>NZ_CP009428.1:0-4800000 GCF_000758725.1 Paenibacillus odorifer
GATAAATATCAGCACCAACCTATTTTCTTCGACATTTCCACTTCATGGCTGATGCCACATTTGGAAGATTTAAAGGAGTGACAGTCTGTGGACAGCCATACTTCCGAATTATGGCAGCAAATTTTATCGATTATTCAAACCAAATTAAGCAAGCCGAGCTTTGATACCTGGTTTAAGGCTACTAAAGCGATAACCTTCAACTCCCAGGTTCTCATTATCTCGGCACCTACAACGTTTGCTGTAGAATGGCTGGAAAGTCGTTACACCAAACTGGTAGGAGCAACCGTCTACGAAGTCACAGGGAAACAAGTGGATGTAAAATTCGTGATTGAAGAAAGCAAGCCGCCTGAGCTTGTGGTTCAGCAATCCGCTCCGACTCCCGTAGTATCAAGAGAAGAAGCACAAACGCATCTGCTTAATCCAAAGTACACTTTTGACACCTTTGTAATCGGCTCTGGGAACCGCTTTGCGCATGCAGCCTCACTGGCAGTGGCCGAAGCACCAGCCAAAGCATACAATCCCTTGTTTTTATACGGTGGTGTAGGTCTGGGCAAAACCCATTTGATGCACGCAATTGGGCACTATGTCCTGGAACATAACCCAAATAACAAGGTAATTTACATCTCGTCTGAGAAATTCACGAATGAATTTATCAATTCGATCCGTGATAACCGCGGTGAAAGCTTCCGTAACAAGTATCGTAATGTTGACATTTTGCTTATCGACGACATTCAATTCCTCGCTGGAAAAGAGTCTACACAGGAGGAGTTTTTCCATACTTTCAATGCGCTCCACGAAGAACGCAAGCAAATTATCATCTCCAGCGACCGACCACCAAAGGAAATTCCCACACTGGAAGAACGGCTGCGTTCCCGGTTCGAATGGGGCTTGATTACGGATATTCAACCACCAGATCTGGAGACCCGGATTGCGATTTTACGCAAAAAGGCTAAGGCAGAGAACCTTGATATCCCTAATGAGGCCATGATGTATATTGCCAACCAGATTGACACCAATATTCGTGAGCTTGAGGGTGCATTAATCCGGGTAGTTGCTTATTCTTCGCTTACCAACCAGGATGTTACCACTCATTTGGCAGCTGAAGCGCTCAAGGATATTATTCCTTCCAGTCGTCCCAAGATGATCACCATCGCTGATATTCAGCAAAAAGTCGGAGAATACTACAATTTGCGCCTTGAAGACTTCAAAGCACGCAAAAGAACCAAAGCCGTAGCGTTTCCACGTCAAATCGCAATGTATCTATCCCGTGAACTAACGGATTATTCACTGCCTAAGATTGGTGAGGCTTTCGGAGGACGTGACCATACGACCGTCATTCATGCGCACGATAAAATTACACAGGCATTAAAGGTCGATCAGGAGTTGTACAAAGTGGTAAATAATCTTGCGGAGAAAATTAAAAATCCTTCCTAAGAGGAACAAAGAGCCTATACACAATCTATACACATGTGGGTAGGCTTAATTTTATGCTGTTTGGTGGGGTTATCCACATATTCGTCGCCCCTACTACTAATACTATTAAATAACTATAATAATTCATCATGTAAAGACGCGTAATTAACAGACTCAAATCCATCGAAATTCCCAATTTTTCAGCTAGGAGTGAAATCATGAAAATAAGCATTCTTAAAAATGAGCTCAACGAATCCATTCAACACGTATCCAAAGCTATATCCAGCAGAACAACAATCCCTATTTTGACCGGTATTAAACTGGAAGTTAGCCATCAAGGCGTCACATTAACTGCAAGTGATACCGATATTTCTATTCAATCGTTTATTCCAGCAGAGAATGACAGCCACACCATCGTGAAGATAGATCAGCCAGGAAGTGTTGTTCTTCCCGCTAAATTTTTCGTCGAGATTATTAAGAAGCTGCCCTCCAAAGAAATCCACATGGAAGTAAAAGAAGGATTCCAAACGTACATTTCTTCCGGATCCACTGAGATTCAGATGGTAGGTTTAGACCCTGAAGAATTCCCAGTGTTGCCGAGCATTGAAGAGAATGACACGATCTCTCTACCAGGTGATTTGCTGAAAAATATGATTAAACAAACAGCCTTTTCTATTTCTACCCAAGAGACAACTCCGATATTAACGGGTATACTATGGAATCTGAGCGACAATGAGTTTAAGTTTACAGCGACTGACCGTCACCGCTTGGCAACAAGAGCTGCTAAACTTGAAGGCACGGAAAATGTCAATTTCGGAAATATTGTTATTGCCGGTAAAACCCTTAATGAGCTCAGCAAAATTATCCCTGACCAAAATATGCTGGTTGATATTGTCGTTGCGGATAATCAAGTTCTCTTCAAAATCGACAAAGTACTGTTTTATTCACGGATCCTTGATGGGATTTATCCTGATACTTCTAGAATTATTCCAACAACCTACAAAACAGAACTAACTTTAGATACAAAAAAATTAAGCGAATCGATTGATCGTGCTTATTTGCTGTCCCGGGAAGAGAAAACAAATATTGTTCGTATGCAGACGCTTGATCAAGGCGGTATTGAAATTTCTTCAAGCTCATCAGAGCTGGGTAAAGTTCGTGAGGAACTTGAAGTCATTGATTTCAAAGGTGAACCTCTCAAAATATCTTTCAACTCGAAATATATGCTTGATGTATTAAAGGTCATAGAGAGTGAGCAGCTCGTTATTGCATTTACAGGGATGATGAGTCCGATCATTTTGAAACCACTTGACCAAACCAATAGCTTGTATATTATTTTGCCTTACCGTACAACAAATTAATGCCAACATTCATGAACATGTGGATAAGTGGCTGAAAGGATAAAAACCATGAAAAAAATACTTATCCACAGTGGATACATTAAGCTGGACCAATTTCTGAAACTCGCAGATTGTGTATCCACAGGTGGAATGGCCAAAGCGTTATTGCAGGAAGGTCACGTTCTGGTCAACGGAGAGGTAGAGGAACGGCGCGGCAGAAAACTTTATCCGGGTGACAAAATCGAAGTGCAGGATAACGGGACCTTTGAGGTTGAAGGCGGAGGAGTAAAAGAGTAGTACGCTAGGGGAGGAACCATTTCGTGTTTGTTAAAAATATCGGTCTGCAGCATTATCGGAATTACGGGCTGCTGCGTCTGGAGAGCCTGGGCGATGTGAATCTGATTCTGGGTCAGAACGCCCAAGGCAAAACAAACCTCATGGAGGCATTGTTCGTCCTGGCGATGACCAAAAGCCACCGTACCTCTAAGGACCGCGAACTTATCTCCTTCGATGCCCCCGGAGATGCAGCTCAGATCGTTGCCGAGGTAGAACGAAAGTATGGCGATCTCAAGCTGGAGCTCACCCTATCTGCCAAAGGTAAAAAAGCCAAGATCAATGGCTTGGAGCAGCGGCGCCTTAGTGAGTTTGTTGGATCTCTGAATGTGGTCATGTTTGCACCGGAAGATTTAGAGATTGTAAAAGGGACCCCTGGTATCAGACGGCGTTTTCTTGATATGGAGATCGGCCAAGTCCAGCCTAGTTATCTATTTCACCTACAGCAGTATCAAAAAATTCTCTTGCAAAGAGGTAATCTCTTAAAGCAATTATGGGGAAAAGAGGCTGCAGGGAAAGAGCTTTTGGAAATCTGGGATGCTCAACTTGTAGAGCATGGTGTTAAAATCGTCAAAAAAAGGAAACAATTCATAAAGAAGCTGCAAATATGGGCTGAAAGCATTCACCGGGGGATTACGAACGGCGGAGAAGAACTGAAATTGCTCTATGTCCCCTCTTTCGGCGATCGGGATGAGGAAGATGAAGCTGTCTTATTAGACAATTTTATGTTAAAGTTATCACAAACGAGAGAACAAGAAATCAGGCGCGGCATGACGCTGACGGGTCCCCATCGGGATGACCTGTCCTTTTTTATCAACGGAAGGGAAGCTCAGGTCTACGGTTCTCAAGGACAGCAGCGTACCACGGCTTTATCGCTTAAGCTGGCGGAAATCGAGCTGATCCATGAAGAAATCGGAGAATATCCTGTGCTGCTTCTTGATGATGTTTTATCCGAGCTTGATCCTTACCGCCAGACCCAGCTTATTGAAACCTTTCAAAGCAAGGTACAGACATTCATTACCGCTACCGGAATTGAGGGTCTGAATGCCGATAAATTAAAGGGCGCCAGCCTATTTCATGTTCATGATGGAAAAGTTGAGTTATAAAAGAGCGGAGGACGATCATGTATATTCATTTGGGCGGGGAGAAGATCATTAGGTCTTCGGAGTTAATTGCTATATTTGATATTTCGATTGAGAAATCTTCCAAGGTATCTAAGCAATTCGTTATTCACTCTGAGCAGGATAAGAAGCTTGAGCGGATTGGCGAAGAGGAAGCAAAATCTATTGTCGTAACTAAAAATATCGTGTATTACTCCCCAATTTCCTCCTCCACTCTTAAAAAAAGAGCCAAAATTTTGCTCGAAATATAACTTGCATTTGGTAACAAAGAGATAATCAGAAAGAAGTAGGTGAAGGCATGTCAATGAATCAACCGACATATGATGAGAGCCAGATTCAGGTACTGGAAGGGCTGGAAGCGGTTCGGAAACGTCCGGGCATGTATATTGGTTCGACTAGTTCTAAAGGTCTCCATCACTTGGTATGGGAGGTCGTCGATAATAGTATCGATGAGGCACTCGCAGGTTATTGTGACCGGATTCAAGTGATTATACATGAGGATAACGCGATCACTGTTATCGATAATGGACGTGGCATACCTGTAGGTGAGAATGTAAAGCTTAAGAAGTCGACGCTTGAAGTCGTAATGACCGTGCTGCATGCAGGCGGTAAATTCGGCGGTGGCGGATATAAAGTTTCCGGTGGTTTGCATGGTGTGGGTATCTCTGTAGTAAATGCCTTGTCTGAAAAGGTCCTTGTTAAGGTCAAACGTGACGGTCATATCTACCAACAGGAATATAGACGCGGTGCACCGCAGTATGATATCAAAATTGTTGGCGATTCAGATGAGACAGGAACGACTACAACCTTTCATCCGGATCCTGAAATATTTACGGAAACCACAGTTTTTGAATATTCGACACTGCTTACTCGTATTCGGGAGCTAGCTTTTCTTAACAAAGGAATCGAGCTTTCGCTTCATGATGAGCGGACGGATGTCACCAACGTGTTCAAATACGAGGGTGGTATCGTTGAATATGTGAAATATTTGAATGAGAAAAAAGAAGCACTACATGAGGATCCGATCTACGTGGAAGGCTCACGCGATATGATCCAAGTTGAAGTGGCTCTCCAATATAACGATTCGTATACTGAGAACATCTACTCTTTTGCGAATAATATTAATACGCATGAGGGCGGAACGCATGAATCCGGCTTTAAAAGTGCGCTGACCCGTATCATCAACGATTATGCTCGTAAAGCGGGAGTACTGAAGGATAGCAATTCGAATCTGACTGGTGATGACGTGCGTGAAGGATTGACAGCCATTATTTCTGTCAAAATTCCAGATCCACAATTCGAAGGTCAAACGAAAACTAAGCTCGGAAATAGTGAAGTGCGGGGTATCGTAGAATCACTGTTCGGAGAGAAATTACAAGAGTTCCTGGAAGAAAATCCAGCAGTATCACGTCGCGTTCTTGAGAAATCACTTTCCGCTTCACGCGCACGAGAAGCTGCCCGTAAGGCACGTGAGTTAACCCGTCGGAAGAGTGCGCTTGAAGTCAGTGCTCTGCCTGGTAAACTCGCCGACTGTTCATCCAAGGATGCCTCGATCAGCGAACTATACATCGTCGAAGGTGACTCAGCGGGTGGATCGGCTAAGCAAGGCCGGGATCGCCATTTCCAAGCGATTCTACCGTTGCGTGGTAAGATCCTAAACGTTGAAAAAGCTCGGCTTGACCGTATTTTATCTAACGCCGAGATTCGCGCCATCATTACGGCTTTGGGCACAGGGATCAGCGATGACTTTGACTTATCGAAGGCTCGCTACCATAAAGTCGTTATTATGACCGATGCCGACGTCGATGGAGCCCATATTAGAACGCTATTACTAACGTTCTTCTATCGTTACATGCGGAAGCTAGTAGACGCGGGTTATATCTATATTGCACAGCCTCCTCTCTTTAAGATTGAGCGCAATAAGGTTATCCGCTACGCAGGCAGCGAGAAGGAACGTGATGATATTATCGCTTCTTTTGGAGAAAATGCGAAGGTTAACGTCCAACGTTACAAAGGTTTGGGAGAGATGAATGCAACCCAACTTTGGGACACAACGATGGACCCAGAGACCCGTATGATGCTCCAGGTTACGATTGAAGATGCGATGCTGGCAGATAGTATTTTTGATACACTTATGGGTGACAATGTTGAACCAAGACGTGACTTTATCCATGAGCATGCCAAGAACGTTAGATACCTTGATGTGTAAGAAAAATATTTAATACAACCTCCGGCTTCTATTCCTAACGGAATGAGAACGCTGGAGGTTCTTTGATTTCAAGCTTCTTTTTAGGCTCTTGTAGATTGTTTATTGCGGGTCGAATAAGGGGATTTTCTTGCTTTTACACGTCCATAGGCTACGGCATAGCGATGTATTTTACGATAGATTGATTTATCAGGAAATAATTTGAATACAGCAATGGACGGAAGAGTGTTGACTTCCAGCAGCCACATATCCAGATGTTGATCCATGGCAATATCCAGACCAATCTCTTTGATTCCTGGATAGGCAGATTGAAGCTGTGTCGCAATTTGTATACCCAAAGCTTTTAAGTGATTGATCGTAACTAGGACTTGGGAGGGCGGCATATAGTTTTTTAGTAGAGTACTTACGGAAAGGATACTGCCTCCACTGTGATAATTGGTGACGATTTTTTGAGGGGCAGCTACTCTTCCAAGCATTCCTGTTGTTTCCCATACTCCTGATGGAGTCTTTTGGGTAAGAACCCGAAGATCAAAAGGGCGGTCTTGATGACGCAGAAGGTCAATCCCTTTTTGAATCAAATAGGTTCGATTCTGAATTCGTTTCTGTAAGTTCTCATACAGCTCTTCTGGTGAGAAAAACACTTCCGCAGTCTTCCCATATCTTAAAATATACAAGATCTGTTCTTCGGGCTCTTCTTTATTAACGTTATCGAGGTCGGTACCGTGTTCAGCTTTCTGTTTGCTAGTGCTAAGAGTTACAGTACGCTGCTCAGCTCTCATTACACCGATACCATAACTTCCCCGATCAGGCTTAATATAGACCATTGTATATAACGCAAGCATTTCCTTAAGAGCATTGACATCGAATTTACGGGTATCAGGCACATATTGCAATAGAGAGTGATTTTGAAGGATGACTTTCGTTTTAGCCCATTTGCTTGGGACGCGTTGAATCTTCATTATCTTCCTCCTTATGAGTTTTGTGCAGGAATAGGTCCTTTGGGTTCCTTGTTGTAAAAAATGCAGTGGCAGCATAATCTTTGACAGCTGAAAATCAGGACAAGCTACCTAAACAATGGTATAATATAAGGATATGGGGTTATGCCTTATCGAACGATATTAGGATAATAAAACCGTGTTTCTTGTCTTTACAGTCTATGTAGTAAAGATATTTGCGGAAAGGGCAAATACCCTGATAAGCGCAAAAAGAAATCAATATTAGAAGATAAAAGGCTATCATGTTTAATTGTGCTACTTTTGTGAAAGTAATATAATTAAGGGTAGCGGTTTTTTAACTGAAGGAGGTCCAGCAACTCATGGCTGAACAAAATAACCCACAAGTCAAAGATCGGGACATTGGCGTGGAAATGCGTGAATCCTTTATGGATTATGCAATGAGCATCATTGTTAGCCGGGCTTTGCCAGATGTGCGGGACGGACTCAAGCCGGTTCACCGACGCATTTTGTTTGCGATGTCGGAGCTTGGAATGTCTGCGGATAAGCCTCATAAGAAATCTGCAAGAATCGTTGGTGAGGTTATCGGTAAGTACCACCCTCACGGTGACTCAGCTGTCTATGAAACAATGGTACGGATGGCTCAGGATTTCTCGATGCGCTATATGCTTGTAGACGGTCACGGGAACTTTGGTTCGATTGATGGTGATATGGCCGCGGCGATGCGGTACACAGAAGCCCGTCTTTCCAAGATTGCAGGCGAAATGCTTCGTGATTTGAACAAAGAGACAGTTGACTTCGCACCCAACTATGATGGTGAAGAGAATGAGCCGGTTGTATTGCCAGCCCGTTATCCGAATCTGCTCGTAAATGGGGTATCTGGTATTGCTGTAGGTATGGCTACTAATATTCCACCGCATAACCTTGGTGAAGTTATCGATGGTGTGCAGGCGATGATTAAGAATCCTGATATCACGCCAATGGAATTGATGGAGTTTATCCAAGGTCCGGATTTCCCTACGGCTGGATATATTTTGGGTCGTGAGGGCATTCGTCAGGCTTATCGTACGGGTCGTGGTTCAGTAACCATGCGTGCGAAGGCAACGATCGAAGAGAACAACGGCAAGGCTCGCATCATTGTGCATGAGCTTCCATACCAGGTTAACAAAGCAAGATTGGTTGAAAAAATCGCAGAATTAGTACGTGAGAAACGGATCGAAGGTATAACGGATCTTCGAGATGAGTCCGACCGTAATGGTATGCGTGTAGTTGTTGAGATGAGACGCGATGTTAATCCAAATGTAGTATTAAACAATCTATATAAACATACTTCTATGCAATCCACATTTGGGATCAACATGCTTGCCATCGTAAATAACGAGCCGAAAATTCTTAATCTGCGTGATGTACTTTATCATTATTTGCAGCACCAGATTGAAGTTATTCGTCGTCGTACTATATTTGATCTTAAAAAAGCTGAAGCACGCGCTCATATCTTAGAAGGTCTGCGCATTGCGCTTGATCATCTGGATGAAGTGATTGCGTTAATCCGTGCTTCGCGGACAACTGATATAGCCCGCGAAGGATTAATGAGCACCTTTAGCCTCAGTTTAGAGCAGGCTCAGGCTATCCTCGATATGCGGATGCAACGTCTGACCGGTCTGGAACGGGAAAAGATCGAGAACGAATATAACGAATTGATCGTTAAAATTGCAGAGTACCGTGAAATTCTGGCTAACGAGCATCTTGTACTGGAAATCATCAGCAACGAGCTGCAGGATATCCGTGATAGATATTCTGATGAACGCCGGACAGAGATTACGGTTGGTGAAGAAAGTATCCTGGATGAAGACCTTATTCCACGTGAAGAGGTTGTTATCACTATTACACATACAGGATATATCAAACGTCTACCTGTCAGCACCTACCGCAGTCAGAAGCGTGGTGGTCGCGGAGTCATGGGGATGGACACCAAGGACCAGGATTTTGTGGAGCATCTCTTCGTGAGTAACTCTCATAACTATCTGATGTTCTTTACCGATAAGGGTAAAGTATACCGGATTAAAGCTTATGAGATCCCAGAATTGGGCCGTACAGCCCGGGGGACACCAATCATCAACCTGATTCAAATCGAACAAGGTGAGAAGATTAGTGCGGTAATCCAAGTGGAAGATGGCGATAGCGACAAATATTTGTTCTTTGCTACCCGCGAGGGTATCGTGAAGAAGACGCCTCTTGGGGATTATAACAACATCCGTAAAGGCGGTCTTATTGCTATTAATCTTCGTGAAGAAGATTCCCTGATCGAGGTTAAGCTGACTGATGGACAGCAAAATCTCATTATCGGTACAGCTCGCGGAATGTCGATTACGTTCTCAGAGAATGATGTGCGTTCTATGGGACGTAGCGCGACTGGCGTTAAGGGCATTACGCTTGACGGTAATGACCATGTCATTGGTATGGACTGTGTCGATAAAGAGCTTGAGGTTCTGATTGTTACTACCAAGGGTTATGGTAAACGGACACCAGCCGGTGATTATCGTTCCCAGACTCGTGGTGGTAAAGGGATCAAGACCATTAATCTCACAGATAAGAATGGTCCTGTAGTGGGTCTTAAGGTCGTTAAGAAGGATGAAGACTTAATGATCATTACGACTAGCGGTACCCTGATTCGTACCAGCATGGATGGAATCTCTACTATGGGCCGTTATGCTCAAGGGGTTAAGCTGATTAACATCCGTGAGGATGACGCAGTAGCTACCCTGTGTAGAGCTGACAAGAATGAAGAGGATGAATCTGAGGAAGTGGAAGGTCTGGAAGGCTTGGAAGGGCAAGAAGGCCTGGATGGGCAAGATACAGTCGAGGAATCTGGCGATATTGATCAGCCTGAGATCCTGACTGAGGACGAAGACACTGACTTAGAATAGGTTGAATTCAAAAAAGAGCAAGGGCTTCTATTCCAGAAGTTCTTGCTCTTTTTGCTGCTTTTTGAATGACCGATGCTTCATAAAATAAAATAAATATTTTGAAAGAATAGTTTTCACTGCACTAGTGTCTTCCATTTTTCCGTACTATAATTAGCCAATAGAATCCTATAAAGTACTAATTTCTCAGAAATTATCTGTCTTATCAATGTGAGGTAATGCTGGGTGTACGGCTTATAGAAATTAAGGGGCTGAGTATATGCCAAATATATTGGTTGGAGAAGTTAAAGCAGGCTCAAAGATAATAAAGGATGTAATTACACCTTTAGGGGGGACTTTATTCACTAAGGGAAAAATATTGCTCCCTCGTGATCTAGATATTTTACAGGCTTTTTTGATTGGGCAAGTGGAAATCGAAGGTGACCAAGGTGAGGCGAGTTCGGATGGAGCCAAAACAACAGCTAAGCAAGCTTCCCCTAAAGCTGGAGCCATTATCAACGAATCGATGTTGGCCAAGACTAATTCTCCTCTACATGATGAATACGATAAACTGCTCACTCTTATTAAGAACAGCTATCGATCGGTAACGGCAGCTTCACTTCCTATTTTTGAGCTGCGCAGTCAGTTAGAGACACTAATAGGTTATTTGAAGGATTATCATGTCTTGAAGTTTACACCGCGCACTTTAAAATATGAGGATTACAACTATCACAATGCTGTGTTGTCCGCGTTGACCTCCTATAAAATCGCTCAGTGGTGTGGGTACCCACAAAAGGATTGGATGCAGATTGCTTTTGCAGGATTATTACATGATATCGGCAATGCAAAAGTAGACAGCTCACTTTTACAGAAACCGGAGTCGCTTAACAATAGTGAAATAGAAGAGGTTCGCCGACACACTACATATGGTTATCAATTATTACGCAATGTTACAGCGATTAATGAAGGGGTAAGACTTGCCGCCTTGCAGCATCATGAGAAGGTTGATGGCTCTGGTTATCCATTGAAGCTGGATGGCAGTCAGATTCATTTCTACGCTAAAGTAGTCGCAGTAGCAGATATATTCCATGCTATGACCTTAGAAAGAGCCTACAGAAGAGCACAGTCTCCTTATTTGGTACTAGAGCAGATTCTGACAGAAAGCTTCGGTAAGCTTGACCCAGTGATTGTGCAGACGTTTATACAGAAGAGCACTGATCTCTTTAATGGCACTAGAATCAAATTAAGTGATGGCCGTCATGGGGAGATTATCTTCACTGATCGCGCAAACCCTACACGTCCGATGGTTAAAATTGAAGATACGATAGTTAACTTGATGTTGGAACGTGAATTGTATATTCAAGAGATCATTGCTTAGGGTGTAGTTACAAGGGAATAAGGCTGTGCTAGCCATTATATATCGCAGTATTGAGGCTTATGGCAGCACAGTCTCTCATTTATCTATTATATTTCAAAAAAAGACTTGCAATGAATCTCTATACATGATATATTCTAAGTCCGGCCAAGAAATACACATGCCGAGTTCGAAAAAGAAGTTGAAAAAAGAGCTTGACATTAAATAGCCGAACATGATATAGTATAAGAGTTGCTGCTGAGACATTAAACAGCGCCAACGAGAACTTGATCTTTGAAAACTGAACAACGAGTGAGTGGGAAATCACGTAAGTGATATCCAAAATTAGAGAATTAATTTTCTCGTCAGATGTTTCAAAATGAGCATATCGCTCTTTTCAATACTAATTGGAGAGTTTGATCCTGGCTCAGGACGAACGCTGGCGGCGTGCCTAATACATGCAAGTCGAGCGGAGTCATTTTGAAAGCTTGCTTTCGAAATGACTTAGCGGCGGACGGGTGAGTAACACGTAGGCAACCTGCCCTTCAGACTGGGATAACTACCGGAAACGGTAGCTAATACCGGATAATTTCTTTTTTCTCCTGAGAGAAGAATGAAAGACGGAGCAATCTGTCACTGAGGGATGGGCCTGCGGCGCATTAGCTAGTTGGTGGGGTAACGGCCCACCAAGGCGACGATGCGTAGCCGACCTGAGAGGGTGAACGGCCACACTGGGACTGAGACACGGCCCAGACTCCTACGGGAGGCAGCAGTAGGGAATCTTCCGCAATGGGCGAAAGCCTGACGGAGCAACGCCGCGTGAGTGATGAAGGTTTTCGGATCGTAAAGCTCTGTTGCCAGGGAAGAACGTCCGGTAGAGTAACTGCTATCGGAGTGACGGTACCTGAGAAGAAAGCCCCGGCTAACTACGTGCCAGCAGCCGCGGTAATACGTAGGGGGCAAGCGTTGTCCGGAATTATTGGGCGTAAAGCGCGCGCAGGCGGCTATTTAAGTCTGGTGTTTAAACCTTGGGCTCAACCTGAGGTCGCACTGGAAACTGGGTGGCTTGAGTACAGAAGAGGAAAGTGGAATTCCACGTGTAGCGGTGAAATGCGTAGATATGTGGAGGAACACCAGTGGCGAAGGCGACTTTCTGGGCTGTAACTGACGCTGAGGCGCGAAAGCGTGGGGAGCAAACAGGATTAGATACCCTGGTAGTCCACGCCGTAAACGATGAGTGCTAGGTGTTAGGGGTTTCGATACCCTTGGTGCCGAAGTTAACACAGTAAGCACTCCGCCTGGGGAGTACGGTCGCAAGACTGAAACTCAAAGGAATTGACGGGGACCCGCACAAGCAGTGGAGTATGTGGTTTAATTCGAAGCAACGCGAAGAACCTTACCAGGTCTTGACATCCCTCTGAATCTGCTAGAGATAGCAGCGGCCTTCGGGACAGAGGAGACAGGTGGTGCATGGTTGTCGTCAGCTCGTGTCGTGAGATGTTGGGTTAAGTCCCGCAACGAGCGCAACCCTTAACTTTAGTTGCCAGCAGGTAATGCTGGGCACTCTAGAGTGACTGCCGGTGACAAACCGGAGGAAGGTGGGGATGACGTCAAATCATCATGCCCCTTATGACCTGGGCTACACACGTACTACAATGGCCGGTACAACGGGAAGCGAAGCCGCGAGGTGGAGCCAATCCCATCAAAGCCGGTCTCAGTTCGGATTGCAGGCTGCAACTCGCCTGCATGAAGTCGGAATTGCTAGTAATCGCGGATCAGCATGCCGCGGTGAATACGTTCCCGGGTCTTGTACACACCGCCCGTCACACCACGAGAGTTTACAACACCCGAAGTCGGTGGGGTAACCCGCAAGGGAGCCAGCCGCCGAAGGTGGGGTAGATGATTGGGGTGAAGTCGTAACAAGGTAGCCGTATCGGAAGGTGCGGCTGGATCACCTCCTTTCTATGGAGAATCGTTCTCTGCAATGAGGACATTCAAATCGGAAGCTCAGCTTCCAAAACTCAGGTTTAGGCCTGTTACTCACTCGTTGCTCAGTTTTGAGAGTTTAAGCTCTCAAGTAAGACTTGATCCTTGAAAACTGGATACCGAAACGAATTTGCGTTTTAGAACATCTTTTAGCAACTTGTGCAAACAAGTAAATGTTATTAGTGAGATGATTCCAAAGAGAATATCATCGTATGATATTTTCCTACGGAAGAATCAAGGTTAAGCTAATAAGAGCACACGGAGGATGCCTAGGCGCCAGGAGCCGACGAAGGACGTGGCGAACAACGAAACTGCCTCGGGGAGCTGTAAGCAAGCTTTGATCCGGGGGTGTCCGAATGGGGAAACCCAGCTGTGGTAATTCGCAGTTACTCATTTCTGAATACATAGGAAATGTAGAGGCAGACCAGGGGAACTGAAACATCTAAGTACCCTGAGGAAGAGAAAACAATAGTGATTCCGTCAGTAGCGGCGAGCGAACGCGGAACAGCCTAAACCTAAGAGCTTGCTCTTAGGGGTTGTGGGACGTCTCACATGGAGTTACAAAGGAATATGGTAGGTGAAGAGGTCTGGAAAGGCCCGCGATAGAGGTAAAAGCCCTGTAACCTAAACTGTGTTCTCTCCGAGACGGATCCCGAGTAGTGCGGGGCACGTGAAACCCCGTATGAATCCAGCAGGACCATCTGCTAAGGCTAAATACTACCTGGCGACCGATAGTGAAACAGTACCGTGAGGGAAAGGTGAAAAGCACCCCGGAAGGGGAGTGAAATAGAACCTGAAACCGTGTGCTTACAAAAAGTCAGAGCCCGATCTATGGGTGATGGCGTGCCTTTTGTAGAATGAACCGGCGAGTTACGTTTAACATGCAAGGTTAAGCCGAGAAGGTGGAGCCGCAGCGAAAGCGAGTCTGAATAGGGCGAATGAGTATGTGGACGTAGACCCGAAACCGTGTGATCTACCCCTGTCCAGGGTGAAGGTGCGGTAACACGCACTGGAGGCCCGAACCCACGTACGTTGAAAAGTGCGGGGATGAGGTGGGGGTAGCGGAGAAATTCCAATCGAACTCGGAGATAGCTGGTTCTCCCCGAAATAGCTTTAGGGCTAGCCTCGGTATAAGAGTAGTGGAGGTAGAGCACTGATTGGGTGCGGGGTCCGCAAGGATTACCAAGCTCAGTCAAACTCCGAATGCCATATACTTATTGCCGGGAGTCAGACAGTGAGTGCTAAGATCCATTGTCAAAAGGGAAACAGCCCAGACCATCAGCTAAGGTCCCCAAGTGTGTGTTAAGTGGGAAAGGATGTGGAGTTGCACAGACAACCAGGATGTTGGCTTAGAAGCAGCCACCATTGAAAGAGTGCGTAATAGCTCACTGGTCGAGTGACTCTGCGCCGAAAATGTAACGGGGCTAAACACACCACCGAAGCTATGGCTAGATACGTATGTATCTGGGGTAGGGGAGCGTTGTGTAGGGGTTGAAGGTGTACTGAAAAGAGCGCTGGACACTACACAAGTGAGAATGCCGGTATGAGTAACGAAAAGATCAGTGAGAATCTGATCCGCCGAAAGCCCAAGGTTTCCTGAGGAAGGCTCGTCCGCTCAGGGTAAGTCGGGACCTAAGGCGAGGCCGAAAGGCGTAGTCGAAGGACAACAGTTTGAAATTACTGTACCACCGTAATCCGCTATGAGCGATGGGGTGACGCAGGAGGGTAGTGACGCGGACTGATGGATGTCCGTCTAAGCAGTGAGGCTGATGTGTAGGCAAATCCGCACATCGATAAGGCTGGGCTGTGATGGGGAGCGAAAATTATAGTAGCGAAGGTCATGATCTCACACTGCCAAGAAAAGCCTCTAGCCAGGAGAAGGTGCCCGTACCGCAAACCGACACAGGTAGGCGAGAAGAGAATTCTAAGGCGCGCGGAAGAACTCTCGTTAAGGAACTCGGCAAAATGACCCCGTAACTTCGGGAGAAGGGGTGCCCCGGTAGTGTGAATAGCACGAGGGGGCCGCAGTGAAAAGGCCCAAGCGACTGTTTAGCAAAAACACAGGTCTGTGCGAAGCCGCAAGGCGAAGTATACGGGCTGACGCCTGCCCGGTGCTGGAAGGTTAAGGGGAGTGGTTAGGGGTAACCCGAAGCTATGAACCGAAGCCCCAGTAAACGGCGGCCGTAACTATAACGGTCCTAAGGTAGCGAAATTCCTTGTCAGGTAAATTCTGACCCGCACGAATGGCGTAACGACTTGGGCGCTGTCTCAACGAGAGATCCGGTGAAATTTTAATACCTGTGAAGATGCAGGTTACCCGCGACAAGACGGAAAGACCCCATGGAGCTTTACTGCAGCTTGATATTGAATTTGGGTACGATCTGTACAGGATAGGTGGGAGCCGTAGAAATCGGAGCGCAAGCTTCGGTGGAGGCGCCGTTGGGATACCACCCTGATCGTATCTAGGTTCTAACCTAGTACCCTTACCGGGTACGGGGACCGTGTCAGGCGGGCAGTTTGACTGGGGCGGTCGCCTCCTAAAGAGTAACGGAGGCGTTCCAAGGTTCCCTCAGAATGGTTGGAAATCATTCGCAGAGTGCAAAGGCATAAGGGAGCTTGACTGCGAGACCTACAAGTCGAGCAGGGACGAAAGTCGGACTTAGTGATCCGGTGGTACCGCATGGAAGGGCCATCGCTCAACGGATAAAAGCTACCCTGGGGATAACAGGCTTATCTCCCCCAAGAGTCCACATCGACGGGGAGGTTTGGCACCTCGATGTCGGCTCATCGCATCCTGGGGCTGAAGTAGGTCCCAAGGGTTGGGCTGTTCGCCCATTAAAGCGGTACGCGAGCTGGGTTCAGAACGTCGTGAGACAGTTCGGTCCCTATCTGTCGTGGGCGCAGGAAATTTGAGAGGAGCTGTCCTTAGTACGAGAGGACCGGGATGGACGTACCGCTGGTGCACCAGTTGTTCCGCCAGGAGCATGGCTGGGTAGCTACGTACGGACGGGATAAGCGCTGAAAGCATCTAAGCGTGAAGCCCCCCTCAAGATGAGATTTCCCAATTAGTAAGACCCCTTGAAGACGACGAGGTAGATAGGTTGGAGGTGGAAGTGCAGCAATGCATGGAGCTGACCAATACTAATCGGTCGAGGGCTTATCCTATACTTAGAATGCAGATTCGTTTCGGATTCAGTTTTCAGGCATCAAGCCTGTAACACGCTTAGAAATTCATTGTCACTTCTGGTGATGAACCGAATTTCACGCGGCAGCGTCTGTTTCACAGACGCATGTTTGGTGGCGATAGCGGAGGGGTTCCACGCGTACCCATCCCGAACACGACCGTTAAGCCCTCCAGCGCCGATGGTACTTGGACCGAAGGGTCCTGGGAGAGTAGGACGTTGCCAAGCACACAAGACCACTGTTGAGTAATCGACAGTGGTCTTTTTGTTATGTATATTTACTTAAGGATTGTTGCAAATTAAATTATGTTTGACAGACTACAGTGTTTAACCCATAATACAATTCATACTAAACATATAAGAATTATAGGGGGAGCGAATTATGTCATACTTTAGTGTATCTATTAAGAAACCGATTCTGTTGGGGGCAATAGCAGTTTTGCTATTGATGTTAATTGCAGGGTGCTCGGGGTCTAATAATAAGGCTGATTCAAATAAAGAGGCACAGGAAAGTGCGAGTCCGGCAACTCAAAGTCCTCAAACTGCAGAACC
Source organism: Paenibacillus odorifer (assembly GCF_000758725.1). Classification (NCBI taxonomy): domain Bacteria; kingdom Bacillati; phylum Bacillota; class Bacilli; order Caryophanales; family Paenibacillaceae; genus Paenibacillus; species Paenibacillus odorifer. The sequence goes on from NZ_CP009428.1 coordinate 17,344, forward strand.
TGCAACGGGAGGGACTTTCGTCTATGGACGACCTGCTTCTGTAACTTCGCTGGATTTGCATAATCAGATTACGTCCAACAATGCTTTTGCAATCGACAAAGTCTTTGAATCATTAGTCGCTTTTGACAGCGAAGGTGAAATTGTAGATTGGCTTGCTAAGTCACATAATATCAGTGAAGATGGTCTGACGTATACATTCGAGCTTCGTGATGGTTTGAAGTTTTCAAATGGTACGGATGTGACTGCAGAAGATGCTGTTTTCTCTCTTGAGCGGCACTTGAAGGTAGGCGGCCCGCTGGCAATATCTGCAAAGGTGGACACAATCAAAGCGCAAGATAACAAAACGCTTGTTATTACACTTAAAGAGCCTTATACACCATTTATCTCGGAGCTATCTAATTTCTCAAATGGTATCCTTCCTAACAATTTCGGTGGAGTATCCGAAGAAGAATTCTTCAAGAAACCAATCGGTACGGGACCTTTTGTTGTTGAAACATGGGACACTGCAGGTGATCTGACCTTCACTAAGAATACATTCTACTGGCAAGAAGGTAAACCCTATATTGATAAGCTTGTTTATAAGCTGATTGAAGATGACAGCCAAGCGATTAACCAGCTGAAGGCTGGAGAAGTTAATGCTATTGAATCTTTGGCTCTGCAAAATGCCAATGAGATTAAAGATGGGGCTGACACTAAAGTAGTTACTAACGGTAGTTGGGTGACAGAGCAATTGTTCTTTAATACGTTGGATGAACATTTTTCTGATGTGCATGTCCGTCGCGCTCTGGCGCTGGCGCTTGATCGTGAGGGCTTGACCAAGGCGCTAACCTTTGGTTATGCACAAACAGCAAACTCATTGCTGCCAACAACGATTCCTTATAACGCAAATGATACAATCAAAGCACTGAACTTTAATATCGAAGCAGCCAAGGAGGAGCTTGCAAAATCTGCCTTCCCTAATGGCTTCACTACCAAATTACTTGTAGCATCCGGTAATAGCACAAGAGCTCAAGAGGCACAAATTATTCAGGCAGCGGGTCAAACGATCGGGATTAAGATTGAGATTGAATCGATTGAACTTGCCACTTTCCGTGAACGTTTCTTCGCATATGATTTTGCGGCAATGCTGAACAGCGGTCAGGCGGATTCCCCTGAAGCGAACTCAATTATTGCTTTCCAAACTGATCCGGAAGGCTTCAGCAAATCATATTGGACGCATTATACAAATAATGAAGTTACGAAGCTTCTATATGAGGGACAAAAAACTGCGGATGGCGATGAACGTGCACAAATCTATACTAAGCTGCTGCAGACCCTTGCTGATGAAGTTCCGTATATTCCGCTTTACTATCCAGATGTTTTAAAAGGTATTCGTTCTTCAGTTGACGGTCTCGTTGTTCTACCGAACGGCAGTGCCCGTTTCGAAGATGTCCGCATCAGCCAATGATGAATCTTAAGCAGGCGTTAAATCAACCGAAAGGAAGCAAGGGTTCTTATAACTGGCTTGTGATATCTCTTATAAAAGCATTGGCAGTGATCTTCTGTGTAATGATAGCAGTCTTTTTCATCATTCGAATCGTGCCGGGAGATCCAGCAAAAATGATTTTGGGAGAATACAGCACCCCTGAGGCGCTCAAGAGTATGCATCATACTCTTGGGCTGGACCTCCCTTTATGGGAGCAATTCATCCGATTTGTGAAGACGCTGTTTACTCGAGGAGATACTGGAAACTCCATTATTATGGGGACATCAACAAGAGAGTTGATTACACAACGGGCCCCTGTTACTTTGCTGCTCATCGTGATGGCTTGTGTGTTGGCGATTTTTGTATCTCTTCTGCTCGCTACGGTAGCCGCTACGCATAAGGATAAACTGCTGGACCATTTGATACGTATTTTTCCTACAATTACTCTAGGTATGCCAATCTTCTGGGTTGGCTTACTTTTAATTTTGCTCTTTAGTGTCCGGCTTGGCTGGTTCCCTGTTGGGGGAGTAAGTGAAGGGTGGGTCGGAACCTTGCATAGTCTTGCACTTCCAGCAATCACTGTTGCTTTTTCACAGGTTCCTACGCTTGTTCGTTCATTAAGAGCGCAGATGCTTGAAGTGTTAGAATCGGATTTTGTAGTCACCCTTAAGGCTGCGGGCATACCAAACAGGGTTATTTTATTTAAACATGTGCTGCGCAACTCTGCTCTTCCTACGCTAATGCTGCTGGGTGTGAATATTTCTTATTTAATCGGAGGCACCTTGGTCGTTGAGCAGGTATTTGGAATTAAGGGAATTGGCAGCTTATTGTTCACTTCAATTTCGAAACGGGACTTTCCGGTTATTCAAGGAATAGCACTTTACTGTGCGCTATCTGTTGTGATCATCAGTCTCTTGATTGAAATCATTTCCTGGTGGCTTGATCCCAGAACGAAAGGAAAACAATGAAAACTATAAGACTAGACTCGCGATTGTATGAAGACGGTAAGATAACAAGCGGCTTAAAGCGAATATGGAATACCCCTTCACTTCTAGTGGGAATTATTATGTTTGCAGCTCTTATTCTCTTGACTGTGTTTATACCTTATATAAGTCCTTATGACCCTTCTGAGCAAAATTTGAGTGCCTTTTTACAGCCTCCGTCAGGCGAACATTGGTTGGGAACTGATCAATTAGGGCGTGATCTGTTTACCAGACTGATTTATGCAGCGAGGACTGATTTGAAAATCATGGTCTTGGCAGAAATCATTCCCTTTTGCACAGGTGTATTTCTAGGAATGCTGGCAGGATATTACGGCAAATGGATCGATACAGTTATTACGCTGTTGTCAGATACATTCATCGCCTTTCCTTTTTATCTGATCGTTATTATCGTTGCTTTTGCTAGTGGAGCAGGAGAACGGGGCATTTATATTACTTTTATCTTTGTAGGATGGATTGTCTTTGCCCGTGTCGTCAGAGGTCTTAGTGCTTCTTTTCGCAATCAGGAATGGGTGGCATCCGCTCAAACCTTAGGGCTACCTGGAGTGAAAATTATTTTACGTCATCTCCTGCCTAATGTACTACCGCAAGCCGTGGTCGTCCTTATGACAGATATGATTGGATTGCTTGTTGCCATTGTTACGCTCGGGTATCTTGGTATCGGCATTACACCGCCAACTCCTGACTGGGGGACAATGATTTCAGATGGGCAGCCCTTCATCACTACAGCTTGGTGGCTCTCGGCCGTGCCGGGATTTGCAGTGGTGTATACGGGGATAGCTTTGTCGCTCCTAGGTGATGGTTTGGCAGACATATGGAGGAAAAAATAATGTCTATACAACCCATTTTAGAAATAGAGGCGCTATCGCTGGCAGCTAAGTCAAATGACAGATTGGTCAATAATGTTAGTTTTTCGCTGGGTAAAGGGGAGAGTCTGGGATTAGTAGGTGAATCGGGATCAGGAAAATCGCTTACGCTGCGTGCAATTTTAGGCTTGCTTCCAAATGGTGTTGAACAGACTGGTGGCACCATTAAAAGTGACGTAAGCAGTGCGATGGTCTTTCAAGATCCAAGAGGAGCGCTTGATCCGCTCTGTACGGTTGTCAAACAACTGGCTGAAGTTGTGTATTACAGACAGAGAGTAAGCCGTAAGACCTCGCGGGTAATTGCACTGGAACTGCTCGAAAGGCTTGGTCTCCCCGATTCATTGAAGAAAAAGGACCGGTATCCGAGTCAGCTGTCAGGCGGTCAGTGTCAACGGGTAGTCATCGCTCTGGCACTGGCGTGCAAGCCAGGCATACTTCTCTGTGATGAACCGACAACGGCGCTGGACGTCACGGTTCAACGGCAAATTATTGAGACGATCACGAGCCTCCAGCATGAGCTCAGTTTTGCCATGGTATTTGTTACGCATAACCTAGCGATTGCAGCAAACTTGTGTTCACGGCTATGTGTAATGAAACAGGGACAGATTGTTGAGCAGGGCAATACCCTTGATATTTTGCAAAATCCAAAAGACCCTTACACACAGATGCTGATTGATTCGGTGCTTCCTTTACCAGAGCTTGAAGGGAGTAGAGACTCATGGAATTAGCCTTGCAAATAAAAGATTTAACTGTTCATTATGGCGGCTTTACTGCACTGGATCGTATCAATCTGAATCTTGAGCAACACACCACCCTTGGGCTTGTTGGAGAATCGGGATCAGGGAAATCTACGCTGGCGCGAGTAATTGCTGGACTGATTGCCCCAAATGAGGGGCAGATTCTGTTAGGTATCCAAGAATTAAAAAAGAAAAGAAGCCGTGAGCAGCACAAAACAATCCAGATGATATTCCAAAATCCAGATGCTTCGCTAAATCCTAAACATTCGATTAGGCAAATTCTTTCCGAGCCCTTATTGTTTCATAAAATAGTGGGGCGTACAGGTGTTGAACAAAGATGCAAAGAGCTTTTGAATCAAGTTCATTTAGAACAGAAGGCCTTAGACAAATTCCCACATGAATTTTCCGGCGGCCAGCGTCAACGGATAGCGATCGCTCGTGCATTAAGTGTTGAGCCAAGCATCCTGATCGCGGATGAACCTACAAGTGCGTTGGATGTATCTGTGCAGCTTAGTGTGCTCGAACTGTTTAATACGCTGAAGGCTGAGCTTAATCTCACCATGCTTTTTATTTCTCATGATCTAGGTGTAATCAATGCAATTAGTGATACGGTAGCAGTTATGCGGCAAGGAAAGCTCGTGGAGCAGAGTCCGCGGGACCAATTCTTCATCCGTCCTAAACATGAATACAGTTATGAGCTGTTGTCAGCGGTTCCGAAAATGCCAAAATAAAGTACATCAGGAGGTTTTCTTATGAACCGAGAACATAAAGGATACGTGCCACTTTCACTGGCTGAGTACAATAAGCTAACACATTTAATTTCCAAAGTTTTGTTTACTGAGCACCCTCCAGTTATCATCCCGGCTGAGGCAATCCTTGGAATCGAGGCGGTAGCCGCCGGAATAGCTGCACCTGGTCGAACCATTGTAAATATAGTAACAGGTCCCTATGGAAGTTTATTTGGAAAATGGCTTGAGCGGGGTGGAGCAACGGTTGTTGAAGTGAAGGTTCCTTTTGATGAAGTGGTCACTAGCGACCAAGTTGCTTCCGCGATTAAGGAGTTTAAACCCTGTGCCCTTTCTTTTGTTCAAGCTGAAGTGGTTACTGGAGGCTCTAATCCTGCTAAAGAAATATTTAAAATTGCAAAAGAGTTCAATCTTATTACTGTGTCGGACTCCGTATCTGCGGTTGGGGGAGAGGCCCTGCTGGTGGATGAATGGTCCGTTGATTTTGCAGTTATAGGTGCGCAAAAAGCCTTAGCTGGACCCAACGGTGTTAGTGCCGTAAGTATTTCTCCACGTGGCTGGGAATTTCTTGAGTCGAATGAAAATGCTCCACGCAATTCTATTTTATCCTTGCTGGATCTGAAACCATCACTGGGAGACGCCGCGCCACTGCGGGTTGCCCCAAACATTCCTACGCTGGAGGCTAGAGCCTTGATTCAAGCTTTGACACGAATTGAAGAAGAAGGATTGGATCAAGTAATCAAACGCCATGAGCGAGCCGCAGCAGCTGCTGTAGCTGGTATTAAATCCTTGGGGCTTGAGCCTTGGCAAAAGGACAGCAGACATTATTCTACGCTGACTACAACGGTGCGGATTTCTGGAAAGCAAGAGTTGCGGATTGAGCAGCCTATAGGCATTGTGGCTCCCGGAGACGGAGAATTATTTGGCCATCTTCTACGGATCAACCATTTTGGAACGAATGCTGAGCGGCAAAGTGTGGAGAAGGCTATATCCACGCTTGCCGAACTGTTGAAACAAGACCCTGTTCAGGCATTAGCAGCTGTTCGGCTGGCATGGGGGGAATGAAGATGATCCTTAAGCATCCAGAGCTGCAAACGTTCAATGATATTTTTATAGCAGGTATCGAAGGCAGACGTTTTGATGTCGTGATAAAGGATGGTCGTTTTTCATCCATTACTGAAGCGGAGCCGCATCAAGTGGAGTCAAATCTTGCAGGAACAGATCTGTGGCTAAGTCCGGGTATTATTGATCTTCATACGCATTTAGCTTGGACAGATTTTGACCACTCTGATCAATTGAAGCGCGATGCCAACCAAATCGAAATTATGCAGGCACAAGCTTTTGAAGCTACTCTTAGGACGGGTGTAACGACTGCCCGTGATGCAGGTGGGATTCTGCCGAGCACTGTGCAGCATCTTGTTCAGCAATATCAGCATCCATTAAGAGTGCAGACCAGTAGCGATATGATTGGAGCAGCAGATGCCCGTGGTCTCAAGCATTTAGAACAACGCATGGCGGAAATCTTTGCTACAGGAGCGGGTTGGATAAAAATCATGGCCACAGGCGGGCTTGGAGCACCTACCGAGAAAGTCGTTGACCCGATCTTTTCCGAAGAAGAGTTCGCGTTCATTGTTCGTAATGCACATGTCCATGATAAGAAGGTACTGGTTCATACCTGGGGTGGAGTGACGATAGACTGGTCCATCCAGGCCGGCGTGGAATCAATAGAGCATGGGATGTTTTTAACTGAGGATCAGGCAGGAAGACTTGCTAACTCGGGGGTAGCGTTTGTGCCCACCACATCAATTTATCGTATTGCTGCAGACCCAAAAGGCGTTCTAGCGTTAAACCCGATCATTTGCGACCGAGCTGCCCGCGCTGCCGAATGTCATTCCAAGGCCATTCATTATGCAAAAAGAGAAGGCGTTCGTATTGGATTCGGTACAGATTATGCCACACCTGCACTACATGGCTATAACCTTCAAGAACTGGATACATTGATTGATTATGGCTTAACTCGGAGAGAAGCGTGGCAGGCTGCGACTAAAAGTGCTGCTGATATTCTGGGGAGCGGTAACGAGCTGGGGCAAATTGCAGAAGGCTTTATTGCAGATGCTGTTGTTTTCAAAGTGGATCCATACGAAGCGCACGATGCAGATGCCCTTCGAAACAATATCGTTGCCGTAATTACTGAAGCGAAGGAAGCGGAATTAATCTAGAATCGTCTAAGCTTCTTCTAAAAAAACAACTGTTATCTTCTGCAGTTGTTTTTTACTTTCTAGATAATTAGATGATAAGTGGAGGTAGTTATTATAATACGATAATACATAGATGATGCTTTATGCTTTTGATTTTATATAAAAAAACTCTTGCAATGAATCTCTATACATGATATATTCTAAGTCCGGCCAAGAAATACACATGCCGAGCTCGAAAAAGAAGTTAAAAAAAGAGCTTGACATTAAATAGCCGAACATGATATAGTATAAGAGTTGCTGCTGAGACATTAAACGGCGCCAACGAGAACTTGATCTTTGAAAACTGAACAACGAGTGAGTAGGAAATCACGCAAGTGAAATCCAAAATTAGAGAATTAATTTTCTCGTCAGATGTTTCAAAATGAGCATATCGCTCTTTTCAATACTAATTGGAGAGTTTGATCCTGGCTCAGGACGAACGCTGGCGGCGTGCCTAATACATGCAAGTCGAGCGGAGTCATTTTGAAAGCTTGCTTTCAAAATGACTTAGCGGCGGACGGGTGAGTAACACGTAGGCAACCTGCCCTTCAGACTGGGATAACTACCGGAAACGGTAGCTAATACCGGATAATTTCTTTTTTCTCCTGAGAGAAGAATGAAAGACGGAGCAATCTGTCACTGAGGGATGGGCCTGCGGCGCATTAGCTAGTTGGTGGGGTAACGGCCCACCAAGGCGACGATGCGTAGCCGACCTGAGAGGGTGAACGGCCACACTGGGACTGAGACACGGCCCAGACTCCTACGGGAGGCAGCAGTAGGGAATCTTCCGCAATGGGCGAAAGCCTGACGGAGCAACGCCGCGTGAGTGATGAAGGTTTTCGGATCGTAAAGCTCTGTTGCCAGGGAAGAACGTCCGGTAGAGTAACTGCTATCGGAGTGACGGTACCTGAGAAGAAAGCCCCGGCTAACTACGTGCCAGCAGCCGCGGTAATACGTAGGGGGCAAGCGTTGTCCGGAATTATTGGGCGTAAAGCGCGCGCAGGCGGCTATTTAAGTCTGGTGTTTAAACCTTGGGCTCAACCTGAGGTCGCACTGGAAACTGGGTGGCTTGAGTACAGAAGAGGAAAGTGGAATTCCACGTGTAGCGGTGAAATGCGTAGATATGTGGAGGAACACCAGTGGCGAAGGCGACTTTCTGGGCTGTAACTGACGCTGAGGCGCGAAAGCGTGGGGAGCAAACAGGATTAGATACCCTGGTAGTCCACGCCGTAAACGATGAGTGCTAGGTGTTAGGGGTTTCGATACCCTTGGTGCCGAAGTTAACACAGTAAGCACTCCGCCTGGGGAGTACGGTCGCAAGACTGAAACTCAAAGGAATTGACGGGGACCCGCACAAGCAGTGGAGTATGTGGTTTAATTCGAAGCAACGCGAAGAACCTTACCAGGTCTTGACATCCCTCTGAATCTGCTAGAGATAGCAGCGGCCTTCGGGACAGAGGAGACAGGTGGTGCATGGTTGTCGTCAGCTCGTGTCGTGAGATGTTGGGTTAAGTCCCGCAACGAGCGCAACCCTTAACTTTAGTTGCCAGCAGGTAATGCTGGGCACTCTAGAGTGACTGCCGGTGACAAACCGGAGGAAGGTGGGGATGACGTCAAATCATCATGCCCCTTATGACCTGGGCTACACACGTACTACAATGGCCGGTACAACGGGAAGCGAAGCCGCGAGGTGGAGCCAATCCCATCAAAGCCGGTCTCAGTTCGGATTGCAGGCTGCAACTCGCCTGCATGAAGTCGGAATTGCTAGTAATCGCGGATCAGCATGCCGCGGTGAATACGTTCCCGGGTCTTGTACACACCGCCCGTCACACCACGAGAGTTTACAACACCCGAAGTCGGTGGGGTAACCCGCAAGGGAGCCAGCCGCCGAAGGTGGGGTAGATGATTGGGGTGAAGTCGTAACAAGGTAGCCGTATCGGAAGGTGCGGCTGGATCACCTCCTTTCTATGGAGAATCGTTCTCTGCAATGAGAACATTCAAATCGGAAGCTTAGCTTCCAAAACTCAGGTTTAGGCCTGTTACTCACTCGTTGCTCAGTTTTGAGAGTTTAAGCTCTCAAGTAAGACTTGATCCTTGAAAACTGGATACCGAAACGAATTTGCGTTTTAGAACATCTTTTAGCAACTTGTGCAAACAAGTAAATGTTATTAGTGAGATTTTTCTTCGGAAGAATCAAGGTTAAGCTAATAAGAGCACACGGAGGATGCCTAGGCGCCAGGAGCCGACGAAGGACGTGGCGAACAACGAAACTGCCTCGGGGAGCTGTAAGCAAGCTTTGATCCGGGGGTGTCCGAATGGGGAAACCCAGCTGTGGTAATTCGCAGTTACTCATTTCTGAATACATAGGAAATGTAGAGGCAGACCAGGGGAACTGAAACATCTAAGTACCCTGAGGAAGAGAAAACAATAGTGATTCCGTCAGTAGCGGCGAGCGAACGCGGAACAGCCTAAACCAAGGGGCTTGCCTCTTGGGGTTGTGGGACGTCTCACATGGAGTTACAAAGGAATATGGTAGGTGAAGAGGTCTGGAAAGGCCCGCGATAGAGGTAAAAGCCCTGTAACCTAAACTGTGTTCTCTCCGAGACGGATCCCGAGTAGTGCGGGGCACGTGAAACCCCGTATGAATCCAGCAGGACCATCTGCTAAGGCTAAATACTACCTGGCGACCGATAGTGAAACAGTACCGTGAGGGAAAGGTGAAAAGCACCCCGGAAGGGGAGTGAAATAGAACCTGAAACCGTGTGCTTACAAAAAGTCAGAGCCCTATTAATGGGTGATGGCGTGCCTTTTGTAGAATGAACCGGCGAGTTACGTTTAACATGCAAGGTTAAGCCGAGAAGGTGGAGCCGCAGCGAAAGCGAGTCTGAATAGGGCGAATGAGTATGTGGACGTAGACCCGAAACCGTGTGATCTACCCCTGTCCAGGGTGAAGGTGCGGTAACACGCACTGGAGGCCCGAACCCACGTACGTTGAAAAGTGCGGGGATGAGGTGGGGGTAGCGGAGAAATTCCAATCGAACTCGGAGATAGCTGGTTCTCCCCGAAATAGCTTTAGGGCTAGCCTCGGTATAAGAGTAGTGGAGGTAGAGCACTGATTGGGTGCGGGGTCCGCAAGGATTACCAAGCTCAGTCAAACTCCGAATGCCATATACTTATTGCCGGGAGTCAGACAGTGAGTGCTAAGATCCATTGTCAAAAGGGAAACAGCCCAGACCATCAGCTAAGGTCCCCAAGTGTGTGTTAAGTGGGAAAGGATGTGGAGTTGCACAGACAACCAGGATGTTGGCTTAGAAGCAGCCACCATTGAAAGAGTGCGTAATAGCTCACTGGTCGAGTGACTCTGCGCCGAAAATGTAACGGGGCTAAACACACCACCGAAGCTATGGCTAGATACGTATGTATCTGGGGTAGGGGAGCGTTGTGTAGGGGTTGAAGGTGTACTGAAAAGAGCGCTGGACACTACACAAGTGAGAATGCCGGTATGAGTAACGAAAAGATCAGTGAGAATCTGATCCGCCGAAAGCCCAAGGTTTCCTGAGGAAGGCTCGTCCGCTCAGGGTAAGTCGGGACCTAAGGCGAGGCCGAAAGGCGTAGTCGAAGGACAACAGTTTGAAATTACTGTACCACCGTAATCCGCTATGAGCGATGGGGTGACGCAGGAGGGTAGTGACGCGGACTGATGGATGTCCGTCTAAGCAGTGAGGCTGATGTGTAGGCAAATCCGCACATCGATAAGGCTGGGCTGTGATGGGGAGCGAAAATTATAGTAGCGAAGGTCATGATCTCACACTGCCAAGAAAAGCCTCTAGCCAGGAGAAGGTGCCCGTACCGCAAACCGACACAGGTAGGCGAGAAGAGAATTCTAAGGCGCGCGGAAGAACTCTCGTTAAGGAACTCGGCAAAATGACCCCGTAACTTCGGGAGAAGGGGTGCCCCGGTAGTGTGAATAGCACGAGGGGGCCGCAGTGAAAAGGCCCAAGCGACTGTTTAGCAAAAACACAGGTCTGTGCGAAGCCGCAAGGCGAAGTATACGGGCTGACGCCTGCCCGGTGCTGGAAGGTTAAGGGGAGTGGTTAGGGGTAACCCGAAGCTATGAACCGAAGCCCCAGTAAACGGCGGCCGTAACTATAACGGTCCTAAGGTAGCGAAATTCCTTGTCAGGTAAATTCTGACCCGCACGAATGGCGTAACGACTTGGGCGCTGTCTCAACGAGAGATCCGGTGAAATTTTAATACCTGTGAAGATGCAGGTTACCCGCGACAAGACGGAAAGACCCCATGGAGCTTTACTGCAGCTTGATATTGAATTTGGGTACGATCTGTACAGGATAGGTGGGAGCCGTAGAAATCGGAGCGCAAGCTTCGGTGGAGGCGCCGTTGGGATACCACCCTGATCGTATCTAGGTTCTAACCTAGTACCCTTACCGGGTACGGGGACCGTGTCAGGCGGGCAGTTTGACTGGGGCGGTCGCCTCCTAAAGAGTAACGGAGGCGTTCCAAGGTTCCCTCAGAATGGTTGGAAATCATTCGCAGAGTGCAAAGGCATAAGGGAGCTTGACTGCGAGACCTACAAGTCGAGCAGGGACGAAAGTCGGACTTAGTGATCCGGTGGTACCGCATGGAAGGGCCATCGCTCAACGGATAAAAGCTACCCTGGGGATAACAGGCTTATCTCCCCCAAGAGTCCACATCGACGGGGAGGTTTGGCACCTCGATGTCGGCTCATCGCATCCTGGGGCTGAAGTAGGTCCCAAGGGTTGGGCTGTTCGCCCATTAAAGCGGTACGCGAGCTGGGTTCAGAACGTCGTGAGACAGTTCGGTCCCTATCTGTCGTGGGCGCAGGAAATTTGAGAGGAGCTGTCCTTAGTACGAGAGGACCGGGATGGACGTACCGCTGGTGCACCAGTTGTTCCGCCAGGAGCATGGCTGGGTAGCTACGTACGGACGGGATAAGCGCTGAAAGCATCTAAGCGTGAAGCCCCCCTCAAGATGAGATTTCCCAATTAGTAAGACCCCTTGAAGACGACGAGGTAGATAGGTTGGAGGTGGAAGTGCAGCAATGCATGGAGCTGACCAATACTAATCGGTCGAGGGCTTATCCTATACGTAGAATGCAAATTCGTTTCGGATTCAGTTTTCAGGCGATTAAGCCTGTAACACGCTTAGAAATTCATTGTCACTTCTGGTGATGAACCGAATTTCACGCGGCAGCGTCTGTTTCACAGACGCATGTTTGGTGGCGATAGCGGAGGGGTTCCACGCGTACCCATCCCGAACACGACCGTTAAGCCCTCCAGCGCCGATGGTACTTGGACCGAAGGGTCCTGGGAGAGTAGGACGTTGCCAAGCACACAAAGCCATTGTTGATTTATCAGCAGTGGCTTTTTTGTTTTTTTTGGACAAGAGTGATATTTGAAGGGGAGTACAACATCTGAAGGGGCTGTAATTGAGTGACATTTTTGTTACCGACGCTGAGGTCGATACAAGTATAATAGATAAGTGCAAATAATAAGCAACATCTCTAATACGAAGGAACTACTCATAAATTCTAACTTTGAATTTTCTTGTGTCTTTAGATGCATTGTGGAGGTAAGGAGGATTTAAGGCATGAAACAAACAAGAATTATTAAGATATTAATTTTTTTGTGTATAGTAGCTTTAATACTGGCAGGCTGCGGTACGAAAGCGCCCAGCTGGGATGCTTTTGAGGGTGCGCTAAATGAGAAGAATTTCCCTGTACCCCAAGAGGCATACTCACCAGACCAGACTACGACAAACGTTGCTATGGATTATGTGCGTTATTCTTTACCTGGATTAAAGGAGAAGAATGGTATCCCAGAGGAGTATATGGATACTATTAAGGCCTGGGGATGGGTTGAACAGGAAGAGGAGAATACCGATTCATCTGGTGTTTTTCAGAAGGATGGAGTAACGGTTCATTTAACAGTACATGATGATTATTTTATAGTTATGATTCCTAAAGAAAAGAAGGCCTTAATTAAAGGTCTTAAGACAAAATAAATAATCGCCGTCCTTTATGGATGGCGATTTATTTATATGCGAATACAGGTTAACCGTACTCTATTGAGAGTAATAGGAGGCATCGGTTGGATTAAACTTCAGCATGCCTTCCTTGTTGCGTTGATTTATTTTGAACAGTGTATAGAGACGGGGTAGTAAAAGCCACAAGTGGCAAATAATCAGGGATACTGTAAATGCCGGTGGTGACCAAAAAATAAAGAGAGCTGCAATACAAAGACCAATATAAAAATTATGTAACTGTACTTTACGGAAAATGCGGTAACTAATGTGTTGATCTGGCATGAAGCCAAGCCACGGGATTTTAAATGAGATGGACCATCTTTTTGAAATAGGATGCCCGGAGATTAGAAGTACTGAGCGTGAAATAACATATTGAACCCAGAACATAACCGGAGCAGCTATAATTAAGTAGAGAATACTCCACCAAGAAAGAAAGACTGTCTCGAGCACAAGGACCAAAAAAGGGAGCAAAATATAAACACGCAGCAGAGGTGCCGTTAGATTAATTTTTTTGATTAATTTATATTGATAGAATGTAGCAGCGCCTTTGGTGTTGGATTCCATATAAAATAGACTAACCTCCTCACAGATTCATATGTTCTTAATATCGGCGAATGAAAGCATTTTATTAAACTATGGGCGAATATTCACCGATATGGGGGCAGCGGAATATATATAATACACGAAACGAAGGATATGAAAAAACTATGAAAAGGTTTAAAATGATAGAAGGTGTATCATACTGTTCTTAAAAGAGTCAAGGTGGGATGGTTATGGAACAGCAAACCGGGCAAGCTTGTATCATTTGTGGACAGGAAAAAGAAGAAGGTATTGTGATTGTCTCGCATTTTATTTGTGAGGATTGTGAGGCAGAAATGATCCGTACCGAGGCAGAAGATGCTAAGTACCGTTTTTTTATTGGCCAGATGAAGAAGATCGGATTGCAAAAGAACGCTTAAGTAAGTAGAGTAACTCTGTTAATTGATGCGGATAAGAGAACGGTCTGGATGAAAGATATAAGGACTGCATTAGAGATATTCATATACGGCTTCCTCGTTGTTTAAGCGGGGGGAGCCGTTTTGCTGTTCAGTCAGATGCTTTTATGAGGAAACATAGGAGTTTTTGAATATTTACGTTAAAATAGAAGGAACCCTATGGGAAGGAATTTAATATGAATAAATTACAACGATGTAGGGCGCCTGTATACGAAATGCTGGAGCAATATAGAATTGTGGGTAATATATCTTATCATGTGCCGGGACATAAAAATGGAGCGGCATATGACGGCGTAGAAGGCGCTGGGTATCTAGATGAGGTTATGAAGTACGATGTTACGGAGATTACCGGCACGGATGATCTTCATCATCCTGAGGGAGTCATTAAGGAAGCACAGGAGTTGGCTGCTGATTGCTTTGGAGCAGAGGAGAGCTTTTTTCTAGTTGGCGGAAGTACGGCGGGCAACCTGGCGCTGATTCTAACGGCTTGCCCCGAGCCTGGAATGATTCTGATCCTTCAACGAAATGTGCATAAATCAGTGATTCATGGTCTTATGTTAGCTGGAGTGCGGGCTGTTTTCGTCGAGCCGCTGATTGATCCACTCAGCGGCTTGGCAGTAGCGCCGGCGGCAGAAGCTGTTGAGGCTGCACTTGCAGCCTATCCTGAAGCCGCCGCTGTATTTGTCACCATGCCCAATTACTACGGCATGGGCAGTGACCTCGCGCCCCTCGCGCGTATCTGCCACGACAGCGGAGTACCGCTGCTTGTCGATGAAGCGCATGGGGCGCATTACGGGCAGCACCCGGCACTGCCTGCCGGGGCGCTTGCTTGTGGCGCGGATGGCGTAGTGCAGTCCACGCACAAGATGCTCACAGCAATGACCATGGGCGCTATGCTGCATGTTCAAGGGCAGCGGCTCGACCGCGCCCTGCTCTCGCAGCGGCTCGCCATGGTGCAGAGCTCCAGCCCATCATATCCTATGATGGCGTCGCTTGATCTTGCCCGGCGGCTGCTGCACAGCCGGGGCAGCGATGCTTTCACGGCGGGGCTGGCCGCCGTGGATGTCCTGCGGCGCGGCCTTGCCGAGCTGCCGCGCTATGGATTGGTGCAGCCGGCAGAGCAGCTGCACGACGGTACGCCGCTGCATAAGGCGGCGTACGAGATGCAGGACCCCTTCAAAGTCGTCATTTATGACGCCACCGGGGTCCTAGGCGGTTTCGAGCTGCAGCGCAGGCTCGAAGCTAAGGGCTGTGTGCCGGAGATGAGTGACGACCGGCACGTAGTGCTGCTGTTCAGCCTCGGTTCGAAGGCTGAAGATGCAGCAAGGTTATTGCAGGCGCTGCGGGAAATAGAGTCGGAGGATACATCCGAATCACCGCACACCGCTGCCATTTCAGAATCTCGAAATATTTCCACGTGGAACAATTTGAATGTTTTACAAATCTCAGCACCCGTTCCCTTCTCTTTGAAGCCGGTGACAGCCAATGAGGTAGAAAGTATTAATCTTGAACACAGCGTGGGGAGAGTAGCTGCAGAGATGGTAATTCCCTATCCACCAGGCATTCCATTATTATATCCGGGTGAGGTCATCACAGATCAGATACAGCAAAGACTGACTGGTTTAGCTTATGGAGGCGCGAAGTTCCAGGCTTGTGCTGATCCGGTCTTGCAGCGTATTAAGGTATACAACAATCAGAAGGGCGGAGAAGTATAAGTGGGCAAAGAAGGTTTCTTCATAACATTAGAAGGGGGCGAAGGCTCCGGAAAAACAACGGTACTGGGCAGAGTAGCAGCATATTTGCAGAATCGGTCCATGCCCTATCGAATTACACGTGAACCTGGAGGCATTGAAATCGCCGAAAAAATTCGCTCTATTATTCTGGATCCTGCCCATACTGCAATGGATGCACGTACAGAGGCATTGCTGTACGCTGCATCAAGAAGCCAACATCTCGCTGAAGTAGTAGAGCCAGCTCTTAGAGAAGGGCTTACAGTCCTCTGTGACCGCTTTGTAGACAGTAGTCTCGTTTATCAAGGACATGCAAGAGGATTAGGTATGGAAGAGGTGTGGAGTATTAACCGCTTTGCTATTGGAAATCGCATGCCGGATCTAACCTTTTATCTGGATGTAGACCCTGAGATTGGATTATCACGGATTGCGGCCAATCAAGATCGCGAAGTCAATCGTCTGGATATGGAGAGTCTTGCCTTTCATCAGAAGGTTCGTGAAGGTTATCATTTATTAATTAAGGCGAATCCGGAGAGAATAGTAGTTCTTGATGCAAACCGCCCTATTCATCTGGTAGAACAAGATATCGTGAGAACTCTTGAAGAGAGAGTATTAAAGGGTTTTTAGGGTGTTTTGTCTAATATAATAAGAGAAGTGGCATATAACTAAGCGTTTGCTTATGAAGTGAGGTTACTACTAAGAACACATTAAGTAGTAATACTCCATAAAACTTTTTTGGGAGGGAATGTCGAAGATGAAGTTGATCATTGCAATTATCCAGGATAAAGACAGTAACCGGTTATCCAGTGAGCTAGTAAAAGCCAATTTCCGTGCTACCAAACTCGCAAGTACAGGTGGATTTCTGCGGGCGGGAAATACGACATTTATGATTGGGGTAGAAGACAGTCAGATCGAAGCTGTATTGAACGTTATCCGTAACAGCTGTAAAGTGCGTGAACAACTAGTCACTCCAGTAACTCCGATGAGTGGCACGACGGATTCCTATTTACCGCTCCCTGTTGAAGTACAGGTCGGTGGCGCTACTGTATTCGTGCTTCCTGTAGATCGTTTCGAACATTATTAAGTATAATATAAATGAGCAAGTCATTTACAAAAAAAGGGGCGGTAGATAACCTTTGAAGATCAATCCGGGATATAGGCCCTTAAAGAGTGAGCTTCCAAATGCAGAAGGGGCTAATAAGCCTGTTCAGCAGAAATCGTTCTCTGACGTTTTTCAGCAGCAAGGTGAACAGAAAACCAAAGATGAACTAAACCGCCAGATCAAAGAAATACAGTCACAAGGCGACCGTTTATCTAAGTCTATGACCATTCGTGAACTCACCATTTACCGGATGATGATCAAAAGGTTTCTGGAAGAAACCGCTCGTAGAGGCGTTATACTGAAAGAGACACGTGGATGGGATAGACGTGGGCGGGGCAAGCGTTACAAGCTGCTTGAGGAAATTGATGCGGCTTTGCTATCTATGGCAGACGATCTGCTGAATAGTGAGCAGGGCCGAATAGATCTGTTGGGACGTGTTGGAGAAATTCGCGGGTTGTTAATCAACCTTTCTTTTTAAAGTTTTGGGAGGAAATTATGCCTTTTCATGATATAGTAGGCCAGGAGCATGCTAAACGGCTACTCCAAAATGCCTTGCGCAAGGACGCTGTGAGCCATGCTTATTTATTTACAGGACCAGCAGGCAGTGGACAAATGAAGACGGCGCTGATGTTTGCCCAAGCAATTTTTTGCACTGAAAGCAAGGATGACGCCTGTGGCGAATGTCTAGAGTGCCGAAAGGTTGAGCATGGAAACCATCCTGATTTGTCATTGCTGCAGCCCGACGGTGCAAGCATAAAAATAGATCAGATCCGTGAGCTGCAGCGTGTCTTTTCCTATCGATCTGAGGGTGTGAATCCAAAGATTTATATTATAGATGGGGCAGACAAAATGACGGTACAAGCTGCCAATAGTTTGTTGAAGTTTCTGGAAGAACCGCCAGCTCCGGCAGTAGGAATCCTAATATCTGATAATAGTCGTTCTTTATTGCCGACGATTCAGTCACGGACTCAGCGGATTCCATTTAGTCCGTTAAATCCGGATATTATGCTTCAAGCGCTAGCAAGTGAGGGTGTGCCGATCCCCTTAGCTCGATGTGCAGTATCACTCAGTTCGGGACTTGATGGTTGCAGGGAACTTTTGGAACAGAATTGGTTTGCAGAAATGAGAAATCTAGTGTTACAATTAGCTAAGGAGTCCTTAAGCAAGGGCAGCTCCACGGTAGCAACTGCCGGGCAGAAGCTGTTCAAGACTGGGCTCGCTGAACATTTGGATATCCTTTTCAGCATGTTCCATCTATGGTTTAAAGATATGCTCTACTTCCTGTACCGCAAGCATGAAAGTATCGTTTTTATAGATCAGTTAGACTTTATTTCCAGGCATGCCCGTGGGCGCAGTGCGGAACAATGGGTGGCTTATATGGGATATGCAGCAGAAAGTACTAAGAAGCTGCGTTCCAATGCCAATGCCCAGTTGTGTCTGGAGCAGTTCTTAATCCGACTGGAAAGTTAAAGGATTAGCAATGATATATCCTCCGGATGTCGCTTTACCTGGAAGTATCGTTTTAACAGACGAGGAAGGACAAGCATGGATCATCAGGGAGCGGACATGCCCATAGGTTCCTTTTACCGGCAAACAAGGGGGTTAATTTTTGTACAGCGTAGTAGGTGTCCGTTTTAAAAAAGCGGGTAAAATATATTATTTTGATCCACTTGATTTTCCGATTGAACGAGATCAATGTGTTATTGTTGAGACAGCACGTGGGGTGGAATACGGTAAGGTTGTCGTAGGCAAAAAAGAGGTGGAGGAGTCCGATGTTGTACTACCCCTCAAAAAAGTGATGCGTATTGCCGGAGAAACCGACGCACGCGTAGTTGAGGAGAACAAAAGCGCCGCTAAGGAGGCTTTTACCACCTGTTTAAATAAAATACGCGACCACGGTCTCAAAATGAAGCTCGTAGATGTAGAGTTTACTTTTGACCGTAATAAGATTATATTTTACTTTACGGCCGAAGGACGCGTTGATTTTAGAGAATTGGTTAAGGATCTGGCAAGTATTTTTCGGACCCGCATTGAGCTTCGGCAAATTGGGGTACGTGATGAAGCAAAGATGCTAGGTGGACTTGGACCTTGTGGACGAGTGCTTTGTTGCTCCTCTTGGTTAGGGGATTTTGAACCCGTATCCATAAAAATGGCCAAGGATCAGAACCTTTCACTTAATCCGACCAAGATTTCCGGACTTTGTGGACGTCTGATGTGTTGTTTGAAATTTGAGCATGACAATTATGAGAGTGTAAAGGAAGAAATGCCAGCGGTCGGCAAGATTGTCGTGACCTCATTGGGGGATGGCAAAGTAGTAGGAATCAATGCCGGAAACCGTACGGTTCATGTACAGTTGTTTGAAGTGGGCAAAGTTAAGGAACTTCCAATGGATGATGTTGTCGTCAAGTAAACCATATAAGGTTACTTTCGGGGTGGAAACTTGGAGAAGAAAAATATATTTGCACACATGCAGGATATGGAAGCGCAGATGGAAACGATGCGCGCCAATCTTGGAGAATGGAAACAGACGGTAAAAGAACTGATGGAAGCTAACCAGAGGTTAACTCTGGAGAATGAACAGCTTCGCAAAATTTTAAAGCGGGATGCACCTTTGGATCCTACCGTAGATTCTGCGGAGGCGGAAGCTCTTTTAGCTACCGGAGAGGGAACAGAAGAGGTTGTCGGGGAAGGTTATGACAACTTGGCTCGACTTTACCACGAAGGCTTTCACATCTGTAATGTTTATTTTGGACATTTACGCACGGAAGGTGACTGTCTGTTCTGTCTTTCTTTTCTTAATAAATGAGGATATCCAGCCGTAGGAGATTAATCCTACGGTTTTTTTTGAATTTTGGCCAATAGACATATGCATTTGAAGCAAGTTTTTTTCAACAAAACCTTTAGGAGATTATTACATGACGAATTCTTTTAATGATATATCTGTCCCCTTGTTACCGACGGAGCGGGTGGATGATTTACTAACGCATGACCTGCGCATTATTCAAAGTGATGAAGTATTTAGCTTTTCTATGGATGCTGTATTGCTTGCTCGTTTCGCCAGTGTTCCGCCACGTGGAAGAGTTCTAGATCTTTGTACGGGAAATGGTGTAATACCGATTTTAATGACTACCCGGACAAAAGCTTCTATAGAAGGTATTGAAATACAACCTCGTTTAGCTGATATGGCTCGTCGTAGTGTGGCTCTCAATGGCCTTCAGGATCAGGTTGTAATTCATGAAGGTGATTTACGCGAGTTATATACTACCGCAGGACATGGTGTGTATGATGCAATAACGGTGAACCCTCCTTATATGCCGCTTAATGGCAGTGATCTGAAGCTGAACAACCATCAGGCTATGGCTCGTCATGAGATAGGCTGTACTCTGGAGGAGGTTATTCAGGCTTGTGTGCGATTGGTTCGGACGGGCGGAAAGGTAAGTATGGTTCATAAACCACAACGGTTGGTTGATATTATCAGTCTTATGAGACAATATAGACTCGAGCCAAAGATTATTCGGTTTGTACATCCACGTGCCCATCTAGAGGCTAATATGGTATTAATCGAAGCTGCACGTGATGGAAAGCCTG
This sequence comes from Paenibacillus odorifer, assembly GCF_000758725.1. Classification (NCBI taxonomy): domain Bacteria; kingdom Bacillati; phylum Bacillota; class Bacilli; order Caryophanales; family Paenibacillaceae; genus Paenibacillus; species Paenibacillus odorifer. The sequence goes on from NZ_CP009428.1 coordinate 37,874, forward strand.
AGGTTCGTTTACAACCACCGCTCATCGTATATAATGAGGACAATCAATACTGTCCAGAGATTATGGACATCTACTATGGTGCTAAAGAGGGTAAATCATGACGATATCATGCCAAAGCAGTTTTCAAAATAAGACTAATACCAGTACTCAGGAGACAACAGGGTCGCTTTTTCTGGTGGCTACACCTATCGGTAATCTGGAGGATATGACCTATCGTGCAGTCCGCACTTTACAGGAATGTGATATTATTGCCGCGGAAGATACGAGACAGACCCGGAAATTACTCAGCCACTTTGAGATTTCACCTTCGATGTTGTTTAGTTATCATGAGCATAATAAGGCCGCCAGTGGACCTGAGCTTGTACGCTATATAATAGAAGGAAAAAATTTGGCACTCGTCAGCGATGCCGGTTTACCAGCGATTTCTGACCCTGGAGCGGATCTTGTAGCCCTTGCTATAAGTCATGGAATTCCGGTGATTCCTATCCCTGGAGCTAACGCAGCGTTGTCAGCTTTGATCGCTTCTGGTCTATCTACGAATACGTTCACTTTTATCGGCTTTCTTCCCCGAGAGCGTAAGGACATCCGAGCAGTATTAAGTCCACTTCGTTCGGCTCAAGGAACTTTGTTGTTCTACGAATCTCCCCATCGCGTAGTTAAGACACTTGCTCATCTTCAAGAAGCATTCGGCAATCGCCAGATTGTGTTGGCACGTGAATTAACGAAAAGATATGAGGAATTTCTACGCGGTTCGATTGAGGAATGTACACTTTGGCTTGCTGAACATCCTCCGCTAGGCGAATATGTTATTGTCGTAGAAGGGGAGAGCAAGGAAGATGCAGAAATCGCAGAATCGGCGTGGTGGCGTCAGTTAAGCATTGAAGAACATGTAGCTCATTACGAAGCACAGGATGTGCCACGTAAAGAGGCTATGAAAAAAGCGGCATCAGACCGGGGTGTAGCCAAACGGGATATTTATAATGCGTTGCTTGATAGAGCAGAAGAGTAAGTGTTGTAGACGAACTCTTAGAATAACTAAGGATTCTTGGAAACGGCCCGAGCTTGAATGATTTATCTGTGGGTTAAATGTACTTTGTACAGTTATTTTTGAATTTTTTTATGTATTTGTTCGTTTAGTTGTACTTCATACAGTTATAAAGGTGGAAAGGATTGATTTCTCGGAGATATAGGAAATATAAGTGTACAAAATACAATTAATTCGTTTAATGGTAAAAAGCATTTAAAATAACTGTAAGAAATACAACTAAGTATTACTAGTTCCCTCTTGAAGCACATTGCCCTTAGGGAGGGGATAACCGGGAGGGCAAACCCAGACATAAAAAATACCTCCCGCGGTCACGGGAGGTCAAGGAGATATGAAAAGGTTAGAATTAACAATTTGATTAGTTCTATTATATACTATTTAATTTAGTTTGTCACAGGGGTAGGGATGGAAGAAATGCATTCATGACAAACTATTTTTCCTTTAAAGTAAGTTACGTTCTCAGCGTTGCCACAGAAAATGCAGGCAGGCTCATACTTTTTAAGCATAATCCGTTCGCCATCAACGTAAATTTCCAGTGCGTCCTTTTCGCCAATGCCAAGTGTACGGCGTAATTCAATAGGAATAACAACCCGTCCAAGTTCGTCTACTTTTCTTACAATTCCTGTTGATTTCATCATAACAATCGTTACTCCTCTCAATGTTCCAAAAACGTCATTATTCGACATTGTTCACTGTTTTATGATACTTATAATACCAACGATTCCCAAATCAGTCAACCTTTTTTCATAGGCTGAATAAGAAAATTTCCATAAGAACTTTGAATGTCCCTATAAAAATTAAGAATTGCCCTGAAAGCATTTTGTCGATTTACCAAGACCAAAAATGATACTTTTCGACAAAGTACGACATAATTACTTATTATATACTGATATTAGTTAAAATCATATTAAATTATTAGAAGGAGTTGATCTCATGAAGCAGCCGCTCACGGAAGAAAAGGTTTTCAAGGATCCCGTTCATAATTATATTCATGTACAGGACACGATTATTTGGCGACTAATTAATACAAAAGAATTTCAGCGTTTACGCCGGATTCGCCAGTTAGGTACCTCATATCTCACTTTTCATGGTGCAGAGCATAGTCGATTTTCTCATTCTTTAGGAGTATATGAAATTACACGAAGAATCATTTCGCAATTTGAGCGCAGCGGATATAAGGATTGGATTCCTGAAGAAAGTTTGCTTACTTTGTGTGCGGCTTTGCTGCATGATTTAGGGCATGGCCCATTTTCCCATTCTATAGAAGAAGCTTTTGAAATGAACCATGAGGATTGGACCTGCCGGATTATTTTGGAGGACACGGAGATTACCGAAATATTGCGTGATGTGGAGGAGGATTTTCCTCGTAAAGTAGCTTCAGTTATCTCTAAGACTTATGAGCATGAAATTGTTGTCAATTTGGTTTCCAGTCCGCTGGATGCTGATCGTATGGATTATTTGCTGCGTGATGCGTACTATACAGGTGTAAACTATGGAACCATCGACATTGATCGGATTTTGAGAATGCTTCGTCCTTATAATGGGCGGATTGTAGTAAAAGAATCAGGTATGCATGCCATTGAAGATTATTTAATGTCACGTTATCAAATGTACTGGCAGGTATATTTTCATCCGGTGACGCGCAGCTCTGAAATTATTTTGCGTCAAATCTTCCGTAGAGCTAAAGAATTGTTTCAAGAGGGGTACAAATTTCGCTTTATGATCGCTCCGCTGGAAGATCTCTTTCGAGGAGAAGTAACAGTGAAGCAATATTTAATGCTTGATGAGGCACTGGTACAGACTGCTTTTATGCAATGGACACTTGAAGAAGATGAGTTATTAAGCGACTTGTGTACCCGTTTTATTCATCGTAAACTGTATAAATATGTAGAGATTGAGAATTTGGATACAGATATGATTACGGAAATCCGCAGCAGTTTTGCGGGAGTGGGACTTAACCCAGAATATGACCTAGAGATTGATTATCCGACAGATTTGCCTTATGATGTGTTCCGTCCAGGAGCAGCCTTCGACAATAATCAAATTTTACTGCTTGATCGGAATGAGCAATTGCGGGAAATTTCAGAGGTATCGGATATTGTGCGCTCAATAAGCGGAATTCATCGTGGCAGATATCATCTATATTTCCCACAGGATAAGCTGAAAAAAGCCCTTACACGCTTGCCCTCTTCTGTAGCAGAGATTTTTGCAAAATAATACAAATATTTATGGAACTATTGATAAAAACAACAAGGAGTGAGCTTTAAAATGTATCTGTTCGACACACATACACATCTAGATGCGCCTCAATTCGACGAGGATCGCGAGGAAGTTATTGCTCGTGCAGTAGAGGCCGGAGTTAGCAAGATGATCAATATTGGATTTAATCGGGAAACGATCCCTTCAACGATGAAGCTGGCTGAATCTTATGATTATATTTATGCAGCGGTGGGCTGGCATCCACAGGATGCGATTGATATGAAAGAGGGAGACCTCGATTGGATCGCCTCTCTTTGCAGCCATGAAAAAGTGGTGGCCATCGGAGAGATTGGATTGGATTATTATTGGGATACCTCTCCCAAGGATGTGCAGCAGGAGGTCTTCCGCAAACAAATCGGACTAGCCCGTGAACTAAAAATGCCAATCTGTATACATGACCGTGATGCTCATGAAGATGTTGTACGGATTTTACGGGAGGAAAAAGCAAATGAAATTGGTGGCGTGATGCATTCGTTCTCAGGCAGCTGGGAAACAGCAAAAATGTGTCTAGACCTTGGATTTCATTTGTCATTTGGAGGACCGATAACGTTCAAAAATGCCAGAGTGCCTAAAGAGGTGCTTGCACAGACGCCATTGGACCGATTATTGATCGAAACAGACGCTCCATATTTGACTCCACACCCCTTCCGTGGCAAGCGAAATGAGAGTGCTCATGTGAAGTTAGTAGCAGAGGCTGCGGCTGAAATTAAAGGGTTAACATGGGAAGAATTGGCTAAAATTACGTATGCGAACGCACTGGAACGATTTGGGATTGTCTGAAAACAGGAGTAAAACGGGTGAAAAATAGAGAATAGCCGATATATTAAACTTTTTTAATATAAAAACGGCTGATTATTACAATATTTTAACCATATATTTGCTTAAACGTGGTTGAATCGTCCTTTACAACATGCATCAAAACAGGATATCATCTTTTCAGTGATGTGAGCTGTTGTTATTGTGACAGCCATTGATTCATGGATCGTCTCGCTGAGTCTCCGTATGGAGAACGGGGGAACCAATATTGAACTGCCGCATGCCTGTATCTTGAATACGACTAGGAATTGCCGCAGAACAATATTTGATTTCTTCACGTGGTCTTTGGGGTGAATTTAAGGGCAACCGCCGTGAGCGGGTGACCTGAAATAGGGCGTCTCTCTTTCGTCCGAACCCGACAGCTAACCCCGTAAGCGCAAGTAAGAGAGGCAACCTCGTGCACAAACATTCCCGCGTATTCTGACATCGGAGAAGCCACGAAAGAGTCCTCAAGAGAACTCTTTTTAGGCTTCTTTATTTTTGAATAAACTGAATGTTGCCCGCATACTGTTATATAACAGGTGTGGGAGTAGCTGTGCCGAGCAGGCGATCCATGAGCAGGAGACGCTAAGTTAATACGTGCGTATCCTGTGACAATCTCAAATAGTTTCGTCAAAGAAATTCAGTCCTCATGATATACAAATTGACGACGAGGCTATGTAAGGAGGATGGAGAGAATGGGCTTATTCCAACCAGAGGTATCCCATGATTCGCAGTCATCCAGCAGGTCTTTCGCATTACGGTGGGAGCAAGTAAATACTCGCGTACTTTTACTTGCAGGTGTGATTTCAATCGCAATCGCGCTGTTAATTCTGCTGTACGTACACGGTCAAAGTAACAAACAATTTGTTTTAGTAATAGACGGGCAAACACAGACACTTGAAACGCGAGAAGCACTTCTTGGTGATGTGTTGGAGAAAGAGCAAATTTCGCTGCAGCCGCATGATGAATTATCTTTAGGTCTGAGTGATGAAATAAAAGACGGTGACCGTGTCGTTATCAATCGTGCGCAGAAATTTAGCCTTACTGCGGACGGAGCAACAAAAACGTTATATACGACCGAAGACACCATCGGTCAGGCGATTGACAAACTGGGTATCAACCTAGAAGGCTATGATAAGATTTTTCCTTCGTTAGACACCACCATCTCTGCTGACATGGAGATTAAGATCGTTCGTATCAACAAGCAAACGGTACAGCGAACAACTAACTTACCTTTCCGTGTTATTAAGACAGCAGATCCCTCCCTTACTGTGGGAACAGTTAGAGTGGCACAGGCAGGCAAACCAGGCGTCATGGTTCAGCATATTGAAAAGATCTATCAAGACGGAGAACTGGCCTCTATGCGCATGATCGGCAAGGAAGTACAAACGGTAACAAAAGATAAGATCATTGCCGTTGGTACTAAAGCACTTCCTAAGCCTACTGTAGTTGCTAAAGCTACAACAACTTCCAAATCAAGCACTACCTCCAAAACGACTAAAGTTAGCGCTAAGACTAAGAACGTCACAAGCAAGGCTGGCGTAGACTTTGAGTACAAGAAGATGATTAAGAACGTCTCCATGACAGCTTATTCGTCAGAAGAGCCAGGAATAGGTACTAAAACTGCCTCCGGAACACGCGTAACGGAAGGTCGTACAATTGCAGTAGATCCGAATGTAATTCCTATTGGCTGGTGGGTTTATATCGATGGGCTTGGATTCCGCCGTGCAGAGGATACTGGCGGTGCCATTAAAGGCAATAAAGTGGATGTCTATTATGATTCCCTGAGCCATGCTCGTAATTTCGGCCGTAAATCACGTACCGTATATGTGATTGGACCTGTGAAACCAGAGCTTAACTAGAACTGAAGCTTTTGCAAAAAATCCTTTGATAAGCTATAGTGATGATAACCGTTAAGGAACGCTGGATGATCATTTCGTTGATCGCAGAGCAACCGCTCATCACTTATACATTCTTTAACCAAAAGAAGAGGAGCGAATCCTCTTCTTTTTGCTTTTTTTGGAAGGAGTCAAGAAATATGATTAAGGAATTAATCGTCGTTGAAGGCAAAAGCGATACCGTAGCCATTAAGCGTGCTGTGGAAGCAGATACGATTGAGACAGGCGGCTCTGCTGTAAACCGGACTGTAATTGCGAAGATTGCGCTAGCTATGGAACGCAGAGGGGTTATTATTCTTACGGACCCGGACCATGCTGGGGAGCGAATTCGTAAAATCGTTTCAGCGAAGGTGCCGGGCTGCAAGCATGCTTTTATTCCGGAGAAGGACGCAACTCGAAAAGGGGATATCGGTGTAGAGAATGCATCGCCAGAGGCGATTCGTCATGCGCTGCGTAATGTACATACCTCTTTTGAAGGAGCACCTGCTTTGATTGGTATTGATGACCTTATGGCCGCTGGAATGCTTGTACACCCTCGGGCTGCTGAAAGACGTATGGCGCTTGGTAATTTGCTTGGAATCGGATATTGTAACGGCAAACAGCTGTACAAGCGGCTGGCGATGTTTGGGATTACGCGGGAGGAATTTGCCGGGGCTCTCGCCCAAATTGATCAGGGAGGCATTACTTCATGAGTGGTAGAGAGGAAATTTCGACTCCAAAACGGACCAAAGAGATTATTCAACGTTATGGATTCAAGTTTAAGAAAAGCCTGGGACAGAATTTTTTGATTGATCAAAATATTTTGGACAAGATTGTAGACGCTGCTGGACTAGATAGCGATTCTGGGGCGCTGGAGATCGGGCCGGGAATTGGAGCGCTGACGGAACGTCTGGCACTAACAGCCGGTGCTGTAACTGCCGTAGAGATTGACCGTAGACTGATTCCAATATTAAAAGACGTACTTTCCCCTTATCCCCATGTTAAGGTTCGTAACGATGATGTCCTCAATGTGAACTTGCAGGAAATGTTCAAGGAAGATTTCACCACTGTGAACAAGGTCAGTGTGGTTGCTAACCTGCCTTATTATGTGACTACTCCGATTCTGATGAAGCTGCTTGAAGAGAAGCTTCCCCTTGATAACATCGTTGTAATGATTCAGAAGGAGGTTGCGGAGCGTATGGCTGCATCTCCAGGTGGAAAGGAATACGGAAGTCTTAGCATTGCCGTGCAGTACTACAGCGAGCCTGAGCTCGTCTGTATCGTGCCGCGTACGGTATTCATCCCTCAACCTAATGTGGAGTCTGCTGTTATCCGTCTGAAGGTTAGAGAGCATCCTCCGGTAAAGGTGGAGAGTGAGAAGCATTTCTTTGAAGTGGTTCACGCTTCTTTCACACAGCGCCGCAAGACGATTGCTAACAATCTGAAGGCTCGTTACTTCCCTGAACAAGGACGTGAGCAGCTGGAGGCTTTACTCGCAGAAGCGGGTATTGAACCGACCCGTCGCGGAGAAACACTCAGTCTTGAAGAATACGCCCGCTTAAGCGGTGTTTTGCTAGCCGCTGGAATTGAATAAGCAATAAGAAACGGTTGTTGTCTTAAAGGACGACAACCGTTTCTCGTAGAAATATAAGGATGTTATTCTGGTGGAGCATTATACATTCTTATATTTTAAAAATATGGCGAGTTATGAACCAACTGAGGCCTTTGCCCATACGATGGGGTAGAGGTGGTGGTTGTAATGAATTTAGGAGACTTGGTCGTTCGCAAATCTTATGGCGGTGATTTAACATTTCGTGTAGATAATATTGTGCAGGATAGAGCCGTCATTAAAGGCACAGATTTCCGCCTGTTGGCGGATTCTCCTCTGGATGACCTGGTTCAAGTGCCTCCTACCCGAATAACGGAACGGGGACAGCAAGCACAGATCAAAGCGAAGGAATCACTGACACAGCTGCGGAAGGACCGTCAGGAGCAAAGTCAGCGGAGCGGGGGAACCCTAACAGAGGGGACATGGGCTCCACCGTCCAAGGAAGCTCCTTATTTTGAAGTGCCGGGTAAAGTACTGCATCTGGATGGCGATCCGGCATATTTGAATAAGAGCCTTAGCTTATACGAGCAGCTGCGGATTCCCGCTGAAGGGCATCATGTTCATGAATCTGCAATGGCTGATACGTTATACCGGCTGTTGCCCCGTGTACGCCCAGACATTGTAGTGATCACTGGTCATGATGGGGTATTGAAGCAACAGCATACTTACGATCTGTATAGTCTGAATAGCTATAAAAATTCGCAAAACTTTATAGCTGCTATTAGGGTAGCTAGGGAGTATGAGCGGAATTTTGATGCGTTGACTATTGTTGCCGGTGCTTGCCAATCTCATTTCGAGGCATTACTTGGAGCTGGGGCTAATTTTGCCAGTTCACCTGGTCGAATTTTGATCCATGCTCTGGATCCCGTTTATGTAGCAGCAAAATCATCCTTTACTTCCATCAGGGATACTGTAAATCTTAGTGATGTTCTGAATAATACCATCAGCGGTAATCAGGGTATTGGTGGTGTTGAGACCCGTGGCAGCTTCCGTATCGGAATGCCGCGGCTGCAGAATCTGTCGGCGCTAAAAGTGACACCATCAGCCATTTAAGCGGCAGAGATAGGTCTATGGTTTCAGGAATATAGGTAATTTGAATGGGCTGAATAGAATATCCGAAAGAAAGGGTGAGCGCTGAGCTTAACCCTTTCTTTTTTTCTTTGTGATGCCTATATTACAGATAACAAGGATATTAGTCCGGCGCTGATTTCCCGCAAAAAAATTCCGTTGACAACGAAATATGCATCAACTATAATTAATTATTTATTTGCTTTGACATTGTCCTGAAAAAGTTGTATAATGGACAAGAAAAGAGGTGGTCGTCAGGTAATGGCTAATAACGCGCTGTTGGAAATCAAACGCAGTCTTGAAGCTCACGTCGGTCATAAGATCACATTGCGTGCAAACGGAGGTCGTCGTAAAACCGTTGAACGCACAGGTGTCCTGGAAGAAACGTACCCTTCTGTATTTATTGTCAAACTGGATCAGGAGCAGCAAACTTTTAAGCGAGTCTCCTATAGCTATGCCGATATACTTACTGAATCTGTGGAAATCACAGTTTGTGAAGACGATGGGCAGATGCGGATTATGTATATTAAAGCTTAATGTTTCACGAACAGTCTCCTTTGGAGGCTGTTTTTTGTTTGCGTTTTTTGGGACAAATATTTGGTGCATGATCCGTGTTCTAAGCAAGCATACTAATTGGGCAACGGGTTAATCATTTATTTTCATAAGGGAGGAATTCCGTAATGAGCCGCAGAAAACGAGGCATGATGTCGGAGGAACTGAAGACAGAGTTAGCCAAGGAGCTGGGTTTTTATGAAACCGTAGAACGTGAGGGCTGGGGTGGAATTACAACTCAAGACGCTGGCAACATGGTGAAAAAAGCGATACAGCTTGCTGAACAGGCCGCGCGGAAATCTTAAATTTTAGGCTATAAAGTGAATATTACTGAAAAAGGGTGCGTCTAAAAGGCGACACCCTTTTAATATTGGACTTCATTAGAAGTTTCTCATATAATATGTTAAGTTGTTTTTACGGGAAAAGCTGAAGGTGGGTGAACGCCTTGAAAATGTATGAAAAGGCACCAGCTAAAATTAATTTGATGCTGGATGTGCTGCACAAACGTGCTGACGGTTTTCATGAGGTGGAAATGATTATGACCATGGTAGATTTAGCAGACCGCTTAGAGCTGTCTGAGCTGCCAAGGGATACTATTATAATATCAAGTCAGGCTGGTTATATTCCCCTGGACGAGAAAAATTTAGCTTTCCAGGCGGCAAGGCTTATTAAAGACCGTTATAACGTGAAGAGTGGGGTACATATCCATCTGGATAAAAGAATTCCGGTTGCGGCTGGCCTAGCTGGCGGCAGCAGTGATGCCGCAGCTACGCTACGCGGTCTAAACCGTCTGTGGCGTCTCGGTATTCCTGCGCAGGAGCTACAGGAGCTTGGCGCTGAGCTGGGTTCAGATGTGCCTTTCTGCGTCACAGGCGGCACAGCCTTAGCTACAGGACGAGGCGAAAAGCTTACGCCAATCAACAACCCGCCACAATGTTGGGTTGTGTTGGCGAAACCACCGATCAATGTATCGACTGCAGAAGTGTATGGACGCGTTCGGAGCAATAATATAGCTGTGCATCCTTCTGCTCGAAAGATGCAGCAAGCGATTGAAGCAGGAGACTTTGGGGGCGTATGCAACCATCTAGGCAACGTGCTTGAAGATGTTACCCTAAGGCTGCATCCAGAGGTTCAGCAGCTCAAGGAAGCGATGATAAAGCTCGGAGCAGATGGGGTGTTGATGTCAGGCAGCGGACCTACCGTATTCGGTTTAGTGTCCAAGCAGTCTAAAGTAGCAAGGATTTACAACGGACTGCGAGGGTTCTGCAAGGAAGTCTACGCAGTGAGATCACTGAATTAGTCTGCTTCTCTTGTATAAACCCGTACAAAAGTGATATATTTTTCTAAAATATTCGGTTTTGGCGAGGAGCATTCCGTGAAGAAATTAAAAAGAAGCCAACGTTTGGTAGACATGACTCAGTTTTTACTTGAGCGGCCGCATGAACTACTGCCGCTGTCTATATTTGCCGATCGCTATGGAGCGGCTAAGTCCTCCATCAGTGAAGATTTGGCAATCATAAAAGAAGTATTTGAAGGTGAAGGCATCGGAGAGCTGCAGACTTTAGCTGGTGCAGCGGGTGGAGTTCGTTATATCCCAGTTATGCCTAAAGATATGGCGCTAACCTTTGTGCAGCGCTTATGTGTGCAGCTAGAGCAGACTGACCGGATATTGCCTGGCGGTTATTTGTATATGTCGGATCTACTTGGGTTGCCGTCTTTGATGGAACAGGCGGGTAAGATCATCGCAACGGCCTTTTACGGATCGGAAATCGATGTGGTGATGACCGTTGAAACGAAAGGCATTCCACTAGCCTATGCAACAGCAGCACAGCTAGGCTTGCCGGTAGTGCTTGTGCGACGTGACCATCAGGTTACAGAGGGATCAGCAGTAAGTATTAACTACGTATCAGGATCTCATAAAAGCATACACACAATGTCTCTCTCCAGACGGGCACTCAAGGAGAAATCGCGAGTACTTATCGTAGATGACTTCATGAAGGCGGGAGGGACTGTACGTGGTATGGTCGATCTGCTCGGTGAATTTAATGCCGAGGTTGCTGGGGTAGGCGTTTTAGTGGAATCAGGCGCTGTAGAGACGGAAGAGCGTCTGTTGCACGATTACGTGTCCTTGGTAAAACTAAGTGAAGTAGACTCAAAAGAGCGGAGAATTTCGGCGCATCCGGGCAACTACTTTTCCTCTTGATTAGCCATTCTCTTACATTTTCAAAAAGCGTGGAAATTGTCGAAAACGTAAGGAATATTAAGAAAACTACTCGATGTATGTCGAAAACAACATATCCCAAAAAATATATTTCTTTTTTAGGTATTTTATGGAATGAAAAAGAAGGAATTCGCTTTGCTGTGTGGAATTATACACCAAGTCTCTGATGGAAAAAGGTGGTGAACACACACATGCAAATTACGGATGTCAGACTCCGCCGCGTTAACTCTGAGGGGAGAATGAAAGCAATCGCATCCATTACCATCGATAACGAGTTTGTTGTTCATGACATTCGCGTCATCGATGGCAATAATGGGATGTTTGTTGCAATGCCCAGCAAGCGTACACCGGACGGCGAATTCCGCGATATCGCGCACCCGATCTCTTCGGGAACACGCGAGAAGATTCAATCCGCGGTTCTGGCCGAGTACGATCGCGCCGCTACGGAAGAAGAAGAAGTTATTGAAGAGGGAGCTTAGGCTTCCTCGGAAGACTGCTACCTTTTGGGTGGCGTAGGATCCGCCGTTTTTGATAAGATCACACCGACATACACTTCATGAATTAGCAGCCTGATCTTGCAAGAAAAGCTATTGCTGGTGAAGGATTTGACGACATCTTCGAAAGGCAGCGATAAATGCTTTTCTAACTTGGGGTTTATAGAAAAGAGAACCATGACTTCATGGTTCTCTTTTCTTTTTGCCCGGAATGAGATATATTCAGTAGTGAGTTCAAGAGTAGGAGGTTGGCATTCTTGAAAAGAATGGCTGTAGTACTTGCCGCAGGTCAAGGCAAGCGAATGAAATCTAAATTATATAAGGTGCTGCACCCCGTTTGCGGTAAGCCGATGGTAGGGCACGTGCTTGATACAGTAAAAGCGACCGGATGCCAGCGCACCGTTGTTGTTGTTGGGCATGGCGCAGAGAAAGTTAAGGCCTATGTAGGTGATGGAGCGGAATACGTTCTGCAGGAAACTCAGCTCGGCACTGGCCATGCTGTCAAACAAGCAAAGGATTTACTTGCTGGCGAAGAAGGAACAACTATAGTTATTTGTGGAGACACACCACTCGTAACCACGGAGACCCTGGAAGGACTCATGGCGCTTCATGAACAGCGTAATGCGGCTGCAACCGTATTGACAGCAGTTATGGAAAAGCCTACAGGCTACGGAAGAATTATTCGTGGTGAAGATGGCGGCGTTCTGAAGATTGTAGAGCAGAAGGATTGCACTACGGAAGAAGATGCGGTTCAGGAAATCAATACAGGCACTTATTGTTTTGATAATGCTAAATTATTTGCTGCACTCGAAAAGGTAACGAACAGTAATAACCAGCAGGAGTATTATTTGACTGATGTGATTGGGATTCTTCGTTCACAAGGGGATACCGTACTAGGATATCAGACCCATGACGCAGCTGAGTCTATCGGCGTTAATGATCGTTTAGCTTTGTCTGAAGCGGAAGCCTTTATGCGTCAACGTATTAATCGTAAACACATGCTGGGCGGTGTGACCATCATTGATCCGGCCTCCACTTATATCGGAGCAGATGTAGTTATCGGATCAGATACAACGCTTTATCCAGGAACCATCCTGAAAGGGAAGACTGTAATCGGCGACAATTGTGTGATCGGACCGGCTAGTGAAATCGAAGACTGTCAGATCATGGATGAAGCAACGATTAAGCAGTCCGTATTGAATCAAGCTCAAGTCGGCGCACGGACAACCGTTGGGCCTTTTGCCTATTTGCGTCCAGGCTCTGTGCTTGGAGAAGAAGTTAAGGTTGGAGATTTCGTCGAGATCAAGAATGCTACTATTGGTGACGGTTCAAAGGTGTCACATCTTAGTTATGTCGGCGACGCATCTGTAGGTAAGAATGTAAACGTCGGGTGCGGTGCGATTACCGTTAACTACGACGGGTATAATAAATTCAAGACAACAATCGCAGACGATGCCTTTATTGGCAGTAATGTTAATCTTATTGCTCCAGTCACTGTGGGCAAAGGGGCTTTTGTTGTAGCAGGTTCGACAATTACACGTTCCGTTTCCGAGAACGATCTGGCTGTAGCTAGAGTAAGACAAGAGAACAAACCGGGATATGCAGAGAAGATCCGTTCCCGTGCTAAAGCGAAGAAAGACCACTCGAGTCCATCGTAAAGCGTTGCTAAGAAGCGCCGGACGGACTTATATTTCCGCGCCGGCGCCTTTGGAAAGCTAAATTCCGTCACGGAGGGTTTATATTTTATGACTTATTGTGATTCCAAGTTAAAGATTTTCACCTGTAACTCCAATCCTAAGCTAGCTAGTCAAATTGCTGATTACATCGGGATTCCGATGGGTGAATCACACACCACAAGTTTCAGCGATGGAGAAATTCAGGTCAAGCTGTCAGAAAGCGTTCGGGGATGTCATGTTTATATTGTTCAATCCACTTGTGGCCCTGTAAATGATAACCTGATGGAGCTTTTGGTTATGGTAGATGCGCTTAAACGTGCCTCTGCAAAAAGCATCAACGTGGTTATCCCTTACTACGGATATGCCCGTCAAGATCGTAAAGCCCGTTCCCGTGACCCCATTACCGCTAAGCTGGTAGCCAATCTAATTGAAAAGGCTGGCGCTCACCGTGTAATTACGATGGATCTTCATGCCATGCAGATTCAAGGATTCTTCGATATTCCAGTGGATCATTTGCTTGGTGTACCGATTCTGGCTCAGTATTTCCGTTCCAAACAAATCGAGAACCCAGTTGTCGTATCGCCGGATCATGGCGGTGTAGTACGTGCAAGAAAGCTTGCTGATTTCCTGAACGCTCCGCTGGCTATTATAGACAAGCGTCGTCCAGAACCTAACGTCAGCGAAGTTATGAACATCATCGGTAATATCGAAGGCAAAACAGCCATCCTGATTGATGATATCATCGATACCGCTGGAACTATCGTACTTGGTGCTAATGCTTTGATGGAAGGCGGCGTGAAGGAAGTATACGCATGCTGTACACACCCAGTATTGTCTGGTCCTGCACACGAGCGTCTGGAGAATTCTCCAATCAAAGAAATTATCGTGACGGATACCATTCCAATTCGCAGCGCGAATCCAACCTCTAAGCTCAAGGTGTTGTCCGTGGCTCCACTTATGGGTGAGGCAATTATCCGCGTTCATGAAGAGTTGTCGATTAGTAAATTGTTCGAGATTGAATAAATATAACGAATGAATAGTACAAAAGGGTTACACCTCCGTTCTCGGAGATGTAACCCTTATCGGCGTGCTACAGGTAGAACTACTGGATTCAATATCCGGGGCGGGAGACAAAGGTGAATAAACTGCGGTTATAGAGTGTCCCTTGTAGCTCCACGAAAGCTTCGTCTACCGCTGTTAATACACCGATATCAATATGCACGTCGCCCTTATATATTTCCACGGGCACAGCATATTGGATGTGGTACTGAAAATGGCGTTGATGTGTCAATAATTCGCCTTTGTGCGGCATGGGTTATCACCTGTCTTCGGAGTATAATTTCGCTCTGGTTGCACAGAGATATGTAGATTAGATCTATTGTACCAAAAACGGACTCCTCTTGCCGGAGAGCCCGAATGGAAAGGAAAGGTTCGATAATGAAATGGATTGTCGGATTGGGAAATCCCGGAACACAGTACGCGAAAACAAGGCATAATGTTGGCTTTATGGCTTTGGATGAGCTTGCCGCCCAGAACGGAATTGCCTTCAACCAGAGCAAATGTAAATCCGTCATCGGTGAAGGGGTCATTGGTGGCGTCAAAACCGTATTGATTAAGCCCATGACCTTTATGAACTTGTCCGGTGAGGCCGTTCGCGCTTATATGGATTATTACAAAGTTCAACTAGAAGATATGATCGTCGTTTATGATGATTTGGATACAGAAATCGGAAAAATCCGTTTGCGTTATCAAGGAAGCGCTGGTGGACATAATGGAATTAAATCCATCATCCAGCATGTAGGAACACAGAATTTCAATCGGGTACGAATGGGTATTTCTCGTCCTGAGCCAGGTTTTGCTATTGTCGATTATGTACTTTCTACTTTTCCAAAGAAGGAAAGCGATCCGCTTAAGCAAATGATCCTTAATACTTGTGATGCACTGGAATACAGCTTACAGCATTCATTCGAGCAGACGATGGCTAAGTTCAATGGTTAATCTGTAAACCCTGTTGTTTGTTTTTAAGGCTAAAGATGAAGCTGCCCGGACATACTGAAGGTATATAGTACCTTCAGGAGGCATATAGATGGCAATAAACTATGTTTGTAGGCACTGTAAGACATCTCTAGGCAGTATTAATAGAAGTGATGTTACAGAAATGCAGTTGGGCCTTCATTCCTTGACCCCTGCGGAGCGCAGAGATATAATAGCGTATAATTCAGAAGGTGAAATCACGGTAAAGGTTACTTGCGACTATTGCAAGGAGGCTTTAGAGAACAATCCGGAGCTTAGCCTGCTGACAAGTCCGCTTCAGTAAGGTGGAAGCGCCTGTCTCTATCGTCATCCGCAAGCCTTGGCGTTACAGCTGAGGCTTCTTTTCGATTCCAATCATAATAGGTGACGGTGGCTACGCCACCGTTAGCCTGTTTAGTAAGAGAGGTGCGCCTGTTGTTACAAGGTCTTATAGAAGCTTTTTCCAAGGATCCCGATTTCCAGTCTATCACCCATGGTGTTGCTGCAGGTATGAAAGAGCAGCTCATTTCGGGGCTTACAGGTTCTGCTAGACAGATTATGCTTGCAGCATTACATGAAGAGACAACTCGTCCCTTACTTGTAGTGACTCATAATATGTTTTCGGCCCAGAAGATGGCCGATGATTTGCAGGAAGCGCTTTCTCCTGACCGGGTTCTGCTCTATCCCGCCAATGAACTAGTGGCTGCAGAAGCGGCTGTATCAAGCCCAGAGACACTGGCTCAGCGTATAGATGTGCTGACCAAATGTGCTCAGGGCTTCCGTGGTATTGTTGTAGTTCCTTACTCAGGAGTGCGTAGATTGCTGCCAGCCCCAGAGGTTATGGCAGAGGCACAAGTCACCGTTTCCCAAGATGGAACGCTTGCTCTGGATGAATTTTTGATGTCCATGATCGAAATGGGCTATGAAAGAGTAGAGCGGGTTGAAAATCGTGGTGAACTGAGCGTACGGGGTGGAATAATTGATTTTTATCCAATGACATCTCCTTTGGCTTATCGGGTTGAGTTATTTGATGATGAGGTTGACTCCATAAGAACCTTTGATCCAGTGGATCAGCGTTCTATTGATAAGGTACGTAGTGTGAAGATTACACCGGCTAAAGAGATTATAGCTAGTAGATTACGCCAGGAATCTGCTTCTGCTGAAGCCTCAGCTATGATGGAGCGACAGTTGGAGAAGATGGCGGATCGCCAGGCGAAGCTCAGACTGCGGGAAGAGATTGGCCGTGAGCTGGAAATGCTGCGGGAAGGTACTTATTTCCCGGAGATCTATAAATATATCAGTCTTTTATATCCTGAACGCTCTCATTTATTTGATTACATGGCCCAGGATACCATTCTTATTCTAGATGAGCCGACAAGACTGCTCGAAACGGCGAGACAGCTTGAAAGAGATGAATCGGAATGGAACCTGCATTTGCTGCAAAACGGCAAATCTTTACCGGATCTAGATCTCTCTGTCGATACGGATGTTGTTATGTATCAGCGCCCGTTCCAAAGTCTGTTTATGTCAATCTTTTTACGTCAGGTTCCGCATATTCAGCCTCAGAACATTCTTGGATTTATCAGTCGTGGAATGCAGGATTTCCATGGCCAGATGAATGTGCTGAAATCGGAGATGGAGCGTTGGCAGAAGTCCGGTGTTAAGGTAATGATGCTTGCGAGCAGTGAGGAACGGATTGAACGAGTGCGCAGAGTTCTTTATGATTACGGCATTAACGAGCCGATGATTGTACAAGGAAATCTGGGTTCTGGTTTTGAGCTGCCCTCTATTCATCTAGCAGTTATAACTGAGGGGGAAATGTTCTCTCAGAAGCAGCGGAAGGCACGGAAGATTTCCAAAGGAATAGATAATGCTGAACGGATCAAGAGTTACACAGAGCTGAAAATCGGTGATTATGTCGTCCACCAGAACCATGGTATCGGAAAATATATGGGAATCGGCACGCTTGAGGTCAGCGGTATTCACCGTGATTACATGCATATTCTGTATGCTGGCGGCGATAAGCTCTCGGTTCCGATTGAGCAGATTGACCTGATTCAGAAATATGTCGGTTCCGAAGATAAAGAGCCGAAAGTATATAAGCTAGGCGGCAATGAATGGACACGAGTGACCAATAAGGTTCGTTCCTCCGTTCAGAATATTGCTGATGATTTGATAAAGCTATATGCTGAGCGCCAAAGTGCCGCAGGATATGGTTTTGAAAAGGATACACAGGAACAGCATGAATTTGAAGAAATGTTCCCTTACGAAGAGACCCGCGATCAGCTTCGGGCTATCGAAGAGATTAAGAAGGATATGGAACAAAACCGGCCAATGGACCGATTGCTTTGCGGTGATGTTGGATATGGTAAGACTGAAGTGGCTATTCGGGCGGCTTTTAAATCAGCGATTGAAGGTAAACAGGTGGCGGTGCTAGTCCCGACAACGATTTTGGCTCAACAGCATTATGAGACCTTCCGCGAACGTTTCGCTAATTACCCGCTTAATATTCAGGTCTTAAGTCGTTTCCGCAGCCGTAAAGAGCAGAACGAGACGATTAAAGGCGTTAGGGCAGGAACTGTCGACGTAGTTATCGGTACACATCGTCTGTTATCTCAGGACCTTGTATTCAAGGATCTGGGGCTATTAATTGTGGATGAAGAACAGCGTTTCGGCGTAACTCATAAAGAAAAGCTGAAAAAACTGAAAACGAATGTAGACGTTCTTACGCTGACTGCAACTCCAATTCCTCGTACGCTACATATGTCGATGCTCGGAGTGCGGGATTTGTCTGTCATTGAGACCCCGCCAGAGAACAGATTCCCTGTACAGACGTATGTAGTGGAGCATAGCCAGACCCTTACGCGGGAAGCTGTAGAGCGGGAATTAGCCCGCGGTGGTCAAGTCTATTATCTCTATAATCGTGTGCAGGGCATTCAAGAAATGGCTGCTCAAATCTCTATGCTTGTTCCTGAGGCTAGAGTTGGCATCGGACATGGTCAAATGTCGGAATCTGAGCTGGAGAAGACCATTCTCGATTTCCTTGACGGAGAATACGATGTGCTCGTCAGCACAAGTATTATTGAGACGGGCGTAGATATTCCGAACGTTAATACACTTATTGTGCATGATGCGGATAAAATGGGCTTGTCTCAGCTCTATCAGCTGCGTGGACGTGTAGGCCGGTCCAATCGGATCGCTTACGCTTATTTCACGTATCAACGGGACAAGGTTCTGACAGAGGTTGCAGAGAAACGTCTGCAGTCTATTAAGGAATTTACGGAGCTGGGCTCTGGTTTCAAAATAGCGATGCGAGATCTGTCTATTCGCGGTGCAGGCAACTTGCTGGGTGCAGAGCAGCATGGCTTTATCGCATCCGTGGGGTTTGATCTGTACTCACAAATGCTGGCGGAGGAAATTCGTAAGCGTAAGGTTACTGTGCTTGGGGAGGAAGATACATCCCTGAAAGAAGGCAATACAGTCATTGATTTGTCGATTGACGCGTATCTGCCGTCAGAGTATATTTACGACAGTATCCAAAAAATTGAAATTTATAAAAAAGTTGCGGCAGTAACCTCCTTCGATGATGCTTCCGAGCTTGAAGATGAGCTCTTGGATCGGTTCGGTGAGTTACCTGAAGCCGTGGTGAATCTACTATCGGTTGCTCGTTTGAAAGTGTATGGAAAAATGTATGGCATTGATTCCATGATTAGACGCGGAGATGATGTTACCTTGAATTTCTATGAGGGAAGTCTCGGCGCTTTAGACACAGCGAAACTCGCCAAAGTTGGAAATAGCTTCGAAAGACGTGTACAATTTGATAGGGATGCGAAAGCCAGTATCCGGGTCAAATCGAAAGATTTAAGTGATAAACAGCTGCTTGACTTGCTTGAACAGTTTCTTAAGGAAGCTAAACAGTCTTTTAAATCGAAGGGAGAACTACACAATGTCGTTAAATAAAACAAAATCATGGAAAGTGCTGCTCGTTTCATTGGCAGCGGCAGTTTCCTTTTCTATGCTAGCAGCATGTGGAAATAGTGCTGATGATAATCAAGCTGTAGCCACTTATAAAGGTGGAACGATTACACAAAAGGAATTTGCAATGGATCAAAAAATCATGAAATTCCTATCTCCACAACAAGCGCAATATTTAGAGATTGATGCGTTTAAGGAGTCCATTCTGAAGCAAGAAGTGGGCTTTGAATATTTGGCTTCCCAAGCAACGGATGAAGCGAAAAAGCAAGCGGAGAAAGAAGCCGATACTCAAATTGCAAGCATTAAGGAACAATTGGGCGATACCTATAAGAAGACACTGAAAGATGCTGACGTTACAGAGAAAGATATTCGTACTTATATGGAGCGTGTGCTGTCAGTTTATCAGGATATGCTGCTTAAAGTGACTGATGATCAAGTTGTCAAAGAATTCGAAGCGACTAAAGGCGACTTTACGGTTGCCACACTGCGTCATGTGCTAATTGGTCTGACAGATGCAGACAACAAAGAGCGTACCAGCGAAGAAGCGCTTAAAATAGCGAAAGAAGTTAAGGCGAAGCTGGATGGCGGTGCTGATTTCGCAGCCATCGCTAAGGAATATTCTGACGATACTGGCTCTAAAGAGGCAGGCGGAGAATATAAAGATAAAGCTGTAGGCACTTATGTGGATGAATTTAAGAAGGCTGCACAGACCTTGCCTCTAAATACCATCAGTGATCCTGTAGAAACTTCTTACGGTTACCATATCATCAAGGTGGAGTCCCGTACAGACAAGACTTTCGACCAGTTAACGGATGAGCAAAAAGAAGGCATTAAGAGCTCAATTGTATCCAAGAACCTAGAAACGTTCATGGAAAAGGATCTGGAAGGCATTATTGAGAACATCAATCTGCCAAAAAGCTCTGCTTCCGCAGATGAAACCGGAACAAATAGTGGAACAGAAGCCACTACAGCTCCAAGCGCATCCCCAAGTGCTACAGATGCCGCTGAATAAACATCGGTAAATATGGACAAGCTTACCTTAGAAAAGCCATCTTCACTTAAAGTGAAGATGGCTTTTTATTTCGCAGAAACGGTTGTAGAACTACCTTTATCTTGATGCAGATATTAATACATGTCAGCTTATGTATAAGGATCTGGGAAGAGATGAATACTATGGTCAGATATTACGATAAATCACTGGGATTATCCTTTCCCATAATGGACAGTAGTAAGACCATACTTCTTAAGAAAGCGGGGCACATGTGAAATGAAAGCTACTGGAATTGTTCGCCGTATTGATGACCTCGGACGCGTGGTTATTCCCAAAGAAATTAGACGTACTCTTCGTATTAGAGAAGGAGACCCACTGGAAATATTCGTCGATCGGGACGGTGAAGTCATTCTCAAGAAATATTCTCCGATTGGTGAGTTGGGTGACTTTGCAAAAGAGTACGCGGAGTCATTGTTCGAAGGTACTGGGCACATTACGATGATTGCTGATCGTGACACCTTCATTGCCCTTGCAGGCGGCTCCAAAAAAGATTATTTGGAGAAACAGGTGGGAGTGCTGTTGGAGAAAGTCATGGACAGCCGTAAGACTGTGTTAGAAACCAATGAAGGCAGTTATGAAATCGCTAAAGATCATCCGGATTTGGTGTCCTCATATGTAGCCTCACCGATCATTTCCGGTGGAGATCCTATTGGTTGTGTAGTGATGGTGAGCAAGGATGATTCGGCGAAGATGGCGCAAATGGAAATAAAAATGGCCGAAACGGCTGCCGCTTTCCTGGGCAAACAAATGGAGCAGTAATCTTAATTTAGACCCCGGTTTCCTTTTGGTAAGATATACAAAGGGCAAACGGGGTTTTGTTGTTTACACAAACCGTTTCTACTTGTGGGCATACATAAGTTATAATATAGAAATTCATCCCATCAAAGTTGTAGAAGCAGGTATTATATGAAATCCAATACACAAACATCACGATTGCTGCAAGGCGCATTTATTCTTAGTGCCGCGGCCATTATCTCAAAGCTTATTGGCACACTCCAAAAAATTCCGCTGCAAAATCTAGGCGGAGATGCTGTATTTGGTATATACAACACAGTGTATCCCTTGTATACAATGCTGTTAACGGTAGCTATGCTAGGTCTGCCTGCGGCGATCTCCAAATTTGTCGCCGAAGCTTCGGCTGGGAGACGCGATGAAGAAGGCCGGCGGATTCTACTATTATCCGCGCTAATTACAGGCATCAGCGGCTTGATTATCGGCGCCATCACCTATGCAGGTGCACCCATCATTGCCGAATGGGTAGGTAACTCACATGTAATGCCTGCCTTGCGGACAAGCGCCTGGGGTTTGGCAGTTGTCCCTGTCATGTCGGCCATACGCGGGTATTTTCAGGGGCTGCATAATATGGTTCCTACTGCCGTGTCACAGATTGTAGAGCAGTCTGTACGGGTTACAGTGATGATTGTTCTTCTTTTATATCTCACTTCGCAGGGAGCAGGAGCTGAGAGCATCGCTGCTGGCGCGCTGCTTGGTTCTGCCGGAGGGGGAGCCGCAGGGCTTGTAATTATGCTGCTGTACTTGAGACGTCACCGCCGGAGGGTAAAACAGGAAGCTGCTGCTGAAGTAGCTGCTGCTGTCGAAAGTCAGCGTGTAAGAGCGCTGGATGCAGGACATGGACTAGGTTCCAAGCAAGGGTTCATGGGCATTAAAGCAGGTACACTGCTGGCTTATGGAATTCCCGTAATGCTAGGTGCACTGGCTATGCCTCTTATCGGTCTTGTAGATGTATTCACTGTGCCTCGACTGCTGTCGTCTGACGGAAGTGAAGTAGCTGCGATGGCCCAGTTTGGTGTGTACAATCGGGGTTTGCCACTTGTGCAGATTATAACGATGATTGCCACCTCACTGTCGGTTGTGTTCATTCCAGCTTTGGCAGAGGCGAAGTACAAGGGAGATATGAAGCTGATTGAGACCCGCTGCAGCTTGTCGCTGCGTTGGTTCTGGCTGTTAGGTCTAGCGGCCTCAGCGGGCCTTGCAGTGCTTGCTGAGCCGATTAATATGGCTCTTTACGGCGATACCGCTGGCAGCAGCACAATGACTTGGCTGGCTTTTACCGCTGTGGGCGGTACAGTCAGCATCATCTCTGCTGCGCTCCTGCAGGGCCTCGGCTACGTGCGCGCCCCAGCCCTGCACCTTTTGGCCGCCGCGCTGCTCAAGGCGGCCCTGAACCTGCTGCTGGTTCCGCAGCAGGGCATTACCGGCGCGGCCATCGCTGGCGTGGCCGCGCATTCGTTGGCAGCAGCGCTTAACGTGCTGCTGCTGTACCGCCAGGGCCATCTGCGGCTTCGCCTCGCAGATGCCCTGGCACGGCCCGCGCTGCTCACAGCGGGCCTGGCTCTTGCCGCCGCAGCTGCCAGCTGGGGCACTGGCGCCGCGGCTACGGCCGCTGGCATCGGCGGCGGACGCACCGCCAGCTTGGCGCAGAGCCTGCTCGGGGTACTCGCAGGCTGCGTTGTCTTTGCCGTAGGCGCGGTGGTGCTGCGGCTGCTCAGCGAAAGCGAGCTTCGCCAGCTTCCGGGCATCGGCCCGTCTCTGGCGGACAAGTTCAAAAAGCTGCGGTTATTTCCATAATTAACTCGCTTAAAAGGAGGAACAGATATGAGTGCAACATTAACAGTTGTTGGTCTCGGGTCAGGTAATCCCGATCGCCTGACACTAGGAATTATAAAAAAACTGAAGGCAGCATCCGTTGTCTACGTTCGTACCCAAGAGCATCCAGTCATGGCTGCTCTCACCGAGCTTGAAATCGCCACGCAATCCTTTGATGGACTGTATGAAACATTATCTTCGTTTCCTGAGGTCTATACGGCAATTACTTCAAAATTGATTGAAGAGGCTCGCTCTGCCGCAGACGGTACAGATATTGTCTATGCGGTTCCGGGGCATCCCATGGTTGCAGAGTCAGCTGTTTCACAGCTGCGTCAGCGTTGCCCGGAAGAAGGAATAGAACTGCAAATATTAGGCGGGGAGAGTTTTCTGGACGAGGCGTTTGTACGACTGGGATTTGACCCTATTGAAGGGTTCCAGTTATTAGATGCTTCAGGCATTCGCAGCGCTCAGCTTCAACCTGAATTGCATACTCTGATTGGCCAGGTTTATGACAGCTTTACAGCTTCGGAGACAAAGTTATGTCTGATGGAGCTGTATCCGCCGGAATATGAAGTGGTGGTGGGTCATGCCCTTGGCGTGGAGAACGAAGAAAGCATTGTGACTGTTCCTCTATACGAATTGGACCGGCTTGAGGGTTATGGCAATTTGTCTCTGGTCTATGTACCTGCGAATCGTGATGAGAAGCTAAGAAGTCGTACTTTCGCTCGCTTGCATGAGATTGTCGATATTTTGCGCAGTCCGGACGGTTGTCCGTGGGATCGGGAGCAGACTCATGAATCTTTACGTAAAAATCTAATCGAAGAAACCTATGAAGTGCTTGAGACGATTGATGAGGATGACCCAGACCATATGAAAGAGGAGCTGGGCGACCTTTTGCTGCAGATCATGCTGCACTCCCAAATGGAAGAGGAGCTAGGCACGTTTAACGTATTTGACGTCATAGAAGGACTGAATGATAAGCTTATCTTCCGCCATCCTCATGTATTTGGTGACAAGAATGCGAATGACGCTGAAGAAGCTCTGATCAATTGGGAGGGCATGAAGGCAGAGGAGAAGCGGCGGAAAGGCGTAAAGCCCGAGGAACTATCCGTACTCAGTGGAGTTCCGCGTGATTTGCCTGCTCTTATGAAGGCGTACAAGCTTCAGAAAAAAGCATCCAAGGTGGGCTTTGATTGGGACAACGCTACGGATTGCTTAGCTAAGGTTCGTGAAGAAATAGAAGAGCTGCAAGAAGCCATCGATACTGACGCAGCCGCGGAGGATCAAATCCTGGAGCTGGGCGATCTATTATTTGCTGTTACCAATGTTGCCCGATTTATTGGTGCAGATCCGGAAGAAGCTTTAACCCGGACCAACCGCAAATTTGTGCGTCGGTTTCAGTATATCGAGCAAAGTTTGCGAGCCAAGGGTGTGAGTGTAGAGGATAGCAGCTTGGAAGAGATGGAAGAGTTGTGGCAGGAGGCAAAGACTGAGGAACGAAAAGTATAGTGATTTTCTCAGACTATGTACGGTATACGGACCTTAAGATGAGGCAATGCTGTGAAAGTAGCATTCATCTCTGATTTAGATTATGGCGAGTAGTTTAATAGTGCTATAGAATAGATTCTGCGACGATTTCTGAGAAATAACTGTTTCTTTTTTTAAAAAACGACGATTCGTGGCAGGATTTTAAGATGACATCAAGAATATCATAAAGACGAAATGACGACTTGCCCCATAATATGGCGGTGAATCTCGTTTCATTTATTTTTTCGTATCCTAGGAGGAACTTTAAATTATGAACAAGACAGATTTGGTAAACAACATTTCCGAGAAAAACGGATTGGCAAAAAAAGATGTAGAAGCAGTATTGAACGGATTCTTGGGTGAGATCACAGAAGCTTTGGCAAAAGGCGATAAAGTCCAACTGATCGGTTTCGGTACATTCGAAACTCGCAAACGTGCAGGACGTACTGGTCGCAACCCGCAAACGGGCACAACGATTGAAATTCCAGAATCAACTGTACCGGCATTCAAAGCTGGTAACAAGCTTAAAGAAGCCGTTAACTAATGCGTCTTGACAAATTCCTGAAAGTGTCCCGATTAATCAAGCGCCGGACAGTGGCCAAGGATGTGTCCGAACAAGGCCGGGTGCTGATTAACGGGCGGGAATCTAAACCAAGTAGCGCAGTTAAGATCGGTGACGAGATTACTGTGCAATTTGGACAAAAGCTTGTAACGGTCAAAGTCGAAAAGCTAGTCGAAACGACGCGCAAGGACGAAGCCGCTGGTATGTATACTCTACTTCGGGAAGAGCCTGTTGCCAAAAGCAGCGGATTGGACTGGTAGGAGTAACATAATGAATAGTAAATAAGAAGGTGCAACTTTACATATTGTAGAGTTGCACCTTCTTTTTTTCTTTTTGTCTCTCTTATTTTAGTGGATTGGAATGTTCTATAACTTCTTCTACTGCCATAGATTAGAGGTAAGAAGGAGGGGTACATGCTATGATCGAGCCAGGAAAGGTAAATAAACAGCATGATCTGCACATGCGCAGTCGTAAACAGCTAGAGTTGACGGGCGTGCAAAATGTGGAGAGCTTTGATAGCGAGGAATTTTTGCTTCGTACAGAACTCGGCCATCTCACCATTCGCGGGAATCATTTACATATCAAAAATTTAAGTCTGGAGAATGGACTGTTGTCCTTGGAGGGCAATGTACATTCCCTGATTTATCTAGATCCCGGATCGCAGGGCAAAAATAAAGGTCTACTCGGTAAGCTATTTAAATGAATCCTGCAGTTCAGTGGCTGACGCTGTTCTACATGATATTGGCCGGGGTGACAATGGGACTGGCCTATGACAGCTACCGGGTGCTGTCGCTCAAGTTCAATTTTCCCAAATGGCTGAATGCCATGCTTGACCTGCTGTATTGGCTTTGTGCTGCTTTGTTTGTTTTTAGAATGCTCTATGCCGGAAATCAGGGGCAATTGCGATTTTATGTCTTTTTAGGTTTATTTCTAGGAATATGGATCTATTTTTTGATCTTCAGTGTTACGGTGCGGCGTTTTGTGTTAATGTTAATTCAATCGGTTCAGTATATGTGCAGATTGCTATGGAGACTTATGGAGATTATGATAGGTAAACCTCTTCGCTGGCTTTGGCGCCTTATTATAGGGTTGCTAGTGCTGCTAGGTCGTATTCTATTATTCATCCTTAAGCTTCTGCTGCGTCTAACGAAGCCAATTTGGGTATTACCTGTAAGGTGGATTTCTCCATGGTTATCACGGCTTAAGCATAGCGCCTGGATCGTGAAGATCACTGGATGGATTACCAAATGGCGGAAACGCTGACCTTTGAATTAGGGGGTACGCTGCATGAACAGATTCACTGCGGAAGAGAAAAGTAATCCTAGCAAAAATTCGGCCGCAGGCGCGAAGAGAAGAAGATTCATGTGGATTCTCTTTGTGGCAGTATTTTTTGGCTGGGCGGGTTATACTTACTTCAATCAAAGTGCAGTTATTGCGGACAAGGGCGAGCAACTCGCCAAGAAACAAAAGACTAGCGAGAGTGTCACGTCATCTTTGAATCAACTGAAATATGAAGTGTCCAGACTTAATGATGATGAGTATATTGGCCAATTAGCGCGTAAATGGTACAATATCTATCCTCAAGGGGAAACTCCTATTCGAACAGAGCAATCAGAGCAATAATACTGGCTAAAAGAGGCTTTTACTCTGTTGCCTTGCTTTGCTCTTTACTGTATAATCAAATCACCGCAGACAGGATGACCTTAATATTCGTCTGTATATTTTTAAGGGAGGATCATTTTATTCTATGGCAATTGAAGTGGGCACCAAGTTAGAAGGCAAAGTGACAGGCATCACGCATTTCGGAGCATTTGTGGATCTGTCAGGAGGTGTCACAGGTCTCGTTCACATCTCGGAAATCGCCGATAATTACGTCAAGGATGTTAACGATCATCTGAAGATTAGTGATGTAGTAACCGTCAAGGTGATCAACGTCGATAAGGACGGCAAGATCGGACTTTCCATTAAGCAGGCTGTTGACAAGCCAGCATCGGAAGTACGTCCGCCTAGAGCTCCAAGACCAGAACGTCCTAGCGGCGGAGACCGTTTCGGCGGCGGTGGCGGCAGTGGTGGAGGCGGCGGTGGATTCAATCGTGAACGGGGTGGGCGTCCATTTAAGCCTGCAGCCGGTAAACCTTCATTCGAGGATAAAATGTCGCGATTCCTGAAAGACAGCGAAGAACGGATATCTTCGATTAAGAAGAACACAGAAGGAAAGCGCGGAGGCCGTGGAGCCAAACGCGTATAATCCAATACCTGTACATCATAAATAACCGCAAGGGCATTTCGCCCTTGCGGTTTTTTTGTCGTGTCATATAAACTTGCCGACAGCATCCATGTCATTTTCACATAACTCTAGGGCAATCGCTGGCGAATGACCGCCAGGCTTGCGCCTAAAACTGCACTGGAATCAAGCTTGAGGAGAAGCAAACTACTGCGCCGCAAGGGATCGCTCTATTTTTTTAGGAATAATGAACAAAGGCTTTTTTGTCGGAAATTTCTTATGACTGTCCCTCCATTTCTGACAAACTTTCTCAAATGACCCGCTATATAATGAGAACCATAAATTCTTAAACGGGTGGTGTAGGGTAATGAGTAAAAGCAATGTGGTGAATTTGCCAGAGTGGACAAGAGTGGGAAGCGAAGATAAGAAGCAGAGACAAGCCTTAGGCACGCGTATTATAGCTTGGGGTCAGAAGCAGCGTTATATTCAGCTTATAACAGCGAAGAAGTGGATGCTTCTGTTAAGTTTTATGGGGTTTCTGCTAGGTAGAGCTATGATCCTGGACGAGCTGTCCCCTTTTGCTGTCGCATATTTTGCCGTCATTGTGTTTATGCGTCGAGACTCTATTTTACCTGTAGCGGGTGCTATTATAGCTGGAAGTCTCTTCACTCCGTTTCCGGGTGCCTTGGTTACTACGGCTGAACTGATTATCTTCTTTCTTGTTTATAGAGGGCTTGAAAGTTTCGAACGAATAGATTTGTCCTATGCACCCCTTATGGTATTCGTATCCTCGTTTATGGTTGGCCTGTTCAAGATTGTTCTCGGACCTTCTCTTTCCTGGTACCCCTTTATGATGACAACTCTGGATGCTTTACTTGGGTTTGTACTTACTCTTGTGTTCATTCAGGCACTTCCTCTACTAACTTACAAACAAAAGAGCAGATCGCTGAGGAACGAGGAGGTTTTATGCCTTATTATTCTGTTAGCCTCCGTAATGACAGGCCTTGTGGGATGGACCCTTAATGGTTTGTCATTAGAGCATATATTGTCTCGTTATTTAATTCTGCTCTTTGCCATGGCAGGGGGCGCTCCCCTCGGTGCAGCTGTTGGGGTGGTGACGGGGTTGATCCTTAGTCTGGCCGATATCAGTGCTATCTATCAGATGAGTCTGCTTGCTTTTTCCGGAATGCTAGCGGGAATGATGCAAGGTGGGCGAAAGGGTGCGGTATCTATTGGTATGCTGCTAGGATCAACGATCCTTTCCGTCTATTTTACGGGTCCGGGTGATATGATGGCCTCAACATGGGAGACCTGCGCAGCAGTAGTGCTGTTTCTAATAACACCTAAGGCGATGATATCAGCGATTGCAAAATATGTACCGGGCACGTCAGATCATAGCCGATCTCAACATGAATATGCCCGCAGGGTCAGGGATCTGACTGCAGAACGGGTCACTCAATTCTCACAGGTATTCCAACAGCTCTCCAGTAGCTTTGGTCAGATTCCACGTGCCGGAGAAGTGGGCAAATCGGATCGTGAAATGGAAGATTTTATGAATACGGTCACAGAAGGAGCCTGCGCTGGCTGCATTCGCCGTACTCACTGCTGGGATGCAAAATTCTATCAGACATATAGATACATGACAGATATGATGACAACTGTTGAGGAAAGCCCTGATATTACGGCTGCTCAGCTGCCACCGGAATGGAGCCGTATTTGTGGCAAAACCGGTGAAGTGCTTGAGGTCATGAAGGGACAATATGATCTCTACCAACATGATATGCGGTGGAAAAGACAAATATACGATAGTCGGCAATTTGTTGCCGAGCAGCTGTCCGGCGTGTCACAGGTTATGGAAGACTTGGCCAAGGAAATTAAGCGTGAGGGGCAGGCCATGTATCGGCAGGAAGCGCAAATCCGCGAGGCTCTTGAGAAATTGGGACTGTCTATTCATGGCATTGAAATTTTAAGTCTGGACCCCGGACGCGTAGAAATAGAAGTAGTGCACGCTTATAATCGCGGTTTTGATGAATGCCGTAAAATGATTGCCCCACTCCTCTCCGACATTCTGGATGAGAATATTGCTGTCATGAGTGAGACGGCGGTTCATCCCCGGGAAGGACTCTCGATGGTTACCTTTGGTTCAGCCAAAGCCTTTGAGGTAAATACGGGTGTGGCAGTTGTTTCTAAAGGTGGAGATATGCTATCTGGCGATAGCTTCAGCACCGTAGAGCTTGGAAATGGCACCTTTGCAGTTTCCATCAGTGATGGAATGGGGAATGGTGAACGGGCAAGGATGGAGAGCAGTGCCGCACTCGGCATGTTAGAAAAGCTGCTGCAATCCGGAATGGATGAGAAGCTGGCTGTAAAGTCGGTCAACTCAATTCTTTTATTACGCTCCCCTGATGAATTCTATGCTACTGTCGACATGGCTTTAATCGATCAATATTCTGCGCAGACAACGTTTATGAAGATTGCTTCTGCACCAAGCTTTATCCGGAGGGGGAGTGAGGTCATTCCAATAACCTCTAGTAATCTGCCGATAGGAATCATTAAAGATATTGATGTGGATTTAATCAGTATGCAGCTTCGCCCCGGCGATATTTTAATTATGATGACCGATGGTATTTATGATGCGCCTGGATATGCCGTTAATAAGGAGATATGGATGAAACGGATGATCCAAGAGCTTGAGGGTGATGATCCTCAGGATTTAGCGGACAGCCTGTTGGAGAAAGTGATCCGTTACCAGGGCAATGAGATCCTTGATGACATGACTATTGTCGTCAGCCGTCTTGATCATTTCCATCCGGAATGGTCCAGCCTGCATATGCCGGGCATCGGCCGTATGGAGCGCCCGCGTACGGTAAGTTAGTTATTTTAGGTTTAGGTTTAGTAGGTTTTAATGTTGGGTGCGCGCGAAGCGTCGTACTGCTTGTATAGTTTAAGGCACGCGTAAGATATCGTGCTGCTTGGGGCACGCGCGAAGCGTCGTGTTGCTTGTAAGCTTGTAGCACGCGTAAGGTGTCGTGCTGAATATAGGTTTAAGCACGCGCGAAGCCGTCGTGCTGATGGAGGTATTCGAGGCGAGTCCGTGACATGTAACTCGCCGGCTTCTACTATTCTCGTTTCAATGGTCGGCTGACTTGGGACGGAATCTGTAGATCTAAACTGTTTACTAGTGAAGGTATGGAACGGAGAGAAAGTTTGGAGCTGTAGAAGCGGAGCGTTCGCCTTTGTCCTCGGATTCCAACCGCGAGAGGCGGTTCTAATCAAGGAATCTGAGGACAACAGCGATCGAAAGCCCAAACATTTCTCGTAGTTCCCCTATTCACTAACCCCCTCTGTTTTGATCTAGACTCCTCACTTAACATCGACCGTTTGAAATCTCTCATTTCTGGATATGCTAGAAACAGAGGTTCAAACAAAGGGGGAGTTGAGGGTTATGAAGCAAATTATGCTCATTACTGACGGTTGTTCGAATGTAGGAGAAAGTCCGGTGTTGGCAGCGGCGCATGCCCTGCAGGAGGGAATCACCGTAAATGTGGTCGGTGTAGTTGATTATGGTACGATCGGTGAAATCGGCAGCCGGGAGATTGCCGACATTGCCAAGGCCGGGGGAGGCCTTAGCCGAATAGTCGGAACACCACAACTGGCGCAGACGATTCAGATGATGACACGCAAGACCGTGGTTCAGACGATCCAGCAGGCGGTTAATAAAGAGGTAAAAAAGATACTAGGCGACGGCTCACTGGATCAGCTGCCTCCTGTTCAACGTTCACAGGTTGTTACAGTTGTAGATGAACTGACAGAAACAACGCCGCTGCGCATTGCACTCCTTATCGATGCCAGTGCCAGTATGAAGCCTAAACTGGGTGCTGTGGAAGATGCAATCCGCGATTTGGCACTCAGTTTAGAAGCACGGGAAGGCAAGAGTGAGATCGCTGTGTTTCATTTTCCCGGAAATAACAGCAGTGAAGATGCCAAGCTTGATCTAGATTGGACGCATGACATGTCAGGTATTCGTACGCTATTCTCTAAATTACACATGAGAGGCGCAACGCCGACTGGCCCAGCTATTTTCAAGGTGCTTGAACATTATCGTTATGATACACTGGATGAACATCGTGGACGCCGACTAAGCGATGACCACGACGAAAGAGAAGGGATGATTGGTGGGTATGTCGTCTAATCCGTCCTATCCTACTGGTACCTTAATTAACGGCAAATGGCGGGGTAACCGTTATGTCGTTGAGCGGATGCTGGGAAGGGGCGCGAACGGAACCGTATATCTTGTGCAAAGAGAAGGCAGACGGGAAAGGTACGCGCTAAAAATCGGATACGATACACTTGAACTTCAATCGGAGATCAATGTGCTGACCTCGCTGCAATCGCGACGAAAGCGGAATGAACATCGGGCTCGTCGTGAGAATCCATTGTCTTCTTATTTTTTGGAAGCGGATGATTTTGCGAATGGGGATAATATCCCCTTCTATGTGATGAGGTATGTTGAAGGCAAACCGCTGCATCATTTTTTATCGAAAAACGGTCCCGATTGGTTAGGCCTGGTAGGTCTTGGTCTGCTTGAAAAGCTGCGCACACTGCATGAATGTGGATTTGTGTTCGGTGATTTGAAGCCCGAGAACGTCATGGTATCGAAATACGGTGAAGTGGAACTGATCGACTTTGGGGGCACAAGCCCTATTGGTCGTAGTGTGAAGCAGTTTACCGAATGGCATGATCGTGGTTTCTGGAATGCGGGCAGTCGAATCAGCGATGAGGGTTACGATCTTTTCGCATTTGCTGTGCTGTGTCTTCGTTTGCTCAATGAAGAAGGGCTCAAAAAGGCAGCCTTACAGCTGCCGCAGACGAGAAGTGTGGACGAATTATTTAAGCTGGCTAGAAATTTACCCAATAAGAAACTATCCTCCTGGATTTGTATGGCGTTAAAAGGGGGGTTCTCAGGCTCTGCGGATGCTACTGAGGTCTGGCGAAACCATATTTATAACTCGCGCAGAAAGCGCCCGGATAGTATGGACACCCCCCGGTGGTTAAAAAATGCATTCGCATTGTCTTTGTTTTTGCTCGCCTTTACGATTTATTGGGTATTCCGTTTTTGAACTCATACATATAGTTGGAGAGAGAGGGGGGCGCATATGGAGCAAATGAATGGACTGGTGGAGTCTGTATTGGAGTCAGCAGCCGAGCATGAGCTGTGGGCGCCCCATGACACCATTGTAGTCGCAGTTTCCGGCGGCCCGGATTCTGTGGCTCTTTTGCATGTTTTACATGAAATATCTTTAAAATTTATACCGCTTACCTTAATATGTGCTCATGTGAATCATGGATTTAGGCCGGAGTCGAAGGAAGAGGCAGAGCTCGTACGTGGTATGGCTGAAGAACTGGGACTGCCCTTTGAGTTTGCGGAATTCGATATTCCCTCCTTGGCTAAAGAGAGTGGACTTGGTCCTGAGGGTACTGCACGTGAGAAGCGGTACGAATTTCTGATTGATACGGCACACCGATATGGGGCGCGTTCTGTTGCTCTGGCTCATCATGCTGATGATCAGGCAGAAACTGTAATTATGCGTCTATTACGCGGAAGTGGCTTATCTGGACTGTCGGGTATCAAGTGGAAAAGAACAGAAAAAAAGGTGGAACTCATTCGCCCATTCCTACGTATTAACAAAACAGCACTTTTAGGGTTATGCCAAAATGAAGGTTTCACTTATGCTGAGGATGCCACCAATCTGCTGACGAAATACAAGCGGAATGCCATTCGTTTGGAAGTTCTTCCTTTTCTGGAAAAGTATAATGGCAGAGTGAAGCAATCCCTCGTACAGCTTGCGGAAATTGCGGGAGCTGAAGATGAGTATATGGAGACGTCTGCGGCAAAATGCTTTGAAGAGCTAGTTTCGGAAGGGGATGGGAAATACACCTTTAACAGAGCTTCATTTGCTGCCATACCCTCCGCTTTACAACGGCGTTTGATTAAACTAATATTAAATTATCTGTCGGCGGATTTATCTGCCCTTGATTTCCCCAAGATCGAAACTGTACGTCGGGGAACGCTGCAGAGCTATCCCACCACCTGGAGCTTGGATTTGGGTGGAGGCCTGACTTGTGTGCGGCAATATGATAGTATCTTGTTCTCGTCCAAGCCCACGACGCCACAGGCAAGCTATACATATCGTCTGTTTTTACCGGACTCTAAGCTTAAATTGGAGGAAATAGGTAAGGTGATGTCGATGGCGGTACTGGAGAGAGAAAACTTTTTTGTACAGGGGGAGGATTATGGGAAGATGTCGGCTTGGTTTGACCGTGATGAACTGGTCTTTCCACTGACGATACGATCCCGATTGCCTGGAGATACCATAAGGATCATGGGATTAAACGGAAGCAAAAAGGTAAAAGATATTTATATTGATGATAAAATACCTGCTTCCGAACGGTCATTGATTCCCCTCGTTTGTGATGGTTTGGGCAATATCGTCTGGATTCCGGGCGTAAGACGCTCGATGCATGCCGCAGTAGGGCGGCACACGACCTCCGTACTTCTATTGTCTCTGGCAGAGCTGGATGACCGCGAAGAAACGTAATGGTCGAAGTAAGTCTTTCATAGTATAACTTAGGAGGTTTCGCAAGTTGCAAAACGATATTCAAGAAGTATTGATCACCGAAGAGGAACTTCAGCAGAAAATTAAGGAGCTCGGTCGAACACTGAGCGAAGAATACGCAGGTCGTACCCCTTTAGTCATTTGTGTACTAAAAGGTGCGTTTATATTTATGGCAGATTTGGTTAAAGCCATTACAGTACCTGTTGAGATGGATTTCATGGCAGTGTCCAGCTATGGAGCATCCACCAAGTCCTCTGGAGTAGTCAAAATTATTAAGGATTTGGATGTATCGGTAGAAGGCCGCGATATCTTGATCGTTGAAGATATTATTGACAGTGGTCTTACACTCAGCTATTTAATTGAGTTGCTCCGCAACCGGAATGCTGCTACTATCTCTGTGGTTACCTTGTTTGATAAACCATCAGGCCGCACTGTTAATCTTGAAGCCAGCTACACAGGCTTCGTGTTACCTGACGAATTTGTAGTAGGCTACGGATTGGATTATGCCGAGCGGTATCGGAACCTCCCATATGTTGGAGTACTGAAACCTGAGATTTATTCCAATTGAACTAAGGACTGCCTCGATCATACGGATCGGATACCCACAACTTCCTTTATTTGAGGTGTCCCAAGAGGCTATGGTACAATAACTTGAGTGTTGTGAGAGGAGGTAGGGGATGAATCGGTTCATCCGGAATTCTGGTTTTTATTTGATTTTATTTTTAGTCGTGGTGGGTATTGTCCAGTTTGTGAGCAATGGAAATGAAGCCGCCGATTTCCCTAGATACGACGAGTTACGGCAGGAGATCAAGAACAACAATGTGAAGGATTTGACGGTTCAGTTTGAGGGTAATGCCTTTCTGGTCACAGGCGAGTATAGAGAGCTGCCTGCCGATACTAAATCGAAAAGCTTCTCCACATATATTCCTCCTACAGATGCCGCTATCAATGAACTGATTCAAGCCAGTGATGTTAATGGGATTGAATTAACTCAGAAGAAAATGGAAGGTACCAGCATTTGGCTGACATTCCTTTCTTCAATTATCCCACTGGTAATTATGTTCATCTTGTTCTTCTTCCTGTTTAATCAGGCGCAAGGTGGCGGCGGTAAAGTCATGAATTTCGGCAAGAGCAAGGCTCGGTTATATAATGAAGAGAAGAAGAAAATCAGCTTTGAGGATGTTGCAGGGGCGGACGAAGAGAAGCAAGAGCTTGTCGAAGTCGTTGAGTTCCTGAAAGATCCACGCAAATTTGCAGCTGTCGGCGCACGTATTCCTAAGGGCGTATTGCTTGTAGGTCCTCCGGGAACAGGTAAAACATTGCTTGCCCGTGCGGTAGCAGGTGAAGCTGGCGTTCCTTTCTTTAGTATTTCCGGTTCTGACTTTGTGGAAATGTTCGTGGGTGTCGGTGCTTCTCGGGTACGTGATTTGTTCGAGAATGCTAAGAAGAATGCTCCATGTATTATCTTCATTGATGAAATTGATGCTGTGGGTCGTCAGCGTGGTGCCGGTCTTGGTGGCGGACATGACGAGCGTGAGCAGACGCTTAACCAATTGCTGGTTGAGATGGATGGATTCGGTGGTAACGAAGGCATTATTATTGTAGCGGCGACTAACCGCGCTGATATACTTGATCCGGCATTGCTTCGTCCAGGACGTTTTGACCGTCAAATTACGGTTGACCGTCCTGATGTGAAAGGCCGTGAAGCTGTACTTAAGGTGCACGCTCGTAACAAACCGCTTACGAAAGATGTAAGACTGGATGTTGTTGCTAAACGCACAACCGGATTCACAGGTGCTGATTTGGAGAATCTGCTGAATGAGGCAGCTTTGCTAGCTGCACGCCGTAACCGTAAAGATATTTCCATGATTGAAGTGGATGAAGCTATTGACCGTGTTATCGTAGGAACTGAGAAACGCAGCCGTGTGATCAGTGACCGCGAGAAACGTATTGTAGCTTATCATGAAGCAGGCCATACTATTGCTGGTTACTTCCTTGAGCACGCCGATATGGTGCATAAAGTTACTATTATCCCACGCGGACGTGCAGGCGGATACGTTATTATGCTTCCGAAGGAAGATCGGATGATCGTTACCAAGCAGGAGCTTTTAGATAAGGTTACTGGATTACTTGGTGGACGTGTTGCCGAAGAATTGTTTATTGGTGAGATCGGTACGGGTGCATACAGTGACTTCCAACAGGCTACGCGCATCGTGCGTGCCATGATTATGGAGTACGGTATGAGCGATAAGCTTGGACCTATGCAGTTCGGATCTTCTCAAGGTCAAGTATTCTTAGGTCGTGATATTGGGCATGAACAGAATTACAGTGACTCCATTGCTTATGAGATTGATCAGGAAATGCAGAACTTTATTACTTCGAGTTACGAACGTTGTAAAGATCTGTTGATCAAACACTCCAAAGAAATGCACTTGATTGCCAATACATTACTTGAGAAAGAAACACTTGAGCTTGATCAGATCACACAACTGATTGAACAAGGATTCCTTTCCGAGGATGGTAAACCAGAGGGTGGCGAAGGTGTTGCCCATGAAGTTGGCGAGCCTGTCATCGACAATATCGGTGATGTGCGAGTTCGCATTCAAGGCAAGCCTGAGGACGAACAGTCCACACTTCCTGACTTATCAAAGGATATCCCGAATAACCCTGATTCTGAGGGTAATGACGGTTCCGATGATGACAACAAAGGTGGGGGCACTAGCCTTACCTAATTGGGTCCACCATTCATATGATGTAAATTTATCCGGAGAACGTAACTGTTCTCCGGATTTTTTATTTTAATTTTTAAGGGATTCTATGCCTTAAAGCCTGTCCAGTTACATTGACAGGGGCTGGAACGTTGTGTACATTAGTGATTAATATTACTTACTATTTATATCAGCATGTTCATTTTTTCACCATGATGGCGCATGCCATTTGATAACATCATGTCGGCGAAAAGCCGCGAGGATTTAAGGGGGAGAACAATCGGTGGAAGCTCTGGCGCTTGAGCGCAAGCAGGAACAGAATCGAGAACTTCGTATACGTCTTGAACAGCTTAAAAAGGAACGAAACGCAATCATTTTAGCTCATTATTATCAGCGTGATGAAATTCAGGAGGTTGCCGATTTCCGGGGCGACTCTTTTTTACTCGCTCAGAAGGCTGCAGAGACAGATGCGGAAGTTATTGTATTCTGCGGTGTTCATTTCATGGGGGAAAGTGCAAAAATTTTAGCCCCGAACAAAACCGTCCTAATTCCTGATGAACGTGCAGGCTGTCCAATGGCAGATATGGTCAATGTAGACGGTTTACGTAAGCTAAAAGCTCAACATCCAAATGCTAAAGTAGTCACTTATATCAACTCGTCCGCCGAGATTAAAGCAGAAACCGATATTTGTTGTACCTCTGCTAATGCTGTGAAAGTAATCGAATCCCTTGACGCCGAAGAGATTATTTGGGTCCCAGATAAGAATCTTGGTCAATATGTACAAGATCAGACGGGCAAGAAGCTGATTATCTGGGAAGGTTATTGCAACACTCACGACATGTTGACCGTCAAAGATGTAGTAGAGATGAGAGCAAAATATCCAGATGCGGAATTTGTAGTTCATCCAGAGTGTCGTCCTGAAGTAGTGGCCATGGGTGACTATGTAGGCAGCACTACATCAATTCTGGAGTATTGCCGGAAATCGGATCGTAAGCAATTTATCGTTGGAACGGAAGATGGTACCGGATATCAGCTTCGTAAGGATAGTCCAGATAAAGAATTCCATTTTGCTACCAAATTTCTTGTTTGTCCTAATATGAAAGTTAATAATCTAAAAAAACTGGTGAAATGCCTGGAGACGATGAAGCCACAAATCTATGTACCGCCTGCTGTCGCCGACAAAGCCAGAACATCCCTAGAGCGCATGCTACAAGTCCGGTAGCATGCGCTACTCTTTCGTTGAAACAGGTGAAAAGCGGTCATGATTCCACAATATTTGGTTGATTTTGATCTTCGGGATATTCCTACGGTAAAGACAGATTGTATTGTTATTGGTTCAGGGATTGCCGGATTATTCACGGCTATTAAAGCCAGTGAAGATCGGCGTGTCATAATGATCACAAAGAAATCAGTAATGGAAAGTAATACTCGCTATGCACAGGGGGGGATCGCAGCTGTTATAGCTGAGGATGATTCCCCTGCATACCACCGGCAGGATACCTTAATGGCCGGTGCAGGTCTTTGCTCCTCAACAGCTGTCGATGCACTTGTTAATGAAGGGCCGGAAGGCGTTCATGAGTTAATTCGCTTAGGAACCCTGTTTGATAAGGAAGATGGGGTACTGGCTTTGACTCAGGAAGGAGCGCACAGCCACCGCCGTATTTTGCATGCAAATGGGGATGCTACTGGTTATGAGATTGTTCGTGCATTGGCGGAACAGGTAGCGGAACATGAGAATATTGAGGTCTGGGATGATCATTATGTTATCGATCTCATCACTGAAGGTGGCGAATGTGTAGGCGCATTATTGCAGCGGCCCGGTGGTGGACGGTTGTTCCTGCAAGGGGATGCGACCATTTTGTGCTCTGGTGGAGCAGGACAATTATATCGATACACTACCAACCCTGAGGTAGCTACAGGAGATGGTGTAGCGATCGCCTATCGCGCTGGTGCTCATATACGAGATATGGAATTTATTCAATTTCATCCTACAGCACTTAGTTACCCAGGAGCTCCTAGATTTTTAATCTCCGAAGCTGTGCGTGGGGAAGGAGCAGTCTTGCGCAATATTAATGGAGAGCGGTTCATGGAGCGTTATCATAACCTGCTTGAACTAGCCCCGCGGGATATTGTAGCGCGAGCTATTGTAAGTGAAATGGAACTTACTAAATCAACGTTCGTTTATTTGGATATTACACATGAATCTCCAGAGATGGTGAAGCATCGGTTTCCCACAATATATGAGACATGTATGGGCTATGGACTGGATATTACAAGTGATTGGATTCCAGTGGCTCCTGCTGCGCATTATATGATGGGGGGGATTAAGACCGATCTGAATGGAGAGAGTACCGTCCCGCGTCTGTTTGCTTGCGGAGAGGTTTCCTCCACAGGCCTGCATGGCGCTAACCGTTTAGCTAGTAATTCTTTATCTGAGGCCATTGTATTTGGACAGCGTATTATTGATCGGATTCATGAGCTTTCCCCGCTGGACCGTGATATTTTATCGGTTATCAGTAACGAGGGCCGTGTAGATTCGCCAACTCAAGCTATTGTGGAACGTCGTTTGAAGCTACAGAAGGTAATGGTTCGATATGCCGGACTACGTCGTAACGAAGAGATGTTACTTAAAGGATTAGATGAATTAAAACGACAGCTGCCAATCTTTGGATCAGCTTTGTCCAAACGTGAGGAATATGAATTTGCTAATATGCTGACCTGCTGTTTGCTTGTGACAGAGTCTGCTCTGGCACGGGAAGAGAGCCGTGGGGCGCATTACCGTGAGGATTATCCGCAGCGGGATGATGATCAGTGGCGTAAGCACCTGCTTCAAATTCGCGAACTGGGAATAGTGGAGGAATTAAGCGATGATGTTTAATGGTTACAATGAAGAACTAGTACAATCTATCAAGGCTTGGTTGCGGGAAGATGTTGGTTCCGGAGATGTAACCACGCAGATGACGATTCCAGTGGGCCATGAGTCCAAAGGGATTATTCATGCCAAGGAAGATGGGATAATTTGTGGCATCCCAATTGCAGAGCTGGTCTTTGAAATTGTGGATCCGGCGCTTAGTTTTACAGCCCTTGTCGAAGAAGGTCAAGCTGTAACCAAAGGGACTGTAATTATTGAGGTTGAGGGCAGCACACATGCGATTCTAACAGGTGAGCGGCTTGCGCTTAACTTGATGCAGCGTCTTTCGGGTGTGGCATCACGTACAGCTTCTTTCGTGCAGGTGCTGGAGGGATTACCGACTCGCTTAGTGGATACACGTAAGACAACACCAGGTCACCGGATGCTGGAGAAATATGCTGTTCGTATTGGTGGAGGCTTTAATCACCGTTTTGGCTTATATGATGCAGTTATGATCAAGGATAATCATATCAAAGGCGCGGGTGGTATTCGGCAGGCTGTAGGTCGTGCTCGGAAGAACATCCCGCATACGATGAGCATCGAAGTGGAGACCGAAAATTTAGAGCAAGTCGAAGAGGCGCTGGCAGCAGGTGCCGACATTATAATGCTCGATAACATGTCTAACGATATGATGAAGCAAGCCGTGGCTAGGATTAAATCCCAAGCTCCGCATGTTAAGACAGAGGCTTCTGGAAATGTATCGTTAGAAACCGTACGCGGGATTGCTGAAACGGGTGTGGATGTGATTTCTGTCGGGCGCCTTACGTACTCCTTCTCCAGTCTGGATATCAGTCTAGACCTTAATGCTAAGAAGGAAGGGCCTTTGTCATGATGCTTGCTGTCGATATCGGTAATACCAATATTGTTCTCGGTGTATATAGAAAACGCGAATTGCTGCATCATTTTCGGCTAAGCACTGCGCGCCAATCGACCGTGGATGAATATGGAGTAATGATACACAATCTTTTTCACATGTCAGGTATATCTGTCAAAGACGTTGAAGGTGTAATTATATCTTCGGTTGTTCCACCACTGGTTAAGACTATTGAGGATATGTGTATTAAATATATAGGGAAAGACCCATTGATTGTTGGACCAGGGATTAAGACGGGGCTTAACTTACGTTATGAGAATCCGCGTGAAATTGGCGCAGACCGGATTGTTAATGCAGTTGCTGCGATTGAACAATACAAATGTCCACTTGTGGTTGTTGATTTTGGTACGGCTACGACTTTTGATTGCATTGATGCAGGTGCTAATTATCTTGGTGGCGCGATAGTTCCTGGTCTAGGCATTTCAACAGAGGCATTATACCAGCGGGCATCTAAGCTGCCGCGAATTGAATTGGAGAAGCCTAAAAAGGTCATCGGGCGTAATACGGTGCATGCGATGCAGGCCGGAATTATTTTTGGCTATGCGGGTCAGGTTGAGGGCATCGTTAAACGAATTAAAGTCGAGATGAACGCTCCCGAACTGAAGGTTATTTCGACCGGAGGCCTCGCCTCGCTAATTGCGGGTGAAACGGACTGTATTGATGAAGTAAATCCTATGTTAACGCTAGAAGGATTAAGAATTATTTACGATCGTAACCAATAAAGATAAAGAAGCCTAAAAGGCGAAGAGATAGGAGGGCTATGCACCCAATGGAAAAAAAGAAGGATCGACTAATCCGTGGCACGGCTCTTAATGGTAAAGTGAGAGCGTTTGCTGTCCGCACAACTGAATTGGTTGAAGAACTGAGACGCAGACACGATACGTATCCAACGGCTACAGCCGCAATGGGACGTACAGTTACCGCTGCAGCCATGATGGGCGCTATGCTCAAGGGTAGTGAGAAGCTGAGTATTATGGTTAAAGGGAATGGACCGATCGGACAAATCGTTGCAGAATCCAATGCATTGGGAGAAGTGCGTGGTTATGTGCATAATCCGCACATTCATTTACCGAGCAATAGCATGGGGAAACTGGATGTAGCTGGAGCGGTGGGAACTGAAGGGTTCATTGATGTTATAAAAGATTTAGGCATGAAAGAGCCATACCGAGGTAGTATACCTATTATCTCCGGGGAGCTTGGCGATGATTTTACTTATTATTTTGCGGTTTCTGAGCAAACTCCAGCTGCGGTTGGCCTAGGTGTACTGGTAGATACCGATGAGTCGGTAATTGTGGCTGGAGGGTTTATTGTTCAGCTTCTTCCTGGTCTGACTGATGCGGAGATCACAGAGATTGAAAAAGCTGTAGGGGCGATGCCTTCTGTAACAGCGCTTCTCGATCAGGGGCTGGAGCCAGAAGAAATGCTGCGCTACCTGTTGCCGGATGCAGTGGTTATGGATGAACTGGATATTAACTTTGCTTGTCAGTGTTCGCGTGAGCGGGTAGAGCAGACATTGGTTAGCTTAGGGCGGGATGAACTGGAGAGATTAATTGCAGAAGATGAACAGGCTGAAGTCGTATGCCATTTTTGCAATGAGGCTTATGTTTTCAATAAGGACGATTTACAGGTCATTTTAGAACAAGCGAATTCGTAGGGCATTGGGATGATGACGAGACAGGAACGCGCACTTCGCAATACGGTTATTATTCTAGCTGTTGCAACTTTAATGCTCGGGGGTCTATTATTCTGGAGTTTACGCGCCATGGCTCTTCTTAAAGGAGATACAACAGACAATGAATCACCGGATGTAGCGACTGCAGGCGGACAACCGATAACGGATCAGCAGTGGATGGATGAGCTCAAAAAAAAGCATGGAGAAGAAGTGTTAATCAGTATGCTTAACCATATTGTCGTGGACATGGAAGCTAAGGCTTTAGGAATTACCGTGACAGACGATGAGGTTAAGCAGGAACTGGCACGCACTATAGTTGGATACGAATCAGAAGCGCAATATTATGCTCAAATGCAATCTCAGCTGGGATTATCTCGTCAGGAAGTGTTCACAGAGACAGCTTATCGTCTGTCCTTACAAGCGATAGCCACGGTGGGCATTACAATCAGTGATGCCGATATAGATGCTTATTTAGAGCAAAATGCCGAGCGCTTCGTTCCAAAAAAGGAAATGCAGCTTTCTATGATCAAGGTTTCATCCTATGAGGAAGGTCAGCAGGTAATGGATCGCTTGGAACAGGGTGAGGATTTCGCTGATTTGGCTAGGGAAGTGTCTATTGATGAAGAGAGTCGGCAGCATGGAGGCAGTTTAGGCAAAGTAGAGGAAGACGACCCTTTTTGGCCAGAGGGAATGTTAAAGACTGCGGCTGGATTGGATGTGGGTGATATAGCCGGTCCGATCGAGACAGGGGAAGACTTCGCCATTATTCGCTTGGAGAGTATTCACTCTCCAGAAATGCCAGATCAGAAAGAAATTCGGGCGCTTGTACGTCAAGAGCTGGCTTTGGAGCAAGCCCCTCCCTTGCAGCAGGTGGAAAGCAATTTACGCAATAAATATGAGGTGTCAATAAATATTGACAACAGCCTGCAAGATTGATAATATGATATTAACGTAAACCCTACCGTTTTAGTCGGAAATAACTGACGGTGGTCAACAATTTAAACTCCACACACAGAAGCATAAAGTCACAATT
Organism: Paenibacillus odorifer; assembly: GCF_000758725.1. NCBI lineage: Bacteria > Bacillati > Bacillota > Bacilli > Caryophanales > Paenibacillaceae > Paenibacillus > Paenibacillus odorifer. The sequence goes on from NZ_CP009428.1 coordinate 81,247, forward strand.
TACGTTCTTATATCGCATTTATCATTCTAAGGAGGTTTTTGCTCATGGCTAAAGTCGTTAACAACGTAACAGAATTGATCGGAGGTACTCCGCTCGTTCGTTTGAATCGTCTGGCACAGGAAGGCTCCGCAGATATTTATTTGAAATTGGAATATCAGAACCCGGGATCAAGCGTAAAAGACCGGATTGCAATCAGCATCGTGGAAGAAGCTGAGCGTGAAGGTCTACTGAAACCAGGAGGTACGATTGTAGAAGCTACTAGTGGTAACACTGGTATCGGCCTGGCACTTGTAGCTGCTGCTAAAGGTTATAAGGCAGTTATCGTAATGCCGGAAACAATGAGCTTGGAGCGCCGTAATCTCCTTCGCGCATATGGAGCGGAATTGGTGCTGACCCCAGGATCGGAAGGTATGAATGGTGCGGTTAAGAAAGCAGACGAAATTCTGAAGGAGAACCCAAGCTATTTCCCATCCGAGCAATTCAAGAATAAAGCGAACGTGAAGATTCACCGTGAGACTACTGGACCTGAAATCATTGACGCTATTGAATCCATCGGCGGTCCTTTGGATGCTTTTATTGCAGGTATCGGAACAGGCGGAACGATCACTGGTGCGGGTGAAGTGCTGAAAAGCCAATATCCTGATATTAAGATTTATGCTGTGGAGCCTGCTGCTTCCCCAATCTTGGCTGGAGGCAAACCAGGCCCTCACAAAATCCAGGGTATCGGAGCTAACTTCATCCCTGAGATTCTGAACCAAGATATCTATGATGAAATCATCCACGTTGAGAATGATGAAGCTTTCGAAACTGCACGTCGTGTAGCTAAAGAAGAAGGCGTCTTGTCTGGTATTTCTTCAGGTGCTGCTGTATTTGCCGCACTTAAAGTAGCTAAAGATTTAGGCCCTGGCAAAAAAGTAGTAGTCATTATCCCAAGTAACGGCGAACGTTACCTGAGCACACCACTTTACAATTTCGAAGCGTAATTGTTTGCAATAACGTAAATCTATAAGAGTCTTCATACCACTTTTTTGGTGGTGATGGAGACTCTTTTCGTTGATTTAAAAGGAATTAGGTACTGTGCATATATGCCGGGGTAGACGTGGTGATTTTATTATTGTTGAAAAAAGCTCTGGTTTTTGCAGAAAACGCAAAAATCATAATAATTTCCTATCGCTGAGGGCTTTTCAATAATGCCTTAAGTACAGTATACTGACAGGCAATATACTACTGATGAATGGACAAAACTAAGCAAATGCTTACGAAGCAAGTTTTATTGCGAAGTGATGTCTACGAAGTAATGGCTTCATAAAACTAAGCATATGCTTACGAAGCGAGTTTTGTCTCGAAGATTAAACTGTAAGATGATGCTAGACAAAACTTTTAGGAGGATGGCTTTGGAAATCATAACAACCTGGAACGAGTGGGAACAATGGGCTGCTGAAGACTGGAGCATGTTTCCCTTGATTATAAAATCTCCCCGGTGCACAAACGAATTACCCGCGTCCTGGGAGAAAGCCTGGGAGTTAGCTTCCCAGTATTCTGTAGTTTTAGAAAGTGGTAAGGGTGGCCGTTATACGTACTTGGGCTTGAACCCTGTTTCGATATTGAAGGGCAAGGAGGATAATGCGGAAGTATTTAGCTTCCCTACTGAATCTTTGGAATTAGCATCAGTGGACGAGGAGAGGATACCTGAGGCAACAACACTACATGGACAACCGCTGGAGCTACTGCAGCAATGGATGTCGGATTTTACGTCACCTAAGCTAAAGGATGAAGATGTTCCTCCTTTTTCTGGTGGATGTATTGGTTTCCTTGGTTATGATGTGGTTCGTTCTTTGGAACGATTGCCGTCTCTTGCCCAAGATGATCCTGGTTTTCCTGATTATCTTTTTATGAGGTTTGACGAGATATGGATTTATGATCACGAAGAGCATGTGCTGTATTGTGCTGTTCACGTTCCAGTTCCAGCAGACTGTGGGATGGAAGAGCTGCAAAATCTTTATCTTGGCAGTATAGAACAGGCTGGACAAATGGTAGAGCAGTGGCAGCTGATATCTTCAGCTGCAGGATTGGATGATGAGGCTGTGGGCAGCATTGAGGCCCTTACAGTTTCATCAGGAGAGTGGCCGGGCATGGCTTCCGCTTTTTCGCCTGAGAAGTTTCAGCAGGCAGTGCTGGACGTTCAGGAATACATCCGCCAAGGTGATGTCTTCCAAGTGAACCTCTCGCTGCGCCAGGAGGCGCAGCTGAAGTCCCCGCCGGAGGATGTTTACGAGTGGCTGCGCAAGCTCAACCCGTCCCCGTACATGGGGCTCTTGCGGTCGCCCGGCTTCGCGCTGTCCAGCGCTTCACCGGAGCTGCTCGTCAAGCTGCACGGGGACAAAGTGAGCGCCCGGCCAATCGCTGGCACCCGGCGCCGGGGACTCACTCCCGCGGAGGATGCCGCCATGGAGGCGGAGCTTCGCGGGAGCGAAAAAGAGATCGCCGAGCATATCATGCTTGTCGATCTGGAACGCAACGACATCGGGCGTGTCGCTGCATACGGTTCCGTCAGCGTGCCGGAGCTGATGACGGTGGAGCGCTACTCTCATGTGATGCATCTCGTTTCGCAGGTAGAGGGCCAGATTGCGCCGGATAAAGACGCGTATGCGGTTATTGCAGCTTTATTCCCCGGGGGGACTATTACAGGGGCTCCCAAGGTAAGGACAATGGAGATTATTGAAGAATTGGAGCCGGTTCGACGTGGACCCTATACAGGATCGATGGGTTTTATTGACTATAACGGCAATATGGAATTAAATATTATTATAAGAACGCTGGCTGTAAAAGACGGGGTCGGATATATTCAGACAGGTGCCGGCATAGTGATCGATTCCGATCCCTACCGTGAATACCGTGAATGCCATAATAAAGCCAAAGCGGTAGTGAAGGCAGTACTCTGTAGTGAACTGCAGCAGGAATTGCCAGCTACCAGCGGAGCCGAAGGGGGAGTAGCACTGTGATCTTGGTCATCGATAATTATGATTCCTTTACGTATAACCTCGTACAGTATTTAGGTGAGCTTGGGGAAGAGGTTAAAGTGCACCGCAATGATGAAATTACCATCGAAGAGATTGAAAAGCTGGCACCTGACCATATTCTAATTTCACCAGGCCCATGTACGCCAAATGAAGCGGGAATTAGTCTGGAATTGTTGCATCATTTCAAGGGGATCATTCCGATCTTCGGCGTATGCCTTGGACATCAAGCGATTGGACAAGCATTTGGTGGCAATGTCATCCGTGCTGAGCGTTTGATGCATGGGAAGACATCGCCTATTTACCATAACGGGACCTCAGTTTTTGAAGGTCTGGAGTCTCCATTTACAGCTACCCGATATCATTCACTGATTGTAGAGCGGGAGAGTCTCCCAGATTGCTTGGAGATTACGGCTGAGACTGAAGAAGGGGAGATTATGGCATTGCGCCATAAAGAATACCCTATTGAAGGTGTGCAGTTCCACCCGGAATCTATTATTACGGATCATGGTCATACGATGCTGCGTAATTTCTTGAAACGGAGAGCCGGAGAAACGGCATGAAATATATAGGATTTAACAATGGTGTCATTGACGCCCGAGAAACCGTGGTTTCTACCTTGGATCACGGCTTTTTGTACGGCATTGGCTTGTTCGAAACCTTTAGGACCTATGGGGGAGTTCCCTTTTTGCTGGAGCGTCATTTGAAGCGTATGGCAGAGGGTTGCAAGGCACTGGGCATTCCATTTGAAGCAGAAGCGGCACATCTACTTGACTGGATTAAGCGCGTTATGGACAAAAATGAATTAAAAGAAGCTTATATACGCTATACCGTAACAGCCGGTGAGGATATTCTCGGATTACCTGCTGGTGATTATCAAAAGCCTAATCATTTGTTGTACATCAAAGCGCTGCCGAAAGTACCAGATAAACTCTATAGTGAAGGCAAAGAGCTGCAGCTGTTGTCCTTGCGGCGTAATACTCCTGAGGGAACAGTGCGATTCAAGTCGCTGCATTATATGAATAACATTCTGGCTAAGCGAGAGCTTAGAGGGTATACTTCTGCGGCAAATGGTGCTGAAGGACTAATGCTGACGGCAGAAGAATTTATTGCCGAGGGCATTGTCAGCAACATCTTTTTTGTAAAAAACAACAGGCTCTATACCCCAGATCTTACAACAGGGATACTTCCGGGAATTACCCGGGAAATGGTAATGGAGCTGGCTCTTAGTGCAGGCCTTAGTGTTGAAGAAGGAACATATCACTGGGAGCAGTTAAAAGCTGCTGATGAAGTGTTTCTTACCAATTCCGTACAAGAAATCGTTCCTGTTACTGGGGTGTGGCACGGAGATGCAAGATTTACTATAGGTACTGGCCAGTGTGGAACAATTACTGCTGGCTTGATTTCATTATATAGAGATAGGACGGCGATTTCGAAATGAGACCAGTCCTCTTTAAGCGGACATACCGTTGTGGAAATACAGACTTGGAGTTAGGAAATCGAACATTGATTATGGGCATCCTTAATGTGACCCCGGATTCTTTTTCGGATGGAGGACTTTGGGATCATCCGGACAAAGCAGTTGAGCATGCGCTGCGTATGGCTGCAGAGGGTGCTGATATTATTGATATCGGCGGTGAATCTACTCGTCCTGGTCATCAACCGGTGGGACTTGAAGAGGAGTTAGCCCGTGTATTGCCTGTGATTGAGAGTATTCATAAGGCGGCACCTCACCTTCCGTTATCTATCGATACCTATAAAGCTGAAGTAGCCCACCAAGCTATAGCTGCGGGTGCCCATATCATTAATGACATATGGGGTTGTAAGGCCGATCCGGAAATGGCGGCAGTGGCCGCTGCTGCTGACTGTCCTATTATTTTGATGCATAACCGGCAGGACCGTAATTATACGAATCTGAGTGCGGATATGTCGGCTGACCTTAAGGAAAGTATTGATCTTGCGGTAGCCGCAGGCGTTAAGCCGGCCAATATCATATTGGATCCAGGTATCGGCTTTGCTAAGGATTATAATGAAAACCTGCAGGCAATGACGCTTTTAGACGGGTTGACTGAGTTAGGTTATCCGTTGTTACTGGCGACTTCCCGCAAAAAATTCATCCGCACGGTACTTGATTTGCCGTCTGATGATGTTGTGGAAGGCACCGCAGCTACAGTAGCTTTTGGGATAGCTCAGGGTTGCCAGATCGTACGTGTACATGATGTATCTCTGATTAAACGAACGGTTAAGATGTGTGATGCGATGTTGTATGCTGCACCTCCATTGGTGCGTGAATAGCTATATTTTACGAAAAAGGGCGGATTAATCATGGATAAAATGACAATGCATCGCATGGAATATTACGGATACCACGGTGTATTTGAGGAAGAACGTAAGCTGGGACAACGTTTTTACATTGATTTAGAGCTGGAGCTTGATTTGCAGGGTGCGGGCTTAAATGATGATTTGAGTCAAACCGTGAATTATGCTGAAGTTCATGAATTAGTCAAAAACATTGTCGAAATAAAGTCTTTTAAGTTGATCGAAGCTTTGGCAGAATATATTGCATCCTCCGTACTGGACACTTATACTGTTATCAATGCAGTAACGGTTAAGGTAACTAAACCCCATCCGCCTTTCGACATTCATTTTCAGGGAGTGACTGTAGAGCTGCGCAGAACTAGAAAGTGAGAACAAGGTCCATGAATATACATTCCACCTCTGAAGAATCAGAGGCTTATATTGCTTTAGGGGCTAATTTGGGTGACCGCGAGGGTACACTGTCAGAGGCTTTGAACAGACTGGACGCTCATGATGAAATATCTGTGGTCCGCTGCTCCAAAGTTTACGAGACAGAGCCAGTAGGTTATTTAGATCAGCCGCAGTTTCTCAATATGGCAGCAGCTTTGCGAACGACACTTGCGCCCGAGTCCTTGCTGGAAGTGATGTTGGGGATTGAAACGCAGTTGGGTCGTATCCGGGATATCCGCTATGGACCGAGAACGGTAGATTTGGATTTGTTGTGGGTTGAGGGTCAGGTGCTCGATACACCACATTTAACGTTACCGCATCCACGCATGTTAGAGCGTGCTTTTGTATTGTTTCCGCTCAGTGACATCGTTCCACAGAATGAACAATCTTCCGGACTTCGCAAGCTGATTACAGCAGCGCTTCAAGACATAGACGGGAAGGAAGGAATTCGGTTGTGGACAACAAGCGTTTGGGACGGAGGGTCAGGGCATTCCGTAAGCTAAAAGGGTATACTCAACAGGATCTTGCGGATCTTGCCGGAATTTCCTTGGCTGTGCTTGGTGCAGTCGAGAGGGGTAACAGACGATTAGAAGATCAAATTTTAGATAAAATTGCGAATGTCCTAGGGGTTACAACAGAAGAGCTTGTGGATCCCAACTCATAATTTTTAAGAATTAAAAGGCAGGAAGTGATACGAATGCTGAAGATTGGCGATATCGAGATGAAAAATCAGGTTGTTCTGGCACCTATGGCTGGCGTGTGCAATCCGGCTTTTCGTCTGATCGCTAAGGAATTTGGTACAGGTCTGGTCTGTGCGGAAATGGTAAGCGATAAGGCCATTATTCACGGAAATACACGTACTCGCGAAATGTTGTTTGTAGATGAACGGGAGAAACCGCTTAGTTTGCAGATTTTTGGCGGGGATAGAGAATCACTGGTGCAAGCAGCAAAAGTGGTTGATAAAGAAACCAATGCTGATATTATCGATATCAATATGGGATGCCCAGTGCCTAAAGTAACTAAATGTGATGCGGGAGCCCGCTGGCTTTTGAATCCCGACAAAATCTATGAAATGGTCTCTGCGGTTGTCGATGTTGTCGATAAACCCGTAACCGTGAAAATGCGGATTGGCTGGGATAGCGAGCATATTTTTGTCGAAGATAATGCGCGTGCGGTTGAACGTGCCGGGGGTAAGGCTGTCAGCGTACACGGTCGTACCCGGGAGCAGCTTTACACAGGCCATGCGGACTGGAACTATATCAAGATGGCAAAAGAAGCAGTTTCTATTCCTGTTATTGGCAACGGGGATGTTAATACACCTGAAGATGCTCGGGCTATGTTGGATCAGACTGGCTGCGATGGCGTAATGATCGGGCGTGGAGCACTCGGCAATCCTTGGATGTTGTATCGTACGATTCAATATTTGAGCACCGGCGAGCTTATGCCTGAACCTGGCTTGGATGAGAAGATTAAGGTTGCTATTCTTCATATGGATCGACTGGTAGCTCTTAAGGGAGAAGCTGTAGCTGTCCGTGAGATGCGTAAGCATATGGCCTGGTACTTAAAAGGCTTGAAGGCTGCCGCTAGAGTGAAGGATGTTCTCATGACAGAAACAAAACGCGATGGAATGGTGAGGATATTGAATGATTTTGTCGTTCAATTAAAGCATGAAGAAGAGAGCAAGGGCATTGAAATGTCTTCTTCTGCTGTATAATCACCTTTTTTCTGCTGATATTTGAACACATCTGACTTTATATGTGGTGTCATTGACATTTTGTAGCGGTTCCAATATAATTTCACAGTATAAAATCGCCGTTACAGTAAGAGCAATGCAGCAGGGAGGGTTCTTATCCTTCTAGATTAGCATATAGTATGGTGTTTTCAATAATTGTATACGACAGGAGAATCGGTTGAGATGAGCGATAAAGAAGTCATCCTTACGCCGGACGGGCTAAAACGTCTGGAAGATGAGCTGGAGACCCTCAAATCCGTAAAACGCCGTGAGGTTGCTGAACGGATTAAGGTAGCGATTGGCTACGGAGATATCAGTGAGAACTCGGAGTATGAAGACGCGAAGAATGAGCAAGCTTTTATCGAAGGACGCGTTCTAACTTTGGAGAAGATGCTTCGCAACGCGCGTATCATCAATAGCGACGAGATCGTTACTGACGTAGTAAGTATTGGTGTTACTGTAAGTGTCGAGGATTTGGAATATGGGGACACTATGGAGTATACGATCGTAGGTACAGCAGAGTCTGATCCACTGAATAACAAGATTTCCAATGAAAGTCCGGTAGGCAAAGCTATTATCGGGAAAAAAATAGGTACGGTTGTTGATGTTTCTACACCTGCAGGAGTTATTCAATATAAAATTCTCGATATCAGAATGAAGTAATATACAGACCTTAATGTCTGTAAATAGATGTGCTGCCGTATGTATTAGTCATTTCACTGTACATAGGTAGATAAGGGAACATGTTTGGGAAAGCTTCCTTAGGGAAGCTTTTTTCAAATCATCCAGAAACGATAGGTAAAACAAACTGCTTATATTTTGAGCTGGAACGGGACTGTCCTCTAACTATGGAGACGGAGCCGTTTCTTCTTGTGTATATGATATTACTGAGTTATAAGGGGATGAATCGCATGACCGAGGAAATGAACAATGTGGACAATGCAGAGAACGAACTTAGTGAGCTTTTGCAGATCCGCCGTGCCAAACTGGACGAGCTAAGAGGACTTGGTATTGATCCTTTTGGCAAAAAATACGAGCGCACAGCTAACGCTGGCGATATCGTAGCTAAGTATGATGGACTTTCCAAAGAGGAATTGGACGAGCTTTCTGTTGAAGTGAGCATTGCTGGACGTATTATGGCAAAACGCGTTATGGGTAAAGCCAGCTTTGCGCATATCCAGGACCTTAGTGGAAGAATTCAGCTTTATGTTCGTCAAGACAGCATTCCTGAAACTCAATACGCGGCGTTTAATGTTCTCGATCTGGGAGATATTATTGGCGTTCGTGGAACAGTATTCAAAACCAAAACAGGCGAGACCTCCATCAAAGTGCATAATCTCGAAGTCTTGTCCAAATCCCTGCTGCCACTTCCTGAGAAATATCATGGTCTTAAAGATGTAGAACTGCGTTATCGCCAGCGCTATGTTGATTTGATTATTAATCCGGAAGTTCAACAGACCTTTATTGCGCGTTCAAGAATTATTCAATCGATGCGTCGCTATTTGGATTCACTTGGTTATCTTGAAGTTGAAACACCTACACTTCATACGATCGCCGGCGGAGCAGCTGCGCGTCCGTTTATTACTTACCACAACACACTTGAAATGCAGCTGTATATGCGGATTGCTATCGAGCTTCACTTGAAACGCCTTATTGTTGGCGGTTTGGAAAAAGTGTACGAAATCGGCCGTGTATACCGTAACGAGGGAATGTCGACTCGTCATAATCCAGAGTTTACTATGATTGAGTTGTACGAAGCATATGCTGACTACAAGGACATCATGAATCTCACGGAGAATATGATTGCACATATTGCCCAAGAGGTATTAGGTACACAACTGCTGGATTACCAAGGCAAAGAGGTAAATCTGTCTCCAGGATGGCGTCGTGTAACTATGGTTGATGCTGTTAAAGAAGTAACCGGTGTTGATTTCAGTGTTCACATGACAGATGACGAAGCACAAGCTTTGGCAAAAGAACATCGTGTGCCTGTTGAGAAACATATGACGTTCGGTCATATCCTTAACGCTTTCTTCGAGCAATTTGTAGAGGAAACTCTAATTCAGCCAACCTTTGTAATGGGACACCCTGTTGAAATTTCACCACTTGCGAAGAAAAACGATGAGGATCCACGCTTTACCGATCGTTTTGAGCTGTTTATTGTGGGTCGTGAGCACGCTAATGCATTTAGTGAATTGAATGATCCGATTGACCAACGTCAACGCTTTGAGGCACAGATCCAGGAGAAAGAGCAAGGTAATGACGAAGCTCATGAGATGGACGATGATTTCATCCGCGCCCTGGAATATGGTATGCCACCTACTGGCGGACTGGGAATCGGCGTAGACCGTCTGATCATGCTGCTTACCAATTCTGCATCGATTCGCGATGTATTGCTGTTTCCACATATGCGTAACCGTACTGAATAGTATCTATACAACACAGGGCTTAAGGGAGCTGTCTAAGGACAGTTCTCTTGGCTACTGTTGATTAGAAGCGGTGCTTTCACTTCATTGCTCCTATAGAATGTAGAGATTTAATATTAGTTTCAAAAAAACTCTTGCAATGAATCTCTATACATGATATATTCTAAGTCCGGCCAAGAAATACACATGCCGAGCTCGAAAATGAGGTTAAAAAAAGAGCTTGACATTAAATAGCCGAACATGATATAGTATAAGAGTTGCTGCTGAGACATTAAGCGGCGCCAACGAGAACTTGATCTTTGAAAACTGAACAACGAGTGAGTAGGAAATCACGTAAGTGAAATCCAAAATTAGAGAATTAATTTTCTCGTCAGATGTTTCAAAATGAGCATATCGCTCTTTTCAATACTAATTGGAGAGTTTGATCCTGGCTCAGGACGAACGCTGGCGGCGTGCCTAATACATGCAAGTCGAGCGGAGTTATTTTGAAAGCTTGCTTTCAAAATAACTTAGCGGCGGACGGGTGAGTAACACGTAGGCAACCTGCCCTTCAGGCTGGGATAACTACCGGAAACGGTAGCTAATACCGGATAATTTCTTTTTTCTCCTGAGAGAAGAATGAAAGACGGAGCAATCTGTCACTGAGGGATGGGCCTGCGGCGCATTAGCTAGTTGGTGGGGTAACGGCCCACCAAGGCGACGATGCGTAGCCGACCTGAGAGGGTGAACGGCCACACTGGGACTGAGACACGGCCCAGACTCCTACGGGAGGCAGCAGTAGGGAATCTTCCGCAATGGGCGAAAGCCTGACGGAGCAACGCCGCGTGAGTGATGAAGGTTTTCGGATCGTAAAGCTCTGTTGCCAGGGAAGAACGTCCGGTAGAGTAACTGCTATCGGAGTGACGGTACCTGAGAAGAAAGCCCCGGCTAACTACGTGCCAGCAGCCGCGGTAATACGTAGGGGGCAAGCGTTGTCCGGAATTATTGGGCGTAAAGCGCGCGCAGGCGGCTATTTAAGTCTGGTGTTTAAACCTTGGGCTCAACCTGAGGTCGCACTGGAAACTGGGTGGCTTGAGTACAGAAGAGGAAAGTGGAATTCCACGTGTAGCGGTGAAATGCGTAGATATGTGGAGGAACACCAGTGGCGAAGGCGACTTTCTGGGCTGTAACTGACGCTGAGGCGCGAAAGCGTGGGGAGCAAACAGGATTAGATACCCTGGTAGTCCACGCCGTAAACGATGAGTGCTAGGTGTTAGGGGTTTCGATACCCTTGGTGCCGAAGTTAACACAGTAAGCACTCCGCCTGGGGAGTACGGTCGCAAGACTGAAACTCAAAGGAATTGACGGGGACCCGCACAAGCAGTGGAGTATGTGGTTTAATTCGAAGCAACGCGAAGAACCTTACCAGGTCTTGACATCCCTCTGAATCTGCTAGAGATAGCAGCGGCCTTCGGGACAGAGGAGACAGGTGGTGCATGGTTGTCGTCAGCTCGTGTCGTGAGATGTTGGGTTAAGTCCCGCAACGAGCGCAACCCTTAACTTTAGTTGCCAGCAGGTAATGCTGGGCACTCTAGAGTGACTGCCGGTGACAAACCGGAGGAAGGTGGGGATGACGTCAAATCATCATGCCCCTTATGACCTGGGCTACACACGTACTACAATGGCCGGTACAACGGGAAGCGAAGCCGCGAGGTGGAGCCAATCCCATCAAAGCCGGTCTCAGTTCGGATTGCAGGCTGCAACTCGCCTGCATGAAGTCGGAATTGCTAGTAATCGCGGATCAGCATGCCGCGGTGAATACGTTCCCGGGTCTTGTACACACCGCCCGTCACACCACGAGAGTTTACAACACCCGAAGTCGGTGGGGTAACCCGCAAGGGAGCCAGCCGCCGAAGGTGGGGTAGATGATTGGGGTGAAGTCGTAACAAGGTAGCCGTATCGGAAGGTGCGGCTGGATCACCTCCTTTCTATGGAGAATCGTTCTCTGCAATGAGGACATTCAAATCGGAAGCTAAGCTTCCGAAACTCAGGTTTAGGCCTGTTACTCACTCGTTGCTCAGTTTTGAGAGTTTAAGCTCTCAAGTAAGACTTGATCCTTGAAAACTGGATACCGAAACGAATTTGCGTTTTAGAACATCTTTTAGCAACTTGTGTAAACAAGTAAATGTTATTAGTGAGATTTTTCTTCGGAAAAATCAAGGTTAAGCTAATAAGAGCACACGGAGGATGCCTAGGCGCCAGGAGCCGACGAAGGACGTGGCGAACAACGAAACTGCCTCGGGGAGCTGTAAGCAAGCTTTGATCCGGGGGTGTCCGAATGGGGAAACCCAGCTGTGGTAATTCGCAGTTACTCATACCTGAATACATAGGGTGTGTAGAGGCAGACCAGGGGAACTGAAACATCTAAGTACCCTGAGGAAGAGAAAACAATAGTGATTCCGTCAGTAGCGGCGAGCGAACGCGGAACAGCCTAAACCAAGGGGCTTGCCTCTTGGGGTTGTGGGACGTCTCACATGGAGTTACAAAGGAATGTGGTAGGTGAAGAGGTCTGGAAAGGCCCGCGATAGAGGTAAAAGCCCTGTAACCTAAACTGTGTTCTCTCCGAGACGGATCCCGAGTAGTGCGGGGCACGTGAAACCCCGTATGAATCCAGCAGGACCATCTGCTAAGGCTAAATACTACCTGGCGACCGATAGTGAAACAGTACCGTGAGGGAAAGGTGAAAAGCACCCCGGAAGGGGAGTGAAATAGAACCTGAAACCGTGTGCTTACAAAAAGTCAGAGCCCGATCTATGGGTGATGGCGTGCCTTTTGTAGAATGAACCGGCGAGTTACGTTTAACATGCAAGGTTAAGCCGAGAAGGTGGAGCCGCAGCGAAAGCGAGTCTGAATAGGGCGATTGAGTATGTGGACGTAGACCCGAAACCGTGTGATCTACCCCTGTCCAGGGTGAAGGTGCGGTAACACGCACTGGAGGCCCGAACCCACGTACGTTGAAAAGTGCGGGGATGAGGTGGGGGTAGCGGAGAAATTCCAATCGAACTCGGAGATAGCTGGTTCTCCCCGAAATAGCTTTAGGGCTAGCCTCGGTATAAGAGTAGTGGAGGTAGAGCACTGATTGGGTGCGGGGTCCGCAAGGATTACCAAGCTCAGTCAAACTCCGAATGCCATATACTTATTGCCGGGAGTCAGACAGTGAGTGCTAAGATCCATTGTCAAAAGGGAAACAGCCCAGACCATCAGCTAAGGTCCCCAAGTGTGTGTTAAGTGGGAAAGGATGTGGAGTTGCACAGACAACCAGGATGTTGGCTTAGAAGCAGCCACCATTGAAAGAGTGCGTAATAGCTCACTGGTCGAGTGACTCTGCGCCGAAAATGTAACGGGGCTAAACACACCACCGAAGCTATGGCTAGATGCTTTGCATCTGGGGTAGGGGAGCGTTGTGTAGGGGTTGAAGGTGTACTGAAAAGAGCGCTGGACACTACACAAGTGAGAATGCCGGTATGAGTAACGAAAAGATCAGTGAGAATCTGATCCGCCGAAAGCCCAAGGTTTCCTGAGGAAGGCTCGTCCGCTCAGGGTAAGTCGGGACCTAAGGCGAGGCCGAAAGGCGTAGTCGAAGGACAACAGTTTGAAATTACTGTACCACCGTAATCCGCTATGAGCGATGGGGTGACGCAGGAGGGTAGTGACGCGGACTGATGGATGTCCGTCTAAGCAGTGAGGCTGATGTGTAGGCAAATCCGCACATCGTTAAGGCTAGGCTGTGATGGGGAGCGAAAATTATAGTAGCGAAGGTCATGATCTCACACTGCCAAGAAAAGCCTCTAGCCAGGAGAAGGTGCCCGTACCGCAAACCGACACAGGTAGGCGAGAAGAGAATTCTAAGGCGCGCGGAAGAACTCTCGTTAAGGAACTCGGCAAAATGACCCCGTAACTTCGGGAGAAGGGGTGCCCCGGTAGTGTGAATAGCACGAGGGGGCCGCAGTGAAAAGGCCCAAGCGACTGTTTAGCAAAAACACAGGTCTGTGCGAAGCCGCAAGGCGAAGTATACGGGCTGACGCCTGCCCGGTGCTGGAAGGTTAAGGGGAGTGGTTAGGGGTAACCCGAAGCTATGAACCGAAGCCCCAGTAAACGGCGGCCGTAACTATAACGGTCCTAAGGTAGCGAAATTCCTTGTCAGGTAAATTCTGACCCGCACGAATGGCGTAACGACTTGGGCGCTGTCTCAACGAGAGATCCGGTGAAATTTTAATACCTGTGAAGATGCAGGTTACCCGCGACAAGACGGAAAGACCCCATGGAGCTTTACTGCAGCTTGATATTGAATTTGGGTACGATCTGTACAGGATAGGTGGGAGCCGTAGAAATCGGAGCGCAAGCTTCGGTGGAGGCGCCGTTGGGATACCACCCTGATCGTATCTAGGTTCTAACCTAGTACCCTAATCGGGTACGGGGACCGTGTCAGGCGGGCAGTTTGACTGGGGCGGTCGCCTCCTAAAGAGTAACGGAGGCGTTCCAAGGTTCCCTCAGAATGGTTGGAAATCATTCGCAGAGTGCAAAGGCATAAGGGAGCTTGACTGCGAGACCTACAAGTCGAGCAGGGACGAAAGTCGGACTTAGTGATCCGGTGGTACCGCATGGAAGGGCCATCGCTCAACGGATAAAAGCTACCCTGGGGATAACAGGCTTATCTCCCCCAAGAGTCCACATCGACGGGGAGGTTTGGCACCTCGATGTCGGCTCATCGCATCCTGGGGCTGAAGTAGGTCCCAAGGGTTGGGCTGTTCGCCCATTAAAGCGGTACGCGAGCTGGGTTCAGAACGTCGTGAGACAGTTCGGTCCCTATCTGTCGTGGGCGCAGGAAATTTGAGAGGAGCTGTCCTTAGTACGAGAGGACCGGGATGGACGTACCGCTGGTGCACCAGTTGTTCCGCCAGGAGCATGGCTGGGTAGCTACGTACGGACGGGATAAGCGCTGAAAGCATCTAAGCGTGAAGCCCCCCTCAAGATGAGATTTCCCAATTAGTAAGACCCCTTGAAGACGACGAGGTAGATAGGTTGGAGGTGGAAGTGCAGCAATGCATGGAGCTGACCAATACTAATCGGTCGAGGGCTTATCCTATACTTAGAATGCAGATTCGTTTCGGATTCAGTTTTCAGGCATCAAGCCTGTAACACGCTTAGAAATTCATTGTCACTTCTGGTGATGAACCGAATTTCACGCGGCAGCGTCTGTTTCACAGACGCATGTTTGGTGGCGATAGCGGAGGGGTTCCACGCGTACCCATCCCGAACACGACCGTTAAGCCCTCCAGCGCCGATGGTACTTGGACCGAAGGGTCCTGGGAGAGTAGGACGTTGCCAAGCACACAAGACCACTGTTGAGTAATCGACAGTGGTCTTTTTGTTATGTAAATAGAGAATTCATTAGGCTATATTTTGAAATACTATGATGGAGATAAGCGTGGGTAATAAGATGAGCAGAAATGCATTGTGGATTTTTTATACACTATATGTCCACTGAGCACGGACTAACGTCCAATAATTCGCTTACTCGGGGGCCGTTTTTTGAATACCTACTCTGATGATGTAATGTTCTTGACAGTCCAAATGCCCTTTGCTAAGATGGCAATAATATATTTTTGGATAAGCATCTCAAACCTTAATTGAAGATCTACACTTGTTCAGCCCCCAGATGTACAGAATTGTCTGTCGTGAATGGACTGGAGTCAAAGGTTCTTCTTTCATAAAGTTTGTAGGCGGGTATAATTTAAAACAACCGAGGAGGAATGACCCAGGTGTGGAAAGATAAGTTTGGTAAAGAAGGTCTAACTTTTGATGATGTGCTGCTGGTTCCGCGTAAATCTGAGGTACTGCCTAAAGAAGTGGATTTGACCACAGTTCTAAGTAAGAATGTGAAGTTGAATATTCCACTTATGAGTGCAGGGATGGACACAGTCACAGAAGCAGCCATGGCCATTGCAATTGCTCGTGAGGGTGGCATCGGGATTATACACAAGAATATGCCTGTAGAGCAGCAAGCGGAAGAAGTAGATCGTGTGAAGCGTTCCGAGAGCGGAGTTATTACGAATCCATTCTCACTTACGGCAGAACACATGGTATCTGATGCAGAGCTTTTAATGGGTAAATATCGCATTTCCGGAGTGCCGATTGTAGACAGTGACAATAAACTTGTCGGTATTCTAACTAATAGAGACTTACGCTTTATTCATGATTTCAATATTCAGATTAAAGAAGTTATGACACATGAGAATCTTGTAACAGCTGCTGTGGGTACAACCCTTCAGGAAGCAGAAGGTATCCTGCAACGTCATAAGATCGAGAAGCTTCCCCTTGTGGACGAGAATAATATTCTTAAGGGTCTCATCACCATTAAGGATATTGAAAAAGCTATTCAATTCCCTAACGGAGCCAAAGATGCACATGGCCGTCTACTTGTTGGAGCAGCTGTTGGTATCTCTAAAGACACGTTCGAACGTACTGCAGCATTAGTAAAAGCTGGTGTGGATCTGATCGTCGTCGATTCTGCACATGGTCACCACATTAATATTATTGAAGCGGTTCGCCAAATTCGTGAGTTGTATCCTGATCTTACGATTGTTGCTGGTAACGTAGCTACAGGCGAAGCAACCCGTGAACTTATTGAAGCTGGTGCATCTGTAGTTAAAGTAGGTATTGGACCAGGATCGATCTGTACAACACGCGTTATCGCTGGTATCGGCGTACCTCAGGTTACAGCCATTTATGATTGTGCGACAGTTGCTCGTGAGTATGGAATTCCTATTATCGCTGATGGCGGTATTAAGTATTCTGGGGAGATCACAAAGGCTATCGCAGCTGGTGCTCATGCTGTAATGATGGGAAGTATGTTTGCGGGTACAGAAGAAAGCCCAGGGGAATCTGAGCTCTATCAAGGCCGTAAATTTAAAGTATATCGTGGTATGGGCAGCATGAGTGCCATGAAACAAGGCAGTAAAGACCGTTATTTCCAAGATGATGATAAAAAGCTCGTTCCTGAAGGAATTGAGGGACGTATTGCTTTTAAAGGGCCTCTTTCTGACACTGTTCATCAATTGATCGGCGGATTGCGCTCAGGTATGGGCTATTGCGGTACGAAGTCATTGGAAGAACTGCGTAACGATACTTCTTTCATTCGCATCACAAGTGCTGGACTTCGTGAGAGCCACCCGCATGATGTGCAAATTACAAAAGAAGCACCAAACTATTCCGTATAATGGACTAACCGTATTATTTTTTGGACAGACAGGACTATTTCGTCCTGTCTGTCTTTTTTTGCGGGTACCCCTGTGTTAGAATAGAACAAGCTATTGATATGAGATTTAAAGGAGAGTCGTAATCATTGAAGCACAAACGAAAATTTAATGGTAAGCAAATTGTAATTAAGACAGCGACTGTAGGTCTGCTTTTAAATATGTTAATGAACCCAGTAATTCCAGCATTGGCTGAAGCGGGCAAAACTCCGGTTACAACCGAAGGTGCCGCAACTACTACTGAAACTGCACCCAAGACCAACGCAGTTAAGATCCCTTCTGTGGAATCTCTTAACTTGGAATTGAGTTCTGCTATTCTAATAGAACCAACTACAGGCCAAGTACTTATGGCTCTAAATCCAGATACACCACTCCCACCTGCGAGTATGACCAAGATGATGACTGAATATCTTGTATCTGATGCCGTGAAAAAAGGAGACATCTCTTGGGATCAGAAAGTTATCATTCAAGAGAATGCTTCCAAACAGGTCGGATCACGAATTTTTTTGGCAGCTGGAGATGAACATACGGTTAAAGAGCTATACATAGCGATGGCCGTAGGATCGGCGAATGATGCCACAGTTGCTTTGGCAGAATTGGTATCGGGTTCAGAAGAACAATTCGTAGAACTAATGAATCAGACTGCACAGAAGATGGGCATGAAAAATACCTATTTTATTAACTCAACTGGACTTGATCGGGCAGACATGCCGAAGAAATTCCGTCCTGATCTTGATAAAGAGACTGTAATGTCAGCTAGAGATGCAGCTACTCTTGCTAAATTTATAGTTACTGACCACCCGGACTTCACTGAATTTACAACGATTCAGTCTTATAAATTCCGTGATCGGGATACAGCGCCGATCATTAACTACAACTGGATGCTGGAAGCTAACAAAAGTATTCCCAACTTTAAGGCATATGCTTATCCAGGTCTAGATGGACTGAAGACTGGGCATACCACAAATGCAGGTAACTGCTTTACCGGTACTGCTGTGCGTGATGGAATGCGTCTAATCAGTGTTGTTATGGGTGCTAATTCAGAGGCACATCGATTCACAGAAACTAAAAAAGTGCTCGACTACGGGTTTAACAACTTTGAAATCAAACAGGTTGTAGCTCCGAAGGCTGTTATTGCTGGCACGGAAACAGTTCCGGTACTGAAAGGCAAGAATAAAGATGTTTCTATAGTTACTGATGAAGGAGTTTCTTTCATTGTTCCTAAGGGAACTGTTTCTCCTGAAGTTACTACAACTGTTGTAACAAATGACCCTGCAACTTTGGTTGCTCCTATAGCCCAATCCTCTAAAGTAGGTAAAGTTACCTATTCCTACAAGGCTGAAGGCATGCAAGCAGCACAGGAGAAAACAGTTAATCTGATCACTGTAGAGGAAGCTGAGAAAGCTGGCTGGTTCAAGTTGTTCCTTAGAGCGATTGGCGATTTCTTCGGTGATTTATTTTCAGGGATCAAGAACTTGTTCTAATGCAGTTCGGTGTCGAAATCAGCAGTAAATCCGAGTAAATGGGTTGTAGATTTCCCTTCATTGGGGTAAAATTACAAGTTAGATTAAGATAGATCATTCGGGGGGTTAGGACATGGAAACAGGTACATCGCGAGTTAAAAGAGGCATGGCAGAAATGCAAAAAGGCGGCGTCATTATGGACGTCATGAATGCAGAGCAAGCAAAAATTGCTGAGGCTGCTGGTGCAGTTGCTGTTATGGCTCTGGAACGCGTACCTTCTGACATTCGTGCAGCTGGCGGTGTAGCACGGATGGCCGATCCTACAATTGTAGAAGAGGTTCTCAAAGTGGTAAGTATCCCTGTTATGGCTAAGGCTCGTATCGGCCATTATGTAGAAGCGAAAGTTCTAGAATCTTTGGGTGTTGATTACTTGGATGAGAGTGAAGTTCTTACTCCTGCTGATGAAGTATTCCATATTGATAAACATGAGTTCACCGTTCCTTTTGTATGTGGAGCGAAGGATCTGGGAGAAGCACTGAGACGTATTAACGAAGGTGCCTCCATGATCCGTACAAAAGGTGAACCAGGAACAGGCAACATTGTTGAGGCCGTGCGTCACATGCGCTTTATCAACAGTCAAATCCGTAAAGTAACGAATTTGTCCAAGGACGAGCTATATAATGAAGCAAAGAACCTGGGAGTTTCCTACGAGCTGTTGCTCGAAGTGCATGAGCTTGGCAAACTGCCGGTTGTTAACTTTGCCGCTGGGGGTGTAGCTACACCTGCCGATGCTGCTCTTATGATGCATTTGGGTGCTGATGGTGTATTCGTAGGCTCGGGTATTTTTAAATCGGACAATCCTGAGAAATTTGCGCGTGCGATTGTTGAAGCCACTACACACTATACTGATTACAAACTGATTGCTGAAGTATCCAAGAACCTTGGTGCACCAATGAAGGGGATTGATATTGCAACTCTCACCCCGGCTGAACGTATGTCGGAGCGTGGCCGTTAATAGAGAGAAGGTTGTAGGATGAAGATAGGAGTATTGGCGCTTCAAGGCGCTGTTACGGAGCATATTGTTAGTATAGAGAAGACCGGTGCAGAAGGCGTGCCTATCAAGCGTGTGGAGCAGCTAGAAGAAGTTGAAGGCCTGATTATCCCCGGCGGAGAAAGTACAACGATTGGAAAGCTAATGCGGAAATATGGTTTCATAGAAGCCATCCGTGATTTTTCTGATCAGGGCAAGCCTATTTTTGGCACATGTGCGGGTATGATCGTGCTGGCCAAAAAAATTGCCGGTGGTGAACCGGGGCATTTGGAGCTGATGGATATTACCGTAGCCCGGAATGCATTCGGCCGCCAACGGGAAAGCTTTGAATGTGATCTGGAGGTTAAAGGCATTGATGAGCCGGTTCGTGCTGTATTTATACGTGCACCGCTTATCAACGAGGTAGGACCGGGAGTTGATGTGCTTACAGTCTATAATGATGAGATTGTAACCGCGCGCGAAGGGAACTTGCTGGTGTCTTCTTTTCATCCAGAACTGACCGATGATTTCAGACTGCACCAATATTTTGCCGATATGGTAGAGGTGAATAGGGAAGTCCAACAACAAAATCGCATATAAAGAACATCCTGACTCTTTCAAAGCTGTAATCAGCATTTTGAAAGAGTTTAGGCTGTTTTCAGGAGGGAAACTTTGTGTTAGATGTAAAAATACTACGTAGTGATTACGCAAGAGTGGAAGAGGCTTTAGAAAAACGGGGCAAATCACTGGATTTAATTGCTGATTTTCCACAACTTGATTTGCGTCGACGTGAATTACTGCAAGAAACCGAAGGGCTTAAGAACCGTCGTAATACAGTTTCGGGTGAAGTAGCGAAAAAGAAAAAGAACGGCGAGCCAGCGGATGACCTAATTACAGAAATGCGTACGGTATCTGACCGTATTAAAGAGCTTGATGATGAAGTACGTGAACTGGAAGCTCAGATTGCTGATCTTACTATGAATATCCCTAATATTCCTCATGATTCAGTTCCAGTAGGGAAGTCTGAGGATGATAACGTTGAATTACGCCGCTGGTCGGAGCCCAAAGAGTTCGGATTCACTCCGAAATCACATTGGGAGCTTGCGCAGCAGCTTGATATTATTGATTTCGAAGCTGCAGCAAAGGTTACAGGATCCCGGTTTGTTTTCTATAAAGGACTTGGAGCACGTCTAGAACGGGCGCTGATTAACTTTATGATGGATCTTCACAGTGGTGAGCATAACTATGAGGAAATGCTGCCGCCTTACATTGTGAACAAAGATAGCTTGTATGGTACAGGACAACTGCCTAAATTCGAAGAGGATCTGTTCAAGCTGCGGGATACCGAATACTATTTGATTCCTACAGCTGAAGTACCGGTAACGAACTACTATCGCGAAGAGATTTTGACGGCAGCTGACCTGCCTAAATACCATGTAGCTTACAGCTCTTGTTTCCGTTCTGAGGCGGGCTCGGCGGGCCGTGATACTCGCGGTTTGATTCGCCAGCATCAATTCAACAAGGTAGAGTTGGTGAAGCTCACCACCCCTGAATCCTCTTATGAGGAATTAGAAAAAATGACAGCAGACGCTGAAAGTGTGCTGCAGCTGTTAGGACTGCCTTATCGTGTACTTGGGTTATGTACGGCTGATATGGGCTTTACATCGGCTAAGACGTACGATCTGGAAGTGTGGTTGCCTGAGAGTGGGATGTACCGTGAGATCTCCTCTTGCTCAAATACAGAAGATTTCCAAGCGCGCCGGGCAAATATTCGTTTCCGTAAGGATCCAAAATCGAAGCCTGAATTTGTTCATACGCTGAACGGCTCTGCTTTGGCGGTTGGACGTACAGTTGCTGCAATTCTTGAGAATTATCAGCAAGAGGATGGCAGTGTTCTGATTCCAGAATGCCTACAACCTTATATGCGCAATGTAAAATCGATACAACCAAAAACTATTTAAAGATATAGTTGCTTTTTCTTTGCATTGTATGGTACAATCCTAATGCATGTGAAATTTAAATGCATTTGGAGAGGTACCGAAGCGGTCATAACGGGGCGGTCTTGAAAACCGTTAGGGTGCAAGCCCACATGGGTTCGAATCCCATCCTCTCCGCCATTCCTTTATGAACTTAAAGAATAATTAGATAGAAACCGTTCCCTCTGGGGGACGGTTTTTTGTTTTGTTTGGTAGACCGAGTTCTATTGAGAATAAAAAGCTTCATTTCTCCGCAATGTATTAGAGAAGGAGGATGATCATAATCATGGATAGATCATTAGAAGTTGATCAGCATAAGCTTGTTTCAGCCTGGCAGGAGCGTTTGCCGGCGTTGATGGATGATGGGGATAGTTTCAGTGTGCTGGCGGATAATGGGGATCCGAATAGCTTGCTGATTCATTTTAATGCGGCAGGTCATCAAGGCTATTCGCTGGATTTTCGCTGCAAGTATGTAGATAGCAGAGAAGTGGCAGTGGATCTGCTGGATGTGGAACAGAGCGGTCTCCATATTGATGAGCGTAGTGATGCCGTACAGCAGCTGGCACAGCAATACTCACGGCAAATTCACGAATGTGCTCAGGCTCTTCAGAACTTGACCAATCCTTAGGAGGAATGAAAATGTCGAAACCAAAAAGTATCCCTGTTCCTGGGGCAGAGCCAACAAGTGGTGAGCGGAGAAAAGACCATGCTCCTTCAGGTCCAGAACCGCTTTCAGGTTCTAAAAAGGTGAAACAAGCGAACCATGTTGACCACCATAATCCACAAGGTTAACAAATAAAAACGTTAAGAATTTTAAAGAAGTGTTTCTTGATTTTTACAAATGGTTTATCATAGGAGGGGGAGAGATTTCTTTTACAATGGGAGAGGAGAACAATAATGAACAAAAAGTGGGGTTTGTCGGCCGCTGCATTGCTGCTTACAGCAGCAGTAATTCTGCCGGGATGTGCAAGTAAACAGGAGGCGCCAAAAGAGGCCTTAAAATCAGCCGCTACTAAAGCGACTACAATGTCATCTTATGAGATGAAGAGTAAATTCACGATCAACGATCTTACGATCGAGACTTCTGACGCTGAATCTGCTGCAATGACTACACAGGTACTTAGTATGCTTAAGAATGCTGATATTACCATTGATGGGGTATATCAAGCAGAGCCAATGCAGACAGAACTAACTATGGTTCTGAATCTGAAAGGCGATATGAGCATGAGCTTTAATGTTCCTATGGTAATGACTGCCGAGAAGTTGTATGTTAAGATTCCATCTATTCCTTTCGTACCGATTCCTGAGACGATCCTCAATAAGTTTGTAGAGGTTGATCTGAAGGCGTTGGCAGAGCAGGAGGGTGCAGAATTTAACCCAAGTACGATGGATACTCAAAAAATGCAGAAGCTGTCTAATGAAGTGGTGGACACTGTCCTAGCTGAATATGACGAAGAAAAATATTTTAACGAGATTGATCCCAAAGATGCTAATTTACCAGAAGGTGTGGAAGCTAAACAAGTTGTTCAGTTCCAAGTGACTAACGATAATGTTAAAGAAGCAATCACTATCTTGGTGAATAATGCCCTGCCTAAAATTATTGATATCGTAAGCAAGGAAGAATACAAGGATATGCTGCAGATTAAAGATGCAGATCTAGCTAAGGCTAAAGAAGAACTGACATCAGGTGAAGCTAGAACTGAATTGGATAAGGGCTTAGCTGATCTTGATAAGTACCTTACCATCAACCAGTTCCACTATAATACTGCGATCGATAAAGATGGATACGCTGTGTATCAGGATTTATTGATGGATGTTAAAGTAAATGATCCGGAAGATGGCACAAAAGTGGCCTTCTCAGTAAATGGAACGGGCCAATACAGTAAGATCAACGAGAAGCCGGTATTCAAGATTGGTATCCCTCAAGGTGATGATGTAATTACAATGGATCAACTTGGAGAAGAATTCGGTGGTATGGGAACTTATTAATCCCAGCTCGCAAGATTAAGACCCGCATGATGCGTATATTATACGCCCATGCGGGTCTTTTTTTAGGAAAAAAAGTAGCACTCATTCCTGCGACAATGCAGAATCTTATTTCCGTTCCTCAGTCAGCACATCTTCGGTTAAGATTGCGTAGGTTTGGTGATCCTGCCACTGTCCATTTATTTTAAGATACTGACGGGCGATCCCTTCAGGTTTGAACCCACTCTTCTCCAGGACTCTTCGGGAAGCTTCATTATGCAATAAAATAGCTGCTTGAACTCTATGTAGACCTAAGGCCCGGAACGCATAGCCGAGGACTAATCCGACTGCTGCTGTCATATAACCTTGTCCTTGCATCCGATGATCCATTAAATATCCTAAATCAGCATATTGTGCTATACCTCGTGAGACGTTGGACAATGTGATCTGACCGATTATCTGTCCATCCAGCAGATAAATGCCGAACATATAAGCTCTGTCCTGTAGGGCGTCCTCAATACGCTGATTGATGATCTGTTGTTGACTCTCCAGGGTAAAGAAGTGCTCATCACGTTTTGGCTCAAACGGTTCATGGGTTACCCGGTTATTTAAACGAAGCTCCAGCAGGCTCTGTGCATCCTTAAGCTCAAGTGGAGAAATATAGATGCCTTGAGAGGTATGATATAGAGTAAGGGTCATTTAGGAGTCCTCCTTTTGTTTTATTGGCTTTTTACGTAAACGGCGAAAGAAGGAGGTGAGTAGATCTGCACATTCTTCTTGTAAAACACCCTGTATTACCTCAGTTCTATGATTAAATCGCGGCTCTTCAAGCAAGTTCATGAGGGTCCCGGCACATCCAGCTTTAGGGTCAGGCGTTCCATATACCGTGAGAGGCACTCTGGACTGCACTATTGCTCCTGCACACATCGGACAAGGTTCTAGGGTGACGTACAGCCGGCAATCCAGCAGACGCCAAGAATTCATGACATTGCTGGCCTCACGAATGGCTACCATCTCTGCATGGGCTGTCGAATCCATTGTCGTTTCTCGTAAATTGTATCCACGTCCTATAATTTCACCATGTCGAACAATGACAGCGCCAATAGGAACCTCACCTAATGCCTCAGCTTTACGTGCTTCTGCGATCGCCTGCCTCATCCAATATTCATGAACCGCTTGTATATCTTCTGGCGATTCACTGGCTTTAATATTCAAGATCATCTTCCCTTCTTCTATAACCATTGTACAACGAACAAATATTCGTTCTTAACAAAATGTGCATAACTCTGTGGATAACAGCCTACTTATACACATTTTTGTACACACCGGACTTTAATAATTTGTTTATATGTGCATAAGATGTGGATGGTTTCTTATATATTGTAGAGAAACACCTTTTGAATTTCAATATTTGGTGAATTAATAGGCTTGTTTTAAATGTCCTTTTCAAATGAGGGGGCAAAAGGTATGATGTTTATTATAGGCTCCGCAAGGATTTACCAGTGGATAAGAGGTGAATAACAGTTTGTCCATAAAGACAAAACTATCTGCTATTATTTTTGGAGCGGTACTGCTAATTTTAGCATTGAATCTGACATTTAACCTTTATGCCGCTCAGAATAATCTAAGAAATGAAAACGTAAATAATATGCAGATCACCGCTATGCAAATGGCTGTTTCTGTAGAACAAAGTAACTATAGCTCTAACTATGTAGAATATCAAATTGCGCATAACTTAAGAATGGCTGCCATCTTTGCCTCTAAGGAATTGGGTCCGGATTATAAGAATATAACCAATGCTCAACTTAAGGCCCTAACTTCCAAGTTGGGCGTGTCTAATATTTCAATTCTGGTAAAGACTGATAATGATATCGTGGTGACAAAGGCATCTAATCCTATTGATATAGGAATGTCCACTCAAGGTTGGGGTTACTGGTACCTTGCCCTTTTGGAGTTATTTGATAATCAGGAAGTCACTGTGGGACAAGGTCAGGCATTGGATCATTTTTGGTCAGGCCCATTTGAATATTCAACCTACAATCCCGATTTCATTGAGAAGTGGGGTTATTATCATGATGAAGCAAGTAACTACATCATTAATCCTGTTATTCTCAATACTGCGGCTAGTGAATATGTCAAAATCACCAATCCCGATCAAATTGTAGAGCGAACCAAAGAAGTTAATCCAGGGATTTTAGAGCTTACAGGATTTAATCCAACAACATTTGGTTTAGCGAGTATGGCGGGTGATGGAAGCGATGCATTTAAAAAGAAACTTGGCAACCGCCCAATTAAGTTCGGTACCTATACTTATGGTAATGTGGAGCAAGATAAAGCGGCCATTCTATTAGCTCAGCAGAAGCAGAAGCCAGTTACACTGGAGACGAGGGTACATGGGAAAAGAGTGCTTAAAAGCTTCATCCCTATTCAGAATCCTAAAATGGAGCCCTACGTAATCGGTGTAGTTTTGGATTATTCTGTGATTTCATCCGTAGTTCATGAACAATTAGCCAATTATTTGACTACGTCTCTGTTGTTGCTGGCATTATTTTTGCTATGTAGTTACATACTTTCAGGTTTTGTTACTCGTCCAATTCAGGCTATACTTGCCAAAGTCAATGATGTAGCGCGAGGTAAGTTCGAACCTCCATTAAAGGTAACCTCTCGTGATGAGTTAGGTCAATTAGCCTTGCGGATTAACGCTATGACTTCTCATCTTATGCAACGCACCAATCGTCTTAAGCAGACGCTGGAAGAGAACCGGGCGGTTAAGGAGCATTTGGAATCCGTAATTAACGGGACGTCTGATGCGATTCATACGTTGGATATGGAGGGACGAATCACTAGCACTAACAGGGCCTTTGAGGAGCTGTATGGATGGAGTGCAACAGAAGTGATCGGCAATATGCCATATCTTGTACCCGCGACAGCGCTTAAGCAAGAGGAAGAGCGGCTGGACGCGTTAAGAAATGGTGCAGTTCTGCCGCCGATTGAGACAGTGAGACTTAAACGGGACGGATCATTAGTTGAGGTTAGCGTTAGTACCTCGATAATTCGAGATGAAGAGGGTTATCCCCATTCCTTTATTCACGTTTCTCGTGATATGACGGAACGCAATCGAATGGAGGAGCTGCTTAGACGCTCTGAGAAACTAACTACAGTCGGCCAATTGGCCGCAGGAGTAGCTCATGAGATTCGTAACCCTCTTACCACATTAAAAGGATTTTTACAGCTTCAACAGGAGAAGGAGCTCTTGGTTCCGCTTCATGTAGAGCTGATGTTATCCGAGCTGGAGCGGATTAATCTTATCGTCAGTGAATTCTTAATCCTGGCTAAGCCGCAAGCCGTTCATTTTCAGGAAAAAGATCTTCGCTACATATTAGGTGATGTAGTTTCTCTATTGGATAGTCTCGCTCATCTACATGATATTCAATTTAGTACGAAATTCTCTGAACAACCTGCTACTGTACATTGTGAAGAGAACCAGCTGAAGCAGGTATTCATTAATATTGTTAAAAATGCAATTGAGGCTATGCCTGAGGGTGGCGTCATTTCAATGGAACTGTGGAACTCTGTGGATTGCGTCTTTATAGTAATCAAAGATCAGGGTGAAGGGATTCCAGAGGACGTGCTGCCTAAGCTGGGTGAACCGTTCTTCACGAATAAGGAATCGGGGACTGGTCTTGGGTTAATGATTAGCCAGCGTATTATTCAGGCTCATAAGGGTCATTTGGAAATACAAAGTGAAGTTGGCCGGGGGACAACCGTTATGATTAAGCTGCCTGCAGCTGGAGGGGGTACACCTTGGCTTAACATTAAGGATGAACGGAGTGAAGAACAACGTGAGAATTAATAAATTCATCAGTGAGACAGGGTACTGTTCACGCCGAGAAGCAGACAAGCTTGTGGATGCCGGCAGAGTTACGATCAACGGAGAGCCTGCTGTGCTGGGCAGTCAGGCTGTTCCGGGCGATGATGTGCGAATAGATGGTATAGCGCTTGAAACCTCAAGCCAGACGGTCTACATTGCTCTAAACAAGCCGGTAGGGATTACATCAACCACAGAACAGCATATCAAGGGGAATATTGTCGATTTTGTAGGTCATCATGAACGTATATTCCCGATTGGTCGTCTCGATAAGGATTCGGAAGGATTAATCTTGCTTACTAATGATGGCGACATCGTTAATAAAATTTTGCGGGCGGAAGGCCGGCATGAAAAAGAATATGTGGTTACCGTGGACAGACCCATTACGCCTTCGTTTATTACCGGCATGTCCAGCGGTGTGAAAATATTAGGTGAGAAGACGCTGCCCTGTGAGGTCACGCGTATTACGGAGCGTGTCTTCCGTATTATTTTGACAGAGGGCAAAAATCGCCAGATTCGTCGTATGTGTAGCGCTTTTGGCTATGAGGTTCGAAAGCTGCAACGCATTCGGATTATGAATATTCGCCTGGGGGCATTGCAAACGGGAGAATGGCGGGAACTGTCTGCTGATGAGAAGAAAGAGCTTGGAGCTACGCTGAACTACGAGTTACTGTAGGAGTGTCATTACAATAATACAGTTCCATATAGAATGTAGTACTGCAACAAAAAAAGAGCTGTCCGGGGTCTAAGACCTTTGGACAGCTCTTTTTATTACCTTACGAAATCACTTATTCAGCAGAGGGAACAATCCCTGTAAACTCTTTGGTTTCTTGATATTTTCGAATAATGGAAACCTCTACCCGGCGATTCTTGCTTCGACCGGTAGCTGTGTCATTATCGGAAATAGGATGATACTCGCCGTATCCAATCGCACTAAATTTGCGTGGATTTAGATTTGTGTTCTGCAGCAAAATCTTCATGAACTGAAGTGCCCGATCCGCACTCAGATCCCAGTTGGATGAATAGTTGCTATTAGAAATCGGAATATCGTCGGTGTGCCCTTGCACTACTACATCATAATCCGGGAATTGCTGCAGCATCGTTGAGATGGATTTAGCTAATTGCCGCGAATCATCCTTAACAATGGCTTGGCCAGAAGCGAACAATGCGTTATCACTGATCGTAATCATTAGCTGAGATTGATTAAGCTTCGTACTGAGCAGATCCGTTAGACCGTTGCTCTTAATATATTGATCGAATTGTTTCTTAAGCTTCTCTAAATCCTCTTGTTCCTTTTGTCGTAGCTTTGCCATTTCTGCTTCTTCAGCTTTCTTGGAAGTAGAGCTACCCATCTTATCATTTTTCCCTAGATCTTCTTGAGTCTTACTAGGCATTGCTGCCCGCTCTTCAAGAATACCTGTACCGCCATTAAGTGCGGAACTGAAGGCCTGACTCATCTCTTCAAATTTCTTGGCATCCGTTGCACTCATAGAATACATAACGATGAACAGAGCCACCAGAAGAGTCATGAGGTCGGAGTAAGGTAACAGCCACGATTCATCGGCATGTTCTTCATGCTCTTCGTGTCTAGTCTTTTTGCTCACCTGATCCACCGTCCTTCTCATTTAACTTAACGCGTTGCGAAGGTGTTAGGAATACAGCAAGCTTCTGATTGATGGCAATAGTAGATACACCGGACTGTATGGACAAAAGACCTTCGACCATCATCATTCGAACTTCGATTTCTTGTTTGGAGAGACGTTTCAGCTTATTAGCAATAGGATGCCATAATACGTAACCTGTAAAGATACCAAGCAATGTGGCGATGAAGGCAGCCCCGATTGCCGCAGCCAGTTTGTTCATATCACTCATATCAGCCAGAGCGGCGATGAGACCGATAACCGCCCCGAGCACCCCGAGGGTAGGAGCATACATACCTGCCTGTGAGAAAATGAGGGCTCCTGCTTTATGTCTATCCTCTGTGGCGTGGATATCCTCCATGAGGACATCGCGGACAAAATCCTGATCATTTCCATCAATAATCATCCGCATGCCGTTTCTGAGGAAGTTATCTTCTATTTCATCGACCTTTGATTCTAGAGCCAACAGACCTTCACGCCGTGTGATAGAAGCCCATTCCATGAACATAGTGATTAATTCGGGTTTACTGATTAATTTCTTTTTGATAAAAATCATTTTGAACAGACTTGGAATCTTTTTGACCTCGTTGAAAGGAAAGGCCATGAAAATAGAAGCTGCCGTACCCACCAAGATAATAACGTAAGCAGCGGGTGTGGCCAAAGCATGAAGTGGAGCGTGCTTGAGGATCATGCCCCAGATTACAGCAACCAAACCAAAAATTAAACCAATTATTGTTGAAATTTCCATTTTGCACCTCGTCCGTGAGATTTAAGATGTGTTCCGACAATGCCGCGTATATCATCCTTGAAACAGCGGCAGGGCACTCTGTGCGAAACCGAATTAACGTATATTCTTATTTATCGACATCATTCGGTTTTTTGTGAAGTCATTTTTTCGGCTATAATGGATAAGGTAAGTAATTATTCATCTGTGAAGAAAACGGAGTGATATACGTGGGTGTAAAGCATGGTAGAGATTACGGTGAAATTCTAACCGATTTGACCGAAGCCGTCGGACGAATTTCCGATGGATATTTATTTTTTGAGATGGATCCGGACGAGTGGCAGGAACTACCCCAAGAATCAAAGCTGGAGGTATGGGAAGCATTGGCTGAGGATCTTTTCTTCGCGCTGGGTAATGAACCTATGATTGAAGTGGGGAGCGGCGTAATTATTTACGATAAGGACACTCACCGCATTAATATTCTAGTTGGCGAAGAGGATTTGGCTTCAGTAGTTTTGATTTAGGCAGAGGAGACGTCTGGACGTAATTTGCCCGTAGTTAGTAGCCCGTGTTAAAATTGATAAAGCCGAGTTATAATCGCTGGGATTTGTGAATACATTTAATCGAAAATATCGCCTTTATCCTGGCACATCCCTTGGACCTCAGAAGCTAAGGGATGTTTTGTTTAACGCCTAAGACAAGTAAAGGGAACTACGCACTTTACTGCAATTTTTTGTAAGGGAGGAAACGAATTGTTATTTACGGAAGAGGAACTGCGTGAGGAGATCACCAAGCTGGAGGGCTGGAAACTGGAAGATAATGTTATGGTGCGAAAATATATGTTCAGCCAATATATGAAGGGCATTGCGTTCGTTGATGAAGTAGCCACGATTTCAGAAGCCTTCGATCACCATCCACATATTACGATTGATTATAAAACAGTTACCCTGCGCCTGAAATCTAATGAAGAAGATGGGATTACAGCACTAGATCTTCGAGAGGCGCATGAATTTAATGAAGCCTTTGAAAAAAATCATTAGTTTAGCCAAAATCATAAAATAAACGCCCGTGCACAGATAGTCACCTATCTCATACACGGGCGTTTTTGGTTGCTTGGCTGGTTACTTTTTCTCTGAGAGCCAGAGTGCGACGTTGGCGATCTCTTCAGGAGCTAGCTTCTCCTTAAAGGAAGGCATTTGGCCACGTCCTTTGGTGACGATGCTGTAGATTTCCTCAGCGTCATGCTGACCGCCTTCATTCTGAAGACTTGGTCCAACTCCACCTTGAAGCTGATCGCCGTGACAGGTGATACAGCTGGCTTTCACGGTTGCTTCTGCCTTTGCCGCGTCCAGTTGAACTACCGGCATCGTGGGCTTATTTTCTTCTGCTACCTCTTCTTTACCCGGAAGTGTAAACATGAGTACTACCGCAAAGGCACAGGCGGCAAAAAACAAACCGCTCATGATCCATTTCTGCATCCCAATTCGTCCCTTCTATGTAAGCTGCTCCCTACATTATAGCTTATGGTGAAGCGTTATCATAGGGTTTGTGACAAAAAAATGAACGAGAATACAATCATTCTTATGAAATATCTGGTATTTAATATCATTTGTCATAGACCATGCAATAAAAAGGTTTGTCTCCTGTAGGTGTGCGGCGTTCATACGTATCTGTAATCGTAAATCCACATTTTTGATAAGTTCGAATGGCGCGTTGGTTCCAGGTCAGGACTTCCAGATCTATCTCACGATCAGGATAACGATTCAAGGCTGTCTGGACGATGGCATCTACGAATAGTTTGCCTAAACCATGGCCGCATAGATCGGGGCGCATCCCAACTCCTAAACGGACGACTCCTTCCATCGGGAACAACTGTGCGAATCCGCACAAAACCTCATTTTCATTTAATATGGAGATATATTGTTCCTCCCGGAGCTGCGGATCACCAAACTCGATGCCAAGAGCCTGCATCTGCTCCCACGGCATCCAGCCATAAATATTATATGGGGGCGTATAGCTCCACTTACAAATAGCTTCTCCGTGAATTGCCTCCATAGGAACAACATGAAAAGTTACCGAGGGATTTATCATAAGGTCAACGATCTCCTTTCACGAGGACATTGCTATATTATTAATTATATACAAAATGGGGGAGGTTCGACTCAGAAACTTTATATGAGGGGAATGTTTTACAAATTATGAGAGGGGTAAATAAGTAATAAGACAAAAAAACAAGCTCTCCTCCAAGAGTACCTTGGAAAAGAGCCTATGTACGTTATTTATTGCACATCATCATTGTCTTCCGATTCAGCAGCAACCGATTGGTAAGCGTCTGTGCTCATAATGCGCTTGGCACCAACGTAGCGTTTCACGTAGTAGCTATCACTCAGAGAGCTAATCGTAACACCGCGTGAGGTAGAAGCGTGTGCGAACTTACCTTCACCGACATAAATGCCGACATGGGAGACACCTTTGCCACTTGTATTGAAGAATACAAGATCTCCGGCTCTTATATCATCACGGGAGATTGCTGTGCCCATTTGATATTGGGAACCTGATTGGTGTGGAAGGTTAATGCCAATCTTATCAAACACATACATTGTAAATCCGGAGCAATCAAATCCGTTAGTGGATATACCGCCGGATACGTATTTAGTACCGATGGCCTTGTCAATCACTTTATCCATTTTGGAATCTGCGAAAGCGCTTCCTGCTCCGATGGTGAGGATGATGGAAAAGCTTAGTACTGCTGCTGCTAACTTCTTCTTCAAAAGTGTATACCCCTTCCAAATGCCTACGAGGTTAGCTTAAGGGTTCGGTTGAAGGTCCCCTATGACCTCTCTATATAATGGAGGTCAATTCACCCAAAGTTGGTTCCCCCGTTTTCCTAATAGTTAGGAAACTCGGCTCATACTGTTGATTAGGATTAGCTTGTAATCAATACATGACAAAACCTTTGTAAATAACAACTTAATGATTACAAAAATGTTACTAAAATCTCACTGCGCTAATTGTAACAAACAGAAAGCCGCTTGGCAATCGTTTTTAACATATTAATGCAGAAAAATTGGCATTTTTACGGTAGAAAGGCATATGTAAGCGTTAATAATGACCTAATTTTTAATATAATTGCAATTTTTATCAAATAAACGTGTTTCAATTGGGCTCTAATAGTGTAAAAATATATTATGGAATAAAGAAAAACCCGAATTTGATTACGGGCATAATCAGATTCAGGTTCATATAGTTGTAATTGTGAGGTTATAGTTGTGAGGAAGGTTTCAATCGAAGGCTACAGCTTGATAAGCTGAAGTACTCATTACTCTTTTAGCGCCAACATAACGATTGGCCCAGTAGGCCTGACTGAGTGAAGTGATGGTCACTCCACGCGAAGAGGACGATTGTGCGAATTTTCCGTTTCCAACATAAATGCCGACATGGGATACTCCATTGCCAAGTGTGTTAAAGAACACTAGATCACCAGAACGCAGATTGCTTTTGGATACAGCAGTTCCAACGCTATATTGAGCTTTTGATGTACGAGGTAAAGTAAGACCCACATTCTTGAATACATACTTTGTAAATCCAGAGCAATCAAATCCGGCAGTGCTTGTACCTCCGGTTTTATAGGCAACTCCAATAGTCTTTGAGATTACAGAGTCCATTTTAGAGTCGGCAAAGGCGCTTCCTCCACCAATAGATAATGCCATTACAAGTCCTAGCGCCGCAGCGACGCATTTTTTTCTTAAATTATGTCTTTTCAAAAGATGTACTCCTTCCAAGGCCTGCGAGGTTAGCTTAAGGGTTCGGTAGAAGATTCCCTATGATCCCTGTAAAGCGAGATCAATTCACCCAAAATATGGTTCCCCCACTTCCCGGTGCAAAGGAATTAGGCGTGTTAAGCACCAGAGAATGACGTTTCGACAGTTACACTTACGATAAATACATTTAGTTATGTAGGAATCGTTTCAATTGATTACAAAATTGTTACTAATAGCACAGGACTTATTGTAACAGAGCTTTTACGATTTTGCAAATACTCTTAAGTTATCCGTATTGAGAAAAAGTCCCAGCTCCTAAATACAGGAATTGGGACCTTTTTATTATGTCAAATAAGGTTGATTTATTGTGGAAATGCTTTGCTACGCCATAGATGATATTGTGCAGAGATTCC
The DNA here is from genome assembly GCF_000758725.1 of Paenibacillus odorifer. Classification (NCBI taxonomy): domain Bacteria; kingdom Bacillati; phylum Bacillota; class Bacilli; order Caryophanales; family Paenibacillaceae; genus Paenibacillus; species Paenibacillus odorifer. The sequence continues at coordinate 115,305 of NZ_CP009428.1, forward strand.
CCACATTTTTAAGAGCGTAGAAGGTAGTGGTGAGATTTGCCGTATTATAAGTGCCGGTAGGCCGGGACAGAACAGACCCGTCAGTCCGCACACTAGCAGTAAGAGCAAGCCTCCCGCACCAAGTACAATGGAAACACCTATAGCAGGAATCAGTGACCGCAAGCAGATGAACAGTGAGGAGAACATTCCTGTACCGCCGGTGTAACCAAACTGCATATATAGAAGAAACAGGCGCACGATAAAAATATATATAAGCCATGCCAATACGTATGGTACTAAATGAAGTAACAAAGCGTAGTTAAACAAAGAGGATAAGAACAGCCCGTACATTTTTGGAGCAAGCCAGTAAAGCGGCAGCAGGGTCAGCACCCATTCGATTAGGCTAAAGACTAAGACAGGTAGTCCATAGATCTTCATGCCAGGGAAAAAGAACAGTCCACGCTCGCCCTTTCGCTCCTGGTGGAGCTCATGCAGCAATCCTGCCCTTATGAAAGGGGAAAGCAGAAGTCGCAAGACAACAAGCGCCAGAAGCATCCATAACCAAGTGCGTATCGCAGGGTCCGTATTCAAGCTGAACTGTCCCTCGATATAATATAACAGTCTGCCCATACCGCTGCCTCCGGCGTCTTTATCCGGATAGCGCAGTAGAATCGGAATAATAGCAGATCGGATGAAACCATACATAAAGTAGCCCCAGAGCAGTCGGTAGATGAAGAGCAGAATTAAAATATAAAATTGCTCCTTCATGCTTTGCCAGCCGCGGGTTATCGATGTTCTCACAATCATTCACCTCACCAGACAAGAGTTCCGAGCACGGTTTCAAGTAGTTTAGTTACACTTAATGTCCAGCGAGAGAGCGTCTTGGGCTCTATTTCCGCCAGCCTAAAGTTGTTTAGATGTTTGCTCTCCAATAAGATGGAATGTTCAGGGTCAATCTCAGCAGAGAGAAGAGGCTTATCGCTTAACAATTGCAACGTAGTCTCTGCTCCTTCACCGTTCCAGACCCGCTGCACCGAAGAGCTGTCGGCGAATGTGAATTTCACGGGAACATCAACGTAATGGCTCCCTTTGTTTGAAATCTTCACTAATGATTCGTAGCTTGGAGCATCGCCGCTGTTATTTTTTTTAAAAGTAATCGTATCTACTGAGAAGTCAGGCGCTCCATCACCATAAATGTAATCATCGAAATAGGTCTGCCATGATTTTTTGGTTACCTTCTCAACGACTTTCTGAAAATCTGACGTAGCAGGATGCTCGAAACGGAACTTACGAGCGTAGGAGGACATGATGTTGTTCATTGCTTTGGTACCTACCTGGCGTTCGATATCTTTAAGTACAAGCTTGCCGCGGATATAAACATTTCGGCTATAGGAATCCGCCCCTGCATATTTCCACGTTTCCAGATTTAACGGCTCAGGTATAGTTACCAGGCTGGCCTGTAAAGGCAAATTAGACTTGATACCGTATTCTTGCTCCATAAGTCTGTCTTCGGCATAGGAAGTGAAGCTTTCATCCAGCCAGGCCTCCTCGAATTCATTACTGGCTACCATACCGTAGAAGTATTGATGGCCGATTTCATGAATGACGGTTCTTTCAAGTGAGGTATCTGGAGAAGAATCCGCGGCCCCAAAGGCTGTAATAAGGGTAGGGTATTCCATTCCTCCAGCACCGTTGCCCTCCTTAGGTGGGACGACAATAGACAGCGTAGAGTAGGGATAAGGACCATACCATTTGCTGAAGTAGGTCAGGGCAGCCTTGGCAGCCTGAAGGTAACGCTCTTTTAAATCTTTGTGTAGTGGGTCGAGATACACCTTAATTCGTACTCCAGGCACCTCCGGCGTAGAGAAGGCTTCCTCAGCTACTGTAAAATCAGGGGAAGCGGCCCAAGCGAAATCGTGGACATCATCGGCGTAGAACTGATATATTTTCTGATCTTGTTTGAGCTTGGCATTTTTTACAGGAAATCCGGTCGCAGCCACCGTATAGTTGGAAGGGACGGCAATCGTTACATTAAAGATGCCAAAATCACTGTAAAACTCAGAGGTTCCGTGATACTGATGCAGGTCCCAGCCTTCTTCCTTAACTCCGCGTGTGCCCCTCGGCTCGTATACACTAAGCTTAGGGAACCATTGCCCAGCCATAACGAAGTTACCTGAAGCACCCATGCGAGCAAAGATTTTGGGCAGCTGGACTTCATACTGAAGCTTAAGTGTTACGCTTTCCCCACCATTAACAGGCTGAGGAAGATGTACCTTTAGGAGCGTCTTATCGTTGATATTGCCGTCATCAGGTTGGACATATTGCACTCTTTGCATTAGCGAAGTTCCTTCTGTCGTGCGCAGATCGGTCAGCGTCATATTTCCGAAGCCGTTCTCAGGCATGCTGTCGCCTCTGAGCGTCCCCCCGGATTCCTTCATAAAGGTGGTATCTGATGAGGCAAATGCATTTGGATACATGTGAAAATATAAATCACTTACTGGCTTTACTCCGGGGTGTGTCCAGGTTACTGTCTCAGAAGCTTTTAAGGTTTCTGTGTCAGGAACAAGCTGGACATCAATGTGATACTCGACTACCCGCTGGCTTAAAGCCTCCTCTGCCGGGACGGGCGCGCTCTCAGGCAATACCTGCTGTGGTACGGCTGCAGGCGCTGTGCCGCTGGAGGACTTGGCCTCTTTTGAAGCGAAGCTAGTAACAGAAGCCGTAGAGCTATCCCCTGAAAAGGCCCATATTCCTCCTCCCAGCAGCGCGAGGATGGCCAGGGTCGCAAAGATGATGTACTTTAATGACAGTGACTTCATAGTGTGATTCCTCCCGTGACAAGCATCTACGGGATGTATATGTTTGCAATCGCCGCATTATTAGCTAAAATTAAATTATTCGTAAGAGGAAGGGTGTGCACTCGTGGACAACATACAACCGGAGGGCAAGAAACAGATTGCCTTAAATATTGTGAACGCTAAAAGTAAACATAAAGGCTTTGGAGCAGGCTCTATAGATCTCAACAACGTTTCACCTGTCATTATTGATGGTGATGTGGCGGTTATTGATATCGGTGCCATGCATGCCAAGAGTAAGGTGGAAAAAGGAATTAAATTTTCCATGAATCGTGAAGACGTACCGAATGGAAGACAGGTTTGGGTGGTATGGGTAGCGGTAGACCGTACATTGGAAGCTCAATTTTATGGTGGAATCACAGCCTGTGAAATGTGGATTGATACAGAAGCGCGCCGCGGATGGAAAATTCTTGCTGAGCATGTCAATAAGCTGGATGCAGCTCTCAAACGCAAGATCGATGTGGCAGGGCTTGGAGCCGTTGAGAAATCGGCCCTCAAATCCCTTTTGATCTCTCATAATGAAACATGGTGGAATGCATCCTCAGATGAGCTTAAAGCTGCACTGACTGAATAGTATAGGAGCCTCCAGAAGGGTTATCCGATATAGAAAAAGCTTCGACCTCCGGAAATAGGAGCGTCGAAGCTTTTTTAATTTATGATTTGCTTGTGCTGCTAAGCTTGCGTTTGAGCTGACTCACTCTGGCTTGGCTAATCCCGAGGATTTCTGCAAGTTCTTTTTGGTTGGCATAGGGATGATCTTCAATAGCTTGTTCCAGACGTTGGCACATTTCCTCTGTCTTCGACTTTCGGATGCTGGTGTTGTGCTCTGGTGCCTCAACAACAAAATCCTCACGTGACTCTGGCAATTGAGACATGCGTTCAGGATCGACAATTTCTTTTAGACAGCTGCTACAAATAAACTGCTCTTTATAGTAGGTGACATGGTCGTGGCTTCTGCAAAATGTACACTCTGTCGAGGTGTACTTCCTAAGGACGATGATTTTTTCGTCTAAAACAAAAAATTCGATAGGATCACCAATGTCGATATTACGCGTCATACGGATTTCTGCGGGAACCACAATTCTCCCAAGACTGTCTAAACTCCGGATCATGCCTGTATCCTTCATCCCATGTCCCTCATTTACATCATTATATTTTGGTTTCTAATAACTATTATAGCAGTAATTGTGAGTTAAGAGAATGGGGTAAGCATAATAAATAAAACGGTTACATCCCTTATGCGATAAGTGATATTTGAATTTAGAAATCCTGTTGTTACTACAATATATAAATTATAAAAAAAAGAAAAACCCCTTCAATATAAATGAAGAGGCTAATTCAACCACCAGCGTTTAATGTTCTTCCATAGGGAACGATTCTCTTCAGCAGGATTTACCTTGCTTTGTGTGTCATCGACAGCAGGAGCGGCGCCAGTTCCATGCAATTCGCAGTATTCGGTGGGCTCAGTTCCACTAATAAAGGTTTCCAGTTCTTTGTCGGGACATGCTGCTGTAGCAAGTTTACCGGATTGCGGATTGACGTATACGCTGACCACTCCATCTGGAATGGGAAAAATTTTTGGGGGAACATTTTCCAGCGCCTTTTCAGTAAATTGGGCGAAAATGGGAGCTGCACGCCGTCCGTCGGTAGTTGCGATGTCGCGCCCCTTGTCGTATCCAACCCAGACTGCCGTTGATAGCTCCGGGGTGAATCCTACCATCCAGCCATCTGTATCCGTAGTGCCGGTCTTGCCGGCTACCGGACGTTTGATTATGGAAGCCACCCGATTGCCCGTCCCCCCAGTCTCGAATACCCCTTCCATTAAACGAGTCAGTACATAGGCAGCTGCAGGTTCTACGACGGTTACTCCTTTGGGTTGAGGTGCTTCATACAGGACCATGCCATTTGAATCGGTTATTTTTAGAATGGCTGTGGTCGGCATTTTCTGACCGCTGTTTCCAATTACAGCGAAAGCTGCAGCCATTTCAAGCGGACTGATCGGTGAAGTGCCCAGTGCCAGTGAAGGTACGCTTTGAAGTGGACTGTCAATGCCCATCTTCGCAGCCATTTCGCTTACTTTATCCGCGCCGATCTTCATAATTGTATTAACAGCATAGATATTGTCGGATGCTGCGATAGCTTGCCGCATATTAATTTCACCCAGATACTTATCCCCAAAGTTTCGGGGCTGATACGTTTTGCGGTTGTTATCATAATGAAACATCGTTGGCTGACTATTAAAGACCGAAAGTCCTGTCATCTCTTTGGATGAGAGTGCGGCCAAATACATAATCGGCTTAAAGGAAGAACCCGGCTGGCGTGTGGTGGCCAAAGCATGATTGTACTGGTTGGTACGATAATTTTTTCCGCCGACCATTGCTTTGATGTAACCGGTGCGAGGATCGATGGATACAAGTGCAGTCTCCAGATCACTAGTTTGATCCATCTCTTTGTCAACGGCATTTTCTGCGGCATGCTGCATGTCAGGGTCAAGGGTGGTATAGACATTTAATCCGCCTTGCTCCAGCTCATCATTACTGATGTGGAGAGACTCTATGGCCAAATTGCGGATATAATCCCGGAAATAAGGCGCAGCTACAAGCGTATCCTTTTGTCCTTGCGGCTTGAAGTTTAAGTTCTCCTGGACGGCTTGTCCCGCTTCTTCCTGAGTGATATTGCCTAAATTGGCCATGACGGTCAGGATGATTCTCTGGCGCTTTTTAGCATTGTCCATGTGGTTGTAAGGTGAATAATAGGTAGGTCCCTTTGGAATTCCAGCCAGCATGGTACTCTCTGCCAGGTCTAAATCCGCTGCAGATTTACCAAAATACATCCGTGAGGCTGCTTCAATGCCGTAAGCACCGTGGCCATAGTAGATATTATTTAAATACATGTTCAGGATTTCATCTTTGCTGTATTTCATCTCCAGCTGCATCGTATAGACAGCTTCTTTAGCCTTGCGCGTCCATGTTTTTTCATGGGATAGGTAGAGGTTACGTGCGAGCTGCTGAGTTAGCGTACTAGCACCCTGCGACCGGTTTCCCTCTTCCAGATTGACTAGAACAGCTCGCGCCATCCCCTTCAGATCAAATCCGGAATGTTCATAAAATTTACGATCCTCGACTGCTAGTGTAGCTTCAATGAGCAGGGGAGAAATTTGACTTAATTTGACGGGTTCGCGGCTGCGGCCGTCTGAGGTAAAGGTGGCAAGAATATTGCCCCGGGAGTCAAACAGCTTGGAGCGCACATCATCGCTAATCGGTGGAAGATCTTTTTGATATAGATAACCGAGCAGAGCTCCGGTGGTTAATACAAATAATATGATCAAGGCTGCCAGCAGCCGAAATAAACGCCGGAAGCGGCTTTTTCGTTTCGGTGGATTCGTTGATTCGCGTGTCATGGCACCAGACTCCTTTCTCTCATATTATGGGGAAGGATCTGGAAGGATATTCATTAGGGATATGGAGGGTAACAAATTGTTTCTATTTTGTGATTGTTTAAGGTAGATAGGCCATCATCTCTGGAGGTATAACAGAGTAGGGATTGTAAGTAAGGGTATATACATATTAGGAGGTGTCATCATGAAATGGACGAAAAAGATTCATAAGACGACAATAACCGCCCTCTCGGCGACGCTTATTATGGTATCAGGCTGGAGTGCACCAGTAAGTTCTGTACATGCTGCGGCTGCACCAGCACCAGCGACTTGCGGCACAGGAGATCACGGCTTGCTACAGGCCCTGCAAAACAAGCACTCAGGTGATATATCCACACCGCTTAGCTTTTCTGATGTTCAGTTTTTGAAAGGGAATACCGGACGGGCAGCAGGTAATGGATTTATGATTGGTACCTCTGACGGAGGCTGCCATTTTCAAGAGATCTATCAAGGCCAATGGAGCTTCAAACAATTCGATTTTCCCGATAATGTACATGGCTTTGCTCTTGCTTCTGTAGAGGAGGGGCAGGCTCAATATTTAATCGGTACCTCTAACGGTGGCTCGGAGTGGAAGAGACTTTCGAACAAAGCCGTCAGCTTTGAAAGAATAAATTTTATCGATAGTAAGAAAGGTTTTGCTTATGAGAGAGCCGCAACGTATCACACCAAAGACGGGGGGCTGAGCTGGAGTAAGATTTCCACCCCACCCAATACAAGAGGTGCTTATTTTAGTGACCGGAATACCGGCTGGGCGGTTGTAATCGTGCCGGGAAGCGGGTATCGGGTAATGAAGACCACAGATGGAGGGGCAACTTGGAGCCTTTCACTTAAGGCGGCTTTTGCCGAGCCCGAGTTTGGACAAATCTCCGCTAAGGGAGATCAGGTCGCTGTAGTGCTCTATGGCGGTACGGGGATGAGTCAGACCTCCTACTCGCTGTATGAAAGTGCGAACAGGGGGAAAAGTTGGAATCGTGTGATCGCTCAGGAAACTGCGGGCGGCGGACCTGCGCCAGGAAGTGGCAAGGCTGAATTCAATAAAGGGCCAGCTGCTGGCAAACCTGGGAACCTGCAGCTTGTGGGAAACAGCACCTCCTTTTTAGTGGGGTTTTCCCCAGCAGCAGAGAAAGTGGCGGTTGGACGCTCTTATAACGGCGGTAAGCAATGGACTAATCTTCCGGCGCTCGCTGGTTATGAGGGGGTAATCTCCTTCACTAGTAATAAAGAGGGCTGGCTCGCCATCCGTGAGCTTGATTACTCTTCCTTGTATGTGACCAAAGACGGCGGAGCTTCATGGGAACGCAGGTTTTCTTTGAAAGTGATGACCCAATAATTCTTTACAGTGCAAGAATATAAGTTCCGATGTATTGTGAAAATCGCAAATAGACAGCAGAGCAGCGATTCTCCGGATACTTGGAGAATCGCTGCTCTGTATTTTTGTCGTTGGTATCTTTGCTTGCTTCAATAGTACCCTTATCAGTGCCCTAATCAGATCCCTCATCCTCGGAGGGTTACGGACCCAGATGACGTTATTTGCAAATTTTCGGCCTTTGGGATAGAGTTTCGGACTCCAGTAACACTATTCTCTAGAAAGAGGTTCACATGGGTTGTTTTTTAGGCTAATAGCGACTATGAAGTCCGTTATCGCACCAAATATGGAATCATACTGCTTATAGGGTCATTTATGTCCGATAGGTGCTTGGTAAGTGCAAATATTATCTAAGTAAATGATATACATAGAGAATGGACGTTCAAAGTGTGCTTTTAATCATCAATATGGTAATATTTTATGTGCTTATGAAGATATGCTTGATTCTGTATTGAAATGCTTCTTTGAACTGGATTATAGTGTACAATGGGAAAGCGAAATAGGCCTTTGATTAATATAAAAATGTTTAAGCTTTGCCATTAGACGTTTTTCTTATGCAGAATGCAGAGGCTTGCAGAATGGAGGAACGTGTGATGCCTGAAATACAGTCTGACAAATATGATGTCTCTATTACGCTCGTGAGCCTTCAAGATGGTCAGCGAAATGTTATGGAAGCGAATGGAGAAGTAACATCCAAAGGACCGCATCTATATATTCAATATGAAGAATTAGAGCAGGGTCCTCGCGGGGAGGAAGTTTCTGTTCGTACAACGATAAAGATTGCAGGTAATCAACTGAAGCTAATCCGCCATGGCGGGATTCAGTCAGAGCAGAGCTTTGAAGCTGGACGGCGTCTGCCAGGATTCTACCGCTCGCCATATACGCAGTTCAATCTTTCTACGGAAACGAACAAGCTGGAAGTTGTGCGCGAAGGGCGCTCTTTAACGGTTGCCTGGGAATATGATTTGTACGTTTACGAGGAATTGACAGGAAAGTTCGCTATTAGTTTGCATATACAGGAGGAACCGAAATTATGACACATAGTAAGAATCCGTTAGAGCTTGTAAATGAACGGGTAAAAGAAGCCATCGCCGATGCGATTGTGAATGCTGGGCTGGTTGCACCGGAAGAGGTTCCGGATATTGTACTAGAAGTACCAAGAGATAAGGCGCACGGTGATTTGGCTACGAACGCTGCTATGCAGCTGACCAAAATTGCTAAACGTAATCCACGCCAGATTGCTGAAGCTATTATTGAGCATTTGGATACGAGCAGAGCTTCTATTGAGAAAGCGGAAATTGCAGGACCAGGCTTTATTAACTTTACCCTGTCTAAGAACTACTTGTACCCAATCATCAGCCTTGTTGCTGAGCAGGGGGATGACTATGGCCGTATTAATCTGGGTCAAGGTCAGAAGGTTGAAATGGAGTTCGTCAGTGCCAATCCAACAGGTAGCCTACATTTAGGGCATGCCCGTGGTGCTGCTGTCGGTGATGCGCTGTGTAATGTGCTTGATTATGCAGGTTATGAGGTGACCCGGGAATATTATATTAATGATGCCGGTAACCAAGTGGCTAATCTTTGTAAATCCATTGAAACCAGATACCTGCAGGAGCTGGGTCAAGAGGCAGAAATGCCGGAAGATGGTTACCATGGTGAGGATATTAAGGGTTTTGCGAAGGAGCTTGTGGCAGAAAAGGGCGATACCTTGCTCGAGATGAGCCCTAGTGAGCGCGCTGCTTTTTTCCGGACCTATGGACTTAATAAAGAGTTGGATAAAATCAAACGTGATCTAGGTCTTTTCCGTGTAAACTTCGATATCTGGTTCAGTGAAACCTCGCTGTATGAGAACGGAGAAGTACTGCGCTCGCTGGACGAGCTCCGTGATCGTGGAGAAGTGTACGAGCAAGATGGGGCAACCTGGCTGCAAACGACAAAATACGGCGATGATAAAGACCGAGTCTTGATCAAAAATGATGGCACATATACCTACCTTACCCCGGATATTGCTTATCACAGCGATAAGTATGGCCGCGGTTACGATAAAATGATTAACATTTGGGGCGCTGATCACCATGGTTATATTCCGCGGATGAAGGCGGCAATGTCAGCCCTTGGCAATGATCCTGAGAAGCTAGTGGTTCTGATTGCTCAGATGGTCAGCCTGTTCCAGAATGGTGAAAAGGTCAAAATGTCCAAACGTACCGGCAAAGCGGTTACGATGGAAGATTTGATGGAGGAAGTAGGAATCGATGCGATTCGTTATTTCTTCACCATGCGCAGCATGGATTCTCATCTTGATTTCGATATGGATTTGGCGATCTCTACTTCTAATGAAAATCCTGTATTCTATGTTCAATATGCGCATGCCCGTATTTGCAGTATTTTCCGTCAGGCAGAGGAGCAAGGGATTTCTATCCCTGATTACGCTGAAATTGACTTCTCCAAGCTGACAGCAGTGCATGAATATGACCTGCTGCGCAAAATTGGTGAGCTCCCGGCAGAAATCGCTGTTGCGGCTGAAGGTTATGCTCCACATCGCCTCATCCGTTATGTATATGATCTGGCTGCGATGTTCCACAGTTATTACAAAGCTGAACGTGTAATTACTGAGGATGCTGCTCAAACCGTGGCGCGTCTTACATTGCTTGGCGCAACGCGTACTACTATTGCCAATGTACTGCGTCTTGTCGGAGTTTCTGCACCGGATCGCATGTAAATCAACAGCAAACGACAAAAAATCCGCCTTCCGGTTTCCTGGGGGCGGATTTTTCTTGGCTGCCGTTCTTCGCACCGGCATCAGCTGCGCTCACGTCAGAGTGACCCACCCGGTGCCCGGGCGGGGTCTACACGTTCGCGGAGACCGAACGCTTCGCCCTTACTCCTGCTCTCAGCAGTCGCAGGGCATCGGCAGAGCCGCCGCCTAGGGATGCGCGGCGTTGCCCCTTGCGTAGCCGCACCGGGGACGCGGTGCGGCGCAAGAGCAGCTTCAGCTCCCTTGGCGTGAGGCCCGGTCGCAGTGCGAGCAGCAATGCGGCGGCTCCCGTGACATGCGAGGTCGCCATGGAGGTGCCGCTCATTTCTTTGTAGCCCTCCTTCAGCCAGCAGGAGGGCACGCCTTCGCCGGGCGCGTATACATCGATATATGAACCGCGATTGCTGAAGCCGGCAACCCGGTGTCTTTTATCGATGGCGCCCACGGCTATCGTCTCGGGATAACGTGCGGGATAGTCCCCGCCACGTTTGCCGTCATTCCCAGAGGAGGCAATGACGGCGATTCCGGCCCGATATGCTTTTATAACCACATTGTGGAGCGCCTTGCTTCTAGTCTTCATTCCAAAGCTCATATTAATGACGTCGATTCGGTTCTGCACACACCAATCAATACCTAGCACAATATCGGACACATAGGCTGATCCACTATGATCAAAGGCCTTGACTGGATATAGCAGCGCTCGCGGCGCCACTCCCATCATTCCGCGATTTCCCCCTGCTGCCGCTAAGGTTCCGGCGATATGAGTTCCGTGCCCGTTATCATCCAGCGGCAGCATCCCGCGGTGTAGTAGGTTGACTCCAGAGGCTAATGAATGCTTCAGATCGGGATGACGGTAATCCGCGCCGGTGTCAATGACGCCGATTTTGACGTGAACTCCGGTTGATTTAGACCATGCCTGAGGAGCATGAATCGCTTTCACCCCCCAAGGGAGCGCGGCGATTCCGCTTTTTTCGTTAGCTATGGAATGAATTTGAATTTGCAGATCGTCTTCGACGTTTAGAAGGTCTGCAAATCGGTTCATCAGCTTTCCGGCGGCAGCGGGCACGAAGAAGGCCCGAATCAGCGGAGATACCTGTACTTGACGCAGCTCGGGCTGCTTTGCTTTTAGAGCCTTCCATTGGGAGAAAGCTCCGGCATACTGGCGGGGATCGTTGAAGGTAAGAATACGCCGCTCACCATTTTTTGGGGCAACCGATATTTCTTCAAGAAGCATGTTCCAAAATTTGTAATAGTCCATAGGTTTCGCTGTCCCCCCTCGGTGCCCTGCTGCCATATTGTATGAGCGGAGGGAGGGGTCCGAATGGGAACTTGCCCTTTTTTAAGGAAATGGGCTGCCCAGCGTGTCAAAAGACGGCGCTTTACATAAAATAAACAGAAGAGATTAAAACTCTCTTTGTAACATCCCGTAAGGAGCCGATCCTTGGCGTGGATACAGTCATGCGCGGAGGTCTTCCTCCGCCTTTTTAAATCCCATTTCTGAAAACTTTGGGTGCGGCGACCCTTGCTACAATTACATATCAACTCTTCTTGATGAAGACAGGTTTCCTGTATGGATAATAAGCAGGAGGCTTTTTCTGTTGGGAGGTTCTTGCATTTGACTTGCATTTTGTTGTTAAATAGGTTTTACTTAGTTTTGTTAATGGATATTATTGAAATAAACCGTAATGTGAACAATGCGTGAGAGGAAGTGTCCTTTAGTGAGTACGCCACTCAATTTAAAGCTAGACCCTGAGAAAGTTAAAGAAATGCCAATGGTGGATCTTGCCTTTCTGGTGCTTAAAGCAGCCAATACACCGTATTATTACCGTGATCTGATGGTCGAGGTAGCCAAGTTACGCGGTATGACCGATCAAGAAAGCCAAGATACTATTGCCCAGTTATATACCGAGATTAACATTGACGGGCGTTTTGCCTGTGTCGGAACCAACCTTTGGGGACTGAAACGCTGGTATCCTCTAGAGCGCTCCGATGATCCGGTTGGTAACACTAAACGAGTGCGCATCATCAACGATGAAGACGATGATTTGGAAGATGACGATTTTGCTGATGAAGAAGAAAACTACACAGCTGAAGAAGAGGATTTCGACGCTATCGATGAAGATCGCGACGACCTCTATTCTGACGACGACAGCGAAGAAGAAGTCGACGAAGATGTCGTGATCGATGAAGATGACATAGACGAAGACGATACGGACGAAGACGATGCAGAAGATAGCGACGATGAAGATTCCGAGGATGACAAGTAAGATCAATAATCAGAAGAGTCTTGTCTGTGGCATAATTCCTCCCTTGACAGTGGGGGATCGTCAGAGTAAACTATTGCATGGGCTTATCATGTAAGTTAATAAACGTGTTTTCTAAAATAAAAAGTGCCCCGGTTCTACGGGTGTCACTTTTTTGTTTTTTTAGATGCAAAGTAGCTGTAGATTAATGGAATTTGCGGGATGACGTTTTATGTTTTCCCCGGTGAATTAAACTTTTGATTTCCCCTGTTTTGATGATAGTAAAACGGGTTACGATAAACACCATGTGCCGCTTTTATGTTTGGACTTTATTTAGGAGGGTTTTACAGTGACAAAGTATATTTTTGTAACGGGTGGCGTTGTGTCTTCCCTGGGTAAAGGCATTACCGCCGCTTCGCTGGGCAGGCTGCTCAAGAACAGAGGTCTAAAGGTAACGATTCAGAAATTTGATCCGTATCTTAACGTAGACCCTGGAACAATGAGCCCTTACCAGCACGGAGAAGTCTTCGTAACGGATGACGGTGCAGAGACTGACCTTGACCTTGGGCACTATGAACGGTTTATTGATATCAATCTGTCGAAGAACAGCAATGTGACGACAGGTAAGATCTATTCATCCGTAATCAGCAAGGAACGTCGTGGAGAGTACTTGGGTGGAACTGTACAAGTTATCCCGCATATTACGAATGAGATCAAAGAACGCGTGTTCCGCGCGGGCCGCGAGACTAACTCTGATGTTGTTATCACAGAGATCGGCGGTACTGTAGGGGATATTGAAAGTCTTCCGTTCCTGGAAGCGATTCGTCAAATCAAGAGTGATATTGGCCGGGAAAATGTGATGTATATCCACGTAACCTTGATTCCTTATATCAAGGCTGCTGGAGAAGTGAAGACGAAGCCGACACAGCATAGCGTTAAAGAGCTGCGCAGTATCGGTATTCAACCGAATGTCATCGTGTGCCGTACGGAATATGAGCTTTCCGCAGATATGAAAGCCAAAATCGCACTCTTTTGCGATATTGATGCTAATGCTGTTGTGGAATGCCGCGATGCTTCGACGTTATATGAAGTTCCATTGAACCTTCGTGATGAAGGATTGGACGAGATTGTTGTTAATCATTTGAAGCTTACAACACCTGCGCCAGATATGCGCGAATGGGAAAGTATGCTTAGCCGGATTCAGAAATTAGAGAAGACAGTAGAAATAGCAATTGTAGGTAAGTACGTAGCACTGCATGATGCTTATTTGAGCGTTGTTGAATCACTTTCACACGCAGGTTTTGCTGCGAATGCAGAGGTTAAGATCCGCTGGGTGAACGCAGAGGAAATTACAGATGAGAACGTGGACGAAATGCTGCGTGGCATTGGCGGTATTCTTGTTCCTGGTGGTTTCGGTGATCGGGGAATCGAAGGTAAAATCTCCGCTATTCGTTATGCCCGTGAGCAATTGATACCTTTCTTTGGGATTTGCCTTGGAATGCAGGTTTCTGTAATTGAATATGGCCGTTCTGTTCTTGGACTACAAGGTGCAAACAGCTCCGAAATCGATCCAAATACACAATATCCATTGATTGATTTGCTTCCTGAGCAAAAAGATATTGAAGATATGGGTGGCACTATGCGTCTTGGGTTGTATCCTTGTAAGATTATTCCGGACTCTCTGGCAATGTCTTGCTATGATGATGAACTGGTATATGAGCGTCATCGTCACCGGTATGAGTTCAACAATACTTACCGTGATGAAATTGAAAAAGCGGGACTGGTTATCTCCGGAACTTCTCCGGATGGCCGTTTAGTTGAGATCGTAGAGCTTCCAGAGCATCCGTGGTTCCTCTCGGTTCAATTCCACCCGGAATTCACTTCACGTCCGAACCGTCCGCAACCGCTATTCCGTGAATTTGTCAAAGCCTCTTTGACGCATTCCGAGCAGCAGTAATTTATACACAGACAGAAAGAACCCATCGGTTCTTAAATAGTCTAAGAGAGCCTTCATCCGAAGGCTCTCTTTTTGTATTACCCTTTAATAGAAATATTGTAACTGACATTTATTTCATTTTAGACTCTTTATTTACCCATTTTATCCAATTAGCAGGATTTGGACAGTAAAGCACGAATAATAGGTTTCGTATGGAGTAGTTTCTAAAGGGGCCGGTCGCTGTGGAGAGCGCGGTATAGTCAATCTGCCTTAATTTCTGGGAGGGTATCGTATGGAAAAGAAGAAAGTATTAATTGTCGATGATCAGAACGGGATCCGGATTCTTCTTATGGAAGTGTTCAATAGTGAGGGATATACAACATTTCAAGCGGCTAACGGAAAATTGGCATTAGACATTGTTCGCAGCGAGTCACCCGATTTGGTCTTACTCGATATGAAAATACCGGGAATGGATGGACTCGAGATCCTGAAGCATCTAAAGGAGATCAATCCGTCCATTAAGGTCATTATGATGACGGCATATGGTGAACTGGACATGATTAAGGAGGCGACCAAGCTAGGGGCGTTAATGCATTTTACAAAGCCGTTCGACATAGACGAAATGCGCGTAGCGGTAAACATGCATCTTCATAACAAGTCTGTGGATCAATGCAGTTAGAACGGTGATTTCTGTATCGGTCCTATTTCGCGTGGTGACTCCGAAGAGGATGAGTCTAATTGCTATATGGGCTGGATAAAAATCGTCCCACCGGGACATTTTTTTGTTTACCCTATTTAGTATTTGACACAGGATGTGCTATAATAAGCCTGTATGTGATGTCGGTTTAAAAACATAGCCAACCAACATTCTTAGGAGGATGAAACCATGCCATTAGTATCTATGACAGACATGTTGAACAAAGCACTTGAAGGAAAATATGCAGTAGGTCAGTACAACATTAACAACTTGGAGTGGACTCAAGCTATTCTTGGTGCCGCTGAACAAGAAAAATCACCAGTAATCCTTGGTGTATCTGAAGGCGCAGCACGCCACATGGGCGGCTTCACTACTGTTGTTAAAATGGTTGAAGGTCTAATTATTGACATGAATATCACTGTTCCTGTAGCTATCCACCTTGACCATGGATCTAGCTTTGATAAATGTAAAGCAGCAATTGATGCTGGATTTACATCCGTAATGATCGACGGTTCCCATCACCCAATCGATGAGAACATCGATATGACTAAAAAAGTCGTTGAATATGCTCACGCTAAAGGCGTTTCTGTAGAAGCTGAAGTAGGTACTGTTGGTGGACAAGAAGACGACGTTATCGGCGGCATCATGTATGCTAAGCTTGATGAGTGCGTACGTATTGTGAAAGAAACAGGTATCGACACCCTGGCTCCTGCACTTGGTTCCGTTCATGGACCTTACCATGGCGAGCCTAACCTCGGATTCAAAGAAATGGAAGAAATCCGTGACGCTACTAACATCCCAATGGTTCTTCATGGTGGTACAGGTATTCCTGAACATGACATCAAGAAAGCCATCTCCCTGGGTACTTCCAAAATCAACGTGAACACTGAGAACCAAATCGTGTTCGCAAAAGTGGTTCGCGAAGTTCTAGCTGCTAAACCTGATGCTTACGATCCACGTACATTCATCGCACCAGGTCGCGATGCAATCAAAGAAACCGTTATTGGTAAAATTCGCGAATTTGGATCCAACAACAAAGCCTAATCATTGTAGCTTCCGCCTCAGGTGGACAAGCAATTTGTTAAAGGATAGGGCTATTACTCTGTCCAGTTGAATAGTTTGATGAGGAAAGCACACCGCTTAGCCGGTGTCTTTCCATTTTCATCACTAAAAGTCCACAGCACGTATTGCCCACCCAGCTGCAATACACGTAGGGGGAAATTGATAAATCTATGGAAAAATTAATGATTGGCGGTGGACGTCCGCTAGAGGGCGTTGTAACCATCAGTGGAGCAAAGAATAGTGCCATTGCGCTTATTCCTGCGGCAATTTTGGCCGAATCTGAAGTTGTTCTGGATAATTTACCGTCCCTTAGTGATGTAGCCGTTTACTCCGAAATCTTGCAAGAGCTTGGCGCTAATGTATCCTGGTCAGGCAATCAGATGAGAATTGACCCTTCACGTATTGTATCTATTCCAATGCCCAATGGGCCGGTTAAGAAACTTAGAGCTTCGTATTATATGATGGGAGCTCTGCTTGGAAGATTCAAAGAAGCGACAATAGGTCTTCCTGGTGGCTGTAATTTTGAACCTCGTCCAATTGATCAACATATCAAGGGTTTCGAGGCTTTAGGAGCAACAGTTACCAACGAACATGGTTCTATCCATTTATATGCAAAAGAGCTACGCGGTGCGAAGATTTATCTGGACGTATCAAGCGTAGGTGCCACTATAAACATCATGCTGGCGGCTTCACGAGCCAAAGGCTCTACAATTATTGAAAATGCGGCTAAAGAGCCTGAGATTATAGATGTAGCTACCCTATTGAACTCTATGGGCGCTGTTATTAAAGGCGCTGGTACAGAAACCATCCGGATCGAAGGGGTCTCGGAAATGCACGGTTGCCGTCATTCCATTATTCCCGATCGGATTCAAGCAGGAACTTATATGATTGCCGCTGCGGCTACGCGTGGTAATGTGTTGATAGATAATGTTATTCCTAAGCACTTGGAAGCCTTAACAGCCAAGCTTTTAGAGATGGGCGTGGATATTGAAGAGCTTGATGAAAGTATCCGAGTTATAGGTAGAGCTAATTATGAACATGCAGATGTTAAAGCACTGACCTATCCTGGATTTCCTACAGATTTACAATCTCCTATGACAAGTATGCTGACACAGGCAGAAGGGGTTAGTGTGCTTAGCGATTTCGTTTACAGCAACCGCTTCAAGCATGTGCCAGAGTTGGTAAGAATGGGCGCAAAGATTCGTGTTGAGGGCCGATCTGCAATTATTGAGGGCAGTAAACTTAATGCTGCAAAAGTAAAGGCAGCTGATCTGCGTGCGGGTGCAGCCCTTGTCATTGCCGGGTTAACAGTAGAGGATGGTATTACTGAAGTGACCGGCGTAGAGTATATTGATCGTGGTTATGATAATTTAGTGAGCAACCTTCGGCAACTTGGTGCTCATGTTTGGCGTGAGAATGAATAATATTAGGATATCCCGCTTGGAAGGAGTATTAATTTGCGGCCAAACCGCATATTTCCTTCCATTTGGGGTAATACTAACCTAATGAGCATTTTAATAGAATCATATTTTTGCCTAGTAGATAGACTAGGAAGAACTCATTTAAAAATTGAATAGGTGGTTATTACATGGATCTTCAAATTTCCGATCTGGAAGAAATGAAGCTGACCGAGTTATATAAGCTGGCCAAGAAATACCAGATCCCTTATTACGGACAGCTGAAGAAACGGGAACTGATCTTTGCGATCCTTCGGGCACAGGCAGAGCAGAGCGGTCTCATGTTTATGGAAGGCGTGCTAGAAATTTTGCCTGAGGGCTATGGATTTCTTAGGCCAATTAACTATTTGCCCAGTGCTGAAGATATTTACATCTCAGCTTCACAAATTCGTAAGTTTGATCTCAGAAGCGGAGATCTTGTGTCTGGTAAATGTCGGACACCAAAAGAAAATGAACGATATTTTGGCCTGCTTCAAGTCAATGCCGTTAATGGCGAGAACCCTGCTAGTGCAGCGGAGCGTCTTCATTTTCCAGCATTAACACCACTTTATCCGCAAGACAAGCTACCGCTTGAAACATCCCCTACTCATTTGTCTACCCGAATAATGGATTTGCTCGCTCCTGTAGGTTTGGGGCAGCGGGGTTTGATTGTAGCACCTCCAAAAGCAGGAAAAACGCTCCTCTTAAAAGAAATTGCCAATAGTATTTCCACTAATAATCCTGAGATTGAGCTCTTTGTATTGCTGATTGATGAACGTCCTGAAGAAGTAACCGATATGCAGCGTTCTGTAAAAGGCGAAGTGGTTGCATCGACGTTTGATGAGCTTCCAGAGAATCATATTAAAGTGGCTGAGCTTGTGTTGCAAAGGGCACTTCGTTTAGTTGAGCACAAGAAGGATGTAGTTATTCTTTTGGATAGCATTACGCGTCTGGCGCGTGCTTATAATCTGGTGGTTCCACCATCTGGACGTACACTAAGCGGGGGGGATTGACCCGGCGGCTTTTCACCGGCCGAAGCGGTTTTTTGGTTCTGCACGGAATGTGGAAGAAGGCGGCTCATTAACTATTTTGGCAACAGCATTAATAGATACTGGCTCGCGTATGGATGATATTATATATGAAGAATTTAAGGGTACCGGTAATATGGAGCTTCATTTGGACCGCAAATTGGCGGAACGCCGGATATTCCCAGCTATCGATATTCGTCGTTCAGGTACACGTCGCGAAGAAGTGCTCTTGAGCAAAGAAGAACTGGATACGATTTGGGCGATTCGCAAAAATATGAACGAATCCTACGATTTTGTGGAGGGATTCATCAAAAAGCTGCGTGATACGAAGACTAATGCTGAGTTCTTGGCATCCTTTGACGTTGCCGGGGCAAAAACAACACCAAACGGGACTGCAAGTAACGGGGGCACCTCCAACAGTGGTACAGCTGCTCGTCGTACCACGCGGGCGAAGACACCTTCAGTACCTACAACTTGAGAATTGATAATAAGAGGAGACTAACATGTATTTGGTATATGCCGACGGGCAAGGAAACGTATATGATCATCCCGAACTGTACGGGCTAGCTCGTAGCGGGGATATGATTGTTGAAATGCTGGAGGAAGAATTAATTCCATTACCAGAAGGTGCTACGCTCGTGGGCTTGCCTAGTACACGTGCTGTGGGTATGAATCCTGAGACGGGTGAAATGATGTCTTTGCCGGAAGGCTCGCAGGCTGTCGGAGCGCTGCTGCCGCAAGGCTATACTCGTCTATGTCTTCCTGGTTATGTGAAGACAGATAAGTCTTATAAGCTTCCTCTGTTTGGGTATTCGGCTGTAGTGTGGAAGGATGGCGGGTTCTATGTTGCGGCAGACCCTACCGATAATCCAGAGAAATGGAATCCACTTAATTGTGACAAAGAAGATCTTGAAGTCAGCGTTGGTGAGATGACAGCCAAATATCCTGATAACCGTCTCTATGAGCATCTTTCTAACTGTGCGCTTGGCTATGAATGCCTGACTTCCTCCAATACCTTTTTAGGGCGTTGGGAGGGCGGTGTACCCGTCTCTTATTCATGTAATGCTGGATGTTTTGGCTGTATTTCTGAGCAACCTGATGATAGCGGCTTTGTATCTCCGCAGACTCGGATGAATTTCCGGCCTACGGTCAACGAAATTTCACAAGTTATGTTGGAGCATTTAAAGACGCCTGAATCGATTATCAGCTTTGGACAAGGCTGTGAAGGGGAACCTTCCACGCAAGCAAAACTTATTATAGAAGCTATTCGTGAAGTGCGCTCGATTACTGATATGGGCTATATCAATATCAACACCAATGCGGGATTAAGCGATCATATGCGAGGAATCGTTGATGCTGGGCTCGATTTGATGCGTGTCAGCACAATCAGTGCCCTTGATGACCATTATAATGCTTATTACAAACCACGCGGTTATACATTGGCCAATGTAGAGAAATCTTTGAAATACGCTGCTTCGCAGGGCGTTTACACATCGATCAATTATCTGATCTTCCCTGGAGTGACTGATCGCGAAGAAGAGATTGAAGCGATGCTGGAGTTTGTAAGACGTACTGATCTGAAGCTTATTCAGATGCGTAATCTAAACATTGACCCGGAGAGCTATTTAGAGTTGATTCCTCCTGCCCAGGGTGAAATCCTTGGGATGAAGACGATGCTTGATATTTTCCGCGATGAACTTCCGGATGTAGTTATAGGCTCTTATACACATGTGCCACCAGCAGATATGGCGCGGGCTAAGCGGCGGGGAATCAATATTTAAGCAGCTAAAATGTAAAAATGAAACATATTGCCCAATTCGATATTTCGTGCTAAAATACCACAGTGTAATCATATAACTCTGGGTCCGCATGAGGCTTAGGGCATGAGAGGTGAAATTCAAAATGCAAGAAGCAATTCAACCAAAGTATAATGTAACTAAGGTAACCTGCGCATGTGGCAACACTTTCGAAGCTGGCTCTGTTAAACAAGAGCTTCGTGTCGAAATTTGCTCCAACTGCCATCCGTTCTTCACTGGCAAGCAGAAGTTCCTGGATGCCGGCGGTCGCGTAGATAAATTTAAGAAGAAATATGGTATCTAATTTGAACAGTCGCTTTGCGGCTTAACGGTTAGATTGAGCCCCCAGCTGTATAGCTGAGGGGCTCATTTTATGTCTTGGAGTTGATTTTTGTCCGAGCGTGAGCTATACTTATCTTCGCCGTGCTAGACGGGGAGGTAGCGGTGCCCTGTAACTCGCAATCCGCTGTAGCGAGGTTGAATTCCTGTTAGAGGTGCTATCGATGTGAGGCCTTGGTTCCTATGGGCTGTGTTGACAGTTGGGTCCTCCGCAATGAGTGCTTATGAACCTGGTCAGGTCCGGAAGGAAGCAGCCATAAGTAAGATTACTCTTGTGCCGGAGGGTGGCCTAACTCGAGCAGTCATGTAGGGTTGCCGCTTGGATCGTAGCCATCAATAACAGGTGCACGGTTTATAATTCTGTTTATCATAGCATCTTTGCCACAAGCAAAGATGCTTTTTGTTTTTGGTCAATAGCCGATGAATATAGTATAATAAATTTGCGACAAATGCCGGGAAAGCGGCAGCTTAAGAGAGGGTAATGCATAGTGGAACATATCGCGCTGTACCGTGCTTGGCGGCCGCAGTCGTTTCAAGACATGGTTGGACAACAGCACATTATCCAAACGCTGCAGAACGCAATTCGTGAACAGCGGGTTTCGCATGCCTATCTGTTCAGCGGTCCGCGGGGAACTGGTAAGACAAGTGCTGCTAAAGTCTTAGCTAAAGCGGTTAACTGTGAACGTGGGCCAGGTCCGGAACCTTGTAACGAATGTCCATCCTGCCTGCGAATCGCTGCGGGTAATGTAATGGATGTGCAGGAAATAGATGCGGCATCAAACCGGGGCGTAGAGGAGATCCGTGATCTGCGTGAAAAGGTGAAGTATGCACCTACCGAGGTACGCCGTAAAGTGTATATCATTGATGAAGTGCATATGCTGACTACAGAAGCTTTTAATGCTCTATTAAAGACGTTGGAGGAACCTCCGTCACATGCGATGTTTATTCTTGCGACAACGGAACCTCACAAATTGCCAGCGACAATAATTTCCCGTTGTCAGCGTTTTGACTTCCGTAGAGTGGCGTTAGAAGAACAGACCGCCCATCTGACTGCTATTTGTGAGAAGGAAGGGATTACAGCGGATAACAACGCATTGCAGTATATTGCCCGTCTATCTGATGGCGGTATGCGTGATGCATTGAGCTTGCTGGATCAGATTTCATCCTTTACAGATGGTAATGTTACGTACGAACAAGTGTTAGGAATGACAGGAGGAATTCCCTCCGAGCAATTTGCACGTCTTGCCACTGCCATATTGGAAGGTGATATGGGTCTTCTTCTGGAGCTCGTTGAGCAGCTTATGCATGAAGGTAAAAGTGCAGATAAATGCCTAGAGAATCTCATGTATTATTTCCGAGATTTATTGATGATTAAGATGGTACCCGAGGCCGATCAATTAACAGAGCGGGTGCTGAATCCTGCTGAATTTAAAGATATGGCCACCGCATTTTCTCGGGAGCGTCTATTTCAGATTGTAGATACAATCAATAAATACCTAGGTGAAATGAAATACGCAACACATCCTCAGACACTGTTTGAAGTGGCGCTGATGAAGCTTTGCAGCTTGCAGCAAGAGGTAAGTCAGAGCGCCGCATTTGCTCCGTTAGGTGAAACAAATGCCGGAGTAGGCGCGAATAATTCGAGCGTTGACTCTGGTGAACTGGATCTTCTCAAAAGACAGATCGCAGCACTGGAGAAGAAGCTGGAACAGGCTATGCAATCCGGTGGTATTTCCGGAGGAGGGCGTGATGGTGCTCCTGCACCGAAATCGCATGCGGTTCCAACACCGCGGGTTTCTTCAGCCTCAAAAATGCCTCCTAACGTAGATAAGTTTATTGCTGGTAAAGATAGTCCCGATTTTGCAGCAATCTATAAACAGTGGAGCCTTGTCCTGCAGGGAGTAAAAGAGGAAAAGGTAACGGTTCATGCATGGTTTGTAGACGGTGAGCCAGTATCGATTATGGAGGATGCGGTGCTTGTTGCATTCAAGAACACGATTCACCGCGATACTACTGAGAAGCCGGCAAACAGACAGGTTATTGAGAGTGTGCTTGCAGCGCGTCTAGGCAAACCTTATAGACTTGTAACCATGATGCTTCGTGACTGGAATGAAGCTGCCCAGAAGTCTGTGGGACAGACTGGCAAAGAAGAACTGCAGCTGGAGCATGAACACGATACTGCAGAAGCTAAACCTGAACCTTGGATTGATGAGGCTATCCAGCTTTTTGGAGAAGACCTTGTTGTCATAAAAGAGTAATATAAACATACTAGCGCTAATTGCGCATTCCAAAGGAGAGACGAAGTATGAATAATATGAACCAAATGATGAAGCAAGTTAAGAAAATGCAGGAGCAAATGCTCAAAGCTCAAGAGGAACTCGGAGGCAAGGTTATTGAGGGTTCATCAGGTGGCGGCGTAGTTACTGTCCAAGTAAACGGCCACAAAAAATTGCTGTCTATTCAAATTAAACCGGAAGCCGTTGATCCGGAAGATGTTGAAATGCTGCAAGATCTTGTAATCACTGCTGTAAATGATGCATTGACTCAAGCTGAAGAGCTTGCTAACAATGACATGGGTAAATTCACTGGTGGAATGAAGATCCCAGGCTTGTTCTAATAGCCCACTCCACTTCAGTCTAAAGGAGAATTATTAATTTGTATTATCCCGAACCGCTAGCTAAGCTGATCGATGCTTTTACGCGTTTGCCCGGGATTGGACCGAAGACAGCCGCCCGGTTAGCTTTTCATGTGCTTAACATGAAAGAGGATGAAGTCATTGATTTTGCAAAAGCGCTAGTAAGCGTCAAACGCAATCTTCACTATTGCTCGGTCTGCTGTAATATTACGGATACGGACCCTTGTAAGATATGTCAGGACAAAACTAGAGATCCTTCAGTGATATGTGTGATACAAGACTCTAAGGATTTGGTGGCTATAGAACGAACCAAGGAGTTTAATGGATATTACCATGTTCTTCAGGGCGCAATTTCACCTATGGAAGGTATCGGCCCTGATGATATTCGCTTGAAAGAATTATTGACCCGTCTGAGTGATGAGAGAGTAAGCGAGCTTATTATGGCGACCAACCCCAACATCGAGGGAGAAGCAACGGCGATGTACATTTCTCGTCTTGTTCGGCCGTTTGAGATTAAAATCACCAGGATAGCTCATGGCTTGCCTGTAGGTGGCGATCTTGAATACGCTGATGAAGTTACCTTGTCCAAAGCGTTGGAAGGTCGTCGCGAGCTATTCTAGCAGCTCTATAGTGGTATTTTTCAAAAAGGAAGCCCTCGGGTTTCCTTTTTTTTGTTCTAAGTTTGTCCCTATCCCGATATGAATGAGAATAACGAGATGTGTATTTTGCATCAAAATTATTCTGAGGAGGAATTGAAATGGGATGGTGGAGAGAGCTGTGGCGGGGAGTGGATAAGGAACAAGGCAAAAAGGAAAGTGAGGGATGGGAAACCCTCTTAGAGGTCCGTAAGGCGCATTCAGAGTGGGAGAGGGCGTATCTGATGTTCGACGAGGCATTGGGACAGGATCAGATAGATTACGCGATATATATTCTGGAGGCTGCAGAACGTAAATATCAGATACATCTCAAACATGCAAAAAGCTTGGGGTTGAACAGTAGTCAAATATAAGGGCTTATAAATAAATGTATAAGGGGGATCTACATGCTTAGAATGATAGCTATGGGCGTATTGATATTATCTGTTATCTTATTAGGTTTAGTTGTATTTAGAAAAAAGCTGGGTTTTGGGTGGCTAAGTTTATTTGGGGTTCATTTGGTATTGGCTGCACTCGGGATATATGTAGTGAACTTCTCAGGTTTGCTCACGCAGGTGTATATCCCTTTGAACCCTGCAACTATAGGCGCAGTAACGGTTCTTGGGCTTCCTGGCGTGGTTATGTTGCTCGGATTAAGAATAATTTTATTTTAATGCTTGACGTGGCTTTGAAAAATATGATACATTAAGTCTCGCCCGTTTGGACAAGCTGTTGATTAACAACTTGCTGAAACGGTCAAGCAAAAAAAGAAATTAAAAAAATGCTTGACGAAAACAAAGGCGCTGTGATATATTATAAAGGTCGCTGCTGACAAGCAACGACGACGAAAGATGAGACATTGATCTTTGAAAACTGAACAACGAGTGAGTGGGAAATCACGCAAGTGAAATCCAAATTAGAGAATTAATTTTCTCGTCAGATGTTTCAAAATGAGCATATCGCTCTTTTCAATACTAATTGGAGAGTTTGATCCTGGCTCAGGACGAACGCTGGCGGCGTGCCTAATACATGCAAGTCGAGCGGAGTTACTTTGAAAGCTTGCTTTCAAAGTAACTTAGCGGCGGACGGGTGAGTAACACGTAGGCAACCTGCCCTTCAGACTGGGATAACTACCGGAAACGGTAGCTAATACCGGATAATTTCTTTTTTCTCCTGAGAGAAGAATGAAAGACGGAGCAATCTGTCACTGAGGGATGGGCCTGCGGCGCATTAGCTAGTTGGTGGGGTAACGGCCCACCAAGGCGACGATGCGTAGCCGACCTGAGAGGGTGAACGGCCACACTGGGACTGAGACACGGCCCAGACTCCTACGGGAGGCAGCAGTAGGGAATCTTCCGCAATGGGCGAAAGCCTGACGGAGCAACGCCGCGTGAGTGATGAAGGTTTTCGGATCGTAAAGCTCTGTTGCCAGGGAAGAACGTCCGGTAGAGTAACTGCTACCGGAGTGACGGTACCTGAGAAGAAAGCCCCGGCTAACTACGTGCCAGCAGCCGCGGTAATACGTAGGGGGCAAGCGTTGTCCGGAATTATTGGGCGTAAAGCGCGCGCAGGCGGCTATTTAAGTCTGGTGTTTAAACCTTGGGCTCAACCTGAGGTCGCACTGGAAACTGGGTGGCTTGAGTACAGAAGAGGAAAGTGGAATTCCACGTGTAGCGGTGAAATGCGTAGATATGTGGAGGAACACCAGTGGCGAAGGCGACTTTCTGGGCTGTAACTGACGCTGAGGCGCGAAAGCGTGGGGAGCAAACAGGATTAGATACCCTGGTAGTCCACGCCGTAAACGATGAGTGCTAGGTGTTAGGGGTTTCGATACCCTTGGTGCCGAAGTTAACACAGTAAGCACTCCGCCTGGGGAGTACGGTCGCAAGACTGAAACTCAAAGGAATTGACGGGGACCCGCACAAGCAGTGGAGTATGTGGTTTAATTCGAAGCAACGCGAAGAACCTTACCAGGTCTTGACATCCCTCTGAATCTGCTAGAGATAGCAGCGGCCTTCGGGACAGAGGAGACAGGTGGTGCATGGTTGTCGTCAGCTCGTGTCGTGAGATGTTGGGTTAAGTCCCGCAACGAGCGCAACCCTTAACTTTAGTTGCCAGCAGGTAATGCTGGGCACTCTAGAGTGACTGCCGGTGACAAACCGGAGGAAGGTGGGGATGACGTCAAATCATCATGCCCCTTATGACCTGGGCTACACACGTACTACAATGGCCGGTACAACGGGAAGCGAAGCCGCGAGGTGGAGCCAATCCCATCAAAGCCGGTCTCAGTTCGGATTGCAGGCTGCAACTCGCCTGCATGAAGTCGGAATTGCTAGTAATCGCGGATCAGCATGCCGCGGTGAATACGTTCCCGGGTCTTGTACACACCGCCCGTCACACCACGAGAGTTTACAACACCCGAAGTCGGTGGGGTAACCCGCAAGGGAGCCAGCCGCCGAAGGTGGGGTAGATGATTGGGGTGAAGTCGTAACAAGGTAGCCGTATCGGAAGGTGCGGCTGGATCACCTCCTTTCTATGGAGAATCGTTCTCTGCAATGAGGACATTCAAATCGGAAGTTTAACTTCCATAATAGAACCTTCGGGTTCGAACACTCACTCGTGTTCAGTTTTGAAAGAGCAAGTCTCTTTCACATGCGTTTGGTGGCGATAGCGGAGGGGTTCCACACGTACCCATCCCGAACACGACCGTTAAGCCCTCCAGCGCCGATGGTACTTGGACCGAAGGGTCCTGGGAGAGTAGGACGTTGCCAAGCGGACAACCAATTCATTGGTTGATTCACAATGTTATATATGTTATATGGGCTTTTAGCTCAGTTGGTTAGAGCGCACCTCTGATAAGGGTGAGGTCGGTGGTTCGAGTCCACCAAGGCCCACCATATAACATTATAGAGTAATTTTATGGGGCCATAGCTCAGCTGGGAGAGCGCCTGCCTTGCAAGCAGGAGGTCAGCGGTTCGATCCCGCTTGGCTCCACCATAAATTTTTAAATGAATAACTTTTTTAACTTGATCCTTGAAAACTGGATACCGAAACGAATTTGCGTTTTAGAACATCTTTTAGCAACTTGTGCAAACAAGTAAATGTTATTAGTGAGATTTTTCAAAGAAGATATCGTTCGATATTTTCCTACGGAAAAATCAAGGTTAAGCTAATAAGAGCACACGGAGGATGCCTAGGCGCCAGGAGCCGACGAAGGACGTGGCGAACAACGAAACTGCCTCGGGGAGCTGTAAGCAAGCTTTGATCCGGGGGTGTCCGAATGGGGAAACCCAGCTGTGGTAATTCGCAGTTACTCATACCTGAATACATAGGGTGTGTAGAGGCAGACCAGGGGAACTGAAACATCTAAGTACCCTGAGGAAGAGAAAACAATAGTGATTCCGTCAGTAGCGGCGAGCGAACGCGGAACAGCCTAAACCAAGGGGCTTGCCTCTTGGGGTTGTGGGACGTCTCACATGGAGTTACAAAGGAATGTGGTAGGTGAAGAGGTCTGGAAAGGCCCGCGATAGAGGTAAAAGCCCTGTAACCTAAACTGTATTCTCTCCGAGACGGATCCCGAGTAGTGCGGGGCACGTGAAACCCCGTATGAATCCAGCAGGACCATCTGCTAAGGCTAAATACTACCTGGCGACCGATAGTGAAACAGTACCGTGAGGGAAAGGTGAAAAGCACCCCGGAAGGGGAGTGAAATAGAACCTGAAACCGTGTGCTTACAAAAAGTCAGAGCCCGATCTATGGGTGATGGCGTGCCTTTTGTAGAATGAACCGGCGAGTTACGTTTAACATGCAAGGTTAAGCCGAGAAGGTGGAGCCGCAGCGAAAGCGAGTCTGAATAGGGCGATTTAGTATGTGGACGTAGACCCGAAACCGTGTGATCTACCCCTGTCCAGGGTGAAGGTGCGGTAACACGCACTGGAGGCCCGAACCCACGTACGTTGAAAAGTGCGGGGATGAGGTGGGGGTAGCGGAGAAATTCCAATCGAACTCGGAGATAGCTGGTTCTCCCCGAAATAGCTTTAGGGCTAGCCTCGGTATAAGAGTAGTGGAGGTAGAGCACTGATTGGGTGCGGGGTCCGCAAGGATTACCAAGCTCAGTCAAACTCCGAATGCCATATACTTATTGCCGGGAGTCAGACAGTGAGTGCTAAGATCCATTGTCAAAAGGGAAACAGCCCAGACCATCAGCTAAGGTCCCCAAGTGTGTGTTAAGTGGGAAAGGATGTGGAGTTGCACAGACAACCAGGATGTTGGCTTAGAAGCAGCCATCATTGAAAGAGTGCGTAATAGCTCACTGGTCGAGTGACTCTGCGCCGAAAATGTAACGGGGCTAAACACACCACCGAAGCTATGGCTAGATACGTATGTATCTGGGGTAGGGGAGCGTTGTGTAGGGGTTGAAGGTGTACTGAAAAGAGCGCTGGACACTACACAAGTGAGAATGCCGGTATGAGTAACGAAAAGATCAGTGAGAATCTGATCCGCCGAAAGCCCAAGGTTTCCTGAGGAAGGCTCGTCCGCTCAGGGTAAGTCGGGACCTAAGGCGAGGCCGAAAGGCGTAGTCGAAGGACAACAGTTTGAAATTACTGTACCACCGTAATCCGCTATGAGCGATGGGGTGACGCAGGAGGGTAGTGACGCGGACTGATGGATGTCCGTCTAAGCAGTGAGGCTGATGTGTAGGCAAATCCGCACATCGTTAAGGCTGGGCTGTGATGGGGAGCGAAAATTATAGTAGCGAAGGTCATGATCTCACACTGCCAAGAAAAGCCTCTAGCCAGGAGAAGGTGCCCGTACCGCAAACCGACACAGGTAGGCGAGAAGAGAATTCTAAGGCGCGCGGAAGAACTCTCGTTAAGGAACTCGGCAAAATGACCCCGTAACTTCGGGAGAAGGGGTGCCCCGGTAGTGTGAATAGCACGAGGGGGCCGCAGTGAAAAGGCCCAAGCGACTGTTTAGCAAAAACACAGGTCTGTGCGAAGCCGCAAGGCGAAGTATACGGGCTGACGCCTGCCCGGTGCTGGAAGGTTAAGGGGAGTGGTTAGGGGTAACCCGAAGCTATGAACCGAAGCCCCAGTAAACGGCGGCCGTAACTATAACGGTCCTAAGGTAGCGAAATTCCTTGTCAGGTAAATTCTGACCCGCACGAATGGCGTAACGACTTGGGCGCTGTCTCAACGAGAGATCCGGTGAAATTTTAATACCTGTGAAGATGCAGGTTACCCGCGACAAGACGGAAAGACCCCATGGAGCTTTACTGCAGCTTGATATTGAATTTGGGTACGATCTGTACAGGATAGGTGGGAGCCGTAGAAATCGGAGCGCAAGCTTCGGTGGAGGCGCCGTTGGGATACCACCCTGATCGTATCTAGGTTCTAACCTAGTACCCTAATCGGGTACGGGGACCGTGTCAGGCGGGCAGTTTGACTGGGGCGGTCGCCTCCTAAAGAGTAACGGAGGCGTTCCAAGGTTCCCTCAGAATGGTTGGAAATCATTCGCAGAGTGCAAAGGCATAAGGGAGCTTGACTGCGAGACCTACAAGTCGAGCAGGGACGAAAGTCGGACTTAGTGATCCGGTGGTACCGCATGGAAGGGCCATCGCTCAACGGATAAAAGCTACCCTGGGGATAACAGGCTTATCTCCCCCAAGAGTCCACATCGACGGGGAGGTTTGGCACCTCGATGTCGGCTCATCGCATCCTGGGGCTGAAGTAGGTCCCAAGGGTTGGGCTGTTCGCCCATTAAAGCGGTACGCGAGCTGGGTTCAGAACGTCGTGAGACAGTTCGGTCCCTATCTGTCGTGGGCGCAGGAAATTTGAGAGGAGCTGTCCTTAGTACGAGAGGACCGGGATGGACGTACCGCTGGTGCACCAGTTGTTCCGCCAGGAGCATGGCTGGGTAGCTACGTACGGACGGGATAAGCGCTGAAAGCATCTAAGCGTGAAGCCCCCCTCAAGATGAGATTTCCCAATTAGTAAGACCCCTTGAAGACGACGAGGTAGATAGGTTGGAGGTGGAAGTGCAGCAATGCATGGAGCTGACCAATACTAATCGGTCGAGGGCTTATCCTATACTTAGAATGCAGATTCGTTTCGGATTCAGTTTTCAGGGAGTCAAATTCCTGTTTGGATTGCTGTGGTACTGATATCGTTTGGAGAGATACCCAAGTGGCTATAAGGGGACCCTCTGCTAAGGGGTTAGACTGCGTAAGCGGTGCGTGGGTTCGAATCCCACTCTCTCCGCCATTTTCAATCCATAGCAATACTAATTATTGTGGCGGTGTAGCTCAGCTGGCTAGAGCGTACGGTTCATACCCGTGAGGTCGGGGGTTCGATCCCCTTCGCCGCTACCATAATACCTGGAGGCTTAGCTCAGCTGGGAGAGCATCTGCCTTACAAGCAGAGGGTCGGGGGTTCGATCCCCTCAGCCTCCACCATTTTCATCTTTTTAGAATTGCTTTTACACCGTGCCGGTGTAGCTCAACTGGTAGAGCAACTGACTTGTAATCAGTAGGTTGGGGGTTCAAGTCCTCTCGCCGGCACCATTTTTAATTAATGCGGAACCGTGGTGTAGTTGGCCTAACATGCCTGCCTGTCACGCAGGAGACCGCGGGTTCGAATCCCGTCGGTTCCGCCATTTTTTCCACAAAATGAGTGGGAAGTGTAAGACTTTTCCGCTTAATTGTCATGTAATCTTATGGCTCGGTAGCTCAGTCGGTAGAGCAGAGGACTGAAAATCCTCGTGTCGGCGGTTCGATTCCGTCCCGAGCCACCTTTTTTGGGGGATTAGCGAAGTGGCCAAACGCATCAGACTGTAAATCTGCTCACGTACGTGTTCGGTGGTTCGAATCCATCATCCCCCACCATTTATGAGCCATTAGCTCAGTTGGTAGAGCACCTGACTTTTAATCAGGGTGTCGAAGGTTCGAGTCCTTCATGGCTCATCCCAAACAGAAAGTCATCACCTTAGGGTGGTGGCTTTTTTTGTGTTTTTATGTCGTATTATAGTAGTGCGCTGCTGTAGTGATTAACATAATATTAGAGAATATGCTAAAATAGGCGAAAAGAGCAAAAGTGGTGGAGTATGGTGACTATGGATAGCGAAACATTGCGGAAAAAGTTAGAGCAGCTCACCGGAAAGAAAACCGGAATCAAGCAGTTAGGTAGGCAACATTCAGCTTCTCTTTTTAGCATGGGATTGGAAGCACAGGAACAGCCGGTAATCCATGAGGGTCATCTTTGGGCACCATTATATGAGACTGATGGACGTGTAACCGCTGTCTGGGTGGAATTGGATGGACTTAACTCTTTGGAAATTCAATTAGTGAATTATGCGGTTCGAAACTTTGCAATTGCACTAAAAGCTACTGGGGTTAGAGAAGAAGGGGAAGCGGAGGCTCGGCAGCTGGGTACCTGGTTGAACACCGAACTGGAGCAAGAGAAAAATGACTCTGAGATACCCGATGAGATGGCTCTAAAGGGACGTTTATTCGGAGATATGGTTCCATTCCTACTTAGCAGTGAGAATGCACATAGCCCGCAGATCACTTATCGTTCCTTAATGAAGCTGTTGCGCAGCTATTTTGAGAATGAAATTCTGCTTATACCTCTTCAAGAAAAAGAATGGTTAATATTGGCCCGGAAGGAACTACTCACGGGCGGAGATGATAAGGATGAGGAAGAAGAGAGTGTAGATGAAATTCTGGCTCAGACCAGCATGGGCTTACACGAACTGATAGCCAGCGAATGGGTAGGTGTATTCCATTTGGCTGTAGCTCCGGCTATTGTTCCTGTTAAGGGATTGACGGGATCCGTGGCCTTGCTGAGGGAGACTATTGTACTCGGACGTATTTTCCAAGTGGGTGAATATATTCATTTACCTTGGGAGCTGCATCTGGAACGTTTGGTTAACAGCATTCCTGATGCACGGCGTAAACAGTTACTTGGACAGATTGGCGACTATTCCTCCGTATTATCGGATAAAGAGATGCTGATGACCCTGGAGACGTTTTTTGAGATGGATTGTAATGTAAGTGAAACAGCCAAGAAGCTATATATTCATCGCAACACGCTTTTATACCGTCTGGACAAGATCAAACAGGAGACTGGCGCGGATGTGCGTAGCTTTGGGGACGCTGCTATTGTGAAGCTTACTATGCTTTTGTATAAAGTGACGAAAAGGAAATAGGTTTTTTGTGAACGTTACAAATAGCCACCGTGTCCCGTCTAGGGTAATATAAATGTACAAGGAAAAAAGAATTTTTCAATTAATCAATAATTAACTCGAGGGGGAAATACAATGGCAGGCGTACGTTTAGAGCATATTTTCAAAAAATACCCGGGTTCAGATAAAGCAACAGTAATGGATATCAATCTTGATATTAAAGATAAGGAATTTCTAGTATTGGTTGGACCATCCGGTTGCGGTAAATCCACAACTTTGCGTATGATCGCTGGTCTGGAAGAAATCTCCGAAGGTAAAATGTACATTGGCGATCGTGTAGTCAACGACGTTGCACCTAAAGACCGCGATATCGCGATGGTATTCCAATCCTACGCCCTGTATCCGCATATGAGCGTATACCAAAACATGGCTTTCGGTTTGAAACTTCGTAAAGTGAAGAAAGATGAAATCGACAAGAAAGTACGTGAAGCTGCTAGAATTCTCGATATCGAGCATTTGCTAGATCGTAAACCAAAAGCACTTTCCGGTGGTCAACGCCAACGTGTAGCTTTGGGACGCGCTATCGTACGTGATCCACAAGTCTTCTTGATGGATGAGCCTCTTTCCAACTTGGATGCTAAACTTCGTGGTCAAATGCGCGCTGAAATCACTAAACTGGTTAAACGCCTTGAAACCACTTGTATCTACGTAACGCATGACCAAACAGAAGCTATGACAATGGGTGACCGTATCGTAGTTATGTATGATGGTATCATTCAACAAGCAGCTTCCCCTGAAGAGTTGTACAATGAACCAACTAACCTGTTCGTAGCTGGATTTATCGGATCCCCTACAATGAACTTTATCAATGGTACTTTGTCCGAAGCAAACGGTTCTGTCCGTTTCCGTGCTGAGAACCTTGATGTTGAAGTACCAGGCGGAAAAGCTCAAATCATCCGCAGCAAAGGCTACATTGGCAAAGAAGTAATTATGGGCGTTCGTCCAGAAGATATCCATGAAGAGCCAGTATTCTTGGAAGCTTCCCCGAACACAATCTTTACTTCATTGGTTGATGTAACTGAAAACCTTGGTCACGAAATGCTCCTTTACTTGAGCGGCCTTGGTAAATCTACTGTAATCGCTCGTGTAGATGGACGTTCCACTACTCGCGAAGGCAGCAAGCCAAAATTGGCTATCGATATGAACAAAGTTCACTTCTTCGATAAAGAATCCGAAGTTAACATTCTGTTGGGATAAGATCGCAGGATCTTTTCTCTCTTGATAAAGCCACCCGAAAGGGTGGCTTTATTGTTTAATTAGGGTCGTAATGGATAGGCGTTAAGATTGCATTCACAAGCGTTATCAATTAAGATAGCAGGAGAATTACCTCCGGAATTGTAATGAGATCGCTGTCAACCGGACGCAGTAAGCGGACATATACCGCAGGTGACGAAAGGACGAATTTACATGGCTAAGAAAGTAAAAGTATCTGAATTGGTACAACATTTTCAATTAGAGGTTATTTCCGGCCAGGAAGGTCTAAAGCGACCTATTACGGTAGATGACCTGAATCGCCCTGGACTAGAGATTGCTGGTTATTTCGAATATTATCCGGAAGAACGTGTTCAACTATTAGGTAAGACAGAACTCGCATTCTTCTCCATGCTGCCTGAAGCTGAACGTAAAAGTAGGCTTCGTGGAATCTGTAATGACAATACCCCTTGTATCGTAATTACCCGTAGTTTGGATGTACCACAGGAGTTAATTGATATAAGTAATGAAAAGGGACTTCCTGTGCTTCGTAGCTCGATGGCTACGACTATTTTCTCCAGCCGTTTGACGAGCTTCTTAGAAGGGAGATTAGCCCCTACAGCAACGATTCATGGTGTACTCTGTGATGTATATGGTGTAGGTATGCTGATTACTGGTAGTAGTGGTATTGGTAAGAGTGAGACAGCCCTTGAACTTGTAAAACGTGGACATAGACTGATCGCTGATGATGCCGTGGAAATCCGCCAGACTTCAGATAACCAGCTGCATGGTACAGCCCCTGAGTTGATCCGTCACTTGTTGGAAATTCGCGGAGTAGGTATCATTAACGTAATGACACTTTTTGGTGCGGGTGCTATCCGTAATCATAAACGGATTACACTTGTCGTTAGATTAGAGGCTTGGCAGCAAGACAAGCAGTATGACCGGCTTGGACTTGATGAGGAAACGACGCGGATTATTGATACCGATGTTCCACTTGTAACCATTCCTGTACGTCCAGGACGTAACCTTGCCGTTATTATTGAGGTTGCTGCGATGAACTATCGCCTGAAGCAAATGGGCTTTAATGCAGCCCTGCAGTTTACGAATAAGTTAACTGCGACCATATCTGAGGATATGGACGATCTCGATTAGGAGTGTGAGACAATGTTCCCATTAGCAATAGATCCTATTGTATTCTCAATTGGATCACTGCCTGTACACTGGTACGGGTTAATACTAGGGGTCGGTGCACTCGCGGGATTATTTCTTGCGATCCGCGAGGGCAAACGGTTCGGAATCCCGCAAGAATTCTTTATGGATATGCTGCTACTGGGTGTACCCTCGGCAATTATAGGGGCACGGATTTATTTTGTAGCTTTTAAATGGGACGATTATAAGCATAATCTGATAGACGTCTTTAAGATCTGGAATGGCGGCATCGCCATTTACGGCGCATTAATAGGAGCGATTATTTGCGGAATTATTTATTTCCGTTATAAGGGTTACCCTTTCTGGCGTATTGTTGATATTTGCGCACCTGGACTACTGGCGGGTCAAATGATTGGCCGCTGGGGAAACTTTGTCAACCAAGAGGCATACGGCAGCGTAGTTGAGGAATCTTTTTTACGGGATAAACTGCATTTACCTGACTTCATCGTTAATCAAATGTACATAGGGGATGCTTTTCATCATCCGACTTTCCTGTATGAATCTCTTTGGAGCTTACTAGGGATTGCGTTATTGATGGTTCTCCGTCGTCAGAAGTTTGTACGTGCTGGAGAAATCTTCATGTCTTACTTTATATGGTATTCCATCGGTCGGTTCTTCATCGAGGCTGTGCGTACTGACAGTTTAGCTTTTAACGGAAGTGCAGGACTGGCTTCGTTTATAAATGGCTTATGGAGTCCGATGGAATGGTTAGGTTTTGAACAAGGATATCTGGATCCTGCCTATGGTAATATTCGTATTTCTCAGCTGCTTTCTCTACTGATTATTGTGGCAGCTATATTATTAATCGTTATTCGCAGAGTAACCGGAGAGCCTAAAGCACATTATTCTGACCCTATCGTATGTACTAAACTGATCCAAGCAGATACTGTAGTGCCAGAAAGCGCAGTAAATACACCGCAGAAAACTCGTCAAGGAACACAACCTGAGCAAGGACAGCCAGCGGATGGAGATAAGAAGGAGCAGTAAAACTTATGATAGAATGCGTTCTTTTTGATCTGGATGGAACGATTGTCGATACGAATGAGCTAATCATTAGTTCATTTATGTACGCGCTGAAGGACAATGGTCTGGCTCCACTGACCAGAGAAGAGATAATTCCGCATATGGGAACAACCCTTCAGCAACAGATGAGAGTATTCTCTGGACTAGAGGATGTAAATGGTACGTTAGAAAAGTCCTATCGTTCTTATAATAATGAGCATCATGATGAGTTAGTGCGGTCCTTCCCGCTTGTAAAGGAGACCATTGAGGAGCTCTCGAGTCGTGGGATCAAACTTGGGATTGTAACTACTAAGATCCGTCCAACAACGATCAAGACTCTGGAAAGGTTCGATTTGCTTAAGTACATGGATACGATTGTGACTGTGAACGATGTTACTGAACCAAAGCCACATCCGGAGCCCGTTCTGACAGCGGTCAAAAACCTTGGCGTTGATCCTCGTAAAACCTTAATGATAGGTGACAGTGCGGTTGATATTCAATCAGCCAAAGCTGCCGGTGTATACGCTGTTGGAGTATCTTGGTCTTTGAAGGGCGAGGATACGCTCCGCAAGTATGATCCGGACTTTATCATCCATAACATGAAGGATATTATAGAAATTATGGAGCGAGGAACGAATGAATCGTGAGAAACGTAACCCGTTATCCAGTAGAAGGTCATAACTCACTTTGGTATATTTACCGTACGGTCAGCCCTTGGAAGGGTGTCCGCAACTTTATTTTTATTCAGATTGCCCGCTATTGTCCGATTCTACCGTTAAAGAATTGGATCTATCGACGGATGCTGGGGATGAAAGTTGGTAAACACACGGCTTTTGGTCTTATGGCAATGGTGGATGTGTTTTTTCCGGAGAAAATAACGGTAGGTGAGAATTCTATTATTGGTTATAACACGACGATTCTAGCGCATGAGTATCTGATCAAGGAATATCGCCTGGGCGAAGTGGTGATCGGTGAAAATGTATTGATCGGCGCGAATACAACGATTCTTCCCGGTGTAACCATTGGAGATTGGGCAGTTATAGCTGCTGGCTCCGTGGTGCACAAAAATGTGGCAGCTGGCTCTTTTGTCGGGGGCAATCCACTGCGAGAGCTGCGCCCCTCTTCAACGGAAGAACATGCGGAACAAGTGTAAACGATGCTTTTTTAACCCTGCAGTTACATATTGCGTTTTTTTAGCGCAGGTTCTGCAGGGTTTCTTGCGTCTTAGAGAAGATTATTAAGGAAACTTTAAGTTCTTCTTAAGTTTTTAGAACAGATACATTCGATATAATTAGCGTTAGTGATAAGGCGAATCCCACGCTAGGCATTCAGCTTCAAATATCAGAATGTAAAATCAGCAGGTGCAGGCTTCCTGGTATTTTCAGTTTCCACATTCCGCTTAGCGTCTCTATGAACAACCATCATAGTAGAGAAGAGGAATATAATATGAACACTGCGAGACAGGAAAGGCTGCCCCAGCTGGATATCTTCAGAGCATTAGCGATCTTAGGCGTATTGCATGTGCATTCCTCATCTTTTGCCGCTGGAGAGCAGGCACTGCATTCACCTTATTATTACTGGCTGAACTGGATCAACATTTTCTTTAAATTCGGTACGCCCTCATTTATTTTTCTGAGCAGCTTTGTATTGTTTTATAATTATTATGGGCGCCCTGTGACACGCAGCTTGATTATTAATTTCTACCGTCGTCGATTAAAGTATATTTTATTGCCTTATCTGCTAGCCTCTATGGGCTATTACGCACTAACCTTATATGTGAACGGACGATTGACCCAGAACCTCGGTGGCAACCTGTACAGCTTTATTAGAGCGTTATTCTCAGGTTCCGCATATGCGCATTTGTATTTTGTATTTATCAGCATTCAGTTTTATTTGCTTTTTCCAGTACTGCTTAAGCTACTCCAGAGTTCCCGCTTTTTAATAAAATGGGCGATTCCACTCGGATTGGCACTTCAGTGGGGGTTTATTTTCTGGAATAAATACGAACTGCACATTGTTGAAAAAGGGAGCTTGGCGATCTCTTATCTGGCTTATTATATGATGGGCGCTTATATCGCGATTCACTTTGAGAAGGTGAAGACGTGGCTGATGAAGCCATGGAGGCAGCTAACTGCCAAGCAAAAAGGATGGACTGCCCTGTTAGTGAGCGGGTGGTTAATTGCAGCCTTTATCCATGTGCAGCTATGGTATGTGGCCCGCCATTTTGGGGTGTGGACGGATTCGTTGTGGTACGAGCTATTATGGAATGTCCATACGATGTTATCAGCATTGGTTCTGTTGTATGCTACATTTCTGATCTATCGTAAGGCTCCTCGCGGGATTGTTGCTTTTTTTACTCGTTTGGGTGAACTCTCCTTTGCGATATATTTGATTCATCCGCTATTGCTGGCGGTATATCGCAGGTTCAGATATCATATTCCCCTAGAGTCGCTAACATATGTTTTGTTCATCTACGGAGGGCTTGTGGTCGCACTGGGAGGGAGCTGGCTTATTGTGCAGTTTGCTTTCCGGCGAGTTCCGGGTTCATGGATTATTTTTGGAAGCGTGCCTCGCTCTTTGGAGTCCAGTCCGCAGGAAAAGTCAGGTTATATCCCTGAGGAACGGGCAAAGGGGTTCGTGCAGCAGGAGAAATAACGTTAAAAGAAGGTCTCATACACGCACACGCTTAAACGTGGGGAGGTAGCCTTCATAATACTTGGTTAAAAAGGCATCACTTCGATGCGGAGCTTAACAGGAGGAAAGATTATGAGACAAAAAGAAAGAATTCCGCAGCTGGATATTTTTCGGGCGATTGCTATTTTTGCAGTGCTGGCTATTCATGCTACTTCACGAACGTTGGCGGAGACACTAGGCACAAACATGTTTCATCCGTTCTTATTTATTAATAAATTCAGCCAGTTCGCCGTACCTTCATTCATATTTTTGAGTGGGTTCGTGCTCTTCTATAACTATATTGACCGTCCGCTGGGTGGCAAAACGCTAGGAAAGTTCTACTCTAGAAGGCTGCTTTATATTATTGTGCCTTATGTAGTGTTTTCGCTGCTGTATTTTGCGTTAAAAATGAATGCCGGAAATACTTGGGGCTTACCTCCGGGGGAGATGGCTTCTAAGCTATGGAAGTATTTATGGACAGGAACGGCATATACGCATCTGTATTATATTATTATCATTATTCAGTTTTACGTGTTATTTCCGCTTATTTTGTGGTGCTTGCAAAAGGTTCGTCATCTGGCGGCTTGGGCGCCGCTGATCGGGTTATTACTACAGTGGGGTTTTGTGCTGCTGAATAAATACATGACCAATCACGGGTATTGGCAGTTATCCAAGGGGAGTCTGGCGATTACTTATTTCTCGTATTTCCTGCTGGGTGCTGGGATTGCGGTGTATTATTCTTCTTTGAAAAAATGGCTAGTGCCTTCACGTGAAGGCTGGCGCGCCGGTAAAGGTCCGGTTTGGATTACGTTGTGGTTGTTATGGATTGTATCAGGGGTTGTTCATGTTGAGCTATGGTTTAACAACTACACGAAAAAAACTGTCATCAACAGCTTATGGTATGAGGGTTTCTCTAATCTACATGCGCTACTCTCTTGTGTGGTGCTGTTGCAAATCTCCTTCTTGCTCTATGGAGCGGGTCGAAGCTTGCTGACAAGACTCTTGGTATCCGTGGGAGCATGCTCCTTCGGGATTTATCTATTACACCCTATGTTGCTGTATTTCTATAGAAAATTACCGTTTCACGGGGGTTCTCTTGCGTACATCGCAGCGATTGCAGGAGGATGGCTTGTTGCGCTGCTGGTCTCATGGCTGGCAGTGGCTCTCGTCTTCCGGTATGTGCCTGCGTCTTGGATTATTTTCGGATCAGGCGCACCAAAGAAAGCTAAAACAGGTTCCCAAAGCGCATAGTTTACTGCTAGGTAATATAAAAGCGTCGGTCTCCCGTATGTGCGGGTTGACCGGCGCTTTTTATTTTTTGCTCTATTCTCCAGCTTGTTCCCGCTGAAACTCCGCAATAGCTTGATACTGGCTTTCCAGACTACGGTAGACGGAAATATAAATCGGCAGCAGCTGCTTGTACACTTTGGTATGTTCATCAATCGGATCATGCTGGTAAGTTGAGCCGATCATGTCGAATACAACATCGAAGGAGTCCACGCGGCCCGTTGCGTAAAGTCCAAGCACTACTGCTCCGAGGCAGGAGCTTTCGATACTCTCCGGAATGATGACCTCTTGATCAAAAATATCAGACATCATCTGCCGCCATACTGAGGAGCGGGCAAAGCCCCCTGTAGCCAGAATTTTGCTAGGACGCCCGATTTGCTCTTCCATAGCTAGCAGAACCATATACATATTGAAAATTACGCCTTCTAGTACCGAGCGAATCATATGCTCCTTATGGTGATTCATCGAAAGGCCGAAGAAGGAGCCACGAGCATCAGGATTCCACAGCGGTGCCCGTTCACCAGTTAAGTAAGGATGGAACAAAAGACCACCGCTACCTGCCGGAACTTGTTCCGCGATGCGCGTTAGAACCTCGTAAGGGTCAATGCCAAGACGTTTGGCGGTTTCGACTTCAGAAGCAGCGAACTCATCCCGTACCCAGCGGAACAACATACCGCCGTTATTAACGGGTCCTCCGATCACCCAATGTTTTGGGGTTAAGTTATAACAGAAGGTCCGTCCTTTAGGGTCGGTAAGCGGGTGATCGACTACGGTACGAATCGCTCCGCTTGTTCCAATCGTAGCGGCCACTACACCGGGCTTAATCGCGCCTACGCCAAGGTTGGACAAGACGCCATCACTGGCTCCTACGACAAAAGGTGTGGCCGGGAGCAGTAACAGCTCCTCTGCTAGACCGGGAAGCAGGCCTTGCATGATCTCTGTGGTGGGAACAAGCCGTGAGAGTTGATCTGGTGAAATATGGGCTATCTCCAGGGCCTCTTTATCCCACTCCAAAAGTTTAAGGTTGAGCATGCCTGTAGAAGAGGCAATGGAATGATCGATGATGTATTCGCCGAACAGCCGAGCGAATATGTATTCTTTTATAGAAATGAATTTATAGGCTTGTTGGAACAACTCAGGCTGCTCATCCCGAAGCCACATTAGCTTGGTAATCGGTGACATAGGATGAATAGGTGTTCCTGTGCGCAAATACAACTCATGTCCGTTAAACTCGTTCTTCAGGCGAAGTGCAGACCCGGCACTACGGTTGTCAGCCCAAGTGATGCAGGCAGTAAGTGGTTTACCTAGCTGATCAATTGCAATGACACTGTGCATGGCTGAACTGAAAGAGACGAATAGGATCTTATCTGGAGTTACGGCGCTTTGCCGCATGACATTAGAGATGGTATGAAAGACTGCACCTAGGATTTGCTCTGGGTCCTGCTCCGCTATAGAAGGGGAGGGTTGATGCAAGGGATAACCCATATTCGCTTGTGCAACTATGGCTCCATTCTCCTCGAAGAGAACTGCCTTTGTACTTGTAGTACCAATATCAACGCCAATCATATAGGATTTAGTCAAGCGTTAGCCCTTCTTTC
Organism: Paenibacillus odorifer; assembly: GCF_000758725.1. Lineage (NCBI taxonomy): Bacteria > Bacillati > Bacillota > Bacilli > Caryophanales > Paenibacillaceae > Paenibacillus > Paenibacillus odorifer. The sequence continues at coordinate 156,707 of NZ_CP009428.1, forward strand.
TAGGTGAAAGTATATTTTTAGAACACCAATTACAAAATTATGAAGTACAATCGTATTAGCTCATTATAGTATTCGATAAGCGGGGAGGCAAAAATAAAGAAAATGCCAAACGCTCGACTAAGGGTTTGATTGACGAAAAAGCAGTGAACATGATACGATATTGAAAATACTTTAATTTGCTACCACTTTACCATAGTAAAGTAAACATAAACAGTATCTAATGATAACTGACGAGGTGAACAATGAAGATGTCCAAACCAAAGGGATTTGAGAAGCCGTCTGGCGTTCGGGACTATCTGCCCCGGGCCGTAACGAAATTGCGCAAAATTGAGAACGATGTACTGCATTGCATGAGTCGCTGGGGATATCAGCAAATGATGACTCCAACGTTGGAATATTACGATACAGTTGGCGTGGCTAGCTCTACGTCCGACCAGAAGCTCTATAAATTACTTAACAATCGTGGTCAGGCTTTGGTGCTTCGATCAGAAATGACTGCCCCGGTTGCCCGTGTTGTTGCCTCTCTATTGAAGGATGAGCCACTGCCATTGCGTCTGTCATATCACGCGAATGTATTCCGTGCTATTGAGGAAGAAGCGGGGCGGGAAGCGGAGTTCTTCCAGACAGGTGTAGAGCTGGTAGGTGATGATTCACCAGAGGCCGATGCGGAGGTAGTGGCGCTTGCTATTTCTTCGCTGCAAGCCGCGGGTGTGAAGTCTTTTAAGATCGCTATGGGGCATGTAGGCTTTCTGAATGGGTTATTTCAAGAGGCACTTCCTGAATTACCCGAGGCTCAAGAGGAGCTGAAAAGTCATTTGCTGGGCCGTGACTATGTTTCTTTCCGGGAGACTTTACGGCGGCTGGATCTTACAGAAGCGCAGAAGAACGAACTGGATGGGCTGCTGCGTCTGCGCGGAGGCAAGGAGATTTGTGGACAGGCGCTAGAGCTGAGCAATCATCCGCTCGCCCGTCATTCGATTGATCATTTGTGCAAGGTGTGGGAGGTGCTGGTCTCTTACGGCGTATCACAGCATGTACTGATTGATCTGACGATGATCGGGGACTTTTCCTATTATACAGGCATGACTTTTGAAGGTTATGCAGCGGAATTAGGATTTCCGGTATGCAGCGGTGGTAGATACGACAATCTGCTGCAACAGTTTGGGCGTCCGATCCCATCCACAGGATTTTCCTTAAAAACGAATCGCATCCTGGATGGTGTAACTGGAGTGGTCGAAGAGGAAGAGCTGCCTATTTTGATCCAATATGATGCGATTCGCAGAAAAGAAGGCTTGGAAGAGGCAACACGCCTGCGGTCAGAGGGTCATGCAGTCGTTACTAGACTTGCTGCAGGTCCAGAAGAGCTTGAAACGGTGAAGCGTTTGGATACGGACACGGTTGAAGCAGAGGGTGTACGGTACGGTGAAATCTATACATTCGTATCTTTTGTAAGTGAGCATGGCTGAGGATATCGCTAGTACAAAAAGCGATTAACATAAATTTTGCATGGAGATGGAAAAGGAGGCAACTTAACAATGGCACAGATATTGAAGGTGGCTATGCCAAAAGGCCGGATTTACGAAAAGGCTGCTGAGCTGTTCCGCCAGGCAGGTCTTCCGATTCCACCGGACGGTGAGGCATCACGCAAGCTTGTTATTCCGCTGCCTGAGGCAGGGATGGAGTTTATATTGGCGAAACCAGTAGATGTACCTACATATGTAGAATATGGCGTGGCGGATATTGGGATCGTGGGCAAGGATGTTTTGCTGGAGGAAGATCGTGATGTATACGAGCTGCTTGATCTTGGCATTGCCCGCTGCCGGATGTCTATCATCGGATTGCCGAACTGGCAGCCGGGGATTCAGCAGCGTGTAGCGACGAAATATCCGAATGTAGCTTCAAGGTATTTTAGGGAGCAGGGCCAACAGGTCGAGGTCGTGAAGCTGAATGGATCCATCGAGCTTGCACCACTGATTGGTCTGGCCGATCGTATCGTGGATATGGTAGAGACCGGGCAAACGCTGCGGGACAACGGATTAATCGAAATGAAGAGTATATTCGAAATTACAAGCCGCCTGGTGGCGAATCGTGTGAGCTATCGGATGAAAAATGAAGAGATACAGCAACTGTGTGACCGACTACAGGCAGTTATAGGGCAACCTAATTTGCGGTAGGCGGCAACAGATGTTAGGGGTAAAGGGAGGAACCAGCGATGAAGGTTGTGTCGAGCAAGGACTTTAAGCTAGAGCGGGAAGTGGAGTATGGTACGCCAGAGCAAAATCAGGCGGTAAAGGAAATTGTGGCCGCCATTAAAAAAGAAGGAGACACGGCGCTTCTTCGCTATACGGAGCAATTTGACCGGGTCGTACTTACGCCGAATCAGCTGCGGGTAACCCCGGAAGAGCTTCAGGCAGCATATGGCCGAGTAGAGCAATCTTTCGTATCCGCTATTCAAGCGGCTGCAGCCAATATCCGGGCGTTCCATGCCAGACAGAAACGGAATTCATGGATGGACTTGCAGCCGGATGGCACGATCTTGGGGCAGATTATTCGTCCGCTGAAGCGGGTAGGGGTATATGTACCTGGTGGCAAAGCAGCTTATCCCTCCTCGGTGCTGATGAACGTGATCCCAGCACAGATCGCGGGTGTGCCGGAGATCGTCATGGTGACTCCGCCATCCACCGGCGGCAAAGAAGGGATTGACCCTTATATCCTGGTTGCTGCCGCAGAAGCAGGTGTGAATGAAATCTACCGTGTGGGCGGAGCACAGGCGGTAGCTGCTTTGGCTTTTGGTACGGAGAGCATAGCGCCGGTAGATAAAATATGTGGACCCGGCAACATATACGTTGCGCTGGCTAAACGCGAGGTATATGGCGCCGTGGATATCGACAGTATCGCGGGTCCAAGCGAAATTGTCGTGCTGGCAGATGAGACCGCTGAGCCGGCCTATGTCGCAGCGGATCTGCTCTCGCAGGCCGAGCATGACGAGATGGCCTCGGCGATTCTGGTCACGCCATCGCAGAGCCTGGCGGATAGCGTGGCGGCCGAAGTGGAGCGTCAGCTGCAAGAACTGCCGCGTCAGGCGATCGCCCGTTCTTCCGTAGAGAATTACGGCGCGATCATTGTTGTGGAATCTATGGAGGAAGGGATCTCCGTAGTGAATAGACTGGCACCAGAACATCTGGAGATTGTTGTCGAAGATCCTATGGGCCTCGTAGGCAGCATTGAGAATGCTGGAGCCATCTTCCTGGGAGCGTATAGCTCTGAGCCCGTGGGTGATTATTTTGCCGGGCCAAATCATATTATCCCAACCAATGGGACCGCACGTTTCTCGTCACCAGTGGATGTGGATGATTTTATTAAAAAATCAAGTCTGATCTATTACAGTAAGGAAGCACTCTTGCGTGATGGGAAGACCATTATAGAGCTGGCACGCCGCGAAGGGTTAGAAGGCCACGCACGAGCCATTGAGATTCGACTCAAGAACGAAGGAAAAGGTGGAGACGGATATGGAGAACAATAACGAACAGGCCTTGCGCCAAGCTGGATTAAGCCGCAAAACAAACGAGACGGATATAAAGTTGTCTCTTAATGTAGATGGAAGTGGAGTTTCAGAGCTGGAGACGGATGTTCCTTTTCTGAATCATATGTTGGATCTGTTCACGAAGCACGGACAATTTGACCTGTCTGTACAGGCGCGTGGAGACATCGAGATTGATGACCACCACACGGTTGAAGACATTGGGATCTGCCTAGGGCAGGCGCTGCACGAAGCACTGGGTGATAAAAAAGGAATCAAACGTTATGCGAGTGTTTTTGTACCGATGGATGAAGCTTTGGCGCAGGTTGTGATCGATATCAGCAATCGCCCGCACTTTGAATATCGTGCAACCTATCCTTCACAGCAGGTAGGCAGCTTTTCGACGGAGCTTGTTCAGGAGTTCCTGTGGAAGTTCGCGCTCGAAGCACGGATTACGTTGCATGTTATCGTACACTACGGTTCTAACACTCATCACATGATTGAGGCTGTATTCAAAGCGCTTGGACGGGCGCTGGATGAGGCAACTTTGATTGATCCACGTGTGAAGGGTGTGCCTTCTACGAAGGGAGTGCTGTAGGATGACTGTTGCAATCGTCGATTATGGCATGGGCAACCTGCACAGTGTGAGCAAGGCGGTAGAACGTCTCGGTTATGAGTGTGTAGTGACGGGTGATGCCGAGCAAATTCTCGCTGCTGATAGTGTCATTCTGCCAGGTGTCGGTGCATTTGGCGATGCGATGGGGCATCTGCGGGAGAATGGTTTGGATCTTGTCGTCAAACAGGTAGCCGCTGGAGAGCAGCCTCTGCTTGGGATCTGTCTTGGCATGCAGCTGTTGTTTAGCACCGGTGAAGAGCATGGCAGCCATGAGGGGCTAGATATTCTCTCGGGTTCAGTGGTGCGGTTCGCTCCTAGAGATGGCTATAAGGTGCCGCATATGGGGTGGAACAAGCTCAGCTTTAGACAGCCGGAGAATCCGCTTTTTGTTGGCCTTGAGGAGGGGCATGTGTATTTTGTCCACTCTTATCACGCGCTTGTAGCAAAAGAGAGTGATCTGCTGGCTGTCACAGATTATGGTTACCCAGTCACGGCTATTGTCGGGCAAGATAATGTGTTCGGTATGCAGTTCCATCCGGAAAAAAGCGGAGAGCTGGGAATCAAGCTGTTGGGTAATTTTTTGAAATATAAGAAAGTATAAGTTTCACAATACACTTTATCCTTATATTTCTCGCTTAAACGCTTACGGTCCTTATAAGGACGACGAAGGCGTTTATACTTGAAGATTAAGAGAGAGCGGGCGTAAGCCACGCTATAAATATAATGTAACGAAAGTGGGGAGCGCCAAATGTCTTCTTTTATTGTATATCCGGCGATTGATATCCGGGATGGAAAATGCGTCAGGCTGCAGCAGGGGGATTACAATCAGGAAACGATATACAATGATAGTCCACTAAAGGTGGCAAAATCATGGGAAGAGCAAGGTGGAAAGTTCATTCATTTGGTGGACTTAGATGGTGCGAAAGCAGGTCATCCTGTGAACGATGCGATCATCGGGGCTATTGCTGCTAATGCTAACGTTCCTGTGCAGGTGGGCGGCGGTCTTCGCAATCTTGCGGACGTAGAGAAATTGCTCGGACTTGGCGTTAGCCGCGTCATTATCGGTACTGCTGCGATTAACGATCATGCTTTTACCGAAGAGGTATTGGCAAAATACGGCGATAAAGTAGCGATTGGCATTGATGCGCGCAACGGTTATGTTGCTACACACGGCTGGCTGAACACTTCCGAAGTTCGTGCTGAAGCTCTTGCCAAAGAATTGGCGGCAAAAGGAGCCGAGACGTTCATTTACACCGACATCTCCCGTGACGGGATGATGCAGGGGCCGAACGTGGACGGTATCCTGTCCATGGCGCAAGCCAGCGGTAAAACAGTGATCGCCTCCGGCGGAGTCACCAGTCTTGATGATCTGTTGCGTCTGAACGTGCACAACGGCAGCGGTGTGGGTGGAGCTATTGTTGGCAAGGCGTTATACACGGGCAATATTGATCTTTCTGAAGCTTTGCGAGCGCTTAGGCAGAAGTAGCGTTGGGCGAACGCGCTAATTGATGAGCGGATGAACAAAAAGACGACATGGGTTAGCCAAGGAATAGTGGATCAATGAAACAGACAGAACCAACAGTGGGTTAAAGAAATAGACTTAACAGTAACGTAGTGAACACATATCACCAAATCACCAAACTAAATTAATAGACGAGCGAATGAACAAAAAGACAACAGTTGAGCAATCCAATGAGCAGTGGATAAAAGAAATAGACGTAACAGTAAATGAGTAACTAATAATAATTAAATGAACGCCCAGAGAAGCAAACTAGCAAAAGTTAAACGAACAAACTAGTAAACCAGCAAAAGGGCTAAACAACAAAGCAACAAAAGAGCTAAAACAAACCAGCTGACCAATAAAGCAACAAACCCAACTAGCTAATGTGTTTCACTTTGTACAATCAAAACTGGTTAAAAATCTCCTTTTCGTGGATTCTACAGGAAACTATTGCACGAAATGCAACACACTGCTCAACTAGAGGGTATGAGTTCGATTCTATTGCACTGAGTGCAATAGAATGTTGAACTAAGCTGATTATCGGCTAAAACCCGCTGCACAATCTGCTACAATAGGCGTAATTAGGCGGCGGGAAGGGTATTTTTCCTCGGATGATGATTTAAGTGTACTTTATACAGCTATTTTTCACATTTAGAGCTGATTAGCTAATTTAGTTGTATTTCGTGCAGCTATAACTCAGAGATGAGTTGATTTATAAGCTCATCCTCAGATTTAGTTGTACGAAATGCAGTTAAAAGAGTGGCTTGCAAAAAGGCTGATAAAATAACTGCACGTTGTGCAACTAAATACTCGTGGGCTTGCAGGTGGCGCGAGCCCTTCCGACCACATAAGGGCCAAAACCGCGGAACATGAAGGTGTTATGGATCTAGGAAGCGGCCCCGAAGGGGTTAGCGATCATAGCACATGTTCAGTAGTGTGGGCTATGGTTCAGCCGGGTGGGCTATGATCCGCCATGCCAACAATCAAGGTTTCCAAAGGGCAGGGGCCCTTGGGCTCCCCTTGGGCTAAGAGGGCTTTAGGGGGACCGACACACTTTAGGCGCTTGAAACGCTTTTTAAAGAAAGGGGGATTTCATAATGTTAGCAAAACGTATCATCCCCTGTCTTGACGTTAAGGATGGACGGGTAGTCAAAGGCGTTAACTTTGTGAATCTGCGTGATGCTGGAGATCCGGTAGAGCTAGCGGCGCTGTATGACCGCGAGGGCGCAGATGAGCTTGTGTTTCTCGATATATCGGCTTCCGTGGAAGGTAGAGCAACGATGATCGAGGTTGTGCGGCAGACCGCCGGTGAGATTGCCATTCCTTTTACAGTGGGTGGAGGGATCTCTACAACTGATGATATGAAAAGGATTCTTCGTGCAGGCGCAGATAAAATCGGCATTAATACGGCAGCCATCACTAATCCTCAGTTAATTTTGGACGGCGCTCGCCGATTTGGCTCCCAGTGTATTGTAGTAGCGATAGATGCTAAATATAATGAGGCTTTTGGTGAATGGGAAGTGTACACTCATGGCGGGCGTAAGCCCACGGGCATCCGTGCTCTGGCTTGGGCTAAAGAAGCTGAGAAGCTGGGCGCAGGCGAGATTTTGCTCACTAGTATGGATGCAGATGGCACAAAAGACGGCTTCGATCTGAAGCTAACCTCGGCAGTATGCGATTTGCTCAGCATTCCTGTGATTGCTTCTGGCGGCGCTGGGAAGAAGGAGCATTTTTACGATGTATTTACGGAAGGGAAAGCCGATGCGGGACTTGCGGCGACCATTTTTCACTATAAAGAGATTGCAATTAATGATTTAAAGGCAGATTTGAAGCAAAAAGGGGTAGAAATCCGATGAGCGAAACACAAAAGAATACAACAATAAGCCAAAAAGAAGCTCTGGCAGGCATTCGCTGGAATGAAGCCGGTCTGGTGCCTACGGTTGTTCAGGATGCTAGCAGTTTAGAGGTACTGATGGTTGCTTATATGAACTCCGAATCGTTACAGCTATCACTGGAGAGTGGTCAGACTTGGTTTTGGAGCCGCTCACGCAGCGAACTTTGGCATAAAGGCGGAACCTCAGGCAACACACAAGCTATTACCTCCATATCCTATGATTGTGATAGCGACACACTACTCGTGAAGGTTGTGCCTGAAGGACCAGCTTGCCATACTGGAGCTACGTCATGCTTTTTCCGTGAGATTCCTTTGAATAACCCAACAACAGATGCTTCGAAACCAGTGTCTAGTTTGACAGATGGTGAGCGTTTTGCTGTTCTTGGTGAGCTGGAGCGTGTGATTGCTGAGCGGGAAGTGGAACGCCCGGAAGGCGCGTATACCACTTATTTGTTTGATAAAGGCGTGGATAAGATCCTCAAAAAGGTAGGCGAGGAAGCTTCCGAGACCATTATTGCCGCCAAAAATAAAGATAACGCCGAGCTGCGCCTTGAAGTCAGCGATCTGATCTATCATCTGTTGGTATTGCTGCAAGAACGTAAGCTTCCACTGGATGAGATTATGGAAGAGTTGAGTACCCGTCACGAACGCCCACGCCGGGATCAGTACTAAGGGGGACTGAGTGATGCATATTGATTACCACACGCATCATGAACGCTGTGGCCATGCCGTGGGTAAGCTTGAGGAGTACGTGCAGCGCGGGATAGAGCTTGGACTTCAGCAGCTGGGGTTATCTGACCACTTGCCGCTTATCCACGTAGATCCCGCCAGCTATTATCCTGAAATGGCTATGCCAATGGCTGAGCTGCCTCGTTACGTGGAGGAATGTCTAACCCTAAAGGAGCGTTACCGTGGAGTCATAGATCTGCGGGTGGGGCTGGAAGCCGATTATATCGAAGGCTACGAAGAGCAAATCCGCGAGGTTTTGTCACCGTATCCATGGGATTATCTTATAGGTTCTGTGCATTTTCTTGGGGAGTGGGATATAACGGATCATCGCCAGGTTCATGGTTGGGAAGGCAAAGATGCGCTAGAGGTATATCGTCTTTATTACGATGCGGTAAAGAAGTCGGCGTTATCGGGATTATATGATATTATAGGACATATGGATGTTATTAAACGGTTCGGTTATGGTCCACAAACACCGGAGGGCAAGGCTGAGGTGAAGGCGCTGGAGCTAGAGACCTTAAAGGTTATAGCGGATAGTGGAATCGCCATGGAGCTGAATGCTTCCGGACTTACGAAGCCTTGCGCTGAGATGTTCCCGGCAGAGCATCTGCTACAGGAGGCCCTAAGGCTCGGCATACCGCTGACATTAGGCTCCGATGCACATGATCCTGCCAAGCTGGGGGACGGGCTGCAAGAGGCGCGTAGCATGCTTTGGCACACTGGTTTTCGTGAGCTGGCTGTATTTGAGGGACGCCGCCGTACCACTGTTCAGTTCAAACTATAATAATTTATAATCCGCAGGAGGGTATTATGCATCATCAACAATTACGTATTTTTTCCGGTTCGTCGAATCCAAAGTTAGCGGCTGATATTGCGGAGCGACTTGGTGTTGAATTGGGGCAGATAAAGCTGACCCGCTTCATGAGCGGCGAGATTTACGTTCATTACGAAGAAAGCATCCGGAACTGCGACGTATTTTTGGTGCAATCCCTTTCGCATCCCATTAATGAGATGTTCGTGGAACTGCTGGTGATGATAGATGCTGCCAAACGGGCTTCAGCTCGCACAGTGAACATTATTGTGCCGTATTATGGATATGCTCGGCAGGAGCGGAAGTCCGCACCTCGTGAGCCGATCTCGGCTAAGATGGTGGCTGATGTGCTGACGACCGCTGGAGCAACCCGCGTGATCACTATCGATTTACACGCAGCGGCGATTCAAGGCTTTTTCAACATTCCGGTCGATCATCTGACTGCACTCGATTTGATCAGCAGCCATTTGAAAGCCAAGGCAATGTCTGATCTGGTCATTGTTTCCCCGGATGCAGGGCGTGCGTCTATGGCTGAGAAGCTGGCGAATAAGCTGGATTCACCTTTTGCCATTATGATCAAGAAGCGTCCAGCCCATAATGAATCGGTAATCACTCATGTGATTGGTGATGTCGAGGGACGGACACCAATCATTATTGAGGATCTGATCGATACTGGGACGACCATTGTGAATGTGGTAGAAGGTCTGAAGGAGAGAGGTGCGAAGGACAGTATTGTCTGCGCGACGCACGGATTATTCTCAGGGCCCGCGCTACAGCGGCTTGACCATCCTTCTATTCAGGAAGTGGTTACGACAGATTCTATTGCACTGCCTGATGACCATTCAAGTCGGTTTACGGTATTATCTGTTGCACCGATGCTTGCCCAGGCTACGCACATCATCCTTGAGGGTGGTTCAATCGATAAGCTATTTAGAGACGCGGGAATTTAATTCCCCGTCTTTTTTATTTTTTGTCAAAAAAGATGTTGTAAGCAGAGTGGTAGAGTCTTTCTCAACTTGAGATTCTCGCTGTCACATGTGGTATACTGTGTGGAGATACCCGCGCCCAATAAGGGAACGGAATAGCGATTAAGGATGGAGCTCCGGCATACCCCATAGGGCGCCGCCCTCCTATTTTTCGTTAGTATAAGGAAGCTTCTTATAAGGGAGGTGCCTTGCTTCCATGATTGAGAGAACTTCAGAGTATGAACTGGGGAATGATAATGTGATTCCTGTAACTCTGAATGCCAATTTTTTCTTTGAAAGAGCCGTTCGGTCCTTGGATCGCTTTCAATATGATAAGGCATTAAAGAATTTTCGCAAAGCTGTAGAGTACGAGCCGGAGAATCCGGTCAATCATTGCAACGTGGCTGGCGTATTATCAGAAATGGGTAATTATGAAGCATCCAACGACATTTTAACCCATGTACTGGAGAATATTGATCCGGCAATGACGGAATGTTATTTCTATATGGCTAACAACTTCGCCAATATGGAAAGCTATGAGGAGGCAGAACGCTCACTCGTCACTTATCTCGAAGAAGATGTGAACGGTGAATTTCTGGCCGAATCGGAAGAATTGATGGAGCTGCTGCAATATGAGCTGGACCGTCCTGCTCCACTTATCCGGATTAGAAGCCGGGAAGGTGTAATAGAGCATGAGCGAGCCCGAGCACTGTTGGAGGAGGGCAAGTTTACACAAGCCGTCACTTTGCTTGAAGAGATTGTGAGCAATACGCCTGACTTCCTGGCGGCACATAACAACCTAGCCCTAGCGTATTTTTACATGGGTCGTTTTACCAAAGCTAAGGAATGTATTATGCGGGTGCTGGAGCAGGACTCCGGGAATCTGCATGCACTCTGTAACTTAGCGATCTTCCTTCAGTATGAAGGTGACCGCGGACAACTGGATGGATTGTTACGCCTTCTGGAGACCACTATTCCGTTTCATCAGGAGCATCTGTTCAAAATGGCCACCACCATGGGGATTCTGGGACGCCATAGAACCGCCTATGGCCATTTTAGACGTCTGTTGAAGGATGAAGAGGTCGGTGGCGACGCCAGTCTCTATCATTATTGTGCGGCTGCTGCCAGCAATAGTGGCCTGTATACAGAAGCCCAGCGCTGCTGGCAGAAGGCGGCTAAGCTCGATCCGGAATCGGCTGTGCCGAGATTTTTTCTAGCTCAGCTGCAGCAGGCGCAGGGGGAAGGCAAAACGCTGTCGCTGGTCAGCTACAACTATCAGCTTCCTTTTCAGGAGCAGCTGAAGCTGTGGAAGGACAACAAGGGCAGCTTTACCGAAGAGGTACGGAACAATCCGCTGCTTCGCTCTTCCTTCTTCTGGGCGCTCCGCTACGGGGATGCCAATACGAAGCTTCAGGTTACAGAAGCTCTGCGGTGGATTGAAGATGAAGAGATGTCCGAAATTCTGCAAGGACTTCTGAAGCAGCAGCCCTTGCAGGAAGAAAAGCTGCAAGAAGCGGCACTTCTTAGTCTGCAGCGGCTGATTGGAAGTGTTCCTGAAGAGAATGTGCTTCAGGAAGTCAAAGAAACCTCTTCCCCGCGTCTGAAGGGACTGCCGGAATGGAGAGAGGATTGGCAGAAAGTTATCGATCAGACCCTTAGTATGATGGATCGAAGATATGATGCAATCCACAAAAAAGATGCTGAATTACTTTGGAAGCAATTTCTGAGCAGCCTTTATCCGGATATTCCGTTTATCCGTCATGCGAATGGCTGGTGTGCTGCCTTAGAATATCTAATTGCTAAAACGCATAACCTGCCGGTCACCTATCGTGAAGTAGCTCAGCGTTACAATGTTTCTGTATCTATGGTCAGTCGTTATGCTCGGCGCATAGATGAGGAATGTAGTTTCGAGGGAAGTGTGAGCGACAGTCTTCCGCCATTTACCGAGAATATCTAAATCGATCATGTAGTATTTCGTAGAAACGGAGCCCTTTTTATATGTCTTGCGTAAACGCTAATGTTCCTTATAGGGGCACCGAAGGCGGCTATGCATGCCAAAAAAGGGCCCGTTTCTTCTAAATAAACCCTATTGTGAGGAGGCCACTGTTATGTACAAAACGATTGTAATCGGAACAGGCCCAGCCGGGCTTACTGCTGCAATTTATTTGGCACGTGCCAACCTAAACCCACTTGTGATTGAAGGTATGCAACCAGGTGGACAACTGACAACGACAACAGAAGTCGAGAACTTCCCAGGCTTTCCTGAAGGAATTCTAGGCCCGGATTTAATGGACAACATGCGCAAGCAGGCTGAACGTTTTGGAGCTGAATTTAAGAATGGCTGGGTGGATTCAGTTGATTTTTCACAGCGTCCATTTAAAGTGACTGTAGATGGATTGGGAGTATTAGAAGCGGAGTCAGTGATCATCTCAACCGGCGCATCTGCCAGATATTTAGGAATCCCCGGGGAGCAGGAGAATGTGGGCCGTGGGGTCAGCACTTGTGCTACTTGTGACGGATTCTTTTTCCGTGGCAAAAAGATTATTGTCGTCGGTGGTGGAGATTCAGCGATGGAGGAAGCCAGCTTTTTAACCCGATTCGCTTCCAATGTAACATTGGTTCACCGTCGTGATGAGCTTAGAGCTTCGAAGATTATGCAGGCTCGCGCACGGGATAACAGTAAGGTATCGTGGGCTCTTAACCGTACACCGCTTGAGGTTACAACCGACGAGTCTGGCGTTAAAGGGCTGACGGTTCGCAACAATGAGACGGGAATTGATGAACTCATCGAAGCGGACGGAGTGTTTGTCGCGATCGGGCACACGCCGAACACCGGATTTTTAGGGGGACAAATTACGACCGATACCAACGGCTACATTGTGGTCAACCCTGGAACGACAGAAACGAACATCCCGGGCGTATTCGCTTGTGGCGACGTGCAGGATACCCGTTATCGTCAGGCAATTTCTGCAGCCGGATCTGGCTGTATGGCAGCAATGGATGCCGAGAAGTACCTAGAGGGCACGATGGTGCATGACTGGAGCGAAACACTGGATAGTTAATTTTGCGAGAAATCGTAGTCCGATGACATATAAGCAGGTTATCCTTTTTCTAAAAGGTTGCCTGCTTTTTTTATAATGGTGGGGCCGTGTCCGGAAATTAAATATGTTGTTTATTTATTACCGCTCAGAAGTTAAAATAACTGTAACAATGTCCTTATAAAAAGACTTGCGCATTTTAAAAATACGTTTACAATGAAGATATAATGTTAACGTGAACAATTTATATTAATACCTATTACAAGCAATGATTTTAAGTTTAAAATATTTATTGGGAAATCAACTGATTAAATTAATGTTCACGTTAAACTTTGTGTAACTCCCATTCGAACTTAAAGGAGAGCAGCAAACCTCATGAGTAAAAAATTCATGGATGAGAACTTTCTATTGTCGAGCGAGACCGCAATTAAGCTATTTCATAATCATGCGAAAGACATGCCCATTATCGATTATCATTGCCACCTCAGTCCAAAAGAAATTTATGAGAACAAAACGTTCAACAATATTACCGAAGCTTGGCTGTATGGCGACCATTATAAATGGAGAGTGATGCGCGCTAACGGTATAGAAGAGAAATTCATTACTGGCGATGCCAGTGATTATGATAAATTTATGGCCTGGGCTAGAACGGTTCCGATGATTATCGGGAATCCGCTATACCATTGGACGCATCTGGAGCTGCAACGTTTCTTCGGTGTATATGAGTTGCTGAATGAAGCTAACGCACCAAAAATTTGGGATGAAGTGAATAGACAGCTACAAAGTGAAGGATTCGGAGCAAGAGATTTGATCATTAAATCGAAGGTGACTACGGTTTGTACTACCGATGATCCTGTAGATAATCTAGAATATCATGAGAAAATCAGTAATGTGAGTGGGTTCAATGCTAGCGTTGTGCCGGGATTCCGGCCAGATAAAGCGCTTGAAATCAACCGTCCTACCTTCCAGCCGTGGGTAGCCCAGCTAAGCGAAGTTTCGGGAATGGCTGTTGAGAATTACGGACAGTTTCTTGCAGCATTGGAGAGCAGAGTTAGATTCTTCCATGCCAGAAGCGGCCGTGTATCTGACCATGCTTTGGATGCGGTAATGTTTGAGCCTACTACCTTGGAGGAAGCTACAGCTATATTTGCTAAAGCACTTCATGAAGGCACTGTAAGTGAGAGTGAAGAAAAGAAATATAAAGGATTCACGCTAGTATTCCTCGGCAAATTGTATAACGAGCTGGGTTGGGCGATGCAATTCCATATTCATGCGCTTCGGAATAACAACAGCGTAATGTTCGGACGTCTCGGACCTGACACGGGTTATGATTCCATCAATGACGGCGTGATTGCTAAGCCTTTGGCGGGTCTGCTCGATGCGCTGGATCGTGAGAATGCATTGCCTAAGACCATTTTGTACTCACTGAACCCTAATGATAATCATGTTATTGCCAGTTTAATGGGCAGCTTCCAGGGCGGTGGTATTCCAGGCAAGATTCAATTCGGAACCGCATGGTGGTACAACGACAATAAAGACGGCATGCTGGAACAGATGAAGACACTTGCTAATCTAGGCGTACTTAGCCAATTTGTTGGGATGCTAACAGACTCCAGAAGCTTTTTATCGTATACCAGACATGAGTACTTTAGAAGAATCTTGTGTGATCTGGTAGGCTCTTGGGTAGAGGCTGGAGAAGCCCCGGATGATATGGAGTTACTGGGCAGTATGATTGAGAACATCTGTTACAATAACGCTGATCATTATTTTAATTTCTCGAAACAGGCATTGGTGACTAGGTAATCGTTATGATATCCTTACATGGAAGAGCCAAACCCGTTTGATAAGGAAGGTTGACCCATGGCACCTACAATCAAGGATATCGCCAAATTGGCGAATGTATCGCATACAACTGTATCGAGAGCACTTAACAATAGTCCACTAATTAAAGAGGTCACACGTAAAAAAATTGCCGAGATCGCTGCGCAAGTGGGCTACGTCCCTAATTACAATGCCAAAAGCCTTGTGATGCAGCGATCCTATACCATTGGTCTGTTCTTCACGAGTATTGCCAACGGCACAACTTCGGGTTTCTTCTCTGACACGATTCGTGGTGTAAATAGTGTCATAGATGTAGAGTACAATCTGTTCATCCGTGGGATCGACGATTATGCGGAATATTCCTCTATTCATCGCAAACGTTTTGATGGAATTATTCTAATGAGCCAGAGTGAAGCAGATAATAAATTCATTTACCATGTTGTCCAGCAAGGCATTCCAATCGTTGTGCTGAACCGGGAAATTGATGACCGCTCCATTATCAACATCATCTCGAACGACCGGGAAGGTGCTTATAATGCAGGCAAATACCTGATCGAAAACGGGCATCAAGACATTGCAATTATTGAAGGTGTCGAGGGCTTTAAATCCACACAGGAACGCAGAGATGGCTTTATAAAAGCTTTGATTGACCATAATATCCCTGTTCGTAATGACTACATGATAAGTGGTAATTATGATATGCAAAGTGGATATGAGGCGATGGGCAAGCTACTGGATCTCGAGAAACCACCAACTGCTGTATTTTGCTCCAATGATGATATGGCGATTGGGGCTATGAAAGGTGTGTTTGAGCGAGGGCTGCAGGTGCCAAATGATATCTCTGTTGTTGGTTTTGACGACATTGGGTTTTCACTTTTTGCCAATCCTTCACTCACCACGGTCAAACGTCCTATTGAGAAGATTAGTGAGCAAGGCGCTCGCCAGCTGTTAAGCTTGGTCAAGGAGCCCTCAGAAAAAGACGGGCGGATCTCGATCGAGACAGAGCTTATTGCCAGAGAATCAGTCAGGAAGTTGCAGAAGTAGAGGCTGCGTATAGCAGCCTAATCCTTTACTATCGTAAAGGGTTGCTATCTAAAATTTTCACGTGTGCATATATTTAATTAATTATCAATATAAATATGATTTTATATAGTTTGTTTAATTAGTTTATCGTGTGCATTTACTATTAGGAGGCGTTTATATGAAAAGATTAAATAGCGATAATTGGACAGCTTACAAGCAGTATCCTGAGAAGGTCCTACAATTTGGCGAAGGCAATTTCATGCGCGCTTTTGTAGATTGGCAGATTCATACCATGAATCAAAAAACGGATTTCAATGGTGGAGTGGTTGTTGTACAGCCGCTGGCTAACGGACTGGCGGAAATGCTAAATGATCAGAATGGGCTGTATACCCTTTATCTGCAAGGCATTAAAGACGGAGCGGCTGTAAAAGAGCACGAGGTAATTAATTGTATTACGCGGACGCTTAATCCCTATTCACAGCATGAGGAGTATATGAAGCTGGCTGAGAACCCTGAGCTGCGCTTTATCGTGTCTAATACTACTGAAGCGGGAATTGCTTTTGAAGCCGGCGACAAGTTAACCGATACGCCGCAGAGTAGTTTCCCGGGCAAGCTGACGGCCTTATTGTACAAACGTTATCAAATTTTTAATGGGGATGCTTCTAAAGGTTTTATCATCATTCCATGTGAGCTGATTGACCGGAATGGTGATGAGCTCAAAAAGGTTATTTTGAAATATGCTGAGCTGTGGAATCTTGGAGAAGGTTTTGTGAACTGGTTGAATGAAGCTAATACCTTCTGCTGCAGTCTGGTGGACCGCATTGTTCCCGGTTATCCAAGAGACAGCATTGCCGAGATTACAGAAGAGTTGGGTTATGAGGATAAGCTGGTCGTTGTCGGCGAGCAATTCCATCTTTGGGTAATTGAAGGACCACAGTGGATTAAAAAGGAGTTCCCGGCTGAACTAGCAGGTCTTAATGTGTTGGTGGTGGATGATATGGCCCCTTATCGGACTCGTAAAGTGAGGATTTTAAACGGAGCTCATACAGCTATGACACCAGTAGCGTATTTGTACGGTATTGATACGGTTGCTGAGGCCATTGAGCACGAAGAGGTTGGGGCGTACGTGAAGTCCTTAATCTACGATGAGATTATACCAACGCTGGATCTGCCGGCAGAGGAATTGAATTCTTTTGCAGACGCGGTATTAGAAAGATTCCTGAACCCTTATGTGCAGCATTACTTGATGAGCATTTCCCTCAATTCTATATCGAAGTTTAAGACAAGAGATCTGCCTTCTTTACTGCGATATGTAGAGGCCAAAGGACAATTGCCTGAAAAGCTTGTCTTCTCATTGAGCGCATTAATTGCCTTCTATAGAGGACGCAGAGGGGAAGAAGACATTCAACTGGCTGATGATGCGGATATTTTGGAATGGTTCGCCTCCTTATGGGGAGGGTGGGATGGCACAGACACCGGGCTGCGCGCACTGGCCGTCGAAGTACTTGCCGCAACCAATCGCTGGGGCTGTGATCTGAATGAAGTGGCTGGACTTACTGACAAGGTGACAGAAGGACTGATTGCGATTGAGAAAAATGGCATGAAGCAAGCGTTAAAAGCGTACGTGAAGAGACCGGCACACAACTAATACCCTGGAGGTGACAATGATATGATCAAGACGATGAAAGAAGTATTGCAGATTAATGAGGCTGATAATGTCGCTGTTGCACTTAAAGACTATAAAGCAGGCGACACCATTGTGATTGGTTCAAAAGAGATTAAAATTACTGAAGATATCGCTAGAGGCCATAAAATTGCACTATCCAGCATTAGCGAAGGTGAAAACGTATTGAAATATGGTTACCCCATTGGTCATGCTATAGCGTCTATCGCGCCGGGGCAGTGGGTGCATACCCATAACACTAAGACAAACCTAACAGGGGTAGAGGAATATACCTTTGAGCAGAAGCTGACGCCGAATCCTTTTACAGCGGAGAATTTGACCTTTAAGGGGTATCGCCGCTTTGATGGATCCGTAGGTATCCGCAATGAGCTGTGGATCGTCCCTACTGTTGGTTGTGTGAATGGAGTGGCGGAGCAGATCATCAATATTTTCAAAGCAGAGGTTGGGGATATCGCACCTTTCGATAACGTGCTCGTGCTTAAGCATAATTACGGTTGCTCCCAGCTGGGCGATGATCATGACAATACGCGAACGATTCTGGCTAACGCGGTTAAACACCCGAATGCGGGCGGCGTGCTTGTGCTCGGATTGGGCTGTGAGAATAACAATTTGCATATTTTTAAAGATATGCTTGGCAGCTATGATGAGGATCGTGTGCGTTTCCTTGTCTCCCAAGAGGTTGGGAATGAGATTGAAGAAGGCGTGAAGCTGCTGAAGGAAATCTACAATAATGTACAAGGCGATCAACGGGAAGAAGTATCACTCTCCGAGCTGAAGATCGGTCTGAAATGTGGAGGCTCCGACGGGTTATCCGGTATTACTGCGAATCCGCTCCTTGGACGTCTGTCTGATTATATGGCTGCTCAAGGCGGGACCACTGTACTGACTGAAGTGCCTGAAATGTTTGGTGCCGAAAAAATTCTAATGGAACGTGCTGCGGACGAAACTATTTTCCACAAAATTGTCGATCTCATTAATGACTTTAAGCAGTATTTTATGGACTATAAACAGCCGGTATATGAAAATCCTTCTCCAGGGAATAAAGCCGGAGGGATTACTACGCTTGAGGATAAATCATTGGGTTGTACTCAAAAATCCGGGAACGCTACAGTGATGGATGTACTCAAGTATGGAGAGCTTATCACTAACAAAGGCTTAAATCTCCTTAACGCACCTGGCAATGATCTAGTGGCTTCCTCTGCACTGGCTGCTGCTGGCTGCCAATTGGTGATCTTTACGACCGGGCGGGGAACACCATTTGGTACATTCGTGCCAACGATGAAGGTATCTACCAATACCCCATTGTATGAAGGCAAACGTCACTGGATCGATTTTAATGCAGGTGTATTGGTGGAAGATGGTTCTCCAGATGAGGTCCTGCGCAGCTTCATAAACTATATTATTTCGGTGGCCAGCGGTGAATGGGTTAATAATGAAAAGAATAATTTCCGTGAGATCTCCATATTCAAAACAGGAGTAACGCTATAATAAATAATTAATTAATGACAGATCAGGCTGTCTCTTATGCTTTTTAAGCGTAGGGGACAGTTTTTTGTAGGTTCAAAGCATACATAATTCGTCTTTAAAAGAACGATAATTGCATTCTTGGAAATTAGTGATTGCAATCACAATGGTCCTGTACGGCCTGTGCTAATCTTTTATTGAGAATAGTTCTCACATAAAGGAGAAGAGTCAAATGGAAAAAGTGCTGAGTTTGGATGAATCTATATTCGAGATGGTATCACGGCATCCGGAGGTCATCGAGATTATGGTAGAGCTGGGCTTTAAGGATATTGCCAAGCCTGGCATGCTGCAGACCGCTGGCCGTTTCATGACCTTATCCAAAGGAATTAAGCTGAAGAAAATGGATCTCGAGCACGTGAAGCTAACTTTTGAACGTCATGGTTTCGAGATTATTTAATAAAGGAGTGTTAATATGAGCGAACTAATTAACAACCGTGAAGTTGATGTGCCGGAACAGACTCGTCGCCAGGCTATGCTTAAGGAAATTATTAAAGAGCTGCATGCAGGCAAAAGTGTAGAAGAGGTTAAGGCGCGGTTCGCCGAAGCTGTGGGTGATGTTACCGTAGCGGAGATTTCCGCGATGGAGCATTCATTAATGACCGAAGAAGGAATTCCGGTATCCGAGGTCCAACGTCTTTGTTCGGTGCATACAGCCATCTTTAAAGGCTCTATTGAGCAGATTCACCGCTCGTCTAAGCCCGAGGAGCAGCCAGGCCATCCAGTACACACCTTCAAATTGGAGAATCGTGAGATCGAAAGACTTGTTAACTTCCGCATGGATCTGCACGCAACAAAGTTTCAAAAGAACGATAGTGAGGAATTGATCTTCAAGTTGTTGGAGGATCTTAGCTTGCTGCTGGATCTTGATAAGCACTATAGCCGAAAAGAAAATCTGCTGTTCCCATACCTCGAAAAATACGGCATTTATGGCCCAACCAAGGTAATGTGGGGAGTGGATGATAATATCCGCCGTATGATTAAAGAGGCAAAAGCAGCGCTCAGCACTTATAGCGGAAATGCAGCAGAAATAGGCGTTCAGCTTGAGGAGATCATCAAGGAAGTTAATGAAATGATCTTTAAGGAAGAAAATATTCTACTGCCCATGGCCCTGGACAAACTGACGGAAGATGAATGGGTCAAAATCGCCCGGGAGAGCGATGAGATCGGGTTCTGCCTAACCGCACCGGAGCAGGAGTGGATCCCTGAGCGGGCTGCAGAGCCGGAAGGCGCAGTGCCGGAAGAAACAGAAGGAGCGACGCCGCAAGGCGGGTTCATCCGTTTTGAGACAGGGTTGTTGTCACTGCATCAGCTCGAGACCGTACTCAACCATCTGCCTGTAGATCTAACCTTCATTGACGAGAATGATGTCGTTCGATATTTTTCACACGGGAAGGAACGTATCTTTGCTCGAGCTAAAGCGGTTATCGGCCGTACAGTACAGAACTGTCATCCCCCGCAAAGTGTTCATGTGGTAGAGAAGCTTTTGGAAGACTTTAAGGCAGGTCGTAAGGATGCTGAAGACTTCTGGATCAACATCAAGGATAAGTTTATCTACATCCGTTACTTCGCTGTACGAGACGAGTCAGGCCAATATATGGGCACGCTAGAGTTCACACAGAATATCGCTCCTATCCGAGCACTAGAGGGACAAAAGCGCATTTTATCAGAATAAATCGGTACGTTGGGTTATTTTCCAGATAATAATATAGGTACAAGACTCTCTTACTTAGGCGTAAGGGGGTCTTTTTAGAATATAATAGAGTATACTCTTAAAATAAGGAATTCCCGGGTGTGTTGTCTTTCCTTGACCACAGAGAGGGCTTCTATTATAGTTGGTACTTAGGATTAACTATTTTAGTATAAAAAAAGGTGGCTTGTTACATGTCTGAGAATATCTACGTTGGCGTGGATTTGGGTGGAACTGCAATTAAGGTTGGAATCTGTAATGCTGAAGGTACCCTGCTACATACTTATGAGGGACCTACAGGAACTGCAGAGGGTGTCGATACTGTTATCGATAATATCGAGAAGTATGTACGCCAAATTGTGGAGGATTCCCCGTACTCTTGGGATCAGCTTGCAGGTGTAGGAGCGGGTGTAGCCGGGTTCACAAATATTCGTGAAGGAATCATCATCCTTGCGCCTAACATAGGATTTAGAGATGTGCCGATCCGTTCCATTTTGGAAGATCGTTGGAACAAGCCTGTCAAAATAGACAATGATGCGAATGTGGCTGCACTGGGGGAAGCTTGGAGTGGTGCGGGACGTGGCGTTGATAACTGTGTCTGCTATACGCTTGGAACAGGTGTCGGTGGCGGAATCATTATTAATGGAAAGATTTATCAAGGTTTTGCGGGATTAGCTGGTGAGCTTGGACATATCACAGTAGTGCCGGATCTGGAAGCTATTCAATGCGGCTGTGGCAACATGGGCTGTCTGGAAACCGTTTCCTCCGCTACAGGTATTATCCGCATGGCTAATGATGCAGTAGCTCGTGGCGATCGTACTTCCCTCTCTATGGTAGAGAAGATTGCTGCGAAAGAAGTCTTTGATGCGGCTAAGGCTGGCGATGAAGTAGCTATCCGTATAGTAAATCGTGCAGCGTACTATCTGGGTAAATCCATGGCTTCTGTTGCGGCTGTGCTTAACCCTGAAGTATTTATCGTTGGCGGCGGCGTGTCTAAGGCTGGAGATATTCTATTTGATGAGGTTCGTCGTGTGTTTGCGAAATTGACACCGGCTCCGCTTCAAACTGGTGTTTCGATTATTCCAGCTGAGCTTGGCAATGACGCAGGTATTGTTGGGGCTGCCGGCCTTTTGCTGCGTTCTTAAAAGACGGGAAGTATTCATATACTAAATCTAGGGAGGGGACGCTTTTATGACCGAATTGGACAATACCCCAACGGCTGGAGCCACCCTGATTATTATTACGGGAATGTCAGGTGCGGGGAAGACAATTGCTGTACAGAGTCTGGAAGACCTAGGGTTCTTCTGTGTCGATAATTTACCACCGGTGCTGATTCCCAAGTTCGCAGAGCTAATTGAACAGTCGAAGGGTAAGATTGCCAAGGTAGCCCTTGTAATTGACCTGCGTGGTCGAGAATTCTTCACTGCTTTGTCTGAGTCTCTTGCCTATATCAAGGATGAGTCAACCATTGGCTGTGAGATCTTGTTTTTGGATGCTACAGATTCAGTACTTGTTCAGCGTTACAAGGAAAGTCGACGTCATCATCCATTAGCACCTAAGGGGCTGCCGCTTGATGGTATCAAGCTAGAACGTAAGATGCTTGAAGAATTGAAAAATTCAGCTACGTTATGTTTAGATACCAGCAGTATGAAGCCTGTGCAGCTTAAGGAGAAGATCATTTCACGGTTTTCGCATCTAGGAAAAAGTACGCTTTCCGTCAATATTACATCCTTCGGATTTAAGTACGGTATCCCTATTGATGCAGATCTTGTCTTCGATGTCCGCTTCTTGCCTAACCCACATTATGTGGACCATCTGCGGCCTAAAACCGGCCAGGATAGTGAAGTCTACGATTATGTAATGAAGTGGCCTGAAACACAGGTGTTCCTGACCAAACTGCTCGATATGCTTCATTTTCTAATTCCGCAATATCGTAAGGAAGGTAAGTCCCAGATTATCATTGGCATTGGCTGTACGGGAGGTAAACACCGTTCTGTAGCCATATCCGAGTATTTGGGTAAAATGCTGGGCGTTAGCGAGACGGAATCCGTAACCGTTAGTCATCGGGATTCCGAGCGTGATCGGCACTAGAGAGAAGGGGTCATAGTGGCTGAAGAACAAAGACAGCGTCCGCGTATCGTCGTTATGGGCGGTGGCACGGGGTTATCTGTCATGCTTCGTGGTTTAAAAGAGAAGCCATTAGATATTACTGCTATTGTTACCGTTGCCGATGATGGGGGAAGCTCTGGTATTTTACGCAGTGAACTGCAAATGCCTCCTCCTGGGGACATCCGCAACGTATTGACAGCTATGGCTGATGTTGAGCCGCTCATGGCAGAGATTATGAGATACCGTTTCAACACGGGTGAGGGACTAGCTGGTCATAGTCTCGGCAACTTGATTCTTGCTGCGCTCACGGATATATCCGGCGATTTCGTTACGGCTGTTCGGGAGCTTAGTCGATTATTCGCTGTTCGCGGGCGGGTATTGCCTGCGGCCGGTGAGGCTGTAATCCTGCATGCAGAAATGTCGGACGGCACGATTATCACAGGGGAGTCCAAAATCCCTGAAGCTGGCGGGATCATCAGACGAGTGTCCTTGGAGCCGCCAGATGTAGAACCGTTGCCCGAAGCGCTTGAGGCGATTCGGAATGCAGATGCGATCCTGCTGGGTCCTGGCAGTCTGTATACGAGCATTCTTCCCAACCTGCTTGTTCCGAAACTGGCAGAAGCGGTTGTATCTTCGAATGCTATCAAAATTTTCGTCTGCAACGTAATGACTCAGCCGGGTGAAACGGATAACTATACCGTCAGCGATCATCTTCAAGCTGTATATGATCATATCGGGATTGATTTATTCGATTATGTTATTGTTAATGACGGTGAGATTCCGGAACAGGTCCAGACGAAGTACGCCGAGAAGGGCGCGCGCCCGGTGCAGCTTGATAAAGAAGCGCTGGATGGCAATGGATACAAGGTTATAGCCGATAAACTGGTTTTATTCCGAACTTATTTGAGACATGATACCGATAAGCTTAGCCATCACATTTATCAGCTTGTGCAGGATTGGATAAACAGAAACCCTAGGGTATAACTTATAGATGAGAATGAAGTACTTATCAAGAAAGAGGTGAGACCCTTGTCTTTTGCGGCCCTTACCAAAAAAGAGCTGACGATGGTGGAGAGTGAACCCTGCTGCGAGAAGGCGGAAATGTCAGCGCTTATCCGTATGAATGGATCTGTGCAGCTTTCAAGCAAAAAGGTTATTCTCGACATTTCGACGGAGAACGCCGCGATTGCAAGGCGGGTATATTCTTTACTTAAGAAATATTACCAGGTCCATATTGAGCTACTCGTGCGTAAAAAAATGCGTTTGAAGAAAAATAACGTCTATATCGTCAGAATTCCAAACCGTGTACAAGAGATCCTAAAGGATCTTAGAATTGTGTCGGAAGGATTTATTTTTACCGATGGTATTGATGATGAGATTGTTGGGAATAACTGCTGCAAGCGTGCTTATTTGCGTGGTGCCTTTCTGGCTGGCGGATCGGTTAATAATCCGGAAGGCTCCTCCTACCATTTGGAGATTTCCTCGATGTATGAGGAACATTGTAAAGCATTAGTGGATCTGGCTGGGGAATTCCACTTAAATGCACGCTGCATTGAACGTAAAAAAGGATTCATTCTTTACATTAAAGAAGGCGAGAAGATCATTGAATTCTTAAGTTTGATTGGAGCGCATCAGGCGTTGTTCAAATTTGAGGATGTAAGAATTATGCGCGATATGCGTAATTCCGTGAATCGGATCGTGAACTGCGAGACCGCAAATCTCAACAAAACAATAAGTGCTGCGGTGCGGCAGATTGAGAATATCAAGCTGTTGCAGCGAGAAATGGGACTGGAGAATTTGCCGGATAAACTGCGTGAAGTAGCAGAAATTCGAATGGCGCATCCAGATATCAACCTCAAGGAGGTTGGTGAAATGCTCAAAGGTACAGTCAGTAAGTCGGGAGTAAATCATCGGCTTCGTAAGATTGATGAGCTGGCGGACAAGGTTCGAGGCGGCTAATTACTTTTTTTCTAGTGTGGTTTACGTTATAATGATATAATAATATAAAATTAATGTGAAACTTTTGGGGAGAACTCAATTAGGGGGTAAGCGTTTCATGACAAAGCACCCGGTAGTTGTTCGGTTGAAGACAGGGCTTCATGCCCGACCGGCAGCATTGTTTGTGCAAGAAGCTAACAAGTTTTCGTCGGAGATTTTCGTGGAAAAAGATGATAAAAAAGTAAATGCTAAAAGTATTATGGGGATTATGAGCCTCGCTATCAGTTCCGGCACGGAGATTTACATTAGCGCGGACGGTGCGGATGCCGATCAAGCTGTAAACGCTTTGACAAGTCTGGTCAGCAAAGAAGAGCTTGAGAACCAATAATAGGAAGACAACGTCGTTTCTGCTAGGAAGACTTTATTTATCGCATGACCAAAAGCCCTTCGGGGCTTTTTTTAATACCAAAAAATAGATTGAGACGTGCAACATTTACCAAAATGACTCGTCTAGAGGATAATAACAAATCACAAGAAATGAAAGGGGCTGGCAAATATGAAAGGTTTATTGAAGAAAATTGGTTCAGTGATGATCGTAGGGAGCTTGTTAATTGGAGGGATCAGCATGAGTGGTGTTTTCCAAGGTCCTGCAAAGGCTTACGCAGATGAAGTGCAGAAAAATGTCGTTAGTGTAGTAGGTAAAGGCGAATTGTCCCTCAAGCCGGATATCGTATACTTGACCATCGGTGTGGATACTACGGCCACAACTGCGCAAGAAGCGCAGAAGACCAATGCCGCTAAAATTCAGAAGATTATGACTTTACTGAAGAATACTTGGAAAATTGCAGATAAAGATATTCAAAGCACGCAGTTTTATGTGCAACCCAATTATAGTTACAGCGAAAAAGAAGGACAGCAAGTGAAGGGGTACAACGCCAATCATACGCTGTTAGTGTCTTATAGAGATCTGACTAAGGTTGGTGAATTGCTGGACGCTGCATCTGCGGCAGGGGCGAATAATATCGGAAATGCACGTTTTTCTGTGGAAGATACTTCTGCATTTGAAGCTCAGGTGATTGAAAAGGCGATGGCGAACGCAGATGTTAAAGCAGGGGCTATAGCTAAGGCAGCTAAACGCAGCTTGGGTCAAGTGATCACGGTCAGCCAAAATGATGGCGATGTCACTCCGGTTTATTTTGAACAGAATCTAAAAATGAATATGGCTGCAGCAGATGCTGGTGCAAGCACATCCGTGCAACCCGGAGTAGTTAAAGTTACAACTCAGCTAAGCGTAATGTATGAATTGAAATAGTATCAGAACAAGGTGAATGCAGAGAGGAGAGGTGATCTTCCACTAGTAATAGTGGGGGCGCCTCTTTTTTTGTGTAAGTTCTCTACGATTCTGTTTAATAAATTGGAAAGGAGAGGAAAAATAAGATGATGAATATTATTTCAAAAGAATCAGTACGCAAATGGGGCATAGGTCTGATGTCGGCAGGTTTATTGTTTGGTGGAGGTCTGCTGCCCAGCGAAACGGGTTATGCAGCAGCTAGTAAAACGGAGAATAAAGCTATTGATTCGCGTATCGTTTTAAAGGCAAACGGGATAAATTCGTTACAGGAAGGTATTTTGAAGGAAGGACAGGCCTGGATTCCCATAACTTTTATGCGAGATGTGTTGAGATTACCGCTTGCGTATGATAAGAAGGAAAATGCGTACATGATTGGAAAAGGATCGGCCACGGCGAAGTTGATGTTATCTAGTTACGGTACTTCTGTGTGGGTGAATAACTATTTCATTCGAGAGTATGAAGGGAAGTTAATTAATAATCGCCTCTACGTTCCATCAGGATTGTTAAATGATTATATGGGTTATAAGGTAGATTGGAGTCGGGCCGCCAGTAAGCTGAATGTGGTGAACAGACCGCAGAACGCGCTGACGGTAACCACGGAAACTTATGCTAAAGATCGGACAGAAGCTTTTATTCAGCTTGATTATCCGAAGATCAGTGGATTGGGCAATTCCAGTGCGCAACAAGCTATTAATAATACTTTGAAGGAAAGTGTTATGAAATTCGCGGCGGGTGCAGAACAGGATATCTCCGATCGAGATGGAGCAGAGCCCAAATACACCTATGATTCAGGTTATGTAGTGACCTACAATCAGAATGGTGTGATCAGCATAGTGATGCATCAGTATAGTGATACGGGCGGCGCTCATGGAATGACTAACCGTGAGGCATTCACCTTCTCGCTTAAAGATGGTAAACGTCTATTGTTGGGCGACCTGTTTGGAGCTAATCCAAACTACAAAAAACAGCTGAATGCTAAGCTGAGCAAGCTGCTGAAGGCAGAGGATAGTTATTTGGGAGGATTCAACGGATTGAATACGGAGAAATATTTCTATCTGAAGGATGACAAGGTTGTTCTGTTCTTCCAATTATATGAGTACACAGCGTATGCTGCAGGCTTCCCTGAGTATACCTTTAGTTTCAAAGAGCTTTTGCCGGATGACAGCAGCCCGTTTGCTGGCATGAAATAAATGGAGATACCTCGTCTCCGCTAATGTCAGCACAAGGCATCTCCCCCTTACCGGAGTTGTCTCTAGTTCATATGCTAAAGGGAGTAACTAGTTTATGAACGGGGGAGAGCTATGGGCTACCAATATACTGCAATTGGCGATTCCTTGACGACTGGATTTGGTGCTCTGCCAGGTAACG
The DNA here is from genome assembly GCF_000758725.1 of Paenibacillus odorifer. Classification (NCBI taxonomy): domain Bacteria; kingdom Bacillati; phylum Bacillota; class Bacilli; order Caryophanales; family Paenibacillaceae; genus Paenibacillus; species Paenibacillus odorifer. The sequence continues at coordinate 184,286 of NZ_CP009428.1, forward strand.
GTTTTGTTCCGGTGTACCGTAGAATGGCAGAAGGGAGACTGCGGACTACTGTAGCCTCTACGAATTTAGGCGTGAACGGAATGACTACTTCAGAGCTGGAGCAGCGGCTGCGCGGAAATTCCATGATGCGTGAGGCCGTTCGAGAAGCCGATATCATCACTGTGTCTATCGGTGGTAATGATTTGATTCACGCGGCCAAATCAGCAGCAAGACAGCAAGGGAACTTATCCGCAGAACTGCGCAGATCGCTTCAGGAATGCAAACAAAATTTCTCTGCAATTATGAATATCCTTATACAATTGAAGGCGAGGACGCGTAGACCTTTTATCATTAGAATTGTGGGATTATATAATCCCTATCCTCAGGTGGTTGGTGCGACAGAGTGGGTCAGACAGTTTAATCAATACGCAGCACAGTACAGCAGCCGAGTCTGTGGATTTGCTTCGATTTACAGTGAGTTCGCAGGAAATGAGAGAGGGCTGTTATCCATTGATCATTTGCATCCGAATGGCCGGGGTTATCGCGTAATTGCCGAGAAGCTGGATGCACTAGGTTATGGCGGGCTGAATTGATTGGATTTAGGTCTTCTATAAAATATAAAGAGGCTGTGCCCTATCCTTTATGGTTAGAGCACAGCCTCTTTATATTTTTACTTTATAGCTTACACACCGCTAGGCAATGTCTTCTCGATTACTTTATCTACGATACCGTATTCAGCCGCGTCTGCAGCAGTCATGAAGTAGTCGCGATCTGTATCCTTCTCAATACGTTCTAGAGGTTGACCCGTACGTTCTGCTAGAATACGGTTCAGCTTATCGCGCAATTTGAGGATGCGGCGGGCACGGATTTCAATGTCCGTAGCTTGACCTTGAGCACCACCCAGAGGCTGGTGGATCATGATCTCGCTGTTAGGCAGTGCGAAGCGTTTGCCTTTGGCGCCAGCGTTTAGCAGGAAAGCTCCCATGGAAGCTGCCATACCCACACAGATGGTGGAAACGTCTGGTTTAATGTACTGCATTGTATCAAAAATAGCCATACCTGCAGTAATGGAACCGCCTGGGCTATTCACGTAAAGGTGAATGTCCTTGTCAGGATCTTCGGCAGCCAAGAACAGCATTTGTGCGATGATAGAATTGGCTACCACGTCATTAACCTCCGTTCCAAGGAAAATGATGCGGTCCTTCAGCAGGCGGGAATAGATGTCATAAGCGCGCTCGCCGCGGTTGCTCTGTTCTACTACCATAGGAATATAACTCACGTGGAAAACCTCCTTGATATTGGTTCTTCAAATGTATTCATTTTTACTCTTGCCGTATTACCCACATGATAAACAAATTCAAACAAAAAGTCAAAGAAAGTCAAACTTATATTCAAAAAAAAGAGCCGACAAGCGGCTCTTTGGTTAAGTAGTAGTATAGGCACTACTAAATTATGTACAAAAATCAAATTAATGGCGCGCCCGCCAAGAATCGAACTTGGATCTCAGGCTTCGGAGGCCTACGTCATATCCATTGGACCACGGGCGCAACAAAAATGATTATAATACAATTTTTACACAATTGCAATGTAATATTAATACTGGACAAGCGCTCTAGGGGCAGGCATCGGGCGCTATATCTTTTTCTGACCTTATTAATGTATAAGAAGACAAGCGCTTGAGAATTCTACTCTCGGAAGACTTGCGCTTCGAGCAATATTTGGTTAGAATATGGGTGGGACTTAAAAAGTTTACCCGGGACGTTTTGAGACCATGAACAAGGGAATAGAGGAAGACGAAGTTGCAGGAGTGAAAGTATGCGTAATTTATTAGATATCCAAAAGCAGCTTCTGCCTGATCTCATGGAAACCCTTAAGAGACGGTACACGATTCTTCATCAGATCATGCTGTCCGATATTATTGGGCGCAGAACGCTAGCCGCTTCGCTAGATATGACTGAGCGGGTACTGCGTGCCGAGACGGATCTTCTGAAATCGCAAGGGCTTATTGAGATCGAGAGTGTTGGCATGCGCATTAGCGCTGCTGGACGTAGACTGCTTGATTTGCTAGAGCCGGTTGTTAAGAGCCTATTTGGTCTGGATGAGCTGGAAGAGAAAATTCGAGCAACGTATGGTCTGGATAAAGTTATTGTAGTACCGGGTGATTGTGAGTCATCGCCGTTCACCAAACGAGAGCTTGGCCGGGCGGGTGCGAAAGCACTGCTGAGTATACTTCGCGCAGATGATACAGTTGCCGTCACAGGTGGATCGACGCTTGCCGATATGGCTGATCAACTGACACCGCCGTTGTCCCTTTCCTATAAGAACGCTTGGTTTGTTCCGGCGCGTGGAGGATTAGGAGAGAGTATGGAGATTCAAGCCAACACGATTGCCTCAACAATGGCAAAGCGGGTTGGAGCCAACTACCGGTTGTTGCATGTCCCTGATTTGCTTAGTGGGGATGCATACCAATCGCTGGCACTTGACTCTAATATTGGAGAGATTGTACAAACCATCCGCAGTTCGCGTATTATTGTACATGGGATTGGGGATGCCATTGAAATGACCCGCCGCCGCAAACTGGACGAGGCTACAGTCTCGGAAATCCAGGGTGAAGGGGCAGTGGCCGAATCTTTTGGCTATTATTTCAATGAAGAGGGTCAGGTTGTCCATACCATGCTTACGATGGGTCTACGTCTAGAAGATATTATTCGGACAGAGAAAGTCATCGGTATTGCAGGAGGCAAACCCAAGGCCAAAGCCATTCATGCCATGCTGCGTTTCGGGCAGGAGAATATTCTCGTCACGGACGAGGCTGCCGCAGTAGAAATAGGCAAGGAAATTGACAATCAACTACAGCTATCTTCGTAGTTTTTAGATTGCAGGCAATACAACATACTTCTTGCATCATACTTAACATTGTTGTCATGACAGACCTCACCGTCTGTTTTGAATAAATAAAACGAATTCTAGGAGGAACTATTCAATGAGTGTAAAAGTTGGAATTAACGGTTTTGGACGTATTGGACGCCTTGCTTTCCGCCGTATTCAAAATGTAGAAGGTATCGAAGTGGTAGCAATCAACGACTTGACTGACGCTAAGATGCTTGCTCATTTGCTTAAATATGATACAACTCAAGGTAAATTCCAAGGTGATGTTGAAGTGCATGATGGCTTCTTCAAAGTCAATGGTAAAGAAGTTAAGGTTCTTGCTAACCGCAACCCTGAAGAATTGCCATGGGGCGACCTAGGCGTTGATATCGTACTTGAGTGCACAGGTTTCTTCACAACTAAAGAAGCAGCTGAAAAACACTTGAAAGGTGGAGCTAAGAAAGTAGTTATCTCCGCTCCAGCTACTGGCGACATGAAAACTGTCGTTTACAACGTTAACGATGACATTCTTGATGGTACTGAGACTGTTATTTCCGGCGCATCTTGCACAACTAACTGCCTAGCTCCAATGGCAAAAGTACTGAACGACAAGTTCGGTATCGTTGAAGGCTTGATGACTACAATTCATGCTTACACTGGCGACCAAAACACTTTGGATGCTCCACATGCTAAAGGTGACTTCAGACGCGCTCGTGCAGCAGCTGAGAACATCATTCCTAACACTACTGGTGCTGCTAAAGCAATCGGTCTGGTTATTCCAGAACTTAAAGGTAAATTGGATGGTGCAGCTCAACGTGTTCCAGTTGCAACTGGTTCCCTGACTGAGCTTGTAACTGTTCTTGATAAGAGCGTTACTGTTGAAGAAATCAACGCAGCAATGAAAGCAGCTTCCGATCCAGACACTTATGGTTACACTGAAGATGAAATCGTATCTTCTGACATCAAAGGTATGACTTTCGGATCCCTGTTCGATGCTACACAAACTAAAGTATTGACTGTTGGCGACAAACAACTGGTTAAAACTGTTGCTTGGTATGACAATGAAATGTCCTACACTGCACAATTGGTTCGTACTTTGGAGAAATTCGCTAAAATCGCTAAGTAATTGACTTGATATAAGCAACATCTATAGAGCGGAAACAGAAATTCCTTGTTTCCGCTCTTTCTAAATGTATTTCTTGTTTCCTGCTAGAAACAATTTTGGGTGTGGAGGAATTAATCATGAACAAAAAAAGCGTCCGTGATGTAGAAGTAAAGGGTAAGCGCGTATTTGTACGCGTGGATTTCAACGTACCTGTAGAAGACGGTAAAATTACTGATGATACTCGTATTCGCGAAACACTTCCAACCATTAAATATTTGATCGAGAACGGTGCAAAGATCATTCTTGCGAGTCATATGGGTCGTCCTAAAGGCGAATTCGTAGATTCCATGCGTTTGACTACTGCTGCTGAACGTCTGTCCGAGCTTCTTGGCAAACCAGTAGCTAAAGCTGACGAAGCAATTGGCGAAGCTGTAAAAGCAAAAATCGCTGAGCTAGGCGAAGGCGACGTACTTGTACTTGAGAATGTTCGCTTCTACCCAGGTGAAGAGAAAAACGATCCTGAACTGGCTAAACAATTCGCTGAACTGGCTGATTTGTTTGTTAATGATGCGTTTGGCGCGGCTCACCGTGCACATGCATCGACAGAAGGTATCGCTCATTTCCTACCGGCTGTATCCGGTCTTTTGATGGAGAAAGAATTGTCCGTTCTTGGTAAAGCTCTTTCTAACCCAGAACGTCCTTTCACTGCGATCATCGGTGGTTCGAAAGTTAAAGACAAGATTGATGTTATTGATAACTTGTTGTCTTTGGCTGATAACGTCCTGATCGGCGGTGGATTGTCTTATACATTCACTAAAGCACAAGGCTTTGAAATCGGTAAATCACTAGTAGACAACGACAAACTTGACGTTGCTCTTGGATTCATCGAAAAAGCAAAAGCACTTGGTAAAAACTTCATGCTTCCTGTTGATGTTGTTGTTGCTGATAAATTTGGTGCTGACGCTAACACTAAGATCGTTGATTACAATGAAATCCCAGAAGGTTGGGAAGGACTTGATATCGGACCTAAGACTCGTGAACTTTATGCCGATATTATCAAGAACTCCAAGCTGGTTGTCTGGAATGGACCTATGGGCGTATTCGAAATCGATAAATTCGCTGAAGGTACACTTGCAGTAGCAAAAGCTTGTGCAACTACTGAAGGTTACACTGTTATTGGTGGCGGAGATTCCGCAGCAGCAGCAGAGAAATTCCACCTGGCTGATCAAATGGATCATATCTCCACTGGTGGCGGTGCATCCCTTGAGTTCATGGAAGGCAAGGCGCTTCCTGGCGTAGAAGCACTGAACGATAAGTAAGACCTAAGAAGGAGGCAACATAAGTCATGAGAACACCTATTATTGCAGGTAACTGGAAAATGTTCAAAACAGTTCCTGAAGCAGAAAGCTTTATTGCTGAAATTAAAGGCAAAGCAGAAGTAGAAGGCGTTGAGACTGTAATCTGCGCTCCATTTACTAACCTGCCTGCACTTGTAGCAGCTGCAAAAGGTACTAACATCAAGATTGGTGCACAAAACCTACACTTTGAAGATAACGGTGCTTACACAGGCGAGATCAGTGGTGTAATGCTAAGTGATCTTGGTGTGGACTATGTTATCATTGGCCACTCTGAGCGTCGTGCTTATTTTGGCGAAACGGATGAAATCGTGAATAAGAAAATGCATGCTGCATTCCGTCACGGAATTACTCCTATCGTATGTGTTGGCGAAAAGCTCGAAGAGCGTGAAGCTGATCAAACTAAAGCAGTATGTAAAGTACAAACTGAAGCTGCATTCCAAGGTCTTAGTGCCGAGCAAGCAGCAAAAGTTGTTATTGCATACGAACCTATCTGGGCTATTGGCACAGGTAAATCTTCCACTTCCCAAGATGCTAACGAAGTTATTGCTTACATCCGCAGCCTTGTAAAAGATCTGTATGATGCAGCAACAGCTGAAGCTGTTCGTATTCAATACGGCGGCAGCGTGAAGCCTGAGAATGTAACTGAGTACATGGGCCAAAGCGACATCGATGGTGCGCTTGTTGGCGGTGCCAGCTTACAACCGGATTCCTTCGTTCAATTGGTTGAGGGGGCGAAGTAAGATGTCAGCTCCAAAACCCGTAGCTTTGATCATCATGGATGGTTTTGGTTTGCGTGGAACGACAGAAGGTAATGCCGTTGCTCAAGCCAACAAACCTAACTATGACCGTTACCTGAAACAATATCCTAACACTACACTCACTGCTTGCGGTGAAGCTGTAGGCCTTCCGGAAGGGCAAATGGGCAACTCCGAAGTAGGGCATTTGAATATTGGTGCAGGCCGGATCGTTTATCAGGATTTGACTCGTATCGATAAATCGATCCGCGAGGGCGAGTTCTTCGATAACGAAACTCTGGTTAGCGCAGTTAGAAATGCTAAGAACACTGGCAAAAAGCTTCACCTTTATGCGCTTGTATCCGACGGAGGGGTACATAGCCATATTAACCACCTGTTTGCTATGCTTGACCTAGCTAAAAAAGAAGATATGCATGAAGTGTATATCCATGCTTTTATGGACGGTCGTGACGTAGCTCCTGATAGTGGGAAGAAGTTTGTCCAAGATCTAGTAGCTAAAATCGAAGAGGTTGGCGTGGGTACGATTGCAACGGTGTCCGGACGTTATTACGCAATGGATCGTGATAAACGTTGGGAACGTGTAGAGAAAGCCTATCGTGCTATGGTTTATGGTGAAGGCCCTAAATACACGGATGCTGTGCAAGCCATCACTTCATCTTATGAAAACTCGGTATTTGATGAATTCGTTGAACCTAGTGTAATTGTAGACAGTGAAGGCAAACCTGTAACGGCAGTAGAGAGCGGCGATTCCGTCGTGTTCCTCAACTTCCGTCCTGACCGTGCTATTCAATTGTCACAAGTGTTCACGAATCAAGATTTCCGCGGTTTCGACCGTGGTCCTTTGTTCCCGCAAAACCTGCACTTCGTATGCCTAACTACTTTCAGCGAAACGGTACAAGGTTATGTAGCCTACTCACCGAAGAACCTGGATAACACATTGGGTGAAGTGCTTGTTCAACAAAACAAGAAGCAACTGCGCATCGCGGAAACTGAAAAATATCCGCATGTAACCTTCTTCTTCAGCGGTGGACGTGACGAGGAGCTTCCTGGTGAAACCCGGATCTTAATCAACTCTCCTAAAGTGGCAACCTATGATCTTCAACCTGAGATGAGCGCATACGAAGTGGCTGCAGCCTGCGTAGCGGAAATCGAAGCGGAAAGACAGGATGCTATCATTCTTAACTTTGCCAATCCTGATATGGTTGGACATTCCGGCATGCTGGAACCAACAATCAAGGCTGTAGAAGTGACGGATGAGTGTGTGGGTAAAGTAGTGGATGCGGTTGTTGCCAAAGGTGGCGTTGCCATTATTATCGCTGACCATGGTAATGCAGATATGGTATTTGACGAGAACGGTCGCCCGTTCACAGCTCATACAACCAATCCTGTTCCGTTCATCGTGACTACTGAGAATGTTGTATTGCGTGTATCCGGTATTCTTGCAGACGTAGCACCAACAATCCTAGATTTGATGGGACTTCCGCAACCTGCGGAAATGACCGGACAATCCATGATTGCTAGCCGTAAGTAAGGTAAGGTATAACGCCTTTGATTTTAAGCTATACAAGTAAGACCAAAACAATGTTAAAAGGAGATTAACTTACATGACTATTATTTCTGATGTATATGCTCGCGAAGTCCTTGACTCCCGTGGTAACCCTACAGTAGAGGTTGACGTTTATCTGGAATCCGGTGCTAAAGGCCGCGCTATCGTTCCTTCCGGCGCTTCCACTGGTGCTCACGAAGCTGTAGAACTTCGTGATGGCGACAAATCCCGTTACATGGGTAAAGGCGTTCTGAAAGCTGTTGAGAACGTAAATGAAATCATCGCTCCAGAAGTTATCGGTATGGACGCTCTTGACCAAGTGGGCATCGACAAATTGATGATTACTTTGGACGGAACTCCTAACAAAGGTAAATTGGGCGCTAACGCAATCCTAGCTGTATCCATGGCAGTAGCTCGTGCAGCTGCAGCAGCTTTGGATATTCCTTTGTACGTATACCTGGGCGGATTCAACGCTAAAACTCTTCCAGTACCAATGATGAACATCATCAATGGTGGTGAGCATGCGGATAACAACATCGACGTTCAAGAGTTCATGGTTCTTCCTGTAGGAGCTCCAAGCTTCAAAGAAGCTCTTCGCACAGGTGCTGAAATCTTCCACAACTTGAAATCCGTACTTCAATCCAAAGGCCTGAACACAGCTGTTGGTGACGAAGGTGGTTTCGCACCGAACCTTGGTTCGAATGAAGAAGCAATCACTACAATCATCGAAGCTATTGAAAAAGCTGGTTACAAACCAGGTGTTGACGTATTCTTGGGTATGGACGTTGCTTCCACTGAGTTCTACAAAGACGGTAAATACACCCTTGCTGGCGAAGGTAAATCTTACACTTCCGCTGAGTATGTTGACCTTCTTGCTTCATGGGTTGAAAAATATCCTATCATCACAATCGAAGACGGTATGTCCGAAGACGACTGGGATGGCTGGAAATTGCTTACTGAAAAATTGGGCGACAAAGTCCAATTGGTTGGTGACGACTTGTTCGTAACTAACACTGAGCGTCTTGCAACAGGTATCGAAAAAGGTATCGGTAACTCCATCTTGGTTAAGGTTAACCAAATTGGTACATTGACTGAAACTTTTGATGCTATCGAAATGGCTAAACGTGCTGGTTACACAGCAGTTATCTCCCACCGTTCCGGTGAATCCGAAGATAGCACAATCGCTGACATCGCTGTTGCGACTAATGCTGGTCAAATCAAAACAGGTGCTCCTTCCCGTACAGACCGTGTTGCTAAATACAACCAATTGCTTCGCATCGAAGATGAGTTGGGTGAATTGGCTCAATACAACGGCCTGAAATCCTTCTACAACCTCAAAAGATAATCTGCTTTTATAGCAGACTTCTAAGACCCGCCGTTATGGCGGGTCTTTTTTATGATTTGAAGAAGATAGACTTCAATAGGTTTATCCTTATCTTGCAAGAAAAGCTACGACTTAACAGTCTAAGCTGTTGTATTACCGACAGCGCTATGATAAAATAAGAATACTGTTTATGTATCGTGATAACCTAAATTACCATAGATAGTGATGCTTAGGCGTAGGAGGTGGAAGTGAATGGATATCTTTTTGAAAGTTGTGCTCCTGATTTTTTCCGTCGGTCTTATTGCGGTCGTTCTTCTGCAAAAGGGGAAAAGCGCGGGTCTTTCCGGTGCCATCTCTGGCGGTGCTGAGCATCTCTTTGGTAAAACAAAAGCTCGTGGTATGGAGCTCGTACTACAACGTGTAACTGTTGGACTTGCTGCTGGTTTCTTTATCATGGCGATTCTAGCTGCAGTTCTAATCGACTAAAAGATCTACCGTAAGCCCTCGCTCTGTTCTAAATGGAATAGAGCGGAGGCTTTTTTGTTATATTAAAAGGAGTTAAAAAGCACCTAAGGGTGCTTTTCTTTTCATATTCGCAAAGAAAAAGGCTGGATCGATAGGAAGTAAACCTGAAGGCGGCATGGATGTATTTCAGCATTTAAAGGAAATTTTGTACTGTGTTAACCTTTGGATGACAGTAACAGGGATGCGCAGGATTGATTTCGTGTATACTAGGGTATGAAGTAGTAAAGGTAAAATTTACTTGGCATTACTGCAGGGCAGGACAAGATATACATATTTGCCAGCGGCTTGAAGCCGCGGAGGGCTGGGGTGACGAACATGATAACACAAGAAATATTACTCGATTTCATGCGGGAAACTGCATATAAACCAATGACTTATGAAGAGCTGGTGAGTCATTTTGCTCTAGAGGATAGCGAGGGGTTTAAAAAGTTCGAGGAACTGCTGATTGAATTAGAGCAGGATGGAAGAATTGTATTAACCCGTACTGCACGTTATGGCGTGCCAGAACGGATGGATTTGCTGCGTGGACGTTTACAAGCACATGCGAAGGGTTTTGCTTTTCTAATCCCGGATGATCGTGATCATCCTGACGTATATATCCATGCAAATGATCTTAAGGGAGCTATGAATGGCGATATCGTTCTGATTCGTATTACCTCTAAAAGTCCGTCCGGCGGACGTATGGAAGGCGAAGTAGTACGTATTGTAAAACGTGGCGTGTTGCAGACGGTAGGTGTATTTCAGAACCTGGAGACCTATGGTTTTGTGCTGCCTGATGATAAGCGGATTAATCGTGATATTTTTATTCCGAAACAATCCTTTAAAGGTGCTGTTGATGGTCAAAAGGTCGTTGTGCGAATTGTGAGTTATCCGGAAGGCCGAGCAGCGGCAGAAGGTGAAATTATTGAGATTCTCGGACATAAGGATGATCCGGGTGTTGATATTCTTTCCATTATCCGCAAACATCAATTGCCTGAGGCATTTCCAGCTGAAGTGATGGATGAAGCCGATAGCGCTCCTGATTCAATTACAGAAGAGGAGATTGCGGAGCAAGGAAGACGCGACCTGCGCGGACTGAACATTGTTACGATTGATGGCGAAGATGCTAAGGATTTGGATGATGCGGTAAACGTACAGCGCTTGGAGAATGGACATTACAAGCTGGGCGTCCATATAGCAGACGTAGGTTATTATGTGCGTGAAGGCTCTGAGCTGGATAAAGAAGCCTATGACCGCGGTTGTAGTGTGTATTTAGTAGACCGGGTTATTCCGATGCTGCCGCACCGTCTATCGAACGGAATTTGCAGCTTGAATCCACAGGTAGACCGGTTAACAATGTCCTGTGAAATGGAGTTTAACGAGCAAATGAAGGTTGTGAAGCACGATGTCTTTACGAGCGTGATTCGCACCAAAGAGAGAATGACTTACTCCAATGTTCGTAAAATTCTCGAAGACGAAGATCCAGAGCTGCTGGAACGTTATAGTCCACTAATTGACGATTTCCGCCTCATGAAAGAATTGGCGATGAAGCTACGCGATGCGCGGATGCGCCGGGGTGCGGTTGATTTTGATTTTGAAGAGAGCAAAATCATCGTGGATGAGAACGGCAAGGCTGTAGATATCGTGAAGCGTGAACGTTCTGTAGCTGAACAGATTATCGAGGAGTTCATGCTGGCGGCAAATGAAACAGTAGCTGAACATTTCCACTGGTTGAAGGTTCCGTTCCTTTACCGGATTCACGAAGATCCAGACCCAGAGAAGCTGCAAAATTTCATGGCTTTTGCGGCCAATTTCGGATATCACGTCAAGGGTCGTGGCAATTCGGTTCATCCACGTGCTTTGCAGGATTTGTTGGAGCAAATCCAAGGCACAAAGGAGCAGACGGTCATCAGTACGATGATGCTGCGTTCTATGAAGCAGGCAAAGTATGATGCGGAGAGCACGGGCCATTTCGGACTGGCTGCGGAATACTATTCTCACTTCACTTCTCCGATTCGCCGGTACCCCGATTTGGTCATTCACCGCGTAATGCGTGAAGTGATTGAGAATGGAGGGGCATTGACCCAGAAACGGCATGATTATTTGTCTAGCCGGATGCCTGACATTGCTCAGCAGTCTTCGGAACGCGAGCGTGTGGCGGTAGAAGCTGAACGCGATACGGAGCAACTGAAGAAAGCAGAATACATGCAGGATAAAGTAGGCGAGGAATTCGAGGCTATGGTCAGCAGTGTGACCAGCTTCGGAATGTTCATCGAGCTGGATAATACCGTCGAAGGTCTTATTCGTCTCAGTGCAATGAGCGACGATTATTATCATTTCGACGAAGGTCATATGGCGCTCATTGGCGAGCGCACATCGCGTGTGTTCCGTATTGGTGACGAGGTGAAGATCCGAGTCGCCAAAGTAAATATGGATGACCACACGATCGATTTCGAGTTGGTCGACATGAAGCCACGCGCGCCAGGCGAGCACCGCGGTGGTGGCTTTGCGGGCGGCCGCGGAGGCAAGGGCGGCCGCTCGGGCGGCGGCTTCATTAAGCCGGCCGGGGGCAAAGGCGCCGCGGGCAAGGGACGCGGCGGTAAAGGCAAGCCCGGCGGCGCTGCTGCAGGCGTGGGCAAGGGCAAGCCGGGCGCAGGTGTGCGCGCCGGTGATGGGCCGCGCGAAGCGGCCGGTGTTGGCGCAGCGGGCGGACGCGGTAAGCGGAAGCGCGGGCGCGAGGCCGGCGAGGATGCGAGCCGGGTAGTTGCTGCGCCGGGCGCAGAGCGCGGAGGCGAAGCCGGCGGCAACGCAGGCGCGCCGCGTGAGCGCAGCAGCGGGCGAGGCCGCGGCGGAGACACCGGCGGTGCCGGTGGTGGACGCGGCATCAGCTTCGGCTTTGGCTCCGGCAAAGGCGGATACGGCGCTCCTGCGTCCGACTCCTCCGGCGGCGAAGCGCGGGGCGTGGACGGCAGCACGAAGTTCCGCAGCCGCGAGGATCGCGGGGGTAACTTTGGCGGTGGAGAAGGCCGTAACGGCGCTCCTACAGGCAAAGGCCGCCGCAAAAAGAAAACCAAGGGCGGGGTGTTCATCGGCCAGTCCGTGACACCAGGCAACGTAGAGACATCTGAGCAAGTCACTTCTAAACGAAGTGACAATAATGGCGGCGCTCCAGAAGGAGCACCACGTAAGCGTAAAAAGAAATAAATGACGGTTATGCGCTGCATAACTCTATAACGATACTAAGCACCGTCCCTCCTGTGGCGGTGCTTTTTAACTAATAATCAACTTGGTTAATTGCATTATGTGCAGTTAAATTTGGGTTATGTAGTAAAAGTGGTGGCTAATTGCATTTTGTACATCTAAATCTGATCAGTTACCCATAATTGGTCTGATTTCGCTTTTTTAGCTGCAGAAAGTGCAACTAATTAGTTTTTTGGCGGTGATAAGGCTTAAATAGTTGCACGAAATACATTTATATAGAAAAACGTAGGTGATAGCAAGTGAATAGTTAGAGGATAGGATAGGTACAGTATAGGATTGCACAGTATAGGTAAAAGCAGCGCTATTTGAATAGGCGTCGAATAGATGTATATCCAAGAAGAGGGAAGCGGATAATTGAGAACAAATAGGTAATAAGTAAATAGGGTAGATGGATATAGATATGTGGAGATTAGTGGAAAAACTCCAGATCAACTCAGCTTAATGCTTTTTTGTAACAAATGCTAGATATTGGGTAATGTTACTGACAACTCTATGACAAATTAGGTGAAGTATATTTGGTTGAAGGTTCCTTGCGCTCACTTGATTCCATTTGTTACAATATAGATCAGACGTTCGATGGCTGTGTCGTTTAAGATTAGACAGACATGGTTACTTTAACTTATGAATATGATTCAAGGAGTGATTCTCATGGGTAAAAAAGCAGACGGGAAAGTACTTGCCCAGAACAAGAAAGCTTCCCATGATTATTTTATCGAGGATACTTATGAAGCTGGCTTGGTGCTGACGGGTACAGAGATCAAGTCGCTGCGTAATGGCCGCGCTAATATTGGAGATGCTTTTGCTACGATCCGTAATGGCGAGATTCAGATTCACAACATGCATATCAGCCCTTTTGAACAAGGTAACCGTGCCAATCCTACCGATCCCACACGCACACGTAAATTGTTAATGCATAAGGAGCAAATTCATAAACTGCTGGGCTTGTCCAAGCGAGATGGGTTTACGATTGTGCCACTTAAGATTTATGTGCGGAATGGCTATGCAAAGCTGCTGATTGGTCTTGGTAAAGGTAAAAAAGAGTATGACAAACGTGACTCGGCTGCCAAGCGAGATGCTCAACGTGATATCCAGCGTGTACTGCGTGATAAGCAAAAGATCGCCAGATAATCTGGGAGAACTAGACGATTCAAATGAGTTCCAGTTTCAACCTTCAATTCCTTTAACCCACGTGTTAAAGTGTTGATAAATGTGCTATACTGAGTAAGTAAGTTAGTTATTGCTTCGTTACAGTTTTCTTGAATAAGAAGCTGTAGATTGGATCTCTCTTGCTTGGAAGATCCGCTTGATCCGAAGCGCCCTTTTTAATGAGGGGCCGTTCTTGGATTCGACGGGGGTAGTTCGAGCATGAGTAGCGAGTAGTGGGGACGCGTCCGCTTCATCAACGCTAAAGCCTATTAAACGGCAAACAACAAAACAACTACGCTTTCGCAGCCTAAGAAACTGTGTGCGTGCTTCTACTCTGCATCGCCCATGTGACAGGGATAGGGGCTAACAAATAGTGGGATACGCTGTCTCATCTCCGCCTGCGGTGAGCTGAAGAAGACAATCAGGCTGACCCAACGTATAGCCGGTTACGGGGCGATACTCGGGTGACATCAAAACTGTGACTACACTCGTAGAAGCTTATGTGCCGTTATCTTCGGACAGGGGTTCGACTCCCCTCGGCTCCATATGGAGTTTTAGAAAAAGCGACCTTTAGGGGTCGCTTTTTTGTATCCTCATAATTAAAGTTAGGCAATGCCTTTTAATGATTTCAGCCAATTCCTCAAATGTGTACTTGTGGTTTATCATGTCTACTATGTGGTCTCGGAATGTTTGGTATGCATATTTTTAAACTGCAAAAGATTTCTCTACCACCACGAATACCATCCGCATGAGGATGGTTCCCATACTATGGTTAACGGTACCCTTTTGCAAAGTTTCTTTGTTATAATTATTATAATAAATCTCTTCATTGGCTGGTGATTATGAATGAGTGAGAAATTTTGGTTAGTAGTACAGTATCCTCTAAAAAGTGAAAAAGGAAGCCAACGTGATAACTGGTTAAGAGATAAAGTCATGGAATACCTGGACATATCTCTAGTAGATACTAACTTAGGTTGTGTTGATGGCTTTGATATGGGTAAATGCATTTCCGACCCGAAAAAATATGCTCTTAATATATTTTGTATCATTACGGAAGAAGAACGGAGTATAGCCTTGATAAAGAGAGTGTTAAGAGATAGCAGGCTTGATTATACTCGTATAAAAATTGCTACAATGCCCTATGGAAAAGAAGAAACATATAGTCTTAAATTTTCCTATAAAAAGGGTGTTACCGATTTTTCGCTATAGCACAGTTTTGAGTTTAGAATTACAACTACACCGTAAACAATTTTCTGGCGGGAGTCATGAATTTTGTGACATCAAAACTGTAACTACATTCGTAGAAGCTTATGTGCTGTTATCTTCGGACAGGGGTTCGGCTTCCCTTGCTCCATAAACAAAAACCCGCTGAGATAGCGGTTTTTTGCTGTTTAGAACTCGAATTGTAGATCAAATGCAGACAAGGAATTATGGGAACTAATATATTGATTTTTGTAGACATGTTGTCTACATCTAAAATTAGATCATTCACTTTGAAGTTAATAATTAGTGGCATATTTTCCGAAACTACATCTATAAGAGCTCGAACTGATATAAGATTAAATTATGGCATTATGCATCCAAAAGCAAAAATATTCGGAGGAATTACTATTATGAGTTTTACTATTGATTATGTTAAAAACAAAAACAGAATTATTGTAACATCGGACGGTATGGAAGTTGAGGATGCCTTTGCGTACGCAGAACAATTTCCGAAGGTACTGAAGAAAACTAAGCGAGGGTTTACAGGTATGACTGTAATCACTGGTGGCCTGGTATTTAAGCAAGAAGTGATGGCGATTCTTGCTCCAACTGGTGAAGATGCTGTGAAAGCTGGAATCTCTACAAAACACAAATGGGTGTATGTTGCGCCTACAGCTTTCTACAAAACGCAAATGAATCGTATGTTTAAAGATATTGCAAACTTGTACGAATCGATAGAAGAAGCTGAAGCGTATCTTGATTCTGCAGGGAATTAGCAACTATAAAAAAACTTTAGTAAACCTTCTGGTAGTATACATAAGGTTCATCGTTCTTCATTCAACGTCGTGGTTGGTGGTCATAATTGTTGCTTGGATCCAGCCATCATCTGTAGCGCCAAGGGTACTTTCTGAATATTGAAGAAACGCTGTTAAAAAACGATATATTCAGGATTAACTTATATAATTGCATCACTATACTAAGGAGTTATCTTTGATCAGTCTCCTTAATCAGAATGACTTATCAAATATTGGTTAGAATGCTTCTAGGGGAATTCAAAACTGTAACTACACTCGTAGAAGCTTATGTGCCGTTATCTTCGGAGAGGGGTTCGACTCTCCTAGGCTCTATTCGAAAGACCCGCTGATAAAGCGGTTTTTTTCTTGTTTATGGACTAAATTGCAGTCAAGGGATAAAAGGCTAACCTAAGATGTGAAGAGTACATAAGGAGATAAATGAAAACCAGTACACTTATGCTATAATTTAATAAAGTGCTTCTGTGCTTTTAGAAAAATTGGAATAAAGGATGCATTGATCAACCATGTATGAGAATCAGACTTCTATGCACCACAAGCTGTTTATTATCGGCGCAGGTGCTGCCGGACTAATGGCCGCTGTTACTGCGTGTGATATGGGTATCGATACTGCCATTCTGGAGAGTAACGACCGGATTGGAAAGAAAATATTAATGACAGGTGATGGGCGCTGCAACATT
Source organism: Paenibacillus odorifer (assembly GCF_000758725.1). Lineage (NCBI taxonomy): Bacteria > Bacillati > Bacillota > Bacilli > Caryophanales > Paenibacillaceae > Paenibacillus > Paenibacillus odorifer. The sequence goes on from NZ_CP009428.1 coordinate 200,827, forward strand.
ACGAATGAATCCACTGCGACAGGTACGGATGAAGCAGTCGCTTTATCGCGTAAGTATCACAGTAATCAGCCCGGATTTCCACTTAAGGTAGTACAGCAATTTGGCATCCGTCAGACCATTGATTTTTTCTCCTTTCTCGGGCTTCCGCTTACAAGATTGAAGGATGGCTTGATGTACCCGATGTCGCTGCAGGCAGCAGCGGTGCTGGATATTTTCCAGCTTGCGCTGGAGGATCGGAATGTTCCGGTGTACCTCAATAACAAAGTGTTGGATGTTACTGTTTCGAAGAATCATCCGCGCTTCAAGATAAAATGCCAAACGGAGACAGAGGAGGAGGTTGTTTATACTAGCGACTATCTACTTCTATCTGCAGGTGGCCTTGCCGGTCCAAATGCGGGAAAAGAACCTCCTGGGTATACACTTGCTGAACGTCTGGGACACACCCTGATTGAGCCTTTACCGGCCATTGTGCAACTGAAGCTGCAATATCCGAATATGAGAGCACTGTCCACTATCAAATCTCAGGGACAAGCTCATATTATTGTAAACGGTAAAGTCATCGGCAGTGAACAGGGCGAAATTGCCTTTACGGACTATGGTATTACTGGTCCGCCAATTCTCCAGCTAAGCAGGAAGGCTGCGTATCATCTTGCAAGAGGAGAACAGGTGAAATTATCGGTGGATCTGATGCCTGACCGCACGGAGGAAGAGTTAGTTGAGTTTTTAGAAAGGCTCTGGGAGACTTTTGGACACCGGACGGTTGCAGATTCTCTCGTTGGCATCTTTAACAAGAAGCTTGTTACGGTCCTACTCAAGGAGACCGGCTTAGATCAGCAGCCACAGCTGCTTTGCCAGGCTCTGTCGTTGAAAACTAAGGAGAAATTTTATCGAATCTTGAAGCGCTGGGAATTTAAGGTGACGGATACTAATGGCTTTACGAATGCACAAGTGACAGCTGGCGGCATCGATACGTCGGAAATAATCGAAGGAACGCTGGAATCCAAGCTAGTACCTGGGCTTTATTTGGCTGGCGAAGTGATGGATGTGGACGGAGACTTCGGCGGCTATAACCTACAATGGGCTTGGAGTTCCGGATATGTGGCCGCCATGGCGCTAGCTAAGTCAATTCAATAAATTTATTAGGAAAAGGGATGCATCAATTAACATGTATAAGGATCAGACTTCTAAGCACCACGAGCTGTTCATTATCGGTGGGGGTGCTGCAGGTCTAATGGCTGCAGTTACAGCGAGGGATCAAGGTATTGATACAGCAATTATTGAAAGCAATGACCGGCTGGGGAAGAAAATAATAACGACGGGTAACGGGCGTTGCAACATTACGAACCAATCCACCGCCACCGGTACGGATGAAGCGGCCGCTTTATCACGCAAGTATCACAGTAATCAGGAAGGATTCCCAATACATGTATTGCGGCAATTCGGTGTCCGCCAAACGATCGAATTTTTCTCCTCGCTCGGGCTTCCTTTTGTAAGCTTGGAGAATGGCCGGATGTATCCGATGTCGCTGCAGGCGGCTTCGGTGCCGGGTGTATTTAAGCTGGCGCTGGAGGATCGGAATGTTCCCGTATATTATAAACATAAAGTGTTGGATGTTACCGTTTCGGCGGGACATCCGCGGTTCGCGATAACCTGCCAGGCGGAGACAGAGGAACAGGTTGTGTATACCAGCGACTATCTTTTTCTATGTGCAGGCGGCCTTACCGCTCCCAAAACGGGAACGGACGGCTCCGGTTATACGCTTGTCCAACGTCTGGGGCACACCTTGATCAACCCGGTGCCAGGCATTGTACAATTGAAGCTGGATTATCCGTATTTGAAGGAACTATCGGGCATCAAATTTGAGGGAGAGGCCCATGTTATCGTAAACAATGAAGTCATCCGCACTGAGTCTGGTGAGATTCTTTTTACGGACTATGGTATCTCGGGCCCGCCCATACTTCAGCTCAGCAGAAAGGCTGCGTATAATCTCGGAATAGGAGAATCGGTGACATTGTCGGTTGATTTAATGCCGGAGCGCACGGAGGAAGAGTTAATTGATTTTCTGGAGATCCACTGGGGGATCTTCGGACACCGGACGGTTGCCGATTCCCTTATAGGTATCGTCAGCAAGAAACTGATTCCAGTTCTGCTGAAGGAGGCTGGAATTGATCAACAGTTGCACCTGCTTTGTCAGGATCTTTCGTGGAAAACAAAAAAAATATTTTATAAAATCTTGAAGCGTTGGGAATTTAAAGTGACCGATACCAATAGCTTTACTAATGCACAAACAACAGCTGGTGGCATCGATACGACGGAGCTAACCGAAGGAACGTTGGAATCTAAGTTAGTCCCTGGACTGTATTTGGCAGGTGAGGTGATGGATGTCGATGGAGATTGCGGCGGCTATAACCTGCAATGGGCCTGGAGCTCCGGCTATGCCGCCGCGATGGCGCTTGCTGATCGACGTGCTAGCACCACGTAAGGGGGGCAGATGGTTGCTGACTCTTAAACGATCACCTATCACTAGGCAGAGGTTTGCTGTAACAAGTCTGGTTTTAGTAATGTGAAAGCGATGAGGGTTGTTTCTCATCGCTTTTTTGTGATTTTTTAAAGTTTGGTGCTCATTTAAAAATGATTGTTGGGGTTTAGCGAAATATCAATATTCGTTGCTTAACTCTGATGTCTTCATTTTACCTCAACTTTATTGTCGTCCCTTTATTAATCCTTAAGTTTATCAAGTAGAGCTAGTATTCGTCTATTTTTTGTATCTTCCTTTTTAGCAAGCTCAATATAATTAATCTGCTCTCGTTTAATGTAATCAGGCTGGTTTAGAAATGTATTCAGCATGTGGTACTCTTCAAGGTTTGTAGTAATGTAATCTGGCACAATCAGTTTACGATTTTCCTCGCATTTCTTAAGTATTATATGTAATGTATCACCGAGCTCTTTTTGTAATGCTCTTCGAATAAATTCGTTATAAACAAAATAATGCCCATTCTTTGACGGCAATAAAGTATGGTCAAATTCGTACCCGTCAACAGAGATTTGAATAGGTACTTTACCATTAGTATTGAATATCTCCCTTACTGAATAGGGGAAATAGACTACTTTCCATTTCATTTTACCTTCCAGCAGCTTTATCTCACTATCAAATTCATAAACCATATTAAATAACACTCCTCGTGGTAAAGAAGCTGATTTCGGTCACTCATTTTATCATAGCCACTTTGCTGTTTCTAGGTGATTCGAATTCAATATGCTGTTGCAATAACCTATATGATGTTGAACATGCCTTATCTGCATGAGGATAACATCAGTTTTAGTTATTTCTTCGTATAGTACACATGGTTCCAATAATCTGCAGTCAGTAAGTTCATCAAAAAAATTACGAGCCACACTCAATATCTCCTCTAGGTACGTCGTCATTTCCTCCTTAGTAGGGTAGTCAGAGCACTCCTTATCTAAGTCTTCTGTTATATCTTTACCGAAGTCAGGTATTTTGAATTCTTCATCCTTCTGCTGCCTAAACCAAAATTTCATGCTGGTTGTAGCGTGGAATATATGCTTCCAGTATTTATGCTTGGCATTCTTCCAAAAATGATCAGGACATACTTCGATAAGATTCTTCAACATTTCTACGGTTGGATCAAACTGTCTTCTTAAAACAGCCACCATCTTATCACTCATGTTCATCAACTCACTTCTTGAATTTTAGAATCTTAACTTTATTCTTGTTCTCAGCAACCAAAACCTTCCATTTTACGATGGTGCATTTGGAAAATTTGTGTCACATAATAATTTAATGAAGCTGTCGCTATTTATCTTGAATTAAAAGTATTGCAATATAGGATAGGTTCGCGATTCAATCATAAAAAAATTATTACTTATACTGGAGGAACCTCTAGAAGATGAACCCACAACTGTTACAGGATTTTCCGTTCTTTGAACATCTTGATGATGAATATTTAGCTGAAATTACTAAGGTATGTGGCGAGCGTACTTATATAAAAGGAGAGTCCATCTTTTTGAGGGTGAAGAGGGAGAGGAGCTCTATCTGGTTCTATCTGGAGTTGTTCAAATCTATCAAGATAACCACTCTAGGGATGTAGTACTCTCTATTTTTAGAGTAGGTGATTTCTTTGGAGAGATGGCTTTGTTGCAAAATGAAAGAGCGCGCTCTGCTTCTGCAAGGACCATTGAGAAGTCTACCTTATGTATTTTGAAAAAACGCGATTCATTACTTTACTAAAAAGTAATCCGGAAATACTAATCGGCATTTTGGAAACAGCATTAGATCGTCTGCGTGATGCCAATAAATTAATAACAAACTTAACCGTTATCGACGTGCGTACGCGTATTGCTCGCGTGTTGTTGCGTCTAACAGAACAGCACGGAGTGCCCTCTGATGAAGGTGTTCTAATCGATTTGAAATTAACGCATCAACACCTGGCGGATATGACAGGAACGGCGCGTGAGACCGTGAAAAAATCATTGCTTGGATTACAGGATGAGCAGTTGATACGTATTGATTAAAGGAAATACATTATGATGCGGCTCCATAGGTAGTAAAAGAAAAGACACCTTGAAGGGTGTCTTTTTACGTTATTGCAGCTTAAAAAGAAGATTCCAACAGTATTCCCGACTTTAATGAAAGTTCCCGGTTTCATTTTCCGTGAATTTGCCGTCGCTGTCATGCTGAGATTGCTTGCGGCGATCATTACGGGCTTGTTGCTGCTGTTGGGCTTCCAGGCTGTTTACGGGCGTGGCTTCCAAATCTTTTACAGTGTTGATCAGATTCTTGTCTGGTTTATTTGCGCTCAATTGAAAATTCCTCCTTGTTTACCTAATGGTTGTGAATTTTATTATGTGCTGGCTACTGTGTGGCTATTCGTGTTGTATGATCACAATCCATTCGCTGTCCTATAATCATTAGCTCAGAACACGGTTAGATATGGGAGATATGAGTAAATGATTGTTTCGGAACCTTTTTTAGTTTTGATATGTTGAACGTGTTCTGGTTCCAGAATTTGTATTATTTTCGAAGGGATACAGGGGCTAGATGCAGGATCTCTTTCTAAATATTTAGGAGGTGAAAAGAGAAACTTCATTTTTTGCAAGCGGTTACAATAATATCTGCAACAAATTAAATCGGGAGGAAATAAAATGAAAAAAAGAGTTGCAAAGGTAACCAGTATTGTTGTGTTGTTTTCTCTTGCTCTTTCTTTAATAGTAGGTGGATGGACAAATACGGTGGTGCATGCTGCTGGTCTTGCGGTAACAGGCAGTGGAGGCTGGAATGAAACGGCATATGTGGAATGGTCACCTGTAAGCAATGCGACAGGGTATAACGTTTATGTTAAATTGGCAAGTGCAGCGGATTCTGGGTATCAACAAATTAATAATGAGTTAATCCGCAAATATTCTTCCTACTGGAGAGCAGATGCTGTTGGGCTTGCAGCCGGTAATTATGTGATGAAAGTTGAAGCTACCTTGTCAGGGGGTGGGACGGTAAGTGCGGTTTCAAATCCACTATCCGTAACGTCATATGACCGCTCAGGATTTGCTTTTTCGACTAGTTCGCAATATGGTACAGGATCAGGGGCTTATAATGAGAATGGAACCCTCAAGAATGGTGCTCAAGTGCTGTATATAACATCTCAGAATGCGCAAACCGTAACCCTTGGTGTGAAAATCAACAGCTCCGGCGCTGTACAAACAGGGGTTGGTCTGGGTGGTATTCTGACACTGAGACAAAAAGGTTATGATACAACTCCACTTGCGATCCGAATTATCGGAAAAGTTACAGCTGCTGATCTGAGTGGACAGCTTAACAGCAGTGGGTATCTTGAAGTCAAAGGTAAAAACAATTATTCGGAAATGAATATTACTATTGAAGGTATCGGGAATGATGCTTACGCGTACGGTTGGGGAATGCTTCTAAGATATGTAGGTAATGTGGAAGTAAGAAACCTGGGTGTAATGTTATTCCCTGACGATGGCATTTCAATGGATTCCGGCAATATGAATGTCTGGGTGCATAATAATGATATTTTTTATGGAGCTGCTGGAGGCGATGCAGACCAAGCCAAGGGCGACGGTTCCACAGACCTTAAAAATGGATCCAACTATATTACAATCTCTTACAACCATTACTGGGATTCCGGAAAATCCTCGCTAGTTGGTTTGAGTGAGCCGGCTGAATTTTTTGTTACCTTCCACCACAACTGGTTTGACCATTCGGACTCCCGTCATCCGCGGATTAGAGTGGCTTCCGTCCATATCTATAACAACTTTTTCGATGGTATCTCCAAATACGGTGTGGGTGTAACTACAGGTGCTTCAGCTTTTGTAGAATCTAATTATTTTAGACATGCTAAATTTCCAATGATGATCTCCTTACAAGGTACAGATGCTTTAGGGGAGGGTACGTTCTCAGGCGAAAATGGAGGTGTGATTAAAGCCTATAACAATCTTATTGTAGAGGCTTCAAGTCTCATCTATGCGAATTCAAACACAGGGACAGCTCCTGCTAATGCTACCTCATTTGATGCTTACTTAGCTTCGTCAAGAAATGAAACCGTCCCAAGCTCATACAAAGCACTAAAAGGCGGAACAGCCTATAATAACTTCGACACGAGCGTAAATACAGGAGTGAACGTATCTAATATTGATAACGTAAGCAATGTTGAACAGATTGTTATGGCAAAAGCCGGACGTCTGAATGGCGGAGACTTCACATGGGAATTTAATGATTCAGTGGATGACGTTTCGTATGCGCTGAATACAGCGCTGATGTCTGCAATCAGAGGCTACACAACGGGACTTGTCTCTGTAGGGGGGAATTCAAACCCAACGAACCCGACTCCGACTCCATCAGTAACACCTACGCCAACAGTAACTCCTGTGCCAACAGCGACCCCAGCTCCAACAGCAACTCCTGTACCAACGGCGACTCCAGCACCGACGACAACGCCAGTGCCGACAGCGGGAGCAACCGTTCACAACTTTACTACGGATGGAACAACAAGCAGCTTCTTCAATATCCAAGGCAATCTCTCAACAAGTAAGGGAACTGTGGCATATCAGGGTTTAACCCTATCCCAATGTCTAAAAATCGAGAGTGCAACCAGCATTCAATTCACTTCTGCTAAAGCTTCAACGCTAACCCTAGTGTTCAACACAGAGGGAACGAAAATCAAAGTGGATGGAACAAGTTACCCTATAACCAATGGCATTGCCACTGTCTCTCTGGCCGCAGGTGCGCATACCATTACAAAAGATAGTACGGCGAATCTGTATTATATGAAGCTGGAATAGGGAACTGACCGCCTCTACTTTAATATGGAGTATCAGAAAAGCGACCTGTAGGGGTCGCTTTTCTTTGCTTTTTCTTATGGTCTTATTACTTGAGTTATTGTCGATTGAAAAACTATCAATTTTGTGTTTATTTGATTAATCTTTATCATCAACCAAATCAATAATCTCACGAATATCCTCAATATTTAAAGCTTCTGCAATTTTGCTTATATGACTAAAGTTAATATTCTCCCTTTTTCCATTAGCTAACTCACTTAATGCAGCATGTCGGACATCGGATATTCTGGACAATTCTCGTAGGGAAATCTTATGTTTTTTGGTCAATTCTGATATTTTTACTATAACTCTCTTTCCCACTTCTAATCCCCTCACTAACTCTGAGTTTTCATCTTGACTATACGCATAAGACGGATTTTCTTTTCATGAGAATAAACCTCTCAGTTTTTAAGAAAGCTGCTGTAAGTAAAGTAAAAGACATCTTAACCGTGTCTTTTACTTTACTATATAAGCACGTTTCAGCGCTTCAGGATAGTTGACCAGCCTATACTAATTCTCGGTTATTCCCCATACCGGTCAATCGCCATAGCTGCGGATTTCAGCATGCGCCGCTTAAGATGCTCACCCTCGACGATTTTTACGCGCAGGCCAAGAAAACGGATTTTGGACAATAGGAATTCGCTGCCGTCTCTCATGTAGATGACTTTGATTCGATAGATGCCCGAATTTTCATCAAAGGACACGGATTTATCAAAACAGGAAAAGGCGTACAGAATTCGGGACAGCTCAGCATTAAAGGTGGGAATGACTTGAATACATGCACATTCTTTCTGATCCTCTAATAATCGCGTTATTCTTGCTTTTAAGTCATCAATCCGTTTGGCAGGGAAGGGAGCTACTTCAACAGAAACAATGTTTTTTAGTTTAGTGGACATAAGAGAACGTTGCCGGGTGCTGTACCATTGCAAATACCACTCCCGCTTATACATGTTGTATTCCAGCTTATGAGGGAACCCGGCTTGGTCAGTTCGTTGGCCTCCATGCTTAATATGGAAAGTAATAAGGATCGCTTGATTCTGCATGATTATACGGCGGAGTGTACGAAGCATTGGGTGATAGACCTGCCGCTCTTTGCTTTTAGCTTTCTCCATAATAATTCCCTGCACTTCTGTGGACGCTTCTGCCTCCAATATGGAGTTCAATTCACTTAAGGTATCCAGTGTAAAAGCTGCTTCTGAGGCCGGGTGCATTAACATGGTTTTCAGCCAGGAACGTTCCTGGGAGGTCAGCGCTAATGAACCCACTTCGTCGAGGCGTGAAATGATTTGGAAGTTAAATATTTTCTCAAATGGATTCATAATAGCTGTGAATCTCCTTCCACTCCGCGATAAATTGCTTACGCAGCCAAGGGGGTTCTAATACCTCGCAGCTCGAACCAAAGCTTCGTAACCACGGCTTAATTTCATAAATACCATTCACTGTGATCTCATAAAGGAATGTAGAATCGGACTCTTCCGTAATTACTCCCCACTGTCCCTGCGCTTCAACCCGCTCCCGAATAAAATTAACACCAGAGCGATTGGGGTTATAAAATCTCGCAGCCACTTTAATTGCACTGGTGGTATCTATAACCCAGCTGTTTGTCATCTGCTCTTCCAGATTGCTGAGTTTCTGAGCAAACTCTGATTCTTCCACAGTGTCGCCCTCCTCAATTTGAGTAAGGCCCTCCATTCGGAATTTCATGATGCCCATACGTGAATTATGTCCGATTAAATACCAGCGCCCATATTGATGGTCATAGATGACGCGGAGCGGAAGAACGGTTTCTGTGACGCCCCTTGTTTCCCGCTCAAAGAGAGGATTGGTATTCTGAGAGGCGTAGTTTTTGCCCTTTTTAGGGGATAGATATAGAAACTTAATTTTTTTTCGCTGCTGAATCGCTGCAAAAATTGTGTATAGGTGTGCCTCGTCAAGAATACGTGAATGATAATTATATTTGTATCTATGGGTTTCCGTAGCTTCGGGGTTATAACCCCGCTTCCGCAGGACCTTTTTTAAGGTGTCGCGCAGCAGGTAACCTTGCACCGACGGAGTCTGCGTGTTGGCGATGACATCAACATAGTCGTAAAGATCCAAGAGCTGATCGCCCGATAATTGATCAATCAGATCGTTAGCAGCCTTGTATCGATAAGGACGGCCCTCATTTACACGAAGAATAACGCCAACTTCCTCAAGATATTTCAGATCTCCACGGATGGTCTTCTCATCGGGCATTGGACAATCGGTTGGCATTTGCTCACTGCAGACATCCTGTAGATCTTTAGCCGTTAGCTCCTGAGTCTGAAGCGCAGTTAATAGTAGAGTAAGCCGGATGCTCTCCGTTTCCTTAAGCGACTTCGCCCGGAACAAGAACAGGAGCAGCGGGTCGGCAGATTCATAATAGTTATAGCGGAGCCACTCAGAGAGTTCCGTTCCTTGTTCTGTAGGCAGGTCTTGTTGTAAGACGGTTACCATGCCCTTCAGGTTGCGCAGCGTTTTGTCATAGGTATGTACAGAAATGCCGAGACGATCGGCGAATTGTTGTCTGCTGTAAGCTCCCCCCGCTAAAGAGAGCATGCGAAGAAATTGAATCTCCTTGTCAAAACTTTCCCGGGCCATTTGTATCCCTCCAGCCTGTAGCGAATCCATTAGAAATAGTAGTACTTATTATATTAAGCACCAGAGTTGAATAAAATGGAAGTATTTTTGGCCGCCGCCATACTTCCGCCCTGTTCGTTACAGGGAAGATGAGCGAAGATAGATCCATGAAGCCGAAGCAATTCTGAAGAGGCGTTCGAATAGTATCAATGGTAGAGAATAGGGAAGTAACCGATCTGGAGGGATGAAGATGGATCCTATAAACAAGCTTATCTGTGAGCAGCTGGAACAGATTGAATATGAGGAGCAAGTTACAATATTGTATGCCTGCGAATCAGGCAGCCGGGCCTGGGGATTCCCATCGCAGGATAGTGATTATGATGTGAGATTTATTTATCTGCATAAACCGGAATGGTATCTATCTATTTTTGATAAGCGGGATGTGATCGAGCGTCCTATTAACAATATGCTTGATATCAATGGCTGGGATTTGCGTAAAGCACTGAATTTATTCCGGAAGTCAAATCCACCGCTGCTGGAGTGGCTGCAATCACCCATTCAATATGCCGAAAAGTACAGTATAGCAGAGAAGCTTAGAAGCATCTCCCCGTACACATTTTCGCCGAAGTCTTGTATGTACCATTATTTAAACATGGCAAGAGGGAACTACCGTGATTATCTGCAAGGCGAACAGGTCAAGATCAAAAAGTACTTTTATGTGCTTCGTCCCGTTCTAGCTTGTGAGTGGACTCACCGATATGGAGAGATGCCGCCGATGGGGTTCGATGTACTGGTAGAGCGGCTTATTCCGAAGGATGAAGAGCTGTGGCAGGTGATTCAGCAATTGCTGGCACGAAAAAAATCCGGTGAAGAACTAGACTACGGACCGCAGCTAACCGTGATTAACGATTATTTAGAAGAACAGTTCCAAGTGTTGGATAAGGTGGCGGCGTCCTTGAATGCTAAGGAGAACAACAGAGATCATCAGCTGGATGCTCTATTTCGAGAAGCTTTACAGGAAGTATGGGGACGGGCTCTATAGAAAGATTGATAGGAGGAAGAGGTAGTGGCTATTGTACAACTGAAATCTACGAATCCAAAATTCACTTTTTTAATTAAAAAAAATCCAGTGACAGGTATGCAGCTTCGTCCGGTTCGTCAGGGAGTGGCTTATGGATGGTATTCTGATGAGGCAACTTATAACGTTTATTTTAAGGATGCAGATAACGATATATCCTACAAGCAGAACGGAAGCGAGAGCTTTGAGTATTTAAATGTCTCCCGGTTTAATACACCTCTATTTCCGCTTAATGCGGTCAATGAGTTTTTCTCTACACCCTTCAAAGCCCAGGATGAACGGGATGCGGAAGGATATGAGCATTCTTTTTTCATTAATATGGTTCAGGTTGAGCGGATACACTATATTGAATTTTTCCAAAAGCATTTAAAGGGATATACCTTCTCCTTGCAGCATCAGGCACATAAGAGCTATTCACTGACGATTACCACACATAAAAGCTTGTATCACCTCTTGCATGTTGTTGGTGTGCTGTCCTTGTTCTTATCCATATTTGGGGATGAGTACATAGATATTTCGGATGCTATTTTGGATAAATATATCCGCAGCCTTAACGTCATTGATGCACCCTTTTATATAAGAAGTCTATTTGCAAGGAATTTCCTTACCTCAAAGGAACGGTTCAAGCGATATAAAGCCTCCATCGAACAAACGGACCAGTATTCTATTGGGCTGGAGTATGGCGGTACTGCGATGCAGCGGCGTACTTTTATTTCGAGTGTGCTTCCATTCAATAAGCCGATTCTGGACATCGGTTGCGGAGAAGGTTTCTATGCAATTCCGTTTGCCGGGAAAATAGAGAGTACCTATTATGCGGTAGATATAGCTGAGGAGCTGCTGGAGGTTGTGAATCGGAAAGCGAAAGCTAAGGACATTGATAACATTGCAACCTTTGGCTCACTGGACCATTTTCTGGAGTCGTACAACGGGGAGCAGGTTGATGTGATTCTAACAGAAGTTGTAGAGCACATGAGTGAGGGTGAGGCAGCAGAGCTTATTCAGCAAATAATCGGTAATGTGAATTTTCAACAGCTTATTGTGACCACACCGAATGCTGATTTCAATCGTTATTATGAGCTGGAAGGATTCCGGCATGAGGATCACAAGTGGGAAATGGGACAGCAAGCGTTCGGGCAATGGGTTTTGGATACGATTCAAGGTTTAGCAGTCGAGGTCGAATATTTGATGGTTGGTGACCGGGTTGGCGAGATCCGTACGACGCAATGCGCTATTGTGCGAAGAAAGGAGGAATAGACAGTGGAAATTCAAACACGTGTACATACCATATTTCTGCTTGTAGGAGCAACGGAATGTGGGAAATCGACCTTTGCTAAAGAAGTTCTGATCCCGCAGTTAAAACTAGAGGATGCTTCTAAAGGGTTACGTACGAATGTGCAGTACTTATCCTCGGATAGTATCCGTCAGGAGATATTGGGCTATGACTATGATAAGTATGATCAGGTTATGCTGGAGGCGAGTTCGCATACCTTTCAATTATTGTTTGAGAGATTGAAGTTAGTCACTTCTTTTCCGATTAATGCGGAGTTTGTGGTGATGGATACCATTGGGCTATCCGAAGATTATCGTAGTAAAGTCCGTGAGATCGCCGGGCAAAATAATTACAATCTGGAGGTTATTCTGTTTGATTACCGCAAACGGGAGGATTACTACGCCTCAGAGCGCTCGAAGAAGCTGATCTCCAATCATTTAAACCGGCTCAGAAAAGAAGTCTTGCCTGTTCTGTCACGGGAAGGTTACAACAAGATTCATAAAGTGCGTGCTAAAGATTTTATTCTCGAGGGTGAAGGGATACCTAATCCGGACTACCGGGTGATTATACAGGATTGGGATACTTACGCATCTACGGTACTTCTACAAGCACAAGAGTATATTGTGGTTGGGGATGTTCATGAGTGCGTCGAAGAGCTTCAGGGACTATTACGTAATTACGGCTACCGGGAGCACGAAGGTAAGTTAAGTGCAACAGATAAGCTCAGTAACACACGAGTCATTCTTGCTGGTGACTGGATTGATAAGGGTAAAAAGACGCGGGAGACGATTGAGTTCTTATTTGATAACCGCGAGCATTTCCTATTTGTTATGGGCAATCACGAGAACTTTGTATACAAGTACGTAAAGGGGGAGATTCAAGGAACCGATCCGGAACTGCTAAGAACGTACTTTGATTCCACCCAAGTGCTTAAGGAGGATACCGCGCTTTTTAGTAAATTTTCGGATTTAGTGGAGCAATCCCAGCCCTTTTACCGCTATATCGGTATGCAAGGTCCTTCTTTTTATGTTACCCATGCTCCTTGCCGTAATAAGTACATTGGTAAGCTGGATACGAATTCACTACGCCATCAGCGTAACTTTCGGCTGGATCGTGAGGTTTCCTTTGAGGAACAGCTTGATTTCCTAAAGCAAGAGGCTGTGAGTAATCACCCCTTTCATCTCTTCGGACATATTGCAGCCAAGCAGACTTTTCGGATCAAAAACAAACTCCACCTTGACACAGGGAGTGCGCAGGGTAATGAACTAACTTCTGTTCGCATGTCGTTTAAACCTTTCTATAAAAGTCAAAAATCGCATGTGACTACGGTGCACGAAGAGCTACCTATCCTGTTCCGGGAAAAGCAAACCGTATCCTTGCTGGAGCTTGATTACGAGTCTGTGCGCAGACTGCAGTATTCCTCGCAGAACCGGGTCAACTTCATCTCCGGGACGATGTCACCTGCGGATAAGGATGTGGCTGCCGGTGAGCTTGAGTCTCTGCGAAAAGGGTTGGATTATTTTGCCGAACGTCGTATTTCAGAAGTCGTTCTGCAGCCTAAATATATGGGATCACGCTGTAGTTTGTACCTTTATCGGAACTTAGAGCAGTGTTATGCAATTAGCCGGAACGGCTATAAGGTTCAGGCGGTCGATCTGACGCCTATCTACGAACAGCTGCTTCATAAATTCGGAACCTATATGGCTGAGCAGGGGATCCGTGTGCTTTTACTGGATGGCGAGTTGCTGCCTTGGAAAGCGCTTGGGGATGGGTTAATTGAGCGTCAGTTCCGGCCAATTGGCAAAGCGCTGGAGACAGAGCTGGATTTCTTAAGACAATATGGATTTGAGGAGTCACTGGGTAAACTGATACAGGATTTTGAAGTAAGCGGGTTTGAACAAGACCAGCACCATATGTCGAAAGAGACGCTTAACAATAACTATGGGTCTCATGTTTACCAGACTTTTAAGCATGTCCGTGACATAAGAGAATCGTATGTAGATCTTGACCAGCGTGACGAAGCCTACCGAGTATACAAGCAGCAACTGGAGCTGTATGCGGGTGATGCGGAATTAGCATACAAACCTTTTGCAATCCTGAAGGAAGTGCTGGAGAATGGCGCTGAACGGTTACCTGACGGCAAAACCTCCGAACTATACAGTTTTTTAAATGATGATGAATTTCTGGTTCTGGACTTGAAAGAGCCTGATGCTTACATCAGAGCAGAGGAGTATTTCGCAAAGATAACGGTAGAGAAACATATGGAGGGAATTGTAATCAAACCGGAGCAAGAACAGCAGGGGGTAGTCCCATACATGAAGGTCCGCAATCCGGGCTACCTGTCGATCATCTACGGGTACGACTACAAGTTTCCACATAAGTATGCCAAGCTGATGAAGCAGAAGAATATCGCTCCTAAGCTTCGTACGTCCTTAATCGAACACCGACTGGGCAGACAAATGCTAGAAGTGAAGCTGGATGAGATCTCGTCTGACAACGAGGACTACAAGCAAATTGCAGCAAACTTGTTATTCGAGGTAACGAAAGAGAAAGAGATCGACCCGAGGTTGTAGAGGATTGTTACAGGCGAAGAAACTTGGTTTGCCAATTATGAGAATGAGTTCAGGCTGTCGGGAAGGTCACGGCAGTCTTTTTTTCGTTCGGGGAGGAAGCGGAAACAGCTATCTTGCAACAAACAGACAAATTAATGCAAGAAAACGTAAGATAGTGGTCATAGGCCTTTTTTGATAATAATATGAAACCTGAGAGGAGGCAGCACAACTTGGAAATCATTTTTGAAGAGGACATAGAAATGGACCGGGGTACTACGAAAGTAACAACCCACCCGGCTGAAAAGGAACATTGGGCAAATATCGAAGTAGCCATTCAAACATCGGAGAAACGGATCATGGTCATCAACGCCAAAAATGATCGCAATGTCTCGATTGTATCCAGCTCAATCGCGGTCATAGAGCCGGAAGGCCGTATGTGCAGTGTACGTGTAATTACGGGAGAAATGTTTCTTCTTAATACACGATTGAAATTTGTTGAAGAAGTTCTGAATTCACCTCAGTTTATAAAAATTAATAATCAGACCATAATCAACACCAGCTACATAAAAGAGTTCTCAGCAACGGATAATGCGAGAATAAAAGTGATTCTGACGAATGGTTCTTGTTATTTTGTCAGCCGCTATTATATTAAAAATTTCAGGAGGAACTATCATGGTTAATCAATTAAAAAATTCATTTTTTCAGGTGTTTACTTTAACTTCTTTATGGATAACGCTACTGTTAACTGTGTTTTTCAAGGATCAATCTATTGATATGTTATATCTATGGCGTATTGCAGGTATCGCCATTATTTCCGCGGGGATATTCGGAGTGATGTACAATGTGTTGTGGAACTATTTCACGTTAAGACCGCTTTGGAATATTCTGATTTCTTCGACCTTCAGTATATTTGGCGGAATGGGAATGGTGTGGTTATTCTCAAAAGAAATGTTCAACTTCATAAGCCCCTGGTTGCCTGGAATGTTGTTGTTATCGGTTATACTGCACACTATAGCTTTCTATTTCTACGCCAGAATTAATAGCAGGAAACAAGCTGAGGAGTTAAATAAAATTTTGAAATAACCTCGTTCTAATTGTAAAAACAGGAGGACGCACCTTATCGGTCCGTCCTCCTATCTATTCCTCATAAATACGCTTTAACCCATAATAACGAGCACGTTGTTTTCTGGCGCCATTTTGGCGACGGGGATCAGGTTGCCTTGAATTTCTTCACCGTTAATAACGATATGGGTAACCCCTTTTTGTACACCTTTCTTGTTCTCCACCTGGATGTTCAGCTTCTTCCCACGGAATTCCCGGACCATGGAAAAGTCTGTCCAGTCGGAAGGAACACACGGGTTGAGGCGAAGGCCATCAAATTGCGGTTGAACCCCCATAATACCTTCCACCAAGGAGACCATTACGGTTGAAGCGGTGCCGGTCAGCCAGTGGACATGGGCCCGGCCTTGATATGGGCTGTCCTTGGACTCGACAAACTGGCCATGTACATAAGGCTCGAGTTTGCGGATTTCGGCCTTATCGTTCATGCTGGCCGGACTGCAATTCAGGAAGTATTCGAACGCGCGCCCACCGTTGCCAATCATGGTTTCCGCCAGAATGAGCCATCCCTGCGGCTGGCTGAAGATGCCGCCGTTTTCCTTAGTTGAGGCGTTGAAAAGAGCCATCAACGCTACTGGCAAACCGTATTCACGGAACGGTGGGTAGAATAACATAGTGCCGTAATCGGTCCGCAGATTCTCATACACTTTGTCCATGGAGAGCTTCGCCTGATCCGGGCGGGCTGCACCGCTTAATACGGCCCAGCTTTGCGGATTAAGCCAAATTTTGGCCTCATCATTCTCCCAGGAGCCGATGGTATAGTTGTCTTCTGTAAATCCGCGGACGAATTGATCGTTCTCCCAAGCGTGCTTTTGAATGTTATCGTCCAGCTCATCAAGCAGGCCCTGCGCCCATTGAATGTCTTCAGGCTTGTTCTTATTTTGTGCAATTTCCATGAACACCTTGAATGCCATATACAGCTGGAATGCGACGAACAACGACTCGCCCTTCGCTCCAAGCCGTAGACAATCGTTCCAGTCGGCATGAAGCCCAACCGGCATGCCGTGTGCGCCCATACGATCCAGACTGAACTGAAGCGCCTGGCGCAAATGCTCGTACACAGTGCCCTCACCTTTATCCGAATAAGGGATTATTTCATCTGTAAAATCCCAGTTGCCACTTTCATTCAAGTATTTAATGACGGTTGGGAACAGCCATAAAGCGTCATCGGCCCGATAATGGGGATGACCAGTTTCCCGTACATATTCCGGATCATCCGGTGTGCCCTCATGCCCAGGATTGTGGTCAAATTTCACCAACGGAAGTCCACCGCCGTTGGAAACCTGGGCGGATATCATCAGTCTAAGACGTTCAAGGGCCATCTCATGATCCAGATGAATGATGCCTTGAATATCCTGCACCGTATCCCGATAGCCCAGTCCATTACGAAGACCGGAGTATTGGAAAGAGGCTGCTCGTGACCAGATGAAAGTGATAAAGCATTGATATGCATTCCAAGTGTTGATCATGTTGTTCAGGTTATCGCTTGGTGTCTGGACCTGGAAGCGGTTAAGCTTGCTGTGCCAGAATGCTTTTAACTCTTCGAGTTCTTTATCTACCACGGACAAGTCTTTATAATGGCTGAGAATCTCGGAAGCGCCTTTCTCATCATACTGTCCCAGTAGAAATGCGATTTCTTTCTCTTCTCCCGGCTGCAAATCTACGTTAATCTGCAGGGCACCGCAGGAGTTAGTATTGTAGTTTAATGAATTGGAGCATTGGCCGTTCTCCACAGAGGCTGGATTGCCATAACTGCGGTAATCGCCTAGGAACGTATCCCGGTCACCGTCATAAGCGGTAACTTCTGCACCTGCAGCGCCGAAGAATCTCCAGGTCTGTTCTTCGGGGGTGTTTTCATTGATGACTTGAAGGATCATATTATTTTTATAGTAGGTCCGTGAAATAAACAAAGTGTACTGAAGGTTGACGGTATCCTGCTCGTAGTTGTTATTGTTGGTTAATTCAACAAATCCGAAGAGAGCCAGCTTGCGTGCTTTGGAGTCATCATTGCGCACCTTCATGCGCCACACCTCGTAGGTTTTGTTCAGTGGCACATAATATAATGATTCTGTATGGATGTTATCGTAATCCGAGACGAGGTTCGTGTATCCGGTTCCATGATGGCATACGGACTTATATTGCTCCAGATCTTTACCCACAGGCTGCCAGGAGCCGGACCAATAATCCCCGTTCTCCAAATCTCTCACGTAAATATAGCGTCCGGGCTCGTCCTTAGAGTTGAAGTGGTAACGGATATGCCGCCCATTTGCGCCAGATTTTACAAAGCTATAACCGCCTGCGTTACCTGAGATGATCGCGCCATATTCCGGCGAGCCGAGGTAATTCGCCCAAGGGGCAGGCGTATTCGGCTTGGTAATGAGGTATTCCTTGTTTTTTTCATCAAAACAACCATATTGCATAACCATTCCTCCTATTAAGTGGTTAATGGGTCAATCTATAAACGCGCGTTCACAAAGGGGTGAAATATCCATGTGTAATTTTATTATAAGATACTTTTAGTAAATCGATAACCCTATATTTTAGCGAAAAAACGAACAAAAATGCTAACTTTTTTGGTAGGTGTAAAGCGAAAGACACCTTGAAAGGTGTCTTTTTTTATTTTTGCGGCATGTCTACTCCACTAAAACACCATTAACAAACGTCATAGTTTTATCTTTGAATTCAAGAATAAACTTGTTTGGAAAATCCAGATCGGTATGAATCTCCGTCCCCAACATAACTTTTTTTCCTACATCATCAAAGGGATTATGAAGTAAACCTCTAGGCGTATACCTAGTTTCAGAACCGATTACATTATTATTCTCATCGCGGATAAATTTAGTTTTTCCTGAGAACACGAGGTCCTTGCCATTTTCCAAAGTTAGATGAACCTCCAAACGATCCTTTGTCTTCTGATAATCTATGACTACATCTTTAGAGGATACAGGGAAACCGATAACAAAAAAACCAATAAGGGCCGTAGCCAGTATAAGTACCGATAAGACGGAAAAAATGAGAGTTTTTATATTCTTTTTTTTCACTTTTTTAAAATAATTGAGTTTGTTAACTTCCTCTTTATCAATAATAGGCACACTTAGATTTGCTGTGGCGGTCATTTCATTATAGGATTGAAGGCAGCTTTCACAGGATTTCAGGTGTTTTTCGATTTCTTCGTTACTATGTACAGAGGTTAGCTTTTCAATATAGGAAGGTAATAAATCCTGAATAATCTCGCATTTCATGAAGATCTTCCTTTCATCAATTTTTGTTTTCCACGGTAAAAGGTAACTCTTGCCCAGGTTTCATCTCTTCCAAGAATTTCGCCAATTTCCCGAAAACTGAATTCTCCGGTTAAACGCAGATATAATACTTCTTTGGTATTTGGATCAAGTAAATGAAGTTGTTTAAATAAATCCATTTTGTCCTGAGCAAAAATGAACTGGGATTCTGTTGAATTTGCGTTAGCCAAAGAAGCGTCTTCTAATTCCTCAGACTTCCGCTTGCGCTGCTTGTCCAGCTCCTGATACCACACATGTTTAGCAATTTGACAGAGCCATACGTATACTTTGCAGGTCCCATCGTATTTGTCTATCGATTTTATAGCTCTATAAAAAGTTTCTTGGGTAATTTCTTCTGCCAGCAAGTGATTATGACAAAGGCTAAATACGAATTTATATACTTGGGTTGAATATTCCCTGTATAATTGCTCGTTGTCCTGCATCCATTCACCTCCTCAAGTTATATATCCGTAAAAAGCTATAAACGTTACAAGTTTTTTTTAAAAAATTTGATTTATACAATTATCGCTTTCATCCCCGGTATGTGAGGGAATTAAGGAGGTTCAGCGTTAAGGCTGGTTTCACAGTAGGGTTACCCTTTATAATTACATGAGATCTTATTGTACAAGTTACAAGGGGGTTCATATATGATAACAAAGGTAAACCGGCAGTTAAATGAGGGTCCTAAAATTCAAAAAGAACAAGAGCTTGTTACCAAAATGATTCGTATATATTGTAAGAAAAAACATCATCATAAGGGGTTTTGTGAGGAATGTCAGGAATTAAATGAGTATGCGCTGAAGAGGCTAGCCTATTGTAAATTTGGTGAAGAGAAAACAGCTTGTGCCAAATGTCCTGTTCATTGTTACAAACCGGATTATCGCCAAAGAATTAAAGGGGTTATGCGTTTTTCTGGTCCGTGGATGCTGCTCTATCATCCCATTGAGTCGATTAGGCATATTCCGCTACCCAATAAATTGAGAAAATAAGTGAAAACCGGACATCATTTGATGCCCGGCTTAATGTGTTTTTAGATATCATTCTCCCAGTTTTTCAGCCTTCACCAAAATCTCTCGCAAAACCCGGGCAACCCGGCTTTTTCTTCTCTTTACTTTTACACTTATCCGTCTTAACGACTCTTGGTATACGGCGGTATCCTTGGGTTCATAGAGCTGTTTGGCGGCAATCCGTAACGTTCTTCTCATTAATATTGCTGATGAACGGGTTAACTTCGTTCGGTATCCTCTGCGCAAGACCCGTAAAGTATGTTTATACTTCTCTAAGTCTTCGTTTGGGGGAACAAGGGCGAACAGATTTAGGGAGGAGTCATTGAACCCGTAGCTTTTGAACATGATTTTTAGATTCTCAATATTTATGAGGTTTCCTCTGAAGTGGGTTGGATGTTCTTGGTGAACGCCGACAACTTCTTTGATGCTGTGAAAAGGGATTTTTAATCGATGCAGTCGATACCCAAGGTCCCAATCTTCGAGTCCATAGAGGATAAACTGTTCATTAAAACCTCCAGCACGAGTTAATTGGCTGCGTCTTATGGACACACAACGTGTGACGAGTAACATCCAAGGGGCTACATCTGTGCTGGCAAATTGTTTTTTAGTATTTGGAGGAACTCTTGAGGGAAAGGTGACTTTTGATAACGTCTCCGTCTGCTGAAGGATATCATTGGGTGTGATTAATGGGATGATTTCAGTCGCTGATTCGAAGTCGGGATTCCATAAGTTAGAAGGCGAAAGTGTATTGCGGCAATGCTCTTTTTCTTCAGGAGAAAAGTCTGGGTAGTAGTGGGTATAAGCGTCATCCCATGAGTGTGGAATACCTGAAATTATGGACTTAGGATATTTACGGTGATACTGGTTTACGATCCTAATGAAGTCAGGGAATACTAGAAAATCCGCATCGCAGAAGATGACGTATTTCCCTTTTGCCTGACTCAGCCCCAGATTTCTCACGGCAGAACGGCCGCGTTGTTCCTGCTGAGCGACATAAATAAGCGGATAAGAAGTTTGAAAGCTTTCGACCATTTCCTTGGTACCATCTGTAGAACCGTCATCTGCGACGATCACCTCGAATCGATCCTTGGGATAGGTCTGTGTCTCGAATGAAGTGAGTGTAAGTAGCAGCTGCTGAAGTCGGTTATAGGTTGGAATTATGATGCTGTAACGGATAGCCAGAATGATCACCCCCACCATTTAATAAAAGCCCTTGAATAGGATAAATAATAACAATATATTCAGGGACTTTAGCCTGGTCTAGTCAAACGCCTTTAAGGATCGAAATAGGCAGTGGACAGGGGCCAATATGGGATGATCTTTAAAAAAGACAGCCCCTAAAGGAGATCTATCGATTCCTTTAGGGGCTGCTCCTTTTTATTTTCTATTTTCCACTAGGTAATAATTTATTCAATAAGATCGCTGCCAATGAAGCAGCTAGGATAGGTGAGCCTAATAAATACTGCACGAATGTAGGTAAAGAGTTCAAGTAGTCACCAGGAATGAGTACCAACGCCAAGGTGATGATCATAGGTAAGGCAATAATGTACATTTCTTTTTCGCCGATAGTTACATTCTTCATTACTTGCACACCATTAATTGCGATGATGCCGCAGATGATGGCGAAGACGCCGCCGATTACAGCGGATGGAATGGAAGAGATCAAAGCGGCGAGTTTACCAGAACAACCAAAGAGGACAAACCATCCTCCTACAGCGAGAAAGACCCGGCGGCTGGCAACACCTGTAATGGAGATGATCCCTGCATTAGTTGAATAACCTGTAACAGGAGTCGAACCGAGCACAGAGGCAATAAGACAGCCAATTCCTTCTCCAATTACGCCGCGGTTAATATTTTTGTCTGTCAAAGGTTTATTGATTACATTGCTGACCGCAAACCAGGTGCCTGTTGTTTCAGCCAGCAGCACGATATAAATAATAACCATGGTGATAATAGCTGAAAAGTTGAAGGAAAAGCCGAAATCAACAAAAGCGATCCGCGGCATGCTAAACCATTTAGCGTTGCTTATCGCTGAGAAATCTAAAACGCCCATAATATTAGCGGAAATACATCCGACTACTAACGCCATCATTACGGAAAGAATTCGGAAGATAGATCCTTTATTACGGAACAAAGTACCGAGAATCACAAAAATAAGCAGTGTAGCGCCTGAAATAAGGGCTAATAATACGTTTTGATTAATTGAAGCGCCGGAGGCTCCGTAGATATTATCTCTGATCGCAACAGGCAATAAAGATAGACCTACAATGAAAATGATTGTGCCTCCTACGATAGGTGGGATAAAGTTTTTGACGATTTTATTAAAAATTCCAGCATAGCCCAAAATAATAACCAGGATGGCCCCGATTAAGCTGGCACCTAACACGGAGCTCCAACCGAGCTCCCCGCCACCACTAGCCGCATAAATACTGACGATCGCACCAAGCGGAACATAAGAAGGACCTTGAGCGATAGGCAGCTTCATACAGAAATAGGTTTGCACAATCGTTGCAAGTCCTGCGGCAATAAAGGTGGATTGGATTAACGCGCTGGACTGATTGGGTTGTAAGCCGATTAACATCGCAATAAGGAATGGCACTACATAGACATCCATAGCCAATACATGTTGAAAACCGAGAATGACGGATTTACTAAATGAAACTTTTTCATCGGGTAGGACAGTTAATAGCTGTGATTCCAAATGTGCTTGCTCTTGTACGTTTGCTTGTGTTTTCACTCCGATGCCCACCTTAAGTTTTTTAGTTTAATTAATCTTTAACGCGAATGAACTTTTTCACCCTGTACCCAGACTTCACGGATATTTTCAGGCCGGGCCAGATACATTATCTTTTGAAAAATATCTTGCAAATCCTCATTCTCATCAAAGATGGGCAATTTCGCCGACGGTAATTTCGTATCAATAATTTGAACATCCCAGGTATAACCTTCTAGTAACCGGCCGATAGGTAAGCTTAAGCTTTCCCCGCCGCCAGCGGTAGCAAGATAAAAGGATTCATGGATCGTAATCCGTGATCCGGGTACTCCGCGATTTGGTGCAGACAGGGAAGGATTCACACCATCCTCCAGCATTCTTGAAGACATTACGGCTTGTCTAATGTTATCGAAGAGACTAGGTGAAAAACCTCCGGAAATATCAGAGCCTAAACCAATCTCCACGCCTTTGGCATGGAAGTCAGCGATCGGAATAACACTATTGGCAAAATACGCGTTGGATATCGGACAATGAGCAATAGCTGTTCCTGTCTCTGCAAACAAATTCACATCATCTTCATCTAAAAAATTACAATGTGCCATTACAGATTTATCACTGAGCAGACCAAAATCATGCAAGGCAAAAGCATCGTTTTTCTGGAACCGTTCTTGCACATAACCGTGCGCCCAATCACTTTCACTACAGTGCGATTGAACATACGTATCATATTTAGCGGCTAGTTCTCCCAAGCCTTGTAAAGCCTCATTAGTGCAGCTTGGAATGAACCTTGGTGTCACTACTGGATATACGCCTTGTTTAGTAGATTTAGCGAGTTCTTGTACAGCTAGTATAAATTCTTCCGTATCCACTAGTGCGGTATGGGTGTCGGAGTCGCGGTAATTCTCAGGATTTCCCTGCGGATCGTCCATAACCACTTTTCCAACGAGTCCACGTTGCCCTTTTTCCGCACATATTTTAGCCAATAATAAACTGGCCTCTTTATGCACCGTTGCAAAATAAAGTGCTGTAGTTGTTCCGTTTGCGAGCAAAGTGCCAACCACGTCATCGTAGACTTTTTTTGCAAAAGCCAGGTCCGAGAATTTAGACTCCAGTGGGAAGGTATAAGTATTTAGCCAATCATAGAGTGGAATATCTAATGCAGTTCCAGATTGAGCCCATTGTGGCGCGTGAACATGCAGGTCGATAAAGCCGGGCAAAAAATACTGGCCTTCAGCTAATACATGAAAATTGTCCTGACCTTGATAAGCATCAAGCAAGGGTTGATAGTCGGGGTGCTTCGGTGCAACAATCATTTCTATCATCCCATCCGTGTTGATACAGAAGAGATGGTCCTTTAAAATTTGAATTTCTTTTGGGGATAGGCTAGAAAATGAAGTGCCTAGGAATATTTGCATATATTTTCTCATGATTTCCGCCTTAATGTTCGTCTTTTGGTGTGCATTCGTTATTATAATCCGTGAAAAAGGATAAGTCCAGACCAAAAGTCGAATAAAGGCGTAATTGACGGATAGGAGGAGCGGAGGAATTGAAACCGAATATGACGCATAGACGTCATGTTCGCTATGCTAGAATACAGAAAAAGATAGGGGGAAGCAAAATGCCAAAACATGAATATAGAAAGCATGAAAAGGAGTTATATCAACCCAAAGCTAAGCCGCAATTATTAGAAGTTGGGAAACAGAAATTCATCTGTATAAAAGGTAAAGGTAATCCTAATCATGAGGATTTTTTAGAAAGAGTCGGGGTTCTATACTCTCTGTCCTATGCGGTGAAAATGATGCCTAAAAATGGATTTACTCCGGAGGGTTATTTTGATTATACGGTATATCCACTCGAAGGATTATGGGATTTGACAGAGGAAGGTAGAAATCACAAGGATTTAATAAAAGATGAATTACTATATACAATAATGATAAGACAACCGGATTTTGTAACAAGAGAGACGGTAGAAAGAGCTTTTGAGATAGTAAATAAAAAGAAACCTCACCCCCTATTGAAAGAGGCATATTTTGATGAATTAGAAGATGGCTTATCGGTGCAAATCTTGCATATTGGTTCATATGATAGTGAACCTGAATCATTCCAACAATTAAAAATGTTTATAGATGAAAACAATTATGTGCTAAAAACGCTTGTTCATAGAGAAATTTATCTGTCGGATGCTAGAAAAGTAGAACACGATAAGTTGAAAACCATTTTAAGATATAGAATTAATAAAAAATAGCAGGTCGGCTTCGATTCCTTTACGGTTATAGGAAATGAATGCGGTTACCATCTTGTGATATAATAGATGAAATCGATCGATAGTTTGAGAAAATTGGATTAGGAGTGTTGCCTGGATGAGAAGATACAACATTTGGCGCCCGTTGATGTTAATTATTGTTGCTGTACTTACAAAAAGCTTGGTCACTAACCTGTGTATTTTGTTTGGTATGCAGGCTGAATCAGCAAGTAGTATGGGGACGCTGGGCATGGTCATTGCCGGTTTAGTGATGTACAATCGCATGACAAATCGCCGACGTAAATAAGCTGGCCGGATAGATTATAAACGTCTGGTTATTATGTTATAGTAAAGATTGAAATAAAACTTGTATCGACCTGAAAAGGAGTACTTCATGACACAGTTTGTCTACAAACAAATTATTGATGACTTAAAAATGAAAATTTTTGCTGGGCAGTTTCCCGACATGAAATTACCGGATGAACGAACGCTTAGTGAAACTTATCAAGTGAGTCGTAGTTCTATTAAAAGTGCTCTGACTAAAATGGCAAATGCCGGCATTATTTTTAAAAAGCGTGGCTCAGGGACATTTATAAATCCTTTATACATAAAAAATGAATCTATTTTTAACTACGAAGGCTCTAATTTAGGTGTCACCGACAATTTTCAAATGAATGGGAAGAAGCCAAAGATTAAAGTTCTGAAATTCGAGGTCATTCCACCAACGGAAGAACTGCAACGGGATCTGTTTTTAGGACCACATGATTTTGTATACAAAATCGTTCGCTTGCGTCTTTTTGATGATGAACCCTTTATGATTGAAACGGGTTATATCCCAATCAAAATCGTGCAGAACTTAAATCAGACTATTATTGAAGGATCTATCTTTAATTATTTGGAGGATTCACGGAACCTGGCGGTAACCAAATCCTTTTTATCGATATCCGCAGAACCCTCTGAGGCTACGGATCAAGAGCTGCTGCATTTGCAGGCGAATGAACCAGTAAGCATTATGGAAGGGATTTTCTTTTTAGATAATGGCACACCCTTTGAATTCTCCCATATGCGCTTCCACTATAAATACTTAAAATTTAATACCTTTGTGTCCGTTCATTAAAAGTAAGACTGGGGAATTTTTCTCGGTCTTATTTTTTTTATTTTGCGCAAAATAGATGAAGGACGAGTAGCAAATATCCCCGCAAACTACAGCCCATATTTTTACATATATATTAATATTGACGTATTTTTACAGACAATTGACACCGTTTTTCATACTATGTTCATATTTTCACAAAATTGGACCGTATCATTTGTTGAAAAGGTTGAATTAATTTTTGGCGGCGGTATGATGTACTTGTGGAAGAAATTACGGCAATGTAGACACAGAAAAAATTTTGGGGAGTGGAAGAAATGGTATTATCCATGGATGTTGATTACTCATCAAAAACTTATTTAGAGAAGCTTGATGCATACTGGCGCGCAACTAACTACATCTCTGTAGGTCAACTGTATTTGAAAGATAATCCGTTGTTAAGAGAACCGCTGAAAGAAGCAGACGTAAAGATTAAGCCAATTGGACACTGGGGAACTATTCCCGGCCAGAACTTTATTTATGCCCATTTGAATCGGGTCATTACTAAATATGATTTGAATATGTTCTATATCGAGGGTCCTGGTCATGGCGGTCAGGTCATGGTTTCGAACTCCTATCTCGATGGTAGCTATACTGAAATTTATCCGGAAATTACACAAGATATCTCAGGTCTGAAGAAATTGTTCAAACAATTCTCTTTCCCAGGTGGAGTTGCTTCCCATGCTGCCCCTGAAACACCTGGATCGATCCACGAAGGTGGCGAATTAGGTTATTCTCTATCCCACGGTGTAGGTGCAATTCTGGATAATCCAGATTTAATCTCCGCTGTTGTTATTGGCGATGGAGAGGCTGAAACTGGCCCATTAGCGGCTTCATGGTTCTCCAACCGGTTCATCAATCCAGTTACTGATGGTGCAGTTCTGCCGATCTTGCACTTAAATGGTTTCAAAATCAGTAACCCGACGATTCTGTCTCGTCAATCCAAAGAAGAAATTACTGCATACTTTAAAGGTATGGGTTGGGAACCGTTCTTCGTTGAAGGCGAAAATCCTGATCTAATGCATCCAGAAATGGCTAAGGTGCTTGATACCATCGTAGAAAGAATTGAAGCGATTCAAAAGAATGCACGTGACAACAATGACCTTACGCGTCCGGTTTGGCCAATGTTGGTCTTCCGTTCTCCTAAGGGCTGGACGGGTCCAAAGCAATGGGATGGTGTTCCGAATGAGAACTCGTTCCGTGCCCATCAGGTGCCGATTCCAGTGGATCAAAAGAATATGAAACATGCTCCAGCGTTATTGGAGTGGATGAACAGCTATAGACCAGAAGAATTATTTGATGACAATGGTCGTCTGAACGCTGAACTTGCTGAGATTCTGCCAACTGGCGACAGACGTATGGGAATGAACCCAGTTACTAATGCTGGCAACCAGATTAAAGATCTAAACTTACCCAATTTCCGTAAGTTCGCACTTGATAATTCCAAACCAGGTGAAGTAATAGCACAAGATATGGCCGTTCTGGGTAAATACATGAAAGATGTTATCTCTCTGAACGAAGAGAACCGCAATTTCAGAATTTTCGGACCGGATGAAACAATGTCCAACCGTCTGGGACCTGTCTTTGAAGTGACGAAACGTCAATGGTTGGATCAAGTGATTGAGCCGAATGATGAATTCCTAGCTTCTTATGGCCGTGTTATCGATTCCCAATTGTCTGAACATCAGGCAGAAGGTTTGCTTGAAGGTTACGTATTGACAGGTCGCCATGGTTTCTTTGCAAGCTATGAAGCTTTCTTGCGTGTCGTGGATTCGATGATTACTCAGCATTTCAAATGGCTGCGTAAAGCAACAGATCAAAGCTGGCGTGCGGATATTCCATCATTGAATGTGGTAGCAACTTCAACTGTATTCCAACAAGACCACAATGGTTACACTCACCAAGATCCAGGTTTGCTAGGTCACTTGGCTGATAAAAAACCAGAATTTATCCGTGAGTATTTGCCGGCTGATGCGAACTCCTTGCTGGCTGTCTTTGACACCGTCTTAAATGACCGTCAAAAAATTAACTTGATCGTTTCTTCCAAACATCCTCGTCCACAATGGTTCAGTGCGGATGAAGCACAAGAGCTGGTGGATAAAGGACTGAAGATTATTGACTGGGCAAGCACCGATCAAGGTGGAGAGCCTGATGTTGTCTTTGCTTCTGCAGGTACAGAACCAACTATCGAAAGCTTGGCTGCAATCTCTATCCTGCATGAAAAACTGCCGAACCTTAAGATTAGATATATCAACGTGGTAGACTTGTTGAAACTGAGAAGTCAAAAATTAGATCCGCGTGGCTTATCTGACGAAGAGTTTGATCAATTTTTCACAAAAGATAAACCAGTTATCTTCGCTTTCCACGGATATGAAGGTCTGATTAAAGACTTGTTCTTTGATCGCCATAACCATAACCTGCACGTACACGGATACCGCGAGAATGGCGATATCACAACACCATTCGATATGCGCGTATTGAATCAAATGGACCGCTTTGACTTGGCGAAGGAAGCTGTTCTGAGCTTGCCTAATGCTAACGACTATAAAGCGATCGCAGATGAAATGGATGCTATCGTTAAGAAACATCACCAATTCATTCGTGAAGAGGGTATTGATTTGCCAGAAGTAGAGAACTGGGTATGGAAAGCTTTGAAATAAACGTATAGCCAGTACCATAGGAAGTAATACAAAAAGACACCTTTAGAGGTGTCTTTTTATTTGTTTAAATAACCATACAAAACAATTATAATCATTTTTTCATCTTTACCACTGTAAATATATGTGAGTAAATAGGTGGGTAAAGAAAGGGGAGAAATGTATGACATCTATTGATAAACTTCCCAAGTCTATAGAAATACAGCTTGCAGAACAACCTTTATTTCACTCTGTATCTGATTTAATGAAAGATGGGCAATTCGGTGAGCAGTGGCTTGTATTGACTGAGAAGGAGGTTTCCGTTTGGGGGACGGACGGGAAACTGGTCTCAAAGCTTCTAGTCTCGAATATTACCGATGCCCGGGTAGTAGGCGGGGTAGGCGGCGGTTCGTTGCTTGTGGATACCCAAGCGGGGCCGATTATACTTATACGTTATACAGCATCACTTACCTCTATATTTGGTTTTGCTGCTAAATTAATTGGCGCTGTAGCTAAAGGCGAGGAACGGCCAACCGCTTCTGAAAAAGAGTTTCCAAGAAATTGTCCAAAATGCCGCAATCCGCTGCCGGAAGATTCACAAGCTTGTCCGGTGTGCAAGAGTAACGGCAAGGTTCTATTTCGGATGTTGAGTTACGCTAAGCCTTATAAGATCCAAATGATCGCTGCGGCGATTATGTTGATTTTTACTACATTGGTAGAGCTTGTTCCACCATTTTTGACGAAGATGATCGTTGATAATGTG
This sequence comes from Paenibacillus odorifer, assembly GCF_000758725.1. Classification (NCBI taxonomy): domain Bacteria; kingdom Bacillati; phylum Bacillota; class Bacilli; order Caryophanales; family Paenibacillaceae; genus Paenibacillus; species Paenibacillus odorifer. Next base: position 230,568 of record NZ_CP009428.1, read on the forward strand.
TTGACAGAAAAGGATATGGGCTCGACGCTTCTATGGATTGTGATCGGGCTAGCAGCCACGTCCTTAGTAATAACTTTAATGCAGACTGTACGTGGACTTATAGGGGTATGGATTGGTTCCAAAATCATGGGTGATCTTCGTCATGATGTGTATCATTCCTTGATGAAATTATCTTTATCTTTTTTCGACCGAAGACAATCTTCGCAATTTATTGGACGGGTGAATAATGATTCAGAGGCGATGCGGCAATTTATGACTGACGGTGTAATCTGGGTCTCGGGTGAATCGCTGCGGGTAATCGCTATTTTCACTATTATGTTCAGTATGGATTGGAAGCTAACGCTGCTTGCTATGCTGCCTATGCCGCTTATGGTGGTGCTGTCGACCGTGTTATGGCCGATGATTGGCAGACGTTGGTACCAGCAGTGGAGATCTATTTTTAGATTAAACGCTTTGGTTGGCGATTCTTTGCAGGGGATTCGTGTAGTCAAAGCATTCGGCCAGGAAACAACAGAGATGTCACGTTATACGGTCGCCAATAAGGAGTTGGTGCGGCATAATATTCGGATCGAAGGCTTATGGCAGGGGATGTTTCCTGCTTTTGCGTTGGTTGCTGGTGTGGGTACGTTATTAATTTGGTTTTATGGCGGAAAAACGGTGCTGGAGGGTCAATTATCCATCGGTACGCTAATTGCTTTGGTGACCTACCTTGGGATGCTTCTCGGACCTTTGCAGTGGGTGAGCCAAATGATCAACTGGGCCAGCCATGCGATTTCAGCAGCAGATCGGGTCTTTGAGATTATGGATACTCCGTCAGATGTGCCTGATACAGTAAATCCAGCAGCCATCGGCCGCGTAAATGGTGAGGTTGAGTTTAAGCGGGTTACTTATGGATACGAAAAACATCATCCTGTGCTCAAGAACGTGGATTTAAAAGTGGGTGCGGGCGAGATGATTGGTCTGGTCGGACATTCAGGTGCCGGTAAGTCGACGTTCATTAATATGATCTGTCGCTTCTATGACACAGATGAGGGAACCATTACCATCGATGGTGTGGACATCCGAAATATCAGCCAGTCAGATCTGCGTAGTCAGATCGGTGTAGTGCTGCAGGAGACGTTTCTATTCGACGGAACGATTGCTGAGAATATTGCCTATTCTAAACCGGACGCTACGGAATTAGAAATCATGCGCGCTGCAAAAATCGCCAACGCCCATGATTTTATTGTTCAATTGCCGGATGGCTATGATACAAGAGTTGGGGAACGTGGACATAAATTGTCTGGTGGAGAGAAGCAGCGAGTGTCTATTGCCCGAGCAATAATTCACGATCCACGAATTCTAATCCTAGATGAAGCAACAGCTTCTGTAGATACAGTGACCGAGCGGCAAATTCAAGAAGCGATCTCGCGACTGGTAAAAGGCAGAACGACATTCGCGATTGCCCATCGATTATCCACGCTAAGAAATGCGAACCGGCTTGTAGTGCTTGAACGCGGGAAGATCATTGAAGTGGGTACACATGAGGAATTGCTTGCTGCAGAAGGTGCTTACTTCAAGCTAGTTGAGGCACAGAAGGAAATGTCGCAGATTAAGGGGGTTGAGATGCATGAGTGATCCGAATCTTGCTAACGGGGAATTGAATCCTAAAGATCCCTATGAGATTAACATTCTTGAACCGGGTGCAATCTCTTTTAGCCGCAGTCAAGGTGGCGTGTTTCAAGGAGTAGTGGAGGGTCAGGTCTATGAGGAATTAATTCTTTTTCGTATATTTCCATTCCAATATACCACGGAGTATATTTCAGTTCGTAACTCCAAGAGTGAGGAGATCGGGGTCATACGTGACATTGATCAGCTCGATGAAGAAAGTCGGGTGGAAGTGGATACAGAGCTCCGGCTGCGGTATTTTCTCCCGGTTGTAACCCGCATTGATTCTATTAAGCAAAAAGCGGATATGTGGATTTGGGAGCTGCAAACGAATCTGGGCCAGACCCGGATCGTTATGCGGAACCTGCACGAGCATATGCAGTATCCAAGTCATAAGCGAATCATTCTTACAGATATCAATGGGAAAAGATGCGAAATCCGTGATTATCTAGCCCTGGATGTTCAGAGCCGGAGCAAGCTGAAGGATGTTTTATAGTCTAGTTGTGAAAAAGCTCCGCAGCCATTTGTTGATGGTCTGCGGAGCCTCTTTTTTTTTATCCGTAGATTCTACGAAGGAAAAAATTGATGGCGTTCTCTCATTGGTATGGTAATATATTACAACCGGATCTTTTCCATATGGGAGGTATGTGAGTGAAGCGTAAATGGATCAATTCGCCGTACACCTTTGCTTTAGGGATGTTTGCGATGATGGTTCCAAGTCAGGCATTTAGTTCATTTTACAGTTACTTTTATGTAGAAAAATTAGGATTGGGCATTGGACTTGCTACATTAGCCAGAACAATCTTTCTGATCTGGGATGCGGTAAACAATCCGTTATTTGGTTATTGGTCAGATCGCACAGATACTCGTTTAGGTCGACGCAGACCATGGGTATTTGGCTCAATTCCGTTATTTATGCTGGCATTTGTACTGGTTTTCTCCCCTCCCGGCGGATTATCTGAGAATGGATTGTTCACTTGGTTTTTAGTCACACTTATTTTCTATGAGGCAGTCGCTACTGTGTTGTGGGTGAACTATGGAGCGTTACTCCCGGAGCTCTTCCGAGGAGACCGTATTCGGGCAAAAGCTTCCGCGATTCAGCAAGGCTATCAGGTCGTTGCTTTGTTAATCGGTACTGCCTTAACGCCAATTATTTTTGCAGCTATTAATTTCTCTAATATGGCTATAGTGTATGCCTGTCTCTTTGGAGTGTTTATGTTTTTATGTATGATGAATGTCCAAGAAAAGAAGGAGCCCACCGAGCAGGAACCCTTGAAGTTGATTCCGGCCTTTCGGGAGACCATTCGGAATAAAAAGTTTTGGGTGTTTAATATTTCGAACTCTTTTGCTCAAACGGTGAATGGACTTGTAAGCTCGATGATCCCTTTTTATGCAAAATATGTACTTCATATCTCAGAGGCTCAGGTATCGATTTTACTCGCAGCTGTGTTTGTTTCGGTCATTCCATTAGTATTCGTGTGGTACTGGATGATTCGTAAGATGGACGGGGTCAAGGCGTGGCGGTTATCGCTGATTTTATATGCATTATCGGTAATTCCGTTATGGTTTGGTTATGACCTCTTAAGTGGCGTGGCTGCTGGCGTAGTTGTCGGTTTCGGATTAGCCGGATTTCTAGTGACCCCAGCAATAGTAGGTGGCAAGATTATTGATGAGGATGCGGAAAAAACAGGTCTGAGAAGAGAAGGAATCTATACGGCTGTAAGCGGATTCATCACTCGTTCAAGCGGGTTAATCTCAGCGTTGGCTTTTTTCATTGTAGGTATGATTTTTGGCTATCAAGGCGGCGATGACCCAGGGTCCAATCCTGAAGCGACATTTAGGTATTTAATAAGTGTGGTGCCATTATGTCTGTTGGCCATAGCTGTTGTCATATCCTTCACAATGAAATTTACATTTATGGACTCTTTGAGAGGTGAAGCTGACTATGAACAAAAAATTAATCATCAACTGTGATGATTTTGGGCAAAGTCCCCCCATGAATCAGGCGATTAAACATCTGCTGGAAGAGGAAAAAGTATCCTCCGCAACGATTATGGCGGTGGCCCCTGGGTTTGAGGAGGCAGCTGCATGGTGTAGTCGCAGGCAACAACGAAATGTGGGACTGCACTTGACGATGACTAGTGAATTTGAGGCTTTGCGCTGGGGAAGCCTGACGGGAGAGGTTTCTCTTCACGACGAGAGCGGACATCAATATAGGACGGTAAAAGAGTTCGAACTGGGGGCGCAGACGAAAGCTGTACTAAAGGAGATAGATGCGCAGTACGAGCGAGTAAAACAGTCGGGAATAGTGATTAGCCATGTAGACAACCACATGGGTAGTTTATACGGAATGGAAACAGGACGCAGCTTGCTTCCGCAGACGCTGTGGAAAATTTCGCGCTGGGGATTGCCCTCACGATTCTTCAGATACATCCATGCTGAGGATCCGCTTTTGGCATCGCTGAAAAATATTGAACGACCAGTTGCCCTTGGAGCAGGGCTGGCGGATACGTTTGGGGTGCCGATTCCCGACTATTTGCTGTCGCATCCTTTTGGTGTAGAGGAAGGCGAGACGTATGAAAGTTTTAAAAGATCTATTATTGCTAAGCTGTATTCGTTGCCGGATGGCGTTAGTGAGACCTATATTCATCCCGGGATAGACGATCCATGGATGCAAGCAAATATTCCGCACTGGAGTAAGCGCGTTTGGGAGTATAAGTTACCCTTTGATGATGATTTTACCTATGCCCTCTGTGATGCTAAGGTTGAAATGACGAATTATCGTTATGTACAGGAGCAACTAAAGCGTCCACGGTTAAGATCTGCAGGCAGATTGTTAAAGAAACTGATAAGCTCATGAGCAAAAATAAAAGACACCTTGAGGGGTGTCTTTTGATTATCCCATTAATCCTTTTAGCCCATTAAGGAAGGGGGAAATAGATTTAATCATATTGTAGCCCATCTTCATAACCGGCATAGTTTTTTGTACCATTCCAATAAAGTTGCCGATTCCTCCGAACCCCCCGAATCCGCCAAATCCACCGCCTCCGGAACTGGCAGCCCCTGCTCCTGCGGAGCCTAGAGCGCCTCCACCCATTCCGAAAAGTGAGCCGAATAAGGGCATTAATCCTGATACGTTTGCTTTCCGAGAGCGGGAAGAAGAGTGTTTTTTTGATTTTTTGTGTTTATTTTTACGCGGTTTGGAAAGGGTCAGTCCATTCTTATCGAGGCCGGTTATCCATCCTACATACGTACGTCCATCATGTAGCGTAATGCATACGGGTCTACCTTTCAGCTGTTCAGCACGTTTGCGAATCTTCGTTGTATTTGCCATTTGCGGATCACCTCATTGGTCTATTTACTTCTATATTACTCAGATATTTTTGTGTTGCTTGTGCTGGTTCATCATAAAAAAATATTTGGGAGCAGTGATTCTTTATGTACTGCTGTCTCTGGGACTGCCTTATGGGGAATTTGCAATGGGAGGAAGGCATAGAATTATGCCTCCACAAATGAGAGTCGCGTGTGGAGTTTCAGTAGTGATACAGCTAATTGCCATCCTGTACTTATTGCAGGCAGGTAATGTGATCTCTATTGGATTACCTTTTGATAGAAGGGTATGTTATTTTTTTGCCGTCTATTTAATTCTTAATACTATAATGAACTTATTGTCGAGGAGCATGAAAGAAAAACTTGTGATGACACCCTTATCTCTAATAACTGCAATCTGTTTTGGGATTACTGCTATGAATGGGTAAAAAGTAGTGCCGGATATAGATTCGACTTTTCTAGACTTTATATAGGATTGTTTTTAGGACACATCTGGTGAAGATGTGTTCTTTTTGCATCTATTGACTCTTGACCTATAAAAACGGATTCATAAGTCTAGGTCTTTCTTCTTATGTTATTATATTTAACATAGTTTTATATTATTTTTACAATTATATGATAATTGGTTATGTTTGTGTGATATAATATCACAGAAATTATGTGAAAATGATAGGGAGGACTAATATTATTATGGGATGGAAGACACGATGGAATAAGCCGATTGCTTCTGTATTAGCAACTGCAGTGCTTTCTTTGCAGGTGTTTGGAGGTATTGGTTTGGGTGCAGCTTGGGGTACAGATAAAGCTGAAGCAGCATCCGCAGCCACAGCCAAACTCCGGCTGATGAGCACGACGGACGTGCACACCAATGTCTACGGCTGGGACTATTTTAAGAATGCAGCTTCAGTAACTGTCGGTCTTGACCGCACAGCAAGCTTGGTGAAACAAGCCAAAAGTGAAGAACCCAACACCCTCCTACTCGACAATGGGGACTTGATTCAAGGAACTCCGCTAGGTACTTATGTGGCGAAGGAATCGGATCTGAAGGACCCTACTAATGTTACTGATATCCATCCGATGATTGCAGCCATGAACGCTATGGGATATGATGCTGCGACTTTTGGTAATCATGAATTCAATTATGGATTACAATTTTTAGATCGTACGATAAACGGTAGCACTGGTAATGAGATGACTACTGGAGCCAATTTTGATTATGTGAATGCGAATATATATAAAATGGATGGCGTTACAAATGCTTATCAGCCTTATGTTATTCTTCCTAAGAAAGTTACGGATAGTAACGGCGATGAGCAGACGATTCAAGTTGGTCTAATCGGCCTAGTTACTCCTCAAATCATGGAGTGGGACAAGGTTAATCTGGAAGGCAAAGTTGTCGTTGAAGATATTGCTAAAACGGCAGAAAAATTTGTTCCTGAAATGAAAGCTAAGGGAGCAGATGTTATTGTTGCTATGGCCCATACGGGGTTTGATGTTAACGCCGTTACAGGAGACGGTTCTGAGAATGATATTAACGCTTTGAGTAAGGTTCCTGATATTGATGCGATTACGTTCTCTCATACGCATAAGGTATTCCCAACAGGGAATAACGATACGTTGGACGCGTCGTTCAAAGATCCTGTTACTAAACAACCGTATGCAAACGAAAAGGCTGTGATCGATAATGTGAATGGTCACATTAACGGTACGCCTGCTGTACAAGCTGGTTACGGCGGAGCTTATTTGGGTCTAATCGATCTGAACATTGTATACGATGGTAATGACTGGACGGTAGACAAGCAAAGTTCAAAAGCTTCTGCTCGTTCTATTTATAAGACAGAGAATAAAGTGAATATACCACTGGTTGAGCCTGATGCGGCTGTAGATGCAGCTGTTGCAGCAGCACATGAGGCTACTATTGCTTATACTGGACAAAAGCTGGGTGTTACAACAGCTCCGATGAACAGCTATTTCGCAATGGTTCAGGATGATCCTACGGTTCAACTTGTTACGTATGCACAAAAGTGGTACGTTCAGAATTATATTGATATCAATGTTCCTCAATATAAGGACCTTGCCATTCTTAGTGTTGGTGCTCCTTTTAAAGCAGGACGCAACGGACCTGATGAGTACACCAGTATTGATAAGGGTGACTTGACTATTCGTAGCGCAAGTGACCTGTATTTATATGATAATACCCTTAAAGCAATCAAAGTTAAGGGTTCTGTTGTGAAAGAATGGTTGGAAATGAGTGCGGGCGCATTTAACCGCATCAAACCAGGGATCTCGACTCCGCAGTCTCTGTTGAATACGAAATTTTCGGTTTTTAACTTCGATGTAATCGATGGGGTTCAATATAAAATTGATGTGACGAAAAACGCGAAGTACAATCCGGATGGTACGATTAATGATGCTTCTTCGAGTCGTGTAACGGATGTCACTTACAATGATCAACCTTTAGATCTAGATCAGGATTTCATTGTTGTTACTAACAATTACCGCGCAAGTGGTGGCGGGAACTTCCCGGGTGTTAAAGGTGCAGAGCTGGTTGTAGACTCTCAAGATGAGAATCGTCAGGTTCTGATGGACTACATCAGTGAAGCTGGTACGATTGATCCAACTGCTGATGGTAACTGGTCCTTGGCACCTATCAAAGGCAATGTTGATGTTACATTTACAACAACACCTAAAGCGGCAAATGTACTCCCAGCGAACATTTCCGATACTGGACAGCAAGATAATAAGGGCTTTGGAATTTTCAAGCTAGATCTAAGTGTGAAGACACCTGCACCGACGGAAGATGTGGAGGTTCACCTTCTTGGAATTAATGACTTCCACGGTCAACTCGACACTGTTTCTACAGTGAACAATAAGTCTGTAGGCACAGCAGCCTATCTCGCGACTTATTTGAAAGCAACTCGTGCAAAGTATGAGAACTCATTACTCTTCCATAATGGTGACTCCGTTGGAGCATCCGCTCCAGTATCATCCCTTGAGCGCGATGAGCCGACTCATGCTTGGATGAACATGATGAAATTTGATGTGGGTTCTCTTGGTAATCACGAATTTGACCAAGGTGTTGATGCACTGATGACACAGCTTTATGGTGGTATCGACCCTAAGGATAATAAAGTTAACCATGCTGGATCTGATTTTGATTATGTTAATGCGAATGCAGTGGATGCCAAAACTGGCGAGCCAATTATTAATCCTTATGTAATCAAAGAAGTAGGCGGTGTGAAAATTGGCTTTATTGGTCTTGTAACAAAATCCACACCAAGCAAGGTAGCGCCTTCCGGTACGGCCGGCGTGCATTTCCTCACGCCTGAGGAGGAAGTGGCGGCTGTGGAGAAATACGCTAAGGAGCTTCAATCTAAAGGTGTTGAGACGATTATCGTGCTTGCACATGATCCTGCAACGACCAAAGATGGTGTGACTACAGGTGAAGCGGCTGATCTGGCCAATGCGCTTCCTGCGGAATCCCCTGTTGATGTTATCGTTGCTGGTGATAACCATGCACTTGCAAATGGAACAGTAAACGGCAAGCTGATTGTACAAGCTTATTCTTACGGTACAGCATTTGAGGATATCAAGTTGATCATTGATCCTAAAACAGGTGATGTGAAGGATAAGTCTGCTGTGGTAACTTCCACCTTCCATGAGGGTGTAACACCAGATCCGGAAAGTGTGGCACTGGTTAATGCTTACCTTGAGAAGCATCCTGAGCTTACCCAACCAGTAGGTACAACGGACGGAACTATCACTCGTACCGATGCTTACAATAATGAGGCTGCACTTGGGAATCTGATTGCTGACTCTATGCGTAATGCTGACTTCGGCGATGGTGCAAAAGCTGCCGATTTCGCCTTTATGAATCCAGGCGGTATCCGTGCGGACCTTCCGAAAGGTCCTGTAACCTTCGGCGATCTGGCTAAAATTCAGCCATTCGGCAACACGCTTGTGAAGCTGACACTAACCGGAGCGCAAATCAAAACATTGCTGCAACAGCAATGGAATGTAAAAGCTGATGGAACACCAGATATCAAAACGCTGCAAATTTCCGGACTGAAATATACAGCGAATATGTATCTGCCAGTAGCTGATCGTATTGCGAGCCTCACACTAACTGATGGAACACCAATTAATCCTACGCAGAAATATACAGCAGTAGTAAATAACTTTATGGCTGCGGGTGGAGATAACTACAAGGTTCTGACTCAAGCTAGTGATTCATTGGCTGGACCTATTGATTTGGACGTATTCTACGACTACATTGTAAAAACGTTTAATGGCAAAGAGATTAAAGCGGCCATTGAAGGACGTATTATTAATAAATTAAAGGCTGATTCGGGATCGGGCAATGGCAGTGGAGGCGGTTCTACCGGTGTAACTCCAACGCCTACTCCAACCGCGAAACCAACAGCAACAGCAACACCAGCACCATCAACAGCACCAACGGTAACACCTGCACCAACTACTGCGCCAGCAGCAAACTTCAAGGATCTGGGTAAGGTAGCTTGGGCGCAAGAAGCTATTGAAGCATTGGCTGCTAAGGGCATTCTGAAAGGTCTGGATGCAAATACTTTTGCGCCAACCAAAACAGTGACTAGAGCAGAGTTCGTTACGATGCTGGTACGCGCACTGAATCTTACGGGTTCAGCAACAACCAGTTCGTTCAACGATGTTAAACAAGGAGTTTGGTACACGGATTCTATCGCCCTTGCGGTGAAGGCTGGACTTGTACAAGGCTCTGGAAATGGCAAATTTGAACCGGGTCGTGAAGTGACTCGTGAAGAAATGGCCATTATGGTTGCTAACGCACTGAAAGACAAACTACAGCCGATTGATAAAAATGCAGCATTGGGTAAGTTTGCAGACAAATCCAGTATTGCTCCTTATGCACAAGAGGCTATCGCACAGCTAACTCAATTGGGAATCGTCAACGGTGTTGATGGTGGGAAATTTGCACCTAAGGGTATAGCTAATCGCGCTCAAGCAGCGGTTATCATCTATCGCATGCTTGGACAAGTATCATAATTCTATTGTTCTAACTAAAAGTGTATCGATGATCCTCGTGAGGGCATCGATACACTTTTTTTAAATATAAGAAAGTATAAGTGGCACCAATACTCTTATGGTCTTCCCTTAAACGCTTACTGTCCTTACAAGGACGCCGATGGCGCTTTTACTTGTTAAATTTGTTGTTGCTCTTTCTGTGAAATCATGTTAACTTATATTCTGCACTGTATTTTTTAATATTTTGTGCGGTCGTGGCGGAATTGGCAGACGCGCACGGTTCAGGTCCGTGTGGGCTAACCCCCGTGGAGGTTCGAGTCCTCTCGACCGCATACCTAAGTGCATATAAACAGGCAATACTTTTGAATCGCTCTTCAACCTGAAGAGCCTTTTTCTATTTATACGCATAATTCAATTTGACAAACTCTATGTAAAAGAAGTGAAGCAAAGATGGAGCCTAATGTAGGTGTAAATACGAAGCAAAGTGTGCGGTTTCTGGAAAAGTATTTCTCTGGTGAATCGATAGATTATCGTCAGATGATTGCTTTATTCATCCCTATCCTAGTGGATCAGGCCTTTGTGGTGGGTCTTAATCTAGTGAATACAGCTATGATAAGCTCGTCTGGTGTGGCAGCTATCAGTGCGGTCAATATGATAGATTCTCTTAATATTTTTCTCATTAGTGTGTTTATTGCCGTCTCAACAGGTGGGACGGTTGTTGTTGCGCAGTATAAAGGGAGCGGCAATGACCTCATGGTGTCAAAAGCTACGGCAGGTGCTACGTCATCTGTTTCGCTGATGGCATTTGCTATTGGGATGTTCGGAATTCTTTTTCACAATCCGCTGTTAAATTTACTATTTGGAGCGGCCTCACCAGAGGTTATGGAGAACGCCCGAATATATTTGATTGGGAGCTGTATCTCTTATCTTGGTATAGCTGTTGTGGAGGCGGTATGTGGTGCTCTTCGTGGAATTGGTAGAACGAGGGCCTCGCTTGTGCTTTCGCTAATTATGAATTTAACTTATGTCTTATTGAATCTCGTCTTTATTAACCTGTTGCATATGGGTGTTCTGGGGATGACCATTTCTATAAATATAGCTAGATACCTGGGGGCGTTCTGCGCACTTTATTATCTATTCCGATTGGACAACGATCTGCATATCCGTATTCGCGATCTTGTAGTGGTTAAGCTGTCTATGCTGAAAAAAATAATGTTCATCGGGATGCCGTTTGCGGCGGAGCAGATGTTCTTTAATGGTGGTAAAATTCTGACTCAGATCTTTATCGTTAGTCTGGGTACGTATGCACTTGCGACTAATGCGATTGCCTCCTCCTTTGCAGGGATTATGCAAATCCCCGGGAATGCGTTGTCCTTAACGATTATTACAGTGGTGGGACAATGTATGGGAAGCAATAATGTTAAGGATGCTCGAAAATTTATTAAATCATTCCTTGTCACCTCTTCTCTTTCCCTGGTGGTAATGGGGTTGCTGATTATGCCTTTTTTCAATCCATTAGTGTCGATGTTCCATCCTCCTGCTGAGATTGTGGGAGATATCTTCCTGATTGTGCTCATCAATACGATTGCGCAAATTCCGCTATGGTCCATTAGCTTTATTACGCCTTCGGCGCTTAGAGCGGCAGGGGATTCCAAGTTTACCTCCATGGTTTCGATGCTTACGATGTGGCTGTTCCGTGTAGTGCTCGGATACATCTTAGGTATTGTTCTGAACTTTGGTATACTCGGCGTTTGGCTGGCGATGAATTGTGAGTGGGGGATCAGAGGTCTGATTTTCCTGCGGCGATTTATGGGCAAAAAATGGGTTCAGCATCGTGTTATATAATAGATATAAAAAAATCAAAGGACACCCTGAGGGGTGTCTTTTTTGCATGCTCTGATGAGTGCCTTTGGAGAATACAACTTGAGTATTTCTTGGGTAGCGGGGTAATAATATGTAGGAATTGCGTCTTTATGCTTACTAAAACACACAACAAGGAGTCTTGCACAATGTCACATTTCGTTAGATCCGTTACTTCACCAAAGAAATTTATCTCCGGCCATAACTTACTTTCAGATCTGAATGAGTATATTAAGGCGTTTGGCGATCATGCCTATGTGATCTGTGATGAGTTCATTTTGGAACGTGCTAAGAAAGAGGCGGGAAGTTCCATCGAAGGTGCGGGCAATAAGGCTACTTTTGAAAAATTCAATTATGAATGTACTCAGGAAGAGATTAATCGTAATCGGGAACTTGCCCGTAAAGCTGGGGCGAATATCATCGTCGGTATCGGCGGAGGTAAAACACTGGACACCGCCAAAGCTACTGCTTATTATGAGAAGCTGCCTGTAGTTATTTTTCCGACGATCGCTTCTACTGATGCACCATGTACAGCGCTGGCTGTCATTTATAATAAAGATGGTTCATTTGATCAATACTTATTCCTCCCAAGTAATCCGGATGTAGTCTTGGCTGATACAGCGATTTTAGCTTCAGCGCCTTCCCGCTTTTTCGCAGCTGGAATTGGCGATGCACTGGCTACTTATTTTGAAGCCCGTGCTTGTTATGCCTCTAATGGCGACAATCTCGTAGTCATGAAACCTTCTACAACGGGTCTAGGTATATCAAGACTTTGTTATGAAGCTCTACTTAAGAATGCGGTAAAAGCAAAACGTGCGGTTGATCAGAAGCTCTATACACGCGCGGTGGAGGAAACTATTGAAGCGACAATTTATCTAAGTGGTGTGGGTGCTGAATCTGGTGGTCTGGCTGCCGCGCATGCTATCCATAATGGGATGACAGCCGTTCCTTCACTACACAAAGCTCAGCATGGTGAAAAGGTTACGTTTGGTCTTTTAGCCCAGCTAGTACTGGAAAATGCCTCAAATGAGGAGCTGGAAACTGTCATTAAGCTTATCAAGGATGTAGATCTTCCGCTAACCCTCGCCGATCTGGGGTGTACGGAATTTATCGAATCCGAATGGCGCCAAGTTGCTGAAGCTGCTTGTGCAGAAGGAGACACAATGGGCAATATGCCGTTCCCGGTTACTTCGGAAGATGTGTACAATGCGATAGTGGTAGCGAACTCGCTGGCAGAGTCTTATAAATAACTAGCACAACTAATATGCAGTGATAATGAAGGCACCCTTGGGGGTGCCTTTTGTTTTTATATAGGGTAAGCTTTTGAAATACTGTAGTGGTAAAATTTTTCATATAGCTATTGGCTTTGGCACTTAATCGCGGGATAGGGTGCCTACAGAAACGAGATTATTGCTAATCGCCCCGCTGCTGTGCCAATTGTACTCTATGTAATAAGGAGGAAGGAAAGATGAGAAAAAACCAATTGGGTTATCTAATCCTTATTATCATAATTATTGGAGCGGTAATAATAGCAGTAATTCACGGAAGCTCGGAGCGTCAGAACAAGCGGGCAGCAGGAAGTCTTGGAATGGATTATGTGCGTAAAGAGTACACGGAAAGTGCATCGCTGAGAGTTGCAACGATTTGCAAACCCTTATTTGGAGGGTCAGGTTATCAGGTAGTGCTCGAGGATTCAAGTGGGCAATCGTATTATGTCATTATCGTTCTCGGAACTACACATAATCTTGTCACTATGGACGATCTGACGAAAGAGGTGCGGGAAGGAACATCTGTGTTTCCGTGCCACCAATAAAACATGATAAATGAATTGGATCTCATCTATATGATTATTGGGAGGCACTCCTGCGGGGTGTCTATTTTTGTTATATTGTATTGAATTTTGTTATTTATTTACGGAATAGCTAACATATATGCTAACGTAAAATATAAAATAATTATAACAAGAGGCAATATTTTGATTGTTTTATGCCAATGTAACCGCTATAATCTTGCATATACCGGAATATGTAACGAAATAAGAAGTTTTTGTTAGCGTTTGTTATCAATAACAAAGTTGGAGATGTGGAGGTGAATAGTTAGCGAGTAGGTCTGTAATTGTCTTCTATAAGGACAGATAGTTATTGGGTTCATAACAGCTGGTTGGCTATTCTTATTATCAAATCCATTTATTTTCGAAGGAGAATTAGGAATGAAAAAAGCGAAAAAGTGGCTGGGGAGTATACTTGCCTGTGCAATGATAATGTCTCCTATCCCTTCTGTAATTTCTGCAGCAGCACCATCCACTGTTGGATTCGGTGATACACAGGGTCACTGGGCACAACAAAATATTGCGAAGTGGGTAGAAAATGGCGTTTTAAACGGGTATCAGGATGGTTCTTTTCATCCCAATGAAGGAATTACAAGAGCTGAGTTTGCTACGATCTTGAATAAGGTATTTGGTTTCTATATGAAGTCAGATCAATCTTTTTCCGATGTAAAAGCGACCGATTGGTATGCAGATCAGCTTTCGTTGGCACGATATGCTGGGTATTATGAAGGATACTCAGAGAATAAAGCACAAGCTACTGATTATATAACGCGTCAGGATGCGGTGACGATGTTGGCTCGGATATTTACTCTTCAAGCTACTGAAAGCGCTTCATCATTGAGTGGATTTAATGATTCCTCTCAGATTCAAGCTTATGCTAAGGATGCAGTTGATGCGCTCTCAGGATTGATCACAGGTTATGAGGATGGAACCTTTAAGCCGCTTGGAAGGATCACCCGTGCCGAAGTTATAACGTTAATTAATAAAATAGTGAAGAGTTATTACTCGCAATCTGGAAGTTTTGAAGGAGGAATAGTTTCTGGAAATGTAGTCGTTAATCAGGATGGTGTTGTGTTAAAAAATGCAACGATAAACGGAAACCTGTATCTAACCGCTGGGATCGGTAACGGCGAAGTGACCCTTGAGGGCATTAAGGTTACGGGCACCACATTTATTGCAGGTGGCGGGGTAAACTCCATTCTTATTAAGAATAGCTCATTAGGCAAAGTAAATATAAATCGTAAAGAGGGTGAGGTTCGTGTCCTCACGAGTGGTACAACCCAAATCTCTCAGCTAACGGTAGATAGTCTAGCAAGGCTGGAGTTTGGAATTGGGACGATGATCACCACGGGAATTCTAAATAGAACTGTGGGACTGATCCTAGGTGAAGGCGCATCGATTGCAAATCTAAACGTTGCTGATAAAGCGACTGGAACCACCATTTCCGGTCAGGGCGACATTGCAAAAGCGGACGTTAAGGCAACAGGAGTAACGTTGAACGGTAAGCCCATTGCTCCTGGCACAATTGTCATTATCAAAGGCAATCAAGGTCCTGTAGCAACGGCTACCCCAGCGCCTACCTCGGCATCAGGCTCATCAATAACGCCGGCAGGTCCGACTAATCCAACCGCGGCACCTACAGCGACAGCAACACCAACAGCAACGGAAATACCGACACCAACGGCAACACCAACAGCAACAGCAACACCGACACCGACCGACCCGACGGGTCCTGTGGGACGTATCGAGAATTTAGCGGATGTTGATGCAAGTAGTGAGACTAAATCACTATTCGCCTACTTACAGGATATCCGCGGCAGTGAGATCTTGTTTGGACATCAGCATGCTACTACAGAAGGACTTTCTATTACTGAAAAGGACGGAACGCAGTCTGAGGTCGAGAATGCAGTAGGCGACCTTCCGGGGCTGTTCGGCTGGGATACACTTAGTCTTGAAGGTTTTGAGAAACCGGGAGATTTAGGCGCAACCAAGCTGGAGAATCGTGATAAATTAATCGGCGTGATGAAGTCTGCTTATGAAAAAGGCGGCGTGCTTACATTAAGCTCGCATATGCCGAACTTCGTCACAGGAAAGGACTTTTATGACACCAAAGGAAATGTGCTTACGCATATATTACCCGGCGGTGACAAGCATGCAGAATTTAATGCATTCCTGGATATGATTGCGGACTTTGCGAATAACTTAAAAGATGATGATGGTAAAGTTATTCCAGTCATTTTCCGTCCATTCCACGAGCAAAATGGTGGCTGGTTCTGGTGGGGTGCGCCTTACCGTACGAAGGAGCAGTATGCTGAAATCTATCGTTATACCGTTGAATACTTAAGGGACAAAAAAGATGTGCATAACTTCTTATATGCATTCTCACCGGGAAGTCCATTTAACGGCACAGATGCGACCTTCCTTGAGACGTATCCGGGAGATGACTATGTTGATATCCTTGGCTTCGATAATTATTATGACGGAACCACTGAGGGTTGGTTTGATTCAGTTGTGAAGGATGCTAAGCTGATTTCGAAGCTGGCGGATGATAAGGGAAAAATTGCAGCATTTACTGAGTTCGGTTATTCGGGTGTGAAGCCAACTGGAACGAAGGACCTGAAATTCTTTACCAAGCTAATCGCTGCGCTGCAGTCTGATCCGGATGCTAAACGGATGGCGTACATGCAGACTTGGGCGAATTTCAATACAGATTCTATCTTTGTCCCTTATAGAAATGCTCCAAACGGACTAGGAGATCATGAACTGCTCCCTGATTTCGTAGACTATTATAAGGATCCGTATACAAGCTTCAGCTATGAAGTGGCTGTTGCGGATGCGTATTCGAAACAGGTAACTACAGAAACCGAGCAACCTTTTTTACACATTGCCTCACCAACCGCAAACCAAACAGTGCCCACGACAAAAGCATCGACCCTTCGTGTTCGTGTGTTGAATCAGGACGTGGATAAAGTAACCTATCTGATTGGGGATGACACAACAGAGTACAGTATGGCAGCTGACACAGAAGGTTTCTATTACTTGGCAGATTGGACACCAGGTGTAGCCTTCGACGAATCAGGCGTGATGCTTACTGTTAAGTCCTATGCAAAGGATGGTTCTGTACTTTCACAAACGATCCAAATCTTTGTAAGTGACGTGCAGGGCATTGGGGACCCATTGATTGTAGATACTTTTGAGAATTACAAAGGCAATGATGAATTACTTCGTGCGGCATTAAGTCCTGCGGGTGATCTAAATAAGATCTCACTTGATGCGGACCATAAAAATGATGGCAAGTATGGCCTTAGATTCGATTATAATGTGGACGGCCAGGGTTATACAGGTCGTACCAAAAACATGAATAATGCCGACTGGTCGGACGCCAACAAATTGAAGCTCTGGATTGCACCTGATGGCAGCGACCACAAACTTGTTATTCAGGTCAATGCAAGCGGCATCTCTTTTGAAGCTTATCCTTCACTGGCAGGTACGACACCTGGCATGGTGGAAATTCCATTCAGCCAGTTCGCTCCAGCGCCATGGGATACAGGAAATGCCGGTAAAGTAATCACTAAAGAGAACCTTAAGGACATTCGGGCAGTGTCTATCTACGTAAATAAAAAGGACACAGTAGCAAGTACGTCTGGTACGCTGTACTTTGACGATATTACAGCGTTTAATGATGGAACGGGTGGCGTCCCTAACGGGGGCGAAGGTCCTGGCAGCACGCCAGAACAGGCGAAGCTGTTGTATGGCTTCGAAAAAGATACTCAGGACTGGACAGTAGAGCAGAATAATGCCAGTGCAACCGCGGCAGTGATCTCGACTGATGAGGCTGCTGAAGGAACTCATTCGTTAAGCTCCTTGTTCTCACTCGATTCAGGTGGAGCTTTTGAGCTCAGCAAAAATGGCAGTTTGGATCTGAGCGCGGTAGATAAATTAAGCGCACAAATTAAACTGTCGAACGGAACAGCGGATGCACGTTTGTATATTAAGACGGGATCGACCTGGTCTTGGGCTGACAGTGGAGCTGTGAAAGTAGATTCGAGCGGATTTACTACGGTTTCGCTCAACTTGGCAGGTATTGCTGATCTTAATAGTGTAAAAGCCATAGGTATCAAGCTCGAGGGATTCAGTGGCACGGGAACTTCTACGCTGTATCTGGATGATGTTCGGACCCTGAAGAATGGTACCGCACCTGAAGCTGTCGTCTATGGCTTCGAGGACAATACACTGCAAGGCTTCAGCATCAATGTGGATGAAAATAATAAATATAATACAGCACTGGCCCAGAATCTATCGGTGAGCAATGCTGTGTATGCTGAGGGAACTCATTCGATGCAAGCGGACTTAACATTAAATGGAGGGCAGTTCCAGCTGCGTCGTATGGTGGTTACCAATTTAGCGAATGCATCAACAATTACGCTTAAAATCAAGGTTGTACCTATTGATGCAAGCGATGTTAGCGGTGTAATGGCTCAGCTGTTCACCCAAAGTGGCTCAAGCTGGGGAACATGGACTGCTTCTACGGCTGCACCAGTAGATACCAATGGATTTACTACAATAACATTGGATATCAGCAAGGTAGCGGATCGTAATTTGACCCAAGCGATTGGCGTTCAAGTCATGACCACAGCAACCGATCCGGTGGGTAGTGCTACCGTATATGTGGACGAAATCACGATTAAATAGAAAGTAGTAAAGCCGGAAGCGAACATTTTACGATGTTCACTTCCGGCTTATTTATTTAGCATCAAATTTATTCATTTTAAGGTCTACGAGAATCTGCTTGAAATTAACGAAGCTTAATAGATCCGCCATCTACCATGATAGTCTGGCCCGTAATATAATCGGAATCTTCACTCGCTAGGAATACCGCAACACGCCCGATATCACTTTCCAGTTCACCCAATCTTCTCAAAGGAATTTTTGAAATCATGTTTTGGTAATACTCAGGGTTTGCTTCTGCCCATTCAATCATACCAGGGGAATTAGCAATTGGAGCAATGATGTTTACGTTGATTCCAAATGGACCAAATTCATTAGCGGCTACCCGGGTAATTCCACGGATGGCTTCTTTTGCAGCAGCATATGTTCCTTGATTGGTGTCACCGTTGAGACCGGCGCCCGATGCAAAGTTAATAATTTTACCTTGAGTTTCTTTTAAATAGGGTAGTGCTGCTTGCATGAAATAGAAGGTTGGATAGAAGCCTGTATCAAAAGATAAATCGAAATCAGCCTGTGTAGTTTCTTCGATAGATTTCATTCTGGATGCGTGGGCATTGTTTACTAAAATATCTATTTTTCCGAATTTATCAGCTACTTGTTTAACAAGGTGAGCTATTTTATCGTGTTCCTTGAGGTTCGCTTGAATAAAGATAGATTCAGGTTGATATTCTTGTAATTCTTTAATTGTTTCTTTGCCGGTTTCTTCATTGAGGTCAATAATAGCTACCTTAGCGCCTTCTTTAACAAAAGCCAGGGCCATCCCTTTACCAATGCCGCCTGCTCCACCAGTAATAATAGCTACTTTTCCTGCAAGTCTGCTCATGTTGTGATCTCCTTTTTGTGAAAAAATGTAGTATCTAACTCTTATTCGAGGTAAGGTGTAATTGTTACTTCGACTATATATTACCCAAAATAGTAGCTATATTTACCATGAAGTAGAAACGGCATCATTTCCCAAGATGAATATAGAGGGGGATGATGAATGTTTCAGCAGCTGATGAGGCCTATTCCGGCTCTTATGTAGATGTTGAGCGATTGAATTAAGCGGCGCACCAAGTGATGAGCAATTGATGATTCATGTGTCGCACCAAGTGATGCTGCAAGTGATGCAATAAGTGAAATATTTATAGAGTAATTAGGGAATTTCTCCCTGAAATTCAGAGATTTCTGTTCATCAGACTTATAATTAGGGAAAACTTACCTGATTTTCGGCCGATTTAGTAACTAATTAAGAAATCCCCCTAATTATTAGGGAGGAATTCCCTGATTTCGTTCATTTAGAGCGAATACCGGCTATTTTCAGGGAGTTTTTCCCTAATTAGTTTAAACCCTACCGCAAGCCGTACGAAAATCACACCTAGCAAGTCGCCCACCGGCCACTGCCTACGCCCACCGGCCACTGCCTACGCCCACCGGCCACTGCCTACGCCCACCGGCCACTGCCTACGCCCACCGCCTACACCCACCGCCTACACCCACGCCTACGCCCACCGCCTACGCTCACCGCCGCTCACCGCCCCACCGCCTATCGCCCACCGCCCAACCGCCCAACCCAATATCATAGAACACTACGCGTGGTGTCATATGGCACAGTAAAATCCATTACTTTTCTTTTCAATTCCATTCCATAAAAAAGAAGCTGCCCCCAAGTAGAGTTCACTACTTTTGAGACAGCCTCTTACGAATAATTATAAAGGAAACCCCATCGAGATTACCGCACCGCCATTTCTTCGGTTGCCTGCGCTGATCTGACCTCCACAACGCTCGATGATTGCGCGGGAAATAGCCAGTCCAAGTCCGGATTCTCCGTCTTTTCCTTTTACAAACCGATGGAAGAGATAGGGGAGCAGATCGTCCGAAATTCCAGGACCATCGTCACTTACGGATAACAGGGACCGGCCCTCCTTGACCGAAACATGGATATAGATATGTTGGTTAGCGTAACGTGTGGCATTCGATACTACATTAAGAAGCGCCTGTAGCAGCTTATCCCTATCCGCGCGGATCGTAAGAGAATCTTGATGATCGTGGGAGATATGGAGGGTTAATTCTTTTTTCATCAATAGAGGGTTCATTCTTTCGATGGTTTCTGTCAGTAGATCTTTTAAACAAATTTCCGTAGGCTTGAATATATCTTCCTCGCTGTCCAGCTTCGCAAGTAAAGTCATTTCGGACACGAGCTTCTTCAAGCGGCTGCTTTCGCTCATGATAATGTCTAGCCCTTTTACTACATTCTCACCTTCAAAAACACCATCCTTAATCCCTTCAGCGTAGCCGGAAATGGACATTAAGGGGGTTTTTAATTCATGAGACGCATTCTGGAAAAATTGTTTCTGCACATGGTTGAAACGATTTAATTCATCTGCCATGTCATATACCGATTGAGCGACGGATCCAAGCTCTCCACCAGCTTTAATTAATTTAACATCTGAGAAGCGGCGTTCTTTGACTTTGCGGAGTTCTTGTTGCAGCCTCATTAGAGGTTGAATCAGCTTCTTGGTGATAAATAGGCCAAATAGGAACATAAATGCTCCCGCTGCACTGAAAACGATCAGCAGTCTTCTGAGCAAAGCTTGTTCAATAGCAGTGACTGTGCTCATAGGGGTTAGTAGAGTTAGCGTGCCTATAGGTGTAGCCTTCACTTCAGTAATATACCGTGTATCTGTTCCATTCCAAATGTTCTGGAGCTCAGTGGCTTGGCCTGTGACACTCTTGGCATCGTAGTTTATTGCAATTGAACTCATCTCTGATGATGTGGACAAGACTTTTCCTGTCTCATCGCTAAGAATGGCTTCGACGCCTGGAGTGCTTAGAGAAGGTATGGTCACGGGCAGAGCTTCCAGCTGAGTGCCAATCTCCCCGATGTATTTACTTTCTTCAGTCAATGTAGCTGACATCGCCGCACCAATGGTTCTTAAATCCTCTTTTTGTGTTCCGACAAAATGGTTGAGCAGTACAAAATGGATCACGACAGCAGTAATAGATAGTAGCAATACCAATGCAATACTAAAGGCTAAATTAATCTGATGTGCTAGTTTCATTCGTATGCTCACCCCCATCTGTTCTCATGCGGTATCCGTGCCCCCATACTGCCTCAATGGGCAAATGCTCCAGTTTTTTGCGCATCCGTTTAATTAGATGATCCACGGCGCGATCACTTCCAAAATAATCGTCTCCCCACACATAGCTCAGCAGCTCATCTCTTGTAAATGCCCGGTTAGGGGCATCCGCGAATACTTTTAGCATGGTGAATTCCTTGCTGGTCAAGTCCACCTCTTCACCACACCAGAATACACGTCTTTCTTCCGGCAATAGTAGAAGCTGGTCGATTTCAAGACGGGTGGAAGTGGCCTGACTGTGCAACTTTTCGGCCTGATTACTCAGTTTGTACCAGCGTTGAAGCTGCCGTTTGATCCGGGCGACTAACTCACGAGGACTGAACGGCTTGACTAGATAATCGTCACTGCCAAGCTCCAATCCTAATATTTTATCCACTTCATTATCTCTTGCGGAGATCATAATAATCGGTACTTCGGCTTCGTTACGAATCCTTTTACAGAACTCATAACCATCCATGCCGGGGAGCATAACATCAAGTACCCACATATCCGGGGGGCTTGTCTGCCACAAGGTCCATGCTTCCTCAGCGCTGCCAAGGCCGATGGTGTGGTAATTTTCTTTTTGTAAATAAGCTTCAACAAGATTGCGTATATGTTCATCATCGTCGACTACGGCAATGAGGTATGGATTATTCATTTCGGGTTACCTCCAAATTATTCTCCTACAAGTATATCAATCCAGAGGTGGGTAGGGGCGGCTGCCATCGTTTTTCCACAAATTAACCAATGTTCTGCCACACCCATTTTGTAAGCTTGGTCTTGTAAGATCATTCGAATCGACGAGGAGTGTTGTATTTATGAATCAACAGATGTTATTTAAAAAGTTAGCGCTGTCCACCCTGCTAGTGTCCGCCGTTGCTGCACCGTCTGCAACGAACGCAGCAAGTGGAGCACAAGACGGAAACACGAAAACAACGGCCGCAGCCGTGGTTACTGCTGCCTCTAAAGGAACAATTGCCACTAAAGTAACCACTATTGATTGGGTAGATCCCCTGGAGTTGGCTAAGACCTACGCACCTAATACCCAAGAAGACTGGAAGAACACCTTGGATCAGTATTATAAGGTTGCTGGATTTAGTGTAACCGCACTTGCCGAGCTTGTGCCTGCGGAACTGGTGGAGGGAGTTCAATTATCAAAAGAAATACTATCCACCGAAGCTCTACCTGCGGGATATATTGAAGCTGGTCGTAACCTTGAAGTAGTACCTGTAGTCGATGATATGCAGGTAGATAGCAATATCACTACTTCAATTAAAGCTGTAGATGCGACTTCAATTGCTATTTCCATTCCAGATCTTAGCG
This sequence comes from Paenibacillus odorifer, assembly GCF_000758725.1. Classification (NCBI taxonomy): domain Bacteria; kingdom Bacillati; phylum Bacillota; class Bacilli; order Caryophanales; family Paenibacillaceae; genus Paenibacillus; species Paenibacillus odorifer. The sequence goes on from NZ_CP009428.1 coordinate 253,398, forward strand.
ACGCGGATAAAGCTTTTTTCAAAGCTCAAGATGATCTGAATAGTGCCGTTAAATCCAAAGATGCGACTGTGATCAAGGAAGCTTTAGCTAATCTGTTGGACCAATATAAAGAGAAGATCAAGGAGCTTGAAACAGCCAAATAACGGTGATTAGCGAGGCTTGATACAGAATAGAGATACTGAAAAGGGTAAAGATAAAAGACACCTCGCGGGGTGTCTTTTTTGTATGCATATCAATCTTCACGCTTTGCCTTTGGCCCTTACTTGCTTCCGCCAGTTCACACCGATCACCCCGGCGATGATCATCACTGTACCAGTCCAATGGTACCATTCCAGTTGCTCATTCAGCAGAAGTACACCACCGAGAATAGAGACAACTGTTGAAAGACTGCCGAAAATGCTCACGCGTGAAGCCTCCATCCGTGATAAAGCATAGTTGGAGAGGAAGGAGGTCACGAGGGAGGAGAGTACGCCGAGATAGAGCATGGAGAATATAAATTTGGGCTCTTGAAAAGGTGTGAAATACTGATCCAAGGTTCCTGCCGAACCATGCTTAATGATCGCCAGTCCATTAAAAAATATAAATCCGAACAAAGTAATCATATAGGTAAGTTCTTTGGGACTCCAGGTACGTGTCAGCTTCCGAGCCGCAACATTATAACCGGCAAGGGATAAAGCTGAGATTAGGATGAGCAAGACGCCCCAAAGACTAGAAGAAGAGATACTCAAACCTGGAATGGCAAAGATAAGAATAATGCCTGCAACTGAGATTAATGTAGAGATCTTTTGGAAGCTGCTCGTGTTTTCCTTCAAGAACATCGCCGCCAAAAGGATGGTGAAGATGGGCATTGTTGCCTGAATAATACCCGCTACAGCGGAGGTTGTATACAGAAGTCCATACGCTTGAAGGGTGAAATACAACGCTGGATACATTAAAGCCAGTGGGATGATCACTGCGGCCTTGGATATTCCAAACTTCACCCGCCCCCACCCTGGAAAAGTAAATAAAGAAGCGGCAAGGAAAGATAACGTGAAGCGATGAGCTAGCGTATCAAAAGGATCCGAGACGGTTAGGGCCATTTTTACAAATATAAAGGAAAACCCGACAATAATAGCATTCAAGACAGCTGCTGCTATCGCTTTTTGAGTAGAAGATGTATTCATTAGTAAAGACCTCCAAAGTGTTGCGCGCATTTAGGTACCGGTCCTGTTCTGCTCTTTATTCTAAGGCTAGAGTAGCTGTGCTACAATGTAATTATTATTCATCTGTACCGGTACAGAATAAGCTTGGAGGAAGGTGAAAGGGATGTATAAGTATTCGGAGTTAATCAACGCGCTGGAATTGCAAATTGCCGAGGATACGTATCGTGAGGGAGATAAATTACCGTCTATCCGGGAGTTGTCCTTACGTTATGGATGTAGTAAAAGTACGGTTATTCGCGCGTTGCAGGATCTTCAGGACAAACATTTAATCTATGCCGCCTCAAAAAGTGGTTATTATGTCATGAAACGAAGCGGACAGCGAAAAGACGAAGGTGCACATTGGATCGATTTTACGGTGTCTGCACCCGACCCGGATATTTTTCCGTATCTGGATTTCCAACATTGTATTAATAAAGCGATTGATATGTACCGCAATGACTTGTTCATCTATGGAACGCCGCAGGGGCTTCCTTCTCTTATTCGTGAAATGCAGCGCCATCTGGCTTCTTATCAGGTATTTGCCAATCCGGATCAGATTTTTATTACCTCAGGTGTGCAGCAGGCGCTTGGCGTATTGACCCGAATTCCTTTTCCGAATGGCAGGCAGCGAGTGCTGATTGAGCAGCCGGGTTACCCGTTGTTTATGGAATATCTGAAGACGTATGGCATTGAGACAGAGGGGATAAAGCGTTCGGATGCTGGGGTGGACTTGAATGAATTAGAGCGGTTATTTAAGACAGGCCAGTTCAAGTTCTTTTATACCGTCCCGCGATTTCATAATCCGCTTGGCGTCTCCTATACCCGTCCCCAGAAGAAGGCGATTGCTCAGCTAGCAGCTAAATACGATGTATACATCGTTGAGGATGACTACATGGCGGACTTGGAGCAGGATGCAAAAGAGGATCCGATCTACGCTTATGACGATGCTTCCCATGTGATCTATTTGAAAAGCTTTTCCAAAATTATATTTCCGGGCCTGCGTGTCGGTGTCGCTGTACTGCCAGAGGTCCTGTGTGACTCTTTTAACCGATTCAAAAGACTGATGGATATAGATAGCTCTATGCTGTCTCAGGCTGCCCTGGAGTTGTATCTGAAAAGCGGAATGTTCGAGCGCCACCGAAAAAAGATGCGTTCCTGCTACGAAAAAAGATCCGCGCTGCTCCATGAATCGATTATGAGAGAGTTAGATACAGCGACAGCACAGCATTATTCCTACCATCCAACCGGCCAGCTTGGTGTGCATACGTATCTGAAGCTTAGTGACAGCGTAAAGACAGAACAGATGATCAAACGTCTGCAAAAAAAGTTCATTCGCATCGAAATGGCGGACAGCGGGTATCTGCCCTCTTTTAATAAAGAGAAGATTCTAAAGCTCAATGTATCCAGTGTAAAAGAGCCGGATATTCGCTCTGGCATTGAACAGGTAATGCAAGAAATACGCTGAGAGCGCAGCAATAAATGAGTGGATAATAATGGTCGAAATGCTGGGAGTCCATTGGAGTAGAAATAAAAAAGCGTTCCTCCAGTAACAGGGATCGTTTTTTGGCGTTGTGGGTCGTTGGCAAATCTGGCAGCAGTGAACTGATGGACAGCAGATCTCATTATCGGTACAACTCGCAGTAATCTCTGGTTCTTCTATAAATATCCGAACACATTTTCTGTGCAATCTTCGGCCGAGTCATGCGGACCCAGATGACGTTATTTGCTATTTTTTAGCCTTTGGAGCAGAGTTTCGGACCCCAGCGCCGCTATTCAAGTAGAAAGTGGTCATATTGAGTGGTGTTCACGCTAACAACGGCTATGGGGTCCGATAGCACTCTAAAAGTGGGAAAAAGCCGCTTTTAAGGTCAGCTGTGTCCGATATCGAATTGGCTAAGTGCAAATTACCAAGATGCTTTATCCATCTTTGCTTGGGTAGCGAGTATCAGCAACAAGCAAATTGAAAGCTGTCGTTCCTTTCGGTACAATCCATTCCAACATCGTATGATTCCATCAAAAAGGGTGATCACTTGCGTAAAGATACCAAAACCATCGGCGAGGTGGCTAAGCTGCTGGGCACAACTATTAAAACCGTTCGTTATTATGACGATATCGATCTATTGAAACCATCCAGCCACAGCGAAGGCGGACACCGTTTATATACTCCTGAAGATATTTCCCGCCTGCGGCTGATCACAACGTTACGTTATTTGGATTTCGGCATTGACGAGATTCGCCAAGTTATCGCTGGAGAAATCCAGCTCACTACAGCACTCAACTGGCAGATTGAAGCTTTGGAGACCCAGGTCAGTACGCTGACCAATATGATTTCGATTCTGCGCCAAGCCCAAGAGCATGTCTCAACAGGTGATTCCATGGATTACATGAATGAGCTGGTGGACTCTTTGTCCATGAATGCTGATAAGCGAACCCGGTTCATCTCCAGTAAAATAGAAGAAATACAGCCGCTCGGTCAATTGCCGTCCGAATGGCGGGATACCTTTTTATATTTGTTCAATAAATATATTATGAATGAAGTCAAAGTGACAGCCGGACAAACCGTAGCTTGGAACGAACTGCAAGCACTTATGAACGATACACAGTACATGGAGGAGCTTGTCCGATTTGAGCTGCCTTTTTTCAATATGGTTAGACATCCCCGCGTTCCCGCTGCGGTTTGGATTCGAACGCTGGAGAATATCCGAATTCGGGTGGAAGCAGCCTTGCAACAAAAACTATCAGCAGACAGCGCTGTTGTACAGGCAATTGTTGAAGATTTTGTGATGATGTATGCAGGTCCAGAGCAGTTCCGCGATAAAGCCGCCTTTTTCCGCCAATATGCTCATTTGATGCAAACTGCTCCTACCGAACGGATAGAACGCTTTAATAAACTATGCTTGCTCCTCAATCCCAAATGGGATGTTATTGTGAGAGGCAACGCCTTGCTGATGGAAGGGCTAGAATGGAAGCTTGCGCAGGAGAATTCTCATTCCGCACCTTGTTGAAGTGTATACTTCGGATGGTCTCCCAGGTTGTTATTCAAATATTGCAAGGGCTGTCCTTTTAAATAATGGTCAAAAAAATCCAGCGTATACTCATTAATCAGCTCATGTGTTCCGCGCACATCTACATCTTCCATCCATTCAAACAAGGGGGTAAGCAGATATAGATCTGAGAAGCTCATGTGCTTGCTGTGTTTGAAGGTCAGCCAATAGTTCCCGCCTGCAGTTACTGGCTCATACCGGGCGAATAGCTCATTATAGTAGGCTGTAATCTCTTTCCTATCCGTCCGTAGTGCGGCGATTTCAGCATCGCTGGTTTGGTCTACTCCTTTTAAGGTGTCATCGGCACTCATGAGCAGAAAAGGTTTCTTCAAGCCGTCTGCAGGAATCCGCTTTTCACCGTAAAGCACCCCATCCATATCAATGCCTGCTTGAATTCTTTGATCCTCTATCAGCATCTGCACCGTTGTGGCTCCCCCAAAGGAATGACCGAACATGCCCATATGTTCAAGATCAATCCGGCCTGTAAACAGACCACTAGGATCGTCCGCAGATAAGGCCTCCATTTGATCCAGCACATACTTAGCATCTTCTACCCAGACTTCATTACGCCGATCCATAAAAGAATACTTCATTTGCTCATAGCCTGTTTTTCCTTCTGAATCAAACTTCACCACAGACTTGTCTGGAAATACCGAAGCTACGCTGCTATAAGCATGTTCAATCCCTACGACAATATAGCCGTGGCTTACCAATTGCTCGACTTGAAAGGTGTTCTGATTCTTGTAGCCCATAAATCCATGCGAGAAAAGAAGCACCGGATATTTAGTTTCCGTATCTGCCAAACCGGCATTCGCAATAGCGTGGGTGTTGGCCAGTTTTAATCCTGAGAATAAAAACTCCGGCAATTGTAAAAATTCATGCAGCCCTTCTATATACGGAGTAGGATCAGATAAATATGGCGCCGGGCTCCCTGTAGCCTCTGAACTTGCTGGATACCAGATTTGCACCATTAATTCGCGGGAGTCACCAGATGTTTCCGTGAACTTTTCTTCCCGTGCAGAATCGGTCCAATGGTAGGTGACGGTTCCTATCTTGTAAGGACCTGTGGGCTCCGCAAAAGAAAATACAGGGAACAGGAGGGGCAGAGCAATGGAAACGGTAGCATAAACCGCCCCAACTCCAGTCAGCACTAGTGTTTTCCAACGCCGTTGCGGTTTTCTTGCTGCCTTTGCTGCGGATCGGAAGAAAAGTCTTGTTCCGCCCACGATTGCCCACAGTGTGATCAGATACACTGGAATCATCGGCCACCGCAACCCTTCCACGAATGCATGGATAAGCAGTAAAGCAGTAGAAATCCCGCCGCCGATCAGCCACCCGCGCTGTGTTTTGGGCCGTCCTAAGGTTAGCCAACCCAACAACAATACATTAAATAAGACAAGTGTGATTTCAAGTAATCTCATAATCTATAATCCTCCTTGGTTTTCTTTTCTGGCTGCTGTACTGAATCCAAGTATAAAACCTCCTGTTAGGGGAGAATCAATGCTCGCTGTGACTTCACTATATTTAGAGGATTATTTAAGATTTATAACAAGAAAAAAAAGAGACCGGGTTCGGTCTCTTTTAGTTATTTCTCGATAGGAGGTATGAATTAATTCGCAAAAAAGTTCGGCAGGAACTCTTTATTAGCTTCCAGCATTTCGTCCAGCATCCGAATCGCTACGTCCACGGACGGAACAAGCGGGTGATGTGCGAGCGCCTGAAGGGCAAGGGCGCGGTCTCCGGTTACAGCGGCGTCAATCGCCAGCTGTTCATAGGTTTTGACAGCATGAATGAGTCCTTTAGCCATGGTTGGAATTTTGGTCAGTGGCAGAGGTAACGGGCCGTTTTTGGTGACCACGCAGTTCACCTCAATGCTGGCGTCATCTGGCAGGAAGTCCAATATGCCACGGTTAGCGACATTTAGGGTCTGAATGTCGTTTGATCCGTTATGAAGCGATCTCATGAGATTAACAGCTGCTTCTGAGTAAAAAGCACCGCCGCGCTGTTCCAACTGCTTCGGCTTCTCGCTTAGCTCTAGATTGCCATAAAGCTCGAAGAGCTCTTCTTCTACACGTTTAACGACTTCAGCACGGTTAATGCCTTGTTTATGGGATTCTATCTGCTCTTCGAGCATGGCATCGGTCATATAGAAATATTTTAAATAGTATGAGGGCAGTGCATGAAGGGATTGCAGGAATTCCGGGTTCCATTCTCTTGCTGGTACGTTCTTAGCGCTGTAGCTGGTTGTATCTGCAAGCATATCGTCCAGCTTGTCTTCACCTTCAACATCGATACGAGTAATCCAGTGCAAGTGGTTGAGGCCCACAAATTCGGCATATACACGGTCTGCTGCTACATTATATTTGGCAGAGACTTGCTTGATCAGGCCGATAGGTGCGTTGCACAGGCCAATACTTTTTACCTTAGAATATTTCAGAACGGCTTCGGTGACCATCCCAGCAGGGTTAGTGAAATTGAGCAGCCATGCGTTGGGAGCCAGTTCCTCGATATCACGGCATACATCCAGAATAACAGGGATGGTGCGCAGTGCTTTCATCATTCCCCCAGGACCTGTTGTTTCTTGGCCAATAACGCCATATTTGAGCGGAATCGACTCATCACGAGCACGGGCATCAAGCATGCCGACACGCATCTGAGTGCTGACGAAGTCGGCGCCTTCGATCGCTTTACGGCGGTCTGTTGTCAGATGAACCTCAATCGGAAGGCCGGATTTCTCCACCATACGTTTTGCCAAGTTACCTACAATATTCAGCTTGCGAAGACCAGGCTCAATATCTACAAGCCATAATTCGCGCACGGGAAGTTCTTTATAGTGAAGAATGAATCCCTCTACTAATTCTGGGGTATACGAAGAACCTCCACCGATAACTGCAATCTTTAATCCTTGGTTAGCTGCCAAGATTAATCACTCCTGTCTTGTAGTTTGTTTGATCGATTCATAATCCTGAAATTTCCGCATTTTCTCATATACTTCACTACTAATGGTCAACCCATCTTGATCCATAGCTGACCATACTGCACCGACTACAGGCTCTGTGGCAAGGGTAACCACGGTTGCCTGAGGGGCTGCAGCGTGTACAGCTTTCTCGATAGGCTGGCGAATCCAACCGCGATCCCCTCGGGTTAGCAGACTTCCTGCCAGCACCACATCGAAGGTCTCCTGCTCCATGCCTAGCTTGTGAATGATAGCTGCCGCAGACTTACCTAGTTCAACCCCTTGCCGATGTAAAATCTCCAATGCTACGGCATCTCCTTCAGCTGCTGCTTCAAAGAGCAGGCGGGCAACATTTACAGGTACTTTTTTCCAATGATCGAGGAAATCGTGAAACATATGCCCAACTTCCTCATAACCTAGCATTTTTAGCAGTAAGCCTGTTAATAGGGTGGGCTGTTCCCGGCCGTCCCAAGCTCGGATAACGGAACGAAACACCTCAATATTGAGTGCGCCACCCCCGCCAAAATCACCGTACATATAGTCAAAGCCGCCGCATTGATAATGCTCTCCCTGCAGGTTTCTGCCTGCTGAATTGGTGCCGGTGCCGCAGATGAGCGCGACACCATAAGGGCGATTCGTTCCGGCGCGTAGACCGATCATAGTGTCACAGTTAATGGTGTATTTGGTGAATCCTATCTGGCGTATCATCGGATGGAGAATAGCATAGTCGGCCTCGCGATCAGCACCGGCAAGTCCGAGATAGGTATGCTGGATGTCTTCCAACCGGAGTCCGGCTTCAGCCAGCGCCCCGAATGTGGCCTCTTGAATACTGTTGGCGGCCTCAAGGGCGCCTGTCTGGTGGTTGCCGTTACCACTCTTGCCTTTGCCAAGAACATTGCCATGTTCATCGCTTAGCAGAGCATAGGTTTTCGTGCCTCCCCCATCGATCCCCAAGTAGTAAGTCAATGGTCGTCACTCCTAGTGTATAAATTTAATCTACTCAGCTCCGGTAGATTCACGTACGATAAGTTCAGGATCAATCCGCATCCCGGCCCCACGTTTCATCTTTCCAGAGATGCGTTTGAGCAGCATATCCGCGGCTGCCAGCCCGATTTTGTCCGCAGGCTGACGTATTGTTGTCAGATGTGGATGAAGCTGTGAAGCAATATAATGATCGTCATAGCCGACCACTGCCACCTCTTCGGGTACCTGAATGCCCGCTTCCATCAGGGCATTGATGACTCCAAGCGCGATATTGTCATCCCCGGCGAAGACGGCGGTGGGCAGCTTTCCTTCCTTCAGCCAACGTTTGCAGGTATCGTATCCCATCCCAATATCGAAATCACCAGGCACGATCTCAAAGGGGGCCAGCCCTTGTTCCTGAAGCGCCTGTAGAAATCCACTGCGCCGCTCCCGCGTACTCCGGAACATTTCCTGACCGCAGAGATGAGCGATTGAAGTGTGTCCCAGCTCCAGTAGATGACGCGTAGCTGCGTATCCCCCCTTGAAGTTGTCGATCGTGATGGAGTAGGTATCATTTTCGGGCTTCTGATTATCTATCAGCACATAAGGGATACCCCGCCGTTTTAACTCCACAATATAATTGTCCTCTTCCATCGGAGAGAGCAAAATTAAACCGTCTACACGATCCTCCTGAATTAAATAATGGCTATCATCCGATTCGATGCCTGTTGAGATGGATATGGCTAAAAAATAACCATGCATCGCTAATATTTCATTCAGCTCTTTGACCACTGCGTCAAAAAAGGAATCTTGCAGGGTAGTGACAATAATGCCGATAATTCCCGTCTTACCGCTTGCCAGACTGCGTGCCGCAGCATTAGGGCGGTAATCCAGCTCTTTAATTGCCTCCAGCACCTTTTGGCGATTATTCTCGCGTACCGATTCGGCCCCATTTAACACCCGGGATACGGTTACAACGGATAATCCGGATTTTTTGGCTACATCAAAAATACTAACTTTCATCTTTAATTCTCCTCACGGCAGATTTTCCGATCCTGTTTTCTACTTTCAGTATACAGGGTTGGCAGACTGTCCGCTAAACGTATGATTTCACGCAGGTATACCGTCCCTAAAGGGGGCGGTATACCTGCCAAACAGTTATCGCTGAATGATCTCTGTAACCTTCTTCTGAATCGTCGCCATCACCTCTTCAACCGTCTTATGTCCAGTTTCTACTGGCTGCAATTCATTAATGAACATGTCATTAATTTGCGAGTAGTTGGTGATTAAGTGGTTATAGGATTCGAAGCCGTAGTTAACAGCACCCTCGTAGACATTTTTGATATCCTGTGGATCGATACCTTCAAAATGTTTATAGTAAGCTTCTGCAGCTTCGGTGTTGACTGGTGGGTTACCGCCACTAAGCTCAATGGATTTCTCTTGCACTTCGCTTGTGATCAGGTATTTGATCCATTCAAAAGCTTCCTTCGGATGTTTGGAGTCCTTCAAGATCAGCAGCGGATCGACATAAAGGGTGCTGCGTACCTTTTCGTTTCCTCCCCATGGTACAGCGGCTACGCCAATTTTGAAGGGGAAGTCATTTGCACCTGCAAGGTTCCATGAGCCTCCGATAGACATGCCGATTTTACCAGCAACAAAGGGATCGCCGTTCTGTCCAGCTACACTTTTGCTCCATTCGGAAGAAGGAGAGACTTTATCCTTAAAGACAAGATCAAAAAGCTTGTTGTAGGCAGCGATCACTTCAGGGGAGTCAAAATAAGTCTCGGAAGGCACGCCGCCATTAGTCCATGTATCTTCTGAGTAAGGCTCCGCTCCAAAATATAACGGCCGCATATCGCGTTCGGACCAAGTGAAGTCTACGCCATATTGAGTTTTGGCGATATCATCGGATACAAGCGTCATTTGTTTAGCTTCGTCGACCATTTTTTCAAACGTCCAGCTCTTATCTTCATAATCGCTTGTTGGATAAGTCAGTTTGGCAGCATCAAACATGTCTTTGTTATAGAGCATTAAGGTGACATACATATTGACCGGGATGCCGTAAGTGTGATCTTTAACCTTGTAGATACCCATTAGATTCTCTGGGATACTATAATCCTCTGCCTTGAAACCATCCTCTTTCATAAGGTCGGTCATATCGAACAACATACCCTTATTGTAGTATTCTGCGAAACCTCCATACCCCCAGTGACTTGTCACGTCGGGCGATTTGCCGCCGGCAATTAGCGTTTGCAGCTTGCTGTCGAACTGCTCATAAGGCGCTTTTTCCACTTTCACTTTAATATTCGGATGCAGCTTCTCGAAATCAGGGATTAATTTTTCGACAAATGTGCGGTCTTCTGAATCTATTGTGTAATGGGTAATTGTTACCGTTTCTGCTTTGCCTCCAGAATTAGTAGAGTCACCGTTTCCTCCAGATAGGGCGTTACCCGCCGATTTGCCGCCGCTACAGCCTGATAAGGCTAGAACAACGAGCATGGTAGCTGCAAGTAAAAGCGCAATACTTTTCCTGTTCTTGTTCATTAGCTAAACCCTCCATGATTTCAAGTATATTTGGCCGCCGGATGGCGGATTATTACTTAATCCCTGTAAGTACAATCCCTTCGACGAACTGTTTCTGGGCTACAGCAAACAGCGTAACGATTGGGACCATAGCTAGAACCGAAGCAACCATTAGCAGATGCCAAGGTGGAATGCGGAACCTCGATGAGGTAAGAGAAGCCATCCCGACGGGTAGCGTGAACTTATCTGATGAGCTTAAGTAAAGCACTGGCGTAAGCAGATCATTCCAGTTGTAGATAAAAGCAAAGATAGCTACGGTCGCAAGTGCAGGTTTGGAGAGTGGGATTGCTATGGTAGCCCACATCCGTATTTCACCACAGCCATCAATGCGTCCGGCATCAAACAGCTCTTCAGGCAATGTGGAGAAGAATTGGCGCAGCAGAAAAATATTATAGGCTGAGCCGAAGAAAGCAGGCACGATCAGGGGTAAAAAGGTATCTATCCAGTTCATTTGCGAAAAGAGTACAAATTGCGGAATCATAATGGCCGGATAGGGTAACATCATGGTGCTCAGCAGCAGGATGAACCACACCTGATTACCTGTACCTCTGAATCTGGCGAATCCATAGGCAACCAGCGCCGAAGAAATCAAGGTTCCCACAACACTAAAGCCGGCGATAATCAGACTGTTTTTATAAAGAGTACCGAACTGCAGGGTATCAAATATTTCTGTGTAATTGCTCCACTGCCAGCTCTCCGGAAGAAAGGTGGGTGGGAACTTCAGCATCTCGCGTTTGGACTTAAGTGAAGTGGAGACCATGAAGAACAAAGGAAGCAGCATCAGAAATGTTGTAACTACTAGAGTAATAAAGCTGAAAATCTTAACAGGCTCCGCTTTCCGGCGGCGTTTTGTTCCTTTAGTCCGGGGGCTTAGCGCTCTGACTGTACTCATTTGCGTCCGCCTCCTTCATAGTGAACATAACGGTTAGACAATTTCATAATTAGTGCGGTGCAGAGCATAACTACGATAAGGAGCACCCATGCCAAGGCTGAGGAATAACCGGCACGATATTCTTTGAAAGCGCTGGTGTAGAGATTATAGACATAGAACCAGGTAGAGTAATTCGGCCCCCCTTGAGTCATGACAAAAGCTTGGGTAAAGACTTGGAAGGAATCAATCAGTCCCATAATCAGTTGGAAGAGCAGCACGGGAGAGATCATCGGTAAGGTAATGTTCAGGAAGATTCTGAAGCGCCCGGCACCGTCAAGGTTAGCGGCTTCGATCAAGCTAGCCGGTACGCCTTGCAGACCTGCGAGGAATAAAATCATTCCTGAGCCTGCTGTCCAGAAAGTCATGATGATCAAGGCATATAGTGCAGTGTCTGGGTTCATCAGCCAAGCCGGTCCATGAATGCCGAACCAGGAAAGGATGTAATTGAAGAGCCCGATCTGCGGGTTAAAGATCCAGTACCACAGCAGGGACATGGCCACGCCGGATACCATGCTTGGAAAATACATTGCTGTTCTGAAAAAGCCGCGCAAAGGAATGGTCTGGTGGAGCAATAGCGCAAAGCCAAGACCGAGTGCAAGCTGGATAGGTACACCGATGAAGGTATATCTCAGCGTGACAACCACTGATTTCCAGAACAGGTCATTGTGAAACATCTCTGTGTAGTTAGCGAGCCCGATAAATTTAGGTGGGTGTATGATGTCATAATCAGTAAAGCTGAAGTAAAGCGATGATAAGATAGGATAAAGGGCGAATACTAGGAAGCCGATAATCCAAGGGGAAATGAACAGATACATGTAGAACGTCTGCCGCCTGTTCTCGCGATTGATCATGACACACCAACCTCTCGTTTTAAAAGTATAAGCGCTTTAACTTTTAATCAAACTAACACTATTAATTAGCAATAATACTAGGCGCCTAGAGATTAAAGTTTAACCGCTTTAACTTTTTGATTCGCTTTAATAAGCTTATCATAGAGGATGATCACTAAATAATCAACACTTATTTTATCTATAAAAGCGCTATCAGTCATTAAACGTAACATATATTCTGCGATTTTTGTGAAAAACGGACCTAAAACAAGATTCAAGGGATGAATGTGTTAACTATTATAACGTAATGTTATTATTTTTTATTGATATTTCTCATGCTATGATTAGGTTTGGTCATATTTTGTTAGAAATGAGGAAACTGAATGACGACTAGACCTTACTTAAAAATGATCCAGCATTCTGTTACAGCCTCAGGGATTAGCTTTGAGGAAATTACACCAAATTTCGTATATAGAGCGACAGATGGAGTGAAATCATTTGTGATGGTAGACGCTGAGATCGGACTAAACAACAGTGCTTCTACGATTATTGCCATGAGTAAATCTCTAACTTATGATGTTTTGCATAAGGCGAATATCCCAGCCGTAGAACATATTTATTTGCCGCATCCTGACTCCAAATTTAGCAATTTGAATCCTTATCCATTGGCTGAGCGTTATTTCCAAGCGTGCAATGGGGAGGTAGTTATGAAGCAGGATAACGGGGCGCAGGGAAAGCATGTGTACAAAATCAATGAGATAGCCGATCTGCACGAAAAGCTCGATTTATTATTTTCTTTACAGCTTAATGGGGCAATAGGTCCTTATTATGAAGCGGAGATTGAGTATAGAATTGTAACCTTTAATCATCAGGCGCGTGTATTCCTTGGCAAAAAAAGAGTTCTTTCGTGGAAGCATAATTTGATTAACGGGGCTGTTACGATTGAGGTGAAAGATCAGGCCAAACAAGAGGCGCTGGCGGAGCTTGCCTCCCGGACCTCTAAAGCGCTGGGCCTTGATTTCTGCTCAGTAGATATCTTAGAGACAAATCAAGGCTTGATGGTGATTGAGGTTAACCATAAGGTGATGTTAGATGAATATTGCAAGCAAAATCCAAGTGAAGTACCTGGCCTCTCAGACCTTTACAGGGAAGTTATTCTTCAGCGTATGAATCAGTTATAAGCCGATATTCAGCAGCGATTGCCCGAATAATCTTTTGGCATTTCCGATTAGAGTTTGCGTACCCACGATTACAATAATCTCCGAAGGTGATTGTTCTTTAAGATACGTAAGAGCATCCTCTAAACAAGGGAATTCGGAACTTTTTTTGAGAAAACTTTTGGCGATTAGCAGGGCATCCGTAGGGAAAATTAGATGGCTTATATCGGGTTTGGTTACGATTAGTTGATCCGAGACTGTGCTCATGACTTCAAGGACCCCTGTGTAATCTTTATCCTTAGGGACACCGATGATGGATGTGACGGTACGGCTGCGCTCAGGATTCACTAATTGAATAAGTTCAGCCAGATAGCTTGCAGAATCTCTATGAATAGCTCCGTCAATAATCGTCAGTGGATCATGATAGATAACTTCACAACGCCCCGGCCATTGTAATTGTTCAAAACAGTGATGTACGATCTCCTGATCAAGGGGTCCCCCTGTAATCTCTTCACAAAGTGACACTGCACTGGCAGCATTGACCGCTTGAAACTGTCCCAATAGCGGGAGGGTCAAGGATGGATAAATGGCTTGCTTCGTCCGGACATCAAAAGTAGTCCCGATAGAAGTGGTTGTGATAGATTCAGCTAAAAACTGTTCTTCATAATATTGCACAGGGTTGGAGGAGAGGTTGTCCTTCATGATCGCAAGAACTCCCGATTTCTGTTTGCTAACATAGACATTTGTTGTGTTGTTTTTGACAATCCCCAGCTTATGCAGTGTAATGCTGTTCAGATCAGGTCCCAAATGGGCTACATGCTCTTCCATAATTGGGGTAATGACAGCCCAGTCATTGCTCAGGACATTGGTGTCATCAAACCTTCCCCCTCTACCGCATTCAATCACATTGATATCTGTACCCTTCTCCTTAAAGTACAAAGCCGCAATAGCCAAAGCAACCCCAACCGGACCTTGATATTCGTCAGCAGCAAGCTGCTCCTCAATCTGGTGGAAGCCCCCGCGAATTACATTACCTAATCGTACAAAGTCTTCGGTGGCTATTGCCTGCCCATTGACCCGGATTCTTTCGTTGAAATCCACCAGGTGAGGGGAGGTGAATAACCCCACTTTATATCCCAAGTGACTTAACAGAGAGGAGATAAATCTAGAGGTGGAGCCTTTACCTTTACTGCCTGTGACCAGTATGTATTTTTGATTACGATCCGGACTTCCAACTGCATCCAGTAATACTCTGGTTAACTCCGGTTTTCTAACTTCTTCATCCAAAGTTTGTGTAATGTTGTTAATGGCTCTTAGATAAGAGCTGTAGATCATATCTTCAACTTGGGATTGTGAAGTGAATTCCACGGAAATCCCTCCATTTAATTAATTTTGGCGCGTTCCTCAGATAGTGTTGTGTAGATGATAATCGGAAGTAACACAAGAGAAATGATGACGGTCAGAGCGATGCTCCAGTTCAAATCTTTATATAGCTGTACTATGGTGAACAACAAAGCGATAACAGGTAAGACCAGTTTGTTTAAGTGCTTTAGGAATAAGGAGTACATACTTCTTTTTACGGTAACTGATGTGCCGATGCTTGGAATTTCTAACTCGTTACGCGATAAGGCGGTGATTCCGATAAATAAGTGGCTGTCGATAAATTTAAGCTGCTCATTATCCGCATGAAGCTTGACCGACTGGGCAATATGCTCCGTATCGATGTCTAAGATGGGGATGGTGATTTGTTTTGAATTATAGGAGATCACGATCTGATCTGTTTCTTCCATGCCTAGCAGTTTTCTAACATTCGGATGAATTCTGCATAAATTCTGGTGCTCATCAAAAGGGTAAGGATGGCCCACTCTGAGGGTGAGCTCTCTTTTGCCAATAAAAAAGTTCCCTAATGCACTTAAGGGCCGTCGGATCAGTTGATTGATAAGTTTATGTATACCTGGCTTGGGTTGGGAACGCGTCCTAGCGCGAGTAATGATTAATGGGTCATGCCCCTCGGAATGGGTTTCAAGCAATAACATGATGTATCTGTTGAAGTAAAGGGTATTTGGTTTGGCTGTGCTATCTTCTCGTAAAGTTAGGTTTACCCGGAAGCCGTTTGTGGGATTGATTAGTTCCACTTGATTCGTATATTTACGGACGAGTGCTGGACAGGCTTTTACATAGGGTTTGGCAATCTCGTCCACTTTAGGAATTCCCCGAAGAACTGTGTCGTATTCTGGCTTCGTTATAGTTAATCCTGTAGTGAGGCAGTCCCCAAGCTTGTCCTTTGCCCGCTTGGATAATTGGATTGAACCTCTTGGCACCTCATCTGCCGATAAAATTAAACAGCTGACTTTCACACCATTCTCTGCTGTAAGATCAACGAAGATATGCTGGACTAAACCTAATTCCTTTAACTCTTCAGAGTTCATTGTGATTTCTTCACGAGGTTGAAGGCTTTGTTTGTCTAGAATAGTAAAGGTTTGCTCGATAATAATGTCAGACACCGCCCAATAGTTTAATGATTTGTTCAAGGGAATGAATGGTTTTTTGGAATAAATCAAACGCATTCGGGTTACGATAATTTCGATTAATTTCAATTTGAATACTTTGAACTAACAATTCTTTAGCGCAATATGAAGTAATCGTTCCAGGATGGGATGCGGAAAATGTATGATTTTGTCGAACTTTGGTAATACCATTATTGTTAAAGATGCCTACGACGTCATTTAAATTATTTTCTCGTATAGAGGTTCCGTACAGAGTCCCTAGATCAATATCAAACTCCCGAAGTTTGGAAGCCCCGTGCAGATCGATCACAAACTGAATGCGATGTTCTTTGACAAGCGCTCGTAGCGCAGCCTTATATTCTCCGCCTAAGATGTAATTTGGGTCTTCTTTGGAGAAGCTCTTTGAATAAATACAGTAGCAATTAGTGAGCTTTTGTAACAAGAGGGCAAGGGAGCCTGTATACATGTCAGCTGGTTTTACAGCATGTTCTCGAAAATGGTTAATGGCATGTGGAGCTGAGACAAGTACAGGAAGGGAGCCTTCTACAATCGAGTAGGAGGGATCTACCCCGATATCGCCAAAATAATTATTATTGGAGAATTGTAGCTCATACTGTTCGATCAGAGATAAAATATGCAATCACCTATTCATAGTTATTTAATGGGTCGTTAACCATTAGTATGTCCTAAGCATTCACCATTCATGAATAAGGATGAATCTATTATAACGCTTGCAAGGTTTGCCGTGGGCAGTTTTTCCATAAAATGATTCTAAAAGATTAGCTATTGAAAAGTTCAAAATGGTGTGCTAATATTTCAATTGAAAACGTTACCGATAAGGATACCGATAAGGATACCAAAAAGTAGGCTGGGGATTACTTAAGCAAATGAAAACGCTGACATAATTTTCACTGAGAGCATCGGAACGTCTTCATGCGAAGTAATCTAATAAAAAGTACGAGGGGGAAGAAGAATGAAGAATATCAAAAAATATTTAGGGCTCATGTTAGTAATGTCTATGGTTGTTGTCTTAGCGGCAGGATGTGGGAATAAAGAAAATAATTCTGCATCCAATGATGGAAACGCTACATCTGGTAAAAAAGGGTCAGTTTATTTCTTGAACTTCAAACCTGAGATTGCAGAAATATATGAAAAGATCGCTAAGGATTACGAAGCAGAAACAGGAGTTAAGGTAAAAGTCGTAACGGCTGCTGCGGGTACTTACGAAACTAAATTGAAATCCGAAATCTCCAAGTCTGAAGCGCCAACTATTTTCCAAATTAACGGACCTGTTGGTTTTCAATCCTGGAAAGATTACACCTTGGATTTGAAAGATACTAAGCTTTACAGCTATCTGTCCGACAAAAGCTTGGCTGTAACTGAAGGTGAAGGCGTGTATGGTATCCCTTACGTAGTTGAAGGATACGGCATCATCTACAACGACGCAATTATGAAGAAATACTTCGCTTTGGCTGATAAAGCGGTATCGATCTCCACCACAACTGAGATCAATAACTTCGATACTTTGAAGGCAGTAGTAGAAGATATGACGGCTAAAAAAGACCAACTGGGCATTAAAGGTGTATTCGCCTCCACTTCCCTCGCTGCTGGCGAGCAATGGAGATGGCAGACTCACCTTGCAAACTTGCCGCTGTACTATGAATTCAAAGACAATACTGAGTTTGACAACACCGTTCTTGCGGGTCTAGCTTCTAAAGAAGTTGAATTCAAATACAACGATAAATTTAAAAATATTTTCGATCTGTACATCAAGAACTCTGTAACTAAAGAATCCTTGCTGGGTAGTAAATCCGTAGCTGACTCCATGGCTGAATTTGCACTAGGTAACGCAGCAATGGTTCAAAACGGTAACTGGGCTTGGTCACAAATCAACGATGTTGACGGTAACGTAGTTAAAGCTGAAGAAATCAAATTCTTGCCTGTTTACACCGGTATGGAAGGCGAAGAAAAACAAGGTCTGGCTGTAGGTACAGAAAACTATTTCGCAATCAACAGCAAAGTATCTGCTGAGAACCAACAAGCTTCTATCGCTTTCTTGGAATGGTTGTTCTCCAGTGAAAAAGGTAAAGCTTATGTAACTAACGATCTAGGTTTCATCGCTCCATTCAATACCTTTGAAGACAGCGAAAAACCAGCAGATCCACTTGCTAAAGAAGTATCTGCTTGGATGGAAAAAGATCTTACTTCTGTAGCTTGGACATTCGCAGCATTCCCAAGTGAAGAATTCAAAAACGTCTTTGGTGATGCCCTCTTGCAATACGCTCAAGGAAACAAAACTTGGGATGAAGTTGTAACCATCTTCAAGGACACTTGGAAGGCTGAAAAAGCAAAATAATAAATGCATGGAAAGATGCTTGAATAACTCTCAGTTGTCATACAGATAAAAGCTTAGTGCCACTGGGCTCCCTCGGGATTCAGTGGCACTAAGCAACAATTTGAGTGGATCTTGCTACGTTTCATCATTTTCCATACTGAGATAGGAGAAGACTCCATGGAAAAATCGATAAAAAAATATTTTGCTCTTTTTGCATTACCGACCATAATAGCCTTTGGAATTGCATTTGTGATCCCTTTTCTTTTGGGTATATATTTGTCTTTTACAGAGTTTACTACAGTCAATGATGCAACATGGATAGGGTTTGGCAATTACGCTAAAGCTTTTTCGAATCAAGAGTTTCTAAATGCATTAGGTTTTACCGTTAAATTCACAGTTTTATCTGTTCTTACTATTAATGTGTTCGCCTTCATCTTGGCGATGTTGTTAACTAGAAAGCTAAAAGGTACCAACGTATTTAGAACGATCTTCTTTATGCCTAACTTGATAGGCGGTATCGTATTAGGATACATCTGGCAGTTGATTTTTAATGGGATTTTGTACAAATTTGGTGTCACTTTGACCTCTGATGCAACGTACGGATTTTGGGGACTAATCGTTCTTATGAATTGGCAATTGATAGGGTACATGATGATTATCTATGTTGCAGGTATTCAGAATGTTCCTAAAGATATAGTAGAAGCCGCAAGAATTGATGGAGCTTCACGTTCTAAGATTTTGCGTAATGTGACTATTCCACTCGTAATGCCGTCCATTACTATTTGTTTATTCTTAACCTTATCCAATTCATTTAAATTGTTTGACCAGAACTTAGCATTAACCGCTGGTGCTCCGTCTAAGCAGACCTCCATGTTAGCACTGGACATCTACAATACATTCTACGGAAAATCAGGATGGGAAGGTGTCGGTCAAGCGAAAGCCGTCGTATTCTTTGCTTTAGTAGCCTTAATCGCCTTAATACAACTTGTCATTACTAGAAGAAAGGAGGTTGAGAACTAATGCAAAAGACTAGAGCAAAAGATTATTCCATATTCACCATTTTGTTGGTCTTGGCCATTGCGTTCTTATCTCCTATTTTTATTGTTCTGATGAACTCCTTCAAGGGTAAGTTCTACATTAGTGATACGCCGTTCTTATTCCCTAATGAGACTACATTTGTTGGTTTAAAGAACTATACTAGTGGTGTAGCAAAGATTGATTTTTTCAGTGCCTTCGGAATGTCCTTGTTTATCACGGTATGCTCGGTGGCTGTGATCGTGTTATTTACTTCCATGACTGCATGGTACATTACCCGGGTGAAGTCCAAATTCACAGGTATGATGTATTATGCGTTTGTATTCTCGATGATCGTGCCTTTCCAAATGGTTATGTTCACAATGACTAAGACTGCAAACGTGCTGCATCTCGACAATCCGATTGGGATTATCTTAATCTATTTAGGGTTTGGATCAGGGCTGTCTGTGTTTATGTTTAGCGGATTTGTGAAGTCTATCCCGCTTGAAGTTGAAGAAGCGGTAATGATTGATGGCTGTAATCCACCTCAGGCCTTCTTTAAAGTGGTATTGCCCATCCTGAAACCTATTGCTGTAACTGTAGCTATCCTTAATGTAATGTGGGTATGGAACGACTTCCTATTGCCAGACCTGCTGATTGGTACAGAATATAAAACGATTCCTATTGCGATCCAGTACCTAAAAGGTGGATACGGATCGATTGACATGGGAGCTATGATGGCGATGCTGGTCTTAGCTATTGTGCCAATCATCATTTTCTACCTGACTTGTCAAAAGTACATCATCGAAGGTGTCGTTGCAGGTGCGGTTAAGGGTTAAGCTTGATCTACCTCGTTAAATAAATTAATATTCATGTAAGAAGCGAGTAGGGTGTTTTTCTTGATGGGTGACCATCAGGAATCCCCTGCTTTCTTATTTTGACTATGAAGTTGAATAAGGATTAAGGAGTTTGATAGATACTAACAAGTAAAGGATAGATAGAAATGGAGAGACTGACTATTATAGACATCGCCAAATTATGCGGTGTTGGCGTGACTACTGTATCAAGGGCTATTAACAATCATCCGGATATTAATGAAGAAACAAAAGCGATGGTTATGAGGGTTATCAAAGAAAATCATTATGTTCCGAACAACAGTGCAAGAAATTTAAAACGTTCTGATTCGAAAACGATTGCAGTATTGATTAAAGGGATATCCAATCCATTTTTTAGCCCGATGATCAAAGTGTTCGAAAAAGAGATTCAACGCAAGAAATACTCCTTCATCCTACAACGAGTTGATGAGAATCAAGATGAGATCGAAGTGGCGATTGAGCTGGAGAAAGAAAAACGGTTGAAGGGAATTGTCTTCTTAGGGGGGTTATTCTCACACTCTCAAGAGAAATTACAGCAATTAACGGTTCCATTTGTCCTTAGTACGATTGGGATGACGGAAGAGTTTGATTTGAGCGACTATTCCTCTGTATCTGTAGATGACTTTAATGAGAGTTATAAAATTGTCGACTATCTATGTAATCTAGGGCATGAGAAAATCGCGGTCATTACTGCACCAGAAGAAGATGTAAGTATCGGTAAGTTGAGATATGAAGGGTATAAAAAGGCTTTAGCTGATCATGGAATCGCTTATAATGAACGGCTAGTGCGGCGGATGAAAGAAGATATCGACAGTTACAGTATGGAAAATGGGTATGCGGTTACAAAAGAATTGCTAGAGTTAGGAGAAGAGTTCACCGCTATTTTCACCTTATCAGATAGTATGGCTATCGGCGCCTGTAAGGCGATATTTGAAGCGGGCAAGCGAGTCCCGGAAGATTACTCGGTTGCTGGTTATGACGGATTGGATATTTCCTTCTATTATAATCCTTCTATTACTACCATCAAACAGCCGGTAGTAGAGATTGCGGAAGCGACGATTAAGATTCTCTTTGATCTCATCAATAAGAAGGTTAATCATGCGCATCAGATTTTCCCGGCAGAATTAATAGTTAGAGAATCTACGAGGTCTTTATTGTAGTTTCAACAAGTGAGTATGTTTAAGTTTATTTACGAATCGGGGTGGGGAGATAGAACCGCAAGAGATTAAACCTAACGATATCAACAGCATCACACGGTTTCTCACCGCATTTGGTGATCCTACTCGGATTCGGATTGTTACGTTATTAGGGAATAAAGGTCGGCTGAATGTTGGGGAAATTGCAGGTGAATTCGAAATAAGCAGGCCAGCGATTTCACATCATCTCAAAATCCTACGGGATGCCCGCATTGTTGACCATAAAAAGAGAGGCCAGGAAGTTTATTACTGGCTGGCGCGTGAACGGCTAGCAACAAACTTTAGGGCGCTTGCTGATTTGGCAACGTCGTTTAATCATGGGGACTAAGCCATCTCAAGGGAATGGTTCAGTCCCATTTTAGGATAACCAGGCATTTACCATATCCGAGACGGGTTTATAGATAAATATCATCCATCCCAGTGGGTTAGAGAACGAAATATGTAACGCATTAATAAGACTGAAGAAAGTTCCCAGCAACAGAAGAAATGAGAAAATCCACATCTCCTTGATTAATTTTTTCCTCCACATCAGGGGAACTTCAATGGCTGCTATAATGGCTACAACTATGAGAATCACTACTATACCCAATATTCACAACCTCCCAAACCATCTAGTTTCGTGATATTAAGTCTTTGCTCAGTGCTCTTCTGAACATTACTGCGCTTAACAAAACCAAGTGTAGTAATAGGTTAACACTCGATACTCAAAGATTCCACCTACAGATATGCGCCTTGCGATGTTATACATGGTTTTGTTCACTCCAATTTATCACTTCATAGGTCAAGGTTTCAGGGGCTATTCCTCTGTGAGATCTCCCGGTTTTTCCGGTGGTGTGCTCTTTTCCCGAACGATATTTTTTTTATTGATTAGCTTAGGGCGGGTAAAAATAGCCCAATGCGGCATTCGGAAAAAGGTGTCCTTTTGATCGGCGAGATTATAGGGAGCAAACGGGCTCAAATAAGGAACGCCAAAGGAACGTAAGCTGCACATGTGAAGAACTATCGCAATAACCCCGATGATGATTCCGAACAAACCAAAAGATGCAGCAAGGAACATCATCGGGAAACGGAGCATTCTGATGGTCAGGGCAAGATCGAAGGATGGCAGCACAAAGCTGGAGATAGCAGTAATAGCGACGACAATAAGCATGGCAGCAGAAACAATGCCGGCATCAACTGCCGCAGTCCCAATCACCAGGGTGCCTACAATGGATACAGATTGGGCTATGGTTTGAGGCATTCGTACACTCGCTTCCCTTATAATCTCGAAGGCAAGCTCCATTAAGAGTGCTTCAATAAATGCTGGAAGCGGTACGCCCTCCCGTTGTGCAGCTAGACTGATCAGCAGGGTTGTGGGCAGCATCTCCTGATGAAAGGTAGTAATAGCTACATACAAAGATGGGGCTAGTAGTGAAATGAAAATACTGAAGTATCTAAGCATCCGTACTAAGGTGCTGACATCGGCACGTTGATAATAATCTTCCGCTGTCTGCATGAAGGAAACGAATAAGGTAGGCACCGTCATTACTATAGGAGTCCCATCTACTAATATGGCTACTTTTCCTTCCATAAGAGCAGCAGCTATAACGTCAGGACGTTCCGTATGATGGATGGTTGGAAATGGGGTATAGGTTTCATCCTCGATTAATTCTTCGATATAGCCACTTTCCAGGATACCGTCAATGTCGATCCGATCTAAACGTGAGTGTACTTCTTGCAGAATCTCATCACTAACAATGCCATTGATGTACATGAGGGCTACGTCTGTCTGTGTTACACGTCCAATTTGCTGTGTTTCTAACCAAAGATTGGGGTCTTTTATTTTCCGCCGGATTAATGCGGTATTCGTGCGTAAGCTTTCTGTGAAGGCTTCCTTTGGTCCACGAATCACCGTTTCAGTGGCACTTTCCGTTACGCCACGGTCTTTCCAGTCACGCATGCCTATGGTGAACCCTTTGGTATATCCATTGAGTAAGAGGATCACATCTCCGGATAATAGAGAGGTGAATAAAGAATTGAACTCCGTCGCATCTTTAATATCCCCTACAGTGAGCATGTGATCTTTTAATAATTGATAGTTGGCTGTTTGTGTATCAAGACTTGGATCTGGAAGTTCTAAGATTAGTGATTCCAGAATGAAATCCTGAATAGCTTTACTATCCGCCAATCCATCTGTATAGAAAATAGCTGCTTTAATCTGGTGTTTGGAACCAATAAAGAATTCTCTAATCACAAGATCTGTACTATTGCCGAGTGTTGTTTTTATATATTGAATATTATCTTGAAGTTTTTCTTTAATAGGTTCCTTAGGTAATTCTTTAGTGGGGTTGGGGTGCCCTAATGAAGGGTTCTTAAAAACTTTTGTTATTGTTCTGTTCAGAAATCCCATAGTTGTTATCCCTCTTCCGCTGGTGCTGTAAATATAGCTATTACCATAATGAGGTGGGATTATTCTGAACCATAGATGGGTTCATACACACCAAAAAAGCCGCAGAGAGATTCTCTGCAGCTAGCTAGAAGCGCTTAATTAAGACTTTAAGACGTCCAATCGTTATATAAATGCTTCTCCGTTAGGATGGACAACAACTGAATACCAACCTCATTATGGCCACCTTCAGGGATGATCAGGTCAGCGTATTTTTTGGATGGTTCGATAAACGCTTCATGCATAGGTTTAACTGTACTCAAATATTGATGATGGATCGACTGGATGCTCCGTCCACGTTCTTCAATATCTCTAAGGACCCGGCGGAGAATACGCACATCAGGATCGGCATCCACGAATACCTTGATGTCGAGCATTTCACGGAGATTCTCGTCAGAAAGGACGTGGAGTCCCTCAATGATTACAATATTGTTTGGCTTCAGTTCTACCGTCTCTGTAGTGGAGCGGGCATGGACTGTAAAGTCATACACGGGAGCGAATGCGGTCTGTTCTTCACGCAGAGATTTAAGATGCTCAATGAGCAGCTCGTTATCGAAAGCGAAAGGATGATCGTAATTAATGGATTCACGTTCAGCAAAGCTGAGATGTGAGTGATCCTTATAGTAGTTATCTTGAGATATGAAAGTTACCTTTCCCGTTCCAAGACGGTCAATGACGGAGCGGGCTACGGTTGTTTTTCCCGAGCCGGTGCCGCCGGCGATACCAATAATGAGCATGTGATTCAATAACCCTCCCTAAGATTGCCGTTGCAATTCCAATATTGTAGCACAGCGCTCATGTTTTTTCACCTTAGATCGGGTAAAATTAAGATGGGATTTTTGGAAATTCGTCTATATTAGGGACAAGGCAAATCCGGAAGGGGTTATTCAACGAATGAACGGAAAAAAATCAGTACAAGAGGCTTTTAATGAAACGGCCTATCGAATCGCAGGGAATGGGAATAGAGATGTGCAAGTGTTGAAGGAAGCCTTGGCAGCCGTAGAGAACAGTATGGCATCTGATATCTATGGAACGGGCGAAGTGATTGAAGATTTCCAGACGAAAATGGCGAATATCCTGGGCAAAGAAACCGCAGTTTTCTTTCCGAGCGGAACGATGGCGCAGCAAATCGCTTTAAGAATCTGGTGCGATGAAAAAGAGGTGAAAAAAGTAGCCTATCATCCCTTATGCCACTTGGAGATTCATGAGCAGGATGGCATGAAGGAATTACATCATATTGAGCCTATCTTGCTTGCGGATAAGGACCGATTAATCACTTTGGAGGATGTGGCGAATCTAAAGGACGATATCGCTTGTCTGTTGCTGGAATTACCCCAGCGCGAGATTGGTGGTCAGCTGCCAGAGTACACGGAGCTTGAAGCTATTTCTGCTCATTGCCGTGCACGCGGCATTAAATTGCATTTGGATGGGGCGAGATTATTTGAGATTCTTCCGTATTACGGGAAGTCAGCAGCTGAAATCTCTGCACTCTTTGATAGTGTGTATATATCCTTTTATAAAGGAATTGGAGGAATCGCCGGGGCAATTCTTGCAGGCAGCGAAGACTTTACGAAGCAATCAAAGATATGGAAACGGCGGCATGGTGGAGACTTAATCAGCTTATATCCGTACATCATTTCTTCTGATTATTATTTCCGGCAAAGAGAGGGCAGGATGCAGCAGTATTATGAAGGCGCGAAGGAGCTTGCTGCTTGGGTTAATCAATGTCACGACGTAACCACTCTGCCCGCTCAACCTGTCTCCAATATGTTTCACATGCATTTTCACATGTCTAAGGAACAAATTGAACCGATTCTGTCAGCGGTGTATGAGGCGACAGGAATCGGTTTAAGCGCGGGAATAAGAGCTACCGGGGAACATACTTCTTATTGTGAGATCAGCATTGGAGACAAGTATGCCGACATCCCAAAAGAAAAGCTTAGAGAGTTTTTTCTGCTGCTCGATAAGCTAATGAGCGAATCATCTGCCGAGTAACGTACGGAGTAAGGAGATTCGTAATAATTGTTTTTTAATAAGCTTCATGCGAAACTCATTTTTTAATTGATTGTAGATCAGCGGGCAATGGTTAAGCGCCCAATGGTACATGAATTTAAAGTCTGTAGCATCTTTTGCAGAATTTAATAAATAGTATGAGATCGTATCGTAAGCATTATGGTTGAACCATTCCGTCATTTCCTGTGCGTTATATCCATATTTCTGCACGGCCATATTCTTAATGAGTTTCTTTTCTTCCAGATTCTCAATTAAGAATCCCTGGCTCAGATTAAAGGTGATATTATTCCCGTGTATTCTGTACACGCCGGCAATCACATCAATGAAGCCCGCATCACCTACCAGCAGGGAACGCAAATAGATGGAAGCATCGTTGACCATATTCATATCTAGGATATCCATAGCCATTAAGGCCTCTCGTTTAAAGACAGTAGTTAAAGTAGAGGCGGGTTTTGGATATCCTTTTTTCTCAAAATTCATGAAATAATCGCGTTTCTTAATAATGCTGCTAAGCTGCAGATTGGAGATTTTTAGTTGTTTGGCTTTGGAATACTCCAGGAACACATTCGCAGCTACAAATGAAATTTCGGGATGAAGGAGATGGAAGCGGACCGCTTTACTGAAATAATTCATGTCGATCAGATAATCATCATCATCGAGAAAAAGAACATATTCCCCATCACCATGTGCAGCGAAAGCTTTTCGGCGATTATTTCCAGGTCCGCTATTGGTAGCATTGCGCATGTAAATGACCCGTGGCTCCGCCCCAAAGTGTTGCTGCATTAACTCTTCCGTGCCATCTGTAGAACAATCATCAATCACTGTAATCTCTTTATTGGGATAGTCCTGCATTAAGATACTTTGGATCGCTTGGTATAGGAATGCTTTTCTATTATAGGTAGTGATAATGACACTGATCTTGGGGGAATCGGCTAAGGACTGGACCGTTGGATAGGAAATTTCCGTATCCGAAATGCGGCTTTCCATTTTAACCAACCCCTGAATTAAACCTGCGATATCGCTGGCAACAATGCTGAATTGTTCAGATAAATAGAATTTCAAGGTATCCTCTGAAGCCCTCCCCGTGAGATAAGCATGAATAACCTCAGATAAGGTTTCCAGATAAGGTTTGATTTGTACATTTTGTTCTTGATCTATGATCTGGCGGCATCTTTGCAATAGTTCTGTATCATCTATTTGGATGGTGGGTGAATGGTTTATTTCATCATTTAGGTCATTTAAAAAGACGTAACAGGCTTGCTGCAAAACCTCGCTATGATCCATTTCCAGTCCTCCTGTTGTGTTATTTGGATAAACCACTTACCTCAGGCTGAGCGTTAATTTTATTTTTGAGTTTATATCGATACTTTTTGAGATGTTCCCATGTATAGAGGAAGACTTCCCGTTCCATTAAAGAGCCGATTACGAAATATACAGGCAAGATCACAAATCCTAGAAGTACACCCCAGATCATAAGCCCCAGATAGGAATGGATCGGGATGTCGATGGCGGTGGTGATTAGAATAATGCCTACAAAAACTACTGCATTCGTGAGCCATCTTCTAAAAGTGACCCAAGGACTGCGGTCCAGTAAATGTTTGCTGGCATAGATTACAATATCTATGGAGCGGTATAAGAGGGCAGCTATCGTTCCCATTAGTACACCGTAAATTCCCATGAAGATTACGAAGACAATAGAAGCCACCAGATTAATGGCGGATTCCAGAATGGAACGGTTTTGTGTTTTTTTGAAATGTCCAGCGATGGTAATCACATTATTGGAAGACGTTCTGGCATTGGTTAATAATTTGATGACTACGAACAGGATCGGCAGCCACATATCAATGTAATTCACGTCGTTTACCCCAGCCGTATACAATTTCATAAAGGGTAAAATCAAAATGTAAGCCACCGTTAGAATCGAGAAGATAAGCCCCATGAAATACACTTCGTAAGCATCATAAAATTTAATAAATGCTTCTTTGCTCTCATGGTAGCTTTGCCCGAGGGCAGCCTTCACACTTCCGTTTATGGTCTGGACGATATTATCCACGATCGTAAAAATCATATTGTACATAACATAGATACTGACGATTTTTAGATTCGTAAAGATGGTTAATATGAGTACGTCCGTATTTCTAAACACCAAGTAGGAGATTTCATGGACTAATACGGAATTCTTTTGACCAATGGCTTCATAGTCTGGTTTGAGATTCAGGTTGATCCACTTGTAATTCTTATTCATATAAATATAGAAAGCGATAATTTGAAGTAAGGTTAAGATAAAATAGGAAGCTTGAACGGCAATAATGTCCACACCTTGCAGTAATAACAGAATCCGGATCAGGCTGTTCATAATATTAGCCACAGTGACAATAGAAGTCTCTACATAGCTTTTTCCCTCCGCAGCGAGCAGGACCTTGAATTTTCCCTGAAAATAATAATTGATCGCTCCGCCCATCCCTGTAAGCAAAATAATGACCATAATCGATAATTTATCGATCTCAGAAGAGATCACCAGCGGGTACACGATGGCGAGTAGCAGTACGGCGAAGAAATAGTAAATGCCTGTTTTTTTATAATAGCTGGAGGTGGCAGCCAGAATAGAGTTAATATTGTTTTTATTATTCGAAGCTACCGGCTTATAAAGCGCTTGGATCGAGGCCGCTCCAACACCTGCTTCCAGCAGCGCCAAATAACTAATAATCTGCACAATCGAAGCGATCAACCCATTGGCCTCAGAGCCATAGTTGACCATTATCAGTCTGGGTATAAAAAAACCGAGGATGATCGTGATGAGTTGACTTCCCAGTCCAAAGGATAAGTTAAGAATGCTCCGTTTGGCTTTCATAACGAATCCCCCTTTCGTAAAGCGATAAATACGTATCTAGGTGCTCGAAATGCCTTTCGGCTTGTTTTGCTTGCAGTGTGACATCCATAGAGCAGGTGATCATACTTTCAAAAATCTGTGCAGGCTGGACCTGTTCCAGCGTATTGAAATCGGCATACAGACCTGTGAACCCAACATCTTTCATTACATTGATCATTTTTTTGCTGTAGGCTACGGGGAATACCGGTTTATTAAATACCCAGCCCAGAATCATTGCATGGAATCTTGAAGCCACAATAGATCTGGCATTAGCTAACACGGACAATACTTCTTCCATGTTCGTTTTATATAAATGCACTTGCATAGCATCCTTGTAGGAGGGACCGATAAGGCGCTGAATCTCTTCAATTGCCAGTTGATCGCCTTCGTGTTCGCAAAATGACATGAAATGAACCGCGTAACCTTTTTCAATGAAATAAATTGCGAGTTCTTTCATTTTTTCATAATAGAGGTTGTCAAAACCGTTCAGACCTTTCGCAGAAGGTTTAATAACGGATAAGACGATGTAATCCTCCGGTTCGTTTGGAATATCTGGCGGGTCTAGCTGAAAAATAATATCTGGGGCTAAGCGGACATTATCCAGATCCTTAAATAAATCATAAGAGTACTGTTCTCTGAAACATATATCTGTATAATCCTTGAAAATCCGCTTGTGCTCATCATAGTATTCTTGATTTGTAAAAGGGCCAAAATTAGATCCTAACAGATAGTAAGGCTTATTTTGATTACGAATGACTTCTGCATTCTTGAAATGCTCTGCCCAGTGGTCTGCCTCCATGAAAATCGAGCCGCCGATATGAACGACGCCATCTGAGTGATCTGCCAGATATTTGTGAGCCACATTATGTATCTTTAGCTTCCTGCAAATATAGCCAATGCCTCTTAGAAGAAGGGAATCGGAAGGATACACTTTGAGGTTAGGGAGCTCTTTGAAACATTGTTTATAGAGGCGTGGTGCGCAAATTCTGAATCTGGTATCCGGATATCTTTCGCATAGCACCTTAATGAATAGATCATCACCCAGATTAAATTCGGTATAGGCGTATATCAGCATCTTTTTCATATTCTAGATTCCTTTCGGGTTCCGTTCCCTTTAAGTAGGTTGCGCTTGAACCTGGATAAGCTTCTCTCCACAGAGATGAATCTGTGATATAGAAGCGGGGAGATTAAAAATGTTCTGATATAAAGGGTTAATCTGCGATTATCTCCTCTATAACGTCTTATGAGTTCATCCATTTCTTGATTGAGCTTGGGATAGGTATGGTTGATGTCACGAAGTAATTCCTGAATGCTTACCCCTTCCGTACCATTTAGACAGGTTTTGAGGTTGAAAAAGTAGTTCTCAATCAGCTCCCGGTTCATTAACAATGGGGAGATCGTATCTAGTTCAGCAAAGGGATAGGTTTTGAAATATTCATCCACCCTTTTAAAAGCATCCACTACATCAAATTTATTCACGTTATAGCTGTTGGAGATGGAGGAGTTTCTCTGTAAATAAAATGATAGTATATCCGGGATTGAGATGACTCTGGCCGCTCTGGACAAGGCTTTGTAGATGAACTCTTGATCCTCTCCATTCACACAGCGTTCTGTATAACCTAGCTCGTGGAGAAGTAGGAATTCTCGCTTATAAGCGATACTCCCTGTCCATATTCGCAAGCTCTTGTTCACGAAAATCCGCGCCAGTGCTTCACTTCCCGTCACGTCGCTGAAATCAGAGGTACAGCTCAATAGAGTTTCTCTGCCTTCGGAGACATGATTATAACCCCAGCAAATAATCTCGGGTTGTTCATCTTGGGTATAAGACTGAAGGGTTGAGACCAAGTCTGCGGAGACATAATCGTCTCCATCTACAAAAAGAACATAATTACCTGTGGCTTCAGCTAAACCCCTATTTCTAGCCGCGCTTACTCCATGATTCTCCGTTCGAATGACTTTACAGAAAAGGCCGGGATTACGCGAAAGAATCTTTTCTATAACGTTGTAAGTGTTATCCGTAGAACCATCATCTACGATGATGACCTCGAAATGCGGATCGCTTTGGTCAAGGAGTGAATTGAACATAGGGGTTATATACTGCTCTATATTGTATACCGGGATCACAAGGCTTAGATTCATGGGCTCGCTCCTTTCCTGTGTAAAACGGGATGATAAGCTATCTTAAGCTTACCCCTCGTATGAAAAGATTGTATATACTACTTTAGTTTACTTATTGCTGGCTCTACTCGTTGTAGCATCATGTGAATAATAATTATTACAATATGTAAAATGAAAATATTATGGTTTGGTTTAACATAGATAGAAAGCCAACAAAACGTTCGAAGCGGAGGGATCTGGGATGCAGCTGCAAAAAATATTCGTGAACGGTGAGAGACTGAAGAATACAATCGAGGCATTTGCCGATTATGGGCGTACAGATAAAAATGGCGTGACCCGATTATCGCTGACCGAAGAGGATATTAAAGTTCGGGAGTATTTTCGTGCCTGTTGTGAAGAGCTCGGAATGTCTGTGAAGATGGATGATATGGGGACGATGTATGCCACATTGGCAGGCGAAACTTCCGGGCCTCCGATTGTGATTGGCTCGCATATGGATACTGTGAAAAAAGGGGGCAGATTCGATGGCGTCCTAGGGGTTATCGCGGGTCTAGAGGTTGTGCGGACGCTTGTAGATCACGGGATTAAGCCGAAGGTTCCGGTGACGATTATGAATTTTACGAATGAAGAGGGGGCACGTTTTGAGCCATCGATGATGGCCTCTGGTGTGCTATCCGGAAAGTTTGATAAAAGTGTTATGTTGAACAAAAAGGATCCAGCGGGCATTAGCTTTGGTGAAGCGCTGGAGAAGAGTGGATATAAGGGAGAAATGAGCAATCGTATCACCGAAGCCACCGCTTATTTGGAGCTTCATATCGAGCAAGGACCTGTTCTTGAAAAAGAGGAGCTGGCGATTGGGCTGGTTAACTGTGTAGTTGGTATGGCCTGTTACGAGATTGAGGTGACGGGAGAATCTGATCATGCGGGCACAACCCCCATGGCGATGCGCAAAGATGCTTTGTTTGCTGCCACAGACCTGATTATTGAGCTGCGGAGCAAGCTGGGGGCGCTCGATTCCGAGCTTGTGTATACCATGGGCAGAATGAATGTGCTTCCTAATATCCATACCGTCATTCCCAATAAAGTGATTTTCACCATTGAAGCCAGACATAAAGATATGGAGATTGTGCGTGAAGTGGAAGCCATTATTAACGGTTTGCCAGAGCAACTGCTGGATTGTGAAGTAAGCAAAACTAAGCTTTGGGGCCGAGATACGGTGTGGTTTGATCAGAATGTGTGTGATTTGGTGGAGCAAGCGGCTCAAACCTTAGGTTATTCCAGTCGAAAGATCGCAAGTGGTGCAGGGCATGATGCACAGTTCGTAGCCAGCTTTCTGCCATCCGCAATGGTGTTCGTGCCTAGCGTGAATGGTAAAAGCCATTGTGAAGAGGAACTAACCTCTTATGAAGACTGCGAAAAAGGGGTAAATGTAGTGTTAGAAACAGTGATGTTGTTATTATCAAGATAGTCCATGTAACTTAATATAACATTATGCGATATGGTAGTCGCTTTAATTTCATACAAAATCGTCAAAAAGGCACTCTATAGGGTGTCTTTTTTTATGAGATAATAAAGATGGTTGTGTTGAGTACCAAAGTGGTTAAAGATTAATGGGCAGTTAAGTCAGATCCTTTGTGTAAAAACACAATCATGGTAGATAATATTTTAATTTTTTAACAAAATGGGAATGCTAATCATATGTTATCATTCTTTACATAAGGGATCTACATTAGATGGGAGAGATGAATGATGATTATCGGAGTACCTAAAGAAATTAAAAACAATGAAAATCGTGTTGCCATAACCCCTGCGGGTGTAGTTAGTTTAATTACTGAAGGTCATCAAGTGCTCGTAGAAGCTGGAGCCGGTGTTGGCAGCGGATTTCCTAACGAAGAGTATGTCTCTGCCGGAGCACAACTGATTGAGGATGCAGCAAAAGTCTGGAGCTCCGCTGAAATGGTGATGAAGGTAAAAGAACCATTGGCAACGGAGTACCCCTATTTCCGTCCAGGCCTTATTCTATTTACGTATCTTCATCTTGCTCCAGAGCCTGCCTTGGCTGCTGCGCTTAAAGACAAAGGTGTCTTTGCGATCGGATATGAGACGGTTGTTCATGGACGCACCTTGCCGCTGTTAACACCGATGAGCGAAGTAGCTGGCCGGATGTCCGTCCAATTGGGAGCGCAGTTCCTGCAAAAGAACTACGGCGGACAAGGTATTCTTCTTTCCGGTGTTCCTGGCGTTAGCCGAGGTAAAGTGAGTATTATTGGCGGCGGTGTAGTAGGTACTAATGCAGCTAAAATGGCTATTGGCTTAGGTGCAGATGTTACGATAGTTGACCTCAGTGCGGAGAGACTACGTCAATTAGATGACATTTTTGGAGCACAGATCAATACGTTGATCTCTAACCCTTATAATATTGCCAAAGCAGTGGCTGAAGCGGATCTGCTGGTAGGTGCCGTGTTAATTCCGGGTGCCAAAGCACCGAAGCTGGTTACTGAAGAAATGGTTAAGACTATGAAGCCGGGATCAGTGATCGTTGACGTGGCCATTGACCAAGGTGGCATTGTAGAAACCATCGACAGAGTGACGACACATGATAATCCCGTGTTTGTGAAACACGGCGTGCTGCATTATTCCGTGGCTAATATGCCGGGCGCTGTTCCTAAGACCTCAACTATTGCCTTAACAAATGTTACAGTTCCATATGCCCTGCAAATTGCCAATAAAGGTGTGATCAAGGCGATTCAGGATAATGACGGCCTAAGAAGCGGCGTGAATGTAGCCAATGGCAGAATCACCTGCCAAGCTGTTGCCGAAGCGTTGGGTGAGACACCTTATTCGGTTGAGCAAGCCATGGAGCAGACATTCACATTGATCTAAAATAAACACGTTCCATAATGGAATGAGCCAAACAGCAAGCTCTCTGCGGGGAGCTTGCTGTTTGGCGTTTCTTGCGGAGGAGATCGGGTGGAAGTTTGTCAGTACGGTGTTAAAGTAAATAGATTGCGTTTCAGTGTGATTAGATACATTAGATATTTGCTCGTGTGGTGTGATGGTGGATAGATTACGTAGTGAAGTTGGCTAGATCAAGCTAATTTTGATTAGCTTTTTGCTTCTGCGACGGTGAAAGCTTTGATGAAAGATGTTTTAGGGAAATTCTCCCTAAAAAAACGAAAAAATAGCTTTAAAATGCTGTTATTAGGGAATTCCTCCCTAAAAAACGAGGAATACGCCTGTTTATACGCAAAACGGAAGAAAATCAGGGAGGATTTCCCCAATTATGATCGTGTGATGCTTAAAGTGCAGAATATTAGGGAGGATTTCCCTAATTATGATCGTGTGATGATTAAAACACAGAATTTCCGGGCGCTGTTCCCTAAAAACCATCTATAACATTCGGTAAACACCAACAACTATTAAACCTTCCCAAACACCCCGACAATACTCCCCACCAAACATCCCACACCACCCCCAACAAAACCCCCACCAAACATCCCCGTCCCAAACACCTTCCTCAACTAGCCGATCTCGTCCCTCACCTAAACCAGCTATTTATCTTATAGTCAGTTAGGGGGATGCATACTATAATGAAATCACTCTAGAGTACAGGATTTGGTTATTCTTCAGGTGGGAGTGAAGCTAGTGAAAGATAAAGATCCATTATTTGATCGTTTTTTCGACAGTATGGAATCATTGGCAGATGCGATAAGTGAATCGCTACAGTCTCAAGTTACCATCGAGGACAGCAATCATCATGTGATTGGCTACAGCTCGCATGAATTTGAGAGTGACTCCGCGCGGATTTCAACGATTATCGGGAAGCGTGTACCTAACGCTGTGATTATTGGCTTGCGCAAAAAAGGGATTATGCAGCAGCTGGAGAGCGCGGCACATCCCATTCGAATTCCTGCGGTGCTGGAGGTGGGACTTGGCCCCCGGCTGGCCATTTGTATTAAACATCAGAAGGAAATTCTCGGGTACATATGGGTAGTAGATACAGGCAACCTGGTAGAAGGGCATGCCGAAAATATCGTTGAGAAAGCGGCAGGTATCGTAGGTCGTTATTTACTTAAGCAGCGAGGCTGGAAAACGAAGCAGGACAAAACGCATGAGGATTTTTTCTGGAAGCTGATTACCTCCCACTACGACAACGAAGCAAATATTAAAAAGGATGCGGAATTTTGGTCCATTCTTTTGCCGGAAAAATATTATATTAGCGTGTTTGAGAGTGACAAGGTAATCGATGATCATTTAATACTCCGGTTTCGGCAGGTTATGGCTTCTTATTCTGGCCTGCAATTATTATTTCTGACGGCTGAGCACAATCGGCTGATTATTTTGTTTTCCTTCAGCTTTGTGATCGAGGGGGCGGGTGGATTATCTTCATTCCTGCATAAAACAATGGAGGATATGTATAAGAGTGAAGGCTGCACACTGGCTGCTGGCTGTAGTCTCGATTACACTGAATATATGTCCGCGGCTATTGCCTATTGGGAAGCGGTATCCATTGTGGAGATCAAAAAGCTGCTGCCTTTTCATGGGCGGGAGCTGCTATTGTACGAGGAGATTGGATTTTGGGCATATATACCGGCTATTATGGAGCAAAAGCGCAGTCGAATTCGTAAAAGCCCGTTGCTATATCCGCTAAAAGAACATGATCGCGAGCATAAAAGTGATTTTCTCAAAACCATCGCTGTCTATTTATCATTAAGCGGCAATTTAAAGGAATCCGCGGCTTTTTTACATATACACACTAATACATTGCTTTATAGATTAAACCGAATCGCAGAGATTACGGG
Organism: Paenibacillus odorifer; assembly: GCF_000758725.1. Classification (NCBI taxonomy): domain Bacteria; kingdom Bacillati; phylum Bacillota; class Bacilli; order Caryophanales; family Paenibacillaceae; genus Paenibacillus; species Paenibacillus odorifer. Next base: position 289,197 of record NZ_CP009428.1, read on the forward strand.
CAAAAGCTTGAAGGATACGGGTTATCGGACTTCTATTTTCCTCGATATTTTGACGGAAGAAACACGGCAGCTTAACCAATGGTTTGTCGATGCCTGGGAATCATGAGAATTAAGCACCAACCCGGTGACGAACACGTACAATAACCTATATTTAGAACCTATAACATTGGAGGGACTAAGCATGGTGAAGGAAGTTCGTTCACCCGATGCCCTTGACTTTGAGCGCAAAATGAGAGAAAGCATCGTGGAATCGGCTGAAGCTTTAAATGAAAGTGGAGTGGATTTTGCAACATTTGATGATTCCCGCTGTAATCCGCTGTTTTGGACACGTACAGAGATTGGTGGACTTCAGCTGAACGCTGGCGTGGAACCCACAGTGGGGATTAAAGATATTTTTCGGAATGGACATTTATATGCCTTCGAATGTGCGACAGCCATGGTTATTGTTTTGTATAGGGCGACAATTGAAGCTATAGGTGAAGGAGCCTTTAATAAGTATTTTAAGGACTTGTTCTTATGGGACTGGAATTATGACGAGAATTTACGCTTAATCACAAACTACAACAAGGACCACACGCAGCTGGGAGACGTTGTATATTTCAAGAATCCCGATCATGCTCCGAGCAAGCCAGAATGGCAGGGCGAGAATGCAATTAAGCTTGAAAATGATCTGTTCTACGGCCATGGCATAGGGATTACTACTGGAGAGATCATCATAGACTCTCTGAATCAGGAAAGAGTATATGGGAGTGATATCTCGGCCTATTTAACGGATGAATCGGTGCATCCAGACTTTAATTACTTACAGCGGTTATCTGCAGGAACGGTTTTACCGGCAGCCAACAATAGAAGCTTCCGATACACTGTATGTTCAAGAATAGGGTCTAGAAACTATATTTATAAGATCTAGCGTCTGCCTATTGTATACTTACTGAGCAATGCAAAGAGAGGGCACTTTTGTATTGTTCATTTTTTTATTCACAAAAGAAAGGGATAGAGCTTCAGATAACTCTGAAAACTCTATCCCTCTTTTTTAATTAAGGACTACCACGTCGTTTCTAATTTGTTATAGCTCAATAAAATCGTTGCGGAATTTCTCGAAATCAGATTTTCTGCATTCCAGCTCAAGGCGTGTGCCTGTTTCTTCATAGCTAGTAGATTGAACATGGGCATGTTCGTTGAAATATGAGACTACATTACCCCGATCAAATGGAACCAGAATCTCACACTGGACATAGTCCGTAAAAACATGGCTGCGGATCAGAGCGGTAAGTTCAGCCATTCCACTATTTTGCTTGGCGGAAAGGTAGACATTGTCACCTTCAATTTGCGGGTAAGGCAAATCAGTCAGATCAGCCTTATTATAGGCATAGATCGTTGGAATCTGGTCAGCGCCGAGTGCTTTAAGCGTCTCATCCGTAACCGCCATATGCTGTTGATGCTGCGGATCGGAAATATCGACTACGTGAATCAATAAGTCCGCTTCGGTAACCTCTTCAAGAGTGGAGCGGAACGCTTTGACCAGATGATGGGGAAGCTGGCTGACGAATCCGACAGTATCTGTTAATAAAAAGGTTTTGTGATCAGGCAGCTCAATGCTGCGAACCGATGTCTCTAGTGTAGCGAACAGCATATCCTTGGCGAATACTTGTTTATTGGAACCTGGATGGTAAGTCTCTACCATGACATTCATTAAGCTGGACTTTCCGGTGTTCGTATAGCCTACAAGGCAGACGACGGGAACTTCATTTTTATGCCGTTGTTTCCGCTGGATTTGACGTCTTGCTACTTGTTGCTGCAGTTCAACCTGTAAAGCAGTGATCCGCTCTTCAATTCTTCTGCGGTCCAGCTCTAGCTTGGTTTCACCCGCACCTCTGTTTTTAAGTCCAGCTCCGCCACCTTGTCTGCCCAGCGACTCACGAAGACCTGTGAGGCGCGGCAGCATATATTGCAGCTTGGCTACTTCAACTTGCAACTGTGCTTCCTTGGTCTTCGCTCTTTCCGCAAAAATATTCAAGATCAGAATGGTCCGGTCAATGACCTGACGGTCCAGTGCGGACTCCAAATTGCGGATCTGTGAAGGTGACAGTTCGTCGTTAAAAATAACAATAGGAGCATCGTGTGCTTCTAAAAGTGCCGATAATTCCTCGATTTTACCTGTCCCGATATAATGGGAGGGGTTAATTCGACTTGCCTTTTGACTAAGCTCTCCTACGACTTCAAGGTCACAGGCAGCTGCCAGATTGCTCAGCTCTTCCATCGAATAGGCGAAATTCGTTTCGTTCTGAAGCTGGACACCGACTATAATTGCTTTTTCTCGTATTTGTTCCATATATTTATTCATCCTCCAATAGTAAATAATAAACGCAAAAAAACACAGGCAATCTGCCTGTGCTTACGGTTCGTTAGAGGACGTCAGAGTTAGGGCCTTCCATAGGTAGAATGAATTAAACAACAGTCCAGTCGCAGGGAAGAGGCACTTTGATCCCTTGCGAGCAGCAGTTGGCTAATCGGCTTCTATGGATGTTCAATTCTTAAAGGAATGGAGGTGAAGAGAATCCTCCCTACACGCTGTTGTTAAATTATCGGGTTACCTTTAAAAATGGGTAGACCAATCCTGAGTCCTCTGCACATGGGCAGAGCTTTAGCGCTATTCAATTAGCCGCGCAAAGTTCTAACTCGGATAAAGTCTATCACACGTAACCCTCCGTTCATAAAAAGTTAAGTCGAGTTTACCACATTCGTTATTTAGTGGCAAATCTCTATTTAGGCTCTGGAACATCTCTTGTATTTTAATTACATCCAATAATTCTAAACAATGTTTACATATCATATATGAATTGATATATAGGAGGTGTGATGACATTGCCTGTTCTGTCCACAAACACCATTATTAATTTACCTGTCGACGGTACTCGGCCAATAGATCAAGTAGTGATCAAAGTTGTTAACAATGGATCGGCTGGCGCGTTTTGTTATATTACGGGCTTATCCAATAGTGTCAGTCCCCAGGCCATTTTTGTTGAAGAGTTATTTGAGCTGCAATATCAGGAGACCTTAAGCAAGACCTATGTCATGGTAGAGGATTTATTCCAATTTAATTTTGTATATTCGCAGGAGCAGATGAAGATTCAGGTTTTTCTTGTTGATGTGGACGGTGTATGGACCGCCGTTGATCTTGAAGTGTTTCAAGTGAGCCGGATAACTTCGGAAATACGTGATAACGTGTCCGTTACATCGACTGACTTCGCAGCAATCAGCTTTATGAGGCGTCCCGGCTTTGCTATTCCACAAGGTCTTGCGGCTGAGATTCGACCGGCGGCTTTAGATGTTATGTCCAAAAGACCAGTGCGCTATATGATCCTTGCAGGCGGGACACTTGATGGGACCTTCGAGAATTATCCTACACCGACTACGAATATTCCTGCCACGGACACGGCACTGCTAGTGAACTATACCTGCACTACGGTCACGGGTGGAAAAGTTATTATGCAAGGTACAGGATCAGGGATTTCTGGTGCGTATGCGAATCTGGCGGTCAATTTGCTTAATGAGCGACTCTCATACGAGTTCCATGATGAACCTGTCACATTGGTGGTAAACTCCCTCTCGGGCGGGGATGATCTCGCAGTCACCTTTAAAATGTCCGAGCAATGGTAATTATTCTTGTGAAAAAGGAACATTCGCATCTACGCGAATGTTCCTTTTGCTAGTCATTTAAGTCTCTACGCAAGGTAAAGAGATCTTTCAGAGCCTCAGTGGACAGCTCGGTAATCCAGCCTTCTGAGCTGGAGATCACATTGTCGCTGAGCTGCTGCTTATTCTCCAGCATTTCATCAATCCGTTCTTCGAGTGTACCCAGGGCGATGAACTTATGCACCTGGACATCACGAGTCTGGCCCATGCGGTAAGCGCGGTCAGTTGCCTGATTCTCCACCGCTGGATTCCACCAGCGGTCGAAGTGGAATACGTGATTAGCTGCAGTTAAGTTAAGGCCAACACCCCCAGCTTTGAGTGAAAGGATGAATACATTCGGCTGATCAGACGGCGGTGCGTCTGGGCGTGTAGACCCATCTTCCGCAGCAGGGGCTGGTGTCTGAAACCGCTCGATCATACGGTCGCGCGCCTGTTTGGAGGTGCTTCCGTTCAAATAAAGGACAGGTTCGCTCAGCTCCTGCTGGAGAACCGCCTGAAGCATTTTTCCCATACCCACATATTGAGTAAAAATCAGGCAGCGCTCGTCTTCCGCGCGCAGCTCCTTGACCATATCCAGCAGTCTTTCGAGTTTGGAGGAACGGTTAATAAGAAAGCTGGTATCCAGCTTGTTGTCCGTATCCAGTTCAGGGATAGCCTCTTTTGTTACAAGCATCGGGTGATCGCATAGCTGCTTAAGCCCGGTCAGAGCTCCAAGAATTGCCCCTTTGCGCTCAATGCCTTCCAGCTTCTTCATCCGTTCCAAGAGTCCGTTTACGGTCTGATCGTAAAGCGCTGCTTGCTCGGCAGTCAGATGAACATAGGTTTTCATTTCGTTTTTATCAGGTAGATCGAGCTGTATATTAGGGTCTTTTTTCTTGCGGCGCAGCATGAAAGGTTTCACTAGATTTTGTAGGTCCGCTGTACGTTTCGCGTCGTGTTCCTTCTCAATAGCATTCGTGAATCGGTCATTAAAAGACTTGGCGCTGCCCAGATAACCTGGGGTTATAAAATCATAAATGGACCACAGCTCGGATAATCTGTTCTCTATAGGCGTCCCTGTTAAGGCAACCCGGTGTAGTGCTGGAAAACTACGTACAGCAGCGGATTGTTTGGTTTGGGCATTTTTAATATTTTGAGCTTCATCCAGGCAGATCGTCGCCCAAGTGAATTCCTTCAACAGCTCCTGGTCAAGCGCGGCAGTCGCATAAGAGGTGAGTACCACATCGGCTTGCGAAGCTGCGCCATAGAAGAATCCTGCGTCCAGACGGCGGCTTCCGTAATGAAGCATAACATTCAACGAAGGCGCGAAGCGTTGCAGCTCCTTCTGCCAATTGCCTAACACGGAGGTCGGGCAGATGATCAATGAAGGCCAACCTGGTGGGTCGGTCTGCCGCCGGGCTGAGCTTGCATCCGTGTTCTCTTGGATGTGTAGCAGATAGGCGATGAGCTGTACTGTTTTGCCTAGTCCCATATCATCGGCTAGGCAGGCCCCCAGCCCAAAGCGGCGCAGAAAGGTCAGCCAAGCGAATCCTTCATGCTGATAGGTGCGCAGCTCCGCCTTAAGGCTTGCAGGTACGGGCGGCTTAGGCCATTCTGAGCGCTGGCCCAGCTGACCGATAAGGCTGTTCAAATGCTCGTTCAGCTCTACCTCCAGACGCAGACGCGCGGCATCCTCTTGCAGCTGCTCTTCCGTAGCTTCAGCGTCTGCCTCTTCACCTGCTCCTAGCAAATGGAGCTGAAGCACGTCTTGGAAGGACAAGCCTTGCGACTTGTCCATTCCCGCCATGGCTCTTTGGATCTGCGCCAGCAGAGCCGGATCGAGTGAGACCCATTTGCCCTTGAAGCGGACGAGCCGCTCCCCTCTTGCGACCAGCTCGGCAAATTCGGCTTCAGTGAGATCCGCGTCGCCGATGGAGATGCGCCAATCGAAATCGATGATCGAATCGAGACCGAACAGCGACTCACCGCCGCTGCGTTTGTCTTCGCCGGAGCTGATCTTTGCGCGCAGGCGCGGCTTTTTCCGGCTGGCGGCTTCCCACCACGCTGGCAGCAGCACTTGCCAGCCTGCTTCCAGCAGCCGCTGGCTCTCGGCCGTCAAGAACCGCCAAGCGATGGCATCGCTGAGCGGTTCGGCCAGCACATCGCCGCCCGCCGCGAAGCGCTCGGGCGGCAGACTGCCGCGGAGGCGCTCCAGCCATCCCGCGGCCCGTTCATGCACGTGAGCCGACCACGCGGCCGGCCACAAGCCGTACGGCTCGCCGTTATCGGCGAGCCTGATGGGAACAAGCGCGGATTCATCGCGCTTGTCCTGAAGGATCAGCTGCAGCCGCCAATAGGATTCATCCTCATCGGGCTCCAGCAGCTGTAGAGCGGGCCGGAAAGGCGCGGTGTCCGCCTTCCAGCCAATGGCGATAAGCCACGCGGCGGTATCCATGCCCGCTGCAAGTGCTCCGCTTCTATCGAAGAGAAGCGGGAATTCGCTGCGGAGGTCGCCAGCCGCGGCCTCCGTGCTGTAATAGCGCTGCGATACGGCGGCAGAGAACGCCGCACGTAATCCGCGGCTAAATTCGCTGCCGCCATTTAGCGCCTCAAGGGCTCCCTTAGCAGTGTCACTGTCCACTGCCACCTGCGCAAGAGCCCCTTCGTCCCAAGTCCATTGCAGCCTCCCGGCGCGGTAGGCTGAGATGTCGGGAATATACTGTTTGTGCTCCAGACATATTGCCAAAAGTGGCGCCAGTTCTGTGAGCTGGGCGGCATCGCCCTCCCAGCTCCATTCGATATGCGCAAGAAGCTTCTGCTCGGCAAAGAAGGGGATGACCTGCTCAGCAGGAAGAATCACTAGCTCCACGCCTTCGCCAGCTGGCTGCACGGTTAACTCCGTACCATAAAAAGACGCTTCATGCCAGGCGAAAAGCCGCTGCTTAAGCTGCAAGCCCGGCACGAGATCTTCGCGCTCATTCATTCCAAATATTAAAGCATCGCCATACTGGCTTAATGCAAGCCGGATGGTCAGCGTGCGTAAATGCATGTTCATGGTATTAGCTTTCCTTTCCGAAGCTCCTCTTGCAGCGCACGGAGCCTGCTATGCCTAATGGCGAAGGCAGTGAGGAACTCTTCCCAGCGTTCTTCTTGTTTCAGCTTTTTATACAGCTTGGATAATCGTTTCAATAATTTCACAGCCGCTTTGTAGCTATGTCTGTTCTTATCCAGCACAAATCTTTCGGCGGCCTGATGGTAAAAGGGCAGCAGAACCTCAGGCGCATTCTTTTCCACCGGTTGGAGGTCTTTGACACGAAATTCGGAGGGCTGTTTACCGATGGACAGCTGATAATCCATCCAGGTCTGCCATTTCTCATAGGTGATTAGCTTCTCTTCATAGACTTCGCCAGAGATAGGTAACATGGTGGCTAGTGTATCCCACATTTGCGGCTCAGCTTCAGGCAGGTGACGAACAGCTTCTTCCCAACTGGTTGAATAGCTATTGAGATTATAGAGTCTGCTGCTCAGCAGTGGACCGATTTGAGCAAGCCAACCCACCAAACGGGACCAGTCCCCTGCATCCAGCAGCGGAGAGGTGAAGCTTATGAGCTCATCGGGATGGAGACCCGGGCGCTCGGCCGCTTTATTCAATAAGTCCCAAGCCTTCTGGTCATCCATCAGATAGTAATACATACGGCTCTGAGCTAACAGCCACGCATGTTGTGAAAGGGAAGCACCTAATTCACCCTCTGCTTGCTGCAGCTGTTCGATTTCATTCAGGTAAAGCTTAGTTCCACCTATATTCGGATAAATCCAGTTTCTCCACAGCAGATCATAGCTAAGAGAAAAAGAGGGTTGATCCCGTGAGCGATCCCGCGACTCCGTCAACATCTCGCGCCGCAGATAAGATAAAGTATCGATGACATACGGCCATAGATCCTGCTCTTGCTCGGGAGATAGCGGGAGTGTCTTTTTTAATAGACCTGTGATTACTTCCTGTAGCTCTGAGACCGCTACCTGTGTGTAATAACCAAGAGAAGGGGCGTAAGCGGCCTGACCGACGGATTGCGCAGAAGGCTTAGCAAGCTTTTCCAAAAGGAAAAGATGAGCATGCAGAGTGAACAGCTTCTCCGTTTCCGGAAGCATTTTCGGTTTGAATTTATTGATTGCAGACAAGGCCCGACTCACATATTCAGGATTTCGGGTGGTATGGGCTAAAGGGGAGACACAGAATTCAAAATACTCCCGCCACTCCGTGATTTTTCCGCCAGCAATGCGGTTGGCCATCTCTTTCATTTGCTGCTGACGAGTTGCATCGGCTCCAATAGAGGCATTTGTTGCTGTGCTTGATATTTTGGGCAAAAAGGATGCAGCTTTAGCGTTGGCCAGAACCTGTACAGATCTATTCTGTTGTTCGGCATAATTCAGCAGCACAGCAGCCATATGTTTGCAATGACCTGATACTGGACAATTACAATGACAATTGGTGAAGCCGTCGAGATCAATGGTGACGCGGTAATCCTCTCTACCTTCAACTAGAGCGTTAATCTTACGAGGCTCCGTCATGGTAAACGGCTGCACTCGATTTTGTTTATAATATTGGAACCCTCGCTTGAGGGTAAGATCATCGAAATAATAGGCGACATTTTGGATGAGCTTACTCCACTGCGTATCATCCATAGCATAGGTTGGTTGCATACAATTGGTCTCCTGTAACGAAAATGGTCTTTATTTGTCTTTCATTATATCACTTCTGCAGGCTTCATCTTTAAATCGTTAAATTTTGATAGCTCGTAAGGAAACTCCGTTTAAAAGCTGGCGTGGAGATGATTAGAAGCTAATGGCTTGTATTGAACGGAAGGTCTGAACATATAATAATCGTACTGCAAGTTGGGTCATGATTATATAGGTGTCATTTACGAAAGATCAAACAAAGGTCAAAATTGGTCAAATAAATAAAAAGAACTAATTTTCTCGTGTGAAATCAGTTAATTCGCCTGAATTTGAGCGATAATCGGCTTAAATCGGTTTTGTTATTCCTCAGTTAGGGGACTATAATAAGGTCATAGGTCAAATAAAGTCAAAGTCAATGAGAGGAGAATGGATAATGTTTGATATGGTTCCTTTTGGTAAACGTAGAGATGATGCTTTTGGTATGCTGGCTAAGTCTTTGAATGATGTTTTTAATGATGATTTTTTTGCACCGATTAAGAGTTCCACGATGTCCTTCAGAACAGATATTCATGAGAGTGAGCAGGCTTACCTGATTGAAGCTGAACTTCCTGGTTTGAAAAAAGAAGAAATCGACATTGATTATGCCAGTCCTTATTTGACGATAAAAGCGGTACGTAAGGAAGAAAATGCCGAGGAGAACAATGAACATCAGATTTTACGCAGAGAACGCCGATATGGTGAATATGTGCGCAGATTCTATGTTCAAGATATTGCAGAGGAAGAAATTCGCGCGTCTTTGAAAGATGGAGTGCTGAAGCTGGAAGTTCCCAAACGGCAAAAAATGCAAGGTAAACGCATCGAGATTCAAGACGGAGATTCTAATTCTACCGGTTCGCAGTCTGAATAAGCATAAATTAAGCGGAATGGACTTCCGCTCAGCCTTTTAGAGATGGCAGCGAGCTTTTAACATAGTGTTATGAATAGAAGGCGCATTGTAGTGGAGGATTCCGGCTATGGTGCGTCTTTTCTCGGAGTGCAATGGTGGTCGGTATGAGATTAGGGATGGAAAGGAGGAAGCGCGAGTGGCTAGTAAAAGCTATTATGATGCTTTGGGCGTGAGCAAAAAAGCTACTAAACAAGAAATTAAAAAGGCTTATCAGAAGCTTGCCAAGAAGTGGCATCCCGATGTTAACAAAGCCCCTGAGGCTGAGGCGAAATTCAAAGAAGCAGCTGAAGCTTATGAAGTACTTGGTAATGAGGATAAACGGAAACTCTATGATGAAGAGCTGCTTTATGGAGCTCAACGTGGCAGAGCTAGTGGAGGGGCGGCGAGTGGAGCCTCTTCTTGGGATTCAAGATTTGGTGGAAGTGGAAGCTGGAACGGTGGGACTTATTCAACGGGAGGTTCTGGTATTTCGGAGGAAGATTTATTCGGGATGTTTTTTGGAAATCGGGGCTCGGCGGATCGGGCTGGCTTTGATTTTTTCTCGGGAAGTGGAACGGGGCGTGCGAATGGCAATCCGTGGGGCGAGGCCCGCAGTACTATGCAGGCGCAGCTGGATATTACCTTGGAGCAGGCTTATAAGGGCGCCACTGTAAGAGTACAGGTCAGCGACAAAACGGTGGATGTGAACATTCCGCCCAGATCCCATGAGGGTACAATTATTAAAATCGCGGGAAACACTCCGGGTGGCGATGTGCTGCTGGCACTTCATATTCTTCCTCATGATATTTATGAGATTCGCGATGGTGACTTATATGGCATGGTTGAAATTGCTCCTTGGCAAGCGGTATTGGGCGGAGAAGTGAAGGTTCCATTACCGGGTGGCGGCGCCGTCAAATTGAAGATTCCAGCAGGAATTCAGAGCGGTAAAACGCTACGCATCCCCGGCAAGGGCTTAAAACGTGAGAATGGTGCGAACGGCGATATTTTATTTGGTATTGAGATTGTTATCCCTGAACCCACCAGCGAAGCGGAGAAAAATCTGTACCGAAAGCTGGCAGACTCCAGCCCTTTCGAAGCCAGAGCTAAACGTCAAAACACTGGCACCCAGCGGCAAAAGGCGAAAGTGGGTAATTAATAGATAGGTAGAAGAGGTAGAGGTGAGGTGATTTCACCCGTTTGTGATCAACTCTGGTTGGTGAATAAGGTGATTTGAATGCTAGTTGCAGAACAGTAACTTATTTAGCCACTAACTATAAAAGAACTTTTCGCTCAAACGGTGAAAGTCGGCACTATGGTGGGAAAAGAGAGTCAAAAGTGTACTAGAAAGCGCTAGATGAGGCTCGTTGGTCGAAAAGAAAGGCAAAAGTGCCTTAGAAAGTGCCGAATGGGGCTCGATGTGCGAAAAGAGAAGCAAAAGTGCCTTAGAAAGCGCTGAATTAGGCTCGTTGTTCGAAAAGAAAGTCAAAAGTGCCTTTAGAATGTGACGAATGGGGCTCGTTGGGCGAAAAGAGAGGCAAAAGTGCCTTAGAGTACGTCGAATGGGGCTCGATGTGCGAAAAGAACGGTAAAGATCCCGTAGAATGAGAGCAAACCAGCCAGTTACTCGAAAAGAACGGTAAAAATCCCGTAGAATGAGAGCAAAACTGCTAGTTACTCGAAAAGAACGGTAAAAGTCCCGTAGAACGAGCGTAAACCAGCTAGTTACTCGAAAAGAACGGTAAAAATCCCGTAGAATGAGCACAAACCAGCCAGTTACTCGAAAAGAACGGTAAAAGTCCCGTAGAATGAGCGCAAATCGGCTAGTTACTCGAAAAGAACGGTAAAAATCCCGTAGAATGAGAGCAAACCAGCCAGTTACTCGAAAAGAGCGGTATAAATCCCGTAGAATGAGCACAAAACGGTCAGTTACTCGAAAAGAGCGGTAAAAATCCCGCAGAATGAGAGCAAACCAGCTAGTTACTCGAAAAGAGCGGCAAAAATCCCGTAGATTGAGCACAAAACGGCTAGTTACTCGAAAAGAGCGGTAAAAATCCCGTAGATTGAGCACAAAACGGCTAGTTACTCGAAAAGAGCGGTAAAAATCCCGCAGAATGAGAGCAAATCAGCTAGTTACTCGAAAAGAGCGGTAAAAATCCCGCTGATTGAGCGTAAACCAGCCAGTTACTCGAAAAGAGCGGCAAAAATCCCCCAGATTGAGCACAAACCAGCCAGTTACTCGAAAAGAGCGGTAAAAATCTCGCAGAATGAGAGCAAACCAGCTAGTTACTCGAAAAGAACGGTATAAATCCCGTAGAACGAGCGTAAACCAGCTAGTTACTCGAAAAGAGCGGTAAAAATCCCGCTGATTGAGCGTAAACCAGCCAGTTACTCGAAAGGAACGGTAAAAGTCCCGTAGAACGAGCGTAAACCAGCTAGTTACTCGAAAAGAGCGGTAAAAATCCCGCTGATTGAGCGTAAACCAGCCAGTTACTCGAAATAAGCGGGATAAATCCCGCTAAATTAACCTATCCCCGGCCAAAAAGGCCGATTTAATATAATCACTCTTAAATAGAAAGGTGAGAGAGCTATGGATTTCAATAAATTAACTCAAAAGCTGCAGGAAGCAGTGGCTGCGGCGCAGTCGCTGGCATCAGACAGCGGTCATCAGGAGATCGATAATCTCCATCTGTTAAAAGCGTTGCTTCAGCAGCAAGAAGGATTGCTGCCAAGATTGCTGCAAAAGATGAATATCCCTGTGGCTGAGCTGATGCGCAGCACGGATGAATTGCTTCAACGCAAGCCGAGCATCAGCGGGTCAGGAGCAAGCACGGTACGGCGTTACGCCTCGCAATCGCTGATTCATCTGCTGGAGCAGGCGGAGAAGGAAGCGGCGAAGATGCAGGATGAGTTTGTTTCTGTGGAGCATGCTGTGCTGGCCATGGTGTCAGATTCGAGCGGGGAGAATCGTGAGCTAAGGGATCTTTTTGTCCGCCGTGGGCTGACCCGTGAGAAGCTGATGTCGGTGCTTGCTGAGATTCGTGGACATCAGCGGGTAACCAGCCGGGAGCCAGAAGCTACTTATGAGGTGCTGGAGAAATACGGCCGTGATCTTGTAGCTGAGGTTCGCGCGGGCAAGATTGATCCAGTCATTGGTCGTGATGGCGAGATCCGCCGAGTAATCCGGATTTTGTCCCGTAAAACGAAAAATAACCCTGTGCTGATCGGTGAACCAGGTGTAGGGAAAACAGCCATTGTGGAAGGCTTGGCACACCGGATTGTACGCAAAGACGTACCGGAGGGTCTGAAGGATAAGACGATTTTTTCACTGGATATGAGTTCACTTGTGGCAGGCGCGAAGTTTCGTGGTGAATTCGAAGAACGCCTGCAGGCGGTATTGAGAGAGGTTCGCGAAAGCAACGGCCGCATTATTCTTTTTATTGATGAGCTGCATACGATTGTGGGCGCAGGTAAAACCGAAGGCTCGATGGATGCGGGCAATATGCTGAAGCCGATGTTGGCCCGGGGTGAGCTGCATTGTATCGGTGCCACAACGCTCGATGAATATCGCAAATATATAGAGAAGGACCCTGCGCTGGAACGCCGTTTCCAACAGGTGCTCGTGAGCGAACCCGATGTAGAGGATACGATCTCCATTTTGCGTGGTCTGAAGGAGCGGTTTGAAGTCCACCACGGGGTCAAAATCCATGACAGCGCCCTGGTAGCCGCAGGGGTATTGTCCAATCGTTATATTACGGATCGATTTTTACCGGATAAGGCGATTGACCTAGTGGACGAGGCTTGCGCCATGATCCGCACAGAGATAGACTCCATGCCGGGTGAGATGGATGAAGTGACCCGCCGCCTGATGCAGATGGAGATTGAAGAAGCGGCGCTTAAAAAAGAAACTGATGACGCCAGCAAACGCCGACTCGAAATATTGCAGCGCGAGCTCGCTGACCTGAAGGAGAAGCAGCTAGGGATGACGGCGCGCTGGGAGAAAGAGAAGTCGGCCATCCAAGGGATTCGCGACCTCAAAAAACGGCTGGAGCAAGTACGTAAGGATCTGGTCGATGCACAGGAGGAATATGATCTTAATAAGTCAGCCGAACTGAGCTACGGCATTATTCCTGATCTGGAGCGTCAGTTGAAAGCAGCGGAAGAAGCGGCACAGCAGGATCAGGATACAAGATTGCTACGTGAGGCTGTTACTGAAGAGGAAATCGCAGATATTGTCTCCCGCTGGACCGGCGTTCCGGTTAGCCGACTGGTAGAAGGCGAACGGGATAAGCTGCTGCGTCTGGAGGATACGCTGCATGAACGGGTAGTGGGCCAAGACGAAGCCGTCAGCTTGGTGGCCGATGCGGTGCTTCGGGCAAGAGCAGGAATCAAAGATCCGAATCGCCCGATTGGTTCATTCCTGTTCCTTGGCCCGACGGGTGTAGGGAAGACTGAGCTGGCTAAGTCGCTTGCGGTATCTCTTTTTGACCGCGAAGATGGCATGATCCGTATAGATATGTCGGAGTATATGGAAAAGCATAGTGTCTCCCGTCTCGTCGGCGCACCTCCAGGATATGTTGGATATGAGGAAGGCGGGCAGCTCACGGAAGCTGTGCGGCGTCAGCCTTATACTGTAGTGCTGCTCGATGAAGTGGAGAAGGCGCATCCCGATGTGTTTAACATTCTGCTGCAGCTGCTTGATGATGGACGGCTGACTGATTCACAAGGCCGAATGGTTGACTTCAAGAATACAATCATCATTATGACTTCCAATATCGGTTCACCTCATCTGATTCAAGGCACCGATGAAAAAGGTCAGCTCACGGAAGCTGCCAAGGATAGAGTGATGAAGGAACTGAGTGGTCATTTCCGTCCAGAGTTCCTGAACCGGGTGGATGACATTGTAATGTTCAAGCCGCTGACACTGGGTGAGATCGAGAAAATTGTGGACAAACTGGTGGATGGATTGCGTCTACGTCTGGCAGAACGGGAGATCGGGCTGGTATTAACTGAATCGGCGGTGCGTTTTATCGCTAAGGAAGGTTTTGATCCTGTGTATGGGGCAAGACCGTTGAAAAGATTCATCCAGCGCAGCTTGGAGACACGTGTGGCACGTGCGATTATTGCTGGTGAAGCCGCAGAGGGATCAGTTATTCAGGTGGATGAATCCGGCAACGAGCTGACGGTAAGCATTCTGAAGCCAGAAGTCGATGGGCCACAGAGTTCTGAATAAAAAAAGCGTCCACAAAACCGTAACGGCTTTGTGGACGTCCTTTTTATGGTAAGCCTCACTCCACCCAAGGGATTAGATGAGGCTGTTCATCCAAGATGGACATATATTGCTCTTTCCAGCCGTATTTGCCGTCGGGGTCGAGGAGCATATAACGCAGATATTTTTCGAGCCGGAACTCGGCTTTGGACCAACCGAGATGCTTGAGCCGCAGGTTGCTTAGCTGATGAGACAGCTCGAAGATATTTTCCGGGAATCGCCCACAGTGCTGTGGGGATTCATTCCATACATAGTTGAAGTCTTCTTTATAGCGAAGCAAAAAAGGGCGGTAGTTCAGATGAGAGCGCCAGTAGGTATCCTCCCTGTAATGGTTCGCGTTCCATAAATCGTAAAGGCGGAAGCAGAACAGATCGACCCCATCTGCATACAGCAAGGTATCTATATTTTCCGCAAAGCTGGCTTCAAAGATCTCATCCGCGTCCAGACTCAGAATCCACTCGGGATTTGTCTTTAGGACTTCCTCCCACTGCTGTTTTCGCAGCTCAATTTCATTGCTGAACTTGGATTCGGTATTATGCACGAGATGAACGGGAATGCCGTCAAGTGCTTCCAGACAGACAGCTGCTGTATTGTCGGTGCTGCCGTCATCAATAATGACAGCCTCATCGATATATTTGCGGTGTTCCTCCAGAACCTGTTGCAGGAAGCGCCCGCTTTCATTTTTTACAACCATGGTAAGGGTTAGCTTGGGGCGCTTTTTGGTTATAGGAGCAGCTGCAGCCTCATTGGAATTTTCCTCGATGGGTGTGGGTGCCGATTCAGCTTTTACCCCTGTTGTTTCTCTGATGAAATCTTCAACCTTGTTCAAATCACTATCTCTGTACAAATGAAGGGCAGGATAATGGGTGTCAACAAATAGCGGAATGCCAAGGGCCGCGGCACGAATGCAGAAATGGCGATCCTCGCCCCAGTATGAAATGTTCCGGATCTGATTGTAGCTTACCCCGGCTTTTAACGCATGCTGGCTAATCAATGTACAAGCGCCGAGACCCCCCACTTCATAGATTCCAGGATTGCGGAGTTTGGCTATGAATTCATGAAATCTGCGGTTGATCTCCTCGGGTTGCAGTTTTTCGCCGGGAAGTATCTCCCACTGATTGTATTCGTCATGCATCCAGACCTGCGGCTGAAACATGGTATCTGGCTGCCACTGTGTCCAAAATACTTCTGAAATAATATCTTTGTTCGTCCCTATTAAATGTCTTAGCGTATCTGGGTGGAGGATGAGGTCAGAGTCGATCAGGAAGAGGTAGTCATAGTTCAGGGTTTGCGCTCGGTTAATCATGAGGTTTTTGAAGTTGGCGACTTTCCAGACTAAATCAGAATTCCAAAAGTGGGTCGTATCATTGCGAATGTACGCATCGTGAAAGCCGGAGCTTTGAATAAAAATATGCTCACCCTTGCTTTTGAATTCCTGGAGCAACCGGCTGGACGCTTCATCATCATTGTCATCAATCAGATGGAAATCCAGTTCGATTTGCTCGATATTCAGGCGCAGCAGGGAATTCAGAAATTCTCGCAACACATTGGGCTTTTGATGGATCGGGCTGCCGATTAATACGCGTGTCTTATTCATTGCGGCCTCCTTGGGGGACTCTCCCTTTCTTCCGAGAGGTATAGGTATGTTCTCAATATATTTACAGTTAGATAGTAATAATCCTTATTTCGCAAAGTTCTTATAGTAAATGAGAAATGAGAGTTGGATAAATTGAACTTTTTAGATATATTAATTTTTATGGATCTGCTGTACAATTACCGGATAATTAGATAAGAATGCCAGCCAGATGAGCACAGGAATGAGACTATGGATAAATCACCACAAAAAGCTCAGTAGTTAATCGATCTGTTACTGGCCATGAATCCTCGTGCGGATGTGTTCTGGTATGATGCAAAGGTAAATACCGACCTCTGCTGGATGGGGATGTTGAGGAAATATACGTACCGGAAGAGACAGCGAAGACTGAAGCTCATATTGGTGGCTGAACAGAGTTTAGGAGAGTAGTCACGATGAAGCTGGTCCATCAAGGTTTTTATAACGGTCTGACTTTCCAACGTGTGGTTCGTGGATTTATTGTCCAAGGGGGTATTGCGACCCTTGGCATACTGTATTCGGAAGAGTCATTTCAGGTATGGACCATGTGGATACTTTAAAGCGTGGGGATGAGTCATGAAAAAGGTCGGAATTTTCAGTTCCCTCAATATTACATTAATGTGAAATGCTATCCATTGTAATTCCTAGTATCCCGATATACAATATAAAAAACAAACAAAGACAATATAGACACGGGGGAGAAACTTATGCGTAAAGGATTATCTGGAGTTATTACTTTGGTTTTGTTAACATTTTTGATTAGCGCGTGCTCCGGGGGAAATAACGCCGCTTCCACAAATACAAATCAGACGCCTACGGCTACTGAAGGATCGACAGCAAGCACTGAACCAAAAGATGGTGGCAACTTAATTATTGGGGTCGCTGCAGATCCTGTCATTCTAAATCCGAACTATGCTGGTGATCGTGTCAGTCTGACGATTGACCAAGCGCTCTACGCGCCATTGTTCCAAGTGAATAACGGAGAGAAGACCTTCTACTTGGCAGACAGCCTGACACTTTCCGAAGATAACCTGACTTATACATTGAAACTGAAAAGTGGACTAACTTGGCATGACGGAGAAAAGCTTACAGCTGACGATGTCGTGTTCACGATTGATAGCATCCTCGATGAGAAGCAAAACAGCATGTTGAGAGCGAACTTATTCATCGGTGATAAACCCGTTAAGGCGGTTAAGGTGGATGATCTGACTGTAGAGTTCAAGCTTCCGCAGGTCAGCCCAGCTTTTGAAGCTACACTAGTGCAAGTATTTCCGATTCCAAAGCATATTTTTGAGAATGAGACGGATCTAGAGAAAAGCACCAAGAATGCTGCTCCGGTTGGATCTGGCCCATTTAAATTTAAAGAATACAAAGCAGGCGAATATGTTACGCTCGAGAGATTTGATAACTACTTTGGCGGCAAACCACATCTTGATTCTATAACGTACCGGATTGCTAAAGATACGAATGCTGCGAATCTCGCACTTCAGAATGGTGAGATCAACATTAAGTATCTAGATCCACAGGATGTTGGAACGATTGAGGCTTCGAACAATTTCGAAATCCTGCCTTATAGTGAAGGCCGATTGTCCTACCTGTTGTTCAATGCAAACAGTGATAGAGGTGCTCTTGCTAAAAAAGAAGTTCGTCAAGCCTTGTCTCTAGCCCTAAATCGTGATGAAATCATTCAGGCTGCTTATACCTCTAACGAGTATGCAGACCCGGCGAAGTCCTTTTTGACTCCGGATGCATTGTTCTATACTAATGACGTACCTTCTTTTGATAATGATGTAGAAAAAGCCAAAGAGCTTCTGCAATCGGCAGGGGTTAGCGATCTGAAATTGAGATTGATTGTATCGAGCGGTAATAAAGCTCAGGAAGCCATTTCACTATACGTGCAGCAAAAGCTAAAGGCCATTGGCGCTGAAGTTGAACTGCAAAATATGGATGCCTCGGCATATGGTCAGAAATTCAGTGATATGAATTCAACAGATTTTGAACTTGCGATTGCAGGCTATATTATGGGTTACGATCCTGATGCTTACAGAATTTTGTATACATCTACTGCAGACTCTAACTACTCGCATTATAATAATGCTGAAGTCGATAAGTTGTTCAATGATGGTGCAGGAGAAGCAGATGTGACTAAACGTGGTGAGATCTATAAGAAGATCCAAGAGATCATTGCTGACGATGCACCGATTTATCCAATTGCTAATACTAAGACTATTGTAGCTGTCTCCAAGAACTACGGCGGTCTAGAAGAAGCAGTCTTGAAGCCTGTCGTTATTTTTGAAGATTTATCGAAAATCTACCTTAAATAAGAACGGGAAAAAATAAGCTGGTCAATCCAGCTTATTTTTTTACCGATATAGAACTGGGAGAATATACGTATGAGACAACTTATCGTCCGAAGATTACTGCAAACCCTGCCGATGCTGTTTTTTGTCTCGGTTGTGTGCTTTGCGATGATTAAGCTGGCTCCGGGGGATCCGGTACTATCCTTCGTTACGCCGAATATGCACGCGGATGATATTGAGCGCATCCGGCATAACCTTGGGCTGGATAAGCCAGCCTACATTCAATATTTTATATGGATCAAAGAAGTACTGCAGGGCAATTTCGGTTATTCCCTTGTGAATCATCAGCCTGTATTGGAGCAAATTCTAGAACGTTTACCTGCAACAGCAGGTTTGATGGGCAGTGCAATCGGCTTAGCCGTTCTGTTGGCGATCCCGATGGGGCTGCTTGCTGGAGCTAACCGGAACCGCTGGGTGGATAAACTAATTAACTTTTTATCCTATATCGGAATTTCAGTACCTTTATTTTGGCTGGCCATATTACTTATGTACTTATTTGCAATTAAGCTGCACCTGCTGCCTATTATGGGGATGCGAACCATTGGTGTGGAATCAGCGGTTGATGTATTGAAGCATGGTATTCTGCCTTGCGCCGTATTGGCTTTTGGATTTCTGGCCGGTTACGTACGATACATCCGCTCTAGTACGATTGGACAGCTAAAAGAAGAGTATGTGCAGATTCAATATGCTTTTGGATCCAGCAAGACAACGATTCTGTTCCGTCACGTGCTTAAGCATGTACTGTTGCCAGTAATTACATTGCTCGGGATGTCGATGGGTGATCTGGTGGCGGGTGCAATTGTAACGGAGACGGTATTTTCATGGCCGGGTATTGGCTCTTTAGGAATGACTGCGGTTAAAGGGATGGATTATCCCGTAATTATGGGAATAACTTTGTTCTCTTCTTTAATGCTGATTATCGGCAATCTGGTCGCGGATATTCTATATAGCTTCGTGGACCCACGAATTAAATTAACGAGGTGACCTCATGAATCGCAGTAAATGGAAAAGTGTTGGAGATGAGCTATTTACGAATAAATTGGGTGTCGCAGCCCTCATTACTTTAATCGTCTTCACACTAGGCTCTATATTTGCTTTTTTGTCCGGACATGATCCGAATGCAATGGATGTTTTGGCACGTTTGAAAGCGCCCGGAGCGGATCATTGGTTTGGTACGGATGATTACGGCCGGGACTATTTTGCCCGAGCTTTGTATGGTGGCCGGGTATCTTTGCTAGTTGGTTTTGCTTCAATGATCATTGCCACGGGTATAGGTGTGACGGTGGGCGTAATCAGTGGATATTTTGGCGGATGGATTGATAATCTATTGATGCGGATGCTTGATGTAGTGATGTCCATTCCATCTTTCCTTGTGCTGCTGCTGCTCAGCGTATTTCTGAAGCCGAGTGTAGGAAACATCATTTTAATTATTGCTCTATTAATGTGGATGAACATTGCCCGTGTGATTCGTGCGGAGACGATGACGATTAAAGAACGGGAATATGTACTATATGCAAAAGCTTCCGGCCAGAGCAACTTCGGAATTATCTGGCGTCATATTCTTCCGGGGCTAGTACCTGTTGTGATTGTAGGTGCGACGAATAATATCGCTTCCGCGATTATGATGGAGTCGTCCCTAAGCTTCCTTGGGTTCGGGGTACAACCTCCGAATGCCACTTGGGGCAGTATGCTTAACAATGCACAGGGATATATCGCTCAGGCACCTTATTTGGCATTGTTCCCGGGGTTATTGATACTATTAACGGTTCTGAGCTTTAATGTTCTGGGCGATATTTTGCGGGTTGGCTTTGAACCGAAGCTGATCCGAAGATAGGAGTGTGAAGACATCATGACGGAACGGCTATTGTCTGTTGAGAATTTGAAGGTTTCCTTCCAAACTCGAGATGGGGAGAATCAGGCAGTTCGTGGCGTTAGCTTTCATATAGATGCTGGAGAAACGGTAGGGATTGTTGGTGAATCCGGAAGCGGGAAAAGTGTAACTGCGAAGGCGATTATGTCGTTGATTACACCTCCGGGTAAAATTATCGCTGGAAATATTAATTTTCGTGGTGAGAATTTATCTAACCTTTCGGAAAAAGAGTGGAGAAAACTACGCGGCAACCGCATAGCGATGGTGTTTCAGGATCCCATGACTTCTCTTAATCCTGTGAAAAAAATCGGCCAGCAGCTTACGGAGGTCATCCGGCGGCATCGCGGCTTAAATAAGGAAGAAGCGCTCAAAGAAGCAGCAAGTATCCTGCGGCAGGTGGGTATAAATAATCCTGAGCAGCGGCTGCAGCAGTATCCGCATGAATTCAGCGGCGGGATGCGGCAGCGGGTCATGATCGCCATGGCTCTTTCCTGCCAGCCAGAGCTATTGATTGCGGATGAGCCGACAACTGCGCTTGATGTAACGATACAGGCCCAAATTCTTGATCTTTTTAAAGAGCTAAAAAATAATACCAGTACAGCTATAGCACTGATCACCCATGATTTGGGTGTGGTGGCTCAGGTATGTACACGGGTTATCGTAATGTATGGTGGACTAGTGATGGAGGAAGGTACGGTGGAGGATATTTTTTACCGCCCACAGCATCCTTACACGAAAGGTCTGCTTCGCTCGATCCCGAAACGTGACGGCAAATCGCGTGAACGTCTAATTCCAATCGAAGGCACACCTCCGGATTTGTTGAATCCTCCTTCTGGCTGTCCCTTTATGGAGCGTTGCCCTAATGCTTTTGCCCGTTGCAGCGAACGTCCTCCGGTAATCGAATTATCGCCCGGTCACCGTTCGATGTGCTGGTTAGCAGATGGTGTGCAGGAGACTTCAGCCGTAGCTGGCGTTGAAGGGAGCGGTTCGGTTGAGTGACAATAAGATTCTAGTGGACGTAAATAATCTCAAAAAACATTTCTCCAAAGGCAAGGATATGTGGGGACGCGATACATCGGTGCTTAAGGCAGTAGATGGCGTAAGCTTTCAGATTCGTCAGGGAGAGACCTTTGGGCTGGTTGGAGAGTCAGGAAGCGGCAAGTCCACGGTTGGACGCTGCTTGCTGCGCTTATATGATTACACAGACGGTGAAGTGTCTTTTGACGGGCAGCCGCTGAGCAAGCTTGGAGAGAAGCAGTTAAAACCTTTTCGCAGACGCATTCAGTCGATCTTCCAAGATCCCTATTCTTCACTTAATCCAAGCTTAAATGTGCTTGATCTGATCAGTGAGCCTATGAAAATCCACGGCATCCACGAAGGTGAAGAACGCAAAGAAGCTGTTGCGGCATTGCTGGAAAAGGTAGGTTTAAAAAGAGAACATCTCTACCGCTTCCCGCATGAATTCAGCGGTGGACAACGCCAGCGGATTTCGATTGCCAGAGCATTGTCCGTAAGACCTGAGTTTGTCGTGTGTGATGAGCCGATCTCAGCGCTGGACGTGTCTGTCCAGGCCCAGGTAGTGAACATGCTGGAGGATTTGCAGTCCGAATTTGGCTTGACCTATCTCTTTGTCGCACATGATCTGTCGATGGTACGGCATATTTCTGACCGGATCGGCGTGATGTATGGCGGTCGACTAGTAGAGGTAGCCGAAAGTGATGAGCTGTACGATAATCCTATTCATCCTTATACAAAGGCGCTGCTGTCTTCCATCTTGGAGACGGATCCCCGGCGGGCCAATCAGAGAATTATTTTAGACGGATACTCGCAAGAGTACGGCAGAGCTGAGACTTCTACACTACAGGAAGTAAGCCCGGGCCATTATGTTGCTTATGATTTTACGGTATGATTAGACTCTATATATAGATTGGGAGGGATCAGAATGTCAGAGAACTTAAACCGGGTAAAGTTATCCCAGTGGGATGCGTTATTGGTGGAATCACTCCGCTCCTTGGGGTGGTCTGATGAGGATATTCTTCGTAAAGTGGCAGAGGGCGATTTGCCCGTTGACGAGAGCGAATACCAATTTGATTATAAGCAGCTGACCGCGTTGCAGTCAGAGCAGCCGGAGTTGTTCGGGCAAGCGGTGAAGACAGGCTATCAGATCAAATACAATACGATTCGTGGGATTCGCAGCTGGATATGGGTAGCTCTGGGCAAAGAAGCGGCTCTGGAGCTTGAGGAAGGTAAGGAAGCCGCTGAGGTGGCTTTAACCTTGGCTGAGAAGGAACGTTTGGCCTCTGTGTTGTCCTTCGGTTGGCAGATCGAGAGCGATACGAAGGCAGCGGATGGAGATACAGCTGTCTACCGGATTGCGCCCATTGGACGATAAGCTGAATAGCTACAGTAAAAAACGATTGTTGCGGGGAAGGACTCCCTGTGCACAATCGTTTTTTTTGTTATATTTCTCGCTTAAATGCTTATCATTAATATACGCTTACCGCTGGGTAAGCTACCTCATATTGTGCAGCCTCAATCCAGCTTCCTGTCTTAAAATCTCTGCCCCGGATAAGCACTTTATCGCTATACACTTCCACATAGAAGCCTTGGCTGCCCGTCTTATGTTTATCTTCATTAGTCCAAAGATAGGCGACAGAAGCAGCATTAAACATCGTTGCGATCTCTCCATGGCCAGGGAACATAGTGTTGTTTACCTCCAGCTCCCAATGGGTATGTCCAGTGAATAACAAGGTCTGGGGATATCTCGACAGAATTTCTTTTAATTCCTTATCTTGTGTGACACCATACCAATCTTGCGATTCCAGTGATCCGGCTACGGTGTCTTTAAGCGGTTGATGCAGGAAGAGAAAGATAGGCTGCTCTGGTGAAGCTTGCTCTCCAAGCTTATGCTCCAGCCAATCAAGCTGCTCAGAGGAGAGATCACAGAACTTGGGCAATCCTTGCTCCGTCCCTAGCAAAATAAAATGATAACCATTGATCCAGTGATCATGATAGGGTCCGGACATTCCGGTCTGTGACGTATACATTCCTAAACGTGATTCCCAATTTCCGAGCCCCACATCATGATTGCCTAAGGTAAAGGTAATCTCGGGCAGGTCGTTTTTATATTGTTTGAGGATACGAAGCATTTCTTCGTATTCAGCAGGGAAGCCGTGGTCTGTGACATCACCGATATGCATAATCCCGCTGCTGCCTTCCCCATGCGCTGCTATATCACGGAGTGCCAGCTCGAAGTTAAGATTGTACTCATGATTGCGGTCAGCAGTGACATGGGTATCCGTAATGATCTGAAAGGTGATAACTGGTTTATCTTCAGGTGATGTGTTCGTACTCATGTTTGGGCATCCTCCTTCATCTATGAACCTATCCAATACTGTTGCTGTTCGCTAATGCGTCTTGCCGCTAATGTTCAGTCCTATGATCCCGACAATGATGACGGCTATCCATAGTAGTGAGGATAGGGTTAGCTTTTCTTCAAAAAACAGGGTTCCTATGAAGGAAATCAGAATGATTCCCGCTCCTGACCATATCGCATAAGCTACGCCTACCTTAATCGAGGTGAGAGCATAATTCAGGGAGGTGAAGCTGGCTCCATAGAACAGGAACATAAGCACGGAAGGCCAGAGCTGGGTGAACCCCTGAGATATTTTCATTGAGATGGTCCCTGAGAGTTCGAACACAATAGCCAGCGTCAGAAACATCCATGCCCACATTCCTTCTATTCTCACAGGGAAGTAACCTCAATTCTGAGCTCAGCATAAGATTGTACAATGAGATCTGCATCCGGGAGAATATGTGTTGAAGCACTAGTACCTTCGCTTTCTGCTAGGCCGATAGCTACCTGTACACCCGCTGCTTTAGCCATTCGCATATCCCCGTTAGTATCGCCGATAACCGCTGTGTACGCGGGTTCCACGGCTAACCTTTTGCAGGCCAGCTGCACCATGTCGGGGAAAGGTTTACCCTGATCCACAAGATCTGTTCCAATTACTTCGGAGAAATAATGCCGTATGCCCAGCCATTGGAGATGTTTGTCTGCGGCCTCTGTTTCATCTGCGGTCACCACGGCGAGAGGGATGCCTGCACTCACGCACTCATCAAGAAAACGATGAAGTCCCGGAAGGGAGTGAACAGGGCGTTTCTCTTCTAACATAACATCCGCTTCGAGACGGCATTGATGGACAAGCTCCATGGACTCCGCCCAAGATAAACCTTGCAGATAACCCTGCCATGACAGAATGGCATAAAGATCACTCATAGTCCCCATAGCCAGCGGTCCGTTGCGATCATAATCGGTAATGCTCCCCTGGGCATTGTGTATAGTTCCCATTAATGCAGGGAGCTGCTCTTCTGCAATCTGTAGTCCTTTTTCCTTCATATACTTCGTGAATCTCTCTAAAAAACATTCGCCCCAGCTGCCCCAGAGGGATACGAACTGGAGCAGCGTACCATCCTTATCGAATAGAATAGCTGCTACAGTGTATCTGCCTTGCGGAGTGATGAGCTCAGACATGAAGTCCACCGCCCTTTATTTTAATTTATCAAGCGCTGCTTGTGCCGTTTCTTGTGCTTCCTTAAGTGCTTGTGCTGCTGGGATATTCTCAATTTGCACCTTATCTGCGGCGATTGTCAACGCATCGTTAATTTTGCCGCCAGTTGGGTCTTGGAAAGGTGCAGAACCATGAGAAGCTTGCATCAATGGGACCTTAATCTGTGGATTGCTTTCGCTGAATGACACAAATGCCGGGTCTTGCAATGCGGATTGGCGCACCGAAATATATCCCGTATTAATGGACCAGGACGCAGTATTCTCAGCATTTGTGAAGTAGGTTAGCCATTTCATAGCTGCTTCCTTTTCACTGTCGTTAGCTTTGGATAGAATGCCGGCCATAAGTGCTTGGGCTACGGGTTTGCCCTCACCGATCCCTGCCCAGCCTGGCTGCTCCATAGCCGAAACAATGCTGAAGTCCAAGTCTCCCTGATCGCCGCTGGAGCCGGTGTAGCCTGCGGATTGACCCTTTATTACATCGTCAATCGTCTTGTACCAATACTCCCAGCCTTGACCGCCGGAATGAATTCGCATGATCTTATCCTCGTGAATCCACTTGCGGAACAAATCCCAGGTTTCAATCCACTCTTTAGAGTCGACCATAACTTGTTTTCCATCCTCACTAAGGATAGTGCCTCCTTTGCTGAGTACAGCATCAATCATGTTCCCTGAACCCCACATAGGCTCCCAACCATAAAGGGTGGTTTTGCCGCCGTCCTTCACTGTCATTTTCGCAGCTGCGGCAGCTAGATCTTCCCAAGTCTTTAGTGTGCTCGCATCAATCCCATTCTTCTCAAAAACATCTTTGCGATAGTACATGACCTGCGTTGTTCCATACATCGGCAGGAAGTATTGCTTACCATCAACCTGGCCCTGATTTAGAAAGGTTTGGACAAAATCCTCTTTATTAAAATCTGGCTGCAGTGCCATAAACTCGTCTATCGGAGCGAAATATCCTTTACGGGCCCAATCTACATTGGAGGAGAGAGCAGCCGCAGGCACTTTTCCTGTAGCGATAGCTGCTTGCAGCTTCTGTTCGGTTTCAGTGTAGTCTGCCTGCGCGATACCTTTGACGATGACCTCTTGCTGAGAGGTATTAAATTTCTGAATCAGTGCCTCCATATTCTCACCAAGCTTGCCGCCGAGACCATACCAGAATTCAATCGTTACCGGCGCATTTTGTGTGGGTGCAGCCTCTGTGGAGGGGGAGGAAGAAGCTCCATTTGCCGCTGTAACATTGCCTGTATTCGCATTTCCTCCGCAAGCTGTTAACATTGTAAATCCGGCAACCAAAGACAGGGTGGACAGTCTCTTCAATACGTTCATCATCATTCTCCTCTTATTAAAATAGAATTGTTAGCTTATCCTTTGCTGGAACCAGCGGTCATGTTGACACTTTGCATGATCGTTTTCTGAGCTAGTAGAAATACTAGCAGCAACGGGGCGATGGTGAATGCGCTAGCGGCCATGATCAGCGGCCATTTTAATCCGTAAGCACCTCCTTGAGTAAAGAAACTACGCAGACCCGCCGAGACTAGCTGGAGATTAGGGTCTTTGGTGATCAGCATCGGCCAGAAATAGTTATTGTACTGATCAATGAAGGTGATCAGGGCTAGCACAGCAAAGGAAGAACGTGTAATGGGGACAAGAATGGTCCACAGAATCCGCATGTGTGAGGAACCGTCGACTTCTCCAGCCTCCACCAGCTCATGGGGAACCTGAAGGAAGGCCTGGCGAATTAGAAAAATGGAGAAGACACTTACACAGTTGGATAGAATTAATCCGGCATATGAATCCAGTAGATGGAGCTGGGACAATACCAAATATCCGGGAAGATAAACAGCGGTGGCTGGAACCATGTAGCCGAAAAGAATAACGCCTGAGAACAGCCCTCTGAAGCGGAATTTCATATGCGTAAGCGCATAGGCCATCATCCCGGAATTTATTACCTGCAAAATAACAATCGACACAGCGACAAATATGCTATTGCCCATATATCTGAAGAAAGGGGCTTCGTGCCAGGCGGCTGAAAAATTACTCCACAGCGGATCCTTAGGCCAGATTGTGGGCGGAGACTGCCAGATTTCATCATTGGTTTTTAAGGCGCTGGTGACCATCCAATAGAAGGGGAAGGCCATGATCAGTGCAATAGCTGTAAAAAATAGATGGCGGGTCAGCTTGCCCACGCGTACGATCGTTGCATTCATCAGTCGTTCTCCTTTACAGCAGTTGTTATTGATAATGGGTTGTCCGTTTACTAACCTCTAGCGAGACTACGGATAGCAGCATACATATAAATACCAGAACCATTGCGACACTAGAGGCTTCTCCAATCTGGAAGGCTTCAAAAGCAGACTGATAATACATATAGAGCAAGGTGCGTGTTGATCCTGAGGGTCCACCTTGTGTAAGTACGTTAATCTGGTCGTAAGCCTGTAACGCCCCGATGATCTGTACGATGAACAGAAACAGTGTCGTTGGTGAGATAAGCGGTAAGGTAATGCGGATGAACTTTTGAACAGCATTTGCTCCATCCAGTTGAGCAGCTTCCAGCAGATCCGTAGGGACATTGCGTAGTGCTACCAAGTAAAAAATCATCGCCCAGCCTACCGATTTCCATATCGTCACGAGCAGAACGCCGAGCAGCGCCCATTTAGGATCTTGAAGCCAGCCGATTTTTTCTAGACCTAATAGATCAAGTACAGTATTGGCAAGGCCGATTTCGGGTTCATAGATCCAGGACCACACAATGGATACAGCCACGGTCGGCGTGACCCAAGGGGAGAACAGCAATACCTGATAGAGGGTGGAGCCTTTCAGCTTCCCGTTCATCAGGAGTGCTAGTCCAAGTCCGATCAGAATAACTGGCAGCACACTTCCGGCACAGAATAACAGAGTCACTCTAAGTGCTTTATAGAAGGCAGGATTGCTGAACAGATCCAGATAGTTGGTTAGTCCGACAAAGGTTTTCTCGGGGCTCATGAAGTCCCATTCGGTAAAGCTGAGATAAAATACATAAAGTAATGGCGCTAGCCAAAATACAACGAATGGAATCATTGCCGGCAAGGTGAAGAGCACCGGTTTCAACTCCCCTATAAATCTCGAACGTTTCATTATTCTGTCGATACCCCATTCCATCTTCTGTTTTTTGCGGTATAATTCTGAGGAAAGCTCTTCCGTTCAAAAAAAATTGTACACTCATCGAGCAGCTGCGTGGTCAAGTGGACGTAAAGATCGATGCGAGATTATGTAAAAATTTAAGAGATTAGCGCAGGTAGTTGCTATTTTGTGTAAAATAGAAGGGTAGATTATAAGTGGAATGAAGGTGCAGCTATGAAACAGGTAGCCTTTGGTGAAGAGAATAAAGACTTATCTCCACGCGAGCAGCTGCTGCGTCCAATGATCGATGCGATTGCTCAGACGATGGACCTATATGGTGCGAATTATTCATTCGGGCAGCTGTATGGAATTATGTTCTTTGAAGACCGTCCGATGACGCTTGAAGAGATGAAGAATGTGATGAATATGAGCAAGAGTAATATGAGCTATGGGGTCCGTTCTTTGATGGCTTCCAAGATGGTCACTAAGCTGGAGGAGAAGCGGGACCGAAAGGATCTGTATGCAGTGGAGACAGATTTCTTTCAGACCTTTAAGAACTTTTTTGGGATGAAGCTGCAGCGGGAGATTGATGTCATGAAGCAAGCCTTGGACGTTGTCATTCCTGAGCTGGAGGGACTGGTTCAAGCCGTAGATACATCTGAGGAGGAGCGGCAATTCTGCCTGAAGGATCTGGAGAAGCTGGAGCATGCCGTCCAATATTATCATTGGCTGCAGCAGTTCGTGGACGAGCTTGGTGAAGAGAATTACTTCGCAGATAAGAGAAGGTCCTAGACCGTCTACAATCACATATAGATGTACATAATTGTATATAGATCTCCATTTTTGCGGGGTGTTCCTTAAGCCGGTTCAGGCTTGAGGTTCGCCCTCTTTTTTATGATAAAGAAACAAAAATAAGAAGAAAATGTAACCAATAGCAGGTGGAACTTCCATAAAATATATAGTTACATAGGGACAAGAAATGTTGTTAAGGAGATTCTGAGATTGAAAACGAAAAAAAATATGCTGCTTGTTATCATAGTTCTACTGTTAAGCCTTGCTGCTATTTTGAATACACAACGTGAACCTTCAACAATTACTATTAACGTAAATGGTCAAATGATAAAGACGATAGCTGCCAACCCAGCCTCGTCTGATGATCTTATGATCCCGAAGGCAGTAGCTGAACAGGCACTAAATACACAAATCGGCTGGCAGAAATCCGGACCGCTTCCGAAAGGCATTTACTACAGAGATCAGGTGGCTGTGCTGATGTATCATCATCTTTCCGAGAAGCCCATGCCACAGTTTCCTTGGGTGTTATCGGTTGATCGGTTTGACGATCAAATGAATCTGCTGAAGCAGGAAGGTTTTCATGTGATCACCATGGCGGAATACCGCGAATTTATGCTGAATAACGGCGCAGTTCCGGACAATGCAGTGCTGCTGACCTTTGATGATGGATATGAAAGTTTTTATGAATTGGCGTTCCCCGTTTTGCAAAAATACGGATATACAGCCGTCAATTTTGTTATCGTATCTACAATTGATCACCCAGATCCGAATAGCGTGCCGAAGCTCACTTGGGAGCAAATGCGGGAAATGAAGCATGCTGGGATGGGATTTTATAGTCATACCTATGATTTGCATCATTATGGGATTGTGGATGCCGAGGGCGGGCAGCGGCCAGCTGCAAGTGCCCTGTTATATGTTGATGATGAGAACAGGAATGAGATGAATGTTGAATACTACAGCAGAGTTACACGTGATCTGGCCAAGGCGGAGCAAAGGCTGAAGGAAGAATTGGGCAATACGGATTCGGCAATTGCTTTTCCTTACGGCTCCTACAATGACAGATTGCTGGCTGTTTGTGATTCGCTGGGGATTTCACTGACCTTCAAAATTGAGGATGGGATTAACACCAGAGCGGATCGGAATGCCGCACGAATTAACGGGGGAAGTGAGACACTTACCGCTGCATTAACACTTGACCAGATGAAGCATATCGATTTGCCAATGGAATTGACCTTGAACAACCAAAAGGTGAATATGGTAAGGAATTCTCCTGAAATGAGGAAGGGAACCTTGATGGTTCCGTTTCATCAATTATGCAAAGATCTGCATATAAATATGAAATATGATCCGAAACGCCGAATCGTTGAATTGACTCATATGGATGCAGGAGCATGAAAAGTGTCACTTTTATCGATGATGAGATTACAAAAAGTGAGTAATTTCGTCATTTTAGGCGAATCACTAGTTGCTATAAGTGAATTCCTTACTGTAGACTATAAACAGAGTACTAATTGGTAGGCGAATGGAGAGAACTGATGGAATTGTTTAAGCGTTATTACGCAAATTTAACGGTCCGGCGTTTTTTGATTTTAGGATTGGTTGCTCTACTGCTATTCAGTATTAGAGATATGCTTAATTTGGTACTGTTGACGTTTTTGATTGCGTATGTAATGAATAGCTTTCAAGTGCTGCTCACGAAGCGCATTAACAAATATGTAGCAGTTAACAGCAAAGTGATTATTGTTATTCTATACCTTGCCTTAATCGCTGTAATTGTCATAACCCTCGTTAATTATCTGCCTAAGGTTTTCATACAGATTAAACAGTTAACGAATTTTTTGACCAATTTGACCCCTGAGAACATCCCGCAGAATGATATTGTGCAGTATATATTCGCCCAGCTTAAGGATTTGAACTATCAGTCGTACATGAAAGACGGTATTGAATATGTCTTGAAAATAAGCAATTGGGGCACCAGCTTTGTTTTATCAACCATTTTGAGCTTTGTATTTATACTTGAGAAAAACAGGATCGTTAGCTTCACTTCCCGCCTTAAAGAGAGCAAAATCTCTTGGTTCTATGTAGAGCTTGAGTATTTTGGCAGAAAATTTATCTCCTCTTTCGGAAAAGTGATCGAAGCACAAATTCTGATCGCGTTGTTTAATACATGCTTTACGGTGATCGGACTCTGGATTTTAGGTTTTCCTTACCTTTTCGCATTATCCATTATGATCTTCTTGCTTAGTTTAATTCCGGTTGTAGGTTTTGTTATCTCGCTAATCCCACTTTGTATTATTGGTTACAATATTGGTGGCCTAGTCATGACGATATACGTACTGGCAATGATTGCCGTACTGCATTTTGTAGAAGGCTACTTCCTAAATCCTAAACTGATGTCATCCAAAATGAATTTGCCTATGTTCTATACGTTTATCGTGTTGTTATTCTCTGAGCATTATCTCGGGGTATGGGGTCTGATTCTGGGGATTCCGATCTTTGTATTCTTCCTTGATATTCTGGAAATTAACAGAGAGAACAAGATAGGAACTTAGGGATTCTGTTATAAAATAAGTATTAAACATACAAAACCCGGCTAAATGGAAGGTCCATCTAGCCGGGTTTTTTGTGTATGTTACAGCGTCGCTGTATGTATTCCCTTAACCGAAGGAAGTATGGACACTATCTGAAACGATGTCCCTCAGCTCCGCTTTATATGCCGCATACTGCTCGGTTGTTATGCTTCCAGCGGCTAACCGTGAATCCAGTTGATCCGTTAGCTGGGCAACTTGTAGATCGATTACAGCTTCAATATCTTGGCCTTGTTCTGATGCAATATCTTGAAGTGACTTACCGTCATATATGGCCTCGTATAGATCCTCGTCCGTTGGCTGGTTAAGTACCTCCAATAATTCGTCTTGATCCGCGACCTCTGCGGTGGACCATTTTACAGGCGAACTTGCATTAGCGGTAAGACTAGTCCAAGCATTTCCGAAAGACATCACTACAACTACCGTTCCGACTATGATCACTCTTTTTATATCCATTAGAGTCCTCTTTTCTTGTTCTGCAATAACTTATCTTGCTTAAGCATCCGTCTAAAGTATCGTTTAAAATGGGTTCTAACTAGTTATATTGTAACCCGTGAAGCTGAACTGAAGCTTAAGCAATATTAAAAATAACCTAAAGATTTAACACGGCTATGATATAGCGATAATACACTACAGGTATACTTTCCAGATGAGATTCAATGCATATTTATGCATTGAATCACAATCAAACAAATGGGGAGTGTTCGGAGTTTTGAGAATAACAGCAAAAGCTAAACGTTTTCTATCCAGCGTAATTGCCAGCAGTCTGATGTTTGGAATCATGGTTCCAGCAGGATATGCCGAGGAGCAGCAGCTGGAGATGGAGCAGACATCTTCCGAATTAGAGGCGCATTTTGATGAACAGGTTGAGCTCGACACGCTTTTAAGTCAACCGACTGTAATGGCAGATGTGTACGCGGTACCTAACCATCCAGGAGCATTACTGATTACAGAAGTTGTTCCGGATACTAAAAATGTAAAAGGGACAGATGGAACCTCTGTAGATGGTTACGAGTTCGTTGAGGTCTACAATAATACGGACAAGCCGGTTAATTTTAAGGATTATTATTTCTTTTATAATGACAAAGATACATGGGCACCTAATGGTGATGCTGTAATACCGGCGCATGGAAATATTGTTTTCTGGATTATGAACGGCAATAATCTGAATGTTCCTACGGAGGATTTCATCAAAAACTTTAGTCCTACTGCAGCTTTGCAGGAAGGAGTGAATCTGTTCCGGATCAACGGTGGCGGGGGGATGGCTAATACTTCTGCGCGTAATTTACAAATTAAAAGCAATGCAGGAGATACGCTAATTGTTTCTGCTTCCTATGGAAAAGAACAGGTGAAGGAGAATAACGGGATCTTCTATCAATATTTGCAGGCAGATAGCTCCGTTATGAACCTCATGGCGAATTCGGGAACGGTTGTGGCTACGCCTGGAACCGTAGAGGCAGAACAAGTGCCTGAGCTAGTTCCTGGGGACAAGCAGCCAGTGATTGAACATATCGCACAGAGTAGTGTTGATCCAGCCGATCTTCCTATCAGTGCGAAGATTACTAATCTGGAAAGCGGGGCAGATGGATCACTACCCGTAGTGAAGCTACAGTATGGCTCTCCTTCTCAGGTGAAAGATACGGTAATCACCATGACCTCAAAAGGTGGGGACGATTATGCGGCAATGATTCCTGCAGCTGCGCTGGAAGAGCCGGAGCTGCATTACAGCATCCGCGTTAACAATGTGACAGAGAGTTATTCTGTTCATGTGAATCTGCCGGCGTTCGATCCGAACAATGTGCCACCATTGTTAATCACAGAGCTGCTGCCAAACTCGACGAATGTAAAAGGAACGAGCAGCGACGCTTTTGAATTCATTGAGGTCTATAACAATACCGATGCACCAGTTAATTTCAAGGAATACAAGGTCTATTATCGTTATCCCGATAAAGGTAACGCTTCTGATGTGAAGTGGCCTTCGACACCAGAGAACTTTCTGATTCCTGCACAGCAGTCCGTGGTGTTTTGGGTTATTAATAGTGCAAATAGCACTTACACTGCTAATGATTTCAATACAGAATTCAACACAAACTTAATTGAAGGCACCAATCTCTTTTTGATCAAAAGCGATGGTATGGCGAACTCAGGCCGCCGGGCAGTCGTAATCAAAAGTAACACGGAGAAAGAAATTTCCTCCGCGTATTATGATGCAGACCTCACCTACGATGGTGGAGCTAAAGGTGACGATACTAAAGAAAATAAAGCCCTTCTATACAAGTATCCTGTCAATGGACTAAGCAAAATGCTCAAGATCAGTACGGGCTCAGCCGTTCCGTCACCAGGCCATACGGATGTAACACAACTTCCAAACACGCCGATCCATGTGGAGCCGGATACAGAGAAACCATCAGTAGAAGATCTGACGGGCGTAACGGAGATTGACCAGTCGATGGGTCTCGATTTGAAGGCTTTTGCTGATGACAATAAAGCTGTTACTTCTGTGGAGGTTAGAGTATCTTCGGACAAGCAGCCGGAGGCTGTTAGCCACAATCTATCCCAAGACTTCAACGACAGCTTGTATCACTTTAAATTGACCTCTGCTGATTTGATTGGCAGAAATGAAATTCAATATTACTTTGTCGTTTCTGATGGAACGAATGAAACACAATCTCCAGTAATAAAAGTAAAAGTTACAGGAGGACAGGATCAATCCCCACTTCGTTTGAACGTGAAGGAGGGGCAATTGATCAATGGTTCTGTGACCGTAAAAGGAACCTCTGCCACCGCTAAGGCTGATGATTTAGGCTTGAGCATCGACAGTAAGCTACTGGGCAATAACGAGGCATATACTGCACTTGAGAATGATGCCTACTTTGTATTTGAAGCCAAAAATGTGGATTATTATTTTAAAAATGCCATCACGATGGGACCGGAAGAACTAGGAGATGCCAGTATTCTGTATACCTTTCTGGACCCGATTACTACGTATACTACATTGACTTTTCCTATTTCTTCTGCCGCTTTACAAGTGGGTGCGGATAATGTGATTTACATTCGGGCGGGCTCTAAATCTTCCCCCTTTGATCCTCGTCCTGAGGAGAATAAGGATGATTTTGAAGTGAAAAATGTTCGTCTCCTGCTGGCAGATGGTACCGAAATTTGGGATCCGGCTTATGCAGAACGTGATAAGGAAATCAAGATGGGGGACAGCGCAGGTAAGCACGAATCCCTCGGCTTCCAGTTCGATCTGAAAGCGGATTTGTTCCGTTCAACGGCGTATAACTGGAATACTAAAGAAGTACCTGACGGAGAACATAAAGTAACGCTTACCGAAGGTGGAACGAAAGTATCATCAAACGTGATTGTCGATAACACGCCACCATCCATTAAAGCATCGATAGAAGAAGGACAAACTTACCGTGGCAATTTTGAAATTGCTGCTGAAGTTAAGGATACTTATGCGGGCGTAGTTAAGGTCAGTGTGAAGCTGGACGGTAATGTTATTGAACTGCCCTATGCTACTTCATCCGGGAAGTTATCTGCTGGGGATCATACGCTTTCTATCACAGCCTTGGATAAGATCGGCAATCAGGCAGAAAAGGTAATTGCATTCCATGTGCCGAATGAGAATCCATTTGCACCTCTGCTTATTTCTCCTACGAACTGGGAGACTGCTGTAGGTACTAATCCGACTTTAAAGGTTAAGGTTGAAGATCCTAATCAGGATAAGATAAACGTTACCTTCTTTAGAGGATTCAAGTACGATGCTAACCATCCAGAGCACGGCTTTGCTGGGTTTATAAACGCATCCGATACAGAGCCGCCGAAACAATCCGAACCTGCGGGCGAACAAGCGCTTAGCGGTGACGACTACAGTAAAATAAGTGCGGTGGACGGACAATATTTAATTAATGATGCTGTTGATCAATTCCCTTATCAGCGTTATGAAATTAAGCTGGATGAGTCGGTTAAGGCGTCAGATCGTGTAGATATTAAATGGAAAGGGAATTCGTTGCCGGGACGTAAAGTAAGTCTCTACGCTTGGAGCCCTGCTCAACAAAAATGGGTACAGCTGGATCATTTAATCGCTGGAACAGAGGATTTTGAGCTGAAATCCACGGTTACAGCTGGAGCATATGCTAATGGAAATAGCATTGCCGTAATGGTTCAGGACGAAATTGCTTCTGTGGCTAAGACAGCACCTACAGTAACACAAGATACGTATGATTTCTCTTTTGTATGGATGTCTGATACACAATATTATTCACAGAGCTACCCTTACATTTACCGTAAAAATGTAGAATGGATAGCTGACAACAAAGAGAGCTTGAACCTGAAATATGTAATCCATACAGGAGATGTCGTGGATAAATCCTATCAGGAGTATGAGTGGAAGGAAGCTGACCGGAACATGAAGGTTCTGGAGGAAGCTAACATTCCTTATGGTGTTCTTGCGGGTAATCATGACGTAGGCCATCAAACCGGGGATTACACGAAGTTCTGGGAGTATTTTGGGGAGTGGAGATTCAAGAATATGCCGACCTTCGGTGGCTCTTATGACAACAACAGGGGCCATTACGATTTAGTGTCTGCGAACGGAAATGATTTTGTTATTGTATACATGGGCTGGGGATTGGCTGAGGAAGAAATCGAATGGATGAATGAGATCGTTGCCCGTTATCCAGAGCGTAAAGCGATTCTTTGTCTCCATGAATATTTGCTGGTTTCTAATAACCGTGCACCTATTGCGGATAAAATTTTTGAGATGGTTGTGAAACCTAACAAAAATGTAATCGCAGCACTGTCCGGCCATTATCATGATGCTGAGCTTAAGGTGGACGAGCTGGATGATAACGGTGACGGTATTCCAGACCGCAGTGTCTATCAAATGCTGGCAGATTATCAAGGTGCTGAAGAAGGAGGCCTTGGCTATATCCGTCTGCTTCAGTTCGATGTTGCTAATAACAAACTTCGCGTGAAGACTTATTCGCCTTATTTGGATGATTATAACTACTATGATGAAGACGAATATCCAGGCAAAGATGAGTTCGTTCTGGATCTGGATCTACAGCCTGTGACTAAACGTGTGGCTACCGACTATATCGGAGTCAAGGTTTACAGCGATCAGGAAATTTCGGCCAATCAACAAGTAGAGAGTGGCGCGGAGACTCAGGTCATTTGGAGTAAGCTAAATCCGGATAGCTACTACCAATGGTACACAAAGGTCGAGGATGATCACTCCGGCAGTGTGCTTTCAGATATCTGGGGCTTTTACACTGGAAAAGAGGAGGTAACGCCGACACCAGAGGTGACACCGACGCCGACGCCGTCGCCGTCGCCAGAGGTAACGCCGACACCTGAGGTATCGCCATCGCCAGAAGTGACGCCGACACCAACACCAGAGGCGACAACGGCACCTCCAGTAGTTTCACCAGTGCCAATAGTGACTCCAACGCCTACAGCCACACCTGGAGCGGGAAAAGGAAACATTGAACTGACATTAGGAAGTAATGGAACGTATACAGCTGATCCGTCAGCCTTGAAGAAGCGGATAGAGGAAGCTGCTACAGGGGGAAGCCTAAAGATTAGCGTAGGCGGAGCCGCCTCGGCTCAAGATCAGATTAGAATTGCTCTTGATGCAGCGAGTATACAACAGGCTATCGATAAGAAGCTGAACCTGAATATTGTGTCTTCTAACGTTACATTGAGCGTACCGACAAGCTCCTTACCAGCCATCCCGGCAGGCAGTGATATGCTGCTACTAAGCATTGATATGAGTATGATTTCTGTACAGGCCAATGTCGCTGGAATGGGTCCAGCTAGAGCTACCGTTACGATGAACCTCAGTACATCAGCAGGCGGCAAAGAAACAGCTATCCATCAGCTTAAAGGTGCTGTTACGGTTACCTTGACGCTGACTATGGAACAGCTTGCTAAGCTCGATACGGATTTTGCGGGTGTCTATTATGTAAATGGCAGCACGTTGGAATATTTGGGTGGAGTGTTTAAGGATAATACCGTTACCTTCACAACAAATCACTTTTCCTCCTTTGCGGTGCTGGAATACCATAAGCAATTTAGGGATACTGCTGGCCACTGGGCAGAGTCGTATATTTCCAAGCTGACGGCTAAGCATGTGATTAAAGGGATTGACGATACGCATTATGGACCACAGGCGAATGTAACCCGCGCAGACTTTGTTACACTGGCCATTCGTTCTCTCGGATTGGATGAGGCAAGTGGAGCTATCGCCCAGAGTGCTTTCGCAGATGTATCTAAAGATGCTTATTATGCACAGTCGATAGACAAAGCTGTCCAGCTTGGATTGATCCAAGGCAGTGATGGCAAGTTCCGCCCTAAAGATGCAATTACCCGTGAGGAAGCGGCAGTTGTCTTGCAGAAACTGATGCAGTATAAAGCTGGATCGCAAGCTTCCGTTGCTGCTACTGCAAGCTTCAAGGATATGAATAGCGTATCTGAGTGGGCGAAGCAAGCAGTCATTGATTTACAGGCTAAGGGAATCCTTGACGGCAAGGGCAACAATAACTTTGACCCTCGTGGTAAAGTAACCCGCGCTGAAATCGCAAAACTGTTATATGGAATAATTAATTTATAAGATTGGATGGCAAAGGCAGGCAGAGGTGACTCTGGCCTGCTTTTTGTCATTTTTGGCGTGTAGTCTTCATGTTCTTCTATGAAAAAAGGAAATTCTCACTACTCATATGATTTTTCATATATAATATTTTGGATTAATTTTTAAAATTAAATATCTCCAATCTGCCACTTCAGGAATCGGGTGAAATATATTTACCGGTTAGAGCGTTATTTACCGGTCGTATCATCTTTTATGCAGGTTTATGATGAAGACAGTCATGCGCTTGTACTGGAAAGTGGTCAATAAGCTTACAAGTTGGAGGGCACCTTTGTGAGTGCTCTTTTTTTGAATTCTTAAAAATACGCACTTGACAGGTAGGAATAAAGGGGTATATGATATCACCAATACTTAAACAGTAATTAAATGAACAGTGAAATAATTCAACCGAGCTGATTGGACCACCAAAGGCTCCCGTACTTTTCCCTTGTCAGGGGTAGGTGCTGGGAGTCTTTTTTTATGGGCTGATTGGGAGAAAGCAGAGGTAAGCATGAGCGAACAGTATTGGAGACAGCTGGAGGAGACAGATTGGGCATTTCGCAAGGCGGTTCGCAGATTCGTGAAAGAGCGGGATAAGGTCGCCGTAGCAGGCATCTCCTTACCAGGCATGCTGATTCTGCACAAAATCATTCGCGATGGTGAGCAAAGGCTAGGAGACTTAGCGGATGAACTAGACTTCACCTCAGGTGCGATTACCGCATTGAGCGATAAGCTTGAGGCGGGTGGATATACCGTACGCAGACGTAAAGAAGGTGACCGTAGAACGGTAATGCTGGATATTACGGATAAAGGCCGCAAGCTGGCGGAGCAGAACAGCAACATCGGAGAACGATGTATTTCGCTTTTGTTTGAGGGGTTTACGGAGGAGGAATTGGCGCAGCAAAATGACTTTTATCAGCGGATCATTAGCAATTTAGAAGGATTCTCGGATATCCTGCTGAAGCTCGCCAAGGAGAATGCAGAGACCTCTCCAACCCTTGAACAGAAGCCACGAACAACCACCAAAAAAAGTAATTATCTTAGCTACTAAAAATTGAAAATAGGAGAGATGAACGATGGGACATTCAACCATTTATCCAACTGGAGCAACCGTATATAACTCTGACAAAGCCTGGAGTGGCTATACTGTATTTCAAGCTGGTGAAGAAGGTGTTGTACTGATAGATATGAACGGTAAAGAGGTGCATTTGTGGAAGGGGCTGCTTGGATTTCCGGCTAAAATCTTCCCGGGTGGTTATGTGCTGGGCAGCACAGGAAGAAGAGATCCCAAATTCGGCATACAGGATAATGTAGATCTGGTACAGGTGGACTGGGATGGGAACATCGTGTGGAAATATAACAGCTATGAACATATAGAAGATCCGGGTTATGAACCCCTCTGGTATGCCCGCCAGCATCATGACTATCAGCGCGAAGGCAATCCGGTCGGATATTTTGCACCAGGGCTTGAACCCAAGGTAGACAGTGGCAAAACGCTAATTCTTGCTCACAAAAATATCTACAATCCTCAGATCTCCGACAAACAATTGCTTGATGACACGATCCTTGAGGTGGACTGGGAGGGGAATATCGTCTGGGAGTGGGCTCCAAATGAACATTTTGATGAGCTAGGCTTTGATGAAGCTGCCAAAAATGTACTATTCCGTGATCCTAACTCACGCTCTTTCGGAAATCTAGGTGGCGGTGTTGGGGACTGGCTGCATATCAATTCGGCTTCTTATGTAGGACCCAATAAGTTTTACGATGCAGGTGACGAGCGTTTCCATCCGGATAACGTGATCTGGGATGCGCGGGAAGCAAATATTATTGCGATAACGGATAAGCGTACCGGAGCCATCGTTTGGAGAATCGGTCCGGATTACTCGCTGCCAGAAGTGAAGCATATCGACTGGATCATTGGCCAGCATCATGCGCACATCATTCCGAAAGGTTTGCCGGGAGAAGGTAACTTACTTGTATTCGATAACGGGGGCTGGGGCGGTTATGGTCTTCCAAATCCATCTTCTCCTTTTGGGCAAAAAAATGCACTCCGCGACCACTCGCGAATTCTGGAGATTAATCCCGTGACCCTTGAGATTGAGTGGCAATATACAGCGGCAGAAGCTGGTTTCTCTGTCCCAACCGATTCTTATAAATTCTACAGTCCATATATCAGCTCAGCTCAACGGCTTCCGAATGGCAACACCTTAATTACAGAAGGTTCTAACGGCAGACTCTTTGAGGTTACGCCAGAACATGAACTGGTATGGGAATATATCTCGCCATTTACGGACTCCAGAAATACCAACATGGTCTATCGTTCCTACCGTGTGCCTTATGCCTGGGTACCACAGCTGGAAACGCCAGTTGAACAAGCGATTGAGCCAATAGACGTAACGCAGTTCAGAGTCCCGGGGTCTGCACCTAAAGGATCGGATTCTGTGGTAAGTGTGGCGACAACCCTGCCCTTTGTTGAAGGAGCTGCTTGTGTGGCGACGACGGATGAAGGCAGCAGCCGCAAGGTAAATTAACAAATTTGAGGAGATGTGTCGGTTGAAAAAATCATGGATCAGCTCAAGCTTTCTGCTCTTATCTTTATCAGTGGTTATCCTTTTATCGGGCTGCAGCTCCAAGGGCGATGCGGCTGCCTCTAATGCCTCTAAAGAGGGAGCGGCGAACAGCAAAGATGAGATATTAAAGATAAAAATTGCTGACATCAATACGAATCCCACTTTTCGGGTGGCATTAGATAAAGGCATCTTTGCCAAACACGGGATTGACGCTGAACTAGTCAACTTTGGTTCCCCTGCGGAAGGTGTAAATGCCCTTTTTATTAAACAGGTGGATGTGGCTTTCGGGGCAGACTTCCCCTTGCTGAACGCAGTGGCGAAGGGCGATTATGCTATTATCGCCTCGGCGGGATTAGCGACTGATGAAGCGTCCACTGAATGGAAATTGTTCGTACAGGACGATATTCAGAAGGCTGAAGACTTGAAGGGAAAGAAGCTGAGTTTCATACGCGGCACCTTCATTCCGTATCTTTGGGATGAATATTTGAAAGAGCATAATGCCGCTCTCAGTGATGTGGAGTTAATAGGACAGGGTGCCTTTGATGAAGCTTATATCGCTTTGAAGCAAGGTGCTGTGGATGGAGCATGGTTTTATGGTTCGGTTCTGAATGATAAGCTCTATGCGCTTAAAGGTGTTCATGAACTGACGGATATGTCTAAAACCACGGTTCGATTGGGGATGGGGATTGTAACGGGAAATGATTTTGCGGCTAAGAATCCGCAAGGTATAGCGAATTTCCTAGCAGCGGTGGATGAAGCTGGAGCCTATGCTCAGGCTCACCCAG
Source organism: Paenibacillus odorifer (assembly GCF_000758725.1). Classification (NCBI taxonomy): domain Bacteria; kingdom Bacillati; phylum Bacillota; class Bacilli; order Caryophanales; family Paenibacillaceae; genus Paenibacillus; species Paenibacillus odorifer. The sequence continues at coordinate 330,614 of NZ_CP009428.1, forward strand.
ATGAGGTTGCTGATCTGATGTATAAGGAAGTGAAGCAGCCTAAGGAATCTACGATAAAAGACCTGCCGAATAATCCGTGGGCACTAGGATTTACTCAAGCAGCGTATGACAGTTTGACCAAGCAGAAGAAATATATGGTCGACAACGGAATCATCGAGAAGGATTTCGATCTGGATAGCAAGCTGAATCTTGAGCCGCTGGCGAAGGCATTGCCAGAAGAGGTTACGTACAAGAAATAGGGGGAGTTCAGAATGTCATTACCTGCTAAGCAGCATACCATTCATATTGAGCAGCTCCGTAAAAGCTACAGCGAACCAACTGCTGGGGACATTCACTACATTATAAAAGATGTAGATCTCGTAATTAAAGGTGGGGAATTCTTCGTTCTGCTTGGGCCGAGTGGTTGCGGGAAATCAACACTGCTGAATATGATCGCCGGGTTTGTCTCCAAATCCGGTGGGCATCTACGGGTGGATAATGTAGAGGTGAATAAGCCCGGCAGAGATCGGGCGGTTGTGTTCCAGCAGGCGGATTCCTCCTTATTCCCTTGGTTAACCGTCCGGCAGAATGTGGAGTTCGGATTGCGGATGAAGAAAATCGCAAAGGCGGAACGGCACACAATATCGGATAGGTTCATCGGGCTTGTTGGGCTGAACGGGCATGAGGAGAAGTTCCCGAAGGAGCTGTCTGGGGGTATGAAGCAGCGTGTTCAGCTGGCTCGGGTGCTGGCGAATGATCCAGCGATTCTGCTAATGGATGAGCCATTTGGTGCGCTGGATGCGATGACGCGCCGAACGATGCAGAAGGAATTGGTCAACATTTGGCGCCAGACACATAAGACGGTGATTTTTGTAACTCATGATATTCAGGAGGCGTTATTGCTGGGAGAACGAATTGGCATTATGTCAGTAGGACCGTCCTCTAATATTACAGATATTTATGACAATACACTGCCGTATCCGCGGGACGTAACCTCACCGGAATTCTACTCGTTATACAATCAAATTCAAGGTCATTTCGAAGAATAGGATAGGGTGAGACAGATGAGGAAATGGGTGGAGAAGAAGTGGGTTTCCGTAACCCTTCTATGGATTACCGCGCTCTGCGTCTGGCAGCTTGGAGCTGTAATCTATGGCCCCGATGTGATCCCCGGACCATGGAGTACACTTAAGGGCGGACGGGAGCTGCTGGAAGACGGAACCTTGCTGCAATATATAGGGATTAGCTTTTATCGGGTGCTCATTGGTTGGGTACTCGGCAGTTTACTGGCGATTCCAGTAGGACTAATCATTGGGAAGGTGAACTTGATCCGTATTTTTGCGGAGCCTTTCCTGAACTTTATCCGTTTTATCCCGCCGATTGCATTCATTACTTTGTTCCTAGTATGGTTTGGTATTGGGGAGCAGTCGAAGATTGCGTTAATTATGTACGCTACCTTTTTTATCGTGGTGCTGAATACTTTAACCGGTGTGATGTCCGTGGAAGAGGACAAAATCCGCTCAGCCCGCAGTATGGGCGCCAGTGAGTGGCAAATTCTGATTCATGTGGTCGTTCCGGCGACGATTCCTTATATTTTTACGGGTATCCGCTTAGCGATGGGCACCTCATATATGGCGATTATCGGCGCGGAAATGATTGCTTCGAACGAAGGCGTAGGTTATCTGATCTGGAATTCCCGGTTGTTTTTCCGTACGGATTGGATCTTTGTCGGGTTGTTCTGCCTTGGCTTTATGGGCTTCTTTACGGATCGGCTTTTTGGCTGGTTCGGTAAGAAGGTGCTTTACAGATACGGTGTTGTCAGTGTGGCAGCGCGTAGACGGTAGTTATATTCATACATGTAAAACTGCCTGGAAATGTCGGGCAGTTTTTTACTTGGACTGAAGTTTATACGAATATTTCTTGTCATTGTAAGTAAATTGGATGGAATCCAGTGATGAGGGATTAAGAGAATAATCATTTATTTTTTCTTTGTTGCCAGTCAGAAGATTATAAATATAAACTTCGTAACTATAGCTACCATCTGCGTTTCCAGGAAGTATGGAAACCGATAGATAAAGTTTTTCTTTTTCATCAACTGCATAACTATAAAATTTACCTCCAGATGAATGGAATTGAGCAATTTCTTTATTAGATGTTGGATCGTCTACTTTCATCACCCAAGCTTGTTCTCGTATCGGCTGAGCTCCATCAGTGAAAATGGAAAAGGTATGATAGAGGATATAATCATCTAATCCAAAAACGCCGCTAACCACCAGAACAGCATCGCCATCATTTAAAGGTAACGTCAATAGCTTCTTGGACTTTTCTACAGCTAGTGATTTTTCATTAGGAGAACTTAAATAGAAAGTGAATGGCTCTGTTGGAAAATAAAATGGATTTGCTTCTGTTCCAGGGGCAATGCTCATTTTTGGAGCTGGCAACCATGCGATACCGGCAGAGGTTTTGACAGCGTAGTTGTATTGTTCTGTATTCTGATCACGTAATGGGAGGGTGTAAAGATCACTGTTTATTTGAATGATTTTATTACTTGTATCTGGCGTGTTATTTTTAGGAGGAGTAGCTGCATTGTTGCAAGCTGAGATAAGCAAAGTACATAGAAATAAACCTGTTACCATCTGAATTTTTGTAAACGGCATTTTTCAAGCTCCTCTGAGGGTCATTTCTTATTATGAATAAATACTACTATACATCAGTAAAGTTCTATTTTAGTGTAATTAATGTAATTATTTTCATAAAAATATTTCTAAGGGAAACGGCGGTCATCTAAAAAAGACGACAGGTCGTTTCTTTTTATTTACAAATATTCCTATTCTCCTTAATGCCGCGAAAATAGTACACGCCTATACTGCAATTGGGTGCCTAACAGTTGGAGCATAAAGAAGCCCGCAAATAAGAAATAGGAGTGAAGGGGAAATCATGAAAAAAGGGATCAAAAATCAATTATCAATGGGTCTAATGTTATCCTTGCTCGTCCTGTTGCTTGCTGCTTGTGGAAATTCAGCCAAGGCTGAAGAAACAACGAATGGAAAGGCTGGCACCAAAGAATTAAGTCTGACTGAGATCGAGAGTAAAGCTAAAGAAGAGGGCAGTATCGTCAGTGTAGGAATGCCGGATTCTTGGGCGAACTGGAAAGATACATGGAGTGATATGGACAGTAAGTATGGTCTTACACATTCGGATACCGATATGTCGAGCGCGGAGGAAATTGCCAAGTTTGATGCGGAAAAAGACAAACCAACGGCCGACATCGGAGATGTGGGGATTGCGTTTGGATCGGTTGCCGTGGAGAAAGGGGTAACACAGCCTTATAAAACATCCTACTGGGATGAAATCCCTGATTGGGCTAAGGACAAGGACGGAAATTGGATCGTAGGCTATCAAGGCACCATCTCTTTTCTGACTAACACTAAGCTCGTGGCGAATCCGCCGAAGAGCTGGGAAGATCTGAAGAACGGCAATTACAAAATCATCGTTGGTGATGTAACCAAAGCTGCTCAAGCACAGATGGCTGTATTGGCCGCAGCGATTGCCTTTGGTGGCGACGAGTCGAACATTGAACCAGGGATTGCTTTTTTCGAGGATTTAGCTAAAAAAGGACGTCTCTCCAATGCAGAGGCTTCCCTTGCCAACATTGAAAAAGGTGAAGTGGAAGTTACCCTGCTGTGGGATTTCAACGCTTTGAACTATAGAGACCAGATCAACAAAGATGGCTTCGCTGTAGCCATTCCACAAGAAGGTAGTGTCGTGAGCGGGTATGCCACGATCATCAACAAATATGCGCCGCATCCTAACGCGGCGAAGCTTACACGCCAATACATCCTTAGTGATGAAGGACAGATTAATCTTGCCAAAGGTTACGCTCGTCCGATCCGTGACAGTGTAACGTTGCCGGATGATGTTGCAGCTAAGCTGCTACCAAAAGAAGAATATGTCAACGCTAAGCCTGTTGGTGATTACAAGGTATGGGAAGAGACGGCAAAAACCATTCCTCAATTGTGGCAGGAACGTGTGCTTGTACATTTGAATTAGTATTCATTTCTCCCCAAAAAAGAAGCAGGGCGCCTTCGTCATGATGCCGTAAGGCGCCTTTGTTCTATTCCCGCGACAAGGAGCGAGTAAGATGAAACAAAGAAGCCGCGGTGTGATCCTGGCACTTATTCCATTTGCACTAATGGTGTTAGCCTTTCAACTGGTACCTATAATATCCATGCTGACGGGAAGCTTACGCACAGCGGACGGAACGGGATTTACGTTAGGCAATTATCTGCATGCGTTGCAAAGTGCCTATTACATGCAGGCGATTAAGAACAGTCTGCTAATCTCCATAACCTCAAGTCTGATAGGGATCATTATCGGACTTTTTTGTGCTTATTGCATTACCCGGTTTACCCCGAGAGTACGCGATAGACTTCTAATGCTGTCGAATATGACCTCTAATTTCGCAGGTGTTCCGCTGGCGTTTGCTTATATCATTTTGCTCGGAAATAATGGGGTGTTTACACTCTTATTTAAACAGTGGGGCTGGAGTGTTTTTGCCGATTTTGATCTATATAGCTGGTCAGGTCTAATACTGGTGTATGTATACTTTCAGGTTCCGTTAGCCTTATTGCTTTTGTACCCGTCCTTTTACGGAATCCGTGAGCAGTGGAGAGAGGCAGCGTCTTTACTGGGGGCTGGGCCTTGGCAGTTCTGGAAGACGATTGGCCTGCCTATTCTAACTCCAGCGATCTTTGGCACACTTGGAATTCTTTTTGCTAATGCAATGGGTGCTTATGCCACGGCTTACGCATTGGTTGGCGGAAATTACAATCTGTTGGCGGTACGTATCGGTTCACTGGTTGCCGGAGATGTGGTTACACAGCCACAAATGGGGAGTACGCTTGCTGTTCTTCTTGGTCTGACTACGATTTTGGCGGTTTATCTGAACCATTTAATGGTGCGGCGCGCGGAGAGGTTCGGAACGAAAGCGCTCAGTAAACCGGATGTGAAAACCACAGCTCCCCGGCGTTTATGGACAGCTCGTGAGGAGGTAGGGCAATGAATATACGCAAAGCAGGCTTCGCTCCACGCACCTTCATGCTGCTGCTCATGGTGTATTTGCTGCTTCCTCTTTTGGCGACGGGTATTTATGCTTTTGCACAAGACTGGCAGAATACCCTGCTGCCCCGAGCTTGGACCTTGAATTGGTTTGGGGAAATGTTTGAGGATATTCGCTTTCTGGAGGCGCTTTGGACCTCGCTTTATTTATGCCTGATCAGCGTGGTGCTGAGTCTGGCCGTGATGCTGCCAGCTGTTTTTGTCATCACCCTCTATTTTCCGCGCTGGGAGAGCTTTATGAAAGGTATTGTTGTTTTGCCTTATGCGGTGCCTGGTGTTGTGGCTGCGGTAGGTCTTATTCGTACCTATTCCTCTGGTCCTTTTGATATCGCTGGAACAGCGTATTTATTGGTGGGCGCATATTTTGTGGTCATCCTTCCCTATATGTATCAGGGCATTCGCAATAGTCTGTTAACGGTTAATGCCGTAGAACTGCTGCATGCTGCGGAGCTGCTTGGTGCCCGCCGAAGAACGGCCTTCTTGAATGTGATTTTGCCTAATATATGGCCTGGGGTTATCGTCTCTACACTGTTATCATTTTCAGTTCTATTCGGCGAATTTGTTCTTACGAACATGTTAGTTGGCGGACATATTCAGACGATTCAGGTATATCTATATCAAAGGGTTGGTGAAAGTGGACATTTGGCCAGTGCGATTGCGATCTCTTATTTTCTGTTTATTCTAATTCTTTCGATGGTACTAATGAAGCTCGGTAAAAAGATGGGGGGAGGTATTAAGGGATGAATGATTATCTAAAGCTGCAGGGTGTACGCAAAATGTTTGGGAATACCTGTGTGTTAGACAATGTTGATTTGGAGATCCGTGAAGGTGAGCTTGTGACACTGCTAGGCCCCTCCGGTTGTGGAAAAAGCACATTGCTACGCTGCATAGCCGGTCTTTCAGAGCTGGATGGCGGCAGAATTCTTTTGGAAAATAAAGATCTGGGAAGTTTGCCGCCCCGTAAGCGCGAGGTAGGAATGGTGTTTCAGTCTTATGCCTTGTTCCCCAATCTGACGGTGAGCCAAAATATCGAGTATGGAATGAAAATGCGGGGACTATCGAAATCAGCCCGCCATCATCGCTGCGCGGAATTGCTGGCATTGGTCGATCTGGAGGATAAACGGGATGTATATCCGCAGTCCCTCTCTGGTGGACAGCAGCAGCGGGTAGCGCTGGCTCGTTCTCTAGCGGTGCAGCCCAAAGTATTGCTGCTGGATGAACCCTTAAGCGCACTAGATGCTAAGATACGCAAGAATTTACGTGCTGAAATCCGTGATATTCAAAAAAGGTTTAACATGACGACACTATTCGTGACGCATGATCAGGAGGAAGCACTGATTCTTTCTGACCGCATCTGTATTATGAATGGTGGCCGGATTGTGCAGGATGGCACACCTGAGGGGTTGTACTCCGCACCACGAACAGAGTTCGTTGCCCGGTTTATGGGCAGTTACAATGTATTGACCCGATCAGAAGTGATGACGTTGTTCCGGGGGATAGATAGCACGAAGGACCGATTTGCTATTCGGCCTGAGGCGGTTACGCTGCTGCATGAGGGCGCGGGACTTCACGAGGTTGCTGCCGGACTGCAACTGGTGGATGGCATCATTAAATCTGTCTCCGTATTGGGCAATATTGTTAGGTGTACGGTAGAGGTGGAAGACATTTCTTTAACGGTTGATCTTTTAAATGACGGACGCTGGCTGAGGCTGGTGGAAGGGGCTAACGTCACCTTGGCTCTGAACCCTTCTGAGCTGCTGCATCTGGAACGAGAGGGAGCGTAATAAGATGACTGAAATGAACAATAAACTTATTGTGGTAGTGTTGGACGGACTTAGATATGAGGCCGCACGTGAATATATGGGGTATATGGAGCATCTGGTGGAGCAGGGGAAAATATCATGTCACCGAGTGAAATCGGAATTACCCAGTCTGTCACGCCCGCTTTATGAAGTGCTCTTGACGGGTACACCCGTGTCCAAAAATGGAATTACGGCTAACCATATTGTGAGACCAAGCCATGAAGAGAGCGTATTCCATCTGGCAGTGGGCGCTAATTTGCGCACAGCTGCTGTCGCCTATCATTGGGTCAGTGAGCTTTATAATTCGGCCCCTTTTGATCCGCTTGCTGATCGCCATCAGCACAATGTGATGAAGCCCATTCAGCATGGCAGTTTTTATTTCGAGGATCACTATCCCGACAGTCATGTGTTTGCCGACGCTGTGTATTTACGGAGTGCCTATGATCCGCATTTCCTATACATTCACTCCATGAATATAGATGACGCCGGGCATCGTTATGGCGGAGAGAGCAAGGAATATGAGTTTTCAGTGCGTAATGCTGACGGTCTGTTGGCCACTGTTTTGCCCATTTGGATGGAACAGGGCTATAAGATTATGATTACGGCAGATCATGGAATGAACGCAAATGGGTACCACGGCGGGATAACCCCTTCCGAGCGAGATGTGCCATTATATACGTTTGGGGTAGATGTATTATCTTCGGAAAAAGAGGAAGAAGTACTGCCACAGCTGCGACTGGCTCCTTTAATGTGCCACTGTTTGGGGCTGGCCCCTTCGGCAGCAATGAGTAAGGAGGGCTTGCCTCCACTTGTGCAGAAGCAATCCCATGACAAAGTGGAAGAACCTTTGCCGTTGGTATGAAATAAAATAATTAGCACGAGAAAAATCATATATTTCAACCAATTAGGAGGTTGTCTATTGAGCGCTTCTAAAGCTATGAAATGGATTACGGGTTCCTGTGAAATTATTTTGGCAATTCCAATCCTGGGTGCTGCTATTGTTATTGGCACGGGGTATTCCGTTCTGGGGTTGATGTTTATTCTACATGTGATTACATTGATTTTATCTTCAAGAGACCGTGAGTCTATCTACGGTTCAGTGCTAGGAATTATAACTTCTTTATTGGCATGGATTCCTTTTGTGGGCTGGTTCTTGCACTTAATTACTGGGATTCTGTTGATGGTGAGTGGAGGACAGAAGTCCCGTTATCCTTCGAACCATATCTATCCACAGTGATGTAAAATGACTTCAATACAGCCCAATTCGGACGTTTGTCCGGTTGGGCTGTATTCATGTTATAATGAGGGCACATTTTAGCAGTAAGCACAGAGAGGAGGCGCATCCATATGGAAATAACCGCACAAGAAGTAGCAGAATGGATGGTGAAGGAGATTCGTTTTACGGGTACCTTGCATCAGACGGCGGCGATTGAATATGTGAAAGAGAATTTTGGAGAACAATTTGTATTTGTGAATGAGAACGGCAATGCCTCACTCTCCAAAGAAGTGAAGAAAGCTTTCCGGAAACTCCATGGCGGGAGAATTGCTTGGGATCGAGACGGGTTCTTGTGGGCTTGGACCTAAGTTTGGCGCTTACAAAACATGTACAAACTGTTCAACTTATATAATTAGTTAAAAAACGGACCATGCATGTACTGCAATGGCCCGTCTTTTTGCATTCTTTTTAGTTAGATATATTCTGTCATTCCCTGTTCCTTTAGAAGCTCCACGATATCTTTGACTGACTGCGCTTTATCCTTGGGACAGATTAACAGTGCATCCCCAGTATCCGCAATGATGAACCCGTCTACACCAATGGTCGTGATAAGTCTGCCATTTCCATAAATGATTGAGTTATGGGTATCTATTCCCACATGATTTGCTTTTATAATGTTGCCTGCATCATCCGGAGGGAAGATTGAACCCAGTGCATCCCAGCTACCGATATCATTCCAGCCAAATTGTCCGGAAAGCACGACAACTTCATCAGAGCGTTCTAAAATGCCGTAATCAATCGAAATATTCTGAAGCGTTGGGTAGATGGCATTAATAACTTCCTCTTCCTGATCTGTACCCAAACAATCACTGATGGGCAGCATGGTTTTGTAGAGTCGAGGTAGATAACGTTTGAAATTATCAATAATGACAGAGGTCTGCCAAATAAAAATCCCACTATTCCATAGATAATTACCGGATGCCAGATAACTCTGTGCATTCTGAAAGTTTGGTTTCTCTACAAATTCATCTACATCATATACAGCCACTGGGCTTGTCGCAATCGGCGTCTTATCAAAGGCAATATAGCCGTAGCCAGTAGATGGGAAAGTAGGCTTGATTCCGATGGTTACTATTTTGTCTGACTCCATGGCAACAGTACAGGCTTCGTCTAGTGTAAGACGGAATTGTTCCTCATCCGTTATATAGTGATCGGAAGGAAGGACGACCATTAAAGAATTGCCATGAGACTTCTCTATAGATAATGCTGCAAAAAGAATGCTAGCGGCTGTATTTCGCGCCACAGGTTCAATTAGAATATTAGCTTTGAGAACGCTGCTGTGCATAATACTCTCCAACAATACTGCTTGGGTACGATTAGTAACGATAACTGTATTCTCCTGAGGAATAATCCCTTTGAAGCGTTCAATCGTATCGTTTAACATAATGTCGTTGCCACTAATGTTCAGCAGCTGCTTTGGGATTTCTTGTCTGGACAGGGGCCAAAACCGTGTTCCGCCCCCGCCGGCTAGGATCGTAGCATATTTATTCATGATGCATCACCAACCGGGCAATTGTGAAGGATATAATGCTCTCCGAGCCTTGGTTCAGGTTGAGCCCCGCGGCATGGATGCCGTCATAACAAGCACCAGTCTGCGGATCGATCAGAGGGATTCCCAAGGAATTATGCCCTAGATACCAGTTGTAGCATAATTCTGCTTGCGTAAGATAGGCGGGGTCCTCAAGAACAACAGCTGCTTCCCGGCAGGCCAGCAGCATCTCGCAGGCTTCAATGGGCTGTTCATCATAGGGTGCAGCCAGCCCATCACGCAGCAGCCAGCCATGGCTGCCGATCGGTTTATAGTAGCCTTTGCTGGAGAAGGTGGTTGAAGCTAGGAAATCCAGGCTTTCCTTGGCGGTCTCCCGCAGGTTTTTATTCCCGGAGATTAGGTAGGCCCGAAGCAGAGCCCAGGGCAGCATGGAATTGCCATAAGTGATGCTGTCCTCGAACCAATTCCAGCCGTGCCCCTTATAGCGGGTATATTGATTATGCAGCCGAACCGCAATATTTTCGATCAGACTCTCAATGGTTGCCCTTGGCAGAAAGGCGGCTTCTTCGGTCGTGTTTTCAGTATGCGGGTATGGAAAAGCATAACCTAATGGGCCGGGTGCTTCGGTAAGATAACTTAAGCCGATGATGGCATAGGCTCCGGCCCGAGGTGAGCCCAAGGCTTCCAGATGCGGCAGTGCCTGATTGATCAAATACCGGCAGGTATTCATCAGGTTGTCAGGCAGGGAAGCTGCATGCGACAAGGCGAACCCTAGTGCCCACAAGGTACGTCCCTGGCAATCTTCAGAACCTTTATCCTCTATAAAGGAGCGGTTATAATCCATGAAATTGCGAAAATTGCCGTCCGCTGTCTGGGAATGATAGATAAAAGAGATATACGTATGAATGAGATCGAGTGCCACGGCATCCCGGGAATTCTCGTACATTAAGACCGCAGCAATCAGGGCGCGGGCATTATCATCGGTAGTGTAGCCCTTTGAACGGTCCGGAACCCCAAACTTGGTATGCTGAAAGATTCCTGTATCGTCCGTGATTCTGCGCATATAGCCTGGTTTAGACTGTACTGTGGTGGAGGTTTCCATTAAATCACGCTCCGATCAGCTGACGCCGAGCTCTGGATATGGCTGTGGAACAAGGCGGCATAGATTTTGGCGATTTCGTTCCAGCGCATAGTGAGCCCGAGCTTCAACGTGCGGTCTTCCATCGTTTGCACCAGAGCAGGGCTGTTCAGCAAGCGCAAAATGCAGGCTTCCAAGGAAGCAGAATCATGAAAATCAGCCAGTAGACCGCGGCCTTCTGCCAGCATTTCCTGGGCGTAGCGGTAAGGGGTCGACACGATGACCCGGCCATAACCGACTCCGTAGGCCAGGGTGCCGCTGACGGCCTGATCCTTACCCAGATAAGGAGTCACATAGATATCTGACATGACCAAGGACTCTATTACTTCTTCTTGGGTCAGCAACTTATCGACGAATTGGACATTGTCCTGCAAGTCAAACATTTCTACGAGGTCCGTCAGTTTCTGGCGGTAAACTTCCCCGGATTCCAGCTTGACGACCGGATGGGTCTTGCCCCAGACAATGTAAAGTGCTTCGGGATGGCGCTTGACCACGCCGCGCATGGCTTCGATGCTGTATTCAATCCCTTTGCCGGGACTGAGGAAGCCGAAGGTGGAGAGGATCTTGCGGTCTGGATAACCGTATTGTGCTTTAAGGCTGGTGCGTGAGGCTGTGCTAACTTGAGGGACACCGTGATGGATGAATGTGATTTTGGAAACTGGGATCTCATAAATAGTAGATAAATCGGTAAGGGTTGATTCTGCCATCGTCACGACCTGCACGCTACGCTCGGCCAGACATCGGATGATCTGATGCTGCTTAGGGGAGGGCTTGGTCAACACTGTGTGAAAAACAACAACATACGGAATGTTCAAACGTTCGACAAAGGGGAGCAGGTATTCACCGCTTTCTCCGCCGTAGATGCCAAATTCATGTTGGATGACCAACAAATCGGTATCAGAATTGTTGAGGAAATCGGCCGTATCTATATAATCTGCGTAATTATGCTGGTCGATCTGCCGTATTACCTGCTGATCGTAAGCGTAGGTTTCATTGTTGTTTATGGCAATAATCCGGGGCGGGTTAAAGCCGGGAAGGTGGATAAGTTCATCTAGCAGATCCTGTGTGAACGTGGCGATACCGCACTCTCGCGGCAGACTGGTTCCCAGGAACACGATGTTGTGATTACGGACTGTATTTTTCATTCAAAGAGCCTCCCTAATGGTCTTGCGATTGGTCTGGATACAAAAAAAGAAAATAAAGAAGACTCTATTTTCTGAATAGGGAAAGGTATTTGGTTTTCTAAAATTAGAAATGTTGCAAATTATTTCCTAATCCAACTGTAACATGACCGTTTTATCTTGTCAATTCGATTGACGCCTTGGGGTTAGTACGGATATATTATTGGAGGAGGTGTATGAATGCCAGTCATACGCAGTAAACTGAGTGAGGTCATGGAGAGGCATGATCCGAAATTATCGATCCGCAAGCTTGCTAAAGAGATCAATTACCATTTTGATTCGGTACGCCGAATGTATAAGAATGAGATGGTGCAGTATCCAAGGGATCTGTTGCTAAAATTATGTGTATACTTTAATGTCCAGCCCGGCGAGCTGATTGCCATGGATGCGGAAGACAACGATTGGGTGATCGATCGTTCAAATGATTATGAGGAGGACGGCGATGACAAGGAACCCGGCACAGACAGCCACCTGTAAGCAGCTTCTGGATACATATCATGCCGGACGCGGTACAACCACTGTAAATAAATTGACGTTCACCGGTGTTGGGCACCGGGATGTCTATAATATAACCGCCCCGTTTATGTATAACGGGGAAGAGGTACTAATGGGAAGAGTTGAGGAACGGGACAGTGAGTTCTCTCAAGTCTTCTTTTTTACATGCCATGATGGGGTTTGGAGACCTCGTGCGCATACGCATACGTACAATTTACAGGACCCGTGCTGGACCCGGATCAGGGGGGAACTTATTGTGGGCGGGGTGGAAGTGATTACGGCAGCGGATGATCCGCATCGGATTATCTCCTGGGTGACCCAGTTCTACCGGGGTTATCACATCGATTCTTTGACCCACTTTTCTTCAGGCCCCGGCACGATGAAGGATATCCGGCTTATCGAGCTTGATAATGGCAGTGTAGGCGTATTTACCCGGCCGCAGGGCGAACGGGGTGGGCGAGGGCAGATTGGGTTCACAGTGATTCCTTCGCTGGACGAACTGAATGAGCAGACCTTCATTGATGCCGAGGTGCTACAGGATCAATTCGTGCCCGAAGAGTGGGGTGGAGCCAATGAAGCTCATCTGCTGCGGGGTGGGAAGGTGGGCGTGTTGGGCCACATTGCTTGCTTCGATAGCGCCGGAAACAAACACTATTATGCCATGGCTTTTTCGCTGAATCCTGAGACTTATAAGGCAACTCCGGTCAAAATAATAGCAGTCCGCAGTGATTTTCCGGCGGGCCCGGGCAAGCGCAAAGAACTGGAGGATGTCATCTTCAGCGGTGGCTTGAAACGTCTTGGAGGAGGCCGGGCGGTATTGTCTGTAGGGGTGAGTGACGCAGAAGCGTATCAGATTGAGATCGCGGACCCGTTTGACGAATATGAATCCTAGCGTTCTTTCAGTTGGTTTGACTAGATTATATGGTCATGTTACACTTAGTGTGACAAGAATTTATGGTCAAAGAGAGCGGGAAACCCAATGAATAAGTTTATTCAATTCAACACACGTAAGACTGACACCAAGTCCAACATCAATCAGGCGCGTAAGCAAGGACGTATTCCGGCTGTATTATATGGTATTGGTAAAGAGACTCTGACGTTGGAAGTGAATGAAAAAGAACTTCTGGACATTCTCAAAAAGAATCCGCGCGCAATTCTGCAAGGTAAGGTATCGGAAGATCTAGAGGTTCCGGTCGTGGTTCAGAACATTCAGAAGGATACCCTGTCCGGCAAAATTCTGCATATTGATTTTCAACATGTAAATATGAAAAAGAGCATGGACAGCAAGGTGACTATTCATTTTGCAGGTGAAGCCGTAGGTATTAAAGCAGGCGGTACGCTTCAGGTTGAAATTTATGAAGTGGAAGTTCGCTGTATGCCTGAAGATCTTCCTACCTCCATGGAAGTGGATATTAGCGGATTGGATATTGGCGACCAATTGCTTGTCTCTGACCTGATCTTTAAGGACGGGATTGAAGTGTTGACCGAACCGTCAACCGTAATGATCCAGATCAAGACCGTGCATGAAGAAGAGGAAGAAGAAGCGGTAGTAACTCCAGCCTAAACCTATATTTTTATTAAAAAAGCAAGTTTCCAGGGAAGAGGAAACTTGCTTTTTTTGCGTTGAATCATACAGGAACTTCTCGTTGGTCCTTTGCCATAGGGGAACTACATAACGGGCAGGGCTTTGAGGTTAAATGATCCTCAGCTCCGCCCGCTTTCATGCGTGTCCAGCCAGGACAGGTATTGCTGGTACAATTCCATACCGGAACGACATGAGTTCTTGTCGCAGTTGTGCGACTGGTAGGTAAGGGTCTTGTTGTCACTGTTCTGCTCACCGTAGTCGTTGCTGTGGAGGAAACGGCAGAGCGGAAGGCTGATAACATGAAGCGGGAGACCTCTGCTTTTTTGCCTCGATGCCTCGCAGGTGAACTGATAAATAGCTCTTCCCGGGCTCTAGTAACAGCTACGTAAGCCAGTCTTCGCTCCTCTTCCAGTGCAGCCAAGCTTGAACTACCACTATTTGCAGCGGCCAGCTTGCGGTCCTTGAGCCGGTCGCCCTCCAGTGCGGAGCTATGCGGAAGAATTCCTTCAGAGGCTCCAATCAAAAAGACCACAGGAAACTCTAAGCCCTTGGATTTGTGAATGGTCATAAGCGCGATCCGATTCCCTTGTTCTTTGGTGCTTGGCTGACGATTATGTTCATTACGTTCCGTAACATTATCTATGAAATCTAGAAAGGCAGGGATACTATCAAATCGCTCTGCAGACGATTCTAGTTCATCTAGCATTTCTTTTAACGTTTCGCGATGCAAGGTTGCTTGATGCCGCTCATTCGCTTCGATGAAATAATCATAGAATTGCGTGCGGATCTGGCGGATCGCTTGGACTGGGGTTAACTCGCGCATATTGCGAATTAGATCCAGCCGCTCTCTAAGCTTAGTGCCCTTGAAATCCTCCATGCCGGGCATGGACAACAGATGGATTAGTGGGCCTTGCTTTGGTTGTCTAGCTTCCATTTGCCGGATGTGATTCATACCTTTTTCACGGTTCATATATAGAGTAGGCAGGATGTTCTCCATAGCCGCAAAATTCCGCCGATTCACGGAGAGACGCATATGATCCACGACCGGGGAAATTAGCCAGTGTTCGTACAGTAATTGGCCTTCTCCATAATCAATATAGGGAATATCGCGTAAAAGAAGTAATTCCAGAACGGCCCGGTTGCTGCTGGACGCTCTATATAACATGGCGAAGTCGCTATATTCTCTTTTGCCGCTCGAAACCTCGTTTAAAATATGCTCAACCATCTGCTCAGCTTCCTCGTCTGCTGTCTGCGGACGCATATACCGGGGCTGACTCCCGCTGCCTTTGGCAGCTTGCAGGGTTTTGGAACGCCGGCGCGTATTGTGCCGGATAATACCGTTGCCGAGTCCGACTATAGCTGGACCAGAGCGGTAATTAATATCAAGTGTAATAACCCTTGCTCCCGGGTACAGCTTCTCGAATTCCAGAATGAATTCACTGCGTGCCCCGTTGAAGGAATAAATCGTCTGGTCATCGTCGCCAACTACCATCAGATTATGCTGCGGGTGAGCAATCATTTTGACTAACTCGTACTGCAAGGCATTTGTATCCTGGAACTCATCCACCATCACGTATAGATATCTCATCTGCAATTCCTGCAAAAGCGTTGGACGCTCCTTCAGCATCCGATAGGCGATTAAGAGGACATCATCGAAGTCGATTTTGAAATTGTCTAGTTTCCATTGTTCGTAGATTTCCAGAATGGATTTCATTTCTTTTTCAGCGGTGGTTCCTTCAGGCAAGCCTTCTACGGTACCCATGTTCATCTTGCAGGAAGAGAGCAGGGAGAGTAGCGTTTCCGGTGGATAGGCATCTTTAGGTAGCCCTAGCTCACGCATGATCTGTTTCAACAGGATGTGCTGGCGCCGCGTCTCACTGAAAATTTCTTGCTGCAATCCTTGTCTGCGCAAGAAAAATAAGAAAAAGGAATGAAAAGTACGGGCTTGCAGCCGCGCGACGTCCGCTGGGCCTACTCCCGGTAATAGGGCGATCCGCTCGCGCATTTCCGCCGCAGCTTTACTCGAAAAAGTCAGCAATAGCAGCTGACTTGGCGAGACGCCGCGCACGGACAACAAATAACCGGTTCTGCAGATCAGAACCGAGGTTTTGCCGGAGCCTGCGCCGGCCAGTGTTAGAAGCGGCCCTTTATGATGCCGTACCGCAGAAATCTGCGGACGGTTGAGCAGGATGCCGCCTTCTTCCAGCCTGCGGAAATAAGCGGAGTCCTCATCCTCTCGCTTCACCAGTTCTTGGCTTGTCTGCGCTGAGGCCACAGCCGCTTGCGGGATCCGCTCACCAGTAGCTCCCAGCGGGATAGTATGAAATAAAAGCTTATTCAATAGATTCACCTTCATTATTTCTGTATAGAGTAGTGATCTCAACAAACCTAGTTCTATGATGTTTGAGTTCATCTTAAAATGTGCCGAAAATTTAGCCAATCTACAATATACCATCCCAAGCTTTTTGCTGCACAGGAAAAGTGTTGGATATTGAGCCAGTAAAAATCTGGGGATTGTTGTGGGAGTGGGACACAACGGTGGTATAAATACCGTAGATAGGTAGGGTTGTAGCTGCGCGGGCGAAATGTACAGTATAAATCCCGTAGATTGGGTGGAATGTGGCTGCGCGGGTGAAATGTACGGTATAAATCCCGTAGATAGGCTGGAAAGTGGCTGCGTGGGCGGAATGTACGGTATAAATCCCGTAGATTGGGTGGAATGTGGCTGCGCGGGTGAAATGTACGGTATAAATCCCGCAGATTAGCTGGAATGTGGCTGCGTAGACGGAATGTGCGGTATAAATCCCGTAGATTAGTTGGAATGTGGCTGCGTGGGCGGAATGTACGGTATAAATCCCGCAGATTAGCTGGATCGTAGCTGCGCGGGCGAAATGTACAGTATAAATCCCGTAGATTAGCTGGATCGTGGCTGCGCGGGTGAAATGTACGGTATAAATCCTGCAGATTAGCTGGATCGTGGCTGTGCGGGCGGAATGTACGGTATAAATCCCGTAGATAGGCTGGAATGTGGCTGCGTGGACGGAATGTGCGGTATAAATCCCGTAGATAGGTAGGATTGTGGCTGCGTGGGCGGAATGTACGGTATAAATCCCGCAGATTAGCTGGAATGTGGCTGCGTGGGTGAAATGTACGGTAAAAATCCCGCAGATTAGCTGGATCGTGGCTGCGTGGGTGAAATGTACGGTAAAAATCCCGTAGATTAGCTGGAATGTGGCTGCGCGGGCGAAATGTACGGTAAAAATCCCGCAGATTAGCTGGATCGTGGCTGCGCGGACGGAATGTGCGGTATAAATCCCGTAGATAGGTAGGATTGTGGCTGCGTGGGCGGAATGTACGGTATAAATCCCTTAGATAGGCTGAATTGTGGCTGCGTGGGCGAAATGTACAGTAAAAATCCCGTAGATTGGGTGGAAAGTGGCAGTGTCGGCGGAATGTGAGGCATAAATCCCGCAGATTAGCTGGATCGTGGCTGCGCGGGTGAAATGTACGGTATAAATCCCGTAGATAGGCAAGAATGTGGCTGCGTGGGCGGAATGTGCGGTATAAATCCCGCAGATTAGCTGGAATGTGGCTGCGTGGGCGGAATGTACGGTAAAAATCCCGCAGATAGGCAGGAATGTGGCTACGTGGGCGGAATGTGCGGTATAAATCCCGCAGATTAGCTGGAATGTGGCTGCGTGGGCGGAATGTGCGGTATAAATCCCGTAGATTGGCTGGAATGTGGCAGTGTCGGCGAAATGAGAGGCATATTCGCCCTACTAAAGGGCGCTGGGTGCAGGTCTGTTTCTATTTTTATAATATAAAAATTTCCGCCCCGCGCATCGCAGAATTGTCCAGCGCACGTTTGCCACTCCCCTGAACAATTCTGTGATGCCCATTCCCTTTTCCTATCATGCTCATATCCTAAAGCAAAAACATGATATGGAGATGACCCTATGCCCTCGCCCAGTAAGGTCCGCATCAGACATGCCGTTACTATAGACGTACTGATTCCCGCGATTGAAAAAGATTTACAGACCCTTCCCCATGTGATTGACGCTGTTAGAAAGCATGTTAAGCATCCCATCGGCCGGATATTAATTGTTGCTCCCAAAAAGAAACGGATGATTGAGTTCTGTCGCACAAAAGGCTGTACCTTTATTGATGAGAATACGGTGCTGCCGATTACGAAAAAAGACATTCATTACCGCTCACGCACCTGGGAACGTTCCGGCTGGCTATTCCAACAGCTGCTGAAGCTGAATGGCGACAAGCTCTGCACGGCGGATTATTTTCTGGTTATTGATGCCGATACCGTTCTGATCACCCCCCACCGTTTTCGGGCGGACGGCAAGACACTCTTTTACAGCCGGAACTGGAGCCAACCACAGTATTTTGTAACCTATAGGAAACTCATGGGCCGCAAGGTGACCGCAAAATCGTCATTTGTGACCCATTATATGCTGTTTGAACGCAGTCAATTGACTCAAATGAAAAGAGAGATAGAAGCAAAACACCAAATGCCTTGGTATCGAGCTATTTTACACAGTATGAACCGTTCCAAGCAATTTGCCTTTTCTGAATTCGAAACCTATGCCAATTACCTGTATTCGAAGAATCGCGAGGGAATGAAGATTCAAAAAGCGCGTAATAAAGGTCTCCATATGAATGCAGGACAGCTATCCAAGCAGAGAGTGAATCAGCTGGCTGAGAAGTATAGATCATTGTCTTTTCATAAACGAAAGGGGTATGTGAGAACACCGGGGGCTAAATCCAGCGCAGGGGGGCGATAGGGTTGCAGATCGTACTCCTTTCAGGGGGATCGGGGAAGCGGTTATGGCCGCTATCAAATGAGATCAGGTCTAAAGCTTTTTTAAGGCTGCTTCCAACAGAAGCTGGCGGTGTGGAGTCGATGATCGAGCGGGTATGCAGAGGGCTGGAAGAAGTAGGCTTGTTGGATTCAAGCTGCATTGTGACTCATCGCAGTCAGGTGGAGATTACTCGCAAATCCGTTGGTGCTCAAGTCCCTTTATTAGCGGAGCCGCAGAAACGGGGGACTTTTACTGCAGTAGCTCTGGCGGCAAGTTATCTGCATTCTGTGAAGGGTATGGACTCAAAAGAGATCGTAGTGGTCATTCCGGTGGATTCGTATGTGGAGACTTCTTTTTTTAAGCAGCTTCATCAATTTCCTAGTGTACTTGCCGAATCACAAGCAGATATTGCTTTGATTGGTGTTTTACCTGAATTTCCTTCTACACAGTTCGGTTATATTCTGCCTGGTGAAGGGTCAGGGGTAGGAGGGACGTCTTTTTTAAATGTTGAGCAGTTTGCAGAGAAACCGAACGAATCGACAGCGGCTGAGTTCATTTCTCAGGGAGGACTGTGGAATTGCGGCGTGTTTTCCTGCTCATTAGGATATTTGCTATCAAGTATGAAGGAACGGAATCTTCCAGTAGATTACATGGAGTTTTTGGGGCATTATGATCAATTGCCAGAACGAAGCTTTGACTATGAGGTGCTGGAACACACACGGTGTGCGGTAGTGATCCCCTATATTGGGGTATGGGCGGATATTGGCAGCTGGGATGCGCTTGTTCCCCATTTGCAAGGAACGGTGATTGGCGAGGGGAGTATCTCAGAGGATTCAAAAGGTACCCATTTGATCAACGAACTCTCTTGTCCTGTGCATATCATCGGCGCTCCTGGTTTAATCGTGGCGGCAGGGCCAGATGGTATATTGGTAGCTGGGATAGAGCAGGCAAAACGAATTAAGCAGAAGCTGGAGGGCCATGCGGCGAAGCCGATGATTGAAGAAAAACGCTGGGGCACCTCACGCATTTTGGACTTCTCTCGCACGGCAGCAGGTATTGAGGTTACGACCTCCAAAATAACCATTTTGGCAGGTGAGCACACCAGTTACCATTTTCATCAACATACTAAAGAAGTTTGGTCTTTTCTTTCTGGAAATGGAGAATACCGGATGAATGGTCATCTTCATACGGTTGCCGCCGGGGACACGGTCACGGTTCCTGCTGGTACGAAGCATGGGCTGCGGGCAATTACAGCGCTCGAATTGATTATCATTGAACTGTTGGAATTTCCTGAGGTGGATGACTATGTACGAGTGTCTGCCGAATGGGAGGGGGAGGACAGCTTCCTTGATGATTTAGGATGAATGGAAAGGTAGTTCGCTTTAACCCGGAGGCTGTTATAGATATGGATAGATTGCGCGGCTGAAATGAAATAGATGTATCCAGTGCAACTATTTCGTGGAGTAGCGAATGCCTTGCGATATAGATGTAGTTTGTACAGTTAAAAATAGCGAATTTTTGCGTTTTGAATAAATTTGCTGAATATAAATGTACAGAGTGCAATTAAATCCGAATTAGCTCTTAAAAGAGAGCATTTAACTGTACGAAGTACAACAAATTCTTGAGAGGGACGGGGGATGCAATAGGCAAGCCACAGTAAGCTGCAGGAAAGCGATAAGTAAGCTATAGGTAAGCCACAAGTAAGCTATAGGCACTCCACGAGCTAAACCTAAAGTGTAAATGAGAGACCCCTGCCTAACAAAAATAAACCCACAAATAGCACCGTGAGCAGAACTGCCCACGATGCTATTTGTGCATTCACTGCTTTATACAGAAATTATTCTTTAGAATTTCTATTCAAAAGATGCTCAATTCCTGCCGCGACTCCGTTTTCCTCATTGCTGGTGGTAATGAATTCCGCCATTTCCTTAAGGATTGGCGCAGCGTTAGCCATAGCAATCCGGTAGCCGGCCTTCTCGAACATCGGCTGATCGTTATAACTGTCGCCCATGACAGCTACATCCGCTAGCGAGATACCATAATGGTCAGCAAGCATGGTTACACCGGAGCCTTTGTTGGCCTCTTCATGGTTAATCTCGATATTATTCACATGGGAGGCGGTGATAATTAAGCCCGGAATAGCCGCGAAGCGGGTGGAGGCTTCCTTGAGCAGCTCTCGGTTTAGAGAAAAAGCCAATGTTTTATAAATAACATTTTCCTCCTTGCTCCACACCTCTTCCATACTCTCCACATAGGTTACCGCTGCTTGTTGAAACTGTTGATCGATCATTGCTTTCAGCAGCCAGCTGACTTCTTCAGGAACTTCTTCATCGCTTAGTGCAGATAATTTCTCTAACCGTACACGTTTGTTCAGCTCTACATAAACGTTATCCTCAGTGTAAACCTCGTAATACAAGTCCGGAATTTCGTTCATCCAGCGCAGAGCGGGAATGATGTCCGCTTTATTCAGCGGCGTGCTTGCCGCGAGGGTGCGATCAGATAATGTGACGACTGCGCCATTTAGACTGACTACAGGACATTCCAGATCCGCTAGCCGAAGCTGACGTTCTGCATCCATAAAAGAGCGCCCTGTAGCAATGATAACAATGTGACCTAGTTTCTGAGCTTTTATAATAGCTTCGCGGTTTTTTGGACTGATGTTTCCTTCTTCGTTCAGTAATGTTCCATCCATATCTAAAGCAATCAGCATATTGTATGAGCTCCTTTTCCAGGTAAAGTGGTACTTTTTAAGGGGTATTGAAACGTTACTTGTATCTTATCATTAATATTCTGAAAACCAAAAACCATTTTCATGCAACTGTACAATAATGAACGTCCAACAGGAGATAAAAGGTTTTTACAGTATATTTTTAGAAAATAGTTCAGTCGTGGTACAATAGTTGTCAAACTAACCGACTAGCCGAATCTATCGTCAGCTTATGTTCGAGGAACGTGACCGACGGTATTTTTCCTGCGTAAGGACATCGGCAGCTGCTTATGTAAAGGGGACTATTTATGAGATCCAAAAACTTAGCCACCATGTCACTCGCCTTTATGGCATGTGGGTTTCTGATTACACTGTTTCTACCTGAAAACCTTGCCGTGATTCTACTGAGAGGTGGTTTCGAGGCCGGTTTGGTGGGGGGGATTGCCGACTGGTTCGCGGTAACGGCGTTGTTCCGCCATCCGATGGGATTACGTATTCCACATACCTCACTACTGCTCAAGAATCGCGATAAGATCATCCAATCACTAATCACCGCGATGGAGACTGAGCTTCTTAACAAGGAAAGCATTGAGAACAAGCTGCGTAAGTTTGGCTTTATATCAATGGGCTCCAAGCTGCTGACAAAGTTTTTTAGTAAAAAGAAGGCAAGAGTACAAATATTGGAGCAGCTTGGCGAATTCGTGTCTCGTCTTCCGGTAGAGAAGGCAGTACCGTTTCTGCAAAAGGCAGCCTCCGAATATGTTCGTGAAGCTGAGCTTGGCGCTGCGGCTGATAAAATAGTTACTAAGTTAATGAATGACGGTAAAGATGTAGCTGCTCTGGACTATGCGCTGGAAGGGGTATCTAATTGGAGCGGACGTCCTGAAACGAAAGCTATGCTGGGCAAGATCGCCAGCGAGAAATTGGCTGAAGTGAAGCTTGGCGGACTTAAAGGCATGGCCTTTCAGGCTTTTGTCGGGTTTATGGATGCAGATATGCTTGGTGAAATGCTGCAAGGTATGTTGCAGTCCGGTATCCGCGATTTTCGGGAAGAGGATAGCCCATACCGTGAAGAGATTATCCGTGAGATTCGAGTGGCCCTGTTCCAGATTGTTAATGATGAGGCTAGACTGGCTTCATTAAAAGAATGGGCACTGAATGAGCTTGAAGGCGAAGCAGCAACCGCATTTCTGCATACGCAATTGGAGAACATTCGCAGCAAAGCAATTTCCCTACTGGAAGAAGATCGGGCGGCTGGCGGACGCAAGCTGTTCACGTTATATACCCTGCTTGTACGTCGTATTGGTAAGGAACAAGAATGGATCAGTAGCTGGGAAGAGCGGATTCGCGCTTCATTAATTGCTTTTGTAGAGGCTAACCACTACAGAATAGGTCTTTTGGTAAAAGAGAATCTGGACAGCATGGATGACGCTAGTCTAGTGAATATGTTGGAAGATAAAGTGGGTAAAGATCTGCAATGGATTCGTGTGAACGGAGCCTTATGCGGGTTTGTCGTAGGGCTTGTGCTTACAGTTATTCAATTGATTTGAATTGAAGGAAATTACCTATTTAATGTAAAATTCACAAAAAAAGCAGAGCAGCGATTCTCCCGTGTTGGAGGATCGCTGCTTTTTGTTGTTGCTTATGGCCTGTCTGCATCGTGGAGTAATAATCCTTCTCTGAGGCTTACGGACCCATATGACGTTATTTGTTAGTTTTTGGCCTTTGGAACATGTTTGCGGACTCCACCGACGTTATTCCTATGGATGCGTTCATATTGGGCATTTTTCATGCCAATAGTGGTTATAGGGTCCTTTAGCATTGCAAATGTGGGATAAAGCTGCGTTTGGGGTCAGCTGTGTCCGATAGCTACCTTTTATACGCATATATGACCTAATTCAATCGGAGATTGGTGTTTGTTTAGCTCAAGCAAACACCAAAAAGAAGGGAACCCAGCAGCCAGTTGATGGCTTATGGGCCCCCCTACTTTTCTTGAGTCTACAATTGCATTCCGCCTGCAAGAGTTCTGTACCCCTGCTGTGGTGATGTAGAAGCTTGGTACAGCTGTTCTAAATGGTTCGCTGTACGCAACCAATTGAAGGCTTCAAGCGCATCTGTTCTCCCTTGTGATCCGATGGTAACTGCCAATTGTGGATTGCGGGCTATCCGCAGCAAATGTCGGGCAAAGGGTAAAGCCTCGCGATATCGTTCTACCAGATAACCGTTATGGCCAGAGGCGACAATCTCTCGGATTCCCCCATTATTAGAAGCGATAACAGGTAGACCGGAGGCCATAGCTTCTACATTAACAAGCCCGAAGGATTCATGATTCTGGGAAGGGCATACAAAGCAGTCTGCTGCCTGATAAAGGGTGTGAATATTCTCATGAGCTACATTTCCTAGAAAAGTAACTGACACTCTCAGCCGCCGTGCAAGTAGCTTTAACTGCCGTATGTACGACGGTTTGCCCTTGCCTGCGATGACGAGATGAGCGGGGAGGTGTTTGTTTAAATGCGACATAGCACGTATTAATATAGGCACTCCTTTGCGGGGTATAACCCGACCAACGAACAAAACGGTAAAGGTCTGCGGAAGTCTG
Organism: Paenibacillus odorifer; assembly: GCF_000758725.1. Classification (NCBI taxonomy): domain Bacteria; kingdom Bacillati; phylum Bacillota; class Bacilli; order Caryophanales; family Paenibacillaceae; genus Paenibacillus; species Paenibacillus odorifer. Next base: position 354,794 of record NZ_CP009428.1, read on the forward strand.
TAAAAACTACGAAGCTGTTGTTTTTCAGATGTCTGCACAGGGGTAAACCGATCAAGATCGGCTCCCAATAAGACAATGTGAATCCCTGTGGTCAGTTGAGGGAAGCGGCGATCCAATCTTCGCTGTAAGGAGTGGCTGTTGGCAATGATCAGATCTGCTTTTGCCAAGGCATTTGCCACTTTATCTGTACCCGGTGTGAAGGTAAGAGAGTGCAGGAACAGAAATACCGGGATATGAGGAAGCTGTTTCTTTACAGCAGACATAAGATGGGGGCGATTATCAACCTGAATGATATCAAAGGATTCTTTCTGAATGTATTCTAATACCGAAGTAAGATAATGGGCTGGGGTGCTTGCGGGCAACCGGATAATTCTGACCTGCTCCAATATAGTGGCAGCAGGTAGTCCAGGTAACTTCCGACTTACAATGGTTACCTTATGTCTCTCCGCGAGCCTTCTGGCAATGGCCCAAATGCAGATTTCTACTGAACCGTCTCCCGGAACTGGGAACTGCTCCGGTGCAATGATACAAATGTGCATGGTTCACGCCTCCTTTTATCCGCTAATGGATATCCTCTTCCACCATATGCAACACAGTAAACAGTAGATACATCCGAAAGCGGAGAGGGCGTTTCACTCATGCCATTTGTACAGTTGCAGCATAAAATACTAAGGCTTACTAAGGCCGTGATTATTTTCTGAGGGACAGGGGAGAGGACAGTTGGGAAAGAAGTTAAAGTCTGCATTGACCAGCAAATGGATTAAAACCAAGGTGCTCATGCGAAGCACTGAAATTTCACCGTTGATTCCCGAAACAGTAAAATTCAGTAAAGTCAATCTGAAAGCTATGCTGCTGAAATATGGAATGGTTTATGTCAAACCAGAATACGGTACCTATGGCAATGGTGTGATGAAGGTTGAACAGAGTAGAGAGACTTATGGAACAGAATACAAGTACCAAAGTGGAACAAGACTTAAGACTTTTAGAACCTTCGACGCCTTCCATTTATCCTTAAAGAAAGCGACGCGTGGACGTAGTTACCTGATCCAGAGAGGAATAGTATTGCTAAAGCACGGGAAACACCGCTTTGATATCCGTGTGATGGTCCAGCTCAGCCCGCAGGGCAAATGGGAAACTACCGGTCTGATTGGTCGGGTAGCTGAGAAAGGTAAGATTGTTACCAACTATCATAGCGGCGGCAAACTAACTGCTATGGAAAAGCTGCTGTCTCCTTATCTGAACGAAGCTCAGCAAGCGCAAATGCTTAGGATACTGAGAAAGCTAGGAGAAGATACCGGACGTTTCTACCATAAGAAATATCCTGGGTTTAGACAGATTGGTGTCGATGTAGGATTGGATAGATCCATGACGCCTTGGATTATTGAAGTGAATACTAGTCCGGACCCATATATTTTTAAACATCTTTCTGATAAAAGCATGTACCGCAAAGTAATGGCTTACCGCAGAGCGAATGAGAAGAAAAAAAATACTAAATGATCTGTTTCCTCGTATTAGCAATGACAACAGAAATCTTTTGTTCTAATTCTATGATTTTTTGCTTGTGCGTTGCGATTTGGCGGTAACCCGAGACGAGTGAGGACAGAGACTGAGTGGTTAATGTAAGGTTTTGCTTGCGAATTGCTGCTTTGAAGTCACTCCAATCTGCGGAAATCCGTTTATTCAATGAGGTGACTACGCTTTTGTTAGATTTAATTGAGACTTGTGGGCTATCAATGCCAGACAAGGTTTTGCGGGCATAGGTTATCTTTCGGGTACGTGTCTGTTTGGCTGCATTCAACTGATTCTGTTTGTCGCTAATCTCTTTGCGAGCCAACTGAACCAGGACCTTCATAGCATCGCCTTGGGCTTGTAGTACGGTATTCAAAGTCTTATTTTTAAGACCCTTGGCGATCTTGATACGTTTATGAAGCGCATTGTATTGGTCGAATAAGGGCTGATAGTGCTGTTTACAGCTCTTAACGGTGACCTCCAGCTGAGCTACGGCTTCTAAATCAATCTCTTTAATTTGCTTACGTACCGCAATCAGTGTTTGCTCATTGTTATAGTGAAGGGTTCGGATCTGCTCCTCACGGTTATTGTATTGCATCTTTAAAGTAGATAATTCATTGTACAGATTAGTCATCTTCATCCTTGCAGGAGCCTCGGCAGTGGCAGCTGTTAGATCAAAAGCCGCTTGAATAGAAGGTGTTAATTCAGTCGTTGCTGCAGCAAAAGCTCCTGTTGATGTGCTTAACGATAGCAGGATCACCAGTAGTAGTAAGGGGAATGACTTTAGTGCGTTCATTGATTCGCTCCTCCTTTTGTCCGTATTCCTGAAGACAACAAAAAAGCACCCGTAGCAAAGGCAAAAGCCTTTATTACGGGTGCTTCCATCGTAATAGGTCACGAACGATATATTTATTGTTAAATATAAGTTGTTTATTTGCTTGCGTCAATAATTTAAATTTAAATATTTCCAATTTAAAATAATGCGCTAGACATTTCTTTCCCCAGTTCTCTTATCGTATACTGACATAAGAAGGTATGAGAGCTTTAGCGCTAGCAACAAAGGAGGTCTGGCTTAAATGGGCAGCTCGGTAGAATTTAACGCAATTCTGGATCATGCATTTATGAGGTCTCCAGAAGGAATGGCCGTACTGTTTTCGAATAACGGCAATTTCAACTGGATAAAAGTCAATCCGGCTTTTTGCAATCTACTTGGCTTTACGGAAGCCGAGTTTCTTGCCGGGGCTCTTTTTACAGAATCGGAAAATAGAGAGGCACATTCAAAAGAGCTCTCCTATAGAGTGGTAATGGATGAGCTTCAGAAATCGCCAGCGGGCAGCTGGAAGAAGGAGCATTGTTTTTTAAACAAAGAAGGTCAACCCGTCTGCCTGTCTCTCATGTTCTCTGGGTTAGGAGCAGAAGAAGGACAAGCGCCTTCGTATATTATAGTATATGCCGAGGATATTACGGAACTAAAGATCGCAGCTCAGGAAACGGTGGATCATCTGGATCAGCAGCAGCAAATGGAAGAACAAATTCGTCAAAGTGAACGCAATTATAGATTAATGTCCGAGAATTCACTGGATTTAATCTCGCGTCATGCGGTCAAAGACAGTATTTTCTTATATTGTTCTTCGGCTAGTCGTACCCTGCTTGGTTATGAACCTGAAGAGATGGTTGGGACAAGCGCCTATAATTATCTCCATCCGGATGATCTAGTTATGATGCAAGGTTTAATGGAGCAGAGCCGCAGCTCTGGCGTTATTCCGGCTGTAGCTTACCGCTACCGCCATAAGAATGGCACCTATGTCTGGTTCGAGTCGAGCAGTCGTTATACCTATGATGATGAGGGGAATGTCATGGAGATTATAGCGATTGGACGTGAAATTACGGAGCGCAAGCAGTTCGAGTTCAAGCTTAAGGAGAGCGAGCAACGGTATAAATCTTTGTTCGAATATAATCCATCTGCCGTGTACTCTATGAATTTGCATGGAGATTATTTGACCGCCAATGCGAATTTGGAGAAGTTGACCGGGTATTCGCTGGATGAACTGATCGGAATGTACTTTGGCCCCATTGTCCATGAGAAGGACATAGAGAAGACGTTGTATCATTTTAACTTAGCCGCCCAGGGTTATCCTCAAAGCTATGATCTAACGCTTATTCATAAAGACGGACACTTTGTAGAGATTAATACTACCAATATTCCGATTATTGTAGATGATCAAGTAGTAGGTGTGTATGGGATTTCCCGTGATATTACAGAGCGCATCCGTTATACAGAACAAATTGAGAAGCTTAGCAATGAGTACACTCTTATTTTAAATGCAGTTTCGGAAGGCATCTTTGGACTCGACATGGAGGAGAAGGTGACGTTCATTAACCCTGCAGGTTTGCAAATGCTGGACTATGAACATGATGAAATTATGGGCCATCCTTATTTGGATCAAATTCAGCAGATAGCACTCGATGGGAGCCATTATCGGCCGCAGGAATCTCCACTAATGAAGGCTATTAAGTCAGGTGTATCTTATCAGAGTAATGATGCGGTCTTGTGGCGTAAGGACGGTTCTAGCTTTCTTGCGGAATATCAGGTAACCCCTCTGTTTGATAAGGGGGAGCCGAAGGGTGTTGTTGTAGTGTTCCGGGACATCACGGATGAGAAGGAAATCATTCGGGCGAAGGAATCTGCGGAAAAAGCAGACCAGGCTAAGTCTGAGTTCTTAGCTATTATGAGCCATGAAATCCGTACTCCGATGAACGGAATTGTAGGGATGACGGATCTCCTGGCGGAGACGGAGCTTGATGAAGAACAGCTTGGATATACTGACATTATTAAGGAGAGCAGCAGCTCGCTCCTATCTATTTTGAATGAAATACTGGATTACAGCAAAATTGAAGCCGGAAAAATGATGATTGTAAATGAGCCCGTGCAGCTTCAAGCCGTATTGGACAGCGTAATCGATCTATTTACAGCGAAGGCTTTGGAGAAAAATATTCAGTTATCATGCAGCATGGCACCTGGAGTGCCGCCACTGATTATGGGCGATGCCGGGCGGTTGCGTCAGGTATTGGTCAATCTGGTCAGCAATGCAATCAAGTTTACAGATCGGGGCAGTATCAGTATTTACGTAGAGCAGAAGCTGTCCGCAGATCAAAAGAAATTAACTTTGAAATTTAATGTTAGGGATACGGGAATCGGCATTCCTCTAGAGAAGCAGCATCGGCTGTTTCAGTCTTTTTATCAGCTGCATTCCTCGTTTAACCGCAAATATGGCGGGACCGGATTGGGGCTGGCGATTTGTAAAAAGCTCGTTGAGCTGATGGGCGGAGCCATCGCTGTAGAGAGCAGTGAAGGAGAGGGCTCTAATTTCTATTTCACGCTGCAGATCAATCCTGATAGTAAAGCTGAGATAGATGTGGAAGATACAGTGCAGACAGAAGAACGGGAGACAACAATGGAAGGGGCAACAGCTGTAGAAGGAGAATTGGATGCCGGTACAAATGTGATTTTACTTCCGGAGGCGACTCCACATATTACTCCTAAGTCTAGCCCTTTAAGAGGGGATCTATCTGAATGAAGCATAGACAGCCTCGGATTAGCAACAAACTGCCTGCGGAGCCATATACACAGTGGGAGGTTGGGGTCGAATCCCCGTCCTCTGCGTGTGGCCCAGCTACGATGGCAGCGTTAACGGAGTATTGGAACACCCATTTCGGAGCGGACTTTATTCGGGGGAAAGGTCATTTTCCTTCCAAAGCCGCTCATATTAATTACATATACAGCCATCACGGCGGAAGACCTTGGGGGATGAGTGTGCGCTGTTTTACCAAAGAACTGAAGAACTATATCCATTCATCGACTTTACCTAAGGATCAGCAAAAGTTACTCATTACTACGTTTAATGATTTTGAAGTATATAAAACAGAAATTGATGCCGGCCGGCCTGTGGCTGTTAAATTTGATAAGTGGTTTCGTCTGCGGTGGAGAGGCAAGTTTACTTACGATTACCATTGGGTACTAGGTATAGGATATGAGGTATTTGATGACGGAGAGCGTCCTACCCTGATTGTTCACGATAATGGTGTGCGGTACAAGGATGGTAGAGTTACTCTAGGTAAAGAACGGCGTATTCCGTATTTTGCAAATAAAGACATTATTACGATGGTCGGGTTAGATATTGCAGATGCATCGAGGTAGAGGGGTTGTCCTGACAAAATAGCTTGAAAAATTTGAGTCCAAACGTTTGCACTACTTAGACGATCATACTATAATCCAGTTAATAACTGGAAAAGGGGATAGGTGCTTTGTCCGTACAAAGGGAAATGAAGGAACCCATTTATTATGGGGACCCTGCGGCTACTAGAGGGATTTCCGTGTTTGCTCAGGAGTTTGATCAGTTATTCAGCTATGATGGGGACGATCTTGGCCTAACGTACTCACCGGGTAGTTCAGCTTTTTGTTTGTGGGCGCCCACCGCTCAAGAAGCGGAGCTGGTACTTTATAATTCATGGCAGGGAGCAGCCGAGTGTAAGTATTCTATGATCCGTGATATCCGGGGCACGTGGAGAATTACAGTTGACGGTGATTTAGATGGCAAGTTCTATACCTACCGAGTACGTCTTGGAGAACAGTGGAATGAGGCGGCTGATCCTTATGCACGTGCTGTAGGAGTGAACGGTGATAGGGGAGCTATTTTAGATTTACGCAAAACAGATCCTGAGCGGTGGACGGAAGATAAACCACTCCTGGATGATCCTGTAGATGCCATCATTTATGAGCTTCATTTGCGTGACTTATCTATCCATCCAGCAAGTGGTATGACCCATAAAGGACAATATCTTGCTTTGGCGGAAGAAGGGACCCGCGGACCGGAGGGTATTCTCACTGGACTCGATCATATCGCGAACCTCGGTGTAACCCATGTGCAGCTATTGCCTGTTTATGATTATTCTACAGAGAGTGTAGATGAGACGAGGTTGGATGAACCGCATTATAACTGGGGTTATGATCCGAAGAATTATAATGTGCCAGAAGGTTCCTATGCTACAGATCCTTATGTGCCTGGAGTGCGTATCCGTGAACTAAAAACAATGATTCAAGCACTTCATGATCGGGGCCTCCGCGTCATTATGGATGTGGTTTACAACCATGTGTACGATGGCTACCGCGTGAATTTTACCAAGCTGGTTCCCGGCTATTATTTGCGTTACAAGCAAGACGGAAGCCTGTCGGATGGCTCTGGCTGCGGGAATGACGTGGCTTCGGAACGATTGATGATGTCCAGCTTCATTGTGGAATCCGTAGTTTATTGGGCCAAAGAATACCATATCGATGGTTTTCGTTTTGATCTGATGGGCTTGATTGATCTCGACACGATGGAGGAAATCCGGCGTCGTCTGGATGGGATTGACCCGTCCATCATGACGATTGGTGAAGGTTGGATGATGGGGACAGAGTTGCCGATGGAGCGGCTTGCCCATCAGAAGAATGCGGCGCTTTTGCCGGGAATCGGACATTTTAATGATGATTTCCGGGATGCAATTAAAGGGAATATCTTTCTGCATGATCAACCGGGCTTCATCAGCGGAATGATGGGTCTGGAGCTTGCGATAAAGGCCGGGGTCGCGGGAGGCATTGCTTTTGCCCCAGGCATTGGACAATTTGCCGTGGAGCCTCAGCAAACCGTCAATTATGTGGAATGTCATGATAATCATACGTTATGGGATAAAATATTACTGTCCACACAAGGGGAGACGGACAAACAGCGCCAATCTATGCATAGATTAGCTTCTGCGATAGTGTTCATGAGTCAGGGAATCCCCTTTGTCCATGCGGGTCAGGAATTTATGCGCACGAAAAACGGGGTGGAGAACAGCTATAAATCCTCGGTGAAGATCAACCAATTGGATTGGGAACTGTGCGCTGCTCATCAAGACGATGTGGTTTATCTGAAGCAGCTAATTGCCTTGCGAAAAGCGCATCCGGCTTTCCGTATGCGAACGGCAGATGACATTCGGAATCATCTAGTATTTGAAAAAGCACCGGTAAGCTCGGTAGCTTATACGCTGCGTGGCCATGCTGGAGGAGATGCGGCGAAGCATATCTATGTGCTTTTTAATGCTAATGTTGAACAGACGACTTTGGTTCTGCCACAGCTCGGGGCATGGAAAACGGTTTTTGGAGCCGATCTTGTGCAGAATCTGACGGGTAATAAGCTAAATGTAAGTGGGATTGGAATGGTAGTGCTGACGGTGAACTAGATGGTTTGTTATAGATAATTCGTCAAAAGCATACGGAGTATTGTGCTCAATGAGTACAGTGCGCTGTGTGCTTTTTTGCGCGGAACTTTCTTTTGAAAGGATGCTTTTATTTTACATAAAAAGGTGACATTACTCATTTTCGTTAAAGATCTAGGATGCTAATATTAAGGCATTTACTTTGGCGCTTTAGAGTGGCATAACAGCAGAAAGTGACAGAGAGTACTTTTCTTTGGTAGAGAGGATGAAAGAGATGGGGAAAGCAACCGGATTTTTAGAGTTTGAACGACAGACACCCTCCGAGTGTGAGGCATTGGAGCGAATTAAGAATTGGAATGAATTTTCGATTCCTATGGATGAAGAAAAGCTGCGCGAGCAAGGGGCACGTTGTATGGATTGCGGTACGCCATTCTGTCATGTAGGACGTCTGTTGTCTGGTATGGCTTCCGGCTGCCCTTTGCACAACTTGATTCCTGAATGGAACGATATGGTCTATCGTGGAAATTGGGAGATAGCGCTAAAACGTCTGCATAAGACAAACAACTTCCCTGAATTTACAGGCCGTGTCTGTCCTGCTCCTTGTGAAGGCTCTTGTACGGTAGGGATGAACGGCAAACCTGTCACCATTAAATCTATTGAGAAGTCAATTGTAGATAGAGGTTTTGCAGAAGGCTGGATTGTGCCTGAGCCGCCACTTCATCGCACGGGTAAGAAGGTTGCTGTAGTGGGTTCAGGTCCGGCAGGCCTTGCCTGTGCGGCACAGCTTAATAAGGCTGGACATACGGTGACTGTGTATGAACGGGCGGACCGGATTGGCGGTCTGCTTACCTATGGTATTCCCAACATGAAGCTGGATAAAAAGACTGTGCAGCGCCGGGTGGATCTGCTTGCGGCTGAGGGTATTACCTTCGTAACTCGAACAGAGATCGGCCGAGATCTCCCAGCTTCACAGCTCAAGGCAGAGCATGATGCTGTGGTACTGTGCGGTGGATCTACACAGGCACGTGATCTTCCGATAGAAGGACGTGATCTGCGTGGGATTCATCAAGCTATGGAGTTTTTAACGCTGAATACAAAGAGCCTACTGGATTCAGGGCTTGCAGATGGCGAGTATTTATCTGCAGCAGGTAAGGATGTAGTTGTAATCGGCGGTGGGGATACTGGAACAGACTGTGTGGCCACCTCAATCCGCCACGGCTGCCGCAGTGTAACTCAGCTCGAGATTATGCCACAGGCGCCGCTGACTCGTCAGCCTAACAATCCTTGGCCGGAATGGCCAAAGGTGCTTAAAGTGGACTATGGTCAGCATGAGGCCGCTTCACTGTATAAAGAAGATCCACGCCGTTATCTGGTTTCGACGAAACGGTTTGTCGGCGATGAGGGCGGGCAAGTGCAGGTGCTGCGTACAGTGCGCATTGAATGGAGAAGTAATGAACAGGGACGAATGGTACCGGTCGAAGTGCCGGGCAGTGAGGAGACCCTGCAAGCGCAGCTGGTATTGCTGGCTTTGGGATTCACAGGGCCTGAAGAAACTGTACTGGGCGAGCTTGGGGTGGAACGCGATGAGCGGGGGAACGCCAAAGCAGAGTTCGGAGCACAAGCAACCAATGTAGAAGGTGTGTTCACAGCAGGTGATATGCGGCGCGGGCAAAGCCTTGTAGTATGGGCTATTGACGAAGGGCGTCAGACTGCGCGCGAAGTAGACCGCTTTTTGATGGGATCCTCGAATTTGCCGTGAGTGTTAAGATATAGCGAGCAGGGCGTTCCTTTGGGAACGTCTGCTTTGCGTTGTGGTATGTTCAAGGTTAAGATTATTGTCTAAGCGCATATTTACTTAAGTTAAGTTGAAAAGGAGAATACATGATGAAGTTAATGTTTATTTCCGACATTCACGGATCTTTATTTTGGCTGGAACGGGCTTTGGAAAAGGTAGAAGAAGAGCAGCCGGACAGTCTTATTATTCTAGGAGACTTCCTATATCATGGTCCAAGAAATCCGCTGCCGAAGGACTATAACCCACAAGAGGTTGCTAATAAGCTTAACGTATATAACAAAAACAAGCCGATAACCGCAGTGCGTGGAAACTGTGACGCCGAGGTAGATCAAATGCTGCTGGAATTCCCGATGATGGGCGATTATGTAATGCTTTTGCACGAAGGCAAACGGATTTACGCTACACATGGTCATGGCTTTAGCATTGAGCATTTGCCGGCGCTTTCCGAGAAGGATATTTTTATTCAGGGACATACCCATATACCAGTTGCCGATGTAAAGGAGGGAGTGTACGTGCTGAACCCCGGCTCCATATCGCTGCCTAAAGAGAATAATCCTAATTCCTATGCTGTTCTAGAGGGCGGGGAATTTATCGTTAAGGATTTTGAAGGCAATGTGGTAAAAAAGATTACCGTATAGTGAGAGGGATCGTTTAAAGGAACTCCTGAAGATTGAGAGATTGAATAAGGGCGACAATGCCGAAAGACAACATTACCAATCCGGATAGTTTGTTGAACAAGAGCTGTTTCGAACGTCCTGACATTATGTTGTTTCTGAACAAAGCGGTGCTCCCTGTCAAACCCATCCACCATAATGCGGAACCCAGAAAGACGCCGCTAACTAGAAACGGCATATTGGAGCTGCTATGAGACAGAAGGACGCCAGATGCGCTGAATACGCCAAGGAAAAAATAATTGTCATGGGATTGGACAACGTCAGCAACAGCGTTACCGTGTATGAATTCAGTGAGCTTTTTGGGGAATTGGGTTCTGTTAGCTTCGTTGTAACGGATGAAACTTAAACTTTTTAACTGTAAAATGGGGGCTGCGAACAAAAAAATTCCTTCCAACATTATTAATGTCCCAGGGAATTGAGCACTAGAACATATTATTGTATGATGAGGAAGGAGTTTTAAGGGCAGGAATGGCTCCAAATATATTAGTAAAGGTAGTTAACACATGAATCCTAAAGATTTGAACTATACAATGCCACCGGAATGGGGCAAGCATGAACGTACTTTTATCTCCTGGCCGGTGCAGGAATCTATGTGTTTCCCGGACAACCACGAGTCAGTGTGTCAAGGTTATGCTGACATTATCACAGCCATCGCCGAGTTTGAACCGATCACGGTCATTGTGAACCCGGAGGACGTGGAGCGGGTAGAACATCTGGTCGGCGGACCGAATGTAACGCTGCTGCCTATTGCGCATAGCGATGCTTGGCTGCGTGATAACGGACCTACCTTTATTGTTAATAAAGAAGGACAAATGGCAGGTGTGAACTGGAAGTTTAATGCTTGGGGCGGTAAATATTCACCTTGGGATCTGGATGACGAAGTGGCTCCGCAGATTCTGGAGCATGCACAGATCACCCGTTTTGATGCACCGCTTGTGATGGAGGGTGGCTCGATTCATACGGATGGAGAAGGCACTTTGCTTACTACAGAAGAGTGTCTGCTTAACCTAAACCGCAACCCGGAGCTGAAGCGCGAAGAGATCGAAGAGTACGTGCGGAACTATACAGGTACAGAAGCTATTATCTGGCTGAGACGTGGCCTTAGCGGCGATGAAACCGATGGTCACGTTGATAATATTGCTTGTTTTGCTGCACCAGGCAAAGTTATTATCCAGGTCTGTGAGGACCCGCAGGATGAGAACTATGAGATTACGCAAGAAAATCTGCGTATTCTGGAGAACGCTACAGATGCCAAAGGGCGTAAGCTGGAGATTATCAAGATTCAGCAGCCACCACGGGTCGATCATGACGGCAGTCGTCTGACGCTCAGTTATTTGAACTTTTATTTCGTGAACGGCGGAATTATCTTGCCTGTGTTTGGCGGCACCGCAACAGAAACGGATACACTTGCTGAGAAAGTGCTCGCTGGTTTGTTCCCGGATCGCAAGATTCGTACAGTTAACGGAATGGCCGTTATCACCGAAGGCGGGAATGTACATTGCACTACGCAGCAAATGCCTGCACAGCAATAATTTGAAGGAAACTAAACGTCCAAAGGGACATTTATATACAAGGAGGACAGATTCTTGAGAAATGTAAAAGTAGCTGCGACACAAATGAGTTGTTCCAGCAATATTGATGAGAATATCAGCAAAGCCGAGACATTGGTCAGAGAAGCGGCAGCACAGGGTGCGCAAATAATTTTGCTGCAGGAGCTGTTTGAGACTCCGTATTTCTGTCAAAAAGAGAAAGCTGATTATTACGCATACGCAACAGAGCTTGAGCATAACAAGGCGATTAATCATTTCAAAGCAGTAGCCAAGGAGCTGCAAGTGGTGCTGCCAATTAGTTTTTATGAGAAAAAGAATTACGCGCGTTACAATTCACTTGCTGTAATCGATGCTGATGGAACGGTGCTTGGTAAATACCGCAAGAGTCATATTCCAGATGGCCCAGGTTATGAAGAGAAGTTCTACTTTAATCCGGGAGATACTGGCTTTAAGGTATGGAACACTCGTTATGCCAAGATTGGCGTAGGTATCTGCTGGGATCAATGGTATCCAGAAGCGGCTAGAGTAATGAGCCTGATGGGAGCAGAAATTCTGTTCTATCCAACGGCTATTGGTTCTGAACCGCAGGATGGATCGATCGATTCCAAGGATCATTGGCAGACCTGTATGCTTGGACATGCAGCTGCTAATCTTATTCCAGTCGTGGCTTCCAACCGTATTGGTGAAGAAATTGATGAGGATTCGAGCATTAATTTCTACGGTTCATCATTCATTGCAGGTCCTCAGGGCAATAAAATCGTTGAGGCTGGACGTGATGAGCAAACCGTGCTGGTAAGCGAATTCGATCTGGATGCTTTGGAAGTTGGACGGATCGAGTGGGGAATCTTCCGTGACCGCCGGCCGGATTTGTATAAATTGATCGGTTCTTATGATGGAGATATCACACTTTAATAGGTTTAAGGTTAAATCTAAAGGCATTGCTAGGGAGAATACAATCTCTGGCAGTGCCTTTTTGTGTTTGATGGTAATTTTTTGAGAGTGATGTACGTATAAAACTTATAAAATAATAATATTATGTTATATAACCTTACATAAAATAGAAAAGTTAATTGTCATGAATCCTTTAATCTGTTAAAATCTCTTTAAGTTATTTCCAAAAATAGGGGGTATGGAGATATGACAATAAAAAGTCGCGCTTTAATGTCAGTTTTTATCGCATTGGTGGTGGTTGGATTGGTAGGTTGTGGAGCAAATAACAGTAAAGCTGGTAACGAATCCCCGGCAGAGAAAATTAAGTTTGCCAGTGATGCCAGCTACGCTCCTATGGAGTACATGGACACGGATAAAATCAAAGGATTCGACATCGATTTTATTAAGGCAGTTATGGAAGAAGCGGGAATAGACTATGACGTAACGAACACAGGCTGGGAAACGATGCTTCAAAGTGTGAAGCAGGGAACGGAGTATCAAGCAGGGCTGTCTTCAGTATCCATTACGGATGAACGTAAAGAAACCTATGACTACTCCATCCCTTATTTCGAATCTACCAATATGATCATGGTTAAAGAAGGCAGCGACATCAAAAATGCACTTGATCTTAAAGATAAAGTAGTTGCAATACAAGGGGCCACAACTGCAGACGACCTGATGAGCGGAATAATGGGCGTCGACAACCCTAACTTGAAACGTTTTGACAGCAATGCGGTGGCATTGATGGAACTGAATGGCGGCGGAGCCGATGCGGTCGTAGCGGATATTGCCATTGTACGTGAATACATGAAAAACAATCCTAAGCAGAAGCTGGTGGGGATTGTAGATACGGAGAACTTCGGAGCGGAATATTACGGCATTCTTTACCCTAAGGGCAGTGAGTTAAAAGCGAAACTGGATCCGGCTATTAAGAAGGTATTGGAAAACGGAAAGTACACGGAAATCTACAAAACTTGGTTCGGCGAAGAACCTAACCTGGATAGCTTATTGAACGCAAAATAAGGAAAGAACCTAATAAGCATGCGTAATGATAGCTATTGCGCATGCTTATTTTTTTAAAGAGAGATGACATAAAGAAGAGAAGGGGAGAGTCCTATGGATTTTAGAATGGACATTATTATTCATTATTTGCCCGTCCTTTTAAAAGGGACATTGCTGACTATCGGTATTTCTGTAGTTTCTATTTTATTTGGTTCTATTTTGGGACTGGGGATCGGATTTGGCAAAATGGCTCCTAAATGGTATTTGCGCTGGCCTTTTCATTCATATATCAACTTTTTTCGGGGAACACCACTGTATGTGCAGATTCTGATTGTTCACTTTGGAGTGATTCCCCCGCTTTACGGCAAAACCAACGCCCTAATCACTGCGTTTGTCGCTCTGTCGCTTAATTCGGCTGCTTATTCGGCTGAGATTTTTCGGGCGGGCATTCAGTCGGTTGATCGTGGGCAACGGGAAGCCGCTATTTCACTGGGGATGACTAATCGGCAAGCGATGAGATTTATTATTTTACCGCAAGCGATCAAACGGATGGTTCCGGCTTTTGGTAACGAGTTTATTGTGCTTGTGAAAGACTCCTCTCTTCTGGCTTTGGTGGCTGCACCGGAAATAATGTATTGGACCAACACGATGAAAGGGCAATATTTGCGGATATGGGAGCCTTATTTGACAGCGGCACTTATTTATTTCATTCTTACCTATTCTCTTAGCAAGCTGCTGAATTACGTTGAACGGAGGCTGAAATAGGATGGAGCCTATGATTTCAGTACGGAACTTACATAAATCATTTGGAACAAATACGGTGCTGGCCGACATAAGTATCGATATTTTCAGTCAGGAGGTAGTGGTGGTTATTGGGCCGTCCGGATCGGGTAAATCCACCTTTTTGCGTTGCCTTAATTTACTGGAGCAGCCGCAGGGGGGCGAGATTGTAATTGAAGGCACTTCTTTGATGGCGGCGAGTACGAAGATTAACGATATCCGTACAGAGCTTGGGATGGTGTTTCAGCAGTTTAATTTATTTCCTCATATGAAGGTTATAGAGAACGTTATGCTGGCACCGGTTCAGGTGCGTAAATGGTCTCCGGATAAAGCGCGGCAAAAAGCGCTGGAGCTGCTGCAAAAAGTAGGTCTAAGTGAAAAAGCAGAGATGTATCCAGCCTCATTGTCTGGGGGGCAGGCTCAGCGGGTAGCAATTGCAAGGGCGCTGGCTATGGAGCCCCAAATTATGCTCTTTGACGAACCAACCTCAGCGCTTGACCCGGAGATGGTGGGGGAAGTGCTGGCGGTGATGAAGGAGCTGGCCCGTGAGGGGATGACGATGGTCGTGGTGACGCATGAAATGGGCTTTGCACGTGAGGTGGGAGATCGTGTGCTGTTTATGGAACAAGGTGAGATTGTGGAGGAAGGAAGTCCGGAGCAGCTGTTCGGAAATCCTGTGCAAGAACGGACACGCTCCTTTCTATCAAAGGTGCTGTAATTTTGTGGAAAGTAGAATCTTGTTATTTTATCAGGTATATTAGAAGAGTAACGGTTATTTCAGGGATTTATATGCAAAATCTGTCGGAACGTGGAGAGGAGGCTCTGGGGATATCTTTTGTTATCATAATCTTGCAGTGATAGAGGGAGAATACGATGAGCACATTTAAAAACTGGTTAAACACAACCAAAAGCGGACTAACAGATCAAGTGAAAAAATTCAAAAATAAAGATTTTATGAATGCTGTAGTTGCGGGCTGCGCTTTGGTGGCTGCGGCTGACGGTAAAATAGAAGAAGCAGAGAAAAATAAAATGGCCGGCTATATGAATATGAGTAATGAATTGAAGGTATTTGACATGAGAGATGTCATTGCTCAATTTAACTATTATGTAAGCAACTTCGAATTCTCACCGGAAATAGGGAAACAAGAGGCTTTGAAGGCCATCGCAAAGTTTAGCGGCAAACCAGATGCAGGACGTTTAATCGTGGGCGTATGCTCGGCAATTGGATCGGCCGATGGCGATTTTGATGACTATGAAAAAGCAGTTGTGCGGAATATTTGTAGCGTCTTGGGATTAAACCCTAGCGAATTCAGTTTATAAATTAGGTGGAGTCATAGATGAAAGTTCGTTGAAACGTAATTTAATCTTTATCGTATCACTGATATAACACCTAAAAGCTAGACTAACAGATAATGATTTTTATCGGAAACGGAGGTACGTTGATTTGGCTGGAATTAATCTGGTAAAAGGTCAAAAGATTGATTTGACTAAAGGTAATGCGGGCTTGTCCAATGTAATTGTGGGCTTAGGCTGGGATCCGATTGAAGCCTCGCGGGGATTCTTTGGAGTCAAGAAACAGGCGAATGTCGACTGTGATGCCTCAGCACTGCTATTAAATGAGGAAGGTAAGCTAACTAAGAAGGGTAACCTGATCTGCTTCCACAACAAGCAAAGTCCTTGCAACTCGGTTATTCATTCCGGAGATAATCTGACGGGTGAAGGCGACGGAGATGACGAGCAAATCATGGTTAATTTGAAAGCCATTCCTGCCGATGTTCACAAGGTTCTGGTTGTCGTTAACATTTACGATGCAGTGAATCGCAAACAGGATTTTGGAATGATCAAATCAGCGTATATTCGGGTAATGAATGCTGCCGGGAATAATGAGTTGATTAAATTTAACTTATCAGACAACTACACAGGTTTTACGGCACTTATTTGTGGAGAGCTTTACCGCCAAGGTGGGGAATGGAAATTCGCTGCAATTGGTGAAGGCAGCCACGCCGCTCATATCAATCAACTTGCAGAACGCTACGTATAATCCAAATATAAGAAAAGAGGTATGTAATCATGGCAATTAATCTATCCAAAGGTCAAAAGATCGATTTAACGAAAACAAACCCAGGTCTATCCAAAATCACAGTAGGTCTTGGTTGGGACACTAATAAATATGACGGCGGAAAAGATTTCGATTTGGACGTATCCGTCTTTTTGACCAATGCTAGTGGTAAAGTTGATAAAGAAACAAACTTTATTTTTTTCAATAACAAGCAAAATGAAAATGCTTCTGTTGTTCATACCGGCGATAACCGTACAGGTGAAGGCGATGGTGATGATGAGCAGGTTCAAGTGGATCTTCAGAACATCCCTGCTGATGTAGACAAAGTAGCTTTTACTATTACAATTTATGATGCTGAAGCAAGAAGTCAAAACTTCGGACAAGTTTCCCGTTCTTATGTACGTATCGTAAACGATCTGAACAATGAAGAGCTGATTCGTTTCGACCTCGGTGAGGATTTCTCTATTGAAACTGGTGTTGTTGTAGGCGAACTGTATCGTAATGGTGCAGAGTGGAAGTTCAATGCCATCGGCAGCGGCTATAAAGACGGCTTGAGCGGTTTGACTCGCGACTACGGCCTGCAATAAATTTCGTTGTATATGCCAAAGATGAACCAAATGAATAATGAAGGAAGGTTTTGTCAGTGACGATCAGTCTCTCTAAAGGACAACGGATTGATCTTACCAAGACTAATCCGGGTTTGACTAAGGTAGTAGTAGGATTGGGCTGGGATACTAATAAGTATAGCGGCGGCCAAGATTTTGACCTTGATGCTTCAGCCTTTCTACTGCATGAAGATGGTAAAGCCAAGGGCTCCGATGATTTTGTATTCTACAATAATCCCTCGGGTGGCGCAGGTTCTTTGACTCATACGGGGGATAACCGTACGGGTGAGGGGGACGGAGATGATGAGCAGATTGTTGTTGACTTCAGCAAAATCCCTGCTCATATTCAGCGCATCGGAATAACGGTAACGATCTATGATTACGAAACTCGGGCACAAAACTTTGGACAAGTCTCCAATGCCTTTGTACGTGTGGTAGATGCTTCTAATGATCGTGAAGTGCTTCGCTTTGATCTGGGTGAAGACTTCTCAACTGAAACAGCTGTTGTATTCTGTGAGTTCTACCGCAATGGTGCGGATTGGAAGTTCCAGGCGATTGGAAGTGGCTTTGCCGGCGGTCTAAGCGCTTTATGCAGAAACTATGGACTGGACGCGCAATAGCATCCAAGTGGGCGGGGTCATTACCGATCCTGCCCTTTTTCTAAATATTTAGAGCAGTACAGACTCCACTTTGTGGGGTTCTTTTTTACAAAATTATGGGTTGGTTTACTCCATTTATAAAGGTGGCGTAAGAATGAGTGTTAACGTAGTCAAAGGGCAAAAAGCTGATCTGACCAAAGGCAATGCTGGACTTCATTCTATAATCGTAGAAATCGGCTGGAATGCTCCGGCTGCTCTGGAGATTGATAGCTCTGCTTTCCTGCTTGGATCAGAGGGTAAGGTAAGTAAAGACGAGGATTTAATATTTTATAATAATCCAGCCACTTCTTATATTAGGTATAAGGATGTGCCAGGATTCAATGACCGCAAGCAATTCGAAGTTCAATTGGATAAGATTCCTTCCGATGTGATGAAGATTGCCTTTACACTTACCATCTATGATGGGGAGAAAAGGGGTCAAAGTTTTGGGCAAGTAAGTCAGGCCTATTTTCGGATTCTGAATCAAGTAACAGGTGCGGAACTGCTCCGATGTGATCTCGACAATCTTTTCTCCGTGGAAACGGCCATTGTGGTAGGGGAATTATATAGATATAACAGTGAATGGAAGTTCAGTGCCATTGCAGCGGGGTTTGCCGGAGGTTTGAAAGAGATATGCAGCAACTTTGGTATTGAAGCGAATGAGGAGCCTGCTCCTGCTGCTCCACAGCCGGAGGTTAAGCCGCAGATTCCACCACAAATCTTCGCAACGCCGCCTGCGCAGCCAGTGAAACGTGAAGAGAGCCCTCCACCCACACCTCCGCCTTCGCCAATAAATCTCAACTTGAAGAAAATCGAGCTGAAGAAAAAAGGCGATTCCATCAATTTGAAAAAATCAGCCAGTGGTGATTTAGGGGAAGTGTTGATTAATCTCAACTGGAACCAGAAACAGGGCGGACTCTTTAGTCGTAAAAATGGCGTAGATCTAGATCTTGCTTGTCTGTATGAACTGAAGAATGGCAGTAAAGGAGTGGTACAAGCGTTAGGCAATGCCTTTGGCTCCTTAAATCAACCTCCTTATGTCATGCTTGATGGGGATGATCGTACAGGCTCCGTAACTACTGGTGAGAATTTGCGTATAAATGGTATCAAAATTTCCGAGATTGAACGCATTCTAGTGTTTTCCTTTATTTATAAAGGGGTAACCAACTGGTCGGAGGCCGATGGGGTTGTCACCATCAAACAAGGCGGAGGACCTGATATCATTGTAAATTTGGACGAGCATAACAACCGAAAAGGGATGTGTGCCATTGCGTTATTCCGGAATGTAAGCAATGAAACATTTAGTGTTGAACGGCTGGTGCAATATTACAGTGGTCATCGTGAGATGGATGAAGCCTATGGATGGGGGCTGCGCTGGGTTGCGGGCAGCAAATAATCGATTTTACCGGAGGCGCAAAGTGTAATGGATTGGTTCGCAGATTTTTTTAGAAATATTAGTGAGAATTACGGGCATTTTTTCTCATGGAGTGATGTAGTAGGCACGCTCTCTGATCCTGTGAGCTGGGGGATTATCGGAAGCTTAATTCTACTAGAAGGTTTGCTCTCTGCAGATAATGCGCTTGTGCTTGCCGTTATGGTTAAGCATCTACCTAAGGAGCAGCAGAAAAAGGCACTTTTCTACGGTATCTTAGGGGCTTATTTGTTCAGATTCCTGGCCATTGGACTAGGGACATTTCTTATTAAGTTTACTTTGGTTAAGGTTCTTGGTGCACTGTATCTCTTTTATATCGCATATAAAGGTTTATTTAAGGGCAGTGGCGAAGAGCATACGGAGAATAAAGGCACTTCTTTTTGGAAGACGGTTCTCCTTGTTGAATTAATGGATATTGCTTTCAGTATTGACAGTGTCATTGCTGCATTTGGACTTAGCGATCAGGTTTGGGTTCTCTTTATGGGTGGTATATTAGGAGTTCTGATGATGCGCGGAGTGGCGCAGGTATTCTTGAAGCTTATTGATAAATTCCCTGAATTGGAACAGGCAGCGTTCCTGCTTATCGCCATTATTGCGGGTAAGATGCTAGCGGGTGCTTTTGGCTTTGAATTGCCGCATGTCGTATTCTTTACAATCCTTATAGCGGTATTCGTGGGTACGATCCTCTACAGTGCTAGACGTAAGAAAAAAGATGCCCACAAAAGTGCATGATTAAAAAAGTAATTGCACCATAGAGAAGTCGGAGCCGATCATGCAAGAATAGAAACGCCTGCTTCTTTCAGGTAATCGTATATGTTATAGCGTAGGCCTTCACTTATATTTGAGAGAGCCAAGATGCCATCCCAAGGGACAGTATTGCCGGTTCTGACACTCTCTATGAGGAGAGGTCTACGCTTGTTTTGCTTGGCTTCGCAAAACTATAAGGGGGAACCGATTTGAGATACTTCGATTACCTGACGAAAGAACAAGAAAACTCTTTGTTTTACACTCCGCCTATCTCATTTGATCATACCACGAACAAGGAACTGCTAGCCTACGCTGTCGGCGCTGCCCTCTATATGCCGGCTACCCGTGCAAGTGTTGCAGAAGACATCATTAAGCTCAAGAATGCAGGTCTGGTGACGGTTATTATAGATCTGGAGGACGCAATCGGAGATGACCAGGTTGACAATGCAGAGGAGTCTATTATCCAGCATCTTATTTATCTAGCTGCTTACGCAGAAAATGAGCTGGATTCGGCAAACAGCCTCCCGCTTCTTTTTATACGAGTACGTAACCCGGACCAACTCCGGCAAATGATTTTCCGCTTGGGATCCTTGGTAACGATGTTAACAGGGTTTGTTTTTCCTAAGTTCTCTGTGGACAATGGAATTCAATATTTTGAAACGTTAGCTGAGTACAACAATACGCGTGGTTATAATGATCCTGTGCTTTACGGGATGCCAATCTTGGAAACTGCACCTATTATTTATCGGGAAAGTCGAGTGGACAGTCTGCTATCTATCCGTGATTTACTCCGTAATTACCGTGAACTTGTCCTAAACGTTAGAATTGGGGCAACGGATTTCTCCAGTCTGTTCGGACTGCGTCGCAGTCCTGATGTTAGTATTTATGATCTTACTCCTATTCGTGACTGTATCTCGGACATTATCAATGTGTTTGGGCGGGTTGAAGAGGGATATGTGATCTCAGGACCCGTCTGGGAGTATTTTGCGAATAAAGGCCATCGAGTTCTCCGGCCGCAGCTACGGCAGACGCCATTTGAGGATACTTACGGCAAAAACGGCCGTGATATGCGGAATAGCTATATTTCGAGCAGTGTAGACGGGCTAATTCGTGAGGTTATTTTAGATAAAGAGAATGGAATTGTAGGCAAGACGATTATCCATCCTTCTCACCTCAGACCTGTTCAGGCGATGTATACGGTTATGCATGAGGAATACGTTGATGCTTTAAGCATTGTAGAAAGTAATGATGGCAGTTTGGGCGTGTTTAAGAGTCAATATTTTAATAAAATGAATGAAATTAAGCCCCATCTCAATTGGGCAAGACGAACTTTACTACGATCTCAAATATACGGGGTGTTACATGAACAACAGCATTTTGTCGGATTATTACCCGAAAACGAATTTACGCACGTATAACATAGTCGAGAACCTGCAAGTGAATGTAACCGAAACCTTTAACCCCTTTCATATGCCTCTGGATTCTTTATTCTCTATGGCGGCGCGAATTAATAAAAAGCGGACTTTTCTGTTTGTCAGTAAGGTGCTTGGCAAGCATATCCCCGTCGATCCGTATACTTCACTTCTAAGCGGAGCAGCGTTGGCGCTGCTGTTATATCAGGAGATGAACGGTGATTCCGTGGACAGTGATCGTATGACAGAGTTATTGGATATGGCGGTTCATGGGCTGATTCATCCTGAATTTGCTAAGGAAGCCTATCAACATTTGCTAGCGGCCCAGCTGGTTTTGCCCAAGCCTGTGGTTTTTATTGGATTCGCAGAAACGGCAACTGCACTGGGTCACAGTGTGTACAACATCTTTGCTGAGCAGGCATCATATATTCATACTACGCGTGAGCATATTCCTGATTTGGAGTCTGTTGTAAGTTTTGTAGAAGAACATTCTCATGCGGTTGATCATCTATGTTATGCCTTGGATACCGAACTATTATCTGGGACAGAGCCTATTATATTGGTAGATGACGAGATTACGACTGGGAAAACCGCGATCAATACGATTCGGGATATTCAGTCAAAGTTCCCGCGAGAGGAATATGTGGTAGTCTCCCTTTTGGACTGGAGAAGCGGCAGCAATCTTCAACACTATAGTGATCTTGAGCAGGAGCTGGGGATTCGCATTAAGTCGTTATGTCTGCTGCAAGGGAATATTGAAGTGATAGGTTCACCAGTATTTAATAAGGATACAGAGCAGCTGGATAGAGAGGCTGCTTTAGAGTGTGAGGTTGTAACCACTTATGCTCCAGATGGAATGGAACGACTGGAGGTATCCTCTATCGATTCATATGGTGAGATTAACACAGCGCCGTATATGAAATATAGTGGACGTTTCGGAATTGTGTCGCAGGATAATCCGGGGCTTGATCAGGGTGTGAAGCGAATAGCTGAACAGCTGCGGCAATTGCGTAGAGGACCGAAAGCCTTGGTAATGGGCGTAGGGGAATTTATGTATCTTCCGATGAGAGTGGCGGCGGAAATGGGGGAAGGGATTGCTTATCAGTCTTCCACTAGAAGTCCAATCCACCCTGAGCGTCGACCGGATTATGGGGTGCATAGTGCTGCTGCCTATCCTTCAGCCGGCGACCCGGAGATCACAAACTTTATCTATAATGTAGCTCCTGATCAATACGATGATATATTTGTGCTGATTGAGCGTGATGTACCGCATGAACGTATGAAACCTATGCTTGATATACTGAAGAAACTGGCCCGCCATAAAGTGCATCTTATTGTACTGACCTCGGAAAGAAGAAGTGGAGGCCCTACCAATGAAGGGAACAGTAACTGAAGAAATTCTAAACAGAAGTATAGCCGAACCGGTTCCGCTAGGCAGCTATTCTCCATCAGATGTTATATTTTTGCTTAAGGATCTGAGTGATGTTTCACTGGAGCGGGCGACTGACGAAAGAGAGGCCGCCATTCAATCAGGTGTACATTACTCTGAGATGCTGCCCGTGGAATATCAGCCTACTGAGCAGTATATTGAGTTATTTCACGAGACGCTGGAGCAATCTGCGGAGAAGGTCGCTCTAGCAGTAGCGGTAGTCTCTGAGATGATTGTCGCTCAACGGGGACTTGATACGGTGTTAGTCTCTTTGGCAAGAGCGGGAACACCAATTGGTGTACTGATTAAGCGTTATATCCAAGAGCGATATGATGCTGATTTGCCGCATTATAGTATCTCTATCATTCGGGGCAAGGGGATTGATGAGAACGCAATCCTCTATATTCTGCAAAAGCACGGGCTTGACGCTGATTTGCAGTTTGTCGATGGATGGACGGGGAAAGGAGCTATTCGCCAGGTATTGATTGAAGCGTGCAACAGCCTGTATGAGAAATATGGCATTCGGCTAAATGATGACCTGGCCGTATTGGCTGATCCCGGGAATTGTTCAGGCACGTTCGGTACTAGAGAGGATTATCTTATTCCTAGTGCATGCCTCAATTCTACGGTGTCAGGGCTGATGAGCCGGACAGTGCTGCGCGATGATTTAATCGGTCCGGAAGAATTCCATGGGGCTAAATTCTACAAGGAATGGCTCGATACGGATGTATCTAATGTATTCATTGCGGCGATCTGCCCGTATTTCTCCTCCGTTGCGGAAGAAGCACAAGGGATTGCTGAACAGATGCAGCAATCCCCGCCAGAAATTACATGGCAGGGGCTGCGTGATATTCAGAGTATTCAAGAAGTGTTCGGCATAGATAACATCAATTTGGTCAAGCCCGGAGTCGGAGAAACAACCCGAGTGCTGCTGCGCAGAGTACCGTGGAAGATTCTTGTCGATACTATGGATAATCCAAATCTCCGTCATATTATTCTCTTAGCAGAGGATAGGGGGGTTCCAGTAGAAGTATTCCCTGGACTCACCTATTCCTGTTGCGGGATTATTAAACCGCTGAGAGGTGAGACGGAATGATCTATGCCAGTGATTTGGACCGAACGTTAATCTATTCCCTAAATGCAATCGGTGTCCCGGAGAATACTCCGGGCCTGGTTCCTGCGGAGGTTGTGGATGGCAAGACGGTTTCATACATTTCCCAAAAAGCATTGGCTGATCTGATGGAGCTTACTTCCCGTATTATCTTTATGCCCGTTACAACACGTACAATCGCGCAGTATAAGCGTATTAATCTGTTTCAAGACACGATTATTCCAGACTACGCGATTACTAGTAATGGCGGGAATATTCTGATTGGTGGCGAAGTGGATAAGAGCTGGAGAGCTTCTGTGGGCAGGCTTGTTCAAAATGAATCGGCTGCGGCAGAAGAAGTTAGAATGCACGTTAGGTCTGTAGTGCACGAGGAATGGATCATTAGTGAGCGGTATTGTGATGATTTATTCTATACCTTTGTGGTAGTGCGTGATTTATTACCTATGGATGAGATTACGAATCTGGCAGAGCGATTATACGATTTGGGCTGGCGGGTATCCTTACAAGGGCGCAAGCTATATGTCGTTCCTGCCGCTGTAAATAAAAGTGATGCGATTGTTTATGTACGCCGGACGGTTCGGTCAGAACCGATGGTAGCATCGGGAGATTCCTTGTTGGATAAGAGTTTACTAGAAAGTGCGGACTATGCGATTGCTCCTTGTCATGGAGAAATATTTGCAGAGCAGCAGAGTGGTCTTGTAAAATCAAGGTATCCCTTTACGAAGCAAGCGGGTGTTTTTGCTGGTGATGAAATTCTACAGTATGTAAACATGATCTATAATAACTTAACCGTATTGGGAGTTGGGCCACTATGAAAAAGGTAAACATTTATTTCAATCGCTGGTTTTCCGTCGCTTACCATTATATGAATCTCATCCGCAATAATGAGGATGGCGTTCCTGTACAAATCTTCGCCACGCACCCAGATATTCACCATATGTCACTTCAAGGGGCTGATGTTGCTGGGACTGAACCGGCACTGACTGGAATAGAATATGTTCAATTTTGTGTGGATTTCTGTCGCCGCAATGAGATCGATATCTTTATTCCACGGTTACATATGCTGGATATAGCTTTGCATGCTGCTATGTTTGATGCGATTGGTACCAAGGTTCTGGTCTGTAGAGATTTGGACTTGTTGGAGACCATCATGGATAAGGGTAAGTTCTACGAAAGTGTTAAGGAAACCGGGATTATGACAATTCCTGATTATCATGTGGTCAGTA
Source organism: Paenibacillus odorifer (assembly GCF_000758725.1). Lineage (NCBI taxonomy): Bacteria > Bacillati > Bacillota > Bacilli > Caryophanales > Paenibacillaceae > Paenibacillus > Paenibacillus odorifer. Next base: position 379,930 of record NZ_CP009428.1, read on the forward strand.
CAGCAGAGCAGTTCAAAGAGGCTTATCATGATCTTGTAGCCAAAGGGCATCGCGTATGCTTTAAACCTACGGAGACAGAGGGGGGCCTCGGCTTCCGTATCATTGATAACACACGTAGTCCTCTGCAGGAGCTGTTTGGTCATGTAACACCGCTGATATCCTTCGAAGAGGCTTATCGTATTCTGGGAAGTGAAGCTACATTCCCTGAACTTATGGTGATGGAATTGCTGGAAGGTTATGAATACAGTATAGATTGCTTGTCAGATGAGAACGGCAGACTGTTAGCGGCTGTGCCCCGTCGTAAAGCTGGCGGCCGTCTGCGGCTGATGGAGCATATTCCGGAGCTGGAGGAGATCGCTTCTCGGGTAGCAGAGGTATATAAAATACCTTTCAATTTCAATATTCAAATGAAGTATAGTGGTGGAATTCCTAAACTGCTGGAGATTAACCCCCGGATGTCTGGAGGTCTTCATATTTCTTGTCTGTCTGGAATTAACTTTCCATACCTGGCTGTCAAAAGTGCACTCGGCGGAGAGGTACAGCCTGCGGAGTTCGGCGATAATGTGCTTGCCAGCCATGTAGAGCAGCCGCTAATTATGAAAATAAACGGCGAATCCGTAATTTCGGATCCCGTGAATTGAGCGTTCGCAATCTCGCTCACAAGAGGTGAGAAAAATTAAATTTAAATCGAAAATATTGCTGTATGCCGGTATTGGCTATGTTGTCGCTGTATTAACGAGCTCTTTTCTGCCTGAGTTACTCTCCTTGCTGTTGCCTGTAGCAGGTGCTGCTGTAGGGGTTCTTGCAACGAGAAGTCCGAGAACCAACCTTCCGGCTGAGGTGCTGCCAGCAGGTCCAGAGACGGTACCTATTGCTCCAGCTCCCTCTGCAAATGCTCCGCAATTAAATAGTGCGGCAAATAATGCTGCACCATTTAATCCGGGCAATAGTGGTAGAACTGAGGCCGAACCGACGAAGATTGGACCGGAATTTGCTCCGGTAGTTGAGTATCTTAGCATTCTGGAAGATATGATTATCTCCGAAGGGCAGAAGGATACACTGGACAATGAAATTGTCGAGAAATCACTGGCGCTTTTTGCGAGACTTCAACGTGTAATTCCGCTGCTGCAGGAGCTCAATAATGGCGATATTAATCACACGGTCCGCAGATTGATTCTGAAGGATTTGAATGGTGTGATTAACCCATTTTTGCGCCTAAGTGGTGAAGCAAAGACGAAGAATCGGAGAACGCTGCTGAACGGTCTAAGAGATGTTGATTCCAAAATATCGGATATTGCTTCGACGATCGAACATAAAGACCTGATGGAACTTCAGACGAAGGCGGAACTGATTCATCAGCGGTATAGCAGTTCCGAATTATAGGAGGGAAACCCATGTCCACGCAGTTGATCCAATTAAAAAAAGAAGATGAACAAAAGGTAGTCGAAGAAGCGGCACAATTGATCGAGAAGGTATCCCAAACAGATACAGTCACGTTGGATTCTTTAATGGATGATATCGGGAAGCTTGGGGTGAAGACGCAGGAGAAAGCAGGCCAAACCCTCAAACTTCTGGATCGTCCGGTAAATGACCTGATGTCCGGTAAGCGTGTTGAAGTGCCTAACATGATTATGAAGCTGCGGAATGAGTGTGAAAATCTGCAACAGAGTAAGAATGTTAGCTTTTTCGGCAAAATGCTGCGGAAGAGTCCGATGAAGAACTATGTGTACAAATATCAGTCTGTCCGCACGAATATTGATGCGATTGTTACCGGTCTACGCGACGGCAGGGATACCCTCGAAGAGAGTATTGTAAATATGCGCCAGCTGAAACGTACCTCTATGGAGGAGATCTATAACCTGCAGACCAAAATTGCCTTCGGCAATAAGCTAAAAGAGCTGTTCGAGGTGGAGATTGCGAAGCCTGAGAATGAGTTCCGTAAAGCTTATCTGGAGCGTGGTCTACGTAAAGTGATGGTTCGTATTCAGTCCATGACAGAGATGATTCTATTGTACAATCAAGCGATCGCTGCTACAGATATCATCAATGACAATAATGATAAACTGATCGATTCCGTGAATAATGCGATTGATAAGACCTCTAATCTGATCACAGTGTCGGCAATGATTGCGATGTCGCTGGCCGATCAGGAGAATGTTATCAATGCTGTAGAAGCAACAAATAAGACGATTGAAGATCAGTTTAAAGAAAATGCACGCTTGCTGCGTACGACTACAGAAAAAACGACCGAGCTTCTATCCAAACCTTCCATGTCTATGGAAGCCGTGAATCAAGCGATCGGCGATCTGCTTAGCGCATTAGACACTTCGGAACAGTCAAACCGTCGTATTATCGAGAGCTGCCAGGATTATACATCCAAAATGACGACGATCAATACCCAATTGGGCAATCGTCTAGGTCTCAATGAAGCGGACAAGCCTGAGGCGCTGAAACAAGGTGTAGCAGAGAGCCAACTGAGCAGTTTCTTGAACTAATTAGTTAAAAAAAGACCGTAAAAATATAGCAGAGCAGTGAGCCTTCGTTTCTGGGGGCTCGCTGCTCTGCTTTTTTTGGTCTAATCAAATGAAGTTTGCTGTAGCCAAACATAAAGCCCTATCCACATACATAAGTTGTCACAAGACTACATGTGGAGGAAGTGGGGATAGGCTATGGTTTTAGGCTGTTTGATACTCGTGCTTATCATCGTCGCCAGCAGTGAAAAAGCAGAAGCCATTGCTAAAATGAATGAAGACAATTAGCAAGAGGTAGCTTCGCTTCCCCGTAAGTATTCAGGGATTTTTTGGCGTGAATTGGTTCAAGTAATTTCCAGCGGGTTATTGGGTATAATAACGCAAGGCTGTACGATTAGCCCATAATCAGCTGGAAATACCAAAATCCCTAAGGAGGTCACATGGAGAACGAGGCGCTGCTTCAGGTTGAACATTTAGCACTTAAGAAACAGAAGATATTCCGGCAAAGCGTAATGCGCTATATTGCCAGAGCCATGCTGGCCAGTATGTTTATCGGATTCGGTGTAATTGTAGCCTTTAAGACAGGCAACTATTTCTTTATGGAGCAATCCCCCTTTGCATATCCAATGGCTGCGATAACTTTCGGAGCGGCTATTATTCTAATTTCTTTTGGTGGTGGGGATTTATTCACCGGAGATACTTTTTATTACACATACACGGCACTAAGACGGAAAATGAAATGGTCTGAGGTTGTCCGCATGTGGATCATGAGTTATATCGGTAATATTCTTGGAGCTGCCGTTTTTGCCTTGCTGATTTTTTTGACAGGACTGTTCTATAGCTCAGATGTAAACGGATTTTTGTTATATGTAGTGGAGCATAAGATGGAAGCCCCGGCAGGTCAGCTTTTCTTTCGGGCCATTCTTTGTAACTGGCTCGTTTGTATGGCTTTTTTTATACCCATGAATATGAAAGGCGATGGGGCCAAAATGTTCGCAATGGTCTTATTCGTATTCTGTTTTTTCATCTCCGGCTATGAGCATAGTATTGCCAATATGTGTACCTTTGCGATTGCGCTTGTACTTGATCATCCCGGAACGGTATCGTGGTATGGAGTGTTCCATAACCTTGTCCCCGTTACGATCGGTAATTTAATTGGCGGTGGCGTACTGATGGGGGTAATGTATTATTATGTGAATAAACCTTTTTTGGATGACACTAAGCATTAACAGAAAAACAGAAAATAATAATCCTCCAAAACTTCGCTCTTTTACAGGGGTGGAGTTTTTTTGTGCAGAAAGTTATTTTTTAACATTGGGATTATTTGATTTTTAAGGATTGAAAAGGATTAGAGGGAGAGAGGTAGAATACATAATTATGCAATGCAAAATTGAAGATTCATACAGAATGGGGTAAGGGCTTTGGATGAGACAACAGGGATACTGACGGATGAGACCATTATTAAGGCTTCCAATCAGCATTGTATAGACCAAGGAATTGATCCTGAGCAACCGCCTGTCTTTGCAAAGGGATATTCTGCTGATGAATTGGGAGCGCAGCTTAGCGTATATAGTGAAGTGATTGAGGTTATCGAATTTTTTGTCAAAAAATTTCTGTCCTCAGTAAAGGGGAACCCGATCCTAATTACGATTTCGGATGATGCAGGTTATCTATTGGCGTTCCAGGGAGATGCGACGATTATTGATCTCGTAGGACAGGTAGGCATCAAAGAAGGCGTGCAGATGAACAAAGAGGTGGGTACCAATTCAATCGCTTTAGCCCTTGAATATCAGAGGCCATTCCAGCTGACAGGACGAGACCATTTCCATCATATTTTGCATCATTTAGTATGCTGTACGGCTCCATTTTATAAAGAAAATGGGCAGGAAATCTTAGGTACAATTTCATTTATGGCAGATATAGATGTAGCCCATCCCCATTTGCTGCCTCTGCTCTGTACGATGGCTGACTCGATTGAACGTGAGATTTTGTTGCGGAGAGGAAATTCTCAGCTGCAATTATTAAATCGGATTTTGCTAGAGACCAATTACTTAGGGGTAATCATAACAGATCAATTCGGAACAGTCGTGAATATAAATGAGAACGGTTTAGCCATGCTTCATTTGGGTGGTGAGCATCAAGAGTCTGTTGTTGGAACTAGTGTCTTTGAAATTAGGAATGTGGGCGCATACTTTCAACATGTCATCATACATCATGTCGCATGTGCCGGGTTAGAAGTGATTCAGGAGAAAAACGGGTTGTTCGAGCATTATATGTTAGATGTACTACCCGTTTACGATGCGAATGGTTACTTAGCGCGTGTGATTGGAAGTTTGCGCAACATCACGGAGATGAAAAGAACGGAAGAAGTGCTGCGCAATACAGAAAAGCTAGTGGTCGCAGGACAACTGGCCATGAGCATTGCACATGAGATCCGCAATCCCCTGACTACGGTGAAAGGGATGCTTCAACTGGCTAATAAAGATTCACGTCTGCTGCATTATGATCTCATTATGTCAGAAGTGGAAAGAATGAATCTCATTGTGAGCGAGTTTCTTATTCTGGGTAAGCCGCAGGCTGCGCATTATATGACTGAACAATGTAGTACGATCCTTCTGGAAGTATTGAATATCTTCGCGATTCAGGTGGAGATGAATAATATAGCGTTGAATACAAAGATCCATTATGATGCTGAGATCGAATGTGACCGCAATCAGATTAAGCAGATTTTCCTGAATATCCTAAGAAATTCAATGGAAGCTTTGCCTTTTGGCGGGAGCATTACAGTAACTCTTGATGTGAAGGATGAATTCCAGGTGATTACCTTTACCGATAATGGAGAGGGTATGAACAAGGAAGTTCTGGAGAAATTAGGGGAGCCCTTTCACACGACCAGAGGCGATGGGAATGGACTTGGCTTCATGATTGTCAAAAAAATCGTGACTGCCCACAGAGGATATGTGGCAATAGCTAGTGAAAAGGGAGTGGGCACAGCCGTTACAATTTATCTTCCAATGGCACATTCATACCACAAATGAAACAGCAATAATTCATAATTAAAAAGACTCTTCCGCCCGGTATAGGCGAAAGAGTCTTTTTGTATATCCATTTGCATCTAATGGTGAGGAATCACCACTTTGAGCCACCCGATGAATTTCCACCGGATTTGCCGCCGCCACCGCCCCAAGAAGAACCGCCGGAGGATTTGCCGCCACTGCCGCCTCCGCCCCAGGAAGAGCCGCCGGAGGAACGTCCCCCACCGAATCCGCCTGAAGAAGGAGGACCAGAGGACATTCGTTTACGGGCTTGTGCACGCCGCTGTTGCTCTCTCATCATGGCTAGCTGGGCCAGCCGTTCTTCCTCTTCCTTTTGGCGAATGATTCGGTTCGCTTCATTCACAAAGGAAGTGATCTGAGCGTCATAAGCGCGGCCAATCGATTCCAGTTCCTCTAGGTTGTAAGGTCGGGATGACAGCCGTTGCTCCAACTGGCTATATTCCGGCAATAAGGACAACTCAAAGCGGATTCTGGAAGACAAGCCTCTGCTGTGCAGCATTCGCTGGGTCGTCTCTACCCGGCTTTGTCCTTCGGAGAAGAGACGTTGTACTTTATCAAGTCTTTCATTTAATGCATTTAGACTTTCAGAGACACCGTCATATTGCCGGCCAGCTTCATCCTGCAATGACAGCAAGCGCTCCAGCGCATCGTGGGCCTTGTCATATTCGCCCCGTTCATCACTGGTCCAGTTCTCAATTTGCGCCACTTCACCTGCGCCTTCCCGAAGACGTGTGCTACACTCCGTCAGAATATTCTCTATAGTAACTACATGCTGTTCTTCGAAATGTACACGTGCTTCTGTAATTCGTGCCTGCAGCTCGTCTCGCCGCTGTTTCAAATGGCTCCATGTGGTGCGGAATGTCTCTAGATCTCTACGGTTATTCTGCCGCAGCAGTGCTTGTTGCTCTGTCATAGCAATAGCTTCATCCAGAAGAAGGTCTAGACTGGCGCCGATTCTGCGCACCTCATCCATATCTCCTATACGCAGTGGCGCTTCAAGAGTCAACGATTCTGCGCGGGCCTGCTCCAGGTGATCATATGGCTTAACCTTCATGTTGTGCAGTGAATTCTGTTCAATGATCCCGGTGATTTTGGCACGTGCCGCAGCTAATACCGTAGGAAATTTATTTAGCTTATCATCGTAGAGATCAACATCCTTCAGATCCTGTTCGATTTTTTCCTGACGTTCCTGTGCATCCTCGGTAACCTCTTGTGCAGCAATGGGATCAAAAAGCTCTAATTGGTCTGCCTTAGCTGTCTCCTCCGCAAGCTCCTTAAGTTCTTCTACAATTTCTTGAAGTTCATATCCGGTTTCTTTAACTGCACCTTGCAGTTGCTCTTCAAGCTCCGGCGTATCCTCTTTCAGCTCTGTAATACGCTGTTTGACATTGCGGTCAGCTTCGCTGATGACAGCAATGTGTTTCTCTTCCTCTTCAAGCGCTGCGCGGAAGGAAGCTTCGGTCTGCTGTAATTGTTTCACAGCTGTCTTGAGGGCAGCCAAGCGATAAAATGCCGGCTGAACGCCTTGACCTTCGCTTTGTAGTGCAGAGATTTCAACGAGCTTGGCAGACAGCCGCTTAGAAATACCCTCGACTAGCTCTCCCGTCTTGCCTTGAACGATCCCTTGAAAAGGATTTAGCGATTCCAGTGCCCGATTTGCCTGGACCATTAAATTAGATAACTGTTTCTGTTGCTCGCTAAGCTGCTTGCGGCGACGCAGGCCCGTAACCACTACAAAGAGTAGAAGGAGGATTAGAAGGGCTCCGATAAGAATCGCTGCAATCATAAACATGGAGCTGCTGGAGCGGTTTACACCATTCCCGGCGCCGACTGCGCTCCCGCTTCCTGCGGTTCCTCCAGTATTGCCGGCACGATCTCCAATAGAATGGATGGCATTAATCAAAGTCTTTGTCCCGCCAGCGAAGTCCCCTTTTTTGGCATAAGGAATGAAATAAGTGTCGAGCAGTTTTTGGATGGCTGAACTTCCCGAGGACCCTCCCTGATTCTTAGACCAAGTATTTAACGAGCTTTGAAAGTCTGGATTTAAGAAATTTAGCTCAATGGACTGGTCACCAGCGGAGATCAGCAGTAGAAGATCCCGCGTGGACAGTTTCCACGAGTCGTAAACCTTGTCTGCATACTTATCAGCTGGAGTACCGTCTGTGGAATCTACAGTGAGTACGTGGATGGTCAGGAGTTCTCCAGTAGCGGTAGCAGAAATAGACGCGGCTTCTGCGGAACTGAACATTTCAGCGTTATCGGTAACGAATCCCTGCTGTGCAGGAATTCCAGCGGCATATGCACCGGGTATCCATAACAGGCTGAGCATTAAGAATAAAGCTATATACTTTTTCAAGCTGACACGCTCCGATCTGAAGGGCTTTTTATTCTATATATTATGCTGATAATTATACTATATCATTAACCATCAGGTGACCTGGAGATACTCCTATTATTATATAGTATGTCGGCATACCAACAAAAAAAGCCATGCTCCCAATAAGGGAACACGGCGTATATTCAGAAGCATTATCTTGTCGGCAGACAGAGAATGTATTGCAGTCTGGATTTAATTTCTTTTTGCCATTTCAAATCTCCAACTTTAACGGCAAGATTGAGCAGATCCAGATAATCGTCAACCTGTAATGTTGTTCGGGTAGAGGTAACGTTCATGGGTGATCAGTCTCCTTTTAACTTAAATATAGTAAATTGAAATTATTAACGCTTATAATAATGATAATCATTATCATCGTTTTGTCGTTATTGCTATTATCCACATTTTCTATGTAAAAAGCAATATAAAAATCAAGACTTCGTAACTTTTATCATTTACAAATAAAAGAGTCCATCGAAAGATGGGGATTTGCGTATAATGTGTGGTTTTAGGAAAGAATTAGCAGGAATCTTACCATATTTTGTCGAATACTTTTTAGAATAATGCTTTAAATTCTAAATTTTTGCAAAAAGGGGAATTGGGCAATGAAGCGGTGCACAATGTTGCTTCTGATTATTTTTCTGCTTTTGCTCGTACCTCCTACAGCCGCTCACGCCGAAAGAGAGGATATAAGGTACCAAGTAGAACTGGAATATCCACCGTATAAATATGTAGAAAATGGGTATTTGACCGGGTTTGATATTAATTTGAGCACGATGATTTTTGAGAAGCAGGATTATCTTATTCACTACAGTACTGGGCAATGGGATGAAGTTTACAGTCGGCTGATTCAAGGAGATATTGAGATAGCAGGTCTTATGGCAATTACGGAGTCGCGTAACCAAGAGGTGTTATTTTCAGATCCGGTTATTAAAAACTATATTTCCATCTATGCAAGGCGAGAGCTTGAGGATGAGATCGATTTAAAGACGTTGGGAAGTTATAAGATTGGGTTAGGGAATGGACAGTATTCTGCAACCGTGCTGAACAGCAAGGTGGGGATTACAAATTACATAGAGTATGCAACGACTCCTGAAGCTTTAAAGGCTCTTGAAAAAGGGGAAATCGACCTTCTATTTGAGAATCAGGAAGTGATCGATTATCTGATTGCTGAACAGAAATTGAAGGGGAGTATTATCAAAAAAATGAGCAATCTCTACCCTAGGGATGTTGCTTTTGCAATAAGTAAATCCGCTCCGGAGCTAGTAACTTATGTTAACGAGAGATTGGATCGCCTGCATCGTTCCGGTGCTTTTGAAGAGCTGTATCAGCACTATTTCTACGTTCATTCAGATTATTATAAAGTTATGATGCGCAATAGATTTATTGTGGGAGCCATTATTCTGCTTGGTCTTCTAATCATTAGTGCGGTTTTGCTAAAAATGTATATTAATCACTTACGGCGTGCGGTTTATTCGGAACAGCAATTTTTTGAGGATGTAATAGAGCATAGCGGTATGGTGGTTTGGGCTGTGCAGGCGGATAAAAAGGTAGTTCGGTTTAACAATTACGCTGAGCGAATGACGGGCCTATGCGAGAATGAAGTAGTGGGCAAAAACATTGCGGATATGGAGGGTCTGACAGGCAGTACGGCGGCTATTCGGAATCTGCTGGAAAGAGCCGTACAGCTTGACTATGTTGATAATATCGAGCATAAACTTCCGGACAATTCGCCAGCAGCGCGGTATTTTTCATTTCGGACCACCTTGTTAAAAGGATTGGATAAGCAGGCAGCTGATATTTTTGTGCTTGTAGGAGTGGATATCGATGAGCGCAAACAAAATGAGCTAAGGCTTCAGCAAAGTTATGAGGAACTGGAAGCTACTTACGAAGAGCTGTCAGCGACAGAGGTCGAGCTACAGGAGCAATTTGCTAAGCTGCAGGTAGGTGAACGACGGTTCAGTCTCGCGACAGAGGGTTCTGGTGCTTACATGTGGGAGCTTGATTGGGAGACAGGACTGTATAATCTATCGGATCGCTGGTACAAGCTCATGGGCTATACGGAGGATGAAATCAATTCATTCGAAAATGGGGTGCTTAGTATTATTCATCCCGATGACCAGCCATCATCCCAAAAGGCAAGACATGATCATCTGGCAGGTTTAACACCTATCTACGAGACGGAATACCGCATGCGGACCAAAGATAATCAATTCGTCTGGTTTGAGGTAAGTGGTAAAGCTATCGTTGATCCAAAGGATGAAGTTGTGTTATTTATCGGTTCACTGATTGATATTAGTAAGCGGAAGCAGGTAGAGCTAAAGCTGAGCAACAGTTATCAGGAGCTTGAGGCAACCTATGAACAGCTAACAGCCACACAGCAGGAGCTTGTAGAGCAATACGATATGCTGGTGGAGAATCAAAAACACATGCATCGTTTAGCTTATGTGGATGAGCTTAGTAATTTACCCAACCGTGTATGTCTACTGGAATCTATGGAGAAATATCTGCAATGTTCAGGAGGCAAGGCGGCGCTGTTGTTCGTAGATACCGATAATTTTAAATACATCAATGATACCTTAGGGCATAAATCCGGTGATGTTCTCATTCAGAAGGCTAGCAAAAGGCTGCAGTCGTTGGTGCGTGAAGGGGATATGCTCTCTCGGCTCGGTGGGGATGAATTCGTGATTTTTATTAAGGATATAGAAAACCACGAGGATGTGTTAGACCTGGCGGAGCGTATCATGAGAGCATTCAGGCAGTCCTTTTTAATCGGAGAGAGTTATTTGTACGTTTCCGTAAGCATCGGAATTTCCTTTTATCCGGAAGATGGGGAGACCACCGAGCAAATCTTAAAAAATGCGGATGTCGCTATGTACCGGGCGAAAGAGGATGGCAAGGGGACTTATGTGGTATATGACAAATCCATGCATACTGCGTTTAATGAACGGATGAATATAGAGAAGCATTTGCGCAGTGCCATGAATAATAATGAGTTTGAGCTATATTATCAACCGCAGGTGGATATCCAGTCTGGATTAATCTCTGGTTTTGAGGCTTTAATTCGCTGGAATAGTCCAACGCTGGGCTTTGTATCTCCACTTTCCTTTATCAAAATCGCCGAGGATTCCAGGCTGATTATTTATATTGGAGAATGGGTGCTTAGGGAATCGTGCATCTTTATGAAGGGCATTCAAGATCGTATGGGCATTCCTTACAAGATATCAGTTAATATTTCCATTATTCAACTATTGCAGGATGATTTCGTCGAGATGGTGCAGGAAAGTCTGGCTGAAAGCGGGCTAAAGCCTAGTTGTCTTGAACTGGAAATCACCGAGTCTATTTTTATGGAATCGTTTGAGAGTATCGTGAATAAGCTTCAATTCCTCAAATCCCAAGGCATTCGTATTGCGCTGGATGATTTCGGAACGGGGTACTCATCTCTTAGTTATTTGCAGCAATTGCCGATTTCTACGCTTAAAATGGATAAAACCTTTATCGATTCGCTTTCGGAAAAAGCTTACAGCCAGTCTTTTGTGCAGACCATTATACAGCTGGGACACAATATGGGGCTGGAGGTCGTTGCGGAGGGAGTGGAAGAGATCAGCCAGATGGATTTCCTCAGAAAATCGGGCTGCGATAAGGTACAGGGGTATCTGGTTAGCAGACCTGTTCCGAAGCAGGAAGTGGTGGAGCTTTTGGAACCGCAGAAGCGTTACGGAATATAGCAGTTGATACACAGCCCTCATCTACAAGGTGGGGGTTTTTGGTGTGTAATGCTTCTGAGATTAAGTCTTTGCAAAAAAACAAGCTCCGACAGATAAACAGTGTCTGTGGAGCTTGTCACTAGCTGATGACAATTTTATTCTTCCCGGTGTTTTTAGCTTCGTAAAGTGCATCATCAGCCTGCTGAAAAGTGGAATTTTTGGAGTCTGCGCCTGTGTAATCATGCATCCCGATACTGACGGTTATGCTTTTACCTTCCATTTCGGCAAAAGGGGTATCGGCTACTTTGGCTAGAATTTGTTGCATGATTTCATAGGATCGCTCAAAGGTTTTGGTAGTCAAAATGACAATGAATTCCTCGCCACCGTACCGCGCGGCGAAATCATCAGGACCGATATACTCGAGCAGAATCGCTGCGACTTTTTGTAATACGATATCTCCAACGGAGTGTCCATAGCAATCATTTACTTTTTTGAAATTATCGATATCCATAACGGCAAGCTGCATGGAGAATGGATTACTCTGCTGATGCTCAATTAGCCAACCTAAATATTCGTGAAAAGTCTTGTGATTATACAGATCAGTCAGGGGGTCTATCTTAGATAGACGATCCATAATTATATTCTGAATGCGTAATTCCTGTTCTGACTTAACGGAGTTCTGCAGGGATTGCATCAAATCACGTCCACGAACGATTACTGCAAAACCTGCCAAAGCAGTGCCTGCAAAAATAAGAGCGATAATGATAGTTTGGGTGATCGGTAAGTACTCGTGAATGGGTGTCCTGATGAATAAAATGATCGTGTACAGTAGAGAAATAGCAGAAGTGGCTATCATATAACTGCTCTTCAGATAGATCATCGAGACTAGTAGCGGGAACAGCATAATTAATGATTTAACATGCAACTCATCGCTGAGATTGACGATAATCAAAACCGCAAATAGATGGCTTGCAACCGTAATGGCGAGTTGGGCCCACAGAGGCCTCCATCTATAGATTACTTCTAGAATAATGATCAAACTCACTATGATGGAATCAGAAATCAACGAGTGCTCAATATAATCGTTCCTGGTTGGGGTTTCCGGACGCTGGCTCCATAAGGATAGAGAAACAATGAACTGAATACTTAAATACACAATCAGGATGATCCAGAATGAATTGAGAAGCACACGATTCCAATAGGTCTGACGAGGAGTTTGAGGTGTGGCGCGCATAATGTGATCCTCTTTTCCAGTGGCAATATGCTTATATATTCGACAATAAGCTCAGGTTTCCTCTTGATGGCTTTCTTGGAAGCGGGAGTTCAACAAGCATCTTTATAAGGGGAGATTGCCTGGCCCGGGGAATGATTGAACGAAAAGGAATACTATAGAAAGTATTTCCTTTAATTAACTCTGCTGATATAATGTTAGAATACATAACATCAATCGAGTGGAGTGGAATTGAAGATGCAGATCCGTCCAAACCAGATTTTTGTAGTCGTCCTGTTGCTTCTTGTCAGTGTGTACAGCTTATTGATTGACATGCTCTGGATTCATAAGCTGGTGATTATTCTGTTTATGGGTTCTCTAGGATGGTTCTCGCTGAATACATCCCGCTACGGTTATCGCAAAGAAGCGCTGCTGAAGGAGTCACAGAACAAAGTGGAGCTTCTTGGCAATGAGATTGTAGTTACCTCGGATCGGCTGCATGGTGCACTTGAAGAAATCAGCCGCCATACAGAGCAGCTGCAGCAGACAGCGGATTATTCACACGCGTATGAAACGGATTTAAGGATTCGCAGCAACGAAGCTAAAGCCAATATTGAAGGGGCCTATCAGACGATGGGCGGTGTAGCTTCAGTTACAGCACATATCGAAGAATTGACGGAAAAACTAGGCTCGAATATGCAATATGCCCGGCAAGGAATGACAGCAATGGTAGATTCCCTGAGCATTGCAGATGGGGTGATGAAGGATCTGCAAACACAGAGTGGGGACATGTTAGCTAAGTTTACTACCCTGAGTAATCATATTGCGATGGTAGAGGAGATCAATACATTGATTAACTCCATTGTGAATGAGACCTCATTGCTCGCGCTGAATGCTTCTATTGAAGCGGCCCGGGCCGGTGAACAGGGCCGCGGATTTGCAGTAGTGGCCAGCCGGATTCGGCAGCTGGCTGATCAAAGCAAGAGCTCGGTAGAACGCTCCTCAGGCATCTTGCTTGACATTAATAATGGAGTACAGCAGGTGCTGGAATCCGTTACGAAAGAGCAAGTCTCAGTGGAGCGTGGGGTGAACGAGGTCGGCACGGTGAAGCTTCGACTCGATGATATCGCGTCGAGAGTAGATGAAGTAGGCAGCGCCGTGACGGAAACAATCGATGCTGCCGCGAAGCAGGGCAAGCTGATTGTAGAAGTGACAACGGAGCTGAGCGGTGCGGTGGCGATCGTGAATGAGACGATTGCCAATGTAGACCTTACGCTGGAGCAGGTGACACGGCAGCGGGATCAAATTGGGCAGCTGAACGAAGTCAGCGCCAATCTGTTAGCGGAGTCGCAATCCTTGCAGCAATCGGTTACTAGCATTGCGGGCAGAGCGGAAATTGAGATGAGCCAATATGCAGCCCGGCTTCAGGAAATGCAGAGTCTCTTGGAGACGATTTCCGCCAAGGAAGAACTTTACGCTCCAGATACTGAAGTTCATCAAGGTGTTTTGAACGCTTACATTAAGAAAATTCCAGATGTACAAGCCATTTGGTCTAATCGGACGGATGGAACCTTTATCTACTCCGAGCCAGCGGCTGGCTTGTTGAATGCTAAGCGGCGTGATTGGTGGAATGGGGCCATGAATGAAGGTGAATATGTCTCTAAACCTTACGTATCTGCGATTACGAAACGTTCTTGTATTACATTATCTAGAGCAATCCGGAATCGTCAGGGAGATGTAGTAGGCGTGGTGGGTATTGATTTAGCGGTGTAATAAAGCAACAGCAGCAAGCCCTTCTGTAGCAGAGGCTTGCTGTTTTTTTTATTCCGATGCTAACACAACTTAGCTTTAGGTAGCGCTGACCTGCAATTGCTTCCACGTTGCCTGCCAGTTTTTTTGTGCAATTCGTTTTTCATAAATAGGGAGTAAGCTTGGATTATTGTTGAAATGAGGGGTAGCCCGCAACACTACATTAATAACATCCGCAATCCCATGCGGAGCGGTTAGGATAACCTTACCGTATTCATCTAAGGAAAGCCCAAGCGCTGTAGCTGTTTCCGGAAACTTGGAGATGGCATCTACAGATGACGTATAGGGTGCAAGGTTGTTAATGGTATGCATTCTTGCTTCATTCTTAACGGACCATGGCACATGGGGATTTAAATCTCTTAGTTTTGCCTCCCATTGCTTTTCCACTTCCTCATGAAGATTGCTGCCGTCATAATAAATAACATCAATATCTGGCAAAGGGGTCCGTTCTTCAAATCCATGTAAGGTATCCCAGATTTTTGAACGTACAAACCCCGCACAAACCCACCAGTCAGGTAACTGTAGCGATCTGGCATTTTCTAAAATATCCATCATCCAGGGATCATTATGTACAAGCTGAATGATATCTGCCTCGTGTTCTATCTTGCGCAAACTGCCACCTCCTAATATTCATGCTTCCAATCTGTTAATATCATACAACAAGAGTTTCAATAGAGGTATAAAGGGACAGGCTGAATGGACAGAGGCATGAACTATCTTTATAATGAATCGACATCGAGACCTTTGGAGGCGGTGACCGTGCAATATACGTTTACTATATTACTGCAATTGTTGGAAAGAGCTGCGTTATTGCTGATGTGTCTATTTGTATTGACTCGTCTGCCGCGGTTTAAAGAGGTTTTTCAAAAAGGGAGTTACGCTCCGCAAGA
The DNA here is from genome assembly GCF_000758725.1 of Paenibacillus odorifer. Lineage (NCBI taxonomy): Bacteria > Bacillati > Bacillota > Bacilli > Caryophanales > Paenibacillaceae > Paenibacillus > Paenibacillus odorifer. The sequence goes on from NZ_CP009428.1 coordinate 395,447, forward strand.
GCTTGCTATTGCAACGATGATCTTCAGCTTATTTGCCATTTTCGGCACTTATAGCGGAATTAATGTGGAAGGTTCGCTTGTGAATGTACGAATTATCGCCATCGTATCTGGCGGGATTTTGTTCGGGCCATGGGTTGGACTTATAACAGGCATCATCTCAGGGGTTCACCGTTTTCTGATTGATATCGGAGGGGTAACCTCTCTTCCTTGTCTGATTACGAGTATCACCGCGGGCATAGTGTCTGGGATAATCTATCGCCGCACCTCTGGTGAGCGTCGCTGGATAGCAGGCATCTTGGCGGGAATGGCCTGTGAGGCACTGACGATGCTGCTCATTCTAGCGATGGCTCAGCCGATGTCGCTGGGTGTGGATATCGTGTCCAAGATCGCTTTTCCGATGATTATGAGCCAGATTAGTGTCGGCCTGATTGTCGTGTTAGTGCAGAGCGTGGAAGGTGAGAAGGAACGGATTGCGGCTAAGCAGTCCAAGCTGGCGCTTGATATTGCCAATAAGACCTTGCCGTATTTTCGCAATATTAACCAGGAGTCGCTGCACACCATCTGCCAGATCATCAAAGAGGATATCGGTGCAGACGCTGTAGCGATTACTGATACTCGGTTTATTCGTGCCTATGTTGGTGTGGGTGAGGAGGATTATGAGACAACTAACGATATTATCAGTGAGGAAACTAAAGTAACGTTGTCCAGTGGTGAAATTACCATCCGTAATGATGATAGTGATTACGTGAATCCGCAGATCAAGTCGCTGATCATTATTCCTTTAAAGGAAAAGGGTGAGGTGACGGGAGCGCTCAAAATCTATTACACCAAAGCCCACAAGATTACCTACTCACTTCAAGCTATGGCCGTGGGTCTGTCGCAAATGATCTCTACCTTGATGGAAGTGTCGCGGGTGGAAGGCATTAAGGAAATGGCGAACAAAGCGGAGCTGAAGGCACTGCAGACCAGCATTAACCCGCATTTTTTATTCAATGCACTGAATGCGATTGCGTCCTCGATTCGAATTAATCCGGATAAGGCGCGTGAGCTGATTGTGAATCTGTCCGGTTATATGAGATACAATCTGGAGCTTACCGATGAATTCATTGATATCAAACGAGAGCTACAGCAGGTCCAGCAATACGTAGAGATCGAAAAGGCGCGTTTTGGAAGCCGGCTTAACGTGCTTTATGATATTGATGAGGTTCAGGTTCGGATTCCGAGTCTGATCATTCAGCCGCTTGTAGAAAATGCGATTATACATGGCATACTGAAGGTAAGAGGGACAGGAACAGTAACGATTTCTGTAAAAGACCACGGGGATACCGTACGGGTGGGCATTCGCGATACCGGAGCTGGCATCAGCGAGGAAACGATAGAGAAAGTCTATACTGGCGATATGCCGGAGAATAAAATCGGGCTGTTTAATGTACACCAACGGGTAAAGCTGATCTATGGGACTGGACTTACCATTCAGAGATTGGATAAAGGGACGAACATCTTTTTTGATGTTAAAAAGGAGGACCAATGAGAGCGATCATCGTAGAGGATGAAGAGCTGGCAAGACAGGAGCTGGCTTATTTAATAGAGACGCACAGCGGGATCGATATAACGGCACAGTTTGAAGATGGGCTGGACGCACTTAAATTTTTGCAGAGTGATACGGTAGATGTGATTTTTCTGGATATTAATATTCCCTCTATCGATGGGGTGCTGTTGGCACAGAATATCAGTAGATTCTCGGTAAAACCCTACATAGTGTTCATCACTGCGTATAAGGAGCATGCCGCTGAGGCGTTTGAGATTGAAGCTTTTGACTATATTCTTAAGCCGTATAGCGAGGTTCGCATTAAAGCCATGCTGCACAAGCTGGAAAATGCGGTTGCCAGCCGTGGACGACAGGGGGAAGAGGAGCGTAATCCGGTGAGTGACAAGGTCAATCTGTGGAAAAATGAAAAGATTATCGTAGTGAATGCCGACGATATTTATTACGCCTCCGCGCAGGAAAAAAGTACAAGTGTGATGACTAAAGGTGAGGAATACAGCATGGCACTTAGTATTAGCGATTTCTTTCAGCGGCTGCCGCAGGATCGTTTTTTTCGCTGCCATCGTTCCTATATTGTTAACCTGTCCAAGATCAAGGAAATCATCCCGTGGTTCAACAATACGTATTTGCTGCGCCTGCATGATTTAGATTTTGAAGTGCCGGTAAGTCGTAGTAAGGTAAAAGAATTCAGGCAGATTATGCGCTTATAAATGCAATTCATTCTTCATTTCCGTCATCTCATGCCGGATTTCTCTCAACATCGGCTGGTTTAGCTACAATAAAGAGGCGATAGAAGCTCTTGTAGCAGACAACGAGAGAGAAAGAAGGAAAAGACCATGACTACGACAATGGACAGCAAAAGCACCAAACGGTGGCTAATCGTATTAGGTACAGTAATTATGCAAATGGGTCTAGGTACCATCTATACATGGAGTTTATTTAATGCGCATCTGGTAACAAAATTTGGCTGGGAGCTTAACTCCGTTTCGATTACTTTTTCTATAACGAGCTTTGCACTCGCTTTCGCGACCTTGTTCGCAGGGAAGCTGCAGGATCGTTTCGGGCTTCGCCGTTTGACTGCTACTGCTGGGATTGTGCTCGGACTAGGATTGATCCTTAGCTCGCAGGCCAATTCACTCTTCATGTTCTATTTATTGGTTGGGGTGATCGTTGGTTTTGCGGATGGGACAGCTTATATCACTTCATTATCTAATTTAATTAAATGGTTTCCGAATAATAAAGGTTTAATCTCCGGCGTATCCGTTGGTGCTTATGGAACAGGGAGTTTGATCTTTAAATATATTAACGGCGGGTTGATTGACTCAGTGGGTGTGTCTAATACATTTATGTATTGGGGTTTGATTGTTATGGGCATGATTGTAATCGGTTCCTTGCTCGTAAGAGAAGCCCCGGTTCAAGCGGCCCCAGCACCAGCGGGTTCAACGACAGCTGCAGTAATGAGTTCACCGAAAGACTATACGGTCAAAGAAATGCTGCGGACAAAAGAAGCGTATCTGCTATTTATCATCTTTTTCACCGCCTGTATGTGTGGTCTGTATTTGATCGGTATTGTAAAAGATATCGGCGTGCAGCTGGCTGGACTTGATGTACAGACTGCAGCTAGTGCGGTGGCTATGATTGCGATCTTTAATACAGCGGGACGTTTAATTCTGGGTGCTTTATCTGACAAAATGAGTCGCTTGAAGCTGGTAGGCGCATCACTTGCTGTAACTGCGGCGGCTATGCTGACCCTCAGCTACGCGACCCTGAATTTCGGACTTTTCTTCACTTGTGTAGCAGCCATTGCGTTCTGCTTTGGCGGGAATATCACGGTGTTCCCGGCCATTGTCAGCGACTTCTTCGGACTGAAAAATCACAGTAAGAACTACGGAATCGTCTACCAAGGTTTTGGTATTGGTGCCCTTTCCGGTTCGTTTATCGCCGTCTTCCTAGGCGGGTTCAAACCAACCTTTGTTATCTTTGGCCTCTTGTGCCTGCTGGCCTGCATCATCGCGATTTCTCTGAAACCGCCAGTGGCGAAGTCGAAAGAGAAAAAAGCGCTGCGTCTCAAAGCAACGGAACGTACAGCTTAAGGTGTAATTGAAGTTAGAGCCAGGCAGCGATTCTCCGGTTAGTGGAGAATCGCTGCCTGTTTTTTTGATTTGCGGTGGCTTGCTGAGCTGAGACTTGTTTGGGCGGATTATCTTCAATTGGGAGAAGGAGTTTTGCTGGGATCTGAGAAGTAACTGCATTCTGTGCAACTATTCCGTATGAAATAGTGAATCTTCGGATTTTAGCTGTATTCTGTACAACTAAAACCTCGAGATGTTGCTTAGAGGCGAAAAAACCAAGGAAATAGTTGCACCAAATACAGCTATATCTAATGGTGGCGTGATGCGTGAAAAAATAGTTGTATGAAATACAGTTAAACGTGACTACCCTTGCACCAGCACCAGCACCAGCACCAGCACCAGCACCAGCACCAGCACCAGCACCAGCACCAGCACCAGCACCAGCACCAGCACCAGCACCAGCACCAGCACCAGCACCAGCACCAGCACCAGCACCAGCACCAGCACCAGCACCAGCACCAGCACCAGCACCAGCACCAGCACCAGCACCAGCACCAGCACCAGCACCAGCTACATCACTAGGAGCACCTAGCACCTATATCACTACAGGCACCTACACCAGCACCTACATCAGTACCAGCATCTGTACCAACGTCTGTGGGCCTGCACCATCACTTTTGCCATTCCTTTCCCTTCGTCTCTCTTTTGCGTCTAAACATTGCCTCCGTTACTGCTCAATATGTTTATTTAGAGGGTGGATAGATTTGTCGGACGCACAGCGGATTTTTTGTAACTAGGTAAGCAAGTACATCAATAGGACAGTGTGGTCGAAGCAGTGTTGGATGTGATCTGATTCTTGCGGAACTCGGATGGGGAGACCCCGCTAAGTTTATTGAATATGCGGTTGAACTGGGAGAAACTGTTGAATCCGCATTGCCCGGCGATCTCGGAAATCTTCAGGCGGGTGTAAATCAGCAATTGCTGGGCATTACGGACCCGGGTCATCTGAATATATTCTGTCAGCGTGGAGCCGGTAATTAACTTAAATTGGTGTGATAAATAATAGGAGCTGATAAAGAACTCTTTAGCGAGGAAATCAAGGGATAACTCGCTGTTGTAATGGCTATGGATGTATGCGGTGATCGAGTAGATTTTTTGCATAATGGCATTTCCGATCTCCTCTGGGACATAGCTGTTCTGATCCCTGCGCTGGTATAAAGCACATAGAAACTGTTGGAAAAGGCTGTGAATCAGTACTGGATTTAATGGTGAAGTGCTGTGTGATAAGGTGAAGATAGCGTTAAGAGGATCAAACACGGCTTTGCGCAACTCTTTTGGCAAACGGTAGATCGGTATTTCTTCCCAAAATGAGAGAAACATACTTTTGTAAGCGTTCTCTAAACCGGGTATATCCTTGGGCATGGCGAAGTTTATGATCAGCCGCTTAAACGGCGGCCCTTCCGGATATTGTGTCTTATGCATCCGATAAGGACGCAGGAGCACGATGTCATACTGCTGGAGGGCGCAGACATTCCCATCGATAATATGAGTGGCTCGGGAATCCATTAAGATATGAATCTCGTAAAAATCATGAAAATGCTGAAACTCCATATTGATATCGTGAGAACGCTGGTCATAATCAAAATAGTAAAAAAGGGGATCAACGGGCGTGTTGATACGTACGCTATATCCTTGTTCGTACAGTAAGTCGCTTTCAAGCAAATGCTCTCACCGCCTTATTCTGTAATATGCACTTATTATATGTTCAGAAAAGCAAGATTTGCAATATATGAGGGTTATTACAGCAAATATAAAGTAGTTTTTGTATGGAATGGTTTGATATATTACGGGTGAATGGAACTAGCCAACATGAGGGAAGACCCAAAATGGCAGGCGAAGGGGCGGAAAACAGATGAACAACAGCCGGATTAGTAAAGTTGAGATCATTGAAAAGCTGAACCGCGTGACGGATAAGCTGCTGAAGCTGGAGCGGCCGGAAAACGAAGCCGAACTGCAAAATTTAGGGGAGGATGCGGGACGACGGGGGTATTTTGCTCGTGATTTTGGCATGGAGGAATGGGATTGGCCGCAGGGAGTGGGGCTTTACGGACTTCAAAAACTTGAGCAGCATTTCAAGGATGAGCGTTATCAAGAATATGCCAAGCTTTGGATGAGCAAGCAGCTGGGCAAGGGGCTGCCGAGCCGGAATATCAATACAACAGCGCCGTTGCTGTCATTGATGGAACTGAAGGAATCGGAGGAATTAAGCCTGGAATGGGTACAGTGGTTGATGCATGGCCTGCCGCGGACGAAGGAGTCTGGTTATCAGCATGTCACAACAGGAGCGAGCAAGGATGAAGTTACGCTCAACGATAATGAAATCTGGATTGATACGTTATTTATGGCTATTTTGTTCACGGCAAAAATGGGTGTGAAATACGATAATTCCGCATGGCGGCAAGCGTCGCTTTACCAACTGCTGCTGCATATCAAATACCTGTATGATAAAAAGACAGGGCTGTTTTTTCATGGCTGGCATTTTGGCGGCCGGCATAATTTCAGCGAAGCCTTCTGGTGCCGGGGTAATAGCTGGTTTACACTCGGCCTGCCTGAATACCTGGATTTGATGGGGCCGTATCTGGACAGTGGAGTGTTTGAATATCTTCAACAGATCCTGAACGCACAGGCAACAGCTTTATTAGCCTGCCAGAGCGGAGATGGATTGTGGCATACGCTGCTGGACGACTCTAGCAGTTATACTGAAACGTCAGGCTCAGCAGCTATCGCAGCGGGTATTTTGCATAGCGTACGCAGGGGGTTGTTGCCGGAATCGTATGCAGGTCATGCCCTGAAAGCGATCCGGGCGGTGCTGGACAGAATTGACGATGAAGGCACGGTGCTTGGTGTATCCGGCGGTACTCCGATTGGTGCTGCAAAAGAAGATTATAAGCAAATCATTATTGCCCCTATGGCCTACGGGCAGGCCATGGTTTTAGTCGCACTAGGTGAAGCGTTACATTACTGTTGAGGTTGAGTAAATAGCTAAGGCGAGAGTCAAAAAAGCTGGAGAAATATTTGCTTGTAACTTCGCTGGTGCTTGGAGTATACTATTTTCGGGATGGTTAAGCGCTTACCTCGAAGGAGGATAAGCAAACATGGTAAATCCGATCGTAGTTGGCATTATTGGGGCAGGCAGAATTGGCCGGCTTCATGCAGATAATCTGCGTGTGATGCCGTCGTTTAAGTTGAAATCCATTGCGGAGGCTGTGGTAAGTGAGGAATTGCTGGTCTGGGCAGAGAGCCGGAATCTTGGCTCTGCATTTGTGAATGGGCAAGACCTTCTGAATGACCCTGAGATCGAGGCTGTGTTTATCTGCACACCTACGGATACCCACGCCTCATGGATTGAGCTAGCAGCCCGGGCTGGGAAACATATTTTCTGTGAAAAGCCGATCAGCCTGTCGTCAGAGTTTACCCACCAGGCACTGAAGATAGTGGAGGATGAGGGTGTATTGCTACAGGTCGGCTTCAACCGGCGAATGGACCCTAGCTTCCGCAAACTTAAGCAACTGGTTCAGTCAGGAGAGCTAGGCAGTCCACATGTTGTGAAGATCACATCACGTGATCCGCAGCCTCCGGGTGAGGCTTATGTGCGGTCTTCCGGCGGGATGTTTATGGATATGACGATTCACGATTTTGATATGGCCCGTTATCTGATGGGTGAGGAAGTAACAGAAGTTTATACCCGAGGTGCCAATCTCGTTGATCCGATGTTTGGGCGCTGCGATGATGTGGATACAGCTGTCATCACGCTGACCTTTGCCAGTGGCGCAATCTGCGTCATTGATAACAGCCGTAAGGCTGTATATGGTTATGATCAACGTGTGGAGGTGTTCGGTTCCTGCGGCTCAGCCACCGCCGACAACTGCCGTCCAACAACTGTAGAGGTTTCAACCGCTGCTTCGGTCACACGCGATCAGCCGCTTCATTTCTTTCTCGAGCGGTATAACCAGGCTTTCGTGGAAGAGGTTGCCGCATTTGCCCGGGCAATCCGCTTGCAGGAGCCTATCATTTGCAGCGGGCTTGATGGGCAACAGGCGGAACGGATTGCCGAAGCCGCTAAAGAATCCTATCTTACCGGGCTTCCGGTCAAGTTGTCTTCTTGTGCCGGAGAGGGAATATCGGCGACACATGCTTTGTAAGCGGATGCAGATGCTGAAGATGGGGGAGGTCTGTGAAGATGTCCAATCTAATCATAAAAGCCGGAGCACCCGGCAAAGATGGACTTGTAGCGGCAGTTAGCAAGGAGAGCGCTGGATGGGAGTATGTAGGTTTTGAAGTGTACCAGCTGCAGGTTGGGGATACGCTGAGCCGCAGCGCGGAAGGGAATGAAATCTGTCTGGTGCTGCTGGCGGGCAAGGCGGATGTGAGAGCAGGCGCCCAGTTGTTCGCCGGGATCGGTGAACGTATGTCTGTATTTGAGGATTTGCCGCCGTATGCGGTGTATATTCCGGCGGGAGGGCATTATGAAGTTACGGCCTTGACGGAGCTGGAACTTGCGGTTTGCCTTGCACCAGGAACGGGCAAATATGCGCCACGTTTGATCACTCCGTGCGATACTGTAGCCGAAGCCCGCGGTTCTGGCAGCATGTCACGGCGAGTGGTCAACATTTTGCCTGAGCAGAGTGAAGCCGAGAGCCTGCTGGTCGTGGAAGTGCGTACGGGTGGCGGCAATTGGTCCAGCTATCCTCCGCACAAGCATGACTGTGACAATCTACCTGCTGAGTCTTATCTGGAAGAGACATACTACCACCGGGTTAACCCGGCTCATGGTTTTGTAGTGCAGCGGGTGTATAATGATGACCGCAGCCTCGATGAGACGATGGCGGTGTCTGACCGCAGTATTGTATTGGTTCCGGAGGGCTATCATCCTGTATCGGCACCGCCGGGTTATGATTCTTATTATCTCAATGTGATGGCAGGTCCGGTCCGCACATGGGTTTTTCATAATGATCCGGAACATGAATGGCTGTTCGAGATGCAGCAACACCAGAAGGATAAGAAGGAATAGTGTAGCAGCACGCACGAAAAGGGGGCTTCCGCAAGGCGGAGGCTCCTTCTTTGTGTCGATGTATTGACCAAATGTTCGCCACAGTAACAGAGTCCCTTGCACCGCTTAATAGACACTGTCAGAAGAGTTCCTTATAATCTAGGTATAGGATTGATTGTACGAACGTAAAGGCGGGCTCACTAACGATGAAACCTACGATATATGATGTGGCACGGGAAGCGGGAGTCTCCATCGCTACGGTGTCCAAGGTGTTGAACAAGAACGGGAGAATTAGCGATAAGACACGGGAGAAGGTTCATCGGATCATGGAGGAGCTGAATTACCAGCCGAGTCTGGTGGCCTCTGCGCTGACGAGTCGCCGAACGGGAACAATCGGGCTGATGATTCCCGATATTTCTAACCCCTTTTTTGCTGAGGCGGCCCGAGGTATTGAGGATTATGCTCAGGAGCAGGGAAGCGACTTAATTGTATGCAGTACAGACCGGGATGATGAGAAGGCGGCCCGGTATATCTCACTGCTCCTGCGCAAACGGGTGGACGGTATAATCATTGCTTCTCATACAGGGAATCCGGATATGGTCCGCCGCCTGCTGGCTGATCACGTGCCGCTTGTGTTATTTTCGGCTGATATCCGGACGATGGAGAGTAACAGCGTCACGGTGGATGACTATAAGGGAGGCTATCAGGCGACAGAATATCTGTTGTCCTTGGGCCATCGCAGGCTCGGCGTTATCTCTGACAATTTACCGGGGAGTAAGCTGCGCGTGGAAGGCTTTATGGATGCGCTCAAGGCAGCAGGTGTTGGCTTTGACAATCCGGCTAATCTCACGCATACCTCAGCCACGCTGGAGAACGGCCGCAAAGCGGCTGCCGCGATGCTGGCTCAGGCGCAGGAAGACCGGCCGACCGCGATATTCGCTTGCAACGATCTGCTCGCGATTGGGATATTGAAGGAGGCGCGCAGCGCAGGCTTGTCAATTCCCCGTGATCTGTCCGTAGTGGGTTTTGACAATACAATGCTGGCTGAAATTTGCCATCCTACCTTGACCAGCATTGCTCAGCCTCTGCGTGAGATGACGGAACAGGCGATGATTCTGCTGAACGAATCTATCGACAATCCCGATAGTCCTAAGCGCAAGATCATGCTGATGCCGGAACTGATAGTCCGCCATTCCACTGGACCGGCACCGCATTAGGAAGACACAAACTCTACAAACGGAGTAAGAACGCCGACTCCTATCTGAAGACCTGTACTTCGCTTAGCGGCGAGGAACAGGTCTTTTCTTTGTTTTTTTCTGGTACATGAGTTCAGATCCCAACTTCGTTTAAGTTCAGGATTGCCAAACTCCAATTTCTAAACTATACTAATGGAAATTAGGTTAAGCGCTTAACCCACCCCCGATGATTGTTGTATCTCATTAATCCATTTCACTGAAGTTTTCTCAAGGAGGCGTCATAATGAACGGTTTACAGTTCGATCCTGCACGACCGCTGGATTTAATCGCTGTCGGTCGGCTCTGTATTGACTTGAACGCTAATGAAACCGGAAGACCAATGGAAGAGACACTGACCTTTACCAAATATGTTGGCGGCTCTCCTGCCAATATCATAATTGGAGCAGCACGGCTAGGGATGCGCACTGGCTTTATCGGTAAGATATCCGATGATCAGATGGGCCGTTTTATCCGAACTTATCTGCAAAGGAATGGCATTGACGATAGCCAGGTGAGTGTTGACCAGACTGGTGCAGTGACTGGGCTTGCTTTTACTGAAATAAAGAGCCCTCAGGAGTGCAGCATTCTGATGTACCGGGATCATGTGGCTGATTTGCTGCTGAGTACGGAGGAGATCTCGGAAGAGTATATTCGGAAGTCCAAGGCACTGCTGATCTCAGGTACTGCACTGGCACAAAGTCCGTCCCGTGAGGCTGTGTTTGTCGCTTTGGAGTTCGCCCGCAAGCACAATGTCACTGTATTTTTTGATCTCGATTACCGCCCCTATACGTGGAAGTCAGCCGCAGAAACAGCGGTTTATTATAATCTGGCAGCTGAGAAATGCGATTGTATCATCGGTACCCGTGAGGAATTTAATATGATGGAGAGCCTGTACAATGTAACAGATGCAGATGACGAAGCAACAGTTAACCGCTGGTTCTCGCACCAAGCAAAGCTGGTCGTTATCAAGCATGGCGGGAGTGGTTCAATCTCCTACACGGCGGATGGGCAGAAGCATCGGAGTGGTATTTTTCCCGCTAAAGTATTGAAGACATTTGGAGCCGGAGATTCTTACGCCTCAGCCTTTATTCACAGTCTAATGCGGGGGGAAAGCGTGGGTGAGGCCATGCGCCGCGGCAGCGCGTCGGCATCCATTGTCATCTCCCGCCACAGCTGTTCGGATGCCATGCCAACCTTGGATGAATTGGAAGCGTTTTTATTGTCTAACGAGGAAATCACTTCAGGTGCAGAGTAAGTAGGCGGAGGTTGGAGAGGACACAACTCAAACAACCCCAGATCGAATAGCTATGCAAGATTAGATTACATTCGCGGGATCGCATTAATAGAGATGAAGGAGTGAGTAGAATGGCACAGCAAACCGTGCAAGTGCTGAACAACTATATTGACGGGCAGTGGGTAGAGGCGGCTGCGGAGCAGACAGAAACGGTATACAATCCAGCGTCTGGTGAGGAGATGGCAAGTGTTCCGCTGTCCAGCAGAGTCGATGTTGATCGGGCAGTGGCGGCGGCAAAGGCGGCTTTTGCAGGCTGGTCCAAGACACCGGTGCCGCGCAGAGCGCGGATCTTGTTCAAATATCAGCAGCTGCTGATGGACCATTGGGATGAACTGGCGAAGACGATCACGCTGGAGAATGGAAAAAGCTTCAAAGAGGCCTACGGAGAGGTGCAGCGCGGCATTGAGTGTGTGGAATTTGCGGCAGGTGCGCCGACGCTGATGATGGGTCGGCAGCTGCCCGACATCGCGACAGGCATCGAGTCTGGGATGTATCGCTATCCCATCGGTGTAGTCGGCGGGATCACACCGTTTAATTTTCCGATGATGGTGCCTTGCTGGATGTTCCCGTTGGCCATCGCCTGTGGAAATACCTTTGTGCTGAAGCCCTCCGAACGCACACCGCTGCTGGCAGCGCGTTTGGTCGAATTGCTAGAGGAAGCCGGGCTTCCGAAAGGCGTGCTCAATCTGGTTAACGGTGCGCATGAGGTGGTAAACGGCCTGCTGGAGCATCCTGATGTGAAGGCGATTTCCTTCGTTGGCTCACAGCCAGTGGCCGAATATGTCTACAAGAAGGGTACGGCGTGTTTGAAGCGGGTTCAGGCGTTGGCAGGGGCGAAAAATCACTCTATCGTGTTGGCAGACGCGAATCTTGAGGCTTCGGCAACACAGATTGTCAACGCAGCCTTCGGCTCGGCGGGAGAGCGCTGTATGGCTTGCTCCGTGGTAACGGTGCAGGAAGAGGTTGCTGATGAGCTGATCTCCATCCTCCTGAGGGAATGTGAGCAGATGAACATCGGCAATGGTTTAGACGACGACACGTTTCTTGGGCCGGTTATCCGCCAAAGTCACAAAGACAAAACGGTCGCTTATATTGAACAAGGCGTGGCTGAGGGTGCTAAGTTGCTAAGGGACGGCCGGGCGGATGCCGCGGTGCAGGGACAGGGTTATTTTATCGGCCCAACCTTGTTTGATGGAGTGACCCGGGAAATGAAAATCTGGCAGGAGGAAATCTTCGCGCCTGTCCTGGCAGTGATCCGTGTCAAGGATGTAGAAGAGGCGATTGAAATTGCCAATACCTCTCGTTTTGCCAACGGGGCATGTATTTTTACGAATGACGGCGGGAAAGTGCGCTATTTCCGGGAAAATATCGAGTCAGGCATGTTGGGTGTCAATGTCGGAGTGCCAGCACCGATGGCCTTTTTCCCTTTCTCCGGCTGGAAGGATTCCTTCTATGGCGATCTGCATGCGAATGGAAGCGACGGGGTTGAATTTTATACACGCAAAAAAGTCGTCACTGCCCGCTGGCAGTAACAAAAACGGCGAAAGGGAGGCTTCATGTGGATACGATTAGATTAACGACGGCGCAGGCGCTGGTGAAATTTCTGAACCAGCAATATGTGGACTTTGGCAATGGACCGGAGCGTTTTGTACACGGTATATTCACCGTTTTCGGCCACGGCAATGTACTTGGTTTGGGGCAGGCACTTCAGGAGGCGCCGGGTGAGTTGACGGTCTATCAGGGGAGAAATGAGCAAGGAATGGTTCATACGGCGACTGCCTTCGCGAAGCAGAGCCGCAGACGGCGAATCATGGCCTGCACCGCTTCGGTAGGGCCGGGTTCAGCCAATATGCTGACAGCCGCTGCCACTGCGACGGCGAATCAGATTCCCGTGCTGCTGCTCCCCGGCGATACCTTTGCCACCCGTCAACCGGACCCGGTACTTCAGCAAATGGAGCACACCTACAATCTGTCGATAACGGTCAACGATGCCTTCAAAGCGGTGAGCAAATATTGGGACCGGATTTATCGGCCAGAGCAACTGATGACAGCATTGCTGAACGCGATGCGTGTGCTGACTGATCAGGCAGATACCGGGGCAGTCACGATTGCGCTGCCGCAGGATGTGCAAGGGGAGGCCTGGGACTATCCACTTGAGTTCTTCCGCAAGCGCATCCATCGGATCGTTTCCCGTACTCCGCATCCGGATGAGCTTGCTGCGGCAGCTGATCTTATTGCCAGCAAACAGCGACCTCTGCTGGTCTGTGGGGGTGGAGTCCGGTATGCAGATGCAGGGATGGAATTACGTGCATTTGCAGAGAAATTCGCCATCCCATTCGGTGAGACGCAAGCCGGAAAAAGTGCCGTGGCAAGCGACTGTGCCTACAATCTCGGTGGCATAGGAGTTACCGGGAATGGCTGTGCTAATACGTTGGCCGCAGAAGCGGATCTGGTGATCGGTGTGGGTACCCGGTTTACGGACTTCACGACAGGTTCGAAGAGTTTGTTCGCCCATCCCGAGGTGGAGTTCCTGACAATTAACGCTTCCCTTTACCATGCCTCCAAGCTGGATGCGCTGGCTGTGGTCTGTGATGCTGCCGAAGGTCTTAGAGCGCTGTCTGCCACGTTAGAGGAGCGCGGTTACCGCACCGCTTATACAGATGAAATTGTAGTGGCAAAAAGGGCATGGGAAGTGGAAAGAAAGCGTCTATCTGACGTGGAGTATACGGTGAATCAGAAGGCAGATCGTTCAGATCGTCCAGATCGTTCTTCAGTTTCCTTCGTGCCGGAAGTTGCCGGACATCTTGACGAGAAGCTATCTGAATATGCGGCGAAGTTGAACACTTCGCTGGCGCAAACACAGGTACTCGGGATTCTCAATGAATATCTTCCGAAAGACGCCATTGTGATAGGAGCCGCAGGCAGCTTACCGGGCGACATGCAGCGGATGTGGAATTCCACTGTGCCGGATACTTACCATATGGAATATGGCTTTTCGTGTATGGGGTATGAAATCTCCGGTGCACTCGGTGTGAAATTGGCGGAGCCGGACCGGGAGGTATATGCATTGGTGGGCGATGGCAGCTATCAAATGCTGCATTCAGAACTAGTGACGAGCCTTCAGGAGAACAAGAAGATCAACGTCATTCTGCTAGATAACATGGGGTTTGGCTGCATTAACAACCTGCAGATGGAGCAAGGACTGGATAGCATGGCGACTGAATTCCGCTACCGGGGCCCGGAAGGTCAGCTGAGCGGCGAACTGATAGGCATAGATTATGCAGCAAGTGCCGCGGGATATGGAGTGAAGACCTTCCGTGCGTCAACGGCTGAGCAGCTGCGTGACGCTTTGAGGGAGGCTCAGCTGCAGGATCGTTCCACCCTAATCGACATTAAGGTGCTGCCCAAGACAATGACACATGGTTACGGAGCCTGGTGGAATGTTGGTGTTCCAGAAGTGTCCGGCAGTGAGGCCGTTCGGGCTGCCCACGAGCAGAAGCTTGAACAGCTTGGAAAGGCCCGCAGTTATTAGTATTAGTAATACTGTGAAACGGAAGGGGTAGAATCGATGATGTTCAAAGAACATGCGGTCAAGCTGGCGATTGCTCCTATCGCTTGGACTAATGATGATATGCCTGAACTGGGAAAAGACAATACCTTTGAACAGTGCATTAGCGAAATGGCGCTTGCCGGGTTTCAGGGAAGCGAGGTGGGCAACAAGTATCCACGCTCTCCGGAACGGCTGCGCCGGGCACTGGAGCTTCGTGGACTTGAGATTGCCAGCGCTTGGTTCAGCGCGTATCTGACTGTGCGGCCATATGAGGAGACAGCGGAGGCTTTTTGCGCGCATCGTGATTTTTTATATGAGATGGGTGCGAAGGTGATTGTCGTCTCAGAGCAAGGGCGGAGTATTCAGGGACAAATGGATACGCCGCTATTTGCTAATAAACCTGTATTCACAGAAGCGGAGTGGGCCGCACTTGCCGATGGACTGGGTGGGCTTGGCCGGCTGGCTGCTGAAAAAGGTATGGCGCTTGTATACCATCATCATATGGGGACAGGGGTGCAGACTGGGGGCGAAATTGCTAAGCTAATGGAGCTCACGGAACCGGAAGAGGTGTCCCTGCTGTTCGATACCGGTCATCTAGCTTTTGCCGGTGAGAATCCCTTAGAGGTGCTGCGCATCCATCTACCTCGGATTAAACATGTCCATTTGAAGGATATACGTCCGGAGGTTGTTCAGCGTGTGCTGCGGGATCAGCTCAGTTTTCTCCAGGCTGTAAAAGCGGGCGCATTCACCGTACCTGGCGATGGATGTATATCCTTTGCGGAGATTTTCACCGAATTGGCAAGTTACTCTTATACGGGATGGTTTGTAGTGGAAGCGGAGCAGGATCCGGCACTTGCCGATCCACTGGAATATGCGA
This sequence comes from Paenibacillus odorifer, assembly GCF_000758725.1. Lineage (NCBI taxonomy): Bacteria > Bacillati > Bacillota > Bacilli > Caryophanales > Paenibacillaceae > Paenibacillus > Paenibacillus odorifer. The sequence continues at coordinate 411,071 of NZ_CP009428.1, forward strand.
TCAAGGCGCGCCGTTATATCAGAGATCTGAGTGGTTTATAGGCCGAGGAGGGCTACCACTTGGTGCTTGGCGGCTGCTCGGACAGATTTATATGCGGGGGTTCACGGCTATGGCTGTGCGCACCTCGCCTTTTTAATGAGCGGGTGTAAAATACGAATGGCTTCGTTGGTCGGGTTCATGTTGTATGTGTTATAATGGCAGCAAATTAGGCGGAAGAGTTTCCATTTCCATGATGGTGCAGCCAAATATCTATGAACTACTCGTGCATTAACGGCTAAACCGTGGCCGGGTATCCTAACGGTTGTACAGAGGGGGTTATCTATTGTTCCGTTCCTGGTATCGCCGATTACTGCTGTCCTACTTTCCTATTTTTTTGCTTACTGTGACGATACTGATTTTTGCCTCTTTTGTATTTATTAATGATATTTCACGAATGGAAACCAAAAAAGCGGACCGTATCACCGCCAGCTATCTTATGGATAATGTGGACCGAACGATCAAGGAAGCTGAATTGTCAGTGCTGGAGGCTGCTGAACGCAGCGATGCTTATAAACGTTATTTTAACAATCAAGGCCAGATTGATATGGCGACCGTCTACGCTGTTGCCCAGAATCTACGCAGCTTGACGCGTGAATCGCCCTATATTCAGTCCATCTATCTTTATGACAAGAGAAATGAAAGCGTTTTAACAGAAACTGGATTAAAGGACCTTTCAGGATTTGTAGACGAGGATTGGATTGGCCGCATCACCTCCGGCTCTTTATCGGAAGGCTGGCAGCCTGTTAGGGAATACAAAGATGAATTTCAGCGTACGTCTATACGTGTGCTTACCATAAATAAAGGAATGCCGCTGCCCTTCGGCTCGGAGGGAGTGCTCGTAATCAATCTCAAGATGAGCGGAATGGAACAGATCGTCGACGGTATGGTCAACGAACAGTTGTCCTTTCTGACCATCTTTGGCGCAGATGGACAGGTGGTCTATCAGGCCCATTCGGACAGTGAAGGTGCCAAGAATGGGAAGCAGTTGAACACTTTATATATGGAAAGGCTTGGCTGGACGTTTTCCAGCGGGATCAAAACGGGCAGTCTATTCAGCTGGGTGTCGGTGATTTCTTACCTTTGGGTAGCTATTGCCTTAGGTACGGTTGTGTGCGCGATTTTTTACCTGATCTATGTTACGCGGCGGAACTATAAACCAATTCAGGTGATTATGAACCGGATTGAAGGCCATCAAATTCGCAAGCTGGACCAATCCAACGACAGACCGGACGAAATGATGCTCATTGACGGGGTGCTGGAAGATCTAATCAACCATATGACGGATTATGATAAGAAAAGCAGAGAGAATCTGCTGTTACAGCGCAGCAAGCTTTTCAACGATCTCTTGCAAAGCGAACGGTTGGACAATGTCGTCCAGCGGATGGAAGAGCTGTCGCCGCTCTCCGGAGCTCATTCCACATCCCGCTTTATGGTTGTGCTAAGCGAAATCAACCGCTACGACAAGGTTTTTCAAGATCGGTATACAAGGGGCGATCAGAACACGCTTAAATTTGCCCTGATGAATGTCTTTCAAGAATTGGCGCGGAGTGCGGAATTGCAGGCTTGGGCGGAGTGGATTGGGACTGACCGGGCGGCAATTCTCTTCCTGACCACAGGAAGTGATGAAGAGATGGCAGAGAAAATCCGTGTATTCGCTGAGGACTGCCGCACCTGGGTGGAGCAGAATTTGCGCCTCTCCCTAAGCTTCGCTATCGGGCCAGTGGCGGCTGGGCCAGGGGAGATTCGCGATTCCTATGCGGCAGCGGAGAATGTGATGCAGCACAAGCTTTTAATGTACGAAGACATCGCTTTAACGGAATTTGGAGAAACGCGCCAGCCGCTTCTTGAGACATTCAAGTATCTACAAATGATTGCTGAGTTTGTTAAGCAGTTCCGGATGTCGAGCGGCCAATGGCGGGAACTGCTGGAAGGTGTTTTTGATGGTTTTAAACAGGATTATTTACAAGATGATGATATTCGCTCTCTAATTCAGGCCATGCTACAGATGCTGAGCCGGGAAGTGGCTGTCATGTCTGAGCAGCTGCAGGATGAGCTGTCAGCGGAAAATGCGGAGAAGCAGCTGAAGCGGCTGGAAGAGGCAGAATCCATAGATGAAATGAAGGGGATTTTGTTTGAGTATTTGACTGATTTATTCCGCACTTATGTTTCTGTCAGTGAGACTAAAAGCTACCGGGCGATGGTAACCGAGATGAAGAACTATATAGAAGAGAATTTTACAAATCCCGATCTCTCCTTAAAGCATTTGAGCGACCGGTTTCAGGTATCCGGCAAATATGCCAGCTATCTATTTAAAACAGAATTTAAAATGAAATTTGTTGATTTTCTAACAGAGCTACGCATGAAGGAAGCCGAAAAGCTTTTAGTGGAAACGGAATGTTCGCTGCAGGATATTGCACTCCAGGTGGGGTATGCGAATGCAATTACATTCGGCAGGGTATTCAAACGAGTATTAGGAATCACGCCGGGTGACTACCGTTCTTTAAAGCGCGGGCGCGGGACCTCCAGACTATAGGCTGCCGACTTTATTAATCCAATAGCAAGTGAACAATAGTTTTTTATAACCGCATCTGTGCACGCCAACCTCTATGATGGGGGCGCGAACACCGATGCGGTCTTTATTTTCACACTTTTGAAAGCGGTTTATTCTACGAAAATGGTTTGTATAGATAAACCGGAAGTCCGATTTTGCTGGGATATGAGCATCCGAAAGAGGTTTATTGTCAGACTGCCGAAATTCGTGAAATACTGTGGGCATCCAGAACAACAAGCGACCCAGTAGCACGGCAGTAAAAAGCATCACGAGCTATGGATTCCGCTGGGGATGGATAGAGTTAAGGCTAGGGGATCATAAATACACCATTAAAGCCTGCAAGGGCGAAGGGGATGGAAAAATGACAGTGAACGTACATCAAGGAGTTCTGAAGAAAGCAATCGGGATCGGATTAACCGCAATAATGGGCGTTTCTCTGCTAGCAGGCTGTTCCAATGATTCTAAAAACAACACAGCATCCGAGGGTGCCGCAGCCGGCGAAAGTGCCAAGCGCGTTACATTAAAGGTGGAAGTGTTTGATCGCGGCAACAGCCCAGCCCCTCATACCATTACCAATAACTACTTAACTAAACTAGTGCAGGAAAAGTTCGGAGATCCGAATAACATTGATGTGGAATTTGTACCTATCCAACGTTCTGAGGAAGTTACCAAGCTGAATGTTTTGATGGCGAGCAATACGGATGTGCCCGATATCGTATTTACGTATGATTCCAGTGTGTTTTATCGGTATGCCCAGCAAGGTGGCTTGACTGATGTCGGAGAAATTCTCGATGAATATGGCCCGAATCTGAAAAAGTTTATTGGCGAGGATACGCTGGCGTTCGGCCAGCTTGAAGGCCAACAGTATGCGATCCCTGGTAAACGGGCGATCACAGGCCGTTATAGCTCCTACATCCGTCAGGATTGGTTAGATAAATTAGGATTGCCTGTGCCAACGACGACCGATGAGCTGTACACCACTTTGAAAGCGTTTAAAGAAAAGGATCCGGGCAATCTCGGCAGCAAAAACATCCCGATGGGCATGGCACTGGCACCAGCCCAATTCGAGACGTTGATTTTCTCTTTCATGAAGCCGATCAGCGGCGATCTGACCTACAGCCAACGTTATGAGCTGCCGCTGCATGAGGGCTTTAAGGATGCCCTGCAATTTCTTAATAAGCTCTACAATGAAGGGATGATCAGTAAGGACTTCAGTCTGGACGAGGATAAAACACAGTTGGCCAAGGATATCCAGAACGGCAATGTAGGCTACTGGTCGGAGGATGTGGATGTCTTGTTCTATGCCGATGGTACCCTAGATAATCTCTACAAAAATGTAGAGGGAAGCAAGGTGCTGCCGGTAGACGTCTTAACCAACGCCAACGTTGATAACAAGCACATTAAATCCCGGTATGCCTCCAACGGCATGTACATCATGATTCCGAAGAGTAGTAAACGCGCCGTGGAAGCCGTTAAGTATCTCGATTGGATGGCTTCGGATAATAATCTGATTGATATCCAAAATGGCGTTGAAGGTGAAAACTACGATCTGGTAGACGGTATTCCAGTGGCTAAAACAGATGTTTCCCAGGAGTTCGCCGATCGTCTGTTTAACGCGGGTGACATGGCCATTATCTCCAACGGCAAAAACATTGGTGATCAGGCCACTAATGAAAAAGCATGGGCGCTGGGCTTCCCGGAACGTAACCGGGAGATGCTGACTCAATCAATCGCTATCGCCAACGCTGACACGGTGGGTCCGCTCGTCTTCGGCAAGCCGATAGAAGCGGAATCCCAATATGGCACAACGCTTAAAGATAAGCTCAACGTAATTATTGTAAAGACAGCAATGGCCAAACCGGAGCAATTTGAAGCGGTTTACGAGCAGGAAATGAAAGATTATATGACTTTGGGCGGAACCAAGCTGAAAGAGGAACTGGAGAAGTCGTTTAAGGAACTTTCAGCTCAATAAACAAATATATAGTGAAAACCGGGGGGAGATGGTGCTGCGCTCCACCCGGTTTTTCTCCTTAGGAGGAAAACGACTTGAGCAAAGCGACATACTTTAGACGGTATTGGCAATTGTACGCGCTGCTTTCGCTGCCTATTATTTATTTCCTGATCTTCCGCTATGGTCCGATGTATGGTGTGCAGATTGCTTTTAAGGATTTCAATTTGTTTCAAGGGATTGGAGGCAGCGAGTGGATCGGCTTTGATGCGTTCCGCGAGGTTTTTGGAATGAGAGAGTTCTATACCACCTTGCGCAATACCTTTATGCTGAATTTTCTGGATTTGCTGGTCTCTTTTCCGGCTCCGATTATCCTGGCGATTATGCTGTTCGAAATTCGTTCGGTGTGGTTCAAGAAAATATCGCAGACGATTTTGTATATCCCCCACTTTATTTCCTGGGTGATCATCGGGGGGATTGTGTATCAATTATTCGGCAACCAGTCCGGTATGGTGAACGGTGTGCTGGAGAGCTTAGGCCTTACTCCCATTCCGTTTCTGACTGAAAAAAATCCCTGGCTGATCACTTACTTATTCACAGGCGTCTGGCAAAGTGCTGGTTGGGGGACTATCCTTTATCTGGCGGCGTTAACCGGTGTCAACCGAGAGCTGTTTGAAGCTGCTGAAGTGGATGGAGCGACAAGGCTGAAGAAAATCCGTTACATTACGCTTCCCAGTATAAAACCAACTATCGTGACGCTGCTTATCCTCAATCTGGGGAAGATGGTCAGCATCGGTTTTGACCGTCCTTACATTATCGGTAACACTGCTGTGCGTGAGTATTCTGATGTGCTTAGTACCTTTGTGTACCGGGTGGGTCTAGAATCCGGACAATATACGTTGGCTACCGTAGTCGGATTGTTCCAGGCTGTGGTGGGACTGGTGTTTATTTTTGGCTCCAACTATATTTCGAAAAAAGTGACCGGAGACGGTATTTTATGATAAAGAAAGAAGGAGGCGGAGTGCTATGAGTGAACGTACCTCAAACCGGATATTCGATATCGTCAATATAACGTTTGTTGCCTTGTTCGTGTTGTTCTGCTTGGCTCCGTTTTTGCATGTGATTGCCGTGTCGCTTAGTTCCAACCGGGCAATTACTTCTGGAGAAGTAACGATTTTCCCCATTGAATTGAACTGGAATGCATACATTAATGTTTTTTCCAATAATGCGATGATCCGCTCTCTTGTCTTTACGGTTATTCTGACGTTTGCCACAACGGTGCTATGTATGCTTTTCACTGTCGCAGCAGCTTATCCGCTGACCAAAAGAAAATTGAAGGGCCGCAAATTTTTTATGTATCTGATCGTTATCACCATGTTTTTCAGCGGTGGTATTATTCCTGAATATTTGTTGATCCGTGATTTACATTTGATTAATTCGGTCTGGTCGCTTATTCTGCCAGGTCTGGTCAGCCCCTTTAACCTGATTATCCTGATCTCCTTTTTCAATAACATTCCTGCCAGCCTGGAGGAATCCGCCGAGATCGATGGCAGTTCCCATCTTCGTACACTGATGAGTATTATATTGCCGCTATCCATGCCGGTTATGGCCACGTTGGCTCTTTTCTACGCAGTGGGAAGGTGGAACGGCTTTCAGGATTCTCTGATGTATATCAATAATCCTGATTTGTATCCGCTCCAGCTTAAGCTGTTCCAGATGGTGCAGAACAACATGGTATCCGAACTGACACAAATGGAAGGTGCTAACCGGACCCCACTGACACCAGAGAGCCTAAAAGCGGCCACTGTTATCTTTGCAACAGTACCGATCCTTGCCGTATATCCATGGCTGCAGAAATATTTTGTCAGCGGGGTAATGCTTGGTGCCGTAAAAGGTTGAACCGTAAGCTGTAACAAGGGAGGAAAACATAATTATGGAGAACAAAGGCATATTTTCGTTCTCAACTTGCTGGAACATTAAACGCCACACTGCCGGTGACGCCATGCTGCGGGAAATCCGCGATCTCGGCTTTCAGCGGGTGGAGCTGAACTATAATGTGACTAAGGAAATGCTGGAAACGATCGAGCCGATGCTTGAGCGGGGGGAGATGGGGATCTCCAGTGTCCACAACACCTTCCCGCATGTGCATGACTCCGATTATGGCACAGATTCCGTGCTGCTAGGTTTTGAGGATGAGGAGAAGCGGCAGCGGGCGATTGAGCTGCTGATTGGCTCGGCTAAGTACGCTCAGCGTTACGGAGGAGAAGCCGTTGTTGTGCATCCCGGTGAGGTACCCTTTCCAAATGATATCAGCAAAGAGCTGGAGCAAATTTATAACGGAGAGGGTAGAGATTCTAACGCTTATCGCAGCAAATGGGCGGAACTGATGGAGCGGCGGGAAGCTTACAGCGCCGGCTATGTGCAGAAAATTATTGAAAGCCTAGATGAAGTATGTAACCGGGCAGTTTCTGAGGGGCTAAACGTCCGCTTTGGTATCGAAACACGTTCCAAACCGCAGCAGATTCCGACGCTTGCGGAAGCCAAAACGATTATTAAGGCGCTAAAGGGAGCGCCTGTGGGCATATGGTATGACACCGGGCATGCCATTATGATGGACCGTTTGGGTTTGTACGACAGTGTGGGGGAAATGGAAGGTCTGATGGATGATATTGTAGGTGTTCACATTCATGAGACCATCGGTCTGTCTGACCACTGGTGCCCTTATGTAAACAGCGGGAATATGGAATTCTATGATGCGTATCTGCCGATGATTGAACGGGCGCAGGTCAAAGTGTATGAGCTGAAGGCAGCTTGCCAGCCGGAAGAAATTGATGAAAGTCATCGGCTGCTTATGGCCAAATTGGCGCGTAGAGGGCAGGTCTGATGTTGAACGATGAAGACCGTAGGTTAGCTATGAAGTATGCTCCGCGCTTATTTTTCGATCAGAACGAGCCGTTTTTTCCGGTACGTCTCGGTATAACGGTGATGCGGCAGGAGGAGGAGTCTCCTTCCTTCCGGCGCCGTCTAGCTGTGAAGCATCCGGATGTGCAGTTCGTTGTGGAATACGCGATTTATTACGATTATGATATTCAGCATTTATATGATCTGGAGCATGTGTGGGTTTACATCGGTAGAAACGGGGAAGTGGTGGATGCCGAAGCGAGCTTTCACGGGAAATTTCTTAAAGCGCTGCTGCGCGGGGGCAGCAATCTAAGCGGAACACGGGTGGACCTCTATGTCCAACCCGGCAAGCATGCCCTCGCCCCGTTCCCTGAAGTCTTTGAGCTGTTACCAGGATTCGCATCCAGTACACAGGATGGGGCAGGTGCGGAGGGTCTGATTTATGGTGACTTTTTCCGCGATATACTGGCATCGGATGAAGAAACTGACCGTCTTGTCCACCGTTATCTGCAAACCTGCCGGTTCACGCCTTCCCTGTCCTATTCGATCTGGGAATATGCGGACCGGGAGGAATTGTTCGTTTCTTGGATTCAACTGTTCACGGAAATTCCTGAACGTATCCGACAAGAGCTGGTGCGGCTTCAGCTCCTGTTACCACCCAGACATTGAGCAGATTGTTAACATGGAGGGAAGTATAATGTACAAGCAACTGGTAGCCAGTAATGATAGAGCGTCAGTGGAGGGATTATCCCGGCAGGTACTTGATCCGACGAGCCGCTATTACGGAGGGACAATAGATCCGGGTACTGGCGTTGCCTGGGTTAATCATACGACCGGCACACCAACCGATATGTGTTATTGGGGAGCGGCTCTGGTTAACCCGGGTTCCGCATTCTACCGTGATGAGCTGCTTCTGGCCCGCCTGCTGCTGGCGACGGAGTTCGTGCTGCGTGCACAACATGAGGATGGCTCGATCTCTCCGGGCTGGACGAACTATCATTCTCCCCCGGACACAGCCTTTGTCATCGTCGGCTACGCTCAGCTATACCAACTGTTGGCGTCGCAGGATTGGGCACCACTGCAACAGGTGCTTGATAATATGCTTCTGTTTCTTAAGCGAACTATTCCCGTCATGCTTACAGGGGGCTGTCACACGCCGAATCACCGTTGGGTATTGTGTGCAGCACTGGGATTTCTGCATGAACTGTTCGGACTGGAGGAGGCTGTCCAGCGGGCGGATCAGTGGTTGGCGGAAGGGATGGATATTACACCTGATGGAGAATGGACGGAACGCAGCAACGGTATTTATAGTGCGGTCAGCGACATCATGCTGATTCATGCCGCTCGTCTGCTGGATCGGCCCCAGTTGCTGGAGCCAGTTCGTCTGAATTTACACATGATGGTCTATTTGGTGCATCCTAAGGGCGAAGTTGTGACCGATTATTCTGGGCGCCAGGATCTGGGGAGCTTTCACGACCTGTCTCCATATTATTTACCGTACGCTATTCTGGCCCGTTTCGATAAGGAGCCATTGTTTGCGGGGATGGCCGAATGGGCAGGCAGTGCACTGGAAAATCCGGGGGTCTGCTCTGTCAACGTACTTGTACGGATGCTGCTGGAGCCGGAGCTTCAGCAACCTTTTGAAGATTCGGCAGCTCTGCCTGTAAAATATGAGAAAATACTGAACGGCGATTTTCCGCGACACGGCTATCTGCAGGGTATGGAGAAGTCCGGCCATCAAGGGCGAATTTACCACAGCCGGCTGCATACTGATTTCGGAGCACCGGTTGCGCGCTACAGGGACGGGAACACTAGCGTGACCTTAATTACGGAGACGCCGTCTTTTTTTGCACTCCGTCACGGTGCCGTCAGGCTGCTTGCAGTGCAGCTGGCTTCTTACTTTTCTCCGGGATATGTACCGATGCAAAAAATGATCAAATTGCCGGAAGGATACCACCTGTCAGGAGAACAAAAGAAGGGGTATTACGGTCCTGTCGAAGGCGAACTGCTCCCGCAAACATCTGCGGAGCCGGTAAGCCCTTGGTATCTGCTCCCGCACCAGAGCCGCGCACTTACGCATGAACAGACATTCCGTGTGGAGACGGAGGTTCAGCGTACGGACAGAGGGTGGACCCTCCGGTTGCATGCTGAGGAGCCTAGAGAGGTTATGACACAGTTGTCTTTCGTTTTTGGACGGGAAGGATGTTTCACTTCGGGCGAATTGCAGGCTGTCGGAGAGGACCATTATCTCTGGAACGGCGGTAACCTCCGCTATAGTTGTGAAGAGGACTGGATTGAACTGACAGGGGGCGAGCTTGGCCATCTGGCGGCTACGGTGCGTGAGGCGAAGCTGCAGGATAACTGCAAGGCGGTGTTGGTCAATTTTATGACCCCGTTCGATAAGACGATTACGATCACTCTATCTCCTTCCATGATAAGAGAGTAGCCTTTGTACAATTTACAATCTAGTAGGCTTTGAAGTTACACCTCAGTCTTAGAATAATGAAGCCTTATTAAAAAACCTTCCATTAGAAGCAAACCTGGAGTTATCAGGTCTAATGGGAGGTTTTGTTATGCATCTGCTAAGCATAGACTCACCAGATTTTAACCGTGCATAATGGTATAAGTAAGAAATCCGGGCACACCAGCCGTCAGAAATTCAAATATTCTCCGAAGCTGTGATTATCACCTTTTATAAAATTTCCTTTAGTTTGGTTTACATAGGCACTTTTTTCGGCAGTCAAGTGTTATAGAGATATAAAGGTTAAGGAGGTGCTTACATCGCCACAGGATTCGCTAGACTCGACAGAGTTGGAAGAGCTAATCGTTAGGATTCAGGAGGGGGATTCCGAGCAGTATGCTTTAATTGTCAGAGCATTCCAAAAGCCGATCTATCGCTATTGCTATCGTTTGTTAGAAAACAAGCAGGATGCGGAGGACGCGGTTCAGGATATTTTGGTAAAGGGTTATCAATCTATCCAGCAATACAAATCGCAAATGCATTTCTCGGCTTGGCTCTATCGTATCGCATATCATCATTGCTTAAATCTGCTGCGCAGGCGTCGTCTGCACAAGCAAGTCATGCGTATTTTTCGTCCGGAAGTACTGTCTGCAAGCCCTGAACAGGAGCTGGATGCTCGGTTGTATAGTCCTTCATTGTCTGCAGCTTTAGCGCGATTGTCGCTTGAGGAGAGAAACATGCTTATTCTGCGGGTGTTTGAGGAACAAACTTATGCAGAGATAAGTGAGATTCTAGGGGTCAGTCCCAATGCGCTAACTAAAAGAATGAATCGGATCAAGCTAAAGGTTCAGGAAGCTATGAAGTCGGAGGAGGAGATCACATGGAAAGAAACAAAATCAGCAATGAATACCAAGATATAATTTATGCCTCGGCTGGCAATGAACTTTTGGATGAGGTAGATGTAGAAGATAAGGTCATGGGGCGTATTACTGGCATAACAGGTCGAAAGCGATCGTTCTCGCTGCGGGTGATGAATAAAACAACGGCAGTGGCTAGCATGTTAACGCTGTTTCTGCTGATCTCTGTGACTGCGTATGCTGCATCTGAATATATCCAAATCCGCAATAGTGAAGGAGTAGTGAAGGTTCAACATGTTGCGCCGACCGAATCTGCAGAGAGGTCTTCTTATGATAAATATGCGCAGCAAGCAGAACAGTTCGCTAAACCGGGTGAATTGATCGGCTATCTTGTGAAAAATAAAGCAGGTGCAGCAGGCTTGGCGACAGAATTGCAGTTTAAGTATAAAGAGCAGCGGATAGATGCGTATTCTGACTTTATAAAAGAAATCAAAAGAACAGGGGCGCCAATGCTTCCCGAAGCGGCAGCGGGGTACGCTTTTAAATATGGTGTAATCCATCCTAATTCTCCGACTACGGATACAGCTAAGCTAGGTTCTCTGTATAAGGAAACATTAAATGATCTTACCGCTCAGGCAAATAAGGACAAGGGGACGCGCAATTTGTTTATGAAGGCTATACCGTGGTCCGAGCCAGGGGGGCTAAGTGTAACTTATTCGAAGAACAATGCTTTTATAGGGATCTCAGCAACGCTCATGCATGGCGGCAAGGTTTTCGTGGAACAAACATCTGAGAATCAAGCTAATAAGCTCACAGTCGCAGGCACAGAAGTTATCTATAACAAGGTAGTAAGGGAAGAAGTCAGCTATGATTATCTGAATTGGTATAACGAGAAGCAGGACGCGTATTATACACTCACCAGCTATGGAGATGAGATTTTGACCATGGAGCAATTTTTACAGCTGGCTGAGGAGCTATTGAAGTAGAGTTTTGAAGTTTGAAGTTTGAAGTTTGAAGTTTGAAGTTTGAAGTTTGAAGTTTGAAGTTTGAAGTTTGAGGTTTGAGGTTTGAGGTTTGAAGTTAGTAGTTAGTAGTTAGTAGTTAGTAGTTAGTAGTTAGTAGATGCATGCGCTAAGTTAGTTGTATTATGTGCAATTAAAGTTCACCAATAGCTGTATATAGGTCGTTTAGTTGTATTTGATACAGTTATTACTGGTTAGATTAGTGGAAATAGACGTTTTTACGGATTTTAGTTGTAGAGAATGCAATTAGAGAAGAGGATATGAGCGGATCAGAAAGATATAAGTGTATAAAATACAGTTAAATCGTATGCAGGGAAGGCAGCAAGTCGATCCAGATATAAAAGAAGGTATCCCCAAAGCGAGAGCTGTAGGGATACCTTCTTTATATTCTTATGTCGTCGAAAAGTCGAAGAGCGTTAGCCTTCTAACAACAGTGCTTCTGGATCTTCCAGCAATTCCTTCACTTTGACGAGGAAGCTTACCGCTTCAGAGCCGTCAACGATCCGGTGATCATAGGAAAGGGCGATGTACATCATTGGACGGTTTACGGTTCTTTCTTCGTCCAGCGCGATCGGACGCAGTTGGATCTTATGCATCCCTAGAATACCCACCTGTGGTGTATTCAGAATCGGTGTGGATAACAAGGAGCCGAATACGCCACCGTTGGTGATGGTGAATGTTCCGCCTTGCAGCTCGGAGAGGCTGAGCGTATTGGCGCGTGCTTTGGAAGCGAGCTCGCCAATTTGGCGCTCGATTTCCGGGAAGCTGAGCCGATCCGCATCACGGACTACTGGAACTACAAGTCCTTCTTTCGCTGCAACAGCAATACCGATGTCGTAGAATTTCTTAACGACCAGATCTTCACCGTCGATCTCGGCGTTCAGCAGTGGATAGGTTTTAAGCGCACCGATCACGGCTTTGGTGAAGAAGGACATGAAGCCTAGTCCAACTTCATGTTTCTCTTTAAATGCATCCTTGCGACGCTTGCGGATGTCGAGGATCGCTGTCATGTCCACCTCGTTGAAGGTGGTAAGCATGGCCGCGGTCTGCTGCGCTTCGACCAAGCGGCTGGCAATCGTGAGCCGTCTGCGCGACATGCGCTTGCGCTCCACGTTTTTGCCCTCGTCCGGCGTGGCTTTGCTCGCTGCCGGCTTCGCTGGCTCCGGCTTGCCTTGCGGCGCCGGAGCTACCGGTGCAGCGGCCTGCGGCGCTGCTGCACCATGACCGGACACATCGGCCTGACCAATCCGGCCGATAGGATCACGGGCGCTAACCTCGCCGAGGTCGATGCCGCGCTCCCGTGCCAGCTTGCGTGCGCCCGGCGATGCCAATGCAGCGTGGCTGTCGCCACCTGCTGCAGGCACTTCGGGCGCGGCTACAGGCGCGGCGGCTGCTACTGCGTTGCCGCCTGCCGGAGCCGCTTTAGGCGCTTCGGCTTCGCTTTCAGCGGCCTGCGGCGTACTGCCGCTTGCGGCTCCAATGATGCCGATGGCTTCGCCAACGGCTACGTTCTCGCCCGCTTGACGCAGGATGGTGGAGATGACACCCTCCACCTCTGCACTAATTTCCAGATTGACTTTATCCGTTTCCAGCTCAGCGAGCACATCGCCTTGACCTACCGTGTCGCCTTCTTTAACCAGCCATTTGTAGATGGTTCCTTCGGATATGGATTCTCCCAGATCGGGTACTAAGATTTCTGACACAGGCCGTTTCCTCCCCAAACATAATGGTTTACGCTATTGTGATACCGTCCTCTTAAGAGGACGGTACAGCCGCTTGTACGTTCGAATTTGATTTTAGGGCTTCTGTTACAATTCTACGTTGTTCGAAGCTATGCACATCTGCATAACCACTGGCCGGGCTGGAACGTTCCGGACGGCCGATATATCTTACGCCGGCATTCTTTGGTGCGATGGCGCGTAACCGAGGCTCACTATAGCTCCAGCCGCCCATATTTTTCGGCTCTTCTTGCACCCAGACAATTTCCTGAAGGGAGCTGAAGGAGTTTAAATGTTCGCTTAACTCTTGTTCCGGGAACGGATAAAGCTGCTCTAGGCGAAGAACATGCAGCCATGACCAATCCTTATCCTGTGCTGCTTCCAGTTCTGTTTGGATGTCGATAGCGACTTTACCGCTGCAGACTACGAGCCGTTTAACTTCACTTGGTTTCTGGCCAAGCAAAGATTCAGCTAATACAGGCTTGAATTGTCCTGAAGCCAGCTCGGTTCCGGCAGAAGTGCTGCGCGTATTCCGAATGAGACTTTTCGGCGTCATAATGACTAGCGGTCTAGCATCTTCCTGCCCGCATAACGCTGCTTGGCGCCGCAGCAGATGGAAATATTGCGAAGCGGTAGTCAGATTAGCGACTGTCCAGTTCTCCTCAGCGGATAGCTGCAAGAACCGTTCCAGCCTACCGCTGGAGTGCTCAGGTCCCTGTCCTTCGTAGCCATGCGGCAGCATGATGACGAGATTGCTGCGCTGTGTCCATTTGGCGCGTCCAGCCGCAATGAACTGGTCAAAAATAACCTGACCCGCATTGGCGAAATCACCATACTGTGCTTCCCAGATTACGAAGGTTTCCGGTGCGAACACATTATAACCATATTCAAAGCCTAATACTGATGCCTCTGACAATGGACTGTTGTATACGCCAAAGGAGGCACGGGAATCGCTTAGCTGATGTAGCGGAGAGAATAAATCTCCTGTTTTACTGTCGTGCAGCACCAGATGGCGATGTGCGAAGGTTCCGCGTTGGGCATCTTGACCGCTCAGTCGGATGGGCGTCCCATTTTTCAAAATGGTAGCGAAGGCTAACGTTTCAGCCAGTGCCCAGTCGACCTTTTCACCCTCATTCAGTGCATCTTTACGACGTTGTAAAATGCGCTCCAGCTTCGGATAAACCTGGAATCCAGCTGGAACCGTCAACAGTTCACGATTGATCTCCTGCAGGCTGGAGATGGATACCGCTGTAGTGTTTGCCGCTGCGCGGTCCGTTTGTAGAGGAATGAAGGCTTTGGGTTCTTTTTTCTTATGATTGCCTTCCTTCATATTATCGTACGCACGCTGCAATACGCTTTCTGCTTCAGCATTCATCTTTTGCACGTCTTCGGCGGTAAGAACCTTTTCGTTTTTCAGTCTCTCTGCATAAACCTTGTAGACGGTCGGATGATTGCGAACCTTGCCGTAGACAATAGGTTGTGTGGTTTCAGGATCATCCATTTCGTTGTGACCATGACGGCGGTAGCCGATGAGATCAATTACGAAATCTTTTTTGAATTGATGGCGGTATGCGCTAGCTAAACGTACGGCTGCTACGCAGGCCTCTGGGTCATCAGCGTTGACATGGACTATCGGGATTTCATACCCTTTGGCGATGTCACTCGCATAATGCGTAGAACGGGAATCTTCACTTTCAGTCGTAAAACCAATTCGGTTATTAACAATGATATGGATCGTCCCACCATTTTGATAACCTTGAAGTTTGCCGATATTAAGCGTTTCTGCAACAATTCCTTCACCTGGAAAAGCAGCATCACCATGCATCAGCACCGCCATAGCTTTACTGGTATCAATCTTCGGCAGTCCTGCAGTGCTCCGATCTTCTTGTGCGGCACGAGTGAAACCTTCCACGACAGGATTGACGAATTCCAAGTGACTTGGGTTATTCGCTAGTGTTATTCTTGTGCGTACGGTTTCTCCTTCACGGACAGCACGGTCTGCACCGAGATGGTATTTCACATCACCTGTCCAGCCATAGTTAATGCCTGTGGAGCCTTCGGAAGGGAAAAGCTCCTTGTTCGGAGAATGATGAAACTCTGAAAATATGATATCATAAGGTTTGCCCAAAATATGTGCAAGAACGTTGAGGCGACCGCGATGCGCCATGCCCATCAAAATATGCTCTGCACCGTCATGTGCAGCAGCGCGTACGATTTCGTCTAACATCGGCACAAGAGCATCATTGCCTTCAAGACTGAAACGCTTCTGACCTACAAAAGTCTTGTGGAGGAAGGTTTCAAATTGCTCTACCTGAATCAGGCGGTTCAGGAGCTCTTTGCGTTCTGTATTATTCAGGGGTGCTGGTGAGCTGGTGGATTCTGCCTGTCTATTTAGCCATTGCAGTTCTTTTTCTTCATGCACATGCCCGAATTCATAGGCGATAGTCTTGGTGTATGCCTGACGCATACGTTGCACGGCATCCCACCCGGTATGCACATCATTCGGCGCATTTTCCCATATAAGCGTGGCAGGCAGTGCAATCAGGTCTTCGCGGGTCAGCCCATAGGTTTCAGGCTCAAGATATTTTGCCATGGGATTCTGATCGCGTACCAGCGGATCAATTTCAGCGGCCATATGGCCATATATACGAATATTGGCGATTAGCTTGGAAGCTCTTACTGCTTTTCTAAGCCATTCGGTGTCTCCCGAGATGCGCGGCTGAGGAGCCGGTTCGCTATCCGGAGTTAGGGGAGGGGGTCCCGAATTTGTAAAAAGCTCGCGATAATTATTTTCTACGGTGGAGGGATCTTTCACAAACTGTTCATATCTTTCTTGAATGTAGCCTAAATTGGGTCCGTAATACTTACTCCAAATGGATTCGTTATAGGGCTCTTTGGCTGCCATGAATACATCCTCCTTAACGGATGAACTCCATACGTGACATTTTGTGTCAACGCTTACTGGAGCTGTGATGATTGCGGTTTCATTTCTCATCTTATTGTGCTACTTTCAGCCACTGTAATCAATTCATTCTTTCGTCCAATACGTTCGCAAAATGGTATAGGTTAGCTTGTTCTAATGAAAAGAAGGGTGTTTCTTCTCATTACCCATTCTAAAGGCCTATTAAAATGATTCTATTATCCTTATTTTTAACTATTAGGTCAGTAAATATTTATTTTGCTAGTACAATTTATTTTATGTAACGGACGAGTATCGTGATAATCGGACAAGATCTTTGAAAAAAAATCTTTTATTTTTCGTTTTTAAAATAGAAAGTAACCAGGAATCGACACACTTTTCCGCTTTCTTTTTGTATAATGTTATTGCAGATAGTAATTTTATAGTTTTTTAAGCAGATCCTTTCGTGAAAAGGGTCCAGTAAAAGGTAAACTTGCCGAAAGGCAGGGGCACAAAGTCGCGGGTCTAAGGTAGAGATACTATGACAGCCGGATTGCCTGGGGACGTAAAATCTTAGGGGGAGATTTTTTGGAAAAGTCCAACCAGGGTAGCAACAGAGAACAGCAGTTTATTGATCTGGATCAAGAGTGGGTACATTTATTATTAGCAGCTAAGAAGGCTGGCATTAAGGCAGATGAAATCCGCCAGTTCTTTCATGAGAAAACTGTGCAGATCGTGCAGTAATACATTAGAGGGGTTACATATCGAAAAAGGGCACAGCGGTTCTTCGCTGTGTCCTTTTTCGATATGATTTAGTAGAAGAGAGGATCGTACCAGATTAGTAGGAAGTATTAATCCTTTTGATCGAGCTTCCATTTCTGATAGTCCAGAAATTCTTTGAATTCGCGTTTGCTAATGCCTGAGTCCATAGCTTCCTGCACCAATCGGAACCATTCCGAATCTAAATGTGATTCCTCTGCATCATTTGGTTCTCCATAGAGTAGGGCATGAATGGATACCTGAAGCGCGTCAGCGATCTTTTCGATAAACTGGATGGATGGATTGGATTGGATGTTTCTCTCCACGTTGCTAAGATACGACTTAGCCACATCTGCTCTGTCCGCAAGCTCAGATAGGGAGAAACCCTTGTCTAGGCGGAGCTGCTGGATACGTTGGCCCATATTCTGTGGCACTATGCTGACGCCCCTCCGTAATTTTTGTTATTAGTATAGCAAATATCAATAAATCGGACAAAGTTTATTGTAAAGAGAAGAGCAGCAATCTGCTTATCCGTGGCCGGATTCAGGATCTGCTGCTCTTCGAGTATTTTATTAAATTACTTTATTGATCTTAGTAGTCTTTTTTCGCACCTTGTTTAGCTACGAAATCCCAAGTCAGTGTTAAGCTATCGCCTTGGAAAATATTTTGATCTTGGTTATTTTCCACAAATTCGAATTGGACGGAGAAGCTGTCATTGGTACCGGCTTTAATACCGGATGCTTCGGTAAAGAGTTGATCCCAACCTGTATTTTTTACGAGATCCGGATGCTGACTTTTTAAAGCAGCAAGTGTAGTCTCATAAACTACATTTTCAGGAGAGACGATAGGTACCCCTTTATCATTATTTCTAAGGAATTTAACTTTAATGAACTCGGCTAAATCCAAGTAGTTATCTCCTTTAGCATCCGTGATTTGAGTCGATGTATTCAGAATGATAGATCCGATATCGAGCGAACCATCGTTTTTCAATTTGAAGGATTTAGTTACAGTATCACCTGGTTTCAGGTTAGGAATATTAACGATGACAGAAGGGTCGGAGTTCAGATCGAGTGTACCCGCTGCGAATGTAGCTGTGCTTTGCGCAGTGTCGCTAAAGTATGCGAAGGTTCCTCCGCCGATTAATGATAAACCCAGTGCTGCAGATGCTACGCCAAGACCCAATGTTTTCTTGATACCCATAATAAAATTCCTCCTCAAATTTGTGTTTGAATTTTTTATAAAATTTATATATTGTATCTTCCGGTTCGTAAGCGGAAGTGGACAATCAACTTAGGGCTGTGTTTCTGTTGGGGACGGTGAGGCTGGCAGTAGGGCAGTATTTTTCTTTTCTAATGCAGCTACAGCCTTCCAAGAGGTATACAGAGCATAGAGCAGAAGCATCAAGCCAGGCACGATCATGAGGACTACACTTCCAGCTTTGGAAACCGCGAAATTCATAGCGTAACCGACATAGGGTACAGTGACCCCGGTATACTGAGCTACAACATTCGCAGAACTGGTTGGGTTCATGTCGGGTGCGTCGTTGTTATCGCCTTTAGTGCGATAAACAGCTTCACCAGTAGCGTTATTGACGGTCGCTTCTACAATCCGGTGAGTAATGAGCAGATTATCTTCGTTCCTAAAGGTGATGACATCGCCTGGTTTGAAACGATTCATATCCCCTCCGGGTTTTAATGCGACAATTGAGCCTGTCTGAATTCCTGGTTCCATCGATCCTGAGAGTACGGTTTTGATCTCATATCCGAAGAAAGCAGGTTCACCACCGGAGGCCTTGGATAACACTACGGCTGCCACCAGCAGAATAAAGATCACAAGCATTAAGCTCGATAAGGTATTATTGATAATTTTTTTAATTCGCATCTTATTCTCCACCTTTCTCAGGTTGAGGGTCCGAAGGAGCTTGGGTTGCTACCGGCGGGGTAGTCGTACTGTCTTCCGCCTTTGGCGTCTCTTGTGGAGCCTCTTGCTGAGGAACATCTTTTGGAATTGTGAGCTCTTCACCAATTTCCGGCTTAACCGGGTCAGTGGCTGGGGCTTCAGGTTGTTCTTTATTTGGGGCTTCCGGAGCAGCTTCACCTGACGTTGGAGGGGTTGCCTCAGCTTTCGCTTTATCCTCGGCTTCTTGTTGCTTTTTCTCCTCAGCCAAACGTTCTTCTTCCTTCTTCGCTTCTTCTTCTTTCTTTGCTTGCTCTTCTTCTAGCCGAGCTTTTTCAAGCTCTTCTAGTTTTTGCTCGCGAGTCTGACTGATCATTTGGAGTTTATCTTGAAGGGTAGTGATACCTGAGGTTGCCGATTCTTTAAGGTTAGTCAATTCGGTATTTAGAGCTTCATAAGTGGAGGTGAGGTCGCTAGAGATCACGCCATCTGGTTGAGTGAAGGTAATCAGGAATGGCAGCGGCTGTGGGAACTCTCCTTCGCGTAATTCAAGTTGTCCATAAACATCACTGGTAACTACCGAAGCGAATGGAAGACCGACATCGTGTATGGAGGTTAGGTAACTAATAACTCCATTTAAGGAAGCATTCAAGGATTCCGAGATCACACCGCTTTGATTCAGGCTGCTTTGTAAATCTCTGAAAAATTGCTCATCCTTGATTTCTAGACAGTTTGAATCTAGAGAAGTCATATATCCTCCTATCTGGAAGAGTAAGGCTGCTGCTGCACTTAGCTCATTGTGGATTTGATTCCAAATTTGGCTGTTAGCCGCCAGTTGCTCGTTAACGCTATCTATTTGGGATTGAAGCGCCGCTATTTGCGAAGAAATCTCTTGTGCAGCGACATCAAGCTCTTCCAGCGACATCCCTTCTATTCCCGAAACGTCCGAGTAGTTAGCTGATGAGGAAAAGGGTTGTAGTGATTCTTTTAAAGTGAGCGCTCGATTAACATGCTCTTTGAACTCTGTAAGCAGTGCCTTGATCGAATTCGGAAATACTTCGCAAAAGCTAATCGTGCTAGTGGTTTGCGCAGCAGCTCCAAAGCCTCCATAGGTACCACCAACTTGCTGCGAGGTATATAGAAATAAGACGGAGACAGCCATTCCTGATTGCAGTATACGTAAACCAATTTTCCTGTTTCTTCTAGGTCTTCTCCTTGCTGATCTGGGTCTCAGAGGAATACCTCCCCTCAATGTCTGTTTCTTTGGTTCGTTATTATCGTTCTTTATTAAGAACAACTTCTGTAATGAATCATACATGGAATAAAACAAAAAGAAAACTGCCAATAACGCGCATTTGTACTCTATAAAGAACAAAAATGATAATTTATCTCTGAATAACTCTATTTATCGCTCGATTACTAAATATATTCGCAATAAAGAACGATCTTTTAGGGTGATTCGCAAAAAAATACCCGGCTCGCAGTAAAAACGCGAGCCGGGTATAAGTGGAGTAATGAAGTTGAGAATATAAATGTATATGTTACGGAAGTTTTGAACCACGTGAACTAACATACAGGTCGTACCATTCCTTACGGCTAAGCTCCAGCTTGTCCGCATCGGCACAGGCAGTAATACGCTTCGGATTCACAGTTCCAATAACAGGCTGAATGGCAGCTGGATGTGTCATTAGCCAAGCCAATACAATGGCTTCGGGTGTTGTTCCTTTTTCATCTGCAAGCTGTTGGACCATAGCTGCTGTTTGGACGATATTCTCCGGTTGATCCTCTAATGAACGCCCGCTAAATAGACCTTGGGCGAGTGGCCCCCAGGCTTGAAGCTGAATGTTCTCCATTCGACAATGTTCAAGGGTTCCCTCAGGAAAGATGATATCCTTCCAGGGTTCACGATTTACACTGATTCCAGCATCCACCCAGCTGATCTTAGCCAAGCTCATATGCAGCTGGTTTACGATAAAAGGTTCATCGCAATAAGTCTGCAGCAGCTTGATCTGAGCGGCGCTCATATTGGAAACCCCGAAATGGCGAACCTTACCAGCGGCCTTCAGTTGATGTAATGCGGAGGCTACTTCCTCAGGATCCATTAAGGGATCGGGTCTATGCAATAGAAGAATATCAATGTATTCGGTCCCAAGTCGTGACAATATTCCATCCACGCTGTTCAGAATATGTTGGCCAGAGAAATCAAACGTATTAGTGCTGTCCCCAGGCTCCATTAGCTTAATTCCACATTTAGATTGAATTATAATTTCTTCACGTAGTCCTGGACGATCCTTAAAAATCTGACCGAATACCTTCTCCGCCTTGCCACGAGTGTAAATATCTGCATGATCAAACATGTTGATGCCGATGGAAAGTGCGGCATCGACCGCTTCATGCCCTTGTTTAACATTCTCCGCAGTAATCGGCTCATGGTCCCAGTCACCGCCTAGTCCCATGCAGCCTAAAGCAATGCGGCTTGCGGGAATCCCGCGCTTGTTTAAAGGTAACGCTTTCAACAATGTGATTCCTCCTTGGAAAATATGATTGCGTACTTGTAGTTATTGTACACTCTCAGAAGCCCGTATGGTATTTTTTGTCGCTGGAAGAGCGGTGTTTGGTCTCCTCTTTATTCTTTTCCTCTTGCTTTTCCAGTGTCAAATCTTCCATCGGAATCGGGTCTACATTCTGCTCACTTTCATGAAGATCAAATAGACTTTCTTTCTCTGTTGGATATTGTTCCGGGTGATCCCGTTTGCCACTATTCAGCTGATGTTTTTCTTGGGTCATTTTTACCGCCTCGTCTTCCTTTGAGATTTAATGGATATTGTGCTCGTTAATAAACGTATTTTGACTCCCTTAAACAGAAAAAGAGGCCATTAGGCCTCTAAATTCAACGGTGTCCCTATGTCTTTTAGCTTGCGTGCTACAACATCATCGTATAGGCGCTGCAGCCATTTTAGCTCAGTCAGGGTGTGCTCATATGTACCGTACATTAGATGCAGGGCAGAACGAGGCACGATGGAGATGTGTTCCTCGTATACCTGATAAGCCAGATTAACCTGATGTTCTGTTTCCCGTAGGCGTTCCTCGAGCAGCTTCTCAACCTTGCTCTGATCGATATGACGGGACATAGCAAGCGCCATATACATCGGATGATAGAAGGGTTCGTTTTTCTTAATTTGTTGCAGGATAAGCTGTTCGAATAAAGCTTTACCTTGCTCTGTTATGGCATAGATCGTTTTGTCCGGCCGATCACTGCTGCGGATGACCTCTAAAGCTTCTATATAACCATCTTGTGCAAGCTTATCCACAGCATAATAGAGTGATCCCATCTGCAGCTTGGTGATCCGGTCCATGGAACGTTCCTTCATCACTAATGTGATTTCATAGGGATGCATGTTCCGCTCCAGCAGTAAACCTAAAATGGCTAATTTCATGGACATAATGGTTACCTTTTGCCCTCTGACGCCTGAACAGCTTTAGCAGGAATGGTAAGACGGTCTTTTGGCATGAGCAGTACAAAGACTAGACCGAGCACTGCAGGAATCAAAGCCCACATAAAGGTTTGTGCAATAGAGGTGGATAACGCACTTGATATTTTCTCTAATATTTCAGCAGGGATCTTCGCTCTTGCTTCAGGTGTTAACGCAGCGCGTGGATCTCCGAAGGCTGCTGACTGTTCACTACCGCCAAAAGCATCGCTTAGACTGTTAGTAAAGCTATTCCGCTGAATAATCCCGAAGATCGTAATTCCCAGCGTCATTCCAAGGGAGCGCATGAAGGTACTGGTTGATGTTGCCGACCCCCGTTGGCGCATATCGAAATTATGGATAGCTGCCATGCTCAGCACGGAGAAGGAAAAGCCTACGCCGAACCCAGTCAGAGCCATAAATACATTAAGCATGAGGCGGGAGGTATCTGGTGATAAAGTGCTTAGGCTGTAGACCCCTGCGACAAAGCAGACTGCGGATAGGATCATAATGTTGCGGAAGCTGGTTTTTGTTGTAAGCAGCCCCCCGGTCTGACTGCCAACGACCGTACCGATCATCATCGGCATAAGGATCAGCCCTGAGTTCGTAGCTGAGCCGCCAAATACACCCTGCACAAAGATAGGGATATAAATAGTAGCTACAATAAAAGCAGAACCATAAAATAAGCTGGTCACGCTGCTTGTTGCAAACAACCGTTTGCGGAACATAGCGAACGAGATCACAGGTTCAGCAGCTACTCTCTCAATAAGGATAAACGCCAGCAAGAGAACAGCAAAACCTACGAATAAGCCAAGGATGGCACTGGAATCCCAAGCATATTGATTACCACCAAGTTCCAGAGCGAACATTAGGCAGATAATCGCGCCAACCAGAGTGAAGGCTCCGCCCCAGTCAATGCGCTGTTTAGCGTGGGAGATCGACTCCTTATAAGAAGTTGCAATCAGGAACAGTGCAATAATTCCTAGCGGCAGGTTAATGTAGAATACCCACTGCCAACCAACATAGTCGGTAATATAGGCACCGAGTAAAGGTCCAAGTACACTGGAAATTCCGAAGACGGCTCCAAAGAGACCGGTCAATTTCCCTCTTTTTTCAGGCGGGTAAATGTCGAAAACGATGGTGAAGGCGATTGGCATTAGTGCACCGCCGCCGATCCCTTGAATGGCACGGTAAATGCTGAGCTGTGTGATACTGGTGGCAGTACCGCACAGAGCCGAGCCAATCAGGAATACAATCAATCCGAAAATGAAAAAACGTTTACGTCCGTACATATCAGAGAGCTTGCCGAAGATAGGGGTTCCGGCCATTACCATTACCATGTAAGCCGAGGTGACCCATACGATTTTATCCAGACCGCCGAGATCTGAGACTATCGTTCCCATAGCTGAAGCTACAATGGTATTGTCCATTGCGGACATAAGAATACCAAGCAGCAGGCCAACTACTACGAGTTTAAGATTACTTTCTTTAGTATGCATGCTTCGCAGCTCCTTCTTCTAAATAGTGATAGTTCTGTTCGAAAAATGTTCATAATTGGAAGCAAAATTTATTATATTCAAATTTGAATAGGGAGGCAATAGTTTTTTTGGAAAATAGAGATGTATAGCCAACCATAGAAGAATACGGCGGTAATAAAGGGACAAACTACCGGTGGAGATCATCTGTGGATGAATTAGGAATGCCTCTTGACATACCCTACGGGGGTATATTATATTATAACCAAGGAGGCTGATTCTTATGTCTACTGCCAAGAAAGAGCAAGCTGCAGAATCCTGCGACATAAATTGTCATTCTTCATCATCAGGAGAACGAAAAAGTCATCATTCGGCAGAATTCAAGAATAACTTGAATACGCGCCTCAACCGGATTGAAGGCCAGATCCGCGGGGTAAAGGGTATGATTGAGCGGGATACCTATTGTGATGATGTGCTCAACCAGCTCGCAGCGGTACAGGCGGCGTTAAATGGTGTCGGTAAGTTGCTGCTAGAAGGGCATATGAAAAGTTGCATTGTTGAGCGAATCGAAGCTGGCGAACATGAGGTTATCGACGAGCTCCTAATTACGGTTAACAAATTAATGAAATAATAAGCTAATGCTTCTAGAGCATAGCTTCACAACATTTATTGGAGGTTATATTAATGTCAAACGCTACATTAAACGTTGAAGGAATGTCTTGTGGTCACTGTGTTAACTCCGTAGAGAAAGCCGTAGGCAATCTTGGAGCAACAGCTAAAGTTGATCTTGCTGCTAAGAAAGTTTCCGTCGAGTATGATGAGAACAAAGTAAGCCTTGGCGCGATTAAAGAAGCGATTGAAGATCAAGGGTATGACGTAGTTTAGTTTGAAGCACAGTAATAAGGCTTGGAGTGATATGGGGAAGCAACCCGAAGCTCCAATGCCTTTTCTTTTAGAAATTATCATACCCTATAGGGGTATGTGGAGGCGTGGAAATCATGGATAAAACCAAAACAACAGCTTCACCAAACGAACAGCAGGCAACTGTACAGATTACAGGGATGACTTGTTCCGCTTGTGCAACCCGGATTGAGAAAGGTTTGTCCCGAATGGACGGCGTATCTCGTGCGAATGTGAATCTAGCCTTGGAACAGGCTACTGTTGGATTTGATCCGACAGTATCAGGGTTGCCACAAATTGAAGATAAAATCCGTTCTCTTGGTTATGACACTATTAAAGAATCTGCGGATTTTGATATATCGGGGATGACCTGTGCTGCTTGTTCCTCACGGATTGAAAAAGTGTTGAGCCGTACACCGGGCATAGCAGCAGTTAATGTGAATTTGGCGCTGGAAACAGCACATGTAGAATATACACCCGGTAATATCAGTCCAAGGGAGATCATGGAGAAGGTAAGCAGTATCGGCTATAAAGCTTCTCTTAAAGAAGACCGCAAGGATCATGTGGATCGTCGTGGAAAAGAAATTCAGCATAAAAAGTGGAAATGGATCATTTCTGCAATTCTTTCGTTCCCATTGTTATGGGCGATGGCGGGTCATTTCTCCTTCACCGGCTGGATTCCAACACCGGATATATTTATGAATCCTTGGTTCCAGCTTGTTCTGGCTACCCCTGTGCAATTTATCATCGGTTGGCAGTTCTACGTCGGTGCTTATAAAGCCCTTCGTAACCGGAGTGCCAATATGGATGTGTTGGTCGTATTAGGGACGTCGGCAGCTTATTTCTACAGTCTTTATCTGACCATTGATTCCTTAAGCATGAAGGGAATGAATCATACTGTAGAAATGTATTATGAGACGAGTGCTGTACTCATTACCCTTATCCTCGTCGGTAAATGGTTTGAGGCGCTGGCGAAAGGCCGTTCCTCTGACGCAATCAAAAGCTTAATGGGGCTTCAGGCAAAAACCGCCCTCGTAATTCGGGATGGGCAAGAAATGAATATCCCGACAGATGAAGTCATTCCTGGCGATATTGTATTGGTGAAGCCCGGTACTAAGGTGCCTGTGGATGGAGAAGTTGTCGAGGGATCTTCTTCTGTGGATGAGTCGATGTTGACCGGAGAAAGTATTCCTGTGGAGAAAAAACCAGGGGATACCGTGATCGGTGCCACTATGAATAAGAATGGTATCTTGAGAATCAAAGCAAATAAAGTGGGTCGCGACACTGCGCTGGCTCAAATTATCCGAGTAGTGGAGGAAGCTCAAGGCTCCAAAGCTCCGATTCAACGGATTGCCGATGTAATCTCAGGGATTTTTGTGCCGATTGTTGTGGGTATTGCTGTGATAACGTTTCTGATCTGGTATTTCTGGGCAGCCCCTGGCCAGTTCGCTGATGCCCTCGAAAAAGCTATTGCAGTGCTCGTAATTGCTTGTCCATGTGCGCTAGGTCTGGCAACGCCAACCTCCATTATGGCAGGATCGGGCCGGGCAGCAGAGCTTGGAATCCTCTTCAAGGGTGGGGAGCATTTAGAAGGAGCGCAAGGGATCCAGACCGTTGTGCTAGATAAAACAGGTACAGTGACGAATGGTAAACCCGTGCTTACCGATGTTGTGACTACTACTGGAATTGCAGCTTATGGAAAAGAAAACGCGGAAAACCGTTTGTTAGCTTTAACTGCAGCCGCCGAAAAGCTATCAGAGCATCCACTTGCGGAGGCTATTGTTGCTGGCGCCGCTGATAGAGGCTTGGCTTTGCCTACTGCTGAGCAGTTTGATAATGTGCCCGGACGTGGAATTATGGCGGTTATCTCTGATCAGCAGGTTATGGTAGGCACACGGCGAATGATGGAAGATCATCAGCTCGATATCACAGAATGGACTCCAATTATGAAGAAGCTGGAGGAGTCGGGAAAGACAGCTATGCTAGTAGCGGTAGAGGGAGAAATCGCTGGAATTGTGGCCGTTGCTGATACGATTAAACCGACCTCAAAAGCGGCTGTAGCCGCGCTTCATGATATGGGTATTGAAGTCGTTATGATCACTGGTGACAATAAAATTACAGCTGAGGCTATTGCGAAGCAGGCAGGGATCGAAAAAGTGTTAGCGGAGGTTCTGCCAGAGGGCAAAGCTGAAGAGGTTCGCAAGCTCCAGCAAAATGGGACTAAGGTTGCCATGGTTGGGGATGGGATCAACGATGCTCCGGCACTGGCTACTGCCGATACGGGTATGGCGATTGGGACAGGAACGGATGTAGCTATGGAAGCAGCAGATATTACGCTGATGCGCGGGGATTTGAAGAGTATTCCTGATGCGATTATGATGAGCCGCAAAACGATGAGAAATATTAAACAAAATTTGTTCTGGGCGCTTGCTTACAATACAATAGGAATACCGATTGCTGCACTTGGGTTTCTAGCCCCATGGCTGGCAGGAGCTGCGATGGCATTTAGCTCCGTGTCTGTTGTCTTGAATGCACTTCGGCTACAGCGGGTAAAGCTGTAATATCACCATCACTATTTAGGGAGTGGCCACAGTGCAAGTAAATAACGATACAATTTCTCTGTTAATGAAACATGCATCTGTCCGCAAGTTTCGGGATAAGCCAGTAAGTGAAGATCAGCTTAGCGCTATTATTGGAGCAGCTCAGATGGCTTCAACCTCAAGCAATGTTCAGGCCTATAGTGTTATTGCAGTTACTGACCCGGCACTAAAGACGGAGCTTGCGGGATTAGCGGGCAATCAGGCTTATATAGAACAATGCCCAGTGTTTTTGGTCTGGTGCGCTGATCTGTATCGGCTGCGCGAGGTGACGAAACCTCATTTGCAGGGAGAGACTTCTTATGAAGATTCTGCTGAGAACCTGATTGTAGCTACCGTTGATGTTGCGCTTGCTGCACAGAATGCTGCAGTGGCTGCGGAATCATTAGGACTTGGAATTGTATATATCGGTGGAATCCGTAACCGGATCGCTGAGGTATCGGAATTGCTGGGACTGCCTGAATTGGTCTACCCGATATTTGGGATGTGTGTGGGTTATCCTGACGGAGCTTCGGGCCTGCGTCCGCGGCTTCCACTAGAGGCTGTTCTGCATCGTAATCGCTACAATGCGGAAACCACTGTGGAGCAGGTCAAAACTTACGATAAAGTCTCCTCAGACTATATGCGTGAGCGGACCCACGGCGCCAAAGACACCCCTTGGTCGGCCATTATGGCAGAGCGATTGGCACAGCCAGCACGGCTGCATATGAAGGAGTTCCTGCTGGAAAAAGGATTCCTTCGAAGATAACTAAACTTTCTTCACCTAAAGAGGCTGCCTTATTAGTAGTTCATTCTACTGATAGGGCAGCCTCTCTTTTTTATTCGGAGCCAGGAAGGTGACAGTTGTCATCTTAAAGAAATGACAGTCCATACTAATGTCATTTCTTCTTTTTCCATATGATTGAAATAGATCAAACGCATTCGGAAGCGGAGGGATTACGTTATGGATAATATTATAGAAATGCACGGGGTCAGCAAAATATATAAGGATAAAAAGGCCGTAGATAATATCACCTTTAACATTGCTAAAGGTTCGATTACAGCTATTCTAGGACCGAACGGAGCGGGTAAAACAACGGCATTAGGCATGCTGCTGGGGCTAATAGAGCCTACCGAGGGTACAGTGGAGTTGTTCGGGCGTCATCCGAAGGATAAAGCAGTACGTGAAAAGACTGGAGCGATGCTGCAGGAAGTAAGTGTAATGGATCGGCTAAAGGTGCGGGAGATCATTGATCTGATCCGCAGCTATTATCCAAAGTCTATGGATATGGAGTTTCTAATTAAGGCTACTGGACTTGCGCCAGCCGATTTGAATAGATACGCCGAGAAGCTCTCGGGCGGTCAAAAGCGTAGTTTGGGTTTTGCGCTAGCCCTCGCGGGTAATCCGGAGCTGATCTTTTTCGATGAACCTACAGTCGGACTTGATATTACTTCCCGGCGGCGGTTCTGGGAAACGGTTCGTGGACTTGCGGAGCAAGGAAAAACGATTGTGTTCACGACCCATTATTTGCAGGAAGCAGAAGATATCGCGGATCGTATTCTGTTATTCAGTAAAGGCCACTTAGTTGCGGACGGAAGTCCAGATGAGATTAAATCGCGGATTGTGAAGCGTTCCGTGTCCTTCCTGCCTGTGGGTGATCGCTCGCAATTGCGCAGAAACCTGCTAGAACTAGCTGCTATAGAGGATTGTTATGAAAAAGATGGCCGCATTCATGTGACCACAGAGGATACAGATGAAGCGCTTAAAGCGATTTTTGTGGCTGGACTTCCCGTGAAGGATGTTCGAATTGATCAGGGACGTTTGGATGAGGCTTTTGAACAATTGACCATGAACCAAGAGGAGGCTGTCTAACCATGAGACTAATTACTGTACAGTGTAAAGCAGAAATGCTGCGGATCATCCGTAATCCCTATTATGTGTTCTGGTCTTTGCTCATGCCCATCATGTTCTATTTCATCTTCACCCGGGTGGTCAATACAGGCAGCGATGACCTAACGTGGCGTGCTCATTATTTAATGTCTATGGCGACCTTCAGTGTAATGGGCTCAGCCATTATGACGCTTGGCATCCGGTTGGTGCAAGAGCGAACACAAGGCTGGACCACCTTTATTCGGATTACACCGCTGCCGGGTTCGATCTATTTTTTCGGAAAAATGTTCGGACAGACGATGATGCATCTGTTTTCGGTCATTTGTATTTTTATCGCAGGCTATTTAATCAATGGCGTCTCTTTATCCGCGGGTCAATGGGTGCTTAGCGGGCTGTGGATCCTGATCGGTTCTCTACCATTTTTAGCGATTGGTACGCTTGTAGGTGCTATGAAACGGGTGGATACAGCCAGTGGAGTCAGCAACGTGATTTATATGGCTCTTGCTGTAGCAGGGGGCATGTGGATGCCGATTGAGATTCTTCCACGATTAATGCAGCGGATTGGTCATTGGTTGCCTTCCTATAACTATGGGAATGGAGCCTGGGAGATCGTTCGTGGATCAGCTCCGACGTGGAGTAATGTCTTGATTTTGCTCGGATATTTGGTAGTTTTTATGTTACTATCGGTCTATATTCGAAAAAAACAGGAAGCGGTGTGAATGAATGGCTGAGCGTGCGAAGTTCCGGTTATTTCCACAAAAACAGGGTTTTTTCCCTTTTGTATGGGCTGTTTATCTGGTTTTGCCCATCCTGAATTTGCGCGGGGAGACTGGAATGAAGCTCATTCTGGGCGGGATTATGATAGCGGTATTTGCCCTCAGCTATCGCCAGCTGTATTGGGTGCGGGGTGGAGTGTTTAATGTTTGGTTAATTATTCAAATGTTGATCATCGTGGTGCTTAGTGTGTTCTATACCCCCTATAATCTGTACATGGGCTTTTTCACCGCAAATTTTATCGCATATTATACGGAGAATAAAGGTTTCAAAATTGCATTTACTTCTTTTGTGATCATGATCCTTTCGGTGCTGGTCTTAGTGGGTCGTGGGATGGAGTGGGGAAGTGTGATATTTTTAGCTCCGTTTATTGTTATTATGTTGATTAGTCCGTTCGGAGTGAGGTCCATGAATCGGAATCAGAAGCTGGAGAAAGAGCTGGATCAAGCGAATGAGGTAATTAAAGAGCTGGTGAAGCGTGAGGAACGAATGCGAATCGCCCGTGACCTGCATGATACCCTTGGCCATACCTTGTCCTTGATTACGTTAAAGAGCCAACTCGTAGAGAAGCTGGTGACGAAAAATACGGAGCGAGCCCAAGAGGAAGCGCGGGAAATCCAGCGCACTTCACGGGCTGCGCTCCGTCAAGTGCGTGAGCTAGTGTCGGAAATGCGTGCGGTCTCAGTAGCAGAGGAACTGGCTGAAGCTGGAGAGATGCTGCGGACGGCAGAGATCGCCTTAGAAGTGGAAGGGGATATCTCTCTGGAGGGGGTATCCGACCTGACGCAAAATATCCTCAGCCTCTGTATCAAAGAAGCGGTGACTAATATCGTGAAGCATAGCAGAGCGGATAAATGCTTCATAGGAGTGGCAAAGCTGGCTGGAGAAGTGCGAATTACCGTTAAAGATAACGGCATTGGCCTACAGCACGGGGAGAAAGGGAACGGCGGGCTTAGCGATGGAAATGGCATGAAGGGGATGGCGGAGCGCCTATCCCTGATTGATGGCTCCCTGTCGCTAAGCTCAGCTGAGGGTCAGGGAGCTAAGCTGATCGTTGCCATCCCGCTAATCGTAAAAGATGCACAAGGGGGTGAGACTGCATGATAAGCATTGTTATAGCGGAGGATCAACGTCTGCTTCGGGGAGCGATGGCTTCTTTGCTGGATCTTGAAGACGATATCGAAGTAGTCGGAGAAGCTTGTGATGGGGCGGAGGCGTTAGCTTTAATCGACAAGCTTCAGCCGGATGTCTGTCTCATGGACATTGAAATGCCGTTCAAGAGCGGGCTGGAGGTTGCAGAAATATTGCGGAGTAAGGGTTGTCCGACCCGTATTATTATTTTGACTACCTTTGCCCGTCCGGGATATTTTGAGCGTGGAGTAAAGGCTGGTATTCAAGGGTATTTGTTGAAGGACGAGCCTGTAGATAAGCTAGCTGAATCTATTCGTCGTGTCATGGCTGGACATCGGGAGGTATCTCCGGAGTTAGTCTTTGGCAGTTTGCGGGAGGAGAATCCATTAACAGCACGGGAGCGAGAGATTTTAAAACTGGCTGGAGAAGGGCAAACCGCGAGCGAGATAGCCTTTTCGCTGCATCTGTCTTACGGCACTGTCCGCAATTACATCTCTGAAATACTCAACAAGCTGGAAGTGAAAAGCCGGATTGAGGCGGTACGGCTGGCGGAAGAAAAAGGCTGGATTTGAGGGGAGAAGGGTATTGTTATGCAAATATTTCTGATTCGTCATGGTGATCCGGACTATTCCATAGATAATCTAACGGAATTCGGGCATCAGGAAGCAGCAGCGGCATTGGGAAAACGCATGGCATCTATCGGTCTGGTTGAATTATATGCTTCACCATTGGGGTATGAACTATCGCCCAAGGGGATTAATGGGTAATCATGTTTAAGGTGACTGA
The DNA here is from genome assembly GCF_000758725.1 of Paenibacillus odorifer. Lineage (NCBI taxonomy): Bacteria > Bacillati > Bacillota > Bacilli > Caryophanales > Paenibacillaceae > Paenibacillus > Paenibacillus odorifer. The sequence goes on from NZ_CP009428.1 coordinate 443,125, forward strand.
TTAAGAGCGAGCTAGGATATTGTCTATGAAGTGAAAGGCCATCCCGCAGAGGATGGCCTTTTTTTTAAATACAACAAGAACGTATAAGTTCGGCACGATACATTACCTTCTATTTCTCGCATAAGCGCTTACCGTTCTTTAGGGACATCGAAGGCATTTTTGCTTGCATATAAGAATCGTGCCCCTTGCCCAGTTCCTGATTTCCACTTGCTATTGTACTAACGGACTTAGATGCAGCTATTTGTACATTTTAAGCCTTTTGGAGGAAGTTGTGGACTCGAGAGATCTTATTTTCCATAAATGGAGGGAATATCGTGCTATTTTAGTGATATAAAGTCTCTGAAGTCCGTTAGCATCCCAGAACAGCGAAATAGTTACGAATAAGGGCTGTGGTGTCCGAACGCAATTCTGAATTCTGCTCGCAATAAAGCTACATTGGCAGATAGCAGCAGCTTTTCATGAAATGGTCGACTCATTTTAGTTTTGAGCCTACTCTATCTGAAATTCCACTCTTCACCGTGGATTTAATTTCACCTGTGAACCTTTGCCGCCTGTCTGTATGCCCGTTTCCTTCGTTCCAACGTCCTTCAAGTCAGTCACTAGTCGCTCCAATACGGCCTTGGAGGCAGCCGCTTCTTTGGCGCCGGATGCCTTCACGACTAATTGCACCGGCTTGCCGGAGCGGAGATGCTTATCAGCCTGACGGAGCTTAGTATCGTAGTCGTGCTCTTCAATATGAGCAGTAAAGCGGAGTTCTTTGACCTTCTCCTTGCTGCCGCCCTTTGCAGCTGAACCCCCACTGGCCTTGCGTGCTGAGGCTGCTTCTTTCTGCGCGGCCGCTTTTGCTTTGCCTTTTGCAGTTAGGCTGCAGGGCGGTGGGCTGCTCATTAGCGAGGTGCATACCAGATCAGCACCTGCTGATCTGGCCATGGCCAGCGCCTCTTCCCGGGAGACGATACCCAGCTTCTCACCCCTAAGTCCTGTAAGGACTACTTCGGATGCTCTGATTTGTTCATTGATTAATACTGCCACTTCTATGAATCCTCCCCTGATAACGATGATAAAGCTATCATATATGGAACTAGCTTGAGGTTCAAATGTGGAGCGTAGGATTAGCGTTACTAATCCTCTCAATTTCTTCTTTTATGATTTTTAGGATTAGTTTTTTAGATGATGTTGCTAGATATTCTCGGTTGCGCCGCTGCAATATACCTACTTGTATGAACGGTTCGCTTAGTGCAACATCTATTTTTACGATATCTGTCATTAAAGCTGTCGAATCAAGCACTACCCCTACCCCAGGGTTCTTTCTTACAAAATGAGGAATAGCAGAAATTTGGCTTATGGTGGATAAAGTGGGCTTTGATTCGAATCTCGAAAATTGCTTAGCTAACCGAAGGTAATATAAGCAAGTGCGCCCTCCAGCTATAATTGGATATTCAAGAATTTCTCGAAATGAAATATCGTCTCGTCCGCTTAAAGGATGATTTTCATCTACTATAAAAGCGATTTTCTCGTGATAGAGCGGTTCGAAATAAAAGAAAGACAGGTCGGACGGCTCACCGCAGATGGCGAAATCCAGCTCACTTTGGAGGACAAGCTGTGAGAGGGAATCAGTGTTACCCTGAATGAAGTTACATGCCATCTTTGGTTTTTGCTCCTGAAACTTTCGCAAGGCGTTCGGTAGGACGGATTCCATCATGGATTCAATGCCTCCGATATGAAGTGTGCCAATTTCGTCATGCTGTAAAGCCTTGGTGAGTTCTGATACATAGTTCCAATGTTGAATAAGGTTATCGATTTCCCCTGCAAAAACTTGCCCAGCACTTGTCAGTTCTACTTCCCAGCCTCTGTGAAAGAGTTGTATGCCCAGTTCTTTTTCAAGTCGTTGAATTTGGTTGGTAATGGTAGACTGCGCATAATTCAACTTCTCGGCAGCGCGTGAGAAAGTGCCTTCTTGAAGAATGGTCTTAAAAGCCATCAGTTCTTTTAGATCCATCGATTGTCACCTCTATCGGTATAATTGATTAAGATTATTATCTTATTCAATTATATAAATCAAAATACTGAGAGTACAATAAAAGAATTCCAAAGAAGGAGTGAATTAAAATGCCTTTCATTAGAGTCAGTTATCTGGAGCAACAATACGACATTCATCAGCTAGAAGGAATATGCAGAGCGATTATGAGCGCGTTAATTCAGCATTTCCATGTACCGGAGGATGATATGTTTCAGGTTTTTCATGCGCATAAAGCGGGGGAATATTTTTATAGTAAAGATTATTTAAATATTGAACGAAGCGACGGACTGATATATATCCAAGTTACGCTAAAATCCGGAAGATCAACGGAACAGAAGAAAAGCTTTTACGCGAGGCTAGCCGAGGAATTATCGATGACGCTAAACATCAGAAAAGAAGATATATTCATTGTGCTCGTCGATACGGAATTCGAAGATTGGTCGTTTGGTAACGGTGTTGCTCAAATGCTACAACCTCCGGTTAGGGAGGCGTAATATGGCGCATCAGAAAATCGCCACAAATGTACGGGAATCGTTAGGCGAGTTCGCTCCGGCATTCGTCGAATACTCGGAAAATGTGTTGTTTGGGGACTTATGGAGACGTGAGCAATTATCACTTCGGGATCGTAGCATGATTACGATTTCTGCCTTGGTGATGGGGGGCATGACGGAACAACTCCCCTATCATCTGCGCTTGGCTTTAGAGAACGGCTTACAACTTGAAGAAATCGTGGAGGCTATCACCCACCTTTCTTTTTATGTAGGTTGGCCGCGAGCCTCTTCAGCTCTAGAGGTTGCAAAGGATGTAATAGGAAAAAATAAATAACGTCTAACTTTTCAATCCCATCCGTAACCTTTAGGAACTTCATTGGCACTTGTATATAATACGGAAGAAGGGAGCGGGGGAGAAAATGCTTCAGTATATCGAAGAGGCTAAACAAGGAGACCGACAAGCTTTTGAACAGATTGTTAGGCACTTTACACCGATGGCCAATGCAGTTGCGTTCGAAAAGCTGCGTGACTATCAATTAGCGGAAGATGCTGTGCAGGAAGCTTTCACAGAAGCCTTTTTGCATTTGAATAAATTACGAGCAGTAGAGGCATTCCCGGGCTGGTTTAAAGCTATTGTGGTGCGGCAATGTTATCGCATCTTGCGAAGAAAGCAGCATCCTGCATTACCCTACGATGAAGCTGCGCAAGCGACAGAATCTTCATTTTCTATAGCAGATATTATTGAGAAAAAGGAAACCCAGCGGCTGGTTCACGAGTCTATAGCTGCATTAACGTCCAATATGCGAATTGCTGTTCAATTATATTATTTTCAAGGCTACTCACTACAAGAGATTGCTGACTTTCTGGGGACTTCGGTTTCGATATTGAAGAAGCGACTTTTTGATGCCCGCCGCAAACTGAAAGGTGCATTGCCTGTGGCAGATGTTCTTTCCGTATTCAACCATTTGTACGAAGGGGGAAAAGATGTGCTTCACATTGTAAATGGAGTTGTAGTGGGAGAGAAGTTGCGGCAAGGAATCGTTAAAGGTGATGTACTGGTGTGGAGAGAGGTATATTCGCATGGGCCCGTATTTTTGGATCCTGCCGATGGAGATAACCGTGCAGTTCGAGCGCAATATTTGGAACAAACGATGGGAATTCCGCAGAGGGAATTTATTGAAAATAGTGAGAGGCAAGAGAAGATTTTAGCTGATTTTCATAAATATGAAGAAGTGGTGTTATGGTTCGAGCATGATCTTTTCGATCAGACGATGCTCAGTTATTTACTCCATTGGTTCTCGAAGCAGAAAATGTTAACCACCAAGCTAAGCTTACTATGCATTGGAGAGTATCCGGGAATAAAGTTATTTCGAGGACTTGGACAACTTTCTATAGAGCAGATGGAAACATTATCAGGCACATGGAAGCTAATCGGAGCCAAAGAACTAGAAGCAGGTCAAGCACTCTGGGAAGCCTATGTATCACCGAATCCAGAATTGCTGTCACAACGATTAACTACAGATACGTCGGCTTTACCCTTTGCACATGACGCCTTCCGGGCGCATTTATCACGCTTTCCTTCTACTACAAACGGACTTGGCATCGTAGAACAAATCACGCTGGAGATGATCCATGAGGGAATAAAATCACCCTATGAGCTGTTCAAAAATGTGGGTGATCAGCTTCATATCTTAGGAATGGGCGACTTGCAATATTGGCATATCCTAAGAAAGCTGGTACAAGGCCCGTACCCTTTGCTACAAACCCATGGATGCAATGAGTTCCCTGTTTATAACGATTCAGTAATACAATTTAAAGTCTGTGAGCTTGTATTAACAGAGCTAGGTAAGAGTGTAATAGCTGGAAACGAAGACTGGGTGCAGAAGAATGACAGCGATGAGTGGTTTGGAGGTGTACATCTGCAAGGATTGACTCCGCGCTGGCGGTGGAATCCGTTGGTCGGTGCGCTTCAGGATAGAAGTGCCGAGGCGTAATTTATTAATCTAAATGTTTGCTACACAAGGCATATTGAGCATAAAAAGACTTCCACTAACTTGGAGATACTCAAGCGCTCCAGAGGGGGAAGTCTTTTTGTGTTGTATCCATATATTATATGAATAGTAAATATAGTATATATCATCTATTTAAAGGGTGATTGATCTTTGTTGGAGAATATTATCTATAGAATAAATAGTGAAAGTATTCACTTGTTGATGTAAAGGGAGGAATATTCGTTACACGATAGGAGGATGATGTATCAATGTCCATACAGAATAAAACAGTAATGATAAGAATTGCAAAAGCGAATTTAAAAGCGGAAAAAACCAAAAATTATTTTGTAGGGAGTGTAATGGCTTTAGCTGCATTTTTATTAACTGTTGTAATGACCTTTGGTTATAATTCTTTTACTAACCTACAAAATGAGTCGAATTTCCAAGCTTTATTCTATAACCTCAATAACAATGAAATCTCACGATTGAAAGAAATAGAGGAAATTAATAAAATCGGACTCTATAAGGAAATAGGCAGAGAGAAAAAAGAAGAACGTTTATTGTCCATTCTCTACACGGATCCAGCCATGATGGATTTATCAAATGCCAATATCGTTCTGGGGAAATTTCCTACAAAAGAAAATGAAATTGCAATAGAAAAAGACTTTCAGTTATCCGATGATCGAAGCCTGGGGCTTGGCGATTCTATTTCTTTGCAATTTAGAAACAATGCCAGCAAAGAATTTCAAACCAGCCAATTTGTGATTACTGGAATTCTGCAAACAACCGCATCAGGTAACGAGAATCGAATCGGTTACAATGCTCTGGTATCAAGCGCGTTCGTTGAGGCGGATCCGTTTCTTTCCAAAGAAGATTACTCCGCGGCAATTAGCATCAACAATAGCAGCAGTTATTCCAACGAGGAACTGAAGTCAAAAATCAAAGAAATAGGGCAGCGAATGGGTATCCCTGAGAGAAATATTCAGATCAATAATGTGAATGTGGATAGTAATAATCTGTCAGGAAGCACTGTGATAACCATCCTGTCTATCATGCTGATTATCGTACTGGCTTGTTGGCTTGTCATCTACAATATCTTTTATATTTCAATTACTAAGCGAATTAAACAATACGGACAACTTAGAGCAATCGGTGCAACAAAAAAGCAGATAAAACAGCTTGTTCTATATGAAGGGAAAAATCTTTCAAGAAAATATATCCCTATTGGAGTTATCTTTGGATGTTTAATGAGCTGGATTTTAAGTGGCTTTCACTGGAATGCAGCTCCAAGTTTTTCACTTGCTTTTTTAGCAGGTTTGCTCACCAAAGTAACAGTTAGAGCTTCATTAAACGCACCATCTAAATTCGCATCAAGAATCTCCCCTATAACAGCGATTAGACATGTAGATGCCGATGTTAATACAAAAAAGGAGAAAAGAAACTCTAAAAGACTAACACCATTTTCTTTAGCTGCATTGAACTTATCAAGAAGCAGGAAAAAGACGGTGTTAACTTTGCTGTCTCTTTTTTTAAGCGGAACGCTATTTGTTTCCTTGGGGACATTGTTAAACTCGGTCGACCCAATCTCAAAAGCAGAGAAATATTTTCCAAATCATGGTCAGTTTGATATTCAAATTAATAATGATTTGTATTCTGAAACAACCTCATTAAGTGATCTTCAGACGGAAGGGCAACTATCTACTTCTTTAAAAAATAAAATCCTAGCTATAAATGAAGTTGAGGACGTAATCGAACATCAGTATATTGAAGCTGCTATCGAAGGAATAAAAACGGATGACGGGGCCGCGATAGTCAGTATTGAGAATATCCCTACGTTAAACAACGAAAGATGGAGTAGTCATTTGGCTGAGGGGAAGATCCCGGATGTTGATTCATCGGATGCATCCTACATTCTCTTGAACAGCGCCAGTAGTGACTTAGATTATTACGGGGCTCATTACGCTGTCGGTGATCATATTTCATTCATAATTGCTAATGATCAGGAGAAGGCCAAACATGATTTTGAGATCATTGGAGATATTCCGGATAAGAATTCAGGAACTTCATTTTATCTTCCACCCAAAGTAATGCAAACTACAGCCCCTTTTAATAGCAATAAGAGCTACGAAGTTATTACTATGGATAAAGCGAATGAAGAGTTAATAAAGAGTGAGTTAGAGGGTATGATTCTCAATGAGGATACACTCAAATTATTGTCTTTTTCCGAAGTTGTGGAATCCAATAGAATTGCTTTTAGAACTATCACTATTTCAGTGTATAGTTTTATGGTTTTTATAGCAGTATTCAGTATGATCAATCTCTTGAACACCATAATCACCACTATTTCTGCAAGAAAAGGGGAGCTAGGCCTTATGCAAGCCATAGGAATGGGCCGAAAACAATTAATGGCTATGTTAACCTATGAAACAGGATTTTTAGTTGTCGGAAGCTTTACGATGGCTCTTGTTACGGGCAATCTAATGGGATACATGATAAGTAAGAGTGCGGGGAATATGGGGGGGCTTTCCTACATTCAATACCAATTCCCTTGGAGTGCTATTTTCCTGTATTTCTTGGTTATTTTACTTGTCCAGACTGGTATGGTTCAGTTTGTTAGACGAACAATATCGAAGCAGAGCATTATAGAGCAATTAAATTAACGATGCGGAAAGTTTAGCTATATTTAATAAATCCCTCGCCTTTATACGGGCCAAACGTGAAAATAAATAGTGAGTAGCAATTAACGTTGAAGGGTGATTTATATGCTGAAACTACCGGTGTATCATTCCGTTATTTCTTCCCATGCCTTAGTACCCGTAATTAATGATCTTTATGAAATCGGGGATGTTTTGGAGTGTAGTTTTTATGAGAACGGACTTAATGATACCTATTTACTAAAGACCTCTATTGATAAATACATTCTTAGGATCTATAAAGCTCATTGGCGAAATAAACATGAGATTGATTTTGAAGTGGAGGTATTGAATCACTTAAATAAGAAGAATATCCCTGTATCGGCTCCGGTAATCAGCAGGGATGGTGGTTACCTAATTGAGCTGGAGGCTCCTGAAGGAACACGTTACGCAGTACTGTTTACTTTTGCAAAAGGCAATTATTCCGATGAAAAAACTAGCTGTGAATTATACGGTGAACAAGTGGCTAAGATGCATCTGGCTATGGATGATTTCGAATGTGGGCAGCAAAGATTTACGCTTAATCTGGATCATCTGCTTAAAGAACCGCTTCAATCGATTCGCAAGCCTTTATCCCACAGGCAAGAGGATATCGATTATCTAGAATCTTTGTCGGAAGTATTGGCAAATAGCATAGCTGAAATCTCATCAGAGCTGGATTGGGGGGCATGTCATGGTGATCTTCATGGAGCGAACGTACATTTCTACGAGGATACCCTGACTCATTTCGACTTTGATTGCGGAGGTTTTGGCTGGAGGGCCTATGATGTTTCCGTGTTTTTGTGGTCAAGGGTTAGAGGGAAAGAACGAGAGCATTTTGACAATGAACAATGGACTGTTTTCCTGGAGTCATACCAAAAGCATAAAGTATTATCTGAGAACGATCTAAAGGCAATCCCTATATTTGTTGCTATCCGGGAGATATGGTTGATGGGTCTGCACACAGGGAACGCACAGGTTTGGAGTTGTGGGTGGCAAAACGATCATTACTTCAATACTAATCTGCAATTCCTACGTAATTGGTGTGAAGTTCATTCTATCCAATAGACAATACCCAAACAAGAAGCCACTCCATATTTAGGGGTGGCTTTACTTCAGTCATTATTCATAAACGTCTTATGATAAGCGTTACGATATTGGGTGGGCGTCATGTTTTCGTATTTTCGGAAGAGGCGCATGAAATATTTATCGTCGGTGAACCCCGTCTCTGTCGCGATTTCCCTCACGCTTAATGCGGTTCTGGTTAGTAGCTCCTTCGCTTTAGTCACACGTGCTGAATGGATATATTCCAATGGCCCCATGGAGGTATGCTGTTTAAATAGCCGAGCTAAATAGTCCTTGTTGTAATTGAATTTATCCGCGATGATGGCCACGGTAAGCGGTTCGCTTGCATGTATCCTTGTCCACTCAGCTATTTTGACGAAGGTGACATCTTGCTGTGCGCGGATCAGCTTACTGGCGAACGGCTGAAGTGCATGCTCAGATAGCTCAATTAAAAGCGAGGTCAGCAAATAATTAACGCTGGAATAGGTTAAATACCCCGAATTGGCCACATGAAGGATTTGATTCGCCAGAATATGAATCCGGTCACTATGTTCGATTTTTATGATTTGGGGCAGATATAGATCATGTACGGACCATAAGCGCTGTGTGCGCGAAAAGATTTCTTCTGCCTCAGGCTTCATTTCCTCCTCACTCAGCAATAGCCCCTCGTTTGTCAGTTCGAAATGAAACCAATAAAACTTAACCCCGGGTCGTGACTCTCTATAGCCGACATGTGTGCGATTAGGCATGAGCAGAAGAGCTTCGTCAGGGCCTACTTCAAATTGTTTGTTTTCCTCACTCAAATATACTGTTTCGTTCACGCCAATGATTAGTTCGTAGTTCCCCATAACACGCTCCACATGCTTCCATGGTGTTTCTGAGATAAATTCACCTGCCGCTGTAAAATGAACAGGTACATCTGCATTTATTTTTAAATAGCTCATGCGGTCCTCCTAGCAATCAATAAGTCGGGTTTGTCCACTATTTGTACGACTGATCTACCGACAAATCAACGTTCCGGTGTTATCTTATGGATACAAATATACACTTGTCATCTAACCCTGACAAGATTGCGAGGGAGCGATTTCATTGAAGACGCAAGCTTTTGATCTACAGAACGTACGAATTGATTCAGGTCCACTTCTCCATGCGATGGAGTTAAATACTGATTATTTACTCAAGCTTGAGGCAGATCGGCTTCTGTCGCGTTTTCGCGAATATGCTGGCTTAGAGCCTAAGGCTGCTCACTACGAGGGCTGGGAATCTCAGGGCATTAGCGGCCATACGTTAGGCCATTATATTTCTGGATGTGCGTTAATGTATGCCTCTACGGGAAATGAAGAGCTGCTACAACGCGTGAATTATGTAGTAGATGAATTAGAGCAATGTCAGGATGCGCATGGCAATGGCTTTATTTCCGGCATTCCTCGTGGCAAGGAGTTATTTGAGGAAGTGAAGGCAGGCGACATTCGCTCACAGGGCTTTGACCTCAACGGAGGTTGGGTGCCACTTTACACGATGCATAAGCTGTTTGCAGGTCTTCGCGATGCTTATCGACTGGCCGGCAATCAGAAGGCGCTCGTTATTGAAACGAAGCTGGGCCTGTGGCTTGAGGATATTTTTGCAGGGCTGAGTAAAGATCAGATCCAAGAGGTGCTGCGTTGTGAGTTTGGCGGCATGAATGAAGCGCTGACGGATTTGGCAGAGGATTCCGGGGAAGAGCGTTTCCTCGCGTTAGCGGAAAGCTTTTATCATGGGGAAGTGCTTAATGATCTTGCTATAGAAAAAGATACCCTAGCTGGAAGACATGCTAATACACAGATTCCAAAAATCATCGGAGCTGCTAGACAATATGAGGTAACAGGGCAGGAGCATTATGCAGGTATTTCCCGCTTCTTCTGGGATCGGGTCGTGAATCATCATTCTTATGTGATCGGCGGCAACAGCTATAATGAGCATTTTGGTGAACCGGATAAGTTAAATGACCGATTGGGCGAAGGCTCCTGTGAGACATGCAACACGTACAACATGCTGAAGCTGACCAAGCATATGTTCCAATGGGATGCGTATGCAGCGTATGCGGATTACTACGAACGTGCGATGTATAACCACATCTTAGCCTCTCAGGAGCCGGTAGATGGCCGGGTATGTTACTTTGTATCTCTCGAGATGGGTGGACATAAATCATTTAATTCGCAGTTCGAAAGCTTTACGTGTTGTGTAGGCTCGGGAATGGAAAGCCATTCTATGTATGGCTCGGCGATATACTTCCATAGTGCAGATGAGCTTTATGTCAATCAGTACGTACCTTCTACAGTGGCTTGGAAAGAGCAAGGCATTAGCTTGCAGCAAGAGACCAAGTTCCCGGCAGAGGGACAAGGTGTACTGCGGATCAGTGCAGCACAGCCAACGAAATTCACATTAAAGCTAAGACATCCTTACTGGGCTGAGCAAGGGATGAGTGTTAGCGTAAATGGTGAAGATGTTCAAGTAAATGTAGGCAAATCTAACTACTTTACTTTGGATAGAGAGTGGCAGGATGGAGACGTTGTCGAATACGATATTCCGATGTCGGTGAGAATCGAGACGATGCCGGATAATCCCAACCGAGTTGCCTTCCTTTACGGGCCACTTGTGCTCGCAGGTGATTTTGGGCCTATAAATGCAGAGGCCAATAGCGATCGCGCCCTTGCTTCCGTATTAATCGGAGATCGGGACACACTGACGGACAACCTCATCCAATCTAATGTGAGCAAAAATGTGTTCCGGATGAAAGGTTTAGGGTATACAGGGGATCATGAGCTTCGTCCGTTCTACCCTATGCATGATCATCGTTATTCCGTGTATTGGGATTTGTTCACACCGGAAGAGTGGAAGCTGGCAGAGGCTGAATATCGCGAAGCCGTGGAGAATAACTTGCTGCTTGAGCAGTTAACTGTCGATTCGGTACAACCTGCTGAAATGCAGCCTGAACGCGATCATAATTTCACAGGTGAATTTGTAGGCTTAGGCAAAATCCACAATCGCAAGTATCGGGACAGCTGGATCAATGGCTGGTTCTCCTTCACGATGGAAGTTTTGCCGGATGAGCAAGTGGATCTGGTGGTCACGTATCTGAAGTCGAACGATACTTCGCTAGCATTCGATATTTTGGCGGATGGGGAGCAACTTGGTGTAGGCACTCTTGAGTCTGAGGAGATGAATAAGCTGGAGACGATTCGCTATGAACTCCCGCAACCGATCACGAGCGGCAAATCAGCGGTTAGGATCAAGTTTGCTTCTCATGAAGGACATAAGGTTGGCCAAGTGGCCGGACTACGTATCGTTAAACGTAATTCTTGAATAAAAAGGCTTACAGAATTATAATAGGAACAATTCTTTTAATTGAGGTGAAATGGATGTCTTTCCGTACCGTTACAAGGAACTAGTTATCGGGCTGGGTGAAACGCGTACCAGCTATCAAGGGGGGAGTCTACCCTTTTGATTACAACTAACTAGAGCTTTGTACGGTGCCATAGGCAGCTGTTTTTGTAGAGCCAGGCACTTAACCTATTTAACTTAGAGAACCGTTTATTTGTGGATGGTTTTTTACAGTGAGATAGGGGTGCCTGGCTTTTTTGCATTCAATTAAAAGAGGGGATAAACGATATGTTAAAAAAGAGTCTAGCTCACCTAAAGTGTTGGGTAGGTGGTTATATTTTATTGGGTTTTGCCATTCAGCTGTTAAGTAGTTTAGGTGTTGTTGTCTTTCAAAAAATATTAGATAAGGCCACGGTAATCAACAGTTTTGATGAAATAGCAACATTAATTATGGTGTATGGGGCTCTGCTGGCTGGGGTGGCGATCCTGAATTATATAGACGAATACCCGAGTGTGTTTTTATCGAACAGCATCACGGAGAGGTTAAAGATCATTGCACTGTCCAAAATATCAAAAATGGATTATCAAGCGTATCAGGATATGGGGACAGGGCAAATGATTAAGGTGATCGAGAACGGGGCAGCGGCTGGAAACAGTATTATTTTTTCTTTTTTTCTCAAAACACTACATGAGCTATTACCTACTCTTCTATTCAGTCTAGTCTTTATCAGCTTCTACGATCTAAGGATCATGTTAGTGATTGCAGCTGGCTACGTGGTCGTCTTTCTGATAACAAATCTGCTGTTGAAATTTCTGTATGCCATGAAGGCAACCATTCTCCAAGAGCAAGAAAAGATGTCCAGATTCTCTATCCGCGGGTTTATGGAATTGGTCGTCTTTAGAACCAACAAGAGATATGAGAAAGAGATCGAGAAATTAAGCCAGACCGCACGCACTATCATTCATAAAAATGCTCAGCTAAAAATGATCCATGAAGCTTTTTTTACTATATTCGAGTTATTTGTCACGATCATTAAAGTTGTTGTCCTGATTTATGGTGTGAAAAGCATTGTCGCAGGCGAGACCTCACTTGGTATTGTGGTCGCATTGTTTATGTTCATCGATAAAATTTATACCCCAATTGCCATCTTCAATGTTTTATTTGTAGATTACAGACTGAATAAAGTGACTTACAGAAGATTCGAGGAATTTATTGCTGCCCCAGAAGATAAGAACTTGGAATCCGGAGAAGCCATCACTGAGCTCCAAGGTAATATTGACTTTAGGGAGGTGTCCTTTACTTATGGGAATGTGCAGATTCTGAATAACCTGTCATTTTCGCTTGCGCGAGGAACTTCCGTTGCTATTGTCGGATTAAGTGGAGGCGGGAAATCTACGCTGATTAAATTGATTGTGGGGTTATTAAAAAAGGGCGAAGGTGAACTCTTACTGGACGGTAAGGATATCGATGAGATTCGTTTGAATAGCTACTATGATCATATTTCCTATCTATCCCAAGACACGCCGATTTTCGATGCTACGATAAGAGATAATATTGTATTCGATGAGGATACTCTGTCCGATGAAGAGCTATATGAGATTTTGGAAAAAGTTCATTTGCAGGAAAAAGTAAGCCATTTGCCGGATCGCTTAGATACTTTGGTGGGCGAAAAAGGTCTAAAAATATCAGGAGGCGAAAGACAGCGATTAGCCTTTGCCAGAATCATTGCCCAAAAAAGAAATATTCTAATTCTGGATGAGCCTGTGTCAGCGCTTGATAATATCACTGAGCAGAGTCTTATGGAGACGATTTTGAATGAATTTAAGGACAAAACTATCATCATTGTGGCCCACAGGCTTAATTTTATAAAAGACGTTGATAAGATATTGGTAGTGGATCAAGGGTCAATTGTTGGGGAAGGGAAGTTTGATGATTTAATAGAACAGTGCGAAGCTTTTAAAGCGTTATGGAATAGAAAAATATCGTTTACAGATTATCGATAAATTGCTAGACTCTTCTAAAAAAAGAGGTGCTATCTATGGCTTGGCCAACACATATTGTAGCGGTGGGTGGAATTGCAATAAATGAAGAGGGAGATATTCTTTTAGTAAAAACACATCATGGTGGGTGGGTATTTCCTGGAGGACAAGTGGAAGTTGGAGAAAACCTAATAGATGCACTAATTCGCGAGATTAAAGAGGAAAGTGGAATCGATGTCGTTGTTTCTCAATTGATTGGCGTGTATTCGAATACAGGTATGCATAAATGGTATGACGGTGAGACGGATGTTCCTACCAAGGTGATGTTAGACTTTATCTGCAAGCCTGTGGGTGGAGAATTAAGTACTTCGGAGGAAACATCTGAAGTGATGTGGGTAGCCAAGGAGAAGGTGCTGGATCTGATTTCTGCAGCGGCTATTCGTACCCGCTATCAAGCTTATTTGGATTTCGATGGAAATACTAGGTACATGGATTATGTAACTGGAGGTGCGTTTGAAGTTAAATTGGATCGGACGGTGTAAAAAAGAAACTTTGAGGCTTTCCCGAAAGGGAAGGCCTCTTTTGTTGGGTATGAGCGATCATTCCGCTATATCGTATAAGGATTGTGACGAATCATCTCAATTAAATTCACTGCGGCTGCTGATAAGGGCTCATTTTTACGTGTACAGATCGCAATGGTATTCTTCAGATGGATTCCTTCTACATATACTCGGCACAATTCTCCACGCTCTACATATTTGCGTACGACTAATGAAGAAACGAAGTTTGCGCCATATCCGGCGATAACGGCTTTGATGGCTTCATGTAGTCCATTAAATTGCAAAGAGATGATAGGAGCGGGTGTGTTGTATGTGCGGCATAAAGATAATAATCGCTCCCGCGTTGAACTTCCTTCTTCACGCATAACAAAGGGTTCCTTCATCATTTCGGATAGAGAAACTTGCTGATTGGCATAACGATGATCGGGTGCGACTACAAACCATAACTCGTCCTGAAATAACTCTTCTGTCTGGATTGTATCTGGATAAGCCTCGGCGATTCCTCCATAAATAGCTATATCCACGTCTACATTTAACAGCTGCTTGAGGGCATCACTTGAGTTGGTAGTGGTGATCATCATCTCCACTTGTTCATATTGTTGCTTAAACTTTGCAATCCAGGTAGGAATGAGAAAGTGAGCAGGCAAATACGTTGCGGCTAGACGGATACTTCCGTTAGTGCCGTTAACATAATCTTGAGTGAATTGCTCAATTTGTTGTTCTACGGCGAACAGTCGCTTGGCGAGTAGAGTAAGCTCTTCCCCAGCATCCGTTAAAGCGATTCCTCTGCCTTGAGGTTTAAATAGGGTAAAGGACAGTTCTTTTTCGAACTTCTTAATCTGCGCAGTGATGGCAGGCTGACTTATATTTAAAATTTCTGAAGCGCGTGTCACACTGCCTGTCGATGCGATTACATGGAATAAGCGTAAGGCATGTAGGTTCATGGTTAAACTCCCATTCTTCGATTCATATACTAAATGTATAAATTATACTTAAAGATATATTATATTTATGATTATAACTGATTTACAATACAGATATAAAGATGAACTTGGAAAAATGAGATTAGGGAAAGGAGTAATGGAGAGGAGGTTTGGAACTGTAGGAGCGTAGCGATCGCCTTTGTCTCCGGATTTCAACCATGAACAAATACTAAAGGAGAAGTGATAAATATGAATCAAACGACTACTTGGGATAAAGTCGATCAGTATATTACAGAGCGCCTGATTCCACAGGACTCTGTGTTGGAAGAAGTGTTGGTCACCAATCAACAGGCAGGGCTGCCGCCCTTTGATGTTTCGCCTAGTCAGGGGAAATTCCTGAATCTACTGGTGCAAATGAAAGGTGCACGCCGGATTTTGGAGATTGGCACCTTGGGCGGGTACAGTACGATTTGGATGGCAAGAGCCCTGCCGTCTGACGGACAGATAGTTACTTTGGAGCTGGATCCCATTCATGCGCAGGTAGCTAAAGCTAATCTTTCGCTTGCCGAGGTGGATCATCTGGTAGAGCTTCGTGTAGGGGATGCATTAGAGCAACTGTCTCAGATGAAACAAGAGGGCGTTGAACCCTTCGACTTTATTTTTATAGATGCCGATAAACCGAATAATCCTAACTATTTAAAGTGGGCGCTGCAATTCTCCCAGCCCGGATCGGTGATCCTTGGAGATAATGTGATTCGTGAAGGTGAGGTCATTAATGAGAATAGCGAAGACGCTCGTGTAGTAGGCGTACGGGAATTCTATGATCTGTTGGCTGAAGAGTCTAGAATTTCGGCTACTGCCATTCAGACGGTGGGAAGCAAAGGTTATGATGGATTTGTGTTGGGGGTTGTGAATAGCTGAGGGATTTCACAGGTCCTCTGAGCGTTACGGACCCCAGTGACGCTATTGCTTAGAAAGAGGTTCATCTGTGTCCGATAGATGCCGGTGCCTCCTACCTGTAAATGATATCAAATCAAACAAAGGTGTCCCTAAGCCATGATGGCTTTAGGAACACCTTCGTTATTTTAAAGCGCCTCTTTAATCACCTTTTTGTAATAGAAGACGGACAATATTGCAAAGATCGAATACAAAGCAGTGTATAACAGCATCACCAGAATCATCGGTGTCCAAAGCTCTGTACCGAATAAGAACCAGCCGGATTTAACGGCGAAGTAGCTGTGAAGCAGACCTATGACTAATGGAATACCGAAGTTGAACAATTGTTTCATCTGTATACCTCTGAGCAGATCACCTTGCGTGAATCCAAGCTTTCTCAGAATGGTGTAGTTAGGTTTTTCATTTTCACTTTCATCCATTTGTTTAAAGTATAGAATACATCCGGAGGTAATCAAGAAGGTTAACCCCAGAAAAGCAACGATAAACATAATGAGTCCCATATTTTGTTTTTGACCTTTTATCGACTCTAATTGAGAGTCTTGTTTGTTATTCTCATCAAATTTTAAGGTCTTGAAAAGTTCATTTGCCTGTTCAACGCTGGCCCGGACTTTCATATCAATCCCGATATTAAGGGAGGATCCTCTTTGAAGGGCAGGATCTAAATCCTTCTTTAAGCGCTTAAAGATCGATTCGTCTACAACCGCAACCGGTAAGCCACCACCTGTGTAATACCCTGAAATGGGACTTTCGATATCTAATCTTTTATAATCCTGCGGAAAAACCTCATGTAACCCTTTGAGTTCAATCGCACCTTTATCTTTCATAGTAACAAAATTATCCAATGTACTGCTTGATTTCGTGAAATAAGCTTTATCTGGAGTTAGATCAACGTCTTCAAGTGCATTTTCACTTATGACCGCCAGGGTCATAATATTTGAAAACATATTGTCTCCGTCCGGTTTTTTAACAAGAATCTCTTCAACATCTACATCGACCTGAAGGACTTGGGTCCTTCTTTCTGTAAATACTAAATCATTTGCCGTTAGGATCTTTGTAAATTGTTCAGCCTCTTGGGCATTCGTGAATACAAAATCCGTTGGGACATATTGCTTGGAAGTTTTCTCGGCAGAGTAAAAGGAAATGTAGCTAAGGGATAATAAACCCAGGGCTAGTGCCGATACCGTTGTAATGATGGTTAATAATACTGCATTGGATTTCATGCGAAACATAATGGAGGAAAGAGATAGAACCTCTCTAATGTTCAGATAGCCGTTTTTCCGCTTACGAATGATATGAAAAATAAAACTTACCGAGCCTTTATAAAATAGATAGGTCCCAATAATGACGGATCCCAAAATAGTAATCATGGATATAGCCAATTGATTCATTGAGGTTACGTCTTCGGTAAGTAATTTAGAGGAGAGCACATAGCCCAGTAGGATTAGGCCAATTCCGACAATCCCTATGATCATTTCAAAGAAGGATAACTTTTTCACTGTACCTTCTGTTGTTGAGGTCACCCGGAACAAGGATAAAATACTTTGTCTTTTAATAAATCCATAATTCATCAGCATGATCAAAAGATAAATCACACAGAATACGATTAACGTCTGAATCAAAGCTTCGATAGAGAAATGAAGGGAGGCTATAGCATCGACCCCCATTATCTTAAATAAGATCATGAGGATTAATTTTGAGATAGAAAAGCCAACCAATATCCCCAGGACCAAGGAACCGAAATACAGAATAAAGTTCTCTGCCGAAAGAATGCGGAAGATTTTATTTTTGGTCATTCCAATTAACTGAAATAAGCCAATTTCTTTACCGCGTCGTTTGATGAAGATCGTATTAGCATATAACAGGAAAATAGAGACAATTACGACTAGTAAAATCGAGGCAGCCATGATTGCTGCGCCCCCTTTGATAGAGCTTTCCAGCTCATCCATCGAGGGATCATATTGCAAGGTGACAAAGGCGAAATATAAGGCCACACTAAAAACTAGCGCAAACACGTATAGGTAGTAATTTCGAATGTTTTTTCGCAGATTTCGAATCATTAATACATTAATGCTCATTCTGCACACCGCCTAATACACCCTGTGTTTTTATAATGTCGTTGAAGAAAACTTGTCTTGATTGTTCTCCTTTATTTAGCTGCGTATAGATTTTTCCATCTTTTATAAAAATAACTCTACTGCAATAACTGGCAGCCACTGGATCATGTGTAACCATAACGATGGTTGCTTTTCGTTTTTGATTGAGTTCACTTAGCTTATTTAATAAATCAGAAGCGGATTTAGAATCCAGCGCCCCGGTAGGCTCATCAGCAAAAATAATACTTGGATCATGAATGAAGGCACGAGCTGCTGAGGTACGTTGTTTTTGACCGCCAGAGATTTCATTGGGGTACTTATTTTTTAATTCCAAAATCCCCAATTCCTTTGCGAGACTTTCGAATTTCTGATTGGCGGCTTTCTTGGGTGTATTGGTAATGGATAGTGGCAGCAGGATATTCTCCTTTACCGTCAGTGTGTCCAAGAGATTATATTCTTGAAAAATAAAACCTAAATGATTTTTGCGAAATTCCGCGAGCTGCTTCTCTTTCATATTGGAGATTTCATTGCCCTCAATGGTAATAGATCCGTTGCTGATTTTGTCGATCGACGAGAGTACGTTGAGTAGGGTTGTTTTACCTGAACCGGAAGGCCCCATGATGCCAACGAATTCGCCTTCTTCTATACGAATATCGAGTCCGCTTAACACGGATTGTTTGTTTAATTTATTGCCATAGCTTTTATGAATTTTAGTAGCTTCTAGAATTGCCATAATGATTCACTCCTTCGTTTCTTCTTGTATAGCCTTATTATAAAAAAGTTTATTGTTCTTATCCTGCGATTGCCCGAACAAAATATAAAAGCATGTGACATTGTTGTCACATGCTTGAGATTTTAACGAATTCATTTTTGAGTGGGAAGGTTAGAGTAAATGTTGATCCCGCTCCAAGCTTGGATTGAACTCCGATGCTGATGAGTAAGGATTGAGCTGCTTTCTGAGCTAAATATAAGCCCATGCCTGTGGCTGCATTGTCGCGATGTACAGTAGTGGAAGTAAACCCTCTATCGAAGATGCGCGGCAGGTCCTTCGGATCTATCCCGCGCCCGGAATCCTTCACCTCAAGAACGATATGTTCAGCTTGCTGGTAGCTATTCACTGTAATATCAGAAGCTTCACTATATTTTACGGCGTTGGTTAGTAGTTGTCTGAGGATAAAAGCCAGCCATTTAGCATCACTAAGCACTTCAGCAGCTTCTAAGTGCAACTCAAAGCCGATTCCCTTCTGAATACACCAAGACTGTAACGTCTTAATCTCACTAAAAATAAGCGTTTCTATATCGATTTGCTCCATATACAGATCGTTTTCAATAAAGGGTATCCGTCTTTGGTGGAGCTGCTGATCCAGCAGCAGATGAATACGCAGCCACTCATAGGTCAAGTGCCTCTTCATAACATCATCTTCTATACGTTCAATCATTAGATGCATTGCGGTCAGTGGAGTCTTTACTTCATGAATCCAGGATAACAGCTCATCCTTCTCTTGCTCCAAGTTCATTAGATTGTCTGAAGCAGTCCTCTTTAACAGTTTCACTTGGTTGGTGATGCTCTCTTCGATGATTTTCTCAAAAGGACTTTCGGCAAGAGCGATACTTGTCAGATCGAGATCATCGTCCCGCTCATTTAAGCTTTTATAAAATCTGGTTTCCTTAGGATAGCGAATGACTAGAAAAATTACGAAAAAAATCATTGATAAAGAGACCAGATAGAGCACTGAAGACAGGGGGATGGTCGGGTCCATAAAGGTGATAAAGAGCATAAATAGATGTACAAAGAGAAAGAGCAGAATCCAACCGAGTCTTTCGAGCAGGTACTTTTTTATCATACACAATCCTCTTCAATGGCTACGTACCCTTGTCCAACCTTCGTCTCAATAAACGCCCCTAATTCAAGCTCGTCCAGCTTTTTGCGCAGCCGATTTACGTTGACGGTGAGGGTGTTATCACTAATAAAGCGCTTATCGTCCCATAAGCTATTAATTAATTCCTCGCGGGTGACAATTTTATTCTTTTTCTCAATGAGTAATTTCAATATGAAAATCTCATTTTTGGTAAGCTCAATCGATCCCGTGTCGTTGGTCACTGAATTCCGCTCATAATCGACGGTAGCTCCGCACCACGTTTTGAGTTCAATGTTATCCGAATTGTAATTGTACACACGTCGGAGAATGGCTTGCACCTTGGCAATGAGTACATCGAAATGGAAGGGCTTTTGGATATAATCATCGGCTCCCAGCTGCATGGACATCACCATATCTGTCGGATGATCCCGGGAGGATAAGAAGATAATCGGCAGGTTAGAGTGAGAGCGAATCATTCTGCACCAATGAAATCCATCGAATTTGGGTAATTGGATATCAATTATCACTAAATCAGGTTTGATTTCCGTGAATTCCTGTGTAACATTGTTGAAATCTTGAATGCCATATACATCATAAGACCACTGCGTAAGCCGCTCTTTGATCTCATTAAACAGCGTTGTATCATCTTCGATTAATAAAAGCTTGAACAAATCGGTCACCACACTTTTAGTTTCGTACCTTGCGTTTAGAATACGCTTAAACGATTGAAGCCATACTTTGATTGTGCTTAGAGCATTGCAGATAACACTGTCTGATAATGCGCAAATTCCTTCGTTTCATTAAATTGAGGGCACATTTTCAAGGAGAGCAGGGCGCTTTCGATTAAGAACTCTCTTGGTTCCTTGTTGTTCATGATCTCTTCTTGGATAAAATATAACAGCTTTAGTGCATTGGACAGGTTAGGATCATCAGCGGCGAATGATTTATCTATGATTTTTTTTAAGCTCACGGTCGCAAACGATAAATCATTATTAAAAAAATCAGTGTATTCAGCAACAGGCAATAGTTTCCCTACATGATCGGGGGAGATAAGTTGGATTCCCTTTTCGCTTACATCCTCAACAATCGTCTGGATAAGAGTAGTGCAATAATTAATGATTTGTTGAGAGGTAATGACTTCATTCATGGCACTGTTAATTTGCAGCATATGTTGCAAGATGCCTGTGAAAATGATGGCTCCATCCAGTAGATAGGGCTTCTTATCTTCAGAAAATATATGCAGGAAACGTTCATGCACCCAGGTTAATAAGGTGAATTTAGTTTTTTTGATGAACGTAATTAAGTCCGGATCATTGGAGACCAGGGCATCTTCAACCAGCTGCAACAATTTATTTTTCTTATTGATTTTCATAACCAGTTGAACTTGTTTAGCGAATATATCAATGTCAGAGGGGTCCTGGCCAATGAGCAGGCCATTTCTGCCTTCTTCCAGCTGGTCATGAATAGAGGTGAATACAGCTTTAAAGAGATCCCCTTTGGAAGGGAAATAATTATAAAAAGATCCTTTGGAGATCCGGCTGTGATTCAGAATGTCCTGTATGGATGTGGCGTGGTAGCCTTTTTCAATAAATAATTCATGTGCTTTTTGAATCACTTGCTCTTTCCGTTTATTTATCATCTTAGGTGCCCCTTTAAGCTGGACTCTTTTGTGCAAAAAAAACACTTCACGTAGAATAGACTAGCTTATATTTCCACTTAATACAATTTAGTTTTTAAATGAATTCTGACTTGCCAAGCAGTAAATATAAGAGTAATATATTCTACATTGTAACATAAGTTCAAATTTGAACCGACGGTATGATTATAGAATGGAGGATTCCAAAATGAAAACGAAAGAAAGTAAAGCGTCCTATGGGATTTTGGCAATCCTTATGATTGGTGCATTTGTTGCTTTACTAAGTAATACACTACTCAATATAGCTTTACCATCGATTATGAAGGATTTTGATGTCAGTGCCTCAACGGTACAGTGGCTATCGACGGGTTATATGCTAGTGAACGGGATCATGATTCCTTCAACGGCCTTTTTAATTCAAAAGTATACAGCGAGACGATTATTCTTAATCGCCATTGGATTATTTGCAATAGGGACCTTTATTGGAGGCTTTGCTCCAAGTTTCCCTGTATTATTGATTGCGAGAATGGTCCAAGCCTCAGGGGCCGCAATTATGATGCCATTATTAATGAATGTATTGTTTACCACATTTCCACCTGAAAAACGCGGCTCGGCCATGGGGATGTTTGGTTTGGTTATGATTTTTGCACCAGCCATTGGTCCTACACTGTCAGGATGGATTATTCAGCATTATGAATGGCCTGTGCTGTTCTTTATGATTGCACCTATCGCCGTATTGGTGTTCATTCTTGCCTTCTTCAAACTGCATGATCCTAAAAAAGATGTGGCTATTAAAATCGATATTCTATCTGTAGTTCTATCAGCGATTGGGTTCGGGGGTCTTCTATACGGCTTCAGTTCCGCTGGGAATAAAGGATGGGATGATCCAATGGTCTACTCCACCCTTTCTATCGGGGTAATTGGTTTAGTGATATTCATAATGCGCCAGATGAGAATGAAGGAGCCTATGCTTAACTTCAGAGTGTACAAATATCCGATGTTCGCTTTATCCTCAGCGATTTCGATTACACTGAATATGGCGATGTTCTCAGCGATGATGTTAATGCCGATTTACCTGCAAAATATTAGAGGCATTTCACCTCTGGATTCGGGACTCCTAATGTTGCCTGGTGCGTTGATTATGGGGGTTATGTCTCCAATCACAGGTAAATTGTTCGATAAATTCGGCGGCAAAGTCTTGGCGTTAATGGGTCTGGCTATCGTAGTGATCAGTACGTATTTCTTTAGTGATCTAACTGAAACAACGAAATATTCGACACTTATGATTTTGTATTCTGTGAGAATGTTCGGGATTTCAATGGTTATGATGCCTGTGATGACCAATGGTCTGAACTCCATCCCGGCTAAATATATACCGCATGGTACAGCCATGAACAGTACGATTCAGCAAGTCTCCGGAGCGATTGGCGGGGCGCTGCTTGTAACGATTATGTCTAACAGTACCACTTCACATGTCAAAGATATGGTAGCAGAAGCTGTGAGTAAATTAACGGCTAAACCTTCTGCAGAGCAATTGCTTGGTATTCAAAACCAAGTCATCGCAAAAGCAACGATCGAAGGAATTAACGATGCGTTCTTAGTGTCAGTAGGCGTAGCCATCATTGCCTTTATCCTAGCTTTCTTCATAAAAAGAGGGATACAGCCTAAGGATACAGAAACAGTCGAAGAAAAAGTGGCTGTTAAACAAGTTTCATCCGCTAGATCGATGTAATTTGCTATGCAGAAAGACGCTCACCTGTGGTGGGCGTCTTTTTTGTCTTAATTAAAAATAGAGCTCTGAGTGAGTCTTGGTCCATCCTGAATGACCGTTATGGAGTCGTTTCCACCTACATAAATTCTATTTGTGAGCGGGTTTAGCACAGTACTGCCTGATACAGAGGGGAATCTTGCGAGCCGTTTAAACGTGGTGGCGTTATAAACGGACATATGATTTTTATCGAAATTACCAACAAATAAATGATTTGTATTCGGATTAATGGTTATGTTGGAGGAAGTAGGAAGAACCTTTGTTGTAATGATTTTGTTGTTATTTCCATTGATGACGAATAGCTTTCCTTTACCTTCAACTTGTGCACTTGAAACAAAAATACGGTTCGTCAGGGGATTTATAACGACCTCGCTTTGCAGACGTCCCAGCTGTACATTACGCAACAATTTGTTGGTTCGGCCATTGATCACAGAAAGAAACCGGCTTAAGTTATTAGCGACATAAATACGATTGGTAATTTTATTAAGTGCTGGCGCTATCACGGGGTTACTTCCGACTTTTATTGTCGCAATGATAGCCTGTGTAGTTCCGTTAATGACGGTGACGCTATCATTTGCTGTATTGGTCACATAGACACGGTTTGTAAGCTCATTGATAACGATTCTGGAAGGGCGTCCACCGATTTCAATCTTTTTGCGGACCTGATTTGTTTTCCCGTCTATGACGAATAGGGTTCCGAATGCGCTAGTTACATAAATCAGATTGGTTAGAACATTCACTCCGATATTGTCTGGGAATCGGCCTACTTTGACAGTTTTGATTACCTGGTTTGTCCGCCCGTTTATGACAGAGACATTTTCGTCACGGAAGTTAGGTACATAAATCCGGTTGGTTTGGGGGTTGATTCCGAGCTGAGACGGCAGTCTTCCTACAGGGATCCGAGCGATAATGCGATTAGTTCTGCCCTCCAATACCCCGATAGTTCCAGCCTCGGTGTCTGGGTTTACAAAGTATACTCGATTCGTGACGACATTTACTTTTATATCTCCGATCGGTCCGGCAGAGCGGACTGTAGCAATCACTTTTGGCTGCGCCATGCTTTTACCCCTTTCCAAGTAAATAGATACTTCATTATATTTAGGCTTAGGCAAAAGGGTACTTCATTTATCCTTGCAAGATATATATTAGGAGTGTAGAATGGTACTCCATTATCCAAATATTAGGTTAGGTGTAAGCGTTTTATTTTTTGAAAAATTGAGATTGATTGGAGGTTGGGGTTGAGATGGTGAAATCAGTGTTGTCGGATATTTTATTAACACCTGATAAGACGCAGCTTCATAGTGAATTGTTAGAGGAAATTGGGCAGTATATCACGCAAGAAATTCTAAATCATCCGTTAATGAAAGAGGAGAGTCAGCGGGTAAGTATTCTCCTTGATGGATCGACCGCACTTGGTGTGGTGGATGAGCAGTCGGATGTGGATGTAATCATTATTTGTCAGGACGAGTATTATAGCAGCATTAATCATCGGTTCGAGCAAGCGGGGTTGATCCCGGAGCAAAGTAGTTTTTTTATGGATTTACGACTTCCCAGCGGCAAGTCCGGACATTACACACTGCATAAAATATCAGAAATCAAAGCGGCGTTAATGAGCGGAAGTATGGAATGGCTGTGGAATGCTTCTGTTTCTTATATCTACTATGACCGATTGGATGTAAAGTCACTTTTTGATGCCTATGTGCCCCTCCAACCTGAAGTTCTAATGAGATTTCGTAAGAATTCATACATACAGTTAAGAAGTTATGCCAAAAGCTTAGATAATCCTGTAGTGCGTGGCGATGCCTTTCCTATTTTATTTTTAGCGGTTTCTCTTTATAAAGAAGCATTACGCTGTGCCATTACTATTGAAGGTTATCCCTACCCCTACGACAAATGGCTGGTACCTGTAGCCAAACAAACGACTGTCGGACGAAAGATTACGGAGTGTGCGGGCGATTTTTGGAGTTTTATTAGAGATGATGAATCCTTTGCCCCTATGTACCAAGAGGATAATAACTTTGTCAAAATGGAAAAACGTTTCCGGAAGATACTTGTAAAGGAATTCCGCATGCGGGGGATCGATGAACCTTGGTTAGTAGAGTGGTGGAAGTTTATGGAGGAGTGAATGGAGCTATAGGGTGAGTTAGTGGTTGAGTGTAGTGGTTAGTGGCTGGGGTGGTTGGAGAGGTGGCGGAGGGAGTGAAGTGGTTATTGTGAGGTGAAGTGGCTATGGTGGATTGTAGTGGCTGCAGTAGCGTAGTAGCTGTGGTGGCTGGAGAGGTGGCGGAGGGAGTGAAATGGTTATTATGAGGTGAAGCTATGGTGGACTATAGTGGCTGTAGTAGCGTAGTGGCTGTAGTAGCGTAGTAGCTGTGGTGGCTAGGGTGGTGGAATGGTCGGGTGGTTGAAGTGGCTATAGTGTTTGGGTGAGTGGCTGTAGTGATTAAGTAACTTAAATGCCCCCCCTTCCTCCTCTTGATTATGGTAAGGTATATTGAAGTGAAATTTTAGTGAGAGGTGATTATATGGACGGGACAGTTTCAATATTAGGAGTTCCCTTTTCAAAACTAACACTACATGAGACAACACTTCATCTAACAAAACATATTCAATCCGGAGAACCGAAACTTTTCCATTTGATCACGGCTAACCCGGAAATTACGATAACAAGTCAATCGGACGAGTTGCTACGAACCATACTTCAAGAAGCGGATTTAATCACTCCTGACGGGATTGGCATTGTGATGGCTTCAAAAAGAAAAGGCGATCCTATTGCTGAGAGGGTAACTGGATATGAGCTGCTTCTTGAGCTTTTGGAGCAAGGAAATAGCTTGGGATGGAGTTTTTATTTCTTGGGAACAGATGAGCTTACCAGTTGTAAAGCGGTCGAAAAGATCACGGAGTTATATTCGAATGTGAAGATTGCAGGAAGACATAATGGTTTTCTTACCAAGGAAGAGGAGCCTGCCATTGTAGCAGAGATTCAGCGTGCACAGCCGGATTTTCTGATCGTTGCGATGGGGGCGCCATACTCTGACAAATGGGTATATAAGCACAAACAGGAGCTTACGCAGGTAAAAGTTGTTTTTGGCGTGGGGGGCAGCTTGGATGTAATAGCGGGAAAAGTTACTCCTGCACCAGCGCTATGGAAAAAACTCAATCTGGAGTGGTTGCATCGACTTTTGTTCGCTCCAGTTGCGAAGGGACAAAAGTCGCGATGGCGCAGACAGGCAGTTCTGCCCAAATTCGTGTTCCGAGCTATGATTAAGAAATGAAGAAAAGGCCTCGTTTATGGGGGCCTTTTTTGGTTCGGTTGGTGTGAGAGGAAGAGGAGGCAGGTGTGAGAGTAGGAAGTAAGGAGTAAGGGGAAGAGTAATAGTGGTTAGTGGGAGTGAGGTGAGGAGTAGGGGGAAGAGTAATAGTGGTTAGTGGGAGTGAGGTAAGGAGTAGGGGCAAGAGTAAGTAGTGGGATTGAGGTAAGGAGTAGGGGCAAGAGTAAGTAGTGGGATTGAGGTAAGGAGTAGGAGTAAAAGTGAGTAGTAGGATTGAGGTAAGGAGTAGGGGCAAGAGTAAGTAGTGGGATTGAGGTAAGGAGTAGGAGTAAAAGTGAGTAGTAGGATTGAGGTAAGGAGTAGGAGTAAAAGTGAGTAGTGGGATTGAGGTAGGGAGTAGGAGTAAAAGTGAGTAGTGGGATTGAGGTAAGGAGTAGGAGTAAAAGTGAGTAGTGGGAGTAAGTGTAAGAGTAGCGAGTAGAATGTAAGTGCGACTATAGTTGTGACCTTTAAACAAATTAATAATAATAAACAACACCGATTCTGGTTGATGCCATAGCCTCGTATTTAATTCAAGCTAAAAGCTAAAGGGGTACAATAAGGGGATAAATTCCCTTGAGTCACTGGAATTCCGCCCGAAGAGGCAAAAGAAAGGCAAAAATGCCTTAGAATTACTGGGATCCAGCCCGACGCAGCAAATCAACGGTATAAATCCCGTAGAATGAGCCGAATCCGGTCCGACGAAACAAATCAACGGTATAAATCCCGCAGAATGAGCCGAATCCGGCCCGAAGCAGCAAATCAACGGTATAAATCCCGTAGAATGAGCCGAATCTGGCCCGAAGCAGCAAATCAACGGTATAAATCCCGTAGAATGAGTCGAATCCGGCCCGACGCAGCAAATCAACGGTATAAATCCCGTAGAATGAGCTGAGTCCGGCCCGAAGCAGCAAATCAACGGTATAAATCCCGTAGAATTTGCTAAGTCCGGCCCGACGAAGCAAATCAGCGGTAAAAAACCCGTAGAATGAGCCGAATCCGGCCCGACGCAGCAAATCAACGGTATAAATCCCGTAGAATGAGCCGAGTCCGGCCCGACGAAGCAAATCAACGGTATAAATCCCGCAGAATGAGCCGTATCCGGCCCGAAGCAGCAAATCAACGGTATAAATCCCGTAGAATGAGCCGAATCTGGCCCGACGAAACAAATCAACGGTATAAATCCCGCAGAATGAGCCGAGTCCGGCCCGACGAAACAAATCAACGGTATAAATCCCGTAGAATGAGCCGAGTCCGGCCCGACGCAGCAAATTAACGGTAAAAATCCCGTAGAATGAGCCGAATCTGGCCCAAAGCAGCAAATCAACGGTATATATCCCGTAGAATGAGCCGTATCCGGTCCGACGAAGCAAATCAACGGTATAAATCCCGTAGAATGAGCCGAACCTGGCCCGAAGCAGCAAATCAACGGTATAAATCCCGCAGAATGAGCCGAATCCGGTCCGACGAAGCAAATCAACGGTATAAATCCCGTAGAATGAGCCGAATCCGGCCCAACGAAACAAATCAACGGTATAAATCCCGTAAATGTCCCCAGCCCAACCCGGTTACTATCCATTACCAACACGGAGGCCGTTTTCGCCACACATTTAATGTGATCCCTACTATGATGAGTGAAATTTGTTAAATGAGCAGATACATCCGCACCAATTGTAAATATGTTAGGGAATTTATCGCTGCAAATAAATAACTGACACCGCTATACCAGCGATATCAGTTTACAGTGCTTAGCGATTAAGCTAGCGGCTGCCTATTTTTAGCTTGTTCCTCTCGCATCCACTGTGACAACTGGCGTTTGAGCTTAAGGAACTCGGGAGAGTCCGTAATCTCATCACGGCGTGGCCGCGGAAACGGCACATCGACTGTATGCAGGATGGAGCCGGGGCGGCCGGAAAATACATAGATACGATTAGAGAGCAGCAACGCTTCTTCGATGTTGTGAGTAATGAACAGCACAGAGCGGCGATTCTCTTCCCACAGCTCAAGCAGCCAGCGCTGCATTTCACTGCGAGTTAGTGCATCGAGTGCGCTGAAAGGTTCATCCAGCAACATTAGCTCCTGCGGAGCGAGTAATGCTCTGAGAAAAGCTGCACGCTGCTGCATCCCGCCAGACAGCATATGCGGATAAGCATGTTCGAACCCGCTTAACCCAACCTTGGCAAGCCACTGGCGTGCTTCCTCGCGGGCTCCATCCCGCAGTGCGCCCTTGATCTCCCCAGCAAGCAGCACATTATCCTCAATCGTACGCCAAGGAAAAAGAGCAGGCTGCTGCGGCATATAACTAATTTCACCGCGTTGACCTGTAACGACCTTACCGTTCATGCGGATCGTGCCTGCATCGGGTTTCACAAGGCCGCCAATCATATGGAATAAGGTGCTTTTTCCGCAGCCGGAAGGACCAACGATCGAAACGAATTCTTGTTGCTCTACCTTGAGAGAGACATTATTCAGAACTTTTGTCTCACGGCGACGATGGAAAAAAGATTTGGAGATGCCGCTCACTTCAAGGGCGGGTGCCGCGGTATGAGCTTCAGGAGAGCTGGTGACTTCTGTTGTTCTGTGTTGCATTTGCATCGCTTGAGACATACAGGCATCTTCCTTTCTATGAGTTACGGCGCGGCTTCCAGCGAACCAGCCATTTTTCCAGCAATGCAATAATAGCAAAGAGTACAAGACTTAAAAGTACAATAATAACAATAGCGACAAACATCCGATCCGTACGATAAGCGGATTTCTGCAGAAGCATATAATAGCCAATACCCTTATCCGCGCCAATCCATTCAGCGACCACGGCGCCCATAACCGCATAAGTAGCAGATATTTTTACACCGGAAAATAGTGCCGGGATAGAAGAGGGCAGCTCCAGCTTGGTAAAGATTTGCCACTTGCTTGCGCCAGCCATTTTCATATAATTCATCATGACCTGATCACTTTGGGCCAGGCCGCCCATCGCAGCGACAGCTACAGGGAAGAAACATACTAGTGTAATCAGCACGATTTTGGGCAAAAGACCAAAGCCGAACCAGATAATGAGCAGGGGGCCGAGCGCGATGGAGGGAACATTTTGACTCAGAATAATGAGTGGATAAAAAGCCCGTCTAGCCCAAGGCAAAAGATGCAAAAGCAAAGCGACGATCAGACCTACCCCCGTACCGATGGGAAAACCAATTAAAGTGAGCCGCAGCGTAGCCATCGTATGAGCCCAAAGACCAGAAGCGTTACTGGTGGATTCACGGGCAATATCAGCAGGACTCGGCAGAATCCAGGATTCAATATGAAATACAGATACAGATAGCTGCCATACGGTTAAAAAGAAGACGACCGCCACAAGGGGCGGCCATATTAGCTTCCAGGTCGATCTCACGGCCGATATTTCTCCGTCAATTTATCCATGCTGATTCCGTTAGGATTATGAGCGATTTTGATCTGCGAAATTACGCTTGGACTGCCTGCTTCGATCAACGCCTCTTGCATCTGACGCACAACCTCCAGCAGCTCGCTAAGCTCACCTTCCATTGTGGTTTCCAGCGGATTCACCTGATGTTTAACACCGGATTTTTGAATGACCTCAATCGCTTTATCTACGTATGGGATGGAATCCTCATTGTTCGGAGTTTTTGGAATTACTTGAATGCTTAGTAGGGTGTTAGCCACAATAATCAATCCTCTCATTTTATATGGTAAGTTCAAAAAGCCAACTTTGATAACGAAGTAATTCAGGAAGCAAACTCGACATCGAATCTTGAACGAACTTGGGAAGTCCGGTACTCACGTAGCACATCACTACGCTCCGTTCCTCCTTCCTCAAGTAACGTCCAACCTTCTTGGTTCTGAAAGCTGACTTTTTGAACTCTTAAATTATAAGGTAAGTTCAAAAAGCCAACTTTGATAACGAAGTAATTCAGGAAGCAAACTCGACGTCGAATCTTGAACGAACTTGGGAAGTCCGGTACTCACGTAGCACATCACTACGCTCCGTTCCTCCTTCCTCAAGTAACGTCCAACCTTCTTGGTTCTGAAAGCCGTCTTTTTGAACTCTTAAATTATAAGGTAAGTTCAAAAAGCCAACTTTGATAACGAAGTAACTCAGGAAGCAAACTCGACATCGAATCTTGAACGAACTTGGGAAGTCCGGTACTCACGTAGCACATCACTACGCTCCGTTCCTCCTTCCTCAAGTAACGTCCAACCTTCTTGGTTCTGAAAGCCGTCTTTTTGAACTCTTAAATTATAAGGTAAGTTCAAAAAGCCAACTTTGATAACGAAGTAATTCAGGAAGCAAACTCGACGTCGAATCTTGAACGAACTTGGGAAGTCCGGTACTCACGTAGCACATCACTACGCTCCGTTCCTCCTTCCTCAAGTAACGTCCAACCTTCTTGGTTCTGAAGTCCGCTCTCTACTCCGCCGGTAAAAAATCATTACTGAATGCACTAGCAGCATCCAGCGGTTTATCCAGCAACTTCAGATCGTACATCCAGTCGCCATAATTCTGCCAGACCTCGGTTTTTTGCTCGCCCCAGCGGGCAGCATCGTCCTTGTATTTTGGGCTAAGCCATTTTTGACTAGCTAGGACAAGGTCGGCGTCCAGGTCAGGAACGGCCTTTGATAACATACCGGCAGCCTCTTCCGGATGATCAATGGCATATTGATAACCTTTTGATGTGGCTTTCATGAAGGCCTTCACCAGATCAGGATGATCTGCAATTTGCTTCTCACTCGTCGTCAGCACAGGCGTGTAATAATCGAGCTGCGGCGCATAATCCTTTAAGTACAGCATATCCAATGGCTCGCCACGCAACTCAGCCTCAACACCAGTCCAAGCGTAGAAAATCCAGGCGAAATCAATGTCACGTTTGACGGCGGTAAAATAATCAGCTTCACCGATACTGATCAGCTTCACCTTTTTCACATCGCCACCTTCAGGATCCATGATAGCTTTCATGGCTGCTTCTTCCGCCGGTGAGCCCCAGCCTCCGTAGGTTTTACCTTCGAAATCCTTTGGTGATTTAATATTGCGATCTACTGGAGCAGCGAATCCCGACGTATTATGCTGAATAATAGCTGCTATCGAGACAAGGGGTACGCCTTGTAGACGGGCTAGTGTTAATCCTTCTTGGGCGCTGATGCCAAATGCGGCTTCGCCAGAAGTAACCATAGTATCAGAACCCGCTGCGCCTGGCTGAACGATCTCGACGTCCAGACCTTCTTCAGCGTAGTAACCAAGATCCTTAGCTACGTATAGACCGGTATGATTTGTGTTCGGTGTCCAGTCGAGTGCGACTTTAACTTTGGTGAGCTCTTTTGGAGCATCCGTCCCAGCCGCAGCAGTTGGATCAGTAGCATTTGCTTTGTTTCCGGCTGTATTCCCAGTGTTGCTGCCGCATCCGGCAATGGCAAGAATGAGTACACAGGTGAGGCACAACGTATGTGCTTTTTTAAGGTGCATGTCTTCTTCTCTCCTTTAAGGTTACAAGAATCCCGTCTTCACAACATGAACCGTAAAGTGTAGTATGTACGTTTTTCTACATCTTTTAGTGATCTTACAAAAAAAGCGCCCCGAGTGATCGGGACGCTGGCTTGGCGCAAGGTTAGTTAAGGTCACAGGGACCAGAACCAATTGGCGATTCCTACGCTGGCATTATCCAGATCAGGTATAAGGGTCAGTATCTTGTGGGATACAATCTCAGCCGGCCAATTCCAGCACCCCTGGTTCTATGAAGTTAACGGGTATTTCTATGTGCAATATAAGTAAGCATAAGTTTTGTACCCATACTTTATATCTTATATTTCTCGCATACGGTGTATTATAGACGGCTGTACTCGGAATGTCTAGTAGTGCACTCCTGAATTTTTCCAATCCAGTAGTTTCTTTTTTGCTAGTCTAGATCTTTATATTTCTTGCGGTGACGCCGTTTAAGCTCACTAACCAGCGCCCCTAGCGTGAGGACAACGCTGATCAGAATCCCGCTCATGATCACGAAGAGGGCAAGAAATTCAAAGGGAGAATAACCAATCATTTTACTCCATTGAATCTTTCCATCCAGATCGTCAATGACCTGATTCATGCCGTAAATCCCGCTTACTACCGTAAATACAGTGAGAATCATCAGCAGATTATCCCGTCGCTTGGACTGAAACTTATCCTGATACTGAAACAGGTCATTTAAGGTTTCTTTCACTTCCTCGAACAAAGCATCGTTTCCGTATACTTTACGCAGCTGAAGAAATATCTCCCGGCCCTGCGACTGGGAAATCAACTCCAAGAAGTAGAACTTTGCCGAGAACTTATTGATGGAGTAGATTAGATTGTCTATTTCCTCATAATCATGATTAATCCGAAGTCGGGAGTGCATATTGGCGAGCTTTAGCAGAACGATTTTATGGAAAATATTGAGTAAAAATCCGTAATAATATTGCCCGTACATCTGGTTGGCTAGACTAACAGCAATCTCCTGTTCAGCGCGGGTCATGCAGCAAAAGGTCTGCTCATTCATCATATAATACGTGTCTGGACCCCAGCGATTATAGGAGTGTTCATGACAATAGTTCGCAATATACGCTGGATCGCTGGCACTGGCATAGGGCTTTCCGTTGAGATCAATTCCATCAAGCTGTGAGGCGCGATAGCGCAGATTTACACTAATCTCATCAGAGCTTTCTTCATTCTGAAAGCCATAAAAAGCTTGCACCTGCATTCTTTCATCTACGAAAAAAGGAAGGGTCTCGAAATAAGCCCCATTGATATCCGATTGATCCAGATATGGCTCCAGTCCATCCACCAAATTTCGGAAGACAAAATCCTCTACCATCTCATAGGTCTGTTCCCCGCAATGAATATAAGTGTAATCATCCTGTATGAAGGTATTCTCTAGCGCACGGAAACGATCCGCGAATTCTAGGGCAATACTAAAGGGAATTGAATCCCCCTCCAGCTGGACACGTATCGTCACGAATCCAAGCTGAAAAGGACATATGAATATATCCGTCGAGAGAATTTTGAAAAATATAGATTGCTGCGGAATCTCCAGAATGCAGTCGAGATTATTTACTCTGGAAAAACGGCGAAACGAGTCGGCATCCTTCCTGCGTGGAAAAAGGACATGTGCAGCAAACGGTAAATAGGTGCGCTCCATACGTTCATGGGAAACACAGTAGCCATCTCCGTAATAGGCAGCTTCAAGCTCTTTATTATCCAGAAAAAAACGTGTGAAGCCGTCGTCCTGTAATTGCTGGATAAGCTGCTTAGAATCGCCCTTTTTTATAGAAAAGGGAAATATAAACTGCATGAGCGCAGTATGTAACAAAGGCTCAGTTGAAGACTCATTCATTCATCGTCCATCCTTGTGCTCAGAATATGCTTATAGATCACATTACCCTAAAAGGATAACGTTGATACTGTTCTAAATACGGGAACTCTTTCCTTTCAACGCTTGCATGGACTGGAACCTCCATGCGGCAATGCTTAGCAGAAACAAGAAGGCGGCAAAAGCGGCCAGTAATCCGGCTGTTTGTGCCACTTCTAAATGGTCCATAGACCAGCCCATAAACAGAGGTAGCAAAGCACCGCCAACACCTCCGGAAGCAATCATAATGCTGGGTGTTGACTCTTCGGTGCAAGGCAGCATTTTGCTGGAGTAGACTAAAGCAATGGAGAAAATACCGGACATAAACAGCCCCAGCAGCAGAATTACAATGAAAGCAGCCATTCGATTGTCAGTGAACGGAAAGAGTGCCAGCAGTAACAAGGTTAGTAAACAGCTGCTGAGAATGTACACGCGATAAGATATTTTTTCGGCAATTACACCCGCAAACAATCTTCCTGTAGACATCGCCAGCCAAAAGAAAGTGACTGTCAGTGCTGCGGCAGACTCCGTCATCCCTAGCTTGGCAATAAAGATAGCCGGCATAAAGTTGACTAAACTCATCTCTGTGCCTACATAAAGAAAAAAGAAAACGATGAAGATCCCTAACAGAATCCATTGCTTACCTTTATACGGAAATTTTTTGTTAGAACGTGAGCTTGAGGATTGCGAATTGTCTGCTCCTTGGACAGAGGCGCGTTCATCCAGCATTCGTTGTAGATTACCGAAATGCCCTCTTGTCCAGAGGATAAGAGAAATTAAGGAGAAGGCAGCGACGATTAGAAAGGCCAATCTCCACGCTCCGGCAGCAATGAGCGGACTGGCGATAAGCGGCATCACGAGTGCGCCTATCCCGAATAGCACTTCAAGCCGGCTCATTGCAATAGCAGTTCCTTCGGTTACAGCACCAATAATAATGGTGCCGATAACCGCTTCGATCATCCCGAAACCAAAACCTGCGGCAACAGCGATAACATACATCCAGCCCCAAGGCGGTAGAAAGGCGTAGGCAATTTCTGCAACTAGTAGAAGACTGGTGGCAATGAGGATGCCTCCACGTTTTCCGAAGCGGCGATTAAGCAGGGGAGAGACCAACACACCTGCTAAAAAACCAGCGAATTGACTAAAGATTAATTCACCGCCAGCACTATAATTTTGATCATAATGTTGCAGTAGAACGGGCAGAATAGATCCCAGCACAACATGTGCCAGACCGATAACGAAGTAGGAAAGACAGCCGATCCAAATCAGTTTTTTCACGAAGTAAGCTCCTTATCTTGAAGTAGTTTATGAGGTAAGGTCGGATTCAATGTGAACCTGAAGGGTACATTATAATAAGCACCATTGTTATGATAAATCCAAACGGTGAGCTTGGATATATAAACTTTTGTTTACATGCTTGAAGGGAGAGATTTACGTAATGGATAACAAACAACTGGAGCAACTCATTATTAAGGCATTGGATGACAACAAGTTCGGTTCCTTTGGTACGATCGAAGAAGGAAATAAGCCGAAAGTACGTTATATGGCCATTTTCCATGAGGGTTTGAGAATTTATTTGGCTACAAATCGCAAAACTCATAAAGTGGAGGAGTTATCCGATAATCCGAATGCTTTTGTACTGCTTGGCTATGAGGCAGGCGGAAGCAAAGATGTGCTGGAGATTGAAGCAACTGCTACCGTCTCTAAGGATGAAGGCTTGCGCTCCAAGGTATGGAATAAAGAGCTGGAGCCATGGTTTACAGGACCTGATGATCCTAATTATGTAATTTTGGAGCTTACTCCAACACGTATTGAGTATGTAGGCAGCAATAAAGAGCATGGAGTATGGCAGCCGTAAGCTATAGCTTTGAATTGATCAAACAGCCCTCCTATCCCATATGGGGTAGGAGGGCTGTTTGATGTGTTATAATGACTTCAACTTTTTAGGTATTCATATCGGGGAGGAGCTAAAGCTACATGAGCGTTACTCTGTTATATATTGAAGATGATCGTGAAATTGGCAGTGTAGTGTCTGCTGATTTAAGCGAAAGAGGATATAGTGTCCGCTGGTTACGGAGCGGCGAAGGAGCAATGGAAGAAGCCGGCGCCTGCCAACTGGCTATTCTCGATGTTATGCTACCAGGTCTGGACGGGTTTACGATCGGGCAACGTTTGAAACGTTCTTACCCTAAGCTGCCCATTTTGATGCTTTCCGCCCGGACCTCTATTGATGATAAGCTGCAAGGTTTGGAGTTCGCAGATGATTATTTGACCAAGCCTTTTCATCCGGATGAATTGGCCGCTCGAATTGAGGTGCTGCTCCGAAGGAATGGGGCATCTGTTCAGGATTCGCTCACACTTAAACATCTAGTCGTATATGAAGGGGATAACCGCGTAATGAATGCTCAGACTCAGGAAGAAATCATGCTTACAGGTAAGCAATTTCAGATTTTTTCCTATTTGCTGCGTCATCTTAACCAAATTATGACGAAGGAGCAGATCTACGAGGCCGTGTGGGGTGAGGCTTATATCGAAGGGGATAAAACTCTGATGGTACATATTCGTTATTTGCGCGAAAAGCTGGAGCTTGATCCGGGTAATCCGGAAATTATCGAAACTGTCCGTGGGATCGGCTACCGGGTAAGAGCATGAGAGGATTAGAGCGCATTCGCAAGAAACGTAATTCCTCCTTGTTATCAGGGTATTTGCTAATTATCGTATCTGCACTGCTATTTATCCCTGTGGTCCTTCCGTTGTCTTTTGTTGGCTACAATATTCTTAACGAAGTGACCAAAGGTGCCCCGCCTGTAGATACATCCCTGTATTCGAATATTGCACCGCTGGAGACTATGTGGCATAAAGAGGCACTTCACTTAGAAAATGCTTCTTCGGAAGCCATAAATCAGCGGCTGATTGAATTGAGTCGAAAATACACCGAGGCTACTATGTTTTGGGTAGACGCGCAGGGAAAAACCCAGTTGATTCTCACGCCTGAAGAAGGGGATAAGGATAAGATTTACCCTGAAGTTCCTGATCAGTGGACTGCGGCTGAGGCTATTTCATTTATGAAAGAAAGTACGAATCGTGATCCTTTAGCCATCGTTGCTTTCGTGGGGGACAAAGTGGAGGCAGACAAGGGATTTATGGTGATGCAAATTCCAAGCAAGCTGCTGAACAAAGGGGCTTATGGGGGATTAGGGGCTTGGGCTTGGTATAACTTTGTGTTATTTACCCTTTTTGGAGGGTTCGCTCTGGTTTCGTGGATGTTCTTTAGAAAAATTCGCAAACGGCTGCTGCAACTGCAAACCGCGATGACGATTACAGGCCCGGATAGAATGCCTAAGTCTATAGTGACAGGCAAACTGGACGAGATCGGTCGCCTGGAGGAAGCTTTTAATACGATGGTAACCAAACTGGATGAAAGCCGACGCAGGGAAATAGAAGAGGAAGAGTTGCGTAAGCGTCTAGTCTCGAATTTATCTCACGATTTACGCACACCTCTAACCGTCATTCGCAGCCATATCCATGTTATGACCAAAGAGGATCTGACCTCAAAAGGTAAGCAGTCCTTACAGCTTATGGATGAGCGTATTGCGGATCTTAGCGTCCTGATCGAGAATCTTTTATCTTACAATCTGCTCAATAGTGGACGGGTAACCTTAAAGCTGGAACGTAAAGATGTTCTACGCTTGTTACGGGAGAGTGCGGCTGCTTGGTACCCCGTATGGGAAAAAGAGGGCTTCGACATTGATATTAACCTGGAAGCCGAACCGCTATTCTGGAGGGTGGATGAGGTCTGGTTCCGCCGTATTCTCGATAATTTGTATCAAAACATTGTACGACATGCCAGCAGCGGGCATTATGTCGGGATCTCAACGGAGCAACGTAATGAACAACGTGCCATAATTATTGCGGATCATGGTCGAGGCATTCAGAGTCCATCCGATTACAAGGGGGCAGGTTTGGGATTGTCTATCGTCGATCTTTTGATGAAGCATATGGAGCTGGAATGGGTTGTGGAGAGCACAGGCAAAGGCACTTCTATTGTAATCTTTGATCCGCATCGTGAAATTTAAACAAAACTTAAACTTGGCACTTCCTTGTTCTTAACCTTGGGACGTTATGCTGTATACCGAGGTGAAGAACATGGAAGAAACAGTGATTAAAACTAAGGATTTATTGAAAAAATATCGTGGCCGGGCTGCGGTAGAAAATTTGAATTTAAATATCCGTAAGGGAGAGATTTATGGTTTTCTGGGTCCCAACGGAGCTGGGAAAACTACAACAATCCGTATGCTGCTTGGCCTAATTACACCGACATCTGGAAAAATTGAAGTGTTCGGCCAGGATCTTCGGAAGAATAAGCTGCAAATTTTACGGAAGGTAGGGTCGCTTGTCGAATCCCCCTCGTATTATGGGCATCTGAGTGCTGTGGACAATCTCGAAGCGATCCGCCGCATTCTGGATGTTCCGAAGTCACGAATCGCTGAGGTGCTAGATATTGTTTCTCTAACCGGGGAAGAGAGACGTCCGGTCAAAGGGTTCTCCCTCGGGATGAAGCAGAGACTTGGTATCGCAGCTGCCTTGCTAGGGAATCCAGAGCTGCTTATTCTGGACGAGCCAACGAACGGACTCGACCCGTCAGGGATTCAGGAAATTCGTGGGCTTATCAAACGTTTGCCACAGGAGCAAGGAATTACGGTTGTAGTATCCAGTCACCTGCTTAGTGAAATTGAACAAATGGCAGATACCGTGGGTATTATTCGCCAAGGGCAAATGGTATACCAAGATACAATAGCTAATCTGCAACAACAGGCTGCTGGCGAGATACGCCTTGCGGTTTCGGAACCAGAGTCTGCGTTACGTCTCGCTGGAGGCCGGGGGTATGAAGGGACACTACAAGAGCAAAAACTGATTTTTTCAAGAATGAACGATGCAAGAGTAGCGCTGCTAGTCAAGGCTTTGGTAGAGAATGGGCACGCTGTCTATCGTGTAGAGGAGCGGAGACAATCGCTTGAGGACTTCTTCCTACAGGTTGTGGGAGGCGGGGAATCATGATGTGGCGGGCGTTGTCAGCGGATTGGCTTAAAATCCGCGGCAAAGGAATTTGGTTTCTAGTGTTTCTAGGACCGATTGGTCTAGTATCCATGCAGGGCCTTAACTTTGGCCTTCGTTATGATTATCTGCGTCAGCAGTATAGCGCGGATTTATGGGGAGGACTTCTGGATAATGTGTCCGGGTTTGTGCCCACAGCTCTTTTTCTGGGCGGCACTTTAGTATGCTCGCTGATTGCAAATGTCGAACATCAGATGAGTTCATGGAAGCAGCTCTTGGCACTGCCTATCTCTCGTACCTCAGTGTTTATGGCTAAGTTAATGCTCTGTCTGCTGCTAGTGGCAGTTTCCTGCTTGTTGCTCTCAGTGGGGATAGTTGTTTTAGGGCTTATTTTGGGCTTCAAAGCTGATCTTATTCCTTATGTGGATGTACTCAGAATTGGCTTTATGTCCTATATTGCGGCTCTGCCGGTCATCGCGCTACAGCTGTGGCTTTCCCTGGCTAATCGTAATCAGACACTGCCGGTTGCCCTGGGGATCACATTATCCTTGACGTCATTTTTCTCCATGTTCCTTTCGGAGTGGGTGCCTTTAACATGGCCATATTTGGCGTGGGACTCCTCTAATCGCCTCTTGTTCAGCGGTGCGGGTCTGCTGCTGGGAATGCTGGTGTTTTTGCCGGGTGCAGTGCATTTCGCTCGAAAGGATGTGGATTAAGATGAAGTCATTTTGGAGAGTATTATCCTCAGAGCGATTAAAAATGTCTAAATCATATGTTTGGCTTTTAGTCATAGGAAGTCCGGTTTTATCACTGGTTCCCGGATTGTTATCGGATAATCAAGGCGAGAAGATAACTTGGGAGCTGCTGTTAAGTGTGATGTCAATGATGCATGCTTTGCTGTTTCTGCCTGTGCTTTCAGGCATTTTTGCGGCCCTGATCTGTCGTTATGAGCATCATGACGGTGGCTGGAAGCTATTGTTGTCTCTGCCTGTAACCCGGTTGTCGGTGTATCTCTCAAAATATGTGATGATCATCGGATTGCTGGCTGCTGTGCAAATAACGTTCCTCGTTATGGTGCTGGGAATGGGCTTGTTCCGTGGGGCTCCAGATCCAATCCCTTGGGCGCTGCTGCTAAAATCAGTATTTGGCGGCTTTGTAGCCTGCCTACCACTCGCCGCATTGCAGCTGGCGATCTCGCAAAGCTGGAGCAGCTTCGGCGCACCGCTGGCGCTGAATGTGAGTCTGACTATTCCCAATATACTGATCGCTAATTCTTCAACCTACGGCCCCTACTATCCTTGGGTACAGCCGATGTTGGCCATGAGTCCTTATGGTGATGACGGATTTGGTGCCTTTAATCTGCCTTTAGAGACACTGATGATGATAGTGGGAGGGAGCTTGATTGTCTTTTTTGCCGCAGGACTAATCTCCTTTTATCGTAAAGCAGTCTGATTCACAATCAGAGGTTATAAACTCCTCCTCAATGGACATCCCGTGCTGTTTTTCTTATAATTAAAGAATATAATTAGCTAAGATGGAGGAGGGCGAGAGCATGGAGCCAACGGCATTAGAGGACTGCGACAATACATGCAAGGGTTCAGAGCTTGAACCGGAATCCATTGCATTGATCCTGCCAGACCGTGGGATTACTGATAAAATGGCAGAAATGTTCAAAGCGTTGGGTGATCCAACACGAGTGCGGCTCATTTACGCTTTGTCACAGCAAGAATTATGTGTACATGATTTGTCCGTGATCCTTGATATGGGCCAATCTGCGATATCCCATCAGCTCCGTTATTTACGGAATCTACGGATCGTGAAGCGTCGTAAAGAGGGGAAAACGGTATTCTATTCGCTGAACGATGCGCATGTGGAGCAGATCTTTTTGCAGACCCACGAGCATGTCCGACACGAATAGCTAGTTGCAAAAAAAGAGGGACTCCCAGCAGCCATTGGATGGTTTGTTGGGAGTCCCTCTTTTTATTATGCCGACGAGTCTAACCATCCACTACGGCTTACGGACCCAGCTGACGTTATTTGCACAATAATCGCTTTTTGAGCAGAGTTGCGGACCTCAGTGCAGTTATTCTTTAGAAAGAGGTCTTATTTTGCTCTTTTTCATGCCAATAGCGCCTATGGGGTCCGATAATATGCTAAACCGGGGATAATACTGCTTTTAGTGTCAACTGGGTCCGTTAGCTGTGTGGGTTGCGACAAATATTGCTCTAATGAAACCAAGTTGAATCCACTGAAGCCTTGTATTTCGAAGTAAGGATTTAGCTTATTAGCTGGCTTGATTTAGGTTCTTCGTTAGGTTTGGTTTTCTAAAGGACAACACTAGCCAGACACATTGCACAGCAAGCACTAGCAGGATAAACAGATCGATTCCCATGTATTCACTCGTATTATCGTTGCCCACAAACTGAATTAAATTATGTATAAAGTGAAAGGATATCAGCGGAAGAATATTATTATTTTTTAGCATTAGCAAGGCTAGCGCAAAACCGATCAGAAGCGCATATACGAGTTGTAGAAGAATTTGTGTGACATCTGTGCCGGATAATGCATTAAGTAAGTGGGTAATAGAGAAGAGAATACTTGAAGTGATCACTGCTGTTTTAGCCCCTTTAGGAAGCAAGGTCTTAAAAATCAAACCGCGATAGATGCTTTCCTCCACAAAAGCGACCAGCAGGGTGAAGAAAATAAAGAACAGTACCTCGGATGCGCTGATCTCACGAAAACCCTTAAAGGATATGGTAATCAGGACCACTACTAGTGGGGCATAATAGATCCAGTTGCCCGAGGATATGGTGTTTAGAGGTCGGAAGCCGAGCGTGCTCCATTTGCGCTTAACTGTAAAGTAGATGATGAGTACAAGCGCGATTGGGATGAAGGAGATAAGTACAGGGGCGTTGTACGCAAGTTCCTTAATGGTTGCGTAAGCCCCGGCGGCAGTTACGGCTACAAGTAATAACACCTCGATAATAACTACGCTCCAAATGGGGTGTTTCTGTGAAAAAGAAGACGTTTTGGCTAGCTTTGACATGTTCTAAATTCATCCCTTCTGTGTAAATCATTTGCCCATCGAGCTTCATTGATAATGGGGTCATTCGTATGTAAGAAACTTACTTTCGGTCATACATGATTTTACATATTTTCACGTAAAGGTCAATTGATTTAATTTTTAAGATAATGTAGAAAAATGGTGTATATCGCGTATTGACCTTGAAATATAAAGGGAATATAATAGGGCTAAGATAACATATGAACAAGTGCTCATATATGGTTTTTATTTGAGGAGATGTGCCGTATGGATACAATGCAAGGAAAATTAAAACGTCAGTGGGAATTAGAAGGTTTGGATTGCGCCAATTGCGCGATGAAAATTGAAGATAAGGTGAAGAAGATTGAAGGTGTATCGTCTTGTTCCGTTAACTTTGTAACAAAAACAATGACGTTGGAAACCGCCGCAGGGTATGAGGAATCAGCGATTGTAGAAGCGAAGAAAACGGTGAAGGCACTCGAGCCCCACGTAAATGTGAAAGAGAAGGTTGGGGGAAATCACAAGGCGCGCAATAGCGGTGCTCATGAACATACGCATGCTCACGAGCATGGTCATGAGCACGGCCATCAAGCTGATGGACATCATCATGATCATGAGGATGCTGAAGGTCATGGTCATACACATGAGCATGGGGAAGGCGACACACGCAAAATATTGCTGCGGTTAGGCGCTGGTGGAATTCTTGCTCTAGCTGGGATATTCCTGCCCGTGGATGGAGTAGTTGAATTGCTGATCTTTTTGGCAGCCTATCTTATCGTGGGTGGTGAAGTTGTCTGGCAGGCGG
Source organism: Paenibacillus odorifer (assembly GCF_000758725.1). Taxonomy (NCBI): domain Bacteria; kingdom Bacillati; phylum Bacillota; class Bacilli; order Caryophanales; family Paenibacillaceae; genus Paenibacillus; species Paenibacillus odorifer. The sequence goes on from NZ_CP009428.1 coordinate 486,081, forward strand.
TTAAGAACATCATCCGTGGCCAGGTGTTTGATGAGAATTTCCTGATGGCTCTGGCAACTATCGGTGCATTTGCGATTGGTGAGTATCCAGAGGGCGTGGCAGTAATGCTGTTTTACCAGATTGGAGAGCTGTTCCAAGGTCTGGCTGTGAATCGTTCACGCCGATCTATTACGGCACTTATGGATATTCGCCCCGAGTTTGCCTATCTCAAGCTTGGAAATGATCTGAAGAAGGTCTCACCTGAGGAAGTAGCCATCGGAGATTTGATTGTTGTTAAACCCGGTGAGAAAGTACCCCTTGACGGAACTATATTTGAAGGTAACGCCATGATGGACACATCTGCACTTACTGGAGAGTCGGTGCCACGATCAGCTGGTCCAGGAAGTGCGGTGTTAAGTGGTTTTATTAACCGGAACGGCGTAATTACTGTGCAAGTTACTCAGACCTTTGGAGAATCGGCCGTATCCAAAATACTGGAGCTAGTGCAGAATGCATCAAGCAACAAAGCTAAAACCGAGAACTTTATTACTAAATTTGCACGTGCCTACACGCCTGTAGTAGTGATCACAGCAGTCCTGCTGGCCGTCGTTCCTCCACTGCTGATCAGTGGTGCGACTTTTTCGGATTGGATTTACCGAGCACTTGTATTCCTCGTAATCTCTTGTCCTTGTGCGCTTGTGGTCTCGATTCCACTGGGATTCTTCGGAGGGATTGGTGCAGCTTCACGCAGCGGTATTCTGATTAAGGGAAGCAACTACCTGGAAGCCCTAAATGATGTGAAGGTAGTTGTCTTTGATAAAACGGGAACGTTGACCAAGGGACAGTTTAAGGTGACGGGGATTTATCCGTCGGGTGGCAAATCTAAGGATGAATTACTGCGGACAGCCGCTTATGCGGAGAGCCATTCCAATCACCCGATCGCTGAGTCGATTCGGACGGCTTATGGTGAACAGATTTCTAAGGAAGCTATCACGAATTACAATGAAATCTCTGGTCATGGTATCGAAGTAACTATCGAAGGCAAGACCGTATTTGCAGGTAACGCACGTCTGATGGAGCGTGAGGGAATTGCTTATGAGGTCCCAGAGCAGAGCGGTACCGTTGTTCACATTGCGGTAGATCATCAATACGAGGGTTATCTGGTGATCGCCGATGAAGTGAAGGAGGACTCACTGCAGGCCATTCAGCGCCTCAAAAAGCTTGGTATACGCAAGACGGTGATGCTGACAGGTGATGCTTCCGCCGTAGCTGAAGATGTAGGGAAGCAGTTAGGGGTAGATGAGGTACACGCAGAGCTTTTACCACAGCATAAGGTAGAGGCCATCGAGAAGCTGGATCGTGAAAAGTCTCCACGCGAGAAGATTATTTTTGTCGGAGACGGAATTAATGATACTCCTGTACTGGCTAGAGCCGATGTCGGGATCGCTATGGGGGGACTCGGTTCCGACGCTGCCATTGAAGCAGCGGATATTGTAATTATGACCGATGAACCTTCGAAGATTGCTGTAGCTATCGGAATTGCCAAGCGTACTCGGACCATCGTATGGCAAAATATTATTTTTGCTTTAGGTGTAAAAGCTATATTCCTTCTGCTCGGTGCATTCGGGATTGCCACGATGTGGGAGGCTGTATTCTCAGATGTAGGGGTAACCGTACTAGCCGTACTGAACAGTATTCGAGCTTTAAAAGTGCAAGACGAGGGTTAAGTATCTTTGGTGTTTAAATAAATGATTTCAACAAAAGTAAGCTTTAGGATTCCAGTTTTAGGGGTCTTAGGGCTTATTTTTTTTATTTGCCAGCAAAGAATTTGTCTTTTTTTGCCGATATAGAAGATATATCCACATCAGGAGACATTATAACAAATGGAGTCAGGAGGCTATTTCATCGTGAATGAAAATGAAATGAAAGGAAACAAGATGAAAAAAATGAGAAAAAATGTAACGAAGAGAAAAGCGACGTCAATTCAACTTAAGTGGTCATCTGTTATATTAGCTATTGCAATCGTGCCGCTCATGGTAGCGACCATATTTTTACTTGATTATTTCGGCAATGTCACACGCACAGACAGTGAGCAAATGGCGCAGGACACCATTAATACGAACACATTCCGGATGGATGAGTGGCTATCCAACAAAACCTCGTCCGTAAAGGATCTGGTGTCCCAGCATCCTGAGTTCGATTTTACGAATCCAGCGAGTATCTTCCCTGTGATAGAAGTGCTGGAGGAAAGTGACAGTGAGACAGAAGGTTACAGTGTCATCAGTAAAGACGGCCAGTTAACTAATATGATGAACATGACCGCAAGTGTAGCAGATGCGAGCTATTTCTTGAAAGCGAAAGAAACACATGCGCCTGTGTTGGGGGAAATGTCCTATCTGGAGCAGCTTGATAAATATATCATTCCGATCGTAGTTCCTGTCATGGATAAGGATAAGCAATTTATGGGAGGTATTGTCTTCTCGATTACTCCTGAAGTTCTTGCCGAAATGAGTAATGAAATTACTATGGCGGATACCGGATTTGGATACGTGATCTCAAATGATGGCATGTATTATACTTATCCAGACGTCAGTCGTATGGGCAAAAAAATTACCGATTACGCTAAAGAACCGGCTCTTCAGAAGGTCGTTGACAAGATTTTGAGCAACAAAGAGGGGTCCGAAACTTATAAGGGCGAAGATGGTAAGAAAGTCATTACATACTTTAAGACCATTCCAGATACTGACCTGAAGCTTCTTGTAACAGTACCGGAGAAAGAGGTTTTTGCCAAAGTGACCTCTGCACAAAGAACAGCAATGTTCATCTTATTGGCAGTTATACTCGTCATAATTTTTGTTTCTCTCTACCTTACTCGCCTTATCGTTAGACCCATTAAAGCTATTTCCTCCACTATGAAAAAGGTGGCAGAGGGTCATCTGAATGAGAGGGTTAAAGTGCAATCCGGAGATGAAATCGGCGAGATGAGTCAAAATATCAATGATATGATTGAGACACTCTCCGGTATTGTCAACAAGATTGATACAACGGTAGTGGAGGTTTCTTATTCCTCAGAAGGAATGCTGAAATCGGCTCAACGGTCGTCTTATACTTCAGCAGAGGTAGCAACAGTTATCCAAGAAGTGGCTCAAGGAATGGAAGAGCAATTCAGAGGCTCGGAGCAATCGGCAAGAGCAACGGAAGAGATGGCCGTAGGTTTGCAACGTATTGCTGAGTCCTCTGCAGCGGTATCAGATCAGGCTGAGACGGTCAACTCAGAAGTAGAGAGTGGCTATTTGGAAATCCAATCTACACTGCAACAGATGGCTGTTATCAGTTCCACAGCTAATCAGACAGCCGAGATGATTGGTAAATTAAGTGAGCAATCGGAACAGATCGGACAAATTGTGGATGTAATTTCTGAGATATCCAATCAGACAAGCTTATTATCTTTAAATGCTTCTATTGAGGCTGCCAGAGCTGGGGAACATGGCCGTGGCTTCGGTGTAGTTGCGAATGAGGTGAAGAAGTTAGCGGAGCGGACGAACAGTTCCATCATTAGTATAGTGGAGCTGATCGGCGGCATTCAGTCTTCGACAACAAGTGCAGCGGATTCCATGAAGAAGAGTATTGAGGAAATTGGCGATGGAATGGGAAAAATGCAAAACGTCGGTGTTTCCTTTGATCATATCCGTTCTTCGATCCGTGAAGTATCGTCGCAAATACAGGATGTGTCAGCAATTAATGAAGAGATGTCAGCTGGCACAGAAGAAATAACGGCTTCTATATCCGATATGCTCGGAATAGCTAAAGAATCTGCTGAGAATGCTCAGGCGGTCTCATTAGCTTCAGCGGAGCAGACGGAGATTATGAAGGATGTCGTGTCCTCGGCGGAATCACTTAATGAAGTGATGTCTGTGCTGAAAGAAGAAATCGAGAAGTTTAAAAAGTAGGAGATAAACTGAGATTCATCTCCTTATAATACAAAAAATCGCTCTTTGGGAGCTGGTGGGCTTATTTCACCAATTCCCAAAGTAGCGATTTTTTTTGTTCTTTATGAGATTAAATGCTTTCTTCCAGCTGTAGACTCTCGATGCCTGCACGTACAATATTGCAGGAGTTGTTCAATTTCTGGGTTTCCTCTGTATTTAAATTAAGCTCCAGCAGCTCTTGAATCCCAGTGTTGCCTATAATGGCGGGCACACCCGTGCATACACCACTATGTCCGTATTCTCCATCCAGAATGGCGGATACGGCGATAATTTTGTGCTCATCATTCAGGATCGAACGGGTAATGTAGGCAAGTGCGCTGCCAATCCCGAAATGTGTGGAGCCTTTACGGGTGAAAATTTCCCAGCCGGCATCTTTTGTCTTGCGGGAGATATCCTCCAGATCCAGATGCGGGAACCGCTCGCGATGCTGATCCAAAATTTGTAGAATAGGCTTGCCGCCAATTGTCACATGGGACCAAGCTACAAATTGAGATTCGCCATGTTCACCTAACGCGTAGCCATTAACACTACGCGGGTCAATGGAGAACACATCGGAGAGCAGTGTTTTTAGGCGCGACGAGTCAATGGAGGTTCCGGTACCGATAATTCTGTGGCGAGGCAGACCTGATATTTTCCAGACCATATAAGTGACAATATCGACCGGATTAGCGGCGACTACGAATATTCCATCAAATCCCCCAGCCATGATGTTGGTAATGATTTCTCTAGTAATAACCGCAGAGGCTTCCAATACGTCAAGTCGGGTCTGCCCGGCTGTTGGATTAGCACCAGCGGTTAAGATAACTACATCCATCTTTGCACAATCGCTATAGGTTCCGGCATATACCTTTGTGCGTGTGCTTGTGAAATCCATACAGTGCGAGAGATCAAGTGCTTGTGCCATAGCCCGATCATAGGTGCGGTCGATCATCATTATCTCGTCACAAATAGCCTGATTAACCATGGAGTAAGCACAGCTTGAACCCACCATTCCGGCCCCGACGATGGCTACTTTTCTCGATTTACTTTTCAATTGCCTTGTCCTCACTCTCTAAAAGTTATACGCAGTATAGGTTTCCAAATGATATTTATTTCAGCATTAAGGTCTTTTGGAAGCTTATCGTTAGGTATGCTTATAGTTTAACGTATCCCTTCGCAGGTTACCTGACATCGGACTTACAAAGATTATATTTTTTCTTTTTAATGCTGAATAGGTGACATAACGAGTTAGATATTTTAGGTGATCTATCCCTATAGTGTATGTAAAGTACTAAAAGAGGATGTAATAAGAGGATGGCTAATTGATGTCAGAAAAGGGTGAAAAGTAGAAAAAAGCAGAGGATATAACATAAGCTTGAGTTACAAGAGGTAAGAAGTCATCTCAAGGATATCGGGTAAGCACCCTGAGATGGCTTCTTAGGATCATTGTTGACAATCATGGCTGGGGCAGCAGACTCCCCGAGGAAGTCATAGCCTTATAACGCTTGAACATAAAAAATCTCCAATGAACAATCATGCCGAAGGCTAAAATAAAGAACAAACCACCGGACTGTGGGATAGACACATAACGGTTAATAAATTCATGGAGTAAAGTGCGGACTAGAAGAAGTCCGAGCAGGATAAACGCAAAGCTCTTGGAGCGTTGAGCATAAATTTGTCCATCACGTTGTTCAAAATGGGTGCTGCGTATAAGAGGATACGCGAAGATGAACCAGCCAATCAGAAAGGCGACTGCCGCCCACCATAATGGGAACCTGACCGCAGGTGCCACAAACATGGCAAAACCCGTCGACATACCGAGAGGTGGAATCCATATTTTTCGAATGGTAACCGGACGTGCGCTTGCTTTTAGACGAATGAAAATAACCATCAGCGCCATGAACAAAGCCCCTAATGTAGAGCCAATATGTAGAAGCGAGGGGTTTATGTTACCCATGATACACGACCTCTCTATGATTTCAGTCACTTGTATCTTCATTATAACAGAAAAACGATGGCAAAACATTGAAGTGTATTGGCTCCATACCCGCTACAATTCCAGCTTAGGAATTATTTCTTAAAGGAGCGATACATACAAAAATCCCCGCCAGAGCATACTCTGACGAGGATTTATTGATGTGAATATTATTATCTCAGCCCAGACTTACGAACGGCTGCGTCCACTTGTCGAGCGAAGAATAAGGCTCACGATAAAGATCAGCACAACCGCACCGATCAAAGAAGGGAAGAAGTAGAAATCACTTACTTTAGGTCCCCAGCTTCCCAGAAGCACGCCACCGAGCCATGAACCGATAATACCAGCGATGATATTACCGATAACACCACCAGGAATATCTCTGCCCATAATCAGACCAGCCAACCAACCAATAACCCCACCAACGATTAACATCCATAGAAAACTCATGTTACTTCAACTCCTTCGTTTTGTTGTTTGCGATGTCTACTATTAACCTTTGTGACCATCTTTAAACCACATGGAAAAACTTACTTCTTCCGGAATAGTTAGGGAGTAGGCTCTAAATGCAGTTTCGATAATGTATTACAACTATAAACATGCTATAGTGAAAAAATATTATAAAATTATGAGTAAACCCCTATTAGTAAAGGGTAAGTAAGAAGTAATACAATACATAAAGATAAAGGAGCCACTATTATGGAACGGGCTAATGAGGCATTGTTTTATGTAGGAACGTATAACTCTGAGAATGAGAAGGCGATTCAGTTATGTGCGCTTAGTCTTTTATCGGGGGAAATGAGAATTCTTGAGGGTACCGAGGGAATTGAGAACCCATCGTTTTTAGCTGTGAATAGTGCAGGCAGCGTGTTGTATGCAGTTAGTGAGAAAGATCAAGGTGAGGTTTACGCATATGCAATTGATCCCGCAACTAAAGCGTTGCAATCACTTGGAAGTCGTTCTACGGAAGGCGGCGCTCCTTGTTATGTCTCCATTAGTCCTAAGGAAGATTACATATTCGTCTCCAATTACTCGGGAGGCAATGTTAATGCTTTTCCTGTAAATGAAGATGGTTCGCTTCAAGAAATGTCCGACCAAGTAAAACATGTGGGTTCAGGCATTCGTGAAGACCGTCAGGAGGCTCCGCATCCGCACTCTGTCATTCCGGACGCAAGTGGTAGACATGTGCTGGTGTGCGATTTGGGACTGGATCAAATTGTGATCTATCGCCCTGAAGAGGGCAAACTGGTAAAACATCGTGAGCTTAATCTGCCACCTGGTTCAGGTCCGCGTCATCTGGCGGTGCATCCCTCTGGACAATGGATCTACCTGGCGAATGAACTGAATTGTACAGTAACGGCATTTGCTAATGATGAACAGGATGCAAATCTAAATATTTTACAGCATCTTAGCACGCTTCCTGATAATTATACTGCTGGTAGTGACGATACAGCTTCCGATATTCATGTCTCCCCTTGTGGCAGATTCCTGTATGTCTCCAATCGCGGACAAGACAGTATCGCCCTGTTCCATATCGATGAATTAACGGGTCTGCTTGAAGCGGTGGATTGGCAGGTTACCGGCGGGCGTACTCCGCGTAACTTTGCAATTATTGGGGATAAGCTGCTTGCTGCTAATCAGAATAGTGATAATATTACCTCGTTCTCCATCGATAGTGAGAGTGGCAGATTAATCCCTACAGGAAATGAATTGGAAATGAAGTCACCTGTTTGTGTGCAAGCGTTGTAGGCTGAGACTAGGTTATTGTATGTCGTAAAAATAAGGGCTATTCCCGTAATCCATTCATTTTTTCGTGAGTGGAGGTTGGGAATAGCCCTATTTTGCAAATGAAGACCTAAGGATAATAGCAAGTGATTGTTAAAATGTATTTCTGATACCTAAATCGTAAAAACCGATGTCATCAAGCATGATCCGGTCGCCTTCTTCTTCAAGATAGAAGGTGATTTCCGTCAGGTTGTCAGGATCCAGCTCTGGTTCTTCCTCCTGAAATTGTTCGAACGGCATCTCGTAGGTTTGAAATACAGCTTCGGAAAGGTCGCCGTATTTGCCATCGTTTATCCGCTCTTCAAGCCATGGGAATAACGTGAACTGAGTTTGTGGAAGTGGCAGTATGTCCATTACTTCATCCAGCGTCAAGCGTGCTGAGGTATCGTTATGGTCAGTTAACTCCACCTCAACCTTTGGAGGTTGTGGAACATCCATTTCTTCATTCATGTCGTCATTCAGATTTGCCATGGAGAACGTAAGGCCATCTGCCCCTAAAAGAGCAGTTTCAGTACGGACACTGTCGTTAAGCTTAATGTTGTAATAAGCTTCTTCGTTTTTGCTGGCTGTGCGTTCAAGGACAACACCATAGGTGGCTTTGCTTTTCGACTCCCGGTCTTTAGCTAACTCTTCTGACCAAGAAATACCCGATGCTGCTGCTGTTCCCAGTTCTACAGTGTTTTTGTTACGGTCATCGTCAAATGTGGCTACAGGACGATATCCCCCGCTTTGGAATCTATTGTAGTAGGCGGTATCTGGTAACCACTTCAGCCCGCTGCGATAATCCCGGAACAAGCTTTGGTATTCCTCTTTTTTATGCAAGGTGGTCTCTAAGAAAGCTGATACATAGACCTTGGCGATTTGCCGTTGTTTGTCTGCATCCATGATTTGTGTCCGATTTAAAAAGAGTCCAGCTGGCAAGGTCTGATCATACCCGCCCCAATCGCTGTTGAATTGACTGTGATTGGCATCCGCAATATACAGCGAGCTTTTGAAAGCAGATGATCCTTGGGAATAGGAAGTGCGTATATACTGCCGATCACCATAGAAATCATGTACATCTCCATCGCGGGCTCCCTGCAAGGTCAAATAATTGATGTCTTTGAGACGGGCTTGCTGGTCATCTATTGTTTTGTCCGTCGGTGCAAGCGCGATTACAGAGGTTATATTAAAGCGATTAACTGCCGCCATCACCGGATCATCCTTAAACCAACGAGTGGCATCCGCGGCCATAGCTACGGCTTGTCCTCCGCGGCTATGGCCGAGCAGGGCGGTTTTTGTGAAATCTATTTTCTGATAAAAAGGACTGCCCGGATCATCTGAAAAATCTGCTAGCTGCTCTAAATGTTTCAGTAGGATCCAAGTACGTACTTTAAAATCATTGTCCGGAATGCCGGACCAAGCAGAATAATTCAGGAAATTCTCATCGAGCGAGATCGCGATAAATCCCCGGCTTGCCAATAGTTCGCCGAGATAAGCGTACCCGCCATCAGAGTAATCTTCCATCATATGATTGCCGTGCACCATCAGCACTACTGGATATGGACCTTCACCTTCTGGCATCCATACGCGACCATTCAGGGGAAGTGCCTTATAATCGAAACCCCAGAATAAAGTGCGCAGCTTTGACCAATCCTTAATATAAGCAGAAGCATCGGCCGTAGAGGATATCAAGCTTGTATCCTTGCCGTATTCGGCACGATGAAGATCGGTACCACTGGCATAGGTGAAGGTCTGATAAGCTAGATTGCCTGGTATTCCCGGATCGGAGGCTGTCAGTGGAACGACTTCCGTATCGTTGATATCGACCGACTCTGAAATAGGAAGTTCTTGTACTCCGCTTGCCAGCGCAAGTGGGGAAAAAGTCACCGCCACTGTTAGCAGAAGCCCTAGTGTTATTCTTTTGCTGCGGAGCAGGCCGATGGCTAGTCCGCCTAATGCCCCTAGCAGTGCAAGCACGACCGCGATGACAACCGCGGCTTCAATCTCAAAATCTGCGTAATATAAGATTAGTAGAATAGCTCCAAAATCACTCAATACACAGCCTGCAAATAATCTTGGGATACGCAGTCCGGTCAACGCTAGCAGAACAGCTAAGATATTGCCGGAAATCGCCAGCAGGACAGTGCCTGCACCTGCAGCAAGAGCGATATCGGTAGGTTTACCTAATCCAGTAGGAATGCCTAACACGGCTGTACTAAAGGCTAAAAAGCATACTATCCAAAGACCGGCTATAGCTGTTCTCCAAACTGCTGTATCGTAACGGTAGGTTCCCCTAATTCTTCGTCCAATTTCTTGAGCCATACGTCTGTGGAGCCGTGGTTTCAACGGCGCAGGGACGTACTCTAACTCCATACCCATGACTCTCTCCCCTGACATAAAGCGGTATTTTCTCTTAACCCATAAGCTGTAGCAATAATATTACTTTATAGCATCAATAACAAGTGGATCTTACAGGAACCGACCCCATAGCTTGTACGGTGTGATGTGTGGGAGTTTTCTTTGACATAGGCTGGAAAAAAAGGTTTGACACAGTTAAAGGGTTTCAGTATTATATCCATATAAACCAACTAAGTAGATAGGAATAATTGAAGAAAGTTCTTACCGTACGAACGGAGGAACGCCTGCATTAGGCTCGCAGACACGGTCTTAGGACCGGTTTGACCTGCCATACGTAGGCTTTCCTCCGTTCTTTTTGTGTTACCCAAGGGTTTGTCTGGTACGAAAAAACATGGGGGAGTGGAAGAGATGAAGAAAAAGATGAATAAAGGGCTTCTTGTAGGGTTTAGCTTGTTGCTGACGGCAGGGCTTACTGCTGCTTGCGGCAGCAATAACAATAACGGCAATAGTGCTAGTCCGGCAACAGACGCACCAGCAACAACCAATTCAGCGGAGGCCACAAATGCGGCTGAAGCAACAAAAACTCCATCTAAAGATCCAGTAGAACTACTGAACGTCTCATATGACCCTACTCGCGAATTGTACGAGAATTATAATAAAGCTTTTGCTGCCTATTGGGAGAAAGAAACAGGACAGAAGGTCACCATTAAACAATCCCACGGTGGATCAGGGAAACAAAGCCGTGCTGTGCTTGATGGTCTGGAAGCGGATGTTGTGACATTAGCACTTGGTTATGATATTGATGCCTTGCAGGAAAAGGGACTGATCAATGAGGGCTGGCAAAGTAAATTCGATCATAATAGCTCGCCTTACACCTCGACTATCGTGTTCCTTGTACGCAAAGGGAATCCGAAAGGAATCAAGGATTGGCCAGATCTGCTCAAAGAGGGCGTAGAGGTTATTACACCAAACCCGAAAACATCAGGTGGAGCACGCTGGAACTACTTGGCAGCTTGGGGCTACGCACTAGACCAGAACAATAACGATGAGGCTAAGGCTGAGGAATTTGTAAAAGAACTGTTCAAGCATGTGCCAGTGCTGGATACCGGCGCGCGTGGATCTACGACAACGTTTGTGGAGCGTGGAATTGGTGATGTGCTGATCGCATGGGAGAATGAAGCCTATTTATCTGTGGAAGAGCTGGGACCGGACAAATTTGATATCGTGAATCCTTCGGAGAGTATTTTGGCTGAACCGCCAGTAGCTATAGTAGATAAGGTTGTGGATAAAAGAGACACGCGTGAGGTATCCGAGGCGTACTTGAAGTACCTCTATAGTGAAGAGGGACAAAAAATCGCGGCTGAAAACTACTACCGTCCTACATTAGATAGCGTGAAAGAAGAATACAAAGATAAGTTCCCGGAAATCAAGCTGTTCACATTGGCTGACAAATTCGGAACCTGGAAAGAAACGCAAGAGAAGCATTTTAATGATGGCGGGATCTTTGACAAGATTTATGTGCCAGGTGCCAAATAACAGATGAATGAAACGCAGGATGTAATCATTGAGATTTGTCCCGGTAGGGGCTGATCGGCTAAAAGGCCGAAGGCGAGAAAGGATGAATAGGGGATGAATGTCACCACTACGGCTGCACCAGCAGCAACACGGCGCAAAATACTGCCCGGCTTCGGGCTGACGATGGGCTACAGTGTACTATACCTGAGTCTAGTGGTTCTACTGCCACTTTCGGCGCTGCTGTTCAATTCTACAGGTCTGAGCTGGGCGAAATTCTGGGATGTAGCTACGGACCCGCGGGTATTAGCCTCGTATCGTGTGAGCCTGTCGACAGCTGCTGCGGCCGCTTTTGTAGATGCAATTCTAGGACTTTTGCTGGCGTGGGTACTGGTACGTTATGAATTTCCGGGCAAAAGAATATTTGATGCGCTGATCGATCTCCCGTTTGCCTTGCCGACAGCTGTAGCCGGTGTCTCTTTGACGGCGCTCTATGCAGGCAATGGCTGGATTGGGTCTTGGCTTGAGCCGCTGGGATTAAAGGTGGCATTCACTCCGCTCGGGATTACCTTGGCTTTGATGTTCATCGGCATACCGTTCGTTGTCCGGACGGTGCAGCCGGTGCTGGAGGATTTGGACAGAGATATGGAGGAAGCTTCGGCAACCCTTGGCGCAGGCCGCTGGAGAACCTTTCGCTCAGTAGTACTGCCTGAGCTGTTCCCGCCACTGCTAACAGGTTTTGCTCTAGCTTTTGCCCGGGGCATCGGTGAATTCGGCTCCGTCGTATTCATCTCCGGTAACATGCCGATGAGGACGGAGATTGCTCCGCTGCTTATCATGTCTAAACTGGAGCAATATGATTATGCCGGAGCTACCGCCGTAGCCCTGCTATTGCTCTTCATTTCCTTCCTTATGCTGCTTGTTATTAACACACTTCAGCGCTGGGTTCGTAAGACTTCTCGTTGAGGGTAATCTCCGTGACAGCTGACATCCGATCATGTTCAAACTTACTCGGAGACAATTCGTATCTGTTGTCGATACTGCATACTCGAGGTATCTTGTCTTCGTAAAACCCTTAAAGGAGGAATAATTTTGGCCGGTACCGTCCCCCTCTACACCCCCCGGCTACAAAAGAATGCGTCCTCGTCCGCGACAACAGAAACCCCAATTGTAAAATGGGTGTTGATCGGAGCGGCTGGGCTAGTCCTTTTTTGGCTGATTGCTCTGCCATTAGTTGTTGTGTTAACCGAGGCGCTGAAGAAGGGCTGGGATGTATATATAGCTGCCCTGACTGATCCGGATGCCCGCTCAGCGCTGCGATTGACGCTGCTTGTTGCAGCGGTAACGGTGCCTCTGAATACCTTTTTTGGTGTAACAGCGGCGTGGGCTGTAACCAAGTTTCGTTTCCGCGGCAAAGGGTTTCTAATTACCTTGATTGATCTCCCTTTTGCAGTTTCGCCTGTCATCGGCGGTCTAATCTTTGTGCTCGTCTTCGGTGCTAACGGATGGTTTGGTCCTTGGCTAAGCGCACATGATATCAAGATTGTATTTGCGCTTCCGGGTATCGTGCTAGCCACGTTGTTTGTGACGTTTCCTTTTGTAGCGCGTGAGTTAATCCCGCTGATGGAGGATCAGGGTACACAGGAGGAAGAAGCCGCAATTACACTCGGAGCACATGGGTGGCAAATCTTTTTCAGAGTCACACTGCCTAATATTAAATGGGGATTACTATACGGCATTATTTTGTGTAATGCGCGGGCCATGGGTGAGTTTGGTGCGGTTTCTGTGGTGTCCGGGCACATACGTGGGGAGACGAATACGCTGCCGCTGCATGTTGAGATTTTGTATAACGAATATCAATTTTCAGCATCTTTTGCAGTAGCTTCTTTGCTCCTGTTATTGGCTTTGGTAACGATGATTATTAAAAGCTGGTTGTCGCGAAAAAATGCCCATTGACATGACTTTTAGTTCCATGCTAAGTTAATTCATAGTATACTGGTTGGTAATAACGGAATTGAAGAAATAAGGAATTTAGGCGGATACAATCCTTTGGTGAGAAAGGGAGGCTAGAGAATGGCTAAACCGCTGAAAGTGGACGATTTATGGCTTACGCGGATTGCAGGACTTCTGGATGATATGGAATTTGGCTCATTGCATATTGTGGTGCATGAAGGTCAGATTGTTCAGATGGAGCGTACGGAACGCAAACGGTTTGAGAATAGCAGTGGCAACGCAAATGGACGTTATATTGGTGAAAACGGCGGGCGGCGGGCCGATTCTCAATCCGCGGGACGTTGATTCAATCTCTGGGCAATCATAAAGATATATCTCATCTTTTTGGATAAAAGATTATGGAGTTGTCACATAAGCCACGTAATGGCTGCTGGGGCAACTCCTTTTCTTTGTATGCTTGGATATTCTGGCACGTATGACGCATCCCATCGGACTCAGTTGACGCTAAACGCAGTATTATGCCACATTTGCCACGCTAACGGACCGCATAGCTGCTATTGGCATAAAAAACACCACATATGGACCTGATTCTAAGCAATAACGTCCCTGGAGTCCGAAACCACGCTCCAAAAGCTGAAAAGGCGCAAATAACGTCATCTGGGTCCGTAGGTCGCAAGGAATGATGAGTGTTGAAGCAGACCGCTCATGAGTAAGAACAAAGCAATATGTCATCTGGGTCCGTAGGTCGCAAGGAATGATGAGTGTTGAAGCAGACCGCTCATGAGTAAGAACAAAGCAATATGTCATCTGGGTCCGTAGGTCGCAGGAATGATGAGTGTTGAAGCAGACCGCTCATGAGTAAGAACACAGTAATATGTCATCTGGGTCCGTAGGTCGCCGGGAATGATCTGTCTTTTTACGACTTTTACAAATGATTCGGCCCGTGGGACAGTTACATATTTTGATGACGCAGTAAGTTTGTTAATAACGAGGGGCTTGGCGTGAGGCGGATACGCCCTCCATTAACAGGATGAACGCAGTGATGGCGTGCATAATCCAACCAACGATCGGAATAAAAGCTAAAATCGAGGTGATAATGCCCAGAACGTTACCCATGAATGGTTTATGCTCTCTCTGCAGCACAACAATGGCTACAGCGTGGAGCAAAAAGGCAATGGCCAAAGGGACCCAACCATTTGCAATGATAAAGAGTCCGCCGATCAACGGCAGAGCCAGAAAAGCTTCATAAAGGCATGTTCCCCATTTGAACAGCTTGGCTACAGGAGACATAATGCTTCACCCACCCTTTTATAAATATTGTTACAGATACTATTCCACACAGTCAGTAAAGGAATTCAAGAATATAAAACTTATCCCTCAGTTTCAAAAACATCCCTAGCAGTGAGCCTTGCCTGTGAACCATGCAGTCGTATATAGTGGGAACAGCAATGCTGAACGGAGGAGTGCGGGTGGAAACAACAAGTAAGCTTGATATACGCCATGAACAGCCTTCAGTGGAACAGTATTTGGCGCTGAGAAAAGAAGCTGGGCTGAGTGAAATGAGTGTGGAAGGTGCAGCGATCGGTTTGCCTCGTTCTATTTTTGCTGTAACCTTGTATGAGGAGAATAACCTAATCGGGATGGGGCGGGTGATTGGCGATGGGGGATGTTTTTTTCAGGTCACGGATATCGCGGTCAAGCCTTCACATCAAGGACAAGGTTTGGGAAAGCTGATCATGCGGGAAATCAGAGAATTCCTTAATACTGTACCAGACAAGGCGTATGTAAGTCTGATTGCAGATGGAGAAGCCTCGAAGCTCTACGCACAATATGGTTTTGAATCGGTTATGCCACGTTCTCAGGGAATGTTTTTGCGTCGCTAAGCTAAGGCGAATACATGCTGCTTTTTTTAGTAGAGAGTGCCCCTTGTATTGGTTAAGGGGTTTTTGGTCTGAAAGCGGGTTAGTAGGTGCGATCTGGTTTCGATTGGATCTCAGGGGATAAATAATGTTTAAAGGCTGTAAGGGAAAAGCTATTCAGATGAGCATCAAAAAAATAATTGAGCAGAAGGCTGCACGATAATGGCTTTGCTCGTAGAATGTGAGGAACAACAAGATGGATGTTGTAATATTGGGCGCTTCAGGAACGATTGGAAAGGCAATTGTACAGGAGGCATTAAAAAGAAAACACGAAGTAACAGCTGCGGTACGCAATCCAGAGTCAATAACTCTCGAACACGAGCGTTTACATGTAACAACGGTGGATATTCTTGATCCGGCTTCAGTAACAGCTGCAGTCCGTGGCCATGAAGAGGTAATCAGTGCTTATGGACCAGGAGCGGGGCAAGAGCAGGATCTGATTACGGCGGCAAAAGCGTTGGTGGAGGGTATGCAGACGGCAGGGTTAAATCGGCTTTTGGTTGTTGGAGGTGCAGGTAGCTTAAAGACTGAAACTGGAGAGCTGCTGATGAATACACCGGATTTTCCGGAAGAGTTTAAACCAGTTGCAGAGGCGCATGCGCAGGCTTATGAGATTTACAAAAATACAGAATTGGATTATACGTATCTCAGTCCTGCTGCGGTAGTTCATCCAGGTCGTCGTACAGGTCATTTCCGCATCGGATTGGACCGTCTTATTCTAGATGATAATGGTGAAAGCAAGATTAGTGTGGAGGATTTCGCTGTAGCTATGGTGGACGAGCTGGAGGAAGGGAATTTTAGTCGGGCCAGATTTACTGTCGCTTACTGATATCAGACTTGCGCCGGACTTGCGCTCGGACTTGTACTTGGAATTGCGTGTGAAGCTTTGGAACGGTAGATAGCGGAAAGGGGCTAAATCATGTATCTGGTAACTGCTGAGCAAATGAGGCAGCTGGACAGCGAAACGATCCAGCAGCTGGGGATTCCAGCGATTGCGCTGATGGAGAATGCGGGAAGAGTTATCGCCGAGGAGATCATCACGCTTTGCCGGGAGAGAGGCGGGGCAGGCTGCAGGAATGCAGCCGAAAGGAACGATACCGGGCTAAGGGAGGCCGCGCTGGGTGGCACAGGCAAGGCATTTAAGGTCAGCGCAGATCATGCGCTGACGCTTGCCTCTGCCGCAGCCGAGCGATGGTTCATCCTCGTCGGCAAAGGCAACAACGGCGGCGATGGCCTCGCCGCCGCACGGTACCTTCGCGAGACCGGCATCGCCGTCACGCTCGTCTATGCGGTGCCGCCGGAGTCGCTCTCCGGCGAGGCCGCCCTGCAGCGCGATGCGGCTGCAGCCATGGGCCTGCCTGCCGTAGTATACGGCAGGGATCGGCTGGACCTTGCCGAGTGCAGCGGCATCTTGGATGCGCTGCTCGGCACCGGCGGCGCGGGAGCCCCGCGCGGCGCCTATGCGGAGCTGATTGCCGCAGCGAACAGCAGCGGCAAGGTCATTGTGTCCGCGGACATCCCCAGTGGTCTGAACGCGGACACAGGAGAGACGCATGAGCCTTGCATTCATGCGTCAGTGACGGTATGCCTCGCGTTTCTCAAGCGAGGCCTCCTGCAATACCCCGGTGCAGGCGCGGCGGGGCATGTCAAGGTACGGGCCATCGGCATTCCGACTGCTCTGGCTCTTAACAGCGGTGTGCAGGCACACCTGCTGACACCGGAAGTGCTGCATGCCCATCTGGGTGTCGATCTGGCCCGGCGGCGGTCGCCTGAAGGCCATAAGGGTACTTATGGGCATGTACTCCTTGCCGCCGGCACCCTACGGATGAGCGGTGCTGGACTACTCGCAGCCCGTGCTGCGCTACGCACGGGCTGCGGACTGGTGACCTGGGCGCTTCCTAAGAAGCTGTTACCTTCCGTCATCGGTGTTGTTCCTGAATTGATGCTGGCTGATGTAGGTGGCAGTGAAGAAGGAAACTGGGTGGCTGGGACCGTGTCAGAGCTACTGAAGTTAAGCGAAGAGCGAGATGTAATAGCTGTGGGCCCTGGTCTTGGACGGTTCCCGGGAGATACAGATTGGCTTCGCAGTCTTTGGGAAGGCAGTGATTGCCCGCTGGTTATCGATGCGGATGCCTTAAATATTCTGGCTGACTCCGATTATAAGAGTTGGGTGCGGCGTCATTCTGTAATTCTGACCCCTCACCCAGGTGAGATGGCTCGTCTAGCCAACCTAACTACGGCTGAGGTCCAGCGTGACCGGATCGGTCTGGCTATGGACTATGCCAAGGAGCATGGGGTTACACTTGCGTTAAAAGGAGCGCATACCGTGATAGCAACTCCTGAAGGGCAAGCTTATGTAAATACCACAGGCCATCCCGGCATGGGCACTGGTGGAGCCGGTGATGTGCTAACGGGCATGATTTCCAGTCTGCTGGCTCAGGGACTTCATGCTACGCAGGCAGCAGCTTTTGGGGTATACCTGCACGGATTAGCAGGAGAGAGAGCAGCCCGTCAGCGGAATAATCCGGCGGCTATCATTGCCGGAGATATCATTGAAGCGCTTTGAATACACCTAATAAGGCTTATGACAACAGTAAACAGAGCAGTGGCAGAAACAGCGCGAATACTGGCAGCAACAGAGGGAATCTTTCCACACCAAGCTGGGTCACTCGAAGAATGAGCAGTCCCAGAATTCCACCCAGACCCCATAGCAGATACTCTGCACCTTGTTCCGCTGCCAGCCATAAACCTGCGCCGAAACCCGTGACGACGTATACAGCCAGAGGCAGGATTTGCGATTTCGAACGCAGAATATGCAGCAGTATATCCGCTACTAACGCCGCAGGCAATCCATAAGCATAAATGGCATAAGGAATCGATAGTGGCCAGCCTTCAGGGATTCCGTCGGATTGTGGAAATCCAAGCATAAGTAAGGTAACAAGGACGTAGGTTAACCCTGCACAGGCTAATTTGGTTAATGCGTACATGCCACTGCTCAGGCGGACAGAAGAGATATCATAATCGTTTATCTTATTCATTTGATATACATTCCTCTCGTGGTGTAATGCATCAGCTGGTGACCATGTCTCCACCATTGACATGAATACATGTCCCGGTAACATACGAAGAATCCGGTCCCGCTAAATAAAGATAGGCTCCTGCTAACTCATATGGCTGTGCGGCACGTTTAAAGGGTGTATCCGTCCCAAATACACTAACCTCATCTGCGGAGTAGCTGGAGGGAATTAGTGGTGTCCATACGGGTCCGGGAGCTACACTATTGACACGAATGCCAGAGTCTACGAGTGATAAGGCTAAAGAGCGGGTAAAGGATACGATCGCACCTTTAGTTGAGGAATAATCTATAAGCTCCTTATTTCCTTGATAGGCAGTAATGGACGCAGTATTGATGATGGCTGCGCCTTTTTTTAGATGTGGAAGTGCGGCTTGCGTCAGGTAAAAGAATGGAAATATATTCGTCTGAAACGTTTGGTAGAGCTGTGCTTCCGTGATATCCAAAATACTTTTTTGTGGATACTGGACGCCATGATTGTTGACGAGGATGTCCAGCTTGCCAAAAGTGCGAAGGGTATGCTCCACAGCCTTGAAGCAGTTTTCCTTATGGCGTAAATCAACTTCGATCCGCAAACAACGTTGCCCTAATTCTTCAATTCGCCGCTGAGTGACCTCTGCATCTGAAGCTTCGTATAAATAAGCTATAGCGACATCTGCGCCTTCCTTTGCAAAAGCAATGGCCGCCGCTTTACCAATCCCGCTGTCGCCTCCGGTGATGAGTGCAATTTTTCCTTTCAGCTTTCCACTGCCGGCAATCTCCGGATCTTCACTGATGGGGCGAGGATTCATTAGACTCTCTAGACCTGGCTGACGGTCTTGGTGCTGCGGGGGAAAAGCAATAGGCTGTTCCTTACATATCGTTTGTTCCCCATAGTAGGGGTAGGTGGGATTCATTTTTACATACACTCCTCCTTGCCTTCTATCTTCCGTATATTTCTATGCATGCGCCTAGAAAAGCGTGCGCTGTTATCCAGTTATACCTGTGTTTATATCCTAGTCGGAGGGGCGTTTGTCCGAGATGAATGATTGGCGAAATATAGATTATTTGAATCACGGAACTCCAGTGCAAAAAGAGGTCTATGCCCTGTTAAGAAAATTAAATATTATGAGTTTGCTGGCCGACTATAACCCGGTGCTGGTTGGCACAGTGCCGCTTGGAATTCAGGTGAAGGGCAGCGACCTGGATATTATTTGTGAGGTTCATGATTCCGTAATGTTTACGGACATTGTTAGTCGATATTTCGGAACCATGGATGATTTTACTAGTGTATCGCGTGTGGTTGATGGGGTCCCTCGAACGAAAATTAACTTTATGGCCGGGGGCTGGCCTATAGAACTGTTTGGGCAGCCGCGACCCACAGCTCTGCAGAATGGTTACTTACATATGATCATTGAAGCGGAAATTCTAGCTCAGCTGGATAATGATTTTCGCCAGCAGATCATTACAATGAAAACAAACGGGTGGAAGACCGAACCTGCCTTCGCGCAAGTGCTGGGTTTGGAAGGTGACCCTTATGAAGCGCTGCTGATGCTGGAAAAGCTTCCGCGGAGTGCTCTTTATGCTTTTTGTCATTCTATACAAGCGAGGGGATAGACATGAATTATTGAGAGATGATTTCGGATGATTATGAAGCTGCCTACCAGCTATGGGAAAATACAGAGGGAATGGGACTCAGCGAAGCAGATTCGAGGCTGGAGGTTGCGCGTTATCTGGAGCGTAATGCTGGCTTCAGCCAGATCTGCGAGAATGAAGACGGCCGGATTGTAGGAACTGCATTGTGTGGACATGATGGGCGAAGAGGTTATATGTATCATGTGGCGGTTAGTAATGACTGCCGAGGCATGGGCATCGGGCGTGAGCTTGTAAAGCGTTGTCTCGGTAATTTACATGCAGCTGGTATTGCAAAATGCCATCTGATGGTTATAGGAACCAATGAACAAGGAAGAGGATTCTGGGAAGGGATAGACTGGCAGTATAGAGGTGGAATTATGTTATACTCCCAGGATATCTTGTGATACATAAGATGCGAAATGAAGATACTATCTAAGTAAAATATCATTAGATTAGAAGTGGATATATCACAGCAAATGTAACGGTGAACTCCGACTGCCAGTGCAGTATACTATATATGAGTTTGATAATTGCCTATTTGCAGGCAGGAGGTCTTTTATGCGTTTTAAAGATGTGTTTTCAATTATTGGTCCCGCCATGGTCGGGCCTTCAAGCTCGCATACAGCCGGTGCAGCACGGATCGGAAGGGCTGCAAGGCAGGTGCTGGGTGAAGTGCCGCGTGTGGCAGAAGTGACGTTTTTTGGTTCTTTTGCAGCTACTTATCAGGGACATGGTACAGACCGGGCTATTGTCGGAGGACTTATGGATTACGCTACCGATGATCATCGGTTACCCGACTCTCTGGAGTTGGCGGCTGAAGCTGGGATGGAAGTATCTTTTGAGCAAGGAACGGGATTGTTTCCTCATCCTAACACGGTTAAACTGCATCTTATCGGACAAGAGACAGGAAGTGAGCTGACTTTAACGGGGACATCCATCGGTGGTGGAAACATTGAGATCGTCGATGTGGATGGTTTTGGAGTAAAGCTTACGGGAATGTATCCGACGGTATTGATTCATCATATGGATTATTTAGGTGTTCTGGCGAGTGTTACAGAAGTGATGCGTAACGGACAATTTAATATAGGGCATATGTCTCTTGATCGGAAGAATCGCAGCGGTGCAGCCTTAACGGTACTGGAGCTGGATGAAGCTGCTACTCCTGAGCTTATTGAAGCGCTTAAAGCGCTCACTGCGGTGAAATCGGTGAAATTGGTTAATTTAAACGAAGGTAAGCAAGATGAGAAGGGGAAGGAAAGCTTAACATGAATTTTCAAACACTTAGCCAACTGGCTGTATTATGTGAGGAACGTGGCCTCACCATTGGAGCTCTTATGCTCGAAGAGCAAAGCGCGGAATCTGGACGTTCCAGTGAACAGGAATTTGCCACTATGCGTGAGTATTATGGGGTCATGAAAGAAGCTGTTCATCGTGGGATGCATGAAGATACCACTTCGCGCAGCGGCCTTACGGGAATGGATGCCCAGCGTGTAGGAGCCTATAACGCAGCAGATGAACCATGCCTAGGTGGACCCGCTGGTCAAGCAATGGCCTATGCTTTGGCTGTATCCGAGGTTAATGCCTCAATGGGCCGAATAATTGCTACACCTACCGCAGGTTCATGCGGAATTATTCCGGGTGTATTTCTCAGCTGCCAGGAACGGTTTGGCTGGGATGATGATTATATGGTTTCCGGTTTGTTCGCTGCGGGAGCAATCGGTTATGTCATTGCCAACAATTCGTTTGTATCTGGCGCAGAGGGTGGCTGTCAGGCCGAGGTCGGATCGGCCATCGGGATGGCGGCAGGAGCTTTAACCGAACTGCGTGGAGGGACGCCTGCACAAGCAGTGCATGCTGTTGGACTGGCGCTTAAGAACACATTAGGACTGATTTGCGATCCGGTGGGAGGACTTGTAGAGATTCCTTGTATCGTTAGAAACGGATTCGGTGCAGTGACCGCGCTCGCCGCCGCCGATATGGCACTGGCTGGTGTACGTAGCGTGATCCCTTCAGATGAAGTAATCAAGGTCATGCTTGAGGTAGGCTCAGCTATGCCAGAAAAACACCGCGAGACCGCAGGTGGCGGATTAGCACAGACACCTACCGGCCGCAAGATCATGCAGGATTTACGTAAAAAGAAATAATTTTAGAGCATTTTGAAACGTTCCAACTGTTCCCATAAGCCTTCCTTCCGAAGGATTTCTGCTTGTTTGGGTCCCATAAGGTCAAAGTGGGGGAATGGGGAACGATTATGAATATATTTAGCCGGCAGTCCATTTTCCTCACACCAATAGGTTAATCTGGTTAGGTCACTACAGCCTACCTTGGTGACAGTAGTCATGCCGGGAAAACGCGGGTCTAGCCAGTAATGGGTTAAGAAGGCGATTTCTCCTGCGGAGACTGCTTTTTTCCAGCGGGTTAATTCTTCTCTGTTGATGCCGAAGGCCATTACGTCTCCTCCTTATCTAGTATAGTTGACAACATTATAACCCATTGAAAGGGGATTACATCATGAACGGACAGGTAAGAGCCGATATTCGTCCTGGGCTTGAAGTGGATATTGTGCTTAAGCAGGATCAGCCGACGGGTAAGCTAACACATGGAACGGTGAAGGATATTCTCACCAACTCACCTCGACATCCGCATGGCATCAAGGTGCGTTTAACCAGTGGACAGGTAGGACGAGTTAAAAATATTGTTGCTAACTAATAATAAAATTCACCTTTAATTTAAAAAGCGCCCCTAATCAACTGAGATTGGGGCGTTTTTCTATTTTATCTGCTCATAAAATCCTCAACGGACTGATCGGCCTTGGTCTGATTACATAACGTACAAGCGCAAACGCAATTATCCGGAGTAGTATGACCACCTTTAGCACGGGGGAGTAAATGATCTATAGTGTCTCCATAGGAGCCACAGAAGTAGCAGGTATAGTTGTCTCTGGTCAATATATAAGCACGGAAATCCTTATTGCTGTATATCCTGCGGATGGTTCGGCGATTCACTACGATAGCGGCATGTTCTCTGACTAGAGTAACCGCAAGCTCGTAGTCAATTTCCTGATGCCAGCGCCGTCCTTTATCACTGTGGCCACGCATTAGAATTTTCCCTTTGGCAGAGGGAATCAATTGCGTTGGATCTTCGGGACTCAGTTTCGCGCCTTGAGAATGAGAATGTTTCCTTCGTTGTTCCAAGCCCCGTATGCGCTGATTTGGGTTGGATTGCGGTGAAGAAGCAACCGTGGAAGAAGGCTTTCCTTGTTTGGAGCGTTCCTTGACAGCCGAAGAAGGGGTTTCAATAGTAACAGGTTGTACTGGAATGGGGCCTGCTGCAAGGGTCAGATCTATGTTTTGTCGTTGTTTGCGGCACTCCCGACAAGCACCACGGCGAGACTGGCCTTTGGAACGTTTGCCGGTACGTTTACGAAATTCAGAGAGCGGCTTCTGTTGCTGGCAATAGGTACATTGTTTGGTGGATAAAAGATGGGTATCGTTCATAGATATGTTAGGTTCAGCGCGTCTTTGCGCCCGTCCTGTCTCCTTGTTTTTTAGGATCCAATGTATTTTATTTATTAGATTCAGTCGGCAGGGTTAACATTTCGTTCTAATCTTAGTATAGCGTAAAATACAATCGTTCACATCGCACTCAAAAAAAGCTTAAATACGGCTTTTTGTGTGATATCTATCTTGGTGACGTTCAGGAAAAACATGTAAAATTGAAAAGAGCAGTAAGGAATGCTCTACTTTTTTAACATGGGAAGGGGTATTGAAATGGAACCAACCAAAAGAAGGCCGTTTACGGTAACATTGCTTTATATTCTTCATATATTTTTGGGGGTTGGAGCGTTAGCAGGAGGCGGGTCAATGGTCATAGATCCTAGTGGTGATCTGATACACATGCCCACATCTATGCTGGAAAGATCGCCATTTTCAGATTTTTTAATTCCGGGTATTTTGCTATTCATCGTATTTGGTATCCTGCCCTTGTTTGTGTTTTATGGGTTGATCAAGAGACCAGAATTGCGCTGGGTGAATACTTTGAATCCCTTTAAGAAATTATATAGCTTCTGGGCATTGTCCCTATATATCGGATTTGGGTTAATTATTTGGATTATGGTGCAGACGTATATGTTGAACAGTGTGGCAATCATACATCTGATCTATATGAGTCTAGGGCTTTTGATCCAAGTCTTTACGCTGCTTCCTTCCGTACAAAGTTACTTTTTGCTGGACGGCGGTACCGAAAGACGTTAAAATTGCAGTGAACAGAAGGTATCAGAAGGTATTTCATTAGTCTGGGCAAGGAGTGAACCGGATTGACAACTATATATGATATTGCCAAAAGAACCGGTTACTCTCCTACAACGGTATCCAAGGCGTTTAATAATTATTCCGATGTACGGGAGAAGACTCGCCAGGAAATATTCCGGGTTGCCCAAGAAATGGGATATTTGCCGAATTCCCATGCCCGTACACTGACTACTAAGAAATCATGGACCATCGGTGTATTGTTTGTAGAGAATACGGGATTTGGTATTCGCCATCCCTTTTTTAGCGCTGTGATTGAGAGCTTTAAGAAGGTTGCTGTGGATAAGGGGTATGCCCTCATGTTTATTTCCAAGGATGTTGGAGGTAAACAAAGTGGTTATTTGGAGAATTGCCGAATTCGTGGTGTAGATGGTGTTGTCGTATTCTTGTCTGATTACGAGGACCCTTATTTCCGTGAGCTGCTAGAGAGTGATATTCCTACTGTGATTCTGGATTTTGAGACTACGCAGTCGCATACGGTATGTTCGGATAATACGGCTGGAGCTCAGCTTGCGATAGAGTATTTAGTTTCTTTGGGTCATCGCAAGATTGCTCATATTTCCGGAGGTATGAACACTTTCCCTGGTAAAACCCGGGAGTTAGGATATAAGAACGCTATGAAGCAGCAGGGGCTTGAAGTGCCGGAGTCCTATGTTGTGAATGGAGCTTTTTATTCTCGTGAAAGTGGTTATCAAGCGATGCTGGAGCTTCTTAAGCTGCCTGATCGGCCAACCGCTGTTTTTGCTTCGGGTGACATGTTAGCTTTAGGGGCTATTATGGCGGTAAAAGATAGTGGACTTTCCGTACCGCTGGACATTTCAGTTGTGGGGTACGATGATATTGATCTAGCTGAGTATGTTACACCTGCATTGACAACCATTCGTCAGGATACGGAACTTTTAGGAAGCCGAGCAGCGGACATTCTTTTAGCATCGATTGAAGGGAAACAGTTGGATAAGGAAGCGGTTCTAGTTCCGGTAGAAGTGATCGAACGGGAATCCTGTGCGCCTCCGAGTGGAAATTAGGGCTGTATCAAATTCCATAAGTACAAAGAGTAGGCTGCTGCCCACAGGATAAATCTTGACGAAAAGAAAAGAGTCCTGATAAAGTAGAGGACATCATAGCTCGAATTCTTCCTATGTGGTATTTGCTACAGCTTATTCAGAGGAATGGGGCTATAATGGGCATATTGTTATGCCGCTTTTTTTTCCTGCTCTTCGTTAGATCATTTTTTTTCGCAACAATCGAAACCGGTTTCGTTTTTAGGTTTCGAATGAGCTGAAATCAAAGTTTACCGAAGGCTTCCTTGAATTTTCTCAAACGTTTCAGTGGCCCATCGCTCCGAACCCTAACATCGGATGGTGATCCAGTAAAGACAGTGCTTGTTGTTAGTAACAAAACAATTAGAGGAGATGGATGAAATGGCAAAAGTTCAAACTGTAGTAACTGCAAAAGATACAGGGGAACGCTTAACTCCGAAAGAGGCAATTGTTTTTAGCACAAGAGTAGATTCTGGATCTGCCGATGTAGAGCTTAAGCCAGAGCAGGAGTTCCAAAAGATGATAGGATTTGGCGGCGCTTTCACAGAAGCTGCGGCATATACGTTGTCACGGCTCAGTCCTGAGAAACGGGCAGAGGTTATTCATCGCTACTTTCATCCGGTAGAGGGATTAGGCTATAACATGGGTCGTGTTCATATTCATAGCTGTGATTTTGCGCTTGGAAATTATACTTATGTCGCTGATCATGATACGGAGCTGGCTACCTTTGATATCTCCCATGATCATAAGTGGGTGCTTCCGCTGATTAAGGATGCAATGCAGGTAAAAGGTGGACCGTTCACGATGTTGGCCTCTCCTTGGAGCCCTCCGGCATGGATGAAAACAAATGGTGAAATGAATAATGGAGGATCGCTCAAGCCAGAATACGCTGAAGTTTGGGCACGCTACTATACCAAATTTATTGAAGCTTATGGGAAGGAAGGCGTACCTATTTGGGCGGTTTCCGTGCAGAATGAGCCGGCTGCTGTTCAAGTCTGGGATTCTTGCATTTATAGTGCGGAAGAGGAACGCGATTTTGTTAAAAATCATCTCGGTCCAGTGATGCAGCAGGCAGGCCATTCCGATGTGAACATTGTTATCTGGGATCATAACCGCGATATTATGGTCGAACGTGCTTCGGTCGTGTTGTCTGATCCTGAAGCTGCACAATATGTGTGGGGTACAGGCATCCACTGGTATGGTGGTGAGGAGTTCGACAAGGTAGAGAAGGTACATGATCTATTTCCTGACAAACATCTATTGTTCACTGAGGGCTGTCAAGAGGGCGGCGTCAAGCTTGGCGAATGGTTTACAGGTGAACGTTACGGCAGAAATATGATTGGGGATCTCAATGCATGGACAGAAGGGTATCTGGACTGGAACCTGGTACTGGATGAGACCGGCGGGCCCAATCATGTAGGGAATCTCTGTGATGCTCCAATTATTGCAGATACAACAACAGACGAATTGCACTATAACAGCTCTTATTATTATATCGGGCATTTCAGTAAATTTATCGCGCCAGGTGCGGTACGGATTGGCTTTACTTCTGAAGCGGAAGGAATCCTATCCACAGCATTCCGTAATCCGGACGGCAGCCTTGCTGTCATATTGATGAATGAGAGCGAAGAAGCTCGCACGGTAACCTTGGGGCTTGGCGAAGAGATTGCCAACTGCGAGCTATCCTCTCATTCTATCGTAACGCATCTGATTTCATAAATAAGTAACAGTTTAGGAGGACATTAACGTGAGTAATTATTATTTCGAATCAGGTAATTTTGTAATGGAGCAGTTTGATACAGGAAAGCCTTTCTCTAGTTTCCTGCCAGGTCTTGCAGGTCTTAAGGGAATTCCAATGTGGACTTTTTATGTGAACCGGGGGCAAGCGATTTGCAGCTTTGGAGTACGCGACAAGAACTCGCCAATCATGGAATTTTCTCCAGCAAATATCTCTTATAAAGACGTAGGAACCACCGGCTTCCGAACCTTTATTAAAATAAAAGGCGAGCAAGAGATTTATGAGCCATTTCAATCGGCACGTCCAGATCCTGCCGCCAAGCGGATCATGACCATTTTGCCTAACGGACTGACCCTTGAAGAAAGCCATGCCGGGCATGGGCTGAAGACGACCGTACACTATTTCAATCTGCCTAATGACGATTATGCTGCGTTGGTACGTCGGGTGGAGATTGAGAATATCGGGGGCAAAGAGATTGAACTGGAGCTGATGGATGGTCTGCCTGAGATCTTGCCTTACGGAGTAGAAAACAGCGGCTACAAGGAGATTGGTAACCTGCTGCGCAGCTGGATGGACGTATACAATCTGGAGAACGGTATTCCGTTCTATAAGCTGCGTTCCAGCACCAACGATAGCGCGCAGGTTAGCGAAATCACAAATGGGCATTTCTATCTGTCGTTTACTGGAGAAGGAGAAAAAGTCGCGCCAATCGTTGATTTCGAGCTTATTTTCGGCGGCAATACCTCTCTTACTTACCCAGACCGCTTTGCGGGATTAACGCTTTCGGAGCTGAGTGAGCTTCCACAATATCCAGTCAATAAGGTTCCTTGCGGCTTCAGTGGTGTGGCTAGACGTTTGGCACCCGGCAGCAGCTTGACCCTGAATACTTTGGTTGGGCATGTAAATGACATCGATAAAATCAATAAAAAGGCAGAGCATTTATGCCGAGATGAATATATTCTGTCCAAATCCCAAGAAGCCGCAGGTCTGACAGAGGAATTAACAGAAGACATTGCCACGCAAACTTCATCGGCTGTGTTTGATGCTTATTGCCGTCAGTCCTATCTCGATAACTTCCTGCGTGGAGGCTATCCTTTTATTTTTGACAATGGCGGAGATGGCTTTGTGGTTCATTTATATTCCCGTAAACATGGCGATTTGGAGCGCGACTATAACTTCTTCTCGCTTGCCCCAGAATACTATTCACAGGGGAACGGAAACTTCCGCGATATGAATCAGAACCGCCGGAATGATGTGTTTTTTAATCCGAAGGTGGGCAGCTTCAACATCAAAATGTTCTATAGCTTAATTCAAGCAGATGGCTACAACCCACTTAGTGTTCAAGGAACAACCTTTGAAGTGAAGTCAGACAGCAGAGCGAAGGCTGCGGAATGGATCGGAGAAGCGGCTGCGGATCATCAAGCTGAGCTTGTTAAGCTATGCAACAGTCGGTTCACCCCAGGCAGCCTGATCAATTACATTGCGGATCATAACGTTACGTTGAAGGTTAGTGAGCAGGAGTTTCTGTCGGGTCTGCTAGCCCTGTCACAGCAAAACATTGAGGCTGCTTTTGGCGAAGGCTTCTGGTCTGATCACTGGACGTATAATTTGGATCTCGTAGTAGGTTATTTGGACATCTTCCCTGACAAGAAGCAGGAGCTTTTATTTGGGGATAACACTTATGCGTTCTATGACAGCCCAGCATATGTGCTGCCACGTAGTGAGAAGTATGTAATTAGTGACGGAAAAGCCCGGCAATATGGCGCCCTCCTGGAGGATGAGGAGAAGCTGCATAAGCTGAAATGGAAAGCAGGAGATACCCATTGGCTGCGTGCCGAAGGTGGGCAAGGTGCTATTTACCACACCAATCTGTTCGTGAAGATGTTGTCTCTTGCTTTGAATAAATTTGCTACGCTTGACCCTTACGGTATGGGTGTGGAGATGGAAGGCAACAAGCCGGGCTGGAACGATGCCATGAACGGTCTGCCAGGATTGTTTGGCTCCGGAATGAGTGAGACTTTTGAGCTGAAGCGTACTGTAGTCTTTTTGCTGGATGTGCTGAACGGTGCTGAGAATGTACAGGGAGCTGTAAAGCTGCCAGAAGAAATCGCGGAGCTGCTTGAAGCGGTATATCACGCGGTAACTGCTGTCCTAGCAGGAGAAGTGGAACAATTCAACTATTGGGATACAGTAGCTTCAGCCCGTGAAGCTTATAGAGCAAGTATCCGGTTTGGCATTACTGGTGTTGAGTCCGCAGTAACGCTGGAGCACATCCGCGAAGCCCTTTCCAAGTTCCTAGTTAAAATTGATGAGGGGATCAACAAGGCGGTAGAAATGGGCAATGGACTTACCCCCACCTATTTCCGTTTTGAAGCGGAGAAATTCCATCAGGTAACAGATGCTGAGGGTCAGCCAGTAATTAGCGGATACGGACTGCCAAAAGCTGTGGTTGAGGAGTTTAAGGCTTATGCCTTGCCTTATTTCCTGGAAGGACCTACCCGCTGGTTGAAGACGATGAAGAACCCGGTGCAGGCAAAAGAAAT
Organism: Paenibacillus odorifer; assembly: GCF_000758725.1. Classification (NCBI taxonomy): domain Bacteria; kingdom Bacillati; phylum Bacillota; class Bacilli; order Caryophanales; family Paenibacillaceae; genus Paenibacillus; species Paenibacillus odorifer. Next base: position 515,827 of record NZ_CP009428.1, read on the forward strand.
CTATAACCTGATTAAGCAAACAGAGCTGTATGATCGGGCAACATCTATGTATCAGACCTCTGTTAGTCTAGAAGGTGAATCGCATGAAATCGGACGAATGAGAGCCTTTACACCAGGCTGGCTAGAACGGGAGTCTAACTTCCTGCACATGTCCTATAAGTATCTGCTTGAGCTGCTGAAGGGCGGGCTGTACGAGGAATTCTACGGTGAGCTGAAGACGTCGCTGGTGCCATTCCTTGATCCTGCTGTTTATGGACGCAGTACACTGGAGAATTCATCTTTTATCGCAACTGGAGGCAATCCTGATCCAAATAACCACGGTAGAGGGTTCGTAGCGAGACTTAGTGGATCGACCGCGGAATTCTTAAGCATGTGGAGAACAATGATGGCTGGAAGCCATGTTTTCAGAATGGAGGATGGAGCGCTTACGCTGTCTCTTGATCCGGTATTGCCAGGATGGCTATTTGATGAAGAGGGCAATCTGTCCTTCACTTTCCTTGGGAATACGGAGGTAATCTATTCTAACCCAAAACGTGAAAATACCTTTGGCGAGAAGAAGGTTAGTATTCAATCTTTGATGCTTGTATACCGTAATGGAACTATGACTAAAATATCTGGAGCGTTCGTGCGCGGTGAAGAGGCAGAGGCTCTGCGGCGTGGAGAAATCGCGCAAATTCAAGCAGTATTAGCATAAAAATAGAGGGGCGAGCTGCGGCTCGCCCTTAAATTTTCAATGAATCCGAAAAATGGAACCTATAATCCGAAATTCAAAGCCTTACGGAGACAGGCAAAAGCAAATACAATGGATACATAAACATTGTAAGCGCTTTAGATTAAATACAGATATAGAGCCTGGAGGTCCAAAGGATGGAGAACAAAAAAAGCATGGAAGTAAGATCAGCGATGAAGCCGTTAATTCCTGGCAATTTCGAAACCGGTAAAGTAAATCGCAGTCCGCTTTGGAAGAGGTTCATTGCCCAGCGTCATTTGCAGACAATGGCTCTACTCGGCATTGCGTGGATGATAATCTTTAACTACATTCCCATGTATGGAATTATCATTGCTTTTAAAGATTACAACATCGTTAAAACGATTGCAGAAGCCCCATGGGTGGGACTTACACATTTCAAAGAGTTCATGGATGATGACAATCTCTCGAATGTAATTAAAAATACACTCGGCATTAGCTTGTTTAAGCTAATTATCGGATTTCCCTTGCCGATAATCTTCGCTCTATTTCTGAACGAAGTTCGTTCAATGAAATTCAAGAAGACCATACAGACGATTTCGTATTTGCCCCACTTTCTCTCATGGGTGGTACTCGGAGGGATTTTGGCTACATGGCTTGCTGATGTAGGAATTATCAATAACATTTTGCTAGCGCTTCATCTTATTGATCAGCCAATTACATACTTGGCTGAGCCGGGTTACTTCTGGACAATTATTATCTCCTCTGATATCTGGAAAGAACTTGGATGGTCAGCGATTATCTATTTAGCAGCAATTTCCGGTGTATCTCCTGAAATGTACGAGGCGGCGACAATCGACGGCGCGGGCAGATTTCAGAAGATGTGGTATGTTACCTTGCCGGCGATTAAATCGACAATCAGCATTCTCTTCATTCTCGCGGTCAGCGGAGTGCTGAACTCCAACTTTGATCAGATTCTGGTCCTGCGCAACTCACTGAATGATAGTGCAAGTAATGTAATTGATTACTATGTGTACTATACAGGGATTCTCTCAGGCCGCTTCTCTTACTCAACTGCAGTTGGATTGTTAAAATCGGTTATCGCTCTAATCTTGCTGCTGATTGCCAACCAAGTATCTAAAAAAATCAACGATACATCGTTGTTCTAGGATAAGGAGGACCATATATGTTTGCACTTAAGCGTAAAACGAAGGGCGAGGCCCTGTTCGATATCATCAATAACCTCATCATGTTATGTATCTGCTTCATAACGCTTTACCCGATCTGGTACGTATTGGTTAACGCCTTCAATAACGGTAATGACGCCATGCGGGGAGGAATCTACTGGTGGCCGCGGATGTTCAGCTTTGAGAATTTCGAGGCCGTGTTTGCCAGCCCCGGCATCATGCAGGCGATGTGGGTTACTGTCGCCAAAACACTTTTGGGTACTGTACTGCATGTATTTTTCACAGCGATGGTAGCTTATGCATTCTCCAGAAAAAATCTCATTGGCGGTAAGTTCTACATGCTTATGGGTACAGTGACTCTCTTTTTTGGCGGGGGACTCATTCCTACCTTCCTGCTGATGAAGGACCTTCACCTATTGGAGAATTTCCTAGTCTATATTATTCCGGTTATGTTTAGCTTCTTTGATCTTATTATCTTCATGACCTTTTTCCGGGAGATTCCCGATGGGCTGGAAGAAGCGGCACGGATTGACGGTGCTAATGATTGGTCCATCTTTTTAAGAATCGTACTTCCAGTATCCATGCCTGTAATTGCTACCATTGCGCTGTTCCATGGCGTGTATCAGTGGAATGATTACTTCACGGGTATGATCTATATCAATAATACTGATCTGCAGCCGATTCAGACGTATTTGTTCCGGGTCGTCGCACAATCGAGCTCTAGTCAAATGATGGTCGCTGTACAAGGCAGCAGCGTTACGAGAAGCGTAACGTCACAGTCCATTAAGCTGGCGACGATGGTAGTGACCACATTGCCGATAGTATTCGTGTATCCGTTCCTGCAGCGTTATTTCGTTAAAGGGATGATGATCGGCTCCATTAAGGGCTGATGTCTAGCAGTGATAACTCCTCTGGTTGCCTACAGCTGTAGGCACTAGGGTTGAGCTTATAATTAACATTCATAGAAAAGGGGTAAACAAGCATGGGCATGAAACGTAAGCCAAAAGCAATGGGAGTTCTGCTTCTCGCAATAATGATGTCATTGTCAGCGGCAGGCTGCTCCAGCGGGAATAATGCTGGCAAGAATGCCGAAGGTAATGCTAACAGCGCTAAAGCTACTAATACGGAGGCAAGTGCTGAACCGACTGCTGCTGCATTATCAGCAGATGAACCGGGATGGAAGATTGATACTTCACCCATTACATTTGACTGGTACCTGAACTTCTCATGGTTCCCTAATAAATGGGGCGTGGACCCAACCTCCCAATATGTAACTAAGAAGACCGGAGTTGATATTAATTTTATCGTTCCGGCTGGTAACGAGAATGAGAAGCTTAATACGCTGATTGCATCCGGTAAATTGCCTGATTTCATCACTTTGGGTTTCTGGGAAGATGCGATTAAGAAAATGGTCGAAGGTGAACTTGTTCTTCCATTGAACAAACTTGCTGATGAATATGATCCGTACTTCTTTAAAGTATCCGATGCTGATAAGCTGGGCTGGTATACACAAGAAGACGGCAATGTGTATGGCTATCCTAACTCTTCTTCCTCTCCTGCCGACTATGAGAAGTATGGAGAAAATTACGTATCCAACCAAGTATTCGCTGTCCGCAAGGATATGTATGAAGCTATTGGAAGTCCAGATATGCGCACACCAGAAGGTTTCTTGAATGCGCTTAAATTAGCGAAAGAGAAATTCCCTGACGTAAATGGACAGCCGCTTATTCCACTTGGTTTGCATGAATTTACCGAGAACGGTAACGATTCTTTGGAAGGTTACCTGCAGAACTTCTTGGCAATCCCAAGAGAAAAAGATGGCAAGGTATATGCTCGTGAAACCGATCCTGAATATATCCGCTGGATGAAGGCACTTCGTCAAGCGAATCAAGACGGTCTGCTGGCTAAAGATATCTTTATCGACAAACGCCCACAAATGGAAGAAAAAATTGCCCAAGGCCGTTATTTCGCAATGCTGTATCAACGTACAGACTTTGCAGCACAGCTAGGAACGATTTACCAACAGGATCCAACCAAAACGTATATTGCTGTTGACGGACCTTCCAATACGAACTTGGATAAACCAACTCTTGATGGCCCTGGTATCTCCGGTTGGACGGTAACGCTGATCTCCAAAGATGTTAAGGATAAAGCACGTGCTATCCGCTTCCTCAGCTACTTGAACAGTGAAGAAGGCAACAAAGACTTGTTCTTAGGCGAAAAAGGTGTCAGCTACGATACGATTGATGGAAAAGATCAATTTAAACCAGAAGTGTTTGATTTGATGAATAAAGACCGTTCGACGTTTGATAAGCAAATTGGATCTTCCTTTACATTCTGGATGCTGCAAAATACGAACATCACAGACCAATGGGCTCCTAAATCGGTAGAACCATTTAAGCAATTGGAAGATTGGACTAGAGGTAAATCCATAGGCTCCTCTGAGTTCCAACAAATCGAACCAACAGGAAACTCTCCTGAAGGCATCATCGCTTCGAAGCTGAAACAGTTGCGCGGTAAAACTATGCCGAAATTGCTCATGGCTTCTTCCGATGCGGAATTCGATAAGATTTGGAATGAGTATTTAGAGAAGAGAAAGAAGGAAGGCGAAGATGTATTTGATGCCTACCAACAAAAGAAATATGAAGAGAATAAAGTGAAGCTGTCCATAAAATAAAAAGCATGACCCAAAATGCCCGCTAACTGCGGGCTTTTGGGTTATTTTCGAATTATAATAAGGAATAGTTATTAAGTATTTGAATATTCACTATTTTAGCGAGGTGGACAGGACAGAAGTGTATAAAGTGAATAGGCGAGATCGAATCAGAGCATTATGGCATTCTTTTAGTTATTGGTGGGGGCGGAGATCTCTTCAGAGCCGTTTAATTGCAGCTTATGTTTTTATTGTTTTAGGCCCGTGTATGCTGGTTTCTGTCTATTCCTATAAAGCCATTAATAATACCTATCTCCGCGATGCCGTCGAGAAAAATGATTATTTGTCGCAAATGGAGAAGCTGCACATTCATAATCAGATTGAGGCGATGGAACGGGCGGCACAAATGGCTTATTCTGATGCTGAAGTAGAAAAATTCTTAGCGAATGAAACCGAGCCGCAGCTAGTAGATTTGGTTGATTTTAATACAAATGCCTATGTGAATATGACTCGTATTCAATTTAATAATCCGAATATTGAGCATTTACGGCTGTATTCGAGAAGCAATAAGGTGCATGAAATTTGGCCGATTATCTTTCGCGAAGAGCGAGTTTCTTCCACCCCATGGTTTCAGAAAGCGCTTCAATTGAAAGGGCAGGAATACTGGTCTTTTCAGAAAAGTGATCCGGATTTGATGCAGAGATACTTGGGAGCACCGACGGAGAGTCTGCCAAAGGTTTCTTTGCTGCGTGAGAAGAGTCGGCCAGCAGACAATCATATCGGCATGGTGCAGGTGGATATGCTGCTGAGTCGGTTTACACCCAAGACGTATACAGATGTACGGGATAATCAGACCCAGATGTTCCTTGTGGATAGTGAGCTGCAGCTTTTCACCAGGCCGGACAACTCTTTTTTGCAGGATAATCTAGAGATGGCTGATATGATTGCAGAACGGTATAAGCAGTTCCGGGAAACTGGCGAATGGGACAGTAATTACTCGGAGAATGGTAAATCGTTTTTGTTAATTAACACTCCGCTAGAACGAATTGATGCTTATTTGCTAAATGTAGTGTCAATGGAGGGAGTGATGAAGGATATCTCCCGCACGCGCAACTTAATCATTGGAGCCAATGTTGGTTTTATTACTTTACTAACGCTGATCGCTTATGTGACAAATGCCTTTATTCTAAAAAATCTACGTAGATTGACCGAAACGATGAAAAAAGTGCGCAGAGGTGAAGCGTACACTGGAATAATGATTCGTGGTGGAGGGGAAGTCGGGGAGCTTGCCCATCATTTCTCCAAGCTGATGAATACCATCAATACGTTGGTGGCTCAGGCAGTGAGCAAGCAGGCGTTGTCTAAAGAGGCTGAGCTGCGTACGCTGCATAACCAGATTGACGCACATTTTTTGTATAATACGCTGGAAAATATAAAAATGCTGGCTGAAATTGAGAACCAGCGAACGATCTCGGACGCACTGACCTCGCTGGGTGGGATGATGCGCTATAATTTTAAATGGTCCGGAGAGTATGTGAAGCTGCGGGATGAAGTCCGCCACATTGAAAATTACATTGAAGTGATGAATATTCGTTTTGAATATCCGGTTAAGTTAGTGCTTCATATTGAACCTCGATATTTGGAGCTGGAGGTGCTGAAAATGTCACTGCAGCCTATTGTAGAGAACAGTGTTAAGCATGCTTGGTGCGACGAGAAAGAGAATTTACAGGACCCGAACATTCATATTCATATTTCGGAAACGGAAGGTGATATTTGCATAGAGCTTCGTGATAATGGCATCGGCTTAACTCCAGAGCGTTTGGTTGCTTTGAACGAGGCGATTTATGCGAAAGATGAGCGCTGTGAGAGTGCCTCAGAACAGAGAGATGTTGACCGCCGAACAGGTGGTATTGGACTGAGAAATGTACATCAGCGACTGCAAATCTTTTATGGTGATGAATATGGGCTTGTAGTACAGAGTGAAGCAGGGAGTTGGACGATGGTACGTCTGACCTTGCCGAAAGTTCTTTTGACAGGAGAAAAACAACTATGAAGAAGCTACTGATCATTGATGATGAAAAGAATATCCGTTACGGTCTCAAGACTATGATAGAAAGAGAATTTCCGTCCGTGTATACCATCACAATGGCGAGTAATGGCGCAGAGGGTTTCGAGATATTTAAGACCGAAGGTGCAGATATTATTATTACAGATATACGTATGCCAGTGATGGATGGAATTACGCTGTTGGAGCAGATATCTAAGGTAACAAGTGGTGAGAAAAGCCCAGCAGTGCTGATCTTAAGCGGGTATGATGATTTCGAATATGCCAAAAGCGCGATTCGTTATCGCGTAAAGGATTACTTGCTGAAGCCGATTCGCCGAGATGAGTTGTTCGAAATTTTGAAGAATATCGATAAGGAACAGGAAGAACAGGATCTCAGCGCAAGGCAGCTGGAACAGGAAACGGAACACTTCCGCAGGGAACTGCGGTCCAGTCGTTTACGGGGACTGCTAATGCAGCAGGAGGTTCCGCTGGAGCGTGAGCAGCAAGAGTGGCTAAGTGATCTGCAAGCACCTTTTACAGTTGGTGTGTTGAATTACTATTACAATGACGGAACAAGAATGAAGTCGGGGGATGTTCAGGGACTGGCGGAACGATTGATCGGACCGCTTGAAAAGTTTTTCTCGGAAATCACAACGGATTGGGATGGCAAATTAGTCTTGATCGGGAGTAGAAAACAGGATTTTATGGAGCTGTCCAGACAAGCTGAAGCTAAGGAAATAAAGGGATTATCGATTGGGATTAGCAGCGAAGGAGGAAGTCTTGAGGACCTCCGTTCCTGTTATAAGGAAGCATGCCGGGCACTGCAATATACTTTTTTATATCCGCAAGTGAGTTTATTGGATTATGGGGATGTTGGCCAGGGACGGTCTAACTTTCCGTTACCTAAGGAGGAGCTTCGCAAGCTGCTCAATATGCTGGGAACAGAACGCGAGAAGGAGATGAAGCATCTTCTATCTGTGATTTTTCAAACTGAGCATTTGAAGGAACTGGACCTAGCTTATCTGGAGTCCGTGGGACAGAATGTAAACGAGCTGGTGTTGGATGAAGTGTTTCGGGTGCATGGCGAAGCCTCGGTAGAGGTATTGAAGCTGTATCGTACGGTAGGCAATATGTACAACTATCGTCATTTCCACGAATATTATCGTGCGCTGGAGAACTTACTCTTGAGTGTGAATGAATACATTGTAGGCGTAAGGTCCGCGCATACCGAGCATGCGGATATGGAAGAGGCACTGAGCTATATTGAAGCCAACTACGCCCGTCCACTGAATATGGCTATGGTCAGCAATCATGTATCCTTGAATTATTCTTATTTTAGCGAAGCCTTTAAGGCATATACCGGTGAGAATTTTGTTATCTATTTAAAAAAGGTCCGCATCCGTCATGCTAAAGAGCTATTGGCAAAAGGCTGCGGTAAGCTCGCAACAGTCTCAGAAGAGGTAGGCTTCGAGAACAGTAAACAATTTGCCCGTGTTTTTAAAGAGCTGGAGGGGATTTCCCCAGGTGATTATAGAGCGAAAATAGTATCCGAAGAGTGTTGAGGCTTTTGAAGATGCATTTAGAAGCGGCCCTCCTATATAATGGATTTGAGAAGATTCATTGGAGGAATGAAGGGTGGAAGAAATACAAGGCAATTTGATTACGGTTCAGACATTAGCAGCGGATTTTCGTCGACTGGGCGTTAAGGCGGGCATGACGATTTTATTGCATTCTTCTTTTAAATCGTTAGGCCAATGGGTAGCCGGGGGCCCGGTCGCTGTTATTTTGGCATTGGAGGAGGTCCTCGGAGAATCTGGCACGCTGGTAATGCCTACTCATTCAAGTGACCTAACTGATCCCGCAGGCTGGAGCAACCCACCGGTGCCGGAGGCGTGGTGGCAGAGTATCCGCGAGCAGATGCCGCCTTATGATCCAGACCTGACCCAGCTTAGAGGAATGGGGGTTATTCCGGACTGCTTCCGTAAACAAAACGGAGTAAAACGCAGTGACCATCCGATACATTCGTTTGCCGCTTGGGGCAAGCATAGAGATGAAATTATGTATGGTCATGCGCTTGAAATGGGCCTGGGGGAAGATTCTCCGCTGGCTCGTATTTACGATCTGGGCGGACATGTACTGTTGCTGGGTGTAGGCAATCTTAATAATACTTCCCTGCATCTTGCCGAATGCCGCGCATCTTATGCTGGCAAGAAGGAAACCCTTGGCGGGGCGCCCATCATGGTGGATGGAGTTAGACAGTGGGTTGAATTTAAGGAACTGGATTGGGATTCTGACGATTTCGTTCAGCTGGCAGATCAGTTTGGACAAGAGACGGGACTTATTACATATGGACAGGTTGCTTCCGCAACCGCTCAATTGATTCCGCAACGGGAAATCGTAGATTATGCAGTGAACTGGATGGAACAGAACAGGAAGTAAAACTCATTGGATAGGGGAAACGGAAGGAGAAGCTGGCATGAGTACAACAACGATATTTTTAACCCGGCATGGTCAAACGGAATGGAACGTGCAGCATCGGATGCAGGGACATATGGATTCTGAACTGACGGCTCTTGGTGTGCAACAGGCAGAATGGCTGAGCCGGGGAATGCGCACTGAACAGCTGGATGTCATCTATGCAAGCCCCAGCCCAAGGGCGCTGCGCACAGCTGAGATTATTCGTGGAGAGCGGAGTACTCCGCTTAAGACCTCTGAGGCGTTCAAAGAGATTGGCATGGGTGTGTGGGAAGGCCGTGATTCTACTGAGCTGGAGAGCGAGTATTCGGAGCAGCATCGCAATTTCTGGCAAGACCCTGAGCAGTTTAAAGTGGAGGGCAGTGAGACCTTCGCAGAGGTGCAGGGACGGGCGCTGGGTAAGCTTCAGGAAATTCTCGTTAACCATCAAGGTGAGACCATTCTTATTGTCACACATACAGTAGTGATTAAGCTGTTAATGGCCTATTTTGAGGGCAGAGCGCTGCCTAAGCTCTGGGATCTGCCTTACATTTATCCGACCTGCTTATGCAGGGTTGATTTTACGGATGGTGTGCCGGAAATCCTGCTGCACGGGGATACGAGCCATTACGAAGAGAGTGAAGCTGGGATGGAATCATAACACTTCCTACAGATCAGGTTGGTTTATTAAAAAAGGCGGTTCCTCGGGTGCATTACGCACTCGGGAAACCGCCTTTTTGTCTTCAGAGCTGGAGATCAGCTTTTGCTAGTTGATAAATTGGAGAGATTTCAATGTCTTCTCCAGCATCGTAACCGCTTCGGCACGAGTTGCCAGCTTCTGTGGAGCAAAGGAACCGTCTGTTGCTCCTTGGATAATTCCCTCAGCAGCGATTTCTGCTACTGCTGCTTGAGACCAAGCAGGAATGCTTGCTGCGTCACTGAATTTAGCCAGTGCCGCAGGATCGGCATTTAAGGTTTTACCTGTGTACTTGATGGCTTTCGCTAATACCGAGGCCATTTCCTGACGAGTGATTGGGCTACCCGGCTTAAAGCTGCCATCGGTATAACCGGAAATCAAACCGGCTTCTGCTGCGGTGCGTATAGCATCAGCATACCAAGCACTTGAGTTTACATCTTTAAATGTGGTCTCACCATTACCTGTCGCAAGTCCCAGAGAACGCGTAATTAATGCGGCGAACTCAGCACGTGTGATCGACTGTGAAGGAGAGAACGTATCGTTGCTTGTTCCGCTGACAATTAGTTTGGTAGCTAATAGATCAATGGATGATTTAGCCCAGTGTCCGTTAATATCTGCGAACGTTTTGGAAGACTTAACAACGGTGTAGTAGCTGTTGCTGTTCCGTTTAATCGTAACGTCCGTTGTTCCATCTGTTTTAGGAACAAAGATAGCAGGCACGAAGGAGATCTTACCTGAAGCAGGATCGAAGACCACTGCCGTTGCGTTATTTGAATTTAAGGAAGTAGGTACATTGATCGTCCGATTAACATAAGTACTGCCGAAATTGTTCAGCGGCACACTCTTACTTCCGGCTTGCGCTGAAACGCTGAATTCGATTACTGGAGCAGCTAAAGTAGCATTACCTAGCTGTGATGCGATAGCTTGGTTTGTGCTGCTTAGTGTTCCCGAATTCGCTAGTAGAATAGATACCGTAATTGTAAAGTCGCTGGTGCCTAATTGAGCGGCAAGCGCTGCGCTGTTTACAACACGGAGTGGCAAGGAATAAGAAGCGCCATCAGTAGTAAAGGTAAGAACTGTGTTAGGCTGTGCTGCTGCTTGTTTTACAAGCACACTGCCTGGAAGCACTACTTGAGCGCCACCTGTAGTAGCTTTAACCGGAATAACCAGCTCTTGGCTACCCGCTGGCAGTTCAGCAAGTTGTTTGGTTAGATCAGCAGCATTAATTGTTGTTACTTGTGCTGAAGCAATTGGTGCCGCAGTTGGAGCAACAGTTGGTGATGGTGTAGCTGTAGCGGTTGGTACTGTTGGAGCCGATGTTGGTACTGATGTAGGCACTGAAGTTGGATCTGGTGTTGGTACTGGTGTTGGGTCTGGTGTCGGAGTTGGATTTGTCTCCGGCAGTGGTGCACCTTTTAGATCAACAATCCGGCCCTCAACGGCGGAAGTGTTCGCAGTGACCGTTCCAACCTTCTGCAGATACTTCGTAAATACATCAAAGTCCGGTAGGTACAGCAGATTCACGCGACCTTCTTTATAGGCCTTTTCAAGTGAAGTATAGAAATCTCCACCCTTAGCTGTGAAAGCATTCGTAGCTACTTCGTAGGATGCGTTCAGATCCAGAGGGACGTATTTATCCCCGTTTTTCACTTCAATACGCAGTACACGTTCGTTCACAGGTTTCGTAGAGTCGTAATAGAATTTCAACCCTGCAACGTGTGGGAAACGTCCGTCTGCTGCCGGCGTTTTGGAAACCCCGTTCTCCATGGCATCCTTAATTTCTTGTCCAGTCAAAGTGATCGTAACCAGATCGTTGTTGAATGGAAGTACGCCGAGTACTTCGCCTTGTGTGATCGGTCCTTCGTTGATGGATTCGCGAATACCGCCGCCGTTTTGCAGGGCGATTACGGCATTAGTGCCCGCTTTTTGAGCTGCATAAAGCATGCCATCGGCAATCAGGTTACCAAGATTAGTTTCCTTTGTGCGCACATTATCGCGAACGCCGTTTAGAACAACCTCTGAATTTCCTACTACCTCATTGGTTAGTTCTTGAATACCCGGCTTATACTCCGTATCCAGGATCTTTTTGGCTTCTGGGTCCTCGGCGATAACGTAGTTAGTGCCGTTTTTAGCATCGATGGAGATTAATTGATCTTTCCAATCGGTCAGTACGCCATCTTGGTTAAATTTAACTTCAAGTTGTCCAAGGAAAAGACCTTTTTCACCGGTCTGTACAATAAGCTTCGGTGCGTTAGGATCGCTGTTATCAACAACGGCTTGATTCAGTTGCGTGTGGCTGTGCCCCCCAACGATAATATCAATGCCGTTAACAGCTTTGGCTAACTTGAGATCTTCTTCGTAGCCAAGGTGTGAGAGAACAATGATCTTGTTAACATTCTCTTTTTCAAGCATAGCGACCGTTGCTTCCGCTTTAGCGAAGGCATTCTCAAAGGTCACTTTACCTGGTGAAGCAATGTTCGCCGTGTCTTCTGTCGTCAGACCCATGATGCCGACCTGTTGGCCGTCTACTTCTTTGATCAGCGCAGGGTAGATGGTTCCAGCATTACCTGACCGGCCGATTTCATTGGTGAACATTTTGCTAAGAATATCATCCGCTGAGAAGTTCACGTTGGAGGAGACGAATGGGAACTTAGCGTTGCCGATGAATTTGGACAGTACATCTGAATCTTTATCAAACTCATGATTACCGAAAGTCATAGCATCATATTTGACCAGATTCATAAAGGCCAGATCTGCTTGACCCAGATACTTATTGAAGTAAAGCGTTCCGGAGAACACATCACCTGCGTCTACAAGAATAGGATTCTCTGTAGTCGCCTTGGCATCTTGGATTGCTGTTACACGGCGTAAGATGTTGTTTGGCGAGCTGACAGTATCTAATCCTGCATGTGTATCATTGGTGTGCAGAATGGTTAGTGGGAAGTCTTCAGCAGTATTAAAATCAATCTGTGCCAAAACCGCATCATGATCGGATACCCGGCCATTCGATGGTGAGAAGTCGGCATTTAGATGAACGACATCTACTTTAGAAGAAGCCGTTAGATTTTTACTGACAAGAATATGATCTAGCACTTGAGAGTTTCCGTCATAGGTGTACGTATACTGCTCATTTAAAGGCAATGTATCGATCAAATTGTCTAGTTCTGTACCTTTTAAGAGGGTTGCAGTTTTAGTGAATTGGAAGTCATTCAAATCACCAAGAGCTACGATGTTGGCTTTAGGATTTGCAGTCAGAACCTCTTTGACAAATCCGTTTACGACCGCCGCGATTTTATGGCGCTGTGTTTCACTGGACAATACAGGGGGCTGAACGTTTCCGAAAGGACCGGTATCGCCGCCTTTTGAATTGAAATGGTTAGCGATCACAATTACTGTTTCGCCACCGAATACGAACTGTGCAGCAAGGGGTTTACGTGAACTTGCAAAGGCAGAGTTTGTTGGATCAATTCGGCCCGGATTGTAGGTCAATTGATCTGCCGCTGCATTATATCCAACGGGTTGTGTAGCTGTACCTTTTTGTCCGCTCACACTGTCTGCAAGCTGTACTCTTGCTGGATTGTACAGGAATCCTACGCGAATGTTTCCGCCTGGGGCACCGCCATCCATATTGTTCTCCGGAGCGATGTCTGTGTATTTATATACAGGACCGCCAGCGGTTTCAATGGCTTTAATCAGTTCGGCTGCACTTGCTTCAGTGATTCCATTATTGGTTTCACCATTGCTGTCCTGCATTTCGACAACGCCGATAATGTCAGGTTTTTTCATATTGTTTGTGATGGAGTCGGCTAGTTTCTGGATTTTTGTTGCTCCGACACCGGGGTAGAAGTTTTCAATGTTATACGATGCAATCAACAACTTACTATCATTGACTTCAAGAGTAGTTGTTTCTTGCTTAAAGGTACTTGGAGTGATGGCTGGAAGCTTACCGTTTTCCGGAATCACTTTGAAGTTACCGTTGTTGTATCCGATGACACCAGTAACATCTCCAGCGAACTTATCTCCGGTGATGACTTCTTGCCCCGGATTTCCGTAAGCGATGATGAGGCGCTGAGGATTGTATTGGTTGTATTCTTTGAGAACTAATCCACCAGCTGGTGTGATGACATCAGGTGTATCATTTTCTACTCTTGTAGGGATGTTATAGAGCATAGAATTTCCGCTACCACTTGTCCAATAAGGACTGATAATCGTAGGGGTAGGGAGCTTGACTAGCATACCTTCTAACGATTCGTAGAAATCAATTGCATCTTCATTAGGCTCAAAATTAGCCATGCCGTCATTGTCAATTATGGTAGACGGAATTGCTCTCCCGCCTTTACCAAGTACAACAGGCACCGGCACAGTATAACTTGAAGAGGAGTCCACTTTTATTGAAGTCATAGTAATTTGAGTAGAGGTTAAATTACTTGCGTTACCTTCGTTGTATTCGGAAATAGCTCCACTAACTTGGACTAACTCTCCAATTTGAGGTTTAAGGGATGAATTAGTGCTGTATACAAAAATACCTTCCGAAGTGTTTACATTATCGTCTGGTTGAGGATCTTGCATAAAGAAACCTCTATAAGCGCCAGTTGCAAAGGTGTACCCGTATTGGGTAACGATGCCTTCTACATCAGAAACGTTCTGACCTGTATACTCAGAAGCATGAGATTCTCCTTGAATATCATGTATACGAGGGAGTTCAGACGCTTTATAAGCAAAGGTATAAACCTTACTTGTCTTGCCATCTGCTACGACAATTGCATTGACGGTAAGATCTTGATTAACTGTAATCGGATCTGAATAAAGTTTACTTGCTGTTGTTGGTTCAGTTCCGTTGGTCGTGTAGTAAATCTGTGCTCCAAGAGTAGGGCTGGAAAGGGTCACAGAACTTCCTTTGATGATGCGACCTGCGCCAGGGCTGGCCATAACGGAAAAATTTTCTTCCACCAAAGCATTTTCGTTAAGTGGAATGAATTGATAAATCGTATTATATTGCTCGATAACCCCAGTGATATTGTCAAAGGTTTTACCCTTAACTAGTTTAGGCAGGGTTGAAAAAATTGTGAATTGTTGTCCACCTTGGCTAGCAGTCACCGTGCTGCCATTTACATTGTCTATGGTCACATTATTCATAGTTACCAGCTGAGCTTCGTGGCTTTCGCCGTTCGCGGCAGACAAGTCGGTTGCGGTGATCAATTTTGGTGCAGGCACCCCAACATTTTGTGCAGCTACATTGTATTGAAGTCCACTTTGGAATTTGATTTCTTGCAGATTGCTGTAGATATCCATTGTGCCGATTACTTCAACACGATCTCCAACGTTTGCGAACTCTGGAAATCCATAAAGTACGATCCCGCCAGATTCATCCTGAATATACATTTTTGCTGCATTAATGTGAGTTACGATACCTTCTGTTAAAATATTCTGACCTTTACTAGCAAGGCGTGCTGTTGCAACATCTGTTTTGGCCAGAATCGTGTAATCAAAAGTCGATACAGGGCTGTCTGGCATATTTGGTTCTGAAGCATACGCTTTAATCGTAGTGTCCTCAGTTAAGGTAATAGGTCCTGTGTAAGGTTGAAAATTAGTTGAACCACCTGATCCATAAACAGCTGCGTAGACGGATGCTCCAACCGTTGGAGAATTTAAAGATATTTCTGTGCCTACCGGCCAGGCATTAGAGGCTGGTGAAGCTAATACGGAACTAGCAGTCTCCGGTAATTCAGGTAATGTACCGTAGCTGCTGTTTCGTGGACTTGGTGCTTGGACAACAAAATCCGTAGAGTTGTTATCCATATCTAGACCGCGGCTGTCTGCCGGTGCATTAGCCGCAGCTTTACGGATAGCGGCTGTCGTATTGGAGAGAGCAGCGGTCGCACTTCCCTCGACATTTGTGGCTGTTCCGTAGCCAACTAAATCAATCGTTGTACCTGATTTATCAACGAGGTCGACTTTGCCGTTTGTTCCACTCATAGCAAGGATTCCCTTGCTAACATCAGGAGTAGGCAAGTCGGTAGTTCCTCCAGCTCCAGCGGCCTCCTCAATAAGGAAGTATCCATTTGCCGGGATAGTTCCATTTAAGTCTGTTCCACTACTAAAGGTTCCGGCCGCTGAGGTATACCGAACTTTCCATCCAGTCAAATCTACTGGATGATTCGTAGGATTGTATAATTCAATAAAATCATTTTTAAACTCCGCTCCGCCGTTTCCACCACCACCATAGACCTGCGAGATAACAATGTTGCTATTATCCGGTGCTGCCTCGGCAGTCTGGACAGCTGGTAACACACTGCCGGCAACCATTAACATTGCCAGTCCAGTAGCGAACCATTTTCTTACTCTTGAAGAAATAATCATTTGGATAAGTCATTCTCCCCTCGAATCTTTTATTTACAACCTATTAAATCTTAGCATTCAAATGTAAAATGAAAGGTTGTCTTACATGAATATAAATTAAAGTTTGCATCAATTAAATCTAAAAATTGAAATGTTGTGATTTTAGTATAAAAACAGTGCATAAATACAATATTAATAATAAATCTAGTATTTTTATGGTTAATAGAGCACCAACATGTTAATTGCATGTTATGTATATTGTTGAATTCAGTATGGATTACGACAAATTTATTCTAGAGTTTTGTTAATTTTTACATAGGGAAAACAATAGAGATTAAAATTATATTGAATGTATCGGAACAAAAATAATGCCCCTCCAGCTTCTTATCGAGAAGTGGAAGGGCATTATTAATTTAAAATCTATTTGGACAACACAGTATTACTGGTGCGGAAGCTCAAGCCGTTCAATTCCATCCATATATTTATGCAGTGCCTGCGGAATGTAAATGGATCCATCCTCCAGTTGATGATTCTCCAGCAGCGGAATTAGGATCCTTGGTGTAGCCACTGCGGTGTTATTTAAGGTGTGGCAGTATTGCAGCTTACCGTCTGTATCCCGGTAACGAATGCCCGAGCGACGAGCCTGGAAATCGAGCAGGTTGGAAGCCGAGTGTGTCTCTCCGTAGGCATCTCTGCTTGGCATCCAAGTCTCGATGTCATACTGCTTATGTGTCTTCAGGGACATATCTCCTGTGCAGACAGCCATGATCCGATAGGGGAGTTCCAAGAGCTGTAGAATATGCTCTGCATTCGCAAGAATTTCCTGCAGCATGCCCTCCGATACGCCCTCATCATTCCGACATACGATAACTTGTTCAATTTTTGAGAATTGATGAACACGGTACAGGCCACGCACGTCCCGTCCCGCCGATCCTACCTCACGGCGGAAGCAGGCCGACATTCCGGCGAGCCGCATTGGCGAATCCAGTTCGACAATCTCATCGCTATACAGCGAAACAAGCGACACCTCCGATGTGCCTACCAGCCAGCGATTGTCTCCATTTAGCTCATAGGTCTGATCCATCCCGCCGGGGAAGAAGCCCGTACGTTCCAGCGCTTCCGGACGGACAATCACGGGAACATCCATCACCGTGAAGCCGCGGGCCGTAAGTACATCAATGGCCAGCCGCTGTACAGCGAGATGTAACAACAAGCCTGCACCCTTCAGCACATAGCTGCGTGGGCCGCCTGCTTTGACACCACGGGGGATATCGATGATATCGTGGAGCTCGCCTAGCTCCACATGATCACGCGGTGTAAAGCCGAATTCCGGCAACGTTCCAGTCCGTCGCAGCTCTACATTATCTTTATCATCATGGCCGATCGGTGTATCCTGCGATACAGGGTTTGGTGCGAGCAGCATGAGTTCTCCACAGCGCCGGTCTGCTTCAGTTAGATCTGCCTCATAGAGATTCAGGCGGTTGTTCAGTTCTCTTACTTGTTCTTTAACTGCTTCTCCTGCCACGCTGTCACCCTGTCGTAAAAGTCGTTCAACCTCTTTGGTCAGGCCGTTACGCTGGGCTCTCAACTGTTCCGTATCTTGGCGCAATTCGCGCCGTTTCTCATCCCATTCCAGCAGTTCATCCAGTGGGAAGTCGACTCTTTTCCAAGCCGTAATGTTTCTTACAAGTTCCTGATTGTCTTTGATCCAGTTCATATCCAGCATACCGTTTCGCTCCTTTTTGGTTAAAAAAACGCAAAAAACGCCCTCATCCATGGGACGAGGAGCGTCAGCTCGCGGTGCCACCCAGGTTGATCGAATCTCCTTAACTGCAGGAACAATCCGACCCTCTTTGGTCTTCGCGGTAACGGGCGAAACCCGGTGAACTTAGGGAGTTGTTGTAGACTCCGGTCGCAGACGCCTCACGGTTGGATGCCGATCATTGGCCTGATTGTTGGATTTAATATTGTTGCTTAGTATAACTTAAGAGCGGGAGGAGCGCAAGTGGTTATGGTTTGACAAAAATATCAATTCTACGTTAGGATTAGTATTAATTTAAAGTAATTTTGTCGGGATAATAAATAAAGCAGTGCGAGCTGCTTAAGTGGGATGGAAGAGGTGGAAAAGTGGCTAAAATTGTTGTGATTAACGGAACGCCTTCCCTGGTATCGCGTATCAATGCAGCTATAGAATATGCGGAGGCCAGCTTAACCAATCAGGGCTTCGAGGTTGAGCGTATTAACGTAGCAGAACTACCCGCGGAGGATTTGATTCACACTAAGTTTGAAAGTGAGTCTATCGTCAAAGCCAATGGCCTTGTAGCGGAAGCTGATGCGGTAATCGTGGTTAGCCCGGTTTATAAAGCTTCTTATACAGGCGTGCTGAAGACCTTTTTAGATCTGGTTCCACAAAAGGGATTGGCCGGAAAAGTTGTACTCCCGCTGTTCATGGGCGGCAGTCTTGCACATCTGCTCACAATTGATTACGCATTGAAACCTGTGTTGTCCGTACTGGGCGCACGTTACATTCTTGGCGGCGTTTATGCCGTGGATTCTCAAGTGGTTCGTAATGATCACGGAGTGGTAGAGCTTGCTGAGGAGCTGAAGCTACGCCTGAACGATGCATTAGATGAGCTTGCAGAAGAAACTACACATCGTGTGGAACGCAAGGCATAAGACTAAGTAGCAAGCCTTCTGTGCTTAGTGCTAATAACAAATGTATAAGCGTCTCTTTCATACCTGATACCAGGGGAGAGGGGCGCTTTTTGCATTATATAAGCTATAGCAAAAAGGCCATCTCACTAAGAAAGTAGAGAATGGCCTCTTTTTTATATAGGGATTGTATATATCCGGTCTTACAAATCGTCGAATCCGTTATCGTCGCCAACCTTACCATAGTTGCGGGACTTGGCTTCGAAGAAGTCAGTTTTGGTAGCATTAAGCGCATCATCGGAGAAAGGTTTGATCCAAGGCATACAGTTAACGTCAACACCTTGATAAGCTTTTTCCATACCCATCAAAGTCAGACGTTTGTTCGCTGTATATTTGATGTAGTCGCTAAGCTCGTTAAGATCAATGCCACGCACGTTAGTAAGTGTGTAGTAAGCCCAGTTGGTTTCGAGCTCTACCGCGCGGTCGATGGTACGGTATACGTAATCCATGTTTTCTTTGGTGTTCAGCTCAGGGAAGTCTACGAGCAGCTGCTTAAATACTTCTGCGAAGAAGTAGCAGTGCTGATTCTCGTCACGTTGAATATAAGAGATCATTTGGCTGGTCGCCATCATCTTCTGGTCACGGGCCAGATTGTAGAAGAAGGCGAAAGTGCTGTAGAAGAAAATCCCTTCCAAGATGAGATCTGCTACCAGCGCATGGAAAAAGGTCTGTCTCGTAGGGTTATCACGGAACTCTTGATAAATATCAGAGATAAACTGATTGCGTTCCAGCAGGACAGGGTCTTTTTTCCAATATTCAAAAATTTCCTTCTGCTCACTCTCCGACACGATAGAGGATAGAACATAGGAATAGGATTGGTTATGCACCACTTCTTGCTGCCCGATAATAGCGGAGATAGCTTCCAAAGAGGAATCGGTGAAATAACGCTTCACGTCGCTCACGAACATCGTCTGCATCGAATCCAGCACAGCGAGTAGGGAGATATTAATCTTAAATACGCGTTGTTCCTCGGCATCCAGCATCGGGAATTGTTGCGCATCCTTGGACATTGGAATTTCATCCGCGATCCAGTGATTAAGCAGCAGCACCTTATACAGCTTGTACATATGAGGCATGCGAATATCGTTCCAGTTCAGAATACCTGAGCATTCACCGTCGATAATGCGTGTGGATTGATTAGGTGCTTCAGTATTAAAAATCTTTTGTAATTGCATTTCTTATCCCTCCATTTTTTGCGCGGGTAATCTTTCTTTGGTGTCTTGTTCATAGAAAGACGGTGATGGAGTAACGGAGAGGAAGTTTGGAGCTGTAGGAGCGTCAGCGACCGCCCGAAAGCTTTCCGTAGGAAAGCTCGCATCGAAAGCATATGCTGTCATCGGATGTCATCCGCTAATAGCGGTAAAGATCAAGACATCTGATGACAATAGCGGCCGGAAGCCCAAACATTCCTCGCAGTTACGAAATTCATCATCGTTTTTCTATTCAGGGCACTAAGATAATTAGCTAGCGCAAGATTCACACTCTTCTATAGTCAAAGCACGGCTACGCACATAATAAGTTGATTTCAAGCCGCCCTTCCAGGCATTCAGATGCAGTTCCAGGAACTCGGTAGCCTTGATGTCAGGACGAACATACAGGTTAAAGCTTTGGCCTTGATCGACGTGACGCTGGCGAGCAGAAGCCATGCGGATCGACCAGTTTTGGTCAATTGTAAATGCTGTCTTATAGTACCAGATCGTTTTGTCGGACAGATCCGGTGCTGGGTTAGCGATCTTATAAGTTGTTTTCTCTTCATAGGATAGCAGTTCATACAGCGGATCAATGCTGGCGGTGGAGCCGGCAATAATCGATGTAGATCCATTTGGCGCAATGGCGAACATCCAAGCGTTACGCACGCCGTCCTTAGCTACTTCTTCTTGCAGCTCGCGCCATTGCTCAGTCGTTACATATTTACCTTCTTGCTCACCGCTAACATACCCGCGGGAAGTGAAGTATGCGCCAGTCTCCCAATCGGAGCCAGCAAATTTCGGATAACGGCCTTTTTCACGGGCAAGCTCCATGCTCGAACGAACCAACAGGTAGTTGATATGTTCATATAAATGATTGTTATATTCTACGGCTTCATCGGATTCCCAACGAATGCCCTTGAGTGCCAATAGATGATGCAGGCCGAATGTGCCAAGACCTACTGCGCGGTACTGGCTGTTCGTGTATTGTGCCTGCAGAACTTCAATATTATTAATGTCGATTACGTTATCAAGCATACGGACTTGGATCGGAACAAGTCTTTCTAATACGCCAGCTGGAATCGCCCGTGCCAAGTGAATTGAATTCAGGTTGCAGACTACGAAGTCGCCAGGGATTTTGGAAATAACGATCCGGGTCTGGCCATCTTTAGTTACTAATTCTTCTTGTTCAATTACTGTTGCAGACTGATTCTGCATAATTTCTGTGCACAGGTTGGAGGAGAAAACCATACCTTGATGACGGTTTGGGTTGGTCCGGTTCACGGTATCACGGTAGAACATGTACGGTGTACCCGTCTCTAGCTGTGATTTCATAATCCGTTTCATGATGTCGATCGCAGGAACAGTGATCCGGGATAATTCCAGGTTCGCTGTAGCTTCAGCATATTTTTCACGGAAAGTACCTTTGCCAAGCTCTTCATCGTAGAAATCTTCCAATCCTAGTGGACGGCCATTTTTATCAGTCCAGCCCATGACCTTTTTCACTTCATGAGGGCAGAAGAGGTTCCAGTGGCTGCGCGATTCTACAGCTTCCATGAACAGGTCAGGCAGGGAGACCCCGTGGAACACGTCATGTGCACGCATACGCTCGTCACCGTTGTTCAGCTTAAGATCAAGGAAAGCGAGAATATCTTTATGGAATACATCAAGATAAACAGCTACAGCACCCTTACGTGTGCCCAGCTGGTCTACGCTGACTGCTGTATTGTTCAACTGGCGAATCCAAGGGATTACGCCGGAGCTTGTGTTCTTGTGGCCACGGATATCCGAACCACGTGCCCGTACTTTTCCAAGGTAAACGCCGATGCCGCCACCCATTTTGCTTAGACGTGCTACGTCTGTATTGGAGTCAAAGATACCCTCTAGGGAATCGTCTACAGTATCAATAAAGCAGCTGGATAGCTGTCCAGCGACCTTTTTGCCGGCATTAGACATTGTAGGTGTAGCAGCAGTCATGTAGATGTTGCTCATAGCCCAATAAGCTTCTTTTACAAGCTCAAGACGTTTCTCAGCTGGCTCACGGTGCATCAGGTACATGGCAATAATCATATAACGTTCTTGTGGAAGCTCCATCACACGGCCGTCAAAATCATGCGCCAAATAACGGTCGGATAGCGTAAGCAGACCGATATAGTCAAACAAAAGGTCGCGTGTATAATCGATACACCCACCTAGTTCGATAATTTGTTCTTTGGTGTAATGACTTAGAAGTTCTTCGCGATAGATTCCTTTTTTCACGAGATCCGTAATTAGTGGATACAATTCACCGTAAGGCTCTTCTGGATAAGCTTTGTAGCGGCGATGAACAGCAGCTTTTTTATAAAGGGTTGTCAGAAGGGCGCGGGCAGCTGCGAACTTCCAGGTAGGCTCTTCTTTTGTTACAAGCTCTAGAGCGCTCATGGTGAAGGCGTTGCTGATTTCTTCTCCGCTTACCGAGTCACGACGCAGTTTGGAATTCACTCCACGCAGCAAAGTTTCTTTATTTAGTTGATCGAGACCTTCCAGAATACGGTCAGCGTAGACGGAAAGACGGTTCTCATCAAAAGCCAGTTGGCGATTATCCGGTTTTACTACGAATTGCGGCATGGTTAGTTCATCCCTTCTTATTTCAAATTAATTTTCAATATCAAAAATTGATATATTATAGCGCAGCAGGCTGCCACAGAAAGACCTCCGAGCCGTTCATGCTGGCCGGAATGTCGATAATGCGTTGGTTGGAGCTTCCCCGGTAGAGAAGCGTAGTATCTTTCAGTTCTTCTACAAATCTTCCATCTATTAACACCTGACACTGCTTAAGTAGATCCCATTCCGGCGTACCGGGAAGGGCTGTAAGTTCTTCGTACGTATAACCACTGTAAATCCAGATTGAGAAGCCTGGCAGTACAGCGCGAAGCTCATGAATGAACCCCAGCAACTCTTCTGCTGAGAAAAAAGGATCGCCGCCTGCCAGTGTCAGACCATCCAGCAAAGGGTTAGCGGCGATTTCTGCAATAATTTCATGTTGTCGTTCTAAGGTGAAGACTTCTCCATATTTAAAGTTCCATGTCTCGGGATTAAAACATCCCGGGCAACGATGGCGGCAGCCGCTGAGAAAGAGGACGGCCCGCATGCCCTCTCCCTCGTTAATCGACTCCGGATAGTAACCGCAAATATTCATAGATGCTTAACGCGATCCCGTACTTCAGCTTGTTTGGCGGCATTAAAGCGGGTCTGATAGTCGCCGGTTAAATAACCTGTAACTCTGCGCAAACGGCGGATGTGCACGTCATTCTCATGTGCGTTGCAGGAAGGACAGTTTGTCCCAATTACGCCTTCGTATCCACAGCTGGAGCAGCGGTCAATCGGATGGTTAATGCTGAAATAGCTGACCTGTTGTTCGAGCGCATATTTAATGATTTTGATAAAAGCCGATGGGTTGTTGCGGGCATTGCCGTTTAATTCGACATAAGAAATAGCCCCGGCATTGCAATATTCATGGAAAGGAGCTTCCAAGCTGATCTTCTGAGCAGCACCCAGATCGAAGTATACAGGGATGTGAAAAGAGTTCGTATAATATTCACGGTCGGTTACGCCCGGAATGGAACCCAGTACCTTGCGATCAACTTTTGTGAATTTACCGGACAAACCTTCTGCTGGAGTTGCGAACAGAGTGATGTTGAGATCCAGTTCCTCACTTTTCCGATCGCAATAGTCCCGCATATGACGCACAATAGCCAGCGCCTTGGCATGAACTTCCATATCCTCGCCATGGTGTTTGCCGTACATAGCTTTCATACATTCCGCCATACCGATGAAGCCAAGAGACAGACTGCCATGCTTTAGCAGATCGCCTACAGTGTCATCAGGTGCAAGATGCTCGCCGCCTTCCCAGACGCCTTCTCGCATCATGAAATCGGAAGCTTTAGCTTTTTGTGCGGTTTGAATGTGGAACCGATGAAGAAGTCCTTCCAGCGCAATATCCATATAATGATTTAGATCTTCATAGAAGCCAGCTTCGTCTGCGATGGTACGTCTGCCTGTTACTGTGCCGTGTGCCAGACCTAGCCGAACCAGATTCAGTGTATTAAAGGAAAGGTTGCCCTTTCCAGAGCAATGATTACGACCAAAACGGTCACCGAGCACTCGGGTTCGGCAGCCCATTGTAGCGAACTCCGTATCAGGATCACTTGGATCATAATACTGCAAGTTGAGCGGAGCGTCCAGATTAGCGAAGTTTGGATATAGTCTGCGCGCAGAACATTCAGCCGCTTTTAGGAACAGTTCATAGTTAGGATCGCCTTGTTGTTGATTGATTCCTTGCTTGCATTTGAAGATTTGAATCGGGAACACTGGTGTTTCTCCGCTGCCAAGTCCGTTCATAGTTGCTGTTAGCAGAGAACTGATCACAAGCTGACCTTCTGGTGAAGTACAAGTACCGTAGTTGATGCTGGTAAACGGTATTTGTCCACCGGATCGGCTGGACATGGTATTCAGATTATGTACCATACTTTCAGCCGCTTGCAGGGTTTCGATTTCGGTTTCCTTTAGTGCAAAACGGAACGCTCTTGGATATAACTCCGCCAGATCGGTCCGGCTCATCGTAATCTCGCCCAAAGATTCATCAGCTTGTCCTTCTTCAAAATAATCCAGACCCTTGCGGAACAGCTTGGCGAAGGATTTGGTTACATAAGGTGCCAGATCATAGTCGAGTTTATTGGCGGATACACCACCATATTGAGCATTTTGCTGGGATTGGAAAATAATCGCTACCAGAGACATAGCAGTCATTATTGAGTTCGGAGGACGAACGCTGCCGTTGCCGGTATTGAAACCTTCACGGAGAAGTTTATCAAACGGGATAAAAATACAGTTCGTCGTTCCAATCGCGTATTGATCCAGATCATGCACATAGACGACATTGTCATCAATAGCCTGCACTAGCTGCGGCGGCATCGTAAAATTGCGGGCGTACCATTTTGAATATTCACTGCCGAACTTGCTCATTTTACCGGAGAAACTCTCTCCATTCAAATTGGCATTCTCGCGCAATAGGTCCATATCCCGACTGTCGATAATATCCCGGCCTAAATCAATGAGCTCTTCTAAAAGAACTTCCCGTGCATTTTCTACTCCATTAAATTGTCTCTCCAACAACGTCATTGTACAGCTCTCCTCTCAGTATAAAAGAAAAACATCTATCATCAAATCCATATATCCATAGGAAGTTGGACTGCCATAAGCAGTCGTATATTTGTTCTGATTACATAAAAAAAGCATCCCCTACCCGAGGATGGCAGAAAATGCCCGATGCGTTATGTAAATATCCACACGGATATTTGCAGAGGTCTCTACGTAGATGACCGCATGCGGACACCATCCCTGTTCCTCGCAGGCATCAATAGTTGGTGTCGTCGAAACAGGTAGGTCTCCTGGCTTCCGTGGGATCTCTCGGCGCCTTCCCAAGGGTGTTCCTAACCCTCAGTGGCATCTGCCGGGAGATGTGGATTCTCAAGCTTCCCAGAAGCTTAAGAAGGCCATCCGGTTACAGTGGCGGGACCGCAGCGGATTCTCACCGCGCTTCCCTATTAAGCTCTAAATCCGGTTAAGGATCAAAGCGCCTGTCTCCACTATATTTTGTTGTCGTTAGATAAAAATAACCCAAGATGTTGTGTTTGTAAACAGTTTTTTAGAAAACCCGCGCGGGGAGCGGGTTCTTTAAAAGTACTCCACAAATGATCCACAGGCTGTCCATAAGTAATCCACAATTGATCCACAGGGAGATGCGAAATGATTCATAAATTGTCCGAAAAGATGCCACAAAGAGTCCATAAATATAGTGCAGATGACCCTAGAATTTGCGCATGAGAAAATACTCTTAGCCCAAAGTCATATTTTGGAGTAATCAGAAGAAATAGAAGAGATAAGGGAGGATAATCTTGCTTAGTTTGTGACAGAGCGGTGGAATTGTTACAATGGAAGAAGATAGGTTCTATAAAATTTCGAGGAGGTATTCTCATGCCTATTGCTGAAGTTACAGTTATTCCAATTGGAACAGGCAGTACCAGTCTTAGCAGCTATGTTGCGGATATGCAGCGGGTGCTGAAGACAGTAGAAGGGATTACATATGAACTTACGTCCATGGGGACGATCATCGAAGGGCCTCTGCAACGCATTTTTGCGGCGGTAGAAGCTTTGCATGAGTCTCCTTTTGCCGCAGGTGCAGAACGTGTCTCTACCTCACTTAAAATAGACGACCGCCGCGATAAACCCTCCACTAGCCGTGGAAAGTTAGAGTCTGTGGAGCGTAAGCTACAGGTGGATTAGCAGTTTAGGAGGGCGGAAAACAGGGAGAAATAGGCTTGCGTTTCTGGCTGAAAGTTGTATAATATTTTTTGTTTGACAGAAAAATCAGCTTTAAGCTGGTGTAGCTCAGGGGTAGAGCAACGCACTCGTAATGCGTAGGCCGGGGGTTCAATTCCCTTCACCAGCATCCTCAAGTATTCGACAACGGCGCGGTTTCCCGGGATTTCGGGATCGTGCCGTTTTTCGTTAAATCCCCCTGACTTCTACCATTCTTCTAAAAGATAAGACATGGCGAAATCGCTAATGAAAACGGTATGACTAGTGGTCACTGTCGAGCAGATGGAAGGTGTGTCGCAAGCTGACAGCAGTCAGAATGAAGGATGGTGGAGGAGGAGCAGCATAAGCTGCTTTTCTCTTGCGGGGGCAGATTGGTTAGATGGTAATTACTATAAAAATAAAAAAGACACCACAAGGTGTCTTAGTACAGATACTTTTCGCTCGAATTTCACGAGCTCGTCAGTGAACTGAGTTCATAAGCAAGACTGGCTACGGCTAACAGATGAAGAGATAAAGTAATATCAATGTTAAAATGTGCGGTAATATTAATTTTCATAGATAACCACGCTCCTAAAGTATAAATACACATAAAGAAAACTTTATAAAGCGCTTGGCCTGCCATCATCAGTGCCAGGTAGCCATCCTGTACAGACGCCTTAGCGTTTCGACAGTAACATTATACTTAATATTTTGTGTTTTGCAAACCAAAGCCCCCTTAAGACTGAAATAATGAGCAATGTGACAATTATGTCATTCTGAATTGAATATTGTTAGGTTAATCGATGGGGAAGTTTACGTTTCTCCCTTATACTGGAAATTAAATGATTTTATTTCCGAAAGGGGACAATCCACTGATGACTGACGTAATTAAAGCAATAATACTTGGCATAATAGAGGGCTTAACTGAATTTTTACCAGTATCATCTACTGGACACCTTATTTTAGCAGGCGATTTGCTTAGCTTTGAGGGAGATGCTGCAATAACTTTTAAAATTGTTATTCAGTTGGGTGCAGTGATGGCAGTTCTAATTCTTTATTGGAAAAGGTATTTGGAAATTGGGGTTAATATGATTAGAATGGATTTTTCCAAAAGCAAAGGATTAAATGTCATTCATATGATTTTGGCTATGTTACCAGCATTAATCCTATATCTTCTCTTCAAGGACACAATAAAAAGCCAATTATTTGGCCCAACCCCTGTTTTGATCGGTCTAGTTGTTGGTGGGGTGTTGATGATCATTGCAGCGCGGAATAGGCGGACTGAAACCGCTGATACTATCGATGGGATTAATTATAAACAGGCTTTCGGAATTGGTCTGTTCCAATGCTTGGCGTTATGGCCGGGATTTTCGAGATCAGGTTCGACAATTTCAGGTGGCCTGTTGCTTGGCACTAGCCAAAAAGCCGCCGCAGATTTTACATTCCTTATTTCCGTGCCAGTTATGTTTGGTGCAAGCTTGTTGGATTTGTACGATAGTCGTGATTTGCTGAGTTCTGACGATTTACTTCTAATGTTAATTGGCTTTGCGACATCCTTTCTTGTGGCAATGATTGCAGTAGTGACGTTCATCAAACTGATTAAGCGACTTCGATTGGAGTGGTTTGCTCTATACCGGTTTGTTTTAGCAGCTCTCTTCTATTTAATTGTCATACAGTAATTGGATTAATCAATATGAACATCATGGGAAAGAAGCTTTTAAAAAGGGCTATACATCATATCCTGTACAGATTAAACTAGAGGTTCAAAACAAGGGGAAATCACCAAACAAGACAAAGCTCAAGTAGTCTATGAACTAAGGAATGAATTTTCGGTGAAAGCACTTCTACAGCTAGCCATTATCCCTCGTTTGTTTCTTCTACCATTAATATCACAAAGTGATTTTACAAGTGTTTGGGAATATGAAAAACCCCACCAGTTTAAGGTGGGGCTTTTGCTTACCAAGTATTATAGTTCGATTGATACTTAACTTGTTTATTCTCATAGCTCTCATTGGGGTAATCACGTCTGACAGACTGCAAGTAGCCTGAAATTGCAAATGCTGCAATAAGCCCTCCTATAATTCCTGTGATTAAGCTGAATGTTGAAAATCCGAATGTGGCAACTACTCCAATGGAAGACAATGCTACAAGCAATAGACTCAATATTTTCATCTTTATACACACCTCCATTTTGTATATGTAGTAATTTGAAAATTAAGATTGATACGTTACTATATTTGATCGGTTTCGATAAAAATAATAATATTTCAGCAAATCTTTAGACGGGCTTCATACTTATTTAAGCTAAGAGGATTATAGTAATCACATAACCCCCTTATAAAATAGATCTAGACCCTGCCGAAAGTGGTGGGGTCACTTTTTTGCACAGAGTGCATTTATAAATATGGATTTCTCCTTAAATCTACACAAAGAAGCGCCGCCCCTTTTGGAGACGTCGCTTCTTTATAGTAGATTCTATTCTTTTTGCTCAATTCTTGATTTTGGTGATTTTTTTGGCGGTAACTTGTGCAGGGAATGAATCATCACTTACTTCAAAAAATACTTTAATCTCATCGCCTTTTTTATATTTAGAAGGTGCAACTTTATTTACCCAAATGGCTTGAGAGTACTCATTAGATTCGAGCACCTCCTTGTATTCCTTGTTCAAGTCTTCTTCTTTTAATTCGGAAATTACTAAAATTCTTTTATTTTCTACATCTATTGTATGTACAATTCCTTTCAAAACTTCATCATTCTTACTACAGGCGGTGACTAATAACAAAAAAAAAATAAGAGTCCATTTAATAGTAGTACGTGGTTTTTGAATCATGGACCTTCCCCTCTAGTGGTTACGACATTAGTTTAAAATCGGTTGCACAGGCATAGCGTTTAGTACATTACCAATATAAGAATAAACAGCAGCATATCCATTATGACGACCTTTATTGATTCCCCTCGCACGCGGCAGGAACAATGTATCCTGAAATGCTTCCTGATGGTTTAGCCAAAAAACCACCATGATTAAACTAATTCGTACTTATAGTCATGTGCAAATTCTTTGAATGTAATGGGTCTTTTACCAAGTAATATTTGTAAATCGGGCGTGATTTTTTTGGCTAATCCAATTTTTGCAGTGAAGTAAATTCCAATCATAACAGTCACAAATTCTTTTTGAATTCCTTTTGTTAACATTTTATCTCTAAACTGAAGAACTGATGGATTAACATATTTGATTGTTTCTCCTAGCTCTTCAGATAAAATTTCAGCTACTTCATAGTAATCTAGCGCTTCAGTTCCCGTTAACGAGTAACCTTTATTTTCATGACCATTCTCAGTTAGGATTCTAGCTGTTACAGTACCGATATCACGAACATCGATAAAGCTAGTCTTGCCTTTTCCTGCGGGTACATAGATCTCCTTTTCTTTACGTAGCTCTTCCCCATGTTGAGAAATTAAGTTTTGCATGAAGAAACTTGGGCGTAAAAAAGTATATGGAATTCCTGATTTTTTAATGATTTTTTCAATTTTATGGTGTGGAACAATTGGGTTTTTCTCTACGCCCAATAGAGATAGAAACACAATGTGTTCAACTCCGACTTCCTTTGCGATATCTATGAGGGGTTGGAAATATTTTTTTGCGTCAGCTATATGAGGAGGGCGCAGTAAAAATAATTTTTTCACTCCTGTTAACACTGGACGAAAAGAATCAGCATTTTCAAAATCAAAATAAACATACTCACTGTCTTTTCGATGGGAGGCAATTTTAAAAGGTGTTTCACTTTTCCTTAGTTCGTTAACCACTTCACGTCCTACATTACCGGTTGCCCCTGTGATTAGAATCATAAGTCTCACTTCCCTAACTAATATTTAAATAGATCGTTTTAAGCACGTTCATAAACGTGGACATTTCTTGTTCAGAAATATTTTTAAGTGCGTTATCCATGATTTCGTCACTAAGAACTTCTATTTGACTCTTAATTATCATTCCCGAATCTGTAATGAATACAAGATTTGATCGTTTATCATTTGGATTATCTCTAATGTCCAGAAGTCCTTTTGCTTTAAGTCGCTCGAGTATACCCGTTATTGTAGGGCGATCCGAGTAAGTTCGCTCTGCAATCATAGCTGGAGTTGTTCCTTCTAAATGAATAGATATATCTTTTAATACTGCCCATTGAGGAGCTGTTACATTATAAAGTAAAAGTTTTTTTGTTAAGCTTTTTTTCATTTCAAGACTTACTCTTATTAATAACTGTCCTGGGTTGTCCATAAATTAATTCCCCTCTTTAAATAGTTTGCACACTAACTACTTGATTAGTATACAAACTATATTCTCCTTTATCAATTTTAATTATTTTATTTGTTTAAATTGTGGGGAGTTACAGGTGAATGTCAATAATATTGATATTTAGAACTTTTGTTTGTATATAATAAAAATGAATGTTCTTATTTTTAGAGGCGATCAATCATGGAAATGAGTATCGACCAAACGGTTGGGATTATTTATCAAGTCAAGGAGAGCAAGATTACACAACGCGAGATCGAGATCCGTGGCATCCGTGACAAACGTCCAACATAAACAAAGGGGATAAATATCATGCGGTGTATAACAATACGGCAGCCTTGGGCGACCTTAATTGCTCTTGGTGAAAAAGAGTTTGAAACTCGTTCATGGAGAACAGCCTACCGCGGCGAGTTAGGCATCCATGCCGGAATGAGGATTGACAAAAAGATTTGTGAACAGGAACCGTACAAAGCAGTATTGGCGAAACATGGCTATACAGCGAATAATTTGCCTACAGGAGCTATTATTGCTACAGGTCAGCTCGCGGGATGTTATGTGGTTACTCCAGAGGTGGATTTAAGGGAATGGATCAATGGGAACGAATATGATTTTGGCGACTATAGCGAAGGACGTTTTGCCTGGAAGCTTGAAGAGGTTCACTCACTGCGCCATCCAATTCCAGCCAAAGGTCGGCTAAGCTTGTGGGAGCATTCGGATCACTTCTGAACGGCGAATGATATTTTTAATGTAATTTTTATGTGCCTATCAGCTTTTTTTCAGGTTCGAGGTATATATTGAAGACACCAAACACCCCCCAGTGTTTTGTGGTATATCTCTCTCAGGTCTTGCCAACTCCCATGGTAAGGCCTATTTTTTTGTTCACTAATTGATTGGGGGGAGAGTAGAGCGGCTTCTATACAGCTTTATTTAATCTGATACTGTTCTTCGTAACTCTTAAAAGAGGAAATATCCAGCCCTAGGTATCTGCGCATATGGATGGCAGCCTGAGCCGCAACAATGTCATTCAACAGCAGCATTCGTTCGTGATAGCCACGACATATATACTTGGCTTCAATTCCCGTATTAAGTCTGTTTTGCTCATACACCTTGATTCCCCGTCTTCTCATTTCTGCACGAACATCCCTTAGATCTGTTGTAGCTACTGCAGCAGC
Source organism: Paenibacillus odorifer (assembly GCF_000758725.1). Classification (NCBI taxonomy): domain Bacteria; kingdom Bacillati; phylum Bacillota; class Bacilli; order Caryophanales; family Paenibacillaceae; genus Paenibacillus; species Paenibacillus odorifer. The sequence continues at coordinate 547,587 of NZ_CP009428.1, forward strand.
TGTTCCAAGCACCTCCAGATAAGGGGCGGGTGTTCGTAAGTGTGTAGATAAAATGGCGGAGTCCCGTTCGAAAGCTGATAAAATCATCGGAAGCAATAAATAAGATTTCACCAGCATGTTGTCCCTGCTTTCTGCTCTATGCATGAATCTCATCACCTCTAATAGGAACGTATATTCGTATTCTACCCCGATATTCCAAAAATAATCAATGGTATTTCTAAACAGCTTATCCAATGTGATTAAATTCACAACTAAATAACGAAGAATAAATTATATTAAAATTGTAATAATAAAAATTAATGTATCGGACGTACATAAAGGAGAATTTATGATGGAAAAAGAGGGCAGCCTCCAGCGTGGATTGTTTTTTGGTTTAATTCTGAGTGTTCCCTTATGGATATCCATATTGGGCTATATACAGTTACTTTAAAATTTAATGAAAAACCTTATGCGAAGCGCCTTTAGGCGCTTTTTTTTGTATGGTAATAATGAGCGGAATCATCGAAAGGAATTGATTGACAATTGTGGGTGTCGGGCGCTAAACTGTTATTAATTCAAAAAGTATTAAAAGTCATAGACGGTTATTGGAGAGAATGCTTCGGCTACCAGTTCTGGACTTGCAGTGTAATACATATATATAGTCATGATAATAGCAAACCGTCTGAAAGGGCGGGACGCAAAGTCCAGGAGTCTAAAGTGTCTTAAAGGCACAATGACCGTCCGACTGCCATGAGAAGGGAATTCCACTTCTTTTTGGCGGTCTTTTTTGTTGTTAGGTCCTTTAGAGTTTCTGGTAATTATTCTGATTAATATAAATCATAGTTTTAGGAGGTGTGCCATTTGAAAAGAAGAATAAGACCGTTACTCTCGCTTGTATTAGCTGGGATTTTGACGGTAGGTAGTGGGCTTTCCTCATTAGGAGCTGGAGTTGCTGGAGCTAGTAGTTCTTCTACATTGGGAATTGCAGGGGTCTACAACGTGTTTATTCTAGGGGATATAACAACGGTTTCGGATACGGAAGGAAGGTTTGCTGCTGGAGGTAACGTTAACTTAACCAACTATAGTGTTGGAGATAGGTTGACCGCTGCTGAGGTTTCCTTGACTGACACACTTGTTGTTGGAGGGAATCTTACTTTCAACGGAGGTACTGTTTATGGGAATATCGTGCACGGGGGAGATTTTTCAGGGAATGTAACGCTCCTCAAGGGAGGTACAAAAAGACAGGGGAGTACGATTGACTTTTCAGCCGTAGGTCAGTCTTTGAAGGACAAATCAGCAGAACTTGCAGCATTGCCGGCGAATGGAACAACAGTGTACCAATATGGCAGTCTTACCCTGACAGGTACAGATCCTGCGGTCAATGTTTTTAATGTTCCAGGAGATAACGTCTCTAATACCTATGGAATTACAATAAATGTTCCTTCAGGATCTACAGCAATTATTAATATTGATGGTTCTAACGTAAAAATGAAAAACTTCGGATTTCTACCTAATAACGTGTTGAACAGCAAGAAAATTTTGCTTAACTTTAGCCAAGCTGCGTATCTGGATATGGCAGGCATAGGTGTAATGGGAAGCATACTTGCCCCCTATGCTCATGTTGATTTTATTAATGGTCAGATTAACGGTACTTTAGTGGCGGCTTCACTCAAAGGGACTGGTGGTGGTGAATTTCACCACTATCCATACGATGGTGATGAACCTGGACCAACGCCGACACCAACGCCAACAGTGACACCAACGCCAACGCCAACAGTGACACCAACGCCAACGCCAACAGTGACACCAACGCCAACGCCGACAGTGACACCAACGCCAACGCCGACAGTGACACCAACGCCAACGCCAACAGTGACACCAACGCCAACGCCGACAGTGACGCCAACACCAACACCATGTCCGACACCAACGCCGACAGTGACGCCAACACCGACGCCAACGCCTACGTCAACACCAACAGTGACGCCGACACCGACGCCAACACCAACACCGACACCGACGCCGACAGTGACACCGACGCCGACACCAACACCGACGCCAATACCAACGCCGACGCCAACAGTGACACCGACGCCGACAGTGACACCAACACCGACGCCGACAGTGACACCAACGCCGACGCCAACACCAACACCAACGCCGACGCCAACAGTGACGCCGACGCCGACACCGACACCGACACCGACACCAACACCGACGCCAATACCAACGCCGACGCCAACAGTGACACCGACGCCGACAGTGACACCAACACCGACGCCGACAGTGACACCAACGCCGACGCCAACACCAACACCAACGCCGACGCCAACAGTGACGCCGACGCCGACACCGACACCGACACCAACACCGACGCCAACAGTGACACCGACGCCGACAGTGACACCAACGCCGACGCCAACACCGACGCCAACGCCGACAGTGACGCCAACGCCGACACCAACGCCAACACCAGAAGCAACACCGACACCGACGGTAACGCCAGAGGTAACACCAACTCCAGAGGTAACACCAACGTCGACACCAGAGACTTCGGTGTTCCCGACACCAACGCCATCATCCGTAATTGGCACTATAGTTCTTGCAGAAGATCCTGTGCCGCTTGGGCCTGTAGCTTCGCCGACACCAGCGCCAGTACCAACACCGTCGAATAGCACAGAAGTACTTGTTGATGATGATGAGATCCCATTAGGTCCGGTACCGGCAGTGACACCAACGCCAACACCAACACCTGATGAAATCATCGTAGTGGACGATACGATCCCATTAGGTAAGCCGCCTGTGAAGGAATTGCCAAAAACGGGTGAATCAAGTCCTGCACCTTACTATGTAGCAGGTTTAGGTTTTGCACTTATCGGATTATTAATGAGAACCAAGTTCTCCAAAAAGAATAAATAATAAACGGTAGAGCAACATAGAGTCGCTTTCGGGGGGTGTCCTGATGGCGGCTCTATTTGTATGTCATGATTGCGATAGTTTGGTGCATTCTAAGTAGATGGTATACTCTTGTTGCAAAAGAAATGAAGAGGGGATGGCGAAGGTGAATTGATATGGTTCATTATTAGCGCTGTAATCATCATAGGGATTCTAATCTATGTGGGATTTTTCTTCTATGGTATTGCTATTAAACGAGCGCCAAAGGTATTTCTAAGTAATAATCCTAATCTGAAGGCTGATCCTCCGGTTGCCGGAGCTTCTTGGGGGGAGGGGAAGGATTGGGTCTCTCGCCAGAGCTTCGAGAATATTGAGATCGTATCTGCAGATGGACTTAAACTAAGAGGTTTCTTACTCCAATCTAATCGTGCTGCGGGACGCACAGCCATTCTAGCCCACGGTTATTCAGGTAAAGCAAAGGATATGGGGGCGTACGCCAAAATCTACTACGAGAACTTAGGCTTTAACATCCTAATTCCCGATGCAAGGGGGCATGGAGATAGCGCAGGGGATTACATTGGTTTTGGTTGGCCGGAACGAAAAGATTATTTGCAATGGATTGAATACATGATTAAAAAGACTGGGTCTAGTGCTCAAATTGTGCTTCACGGTGTTTCTATGGGCGGTGCTACAGTGCTAATGACCTCAGGGGAAGATCTTCCGCCGCAGGTAAAAGCTATTGTTGCGGACTGCGCTTATACCTCAGTAAAAGCACAATTATCTTACCAACTACGGCGCATGTATCGTTTGCCAAGTTTCCCTTTCGTTCAAAGTGCAAGTCTAATCACCCGCTTGAAGGCGGGGTATGGTTTTGGTGAAGCCTCTGCATTAAAACAAGTGCGGAAAGCGAAGGTTCCGATTCTTTTTATTCACGGGGATGCGGATAACTTTGTACCTTTTGCTATGATGAATGAATTGTATGAGGCATGCCAGAGTCCAAAGGAGAGGCTCATAGTGCCGCAAGCGGGGCATGGATTGTCTTATGATACGGATAAGGCGGGGTATATAGATGTAGTAACAGCTTTTGTAAGCCGATATGTAAAATAAGTCCTGAACGTAGACAGCGCCCGATATCCGCTAGGTAGCGGTTATCGGGCGCCTATATTTTTCCACACATGACGTAGTCCTTGAATAAGGATCGTACCGTCATGCTTTCTCGTTATATTCATCCCCCGCCGTTCGTGAGTAACGGGTGTCTTGATTCCTTGTTATTTCCAGCAGCCGTGTGGCGAGAATAATCCTTCCAATACGACAAAAGCCCTACCTCTCTTTTGCCCTTGCGGCTCCATTGACCGCGCCAGTGTGAATCGGAATGCTATATTTCGAATTTAATCTCATAAAAAGGAAGAGTACTGCAAGAAAACATAAAGCCTCTTTGTCCAAAATGCCGATGTGTATAATAGTCGGCCTGACATCTTCTTGGTGGGGATATTCAATATATCGAAAAACAAATACCATATAAATATAACACACTATTGTTTAAAAGGCAAATATAATAATGAATTCCAAGATAAGGTTTATTTGATTCTAGAGAGGAACAAACCTCGATAAGGAGCGCTTAGATTTTGAAAGTAACTTAAATTGGGTTAATTGTGAATTATTCCGGAAAAGCTAGTAAACCAGAGGAGATGGGCGATCTCGGTGCAAATGGGCTAAAATGTAAGTTGGATATTTTTGCAAACGCTACAAACTACAACTGAAAATGCCAGAGACGAAGGGCTTGTGTCTGCTGGGGTTATTTTGCGTGCCTATTTTGTGAACAGCTCTCTAAAACTGACAATAAACTCCAACATTGATTGAAGGATTGAGGGTAGACCGTTATAATTAATAAGTCTGGATTTTAATTAAAAAATAAGGGAGATTTTTATGAAACGCGCAGATGTGTGGCTGATTTCCATCGTATTGATTGCTGCGCTCGCTTTTCTCGTACCGAGATGGTTTTCGGACAATGATGACAAAGGTGGGGCCGGTAAAAATCTCATAGCCAATGTAACGGTGGACGGTGAGTTATTTAAAACGGTAAAGCTTACAAAAGAAGAACAAACCATTGAGGTCCGCACGGAACGCGGCTATAACATTTTGAAGGTGCATGATTACGGGATTGAAATGTACGATGCCGATTGCGCTGATAAAGTTTGCCTAGGTTTTGGTTTTATTACCCTGCCCAAACAGACGATTGTCTGTCTACCGCATAGAGTATTAGTCGAAATCACCAGTGCGTCGGGGGAGGATGATATAGATGCCTATGTCCAGTAGTGAATCTGCAACAGCTTTAAAAAGAACAGTGATTATTGCGATTTTCGCCGCAGTGGCAGTAGTGTTAAGTTTAATAGAGGCACAGATTCCGTTATCCGGGATGGGACTGGTGCCGGGTGCTAAGCTCGGACTGGCCAACATTATGATTTTGACTTGTATTTACTTTTTACGTGGACGGGATGCTTTCCTGCTTGTCATCCTCAAAACACTGCTTACTGCATTTCTGCTAGGTACCTTCTCAAGCTTGCTGTTTAGTTTATTTGGTTCACTTTTTAGCTTTGTTGTTATGTTTGTGCTGATGCTGATTAGTGGCAAAGGTAAGAGTATAAGCTTGATCGGAATTAGTATAGCTGGTGGGATTGCACATAATATCGGTCAGCTGCTGGCAGCTTCTATGGTATTTGCATCACTTAGTATTTTTTATTATCTTCCCATGCTGCTGATCACTGGGGTAGTAACAGGAATTGCCGTGGGCTATGCAGTCCGTTATTTGGTGGCGTCATTGTCAAAAATATCGCTGTTTGAAGAATTTTTGGACTGATTAGTCACATCAGCGGAAGGATGACTAACATGAATGAATCATACGAAGGTCAAGACTTAGAGGGAGAAGGACAAGCGGTCATCTCTCTGGATGGGGTATCGTTTGGCTATGATCCCGAGCATCCGATTCTTCAAAATATAACGTTATCTATCTCACAAGGACAATGGGTCAGCTTGGTTGGTCCTAATGGCTGCGGGAAGTCTACGTTGGTCAAGCTGCTTAATGCTCTGCTGCCTAAGGGGGCTGGTGAGATTGAGGTTAGTGGCATGCTGCTTAGTGAGGAAACGATCGGAAGCATTCGGCAATGTATCGGAATGGTGTTCCAAAATCCAGATAATCAGTTTATTGGAGCCACTGTAGAGGAAGATATCCTATTCGGCCTGGAAGGGCTTTGTTTGCCGTACGAAGAGATGGCTGAACGTTTGCACTCCTATACGACAAGACTAGGAATAAATCATCTGTTGTCCAAGCATCCGGGTGAGCTGTCGGGAGGCCAAAAGCAGCGTGTTGCTATCGCTTCCATTCTTGCTATGGAACCAGGCATCGTCATTTTTGACGAGGCCTCTTCTATGTTGGATGAAGGAAGCAGAAATGACCTTCTCGGCATTCTGCAGGATATGCGGGCAGAAGGGAAGTACACGATCCTCATGATTACGCATGATGCAGATGAGATTTTGGCATCGGATCGGGTGCTTGCGCTGCATGGAGGTAGTTTGGCTGCAGATGTTACACCGGCGGAGTTGTTCCGGAACGAGGAGCTTCTGGAAAAATGCCATCTGCGTGAACCTTATCCTTGGCGCCTTGCACGCGAGCTGCAGAACCAGGGTATTCATGTGGATGTTCCGATCAGTGAAAAGGAGCTTATAGACACGTTATGGCCATAGAATTACAGCAAGTAAGTTACACCTACGCTGACCGAAGCCTCTGGAAGCTGACGGCGCTCCGGGACATTAACCTCAGTGTACCCATTGGCTCGATGGTTGGTATTGCGGGGGCGACGGGCTCAGGTAAATCGACGCTGCTGCAAATGTTTAACGGGATACTGAAACCAACCGAGGGTACGGTAAAAGTGCTTGATGTAACCATTCAGGCTGGTGAGAAGTCACCTAAGCTAATGCCACTGCGCCGCCGAGTCGGATTGGTATTTCAATTTCCGGAGCAGCAGATGTTCGAAGATACGGTCGAAAAGGATCTCATTTTCGGTCCCCTTAATTTCGGTATGAGTCTCGAAGAGGCAAAGTCACGTGCACGTCAGGCCATGTCAGATATGGGGCTGGATCTCGCGTTGCTGGAGCGGAATCCTTTTCAATTGAGCGGTGGACAAATGCGTAAGGCGGCTATCGCTTCCGTGCTAGCTATGGACCCGGAGGTCATCGTTCTGGATGAGCCCACGGCAACGCTTGATCCCATTAGCCGTGCAGAGCTAATCAGCTTGCTGGAGCGATTATGCCGTGAGCAGGGCAGAACGATCATTATCGTTACGCATCGGATGGATGAGTTATTGCCCTATGCGGACAGCTGGGTTGTACTTAAAGAGGGCAGCACGGCGTTTCAGGGCAGTGTAAAGGCACTTGCAGATGATCCTTCGATTCTGGAACAGTGTGGTTTGACGGTTCCGCAGTCCCTTCGTTACTGGCGTGCAGTTGCTGATCATTTAGGTCTTGTGGATGAAGTCCCCCGCTTGACGGCTGAGAGTCTGGCAGAGCTTATAGCTTCGCTGCCAGCGGAATCAATAAGCACTGGTAAGCCCGATGGAAAGAGGGATGACCATGAATGAGAAACTGATCTTAGGTCGGAGTATTGAGACCGGTTCGTGGGTGCACAAGCTGGATGCTCGTGCCAAAATCACTGGCATGCTATTATACGTAGCTGTTATCTTGCTCTCACGTTCGTGGATGGCCATGGCTGTGTTGGCTATTTTTTCGATAGCCGTTATGGCTTCCACGCGGATTCCGCTTAAATACTTCCTGAAAGCAGCTAAGCCTTTACGTTATTTAATGTTATTTATCTTTATTGTGCAGGTGGTGTCTGTGAAGACAGGGGAGGTAGTGCTGACTCTTGGTTCCTGGTCTATCTATGAGGGAGGGCTAAGATTAGGGGCATTTTCGGTCATCCGCATGTTCTTTCTTATCACCTTTACAGCGCTTCTGACCTTCACAACAACGCCGGGGAAGCTGAATCAAGGGTTGGAGGGGATCTTGACACCCTTCAAAAAGCTTGGCTTATCCCCTGACCGTATCACGCTGATGATCAGCATTTCACTTCGTTTCATTCCTACGATTCTAGATGAATCGCAGATCATAATGAAAGCGCAGGCCTCAAGGGGAGCCGATCTAAAAGAGCTGCCTTTGAAGGAAAAGGGACGGATGTTAGTCTCCCTGCTGGTCCCGATTATCGCCAGTGCTTTTAGGCGTGCTCAGGATCTGGTGTATTCCATGGAAGCCCGCGGTTTTCGCATGGATGCTCCCCGCAGTCGGTATCACCGCCTAAGGTGGGGCAAATTCGATACTGTTTTTATTGGGATGTTTGTGGTCATGGGAATTGCAGTAGCTTTGTTATAATACTCATTCCCTATTAGTAGTATCAACTTGGGAGGGAACTTGAATGGCACGTTATTTTAACGGTAGAGAAGTTGAATTACTCGCACCCGCAGGAACGTTTGAGATTTTCAAGGAAGTGATCCAATCACGGTGTGATGCAGTTTATTTTGGTGGACCTGTATTGAATATGAGAATGATGCGTAAAGGTTATAATCTTACTCATGAAGAGATTGTAGAGGCACTTGATATCGCTCACCGTCTAGACAAAAAAGTGTATATCACTGTGAATAATCTTTTTAGTGAGGAAGATGTGGAAGAAGCTAGAGAATACCTGCGTTTTCTTGATAGTGCTCGGCCGGATGCCTTGATTGTTCAGGATATGGCAGTGTTGGAGCTTATTCGGGAGATGGAGCTTAACCTTCCTATTCACTCTTCAGTAATGATGAATGTTCACAACCTGGAGATGATCTATGCGCTGCGTGATCTGGGTGTAACTCGTGTAGTTACCTCGCGGGAAATGGACCTGCAGACAGCTAAGCTGCTTGGTCAGCGGAGTGGCATGGAGCTGGAATATTTTATTCATGGAGATATGTGCTCTGTGCATGGTGCAAATTGTTACTTTAGTTCCCATGTTTTTGGTATGAGCAGCAACCGGGGGAAATGTATGAAGCCTTGCCGCTGGGATTATCGGGTTAAAAAAGACGGATATGTATATCCTGCTGAATATCCACTGGCTGTCAAAGATATGTTTATGTATGAGCATCTTCCGGAATTGATTGAATCAGGCATTACTTCTTTTAAAATTGAGGGCCGTATGCGTGATAAGGAATTTATGGTGATGCTGGCGAATAGCTACGGCGAAGCCATTGACCGATATATCGATGATCCGATTGGTTTTGATCGTACGGTTGATACCAAAGAACTGTACAACAACCGCAAGCGCGACTTTTCGACAGCCTATGCTTTTGGTAAACCAGGGTTAGCTAATATCAACCGTCGTTATGAAGGTACGGGCAAATTCTATAGCACTGGAAAAGTATTTAGCACACCAACCGCAGAACGTGAGCTATCTGAAAAACGTGTAGAGGAATTGCGGGAACGTTTGGCGCAAGAAAAGAAGCCTAAGACAACAAAAGCGAAGCTGGCTGTACGTGTGAATAATATGGAACAGGCGCGCGTAGTATTGGAACTGGGTGTGGATAGTCTGTATTTGCCGGGCGATGTATTTGAACCGGATAGACCTTTTACAAAACGTGATATTAAGGAACTTGGTGAACTAAAAGGCGATAGCAAAATATATTTAGGGTTGCCACGCATGATGACCGAGCTGCATTTCGATCAATATGATCAATTGCTTGGTGGAGAACGCTTGCCGATCGACGGTATAATCGTTACTAATTTGGGAGCGATTCGCAGATACAGCTCTACAGGTTATCCGTTAATTGGAGATGGTAGTTTAAATGTCTACAATCATCTTTCCGCCCAATTATATGCAAAATTAGGTTTGACTCAGCTTTCGGTTTCACCGGAAATGACGCTGGAGCACTTTGCTACCTTTGCCTCACGTTGTGACACGCCTTTGGAAGTTGTTGTACATGGTACACCTGCACTAATGTATATGGAACATGATCTTTATGAGAATACTGAAGTAATGGAACCTATCGCTGAAGAGGATAATCAATATGTGCACAATAATGTATTGGTTCTAAAAACAGACAAAGGTGAAAATCCGGTATATCGTGATCAGCACGGCCGTTGCCATCTTTTGTTCGCAAAAGAGCTCTGCTATTTACCGTTACTTGGTGAGATGATTGATCTAGGCATATCTAGCTTCCGTATTGAAGGAGCGACGTATAGTGCTCAGCAGTTGCGTGAAATTATAATTTCTTATCAACAAGCTATGAATCGTACTGAAGTGAAAGATGACATGCTAGGTGGTCTTGAGCCCATTTATGCGGGTTATACTCTAGGTTCGCTGCAATTTAACTAATTCTATTTTTTGGGACAAAATATCGTCTGCTAGTAAGAAGAATGCACAGTACTCTATCAATAAGTTACTATTTTCACAAGAAGAGAGGGAATCAATCATGGAACAGCAAGAATTCATCGGAAGAGAAGCCGTAGCGGCGAAGCGTAAGCAATATTTCTATCCGTGTACACAGCATTTTTACCGCGATGCGCCTCAGCTTGTGCGAGGTTCGATGCAGTTTGTGTATGATGAAAATGGCAAACAATATACAGATTTCTTCGCAGGTGTATCTGTAGTCGCTTGTGGGCACTGCAATCCAGCCATAACTGGACGTACGATTGAGCAATTGCAGCAGCTGCAGCATACGTCTACGATCTATTTAACTCAGCCAAATGTGGATTTGGCTGAACGTCTGGAAGAGGTTATGCCAGGCGGTCTACGCCGAACCTTCTTCGTGAACAGCGGCTCAGAGGCTAATGAAGGTGCATTGCTGCTCGCCCGGATGTATACAGGACGTAAGGGGTTCATTGCATTGGAGAGTGGTCTACACGGCCGTACCAATCTAACTATGAGTGTGACAGGACTGCCGATGTGGCGTACCGATAAATACTTGGATCATGACGTTGAGTTTATTCCTCGCCCATATCATCCAGAACTATCTCTGGAGGAAGCCGCTGCACTCTCCCTGGAATCTCTGGAGCGAGTGCTTGAGGAGAAGGGGAATACTATCGCCGCAATGATCGTAGAGCCAATCCAAGGCAATGGTGGTATGATTATGCCAACGCCAACCTACTTCAGTGAGGTCAAAATGTTGCTGGAGAGATACGGCGTACTTCTGATCGCTGATGAAATTCAAACTGGATTTGGTCGTACAGGCAAAATATTCGCTATGGAGCATTTTGACGTAGTGCCCGATATTATAAGTATGGCTAAGGCGCTGGGGAATGGAATTCCGGTTGCGGCTTTTGCGACAACGGATGAGATTGCACTTGCGCTGAACCGTCCGTCGGCTTCAACCTTTGGAGGCAATCCGGTATCTGCTGCAACGGCGCTGGCTGTGCTTGATTATATTCGCGATGAACGGCTTCCTGAACGCTCAGTGCTGCTCGGAGAACAATTGAAAGCAGGGCTAAAGACCCTTCAAGAGCGTTATCCTTCGCTTATTGTGGATGTCCGTGGAATTGGGCTTATGTTGGGAGCGGAGCTTGCCGGTGAGAATACTGAAGGCTCTGCGGCGCTTACAGATCAAGTACTGGAAGAGATGAAAGACAGAGGATACCTGATCGGCAAAAATGGCATAGGACGCAACGTACTAGCCTTTCAACCGCCGATGATTATTACGGAAGAGGATATCGACGGGCTGCTTAACAACCTGAATGAAGTCCTTGCGGAGCTTAATGTCTAATACAATGAATTTCAAGTAGCGAAGAAAGAGGAAAACGAATGGCTATTCTAAACATTTTTAAAACTGCAGGCCTAAAGCTGAAAATGTTCAGTGAACTGGTGATGTTCTCTCATACACTTTTTTCGCTGCCGTTTGCCATTATCTCTATGGTGTGGGCCGCTGGGGGCTGGCCATCAGGGCATGTAATGATCTGGGGTCTGATTGCATTGATCGGTGCCCGTAATGGCGCTAATGCATTCAATCGGCTGGCAGACCGTACGTTTGATGAACAGAATCCTCGTACGGCACATCGGCATTTGCCACAACGGTTACTGGCAGAAAAAGAAGTGGTTGTCTTTGTTATTGTCAATTATGCCATCTTTATTGTGGCTTCAGGCATGCTGAACTTGCTCTGCCTGCTCTTATCGCCGGTAGCAATCGTATTGATATCGACTTATTCTTATACAAAACGTTTTACCTTTCTCAGCCATTTATATTTAGGTTTTGTCATTGCTTCCGCGCCGATTGGTGCATGGTTTGCCGTAACTGGAAATATCGCATTTACACCGTTTGTGATCGGGACGGTAGTTATGCTCTGGATTGCCGGATTTGATATTATCTACGGCACTCAGGACATTGAATTTGACCGGCGGCATGGGTTATGGTCTATTCCGAGCTTCTTTGGATTAGAGAATGCGCTGCGTATCGCCAAAGGTCTACATTTCATTATGATTATGCTGTTATTATTTCTATACGTATGGCAGGATCTCGGATGGATGTATCTGGTTGGGATTGGCATCGCTACATTGCTCCTGATGACCGAGCATAAGATTATAAAACCTTCGAATCGTAAGCTGATGAAGGTGGCTTCTTATAATCTAAATCAGGTAATCAGCATAGTGATATTATTGTGTACGCTGATTGATTTTTTCTATGTTAGTTAGAGAGCTGGCTTTGGTGAGCCGGCTGGCTGAGCATTGGCGCATTGCCCGCAAACTAACAATAAAAGACAATAGCCTACCCAAAAGGGGTAGGCAAAGGAATCGGAAAGCTGGCTACGCTAGCTTTCCTTTTTTGTGTTGACTCGCTCCCCGCTCTGTAAGGGGGAAGCTAAATGCAAAGATTAGGGAAAACCTCCCTAATCTTATTGCGTTTATTATCTTTAAACTCTGTTTTAGGGAATTTCTCCCTGAAATATAGCTGGTTACTCTTAAAAGCATGCTAAAGTGGACTTTATTAGGGAGGTTTTCCCTAATATCGTAGTTTTCGAGCGATTAGTAGCTAATTTTAGGGAGGTTTTCCCTAATTATATCCGATGGAGTAGAATGACTAAATTAGCTCATGTGCGCTACGCTGCGTTTGCGTGTTTAGCTTGTCTTGTTGAAGCGGAAAAATATCGGTTTGAATTTGCGACAAGATCAATGAAATGATGTGTTTAAATCAAAAAAACGGATACCCCCAAGTGAATGGGAGGTATCCGTTTTTATTAGTATTAGAACGTACGCTTTAGCGATCACGGTCCGCAAAATATTGCAGCAACGTTTCCAGATCAGCATGTGCCGGGTAGGAGGAGAGCTGCTGCACAATAGCTGCAGCTTTATCCAGATAGTTCTGGCTGACCCGTTCAGCGCGAGCGAGGGCATCGCTATTGTTAATTAGGGTGAGCACATGCGCTACTTCAGCGTCGGAAGAATCCGGGCCGATTGCACGGATCACAGGCGAGAGCTTAGGGTCCTGCAAGGCGTACAGCACTGGCAGGGTGACCTGACCATGTCGCAGGTCGCTACCGGCAGGTTTGCCTAGGACATCGGCGGACTGTGTGAAATCTAGCAAGTCATCTTGTATCTGAAAGGACATCCCTAAGGCTTCTCCAAAATTATAAAGGAGATTGGCAACTTCTTCGGTGCTTTCAGTGGACAAAGCACCAACCCGTAAGCAGGTTGCCATAAGAAGAGCGGTTTTGTTTAAGGATTTCTCCAAATACTGATCCATTGTAATTTCATAATCAAAAGCATGTTCCATTTGCTGATATTCACCCAGACACAGCTGAGCGGTGGCTACAGAGGATAAGTCATGAACGTATCTGTTTTTATCTCCTGTATATTTGCTCAGCAGCTCGATGACCCGAGCGGACATGTAATTACCAACATGTACTGCTGACAATGTCCCCGTCTTAATATGTAAGGCGGGTACGCCCCGCCGTAACTCTGAACGGTCAATGATATCATCATGAATTAATGAGGCGGCATGAATAAATTCAGCAGCAGCAGCTAATTGAAGCGCTCTGCGGCCGGTATCCTTACGGCCAAACCGACTGCCAACAATGACCATGAGGGGACGAAGGCGTTTACCACCGGAATTTATAAGCTCTAGAACACTTTGCGCGAGCTGAGATTTCTTAGGTACATCTTTATCACGCGCCACAAGGTTTACGATTTCGCGGTTGATTTCATTTATGTCTATATTTAAGGCCTCATGCAGCTTCATTTATGGATCCCACCTGTCAAATGGCTTTGCTTGTGCGATTACGCTGTCTGCACTCTTGGATCAAGAACTCTTCGATTCCAGTAGCTGGATCATGTTCCGCGAAGTCTCCATTTGACCGTCTAATCTGCATTTTTTTGATCGAAGGAGCTAGATAAGCAACTAAGTCGAGCTCACGGCATTTCACCGCAAACTGCAGGTAAAAGCTATACAAATAATCTCCATCCAAAATGTTGCGTGTAAGGTCGGGATGATGTGGGATACATTCCATATGGCGCTCTGCTGCCAAAGTGAGAATAGTGTAAATACCCAGCAAATTGACTTTGCGGCTGTATTCCAGATCATGGCGTTCCAGTACCGAGATTAACTGTTCACATGCAGCCGGAGAGGGCTGAAGCTCAATTCCAGCAATAGGTGACATTTCAGTATGCAACAACCGGAGGGTATCTTCTATGAGTTGTTTGTTCACAAGATTCTCTCCTTCTTGTCGGTTTTGCCGGAAGAAACCATACCCCGATCATCCCTACAAAACCATTCATTCAAGAAAAAACCACCATTTCCTAGGATTAGGAAGGTTATTTTCTTCTTGTAAATAAGGAGAGTAATGTGTCCTAGGGACACATTACTCTGAAGTATATCCATATTTAACCCTAATAAAATACAATTTGCACATATGTTCTATATGATAAATTACACTAATTCAGGGTTTTATTATCAGTCGGTGTATAGATACCATCGTCTGACGAGCGGAATTCTCTTCCACTGTTTCTTAAGCCAAGGAAGTACATAATAGTCTAGACCAAGTGTGCTTCCTGATCCGCCGATGCAGGCAATACCAGCAGCAACGTACCATAACATTTCTGTCGATGCCATTTTGGTTGACCAAATCATGACCGACATGGCGACAGTCGCTATAGAAGCGAGTGCAGTGAAGAGACCAACGATGAGCATAATACCGAAGACGATTTCTGCACATACCATACCGATTTGGAACCATTTCGCGAGGAAAGTGTAACTTCCGTCGTTGTTGTAGAACATCAAATCCATGAACCAGTTTGTAATGTTGTATACGAAGTTAGGTACAGGCAACGCTTCAACAGCTTCTTTTGCAGTGGATACTGCTGAAGCTGCAGATTGTGCATCTACGGTGTCTTTAACTGCATCTACTGCAACACTGGCTGCTGATGAAGCATCCGTTGCAAAAGGAGCAGCTGGAATCAAGAAAATCTTATCTGGATCTTTCCAAATCTTTTGGATCTTCTCAATACCTTCGTATAACCACATACCACCAAGTAGAACACGAAGTGGTACGAGCCAGAAATTAGGTGAACGTTTGGAGAAGTGACCACCCAAGAAGCTCTTGCGGTTCTCAACATGGAAGAACTCATGCATCATATATGTCCATACTTTATTGAATCCGACAACCTGAGACAGGTAGAACATATTAATAAAGTGTTTGGATAGCATTGCCATGAATCCAGTAAGCATAAAGAACTTACCTGGCAGACCAACATTTGCTACACCGTAGCGGCTACCAATGGAGACCATTGTACCGTGGAAACCTGGTTTGTAAGCTTTTTTAGCAGTGTTCTGAATGTCAGCGGCAATGTTGCCAGCAACAATCGGAGCTGCTTGTTCAGCGTTCTCAACCATTTGTGGTACAGGACGAGTTTCACCTTCAGGAATGTAGAAAATGTTGTCCCCTACTACGTAAACGTTCTTATGATCTACACTTTCCAGGTTCTCATTCGTAACAATCCGTTTGCGGCCTTGTTGTTGTACTTCAAGTCCACCAACGATTTCGGAGCCTTCAACACCAGCAGTCCAAACAATTGTTTGGGAATCGACAACGTTTTTCTCACCAAGTGCAACACTACCATTGCCTACTTCGGTGATTTTAGCGCCAGTCACGATTTCTACGTTCAGCTTACGAAGGCGAGCTTCAGCTTTTTGAATCAGCTTATCTGGAAGGATAGGCAGAATCTTCGGAGCCATATCAGCCACAATCAGTCTTACTTCGGATGGGTCGATAAAGAACTCCTTGCATAATTCCTCGCGTTGTTCAGCCATTTCACCAACTAGCTCGACACCAGTAAAGCCGGCACCGATAATAACGAAGGTTAGCATAGCACGACGTACAGCTGGATTTTTCTCCATAGCCGCTTTGGTATACATATCGCGGATTTGACGTTTCAATGCTACCGCATCATCGTAAGACCAGAAGGAGAAGGTGTTTTCTTCTGCGCCTGGAATGCCGAAGAAGGTTGGTTTGCTACCTGTGCCGATTACAAGGTAATCGTAAGCGTAGGTAGCTTTATCGGATTTAAGTTTTCTGCTTTTGAAATCGATATTGCTGATCTCATCAAGAACAACATCTACTTTAAGGCCCGCAAAAATCTTCTTAAGATCGATCTTGATTGAATCCTCTGGAGCACGGTTCGCGGCAACCTCATGCAGCTCAGTCAATAGAGTGTGATATGGATTCCGGTCGATCAGTGTAATTTCAACATCTTTGTTTTTCTTAAATTTCTTTGCCAGTTTTTTAGCCGTGAGTACGCCGCCGTAGCCGCCGCCCAAAATGACTATCTTCTTCAAGAGAAATTCACCTCATTCGTCTGATTAGCTGCAGAAGGTCCTGCGAAATTATTTCGCGCCTTCGAGTGCTTTTTCTGCAAGTGTAAAATATTCACCAACATGAATACTCACGCCGGAAATTGCATCAGTTTTGCCTTCAGCATCAAGCGTTGGAGCAACACCTTTGTTTTCAAGGAAGTATTTTTCAGCCAAAGCGATTTCTTCATGCCATTCAGCAGAAGCGCCGCCAGCTTTCATACCATATTTACCATCAACGGAGAATTGCTTCTTGTCATCGCCAGCAGCATTCAAACCACTGAATTTAACAGCTACAACATTACCGTTAGCAACAGTCAGGTCAACAGTGGATTTCCAACCGGATTCAGCGTCCATTTCGCCTTCAGCATGGTAGCCTCCGTCTTTATATTGACCAGCTTCTACTGGACCAGCAGCAAGAGCAGCTTGAGCAGCTTTTACAAAGTCAGATACGTGTACGGATACACCAGAGATGGCATCAGTTTTCCCTTCAGCATCAAAAGTTATAGCTGCTGGATCTTGTTTTTCGATCAGGAATTCTTCAGCTTTAGCTGCTTGCTCGTGCCATTCAGAAGAAGCACCGCCAGCTTTCATGCCATATTTACCATCTTCGGAAACTTTTTTCTTCAGGTCGCCTGCAGTGTTAACGTTAAAGGCATCCCAGTCAGCTTTAGTGATCTTTCCACCTTCTACAGTTAAGAGTGCGAAATATTGCCAGCCAGTTTTAGCATCAACGTCAGCAGTACCGTAGTAAACTCCGTCTTTGTACTGTCCAGCTTCAGTTCCAGCGTTACCGGAATTTGTTGCAGGAGCAGTTGTTTCAGCTGGTGCGTTAGTAGGGGCTGCGGCGTTGTCTGTGTTGTTACCACAACCTGCGAGCAATCCAAGGATAAGTGCGCTCGACAAGATAACAGAAGCTTTTTTCATTTCAAATGACCTCCAAAAATATAGTTTAAAATATATATATTAAAATGTAAAACATTTTAATAGTCGAGCGAAGTGATAAAAATCACTTTATAAATGATATTTGTCACTTTAATCTCATGCGTTATTACCCATTTGTAACAGTATCTTGACTTATATCGGCATACATTAGGAAAAAATTTAATGATGTTGTTTTATCTCCGATGGCATTCTAGCACATGGACTAGGAAAACCATTGTGAAATAAATCACTTAAAAAATTAAATATTTAATTTATATCTGGATTATATCAAATTTTAAAAGATTTGAATACATATATTTAAAAATATATGTGACAGAATACGACTTAATTTGCGAATGTCTTGAAATGTGGAAAGATTCATAGCGAATGGGGAAGGGTAAGTAAAGGTAACACGGGATAACAATCCTACCCTAATTAATTCAGCTAAGGAGATGAGCTTATAATGGACAACAATGTATTTAAAGGAAAATGGAAACAGCTCAAAGGCGAGGCCAAGAAGCAATGGGGCAAGCTTACAGATGATGATCTTGACGTAATTGACGGTGAAAAGGATAAATTAGTAGGTAAACTACAAGAACGTTATGGACATACGAAAGAAGACGCGGAGAAAGAGTACCAAACCTGGGGACGTTCCTACCGCGATTAATTCATTACTAATGACGTTAATATAAAATTCCAGAAGAAGAGCGCAAATCGCATCTGATTTGCGCTCTTCTTCTGCGTCCATGGGCGTTAGTTATCGAATGGGGCTTTAGTATGGTAGTATTATGAGATGAAAGTTGTATTTTATTTTGCCGAGGTGGGAGTGAATCTATGGGTTATCTTAAAATATTTTTTGGAAACACCGCAATGCTAATAGCTGTAGCCTATTTGGCTAATCTTATATATAAAAACACCATTTCAAATGCAAGTGTAGGAATAAAAAAGGTAAGCTGGGTATTACTGGCCATTTTTGCCGGGTGGATTAGTACTCTTTTTGGATATAGGCTGGGTGAGCATGTGATTTTTGATTTACGTTTTGTGCCACTTATTATATCAACGCTGGCTTATCCGCATCCTTTCATTCTTGTTTTGATCGGTATAGGAACAGGTCTTACACGGTTAACTTTTGGAGTAAATGAGGCGGCGATGGCCGGAACCATTAATCTGTCCATTCTAGGATTTGTTTGTGCTGCGCTTAGCTACTGGGTCAGACGATCTAACTTATGTATGGTGAACAAAGGTTTGATCGTGATTCTAGTCATAAATGTAATGAACGCAATCAACATTATGGTGTTTGGTGTGATCCCCGCCCCAGAGTACATAAAAGAGATTATGCCGATTACTTTCCCTGCCGGATTGATTCTAAGTGTTCTATTCTCCTTAATTATCCGTGACTTTCAATTGGGTCTCTTGCGGAATGGACAGATTGAGCGTGCTAATGAACAGCTGTCTGCCCAGACGGAGGAGCTGCATAAGAATAAGATCGAGCTTGAAGAGCGTGCCGATCAGTTAATGATGGCTTCGCAATTTAAATCGGAATTTCTGGCAAATATGTCTCATGAGCTTAGAACGCCACTGAATAGCATTATTAATTTATCGCAATTAATTGAAGACAATGATAATTCTCTTACGGAAGCAGAAATGAGGGAGTATGCAGCTATTATCCGCCGTTCTGGTGAAGAATTATTGATGATTATTGGCGATATATTAGATCTGTCCAAAGTGGAAGCAGGTCGATTAGATATTATTAATGAAGATTTAAGTGTTAGTGAGATTCCAGAGATTCTGGCTATGCAGTTCGCTGTGACAGCGAAACAAAAAGAACTGGAATTTAATATTGATATGGAAAAAAATGTTCCACAAATGATTCATTCCGACCCGCAGCGGATTCAGCAAATCCTGCGCAATTTGCTTTCTAATGCTTTTAAATTTACAAAGTCTGGCCATGTCGCACTCCGTATTCGTCAAGAGGAACGTGGGGAAAGAGCTATTGTGAAGCATTGGATTGTATTTGAGGTAGAAGATAGCGGTATTGGTATTGCACCAGAGAAGCATGCCATGATCTTTGAAGCCTTCCAACAGGCGGATCGAACAATTAGTCGAAAATATGGCGGAACAGGATTAGGGCTTTCTATTAGTAATGATTTGGCCAGACTGCTCGGAGGTTTCATTACTTTAGAAAGTGAGGAAGGTAAAGGGAGCCGTTTTTCGCTTTATTTACCCCTCGAAATCATAGAAGAGTAAGCTCCAATATTATTTGTTAATTTGGCGTATTGACAGTAGATTGATGCGGAGTAGAATGAAGCAAATGCCGCATCAAAGGAGTGTTACCCCTCTCTATGAACAACATGGAAACTAAGCACACAGTTACTAGTTCAAAGCGTGTCCGTAAAACCTCAGTACATCGCAGAAATTTGCGCATTGCTACCTGGGAAGGTGTGCCATCGACCATTTTCCAGGTACTGCTGCAAGGGCAGTTTCTAACAGGATTCCTACTATATTTAGGAGCCACTTCAAGTCAAATTGGATTTGTGCTAGCGCTTACCACCTTGGTTAATGTGATGCAGATCGGGGTAGCTTTTTTGATTCAGAAGCTGCCAAGCCGCAAATGGGCTATGGTTACTTTTATCGGCCTGCATAGGATACTTTGGAGTTCTACGGGGCTAATTCCGTTTATTTTTCCTAAAGAGTATTGGGTCATGGCTTTTATAGCCTTATATACTACTGCATTTATTGCCAATACGGCGGGTGGTGTGCTGTGGAGCTCTGTGATCAGCGATCTTGTTCCAGCACGTGTGCGCGGACGTTATTTTGGGATTCGTAATACGTTCCTGAATGCACTCGGTAGTCTGGTAATGTATGGTGGGGGTATCGTTTTGGATCGTTATCCCGGGAGCCATGGCTTTCTGATTCTTTATATTGTTGTGTGGATCTTCGCGATCTCTAACGTCGTTGTATTCTTTTTTTATCCCGACGTGCCTTTCGAGAAATCGGAAGAACATAAATTTTTGCCGATGTTTAAGAAACCGCTTAAAGATACTTTATTTATGAAGTCTACTTTGTTTCTGGCCGCCTGGTTGCTGCTGCAGAATCTAACTGTTCCGCTATATTCGTATGTCATGTTGCAGTTACTTCATATAAATTATGAAACGTTATCACTGCTTAATGTGTCCCAGACTCTTTTTATGATGGCCAGTTTCTACGTTTGGGGCAATCTAAATGCAAAATATAGCAATAAACGTCTGTTGTTCTTTACGTTGCCGATTATTGCCTTGTCCTCTTTAATGTGGGGACTCTTGTCTGTGCTGCCGATGCTGTTGGTGTTGTTTGCCGCTCATATTGTTTTTGGTGTAGGTGTAGGCGGTTTCAACCAGCTGGCCTTTAATTTTATTATTGGGGACACGCCGAAAAAAGAACGGCCTATGTATATGGCGACCTATGCGGCGCTTACGGGTTTATCATCCTTTTTTGGCCCGCTTATCGGGGGACAGTTGTATGAAAAAATTGCCCACTGGCCGCAATGGACCCAAGTATACGGTATGCAGTTGGTAGTGGGAACGCTTATGATTGCTCTTGCCTTCCTGCTGGGCCGTCGTATTCTAAAGGACGAATAGAAGTAAAGGGGACTATTCCATGTTAAGGATTGCGTTGGTATTAGGGGCTACTGGGTTAGTAGGGAAAGCGGTTACGGAGGAATTGCTGAATCGTGAAGGTTGGGGTGAGGTGAGAGTGCTTGTACGGACTCCATTAGCTTTAGAACATCCCAAGCTTAAGCAAATCGTTGTGGATTGGGAGAACCTGGCGGAGTATAGCGATTCGTTCGAAGGCGTTCATTCCATCTTCTGTTGCCTCGGGACTACGATCAAGAAGGCAGGTTCACAAGAGAAGTTCGAACGTGTTGATCTGGATTATCCGCTTGCAGCTGCTACTATTGCGAGAGATCACGGTGTTAAACAGTTTTTGGTTGTTTCATCCATGGGGGCAGATGCCAAATCGCGCAATTTCTACAGTCGGACTAAGGGTAGAGCAGAGGAAGCGTTAAGCAAAATCGGTTTTCAAGGGCTGCATTTGTTTCGGCCATCCTTGCTGCTGGGTCATCGTGAGGAATTCAGACTGGGAGAACGCGTCGCGGCTAGATTGATGAAAGCGCTGGAGTTTGTAATGGTTGGCAAAGCAGCTAAATATCGTGCCATTCCTGGTGTAACTGTGGCGAGAGCTATGGTTAACATTGCCTCTGCTGACACGCATGGTTTGCATATCTACACGAATGAAGTAATACATGTGATTGGAAAACGATAAGTTTTTCGGGCTGCTAATAAATTTGCATTACGGTGAGAACAGGACTTACAATGGACAATAAATGATCAGCGTTTAATGGAGAGGGGTAACAAGATGAGTAAAAAACAAGTAGCTACTACAAAAGCACCTGGAGCCATTGGTCCTTATAGTCAAGCCATTACCACCGGTAGTTGGGTATACACTTCAGGACAGCTGGGCCTTAATCCAGAGACAGGGAATTTGGCTGAAGGCGTTCAGGAACAAGCTCGTCAAGCACTTAGCAATGTACAAGCTATTCTTGAGGAGGCTGGTGCATCACTGGATCATGTAGTGAAGACCACTGTATTCCTAAAGGATATGAATGATTTTGCAGCAGTTAATGAGGTTTACAGCACCTTCTTTAAAGAACCTTATCCTGCCCGCAGTGCCATTGAGGTTGCCCGTCTGCCAAAAGATGGCCTTGTTGAGATCGAAGCGGTAGCGCGTAAAAAATAAATATGATTTCGCACTTCTAAATTAATCTACAAAAAAGGCAGGCTCAGAAGGATCACCTTCTGAGCCTGCCTTTTTATAATATCAAAAGGACAATCAGTATCTGCTGTATCTTCTGCGGGGTGTGAGCAATAGCCAAATGCTGTAGAGCAGCAGAAGACCTGCCGTTATTGTGCCCGTCACAAAGACTGCATTAGCCTCTCTATGTTCCAGGGCAATCGCGATGAAAGCCCATACGAAGACCAGAGGATAGATGCTGTCTCGGTTAGGATAGCTGACTAACACCGCAAGCAGTGTCCCCACGCAGAGCATGATCACAGCCCAGGTTATCCCGCTAAGTCCAAATCCATCCCAATGATTTTTCTCTAGAACAACGCTAACATTCACGATAGTAGCCACAGAGATCCAGCCAAGGTATATAATAAAGGGTAGCTTGATCAACCATTTCTCACCTGAAGTAGGATTTGCGATCTGGCGCGATTTGCGATAGATAACAATGATTGAAATTAACATTAACACCATGGCAATCAATGAAAGCTCGATGTATAGATACTGCCAGAGGAAAAGCCAGCTCATATTAAAAACACAGCTCAGGATAAACCAGAACGAAATAACTCGTACAGAATCCCTAGAGCTTGTATAGGAGCGGAATTGATAAATAACGAAACCGGCTAACAATAAATAAATCAGCGACCAAATGGAGAAGGCATAGCCAGCAGGAGTCATGTAAGTCTTATATTTGTCAGAGATCTCTCCTGTACTGTTTCCGCCCAAAGGCAAGGTTACCGCCAGCACATTTACGATAATTACACCCACAAAGAATACGAGGTTCCACCATTTATAAGGATTATAACGTCTCAAATTATTCACTCCCTAGCTTTTTTAATAGGGTGTTGCTTATTTAGAATATACCCCTTTTTGGCACAATTAAGACTATAAAAAGAAAAGAAGTGACTAGTGAGTCATAACATTCTTGGATAGCAGGGCAGTAGTGCGGGGTATTTTAAATGAATCAAATTACTGGGTGTTTCTATATCCTTCAACTTTATTTCATAAAAATCTACAGAAAATATGCAGAAATGTTTTTAAATCAGCGCTTTTTCGTATAAGATGAAGAGATGAAGATTCAAGAAAATATAAGTTTTGTCCTAGTTCTTTATCCTTATATTTACCGCAGGAGTGCATCCCCTCTCTAAAAGAGGAAGAGGCGGCTTCTACTTGTATAGCTTCAAAATTTATTTCTCGCGGAAAAGGTTGCAGTTACCCTTCCTGATGGTGGGGGGCTGGTTCTTTTTTTGCTTGCTTAAAAGACAGGAGATCACCGATGACTAAGCATCTGTATGCAATATGGTTAGGGGACGTTTTATTTTGCTTCTCTGGCGAAACTTCGGAGCCGAAGGTTGACGCTTGGACTCGCGTAGTGAAGCGGATGGAGCTACAGGGAGGAGTGCGTCCTTTTGCAACTGCTGCTCTGCGTCTGGCAGAAGTGAAATATCCGGCTCCCCCTGTAGAGGGGAAGCCAGCCCGGCGCGGATTGCCCGGACGAACGTTCGAAGGGCTCGCCTTGGTTCCTAGCGATGCATTTCAACTGCTTCTGGCATGGGATGAGACGTTATGCCGAGATCAGGGAGTGGAGCCAGGCGGCGAACTGCGTTACTGGGCAGCAGCGGCACGTTTTGCGCTGGAGCTGATGGGTACAGGCGGGATTACGCCGGGAGCCTTGCCACCACGCCCCGTGGGCTCACGTCGCCGCGGCGGAGAACAGGCGGCGACAGTCTGCTGGTCGCCAGCTTTCCGAAAGCAGGAGGACAAAGAGATCTTTTTGCAGCTGGCAGCATCCATGCCTGTTCTTGCACTAGGAACGCATATCGCAGAGGCAGGGGATCTATCCTCTCGCGATGAGGCTGGAGCTTATGTGCTTTACTCCTTTATGCAGGCTGTAATGACTGCTGAGATAAAAAAGGTAATTGCGGGCATTGAAAGTGAGTTAACCCCTTATAAAGCAAATTATCGCCGGGGTTATTCTCCTTTAACTGAACTGTGGTGGAATAGCCTTCTCACTGGAAGCCGAGATATACCCGTGCAAGGAACTCCAGCAGAGGTGACGGACCTTTTGGTCACTGTGAACGAGACCGCTGGCAGCGATGTGCCACATTCAGAGCCAGAGGAAGCGCGGAGCGGGCAGCTGGGTCTTGGGCTACGGCTGGAGCCGCCAGAAGACAATAATGAAGTCTGGCGGTTAACCTTCTGGGCGGAGAATAAGGAAGAAGGGGAATTCTGGTTTCCCGCCAAATCGATCTGGAGCAGTAAGGAACGAGAGTTTACGTTATGGGGGAAACGCTATCGCAATATCCAGCAGCAGCTGCTTATAGCGCTGGGCCGGGCTGCGAAGATATCGCCGGATATCCAGCGCGCTCTTGCTAAGCCTGCGCCTACGGGGGCAGATTTGGAACCAGAACGTCTTTATTTCTTTTTGAAGGAGACGGTGCAGCAGCTGCGCGATCGGGGAATAACGGTGCAGATGCCTTCGCGCTGGAGCCGTGAAGGACGCCGCCGCATTGGCATGAAGATGAAAATGCAGCCAGGCGTGAACGGGGGCGATAGTCCTGCGCCCGCGGCTCTGGGTATGGAAGAGCTGATCTCGTTCCGTATTGAGGCCTCGCTTGGAGAAAGTGCGATTAGTGAGGAAGAACTAAACGCATTAGTAGAGGCTGGCGTACCTTTTGTACGTTTCCGCGGGGAATGGATCGAGATAGATCCTAAAGAAATCCGCCAGGTTCTTAGATATATGAAACGCCATGAAAACGGAGAAATGACTGCCGCGGATTGGATGCGCCTAGAAGCCGAGGATGGTGAAGATCGGCTCTGGAAAGGAATGTCCGTCACTGGGATGGAGACATCCGGGCTGTTGGCATCGCTTATGCGCGGAGATGTATTACGTAATCTTCCGGTGCGTCCCGTACCTGAAGGTCTGCATGGAACTTTAAGACCTTATCAAGAGCGGGGTTATCAGTGGCTGGCCGAGCTCAGTGGTCTGGGTTTTGGGGTATGTCTCGCCGATGATATGGGTCTAGGTAAAACGGTGCAGGTTATCACCTGCCTGCTGGACCGGGCGTTAAGTGCTCCCCCTGAAGAGAAGCAGGAGCCTGTGCTGATTCTCTGCCCAACTTCGCTTCTTGGCAACTGGCAGCGGGAGCTGCAGCGCTTTGCTCCTTCGCTTAATGTACACATACATCATGGTGGACGCCGTGTTCGGGGAGATAGCTTCTTAGAACTGGCAACCAGTCATGATATCGTACTGACGACCTATCACTTGGCAGGGCGTGACAGCGAGGATTTAGCTAATGTTCAGTGGTCAACAGTGGTGCTGGATGAAGCTCAATATATTAAAAATCACCGTACGAAGCAGGCGCAGAGTGTGATGAAGTTATCAGCGCCGCATCGCATAGCTATGACGGGTACTCCGGTAGAGAACAGACTTGGCGAGTTATGGTCTATTTTCCACTTTTTAAACCCGGGCTATTTAGGAACCTATCATTCCTTCCGGCAGCGTTATGTGTCTGGGGAGGGTGGGGAGCGTCTGCGGGAGCTGCATCGCTTGGTATCACCCTTCCTGTTGCGGCGTCTGAAGAGTGATCCGGATATTTCTAAGGATTTACCGGAGAAGCTGGAGTTGAAGTCTTATTGCCCGCTGACCGAGACCCAAGCTGCCCTGTATCAGGGTGTTGTGGATGAAATGCTCGGCGTGATCGGGGAGAGCAGTGGTATGGCTCGCCGTGGACTGGTGTTATCCTCTCTGACGAAGCTGAAGCAGATTTGCGATCATCCTCAGCTATTCCGGAAAGAAGAAGGTCGCAGTCCGCGTAATGAACATTCCGGTAAAATGGAGGTTATGTTCGAGGTGTTGGACAGTATTGCTGAAGTTGGCGAATCTGTGTTGATCTTTACGCAATACGTAGCGATGGGTGAGCTGCTGGTGAGCAAGCTTACTAAGCGTTATGGTACATCGCCATTGTTCCTTCACGGAGGGATTCCAAAACGAGAGCGTGACGAGATGGTGCATGATTTTCAAGAGGGCAAGGGTCCATCCTTCTTCGTGTTATCTCTTAAAGCGGGCGGA
Organism: Paenibacillus odorifer; assembly: GCF_000758725.1. NCBI lineage: Bacteria > Bacillati > Bacillota > Bacilli > Caryophanales > Paenibacillaceae > Paenibacillus > Paenibacillus odorifer. The sequence goes on from NZ_CP009428.1 coordinate 574,122, forward strand.
GTAGGTTTGAACTTAACCCGGGCCAATCATGTTATTCATTACGATCGCTGGTGGAATCCGGCAGTGGAGAATCAGGCGACAGACCGGGCTTTCCGAATTGGACAGGATAAGAATGTTCAAGTTCATAAGCTGATTTGCCAAGGAACACTGGAGGAACGTATTGACGAATTAATTGAGCGGAAGAAAAGCCTTTCGGAGCAGGTTGTTGGTTCTGGTGAAACATGGTTGACCGAGATGTCTAATCATGAACTGAAGGAGCTTATTGAACTGCAGGATCAGGATTGGATGTAAGGAAAGACATGAGCAATACGGAGGGATCAAACAATGAGTGAACTGTTAGAGATGCGGCTGGAAGTTGTGCCTGGATTAGTAAAAGCAGCATGGACGACTTCGCCCGGGAGAGTGACGGGAGGGTCGCGGGCAAAGGGTGAATGGAATGTCGGTACTTCTGCTGTTCCTCAGGGACAAAGACCGGAGCGACCTCTCTCTCTGAAGGTTCCAGTATGGCATGCTGCCCGTAGAAAAGAAATATTGCGGCGTCTGGCGCTAAGTCCGGATGAGGTATTTGCATTGTTGCAGGGGAGATTAACGGGTGGGCTGGCGGAACTGGATCTTCTGCCTACAGATACAGAGCTGGAGCAGGCCCTCTTTGAGGGTGAAGGGTTAGAGGATCAGGCGGAGATTCTGCAGCTTATAAAAGAACGACTTGCTGAAGAACCGCTGCTGGCGCTTTCTCTGAGAGGATTTACTAAGGGAGAACTCCTGGATGGAATATTTGCCCTTTGGGCTGAAAGTGATATAGCTGCCGATGATTCTGAGACAGAGGCAGCCCCAGTTAGTGAGCTTGCAACGGAATTAGCACGGCTAGAGCGCAAGGGCCCCGCAATTTCCTCTGGAGAATGGCTTGCAGAAGCGGCTGCTGAAGGTTCGCTTCACCAGCCGGGACCGCAGTTCCATGAGATTACGGCTAGGCCATTTCCTTCATCGCCGGTAGTAGCAGCGGTAACGGAAGACTGGGGAGCTTTGCTGCCTCAGACACCTAAGGCGCTAGAAGGCCTAACTTTGATTATGAATCGAGTAGCAGAAGCTGCTGCCCGTCGAGCAAGTAAGGCGTAATTAAACAGCAGTGGAGTTTAGAGAAGCCGCATCCTATCTGAGGAGGCGGCTTCTTTGTGTAAAGCTTCTGTAACCTTTTACTATTAAACTCTGTCTATGATTATAGAATAGAAGGAAATGGAAAAAGGAGGATTTCATTTGAGACTATATGCCGTTTTTGCCCCGATAATCATTGCTGGGTTATTTCTGCAATCCTGCATGGTAAACGATAAGCTTGGTTTAGATTCGAGTATTGGGACAAATACCGCTGAGCTGAAGACGGATATGAATTCTTTGCAGGGGTATCCTGCTAAATTTAGCATGAATGACATAAAGCATGGGTGGGGAATAGACGAGACTGGATTATGGACTACGAACGATGGAGGGAGTAGTTGGTACCATCCGGACAGCAATATCGTTCCTATTCCACAAGAAACAGGCATCTTTGCCGCAGCAAGCTTTTTCCTGAATGCCACAAATGGCTGGATTATAAGTAGTCATGGTATGGGTCAACCTGTCCTGATCTATCATACCTCTGATCAGGGCCAGACCTGGAAGGAGACAAAACTTCCCGTCACGGAGGATTGGGAGCAAGGATACAGTGGCGGATTTATTCATTTTATCGATGTGAATAACGGGTATGTGCTGCTGGATTCAGAACCTGGTCTCGGGATGATGGAGAAATCCTTGTATCGCACGACAGATGGCGGGAACAGCTGGAAGCGAATCGGAAATCTAACGGGGAGTATTAAAGCCTATCCAACAGGGATGACCTTTCAGGATTCCCGGAATGGCTGGATCACCTCCAGCAACCATGGGCAAGAATACATTTTAACGTTCAGAACTTCGGATGGCGGGAAGAGCTGGAAGCCGGAACAATTAAAGAAGCCGGCTGCTATGGCAGCATTTACTTACAGTAATAGTTATCCACCTAAATTCTCAGGCAAAGACAATATGAAAGGCATCCTGCCGCTGGAGATTGTTGACGATGGGATTCGAAGTATGGTGTTTTACACAAGTGATAACGGAGGTAGGACATGGAAGCCGGGCCCTCAATTGCTCGGTACTGAGGCGGTGAGAACAACATGGCTGAACGCTCGGGAAGGTTGGGCCTTGCAGGAGGGTGGTAAACTGGTGGCGACTGTCAACGGGGGTGTAAGCTGGAGGATAATTGCTACTTCGCAGCTATTCACAAAGGCAGAGAATATTCAGTTTGTTACGCCGAAAAACGGTTGGCTGGCGGGTCCTGAATTTCTACAGACCACTACAGATGGTGGCGTTACATGGAAGCCTTTGGTTGGCAAGCCTTGAGGCTGAATACAGCGGAATGCCGGATGTAATGATTAGCCGTTGAGGCTTAGGGACCCAGGGGGCGTTATTTACACATTTACCGCCTATCCAGCATGTTTTCGGACTCCAGTGCAGCTATTTCATATAAAAGGGCACAAATCTGGTGTTTTTTATGTCCATAGCGACTTTGGGGTCCGTTATTATGCAAAATGGAGGATTATTCTGTGAATAAGATCGGCTGTGTCCGATAACACCTTGCTTCGGCGGCGAAGGGTATCGATCAAACGGCCTAATCGATTAAAAAGAAGGGGGTGTCCCAGCAGCCATTGTCATGGCTTATGAGACATCCCCTTAATTTTTGAGAAATGTAGAAATATGAAAGCTTAAACCTGCCCGCCGGCAGGGGATTCCCCTTCTGCAAGTTCCAGAATCTCACGGCGCAGGCGCAACATTTTTTGATCCAGTTCATCGGCGGCGCGTGCGGCATCCTTCAATTCCTCAGCAACATGCGAAGGGAGCTGTTTATCGAATTTATAATACAGAATATGTTCCATACTTGCCCAGAAGTCCATGGCTAGGGTTCGCAGCTGTATTTCTGCTTTGACCCAGCGTGTTCCTTCCAGCAGGACGAGCGGAATAGCGACGATAAGATGCAGGCTTTGATACCCATTCGGCTTGGGATGGGCTATATAATCTTTGATCTCCAATACGCGTATGTCTTCGCGTGTGCTGAGGTGATCAACCAGACGGTAAATATCTTTAACAAAAGCACATACAATCCGCATACCTGCAATATCGTGAATGTGCTGCTCCATATTTTCCAAGTTGAACTCGAAACCTTTGCGCTCCATCTTTTGCAGGATGCTCTTGGGTTCTTTAATTCGGCATTTAACATGTTCGATGGGACTGAAGCCGTCACGGACCTGCCATTCCGTTTTGATCACATCGATTTTATTCTCAAGATCATTTAGTGCATGGCGATAGAGTGCTGGCAGAGACTTAAACTCATTGATAAGATTTGTGAAATCCTCGTTATCCTGCCAATGTTGCAGATCCTTAACGTGTACCTGCATCTGTTTTAGCGTAAGCTGTGTGCTGTCATGTTCTTCCACTGAAACTCTCCCAATTTCGTTATTTGTGATTAATTCTATTTTAACCGATGTAGAACCCCTGACGCAAAATAACGTCTGAAATCAGTGAAAATAAGAATTTATAGGAACATTCTCCGCTAAATCGCGTATTAAAGCACATTAATGAATCTGTTCGATACATTTGGTATGATAGAATCACGTATCGCTGGAGAGGGAGGAACTGTAATGAGTTTTATGAAACGAATCAAAGATAGTGCGAGCCGGGTTACTGAAAAAGCACAAAGCTCTGTTGAGATTGGCAAGCTGAACGGGCTTATTTCCGATATTGAACGTGAGATGGAAGTGGAATTCACGAAAATGGGCAGGCTTTTTTATGAAGGGTATCGCACTAAGGATATGTCGGTAGCTGAAGGCAAAATGGTAGAACTGGCACGGACCTGTTCCAAACTTCAGGAAAAAATCGAAGTCCAACGCGCAAGGATTGCTGAACTGAAAAATGAACGGTTATGTTCTTGCGGCAATGTTGTGGCGCTCGATGCAAACTTTTGTCCAAAGTGTGGAAGTAAGCTGGAGGAGCTAACCACTTCAAGAAAGATTCCTTCACCGCCCGTATTCGTCAAAACTGTGGATGAGGACGAAGAGGATGAGGATCAATACTATGGTGCAGATGAGCTAACGGATGAAGAGAAGGAGATTGCAATGAAGCTCCATCCGCAAAGTATGGTGTATTCTGAGATTCTGCCTTCAGAGGATGATGAGCTGCCATTGGAGGAATATGCGGCGAACGAACATGACATTGAACGGGATCGCAGACATGCTGATCAGCTGGAACGGGAAAGACAAAGACAGCTTGAGCTGGATCGTCGCATCCGCGATTGGAATGCGAATGAACATCAGGAGGAGTCCGCAGTCACCCAGGACAGTGGTGTACGTGATATGATTAAGTGTCAAATCTGTCGGAATGAATTGCCAAAGGGCTCCTTATGGTGCCCGCGTTGTGGATCGGAGCAAATATAGTACAGATATCAGTCAGCTTAGGGCTTAGGGGGACAACAAGATGGAACAGCTGCTGCTGCATCTGCGCAATCTGGGCTTCACGGAGATGGAGTCCAAAATCATGGTCGAGCTTGCGACTAAAGGTCAGGCTTCTGGCTATGAGGTTGCCAAACAGCTCGGAGTTTCAAGATCAAATGTGTATGCGGCGCTTCAGCGCCTAACACAGCAGGGATATGTACGATGTGGTGAAGGAGAGCCTGCGCGGTATAGTGTTCTCAATCCGGAGGAGCTGGCGACGATGATCTCGGGAAGAGTTCAAGCTTCGCTGGCTTATATGGAAAGTGAGATGCCTCGCGGGGGGCCTGTTAGTCCTTCTTTTTATAATGTAGAGGGCGACCGCAATGTAATGGGGGCGCTGATTCGCCAGCTTAACATGGCAGAGCAGGAGATTGTAGTGGATATGTGGCGCGAGGAAGCGTCGCTTCTGCGGAGCGAACTTGAACAGGCCGAACTGCGTGGCGTTAGGCTTTTATGGGCTTTTGACGGTGGCAATGCTGCTGCTGCCTCTTACCCGGTATGGCCGTCATTCGGAAAAGATTCGCAGCGGGCGGATGGACGGAAGTTCTCATTTGTGATCGACCGGAGCTGGTGTATGCTGGGGATGCGTTATGATGATGGATCCGCACAAGCAGTGGTAACAGAGCACCCGGTGTTAGTGGAGCTGTTGTTGAATCATTTTACACAGGAAATGGTCTTATTCGAGCTGGAGCAGGATATGGGCGCAGAATTAGTAGAGCGTTATGGAGAACGTTACAGCAAAATTCATAGCAAATATGTTATGTATGATCAAGGCGATGATGGGGAAGAACAGGCGCAGTAGTTATTATCATAGGGAGGTGAGAAGCATGGAATGTATCGTTCATTTTGAAGTGGTGCACAATGATGGTCCTAAGAAATTGCGTGGACTATTGTTTCTGGATAAGGGAGCATCTCCTGGAGAAGCAGAACTGGTCGAAATGTTTAAGGATATGAATTTTAACGTGAGACTGGAAGACCGCGAGAAATTGATTTTTAAACCGGTAAATCCGGGAGATTTCTTGGAGATTCGAATTACGGGTTATGATAACGGTCAGGAAAAGAGCAAGGATGATCATAATTTAAAATCGATCGTTGGAAATTTATTGCCTCAGAAGCCGACAGGCCTGTAATGTGGGGAGAATGGATTCAATGATGGGAGAAGGAGGAGCACTATGGAGCTGTTGAGACAAAAGGTATTGAAAGAAGGTATTGTACTCGGGCAAGGAGTGCTCAAGGTGGATTCTTTTCTGAATCATCAGATGGACCCCTTCCTGATGCGCGAGGTTGGCCGTGAGTTTATCCGCCGGTTCGCTGGCGAAGAAATTACGAAGGTGCTGACTATAGAATCCTCGGGAATCGCTCCGGGGATTATGACAGCATTAGAGCTGGAGGTTCCGTTGATTTTTGCCCGTAAGCAGAAATCGCTGACGCTGATAGAAGACATTTACGTGGAGAAGGTATACTCCTTCACGAAGAAAGAAACGAATGAAATTACCGTTTCGAAGAAATTCATTGCTCCCGGAGAACGGGTGCTGATTGTTGATGATTTCTTGGCGAATGGTGAAGCCGCCTTCGGACTTGCCCGTATTGTTGAGCAGGCGGGCGGAAGTGTGGTTGGAATTGGCATTGTGATCGAAAAAGCGTTCCAGCCAGGGAATCGGCTGCTGCAGGAAGCGGGATATCGCGTAGAATCACTTGTGCGTATTGCTTCACTGGAGGACGGAAGAGTCACTTTCGTGGAAGACGAGGAAGAGCCTCTTGTTTGAGGCTTTAGGAATGAATGCTCAAACAAAAGCTATAGGATATACAAAACAGCAAGCGAACTGGTAATGAACCAGTCGCTTGCTGTTTTTTGTGTGTATGGTATGCACGGGTCAGGTTACCCGTTGCTGCCGCATGCCGCTGCAGTGTCGACGGGCAGCTGTACGCTGTCCGCCGCCAGCGGCGATAGCACCCGCAGCGCCCCCGGCTCGCAGCGAACGGCCAGCGGCCCTTTGCCCAGACTCTCGCCGTCGCCGATCGCAGGCCGGGCCTCGGCAAAGCCTACGGCTACGCTACGTCCGCGCAGCATAGACACGAAGGGCAACGCCACATGCTTGCCCTTCAGTACCGTAGGGAACAGCCGCAGCAGCTGCCCGCGGCTGCACCCGTGCACGACGCAGACGTCGAGCTGGCCGTCATCGGCCTTTGCCTGCGGGCAGATCAAAAGCCCGCCGCCGTAGCTGGGCAGGTTGCAGATCGAGACCAGCCATGCCTTCTCGAAGGCATGCTCCGTGCCGTCGCAGACTACGCTTACCCGGCAGGGCTTGAACGTCATCAGCGTATGCAATATGCCGATGATATACGCCAGCTGGCCTGCTCCAATGGCATTGCACAGCCGTTTGTAACGGCTGGCATTCACATTCTCAGCCACCTGAGCATCAAAGCCGTTGGCAACGGCTGTTACGGTCAGTCCGTTTGCTCCTGAAAGCAGGTCTGCTTCGATATACCGCTCACTAAGGGCGGCCTCCAGCGCGGCTTCTATCGAAAGCGGGATGCCGAACCCCCGGGCGGTGTCGTTGCCGGAGCCGGCAGGAATCACGCCCATGGGGATATCTTTACCGCAAAGTGCACCCAAAATGCTATGGAGCGTGCCGTCACCACCGATTACAATCACAGCTTTCCAATCCTCGCGATGCTTTAGTGTATTTAAAACAAGGGCTTCTGCACCCTCTACGCTGTGCGTAAACAAGGACATGAAAGGCAGCGAACGCTCCTTCATGAGCGCCTCTACAGTATGCCAGGTCCGGCCGCCTGCTCCCCCGCCGGAACGTGGGTTTATGATAAATAGATACATATAATTTCCTCCAGCCTGTAGAATTCCATTGATGCCCTTTCTACATTGTAAGGAGTGGATGGGCAAAAGGGAATACTTTTCAGCGATCAGAGGGACTGCTTTTTGGGGGGGGATTACAGATGGCGAATCTGACTTTCTGCGATATCACCTGCCCAAGGGAGTTTGTACCACCTGCCACTTAAGGCATGGTAGATCATTAGCAGCCACACTCCAAAGCTGCAGAGAGAGACGAGTGCACTCATCAAGGGACCGAGGAAAGGGACCAATCCGGTTAGAACGTGGAGGATCATCAGCACTCCGAAGGTAATCAGTGATTGCAGCGAATGGAACAGCACAAAGCGGCTGCGTTTCTCCAATGCGAGAAAGACGACGCCGCCGAGAAAAGGGAAAAAGTAACACAACGCGCCCGCTATATTATCGGGCAATCCGGTAGATGATTTAAAAGGGGACAATAGGCTCACTCTCCTTCTGCTTGGAGAAGAAGGGGCTTGATTGTTCGAATCCTTCTTCCTTACAAGCCTATGACTTGTCAGGAAAAAGTATGTTTAGCTCATTGAAGGGAGAACATACTTTTCAAGCAGCTTGCGTGGGTTCTTCCAGTTGTTTGTCTTGCTCTCTGCTGTAAAGACCACGACAGTATCCAGATTGGGGAAGAGCAGAATCTGCTGCCCGCCATGCCCGTGGGCGAGTTTGTAGGGCTGCCCGCTCATCGTACCGATCCAAAACTGATATCCGTAATCACCAAACGCTGGATATCCCTTAGTTTGAGCGGTAAGTGCATCCTGCAACCAATGCTCTGGGATGATTTGCTGCTCTGCAAACACTCCATTATTCAGCAGGCAGATTCCGAATTTAGCCATATCCCGAGAGGTTAAGTGCAAGCCGATATGGCCCATGCTATGTCCTTCGGGACTAGGTAACCAAGCGGTATTAGCCATTCGGAGTGGAGTAAATAAATGCTGTGCTGCATAGGAAAATGCATCAAGACCTGTAGATTCACTAATCATCATCGAGATTAGATGTGAGTCGATGCTTCGATATTGGAACTGGCCGATATGTTCTGGAATAATGTTCAAGCTAAGGCCAAAGGAACCCCAGCGGCGGCTGCGATGGAGGTTCCGGACGAGAGGTTCACCGAGCTTCTTCCCTGTGATCCAGCTAAAGCCGGAAGTCATGGTAAGAAGATGACGGAGTGTGATTTTTGAGAGATGTGGGGAGTGAAGGTATGGAATATGCTTGTGAAGTACCTCAGATACAGAAATATGGAGATCAGGCATCTCGCCACGGTCGATAGCGATTCCCGTAAGGACACTGACAAAACTTTTGGTAGCAGAACGGAGATCATTTAATGCTCCAGCATGATGGTCGTTATAATAACGTTCGAAGATAAGGTTGCCATGGCGCACAATAAGTATGCTATGCATCTTGGGATATTCTTTTAGGATAGCTTGATGGGCTTGTTCAAGACCCTCCCGGCGTGTAGCTGTGTCCTCTGGCGTTGCGGTAGTCATTACGGGAATTACAGGCTGGACCATAACGATCTCCTTCTCATTTGTTGATAAATGCAGTTTCACTTGCTGTATTGGTTATTATATTTTAACCAGTTTGGAGACATATGACTTACGAAGAGAGTTGTAAAAAAATAATATTTTCCAAATAGTACATTTTACAAGGAAAGGTGGAAGTTAATCCGGAATATGATACAATATAACGATAAGGCCCGAAAGGAGTGATTCAGTAAGTGGCTCTTCGGGTAATAAAAGTGTCAAGGAGCTATCGTTCATCAGGCGTCCTTACTCTCAGCCCAAATCACGACGAACCTGCTTCACCGGCAAGGCGGTGTTTCAAAGGCTAGACATAGCTTTAGATTCCACGTTTTGACGGATAGTGCAAGCCACGTATGTGTAATGGATACTTCACTTGCATTCGAGGTTACGGCGTACTTTTCATCATGCATTCTCTACAACGGAGCATTCATTTTCAATGTTTTGGGAGGGAACTGATCATGGCAAGTAAAGGTCATAACGAAGTCAAGGAAAGTCTACGGGAAATGACACGCATTTTCCGGCCCAAAGATCCCAAGAAATTCGTAAAGGAGTACGTCCGAAAGTATCGGATTACAGGAGGCTATGAAGAGGAACTGACCATGGTCGTGGAACACGAGTTGGTACGGATGAATTCATCCGTCTCCTAGCTAACAGATACGTTTGTCACTTGCTTAACTTTAGACATCATTTTGAGTAATAACATCCACGAGGATTCTTATAAACCGTGCCCGAGCAACTTTTGTTGCTGGAATCGGTTTTTTTTGTATGCCCATTTACGAATAAGGAAAAGTCTTCCTCATAGAATAGTCAAATGAATTAATAGACACATTTTAAAGTGTATGCGCTTTCTTTATTATTTTTTATTTGTTTGCGTTTTCATAAAATGCCATCAAATCCAGATGGGACAAGGGTTTATTGTGTCGAAAATTACAATGTGAACTAGTTGTGAACGATTGACAAAACTTTCCCTTAAACTTATATTAATAGTGATTGTTATAATTGACAGAAAAAAACAGGAATCTACGAAATCGGGAAAAGCGGGGTAGATCAATGATGAAAACGTGGCAGGCTGTAAAGCGACTCCTTCCCATGACCGCTATGTTTGGACTCTTTCTTGCCGGGTGCGGTCGTGAGGACTTGTCAGTACTCAGACCACAGGGACCTGCAGCAGACAGATCTTACGGATTAATGGAGCTGTCGATCAGCATTATGATCGTGGTGCTGCTGATTGTCTTTACGATTGCAGCTTATGTACTGATCCGCTTCCGCAGAAGACCGGGTCAGAATGAAATCCCTGAGCAGGTTGAGGGCAGCATTAAACTTGAGATTCTCTGGACAGTTATTCCGCTTATCCTTGTTGTAGTACTGGCCGTGCCAACGGTGAAAGCAGTGTTTGCCGCTGGAGATGATCATTCCAATGACAAGAATGCGATCAAGGTTAAAGTAACCGGCCACCAATACTGGTGGGAGTTTGAGTATACCGATTATAAGGTAACTACAGCACAGGATCTGATTATTCCGGTGGGCAAAGATATCGCCTTTGAACTGGAAACTAAAGATGTGCTGCACTCCTTCTGGGTCCCTTCTCTTTCCGGTAAAATCGATACCAACCCAGCTGGAACGATTAACCGCTTTAGCTTTAGTGCGCCTAATGAAGGCGTTTACCGTGGGAAATGTGCGGAGCTATGTGGGCCTTCTCATGGATTGATGGAATTTAAGGTGAAATCAGTTAGTGAACAGGAATTTCAGAAGTGGATTGATTCGATGAAAACGCCTGTCGCTGTGCTGCCGGAGGATCCTGCTTTAGCTGAGAAGTTCAAAGCGGCATGTCTGACTTGCCACGCTGTAGGCGATCAAGGGATTAATAATGCGCCGAACTTGACCGGAATTGGTTCTCGGGAGTCGATTGCTGGAATTCTGCTCAACGACGACACGAGGGAAGATGGTGCGCCGATTGAAGAGAATCTCAAAACCTGGCTGCACGACCCGCAATCCGTAAAACCAGGCAATCTGATGCCTAACCCCAAAGATCTGGGCCTGAGTGATGCTGAGATTGATGGCATTGCAGAGTATCTGGCCAACTATAAGCTGGACTAATGCCTTAGCCTAAAGGCGGGCGGAACTTTCGAAAAGGGGGGACGAACTTTGGCTCAAGCAGCGCATACCTTGAATTCATCCAAGCCTCTGGGGCACGGCCACAGTGTGAAGCGCCATACAGGACTTATGGATTGGCTTACTACCGTCGATCACAAAAAAATCGCGATTTTGTACCTATGGGCCGGAGGATTGTTTTTTGGCATCGGGGGAATTGAAGCGCTTCTGATTCGCTGGCAGCTCATCAAGCCGATGAATAACTTTTTGGATGCACAAACGTTTAATGAACTCATAACCATGCATGGTACGACGATGATCTTCCTCGGCGTCATGCCAGTCATCTTCGCACTCATGAATGCCGTCATTCCGCTACAGATCGGTGCACGTGACGTAGCCTTTCCTTTTCTAAATGCACTTGGTTTCTGGACCTTCCTGTTCGGCGGGATTCTACTGAATCTTAGCTGGGTTATGGGTGGCGCTCCTGACGCCGGGTGGACCGCCTACACCCCACTATCTACGAGTACATACAGCACTACACACGGTGTAGACTTCTATACGATCGGCTTACAAATTGCCGGATTAGGGACCCTCATCGGGGGGATTAACTTTCTAGCCACGATCATTACGATGCGTGCACCGGGAATGACCTATATGCGGATGCCGATGTTCGCCTGGACCACATTTATCACTTCCGCCATTATTTTGTTTGCTTTTCCAGCAATAACAGTAGGTTTAGTACTGTTGACATTCGACCGGATTCTCGGAGCCAATTTCTTCGAAGTTGGAGCCGGAGGAAGTCCAGTGCTATGGCAGCATATCTTCTGGATATTTGGTCATCCGGAAGTTTACATTCTCATTCTGCCTGCCTTCGGGATTATTTCCGAGGTCATCCCAACCTTTTCGCGTAAAAGACTGTTCGGATATAGCTCCATGGTGTTTGCAACCATCTTGATCGCCTTTTTAGGCTTCATGGTCTGGGCTCACCACATGTTCACAACTGGACTTGGACCTGTAGCTAACGCGTTGTTCTCCGTATCAACGATGTTAATTGCGGTTCCTACCGGGATTAAAATTTTTAACTGGTTGTTCACGATGTGGGGCGGGCAAGTACGTTTCACAACCCCTAACCTGTTCGCTGTTGGATTTATTCCTACCTTCACTATGGGGGGAGTAACTGGAGTGATGCTGGCGTCCGCACCTGCTGACTTTCAGTTCCATGATACGTATTTTGTCGTAGCGCATTTCCACTATGTTATTGTTGGTGGCTTGGTGCTTGGCCTGTTCGCAGGTCTGCACTACTGGTGGCCGAAGATGTTCGGACGGATGCTGAGTGAGAAGCTGGGCAAGTGGACTTTCTGGACGTTTATCATCGGATTCCATCTGACCTTCTTTGTACAGCATTTCCTTGGGCTTATGGGGATGCAGCGCCGCGTATTTACTTATTTACCTAATCAGCAATTTGATTTCCTGAATCTAGTCAGTACCATCGGTGCAGGACTTATGGGTGTCGGTATGATTATTTTCTTGGTGAACATCCTCCTGACTTCCAGAAAACCAGCGGATGCAAGCAATGATCCGTGGGAGGATGGACGTACATTGGAATGGACCATTCCTTCACCGCCGCCAGAATATAACTTCAAGCAAACACCTCTTATTCGGGGGATTGATGCCTTCTGGAAAGAAAAAGTAGCAGGGAATAAAGGCATGACACCAGCAGAGCCGGTGGGCTCAATTCATATGCCGTCAGCAACGATTTTACCGTTTACGATGTCTATCGGAATTTTTATTGCTGGGCTTGGCTTTATGTTTAGCCGTGATGAATTCGGCAATGCTTTTATGAGCTTCCTGTTTAATAATTATATCGTTACAGCCATCGGTCTTATTATTACATTTGGATCCATGCTGATGCGTTCACTGTATGATGATCACGGATGGCATATTGAACCTGAAGAGCTGGAAGGAAGTGAGCGGACATGACAACGGCACATGCAGAAGCTTCTAAGGATACCTTTCCGCACGAGCCGGAAAAAGCTACGCTCGAAGGACGCAACAAGGTACTTGCCTTTTGGTTGTTTCTAGGCGGCGAAGCGGTATTGTTCGGCACGTTGTTCGCTACTTTCCTCGCACTGCGTAATCAGACGAATGAGGGGCCTTCGGCGAATGAACTGTTTCACCTGCCGCTTGTAGCCGCTGCAACATTCATCCTGCTGGTAAGCAGTCTGACGAGTGTATTCGCTATTCAAGCAATGCACAGAAATCGGCCGGCACTGCTACGGAATTGGCTTTTAGTTACTGTAGGTTTAGGTTTAGGTTTCCTGGTTTTGGAGATCTATGAGTTTACTCAATATGTAAGACACGAAGAATTCGGAATGACCACAAGTGCATTCAGCTCGGCATTCTACACACTGGTAGGATTTCATGGTGCGCACGTAGCCTTCGGGATCGCTTGGATCTCCATCTTGATCGGGCAGCTCGCCCGCAAGGGGTTAACGGTTGTTACTGCACCAAAAGTGTATGTGTCAGCCATGTACTGGCATTTTATCGATGTAGTATGGGTCTTCATCTTTACGGTTGTATACCTACTCGGAAAGGTGGGCTAGGCACTATGACGACGGATCAGCATATGCCAGATAGCGGCGGGTATAAGCAACGTCATCGGCATGAAGGACCACAGAAACATATTGTTGTCTTTATTTTCTCCATTGTCTTAACATTGATTGCTTTCGCTGCTGTTGCGGCTGGGGGCGTAAATGCAACCTTTGCGATTATTTTGCTGCTGGTAATGGCTGTTCTTCAGGTGATTGTACAGATGGGCTTCTGGATGCACCTAAAAGATAAAGGGCATCTTCTGCCGATTCTCTTCATGCTGGGCGGCTTCTTTATCGCTGGGACCTGTATTGTTATGTCGCTGTATTGGGTTTGGTGGAACTAACGGACAATAATGAAAGAGGTGGGCTGCGATGCCCCCTCTTTTTGATGTTTAGATATAAGAATTCCTGCGCTAGGAGGTTGGGATTATGCTGGGATTAGAATACTTTAGCTTTGCTGAACTATGGAGTCCGCTTTTTCTAGCGGTAATGCTGCTGCTGACAGCAGGTTATTTTGTGTGGATTGGTCCGATTGCTGGGCGTTATGCCGATTCAGTTACGGTGCCATTTTGGCGTAGAGCGTTATTTGTCTGTGGGATGCTTGCCCTTTATCTGGCACAAGGAGGACCCATTAGCCTCTTAGGGCATATGATGTTTTCCTTCCACATGGTCAGTATGGCCTTGTCTTATCTGGTAGCGGTGCCGCTGATTATGCTTGGAATTCCAGATTTTATCTGGCGCAGGATACTAAAGGTGAATCCGCTTCGGCGGTTATCTTTTTTAGCTCATCCGGTAGTAGCTGCTCTATTGTTTAACGGACTTTTTTCCTTGTACCATATTCCTGTTATTCATGATTATGTGATGCTGCATTTTACTGTTCATCGTATTTATTACATTGTTTTGTTCCTGACCTCTGCTTTAATGTGGTGGACACTGATTAATCCGCTGCCGGAACATCGTATGGCGAGTGGGCTTGGGAAGATTGGGTTTATTTTTCTGAACATGGTATTGCTGACGCCAGCTTGCGGGCTGATTATATTTGCCGATCATCCGCTCTACGCCACTTACAGTGATCCAGAGACTTGGGCGCGTGCTATGGGCTATTGTATCTCGGGTGACCCCACTGTTTTACTTCAGAATTTTGGAGGTCCTGCATTCTTTGAAGTGATGTCGCCGAAGGTGGATCAACAGGTGGGAGGCATCGCGATGAAGTTCATTCAGGAATTTATTTTTGCCTCTATGCTTGCTTATGTGTTCTATCATTGGTATAAAAAAGAGAACGGACAAGACGACGATGAATTGTCGACGCCATCCTCAACACTTCAGGAGAGCAACTTGAACCGTGCATAACTGGTAGACTGCCGAGGGGGAGAATCATGGATATTTTCACAGTGTTCCCGACCATTAGTACGTCATTCATCGTGCTCAGCGCGGTGCTGGTGGCTATAGGTTGGTGGCTCATTATCAAGGGCAAACGCGAGGCGCATAAGAAAACGATGATTGCTGCCGCTATCGCTGCGCTGCTGTTTTTTATTGTTTACGTATCGAGAACGTTGTTTGTGGGGAATACCTCATGGGGCGGTCCGGATGAACTGAAGACGATTTATCAAGTGTTTCTGATCTTCCATATCGTCCTGGCAACCGTAGCTGCGGTATTCGGACTTACTACGTTAACTCTTGGTTTCAAGGCGAAGTATTCCAAGCACCGTAAGTGGGGCAGAGTGACATCGATAATTTGGTTTATCACAGCGATTACAGGCGTTATGGTGTACGTGCTGTTGTATGTTTTGTATCCAGGTGGACACACCAAGCCGGTGTGGGAAGTTATTTTGGGTGCGTAAAATAAGTGCTTGAATAGAGCACAGAGTTTAGTGCGTTGAGCGAATGAACAGCACTAGAGTAGCAGAGTCGTAAATAGTTATGAAATAAGCCTATATATCTGCATGTTCCTGAGTAGGGATTGCGGGTGATGGGCTTATTTTGGTTTGTAGAGCTTCGGGATCTGTCCTGAAATTGAACGAAGCTAGCTCGAAAAAGACGTAATCAGGGAAAACCTCCCTGAAAATGAACGAAATTAGCTAAAAAAGGCCATAATTAGGGAAATCCTCCCTAAAATTGAATGGAATTAACCCAATAACAGAGTAATAGCTGAATTTTTAGGGAGGAATTCCCTAAAAGCTCGTAATCTAAGCTCTATTTGGCTGATTTTAGGGAGTTTTTCCCTAATGTTTCTATTCCGTCCGGCAGTCGCCCATATCCCACACCTGAAACTGCACTAGCAGCCGAAACGGTATCCCGCACCCAAACCGCACCATCCGCCATACCCGCATCACACAATCGGAACTGCACCATTCGCCGCGCACGCATCATACCCCCGAACTAGCATCCCACATCCGAAACCCCCGCCCTCACTCGAACCCGAACCTGAACCACTATCCGCCCCGATACTCACCACCCGCCTCCTTCAACGCACATCACACCAACACGTTGCATAGAAGCAGAGAGTGAGCTCTTACTAATTCATTCCACTGAATGAATTATCTAATAAACTCAATTATCCCAGTTACATTCGCCCCGTAGCATTCTGCCTCAATTCCCCCTCATTGTAGTTAATCTCAATAAATAAGCGGTACCTAACGTCTGAGAGTATCTCCATAAACTTGAAGTATGAGGTTGCCCAAACCTCCTATTTCTTTTGAATAATTTCCAGTTACAGGATTGACAATGTAAAATTAAGGTCATATACTGTGTATATAGATATATACAGTAAGCACAGGGATATGAACACCTGCTTCTGCTAGACGCTGAAGACATTGTAAAGCGAGGTTAGCATTGATGAAAACATTAAAAGATTCATGGTTTATGTTGCGCTCTGATTTTCGCGGAGACAAATTAAAAATATTAGGGACCCTCGTAATAACAGTTGTTTTTATGAGTTATCTTGGTGGACTGACTAGCCTGATAGCAAATGATGTACTAGGTGAGCAGGATCGGACGATGCTAGCGGATTTCTTATTTCTCTCCTTTATCCCCTTATTGGGATTAACATTCTCTCGCCGCTCCATGAAATATTGGAGTGAAGACTCTTACACAAAAATGTTGGTTTACTTACGGACTTTACCGATTCCAGCTGCAGTAATATTATCGCGGAGGAAACTTCAGGGTGTGGGCTCCTTTACACTAAATGGTACGTTATTCTTCGGTATTATTTACTTGTTAGGAGAGAATTTCCGGACAGAACTGGCGGTTCCTTCGTATATAGCTTTTGCGATTACTTGGCTCGGCTTCGGATTCATGGTCTCGGGTCTATATATTTTTATTGAATATCTTTTTAGCGGCAAAGCTTATCTATGGCTAACATTGCTTATCGTAGTTTTATCGTGGGCAACATCGTTCTTAGTTACACTGGGCGGAGGCAGTTTGTTCTTATACAGTATCTCCTATTCAAAGGAGTGGGGGTTGTTATCTCCGATCATGTGGGGGTCACTTCTGCTGGGGACAATATCTGTGCAATTATTCTCTAAATGGACTATACATCGGCTGAAAAGTCGCAATCTCGTATAAAAAATCGGAAATGGCAAGGACTGCGCTCTAGCACGCTAGAGTGGAAGGCGAGGTGTAAATAATGTGGATACCGGTACAAATCAACGAAAATAGTGCAGAGCCCCTCTATCATCAAATAGAGACTCAGCTTAGATCATTAATCATTAGCGGAGTCATTACAGAAGGTACGCTGCTGCCCTCAATTCGTGAGTTCGCAGGAGATCTGAAATGCAGTGTAATTACCGTGCGGCGGGTATATCAGGATCTGGAGAACGAAGGTTTGCTGCGAACGCGACAAGGAACAGGTACCTTTGTATCCCATGTAGGTGACGGAGCAATGGAAGAATATAAACGGGAAACGGTTGGCAAAGCACTTGAAAGTGCAGTGGATATCGGCCGATCGGTACATTGCAGCAAGGATGAACTTGAACAGATTTTTATGGAGATTGTAGAACGCAAGTATAGAGAAAAGGATTGAGAGGGGGGCGCTTACTCATATGGTACAGATGGCTATAGAATTGCGGAATGTACTTAAACGGCGGCGAAACAAGACGATAGGGCCGCTGACCCTGAATATGCCTAAAGGATATATTACAGCTTTGGTAGGTCAGAATGGTTCCGGCAAAAGCACACTGCTGAATCTGCTGATACAGCTGACTAATCCAGAGGAAGGCGAGATATATTGGTTTGAGAACAGGTATGATAGCGGGTTGTCTCTGGAGCTTCGCCAGACCATTGCCTATGTTCCTGAAACGTCAATTACTGAGGAGAACCACTGGAATGCAGAGGAGGCAGCTCGATTTCGGAAGTATTGGTATCCAAATTGGGACGATCAATATTTTCAGGAGCTGATGGATCGCTTGGAGGTTCCGTATCATATGAGACTTTCGAAGATGTCTAAAGGGGAGCGCCGGAAATTCGAAATTGCTGCAGCACTTGCGGCGCGGCCAAGTCTGCTGCTATTGGATGAACCTTCATCAGGTCTTGATCCTTTTGCTTGGAAGATTATGATCGAGACACTTCGTAAATATATGGATGAGAACAACGCAACGATCATCATCTCCACACACATTGTGGATGAGGTGCGGCGGCTGGCGGATTATATCGTCCTTATGCATCGGGGAGAACTGCTGGGCATGGCTGAAAAAGACAGTCTGTTCGGTGCTTGGACCGAGGTTTGGGTGAATGCTGCGGATGAAGAGGAGCTTGCGGAGTTATCGGCTGAGTTGCCAGGAGGCTTGCACTTTACAATGGATACACCGGGTGTAGCTTCTTTTATCATAGAACAATTTTCTGAAAACGAGAAACGCATTCATAACTTGGGCGTAAAGGTTATCAAGAGCCGCAGTTTGGAACTGGACGAAATATTAAGTTTATGGACACAGGGTCATCGTCCTATTCTAATTGACCACAAGAGAGGGGACTAGAGAAATGGAAGCCTTAAAGCTGGAAAGTGTAGTTAAGCAATATGGAGAAAAAACCGCAGTAAACGGAATTAACCTAACTGTAGGTAAAGGGGAAATTTACGGATTACTGGGGGCGAACGGCGCGGGAAAAACAACCACGATGCGTATGGTACTCGGCCTAATCTACCCTGATGAGGGCAAAATTTTGTATAACGGGAAGCCTTTCAACAGTGAACTGCAGCAACTTATGGGTTATCTGCCCGAAGAACGCGGACTATATCCTAAGGTGAAGATCAGCGATCAAATCGTTTACTTAGCCCGCCTGCGTGGGATGTCAGCTAGTGATGCAGATAAGAGCTTGCGCTATTGGCTGGATCGATTTGAGGTTCCGGATTATTACAATAAAAAGATAGAAGAGCTTTCCAAAGGAAATCAGCAAAAAATGGGCTTTATCGCCGCTGTCGTTCATAAACCGCAGATTCTGATTCTAGATGAAGCTTTCAGCGGGCTGGACCCAGTAAACGTGGAGCTGCTGAAAGATACGGTCAAAGAATTGCGTGATTCGGGAACAAGTATCCTTTTCTCTACGCACCGGATGGAGCATGTAGAAGAGCTGTGCCGTAACATTACGATTCTCGATCGTTCCAATACGGTCGTTCAAGGGGATATCCGCACGATTAAGAATGGCTACCCGCGGGAAGAAGTATTGCTGCGTACAGCTAATGAGGTAAAAGGTCTGGAGTCCATCGCAGGCGTTACAGCAGTGAAACGGCTGGAGCGTGGGTATCTGTTATCGATCAGTGAGATCGGTGCAGCACAGCGTATTTTACAGCAGGCGATAGCACAGGGTGAAGTGGAGCATTTTGAAATCAAGGAACCTACGTTAAACCAAATCTTTATCAGAGCGGTGGGTGAATCTAATGAATAAGATGGGGACAATTATCGGCTTTACCTTTAAAAATAAAGTTAGAACGAAATCATTTATGATTACTACTTTGATTCTAGTATTATTGCTCAGCATAGGGATGAATCTTCCCTATATCATCGATCAGTTTAAGGGTGATTCGGCCAAAAGTGAAGTTACTCAAATTGCTGTGATTGCTGAAGAGGGAAATCAGGTTGCAGAATTGTTGAAGGCTTATACTGCGCCAGAGGGCATGCCACAGGCTAAGATAGTACAATATGCTTCTGCGGATGATGCCGAGTTAAAGAAAGCATTAGATGAAGAGACAGTAGAAGGTTATGTTACTTTTGCAGAACCTACTGGTGAAGGGCTTCCACCCGTTACTTATCACAGTAATGATGGAGAACTAAACGGAGATGTTCAAGTTTATCTTCAAAATGCACTTCAGCAAGCAAACACACAATTCATCGTTGGCGACAAGCTGACCTCTGAACAGATTGCTGCAATGTCAACACCAGTGCAGATTACTACACAACAGCTTAACGCAGGCGGTGGCAGTGAAAGCTCTCAGGAGGACACTCCGGCCATTAACTACATTATCGTATATGCCATGCTTATGTTGTTCTTTATGTCCATTATGATGACAGGCAACATGATTGCCGCTGAGATAACCTCTGAGAAAAGCTCGCGGATTATGGAGATTCTCATTACAAGTGCCTCACCTTTAGCGCAAATGTTCGGTAAAGTTATCGGTGTTTTCCTAGTAGGAATATTGCAAATTTGGATCTTTGTCGCAGCGATCGTCGTCAATTTGACGCTCCCGCATAACGCAACCGTATTGGCTGATTTTGATCTCGATTTAGGCCAGCTCAATATTAACTTGCTGCTCTATGGATTTGTCTTGTACGTATTAGGTTACTTCCTCTATGCCTTGATGTATGCGGCTGTAGGTTCGATTGTCAGCCGTACGGAGGATCTCGGTCAGGCGGTAATGCCAATCATGATGTTAGGCTTCGTAGCGTTCTATGTTCCACTGTTCAGTATCTCCAATGCCGATACTCTAGTGGTTAAGATAGCGAGTTATGTACCTTTCACTTCACCATTGACGATGCTGCTCCGAATTGGTGTCGGTGAGGTGGCGATCTGGCAAGTCATTGTATCGCTGCTGATCCTGCTTGTGACTACCTTCATCTTCGGATGGCTGGCAGCCAAGATCTATCGTACCGGCGTACTGATGTACGGCAAACGCCCAAGTATTAAAGAAATCAGAAAAGCAATGAAAGCATACAAGATCTAAGAAGGCCTCATATAACTTTTAAGGAGTGCTAATGATGTCTACAAGCGAACAATATACCATTATGCTTTTAATGAGTTCGGTATCACTGGCTTCGGTTAGTAGAATGCTTCCGGATGGCTCCACTTTTATGGATTTCGTTCAAGGCGTATTGACCGGTGTTGCTATAGTGGGGATGTTGGCAGGATTGTGGATGTACAGTAAGGCGCGTAAGAGTAAGGCACAATAGTAGGTACTGAATTTTCGGGGGGATCCTAACAGCCATTTATGGTTGCTGGGATATCCCCGTTTTTGAGTTGGCAATCTCTTTGTATACGAGCTGATATAGCTAACGGACCCAGCAACACTTAAATGCAACAATCATCGAGATTTGGCAAGATATCGGACACAATAGTCGCTATTGGCATGAAAAACAGTGAATTAGTAGCTCTTTTAACCAAATAGTTGCACTGGAGTCCGATACTATGCTCAAAAGGCGATAAACGTGCAAATAACGATATCTGGGTCCGTAAGCCTTGCCTTGGTGGAAGATGATTAGGGCCTGCTTGAAGACGATCCGAGACGCTCATCGCTCGGGATTTCTACTGGAGTCCGAACGCCGGCCAAATTTGAGGAAAAGCTTCAATTAAAGGCTCCTGAGTCCGTTAGATGCTTCATGCGCTTAAAGATCGTCTGAATTCTAGTCAGTGACTAAATTATAGAAAGATTTGCGCTCGTTCGTATATCCGCTTGGTCGGTCATCTGCTCCCGTACAGCTCTAAGCTGTGCTTTCAGTGCAGGAACACTTTTTTGCAGAATAATGCTTATTTGAGAAAGAGGCAGCTTTAAGCCGTACCACAATACCTTCACAAGCTGTTCCTCCCAAGGTAATCCCTTAGCCGATAGAAGAGAGCGCCGGGCAAAAGAATCAGCACACTGGCGAATACAAGTGCGGTAAGCGTGGATAGAGAATAACTGAGGGTCGAAGTTATCCTGACGATATATTTTATGAAGCTCTGTGAAGGTGCGGATAGTAACCTTGTCTGCCTCATTAGATTGTTCTAATAACATGGAACTGAGTACGTAGACTTCATTAGTATACTTTTGAACACACTCTGCAAATTTAGCACTGTAGGTGGACACGGGAGGTAAGGGGTCAGGCATGGTGAACACGATCCTTTCAGAATGAGAGATTTGCTTGAATCTATAATATAGAAAAGTAAGAGATGGATTTATTGATAAGATCGGCGGTGTCTGGTTCCGGGCAACTGTGTTTCTGCTGGGAGGCAGTGGAAAAAGCTTTGGAAGGTTTGTAGTAGAGCCGTTCACTTCTGGAATTGCTCCCCCCAGCTGCAACACTGTACAGACGCCCTTGCTGAATATGCCCTGCCAAGGATTTACCCTGGAGCTTGGCCTTTAAATCCTGCAAAGCACCCTGAACTAGCTCAAGCTTAACCTGCTCCCAATCTGAACCTTCGCGGCGGACCTTATCCAGCGCTTCCTCAAGACGGCAATGACAGATAGCCCGTAAAAAAGAACTCCATTTAATGAGATCGAAATTTTTGGTGTTGGCAGAGATTAGACAAGCCCCCCAACTGCAACCTCCCTTACAGGTGAGCTTCAGAATACCATAACGGCAGCCTTCAGCCCCTTCCATTCCATAGTGAATAGGCTCGGGTTCATCCAATACAAATACTTCAATGCGGGATAGTCTGCGCTGGTCCATAGTAGGGTTCCTCCTTAGATTTCCAAAAGCTTTAAGTCTACATGATGAGTGACACTAGCCTTTTCTACACAAGCGAGCATTTCCATTTTATTCTCACAGACTGCGGTATGCTCTAGCCATAGTCGGAACTTCTCTTTCCGTATAACAGATAGATGTAAGGGAAAGGTGCTGCGGGATCTCAAGACATACCAACCGGCGCTTACATCTTTCCAAGGCTCCTTGAAGGCTGTAAACCACGGGAGTTTTTGATGCGATGACCAATCCTGCTGCTGTTGTTGTTCTCGAATTTTTTTATATATTTCATATACAATCTTAGAGTCTAAACAGTCTTTACAAGAAGAAGGTGTACTGAATTGGCGAAGGGCTTGGATCTGGTTCTGGCCAAATGCATAACCTACAATGTATCTGTGATTATTTTCTTCGAACCACAAGGCCCCGAAACAAACGTAATTTAGACTTATCGGCTCAAGCAGCCCTTGATGTATCCCTAAATAATAGTGCTTCAAAACATTCACCCCATCCAGCGTGCTATCACCTAACAGGCTCAGGTAACGCAAAAACCGCAGCAAGAGGAGGACCTCTGCTGCGGTTTTGGATTACAGGCAGATATACCTGGGCCAAAGCGTGGCGGATCAAGGGTCTCTCTCTTTACGCTTACGAGGTTAGCTGTCGGATTCGGACGGTGAGAGTCGCCCTACCTATTGAGACTTACGCAGTCTCCTTTGGATTCACCCCAAGTAGGCCAGGTGGCCTGATGGTTCCCCCGTTCCCTGCGAATGCAGGAACTCAGCGTTGATTGTTTTTCATGAATTAGATTCAACCCGAATCATACTCTTTTCAAGATTTTCTGTAAAAAACGGAAAATGTTCTTTTAGAGCGATTTTAACCATATCCTGCCGACTACGACTGAAAAACGAGGTAAATAGGTATTTATGGCGTGTTATCGCGCCTCTTTCTCGCTCAACCTCAGCTTCTTGCGTTTCAACCTATAAAGGGAATTTGCAGTATTTTCACCCTAAAAAGGTGAATAAAATCACATGGGTTATAGATAGCGATTAAACGCTTGAAACTCGAGTAAACAAGAGATATAGAGAGATTAGATATCAAGTAAGCGCTATCTAATGGGAAAATAGTTTTTAATTTGCATTATTTTGGCATCATTCAGGTTTTACAAGTCTTCGTGCATAAGAGTATGATTACTCCTGTTTCAACGACAATCGAATATTTGATCCGCTTAATTTCCGATAAGGAAAGCGGGGGAACCAACAATCGGCAGCCGATGTGAGAGTCGGAAGCTGATTATGGGGTGAATCCTGTAGAGGGTGCGAGTGAGCTCGCATCTATACAGGTAGGGCGACTCTCACCGCCCGAATCCGACAGCTAACCTCGTAAGCGTATGGAGAGAGGATGAGTGCAATGTGACCGCTAGCGAGCCACAGAGGAGATCCTTTGTGGCTTTTTGCTGTGCTCTTAGAAGCAAAGCATTTATGGAGGCCTCCCCCAAGAGGTCGCTAAATTCATCATTAGCGGTATTTGTAAGGCAGCGTCTAATGACGTGACACAACCGAGCTTTAGGTTGTGCCCGAAAATGACGATAGGTCAACATCCTTTCGGAGATTTTCGTTGCCTCCTTGTTGTAAATGAGCAGGAGGAGAAAAAAGAGATGACGGATCAGAATGAATATGTGCTTGTATGTGCGCCTACAAAGGCGGGAGAACATTTCATTAAACTTCTGAAGTTCAGGGGTATTAAGATGGCGGGATTAACCAACAATCTGGCTGAGAAAGCTTTACTAGAGGAGCTCGGAATCGAGCAGGTTATTCTAGTGGATACCCGCCATCAGAGCACTTGGTTTCGCCCATCGTTCCCGGTAGGCAGGGTATATCTGTTTGAGAGCAGCTTTCCGCTTTGCTGCCGCTATATTCAGATGTGCCGTACCTGGACGACACAGCCAATTTTTGTGATTACAAGTTCTATAAATCCTAGATTGGTCTATAAAAGACTTGGTGCGAGCTATGTAATCTATTCCCATAGTGGTGATGCTGATTTTCTAATCGATAGATCACCTCATCAAGGATAATGGAAGGAGTGCGGAAGATATGATGGATCTGTATATGGTGGCTTCGTTAGCTGTAATTTACGGGTTATTTTATGGCTTTATGCGCTGGTGCGCAGGTGTAGTTGAGGATACGGGGAGGGATAAGCTGTGATTCTAGTAATCGCTGTTACCCTACTGTTGTTTATATATCTGGTTTACGCGTTGATTCATCCTGAGAAATTTTAAGGAGGGGCATTCATGGGCATTTTGCAAATAGTCGTCGTAATTGTAATTCTCATCTTGTTGGTCAAGCCGATGGGGACGTATTTATATCATGTATTTTCTAACGAACCAAATCGTACGGATCGCTGGTTTGCAGGCACAGAGAAAGGTATTTATAAGCTGATCGGCCTGAAAAAACGGGACGGAATGTCCTGGAAGAAGTATGCACTCAGCTTTGTTTTAACTAATATCGTACTGGTTGCTTTCAGTTATATTTTTCTAAGATTACAGCGGGGATTGCCGCTGAACCCGAATGGAATTGCCGATATGGAACAGACGCTTTCATTTAATACGGTGATCAGCTTTATGACCAATACGAACCTGCAGCATTATAGCGGGGAGACGGGACTATCGTATTTTTCACAAATGGCAGTCATCACGATGATGATGTTCACGTCTGCAGCGAGCGGATTTTCTGTTGCGGTTGCTTTTGTCAGAGGGATTACAGGACAGAAATCAGTCGGGAATTTTTTTGAGGACTTCGTAAAAGCACATATTCGTGTATTCATCCCATTAGCTCTGCTAGTTTCATTGGTGCTGGTAGGGTTGCATGTGCCACAAACGCTCAAGCCATCGCTTGAGGTCACTACACTCGAAGGGCAGACGCAACAAATCGCTATCGGTCCAGTCGCTTCTTTGGAGTCAATTAAACACTTAGGTACGAATGGTGGCGGCTTCTTCGGAGCCAATTCAGCGCATCCTTTTGAGAACCCTAATCCACTTACGAACGTTCTGGAGATTCTCTCTATGTGGATGTTGCCAGCCTCTTTGCCATATATGTACGGATTGTTCGCTAAGAACAAACGTCAGGGCTGGGTGATTTTCACAGCAATGATGACCTTGTTCGTTCTGCTGCTGGGGCTGAATTATTATGCGGAAACTAAAGGGAATCCCGCTATTAATGCGCTGGGGATCGAGTCTTCGCAAGGCAGCATGGAAGGTAAAGAGGTGCGTTTTGGTATCCCGCAATCTTCGCTGTTCACTTCGGTAACAACGGCAGCTACGACAGGTAGTGTTAACAATATGCATGATACGCTGACACCGCTGGGTGGCATTACCCCTCTGGCCCTAATGATGCTCAATAACGTCTTCGGGGGAAAAGGTGTAGGACTAATCAATATGCTGATGTATGCCATCATGGGCGTCTTCTTATGTGGACTAATGGTTGGCAGAACACCAGAGTTTCTCGGGCGAAAGATAGAAGCCAAGGAGATGAAGCTGATTGCGATTGCTATCCTTGTGCATCCGTTCATTATCCTTGTACCAACAGCAGGTGCGTTCTTAACGGACTTGGGCAACGGTTCCATCACGAATCCCGGATTCCATGGACTTAGCCAAGTGTTATATGAATATGTCTCTTCTGCCGCGAACAATGGTTCAGGATTTGAAGGGCTTGCGGACAATACCACCTTTTGGAATGTTACAACCGGGATCGTAATGCTGCTTGGCCGTTATGTCTCTATAATCGTAATGCTGGCAGTTGCAGGTTCACTGATCCAGAAGAAGCCGGTTCCTGAGACGATTGGCACATTCCGCACAGACAATGGTCTGTTCACCGGAATTCTGATTGGTACGGTAGTGATTATCGGTGCGCTGACGTTTCTGCCGGTCATTGTGCTCGGCCCGATTGCAGAATATTTGACCTTACGGTAGGAAGAGGGAGAACAAGATGAGTACTGTAAAAAGAAAAAAGCTGCTGACGGGACCCATACTCCTAAGCGCTGTAAAGGATAGCTTTATTAAGCTTAACCCGGTGACGTTAATCAAAAATCCGGTCATGTTCGTAGTCGAAATCGGCACGATTATTGTATTGCTTATGGTACTGGCCCCCGGATATTTTAATGCAGAGAAATCGGTAGGCTTCAATATCACGGTGTTGTTCATTCTGTTATTCACAGTGCTGTTTGCCAACTTCGCTGAAGCGCTGGCTGAAGGCCGCGGGAAGGCCCAGGCGGATTCGCTTAAGAAAACGAAACAGGATATCACAGCTAATAAGCTCGTTGGAGGGTCTGTGAAGACCGTTTCTTCCTCCGAGCTGCGGAAAGGAGATATCGTGATCGTCAGTCAGGGAGAACTTATCCCTGGCGATGGTGAAGTGATTGAAGGGCTGGCCTCCGTAGATGAATCGGCAATTACAGGTGAATCTGCACCTGTTATTAAGGAAGCCGGCGGAGATTTCGGCTCAGTCACAGGCGGCACCCGGGTAGTTAGTGATGAGATTAAAGTCAAAATTACCAGTGAACCCGGTGAGTCATTCTTGGATCGGATGATCTCCCTCGTTGAAGGGGCGAAACGTCAGAAGACACCCAATGAAATTGCACTAAATACACTCTTGATCAGTCTGACGTTGATTTTCCTGATTGTAGTAGTGACCTTGCGGCCAATTGCGACTTATCTGGGCGTTGATCTAGATATTCCTGTTATGATCGCCTTGCTGGTCTGTCTGATCCCGACCACAATCGGGGGACTGCTCTCCGCTATCGGGATAGCAGGGATGGACCGCGTCACACAGTTTAATGTCCTTGCTATGTCAGGGAAGGCCGTTGAAGCTGCCGGCGACATTAATACAATGATTCTAGATAAGACCGGTACGATTACTTTCGGAAACCGGATGGCGAGTGATTTTGTGCCAGTTGGAGATGAAACGGAAGCTGAGCTTACGGCTTGGGCAGCTATTAGTTCGCTAAAGGATGAGACTCCGGAAGGACGTTCTGTTATTGAGCTGGCTAAGAAGCTGGAACGCAGCTATGACAGCAAACTTGCTGAAGGCGGAGAGCTCGTAGAGTTTAAGGCTGAGACCCGGATGAGTGGTATAGATCTGCGGGATGGACGATCTGTTCGTAAAGGGGCAGTCGATTCCGTGAAGAAATGGGTACAGTCGAAGGGCGGAGTCATTCCCGCGAACCTCGACAGTAATTCCGATGCTATCGCTCGGATGGGGGGGACCCCGCTTGCTGTTGCGGTAGACAACCGGATTTATGGACTTATTTACTTAAAGGATACAGTTAAGCCAGGCATGAAAGAGCGGTTCGATGAGCTGCGAAAAATGGGAATCAAGACTATCATGTGTACAGGGGACAATCCGCTGACCGCAGCTACTATTGCCCGTGAAGCAGGGGTAGATGATTTTATTGCAGAGAGTACACCTGAGGATAAAATAGCGGTTATCCGCCGCGAGCAGAACGAAGGCAAGCTGGTGGCAATGACTGGTGATGGAACGAATGACGCACCTGCCCTTGCCCAAGCTGATGTGGGCTTAGCGATGAACAGTGGGACTACAGCCGCTAAGGAAGCAGCAAACATGGTTGATCTGGACTCCGATCCCTCGAAGATCATTGAGGTTGTAGCTATTGGTAAACAACTACTGATGACGCGGGGCGCGTTGACAACGTTCAGTATTGCGAATGATATCGCTAAATACTTCGCGATTATTCCGGCAATGTTCATGCTAGCTATTCCTGAAATGGAAGCCCTGAATGTCATGGGATTGGGTTCACCTAGCTCGGCAATTATATCTGCATTAATATTTAATGCAATTATTATTCCGCTGCTGATCCCATTGGCGATGAAAGGTGTCTCATATAAAGCGATGAGTTCTACGAAGCTGCTGGGACGTAATATTTTTATCTATGGTTTAGGTGGAGTAGTCGTTCCTTTTGCGGGCATCAAACTTATTGATTTGCTCGTAAGTGTATGGATATAACAACGGATTAACTAATCATTGAAAGGGTGAGAGCATCGTGAATAACAGAAAATCGATTGCGGACGCTGAAGAACACTTGTCACCATCGAAGGGTGCTAATTTCTTTATCATATTACGGCTATGTCTAGTGTTTGTTGTTCTCTGCGGAGTGATTTATCCTCTGACTACTACAGCGATTGCTCAAGTTCTGATGCCATCGCAAGCGAACGGCAGTCAGCTGAAGAATGACGCTGGAGTAGTAGTGGGTTCAGAACTCATCGGGCAGAGCTTTACGGACCCGGCATTATTCCATGGACGTGTATCCAGCATTGATTATAAAGCGGAAGCTTCAGGCTCCAACAACTATGGCCCATCCAACCCCGATATGCTGCAGCGGACGAAGGATTCCATCACACAGTGGCAGCTGGATAATCCGGATGTGCCTGTAAACAAGCTGCCGGTTGATTTAGTAACCAACTCAGGTTCAGGTCTTGATCCGCATATCACTCCTGCATCGGCAATTGTGCAGATTCCCCGGATCAGTAATTTGACCGGGATTCCAGCCACGCAGCTGGAAGAGCTAGTGAATAAGCAGACCGAAGGTCGTGATCTAGGGCTGTTTGGTGAAGAACGGGTAAATGTTCTGAAGCTGAATATGGAGCTCCAGAAATTAACGAACAAATAAATATAGCTAATATCCCTGCCCGATTGTTCAAACTGGGTCAGGGATATCTTGCTTTTGGCATAGAAGAGTGAATGGATGAACGGGTTATTAAGGAGTGGTCTTGATGGGAACATATCGGAGGAAGACGCCGGAGGAACTGCTGCTCTCTATCTATGAGCTGCATCGTGGACGCCTGAAGATCTATATAGGTCCGGTCAGTGGATCAGGCAAGACCTATCAGATGCTGCGTGAGGGGCAGGCGCTGAAAGCACAGGGCATCGATGTTGTAATCTGTGCGGTTTCAACCAACCAGAGTCCAGAAACAAGGGATCAGCTGGGTGACTTGGAACGGATTCCAAGTATTCATTGGTTTCAGAAGGAGATCGAGAAGAAGGATCTGGACGTGGAGGCCATTGTGGCGCGTAATCCAGAGGTTGTACTGACCGATGGATTGGCTCATCATAATCGCGAGGGTGCGGAGAGATCAACTAGGCTGGAGGATATCAAATATTTATTGGGTTGTGGAATTAGTGTCATCACAACTGTAAACGTATACGAGCTGGAGGGCGCAGCAGATCTAGCGCGAAAGTGGACGGGGATTGAGGTGGAGTATTCCTTGCCTGCGGAAGTGCTCACCCTTGCAGATGATATCGTTCTAATTGATGTGACTCCGGAAAAGATACTTCAACGTTTGTCCGAAGGACATTTGGGCAAGAAGCAGCGGACATCGCTTTTTAACAAAGGGAATCTAAGCAAGCTGCGGGAGCTGGCGCTGAGAATGGTAGCGGAGGATGTTAATGGTTCGCTGGAGAAGCATCGGGAGGAGCAAGGGTTGCTGGGAGCTTCGGGGATTGCCGAAAAAGTGTTGGTGTCCGCACAGTATTATTGGAATGGCTCGATTCATATCCGCCGTGGACAGCAAATCGCTAAACGGTTAAACGGAGATCTGGCGGTGGTATCCTTCTGGAAGCAGGGCCTGACGCCCTCTAAGGAAGCAGCAACCTTCAAGCGATCCCTATGGAAGCTGACTGAGAAGATTGGGGCCTCGATGGAGGAGATTTCTTTTCGCTCGAAGAGGGAGATTCCAGGACTACTAGTGAAATACGCCATCCAGCATAATATTACCCGTATCGTTATGGGACACTCCAAGCAAACGGCGTGGCAGGAGCTGTGGAAGGGTTCGATTGCTAACTCATTGTTAAAGCAAATCCGCGGAGTAGATGTGTTTTTCGTGGCTGATCGTGCTGAGCGTGAGGGAGAACGCGTTCTTCCTACCCGGCAGAGCCGAAATGAGCGGAAAGCCGATGCCTATCACAGATTAAGCAGTCAGGAAGTAAAGGATAAAATCGATGCCATTCGTGGGGGCACATTTAAAGTGTACATTGGTGCTGCTCCCGGAGTGGGCAAGACTTATAAGATGCTGCGAGAAGGAAATGATCTCTTAAAGAGAGGGATCGATGTTGTTATTGGATTACTAGAAACGCATGGACGTAAAGAAACCCTTGAACAGATCGGTGAGCTGGAGATCCTTCCGCGACTGAGTATTGACTATCGGGGGACTGTCCTTGAGGAAATGGATACGGCAGCTATCATTAAGCGTAATCCGGAGGTCGTACTGGTAGATGAACTGGCACATACCAATATGCCGGGCAGCAAACATAAGAAGCGGTATATGGATGTTATGGAGTTATTGGATGCAGGGATCTCTGTAATCTCCACAGTGAATGTTCAGCACTTAGAAAGCTTGAATGATGCTGTAGAACAAATTACCGGAGTTAGAGTTAGAGAGACTTTCCCAGACAGCATTCTGCAACGGGCCGACGAGGTTGAACTTATCGATGTATCTCCTAAAACACTGCAAGAGCGGATGAAGGATGGGAAAATATATGCGATGACCAAAGTGGATCAGGCGCTGGGGGCTTTTTTCAAAATCGGCAATCTAATCGCCCTCCGTGAACTGGCGCTGCGGGAAATTGCTGATGATGTGGATGAACGTCTGGAGGCCTGGGAACGTGTCGGGTCGCTGCGGGGACCTTGGCGGCGGCAGGAAGTGATCTATGTGTGCATCACCTTAGGAGATCATGCGGAACGTCTGATTCGGCGAGGTTTTCGGATTGCCTATCGTCTAAAAGCTTGCTGGTATGTTACGTACGTACAGGAATATAAGCAGAGCGGGCCTTCTTACGATAAACGAATTAATGATTTGAAAGAATTGACGGAACGACTGGGTGGAACGTTTAAGATGATTCCTAACGTGCTCCCGGCACGAGTGTCTTCCTTGCTGCTTGAAAGGTCTCAAGCCTTACAGAGCACACAGATTATTATCGGTCAATCTCAACGCTCCTGGGTACGTAAATGGCTGCGTGGGGATGTCACTAAGCAGATTCTGCGTTCGGCCAGAAATGTAGATGTACTGGTCGTGGCAAATCTTATGCGTGAGGAACCTTAAGCTTTAGAACAATGAAAAAAGGGGATTCCTAGCCAAGTGGCTGTTGGAATACCCTTTTTTGGTATGCATATATCAAGTGCTAAATAATTAACCGGATGAATTACTGGGCCGCTTCGATGAGTGCTTTCAGCTCGGGAAGATTGAATCCTTTGGTGGCATGATCCCCTGCTACAGTAACAGGAACACCCATGAAACCAAGCTTTTCGACTTCCTCTTGATAGACTGTGCTAGTCATAACATCTCTTACTTCAAAAGGGATACCTTGCTCCGTAAGATATTGTTTGACCAGATTACAATCGCTGCAGCCTGCTGTTGAATAAACAATCACTTGCTGGCTCATTGGTTCACAGCCTCTTTGATAGCATCTCTTGTGATCTTCCAGTGGGAAGTGTTCCAGCGAACCTCATTATCCTCAAGCAGGAAGAGCTGTGGAGATTCATGCTTAATCCCGAAATCCTCGGCAATTTGATTGGAAACTGGACGATCCTCGATGACTAGAACTACTGCTGCTGCAGTATCCGCATCCTTTAGATAAGCCTGGAATTCTTCATTAGCTTTGGCGCTAATCGGGCAGGTAGTGCTGTGTTTGAACAGCAGTTTTTTGCCAGGTTTAGCCACATACTGCTTAAGATCTTCCAATGTATGAAGTTGTTGAATAGACATAGATATCACCCTCCTGGGATCGTTATTTTACTAACCATTGTGTTGTTAACAACCTGTAATCATGATTGTAACATATATTAAATTTAAAACAAAAAGGATTCTGGAGCAGCTAATCCAAGGATGACCAAACCCTCATTTTAGCGCGTTGAAAAAAAGGGGACGGCATGCTAAGGTGAAAGCAAGACAACTTGCTTCAATAATCCTTACTAGGTAGGAGTGTTGATAAGAATGAACAGAGTCGCATGTGTGACTGGAGCTGATCGGGGTCTTGGATTGTCTCTTGTACACTCTCTTTTAGAGAAACAGTTCTCAGTATTTGCTGGACAATACATGAGAGACGCAGATGAATTGAAAGCGCTTCAAGAAGAGTATCCGGAACAGCTGGAACTTATTCCACTCGATATTGGTAGTAAGGATAGTGTAAAGCAGGCAGCAAGGGCTATCGCCAGCAGAACTGGGCATGTTGATATTCTTATTAATAATGCCGGAATTATTCATTCCGCAGATGATGCTACGATGCTGGTGGATATGGATGATGAGGGCATGGCAGAGATTTATAATGTGAATACGCTAGGCGCGTTGAGAGTCAGCAATGCACTTATGGGCCTATTATTGCAAAGTAAGGATAAATTAATTGTTAATATTTCTTCGGAAGCGGGCAGCATTGGCAGAAATAAGCGTATTAATATGTACGGCTACTGCATGTCTAAAGCGGCACTGAATATGCAGTCCTCCCTGATGCACAATCATCTAAAGACGCTTGGGGGTCAAGTGATGGTGTTTCACCCCGGCTGGATGAAGACTTATATGCATGGCGAAAAAAATGAGCAAGCGGATATTTCACCTGATGTGTCCGCAGATCAGATTATAAGTCAGGTTATGGAGTATAAAAAATATCTAGGGGATGAGCCGGCCTATCTTGATGTGGATGGCAATACATGGCCTTGGTAGAGGGGTTTCCCGTAATCAAAAAAAGTACACGAAGAAAGGCGATGATAGGATGTCTACACTAAAAGCACTGGCACTCGGAAGTTATTCGGAGGTTAAATATCACCCATTTGCGGGAGTAGACCGGGAGATTGAGCAGATATTTGCCAATGATCTACAGGTAATCTCCTCGGAAGATTACGGGCTGCTTAATAAAGAAACATTATCTGACTACAAGCTGGTAATCTCCTATACCGAATTCTCCGATGATAAAATACCGGCGGAACAAAGCAGCGCATTGCTCTCCTATGTGGCTAATGGTGGCGGATTACTAGTGGTACATAACGGAATCTCCTTACAGCGTAATCAGGAGCTAGGCGCCATGCTGGGAGCTCATTTCACTCATCATCCAGAATTCACTTCGCTCCAGATGTCCATACCGGCAGGGGAGCATCCCATTATGCAGGGAATCGAAGAATTTGTGATCGATGATGAGCCTTATTATTTTGAGCAGCATCCCTATTTCGAAACAACTGTGCTTATGGAATATCCTCATGATGGGGCAATGAGGCAGGCGGCTTGGTGCCATGAATTTGGTCTAGGCCGGGTTGTTTATTTAATGCCTGGTCATCATTTGCCGTCATTTTCCGTAGAGCCTTTTCGCCAGATGATTCGTAGAGGTGGACTTTGGGCGGCGGGATTATTGTAGGATATAAGCGGATATACCTGTTGTAACATAAAACACGAGTCCAACTGCGGGTTAACTGCGGTTGGATTTTTTTGTTGACTCTAACATTGGTGTCAGGGTTTATACTGGTGTAGAACAATTCTCATGAACCCCGGGGAGAATGCTATGAAAATAGGTGAGCTTGCTAAACTGACGGGCGTAAGCGTCCGTTCACTTCGTTACTATGAGAGTCAGGGATTAATCTCGCCGATCCGTCAGGCCAATGGATATCGGGAGTACTCTTTACTTGCTGTAGAGACGGTAGAAACGATTAAACTATATTTGAACCTGGGTCTGTCGACAGAGCAGATCGCGGGCTTTCTACATTGTGTGTTGAAGAACAAAGAAGCCTTCTGCGCAGAAGTGATGCCACTATACCGCAGTAAACTGGAGGATATTGAACGTCAGCTTGTAGAGCTAAATCAGATCAAGAGGAATTTGGAAGAACGAATGGCATCTATCTTGCAGGAGCAGGATGAGAGCAAGTTGGGCGCGTGTACACTGGAGAACTTGGAATAGGTACTGCTGGTGCTGGAAAATATGAGGAGGAATGGCAAATGTCAATTATAAATGCCGATAGCGCGGATTGGGTGCGGGAAGAAATACGTGGTGGAGGAACCGTGCTGGTGGATTATGGTGCGCCATGGTGCCCCCCTTGTAAGGTGCTGTTGCCTCTTCTGGAAGATCTTCACCAGGAATATGGAGACGATGTTTCTATTGTAAAGGTGAATTGTGATGAACTTCCGGATCTTGCTGGGGAAGCTGGTGTTATGGGGATGCCTACTGTCATTGTATATAAAGAGGGACAGCCTATAGAAAAGCTGGTCGGTCTGCGTCCGAAAGCAGCCTACCAAGGCATACTGAACAAGGTTCTCCAAGCATAAGGCAATAAATATAAAGATGAAATTAGGGAGACTCCATATTGTGGGGTCTTCTTTTTGTGCATGAATTAACCATCTTCGGTAAAAAATACGAACACAGCTATAAAGGAGGTGATGAGGGTGTGGGGTAGTATTTTAGAGCTAATTCCTAAATGGAGCGTAATTTTCCAAGGTTTTATGATCTTTTTCGTTCCGTTTATTCTAATTCGTACGACGAGTTGGGCTAGGGCAAAGGAAGATACGATAAGTACTAGAGCAAAAAAAGCTGCCGGCAGCATAGGCGGGGGTGTTCCTTACGGAGAAACATCTATAGGGACTAACGGCACGAAAAAGGTTGCTAAGCCAGATGGATCGGCTGATCTAAGTGAAGGTCCTACAGGAGCAAGCTATAGCGGTCAATTTCGGGAGGATTTGCAACGATTTAAAGAGATGAGCACAGATATGCATGATGTGAGTTTTCGGGAGTTGCGTATCGGAGGTATAAAGCTGCAAGCGGCCCTTATATTTGTAGATGGATTGACGGATAAAGATAAAATGGATCGGAATATTCTGAAGCCTTTAATGGATGCTTATCAGGTCTTTAAGGATCCCCATACGATACCGGAAGCAAAGGATCTAAAAGATATTCTCATTCATGAAATTGTGCTTATTTCGGAAGTTGAGTTTACGGATAATGTGAAGCTCTCGCTTCAAAAGGTGTTGTTCGGCTCTGTAGTGCTGCTAGTGGAAGGGATACCGGAGGCTATTGTGCTCAGCACCCCGAAGGGGAACACAAGAGGGATAGAGGAGCCTGAATCAGAGGCAGTCTTGCGGGGATCACGAAGCGGATTTAATGAGACGTTAAGTGACAACACAGCATTACTGCGCAGGCACGGGCAAAGCACAGAGCTAGCGATGATTTCGTTTACTGTAGGAAAGAGAATGAAGAAGGATTTGGTTCTAACTTATATCAAAGATATCGCGAATGATGAACTTGTCGAAGAAGTCAAACGAAGAATTAGGACGATTGATATAGATGATGTGCAAGAATCTGGTTATGTGGAGCAATTAATCGAAGATAATAGCTTCACGCCATTCCAGCAGATTCAGAATACGGAAAGACCTGACCGCGTAATGGCAGCGCTACTGGAAGGGAGAGTAGCTATTTTACTGGATGGCACTCCCTTTGCTCTGATTATGCCAGTTTCCTTCGGGATGCTGCTGCAATCACCTGAGGATTATTACGATCGGTGGATGGTGGGTTCGTTGGTGCGCTTACTGCGTTTTCTCGCGGCATTGATATCAATGTTTGCACCGGCACTATATATTTCCTTCCTCTCCTTTCAGCCAGGATTGATTCCGACAAAGTTGGCTATTTCAATCATCAGCTCCCGCCAAGGTGTACCTTTTTCGGTATTAATCGAAGCATTGATTATGGAGACCTCAATCGAAATATTACGGGAGGCTGGACTCCGGCTGCCTAAACCTATCGGTCCTGCAATGGGGATTGTTGGCGGTCTAATCATCGGTCAAGCCGCGGTAGAAGCCGGAATTGTGAGTCCAATTCTAGTCATCGTTGTTTCAGTTACAGCAATTTCTTCCTTCACCATCCCTATGTATAGTGCTGGAATGACACTTCGCACGCTCCGTTTTGTAGCTATGTTTTCTGCAGCAGTCTTTGGATTATATGGAGTTGTGTTATTTTTCCTTTTCCTGAGTGCCCATTTAATCAAGCTAAGAAGCTTTGGCATGCCTTATCTTGGCATGTTCATACCGTATAAGATTAAGGATTGGAAAGATTTTATATTCCGTATGCCACTGCAATTTCTAACAGGCCGCCCTACGCTGTTGAAGCCGAAGGACCCCCGACGCAAAGGGTGAGGGGTCTAGGTAAAGGAGGAAGAAATTATGAGTACCGAGGTTAAGGACCGAATTACTGCTGTTCAAGCAACGATCATATTAGCCAATTATACTATTGCGGCAGGGATACTTACACTTCCTCGGACGATTGTAGAGGCTAGTGAGACTCCAGACGTATGGATCTCCGTTTTTTTAGGGGGAGTGATTACCCTTTTTACAGGTTTAATTATAGTGAAGCTTAGTCAACGGTTTCCAGGTCAAACCATCTTTCAATTTAGCGGGAAAATCATTGGCAAGCCACTTGGAGTGATTCTCTCTATATTAGTGATTGTTTATTTTCTGTGCATAGCCAGTTTTGAAGCACGTTCCGTGCAGGAAGTGACCTCTTTTTTTCTGCTGGAGGGAACCCCTCCTTGGGCTATTGTTGCCGTGTTTATTTGGATAGCCTTCTATTTGTGCAGAGGAGGGCTTAATGCCATAACTAGCATGTGTAGGTTGATTGTTCCGATTGCATGGACAGTTTTTGTTGGGGTATGTTTGCTTAGTGTTGAAGTTTTTGATATCGATAATCTGCGGCCTTTTCTTGGAGATGGGTTAGGACCGGTATGGAAGGGCATCAGGCCAACCATTCTGACTTTTACTGCTGGTGAAGCGATGCTGTTCATTGTTGCTTTTATGGATAAGCCACAAAAAGCAGTAAAGGTAATTATTGCTGGATCATGTATATCAACGTTCTTTTATCTTTTAGCCGTTGTAATGACTATTGGTGCGTTTTCTATAGATGGAGTGGTCACAAGAACTTGGCCATTTCTTGATCTAGTGAGAAGCTTTGAGGTGAATTATCTTATTTTTGAGAGGTTTGAATCGCTGCTGCTGGTAATCTGGATTATGCAAATTTTCTGCACCTTCTGCATCACTATTTATGCTGCTGCTTTGGGAGTTTCTCAAATATTTCATAAACGATTTAATAGCTGCTTATTGGCTATACTTCCAGTAGCCTATGTAGTTTCCAGAACGCCTCCAAATGTGAATGCTCTGTTTGCATTAGGGACAGTTGTGGGGAATTGGATGATCGTTTTATTTGGATTAATTCCATTGCCGCTGTTAATCATCGCACATTTCCGGAGGGCGGCTTCATGAAAAAGTGGAGAGTGTCGATTACATTTCTTATATTATGTATTCTGTTGACCGGTTGCTGGAGCAGCACACCTGTTGAGGAGTTGAGTATGGAGATTGGTGTTGCCCTGGACAGTGCGGAGGAGACAGGGGATGAGGAGGCAACTCAGCAAGGAGGTGGGGGGAATCCCATGCCTGCCCAAATAATGAGTACCTATCAGTTTACGATTCCTCAAGGCTCAGGAGGGTCAGGTATGAAGTCTGGGGCTTCCCCATCCTCAACCAGAAATTACTATAACATGAGTGAAGTAAGTGATTCGATGTTTGAAGCATTACGGGCACTTTCACTGCGTACTAGACGTACTCCGATCGGACATCACCTTAAGGTCATTGTGATCGGTGAGAAGCTTGCACGCTCTACTAAGTTTTCTGAGTTAATTGATTTCTTTAGCAGGGATAACGATATTCGTCCCAGTGTTCTACTATATGTCAGCAAGGGAAAAGCCAGAGATGTATTGGAAAATGCGCTGCCGGGCCAAACCCCTTCATTTGTATTAGAGGGGATTTTTGTGAATAGAAGTCGGAGCACGAGGATATGGGAGCCAGTTTCAATAGCTAAAGTAGCGGGTCCTTTGCATGGTAAAAGAAGTTTCATGTTGCAGAATGTAATATCTTTAGAAAAAGAGAAGGAGACAAAGCTGGATGGAGCAGGCGTAATTAAAGGGAAAACGGGAAAACTCGTTGGTTTTTTTGATGCATCGGAGCTGGAAGGAATGGTCTGGCTGACTGGAAAGGGAGAGGGGGGTGCTCTCAAAGCATACGACCCGTCTAACAATAAGCTCATTACCTATGAAATCAAATCCCTGGGTAGCAAGTATAAGGCTATTGTGAAGGATGGGAAGATCTCCTTTCATGTGAAAATAGAATCTACGGGGAGATATGGTGAGGCTTTTGCTAAGAGTGCGAAGAAGTTACATGACGGCATTGTAAAGGAGGATAAAGCAGTGCTAGAGAAGCATGTCGTAGACATGCTTCAGGTCACTGTGAAAAAAATGCAGAAGGAGCTGCATACAGAGGTTGCAGGTTTCGGCAACGCTTTGCGTATTCAACATCCAGCCGTATGGCGGAGCGTAGAGGATAACTGGGATGAAACCTTTAGCGAGATTCCGATTACCTATGAAGTGAAACTGAATATTGAAGAGTATGGTGCATCAGATACATCGGCTGAATAGAAAGGGCTATTTGCAATGTTGCATGGAGCTACTTCGTTTGTGTCTGGATAGGAATGACATCATTCTGATGCAGTGCATCGAGCACTTCATCCTTTAATTGAGATGTGAAGGCATTCCATGTTTTTTTACCGATGTCCAGTTCTTCACGTCCAATAGCATTCAGTGTTTCTAGCCACAGACGTTTGTCGTTAATCAGCCCAAGTTGATCTTGAATCTCCTTATAGATCTCCTCATGCGCATGAAATTTCTGATTTAACGCAAAATCGGCTGCACTCGCGGTATAGCGCAGTTCCTTAGCGGCAATTCTTAGCTGGTGCAAAGCGTCGAAGGCTTCTTTAGATTCGGCATTGTCTTCATGAAAAATAGCTTTACAGGTTTTTTTCTTCTGCTCATAAGCGATCTCAAGCTCACGCATAACAACGTTAACATTCTTTTTTGCGACTAGGGCTTCAAGCTGCTCGCTTAGGAAGGTCTTCCACTTTTCCTCGAGGCCTTCATTGATTAGTTCAGGCAGCTCATTAGTGAGCTTCTTGCGGTAAGTTTTGCGCTTGTCCTTTTGGTAAGCAATCACTGCCTTTAACAGGTCTGCAGTTTTAGAATCTCCGTTCTCCTTCGCTTGCTTGCGCTTGTTCTTAAAAGATTCTATTAGAACATCTGCATCTCTCACTTTACCTAATCTCTTTTGCGCTTTTTTGAAAATAGGGTACAGGCCTGAAGTGTGCCGCGGATCAAGAATGGATAATAGACTTAGCAGCTTACGGCAGTTCACTCTTGCCTGGTGGATATCTTCATCAGCGAATTTATTTAATGCGTCATGGCTGTAATCCCAAAAGTTGATATAAAGGTGGTTAAGGGCTTGTTCCCATTGCTTTGTTTTGGTTAGCTGTCGTTCTTTGGTCAGCTTGTCTCCTGTCATGCAGCATCACTCCTTAACGTTTGGGATAGCATGAATTTAGGGCTTCCCCTATTATGCTCTGGGGCAAGTCCATTTACTATAAGAATAGCGTTATCATAACCTCATTTCAATTCTCTACTCACAGCATAGAGACAGATCGGTTACAATATTACTATCATTATTTATACGGATAGGCTTGGATCTTTAGCTGGTAGAGAATAGCAGGTCTCGTGGCTCATATTCGGGAAAGAGGGGCTTTGGTGGATACTCGTGAGTATGATTCAATAATTAGTAAACTTCCTTCAGAAATGGGGCTCTTTCAACATCTGAGTGCAAAGGATGAGAGCAAAGATACAGAAGCAGGGAGCCTAGAAGATATGTTGGTTCCATTCGCTTTTGAGGAAACCTTATGCAGGGATGTTGGAGCGGGCATTATACCTCCTAGCTTACATCTGTGGAGTCATTCTGGTGGTGTGGCGCTTGGACTTCGGGACAGTAAGCTACCGTGTGCAGCTCAGGCGATGCTTATGCTTGAGGAGCAAGGGATTAGAACGGCGGTTAGGCATTCAGGCGGGGCTGCGGTGCCTCTGGATTCAGGGATCGTTAATTTTTCTCTAGTTCTGCCCAAAGGACGTGGAAAGCTGGACTTTCATGATGACTTTAAGCTCTTGGCTGCTTTGATCACGGAAGCGGTTGCTATAAGTCATCCACAGGCTGCGGCGCAAATTGAGGCTGGTGAGATTGTTGGTTCTTACTGCCCGGGTGATTTCGATCTGGCCATTAATGGTCGGAAGTTTTGTGGGATCGCTCAGCGTAGGCAGAATAATGCTTATTTTGTACATGCATTTGTTGTAGTTTCTGGCTCGGGACAAGAACGCGGTGAACAAATCCGCGATTTCTATGCGCAAGCCTCCGGAGGAGACTCCTCATTAGCTTATCCACGGGTTCGTCCAGAGACGATTGCTGGACTTGGTGAACTCGGTGGACCTGAAGTGGCGACAGTGTTTGTGGAGGGAATTATTCAGGCTTTAATTCACCGGGGAGTGTCTCTTAGACCATCCGGGATTTTGCAGCAAGAGACAGGATACAGCTTGGACTATGATGATCCACGTGTGCTCGATGCAACGCGGGTGCTTCGCGAGCGGTATTCCTGAGGGCTAAGCATGGGTTGGAGTCTGTTAAAAAAGGACGTAATGGAAAGCTGGCTAGAGCCAGCCTACGAAACGTCTTTTTTTAATATTCAATCACGCTCTTTTAATTATACAACTCAGGACGTCTGTCCGAAAAAATAGGAATTTGTTTCCTAATCTCACGCACCTGATGTAAATCGATATCTCCAGTTAGAATTTCTTCCTCTTCAGAAGCTTCACACACAATATCTCCCCAAGGATCAATAATCATAGAATGCCCAGCAAAGATATTGGCTGGATCGCTGCCTGCACGGTTGCAGGCTACAACATAACATTGATTCTCGATGGCCCGGCTGATCAACAGCGCCCGCCAGTGGGACAACCTGGGCAGTGGCCATTCAGCGCAGACGAACAGGATTTCCGCCCCTTGTGCGGTATGGGCGCGAACCCACTCCGGAAAACGGATATCGTAACAGATTAGCCCTGCACATAAGATGCCGTCCAATGTGAAGAGTCCTTTAGTTTCTCCCGGTTGGAGATACAAATGCTCCTCCATCAGCTGGAACAAATGCAGCTTGCTGTATTGTCCAACAAGCTCACCTGATCGATTAAATACATACATACGATTGGTGACCCCAGCATCATTACGGCTAGCCACTGAACCGGCGATGATATTGATGCTGTATTGTTTAGCCAAGCTGGAGATGAATTCCTTGGTAATTTCTCCTTCTAGATCGCCAATATCTTCTAAGCGAGTCAGATCATAGCCAGTGGTCCATAGCTCAGGGAGAATCAGACAATCAGGGGCTGCGGAAGCAGCTTCATTTATTTTCTGGGCAACAGCAGCATAATTCATAGCGGGATTGCCAAATGCTATATCCAGCTGAATCAGGGATATTCTCATAGGTATCCTCCTCTTTTGTTCAAGCGTATAGCACCGGATAAGGATAAGCAATGTTGATTTTTTAAAAATGATTTGATATATTAGTTGACGGGTCAATGATTATGCGTTAGTATAATTTTGTACAAAACAATTGCATGCAATTAAATTTAGAAAGGAGGCATATTTTGACGGAGCACTGTCCTGAGGAAGAGCATATATTTGAACTGCTGCAGGCTTTAAACAAAGGAATCTCTCCAAAATTCGAACGTTGTGCCGGGATTAGTCCCACACGGCTTCGCCTCCTGCACGAACTGTTTCGGGTAGACGAAGTCAGCCAAATCAGTCTGCAAAAGGAAATGGAGATTGATGGGGCAGCCGTCACACGTCATCTGAAGGGATTGGAAGAGAGTGGCATGATCGCCCGCCGCAATAACCCAGCCGATAACAGGGTCACATTGGTCTCATTAACCGATCAAGGTCGGGAAAGAATGGTTAAATATAGCGAAGAGAAAAGGCGGTTTATCGCTACTTTGCTAACAGGTTTTAACGATCAGGAGCGAGCAGTGCTCATTGATATGCTTAATCGTCTGCAATCTAATATCATTCTGTTGTAACTTACAAATCACACACTCAAAGGAGAATTACACATATGAACGCTACAAAAACAAATGACTTTCAAGAAATTATTACAGGACGCCGCTCTATCCGCAAATATGATCCATCCGTTAAAATCAGCAAAGAAGAAATGACACAGATCCTTACCGAAGCTACACTTGCTCCATCTTCAGTGAACATGCAGCCTTGGCGTTTTCTGGTCATTGAAAGTGACGAAGCTAAAGCTACTTTAGCGCCTCTCGCTCGTTTTAATAACGTACAAGTAGAGACTTCTGCAGCTATGATTGCCATCTTTGGTGATCTGAACAACTTCGATTATGCTGAAGAAATTTACGGTACTGCTGTTGAACGTGGACTTATGCCTGCTGAAGTAAAAGAAAATCAATTAACCAGATTATCCGCTCATTTCGCTAACCTGCCACGGGAAATTAACAGAGACAC
Organism: Paenibacillus odorifer; assembly: GCF_000758725.1. Taxonomy (NCBI): domain Bacteria; kingdom Bacillati; phylum Bacillota; class Bacilli; order Caryophanales; family Paenibacillaceae; genus Paenibacillus; species Paenibacillus odorifer. Next base: position 617,053 of record NZ_CP009428.1, read on the forward strand.
CGTGCTTATCGATGGCGCACTTGTTGCTATGCAGCTGATGCTGGTTGCTCGTGCACATGGTTACGATACAAACCCAATTGGTGGATTTGAAAAAGACCAAATCGCTGCAGCGTTTGGTATGGAAAAAGATCGTTATGTTCCTGTAATGCTACTCTCCATTGGTAAAGCTGTTGATGCAGGTTACCCATCTGTTCGTCTGCCTATCGATAAAGTTGCTGAGTGGAAATAATTATAAAGTTAGTAAGCCAACGCGCTACCATAAACACTAATCTTAGGAGGAATATACAATGATCATTATTCATGCTGTACTTAAAGTTAATCCAGAGCGTCGTGAACAGTTTTTGACGGAGTCTAAAGCATTACTGGCTGCTACTCATGCTGAAGAGGGTAACCTTTCTTATGAGCTATATGAGAATGCTGGAGAAGCCAACTCATTTATTATGATTGAGCAATGGCATGATGCTGAAGCAGTATCCAGCCACAATACGAGCGCTCATTTCACTGCTTTCTCAGCTAAAGCTGGCGAATTCTTGGCTGCTCCTCTAGATGTTAAAGTATTTAGCGCAGAACAGGTAAAATAAGCTGTCTCCATTCTTAGCGAATTCTGTTTAAACCTAAACAGGGATGATCCATAGCCATAAAGGCTGTGGGGCATCCCTGTTTTGCATTTCACCCCGTTTATAAAAAGGAGATCTAGGGTATCTATCCTTACCTTGATTCAAAGGCATGCAATATAAACGATGGGGGACTTTACATATGAAGACACAGAGAAATATGATTGATTTCTTGAATTATTATCTATCCGGCGGATCGCTTGCCCGTATTATGGGTGTAGCAGGAGAAGAGGTGGAGCGTAAGCTTGAGGGGATAGACCTAGAGGCTGCCAGAGCCTATCGTCAGACGCTTGGCGGGGTCATTACGACAAGTCAGCAGCTATTCCAACTTCCTGGATTTAGTCCAAGCTTACTGGAACAACTTACTGAAGTATTGGGCAGACTAGACTCAGGTAAGCTAAAGGTTCTGGCTCCGCAGACTACGTGGAATAATCAAGTAACACCTTACGTGAATGGTCCAGAGTGTCTAGGAATGATATTAGAGGAGATCAGAAAAGCGCAGCATTATATCCACCTGTCTGTCATGCTTTTTTTTAATGATCGTTCGGGGAATCTGGTTGCAGATGAACTGTTTTATGCTCTTAAGCGTGGCGTTAAGGTAAGGGTTATGGTCAATTACACATTGACGGCTTTGGGGTACGGAAATAATCTGGAGTACGGCCAGTTCTCCAAGATTGCTGATCAGCTTGAGAATGCAGGCGCCAAGCTGCTGAATACCTTCAATTCGTATTATACAGCCATTGAATGGCGGGTGAAACGAAAGGCGCTGGAGCAAGAGGGAGTGCCGGAAAGTATCCTGTTTCTGCAGGATAAAGTGCAAGAGGATGTTGAGGTTACAGGACTGAATGTCATCGATCATCGGAAGTTTATGGTCATAGATGGGGTAACCTCGATTATAGGCAGTGTAAACATTGGTGACCAATATACGTATGAGACCCCAGTTCAGGCGTCCTCTGCAATGAGTATAGACGGACATCCACAGGGGATTCCTAGTAAAGAGGCTGAGTGGCATGATGGCTGCTTCCGGATTCGCGGCGCTGCAGCGCAGCCTTTGAATGCGATGTTCTATTCTCGCTGGCTGCTACTAGGCGGAGATCATTTTGATGTGAATGATGTCTTTTATTATCCTGATGTAGATTATCATTTTGGTGAGGAAGAATGTACGCTGTTAGCAAGCTTTCCAGGTAACCCGGTTAACCTGATTCAACAATATTATCTGGATTTAATTACTTACGCGGCTGAGGAGACGATTATCGTGAATCCTTATTTGATTGATCAGGATTTTTGGGATCGGCTTGGGCTGCTTGGTCCGGAATGCTCGTGTAATTTGAACATTTGCAACCCGCTGGAGGTCAATGATCATCCTACAAATCGCGCGGCGGTAAGAGGCAATATGTATATGCCGTTTATTAACGGTGTTTCCTTCTATGACTACAGTGCCACCGGTCGATTTTCCCATTGGAAAATTACCTATGATCATAGATCACAAGCCGTTTTTCATGGTTCATATAATATCAACGAAAGAAGTGCCTGCCACGATTTTGAGCTGGGAATGCTGGTAAAAGGGGAGGCCTTTGCAGAGCAGATAAAGTCTATGATCGATTATGACCTGAGTGTCTCGCGGAAGATTACCAGTAAAAGTGAGTTCTTTAAGCATCCTTGGCTACACCCTAGTACTTATCTGAATAAGGCAACCCAGAATTATACTTGATAAATGGGGCTAATTCTCATGATATAATGATCGTTATAAATCATTAGGGTGGAGTATTGGCTATGCAAATCAAAATTACAAAAAGTGGTTTGAAAAAGGACGAGGTATTCTTTCTCACAGAATTTGGGGAGGGGCGGGGAATCTGGTGTGGTGCTCCTGTGAATCCAGGGGTAGAAATGGATGTGGAATTCGAGCTTTCGGAGCTGCTTATGAGGTGGGTGGATATCCATCCTGTACCTGCAGGTGAGTTCAACATCAGGCTCGAACAGGATAGGGTTATTTTTACGGGCGTGTTGGAGAATATTGAAGAAGATGGCACAGGATTTTTACGAATAGGTGAAGGGTTAGTGATGTTCGAGTGTCTCGGTGAACCTATGGCACTGGGTGTGTTCGTAGAATTGCAGGTCCGTGATGTGCGAATCTATCCCTTCAGTATTTGACGCTTCTTAGGGACTAAGATAACATACAAAGATAACATTAGATTCAGAAAGTTAAGCATGAGGAGTAGAAAGCTATGAACACCGAAATTCAGCAATTTAAGACCGAATTCTTCAAGGCGCTGGCTCATCCGATGCGTATTCGTATTCTGGAGCTGCTCAGCGAAGGTGAGAAGAATGTGAATGAACTGCAGGCTATTCTCGGCTCGGAAGGTTCTGCTGTATCCCAGCAGCTAGCTGTTTTACGCGCCAAAAATGTAGTAACCAGTGTGAAAGAAGGCACCACAGTCATTTATGCCTTACGTGATCCTCTGATCAAGGACCTTCTGGTTGTGGCCAAACAAATATTTGATAACCATCTCGTGAATACCATTTCATTGCTGGAAGGCATGCGCGGCGAGTGAAAATGGAATAGATTAACGTTATTTTGGCGTTGACAACAGTCGCGTCCTAGAGTAATGTTCTTCTTATATTCAAATAATCAGATATTTAAAGAAAAGAAGGTTTGAACATGACAGGGCGGGGTCGTTATAAAGGCTACAACATGAACGCTTTTCGCAAGGATTTGATATCGGGGACAATCGTCGGAGTTATTGCCATTCCTTTAGGGATGGCATTTGCTATTGCTTCTGGTGTAAAGCCGGAATATGGCATTTATACGACAATCGTTGCCGGCATATGTATTTCATTGTTCGGGGGATCAAAATTTCAGATTGGTGGACCGACAGGTGCATTTATTCCTATCTTGTTCGCCATTGGGATGCAGTATGGTTATGAGAACCTGCTGTTAGCAGGGATGATGGCGGGGGTTATTTTAGTCCTCATGGGATTGTTAAGGCTGGGTGTACTGATTAAATTTATTCCGAAGCCGGTCACGATTGGTTTCACAGCAGGAATAGCGGTTATTATCTTTACCGGACAGATAGCCAACTTCCTTGGGTTAAGCAATATTGAACGGCACGAGAGCTTTGTAGATAACATGAAAGAAATTGGACTTCATCTATCGACGATCAATGGATATAGTATCCTGACCGCTGCGATTTGTCTGGCCGTTGTTATCCTAGCGATTCGCTTCGCTCCGAAGGTGCCGGGCTCATTGGTCGGTCTTCTTTGTGCGACTGTCATAGCAGCGTTATTTTTTAGCGGTAAGGTGACTACGATTGGTTTGGCCTATGGGAATATCCCTAACACACTGCCAAGCTTCCGTTTTCCGACCATTACCTGGGAGCGGATTACACTGCTGATTCGTCCGGCCTTTATCATCGCGATGTTGGGTGCTATTGAATCCTTATTGTCAGCTGTCGTAGCTGATGGGATGACGGGCAGCCGCCATAACAGCAACCGTGAACTGATTGGTCAGGGAATCGCCAATATTGCAGCTCCATTGTTTGGAGGAATTCCAGCTACAGGTGCCATTGCCAGAACCGCCACAAATATCAAAAGCGGTGCAGTTTCTCCGATCTCAGGGATCGTTCACGGGGTAGTGGTATTCCTAATTCTTTTGTTGTTTGCACCCTATGCTTCTAGTATTCCGTTGGCAGCGATGGCTCCTATCTTGATGGTAGTAGCTTGGAATATGAGTGAACGCAAACAATTTCTTCATTTGCTTAAAATCAAAACAGGCGATTCTTTGGTATTATTCATCACCTTCTTGTTGACGATATTTGCAGATTTAACGCTGGCCGTAGAGGTGGGATTGATTCTTGCGGTGATTTTGTTTGTGAAACGGATGGGAGAGGTTCATCTGGTATCCAAAGTATTGCCTGATCCTAATTCCGTCAAGGTAGGGGCACATATGGTAACGGAGAGTCATGATTGTCCGCAGATTGGGATTTATACCGTGGAAGGGCCGCTGTTTTTTGGCGCTGCGTATAGATTTGATGACACCATGCCCGGTTATGGCTCCGACCAGCCGAAAATTATATTAATGCGGATGGGAAAAGTGCCATTCATGGATACTACGGGCGAATCCAATCTGGCGGAGCTGGTGCGGCATTTACATGCTGTTGGAGGGAAACTGATGATCTCCGGTGTTCAGCCGCAGCCGCTTGAGCTACTTAAGAGAACCGGGCTATATGATAAAATAGGAAAAGCACAGTTTTATCACCATACCGGTGAAGCGATCAATGAAGCTCTTAGCAGTATTAATCACAACAAATGTATCGGATGCAGTCATGCGGCGTTTAGGGAGTGTACGGCATTATCCTGTCAGGAGGATGCAGGTGGACTACGGGGTCTGACAGGACGCAAGAAGCCAGCATTGCCTCTGAACTAATCAGCGGTACTTGAGCTTAATAAATAAAGTCGGCCTGGGCGCTATTCTTGCGTCTGGGCTTTTGTATTAAAATTGGACTTCGGAATTCTGAATTTGTACAATTGGGTATAAGTTTAATGTAATCAATATCGATAAGGAGAATATAAGCTCATGAAGGAATTGAATTATCCGAAGGTGTTTATGCTCTTGGCGGGATTGTCTGTCGCTACATTGGCGGTATATCGTGTAGTGTCACTTCAGACGGATTCGTTTTACGGTTTTTTAATTTGGAATTTGTTCTTAGCTTGGATTCCGTTTTTATTCTCCATGGCTGCTTATGAGCTAGACAAAAGGAAGATAGGCGGTTTATTACTTCTTCCTTTGGGTGTCGCGTGGCTGCTGTTCTTTCCAAACGCGCCTTATCTCATGACTGACCTGGTGCATTTAACGGTAAGAAAAAGTAGATATATCGTGGAGGGAGCCATTCAGAATCGCTACTGGTATGACTTGGTCACTCTTTTATTGTTCACCTGGAGTGGATGGTTGACCGGGTTCTTCTCATTGTATCAGTTCCAGACGGTCATTTATCGTAAAAGCAACCTGCTGTGGTCATGGGTATTCGTGCTTGCGGCATGTATGCTCGGGGGATATGGTGTACTGCTTGGCCGAGTCTACAGACTCAATAGCTGGGACGTCCTGACGGACAGGCATCAGTTGTATCAACTTGTTCTGGATAGCCTGAATCTCCAGTCCGTATTTTTCAGCTTGTTCATTGCCTTTGTCCTGCTGGTCATTTACGCGACGATGTATTGTCTACTCAATGCTCTTGGCACCGGAGAAAGACGAAGAGTTACCAGAGGGTACTAATCGGTACACTCCGGCTCAAACTGGAATTGCTTCAGATCTACCACACCTTTTTCATTAAAACTAACTCCCTCTCCCTGTAGATAGAGCCTCTGGAGGGAGTTAGACTCATCCTCAGTTAGTGCGATCATTCCTTTAGCATTAATGACCCGATGCCAGGGCAGCTTATATTTTTTGCTCATGGAGTGAAGGATGCGAACGACCTGCCTCGCTCCTCTTGGGCTACCTGCCGCGCGGGCAACTCCTCCGTAAGTCATCACTTTACCTTCTGGTATAGACTGTATGATATGAATAACTCTCTCAGTAAATGGTGTCATAGCAAGCTCAAGCTCCTATATCTTATTTTTATCCATTGCTCCTCAACAGATAAATCAATTCTAAACGAAACGGGGGACGAACAGGAGGATTTTTTGAGGATAGCAAAAAAAGGGTTGCAAAGCAATAAATACGCGTGGTATATTCTAACTGTAAAAATAATCTAAACGTTTAACAACGTGATTGAAAGAGTTCCATAATAAGATAGGAGAAGGTGTAATGAGGAAAACCAGCATTAAAGACATAGCCGCAAAGGCTAATGTTTCGATTGCTACAGTCTCCTATGTGCTTAATGGTACCCGCAATGTACGTTCTGATACAAGGGAACGAGTTGTTGCCGCCATTGAGGAGTTGAATTATAAGCCGAATGCTATTGCGAAGAGTCTCAAACTCAACCGTACGAATACAATAGGTGTTATTGCAGAAGATGTGACGGTATTTAACACGCCCGATATTATCGATGGAATTAATGATTTTGGAGATCGAAACGATTTGCATATTTTACTGGTGAATCTTCGTTTAGACAAGCGTATCGGCCGTAACTTCTCGAATACGGAAGACTACCGAAAGTATGCCGCTAATGCGGTTGCCGAACTGCTCAGCAATCAAGTGGATGGGATTATTTATATCGGTGTTCATCCCCGTGATTTAACGGGTCTAATCGATACGGAGGGTAAGCCGATTGTGTATACCTACTCTTACACACAGGACGATATCTCTATCCAGTATAACGATGAGCAAGCTGCTTACCAAGCAATGTCCTACTTGGTTAACCAAGGACATAGCAGAATTGCAGTAATCAGTGGTTTGATGGATTCTATCCCTTCCAGATTAAGACTGAACGGTTATTACAAGGCAGTTACTGAATATCAATTACCGTTCGATCCACTGCTAATCAAGATGGGAGACTGGGAGAGGGAATCGGGGTATCGCCTTACCTCAGAGTTGCTCTCTTTGCCGGAGCCCCCAACCGCGATTCTTTCTATGAATGATGTAATGGTTGTAGGTATTTTGCAGGCAGCAGAGGAAAAAGGGGTTAAAATACCGGATGATCTGTCGGTTGTCGGTTTTGATAATCGTGAATTCAGTGATTACTTACGCCCGCGTATAACAACAATGGGACTTCCGCTACATGAGATGGGCTATCAAGCTATTGAGGTTTTGTTCAATTTAATCAAGGGGACGAAGATGGATTCACTGACCATGCCGGAGTGCCGGTTGATCGAACGTGATTCCGTGGCTACGTTAAAAAATGCTGTGAAACAAAAATAAGTTTCACAGCTCCTTTTTCCTCATAAATCTAAACGTTTAACTTAAAATATCGAAGAGGTGCTAGGCAATGACGATTCTAGGCAATGAAAACTTCACGATGGAGCTAAGCGACCGCGGAGCACTTCAGTCTCTGATATTACAGGGCGACCCTAGTGAAATGAATTGGGTAGTTGATCCGTCTTATTTGAAAGAGGCAGGTTATGCGGATACAGATAAGCTATTCGGAGAATGGACAATAGAGCTGGACGGGAATATCATAAAAAGCACTGATCTGTTGCCCAAAATTACGCCAGAAGGAAAACACCGTGTAATTGTGGATTTTGAAGGCGCACCGATTGCAATCAGACTTACATATTCTCTGGAAGATGAGCGACTAAGATGGACTATTGAAGCTACAAACCGCTCACCACAATCTGTAAGAATTAATGGACTTCATGTGTGGCTTTCGCTCGCGTATATCATGTACAGAGATGAAAATGTGCAGCGCAATATGAGCCAGTCCTGTGCAGTGTTCCCCCATCTTGGTGGGGATTTCGCTAAAATCGCTGCTATTCGACGGAGCAACAAAGCACCACATCTGGGTGTTTATGGGGTTCAGGGCAGAACAGTAAGCGTAGGTACTTATTGTAGTTATAAGAATCGTTTTCTTGAGCAGGTCTCCCCTTCTTTGGATGGTCTGCTGTATCATCGGCTATCGTTGGTGGAGGACGGATCATCTATGACCGAATCTGCAGCTGCCGACTGGATATATGGTGGCGCTTACAGTTCGCTGGATCTTGGCGCTGGGGAGACCTACAGCTGGGAATACATATTCCATCCCTGTCAGAATCGAGATGATTTCTATAGGCAGGGCATGGCCTATGGACATCCGCGCTGGAGCTATACGCCTGTATTAACCCGAGGAGGAAGGTTCGAAGCTGTTGTTGATCTGCCGCAGGGCCAGGTTCTACGTGAGCTGCGTTTGTATAGCACTTTACCGGGGACGGAGCTGATCCGCCAGGAGAATATTACGAACGAAGCTGTACGGTTGGAGTCAGGCAGTAGCTATGCTATATCTTTACAGCGTTTGGAGCCGGGAGAACATAAGCTGGAGCTGGTGCTAGAAGATGGACGGAGCGATATCCTGGTCTGGAATGTACTGGAGTCGATTGACTGGATTCTGGAAAAGAGAGCCGAGTGGTTGGTAAATAATAACTTTGGAGGGACAGGGGAGGTCGAAAGGCCATATGCCTTCCGTCCGCTATCGAATCAGGGAGAATCGCTGGGTAAGGTTGCTTTTCTACTGATGAAGAATAGCATGGCCAAGGCTGTCCCAGAACAAGTAGCTAAGGCCGAGATTGCCGCAGTATTGGATGTGAAGGAGCATTGGTTTGAAGGCGGGGATTTTAATCATCCGCGTCCCTTGTACGGAGAATTCTACCGCATTTATGATCTGGATTATATTGGGCATGTCTTTTATCTATTGTCACGAATGGATGGTTCATTACTTAAAATTCATTCTCCTAGAGAATATCTACAATGGGCTGCCGAAATCATGTGTCTTCGCCTAGACCCTGATCGGCACAGTGGCCAGCGTGAGAAGGATGAGAGCCGTCTAAATGGGATATTTGTGCTCTATATTCTTGATTTATTAGAAGCACTGAAGCAGTGCGGTCTTTCAGAAGAGTATAAACGTCTACTTACCTTATGGGAGCGCTTTGGTAGAAATCTGGAGACAGGAATACAGCAGTATGAGGGAGCTATAACGGAGCATTTTTACGATAATGCAGGATTTGGCCCTACCTGTGAAACGTTGTGTCACCTTGGAAATAAAGAGGAGGCCCAGCGTTATGGACAACTAATTCTGGCAAATATCGGATTCAGCAATGATTACAGAGTGCAGAATCCGGATCGCTGGTGGGAAGCTTTGTCTTATATGATTCATTCCCTTTGGGGTGGATTGGTAGCAGGAGCATCCCGGGTTGCCTATGAATTCCTTGGAGACCCTGAATATTTGGAAGCCGCTTACCGTTCTACGATGGCAGTATTCAATTGTTACGATTGGAATGTACGCTCTACTCCACGCCGTTTGTTGCCTGGAGAGGCAGCTTCTACATATAGTGTGGCAGCTCCTAACCTGAATATGCCAGAATTGTCGCGAAACCGTTTTGGGCAATCCGTATTTGTGGGGGCAAGTGATTCCCTGTTTGCTTCGCTGTTCTCGGGTGTGACAGGAGATGATTGGGATATGGGGGAGGAGCTAGTGGCCTATCTAATGGGCTTCGGGACAACCACATATTTGTACAGGGATCCACGCGGAAAGATGCGCTGTATTAACGGTTATATTGAAGAAGACTCGGAGGGCTGGATCGTAACAAGTTACGCTGCATATCCGTCAAGATATGTGCTGCTTGAGGACAAGCTCGAATATCGCACAACTGAGGGGATGCTAGAGCCTCACGTAAGACTGGCAGGCGGAATGTTCAGCCCTTGTCTGTAATCGCTAAGAATGACAAACCATGATGATTTTAGGCTAAAGCTTTAAATGCTTGGCTTGAAATAAATAGATATGAAAAAAGGGAGGCAACAAACATGAAGTTTGGAAAACGTACTCTAGTTCTATCTTTAGCATCAATGATGGTTTTTTCCGCACTGGCAGGCTGTTCGGGCAATTCCAACAATGCGGCTCCAAAGGCATCTGAAGGGTCTGGAGCAGCCAACAAAGAAACTATGCCTGATAAAGATGTAACCTTGGAATTATTGTATTGGGGTGATGATGTACAGAAAAAGCTGGTAGAAGCGGCAGCAGAAAAATATACAGCCGACACCGGAGTAAAAATCAATGCACAAGTGCTTCCAGCGGATGGCTCCTTTGATACATTTATTCAGACCCGGCTCGAATCCGGCGAACTTCCAGATATCAGTTATATGGGCGAAGGCGATATCCAAAAGTACAATGAAATGGGAATTATCGAAGATATCAGCGATTTATTAGCGGACGGAAGTATTCCTGAAAAACTATCAGCGATAACAATCCATTCACCTGAGCAAAAAGTGATCGGAGTCGGTCTATCCAACCAGCTGGAGCTGCTTTACTATAGCAAGTCCAAATTTGATGCAGCAGGTCTTGAATATCCACCCTCCAAAGTTGAAAATGCGTGGGATTGGGATACATTCGTAACAAACGCGAAAAAGCTAACGACAGATACTAAAGGAAAAACAGCGGCAGATGAAGGCTTTGATGCTGCTCTGACCGAGAACTACGGGCTTGGTATTACAGCGGGACGGGAGTTCCACCATTTCTGGGCAGCTTATGCCAACGGTGGCGGAATTGTTTCCCCGGATGGAAAGGAGTTTCAATGGGATTCTCCCAAAACGGTTGATGCCATCCAGAAGCTAGCTGATCTCGTTAACAAAGATAAGGTTGCATCCGCTTTCAATTACACTTGGAATTCCGGAATTGGTTCTGCGGTAGACGCTTTGAGTGGTGGTTATGCCATGGCGATCAGCGGCTCTTGGGATCTAGCTAATATCAAAGGAAATGAAGATATCGGCGTTGGGGTTCTGCCTAAGATGGAAAAGGCAGTAACGATGAACTGTGGTGCTCCACTTGTTGTGTACAATACATCGAAGCACATTGAGGAAGCCAAGAAATTCTATGCCTACATGGTCAACCCTGAGAACAGTCTGGAGCTGCTGAAGAGTGGTGCGTGGTTGCCGAACCAGGCAGATTGGTATACCGATCCTACCTTGGTTGAAAAGTGGACCTCCGATCTTCCTGAAAGCGCAAAAGAAACTATCCTTAGTTATTCGACAACGAAAGATTCTATCGCACAATGGCCTGCATATTACGTTCCTGCCTACCTCAAGATGAATACTGAATATGAGAAATCTATTGACCAGGCATTGGCAGGTAAGAAAAGTGTTAAAGAAGTCTATGACGCGATCATGCCAGCGATCAAGCAGTTGTTCGAGAGCGGCAAGGTTTCCTAATTAGAGCTTATATTTGAAAAGAGGGCTATTGCTTATGAACCCAGAGAGCAAAACCGAAACGGCTGCGGTCTATGTTAAAAAGCATGCCAGAGGTGTCACCAAAGAGGCGGTGGCTGGATATTTGTTTGCAGCACCGGCCATTATTGGATTTTTGGTATTGACGCTTTATCCGATGCTGGCCAGTTTGTTTTACAGCTTTCATAAAATAACGATTATGAGCGGAAGCCAAGTAATGGAGTGGATTGGGCTGGATAATTTCCGGTACATATTCACCAATACCAGCTCCGAATTCAAGAAATCCATAACGGTAACCTTGATTTATGCCTTCATTAACGTGGCGCTTGTAATCACCTTTTGTCTGATTGTTGCACTCTTATTAAACCGTAAATTTATCGGCAGAAACTTAATGCGGGCTATATTCTTTCTGCCGTCTGTAGTTCCGATGCTGGCGACAACGATTGTGTGGCAGATGCTTCTACAGAACCAAGCCAAGGGTGGACTGCTTAACTGGATTTTATTGCAGATAGGAATAGCCCCTGTTGATTTCCTGACTGATCCCATCCGTATTTTTGAGACAATGTTTATCATGAGCTTGTGGACCTGTGGTGGGACGATTGTTGTGTTCATCGCTACGCTGCAGGATGTTCCGGGAGAATTGCTGGAAGCCATCGAGATGGACGGGGGAAATGCTTGGCACAAGTTCCTCAAAGTAACCTATCCGACGATCAAACCTGTCCTCTTTTTCCAATTGATTATGTGCATGATGACCTCTATCCAGATTTATACGCAAAGTGTGGTGTTGTCCAGAAATGGTGCACCCGATCGGATGACTTATTTTATCAACGTTATGATCTATGACCATTCATTTGTTCAGGTAGGGATGCGCGGTTTGGCGTCTGCTGAGGCATGGGTCGTCTTCCTAATCACTATGGCCATTACTGGTGTGCTGTTCTACTTCCAGGGCGCATTTAAAAGGGACGATTCGATGGGCAAAAGAAAGAAGGTGAGATAATGGCGGCAACCGCAATTATGAATTATACAAGTATCCAGAAAAAAAAGAAAAGAGCTAAAGCCATCAATACCGGGCTGATTCTGCTCTCCTGTCTGCTAGCAGTGGTGTTTGCTTTTCCGCTTTATTGGCTGCTGCGAGGTGCCTTCGTGAGCCATACAGAAATACTGGCGCGGCCGCCTGTGTTTTTCCCTGAGTCACTAAATGTCGATAATTTTCGGCTTGGGTTGGAACGTATTCAGTTCCTGCGGCAGCTCTGGAATTCAGTTTCGATTGTAGTTCCTTATGTGATCGGGACGGTGCTGACGACAAGCTTTGCGGGGTATGCCTTTGCTAAGCTGAACTTTCCGCTGCGCGGGATGTGGTTCGTGCTGGTCATCAGTACGATGATGCTGCCTAGTGCCGTAACCCTGCTGCCACAATATTCTCTGTACACTTCTTTGGGACTGGCTGGCAAACCTGCTCTTATTATTCCGGCATTTTTCTGTGCAGGCGGCAACGCGTATTTTGTCTTTTTGCTCCGGCAATTTTTTATGACGATTCCGATAGAACTCAGTGAAGCTGCCAAGATTGACGGCGCGGGTTACTTCCGTATCTACTCCCGCATCATGCTGCCGCTTATACGTCCCGCAATGATTGTTGTGGCGTTGTTCAGCTTTATTAACTGTTGGAATGAATTTTTCTATACCATGATTTATTTGAAGACTGAAGCAGATTATACGCTGCCTATGGGCTTGTATATTGTGAACGGGATGCGCATTCCGAACTATGAACAGGTCATGGCACTGGCGCTCGTCGTTACAGCTCCTTGTCTAGTATTTTTCTTGATCGGCAACAAATATTTTGTTGAGGGCATTACATTAACGGGAATCAAGGGATAAAAAGGAGGAATTCATCCAAATGACAAGTCATAAATGGCCCAGAAGAGCTTCTGTAGCGGCATTATGTGCGGCTGTTGTATTAAATGCAGGGATTGTTCCCGTATCGGCTAACTACACGACTGATTTCTATCATGAAGGCGTAGGCACCGATTACGGGCAGGCGAAGTGGAAGGATAATTCTATTGTTAAGGAAGGCGTTAATTTCAGCGATGTCACCGTCGGAGAAATGATGCAGGCGATTGAAGCTTTTGATTTTGAGGCTTTTGCAAAAGATAATTCCGATTTGCCTTGGCTTGATGCCTTGCTTGTTAACGAAGGTGTCATTCCGGATGATGTCAACGATGAAGTTAGCGCCAATACTCTGTTCAGCCGGGGAAGCGCTTTGTACATGAAGACTCAGGATAATACCAAGCTGGGTTTTGTGGGAACGGTGCATTACGCGGATACTTTGAACAAGGACACGATGTATAACATCACCCTTTCTACAGGAGACTTGGCGGAACAGAAAAATGTGCGGAAGAACTACCCGAGTCATGAGAATCAGACCTACACAAGCGGAGGCCTGGAGATTAACCAGCGGAAATTTATTTCCAGCTATAACAGTGCTGTAACGCTGCTTCAATTGAAGAATCCTACGGCCAGTGATATAACGTTGACGATGAAGGTTAAATCACCTTTCGTCTCAGCGGCTGAGGGTGATGAGCTGGTGGGTTACAGAGTGGCTGCTCCGCTAATGATAGGCAAAGCCGGGCAAAAGGTAGTTGAAGCGATGTCCTACGTGGATGTTCATCTGAGCGGAAACGGCATGAGTCCTTCCGGAAATGAACTGGTTAGAGAGATTACAGTGCCCGCTGGTGGCTCCGTTGACCAAAAGGTAGTCATGGGTTGGCTCGCGGATGAAATACCGGGCTCAAAGCTGCATTATGAGAGCTTTAAGGCTGCTGACAGCAATGACACAGCCTTCTCTGCACAGGTGCGGGAGTACAACGAGTGGTGGGCAGAGAACATTCCATATATCGATGTTCCCGATGAGAATGTGAAGAAGGTACTTTATTATCGTTGGTGGTGTAACCGCTTTAATTTGCTGGATGCCAACATTCCGGGCAATGACTGGCAGTTCCCAATGAACATGGAGGGCGTTCTCGGCTACAACAACGGGATTACGGTCAGTGTACCTTGGGCGATGCAGGATCTGAAATGGCTGCGTGATCCTTCCTACTTGTATGGAACCTGGCTGGCTCAAGGGGAATATTCCGAGAATAAGAATTATAAAAATAATCCCGGACGTCCTAACATCTGGACCTGGGATATGATGCAGAACACGTCGCAAGTAGGCTGGGACGCTTACAAGATTTACGGTGGTGGTCAGGAAATATTGAAGAAGTTTGCTGATTTTTCTGCGACTGATGTTACCGGCACACTTGAACATTTTAAAGGCACTAATCCAAATCTTGTTTATTATAACCATGGTCCGATTACAGGTAATGACGGAGATACCGTATCCATGCACTGGAATGGCAGTGGTAACTATGCCCGCCTGGATGGTTCTTCTACTACCTACGCCAATGCAGTGGCAACAGCGAAGATGTACGAGCAGCTTGGAGATACTGCGGGTGCAGCTAAAATGAACACTGTGGCGCAGAATATTAAGAATTCAATTCTGAATGAGATGTGGTACGACAAGGCTGACTTTGATGGTGACGGTGTGGCGGATACGAATGGTACCGGCAGCTTTTTGCACAAAAAAGTTGTGGGCGGTACCGATGTATTCAACCCTTGGCGGGATAATAACATGTTTGTCTTTAACTTTGGTGTAGTACCAACTGAAGGTGAAGAAGGATATGAGGCGAAATATTTATCTCAGTTGTCTGATTACGCAGATCCGAATTATTATCCGATCTTTCCTTTCTTTACAGCGGATCAGAACAGCATTATGAAGCGGGTAGAAGATTTCAAGAATGGCAAGACGGATGCCTTCGGTACAGACCAGTTCGCATGGTGTAACTTCGGCAACTATATTAATACCGTTCGTGCCTCTCTGCGCTATTATCCTATAGATAACATCAATAGTGACGTTTACAAAACACTGTTTGATTGGGGCGCTTGGTTGCATACAGTGGAACCGGGCAATACGGACCACCTGGACTCTAATGAATTTTTCTGGCTGGAGGATTACTTCTTCGGCACACCATGGACAAAAGACAATCCTCCTAACCCTAGCGGAGATATGGTACGGGCATGGATTCACCACGATACGCTTGGCATGATGAATTACACTGTAGTTGAAGATATGGCGGGTATTCAGCCACGGACAGATGACAAGATCGAGCTATGGCCGATTAATGTCGATTATGACTATTTTGCTGTAGATAACGTGCGTTACCATGATGCTAACTTATCTATCGTATGGCAGGATCCTGCTAAGTATAGTGACAATCCTCATTATCAAGGTATTCCAGTAGGTTATTCGCTCTTCATTAATGACGAACTCGTAATGACAACTAACGAAATGTCCCATCTGATTTATGATACAGCTACTGGCAAGGTGGAAAAACCTTCAGGGGATGTAACTGGGGCCGTTGGCGACAACTCGAAGACACAGGTGTTATATGAAAAAGGCAGTGCTACGACGCTTGCTGCGGCAGATCAAACATCCTTAGCCAGCAATGAGAAGACTGTCGACATGTTTAATAAAGCAGGCGTTGATATTGTTAATAACGGTACGAATCTGGCTGTTGCTTCAGGCACTACTGTTGAATCGACTTATATCAAGAGCGGTTCGAATATCCGCAACCTGGCGGACAATTCGACAATCGCATCAATTAATCATACGTCAAACACAGCTTTATTCGGCGGTTCTCCGAATTCTGTCGATACGGTTACGTTCAAATTTGATGGAGTCCAGGCTGTGGACAATGTAAAAGTCTATTTCTATAATGACCGGCTTCTGAACGGTTATGGTACACCACAGACATTTGGTGTCGAATATCAGGATGCTGATGGAAGCTGGAAACCAGTGGAGGGACAATTCCGCTATCCGGAATATATTGCTTCCAACTATAACAATGTGGAGTTCCAAAAGGTTAACACTGCAGCGATTCGCATTCATGTGACGCATCCGCTGGAACTTGCGACCGCCATCAAGGAGATTCAGATCTACAATAATAATCTGGAGGTTAAGGCGGCTGCCAATCAGGCACCAAAGGTTTATCTAGAAACACCATTGAAGGTTGAGCAAAATGTTCCTCTGACGATTATGCCGCAGATCGTTGATGATGGGTTGCCAAGTGGCAAGCTGACTTATACCTGGGAGAAGATTTCAGGTGAAGGAGAAGTAGAGGAGACAGGGCTTGATAAAGCCATGCTGCAAGCCACCTTTAAGACGACTGGTGAATACGAATACCGCCTGACTGTCAGCGATGGAGAACTGGAAACTGTCGTGAAGGTTCCAGTCACCGTATTTGTAGCTACTGCGGAACTGACAGAGATGATCGCGAAGTTTGCGGATCGGGATTCCGGCAGACTTGTCCGGAACAAGGATGATTTTACTGCGGCAACATGGCAAGAGCTGCAAGCTGCGCTGACTGCTGCCAAGGCATTGCTGGCTCAGGGAGAATATACGCTGGAAGAGATCAAGGTGGCAACGGATCAAATGCGGATGGCGGTGGATAACCTTAGATACAGAAATGCTGCCCTTTTGGCTGCCCCTAGTGCCTCATACACTTCGGCATGGGAGTCTGTGTATGGCATTAATGATGGTTATATCCCTTATACTTCAGCAAGTATTTACAATAGCGAAGCAGAAACTCAGTATGGGAACTGGGGCGGTCCCGGTGAAAGCCACTGGCTGCAACTGACCTGGAAAGAGCCCGTGACTTTGTCAGGCAGCTCCGTGTACTTCTATGATGATGAAGGCGGTGTGCAGGTACCGGGAGATTACAACTTCGAATATTGGGATAAGGATGCTGGAAAATATGTACCGGTAACGGGCTTGAGCGAGAAAGGCAAAGCAAGAAATGCATTTAACGAGATAACCTTTGACGAGGTGAAGACGGATAAACTCCGTTTGATTCTTAATAAGCAGTCCACCAGTATTTGGACAGGCGTTAAGGAATGGCGGGCTATTTCGTCTAAGCCAGAAGGAGAAGTTCCTGCTCCCGGCGACCATGGTGCGATTGTGAGCATTGAACAGATTGCGGTGAGTACGACAGTTAACGTCGTGCCTACGCTTCCAGCTAAGGTTACAGTAACTTACGCCGATAAAACGACAGGCTTGGCAAGTGTGGTATGGGAGGAAATTCCCCTTAACAAACTCACCATTGCTACAGACTTCACTATATTTGGTAAAGTGGCGGGCACCGATATTGCTGCCAGCTGCCGCATCAGTGTGAGGTACGATAAATCTAAACTTAAAGCAGCCATTGATACAGCGGAAGATCCTTCGGTAAATGAAGAGAATTATACCGGAACGCTTGAGCAATGGGAGGCACTACGCATTGCACTAGAGGCTGCTAAAGCCACTTATGCAAATGACGGTGCTACCGATGGTGATATTAATGTGGCATATTCCAATTTGAAAAATGCCTTTGAAGCCTTACAGCCTGTCGAAGCTCATGATGCAACGATCAGCGGAATCACAATTCCGGGCGGATCTATTGATCAGGTAGCCAAAGAAATTATTTTACCGGATACGACTACGCTTGATGAGCTGAAGGAAGGACTTACTGTTCCGGTAGGGGTTACCTTCGCTGTGTACGAACCCGATAGCATTACTATTGCGGGAGAAATCCAAACGGGTTACAAGGTCATTGTGACAGCACTGGATAAAACAACGACCAGAACGTATACCTTAACATTGGTTTCTGTAAATCCGCCTCTCATAACGGCACCTTTGGAAGAGAAGCTTAGAGCAATAGAAGCTTTGGATAAGAGCCTTTATGTAGAGGAGAGCTGGAATACTCTTGAGAAAGAAGTAGCACGAGCAGTGATATTGCTGGAGAGTGGGACTGCCACTCAGGCAGACATTGATGAGGCATTAAGTCAGCTTAATGCGGCGGTTGCGGGCCTGAAGTTGCTTTCAGAAGCTACGCCAACACCTACGCCAACATCAACACCTGTACCGACAGCGACACCAACGCCAACGTCAACACCAAAACCAACAGAGGCACCGGGTACTTATGTGCCGGTAGCTACGGCCAAACCGTCTCCTAGCGCGTCTGCGATAGCCCCTGCTGTAAGCAGTGGTAAAATCGTGGTCCAGACGGTCATCGGAGCAGATGGAAAAGCATTGGCTGAACTCACTGCCGCAGATGTTGAAAAGGCAGCTAAAGATGCAAAGGATGGTATTCTGTCCATTGTCGTGAATCCTGCCGGAAACGCGAAACAAATTGTAATTGAGCTGCCACTGCAGTCACTGGCAGCAGCGGGAAATGTTAAATCCCTCAAGATTGATACAGGAACAGCAAGCATAATGCTGCCGGAAAGTTTCTTGAAGACTTACACAGATGCTAAGAACGGCAAACTTAAGCTTATTGTGGGCACTGGAGATGTATCCGGATTGCCACTGTCTGTAAGCAGTCAGTTGAATGCTGGTACAATTAAAGACATCAGTCTTAGCGTAGACGGTGTGGTTATTCCGAGTGATGTTCTGAAGACATCGGGGGTCAAGCTGGCACTTCCTTATACGCTGAAGTCTGGTGAGAAAGCTCATAAAGTAGTGGTTTATTACTTGAACAGTAATCAGCAACTAGAGATCGTTAAGAACGGAAGATTTAATACAGGAACACAGATGCTTGAGTTAACTTTGCCGCAGCTTGGCAGTTATGTAGTGGTTCACTCGAATGTTTCATTCAAAGATATCGCTACAGCTAATTGGGCGTTAAACAGCATTGAAGCACTCGCAGCACGAGGTGCAATCGAAGGGATGGATGCTGAACACTTTAATCCAAATGGAAATGTAACCCGTGCAGAATTCATCAAAATATTGATGAACGCTTTTGATTTACTAGATGAGACGGCTGTAAGCACATTTACAGACGTTAAGGATGGGGCATGGTATGCCAGTCCGATTGCGAGCGCTCAAAAGCTCGGCATTGTTAAAGGCAAAGCGGATGACAACTTTGGTGCAAGCGAGGAGATTACTCGTCAGGAAATGGCAGTCATGATTTATCGTTTGGCTCAGACGATTAATATCCCATTGACTGCCGGAACAAAGGCTTCTGGTGAAGCATTCTCTGATGTGAATCAGTTGTCTGCGGATGCAGCCAAAGCTGTAGAAGCGATGCGTATTAGTGGAATTATTAACGGTATGACATCCAACCAATTTGGGCCAAACGGTAAGGCTACAAGAGCGCAAGCAGCGACAGTGATCTTCCGCCTGTTTGAGCAGCTTCAATAATCGTGCAGCAATAAAAAACACAGGTGTCCTAGTCATGCCAATGACTGGTGGGGTACCTGTGTTTTTTTGCTGCTGACCGTATGTCCCGAACGCCAGCTTTATTAGTTCAAAGCTGCTAGCTCAAAGGTGCCAGCCCCAAACGCCTAACTCAAAGTTGCTGGCTCAGAGATGCCAGTGCCAAACGCATAGAACAAGCTGGCAACCCCTAAGGCCTAACTCAAAGTTGCTAGCATAGAGATACCAGCCTCAAACGTCTAGATCGAAGTTGCTATCTCAGAGCTGACAACTCAAAAACACCTAATCACATGCTCGTATCCCCCATGCTCTTAAAACAAACTTTGCTTCATGGTATGTCATTTGCACGCAAGAGATCGCTAACGGACCCAGTAGCCGCTAAACACAGCATTTATCGACTTTTGGCTTGCTATCGGACTCCATAGTAGCTATTGGCATGAAAAACGCCCAATATGAGCCTCTTTTGATAAAATAGCTGCACTGGAGTCCGAAAATGTGCCAAAAAGGAGATAAATGAGCAAATAACGCCTCCTGAGTCCGTAAGTGCCTGAGGATGCAAGTGGTGTTATCGCGGCTAAGTCCGTAAGTGTCTGAGGATGTGTTCGGTGTTATTGTGCTAGGTCCGTAAGCTCCCCGGGGAGAGGGTGTTTTGGCGCTAACGGACCCAGTAGCCCCTAAACGTAGCATTTATCGACTTTTGGCGTACTATCGGACCCCATAGTCACTATTGGCATGAAAAACGCCCGGTTTGAGCCACTTTTGATGAGATAGCTGCACTGGAGTCCGAAACTGTTCGCAAAAGGCAATAAATGAGCAAATAACGCCTCCTGAGTCCTTAAGTGCCTGTGGATGTATTCGGTGTTATCGTCCTAGATCCGTAAGCGCCTGAGGATGTATTTGGTGTTATTGTGCGAGGTCCGTAAACCCCAAGGGATGAGTGTGATTCGGCGGTAACGGACCCAGTAGCCCCTAAACGTTGCATTTATGGACTTTTGGCGTGCTATCGGTCCTCAGAGTCGCTATTGGCATGAAAAACGCCCGGTTTGAGCCACTTTTGATGAGATAGCTGCACTGGAGTCCGAAACTATGCCAAAAAGGCGATAAATGAGCAAATAACGCCTCCTGAGTCCGTAAGCGCCTGAGGATGTATTTGGTGTTATCGTGCCTGAGTCCATAAGCGTCTGAGGATGTATGCGGTGTTACGTGCCTGAGCCGAAAGCGTCTGAGGATATATGCGGTGTTATCGTGCCTGAGTCCATAAGCGTCTGAGGATGTACTCGGTGTTACGTGCCTGAGCCGAAGCGCCTGAAGATGTACCCGGTGAGTCACTATTGGCATGACCCCAAGGGCTGATTGGGTTACTTACCTGCCGAACCCGGCGTATGGAGTAGTCTCGTTTCTTTCTTGTTGATCCCTTTTCAGTATAATTTTGGCGGATAGGATTTGGAGAGACGGGGGATAATTTCTAGGAAACCTAATTCTGACAGGAGTGACTACTGTGGAGGAACGGCCAGCAGGTGGAAACAGCAATACGTCTCAAAAAAACACAAAATCTGAGCAGACTCTGAGTACGTCACTGGATGAAATGATGACTTTGTTTCGAAACATATTCAAGGACGATGAAACGCTTAGAATCAGAGTGTTTAGCAACATGTTTACTGATAGTCTTCGCTTTGGGTTAGTCTATGTTGACGGAATGGTTGACAAGCATTTGATCCAGGAAGGGATTATTAAGCCTGTTATGGCTTTTGATTTTACCAAAAAGAATTGTGACAATAAAGCCGAGCTGATGGAGAACATCCGGACGCAGGTCATTAGCATTAGTGATGTGGTCGCCTCTGAAGATTTTGATGAAATGATTTATTCGATTATAGCTGGCAAGACCTTACTGCTGATAGACGGCTTTGCGGGTGTTCTGAACATTGGGGCACAGGGTTGGGAGACGAAAGCTCTTGCGGAACCGGTGACCGAAAAAAGTGTCAAAGGTCCAAGGGAAGGATTTACGGAATCACTGTTAGTGAATCTCACTCTTATTCGTCGCAGGGTGCAAGACTCCGAGTTAAAGTTTGTTTTTAGTTCACTGGGAACACGTTCCAAAACACCGATATGTATCTGTTATATGGAGAGCTTGGCATCACCGGCTATTCTCAAAGAATTACAGAATCGAATTGAACAGATTGACATAGATCTTATTCTGGACACGGCATCTCTGGCGGAATTAATTAGAGACGAACCCTATTCGCCCTTTGAGATGACAGGAAGTACAGAGCGCCCGGATGCCGTAGTCAGTAACATGATGGAGGGCAGAGTTGCCGTGCTTATAGAAGGCAGCCCGTTTGCAATGACCGTTCCCTATCTATTTGTAGAGAATTTTCAAGCCAGCTCGGATTATTACATTAACTTTTATTTTGGTTCGTTCAATCGAATGTTAAGAGTTTTTGGAGCTTTTTTGTCGATCAGTATTCCTGCTCTTTACGTAGCTTTAGTTACCTATAGCCAGGAAATGATCCCCACCATGTTGTTGCTCAGTATTTCTACAGCAAGAGTAGCAGTCCCTTTTCCTACAATAGTAGAGGCGCTATTCATGTTAACTATTTTTGAAATATTAAGAGAGGCGGGCGAGCGGATACCTACCTATATAGGGCAGGCTATCAGTATCGTAGGCGCTCTCGTGTTAGGACAAGCGGCAGTGGAGGCCAGAATAGTGAGTGCTCCAATGATTATTGTAGTCGGTTTAACAGGGATCATGACGCTACTTAATCCTAGGTTGACCGGTCCTTTAATTATCGTAAGAACATTGCTGCTGGGTGCGAGTTTTTTCCTGGGGATATACGGATATTTTCTTGGAATGCTTGGTTTAGTAGTACATTTGATGAGTTTGCGCAGCTTTGGGGTTCCATACATGCTTGAAGTAGGCTCTATCCGTCCTCAGGACATTAAAGATACAGCGATCAGGGCACCGTGGTGGCATATGTATCTGCGTCCGGCGTTGATTGGGGCACGAAATATGAGGAGAAAAGGCTCCAATAAAGTAAGGAGAAGACCATGAGCAAGCTGAAAAGGATACTTCTGATTGTTATATCCATGATGCTTCTGATCTGCAATACAGGCTGCTGGAACTACTTTGAAATTGACGATATGTCGATTGTTGCTGGGGTCGCAATTGATAAGGGAAAAAAAGACGGTCAGTTATTGGTAACGACAGAAATTGTAGATACGAAGGAAGGGTTGAAATCAAGTCAGGCTGGTTTCAAAATGATTACGCTCGCGGGCGAGACCATGTTTGATATTGTGCGGGGGATGATCTCGATTACTGGAAAAAAGTTATTTTGGAGCCATTCTAAGGCGATTATCCTCAGTGAGGAGATTGCAAGGGAGGGAGTCACCAAAGTAATTGATTGGTACAACAGGGATACGGAAACCCGATCAGATGTGTATATCTTTGTCGCTAAAGACAAACCGGCTCAAGAAATCATAAGCCTAAGTAGTTCAACTGAGAGTATTATGTCTTACGCACTTGCACAGCAGATGAGAACTGAGAAGAATGTCAGCACAGCGCCTGTTGTGGAAATCTGGGACTTCATTGACAAGCTTGAGGCTTCTGGAGAATATGCTATCGCTCCGTTAATTTATGTCCATGAACAAAATAAGATGAAGAATGCACGAGTTAGCGGAACAGCTATATTCAAAATGGATAAAATGATCGGTATGATCAGTGGCGAAGAAACGAAATACATGCTGTTTGCCAACAATCAAATCCAGGGAGGTGTGTTAATCGTAAAGGATGAAAGTGGAGAGCCTAACTTTTCGCTCGAGATTTTATCCAATCGCACAAAAATAAAACCTGTATGGGTAAATGGTAAGCTCCAAATAAAACTTAATACACTGACACATGCCGGATTGGACGAGGTCAAATCTTCGGGCGAATTCAATAGTCTGGACAGCAAGAAGACGATAGAAAGGTGGGCTGAAAAAGAACTAGAAGAGCAGATTTTCTCAGTTATTCATAAGGTTCAGAAGGATTACCATGCAGATATTTTTGGGTTTGGAGAGCTCCTTCATGAGAAAATGCCGCGGACCTGGGAGAAAATCGAGAAAAACTGGGTGAAAGAATTTTCCAACGTAGAAGTAGTAGTGAATTCCAAGGTGATTATTGAGAACAGTGCACAAACGACAAGGTCTATCAAGATTCATCAAAAATAGGTGATAATATTGGTTGTGGTGGTCATGTTTATCTATGTAGTAATTGTTTTAATTGATCCTTATGGTCTGTGGAAGCAGGGGATGAAGCGGGATTTTTATGTTTCTTCTGCATTATGTCTAATTTCATTCTGTATTGCCTTTGCATTGGCAATGAGATGGTCGATTCCTAGTCCGTCACCATTCCTTGTGTATTGGATCAAGAAGCTATTCTAGGTATTAGCCTAAAGGGAGAATAGAGTATGAATAAAGAGATCATATCAACAGGGCATGCTATTAGTATTGCTGTCTTATTTATTATGGGGACTTCAATATTTATGGGCGTACCGGGACAATCCGGTAACAGTAACTGGATCGCCGTATTGTTAGCTATGGTGCTGGTTGCCCCACTTTTGCTGATATATGCCAGACTCCACGTCCTATTACCGGGTAAGGATCTATTTGATATGTTGATTACCGTGTTTGGCGGAATCCTGGGTCGAATCATCTCCACTCTCTATATATGGTATTCCTTTCATTTGGGGGCACTAATTATTAGAAACTTTGGAGAATTCAGTCGCACAATTACCTTAACGGATACCCCTATGTTAGCACCTATGATATGTCTGGGACTATTGTGTGTTTGGGTGGTTAAGGCGGGGATTGAAGTGATGGGGAGAAGCGCTAAGCTCCTGTTGCTGTTTGCTGTATTTGTTAATTTAGTACTGATAACACTCGCCTTTTCCAGACTGGAATATCATCATTTACTTCCTCTGTTGGACAAAGGCTGGCAGCCTTTATTAAGCGACACTCTGGGTACTTTTTCTTTTCCATTTGCGGAGATTGTAATATTTCTGGGAGCATTCAGTAATTTATCGGACAAGAGCTCAATACGGAAGATATTATTTGGTAGTCTAGTAATTTCAGGGGTGATTATCATTATGGCTACTTTGCGTAACCTGTTGATGCTGGGTCCTGAAGTTCTATCCAGTTTATATTTTCCCGCTTATGTGTCTGCTGGCCGTATTAATGTAGGTGATTT
The DNA here is from genome assembly GCF_000758725.1 of Paenibacillus odorifer. Taxonomy (NCBI): domain Bacteria; kingdom Bacillati; phylum Bacillota; class Bacilli; order Caryophanales; family Paenibacillaceae; genus Paenibacillus; species Paenibacillus odorifer. The sequence continues at coordinate 642,015 of NZ_CP009428.1, forward strand.
TCTGACCCGAATTGAAGGTTCATCGGCAGTTGCTTTTGTAATCACTACTTTTATCAAGACAAGTTTATGTCTGTATGTAGCGAGTAGTGGGATAGCAAAAGTACTCAAGCTCAAGAGTTACCGCTCTGTTGTGCTTCAGATGGGACTACTCATGATCTATTTTGCGGATTTTGTGTACAAGGATATTATGGAAATGTACTATTTTTCTTACCATATTTATAAAATATACGCCTTTCCTTTTCAGGTGATTATTCCACTGATGTTATGGATTTGCGCTGAAATTGTTGTGAGCCGGCGTAAAAATAAACAGCTAGCGCCGCAGTTGCAGCAATAGCTCTAATAGGAGGATACAGGTGTCTCGTAAGCCTTAAAGTGGCTGGTTGCCCGTGTCTTTTTTTATTTCGTTTTATTTGATCACATTTACGCTTTTAAAGCCGCGGGAAATGTGCAAATAGCGTCCTCTGAGTCCGTAAGTTTCAGGAGAAGGCGATGATGCTATAATGATAGATACATAGATAGAGTTTACTTTTTTATTGAGAACAGGGGAGCTGATCTATCATTGAATACATATATTCTTATATATGATAGCTTTGTGCAGTTTGAGGTTACATTGGCAGCTTATTTTATGAAAACAAAGGGCGAGGTCTATACCTTAAGCTTGGAAGATAAGGCGTTAATCTCCTGCGAGGGTTTTTCTGTGAATCCATCAGTATTGGTTGAAAATGTGGACGTTAGCACCATAGATTTATTGATTATCCCTGGTGGGGAAACAGATAATTTAATAGGGCAGGAGGCTCTATTAGATTTAATCAGAAGCCTGAATCGAGCAGGAAAAGTCATCGCGGGCATTTGCGGTGGGGTATCCATTCTTAAGGCTGCCGGAGTACTGGATGGTAAGGTTTATGTGGACAATGAATCTGGGGTATCTAACGTCTTTGTCGATGGAACAATCATTACCGCTAAACCGAATGGATATGTAGACTTTGCGCTTGAAATTGGGCGAATAATGAGTATCTATAAAGATGAGGCAGATTTGCAAGAAACGATAGATTTCTTTAAACATTTTAAATCCGTCTAAGGAGTAGAAGAGGGGAAACATGTATGAACGTTAGCAATATCATTATGTCCTCTTATTGGGGTAGAGAGGTTAAACATAAATATATCACCCAAGGGTCCAAAGCGCTGGCTGTTATTTTTCCGGGTAAAAATTATTCAGCTGATCGCTCTCTGCTAGATTATGCGGCTAAAGCTGCCCGGGAGCATAATTGTGATGTTCTGCTTTTAGAATATGGTTACCAGAGTGCAAGGGTGGATTTCAAACGTGAAGAAATGAGTATTATCATTGAGGAATGTAAAGCTGTGATCGCTTCTCTTCCGGATTATAAGAGATTTCTTTTTATAAGTAAAAGCATGGGCGCTGTTATTGCAGGTAGAATAGCTGAAGAGCTAGAAATACAGAAGAAGACGTCTCATCTATATATCACCCCGTTGCCTGAGGCGGTGCCGCTGATTCAGCGGAGTCGTGGTACTGTAATCTATGGCGGCAGTGACCCCTTATTTGGTCAAGAACATTCCGGTGAAATTAGTGGGCTGAATCATTTGAAGGTGTATAGAATCGATGATGCTAATCATTCGCTGGAGGTAGGCAGTGTCAATGAGTCACTAGCTATACTGTTGGTCATCATTAATTTCTATCATGAGTTTTTCCGGGATGCTTTAAATACATAACTTTAGGAGATGATGATTGTGATTTTGGAAGCTGCGATGCTGCAAGTAAAGCCTGGTTTGACTACTGAATTTGAGCAAAGCTTCAAGGAGGCGTCAAGTTTAATCTCCTCGATAGAGGGTTATATGGGCCATGAATTACAACATTGCTTGGAGGATGATCATAAGTATCTGTTGCTGGTGAAGTGGAGAACGCTTGAAGACCACACTGTTGGTTTTAGAGAATCCAGCCAATATCAGGAATGGAAAGCACTCCTTCACCATTACTACGACCCATTTCCGGTAGTTGAGCATTTTACCCGCATTAATCTGGACTAAATGGAGGATACCGAATGAAGGCGAAGCTTGTTGGGGAAGGCAGAACAGCGGAGATCTGGCAACATGACGATCAGAGGATTCTTAAATTGTACCGGGAGGATATAGCAGAGCAACACGTCAGCCGGGAATATAAAATCAGCCGGTTTGTACATGCGCGGGGTGTTCGGACCCCTCAGCCTTTTGAGCTTATTACTGAACAGAATCGACAAGGTATCGTTTTTCAACAAATTCAGGGTCCCTCTTTACTAAAGGTGATGGGTGAGAAGCCTTGGAAAGTTACCCAATATGCCAGGCTGATGGCGGGGCTTCATTGTGATTTGCATAAGCTTGAAACTACAGAGGAAATCGGCCAGCAAAAGGATATGCTGAAAAGTCAGATCATGGTTGCCCCTATGCTGAGCGAAGAGGAAAAATCCGTCATTTTGAAGTATCTGGAGAAGCTGCCGGAAGGCACTCGTTTATGTCATGGGGATTTTCATCCCGACAATGTGCTTATGGATGAACAGCTCTGGGTGATCGACTGGATGACGGGTGTAGTGGGAGAACCTGCTGGAGATGCTGCGCGTTCCGTAGTGATGTTCAGTTTGGGAGCTATGCCTCCGGGAGCTTCTGCCTTCTCCAAATTAATGTTAGGTTTTATAAGAAAAAGATTAACTAAGGGATACATTCAAGAGTATCTCAGATTATCAGGACACACTTATGAGGACGTAGACCGCTGGATTTTGCCGATCGCGGCCGCGCGTCTGGTGGAGGGGCTTTCGCCTCCAGAGAAGGAGCTGCTGGTAAAAGAAGTTCGTAAACGTCTACACACCTTAGCCGCAGAGGTAAGCTGATCATGGCACAAAACGGAGGCGTATTCTATGACTACCTATATAGCGCTGCTGCGTGGAATTAACGTCGGCGGGAACAAAATTATTAAAATGCTGGACCTGAAGGCGATGTTTCAAGCTCTTGGATTTGCAAATGTACGAACGTATATTCAGAGCGGAAATGTCGTATTTGAGAGTGATGAAGGTTCGGTGAGCCTGCTTAGCGGAGTCATTGAACGTCAGATTCATGAGGTTTTTGGATTCGAGGTCTCTGTTATTATCCGTACTTTAGCGGAGATGGAGAACGTGATCGCTAACGATCCCTTTCAGCTCTCCGAGCCAGAGGAATTCAAAAGATGGTATGTTACTTTTTTACCAGCCGAGCCTTCAGCGGAAGCATTGGATAAACTGCGCACTTATGAGAATGGACCGGATAAGGTGCGTTTTGTCGGCAGAGAGATGTATATATTATATGAGGTCAGTGTGAGCCAATCGCCGCTTTTTAAAGTCCCTTTTGACAAAATACTCGGGATGCCCATTACCGCACGCAACTGGAACACGGTGAATAAGCTTGTTGCCATAGGCAAGATGGAATAACATAGTTTGGATTGAAAAGAGTACCGAAAGGCTCCACATTGTGGGGTCTTTTTTGCGTTCTGGCAGCCTCATTTATTCAGCAAACATTCAGCTTGCACTCATTGAGAGTTAAGGTATGGATGAAATAATACACCTACGGAAAGCTTGGGCCGGAGTTACAGAACTGCCGGCATATAGAATGATCAAGGGATAGGAGTGAAATGGAGATGAGTTTTGCTAGAAAAATAAGCTCGGATCTTATACTGTGGCTCATTTTAATACTCGCTGCTTTTTTGTACGGTTATGGAGTTTGGAATGACCACTATGTGAATACATACTACACCACTGCCGTGGGAAGTATGCTGCAAAACTTTCATAATTTCTTCTTCGCTTCACTCGACTCTGCGGGTTCAGTCACGGTGGATAAACCACCGGTCACCTTTTGGATTCAGACTCTTAGCGCGCTCATCTTCGGGCTTCATGGCTGGAGTGTAATTTTGCCTCAGGCGCTTGGGGGCGTGGGCTCCGTGTTGCTCGTATACCTTCTGGTTAAACCTACCTTTGGTAAAGCGGCAGCACGTTTAGCAGCGCTGGCCATGGCAACAACTCCAGTAGCGGCGGCTGTTAGCCGGACGAATAACATTGATGCTTTGTTAGTATTCACGTTACTGTTGGCGGTTTGGTTTTTATTTAAAGGAACGAAGAGTAATAAGCTGGGCAGTCTCCTTGCCGCATTCGCTTTAATCGGTGTTGGGTTTAATGAGAAGATGCTGCAGGCTTATATGGTTTTGCCGGCTTTTTATCTCTTTTATGTCTTGGCTGCGAAAGTGAACTGGAAGCGAAAAACTGGAGTATTAGCGGCCTCGACAGCTATATTACTCGTGGTCTCGTTATCCTGGGCAGTGATAGTGGATTCGATTCCCGCTAGTAAACGACCTTATATCGGCAGCAGCGGTACTAACTCCGTGCTCAATCTTGCCTTTGGTTATAATGGTGTCGCGCGATTGACGGGTGATCGGGGGACAGGTGGCGGAGGTGGAATGCCTTCAATGAATGGTGGTGAGATGCCGAACATGAATGGCGAGATGCCAGCTATGAACGGTGAAAGACCCGCTATGAACGGGGCAGATGCTGAAAATGGTACGGATAGCGGACGTGGAGCATTTTCGGGTCGGCAAGGCATAAATTCAACCTCAGACGGTCAAAATGGCGCCGATGATGGAGGTTCACCAGGGCAACCACCCGGCGGTGGAACAGATAATCAAAACCGGCAATTTGGTGGTGAAGGTGGGGGCCAAGGACAACGCAGCGGCATGAATGGCGGCGGAGGTGGAATGTTCAATACTGGAACCGCAGGTCCACTGCGCCTGTTCCAATCAGAGCTGTCAGGTCAGGCAAGCTGGATGCTGCCTTTTGTATTGTTTGGTTGTATTGGATTATTCGCTAATCTGCGGAGAAGGAACTTTACGCAAGGGCATAAAGAAGCTCTATTCTGGTTAGCATGGCTGGTGCCGGTGATGGGATTCTTCAGTATTGCGGGATTCTTCCATCAATATTATCTGGTGATGATGGCTCCGCCGATAGCCGCGCTGGTCGGTGCAGGCTGGTCAAAGCTCTGGAGTCTGTATCGCGAGCACTCTGGTTGGCTGTCATGGCTATTGCCAGTTGCGACGCTGGTTACAGCAGTTTTTCAATGGTACATTATTCATCCTTATGACGATACGATTGGCAGGGGCTGGTCGATTGGCATTCTGGCTGCCGGTATAGTTGTTTCTTTGGTGCTGGTCGTTCTTAAAGGCAAGCAGAAGCCATTTGTTTTCTCGGCAAGTATTGTCGCTGTACTAGTATTGTTAATTGGCCCGCTCTACTGGGCAGCTACCCCAATTACTTATGGCCTGAATAGCCAAACCCCTGAAGCAGGACCAGGGAGCAGTGAGGGCAGAGGAGGAATGGGCGGCAATTCTAGCAACTTTGGGCGTAATAGCGCCACAAGTGCGAATGAGAGTCTGCTGTCCTATCTGGAGGAAAATAATACTGGGGAGCCTTATCTGTTTGCCGTATTGGATTATGGCACAGCAGCTCCTTATATCATCGATAAGGGGGCATCGGTTGTTATTCTGAACGGATTTTCCAACTCAGACACAGTGTATACCACAGATACCCTAAAGGCGTTAGTAGAGAGTGGCAAGGTGAAATACTTCCTGCTGAGCAGCGGCGGTATGGGTGGTGGACGTGGAGGGAATTCTACGCTATCTACTTGGATTACCGACAATGGCACAGAGGTTCCAGCAGCGGATTGGGCAGGAAACGACGCTGGCAACAGCGGAACGTTATACAAAGTTACAGTTAACTAGTTCAGTGTTTTAGGATACGAAGCGTGCTAATACATTTGCAGGCACGCTTCAGCATTCAAATTAAAGGAGGAGCTGCTCATGAGTATCAACGTGCGCTATTCCATTATTATACCGATGTTTAATGAAGAGGCAGTCATTCAGGAAACGTATCGTCGTATTAAAAAAGTGATGGCAATGACGGAGGAAGTATATGAGCTGATCTTCGTGAATGACGGCAGCACAGACAACTGTGCCCAGATGATCGAGGAATATAGCTATTGGGATGAGAGTGTGAAGCTGATCGATTTGTCACGTAACTTTGGACATCAGATCGCTATTACTGCCGGAATGGACTATGCCCTTGGGGATGCAGTTGTCATTATTGATGCTGATTTGCAAGACCCGCCTGAATTGATCTTGGACATGATTGCAGAATGGAAGAAGGGGTATGAAGTTGTATATGCTAAACGGGTGAAGCGAAACGGTGAATCCTTATTCAAAAAGTGGACGGCCAGCCTGTTTTATAGAATTCTGCGTTATTCAACCGATATTTCTATCCCTGTGGATACAGGTGATTTTCGGCTCATAGATCGTAGGGTTTGCGAAGAGCTCAAACGTCTACCGGAGAAAAACCGTTTCGTACGCGGACTGGTCAGCTGGGTTGGTTTCCGTCAGAAGGCGATTGAATATGAACGGGATGAACGTCTGGCGGGGGAAACAAAATATCCACTAAAACGTATGATCAAGCTCTCTTTGGACGGAATCACCTCCTTTTCTTATAAGCCGCTGAAGCTGGCAGGATATTTGGGCGCACTGCTGTCGGCTTCTGGTTTTCTGTACCTTATGTATGTATTGTACCTGGTAATTTTTACAGACTCAGTCGTTAAGGGCTGGGCTTCGATGATTGGAATTACGCTGACCTTTAATGGCTTCGTACTCATTATGCTAGGAATACTAGGTGAGTATATCGGCCGGATTTATGATGAAACTAAGGGACGTCCGCTTTATATTGTCCAAGAGTTCTATGAAGGTAAGGGGCAGCAAAAGAATGTTCGTGAGCACCCTGTGACCCATCTCCGTAAATAAACTGCAAGGGAGGGATTCCTGATGAAGATTAGAAAAGCTGTCATTCCCGCCGCGGGCTTAGGCACTCGTTTCCTGCCTGCAACTAAGGCTCAGCCAAAAGAAATGCTGCCCATTGTGGATAAACCAGCGATTCAATATATCGTAGAGGAAGCCGTTCGGTCTGGTATTGAAAGTATTATCATCGTGACCGGCCGTAATAAGAAGTCGATTGAAGATCATTTTGATAAATCGGTGGAGCTGGAGCAGACGCTTTTGGAAAAAGGGAAAGAGGATCTACTTCGTGAAGTCCAGCTAATCAGTGAGCTAGCGAGCATCCATTACATTAGGCAAAAAGAGCCGCTGGGACTGGGCCATGCCATCCTTTGTGCGGAACAATTTATCGGTGATGAACCTTTTGCTGTTCTGCTTGGTGACGATATCATGGTCTCGGAGGACCCGGCGCTGCTGCAGATGATGAGATTGTATGAGCAAGAGGAGCAGACCATCGTCGGTGTGCAGCATGTGCCACGGCAGGAGGTTAACAAATATGGGATTATCTCCTCCAGCGGCCCACTAAATGGAGTTCATGAAGTAAAAGGATTGGTAGAGAAGCCCTCGCCTGAAACAGCTCCTTCAGAGTATGCCATTATGGGGCGATATATTTTGGAGCCTTCGATATTCACAGTGCTGGCTAACCTCGAACGTGGAGCGGGCGGTGAATATCAACTGACGGATGCTTTGCACGAGGTATGCCGGCATGAAGGATTGCTGGCGCTCGATTTAATCGGCAAGCGTTATGATATTGGTGATAAATTCGGTTACATTAAGGCCACGCTGGAGGTAGGTTTGATGCGGGAGGATTTGCGCCCATTATTGGTTCCGTATTTGCAGGAGCTGGCTGCTAGTCTTAAGGGAAGAGAAGAAGAAGTGGACTCCTTGCATCGGAGTATACACAGTTGAGGGAGAGGAACTGTTTCAAATGATCATAACATCGGCTTCGGCGGTGGCATGAGGTTTTGAAGCAGTTTTTTTGCGTGTGGTGTTCAACGGGCAGGTGAGGGACGAGCAAATAGGTGTACTTTATACAATTAAAAGTATGGGGGGACAGCTGCAAATCGATTTAGTTGCACTTGATACATCTATATCTTCACATCTTAGCTATAATGCTCATTTAGCCTGTTTTTAGTTGCATAAAATACACTTAAAACAGCCGTGTGGGTGTTATTGTTTGAAATAGCTGCATCAAGTGCAGTTATTTTTAAATCTCGTAACTTGGTTCTCCTTGGTGACGAAAAAATCCGGAAGACCGATTCCTAAGAATCATCCTCCGGATTATGATTTGAGTACTGAAGATTAAGCTTTCAACACATCATGATCAACGTAACGAGCGCCATTTAACTCGCTAATTACATTAATAGCTACCTTCGCACCATCGCCTGCGGTAATAATGGCATGTACACTTACTCCAGCAACAGTACCAGCAGCCCAAATACCTGCGATATTCGTTTTGCCTTCAGCATCAACGGCTACTACAGTTTTGATTCTTGGCTCTGTACCATCCTTAGTCTCTACGCCAGCTTTGGCAGCTAGATCTGTAAGGGCGCCTGTGGCAAGAATAACATGTTTTGCTTCATAGATAATTCCATCTTCAGTTTCAATGACAAAACCATTGCCGCTGGAGGTGAGGTTGATAGCCTGTTCGGAAACCAGCTCAGCGCCAAATTTAACGGCTTGTTTATGCCCAGTTTCGACCAGCTCAGGACCACCTACTTCGGAAATTCCATAAAAGTTCTCAAACCAACCTCTGCGGGTCATGCCCTTATCGTTGTCGATCAGCAGCGTTTTTTTGCCCGCCTTGGCGGCGAACAGGGCTGCGCTTGCACCGGCAGGACCGGCGCCAATTACGGCGATTTCGTACATGTATTTACCTCCTAAAAGTTTTGTGGAGCGATGCTCCTTAGAATGGACTACATAGCAAAACTGGCAACGAAAGCATACGCTTGGTTTTGTGGAGCAAAACTGGCAACGTAAGCATACGCTTGGTTTTGTGGAGCGATGCTCCAGTTCCTTTTAATTATAACGGTTGTTACTCTTCCTTGGCTAATCCTTCCTCGCAAGGCAGGCTAACCGTAAACGTTGTGCCCTCGCCAACGGTGCTATTTACACTAATCTTGCCGTGATGTGCCTCGACAATAGATTTTGTAATGGAGAGACCCAAACCTGATCCGCCGTATTTACGTGTGCGAGAGGAGTCACTGCGGTAGAATCGATCAAAGATATGTGGGATATGCTCTGTGGGAATTCCGCAGCCATTATCCCGCACGCTTAAGAGAGCCTGATTTCCTGCGGCTTGTAAAGAGAGATGAATGCTGCCTGCCGCGGCATCGGTATGCTGAACTGCATTGTGGAACAGATTCAGAATCACCTGCTTGAGCTTATAGGGATCATATTTACCACGGATGCCATAGGAGATATCAAAAGTAACTTTACGTTGATCTGCGAGCAAAAGCAGATGCGGCTTCATTTCGTGAATTACCTCGCTGAGAATCAGGTCAGTCATCTGCAGCTGTGGAGCTCCATCCATTCGAGCGAGCAGTAGCAGATCCTCGACCAGCTTATTGATCCGTTTCGATTCACCATGCATGCTTCGCAACGAGTTATATAACTGTTCTTTATTATCGGCGGCGCCCCGCAGCAAGACCTCAAGAAAACCGTGTATTGAGGTAAGCGGAGTTCTAAGCTCGTGAGAAGCATCGGCAGCGAACCTGCGCATCTGCTCCTTGGCCTCCCGTTCATTATGAAAGGATATTTCGAGACGTTCGAGCATACCATTGAATGAATGAGCAAGCTTGTCGATCTCGGCCTGTCCTTGGTCAACTGGAAACCGAATGTCCAAATTACCGGCATTAATGATCTCAGCCGATTCTCCCATATTAGAAAGAGGAACTAACGTCTTTCGCAGGGCCGGCAAGTATAGGAATAATCCAGTCAATAAAGCAATCACTGACAAACCTGCGTAGATCAGCAGCTGCTGCATAATCACATCCGTTAATGGCCCCGTGCTCACACTCATTTGCAGCAGCAATCTAGTATTTCCAGGCCTATAAAGATTCATGAATATGGCTAGATGTTCAGTGCCGTCTTCAGCCTGGATGAGCTTGTAATTTCCTGTTGCCCTATCTGTGGTGTGAATCAGCAGCGCATCGTATTGCTCATTGGTCAACCTGGGTGCTGCTATATCTGAGAGGGTCAATTGCTGTAAATCCCTGAAGGTGCCATCCGAGCTGTACATGGCGAGAGTTGTATGGGCATCAAGCAGAAGCGGACGCCGGTTCTCGCCAGTTCGCAGCCCACTTGGCATTTTATTCATGTCTTCTCTTTCCATCGGGAAATTGCTGTTAAACTCGTTGTTCGTGTCATTTATACCTGTGGTGTCCTCGTCATAGGAATTAAAAAAGTTGAAAAACATCTCACGGGGGACAGAACGTATTTGCGCTTCCATAGACTCCGCTCTATTGCTGTATATAAAATCTCGCATAAGGATATATTGTAAGACTCCAATTAGCAGCAGCAATCCTGATAGAATGAGCAGCGATGTGGCAAGCAGCTGTTTACGCAGGGAACGTGGTGCAGGTAGTCTGCGAAGCCATCTGAAGATGGGAGTGCTCATAGATCCACCCGGTAGCCTGCGCCCCGCAGGGTACGGATAATACGGTGCTCCTTATCTCCGAGCTTCTCACGAAGCGAACGGATATAGACCTCAACAATATTTTCCTCACCGCCAAAATCATAGCCCCACACTTTATCAAGAATCATAGGCTTGCTGAGTACAAGGCCGTGATTGATAACGAGATACTGTAATAACTCGTATTCCGTAGGGGATAGTTCAAGTACTTCCTCCCTGAAGCGAATTTCCTTTCGCCGGCTGTCAATTCGGAAAGGACCGCAGCGGACCTCGCCTAGCAGCCCCGGAAACTGATTCCGCAGCCGCGCTTGGATCCGCGCTAGTAATTCATCAAAGCTGAAGGGCTTGACCATATAGTCGTCAGCACCAATAGAAAGTCCCTTTACGCGATCATCCACTTCGTCTTTAGCAGTAAGCATGATGACAGCTACCTCTGTCTCTTCCGAGCGCAGATAGTGACATACCTCGAATCCATCCATACCCGGCATCATAACATCCAGGATAGCTACATGGGGCTTGAATTCAGCTGCAATTGAAATGGCGCTTAGCCCGTCCGACGCGGTTCGTACTTCAAAACCTTCGTTAAGGAGACCCAGCTCCAGGAACTGTAATATATGAGGCTCATCATCTACGAGCAGAAGTCGAACTCCTTGTACTGCTTTCATCATAGGTTCCTCCAAATCGGTGATAGATAGCTTCATTATGCCATATCCGGTTGAATGTTTGCTGAAGACCGGAGGATTCTTTTTCTAGAATAAATGAGTGGATTTCTTTCACATGGCTTTAAATTGGTTAATCTAGTTATAAGGAATATTAACGTGTTTAATGACAAACAGGGTTAAAAATTCCGGATTTTCGGAATTGCGATAAAGGGTTTTGACGAAGAATATAGAACACTTTACAATAAGGATAATCTCCTGATTCAGGCTCCTGATTTTGGAGAATGCTCTCCCTATTTTAGGTTAGATCATCCGAACGTGTAAAATTTCCTTCCTCGTTTTTTCAACTTTGTCATCTTCCTATCAAGGCTCATTTCTTTCTGGTGTATTTCTTTTCTAATTCACTTCTTTCTGGAATTCTGTTCATTCATCCTAGGTTTGCTGAACTTTATATTACCCATAAGTCAAGGGAGGCTTTTCCATGAAGAAAAAAGAAATGGTAGCCATGCTATTGGCTGGAGGCCAAGGCAAAAGATTGAAAGGTTTAACCAAATCGCTTGCCAAGCCCGCTGTCTATTTTGGGGGCACTTATCGGATTATCGACTTTCCTTTAAGTAACTGCTCCAATTCGGGTATTGATACTGTCGGTGTATTGACACAGTATGAGCCACTTATACTACATTCTTACATCGGAGTAGGCAGTGATTGGGATTTGAACCGTAAGAATGGTGGAGTATTCGTATTGCCACCGCATGAACGTGAGAATGGAAGCAGCTGGTATCGGGGAACAGCCGATGCGATTTATCGAAATCTTAAATTTGTAGATCAGTTCGACCCCGAGCATGTCCTTATTCTATCCGGTGATCACATTTATAAAATGGATTATCATGCTATGCTGCAATACCACAAGGAGAGAAACGCAGATTGCACGATTTCTGTGATTGACGTTCCGCTGGAGGAAGCAAGTCGATTTGGAATCTTAAATACGGAGGACGATCTGAAAATTTACGAATTTGAGGAAAAGCCTGCACAGCCAAAAAGCACGCTAGCTTCTATGGGTGTGTACATCTTTAAATGGGAAATTCTCCGCAAGCATTTACTGGAGGACGGAGAGAATATAGGATCATCTCACGATTTTGGTAAAGATATCATTCCTTTGATGCTGGAAGACGGGAACTCTTTATTTGCGTACCCTTTTGAAGGGTATTGGAGAGACGTTGGTACGGTAGCAAGCCTGTGGGAAGCGAATATGGATTTACTGAGCGATAATCCACCGCTTAATCTAAATGATCCCAGCTGGCGCATATTTACACGCAATCCGAATCAACCTGCCCAATATGTCGCACCTGGGGCGAAAGTGTCAGGATGCATTATTAATGAAGGCTGCATTGTGCATGGTGAAGTGAAGCACTCGGTTCTTTTTTATGGCGTAGAAGTAGGTGAAGGCAGTGTGATTACGGACTCCGTAATTATGCCTAAGGTTAAGATTGGTAAGAACGTACGCATTCATAAAGCGATTATTAGTGAGAATACGGTAATCGACGATTATATGGAAATAGGCATCGAGCGGGAGAACGAGAACGAAATTCTGCTGATCGACAATAAAAGCAAGAAACGTAAATCAGCTGTGGCCAAAACCATATAATCAAGCTAAAACGCCTTTGGCGTCCTTCTAGGGACGGTAAGCGTTTATGCGAGATTTATAAGGATAAAGTATATAGTGAAACTTATACTTTCTTATAAATTATAAGAGGACGGTGGATTCCGATGAAGCAACTCATGGGTGTAATTAATCTGGATCATGAACTCGATAAACTAAATGAACTCACTTATTTCCGCTGTGGTGCAGCCGTACCTTTTGCCAGTCGTTATCGGTTGATAGATTTCGTGCTTTCCAATATGATGCGTGCGGATCTGGAGAGCGTGGGCCTGTTTGTTCGCCGTAAATACCGTTCTTTAATGGACCATTTGGGTGACGGCAAATCTTGGGATATGAATCGCAAGCATGGGGGACTATTTATTTTGCCTCCGGACTGGAATGATCCCACCGATACTTCTCTTGGCGACCTTCAGCATTATCATAATAATCTGGATCTTTTTAAACGGGGATCTGCTAAATATATTGTGTTTTCCGGCAGCCAGCATATTAATACTATCGATCTCCAAGACTTGTACAGCTATCATTTGGAGAAGGGTGCCGACGTTACAGTAGTATACAAAAAAATAGAGCAATTGCAGCCAGAACATGAGTTATGCCAGCGTATTGAAGTGGACGAAGAGAATAATGTGACCAATATCCATCATGAGAAGGATCATCCCAATTTATATCTCGATATCTTCATTATGGAGAAAAAACTGTTCCTGGAGCAGGTGGAACATTGCATTGCACATGGTGAGAGTTATTTTTTCCGTGATGTGATTCAGAAAAACCGCCATAAATTCAAAATCGCTGCTTATGAATATCATGGCTATCATGCCGTAATTAATTCATTGGAAAGCTATTATAAGAATAGTCTGGAGCTGCTTCAGCAGGAGAATTACTTTAGTCTGTTCAAAGAAAGTCCCGTGCAGACGAAGATTAAATATGAGGCTCCTACCCGATATTTAGAGAGTGCAAATGTCAGCAATTCACTGGTGGCTAACGGCTGCATTATAGCTGGAACGGTGGAGAACAGCGTGATCTTTCGTGGGGTTCAGGTACGTAAAGGAGCGAAGATCATCAACTCTGTTATTATGCAGAAGTGCATTATAGAGGAAGATGCTGTTATTGAGAATGTGATCATGGATAAAGACGTACATTTAAGTAAGAATCGAATTCTCGTCGGGGATAGTAAACGTCCGTTCGTCATCGCCAAGAGCAGCAAAATATAAACCAACTGGATTAGATGAAACGAAACAGTATAACCTATCTGATCTACAGGCATAGTCTAATGCATCCCTAAAAAAAGCTTTTGTCAGGAGGAACCTGCTGTTGTTTAACGATAAAGAAACTTTCAAACAGGTGTTTCGCGAGACGCTCATCAGTAAATTGGGCAAACCTTTGGAGGAAGCCTCGAATGCTGATGTCTATAAAATATTAGGCAACATGATTCGCGAGAATGCCGGGAAAAATTGGGCGGATACCAATCAAAAGTACAAGACGGATAAGGATAAGCAGGTATACTATTTTTCTATGGAGTTTCTGATCGGAAGACTTCTGGGGAACAATCTGCTGAATATGGGCGTGCTGGAGGTCGTGCGTGAGGGATTGGCCGATCTTGGTTTCTCGCTGCAGGATATTGAGGAGGTAGAAGCCGACGCTGGGCTTGGCAATGGAGGACTTGGACGTCTAGCTGCTTGTTTCTTGGATTCACTGGCCTCCCTGCAATATGCGGGGCATGGTTGCGGTATACGTTATAAATACGGCTTGTTCGAGCAGAAAATCGTTGACGGGTATCAGGTGGAACTGCCCGATTACTGGCTGCAAAATGATAATGTATGGGAAGTGCGTCGTGAAGACAAGCAGGTAGAAGTAAGGTTCTGGGGCGTGATTGAGACTCGCGAGGAGAACGGGCGGCTTATCTTTGAGCATAGTCAATATGAGGCCGTTCGTGCAGTTCCGTATGATGTGCCTATCATTGGTGCAGATCGGCGGCATGTGAATACACTGCGCAACTGGAGTGCGGAGTCCATCACTCAGCCAGCGAGAACATTTGGCTCTTTTGCGGGTTCAGACTATCATAAATTCCTGGAATATAAGCGTTCCGTAGAATCCATCTCGGAGTTTCTGTATCCGGATGATTCACAATACGAAGGCAAGCTGTTGCGGTTGAAGCAGCAATACTTCCTCTGCAGTGCTGGCCTGCAAAGTATTCTGCGAACCTTTGGAAAGCTTGGACTCCCTATACAATCGTTGCCCGACAAGGTTGCACTTCATATCAATGATACACATCCGACGCTTGTAATCCCTGAATTGCTGCGGATTCTGATGGATGTACATGGATTAGGATGGGATGAGGCGTGGAGTATTACAACTCGTATGGTGTCCTATACTAATCATACGATCTTGAGCGAAGCGCTGGAGAAATGGCCTATTCAAATGGTCAGGGACTTGCTTCCACGTATTTTTCTTATTATTGAAGAGATCAATGCCCGCTTCTGCGGCGAGCTGATGAGCCGTTATCCCGGTGATCAGGACCGGATTTCACAGATGGCGATTATTCATGACGATCAGGTTCGCATGGCCCATCTGGCGATTGTGGCGAGCCATAGTGTCAATGGGGTAGCGGCGCTGCATACAGAAATATTGATGAAACGCGAAATGCGGCTCTTTAATGAAATGTACCCGCACCGCTTCAATAATAAGACGAATGGGATTACTCACCGGCGCTGGCTGATGCATGCCAATCCGGATCTGGCTAACCTAATCAATCAATCGATAGGAACCCGCTGGATGAGCCATCCGCAAGAGATGATTGGCTTGATTAAATATTGTGAGGATGCTTCCTTCCAAGAACAAGTGGCCAGCATTAAACGGCGGAATAAGCTCAAGTTGGCTGAATACATCTACAGCAAGCATTCGGTACATGTAGACCCCGACTCTATTTTTGATGTTCAGGTGAAGCGCCTGCATGCTTATAAGCGGCAGCTGCTTAATATTTTGCATATTCTGCATATGTACAACCAAATCAAAGATAATCCTTCGATGGATATGGTACCGCGCACGTTTATATTCGGAGCAAAGGCGGCACCAAGCTATCATTTGGCGAAGCGAATTATCAAGCTGATCAATACTGTGGCAGAGGCTGTCAACAAAGATCCGGATGTTAGAGGCAAGATTCGTATCTTTTTCCTTGAGAATTATTCGGTATCTTTGGCCGAGAAGATCATTCCTGCTGCGGATATTAGTGAACAGATCTCTACAGCGAGTAAAGAGGCCTCCGGTACGGGGAATATGAAGTTTATGATGAACGGTGCATTGACCGTAGGTACGATGGACGGCGCTAACGTGGAAATGCATGAGATGGTAGGGGACAACAATATGTTCCTGTTCGGTCTTCGCGCTGAGCAGGTAATGGATTATTATCAGCATGGCGGCTATCACGCACGTGATATCTACAATGGGGATAGTCGTGTGAAGGAAGTATTGGATCAGTTGGTTAATCCGGGACCTATATGCTGTCATGGTGCGGAGTTTGAGACCATTTTCCATTCTCTTTTGGATAATAACGATGAATTCTTTGTACTTAAGGATTTCGCAAGTTATGTCGAGACTCATGTCGAGATTGACCGGGCATACCGCAACCGTCAGGAATGGCTGAAGAAGTCTATTATAAATATTGGTCATTCCGGTAAATTCTCTAGCGATAATACGATTAGCCGCTACGCCGCGGAGATTTGGAATATCAGTCCGGTACGGCTATAGGCTCAACAAGATTAGGCTGTCTTATAAGTAGGAGATTCCTACAAATGAGACAGCCTATTTCTTATGCTTTATAAGGCAGAGCTGCTTTAGATAACTTCCGATACCAGGGCAGCGAACCGCTCCAGGAACCGGCGTTCCTCATCATCAAAACGATCTTTCAGCGGACTGTCGATATCGAGTACGCCAAGCAAACGATCATCCTTGATCAGCGGGACAACAATTTCGCTGTTTGAAGCTGCGTCACAGGCGATATGTCCCGGGAATGCATGGACATCTCCAACTACTAACGTGCGTCGTTCCGCAGCAGCCGTTCCGCAGACTCCACGAGACAACGGGATGCGGATGCAGGCAGGAAGACCTTGGAAAGGTCCGAGCACAAGCTCCTTGCCATCAAATAAATAAAAACCGGCCCAATTCGTATCCGGCATAGCGTGTTTAAGCAGTGCCGAAGCATTGGCCAGGTTGGCCGTAGCACTTGGTTCGTCCTTTACTAATGCTTCTAGTTGGATTAGAACCGCTTCAAACTGCTCGTTGCGTGTTCCATCGTAAGGCATAGCTTGAAACATGAAGCATCACCTTCCTGTACTTTAAATTCAAATATGAACTCATAACTGTAATTATCAACATAGTACAGCTAGACATGATACGTCAAGCGACAATACCAATCTGTAACAATATGGAATGTTCCTTGAAGTCCATGAAATGCGCAACAGCCACAATAATGTTTCCGAGGATCGGTCAGAGGGTAATGCTAGTATAAATACCGAAGGCTATATAGCCGGAAGAGGTGGAATATGCGCGCTGATGTACAGAACTTGTTCATAGGAATTCATATGCTTTATTGTGCACGGGATAAAGATGTGACGATCTCAGAGATGCTGCTCGGACTTGAAGATCTGGGGTATCGTGTAGGAGAACGCGAAGTGAAACAGGAATTGGAAAAGCTGACACTGGACAACTTTCTGACTGCCCATACCGAAGGGTACAGTATTACGGGGACTGGAATTGAAGAGTTCAAGGATATTCGAGCCAAACTTCAGGTGTTATGCAGTGAAGTTATTCATGAAGCGGAATGAAATCATTGTAGTTAAGTTGAATAAAAAGCGTCTGTATTTAGGGAGTGTATGCCCCCTGATGCAGACGTCTTTTTATGTTAACGCGTAGAATTTGTTCTTTTCAATGTTAAAGAATTTAGAACTTTTATCTTAAGGATATACTCTTGAATGATGTATAATTGATAAGTTGAAGGGGGGCAGAGATTTGTATATCTGCAATGGAGTGATACCCACACTGGTCGGCAGTAGATTGAAGCTGTGCGCTATGACTACTGAGCATGCTTCAGCATTATATCAGATCTGGTCTCATCCAGAGGTCACCCGCTGGCTGGGGGCTCCAGCATTATCCTCTATAGAAGAGACTAAGCAACTGATTGCTTTTTTATTACAGATGGCTCAGGAAGAGGAGAGCTTGCGCTGGAGTATTGTAGGACCCGAAGGTGAAGTTATAGGGAGCTGCGGTTATAACTATTGGCAGTTTCAGGGAGCTTACCGCGGGGAAATTGGCTGCGATCTGGCGCCTGCCTTTTGGGGACTTGGATATATGAAAGAAGCGCTTGGTTTAGTGCTCGACTTCGGCTTTAATAGGATGGGGCTGAATCGGATAGAAGCGCTGTGTCATCCTGATAATAATCGTGCGGAGAGGCTGGTTCAAACGCTCGGCTTTCAGAAGGAAGGTATACTGCGTCAATATCGCCAGACACCTTCCGGCTTTCAGGATGTGACCCTACATGCGCTTCTACGTGGGGAATGGGAATGATTTTATTACATAAAGAGAGGGATTGGAACATTGAAGTCAACAGGGGATTTAGAACGTAAATTAATACTGATAGGGGTGCTGCTAGCTACCTTTCTAGCTGCGATTGAAGGAACGGTAACAGGACCAGCGGGTCCAGCTATCGTAGGTGAATTTCAGGGAATGCAGTGGCTTAGCTGGATATTCACTTCTTATTTGCTGGCAATGGCTATTACTACTCCTATTTTCGGCAAAATCAGTGATCTCTTTGGACGCAAGCCGGTGTTCATGTGGGGGGCAGCTGTTTTTTTATTAGGCTCGTTATTATGCGGTATTTCGCAAAGTATGGAGCAGCTGATCCTGTTCCGTGCAATACAGGGGATTGGCGCGGGTGCGCTCATTCCAATGACCTTTACCATCATCGGGGATATTTACAGTATCGAGGAGAGAGCGAAGACACAAGGATTACTTAGCTCTGTATGGGGGATTTCCTCTTTGGTAGGTCCTCTTCTTGGGGGATATGTAGTAGATTACCTAAGCTGGCGCTGGGTATTTGTTTTTAATCTGCCATTCGGTTTATTAGCAATGGTATTTATTGCCCGTTATCTGAAGGAAGAGAAGGTACGTCGGAAAGCACAAATTGATGTGGCAGGGGTGCTGCTGTTCGCTGCTGGTATGGGCGCATTGCTCTTCGGTCTCTCCACAGGAGGACAGAATCTGGAGTGGACATCCCCACTGCTAATCGCAACTCTAAGTGTGGCTGTTATCCTGCTAGTCTTATTTTTCTTTGTGGAGCGTCGTGCTCCTGAACCTATGTTGCCGCTGGGTCTATTCTCGAACCGCAACATAGCGGTATCTACTGGCGCTAACCTGCTGGTAAGCACATTAATTATTGGGCTTTCTACGTATGTGCCATTATGGGTGCAGGGTGTATCCGGAAAAAGCGCCGCCATCTCAGGTTTGCTACTGGCGCCGATGTCGGTAGGCTGGATGTTTGGTTCGATCGCCGGAGGGCGGATGATTCTAAAAGCGGGTTCGCGTCGAACCGCAATGCTTGGGTTGATTATGATCGCTGCCGGGGCTATTGGCCTGGCTTTCTTAACAGGTGAGTCTTCACAGCTGCTGCTTTTATGCTTGATGCTGGTCTGTGGAGTTGGCTTCGGGTATTCTTCTACAGTCTTTACGATTATTGCGCAGTCCTCTGTTGCGTATGAGCAACGGGGAGCATCTACAGCGCTTAATGCGTTCACGCGTTCTTTAGGACAGACTGTTGGGGTGGCTATTTTTGGTTCTTGGCTGAACTTGAATATTGATAAGCTGTTAAGAAAACAACCGGATTCGAACATCTCAGGGGATGATATTAATAAGCTGCTTGGATCGCATGCAGGAACTAACCTGTCTGGGGAAGTATCAAATAGTCTGCGTGATGCCCTTGAAGGTGGTCTTCATTCATTATTTATCGTAATGGCAGTTTTCGCTGTTTTGTCGCTGATAATATCCTGGGGTTTGCGCAAGGGTGTGCCTTCAGTAGAGGATGCTACATCGTCCTTGAAAAAGGCATAACTTATTAGGTAGATAGCGTGTTAAAGTGGTTGAACCATACGAATTGACTCTTGGAGTGGCGCATGGAATGACGCACGGAATAGCGCATGGAGTGATACATGGACTAACGGACGGAGTAGCACATGGAATCACGCACGGAATAACGGACGGTGGCACGCCAGATTGATGTAACCTCTAGAGTAGAGCGTCGATGGAAGCAGTGGATAGACGCGTTTAGTTGTATTTCGTACAACTATAATCCTGCCGGTAACTTTTTCAATGGATATAGCTGTATTTAGTACACCTATTTTCTTGATTTACTCGCCTAGGGGTGGTTTGTCTGGTTTTTAATTGTACAGAATACACTTAAAGTTAGAATGAGCCGATTTGCATACGAAATAGCTGTATAGAATGCAGTTATTCCCTAAGTTACTGCTCAGGTTCATCAAGATCCGGCGCTGAAAATATAGCGGGTTACATCAAAAGTGAATTTTACCGAGAGCGATAGTAACGGTCAGCTGAAAGGGACGCCCAATCGGAAGCGTGCTCGCCAAGTCCAATCGGAAGCATGCTTGCAAGTCCTGCCGAATAAGGATGACTATGATCCGAGGTTTGCCAAAAGCGGACCTCAAAGTCCGTCTTCGGCATCGACTTACCGATCATCTGCTCAAGTAAGCCGGCGCAGAACAAAAAAACCAATAGGCGATTCTCAAATAAATCGGAGAATCGCCTATTGGTTTTCTTTTTACCATTAACAGAAATCAAGAATAGCTTGTCTGTAACACATAAATAAGCGACTCTTACTTACGAGGAAGAGGGGACAGCTTCTCAGCTTGTAGACCCATCTTTTTGAGCAGAACAATCATTTGTTCCTTCTCATCATCATTCAGACCGCTGAAAGCAAGATGCAGGCGTTCTGAATATTTCGGATACATCTCATTCATGAGACGTTCACCTTCCGTAGTCAGCTCCGCAAAAATCACACGGCGGTCGCTCGGACAAGGCTTACGCTGCAAATAGCCGCGTTCCTCAAGCTTATCGATTACGTAAGTAACGTTGCCGCTTTGCAGCAGCAGCTTGGCGCCAATTTGTTGAATGGGTTGTGGTCCCTTATAGTACAACACTTCCATAACGGCAAAGGCAGTCGGATTAAAACCTTCAATTTTGCTGCCGGTAACAGCATGTTCATTAATGCTCTTAAAAGACTTGGCAAATACCCGGTACAAATGTAGTGTTAATTGCGTATCACGTTCGTAAGATTGTATCATGCTTCTCCACCCTCTATCGTTAATCATGTGTGAACTCATCGCACAGTTTGCAATCAATAGTCATTAGTGCACGGGTTACCTGTGCAACGAACCTTGAGATAACCTTAGAATACGTGAAAGAGCGAATGAAGAACATGTGATTTGTCACAATGAGCACACTTTTAATTATTAAAAATCAAACAATTTTTTAAATACGATAAAAACGAAGGTTTTTTTGATTTCAGTCTTTGAAAGGATAAGAATTTCAGCCTTAGGTTCAAGCGCTATTTACGCCTCCAGACGGATGATTGATGTTCTCCAATATTTTACTATTACTTCATCGAGAAATAGTAACGGGGAGTGAAGTAAGATGGAGGAACAGCTGGCTCATGATTCAAAAGAAGGAAAGCTGACGGCGAATAAGCCCTTTATGCTGCTTATTGCCGCACAGCTTGTATCGAATGTGGGAGACTGGTTGCATATACTAGCGCTACTGACAATGGTAGGTTTTAAATGGAATGCTACACCGTGGGAAATTACGGCTATATCTTTATGTATGGCTGTGCCGTTGCTCTTGGGAGGGCCGTTTGCAGGTTATTTAAGTGATCGTTTTAACCGCAAGGCGCTGATGATTGGTTCCGATCTAGCTCGTGCCGGAATCGTTGTTTGTTTGGTATTTGCAGGTTCTCTCTGGCAGGTATATGTCCTGTTGGTAGCTAAAGGGATCATGGATGTACTCTTTTCACCAGCCAAAAGCGGAAAGCTCAAGGAGCTTGTCCCTGCGGCCCAGATGGATAAAGCCATGGCGCTTAGCTCATCTATTGAACAAATAACCAAAATTGTAGGTCCTGCTCTAGGTGGACTGCTGGTTGCCGCATTTGGTATTGCCGCTTGTTATGTGATTGACTCGGCTACCTTCATTTTATCGGCGGTCATCTTAATAGGACTGCCGCGTGCGGCTGCACTGAAGAAAGATGCAGCAGAGGATAGCACAGGGGAGAATGGTGCTCGGAAGTCTTTTCGCCAAGAAATGTCGGCGGGTCTGCAGGTGATCGTGGGAATGCCTGTAGTGCTTTGCGGGATTGCTATGCTGGTGCTAGTGCTGCTAATGCTGCAAATTGGTGATTCGCAGATTGTAACGTTATTCCGGGAAATTCCGGGTGTGAACGGAGATCTGCTGGGTTGGTGTGTGGCAGCCAGTGGTCTTGGCACCTTACTGTCTGCCCTGCTTGTAAGCCGTATAGGCAGTGGTAAACATACGCTCGTCTTCATGGGATTGGGAGCTGTAATTATGGGGGTTGTTTTCTCAAGTGCAGGAATTGTAACTGCCCACGGTCAGGCTGGACTCTGGATGAACATCGCTTTGTTTGGTTCTTTTATGTTTGCTGGTGTGGGAGCAGGCCTTGCGTTTATTCCCTTCAATTCTATGCTGCAACAGCGGACCCCTGCGGAATACACGGGCCGTGTATTTGGAACTATAGGCAGTCTAACAAGTGCGGCTGTTATCTTAGGACCTGTAGCCGGTGGGGCTTTAGTTACAGCGTCAGGACCTGTCCCGGCGTTCATTCTCTCTGGTACGCTTACAGCCCTGCTTGGAGTGTTGCTGTTAATGCTGCGTGGTAAAATCGAGCGGAGAGATGAAGCGGCAATTAAACGTGAGGAAGGAATTTCAGCAACAAATAACCTAGAGCTTCTCGGACAGACCTCTCTTTAATGGGAGGTTTCTTTTTAAATATAAGAGTAGTTCTCTTAGCTGTGAAAAAATCAGTATGCTTCCTTGGAGAAAGTATATATAGTACGATTAGAGAAGCTATCTTTCTGGATTGGAATTTCGATAATAATATTTATAAGAAATATTTAGGAGTTGGCGAATATGGAGAATGTAGAAATAACAGGGGATACCGAGAGCGACGAAGAGATTGTACTCGATGTTGAGATCGATGAAGCAGGCTATGAAGCAGGTGCCCCATGCATATTCGATATTTCATTTCAGGTGCGGCGTGGACAGCTGCTCGGACTGATCGGACCAAATGGTGCGGGAAAAAGTACTACAATCAAAACATTGCTCGGTTTGCTTAAGAATACCAAAGCTAAGGTCTCCTTTAATGGAGTTAATAAGTCCTATGCTTATGTACCGGAGCAGCCAGTGTTTTATGAGGATCTGACCTTATGGGAGCACTTAGATTTGGCTGCTGCTGCTTATGGACTAAAATATGAGCAGTTTCAAGAAACGGCGGAGAGATTACTGAAGCAGTTCGGTATGAATCATGTCCGTGATGATCTTCCAGCTGGCTTCTCTAAGGGTATGAAACAGAAAATGATGCTGATGCTGGGCTTTTTGGTACAGCCGGATGTTTATATTGTGGACGAGCCTTTTATCGGCTTGGATCCTCGGGCCACTAAAGATTTCCTGCGACTGCTGGAAGCGGAGCGGCAGCGCGGAGCTGGTGTATTAATGTCTACGCATGTATTGGATACTGCTGAGAAAATTTGCGATGATTTTGTGCTGATCTCGGGTGGCAGGGTTGCCGCTGCAGGAACGCTTGAAGATATACGTGATTATGCTGGGCTGCCGGAGGCGTCGTTGTTTGATTGCTTCGACGAACTGACATGAGTAAGCAGAAGCAGCGAGGGTTTGCTTTTCCTACCTCCAAAAAGCTATTCTGGCGGCGATTATTTTCTCATTGGCGTGAGCAATCTGCTATTATTCGTACGGCAGCAGATTGGACTGTGCTGTTATATATACTGATTCCCGGAGGATTTCTGGGAGGACGGTTATATTACGGGTTCTGGAATGAGGCACTGCCAGCTTGGAGTGCAGATTTGCCGTTTATGTTGATTCCTTCATTATTAGTGCTCCTGCTCTGTAGAGGTGGACTGGTGCTATTATTGCAGGAAGGGGATCTATTATTTCTAAGACAACGGCAGCGATGGATAAATACGATCATGTTTCGCGGGTTGCTGTACAGCCTGATCGTAACATCGTTGAAGTTCTGTGTAGCTTTTGTGCTGTTATTACCTTTCCTGGTTCGGGGATATGGAATGCTGTCATCCGAGGTATGGGCGCTGTTCGCTCTAACTCTGGCATGTAGCTGGTGCGTTAAATTACTTGGGCATATTGTAAAAGTACAAAAGCAAGGCTGGCGGCGCTGGCTGTGGCTGATTCTGGCCATCTCCGTTCCCTGTGGGATTTATTTCCGTGCAGCTGCGTTTTGGAACAACCGTCCAGTTTTTATGCTGCTGATTGCAGCACTCTTTGCAGTCGTAGCGGTAATCGCTCTTCAGCGGCGTATAGTGATGCGTGGGACATTCATGAACGATGTGCGTGAAGATTATAAGCAGCGGATGAAAATAGCGGCCCTATTGCTCCGCGGCGTACTGGATAAGCCACGTCCGACCCGCCATAAGCCGTGGATTTTCCGGAAATCACAGCCTTTGCTAAAATCAAAAACTGCCGAGAGCCGTTTCTCTGCGGCAGCGATTAAGGCACTTGTACGGAATCCTGCCCATTTAAAGCTCTACTTATCGTTTACTGCTGTGTCCCTTCTAGCGATATTTATCATTCCATCAGGGTTCAAATGGCTGGGTTTTATAGTTTTAATTTCCCTCATGACCAATTGGCTGTTGTCGTTCTGGTCGTTATTCGTGGGAGATGATTACATCGGAATTCTGCCGTTTACGAAAGAACAAAAAGCCGAAGCGGGGCTGCGTGCGGTCCCTATCTTACTGCTTCCTTTTTCAATCATTTGTTCTGCGCTGATCTGTATTTCCTTATATGGATGGTTTGGGATTATCCTGTTCATCCCGCTAGGTTATATCGTTGCACTGTTTAGCTCTAGAATATTTGGAACATTTCGCTTAGCGAAATAAAGATATAAATAGAACGGAAGAGTGCCCCATAAGCCGTAAAAAGGCTGCTGGGGCACTCTTCTTTTTTTGTCTTGATTCGATCTATTGCACGCACGTACGTATGAGGTACCTAGCTAGCCTATCGGACACAGCTGCTCCTAAACATACTATTTTTCCACTTTTGGGATGCTAACGGACTCCATAGTTGCTATTGCCATGAAAAACACCATATATGAGCCTCATTATAAGGAATAGCGTCGTTGGAGTCCGAAACCCTGCCAATAAGGTGAAAAATACGTAAATAACGTCATCTGGGTCCGAAGCCGCAGTAGCTGATTAGGCAGACGCTCCACATAGCTAACGAACCCAAAACAGAGGAGCGATTCTCTAATTAATGAGAGAATCGCACGGTCCGCCATTTTCAAAGCAGTAAGCTGCTTGGAGGATATTCACGTTGCACTAGAGATTATCCCAGTCGAATGTCAGCGGCGTGTTTGCCTGCTGTATATCCTGTTGAGAAGGCCGCTGTTATATTGTAGCCTCCTGTATAGCCATGGATATCGAGTACCTCGCCGCAGAAGAATAACCCCGGCATAAGCTTCGATTCCATTCTTTTGGGATCGATCTCCTTCAGATTTACCCCACCGCCGGTAACAAAGGCCTCGGATAGGGACCGGGTGCCATGCACATAAACCGGCATGCGTTTCAAAATCCCAGCCAATAGAAGCAATCCATTCTTGGAGACGTGATGACCGGTTGTATCCCCATCTAATTCAGCTTTAGTCAGCAAGAGGGGGATGAGACGTTCTGGCAACAGTCCTTTCAGCGAATTGCGGATCGCTTTCTTTGGTTCCTGATCCAGCTTATCCTGCAACATAGATTCTACTTCCTGTGCGTTCAGATCAGGGAAGAGATCGATGGACATCTCCACCGTATCTGTGCCGGATTTACGTTGGACTTGTCTCAGAAATTGGCTGCACCGCAGTGCAATGGGTCCTGATAATCCAAAATGGGTGAATATCATATCCCCTCGATGAGAGATGACCTTCTTTCCTTTCGGATTCCACACAGTGAGGGCTACATCACGTAGCGACAGACCTTGCAGCTCGCCGGACTTAATCCATTCTTCCCGTGAAAGAATCGGCACCTCTGTCGGGAACAGCTCGGTGATCGTGTGCCCTGCGGCTTCTGCCCAAGGGTAACCATCTCCCGTGGAGCCGGTCTGTGGTACGGACTTGCCTCCGGTAGCGATGATAACAGCAGTGCAGGCGATCGTCTTGCCCGAGCTCAGTTGGACTCCCTTAACAGCCCCTTCGTTATAGATTATTCTTGAGACGGGACTGTCGGTCATAATCTGTACGCCTAGACTCCGTACTTTGCTAATTAAGGCAGAGACGACACTAGAGGCCTTATCGGAAACGGGAAACATCCGCCCGTTATCTTCTTCTTTTAATGCAATGCCTAAACCTTCAAAAAAGGCGATGATATCCTGATTATTAAAATGGTCGAAGGCACTATACAAAAAACGCCCGTTTCCTGGAATATGGGCGATTAGCTCGTCTCTTTCCTTGACGTTGGTAACATTGCAGCGTCCGCCACCAGATATTCCGAGCTTTCGGCCTAGTTTTGCTCCCTTGTCGATTAGCAGAACGGATGCCCCGTGTTCTGCAGCGGCCACGCTTGCCATTAGACCCGAAGGGCCGCCCCCAATGACGATCACATCGTAATTGCTCATGAAATTTAACTCCTTTACATGTTAAGACACGGAAGCCTATTCCGCGGGTATTCCTAACGGAATCATACCATTCTGATTCACATGTAACCAGTCTTGTCCAATCATTAGGTGATTATCGTTGTCAGGAGAGTAATCCTGTGCTTTAATCTAAGCATGTAGGGTAATTTGTCCATTTTGGGGTGTGATTGTAATTATTGGTGCGGTTAAGGATATCTTATTGCAAATATCGGCAGCATGCTCCTTTCTTTTTCTTTTTCAATGGTGGGTGGACCGTAGATTTGTGACACGGAAAAAGGGGAAGCTTCCAAATGATCAGACCTTTTTGATTTTTGCGTGTACGTTTAGTCTTATCCTGTGCTCTCTTCTTTCGACAACTTTGTTTGGTGTAGCCTATTTAAATTTAGGATTAGTCCCTGCGTATATTGGTATTTTATATGGAACTACCCGTTCGGGCATTTTGCTGTCCATTTTTTTGCTTATCTGCAATGTAATCATCGCGGAGCCTACAGGAATCAGTAATGTGATATTGAATTCAGGGATTTTATTATATCCGCTACTGTTTGGACTGGCCAAACCTTTTAAGAAAGGTACAGTAGTTGAGAAGATCGGTATGTTATGGATGATTCTTTGTCCAAGCATGCTATTTATTGCGTTAGTCCCTATTATAGGCGGGGAAAATATATATGAATCTAATTCCGTGCAAGCATTTCTGATTACGGTATATCTGTTTTTCACCATCGCTTTAGGTGGTATTTTTGTATATTATGTTGAGATGGTTAGAAGTAGATTGCAGGATAAAGTACAGATGGAGAATATCAGTGAAAGTTTCCAGTGGGAGTCCGAGAAGCTGCAGCAGATTACCAATGTAGTCCCTCTGAGTATTATGTCTCTGGATGAACACGGAGTTGTAACTGACCTTAACGATTGCATGTTAGGAATGATGCGGGCTCATTATCCCAATTTGCGAAAAGAGGATATTATTGACGAACCGGTAAAAAAGTTTTTTCACAGCTCAGTGGATACACAGGCATATATGCGGGTAAGTGATAATATCCGCTCTAAACGGCGTTCCAGTGAAAAAATGATTCATGAGTCGCGCATCTATCAGATTTATTCAGCGCCGTTAATGCATAAGAGCTCAGGGGTAACAAGTGGTGCTGTAATTATTGTGCAGGATATGACCAATGAGGAAAAACTACGTGTAGAGCTCGATCATGTGGAACGTTTGAGCTTGGTCGGGCAGATGGCTGCTGGAATTACCCATGAGATTCGTAATCCTATGGCGGTAGTTCGGGGTTTTTTGCAGCTGATGAGAGAAAAGAGTGCTCAAGAATTGGATTCTTATTATCAGATTGTGATGGAAGAGCTGGACCGCGCTAATAGTATTATTAATGATTTTTTATCCTTGGCACAGAGCCGGGTTTCTGATAAAGAGAAGGTGCTGCTGCACCATATTATAGAAGAAGTTAGTCCATTGCTGTGGGCTGATGCTAATCTTCGCGGTCAAAGTGTTGAACTGAAGCTGAGCCCATCACTGCATGAATTAGAGCTGAATGTCCGGGAAATCAAGCAGCTCATACTCAATTTAGGACGCAACGGCATGGAGGCTATGGGACCTAAGGGGGTGCTGACGCTGGAAACACGCAGTACTCATGATAAAGTGGAGTTGATTGTCACCGATAGCGGCGTTGGTATGTCAGAAAGTCAACGTGAGAAGCTGTTTCTTCCCTTTTTTACGACGAAAATCCAGGGAACAGGTCTAGGCTTATCCTTGTGCCTAAGTATTGTGGAGCGGCATAACGGTAAAATAAATGTAGAGTCTGTAGAAGGAGAGGGGACGGTATTTACGATCTCCTTCCCATTGGATAAGGAGGAACCCAGCGGGGTTCGCTCTTAGATTGAATCACCCTCTACAGCATCTCTTGCTTTCACAGAGTATGAATGTATAATAAAGTTAGTAAGTACTGCTGTAATATTATCTGACAAACAGTTGAAAAGTGAAGGAGAGTGCAGAGAAATGTCCATGTCTTTTAATCAATATATGAGAGATTCAATTCAGCCTATGCGTGATGACCTGACAAGTATCGGGTTTCAGGAGCTTATGACTCCAGAAGAGGTGGAAGCTACTCTTCCAACCGCAAAAGGAACATCGCTTGTAGTCGTAAATTCGGTCTGTGGTTGTGCTGCTGGACAATGTCGTCCAGGTGTAGCTCAGGCTTTGCAAAATGAAATCACTCCGGATCACTTGTTCACAGTGTTTGCAGGTCAAGAGAAAGAAGCTACTGCTAAAGCACGTGAATATTTTGCTCCTTATCCGCCATCCTCACCTTCCATCGCACTGATGAAGGATGGAGAACTCGTTCACTTTATTGAACGTCATGGCGTAGAAGATCGTTCGGCTGCTGAAATTGCTGCTGAATTGAAAGAGGTCTTCAATCGTTTGTGCCAGTAAAAACAGTTATTCCATATAATCTCGCATCAGCCGGCAAATTGGCTGCATGCGGGATTTTTCAAAATATAAGAGCAATAATGGGATAGAATATGCTTAGAAGCATGAGCTTCGTTTGGGTGGATATTTTGATGGATATGGAACCATTTCTGATGGAACGAGGTGTGTTTGGTGAGTTTACAGAAGGAAATTATTGCGGATCTTGGCGTGAAGCCAACGATTGATGTAGAGGTTGAGGCACGCAAACGGGTTGATTTCTTAAAGTCGTACGTGCTGAACGCAGGGGCTAAAGGATTATTGATCGCCATTAGTGGTGGAGTGGACAGTGCGGTAGCCGCGGGTCTTTGTAAACAGGCTACGGACGAGCTGTCGGCAGAAAAAGGCACAGAGTATATGACGCTTGGAGTATTCCAGCCTTATGGGGTTCAGGAAGATATCGAGCACAGCTATGATGTTGCCAAAGCTTTTAATCTGACTCATACTGTGGAGACCAACATTGAGGAAGCTGTAAATGAAATTGCCCTTGAAGTTGAGCATGGTCTGAAATCAATAGGCCAACACCGCCATATGACGCATCAAGGCAAAGGAAATGTTAAAGCCAGAACACGTATGGTTATGCAATATGCACTCGCTTTTGAGAACAATCTGATTGTAGTAGGAACGGATCATGCTTCTGAAGCAATTACCGGCTTCTACACGAAGTGGGGCGATGGCGCTGTAGATATTACACCACTATCCACACTTAATAAACGTCAGGTACGTCAGCTGGCTGCACATATTGGTGTGCCTGCGGATATTGTCACAAAAGCACCTACGGCGGGCTTATGGCCGGGTCAGACGGATGAAACCGAGCTGGGCATTACTTATGACGATAACAGTGACTATCTGGAAGGTAAACAGGTTAATCCTGAGGTAGCTGAGAAGCTTGAGAATTATTACCGGAGAACGGCACATAAGCGTAATGTTATTCCGGGGATTTAGAATAGGTTGAACTAGAAATCGCCACGGGTCTGCGTAGCAGCAGAGCTCGTGGCGGTTTTTGTGAGTTGGATAGCTGGATAGACTAAGAAGAATAATTATTCGGTAAGCGTAAGTGTCTGATCGATAAAATTAGTTGTCGCAGCAATCGCGAGCTCTAATTGCGGAGTCGTGCCAGCAAAAGGATGCACAGTGTTGAACGTATGATTACCCTCAGGAACCTGCACCCAGCTAATATCTGGCCGAAGTTTGATGAGATGCTCAGACCCTTGGCGGAGATGTACTCCATCTTGACTGCCTTGAATAAGAACAACTGGGAAGGACGCTTTCTGTATGCGTTCAAGGATGTTATAACGTTCTTTGTTGTTCTCCATATCTTCTAAAATTACAGCATCCAGCGGCATTTGTTGGCCAGTACGTCCATTAAGGACATAGGTTCTTCCTGTTTCCTTCATCTGCTGCTTTTGTTCTTCCGTCAGCAAATCGAGTTTCGTAACCCCGTTCCAGGAGATTACTCCGCTGATCTCATTGGGATGATCAAGCGTGTAGACCAAACAAATTCCCCCTCCGAGACTGTGGCCGAGAAGGAATAAGGGCAAGCTGCCGAATTTCGGGTGTTGGCTAAGATAAGACAACAGGATTTCCATGTCCTTTAAGCTACGGCGATAGGTGTTGCGGGCGAACTTCTCAAGCTCAGTGAAATGCAGCAGATCTTCTCCGATGCCAGCATGAGAGAAGTTAAAAGTGATCACTTCATGCTCCTGGCTGAGAGTTGTGGCTATGTAAGGAAACATTCCCCAATCTTTAAAACCTTTGTAGCCATGGGCTATAACTATAACGCTTTTGGCTTTGCCTTGGGCTGGGAAGTGTGAGCAGCGGAGAACAGCTCCGTCTCCGGCAGGTATTTCAAAATTACGATGATTCATAGGGTAATCCCCTCTCCATATATAAAAATGAAGTAAATCAGCAAGTTTATCGTGAAGTCGCTGGATAGACTTAGAGCGCATTTTCTTTTAAGATAGCAGAAAGAATCTTGCAGGACTATTACTTTTAATAATACTTCATATGATTGATCATACCATTATTGAAGCAAAATGGGATACACGTCCATAAGGAGCGTGAAGTGTTGATTTACGGAATTGGACATGATGTGTTAGAAATTGAACGAATCTCAGAGGTAATAAATAGAGGACTGGGCAAGAAATTTAACCAGCGCGTCTTAACAGAGCAGGAATATCAACTTGCTGAAGAGCGAAGCGGGAGGTTGGCTGAGTTCGTAGCCGGGCGTTTTGCTGCCAAGGAAGCAGTTGTGAAGGCTTTAGGCTGTGGCATCGGCAATGTAGTTGGTTTTCAGGATATTGAGATATTGCCTGATGCTAAAGGAAAGCCAGAGGTGACTTTATCGTGCGAAGCCTGGAGCAGACTAAATCTTCCAGATGGACAGAAGTACAACATTCATCTTACGATAACACATGGTCGTGATTTGGCTTCGGCTTTTGCCGTCGTGGAAGGGCTAGGTTCATAAATTGAACCCTGATTATAGAAGGGCAAGGAGCGTTATAATGACACAACAAGATATACAAGTTCAAGAGGAACAGGAGCTGCAGGAGGCTAAGCAATATTTCAGCTATCATTTGCTGGAGTGGTATCAAGGGCAGAAACGGGATTTGCCTTGGCGTCGGCACCGCAATCCTTATTATATTTGGATTTCCGAAATAATGCTGCAGCAGACAAGGGTGGATACGGTAATCCCGTATTTCAATCGGTTTATCGAAAGGTTTCCTACCGTGGAGTCGCTCGCCGATGCACCAGAAGAGGACGTGCTTAAGTGCTGGGAAGGCTTAGGTTATTATTCTCGTGCTCGCAATATACAGCATGCGGCCAAGCAAGTCAAAGAGCTGTATGGCGGGCAGGTGCCGAATGATCGCGAGGCTGTGTTCAGTTTAAAGGGAGTGGGACCTTATACGGCAGGAGCTATCCTTAGCATTGCGTTCAATCGGCCGGAGCCAGCGGTCGACGGCAATGTGATGCGGGTGTTGTCCCGATACTTCCTGATAGAGGATGATATCGCCAAGGGACCCACCCGCGTAAAAATGGAGCACCTGGCAGCTGAACTGATCCCGGAGGGAGAAGCGGCATCCTTTAATCAGGCCCTGATGGAGCTCGGGGCGCTCGTATGCACTCCTAAGTCACCGCGCTGTTTAACCTGCCCGGTGATGGAGCATTGCGCCGCGCGCCTGGCGGGCTGCGAGACCTCGCTGCCCGTCAAGACCAAGGCCAAGCCGCCGCGCCCTGAGGAGCGGCTGGCGGCCTTAATTGAGGGCCGCGGTGCCCACGCGGGCCAAGTGCTCATCCGGCAGCGGCCACAAAGCGGGCTGTTAGCCCGCATGTGGGAGCTGCCGCACTGGCCAGCGCCGCCTGTGGAAGGCGGCGCCAAAGGCGCGCGGCTGCCGGAAGCAGCGGCGCTGGACCGGCTGCGCCGGTCACTGCGGGAGGCCGGGATCTCTGCCCGGCCTGAAAAGCACTGGATGGCTGCTGAGCATATCTTCAGCCATATCGTGTGGACGCTGCAGGTGTACCGCTGCAGCGTAGAGGACGCCCTTCCGCTGCCGATAGCGGCAGAAGGACGGGGGGTGTACAACGCGGAAGCGGACTTGTTCTCAGGGATCGACAGCAGCATGCCTATCGAGAGATTTGAGGACGGGAACGCTAGTCCAGAGGACGGCGGAGCAGTGCGCTGGATCAGCCGCGAAGACATGGCTAACTATGCGTTCCCTAACGTTTTTCTGAAGCTACTGAACCTTTATTTTGATGAGCAGGAAGAGCGGGCGAAGCTAGAGAAGTAGGGGATTCGCCATGTTCTGTTGCTAAACTACTAAATGTACAAAACCTGAGTTTGATGTATGCACCTAAGCATGGTCGTATGCACCTAAGTAGGGTCGTATGCACCTAAGTAGGGTCTTATGCACCTAAGCATGGTCGTATGCACCTAAGTATGGTTGTATGCACCTAAGTATGGTTGTATGCTCTTAAGTATGGTTGTATGCACCTAAGTATGGTCGTATGCACCTAAGTAGGGTCGTATGCACCTAAGTAGGGTCTTATGCACCTAAGCATGGTCGTATGCACCTAAGTATGGTTGTATGCACCTAAGTATGGTTGTATGCTCTTAAGTATGGTTGTATGCACCTAAGCATGGTCGTATGCACCTAAGTATGGTTGTATGCACCTAAGTATGGTTGTATGCTCTTAAGTATGGTTGTATGCACCTAAGCATGGTCGTATGCACCTAAGCATGGTCGTATGCACCTAAGTACGGTCGTATGCTTCAGTCTCTTCGTAGCAAATCTTTGTTTATTTGGCTCAGACTAGTTCAGTCTTGTTCCAACTAAATTCTTCTGGTGTTCCTATGGCTACGAGAGTGAGTGAAATTTAATTAGGGAATTCTTCCCTAAAAAAAGGTCGATTTGGCTTGTAATTGATCACTTTAGGGAAAACCTCCCTAATAATTTGGCGAATATCGGTTTTATGCCCATAACGGATGATTTTTAGGGAGTATTTCCCTAATTACATGTGTTTATGGAGCCTATCGCAGATTTTCAGGGAGTTATTCCCTAATCTATTGCTCAGCGACTCCAAAAGCAGATTTTCGTAAGCCGAGTATAGATTTATTGCGATTTATTCCGATCCAGTGTATCCATTTAAGCGACGCAAGCGGCGTGAAATGCGGTGTCTGGGAGGATATCAAACAATCAATCAATCAATCAATCTCTGTCTCTGTCTCAATCTCTATCTCTATCTCTATCTCTATCTCTATCTCTATCTGTATCTCTATCTGTATCTCTATCTGTATCTCTCTATATCTCCAACCTAAACAAAAAAGGTATCCCATAGCCAATTCGGCTCTGAGATACCTTCTTTTTTAGTTCAATGGCTTAAGCCAAATGTAATTTCTTATTTTGCGCTTTCGTAACGTTTGCCAACTTCTTCCCAGTTTACTACGTTCCAGAACGCTTTGATGTAATCAGGGCGTTTGTTTTGGTAGTTCAGGTAGTAAGCGTGCTCCCATACATCAAGTCCGAGGATTGGAGTAGCGCCTTCGCTGATTGGGTTGTCTTGGTTAGGTGTGCTTGTTACTGCCAGTTTGCCATCTTTAACAACTAGCCAAGCCCAGCCGCTGCCGAAACGAGTAGTTGCTGCTGCTGCGAAATCTTCTTTGAATTTTTCGAATCCGCCCAGTTCTTTATCGATAGCTTCAGCCAATGCACCAGTTGGTGCGCCGCCGCCGTTTGGTCCGATAACTTCCCAGAACAGGGTGTGGTTAGCGTGTCCGCCACCATTGTTGCGAACAGCAGTACGGATAGCTTCAGGTACAGCGTTCAGATCTGTAAGAAGCTCTTCAATGCTTTTGCTTTGCAATTCAGGTGCTTTTTCCAAAGCTGCATTCAGATTAGTTACATATGTGTTATGGTGTCTGTCATGGTGAATTTCCATCGTCAATGCGTCGATGTGTGGTTCGAGTGCGTTGTTCGGATAAGGAAGTGCCGGTAATTGAAATGCCATGGAAAAATCCCTCCTGAGTTATATTAGAATTTTGTTATAGATAAAGAATTCTGGCGAACTAACGTCAAAATCCTTTATTGTAAATATGTACTATAGGGTATTCGCCCGATAGGATATCTTAATTAAACCGTATCTAGACCAATAATGCAACACTAAACAAACATAAATGTTTATAAAGTATAATTGGAGAGGGAAAGGGTTTTACAATTGTATTTGGAATGTTAAAATAAATAGTCCCCAATCCTATAGACATATATCCTTATAAATACCCTTTTAATGAAGAAATGAACCCAATCTAAAATGTAAACGCTTGATATTAAGCGCTTTCAAAAGAAAAATGATGATATCACGAGAAAAGTGTGCTTTAATAGATTTAAAAGCAGGTATTCCTCGGTATTTGATGCTTTTTTTTATTTTCTCTATGTTAAGGGAACCCCTTCTTTTTGTTAAATTCATAAGCCATAGACAAGGGAGATTTTAAAGAATGCACGTTCGTTCCTTTCAATTAAGCGACGTTAGCCCTGTGACTGATTTGCTGCAAACCGCATTATCGGAAGAGTGTTTCGAGAACACTATCGAGCCTTTCTCCAGGCAGCTTTCATGGGATTCAGATCTCATTGTAGTTGCGGAAGATGAAGAAGAAATTGTTGGAGCACTGATTGGTACGATTGAGAAAAACCACGGTTGTTATTTCCGGATTGCTGTACATCCTGATTATCGCCGCAGAGGAGTCGGCAGAAGTCTGGTATCGGCTATGGAATCCAGGTTTCAAGCTCGTAAAGTCAGTGGTATCTATGTAGCCGTCGATGAGCATAATTCTTTTGCTTTGCCATTGTATGAAGCTATGGGATATAGCGAGAATCAAATCTTCAAATCTGTCCGGAAGCTGAGCATTGTTGGGTAATTTTGATCGCTCAGCTGCGAAAGCGGAAACATTTTCTAGAAAAAAGAACTATAGCTGACGATATAGTCTGTTTCATTCATACTCGAGCGTATTTCCCAGAAGTCCATTGCTAATGGCTGGGAGATATGCTTTTTTATTGTTATAATATCTGCAAGTATAATCTTCAATTATTGAGAACAAGAGGTGACATATTGAATCAGGAGCCCCAAGTAGATTACACGAGAAATAGGAAACAAAGACATAGATCCTCCAGATCCAAGACTTCCCTGGGCGGTCGTTTGGTCTCGGAAATGAAGGATTGGCTGCTTACAGCTGTGATTGTTTTTGCTGTGATGTCTGTTCTTAATGTTTTTGTGTTCAATATATCAACAGTTAAAGGTCAGTCTATGCAGCCAACACTCTGGGAAGGAGAAAGGCTCTTCATTAATAAAATTTCATTGCTGTTCGTAAATCCAAAACATGGTGATGTTGTCATTCTTCATGATCCAAGTACCGGACCTAGTCATAAGGAGTATTTAGTGAAGCGGGTGATTGGCATACCTGGAGATATCATAGAGGTACGGAATCATCAGTTATACGTAAATGGAAAAATAGTGAATGAGCCCTATATTGATACTGAGATTGAAGATCCGGATTTTGCAGCGTTAACCGTGGAAAGTGGCAATTATTTTGTAATGGGCGATAACCGTCATGCTTCAGCCAGCAAGGACAGCCGTTACTTCGGCTCTATTTCACAGGATATGATTGTCGGCAGGGCTGATTATATATGGTGGCCTCTGTCAAAACTGAATAGATTATAAGAAAGTCAGCGAAGATATGAAAGGAGAAGGCGGAAATGACCAATACATTTCAGTCATCGTATGCTCCCCCGCCTTCCAAGTGGGCACAGCTTAAAGCAGAGATTCAGGAGGCTGCGATATCACTCGGTATTGATGATATCGGGTTTACAACAGCAGAACCTTTTTTATATTTAAAAAATATACTGCAAGACCATCGGGACAAAGGATATGAATCTGGCTTCGAGGAACCCGATCTGGATAAAAGGACAGTTCCAGCATTGTCTTCTGGAGACAAGCCGTTATCTATTATTTCGATTGCAGTAGCTTATCCATCTAAAATGGAGAACCCTCCTAAATCTGAGCCGGGTGCACGTAGGGGCATCCTCGCCCGGGCATCTTGGGGCAGGGATTATCACCATGTGCTGAGGGAAGCCTTAAGTAAGCTAGAGGAATTTATTCACGAGCGTGTACCGGAGGCTGTGCTGGAAAGTATGGTGGACACCGGTGTTCTAGTAGATAGAGCGGTCGCGGAAAGAGCGGGAATAGGCTTTAGCGGCAAAAACTGTTCCATCATCTCACCCAAATGGGGATCATGGATTTATCTTGGGGAAATGGTTACGAACATTCCTTTTGCTCCGGATGAACCTGTTGAAGAAGGCTGCGGGGAGTGTACCAAGTGTATTGATGCTTGTCCGACCGGAGCGCTGGTGGGTCCGGGGCAGCTTAACGCACAGGCTTGTATTTCTTTTTTGACGCAGACTAAAG
The DNA here is from genome assembly GCF_000758725.1 of Paenibacillus odorifer. NCBI lineage: Bacteria > Bacillati > Bacillota > Bacilli > Caryophanales > Paenibacillaceae > Paenibacillus > Paenibacillus odorifer. Next base: position 679,191 of record NZ_CP009428.1, read on the forward strand.
GGTTCCTCAGCGAGGAGTATATGACCAAGATCGGCAACCGTCTATACGGCTGTGATACTTGCCAGATTGTATGTCCCAAGAATAGAGGTAAGAACTGGAATCATCGCCCTCAGATGCAACCTGATCCTGAAATCGTGAAGCCGCTGCTGCTGCCGATTCTGGATCTTAGCAATCGTGAGTTCAAAGAGAGATTCGGCAATAGCTCAGCAGCCTGGAGAGGCAAAAAGCCGATGCAGCGAAATGCGATCATTGCCCTAGGCAATTTCAAGGAAGCCGGGGCTGTGCCAAAGCTATCAGAAATTGTTCTGAAAGAACCGCGGCCAGAGATGCGGGGCACTGCTGCTTGGGCGCTTGGACGTATTGGCGGTGATGAGGCTCTAGCGGCTGTAGAAGCGGGTTTAGAGCGCGAGGAGGATGGCACGGTGAGGGAAATGCTAAGCCGGGCGCAGGATGTGCTCCTTACTGGGAAGAAGGCACGGGAGGACAGCGATATTAATGGAGGAAAAAGTTCATAGACAGGTTGCATATTGCCAATTGCTGTCCAGTTCCTGAAATGCTATGATAGATTCGCGTGCCATATGGCGATGCAGACAATAGAGTGTAGAGGTGGGCTTTAGATGAGTATCGCATTACCTATTATTACATTGGTCGTAGGTCTCATCGGTGGTTTTTTCATCGGTGTATATTATCTGCGCAAACAAATGACAAACATGCAGAATGATCCTGAAATGCTGCAAAAGGTTGCAAAGCAAATGGGTTATAACCTGAACGGGAAGCAAATGCAGCGTGCCCAGCAAATGATGAAGACTCAGGGACAGCCAGGTGCGCGCCCTGGAGCAGCTAAAGGGAATAAACGTAGAAGTAAGTAACCGGGTCCGGATAACATGTATACGGGTGCGGAAGGGGGAGACATCATGGGGAACATCAAGGAATATGTGAACGGTAAAGTTGCAGAGAACCGTGAGCAAATCGAGTATCACGTTGAGAAAATATTAGAATTAATCGGTGAAGATACCGGCCGCGAGGGACTGCTGGAAACACCGGCACGTGTTACGCGGATGTACGAGGAGATATTCGGCGGTTATTCGATAGATCCCCGCGAGGCGCTCGGCGTTACTTTTGATGAGTCTCATGAAGAGCTAGTGATCGTTAAGGATATCGTCTATTACAGCCAATGTGAACACCACATGGCTCCTTTCTTTGGTAAAGTGCATATAGGATACATTCCGAGCGGACGTATTGCTGGGCTCAGCAAATTAGCTCGGCTTGTTGAAGCAGTAAGCCGGCGTCTACAGGTTCAAGAGCGCATTACGGCGCAAATTGCTGATATTATGACGGAGGTGTTAGGCCCCCACGGTGTTATGGTTGTTGTGGAGGGAGAGCATCTGTGTATGTGTGCACGCGGAGTGAAGAAGCCAGGCAGCAAAACGGTAACTATGGCTACTAGAGGGGTCTTCCGTGAGGATGCCGCCGCTCGTGCGGAGTTTCTAAGCTTGATTAAGGAATAAATATCGGGGTGCATACCTCGAAATTGGAAGGACCCATCGTTCACGTAATGTGAATGATGGGTCCTTTTTGGTCAGGCTGTGGGAATAAGAGTGATGTTCACTGTGAATTGAAATAATATCAAAAGGGCTTCCAGGCCAGTTTACTGGCAGCAGCATAACGTTCTGAGACGTAAGGCCAGTTAACGACCTTCCACCAATCCTCAATATAATCGGCCCGATTATTCTGATGTTTAAGGTAATAGGCATGCTCCCATACATCCAGAGCCAGTAACGGAACAACGTCCCATTGTGACAGGTTCTGATGTTTCTCCGCAGTCAAAATCTCCAGTCTATGACTGCGTGGACTCCAGACGAGAATAGCCCAGCCGCCACCTTCAACCTTATTCGCAGCTTCTGTGAACTGTTTCTTGAAGTTGTCATAGCTGCCGAAGCTTTGTTCAATGGCTTCCAGTAAGGCTCCAGTTGGACGCCCGCCACCTTGAGGTGACATTACGTTCCAGAAGATTGTATGGAGATAGTGGCCAGCCCCATTAAAGGCTAGCTCCCGTTCCCAATGCTTAACAAGATCGAAATCTCCTTTCTTGCGAGCCTCGGCTAGCTTGTTCTCCGCTTTGTTTAGTCCATCTACATAACTTTGATGGTGTTTATCATGATGAATCCGCATGGTTTTCTCATCGATGTATGGTTCCAGCGCATTATAAGCATAAGGCAATGGAGGCAGTGTATGCCCGCCAATTGGCACAGCACTCATTTCACGAATATCAAGGATAGTATCTGTAGAAGGAATAAGTCCCTCATTCCGCGTGCCATTGTCCTCTTCTGTTCTTACGACATTGTCGGCTGCTGTATAATCTCTCATAATTTGCGTGAGCTGTCCGGGCGAGCTCAGAGTGTGCAGTACGGCAAGGAAATACTCTGATTCGCGAATAATATGCAGGATCACAGTGGTTGCAAGGGGGACGGCTTTGACGGCTGCGCTGCTTTCCATGATGGCAAAAAGCTGCCGAACAAATTCTTGGGATTGGGTACAGGAGATGTGCAGCAGCTTTTCTGTTTCCGCAGTGAGTTCAGCCTGACTTGGTGGAGAAGCAGAGAGGGCAGAATTCAATAACTGTTGAGCGGCCATCTCTGTGGCACCGAAGACCACCGCCCATTCATCCAGCAGTTTAACATAGGGTTCCTCCAGGTTAGGTACGATTGCTTTGATAACCTCGGTATGCTCTTTCTCTTGTGTTTTCCAGAATACGATTTCTTCTAAAATACGTACTGGCAGCATCGGCCCGTATACATATAACATTCCAAGAAAACCTCCCGTGATATGTCTTCATCAGTCCATTATATGTGTGCTCATGATAGCTTATGAAGAGCATAAGAACGCGATAATAATATCGTTGACAACCGTTTGATATGGTGAAATTATACAGGAAAATAAAGGCAATGATACCGAAAGGTACAACCTCGCGAAAAGGAGGGTGTACCTTTTTTTGTCGTGTGGACCGATTAATGAAATCCTTTGGGGTAGTAGAAAAACTTTGAGAAATGAGATGAGGGTATGAACAAGCTTGAGAAGAAACAATTTTATAATCAGCTGTTAAAATTAGCGGTACCGATATCCCTCCAAAGTCTAGTCATGGCGGTGCTGTATTTAGTAGATCAATTGATGGTAGGGCAGCTTGGGGGTGTAGCGATCGCATCGGTTGGTATGGCTAGTAAAATCTATAGCGTGATTTCGGTGGTGCTGGCGGGTCTTGCTACGGGTCTTGCCATATACGCGGCTCAATATTGGGGGAGTAAAGATCGAAAGAGCATCACACCACTACTGGGATTAAGTCTTGGAATTGGCCTGATATTGTCGGGTTCATTTACGATAGTTGTTTTTTTCAACCCTCGGCTATGCCTGTCTATTTTTACAACGGATAAAGAAGTGTTGGAGAAGGGGTACATTTTTCTAAAAATCGTTACCCTCAGTTATATTCCAACGATGTTGACGATGCTCTATTCGGCGGTTCTACGAAGTTCAGGACATGTAAAGTATCCAATGGGTGTGAGCATAGCTGCTGTAGGACTGAATATTATTTTAAACTATGCGCTTATTTTTGGGCATTGGGGGTTTCCAGAGCTTGGACTTGCAGGTGCGGCATATGCAACGTTAATCTCACGTATAGTCGAAAGTACCTTGATCATCGGAGCTGTGTATCGCGGGAAACTGCCGGGTGCCGGAGGAATTAAGGAGCTGAGTTCGTTTTCGAAAGCGCTGTGTATACCTTTTTTAAGAACGATAGCGCCTATTGTTTTAACGGAATTGGTTTGGGTTTTAGGTGAAGCTTGTTATTCCGTAATATATAGCCGTATGGGCACAGCAGAGATGACCGCTATGACAGTGACCTTTCCGCTGCAGGGGTTGACGATTGGACTTCTGGCTGGGCTTTCTGGTGCAGCTGGGATTATGGTCGGACATAAGCTGGGAGAGAATAATAATGCAGGTGCTTTTCAGTATGCTCGTTTTTTTGTTCGAATAGGAGTAGGGATTTCATTGCTGCTTGGTGTTCTTATTGCTGTTCTAGCCCCGCTCTACGTCTCAGCCTTTAACTTAACAGTGGAAGAACGCCGAATGGCCACTTCTGTTATCTGCTTTTTTGCTCTTTTTTTATGGATAAAGGTGGGCAATATGATGATTGCGGGAGGGATTCTGCAGAGTGGTGGCGATAGTAAGTTCGTCTTTATTATGGAAGCCTCCACAACTTGGTTGCTTGGGGTGCCTCTAGGGCTACTGTTGTCATGGGGATGGAAACAGCCTCTTCCCTGGGTATACTTCTTTCTGTCCCTAGAAGAGGCTGTTCGATTGGTTATAGGTTACGTGCGTTTTCGCCGTGGTAAATGGTTGAAGCAACTGACCCATCAGGGGACAGAGGCGGATTGTAGTGCTTAACTAGTTACTTGCCATCGCCGGCTGGTTGCCATTGTAGGTTTTGGCTAGTTGAACATTTCCTAAGAAAGCAGAGACTCGCCGCAAATACTCACGCGGGTGCTCACGGAACAGCAACTCATGATGGCTGCCCTCTACGACCCAGGAATCTGAGAACGGATTGCTTTGGTTCGCGGCCAGCTTTTCTGCAATAGGATAAGGAGCTTTATCATCTTCGGTTCCATGCATGAGTAGAATAGGGAAAGGATAATCTTCGGATTTGACCTTCGCATAAGGAATTTGATTCAGCCCGGTACCGTTCAGAACTGGGAACAGCATTTCCATAATCGCCAGGGAAGGCTGGCGGGGCAGATCAATATTTTGCTTAATATTATGATACAGCGTATCTGGCTCTAACAAAAAGGTGCTGTCCAGAATCATCGCGTCAATGTCCTCTGATACTAATCCTGTTTGCAGTGCTGTGCCTGCTCCCATGGAGAAGCCCCATACAACTAACTCCTCAGCTCCACGTTCCTTAGCAAAATCAATAGCGCCTAGAAGCTGCTGGGATTCTTTTTTACCCCCGGTTGCAATATCCTTGTTGCCTTGGGCAGCAAAGCCGTAATCAAACATCACGACATTGAAATTCAGACTGTGTGCATAGTGAGCGAGATCGTACATAGGTACCCAAGATTCTTCACGGTTGGCGCCATAGCCATGGCTGAACACGATCGTTTTGGTAGCCCCTTCGGAGGGAATATACCAGCCGCTCATCATTCGACTGCCGTCTTTAGCTGGAAACGTCACATCCTCGTATGCGAGACCTTTGGCCTGCATGGGATTGGAATACAGAGGTGCGACCGTTGGATTAGATAATACCCAGGCGATATAGCCATGAAGTGAGACAAAGCAGAAGGCTAAAAAGAAAAAAATAGATAATAGCAGTGCAACGATAATATGCTTCACACGAATCATCCGCAGCGATAGCCGGGACGAACTGCCTTGTTTAGGTAGTTTAGGTCGACGGGAGACGGTTGTGCCGGTTTGGCGAGTTGCCAGATCCATATGGTCCCCTCCTAAGAATGAAGTGAGTACTAGTGCCTAGAAGAATTTGTAAAAATGATTCTAAAGCATCAGTAGATAATTTAATATGTTAATCGTATGAAAAAGCCCTTACAAAGTCAATGAATTAGACGCTTTTGTAATGTAACTGTAAAGTGCAGCCCAACCTTTTCCGGCACATTTTTGGCACAACTCCGGAGGAGTGAATATACTGGACTTTCCATAGAGTTTTGCACTAAGATAGAGTTAGTTATAATGTAACCGAGTTTCATTTGATGAAACACGAGGGGGAGATTGTCATGGAGGACCGAAAGCTTACAGTGCGTGCGGTAGAACGTGCGCTTGATATATTGCTTTGTTTTACGCAGGACAGAGATTTAGGGTTGACGGAGATCGCTTCAAAGATTGATTTACATAAAAGTACCGTCCATCGGCTGCTGGCAACCTTGGAGGAAAAGGGCTTCCTCATTCGTAATCCGGCCACTGAGAAATACAGCCTGGGTATACGAATTTGGGAATTGTCTACGCATTTGCCTGCTTTTGATGAGTCGGCTGCGGTATTGTTGCCGTCAATGGAACGGCTGCGGGATCGGCTAGGGGAGACCGTTAGTTTATACTTACGCGACGGCATAGAACGTGTGCGGATTCAGGCGGTTCAGAGTCAGCAGGCCATACGGCGAGTGGCGCAGATCGGTGCGAGATTGCCTTTATCTGTGGGCGCATCAAGTAAAGTGCTGGCAGCCTATGCTCCTCCAGAGGTGCTGAAAGAATTGCTGGAGAGTTCGGGATGGCCGGACTACGTTGAGAAGGATGTCTATCAAGAGCAGCTTAATGACATTATCCGGCTCGGATATGCCACCAGTTTCGAGGAACGCGAGCCCGGCGCGGCCGCGGTGGCGGTGCCTGTTACGGGGCGCAGTGGAAATGTGATCGCGGCGTTATCACTGTCAGGTCCAGTAAGTCGCCTATCAAGGGATACGTTAGTGGAATATGCCGCGGTACTGAAGGAAGCGGCTAGTGAAATGGGCATGATGATTCCTTAATTCGCTGGCTGACACATATAAGAAACTAAGCAGCGATCTCTCCGTTACTGGAGGATCGCTGTTTTGATGTTTTGGGGAGGGATGCTTAGTCGATTGTGGGTAAAGTGGCAGGAAACGATGGCTTGATGGCTAACTGACGGGTAATTGATGGGATGATAGATGCGTAACTGACGGCTAATCAACAGCTAACTGATGACTAACTAACGGCTAACGGCTCCCCCACCTTGCGTTTGTATGGTGAGCTTCAGTGAATATACGTACCTTTGGGAGCCTCAGTAACTCGTAATGCTGAGGCACGAGCGTTTGAACCCAGGGCCTAGATAGGCAGAGGGACGGAGGGGAGGGAGGGTAGAGAAACCACCACGAACCCACGAGCCAACGAACCCACGAGCCAACGAACCCACGAGCCAATGAACCTACGAGCCAACGAGCCAACGAACTCACGAGCCAACGAACCCACGAACCCACGAACCCACGAACCCACGAACTCACGAACCCACGAGCCAATGAACCCACGAACTCACGAACCCACGAACCCACGAACCCAAGAGCCTATGAACTCACGAACCCACGAACCCACGAGCCCACGAGCCTATGAACTCACGAACCCACGAGTCAATGAACCCACGAACCAATGAACTCATGAACTCATGAACTCACGAACCCACGAACTCACGAACTCACGAACCCACGAACCCACGAACCCACGAGCCAACGAACTCACGAACCCACGAGCCAATGAACTCACGAACCCACGAGCCAATGAACTCACGAACCCACGAGTCAATGAACCCACGAACCAATGAACTCATGAACTCATGAACTCACGAACTCACGAACCCACGAGTCAACGAACCCACGAGCCAATGAACCAACGAACCCACGAACCCACGAACCCACGAACCCACGAACCCACGAACCCACGTATCTCATAACTCGTACACAAGTAATCTCGGGTTGTTATTTAGATCTTCCCTGAGGCTTCCGGACTCAGAAGACGCTATTTGCCCATTTAAAGCCTTTTGTGCATAGTTTCGGACCCCAGTGCAGCTATTCGACCCAAACGGGAACCTTTAGTGTGTTTTTCATGCCAATAGCGACTATGGAGTCCGATCGCACGCCAAAAGTCGGATAATCGAGCGTATAGGGTCATCTGGGTCCGATAGCGCGGAATCCTAGGCGTCTCCTGAGGCGTGCGGACTCAGGGGACGCTATTTGCGAATTTACAGCCAGTTTGGCAGAGTTTCGGACCCCAGTGCAGCTATTCGACCAAAACGGGAACCTTTAATGTGTTTTTCATGCCAATAGCGACTATGGAGTCCGATCACACGCCAAAAGTCGGATAATCGAGCGTATAGAGTCATCTGGGTCCGATAGCGCGGAATTCTAAGCGTCCCCTGAGACGTGCGGACTCAGGGGACGCTATTTGCGAATTTACAGCCAGTTTGGCATAGTTTCGGACCCCAGTGCAGCTATTCGACCAAAACGGAAACCTTTAGTATGTTTTTCATGCCAATAGCGACTATGGAGTCCGATCACACGCCAAAAGTCGGATAATCGAGCGTATAGAGTCATCTAAGTCCGACAGCACGCCAAATATCGGATAATCCAGCGTATAAGGTCAGCTAGGTCCGATAGCGCCGAATCCTACTGATGCCCGAGGCTTACAGGTCCCGAAGTCGGATATAGCTACGTTAAAGCCGGCTGATTCCGTAAGTTGTCCGTGAATTGCTTCGAGCTGCTCCTATGCGCGAATATCATCGAATCAAACGACGCTTGGAGTTTGGAACCAGCAACGCAGCAATGGTGAAGATCCAAAAGACAAGGGCACCCCACCCGCCACAAATTGGCTGCTGGAACCACCCCATAAAAAAGGGACTGCTCACAGCCACTCATGGCCGTGAAACAGTCCCTTTTTAAGTTACTTTAAATCTATTCTACTGACACCGCGGAAGAGTCTGTAGCATCTGCCAGCATCTGGCGAAGAACAGTCTGCAGGATACCACCGTTGCGATAGTAATCAATATCGACTGTGCTGTCGAGTCTTGCAATGACAGGGAAATCAAATTGTGTGCCGTCTTCACGGGTAGCCGTGACAGTTAGCTCTTGACTTGGTGCCACGTTGTTATCGAGACCAGTAATGTTGAAGGTCTCGCGTCCGGTCAGTCCCAAGCTGCTCCAGCCGTGGCCTTCTTGGAATTGAAGTGGGAGTACACCCATACCGACCAGATTGCTGCGGTGAATCCGCTCAAAGCTTTCAGCGATAACTGCTTTAACGCCAAGCAGAAGCGTACCCTTAGCTGCCCAGTCACGTGAGCTTCCTGTACCGTACTCCTTACCAGCGATGACGATCAGATTTTGTCCAGCATCCTGATAGAGCATGGAAGCATCATAGATGGACATAACCTCGTCGCTTGGCAAGAAGGTAGTAACGCCGCCTTCCGTACCAGGAGCTACTGCGTTACGAATCCGAATGTTAGCGAACGTACCGCGCATCATGACTTCGTGGTTTCCGCGGCGGGAGCCGTAGGAGTTGAAGTCTGCACGTTCTACACCATGATCGCGCAAATATTCGCCAGCAGGACCAGAGGTAGAGATATTACCCGCTGGTGAGATATGGTCGGTTGTCACGGAATCAGCAAGCAGCGCTAGAACGCGTGCATCTTTGATATCCTTGATGTCTCCCAGACCGTCTGCCAGATGTTCGAAGAATGGCGGATTCTGGATGTACGTGGAATTATCATCCCACTCATACAGCTCGCCTTGCGGAACAGGAATCGAATTCCAACGTTCGTTAGCGGTGAATACATTTTCGTATTTGCTACGGAACATCTCCGGACTAAGGGAGAGACCAATGGCTTCACGAATTTCAGCAGTGGTTGGCCAGATATCTTTCAGGAATACTGGCTCACCTTGTGGATCAAATCCAAGTGGCTCAGTCTGCAAATCGATATTTACTGTACCAGCCAGTGCGTAAGCAACTACGAGCGGCGGTGAAGCCAAGTAGTTTGCTTTTACCTGAGCATGTACGCGGCCTTCAAAGTTCCGGTTACCGGAGATGACTGCGGCTACGGTCATGTCATTGTCAGTAATGGCTTGACTAACTTCTTCAGGCAATGGACCGGAGTTACCGATACAAGTGGCACAGCCATAACCAGCCAAGTAGAATCCTAATGCTTCGAGTGGCTTCAGCAAGTCTGCTTTTTGCAGGTATTCAGTAACCACCAAGGATCCTGGAGTCAAGCTGCTCTTAACGTAAGCTGGTTTTGTCAGACCACGTTCCACAGCTTTTTTCGCCAAAAGACCTGCTCCAAGCATAACGCTAGGGTTAGAAGTATTCGTACAGCTAGTAATAGCTGCGATTACGACTGCACCTGTGCTGAGCTTGCTAGTGGTATCGTTTTTGTGCTGTACTTCTACGACTTGAGCGATTTTCTCATCGCTGAGACCATAACCGCCTTTGTCTACAGGTGTACGGATAATGCCTTCGAAATTTTCCTTCATATGCGTAAGTTCGATCCGGTCTTGCGGACGTTTTGGTCCAGCCAAGCTAGGAACGACAGAAGCTAAGTCAAGCTCAATCACATCGCTGAACTCAGGGTCTGGCGTATCCGAGGTACGGAACATCCCTTGTGCTTTGTAATAAGATTCAACCAACGCCACCAGATCATCCGGACGTCCAGTGCTGCGAAGATAAGCGAGTGTCTCGTCATCTACAGGGAAGAAACCGATAGTTGCTCCGTATTCTGGCGCCATGTTGGCAACAGTTGCCCGGTCAGCCAGACTGATGTTAGCAAGGCCGGGTCCGTAGAATTCGACGAATTTGCCGACTACGCCTTTTTTACGCAACATTTCAGTTACTGTCAGTGCCAAATCCGTTGCTGTAGCCCCTTCGATAAGGCTGCCTGTAAGCTTGAAGCCCACTACATCAGGTGTAACAAAATAGAGCGGTTGTCCAAGCATTCCTGCTTCAGCCTCAATACCGCCTACACCCCAGCCCACAACACCAAGACCATTGATCATCGTGGTATGGGAGTCCGTTCCTACAAGGGAATCTGGATAAACGACAGTTTCACCATCGATAGTTTTGGTAGTGGCAACGGAAGCTAAATACTCTAGATTTACTTGGTGCACGATACCTGTTGCTGGTGGAACTGCACGGAAGTTGTTAAAAGCTGTCTGTGCCCAACGAAGGAAACGGTAACGCTCCTCGTTGCGTTCGAACTCAACGTTCATATTGTATTCCAAGGCGTCTGCTGTACCGAAAGCATCAACCATGACAGAGTGGTCAATTACAAGGTCAACCGGGACAAGCGGATTGATCTGTTTAGGATCTCCTCCGGCTTTTTTTACAGTATCACGCATAGCTGCGAGATCCACGACTACCGGAACTCCGGTGAAATCCTGAAGCACGATACGAGCAGGGATAAATGGAATTTCTTTATTACGGTCAATGTCACCTGACCAATCGGCCAGTTGTTTCACATGTTCTTCAGTAATTGCCCGTCCGTCAAACTGACGAACAGCAGCCTCTAGTAGGACTTTGATCGAAAAAGGCAGGGAAGAAATAGAGCCCAATCCTTGTTCCTCAAGGGACTTCAGATCATAATAGCGATAAGATTTGCCGCCTGATTCCAGGGTCCGAGCCAATGAAAAATGATCCTTGCTTGGCATATATGCGCCTCCTTGTTTCGTCTAATGAAACCCAATTTCAAATTGCTTCTAGCTTAATTATAACGGTTACAAAGTGGGGAGTAAAGTTTTTTTTCCTACATCTAAAGCCCGAATTATGCCTGAGAAAATGCCAAGCTACCCTTCCATTGTTATATTGTATCGTTTCGGGATATTCTTTTTACCTCAAAAAGAGCCATTAAAAGGAGATAATACGAAGGAATTCACCGGAATCCTTGGTTTTACTTATTTATTAGGGGAAATGCAGGCAGAATTTCTCTTCCTCAGTTATTAGGTGATATGTTCCTCGTTGTCGATGTTTGATTGAGATGTCGTACTTGGGGTTAGAGTTTTTACTTGAAACATCCTTAACTATTCAACCGATCTGTATAGCGGCCTGTTTCCTTTCATATACATAGAACAGCAGTTAAAAGGGAAAGAAGGGGCGCGAGTATAATGGAACAACAGTGGAAGCAAAGTCTTTATGTATATGTTGATCAAGTGAATAAGGCCAGGGTGGAGCCTAAGTCATCATCGCATACCGTTTCCGTGTCCGTTAAGGATCCGCGTTTTCTGGTAGAACAAGGGGAGCGTTCAAGACGTCTTGCTGAGTGGTATAAAGAACGTGGGATAACTCCTTTGCGCGGAGAGACAGGGGTTAAGACTTTGCGGACCGTCCGGCAGACTCCGACCGAGGTAGTAGCAGAGGTTACACTGCATAGTGCGCTTTATTATGAAAAAGGCGGCGTTAACCACCGCGAGGATATTATCGAGCTGGAGCGGCTGACCTTTGTACGGGACGGTGGGGGCTGGGAGATTGCTGGTGTGGAACGAAGTGTCCCTGAAAGAAATACGGTTCATCGGGCAGAGGTAGAGCTATCGGGCAGACTATCCAAATGGGGAGAGGCTTTGCCGGCACCGCTGCCATCACAGCCCCTGCTTAACCGGAATGTTCTCGGAGAAATTGCCGGTTCAAGAGAGGTTCGTTATAACCGTGAAGAAGCTGTGGCGTATGCCGACCGCTGGTGGAAAGACGGCAATCCGGAGTTCGAAACCTTCGAGGTGGACTGTACAAATTATGTCTCCCAATGTCTCTTTGCAGGGGGAGCACCTATCAACTATACTGGTAAAAGAGAAACGGGCTGGTGGTACAAAGGTTACCAAGGCAAACAAGAATGGTGGAGCTATAGCTGGGCTGTATCAGACAGTCTGCAACGCTATTTGAGCGGAAGTCGGAGCAGTGGCTTGCGTGCGGAAGTCATGGAGCGGCCGGAGCAATTGATGCTGGGCGATATCATTCAATATGACTGGGATGGCAACGGGCAGTATCAGCACAGCACAATCGTCACAGCTTTTGATGCAGGAGGCATGCCGCTTGTGAATGCACGTACCGTTAGCAGCCGTCATCGCTATTGGGACTATCGTGATTCCTACGCATGGACTGATCAAACGAAATACCGTTTTTTTCATATTAACGACTACTTATAGTACAGAAAGAGGTTAAGGGAATGGGGAACGCAAAACTAACCGTAGGGCTGGTGTACGGGGGCAAATCAGGAGAACATGAGGTATCGCTACAGACGGCTTTTGCCGTGATGAACTCATTTGATTATGATAAATATGAGATTATACCTTTTTACATTTCAAAACAGGGATTGTGGAAGGTTGGAGAGAAGTTATCAGCGCCTTACAGCCAAGTGGAGCAGCTCAAGCTTGCAGAAGCGACCGAAGATATGGGCACAGCCCTGAACGTGGTATTTAGTGGGTTATCCGGTGCGGACAAAACAGTGGACGTAATGTTCCCGCTGCTGCACGGCACGTATGGTGAGGACGGAACGATTCAAGGGTTGTTCGAAATGGCGAATATTCCTTACATCGGTGCTGGTGTTCTTGCCTCTTCGGCAGGTATGGATAAGGTTGTCATGAAGAAGCTGTTCGCTGATGCCGGCCTGGATCAATGCGAGTATTGTTATTTCAACATCAGCGCTTGGAAAAGAAAACGTCATGAGTTGATTGTTGGTGTAGAGGATAAACTGGGATATCCGGTATTCGTGAAGCCTGCCAATCTAGGCTCAAGTGTAGGTATTTCTAAGGCTGCTGATAAGGATAGTCTTGTAAAAGCAATTGATTTTGCTTTCCGTTATGACACCAAAGTTATTATTGAGGAGTTTGTGGATGCGCGTGAGGTAGAGGTTGGCGTGCTTGGAAATGATGAACCAGAAGCCTCTGTTCCGGGTGAAATCGTTTCTTCTGGTGAATATTATGATTACGCAGCCAAATATACGGACGGCAAATCGCAAATGATGATTCCTGCACCAGTGGATTCTGAAGTGGCCGATCGTTTGCGGGAGTCCGCGATAGTTGCTTTTCGAGCGATTGAGGGCAGTGGAATTACCCGGGCAGACTTCTTCTTGCGAAAATCGGATGGTAAAATTCTAATTAACGAACTGAACACGATGCCTGGTTTCACTCCTTACAGCATGTATCCGCTATTGTGGCGTGAGACGGGTGTATCTTATAGAGCTCTGTTAGACCGAATGATTGAGTTAGCCTTGGAGCGCTATAATTTTAAACAAGGTCTTAAGTACGACAACGAGTAATAGAAGCTATAGCGGGAATATCCCGACTGGAAGGAGAGAAGAACATGGGTTTTCAAACAGAATTCAACTCCGTCTGCAAATTCAAGAGTGAACAAGAGCTGTACGAGCTGCTGGAATATGGGCGCACCAAAATGGTGAAACAAGGCTTTCGTGTGTATCCAACAGGTCAGAAGGTTATTGCTTACACCCCTGAGAACGTAGCTGTAGCCATTGTCAAAATTTCAGCCTCGATTGCAGAGATTAATTTTCAAGGACATGAGGTTACCGCGGTAGAGATGGAGCTTATGCGTAAGCTGAATGAAGAAGAGTCCAGAGTGCAGACGGCTTTGGCTGAGGAAATGTTTTTTGGAGCACAGGGATGATTGTCCGCTTCGGATATGTAGCGATGTCCACCGTTATCAAAGACTGCTCCCCATCTAAGACAATGACGATGGCCTCTTTTAAGAAGCTGGATGACCGTGAAGCGGCACTTCGGCGTTTGGAGAACATCGCTAGAATGAATCTGCATAATACGCTGCGGTTGATGAAGCATAATGTGGCTTCGGACATCATGGTGTACCGCCTCACTTCCAAAATCATTCCTCTGGCGACGCATCCGGATTTGCAGGACTGGAATCCGTTTGCGGCGCTCGCCGAGGAATTTGCGGAAGTGGGCCAATATGTGAAAAAGCACGGGCTGCGTGTTTCTTTTCATCCAGATCACTTTACAGTACTTAGTACACCCCGTCCGGAGGTGCTGATAAACTCCGTACGGGATTTGCAGTACCATGTGGACATGCTGGTTGCTATGGGGCTTCCTGCCATGGCGAAGAACAATATCCATATTGGCGGAGCTTATGGGGACAAGCCTGTAGCGGCGAAGCGATTCGAGGAGCATTTCCGCGCGCTGCCGGCAGCGCTGCAGGAGCGTATAACGCTGGAGAATGACGATAAGACATTTACAGCTCCGGAGACACTGGCAGTCAGTCAGAGCGTAGGATTACCGATGGTGCTGGATATTCACCACCAATGGGTGAATAATGAAGGAGAGCTCCCTTGGGAGCTGTGGCCTGACATTTTGCAGACATGGCGAAGCGAGCTAGCACAGAAGGACGTTCCTTCTGGAGAGCTTTTGCCGCCTAAGATTCATGTATCCAGTCCGCGCAGCCCGTCTGATCCGCGCAGCCATGCGGATGGCGTGGAACCTGCGCCTTTGCTGGCTTTTCTGAAACGTATTGCCGCAGATACGCCTGCTGTCGATGTTATGATTGAGGCGAAACTAAAAGATGGCGCGTTATTTGGATTGATGGAGGCTATGAAGGAGCTGGCTGAGGCTGGTAACGGAATTTCCTTATTAAATGGGGCAAGCGTGAATATTGAACCTTAAACAATGAAAATAAGGAGATAGGTCCCGAATACGGGTCCTATCATGACTTGATATGTAACTTGAAATAGGGTACGTTGAATGAAACTTTAATCGCTTATCGTCTTTATATGGACCTAGGGCATTTATGCTCGCAGGTGAGAATTGGGTCCTCTTTTGGCGGAACTTTGGGAACTTGGGGAACGTTTTGACGTATTGCACGGTATTGTGAATAGGATTGCTTTAGAATTAAAGCCATTGGCGATTATGTTCAAGAAAGTGGAGTGAAGATATGAGTCCTTTAAATCCAGAGGGTAAGAATGAACGTGAACCCTATGTAGTAACAAGCAAGGGACATACGGCGGTGGCCATTAATGCGGCTGCCAAAGCAGGAGAATGGATAAAGAGCAGACAGGGTCTCGTGAAGGAGCTGAATACAAAGACTTCAGCACAAGATCTGGTTACGGAAGTTGATAAAGGCGTTGAGCAAATGATTCGCAGGCTGATCCTGACACATTTTCCCGACCATGCCATTCTCGGGGAAGAAGGGGTTTCCCCGGGAGCAGCAGCGGCTACCGCTGCATTGGAAGAAGCTCGTGAGCATGAATATTTGTGGATTGTAGATCCTGTAGATGGTACGACTAATTTCGTACACGGATTTCCTTTTTACTGTGTCTCCATAGCATTGGTGATTCGCGGTGAACTAACAGTAGGCGTTATTTATGATCCGACTCGTGATGAAATGTTCGTCGCTGAAAAAGGAAAGGGAGCTTACATGCACGGTGTTCCTACCTCGGTCTCTACGGAGACTGATTTTGGGGACAGCCTGATCGCTATGGGCTTTCCGCCGGATCGTGAGTTTGCACAACCTGTGAATATGGCCGGACTGCAAAGTATTCTTCCGCAGATTCGTGGTATTCGTGCCGGAGGCGCGGCTGCTCTACATCTAGCTTATGTGGCGGCAGGCCGGGTAGATGGCTATTGGGAAGTGGGCTTAAGCCCTTGGGACTGTGCAGCAGGAGTACTGCTTGTACTTGAATCAGGAGGCAAGATTACGGATACCCTAGGACGTTCATATGATATTGGTACACGCCATGTAGTAGCAAGTAATGGCCACATTCACGAATATTTGGTTTCGTCACTGAAGAATGCTGAAGCAACAGGATATAAGCTTTAGGGAGGACGATACAGCATGAGTGAGAAGGATGATTTGGAACGCAAGCTGAGCGAAATGTTGGTAGATGGGGAGATGGAACAAGGCGATCGTACGGCTAAGGAAATCCGGGAAATCTCACCTAAATATGAAATTCGTATTCAGACTACGCTCGATCCTATTGTGGAAGAAACATTGCGTTATCGTAAGATTGGATATGAGCTGGATGACCGTTATGATAAATATCTGGAGCGTGCAGGGCAGAAGTTAGAGTCAGATGAAGATTCAGACAAATAATAGCCAGTGATTTGCGAGGGGCGGTTTCCTGAATATAGGAGGCCGCTCTTTTGCGTTGCTACCCTGGGATGGTAGAATGGAATTAGAACAATTTGGGAGGGATACGATGCTAGGCAATTGGAAAAAAATTTGGGCAGCTGGCATAAGCAGCCTGCTTTTGTTATCTGCGCTGATTAGCGTAGGAGCAGGCACGGCAAATGCGGCTGACACGACTGCAATACAAGACTCTGGGCAGGATGTCTTTCGCATCGTAGCTCTAGGTGATTCCATTACTGCTGGCTACGAGCCAGGAATGACGGACGTGAATACCAAGCCATACGGCTATGCGGAGAGATTGCTTGAGCAGGGCTGGTATCATGGCAGAAGTGCACTTACTAATTATGGTATCCTAGGGCTGACTACGGCCGGATTACGTAATTACACAGGAGCAATCAAGGATGGTTCAGTGATTACTGCTGACGGAGTTCAGGCAGGTCTCCCAGATCCACGAATAGAGCAGTTCGTGAAGCTAACTCCGCAGATCGCAGCAGAGCTTAAGGAAGCTGATCTGATTACCATTACGATTGGTGGGAATGATGTAAGCAGTCTGTTCTTGCAGTTCAAGGAGCTGACGGATGCGGATTTCCAAACACAGCTGGACCAGCGGTTAGCGGATTATCAAACAAATGTGAAGGCAGTGCTGGAGAATATTCGTGCGGTAAGTCCGCAAGCGACGATTATACTGGCCGATCAATATCAACCTGCCCCTAAGGTCGCGCTTGGTCAAATGTACAACAGACTAATGACGGCAGCGGGCAAATTTACGGAAGCGGCGGATAGTGTAGCTGCAAGCGTAAATCAAGAGGGAGCGAAGGTGCTTGTAGCTCATGTTGCGGCAAAGTTTGCCGGGGTAGAAGGCTCGCTGACACATATTATTGGAGCAGGGCAAACTGATTTTCACCCAACGCAGCTTGGATATGAGACTATTGCTAAGGTTTTCGCGGAGTTACAATGGGGAGAGTATCGTGTTCCTACTGTAGCTACAATGGCTACTGCATCGGTACCGATGTCGATTGTAGTGAAGGGCGTGGAGTTGAATACACCCAATAAGCCTATCCTTAAAAATGGGCAGAACTTTTTGGCGCTGAAAGATATTCTAAATGCCGTGGGCGCAAGCGGGAAGTGGGATAACAAAACCTCCAGCGCTACCATCGTGTATGGCGGAAGAACCGTTGTGATCACCATTGGCTCGAAATTTATTAAGGTGAATGGAGAGAACGTGGCTATTGATACTCCAGCTTTTCTGCAAAAGGTAGGCAAGGAGGACAAAACCTACTTACCCCTTGCCGCTTTGGCGACAGGACTTGGATTCGATGTTAATTACAGCAGCAAACTGCGAACTGCTTTCATAAATCCATAAAGCTGCATATTATACATCATAAGAAATTAAATTAAGCCCGTAAGGAAAAGGTGGATGGAATATTGTCTAGTTCAAAATATAATGCTGAATATATCATCACCATGGATGATATAGTGCGGGAGGGTCATCCCGTACTTCGTACCGTAGCACAACCAGTGGAGCTTCCATTACAGGCGGAAGATCGTGAGGCTTTGCAATGTATGCTTCAATTTCTGAAGAACAGTCAGGACCCGGAGATTTCCGAAGAATATAAGCTGCGCTCTGGCGTAGGTCTGTCGGCGAATCAAATCGGACTGGAGAAGCGTATGTTCGCGATGTATCTTACAGACGAGAGAGGGCGGGCTGTAGAGCATGCTTGGGTTAATCCTAAGATCATAAGCCACTCCTTGTCTATGGTGTACTTACCAGAAAGCGAGGGCTGTCTGTCCGTTGATCGCCCCGTGCATGGCTTTGTACCTCGGTATGAAACCGTGAAGGTGAAGGGTTATGATCTGGAAGGTAAGGAGGTTGTCCTTAAATTTAAGGGCTACCAAGCTATCATCATCCAGCATGAAATAGACCATCTCGATGGGATTATGTTCTATGACCGAATTA
Organism: Paenibacillus odorifer; assembly: GCF_000758725.1. Taxonomy (NCBI): domain Bacteria; kingdom Bacillati; phylum Bacillota; class Bacilli; order Caryophanales; family Paenibacillaceae; genus Paenibacillus; species Paenibacillus odorifer. The sequence goes on from NZ_CP009428.1 coordinate 697,765, forward strand.
ACAAGGAGAATCCGTTTAAGCTGCCTCAGGGTGTGGAGATCCGGAACTTATATGAGTAGGAGAGTAACTCCAAATTAAAAAGCGGGCGACCTTACAGCGTAAAGCTGATGGTCGCTTTTTTTTACCTATCGGCAAGATTATGATATTTCAAATATTTTACAAATCAATCGAAAGGATGTACCCTTACAATTAATGGATTTAAATTAGTAATAAGAGGAGGGCGTTAAATGAACTGGAGCAGAATGCCAATTAGAGGATTCGCCAACGAATATAATGATGAGGTTAAAAAGATTGATGAGCAGATTTTGAGTCTGATTCAGGAACGTAAAGCTATAACAGGCAAGAAACGATTATCCCCTGATAGTAAGCTACTTGAGGAATGGGTAACTAGATTCGAGATGAACACTACTCAGATTGTGCAGCATTTGCACCTTATGAATGAAACTGTACCCAGAAGACAATATTGGGAAGAGCCTGGTTTATTGCTGGGAGTGCTTCCGATTGTAAAGCGGACGGTCGTTGAAGAATGTGAATATATACTTACGCATGCTATGCAGTATGAAGCCTTCAGCATAGTTACTGTGGAAATCAAATATTTAAAAGAAGCTGTAGGACATATTCATCTTCGAACGGCTTTAACGCTTGAAGTGGCGGGTGAGAATGAATATGAAGTGCAGCCGCATGGTGGTCATGGAGGTGGAGCGCATACACAAATGCAATTCTTGGTCGCCCCAACGCTGCCGGAGCATCTGGAGGGTGTAGAGTTTTCACTGGTACCTGGGAGCGAGCAAATGTTAAGACCATTAATGACTGAGATTACGTTGGACAAGCAGGTGGATTTTACATGAGAGCAGTAGAATATTTGGACTTCCGAACGCTGTTAGCGGATGAAATCCGTAGATAAAGTGTATTTGAGCTTTTTGCGGTGTGAGCTACAGAGTTATTAGGAAAAACTCCCTGAAAATAACCTATATTCTCTGAAAATGAACAGAATTAGGAATTTTCTCCCTAAAAACCGGGGTAAGTTTTTTATTTTCCACTAAATTAGCTAAATTATAGGGAGGATTTCCCCAATTATTAGTTTAATGACCAGAAATCCCTGAATTTAAGGTGCAATTTCCCTAATTATCTATCGAAGCTCCCTAACCCTTGTACTTAACACAGAGAAGGTCCGGCGATACCTGTTACGTAGCATAGAGAAATTGACGCTTGAGATCGGCTGGCTTAAGCTTGCCACAAGCTACAGATGCAGACCGTGGATGAGTAAAAATGCAGAGCAGCGATCCTCCAATACAGGAGAAACGCTGCTCTTTTAACATTTGCGGTTTATGGGACTGGGACAGCCCGTTAATCTATTCAGCTTTTTTTTAGCTTATAGAGCACTGCGTTTCAAAACAATCTTATTTCTCAGCCACCATAGCGCGGAAGGATTCTTCAGCTGCGATAAGTGTAGCATCGATATCTGCATCAGTATGTGCTGTGGTCAGGAACCAAGCTTCGTATTTCGAAGGGGCAAGGTTAATGCCACGGTTCAGCATATGACGGAAGAAGCTGGCGAACAATTCGCCGTCTGTATCCTGAGCCTCGTCATAATTCGTAACCGGATGGTTACAGAAATGAGTGGAAAACGAACCACGGATGCGGTTGATTGTCAGTGGAATGCCATGACGGTCGGCAGATGCTTGAAGTCCATCGGCGAGGCGGATTGCAAGCCGATCCATTTCTTCGTATACACCCTCTGCACTCAGAACCTCTAAACAAGCAATCCCTGCAGAGATAGACGCAGGATTACCTGCCATTGTGCCAGCTTGATATGCCGGTCCAAGTGGAGCTACCTGTTCCATAACATGCTTGCGGCCGCCGTAAGCGCCGATAGGCAGGCCGCCACCGATGATTTTGCCAAGTGCAGTAAGGTCAGGAGTGATGTCCTCATGGTTATCCAGCCCTGCATAGGTTTGTGTAGAACCATAGTGGAAGCGGAAGGCAGTAATGACTTCGTCATAAATAACAAGGGAGCCATTATCGTGAGCCAGCTTGCAAAGTCCTTCGAGAAAACCAGGCTTAGGCATCACCATGCCGAAATTTCCTACAATCGGTTCAACCATAACAGCTGCGACATCTTCGCCCCATTTCTCCAGCGCCTCTTTCAGGCTGTCCAGATCATTAAAAGGAACGGTGATTACTTCCTGGGCGATACTGCTTGGAACACCGGCACTGTCTGGAATGCCAAGTGTAGAAGGTCCGGATCCTGCTGCTACGAGCACCAGATCGGAGTGGCCGTGGTAACAGCCGGCGAATTTTACGATTTTGCTGCGTTTTGTATAGGCACGGGCTACACGAATCGTTGTCATAACCGCTTCGGTTCCGGAATTGACGAAACGTACTTTATCCATAGATGGAATGGCTTCTTTTAGCATTTTAGCAAGTTTGATTTCGAGCTGGGTTGGGGTTCCGTAAAGAACACCATTTTCTGCTGCTGTAGTAATTGCTTTGGTAATATGAGGGTGGGCATGGCCGGTAATGATCGGTCCATAGGCTTGGAGATAATCGATATATTCATTGCCGTCTTCATCCCAGAAGTGAGATCCACTGGCGCGTTTCATAAATACGGGTGCTCCGCCGCCAACGGCTTTGAAGGAGCGGGAAGGGCTATTTACACCTCCAACGATATGCTGGAGGGCTTCGTGATAAAGTTGTTCAGATGTGGAACGATTCATAATGTGATCATCCTTTCGATTGTTGGTGCTCAAGGGAACGGGCGAACAACGGTGTTTTCCGTTGTCCGCCCGTATTATACCAAGTCACTGCTTTGTGTACATGTGAACTTTGCTTGTCAGACCCTTAATTGGTCCCGCCAGAACTGCTATTGGAGGTGTTCTCCGATGTAGGGGTTGGTGTTGGCTCAGGACCATTTATGGTATCCTGTATAAATTCTTTTAGCTTCTTTTCGCTACGAATTCCAATAACCTGTGATCCGTCACTTGTAGTTTCCTCGGTGAGCAGATCCATTGGCGGAATTTGCTCGCTGCCACCCATACTGCTATTATACCCTACGCTTGCCAGCTTCCACATATCATTAACTGACATATTGGTTTCAATATAAGGCGTAACCTGCGACAGGATATTTGGCAGTTTGACGATGGAGGTGGTGCTGATCAGCTTATCAGCCACAGCCTTGAGAAAACCGCGTTGGCGCTCGGTTCGAGTGAAATCGGAGGTAGCGTCATGCCGAAAGCGAACATATTGTAGCGCCATGTTGCCGTCAAGATGCTGGTATCCTTTTTTCAGATCAATATCATATTCCGGACCGTCTGCAACGGTTTTGTAGACCATATCTTTTTCGACTTCATAATCCACACCCCCAACGGCATCAACCAGCTTGATGAATCCTTGGAAGTCCGTGTAGACATAATATTGAATTGGGATACCGAGCAGATCGCTGACGGTCTGCATCGCAGTATTAGGTCCATAAATAATCGCTGTATTAATACGCTTCTCGCCATGATCCGGAATCGGAACGTACGTATCTCTCAGTATTGAAAATACACTGATTTTCTTCTTCACAGGGTCAAGAGAAGCGACGAGCATTGTATCTGAACGGGGGATTTCCCCTTTCTTCACACCTCGGGCATCCACACCCATTAATAGGATATTGACCGGCTCTGTACCTTCCCATTTAGGAGGCTCAGGGGTGTCAACATCAACGGTCTCTGCATTTTGAAAAGGTGAATCTTCAGTATTCGACATGCTACCAAGCTCATTGTAAATGGTTGTAATGTAGAAAATGGCCCCACCGATAATAAGGAGGAGTATAATGGCCAACGTCCAAAGCAGCGGTTTCTTTTTTGACTTACCAGTCTTTGCGTGCCTTTTCTTTCTAGGTGGCATTTCTCGTTCTTCCTTTCGCATTCACGTTGACTACATTATAATTTCTTTTGGGGATACGTGCAATTTAGGAATAATTCCCCAATCTTAAGAAGGAGTGGATCTATCTTGAACGAAGTAGCTATTGGACAAAAAGTACCCAATTTCACCCTTCCCTCTTCCAATGGGCATGAGGTTAGTTTGAGTGATTACTTGGGCCGAAAGGTCATCTTATATTTTTATCCTAAAAATATGACACCAGCCTGCACGCAGGAGGCCTGCGAATTCCGTGACGCTTTTGATCAAATCACGGCGGTGGGTGCGGTTGTTCTGGGCATTAGTCCGGACTCTTTGACATCGCACGCTAAATTTACAGAGAAGCATAGTCTGCCCTTTCCACTGCTGTCTGATGAGGATCATAAGGTAAGTGAAATGTTCGGCGTATGGCAGCTTAAGAAACTTTACGGCAAAGAGTTTATGGGGATTGTGCGATCTACTTTTCTGATTGATGAGCAGGGGATATTAGTGGAAGAATGGCGGAAGGTACGGGTAAAAGGGCATGTCGCAAACACGATAGCAGGAATAAGCGAATCATAAATTTTACTAATTACTTTTTATAGATGTCTATTACATTTTTAACAGCTTATATAAGGTGTTGTCATGATATAGTTTCCTCATAATTGCTTCAAATTTGGAGCAAGAAGAGGTGGTGGAGTGATAATGCTGCATATTGGGCTTGATATCGGATCAACTACTGCTAAATTAGTTGTCATAGAGCGGGACATCATTGTTTATCAAGACTATGTAAGACATTATAGCGATATTAAAAAAGCGGCCCTCTCTCTTCTGTCTGATGTACGCGACAGATTCCCAGAGAGGGGAGCTAGGCTTACTGTAAGCGGTTCCTCGGGTTTGTCTTTATCCAAATTAGGTGGAGTTCCCTTTATTCAGGAGGTGATAGCCTGCACGAAGGCGATCAGTGCGCTGATTCCGGAATGTGACACGGCGATTGAACTGGGTGGAGAGGACGCTAAGATAATATATCTTCGGGGCGGCATTGAGCAGCGTATGAATACAGCCTGCGCGGGCGGAACGGGAGCGTTCATCGATCAGATGGCAGCGCTGCTGCAGACCGATCCGGCAGGCTTAAATGTTTTGGCAGAGAAGCATGAGCGAATCTATCCCATAGCTTCACGCTGTGGTGTATTTGCCAAAAGCGATGTGCAGCCGATGCTTAATGAAGGAGCACGCCGGGAGGATGTGGCGGCCTCGATCTTCCAGAGTATCGTTAATCAGACGATTAGCGGTCTTGCTTGTGGACGTCCGATTCGAGGACGGGTGGCTTTTCTTGGCGGCCCGCTGACCTTCCTGCCTGCCTTGCGGCAGCGTTTTGCGGAAACGCTGGAGCTGGCGGAGGAGGATATCCTGTTCCCGGAACGCTCACAGTATTTCGTGGCGATTGGAGCTGCACTCTCCGAAGCTGATCCAGTCGTGTTGCCACTTTCAAGCTGGATCACGCGAATTGCGGCAGTTGATTTTACTGCGGATCGAGCTGCGGATGCTGAATTGCCGCCGCTTTTTGAGAATGCCGCTGAGCTTGCAGAATTTCGGCTTCGTCACGGTAAAGCCTCTGCAGCAAGATCAAATTTAGCTTTATATCGTGGGCCCTGTTATCTAGGAATTGATGCCGGCTCAACTACAACTAAACTCGTGTTAACCGGTTCCGCTGACGAAATTCTCTATACCTTTTATGGCAGCAACAAAGGCAACCCGCTGCATTCGGTCAGCGATGCACTGAAGGAGATCTACCGGGTTCTGCCTGAAGGCTGCCACATTGCAGGCTCATATGTGACAGGGTACGGTGAGGGGTTAATCAAGGCCGCTCTGCGGACGGATGGCGGAGAAGTAGAGACTGTTGCACACTACAAGGCAGCTTCCAAGTTCATGCCAGAAGTAGATTTCATACTGGATATCGGTGGTCAGGACATGAAGTGCATCAAGATCCGTGGCGGTGCTATCGACAGCCTTATGCTCAATGAAGCCTGTTCAGCGGGGTGTGGCTCTTTTCTGGAGAGCTTTGCCTCTGCCCTGGGACTTGGCATCGAGGAATTTGCTAAGACTGCACTCGAAGCGACTCAGCCTGTTAATTTGGGCTCGCGCTGCACGGTATTTATGAACTCTAAGGTTAAGCAGGTTCAGAAGGAGGGCGCGTCATTAGCGGATTTATCGGCGGGTCTTGCCTACTCTGTGATCAAGAATGCTCTGCAAAAGGTAATTAAAATCCGCAATCCGGAGGACTTAGGGCGAAATATCATCGTTCAGGGCGGTACCTTCTATAATGAAGCTGTATTGCGTGCCTTTGAGTCCTTGACGGGGCGAACGGTGATTAGACCGGATATAGCTGGCGTAATGGGGGCTTACGGCTGTGCACTGATTGCGCGTGAGCAAGCCGGGGTTAACGGATCCAGTACGCTGCTTGGACCAGAGGAGCTTGCCAGCTTTAAATATGAGGTTTCTTCAGGCCGCTGTGGCCGCTGTGGGAATAACTGTGCGCTGACGATCAGTCGTTTTCCGGATAAGAGCTTTTATGTGACCGGCAATCGCTGCGAACGTGGCGCAGGAGTCAAAAAAGAGAAAAATGTCCTGCCGAATCTGATGCAGTATAAATATGAACGGTTTTTTGAGTACGAGAGTTTACCGGAAACAGGGGCATGGCGGGGGACCGTCGGGATTCCGCGTACCATGAATATGTTTGAGAATTACCCGTTCTGGCACACCTTTTTCACCAAACTTGGCTATCGGGTGATTCTCTCCCCTAAATCCAGCAAGAAGCTTTTCGAAAGCGGAATGGATACAATTCCTTCAGAATCGATATGTTATCCTGCGAAGATGGCACATGGACATGTGCAAAGCCTGATCGGTAAAGGTGTCGATTTTATTTTTTATCCAGCGGTGGTGTATGAGAAAAAAGAAGATGAAGCCGCGGATAATCACTTCAATTGTCCAGTGGTCGCCTCGTACCCCGAAGTCATTCGCAACAATATGGATGGGTTAAAGGACAATGGAATCAAGCTTGTCAGTCCATTCCTGACCTTTGATGATATTTCTGCGCTGACCAAAGGACTGGTGAAGACATTTACCAGCATTCCGCGAGATGAGATTACGTCCGCGGTGCAGGCGGGACTTACAGAGGCTGATAACGCCAAAAGTGATGTGCGTACTAAAGGTGAGGAGACCCTTGTGTATCTAGCTGATACTGGAACCAAAGGAATCCTGCTCTGCGGGCACCCTTATCATGCCGATCCTGAGATTAATCACGGGATAGCGGATATGATAACCGGGATGGGACTCGCCGTGCTGACAGAAGATTCTGTCTGCCATCTGGACCACAGCGAAGGAGATGTGGCTGTTGTGAATCAGTGGACCTACCATGCCCGGATGTACCGTGCAGCCCGCCTTGCTGCAGTCCGCTCGGATCTGGAGCTTGTTCAATTGACTTCCTTCGGCTGTGGGATCGATGCGATCACTTGTGATGCCGTACAGGATATTATGGAAAGACATAACAAGGTATATACATTGATCAAAATCGATGAGATCAGCAATCTTGGTGCAGCGCGCATTCGGCTTCGTTCATTGCTGGCGGCAATGCGTGAGCGTGAAAAAGGTAAGGTAGTGCCGCAAAAGCCGCCAAAAGTGCAGGCTAATGTGTTATTTACGAAGGAAATGAAAGAGACCTATACCATCCTTGCACCACAGATGTCGCCTATTCATTTTGAATTGTTTGAGCAGGTTTTTCGCGATGCCGGGTACCGTCTGAAGATACTTGAAACTACCGGACCCGAAGAGACAGAAGAAGGTCTGAGATATGTTAATAATGATGCGTGTTATCCGGCAATTGTGACGATTGGCCAGATTCTGTCGGCGCTGAAGAGTGGGGAATATGATCCGGATCGTACTGCTGTGATTATGTCACAAACGGGTGGCGGCTGCCGGGCTACGAATTATATTTCTTTGCTCCGCAAAGCCTTAAAGGATTCAGACCTTGAACAAATTCCGGTGATTTCACTCAATGCTTCGGGGATGGAGAATCAGCCGGGTTTCCGCATCAGTCTTAAGCTGGCGAATCGGTTGATAGCTGCCGCTTGTTATGGTGATCTTATGATGCGGATGTTAAATCACTTTAGGCCGCATGAGGTTGTTCCAGGAAGTGCGGAAGTTCTATTCCGCAAAGGGATGGAGCGTTGCAAGGCAAGCTTATCCAACTTTTCATTCCGAGAATACAAACGCCTGATTCGTGAGATTGTTGCAGAGTTCTGCAAGCTGCCCGTTACGGGTATTGCTAAACCAAGAGTGGGCATTGTCGGTGAGATCCTGATCAAATTCCATCCGGATGCCAATAACCGCATTATAGAGATGATCGAGGCAGAGGGCGGGGAGGCGGTAATGCCGGACTTCCTGGATTTCATTTTCTATTGTGTATATAATCCGATCTACAAAGCTGAGCAATTCGGCAAAAGCAAACGGCTCGGCTATATCAATCCCATGCTGATCTCTTATCTGGAAATTTACCGTAAGCCGATTAAGGTTGCCCTTGAGGATGCGGGGTTAGCTAAAGGACGGGAGAATATTTATGGTCTTGCCGAGAAGGCCAGCCGACTGGTGTCCGTAGGAAATCAGATGGGTGAGGGCTGGTTTTTAACCGCAGAAATGATGGATTTGTTGGATAATGGAGTGAACAACATCGCCTGTATTCAACCGTTCGCGTGCCTGCCCAACCATATCACCGGGCGTGGGATGATTAAAGGTCTTAAGGAATTATATCCGGGTGCAAATATCGTGGCGATTGACTATGATGCTGGAGTCAGCGTAGTCAACCAAGCGAATCGGATCAAGCTGATGATGTCAATTGCCAGCAGCCAGGAAGAGACTAAGCCATCTAATTTAAAACTGCCGGATAAGCCTCAGCAGCAGACTTTACCTGAAAGTTCATACAGCTTAACCTGAGCATTGTTCAGACGAAAAAGCGGACCAAGGATCTACCTTGGTTCGCTTTTTTATGCTTTGTGCACTTATGTATGATTTTCATGTTTTTCCTGCAATATAAAATTACCTTTCAGAAAGTTACAGCAAATTATTGACCGAAATTTAGTTAAGGTGTAAAATAGTACGCATGCGAACTATTAGATGATCTAACTAATTAATTCTTTGGAGGTGAAGATTTGGAAGATAAGGAGCAGCAATTAGATGATATTTTCTCCTCTTTTCGCCGGATTAGCCATGCATTCCAGCAGTTGCTGTGGAAGGATGCCGAAGAGCTGGACATCACACCAACACAGTTAATGGTTCTCCGCAAAATATCTGCAAATCCCGATATTGGCATTACAGATCTTGCCGAGCTATTACATTTGGGGAACAGTGCAGCGAGCGGCGTAGTGGACCGGATGGTGAAAGCCGATTTGATCACAAGACAGCGCTCTGAGGTAGATCGGCGTATATACAACTTGGCGATTACTGAAAAGGGCAGAGAGATCAGGGAAAGAAGTAAGCAATCGCTCAGAAGACACTTACTTCCACTATCCAATATACCTGCCAAGGATGCAGGTGAATTACTTAGGATTCATAACGAAATCATTCAGATCTTAGAGCAGGGGAGAGACAAATAGAATTTATGAGTACAATTACAGGTAACGCTGCAGCGGCAACTAAGGGAATACGTAGAGGACCGATTATTGCAGCGCTCTTAATAGGTGCGTTTGTCGCACTTTTGAACCAAACACTTCTTAATGTGGCATTGCCGAGCATAATGGACGATCTAAAAATCGCTACGAATACGGCACAGTGGCTAACAACGGGATTTATGCTCGTGAACGGTGTGCTGATACCGATTAGTGCATTTCTGGTGGAAAAGTTTACGACCCGCCAGCTATTCATCACCGCGATGTCACTTTTTTCGTTAGGTACACTTGTCTGTGGAATCGGAACAGGCTTTGAAATGATCATGGTCGGCAGAGTCATTCAGGCGGTTGGCGCAGGGATTTTGATGCCGTTAATGAATATTGTGTTTCTTCGCATCTTCCCACTTGAAGAGCGGGGGAAAGCGATGGGGCTAATGGCGGTAGCCATGATTTTTGCTCCAGCTGTTGGTCCAACGTTGTCAGGCTGGGTAGTTCAGAACTATTCTTGGCGTGTATTGTTCTTTATCGTTCTTCCGCTGGCCATTCTTTCTACCTTGCTAGGTATGAAAACAATGCAAAACGTAGGGCAAACAACCTCTCCGAAACTGGATAAAACGGGTGTTATCCTGTCTACAATTGGTTTTGGGGGATTGTTGTACGGCTTCAGTGATGCTGGAACCGATGGTTGGGGAAGTGCAACAGTCATTACCTGCCTCATTGTGGGTGTGATTGCACTGGCTTTATTCGTATGGAGAGAGCTCAAGGCTGAGACACCACTGCTTGAGTTCCGGATTTTCAGATACAATATGTATTCACTCACGACATTAATCAATATCATCATTACGATGGCTTTATATTCGGGTATGATTTTGCTGCCGATTTATTTGCAGACGATCCGTGGCTTTACGCCAATGGAGTCCGGTCTTATGCTTTTGCCGGGAGCCATTCTAATGGGAATTATGTCTCCAATCACGGGGATTATATTTGATAAAATCGGGGCAAGATGGCTGTCTGTGGTAGGCCTGATTATTACAGTAATTACGACTTGGCAATTCAGCCAGCTTACAGACAGTACGACGTATACGCATATGATTATTACTTACACGGTTCGGATGTTAGGCATGTCGATGTTATCGATGCCGATTGTAACGGCTGGACTTAACCAGCTGCCACAGCGTTTAAGCTCGCATGGTACAGCAATGTCGAATACGTTGCGGACGGTCGGGGGCGCGCTGGGAATGGCGTTGTTCGTCAGTCTAATGACCAATAAGACGAAGAGCACAATCACTGATACGCTTATGAGCGGAACGGTTTCGTTAAACGATAAAGCAGCCATGCTTAAGCTTACGCAAGAGGCTACAATTAGCGGGGTTACGCATGCCTTTAACATTGCTACCTGGATCACTGTAATTGCTTTGGTATTGGCTTTCTTTATTAAAAAGACTTCACCGCAGCCAGACTTCCTGAAGACGGAGGAAGTGCAGCCACAGCAGGACAATCAATAAAAAACTGGGCTAAAAAAGAATGGAAAAAGGAGCGTCCTACGAACCGTTATGGTTCCTAGGGCGCTTCTTTTTGTTGTGCTGCTATTAGTTAGCTGGAGACACAGCTGCAGGATCGCTCCAGCGTTTCAAATGTGGCAGCTGCTCCGCGAGAAGTTTACGGGCAACATTCTCATCCATTCCTTCTTCGACCATATAGCCTGTACAAATGTCAGCCATTTCTTGCAACGTGATATTAGGCTGTTTGAATGCGCCATTCTCATAGCAGTACACACAGTAATCTTCGATCTTGTTGCCATTCTGGTCCGTTCCAAGCAATTCCGCCGTAGGCATTGGCATCCCACAGCTTTGACAAATTTTAAGATCTCCTTGCTCTACATGTTCATGTCCCATATTTAACACTCCTTTAAAGGTATGCAAGCTCTCGAGCGCCCGCTTTAAGTTCAGTATAGAACAATAAACCTGACGGCATTCCGTCAGGTTTATTGTTAGGTTGTATATTTTGCTGCTATGCCTGCTGCAAGCTGCCCCAGCTTTTGCCGAATATGCGGTGGCTCTAAGACCTCTACATGCATCCCGAAGCTTAGCAGGAAACCATACAGCCATCCATCCTCAGGATAGTTGATGGTAACCTTGTAACCTCCATTACCGTCGGGCAGTAGCTCGGTAGAATCAAACCGCTCTTCCGCTAGATGTTTGCTTTCAGCCTTAAACTGCAAAACGATGGGTGTTGCTGTTGTTACGGTTGATCTCTGATACTCGTTGCTCCAAGGCAGCTCGCTTGCATCTACATCTTTTGCAATAAAAACTTGGGTATTCTTAACGAGCTCTTTCATGCGCAACAGCTTAAACAGACGGAAATCCTGACGATTCAGACAAAATCCATATAAGTACCAGGCTTGCCCCTTCAGCACTAAAGTATAGGGCTCTACCGAACGCTGGCTTGTCTGACCCGCAGCATCTACATAATCAAAGTTTACGGTCACGCTTTCCTCAAGTGCTTCTTTTAGAGTGGCAAGCTTCTCTTCCAAAATACGTTGAAGACCCCATGGGGAGAAGTCGATGATGAGCTGAGTCGTTTTGCTGCGGAAGGCGGCGGATTGGGAGGGCGGGATTACGCTGCTGATCTTTTCCATGAGCAGCGTATGTTCATTTCCTCCATAAGACGAGACGCTCTGCAGAGCCGTGAAAATATCCGCCAGCTCACGATCCGTCAAGACATTGCGGTCCAGCCGGTATCCTTCCATAAGCCCGATCCCACCGTTAGCTCCCTGATAGGTGACGATAGGAATTCCGGCTCCATTAATGCTTTCAATATCACGATAAATCGTGCGCACAGATACCTCGAACATATCGGCTAGCTCCTTCGCCTGAATTAGGCGGCGGTTCATTAGCAGGATAACGATAGAGAGCAATCGATCTATTTTCAAAAGACAATTCCTTCTTTCCCGGAGATTTCCGTGAAGTAATGCTGTATTTCATCTTAGCAAATCCTTGAAAATAAAGCATTGTCATAAATAAATGATTCGATTAATATCTAATTAGATATATGTATAAATAGATGAAATGAGGTTTATTTTATGAATAATCACTCAGCTGTTGCGATGTTTAGGAGTCATAAGGGATATTCACGATTGTTCACAGCCGGCTTGATCAATGGAATTGGTGATCGTTTTACTAGCGTTGCAGTACTGGCGCTGGTTCTGCAGTTGACGGGATCAGGCATGGCGGTGGGGATTTCGTTAGGTGTGAGACTGCTTCCTTATTTATTCCTGGCCCCGCTTGGAGGCATACTTGGCAGTAAAATTCCACGCAAATATATCATGATAGCTACAGATATGCTGAGGGTCCCAGTAGCCTTAGCCTTTTTATGGGTGGATGGGGAGGAGAACCTGTGGTTGTTATATATGGCAAGTTTTTTACTGGCAGCGGGCGAAGCCATTTACAGCCCTGTTCGTAAGTCCACAATCCCCTTGCTCGTCACCAAAGATTCTCTGCTGACCGTCAACGGACTAGAGCAGTTAATGAGCGGCTGCGTGCTGATCCTTGGGGCGTTTTGTGGAGGGGTGGTGTCGATGTGGTTTGGTCCGGAGGCAGCGTTCATTATGAATGCAGTGTCTTTTTTAATTGCGGCGATATTAATTTACGGTATCGAGTTTCCACAACATACGGAAATGGCGACGGTGGCTAAGAAGGCTACATATTCTCCTGAGGGGGACTTAGAAAAATCTGCTGAAGAAGCAAAATACGGTCGGCTGCGTGCTCTGGGAATGGTAATTGGCGGGAGCCTAACGCTGCAGGTCATTTTCGGTTATGAGCTGTTGGTGCCGTTGTTAAATGGTCTGGATAATGTACTGATCAGTGTATATGCGATACAGGTATTTCACACGGGCGATATTGGAGTAGGGGCATTTTATGCGGCGCTTGGCGTCGGTCTTAGCCTTAGTTTTTTTATCTCACGTTATTTAAAAAAGGGACTGCTGATTGTAGCCATCGGAGGGCTTTTGCTCGAAGGTGTATTATTGATGGGCATCAGTGTCAGCAATCATTTTGCGGCAGCATTAATGTTATACATTCTGCTGTCATTTGCCGGGGGGACGGGGAATGCCTGTCTGGATACGCTTGTTATGCGGAAAACGCCATCTGCTATACAGCCCTTTGTGTTTGGACTTCTGTCTGCAGTAGGAAATACGCTGCTGGGGTTATCTATGCTGTTCGCCGGGTGGCTATTAGAAGGGGTGGAGCCAAGAATGGTAGGGTTTGTTGGGGGAGCGGGATTTGCCGCAGTTGCGCTTTTGCTTGCAGGATATCGGGGGTACGCAGCAAGAAAAAACGTACTTAAAAAGGGCGGTGGCTTCACCGTCCCTTGGAAGTTTTTTTGACCTGAGTCTGTAGCTTTATGGCAGCTTTGCGCGGGAACAGGCGGATGCTTATCTTTTTGCGGTAGCGATACAGGATTACAAGGGCAGCTATAGCTACACAGCCGGAGATAATCCATAGTGCATATAACTCGAATAAATGGAAAATACCCATCCACTGCGGACCAAATACCCGTCCTATGCCAAGAAACAGCACTACCCAGAATAATGCTCCACTATAAGCGTAGAGGGCGAATTTACGAAAGGGCAGCGCAACTATACCAGCAAAATAGCCGGTGAAGTGACGAACGCCTGGAATAAAATATCCGATGGAAATAAGGATACTGCCGTATTTCTCGAACCATTTTTGCGTTTTATCCAGCTTGGCAGGGGAGAACAGCAACCACTTGCCGTATCGCTGGATGAAGGGCATTCCGGCTTTTAATCCGACAAAATAGGTGAGGGTCATCCCGGCGGTGGTCCCTGCAAACGCCACTAGAATCAGCGTTATGAAATCAAGTCTTCCCGTATAGGAAAGGAAACCTGCAAAAGCCATGGTAGTTTCTCCGGGAAACGGCAAGGCAACGAATTCGAGCAGCAATCCAAAAAACAATACGCTATATCCATATTTGCTGAATAATTCTTGTATAAAGTTCAGCATTTCCATAAGATTCTCACTCTCCAAGGGGCAGTTGCCTTATTCTATTTTGAAGCTTGTCTTCATACAATCTACCAAATGGCTTTTGAGCCAATAGAATGCTGGAGGTAGAGAAGATGAAAGGTAACAAAAACACTCACGGCCGCCGAAACTTCATACGCGGATTGCTTGTTATGGTTGTAATCGTCATCGTAATGCTGGGATGGAACGCAGGGGAGAGTGTAGATTCTTGGATGAATCGTTCATTACAGTCCGCAAGTGCGGAGTCTGTCTCTGTTAAGAATAATCTCCCGTTAGTGGCGATGCAAGAATTGCCTCCTAAAGCAGAGTCCATTGTGACTGCTTCTCCAGAAGTTAAATTGAATTCCAGTACGGCACAAGTATCCAAGGTGTCAACAACATATTCGGCAATCACAGCCGCAAAGAAAGCTTCAAAAACAGTCTATATTACATTTGACGACGGACCGAGTGACAATACCTTCAACGTTCTTGAAATTTTACAGCAGCAAGGTGTGAAGGCGACCTTTTTTGTCCTTGGTAATCAAGCGAAAAGCCATCCAGAGCTAATTAATGCCATATGGGAACAAGGACATGCTATTGGCAATCATACCTATAATCATAATTACCATGATTTATATAGTGGATTCACTGAATTTTGGAGCCAGATTAAAAAGACCGAAGAAATTATTCGGGGCATTACAGGGGTTCGCCCACAACTTATCCGCGCCCCGGGCGGAACCTTTGATCACTTTGATAATACCTACTTCAATTTGTTGAAGCAAGCCGGTTATATCGTTACGGATTGGACGGTGGACAGCGGGGATTCCAAACGCAAAGGGGTACCGGCGTCAGAAATCTTAAAAGAGTCAACCGCGGATCTGAAGTCCTCTCGGGTTATTCTGCTGCTGCATGATGGCGGCGGCCATCAGGAGAGTGTTAAAGCACTGCCTGATATTATTGCGCGTTATAAGGCTGCTGGATACAGCTTTGGCCTTTTAGATGAGACGGTGGAGCCTGTACAATTCAGAGTCTCCTCAAAAGCCAATAGCTTGGGCAGAGTGAAACCTTCGGAAGCTTGGATCACCTCGAATATCATACCGAATGCAGAGCTGTTTGCGCCCGGCAAACCTTTGGTGCTGGAGGTTGGAAAGCTGGAGACGAAGCTGGCGCCAGGTGAATATACTCTGCAAAAAGGAAAATATATGGTGCCACTTCGCGCTGTGATCGAACGGCTGGGAGGGCAGATTAGCTGGGATGCGGGCAGTCGCAGTGGAAGGATTGCCTGGAACGGCAAAGATATCATCGCGGATGTGGCGAACAAGGAACTCCTTTTAAATCTTCCTGATCATGTTCAAAAGATAAACGGTGCCAGTGTGGAGATGATTGGCGGTTCTATCTGGGTATCGCTGCGTGAGCTGCTGGAGACAGCCGATCACCCTCCTTTAAATATAAGCGTGACGGAAGGTGAGCGCCGGGTAATAGCCTTCTGAGATTTAGCGCTCGGGCAGTTTTTCTAAAAGAAAAAAACAATGTCTGGGCACCCTTTTTCATGGGAAGAATAGATAGTAATAAGTTCCTCAGCTGGGAACAAGTCTAGACCCAAAGGAAGGGTGTTCGTTCCATTGTCCTCTTCAAAAAAAGTAGAGCACAAATTAAATAACAAGACTGAAAGAGTTAGAAGCTTCTCCTATCCGCGTAGCCGTAGTGCATTGGCTGAATGGTTGCGGGTGCTGACTGTGGCTGGAATTATAGGTGTTTTATATGCATGGCGCGGAGGCGCATCACTCTTATTTCTGCTGATCGCTGTAGGCGTTATCATGGTTGGCGGACTTATCGTTCAACTTTCAGGTCCACGGGCGATAAAGATTGAACGTACAATCACTCCTGTAAGACCGATAGCTGGAAATACACTGCTTGTGAAGGTGCGGGTGAATTTCTCTGCCCGGCTTCCACTGCCATGGCTGACTATCGCTGATTTTTGGGGGGACAGAGGACATCACAAGCTACTGTTTCCGGGATTCAGACGCTCTTTTGAATACACCTACATTCTTGAGAATATGCCACGCGGACATCATCATTTGCAGGGCTGTAGAGTAACCTGGGGAGATTTGCCCGGCTGGTTCACAGGCCGATCTGAGCCTGCTGAAGAGCATAGCATTAAAGTGCTGCCAGCCCCCCTATATTATGGCGGAGCAGTCCCGGACAGCGGCTTTATTAGCGGTGATTCGCTCTATTCCAGAAGGGGAAGAAGCAGCAATGATGAGACCATGGAATCGCGGGAATATGAGCCCGGTGATCCACTTAGCCGAATCCATTGGAAGAACAGTGCCCGGCTAGGGAATCTGCAGAGCAAAGTTCCAGAGCGTGAAAAGGCAAAAATGAGCTGTATCGTGTTGGCTAATGATCCAAAAAGCTATGAGATTCCAGCCAATGCACTTACACCTCGTGGCAGTCGGGAAGAGCAGCCACCGGTATTTGAGAAGGCGGTGTCAACGGCGATGGGGCTGATGCTCTTTGCTGAGCAGTCAGGTGCTTATGTCCAGTTATTCAGCGGAGGCTGGCCAGAAGGAATGGCTAGGCATGAAGGACTGGGCAAAATCCCAGGGAGAGTGCTGGATATTCTAACTGATATTTCTCCGAATGGAACAAGAACCCTGTCCGAGCTGTTGGAGGATGCTTCTAGAGGCTGGATTCCGGGAATGACCGTTGCTATAGTGACCGGAAGATTAGAGGAACAATCCGCTAAGGTTATCGCTAAATTCTTAGTGCAAGGTGTAAAAGTTGAGCTCTATTATGCTTGGGATCAGCCAGCTCCGGTGCCTGCGGAGGTAACGCTGCAGGAGATCCGCCAGCCTGTGCGGGGAACGGTTGGGGATAGTCTGGGTCGTCTGGGAGCACGGATGTTTTGTCTGGATGATGCATTGCCAGCTTACAGGCTCAGGGAGGTAGAGTACCATGAATCATCCGGAAAACCAACGCTACGGTAAGCGGATACCGGGTGACACAAGCTTCTCTATGAATGGGCAAAGTGGGAAGGAACCAAAGCAGCTCCATTTGGAAAAACTAGAGAGCAGTCATGCCGGTAAACAGAGAAAGATACCTCTGTATTATCGCATGCTGTTCTCTTTGGCTATTTTGGGGCTGTTTTTAGAATGGCTGCTCCCTTTATATAGAACGACTTCATTGGAAGATACTGCTAGATTGCTGCAGATTCTGATGATTTCTGCTGCCGTGCTGTTGATGTGGGGAATCCTTCAGATTCCCGGATGGCTATTGCTAAGTATCCAATGTTTGATGATCGGCACGGCTTGGCTATATCTATGCAGTGAGAGCGTAGGGACAGGATGGTTGGGCATTTATGCAGTAGAAATTCCAAATGATCTGATTTTGCTCTTTTCAGGGCATGTTTCTCAGCTTAGCGAGATCAGCAGACTTTTGATTTTGATTGTTGGCTGGGGGCTGCTGGTATCTTCGGTGCAGCAGCTTGCACTTTTCAGAGGAAGCACGCTGCTGTTTACAGCGGTGACCCTCATTTATCTATTGGTTCTGGATATTGGCTTTGGCGTTAATACGACAACGGATGTTGTAATATCAGTGGGGCTTATTGTATGGATGCAAGCAATGAGTGGTTTGCTCCGTCTGCGGGAACGGGTGGGCAGCATTCACCTGCCGTATGCCCGATGGGGAGTTTTGGCATTAGCGGCTGCCATATTCGTAATGATGACAGCATGGTTCGGTGGGCAGGTATATGAAGTACGACCGCCTAACCAAACTACACTCCAGTCAACCTTTGAAAAGCTGCAGGAATGGGCTTCGGGCCATATGCCGGAAGATAATGAGGCTATACCTGCAGGAACAACAGGGTATAGTACAAATGATGGAGAACTGGGTGCTCCATTGTCACGCAATACCGAGCCAGTCTTCACAGCATTGACCAGCCTGCGTACCTATTGGCGCGGGGAGAGCATTGCCTATTATGACGGACGCCGTTGGATCAGAGGTGGTGAGGAATTTACTCCGCTTAACTTGTCCAGCCTGCCTCAGATTCCGGCGACGGTAACTACTACTAATGGTGGACGGACTTTACAACAGCGGATACAATTTGCCAGCCCTTCTTCCGGAGGAATTCCTGTATTCAATGCGGGCACCATAACGGATGTTGAGACAGTTCAACTATCTAATGGCAGCCAGCTTGGTTATGTTCTGGCGAATAAGGACAGGGATACCTTTCGTCTGCCAGATTCGGCGGGTTCAACTCGGATCACTGAGTATAGAGTTGATTCTATACTTCCCGAGAGTAATCCAGTACTGCTGCGCGGGTTGGGTGATGCTGATCCTCAAGAAATAAAGAACAAATATTTGCAGCTGCCTGATTTATTACCTGAGCGAGTGAAAGCTCTGGCAGAGAAGCTCACAGCTTCCTCGGATAACCGATATGACTCCGCAACCGCCATTCGGGATTATTTGCAAAACGGGTATTCTTACACGCTGGATACCATGGTTCCGCCAGCTGGCGCTGATTTTGTGGATCATTTCCTGTTTGAGACCAAGCAAGGTTATTGTGTGCATTTTGCAACAGCGATGACCGTATTGCTGCGAAGCACAGGCATTCCAGCGCGGTATGTTCAAGGGTACGGACCTGGAACCCAGCAGGAGGAAGCCATGCCGGCGAAGTATTTAGTCACCCAAGGGGATGCGCATGCTTGGGTAGAGGTTTATTTTGCCGGCGCAGGTTGGGTTCCTTTCGATCCGACGCCGGGGCCTGCGCTTGCGGCTGGCTTCCCCGCGCCGGCACGGCCTGCGGCAGCGGCGCTCGCGCCGCAAGCAACGCGCAGCGCGGAACTACCCGTCCTGCCGCTGGCGGGCGGACCCTTTTCAGCGCCGCTGACTGCCGCGGCGCTGCTTCCCGCCGCCGCTTGGCGCTGGCGGCGCAGTCTGGCTCTGCTGCTGGCCGCGTGTCGCGGCAGCAGCTTGAGCCGTGAGAGGCAGCTGCGCGCGGCCTCTCTGGCTTGGCACGGGCTGGCGGAGCGGTTTGGACCGCCGCCGCCCGGCGTTACTGGCAGGGAGTATGTGGACTCCCTGCGGATTTACGATGCCGGACTATACGTGGCCGTCCGGCAGTTCGTCCGCCAGTGGGAGACCCTGGCGTACGCGCCAGCTTTGGCATCCACAGCCGTGATCTCTGCCCGCGGCAATTCCTTAAAATCCGCTCCCGACCTTGGCGGCGAACCTGCGGCTTCTGATGCGAACGCGTTTATTCGCGAATGTCTGATCATTACCTTCCGTTTAACATAAACGGGCAAGAACGCTTAGATCCGCTATCTAATTTATGCCATAGCAAGGAAGGTTCTGCATGAAGTTTTATCACTCTCTGATTATGAGAGGCGTGTCCTCCTTTCCTTGACGATGAGAATTAACCATGAGTATAATGAATCCAATAATCAAGGGAGGCACGTAATGAACAAGCCAAATGAAATTATCGTCGTTCTCGATTTTGGAGGACAATACAACCAACTTATCGCGCGCAGAATTCGGGACCTGGGAGTATACAGCGAACTTTTGCCGTACAATACGCCAGTTGACAAGATTAAAGCACTTTCGCCTAAAGGAATTGTCTTCTCCGGCGGACCTAGCAGTGTATACGCTGAAGATGCACCACACGTAGATCCGGCTATTTATGATCTAGGAGTGCCGATCTTCGGTATTTGTTATGGTATGCAGCTGATGGCTCATCAGCTTGATGGTAAAGTAGAACGTTCAGCTAAACGGGAATATGGTAAAGCTGATGTTGACTTTGCAGAAGGAACTGCTTTAGTTGCAGGATTGGAGAACCGCCAGACTGTATGGATGAGCCACGGTGACCATGTAGTTGAGCTTCCAACAGGCTTCAAGCTGGATGCAGGTACAGAAAGTGCTCCAATTGCAGCAATGAGCAATGCGGAGCGCAAATTGTTCGCTGTGCAATTCCACCCAGAAGTACGTCACTCCGTTCAAGGTAACGAGATGATCTCGAACTTCTTATACCAAGTTTGTGGTTGCGACGGCAAATGGACAATGGAATCGTTTATCGATGAAGCCGTTCAAGATATTCGCAATCAAGTCGGAGATAAAAAAGTACTCTGCGCTCTTAGTGGCGGAGTGGATTCTTCCGTTGTGGCTATGCTTATCCACCGTGCAATTGGAGATCAATTGACTTGTATGTTTATTGACCACGGTCTTCTGCGTAAAGGTGAAGCAGAAAGCGTTATGGAGACTTTCGTAGGCAAATTCGATATTCATGTAGTGAAAATCGATGCACGCGATCGCTTCATGAGCAAACTTGCAGGTGTTGAAGACCCTGAGCAAAAACGTAAAATCATTGGTAACGAGTTTATCTACTGCTTCGACGAAGAGTCAGCTAAGCTCGGAGATTTTTCATTCCTTGCACAAGGTACGCTTTATACGGATATCGTTGAGAGTGGAACAGCTACAGCGCAAACCATTAAATCCCACCACAATGTGGGCGGTCTGCCAGAAGATATGAAATTCAGCTTGATCGAGCCGCTAAACACCTTGTTTAAGGATGAAGTTCGTAAACTCGGTGAAGAGCTGGGCATGCCACGTGCGATCGTATGGCGTCAGCCTTTCCCAGGTCCAGGTCTTGCTATTCGTGTCTTGGGTGAAGTAACAGAGGACAAGCTTACCATCGTTCGTGATTCTGACTACATTCTGCAAGAAGAAATTGCTAAAGCAGGATTAGACCGTGAAATTTGGCAATACTTCACTGCACTTCCTAACATGAAGAGTGTCGGAGTTATGGGTGATGCTCGTACGTATTCCTACACAGTAGGTGTCCGCGCAGTAACTTCCATCGATGGCATGACCGCTGACTGGGCACGTATCCCATGGGATGTTCTTGAAAAAATCTCTGTACGTATTGTCAACGAAGTTGAGAACGTAAACCGTGTAGTGTATGACATTACTTCGAAACCACCTGCAACGATTGAGTGGGAATAGCATATAGCAATAAGAAACCTGCAGCTCCTTATTTATTAAGGGACTGCAGGTTTTTTTATTAACCGTGAAGCTTGTGACGGACCCTATATAGCAACTATAGAGAATGTGATAAACTGGAAAAAATAAACTTACAGGAGCCAGTAGAATGGGATTCTCACTTATTGGAACACTAATAGCTATGGTTATTCTTGCCCCAAGTTTGCTGATAATTAAGTTTCCGCCCGATCATGTTCCCAGCGGTTTAAAAGATGCCGGTATCGTCTATACCCTTTTGGAGAGAGTAGGGCAGTTGGGGGGTATAGCCATTCTTGTGATTTCAAAGGATAACTTCGAAAATGTAGAATTCGGGATCTGGGCTGGACTTATCTTTGTGTTTATCACGATTTATTACGGTTTATGGATTCGTTATATGGTTAAGGGACAGCAATTCAGATTATTATGGGCTCCATTATTGTTTCTTCCGATTCCCATGGCAGTTCTCCCTGTTTGTGCATTTGGATTTGCGGCTATATGGGGCAGATCTTTTTGGTTAGGTATTGCAGTGATTTGTTTAGCTATAGGGCATTTTGCTAATTCTTGGCATAGCTATCAGTATTCCAAAGACCAATAAGCTAGGGCATGTTGAAACTGTTTTATAGGGAAAAATACCCATTTAATAAGGCTTTTGATAGTTAATAAGCTGCATGATTTAATGGATTTTGGGGTTGGAGTTAAAGATAAAAATGTATGAATTACGAACAATAGAAAAAATAAAGTCGAAAATGTTCGCTTTTTTCATTGACAACTTATGTGATGTCCCCCTAAAATGATAAAGCACAACAACATAATTCTTTCGTATATTTCCGGGAATAGGCCTGGAAGTTTCTACGAGGTCACCGTAATGACCTGGCTACGATTAAGAAGAGCTGAGCAACCCGTATTAGCCTGAATCTAGGGCTATAGTCATGGGTGCTACTCTTTTTTTCGAGCCGGTGTCGATCAGATACCGGCTTTTTGTTGCTGTCAGCCACAACATACCTTAGGGGGAGAACAATTTGAATCGGTTTTTCAAGTTGAAAGAGAACGGCACTACAGTACGTACAGAGATAATGGCCGGCTTGACTACGTTCATGGCTATGGCTTACATCCTGTCGGTTAATCCGAGCACATTAACAGCATTTGGCCGCATCGATATGGGCTGGTACTCTGTATTTCTAGCGACTGCGCTGGCAGCAGGTATTTTCACCATTGCAATGGGCGTGTTTATAAACTTTCCAGTAGCATTGGCACCAGGTATGGGACTTAATGCATACTTTGCTTCCGTAATTTTGTCTTCTGCAACCTCAGAACATCCATTCACTTGGCAAATGGGTCTGACTGCAGTATTTATTTCCGGTTTGATCTTCATCCTGCTCACGGTTACCCGAGTGCGGCAGATCTTACTGACAGCCATTCCTGACAGCTTGAAGCATGCCATTACCGTAGGTATCGGGATGTTCATTACAATCCTTGGGCTTAAGAACAGTGGTTTGATGACGATTGGTGTCGAAGCTGGTAAAGATATTTCCGCCAATACATTCACAGACGTCCTATCCTTTGAAACAATTATTCATATGGGTAGTCTAGAGAACACTGATGTACAATTGGTAATTATCGGATTGCTTCTTATTTCCATCCTGATGGTACTGCAAGTTAAAGGTGCGATTTTATTCGGTATCTTGGGTACAACCCTCGCGGGTATACTGATGGGTGTAGTTGATTTTGGCTCATTGTCCAGTCCGACAACCCCTTGGGTGCCTGACCTGACGCAATTGAACTTTTTCGAATTTGACTGGGATGGTATCCTGCACACCGGTATTGTTTCAGCAATCGCAACATTCACTTTTGTAGAATTGTTCGATACATTTGGTACACTTGTAGGTACTGCTCAACGCGCTGGTATTATGGACAACCCTGAAGAAGGTAACAAACGTGTAGGTAATGCAATGTTTGTCGATGCCATTGCTGTAGCTGGTGGTGCGGCATTGGGTACTTCCACTACTACTGCTTTTGTAGAAAGCGCGGCAGGTGTTGCTGAAGGTGGACGTACAGGTCTTACAGCTGTAACAACGGGTGTGTGCTTCTTGCTTGCGTTATTCCTTGCACCAATAGTGGCTCTGATCCCTGGATCTGCTACAGCCGCAGCATTGATTGTCGTAGGCGTGCTCATGGCACAATCGATTCGCGAAATTGATTTTCAAGATATGGTTGTTGCGATTCCAGCGTTCCTTACTCTAGTAATCATGCCTTTCACTTATAATATTGCTAATGGTATTTCCTTTGGTATCGTAACTTATGTAATCCTTGCTTGTGTAGCTAACCTTGCTGGCAAGAAAAAATACGATATTCACTGGATGATGTGGGTACTTGCTATTCTGATTATTCTCCGTTATGTATTTCTTGGTAGTGCGGGCTAACTCATATATAGCATACAGATGTGCATTCAAAGGCTCCTTCATAACTGAGGGGGCCCTTTTTTTTATATTTTTGTTGGCACTTAACCGTTCAGGTTAGTCTATGTTTCTAGCTTTTCATCATCTATGATTTAGATTATATTGTTGAAGAGGTGATGTTCAGGACGAGGCAGCCTTGGTGTTAGAGTCCAATTTGTTACCCACCTTGATCCTGATCTCTGTTTATTTTGTACTGAAAATACTTCAAACCCCTAGGTGGTCCTATGGTCTTACCATTTTGTTAGTTCTCTCGCTTTATGCATATAGAATGGCCTGTTTTTTTTGCTCCGGCATTTGCTTTAGCCACTACGATTCTTCTATTCTATATAAGAGTCTATATAAGAGCCTTGAAGCTTAGGCGATCCTATGGAATGGAGTATTGTGGATGGAAGGGTTTGCGATCCAGATAAGGTAAACATGCCCTATATTTATATGCTCTTTTATGAGAAAATCAATCCAAATGATTTCTTAGCAACGGTGAAACACACTAATTCGGGAGCTGTTTTTCAGAAGGTATATGCTTTTGGCTGGACTAAGATGAATATAGGACGAGGTGAGGTTGGGACGATGATCAAGAGTACACGTGCGGCCGTAATGACTGTATTGATGCTGTTATTGTTTGTGCTTCCTGTAACAAGCATTTATGCAGAGGGGAATCTATTGCAGAACCCTGGCTTTGAGGAGGGGGGAGATGATGCGCCTTCTAACTGGACTAAGGATATGTGGATTTCAGGAGACAACTCAGGCCTACTTTCAATCCAATCGGAGGAAGTTCATTCCGGCAGCAAGGCGGCAGTCATTGAGAATATCGAACCCAATCATTTGAAATGGGTGCAGACGATTGAGGCTACGCCGAATAGTTATTATAGAATCTCTGGATGGATCAAAGTAGTAAGTACAGCAGGCGAGGGAATAGGCGCCAACATTCTTGCCGTTGGAGTAGGCGGGGGGTATCCCAGCGTAACTGATACGGCAGGTAAATGGCAGTATCTTGAATATATCGGCCAGACAGGACCGGAGCAGAAGTCATTTGGCATAGGCGCAAGTCTGGGCGGCTACTCTAGCTTAATTCAAGGTAAGGCTTATTTTGATGATTTTGCTGTAGAAAAATTAGACGCGGCTCCCGAAGGGGCTAACGTCATTTCGCTGGATAGTGCAGCGGTTAGTCCAGATGCAGGCGACAAAAAGGCAGACACTCCACATAAAGTATCTCCAACTAAGATGTTGCTGATCTCAGCGCTGTTTAGTGTGTTTTTTGCAGTGCTTTATACTAAAGCATTCCGTAGTGAGAAGCTTATGAAGCAGCCTGAGAATATTTATTCCAAATGGCTGAGTATTGCCATCGGAGTTGCTTTTATCCTGAGGGTGTGGATTGGTCTTACCGCGCAAGGATATCAGAATGATATGAATACCTTTATTTCTTGGGGACAGCGTATGGTGGATTTAGGTCCAGGCAAATTTTATGAAGAAGGTTATTTTGCCGATTATCCTCCAGGCTATTTGTACATATTGTACGTGCTTAGCGCCATACGTGGCGTTTTAGGATTCACTCAGGGCTCAGGTGGAGAGAATTTACTCTTCAAGCTCCCTGCGATTCTTTCTGATTTGGTGCTCGGCTACTTCATTTATCAAATGTCACGCAAAAAACTCGGCACAGGAATTGCTTTCGGCTTGATGTTGTTGTTTCTGTTTAATCCTGCGGTACTTATTAATTCAGCGGCTTGGGGACAAGCAGATTCGTTCTTTTTGATCTTCCTGCTGCTCAGTATCCACGGCGCTGCGAACAAAAAGTTTGTTCGCTCCGCAATTTTGTTTGCCTTAGCGACGCTAATTAAACCGCAAGCGTTGATATTCACGCCGGTATTGTTGTTTGCTTTTTATCATCACCGCGCTTGGAAGCAGCTTGGATTCGGAGCTTTGTATGGATTAGGGATCTTCGGATTGCTTGCGGCACCATTTTTCTGGAATAACGGAGGTCTGGTAGGGATTATTGATCTTTACAAGAGTACGTTATCTTCCTATCCGTATTCTTCAGTGAATGCATTTAATCTGTATGCACTGACTGATCCGATGTGGTCATCCCTTGATCTAACCTGGCTTGGCATTCCATACCGTGTATGGGGCTTCATATTTATTTTAGTGGCTGTAGCTGTTGCGGCATTTTATTCCTTTAAAAAGGATCGCTTGGACCTGACCAAATCCTATTTTATCGGCATGGTGCTTATAGTAGTGGTCTTTGTGCTTGGCACCAAAATGCATGAACGTTATATGTTCCCTGCTCTTATTCTTTGTTTGTTTACTTATATAGAAAGTCGGGACCGCCGCTTTTTATCGCTATTTCTCGGATTCAGCTTAACGCAATACATCAATGTGGCGTACACCTTATCCCACCTGAATGCAGATGTTAGCCCGGGTGCAGACGGAATCGTATTAGTGACTGCTATAGCTAATCTAGCATTACTGCTTTATATGCTGAATATCGGTTACGATGTGTATGTCCGCAAGGGTATAAAACCTCTTCCAGCACCAATTACACTGGAAGAACAATATGAAGAAGATTTGAGAGTTGTCGGGCAAGTTAAACCGCATCAGAAGGGAGGGCGATCTAACGATGAAGTTTAAGCGTATAGATTGGATATGCCTAATAGCTATTACGGCCGTTTACGCAGCGCTTGCTTTATATAATCTTGGCTCTACTAAATCTCCAGAGACCTTATGGGAGCCTGCTGCCAGTGGTGAAAGCTTCTATGTAGATTTGGGGCAGAGTAAACCATTGGAACGGGTCAATATCTTTGGTGGCGTAGGCACGGGGAAGTTCAAGCTGGAATTCAGCGACAATCCTGAGGTCTGGAGCAGTCCGATGGATGTCAGTGAGGATGTCGGGAATGTCTTCATCTGGAAAAGCCAACCCCTGAACGTTACTGCGAGATATGTGAAGTTTACAGTTACCTCTCCAGGGTTCACTTTGAACGAAATGGCTTTTTATGAGCAGGGGGGGGGAAGAAAACCTCTTCCTATTGCCGGTGTGACACCGGATGCTAACGCAGTTCCTAAAAGAGGAGCAGCGGCCAATCTTTTTGACGAGCAGTCGCTCATTCCGGAATATTCTAACTTTATGAATAGCACTTATTTTGACGAGATCTATCATGCGCGAACAGCTTATGAATATACACACGGGATTGTGCCTTACGAGAATACGCATCCACCGCTTGGTAAGTTGTTAATTGCCATAGGGATGGAGCTGTTCGGGGTCAATCCATTCGGCTGGCGTATTATCGGAACCTTGTTCGGAGTTGCCATGTTACCTCTCATATATGTAATGGCGCTGCGTTTGTTTAAGAAAAGCAAATACGCCGCCCTCGCGGCAGGATTGTTTGCACTGGATTTCATGCATTTCACACAGACAAGAATCTCCACGATTGACGTATACGGAGTATTCTTCATTATGTTGATGTTCTATTTCATGCAGCGGTATTACACAATGAATTTCTACAAGCAGCCTTTGAGAAAAACATTAATTCCGTTATTCTGGTCTGGCTTATTCTTCGGAATCGGCGTAGCTTCGAAATGGATTGTGCTCTATGGAGGAGCAGGGCTGGCCATTATGCTGGCTATCTCCCTTTTTGAACGCTACAGAGAATACCAAGCCTCCGGACGCCTGCTGGCCGAGGGGAAGATTAAAGACAAGGAATTGCTGGGCACCTGTCGTGAAGCGGTAGATTCTTTTTGGAAAAAGACTATTATTACGTTGGCTAGTTGTATCGGGTTCTTTGTAATTATTCCAGTAATTATTTATAGCTTATCTTTTGTGCCAGGGTTATCTGCATCAGCAGAGGGCTTCACTATAAAAGGTTTGATTGATTCCCAAAAGAATATGTACAACTACCACAGTCAGCTTGTAGCTACACATCCCTTTGCTTCCTCATGGTGGCAATGGCCGTTTATGAAGAGACCGGTCTGGTTCTTTAGCGGCGGTGAAGGTTTGCCGGAAGGTCAGGTCAGCAGTATAGTGACTATGGGGAATCCTCTTATCTGGTGGACGGGTATTTTTGCGATGCTGGCAACGCTGTGGATTACGCTGAAACGTAAAGATAAGAACCTCTACATGATCTGGATCGCCTTCTTCTCGCAATATGTTCCGTGGATGCTTGTCCCAAGAGAAACATTTATTTACCATTATTTTGCTATGGTACCATTTATGATTCTTGGTATTGTATATATAATGAAGTTGCTGGATAGTAAATTCCCTGAGGCCCGTTACGTACAGTATGTCTATGTAGCCGTTGCTTTGCTGCTCTTTATCGCTTTCTACCCGGTACTGTCAGGGATGCAGGTGAGTGGAGATTACGTAAAGGATATGCTGCGTTGGTTCCCTACTTGGGTTTTCTAGGATTTAATAAAAATCTATAAAATAAGTTTATGCATGCAGCGTTATTATGAAGTGTAGATGGATGTAACGCTCCAAAAAGCTTGTAGGAGGAATAAAGGTGAAAGCCAGATATAGTGTGATTGTACCCATGTTCAATGAGGAGCAAGTAATTAGCCATACTTATGAACGTTTGAAAAAAGTAATGGACGAGTGCGGCGATACTTATGAGCTGGTCTTCGTCAATGACGGCAGTCGTGATCGTTCCGCCCAGATGATTCGGGAGATCTGTGAACGAGACGAGCATGTCAAGCTGATTGACTTCTCGCGTAATTTCGGACATCAGGTAGCGATTACAGCTGGCATGGACTATGCCGAAGGTCAAGCGGTTGTTGTTATTGACGCTGATCTTCAGGATCCTCCGGAGGTCATTTTGCAAATGATCGAGAAGTGGAAAGAGGGCTACGACGTTGTATATGCGAAACGCCTGAAGCGCCACGGAGAAACGATGTTCAAAAAGGTCACCGCGAAGCTTTTTTACCGCCTGCTCAGCAGTATGACAAGTGTGGATATTCCTACGGATACAGGCGATTTCCGTCTTATTGACCGTAAGGTATGTGATGTCCTGCGGGGACTTAAAGAAAAGAACCGCTATGTCCGAGGTTTGGTGAGCTGGGTTGGCTTCAAGCAGACTATGGTGGAATATGAACGGGAAGAACGTTTTGCCGGAGAAACCAAATATCCGCTGAAGAAAATGATTCGTTTTGCGTTAGATGGCATCACCTCTTTTTCACATAAGCCGCTTAAGATTGCTACGTATATTGGATTCTTCCTTTCATTCTCTAGCTTTCTCTATTTATTTTTCGTCTTGTTTCAAAAGATATTTTTCACCTCCTGGACGGTTCCGGGCTGGGCTTCCATTGTAGGCGTCAATCTGCTCTTTAACGGTATCGTTCTGATGCTGTTAGGTGTGATTGGGGAGTATATCGGACGGATTTATGACGAGTCTAAAGATAGACCGCTATACATTGTTAGTGAGACTAAAGGCTACCAGAACGAAGAACAACTGGACCGCCGGAAGGACCACAATGATGTCAGATAAGAACTTGCGTGCTGCATTCATACAGTTCCTTAAATTTAATGCCGTAGGTTTGCTCAATACGCTTATTGATTTTGTGATTTTCACATTGTTGAATTCACTAGGGATGGTATACGCATTGGCGCAGGTGATCTCCTATAGTGCAGGTACGGCGAATAGCTTTATTTTGAATAAAAAAGTAACCTTTCGTGATCGCAACCGGGGGAATAAAGAAGGCTTCGACCGCGTGCAGCTGGTCAAGTTTATCGTGCTGAATCTGGTAGTGCTCGGAATATCACTGCTGCTAATGCATCTGTTGACAGACAGACTAGGTATTCAAGTCTTGATCTCAAAGGTGCTGGTTACATTTATCACGGTGATCATCAATTTCTTTGGAAGTCGTAAATGGGTATTTTAAACATTAATTTCAGGCAGAAGGAGTTGCTATGCTTAAAGGCAAGTAGCTGTTTCTGCTTGATTTGTATATAACCATAGAAACAATATACGGAGGTGAATAACATTGCGTAAATTCTCCTATCTACTCATACTGGCTGGGATACTTATCATGTTATATCCGACAGCTAACGAATGGTACAACGACAGGCAGCAGGAGAAGTTATTAGAAACGGCTGAACTAAGCACTGCCGATAGTACTCCCCAGCCAGATTTGAAGAGCAGGTATGCTGAAGTTACTCAGCTGTTAGCAGAGGAATCGGTTCTGGATGCTCAGGCACAGCCCCAACCCCAAGAGACAGAAAAGCCTGAACCGGAGATTGAGGTCGGTGGCAAAGTAATCGCACTAATTGAAATCGGTAAGATTGATTTGAAGCTGCCTGTATTAGAAGGGGCTACAAAAGCTAATATGAAACATGCTGCAGCCCATATGAAAGAAACGGCACCCCTTGGAGAGATCGGAAATGCTGCAATCGCGGCGCATCGGGCTAGAACTACGGGTCGTTTGTTTAACAGATTGAATGAGGTTGTTGTGGGGGATGTTATCACGGTAAAGACTAGTGATCAGGTGTTTAACTATGAGGTATACGATATTTCTGTTGTAGATCCGAGTGATGTCTCCGTTCTTGACGGGAATGACAAGGATAAGATTCTTACTCTGATTACATGTGATCCGCTAGTGAATCCAACGCATCGGCTGATTGTTCATGCCAAATTAACAAAAGGAGAATAGTGAATGACAAGAAAACACAAATACCGGGAGATATTTATAAAATAATGGGTAATCTAGTAAATTAGGTCTTGTTCACAACTATAAATATGATAGTATTATACTATGAAAGCTAAACACGATAACGGCAAACCTTCCGAAAGGTAGGGACGCAAAGCTAAAGGGCCTTTTCCCGAAAGGATGGCAGCCAGCTACCGAATGAAGAGGCTTTTTTTGTTTGTTTCAAATGGATTCTATCAACTATATCTAGTAAAGCTAGAACAGATAGAGCTTATACGATAACGGCAAACCTATCGAAAGGTAGGGACGCAAAGCTAAAGGGCCTTCCCGAAAGGATGGCAGCCAGCTACCGAAAGGAGTTTTATCCGTGAAAAAGGTTTATTTTATGCTGGTGGCGCTGTTCGTCCTAATGACTTCAGTTCCGGTAAGTACAGCTCAAGCTGCAAGTGCAGATGCCAGCTGGTTGATTACATCCAAAGTGGCTCAAGGTGTTATTGGTATTAACTATGATATTCCGAAAGATAAAAGAATCAAACTCATGATCACCAAAGATAACAGCAGCTATACTTATAACTTGTATGCTTCTGGACAAGCTGAGGACTTCCCTTTGCAACAAGGAAATGGGACTTATAAGGTTTCGGTTCTGGAGAACACAACCGGTAATAAATACAAAGCGTTATATTCCGAAGTAGTAGACGTAACCATGAGTGACTCGAATTCCGTATATTTGGGCTCCGTACAGAATGTGAAATGGAGTTCTTCTGATAAAGCGATTGTCAAAGCTAAACAATTAGTACAAGGCAAAACAACAGACGAAGAGAAAGTTAAAGCGATCTATAACTATGTAGTTGCGAATGTACAATATGACTACTCTCTTGCTAATAGTGTAACTACTGATTATATTCCAAGCATCGATAAGACATTGACTACTAAAAAAGGGATTTGCTATGATTACGCTTCTCTTTTTGCCGCAATGCTGCGGAGTGTAGATGTTCCTGCTAAGTTGGTAATGGGGAATACAAGCTACGTTACGCAATATCATGCCTGGAACGAAGTATTGCTTAATGGGAAGTGGGTTACCATTGATACTACAGTGGATGCAGGACTTGCAAAGAGTGATAAGAAAACCGATTTAATTAAAGCCTCAAGCAAATATACTGCGGCAAAATACTATTAAATTCGCCGCTAGAAACATAACTCTATTAAATAAACAACTAGCTTAATTATTAAGCTAGTTGTTTATTTTTATATTAGGGGTTGCTTTTCTATTAATAGTTGGGGTATTATAGGTAAGCGTTGTTAGACAGCGTACAGGCGATACAGACGAGGCTGATAAAAAGCTTCGAAAAATAAAGCTTGCATTTCTGAAAACAACATGATATATTATAAGAGTTGCTGCTGAGACATTAAACGGCGCCAACGAGAACTTGATCTTTGAAAACTGAACAACGAGTGAGTAGGAAATCACGCAAGTGATATCCAAAATTAGAGAATTAATTTTCTCGTCAGATGTTTCAAAATGAGCATATGGCTCTTTTCAATACTAATTGGAGAGTTTGATCCTGGCTCAGGACGAACGCTGGCGGCGTGCCTAATACATGCAAGTCGAGCGGAGTTACTTTGAAAGCTTGCTTTCGAAATGACTTAGCGGCGGACGGGTGAGTAACACGTAGGCAACCTGCCCTTCAGACTGGGATAACTACCGGAAACGGTAGCTAATACCGGATAATTTCTTTTTTCTCCTGAGAGAAGAATGAAAGACGGAGCAATCTGTCACTGAGGGATGGGCCTGCGGCGCATTAGCTAGTTGGTGGGGTAACGGCCCACCAAGGCGACGATGCGTAGCCGACCTGAGAGGGTGAACGGCCACACTGGGACTGAGACACGGCCCAGACTCCTACGGGAGGCAGCAGTAGGGAATCTTCCGCAATGGGCGAAAGCCTGACGGAGCAACGCCGCGTGAGTGATGAAGGTTTTCGGATCGTAAAGCTCTGTTGCCAGGGAAGAACGTCCGGTAGAGTAACTGCTACCGGAGTGACGGTACCTGAGAAGAAAGCCCCGGCTAACTACGTGCCAGCAGCCGCGGTAATACGTAGGGGGCAAGCGTTGTCCGGAATTATTGGGCGTAAAGCGCGCGCAGGCGGCTATTTAAGTCTGGTGTTTAAACCTTGGGCTCAACCTGAGGTCGCACTGGAAACTGGGTGGCTTGAGTACAGAAGAGGAAAGTGGAATTCCACGTGTAGCGGTGAAATGCGTAGATATGTGGAGGAACACCAGTGGCGAAGGCGACTTTCTGGGCTGTAACTGACGCTGAGGCGCGAAAGCGTGGGGAGCAAACAGGATTAGATACCCTGGTAGTCCACGCCGTAAACGATGAGTGCTAGGTGTTAGGGGTTTCGATACCCTTGGTGCCGAAGTTAACACAGTAAGCACTCCGCCTGGGGAGTACGGTCGCAAGACTGAAACTCAAAGGAATTGACGGGGACCCGCACAAGCAGTGGAGTATGTGGTTTAATTCGAAGCAACGCGAAGAACCTTACCAGGTCTTGACATCCCTCTGAATCTGCTAGAGATAGCAGCGGCCTTCGGGACAGAGGAGACAGGTGGTGCATGGTTGTCGTCAGCTCGTGTCGTGAGATGTTGGGTTAAGTCCCGCAACGAGCGCAACCCTTAACTTTAGTTGCCAGCAGGTAATGCTGGGCACTCTAGAGTGACTGCCGGTGACAAACCGGAGGAAGGTGGGGATGACGTCAAATCATCATGCCCCTTATGACCTGGGCTACACACGTACTACAATGGCCGGTACAACGGGAAGCGAAGCCGCGAGGTGGAGCCAATCCCATCAAAGCCGGTCTCAGTTCGGATTGCAGGCTGCAACTCGCCTGCATGAAGTCGGAATTGCTAGTAATCGCGGATCAGCATGCCGCGGTGAATACGTTCCCGGGTCTTGTACACACCGCCCGTCACACCACGAGAGTTTACAACACCCGAAGTCGGTGGGGTAACCCGCAAGGGAGCCAGCCGCCGAAGGTGGGGTAGATGATTGGGGTGAAGTCGTAACAAGGTAGCCGTATCGGAAGGTGCGGCTGGATCACCTCCTTTCTATGGAGAATCGTTCTCTGCAATGAGAACATTCAAATCGGAAGCTCAGCTTCCAAAACTCAGGTTTAGGCCTGTTACTCACTCGTTGCTCAGTTTTGAGAGTTTAAGCTCTCAAGTAAGACTTGATCCTTGAAAACTGGATACCGAAACGAATTTGCGTTTTAGAACATCTTTTAGCAACTTGTGCAAACAAGTAAATGTTATTAGTGAGATTTTTCTTCGGAAAAATCAAGGTTAAGCTAATAAGAGCACACGGAGGATGCCTAGGCGCCAGGAGCCGACGAAGGACGTGGCGAACAACGAAACTGCCTCGGGGAGCTGTAAGCAAGCTTTGATCCGGGGGTGTCCGAATGGGGAAACCCAGCTGTGGTAATTCGCAGTTACTCATACCTGAATACATAGGGTGTGTAGAGGCAGACCAGGGGAACTGAAACATCTAAGTACCCTGAGGAAGAGAAAACAATAGTGATTCCGTCAGTAGCGGCGAGCGAACGCGGAACAGCCTAAACCAAGGGGCTTGCCTCTTGGGGTTGTGGGACGTCTCACATGGAGTTACAAAGGAATATGGTAGGTGAAGAGGTCTGGAAAGGCCCGCGATAGAGGTAAAAGCCCTGTAACCTAAACTGTATTCTCTCCGAGACGGATCCCGAGTAGTGCGGGGCACGTGAAACCCCGTATGAATCCAGCAGGACCATCTGCTAAGGCTAAATACTACCTGGCGACCGATAGTGAAACAGTACCGTGAGGGAAAGGTGAAAAGCACCCCGGAAGGGGAGTGAAATAGAACCTGAAACCGTGTGCTTACAAAAAGTCAGAGCCCGATCTATGGGTGATGGCGTGCCTTTTGTAGAATGAACCGGCGAGTTACGTTTAACATGCAAGGTTAAGCCGAGAAGGTGGAGCCGCAGCGAAAGCGAGTCTGAATAGGGCGATTGAGTATGTGGACGTAGACCCGAAACCGTGTGATCTACCCCTGTCCAGGGTGAAGGTGCGGTAACACGCACTGGAGGCCCGAACCCACGTACGTTGAAAAGTGCGGGGATGAGGTGGGGGTAGCGGAGAAATTCCAATCGAACTCGGAGATAGCTGGTTCTCCCCGAAATAGCTTTAGGGCTAGCCTCGGTATAAGAGTAGTGGAGGTAGAGCACTGATTGGGTGCGGGGTCCGCAAGGATTACCAAGCTCAGTCAAACTCCGAATGCCATATACTTATTGCCGGGAGTCAGACAGTGAGTGCTAAGATCCATTGTCAAAAGGGAAACAGCCCAGACCATCAGCTAAGGTCCCCAAGTGTGTGTTAAGTGGGAAAGGATGTGGAGTTGCACAGACAACCAGGATGTTGGCTTAGAAGCAGCCACCATTGAAAGAGTGCGTAATAGCTCACTGGTCGAGTGACTCTGCGCCGAAAATGTAACGGGGCTAAACACACCACCGAAGCTATGGCTAGATACGTATGTATCTGGGGTAGGGGAGCGTTGTGTAGGGGTTGAAGGTGTACTGAAAAGAGCGCTGGACACTACACAAGTGAGAATGCCGGTATGAGTAACGAAAAGATCAGTGAGAATCTGATCCGCCGAAAGCCCAAGGTTTCCTGAGGAAGGCTCGTCCGCTCAGGGTAAGTCGGGACCTAAGGCGAGGCCGAAAGGCGTAGTCGAAGGACAACAGTTTGAAATTACTGTACCACCGTAATCCGCTATGAGCGATGGGGTGACGCAGGAGGGTAGTGACGCGGACTGATGGATGTCCGTCTAAGCAGTGAGGCTGATGTGTAGGCAAATCCGCACATCGTTAAGGCTGGGCTGTGATGGGGAGCGAAAATTATAGTAGCGAAGGTCATGATCTCACACTGCCAAGAAAAGCCTCTAGCCAGGAGAAGGTGCCCGTACCGCAAACCGACACAGGTAGGCGAGAAGAGAATTCTAAGGCGCGCGGAAGAACTCTCGTTAAGGAACTCGGCAAAATGACCCCGTAACTTCGGGAGAAGGGGTGCCCCGGTAGTGTGAATAGCACGAGGGGGCCGCAGTGAAAAGGCCCAAGCGACTGTTTAGCAAAAACACAGGTCTGTGCGAAGCCGCAAGGCGAAGTATACGGGCTGACGCCTGCCCGGTGCTGGAAGGTTAAGGGGAGTGGTTAGGGGTAACCCGAAGCTATGAACCGAAGCCCCAGTAAACGGCGGCCGTAACTATAACGGTCCTAAGGTAGCGAAATTCCTTGTCAGGTAAATTCTGACCCGCACGAATGGCGTAACGACTTGGGCGCTGTCTCAACGAGAGATCCGGTGAAATTTTAATACCTGTGAAGATGCAGGTTACCCGCGACAAGACGGAAAGACCCCATGGAGCTTTACTGCAGCTTGATATTGAATTTGGGTACGATCTGTACAGGATAGGTGGGAGCCGTAGAAATCGGAGCGCAAGCTTCGGTGGAGGCGCCGTTGGGATACCACCCTGATCGTATCTAGGTTCTAACCTAGTGCCCTAATCGGGTACGGGGACCGTGTCAGGCGGGCAGTTTGACTGGGGCGGTCGCCTCCTAAAGAGTAACGGAGGCGTTCCAAGGTTCCCTCAGAATGGTTGGAAATCATTCGCAGAGTGCAAAGGCATAAGGGAGCTTGACTGCGAGACCTACAAGTCGAGCAGGGACGAAAGTCGGACTTAGTGATCCGGTGGTACCGCATGGAAGGGCCATCGCTCAACGGATAAAAGCTACCCTGGGGATAACAGGCTTATCTCCCCCAAGAGTCCACATCGACGGGGAGGTTTGGCACCTCGATGTCGGCTCATCGCATCCTGGGGCTGAAGTAGGTCCCAAGGGTTGGGCTGTTCGCCCATTAAAGCGGTACGCGAGCTGGGTTCAGAACGTCGTGAGACAGTTCGGTCCCTATCTGTCGTGGGCGCAGGAAATTTGAGAGGAGCTGTCCTTAGTACGAGAGGACCGGGATGGACGTACCGCTGGTGCACCAGTTGTTCCGCCAGGAGCATGGCTGGGTAGCTACGTACGGACGGGATAAGCGCTGAAAGCATCTAAGCGTGAAGCCCCCCTCAAGATGAGATTTCCCAATTAGTAAGACCCCTTGAAGACGACGAGGTAGATAGGTTGGAGGTGGAAGTGCAGCAATGCATGGAGCTGACCAATACTAATCGGTCGAGGGCTTATCCTATACGTAGAATGCAGATTTGTTTCGGATTCAGTTTTCAGGCATCAAGCCTGAAATACGCTTAGAAATTCATTCTCACTTCTGGTGAAGAACCGAATTTCACGCGGCAGCGTCTGTTTCACAGACGCATGTTTGGTGGCGATAGCGGAGGGGTTCCACGCGTACCCATCCCGAACACGACCGTTAAGCCCTCCAGCGCCGATGGTACTTGGACCGAAGGGTCCTGGGAGAGTAGGACGTTGCCAAGCACACGAAGCCATTGTTGATTTATCAACAATGGCTTTTTTGTTCCCTTTATCGCTTAATTTAAATAATGTGGATAAGTTATGGGGAATTAACGAAATTATAAAAGTTACTAACATGTGGATGAAATAATAAAATATATTCAAAAATGAAAGTAGTCCCCAATTTATGTGGATAGAGCAGTGGTATATGTGGATACTTCAAGTAAATGCAAGGATATTTTGCATGGCAGGAGGATAAACAATGAACAACAGTAGCAATCTTGTGTGGATAGAAGATTTTTCTGTACATGCGAGCGACACGGATTATCGTTCGCAGGGTAAGTTATCCTTTATTCTGGATATCATGCAATGTGCGGCAGACTTCGCAGTGGGTAATTTGGGGATAAGTGTGGAAGAGATTCTGAATGCAGGAATGGGCTGGATGATGATTACGTTAGATCTTGATTTTAAGCGTATTCCCCGCCCAAATGATGTGCTTAGCGTACATACCTGGAGTAAAGGTACTAAAGGGGCTTTATGGCAACGGGATTATCGTATTTTCGATGCAGATCATATAGAAATCGCCACAGCACGATCCATATGGGCTTTAGTAGATATTGAGAAGAGAAAGATACTCAGACCGAATGCCCTTCCAGTTCAGGTTAAGCACTATAATGGCGATTCAGTAGGCGATATGCCTGTTAAGGTAACGATCCCTTCTGATATTACTATGGAAGAAGCTTATCGGTATCAGGTAAGATATAGTGGGCTGGATAGCAACGGACATTTGAATAATGCCCGATACGGGGATTTATGTTGTGATGCGCTCACTTTAGCGGAATGGGATAATGCAGAGTTCACACGCTTCCGGATTACTTATCTACAAGAAGCTAAGTTTGGGGATGAACTGACTATTTTACGTTCAGCTGTAACGGATGATGGTATATATGTACGCGGTCAGAATAGTGATACTGTGTATTTTGAAGCATGTATAGCGTTAAAAGTGTCAAATAGTACGAATGAGTAATTAATTTATAAATATGGAATATTATTATAAAAGCGATTTCTCCGAACTTCAATCGGGGCAGTCGCTTTTTTTATTGAAAAACGGATAATGTTTCTAACATATTTGGAAAAATTTTTTGAGCCTGTCACAATTAAAGGGATCACATTCGTTATATAGTTGTAGTCAATAACAAGGAGGTGATTCTTTGGAACGTCGCAGCCCCGGGGTCCAAGTGAATCAAACAATAATTGAAGAGGCTATCGATCAGGTTCTTGCGGGTAACCGCGAAGCCTATAGAACTATAATACAAGCCTATGAAAGAAAGATTTATACGTATTGCTATTATATTTTGAGAAGTCATGAAGAAGCAGAGGATGCTGTGCAAGATATATTTGTAAAAGTGTATCAGGAACTCAGACGTTATGAGAAACGAGTCTCTTTTAGTGCATGGCTGTATAAAGTGGCCTATCATCATTGTCTGGATCAGGTTCGCAAACGCAAGCGAAGAAAGCGTCTGTTGTCGCTATATAAAGAGCAGCAGCCCAAAGCCTATTATAATCCTAACGATGAGGAGCCATTGCAGAAGTTATTTATGGATGACCTGACAGCCGAAGAGAGCAATCTTTTGATTCTTAAGGTGGTTGAGCAATACAGTTTTGAAGAAATGGGTCAGATTATGGATTGTAATTCAGCTACTTTACGCAAAAAATTTGAACGTCTACGCAAAAAGTTAGTCCGGCAAAGAATGAATGAAGGAGGCAGCCCTCATGGAGAAATGGCAAGATCCAACTGAAAGTCAGAAGATGGAGCACATTCGTCAAACATTCCAAAATTATGAAATGCCGGTAGACAGTTTCAGCGATTCAATTATGAAGCGAATAGGAGACGAGGGAATGGAAAAACGAGCGTCAAGAAAGAATGGAAATAAGTTCCTGAAAAAATCATTGGTGGCTGCCTCGGCAGCAGCAGTGTTGGGTGCGGGCATAATCGGTAGCGGATTTGTATCCCCGGTCATGGCTGAAACGTTGAAGCAGATTCCTGTTGTAGGAAGTATTTTCAAGGGAATTGACGATAAAGGTCTAAATGCTGCTGAGGAAAAAGGATTATCTACTGCCCCTAACCAAAGCGTTACTCATGATGGAGTGACCTTAAAGGTTACCGATGCCTATTATGACGGCTCGCGGTTGGCATTTGCGATTGAACGGGAAGGCATTGATAATGATAAGATGATGGCTGAGATGATTATTGAACCGATTGAGTTCGATCCATCGCTAACAGAACAACATGCGAAAGTGACAATGAACCAGTCCGAAAAAGGGTTGTTGGGTTCAGCAGAAGTGAAATTGCCGAATGGGAAAAAACTGGAGAGCCAAATGTCATCTTTTGGTGATGTTGAGGGAAAAAAGAATGCTATTTTATACGATTACAGAAATCTAAATAATATAGAGGCTTTGGGGGATGAATTTGAATTAAGCATCAGTGTGCCGGTTACACAAATTGCAGAGCCTTTTGTAATCAAGGTGCCGGTGAAAAAAGTAACGGAAGGAATTATCAAGCTTGATCTGAACCAAACAAAAGAGGCAGAAGAATTCAGTTATACGATTACCAAGCTGGAATTAACTCCAGCCACAAGCAGATTACAGCTCAGCGAAGAAGGTAAAGCGCCAACTGTGAAAGAAAAGGATGGATACACAACCTCTGAAATGTTCTATGAAATTGTTGATGAACTAGGCAATGCGTTCTCATCGGGTGGGTCATTTAACTTGCCAGCTATAGTCTATCCTTTGGTAGACAAAGATTTCATACCGTTCGCGCAAACACCAAAGACAATTACAGTTAAGCCGTTTACTTACTCCATCGATGAAAATCATAAAGCATTAAGGGATGAAGAGGGAAAACAAGTTAAACATTATTATCCGGAGCTTGAACAAACGATTCAGGTGGAGCTAAAGTAACTGTTAATCCCATAAGCAAAAAAAGTCCGTGTCTGCATAGCAGATACGGACTTTTTATTAAAAGAGAAGAATTTATAAGCTACACAACTATAACATCTTTATATTTCTAAAAGAACCGGTTGTCATCTATAAAAGACGACAACGTGGTCTCTTCTTGTAAAAATTCTAATGGAATATAAATTTCACTCACCGAGTTTTCGTTATCTGGTCCAAGGTACAATTCGCCATAATATTCCAATTCAAATGGAATGGACATCCTGTATTCTGTTTTCGGCAGCCAGATTCCGTAGATATATTTATAGGTAGAAGGGATATCACAAGACCGGCCTTTATGGATGAA
This sequence comes from Paenibacillus odorifer, assembly GCF_000758725.1. NCBI lineage: Bacteria > Bacillati > Bacillota > Bacilli > Caryophanales > Paenibacillaceae > Paenibacillus > Paenibacillus odorifer. Next base: position 738,199 of record NZ_CP009428.1, read on the forward strand.
TTTCAGATAACGTATGGGTGGTATGATCTGAAGGGGGAAAGTCTGATTGTGGTCTGCTTTTATAGGACTAATTTCGCAGGCACACATGATCGAAAACCCATTACTCTCATAGTCATCTGGCCAGAAGCCAAGCTGATAATATTTTTCAGGCTGTATTCTATCCGATATAGTGGCTACCTTATTGAAAAGCAAAGGCCAAGTATCAGAAATGACGGAGAAATCATGGTCTACTTTAACTACGGGTCCTTGAAGTATAATTTCTCCGAAATCAACGAGCTGGGGGGAGAGATCACTATCAGAAAGGACTTGAAGTAGATCTTGTTCATTTAGTCTAGGGAGCAAAGGGAGTTTCGTTTCAGTAAGTCTTTTTCGAACAAGAGAGGGAGTCGTGTGCAGCATTCTTTTGAAGGCACGGGTAAAGGTCTCATAGTTACTAAAGTTATAGTCTAATGAGATGTCCTGGAGTGAGCGCTCTGGCATTCGATGAATGTCCAAGGCTGCTTCAGAGATTTTGCGTCTGGCTATATAGTCGCCGGGTGCTATCCCAGTGACTGCTTGAAATAGACGGGTGAAATGATAAAGGGAGTATCCCATTTCTTTGGAGAGGACAGCTACAGGAAGAAACGTGGTTAAGCGATCCTCAATGAGATCTAAGGCTTGAATGATTAGTTGGCGATTGTTCAAGAGATGTCCTCCCATAACAGTTAATAGAAATGGTGTCTAGCACGATTACTTCAATTATTTGCTGTCCAGTCGCCCCAAGCAGCAGCCCAATCGGGAACGGTCACTTCCATTACGCGATCTGCACTAGGAAAATAGGCTTTGATGTCGAGAACCGGTGTACCCGGATAGGCATCAAGCCCGGCCACCTCTACTATTCCAGAGTCTACATCGACGGACAGGATTGCTGCTACACTAAGCCCAATTGGATTAGGGCGAATAGGGGAACGGGAAGCAAATACTCCAGTTAAGGCCGCATCATAAGGAGGCTGAATCTGTGTAGTCTGCCGGAAATGATCATCTGCAAACTCATGCAGCCACCAAAGTACTTGGCAATGACTAAACTGAGATAAACCTTTAAGCGCCGGCCTAAATTCTGGGTTGATTTCAAGCTGCAAATTTTGTGCTGTACCTCTAACCCATCCTATAGGTACTATATTATAGCTTTCTTGTTCATTCATTGACTATGACTCCTTTCGGGTATCAGATATGATCTAGTGTATAACAGAGGCATACGGTAAAGCCTGACGATATTTGCTAACATTCATTTAATGCTATAATGAAATTTGATGTGGAAAGGGGAGCATTATGAAGACACTAGTATTGGCGGAGAAGCCGTCTGTTGCACGCGAGATTGCACGGGTCATGGGATGTAATAATAAACAGAAGAGTTATATTGAAGGTCCAAAATATGTGGTTACCTGGGCGCTTGGTCATTTGGTCGGCCTGGCAGAGCCTGAGGATTATAATAAAAAGTTTGCAACTTGGGCCTTGGAGGATCTGCCGATTTTGCCGGAGAAGACCAAGCTGAAGGTGCTGCGGGAGACCAACCAGCAATACAAGGCTGTCCAGCATCTAATGAAACGTCAGGACATTGAGGAGCTTATTGTTGCTACAGATGCTGCCCGTGAAGGGGAGCTGCTGGCTCGCTGGATTATGAATATGGCAGGGTGGAAAAAGCCATTCCGGCGGTTATGGATATCCTCGCAGACTGATAAGGCAATTAAAGAGGGATTTGCAAAACTCCGTCCGGGTCGGGAATTTGATCGGTTGTATGAATCTGCACGTTGCCGCGCAGAGGCGGATTGGATGATTGGACTGAATGTCACGAGAGCTTTGACCTGTAAGTTCGGTTCGCCGCTCTCAGCGGGACGGGTACAAACGCCGACATTAGGGATGATCATGGATCGTGAACAGGAGATTACGGGTTTCCGTTCCGTCGATTTTGAGACGCTGACTGCTGATTTTGGGGATTTCCAAGCGGCATGGCGGGCCAGTAACGGTGATGGTCGGATATTCGAAAAGGATAAGACAGCCAGCTTAAAGGATAAGCTTACAGGACGCAGCGGCCGTATTATTAAGGTACAGAAGAGTGAGAAAAGTGAACCTCATCCACTGGCTTATGATCTGACTGAACTGCAGCGTGATGCGAACCGGAAGTTCGGCTTCTCCGCGAAGCAGACCTCCAGTGTGCTGCAGCGGTTATATGAGCAGCATAAACTTGTCACATACCCGCGTACGGACAGTCGTTACTTAACTTCAGATATGACGGGCACACTCAAGGAAAGACTGGATAGTGTTGCGGTCGGTCCATATGCAGCGTTAGCACGTCCATTGCTGCGCAAGCAGCTGCCGATTACGAAACGAATCGTGGATGATAGTAAAGTCAATGATCACCATGCTATTATTCCTACAGAACAGACCGTATTGTTAAATGGTCTGAGTACTGAGGAACGTAAGTTGTATGATCTGATTGTGCGGCGTTTTATAAGCTTGTTCTATCCGCCAGCTCGTTATGATGCGGTAGCTGTAACCGTCAATGTAGAAGGCGAAAATTTTCATGTCAAAGGGACGACGGTTAAAGATGCCGGTTGGCGCGAAGTATACGGCGGAGATATGAGTAGTGATGACGAGGAGGAATCTGCGGACGAGCCGGCAGCGGGCAGTGTAAAGCTGCCTGAGCTGCGCGAAGGGGCTGCTGTCACGATTAGCCGCTGTATGGTGCGTGCTGGCCGAACGCAGCCACCGAAGCGTTATAATGAAGCTTCGCTGTTGACGCAAATGGAGAAACACGGCCTCGGAACCCCGGCTACCCGCGCGGATATTATTGAGAAGCTGGTAAGCTCCGATACGATTGAGCGGCAAGGTAATCTCCTGCATCCGACAGGAAAAGGTAAGCAGTTAATCGAGCTGGTATCCACTCAGCTACGTACCCCGGATCTAACCGCACGTTGGGAAGCTGAGCTGGAGAAAATAGCGCGTGGTCAAGGCAAACCGGAGCTCTTTTTACAAGGTATCCGCAGTATGGCACAGGAATTGGTAACAGGTGTGAAAACTAGCGGAGCAGAATATAAGCCGCATAATGTCTCTAACAGCCATTGTCCGGAATGCGGTACAAGACTACTCGAGAAGAAGAGCAAACGAGGGAAGCTGCTGGTATGTCCTGCAGATAACTGTGGTTACACCCGTGCAGGTGAGAAAAGACTATCGAATCGCCGCTGCCCACAGTGCCATAAGAAAATGGAGCTTAAAGAGGGTAAAGCAGGCATGTTCGTACAATGTCTAGGCTGTGGAATCACAGAGATCTTAGATAAGGATCACAAGCATGTTAATAAACGTGAACAGCAAAAGCTGGTGCAGCAATACAGTAAGCAGGAAAGCATTGGTTCTAACCTTGGGGAACTGCTGAAAGCAGCGCTTGAAGGACAAAAGAAGGATAAGTAGTAGGAATCATCGGATGGTTAGCTTCAATTAAAACGAATGATTAGAATAATGAAGGCTGCTGAGTGTGCTCAGTAGTCTTTTTTCTATCCTAGTAAGTTTATGTGGTCTACGGATAGGCTTTGAATTAGAATGGTAAGCAAATGAGTGGAGCAGGTGATTAGGTGGCAGCTGAGCAGCAGGCGAATCCGTTGAAAGCGGCAGATCGCCCACAGGGGCAAGGAAGCAGCAGGTTTTTCTTTTTGGTTATTGTATTTATGTTTTGGTTCTCTTCTTATATTTATGTGCCGGTGCTTTCACCATATGTTGAGCATTTGGGATCATCGTATTTTATGGTGGGTATGGTGCTTGGGATATATGGGTTAATGCAGATCCTATTCCGTATACCCATTGGCATCGGTTCAGATTATTTAAATAGGCGGCGGCCGTTTATCTATCTGGGATTGATTGCGAGTGGAGTCAGCTGTTTTCTTTTTATGTGGGGAGCACAGCCGGGTTGGGCGTTGGCAGCACGTGCGGTATCCGGGATAGCAGCATCGGCATGGGTTGTGTACTCTGTGATGTTCGCAGGATATTTTCCAAAAGAGGAAGCTGGAAAAGCGATGGGCATGCTGCAATTTACTACAGTAATCGCCCAATTGACCAGCATGATGATCAGCGGCTATATGGTAGAGCATTGGGGCTGGAATGCCCCCTTCCTGATTGGTGGAATTGTAGCTATTGCGGCACTAATTCTTGCGCTTCGGTTACCGGAACAAAAGCAGGAAAAACGGCAAAATGCCATACAGATCAAGGAGCTGGCTGGTGTCGTAAAGGAACCTCTGCTGGTAAAAGTCTCGCTGTTGTCTGTGCTGGCGCACTGTGTGCTATTTATAACGATGTTCGGATATACTCCGAACCAGGCGCTGAATATCGGAGCAAGCAAAGAAAGCTTGGGCTGGCTAACACTCGCTTTTATGATTCCGCATGCCATCGCAACGCTCTACGGCTCACGTCTGTTTGGAGGGCTGCTGGGTGATAGAGGGAAGCTTATGCTAGGCTTCGCGGGAAGCGCACTGTTTACGCTGCTCATTCCTTCTATGCCGACGTTAGCGGCGCTTTGTCTGACTCAGGTGGGGAATGGTTTTATGCAGGGACTTATTTTTCCGCTGCTGTTGAGTAAATCGGTATCAGAAATAGATCCCTTTAAACGGGCTACAGCTATGGGTTTCTATCAGGCCGTTTATGCGATAGGGATGTCAGCAGGACCATTCGTAGCAGGTTGGATGAGCTCTGTATATGGCTTGACCGGAGGATTCTGGTTAGGTGGGATTGCGGCGGCGTTGGCTACAATTTTATCCTGGGTATGGATGAAGGATACGAAGCAGAAGCAGCTAAAAGAAACTTAACAGACTTGGCAGAGCGTGTAAGGATGATTGGTTTTTTGTGCAAAAGGGGAATATAATAGAGAGAGGAAGCAAGGAGGAGGAGCCCGGGAGAATGGTCAAGGTTGTAATGTTGTGGTTTGTGGTAATTAATATTATCGGGTATGTAGTGATGTCCGAGGACAAGAACAAAGCCCGCAAAAGGCGGGAACGTGTACCTGAGAAAACACTTTTTCTGCTGGCAGCCATGGGCGGTGCACTAGGTGTGCTGATTGCCATGTACCGTAAGCGCCACAAGACGCGTCATACATCCTTCAGGATCGGAATTCCGCTTCTGCTGCTGCTGAATATCTTTTTGTACAGCTATTTTTTAAGATAATAGTCTTTAGGATTACAAACTAGAAAAAGAGGTGGCGTACATGTTATTCTCTAAAATTTTGCTAGCCTATGACGGTTCAAAGGCTTCTAATCAAGCATTGGAGCGCGCAATTGAACTCGCTAAAGTCACACCAGGTTCTATATTGCATGTCGTACACGCATTTGAATTCCCAAGATTTTTTATCGGAGAAGCTCTTGCACCTCTACCAGCTTCAGTAAATAAAGAATATTATGATTTGGCAGTGCAGACTACCGAAGAAGTGAAGGGACGCCTTGAGGCTGAAGGCCTGAATGCTGAGGTTGAGCTTTTACAAGGATCTCCTGCGGAAGTGATTTTGAAATATGCTAAGGAAAATGCTATAGACATCATAGTTATCGGCAGCCGTGGGCTTGGCGGTATACGTGAATTTGTTCTGGGCAGTGTCAGCCATAATGTAGTACAAAGCGCTCGTATTCCAGTGCTGGTTGTAAAATAATATAGAGTTCAAAGGGACGCTGATAGCGTTCCTTTTTTTCAATTTAAGGAAGTATAGGTCGTATTCTGGAGCTTAAACAACATAGAGTGTTAGAGCTAGGAGTGTACGGAAAGAAGTCTTTCTTGACAAAATAAAAGGTTGTTGAGAATTTAAATTCGTCCAAAAGCGAACATTTATTATGGTGTTTTTACCAATGTTCGTGTTTGAGTTGACATCATGTGTAGGGGATTGTTAAACTGATGTCATGAAGAGCTCGTATAAAACCGGGAATATGGCCCGGAAGTTTCTACCCGGGAACCGTAAATTACCGGACTACGAGGAAATAGGATGCTAGAATGCGATAGTTCAGTCCAGATAATGGAGTGATGCATTGTGCAGCTTTCCGCGCTTAATGCCAGTTTGGTGAGAGGCAAACGGGAGTGTTTTTTCCTAATTCCTTTACTAGTCCGATCCTCCCGCAGCAAAATGCGTCTGGACATCGGGCTTTTTTAATATAAGGAATAAGTTACACGTAATATATCAACCTTATATTATTAAGGAAAACGATAGTCATCCCTGAAGGACGAGAATGTAGTCTCTGCTTGTTCGGATTTACAAGATAAAGATATCTCATACTAGTGATTGGAAGGTAGGTCGAATCATGTCTGTGCAGGTAGCTGTCATCATGGGTAGTAAGTCGGATTGGGATACGATGGAGCACGCTTGTAGGGTGCTGGAAGAGCTGGGATTGTCTTATGAGAAGAAGGTAGTATCCGCGCACCGTACACCGGACTTGATGTTCCGCTATGCGGAGGAAGCCGCAGGCCGCGGCATTCGCGTGATTATTGCAGGAGCAGGCGGCGCCGCGCATTTGCCGGGTATGGTGGCTGCAAAGACAATCCTGCCAGTGATTGGAGTGCCAGTGCAGTCGAAAGCACTTAATGGGCTGGACTCGCTGCTCTCCATCGTGCAGATGCCTGGGGGCATACCGGTAGCAACGGTAGCTATTGGTAAAGCAGGCGCTGTAAATGCAGGCCTGCTGGCCGCACAGATCATCGGAGCGTTCGACCCTGAAGTGCAGCAGCGTGTGCAGCTGCGGCGGGATGCGATCCGCGATGAAGTATTGGAAAGCAGCGACAGCTTATGAGACCGGAGGAGCTGAAGCTGCAGGAGGCTGGCGGCGCAGCTTCGCCAGCCGCACAAGCGTCCGGTGCGGACACCGTCCGGACGCTGCTGCCCGGCTCGACCGTCGGCGTGCTCGGCGGCGGGCAGCTCGGGCGCATGATGGCGCTGGCCGGCAGCGCCATGGGGTACCGCTTCGTGGCGCTGGATCCTGCGCCGGATGCGCCTAGCGGTCAAGTTACGCCGCAGATCACGGCGGCGTATAACGACCGGGACGCGGCGCGGGAGCTGGCCCGCCGCGCGGACGTCATCACGTACGAGTTCGAGAACGTCGACGCGGGCGTAGCCGCGCTGCTGGCGGAGGAATCGTACGTGCCGCAGGGCAGCGCGCTGCTGTATACCACGCAGCATCGGCTGCGCGAAAAAGCCGCCATCGAGGCGGCGGGCGTTCCGGTCGCCCCGTACCGGAAGGTGGACAGCCTTGCGGAGCTAAAACAGGCGGCGGCTGAACTTGGACTACCTTGTGTGCTCAAGACAGCCACAGGCGGTTATGACGGCAAGGGTCAAGCTGTGATTCGTCAGGAAGAAGAGCTGGAAGAAGCTTTCCGGCAGGTTGCACCTGGTGAGGTGATTCCGGAGCTGGTGCTTGAGAAGTTTGTAGCTTTTCAATGCGAAATATCCGTTGTTGCTGCACGCAGTGCATCTGGGGAGGTCAAAAGCTTCCCGCCTTCTGAGAACATTCATGTAAATAATATTTTGCATCTGTCCATTGTACCTGCAAGAGTGTCAGCGGACATTCAGCGCAGAGCTGGCGAGCTGGCTGAGACTTTAATCGCAGGGCTGAATGCGGTTGGACTGCTTGCCGTGGAAATGTTCGTCACAGCGGACGGTGAATTGTTCGTCAATGAGCTGGCACCAAGGCCGCATAATTCCGGCCATTACACCATGGATGCTTGCGTGACCTCACAGTTCGAGCAGCATGTCCGGGCGATTTGTAATCTGCCGCTGGGCGATACAACGCTTTTGACACCTGTAGTTATGGTAAATGTATTAGGTCAGCATTTGGATGGTGCTATTAAAGCGACCTGTACACATGAGGAAAAAGATAATAAGCTGGGTATTGTACCTAAGCTTCATATATATGGCAAGACTGAGAGTAAGACTGGTCGTAAGATGGGTCATATCAATCTGCTGTGCAAGGATACCGGAGACGGCTTATCCTGGGTGGAGCAATCTAAACTTTGGAGGAACTAAAGAATATGATCGAACGTTACAGCAGACCCGAGATGCGGGCCATTTGGACTGAGGAGAATAAATTCAAAGCGTGGTTGGAAGTGGAAATTTGCGCTTGTGAAGCATGGGCGGAACTGGGAGTCATCCCACATGAAGACGCTGCTAAGCTGCGTAAGGATGCTAAATTCGACATCGCACGTATTGATGAAATCGAACAGGAAACACGTCATGACGTAATCGCATTTACTCGTGCGGTTTCCGAAAGCCTTGGCGCAGAACGCAAATGGGTACACTACGGCCTTACTTCCACAGATGTGGTGGATACAGCACTGGGTTACTTGCTGCGTCAAGCGAATGAGATTCTAGAGAAGGATATTATTAACTTTATTGAGATCCTTAAAGATAAAGCTATTGCTTATAAAGATACACCGATGATGGGCCGTACACATGGGGTTCATGCTGAGCCAACTACTTTTGGTCTGAAAATGGCATTGTGGTACGAAGAAATGAAACGTAACCTGGAGCGTTTCCGCCATGCTGCGAACGGTGTGCAATTTGGCAAAATCTCCGGAGCCGTTGGTACGTATGCCAACATTGATCCATTCGTAGAAGAATTTGTCTGCCGTAAGCTGGGTACAAGCCCTGCACCGATCTCGACACAAACTCTACAGCGCGACCGTCACGCTGAGTATATGGCAGCTCTTGCTCTGGTAGCAACCTCGCTAGACAAATTCGCTACCGAAATCCGCGCTCTGCAAAAGAGTGAGATTCGCGAAGTAGAAGAAGCTTTTGCCAAAGGTCAAAAGGGTTCATCTGCTATGCCGCATAAACGGAATCCTATTGGCTGCGAGAATATTTCCGGTCTGTCCCGCGTGATTCGCGGACATATGGTTACAGCTTACGAGAACGTGCCGCTCTGGCATGAACGCGATATCTCGCACTCTTCAGTGGAACGTATCATCCTTCCGGATGCAACGATGCTGCTGAACTACATGCTGAACCGTTTCGGAAACATCGTGAAGAACCTGACTGTATTCCCAGAGAATATGAAGCGTAACATGAACCGTACCTTCGGCGTTCCTTTCTCTGGCCGGATCTTAACCAAGCTGATTGATAAAGGCTTCAGCCGCGAGCAAGCGTACGATACCGTTCAACCACGTGCGATGCAAGCTTGGGAAGAGCAAAAGCAGTTCCGTGATATCGTGGAAGCCACACCTGAAATCACTAATGTCCTCACCCCAGAAGAGATTGAAGATGCATTTAACCCTTCTTGGCACCTTAAGCATGTGGATACCATCTTCCGCAAGCTAGAACTTATCTAAAAAAGATAAGTTAGTGGTGAACTAAGGAGCTAGGAATAGTACGAGCGGTTAATGTTGTGCATAATTGAAATGCAACTGGTCGATAAGGAACGGAGAGAAATTTTGGAACTGTAGAAGCGTTAGCGTTCGCCTTTATTCTCGGATTTCTACCACTGGCAGTGGTTCAATCAGGAAATCTGAGGATAACAGCGATCGGAAGTCCAAACATTTCTTGTAGTGGCCCGATTGACCCAACAGATATTTCCGATTTTGCAAGAGACGTTTTCGCTCAAGTAATAATTAATGATCATTAGTTCAAGGGAGGAAAGGTCATGACATCATCGGCCGTATCCACAGCCGTGGAACTCATCAATGCGCCGCTGCTCTACAAAGGGAAGGTTCGCGAGCTATACGATTTAGGGGAAAATGTACTGATCGTAGTTACGGATCGGATATCTGCTTTTGACTATGTGCTGGACCCGGCGGTCCCTGAAAAGGGTAATGTGCTTAACCGTCTGAGCGCGTTCTGGTTCGGACAGACTAAAGAGCTGATGGAGAATCATGTCGTTCATATCGATGTGGATCTGCTTGGCGACGTAGTTAAGGACAAAGAGGCCCTCAGAAACCGTGTCATGGTGGTACGCAAAGCGGAGCGCATTGATATCGAATGCGTAGTGCGTGGATGCATCACTGGCGGCGGCTGGAGACAGTATCAAGAAACCGGCAAGGTAAATGGTATTGAGCTTCCTGCTAACCTCCGCAAAAACGCGCTGCTGGCAGAGCCGATTTTTACCCCTGCGGCTAAAAATGATGTAGGTCACGATGAGGATATTCCGTTTGAGAAAATGCAGGAATTAATCGGAGCTGATCTGGCGCTTGAGCTGCAGGAAAAGAGCTTAAAGCTGTTCGCTTTTGCTAGAGAGTATTGTGCTGAGCGGGGGATCATTCTTGCGGACTGCAAATTCGAATTCGGCTTGTTGGACGGCAAGGTGATTCTGATCGATGAGATTTTTACACCGGATGCTTCCCGCTTCTGGGCTAAGGATAAATACGCGCTTGATATTGAAATTGATAGTATGGATAAAGAGCCTGTTCGTACGTATCTATCTGCATCTGCCTGGGATAAGAATAGTAAACCTGATCCGCTCCCAACTGAAGTAGTAGAAGAAACTACACGGCGTTATCTGGACATTTATCATCGTCTTACTGGCAAGTCTTTATAGTTCAACATAGTGTGTGCACTCATGGGAATAAATTCAGTATATATTTTTGAAGCTAAATGTACTCATTGTAGAATTTCAGTTTCAGAGGGTATGCTCATTAAAATTTAGGAGGAACTACAAGCATATGTTAAAAGCGACGGTATATGTCACCATAAAGAAAAGCGTTCTTGATCCACAAGGGGTAGCAGTACAAGGAGCACTTCATTCGGTAGGCTTCCAAGAAGTTGAAAGCTTGCGTATCGGGAAATATATGGAGCTGACTTTGGATACGGATAACCGTGCTGAAGCGGAAGTGCGTCTCAAGGAAATGTGCGAAAAGCTACTTGCCAACACGGTGATCGAGGATTACCGCTACGAATTGGAGGACTAAACGACATGAAATTTGCTGTACTTGTCTTCCCAGGCTCCAACTGTGATATTGATTGCTACAAGGCGGTAGAGGACAGTCTCGGCGAACCAGTCGACTATGTGTGGCATACAGCGACGGATTTGTCGGCGTATGATTGCATTTTGGTTCCAGGCGGATTCTCATATGGTGATTACCTGCGCTGTGGCGCGATTTCGAGATTTGCTCCTGTTATGGCGGAAGTTGCTAAAGCAGCAGAGCAAGGGAAATACGTGCTAGGCATTTGCAATGGGTTCCAAATTCTTACTGAGGCTGGTTTGCTGCCAGGTGCGCTTCGCCGCAACATGTCGATGAAGTTCCGCTGTCACGATACAGTGCTTAAGGTTGTTAATAATGAAACCCCATTTACTATTGACTATGCTAAAGATGAAGAAATCATCATCCCAATCGCACACGGTGAAGGAAACTACTATTGTGATGACGAGACTTTGGCAGAGCTGAAAGCTAACAATCAGATCGTGTTTACCTATAGCGATAATCCTAACGGCTCCGTAGCCGATATTGCGGGTGTTAGTAACGTACAAGGGAATGTGGTTGGCATGATGCCTCACCCTGAGCGCGCGGCTAATAGTTTACTTGGTTCAGAAGACGGCAAAAGAATGTTTACATCCATACTGAAGACTTGGAGGGATCGTCATGACGCAGCAAGTATCCGTTAAGGAACCGACCGCAGAACAGATTGCGGAGCAGAAAATTTACAGCCAGTTCGGTGTGTCGGACAGCGAATATGAGCTGATCAAGTCTTTTATGGGACGTTTGCCGAACTACACTGAAATCGGCGTATTCAGCGTAATGTGGTCCGAGCACTGTGCCTATAAGAACTCCAAACCACTCCTGAAACGTTTCCCAATTTCCGGACCACGTGTCCTGATGGGACCTGGCGAGGGCGCAGGGATTGTAGATATCGGTGACAACCAAGCGGTTGTTTTCAAAATCGAAAGTCATAACCACCCTTCAGCGGTAGAACCTTTCCAAGGTGCGGCAACGGGTGTGGGCGGGATTATCCGTGATATTTTCTCCATGGGCTCCAGACCTATCGCAATCCTCAATTCACTACGTTTCGGGAAGCTGGAAAGTGATCGAGTAAAATATTTGTTCGAACATGTTGTGTCTGGTATTGCTGGTTATGGTAACTGTATCGGGATTCCAACGGTTGGCGGCGAAATCATGTTTGATGATAGCTATGATGGCAATCCGCTAGTTAATGCAATGTGTGTGGGTCTGATCGATCATGACAAAATCCAACGTGGTGTAGCTAAGGGTGTAGGCAACCCAGTCTTCTATGTAGGCCCTCCTACAGGACGTGATGGAATTCATGGTGCTACTTTTGCATCGGTAGAGCTTAGTGAGGAATCAGAAGCTAAACGTACCGCTGTACAGGTCGGCGATCCATTTATGGAAAAGCTCGTAATGGAATCTTGTCTAGAACTGATCGACAGCGGCATCGTTATCGGGATTCAGGATATGGGTGCAGCGGGTCTTACATGCTCTAGTGCGGAGATGGCAAGTAAAGCAGGCAACGGTCTGGAGCTATATCTTGATCAGGTGCCACAACGTGAAGAGGGCATGACGCCTTACGAAATGATGCTTTCAGAATCACAAGAACGGATGTTGTTCGTCGTTGAGCCGAAGGATGAGGCCCAGGCACAAGAGATTTTTGACCGCTGGGGTGTTATCTGCTGTAAAGTCGGTAAAGTTACGGATGATGGCCGCTTGAAATTGTATCATCACGGCGAGGTTGTTGGTGACATGCCAGTAACGGCGCTCGTGGATGAGTGCCCAGTATATAATAAACCCTCTGAGGTTCCTGCTTATTATATTGCGAATGAAAAGGTAGATACCCTTCGTTACGAGGAAGTTACAGATCTGGGCGGTGCATTGCGTACAGTACTTGGATCACCAACCGTAGCAAGTAAAGCATGGGTATACAATCAATACGATTACATGGTGCGGACGAGCACAGCTGTACGCCCTGGATCTGACGCGGCTGTAGTTACCATTCATGGTACTCGTAAAGGACTTGCGATGACTACAGACTGTAATGGCCGTTATGTTCATCTTGATCCTGAAGTGGGCGGACGTATTGCAGTCAGCGAAGCGGCACGCAACATCGTTTGTTCCGGTGCTGAACCGCTGGCTATTACGGATAACCTGAACTTCGGAAATCCTGAGAAGCCTGATGTGTTCTGGCAAATGGAGCGTGCGGTTGATGGTATGGCTGAAGCCTGTCGTGTGCTGGATACTCCGGTTATCGGTGGTAATGTCAGTCTTTATAACGAAAATACTACGGGTTCCATCTATCCAACGCCGGTTGTCGGCATGGTTGGTTTAGTAGCGGACACGGATCATATTACGACTCAAGGGTTCAAGCAAGAAGGAGATTCTATTCTTCTGCTGGGAGTGACCAAGGCTGAGCTGGGCGGCAGTGAATTCCAATATGCTGTTCATGGTGTGACCGAAGGTCGTCCTCCGGCTTTGGATTTGGCTACTGAGAAAAAACTGCTGAACGCAGTCCTTACCTCAATTCGTGGCGGTCTGGTGCGTTCCGCGCATGACTTGTCCGAAGGTGGACTTGCCGTAGCGCTTGCAGAGAGCTGTATCAGCGGCGGAATCGGAGCGAACGTTGAGCTTTCAGCTAACGGTCTTAGATCTGATGTAGCATTGTTCAGCGAAAGCCAATCACGCATTGTGCTGACAGCAGCTCCTGAACGTGCGGAAGAGCTGAAAGCAGCGATTGCAGCCAGCGGTGTTCCAGTGGAGATCATCGGAACTGTAGGTGGAGACAGACTGCGCGTAAATCTGGACGGCGTGTCCGCACTAGATGAAGCTGTAGCAGAATTGAAATTCGTTTGGGAGGATGCTATTCCATGTCTTATGAAATAAAGACCGGGAAAGAGCAGGAGACTCCTATCCTGTGGACTGGTGACTTTTACAATGAAGGAACGGGCTCGGGAGATATTTTTGACACATTAAAAGAAGAATGCGGCGTTTTCGGGGTCTTCGGACACCCGGAAGCGGCGTCCATGTCTTATTACGGCTTACACGCCTTACAACACCGTGGGGAAGAAAGTGCGGGAATCTGCGTAGCAGACGGTCGCGATTTCAACTATCACCGCGGGATGGGGTTAGTAAAAGAAGTATTCGACAAGGACAAAATTGCCTCATTGGTTGGAGACATGTCCATTGGGCATGTACGTTATTCCACTAGTGGAGACAGCCGTTTAACCAATGCGCAGCCGCTGGTATTTAAATATCGTGACGGCGATTTGGCGATTGCTACGAACGGCAACATAGTAAATGAACCGTTGATCCGCAAACAGCTGGAGCAAAGCGGATCGATCTTTCAAACTACGAGTGATACAGAAGTGCTGGCGCATCTGATTGCCCGTTCGCCAAAGGATTTTGTTGAAGCGGCAAAAGATGCGCTGCAGCAGCTCGTTGGCGGGTTTGCTTTTCTGCTTATGACAAATGACAAGCTGATTGTCGCTTCAGATTCCCATGGCTTGCGTCCGCTAGTGATGGGACGGATTGGTGAAGCTTATATTTTTGCTTCCGAGTCCTGCGCATTAGAGGTCATAGGGGCACAGCTGGTTCGTGATATTGAGCCGGGCGAGCTGCTAGTCCTCGACAAAAACGGCCTCTTGGAGGACCGTTTTACCGAACCCAAACGTAAAGCGCTGTGCGCGATGGAGTATATTTACTTCTCACGCCCAGACAGTGATATGAACGGCTCTAACCTGCACTCCGCCCGTAAGCGGATGGGTAGCCGCATGGCACTGGAAGCTTTTGTCGATGCTGATCTCGTAACCGGTGTGCCGGATTCCAGTATTTCAGCAGCCATCGGGTATGCCGAGCAAACGGGAATTCCTTATGAGCTTGGGCTCATTAAGAATAAGTACACTGGACGGACCTTCATCCAGCCGAGCCAAGAACTGCGTGAGCAAGGTGTGAAGATGAAGCTGAGCGCCGTGCGCAGCGTAGTTGATGGCAAACGTGTCGTTATGATCGATGATTCTATCGTTCGTGGCACGACCTCACGCCGAATCGTCAATCTGCTTCGGGAAGCGGGAGCTGTTGAAGTGCATGTGCGGATTACTTCGCCACCGTTCAAGAATCCTTGCTTCTACGGCATTGATACACCAGACCGCCGCGACCTCATCGCGTCCTACAAGACCATTGAGGAAATGTGCGAAGAGATCAACGCCGATTCCTTGGCATTTTTGTCGCCGGAAGGCTTAATCTCTTCCATTGGTGGACACAACAAAGATGACTATAAAGGCGGACTTTGTCTTTCTTGCTTTGATAATGATTACCCGACGCAGGTTGATTTTGGCGGGGCAGAGAAAGATGGCTGCTCGTGTTGACATCCCCCTAAGCCCCCCTTTCAAAGGGGGATTCCGAAGGGCTCTGCCCTCCGGCCACCCGAAAGCTCGGCGGTAGGAGTTGGGTTATAACTTGCTAAGAAGACTTGGGTACGAGTGCTCGCTTTGTCCCTGTGTGCTGCGCACGGACGGGACACGCTTTACGACGCTCCGCCCCCCGGCTGCATCCGCCGCCGGGACTGGCTCGCCAAGCTTCCCTCTGTTTGCTTCGCAAATACGAGGGCCGCTTGTCTCGCTTAAGGAGGTGTATGGCGCAGCTCATGCACCGAGGTCTTGAGGTCCGTATGCAAGGCGCGCACTGCGGCTTGCAGTAGGGACAAACCGGTGGTTGGAGGGAGTTATGGAGAGGAAGTTTGGAACTGTAGAAGCGTTAGCGTTCGCCTTTATGCTCGAATTTCTACCGCTCAGCGGTAAAAAATTCAAAGGAATTCGAGCATAACAGCGATCGGAAGTCCAAACATTCCTCGCAGTAACTCCCCTACAACCACCCAAAAGCCGAATGCGCCCAAACGCGCTCTAAACTATTAAAAGATGAGGTGTCCAATAGTGTCGGAAGCTTATAAAAACGCCGGAGTGGATATTGCGGCTGGTAATGAAGCGGTAGAACGCATGAAAAAGCACGTAAAACGTACTTACCGTCCAGAAGTAATGACGGAACTTGGTGGGTTCGGAGCACTGTTTGGCCTCAATAAAGATAAATATGAAGAGCCAGTGCTTGTATCGGGAACTGATGGTGTAGGCACAAAGCTCAAAATCGCATTCGCGGCGGATCGTCATGACACGATTGGCATCGACGCTGTAGCTATGTGCGTGAACGACATTGTAGTGCAAGGTGCAGAGCCACTCTTTTTCCTCGACTATCTGGCTTGCGACAAAGTGGTGCCGGAGAAAATCGAGGCTATCGTAGCTGGAATCGCTGAAGGCTGTCACCAAGCGGGTTGTGCACTGATTGGCGGCGAAACGGCTGAGATGCCGGGTATGTATTCAGCAGGTGAATATGATATCGCTGGATTCACAGTTGGCGTAGCTGATAAAGCGAAGCTGGTAACAGGCGCTAACATCGCTGCTGGAGACACAGTGATTGGTCTGGCTTCCAGTGGTGTGCACAGCAATGGCTTCTCGCTGGTGCGTAAGCTTTTGCTTGAGCAAGAGGGTTATGGCCTGAATGACGTGCTTCCTGAGCTTGGCGCTCCGCTCGCGGATGTGCTCCTTGCACCAACTAAGATTTATGTGAAGCCTTTGCTGGCACTGCTGGAGCAGCTTCCGGTAAAAGGTATGGCTCACATTACGGGTGGCGGATTCATCGAGAATATCCCACGCGTATTGCCTGATAATGTAGATGTGGAGATCAATTACGGATCGTGGCCGATTCTGCCAATCTTCGGTTTGATGCAGAACAAAGGTAACGTAAGCAACCGTGATATGTTCACTACTTTTAATATGGGAATTGGTCTTGTTCTGGTAGTTAGCGCTGCTGATGGAGAACGCGCTCTTGAACTGCTTAAGGCTAGCGGAGAAGAGGCGTATATCATTGGGAAAGTAACAGAAGGGGAACGCAAAGTAACCTTTACTGGAGCTGAAGTGTGATGCAATCAAGTCGAATCGCTGTTTTTGCTTCGGGGCAGGGCAGCAATTTTGCAGCACTGATCGAGGCACAGAAAGCAGGTTTGCTTGGAGACGGCAGGATTGAATTGCTTGTCTCGGACAAGCCGGAAGCGCCTGTAGCACAACGTGCGGAGGATGCGGGAATTCCCGCCCTCCTGCTGCGGCCAAAAGACTTCGCCAGCCGTGAGCTCTACGAAGCAGAGATTGTAGCAGAGCTTCAGCGGCGGGATATCGGGCTGGTTGTGCTGGCAGGGTATATGCGCCTCATTACACCAGTGCTTTTAACGCCGTATGCGGGTCGGATTATTAACATTCACCCATCGCTGCTGCCTGCTTTTGCTGGAAAGGATGCGATCGGACAAGCGCTGAATTATGGCGTGAAGCTGACGGGTGTCACTGTGCATTTTGTCGATGGAGGTATGGATACCGGGCCAGTTATTGCTCAGCGTAGCGTAGTTGTGTTGGATAACGACACGGCGGATTCATTGGCGGAACGGATTCATAAGGTTGAGTATGAGTTATATCCTGAAGTGGTTGGCGCTTTTGCCAGCGGGAAAGTGGAACTGAGTGGAAGAAAGACGATTATCCGCGAAAAGTAAGCCACACTGTAGTCATTCAAAGTTTTGGATCGACATTTGGTGACAGGCGGAGAGATTTCAGGGTATTTCTCGGGAAATATTGCATAAGCGGCATTATGTGTCGTGTAGTAGGTAATAGAGTCAGATTCTTTCTTATAGTTTCCCAAGCTTTTAGATGTCATCACATTAAATCGCACGTACAACCCGAAGGAGGACTATTCAAAGTGAGTATCAAAAGAGCGCTAGTTAGCGTATCGGATAAACAAGGTATCGTGGATTTTTGCCGCGAGTTGTCTGCATTAGGCGTAGAGATTATTTCCACAGGTGGAACAAGCACGCTTTTGGCTAAGGAAGGTGTTCCAGTCATCGGTATTTCCGATGTTACAGGATTCCCGGAAATCATGGATGGACGTGTCAAAACCTTGCACCCGGCTGTACACAGCGGATTGCTAGCGGTTCGTGACAATGAGGAACACACGCGTCAAATGAAAGAGCTTGGTCTGGACTACATTGATCTGGTAGTAGTAAATCTGTATCCGTTCGCGGAAACCATTGCTAAACCGGATGTATCGTATGAAGAAGCCATCGAGAATATCGATATCGGCGGACCGACGATGCTGCGTTCTGCGGCGAAGAACCATGCTTTTGTAAGTGTAGTGGTAGATGCTAACGACTATGCTACAGTGCTTGAAGAGGTTCGCGCAGATGGAGATACAACGCTGGAAACACGCAAACGTCTTGCGGCAAAAGTGTTCCGTCATACGGCGGCTTACGATGCCTTAATTTCCGATTATTTGGCTAATGTTACTGGCGAACCGCTTCCTGAGCGCTACACCGTGACTTATGAGAAAATTCAGGATCTGCGCTACGGCGAGAATCCGCATCAAAAAGCAGCTTTCTATCGCAAGCCTTTGGCTGCGGGGGATACTCTTACAGCAGCTGAGCAATTGCATGGCAAAGAATTATCCTACAACAATATCAACGATGCTAACGCAGCGCTGCAAATCGTGAAAGAATTTGAAGAACCTGCTGTCGTAGCCATTAAACATATGAATCCTTGTGGTGTAGGTGTCGGTGAAAGTGTATACGAAGCTTATCAAAAAGCTTACAACGCAGACCCAACCTCTATCTTTGGGGGTATCGTGGCAGCTAACCGGATTATCGATGCAGACACTGCTACTCTGCTGAAAGAGATTTTCCTCGAAATCGTATTGGCGCCAGGCTTTACGGAAGAAGCACTGGAAATCCTTACAAAGAAAAAGAACCTGCGTCTGCTCAAAATCGGCAATCTCAGCACGGCTAGCGCGCGTAAGAGCAGCTTCGTAGTTACCTCTATTGATGGAGGAATGGTTGTACAGGAGAGCGATGTGCATTCTGTGAACCCGGATGATCTACAAGTTGTTACGGACCGTAAGCCAACCGAAGAAGAATTGAAACAGCTGTTGTTCGGCTGGAAGGTAGTTAAGCATGTGAAATCTAATGCGATTGTATTAGCTGCGGATGATATGACAGTTGGCGTAGGTGCAGGGCAAATGAACCGCGTTGGCGCAGCTAAAATTGCGATTGAACAAGCTGGCGAGAAGTCCAAAGGATCAGTCCTTGCCTCTGACGCCTTCTTCCCAATGGGAGATACGCTTGAAATGGCAGCCAAAGCAGGCATTACCGCAGTTATTCAGCCAGGCGGCTCCATTAAAGACGAAGAATCGATCAAGGTCGCGAATGAGTATGGAATTGCTATGGTCTTCACAGGCGTCCGTCATTTCAAACACTAGAACGCTGGGAGGATTTTATTCTAATGGATATTTTAGTGGTTGGCGGCGGCGGCCGGGAGCATGCGATTATTTGGAGCCTGTCCCAAAGCCCCAAGGTTGGTAAAATCTATTGCGCACCCGGTAACGCCGGGATTGCGCAGCTAGCAGAATGTGTGCCTATCGGTGTGTTTGAGTTCGACCGTCTGACGGCTTTTGCAAAAGAGAAGGAAGTAGGTCTTGTTGTAATCGGACCGGATGATCCGTTAGCAGGGGGCATTGTGGATGCTTTTGAAGCACAGGCTATTCCTGTGTTTGGTCCGCGCAAGAATGCAGCTGAGATCGAAGGCAGCAAAACCTTTATGAAGGATCTTTTGCACAAATATAATATTCCGACAGCAGCCTATGAAAAATTTGATGGCTATGAAGCTGCACTGGCTTACTTACGCGAGCAACCGCTGCCGATCGTAATCAAGGCAGATGGGCTTGCCGCAGGAAAAGGCGTGACCGTTGCCTATTCACGGGAAGAGGCAGAGCAGGCACTAGCTGATATTATGGTAACCAAAGTGTTTGGTGAAGCTGGCGCTCAGGTTGTCATTGAAGAGTTCCTAGCGGGTCAAGAAATGTCGATTTTGGCTTTTGTTGATGGAGAGACAGTTCGTCCGATGGCTGCCGCTCAGGATCATAAGCCTGCTTACGATGGAGATAAAGGTCCTAATACCGGTGGAATGGGCACCTATTCGCCTCTACCGCATATCGACGAGGCGATTATCCAAGAAGCGATTGAGACCATCATTAAGCCAACAGCTAAGGCTATGGTAGCTGAAGGCCGTTCATTTAGCGGCGTTTTGTTCGCAGGGCTGATGATTTCTCCAGAAGGTAAACCAAAGACCATTGAATTTAATGCCCGGTTTGGGGATCCGGAGACACAGGTCGTGCTGCCTAGATTGAAGAGCGACTTGTTAGAAATCTTTTTGGCAGTAACCGAGGGCAAACTTGCGGATATCGACATTGAATGGAGCGATGAAGCAGCGGTGTGCGTGGTTCTCGCTTCTGGAGGATATCCAGGCTCTTATCCTAAAGGAGTGCCGATTGAAGGGCTTGAGGACAGCCAAGGAGGGCTGATCTTTCATGCCGGTACAGCACGGGGGGCAGCTGGCAGCTGGGTAACGAACGGCGGACGGGTCTTAGGCGTGGTAGGTCTGGGTGCTACGATTGCCGAAGCTCGTTCAGCGGCCTATGCTAGGGCTGAAGGAATCTCTTTTTCCGGGAAACAGAATCGCAGCGACATCGCTATGAAGGCTCTGGTATAAGGATAAAGCACTGTATCTAGCAATTTTTTGCGCTTTAAGTCCTAAAAAAGGACTGACAAGTGATAGAAGAAGTGCTATAATACTACACGTACGGGGGAAAATGTGCGGATATATACAGATAAGGGCCTTTCCGATCATGGGAAGGCCCTTTTAAATCGGAGTCCTTCAGACTTTGTGCAGTAACCTTATAAAGGATGCCTCGTGCCTGAAAATGTTGATACTTATAGTGCATACTAGCGATACGCTTATGGCGAATGGCTACTCACAGATTTAAGGGGGAATTCGTTTTGAGTAAGATTGGAAGAAATGATATGTGTCCTTGCGGAAGCGGGAAAAAATATAAGAAATGCTGCCTAGGGAAAGAAACTTCTGCAGTGGAATCCATCATGCGACTGGTAACAACGGAAGAATCCGCTGCTACTGTGGCTGTGGCCGACAAACCAGAAGCGGCAGCCATTTCTGAAGCTAAACTTACCCTAACTACGCTCAAAAAAAAGGTGTCACGTGATCTGAAATGGGAGCATCCAGCACATGAACAATTGGCTATGCACCTTATTGAGACCATGAGAGACAGCTATGACCGGGAGCTAATCTGGGAAGGTCTGGTTTTATGGAATGGTTATTCCCGTCACATCAAGCCTGCAGTGAAGAAAATGGGCTCCTTCTGCGCGGCTATCGAATTTATCTTGTCTGAGGAATATGGTTTCCTTCAAACTCAAGCTGATCTAGCGATCAAACATGAGGTTACTGCACCTACCATCTCCAGAAAAGTTAAAGAGATGCTTAATTATATCGAACAGTATGGCATGGGCGGGGCAGAGGAAGAATTACTTTTGCTCAACGTTTCAGGCACTCCGAAGGATCAGGAACAGGCTTTGCTGCAAAAAGCAATGGAAACTAAAGCATCCAATCGTCGGATCCAGCTAGCAGAAGCAGCATTGGAAGTTTATCCGGACAGTCCGGACGCCTATCTCATTTTGGCTGAGGAAGCCGAGAATGAAGCAGATGCCCGTGCTTATCTGAAAGCAGGGATGGAAGCGGGTGCGCGTGAGCTTGGAGAAGCCTTTTTCATTGAGAACAAAGGACATTTCTGGGGTCTTTACGAGACGCGTTCGTACATTCGAATCTGCAAAAGCTACGCTGACTCCTGCTGGTTTAGCGGAAATGCAGAAGAAGCACAAAAGACGTTGGAGCACATTCTAGAATTGAACCCAGAAGATAACACAGGTGCGCGTTACCTTCTAACGGCAACGTACCTTTACACTAATAAGCTTAAGAAGACCGAGAAGGTACTGGAGAAGTTCGGCAAGGATGCAGCAGCAACAGTAGCATATGACCGTATGGTTTTAGAATATAAGAAGAACGGAATTACTTCCCAGCTCAAAATGCTCTACCGCGTGGCGAAGAATGTGAACAAGCATGTGCCGGATTATCTGTTAGGTATCAAAAGATTGCCGCATAACCTGCCTGATTTTGTAGGCGTGGGTGACGCTAACGAGGCTATCGAATATGTTATTGTACATTCACGTTTGTGGACAAGCTTACCAGACCTGGTGAAGTGGATGCTGAAGCAACAGGATTAGTAGGTTTCATAGCGTAGAGACAGCAAATATTAGTAAGAGACTATAGGGTTCCTTTAGTCTCTTTTTCTTTATCACTGATTAGGATGCTTGAAAAAATGTCCTCGGGAGAGTATGTTACAAGAAGTAGAATAACAGATAGATAGTGAGGCGAGAGGGTTATGAGAGAAGAGGAAGACCGAATCGTAGGAATGGAAGATATTGTGCGGGCTCATCACGTACTGCGTGAAGTCATAATCCGGACACCTCTACAACGTGATGCTGTATTATCAGCCAAGTATGATTGTGATGTGTATTTGAAGCGCGAGGATTTGCAGATTGTACGTTCTTTTAAAATCCGCGGAGCTTATAATATGATTCGTAGTTTGTCAGCAGAAGATAGAGCGAAAGGGATTGTCTGTGCGAGTGCGGGCAACCATGCACAAGGCGTAGCCTATTCCTGTAAGGCGCTTGGAATTAAAGGCAAGGTCTATATGCCAAGCACTACGCCTAACCAGAAGGTTAAGCAGGTGCGGCGGTTTGGCGGTGAGTTTGTTGAGGTCATTCTAAAGGGGGATACCTTTGATGACGCTTATGATGAAGCACTGCAAGCTTGTATAGATCATGGGATGACGCTGATCCACCCCTTTGATGAGCCACGAATCATTGCGGGCAACGGCACCATTGCAATGGAAGTGATGGAGAGTCTGGATAACCCTGCAGATTTTATGTTCGTAACCATTGGTGGAGGCGGCCTAGCAGCGGGTATAGCCACCTATGTGAAGACAGTTAGTCCTTCTACCAAGTTGATTGGTGTGGAGCCACTCGGAGCCGCTTCTATGACGGAAGCGATCAAGCTTGGAGAAGTGGTGACTCTTAATGAAATTAATAAATTCGTGGACGGAGCGGCTGTAAAACGTGTTGGCGGCCTGACATATGATATTTGCTCCCGACATCTGGATGACATCGTGATGGTGCCTGAAGGTAAAGCTTGTACCACGATTCTGGAACTATATAACGAGAATGCCATAGTGGTTGAGCCAGCAGGTTCGTTGCCTATCGCAGCGCTTGATCAATATCGTGATCAAATCCGCGGCAAAACAGTTGTCTGTATCATAAGCGGTGGGAACAACGATATTGACCGGATGCAGGAGATCAAGGAGCGTTCATTGATTTACGAAGGCTTAAAACACTATTTCATGGTGAACTTCCCGCAACGGGCAGGCGCGCTGCGTGAGTTCTTGGGTGAAATCCTTGGACCTCACGATGATATTACCCGTTTCGAGTATATTAAGAAGCATGATAAAGAAAATGGTCCCGCGCTTGTTGGCATTGAATTATTGTCAACGGATGCCTACGAACCTCTCATCGAACGGATGCAGCAGAAGGGCGTCGATTATGTAGAGATCAATAAGGATTCTAATCTCTTTAACATCCTTATTTAATGCTCGCATCCACTTCATAATCTCGTTAACGAATATAAAAAAGCCCGTCCCTATTCATTTCAGGGACGGGCTTTTGTGATTTCTTTATTAGAGAGGTAACGAAGTTTTACGATACTGCTCGACCTCATCGGTCAATTTGTAGCTATTGTCTTTCATTAATTTCATGAAGCTATCCAGCTTTTGTAGAAATGGGCTGCTGTCATTATTTTTGGTCAGAATACTGGAGTAAGCCTTTTGCGCCTCCAAATCCATTTCCAGATTGTCATAATGGAAGAGAGGAGTGTTATTCTGGCCGTAAAACGTATTATTCACATACATAGTGTACAAGGCTTTTACAGCAGAAATTCGGTTTGACTTCGGATGATTTTGAATGAATTGCTCTTGAGATAAAGCTCTGGCTGCAACCTCAGTCCAGGCGATAACTAGCCCGTTGTCCTTGGAAGAGGGCAGGTCCGATTCGGTGGCCATAATGGTAATATAAGCGCTGATATCATTGGTAACGTATAGCTTGTACTTGCGGTAAGCCCCATAATCGATCACCGGGAAAAAAGTACCCTCTGCTGTCTCCAGCTTATATCCGTTTTCGCTGGCACTTTTCAGCAGTGTACGCAGCTGGAGATCATCAGTAATAGCGGCAAGAGACGACATGCTGGCGCCTGCTTTATAAATGGCGGTGAGCTTCCGCTGGACAGTGCTGGTACTGAATTTACTTTCCCAGGCTTGCAGCGCAGCTTTATGCAGATTCTCAAGCTTCAGGGTCATCATTGTTGCACGATATGACCCTACCGCATACATATTGGAGTTCAAATATTTTATGGCTTCGGGTAACTTGTCAGAGGTAGATAACAGCGGTAATGCAGCTTTATAGACAGCCTCTGCATGATTATTACTAGCTGCTTGAGGAATTGCCTTAGCGCCTTCCCCAGGAGGGCTGGTAGCACCTTCGGCGTGAATAGCACTGGGTACTATGCCTAGCCCTAAGGCTATAGCTAGAACGGAGTAGAGAATATAATGTTTCTTAATCATGGAAGTTTCCCCCTATCTATCGGATGGAATAAAGTTTTCAGCCTAGATATTTATTTTTTGAAAAATATAAATTTCAGTCCCAACCCCCCAATGATGCACAGAATTAAGCTTACCCACGGGGATATTGTAATGACCGGAAATAATCGATCGAGGAACATGCCGATAAATACAGCAGCTACTGCGATGCCAATATAGATTCCAAGGCTTTTTATATCAAAAGGCTTGGCACTTGGTGCATCGCTTTCCGACAAGGAAGACATCCATTTCATAATCAGTTCAATTAAGATAATGGAGCCTACTCCCACAGCGAGCAGGGTGAAAAGGCTGATCTGTCCGAATTTTCCAGGTGAATCGTCAGTCCATTGGAAGAAGAGTCCACCGATTGCCAATATCCCAAAAAGACAGGTCAGAGCTGCGCAGGGAATCATCAAGTAATAGTTCCATTTACTGCGCACCGGGCGCCCGGGAACACTGTCTATGATTTCTTTAAAATAATCGTGCGGATTCTCGCCGAATACTTGCTTGGCATTTTTCCCTTTACGTTGTTCCTTCAACAGCAGCTTGGCCGCATCCAGCAAAAGTTCTTCTCCGCGCAGGGTGTCAATTCGACTGGCCCGCATTGCAAGGATCATATCTTCTAAATAGGAGCGATTGAAGGGCGTCAACTGCTCACGCAGGGCGTTATTTTCCTTAATCATATCTTTCACTTTCATAATTTGGATGTAAACCTCCAGTGTTGTTAATCGGTATAGTCTTTAACCTAGAGTATACGTTTGCATGACAGGTCTACGCAAGGACAACCATTTCTATGGCGATATGCATAATCCTTTTAGAAGAGTGAACACTGATAATGTTGTTGCTTGATCAATATAGCATTGGGAAAGGTTGGGAGCTTTATGGAACATGAGAACAAGAAAGAACAGGGAAGATCCATGGGCAACGGTTTCGAGCCTACGCCCAATAATTCAATGGGGGATTGGGGCGGCTCCGATGGATTCAGCATGTGGGATTCCGCAGAAGATGCTCCCGAGGGCTTGCTTAAGGATTGGGAAGGCAGCCATGAAACCCATGAGATGTTTAACGACAGCTACGATTGATTAACAACCCTGGCCATTCATCTTGAAAAAACAACAGAGCAGCGATCCTCCGATACTGGGGATCGCTGCTCTTTGTTTTTTGGTGGGGTTCTCAAACCCAAACCCAAACCCAAACCCAAACCCAAACCCAAACCTCAAGCCCCCCAGACCCCCGGTTGTCGTAGCATCCACCATCTATCGGACTCAGATGACCTTATTAGCCAAATTATCACCTTTTCAGCACAGTTTCGGACTCCAGTGACGCTATTGCTCGAAAAGAAGCTCGTATTTGCTGTTTTACAGGGTGATAGCGACTATGGGGTCCGATAGAATTCAAAAAGTGTGCTAAATCTGCGAATAGGGTCTTCTGAGTCCGCTGGAGCTACTGAGTCCGCTGGAGCTGCTGAGCCGAAGGAGCCGTCGAGTCCGAAGGAGCCGCTGAGTCCAATGAAGCTATTTAGTCCGAAGGAGCTGCTGAGTCCAATGAAGCTATTTAGTCCGAAGGAGCTGCTGAATCCGATGAAGCTACTGTGTTTGAAGGAGCAGGTGAGTCCGATAGAGCTACTGAATCCGATAGAGCTGCTGAATCCCGCACGATTGGCGGTTCCAATCGACTCGAGGTGGGCGCCCCAGAGTCATGTTCATATCTACAGGACGCCCTGTTTGTCGTGCAGACTCTAATGCCCAATACTCCCCGCAGATTATTAAGAATTGTCCCTTGCTGTTGACAATATGAACGAAATCTTTATAATTAGATTATAATTCATACTAAGTTAATCGGAATTCTAATAAATTAAAATGAATTAAATTATTAATATAATTATAGGAGGATGCGGCAATGGAACGGAATATTGTAATCCGGCATAACGGAGAAGAATTGACTGCGAGCATACATTACCCGAACAAAGAGAAGGGAACCTCTTCGCGTTGCAAGGATAGACTGCCATTAGCCGTGATCTGTCACGGATTTGTGGGGAATCGGATTGGTGTAGACCGGATTTTTGTGAAGGCGGCTCGTGAGCTGGCACAAGAGGGATATATGGTTATTCGTTTTGATTATGCGGGCTGCGGCGAGAGCAGCGGGAATTATGGCGGTGAAGACATGGAATCGATGATCGCTCAGACTAGAGCAGTGCTGGATTACGGAATTAGCTCTGCTGATGTGGACCCACAGCGGGTGACGCTGATTGGCCATAGCCTCGGTGGCGCGGTGGCGCTGCTGACAAGTATTCGCGATCGCCGCGTGAAGAATCTCGTGTTATGGGCCTCTGTGGGTTATCCTTTCAATGATATTGTGAAAATTGTAGGGCGGGAGGCGTATGATCGCGCTGTGAAGAATGGATCAGCCGATTATGTGGGCTACTCGTTTACGCCGGTATATTTTAATTCTTTGGCGGCATTTCAGCCCTTTCAAGAAGCGAGCAAATTTAGCGGCGATGTACTCGTTATCCATGGCACCTCTGATGATGTCATTCCGGTGGATTACGCTTTTCTTTACCAGAAACTGTTCTGGACACGTCCCGAAGGACGTTGCGATAAAGAGATCATTTTTCAAGGGGATCACACCTTTTCTTCTGGACCGGCACAGCAGCAGCTGCTTAAGCGGACTATAGAATGGATGAATGAACAAGAGCATCTGCAGACAGAGTGGCAGAATTGGATGATTTAGGAGAAGGTTTTTATTCGCATTAACTTGCAATAAGCGGTAAAATAAAGATGCACACCATATACTGGGTTATGGAGGTTGGCATCCTATGAAATTACCGTCATTTTTTATTGCGCACGGTTCTCCGCTCCTCGCACTGGAGGATAACGAGTATACCCGTTTTCTGGAGCGGCTTGGTCAAGAACTTGAAGCGCCACGCGGTATAGTAGTTTTCTCAGCGCACTGGGATAGCCCTGAACAGCTACTTACCGTTGATGAACTGCACGAGACACAGCATGACTTCTACGGATTCCCTGAAGAAGTTTACACGCTGACCTATCCGGCCCCGGGCGATCCGGCCCTAACAAGACGGATTTCTGAGCTCTTCAAGGATAACAATCTTTCACATCAGCCCGTTCTGGGGCGAGGACTCGATCATGGAGTCTGGGTGATACTGAAAAAAATGTTCCCGAACGCCGACATTCCGGTAGTTGCTTTATCCGTCGATTCCCTGCGCTCTCCCAAGGAGCAATACAATATCGGGCGGATGTTAGCGCCGCTTCGTGACGAAGGCATACTGCTGATTGGAAGCGGTGGACTTGTTCACAATTTGCGGATGCTAAGTGAAAGTGAGCAGCCTGAGGATTGGGCACTTGAATTCGATGCCTGGATTGCCAAGGGACTAGAAGCCTGGGATTTGCCTTCACTTTTTGCGTATGAGAAAAAAGCTCCACATGTACGCGATGCGGTTCCTTCTTATGGAAGAGAGCATTTTGCACCTCTCTTTTACGCGATGGGAACAGCGGATGGCAGCAGGAAGGCAGAGCGTATTTTTCAGGCTTATCAGTATGGGACATTAAGTCTGAATTGCTGGAAGCTAGACTAACTGAATGAATAAGAGACCCGCAGGGTGCAGCCGCAATGGCTGTACCCTTTTTTTAATATAAGAATTTATCTATTCCATGCTATAAAATTTCCTTATGCTTGCTATGAAAAAGGGAGTAGGTAATCAAGACAAATGGGACTGACTGTGATTAAATGGAAGGAATCAGTGAGTTTCATAAAACGTTTAGGAGGAACTACAAGCTTATGAAAGTAAATTGCTCTTCTTCCCGTCTGTTATCTGCCATTGTATTGACCACCCTATTGCTCTCCGCTTGCGGAACACAGAGTGCAAATAATGAGATCACCCCGACACAGCAGCCTACCGCAGAGCCCACGCCTATCGAAACGATTCAACCCTCACCTACTATTGATCCCGCTGCTGAGCTCGTATCCGGATTAACAGGTCTTCCAGTTTCTGAAGACAGTCTTCCACGTCCCTTAGCCGTAATGATAAATAATGCTCCTGCCGCCCGGCCGCAATCGGGGGTTAGTGAAGCAGATATTTTGTATGAGATTCTTGCCGAAGGTGGCATTACGCGTTTGATTGGTATTTTTCAGAGCCATACAGGTGTGGTGAAAATCGGACCGATTCGCAGCATCCGCCCCTATCTGCTTGATATTGGCGAGAGCTATGGTGGTGTGACGGTGCATGCCGGAGGGAGTCCGGCGGCTTATGCCATTTTGCAAAAAGAGAAAAAAGAAGATATGGACGAGATCGGCCGTGCCGGAGCTTATTTTTGGCGGGATAAAGCGCGAAAAGCACCACATAACCTGTACAGCAACGCAGCCAAACTGCGGGAAGGTGCCGAGAAGCTTGGGTTTGCGCAAAGTGTGAAGGTGCCCGGGTATCTTTTTAATAATCCAGATTACATACCGGCGGATGGAGAGAAAGCCGCTGAATTTAGCATAAACTATCTGCTCAAAAGTTATAAAGTTGACTATAAATATGATCCTAAACGTCAGACCTATCAGCGTTATGTGAATGACAAACCTCATTTGGATCTAAATAACGATAATCCGGTGGAAGCGGCCAATGTTATGGTTATAGGAGCGGATCATAAAGTGCTTGATGATGTCGGAAGACTTCAGATTGATGTGGAGCTTGGCGGGGAAGCGTTGCTTTTTCAGCGGGGACAGGTCACCCAAGGCAGATGGTCGCGTGAACCAGGGGATGTGATCCGCTTTGTGAGGGATGGAAAAGAAGAGCTGATGTATCCAGGAATTACCCATATTTTGGTGGTCCCTAATGCGCCTTCATTTAGCAGTCATGTGGTATATGGCGGGGCGGATGGTACAACATAAGAAAGTCGGAATATCCAGTGTTATACAGATTTGTGTTCGGAATAATGGGTATGTGTTAATAGAGTGTAAAAAAGTTCATTTCTATAGCTTCTATACCTTGTACGGATATGATAAGATAACAAGGGTTGTCATTCATTTTCATGCTTTTTACATATGAATGGCTCTGTATTCACGGTAATTTTATGTAAAGGGGTTTAAAACAATGAAGTTGAGAAAAAAGGACATATTCTTTGAGACGCTGGAAAATATGGCCGATACTATTGTCCAAGCTGCAGATTATTTTGCTCAGAATATCACTGATCTCCGGAATAATGTTGATAATTTCGCTGCAGAGATGAAAAAGTACGAATCCCAATGTGATACTTACACTCACACCGTTATCAAAGAATTGAACAAGACGTTTATTACGCCGCTTGAACGTGACGACATTATGGACTTGATCACAAGCATGGATGATGTCATCGATGGTCTGGAGGCATCCGCCTCACGTTTCTATATGTACAACCTTCTTGACCCGGATGAATACATTGTACAATTCGCCGAAATCCTTCGTCAGTGTGCTTATGAAATCCAAAAAGCGGTTCATTTGCTCTCCCAGAAGAAATTGTTGGCGATCCGTGAATATACAATCCGTCTGAATGACCTTGAGAATCAAGGGGACGAAGTGCTGCGTATTTGTACTAAGGTCCTGTTCGAAACTGTAAAAGACCCGATTGAGCTGATTAAACGCAAGGAACTGTATGAGCGGCTCGAGACCACTACAGACAAATGTGAAGATGTAGCCAACATGTTGGAATCGATCATCATGCGCAACTCATAAGGGGTACTAGAATATGGAAACATCTATATGGATTCTTGGAATTGTTATATTTCTCGCGCTTGCGTTTGACTTTATCAATGGATTCCATGATACGGCCAACGCAATTGCTACCTCTGTCTCGACACGTGCCTTAAAACCGCGAACAGCAATTATTATGGCAGCACTGATGAACTTTGTTGGGGCCTTGATGTTTACAGGTGTGGCCAAAAAAATCGGCGGAAGTATCACCGACCCGACCTTGCTTGAAAATGGGTTGGATATCATAATAGCCACGCTGATTGCTTCGATTATTTGGAATTTGATTACTTGGTGGCTCGGGATTCCATCCTCATCGTCTCATGCACTGATCGGCGCTTTAGCGGGTGCAGTATACGTGGGGGCAGGCTCAGCACACATCAATTGGGGCGGGTTTGTGGAAATTGTCGAAGGACTGATTTTCTCCCCAATCATTGCGTTTGTTATCGGTTATATTATCATGACCATCCTGAAATGGATCTTTGCTAAGCGTAGTCCACATACGGTCAACAAGGGCTTCCGCTCTATGCAAGTCCTTACGGCAGCGTTACAGTCGTTCACACATGGTACAAATGATGCGCAAAAAGCGATGGGGATCATTACTTTTGCACTCGTTACCTCAGGACGTCAAGAAACTATGGATGTTATCCCTTTGTGGGTTAAGATAGCTGCAGCTACGGCTATGGCGCTCGGTACCTCCATTGGCGGTTGGAAGATTATTAAGACTATGGGTACGAAGATTTTTAAAATCGAACCTATTAACGGTTTCGCGGCTGATATTTCCGCGGCATCTGTTATTTTCTCAGCAACGCTGCTGCATTTGCCAGTAAGCTCAACGCATGCGATCACATCAGCGATCCTTGGGGTTGGCTCTGCCAAACGTTTCTCTGCAGTGAAATGGGGAGTAGCCGGACGTATTGTGGTCACTTGGTTCATCACGATTCCAATCAGTGCGGTATTAGCAGGTCTGATTTTCAAAATCATTTTTTAAACACCCTTTAATAAAGATGTCAGTTAGCCATTGGGCTGCGGACATCTTTTTTTGTTGTGTGGACATGAGGAGAGTGAAGAATATACGGTATAAATCCCGTAGAAATGGCGGAAATCGGCGTTGGAGGGAGAATGTACGGTATAAATCCCGTAGAAATGACGGAGTTAGGCGTTGGAGGGAGAATGTACGGTATATATCCCGTAGAAATGGCGGAGTTTGGCGTTGGAGGGAGAATGTACGGTATAAATCCCGTAGAAATGATGGAGTTTGGCGATGGAGGGGGAATGTACGGTATAAATCCCGTAGAAATGACGAAGTCTGGAGTTGGAGGGGGAATGTACGGTATAAATCCCGTAGAAATATGGAGTTTGGTGATGGAGGGGGAATGTACGGTATAAATCCCGTAGAAATGACGGAGTTTGGCGTTGGAGGGGGAATGTACGGTATAAATCCCGCAGAAATGATGGAGTTTGGCGATGGAGGGGGAATGTACGGTATAAATCCCGTAGAAATGACGAAGTCTGGAGTTGGAGGGGGAATGTACGGTATAAATCCCGTAGAAGTGATGAAGTTTGGCGTCGGACGGGGAATGTACGGTATAAATCCCGTAGAAATGATGGAGTTTGGCGTCGGAGGGAGAATGTACGGTATAAATCCCGTAGAAATGACGGAGTTTGGCGTCGGAGGGAGAATGTACGGTATAAATCCCGTAGAAATGATGGAGTTTGGCGATGGAGGGGGAATGTACGGTATAACTCCCGTAGAAATGGCGGAGTTTGGCGATGGAGGGAGAATGTACGGTATAAATCCCGTAGAAATGATGGAGTTTGGCGATGGAGGGGGAATGTACGGTATAAATCCCGCTGAATTTACGAAATTCGAGGGTGGTGACAAAAAGAAGAGCATAACTGCCCTAGAATTGGAGACACTTCGTCGAAGAAGCAGAAAGAAAGGCATAAATGCCTTAGAATGACGGCACCTGACTTGTATGAAGGTGGACCAGCCTAACTAAACACATTTCAAGGGAACCCAACGCATCTTAATCCAGCCCATCGTAACGTAACCTTGCACAAACTAACTCAGCCCAGTCCAACTTACCTCATTTCAGCAGAATCCAGCGCACCGAAGTTCAGCCCTGCACAAAGTAACCTAGCCAAAGTTAACTCAGTATAGTCCCACGTAACACATTTCAAGGGAACCCAGCGCACCTTAATCCAGCCCATCGTAACGTAACCTTGCACAAGCTAACTCAGCCCAGTCCAAATTACCTTATTTCAGCAAAATCCAGCGCACCGAAGTCCAGCCCTGCGCAAAGTAACCTAGTACAAACTAACTCAGCCCAGTCCCGCGTAACACATTTCAACGGAACCCAGTGCACCTTAATCCAGTCCATCGTAAAGTAACCTAGATCCAACTAACTCAACGCAGCCCAACTTACCTCATTTCAGCAGAATCCAGCGCACCGAAGTCCAGCCCTGTACAAAGTAACCTAGCCAAAGTTAACTCAGCATAGTCCCACGTAACACATTTCAAGGAAACCCAGCGCACCTTAATCCAGTCCATCGCAAAGTAACCTAGTACAAACTAACTCAGCCCAATCCATCGTAACGCAACCTAGCTCAAATTAACTCAACATAGCCTAACCCAACCCAACCCAACCCAACCCAACCCAACCCAACCCAACCCAACCCTCTTCCTTTCTCCCTGCTTTTCTGCCGTCCATGAGCATCGCTATATTCACAGTATCCTGCCCGGAACTTTACATGTACGATGCAAGGATTGCATCCCAATCCCACAAATCACTACCAGCCCAAAGTAAAACATATGTTACTTACGTTAAATGAACGCTAGGCGATGGACTCAATCTTTTGCGAATTCAAGTCCAGCTTGCTTACGATCGAAGGGTTGTTTACCATCCCCAAAGGAGCACTTTTTCACCAACTAATTAGTAAAAATAGCGATAGTAATTCACAGCTATGAATTCATCTCACTCATAAACCCGATACCGACAGCGAGAATAAAGACAGCTCGCCCCTGCGCAACCAACCAAGCACAGATGAATCGAGCATTAACGAACGACGAAGCACCAAATGTTTCTTAGTCTAGCTTAAGAGGTGCTGCTGGTTATGTTTTTTGCTTTTTGGAAGACTTGTCTTCTTGCTGTACAATAGAGGCGTGGAAGAAGATGAAGCGGAGGAACATTTATGATACGTACACTTGTTGTCACACATAAAGGTGAGGTGCTGACAGAGATCCCTCTGCAAAATATCCGGCTGGAGGATTATGCTTGGATATGGGCAGATTTTGCTACGCCTACGCCAGAAGAGACGCTTTTGCTGGATCAATATTTTCATTTTCACCCCTTGGCGATAGAGGACTGTATGCATGTGTTGCAGCGGCCGAAGCTGGATCATTATGAGAATGTGCAGTTTTTTGTTCTGCATGCGTTAAATGAGCGGACGTTGGATGCTGAGGAGGTTGACCTATTTTTAAGCGCGAACTTTCTTGTCTCCTATCACCATCAGGAAAAAGCAGAGATGAATGAAGCGTGGGAACAAGTGAAAAGCGAAATACATAGTCGAAAAGGCTGGTCGGGTGGGCCGATGGCAGCTGCCTATACGGTGATGGACAAGCTGGTGGACAAGTATTTTCCATGTCTCTACAGTTTAGAGGACGAGCTTGCGGATCTAGAAAGTAGCGGCAGCAGTGAGTCGGTGGAGGAATTGATGAGCCAGGTGTTTGGCGTGCGCGGAAGACTCCTCAAAATGCGGCGGACGATTGTGCCAATGCGCGATTTGATGTACCGGATCGTGAATTCACAGCATGTCCAGAGCAACGGCGAGGAACGGATTTATTTTGGCGACATTTATGACCATCTGCTAAAGCTCTCGGATATGATTGAGGCTGATCGAGAAATGACCGCGGATTTGCGTGACAGCTACATTTCACTCAATTCCAACCGGATGAATTCGATTATGAAAACACTAACGGTAATCACGACCGTATTCATGCCGCTGACGCTTATCGCCGGGATCTACGGGATGAATTTTGTGAAGATGCCTGAACTAGAGTGGGAATATGGTTATTTTGGTGTGCTGCTGTTTATGCTGGTGGTTGGTTTTGGGATGTTCCGATGGTTTCGACGGAGTGGCTGGTTTAAGTAAAAATAGAGCAGAAGCGCCAACAGCAAATCTCTTTCCCGCGAGAATTGCTGTTTTTCTGGTGCATAGCTAGAAAACGTCACCGCTATTTGCGGCGACGTTTTCCGGTAGAAGAAGTAGAGCGCCGGCGAGTAGTTGTAGTAGATTTGCGACGGGGTGAGGTGGAACGCTTTTTTTTGCGGCGATTAGGACTGTACAGGGCGGCATCCTCTTCGGCGGCTAGTGCGCCTGCTGCGCCTTTGTTTTTACCGAAGCTACCCATGAACAGCTTAACCATTGGAGCCATCTGCTGGAAGCCGGACATCACCTTTTGTACTTTACCCATAGAGTTTACGATCCCGTCAATGCCGCCCATTCGATCGATGATGCCTTTGATTTGCTCCATATTCCCACCAATTCCGCCACCGCCGCCTAAGCCGCTGAGCAGTCCGGCAAGCCCGCCGCTTGCCTTTGTTGCAGCTTCAGCTGCAGGGAGCGCTAGCGCAGTTTCGGTGGCAGCTTCTGCTCCTAAAGCAGGAAGGATTCCGGTCTCACCTGGGAGAGCTGAGGGCGCATATGAGCTGAGGCCGGGGTAGGCAGAGGCATTATACGAATCGCTCAGTGAACGCTGATTCCGGCGGGAATGATTATAGTAATGATCAGGCATAATATCACATTCCTTTGTTAGTGGTCTGCTATACTGTATGTCATGGGCGAACATACGGTATAGACGAATGCCCGGGTAATAGGGATAGGAGCGGAAAAGGGCGTATGCCTATAAACAGGTTAAAGTAGTGAAGAAACCGTGTACGAGCTTGATTTTCGGCGCTTTTGTAGTACTATAGTGTAGGCGATAATTCTTATGTAGAGAAAAATACTTGTATTGGGGTACATAAGTGGTGTGCGCGTGGGGTGGACGTTTGTCCATCATTTTCGTTCTTTACAGCGTGAAATCGTTAATGCTTGAAAAATGCGCTCCAGTGCAATATAGTAAAGGCAGGATAGTGACATTAGGTTGATGTTTCCGGAGCTAGTTTTGTACGGAGCTTAATCAGAGAAACTAATGCTGATAGAACTTTTAGGGGATGAAAAATTGATGCAACTTAAGAAGTTAAATGATAAAAGTATAGACCAATTATTTGAAGCCATTTTAACATTGAAGAATATGGAAGAATGTTATGTTTTCTTTGATGACTTGTGCACCGTGAACGAGATTCAATCGCTGTCGCAACGACTGGAAGTAGCGCGTATGCTTGGCAAAGGTTCGACCTACAATCAGATCGAAGCAGAGACAGGAGCAAGTACAGCTACTATTTCCCGTGTAAAACGTTGCTTGAACTACGGAAATGATGGTTATAAATTAACGCTGGAACGTTTGGGACGCTAATTTATGGTACCGGGCGTACTTATTATCAGTCACGGCTCCCGCGACGAGGTTTGGGTGTCGATTGTGGAAGAGGCCGTAAGCGAATTATCGCTAGATGAAGAGATGCCAGTGGTGGTCTCTTTTTTAGAGCTGGTAGAGGGCCGTCTGATTCAAGATGGAATAAATGAACTGGAACATGCAGGGGTCACAGATATAATTGTGATCCCATTGTTCGTTTCCTCGGGAAGCACACATGTCGATGAAATAGAATATGCACTAGGGGCTAAACCTGCACCTGAACGTGAGACCGATTTAGAGCCGTTCCACGTGAAGGCTAAGGTTCACTATGGTTATCCTGTCGACGATGACCCGGACATCGCTGTGATGATCTGGGACAAGCTCCGTAAGCTGTCTACGGAACCTGAACGTGAGACGATTCTGTTGGTAGGTCACGGCAGCATTTATGATGGCTTCCGCCAGCGTTGGCAGCAGGGCATCTCTTCACTGGCAGGACGTGTACGTGAGGTGAGTGGCGTAGCGGCGGCCGATTACGGTCTGCTGAATCCGGACAGTGTAAGAAGCAAAGTGGAGTATTGGCAGGAGCAGGGTCACGAGGTATTGGTGGCGCCGCTTTTTTTGAGTGAAGGTTATTTCACTAAACATGTGGTTCCGAACAGACTTAAAGGGTTAACCTATAAGTATTCTGGCCAGACGCTTTTGCCGCACCCGCTTCTTCCGCATTGGATTGAGAGACAGGTAGAGACACTCCTCGAACAGATTCGAAAAAAGAGTTAAAAAGCTTCCTTTTTAGCCCACTTAATCATGAAAAATAGTGCCCATTTCCGTGGATAATACGGGATTTGCTGCATAGACATATATATAGTTGTTTTTGCCTAATAAGGTGTCGTGAATTGTTGTATAATGGAATATTTACGATAAATGTCCTCTGACATTGATTGTAGTGGTCCGAATTAGGTATAATCAATTAGGTTATTCTATTATAAAAAACAGGTGGCGTTCCGGTAATGAAAACTGCGAGATTGATTTATAATCCCACTTCTGGACGGGAAGAAATGAAGAAGCGGCTCGCCGACATTTTGGACCGGCTGGATACGGGTGGCATTGAAGCCTCCTGCCATGCAACGACCGGAGAAGGCGATGCTATGTTAGCTGCTGCGGATGCAGTAGAGCGCGGTTATGATCTAATCATAGCAGCCGGTGGGGATGGCACTTTAAATGAGGTTATCAATGGTATGGCGGAGAAACCTAATCTCCCCCCGCTTGGCGTATTGCCACTTGGGACTACCAATGATTTTGCACGTGCGATGGGGATCCCGAAGAATTGGGAAGATTCCGTTGATTTGATCCTTCGTCAAGAGTCGCGTCCGATTGATATCGGTAAAGCCAATGATCGTTATTTCATTAATATAGCAGGCGGTGGCAGTCTAACCGAACTGACCTATGAAGTTCCCAGTAAGCTGAAGACCATGATAGGGCAGCTTGCGTACTATTTAAAAGGTATTGAAAAAATGGTCAGCCTATCTCCTCAGGAACTAATCATTCGTGCCAATGGGCAGGAGGTTATTCATGATGAGTTCATGCTGTTCCTGATTGCAAATACGAATTCTGTCGGCGGCTTTGAAAAGCTTGCTCCCGGCGCTCGAATCGATGACGGTCTGTTAGATGTTATTGCGGTCAAAAAATGCAACCTGGCAGAGTTTGTCCGTTTGGTTAGATTGGCCCTTCGTGGCGAGCATTTGCAGGATAAAAAGGTTGTGTATTTCCGTACGGATGCAATGGATGTAATCTCTCCAGGGCATGTCCAATTGAACTTGGATGGAGAACTTGGCGGAGAGCTGCCGGGTCGTTTTCGGATTTTGCCGCAGCATCTGCGGATTTTTGCTCAGAATAATTAGGGTTGTTTGAAAGTAAGAGTGTGGGATTATACAGCGATGATAATGAAAGAAGTGAACTATAAATAATGAGTAAACACCGCAGTGGACGCAGCACCAGCCGCCCAGCCGGCAAGGCGCCTGTCGCCGGACTGCCTGTGAATAAAAATGATGAGGTTATGCTCGATATTATCGGCATGACCCATGAAGGTGAAGGGGTAGGCCGCGTAGAAGGCTTTACCCTTTTTGTGCAGGGAGCCCTTCCCGGAGAGAAAGTCCGGGCAAAGGTGCTCAAGACC
The DNA here is from genome assembly GCF_000758725.1 of Paenibacillus odorifer. NCBI lineage: Bacteria > Bacillati > Bacillota > Bacilli > Caryophanales > Paenibacillaceae > Paenibacillus > Paenibacillus odorifer. The sequence goes on from NZ_CP009428.1 coordinate 776,209, forward strand.
AAAAAGCAGTATGGCTACGCCAAACTGCTGAATATAGTAGAAGCAAGCAGCGCCCGCATCGCGGCGCCTTGCGAGATCTATGACCAATGCGGCGGCTGCCAGCTGCAGCATATGGACTATACTGCTCAGCTGGCGTGGAAACGGCAGCTGGTGGTGGACAACCTGGAGCGGATTGGGAAGCTTCGGGTGAGTGGTGGCGGGGATAGCGGAAAGAGCAAAGAGAATGAAGCTGTTGAGAGTCAGACGGACAGTGCCAACTATGGCGGCATTGCAGATGGTACGACTGATGGCGCTGGAGTAGCTCATACAGATGGCATTCTTGTCCGCCCGACACTCGGCATGGACGAGCCTTGGCGTTACCGCAACAAGGCTCAGGTACCAATTGGTGTAACCGAAGGCGGTCTTGTAGGAGGCTTCTATGCACGCGGAAGTCACCGTATCATCGATATGGAAACCTGCTTAATCCAGCATGAGGATAATGATGACGTTGTGCGCAAGGTGAAAGACATCGGCAGAGAACTTGGCATCTCTGCTTATAGTGAAGAAACCGGTCGTGGCCTGCTGCGCCATGTCGTCGTGAAGAAAGCTTTCCGTACCGGTGAAATGATGGTTGTCCTCGTAACCAACGGCCGCGACATCCCACACCTGGACGCCTGGCTCGGCAGCATCCGCGAACAGCTGCCAGATGTAGTCAGCATCTGCCAGAACGTCAACACTCAGCGCACGAATGTCATCTTCGGTGGCGAAACCCGCGTCCTGTGGGGCAGAGACGTCATCTATGACTACATCGGCGATGTACAGTTCGCTATCTCAGCGCGTTCGTTCTATCAAGTGAACCCGGCACAGACTGAGGTGTTGTACGGTAAAACCGTTGAATATGCCGGACTGACTGGCAATGAAACGGTTATTGATGCCTATTGCGGGATCGGTACGATCTCCCTCTTTTTGGCGCAGCATGCGGCTAAGGTATACGGTGTCGAAATTGTACCGGAAGCTATTGAGGATGCCCGGGCGAATGCGAAGTTGAATGAGATGAAGAATGTAGTGTTCGAGGTTGGTGCCTCTGAAGATGTCATTCCGAATTGGAAAGAGCAAGGGATTACGGTGGATGTTATCGTGGTCGATCCACCGCGTAAGGGTTGCGATCCGCGGTTGTTAGAGACGATTCTGGCTATGAAGCCGGAGCGTGTGGTGTATGTGTCGTGTAATCCATCGACATTAGCAAGGGACTTGCGTGTGTTGGAGGATGGCGGGTACAAGACAGTGGAGGTAACTCCGGTGGATATGTTCCCGCATACGGTGCATGTGGAGTGCTGTGTGTCGCTTATTAAAAAGTAATATCTCTGAGCCACATTTACCTATATTAAAAGCCCAATCCTTTGTGAGAGGCCGCTGAAGAACTAGCAATTTTTCGGGGAGACCAAGAATCAAGCGAATAAAAAAGCGGTACCTGATCCGGATTTTTCGGAAGGTGCCGCTTTTTTCAAGGCGTTTTTTCCTTGTTCTTAGTCTGCCAGGTTCATTATTCGCTTCAAGTTCCGCGAATATCGCCATTGCCCCTTGTATTTGCATCCCTATTAGACCCGAGGACGACGCTACGTCGTACCCGTGCCGATGCCTGAGTTCGCAGTTCTTCGCTTCGATTTTGCAACTTTCTTTTGCCTTCTCCTTGAAATACTCCGTTTCTTGAAATGCCATTTGCTCGTCGGCTGGTCGAATTCGAACCTGTTGTCGTTTGCAATTGAAAGATTAATTTGTAATATTTTGCAGGACTTTGTACTGGGTCTATAGAAGTAATTCTAGCGTCATGGGTGTTTTATCATTCTAAATAAATAATTGAATAAACGGAAGGACGGCCGGGATGCTTGCATTCGCTTGGTGACCAGCTATCTCATCGAATAGAGTGAAGATGGGGCTACAGGTTACTCCTACATCCATCCTAGGATTATTGAACAGATTAACCAAAGACCTGCATAAGTCTCTTGGGAAGGCTGATGGTTTTTCCAAACTTAGCAGGTCACAAAATATAAAACAAAGAAGTATAGTTCAAAGAAATAAATAAAACTAAGTGAGGGAAATATGGGGAAAATCCAAAAAAATATTAATCAAAATAATTTTAATGAAAAGACAAATTTTAATGGACCAACACAAATTGCTGCAGGAGATATCATTAACAACATACAAAACACTAATCATCAAGAGGCAAAATATACGCCTGAACCAACATGGCGGAGCCCATTTACTATGGCTGTTTTAACGTGGATTAGCTTTGCCATTGCAATTGGAGGGGTCCTTCCTATTGGCATTAAAATAGTAAAAAGTGGTCTGAATGTTTTTAATGGAACTCTGAAGGCATCAGTAGGTTTTGAAAGCCAGACTTATTTAATAATATTTGTAATACTGATTATCTTATTTGTGGTTTTTCTTAGTCTTAGGAGAATTGCCAAAAGTCAAACGAGGTACCCTCTGTTTTTTAATTTTGCAATCAGTGGTTATGGTAAAAGATTGACATTAGAGAAAATACATATTGATAAATGTCCTCAATGTGGGGGAAAGATGAAATATTATAATAAACCAGTGGAATGGAGAGAGGTACAGTACAGTGATGGTAGAAGAAAGCGTGAAACTACAAAAAGGGTTCCTGCATTAGAGTGTAAGCGAAATTCAGAGCATTGTTATAGAGTTGACCCTGCCGAAGATATGTTATTATAGTTTTTCGATAAGTGAATCATTTTCAAAATGCATTGACTTGAAAAATTACAGACGACTCCAATGTCATCGTATTACACTTTTATTTTTATGCTGTTTGCATGTCTTGTTATTTGCTAACACGATCTACGATGAGCTTCATGCTGTTGTAAACTAAGGTGACGAGGTTAAAATGTAGTTGAGATACACATTTACGTGTTCTACTGTGGGTCTCCGCTTTTGTTCAAGGTAGACTTGGGCCTGAAGGGGAGGAGGAATCGTATATCTTGTTTCCACACATGTGGAGTCAGTGCCTTTGTTGGTGAGGGATGTAACAGTGATTCAACCCCCTTTACTTACTTAAGTTTTCCAGTGTCTAGGAAATTTGAAGGAACCCTTGTCAATTAGTCACTAAATAATTGGGGAATTTTAATTCCACGAACGGAGAACGATAAAAGAGCCGCGAGTTAGACGAGCGTAGCCCCTAGACTCCACCATAATAAACCGCCCTGTTCGCAATGTTGCTAACAGGGCGGTTTGCTATGTCATAGAGGGCAGCTTGAAAGTTAGCAGTCAACCGGCACTCTACAAGTTATCTTGCACGTTTTTAAGTCTACCTTATTAATAGAGCAGTTACACAAAAAATAAGATTACTCTGCTACAACTTGTTTGCCTGCAATCCGGCCGAATGTGAAGATATCAGCGATGGCATTACCGCCAAGACGGTTTGCACCATGAATGACCCCTGTTACTTCACCTGCAGCGAACAACCCAGGGATGACTTCGCCTTTTTCATTCAATACGCGAGTCTTCTCGTCGATCACCAAGCCGCCCATTGTATGGTGAACGGAGGGTACAGCTTTTTCGATGTAGTAAGGGCCTTTTTCAAGAGATTTCAATCCACCGCGATGTTTGAAATCAAGGTCTTTACCTGTTTTCGCATAATCATTTACTTTATTAATCGTTTCTTTCAAAGTGTTCACGTCGATTTTGAAGAAATCAGCTGCCTCCTCAATCGTATCGGCTTTAAAGAGCAAGCCTTGTTTAACGAGTTGATCGTATTCGTCTTGATGAACTTCTATCGTTTTACCGATATCCTCAATACCTTGGTTCCATAATTGATACGTATATCCGCCCGTTTGGGCAAGAATTGCTTTAGAAATAACGTCTCGACGTTCTAATTCCTCAACGAAGCGCTTGCCTTCTTGGTTAATCAGGATCGCACCATCGAAGCGGGAATCTGCAACAAGGGAAATAACACCTGTCTCAGGATTACAGATTGGATACGTTTGAATACTCTCCATGTTTGTCAGTTTGGCGCCAATCGTTTCTGCCATAACGATACCGTCACCTGTAGATCCTGGTGTATCGGTAGACATATATTTTTCATCCATTTTAGGGTTATACTTTTTACGCATCTCTACATTGGATCCAAAACCACCGGTAGCGATGATGACGCCTTTGTTCGCATGGAATGTGATCTTGTCGCCAGTACCCGAAGTCGCAGTTACACCTGTTATTTTGCCGCTTTCGTCCTTCAGCAAGGTTTCGGCTTTCATATTCGTTTTGATCGTGATTTGATCAGCGTCTGTTTTGGCTTTTAACTTAGTAATCAATTCAACACCTGTATGACCTACAGGAATCAACGCACGTTTTCTGGAATGGCCTCCAAATTGGAACAGATGATCAGGTAAGAACTCTACCTTGATATCATCGCGCAGCCATTCGGCAGATGCTAGAGCATTGTCGGCAAGAATACGAACCATCTTTGGATCCCCGAGGTTGTCTCCGCCTTTCATCGTATCATCATAGAACAAGTCAGCCGTGTCATCAGTGATGCCAAGAGCACGTTCAACCCAGTTGTCCGGCGCATTCATCTCACCACCGGAGATCAATGTGTTGCCGCCAACAGCTGGCATTTTCTCGAGCAGAACTACATTAGCTCCAGCGCTCTTCGCTTCGATAGCCGCACTAAAGCCAGCACCCCCGGCACCGATGACGACAACATCATAGGTTTGCTCGACTTCTTCTTTGTCTTTGCTTCCACTGACTGCAGCGCCAGCGACAAGGGTAAGTCCAGACTTCGTAATGGCATCTTGAATGGCTTCGAGATATCCTTTGCTTGTAACTGTAGATCCGCTAATGGCATCAACTTTTGCGCTGTTAGTTGCCATGACATCTTGCTTGAGCTGCGTATAAACAGGTTCTGCAAGTACTTCATTTTCCTTATGCTCTGTCACTTTAATGTCAGTGATCTTGTTATCTAATAAGGAGACTTGTACTTTAATATCGCCATGTTTACCTTGCCCAACTCCTTCAAAGACTTGAACTCCGTTTGCATCTGCAGCGGGCTCTGCATCTTTACTGCCGCAAGCAGCAAGCGTGAACATAAGACTGAGGACTAGTAGAATAGATAACAGCTTTTTCGTGTGAGTTCGCATAATATCTCCTTCATTCTGTTGTGAATTGGTTACATACCCTAGGGAGAGGAGGATTTGCTAGGCAAATCCTTTATCTCTAGCCTAGACATGAATGTTATTTCATGTGAAAATATGCACAAGACCTATTATAGATTTAGTACAGCATTATGTATTTGCACAGATTAGTGTTTTTTTGTCTTTTTCGGGCATGTAAGAGACGGATATTGTGAAGGGCTATGATTACAATGAAATCAATTCACTTAAAAATCACGTTAATCGCAGGAGGCTGCTTCTTGCTGCTGTTCGTTGCATTGCTTGTAACAATATATTTGGAGATGAACCATACGGTTGTCCCTTTGAATAAGAACTTAACGCAGCAAGTGGTTACTGCACGCAGCGACCAGATTGATTATTGGTTTAATCAGCGCATTGGAGAGATAGACATGCTTGCTTCTCTAGCTTCGGACCATCAGTGGACACGAGATGAATTGCTGCAAGAGTTCGATAAGTTCGAGGCGAAGAAGCAAGTAGAGTACGAATCCATACGTGTGGTGGATATTCACGGAAATTCCTGGTCAGCAAGGGACAAGCCTTTTTCGATACTAAACCGACCCTACTATCGAAAACTGCTGAATTCAGATTCCAATTATGTGGTGAGCAATCCGATCGTATCCAAAGCGAATGCAGCCGAAATCGTCGTCATTCTTTATCGCGTGAATCCATCGGTGAATGATGAGGTAGCTTATATTGCCGCAGCCGTCTCCGTCAAGAAGATGAAGGAGATTGCTCAAGATGTAATGCTATATGACCAGTCAGGCCAGCTTATCGTCGATTGCAGAGAGCTGGGTGAAGAAGATGGAGCGGAGGAGGCAGCAGATAAGAAGAACATGAGTGTATTTGAGGCTCCAATTCAAAATGTGGAAGGCTGGAAGCTAGTACTCGAAGTACCGAATTCAAGTCTATCGCTAGCGGTGATCAAAACCCAGCGGACTGCATTGCTGGTAGGCGTTCTTATCGGTAGTGCGTTTATCGTCTTTCTGATGCTGCTTGCTTCTTCCATTATTCGTCCAATTCAGTCGCTTCGCCAGGTAATGGAAAATGTGCAGAACGGCAACCAAACCATACGAGCAGATGTTACGCGCTCGGATGAGATCGGCGATCTTGGACGAAGCTTCAATGACATGCTTGTTCAATTATACGCTGTGGAGCAGGACCGAAAGGAGATGGAACTCAGACTGATTCATGAGCAGATCAAGCCGCACTTTTTATACAACACATTGGATACGATCCAGTGGATGGCAACGGAACATGGAGCAGACAATGTGGTGGAGATGGTGGAAGCGCTTAGCGCGTATTTCCGATTAGGGCTTGGCACAGGCAGTCCCTACATTCTGCTTGATCAGGAGTTGTACCATGTCGAGAGTTATCTTCATATTCAAGGTGTGCGATATGAGGAGATTCTGGACTACGAGCTACGATATGATGAAAAGCTTGCTCAGTGCCAAGTCGTTCGCTTCATGCTGCAGCCGTTGGTGGAAAATGCGATTTATCACGGGATTAAGCCACTTGGGGATCAAAAGTGTAAAATTTCGATTACAGCATATAAAAAGGCCAATTATATGGTCATTAAGGTTGAAAATAATGGGGTTATGATTCCGAAAGAAAAGCTTGAACAGATGAATCAAGCCCTTCTTGATGATACATATGATCGTTCTGCCACAGGCTTTGGGCTATACAGTGTAAACCATCGCATTCGACTAACTTACGGGGTGCCATATGGCCTTGCAGTGAAGAGCGAAGATGGCATTACCGTTATGGTCATTCGAATACCTTTGGACGGGGAGTGGAATGAAGATGTGGAAGATTGTCATCGTCGATGATGAAACGATCATTCGCAAAGGCTTGCGACAATACATTGAGGAGAGTCCGTATCTTTTTGAGGTTGCAGGAGAAGCGAAAAGTGCAAACGAAGCATTGAATATGGTGGAGGAAGCCCCACCACATGTATGTCTTGTGGACATCAACATGCCGAATATAAATGGGCTCGATCTGATGAATATATTGCGCGAACGCTGCCCGTCGGTTCTGGTTGTCATCATCAGCGGGTACGATAACTTTGAATATGCGCGTCAAGCCGTGCAACTGCAAGCATTCGATTATGTATTGAAACCTGTGCCGAAGAGTGATCTGAACAAGCTGCTTCATCGGATCGATGAGCATCTTCAGGTAAAATATCCTTTGCATTCACATGAAGGCAGGGTGGATAAGGAGCGGGAGCTTCCCGGGTATACAGGGGATGGAACAGTGCTTATCCAAAAAGTGACGGAGTATATTGACAGTCATTATCAGGATCCGGAGCTGTCTATTACTCGAGTAGCAGCGCTATTTCATATCAACCAAACCTATCTTAGCAAGCGTATGAAGCAAGAAATCGGTGCTTCATTCCTTGACTATGTCACCGAGCTTCGGATATCGAAGGCGAAGGAGATTCTAGATGACGTAATGCCGAATATCAAAATCGGGGATCTGGCCGTGAAGGTAGGGTATAAGAGCCAGTACTATTTTAGTCGTGTGTTTAAAAATAGAGTCGGCTCAAGCCCGATAGAGTACAAAAAGCATCCGTTCGGTTATGGATAGGAGGGCCATTCTCGTCCCTCTGCAGCACGCCATAGATGCTATGCTCAGAGCCGCCTTCTATCAAAACGGTTGGATTTTAAACATGAGCGAGAAGATGAAGTTAAAGCATCCGATTGTGCAATATTTTTATGAACTAAGGCGTAGTACATTATAAAAATAAATAAATTCATTGAATATTCAAGAGCAGATAAAATGTCCGGAAGTGTCTTAGGGCTCCTAATATAAGTTTGTTCACACTGTCCACCCACGCATGTGGAGAGTGTCGCTCTACCGGTAAGGAGGGATACAGTGCAATGAGATCCTTATATTTATTGGACTTTAAGGACAAGTATGAGAAAAAATGTTGTTAAAGGAGATGGCATCATTGCCGTCTCTTTTTTGTTTCACTTTTTTAGTATTGCTCTGACTCTGGTTCCCGCTACGGCATCCTACGATCACAAGCATGAAAGACTGAACGGGAATTAGCATTGATGCTACTTTGTTTATATGTTTAATGCCTCTCTACTCTGCTAGGTGACAGGCATCATAGACGTACTTGCGTGATGTTGCTACGATGTTCCATGGAAATTAAGTGAAAGTGATCACAAGAAATTACAGAAGGAGTCATTTATCGTGAAAAGAATCGTAACCCTAAGCACCCGCAAACTGATGGATACCGCAAAACACGGCGGATGCGGCGCATGCCAGACATCTTGCCAGTCCGCTTGTAAAACTTCCTGCGGCGTTGCAAACCAGAAGTGTGAAAATGCAATGAACAGATAGGATTAGGAATTTTACCGCCCATTGCTCTGATGATGGGCGGCTATTTTTAAGAAATGGACGCTTCCTCTAAAGGATGGCAAAGCCGTTTCTACTTGTGTGCAAAAGGAGCTTGATTAGCAAGTATGATTCATCAATATAAACTAAACGGATACAATATCGTGCTCGACACCTACAGTGGCTCGGTACATGTTGTTGATGACCTAGCATATGAAATTATAGCGGATTATGAGAAAACTTCTGTCGACCAAATCGTGACAATGATGTTAGAAAAATATAAGCATGATTCCAGCATTTCTGAGAGTGACATTCGAGAAACCATCGTGGATATCGAGGAGCTTATAAATGATGGACAGCTTTTTACAAAAGATGAGTATGAGAACCTCTCGCTCGATTTAAAAAAACGAAAAACTTATGTCAAGGCACTCTGCCTCAATGTTGCGCATACCTGTAATCTATCATGCGACTATTGCTTCGCTAGCCAGGGGAAATACAACGGAGACCGAGCGATCATGAGCTATGAGGTTGGACAAAAATCCATCGATTACCTGCTTGAAAATTCGGGCCATCATCGCAACCTGGACATCGACTTTTTCGGCGGGGAGCCGCTTTTGGCCTGGAAAGTGGTTAAACAGATCGTAGCTTATGCAAGAAGCAAAGAACAAGAATACAAAAAGAAGTTCCGCTTCACCTTCACGACGAACGGGATGCTGCTGAACGATGAGGTCACCGAGTTTTTAAATCAGGAAATGTACAATGTCGTATTAAGCCTGGATGGAAGGAAAGAGGTTCATGACCGGCTTCGCCAAACGGTTAACGGAAAAGGCAGCTACGATCATATTCTTCCGAAGTTCCAGGAATTCGTTCGAAAGCGCGGAGACCAAGAGTACTATGTACGGGGAACTTACACTCGTAACAATGTCGATTTTACCAATGATATATTTCATATCGCAGACCTTGGTTTTGACAAAATCTCGATGGAACCAGTCATCTGTGATCCAAAGGAACCCTATGCACTTACTGAGGAGGACCTGCCGGAGATATACAACCAGTACGAAATTCTCGCGAAGGAAATGATCGGGCGTGGTGAACAAGGCAAGGGGTTTACCTTTTATCATTACATGCTTGATCTCTCAGAAGGACCATGCATCCAGAAGAGAATTACTGGCTGTGGTTCGGGAACTGAATATCTTGCTGTCACCCCTTGGGGAGAGCTTTTTCCTTGCCACCAGTTCGTAGGGGATGAAGAGTATAGCATGGGGAACCTCTGGGATGGCATCACAAAGCCAGAGCTGCAATGTCAATTTAAAGAGAGCAACTGCTACTCGAAGCCGGAATGCAAAGACTGCTGGGCTAAACTCTACTGCAGCGGTGGTTGTCCTGCCAATGCACTGCACGCGACGGGTTCCTTAATTGGTACCTATGACTTCAGCTGTGACGTCTTCCGCAAAAGAGTCGAATGTTCCATGATGGTGAAGGTGGATGAATCCATTAGAGCGATGGAAGAGCAACCTAACTAATTAAATAACGAATAAATACACGATAACCGAGAAATAGACACTTTTAAATAAAGTGCTCTTTCTCGGTTTTTTTGTACGGAGAAGAAGGACTGTAAGACAAGAGAGACGATCAGTTTCTGCAAAGGGCAGGTCACTGATCGTCTTTTAGTTTGAATCTATGGAATGAATTCTGTGCGATAGGTTTGTATATCGTTTCATTTTCATCTCGTTCTCAAATACTTCTGGGAATTGTATAACTTCAATGCTTCCCCCAAATCGATCCTCCCGAAGCAGTCGATTTCATTTATGAGCAGTTCACAATGCAGTCATTTCTTTTCAAACAGCTCATATTAACTATACTAAAACACGGCTAGTAAACCTCTCAACTGCTAAAAGGGCAAAACGTTATTGGTGATGAAATTATAATCAATAAAGATTCCTTTTCATCAGAAGGGTTTGAACACTATACTGTTTATCAATATGAACTAGAAACACCACTCTATAACATTACAGAAATACATTATAATAATGACTCTTTTTATAGAGTTTATAAAATGGATATGCCGAGTTTAAGCATGAATGATGAAGTAAAAGTATTAAGTATCTCCGACTCTTCTACAGGGCTTGCTATACCCGTAAGTTTTTTGGATGTAAATAATAACAGATTTATTTTGATATTAGAGGCAACACAATTTGAACTGAAAAGAGTCACGGAGTAAAGGTTATTAAATTAATTTTGTGAGAATATTTCCGATTGGTACAAAATAAGTTGCTTCTGCATTTCTTATTTTCTTTTTAAATTACTGTCACGTGAAAATAATGTTATTAGAAAGGCGATTGGTTGACCAATGAATATGAAAAATTTAACCAAATGATTATGAAACAATCAAACAATCAAAGAGTATTCAATAAATAGATATGCCAATGCAATTGTCACCATATCATCTGAGATGAGAGAGTATGGGATAAATGAGGGAAATCTCTTTGAAATCTCAGATCAAGCGATAATTAGTAGGATTCTTCAGCATTCTGATTTTCAATTTAAGGATAAAAAGGAAATTGAATGTACAGCACAGCATTAAAACTTTTCTAAGACTTCTATTGTGCCTTTAGTAGAGAAAATAAAAATTACAGACGATGACACGTAAGCTTTACAGTATAGCTGAGACAGTAAATGCATCGAATATTTCCTTTGTAACAATAAGTGGCGGAAAGACCTATGAAAATGAAATTGATATCTTGTTTATGGTGTTATCCTTTTAATTTTGAGGTTGAAGGGGGTTGTGAAGATGAGGCGGTGGAGGACACGCACTCTTTTCTATATCAAACATTCGTATGTAGTCACTTGTTAGATAATTGAATAGCCATTCCTGTGATATTTAGGAATGGCTAGTATATATCAGTTTAGTCCCAGGGTTCATAATGCCTATATAATGTAGGGGGGACGCCATTCAGTTGAATATCGAATTTTAAACTTGGCTCAACAGCTCTACTTGCATTATGAATTCTTGCAGATAAGTTCCAACCCTCATCACATACAATGAAAATTGTTGTTTTTGAATTAGGCTTGAAATCTATATCATAAAACCTAGATGGTAGTCGCAACCTTGGTAATCGGATTTGAGGTGCAACGTTACCTGATTGTCTGTTCAAAGTACCGTACATTGAATATCCTTGTATTTCAGTAACTCTATTTCTGCCTTGTGCAATCACCTTATAAAAGTCATGGCGACCAAGAAGATAACTTAACAAACGAGAAGGAATATCCGTATACATTTGGCTAAGCCTTTGTAACTCTCGTATAAATGCGTTCAAAACTGGGACATAGAAACGGTCTGCTTTATGATCAAGATCTTTCCAGAGATAGTTTCTGTGCCGCAATTCTTCAAGTTCATCAAATATGGGTCTGATTTCCCTAAAGTAATTTTCTGAAACAGGATAATTTAACCACTCTCTACCGAAATCAATTCTTTGCGAAAGTCTTGAATGTTTTACGGCAGAATGATTATATTTAGCTGATAATCCTATTTCCCATTGGTTTTGATTACGAACAGTCAGGACGTCTCTGACATCACCCTGTTGTCCTCTAGCATCTTGCTGAATTGTAAGTATCAATGGTTGATTATTTTGATGATTTTCTAATTGAGGTTCGAGTCGTCTCAATACCCTTATTGCAGCATCTGCTGCAAAATTAAATTTTTGTTGTAATATAGGATCTAAACAATGAAATGATAACTGAGCATTTAGATAAGTCGGTGTTGTCAAAATCACTATTTGCTGAGTTTCCGATAACTGATGTTGCATTGATTGAAGGCATGCATATTCAAATCCCTTTCCATTTAATACTTGTGCCACCCTTTTCCGCCTACTTTCATTAAAGACTATTATTAGTAAGGCATTGCCGAAACACTATTCTAAGATAATTAATTTTTGATTTGAGTATACAAATATTCTGATGACAGTTTAATAGATGACCAACCATGCGATTCTCCACTGCTGAATTTTACCCTCAATGAAATTTGTTCCTTACCATTATTCCATAGAAGAGTATTTTGTATTTTGCTAGGAGTATTACAAAGAACTCTTACATCGCTAGTTATATCATGATGTTCTATATAAAATGCCTTGTTCTGTTCATACGCAGTAATAATCATAAGAGCTTCTCCTAATAAATGCTCAATGCCTCTTTTTAAATTATCCTGAGGTGCTGTCTCTAACGCTGTTCCAATTTCTTGGGATATTTTCATTAAGCAATCTTGACGTGACAGACCATGATTATATTCTTCTTTTATTTCTGTTACTAGCGATTTTAAGTCTGTTCTGATATTAAAATAAGTTTTATCGAGTATAGTACCGATTCCAGGATTTTTTGTTGTGATTTTTTGACCGATTTTTCGTATGGCTTTTAAGGAAATGTATAACTCTTCAACGTGACTATTAGCAAATCGAATTGATATTTTTAAGTCTCCAGTATTTAAACGGTCACTTGTATAAATGTCAGCAACAATCTGAATTCCTTCAACTAAAACTGCCCCTTTTTTTTCATAAATATAATTTGCAATAGTTTCTGCTGTCTTCTCAGAACTTTTTTGGATAGCGTTAGCTGTTGCACTATCAATCTTTGGTAAATAATTAGATAAAAATGCGGCGCATTCAAGATCATCAGCTTGAATAACATTTGGGTGTTTTTTTAGCATCCAATAATATGCGAATGCTTCATGGCATTTACCGACCGCGTTACTTGTATTTTTGTTAGGTGAATGAAAAGTTTTAGATATAATATCATCAACTTTTTGTATTGTGCCTTTATTTTTATTAATGATATGGGATGAAAAATCAGCGATTTTATCATATTCTTCAAAACCGGTTGCTAGCTTTATGGAAGAGTCAGGTTTGTTTTCAAACTTAAAGCGAAGTGTTAATGCTACTGTTCCACATTGTATTCCGATGGTATTTCTGCCCTTTTTATATACAACAATTTCATGATAATTAGAAATTTCAGGTTTGAATTCTTCTATTATTATTTTTCCTTTAGTAATTCGAGTTATAATATTTGTTTGATCCACCATTAATAGAGAATTAAAGGCATTCATGAATCCATCGTGATTGCTATTATAGGTTTCTTGTAGTAAATTGAAGCAATAATCGCGGATGCTTAATAAAAAGCGATCTCTGCAAACATTACTGTCATCGTCAAAGCTGGTAAATAAGCTCCTTACTTTTGCTTTTAAAAGCTTGATTTCTTTTATATAGCTATAGTCAACTTCTTTTAGATCTAAAAGCTCTTTTAGATATTGAATATACTCCTGTTCAACAAAAAAATTGAATCTATCTTGTATATCGACAGAGAGGAAATGTTTCGAAAGGAAACTTTTGGCACCTAAATTTTTAGGTTGAATGGACCCTTTTCCTTGTACAAAAAATAGATTAATGGGATACTTAATACCGTCTTTAGTAATCATTAGATCATTGTGTTTATCAGGATTTTTCTTGTCTAACTTACAAGTAATCTTTGTTGGTAAATCGAATTTATTTAAGATAAATGTAGCTGTCTCCCTAGAGGATTCTGAGATGTTGGCTGACCAGTCAGCATCGTCACCCACTGATGTTTTTTTGAGGAGAGCCATGTGAACTTCCTGAACATGTTGGTCTCCAATGAGTCTTGATTTAGCCATATTGAGTCTCCTAGCTTCAAATAATATTATGTATTGATCGTTTTTAATAATACGAATATAATAAATACAAACAAATGTTCTAGGTGCTGCACTACTACAGCATGGAAGGGTCGAATTAAATGAAAATTGATAAACGTGGTCGCGCAAAATATAAACCATCTCTGGACCTCAATATAGAAGAAATCAAGAAATTTTTAAATGAAAAAATAGAAGAGGAAATGGTTCTTCACGATCTGAAATATGATCTTGAAGGTACACTTCATTATAATATAGGAAAGCTTAATCTTGTGTCACTATTTTGTGGCGCTGGTGGTTTGGATTTAGGCTTTGAGTTAGCAGGGTTACAAGCTACTATAGGTGATGATGAAGCATTGGAAGCTTTTAAAGATAAAAAAACTTATGATATAGTACGAAATCAAAGCGTTTTTCATACCGTGTTTGCCAACGATTTCTTTAAGGAAGCATTAGATACTTATAAAGTTAACCATCAAGATCATGTGAATGTTCTGAATGGTGATATCAGAAAAATGAAAGAATTTCCGGATGCAGATATTGTATTGGGAGGGTTTCCATGTCCAGGATTTTCGGAAGCTGGTCCAAGGTTAATAGATGATAAACGGAATTTTTTATATCTCCAATTTATTAGATGCCTCATACAATCAAAGCCTGCAATATTTGTTGCAGAGAATGTAAAAGGTATGTTGACTCTTGGAAAAGGAGAGGTGTTTAAACAGATTAAAGAGGATTTTGAATCTGTTGGTTATAAAGTTACTCACAAATTATTGAATGCTAGAGAATATGGTGTACCACAGTTAAGAGATCGAGTATTTTTAGTAGGTGTTAGAAATGATATTGATTTTAATTATGAATTTCCTTCTCCTACACATGGTATTGGAGAAGGAAAAGCCCCTTTTATAACTCTAGAAGATGCAATTGGAGACTTAAGGGAATCACCAGGTCGATCTTATGAAGGTTCATTTTCTTCGATCTATATGTCGCGAAATCGGAAGAAGGCCTGGCATGAGCAAAGTTTTACAATACAAGCCTCAGGTAGACAAGCACCAATCCATCCTGATGGTGTACCTATGAGAAAAAAAGGAGTAGACTCCTGGGAATTTCCCGATGGCGAAGAGAATAATCGTAGACTATCCGTAAAAGAGATTCAGAGAATACAAACCTTCCCTGATTGGTATGAGTTTTGCTCCGGAGCGGAAGAAGGTAATATGAGAAATGCTCATGTGGATAAAGTATATAAACAGATTGGAAATGCCGTCCCTGTTATGTTGGCGAGAGCAGTAGCTAGACCTATTGCTGAATGGGCTAAGACATATGTAGCGAATAACAATAAAGTATTGCAATAGGAAGTTATTGCACTTAAAGTATTAGAAATTAAATCAAATTTATGATTTTATGACTGTGTTAATTACAGATGATATTTAGCAATACTATTTCCTTTGAAGCCGAGTATAATTCAGGTACTTATACTGAGTTACGCTCGGCTTCTTCTATGCTTCCTGCTAGAGAATATTCAGGACGGATATAAAGATTATTAAAATATCCTTACAACTCACACTCTCCGTTTATCGTATGAGATCTTCCAAAAGAAAATGTTTTTGCTTTTAAAAAAGAGATAACGTCAGGCAATTGTGATAAGGATATTTTTCAAGACTAAATGCAAAGTTGAAGTCATGCGAGAAGTATTAATAGTCAAAGTTAAATAACATCCCCGATTAAAGTTAATCTGAGCACATAGCTATTAATGGGCATAATGGTAACAGACCAACACATCTAAATTATCTGTAAGGCGTTTCGTCTTTATGTTCAGCTAGGTCTATAACTTCGCCAGCGTATTTCAGAGCCTATAGACCAATACATCTCATGAACTAAAGACACCGGTAGATGGCATATTAAACCTCTTCAATTTAATGCTAGGAGGACGTACGTTGTGGTGCAGTACTACACAACGATATGGTAATGTATTTTTTCTTATACAGAATTTTAAATTTAAATATATTTGTAATGAAGTTAATATTTAAAATTCCTACTTTTCTCTCTTATCTAATCCCGTAGCAGCAATCACTTCCCGGGTTACTCGAGTGAGTGCTGCTATTTCCTCTGCACTTTTACTGCTTAGCAAAGCCATATGCTCATCCAGCGCCTTGCGACGCTGTGTCTCATCCTCGAAGCGAAAGAATTCTATAGCTGGAACATCAAACGCCGCAATAATTTTTTCTAGTGTCTCTAATGAGATATTTCGATCTCCTCGTTCGACACCACCTATGTAACTGTAGTGAAGCGAAGCAGCTTCGGCAAGTTGTTCTTGTGTCCATCCTTTTGCTTTTCTAAGCTCGCGAATGCGATTGCCGACGCTTTCTGGTAAATTCATAGGATCACCTCTACATTAAGGTTAGAAGAGGAATGCTAACCGTAACAGACTATTAAAGGCAACTTGATAATAATTAAAACTGTACTTATTAGTACTTTTTATATTGACCCTCTAGATTACAAAATATACAATGAAGGTATAAATGGATAAAAAAGGGGGATTTACGGTTGCATCTCTCTATTCTTAAAGCCTTCAACCCGGATGTTCTTGTCGAAATGTTGGAAACTGCACATTACTTTGAAAAGTGGGATAAGCTGCTATACACTGCTGATATTTTGCATAGCTATGCCCAGCGTATATATGAAGAGCGACTGTACTATAAGGCGATGGGGACGACAATACCTCTAATTAAGATGCAGCATCCACTTGTTTATTATTTTGGGTTCAGTCAACAGATGCGTGGAGTTGCATATCAACATCTGGGGGATTACGAGCAAGCCAGGGATAGCATTTACAGATACGTAGAACTTGGATGGTTGGAGGATTTAGGACCGGACGGGCAAGAGATTGCTCGTGAATTTCGATATTTGGCAAAAATGAATTTATATGCCGTAGAGATTTTATCTGGAAAAGTAGAACTTCTGCATGATTATGCTTGCTTTCTACAGACCTATCCCAATGGACTACTTGATGGGCTGGTTGTAATTATGCAAACTGCGCTTTGTTTTGGATTGAATGTGGATGAGCAGTTGAGTCACTTAAATGATGATGTAAGTGAAATCAAGTTAGAACAAGATAAAACCGCACAGTCGAAGTACAGAAGATTTTGTTATCTGGTGGATTTATATAATATGTGGAAGTACTAAATATAATGGTTTAATCACCAAATTATACATACTTAGTGGAGGAATTCTCATATAAAAAAATATTACTAATGATCCACTCGTCCGCGCGGCACGAAAGAATACTATGCCAACCAGCTTGCGGGCAAAAATGTGCTTGTTGGTTCTGTCCGGGGACCCGAACAAGTGGAGGTGGCGCTGCAGAAAGCTTTTTATCATATGCCGTTAAGGAATCTTGCAAATCAGAAGATACTAACGCAAATTGAATACGTAGCGATGTGCCAATCCCGCAAAAAGTTCATTGATCCTGCAAAAACGGGGATTCACTGGATAGGGAAAGTAGCGGATTGGAAGGTGCTGCGGCGTAATGAGATTAAAGAGGTTCCTTGTCGCCCGGGTACTGAAGAAGATCTGTATGTACGATTTACGGTTGAGGAATGGAAGAGTTTAAACGCGCCTATCACACTAGGAGGACAAGGGATCTATACGGTGCTTTACACGAGCAAGTACATCCTGGATCGGGCCTTGGAGATTGCTGAGCTCCGTCTAGAAACGGAGGAAGAGCTTCGTGAATGGCGGGAGAAGCGCCGAAAGGGCAGAGTGAAGGTGAAGCTGGATCATGAGCAGTATGTGGACTTAGGGAAGGTTGTTGAAGTTCGGAATATTTAGGTTAGTGAAAATGAAGTAAGGTGAACGGAACGAAAACATCATCGAACTCAAGCTGAATCATACAAAAGTGGATTTGGCTATAGTGTAGCTAGCGCGGATACTTTAAGTATTCGTGCTAGCTTCTGGTTTTGAAGTGATGGTGTATAATTCGGAAAATGTGCTAAAAGAGGTATACTCCGGCGAATTATTGTTTTTTTTGGTTCGTGAGAGATTAAATTGGAAGATTAGTACTGTGGAAATTATTAATGAAATGAAAGGAAATTTCACTTGAACAATTGAAGTACATAAATTATGAAATTAATTGTAACGCAGAGATTCTCCCCTTTTTCACCTCCCTATATCCACCCCGCAACTCTAGTATCAACGCTTTCGCGGATAACACTCTTTTACCGCCATTGTTTCGTCCACTTGCCTATAAGCTCGCCGAAACATCGGCTGACCTTGTTCATAATAGAATTTCCCTTATCCCACAAATTCGGCTCGAAGTTGCTGTATGTTCTATTGAATGAATGTTGAAAAAAGCCGCTGGCTTCCGCGTTTTTTCTCACTATCCACAATTATCAAAACATTTTGTTAATGCTCCGCCCTTTTCTCCGTATTAACATATGTAAGTTTCTTCACAACAAATTGCGCAATTTGTTTAGCTTTTCGATGAAGGTGAGGTGGAAGGAGGGTGGAGATGGAGGTTATCCAAGGTAAAGTGGAGCGTTACATGAATACCGAAAGATCACGTGAAGCTATCATGTCCAAAGAGGAATTTACCCGGATGTATGATACGTACTACCAACGTGTTTACAAATATATCTGTTATCGGATTAATAACCACCACGCGGCAGAGGACATATGCAGTCAGGTGTTTGAGACTGTGATGTGTAAGTATTATAGTTTTTCACAAGAAAAATCGAATTTTGAGGTGTGGCTGTTTGCCATTGTAAGAAATGCTGTGACGGACTACTTTCGGGCGCAGAAGAAAAGAAGCTATACCTCACTGGATTCGTTGCTGGAGCTTATATTTCCCAAGCCGTCTCCTGAGGAGCTGGCGATCCGTGAGGATAATAATCAGGCACTATTCAAGGCGCTCTCCAAGCTGCGTGAGAAGGAACGCAATATCATTGCAATGAAATATGGGGCTGGGCTGAAAAATTCCGAAATTGCACAGATCTTGGGAGTTAGTGAGTCCAATATCGGTGTCGTAGTATATAGAAGCTTGAAAAAACTGCATATTTCCTTAAAGGCAGGAGGGTTCAAAAATGAATAAGAAAGATGATCTCACCAAATTCAGCAAGACCATAGAACGGCTTGAGAATGCCGAACAGGGCAGCACTACCGCCAAAGAAAGAATCTATAACCGCTTGATATACAAATTGGACCATGGGGCTCTTAGCCCCCAATCAGAGATAAAGGACGGGATAACGATGAAAAAAAGCAGCTGGAGAAATGCAATAGTGATTGGCAGTGCAGTAATCTGTCTGGGTGGAGCATTCTCTGCAACCTCCTATGCACAGGACATGTTCCAATCGATAATGGCAAAGTTTGAAGTAGGAAATCTCGAAATCACGCAATACGATAAGGAAATTCCTTCGGCTGCACAGTCAATGACTCCATCTGAAGATGCCCAAGGCGGGGAGAATGCGGTCATTGAATTGCCGGTTGCAGCTAAGTTAAATCTGGATGAAGCCCGTGCAGCACTTGGTATGAACTTCCCGGCACCCGACTGGATGGGAGACTATGAGTTTGTGAATTGTGTTCTTCAGGGGACCAGCATGGTTGAAGTGCAGTATAATTCCGGAGAGAATGCTGTGGATTTTCTAATCTCCAAGGGCGGGGACAATGGGATCAGCACTACGGAAGAAGTGAAGACAGAAGTAATCAACGGGACTAAAGTTTATTTTGCAAATGGAATTGTGATTTGGGAAGAGGATGGCTATACAGTAGAGTTGTATTCCCAAGTAGATTTTGACCAAGCTACACTAGGGAAAATCATTGATAGCTTTAACATTGGTGCGCCTGTTCAGCCTTTAGAGCAAGGTCAAGTGAAGGAGAACTTGCAAAAGAATGGAGCAGCGGTTGCAGCTCCGGCTCCGGCTGTAGATTCAAAATAAAAGACTTACTCCGGGCAGCAGCAGCCTATAGTTACACACAGAAGACGCGAGGGGATTAGTCCCCTGAGCGTCTTCTTTTTTGAGCACACTTTTATAGAACGTTCCCCAACCATTGCCACCCCCCAAAAACAAAAGTATAATTGATAATGATTATCAATTAATGAATGAATAAAGAGTTAAGTGCATTTATATAAGCAGTAAAGAGGTGACAGAATGCAAAAACAATCGCAAAAGACGGATTTAACTGAGGTTAGAAGATATATTGAAGAGAATTTCACGAAGCACTTGTCTTTAGCACATTTAGCTAATCTTTCTGGTCTTAGCTCCAGTTATTTTTCCTCGGCGTTTAAACAGGAATATATACAAAGTCCAATGGAGTTCGTTACGCAGCTGCGGATTCAAAAGGCTAAACAATTATTGCAAAAGGAAGACGTGCGCTTGAAGTTTATAGCAGAAGCGGTTGGATATAGTGATGAGTTTTATTTTAGTAGAGTGTTCAAAAAGGTCGAAGGGATATCCCCAACGATGTATTCCAGCCAGCAAAAATCTAATATCGGAGTTGTAACTGGGAATATGATGGGGTATCTACATGCGGCAGGAATCATCCCGTTTGCTGCACCTTTAAGTGCAAAGTGGACACCGTACTACTATAATTTGTGGGCGCAAGAAATCGAGCATAAGGTAACCTTGACGCAAAATAAAAATTATTGCAGCCCAAATGAGCTATTGCATTTGCCAATTGATCTTCTTATTTCTCCAAAAGATTTGTCGTCAGAGCTGGTAAAACAGATAGAGGATCATTTTCCAATCTATTGGCTGGATGATAAGCAAGATTGTTTAGTAGCCTTAACTGAACTTGCTGCCCGACTAAATAAACAAGAAGAAGCGAAACAGTGGATCACGCAGTATAGGGCAAGATTGGAAGACGTTCGGCGCAGGTTAGACTGGACCACTAATCCACCTAAAGTTCTAGTTATACGTATCTATCAGCAGCAAATCTTTGCTTATTGTAATACAGGCATTCAGCATCTTTTATTTCAGGATTTGGGTGCAGAATCTAGTTATGAGCAGCCTGGTCTATATAATGCCGAGATTACTTTTGAAGAGTTAAGTAGATTGAAGGTAGATAAGCTATTTACGATTATATGCCCCGATGATGAGTCCCGCGCAACATGGCATCATTTGCAGAGAGAGGTTGGGTTCAGACAGTTAGAGGCTATTAAGCAGCAACAAATCTATGTTATTCATTCTGATCCTTGGTTTGAATACTCTCCTGTGGCTTTAAAACGAATGCTAGAGGAAGTTGCAGTAATGATGATACCTTGAAAATGTACATGTCTAATCATAAGATGTTACATGGTCAATGCTTCCTATCTCTTATACACTCAATACTGAGAATGATTATTATTGAGAATATAGGAAAGAGGGAAGGTCTATCATGAAGGGGTTTAATACAAAAATAATAAGTTATGTTGTAATGGTTAGTTTATTATCCATTCTACTAACAGCTTGCGGCGGCAATAATACAGCGAATCAGCAAGCAACAGATACTCCAGTAACAACCAGTGAAACGAGTGCAACTGCAACGGATGAACCAACTGTACAAGAAACGGAAGTAGCGGCTAGAGAAGCGTTTGTAGTAACTGATCAAGTAGGCAATACAGTAAACATTCCGGGGACTGTACAAAAGGTGTATGCCCCTGGTTTAGAGGATTATTTAGTTACCCTTGGTGTAACCCCAGTAGCCCAATGGTCCACGGGTGAAAGACCGCAGCAGTATCTACAGGATACGTTAAGTGGTGTACAAGAAATCAGCTTCGCTAATGGTGTTCCCTCTCCAGAATCTGTAGTAGATTTGGAGCCGGAATTAATTATATTCCCCACTGCTTTTTATGCACAAAATGGTGTTTATGAAAACTACTCGCAAATTGCTCCAACTTACGTGTTTAAGAATGCACTCGGCAATGTAGTGGAAGCCACAGAAACGATTGCGAAATTGCTAGGTTTAGAGGATAAAGCAACAGAAGCTATTGCTGCTTACAATACAAAGCTGGAAGCAACTAAAGCACATTTAGCCAGCGTTTCTGCCGGTAAAAAAGCAATTTATATTAATGCGAATGCTCGTGCGATCTTTTTAGTGGGTAACTTCCATTACGGGGGTTATGTGCTGAGTGAGCTAGGCTTTGCTCAAAGTGCTCTTGTAGAAGGTGAAATGTCCGCTGATATTTCGCTGGAAATGCTGTCTGATTTAGATGCTGATTATATTTTCATTAACGATAATGATGGTCTGGGAGATGCCTTCCTGGCAGACATTAAAGCTAGTCCTTTATGGAAGGCGCTGCCTGCAGTTCAAGCAGGTAAAGTGTTCGAGGTGGATGGCGATCACTGGAGATCTAGCGGATTAATTGCTTATCAAAAAACGATGGACGATATTGTAGCGTTCCTGCTGCCATGATTATCAAACCGTATGTAAAACCAAACTATGAAACGATGCTGATCACGAGTAAAGCTAACAATAAGGACTATGAAATTTTTATTGCCAAGCCTTTGGATGAGCCTGCAAAAGATGGCTACGGTGTCATTTATGTTCTTGACGGTAATGGACTTTTTGAAACCGCTGCTGAAATCACCCGATTGCTGACGCGTAAGCCTAAAGGCTATCCACCCGCGATTGTTGTTGGCATTGGTTATCCTGGAGGTGAGGCGTTTGATACCGTGCGTCGAACCTATGATTTAACCATGCCAGCCGAGCTCGCGAATTTACCGAAACGTCCCAACGGCGAGCCTTGGCCTGAATTTGGCGGGGCAGATGAGCTGCTAGCTTTTTTTGAAAAAGAGTTAATGCCAGCCATTGCCCAGCGGTTCGTTATCAATAAGCAGAAGCAAGCATTGTTTGGTCATTCCTTTGGCGGATTATTTGTTCTGCATGCCTTATTTACACAACCTACCTTGTTTTCGCATTATATTGCAAGCAGTGCTTCCATCTGGTGGAATGACTACGCACTTTTAAAGGAATATGAGAGTTTTAAAGCTGATTTACACAGCAATACGTTAAGTCAGTTACCTAAAACACTTATGATTGCCGGTGGAGAAGAGCTGGATTATATGGTCAAGGATAGCTTGGATTTATGTAACAGCATGATGGCCTTACACCTTCCAAGCTTTGAAGTAAACTGGGCATTGCTTGAGCAAGAGGAGCATGTAAGTGTAATCTCGGGTGCGATTAGTCGGGCCGTCAAATTTTTGCTTACCACATCCTCTGACTTGCGTTAGAAATCATATTCGTTTGCATCTGAGCTGGCCCTTGGCTGGCTCTTTTTGTAAAGTGAAGGGAAAGGGTTGGAAACATTGGCCGCAAATGTTCAGAAATCACCACTAGCAGGAGAAAAAAAGTTCTCCTTTTTAGTATTGCTAATCTTCATGCTCCTCCTATTAATAGGCGTATTAGTGCTTGCTATGGCCCTTGGCGCGAAAAAAATACCCTTCGCAGATGTATTCATGTCGATCATTGCTTTTGATGATAAGTCTTCTACTCATCAGGTGATCCAGTCGATTCGTTTACCCCGGGTACTTGCCGCTATGGCAACAGGCGCTGGATTTGCAGTAAGTGGAGCGATTATTCAAGGGATTAGTCGCAATCCTTTAGCCGATTCGGGGATTCTTGGTTTAAATGCTGGGGCCGGGGTCACGTTAGTTATTGCCATGGTTTTCCTGCCAACGATTTCATTCACAGGTACACTTTGGCTCTGTATTCTAGGTGCGGGATTAGGAGCGGGTTTAGTTTTTAGTGTTGACCTATTAAGTAAACGAGGCATGACGCCTATTCGGCTTGTACTGGCGGGTGCTGCCATCTCTGCTATGCTAACTGCCCTAAGTGAAGGAATAAGTATCTTTTTTTCAGTGGCTCAGCAGGTGGCTTTTTGGTATGGAGGAGGTTTAAGTGGCATTAGCATGACCCATCTACAGCAAATGTTGCCTTGGATGCTTCTTGCGCTATTACTTGCCATCGTAATTTCAAAGTCGATTACTATACTATCTGTAGGGGATGAGACAGCGGAAGGGTTAGGCGTTAATATTAAACTTATCAAAAATCTTTCGCTTTTAGCCGCATTCATGTTAGCTGGGATTTCATGTGCTTTAGCTGGATCTGTAAGCTTTGTGGGCTTAATTGCTCCGCATTTGGTACGTTACATAGTGGGTGTGGATTATCGTTATATTATTCCATTATCCGCAATTCTGGGAGCCACCCTTGTTGTGCTTGCTGATTTAGTGGCACGTATCGTAAATGCCCCTTATGAAATCCCTGTAGGTGCTGTAATTGCGGTTATTGGTGTTCCGTTCTTTCTATATTTGGCACGTAAAGAAAGGCGGGAACTATAGTGAAGCTAAGATGGAAATTTATAATTATAGCAATCATTTTACTGCTAGGCTTTATATATAGTGTATCTACTGGTCAAAGCAGCTTAAACTTACAAGAGTTATGGCAAACCGTATTAGGAAAGGGAACACCGAGGCAGGAGCTTGTACTTTTTCAGTTCCGTATTCCTCGAATGATCTTGGGTTTTCTAGTAGGTGGCGCGTTGGCAATAGCAGGAATGCTGCTGCAAGCCATAAGCCGAAATGCTTTAGCAGACCCGGGCATACTGGGGATAAATGCTGGTGCTGGATTATCCATGATGTTATTTTTACTCTTACAAAATAGTTCTACCGGCTTACATACTTATGTTCAGCCCTTGTACGCCCTATTGGGCGGATTTATCGTTGTGGCGCTCTTATTTATGCTTTCCTATGATCGCAATCAAGGCATTATTCCCATTCGATTAATTTATACAGGTATTGCTGTTGCGGCTGCGATTAGTGCATTTATGATTGTGTTAACCTTCGTACTAGATCCTTCGCAATATCAGATGATTAAGGTGTGGTTGGCAGGGAACATAGGGAATAGTAATTGGAGTCACGTGTATGCTATGCTGCCTTGGTTACTTCTTATTGTGCCTTTATTAATTCGGAATCATCTTATATTGGATGTGCTAAGGCTTAACGATCCTGTAGTTATTAGTTTAGGGGTATCTTTAAATAAATATCGCGTTTGGTTTTTAGTATGTAGTGTATTATTGGCGGCACCAGCGGTTGCCGTTAGTGGAAGTATTGGATTCGTAGGTTTAGTAGTTCCACATTTAGTTAGACGACTCTTTCGTGGTCATAAAATAATGATTCCCGCATGCCTACTAATAGGTGGCGGATTAGTTGTTATTGCAGATGCGCTTGGTAAAATGGTAGTAGCCAATACTGAAATACCAGCAGGAGTAATCGTGGCTTTAATCGGTGCTCCATACTTTTTATATAAATTGATTAAAAGTGAATAACTGAAAAAAGCTATTGTGTGATTGATGCTGGAAATAAAAAAAGAATGCCTTGATTATGCAATAATCCAAGGCATTCTTTTTTATATAGTTTTCGTTTTCAGCTTTTCTAAAAGAACTTTCCACCAGTGTATAGATTGCTCAAGTTGAGAAGCGTAGTAGCTTTCCATGAAATCTACGACGTCACGGGTGGAGCTATCTACATCTATTTGCTGGTAAATTTGATTTAATTGATCTTTTTTTATAAGTGACTGTTCAATTTTCTTCTCGATAATCGGGATCACTTTATCAGTCTCTACAAAACGAAGATTCACAAGAGCAACAATCATATCTGAAATAGATTCTGCATCTTCTATTACCTTATAAATTTTGAGCGGGAGTTGCTTGCGCCCTTTATCGGTAATGGAAAACACCTGTTTGTCTGGGCGATGTTCTTCTTTGATAATCTCTACCTGTTCAACTAAGCCCTGTTTCGTAAGGGATTCAAAATGATAATATAGTTTGCTTTCAGATAGATTTAGCAATGTATCAAATGGAATAGGGGTGGATAGTTCTTTTTTTAATTTATAAGGATAATTATTTTCATCCATTAACTTACTTAAGATATAAATTTGAATTGACATCACAGAACCCACTCCTAATTGTTGGCTAAACTCTATCTTACCAAACCTAGGCGGTTATTTCAGCTGTATTTTTAACTTCAACGGGCAGTATAGTTTCTTTAGTCACAGGTACAGGTTTATGAACAAACCGGACGATAACAATGTTAATCATCATAGCCCCGGCAAATACGCCTGCTAATCCCCATAAGAAGGGTGCTGGACTAATAGAACCAAACATTTGTGCCAAATAAGCTTGCACAGAATAATACATTGGGGTGATGCGGCCGAACCAATCGTATGGTGTATACATCATATCACGAGGCATGGTAGCACCATTGGCGATGGTTTGCATGAGCAGGATTGGAATATTTAAGACCATACCGCCTTCGCCAACTAGGAAGACCATAATCGCACACACGTTAAATGCAGCCATATACATTAGAATTTGCTGAGCAGCAACTGGTAACAGTAAGGATAGGTCTACATCTGCAACAGAGAAGGCAATGGTTAAAGCAACGACAGTTGATAATACAGCGATTAATAAAGCTGTGAGTTGAACGAACATAAACAGTTTTGTCTTGCTTGCTTTCCCGCGGTTCGCTTTAAAAGAAGCAACTAATTGCATGGAGGCAATCATTGCCCCAACATAACCAGCCATAGTTAAGAACATAGGTAGCATGTTGTTGTGCATGCCGTCCGGAACATCATTGATGACAACATAATTCCCGACATAACTATTTTCAATTTGTGTAGCCATTGCGGTGGCTTGTTCTTCTGGTACGTTAAAGTTCATTAACACACCTTTTGCGGTTTGCTCTGAGAAGTTCGTGCTTAATTGTTTGTTAATTTCTCCTACAACGGAAGACATGGCTGAAGATACCATGGTGGCAGAAGCTTCGTTGACTGTGAAATCAATACTTGCGGATACCTTACCGCTTTGAACGTTGGCGGAAAATTCTTCTGGAATATGGACAACTAGAGCTAACTTATTATGTTCTAATTCATCCATCGCCTTTTTATTCGATACATCGGTTTTTATCGTTTTGAATGGTAAGCTCTCCGAGAACTGACTCGAAATCTGAGCCCCATATTGACCGGCATCATCATTGACGATAGCAATTTTTAAATCATCCATGTTCCCTGGAAGTGCTGTATACCCTGGTAAGAAAATACCAAGCATCGCAATGGCATAGAACACACCCATAAAAATAGAACCAATGGCCCCTTTGGACTTCAAAAACTGTGAAAACTTCAACGGTATACCTTCTTTCTTCTGAATAACACTTTTATTTTAGTACTCCAATTAAAGTACTTTTAACTGAGTGAGATTTATAGTACGATAATTCATTATAAATGTCAAATTTAAGATATAATGGGTAAGTAGTGAATGATTAAAAAATGAATAACTGAAGGGACTTCGAATATGAACAAGGTTATTGTAATTGGTGCAGGCATATTAGGGGCTTCAGCAGCTTATCAGCTAAGTAAGTTAGGTGCTGAGGTCATCATTATAGATCGTAAGGATGTTGGACAAGCAACGGATGCAGCAGCAGGGATTATTTGTCCATGGTTGTCTCAACGCAGAAACAAAGCATGGTATCGTCTTGCTAAAGCGGGAGCAAGCTTTTATCCGGTACTTATTCAAGAGTTGGAAGAGGCTGGAGAAACCGAGACTGGATATGCAAAAGTTGGAGCGATATGTATTCATGAGGATTTGAAAAAGTTACTCGCGATGAAAGAAAGAGCGGAGCTGCGCAGAGAGGACGCCCCTGAAATAGGGGAACTTACGATGCTGACGGATCTTGAAGCACAAGAGAAGTTTCCCTTATTGTCGGAAGGTTACCATGCGCTTCATGTATCCGGTGCAGCAAGAGTGGACGGTCGTGAATTACGTGATGCTTTGCTAAGAGCGGCACAGCGTAACGGTGCGCAAATGATTGAGGGCGATGCTATTTTAGAGTATGCTGATCATGAAATTAAAGGGGTTAGTGTAGGAGAACAGACATTCACAGTCGATGAAGTGATTGTGTGCGCAGGGGCTTGGTCTAACGCTTTGCTTCATCCGCTTGGGATCATGCTCCAGGTGCGTTATCAAAAAGCTCAAATTATGCATTTGAAGCTTGCTCAACAAGCGAGTACAGAGCAATGGCCTGTGGTAATGCCGCCTACAGATCAATATATCCTTGCGTTTGCGGATCAAAATATCGTGGTAGGTGCTACTCACGAAAATGATGTCGTAGGTTATGATACTGCTGTAACCGCAGGAGGAATGCAAGAAATATTAAATAAAGGTCTGCAAACGGCTTCCGGTCTTGCGGATTGTAGCCTAAATGAGATAAGAGTAGGGTTCCGTCCATTTACAGCAGATTTTCTTCCCGTGTTGGGCAGGGTTCAAGGATGGAATAAACTAATTGTTGCTAATGGACTAGGGTCATCCGGATTAACGATGGGGCCCTTTCTTGGTGAGCAGCTAGCCAAGCTGGCCATGAATCAACAGGTAGATATTCCGCTTGAAGACTATGCATTAGAGCATGCGATAAATTGATGAGTACGAGCACGAATGGAGGGGAAGTCCAAACATTCACCTCAGTCACGCACTTACCTTAATAGAAAAATCTTAACTTCAACTAATATAGCGAAGGTTTTTTTTATCCTTTATACTGAAAAGACCAATTAATCTTCCTAGGAGTTGTCTAACGAATCATGATAAAGAAAGAAGTCGCGCATATACGCAAGCAATTTAAGCTGGATCACGATTTAATGAGTATTTACGATATTCTCAACGTGTATATTATGAAGGAAAGCAACGAGATCTATCATTGGGAGCGCCAGCCGTTTGGAATGGTGGACAGAGAGAAGCAGGAGCTGTATATGGGCAATTTCAAAAAACTCCTGACCGGTGAACTGGATCAGAAATTGTTCGAGTTGAAGTTTCAAGCGGAAGCGGAGGAGCCAGCGCAGGTGATGCTTCATCAAGCTTTGGTGACAGGGGATCCGGATGAATGGCAGGACCTGATGCTGCTGTTGGTGGACAGAATGATGGCGGATACTCATTATGAACGGGATACGGTGATCACTTTCGTTCGCGGACAGTATTTCCGCCCGACTAAAGATAGAAACGATGAAGCCGAGGAAAGTGAGAAAAACGAACTATTCGCGCATCCTTTTATCCTATGCAGCGTGAATTCCACGGAGAAACAACGGAAAGCTCTCTTGTTTGATTACGTGGAGCGGGAGTTCAAGTACAATGTCATTGTAGATCCGATTGTCAAGTTAAGTACGCCGGAGCAAGGTTTCTTTTACCCAAGCGTGACGGACAATTATTCCGATGTGAACCGCATTCTGTATTGTACGGGGAAATCGAACTTTCCGGATCCGCATTTTGTCGGAGAGGTCTTGAATGCCGAAAGATCCAATACGGCTCTGGAAGAGAGAGCTATATTCGAAGACATCGTGAAGGAAGTGGCGGGCGAACAGCTTGATGCAACCACTCTCGCACAGGTGTACGAGGAGATCCATCAGGTCATCGAAACCAACGACGATAAGGAAGAACCTCCAATGCTCGATTATAGAGATCTGGAACGTGTACTGACGGTAAGTGGCGTAGAGAACGTGACAATGGAAAAAGTGGAACGGGCGTTTGAAACGATCGTTGACGATAAGCATTATGAGATGAAGGCGAGCAGCGTAATGCCGAAATTCACTACCAAATCGATTAAGATCGATACAAAGGTAGCTACGATTTCGGTCAGCCCGCAGGATTTAAAATATGTGAAGCAAGTGAATTATCATGGGAGACGCTGCATTTTGATTGAGGTTGACGAAGATGCCGTGATCGAAGGATTCACACTTACTACAGAGAATCTTTAGACCGCTTCAACAATGTTATGGGCTATCCTTAAAGTCTTTGAACAAGACTAAGGATAGCCCAATTTGTTTTGTGTCAAATACGGTGATTAAAGATATATTCGATATATTCTTTTGCGCTAGTATTAATTTCTTCATCGCTGGCTTGAAATGAAGCTCCAAAAACAGCAAAGTACGGTAGGACTTCTGCGCCTACATGTTTGGCACCGGCGTTAAAGGGTGCGATCACTTCGTCTACGGTAAAAGAAACAGAGCCCTCTGGCTGATAATTTTCTTTTTTATCACCAATGGACAGGGCCAGCCCTAACTTTTTCCCGTTAAGCTTGTTCCCGTTTGATCCATAAGCCCATCCGTAAGCTAACACATCGTCAAACCATTTTTTTAATAGCGGCGGATAACTGTACCAATACAACGGGAATTGAAAGATCACATGGTCATATGCTTCCATTAGATTCTGCTCTCTAGGAACATTAATATTCCAGTCAGGGTACTCCTTATAAATCTCATGAAGGGTAATGTCGTTGGGATATAATAGCAGTTCTTCTTTCCAGCGCTGGTTGACCCTCGAATTCTCAAGGCCCGGATGCGCCAAAATCACTAGTGTTTTCATGATGAATCTCCATTCTCAGGCCTATATTATTTATGAATATTATTATTATCTTGCAGGTTGTAAAAAAAGAAAATACACACAATAAAGTAAGATGGTTACTTCGAGGTGTGTACTGGACCCAGAAAAAAATATATGCAACAATGAAGTTTTGAGTAAGCTTAATTTGATCATTTGAATTACAGCGTAATATTCAGGGCATCTCACAAAAGGTTCTGATCCAGCAGCTTCGTGAACTTGAGAGGGATGGGCTTGTCAAAAGATTCGTGTACCAGCAGATGCCGCCAAAAGTTGAATACAGCCTCACGGAATATGGCGTTACAGCCAATAAGATCGTGGATGTTATGTGTTCTTGGGGAAAAGAAAATATAAAAATAAGACAAAGACGAGGAGAAGAGATCGTCTTGTTGGAGGATACATGTCCTGGAGCAAATTAAAGCAACAACTGGAGAGTTTTCTATGTCCTGCGTTATCCGGCAAGGTTGAATATCGTGCAAGCAGTTACCGTTATTTACCTGATAAATCAGGGAGCTGTTATATTTCGGTAGATAAAAAGAACGTACTCAATATGAATGATAGAACTAGCTCAATCAGATGGTATCAGACGGAGCAGGAGATTAAGAATGATTCAGAACTCCAAATTCCAATCCGCCCTGAAGACATCGAAGCGGTTAGAAAAGATAGTAAAGGGATCATCCCGGAGGATCGTCTAATAGTCATTGCAAGAAGCAGAAAGATATCAGAAGTTGCAAAGGAGCTTTTGTCAGCACAGACCTCATTAAGTAAATCGAATTTTATCGTTATAGCTAATAAGTTTCTATCTACTTCTATAGAGGAAAGCATAGAGAGTGATGATATCTTATTGAATATTCTGGCTTTAGTGGACAGACGGGTTGGGAAAAAGCGGATTTTAAACATGAGCGAGAAGATGCAGTTGAAGCATCCGATTGTGCAATATTTTTATGAACTACGGCGTAGTACATTGTGAATACAGGAGAGGAACCCATAGGATGAAACTGAAACAAATAAATGACTCTATTTATTATTTAGAAAATGTCAGAGAAACAGACAGACCTGTTTTGGGATATGTTTTAGGTGACAGCTTTTCAATAATGATTGATTGTGGCAATTCAAAATCGCATTTAGATGCCTTTATAAAGTGTTTAGATGATAACAATCTGCCACGTCCCAAATATGCTTTGATCACGCACGTTTGATAAGATGCACATAGCGGGGATTATTATCATGGAGAAGGTAAAATTGATCCAATAAAAATGAAAGAATATATTGAGCTTTTATCGACTCTTTCATTTACTACGTATATCCCAGGGCACGACGCCCCTATGAGCAAGGAACAAATCATTCCCTTGTTAAATAGATTTTGTGAGGTAAAGTAAAGGGGAACCGTATCATTAGGGCGAAATTTTGTGAACTGTTAATTAAGCAGGTTTAGCAACAGGGAGTATTTTTAACTCATCGATAGAATTAGGTAATACATGATATAATTGTCATAATGTTATCTAATAGGTGGTGAATATACTTTTGAAAAGAGCATCAACAAAAGAGTTATTGAAGTTTAAACAATCTTTAAGTCCACTTAAAAGAATAGAGGCTAAAGATGAAGTTGCAGCTACGGTAGAAGATTTACTGATTTTGAGCAAAGAACCTGTTTTGAATTTGGTAGAAAAGACGAAATTAAAAGAGAAGTTATCAGTAGAAGAGCAAATCGAGTATTTAAAATTTAAAGGCATTACTTTCAATTCCTATAATGAGTCATTAGCTAAAGAAATATTAACGGATCGAACTTACTATTATAAAGTTACTGCTTTCAGAAAGAATTTTAATAAAGATAGAGATAACAAATACACAAATGTTGATTTTTCAATTTTAAATGATTTAGCTACAATAGATATGCATTTTAGGTATTTATTTTTAAAGTTGTCTTTAGATATCGAACATAATATAAAATCTTTAATTATTCGCTTGATAACTGAGAGTGATGAAGATGGTTTTGAAATTATTGATGAGTATAAATTATTTGAGTTAGAAAGTTATAGACGAAAACTTATAACAAAAGAACTAACGCTTGAAGTAATCGAAAATAAAATGAAAAAATATGAAACTATAGATAAAAAGTTATTGGAGGCATTTAAGTCTCAAAGAGATTATAGCTATGATTTGATTGTTAAAAGGAAAAACAAACCTTCCATATGGGTACTCATTGAATTAATGTCTTATGGTCAATTATGTTTCTTTATTAATTTTTATGTTCAAAAAAAGAAATATAAATATAAAGAATTAAAACTGGCGAATAGCCTATTATTTGATTCGAAAAATATTAGAGATTCCTCTGCACATAGTAGACCTATTATTTTTAATATTGTAGGGCCTAATCAATTTTTAATATCTAATGAAAAGCATATAAAATTGCAAGTTCGAAATTATATAACTCAAAATTGTAATATGAGTGATTCAAGTACTAATATTCTACTTAGAAATCTTAAAACACATGATATTACTGCCCTACTGTATTTACATGATTATTATGTTAAAGGAAGAATTTCAAGAGTTGAACGTAAAAAAGAATTAGTAAGTCTCATTAAAAGATGTAGATTGAAGAAATCCTTTTATGAAGAACATTCAGAGTTTGGAGAGATAATGTACATTTTATTCAAACTGGTCAGAAATTATAAAGTGAAACCTTAAGATGTTATTGACTTGACTATTTTACAGTGGTAAAATTCAGTTTAGATGAAAGACCCTTCCGCAAGGTCGTCTGGAAAATAGGGTAACAGCTATTTCTAGATTAAAGGAATCAAAATCCTTGAAACAATTATTACTTGTGTAATTGTTTCAGGGATTTTTTAGTATCTAAATTATTTATAGAACTTAACTTATCACTATCACGGAGAACCTTATCATAAGTAAGTGAGGTTTTGATTTGAAGGTAAAGAAGCTTACTCAAAATAATTAAATCTTGGGTAGGCTTTCTTTTGAGCTATCAGTAATTCAACTTAGTCCTACTGTGCTTGTAAAGTCTGAGCTCGCCATGTGGACATACTTGCTGAAGTAAGGGACTATCTTAGTACCTTTTAAACTTCGCCCTCGGATGATATGGGGAGCCTTATCACATAACAGCTTATTTTATTAGGTGAATTGTTAGGTATGAATTCGGTAGTGTACCGGACGCATGCCTTTTTGTTGTGCCTGATGGGGCAGTTCATAGGGGGTGGCTTATTTGCGTTTATTGGGAAGCAGCGTTACGATTAATCATAAGCAGCCTTGCTTCAAACCCCTCCTGAGCTATTAGAAATCTTAGACGAATTATACATCGATGGCTGGGGACATGTACAGAAAGGGAAACAGAAATGGATAAGAAAATAAGCGTAGAGAATCTAAAACTGACACCACAAAATGATACTTATTATATTGCTTGGAGTATCGGAGTCGATAAGAGGTATAAAAAGCATATGAAAAAAGAAATAAAGAGCCAACTCACAGACGTTCTAGGATCCATGACTCAAAATAATGCTGTGGAGGATATTTCAGTTTACAGTCATAACAAAACAGCCGAAAAACATGGAGAATTCATTATATGGGATTATCTTATCCTAATGCAGATCAAGGAAAAAGAAGATGCCGAAATCATTTTACCTAACTTAAAAAATGTGAATATACCTTTCGTGCTCGAAACAATCCGTATGGAGTTACTTGTAACTACACCAAACAGTACGTACCCTACACCAGGGGAAGGCGCGAGAAAACGGCATGTAAAGCCATTTTATGCAATTGAATATGTCGATGTTCAGCCTAATCATTTAGATGAATTCCGGGACATAATGATTAACAATAACGGACCGGCAATGAAGTACATAATGGAGGAAGCGAGATGGTGTCATAATTTTTATGCATTAGAAACGCTGACTGTCTTCTATCATAATTCAAGTTATCCTACTTGGAATCAGATTCATGTCATAGGTTTGTATTTGGAATCAATTTTTCTATATAAAAAAGATTTCTCAAAAGGGCTGGCACTGACCCACAGCATTTCATTTGAAGAAAACTTTGCGCAGTTAAAGAAGATAAGAACCATGTTATATAAAACGATCGGGAGAAAGATGATCTAGAATAGACCAATGGATCAATGGATCAAACCCACCCCGTAAACTCCAATATAGACGCTTTAGCGGATTGTGCTTCGGATTGTGCGCCTTTACGCCATTGTTTAGGTGACTCACCCATAAGCTTGGAGAAACATCGGTTGAAGCTGGATATGGACTGAAAACCGACTTGCTCAGAGATGGAGAGAATGGAATCGTCCGTACTTTTTAACTGCTTGCAGGCCTCTTCAATACGGGTACTGTTTAGGAAGTCGAGAGGTGCGGACCCCATAATCTCATGGAATTTCCTGCGGAAATGAGTGGTACTTAGGTGGCACAGATCAGCTAAAAAATCGATGGTAATCGGCATCATGTAGTTTTTAGTGATGTATTCCAGAACGGGTGAGATGACAAAATCGCCCTTCAGGCTATGCTCTGTGTCTTGATTAATCAAGGGTTCATTCCGGGAATGAATTCTAAGAAGCTCTATATAAAGCGATAACAATAAGCCGTAGGCACTTTCTTGATAGTAAGGATTTTTTTGCTTCAATTCCTCTAAGACCGATGTCGCAAGGGTATAAACCTTGGGATGTTCCTCTTTGTTCAAAATACAGTTTGTTCCCTTAATTGCCCACAGATTCGGCTCAAAGTTGCTGTAAGCGCTCTTGAAGGATTGCTGAAAAAGATCCTCAGGCGAAAAAAAGATATAAGACCACAGACTGGCTTCATTCGGCGAACTATAAGTTGTATGAGGGAGATACCTAGGGATGAAGGTCACATCTCCGGCTTTAAAAGGCACAGATTCTCCTTTGATCTCCATGATGCCGCTATCCGAATGGCAAATGCCAATCTCCAAATGATTATGGAAATGCAGATGTTCACTTTTAATATCAGAAATCTTCCAACGTTCACCGCTTAACAGCAGGATAGGAAAGTTTATCGGTAAGCTGTAGTGGCGGTATTCAATGACGGGCTTCTTTTTTCTGGGCATATTCTCAATACTCCCATTCTTATTACGTAGGTTGAGTAGATTATAGGTTAACGTTATATCAAATTCAACTATATAAAGAGAACTTGATATTATACAATTTTGGAAAAAAAGTGGCGGAGGAGAAGTTTGGAACTGTAGGAGCGTTAGCGTCCGCCTTTGTCAGCAGATTTCCACCGCGAAGAGCGGTATAAAATCAAGAAATCTGCAGACAACAGCGGCCGGAAGTCCAAACATTCTCTGTAGTCACGGCCAATCCCGAAATATAAGAACTACTAGTTAATGGTTGAAATTGCACAGTTTAGTTATGAATATGCTTAGAATCAGACCATTTTACTACTTACAATAGAGTTAGTAAAGCGTTTACAATGTGGACGGACAGCTCTCAAGCGCCTTTGGGGGCGTGTGCGAAAGAGAGGAGAAACAAGATGCTTCAATTAAATTATGACAGAGAAGAGATTTTAAGGGTCATCGACAAAGTGGTCAGAAAAACAATGGCGATGGATTTAACATGGGACTGGCCTTGTGGTGTGGCTTATTATGGGGCAACCAGAGCTTATGAAACTACAGGAAATAAAGAGTATTTGGATATGCTTGTCCAGTGGGCAGATGAATATATCGAGCTGGGTCTGCCGGATTGGACAGTTAACACCTGTGCCATGGGCCATATGCTGATCACCTTGTATGAAGAAACAGGCAACCAGAAATATTGGGATATTGTGATGAGCAAGGTGGATTATCTGCAGAACAATGCGCTTAGATTCGGAGATCATGTGTTGCAGCATACCGTCTCTATTTCTAATGATTTTCCAGAACAGGCATGGGCGGATACCTTGTTTATGGCGGCATTTTTCCTGCTCCGTGTAGGAAGCAAGTTAAAGGATCAGGAAATGATCCAAGATGCCTTGAATCAATATTATTGGCATATCAAATACCTGCAAGATCCTAGCAGCGGGTTTTGGTACCACGGCTACAATAATGTGAAGCAGGATCACATGTCTGGACTTTTCTGGGGCAGAGCGAATGCTTGGGGCGCATACACTATGTCGCAAGTTAAAAAGCTTTTGAAAGAATGGTATTTGTATCCGCAGTGTATGGACGTGGAGTGTTCGCTGCGCGATCAGCTGGCCGCACTCAAGCTGGTGCAAACGGAGAACGGCCTGTGGCGGACTGTACTAGATGACGAGGAGTCTTATGAAGAAGTATCCGCGTCTTGCGGCATTGCGGCTGCTATGATCGATAACGGCAATCCGCTGCATACCAAATATGTGCAAAAGGCCCTGAAAGGTATTTTGAACAATATCAGTGATGATGGACGGGTACTAGGTGTTTCTGGCGGAACAGCGGTTATGAAGGATCGGGAAGGATACCGCAATATTCCAAAAGACTGGATTCAAGGCTGGGGTCAAGGCTTAGCATTAGCTTTTCTATCCGATATGCTTAAATAGGAGGGATCCAAGTTGTCCCAAAAAACAACGGGGGCCTTTACACTGCCGGGAGAATCCGGTTATGAGGCATTGACCCTGAAATTAGCTGAACGTTGGGGTGCCGATGTCATCCGTGACAGTGACGGCACACAGTTGTCCGATGAGATTATCAACGCAGGATACGGCATTTATTCTACAATCTGCATCATCAGAGATCATAACGAATGGGCGTCCCAGAATTCAGACAAGCTGCAGCAGAGCTTTTTAATAACAAATCCGAAGGTAGCGGTACAAGATTATTTATCCATCTATCTGATGGAGGATTTTTTTGCTGAACAATTCCGAGTGAATGATTCCAAAGAGGCGTTTAAGTACTGGCAGGTTTTTGACCGAACGACGGGCGAAGAGGTTCCAAGAGAACAGTGGAATTATGAGCGGGAATCGGGAAATGTAGTCATTACTGGAATTGCACCTTGGCATAAATACACAGTCAGCTTCATGGTCTATCGGATTTGGGAAGAGATCTCCATGTACAATCACACCACGAATCACTGGGAAAAAGAGCATCTGATGCAGATTGATCCCATCTATGTAGAAACGCAAAAATATTTACTCCATTGGATAGAAGATTGGTGTCATAAGCATAAGGAAACAACAGTGGTTCGATTTACCTCCCTCTTTTATAATTTCGCCTGGATCTGGGGCAGTGATGAGCGCAATCGCCATTTGTTCTCGGACTGGGGTTCATATGATTTTACGGTAAGCTCAAGAGCGCTTGATCTGTTTGCCAAAAAATATGGGTATTCGCTCACGGCCGAGGATTTTGTGAATGGTGGGAAATATCGGGTCAGTCATATCCCGGCGCAGCAGCGGAAGCTGGACTATATGGCATTTATCAATGATTTTGTCATCGAATTTGGTAAGCAATTAATTGATATTGTGCATAAGCACGATAAGCTGGCGTATGTCTTCTATGATGATAGTTGGGTTGGCATGGAGCCTTACAATGACCGTTTTGAAGAATTTGGTTTTGACGGGATGATTAAATGTGTGTTCTCAGGATATGAGGCAAGGCTTTGTTCTGGTGTAAAAGTAGATACCCATGAGATTCGGCTGCATCCCTATTTATTTCCGGTTGGATTGGGAGGGCTTCCTACGTTTATGGAGGGAGGTAACCCTACGCTCGATGCCAAAAAGTATTGGATTAATATCCGGCGCGCCTTGCTCAGAGAGCCTATAGATCGGATTGGACTGGGCGGATATTTGCATCTTGTAGAGCCTTATCCGGATTTTTGTGATTATATCGAAAAGATCGCGGATGAATTCAGAGAAATTAAAGAGCTGCATCATAAAGGCAAACCGTATCACATTAAGACGAAGGTAGCCATTTTACACGCTTGGGGTAAATTGAGATCGTGGACTTTGTCCGGGCATTTCCATGAAACGTATATCCATGATCTGATTCATATCAATGAGGCTTTGTCCGGATTGCCGATTGAAGTCCAGTTCATTGATTTTGAAGATATCCGTAAGGGAGTATTACAAGAGTGTGATGTAGTGATTAATGCCGGCTCGGCAGGTTCAGCATGGAGTGGCGGAGAATACTGGAGTGACCATAAGTGCGTGGACTTACTGACAGCGTGGGTTTATGAGGGCGGTACTTTTATAGGTGTCAATCAGCCTTCGGCGCTTGAAGGTTATGACAGCTTTTTCAGAATGGCCCATGTGCTTGGTCTCGATGAGGATACAGGCTCCAAGGTAGCTCATGGAAGATGGACATTTGAGGCTAGAGATGAGCAAGGTTTAGTGCCTGAAGGAGCCAGTATAACACCTAAAAATAACATTTATCTTACGGATGGCTCGGCAGCGGTATTGTGTGAAAAGAGTGGGATGATAACATTGTCTGCCCATACCTTTGGTAAAGGAAAGGGGATCTACCTGCCTTCTTTCACCTTAAGCTTTGAAAATACAAGATTGCTGTTAAATGTGATTCGTTATGCCGGGAATGAGTTAAAGGACACAAAGTATATTACGGATAATTTATATACAGAGTGTGCGTATTATCCAGAAAGTAAAATACTCGTCGTGATTAACAATAGCGACCAGCTTCAAAAAACTACGATTGATACAGAATATGGACAACAAACGTTGGAATTAGATCCGTTTGATACTATTATCCGGACTATTGGCGATTAATTACATTAAAAAAGCTCAAGCCAGCGGCTAACTTGCCGATGCTTGAGCTTTTTGCTGTGAGGCTTATAGTATCTATTATCTACTTATTTTGCTTTTATGAATTCAGCAGATTTGATCCCAGCTTGACGGCCGAAAATAATGATTTCTGCAACAGAGTTGCCGCCGATCCGGTTTTGTCCGTGTAAGCCGCCTGTAACTTCACCAGCCGCAAACAGACCAGGAATAGCTTCACCATCTTTATTTAGAACTTCTGTGTTCGTATTGATCTTCACGCCACCCATGGTGTAGTGAATCCCAGGAGCAATTTTAATAGCGTAGAAAGGACCAGTGGACAGGTCATTGTCCATTCCTGTAGTTCTGCCAAATTCGGCATCCTTTTTATTCTTAACGGCGCTGTTCCAAGTATCAAGCGTTGTTGCCAGCTTATCCTCTGGAACACCGATTTCTTTGGCCAAAGCTTCGATGGAATCCGCCTGAATCACGAAACCCATTTTGTCATATTGTTCAATAGCCTTCACACGGGATTTAACACCGGAATCAAAGACCAGCGTAGCTGCTTTTTCAGGCAGTGTATTAATGGAAGCCGTTACTTTATCACGGGTATCCAATTCGTTGGTGAAGCGTGTACCTTCACTGGAAACAAGGATAGCGCCTTCCCCACGAACAGCTTCGCCAATGAGGTAGGATTTTTCTTGCTGCACAGTCGGGTGAACTTGGATTTGATCCATATCGACGGTTGTGCCTCCGAGTTTCTCAATCATCTTGATGCCGTCTCCGGTACTGCCGATTTGGTTAGTAGTAACGTAGCCTTCCAAGTCAGGTCTTACTTCGGAGATCAAATCCATATTGGCACCGAACCCGCCAGTGGTTACAACGACAGCATCTGCCGTAATTGTTTTTTCCTCTGTTTGGTTAAAGAGGACTTTAACGCCATTAACCTTGCCGTCTTTTTCGGTAATTTCTTTGACATCAGCATTCACGAAAAGTGGAATTTCTTTCTCTTGTACGTTTTTCACTAAACCTTTGACAAGGTATTGACCCACAGCAGAGCCATCTTCAGGACGGTGTGTACGTTTTTCGTTCATGCCGCCTGTAATGGTGATATTGTTCAAGCGGATTCCGATGGAATCCAGCCAATCGATCGCACTCGCGGAATTATCAACGAAGAAACGAAGCATTTCTTTGTCGTTAGTGTCATGGCCACCTTTTAATGACTCTTCATAAAATAAATCATTGCTGTCTTCAATGTTTTGTTCTTTTTGGAATTTTGTTTCAGAAGCGTTCATTCCCGAAGAGGATTTGGTTGTGTTCCCGCCGGCAACCGGCATTTTTTCCAAAATAACAGGGTTCATGCCTTTCTCTTTGGCCTCAAGCGCCGCGGACATTCCCGCACCACCCGCACCGACAATGATGATATCATATTTATCTTTTAATTGATCGAATGGTGTGTAGCTTGCTTCAGATGCCCCGGAGACGGCTTCAACTTCTTTTTTCTCGTTGTTATTACTCTTGCTCTCGTTCACCTTGTCGTTTCCATTACCGCAACCTGCGGTAACGAGCATGACAGAGAGGACGAGACTCAGAGCACCAGCTGCTTTCTTTTTCATTGTTAACCCTCCACTTTTATATTTCTCTATTAAGATGTACCAAAAGAACCCGACAAAAAAGAAAGGAAGTATCAGAGGGAGTTGGAAGTGGAGAAGCGCGCGCGTCGCTGTTATTCTCCTAACTTCAAATCTTCTACGGTTACGTCCACAGTTTCCATCGTTATTCTCTTTAGTTCATCTTCTTATTAAGTATACCATCAATCATGACTATTAGTGAAAGTTTTCACAAATTATACAAGTCGTCTATTCTAACATAGGGTAACGAAATATTGAGCAGATTAGCTGAAAAATGGACCATAAACCTTGCAATTAGAAGATTTTGACGTAAGATTTTCTCACTGTAGAAGTGGTAACTGTCACGGATTAGTAAAGCGATTTTTGTTCTTCTGGATTTTTAAATGGTAAAATGGGAGTATTGCCTACTAGGCATACTGGAAAGACTAATAAGAGTCGTGGAAATAATTTCTAATAAACAGGTGAGGATATGGAATCTAATAGAGTAATAAAAGAAAAGGTAAAAGAAGATAACTATAAAGTGTTTGCTTTACTAAGTCATTATTTGAATAATACCCCCGACTTTATTAGCAAAGAAGAAATTGAAGAAATTGTTAACTTTGGAGTGTCTTATGAATACGCTTTTGGTTTAATGTTGGCTTCTGCCTTTGGGATGGATACGGTTGATAATGTTGATGATAAGGAATTGTTCAACCAATATTTTAGCAATATGCTTCATAAGCTTGATGCAAATGAATATTATGACAATCCATATTATAAAAATATCAAGATACCAACTATAAAGATTAATAATAGTGAATTAAAATATGAAAAATATAAACCTTTTGAAGGTTTTGTTTGCAATGATATCATCCGGACAGAAGAGGGAAGACAAATTCCTCAGGTTGGTTTTTTTCAAACTGAATTCATGTTCCCGGCCGTATTAGAGAATGATAGAATCTGGATGACGATCACGCCAAATGAAATAGAAACAATGAAAGAAGCTGTAGATAAAGCGTGTGGGAATGTTCTTACGTTTGGACTTGGGCTTGGCTATTATGCTTATATGGTTTCTGAAAAAGATAATGTTGAAAGCATAACGGTTGTTGAAAAAAATCAAGATGTCATTGATCTATTTAATAAATACGTACTGCCACAATTCAGTAATGCTCACAAGATCAGGCTTATCCAAGCAGATGCTTTCGAATATGCAGAACAACATATGTCTAAGGAAAAATATGATTTTGTATTTACGGATTTATGGCATGATGTTTCTGATGGAATGGACATGTATTTAAAAATGAAAAAGTTTGAAAAGAAAAGCCCGGATACTGTATTTATGTACTGGATAGAACAATCTATTTTATGTTATTTGTAGTTTTGGGTTGCGTAAATCTGTTGTAGCTGACTCCGAAAGGAAGAACCATTTTTGAAAACTCCTATATCTCTCATAAATTGGCTAGAGCACAACGAAATCATAAACGACTTATTAAATCAGGAAGACAGCTTAACTGCGCATACAATGGATCAAGGATTTGAAGCTGAGGTCATAAGGATTAATTCTGATCAAGAGAGCTATGTACTGAAAACATGGAATAAGGAATCCAGACCGGATGTCCAGTTTCAATATCGTTTATTGGATGTTCTATCCGAACGAGGAGTAGCCGTCTCTAAACCAGTGGGCTGGGGAATCAATTTGGATGGAGATAAGGTGTTGTTAACAGGTTTTGACGGAACCCCTATTCATAAAATGAATACCAGGAAAATGAAGGAACTCGCAAGCCTATTAGCAAAAATACATAAAATTCGCGTTGAAGAGATTGGAAATATACAACTGCCAAAATACAATTTCATCGGCTACTTTTTCCCTGAAGCCAAAGAACAATCTGATATTTCTAATGTGTTGACTATTCTTGTTGAGCAAACTCCAATGAAGCAAGACTGTATCATTCATGGGGATTTTCATATCGGAAATATAGTGGAGGATAAAGAGCGATATACCATAATTGATTGGACGAACGGCCAGTTGGGAGACTCTAGATATGATTTTGCCTGGTCACTTATTCTGCTGAAAATATATATCTCCGAGCGTTATGCTGATGTGTTCCGAACTGCTTATCTATTGGAAAATGATATGGATCAGGAAGAACTTGAGATCTTTGAAGCTTGGGCATGTCTACGGTGGATTTTGCTGAATAGAAGAGGTAGCACACCGAAAGGGCCTAATACAACGAAGAGAGTGAAAAGTTTAATCGCTGATAATCGGTTTTTAAAAAAGATGGATAGTAAATTCTTCTGATGTACGCAAGGATGGATGGATTTTCTGGGAGATTGGAAATGTAATGTAACACCGTACATTATTACGTTATTAAATTATTTGTGGTATATTAAAGGCAGAAAAGACGTAAAATGCAAAGAGAGCCGTGCTGTAACACGACTCCCAAGGCAATAGCCGCTTTTAAGGGCGGTAGGCTTCAGCAAATAGGACACGACAGATAGACCGCATGCCTTTGTGAGTGGGCGGTCTATTTGCGTTTATTGGACAGCAGCGCTACGATAAGCGAACCAAAGGTTAGCATAAGCATCATTGCTTCAAACACTGTCACAAGGCATCCCTCCCTTCGGTGAGAGGTAGCCGACCGACCCTTTAAGCCTATTCTATTTGCTCCACCAGTATAGCATAATCGTTTGAAAGAGAATTAAGACTCTTGTCATAATACTCCCTAGGATTGGAGTAGTTTTCCATTTTCTCTCTTTGTCTCCGCAACTTTCTCCATTTTGAAACTTCCGTATCACATTTGCGATTTTTTGATTCCCAATTGTAGGACGTACCCCTCTTTCTAAATCTCTTCCTTGCGAATTCCCAAACATCCGATTTTCATTGGATTTTCAGTTTGGGTGTTTATAATGCTTTTTATGAATCGGGGCAGCGGATTGTAAAGGGCTT
Source organism: Paenibacillus odorifer (assembly GCF_000758725.1). Taxonomy (NCBI): domain Bacteria; kingdom Bacillati; phylum Bacillota; class Bacilli; order Caryophanales; family Paenibacillaceae; genus Paenibacillus; species Paenibacillus odorifer. The sequence goes on from NZ_CP009428.1 coordinate 820,024, forward strand.
TCGATTGCGCAAAGGAGGTTTTCCATGATAAGAGGAATTCAAAAAACATTGTATCTCATACTTGCATTCTTTATCGGTCTTTTTATCGCATCCTCCTTTTTTATTAGGGCGAAATATAATTATTTCGTATATGGGGATACGCCAATTTTGGAGAGACAACAGCTGGGTCTTTTTATTCTAGTGATCGCAGGGGTGCTGGCATTAAGCGTTATTTTGTATAAAATGTGCCTGAAGCTTAATAAGTACAGTTGGAAAATAGTCATTCCAGCCACACTGCTATTTTCTTTTGCAATCCAGATGGTGATTATCTTTCTGTTTCCACGCTTGCCGACGGATGATTCGCAGACAGTGCTTTCATTGGCACTCGACATGCTGTACAGGAATGATTATTCGTCGTTTGACACGAACGGCTATCTGCATATGTTTCCGTTTAATTTTTCGATCGTTTTATATTTAAAGACGTTGTTGTTGATCTTTCCGGATAATTATCTGGTAATCAAAATATTTAATATTCTGTTTACACTCTTAACCTCATTAATGATTTATATGCTGTATAAAGAGCTCAATTATAAGTCCAAGGATAAGGATTATGGCATCCTCGTGTTTGCCGCAACCTATATCCCTTCATTGTTTATGAGTAATTTTATCTATAACGATGTGATCGCTACCGCTTTTCTGACAAGTGCTTTATATTTTGCCATAAGATTTATCAAAAGAAGGTCCATTAAGGATATTTTCTTCGCAGCTCTCTTACTGGCAATAGGCAACTATTTCCGCAGTATCGGTGTTATTTTTCTGATTACCGTGGTGGCGGGTCTTTTATTTAACATACGTTCTATCGGAGTGAAAAAGGTTCTTAGCGCTTTGTTTATCACGGCCATATTGTTTAATGTTCCCGGCTGGACGCAAAATGCTGTGCTGCAGGCGACGAATGTTGTAGATGAACCGATGAACGAAAATTCCGCACCTGTCTACATGTGGCTGAATATGGGGATCAATCTGGAGACGTTTGGGTTCTGGGACAACCGGGAGAGCTACGCTATCTATCAGCAGGATGCAAATTATAATAAGGCAGAAAGTACGGAGTTATTTAAAGAAGAAATCCGTAATAAACTCTCCGAGGCGGGCCTAAGTGACTTAGTGAAGATGTATTATAAAAAAATCGTTTGGACCTGGACGGAAGGAACCTACCAGATGGAACGATATGGGCTCGGAAATGACGGATCATCCAGTAACGGGGGAAGAATGGGCTTTGTCATGGACCGTTATAGCTACACTAATGCTGCTACGGATTTGTTTAAGGCAGACTCCAATTATAGAAGTGGAATGTTGTGGCTGCTGTATGTTCTGAATTTTCTGATGTATGTGTTTATACTCGTTCGCTTAATCGGTGGAATAAGAGCCAAAAGATTTGAAGAGACCTCTTTGATTCTTGTGGTGCTGGGCTTTATCGGATTCTATCTTTTATGGGAGATCAAGTCCCGGTATATATACCCGGTGTATCCGCTGCTGATCGTATTATCCTACATGGGTTTTAAGGACGTATACGATTATATGTTAAAAAGATATTTTCCACGTTAACTATGTTCGCTCGGAAAGAGGGGATTCAAAGATGCGGATCAAGCGATATTTCGCTTTGCTCATAGCAGTGCTAAGTTGTTCCATGGTGCTCGTCTCCTGCGATGCTATTACCGCACAGAAGATAACGAGTACTGACTCCGGGTCAAGAGCGAACGGGGGACAGGGCTTCACCGGCGGGCGGGGGAAAGATGGGGGCGGATCTCCCGGCATGAATGGTGGGACAAGGAGAAACGGCAACCCAGGTACAGATGGCGGTGGCGCACAAGGTGGGCGGCAGTGAACAAATTTCATGAACTTGCCCCAAGCCTACGAAGATTAAGTGTGATAGGATAAGGTTACATTTAAATTCCCCGCGGGGGTAAGAAAAGGGAGCACCATGAGAATCATTATATCGCCTGCCAAGAAGATGAAGATGGATACAGATTTCTTGGATTGCCGCCAGATGCCGCAATTCATAAGCGAGTCGCAGACTCTTCTGGCCTTATTACAAAAGTTGAATTATGAAGAAGCCAAATCGTTATGGAAATGCAATGATGCCATCGCCACGCTGAATGTGGAACGGATTCGGGATATGGATGTAACACGGAATCTTACACCGGCTATCTTTTCTTATGAGGGAATCCAGTACCAGTACATGGCACCCGGGGTACTTCAAATGGAGGAGCTGGAATATCTTCAGCAGCATTTACGGATATTGTCCGGATTCTATGGAATCGTCCGGCCATTTGACGGCGTTGTTCCGTACAGGCTGGAGATGCAGGCTAAGCTTAGCGGACCTGGTTTCAAGTCTATCTACGAGTTCTGGAACAGGAAGCTGGCAGATCAGCTATTTTCGGAGACTGACATCATTCTGAATCTGGCCTCTAAGGAATACAGCAAGTGCATCTCCCCTTATATTGGCGGGAACGTTCGCATGGTTAGTTGTATATTCGGGCAGGAGATCGGTGGTAAGGTAGTGGAGAGAGCGACCCTGGTCAAGATGGCCAGAGGTGAAATGGTACGCTTCATGGCTGAGCGGCAAATCAGCTGTGTGGAGGATATCAAAGGCTTCGACGGATTTGATTTCAGCTTTGCTGATGAGCTGTCGGATGAGAGTACGTATGTGTTTATTCAGAAAAAGAATGACTAGAGCAAGCAGTACATGAAGGTAATTCTGAAGGAGGTTGAATAACCGGCTTCAGGGTTACCTTTATTTTTTGGTCAACGAAACCAGATGCTGAATTCTAGTTTTTTAAAGGGGATAGATTAGGGTATAGAGAATAAAGTTCGGGTGGAATAAGAACAGGTTAACGAGGAGGACTTATGATTTTCAAAAGAGATCCATTGGATAAACAGAGCTTACTTAAAGAATTGGATTCGCTAGGCTATTCCGACAGAATCAAAAAAGTAGCAATCTTAGGCCGTGATCATCTCGGATCTGTCCAGTACTCCCAATTACTAGCCTCTTTGCTGGAGGATGGCGTTTATGAAGCGCGACTTGCCTTAATCGGCGCCATTGCAACACAAGATGCTGCTATTATTCTATCAGCACTGCGGCATCCCAAGGCAAGTATCAGAAATACGGCTGCGGGTCTTTTGGCAAGGGTGGCTTCGGATGCTGATATTGAACGTGAGCTCCCCCATTTATCCCATGATTGCCGCCGCAAGCTGCTGCACAGTATTTCACAGATTAACCGTCAGGAATTAGCGGAACGCTTATTGCCTGTAGTGTATGCCCGGTGGGGAGCAGAGGAAGCCGCGATTATATTGCAGGCCTGTTATTCGGCAACGGTAAGTAAATGGCTAGCTGATATCGGGTATGCCATAAAAGACTGGAAGAAATTATCCAGCCGGCATCTTGACGTAGTGGCGGAATACTTTGCAACAACACTGGAAAGCACACCACTCAGGGAAAAAGGCTATGTCTGGTGGAGATTCTCATCAGCTCTGGAGATCCTATGCAATCTGAAGGCAGATTTGGTGCTGGAGTGTGCGCTGAATCATGGACCCATGGACATCATACATCCTGCTTTAAAAGAACAGCTTGGCACGCTTGTACGCCAAAATCCTAATAAGGTATATCAGCTGTTAACACGAACGGAGTCGCGGAGCGATCTGATTTCTTATGGTGTTCCTGAAGCTGTTCTTAAAAGGAAAAAATATTTATCCATTGATCAATGGATTGAGATAGCGAAACTACTCGCAGATCACCCTATGCACATAGCAAAGCTGCTTAATAATATTGCACCCTCTAAGCGCAAGGTCATTTTCGATGCTGTGTATGAAGAAGATAAACGCAATGAACGCATTTTTCCGGAAAGATTACTGTATGTATTACCACATGCCTTGCGTGACAAGGAAGCCACCCGGATGCTTGCCCTTCGTGAAATCAATGATGACCGGGAGAGAACAATCAGATTTACAGCTTGCCGTTCTATTCTTCATTCAAGAGCGGGACTTGAACAAGCAGCAAAGGTATCCAGTGCAGACGAACGTGCCACGGCGCTTATGCAGCTGATCAGAAGTACCGTTCTGTCGAGACAGGGCATGAATGAAACTTTGGTGTACCTGGGCCGGATTAAAAATGATCAGGATCCTGTCCGGGGCGCTGTGTTTAAAGAGCTATCGGAAAGTCCTGCGTCTGTGTTCACGGATACCCATGTACAAGAGCTTACTTTGCTTGTTGATAGTGTTATAGAGGCCAGAGATACTTCATATGGTACAAAATTTTCCGTTCAACAACTGGCATTTGCTATTCTCCGGCATAACGCATTACTTCCTCACGGTGAGCTGTTTAAGTTTTCTTTAAAGACGATTCAGAAATTGGCCAAGCAGAATGGGCAGCTTTCCCTTCCATCATTGGAGAAGAATTTACCCCGGGGAGTAGAAGAGATTATCTTCGACGAAATTTATACATTAGCTGTACAGGCCAACAAAAGAGAAGACTACAATCTGGTGTTAAGTCTAGCTAGCTCATTCGGTAAAAGAGGTTACGGCATCATAAAACTTCAAAATCTGTTAAAGGAAGCAACGAGGGCAAAGGCAGATTCTACAGCCATACAAGCGGCCAGATACTGGCTTGCGCCTCATACAACGCGTGATGCCAGAGTTAAGGAATTATTAGCTATAGATAAATCGTATATTACGATCCATGAAGTGTTCCAGCATCTGCATCTGAAGCGACAGGAATGGCTCGATCCTTTTATTTCAGGGGCTGTCATTAAGGGCAAGTTCCTATCAGGCAAAACTATCTATCTTGTGCCGGCCGCGGATGGATTCCACAGATGGCTGCCACGTCAGCAACAAGCTTTAAGTGCCTTATTAGAAAAAGTTGCATACGATGCCAAACGTAATCTTTGGGAGCGTGCAAGCGTTATTAAGATCATGGCAAGCATGCCTGATCTCGGTTCGGATAGGTTACTGGGGCTTATGCAGGATAAGGAAGTAACTGTAGTAGAAGCTGCACTTCATGCCTTTTCACTTATGGAAGAACCGGAGAAGGCACTTCCCGTTCTGCTGGAGAATCTGGATGGGGACCGGGCCCGTGTAGCCATGTACTCGATACCCAGATGCATCCGCAGGGTGAATCCGGTGTTACTGGTTACCATGCTGAAAGAGCTGCTGAATCGGGATAAGCTGAAGATCACTGTCAGAAAAGAAGCCATCCGCTTACTGGGCGCTTATAGAAGCGATGACAGTCTTCCGCTATTGATGAACGAGTTCGAGAAACTCAATGCACACAAGGATGTAATCATAGCCATAGGGCATGCTGCGAAACAGCTTTTAGATGATGAACGCGCTTGGGATATTTTAAGTACAATGGCTTCTTCATCAGAAAGTGACATCGCAGGGAGTTTATTATCTCAACAGCCTAATGCTCTTCCGCTAGACTATAGACCACGTTATCTAGGATTAATCCTTGAAATTGCAAGGCACCAGGATGCGTATATTGGCAGATATGCTTTCATTTCTATGATGCGGTGGACAAATGGAAATGAAGGGATTGTTGCAGCTGCCACCGCTCAGTCTATTACGGATTTGGAAGACAGCACTAGATGGGAAACTGCTATGGACACGCTGGTAGAAACCTGTCGCGATGGTAAGATCAATGAGGTTGTAGTTGGTGTATGTCAGAGACTGGTTAGTGCAGCGATAAGTGATGAATGGAACGCTACTGCCAAAAGAGATTTGCCTCATCGGCAACGTCTACTGAAATTAGTCAACCAGCTGATAGCTTTGCCAAAAATCACCCGGATGCACCTTATCCCTTTGTATACGGATCTGATTGACTGTCTGGCATCTGATGAGACCTTACAGCAAGCTGTGATGAAATTGTATATAGCAGCAACAGACTGGAATAACGTGGAGGAATCCGCCAATTATCTGAATCGGATCGTTGCCACTATTTCAAATCAGCCCCAGCTATTAAGCGATGTTTATAAGCAGGTCGCGTATAATTTAGAAGAGAGCACGGGATACTGGAGTCCGGAAACTTTATTGGAAATTGTAGATGTTCTAGGGTTTGAGAGCCGTTACGAATCTCAGTATATTGGACTTTCGTTGCTTGAAGTTGCCGGAAGTGCTCTATTGTGGAGTCCAGAGCCTGCAGAGCGTCTGCGGTTGTACAGAAATCACACGAACCTTGCGGTTCGCTCACTTGCGCTAAATATTTGGACGGCGATAGATTAGTTTTTGATATTTTTTGAAAATAATAAAGCATCAAAAAGCTCAGGCTGCAAATCGGCCTGAGCTCTTTTGGTATTTCTTCAATTAAGCTTCCATCTTCTGTGCTGTGTAGAGGCGGTAATAAAGGCCCCGCTGTGCGATAAGCTCATCATGTGAGCCGCTTTCCGCGATGCCTTTGTTAGATACGTACATAATACGATCGCAGTTTTTTACGGTGGAGAGGCGATGCGCGATAATGAAAGAGGTGCGTCCCTTAAGCAGTTCATTCAGCCCTTTTTGCAATAAGCGCTCAGTCTTCGCATCAATGGAAGAAGTGGCTTCATCCAAGATGAGAATGCGCGGATCTGCCAAAAGTGTTCTTGCGAACGAAATGAGCTGCCGCTGTCCTTGAGACAGCTTGGAGCCACGTTCATTGACCTCTGTCATGTAGCCTTGATCGAATTCACGGATGAATTCGTCGGCGCAAACGGCCTTTGCAGCGGCGATTACTTCTTCTTCGGTCGCATCCAGTCGGCCGTACCGAATATTGTCCAGAATGGTACCGGAGAAGATGAAGCTATCCTGTAACATAATCCCCATCTGGCTGCGAAGAGATTTTAACGTCACCTGCGAGATATCCTGGCCGTCGATCAGAATCTGACCACTGGAAATGTTATAAAAGCGTGAGATCAGATTGACGACGGTTGTTTTGCCCGCACCTGTGGGTCCTACCAGCGCGATGCTTTCTCCCGCTTTGACCTTGAAGGAGATATTCTCCAGAATATTAAGCCCCGGGTCATAGGCGAAAGTTACATCGTCGAAGGTGACATGGCCCTGAACAGATGGCAGTGTTTTTGCATCCGGGATATCACTGACGGTAACCGGTTCATCCAGCGTTTCGAAGATACGCTCAAGATAGGCAACGGCGTTGATGAAGTTATTGTACAGGTTCGAAAGATTCAGAATCGGCTGCCAGAAGCGGGCAGCGTAGCTGCTCATCGCCAGAATGACACCGAGGGTCATGTCTTGAGGACTCAGTGTTAGTAGGCCTACAAGGAAAATCAATGATGTAACAATCGTAGACAAGTTGTCTACAGAGAACGGAATAAGTAAGTTGTAACGTTGAGCCTTCATCCATTCTTTACGGAAATTACCTGCGAGACGTGTGAAGATTCCTTCGTTACGTTGTTCCCGGGAGAACATTTGTGTCACACCAATACCGCTGATGCTCTCTTGCAGATAGGCGTTCAGGTTAGAGCTTTTGTTGGACACTGCTTGCCATGCCCGGCGTTGCCGGGTTTTGATCAGCAGCATGATGCCAAGGAAGACTGGCAGTCCGGCAAGGATGACAAATGAGAGTCGTACATCGACAGCGAACATGAAGGCTGCGATAAAGAGTAAATTCACGATTTCTAGAATAAAGTTGATAATCCCGTTGGACAGCACATCTGAAACGGCGTTGACGTAGTTTACGACCCGGATAAGGATCTTGCCCTGTGGGCGGTCGTCATAATATTTGAAAGGCAATTCTTGCAGATGCTTAAACAAATCCGTTCGGATGTCAAAAATAATATCCTGCCCAACACTCGTCATGATGCGCGAGCGTATCGTAGCCAGATAAACACTGACCACGATGGTCACAAGCATCAGTGCAGCCCAACCCAGCAGTGCAAGCTTCTCTTTTGCCGGAATGGTCACGTCGATGACATGTTGCATGATCAGCGGAGCCGACAGTGAAATGGCTGCTGAAAGTGCACTGAGCACGAACGCAACAATCATTGGCGTTTTCTTTCGTTTGATATATACCATCGCACGCCGGAAGTGTTTTATATTAAACGGCGATTCAAGATTTTCATCGACGTCAAATTTATTCCTTGCCACTTGCGGTCACCTGCCTTCCAATACCCTCGTTCTGCAGTTTAAACACTTCGTAATAGTAACCACGTTTCGCTAGCAGTTCAGCGTGAGTCCCTTCCTCAACTAGCTTCCCGCCATCCAGAATGAGAATACGGTCGGCTTGCGAGGTAGTAGATACACGCTGCGCAATAATAATTTTCGTACAAGGATAGTCCAGTTCACGTAGACTTTTTTGGATATGCTCCTCCGTCTCAAGGTCGACTGCAGAGGTCGTATCATCGAGAATCAGGATAGGACGGTGTACCGCCAAAGCACGCGCTAAGGCAATACGCTGCTTTTGCCCCCCCGACAGTCCGACTCCGCGTTCCCCGACAACGGTATCATAACCTTCAGGCATTTTGGTAATGAAGTCGTGTGCGGCTGCGAGCTCTGCATAACCCATTGCATCTTCTTCCGGAAGATCAGGATCGCCATAGGCGATGTTTCCATCAATGGTATCAGAGAACAAGAGTACATCTTGGGTCGCCATGCCGATATTTCCACGAAGTTCATCAAGCTCCAGCTGCCGAACATCAACACCGTCTACGAGTACGCGCCCTTCAGCTACATCGTAGAAGCGAGGGATGAGGTTGATGATTGTTGTTTTGCCTGATCCTGTCGCGCCCATGATTGCTACAGTTTCACCGGGTTCAACGGTAAAGCTAATATCGTCCAGTACGATAGCGCTATCATATTTGAAGCGGACATGATCGAATTCAATACGGCCTTCATAACGGCGTTTGTCAGTGACAGTATGCTCGTTAACAATATTTGGCCGGGCATAATAGATATCTACGATTTTGGACAAGCTCGCAAAAAAGCGCTGAATGTCGTTGATAATGATACCAATGTTGCGCATAGGGTTGGATATAGCCCAAATAAGCGAAGAGAAGGCCATAAATTCACCGAAGGTGATCCGGCCGTTCATAAGGAACAAACCACCAACCAACATAAGAATTACGTTGAAGCCCTGAGCGAAGGATTCCAGATAAGGAAAATAATCAAGCCATACAAGGGCGGCCTTTTTGTTCGCCGTAGAATAGTTGACATTCTTCTCTGTGAATTTTTCGACCTCGAATTCCTCGCGGGCAAAAGCCTTGACCACACGGTTGCCTGAGATATTCTCCTGTGTAGTCGTGTTAAGCTGGGACAGCCGTTCACGCAGGTCAATATACATAGGACGGACGCGTTTAGCAAATATGTAAGCCACGATAAAAATGGGCGGTGACAGGATAAGCATCCACAGCGTCAGTTCCGCATCTATGGTGAAAAAATAGATAACGGCGGCAAGGAAGATCGTTAGCGATTCAATGATCGTCTTAAAAATCCAGGCCATAGAGTGACGGACCATGTCCAGATCGCCTGTCATCTTGGTCATGAGATCGCCGGTACGATTATGATCGTAGTATTTTCTGTCCTGTCCCTGAATTTTGTTGTACAAATAAATGCGGACATTGTACATCATATTTTGCGAGGATATCTCGTACTGCATGGTCGTGAAATATGCGAGACCTGTGCGCAGTAGAGAAAATCCGATCATGCCCAGACAGAGCATAATCAATAATTGCCGTTCTTGTGTAAGATTCTGCAGGGCGTTGTCACCGGCTATAAACGTATCGACAATGCGCTGACTGATGTACGGATTCACGATTGTAAGACTTGAGCCCACCACCGAAAGGCAGAGTGCCAGAATGTATCGCGTCCGGTTTCCCTCTAGGTTCTGCCATAGCCATTTCAGTTCGAACATCTGATCACCTGTTTCTGATTGTTCTTGTTCTTTCACTCTTGCCTGAAAAGAGTAAATAAAACAAAGTGATTATAACATTATCAAATGACTAAGTATCGTTTACGGTAAAATTTCCTTGTTACATTATTGTTACAAAAAAATGAACTTATTAATGATGTGAATTTCACCTTGTGTAATGAGGGTTTGCCATTCGGGCTTGAGCGTTCTAATTATGATAAACTGAGACAATGTAGAGTAATTAGACTTAGTTCGGATAGGGATAGGAGGAAGAGGAATGAGTTTTGTTGCTGTAAAAGGGGAGTACAAGCGTTACAAGATGGGCGAGAATGTAATTGTCGCGAATGACGGGATTGATTTTGAGATAAAAAAAGGTGAATTTGCCGTGATCGTCGGCCCAAGTGGTGCGGGTAAATCTACAGTGCTTAATATTCTGGGTGGAATGGATTCCGCCGATGAAGGTCAGGTCATTGTGGATGGCATTGATATCGCTAAGTTTAGTGCCAAGGAGCTGACAGGCTACCGCCGAAATGACGTAGGTTTTGTATTTCAGTTCTATAATCTAGTGCCTAATCTGACCACACTGGAAAATGTTGAGCTTGCTTCGCAGATTTCCCCGCGTGCACTAGATGCACGTAAGGTGCTGGAGGATGTGGGTCTGGGCGCGCGGTTAGATAATTTCCCGGCTCAGTTGTCCGGTGGTGAGCAACAACGTGTCGCTATCGCCAGAGCGTTGGCTAAACAGCCGAAGCTGCTGCTCTGCGACGAGCCGACAGGAGCGCTTGATTATAACACCGGCAAGCAGGTGCTGAAGCTGCTGCAGGATACTTGTCGTAACACCGGGACAACGGTCATCGTAATTACACATAATCTGGCGATCGCTCCGATGGCTGACAGGGTTATAGAGATTAACAACGCTAAGGTACGGAAGATGGTGATCAATCCTTCGCCGGTATCCGTTGACGATATTGAATGGTAAGGAGAAGGCATCTATGAAAAAGCGTGCATTGTGGAAAGATATTTTTCGTGAAATTGGGCATACCAAAGCCCGGTTTATTTCGATTTTTGCAATTATTATGTTAGGCGTCAGCTTTTTTGCCGGAATCAAGGCTACAGGGCCAGATATGCTGAATACAGCTGGAATCTTTTACAAAGAGCAGCGCTTGATGGATCTGAAGGTGCAGACTAACTACGGCCTGACTGAAGACAACATCGAGTTACTCATAAATGTACAGGGGATCGATGAGATTCAGCCGAGCTATAGCGCAGATGTATTCATGGGTGATAATGCCTTAATACTTAAAGTCAATTCTTACAACACGGATAAACCACTTAATCAATACCGTATAATTGAAGGCCATCTACCGGAGCATTCCGGTGAAATCGTGCTGGACGATAAGCTAGCGGAAGAATATGCGTTGGGTGACAAGGTATCTTTCAGTGGAAACGGTACGGATACGGAGCTGTCGAACAGCTTCGAGACACTGGAGTATACCGTAGTTGGCTTTGTTAGAAGTCCACAGTTTATTGAGCAAAGTACCCGGGGCACCAGTGGGATCGGCAAAGGTACGGCGGATGCGTTCGCCGCGATCCCGGAGTCGGATTTCAAGCTTCCGGTGTATACGGAAGCCTATCTGTCCTTTAAGGATACAGCCGGGGTGAAGGCTTATTCGCCGGAGTATGAAGATCTGATCGAACAGCATACCCATGCTGTAGAGCAGGCGATGTCCGGCGTGCCGGAAGCACGGCTTGCTGAGCTGCGGGCGGAAGGCGAGAAAGAGCTGTCCGGAGGCCGCGCCAAGGTGGCCGCCGCCGAGCAGCAGCTTGCGGATTTGCAGCGCCAGCCGGAGGAAGTGCAGCAGGAACAGGCTGCAAGCATGAAGGCAATTGCTGCCGGACTTGCTTCTGCCAAGGAGGAATTGGCGGCAGGGGAGCAAAAGCTTGCAGAGCTGGAGCAGCTTAAGGTCTACGTTACTGACCGAAGCGCTAATCCGGGATATGCCGAATATAAAGATAACGCTGATCGGTTGTCGGCGATTGCGAGTGCGTTTCCTGTGTTCTTTTTCCTGATTGCTGCGCTGGTCAGCTTGACGACCATGACACGGATGGTTGAGGAGCATCGCCTGCAGATCGGGACCCTGAAAGCACTTGGTTATGCTAACCGCGACATCATGGCCAAATTCCTGGTCTATGGTACGCTTGCCAGTCTGGCGGCTTCAATTGCGGGTCTTGCGGTTGGTTTTACCCTGTTTCCGGGTATTATCTACGATGCGTATAGTGCAATCTATAACTTGCCGGATATCACGAAGAATTTCTATCTTTCGTATTCGATCATATCCGTTATCGTAGCGTTAATATGTACTACGTTGACGGCGTGGATTGCTTCACGGGTAGAATTACGCAGCAATGCTTCCGTATTGATGCGTCCGAAGGCACCAAAGAGTGGCCAGCGTATTTTACTGGAGCGGATCACTTTTGTATGGAAGCGATTGAGCTTTGTCCAAAAGGTTACCGCACGGAATCTATTCCGCTATAAGCAGCGGATGTTCATGACTGTATTCGGCGTGGCTGGCTGTACAGCGCTGATCCTGACGGGATTTGGTCTCAAGGATTCAATTGGCAGCATCGCCGGGTCGCAATTCGGCACGATTATGAAATATGATGCACTTGTGGCACTGCATGAAGATGTATCTACCGATGTGCTAAAAGCCTACGACCAACTAATCACTGGTGAATCTGCAGTAACTGGGACGCTGAGTGTGGCGCAAGAACGGATGACCGCACATGCTAGTGGTGTAAATGATCAAGAGGTTCATCTGTTCGTTCCTACCTCCGTTGACTCTTTATCCGATTTCGTGGAGTTGCGTGATCGAAAAAGTGGAGAAGGGCGGATGCTTACGGATGAGGGGGCTATTATCTCAGAGAAGCTGGCTAAGCTGTATGGGCTGGAGTCTGGTGATAAATTGACCGTGGTGGACAAAGATAATGAGACGTTCGAGATTGAGGTCGCAGCGATTACAGAGAATTATGTAATGCACTATGTTTATATGACACCGGCGTATTATGCTTCTGTGTTCGGAGAAAAACCGCTATTCAACACAGAACTGCTGAACTACGCCGCACATGATAAGACATGGGAAGATAAATTTGGTGAAAAGCTGACGGCTAATGAGGGCGTCGCTGCCATCAGCTTTTCCAGCAGTGTAGGCTCCGCCTTCGATGAGACTATGAAGAGTATGGACGTTGTAACCTTGGTGCTCATTGTTTCAGCGGCGGCGTTGGCTTTTGTCGTCCTCTACAATTTGACCAATATCAATGTGTCCGAGCGGATCCGGGAGCTGTCAACCATTAAGGTACTGGGCTTCTACGACAAGGAAGTAACCATGTATATTTACCGCGAAAATATGCTGCTTAGCCTACTCGGTATTGTGGCGGGATCGGGTCTCGGCATAGTGCTGCATAGCTTCGTCCTGAAGACGGCTGAGCTGGATGCGACGATGTTCGCTCCGATCATCAAGTGGCCAAGTTATATTTATGCGGCGCTCCTAACACTGTTGTTTTCCGGTATTGTCATGGCGTTCATGCATATTAAGCTCAAACGAATCCATATGATTGAGGCTTTGAAGTCGGTGGAATAGCATCTAAAAACGCCATAGCTGCGGCTTTTTCTATGGATAGCTTCACTGGAGTCCGAAACTATACCTCAAAGGCTATAAATGAGCAAATAGAGTCATCTGGCTCTGTAAGGAACAGGGGATGGTTAGGAATCGACGCTATCGTTCGCTATCGGATGCCATCCGACGATTTCTGACGATATAGTTTGCTATCTGAATCTATGCCCGACGCTATCGGACCTAGATGACCTTAAACGCCGGATTATCCGCCATTTGGGATGTTATCGGACTCCATAGCAGCTATTGGCATAAAAAACGTCAGAAATGCGGCTCTTTCTATGTAATAGCGACACTGGAGTCCGAAACTATGCTTCAAGGGCAATAAATGAGCAAATAGCTTCATCTGAGTCCGCAAGTAACTGGGGATGGTTAGGAACTGACGCTATCGGACGCTATTGGATGCCATCCGACGATTTCTGACGATATTGTTTGCTATCTGAATCTATGCCCGACGCTAACGGACCCTATCGGACCTAGAGGACCTTAAACGCCGGATTATCCGCCATTTGGAATGATATCGGACTCCATAGCAGCTATTGGCATAAAAAACGCCAGAAATGATGCTCTTTCTATAGAATAGCGACACTGGAGTCCGAAACTATGCTTCAAGGGCGATAAATGAGCAAATAGCGTCATCTGAGTCCGCAAGCAACAGAGAGCTTTGATTGGGTGATGTGCATGAGGGGATATGCGTAGATTTAGAAGTAGTTGCAGAAGTAGATGTAAAGGTAGAAGTAGAAGTAGAAGCAGAAGTAGAAGTAGAAGTAGAAGTAGAAGTAGAAGTAGAAGTAGAAGTAGAAGTAGAAGTAGAAGTAGTTGCAGATGCAGATGCAGATATTAGTTATAGGTGAACCGAATACTCGAAGCCGCTTCGCCTAGCTCCTCATATCTACTCCTATCCGCTCCTAGCTTCGCCAACCTAAACTGCAGACAACTAAAACACAGAGCAGCGATTCTCTCGTTTGAGAATCGCTGCTCTGTTGTTTTTTTACGATAATAAAATGCATCGAACTGTCTCCTACATAGGAAAAGGCTACTTACGCGACATGTGCAGGATAGGAAAAGGATTACCTTGTTCGTCGAGTGCTGAACGCTCAAAAACCTGAAATCCCATATGCTCATAGAAACCTAAAGCTTGGGGATTTTGCTCATTCACATCTACGAGGTGTACGTCGAGTTCCTGCATGACATAAGCTACAAGTGCTTTTCCAACCCCTTTTCCCATTACAGCAGGTTCTACGAACAGCATTTCAATCTTATTATTCTGAACCCCTATGAAGCCAATCAACTGTTCCTCATCATCTGTAAAAGCAAACAAATCGCTTATGCCCTCAAGCGCCTGCATAACCAGCGGCCGCAAAGCATCAATATCCTGCTCGGATAGAAAAAGATGAGTATGCCGCACGGATGATTCCCAAATGTTCAGTAGACGGTTTAATAATTCTTCATTTCTAGTTGTGAAGATTTTTATTGAGTCCATATCTTTCCCTCACGATTCAATCTAATTCGAAGAAGAAGCTGCAGCCGCAGCTGACGCAGCCGCTGCCCCGGCAAGAGCAGCCTGCTGAGCAATTATAATATTGGTAATGTTGGTGGAAAGCATCGTAGTTAATACGCCGTTTTGTACATCCTCCACAGATCTGAAGGCTACCAGCGCAGAAGACAAGAGCAGTAATTCCTGCTTGCCAATAGACCAGTTACCGAAGCCCTTTTTTGTACGCAAAAATTCGTAAGTCTCCGAGACATCAGTAACGATGTCCTCCTTGTTGCAAGGGAGCAGGGATAACACGCCCAGCGAGGAGAGGGTATATTCCTTGTCTAGCCGGATACCCTGTGCACGAAATGCATCTCTTAATGCCAATACACGGTCCGCTGCTTGAGGGGCTTCTTCCCCAAGAACCAATACCTGGGTCAGGGCTTGCACACTGTTGCCTGACATAAATTCGGGCTTAAGTGTTACATAGAGCTGCTCCATGCGGTCCACGCCACTCTCAACATCGATATCGGAAAGACCAAGCATAGCGGAGAAGATATAATCGTCCTGTCCGGTAAGGAAACGATGTTTTGCTTTCATACTATCGTAAAATAGCTTTGCCCGTTCTACCGTACGCTGATATCGATCCGATGTTGCATTAGCAGCGATTTGATAGGCAGCAACGACGAGATAATCAGAGGCTCTGAATTTGGCTTCCTTCATTAAATCATACACGGCAAATGTGTTTGCAAGCAGAGTTTCCTTTTCGTCAGAAAGTGAAAGCAGGGCAGCAATGCTGATCACCGAAGCCCCTCTAAATTGAGAGAAAATCCCGGTACTCTCCTTAATTAGCTCGTAGCTAGCACGAATGGCTTCGTCATCTGCAACTTTGTCCTCTACAGCATACAATAGTGCCGCTAACCGATTCACCATTGCATTTTGCCATGGAAAAGCTTTTTTGATCCTCTGAGCGTTGTCTGCGAACAATTCAAGCCTAGCTGGATATTGCTCCTTCATTGGGTACACCTCTTATCTCTACTTTTAATTCATAACATTACGAAAATCCAGTGCTGTAGATTCATTTTACTATAAAAAATAAATCGGATGCCCACGAAAGCGGCTTACCAATAAGCTAGAGGTTGTTCAGGTAACCCAATGATTGAGTTTACAATGAAGATGTTATAATAATTATAAGATGGATCGGCAGGGGCTTAAATGACAACAAAGGAGAAGTGCGACGATGACTGAGAGAATACCTGAAATCATATTGAACGATGGAGTGAAGGTGCCTGCTATTGGTTTTGGTACCTACGCCTTAAATGGTACTGAGGGAGCACAAAACATCACTAAGGCGATTGATGTTGGCTATCGTCTGATCGACACTGCGTTTAATTATGAGAACGAAGGTGCTGTAGGCCAGGCTGTTCGGCAAACTTCTGTGACTAGGGAAGAACTGCTCATTACTTCCAAGCTGCCAGGTCGCCATCACTCTTATAAAGAAGCATTAGCCACCATACAGGAGTCTTTATTCAGAGCCGGATTGGATTATTATGATTTCTATCTCATCCACTGGCCTAACCCTAGAGTGAATTTATATGTTGAAGCCTGGCAGGCGATGATCGAGGCACGGAAGCAAGGTTTGATCCGCTCCATCGGTGTATGTAACTTTTTGCCGGAGCATATCGAGCGTTTGATACAAGAAACTGGCGTAGCGCCGAGCATGAATCAGATTGAGCTGCATCCTCATTTTAATCAGGAAGAGCAACGTGCATGGAACAAAGAGCATGGGGTAGTGATTGAATCGTGGAGTCCATTGGGACGAGCTAGCAGCGTACTGGAAAATGAGAAAATAGCGGAAATAGGTAAGGTTCATAATAAATCGATATCGCAAGTTATCTTACGTTGGCATATACAGCTTGGGGCTATTCCCATTCCAAAGGCTTCTTCTCTAGAGCATCAGCGCGATAATCTGAATATTTTTGATTTTCAATTATCGGAAGCTGAGATGACCGTTATTTCCGCATTAACCTCGCCAACAGGTCGCATAGCTGATCAAGATCCCGCATCGTATGAAGAATTTTAATAAATTTAACTAAAACACGCCAGTTATTGGCGTGTTTTTTTATATTAGGCTAGCCTCAGAATCAGTCAGCGCTTGAGTAATTTAATCTAGTCTAGTTTAGTACAGTCGTGCAAACCGTTGTTCTGTTTTATCGAGATGCTTCACCCGCTCTTCTAAGCTGCGATCTGACATCCCGGAATAATTATACCAACGGAGGTTCTTCCGTATTCCCATTTTGCGGAAGGTGCCTCTAAATAGAATTTTGGTGATGGGGTTGCCAAAAATCCAGCGATAAAAGAATTCGGGTGTGTTCATTACGGTCAGCAAGGACACTCCTTTAATATTTGGGAGTAAGCATTTGAAGGGCCGCCCAGGTTTAGTTTCTTCGTAGACAATGCCTTTTGCGAATACCTTATCAAGAAAACCTTTGGTAAGAGCGGGCATGGCTTCCCACCATATAGGGAAAATGAAGACGATATGATCCGCTGCTATAAGACGCTGCTGATAATTGGCGACTAGCCGGTCGGTGGTTTTCTTTTGTCGCCAAGCAGTGAGTTCTTCGCGTGACATGACCGGATCAAATCCATCGGCATGCAGGTCGATAAGATCAATCGTATGGCCTTTGGTGGTGAGACCTCGCATAACGGAGGCTAATAAAGCTGCGGAATAGCTTCGCTGATGGGGGATATTCTCGGACGCTGATGCACCGTAGGGATGATCAAAAATAATTAAGACATTCATATAAACACCTTCTTTATGATTTATTGTTTCCTAGAAATTAAATATTAACTATGGAAACAATAATACGTTTTAAGTTTCCTTGTTGTCAATATTATTTCTAGGAAACTTTATTTATGAGCTGTATCTTGTTAAAATGAGCATAAGATGAATTTACGAGGAGACGTAACAGTGACACATTCTTTCGAGAACTTACCTAATAAGGATATTTTGATTAAAAAATTAATAGAGAAGATTCCCCAATTACAAAAGCGATTTCAATCGGAGGATGACGAAGAGAAGGAATGGTTGATTCAGAACTGCAGTAATCCCCTTATCATTGATTTCCTCCAAGACTCCACAGTCATGATGCTGCATGTAATAGATGCGATTGGACAGCTTGAGCCGGTGAATGGTACTACCATTTCGAAGCAATTCGGAATTCCAAAAGGCAGCGTGTCCAAAATCACTAGAAAATTAGTACAACAGGAGATTATTCGCACGGAGTTTCTCCCCGATAATAAAAAAGAAGTGCTTTTTCTTACAACATCTCTAGGGAAAGAAATATTCGATTTGCATTTAGCCCTACATAAGCAGATGAATAAAGGGATAAACCGGTTTCTACAGAGATATAACACGGATGAATTGTTATTTATAATCCAAGCCTTCGAGGATACTTTGGAAGCGTCATGGGTTCATTCGGAATCTGTTGCTGAAAAAGAACTATTAACTACCGGAGCATCTCTTGAGCCAGTGGAAAACGATGAAATGAGTCAAATCGTAGACATGCTTAACCAACTGGATACGCGCAACCTCAAAAAGGCTAAGGCAGTTCTCCAAGCTATGTTTTTTACCCCTTTTGATTAGCTTTATATTTTTTGATAGTGATTTACCAGTTGCTCTAACTTATCTTTGATTATTTGTTTTAAGGCTTCAGGTTTCACGGATGTAACAGCATGACCATATCGGATAAAATAATTAGCCAAGAAATCCTCTTCACCTGGATTATAGAATCCCTTAATGACTGTTTTCGGACCAGCCTCTATTTCCATAGAAGGATAATGTTCTTTATAAAAAATATCCTTTGCTTGTTCCGCAATCTCAACTTCAAAGTCAATACTTTTCGCAGACTGATAGATTTCTAATGAACGACTAAGAAGTTCTTCTATAGAATAACGAGCCTTGCTTTCCTCTTCTTCAATGAAGGTTATTCGATCACATCTAAAAACTCTATATGTATTCGTCGCAAGCTCTATTCCAGTGGCATACCATTGACCAAACTTAGCGGAAATCCTAAAGAATTGAACAGGGTAGCTTTTTGTTTGGTTTTCTTTGGTATATTCAATGTTACAGGCACTCTCATTTAGAATACTTGCTAGGATTTTATCTAAAAAACGGCTGACATGCTTATGCTGATACATTTCGAATTGCAGGACCTTTTTCATTTTGTGAATCTGGTTGATTTGTGTACTCGATAGACAGTGCTCGAACTTTTCGTTTAGCTTGTTAACACTTAGATGAAAGGGTGTGGATTGATAAGATTCTAACGTCAGCATGGCAAAATACAGCGCATAGACTTCATCTATCGTGAAAATAATAGGGGATAACAATCTGTTTTTTAGAATACCATAACGTCCGTGTCTTCCATGTTCCGCGAAAATAGGCATACCCAATTGTTCTAATGAAGTAACATCACGTAGCGCTGTGCTTTTTGAAATATTGTATTTCTCCATAAGGTTACTTAGATTAAAAAACTCTCGCCCGTTTAAGTATCTCATCATGTCATTTAATCGTTCTGATTTCTTCATATAAAAAGCTCCTTATTAAGGTGTCATGTTTTGATACCTTTATATATCATAATAAGTTTAAGATCACATATCAAATATACGAAGGAGACTTACACTATGAGTACAACACTAGAAGTAGCTATTTTCTTATCGATGAAGGGAAGAGCCAAGGAAGCTATAGAATTTTACAAAAAACATTTTAACGCAGAGGAATTGTTACGTGTCACCTATCAACAACTTGCAGAGCGTGACAGCTCCCTACAGCTTACGGATGAAAATAAGGATTATATTACTCACTCTGTCCTGTTAATCGGAAAAACAAAAATAATGATAGCAGAAGATACAATGAATACGAATGAGAAATATACAGTGGGCAATAACACTTCATTATGTATTCAAAGTGCTGATTTAGAGGGGATTGAAGGTTTTTATAAAAGCTTAATCACAGACGAGCGCGTGAAAATTATTTCTCCGTTATCCAGCAATGTGTTTAGTAAAGCCTACGGTATCATTGAGGATCCCTTTGGTATTCAAATTCAACTTATGTTTGATGAAAGATTACATTAACAACTTTGCTTCTAAAGTAAACCCAGCTCACCGTTCAGCTGATCATAATTCAGGGATTATCCTGATGTTGGTCGGCTTTTTTTGTATGTATTGAGGGCTATTTTTTTTATGAAAAACATTGAATTATTATGCATAAAGATGTATAGTGTTTTTTAATTAACGTTAATTAAGTAAGTAAGGGATGTGGAATGTCTTGACCAAAAACAAGTTGAAAGAAGTAGCGATGCGACTATTCGGAGAGAAGGGTTACGAGGGTACGGCTCTCTCTGAAATTGCGAAGGAAGTTGGCGTGAAGACTCCGGCGATCTATGCCTTTTTTGAGAATAAAGAGGATTTGTTTATGACGGTCTTTCGTGAGGCTATGCAGTCCTATAACACTTATATTCAAGAGCTATCGGAAGAGCAGAAAGTATTGAGTGCGCAGGAAAGTCTACGAGGCATATTGTCTAGACAGTATGAGTTCTATCAGAAGAGCCCTGAAGCAAGCAAAATTGTACTGAGGTATGTGGTCTTCCCACCGGCATTCTTAAAGGAAACGATTGAGGAAGCATTTCTAGAGTCCGACGCGATGCTGACGAAGATCATTGAACAATTCATCTCGAAAGGAATGGAAGAGGGCGTAATTCGCGATCAATCCGTGCAGCTTCTCGCAGATGCTTTTCTCAACTTGATGGATGGATTAAGCATGCAGTATTTCTATTACACTTCTAAGGGAATTTATGAGCGTAAGCTAAACCATGCGTTTGAAATGTATTGGAAAGGTGCGTCCTCATAGCGCTACAGAAGAAGATAACAACAAGGGGATGGGGAGAATGGCAGAAGTAAGTGAAGTAAAGGGGAACGAGCTTAGCTCGGGGGATTTTGAGAGAGAGCCGGTTCCAGCGCATTTGCGTAAAAAATGGCTATCTATGTCGCTCGTCTGGATCGCCATCGGGATTGACCTATCAGCGATGTTCTTGGGTGCTCAGCTTGGCAATGGAATGAATCTGACGGATTCACTCACAGCAACAATAATCGGTTCGTTAATCCTAGGGGTGATCGGAGCGTTATGTGCGTATGTAGGGGCTAAAACAGGGTTATCGACATCGATGATCTCTCGGTTTCTATTCGGAAATGTGGGTGCACGTGTCGTAGCAGTTATCCTCGGTATTTTCTCACTCGGTTGGTTTGGGGTGCAGGTCGGGTTCTTCGCTTCGAATATGCAGACTGCTTTTAGTCAATTATGGGATATTCATCTGTCCTTAGGGGTGCTTTCATTCATAGGTGGGCTTTTGATGATGTCGACAGCTATTTGGGGATATCAATCTATTGAACGACTAAGCACCTGGTCCGTACCATTGCTTATTTTGTTTATCGGAGTGGCTATTTATTCCGCGTTCCATACCAAAGGAGCTTCAGCCGTGTGGGAACCGATTAGCGGAGCAGCGATCCCGATGGGGACAGCGATCTCGCTTGTTATTGGTATATTTATTGTCGGTACGGTGCTTTCACCGGATATCGCTCGTTGGGCGCGCACACCGAAGCATGCTATAACCGCGGCCTTTATCGGCTTCTTTGTGGGTAACAGCTTCATGACGATTGTAGCTATTTTCCTATCTCGAATTATGGACACAGATGATCTGACGAATATTTTCATTGCGCTAGGACTTGGGCTTCCAGCCATTATCGTCTTAACCCTTGCCCAATGGACGACAAACACGAACAATTTATATTCTGCTTCGTTAGGGTTCTCTGTCGTGTTCCAAAAGGTTCCGAAAAAGCTAATTACTATTGTGGCGGGTATCTTTGCTACGTTGCTTGCCGTATTTGGCATCTATGATAAGTTTTTATCTTTCCTAAATATTATTACGGTGTTTGTCGCTCCAATCGGGGGGATCTACACGTCCGAATTTTTGTTTGTAGATCGAAAGAAATTCACTTTTGAAGGTCTGGATCGCAATAAGAACTGGGTGATTCGCTCCTTAGCGGTGTGGGTTGCAGCTACGTTGTTCGCTTTTATGACAACCGCAGCGCCAGATGGATTTGGATGGTTCCAAATCACGAGCGTACCGGCATTAGATGCGTTTATGTTCGCCTTTATCGTGCAGTGGATTGTCGGCAAAATCATGACAAAGAAGGGATAACAACATGAGAAATCACAAACTAACAGAATTAAATGAACAAGCGGTGCAATACATTGCTGTTGGTGCAGCCGTTCTTGGAACAGGCGGGGGCGGTGACCCGCATATTGGTAAATTGATGGCGATGGAAGCCATTCGCAAATATGGTCCTGTTCGTTTAGTAAGTCCTGAGGATCTGGAGGACGATGCATTGGTTGTTCCTATATCCATGATTGGCGCACCTACGGTTATGAATGAGAAGATTCCTTCGATTCAGCAAATGATCAAGCCTTTGGATATGATTGAGAAAGAGCTGGGCCGCAAGGTGAGCGCCATTATGCCGATTGAGGTCGGTGGCGGTAACTCTCTGGTTCCCGTAATTACGGCTGCGGAACGCAATATTCCTATCGTAGATGCGGATGCCATGGGACGGGCTTTTCCAGAATCGCAAATGGTGACATTCTACTTGGACGGTATTGACTGCAGTCCGATTACGATGGCAGATGAACGCGGCAATGGTGTGCTTATGCATGCGATCGACGGTGTTTGGGAAGAGCGGATGGCGCGTGCGGTTACGATTCAAATGGGCGGATCAGCTTCGATTTGTGATTATCCGGTAACTGGAGCGCAGGTAAAGCAAAGTGCAATTCCACATACCTTGACGCTTGCGTATGAAATTGGAAAAACATTGTTTGAGTCCAAGGAATTGAAGCAGAATCCAATTGAAATGCTGCTGAAGCAGCTGAATGGATATGCGTTGTTCCAGGGTAAGGCAGTAGACATTCGCCGTCGTACAGAAGGCGGATTTACACGCGGTGAAGCGATCTTCGAAGGTACAGATGCTAAAAAGGGACGTACGATGACTTTGTTCTTCCAGAATGAGTTCCTTCTTGCCACAGAAGATGGACATTCAATTGCTATTACTCCTGATCTGATCTCTGTGCTTGACCAGGATACCGGTATGCCAATCACGACTGAGAATTTGAAATACGGTGCTCGGGTTAGTGTGGTTGGTTTCCCTTGTGATCCGAAATGGCGTTCACCAAAGGGCCTCGAGACGGTAGGTCCACAATATTTTGGCTATGACGCACCTTATGTTCCAATTGAACAATTGGCAGCAGAGAAAGGGGGAGCAGAGTAATGTCTCATACGAATGTAGACAACATGGAAGAAATATACCGCATTGGGATTGATGTCGGCGGGACAAATACAGATGCAGCCTTGCTCGACTCCAAGCTAAACACCATTCATACGATAAAAGTGCATACCACAAGTGATGTGAATGAAGGCATTACTGAATCCATCCGTCGTTTGTTAGCAGAGAGTAGT
Organism: Paenibacillus odorifer; assembly: GCF_000758725.1. Lineage (NCBI taxonomy): Bacteria > Bacillati > Bacillota > Bacilli > Caryophanales > Paenibacillaceae > Paenibacillus > Paenibacillus odorifer. The sequence continues at coordinate 843,598 of NZ_CP009428.1, forward strand.
GTGAATCCGGCGCAGATTCGTTATGCAATGCTCGGAACTACGCACTGTACGAATGCTATTGTAGAGCGCAAGCACTTGGGGAAAGTCGGCTTGATTCGAATCGGGGCACCGGCAACAACTGCGGTTCCTCCACTTGCGGATTGGGACGATACACTTAAGGCAACGGTTTGCCCACATGCTTATGTTGTTCATGGTGGATATGAATATGATGGCCGCACGATTGTTGAAATGGATGAAGAAGAGATTCTAGACTGCTTTTTGAAAATGAAGGGTGAAGTCGAAGCGGTTGCGATCTGTGGTGTGTTCTCCCCAGTGAATACCTCGCAGGAGAAACGTGTCGAAGAACTAGCGAAGCAAGTACTTGGCGCAGATATGCCTGTGACGTTGTCTCATGAGATTGGAAGTATTGGATTGCTCGAGCGTGAGAACGCGTCGTTGCTGAACGGCGCATTACTTAACGTCATTGCTGGAGTCGTAAAGGGCTTCGAAGAGGCGCTTCACACTTATGGAATTGACGCGAGCCTATACATCTGTCAGAACGATGGAACACTGATGTACAGTGAATATGCGCTTCGTTACCCGATTCTGACGATTGCTTGCGGTCCGACGAATTCCATTCGGGGCGCGGCACACTTGTCAGGTCTGAATGATGCACTTGTTGTTGATATCGGTGGCACCACGACAGATATCGGCGTCCTGATGCAAGGCTTCCCGCGTCAATCCTCCGCTGCGGTTGAGATTGGCGGGATTCGCACGAACTTCCGCATGCCGGATATCTTATCGATCGGGATCGGCGGCGGTACAATCGTTCGCTTGGATGAAACGCAGGATCAGGTAACAGTGGGTCCGGATAGCGTGGGGTACGAGCTATTGAAGCGCGGTCTCATCTTTGGTGGTGATACGCTCACAGCAACCGATGTGGCGGTGAAGCTTAATCGATACGAGTGGAAAGATGCGCAGACTGAGGCACTTGATGAATCGATCTGCAAGAGAGCAGATGAGATCATTACGCGGGATATCGAGGAAGCGATTGATCGGATGAAGACAAGCTCAGATCCTGTTGACGTCATTTTGGTCGGTGGCGGAAGTATTCTTGTGGCAGACAAGCTTGAAGGTGTATCACGGATTGTAAGACCGGATCACTATGATGCTGCAAATGCGATTGGCGCTGCGTTAGGTGAGGTGAGCGGGGAGACAGAGCGGATTTATTCCCTGGACGAAATGTCTTATGATGAAGCTAAGGAAGATGCCCGCAGCCATGCAATAGAGCAAGCTGTTCTAGCCGGTGCAGATCGCGATACCGTTCAGATCGTATTGTCTGAGGATATTCCGATTGCATACTTGCCGGGTAATGCCTTGCTGGTAAAAGTAAAAGCGGCTGGACGTTTATAAGATGATTATGGATCTGCCTTGAGGAGTGAACTCTTCGAGGCGGATCTTTTTGTCTTTATAATTGTATTACCAAGAAAGAAAGGGGATTTAGAATAGCTGTCGAAGTGGGTTATGTACATATTTTAACGATGGGAGAGAGGACAATGAAAGTGATTAGCACATTAGAAATCGTAGATGTACAGACTAGGGAGCGTACTGCCCTCCGCTCATTTGATTATTTAATCGAGGCACCCAATTGGACTAGCGATGGTAAGCGTCTTATTTATAATAGTCGAGGTTGTCTCTATTCGTTCGACATCGCAACCTGTGAGCTTGTTCAAATTGACTCGGGGTTTGCTGCGGAATGTAATAACGATCATGTTCTGTCTTTTGACAACACTAAGATCGCAATTAGTCACCATACGAAAGAAGATGGTAAATCTCGTATATATATTCTTCCCATGGAGGGTGGCGAACCGGTTCTAGTTACACCGAATGCTCCAAGTTATTTACATGGTTGGTCTCCAAACGGTGCTGAGTTAGCTTACTGTGCAGAGCGCAATGGTCAATATGATATTTATACCATTCCAGTAGACGGGGGAGTAGAGGTACAACTGACGGATTCGCCTGGGCTGGATGATGGGCCTGAATATTCACCAGATGGGGGAAATATATGGTTCAACTCGGTGCGTACAGGGCTGATGCAGATATGGCGAATGAATGCCGATGGCACTGAGCAAACACAGATGACTTTTGATGAGAGTAATAACTGGTTCCCGCATGTATCGCCAGATGGGCAGACGATTGCTTACTTGAGTTACCGCAAAGGAGATGTAGATCCTGGCGATCACCCTGCGAATAAGGATGTTGAGATTCGATTGATGGCAAGCACGGGAGGAGATTATCGCACACTAGTACAATTGATTGGAGGACAAGGTACGATTAACGTGAATTCGTGGTCTCCGGATAGTAAGCGCTTGGCGTTTGTAAGTTATGTGGTGGAGGAATACGAATAAAATACCGATAAAAATTATAGTATTGTTATTTATATATAAATGGAGGAAAGACGGATGAAGAGGATTTTTAGTATATTGCTGATGTTATTACTGGTTACACCAGCACTCGGCACTACAACCTTTGCGGGCAATACGGTGAAGGCTAAGGTGACAGAGAGCAGTACATATTTTGATGGAGAACAGCGGAACCTGAATGGGTTCAACATATCGAATAACAATTATTTCAGACTACGCGATTTGGCAGAGTATTTCTCGGGAACGAGCAGCCAGTTTGATATCACTTGGAATAAAGCGAACAATGCGATTGAGATCATAACTGGGCAAGCATATACGCCCGAAAAGAAAACTACGAGTAACTATTATAGCCGCAATAAAAATTATGCAGCTACGCTTTCCAACTCTAAGGTGCTGGTAAATGGACAGTTGCAGTCTATTACGGCGTACAATATTGATGATAACAATTATTTTCAGTTGAGAGATTTGGCGGGCAAAATCCCGTTCGATATTGAATTTGACGTTCAGTCTGATCGCATATCGTTATTCTCCAAGATCCCAGATCATGCTTACCGGGTAAAGACGGCAGCTGTAGCTGAGAGTAATGCAGAATCTTCTTATTTTCCTAGATGGAAAAGTACGGCCACTTCCTATCTCGTGAATAATAAGGACGGGACTGTAAGTGTCCTTGAGGCGAATAAGGAGGTTACGATTGAATCATATAATGAGAAGTTTGAACTAACTGGAAATAAGAGTATCCCTTTTGAGCTTCCGATATTTGGTGGTTTCTACTGTGGGGAGAAGTATAACTATATTGCTTTTGGCCAAGAGAACCGCGAAGAGAATGATAGCAAAGAAGTCATTCGTATTGTCCGTTATGATAAAAGCTTCAATAGAGTAGACAGTGTCTCCATAAAGGGTGGGGAGAGCTATACCGTTAGCCCGTTTGATTCAGGCTCCGGTAGTATGGCTGAGGCTGGAGATACGCTTGTATTTCACACCTCACGTACAAGATACACGACAGAAGATAAATTAAATCATCAATCCCAGCTTACCATTATCGTAAATACTAAATCCATGACCGTGACCAATGATCTGGGAAGATTCCAGAAGAATCATGTCAGTCACTCTTTTGACCAATATGTATTGTTTGATGGTGCAGCGCATGTTCTAGTCGATCATGGAGACGCTTATCCCCGTTCGATTGTTCTGAATAAAGGAGACGGAGCCAGTTATAACGAAGTAGACTTATTTAATATTCCCGGCAAAATCGGAGCTAACGCGACGGGTGTTTCTATAGGCGGATTTGAGCTGTCCCCGGCGAACTATATAGTCGCTATGAATTCGGTAGATCATTCCCTAGTCAAAGAGTATACATCTTATGAGATGGTGGGTTTAGAAACGGACCAAAGGGATGTCATGCTTAGTGTGTTGCCCAAGTCCAACCTGAGCAGTACTTCGGTGAATCACATTACCTTGGCTAAATATGTAGGCACGAACCTGATCGCTTCCATCCCTAAACTAGTAAAAATCACAGACGACAAAATGATGGTGCTGTGGCAGGAGTTTGATAAAGAGAATCATCCGGGTGATCTGAAATATGTTCTTATAGATGGAGCGGGGAAAGCTACTAGCGACATCCAAACGGTCAAGCATTTTGCCTTATCAGAGTGCAGTCCTATTATTAGTGGTGATAAAATTATTTGGTATACTAACAATAAGGGGTCCCGAGTGTTCTATTCGATCCCGTTAAATTAACGGATTCAATTAATAACAAAGTGGGTAAATTAGACTATAAGCTATAAATAGGACCTTCTAATTAGAAGGTCTATTTTTTCACGCAAAAATTACATCATCCATGGAGGTCGCTATGCATCGCGTAAATCTAAACCAGGAACAGTTCAACCAACAGGTGATTAATCACGCCTCCTTTGGGATCGCTCTTTTAGCGCCAAATGGTTTGATTCTGACCGTAAACCCAGCCTTTGAACAGACTTTTGGTTATTCCACTGAAGAGTTTGAGGGTATGCGGTTAGAAGACCTTTCTCACCCCGAAGATTTCGGCAACCTTCATGATCTAAAGGCACTCTTGGGTGAGAAAACAAGATTGCAGATGGAAAAGCAGTTTATCACAAAAAATGGAGATTATATTTGGGGACAGCTTACTCTCCACTTATTCAGCGACGAGTCGAACCAGCCAGCATATTTCATTTGCCAAATCGTTAACATTACAAAGCAAAAGGAATCTGAGCAACGCCTTCAGGAGTCTGTTGAACGGTATACGTCGCTTAAAAAATACAACCATGACGCCGTCATTTCCTTTGACCTTGACGGTCGAATCATTAACACCAATAGTATGGCTGAAAAGATAACGGGCTACGCCATCGAGTCCGAGTTGATCGGGATGAAGCTTGCGAGTCTGATTGGAGAAGAGAATGTCCAGCGCATTCTGGAAAGAGCCCTTTACGATAATACGGTTGAGCAGTATATCAATAAGCTTGTCACTAAGGAAAGCGAAGTAGTTGAAGTGCTCACCAGTATTGCACCCATTTATGTGAACAATCATAATATCGGATTTTACCTTATATGCAAGGACATTTCCGAGCAAAGGCAATTGTCGCTAGCTAAGGAAGCCGCAGAGTCCACGAATAGAGCTAAAAGTGAGTTCCTGGCTATGATGAGTCATGAAATTCGCACTCCCATGAACGGGGTGATCGGCATGACTGATATTTTGCTTGAAACAGAGCTTAATGAAGAACAACGTGAATATGTAGAAATCATTCGCAAAAGCGGAGGAATCCTGCTCAATATAATCAATGATATCCTTGATCTTTCAAAAATTGAGGCAGGCCGTAGCGAGCTGCAAGAGGATACATTCGATCTGCGGACTTGCCTCAAGGACAGCTTTTCTGTTATCGCAATAAAAGCTGAACAAAAAAATCTGGAGCTCACCAGCATCATAAATCATGATGTTCCTGACTTTATTTACGGTGACGAGGAACGCTTGAAGCAGGTGTTTTTGAACCTGCTAGGGAATGCTGTGAAATTCACACCCGCGGGCAGCATATCGGTAAAAGTGAGGCTTGTAAAGGAAGATCCCTTCCTGCTGGCCTTTACGGTAACCGATACTGGCATTGGAATTGATCCTGATCGACTTACTGATATTTTTGAACCATTTGAGCAGGTGGATAGCTTTATGATGCGGAGACACGAAGGCACGGGTCTTGGCCTTGCCATCAGCCGCAGAATTGTCGAAATGATGGGTGGTGAGATCTATGCGGAGAGTGACGGCAAGAGCGGTACGTCGGTTACCTTCACAATCAGGCCCAAGAAATCAGTGGTAATCCCTAGCCAAGAGGCTAACATTAACAAGCTTCATACCGCACGTGAGGCAAGGATTTTACTTGCTGAAGACAACTCTATCAATGCGCTAGTGCTGACCAAAATACTCGAAAAAATGGGTCACAGCGTTATCGCCGTCACAAATGGCATAGATGCGGTTGAAGCAGCACGGAAAGAACCCTTTGATCTTATTTTATTGGATCTTCACATGCCCATTATGAACGGTATAGAGGCTATGAAGATGTTAAGAGATGAGCATCAAGAGAAATGTCCGCCGATCATCGCGGTCACGGCTAATGCTTTGAAGGGTGATCGTGAAAATTGTCTAGCTGCCGGGATGGACGAGTATATCAGCAAGCCTGTAAAACGTGAAGTCATCATAAAGATGTTAGATCAGTTTGTGATCTAATATAAACTGCATCAACCTCTTAGTGATATTATCCCCTTCAGGTGAATAGTAAAAAGCCAGTCCATTACTGTTACACTTGGAGGGGATCGCTCTATCCATTGAATTACATAGCATTGCACGTTATACTTTGAAAAGAAATACGGACCCGCTTATCATATAACAGATCCGTCCTTCTATAAGGTATGGATCTTATTTTTTGTATGTATATATTCAGTCAGAGACGGAGGCGCAACATTGCAGCTAATCAATCAATCGGAAGTACAAGATAGGATCGACCTGCTTAAAGATCAGGATCTATATATCCATCTTGAGATGACAACGGGAGCCTACGCTGCCCATTTAGATAGTTCGAAGCATCCAGCCGCTACTTTTATTACCAATGCTATTATTCGATATTCCCATGGTTCGATTTCCGGCAACGGTCCTTATCGGGTCGGCTTAAAAATGTCGCAGGGCTGGGTTTACTCGGAAGGGCTAACTCACTATGAAGAGAGTGAGACAGGCAGATTGATTATGGCTGGACATGATGCTCAAGGCAAACTGATCGTATCGTTACAATTAAGCCGAGAGCCGTTCTAATGGAAGAGGAGATGAAGAGTTCTGTGGAAAAACATATTCTTGTTATTTTGCCACATCCGGATGATGAGGCCTTCGGTATATCAGGTACCCTTGCCAAACATATACAAAATGGGACCCAAGTTACCTACGCATGCCTAACGCTTGGAGAAATGGGCCGAAATATGGGCATCCCGCCCTTTGCGAATCGGGTAACCCTCCCGGAAATACGTAAGAAGGAGCTGGAGGAATCCTGCGAGGCTATTGGCATACAGGATTTAAGAATGCTTGGTTTTCACGACAAGACGATAGAATTCGAAGATCAAGTCTTGCTCGATGGGCAGATTGATGCGCTCTTGAAAGAGCTTAAACCTTCGCTGATCATCACTTTCTATCCAGGGTACAGCGTTCATCCTGATCACGATGCTACTGGAGCTGCAGTGATCCGAACCGTTGCAAGATTGCCGAAGGAAGAAAGACCTCCTGTTCACTGTATAGCTTTTGCTAATAATATTGTAGAGATTGGGGAGCCAAAGGTTATCAATGATGTGAGAGATTTCCTCAAGCACAAGATGGCGTCCATTCAGGCGCATCGTTCCCAATTCCAGGCTGCTGAGCTGTTGGGCAGCAAACCTTTAAATGATAAAGAGATCCAAGCTCGGTTTGGAACAGAACATTTCTGGATTTATCCGTTTGAATGATAATGATCTAGTCAGAATTTTAGCGGTGATCTGTTGTCGGTGCTTAACCGGGGATAGATCGCCGTTTTTGTATGTGAATATTCAACTTTTCAGCGGGGGACGGTGGGAATTTAAGGCGAGGCCTTAAGACACGGGTAATTTGACCTAAAAAATTACTAAGGACTATCCGATATAGAAGATACTAACAATTGAAAGGTGATTAAATGCGAATCGGTCACAACATCACGTCTTTAAATAGTTTGAACAGATTAAATAAAAATAATAAATCTATTACAAGTTCACAAGAGAGGTTATCTTCTGGACTTCGGATAAATATAGCGGCAGATGATGCTGCAGGATTAGCAATTTCTGAGAAAATGAGAGCACAGATTCGTGGATTATCTCAGGCAGCAAGGAATACACAGGATGGTATTTCACTAATTCAGACTGCTGAGGGTGGACTTGGAACTATACAAGATCCTAATCTGCTAAGACTTCGGGAGCTTGCAATACAGGCTTCAAATGATACCTTAACAAATTTTGATCGAACATTGATTCAAAAAGAAGTTGAGCAGATAAAGCTTGGGATAAATGATATTGCTAATAACACTCAATTTAATGGAATTCATTTATTGAATAATGACCTCGAAGTAAACACGAATATTACCCCAGTACAGGGCAATATAAGTACGAACTGGACAGCTAACATACCTGCCAGAGATTTATCTAAGACTTCAGATGGAGGTTACGTCGGAATAAGAATTCCCGGTAATAATCCCTTCAAATTAGATAGTATGGGTAATCTGGTTTGGTCACAAGCAATTCCTAATATGGATGTGTATAGTATTAAGGAATCTAGTGATGGTGGTTATATTTTATTAGGAAATGATTTCTCAGCAGGGGCAATTTCCGATCAAAGGATAAATATAATTAAATGGGATGGGAATTTGAATGAGCAGTGGAGTACAGGGGTATCTGGCGTCTACTCCATTATGGGGAATGAAGTAATTGAGACTAGTGACGGTTCCTTTATTGTGGCAGGGACGGGTTCCGGTATTCAAAATTGGGATGGCCTTATGGCTAAATTTAATAGTAGTGGTGTGCAACAATCCACCTCGATAGTGGGTTCTTCACAATCCAATCCTGTTGGCTATGGAAGCGAAGAATTTAATTCTATTATTGAAACTGCTGACGGCGGTTATTTGGCTATTGGTTCATCAAGTCTCAAACTAAACAGTTCTTATACCGATAAGTCAAGCTGGGTTGTGAAATATGATAGTAACTTAAATCCGTTATGGGACACACGAGTCGGTGCTGCTGGGGATGATGAAGGTTACCGCGCCATCGCAACCAGTGATGGAGGGGCCATAATTGTTGGTTCTTATAACGACTCTACTAAAACTAGTGGATTAATCTATAAACTAGACAGTAGTGGAAACGTATTGTGGGAGAAGAATATCTCAAATGAAACTTCCAACTCCAGTCAACTTACTAGCATTACAGAAATGAAAGATGGGAATTACATCGTTGGAGGAATAGTAGATAATAATTATCGTCTTTCCATTTTTGATCCACAGGGAAATGAATTGGCTAATGTTAATCTAAATGGTGGGGGCTCTACGGATAGATTAAATAACATTATTAGTAATGATGACGGAAGTTACACTTTTTCAACTACAACTGGGATAACCAATTTCAATGTATCTTACGGATCAAACCCTGGTACCACATATGATTACAAAACAGTAAATCTTCAGGTGGGAGCAAACTCTGGGAATAACTTCGCTGTTAAATTAACAGATGCTAGAACTACTGCTCTGGGAATTGCGGATATAGATCTTTCAACTAGACAAGGTGCCGAATTAGCGATTTCAAAAATAGACAAAGCTATAAATACCGTTTCATCCAAGCGTTCAATGTACGGCGCGTATCAAAATGCATTAGAACATATCCATAATAACCTAACCAATTACGAAGTGAACTTAACAGCAGCTGAATCACGAATAAGAGATGTGGATATGGCAAAGGAAATGATGAAGCTTACCAAATACAATGTCTTATCTCAAGCATCACAAGCGATGTTGGCTCAAGCTAATCAACAGCCTCAAGGCGTGTTAGAGTTGTTAAAATAGTGCTATACATACAGTCTATGCATTTTCAGTGCATAGGCTTTTTTTAGAATCTATGATGATCTAAGAAATGATTTACAAAAAAATTTCCAGAGACTATTATATTTCTATGCGTAATATTTTCCTTTTTTAACTAGATTATTGTAAGAATTTATCTCTGGAGGTTCAAATGAAAAAGCACGACAAAATCATTTCCTTCATCTTCATGTTCATTATGATGGTGACGGCTATTTTCTGGGTAAACTCGACCACTAGTTGGACTATGATGGGTACCCTTGCTTCCGTGGCCTGTTTCGTACTTTTTATATTATTGGGACTCCGCACTATACCTGTTTTGACAGATTTTGTTCTGACAAATCCAGCACCTGAAGTAACTCTGGAAAATAAAACACGGGACAGAAAGCAGGCTTGGCTATATATTATCGGCTGGGTAGTGGCTAGTCGGGTCTTGCTTATGTTTATCGGTTATATATTTTTGATCATACAGAATGGCTATTCCGGTGGTTTGTTTAGCAAAATAGCTGAGACCTGGCATATATCAGGGATCGACGCTTCACATTATTTGGGCATCGCGGAGAATTGGTATGTGACGGAGGGAGATCCGAAATACCATATTGTGTTTTTTCCTTTTTTTCCAAATCTAATTAAAGTAGTTCAGGTATTCGTAGGGAATTATCTCGTCGCTGGATTTATCGTTTCTAATATTTGCTCGCTTGTTGCTGCCTTGGTCGCCTATGAGCTTGCCTCACTAGACATGCATCGAAAGAGTGCTATGCGAGTAGTGAAGTATATTTTTATATTTCCGGCTGCGTTCTTTTTCTTCATCCCAATGACCGAATCTCTATTTCTGGCCTTATCGCTGCTGTGTTTATATTTTGTGAGAAAAAAAGAATGGCTCATCGGATGTTTATGCGGTGCACTCGCAGCGTATACGCGTTCTCCAGGGGTGCTGTTGATTGTACCGGTTGCGATTGAATTAGCACGGGATCTTATAGGGAATTATAAATTACTAGATAAAAAAGCGTTTATACATAAGCTGATCACCGCCATTGGTTGTCTTGCTATCATATCGATGGGTTTGCTGGCTTATCTTTACATCAACTACTATGTTACGGGAAATGCTTTTCAGTTCAGTATTTACCAGAGGGAGCATTGGTCACAGAAGTTCTATCTCTTTTTCGATACCGTAAGATATCAGATGGAATATGCGGTGGGCACCTTTAAAAGTGGAGATAGCCGTTCTTTTCTCGGCATGTGGCTGCCCAATTTAATCGCTATATTCTCAGCACTAATTATCATGTTTATGGGAGCAAGAAAACTACGGCCATCCTACACTGCTTATTTTATCGTGTATTTTGCTTTCGTAGTGGGAGCTACCTGGCTGCTGTCAGCCCCGCGTTATTTGCTTGTTGCCTTTCCGCTAGCTTTTGCTGCCGTTGCGCTCACTAATGAAAAGCCGAAGGATGTTGCACTCACTGTTATATCTGTTGTGGGTAGTATACTTTACTTGGCAATGTTTGTAGCGGGATATCCGGTGTATTGAGGAATCGTGTTAAAATAGGAGAACGCCTAGGTGCGTTCTTCTTTTTTATTGCGAATAATCTTATAGAAACGATGGTGGGTATGAAGATTGATTACGACAATCAGGTGATCGAGTTTAATGTTCAATATGGAAACGGGAAAAAAATCTCCATTCATATAGATTCGTCAGGGCGCATAACACTCAAGGTACCTAAGAAAACATCTGAAGAGACGATTAAAAGTGTGGTTGAGCGTAATGGCAAAATGATTGTGGAGAAGCTGCAAAGTCTCGAAGCGGCTCGTGAAACGCCAAAGATGATCAGAGCGTACGAAGATGAAGGAAAGTTCCTGTATCTAGGCAAATATTATTCTCTGCATGAGCTTATAGAGACAGCGGAGCTAAGTGAAGAACAACTTCAGTTAAAGCTGAAAAAGTTCTATTTCTCTAGCTGCAAGAAGCTTATAGGAGAGCGGATCACTAGGTACCAGACGCAGCTTAGAGTAAAACCTAAGAGTATCGAGATTGTAGAGTCCAGGACCAAATGGGGAAGCTGCAGCTCCGATAAAAAACTAACCTTTAACTATCGTCTGGCCATGGCTCCCGTGGAGGTTATCGATTATGTGATCATCCATGAGTTATGTCATTTGCTGCATATGAACCATGATCGCTCCTTTTGGCGACGGGTTGGAAGCCTAATGCCGGATTATAAGGAGAAGGAAGAATATTTAGCAAGATATGGACGGGCTATGACGTTATGAAAAAAAGGGTATTCCAGTGCAACTAGAGTAATGGTTGCCGGGAATACCCTTCGTTATTTTAACCCCTTTGCAGCAATCGATAGAGGTTAAGTGCCAGTTGAATCTCGAATAACTCATCAGAGTTTTTCAGATCTATATTTAGCAAATCTTTGATTTTATCAATCCGGTAAATAAAGGTGTTGCGGTGAATAAACATCGCTTTGGCGGCTTCGGTTACATTCTGATTGTACATAAAATAATACTCCAAGGTAGACATGAATCTCGTGTTCATCGTCTGGTCATGTTCATGAATGCCTCCCAGAACTTTGTTAAAGAATGTCTCCATTTCCGTAGGCTTAATGTTGGAATCCAGAAAATGATAGACAGAATAATCCTCGAAGTGAGCAATGCTCCGGCTGTCTTTATTAAACCGCTGCATGAGCCGCATAGCTTCCTGGGCCTCGAAGAAGCTTCGATGGAGCGAAGCAAGTGTCTTATACTGACTGCCAATGCCGATGAGAAAATGATTTTTAGTCATTTCCTGAGCCAGCAACTGCAGCACCTCTTGAGCAAAGGCTTTCGTATCGCTTACGGAAATTGGCGGTTTATTTTCATTTTTGCCGATCAAGATGATGATTTGCTGATTGCGATAGTAACAGATTAGCTCTCCACCTGCATTACTGGACAAGCCATAGATCAAATTGACACATTTTTTGACCATATGCTCCATTTCATATTTTCTATAAACCATGTCCGTGTAGTTTTCCAGCTGTGTAGCTTCAACATGGATAACTGTACAGTAATACGCATAGTTAACTTTAAGCCCATGCATAGCAGATAGGGAATGCAGTGTTTCTGTTGAAGTAATATTGCCAGCTAATAAGTCGTCGAAGAAGTCCTGCCTAATTTTATGCTTTACCTCTTCGATTTCCTTGGCTTTGATCCGGTCCAGTGCAAGCATCGTGGATACATGCTCTAACGCGGTGTAGTCAAATTCAACCAGCTTGCGTACCGTTTGCAGAACGACGATATACGCGTAAGCATTACTGGATACAGAAACCGGCATAATGCAGCACTTGTACGGCTGTCCCTGAGAATAGTAGGTGCGTTTGATGGATTTTTTGATTTCAGTAATATACTTTGGGAAAGCTACCGTGAACTCTGTTGGAAAAACAGGCCTGTTCTTCACCAGTGGCAGGAATTCCTGAAGTGGAGATGGGTTGTCCTTATGATCTGTATAGCAGAGTAGGTTCCAGTCTCTATCTAATATAAGAACAGGGTTATGGATCGTGTCGGACAATTCCGCCGATATTTGCTCAATACCGCCGCCTTCGAGCGCGATTTTGAACAGCGCATTATGAAGGTCGAGCGAACGTCGGTTCACTGCATCGTAATCCGCGTTGGTCTTTTCGTTAATGATCGCAATGACTCTGGACAAGGTGTATTCAAAAGGGAGCTCCAGTAGCGGAAGTCCATGCTTATCAGCAAGCTCGATCATGTTCTGCGGGATAGCATCGAAATATCGCTTCATTTTGATGCAGAGTCCTGCACAGTTATTCTCCACCAGCTCATGAATGAATTTGTTCTGCAGCTCCGTGCTGTCTTTGAAGATATAGCCGGTGGATAAAAGCAGCTCGTTCGAGGTCAGCCAGTCAAATACGTCCGGATTCTCGATGATATTAACTACGGAGATTTGATTGTTTAGGCCAGAATGCCCCGCAACGATCTTTATGCCTTCGATGGATTTGATTTGTAAGATATCTTTTATCGTTAGCATCAATTCACACCTCTCATCATCACCCATTGTGCAATGTGCATAGTGATTACTTGTTGTTTTTAGTGTTCTTGTATGATGACCCCCAGTGTACGGAGGACTACAATAAGGGTGTCAGGTAACGTTTATCCGTTAAACTGTGATATATTTCACAAAAATATCCTTTTTCACACAGAAAGCAGCTCAATCTTCATCATTCTTGGAATTTTATGAACTGAGTGTAACATCTTCTATCATTCATCATCAACCGTTACGGTTTTTTTATGAGAACGCTTTCTATATAGGATAACCTGACAATAAGTGACCAAACCATTATCTACTTCCTTCTCAAGGGGGCGATCAAACGGAGTATTCTCAGAGCAAGTGTACCTCTTATTTAAAAGCTGGGATATCCAGTGATAGCGCGTTCTTTCATCGGATTCGAGAATCAAGATTTTTCGGAAATATACACAGCATATTTGAGCGGACGATAAATGTAAGGTGCAAGGCAACTGATGAATTATATACCATTGCGAGTAGTAGGGTAGATAATGCGCCTAATACTTTGATTACAGAGGTTAGTAGTTTTTCGGTTCTTGGACTGGTTGTGGGAGAAGAAGTTTTTGCGGAGAATGATCAATTATATATTGGCACTAAGCTTTCAATATCGATCAAGGAACTGACAGTTTGGCAGAGCTCTCTATCTATTTTTCCAAAAGAAGTAAAGACGCTAAGAGATAATTTGGCTGTGGCAAAAGCTTATATCAATAGCTATGGAAAACCAGGCGGTATGAAGCAGTTTGCGGGTTCTAGCTGCTTTGAGAGAGAAACGATGCGGCTGCTGGAAGAGCGATCTTCAGGTCTTCTGAATGCCTTGGCGAATGACAGCATGGAAGATGCTGCTCATTATGCAATTCGACTAATGGGATTAGGCCCAGGTCTGACTCCGTCGGGAGATGATTTTTTAGTTGGGTTGTTTGCTGTGATCCATCTGCCTCAGAGTCCTATTAATAAATATCAGCCGTGGTGCAGGAAAGTCGTGAACGAAGCAGCTGAATTAACGAATGAAATAAGCTATATGGCTCTGAAAAAAGCGGCTTGGGGTCAGGTGAGAGAGTCAATGGGTCAGATGCTGCATTCGCTCATGTATGAGAGTAAGGAAAATATGCTTCTTGGCTTATCGGCAGTGCTGGATATAGGTTCTTCTTCCGGAACAGATATTGCCTTGGGGATCATTAGCGGTTTGGATCTTAATCTAGAACAACGTTGGAGGTAAGATATGTCGACTAAAATAGTAATTAAAAGAAACACATACTTTGATTCCGTCTCGCTCATGTCGTTGTCGACCAAAGCGAATCAAATAGAGGGTGTCGAACAAGCTTTTATCGCAATGGCTACTCAAATGAATAAAGAGGTATTAGCGAATGTAGGGCTGATAACCCCTGAGCTAGAGGAAGCTAAGAATAGTGACCTGATGATCGTAATCAAAGCAGCATCCCCTGAGCTGGCTGAAGTTGCCTTGGAAGCAATCGAAGAGCTGTTTATTAAAAAAGATAGTGCAGTTGGCGGTACAGAGCTTAAATATCCAACAATTGAGTCGGCAGTGAAGAATATGACAGCAGCTAATCTTGCAGTGATTTCAGTCAACGGATCGTTTGCAGCCAGAGAAGCAAGAAAAGCGCTGGAGAATAATCTCCATGTCATGATGTTCAGTGACAACGTAAGCGTAGAAGACGAAATTGAATTAAAAAAAATAGCACATGAGCGTGGATTACTGATGATGGGGCCGGATTGCGGAACCGCGATCATTGGAAATATGGCCTTATGTTTTGCCAATAAAGTTCGTAAAGGCAATATCGGCATCGTGGGTGCATCTGGCACAGGAAGTCAGGAAATCAGCGTGCGGATTCACGATTTTGGCGGAGGCATCTCACAGTTGATTGGCACAGGCGGCAGAGACCTAAGTGAACGTGTCGGCGGAGTAATGATGCTTGATGTGATGAAAGCGCTTAACGAAGACGAAGCCACAAAGGTCATTGTGTTGATTTCCAAACCACCAGCCAAAAGTGTGGAACAAAAAGTGCTGAATGAAATCAAAAATATGCATAAGCCTGTCGTGGTCTGCTTTATCGGAGGAACGGAGGAAGCTGTTCTGGAGGCAGGTGGACATTTTGCCAAAACAACCAAAGAGGCCGCGCTGAAGGCGGTAATTCTATCCGGCATCGATGAGAGTCAAATTGACAAGCATTCGCTAAACCTTCCGCTGATTGAGGAGATTAAGGTCAAGCTGAAGCCAGAACAGAAGTATATTCGTGGGTTATTCTGCGGCGGTACTTTATGTGATGAAGCAATGTATCTAGCGATGGAGAAATACGACGATGTCTATAGCAACATTCCAAAAGATCCGGAATATCAGCTGGGTGATATCCATATCAGCCAAGCACATACGTTTATTGACTTTGGGGATGATGGGTTCACTAACGGCAAACCACATCCGATGATTGATCCTTCTTCACGGATTGCCAGATTCAAGCAGGAAGCGAAGGACCCGGCGGTGGGCGTGATCATTATGGATTTTGTATTAGGCTATGGATCACATGAGGATCCAGTAGGTGTTATGGTGCCTGCAATTATTGAGGCTAAGCAAGCAGCGGAACAAGAAGGCAGACATTTGGAGATTGTCGGCTATGTACTTGGAACCGATCTGGATACACCTTCCGTCCAAGAACAGCTTGATAAGCTGGTATCCGCGGGCGTTACCTATGCAAGCAGTAATACGAATGCAGGACTTCTTGCCAGAGGTTTTGTAGAGAAGGGAGTATAACATGAGCAGAATCAATGAGTTATTTAAGAGTGAACTTCACGTTATCAATGTCGGCCTAGAAATGTTCAAGGATGATATCCTGAAGCAAAAAGGCAACGTAACCCATCTGGAATGGAAGCCACCTGGTGGAGGTAAGCCCGAATTAATTGCCGCACTGGATGCGTTAGAGCAAGAGGAAATTGCTGCAAAGATTGAGGCTGCCAACAAGCTGGCTGTAGAGCGAATCGTGAATTCACAACCGGTATTGGTTGGTTTTGACCAAGCGATCAACGTCGTACCAGGGATGACTAAGACTACGATATTACATGCAGGACCTCCGATTACTTGGGATAAGATGAGTGGTCCCATGAAAGGTGCAGTTACCGGCGCTTTGGTCTTTGAGGGCTTGGCGAAGGATCTCGATGAAGCTGCCGAACTAGCGGCATCAGGTGAGATTACGTTCTCCCCTTGTCACGAGCATAATTGTGTGGGTTCCATGGCAGGAGTAACCTCAGCCTCTATGTTTATGCACATTGTAGAGAATAAAACGTATGGCAACATCGCTTATACGAACCTTAGTGAGCAACTGTCGAAAATCTTGCGGATGGGTGCAAACGATGAAACGGTCGTTGCCCGTTTGATCTGGATGAGAGATGTGCTTGGACCGATGCTGCGTGAGGCGATGAAGTTCTCTGAGAACGGCATTGATCTGCGGCTCATGTTATCACAGGCGCTTCATATGGGAGATGAATGCCATAACCGCAACAACGCTGGAACGACTCTTTTGATTCAGGCATTAACGCCGCTTATCCTGAGAACGGATTATACCAATGAGCAGAAAATCGAAGTGTTCGATTTTGTGGCAATGAGTGATTATTTCTCCGGACCAACCTGGATGGCTCTTTGTAAATGTGCACTTGATGCTGCCCATGGCATCGAGCATAGCACCATCGTAACAACGATGGCCCGCAATGGCGTGGAATTTGGTATTCGTGTCAGTGGAATGCCAGGCAATACCTGGTTTATCGGTCCTGCGCAAAAGGTTGTCGGACCGATGTTTGCAGGGTATAAGCCGGAAGACTCGGGACTCGATATCGGAGACAGTGCGATTACCGAAACGTATGGTATAGGTGGCTTCGCCATGGCAACCGCGCCGGCGATTGTAGCATTAGTTGGGGGAACCGTAGATGATGCCATGAACTATTCTGTGAAAATGAAGGAAATCACTACGACGGAGAATCCAAATGTGACGATTCCTTTGTTGAACTTCCGCGGAATTCCTACTGGAATCGATATTCGTAAAGTGGGTCAAACCAGCATTATGCCAGTGATCAACACGGCTATTGCCCATAAGGATCCAGGCATCGGAATGATTGGAGCCGGAATCACTCATCCTCCAATCGAGTGTTTCGAGCAAGCCATTCTCGCTTTTAGCCAGAGCATGCATTCATAGAACCACCCGCCCTTCAGGCCTATTCAAGGGTCTGAGGGCTTCATAAGCCATTGGTATGTAAGCGCTAACGATCTAGGGGGAGATTTATTATGGATCAAGTATTTATGAAGATGTTCTGGAAAAAGGGAGATTGGGCCGCGTTTTTCGGGCTGCTTGCTAACAATTTAACCAATCTGCTTACGATGATTTCATTGTTAATTTTTGTAGTAGGATTTCCGGAAGGTATGGTTTACGGCAGAGTCGTTCCTGCGTTTGGACTCGCGATTTTTATCGCAAGTATTGCTTATGGCTGGTTTGGATATCAGCTAGCCAAAAAAACAGGCCGAACGGATATAACCGCATTACCTTCAGGACCTAGTGCTCCATCGATTTTTACGGTAACTTTTCTAGTGTTAATTCCCGTATTTAGAGAAACCAATGATGCATCATTTGCGCTGCAAATTGGTCTCGTATGGTGTCTGTTCGAAGCCTTGATCCTTATTGTCGGCTCATTTCTGGGAGATGTGCTGCGTAAGGTTATTCCAAGAACCGTACTTTTATCTTGTTTATCTGGACTTGGATTGTTATTGCTGGCCATGAACCCGATGCTACAATCCTTCGAAACACCAGTGGTTGCTTTTGTTGTACTTGTGATCATCTTTATTAACTGGTTTGGCAAATCGCCGATATTCAAAAAAATTCCTACAGGATTTCTGCTGCTGATTGCTGGAACCGCGCTGGCTTGGATATTCGGCTTGCAGAATCCAGAAGCGATCACAACGGCTCTTTCAACACTTGGGTTTAATCCACCTGAGGTGCATATTACCAGCTTAATTCAAGGGATTCCGCATGCCTTGCCATACCTGGCTTCTGCAATTCCATTGGGACTGGCGAATTATATTTTTGACCTTGAAAATATTGAGAGCGCACATGCTGCCGGAGACCCTTATAACACTCGTAACGTTATGCTAACGAATGGGGTTGCTTCAAGTATTGGTGCTTTCACAGGTAATCCGTTCCCGGTAACTGTGTATATTGGTCATGCAGGCTGGAAATCTATTGGGGCTGGACTTGGTTATACCATAGCTTCTGGTTTCTCCATGTTAATTATTTGTCTCTTTGGCATAGGAGCACTGCTGTTGTCTATCATACCTGTTGTGGCGATTGTTCCGATTCTGGTCTATGTCGGGGTCGTTACGGCGAATCAGGTGGTTCGAGAGACACCTAAAAATGAAGTGCCCGTTATCTTTATCACCTTGTTCCCATGGATCGCCAACTGGGCTTTAACGCTTGCGAACAACATTTTTAATGCGGCTGAAACTTCGGCTTCCAAGGTGGGGATTGATCTCTTATTAAGCAAAGGGGTTTATTACAACGGCCTGATGCATTTAGGAAATGGTGCACCGCTTAGCAGCTTGATTTGGGGCTCCATCACTATTTTCTCTATCCTGAATAAACCACTGCGGGCTGCTGTCTTTGCTGTAATCGCGTCTGGCCTATCTTTATTTGGAATCATTCACGCGCCGACTGTTGGATTTGCTCAAGCTTCACTTATGCCGTTCGTATACGCCTACTTGATGGTGGCAGGATTATTTGTTTATAAGCATTTTTCAGACCTTCGTGACCCAGCGAACAAGCTGCAATCCGAATAAATAATTGATAAAAAGAAATAGGAGAGCTAAGCCATGACTAATCAAACTCTGTCAGAAGATTTAATTCAAGCAGCGGATCGCGGGGATTTAGCTGCCGTAGAACAGCTTTTGGCTCGTGGTGCCGATGTTCATCATAAGGATGCCAGTGGCCGAACTGCGCTGATGGCGGCAACGCAAAAAAATCATATTCCTCTCGCTCAAAAGCTGATTGAAGCAGGCAGTGATGTGAATGCAAGAGATATCACTATGTTATCACCCTACCTGTGTGCCGGTGCCAATGGATTTCATGAGATTCTGTCTTTAACTCTTGCCGCAGGTGCGGATACAACCAGTGTAAATCGTTTTGGAGGAACTACACTGCTGCCCTCCAGCGAGAAGGGGTATCTAAGAACTGTTCAGAAATGCTTGGAAGCAGGTGTTGCAGTTAACCATATGAACAATCTGGGATGGTCTGCCTTGCTGGAGGCAGTAATTCTCGGGAATGGTGGCCGTTTATACTCCGATATTATTCAGTTGTTGGTGGATGCTGGAGCGGATGTTCATTTGCCGGATCGTGACGGGAAATCATCGTTGCAGCATGCAGAAGAGCTGGGTCAGGAGAGGGTCATTCGTATTCTCAATAAAGAAAAGCTAACGCTTCATCCAAGTATTCAAAGCGCTCAAGAGCTAGCTCGGGCAGAGGATTTCCGGAAAGCAAGTTTGGTTATGGAACATGCAATGCAAGTGGACAGTAATAATTCAGATTTCTATTACTATAAAGGATACTTCTTAGGGGAACTCGGGAGATATGACGAAGCTCTGGCAGCTTATCAACAGGCACTTACTATTGATCCGGATGACCTTGATTTCTATTTCTATACCGCAAATGCCTACCGAATGATGAAGCGATCCGAGCAAGCATTAGCAGAGTATGACAAAGCGATAGAACGCGATCCTGGCGAAAGGTTCTTCCGCTATCATAAATCCAATTATTTAAGAGAGTTGGGCAGGCATGAGGAAGCGGTCAAAGTTATGGATCAGCTTCTGGAACAGCAGCCTGCCCGGTATGATTTCTCGTTCCATAAGGCGAACAGCTTGAGATCACTTGGCCGGGATCAAGAGGCAGTTGAGGCGATTGAGAACGCAATTGCTAACGATCCGAGCAATCCTTTATATCATCATCATAAGGCTCAGTCACTTGGTTTACTTGGTGATCATGAAATGGCCATTCAAGAAATAGATATTGCTATCAGCTATAATCCTGCCAATCCGGATTTTCACTCCGCGAAGGAACAATTTCAGCTGGCCCTTAAACGCTAATCAATGAGGATCAACTGATCCGTCAGGAGGAATGGAATGAGTAAATTTATAGTTGTAGCCATTGGCGGTAATTCATTGGTGAAAGACAATGGCCGCGATTCTATAGAGGATCAATCTGAGGCAGTACGTGAAATTGCTGTCAATATCGCTGATCTGGTGCAAGCAGGCAACGATGTGGTGGTTACTCACGGCAACGGTCCACAGGTTGGATTCGAGCTGAGACGAAGCGAGGTGGCTTCGGAAGTTACTGGAATGGATGTTACTCCGCTGGTCAATTGCGTGGCGGGCACGCAAGGGGGCATAGGTTATTTAATTCAGCAGGCCTTAACAAATGAATTCATTCACCGCAGATTAGACAAGAAGGTTGCCACAGTTATTACTCAGGTCGAGGTTAGCAAAAATGATCCGAATTTTCAGTCTCCCTCGAAACCAGTGGGCTCCTTCTTCACGCTTGAGCAAGCAGAGGAGATGAAGCGTGCCAAGCCAGATTGGGTCATCATTGAGGATTCAGGTCGTGGTTACCGCCGTGTTGTTCCATCGCCTAAGCCGATTGATATCGTTGAAAAAGACGTCATTAAATCACTCATTGAGACGGGTTATGTGGTGATCGCTGTTGGCGGAGGCGGGATTCCTGTGATCAAAACCGAAAATAATACCTACGAAGGTATCGATGCGGTCATTGACAAAGATTTTGCTACAAGTCTGTTGGCCGAACAGATCGATGCAGAATCGCTGATTATTACAACAGGAGTTCCTCAGGTATGTGTAAATTTCGGTACGCCTGAGCAGAAGGCTCTTGAAGAAGTTACAGCGGCAGAAATGATGGTATATGCGGAGCAGGGTCATTTTCCTGCTGGAAGTATGCAGCCTAAAATTGAAGCAAGTCTTAGCTTTTTGAAAAAGGAGGGACGTAGAGTTATCATTACTAATCCGGAAAATATGAAAGCTGCGATGAGCCAACAGGCTGGCACACATATTGTAAATTAATATGATCTTATTTATCTCATCATTTCATGGAGACCGCCACTGATCTAAATCAGGGCGGTTTTTTGACATGTTCATGAATTGTTACTCAACTGCTGCTTTCAGATGGCCTTATTCTGGTGAATAAAAGGAAGATAAGAGGTAAAACTATGTCCACTATATAAAAAAGAATACATTAAAATGCGGGGGTAAAAGATGAGATCGAATAAAGGAACAACACAACGTTTTACCAGGGCTACAATTCTTTGTTGTATTTGTGCATGTACGGTATTGTTAAGTGGATGCACTAAAGCAGCGGATGAGACTCAAGTGGCTACTCCAACGGCTCAAGTAGAAACCACAGCACCTTCTGCAGAAGCTACTACACCTGCGCCTACGAATAACGCAACAGAACAACCCATGACATCTGCGTCACCCGGTTCAAATACTGGGGAACTTCCAGAGGGAGTGAGCATTCAGAGAGTTATCAAGGATGTTTCGTTAAAAGATAGCTATCATAAAAAGGTTGAACTGTTAAGCGACGGTGGCAAGCGGGTTACCATTACAGATCAGAATCAAAAGATTGTTTTGCAGCAGATTGAATATGACGGAAGGATCACTGCGGTTAAGGATAAACAGATTACCGTTCAAGTGGAGGGCGGTAAAGAGCAAACCTTAACGATTCCTGATCATATAGTCATTGAAGATGAAGACAAGCTCGGATTAAATAATGGCGTTGAAATCGAGTGGACGGTAAATGCAGACGGACAAATCGAAAGCGTGGAACTGGACGATTAAAAATTTACCGAGGTGACTGGATGAAATTTCTAATCGTACTTGGTAGTATTATTGTTCCCATTGTCATGCTGATGTTACAAGGTAAATCGATAAAGTGGCGTATGGTATTCAATGTTGCTTCGGTCTTAAGTGCGATTATCTTTGGAAATATTTCCGCTTTGGCGATTTACGAAATATTAAGGGATCATGCTGTATTTATGACCTCGATCCATGCGATATTTTTAAATCCAATGTTTCTTATTACCGGAGCCTATCTTGGCGTTTATTTAATTTATCGGTTGATGATAATTTCGTATGACGAGGTTAATATGTGATGGGTACAATACAAATAGGGGTGTTCCCGCGTAGGGACACCCCTATTTGTGTTGTTAACAGGACGGATGCTTAAGAGGACTTTCCTACAACGTTTGCTCCGCTCTTCGTGATCTTGTAGGTGATGATATCCCCATTCCAGAAGTGGAATTTTAGGATAACCTCGCCGTCTTTAACATCTTTAAAGAACGCGGGAAGCAGCTTGATTTCTTTAGTGTTATAAGAAGGTGAGAAGGTATTGCCGAATTCCTTAAATGGAGTCCAGTCCTGCGGACCTGCATTGCCACCAGCGGTATATACAGCTTCCATTGTGGCAAGCTGGTTACCATTAAAGGTGGTCGGAATGGCAAAGGATTCAGTCGTGCCTTTTGCATCGCTTAATTTAGCTGTGTCATACACAATCACCTTAAGTCTCCACGCAACACCCTTGTTGAATTTCAGAGTCAGCACGGCATTTTCACCGTATTTTTGGGAAGCTGTGAGCTTTTTGAGTTGGCTGGCTTTGAGGATGAGCTCCTCACCATTTAATGTGTAATCTTTACCTTTGGTCAGATATTTTCCGTTGGCACTAATGGTGGTTAGCTTATTGCCGTTCAGGTTTAGCTTAACCTTGGTATCTTTGATTTGTGCACCTTTTTTTAGGTAGACCAAATCGCTTTCGGTGCTGGAGGAACGCTCCTTCAGACCAGACATTAATACATTGTGGAGTTCAGGATCAGACCACTTATAAGTTTTACGATTGAAATGCTGCCCGTTATCCCAGAGCATGGAAGTCATTTTCTTTTCTTTCAAATAATAAGTCAGATACTCGAAGAATTTAAGCTTCTCGCCCTGTTCAATCACACCCGTGTCTTTATCGAAACCTAATAAACCAAATTCGCCGACGATGACAGGGATGCCTTTAGCTACAAATGTATTGTAAACGTTATCAAAAGTTTGAGTGATATCGTTTTTTGTATCTTTTTCAAATGTGGTGTAGCCGGCAATGTTCACACTAAAAGGCCAGAAGCCATAGAAGTGAACGGTCGCAATAATATTCGGATCGTTTAGAGCCGTAATCGTCTTATAGAGATGATCCATTCTTGTTTGTGTAGGTGAAGACTCTAATGAAGGCAATACAAGTGGGCGGAGGTCGTTTTTCCCACCGGATTTCCGCACGATCTGATAGAAGGAGTTATTGAGTTCAGTAAGCATTTGCTCCATTTTTGCTTCGTCTGTGCTTCCACCATCGGTGAACCGAGGCTCATTTATGCTCTCGAACATCAGCTTATCGGATTTGTCCTTAAAGCGATCGGCAATTTGAGTCCAGGCTGCATTATAACGCGCCAGCGTTTCATCGTGTTTTTCTTCCATATGGCTTACCCATAGCCAGGAATCATGATGGACATTAATCATGACATAAAGCTTGGCGTCCAGTGCCCAGCCGACAACTTCTTCCACACGGTCGAGGTAGGCTTTTTCTAGGGTATAGTCTGGTGCCGCACCCATGTGAGTATCCCAGGTCACAGGAATCCGAATACTTTTATAGCCTTGAGCGGCGATCTTTTTAATAAGTTCTTGGGTCACACGAGGATTGCCCCAGGAGGTTTCGTCCTCACCTGTAGCATCTAAAGTATTACCGAGGTTCCATCCGGGCTGCATTTCGTCTACATAGGATTGGATCTTACTCTTTGGCGCTGCCTTAGCTTGTTGCTCATCCTTAGTTGCAGCTGCAGCCATGGATGAGAACAGAGAGAGCAGAAGAGCGGTGACAAGTGTCAATGATAAGAAGGATTTCTGGATTCGCGTAGTCATTGAATTCTCCTTTGTGAGATAAATTTAGGATGCTTGGACCTGGCTTTGACGCTGTACTTGGTGGTTAGATGAACACGAACACCTCCAATGTTATTTTTGTAAACGCTTTCTGAATATACCCTAACATAGAATTCACTCAGCGAGTACCTTACTAATTTGTGGCAAATTCATATAAGAATTAGTGATTTAAATTAATTTTCCCCACAGTTGGATAAAGAAATTATTTAAATATCCCTACTCGTAGAAATTGGTTATTCAATAGGATTATCTCTAGCTGCCCGTTATACAAAAAAGAAATATAACATGACAAAAGCATATATATTAGATATGATGAAGCATGAAAATTTAAAATTAGAAATAGGTGCCAACTATGAATGTTGCGGAAGTACAATCATAGATTGGTTAAATGGAAAGCGGGTGTGAATCCCGCGCGGTCCCGCCGCTGTAAAAGAGGAGTCCTTGCAAAATGCCACTGGGAAACTGGGAAGGCAGCAAGGGTGATGATACTTGAGCCAGAATATCTGCCTTTTTCTGTTACACCATCAAACTCTACGATCGATAGAGAGGTGCTTGAATAGTGTTTGCCAGCTAGTATTGTGGTTCACTATCTTAACCTCTTGACGTTTATGTTGAGTGGTTTTTTTTGTGGTTATAAGAAAGTTTATTCTGTTTTTTATCATAGGTATGAAGGGAAGGGTTATGGAAAAATGAAGAAAAATAAGTTTTTAGCGTGGTTACTCATTGTAGCTGTATTTATCACGACATTCTCTACAAGTGTTATCCCAGCTCAAGCAAATGGAGCAAGCTCTACCCTTAAAGGGTATGTATCTGTATCCGTAGAGAAATTCACCTTAGGCCAAGGGTATATTAAGGAACCTATTAAAGTTCCGATTTATGAAGGCGATAATGGCGCATCTTTAATAACACGTGCGCTAGGAGATGGGAATTATAGACATTTAGGAAATATAGATAGTGGTTTTTATTTATCAGAAGTTAAAGATAGTGGCAGAAGCGAAGTCAATATTCCACAATATATTTTAGATATGATTTCAGCCGATGGGAATACAGTCGGCACTAAAGCAGACCCAGAGTGGTTAAGTCAGTTTGACTACACCTCCATGTCGGGTTGGATGTATGCAGTAAATAATGTGTTTCCTCCGTTTGGGATGACCGATTATAAGCCTCAAGACGGTGACATCATTCGAACTCAGTTCACCACTTATGGCTATGGTTCTGATCTTGGTGGCTGGGGAGAAATCCCCGTTCAACTTGCCAATAAGGATGCTTTAACTGCGGAAATCGCCGAGATTAACAGTGACCCTAATAAAGAAACTATTTTGGACAGACCAGTAGTACAATCGGCAGTTTATCAAGCCTATTCCGTGCTCGAAAATATGGCAAGCTCTCAAATAAGTGTAGATCATGCACTTGTAGGGCTTAACCATGCATTAGACATAGAACCCCCTGTTATTACAGTAAGTGGCATACAAGATAAACAGGAAGTATCCAATAAAGAAATAAGCTTCAAAGTAGCTGTCACAGACAATGTATATAGTGACATCATTCCAGAAGTGAAGCTGAATGGTGTTACTTTATCACCTGCGAATGGGGAGTACAAAGCTTCTCTGAATTCAGGCAGTAATGCAATTACTGTAACGGCTCTTGACGGAGCTGGAAACAAAACAAATGTAACTTATCAAGTTACTTACAAACTGGAAACTACAGTTGCCGTCAAACAACAGTTAGATAAAAGCCTTGCCTATATTCTAAACACTGTAAAGAATCCGTCGTTTGGTACAGGTAGTGGAGAATGGTCGATCCTTTCTCTGGCACGGGCGAACTATACAGTACCTAACGGTTATTACGATCTTTATTACAACAATGTAGCGACGAAAATAGCATCGATCATTAAAGAGGATGGAAAACTCGACGCCAATAAAAGCACAGAGAATTCCAGAGCGATTCTAGGGCTTACCTCTATCGGAAAAGATATCACAAATGTTGCGGGATATGATCTGAGAAAAGCACTCGCTGATTATCAATATATCCAAAAGCAAGGCAATAATGGTCCGATTTTTGCTCTGATTGCGCTAGATAGCCATAACTATGAGATCCCTGTAGTTGATGGAGTTACAGAACAGACCACAAGAGAAAAACTAGTTCAGTATATTTTAGATAAAGAGGTTAAAAAAGGTACAGAAGAAGCTGGTGGCTGGGCATTAGGCGTAACCAAAGCAGATGTCGATATGACTGCGATGGCGATGCAAGCTCTTGCACCTTATTATGCAACCCGAGATGATGTAAAAGCCGCCGTGGATCGGGCCATCCAATGGCTGTCCGATAACCAAAACAATCAAGGCGGATTTACAAGCTGGGGAAGCACTAGCAGCGAAAGTATCTCACAGGTAATTGTAGCCTTAACTGGTGTGGGCGTAGATCCGCACACGGACGCTAGATTTGTTAAAAGTGGAAATTCGCTTATTGATGCACTGCTTAGCTTTGCTGCACCTGAGGGTGGATTTAAGCATATCCTCACAGGCAAAGTGGACAATATGGCAACGGACCAAGGTACGTATGCACTTGTGTCTTATGATCGTCTGATCAATCATAGCAACCGTCTCTTTGATATGAATGATGTGAAAGTGGAACAACCAGAAGAACCGGGGCCTGGGCAACCAGAGGGTCCGAAAGAATTTCCGTTACCTTCTGGGGAGAACCCGAAAGTTGAAATCCCAAATGACGCTAATGATTATATCGTTCCGATCAGCACTGGAGATAGCAACAAAGAAATCACAGTAGCTATTCCGGAGGGAAATCAATCGAAGGTTAGTGTCAATTTACCAAGTAACAGCGACCTTCCTCAGATAGAGGCCATAAAAGGTAACGTATCTGTAGTCATTCCTAAGGGTGCAAAAGTTACAAGTGGGGATGCCTCTGCAATTGAACTGATTTCAGCTTTAACCGGTGGAGAATCTGCACTAAAAGATAGCGTGAATCAGATTATTCCCGGGGACAAGAAGCTTGATAACATTCTTCAAACATTTTCCATGGGTGGTAGTGCAAGAGTAGAATTCAGTCAATTTATTACGTTAACCTTTAAGGACCTTAAAGGAAAAGATGCAGCTTATATTCAAAATGGCACTCCTCATGCCATTCAAAAATTTGCAAGTGATGACTTAGGTTTTGCAAGCGGTAAGTCTGAGTATGCCTATGATAGTGGAAATGATTTAATTGTAAAAACCAATCACTTCACTGACTACATTGCTTATGCTTCCAGTGCAGTACAAACACCTGGCGGCGACGGTGGTAACGGTAATGGCGGAGGTAATGGTAGTGGAAATGGTGAAGGAAATGGCGGCAACAATGGTGGCGGAACCACTCCATCGAAACCATATGTAATCCTGTCCGTGGATAAGCTTACGATTAATAAGGGATATGTTGTTCCATCTGTACAGGTAGAGCTACAATCTGGTGACACAGTGTGGTCTGTACTAAAAAGAGTGCTGGATAGCCGCGGTATCGACTATAGAGATTCCTGGAACAGTGACTTTGGAAGTGTATATGTTGAATCCATAGCTGGTGATGGGGAATTTGACCATGGCAGCGGCAGTGGATGGATGTATAATGTGAATGGGAAATATCCTAATTATGGTGCATCTTCATATGACCTAAGTGCCGGGGACAGAATTCAGTGGCGTTATACTACGAATTTGGGTGTGGATCTAAATGCACCGATACCAACGATGAGCCCAACCCCAACGCCTAAGCCTGGTGCTACTCCGGCTCCTGGTGGGGGAGCTACTCCGGAAGGCAGTGGTGATCCAAATGTGAGTCCATCTCCAACAGTGACTCCTAAGGATCCTACCCAGAATACGAATGATATTAAACAACTGTATACAGATGCTGATAAGATCTCTTCCTGGGCCTATTCAGCGATTGAAACAGCTACAGTAAAAGGATATATCCAAGGGAACAATGGTCAGGTGAATCCGAAGGCTTATATCACAAGAGCGGAGTTCACTAAGATTCTCGTTTCTGCATTAGAACTTGATATTAAGAGTGATAAAGGCATTACCTATAAGGATGTCGCTCTAGGCGATTGGTTCTATCCATATGTGAATGCTGCGCATAAGGCAGGTCTAATCACAGGCTTTAATAATGAATTTAAGCCGAATGACAAGATTACTCGTGAGCAGATGGCCGCAATTATCGTCAGAGCATTGGCCATCCCGGCGACGAAGCCTGGAACAGCGATTAAAGATATCAACACAGTATCGGCATGGGCCAAAGCAGATGTAGAGACCGTTGTTGCGACTGGTTTGATGTTAGGTGATGATAATCAATTTAAGCCTAAAGAGCTAGTAACCAGAGAAATGGCGGCTGTTGTAGCTACTAGAACCCATGATTATAAGAGTGGGAACAAAGTGGTTAGTCCAACTATTCAGAATACAGCAGTTAGTTCTTACATTCAGAACACAGCTGCCTTTTTGCAAAAAACAGTAACAAACCCGGTCATCTCCTCGGTTGGCGGGGACTGGACAGTCTTCGGGCTGGCACGTTCAGGTGTGAAGGTTCCAGATAGTTATTACACTAAGTACTATGCAAATGTAGAAGCGACTCTTAAAGAAAAATCAGGGAAGCTGCATAGCGTAAAATATACGGAATATGATAGAGTTATTTTGGCATTAACTTCAATCAACAAAAATATTGATAAAGTGGCGGGTTATAACCTACTGGAACCGCTCGCGGATTTTGATACTGTAATTAAGCAAGGTATTAATGGACCTGTGTTTGCTCTCATTGCACTGGACAGTAATCATTACGACATTCCAGTGGTTAAGGATGTAAAGACGCAGACGACTAGAGAGATGCTCATTGATTATATTTTGGGCAGAGAGATCAGCGGCGGTGGATGGGCACTAGGCAGTAATGCTACAGCGGCTGATCCAGATATCACGGGGATGGTCATTCAAGGCTTAACGCCTTATTACAAAACCAACGCCAAAGTAATAGCTGCTGTGGACCGGGGGATTGCTTGGTTATCCAAAACACAGACAGCAGACGGTGGTTTTGCAAGCTGGGAATCTACAAATTCCGAAAGCATCGCTCAGGTGATTGTAGCTTTAACTGGCCTTGGTATTGACCCGCATAAGGATTCCAGATTTATTAAAAATGGACATTCCGCAGTAGACGCATTGCTTAGTTTTGCTGCACCTGAAGGTGGCTTTTATCACGTGAAGCAGGGTGGAGTAGGCAATGGAGGCGCGCAACCAGGAGAAGTAGATCTTATGGCTACGGATCAGGCGATGTATGCACTGGTTTCCTATGATCGGCTCGTTAATGGCCAGACACGTCTTTATGATATGACAGACGTCAAATAGAATTTTATTTAGAGAGATAAGCAAGGGTAGCGTGTATACCCTTGCTTATTATTTAAGGTGGGACTAGAGAAATGAACAAGAAGAAATGGTTAACAGCGATACTAATCATAGGTGTATTGGCTATCGCCTTCTTTTGGGGCGGGGATTACCAGAAGAGCCCAAACAAGGTCGCTAATAGTAGCGTTGAGACACAGGTTATAGAGCCAGAGAACACTGCTTCCGCAACAAATGTTGATGTTGAACCCACTGAGGCAATCGCTACTGAGACAACAGAGATAACACCGTCAGCTACGCCAAGTGAAACAGCTAAGCCTATTGAAACCCTAAAACCAAATGAATCGGCAACACCAACGGAAGCTGTAACACCAACAGGAACTGCAGCACCAACAGAAGTTGTAACACCGGTCGTAACAACAAAACCTGCTGCAACGAAGCAACCGACCGCAACGCCGAAAGCGGCTAAAACGCCCGTGCCGGAAACGAAAGCGACGGCAAAACCCGTAACAAAACCTGATTCAAAAGTAGCGACAACAGAAACCAAGCAGGAACCGAAAAAGGATAAATTTCTTACCGATCCAGTGCCGAGCGGGAAACCTAAACCAGTGGAATGGCAAGATGCAACAGTAGATAAGAAGAAGCAATTAACGGCTACCTTGTCCGTCTCAGCGGCAACAATTTTAGATAACATGGATATTTTTAATGAGGATAAGCTTGAAGTATTGCCGGCAGATGGTATCATTTATAAAGCGCAGAAGGTAACCTTTTATGAAGGTGAGTCTGTGTTTGATGTTCTACTAAGAGAAATGAAGAAGAATAAAATCCATATGGAATTTAGCATGACGCCGATCTATAACAGTAATTATATTGAAGGCATAAATAATCTGTATGAATTTGATGCTGGAGAGCTCAGTGGATGGATGTACAAAGTAAATGGCTGGTTCCCTAACTACGGCAGTAGCCGTTATGTTCTCAAAGATGGCGATGTCATTGATTGGGTATACACTTGTGATCTAGGTCGAGATGTAGGTGGGTATGTAGCCACAGGAGGAGCTCAGAAATAATGAAGGATAGCTTTTCTACCTTTCATCCGTTTGTGAATTTTCTATATTTTGTTGTTGTATTGCTGTTTAGCATGGTGTTTATGCATCCTATATTTCAGGTGATCGCCCTTAGTAGTGCTGTAGCCTACTCAATTATGTTAAAAGGAAAAAAGGGCATCCGATTTAATCTGCTTTACATGATTCCTTTTCTGCTATTTATGGCAGTGATGAATCCTGTTTTTAATCATCAAGGGGTAACGATCTTGTTCTATTTAAACAACGGGAACCCCATTACGAAGGAATCGATTCTTTATGGCGTGGCAGCGGCGTGTATGTTTGTGACGGTAATTATTTGGTTCTCCTGTTATAACGTCGTGATGACCTCGGATAAGTTTATTTATATATTCGGAAAAATACTGCCGGCACTGTCGTTGATTTTTTCGATGGTGCTTCGTTTTGTTCCTAGATATTTAGCGCAAATCAAGGTGATTTCTAATGCTCAAAAATGTATAGGCCGGGATGTCTCACAGGGAAATCTCCTCGCGCGTGCGCGGAATGGGATTACGATTCTCTCCATTATGACCACCTGGGCTTTGGAAAATGCGATTGAGACAGCGGATTCCATGAGATCGAGAGGGTATGGATTGCCGGGCCGTACAAGCTTTTCTATCTTTCGGTTAGATGCCCGAGACAAAGTAGTTCTCTTGATCATGACAGGCTTAATTGCGCTGGTAGCCGTAGGGGCAGTGTTGGGTGAGAACACCATGAGATTCTATCCGTCGATTAAAGCGAGCACAATTACACCTTTTAGTATTCTTATATATATCGCTTATTTTGCGTTATGTATGATCCCAGTGCTCATCAATATGGTGGAGGAAATGAAATGGAAATCTATCGAATCGAAGAACTAAGCTTTACTTTTCCTGAACAAGAGCAAGCGGCTCTTTCGAATATTAATCTTACGATTGAAAGTGGAGACTTCATTACCATTTGTGGAAAGTCAGGCTGTGGCAAAAGCACTCTGCTTAGACAACTGAAAACAATCCTAACCCCACATGGCAATCGCCAAGGGGCAATTTATTATAAGGGTCAACCTGTAGAGGAGATCGATCAACGCACACAGGCAGCGGAAATTGGTTATGTACTCCAAAGTCCGGACAATCAAATTGTGACAGATAAAGTATGGCATGAGCTTGCTTTTGGGCTTGAGAGCTTAGGGTACGATAATTCTACGATTCGCCTGCGTGTGGCGGAAATGGCTAGTTTTTTTGGGATCCAGACCTGGTTTCATAAAAGTGTGACCGAGCTATCAGGCGGCCAGAAGCAGCTGCTTAACTTAGCATCCATAATGGCTATGCATCCCTCGGTTCTAATCCTCGATGAGCCTACCTCCCAGCTAGATCCTATTGCGGCTTCCGATTTTCTGGAGACGGTCAAAAAAATAAATCGTGAGCTGGGAACAACCGTGATCATGACCGAGCATCGTCTAGAGGATGTTCTTCCGCTTACAGATCGGTTGATTGTGCTGAATGAGGGAGCTGTGATAGCTGATGATCCCCCGCAAAAGGTGGGCGAGGTTTTATGTAAGCTGAACCATCCGATGTTTCTGTCCATGCCCTCACCGATGCAGATTGTTGCAGGAGTAGATCATGACTTAGTGTGGCCTGTTACTGTAAAGGAAGGACGCCAATGGTTGGATGCTTTTCTAAAGGGTAAGACTCCTGCAACGATGGCAGAAACTCAGCCTAGCACGAAAGAAGCCGGCCCTGTAGTCATAAAGTTTAAGGACGTATGGTTTAAATATGATAAAAATGGGCCGAATGTCATTAAAGATTTGTCGTTTGAAGTGAAGCAAGGGCAATTTTATTGTATTGTTGGCGGGAATGGAACAGGGAAGACATCGACGCTGTCGCTGATGAGCGGAATCCTTCAGCCTTATAGAGGGAAAGTTCTTATCGGCGGGAGCAACCCTGCGAAGATGAATGCCAAAGCGTTGTTTACTAACAATCTGGGTATCCTCCCGCAAAATCCGCAAACCTTATTTGTGAAAAAAACAGTCGAGCTAGATTTATATGAAATGTTATCCCAGCTCTCTTTGACGAAGGAAGAAAAAAACGCCAGAGTTGAAGCTGTGGTTAAGTTCGCAGAACTGGAACATCTCCTCTCCATGCATCCGTATGATCTCAGCGGGGGAGAACAACAGCGTGCAGCGTTGGCGAAGGTCCTTTTGTTAGAACCAAAGATTCTGCTGTTGGATGAACCGACCAAAGGACTGGATGGACCCTTCAAAGAGAAGCTAGCCGTATTCCTGCAAAAGCTCAATGCCGAAGGCGTTACTATTGTAATGGTCTCGCATGACGTTGAATTTTGTGCTAAGTATGCTGAGGTCTGCGCCATGTTTTTTGATGGAAGTATCATCACTACGAATGAAGCACAGAAGTTTTTTGCGGGAAACAGCTTCTATACAACGGCCGCCAACCGTATGGCGCGTCATGTATGGAATGAGGGAGTAACGATAGAGGGTGTGATTGATTTATGTCAAAGAAGCAGATAACGGATCGTCGTTTGAGTCGTCGAACTTTATTAGCGGCACTACTAATCCTCATAGTCATTCCAGCTACGATTTTATTAGGCATCTTTGTGCTAAATGATCGGAAGTATTATTTTATCAGTCTATTAATAGTTATCTATACGATGATTCCTTTTGCGATGGTGTTCGAGAACCGGAAGCCGCAGGCGAGGGAGCTGATTGTTATAGCAGTGTTAGCAGCCATTGCCGTGGCGGGACGCGCAGCCTTTTTTATGTTGCCGCAGTTTAAGCCAGTGGTTGCTATTGTCATCATCGCAGGGGTAAGCTTGGGTGCGGAGGCAGGGTTTCTGGTTGGCGCTGTTGCAGGTTTTGTCTCGAATTTCTTCTTTGGGCAGGGTCCTTGGACGCCTTGGCAAATGTTTTGTTTTGGCATCATTGGCTTCCTGGCGGGCATTTTCTTCAAGAAGGGTCTGCTTAAAAAGAATAAGCTTTCGCTATGTATATTCGGAGGCTTAGCGACGTTTTTCGTATACGGAGGCATTATCAATATAGGCTCGTTGATGATGTTCACTTCAGAGTTCTCCTGGCCGGCTTTAATGACCACTTATATTTCAGGTTTTTGGTTTGATATGGTGCATGCGATCTCGACGGTGGTATTTTTGTTTTTTATTGCTAATCCTATGATTGAGAAGTTGGATCGGATAAAAACGAAATATGGGTTGATTGAGCCTTAGGTTCTTGGTGTTAGCTTTTGGACGTTGTGCGCTGTGGGCTTTTTACGCTGGCGGACGCTCCGAGAACGGACTATTGTTCCAATCGCTGTTGTGTCCAGATTTTTTTGAATTTTTAACCTCAACGGTAAAATCCGGACACAGCATATGCTTACGAAGTGAGCTTTCCTTCGGAAAGCTTTCGGGCGAACGATCACGCTTTTCCACAATCAGTCCGTTCTCTCCGCTGCTATCAGCGCGAATTCCAAAACAGAAACACACAAACACACAAACTAAAGGCTCAGCGCCTCCCGCTTCAGTTTTTAGCGGAAGGGGGAGGGGAACTAGTGGCTACGAATCAAGCCACTGTGACAAGCCACTGAAAAGAGAATATACCTAGTAGCGATGCTCCTAGGTGAAAACTTATAAAAACAGGCGATGTTCCGGTATCCGGCATCGCCTGTTTTTTTGATTCACTTAACGTTCAGCAACAACTTTGTGCGGGGGAACCCCAGCATCGGGCTGCTTATGAGTGGCTTCAAGTGTGGAGAGGTCGCCGTCCAGTGTTTTGAGTCCGGGGAGCAGCAAGGCAGCGCTGGCACAGAGCAGTGGAAGCAATCCGGCGATGACAAAAAGCGCAGGCACGCCATAGAGTTCAGCAATCGCGGCGCCGGCAAAAGCACCAAAAGGCTGCAAGCCGCCACCGATTAAAAAACGGATGGAGTTGACTCTTCCTTGCAGATTACCCGGAACCAGACGTCCATGGAGTGAAGAGCTTAAGGAACCGAAGAAGGGAGCTATCGTTCCGGTGGCGAATACGGCGGCGAGAGCAAAAGAAAAACTAGGAAATAACCCCCATAATGTTGTTACTAAACCGATGGTCCCCAGACTGCCGAGCATGACAAACCGCCTCTTTTTAATTTCCCCTATCATGGAAATGATGCTTAGCCCGACTAAGGTTCCAAGTGCGAAAACTGTACTAAGTGTGCCCATCGTCGCCGCATCACGGTGGAGCACTTCGCGTACAAAAGGAACCATCATGGTCCAGACGGCAATGGAGCTTAGATTACTAATAGAGGCCATCATCATTATCGTAAGCATGGCGGGGAATTGTTTATAGAAGGTAAAACCCTCAGCTATTTCGCGAACATAGACGGTAATGGAGAAACGGCCTGGAGCTGGAGAGGGCTTGGGTAGCTTCTGCAGGCACAGCAAGGTAGTGATGGCCGCAACGTAACATAACATGTTGATGCTAAGGGCTGGCAGTGCTCCACTGGCAGCGGTCAACGCCCCAGCCAGGGCGGGGCCTAGCAAGACTGCTGCACTTTTGCTGCCATCGATGATAGCAAAAGCCCGCACCAGCTTCCGGCTATCGGCAACGCCGGGAATAACAGCCATGGCTGTTGGCATGAACAGAGCGGCGCAGGCCCCGCTGAGACCAGCAGCGACAAACAGATGCCACAGCTGCAGTTGGCCAGCCAGACCCATGCCTAGCGGCAGTGCTATAGCTAACAGGCGAATGGCTGCCAAGCAGGCCATAAAGCGTACCCGGTGGAGTCGGTCGGACAGCGGCGAGCCCAGCAAGCGCAGCAGCAGCTCAGGTATGCCGGAGCTGAGCGCGAGTGCTCCCATCGCTAGTTTGGAACCCGTCAGCTCATAGACGAGCCATTCCATAGCCAACAAGCCAAAAGCATCCCCAAAAGCACTTAAAGTTATGGTTGAGAGTAAACCATAATAGCTGCGTTTTATCATAGCCTGTTCACTCCTTTCTTATATTTCTCGCATATACGCTTACCGTCCTTATAAGGACGCTTAAGGCGTTTATGCTTAATTCTCCAAATACGACCCAATCTGCTGCGGTAGCCCATTTAAGGCTTCCAATCGCAGGCTGTACGATGTGCTTTTAACGTTGGTATGGACAATGACCAGCCCTGCTGCGCGCAACGCGATCAGATGGTAGTGGATTGTACTTTTAGAAAGTCCGACTTCCCGCACGATTTCCGTGAAATTCAACTGCTTGCCTGTAAGCAGACGAAGGATATACAGCCGCGTCTCATCCGAGAGTGCCCGGGTAAGTCGAAGTAGTGCTGGAGCAGGCCGGCCAGCTTCGGGAGGGAGAACATCACAAGAGTAGCTAGTGAACACGAATTCATCAAACATAGAGGTGGTGACCAGTGGGCGGGCATGATATTGCGGAATGATAATGACCTTCTTCAGACGTTCGGTTGGATAGAGGCGCATTCCGTCGGTTGCTGCTTCAAAGACTTCCATATCATTGTTCCCATTCAGTGTCGTTCGTCTTGACTCGGCTTCCTGTTCAAGCCCTTTGAGGATATTAGGGTCGATTCCATTGAAGTAACCCGCGTTCCATTCGCGCAGGATGTCAGAGGCAGTGTCTCTTAGCTCGGAAAGATTAGAGGGGACCGATTGGCCGAAACGTCCAGATATTTCATACAGTTCACCCGAAGTTAACCCATCAAACCAATCCAGAAAGCTGCTAACCGAACGTTCTACTGGACAGCACCAAATATAGGGAGCCAAACTGAAATCATCAAGTTTCTTAACGACCTCTTGCATTTTACGAAGCAACATCGGGGCAAATCTTGCTTGGACTTCACGTACCCAGAGCTTACCGGAATCCATAGCAGTATGGTTCTGCTTGCTTAGAAAAGCAGTCATACTGTTCACACATTCATACATGGGGGCAAAATCGACTTCTACTTTATATTCCATGAGCTTCTCCATTCTTTGAGTAAGTTACTGAAACAATTATTTGTTCTATAATTATAGAACTTATTATTAGTTTTATTGTAAACGAACTAAAATTCGTTTTCAATAGCCATTCGACTGAAAAACAAAAGAAATTTTAATTACGAAAAAAAGACAGTTCCGGTAGGCACATTTTGTGCACTAGGAACTGGCTTTTGATGTCTACACAATTTATATACTTTTTAGGAGTTCCACTTTCTGTCTTCAGGCTCATAATGAAGAGACTAGGTTAAGAAGTAGCCCACAGCAAAGATCAGCGCAACAATAAAGTAATGAAGCCAGTTATTCCTACCGAAGACAAACTTACCGTTGAGCCATCGGGAGATAAGACAGGTGAGAAAACCGATAATAAACCAAATGAAGTTAAGCGGTTTACATAAGGCATAAAGGGTGATGACGACTAACGTAATATGAGAAAGCAAAAACAAATAAATATAACCCACAGCAGATTTAGCGGAGCCCTTAATTAGAATCCCCACTGCCCCAAGCACACTAACCATTCCATACAAGATTATAAGGCTTGAACCTATCATTTGATGCACCCCCATTAATAAAATTAAACGTTGCGGGGTTAACCCCGTGTCAATTTATATTTGTATGGAGGAGGTTGTACTTTTGCGAATCGGTGAATTTATAGCCCTAACAGGAACTACGAAAGACACCATCAGACATTATGAGGATCTGGACTTGATTATGTCCAAGGGACCAGATGGTAAACGGATGTATACAGAGCAGCATCTGGCAGATTATTTTGTCATTCAAGAGTTGAAAAGTTATGGAGTTATACTAAGGGATATCCAGTCTATTTTTAAATTGAAAAGGAGTTATGGGTGTGGCCATGCAAAGTTGATTAAGGAAGTAGGTGAATCTCTGAATCTTCAGCTGGACGGATTGAGACAAGAAGAATTGGAACTCCGTAATCGGATACAGATGCTTGAAAGGCTGGTCCAACAGATTGCTGAAATATAATCAATTGATTATATAAGTGTTTGGTTATATAATAAATCTGAAAATCAGATGAAGAAGGTGTTATTAGATTTGAAGGAATTGCAGGGCATGAATGATTTGACTCAGGGTCCTATTATGCCTACCTTAATGAAATTAACGCTTCCCATTATTGCGACGAATTTCATCTCCACAACTTATGGCCTCGTCGATATGATTTGGGTTGGAAGATTAGGAAGTGGTCCTGTTGCCGCGATTGGCACGGCGAGTTTTTTCATTAATCTAGCGATTGCATTGTCGACTATGATTACGATCGGTACAGGGATTAAGGTTGCGTTTTGTATGGGATCTGGCCAGATAGAGAAGGCTAAATCTTATATGAAAAACGGGTTTATGATGTCTATTTTATTAGGACTTCTCTATATGAGTTTAGTTCTGTTGACCAACAATCAGTTGATTGGTTTTTTTGATCTTGGAAGTGATGAAGTTGAACGGATGGCACGACAATTTTTAATGATTTCGATCTTCGGGACGGTATTTTCCATCGTAAATACTTTGTTTGCCACACTCTTAAACTCGATGGGAAATAGTAAACAACCGTTTCAGATCTTCTCCGTTGGTCTTATGGTTAATATCGTCCTTGATCCATTTTTAATTTTTGGCTGGGGCAGTTTTGAAGGTTGGGGAGTAGCGGGGGCGGCCACGGCAACATTGACAGCGAACATTTTAGTTACGGCTCTTTTTATCATAAAGACAAGAAAGTCAGAAATCATTTCGAACACATCAGCATGGGACAGTCGTCAAATGAAAGAAGTAATCCGTATGGGACTTCCGATCACAATCCAACGGGTCACCTTTACGCTCATATCGATCGTCATTGCTAAGATCATAGTACGTTTTGGCGCGGATGCGATTGCGGTGCAAAAAGTAGGGATTCAAATTGAATCTATTTCTTATATGACTATTGGAGGACTACAGGGAGCTATTGCTGCCTTTTTTGGACAAAATTATGGAGCACGCCGATTGGACCGTATAGGGCAGGGATATCGTAAGGCTTTGATCTTAACCTCCATCTTTGGCGTGATCATATCGCTTATATTTATTGCGTTCCCGCAGCAGCTATTTTCCTTGTTTTTATCAGATCAGACAAGCCTGGAATTAGGCACTGATTATATGCGCATCATTGGCTACTCACAATTATTTATGTGTATGGAATTGATGACAGTAGGTGCTTTTAACGGCATTGGCCAAACTCATATCCCGCCGATCTTCAGTATTACATTTACTGCACTGCGAATTCCACTAGCCTTGATTTTATCCGAACCTTTTGGCCTGAATGGGGTGTGGATGTCGATTGCTCTAAGCAGTGTGTTTAAAGGGGTTATTCTTGTGTTCTGGTTTAGAAGATCTTTATTCAAAATGAACAAACAGCAGATAAACTACTAAGCAAAGGATGATCGTTGAAATGGCTTTATTAAATCGTAAACTCATACAGCTTCTAAGGGATAACCATTTGAATAAGGAGCTTTTTCACGGCGAATTTGGACTGGAAAAAGAAAATGTCAGAGTGGATCCAGAGGGAAGACTGGCGCTGACACCACATCCTAAAGCTTTTGGCAACAAAATGGAGAACCCGTATATTCAAACCGACTTCTCAGAGAGTCAAATTGAAATGGTCACCCCCTCTTTTGATTCTATTGATGAGACTTATAACTTTCTGGAGGCGCTGCAGGATATTGTGTCGCTTGAGCTCAAGGAAGAATATCTGTGGCCAAGTAGTAATCCTCCGAGGTTACCGAATGATCAGGACATCCCCATTGCCAAGATGGGTAATCCGATTGAGGATGAATACAGACATCAGCTAGCAGACAAATACGGTCGCAAAAGACAATTGCTGAGCGGAATCCATTACAATTTCTCTTTTGATGAACAATTTCTGCGACAGCTTCATGACATCGCAGATCCGCAGGTGAGCTTTAAAGAATTCAAAGACGCTACCTACTTAAAAATAGCCCGCAACCTATTGCGGTACCGTTGGCTTCTCATCTATTTAACAGGCGCCAGCCCTGTTTTTGATAAGACATATATGGAACAATGTGTAGCTCGCGGGGAATCAGATGACGACAAAAGCTTTTATTATCAGAATATGAATTCACTGCGGAATAGCGAATGTGGGTATCGAAACGAAAAACCTCTTTATGTATCTTTTGCTTCGTTAAAGGATTATGTTCATGATTTACAAGCTTTGATCGAATCGGAAGAATTATTAAGTGTAAAAGAGTTTTATAGTCCGGTTAGAGTGAAGACAGCAAGAGGCAAACATCCTTTAGAGGAACTGATGCAAGATGGGATAGCTTATTTGGAGCTTCGGTTTATTGATTTGAATCCACTCTACAAAATAGGAATCGGCAAAGAAACGATGATTTTCATTCATCTTTTTATCCTGTATATGCTGCTGAAGGAGGACGAACCGTTCGGAGTAGAGGATCAGAAGCTGGCGAATCTTAATCATGATCAACTAATCATGGAAGGAATAAAGGGATGTTTGCATGATTACGGGGATTCATGTACAACGATGGAGCAGCAGGCATTAACTTGTATTCATGAGATGCAGGATATGATCCAACTGTTGAACCCGGAGAATGAACTGTTTTTGAACGTTTTGCATGGAGCTAAGAATAAAATTGTAGAGCCAGACCGGAGCTTTGCAGCTATTGTGAAGTCGAAAGTTCAGCAATCCTCTTTTGTACAATACCATCTGAATAAAGCTAAACAATATGCTAAGGAAAGTCTTGCGAATGGATACCGTTTTGTGGGATATGAGGATCTGGAGCTATCTACACAGCTTCTTTTGAAGGCAGCGGTTAAACGTGGCATTAAGTTTCAATTGATCGATCGGGAAGAGAACTTTGTAGTGCTTACGCAAGGTGATCATAAAGAATATATTAAGCAAGCTACGAAGACCTCCCTTGATTCTTATAGTACGGTATTAATCATGGAGAATAAGATCGTTACGAAAGAAGTTCTTAAACAGCAAGGCATTCGGGTTCCCGCAGGAGAAGCTTTTCGAAATCTGGAAGAGGCAATGAATGCGCATAGCACTTACCGTAACAAGGCTATTGTGATTAAGCCCAAATCAACCAATTTTGGACTCGGCATTACTATTTTTACAGACGACTTCTCTAAAGAAGATTATCAAAAAGCTTTCGAAATCGCCTTCGAATTTGATCGAACTGTGCTACTAGAGGAGTTCATGACGGGAAAAGAATATCGTTTTCTTGTCATGGGTGATGAAGTAGTCGGAGTATTGCACCGTGTTCCTGCGAATGTGATTGGAGATGGTGTACATACGATTGAACAACTGGTGCACGAGAAGAATAAGGATCCGTTAAGAGGCCGCGGGTACAAGACACCACTTGAGAAAATTCAGATCGGTGAAGCAGAAGCGATGTTCTTGAACAACCACGCTCAGGCTTGGAGTGATATTCCTCCATTAAACGAAGTCATCTATCTTCGGGAGAACTCTAATATTAGCACGGGTGGTGACAGCCTGGATTTTACGGATGAGATCCCAGATAGTTATAAGGCTCTGGCGATTCAAGCGGCTAAAGCTGCGGGCGCCACTTTTTGTGGAGTGGATATGATGATTGATGACATCAAGGAAGAAGCCAATGCTACCAACTATAGCGTTATTGAGATTAACTTTAATCC
The DNA here is from genome assembly GCF_000758725.1 of Paenibacillus odorifer. Lineage (NCBI taxonomy): Bacteria > Bacillati > Bacillota > Bacilli > Caryophanales > Paenibacillaceae > Paenibacillus > Paenibacillus odorifer. Next base: position 885,245 of record NZ_CP009428.1, read on the forward strand.
AGCGATTCATATTCATTGTTATCCTTATAAAGGGAAGAACCGAAAGGCGGATGAACGGATTCTGGATCTATTATTTGGGGAATAAACAGAAGCTCAACCAGTACCTTTGGTTGAGCTTCTGTTTTTAAAGGAGAAATCCGCTTCCCACCCACTACATGTTCATGTTAGGAGTTGCCCGCAGCTGCAACACCACTAAAGTTTCTGGCTTGGACATTATTAAAGGGATCTGTTGCAGCTGCATTTGTGAAGATCTCTGCTGTGTACTGAATTTGACCTGTTGCGACAGCCGCTGGTGGTGGAATATCTACTGCTGTAAAACCGAAAGCTTCATTTTCTCTGCTGATCGCAACCCCAAATGTCGTGGTGAAAATGATCGTTCCGTTTCTGCGAACATTAACGGTATTGGTATTGAAAAGAGGATTGTTTTCTACTTTTAGAAATCCGGTCAAAAGTACGCGGACATTGCCTTGATTCTCAGCCGACACGCCTGCGGTCTGAATACCAATATCCCCAAAAACAAGGGGAGTCGCTGCTAGTGGAATAACTGCTGGTGTAGCATCCGAAGCAGCTTGGTTGGATAGTCTTAAATCTACAAACTGAATGGTCATATTATATTCACCTCCTAGAAATAGAATATGATAGAAGGAGAGTTAACTCTTGGATTTGCTATGTAATTCATCAGCTACCTACTTGCATGGCTTGATGATCAAGTGTTAAATGAAAGAAGGGTTAGAAGTTTAAGGAAAGGCGGGAGCTATTATCAAACATAGGAATAAGTCTAAAAGGATATTATTGATTTCATTAATGCTGTTGGCAGTGGTTATCATTGGTGCGGTGGTGCTTGGGGAACGCGGAGGAATAATGAGTAAATCCGAGAGCTCTTTCAAAAGTCCTGCTGAACCGTCGCCCCTTATCATTACACATGAGAATAGTACAGATGCTATAGAGAACTATGTCATTCTAAAGACGAGCTGGAATGGAGCGGACTATGATCGGGCCTCCTTTTACTATACGGCTTGGCATAGTGAACCTACGCTTCTAACGGGTCTGCGTCGCTTGAAACCAGGGGAGAAAATGCAGGTCGACTTTGGAGATTACGCACCGAGTGAAGTCACAATAAACATGGCCTATCTAACTGAGAGCTTTGATGAATCGCAGCTTCCAATTGTAGAAGTTCCTGTAACACTCGTGGAAGGGAAATATGAATTTGTGAACCCTCCAGCATCCACCAGTGATATTCCCACTTCGGGTCGCGTCTTTAGTGTTATAGCTAGATGGGGGGAGAACATCTGCGAATATGTCTTTGCATCAGATGGCAAGTTTGATAACTATGAATATGATTTGTGAGGTTAGTCGAAGATAAGAGATGTTCTAAAGCCGGTCCGGTTTTGGAATATCTCTTTTTTTGTCTCGATTTTAGACAAATCTAACGATGTGTCTATTTTTTAGACAATGCACCGTTATTGTCTAGATGGGGAGGACTGTTAACCTGATTAACCATTTAGAGCTAAGTTTAATTAGATCGAGAGATGGATGAGAGAATACCCGTTTTTAATATTATGAAGACAACTTTAAGACGAGGGAGGAGTGAACGTCATAGGTACAGAAACGGAAGAACTGAATTATGATGACATTCAAGGAATCGTCTTACAAGAACGCCCTACCCCTTACGTTGGGACCTATATATTGCTGTCCATCGATCATCAACAGGACGGGAAAGTGATGCTGAAGCGGCTTCTCGACGAAGTGACGTCGGCCGGACAGTGGAGTAATCCTCACGAAGGTGCTTGGGTCAACGTTGGTTTTACTTATCAAGGACTCCAGAAGCTGGGGATTCCTCAGGAGTCGCTCAACAGCTTCGACCTGGAGTTCCGGGAGGGTATGGCTGCCCGGGCAGCTAAGCTAGGGGATGTAAACGAAAGCAGCCCGGAGCACTGGGAAGACCCGCTGGGTACTGACAAAGTCGATGTGGCGCTTGCTCTGTTCGCGCCCACCAAAGAAGCGCTGCTTCAAGCAGAAGAAGCAGCCCGTCGAATCCACTGTGAACTGAATGGTGTATCCGTCGTTTACCAGCTGGATGTCGGAATGAATCCTGACGGACGTACTCATCTGGGCTTCATGGATGGAATCAGCAATCCGAGAATCGAAGGAAACCATGTACTCAACGCGGTGGGGCAGGAAGCGGAGATTAAAGCCGGTGAATTCCTGTTCGGGCATTTAAATGAATCTGGCACCATAACACAGGGACCACAGCCGGCAGAACTTGGCCACAATGGAAGTTACCTCAGTTTCCGCAAATTGCATATGAGGGTCGCGGCTTTCCGTCGTTATTTGCGGGAGCATGCGGATAATCGGGAAGAGGAAGAACTTTTGGCCGCTAAAATGGTAGGAAGATGGCCGAGCGGAGCCCCTTTAAGTCTGGCTCCTGAAGCAGATGACCCGGCACTGGGCGAAGATGTCAGCCGACGGAACGCATTTACGTACGGGGATGATCATAAAGGGTTGAAATGTCCGGTAAGCTCGCATATCCGTCGTGCATTTCCCCGTAACAGCTTGCAGGGTTCGGTTGTTAATGTGAACATCCACCGGTTGCTCCGGCGGTCAACGATGTATGGCCCTATACTGCCAAAAGGTGTAATGGAGGATGATGGTCAGGATAGAGGCCTTATTTTTGCAGGTATATGCAGCTCATTGTCCCGCCAATTCGAGTTTATCAAGACCGATTGGTTAAATGGAGGCAATTTCGCGGGTATGTCAACCGAGAAAGACCCTATTACCGGTAAGAATGAGGGGGAAGGGATGTTTACCATTCCGGACAAACCTATTCGCCACCGGATGAAAGAAATTCCAAGTTTTTCAATCACCAAAGGCGGGGAGTATTTCTTTGTTCCCAGCATGACTGCATTACGGTGGATGGCAGAGTTGGATCAACATATATCTAAGGAGGAATTAACATGTTAGAAGGACAAGATCAGACTAATCCGATTACAAGCGCTGGACGTGCCGGCCTGCGGGAAGGTGAAATATCTGAGCTTACCATCATTGCGCCGCTTAAAGATGGTGGGGCGGATCGTCTCCGTGAGAAGCTGAAAAAAAGCGCATCGAGACAAGCCGAAACGATGGCGAAGATCGCGACCGTTCACGACATGCGCTTCGTAATCTTTGATAACGACACGCGGCTGTTGTTCGCGACGGCTTATGATGGCGACTGGGATAGTTATATTGATGATTTTGGAACTGAAATTCCAGAGTTGTTGAATAACATGTTTAATGAAGTGAAGGATTTTCCGGGAATTGAATCTTCGGAAGCGAAAGATTTCATCGCCAACCATCAGATCACTGCATCTGGCTGGTACAGTGCTTATCCCGATGCCACGGTCAGAGATATTTGGCGTGGACAGCGAATTACGAAGGCCTGGAACGACCTACTTGACGCATCACAAAGCTGAAAAACTAGAAAAGGGGGCCTTGTCCCCTTTTCCTTCCTGATAAATTACAAAGAGGTGAACGAAAATGAACAATAATAAATCAGTGTCGTCTGAACTCGCAGAAGAAGCAGTAAACTCCATTGAGGAGGTAGCAGGCAAATATCCGGGTTATCGACGCGCGCACGCCAAAGGTGTTGTCTACCAGGCGGTGTTCACCCCTAACGGCCAAGCGGGTCCTTTGACAACAGCGGCACATTTGCAAAATCATGAGGTGCAAGCTCTCGTACGCTTCTCCAATAGCTCGACTAATCCGTCCATCCCTGATGTTTTTTCGCCTGCAAAAGGAATGGCGGTTCAGTTTGTATTGCCTGATGGGGGCGTGACAAGTTTGGTGACAATTACATTACCGATCTTTTTTGCCAAAACACCGCAATCCTTTATTAATATCTTACGTACAATTAAAGAAAATTCGTTTGAGGGAGCGACCATTGCAGACAAATTCAAAGCGGTCATGGAGAAGTATTCGGAAAGCCGGGCTGGGCTTCAAGCCGTGAAAATGCTGCAATCGCCACTCAGTTTTGCAACCAATCGTTATCATTCCATTCATGCCTATTACTTCATCAATGCTGCTGGCGAGCGGCGGGCTATTAAATATGAGTGGGAACCGGAAGCGGGTCTGCACTTTCTGGTCAAGGAAGAGGTGGAGAATCGATCTCCCGATTATTTGGAGGATGAACTAATCGAGAGACTTTCCAAAGGTCCTGTGACGTTTCAATTGACAGTAATTCTCGGACAGGAGGGAGATCCTACGGATGACCCGACGTCTGCTTGGCCCGAAGACCGGGAACGGATTGTCGTCGGACATTTGTCGATCACCGGCGTGGCAGACGAGAAGGCTCAAGAGTACGTCTTTGATCCGACGGTTGTACCTGCCGGCATTGAATGCTCAGAAGATCCTATTCTGAACTTCCGTCATGATGCCTATGCGGAGTCACATTCCCGTCGAAGTACTAATCAGTAAGCATTTATTTTATATTCTATTAATATGATCGGGCTGTCCTAAAATGTCTGCCGACATCCTTAGGGCAGTCTTTTTAGGTATGCCTTGTGACACTCTTGTAACAGAGATTGGCTACGATAGGTTACGAGGTGAGAGAATGAAGAAGTTTAAAGGGTTTATCGTATTGATTTTGTTGGCAGTTGTAGGATGCAGTGCAGCAACACCACAAGCAAATCTTGAACCGGATAAGGAGGTAAAGAAAGAGGTCAATGAGAAGATCGTTTTCTGGGATCAACAGCGAAAAGGAACAAATTTTATGAACTCCAAATCTATACCCGAAAATTATGATGCGGCGAAAGAAAATAATATAGAGTTCATTCGACTTGCGCCAGATAAATGGGCAAAAGATAGTGATTTCCTGTTTAACGATCAACCGGATGCCAATCCAGACAAAGACTTTTTAATAGGGAATGCAGATAAATACGAGGGGCTTGTTGAGGACGATTTCACAGCGTTAAAGGCAGACTTGGATGCAGCCGAGGCGCGGGGTTCAAAAGTAGTGCTGACAGTCCTTAGTCTGCCCGGAGATCGGTGGCGACAGTTTAATGATTATACAAATGATGATCGAATCTGGAAGGATTTCAGTTATCATGAACAAGCGGCAACGTTTTGGAAGGATCTTGCGGAAAGATTAAAAGATCATCCTGCAGTGGTCGGCTATAATCTTATTAATGAGCCACATCCTGAACAAGCTACTGGATTTAATGATTTCTGGACAGAGGATTACAACGAGTGGTATAGCTCAGTGGAGAATACTCCGGCGGATTTGAATCTTTTATATGAGACTATTGTGACAGCGATTCGAACCGTAGATACGGAAACCCCTATTATCGTTAATTCAGGTCTGTATGCCACGCCATGGGCCTTTAAATATTTGAAACCAATCGATGATGCAAATGTATTATATGCTTTTCATATGTATGAACCTTACGAACTCACCAGCCAAAATAAGAAAAAAGGCTTAACCTATGAATATCCTGGAACGGTTAAAGTGGGTGAGGAGAAGACGGAAAAAGCATTTAATAAGAAAGCTTTAAAGGATTTTCTAGAACCTATCGCACAGTGGGCAGAAAAGAATAACATCCCTGCTAATCGTATTGTCGCTGAAGAATTTGGCACGAACCGGCTTGTAAAAGGTGCAGATCAATACTTGGCTGATTTAATCTCGATTTTTGATGATTACGGCTGGCACTGGGCGTTTTATGCGTTCCGGGAGGATACTTGGGATGGCATGGATTATGAACTTGGCATTGAGCCTCCAACCTGGGAGTATTGGGAAGCGATAGAGAAGGGTGAACAGCCTGATCGAAAGACAGTCGATAACCCGATATGGAACGTACTGACGAAGGGACTAGAGAAGTTGCAATAGCGTAGCATGAAAATATATGAAAAGGTGAAACCTGTAAAGGATTTCGCCTTTTTCTTCTGATAACTACAGCAAGGAGAATCTAAACTTTGAATATCTTAATTGCGGATGATGAGAAACATATGACCACTATATTGAAGACTTATTTTGAAAAAGAAGGCTATAACGTTTGGACAGCTGCGGATGGTGAGGAGGCGCTTGAGCTCTTTTTTTCGAATAGGATCGATCTTGTGGTGCTGGATTGGATGATGCCTAAGCGAAGCGGTCTTGAGGTCTGTAATGAAATCAAGAAGGTTAGTTTGGCTAAAGTTGTAATGCTGACCGCAAGGTCTTCCCATGATGATGAATTCAGTGCCTTGGATATAGGGGCAGATGAATATATAAGAAAACCATTCGACCCACGGATTTTGATGCTTAGAATTAAAAAAATGCTAGGCACCGAAAAAGTGGCTGCGATTAGGGATTTAGAAATCGATTTTGAGCGGAAGAAAGTGTACAAGAATGGGGCAGAACTGGCGTTATATAAAAAAGAATTTGAATTGCTAACCTTCCTGTACGAGCATAAAGGGCGTATTTTATCCAGAGATGCCTTATTGTCTGCGGTTTGGGGAATGGATTATCTGGGCGAAGAAAGAACGGTAGATACGCATATTAAGAGGCTGCGCGATAAGATTGGGGCCGACCACGTGATCACGCATAGGGGAATGGGGTACAGCTTCCATGATAAAAATCCATAAAATAAGTACGAAGTTATTGATCATGGTGAGCATTATTTTGCTGATTGTTTTTGGTACGTCTTATTTCTTGCACAACTATTTCTCAGCAGATTATTACCTATACAAAATGAAAACCAAGATCAACACCATTTATGACGAAGTAAAGGATCTCCGTTTGGATCAACTCTTGGAAAATGAAAGCAGGATCGAGAACAATAATAACGTAACGATTGTTAGGGTTGAAAACAGTGGAAGTACAGCAGAAATTAACGAAAATATTCAATTTGCGTTGTTTAAAGATAAGGTGGCACTTAATAAATTTTGGATCACAGATGAGGTATTACAAAAAGTAAAACAAGGCAACACGGTTAATCTTTTATTTAATCAGGGTAAATTGAAATCGAGTCTGTTAACGAAAATATACGAGCAGGATAGCAGTCTGATCCTCATCGGAACTGTGGTTGTGCACAATACAGATGCCTTGACCCTCGTAAATCAATTCAGCTTTTACTCCATTCTACTGGGGATTATTATCAGTTTGCTGTTAGTGGCTTACTTTTCAAAAAAGATCATTACACCGTTAGAACAATTGCAGGATGTCGCAAAGGATATATCCAATCTCGATTTTAAACAAGTGACGATTCAAACGGGGGATGAAATCGAAGAGCTCTCGAAAAGCATCAATCATATGAGTCAGCGTCTAAAGAGCACCCATGCCAAATTGGAGGAGAAAAATCAAAGTTTAAATACCCTTATCTCAAGCATTTCGCATGAAGTGAAAACACCATTATCCTTAATCCAAGCATATACGATTGGCATTCAGGACGGTCTGGATGATGGCACGTATACGGATATCATTTTGGAGCAAGTGATGTATACGTCGGATATGGTGGATTATTTAATTAAATTGTCCAAGATCCAGAAGTCAGAAGTGCATAAAGAGCCTTTTGATCTTAAAGAGCTTCTGCTAAAAGTGATCTCACAATATAATATTACGTTAAAAAATAAAAACATAACCTTAATGAGCGACTTTCATTCGCTTGAATCCTCTATCGTTGAAGAAGATATCAGCCAAATCGAGATAGTATTCAACAACTTAATTAGTAATGCCATTAAGTATGGTGAAGAGGATTTTTTTGAAATAAAACTACGGAGTGACACTACGCGTACATTAAAATTTACGATCTCCAATAAAACCACTCGCCTAAAAACGGAGCATTTAGCGTATATCTGGGACCCATTCTATGTAATTGAAGAGTCTCGAAATAAAGAAATCTCCGGTACTGGACTTGGCCTGTCCATCGTCGCGGAGATTCTTGGCAAAAATGATCTGAAATACGAGTCCAGATTAGAGGACTCATATATTAGTTTTAGTATTTGGTTTGAAGTTAAGGAGGGAATTTTGGAACTGTAGGAGCGTTAGCGTTCGCCTGAAAGCTTTCCGAAGGAAAGCTCGCATCGGAAGCATAAGCTGTCTCCGGATGTTATCCGCTGATAGCGGTAAAATCAAAAACATCTGGAGACAACAGCGACCGAAAGTCCAACATTCCCGCAGTTACGCCCATCACCTTTTCCCTGAGTGCCTTTAATTTAACTTCAATAGCGCCGCATTATCAATAAAAGTAGCCGTATTAAAAAGCAGCAAGACATCCTTGATATCATTTTGAGCCATATAGTCACTGATGTTTCCATTATAATAACGGATGTCGATCACATGGATTTCAGGCACATGCTGAGTCAGGAAAGGAATAACGCTATGTGCATAGGAGTCTTTGATGACAAGCAGCTTTTCCTGTTTGACTGTTGTTGGATCAAGCTGGCTGGTGATATTCATGAGCGCATGTACGCCCCCTAAGAAATAAGAGTACTTATCTTTTTTCGCCAGATAACTTGGGTCATACATACTTGTTAAAGTCTCACCGGTATCTTGAATGTACATTTGGGTGGATACCTCATGATTAGGTTTGTACATTTGAATGGAGTCAGGTGTGACCCCGATAAATTGCCCCCGGGTATGATAGCTTCCGAGAAATGAATTACTCACAGTCTGAATCTGGTATTCGCTCCGGGACAGAGGCTGCCAGCCCATGCTTTGAGCATAGGCTACATAAGCTAAGTAGGCACCGTAGGTTGTCCAGTGATGGTCGGTCCGATAGTAAATGGGTTCTGCGGCATGTGGGCTAAGAACATCAAATCCATTTATAAAAGTAAGGCTATCTCCTACATCCTTAGCTATTGTTTGATTCACCTCAGCTTGCGAGTAGACAGGAGCTAACCAGGGTAGACGTTCCTTGTACAAGCCAACCGATGTCGGTGCGAGTAAGAAAGTGGTGTTTGCATCAGGATTGTTATCGGCAAAGCGTTTCACAGCTGCTGCATATTGCTGAACTTTAGTGTAATCAGGTGCTGCAAATTTTTCGAAAAGATAGCCGTCTTTTCCTTTATAGATTCCGTTATTCTCTTGCTGCAGCCTCATCTGTTCCACCGCCGATTTCACCCATACCCATTTGGCCCGAAATGGAAAATGATCGGTTACAAAGCTTTCGGCCTCTTCCGCATAGGTGTGGGATAATAAATTGTCCCATGTCAGATGGGGGGCTTTTTGCAAATACCGGTTCTCAAGCTCAGAGAAACGCTGAACAGGCAGTAAGAAAAAGAGGATAGCGACCAGAAATAACGTTGCAACAAATCCTCCAACCAGGATTCGATCCGTCTTCTGCTTCATAAACAATCACCCCCTAATGGTTAGAATCGGAAATATAAAAATGGATTAAAGGTTGCATCTACTAAGTAGGCAACAGATAGGAAAAATAACACGCCATACCAAACAAGAGCAGGAACCGATCTAGAATCCATCCGCTTGGAGAGTTTCACAGGTGTAGAGGCAAAGGTTAACACCACGAGTAGAATCGCGTTCGTGTAAGTGAAGTATAAAGTGGTATTATTCCATAACGGCTGTCCATTAAAGCCAAGCATCGCTTGTAAGTAGCCAATGACCAGAGGAAGTTCTTCAAAAGCGAATAAGACCCATCCGATGAGTATAAGTACTACAGCATATAAATGTCTTGTCCAACGGGGGAGGTGGCTTAATAGCTTTAATCCCCACCATTTTTCAAAGATAAGAATGACCCCGAAGTATAATCCCCAGAGCAGAAAATTCCAGCTTGCCCCGTGCCAGATACCCGTGAGCAGCCATACGATGAGGATGTTGCGCACTTGAACGCCTAACCCCCGGCGGTTGCCTCCAAGCGGGATGTAGACATAGTCACGAAACCAACTGCTAAGGGAAATATGCCATCTCCGCCAGAAGTCAGTAATACTCTGAGAGATATAAGGTTTGTTGAAGTTCTCGTTAAAGCGGAAGCCGAACATGAGACCGAGACCAATAGCCATATCCGAATACCCGCTGAAGTCAAAATAGATCTGAAAAGCAAACGCAATAATCCCAAGCCAAGCGGTTAAAGCAGGCAGGGAATCTAGGTTGGAGCTGGATATGGTGTGCCAGAGCAGACCGATGTTGTTGGCGAGCAGTACTTTTTTGGCTAATCCGATTATGAATCTCCGTACACCTTCTGCGAACATGGGGATATCGACCGAACGTTCACGTAGTTGCCCGGCAATGGTGTTATATTGAACAATCGGACCTGCTACTAACTGTGGAAACAGCGCTACGAATGTACCGAAATCAATCCAATTGCGTTGTGCTTTCGAAGTTCCTCTATAGACGTCAATAATATAGGACATGGATTGAAAAGTATAAAATGAAATCCCAATAGGTAAAGGTAAATCCGTTAAAGGAATATGTGTACCGAGGAGTCCATTTATATTTTGGATGAGAAAATCTGCGTATTTAAAATACGACAATAAGCCTAGATTAATAATGACGGAACTAACCACAATCCACTTGCGCTGCACCGCAGTCAGCTTTGGTCTGCTGAGCAGTAGACCAAAGCTGTAATCTGTAATGGTGGACAGCAACATGATTACAATGTAGACAGGTTCGCCCCAAGCATAAAAAACCAGGCTGCTTAAAAACAATATGAGGTTTTTGATTCGCCAGGGCGAAACATAATAGAGCGCTAGGACAGCCGGCAGGAATAGGAATAGGAAAAGTAGGCTGCTGAATACCATGGTTATTTATTTTTCTGTGAAGTAAGTATCGAAGTCTGCTACGAGTTTATCTTGATCCGCAGGATCAGCAATAACGAACAGGAAATAGTTACCCTTTTTAATAAGTTTATAGTTCTTGGCATTTTCGTATTGATCAGGCAGATAGGTTTCGAATTGTTTTTGAACATCTGTTGCACGCGCTTTAATGGCATCCTCAACAGTGGTCATATCTTTTACATCTTTAACTTTCAGAACGGCGATTTCGTTAGTTTTCACATTCATCATAGGCATTCTAATGCTATAATCTTCAAGCAATTCTGGGTTGAGATGATATAGCTGTTCGACAGTAGCCGCATCAAGCTCCATTAATGATGGCTGCTCAACTTTGCTCAGCATTTGATCGACCATTTCTTTTGCAGTTAGATTCGTTTCAATGGCAGCTCCATTGTTACTGTTGTTGCTGGAACAGGCGCCAAGCACCACACTTAGTACAATGGTTAACGCTAGCATGAAGGTATGCTTTTTCAACTTAGGTCACTCTCCTTGATGTATTGTCTGAATTTCTCTAGTTACTAACGTATATAGTCGATAGAATGTTGCGCTGGATACTTACTTCGGATACTTTACCCATATTTTTGCGGAAATATGATATTCACATGAATTCATGCAAAGATCTTCCTCTCTTAGCTTGCGCAATGGTTGGTTATACTGTTACTGTAAGATAGATAGTTTTTAATAGAAGGGGATTGAACGGAATGATCGAAGAACTGAACAATGAACTACCGGAGAATTATGAGGAATTAAAGAAAGCTGCCAACCGCTCTGCGGATTGGAGAGCACGTCTAGAAGCAGTTGAAGAGCTGGGACAGACCAACCACAAACAAATTATCGATATCCTGACGCGTTTAATGGAGAGCGATCCTGTATATACAGTTCAAGAAGCTGCTTACCTTAAGCTGAAGGCTTTTGGTGAAGACGTTAAGGTGCCATCGAAGAACAAGCCTGAACTAGTTAAAGGCGTATCCAAGATCCTGCTGAGAATTAAAAAGAGCCTGCCAAGAGATCATTCTTACGAGGACTTCAAAGAGAAGCTGAAGAAGATGAGAGTTGACGTGTACGACGCTTATGAAGGTGAAAAAGGCGCTGACTTCGATACGTGGCTGATGAAGATGTGGACTTCTGCGAATAAGTAAAGGATGACAATATGCACACCAATAAATTGACAGAACAATTTCAAGAATACCTTAAGCTGTCCGCAGAATTACGCCCTGATTATATTGCCAGCTTGGGCAAGGGCGGTAACGAAGCAAAGATTACGTCAGTTTTGCCGGAGACTCCTGAACTGCTGAAAGCTATTTATAGCACTGTCTCAGGGACAAGCAGTGAGGAAGAGGAACCAAGCCTTATCGAATTTATTCCAGGGTACCGCCTGATTCATATGGATGAATATGAAGAGGAGATGAAGGTATTAGCTGGGATATTGGAGGAAAAAGGTCAACATCCTGATGGAGTTATCTTGCCTATCTTAACGAACTATGGCAGTGATTTCATTTGTTATTATAAGTCTGCCGATGGTGTGGAACAGGTATGTGACCTGCTCCATGATTTCGGCGATTTAATCGTGATGTATGATTCGCCCGATAAATTCTTGGAGACCTTATGCGAGTTCTACAAGCAGGAGGTTTATTTCCTGGATGAAGAGGGCTACCTCGATTGCGATTTAGTATTAGAAGGCGAAGTTGGCGCGGCGCTGAACCCGGATGCGAAATATTGGTCCGAGTAACGACCTGATGCCAAATAAACAAGAGCAGCAGTCCATTTATGGACTAGCTGCTCTTTATTTTTTAATAAGGTGAATTCCATGGCTATGTTTATTCCTGCGCAGCTTGGTTCTCTTGCTCACGAAGCTCTACTCGCCGTATTTTACCGGAGGTCGTCTTCGGAAGATCCTGAATAAACTCGATTTTGCGCGGATATTTATAAGGGGCTGTCCACTCTTTAACATGGGATTGCAGCTCTTTTACAAGCTCTGGTGAACCAACAATCTCATCCTTGAGCACGATAAATGCTTTAACAATGTGCCCACGGATCTCGTCTGGACTGGCTACGACCGCACATTCCTTAACGGAGGCATGCTTCATCAATGCTTCTTCTACCTCGAAAGGACCGATAGTGTAACCTGAGCTAATGATAATGTCATCCCCACGGCCCTCGAACCAGAAATAACCATCTTCATCTTTTTTTGCCCGGTCGCCGGTTATGAAGAATTCGCCGTGTGTGGAGCTTTCTTTTCTACCGGGATCTTTGTAATAAGTGTGGAACAGGGCTGGCATACTCAAATGTACGGCAATATCACCAACCACTCCAGCAGGTAGTGGCTTGCCGTCTTCGTCCACAACCTCGACTAAGCCGGGTGCGATTGATTTACCCATAGAACCAATGCGTATTGGAGTATCTTTGAGTGTTCCGATAATTAGGGTGCTTTCCGTCTGGCCGTACCCATCACGGATTGTGATATCGAATTCACGCTGAAAGGTGTTAATGACCTCTTGATTTAATGGCTCTCCGGCAGATACTGCACAACGCAGGGTAGACAAGTCGTAACGACCTAAGTCTTCTGTTTTAGCCATTAGACGATATTCCGTTGGGGTGCAGCATAATACTTGAATTTTGTGATCCTGCAATAGCTGCAAATATTTTTTGGGATGAAAGGATCCACTATATACAAAACCTGTAGCTCCGTTGCCAAGAACGGTTAAGAAGGGACTCCAGATCCACTTTTGCCAGCCGGGAGCTGCTGTTGCCCAGACGGTGTCAGATCCTTGAATATCCAGCCATTGAGGTGAGGTGATCCGCAAGTGAGCATAACCCCAACCGTGACTATGAACGACCGCTTTAGGGTTGCCGGTAGTACCTGAGGTGTAGGCGAGAATAGCCATATCATCCCGGCGGCTTGCGACTGCTGTGAAGGTATCTGGTTGGCCAACCATCAGACTTTCTAGATCCAGCCAGCCTTCACCGAGTTCGACTGAGCTGCCAGATACGGAAAGACGGTAATCGAGAGCAGGAAGATCCTCTGAGATTTTATTAACTTCCCCGGTTACTTCGGACCAAGCAATAACCGCTCTGGCTTCAGAATGGCGCAGGCGGTAGGATAAATCTTTGGCACGCAGCATTTCTGAGGATGGAATGATGGCAAGTCCTTGTTTCAGACAAGCTAAATAGATGACATAAGCGATGATGCGGCGTGGAACCATAACAAGAACACGATCCCCTTGTTGCAGCCCAAGCTTCGCAAGTCCTCCGGCCAGCCGGTTAGCTTGTTTGCGTAATTCACCGTAAGTAATTTCCTCATAATCTCCTTGCTCATTTAACCACTTAAGCGCAATCTTCTCAGGAGCATGGCTTTCCATTTCCGAAGTGAGATTGTAGAACTCAGGTGCGATCCATTGCTGATTATCCAATATGAACCTCTCCTATATCAAACAAGATGTGTATAACTGTTCTATTTAGTATATCACGTTATCCTAGTACCAGGTACTAGTACCTTGAGTTCTTAATGAATTTCGGGTTAAGATAATATGTGTAAGGTATACTTATAATAGACCACAAATCCAGAAAGTGAGAACTTATGTTATGAATCACACAACTTTTGATGAAATATTCGCTATTATGGAAGCCTCATTTCCTACTTCTGAGATCAGAACCTTTGAGGGACAACAGGAGTTATTGGACGTTCCAGATTATCGTCTCATTACCGAGATGAACTCTGAGGGTAAAATTGTTGCTTTTATGGCCTGCTGGGAGTTTCCCGGCTTTCGTTTTGTAGAACATATAGCAGTCGACCCAAGCATTAGAGGCGGAGGAATTGGCAAAAAGCTGATGACTGAATACATCAGTCTATCTAACAAGCCTGTCCTTTTGGAAGTTGAGCGGCCACTGGGTGAAATGGAGCAGCGGAGAATTGGCTTTTATGAGCGGCTGGGCTTTCATTTGAATCCTTACGATTATGTGCAGCCTCCTTTGCGTGAAGGAAATGAAGACTTACCACTCTTAATTATGACTTACCCTAACCCTGTTGATGAAGAAGAATTCCAACTTTATAGAGAAATTTTATATTCAGAAGTGTATAAGGTTACAACTCCGTATCAAGGTTAAAGCTCTCAGCAATCCGTTAAATCCTTATGGGATAAGCGGGTTGCTGTTTTTTTTATACAAACCAGAGCTCCAGATGAATAGTTTCTTTACAAATTGGGTACAAGTTAAATACAACTTAGAGACATATTCTTTTAAAACTTGAGCTAAAGTAAAAACCGAGATTGATCTTCTAAGGAGGCATAACATATGAAAAGTAAAAAGTTCATTATAGCAACGATGGTATTTGGGATGGCAATCACAGGTTCAGCTGGTGTGTACGCGGGAACTAAGCTGCAAAAAATCACCGCATATCTTAATCACAGCATTGGATTTAAAGTGAATGGTGCAGCTTATACGCCTGTTGATAATAAAGGTAACACATTAGCTCCGATTACTTATAACAATACAACCTATCTTCCTGTACGTGCCTTGGCTGATGTGTTGAAGGTGCCAGTGACTTTTGATGCGGCAGCGAATCAGGTCATTCTGGGTACTGGAACTGTGGTGCCGGATAAAGATACATTAACACCAGTACAGTACAGCAACGCTCAAAAAGAACAAATTTCTAAAGCTTTTGCAAATTTCGATGGGTTTAAAACGGTTTATGCACCAGCACAAATGGTGAGTGGAGACGCTTATCAAAAGGCAGCTAGCTCTGAAGATGGAGTGTACTTTTTGTTCAACCATATGAGGGTGAACGTTTCTCCACGTGACTACTCCTATGATTACAAAGGCGATACCGTAAAGCTCTCCAATGGTACAGAAGCTAAGTGGTACAGCCCTACCAGCGATTCATTGTTTTTGACCTATAAACTGGATGATCGTTTTGTGACGATTAGTTCTCCAGACAAGGCTTTGAGCAAGGCGCAATTAGAGAAGGTAGCCGTGAATGTGGTGAAATGGAGTAAATAACTCCTTTAAAAACAAAGCTCAATTTACAAAAAGTAAAGCAGCAAGTCACTCCGATCCGGGAGGGCTTGCTGCTTTTTTTGTTTTCGTGTCCGCGTGTTCTATTTACTGTGCTGTTTATTAGGCAGCTTTTGGCTTGGTGTTCCTTTACCGTGATTCTGTTTGTTCTTTTCTGCTTTCTTCTGGGTGTCGTGTACTTTGTCTACAAAAGCTTGAGTATCATCCATGTTTGTCCTCCTTGATCATAACCTTGCCGTTACTGTAACCACTTTTGCCTGATTAAATACACAAGCCGTTTTTACAAACTAGTGGATTAATCCGTACATTGTGAAAATATTTAGTAGTTACTATGAATGGATGCAAGCATTTCATAATAACAGTAAGGGAGACTGATTATGAACAGGTTATTTAAACAAGCAGTATCCATGACACTAGCCTTCGTTATGGTACTGGGACTTACATTTACAGGAATGCCAGCTTTTGCAGAAGACAGCAATGAGGATGCTGGATTACTGCAATTACAAACGCTAGAGCCAATTACACTACTGGCGGGCAATTCTACATGGAAATATCTAGATAACGGAACGGATCAAGGTTCGGTATGGCGGTCTGTTTACGATGATTCTACATGGGCATCAGGCCAAGCGCCGCTTGGTTATAAAGATTCTGGGGCCGGAGTCAGCAGCAAGCAATTTGGTGCTCTGAATACAAATATAAGCTACGGTTCGGATAAAAAGAAGAAATATCGTACTTCCTATTTCCGTACAAATGTAACTGTGAATAAGGAAGAAATTACAAAATCGGATAAAGTATTGGGTAATTTTGCATTTGATGACGGAGTTGTGCTGTATCTGAACGGTGCAGAAATCTACCGCGAGGCTATGCCAGCTGGTGAAATCGACTATCAGACACTTAGTACAACTAATGGCAGTGATCCAAATGAGTATACAAAGGTTGACCTAACGGAAATCGTAAAAGCCAATCTGAAGGATGGAAGTAATGAGCTTTCAGCTGAAGTTCACCAGACGGGAGACACTAGCTCTGACCTTTATTGGGATATGAGCCTGATTGCTTATCCTGTAGTGGAGACAGTAGAACCTGGAGTTGGGAAGCCAGATTCTATCGCAATTACTTTTAATGGCAACCCGCAGACTAGTATGGGATTTAACTGGTATGCACCTGAAAGTGTGACTGGCACCAAACTGGAAGTGGTAGAAGCTTCTAAATTGGAGAATGGCCAGTTTCCAGCGGCAGGAGCTCAATTGTATGAAGGAACATCCGTTACAACTAGTGTGTATATGACAAAAGCGGATAAATCAGCTAAAAAACCACTTGTGCTAACCAGCCATAAGGTAATAGCGGATCATCTGCAGCCGGGCACGGAATATGCTTACCGTGCTGGAGATGGACAAGCTGATAATTGGAGCGACGTAGGAACTTTTAAGACAGAACGTTCCAGCAACCAAGCTTTTAAATTCCTATATACAACGGATTCCCAAGGAACAACTGAAGAAGATTTTGATATCTGGAATCATACCCTTCAAGAAGGATTAGCTAAATTCCCGGAAAGTGAGTTTATTCTGAATTCTGGTGATTTGGTGGATAACGGTGATATTGAGGAGCAATGGGGATGGTTTTTCAATAAGCCTAAGGATATTTTAGCGAATATTCCGTTGGTGCCTTTGGTAGGCAACCATGAAAGCAAAAATTATAGCAATTATAGCTCTCATTTTAACTTGCCGAATGTATCGAATACAGGTGCGAAACCTGATGGTTCTGTATATTCTTTTGACTACGGTTCAGCGCACTTTATGGTAATTAATACAGAATATTATGGTGCAAGCTCGAATCTTGAGAATAACGAAATTTACAATAAACAAGTGGAGTGGCTTCGGAGCGAAGCGGCAAAAAGCAATCAGAAATGGAAGGTTGTGCTTCTGCATAAATCTCCTTATTCCGTTGCCAATCACACCAATGATACAGATGTACTCTTTTACAGAGCGCAATTAACGAAGGTGTTTGATGAGCTTGGTATCGACATGGTAATTGGCGGGCATGACCACACCTTTGCTAGAAGCTATCAGATGTACAACAACAAGCCATTGACGGATATTGTTCCGGACTCAAACGGAGTAGTAACTGATCCTAAGGGTACTTTATACCTGATTACAAATGCAGCGGGCAATAAGAAATACAACGTAGCTTCAGGAACATTCCCTTTTGCAGCTAAATACGGACAGCCTGGCAAGGAAATGTTCACGGGGATGACGGTAACGAATGATGAGCTATCTTACGAAGCCTACACCACAACAACTGGTGGTTCTACAGACTTGTATGATAACTACAGCATTCATAAATCGGAAGTAGCAGTTAAACCTGTGCAAAATGCAAAGGCTACTGCAGCAGATGGTGGTAAAATAACGTTGACTTGGGATGCGCCAGCTTCCGGTGCACCAGTGTCTGGATATCGAATTTATGAGCAAAATGATCTGGTATCCGCAAATTGGATGGTCAGTGTTCCTAATGAAGAAGGTAAAACTTCTTATACTTACACTGTAGAAAATACTAATCCAAACCAAACCTATCAATTTGTTATCAAAGCTGTAAGTGAAAGAACAAATTCAGAAGCTGCTATCGCTTCAACGGATTCGATTAAAAAAGTTACAGTTACCTTTAATGGCGATCCAGTGAGTGCAAAAGGATTCACTTGGTACACAGCGTTGAAGTCTACTGGAAACGATCTGCAGGTTGTAGAAAATACGGGCGTTACTCCAGACTTTGCTAAGGCTGCTGAGTTTACAGGACGTTCGGCGGTTTCCAGAAATTCAAAGGATGAATTAGTTCATAAAGCGGAAGCTTCTGGCCTGAAAGCTGATACAAAATACTACTTCCGTGTAGGTGATAAAGCACTAGGCCTGTGGAGTGCAGTGGGAACTTTTGAAACTGCCGCTAAGACAGGAGCATTTACTTTCATCGATTTGGCTGATACACAGGCTAAGACCGAAGATGAAGCGATTCTTTCCGGTGAAACGATGGCAAAAGCACTTACGACGTTCCCGAATGCTGAGTTTGTGGCGATTAACGGAGATATCGTAGATACCGGAACTAATGAATCACAATGGAATTGGTTGCTTGGTCATTCGCAGGATACCCTGCTTAACACGACCATCGTGCCTGTTGCGGGGAATCATGAGGATAAGGCAAATGCCTTCTATGAGCACTACAATATTAAGGAAGCACCGGGCTCTGCAACAGAAACTGGAGCATATTATTCCTATGACTACAGCAATGCTCACTTTGTAGTCCTGAATACAAATGAGAATTCCGATGAATTTGCTAACTTCAGCCAAGCACAGTTGGATTGGATGAAGGCTGACGTAAAAGCAGCGAAGGCTGCTGGTGCGAAGTGGATTATCGTAGCTATGCATAAAGGTCCATACACAACCTCTAACCATGCTACTGACAAAGACATTATGGGTACAAATGGAGAAAGAGCGAAGGTTGCTCCAATGATGGCTGAACTGGGCATTGACTTGGTTCTTCAAGGACACGACCATATTTATGCCCGGACCAAGCCAATTAAAGCTGATGGAACTGCGGCAGACACAGTGAAGATCAAGGAAAGCTTCAATGGTCAAACTGTAGAGTACACAGTAAATCCAGATGGAACGATTTATCTGATCCCAGCTACAGCGGGAGCGAAGGTTTACTACAAGAACATGAAACCAGAATTGGGAGATGCGTATTATAATCTCTTCGAAGTAGCAAATGAGAATACAGCAGCAAAATACGGACCGGACCCAAGTGATGCTACGCGTCCAAAACGCGGTCAAGTTCAGACCTTTGTAGGTATTACTGTAGATGCTGGCAAATTAACAGCTGTATCTTATGAGATCGATCAGAATATTAATGATGCTAAACCGTACGTTCTGGAAGAGTTCGGTATTCTTAAAGAAGCAGATCCGGAAGTAAATCCAACACCAGAACCGACAACAACGCCGACAACGGAACCGACAACAGCGCCAACGACGGAACCGACAACGGCGCCAACGACGGAACCGACAACAGCGCCAACGACAGCACCAACAGCAGCACCAACAACAGGATCATCAACAGGTCCAGTGGCAACAACAAAACCGACAGCAACACCAACGCCAACAGTAGCACCAACAGCTACACCAGCACCAACAACGGTGCCTACACCATCTGCAACGCCAGTAGTCAAACCATCATTGACGGATACTGGCAGCCATTGGGCAGCAGCGGCTATTGAGAAAGCAGTAGCAGGGGGCTTCGTTAGCGGTTATCCGGATAATACTTTCCGCCCTAATCAGAAAGTAAATCGGGTTGAATTTATCACTATGCTGGCTCGTGCCCTGCAATTGCCGGACAGTGGTAACACTTCAAGCTTTAAGGATTCAGCGAAGATTCCGGCATGGGCTAAGTCCTTTGTAGCTCAGGCAGTAGCTTTGCAAATTATCAGCGGCTATGACGATGGTACCTTCCGTCCTACGCAGGAGCTTACTCGCACTGAATTAGCAGTTATGGTTGTTAGGGCTCTGGGCATTACAGTAGATCCAAAAGCGACCTTAACCTTCAATGATGCTAAGGATGTACCCGCATGGGCAGTACCATATATTGCGGCAGCAGCAGACGCGGGCATTGTGAATGGCATAGGACAAAACCGTTTCGCACCTAACCAGGTAGCGTCCCGGGCCGAAGCAGTAACAATCATTCTGAACTTGCTTGAGAAGCAAGGAAAGTAACTAAATCGGATGGTTTGAAAAAAGATTGCCTCAAGGTCATCGTTGATGACGGAGAGACAATCTTTTTTTCGTAGCTGGGTAGTCTGAGGGAGGGCGGCGATACGGCGGAGTGGCGTGAAAGAGGGGCAAAAGTGCCTCTGATTTGAGCGAATACGGCGGAGTGGCGGAGATAAGAGGCAAAAGAGGCCACGCTTCTTTATCCTCTTTATATTTTCAACCAACATATGTTTAACAACCCACTCATTGCCAGGATATCGATCCCTGCTGGCGCGATAATCTTTAATTTATCCAGCATATCTTTAATTTTGCGGCTATTTGTAAGGAAAGATCTGGGTTAGATTAGGGTGGACTAATCAAAGTAAGACAGGGGGGGTGCCGACAAATATGAATGCGCTTGCACATATGTGGTTGGATACAGAATGTGCAGGCAGAAGAGGGTAGGAGCGGCAGAGGGACGGGATAACAGAAGTAATCTACTTGCTGTTCGGCGATATACTGAGCACACATTACGCTTCATGGATGAGAGTAACCGAAACAACTACAGGACGAGGAGAGTGGAAAATGAACCTTCACACCGGTAAAAAGGCGCGTCGTAAGCTGACATCAGCTGTTCTGGCGGCAGCTTTGCTAGTTTCAGGACTTCCCCTAACGGCTTACGCCGGCGATACGTGGCCTTTTACAGGAGACAGTGCGCCGGGTGCCAATCAGCCTAATGTACATGGATATACGAGCAGCCATATTGCGAACTGGAGTCCGGCAACTGATCCGGATGCAGAGCTGTTGAGATCGCGGGTGCCGCTGCAGAAGCGGAATGCCCCATTTGCTGCAACCCAAGCTAACCCAGCGCTTAGCGCAGACACACAGATGATCAACGTTGCTGGCGACTACGGGAATGCTTTTATTGAGAACGCGCCGTATACGAACAAGTTTGCGCAGTATCATTTTAACTTTTGGCAATATATTGATTACTACTCCTATTGGCACGGTACAGCAACTGCGTACACCCCGCCGGAATATTATGGTGAATTGGCCCAGAAGGACTGGCAGCAAAAATGGTTCGAATTCGGCATGCTGAATATCCCGAACCCTACCTACACCGATGCAGCGCATAAGAACGGCGTGCTGTCATTGGCGGGAATCTTTTTTTCCAATAATGACCGTGGACAGCAGACGTACAAACAAATGATAGTTAAAGACGAGAATGGTAATTTTCCGGTGGCGGATAAACTGATCGAGATGGCCGGATATTTCGGGTTTGACGGTTATTTTGTAAATCAGGAAGAGATGAATCCGAATGTCGCGACCCAGGATATCCCCGATTACATCGCTTTTATGAAGGTGCTGCAAGAGGGCGGCCTATATGTACAGTGGTATGACTCTCTGAACACCAATACCGGTGCTAATGCGTTCGCCCGGACGATTAATGATACCAATATCTCCTTTTTAGTGGATAAAAGCACCAAGGAACCCGTCTCCAATTCGTTTTTCTTCGACTACGGGGCTGGCAATACACAGATTACCAACGCGGCTAATTACTTAAGCAATCTGAATGCCAGTCTGGGAACAAGCTACAACTTGTTTGACGTTGGTTTTGCAGGGCTGGAAGCAGGCCGCGACCGGTTCAAGTCCGTTAACGGAACAGCGTTGATGAACAAGCTGGACAGCAATGGCTTGCCACGGCTCAGCTTGGCTACACTCGGTGCGGACTTCGTTCATGCCGGTCTGGATGAGGACATGAACCTGTCTTACCCGGTCTCGCACAGATCCGAAAATGACTACCAATGGATGACAAAACTGCGTGAGCAGCTATGGTGGTCAGGCCCGAACGTGGACCCTAAGAATACGGTCAAATCGGCAACCAATACTGTTTCCGATGTTTATGCCGACAACCGTTACTGGCCGGGAATCTCCTCCGTCATTGCGGAGCGTTCGGTAATTAAGGACAAGAACTTTTACACCAATTTTAACACTGGACAGGGCTTGTCCTATTCCGTGAACGGTGAAGTATCGAACCCGGATGAGTGGTCTAATATGAGCCTGCAGGATATCCCGGTGACTTGGCAGTGGTGGCAGGATACTGCTGGCAATAAGCTTACTGTAGATTTTGATTATGGACCGGAGTACAACCTTGCGGGCACAAACCGGTACAACTATGAGCAGATCGGTGCGTATAACGGTGGCAGTTCACTGGTGGTGAACGGCAATCTGAATGCGAAGAACTTCTTGCGTCTGTACAAAACAGAGCTGGAGGTCAATGGCAACTCCAAGCTGTCGATCAGCTTCAATAAGCCATCTGCCACGGATGCTTCGGCGATGGCGGTAGGACTCATCCTGGCTGATGATCCGAATACCGTAGTAGAGGTCGCTATTCCAAACAGTGGTCAGCACTCGGAAGGTTGGGTGACAAAGGAGTTGGACCTGAGTGCATACGCGGGTCATAATATTGCAGCCCTTGGACTGGTCTTCGATCCCGGGCAAGGAACAGCGTCCACCTACCAGATGAACGTCGGACAGCTGCGCGTTTATGACGGGTCTGCCGTAAAGCCCGCAGCTCCTGCGGAATTAGCAGTTGCGGAAGCTTTTACAGATACAGGTGAAATGGTTGTGAAGTGGAAGCTAGATCCCGATTACACTAAGATCAAGCAATATAATGTGTACGTGAATGATGTATTTATGGGCGGCAAATACGATGAGGTGTTCTATCTGAAGCATCTCCCGGTGAAATCCGGAACCCTTAAAGTGGTTGCAGTGGGTGCGGATGGAGTGGAGGGCGAAGCGGCATCGTTGGCTTTTGATCTGGATGCGGCGGTTTCCGGAGTGAAGGTGGATTCAAGCGCGGACGGGGAGTTGACTGTGAACTGGACGAACTCCGCCCAAGCTTCCGGTGACATTACCGTTCGAGTGCAGTCCTTGAATTGGATTACGACATCCGAACCGGTGTCACAGCAAGTGGTTGTCCCGGCAGGTGCAAGCACTGCGCTGTTCACGGGGATGCCGGTAAACGGCGATGATTACATTGTCACCGTTACCGCAGGCAACACCGATCCAGTCTCGGTCAGCGGCCGGTTCATCGACACGGTCGCGGAACCTTACGCGGAAGAATGGTCCTGGACGGACGGTAAGCTGAATCTGCCGATGCCGAATACCAGGGACTGGCGGTATATGTATGTGTATGAAGATGGGAATCCGAAATCTTTTGCCACAACGTATAGCTCTGGCAATAAGCCGATGATTATCCGTGGACGGACAACTAAGGCGAGCTTAAGCTTTACCTCGACGGCAAAAGTTGTGCATGTGGTGATGGAGGATTATGCAGGCAACCGCTCCAAACCGGTCTATCTGAAAGGCAGCTATCCCGTTCTCTTTGATGCTAATGGGGGTGAACCAGCAAATACTGTGGCCGAGGCTGTGTATGGCACTTTGCTCTTGGAGCCTACGGGCATTGCCAGAGAGGGCTATGACCTGGAAGGCTGGTACGTTGGAGAAGGAGAAGGTGCGCGAAGATGGAATTTTGCCGAAGATCTAATAACCGGAGAACTGAACTTACAGGCGAAGTGGGCCTTGCAAGCTCCAAAGGTGCAGATCGTAGGGGAAGGCTCCTTCCGTGAAAATACGTCCGCGACACTAACGGCAGTTGCCACTGGCGCAGGGCAGCTGACTTATGCCTGGTATGCGGACACAGGCAGCGGTTATGGAGATGCGTTGGGAATGTCCGCCACCTATACTATCCCTGCTTTGACTACCGGGATGGATGGCAATAAGTACAAGGTCATCGTCATCAATGAATCTGGTGACAGCAGTGAAGCAGAGTACACACTTAACGTAACTCCGGCTGAAGCACCATGGGAAGCGCCTGATTTCATAACCGATCTTCCTTCTGCACTTGATGTCATTGCTGGTGAAGAAGTGAAGCTGTTCGTACAGATCCGCGGGGATGTGGAATCGGTTCGCTGGGAGACGAAGGCAGCAACCGCAGAGGAATGGACTGTAGCGGAGAGCGTGACTTCGGCGGTATACGCATTTACTGCTTCTGAAGCAGACAGCGGTACGCAGTTCCGTGTGGCTCTGACTGGAAAAGAGGGAACGGAGCCTTCAACAAGAACCGGTAATGAACTTACGGTGACAGTACATCCGGCACCGGATGCGCCAATTATCACCGCTTATAGCGTAGATAAGAATCCGGCAGCTGTAGGTGATAAGGTGTCTTTTGCCGTAGTGGCTTCTGCAGTTTATGGCGAGTTAAGCTACCAATGGTTGAAAAACGGGCAGGCCGTTGAAGGCGCTGTGGAGCGTGATTATACGATTGCTTCTGCAAAAGAAACAGACAGCGGCGAATACACGGCCGTAGTCACCAACACCAAAATACTGAATGGCCGCCCTTATACGGCTGTTCAAAAGAGCGGGATTATTGATTTGGAGGTCCACAATACTCCTGTATCTACACCGCAGCCGACATCGGCTCCAGGGACAGGTACGGGAACTGGCGGAACGACTCCGGCAGCGACAGCAACGCCGCTTCCAAGTCCGACTAGTGCAACATTGACTGTTCCAGCAAGTGCACTCAGTACATCTACTGAGAACGGAAAAGTGACGGTAAATGTGCCGGCAGGCGTTACAGCTATCGAGCTGCCTGTGAATGCAGGTGAATTGCTAGGGATCCGTCAACTTGAATTGGCCGCCTCGGGAACCACACTTGGTATTGCGCCGGAATTGCTGGTGCAATTGAAGGCTCTGCTTAATGAAGCTCAAGCTTCAGGCAGCAAGATTCAGGTGAAGCTCAGCCCGGAAACTTTGAACATGAGCACACTGAAAGCAGAGCGTGGGGTGGTCTTGCGGGGTACGGGGATGACGTTTGATCTGAGCATCATCGCGGGGAATGGTACATCTAACCGTCTTCCAAGCTTCAGCAAACCAGTAACCATACAATGGAGTGCAGCAAATACGGATTATAATACTAATTTGCTTGGTTTATATGCTATTGCTGAAGGGGGTTCGCTTACCTATCTCGGCGGAGTATACGCGAATGGCTTCCTGCTAGGAGAGTTTAGCGGAACAGGCAGGCTGGCTGTGCTGGAGTACAATAAATCCTTCGCTGACGTTCCGTCTACCCATTGGGCTGCGGACACTATCCGCCAGCTGGCGGCTAAACATCTGATACAAGGCACTTCCGAAAATGGATTTGAGCCCGCCCGCAGTATTACAAGAGCGGAATTTGTGAAGCTGCTGGCTGGCGTGCTGGGACTGCAAGCTCAGGCGGAATTGAAATTTAGTGATGTGCCATCTGGTGTATGGTATGAGCAGGACCTGGCGCGTCTGGTCCGGGCAGGTATTGTAGGCGGACGCACTGCTGAACACTTCGATCCGAGTGCGAACATCAGCCGCCAGGAGATTGTGACTATGCTAATGCGTGCCTATGTACTGGAGCATGGAGCGCTTCAGTCATCAGCCCCGGCAACATTCACCGATTCCGGTGAGGTAGCAGCCTGGGCGGCAGACAGCGTGAATGCTGCGTCATCACTGGGTCTGGTGAATGGCCGCACGGACGGAAATTTTGTGCCCGGTGGCTTGGCGACCCGTGCCGAGGCTGCGCAGTTCATCTTGAATTACATCCGGTAGATTATATAGTCCCACCCCGGTCTGCCCAAGGAGCCCTTTGCTCCATGGGCAGACTGTCTTTGCTTAGCGGAGGAATGCAAGCTTTTACCAGCCACAGGCAGGAAGCACCTCATGCTATACTTTATTCATAATGACAAGCAGCGAGGCTTAGGCTTCCCCCCTGCTGTAGGAGGTTGCTGATGTTTCCGGGGAAATTGTACAGAAAGTATCTGAAGAATAATCTGTTTATGAAAATCATCCTGCTCTTCTCAGTCATTGCCGTGGTCACCATTATCACCTTCTCTTACCTGATGTTCTTGCTCATGTCTCAGGCCGTAGTGCAGCGGCAGATGGAGATTCAGAAACGTACCGTGGAGAGCATCAACAGCTATATTGAGCAAAAATATGACTCTGTACAGTCTATGATGCGGGACGTGTACCGGGACACGGAGCTGACTGCTAATACGTCGTATTTGCTGGAGCACCCGTATGAAGATTACGTGAGGTACCGGCTGGACCGGTATTTCAACGAAAGTAATGCTACGACGGATACCGTGCAGTTTTTTCGCAATCAAGTTGAAGATGATTCTGATATCCGCAGTTTAATGCTCTACAGTGCAGCTGAGCAGCAGTTGTATGTCTATAACGACCAAGGCAAATTTCAGATTATTTCCACTAATGCAGCCCATTCTTTTGTACCGGATGCGCTGTATCTGGAGGAGGAAGGCAGTGTCACCGCTCCAAACACTTGGGTCAGTCAGGCGATCTCATCTCCGGAGGGGCCGATGTTTACGGTTCGTACCCCGGTCAATAACAAGATATCACTGCGCAACATTGGTCAGCTTCTAGTCTATTTTGATGCCAGCGAGGTCTGGGGGAGTATGGGCAATTATAAGGATGACTTCAAGGGAAAGATTCTGGTGCTGGCAGCGGATGGGGATGTGTTATTTGATACCTCGGGCACTTATTATGGAAAGCGCTATCCTTATCCCGAGCAGATGAATTCCGCCTATACAGATGGTGAAGAAGTTGGCGGGATGATCATTACTAAGCAGACTCATACCCAAGGCGGATTTACTGTGTTGAGTGCTGTGCCTAAGCAGGAATTAGCCGCCACCTATAGGGGATTGCGGAACATGATCTTCATTATCTGCTTGATCTGCCTGTTGTTTGCGATTATTACGCCCACTTTATTTATCAATAATTTTGCCAGACGGACTCATAAAATTATCAAGTTCACCCGCAAAGTGAAAAACGGTGACCTGGATGCCCGGATTACCGATGTCAGAGAAGACGAGCTGGGGCAGATCTCCAAGAGCTTCAACGACATGCTGGATGAGCTGAATCTTCATATAGACCGTGTGTTCAAGGCTGAAATCAAGCAAAAACATACCGAAATTGCCGCGCTTGAAGCCAGGGTAAACCCACATTTTCTCTACAATACCTTAGAGGTGATCCGGATGAGGGCCATCTCTCAAGGAGCTTCAGATGTCGGGGAGATGATCTACAGCTTGTCGGTGTTGTTCAAAAGCTATGTTCACCAGAAACCCAAGCATACGATGAAGGATGAACTAGAGGCCTGCCGTTTATATCTGGAGCTGTTCCGTATCCGTTATAAGGATAAATTCTCTTATACAATGGAATGCGGGAAAGAGCTTACCGGAAGAGTTGTACTCAAAATGTCGCTGCAGCCCATCATTGAAAATTACATTCTACATGGGATGCGCGTGGACAAGAATGATAATCACATCAGTGTGGTTGTGGCCAAGGATGGCAAATATTTGCGTGCGGTAGTTACAGACAATGGGCGGGGGATTGCCCCGGACAGATTGGTCCAGCTCAAAGAAGGTCTTTTGCAGCCAGATGAACAATCGGAATCATTCGGCCTGCGCAGTATTCATGAACGTTTGAAGCTGCTTTATGGCAGTGAGTATGGCATTGAATTACAAAGCGAAGCGGGTACCGGCACAACCGTGACTGTGTATTTTCCCGATCTGGGAGAGGATGATCCAAACCATGTATAAAATATTCATTGTGGACGACGAGCCTTTTATTATCGAAGGATTATATGACATTGTGGATTGGGCAGCACTGGGGATGGAGATTGTCGGCCACGCCGAGAACGGCCAGGAAGCGCTGGAGTCGTTGCGGTTTGTCCCAGCAGATATTCTGATCACGGATATTTCCATGCCGCTGATGAACGGACTGGATCTGATCCGGGCTGTGCGGGAGATTCAACCGGAGATCAAAGTTGTTATCCTCAGTGGTTATGATGAATTTGGATATCTTAAGGAAGGAATGGCGCTCGGCATTGAAAATTATCTGCTCAAGCCTATTAATTTGCAAGAGTTCCGGGCAACATTAGTAACTGCCGCCGAGAAGCTGGGTGTCTCCCGCCAAGAGAGTCAATTCAATGCGCATAGTATTTCCATTCTGCGCGATAATGTGATGTACCGTTGGCTGCGGTGCCAGATTGGGCCGAAGGAATTCAGCGAACGGACTGATTTTCTGGGACTTAGACTAGATAAGCCGCTGGTGCAGGTAGCTCTGCTTCGCCCTGAACAGGACGCTGCCGAGCTATTCCAAGCGGTGGAAGAGGTTGTAGGCAGTAACCCGTCTTTGATTGCATTCCGGGATATGGATGGAGATACCGTGCTGCTGCATCTGCTTAGTGAGTATCAGCAGGGCAAAGAAGCGGTGGAGAGGCTTCATGCGCAGCTGCTGTTATCCCTAACTGGCGGTCCGCCAATGCGTCTCTCCGTAGGAACGGTGGAGGAGATGGAGGAGGCTGCGGCTCAGAGTTATGCCCATGCAAAGATGACTCAGGAATATTTCATGCTGTTTCCAGAGCGGAATCTGCTGCATTATGAGGAAGTTCAGGACAGGCATGAGGTTGCTGTCCAAGGTATGCCGCTGAATTGGGAAGATGATTTCAAGCTGATTATGGCGAAGGATAAGGAAGCGCTGCTGGTGCGGATTCAGGATCATTTTGAGCAGCTGCGGCAAATGGAGGGGATTACACCTGTGCTGCTGCAAGGCATTGCCATGGAATGGTTGATCCGCTTCAAGATGCAGCTGCAGGAGATCCGTCATGTGGAAGAACCGGAGCTTTTCGCAGACGGTTTTGGCCTCATTCGCTCCACAGTTTCCATAAATGAACTAACTCAGATTATTCAGGAAGCCGCTACCATTACGGTAGACGCCTTAGTTCGGGACGTAAAGAGTCCAGTCGTGCAGCAGGTGCTGAATTATATCCATGAGTCCTACAATGAAGATGTGTCACTGAAGACCCTCGGTGCCCAATACCATATTCACCCGGTGTATTTGGGACAGCTGTTCCATAAAGAGGTGAATGAGTCATTCACCGAATATATCAATAAATACCGGATTGAGAAGGCGAAGGAGCTGCTGCGGAATACCTCACTTAAAGTTCATGAAATCGCTCTCAAAGTAGGCTATTGGGAGACCGGCTATTTTTACAAACAATTTAAGAAGCATGTCGGGATATCTCCTACGGAGTACAAAGGGCTTGTCTAGCGGACCCCCGCTGCAAGCTTTTTCTTTATTTTCTACATGATTTATTTAGTTTATCTTCTGTTTGAAAATGCTTTCATAAATTACAGTAAAGATAGTCCTTGAAGGAGAAAGCTGCTGGTTTAATTCCGGATTAGGCCAGCGATCTTGAGGTAAACAAAGGGGAGGTTATACAGGAATGGGCAACAACAAAAGAAAAAGGTTTTCCCTGTTACTGACATCACTTATGGCATTCTCGCTTGCGCTCAGCGCATGTGGCGGCGATTCAAACAACGCGGCAACTAACAGTTCAGGAGCGGGCGGCGACGGTGCATCATCCGAGAAACCGGTCGAACTGATCTGGTACACGATCGGCGGACCGCAGAAGGATCTGGACCGTGTCTTGGAAGAAGTCAATAAGTACACTAAAGAGAAGATAAATGTCACCCTGAAGATGAATATGATTGATTTTGGCGATTATACACAAAAAATGCAGGTCAAAGTAGCCGCTGGTGAACCCATGGATATTCTCTTTACGTGCTCCTGGGCGTTCGATTATGTGCAAAATGCCCGCAAAGGCGCTTTTATGGAATTGGACAGCCTGCTTAATGAATATGGAAAAGGCATCGTAGACACGATTGATCCGGCGTTCCTGGAAGGCTCCAAGGTAGATGGACATAATTATGCCGTTCCTGCCAACAAAGAGCTTCCGGCGCAAGAAGTTTGGCGCTTCAATAAAGAGCTGCTCGACAAATATAACCTCGACATTTCCGGGGTGAACACAATGGAAAGCATTGAACCACTGCTGAAGACGATCAAGGAGAATGAACCGGGCATCACGCCTTACGCTATGGTGAAGGATTTCATGCCAGTACTGCCGTTCGACTACATCATTGAAAAGATGCCAATGGCTGTTTATATGGACACGAAGGATTACAAGATCGTGAACATTCTGGAATCCCCAGAACTCAAAAGCACACTTGAAACCGTTCGCAAATATTACAAGGCAGGTTATATCTCGCCGGAAGTAGCAACTACAACTTCGGTGGATGATCTATATAAATCTTCGAACTGGTTCATGGATCGCGCGGCTACCCAGCCGATGGCGGACAATCTGTGGTCGGCAAGCTACGGCTATCCTGTAGTTTCCACGCCAGCTGGCAAACCTTACATCTACAACTGGTCTGTTATGGGTTCGATGCAAGCCATCTCGGCTAACTCTGCATATCCGGAGAAAGCGATGGAGTTCCTGAACCTGCTCAACACCGATCCGGTGCTACGCAACATGATTGACTCCGGAATCGAAGGCGTGCACTACGAGAAGACTGGTGAGAATTCCATGAAGAACCTGGATGAATCCAAGAACTATGACATGCCAACCTTCTCGCTGGGCAATATCATGATCAACTATTTGAACGAGGGTGACCCTGAGAACAAATGGGAAGAGTTCAAAAAGTTTAATGAATCCGGTGTAAATGCACCGCTGCTTGGTTTTAACTTCGACACTTCCAAGGTGACCACTGAAATCGCTGCGGTTCAGAACGTAAAAGAAGAATACTGGTCACCACTAATGACTGGAACCGTTGATCCTGACGAGTATCTACCGAAAGCTATTGAGAAATTCAAGGCAGCTGGTTTGGACAAAATTATCGCTGAAGCGCAATCGCAAATTGATGCCTGGAAAGCGTCCAACAACAAGTAAAACATCAACGTAAGAGAAGATCGGGGCAGGGGCGTGGCCTCTGGACCCGGTCTTTTTTTGAAATATAAGGACATACAGGAGGGATCTAAGTGTGAAGACAATCAGCGGATTTATAAAAAATATTATGAATAACAAGATTATGCTGCTCATGGTTTTACCAGGTGCGCTTTGGTTTCTCTTTTTCTCTTACCTGCCGATGATAGGGACGATTATTGCTTTCAAGGAATACCGCTTTAGCCGCGACGGCTTCTGGGCGAGTATTATCAACAGCAAATGGGTGGGGCTAGACAACTTCAAGTTTTTGTTCACCACCAATGACGCGTACATCATTACCCGCAACACCTTGCTCTACAATGGAGCGTTTATCCTGCTTGGCTTGATCTTGTCGGTTCTGATGGCGATTGTGCTGTCCGAGATTGTGAACAAGAAGCTGGCCAAAGTGTATCAGACCGGCATGTTCCTGCCCTACTTCCTGTCATGGGTCGTTGTCGGCTATTTTGCATTTAGTTTCCTGAGCTCCGAACGCGGGATGCTGAACCAGATCATGGGCTTTTTTGGCGCAGAGTCAATTCAGTGGTATTCGGAAAAAGCCTACTGGCCGTTCATCCTGATCTTAGTCTATCTGTGGAAAGCGGTTGGTTACAACAGCGTAGTTTATCTCGCAGCTATTATGGGGATCGACAAGTCGCTGTATGAAGCGGCGATGATCGACGGAGCTAGTAAGTTCCAACAGATTCGCAATATTACACTGCCGTTGCTGAGTCCGATTATTACGATCATGACCCTGCTGGCCATCGGTAAAATCTTCTACGCCGACTTCGGTCTCTTTTACCAGGTGCCTCGTAATTCCGGTACGCTCTACAGTGTCACGAATGTTATTGATACCTATGTCTATCAAGGCCTCAAAACAACAGGTGAGATTGGTATGAGCACTGCCGCAGGTCTGTATCAATCGGTTGTCGGCTTTACGCTAGTCATGACCTCCAACTATATTGTCCGCAAATACAACAAGGATAGCGCTTTGTTCTAGAACCTCATGAAAGGAGTGGGCCATATGTCTTCCATTACTAAGACTAAAAAAGAACGTGATTTCCACCATCTCTCAACGCCCTGGAATATCACTTTTAATCTGATAGCCGGCATCTTTGCGTTTCTGTGCGTGTTTCCGTTTCTGTTCGTCGTGATCATCTCCTTCACCGATGAGGTGGCGCTGGCGCGGGATGGCTATAAGCTGATTCCGGCAAAATGGAGTCTCGGCGCATACCGTTATGTGTTTGAATCCGGAGATATGCTGCTGCGTTCCTATGGTGTGACGATTTTTGTAACGGTGATCGGGACGATCATCAGCCTTTTGTTTATCGCTTTTTATGCGTATGCCATTTCCCGGAAAAGCTTCCGTTACCGCAATTTTTTCTCGTTCTTCGCGTTTTTTACCATGCTGTTCAACGGTGGACTTGTGCCGACTTATATTATCGTTACGCAGTTTCTAAGCCTGAAGGATACGATCTGGGCGCTGATTTTGCCGCTGGCGGTGAATGCTTTTTACATTATGATTCTGCGCACCTTCTACAGCACGAGTGTGCCTGATGCCATAATCGAATCCGGCAAAATCGACGGGGCGGGCGAGTTCCGTATCTTCCTGAAATTGGTACTGCCTTTATCACTGCCCGGTCTGGCTACGATTGCCTTGTTCAGCACCCTCGGCTATTGGAATGACTGGTTCAATGCGCTGCTGTACATCGACAACCCGAATTTAGTCCCGCTGCAATCGATGCTGATGCGGATCGAGACCAGTATGCAGTTTATTTTACAGAACTCCCAGAACAGTTCGCTAAGTCTGGAAGCTCTTCGCTCCATGCCGCAGGATACATCGCGGATGGCGATGGTCGTGCTGGCGACAGGGCCGATTATTTTTGCTTATCCGTTCTTCCAGCGTTATTTCATTCAAGGTCTTACTGTAGGGGCTGTTAAAGAATGAGTTATACAAACCCGAATTTACCTGCTGAAGAACGGGCGGAGCATCTGCTCGGACTGATGACTTTGGAAGAGAAGGCCGGCCAGCTGATTCAGCCTTTCGGCTGGCAGGCCTATGAACATAGAGACGGTAAGATGACCTTGACAGAAAGCTTCAAGGAGAAGGTTGCGGGGGGCGGCGTGGGCTCGCTTTACGGGATGTTGCGCGCTGACCCGTGGACCGGTGTGACGCTGGCCACTGGCCTGTCTCCGCGTGAAGGTGCGGAAGCGGTGAATACGCTCCAGCGGTATGTGCTGGAGCATTCGCGGCTGGGCATTCCGGTATTGATCGGCGAGGAGTGCTCGCATGGCCACATGGCGATCGGGGCCACCGTATTCCCGGTGCCCCTGTCGCTGGGCAGCTCATGGAATGTGGAGCTGTATCGTGAGGTCTGCCGCGCCGTAGCGCTGGAGACACGCAGTCAGGGCGGCGCGGTTACGTACTCGCCGGTGCTGGATGTGGTGCGCGATCCCCGCTGGGGCCGCACCGAGGAGTGCTTCGGCGAGGACGCTTACCTGATCAGCGAGATGGCGGTTGCGGCCGTTGAAGGTCTGCAGGGGGAATTCTTGCAGAGCGGCGGCAGCGTGGGGGCTACGCTGAAGCATTTTGTGGGATACGGCAGCTCAGAAGGCGGCCGGAATGCCGGACCTGTGCACATGGGCTGGCGTGAACTGCTGGAAGTGGATCTGCTGCCTTTCAAAAAAGCGGTCGAAGCGGGTGCAGTCTCCATTATGCCTGCTTATAACGAAATAGACGGCGTGCCTTGCACGACAAATACAGAGCTACTAGAGGATATACTCCGCGAAGCATGGGGGTTTGAGGGTCTAATCATTACCGACTGCGGAGCTATCGAGATGCTGGCCTCTGGGCATGATGTGGCTGAAGATGGCATGGATGCAGCTGTGCAGTCACTGGAAGCCGGCATCGACATGGAGATGTCCGGGGAAATGTACGGCAAATACCTGGTGGCCGCCGTTCGTGAAGGCAAGCTGGACCTGGCACTGCTAGATCGTGCGGTCCGCCGCGTGCTGACGCTCAAGTTCAGGCTGGGCCTGTTCGAGCAGCCATACGCTGATCCTGATGCGGCTGAACGCGTCATCGGCAGCAAAGCGCATCAAGATCTGGCCCGGCAAGTGGCGGGCGAGAGCATCATCCTGCTGAAAAATGAAGCAGGTGTGCTGCCATTGTCCAAGACCGCCGGCACGATCGCCGTCATTGGCCCTAACGCCGATGCCGGGTATAACCAGCTCGGCGATTATACCTCACCGCAGCCTCCGGCTAAGGTAGCGACCGTGCTCAGCGGCATCCGCAGCAAGCTGGCTGCAGAGCCGGAGCGGGTGCTCTATGCACCGGGCTGCCGGATCAAAGGCGATTCGCGCGAAGGTTTTGAAGCCGCGCTCGCTTGTGCAGAGCAGGCCGATACCGTTGTTATGGTCGTCGGCGGCTCCAGTGCACGCGATTTCGGGGAAGGCAGTATTGATCTCAAGACAGGCGCGTCCAAGGTGACGGAGAATGCCTGGAATGATATGGACTGCGGCGAAGGCATTGACCGGGTGACATTGACCCTGTCGGGAGTGCAGCTGGAACTGATCCAGCGGGTTCATCAGCTCGGCAAACCTGTGATCGTCGTTTATATTAACGGCCGTCCGGTGAGTGAGCCATGGATTGACGAGCATGCACATGCCATTCTGGAAGCCTGGTATCCAGGCCAAGAAGGCGGGCACGCTGTTGCGGATATCCTGTTCGGCGATGTGAACCCGTCCGGGAAGCTGACTGTATCCGTGCCGAAGCATGTGGGCCAGCTCCCGGTCTATTACAACGGCAAACGTTCCCGTGGCAAAAGATATCTGGAGGCCGATTCCCAGCCTCAATATCCGTTCGGCTTCGGGCTTAGCTACACTGAATTTGCGTACTCCGGGTTGAAGGTGGAGCCGGAAGTAATTGCGGCTGGGGAGACGGCTACAGTTTCCGTGGACGTTCAGAATACAGGAGACCGTGAGGGCGCAGAGGTGGTGCAACTGTACATTTCCGATGTCGCCAGTAAGGTCACCCGTCCCGCGAGGGAATTGAAGGCTTTTGACAAAATTAAGTTGGCTCCGGGTGAGAAGCAAACCGTGTTGTTCACGGTAGGACCGGAGCAATTGCAATATATCGGACCGGATTTAAGACCTGTTGTAGAGCCAGGAGCCTTTAAAGTGCTAGTGGGTAAGCATGTGAATGATACACTGAGCACCGATTTGACGGTGAGGGGGTAAAGACATGGAACGCATTAAACGCTTCATCCGCGAGCTCTCCGAGCAGCAATGGTTAGAGGTGGAGGAATTGCGCGATTGGGAGATTATGTCCTCGGTGTATCAATTGCCGGGACAGTATGACAAGCTGCAGCCTTACAAGGACGGCAGCAATTATGATCTGTTCCCGAGTGTGCAAGGAACGACCTATTTCTTCCGCCGTACTTTGGAGATTCCGGCTAACTGGCTGCCGGGCCACATCGGACTGATTTTTGCTTCAGGTGGGGAAGGGCTGCTGCGGGTGAACGGTGAATCGCGGCAAGGACTCGACCGCAATCATACCTTTGTGACCCTGACAGGCGATCCTTCTGGCCGTCCGTTGGAACTGGAAATCGAACTCTTCGATCCGGTCCCCGAGCCGGTGGACCCATTAAATCAACAGGCGGTGATCCAGCCGCCGATTCGGCTGATCCACAGCCAGCTGGTGCTGGTGAACAGACCTGTGCAGAGTCTAATGTACACGGCAGTAGTGATTCGCGATTCGGCAATTCTGCTGCCTGAGCAGGACCAGCGCCGTAACCGGATGCTGGAAGCTTTGTATGTGGCGATGGATGAATTCGTTGGCCTTACCACGCAGGAGATCCGCGATGGTGGTGAGATTACGCGAATCGAGCAGAAGCTGCGGGGCAGAGTCGGGGAGATCGGCGGTCATGCCGAAGGAACAATCCACATGGTGGGCCAGTCCCATATCGATATTGCTTGGCTGTGGCCTGCGCGCGAGACCGTGCGCAAGACTAGCCGGACGTTCTCGACGGTGAATGCCCTGATGGACGAATATCCTGACTATCAATATGCGCAGAGCCAGCCGCTGCTGTTCGAATATTTGAAAGACAATGACCCGGTACTCTATGAGAAGGTCAAGACGCGCATCCGTGAAGGACGCTGGGAACTGGTCGGTGGAATGTGGATCGAACCGGATCTGAACATTCCGAGCGGAGAATCGCTGATGCGGCAAATGCTGTATGGCCAACGCTTTTATCTGAAAGAGTTCGGGCGCACCTCGCAGATTGAGTGGCTGCCGGATACCTTCGGCTACTGCGCCTCTCTGCCGCAGATTCTGCAGCATGGTGGAATCAAATATTTTATGACCACCAAGCTGGGCTGGAATGACACTAATGTCTTCCCTTACGATCTGTTCCATTGGGTCGGCATTGACGGCACACCAATGTTGTCTTATCTGAATCACGGGGTTAATGAGAATACGCTGCCCAAAGATGTGCATGAACACTATCAGTCCTTCCGCGAAAAAGATAAACATAACGAGCAGATGCTGCTCTATGGGCATGGTGACGGCGGCGGCGGGGTCACGCGCGAGATGCTGGAATATATCCAGCGTGCCGAGCTAATGGTCGGCCAGCCGGAAAGCAAATACAGTAATGCCGCGGATTTTTTCGCGGGCATTACGCACAGTCAGCCGCAGCTGCCGCAGTGGCGGGGCGATCTGTATCTGGAGCTGCACCGCGGCACCTACACTACGCACGGCCGCAACAAGCGGAACAACCGCAAGGCGGAAGTGTTGTACCGTGAAGCGGAGCTGTGGCAGACACTAGCTTCGCCGCAGCTGGACACAGAGCAACGTGCCGTAGTTGCCGGGCAGCTGCATCAGGGCTGGAAGCTGATTTTGTTGAACCAGTTCCATGATATTATTCCGGGCTCGGCGATTACCGAAGCTTACGAGACCTCGGAGAAGGAATACGCAGAGGTGTTTGAGCTTGGTCGTGTTGCGCTTCAGCCGGGGCTTGCGGCATTGGCGGGGAACATTAACACATCAGGCGAGGGCACACCTTACATTGTTTTTAATAGTTTGGGTTGGACGCGTGATGCCGTGGTCGAACTTGCTCTCAGCGAAGAAGGAGCCGCCTGCGGAAACTTTGCGGTGTATGGCGAGGATAACGTACTGCTGGAAGCAGATGTCCTGACGGAGGAGGCAGCAGTTTCTGGTGTCTCGGTTCTCGTTCCGGAGATTCCAGCCTTTGGCTACAAAACGATCTGGATTCGTGATCTGTCTCAGAACACATCCGATGAAAGTCATGCAGAATCTGCCGCTGCTGAACATAATCAAACAGCTGTAGGAGCTGTTCCCTTCGGCGACCGTTGGGAGACGGACTATTATCGTAGTACCTTTAACGAGCGGGGAGAAATCACCAGTCTTTTTGATAAAAAAGGAAACCGGGAGATCGTAAAATCCGGTGAGCCGGCGAATCGCTTCCACTTTTTCCACGACCGTCCTACGCTTTGGGATGCCTGGGACATTGACAACCGTTATGAAGCCCAACCCGCCGGGGAGGCTGAACTTATAGAAAAGGCAGTGATCCGCACTGGTGCGTTGCAGGATATTTTGCGCTTCCGCTGGAAGCTGGGCCAATCCGAGATTACTCAGGATATGATTCTACATCACCATAATCCCCGGATTGATTTCCAGACGCATGTAAGCTGGAACGAAGCCCATAAGCTGCTTAAGGTAGGGTTTCCGATTGATGTTGTGGCGGATAAAGCGACTTACGAGATACCTTTTGGTGCGCTGGAACGTCCGACCCACCGCAACACCAGCTGGGAGCAGGCGCAATATGAGGTTTGCGGGCACCGTTTTGCCGATGTATCCGAACGTGGATATGGTGTCAGTCTGCTGAATGATTGCAAATACGGCTATGACATCCAAGGCAGCACCATTCGTTTGTCGCTCCTGCGCGCGCCGAAATGGCCGGATGCTACTGCGGATCTCGGCGAGCATGACTTCACCTATTCGCTATATCCGCACCGTGGGGATTGGCGGGAGGCTCATACTGTTCGCCGTGCAGCAGAGCTAAATCATGAGCTGTATACTTTTGCCGCTTCATCAACACAGGGGCAGTTGCCGCCAACGGGCTCATTTATCGGATTCTCCGGTGAGCATGTGGTGCTGGATACGATCAAGCCATCCGAGGATGGGCAGGGGACTGTTCTGCGTTTCTACGAATCCTCGGGAGGCCGCGAGCGGGTTCAGCTCAAATGGCAGCATCCGGTTCAGAGCGTCTACCTGTCCAATGCTCTGGAAGAGCAGCTGGAACTGATCGAACACACGGCTGGCGGTGAACTGGAACTTCACTTTGCCCCTTACGAGATCAAAACAATCTACATCAGAAGTTAAATAATCACATCACAGATGCAAAGGAGCATAACTCACTTGGAACAATTCCGATTACCCAAAATAGCAATGCCCCAGCTACCGCTGCCGCAGGCTGTACAAGAAGTGCTTGCCGAAGCAGAGGAGAAGCTGGCACATCGCCCGAAGCTGTTGCAGCTGTTCAAGAATTGTTTTCCGAATACGCTGGAGACGACGACTAAACTGCTGGATGACGGAACCACCTTTGTGATTACCGGCGATATTCCGGCCTCCTGGCTGCGTGATTCAGTGGAGCAGGTAATTCAATACGTGCCTCTGGCCAAAAACGATCCCGATCTCCAGCGCATTATCGGAGGTCTTATCAAACGCCATATTCAGTATATTCATATCGATCCTTACGCCAATGCATTTAATGAGTCGGCCAATGACTGGCACTGGAACACTACGGATGTGACCGAGATGTCGCCATGGGTGTGGGAGCGTAAATTTGAGATTGATTCGTTATGTTTTGTCGTACGCCTCGCCTATACCTACTGGAAAGAGACGGGTCTGACTGATTTCTTCGACGCGGGGTTCAAGTCGGCCATGCGCCAGATCTTCGATTTGTTCAAAAGAGAGCAGCGGCATTTCGAGCAGTCTCCGTACCGGTTCAGCCGCAATAACGGCATTCCGGAAGATTCTCTGCGCAATAGCGGTCTCGGCATGCCGGTGAACTATACCGGAATGATCTGGTCGGGCTTCCGGTCCAGCGATGATGCCTGTGATTTCCACTACAACATTCCTGGCAATATGTTCGCTGTTGTCGCGCTGCGCCAGATGCAGGAATTCGCGGAGTGGGTCTTCCGCGACCTAGACTTCCTGGCTGAACTTAAAGAGTTGGAATTTGAAGTGGATCATGGCATCAAACTCTACGGCATTTATCGCCATCCGGAGTTTGGTCCGATTTATGCTTATGAGACCGATGGCTTCGGCAATTACTGCCTGATGGATGATGCGGGAACGCCCGGACTGATCTCCATTCCGTATCTGGGTTACGCTTCGGCGGATGATCCCATCTACCAGAACACCAGACGTTTCGCATTGAGCAAAGAAAATCCGTTCTATTACGAAGGCACAGCTGCCAAAGGGATCGGCAGTCCGCACACTCCGGAGAACTATATCTGGCACATGGCGTTGTCCATGCAGGGCATTACGGCTCAGACTGCCGAAGAGAAGCTGGAACTGATTGCGATGCTGGAAAGTACGGATGCCGGAACCGGATATATGCATGAAGGTTTCCATGTAAATGATCCTAGTGTATTTACCCGCAGCTGGTTTGCATGGTCTAACAGCTTATTTTCGCAGCTTGTCTATCGGGCGATGAAGGAAGGTATTCTGTGAGCGGGGGCCGTATCATCCTGTTCGCGGACCCGTCTTTTCCCGGGTATACCGCAGCGGGCGGACTGACCACAGAACAGGCACAGTCCATAGGATTACATCATACTGACTCTCCTGTTCATGCAGAACAGCTGGCCGAAACGCTGGACAGCGCCAAGGCCGGGGACTGCTTCGTTAGCTTCCATGCTCCATACTTCCCGAAGGAGGCTTGGCCTTCCATCGTCGCTTATTTGAGCAGAGGCGGCAGCTTGATCAGCATTGGGGGTGCCCCGTTTAAGCATCCAGTCCGCCTAGTCGCTGAAGAGTGGCGGATCGAAGCTGAGCAGACTGCCTATCACCGCCAGCTGCATATCCATGAAGCGCTGCGTGTGAGCAGCGCAGATCGCATACAGCAGCATGTTGCGCTTAGAGACATTCCGCTCTTCGTAGGTGATGAGCAGCTGCTGGCTCTGACGGATACCTGGAACCTGGTGCCGCATGTCACTAAAAGCAGTGACCTGCCGGAGCAGATGGGTTCCAGTGGACCTATGGACACGCGGATTTATCCGCTGCTTAAGGGCATTACCGCCGCCGGGCGGGAAGTTTCAGCTCCAGCTGTGCTGTGGGAGCATATCGGCGGGCCTTTTGCCGGTGGCCGCTGGATCTTCATCGGCCAACCGCTTACGCCTGATTTCTGGAATCAAGGCGGCACGGAAGCATTAACCCGCTGGGCAACTTTTGCCGCTCGGGGTGTAACAGAGCTGTGGCTGAAGCCTAACTATGCTTCTTATGAAGAAGGCGAGCGGCCGCTGCTGTTTATGCAGGGCCAGCGGCTAAGCCGCAGCCAATCGTCACCGACATCAGCGCAGTGGACCCTGAACATCACTCTGAGCAAAGACGGGGAGTCTATCCCATGTTTCACTCACGAGTGCAAGCTTGAGGTCAGTCGCGAGCTGAACTTCCTACGTGTACCGCTTGCTGTAGAAATTCAACCTGGTCTGTATCATCTTTCTTGCCATGCTGTATCTGAAGAAGGCGAAGTGCGGATGTTGCGTCAAGGCTTCTGGGGACATGACGTGGGCCTGTTATCGCAGGGGGAAGCGATTAAGGCTGGAAGAGATTATTTTATCAAAGACGGTCAGCCTTTGCCTGTTGTCGGCATGACTTATATGACCTCTGACGTAGCACGGAAGTTTCTATTCCTGCCAAATGCTGATGTCTGGGATCGGGATATGGCACAGATGCGGAAGGCAGGCATCAACTGGATTCGTACCGGCATCTGGACAGCCTACCGCAATATTATGCAGGTAGACGGCCATGCCTCGGAAGAAGTGCTGCGGGCGATTGATGCCTTTCTACTGACTGCGAAGCGGCATGGGCTGCAAGTTACCTTTACGTTCTTCTCCTTTACGCCGGAGACTTGGGAAGGGACGAATCCTTATCTCGATCCGCGCAGTGTAGAAGCGCAAAAACGGTTCATCCGCTCCATCGTCGCCCGGCATCGCACGACAACCCATGTCGATTGGGATCTGATCAATGAACCGTCAATGTTTGATCCGCCGCGGATTTTCTCGGACGGACCGAGCTCGGCGCGAGATAAATATGAACGCGCTGCTTTCTCTGCTTGGCTGGAGGAACGCCATGGTGATATAACTTCGCTGCAAGAGCGCTGGAATATGACGCCGCTGGAATTGCCGGATTTTGCGGCTGCACAACCTCCTGAGCAAGAAGAGATTAACTTCAGTGTGCAGGATATTCATTCCGGGAAGCGCGGCACGCGTTGGCTCGACTACTGCCTGTTCTCCATGGACATGCACAACGTATGGGCAAGGGAGCTTAGTGGCACTATCAAGGAACTCTGCCCAGATCATTTAGTGACTGTAGGGCAGGATGAGGCTTTGGGTGCTCAGCGGCCATCGCCGTTCTTTTATGAGCGCGATGTCGATTACACCACTGTTCACAGCTGGTGGTTGAATGACAATCTGCTTTGGGATGGGATTTTTGCCAAAACCCATCACAAACCGAACCTCATCCAGGAGACCGGCATCATGTATGTGGAGACGCCAGACGGACGGGCTAAACGCAGTGAGGAAGAATTGCGGGCCATGCTGGAGCGCAAATATGCCTATGCGTTTGCTTCTGGAGGTGCCGGGGCTGTGCAATGGATCTGGAACACGAACTTTTATATGGATAATGCCAATGAATCGCAGATCGGTGCGCTGCGGGCCGATGGGACTGAGAAGCCGGAAGCGGATGTGTCTTATGATTTTGGGCGGTTCATCGGCGAAGCCGGGGGGTTATTTGACGGGCGGAAGCTGGAAGAGATTTCCGTGGTTTTCCCTTACTCTAATGACTTCTCGAACCGGAAGCTTGCCTATGATGCGACTACTCGCCTGACACGGATCTTATCTTATCAGCTTCATTTGCCTTTCCGCGCCGTATCGGAATACGATCTGGCTCCGCTGGAGGTAGAGCCGGCTAAGTTGATTCTCCTGCCGAGTGTGCACAATCTGGATAATGACGCCCTTCAGCACTTGCTGGACATAGTGGAGCGTACAGGTGCCGTTCTGCTCATTACTGGAGCATTGGGTGTAGATGCATACTGGCAGCCTTCGGATCGTATGGACGCAATAGTAGGAGTCCGTAAACTTGGCAACATGCGCCGTGAGGAGCAGCTTCTATTGAACGGACGCAAGTTTGCCGTGTCCTACGGACAGAAGCGAATCGCGGAGCTAGTCAAAGAAACGCCAGCAAATGCAGATGTTGATTCGTCTAGCTCAGGAGGTGTAGGTGATCACCTCATCGAACGCCAGATTGGCACAGGTCGCCTGATCTGGTGCCCGCTACCTTTAGAACTGAATGACCGCGACGAGCCAATCGCCGCGCTCTACCAATATGCTGCACAAGCCGCAGGTATCGAAACCGAGCTGGAATGGATCAGCGGTGGAGACCTGCCAGGTGTGTACGGGCGAAAGCTTGCTTTTGCAGAAGGTTCATTGTATATCTTCGTATCTGAATACGCCTGGGATGCCGAACTTGAAGTAAAAGATCCTGCAACTGGAGCT
Source organism: Paenibacillus odorifer (assembly GCF_000758725.1). NCBI lineage: Bacteria > Bacillati > Bacillota > Bacilli > Caryophanales > Paenibacillaceae > Paenibacillus > Paenibacillus odorifer. The sequence goes on from NZ_CP009428.1 coordinate 928,376, forward strand.
CATTACTCATTTTTACTGGAGAAGGAACGTTCGGTGTTGTTTGCAGCTGATTCAGCGGGCAAGCTGGTAGCTGTCTATAGACCTGAAGAGGTTAACATTACGCTTAATAAATGCTGAAGAACTGAGGTGTACACACAGATGACCCACACAACAACCAAAACAGCCCATATCGTGTCCCATACTCACTGGGACCGTGAATGGTATTTGCCCTATGAGAAACACCACGTCCGTCTGGTTCAGCTGGTGGATGCATTGCTTGCCAAGCTGGACGGAGATTCCGCCTTCCGCAGTTTTTACCTCGATGGGCAAACCATTATTCTGGAGGATTATCTTCAGGTTCGGCCAGAGAACAAAGAGAAGCTGGAGCAGTATATCCGGGATGGACGAATCTTGATTGGACCTTGGTACATTTTGCAGGATGCGTTCCTGACGAGCGGTGAGGCAAATGTGCGGAATATGCAGATCGGCCATCAGGATGCCGAGAAATACGGCGAGCCTTCCAAAATCGGTTATTTTCCCGATACCTTTGGATTGGTCGGACAGACTCCGCAGCTGATGTTGCAGTCAGGGATTACGAATGCTTTTTTTGGACGCGGGGTGAAGCCTACGGGATTTAACAACACTGTATCGGATGCGGGTTATGAGTCCTCTTTCTCCGAGCTGATCTGGGAAGGGCCGGATGGATCCAAAATTCTCGGTATCCTATTTGCCAACTGGTATTCTAACGGCAATGAAGTTCCTGTAGAGGAAGGTGCGGCCCGGGAATTCTGGGAGCGTAAGCTTGCGGATGCAGAGAAGTATGCTTCAACGGGGGAGTTATTGTTCATGAACGGGTGCGACCACCAGCCTCTGCAATTGGATTTGCCGGAAGCTATCCGCACCGCCGAAAAGCTATACCCTGAAGTGAAGTTCGTGCATTCAAATTTCCCGGACTATCTGCAAGCCTTGGATCAGCAATTATCCTCGGATCAGCGGGAGCTCTCCACCGTTACAGGGGAACTGCGCAGTCAGCGCACAGACGGATGGGGCACCTTAGTGAACACAGCCTCAGCCCGGGTTTATTTGAAGCAGATGAACCAGCTGGGCCAGACTCTATTGGAAAAAGTAGCCGAGCCGCTGGCCTCCATCGCCCGCCTGTCCGGACAGGACTACCCACATCATCTATTCACCTATGCCTGGAAGACGCTGATGCAGAACCATCCGCATGACAGTATCTGTGGTTGTAGTGTGGATGAAGTGCATCGTGAGATGGTAACGCGTTTTGATAAAAGTCGGCATGTTGCCGAAAGCATCATAGATGACAGTGCTAAGTTTATCGCAGATCAAGTGGAGACTTCGGGCTTTTCCGCCTACGGGGAAGATGCAGTTCCTTTTGTAGTGATGAATACCACGGGGTGGAAGCGTACGGGAACGGTGACTATAGAGCTGGATGCTGAACGGTTATATCTGCGCGAGGGTTATCCGTTGGATGAGACCGCCCGCAGAATGTTGGCTGTTGATTTGTCCGGCCGGATTCTCGTCGATCACACAGGGGAGGAATTAGCGTCTACAGTGGAAGATCTAGGTTTAAGCTTTGGTTATGATCTGCCTGATGACCAATTCCGCCAGCCGTATATGTGCCGCAAGGTGAGACTTACTTTTGAAGCCCGCAATGTGCCTGCACTTGGACTCTGTACTTACGCTTGGGTACAATCAACTACGGAATCCGCTCAGGGAAGCTCTTTAATAGAAGGAGAGCGCAGCTTGGAGAATGCATCTCTCAAGGTAGTTGTTGCTGAGGATGGTTCATTTACGTTATTGGATAAGCATAGCGGTACCACTTATCGTGAGTTGGGGATTTACGAGAATACCGGAGACGTAGGCAATGAATACATGTACAAGCAGCCAGAAGGTGAACAAGCGCTGACGACCAAAGGCCAGCCTGGAGTCATTAAGGTGATTGAAGACTCTCCCTTCCGTGCGGCCATTGAGATCCGAATAGACTGGGAGATTCCGGCTTCGGCGGATGACACCTTGGAGGCGGAACAGCGTGCACTTGTGTATTATCCTGAGCGTAAAGCGCAGCGGAGTGTAAATACGGTGGTTTTGAAGCTTCGTACCGTCGTTTCGCTGGAGCGGGAAGGCAAAGGTGTGCATATTGAATCCACAATTAATAACCAAGCCAAGGATCACCGGGTGCGAATGCTGTTCCCTACCGATCTGTCTACCGATGTGCATCGTGTAGATTCTATGTTCGAAGTGGCTACGAGGGACAATAATCCGGCACCAGAATGGGCAAATCCGAGCAACACTCAACATCAGCAATCCTTTGTGGATGTCAGCAATGGCGATGTAGGACTTACGGTAGCCAACCAGGGATTGAACGAATATGAGGTTCTGCGGGATGGACGCAATACTATTGCCGTCACCCTGCTACGCAGCGTAGGGGAATTGGGGGATTGGGGTTGGTTCCCAACTCCGGAAGCTCAGTGCCTGGGTGAATATACAGCACAACTGGAGCTGATTCCTCATTCTGGTGAGGGAAGTGAACAGCGGGCATTTACAGAGGCCTATCAATTCCAGATCCCTTGGACGGTATGTCAGACCGGCCTGCATAGCGGGAAGTTGAAATCTGGATATACCCCATTGGTTTGGGAAGGAGACAACATGGCCTTCTCATCCATGAAAATGAACGGAACTTCAGGCGACTTGTTTTTGCGTTGGTACAATATGTCCGCTCAGCAGACACAACTGCAACTGAAAGTGAACAGTCCTCAAGAGTATTTATTTAAAAGCAATATCTTAGAGCAGCTTAACCCTGCTTTACAAGGAGCAACGTCTTCGGTTCACCACTTAGAGATAGGTCCATCTGAGATTGTAACTGTAGGTGCGAAATTAAGCTTCTAGGTAAAAAGATGCCCCGGCGCTTCCCTGCCGGGGCATCTTTTGATTTACTTTCTTCTATAAGACTTGTGCCAATCTTGAATGGCCTCTTGGCGGGAGGGAAATCTCATCTGGATCCAGTTGTTTGTTTCCCATTCATGAATCGCCTGCTGTTTAGTTTGGTAAAAGCTGTAGTCGCAAATGTTCCAGCTGTTATACAGTTTCTGATACCATTTCCCTTTAGGGATGTCGCCAGGGGAGCGGCGGACGGCTTTATTGGCTTGCTTTTTAGCCCATGAGGAACCGTGTTTCTGTTGGTCGCTGCACACGGGTTGCTTTTTCACACTTCTGCTCATTGATTCTCCAACCTCCTTTTAGAGGGAAGCTAGAGATCATGCAAGGTCTTTATATGAATCACCTCTTTGCCAAAAATAATGGAGTTGATACCTATGTATGAAGGGGACTTTGATGTTGAATAGATAGACGCGGAAAAGGGGAATGCGGTTGCGATACAATTGCGGAAAAGTATGTGTTTAGTTTTTTTAAAATAAAGCTTGCAATGAATCTCTATACATGATATATTCTAAGTCCGGCCAAGAAATACACATGCCGAGCTCGAAAAAGAAATTGAAAAAAGAGCTTGACATTAAATAGCCGAACATGATATAGTATAAGAGTTGCTGCTGAGACATTAAACGGCGCCAACGAGAACTTGATCTTTGAAAACTGAACAACGAGTGAGTAGGAAATCACGCAAGTGATATCCAAAATTAGAGAATTAATTTTCTCGTCAGATGTTTCAAAATGAGCATATCGCTCTTTTCAATACTAATTGGAGAGTTTGATCCTGGCTCAGGACGAACGCTGGCGGCGTGCCTAATACATGCAAGTCGAGCGGAGTTATTTTGAAAGCTTGCTTTCAAAATAACTTAGCGGCGGACGGGTGAGTAACACGTAGGCAACCTGCCCTTCAGACTGGGATAACTACCGGAAACGGTAGCTAATACCGGATAATTTCTTTTTTCTCCTGAGAGAAGAATGAAAGACGGAGCAATCTGTCACTGAGGGATGGGCCTGCGGCGCATTAGCTAGTTGGTGGGGTAACGGCCCACCAAGGCGACGATGCGTAGCCGACCTGAGAGGGTGAACGGCCACACTGGGACTGAGACACGGCCCAGACTCCTACGGGAGGCAGCAGTAGGGAATCTTCCGCAATGGGCGAAAGCCTGACGGAGCAACGCCGCGTGAGTGATGAAGGTTTTCGGATCGTAAAGCTCTGTTGCCAGGGAAGAACGTCCGGTAGAGTAACTGCTATCGGAGTGACGGTACCTGAGAAGAAAGCCCCGGCTAACTACGTGCCAGCAGCCGCGGTAATACGTAGGGGGCAAGCGTTGTCCGGAATTATTGGGCGTAAAGCGCGCGCAGGCGGCTATTTAAGTCTGGTGTTTAAACCTTGGGCTCAACCTGAGGTCGCACTGGAAACTGGGTGGCTTGAGTACAGAAGAGGAAAGTGGAATTCCACGTGTAGCGGTGAAATGCGTAGATATGTGGAGGAACACCAGTGGCGAAGGCGACTTTCTGGGCTGTAACTGACGCTGAGGCGCGAAAGCGTGGGGAGCAAACAGGATTAGATACCCTGGTAGTCCACGCCGTAAACGATGAGTGCTAGGTGTTAGGGGTTTCGATACCCTTGGTGCCGAAGTTAACACAGTAAGCACTCCGCCTGGGGAGTACGGTCGCAAGACTGAAACTCAAAGGAATTGACGGGGACCCGCACAAGCAGTGGAGTATGTGGTTTAATTCGAAGCAACGCGAAGAACCTTACCAGGTCTTGACATCCCTCTGAATCTGCTAGAGATAGCAGCGGCCTTCGGGACAGAGGAGACAGGTGGTGCATGGTTGTCGTCAGCTCGTGTCGTGAGATGTTGGGTTAAGTCCCGCAACGAGCGCAACCCTTAACTTTAGTTGCCAGCAGGTAATGCTGGGCACTCTAGAGTGACTGCCGGTGACAAACCGGAGGAAGGTGGGGATGACGTCAAATCATCATGCCCCTTATGACCTGGGCTACACACGTACTACAATGGCCGGTACAACGGGAAGCGAAGCCGCGAGGTGGAGCCAATCCCATCAAAGCCGGTCTCAGTTCGGATTGCAGGCTGCAACTCGCCTGCATGAAGTCGGAATTGCTAGTAATCGCGGATCAGCATGCCGCGGTGAATACGTTCCCGGGTCTTGTACACACCGCCCGTCACACCACGAGAGTTTACAACACCCGAAGTCGGTGGGGTAACCCGCAAGGGAGCCAGCCGCCGAAGGTGGGGTAGATGATTGGGGTGAAGTCGTAACAAGGTAGCCGTATCGGAAGGTGCGGCTGGATCACCTCCTTTCTATGGAGAATCGTTCTCTGCAATGAGAACATTCAAATCGGAAGCTTAGCTTCCAAAACTCAGGTTTAGGCCTGTTACTCACTCGTTGCTCAGTTTTGAGAGTTTAAGCTCTCAAGTAAGACTTGATCCTTGAAAACTGGATACCGAAACGAATTTGCGTTTTAGAACATCTTTTAGCAACTTGTGCAAACAAGTAAATGTTATTAGTGAGATTTTTCTTCGGAAGAATCAAGGTTAAGCTAATAAGAGCACACGGAGGATGCCTAGGCGCCAGGAGCCGACGAAGGACGTGGCGAACAACGAAACTGCCTCGGGGAGCTGTAAGCAAGCTTTGATCCGGGGGTGTCCGAATGGGGAAACCCAGCTGTGGTAATTCGCAGTTACTCATTTCTGAATACATAGGAAATGTAGAGGCAGACCAGGGGAACTGAAACATCTAAGTACCCTGAGGAAGAGAAAACAATAGTGATTCCGTCAGTAGCGGCGAGCGAACGCGGAACAGCCTAAACCAAGGGGCTTGCCTCTTGGGGTTGTGGGACGTCTCACATGGAGTTACAAAGGAATATGGTAGGTGAAGAGGTCTGGAAAGGCCCGCGATAGAGGTAAAAGCCCTGTAACCTAAACTGTGTTCTCTCCGAGACGGATCCCGAGTAGTGCGGGGCACGTGAAACCCCGTATGAATCCAGCAGGACCATCTGCTAAGGCTAAATACTACCTGGCGACCGATAGTGAAACAGTACCGTGAGGGAAAGGTGAAAAGCACCCCGGAAGGGGAGTGAAATAGAACCTGAAACCGTGTGCTTACAAAAAGTCAGAGCCCTATTAATGGGTGATGGCGTGCCTTTTGTAGAATGAACCGGCGAGTTACGTTTAACATGCAAGGTTAAGCCGAGAAGGTGGAGCCGCAGCGAAAGCGAGTCTGAATAGGGCGATTGAGTATGTGGACGTAGACCCGAAACCGTGTGATCTACCCCTGTCCAGGGTGAAGGTGCGGTAACACGCACTGGAGGCCCGAACCCACGTACGTTGAAAAGTGCGGGGATGAGGTGGGGGTAGCGGAGAAATTCCAATCGAACTCGGAGATAGCTGGTTCTCCCCGAAATAGCTTTAGGGCTAGCCTCGGTATAAGAGTAGTGGAGGTAGAGCACTGATTGGGTGCGGGGTCCGCAAGGATTACCAAGCTCAGTCAAACTCCGAATGCCATATACTTATTGCCGGGAGTCAGACAGTGAGTGCTAAGATCCATTGTCAAAAGGGAAACAGCCCAGACCATCAGCTAAGGTCCCCAAGTGTGTGTTAAGTGGGAAAGGATGTGGAGTTGCACAGACAACCAGGATGTTGGCTTAGAAGCAGCCACCATTGAAAGAGTGCGTAATAGCTCACTGGTCGAGTGACTCTGCGCCGAAAATGTAACGGGGCTAAACACACCACCGAAGCTATGGCTAGATACGTATGTATCTGGGGTAGGGGAGCGTTGTGTAGGGGTTGAAGGTGTACTGAAAAGAGCGCTGGACACTACACAAGTGAGAATGCCGGTATGAGTAACGAAAAGATCAGTGAGAATCTGATCCGCCGAAAGCCCAAGGTTTCCTGAGGAAGGCTCGTCCGCTCAGGGTAAGTCGGGACCTAAGGCGAGGCCGAAAGGCGTAGTCGAAGGACAACAGTTTGAAATTACTGTACCACCGTAATCCGCTATGAGCGATGGGGTGACGCAGGAGGGTAGTGACGCGGACTGATGGATGTCCGTCTAAGCAGTGAGGCTGATGTGTAGGCAAATCCGCACATCGATAAGGCTGGGCTGTGATGGGGAGCGAAAATTATAGTAGCGAAGGTCATGATCTCACACTGCCAAGAAAAGCCTCTAGCCAGGAGAAGGTGCCCGTACCGCAAACCGACACAGGTAGGCGAGAAGAGAATTCTAAGGCGCGCGGAAGAACTCTCGTTAAGGAACTCGGCAAAATGACCCCGTAACTTCGGGAGAAGGGGTGCCCCGGTAGTGTGAATAGCACGAGGGGGCCGCAGTGAAAAGGCCCAAGCGACTGTTTAGCAAAAACACAGGTCTGTGCGAAGCCGCAAGGCGAAGTATACGGGCTGACGCCTGCCCGGTGCTGGAAGGTTAAGGGGAGTGGTTAGGGGTAACCCGAAGCTATGAACCGAAGCCCCAGTAAACGGCGGCCGTAACTATAACGGTCCTAAGGTAGCGAAATTCCTTGTCAGGTAAATTCTGACCCGCACGAATGGCGTAACGACTTGGGCGCTGTCTCAACGAGAGATCCGGTGAAATTTTAATACCTGTGAAGATGCAGGTTACCCGCGACAAGACGGAAAGACCCCATGGAGCTTTACTGCAGCTTGATATTGAATTTGGGTACGATCTGTACAGGATAGGTGGGAGCCGTAGAAATCGGAGCGCAAGCTTCGGTGGAGGCGCCGTTGGGATACCACCCTGATCGTATCTAGGTTCTAACCTAGTACCCTTACCGGGTACGGGGACCGTGTCAGGCGGGCAGTTTGACTGGGGCGGTCGCCTCCTAAAGAGTAACGGAGGCGTTCCAAGGTTCCCTCAGAATGGTTGGAAATCATTCGCAGAGTGCAAAGGCATAAGGGAGCTTGACTGCGAGACCTACAAGTCGAGCAGGGACGAAAGTCGGACTTAGTGATCCGGTGGTACCGCATGGAAGGGCCATCGCTCAACGGATAAAAGCTACCCTGGGGATAACAGGCTTATCTCCCCCAAGAGTCCACATCGACGGGGAGGTTTGGCACCTCGATGTCGGCTCATCGCATCCTGGGGCTGAAGTAGGTCCCAAGGGTTGGGCTGTTCGCCCATTAAAGCGGTACGCGAGCTGGGTTCAGAACGTCGTGAGACAGTTCGGTCCCTATCTGTCGTGGGCGCAGGAAATTTGAGAGGAGCTGTCCTTAGTACGAGAGGACCGGGATGGACGTACCGCTGGTGCACCAGTTGTTCCGCCAGGAGCATGGCTGGGTAGCTACGTACGGACGGGATAAGCGCTGAAAGCATCTAAGCGTGAAGCCCCCCTCAAGATGAGATTTCCCAATTAGTAAGACCCCTTGAAGACGACGAGGTAGATAGGTTGGAGGTGGAAGTGCAGCAATGCATGGAGCTGACCAATACTAATCGGTCGAGGGCTTATCCTATACTTAGAATGCAGATTTGTTTCGGATTCAGTTTTCAGGCGATTAAGCCTGAGCATTTACGCTGTAAATGCCCGTTTGGTGGCGATAGCGGAGGGGTTCCACACGTACCCATCCCGAACACGACCGTTAAGCCCTCCAGCGCCGATGGTACTTGGACCGAAGGGTCCTGGGAGAGTAGGACGCCGCCAAGCGGACAACCACATTACCCGTGGTATTTTTTTTGCCCTTAATATTAATATGTCTTAGAAGGGCCTTTAGCTCAGCTGGTTAGAGCGCACCCCTGATAAGGGTGAGGTCGGTGGTTCGAGTCCACTAAGGCCCACCATATTCCCTGATAGCTCAGTTGGTAGAGCACTCGACTGTTAATCGAGTTGTCACAGGTTCGAGTCCTGTTCGGGGAGCCATTTATGGAGAGGTGTCCGAGTTTGGCCGAAGGAGCACGATTGGAAATCGTGTAGGCGCCACAAGCGTCTCGAGGGTTCGAATCCCTCTCTCTCCGCCATAAAAATTATTAGCATGGCCCGTTGGTCAAGGGGTTAAGACACCTCCCTTTCACGGAGGTAACATGGGTTCGAATCCCATACGGGTCATATCATGGAGGCTTAGCTCAGCTGGGAGAGCATCTGCCTTACAAGCAGAGGGTCGGGGGTTCGATCCCCTCAGCCTCCACCATATTATTTTCACTGACGCGGGGTGGAGCAGCCCGGTAGCTCGTCGGGCTCATAACCCGAAGGTCGCAGGTTCAAGTCCTGCCCCCGCAACCAATTTACTCTTATACATTATGTTTAGGGATAAGCTGGTATGGTGAAAATGAATAGTATATACTTATTAATGACGCGGGGTGGAGCAGCCCGGTAGCTCGTCGGGCTCATAACCCGAAGGCCGCAGGTTCAAATCCTGCCCCCGCAACCAATTTACACTTATGCATTATGTCTATGGAACCGTGGTGTAGTTGGCCTAACATGCCTGCCTGTCACGCAGGAGATCGCGGGTTCGAATCCCGTCGGTTCCGCCATTTAGTTAATTATTATTGGGGATTAGCCAAGCGGTAAGGCAACGGACTTTGACTCCGTCATGCATAGGTTCAAATCCTATATCCCCAGCCATTTATGAGAGCCATTAGCTCAGTTGGTAGAGCACCTGACTTTTAATCAGGGTGTCGAAGGTTCGAGTCCTTCATGGCTCACCATTTTCTTTAAAGTGTGCGCGTGTGGCGGAATTGGCAGACGCACCAGACTTAGGATCTGGCGTTTCACGACGTGGGGGTTCGAGTCCCTTCACGCGCACCATGTTTTTGCGGACGTGGCTCAGCGGTAGAGCATCGCCTTGCCAAGGCGAGGGTCGCGGGTTCGATTCCCGTCGTCCGCTCCATATAGATTTTGCGCCCTTAGCTCAGCTGGATAGAGCGTTTGACTACGAATCAAAAGGCCGGGAGTTCGAATCTCTCAGGGCGCGCCATTTTTATTACTAAGCAGTTATAGTATTGTTAACGGGATGTAGCTCAGCTTGGTAGAGCACCTGGTTTGGGACCAGGGGGTCGCATGTTCAAATCGTGTCATCCCGATTTTATACCTTTGCGGGTGTAGTTCAATGGTAGAACTTCAGCCTTCCAAGCTGATAGCGTGGGTTCGATTCCCATCACCCGCTTATAATGAGAAACACCTGCCGGTATTAGGCGGGTGTTTTTTTGTGTAACTAAGCATGTATGGATACAATAGAGACTAGAGATTTTTATTTAGGGAGGGACCTGTGTTAAAGGGAATTGGACATTCTTACGGAGACTTAAATAATAGAAACGCCCCCCTCCTTAATATAGGAAAGGGACGCTGCTGTAGTGGGTTTATAAGGGATCGTCCTTATATAAGAACGCCTACCTCACCATTATTCACGAACTTAATACTTTCGATCTTCACCTCTAGTTGACCTGAAGGAATCGCTAGCTGACAAGTACTGCCGAGCTCAGCCAGCAGCAACTGCATGCCTATAGGTGACAACATAGAAATCTTGTTATCGTTAGGTTCTGCTTGGTTAGGAAATACGATGGTATAGATATCTGTAGTATTATCGTCCAAGTAACGAAGCTGCAACTGGCTTCCGATAAAGACCTGAGAATTTAAATCTTCACCATTAAACTCAGTTAGTAATTGTTCCAGCTCGGAGCAATAACGGGACAACAGCGTTTCAGCATTGCTTCTATCCTTGCTTCGTACCGGAAAGTATTGATTTAGAAATGCGATTTTTTCCTCATCAAAATAAATAAGCTGCTGAAGCAGCTGTGTCCGTGAGCCTTCATAGATAAGACTATGGTTCATAGTAGATTTCACCCCCTCTAAGTAACACATTCCTTGTAAACTTGTTATGGTGTGTTGCCATCTTAAAATCCCTCCTATACAAATAGAGGCCCCCCAATGGAGACCTTCTGATCAGTATACCAGCTTCTATTTGTAAATCCAATCCATTTTAAAAGGGGAATTAAAACCTTCTAAATATTGTAATGAAAACCTTTGACTATTACATACTTGGGTGCTATGATAGGCTGATGCATAGGCATTTCGTAGAAAACTGCGAAATGCCTATACTGTATTTTGAAGATATTTTTACATTAATTGTTACCTGGGGAGTGATACGCCATGTACATTTCGTTGAGTTCACATATAGATTCCAGAACTATAAAATAACTACTTAATTTATTAAAGGAGGAGATCAGGATGATTCAAGTTAAAGAGTTTGTAGATGCTGATAATTCTTATGCAGAGAATAAAGCTAATGAGTTCCTGGCAGGACTACGGGAGGAACAGATTGTGAATATCTGTTACGGTTCGGTAGTTAAATCATCACGTGATGGGGCAGAGCACCAAAGAACCACTATACTGGTCGTGTATAAGACAAATGAAAGGCAATAACTGGAACACGTTTTTTTCATGTCTATCCATTGTCTCTACGCTGTGCGTTGTGATTGTCATCATTTATTATGTTTTCAGCTAATTAGTAAAAAGAGGACCTTTCCCATCTACGGGCAAAGGTCCTCTTTAGTTTATAAGTGCATTTACAGTCTTACATTCCGTCTGGTACGGATAGACCCAAACCGGATGCGATACGCTGTCCCAAGTCTGGATCAGCCTTAAAGAAATGTTCAATCTGGCGACGTTTGATATCGTTACTTTCAACAGGAGTCATAGCGCCAACGATATTTTGAACTAGACGGGTACGTTCTTCTTCAGACATTAGACGGTACAAGTCACCTGGTTGTGTATAGTGATCGTCACTATTGTAGGCGACACTATCCGCATATCCGGAGACTTCGAACGGCGATGTTTTATGCTGCGGTGATTCTTTTGGTCCACCTAAGCTGTTAGGCTCGTAATAGGCTCCGGAACCGCCATTGTTGCCCAAGGCCATGCCACCATCACGTTGATAGTTCTTCACTTCTACTTTTGGACGGTTGATAGGCAGGCTGTTGTGGTTAGGGCCAACCCGGTGGCGGTGTGCATCACCATACGCGAACAGACGGCCTTGTAGCAATTTATCCGGCGAAGCTTCAATACCAGGAACGAAAGAGCCGGGAGAGAATGTGACTTGTTCTACTTCAGCGAAGTAGTTCTCCGGATTGCGATCCAATACCATACGGCCAACCTCGATTAACGGATAATCTTTTTGTGACCAGACCTTTGTTACATCAAATGGATCAAAACGGTAAGTCTTCGCATCCTCGATCGGCATAATTTGCACGTAGAGCTTCCAAGCAGGGAAATCTCCTTTATCAATAGCATTGAACAAGTCTTCTGTATGATAATCCGGGTTTTCCCCAGCGATTTTGGAAGCAAGGTCTGCATCTAGATTCTTAATGCCTTGTTCTGTTTTGAAATGGTATTTCACCCAGACTGTATTACCCTCGGCATTTACCCACTTGAAGGTATGGCTACCAAACCCATGCATATGTCTCAGCGTAGCTGGAATTCCGCGATCCGACATCAAAATCGTTACCTGATGCAGAGATTCAGGCGATAAAGACCAGAAGTCCCATACAGCATTCGGGTTCTTCAGATGTGTCTGTGGATCACGTTTCTGTGTATGAATAAAGTCCGGGAATTTAATCGCATCACGAACGAAGAATACAGGCGTATTGTTACCTACGAGATCATAGTTTCCTTCTTCAGTATAGAACTTCACGGCAAAACCACGAGGGTCGCGTACGGTATCAGCAGAACCTAATTCACCAGCTACAGTAGAAAAACGAATGAACAACGGTGTACGTTTGCCTACTTCAGACAAAAAGTTAGCTTTTGTGTATTGGGTCAGATCTTTTGTAACTTCAAAATACCCGTGAGCGCCAGCACCTTTAGCATGAACGACACGTTCAGGAACACGTTCTCTGTTAAAGTGGGCTAATTTCTCAAGCAGATGGACATCTTGCAGCAAAGTGGGACCGCGGTCACCGGCTGTCATTGAATTCTGATTGTCGCCTACTGGAGCACCCCAGCTGGTTGTAAGATTATTATTATTGGAGCTCATTAATAGAATCACCTCATGAGATTTGATTTTAGATTTAGTATAAGTTCTATATTAATGTTTTTTAAAGAAATTGCAACACTTTTTAAATAATTGGCACATTACAATATGTGGGAATCGTCATTACATCGTTGGCACATTCAGATATATATGATAGACAAAGTGATTAATTGCTTAGCAGAATTAAAAAAGAAACAGCGCATCCCTACCATCACTGGAGGGGTGCGCTGCATTTTTTGATATAGAAGATATTCGGTTCTTGTACTTAGGCTTTAATGTACATTCTGTTGTAATATTCATCTAGCATTCTTTTGGTGGCAAACTCCGTACGGGTGGTTTCGATACTCTTTTTCATCATTTGTACCCATTGTTTACGATTCTCGTAAAAGGTTGGGAGCACACGTTTCAATAAGGTGTCGTACAGTGCATCACTATCATGCTTATCCAGCACCTCAAAGTCTGTAGTTTCGAAGCCGTCTCCAATCTGCCAGCCATTCTCACCATCGATGCAGGCTTCCGGCCACCAGCCATCCAGAATAGAACAGTTCAATACACCGTTCATTGCTGCTTTCATCCCGGAGGTGCCGCTGGCTTCCAGTGGTCTGCGTGGATTGTTGAGCCAAATATCAGCACCGCGCGTCAGCTGGGCGCCAATCGTCATATCGTAATTCTCGAGGAACACCACACTCTTTGGATACTTTTTCATCATCGCTACTAGGTTGCTGACGATTTTTTTACCGTTATCATCGAGTGGGTGCGCTTTGCCGGAGAATACAATTTGTATCTTTCCAGACTCCAGATAAGGTTCGATAATTTCTGGCTGCGAGAAGATCAGGTCGCTTCGTTTATATGGAGCTGCTCTGCGTGAGAAGCCAATGAGTAGATTGTCAGCATTTAGGCTAATGCCGGAACGTTCTTTGATGAACTGGATCAGTTCGCCCTTGATCTCTTTATGCACTGCCCATAAGTCGCCATCTTGTTCGTAGGCATGCGTCATTCTTTCATCTACCCAGGTAGGAGTATGGATGGCATTAGTAATGCCTATAATTTCTGATCTTCCGGCTACTTCCTTCCACATTTTATTAGCCGTATCGGCGTGTAGCTGGGCAACTGCGTTGGAGATACGTGACAGCCTTAGACCTGCAACCGTCATATTAAATGGCTCGCCGCCGATCCGCTCCATCTGGTCACGGGTTAAGCCGTTGAACGCACTCATATACTCAAGTCGGTCGAGAGGATGGGTTTCGTTGCCTTCTTTGATTGGTGTGTGGGTAGTGAATACTACTTCTTCGCGAGTCGCTTTCCAAGCTTCTTCGAAGGTATGGCCTCCGGACATTTTTTCACGGATTAGCTCGATAGCCGCTAGAGCCGCATGACCCTCATTGAAGTGATAGACATCAATAGGGATTTGCAGCGCACGCATAGCCTTGACTCCACCAATCCCAAGCACGATCTCTTGTGCGATCCGTTCTTCGCCGAACCAGCCATACAATTGGCCTGTGATCCAGGCATCATTATTCTCGGGGATATCCGTATCCAGTAAATACAATGTGCTGTTGCCAAAATAATCAGTTTTCCATACTTTGCATACCACATCGGTTTTTCGGACTTTAACAGTTACCTTAACCCCTGTATCTTCAAGAAACTCATAAACATAATTGTGATAGGAGTCGTACGGATTGCCGTTTGCATCAATCTTTTGGTCCGTGTAACCTTGTTTCCACTTCAGCCCAATAGGGATGATAGGGGCGTTGATATCTTTTGCACCCTTAATGTAGTCTCCGGCAAGAATGCCCAGACCTCCGGCATACATTTTGAAATCGGAATGCAGCCCGTACTCCATACTAAAATAAGCGACTGACGGTAATTTTTGTTCGTTCACTTGATAAGCCTCCTAATCACGGATTAGATTAAATTGCAGTGAAGCTGCGGGCATTATCTCAGGTGCAAACGTTTGCTCAAAATAGTGCAGCAATCATTGTGGAAGCGATTGCACCACTATTCTAGCACACTCGATGAATAAAAGCATAACGTCAATTTGGTGAAAACAACCATTTTGAAACCAATTGAGCGGAATTGATTGATAAAGTGGACAGAAGCCCCTAAGATAAAGAGATTGAAGAAATAATTAATGGTGGTGTCTAAGTTGGATATAGTTGTGATTGGAAGCTTGAATATGGACATGGTAGTACGTACAAACCGGTCACCGGATGCTGGAGAAACCCTAATTGGACAAGCCTTTGCTCTATCTCCTGGCGGAAAAGGGGCAAATCAGGCCGTTGCCGCAGCACGTCTGAATGCAGAGGTTAGTATGATCGGAAGAGTTGGAAAAGATACCTTTGGTAGCGAAATGCTGGAGATTATCAGGAATGAAGGCATTCATATAGAGCATATTTCTGTAAGTGAACATCAGGCAACAGGAGTCGCTTCGATCGTTATTGAAGAAGATGGAGAAAATCGGATTATCGTGGTACCTGGAGCGAATATTGAGCTTACGGTAGAGGATATTCAGGCATTGGAGGCTGTGATTAGCCAGGCTAAGATCATTGTGCTGCAGCTTGAAATGGATCTGGCGATGAGTGAGCAGGCGATTGCGATTGCCCATCGTAAGAGGATTCCGGTGATCCTTAATCCTGCACCAGCTAGAGTGCTAAAGGATGAGATGCTGGCTCAGGTATCTTACCTGACACCTAATGAGACAGAAGCCGGGATTTTGTCCGGAATGACTGTGGATAGCGCAGAGACTGCTGAGCAGGCAGCCCGTATTTTGCTGCAAAAAGGAGTACAGAACGTTATCGTAACCTTGGGCTCAAAAGGCGCTCTGATTGTGAATGCTGAAGGAGCCAAGGCTGTTCCAGGCTTCCCGGTAAAGGCGGTAGATACAGTTGCTGCCGGAGACTCATTTAATGGCGCATTAGCCCAGCAGTTAGTCTTAGGAAAGACCTTGGAGGAAGCCGTGAGCTTCGCTAATGCTGTAGGTGCATTGGCTGTAGGGAAAGAAGGGGCGATCCCTTCATTGCCGCAGTTGTCCGAGGTCGAGCAGTTTCTAAATCGTAAATCGCTGTAGAATAGACAGTACAGGATACTCAAGATCTATACTAGATGAGATAGGATAAGGAGCTTAAATAATGAGCAGAACAGTAACCGTTAAAAATGTGATCATCGGCGAAGGAATCCCTAAGATATGTGTTCCGCTAATTGGAGCGACCTTGTCTGAGCTGAAGCAGGAAGCTGAAGCGCTGAAAGTACTGCAACCTGATTTGGTGGAGTGGCGGACGGATTTTTTTGCTGAAGTGGAAGACGTTGCTTCTGTTAAGAACGCACTAAGCGAAATCTGTTCTGTGATTCCAGATCTGCCGCTGATTTTTACTTTTCGGAGTGCAAAAGAAGGCGGAGAGAAGCAAGTCAGCACGGAATATTACACAGCACTGAATAAAGCTGCTGCCGAGAGCGGTCTAGTAGATATAATAGATGTTGAATTATTTAATGATGAGCAGGATGTAAAGCTATTGGTCGAAGCTGCTCATACTCATAATGTATCTGTCATTATTTCAAATCATGATTTTCATGGAACACCTCCTAAAGAGGAGATCATCTCGCGGTTATGCAAGGCGCAGGAGCTTGGCGGGGATTTGCCCAAAATTGCAGTTATGCCCCAAGATGCAGGCGATGTGCTAACTTTGCTGGAAGCTACACACATCATGAAGGAAAAATATGCAGACCGTCCGATTATAACGATGTCTATGGCGGGAGCCGGGGTGATCAGCCGTTTAGCTGGTGAAATTTTCGGTTCAGCGCTTACCTTCGGAGCTGCACATAAACCTTCTGCACCTGGACAGGTAGCTGTGGTTGAGCTTCGAAATACATTGTCGCTGTTGCACCGCAGTCTGTGATTTCTGCTGATTGATATTGCCGCAAAAAAAGGCGTCCGGATTATCCGGATGCCTTTTTCTATTTTAAAGTATTGTTCGTGCGCTTACGCATTTTTTCCCGTATATACATGTACGGCATCTCTTAGAAACGCAGCGAGTCCAGGGTGGCGCTTGTCATAGTATTCGGTAAAACGTTCATCATCAACATACAATTGTGCAACACCAACATGAGCTTCTTTGGAATAGGAATTCCAATAGTAGGAGAGCCACTCACGGTGTAGGTCAGCACTTTTTTGCGCCAATACACTGGCAGGATCTCCATGCTCCATCGCTTGCAAGAGCGTTTCGAACATCTCTTCCTCAAGCTGTTGTATAGCTGCATATTGTTCTTCTGTCATCCCTTTAAGCTTTTGGTTGGATTGATTAATGGTGTCATCTCCGTATTTCTCCCGTATTTCTTGGCCATATTTCTTTTCGTTATCATCTACCAGCTTTTGCTTAAAGCCTTCGAATTTTTCAGTATCACTCATGGTAATTCTCCCTTCTTTTTGAGCCAGCGTCTTTTCGACGTTAGCGATTAATAGATCTAATTGCTGTCTTTTTTCCAGTAGCTTGTCATGATGCTCCCGCAGCGCTTTGGCTCCGTCGAATGAGGGCTCTGTCATAATAGCCTTGATACGTTCCAGACTTAAGCCAAGCTCCCGATAAAACAAAATTTGCTGTAGTAGATCTACTTCGGTACGGCCATAGATACGATACCCTGAAGAGTTGATTCTCGCCGGCTTAAGAATGCCAAACTCATCGTAGTAGCGCAGGGTCCGTGTGCTGATTCCAGCTAACTCTGCGAGCTTCTGCACTGTGTATTCCGTAGTATCACCTCCTACAATTCAAATGTACACCTTTACGTAACGTGAAGGTCAAATGGTTTTCTTAACATACCCAAAACAGCGGCAGCTACCCTCTGAATGATCATGGGGAAGTCTGCCGCTGCTATGAATAAGTCTATAATGTTGAGCTTTGCTGCTGCCTGAATTTATTTATGGCCCATTTGTGCTGTGAAATAATTGTGCAATTCCTCCAGCTTGCGAGGGTCCGCAAGGGTTGCTTTGTCTGAGAAGTAGTGTTCAACGACAAGGTCCCAGGTAGGTACAATTTTTTGTGAGGTCATTGCCTTAATGGCTACCTTAACTGTTTTGCGTTCTTTGGCATTGGAGAAGGTATCTACGTAATGCTGTGAACGTTCAAAATCCAGATCCTTAAACACGGCGCGGAAGATCTCTGACGTCATCCGTGCATCATCCAGCGCCCGGTGTGCAGATCCAGTAGGCTCAAGCTCAAACAATGCCATCGCGCTTTCCACGCTGACATCATTGCTAAGACCACGCGCACGTAGAACTCCTTTGAGCAAATCGAAATACGTAGCGGACATCCAGTAGGATTCGTCCATCTTGTGCATGCGCACATCCTGAATGATTCGCTTCATATCTTCGCCACCCCAGGTAAGCAGCAGAACTCCATCTGTACTTAGATCAAGCCACTCTCTAAAAGCAGTGATAACTTTGGGGAAGCGGGCGGCAATGTCGATTTCCTCTTGAGGGATACCGGTTTTTTTCTTAATAAAGGAATTCAGGGTGGAGAAATATATAGGTTTGATCAAGGAAGAAAATTCATCCTTATACTGCAGTGAAGAGTCTAACCGGACGGCTCCAATCTCAATGACCTCCATAGGGTGCTCGCTGGCAAACTTACGGCCGTTGAATTCGATGTCCAGAATAATATAATCCACAGGTACTTGCCTCCGTTTCCATGACTGACGCTGTAGTGCTTAATACGTCGACTTCTCTATTTTAACAAAAAAAGTGATGTAATGGGGAATATGGAGACAAGCTAATATTTGCACAAAAAAATGAACCAGCACAACATCTGCGCACTGGTTCATTTAATCAGTATTTAAATTTAATCCTATAAAAGATTAATGTCCTGAATCGGCAGCAGGTTCAGGCATATGAATCGGCTGTTCATTTATAACAGATCCGTCATCAAGACGAAGCCAGGTATTGAAGTCTTGGGTGCCTTTGACCAGTTCTATGACGCGTGCTCCCCGCATAAAGCCTTCTTTTCCATAAGTATTGTAGCCGGTAGCACGGCCATAAGAAAGACGTATGCCATACAGGTTGCCGCTAAAATCGTTGATATGGTCATGTCCGCAGAAGGTGCCAAGCACATCACCCATTTCCAGCAAAGCCGAGAATAAGCCCGAGTTCACCTCAGGTGAGCATACACGCTCAAACTTATGCCCATGACAGACCTGTGTAGACCAGACATCCCGATATTCAGGAATTGGGATATGGAAGAAAGCCAAGGCAGGCAGCCTGTTCTCAGCAGTTTTCGGATTCACCCGCGCAGATTCAGCCGTCAGCCAGTTGATCTGATTCCGCCCAACCCAATTGTAGCCCGGGATATCCTCATACTCGGAATAGCCGCCAGAGTCTAGAAAATACAAAATAGCGGCCGCGTGGTCTTCCTGATCTTTAATTTCAAGAGTGTAATTGCCCGAGCCTTCCAGCTCTTCTGGACCGGCTTCGGTCAGGCAGTGGGGATGTTCCAGGGCAATTTGCATCAGTTCACTCTTTGAAATCAGAGTTTCTGTGTCATGGTTGCCAAATACAAAGGTCCAAGGGATGCCGGATCTCTCCACGGCAGCGACAGCCTCACGAAATGCTTGTGCGGGGTGCTCGCATGCCTTGTTTCCCGGTGATACAGGACCAGTGTAAATAAGATCTCCCGTGAAAACCACAAGATCAGGTTGTTCCGCATCCAGAATGCGTTCCATCAGTGCCTGGGTAAGCTGATCCTCAGCTCTTCCATCCATCCAGTGCAGATCTGTAAATTGTACGATTTTAAAAGTGCCATCTTGCTGAAATGATAAACTGTGTCTCATTAGAATAATCTCCCTTACTATCGAATATTGAATAGCAAGCTGTGGAGGCGCCAACCCCTCATTGCGCCAAGAGGGCAATAAGGGCTGACGTCGTTAGAAGCATAGCTATACGCAGGTCAGCCGATCCAGATCCGCTGAGTGCAATGATCTCCAGAGTTTCTACCGATCATAATATCATATTCCCCAGGCTCGAAGACCAACTGATCGTCTTTTCCGTAGAACATTAACATTTCTCTGGTGATTTCGAAGGAAACCACCTGTTTCTCATGCGGTGCGAGTGTAATCTGCTGGAAGCCTTTCAGTTCCTTGACCGGGCGCACGACACTTGCGCTGACGTCGTGGATGTAGAGCTGAATGGTTTCCTTGCCGGCGATGTCCGAAGTATTCTCTACTTCAATGGAGGTAACCACCCGATCCGCAGCTTCAACATTGAAGCTGTTGTAAGCAAACTTGGAATAGCTCAGGCCATAACCAAAACAGAACAACGGGTCATTCGGGCAGTCCAGATAACGGGTCACGTAACGCACATTAGGATACATAGGATCATAAGGACGTCCCGTTTGATAAGCATTGTAATAAACAGGAATTTGCCCAACCGAGTAGGGGAAGCTCATCGATAAACGTCCGGAAGGATTATAATCTCCGAACAGCACATCGGCCAGCGAATTTCCTGACTCTGTACCCAGAAACCAAGCCTGCAGCATAGCGTCGCTGGCATCAAGAACGGGTTTCAGCTCCAGTGGTCTGCCGCTGAATACAATGGTGACGATCTTTTTGCCGGTATCCTTCAGACGCCAGATCAGCTTCTCCTGATTGGCCGATAGGCGGAGATTGGCTTTACTTCCGCCTTCCCCGGTATCCTGCTGATTCTCACCGACAGCGGCGAGAATTACATCACAATCCTGCAGCTGCTGGTAGGCGTCCTCGATTTCATCCTCCACATCAAAAACACCCTCAAGCATGCTTCCCAGCTCACCAGTCATGGCCGTAAGTATATCTTCGGCAGATGTTTTTTGCAAAATGCCGGTGTAGAGTGATACAGCCGGATCTTTTTCTGTCCCAGCCCAACCGCCCAGTACATGAATGGAGGTGGCGAAAGGACCAGCCAGACCAATCTTCATGCCACGTTTAAGGGGCAGAGCTTCATTGTCGTTTTTGAGCAGCACAACTGAGCTAGCTCCAAGCTCCCGTGCGGCCTGCAGATGCTCCGCGCTAGGTTTCGGAGCCTCATCCACCAGCGGATCTGCATCCTTGAATGGATTATCGAACAGGCCGAGCGCATCCTTGAGCTCCAGCACCCGGATGACGGCTTCATCGATCAAGGCGATGTCAAGCTTGCCTTCCTCGACCAGAGCAGCGCCGTAGTTTAGATAGTGAGTGGACATCATCTCAATATCCAGCCCAGCAGCCAGACTTTTCTCCGCTGCCTCACGGCCATCTATCGCGGCGCCATGGGGAATCAGCTCATTAACGGAATTGAAATCGGCGATGGTAACGCCGTTGAAGCCCCATTCTTCCCGTAAAATCCCGCGAAGAAGCTCGGAATTACCACTTGCCGGGATACGGTCAATGGTATTAAATGCGGCCATAACCATGGCCACTCCAGCATCTACGGCAGCCTTATAGGCTGGCAGGTAGAACTCACGCAATACGCCGGAAGACATATCCACTGTGTTGTATTCCCGTCCGCCTTCGGGAGCACCGTAACCAGCGAAATGCTTCACACAGGCAGCGATGCGTCCTTTTTCTTTTAGGTCTTTGCCCTGATAACCCCGCACCATACTTTCGGTGACACGGGCATTCAGATAGGGATCCTCACCAGATGTCTCCATGACGCGTCCCCAGCGCGGGTCGCGTACGAGATCCGTCATGGGCGAGAAGGTAACGTGAATACCGGCAGCCGCACTTTCCTTGGCGGCGATTTCGGCAAACCTTTCACAGGCTTCAAGGTCAAAGCTGCTGCCCATGGCCAGCGGAATCGGGAGGATGGTCCGGTAGCCGTGAATGACATCCGCCATGAAGAGCAGAGGAATCTTTTGTCTGCTGGTTTGCAAATGTCGGGTTTGCTGCTCGATAACATTCCTGGCTCCAATACCGTTCAGAACACTTCCGATGTTCTTCATTACCTGCGGCTTAATGTTCAGTTCCTTAAATGGTCCGGTTAAATCCACGGTATCGTCCAAACCCCAATAGTGAGGACCTAGCTGGGTTAATTGGGCCAGCTTTTCGTCCAGGGTCATATCGTTCACAAGATCTTGGATAAACGTTTTAGTCATGGTTAACTCCTTTCTCGTGAGCGCATCGAAAGTTAGTTTGTTAAATAGATGTGTAGTTCCCCGCCGGGCAGCGTAAGCATGATTTTTATTTGCAAAGCTTACGTTATATAGGCGATAAGGATGGGAGTGAACCGTTAACTCTCCTGGCACGCAGCTCCGAGATGCGGAATGGGCCTGAGCTATAATCAGGTTCAATTGTTGTGAAAATCATAGCATTTCTCTCTTCGGATACAGGGATGAGGCATGAATTAAATCAGAAGAGGATTGCATCATTAAGATGTTACATATGGAGACTGACATGTCTATGAAAGAAAAGTATAAAAACGTTTCCACAAACGATACACCTCGATATTAGTCTGAACACCAAAAAAAGTCAATCGCCTTTGGAAAAACAGCTAATTTATATTTTTTTACGTGAAAAATGTAACTTTAGTACTTGTAATTCAAAAATAAAATGAATTGACAGCGCATACATTTTGGGAGTATGCTTCTCACACAGAGAGTTTTACAGAAACACTGGAAACGTTTCCACAACGCTCGATACACTTTTTTATGAAGGTTGGGCAAACTGTTTTTATTCTGGCTGCTGGACAAGAAAGGAAGGTAATTTATGCATGTGACTGAATGCATCTTTCAAATTGGAGGTGGGCACTTTGGCGAGACTGAAGCTTGTGGGTGGAAACATTGTTCGGGAAGTCATTAAGAACAAAGTTCTTTTTCTAATGTTGCTGCCTGTAATCGTATATTTCGTTATCTTTCACTATGCTGTAATGCCTGGAGCTTACGTCGCATTTGTAGATTACAAGCTCAATAAGGGGATTTTTGGAAGTAACTTTATCGGCCTTAAGAACTTTGAGTTTCTGGTTCAAAATGGGGATCTATGGAATATTACCAAAAATACGCTGCTCTATAATATCGTCTTTCTAGCTCTAGGTAATATCATTCAAATAGTATTTGCCATTATGTTGTCTGAGATCTCAGGCAAGTGGTTCAAAAAAATATCACAATCCGTTATCCTGTTACCGAATTTCATCTCCATGGTTATCGTCGGTGTGTTTGCCTACAATATATTCAATTTCAATTCCGGGTTTATCAATACGATGTTAACTGGAATGGGGCTAGACCGTTACGAGTTCTATTCCGATCCGGGCATCTGGAAATATATTATTGTGGCTTTCAAGATCTGGGCGGGTACCGGATATGGAATGATTGTTTATCTGGCAACGATCACAGGAATTAATCATGATCTGTACGAGGCTGCTTATATGGATGGAGCGACTACCTGGCAGCGAATCCGTTATATGACCTTGCCGATTCTGAAGCCAACCTTTATTCTGCTTCTACTGTTCGGTATGGGTGGAATTCTCAAGGGATCCTTTGACCTTTTCTATAATCTGATCGGTACGAACTCCGTACTGTATCCGCAGACAGATATCATCGATACCTATGTCTTCCGTTCACTGGTGGGACAATTCAACTTCTCTATGGGTGCCGCAGTGGGCTTCTACCAATCCTTATTCGGCCTGATTCTGGTGCTTGTGGTTAACTTTATTGTACGTAAGGTAGAACCGGACAGCGCTTTGTTCTAAGACTAGACACGAAACAGGGGTGATAAATATGGAAAATACGACCATCAAACAGGATTCCGGAAGCATTCTCATAAAAGCAGTCAGTTATATCTGTATCGCAATCTTTGCGCTATTCTGTTTATTCCCCTTCGCGTTGATGATCTCCTCATCGTTCATGAACGAGCAGGAAATTGTTCGTGAAGGTTATAAGCTGCTGCCGAAGGCATTTTCCTTTAAAGCTTACGAGATGCTATTCAACAACTCTACTCAGCTGGTGAATGCTTATCAGGTAACTATCTTCATTACCGTAGTGGGTACGGTACTCGGACTGTTTATGATGTCGATGGCCGGATTCGTGCTCAACCGTAAGGATTTCAAGTACCGCAACTTCTTTTCCTTCTTGATTTACTTTACAACACTATTCAGTGGCGGCTTGATTCCGACATACATCCTGATGGTGAAGCACCTGCATATGAAGGACAGCTTATTCGCTATGATTCTGCCAGGTGTAGTTGGCGCATGGTCCATCTTCCTGATGCGTAATTTCATGAAGGCGATTCCGGATTCCTTATATGAATCCGCTACCATTGACGGTGCTGGCGACTTTCGCATCTATTGGCGGATATTTATTCCGCTGGCGGTTCCATCCTTGGCTACCATCGGGCTTTTCTCAGCACTAGGCTTCTGGAATGAGTGGTATAACGGGATGTTGTATATTGACAGTCCGACGAAATATCCGCTCCAATACTTTTTGCAGCGAATGGTCAATCAGACGAACTTAGGAGCGCTAATCAACTCGGGAGCGGTCATCAATACTGCTGATCTTCCGACGCAATCCATCAAGATGGCTACAGCTGTGCTGGCCACTGGACCGATTATTCTCCTGTATCCATTTGTACAGCGTTATTTCGTAACAGGCCTCACCATCGGGGCTGTAAAGGGTTAATGGACGCAATCTTCTTTTCGAAGAGCGTTTATTATAAATGAAAGTTTCATAAATAGAAGAGAAAAGGGAGGCTTACCTAAATGAAAGGTAAAAAGATCGCGTCTTCTTTAATTGCTGTCCTCATGCTTACTGGAGCACTGACAGCCTGCACATCCAAGAACAACAATGAGCCGAGTAATGATCCGGCAGCCACGAAAGCTCCAGAGGCTTCAGCCAATGCAGGCGGAGTGGATACTTCCAAGGAAGCTAAGCTGGTGTACTACCTGTGGGGCAGCGAAGGAGTTAAAAATAAAGAAATCCTCGCTGAGATTAACAAGAAGCTCAAAGCTGATCTAAACGCTACGATTGAAGTGAAGTATATTGACTGGCCGGATATCGCTACTAAGTACCCGCTGCTATTTGCTTCAGGCGAAGAATTTGATATGTCGCATGCATCTCCCGGAGCTCCGGTGTCTTATTTCACATTGGCTAGTGAAGGTGCTCTAGTGGACCTTACAGAAATGCTGGATAAAGTTGCTCCTAAGCTGAAGGCGGAAATTCCGGAAAGTGTGTGGGAAAATACAAAATACAAAGGCAAAATTTATGGTGTACCAAGTCTTTATAGCGAATATACACCTGCCGGTTATGCCTACCGTTCTGACTTGCTGAAGAAATATGGAATGGACAAAATCACTTCCATTGATGATATGGTTAAATACATGGATAATGTGGTTGCTAATGAGTCCTTCCCGCCAATTAACGGCAAGGCAGAAGATGCGGCCAATATGTTCAGAATGCTCGTAGATACTACAGGGATGTGGCTTAACGCACCTGGTATATCCTTGAATGAGCTGAATCTTGTGACCAAAAGTCCAGAGGACTACAAGACCGTCTTCCATCCAGCCTTTACTCAGGAATTTGAAGATTGGGCTGTGAAGATGCGTGAATGGGCGGATAAAGGCTACTGGAGTAAAGATGTGCTGTCTGCAACCCTTGGCAGCAAGGATAACTTCAGAGCAGCCAACTCCGCAGGTTATTTGACTCATGCTCAGGACTGGATCGGCCAATACGGTGCGGATTTGAAAGCACAACCGGAATCAGATCCTTACTTCTTTACTTTTGCGGAAGCTAATAAGAAGATCAAACGTAAAATGGGCGTTGATAACTCGACTGTAATCAGCACGAACTCAGCTAATCCAGAGCGCGCTCTGATGGTGATCGAGAAGTTCATGACCGATGAAAGCTACTACAACCTCATCCAAAACGGTATTGAAGGCAAACAATATGTGATGGAAAATGGTGTTAAAAAGCAGCCTGCAGGCTTCAATGATAAAACGGACGGCGGAGGTTTCGCTGCTTGGTCACTTCGTAATGACAAATTCGTAGTTCCTACGGATACAGAAAACCCAATCCGTAACTCCTTATTCGCAGAATGGGATAAAGTGGCTATCGATGATCCTTACAATGGCTTCAGCTTTGATCCAACCAATGTTACAACTGAAATTGCTTCGATTTCCAACGTAAATTCACAGCTCGGTATTCAATTGATGCTTGGTAAAACAAGCAAAGATCCAAAAGCAGCTGTTGCAGAGTACCGCGATCAGCTGAAAAAAGCAGGAGTTGACAAGGTCATTGCCGAAGTAGAGAAGCAATTGGCTGCGTTTGTTCCTGTCAACTAAAGAAAGTTAAGGGGTGTAAGGGAGCTATAATTCGATATAGCTCCTTTACCCATAAATGGGGGAGTAAAGTGGATGTAAATATCAAGGATATCGCGCGGATTTCCGGTGTGGGCATCTCGACGGTCTCCAGGGTAATCAATAACAAGGGACCGGTGAGCAAGTCTACACGTGAGAAAGTGATGAGTGTGGTTAAGGAATACAATTATATTCCCAATTCCAACGCGCGGAATTTGAAAACTACACAATCTAAGAACATTGCACTTATGGTCAAGGGGATTACCAATCCTTTTTTCTCTAATATGATCAGAGAAATTGAACGGCAGGTCAATCTGCGGGGCTACCCGTTTCTTATCCAGCAAGTAGAGGATGGGACCGATGAAATCAATGCTGCTATTCAACTGGTGAAGGAGAAGAATCTGTGCGGGATTATCTTCATGGGTGGAACCTATGATCATTCTGAAGAGAAGTTCAAACAGCTGACGGTTCCGTTTGTGCTGACAACGATCACCTCAACGCAGGAGGTGAACCCGCTTATTTTTTCCAGCGTTATTATCAATGAAACGAAGGAAGCCTATAAGGCTACCAATTATTTGATCTCATTAGGTCATACGAATATCGGCTTTTTAGCCAAGTCTCCTTTATTGGATGAAACCACGGGCAACCGGCGGTATTTGGGCTACAAAAAAGCACTCGAAGAGCAGGGTCTGCCCTACGATTCGGGGCTGGTCGAGGATTGTGAATACAGTCCCAGCTCGGGATTTAATGCTGCGCGAAGACTGCTCAACAAGAACAAGGGAATTACAGCTATATTTGCCGCTTCCGACACGATTGCCATCGGTGCTGCCAAAGCGGTGCTTACCGCGGGGTTATCTATCCCTGATGACATTTCAATCATTGGCTTTGACGGGATCGAGATGGCTGAATATTATCATCCTTCTCTGGATACAATCAGCCAGCCGGGTACGGAAATGGCCTTATCCAGTGTAGGTGTTCTGTTCGACCTCATTTCCGGACGGTCAAACCATCAGCATATTGTCTATGATGCGGTATTGCTCAAGCGTGGTTCCTGCAAGATGATTAAACCTCGTTAAGATCACACTATAAACCTTTATTGGAGTGGAACCGAAATGCAAGATACACTGAGAATAGGTACGATTGTTCGTGGTGGAGAAGCCGTTAAGGTCATTCCACAAATTGTGGGGCATGGATTTGAATCATTTAATCTGAACTTTTGGCAGACCACCGGCGAAACCGATTTGATCGAAACGGCTGCACGACTGAGGGAGTTAGCTGCTGAGCATGATTTTGTCATCTCTTCTGTGGGCATCTATGGCAATCCGCTGGATGGCAGCGGCGACAATGCCGACACATTGGCCAGCTGGGAGCGGCTGATTGATCATGCACATTTATTTGGCACAGATATTATAGGCGGGTTCACCGGCCGATTGCCAGGTTTGTCCATTGACGAGTCCATCCCGAAGTTTACAGAGGTGTTCGGAGAACTGGCGAAGAGAGCGGCAGATCGCGGCCTGCGAATTGCTTTTGAGAATTGTGCTATGGGCGGAAACTGGCAGAGCGGAGAGTGGAACATCGCTCACAATCCTTCGGCCTGGGAGAAGATGTTCAATGCCGTTCCGGCAGATAATCTGGGATTGGAATGGGAGCCTTGCCACCAGATGATCGCATTAATTGATCCGCTTCCGCAGCTGCGCAAATGGATGGATAAAGTATTCCATGTGCATGGCAAGGATGCGACCATCGCTTGGGACATCGTCAAGGAATACGGTATTCATGGCCCCAAACCTTATGTATGGGATCGAACCCCTGGCTTCGGGGATACCAATTGGGTAGATGTAATCACCATCCTGCGCCAAGCGGGTTATAAAGGTACGATTGATATCGAAGGCTGGCATGATCCAGTGTATCGTGATGAGCTGGAAATGACCGGCCAGGTGCATGCACTGAATTACTTGAAATATTGCCGTGGTGGCAGCTTTGTGCCTAATCCGGTTTAAATGGTGCGATATGAAAACAACCCAAAAATGACCTCGAAATCCACAATGAAGTGGAGGATGAGGTCATTTTTTATAGTTAATCCTGAATCAGATATCCTTGTCCCAGCTGTATTTCTTTGAAACCTGCCAAATGGCGGGCTTGAAAGCGGACAGGGGAGCTGCCGCCAACCATAATGATATTTTGGATATCAGCGGCCCCTTCTGAAGGCAGGGAGAAGGCTTTGATATAGGCGTACTCTTCGGTAAGCGTCGTATAAATCGCGTTGATAAGCGGGTCATTTTCACCTTTTCCCATTAGATTCATGAGAATATATCCGCCTGTGTTTAGCTTCGAACGGGTAATACTGAAAAATTCACGGGAGACTAAATGCCTTGGTGTACCAGCGGCAGTAAATGCGTCCAAAATGATGTAATCATATACTTGCGGATTTTCACCTTCAAGGATCTGACGTCCGTCACCGATCACTACGTTATCTTGACTATATCCGAAGCAGCGGCGGCTTAATTCGACTACTTCGTTGTCTAGCTCGGCTACTTTAAATCTTTTCTCCGGAAAATGCCCGGCAATTGTTCCAATTCCATGCCCAATAAGAAAAACATCCTCAAAAGAGGGGAGGTTGAACTCCATGAAGTGAATGATGGCCCGCGGATATTCAAAGAGAATTCGTTGCGGGTCATTAAGATCCATCGCACCTTGAGTGGCATGATTCGAGAACTGCATAACGCGGAAGGAGCCTTTTTCACCATATAGTTCTGTTGTGTCGTAGACGGTTATTTCATGATTTTCGCTATTTCTTTGAAGCTCTGAATGCAAGTGATCAATCTCCTTATACAATAGAAATTCGTTTATATTCATTGGGTGTAACCCCGACAACACGTTTAAAAAGCTTGTTGAAATAGGCAGGGTCGCCATATCCAACCTCTGCCCCAATCTCGTGAACCTTTAGGTCCGGAGCATTCTTGAGCAGATGTTTGGCTTTGCGCAGCCGAATTTCGGTGATGTAGTCCGTCAGTGTAAGTCCAGTCTCTTGCTTGAACAGCTTGCTTAAATAGCTTGGGGTCAAAAAAACCATATTCGCCAAAGTGTTCAGATCCGCATGCTGATTATAGTTAGCGGATATCCAGCGTTTGATGGTTTCTATGGCTGTACCGGACATTTCCAGACGATGGGTTCTGATTTCGGTCAGAATATTTGTAAAGTGGGCGGTAAACATCTCCTCAATGTCGCTAAAGCTTAAGCTGGACGCGATTCTGTCATCCAACCTGAGGTCGGGAGCACTTTTATTGCGGGCCTCGAATTCTTGCAGTTCCTTTTGTGCGGTTTCTTCAATCCATCGACAGACACGGAGAATTTGGTCAGGGCCGGCTTGTTGCGCTTTCAACACTGAGAACAGGTCATGAACCCATTCTAAGATGCCTGTCACATTCAGAATCTGCAGGTTATGGATCAGCGGTTCTCTAATTGTATTAAAGTGATCCAGGATGTTTATCTCCGGCTGTTGAATATCCTGAATATTCGCGTAATGCACAGGCTCCGGATTATATATGCCCAGGTTGCACGCTTGTTTAGCATCTAGGTATGCCTGTCTAAGCTTGGAAACCTCATTATAACAACCGCTGGTACCTACATGTAGGATCTTTCCGTGCGCAGATATCCGCATAATGTCACCGATATCTTTTAAATCGTTGTCTGACAGCGGCTCAGCAGAATATACAATCCACACGTATAGTCCCTTTTGAAGCTCTAAGCTGTCAAAGCTCAACGCCTTCTCTTGCCGCAGACTGTCTGCACAGGAGCAGACGGTTTCTCTGGTGCTCCCTTTGAGGACAAAGACCGAGAAATAAGTCTGGGGCAAGGTAAGGCTGGATAATAGTAGAGGGGAAGAGGGCTCTTCGATATGTAAGAATGTCAATAAAAGCCCGGAACGGTGGCGTTCTTCCTTGTCGCGCGCGAGCTGCCGTTCTTTGTCTAGCCGATATAGCAGCTCGAACAGCTGCTCTTTATTGATTGGTTTTAATAAATAGTCTACAGCTGAGCTGCGGATGGCTTCTCGGGCATAATTAAATTCAACAAATCCACTCATTAGAATAGAATAGATCTGCGGATGGGTGGCTTTTAACTGCTTAATCAGCTCCAAACCATTGATTTGCGGCATACGAATATCTGTAATCACGACATCAAGTTGAAGTGTGGTTAACTCATCTAATAGATGTTTTCCGTCGGAGTAGGTGCCGATGACCAGAAATTCGGCGCTTTCTTTACTGATCATTCGAGCCAGTCCTTCGCGGATTAAGATCTCATCATCAACAATCGCAATACGCAGCAATCAGAGCAGCCCCTCTCCTAAATAAATTCATCTTCGCTATATTTAGCGTTAATATCCTCAATGCGCAGGGTAACACGAGTGCCGACTCCAAGCTCACTCTCTACAAGCAGTCCAAACGAGCTGCCGTAATGCAGGCGGATTCTCTCATTTACATTACGTAGTCCAATCCCGAACCTTTCATTGTCCGTTCCAGTTTGCAGACTATTGTTTAAGGAACGAAGATTAGCTTCATCCATACCGATCCCATCATCTTCTACACAGAAAACGGCATCTCCATGCTCGCTCCATGCGGTGATGCTCAAGGTGCCCAGTCCTACTTTTTGATCCAAGCCGTGAAAGACTGCATTTTCTACGATCGGTTGAAAGACAAGTTTAATAACAGGAAGATGAAGGAGTTCGTCCGGCACGTCAATGTTAAGTCTGAATTTGTCTGGGAATCGGATTTCCAGCAGCTGATAATAATTCCGTACATGATCCAGCTCTTGTCTAATTGTAACAGCCTCTTCGTTTCGGACAATGCTGTAACGCATTTGAAGTCCCAGTAAATAGGTTAGCTTCGCCACACGTGGATCATCATTGCTTTCTGCAAGCATGCGGATGGATTCCAGCGTGTTATAAATAAAATGGGGATTGATTTGGTTCTGAAGTGCCCGCATATCAGCCTTCTGCTTCCGTTTCTCCGTGATGGATACTTCTTGTAACAGATCTTTGACCCTTACGATCATCCGATTAAAATGACTGCCCAGCATCCCAATCTCATCATTATATTTGGAATGCTGCCAGACATCCAGATTACCATGCTGCACCCGTTTCATTAGGCGGACCAAGGATTTAAGGGGTTTGGTCAGGGCATGGGAAATTATAGTCGCAACAAAAAGCGCAAAGGCAATGATGATCAGTGTGGTCAAGATAAGCGTATTCCGATTCTTTTGTACAGGGGATAGGATACGTGTTAAAGGAATCGTAACCATGGTGGTCCAACCGGTCTGTTTCGAGACGGTATACACTGCAAGATAAGACTGGCCATTCAAGTCTATTTGAAAATGATCCTGCTGCTGATTTACTTGCTGCAGCAACAGCTTTGTATTCAGAGTTTGTGTATCGGCAGCCAGATTCGGAACCGCTGAATCTTCACTGGCATAGATCAGTTCTCCATTGTTATCTACAATGAACGTATTTCCTTGCGTAACTGCATTTACGGGATCGATAATACCCTTAAACAGATTGATGTCTACATCGAAAACGAGAATTCCTATATTCTGCAAAGTACTTACAGAGTTAATCGTACGCAGAACACTAAAGACCTCTTTATGGACATTCGAGTTGGTACGGATTGTATGTCTGCCCTGAATGACAGGCGCCGCTCCGGCATCTTCACTCATGGCTCTCCATTTAGCTAATCGTTCCTCTGGATACAGCTCATTAATTCCGGCGTCCTTATCATAAAAGACCGAACCGTACTGGTCTACCAAATACACGGCAATGATCTCTTCCTTAGTATGATTCAAATAGCTAAGGAACATCGCCATGCCCGTATTTTTTTCCCAGTCGGTATTTTGCTGTGTCAGGTAGACTTGCACATCGGTGTTATACAGCGGCAGGGCTGTATATCTCTTGAGGTCGGCAATATACCGGTCAATGGTATCTGAAGCATTCGATGTCATTTGACCCGCACCGTCAGTCGCATTCACAAGAACCGAGTTGAACATGGAGCGGGATGATAGATAACTTACATAAGTGATCGGCAGAGAGATCAGAAAAACAAAGATAACGATCAGCTTGCGCTCCATCGGTAGATTGGCAAGGAACAACCACATTTTGCGTAAAGTTAACCGGATGTATGATAGCATTTGCGTTGTTCCTTTCCTGTAATAAGCTACCTTATTTGACCGCTCCGCTGGTTACGCCTTCAAAGATGTAACGCTGCAGGAAGAAATATAAAATTACTGTTGGCAGCAGAATAAGCAGAATAGCTGCACAGATTAAATTCCATTCCCCCGAATTGACCCCTTGAAAACGCATCAGGATCGTCGTAACTACACCAAGGCTTTGTTTAGGCATATAGAGATAAGGGATGTACATGTCATTATAGATACTAATGGTTTTTAAAATAATCAAAGTAGCCGTTGCTGGCGTAAGTAAAGGGAAAATAATCGACCGATAGATTCTGAACAGAGAGGCACCTTCTACCATCGCACTTTCATCGAGATCCACGGGAATATTACGGATAAATTGCAGGTATAAAATGATTTGAATTACATCTGCTCCAATATAGAGCACGATCGGGGCGCCAAGCGTATTGTAAAGACCCATATTTTTGATGATACCAAAAGTCGCTACTTGTGTCGTGATACTAGGAATGATAGTGGCTACTAAATAAGCACCGAAAACAATGGGTTTCAATTTGAAAGAAAAGCGTCCTAATACAAATGCTACCATAGTCCCGAACAAAATGTTCAGAATTAAAGTGATAGCTATAATAATTAATACGTTGCCAAAGCCATTGAGTAGACCTCCACGCTGAAACACGGCAATGAAGTTATCGAAGTTTAAAAAGCTTTTTGGCAACGCGGTGGAGCTACTGCTGTTGAATTCTTCGGTCGATTTGAAGGCGTTAACGATGACCACATATGGAGGGAAGAGCACGACGAATACGCCGATAATTAGCGAAAAGTATTTAATGATATCTGTAAAACGAAACTTAGAGTGTGTCATAGCTACTTATCTCCTCCCCGGCTAAGAACAAGTTGTTGTATGAGCAGTACGATGACGACAAAGAAGAGTAGGATTATACTCATTGCAGATGCAAGGCCGTAGTTGTTAAATGCAAATGCGGTATCGACAACCCGTTGTACATAAGTTTGGCTGGCCCCTGCTGGACCACCTTTGGTCAACACGAAGGGGAGATCGAATACTTCCAGTGCCCCTGTAACGGTAAGAAATAAATTAAGCTGAATAACAGCCTTCATATTGGGCAAAGTGATTCTCCACAGCGTTTGAAAGGAGCCGGCACCATCGATCTTAGAAGCTTCATAAATGTCACGTGGAATGGCCTGCAAGGATGCGATATAAATGACCATGTTGTAGCCCATGAAACGCCAAAATCCTGTGGATGCAAGGGAGTAGTTGACTAGTCCTTCTGTTCCAAGCCAACTGGTCTGTCCGAGGCCGGTCAGGCCAATGCTATTCAGGAGCATATTCAATGAACCGTTAGTAGTGTCAAAGACATAACCGAACATAAAGGCTACAGCGACTCCGTTCATGATATAAGGAAGGAAAAGTAAGATGCGGAATGCATTTTTCCCTTTTAGTCTACTATTCAGCACAACCGCAAAATAAATAGCAACGATATTCTGGAGAATTCCCATTGCAAAATAAGCAAAGTTATGTGTGAAAACCTTGAAGATATCAGGATTGGAGAAGACCTCGCGGTAGTTATCTAGGCCAACCCAAGGTTTTTCGGGACTATAGCCATCCCAATTTGTAAAGCTGTAATAGATCAGTTTAAGTGCCGGATAATACGTGAATGTTGCAAGCAGCAACAATGGAATCGTGAGGAAGGATACAATGATTATAGTCTTCTGTTTGTTATAGGAAAGTGTTCCGAACATCGCTAGCCCTTCTTTCATAAAAGCGTGGTATGGAAAGGCAAAATGGATTATCCGTAAAGGCAATAATCCATTTTGCGCCGTTCTGTACTTCTAATCACAAGCTCAAATTAATAGCCGAGGTCCTTCTTGGCTTTAGCCCAAGCTTTATTCCACTTGTCTAATACAGTTTGTGGATCCTTGGCAAGCACGAATTCCTGTACTACAGCAGGAAGATCCAGTTGTGCCTTGTTACCGATCTCTGTAACCTTCGCATCGTCAACAGTTCCTTCTACCAGTTCTACTCCGGTAGCTTGGAATTCTTTCAGCTGAGTCAGATTGGATTCCTTGCCTTTTAATGGAGAGATAAAGCCAGCGAAATCCTCATAGCCCGAATCCTCAATCATCCATTTTACGAAGGCTTTAGCTGCCTCTAAATTTTTGCTGTTTTTGGCAACGGCATAGAAGAAGTCAGGGCTTAGGGTAGCAGATGGTTTACCCGAATTGTCATAAGGGAATGGGAAGAAGCCGACATTGTCTGAAGCAGCGCCTGCTCCGATGACTTGGTTAATAACCCAGTTGCCAAGATAATACATGGCGAACTTGCCGGAAGCGATGTCCTTTTTCGATTGTTCCCAGTTGGTGGAGTTGATGTCTTTTTCCAGATAACCTTTTTCGTTGAGCTCACTAAGCAGGCTAAAGGCTTTACCGTAACCGTTGTCCATAGTGAATGGTGTTTCAGAGTTCAGCTTAGCATTAGGAAAGTCGGGATTGCCTTCAATTAGGCGTGGTGTATCATAAGCCCAAGTACCAAGTGGCCATTTGTCTTTGAAGTTGGAGGACAGTGGAATGACACCTTTTGCTTTCAGCTTCTCGCAGGCAGCCAGGAATTCATCCCAAGTCTTAGGCGTTTCGGTGATGCCGGCATCGGTGAATGCTTTTTTGTTATAAACAATTCCGGAAGTAGAGTTCCCTGTAGTAATTCCGTACAGCTTACCATCAAAGGATTTGAAGTCTTTAAAGGTGATTTGGTCATTCAAACCGAGATCATCCAGTGAAGCAAAGTATTTCGGCAAGTCAGAGTTAGGGATGGAAGGAATAAACATAACATCTGGAAGCTCGCCGCTGGCCATTCTGACTTTAGCCTGTTGGTTATAGTCGGTTTGGGAAGCTTCGAACTCGACTTTAATGTTCGGGTATTTTTCATTAAAGCGCTTTACATATTCGTCATATTCTTTACCGATCATGTCTGTTCTGTTAGTTAGGAAGGTGATTTTGCCGCTGATATCAGCTCCTGCTGCAGGTTCTGCAGTTGCATTCGTGTCACCGCCGGTATTCTCTGTGTTAGTTGCTGCGGGCTTATCAGTTGCGGCAGCACCGTTATTCGTGGTGTTGTCATTATTCGAACCACAGCCAGCAAGCGTTGAAGATAAGACCATAATCATAACAAAGGATAACGAAAATAACTTATTTCTCATAGCTTAATCCCCTTTTCGTTTTTATTGTTAGCGTTTACATGAACATTATAGCTTTATCGAAGCCGTTAATAAATGTATTGTATTATTATTTATTGTCTTTATTTGTTTTGTTTCTGCGTTTATAATTAGCATGTACCTAACAATAAGATAACAAAATACAAAGAATATCAAAAGGGTTCAATGAATTAATTTGAGTCTTATGCTATTTTTGAGAAGTCTATGCTTACCAAACTTAGGCATATGCTTCCGAAGCGAGTTTTGCGCGAAGTCATTCAGAGAAGTCTATGCTTACAAAACTTTTAGGAGGTATTATGAAACATTTGCATATGAATCTTGCGAAGTGGGAATTTAGAGGCTGTGGTGATGAGGAGTGGCTTCCGGCGACTGTGCCAGGTACAGTTCATACGGATTTACTAAAGAACGGAAAAATTTCAGACCCCTTTTATGGAACAAATGAACATGATCTACAGTGGATCGATAAGAAGGACTGGGAATATCAAACCTCGCTGCAGTTGGGGGAAGAGTGGCAGGAGCTTGCTTGTACGGAGTTAGTTTTTGAGGGACTGGATACTTATGCAGATGTGTACGTGAATAATGTACATGTGCTCGCTGCTGATAATATGTTTCTGGCATGGAAAGTGGATGTCAAAGGTCAGCTGAAGACTGGAGAAAATAATATACGGGTGAAGTTCCGCTCTGTGGTTAAGGAAGATTTACCGAAATTAGCGAAGCTGGGTTATGCGCTGCCTGCCTCGAATGATCAATCCGAGCTTGGGGGATTAGATGAACAACGGATTAGTATTTTTGCGCGCAAAGCACCTTATCATTACGGCTGGGATTGGGGCCCGCGTTTTTTGACCAGTGGAATTTGGCGTGCAGCATCTCTGGTGGGACGTGACACCGTTCAAATTACTGACCTCTATATCCGTCAAAATGTGATTGCTAAGGAAGAAGCTCGCCTGACCGCAATGGTAGAAGTGGATGCTCCTGCTGCTTGGCGGGGAATGCTGCGAATAAGTGCCGATGGTTTGGAGTGGATGCAAGCGGTTACTTTAGAGGAAGGCAAGCAGCAATTAGAGATGAATATTGTTATACCTGAGCCAAAGCTCTGGTGGTGCAGGGGCCTTGGAGAGCCTCATTTATATACCTTCCAAGCGGAATTGCTGCAGGGAACGGAAGTAGAGGTTAGCAAAAGTGTAAAAACCGGACTCCGCAGTATTGAATTGATTCGGGAGCGTGATGCCAAAGGAGCTTCGTTTTCTTTTGCGCTGAATGGAGTTTCCGTCTTCGCCAAAGGTGCCAATCATATTCCAAATGACAGCTTCACCACAGAAGTAACCGAGGAGCGGTATCGGCATGAAATTGCCACAGCAGTAGAATCGAATATGAACATGCTGCGCGTTTGGGGCGGCGGTATATATGAAGAAGATATTTTTTATCAGCTCTGTGATGAATACGGACTGCTGGTCTGGCAGGACTTTATGTTCGCTTGCAGTATGTATCCCGGGGACGAGGCGTTCCTTGAGAATGTGAAAAAAGAAGCCGAATACAACGTCAAAAGATTGCGCAATCATCCCTGCATCGCCTTATGGTGTGGCAATAACGAGATTGATTCGGCCTGGTCACAGTTCGAGGAAAATATGGGCTGGGGCTGGAAAGAAAAACTCGGCGCTGAGCAAAGAGCGACAATGTGGGCCGATTATATTAAAATCTTCCACCGTATTCTGCCGGAGGCTGTAGCCGCATTCCATCCAGGTGTGGGCTATTGGCCGTCTTCGCCGCTGCGGGAGCTGACTGGCGATATAAATCAGCATGCGACGCGGATTGTGGGCGAAGGGGATGTGCATTACTGGGGTGTGTGGCACGGGATCGAGCCTTTTGAGAACTATAATACAAAGGTTGGCCGCTTTATGAGTGAATACGGCTTCCAGTCGTTCCCGGAACTGAAAACCGTAATGAGCTATGCAGAAGAGCAGGATATGGAGCTTACCTCAGAGGTGATGCTGGCACATCAGAAGAATGGTCGCGGTAATCTGCTGATCAAAGAATATATGGATATGTATCTGCCGCAGCCGAAGGACTTCAAAGCCTTTTTATATATGAGTCAAATCCTGCAGGCCGAAGCGATCCGAATCGCGATTGAAAGCCACAGAAGAAATAAACCTTATTGTATGGGCACTTTATACTGGCAGATGAATGATTGCTGGCCGGTGGCTTCTTGGGCGGGGATGGATTATAACGGGCGCTGGAAAGCTCTGCAATATACCGTGCGTTCAAGCTTCCAAGATGTTTTGTTGTCTATCGACGGTACAGACCGTGAGAAGGTAGACGTTCATGTCGTATCTGATTTAAGAACAGCAGTGAGCGCTGAGTTGGTGCTTACTTTGTATCAGTTTAACGGTTCGGTGCTGCGAGAGTGGACACATCCCTTTGAGCTGGGAGCTGATTCTGCTGCTATCGTATTCTCTTCTCCTGTGGCAGACCTGCTAGAAGGTCAAGGGGTGGGTGATGTATTGCTTGGAATTTGCTTGCAGGCGGATGGCCGGGTGATAGATCACAAGCTGCATTATTTTATTCCGGAAAAAGAAATTGCGTTACAGCGCTCAGTAATTACTGTGCTGGAAACTCCAGAGAGTGGCGGATTAAGCTTCACCGTGACCAGTGATGTATTAGCTAGAGGCGTATACCTGACTTCAGAAGACGAAGGAATATTCTCTGACAATTATTTTGACCTTCTCCCAGGTCAGACCAAGACGTTAGAGTTCTCACAACGCGGGAACGATGGAAAAGACTGGATTCCTGCCGCACCTAAAGGGCTAAAGGTTCAATCGATGGTTGATTTTGTGAGCGAAGATTTGCTGTAAATCCTAAGGAGAGAAGGACTGGCGCATGGGGATTTTAGTTCAGGAAGATAAGGGATTATTCCATTTACAGAGTGCAGGGATGAGTTACATTCTTCAGCTTGTAAATGATTATCCGGCACATGCGTATTGGGGCAAGAAGCTGCGTAGTGACAGCAATTTGGAAGGGCTGTTGAATCTGGGAGGAAATACGGGTCTCGACCGGCTCCCGCAGGAATACCCACAATACGGGACGGGAGATTTCAGAACACCTGCTTATCAAGTTCGGCTCGAAGACGGCACTCGTATTACAGAGCTGAAATACAGCGGGTATCGGGTAGTTGAGGGTAAACCTTCACTGCCGGGTCTACCATCCGTATATGTTGAGTCTGCGCAAGAAGCACAGACGTTGGAGCTTACACTTAAAGATGATTACACCAAGCTGAATGTTATTTTGCGCTATACAGTTTTTGAACATACTAACGTAATCACCCGCTCTGTGGAGTTCACCAATGCGGGGAAAACGCAGCTGCAATTGCAGCGTGCACTGAGTGCTAGTGTCGATTTCTCGTCTGGCGATATGGATATGATCTATTTGGCAGGAGCTTGGTCAAGGGAAAGTAATCTGACTCGTAGACGTCTGGTGCAAGGTGGTACGACCATTGGGAGCCGCAGAGGGATGAGCAGCCACCAGTTAAATCCATTTGCTGCGCTGGTGAAACCTGAAACGGATGAAAATCATGGAGAGGCCTACGGCTTCAGTCTTGTATATAGTGGAGGCTTTGAAGCTGAGGCAGAGGTCGATTCCTTCGGGATGACCCGGTTTACGATGGGACTGAACTCTTTTGATTTCTCCTGGCTGCTGGATCCGGGCGAACAATTCCAGACCCCTGAGGTAGTGATGGTTTATTCTTCCGAGGGGATCGGGGAAATGTCGAGAACCTATCATCGTTTGTACCGGACCCGTTTATGCAGAGGATTATATAGAGATAAGGAACGGCCCATTCTGGTCAACAATTGGGAAGCTACCTATTTCAACTTCGATGCGGATAAATTGGAGTCGATTGCGGCGGAAGGAGCCAAGCTCGGGATAGAGCTATTCGTGCTGGACGATGGCTGGTTTGGCAAAAGAGACGCTGACAACTCCTCTCTCGGAGACTGGGTGGAGGATCTGCGCAAGCTTCCGGGCGGACTGTCTGATGTGGCGCAGCGCGTGAACAATCTAGGCTTGCAGTTCGGCCTTTGGTTCGAGCCGGAGATGATCTCGCCGGACAGCGAGCTCTATCGTAAGCATCCCGACTGGTGTCTGCATGTGCCGGGACGCCGCCGCAGCGAAGCTCGCTGGCAATTGGTGCTGGACTATACTCGGGAGGATGTGCGCCAGTACATTTATGAGTCACTGTCCCGGATTTTCTCGACCGTGCCCATTAGTTATGTGAAATGGGATATGAACCGTTGTTTAACGGAGATTGGCTCTGCAGAGTTACCTTCTGAACGCCAAGGGGAAACCGCACATCGTTATGTGCTTGGTCTGTATGAGCTATTGGAGCAAATAACTTCAGAATTTCCACATATCCTGTTCGAGAGCTGCTGTAGTGGTGGTGGCCGCTTCGACCCAGGCATGCTGCATTACATGCCGCAGACCTGGACCAGTGATGATACCGATGCTGTGGAACGACTGAAGATTCAGTATGGAACAAGTCTGGTGTATCCGGTTAGTTCGATAGGCGCGCATGTGTCTGCCGTGCCGAATCATCAGGTAGGACGGATCACCCCGCTGTCCTTCCGTGGAGATGTAGCTATGTCCGGTAATTTCGGTTATGAGCTGGATCTTACGAAGTTTACAGACGAAGACAAGGAAATTGTGAAGGAACAGGTTGCGAACTATAAGCAAATCCGCAGTCTTGTGCAGCAAGGGAATCTGTACCGGCTGCAAAGCCCGTTTGAGGGCAATGAGACAGCATGGATGTTCGTGTCCGATGATCAGCGTGAGGCATTAGTTTATTACTTCCGGGTAATGGCTGTGCCGCATCCGCCCCGCCGCAGCCTGAAGCTGAATGGTTTAAATCCGGAGCTGGATTACATTCTGGAGGCAAGTGGTGAGGTTTACGGTGGTGATCGGCTAATGCAGGCTGGACTGGCTCTGCCGGATATCCAGCAGGATTTTGTTAGCGGATGTTATAAATTGAAGGTGCAGGATTAGAATTCATTAGATAAACAGAAAGCAAACCCCGAGCAAACACGAGCAAGCTGCGAGCAAGCCATGAGCAAGCTACGAGTAAGGTATGAGCAAGCTGCGAGCAAGCCATGAGCAAGCTACGAGTAAGACATAAGCAAGCTGCGAGCAAGACATGAGCAAGCTACGAGTAAGACATGAGCAAGCTACGAGTAAGCCATGAGCAAGCTACGAGCAAGCCATGAGCAAGCTACGAGCAAGCCATGAGCAAGCTGCGAGCAAGCCGTGAGCAAGCTACGAGCAAGACATGAGCAAACACGAGCAAGCCACCAGCAAGCCATGAGCCTAGCTCGTGGTTTGCTTTTTTTGTTGGCAATGACGAATTTGAACCAGCTGAAGCTGCGGATGGCAAGGCAGCCTTGACCGTCTCCGCCTATACACATATATTCCTTATGTTATGACATCCTGTGCAGCTACCTTGCGTAAGACGCTGTAGCTTTTTTACCTGTTCATATTCCGTTCATATTAAGGTCATAGAGAGTACATCTTTATTGGTTAATCTTAGATTAGCAGTTAGTTATGGCAGTCCAATACACAGGTGATGACAGGAGAAGATACGATTGAAAATAAAAGAAGTAATGAAAATGAAGGCGGGCACGAGAACAAGTAAAATACTAAACATACTACTTAAAGTAATAGGAGCAATAATTATCGCAATCCTGCTTTTTCTCGCCATTGTTTATACAGTTAATCTGATCAGCAACAAATCGGAACAGAGTAAAATAGAGCCCTATGGTCAGTTAGTACCCGTAGATGGGAAAAACATGAATGTTTATATTCAAGGAAAAGGTGAAGAAACAGTTGTGCTACTACCGGGTTATGGCACAGCAGCGCCAGCTCTTGATTTTAAATCATTAATAGATGAGCTGTCACCGTTTTACAAAGTCGTCATGATTGAGCCTTTTGGGTATGGATTAAGTGATCTGACCAAAAAGGAGCGCAGCACAGAGAATATTGTAAGTGAAATTCATGAGGCTTTACAGGCTCTTAATATTGACCGTTATATTCTAATGGGCCACTCCATTTCAGGCATTTATGGACTAGA
This sequence comes from Paenibacillus odorifer, assembly GCF_000758725.1. Classification (NCBI taxonomy): domain Bacteria; kingdom Bacillati; phylum Bacillota; class Bacilli; order Caryophanales; family Paenibacillaceae; genus Paenibacillus; species Paenibacillus odorifer. Next base: position 970,082 of record NZ_CP009428.1, read on the forward strand.
TTATGTTAACAAGTATGAAAATGAAGTGAGTGCATTTGTCGGGCTTGATAGTAGTGTTCCATCGATAAGCGAGAGGAAAATCGAAGCTTCGGAATTAAAAACTATAAATCTGCTCAAAAAATCAGGTCTAATCAGATTGCAAATGAAATTTAGTGCTGACCCAATTGCTGAACTACCATTTGATGATAAAACAAAAGAACAAATGAGATTGATCAATCGCAAAAACATATTTAATCCCACCCAATTAAATGAAGCTGGAATGATGTATTCTAATTTTAAATCAGCTGAAAGTTTAACATTTCCTAAAAATCTTCCTCTTATTTTCTTTATACAAGCGAATCAACCAGCAACGGATAGATGGATACCAGAGCATGAAAAGCAAATCAAGGACTCTGTACATGGAAAAATAGTGAAGTTTGAAGAGGGACATTATTTATATCGCACTAAAGCAAAAGAAATCGTAGAAGACTTTCAGGCATTTATGAAAGAAATAAAATAAGTTTGCCGTCGAGCCGACCGGATTTCAGGATTTTCTCTGATTTTCGTTCGGTTTTTTATTAGTCTGTAAGATATGGGGGAGTGCCACCAGTTAACAATGGTCTAATCTTTAGGGTTTGGTCTGGGTTAAGAATGAGAAGGCGTCGGCTACATTTAATGGAGAGTTCCCTTGGTTGCTGCTAGGTTCCTAGGTACCCTGCTTCGGATCGGACTGAGGAGTCCTTATTTGCTGAAAAAGAGGCAATTGAGGTTACTTTCGGACTCCAGCGACGCTATTGACTAATTATCGCAACCGCATGGGGTGTTTTGGAGTAAATAGCTGCACCTGAGTCCGATAGCTTCCCCAAAAAGCGTTTTTTTCGCAAATAGCGGCTATACGGTCCGTAAGTAAATGGGGAGTAGGGGTGGTATGAGAGAGTATGAGTAAGTATGAGAAAGTATCACCAGTTAACGATGTTCCAATCATATGGTCTGGTCTGAGATAAGAATGAAATCGTGCTGTCTACATTTGATGGAGAGTTCTCTTGGCTGCTAGGTATCTAGGTACCCTGCTTTGGATCGGACTCAGGAGTCCTTATTTGCTGAAAAAGAGGCAATTGAGGCTACTTTCGGACTCCAGCGACGCTATTGACTAATTATCGCAACCGTATGGGGGGTTTTGGAGTAAATAGCTGCACCTGAGTCCGATAGCTTCTCAAAAAAGCGGTTTTTTCGCAAATAGCGGCTATACGGTCCGTAAGTAAATGGGTGAGTACGACCAGTGCACACTGACCAACTAATCGAATGGGGAGCCACGCCAGTGCGCGCTGACCAACTAATCGAATGGGTGAGTATGACCAGTAGCGCGTGATCAACTAATCGAATGGGTGAGTCCGACCAGTGGCGCGTGACCAACTAATCGAATGGGTGAGTACAACCAGTGCGCGCTGACCAACTAATCGAATGGGTGAGTACGACCAGTATCGCGTGGCCAACTAATTGAATGGTGCTTCCCTACGATCGACGGCTGACTCGCTAATTATCCGTAGTTTCCAGTAATCTATGGTGAGCCCCATCTTCCACAACCTCCATAAATCCCACAATGAGCACCACGGTAGCCTTTTTAAGCTAGAGCATGTCCTATTTCTCTATAATCCACATTGACTTGGGTTTGTCACACCCCTATGATGATTATTAATATAAAATATATGACACGAAGAGGAGCGAAACATCATGGCTTTGGAGATCGAACGCAAGTTTCTGCTGCCGGAATTTCCGGAGCAGCTGATTCAAAAGGGAGAATTGAAGATTGTTACCCGTCATAATATCGATCAGACATATCTGGCGATAGATGGTGGTCAAGAGCTTCGTGTGCGTAAAATTACGGATCTGGACTCAGGTGAGGTAACCTACACGCATACGTTTAAGGATGGCAAAGGGATCAAACGCGAAGAGATCGAATATTTTATCTCAGAGGGTTTATATAATCAGATGATCGAAGCGGTAAATGCGGTAGCTTTGGTCAAAGAGCGAATTACAGCGGTGTGGAATGGCACAACGGTTGAGATCGACGTATATTCCCAGCTGAAATTGTCCGTACTCGAGGTTGAATTTGAATCTCTGGAGGAAGCGGAAAGCTTTAAAGAGCCGGAATGGTTCGGTAAGGATGTTAGTACAGAACGGCAATACAGCAACAAAACAGTCTGGAGAGAGCTGCAAAATAAGACAAAGAATTAACGGACTTTAGCGCGTAAACGTGGTAGTATATAGGGAAAACAAGCAGAAATAGCTTTATCATCCCTAACTAGCTTAAGGATAACGTTTAGGGTGAAACTTATAGTTAATTATAAGAACTTATAAGTGGTGCAACTATAATAGCCTTATATTTCTGCGAGAAACAGTTGTCATCTCTATAGGACGACAACGTTGTTTCTTCTTATCATATATTCTTGTCATATATTAACGAGGGGTTCAGGAGGATGAGCATGAAGTTTATAAGCACAAGAGGTAATGTGGAACCTAAAGGTTTTATTGATACGGTGTTGATGGGACTTGCGGACGACGGTGGGTTGATGGTTCCATCCGAGATTCCAGTGGTTTCAGCAGCAACGTTGGAAGAGTGGAGAAGTCTTAGCTATCAGGAGTTGTTCCTGAAGATTGTTGCCTATTACACCAATGATGAGATTCCTTACGAGGATCTGCAGGAAATGGTCAACACCAGTTATGCCAATTTCCGCACACCTGAAGTAACGCCTATACACCAAGTAAATGATTCTTTATATGTACTTGAATTGTTCCATGGGCCTACTTTTGCTTTCAAGGATGTAGCGCTGCAGTTTATGGGTGAGCTGTATTCATATATTTCCAAAAAACAAAACAAAATCATCCACATCCTCGGTGCAACCTCTGGGGACACTGGAGCGGCGGCTATTCAAGGTGTACGCGGCAAAGAAGGCATCAAGATCTGTATTCTCCATCCACACGGCAAGGTAAGTAAAGTGCAGGAGCTGCAGATGACTACGGTGGACGACAGCAATGTACTGAATCTGTCTGTTCATGGTAACTTTGATGATTGCCAGAAGGTGATTAAGGATCTGTTCGCAGATCTGGACTTTAAAGGTCGGTATCATCTGCGTGCAATCAATTCCATTAACTTTGTACGGATTCTGGCGCAGACTGTTTATTATTTCTATGCATATCTGCATGTTGATGGCAGCAACGAGAAAAAGATTAATATCAGCGTGCCTTCCGGTAACTTCGGTAATATTTTCTCGGGCTATTTGGCTAAGCAAATGGGGCTTCCTATTAACAAGCTAATCATTGCTACGAATGAAAATAATATTTTGGAGCGTTTCGTGAATACTGGCGAATACAAACCAGGTAATTTCACAAGCACTTACAGCCCTTCGATGGATATCCAAGTGGCAAGTAATTTCGAACGGTATCTGTATTATCTGGTAGGCGAGGATTCTGAGAAGTTATCCGCGTATATGTCCAAGCTACAAACCGAAGGCAAGATTACGGTTGAAGGCGAGGCGCTTCAGCAGGTGCAGAAGGATTTTGCAGCGCTGGGTGTGAAGAATGATCAATGCTTGAATACGATCGCTAAGTATCAAAAAGAATATGGCTACCTGCTTGATCCACATACAGCATGTGGAATCGCGGCTTACGAAGCCTTTAATGGCCCGGATGAGATTGGCGTTACCTTTGCGACTGCACATCCAGCTAAGTTCGATGAGGCAATTACTTTGATCGATATTAAGCAGGAATTCCCGGCACAGATTAAAGCATTGTTCGAGATGCCACAACATCAAACCGTAGTGGATCATGACAAGGATGAAATCGTGCGTCAGCTGCAAGCTTTTTACGGATTGTAATATCATATACAGTTCTACTTCACAGCACAGCCCCCGTTCTTGGGATAAGAACGGGGGCTGTTTGTGCGTTTATAGTAGCTTCTAACATTAACGTTGCGGCGTACGGGTCTGCTCCCTAGCTTTTTCACAAAAAGCAGCGACCTTGTAAGAGACATAGTACGCCAGCATTTTTTCAGAATCGGTAAAGTCGGTGTCCAGCAGTCTGCTAATAAGATCGAGCTTATATCTGAGTGTATTCCGGTGAATGTACAGCTCGTCTGATGTAATCTGCATGTTCCGGTTATTTTTGAGATAAACGTAAAAGGTATGATACAGATTGGACTGGTGCACAGCATCGTATTCTTGAAGCTTGAGCAGCTCTGGATGGTAGTAGTTATTATCCTCGTTAAACACAACATCAGCAGAGAGCATCTCATAGAGCTGGATATCTGAGTAGTAAGTCAGCTGCTGCTGCGGGCTGAGAATGGAACCGATCCGAATAGCGTTTCGGGAGTGAAGATAGTGTCTCCTACACTGCGTAAGATTAGTGAATATATTGCTGATGCCAAGCGAGATGCCGGTTTGAGTTAGAAATTCCTGCAGTTGCTTATTTACAAGCTCTTTGGAGAGATTTCCGTCATGGATCATTACAATCTGCCCATCATAATAGGTGGAAGGACTGCCCGGAAAAAGCTGTTGCAAACGTTCTCTTAAATAATCATCATAACGGCCTGAACCCTCATACCAGGTAAGATCGAACAGCAGCACAAGCAGCTGATTTCCGAACTTTAATCCTGCACTCCGCATTCTGTCCTGAATGATCCGGTTGTCCTGAAGCTGTTCCTCTAGCAGTGCGCAGATAAAATCTTCAACTTTTATATTTTTGGCGTTGCGATAGTAGCTGTTTTTGCCCATCTCTTCGGCAAGTATGGTAGCGGTGATGGACAGCAGCTCGTTATCTCTGGCGCGAAAAGGATTTTTGCATCCAAGAAGCAATACATTACCGATTTGTTTGCCGGCTACTTTTATTTTGGAGATCAGTTTAGAGTTTGACGTTTCCTCGCAGGTTACTTCATAAGATTCATCGCTTTGTTTCCCACGCTGGACACTGTTCATTTTACTCACAGCCGCAATGAAGTCGTAAGAGCAATAACCTTTGCGGATATTATCACTCCATATGTAATCGTCGATATCGGAAAGGTCAGAGTGAGCTACAATTTTGAAGCTGCAATCAAATACAATGACGGGATTCTGCAGTAGCTCGGCAGCTGTCTGTACGATAGCTGAAAGGCCTGCACCTGAAATGTATGCAGTAAACAAAGATGCGGTATAATGCTCCATTTCGATTTTACCTGATATTTGCTCATTTAAGGAAACATCCATTCATATCGCCCCCTAGTTCAATAATAGTGCAATATGCACTATAAAGAAGTGATTTTTGGTGCTTGTAAATATATTCACAAAGTATTGGACGCCTTAAACTAAAGGTGGAGGTGCTAAGCAGATGAAATATGAAAAACTGTTTGCAGCAGGTAAAATTGGACGCCTTGAACTTAAGAATAGAATTGTATTGCCGGCTATGGGAACGTCACTGGCCGCGGCCAGTGGTGAAGCATCGGACGAAATGATTGCTTTTTATGAGGAACGTGCCGCGGGTGGCTGTGGTCTAATCATTACGGAAATTACGCGTGTGGATAATGAGACCGGAGTAGGTACACCGAACCAGCTGAATGCAAGTGACTTGCTGTTTGTGCCGCGTCTGGAGAAACTGGCAAGAGCTGTGCACCGTCATGACAGCAAAATATTCCTTCAGCTCCAGCATCCGGGCCGGCAAAATCACGGACGGCTTATTGGAGGCAAACAAATTGTTGCTCCTAGCGCAGTGATGTCTTCAGCGATTGGGGAAATGCCCCGGGAGCTGTCTACTGAAGAGGTAGAAGAGTTAGTTCGTAAATTTGTGTTCGGAGCTTATATAGCTAAAACAGCAGGTATTGATGGCGTGGAGATCCATGGTGCCCACGGCTATCTCGTAGGACAGTTTCTGAGCCCGCTTACCAATCTGAGAACTGATAAATATGGCGGTTCACTGGAAGGTAGAATGTCATTCCTGAACGAAATTGTGCTTGGCATCAAAAAGATCTGTGGCGCAGGATTCCCAGTATCGGTGCGAATCGACGGCGATGAATTTGTCTCAGGTGGGATTACACTGGATGAGGCTATCCAGACTGCGAAACATCTGGAAAGCATCGGAGTGGATTGCATAAATGTAAGCTCCGGCACTTATGAATCATCCAATACGATCATTGAGCCGATATCCTACCCGCAAGGCTGGAAAAAACATCTCTCCGCAGCCATTAAGCAAGCGGTGCAAATTCCAGTGATTGCTTGTGATGTGATCCGTAAGCCTGAATTTGCTGAGAGTCTGCTACAGGAAGGAAACACGGACTTTGTAGCCCTTGGAAGAGCCCAACTGGCCGATCCGGAGTGGGGTAACAAAGCGGCAGCAGGCAAAGAAGCAGAGATCAGAACCTGTATCTCTTGCCTGTACTGTATTCAGGAAGTGATGGAGTGCAAGGTAATCAAGTGTGCTGTCAATGCCAGAGTGGGCCGGGAGCTTGAATTTGCAGAACCAGCAAAAGATGGCGATGGCAAAGTAGTAGCTGTGATCGGCGGGGGTCCAGCAGGTATGGAAGCAGCACGGATTTTGGCGCTCAGAGATTTTAAACCTGTATTGTTCGAAGCCAGAGATGTGCTAGGCGGCAGTGTGGAGCTGGGAAGCCGGCCACCATTGAAGGAGAAGCTGAACTGGTTTATTGATAATATGCAGCATCAGTTAGAGGACCTGGATGTTGATGTCCATCTCTCTACGAAACCTACGCTGGAACAACTGAAGCAACTGAACCCTTATGCGGTATTTGTTGCCGCTGGGGCACAGCCTATAGTGCCTGTTATTCCGGGAGTGAAAAAGGCAGCGGTCTGCACGGTTGTTGACGTACTTAGTGGGTCAGTTGTGATTAAGAACAAGCAGGCTGTGGTCATCGGCTCCGGCATGACAGGGCTGGAAACGGCTGAATATTTAGCCGATATGGGAAATCAGGTCACGGTGGTGGAAATGCAGCCGCGGGTTGGCCCAGACGCCTATCTGCCAAATCTGATCGACATTGTGACTAGGCTGAAAAAGAACGGCGTGGAGCTCTTAGCATCAACCAAGCTGGTAGAAGTGCAGGACGGCGCGATTGTGCTTGAGAATACGTCCACTGGGGAAACTTCGCTGAAAAAGACGGATGCTGTTGTATTATCCATTGGCGTTACACCCGATCGCTCATTCGTTGATGAGCTGAAGCAGGTACTGCCCAATGTGAAGGTAATCGGCGATGCAGGCAAGCCAGGACGAATCGGACAGGCCATTCAATCTGGATTCGAAACGGCATTTGTGCTGAACTAAAGGGTTACTAATCTAAGGAGGGTTCATTCATGGTGAGTTTTGTGAAAAGTTTCGCAGATATGCAGAAATACGGAGGCAAGCCAACCACCTTTTATGATGCAGAGATGCTGACGGTGTATTGGGAGACCAAACCAGAGATTATCGAGCGTTTGTTGCCGAAGCCACTGAAGCCAACAAGCCGGCCGCTGGTAAATGCCTTTATCGCCAATTACCCAGCTACGAACTTTTGTCCACCTTATCGTGAAGCTGGATTGTTCGTTCTAGCAGACTATAACGGACAATTAGGCAACTATTGCCTGTCGATGCCTATTACAAGCGATATCGGGATGGCTATGGGCCGGGAAGTATGTGGGCTGCCTAAGAAAATGGCCGATGTGCGTATGAACACCTCAGAAGCTGGCATTGATGGGGCAATCGGCCGGCATGGCATTGACTTTTTCAACGTAAAAGCCACTATGGATGGACACTTCAATGACAATGGAGCCGAGAAGATTCTGGAGGAATATTACGGCAAAGATATCCCTTTGTATAACATCAAATATGCCAATGCAATTGACGGAAACGGCTTCGATCTGATGCCAACCTTGGTCACACAGCGTTTAGTAAGTGAGGTTAAAGTCTATAAAGCGGCAGAAGCCTCTATCACCTTCCAAGACTCCCCGCATGATCCTTGGAGTGAGCTTGAAGTTGTGAATATGCTGGGCGCGGTTTACACCGTCAGTACAAATGTGCTTGAAAAAGGTAAAATTCTGGAGCCTCTGAATCCAATGGAGTATCTTCCATACTGCTATCTCCGCTGGGACTGGTGGGAGAACAATTTGCAACCTGTTTCCTCAGTATAAGCCTATGTGTTTGAAGTGAGTTTGTACGAAATGAAACCGAAGAAGGATCGGCTAACCAAACATTAGGAGGAATTAGAATGACTAACCTTTTTGATTTGACGGGTAAGACAGCTATTATCGCAGGAGCATCCAGTGGGATCGGGGTACAATTCGCAGAGATGCTTGCTGAGCAAGGAGCAGACATTGCTATTTTGGCTAGAAGATATGACAAGCTTGTAGCAGTTGCCGAGGATATCCGGGCTAAATACCCTGAACGCAGAATAATTCCTATTGAGTGTGATGTAAGAAAAGAGGACCAGATTATTGTGGCTGTTCAAAAGGTTATGGAAGCCTTTGGAAAAATTGATATTCTGCTGAACAATGCTGGTGTGGTGGATGCGGTTCCGATTGAAGCGCTGGAAGAAGAAGCTTGGGATCGGGTACTGGATACTGATTTAAAGGGCGTTTTCCTGATGTCGAAACATGTGATCCGGCATATGAAGGAACGGAATTACGGTAAAATCGTCAATACAGCCTCAATGTTAGGCCTTACAGCTTCTGCTTCGGTTCCTACGCATTCTTACAATGCTGCTAAAGGTGGAGTGATCCATCTGACAAGAGGGGTGGCGGCAACTTATGCTAAGCATGGGATTACTGTTAATGCGATTGGACCAAGCTTGTTCAAAACTGAAATGACTGAGAATACGTTATTTGCAGAAAAAGCGCTAAAAATGTACAACGCAGTGTGTCCGATGGGGCGCCCTGGTAATCCGGGAGAATTAAACGGCGCCGTGCTCTACTTTGCTTCAGATGCTTCCAGCTACACTACAGGTCAGACTTTGTTTGTAGATGGCGGCTGGACGATTATATAGAGTTCATCTGGGTCCGTAAGTTCAGGCAATAGTTGTAACTCCAAAAAAAGGGTATCTCAAAAGCCATGAAAGGGTGGCTGGGATACGCCTTTTTTTTGCATTGTACGATGAAAGATGCTCCGCCAGTAACAAGGGAATTGCTGAATTTATCAGAAATTGTCGTTAATTTGCCTTAAAAAGTAGACATGACTACCTATGAGTGAGAAAATAGCATGTAGAGTTAGTAATAACTAAAAAGGACGGGATAACATCATGACAATTCGTTTCGGGGTCATTGGAACAAACTTTATTACAGACCGCTTCGTGCAAGCCGGCTTGGAGAATGAGGAGTTTATCCTGACAGCCGTGTACTCTCGCACAATGGAGAAAGGTCAGGCCTTTGCTGCTAAATATGCGGGAGCTACAATTTATACGAATCTGGAAGATATGGTGAAAAGCAAAGATGTAGATGCTATATATATTGCCAGCCCAAATTCTATGCATGCAGAGCAAGCGATTATGTGCTTAAATCACGGCAAGCATGTGCTCTGCGAGAAACCGGCTGCATCCAACAGTACAGAGCTTAAAGCTATGATTGAAGCTGCGCGCACAAATGATGTGCTGCTGGTAGAGGCGATGAAATCGACCTTTATGCCGAACTTTGGAGTGATTCGGGATAATTTGTATAAACTCGGCCAAGTTCGCCGTTATTTTGCAAGTTATTGTAAGTACTCCTCTAGATATGATGCCTACCGGCAGGGGACTGTGCTAAATGCGTTTAATCCCGCTTTTTCCAATGGCTCGTTAATGGATCTTGGTGTGTACTGTTTGTATCCAATGGTAGTGCTCTTTGGCAAGCCACAATCAGTACAGGCAGTGGGTGTCATGCTCTCCTCAGGTGTGGATGGTGAAGGAAGCCTCATTATGAAATATGACGATATGGATGCGGTAGTTATGCACTCCAAAATTTCCGACTCCTATCTGCCAGCTGAGATTCATGGAGAGAACGGTACGATGGTGATCGACAAGATCAATGAGCCTTATCAGGTGAAAATTTACTATCGTGATGGTACAGTTGAGGAGCTTACGTTGCCTCAAGTGTTTGAACCTATGTATTATGAGGTTGAGGAATTCATCAACTTGATTAAGAATGGTGAACGGGAGAGCAGAATTAATACTCATGAGAACTCCATGGCCGCAGCAGAGATTATGGAGGAAGCCAGAGCACAGATCGGTCTCCGCTATGCCTCAGATTTATAATAAATAGAATGGGGAGCAGGACTTGAAGACTTTTAAAAAGGTTTATATTGAGATAACAAGCGTCTGCAACCTCGCCTGCAGCTTTTGTCCACAAACCGCCCGGACGAAAAATTTCATGAAGCTGGATACGTTTAATACGATATTGGATGAAATTAAACCACACAGCAATCATATTTATCTTCACGTAAAAGGGGAGCCGTTGCTGCATCCCAAGATAGGTGAACTGCTGGATGCTGCTCATGCCAAAGGGTTCAAGGTTAATATTACAACTAATGGCACGTTAATTCATAAAGCCGGACCTAAAATTCTTGGTAAGCCCGCACTGCGTCAGATGAACTTTTCTCTGCACAGCTTTGATGGGCATGAAGGGTCAGAGAACCGTGAAGGCTATCTTTCAGAGATAATTTCTTTTGTACGGGAAGCCTCTGCGCAAGGGGTCATTATTTCTTTCCGCTTGTGGAATTTGACGGAGGATAATCTGACGAATCTGGAAAGAAACCGTAACCGTGAAACCCTCGCCCTGCTGGAGGAAGCCTTCAACTTGGATTTCAAGATCGAAGAAAAGGTTGTGCCTGGCAGTGGTGTCAAGATTGCCCCGCGCGTCTACCTTAATCAGGATCATGAGTTCCGTTGGCCAGCGCTAAATGAGCCGGAAGATGACGGAAAAGGGTTCTGTCATGCCCTGCGGAGCCAAGCGGCGATTCTTGTGGATGGCACTGTTGTGCCATGCTGTCTGGATGGTGAAGGAGTAATTAACCTAGGCAACATCCATGAGACTCCGTTCTCAGAGATTGTGGAGGGGGAGCGGGCGAACAATTTATTCTATGGCTTCTCACGTAGAGAAGCGGTGGAGGAGCTATGCCGCAAATGTGGGTATCGGCAGCGGTTCGGAACCTAATGACTGGAATGCAAACAGAACCGGGACATGGCTATTTCATGAATCCTGGTTCTGTTTTTTAATTAACGGGATTGTATATATATAATAATAGGTCTTTATAGTCTCCACTTTGGAGCGAAGGAGGAGCATATGCTGAAATCACTGGAAGCCATCGCCTTATACCGTGAAGGTGTGCAAGATCATTTGGAGGATAACCTTTGGCTGAAGCTTATTGTCCAAGCGGAGGAGCAGATAGTAAATTTGGAACGTGTGGAATCTCTGGAGGAGCTGGATCGCAGGAATCCCGTACTGGATTATGTGGAACGTAGCTTGCAGATTCTGGACCAACTCCCCCGTTCTATTTGGATAAAAGAGCTGGTGGAAGAAACGTTAATTTGGTCAGAAACGGCTAAGGGAGGTACAGCAAAGGAGCGGCTGGTTTGGCAGGAGGAAGGGATTAATTGTTTTGTACATAATTTAGGTTCCGCACAGTTATATGAGAGATATTTAGGGAGGGCTGTCTCCGAGAAAGGTGCGATGATTCAGCGGCTAATTGAAACTCATGGACTCATAGGACAGCAAATTCGCGGAGAAGTGCCGCCGGAAGTCAATAAGCCACTCCATGATATAGTGGAAGATCAGCTGCTGACCGCGGAGGAACTGGAACGCCTGCTGACCGTGCTCAATCATTGCATCATCGGAGCTGTGTCTCCCGAGTTATGGCAGAATGTGCAGCATGAAGTGAAGCAGCTTATTGAGCTGATTTCTTCAGGCAATCTTGCTAGTCCTATGCCGATGAAGGAACGACTGCGCAGAATGCGGCTGGGACCGATCTCTAGAGGAGAGGATTTCACTACGGAATGGGCTAAGCTGACGCAGGAAGGCTTCCATGCTGAACGGTTGGAGTCATTAAGTAAGATCACCTTCTGGTATGTAGAATCTGCACTACAGACCTTTTCGCTGGAGCAATTTCTGAAGGTGATGGTGCTTGCTGCCCAGAAGGCGCAGAATGAATCCTTAAGCCATATCAGCTTCGAACATGTCATGAACAGCATTTACTACGATTACAAGGGTGTTAAGAAGACCAACATTTATAAGAAGCGGATTATCGAAAAATATTTAGCGGAGCTTACATGGAAGGATATCGAGCAAGGGACTTTGCCTGCTGAGAACCCTCACCTACTCTTGCGGCAATATTCTAAGGAACATCTGCCAGACACGGTATTTTTTCAATTCCAATTCTCGGCAGCGGCTGAGAAGCTGATCGAATTCTGTATGGAAGCAGAAAAATCACCCTTGTATGAACGTGCTGTATTGCTGTTATTCGACCTATTCGAGCTGCGCAGGGACGCTTTCGACCGTTTTCATAATGAAGATACCTACTTAAGCCAAATGAATAATACAGCAGATTATAAAGCCGTAATTCTGGATCATGTCACTGGACAAAAAGTGCTGGATATCGGTCCGGGCGGCGGTGTGTTGCTGGATTTACTGGAAGAGCGTATGCCTGAGGTTACTCCTATCGGCATTGATATCTCAAGCAATGTAGTGGAAGCCTTGCGGCAACGCAAGCAGCGGGAAGGTCGCCAGTGGGAGGTGCTGCAGGGAGATGCGTTGAACCTTAAAGATTTCGTGGAGGCTGGAACGGTGGACACGGTAATCTTCTCTTCGATTTTGCATGAGCTATATTCTTATGTGCCGCTAAATGGTAATAAGTTCAATCACGACACCGTCTCCGCAGCTCTGCGAAGTGCCTTTGCGGTATTGTCAGCTGGCGGGGTTATCATTATCCGCGATGGGATCATGACCGAACCTGCATCATTGCTGCGGAGAGTTCACTTTTTGGAAGAGGACGGTCTGATGTGGCTGGAGCGTTATGCGAAGGATTTTGCTGGACGTCAGATTCAGTTTCAAAGATTAGGGGAACAAGAAGTGCTCATGCCCGTTAATGATGCCATGGAATTTTTATATACGTATACCTGGGGGGAAGAGGCTTATATTCATGAAGTCCAAGAACAATTTGGTTATTTCACCCCTACGGAGTTTGCCTCATTTATTGAACAGATTTTAGGAAAGCAGGCGAAGCTTGAGATCTTCCGGCATTACCTGCAAGAAGGTTATACCGAAGCTTTGCGTGATAGAGTAAGGTTCATGGATGAGAGCGGACAGGAAGTGGCGCTGCCGGACAGCACCTGCTTTATTGTGATTCGGAAGGAATAGCCGAAAAATAACATCAGCTGCATCTAAAAAAGCAATCGGCAGACCCTCTGATGCAGAGGAGATCCGATTGCTTTTTTATATAGAGAATCTTGCCCTTGTTAAATTAGTATTTCTAGCTGCGACTTGTCAGATTCTTCAGCTAAACGTTGAATTTCTTGATAGGTAGCTAATTGTTCCGTCCGCTCATTGGTGTTCTCTTCAGAAGGTTTAATTTCTGTTGAACCTGCTTTATCGATCTGATCTTTAATTTTATCTCCCGTGTCTTTCATGGCATCGCCTAACGTTTCGTTCATTTCCGATAGTTTATTTTCTATTTTGGATAACTGCTCCCGTTTGGCTGTTGCAGAATGAGTAGAACGAGCCTCATCCAGCTCTATTTCCTTGGTCAGAACTTTAGCCTCGCCACGCATCTTAGTGTGGGTAGAAGAAACTACCTCCATTTGGCTAACATCTTGGCTTACAGAAACAAGCGTATTTAATCTTTCGTTTTGTATCTCTTGCTCGGTTTTAGGTTCATCCGATTGATTTTCTTTTTGAGCATTTTCTAAGTTCTTTTGTTGCTCTTCGAAGCTGTATTTTGCAATTTGTTGGTCAATCGTTTGGAGCTGCTTGTCGAACTCCTTAAGTTGATCTTGAATAGATTCGAGATTATGCGAACTTTTGGTAGTTCTTTCAATCAGACTGTTCTTACTGTCGATGATACTTTGTTTTTGTTTAAGCAGGGAGTTAACCATTCCGTCCATTTTGGATTGATTTTGAAAAGCGGCCTTTGCAGATTTACTTATTGATAATTTGTCTCCATTGCCATTACCACTAGTATTGCTGTTTGATTTCATGGTTTTATCGTTAGTTTGGTGACTAACAGAGACATTAAACCTCGTTCCCATAGATGAGGTCATATTCGTTATGTGCATGGTTCTTTATCCTCCTACGACGATAAGATCTATCTATAATATATCGGCAAATCAGCAGTAATACTTAATAAGGAGAGCTGTTAGCCGCAGCGCTGGTTGATGGATACTTAACGGCTTCTTTGTCCTAATTATCCTGGAATGTTATTCGTTTGCAGCGTGTCTAAAGATTTGATTAGCCTATCTGAACAAAGCCCGGAAGAGGAAGCTGTTTTCGATTCCAGGCTTTTTCATGTCTATTTTCCAGTGAATTTTTGTCGGAAGTGAGAGGGAGAGATGCCTTCTTTTTTGGAGAAGCAGGAAGAGTAGTAAGTAATATGATGGAAGCCAACCTCTTCAGCAATGCGGGCGATGGACCAGGAAGTCTGAATTAACAGCCGCTTGGATTGTTCTAGACGATAGGACAGGAGATAGGCCATAGGGGTCACACCATATATTTTCAGCATGTTTTTGGCGAGATAGTTGGGATGATAGTTAAGTTCTTTTTGAAGTAAGGAGTTAGTTACATCACGAGTATAATTTTGCCGAATGAACAATTCAATCTTCTCGGCGAGATGAATGGCGGTTGCATCTGATGCCTCGGCGAGATCGCGGTCCAAGAATTGCAGAAACTGTTGAAAGGAGGCTTGGCGCTTCCAGTTGCGCATCGATTGGGGTTCTTGTTCCAGATGGAAAAAGAACTCTAATACCTCCATTGCCTTCTCTGAAATTTTCATATACTTCGGAATAAAAATCGAGCATATATCGCAGTGATTTAAATAAGCTTTTTGTTTATGGCTCTCGATGAGCTCGCTCTGATTTTCCAGACATTCGTTCATATCCTGACACTCGATCCAGCTGCCGAAAGTCTGAAAATGAATCCAGATGATTTCTGTTTCGATAGGACAGGGGGCAAAGCCATAGTGATGGGCATCTGGTCGAAGGATGAGGAATTCTCCTTCCTTTAGCTCCCAGTGCACCTCGTTCTCGGCGATAGGCAACGTACCCTTTTTAACAATGATTAGATCAAATACGCCGATGCAATTACGACTGATATGATAGTCTCCAGCATTGTAGTGAGCACGGCCACAGTCTATGAAATAAGGAATAGGCGGTGTGATAAAGCTAAGAATCGGTGAGTTCATCGCGAGCCTCCAAAAGGTTGTAATTCCTAAAAATCAGGTTGGAATCCATCGTTTTTGCATGAAGTAGATGAGACTAGCCCGCACCTTTCCTAAACTCCGAAGGCGAGCATTTCATCGCTTTGCGGAAAACCTTTATAAAATAGCTTACATTATCAAATCCGACCTCGAATGCGATGTCGGATATTTTTCTTTCACTTTGCTGCAGCAGATCGGCAGCCTGGCGAATCCGGTAAGAGTTGATGTAATCGACTGGCGTTTTACGAGTCATCATTTTGAAGAAGCGGCAGAATTGCCCCTCGCTCATGGGAATAAGCTCTGATAGATCACGGGTACGGATCGGTTCCTGATAGTTATCTTGGATATAAAGGATCACCTTTTTAAGGCGGTTAATCTTGGTAGTATCTGCATCATCCGATTGGCTGCGGTTCTCAAATCGGCCCTCTGCGGTAATCTTGGAAAGCATGATTAGCAAAGTTCCTTTCATAAAGGTCTCAAATCCGGGCATTTTATTAGCGTATGCCTCCATCATTTGCTTCAGATGATGAAGCAGTTCCTGCTGCCAAGGGATAGCGGGTGTAATATGTCTCGGAAAGCTTTGGCGTTTCTCTTGCAGTGGCAAAATCGCGTTTTGCTGGATCGTATCGTACTGGGCGCTAGCCAAAAGATCAGGCAGAAATACAAGCGCACAGAATTTGCAGGGGGTGTCTTCGTTCAGCACATAGGCGGCGTGTATATCGCCAGATTCGATAAATACCGCTTCTCCAGCTCGGAGAGGAAAATATTCTGTGTCTACTTGGAACAGAATTTCTCCTTCTAGCAGCATAAAGAACTCCGCTTCTTCATGCCAATGTGTATCAAGTACATGCGTTCCGGATGGAAGCTCGATCCAATAAGCTGCGAGTGGAAACATACTATCTCCATGAACTCTGTTTTCTTTTAGCAAACTCTGAGTTGTACGGTCCATATAAACGCCTCTTTTCTTAAAAAACATCAAAATAGTGTTATAAATGAGCTATATAGTATTAGTTTTGTTCATTTTTTATCGGTATAATGCAACTATAAACACCAAATTGAAAGGTGGCAAGTACACAATGAAATTTACTGATGGTCTCTGGCTGGTTCGTGAAGGTATCACGATTAACGGCGCAGTTCAAAATTATGTTGTAGAAAAGACTCCCGAAGGATTAACAGCAATTACACAAACGACTCCAATCACAGGGCGCGCAGCAACGCTGAATTCAACCCTGCTTACTGTAAAATTCCATTCCCCGCTTCCAGGCGTGGTAGGCATTAAAATTATTCATCATGATGGTGTACAGGAACGTGGTCCGGTTTTCGAACTGACTAAAGGAACTGGCGATCATGTGAAGATTGAAGAAACGGATCTCGAAACCGTGCTGATCAGCGGCGGACTTCGTGTAGTGATTCGCAAAGGCGAACAATGGGCGGTTGACTTCTATCGCGGCGAAGAACGTATTACAGGCAGTGGCTTTAAATCCATGGCTTACATCACCGACCAAGACGGCAACACGTACATGCGTGATGAGCTGGATCTCGGCGTAGGCGAATTCGTATATGGTCTGGGCGAACGTTTTACAGCTTTCGTGAAAAATGGACAAACCGTAGATATCTGGAACAAAGACGGCGGTACTAGCTCCGAGCAAGCTTACAAAAACATTCCTTTCTATGTATCAAGCAAAGGTTATGGCGTATTCGTTAATCATCCGGAATTGGTTTCCTATGAAATCGCTTCAGAAAAAGTGAAAAAGGCCCAATTTAGCGTAGCTGGAGAAAGCTTGGAATACTTCGTAATCGATGGACCTACCATTAAAGACGTTATTAGCAACTATACTGCTCTTACAGGTAAACCAGCGCTTCCACCAGCATGGACTTTTGGATTGTGGCTGACAACTTCGTTTACTACCAACTATGATGAAGAAACTGTAAATTCCTTCGTAGAAGGTATGGCAGAACGTGATCTGCCGCTGCATGTATTCCACTTTGACTGCTTCTGGATGCGTGAGTATCAATGGACTGATTTTGAATGGGATAAACGTGTATTCCCAGATCCAGAGGGCATGCTGAAACGCCTGAAGGAAAAAGGCCTGAAGATCTGCGTATGGATCAACTCTTATATTGGCCAACGTTCACGCTTGTTTGAAGAAGGCAAGAAAAACGGATACTTGATCAAAAAGCCTAACGGTGACGTTTATCAATGTGACCTGTGGCAAGCGGGTATGGGACTGGTGGATTTCACTAACCCTGCGGCTTGTGAATGGTATGCCGGCTACCTGCGTGATTTGGTAGATATGGGCGTAGACAGCTTTAAGACAGACTTCGGTGAGCGGATTCCTACAGATGTAGTTTATTTCGACGGATCTGATCCGATGAAAATGCACAACTACTACACGCAACTGTACAACAAAGTTGTATTTGAAGTATTGGAAGAGAAGCTTGGCAAGAATGAGGCAGCATTGTTCGCACGTTCTGCAACTGCTGGCGGCCAACAGTTCCCAGTTCACTGGGGCGGAGATTGCTACGCAGATTATGAATCCATGGCAGAAAGCCTTCGTGGCGGTTTGTCCCTAGGTTTGTCCGGTTTCGGTTTCTGGAGTCACGATATCGGTGGTTTCGAGAACACTGCTCCGGCACATGTATTCAAACGCTGGTTAGCTTTTGGACTGTTGTCCAGCCACAGCCGTCTGCACGGCAGCACTTCGTATCGTGTACCTTGGGCGTACGATGATGAAGCTTGTGATGTTACCCGCTTCTTCACGAAGCTTAAATGCAGCTTGATGCCTTACCTGTATGATGTGGCTGGCCAGGCTGCAGAGCATGGCTGGGCTTCTATGCGGGCGATGGTTATGGAATTCCCGGAAGATCCAACATGCGAAGTGCTCGATCGCCAATACATGCTGGGTGATTCCTTGCTCGTAGCGCCTATTTTCCAAGAAAACGGCGAAGTGAAATACTATCTGCCAGCGGGTCGCTGGACACACCTGCTATCTGGTGAAACTGTACAAGGCGGATCATGGCGCAAAGAGAAATATGATTTCTTCAGCTTGCCACTGTTCGTTCGTCAGAACTCCTTGCTGGCAATCGGCAGCATCGACAACAAACCGGATTATGACTTTGCGGATGGCGTGAAATTTGGCCTGTATTCACTTGAAGAAGGTACTACTACTTCTGCAACCGTACGTGATCTTAAAGGTGCTCCTGAATTGACTGTGAAGGCTGCCCGCAAAGGCAACAGCGTAACAGTTACTGCAGAAGGCAGCGGTAAAGAATTCTCGCTTTCCCTTAAAGATCTGGGAGCTATCGCTTCCGTAGAAGGTGCAGAGCAAGTAGATGAGACTACAGTGAAAGTAAACGCAGGTGCAAAATCCGCATCGTTTACCATTACACTGAAATAAGATGATTTCTTAAAGCATATTGATATAGCCATAACCTCTCTTGTAGACTGGGTGAATGATCCGTTCCCTGGTTTATAGGAGAGGTTTTAGTGTTACAATCTTAACTAATAACGGGGGAAACGTTATGAATACTAATTTAATTAAGGGAAGTGGAGTTTTGAATCAGACGGACTATACCTCTGCTACGGTTCTTTCAACCGCCGCTAATTTTATAATGAATAGGCAAGAACCTTTTACACATACCTTCCGGACTTATATTCGTTTACGGGAAAACGGCCCGTTGCAGCTAAAATTTTGGCATAGCAATGCGGTGGATTCCACCTGGGACCAAGGGCTTGAAGCTTCAGGCAGTGAACCTGGGGGCAGTTGGGTGATCGAATCGGCTTTTATCGCGGATGGAGGCACTGAGCCAAACGGAGGTATTCTTGAGCATACACAACATGCTGTCACCTTTGAAGGCAATGTCTCCAAACCAGTAGCGGCCGGTGAATGCTTCTGGAGTGATGAGACAAGCATTAATCTACCCGATGGCCATTACTTAGCTTTTACATGGACGATTAAGACAACCGCTGCGGGCAAATCCATTCCTTTCAATGTAGAAGGCATGCTGGCAACCGCTTATGATGCGCCCGGAAATCTGGCTGCACAGGAATCAGCCGATGGATTTACAGAATCCGACAAGCTTCTGGTACTGCCAAGCTATATCGGGTATAAGAAAGCTGTGAATAAGAAGCTAGTATTTTTGGGAGATTCGATTACTCAAGGTGTGCGGACATTAAAGGACGGATACGAATATTGGGCAGCGAGAATTGCGGATGGTCTTGGTGCAGAGATTGGCGTATGGAATCTCGGCTCAGGCTGGGCTAGAGCGTATGATGTGGCTGCGGATGGCCCTTGGCTTCACAAAGCTAAACAGAGTGATGAACTGATGATTGTCCTCGGCGTAAATGATATTGATATTGGCTGCCGCTCTGCAGATGAGTTACTTGGTGATCTGACAACTATTATTGCTAAGATCAAAACAGCAAATGCTGATGCTAGTATTATTCTAAGTACGGTGCCGCCGTTTAATTTTCAGGAGGCAAGAGAAGAAACTTGGCGTAGAGTGAATCATGAAATCCTGACTAACCCACCCGCTGGAGTAGACCGTGTGTTTGATATAGCAAGCCTATTATCGTTGCCTGCACCAGACGATCACCGGATCAGACCGGAATATATGAGTGGACAAGACGACCCGCATCCGAACGGCATAGCCGGTAAGACGGTTGCGGACGCCTTTTTAAACTGGTATTGATCAACTCTTAAATGTGTCCCGGTAGTCCTTAGGTGAAGATCCGACCTGCTTCTTAAACACTTTGCTGAAATATTTAACATCATGAAAACCGACCATTTCGGAGATTTGGGTCAGCTTCAGACGAGGATTCTGCAATAGCAGCTTAGCTTTATCTATTCGGATATTAACAATAAAGTCGGAAAAGTTAATACCGTATTCCTGTTTGAATCGGCGGGAAATATATTCACGGCTAACAAAAAACTTTCCGGCCACTTCCTGTAAGGACAGGTCGGAAGCATAATTAAGCTCGATATATTTGACGATATCATGCATCGGATTACGTTCTTTAGCTTGTTTCAGGGCGATTACTTCGGCCAGCTCCTGCATTAGGGTATACGACCAGTCACGCCAAGCGAATAAGGAGAACGAGTAACCGTTCGTATAAGGAGCTGGGTGAAGCTGGTCGGCCTGTTCAAGCTCGGCCAGTGCACCTTCAGCTTCAGGGCCTAACATTTCCCGAACCAGCTGGGAACGAAATAATAGAGCATCATTTTTCCATGAGTTTAGGATTTCTGGTGTAACAATCCCGCCTCGGCTAAGCTCATCTACCCAGTGCTGCGCAGCTGTTGATAATATTTCTGGACTTCCGCTGATGACTGCCATTTTCCAATCTTCCTTGACGTCAGCAAAGTTCGTTGCTGATATATTACCGCGAACCTCTGCTTTGGCGATCTCTTTACGATCTCTGAACTCTTCGGAGGAGGAGGAGAAATGGCAGTAATCCTCATGAATTAATAAGTTTCGGCGTTGTAATGCCTCTGCCACCTCTGCACGCTGATAAGGTAACTGCTTAGGTAAGCTGCCGATGCTGCTGATTCCAAAATGCATTCGGACCTGCAAGGTAGAGTAGATGCCATGATTGATTCTGCCTATTAGCTCGACCACAGAGGTTTGAATATCCCACAGAATAATCGCAATCTCCGGAGGACCTCCCCAATAACGAAAAGCAACACCCTTATGCGGACTGTGCAAAAATTCATTACAAATATTGACGATGGCGTAGTTCATTAGCTCGGTGTCTCCGCCAAAACGTTTAATCAAAGGATTGTTACCCGCATCTGTCTGCACCAATATTAAGCGAGCGGAATGGATGTTTTCCGGAATGATCCTATCACTGCATAACCTCCGCAAAGATAAATCAGAATTGATCGGATCATCAATTAGTGCGGATAATAGCTTTTCCCCATAAATGGGCTTGAACTCATTAAGCTGAATACTCTGTTTCTGCCGCTCGCTTCGGTCATCTTCTTCTGAGCGCCAGGCTGCAACTGCCTTAGCTACCGCTACATTGATTGCCTCGGCTTCGATGGGCTTCAGGATATAATCAATCCCCCCATGCCGCACAGTCTGACGTACGAACTCAAAATCATTATGTCCGCTGACTACAATAAACTTAGTGTTGCCGGCGAATTCGTTCACCCAGGTCATTAACTCTATCCCGTTACCTGATTCCATCATCATATCCATAATGACTAATGCTGGTTTAGCCTGCCGGATGATCTCGATGGCTTCATTTCCATTTCCGGCTTCCAGAATTTCATCGATTTGATGGGCTTCCCAGTCGACAAGCAGTCTGACTGCCTTTCTAACTCTTGCCTCGTCATCAACAATCAACGCCTTCATATCTTTTCACGCTCCGCTATAATTTCAATTTCCAATTTCACTACTACTCCGCCTGCTCTAAGGTTATCAACAGTTAAAGTGGCGCTATCTCCGCACACAAACTTGAGTCGAGCCAGAACGTTCGGCAGACCAATACCTGATCCTGAAGTCTCCTTGGTTTGCTCTGTGTTTCTTAATAAATCTATATCTGTTCTAGTAGGATGCTGTAGCTTCTGCTTTAAAAGATCTAACTTCGCTGAAGGAATCGCATTTCCGTTATTTTGGATACAAATTTCCATCCGGTTGTCATCCACTTTTGCTGCGGTGATTTCAATGAATCCGTCACTGCGGGAAAGATTAAAGCCGTGTTTGAAATAATTTTCAACAATAGGCTGTAAAATCATTTTCGGCATAAACGTCTCTAAAAGTGATTCCTCCATATCGTAGCGGAAACTGAACTTATTTTCAAAACGTTCCTTTTGCAGTTCAATGTAGGCTTTGACATGATCCAGCTCATCCTTAACAGTTACGATCTTCTCCTCATTGTACATGCTGTAGCGCATCATTTTGGCTAGAGCTGAAAGAAGTGAGTAAATTTGGGGCACTTTAAGTTCTAAGGCCAGCGTGCCAATGATCTGCAATGTGTTATTCAGAAAATGCGGGTTGATTTGTGCCTGCAGAGCCCGCAGCTCATTGGTCTTATTGGACAATTCCAGCTTGTACTCCCTTAGGATCAGGTTGTTGATCGTGTCCATCATACTGCGGAATCGCTCGGTAACCACGCCAATCTCATCTTTGCCCATAGGTTGAATATCAACATCAAGATTACCGGTCTGCACCTGATTCATGTAACGAGTCAACTGCTTGATCGGGGCTGTGATTCGAAAAGAGATCAGAGTCGTTAAGGTGGCAATTGTAATTAATAGTAGAACAAGGAGGATTATATTGATCGCTGCCGCCTCGTTGGCTTCCCGGAAGAGATAGGACGTAGGAATCTGCTTCACGAGGGTCCAATTTAAACCTTGGGTTTCGATTCTCTGGTAAATAAACACAGCATCTTCCTCTTCAAAATACCCTTGGGAGCTTTGATTGGTAGCGATTTGCTTGTTGTACCAGGAGGCATGTAGACGCTTGCCGTATTCCTCACTGTTGCTTCCGTATACAATCTTGCCATCGCCATCCAGCAGCCAAATGTTTTCCTGTTTCTGATCATATAACTGACTGACGATGTCGGTAAGAGCCGTTAGCTTAACATCGATCGACAGGAAGCCGATTGGAGTGGTAGTTGGAATCCTTTCAATTCGTCTATGCAATGTGAACACAGGCTCCGGTATGAGTTGCGGGATAGGTGAAGTTAGGCCGTAGCTGTGACTTATATGTGTACTTTGTATAACCACAGGAGAACTGCTAGTGATATCTGAGTCGGCATAGGGAGGAATACCCTGCCAACGTTTGGGTGTATTCTGGGTGAGCAAAGTGGCTTTTCTATCCTTGGCACCGTACAGATACACCTGGGATATATCTGGCATGGATGAAGAAATGTAATTTAGAGAAGAATAAATTCGTGTATTTGCTGCCATATCCTCATATCCCGCTTCGAGCAGTCTGTAGAAATCTGAATCTGAATAAACGATAAGGGAGAGACGATTGATCTCCTGAATCAGACTTTCGATGTTTCTATTGCCTTGAAAGAGGAGGTTCGTATTCTCGTCTACTGCCCTTGTTCTTAGGGATTGAGTGCTATAGTGATAGCTAATAAACATGGTGGCCATAATACAAATTAACGTTGGCAGTAGGATAAAAACGATCAATTTTGTGCGAATCGTGTTCCATTTCATCGAAATTTGTCACATCCGATCAATATTTTACACCTGAAAGATCACTTTAGTAGGTGTGAGGTACCCTGAAAAAAACAGATAATATGTGTATAAAGCATAAACAAGTAAGTGAGCAAAAGAAAGGGGGGGGCAATAAATGCGCGGCACTAAGTTGTCCCAGTTAGGTCAACAGCTTTTTTTCGTTGGTCCGGCAGTTTTGTTTTTTACCTTAATAACGATTATCCCATTTTTGATGGGGATGTATTACTCTTTCACAGATTGGAACGGTGTATCCGGTAATGTAAGTTGGGTCGGATTTCAAAACTTTTCCACTATTTTCTCAAATGACCCTGACTTCTGGTCTTCCTTTTGGTTTACGGTAAGATTTACGGTGTTAGGTGTGATTTTGACTAACGTGGTAGGCTTCTTCTTGGCTTATCTGTTAACTAAACCTTTAAAGACACGTAACATGCTTCGGACCATTTTCTTTATGCCGAACGTTATCGGGGGGTTGTTGCTTGGTTTCATCTGGCAATTTATCTTCATCAAAGGGTTCGCCACTATGGGCGACCTGACGGGATGGTCCTTCTTTAATCTTCCTTGGCTCGGTGATGCCACAACAGGATTTTGGGCGATTGTAATGGTCTTTGTTTGGCAGTCTTCCGGTTATCTAATGGTTATCTACATTGCTTCGTTGAGTAACGTATCCAAAGAAGTACTAGAAGCGGCTGATATTGATGGGGCTTCCCGTTGGCAGGTGCTACGCAATATCGTAGTTCCACTAATTATGCCTGCTGTAACTATCGGATTATTCTTGGCCATTTCCTGGTCATTCAAAATGTTTGACCTTAACTTGTCCTTGACGAAGGGCGGACCGTTCAAATCGACAGAATCCGTTGCTATGAATATTTACAATGAAGCCTTCCTGAACAATCGTTACGGGCTGGGTACTGCAAAAGCGCTGCTGTTCTTTGTAATTGTAGCCATCATTACTCTGATTCAGGTCCGTATCACGAAGAGCAAGGAGGTTGAAGCGTAATGAAACCTACAGAAAAAAAGAGATGGAATATTGGCACGGAAGTGATAATGATCCTCCTGGCCCTGCTCTTTCTCTCTCCATTCTATTTCTTGCTCGCAAACTCGGTGAAATCCTTCGGTGAAATTCTGAGTGATGCGGCAAGCTGGCCAAAAGTATTTATGTGGTCGAACTATTCAACCGCTTGGAAATTAGCCCGTTTCGGTGAAGCTTTCCGAAACTCGGTTATTATCACAGTGATCAGTGTTATTCTAATCTCTCTGTTCAGTGCGATGGCATCCTATCGTATGGTTCGGGCGAATACGAAATTCAATCAGTTCTTGCTGCTTATATTTGTAGCGGCAATGGTAGTTCCGTTTCAAACGATCATGATTCCAATTCTGAAGGTCGTAAATGTTATTGGAGTAAACAACTCTTTCCTTGGTTTGATTATCACGAATCTAGGGATCAGTGTTCCGATGGCGATCTTCCTGTTCCACGGCTTTATCAAGTCCGTTCCTCTTGAAATTGAAGAGGCGGCTACAGTAGATGGATGTAATCCTATTACCGTGTTCTTCCGTATTGTGCTTCCTTTGCTGAAGCCAATGGTGATGACAACAATCGTGCTAAACGCACTTGGAATATGGAATGACTATCTGTTGCCATCCTTGATTCTTCAGGCACCAGAGCTTCGGACCATTCCACTGGCGACTTTCTCCTTCTTTGGTCAATACACCAAACAATGGGATATGGCACTTCCGGCTCTCGTAATCGGGGTCGCACCAATTATCATTTTCTACCTGTTTATGCAACGTTACATTGTTGAGGGAATAGCGGCTGGCTCGGTGAAAGGTTAACACCGAGCCCTCCGTTCCAAATATTTTTTAAGCAGTCCACTATTTTAAGGGGGAATATATAATGAAGAAGAAACACTCCGCAGTTGCTCTATCAGCAGTAATGGCAATGAGTTTAGCTCTAACGGCATGTGGTGGTAATAATAACGCTTCTAGTAACTCACAAAATGGAAGCGCTGGCACAAATTCAGGTGAAGTGAAGACCGTTAAGATCTTCCAATTCAAAACTGAAATCGTAGAAGGCCTCAATGAGCTTAAGGTTGAATTCGAAAAAGAATACCCTAACATCAAGCTGGATATCCAAACAGTTGGTGGTGGTGCGGACTACGCAGCAGCATTGAAAACTAAATTCGCTTCCGGCGATGCGCCTGATATTTTCTCCAATGGTGGATATGCAGAAATGGAACTTTGGGGAGACAAGATGGAAGATCTGTCCGACCAACCTTGGGTAAAAGATCTGATTCCTATGGCTGCAGAGCCTATGACTAAAGATGGCAAAGTATACGGTATGGCAATGAACCTTGAGGGTATCGGTATTGTGTATAACAAGGACTTGTTCGCTAAAGCGGGAATCACTGAAACTCCAAAAACATTGTCACAGCTTGAAGAAGCAGCTAAAAAGCTGCAAGCTATCGACGTAACTCCTTTTGGTAATGCATATCAGGAATGGTGGCTGCTAGGTAACCAAGGGATCAGCGTAGCCTTTGCACAACAAGATAATGTAGATGAATTCATCAAAGGTTTGAATGAAGGAACTGGTACAATTGTAGGCAATAAAACGTTTGAAGAGTGGAGCAAGTATCTCAAACTGACTTTACAATACGGACAAAAGAATCCTTTGACCACAGATGCTAACACTCACCTGGCAATGTTCGCAAAAGGTGAAACTGCAATGATGCAAGAAGGTAACTGGGCACAAACTCTTGTTGATAACATCACTCCTGATATGAACATTGGTATGTTCCCTATGCCAATCAATGAAGATGCTGAGAAGAATGACAAAATGACTGTAGGTATCCCTGCGAACCTAGTAGTCAACAAAGAATCCGGTTCTAAAGAAGAAGCAAAAACTTTCTTGAACTGGTTGGTAACTTCCGATATGGGTAAAGAGTATATCGTTAAAAAATGGAAATTCATCCCTGCTTTGTCCACAATCGAAGCAACACCTGAAGACATCGGTATGCTTGGAGCAGACGTATGGAACTATGTAAAAGAAAACAAAGTTTATGGCCTGCAATCCTCCAAATTCCCTGATGGTGTAACGCAAGAATTTGCCAGCGTGATCCAACAGTTCATCGCTGACAAGGTTGACGTTAACGGCTGGATGACTGGTATGCAAGCTGCATGGGACAAGCTTAAAAAATAAGTAAAGCACATTTATAGAGAAGATTTAATGGATATTAGTGGTTAACAGAAGCGCTCTCCGTATACCTCATCAATTTGAGACGGGGAGCGCTTTTTTTGGGAACCAGGGCTGAATATCAAGGGATGGGGAGAAGCGCCAATGAAACGATATGATCATGTTCAGATGGGTGTGGACTATTACCCGGAGCATTGGGATGAATCCATGTGGGAACCAGATATCAAGTTGATGAAAGAAACAGGTGTTAAAGTAGTCCGGGTTGCTGAGTTCGCATGGAGTCGACTGGAGCCAACTGAGGGGAATTACCAGTTCGAGTGGTTGGACCGCGCGCTGAACCTTTTTCATCAATATGATCTGCAGGTTGTGATGGGTACTCCAACAGCTACACCGCCAAGATGGTTAACGACGAAATTTCCAGATGTGCTTCCGGTGTTTGCTAATGGAGAGACCTTTCACCCGGGGGTACGTGGACACCGCTGCTATAACAGCACATCACTGCGTGAGTATGGCAGCCGTATTATTCTGCGTCTTGCCGAGCGTTACAGTGAACACCCGGCTGTCATAGGCTGGCAGACTGATAATGAATTTGGCATGTTGGATTGTCATTGTGACGCTTGTAATACTGCTTTTCGAGCATGGGTACAAGCTAAATACGGAACACTGGATGAGGTCAATGCAGAATGGGGAACCGTAGTTTGGAGCGGGGAGTACAGCGATTGGAATGAGCTTACCGTGCCGCTGGGCGGATCACCTCATCAGAATCCATCTTTTCTGCTGGATTTTCAGCGGTTTCAGTGGGATTCGGTGGTAGCGTTTCAGACGGCGCAGATCAATATTTTGCGTATGATTTGTCCAGAGCATTTCATAACCCATAACTTTCACAGCTATCCGCAGCGTCTCGATATGTACGCAGTGGGTGCAGATCTGGATGTGGCTGCGTTTGATTATTATCCGAATACTTCGCCAACCAAACAAGATACGACGCCTTATAGCGGAGCGCTTTCATTGGACGTAACCCGTGGCATTAAACGTCAAAACTTCTGGATTATGGAGCAGCTGAGTGGATCGCCGGGTTGTTGGATGCCGATGTGGCGAACCCCTTATCCAGGACTGATTCGTGCCTATGCATGGCAGGCGATTGCTAGAGGTGCGGATACGGTTGTTCATTTTCGCTGGAGAAGTGCAACTTCAGGAGCAGAACAATTCTGGCACGGGCTGATTGACCACAGCAATGTTCCGGGACGCAGATTAGCGGAGTTCACGCAGCTATGTCATGAGGTTAATAGGCTGAGCGACAAGCTCCAAGGAACGATGCTGAAAAACGAAGTGGCTATCCTCCATTCCCATGAAGAGAAGGCCGCACTGGATATTCAGCCGCAGGCAGAGGGCTTTGATTATTATGAGAACATTAAGCAGATTCACCGGGCGGTAACCAAGCTTGGCATCGGCTGCGATGTTATCGACCTCAGACAACCGCTTGATGGATATAAAGTAGTGATCGCTCCGAATTTATATTTGCTGGATGAGGAGATCGTACGTAATCTGGAGGATTTTGCCCTCGCTGGCGGGACCTTGCTGATCACCAACCGTAGTGGTGTCAAAAATATAAACAACATCGCAGTCATGCAACCGCTGCCCGGGCAGCTGAGCTACTGTACCGGCGTTGAAGTGCTGGAGTATGATCCGATTGGCGCTGAAACACATGCCATCATGGACGCGGAGGGTAACCAATACGAATGTACGCAGTGGTGCGACATTCTCCGGCCGGTAGTGGCCCAGCCGATTGCTTGGTATGGTGATGATTTCTATCGCGGCACACCCGCTGTAACTGTTAATTCCTTCGGTAAAGGTCAGGTTTATTACTTCGGAACTCATGCGGAAGAGAAGTACTGGTCAGTTCTATTAGAGAACCTGACTAAGGAAAAAGGGTTGTTACGCTTTGAAGGATTGCCAAACGGAGTACAAGCCTCCGTGCGGACTGGAAATCAGGGAAGCTTCTTATTCCTGCTTAACCTGAGCCGCGAGTCGGTGATCGTTCCGTTGCCACGAGAATACAGCAGCCTGCTGGATAATAAGATTCGATCGGGAGAGCTCCAGCTCGAGCCGTATGGAGTAGAGGTGCTGGAGATTTGAGTGGTTTTGAGTAAGGAGGTATTGAAGTGGGTTTGAGAGTGTGGCAGAAGAGAGGAAAGTGGAGTGGGGGATGTGTAGAGTAGGGTGAAGTGAAGGTTGGTGAAGATGGAGTGAGGGATGTGTGGAGTAGGGTGAAGTGAGGTTGGTGAAGATGGAGTGAGGGATGTGTGGAGTAGGGTGAAGTGAGGTTGGTGAAGATGGAGCGAGGGATGTGTGGAGTAGAGTGAAGTGAAGGTTGGTAAAGATGAAGTGAGGGATGTGTGGAGTAAGGGAAGAGCGGTGTAGGGGAATGTGTGGAGTAGGAATAGTGAAGTAAGTGGAAGTGTGTAGTAAAAAATGAGTGGAGTAGGGCATGCAGAAACTTTAACAGAAGCACAACAGAAAATAGTTGCACTTCGTACACTTATTTGAAGTGTTGGAGTGTTTAATTGGTTTTAGTTGCACTTTGTGCAGCTAAAAATCGGCTTATCCCGCTGCAAGGCCATTTTCCGAGAATATAGTTGCACAGAATACACTTATATGGATAATTTCTGCCTTGCAGGCTATTTTAAGTGTACAAAGTGCAATTATTTCGTTTGACTTACTCATACTGAACTGAAGAGAGCTGCACAATGGACTCCATCATGATCAGATTTCCACATGGACTCCAACATGATCAGATTTCCGCATGGGCTCCAACATGATCAGATTTCCGCATGGACTCCATCATGATCAGATTTCCACATAGACTCCTATCATGTACAGATCTACACGATCCAGCTCAGAGGTGCCGCACACTCGCAGCCAAATGCACCCAGCCAACGTACCGTACCGCACCGCCCATTTCTACACAATAGTAGCGCATACCATACTCTTACTACGTTCTAGCCGCATATTCCCAGCGAGCAATTTTTCCACAGTGGGCGGGACATTTTTAATGCAGGCGTCTAAATTGCTCCGGCGTAGTCCCGGATTGCTTGCGAAATGTGGCTACATAGTGACTGACATCGCGGAAGCCGACTAGCTGGGAGATAGCTTTTACCGTAAGATCGGGTTGGCTTACGAGCATTTCTTTGCTTTTGCGGATGCGTAAACGTACGAAATAGGCATAAGGCGAGAGGCCGAAAGTTTGGACGAATAGGTTGTTAAGATAGCGCCCAGATACCCCTAGTTCATCGGCTAGATCGTTCAGTCCGAGATCAGGATCGCCATAATGGCTGTCCATCCATTTTAGCAGTGGCTGCAGCTTATCTACATTGCGGGAAATCGCCGTATTGTTATGAAGCTGGCCATATTTACTCAAAGTAAGCAAAAAACGATAAGCATCTGTGGAGGCGCCGAGACCAAACATATCCTGGTAGGCATCATGACGATCCAGCATTTCCTTCAGCAGATTGGGGAGAGGCGCTTCATTTTCCCAACGGTAAAAAGAATTACTATTCATCCCAAGCGTCTCCAAAATTGATTGTGCCGAATCGCCACCGAACGTTAGATAATAGGTACCCCAGTTTTTAGTGGAGGCCTCATAACGATGGGGTGTATAGGGAAGTAGTAATACGCCGCTGCCTTCAGGCAAGGAAAAGGTTTTATTGTCAAAATGGATAATCCCTTCACCTTCTGAGGTTTGAAGCCAATGATACGTGTCATAGCCATCGGGGCGGGATACTTTTTCCTGATCATGATTGTGCCCCATACTGTCTAAAGTGATTGGCAAGTGCTGTCCACCTTCATGGACGAATACGATCCTGCGATGCATGATTTCGGACAATGCTATCCTCTCCTGTTAGTTCTATATTCTTATATGTATGAGACATTATTTTATATTTAAAGGGCAACCTTAACCATTTACAATAGATATATAATTATACTATAAAGGGTGTGCGAAGTGTGATTAACGATAAATTACCTAAAATTTGGTACGGTGGAGATTACAATCCGGAGCAATGGGATGCGCCTGTATGGGCTGAGGATGAACGGATGTTCAAGCTGGCGGGAATTGATGTTGCCACAATTAATGTGTTTTCCTGGGCTTTAATTCAACCTTCCGAAGATACTTATGATTTCTCCTCATTGGATGAATTAATGGATAGACTATATAAAAATGGAACTTATGTATGTCTAGCTACAGGAACAGGAGCGCATCCAGCTTGGATGGCTCACCGATATCCTGAAGTGACACGTGTCGATGTCCAGGGCAGAAAACGTAAGTTCGGTGGACGTCATAACTCCAATCCGAACAGTTCAGTTTACCGCAAGTATGCAGCGAAGCTGGCTGGTAAGCTGGCAGAACGCTACAAGGATCATCCGGCACTGGTAGCTTGGCATATTTCTAATGAATATGGTGGCTATGATTATTCCGAACAGTCCGCTGCTGCCTTCCGTGTCTGGTTGAAGGAGCGTTATGGTTCGCTGGATGCTTTGAACAAGGCTTGGAATACACGCTTTTGGGGACATACGTTTTATGATTGGGAAGAAATTGTGGTGCCAAATGAGCTGAGTGAAGAATGGAACGGTAACCGTACTAACTTCCAAGGGATCTCGTTGGACTATCGCCGTTTTATGTCTTATAGCTTGCTCGAATGTTACAAAATCGAATATGAAGCGATCAAAGAACACAGCACCAACGTACCTGTTACAACGAACCTGATGGGCTTTTATCCGGAGCTGGATTATTTTGAGTGGGCCAAGCATATGGATGTAATTTCTTGGGACAACTATCCTTCACTGGACACACCGGTCAGCTTTACAGCAATGACACATGATCTTATGCGTGGATTAAAAAATGGCCAACCGTTCATGCTGATGGAGCAAACACCGAGCCAGCAGAACTGGCAACCGTACAACTCTTTGAAACGTCCAGGCGTTATGCGCCTATGGAGTTACCAGGCTGTAGCGCGTGGTGCAGATACTGTGTTGTTCTTCCAGCTGCGTCGTTCGATAGGGGCTTGTGAAAAGTATCATGGAGCGGTAATTGAGCATGTGGGTCATGAACACACACGGGTATTCCGTGAATGTGCTGAGCTGGGCAAAGAGCTGGAGCAGCTTGGAGATCAACTACTGGATGCGCGCAGTGCGGCTAAAGTAGGGATCATCTACGATTGGGAAAATCGTTGGGCACTTGATCTATCAAGCGGTCCGTCGGTTGCCTTGGATTACGTGAATGAAGTTCACAAATATTATGATGCGCTGTATCAGCAAAATATCGAAGCCGACATGATCGGGGTCGAAGAGAACCTGTCCAAGTATGAAATTGTTATCGCACCTGTAATGTACATGGTCAAGCCAGGTTTTGCAGAGAAGGTTGAAGCCTTTGTAAAAGCGGGCGGCACATTCATTACGACTTATTTCAGCGGTATTGTTAATGAGAACGACCTTGTAACGGTTGGAGGTTATCCAGGCGAATTGCGTAAGGTGCTTGGAATTTGGGCAGAGGAAATCGATGCATTACTGCCAGGTATGAGCAATGAGCTCGTGCTGGATAAAACGTGGGGTAGCTTGAGTGGTTCTTATAAATGTGATCTGCTCTGCGATCTGATCCATGCCGAAGGGGCAGAAGTTTTGGCAGAGTACGGTTCTGATTTCTATAAAGGAATGCCTGCACTGACTGTGAATAAATTTGGAGAAGGTAAAGCTTATTATGTGGCGACTAGCCCAGAAGCTGGATTCCTGCAAGGTTTCCTAGCGAATCTGTGTGCCGAAAAGAACATTCAGCCGCTGGTAACTGCACCGGAAGGTATCGAATCTGTTCAACGTGTGAAGGATGGCGTATCTTATCTGTTCTTGCTGAACCACACCGCTGGTGATTTAAGCGCCGATATTGGGGCGGCTGAGCGTACTGATCTACTAACAGGTAATGTAATTAGCGGTTCAGCTGTTGTGCCGGGTCGCGGAGTATTGATTTTGTCGTATAAAAAATAGTTGAGTCTCATCTAACCTATATAAATTTGAAATCCCCACTACAAAACGCTTTTATGAAGCTGATCGTAGGTGGGGATTTTTTCTGTTATCTTTTGGTGTTTCAGTCGCTGCTCATTTTGCCTTCAGCCGTACCCATTGGGTTTCCGCTGCTTAAAGTAATGCTCTCCGCCAAAGTGGAATCGGATTTCAGCGTATATTGGATAATGTCACCAGCTTTCAGGTCAGCTAAGCTGATCGTGTTCTCCTGACGCGTGCCATTGTCGGAGGTCACCGTTACAATTTTGGTATCAGCATCAATTGTAATATCTGTGGTTTCCTCGGAGAAGGTTTGCTGCATCCCACCACCCTGTGGTCCACCATCTTGTCCACCGCCGTCAGGGCCACCTCCTTCCGGCATCCCCCCCTCTGGAGGTGTACCGTTTTCTGACCCTTGATCACCTTCGGGTCTTTCCTGTGGAGTACCGGCCTGACCATTTTGCTTATCGGCTCCAGCCGTATCTCCAGTGCCTTGTACGGGCGGGG
Organism: Paenibacillus odorifer; assembly: GCF_000758725.1. Taxonomy (NCBI): domain Bacteria; kingdom Bacillati; phylum Bacillota; class Bacilli; order Caryophanales; family Paenibacillaceae; genus Paenibacillus; species Paenibacillus odorifer. The sequence continues at coordinate 1,003,373 of NZ_CP009428.1, forward strand.
AAGGCATTTCTGACGTATAGATTGTAATCGTGTTGTCGCTAATACTCTTAATCTTGCCGAAATTCATAGACATGTCAGGTCTGCCGTTTTGTTGATTGTCGTTTCCTTGAGATTGCTGTGCCTCAGTGTTATCTGCGGGTGCCGTGTTCGCTTGGTTATTAGCGACTGCTGTTCCTTCGGCCTCCGAGTTCGTGCTGCAGCCAGCCAATAGTAGAGAAGCGAGTAGACTTCCTGAGATCATAATCGGTATTAATTTCTTCATTTATTTTCTCTCCTTAATAGTTTTAGATTGATTAGGAGAAATATATCAGACGGTTCTGAAAGGTTGCTTAAGATCAGCTGAAAGTTTGCCTAAAGAAATAGATCAAGGAAATGCTATATAATAATGATATAAGTGGGGTAAAACTCTACAAAGGTAAGTCATGGTAAGACATAACCAACGTTCAGGAAAGAGGCAGTGCATGAAGAATTTACTCGTAACAGGCTACCGTGCGCATGAGCTCGGTATTTTTGACAATAAACATCCGGGAATTCCTTATATCAAAAAGGCGCTGTCTAACAGATTAAAACCGCTAATTGAAGAAGGCGTCGAATGGATTATTACCCCCGGCCAGTATGGTGTCGATCTTTGGGCTTGTGAGGTGGTAAGTGAACTCAAGACTCAATATCCTGAATTGAAATTGGGGATCATTACGGCGCATACTGGACAGGAAGAGAAGTGGAAGGAAGAGAAGCAGGAGGAATACCGACGTATTATTGCGGGTGCGGACTTTTGCAGGGCGGTCAGTAATGCCCCTTATGACGGCAGCTGGCAGTTCAGGGCCAGAGATGACTTGTTGTTCCGCAAAAGTGACGGAATATTGCTCTTTTATGATGAGGATGCGGCGGAAGGCAGCCCGAAGTTTTTTAAAGAACGAGCGCTGAAGCTGCATGCAGAGGGAGACTACGAGCTGTTTCTTATTCATTCTGATGAGATTCAAAATATTGCCGATGAAGAAAATCAGCGAGATTATGAATAAAGCTACGAACGAAGACATCGCGAAATAAAAAAGCCCGAATCGGCATTGGGAAATCACCGTTACGGGCTTTAGTTTCTATTTGAACGAGAGGTGGAGAATAGGATGAGTGAGGTCAATCAAGCAGATATTTGTTATGTTATTTTGCTTAGCCCGACGAATCAAGACCGTAGAGACATGGAGATTATTCGTGGTCATGTTAAACATTTACAAGAGCTGGACCGCAAAGGACAATTAGTGCTGTGTGGTCCATTTAGTGATTGTCCTGGCGGCATGGTTATTGTAAAAGCGAACTCACGCGAAGAAGCCGTTCTCCTTGCCGAAAAAGATCCTTACGTGCTGTCTGGCATTCGTAGCTATGAAGTGCGTACATGGAGTCTGTCCCATGAGGGAAACAGGCATTTAGGTATTGTTCCACTCCAGGAATAGGTTTAATCAAATGAAGCTTTTTAGCGAAGGTGCTTTTCGCACCTTGTAATGCTGCTCATAAGCATAGGCTAGCTTGATAAGCGTGGGCTCCTGATAAGCTTTTGCTGAGAAGGTTACACCAAAGGGAGCACCGGCCGACGTGTACCCAGAAGGAACGACGAGGGACGGATATCCTGCTCTGGAAGTAATTCTGGCGCCAAAATCGGCAGGGAACAGCAGGGCATCCAGATTGTATTCTTTCATAGTGGCATCGATGCCTTCTTCCTTGCACAGCTTCAGGTCAGTCGCACGATGGCGTAAATATTGAGCTTCGCTTTGTGTGCCGGAGGAGGTATATTCCGCATCTATTAACGTAGCTTGACTAAATCTCAAAGTCTCCACAGGGTGTGCATGATTAAAATCAATAATATCCTTCAAGGTTCGCATAGGTGCTCCGGGGCTCAAATGAGATAAATAAGCATTCAGTGCTGTTTTGAATTCGTTTAATACCACCGAAGAGTAACTAATTTCGCGGGCGGTTTTAATATCCGCGGGATCAATGATGGTTGCTCCAAGCTCTCTCATCCTGTTGACGGAAGCGTTGAACAAGGCAAGCTGCTCATCTGTTAGCTCCTCAAAATAATAATCACGTGGTATCCCAATTCTAGCTCCCTGCAAACCATTCGGATCAAGGAATACAGTATAATCCCCGTGGACTTTACCTGTATTTGTTCCCATCGCTGCATCGTGCTGATCATTGCCCAGCATGGCGTTTAGTAGCAACACGGCATCTTGAACGGTTCTAGCCATAGGCCCTGCGGTGTCTTGTGTATTGGAGAGCGGCAGGATTCCTGAACGGCTGAGCAGCCCCACGGTTGGCTTAATGCCGATGATGGAGCCCAAATTACCGGGATTAAGAATCGATCCTGAAGTTTCTGTGCCAACAGAGACCGTACAGAAATTACAAGCGACAGCTACTGCTGAACCAGCACTAGAGCCGCCGGTTGGCGTAGAAATATTGTAGGGGTTAAGGACTTGCCCGCCGCGGGAGCTGTAGCCAGAGGGCATGCCGTTCGTCATAAAATTGGCGAATTCGGTCATATTAGCTTTACCCATAATAATGGCTCCGGCTTCACGCAGTTTGGTAACTATAAACGCATCTTCCCCGGCAAAAGAATTCGCCAAAGCCAGCGAACCCGCACTTGTATGCATTTTGTCCCCAGTATTGATGTTATCTTTCAACAACACAGGTATCCCGTGCAGCGGGCCGCGAGGGCCATTAATTGCCCGTTCCACATCCAGAGATTCTGCGATAAACAACGCATCAGGATTAATCTCCAGTACAGAGTTAATCGTCAGGCCGTTTTTGTCGTGATCAGCAATACGTTCATAATACATGAGAACTAGTTGTTTTGACGTAATTTCTCCGGCTTCTAATGCAGCTTGGATGTCCGGTATGGTGGCCTCTACGATTTCAAAACTCATATGCGTTCACGCTTCTTTCCCTCTAGGATATGGCTTCTCCTTCATCTAACCATAATTTGGGTGTTGTTGGTAGTTTTCTTTTTAGACTTACATTTTGATTGGCCATTTGATATATTCAGGTGTGCATTGTAATTTTTTTATTTTTCTAGATTAGGAGCTAAATTAAGAACATGAAAAACCACAACTTTGCTTCAAAAATTATCACTTTTTTTGTGGTGATGATAAGTTTTGCTGTTTTATTTTCAAGTCAAGCCTTTGCGGACGACAGTGATCTCAAATGTTATTTGGACGGTAAGCAATTACATTTTAATGTAAGTCCTATCCTGAAAGATGGAGTTACATATGTACCCATGCGGTCGATATTTGAAGCTTTAGGCGCAACTATAAAATGGGATAATCATGCGAAGTCGGTCTCAGCGGTTAAAGGGGATATTAACATTTTTTATCTGGTCAAAGAAGGAAGAGTAATTGTAAACGCCAAAGAGAATGAGCATGTCTTAAAGGGTATCAATTTTCAAAATAATACACTCGTCCCTCTAAGATTTATTAGCGAAGTGTTGGGTAGTAGTGTCACTTGGGATGAAGGTGCAAAATCTATTTACATAACCTCACCAGTTGCCGAGGAGAAGCTTATTGCTCCGGTTAACAGAACAATTTCAGTAGGAAGTCAAGAGCAATCAAAATCGTTATCAGATGAGAGAAACAGGTTTGTTATAAACGTAAAGCACTACGGTATTAAAAATAATCAGTTGTATAGCTTGCTCGAATTTTCTAACATGGATAATAAAGACATCTCAATAAATTTTAAGCCCGGTGATCAAAAAATCATAAAGACGTTCTCAAAGGAAAAGGATCCCATGCCGACTCTGAAAATTGAAAATTGTACGGAAGTAACCCATAAAGTAGTTATCGATAATATGGGCGGGAATATATATAAAATCCCGGAATTTTCAGTTAATCAGGCGTGTGTCAGTTCCAACCAATCCCAACAAGATGCGCTTGATGTATGGCGGAACAACAATTCCGGCCTCTCGGAATTAGGCAGTAACCTCGTGTCTGTCCGTAAATATATTCAAGATCAGACGGGTGGGCTGCAAAACTTTGTGATCCCAGCCAATAAAGCTGAACAGCTGATCTTGGTCGCCCCAGTTGGAGGGAAGGATAGGTTGGTTGTGGAGGGCAGTTATTTTGTAGGAGGTCTATCAAATAAGACTATAGAATTCCAACTAGATTATGAAGTGGTTTCCGAGCTCGATTTGGGTATTTATAGTTACATATATACGGAACCTGTATATTAAGGATCGTTTTATTAGAAAAGAGGTGTCCGAACGGCCAAAATAAATGGCTGCTCAGACACCTCTTTTATTGTTAGTGTGTAGATTAAAGTCTGACAATTACTCCTGTGCTGCTGTAAACCCCTCTTCCGCTAAATATTCTTTAGCTTCCTCAAGCGTTTCAAACGCCATCTCCAGATTGAGGTCGGCATAGACATACCATAAATCATCCTCAAGCTTTAGGGTTAGGGTATGGCCCTCATCATTAGTCCAGAGTGTATCGGCAGTTGCCGCAGCCTTTTTCTTTCTTTTGCTGGCTACAGGAGCATCAGGAATGTAAATAGACAGTGAGGTGATGGAGGCATCCAGCAAACTCCGCAGCTCGGATTCCGAGTAGTCGCGAATATTCACGAAGCCCTTATCGTCTGTCTCGTAGCCCCGCAGTAAGCCTGCGAACACATAGCCATTACCATTTGGATGCAGGTGAAAAGCAACGGTTTTCTTATCATGCTGGCTTTCCTCGTAGTGATAGTTCACGCGCCCAAGGGATACATTTTTGCGTTCCAGCTGGGGGTAAGAGTCGAGAATCGCTAATTTTTGTTCAAAAGTAAGCATATACAGCCTCCGGTTTTCGGTGTGATTGTGCACATGATTATACCATGTCGATGGATCGTAGACTATTTTTTTAGTCATCAAGCGGCAGAGACAGCACGAAGGTGCAGCCTTTGTCTGAGTGCTCCTCAAGCACGAGGCTTCCGTTCATAGATTCGGCCAACAGACGGCTGAAGGTTAGGCCGAGTCCTAAACCACGCAGTGTACTCTGCTTGTCGCTGCCCCGGAAGAAGGCTTCGAAGACATGCTCACTATGATTGGATGAGATGCCAAGCCCATTATCTTGAACACGGATTTCGGCAAAGCCATGACCTTGCTGCTCCAGCAGTTCTATCGTAAGCTGCACCCTTCGATCAGGAGCTTTGGCTTGTACGCTGTTATTAAGTAGATTGACGATAATCTGCTGGATACGAAGGGAGTCCCCACGCAAAAACAAGGGATTGATCGGCATATGGAGCACGGGTTCAGCAACTTCTTCCGCCTGTGTCAGCTTCCATTGATATACGATTTCGGATATCAGGGGTACGGCATCCAGTCGGTCGTGACGAACGGAAACCATTCCTGCAGTCAGGGCATTGTAATCCAGAAGGTCGGCTACCATTCGCTGCAACCGCCCAGCCTCCAGCAGGGCAATATCCAGAAATTCCACAGCTTCATCACCTTCAACGACCCCTTCGCGGACGGCATGCACCAGGCCTTTAATAGAAGTTACGGGTGTTTTCAACTCATGGGAGACTCCGGCCAGCATTACGGCTCGAGACTGCTCAAATTGCTGTAACTTGCCTGCCATCTCTTCAAAAGACATCATCAGCTCATGAATTTCCCGCTCTTTAGCATCCTTATCTAGAACGATATCATAACGGCCATGGCTGATTTGAGCCGCTGCCTCGACTACCTTCTGAATGGGTTTTGCCAGTTTACGAGATAAAAGGTAAATGGTTAGCCAACTTAAGATGATTAGAAACAGCAGCAGTATGGAGAAAAATATGATCTCCTCCTGTGGAATATGCCGCAGCGATTTTTTGGATTGCAGAACAATAACCTGTCCCAGTGTTTTGTCATCCGAATTTATGGAAGCCACAGCAGCTTTAAACTCCGGACTACGGGAGTCGTTCAGGCTATCATTAAGCTTATATCTCATTTCCTTGTCAGTTAGAGGTGGCAGGGAGAACAGCATTTGACCTTGTTGATCTGTAATGATCACGCACATCTCTATGGTTAACTTGAAAAACCGTTTCCGGTCTTCGATCAGCTTTTCGAGATTTTGGCTGATTTCAATGGAGCCTTCCATATTTAAGCTGCGATCTGCAATCTCCTGTGCCAAAAGCCCCGCAGTCTGCAGACGATTGCTCATAGCCTCCTGACGGATCCACCATAATGTAGCTAAAGCTGTGAGGAGCAGGCCTACACTAATAATGAGCAGATAACGTATCGTCCAGTAAGAAAGGATAGAGGTGCGTTTGGCGTTGTTTCTCTTTAAGTTGTCCATAATTGATATCCCGTCCCCCTTAGGGTACGGATTTCCCCCTCACTAGTAGGCCAGTGCGACAACGCTTGGCGTAGTCTTTTGATCGACAAATCTACCGCCCGGTCGCTTCCTTCATAATCCATTTCCCATACAAATTCTATTAATTGCTCACGCGTACAAATCTGATTAGGCCTTTCAGCGAGAAATAACAGCACTGACATATCCCGAGGACTAAGACTCAGCTCAGCCCCATTCAAAAAGACAGCACGTGCTGTGAAGTCGATAAACAAACTGCCATAATGCCGTTTACGGCTGCCATCTGACCACTGCGAGGGACGGCGTAAGACAGCGTTCACACGTGCCACCACTTCCTCGGGAATAAAAGGTTTAGACATATAATCATCCGCACCACCGTCGAGGCCGGCTAGCCGGTCATTGATCCCATCTCTTGCCGTCAGCATGATCACAGGGCAGCTGCTTTTTTCACGGATGAGCTTAAGCAGTTCAAAGCCGTCCATGTTTGGCAGCATGATGTCTAGTAATACTAATGAAGGAGGAGATATAGCAAAAGACTCCAGCGCAGCGCGTCCATCAGCTACACGGGTGACTTGAAAGCCTGCTTTTTTCAGATAAGCACTGAGGACCCTAGAGATGGCTTCTTCATCTTCTACAACAAGAATGGATTTCGTCAAATTGGAGTACCTCCAGTCCATAAAATTTACGACAAGTTTAACACATCATAGCCCGCTCTGCTCTGACTTCTTCCTGACATATTGCTTTGTTAGAATGAGGGACGAGCTTGAAAGCATACAGAAATTATGAATATTGGAGGGAACAGGATGAAGAGAAAAAGAATAGCCTTGATCGCTGCAGGAGTTATTATCGTAGGAGTAGTCACAGGTTATACATTACTGGATAAATCGCTGGGCAATAATGTAGAGATCGAGTCCGTGATTCCAAATCAAGCAACAACAGCAGGTGCTGGAGAGACAACAAATAACACTGGAGCATCAGCAGGGGTGGCGGTCACAGCCGAACAATTAAACGGGGATTGGACCCTTGCGGAGACCTCTAAAGTCTATTGGTCAGTGACGACCTCTAAAGAAACAGTAAACTTCGTAGACAACAAAGTTCAGGGCACCTGGAAGGTAAATATAGAGGATTCTACTTCGATGGCCGGGGAAGGGACAGTGGATATGAGCGCTCTGGATTCTGGCAATAGCCAACGGGACGAGCATGTAAAAGGAGAGGATTTTCTATCCGTTACGGAATTTCCACAATCCACGTTTGTAGTGAAGTCATTTTCGGAGCTGCCGGCAGAATGGACTGAAGGAGCAACTGTGCCTGTTGAAATGCAGGGGACGCTTACCGTAAAAGGAGTAGAAAAGGACGTCACCTTTCAGTCGCAAGCGGCGTATAGCGGGGGACAGTTGATGTTGTCGGGAACGACAACAGTAGCCTTTTCTGACTTTGGTCTAAGCAATCCCCACACCGTTGTGCTGGATACAGAAAATAATCTTGAGGTTCGCTTGGAGCTTGTGCTGACAAAATAGTAGCTCTTCCGTAAGGATAACGCTGCTGTGAATTTTATAGAGAGACTGTACTGAAGAGATTTTCCCAGGCCGTGTTGGCGTTTGGGAGAGTCTCTTTGGTTTGGAATGAATTGTATGTTTTAATAGTAGTATCTGTCGAATAACTAGCAATAGTGGAGGTGTTCTTTATGATCAAGGTGGCGGCAGCAATTATACATAATGTAGAAGGGCAGATTCTTATTGCCCGGCGGCGGCAAGGTAAATCGCAGGCAGGTCTGTGGGAATTTCCTGGTGGCAAAATAGAGCAGGATGAGAGCATCGCAGAGTGTCTGCAAAGAGAGCTTCAGGAAGAGATGGGCATCACAATCCTTCCCTATGAGAGCTTTGGCATAAACGAGCATAACTATGGAGAGATAAAGATCCAATTGATTGCTTGGAAAGCGCGGTATCAGGGAGGTGTAATTGATCTGGTGGATCACGACGAACATAGGTGGGTGCTTCCGGCTGAGCTGGGTCAGTTCATGTTTGCTCCGGCAGATCTTCCTTTTGTAGAACGTCTACTGATGGAATCAAAGCCGGATTGAAGGGAGATAGAATATAATATAGAAGAAAGGAAGAGCTTAAATGCCTGTATATGAAAAGCTAGTGCGTGACGGCATCCCCGATTTGATAGCTTCTCAAGGGAAAGATTTTAACACAAGGATATTAGAGTCCAAAGAATACATAACTGAACTACGTAAAAAATTGCAAGAAGAGTCGGAGGAATATTTTCAGGCAGCAAGTGATGAAGAAGCTTTGGAGGAGCTTGCCGATATGCTGGAAGTGATTCAGGCTCTGGCGGAGACACATGGGAGCAATAGCATGGAGCTGGAGAAGCAACGTGCAGAGAAAGCTAAACGTCGCGGTGGATTTAAGAAGGGGATATATCTGATTGAAGTGGAAGGAGAATAACGGGGAGATTATTTTTCCGCACAAGGAGGGTAAAACGTTGTTCAAAACCAAACTGACGATGATCTTAAGCAGTGTGGTGGCCTTGATTCCTGTAGCTATTTATTTATTCCTTTATTCCAAAATGCCGGATACCGTCCCGATTCATTATGATGGGAACATGGCTGATCGATTTGTAAGTAAAGCTAGTCTGGAGGTTATTTTGCAAAGCGGGCTGGGTTGTTTGGGATTCATAATCATGAAGCTTTTACAGTTCCTTTTGCAAAAAGCGTTTATTCAAAGCTCTAACGAGCACTCAGCGGCCTTGAGCAAGATCTGGAATATTGCTATTTTGGTGGTGACGGTGGTGTTTGCTGGCATCAGTTCCTATACATTCATTAGAATGGTCTGATAGAATTAAAGAGACTTAGCAGAAGGATTAGGAGGAACATGCAAATGAAAATGGACAACGCTTACAAGGTGAGATGGGGAATTATTAGCACAGGCTGGATTGCTCATCAATTTGTTACTGATTTGGCGCATGCCAGTAATGGTGTGGCTTATGCCGTTGGGTCAAGATCTCAGGAAAGTGCCGATGAATTTGCTAAAAATCATGGGATTCCGCATGCCTATGCAACCTATGAGGAATTGCTGAATGACCCAAATGTAGACGCGGTATATATTGGAACGCCGCATCCTTTTCACAAAGAAAATGCTTTAATGGCGCTGCGTGCAGGCAAAGCTGTCCTGTGTGAGAAACCTTTTACCGTAAACAGCGGTGAATTGGAAGAAGTTGTGGCCTATGCTAGAGCGCATAAGTTATTCCTGATGGAGGCGATGTGGAGTCGCTACATCCCGGCGATTGTAAAGGTTAGAGAATGGATTGCTGAGGGCAAGATCGGTGATGTTCGTTTGGTGAAGGCAGACCTAGGGTTTCGTACCGACTGGAACCCGGAAGGCAGATTGCTGAATCCGAAGCTGGGCGGGGGTGCGCTGCTGGATGTGGGGATTTATCCGGTTTCTTTTGCCTCCATGGTGTTTGGACCTCATCCTGAGTCTATTTCCAGCACAGTGCACATAGGTGAGACTGGAGTGGACGAGCATTTCTCGATGCTGCTGTCATATGGTAACGGGAAAACCGCTTCGTTGAACGGTGGTATTCGTCTTAACATGTTGGAGGAAGCGCATGTGTTTGGCACAGAAGGCCGTATTATTGTAGAGGGTACATTAGTGAACCCGAAATCGGCTGCGCTTTATATAGGAGATGAGAAGGTAGAGAGCTTTGTGGATGACCGTGCTTCTATTGGATATTGTTTTGAAGCGGAGGAAGTAGGACGGTGTCTTCAGGCAGGGCTTACAGAGAGTCCGGTGATGACATTGGATGAATCGTTAGCGATTCTGAAACTGCTGGATCAAGTGCGTGCACAGTGGGGGCTTAAATACCCTGGAGAGTAATTAAAATATAAATTAAACACCCCTCGGTGTAGTGCTGCACAAGTAGCTCCGAGGGGTGTTGTTATATTAACTAAGCTGCGCTAGTTCTGATTATTGGCGTTTTTGCCTGCCTGAACCCAGCCGGCCACTTCAACGGTACGCTTCGCTTGATGAAAAACAGCGTCACGGATCCGATCCTGATCTTCGATCATTTTACCGTCTCCATCTACGCTGACACTTGTTCCGTAAGGGTTGCCTCCCGCACCGAATGTGACTGGATCAGTATAACCGGGTGCTGCAACAATTGCTCCCCAGTGATACATCGACGTGTAGAGTGCCAAAATCGTAGCTTCTTGTCCACCATGCGGGTTCTGTGCTGAGCTCATGGCGCTGACGACTTTGTTTACTGTTAGTCCTTTGCCCCAAATGCCACCGGTTGTATCAATGAACTGCTTCATCTGGGAAGCAATGTTACCGTAACGGGTTGGGGAACTGAAAATAATCGCATCTGCTTCGACTATATCGTCGGGTGTGGCGACTGGGATATCTTTTGTTTCTTCAGCTAGGGCCTTCATGGCTGGATTTGCGGCGATTTTATCCTCGGGGACCAGTTCCTGCACCTTCAGCAGTTTTACCTCAGCTCCTGCTTTTTCTGCGCTTTCCGCGGCCCATTGTGCTAGCTGGTAGTTAGTTCCTGTGGCACTGTAGTAGATGACAGCTAATTTGATTTTTGACATGCTGTAGTCATTCCCTTCGAGTGTAGTTCCATACTATTAATTACCCTAATGGTGTCTTTATAACCCAGACTGAAATCAATCTATTCGAACTGGACAGACAGATGTCCACTTTGCCTGTGTATACTAAGTTCAATCACAGGAAATGAGGGAGAATGATGAATACTTATTTTGTAGAGAAAGCGAAAATGACCTTGGCTGGGGTTAGCATACGCACAACTAATGAAGTGGAAATGGGACCTGATGGAGGTTTGCCGCAGCTGTGGGAAACTTATTTTCAGAGTAATATTGCGGGGCAGGTAGCTACGGTAAATCCTGAGTATATCTATGCGTTGTATACGGATTATGAGAGTGATGCGAGCGGAGCATATACCGTTGTGATCGGGCATGAAGTAGCTGAGGAGAGACATTTAGAGGGAAACCAGCTAGAGGAAAACGGGCTAGAGGAAAGCGAGCTAGAGGAAAGCGAACTAGAGGAAAACGAGCTAGAGAAAAGCGAGCTAGAGGAAAGCGAGCTAGAGGAAAGCGAACTAGAGGAAAACGAGCTAGAGAAAAACGAGCTAGAGAAAAACCAACTAGAGGAAACCCAGTTCACCTATGCGGCTGTACCGGAGAGCAAATACATGGTTTTTACGACGAAAAAAGGTCCGGTATTTGAAGTGGTCGCGCAAGCGTGGGGGGAGATTTGGGCGTACTTTAAGGAGTCTAGGGAGGCAAGAACTTACACGGGGGATTTTGAGATTTATGATTCGCGAAATTTTGATCCTGCTGACACGCAGGTTGAGATTTATATTGCGATTGAATAGATTAGGGGAAAGATGGTTTTTATGTGCTTAGTGGGTTAAGTGCTTAAGCGGGAGGTTTTATAGGGAAAAGTTTTATTTTATAGGAAATTGTTTAAAGGGAAGTATTTTAGAGGGAAAAAGGGGTTTAAGGGAGTTGCTTCTGATAGTAGTACCAAGCAACTTGCGAGAGAAAGGGGGCTGCCGAGAGGTAGTCCCTATTTTTGCTGACGTGCCGGGTACCGAGGTGAAGGGTTACTTGACGGTGGAAGAGAATATGACAACTTAAAAGAATATATACATTTGAAAAGAATATATACATCTAAAAAATATGTACATCTAAAAAAATATGTACATCAGTAAAAAATAATGCACAACGACTCTTATCTCATATGGGGATGTGTTGTTAATCCTTGCTGAGGCTTGCATTTAGGCAGACGGGGGGAGACATAAGAGAAGCCCTAGAGTATATATACTTAACTAATGTGTCTGCGGAAAATTGTACGGTAAAAATCCCGTAGATTTGCTGGATTGAGACAAAGTGGCAGGAATGAACGGTATAAATCCCGTAGATTTTCTGGATTGGGCAGAATTGGAGGGATGAACGGGAAATATCCCGTAGATTTGCTGGGTTGAGCCAAAGTGGCGGAAATGTACGGTATAAATCCCGTAGATTTGCTGGATTGGGCAGAAGTAGAGGGAATGAACGGGAAATATCCCGTAGATTTGCTGGATTGGGCAGAAGTGGCGGGGATGTACGGTAGAAATCCCGCAGAATAGCTGGATTGAGACAAAGTGGCAGGAATGAACGGTATAAATCCCGTAGATTTTTTGGATTGGGCAGAAGTGGAGGGAATGAACGGGAAATATCCCGTAGATTTGCTGGGTTGAGCCAAAGTGGCGGAAATGTACGGTAGAAATCCCGTAGATTTGCTGGATTGGGCAGAAGTGGAGGGAATGAACGGGAAATATCCCGTAGATTTGCTGGGTTGAGCCAAAGTGGCGGAAATGTACGGTATAAATCCCGTAGATTTGCTGGATTGGGCAGAAGTAGAGGGAATGAACGGGAAATATCCCGTAGATTTGCTGGGTTGAGCCAAAATGGCAGGAATGAACGGTAGAAATCCCGTAGAATCGCAGGGTTAGGCGTAGGTAGCAGAGATGTACGGTAAAAATGCTCTACATCAGCTGCATAGCGTCGAATTAGTTAGAAATAAGAGCAAAAATGCTCTACATTAGCCGCAAACGCCGCTCGGACCTAGTCAAAGTTAGTTTGGTAGGGGAGCTAGTGGTACTGGTATTGTTAATGGAGTTAATGCGCTTATGGAACTGATCTAGTTGGTGAAACTAACGAGTTGATAGAGCTTGTGTAACTTTGTAACAGCTGGAGTTGGTGAAGTTAGTTAAACTAATGTGGTTGATAGAGCTACTCTAGTGGTAGAAACTAACGAAGTTGTTAGAGCTGAAGTAAATGGTGTAGTTGGCAAAGCTAGTTAGTTAAGCTAATGTGGTTGATGGAGCTTAAGTGATTGGTGAAGCTGATGTAGTTCATGTAGTGCATGTAGTGCATGTAGTGCATGTAGTGCATGTAGTGCATGTAGTGCATGTAGTGCATGTAGTTCGTTGAGTCGGCGGATCTGATGGAGTTGAGTAGAGATGCCCGATTAGCCAGCACACCAATATACAGAAATGGAGAATGCCAAATGGGAAAACAATTTACCGCTATACTACCAATACATGAAGAGTTTATTCTTCGGCAGCACCTTTTTTTCGTAGGGTCGGCGCCGCTTTCAGAAGATGGGCATGTTAACCTTTCGCCGAAGGGGCATGATTGTTTTCGGATTTTGTCTCCTAATCAGGTGGCCTATCTAGACATGACTGGCAGCGGTAATGAGACGAGCGCGCATCTGCTGGAAAACGGAAGAGTGACGGTTATGTTTTGTGCGTTTGAGGGGACGCCTAACATTTTAAGACTGTATGGAACAGGGGCTGTGATTTTGCCTGAATCAGCAGAATGGGAAGCACTGTCCCCTATGTTTACATCTCTGCCTGGAGCCAGACAGATCATTTTGATAGATGTTCATAAAGTGCAGACTTCCTGCGGATTTTCGGTTCCATTCATGAATTATGCGGGTGAGCGAGATACGTTGCAGCGTTGGTCTATCCAAAAGGGCGAGGCAGGTCTGAGAGAATATAGAGGAGAGAAGAACACTAAGAGTATAGACGGGCTACCCACACCTCTTGGACAAAAACTGACTAGACAGGATCTCCCATACTCATGACCAATAGAAGGAACATACAACCCATAGGATTATTCACCCAAGACGCTAGAAGCTTCCCGCGACTTTCAAGGTAGTTCACCCAAGTTGCTAAAGTTTCCCGCAACTCTCAGGGTCGTTCACCCAAGAAGCTAGAAGTTTATCGCGACTCTCAAGGACGTTCACCCAAGTTGCTAAAGTTTTCCGCAACTCTCAAGGTCGTTCACCCAAGTCACTAGAAGCTTCCCGCGACTCTCAAGGTAGTTTTCCGCAACTCTCAGGGTCGTTCATCCAAGTCGCTAGAAGTTTATCGCGACTCTCAAGGACGTTCACCCAAGTTGCTAAAGTTTCCCGCAACTCTCAAGGTCCTTCATCCAAGTCGCTAGAAGGTTCTCACTACTCCCAGGGTCGTTCACCTAAAGTCGTCAGAAGGTGACACCCTACACTCAGAGTTGTTCACACAACCCGCTAAACTTATCTCACTACTCATCATGGTCGTTCACTTGTCGACATAGGTTATGCCACCGTCACTATATTGAATCTCACCCACCACACTACTAACTTCACATATTCATAATAAGTAATCCCGAAATCCCGAAATCCCGAAATCCCGAATCCCGTCTCCTGCATCCCATAATCTCTACCGCCCAAAGCTCATGCTACCCACGGATTCCACTATAAACACAGGAACATATTGCTCGCCTATGTCTGTTCCAACAAGCTCATATCCATTCTGATATTGGCCACTAACTAACGCGTTACCTGTAACGGAACCCACTTCTCCTTGGAGCAAAATATAAATCCCATCCGAGTAAGCAAGACTATTACCGAAGTTATCTACGACGATTTCACCATGAAAAGAGACCTTTTCAAAAGGATGAGTGGTCAGATCCGCAGCTGAGATTACAGCATACTCCTGAACAATCTCCGCGAATTGATAGATGCCATCTACTTTACGGTAAAGTGCCGTTTGCCCGTCAACACCGTCTCCAAGATCCGCATTAGGCACGAAAATAGAGTCATCGGACTGCAGTTCATAACTATCGCCAGCTATTGAAAATAACTGCGAAATACCATTCGATTTCATCTCATATGCTGTGAAAAGGGTGCGTCCACCTTCAACCTCAGATTGGGCTAAAACCACAGGTACACCTGAAGAGTTTGCCAACTGTTCATTAAAAGTAAGACTACGCAGACTCTCGAAGCGTGGCAAGCTGTTTCCGGTTAATGTGACCACATTGTCGTCGTTATTCATCGCGGCATAATAGAGCACGCCACTGTTATCCGTCCCGGCGACGATCACTTTTGTGCCCGATAGTCCTTTGCGGGAGATGACGTTGTCGTATTTGTCTTGCTCTTCACCGCCAGGAAGGAGGCGAACAGGCTCAGCGATATTCCAGGCCAGCCTAGCAGCGGCAATGTTTGTCGAAGTATCCTCTAGCGGAGCAAGCTCTCCGTATAATTGTATCGCCTCAGCATATTGACCTTTAGTAGTCAGACGTTTGGCATTTTTTAGTAGCTTAGTCTTACTAGTATCGATCAAAGTCAGCACCTTGGATGAAGTGACACCTGCCGATCCTGCAAAATTACGATAAGCTACAGCATGCCCAGCAAAAGCTGTGATATTGTCACCTTCGAGATCTTTGTTCAAGATGATCTTCCCGCTGCTTTCTGCTTGTTGAAGTACCCAAGGAGCTTCGTAATTATGCTGGCTATAAGCACTCATCAGGGACAGGGTGCTTTCCAGCATGCCGGTAAAGTTTCCTGCTCCTGCTAAGGATTTTAATATAGCTGTATCATGGCTTTTGAACTTGGAGGCTAGTAAATCCACTTTGGAAGCTGCACTTCCATAATAAGCATCAGGAATCTGCAAAAGATTCCATTTAAAGTTCTCTTCATTACTCACCCCTCCACTCTGGTTCTGGGCAAGCTCGGCAAGGAACTGCTCCTTAAACTGACGGAAATAAGAGGTGAACTGGTCTGAAATGCCTGAGGCCGACGATAACTGGCGATAATAGGATTCATAGGGGCCGTCTGGCTTCATATATGTAGCTTTTAAACTGAGCAGAGCTTGGTAGCTCTTCATAAATCCGGCAAAATCCTTAGTCGCTGCTTCCTCCTTAGTAGAGGCTACCAAAACATTCAGAACTTTGCGGATATCTGTGATTGGAGCTAATTCATCCAGACGCTTTGCGACTCTTTCTTCCAGGTAATGAATAGAATGGTTGGCCGCTGCTTGGCGGTACTGATTCTCTGCATTAATCAGATCCCCAGCAGCGTAGAGACGGTCGGCTTTTTTGGTGATTTGTATTTTATCTGCGATGAGAAAAATCTTCTGTCCAAGCAGCACAAGCATGCATATACACAAAATGATCATAAAGTTTCGCAGGGTTATTAATTGTTTGAACGTCATATAGAGTAGCCTCTTTTTTCAAAATATAAGAAAGCCTAAGAAAGTATAAGTTTTACAGTATACATCATCCTTATATTTCTGTGAGAAACGGTTGGTTATCATCAATAAGGATGATGTTTGCTTTATATTGGCTCATCTTAGCTTTCAGGTCTATTGGACCTCCGGGTCCCAGCGATATTTGGCTTCACGAATGTCAGCTACCCTAAGGTCCAAGCCGTTCCAAGGTTCATGGGGATTCGCAGCAATGAGTTTGGACAACCGCATAAAACGGTCTTTGGGCAGATCTTGCACGTATCGGCCAATCATATTGGAGTAGAGCAGGGCATACCGCTTCATTCTTACCGCCGCTCCCGCAACGCTCGTAAGGATGGTTAAGCCGTTAGCCATCTGGCGAATCTCCACTTCATAGTTCTTCACATAGCGTAGTGTGCGATCCTTAATGAGATCGGGACGGACTTTAGCGATCTCGCCGATATATTCGGCTAGCAGTGGTTCGAAGTCTTTTAGAAGAAGCTGCTCCAGTTCTAGATCCATATCCTTGCGGAGTAAAAATCCATGCAGCAAAGCCACTCGCTGCCGCGCGATCCGGTCGCCGCGAAGCAGGATGGAGAGCTCGCGCAGCTTCTCATAGGCAAGAACATCATCTTCACGGAGTACGGAGACAGCTTCCTGACGGTTGACCTCCAGCCCTTCCTTGATGATGCCGATCCCACGACCAAGCAGCTCATTGAGAGAACGAAGATTCTCGTTCTGCCTTACTTTTCGCTGCGTATAGTACAATAGTCCAGCAAGCACAAGACCCCCGGCACCACACAATATCATTTGTTGGATGCTATTTCCAAAATAGACAGAGGCTAGTGTGAGCAGTAAGATGAATAGTAGGCGGGTATGCATCTTCCGTCTGGCTAGTGATGCTGCGTGCTGCTTTACAGCAATAAGTGAGGCTCTGCCACATTTGCTACAGCGGTCTTCGCCAAGAGCGGTATACCGTCCGCAGTGGCGACAGATGCGCAGCTTGTCATAAGCGTAACGAGGGGCCTTAAAGGGCCGGAAGGTAACGGGTCTTTTCTTATTCACGGCCTTTATCGCCTCCGTTCAAAGCGGCTAGCAGTCGATCGTTAATATCATCACGTGTCAGTGGTTTGCGCTGATGTGCGGCATAAATGGAAATCTGAATTACGGCAATTAGGAACGTAATCCCAAGAATGACGTATGAAATCATGGAACAATCCTTTCTCATGGACGCTCTGCAGTCCAGATGGCTTTTAGAATGATAATCTTCTATGCATCAATGCACTGGGTCCGGCGGTCCTAAAGTTGAAGTTTACAAGGTTTAATTATATCATAATGGCATGCTATTTACAGATTTTAGCGATAGTGCTGAACCTGTCATATGTGCCTAATATAACACAAGAGGAGCCCTATTTATGCTTCGTAAATATCAAAGTATTAGAACAACCAAGACTCTCTTTCTACGTATCTTTCCGGTATTGCTCCTGGCTCTTTGTCTAGCTGCCTCGCCTTTTGCAGCTGTTAAAGCCTATGCAGCAACGTCGGCGCAATCTCACATTGATGCTGTGCTTCTTATTGATGTCAGCAACTCCATGAAGACTAGTGACAAGAACAAAATCGCCAACGAAGCGATGAAAATGTTCATAGATATGTTATCCACCCAAGGTGATAAAGTAGGTATTGTTGCCTATACCGACAAGGTGCAACGGGAAAAGGCTCTGCTGCAAATTAGCTCGGAGAGCGATAAGCAGGATTTGAAGGATTTTATTGATGGTTTGGACCGAGGAGCTTACACCGATATCGCTATTGGCGTAGAGGAAGCTGTGAAGGTTCTGCAGAATGGAAGTGACCCTTCCCATGAGCCTATCATTGTAATGCTCGCTGACGGCAATAATGATTTCAACAAAGCGACAGGCCGGACGCAAAGTGAATCAGATAAAGAGCTGAAGGCGGCCGTAGAGGTTGCCAAAAAGAATGGCTATCCCATCTATACCATTGGACTTAATGCAGATGGCAAGCTGAATAAACAAAGCCTCGCCGACCTGTCCAATGAGACAGGTGGTAAAGCATTTTCGACGGACTCAGCAGATGATCTGCCGCAAATCCTGAGTGAGATTTTTGCCAGCCATTTGAAGCTGAAGGTAGTGCCTGTGCAGTCGATTACTGCAAATGGCGATTATCAGGATGTGACCGTCAACGTGCCTAACGGCAGTGTTTTGGAAGCCAATATCTCAATTATGTCTTCACAGCCTGTGACAGCGAAATTAACGGACCCGTCAGGGAAAGAAGTTGCGATCCCCTCAAACAATGTCCTGCTGTCCAAGTCTTCTACTTATAGCTTGATTAAGCTACTGTCACCGCAGGAAGGAGATTGGAAACTTCAGGTTAAAGGTGTGCCAAAGGATAAGATTGATATTAATCTAGTCTTTAACTATGACTTGGAGCTTAAGATCGATGCGCTGCCATCAGCAACCTATAAAAAGGGTGATAAAATCGACATCACCTCGCATCTGTTCAGCAACGGTACTCAGGTAACACTCAGTAATTTGTATCAAGATATGAAGGCGGTACTGCTTGCTACAGATATCGATACAGGTGATGTGCAAGAAATCGAACTGGATAACTCCGGAGCTGTCTTCAAGGGTACATTTGAGGTAAAAGAAAGCCATAACTACGAGTTGAAGGTACGGGCAGAGGAAAGCAGCTTTTATCGGGAAAGTGCACCTGTCCAAATCAGCGCGAAGACAGGCGGAGCAGCAACAACAGCACCTTCTACAGGGACTGGCAATGAAGAACCCCTGAAGGAAGCTTCATCCAAAACCCTGTATTACATTATAGGGGGCATTCTTTTAGTGCTGGCAGCTGGTGCAGCATGGTATGTGCTGAATAAGAAATCGGCACGTGGTTTTGTAGGACAGCTGGTAGTAGAGGTTAAAGACAGCAATACGGGTGAGAAGACCTACCCACAATATAAGAAGCTTGCAGGCTTCAAGGGCAAGTTCACCCTTCATCAGCTGCTGCAATTGGCGCCTGAACTGAAGGAGAGCGAAAGTGTTATTTTCACACCGGCTAAGAATGACCGATTGCTGTTACGCAGCGGAGAAGGTGTTACTGTGGAGAGATCCGGACGTGCTGCGGATGCTTCGCGTGGTCTTGAACTGAAGAGTGGGGACCGCGTTTCAGTATCTCTACAGACGGTAGATAAGACGATTTATCTGGAATATTTAGTATAGTAGGCAATGGCAATGTATGCCGCAGAAATAGTTTTGCTGCAAGATATCTGAAGTACAGCTTCCGCAAAACTTTTAGGAGGATAAGCATATGAAACCAGTAGTAAGAGAGCATATACAGCAGTTGGATGTATCACTAGGCGGCGGGATTGTCAGCGATAAAATCAGGGTGGATACGATTGATAATCCGATCCTGATCATTGGACTAGGCGGCACGGGCATTGATGCCCTGCTGCGTCTTAAATATCAGATTAACCGCCGCTTTAAGCTGCCGGAGGATCCAATATCCAAGAAGAAACGGGACAAGCCGGATAATGTGGAATTTCTAGCTTTTGAGACGAATGAACAGGATCGCGGAAAAAAATACAAAGGCATTGGGCTGGACCCGCAAAATGAATTTGTACTCCTGGCGAATGCTGAAATCGGCGGACTGCTACAGAACCGTAGTATTCTCGATTCTTATATTACAGATTGGCTGTCACCTGAGTTAAGTATTACAGATGGTATGAATGGTGCCGCTGGCGTGCGGCAGGCTGGACGTCTGCTTTTGTTCACCAAGATTAATCAGGTTGTAGGCGCGATTGATAAGAAGATCAAGACGTTATCCGTAGGCACTAACAAAAAGCTGATGGTCTTTCTGCTGACAGGTCTGTCGGGCGGTACAGGCAGTGGGGCTTTCTTGGATATTGCCTATATCGTACGCGGTATTATTGAACGTGACTACGGATCAGCCGGTATTGACCGTGTGAACACACTGGGTTATCTCTTTACACCTGACGTGAACCTGTCTAATAAAAGTCTAAGTGAGCACACGCGTGAATATATTCGCAAGAACGGTTATGCAGCGCTAAAAGAGCTGGATTACTGGATGAATGTGGACAGTCGTGGTGAGCGATTCCAGCAGCAATACGGTAATATTTTGACGGTAAATTCACCGCTGCCTCCATTTAATCTATGTCATTTGATCTCTGCAACGAATACCGAGGGTAAGCTGCTGGAGAATGCGTACGATTACTGTATGAACGTAACGGCGGAGAACATCACGAACTTTATGGCGAGTGAAGAAAAACAGTCTGGTGAAGAATTCGCCATCCATGACTATATCAGTAATATCCGCACCAACATTGCGCAGATGAACAAGACCTACCCAGCTAACTATGAATACAACATTATCGGTGCCTCGTCTGCTGTGCTTCCGATTGAGGAAATGACGACTTACCTGGCTTTCCGCTTGTTTGATAAAATGGAAAAAATGTTCCAGCAGGCCCCTGGTCAAGAGGATGTAGAGAAATTCGCACGTAAGCTGGGGATTGATCTCGACAGTATGATCAAGACGTTTGAATCCCGTGTGCCTGAGCCGTTGCCAGGCTACGAGAACAGCGAACGCTTGAGCCATGCCAATGTTGTTAAGAATCAAGTGGTAAGCATGGATACAGAGCTGGAGCAGAACTTCCTGGCTCGTGCCCGTGAAGAATATATCAAATCGAAAAAGCAGTTGCCTGGCGAAATTGTGGGACGTTTCAGTGAAGAGCTGGAGCGCATCTTCCTGCACCCAGAGCAAGGGCCATTCTACGTTTCCCGCCTGCTGTATACCGAGAAGGGCTTCTGTATTTTGAAGCTGATTCAGTCTTATATTGAGGCTTTACGTGAAAGCTTGTTGCGTTTGCCACGTGATATTGAGACGGCTCAGGACAGTGCGGATGAGAAGCTGAGCGATGCCCGCAGTGCTTTTGTCTCCAAAGAGAAGAAGAAAAATGCTTATATTGAGGCTAAAATCAATGAATATTGGCTGCACGCCGATGTAGAACGCACTGAGCAAATGATTCAATTTTACGAGGACTTATATGAGCTCTTAAACGATGAGAACAGCCGGATTTACGGTGTGTTTACAGAGATTCTTAGTGCGCTTAGCTCGATTTTTGCCAAAAACGGGGACATCCTTATCAATGGCGAAGAGCAGGCAGACTATAAAGGAAACAAAACTTATTATTGGAACATTGTGAACGTGCCGGATATTTCGGCAACCATCTCCAAGATCATGGATCAGAAGGACGGCGACGACCTGATTCGCGACTTCACCCGTGAAATGCTGAAGCATTCCGGACGTTGGGTCAAAGAGCAGGAGATTGATATCGTCCGCTCGATTTCGGAATTCCTTAGCGATAAGTTTGGGGATCTGATTACCCGTTCGATGGAGGATTTCCTTGTGATGAAATTCGGCCATGAAGAGCCGCTGGATAAATTCGTTGAGCGGATTATTGCCGGTAAATTGGACGAAGAGGCTGTGCCTACCTTCCACCTTAGCAATAGCTCGGGCAGCTTACATTTCCCATCATGGGGTTTCGTTTCCGTGCCTGTTAAAGCGCCGGGTATCCTAAAAGGGATTCGTAATTATCAGAATAATGCGCTTGGCAAATCGCAATTTACGATCAAGGAAAGCCAAGTGAAAAACCGTATTTTCTGGCTTAACACACGTAACGGTGTGCCACTTTTCGTATACACGCCACTGCGGGTGTTTGAAGAGAACTATGAGCGGACCATTCTCGACAAGGAAGGGATTGGCCGCCATCTCGTGATGACGGATAAGAACAACTGGACGTATCTGCCTTCTCCGATTCCGGAAAAATCATGGGGCGACACTTACGTCAATTCTCGTGTACGTGATTATAACGCTAGAGTGCGTGCAGACTTTGCAAAAGCGCTGGCAAGTGGAGTCATTATTGAAAAAGGTGTAGATGAGAACACAAGTAACAGATATTCTGTTGTGTTCACCAAACCTTTTGATCTGGACACCATTTTGAGTGGTTTCGATATGCAACTGCAATCCACACGCCCGAATCTCGGTGAAGTGAAGAAGGCGGTTGATGAGCTGAAGAGTCTGCGTGAGAAGGGCTTGGAGCGCGAAGGCATTAAAGATATCTTTGGCAGCATCAACAAGGACATGGCGCAGGAGAATCTCATTCGTTCACCGCAGCTGATTTCACGTGTTCGTGTCGAGCTGTCCAAATATGCTGAACTGACTGCCAAAGCCGCTGAGCTTGAAGGTGTGCTTCATCAATATCTGGACGAAGATAAGTGGATGGATCAGTTCATTGAAGCTTTGTATACGGACAGCATTATCAAAAAAGGCGCACTCTACGTTTATGACCGTGATGAAGAAGAGGACGCTTGGGAGCCGTTTGCTAATTTGATGAAAGAGCGCAGCTACGTAGAGTATGCCGTGTATCGGCACTTCCGGGAGCTGGATGAGAAGAGCCGCAGCGTACTGCTGCGTAAGGCAGCACGTCGTGCAGGTGAAATGACTGCCGCTGAAGACGTTACCCCGCTGCTCTATAAGCTGGAAGGACTGTATGTATCATTCCTGGAAGCACGCGACAGCTTGGAGTACGAACGGGTTGAGTATGAGAGCGGCGATGAGATGTACGGATTCTACAAGAGCATGACTAGCAAGCTCGGCAGTATCCGCAGAAAGTTGAAATAGGCCTATGATCAAAACACAGGCATTATCTTATGGTGAACAATATGCGGTACAGGAAGAGGCACAGCGCAGCAAAGGGGATGGACGCAGCAGCATCCATTACCCTGCCCTGTTTCTGTTCGTAGGCGACAAGGTTGCTCCGGCCATCGGTCCGGTGCTGGATAGCTGCGAACGAAAATGGGATAACGCCGGCGGTGTTATGGCATTACATGCTGTGTCAGGTGCAGCAAAAGAGGGAACAGACGGAAGCAAAAGTGAATCTGTTGCGGGAGGGAAAGACCGGGTGCTGGCCATGGCCTTGCCGGAAACGGCAGGGTCAGATCCACGCACTGTGCGTCATGAACTTTACCGCAAGTTTCATGAGGATACACGTTATCTTGCTGAAATGAATAAAGTTATCCGGCGGCTGAGCAACAGTATAGCGGATTATGGACGTCTATATTCATCTTTTGACGTCATCCATCTCTCTATCATTACGCGGGTTGATGATCCGCTTAATGTATTGCTGCCGGAAATTACACTGCTGGCTCGTGCTGTACTCGGCCAGTCCTTCAAGTCCGTACAGACAGATCTCTACGCTCTGATCAATGAGCGGGAGCAAGGGGATAATTTTGGATATTCCAGCTCAGTAGGGCTGGCTTTTCTGCGTGAATTGGACAGAATGCAGGCTACGGACTATAAGTTTAATGCGCCGTTACTTGTGACGGAAGACGGTCTGTCGATTCCAGTTGGCCATGGTCCTTCCGCATTATTTGACCTTGTGTATCTGCTCTCCGATAAAAATGAGCGCGGTATGATGTCTGCACACGGTATGGATGACAACTACGAGATTATTTCTCATATTAGTCTGCTCAAAAATCGGGTCCGCCCGGCTTCTGATCAGGCTACTGGTCATGGCGGATATAACAATATGACCTTCAAAAGCGGCATCAGAGGCAGCACTGGAAGACAAGGCTACGCCTCTGCTGGCTTTTCCGGGGTAAGAAGACCTAATGTTCAAATTGCTTTGGCAGTGCTGTATCATGCGTTCCGGCGGCTTGTCTCCGATATGAGTGAGGGCAGTTCGTGGACTATACGTGAACGGCAGGCGTTGTTAGGGCTGGACCCTGACAGCTTGCGGGAACACGCGGTACAGCTACTTCCGGAGAAAGACGGCCTGAATGAAATGACGGGTTTAATGAGTCACGGACGCCCTTCCTATAATGAACTGAAGCAGCTGTCACTTCGTGAAGCTGAACGGCAGTTGTTCGGTGAAGGGGGCGAAGCTTATTTCCGCAATAACTTTGTGGCAGAGTCAAACCGGAGAGTAGAGGGAATGAATCCATTACGCCAATGGCGCACTATGCTGGCGGCACAGGAAACATCTACGCCTGCGGTAACCTTTTATCAGCTTGCGGAGTGGACGGCAGATCGTGATGAAGCCGGAAGTGTGCTCCATCTTTTACGTCAGCATATGGCAGGCTTGCGTTCCGCGATTCTCTCCATGCAGGAGGAGCTTGAGGATCTTTATGCAGAAAGCGTGGAGCGCCAGCCGTTCCAGCGTGTGCCGCTTTTTGACAAAAGAACAGTACGTAACTTCATTCATTACTTATTCTCAGCCGTATATGGCAAAAAATATGAACTATTGGGCCTAGAAAGTGAGCTTGCCCTATGCAGTCGTTTGGAATCTGCACTTGAGCAGCTTCATATGGAAAGTATGGCTCGTGTGAAAGCTATGGAGACTTTGGAGGAAGAATTGCGTATTACTGTTATGGACAGCATTGGGCGAACAAACGAAACAACGGGCCAGAACGTAATGGAATACTACCGCGTAGTCACAGAAGAAGTGATGAAGGATATCGAAACCCGGCGTGGACCTGGAATATTCTTCAGTGAGAAGTACATGGGCAGTATCTCCAAGCTCTTAGAACAAGGGAAAGAAGCTGTGATTGAGCGTTTGATTGATATTTGCCGCCGGGAGCTGCTGACAGCAGAACCTTTCAATTTATCTTTTGAGGAAGAGCTTCTGCGGCGTGCAAATGTTGCGGCTGCCTATGAGAATCGTCAGGTTCTATCGAGGGAAGAGCTGTTCAAGCGCTTGTATCATAATTTGGAAGAGGGCGCGGCCATTAATGTTCGGCTATTCGAATATACGCAAGAGCATCGTCATGAGGAGAAATATTTCTTCGGAGACAGTTCATCAGAATTCCTACGCTACGCATTTGGAGTGGATGAGACAACTCGGATTTACCGGTTAGGATTCGTGCATGAGCAGCGGAGGAGCGGAGTGGAGAAGCTCAACCTGATGGGCGGCTTTCATTTAGAAGACCTGCTCTATTATCGCAACGGTAAGGTCTATTATGAGACTTATGCTCAGAATGGCTATCAGCTCCATGGGCTGAGTGAAGATCAGCTTCCTGAGATGCGCTGATGGCGTAATAGATGGGTACCCTCACTTTGAGTCCCTTTATTGCCTTTGTGCAATATTGATACAGTAGATTTAAGTAGATTTCTGGGATAGGGACATTTCTCCTTATTTCCAATGCACACTGTGCAATAGAATAGAAATAGTTGTTCCTCCTACTCCATTCTATTGCACAAAGTGCAATCTGGGGGATGATAACACATCCGGGTAGCCCGTTTATCAGGCAGCATAACCCCCGGAATGTTTAAAGGATAATAGTACAATTCAGGTTTTCCCGGAAAGGAAGTATAACGATGCAGAGAAAAATCAATCTGCTGCTGCTCTTCTTCAGTCTGATCGGCGGCGGGGTCGCCTTTCTTTTTGGCGAATGGCTGCTAAGCTGGTATAACGATCTGCCTTCCATCCTGCTTGTGGGTATTTATTTTGCCATTGTGGCGCTGGGTGTCGGTGTAGGCTGCCTGCTTGCAGAGATGATCTCGCCACGACTGAACGGAGCTTCATGGAAACAACGCTACCTGGGGTTATCGTGGAAACTGCTGCCTCTGATGATTGTCCTTGCACTTGGAGTTGGAGCCTTAACGGAGTTCGTTTATGAACTGAATTTTGGCGGTGCCAGACCGGTTAAGAATGTGGTGATGGCTATCGATGACTCAGGCAGTATGACGCAGAGTGATCCCGATAATAGCCGGTATTCAGCAGCAAAAGCGTTAATTACAAAAATGGACACTGACAATAAGGTGGCCGTGGTGACCTTTAACAACGAAGCTGTAGTTGTCCAGCCTTTAACGCCACTTTCAAATTCGGAGAATCGTGAGAAGGTGCTGACTGCAATCGATAATCTGCAGCCAACCGAAGGCGGCACGAATATTAGCGGTGCGGTCTCGGAGGCACTCAAGGAAATTGATAGTGACGGCAAAAAAGACCAAGGAGCTATGGTCATCTTGTTGTCTGACGGAGTGAGTAATTTCGATACCACAAGAGAGTTGCAGGCTTATGTAGAGCGCGGTATTGCCGTGAATACCATTGGTCTGGGCTTGAATGATCCAGCAGGCAATCAGCTGTTGCAGGATATTGCGAGAGTGACAGGCGGACACTATTATGATGTCAAGGATTCAGCCCTTCTGGGCGATGTGTTCCAGCAGATCTATGACCGTCTGGGAGATCGGACGCTGCTAACTGAGCGCAGTGATTCAACGGCAGACAGTCCTTATTATGCTGCGGTTCGTATATTATCATTGATGTTGATGGGGGCTGCGCTTGGATTAGGTCTGGGAATTATGTTTGATAACCGTCATTTGGCTAAAAGCTTTGGGATTGGCGGCGTAATATCTGGCTTGTTCGCAGGACTGATTCTGGAATTTGGACTTAGCGGTGACTCCTTTACAGATAGTCTTATTCGTCTTCTGGCTGTTCTAATATTAGCTGCTATTATTGCATTATTTACAGGCGTCATTCCGGTAGGTGAAGGACGTATTTATCGAAATAGAAGAAACAATAACGCAGCGCCTGCACCAGCATCGGATAACTTTCCGGGTCGGCGCAGAAACCGGAACAGCAAAGGATTCTAGTGTAGCGGAAAGGGGTTTACATTAATGAGGTACGCCGAGGTTAATGCTTCCGCTCCGGGAATAACGGATGTGACATCCCAAGTGGATGACCGATTCTGTACGCTGAGATGGCGCTGGCCGGACGGCGTGCAGGCGGTGTACATCCACAAAACCTCCGCAGAAGCGGCTGACATGGGAACCGGAGATGATCCGCCAGTAGGGATGAAGCTCTACACTCGTGAGGAATACAAATCTAACAATGGTTATCGTGATCGATTGGATGATATCGGCCTGATATCCTATACCATATTTGCTCGTCTTGCTGAGAACGGTGAGACTGTACTGGTGAGGCAAAGTGATGGTGTGAACCGGGTGATGGTCAGTGCAGGCAAAGCCCGAATCTATTATTCCATTCAACAAAAAAAAGCCTTATTCGGAAAACAAAAGACCGTACATATGGCGATTACGGCAGAAGTGCCCGTGGCACGGGATGTCCTCTGTTATGTCAAGAAACGTGGAGGGCATCCGGCAGGGAAAGAGGATGGTATTCTCTTTCCCTTCGTACAGGATTTCGCTCCTGGACGCAATGTACTTCCGCCGATTGAAATCGGTAAGGATGATTTTGTACGCATCTTTTTCACCGATGGCAAGAAATATGGGCTTTATTACGAATTGGTACCGGAGTGAGACTCGGTCTACGTGTACAAGCGGGTAATGAGCAGTGCGTTCATAGCAAGTACGTAGATACAACTTTTGGGAGGATGAGTAGATGTCTTTTTTTAGCCGTTTTATGAAAAAGAATCAGCCGGAGCCGCGGCCGCTTTTTTACGATATAGTGTGTCCGTATTGCTTCACCAAATTCTCTCCGGAGGATGTCGTCTTTCGGGCTATGCACAGCCGGGAGGACGATGAAAATTACGCATTGGGTGAGGATGACGCCTTGAACAAATACCGTGAGCGCTTCGGGCTCGATACGGTAGATGACATAGAAGCGATTATCAACCCGGCGGATATTCCGGAAGAATATCATCATTACACGGATCATGTGTTAACTGGGCTTACGGATCGTTACGGTGTGCTTACGCGCAGACGGCTTTGCCCGGCCTGCCATAATGAGCTGCCGGTGACTGCCGGGAAGGTGCCAAGTAACATCATCTCGATTATCGGGGCATCCCAAGTCGGGAAATCGGTGTATATGACCTCGTTGATCCACACGTTGCAGCATACTACAGCAGGTCATTTTGATGCCGCTTGTATGCCGCTTAATGCAGAGATTAGCCGTAAGTTCCGTACATTGTATGAAGAACCGCTTTTTGAGCGCGGGGATCTGCTGGCTTCTACACAGAAGGAAAAAATGCAGGAGCCTTTTATCTTTCAATTTGTCTTTAAGGATGAAAATAAACCGCCACTGACACTTGTATTCTTTGATGTAGCAGGTGAGGGGATGGTGGATCAGGATTATCTTGGACTTCATGGTCAGCATATCAAGAACTCTGCGGGTATTCTGTTTATGGTCGATCCGCTGCAAATCCGTTCTATCCGTGAAAAAATTCATATTAACATCGGTGACCGCCCCGGAGAATGGGTCTCACAATATGACGAGCCGCGCGATGTGGTGCTGACGATGTTTGGTGATTTTATTGCCTATCAGGAAAAGAGTAAGACAGACATTCCAACAGCGGTTGTACTTGCAAAAAGTGATATGCTGCATTCGCTGAAGGATGAGGATGGCGATTATATCAAGTCCAACAGCAATGTGTTCAATAACTATGTTCATCGCAAAACATTAAACATGGACGAGTTCCATAACATCGACGGGGAAATTCGCAGATTTATTGGTAAGGTGGACAGACCCTTTAAAGATACGATGGATGTTTATTTCGCGAATACGGGTTATTTTGCAGTATCTGCGTTGGGCAGCAATCCTGTGAATCAAAAGATTGAGGGTGTAGTAAGCCCGATTCGTGTAGACGAGCCTTTTATTTGGCTGCTGCATAAGCTGAAGTATATTGAGGGGAGCGACGGCCCGTGAATGGTTTCTCAGGGTCAACAATCGCCCAACAGATGTATACCCGCGAACGTCGCGGAGTGTTTCGTTCCACAGAAGGCTTCGATACGGTAGCGAAATCAGATAGTCTAGACAATAATTTTGTGAAAAAAATCCTTCATCCCTTCTGCCTCTACGATGCTCCTGCGGAGTTGACCGCGCGTGGGGAGAAGGATGAGGCTGCATATCCTGGTGCGCTGCACCTATTTCATGCCGAGAACGGGGATACAGTTATTGGGCTTAGTCGTTATCAAGCGGCCGATTTCACAGGCCAACGAAGCGCCTTTTTTGCACATAACTATGTAGTTCCTGCTTCACGTTCCGAAGAAATTGTCCAGAGCTATGGGGACTGGCTGCATGCTGATTTTGCAGAGAGTTATACTGGAGAGCTTGGTGGAACTTTGCCGGAGCTGCCCTCTATTCCAGTTGTTCGCACAGACCGCAGCCCTGACCCAATCGCAGGCTTACGCTTGTTAGGGATTGATGAAGGGATATTCAAGGCGTTATTGCAAGCTGTGATGCTCTCTGTAGCAGGTAAGAAAAAAATCTACGTGGCTCTAAACGTACCTATCACGGAGTTGTCCGCGCGGGCGGTGGAGCTTACAGAAATTCTGTATAGCGTGCTGCCGTATGAATTCCGCCGTAGATTAGGCGTGATTACGTATGCGAATGAACCGAAAAGCCGTAAATATATACATCTTAGCTTTGTGGAAAAAGGTTCGCTGCGTCCCGGTGATCGCAGTATTGAGAAGGATTATACCTTCGATTTGGCTTCCAGACGGATGGGAAATGTCGATTTTGGTGAGTCCCGCCAGCCTTATGCTGATTTGGTGTGGAAGCTGTTACTGCTGAATCCAGGAGATATTAACGACTTTGTAAGCTTCGCCGATCAGATTCTGCGTGGAGAGAGTCCTGAGCATAAGCTATCCCTTGCTTTCTATAATGAGCTGGCTATATTTTATGAGATTGAGCAAGGGAACGAGCATTTATATACGGAGAATAAGAGTGCGGTGCTAAGTGGTTTGCTCTCTTACCTTAAACCAGACGGTGCAATTCATTCTAGAATCCGCTTGAACGATATTTTCTTAGAACGGTTCGACCGGGAATTTGATCTGATTCGGCAAAGGAATGTGCCAGATCCGGCGATTATGGAATGTTTTAAGGAGTATTTTGTACTTAAGGATCACAATTACAGGGTCAGAATCGTGGATTATTTCATCAATGGGATGCTTCATAGTGTGGAAGCGGGCCGCAAGGATATCTTGAGTGCCGCTTACGGGATCATTGAGAGTAATGATGAGTTAAGTGGAGCCTACTTCCAGCGCGTGATGTCTGAAACATATTTCCGTAAGCAGCTACTTGAGCCTTATATGGAATCAAGACTAGCTGCGGCGTCCAGATCTGCGGATATACTGAGCTTTGTACTCCATTGGGGGCGGTTCCTGCCAGTGGCGTTAGAGCAGTCTTTTGCTCAAAATGCTGTGAAGGATTATTTGCTTGAAAAGCTCCAGCTGGAACATGATCCGGTGGCTTCTGTAGCGGAAATTCATGAAATTGTAGATAAGGCAGAAAAAGATCGCCGCAAAGGAACAGGAGTTGCTCCTAAGGCACTCTCCCTAATGCAGGATCTTGCTGCTTCAGCAGATAGATTCTTACTGAACCGCTTATCGCTTTCCGATATGACGCAGGAGGAGCTTCTGGAGGTAGTTTTTTTACGGTATGGTAATGTTGTCGATTGGCAGCCGCCACTGGATAGGATTAGCAAGCAGAAAGAGAATGCGCTGCGTGCAGCTTACCGCTGGTTTGGTGAAGAGAAGCCGAATGAAGAGATTTTTACAGGATTGTCTCCGCAGGAACTAGACGATGTGCAGCTACTGGGTCGTCGTTTGCTAAAAGAGGCGCGTGTTCTGGAACCCTTTGAACGGCTTCCGCTAGCCTTTTACTATACAACTCAGCGTGAAGGGGGTCCGCTGGATTACGATGCGCTTCTGGAGCTGTTAAAGCGTAAATCCGGTTCCGACAAAGAAATCATCTATCGGTTTTTTGCTTGGTCGCAAGGCAATCCTTTATTTACGGTTTCGAATAAAAAGCTGCAACCGGGTTACCGTAAGGCGATTCTGAAGTATTTCCTGAGCAGTGATCGTGAAGCGTTCAAGAATCGGGAATTCCGAAAGAACTATGTCGCGGCAGCTCGGCCTGCTCTGCAAAATGTGTACAATGAAGCCCGCTCCCAACTGGCTTCCCCGCTGGCGCGCTGGATCAGCCGCAGCCGATTTCGACTCTTAATCTCCGGCTCCATTACGGGTATTCTGGTGATTATTGCAATTATCGTATTCAGTATGTTACGCCCGGATGATACGAAGACGGCTCTGCCGGGGACAAGCCCTGAGCCGACCCCTGTTCAGAGTGCAGGTAATGAGCTGCCTCCGGCTTCAGTATACTTGAAGGATCAGAGCGACGAAGGAGATAAGGGGAGCAGCATATTGGTGTTCACCTTCGCAAGTGCAGATGACTGTGTGCAGTTTCAACCGACTGAGATTAGTTTAATGTCTTCGTCTACAGAGATAGATAAAAGCTTTAAGGTCGCTGCTACGAATGGCACTTGTCCAGTGCCGTCAACGGATGGGACGGATGAGGGAAACGCCGCAGCCGATTCAGATGCCGCTGGCACTACTGGAGGAACAGCAGAAGGTGCAGATGCTCCTAACGCAGTAGCTGATGCTTCTCCGTCTCCTACGCCTTCCTCTGATACTGAGGACAGCACTGGGTTGCCTTCCGCAACAGCTGTGACTGAAGGTGAACAACCATCCTATCAGGTTGAGGTTACATTGGAGCCTGGAGCGACAATTCTAGAGAAAAGTATGATCAAGGCCGGAAGATTTACATTGATCGTAGATCCCGACCCTAATTTTCCACCAGCTTCTGATTCAAGTGCTGAACCCTCCCCAACTGCAAGTCCGGAAGGAACAGCCGAATAACAAGCTTTCTGAACAGCAATACCTACCGGCAGGTGGTGTATTGCTGTTCATTTTTTTGCTGCCCATACTAAGCTTTTCTATAGACATGCTATGTATTAATAGATATGATTATGGATGTCAAAATAAGATACTACATACTGGAAAAGGTGCAGACTCTATCAATCTAGTCGTCTGCTTAAAAGGGAAGTCCGGTGCATGAGTCCGGCGTGGTCCCGCCACTGTATGTGCGGAGCGTTTCTTCTATAAGCCACTGCCCTGAAGGTAGGGTGGGAAGGTGAAGAACAGCGATGAAGCATTAGCCAGGAGACCTGCCTTTTTTGTGAGCGTTTCTATTCTTCGTGGGGTAAGAATGTGGAACATATACAGATGGACTATCGGCAGGAAGCAAGCGCCGGAGCCTCGATTTGTAATCTTCCCTGACCGCCCTCCAAAGGGGCGGTCTTTATGTTATGCGTCTTATTCCCAGCAGTACCCATTCTTATACAGAAAGAGGTTAAACAATGAAGAAAATCATGTCTTCCAAGTTTGTAGCACTTGGGCTGGCCTTATTCATGGTCATTTCAATTCTAGGAACATCTCTTGCTCCGGCAGGACAAATATTTGCAGAAGCGAGCGCTGGCTCCGGTCTGGAAGCAACTGCTGCGGAGCGGATTAATGTTGCGGATGCGACTTATGCGGCTGCAGAATATCTCTTGAAAGGTGGCGTGCAATCGGATTGGCAAGCTATTGGATTAGCGCAAGCAGGATATAAGCTGCCAGCCAGTTACCATTCAGAGCTTGAGAAAAAAGTAAAGGATGCAGCTGGCAATTTCGCCAATGTAACCGATTATGCTCGAATCGTGCTCGCAGTGAGAGCGATTGGTGCAGATCCTACTAGCTTTGCTGGTAACGGAACGACTCCTGGCTATAATCTGATTGAGAAAATTTATAATAACAGCAAGCTCAGTGAACAGACGCTAAATAATCCGGTATATGCCTTACTTGCGCTGGATTCTGGTAAATATAATATCCCAAGTGACGCGAAATGGACGGCGGATAAGCTCCTTACGGAGATTCTCTCCAAACAGAATCCGGATGGGGGCTTTGCATTAACCTCGGGCGCAAGTGAGTCTGATATGACAGCGATAACCTTGACGGCTCTGGCGGCACATAAAAATAATCCTGAAGCCTACTTAGCAGGGCTACAAGCCGTAGCTTGGTTATCTGCAGCTCAAGATAGCCATGGGGGTTACGGTGACAGTGCTGAAAGTAGCGCACAAGCAATCCTTGGACTCACATCCTTCGGAGTTGATCCTAGTGGATTAGAATACACCAAAAACAAAGTGGATCTAATGGAGAACCTGCTTAGCTATCGTCTAGCTGATGGTAGCTTCACCCATAGCCGTGGTGGAAGCAGTAATGTTCTGGCGACAGAGCAAGGACTTCAGGCGCTGGTTGCGTATAATTTGCTGTATAAAGGAAGCAACAGTAAGCTATACGATTTTTCCAAATCCTCCGTTCAGAGCTCACTCATCTACGCTCCTGTAACGATTGAGGGACCACGGGCCACGTTGGCACAAGGGTACGCCTATGCTGGCAACGCACTTGGAGCGTTAGAGAAGCTGGCGCTTCAAACGAACTTGCCGATCACGAATCCTTCGGGCAGTTATGTGACTGGCATCGGAAGTATTGCTGCTGGAAGCTTTGGTGGTTATGACGGATGGATGTATGTTGTATCACGTGACGGAAAATGGATTAATCCCGATGTAGGCATGAGTGATTTTGTACTTAAAGATTCAGATCAGGTACTGGTTTATTATGCCGGAGATGACACTAAACTTGTGGATTCCGTTACCCTTTCCAAAGCAAATCTTAAAGAGGGCGATTCTTTTAACGTCATTGTAACTAGTAAGACGTGGAAATGGGACGCTGCTACGAACACTTCCTCTCCTGTAACTGCAAAAGCTGCGGGTGTTCAGGTCCAAATTGGAGCTCAGACGGTAACGACGAATGCTAAAGGTGAGGCCGTATTCTCAGGAAATGTGCCCGCAGGTGACTATACACTGACTGTAACTGGCTACCGCGAAGGTAAAGCGCCAACGGTTGCTAAATATACAAAAGCTATAAAGGTAATTTCTAAGAATGTAACAGCTTCACTTACCGTTGAAGGCCCGGAAGGATTGATTAGTGAAGGGACTTTAAAAGCCTCCAATGCTCTTGAAGCGTTGCAGCAACTAGGGTCTACCGATGATTTTAAAGTAGATATCACCAAATCGTCTTATGGCAACTTTGTATCAGGTATCCATGGAGTTTCGCAAGGTACTTACGACGGATGGTGGAGCTTCGTAGTATCACGCGGCGGGGAGTGGATATATCCAAGTGTGGGTATGGATGCGTTCGAACTACAGGAATCCGATCGTGTGCTTGTCTATTATGCAGGTGAAAATACACAGGTTATAGATTCTGTGGCGCTTTCCCCAACGCAGCCAAAAGCTAATGAAGCTTTTACCGTAAAGGTTTCTCAGAAAAAGTGGGTGTGGAATCAGGACAGTTTCACTTCTGATCCGGTTACCTCACCAGCAGCAGGTGTGCAGGTTTCGATTGGTGATAAGAAGGTAATCACGAATGAACAAGGTGTAGCTGTTGTTGATGGGGGTCTCCCGGCAAATAGCTATACAATGACTGTTACCGGCTATGCTAAAGACAGCGTACCGAGCGTAGCGCGTTATACTCAGTCTCTGACTGTTGGATCGTCTGTTATTGCTCCAGCTAAAGCTACCGCTACCCTTTCAGTGATTGGAGATAGCCGGAAGGGAACCATCCTAGCCAGTACAACAGTAGCTCTAAAAGAGGGCGAAACGGCTTATAGCTTACTAGTCAGTCAATTAGGCACTAAGGTAGTATCATCCGGCAACGCTGGAAGCATCTACGTGAAGTCTATTGACGGGTTGGCTGAATTTGATGAAGGCCCAAGCAGCGGATGGAAGTATAAAACGAACCGGGATGCTGATCCAAGCATAAGTGCAGACAGCTATATTTTGCAGAACGGTGATACTTTATATTGGTACTATACCTCTGGAGAATAAGGAAGAGGATTGATTAGGCGGGTACATGGATTCGGAGTAACTAACGGATCGGGTGCCCGCCCTTTTTATATTTGGAGGAAAGTCGTTTTATGACAATATATACTTTTATTCGACACAATATTCAAAAAATCATCAAACTCTTAGCCCTTCCGACCGATAAAAATAGATAGATCATAAGATAATGCGAAGGCGGAGTGTAGATGAAAAATTTGAAAGTGAAATACAAAATAGGGCTGCTTTTGGTATTCGCTGTAATCATGGTGAATGTTGTAGGGGGCATAGGCATCATCACGATGACCCGAATGGCCGAAAAGACAAATGAGACATATAATGAAAATTTATTGCCTGTTTCTTACGTGGGGCAGATGCGTACGAATAATCGGGCTATTGAATCCTATCTTTTGGAGCGTTTGATTAGCGTTGATGCCAGCAAAAACAAAGAACTTTCTGAGAGTATCCAAGTGAAGGTTCAGGATAACAATGAACTTATGAACAAGGTGAAAGCGATTCAGTATAATGATCCTGCTATTGTAAGTAAAATCAAAGAGTATGAGTCCTTTTTGCCAGATTATCGCGCACAGCGGGACAACATTATAAAGATTGCTGATAGTAATCATAATCAAGAGGCCTATCGAGTATTTTCAGGCGAGTTTAACGATTCCCGTGAAAAAATGATCAACCTA
The DNA here is from genome assembly GCF_000758725.1 of Paenibacillus odorifer. Taxonomy (NCBI): domain Bacteria; kingdom Bacillati; phylum Bacillota; class Bacilli; order Caryophanales; family Paenibacillaceae; genus Paenibacillus; species Paenibacillus odorifer. The sequence continues at coordinate 1,039,160 of NZ_CP009428.1, forward strand.
CTTAAAGGAATTAGTGATTCGTTGCTTAAAGATGCTGATGAACACAATTCAGATTCCATGGCAACCGCTAAAAGCATGCGGGTAAACAATACCATAATGATTACGTTCGCCTGTGTGATTTGTATCGTGATTAGTATTGCAATCATTCGACTGATAACAAAACCCCTTAAAGAACTGCAAGGAATAATGAAGCGGGCAGAAAATGGAGATTTGACCGTAATAGCAACGTACACTGCCAAGGATGAGATCGGCCAAATTAACAGTTCATTTAACAATATGCTGCAGGGCTTGCGGAAGATGATGCAAGGGATTGCAGAGAGTGCGGAGCTGCTGTCAGCTTCATCGGAAGAGATGAGTGCAAGCGCTGAGCAGACCTCATTGGCTTCACAAATGATCGCTGTATCTTCTGGAGAGATTGCCGCGGGTTTTGATGAACAGACAGAGAGCATTAACAATACAACACGTTCCATAAAAGCAATGACCAATGATATTGCAGCCGTAGAGGGCAGCAGCTATGAAATGTCGGATCTAATGGGCGTAGTTTCCGGTTCATCGGATCGTGGAGTAGAGGCTGTAGACCAAATCATTGTGCAGATGAAGGAAATTGACCTCAGTGTAACTCAGAGTCAGGAGATTGTTTCTAATCTGGGGACATTGTCACAAGAGATTAATACAATTATTACAACGATTAACGGTATTGCTACACAGACGAATCTGCTTGCGCTCAACGCTTCTATAGAAGCAGCACGGGCCGGTGAGCATGGACGGGGATTTGCTGTAGTTGCTGGAGAAATTCGTAATCTGGCGGAAGCAACTAGAAATAGTTCTTTGCGGGTTACAGATATTATTACACATATCCAAAAGCAAACCGAAAGCGCAGTAGAATCCATGGCTTTGGGTACTGAGCTAGTCACCAATGGCGTAGTTCAAAGTCATCTGGTATCTCAAGCTTTTCATGAGATTCAGACTTCCATTAAAGAAGCTACCTTACAGACAGCCGAAATTAGAGAAGCGGTTGCTCATGTAGCCATGGAATCACAAGGTGTGGCAGCAGCTATGGAACAGGTCAACGTTATATCTAGTAAAGGGGCGGAGGGTGTTCAGGACACAAGTGCAGCGAGTCAGGAGCAACTATCCGCAATGGAGGAAATGTCGGCTTCAGCTCAGTATTTAGCGGTGCTGGCAGAAGATCTGCAAAAAATATTGTCCAGCTTCAAACTATAGAGCTTCATAATAATGTTAAAAAAACAGCAGAGCAGCGGTTCTCCAGTAACGGAGATCGCTGCTCTGCTGTTTGTGGTTTTAGCAGATTGGGAGCAAGCGCGAGCCAGCTGATCTCAGTTGGTCAAGGTGGGAGAGATGTAAGTTGGTCTCAGCAGCTCAGGAGCGGATAGATGTAAGCTTGTTTCAGTAGGTTGCGGGCAAACATATGCTATGTGACCTCCAGCGACACTATTGGCAGGCAAGACAGAGGGATGGAAACAATAAAAACTTCGGCGATGATCGGTATACTCGTACCCCATAACCTGTAAACCGTACCCCGTACCCCGTACCCCGTACCCCGTACCCCGTACCCCGTACCCCGTACCCCGTACCCCGTACCCCGTACCCCGTACCCCGTACCCCGTACCCCGTACCCCGTACCCCGTACCCGTACCCCGTACCCCGTACCCCGTACCCCGTACCCCGTACCCCGTACCCCGTACCCCGTACCCCGTACCCCGTACCCCGTACCCCGTACCCCGTACCCCGTACCCCGTACCCCGTACCCTGTAGCCTGTACCCTGTACCCCGTAACCCTAGTGTCCCCGGCTGTTCTCTAGTTTTTTAAACACACTATCTACTTGATATTCCCCAGTTTAATGTCATCTGGGTCCGATAATGTGGGCTTATGCTTACCCCCACAGGCTATCGGACACAGCCGCCGCTATTTGCCCATTTATCACCATTGGAGCGAAGTTTCGGACTCCAGTGCAGCTATTGGTGTGGAAAACGCTGGAAACTGGTTTATTTCGCATCAATAGCGGCTATGAGGTCCGATAGCGTCCGAAATATAGCTAAATCCAGCAATTAAGGTCATCTGGGTCCGATAACGTGGGCTTATACTCATCCCCACTGGTTTGCGGCTTGGAAGCGGAGTATCGGACACAGCCGCCGCTATTTGCCCATTTATCGCCTTTGTAGCGAAGTTTCGGACACCAGCGCAGCTATTGTTGTGGAAAACGCTGGAAACTAGTGTTTTTCGCACCAATAGCGGCTATGGGGTCCGATAGCACCCGAAACAGTGGCAAATCCAGCAATTAAGGTCATCTGGGTCCGATAGAAAAACTCGGGAGCATGAATGTGGTTGGATTAAACAAAAATTAGTGTTTAGTTCAAGACTTGAAAAAAGAGGGGATCCCAACAGCTAGTTCACAGCTGTTGGGATCCCCTCTTGATTTTTAATAAAAACTCAGCGTGTATCCTTCCAGAAATTTAGAGGTTTCAGATCTGAGCTAATGACGTGGAATGTATATCCTTCTTTTTTCAATGACTCTAAAATACGAGGAAGCACTTTAAGTGTAGCCTTTTGATCATGCATCAGAATAACTGGATTGGTCTGCGATTTCTGCAGCTTATGAACCTGATTCATAACCGAATTATAGATCGTCGTACTAGCATCCTTGTATTTCCAATCCTCAGAGTCCACGTTCCAATCCCACAGATGATAACCTTGAGCCAACACTTTATCTCTAAAGGTCTTTGTGAAATAAGGTTTGCTTCCATAAGGAGGACGAATCAGTGTGGTGCTTTGACCTGTAATCTTTTTCAAAATGGCGTTATCGTTATCCATCTCACCCAGTGCAGCGGCAGGTGAAGCATAAAACTTCTCTTTCCGGTGCGTCATTCCATGCAATGCGAGACCATGTCCTTCATTCGCAATCCGTTTCACTTGCGCAGTATGCTGGTTCATATTCGGTCCGATCATGAAAAAAGTTGCCTTCGCATCATATTTTGCCAAAATATCAAGCAATGTAGAAGTAGTGGCCGTTGGTCCATCATCAAAGGTGAGGTATACGGTCTTACCTTGCTTCCCAACAGTTGGCGTAGAAGTTCCAGGAGTTGCGGTTGGCTTCATTTCCTTTTTAAATTTACTCACAAATGTTGCATCATCTAATGTAGCTGAGCCATCTTTTACACGCAATAAATTTTGATCTGCTTTAAAGGAAATTCCGAAACCAAGATAAGAAGTCAATTTCAGTGGAACCATGGTTTTTCCGTTTTTCAAAAATGTATTCATGGATATGGTCTTTCCATCGCTTAGAGTAGCTGTTGCATGATCATTCAGCAGTTTGATTGATCTGTTCTGACCTGTAACTTTTATCCCATCACTCACTCCAGTTAGCGTTAACTTAAGTTCCTGTGACAGATCACGTAGAGGAACGTAATAGGTATCTTTTACCGAAACTGCTTCAATAGTTGTTAACTTATCGTTCACACCTAACCTAAGGGAGCCTGCACCTGCTGCATTCACTGAATCTATCGCTCGTATTGATCCAGAACCTATGAATAATACGATTAATAATAGCCATACTTTCTTTAAAGACATCGTCAAAAATCTCCTATCTATGTATATTTGTCTATTACCTTATCATACATTGATAGAATGAAATTTGAGAGATTGTAACCCCCAGCAGAATAATTTGTTACCTTTTAGTAGTTAACTGTGATTTCAACCACAATCATAAAAAGCACGTAACTCTGGCTAAATACTGACGCATCAACAAAAATGGTTAAAATAACCCCGTTTTGCGCAAAATAGATGTGTCCAAATTAGCAACTTTAGTAAACTATTGAACAAAGTTTGAACGGAATTTTTCAACCCATAAACAGCGCCGTTACAGTGATCTTTATCATACTATTAGAAACTTGTAACAAATTGATCACACATATTTAACTTGTTCGCCATTATTAAGGTCTTTTTTAGGCTAAATGGAAAAATAAGTCTTTTGCTTTCTTCCCCATAAATTCTTACTATATATAAAGGTTAATGTTGAGGGTTAATAAAAGAAGTATTGAAGGAAGGAGCTTAAGCATGAACAAAAAGGGACCGTTATACGCTTTATTTCTCAGCCTAATTTTACTCTTGCCAGGATGCAGTTCAATCGCTGTTCTGAATCCGAAGGGGCCGGCTGCAAGAACTTTATCTGACACGATCATTCTCTCCATTGTTATGATGCTCGGTGTTCTGGCAGTTGTCTACATCTTATATGTCTTCGTTCTTTTGAAATACCGTGCTAAAAAAAGCAACGAAGATTATATTCCTCCTCACGAGGAAGGAAACAAATGGCTGGAGGCTATCTGGATTACCATTCCGATTATTATCGTGGCATTCCTCTCCGTAGTCACCGTCAAAACAACAGTAGATGTAGAAAATGTTGCAGCGGATTATAAAGATCAGAAACCGCTTGTAATCTATGCTTCCTCCTCTAACTGGAAATGGCATTTCAGCTATCCAGAGGAAGGGATCGAAACAGTAAACTACGTTAATATTCCAGTTCACCGCGCTGTAGAGTTCAGATTGTATTCTTTCGGTACAATCTCAAGTCTTTGGATCCCACAATTGGGAGGACAAAAATACGCGATGAGCGACATGATCACAACCTTGCATCTTTCAGCTGATACTGTAGGTTCTTATGTCGGAAGAAATGCGAACTTTAATGGTAAGGGCTTTGCCCACATGGAGTTTGAAACACTTGCGATGACAGATAAGGATTATCAGGAATGGGTGAAAGACGTTAAAGAAACGGCGGGTCCACTGACGGAAGATGAATTTAAAGGTCTTTTGGAAATGGAACATGTCGGACGTAAAACGTATACGAATACTCACTTATCCTTTAGCCCGCCTCCGGGAAGCCATGGTGACCATATGAGTAATGGTGGCACTGAAATGGATACGGATAACGGAAGCATGGAGCATCAGGATAATAAAGAAATTCACCCGACTCCAGCACCATCCAGTGAGACGGAATTCAACACCGAGCCTAATCCAGAACTGGATGAGCCGACACCTAGTTCTCCGTTAGAAGAGAGCACAACACATGACGGACACTAGTCAATGTTAATTGAACAACTTGAAAGGAGCGATTCCTAATGGATTGGGATAAATTTAAGGTCCACGGCGAACCCTTGATATACGGAGCTATGGCAAGTATTGTTCTGGCTACGATCGGGATTATTGTCGGCCTGACCTATTTTAAAAAATGGGGATATTTATGGCGCGAATGGTTGACTACTGTTGACCACAAACGTATTGGGATTATGTATATCCTCGCAGCATTGCTTATGCTTTTCCGCGGCGGCGTTGACGCTATTATGATGAAGCTGCAAACAGCAGCCCCGGACATGAAATTTCTTGACGCACAGCATTATAACGAGGTATTTACAACACACGGCTTGATTATGATCCTTTTTATGGCCATGCCGTTTATTATCGGTCTGATGAATGTTATCGTTCCGCTGCAAATCGGCGCTAGAGACGTTGCCTTCCCGCGTCTGAACGCTGTCAGCTTCTGGCTCTTCTTCTTTGGAGCTATGCTGCTTAACATTTCGTTTGTTATCGGGGGATCGCCAGATGCTGGTTGGTCCGCATATTTCCCGCTAGCAAGTCTAGAGTTCAGTCCAACGGTGGGTAATAACTATTACTCGCTCGCACTACAAATTTCAGGTATTGGTACGCTCATCACAGGCGTTAACTTTATTGTAACGATTCTGAAAATGCGTGCACCAGGCATGAAGTTGATGAAAATGCCGATGTTTACTTGGTCCGTATTGATCACCAACGTAATTATCGTATTCGCATTCCCTGTGCTTACGGTAGCACTTGCGTTGATGATGTTCGACCGGCTGTTCGGCTCTCAATTCTTTACGATGGCCAATGGCGGTATGGATATGTTATGGGCCAACCTTTTCTGGGTATGGGGTCACCCTGAAGTATATATCGTTGTCTTACCGGCATTCGGTATTTATAGTGAAATTATCGCCACCTTCTCTAAAAAGAACCTGTATGGATATACATCCATGGTATTCAGTATGTTGATCATTTCTCTCTTGTCCTTCTTAGTATGGGCTCACCATTTCTATACAATGGGTCAAGGTGCTATGGTTAACAGCTTCTTCTCGATTACAACCATGGCCATTGCCGTACCAACAGGTGTGAAAATATTTAACTGGCTATTCACCTTACGAAAAGGGCGAATAACCTTTACGACACCTATGCTATACACCCTGGCCTTTATTCCGATCTTTACGATTGGTGGGGTAACAGGTGTCATGCTGGCTATGGCCAGTGCCGATTACCAGTACCATAATACGATGTTCCTGGTTGCCCATTTCCACTACGTTCTTATTCCAGGTGCGGTCTTCGCCGTTATCGCAGGGTTCCATTACTGGTTCCCTAAAGTATTCGGTTTCCGTCTGAATGAACGTCTTGGCAAGCATGCCTTCTGGTGGATTATTATTTCCTTTAACGTATCGTTCTTCCCGCTGTTTATTCTCGGACTTAAGGGTATGACCCGTCGACAATACACATATTCTGCGGACACTGGATTTGGCCCGCTGAGTATGGTTTCATTTGTAGGTGCGATCGGTCTCGCGATTGGATTTGTAATCCTGGTTTATAACATTTACTGGAGTACTCGTTACGAACCAAGAGATACTGATGGCGACCCATGGGATGCACGTACTTTGGAGTGGGCAACGAAAAGCCCGATTCCAGCTTACAACTTCGCAGTGGTTCCAAATGTAAAAACACGCGATGCATACTGGTCTGCTAAACAAGATAAAGTACCACTTTTTGAAGATAAGATTACTAAGATTCATATGCCTAGCAACACAGGAAAACCATTTATTCTGGGTGTTATCTTCTTCATCGCAGGGTTCTCTCTGGTCTTCAGTCTTTGGATTCCAGCGATCCTCTCTGGAGTAGGTATCCTCATTGTTCTAGCTGCTATGTCCTTTGATCGGGATCACGGATTCTACATCCCAGCAGAAGAAGTTATTGCTACTGAAAAGAAATTGCGGGGTGAGACAGTATGAAAATAGATGCGTCTAAGCCGCTTGAATACTCAACAGAAGAGAATAGTAATAAAATCTTTGGCTTCTGGGTTTTTCTAGGAGCGGAGATTGCACTGTTCGCTACGTTGTTCACTGTTTACTTTGTAATGGTAGACCGTTTTGCCAGCGGCCCTAGCGGGCCGGAGCTTTTCGAAATTGGTCCGGTGATGATCGAAACATTGCTGCTGCTGACAAGTTCGTTTACGATTGGTCTTGCGGTTCATGCCATGCGGCATGGTTACCAAAAAGCCATGATGGTCTTTTTCGGACTAACCCTTCTAATGGGTCTCGGCTTCCTTGGGATCGAAATCATGGAGTTTGTCACTTATGTTCACGAAGGGGCTACACTTCAAACCAGTGGTTTCCTATCCAGTCTCTTTGTACTGCTGGGAACACACGGAGCTCACGTATCGTTCGGGTTCCTGTGGGGTGCGGCTATTCTAATCCAGTTGAAGCGTCAAGGTATTAATCCGGCTACGGCCAATAAATCCTTTATCTTCTCGCTGTACTGGCATTTCTTGGACGTTGTCTGGATCTTTATTTTCAGCTTCGTCTATCTGAAAGGACTGATGTAGCATGATGAAGCAATTGTTTCCAATTCGCCATGTGATGGGTTTCTTAGCCTCTCTTGTCCTTTCTGTGGCTGCACTTGCTGTAATCTACCTTGATCTATCCAACACTGCGAACATGGCAATCCTGCTTGTTACAGCCCTCATTCAGGCTTCCTTGCAGCTCTTCCTGTTCATGCATATTGGTGAATCAGCAGATACCAAGAAAGAACTTTACATCAATATCGCCTATGCCTTATTCGTTGGTTTAGTTACGATATTCGGTACGCTCTTCATCTTCGTATGGGGCTGGTATGCTTAATTACAGTAACTAATACTCAAAGGGACGTCTTCTATGCCTAAATGGCTTAGGGACGTCTCTTTTTTTTGGTTTACTTAGGAGGTTTGTTGTAGCGTATGCCCGGAAATGAGCATCTTCCCAGGCAATAGCTGCACTGGAGTCCGAAACTTCGCTCAAAAGACGAAAAATGTGCGAATAGGGTCATCTAGGTCGAAAACCACGGGGGTTAAGATGGCTCGGCGCGATCGGACTCAGATGACCTTAAAAGCGGAAATCAGCGGCTTTTGAGTCCGAGAGCCCCGTGAGACAAGGGTGGCTCGGCGCGATCGGACTCAGATGAGCTTAAAAGCAGGAATCAGCGGCTTTTGGAGTTGTAACAGACCCCAAAGCCGCTATTGGTGTGAAAAACGCGCAAAATGAGCGCCTTTCTAGGCAATAGCTGCACAGGAGTCCGAAACTTCGCTCAAAAGACGAAAAATGTGCGAATAGGGTCATCTGGGTCCGAAAGCTAGCGGGGATAAGGAGGCTCGGCGCGATCGGACTCAGATGACCTTAAAAGTGGGAATCAGCGGCTTTTGGAGTTGTAACGGACCCCAAAGTCGCTATTGCCTAGAAAAACGCGCAAAATGAGCGCTTTTCTAGGCAATAGCTGCACATGAGTCCGAAACTTTGCTCAAAAGACGAAAAATGTGCGAATAGCGTCATCTGGGTCCGAAAGCCACGGGAGATAGGGGGGCTTGGCGCTGTCAACCTCAGGTGAACTTAAAAGCAGGAATCAGCGTCATTTGTGTCCGAAAGCCACGGGGATGAGGATGGCTCGGCGCAATCGGACGTAATTTTGATTAATAACAAGGGATAGATAGATCCCCAAAGGATAATCTTGGGGATTTTTTGTTGACATATAAATCAAACTGTATTAATAATAGTAGTACAGTTAATACACATAAAAATGGATTTAATGCAAGATAGTGGAAGGAGGAAGGTTATGTTCGAACTGGACGTTCGTAGTCGGAAGCCGATTTATGAGCAGCTGACCGATAAGGTCAAGGAGATGATTCTGCATGGTATTTTGCAGACGGATGAACAGCTACCTTCTGTAAGGACTTTATCCCAGCAGCTAACCGTGAATCCCAATACGATTCAGAAGGCTTACCGTGAATTGGAACGTGAGGGGTATATCTATTCATTACAGGGGAAAGGAAGTTTTGTAGCCCCGATGAAAAAAGAACAAAATGCGATCAAAAAAGCGGAAGTCCGGAATGAGTTGCTGAGGCTGATGGCGGAGGCGGTATACCTTGGGTTCACCGCAGCTGAGATTAGTTCTTTGTACCAACAAGTGGAGAAGCAAAGAGAAGGAGGGAAGAGTGATGATTGAGATTCGAGGAGTCAGCAAGTTATTTCAAGGCGAGAAGGCAGTCGACGATATCTCTTTAACGGTACATAAAGGAACAATTTATGGGCTGCTCGGCTCTAATGGCGCGGGCAAAACTACGCTGCTCAAAACATTGGCGGGCATCTACTCTCCAGATAAGGGGACCGTGCGGGTGGATGGTGAAGCAGTATTCGAACACCCGACGACTAAGCAACGGGTTATTTTTATGCCGGATGCTCCTTATTTTTTCCCACAATCGACCATGCTGCAAATGGCGGCCTTCTATCGCTCGATTTATCCGAGCTGGAATCAGAAGCGTTTTGAAGATTTGGGAACCGTATTTCAGCTCGATAAAAAGCGCAAACTCAGTCGTTTCTCCAAAGGGATGCAGCGGCAAGCGTCATTCTGGTTGTGTTTAAGCTGTATGCCGGATGTGCTGATTATGGATGAACCGATTGACGGATTAGATCCGGTGATGCGGCGTCAGATCAAAAACCTGCTATTTCAGGAGGTTGCTGAACGCGAGCTGACGGTAATCATATCTTCGCATAACCTTCGTGAGATTGAAGATCTGTGCGATCATGTCGGGATTATGCATGGTGGGAAGATGTTGATTGAGAAGGATCTGGATGATCTTAAGGCGGATACACATAAGATTCAAGTGGCGTTTCGGGATGAACGGCATGAGATTCCGTTAGCTGCCAAGTTACAAGTTCTGCATCAAGAGCGCCGGGGAAGTGTGAACCTATATATTGTAAAAGGGGATCGTGAACGGATCAAAGCGGCTTTTCAGGTGTACGAGCCATACGTATTCGATTTGCTTCCATTGACGTTAGAAGAGATTTTTATTTATGAAATGGGGGATGTCGGATATGACGCGCAGCCATTACTACTTTAATAGCAGTATTTTTCGCCAGAACTTCCGCCAGCATGGCTGGATAGGGATTATATATGCACTCGGCTTATTATTCGCTCTTCCATTGCAGCTCTTCATGAGCAACAATCCGGATGCAAAACCGCAGGAAATTGATCATTTATTTCGCATAGCTGGTAGTGTGCAAGCCTTATTTATCATTACGATCCCAGTTGCCGCAGGACTATTCTTATTCCGATACCTTCAGGCAAAATCACCCGCAGATCTTTGGCATAGCCTGCCTTTACGCAGAGAGCATTTATTTACAGCTCATCTGACGAGTGGACTTACCTTACTGTTGCTGCCTGTTTGGTTAACTGCTGGGGTGGTTGCCGTTATTAAGCCATGGAGTGGGAATTTTTATATTTTTCAAGGCGCAGATATTTGGCAATGGTGTATCACAGTTAGTATTCTGACTTTGTTCCTCTTCTGCTTTAGTGTTTTTGTGGGAATATGTACGGGCCAATCTATTCTTCAGGGAATTATCATTTATATTTTGCTTATTCTTCCTGCTGTACTGATCTCATTAATCCACAGCCATTTAGCCATGTATCTTTATGGTTATGCAAATGCAAATTCTAACTTGCATGATTCCAATTCGCAGATATGGTCTCCTTTTGTTCATATCGTGTATTATTTTACCGGCAAACCCTTCACCAATACAGAATTATGGATTTATGGGGTATTGGCACTTCTATTTATTGGGTTGTCCTACCTGTTATACCGTAAGCGTAATACGGAAAAAGCGGGTCAGGCTATTGCTTTTGGATATTTCAATCCACTGTTTAAAGCAGGGGTAATGTTATGTGCCATGCTTATTGCCGGTAATTATTTTGCGCAAATGAAGCAACAGCAAATGGGCTGGGTGATTAGTGGATATGCCATCGGAGCCATTATTGGTTATGTTGCCGCAGAAATGATTGTTCGGAAAACATGGCAGATTATGACGCGTAAAGTGGTAGCCGAGTTTGCAGTTTATGCAGTAATGTTGGGATTACTTCTGTATATCCCGGTATCAAGTGTTACGGGGTATGAAGCCAGAGTGCCTTCCGGTGATAAGATTAGCGGAGTATATATGGGAGCTAACTACCGGTTGTATACCCCAACGGATGATTTGTACACTACACCCTACATGGGGCAGAATCCTTTTTCCGATGATAAAGATTATATAGAAGCTGTCCGTAAACTTCATCAAACGGTAGTTACGGTACGTCCAGATCATACGTCACGACAATATGTTTATGAATATTTTACTCTGGCTTATCAATTGGAGAACGGCGACAAGCTAGTGAGGGAATACTGGATCCCTAAAAAGGGGTTCGAATCAGAGCTCAAAGCGGTTAAGGATACCGAAGCTTACAAGTATGAAAAGTATAATTTAGCTCTCTTAGACAAAGACCTGGATTTTATGTGGGTTACTAACAGGAATAAAAAAGTAGCCATCTCGGATCCCGGGGAAATTTCAGAGCTAAAGCAGATTATCAAACGCGAAATTTCGAATATGTCCTACGAAGTACAGATAGATAAGGACGGAAAACCTGATGTGGCTAATATCCAAGTAGAGGTAAAGGTAAAAGAGAACAGTAATCAAGTTTCTACAGATTATGGTTATTATTATCCGTGGAAGTCAACTTTTCATGAGTTAGAGAAATGGATGAACGAAAAAGGTTATGCCGATAAAATACGAATAACAGCTGAAGATATCCAATCGGCAGAGATTATAAAAGATGATTATATGGACGAGAAAACACCTAAGAACCCTACTAGTCCTGAACAAAGAGTAGCGCTTGCGCGTGAAAAGAATCGTACGGCTGTTACGAAGGATAAGGTTCTATTAACAGATGTTTTGGCCCATCATTTCAATTATGGTGTTGAGAATGGCAACTACATTGTGAAGTTGATGTACAAAGAGGGTTATAGCGATTTCGTAATGTTAAAAGAATCAGATATGACATCTGAATTGAAAGCATTGCTGAAATAAGCTAAGAATAAGGTAAGTAAAAGATTACAGAAGATAAAAGACTACTGATTGACATAAACTGGATAGTTGGAATATGCTTTTGGAGATAGGTTAAGGATGAAATGGGACTTTCAGGTCAGCCTCAGAGCCAGTATATTCGTTTCCGTTAAAATAACATCGCTGTATTAACTGGTAAGGAGTTCTGTATTTAGGTGAAGCCCGACCATGGACGAAAGAGTCCATGGTCTTTTTTTACATATTTAGAGGTAATACATGGATGTGCGATTGCTGTAATGCCTCTGGAGTCTGCTTCGGCAGATCTTTTACTGTAGAATAATATAAATAGGGAACATTGAGGTGGAAATATAATGTTAAGCAATACAGCGGAAGTATCGTTAAGTAAATTTATGACTAAGCTGCTGCGGCATACCCCAGAGCAATATGGTCTTATTTTGGATCCAGAGGATGGTTCCTGTAGGTTGGATGATTTGCTGTCTGTTATTGTCAGCACTCCTAGATGGTCAGAGGTGACTGTGGGAGATATTCGGCAAGTGGTCGCAGGCTGCGACAAGCAACGATTGGAAATCGTTGATGACCGGATCAAAGCCCGGTACGGGCATAGCCATACAAAAATCACTTATGAGCCGGGGACTCCGCCTGCTGTACTTTTTCACGGAACTCATTCTGGTGTGCTTTCTGTGATTTTGGAGGAGGGACTCCAATCGATGGGACGGCAGTATGTTCATTTGTCTGAAGGGACTCATTTTGCCAGTTTAGCCGGAAGTCGCAGAGGGAAATTGATATTGTTAACCGTTGATACGATTAGAGCGGGTCAAATGGGTGCAACCTTTTATAATGCGGGTAATAAGGTTTGGTTGGCAGGTCATATACCGCCTTCATGTCTTAAAGTGTATACCCCGTAAGTTGAACTAGATCGACGTTTGGTTAGGAGGCATAATAACATGGATGAAATTCCAGATCACTTAGATCACGGATTACAGATTGTATTTATTGGGTTCAACCCTAGTATCCGTTCTGGTGAGGTAGGACATCATTACGCGAATCCGCGGAATAATTTTTGGAGAATATTACATCAGTCTGGACTTACTCCCCGGTTGTATGATGCGTCTGAGGACGGGGACTTGCTAAAGCTGGGCTATGGGTTTACAAATATTGTTGCCCGTCCCACACGGGGAATCGACGATATTACTCGTGAAGAATACCAGGAGGGTCGTGAATTGCTTCGCTCCAAGCTGGAGAAATATCGGCCTCAAGTCGCCTGTTTTGTAGGTAAGGGTGTGTATACAGAGTTTAGTCGCAGAACAAAAGCTAACTGGGGATTTCAAGGGGGCGAGCCTCCAAAGGTAGATGGTGTCCGTGAATTCGTTGCACCCTCTTCTAGTGGATTAGTTAGAATGCCGATGGGAGAGATCATTGGAATTTATCGCAGATTAGCCGAGTTTACGCAAGAGAACGATGGGTGATTGATTTATTTGGAGTTAGGTAGCTAAAGGACACAGGAGTCGCTAAAAGTAACAAATCACTCTAATTTGCGTGCTATCGGACTCCAATGCAGCTATTGGGTAGAAATAGACTGAATATGAGTCCATTTTGGGTAGATAGCGTCTCTGGAGTCCGAAATCACCACTAAATGGCCGCAAATCCACGAATAACGGCGACTGAGTCCGTAAGAGTAAAAGCTGCGGAGTTGGCCATGGATCTACGTAGATTCCGTAGATCCCGCAGATCACCGTAGATCCCGTAGATCCCGTAGATCCCGTAGATCTCGCAAGCTCTGGCAAACTATCGCATCTTAGCTATCTCTCGCTACTCTAGAATACCCTCAAACACAAAAGGAGCAAGATTCCATATCGGAATCTTGCTCCTTTTATAACTTCAAAGGGCAGTCTCAGTATATGAGACATGCCCTTAGTCCCTAAAATACATTAAGTCTCGATCAGCAGCAGAATGATAGAGGATAAGGATAGACAAACACTAATCAGGCATAGCACGGCAACGACCTGCTTCTGGTTCAGGCCCGCCCGAAGCAGGCGGTAATGAGCCTGGGTGGCATCGGCTTGATAAATGGACTTGCCTTGGATGAAACGTTTGACTACGACAAAAATGTTGTCGAAGATCGGTACGCCCAGCGCCAGAATAGGGATGAACAGCGACAGGACGGTGGCTTGCTTGAACGCGCCGTCGAGTGCAATTACCGCAAGGATGAAGCCGAGAAAGGTTGCCCCGGCGTCGCCCATAAAGATTTTGGCGGGCGGCTTATTGTAGCGCAGATAAGCAAGCGTAACGCCAATCAGCGAAATTGCCATAATGGCAGATGAGGATTGACCCTTCGCCAGTGCGACTACGAATAACGTAACCGCCGAAATGGCCGTCAAGGCACCAGCTAGACCGTCCATGCCATCCGAGAAATTAATAACAGTGGTTACGCCGAAGATCCAGATAATCGTCAGCAGAAACGATAGAATGACTGGCAAAATGATATAATCACCTGAAAATGGATTGTAAAATCCGGTAAAGGCGTTGCCAGAAGCATAAACCAGGATCGCTGCGCTAACTTGTACAATTAACTTGGGCAGGGCTGGGAAATCTTTGCCCTTCGTTTTGTACCAATCATCCACCGTGCCTATGGTCAGCAACAGTACTCCACCAACAAATAATGCGACAGTCTCCATGGAGAAATCACGCGCGAACACCAGATAAGTAACAAAAAATCCGAGAAATATTGCGTAGCTGGCCGTTAGCGGAATGGGCTCTCTATGAATTTTACGCTCAACGTCCTGCCGAGGCTTGTCCACAAAATCAAGCCGAAAAGCAAGCTTGCCGAGCGGCGGAATTAGAAAGTAGACGATAAGAAATGACATTAGAAATGATAAAACGTATAAAATGACGCTCACCACCGTTTTCTTTTTAAAATACCACAGATCGATTAAATCTACCTTAAAAAAGTAAAATTTTGTCGTGAGAGGTGTGAAGTTGACTTGCCAGCATCGCTGTAGTACCTTGTTGAGAAAAGCTCTTTGGGGGATATTTATGAAATACGATGTTATTTTATTTGATGCCGACGATACGTTGTTTGATTATGGAATGGCAGAAAGTCACGCGTTGTCTAATGCCTTTCTACACTTTGGGATGCCCACAGGTGCAGCAGATTATGCTGCCAGTTATCAAGAGATTAACCACGCATTGTGGAGGGATTTAGAACAAGGAAGGATTTCATCTGCGGCGCTGCGGGTAGAGCGGTTCAATCGGTTGTTTGCTGCACATGCGCTTGAGCTTGATCCTGAATCATTTAGTGAGGCGTATCTACGTTTCTTAGGCGAAGGAACCTTTCTGATGCAGGGAGCGATCGAGCTATGCGGAGAGCTTGCAGAGTGCCGCCTGGCGATTATCACGAATGGAATCAAGGATGTGCAAACTTCCAGAATCCAAGGCTCGCTGCTGAGTGATACATTTGAGCAGATCATTATCTCAGAGGAGGCAGGATGTCAGAAGCCAGAGACCGGGATTTTTGATTACGCTTTTGCCAAATTGGGGATTGAGGATAAAGAAAAAGTATTGATTGTGGGTGACTCCTTAACCTCTGATATTCAAGGCGGAATTAATTATGGGATTGATACCTGCTGGTTTAACCCGCTCGGTAAGATTAATGAGTCCGGCGTTCAGCCAAAATACGAAATTCGAAACCTCTCGGAGCTACTAGATATTGTAGGGAAAGCTACTAACCTTCAATAAAAAAATAAGGTGTGAGCGCATAAGCGTCTCACACCTTTTATTTAGTAACCTGAAAGAGGTTTATTGCCGAGTATCCAGCGGCTTCAGATACGCCTCGATTTGCTGGCGTTTCGATTCCAGAAATGGCGGCAGCGCAAGCGATTCACCTAAACTTTCCATAGGCTCATCTGTAGCAAAACCTGGTCCGTCTGTAGCTAGCTCGAAAAGGATGCCGTTAGGCTCACGGAAATAGAGGGAACGGAAGTAGAAGCGGTCGACGAAACCGGAATTAGGAAGCTGTGCCTGGCGGATGTGTTCGATCCATTGCTTCAATTCGTCTTCATTATCGACGCGGAAGGCGACGTGATGTACCCCGCCACGTCCCAAATGCTCTTGATCCAGATCATTGCGTTCCTCCAGATGTACCTCAGTGCCTGACCCGCCTTCACCGGTCTCGAATACGATCACATCTGGCTGACAGGCAACTGTTGAAGGGTAGGTTCCTATACGGCGGAAGCCAAGCAACTGCTCCAGCACCACCGCTGTATGTTCTGCACTTTCGACTGTGAGATGTGCGGGACCTAAGCCTACAATGCCATATTGGGCAGGCACTGGGCTTTTAGCCCAAGGAGTACCGCCGGCAACACCGTTATCATTTTCGTCGGATACGAGAATGAAACGTTGACTCTCGTGATCGCGGAAGGATAAAGTCTGGCGTCCACCAAGTACCTGTATCGTCCCATGCTCCACGTTAAGTTCGGTGAAGCGTTGCTCCCAATAGGTAAGTGCGGCATCGCTTGGGACTCGAAGGGAGAGGGCGGAGATGCTGTTATTGCCCTCGCGGTTGCGGCCCGCCATCGGAAGTTCAAAAAAGGTTAATTCGGTTCCGGGATTGCCCTTCTCATCTCCATAGAATAAATGGTACACTGAAATATCATCCTGATTTACTGTTTTTTTAATGAGACGAAGTCCGAGTACCTCTGTATAGAACTTAAAGTTCTCCTGTGCTTTGCCAGTAATAGCTGAGACATGGTGAAGTCCTTTTAACGTTAAGCTCATGGTAGTTACCTCCGTGTAAATGCTTAGGGTTTGTGGATTATTTTTAATATCGATAGAATTATTGGTGAATATTATTAAGTTACTATAATTTTAATAGTAATAACAAACTTTTGCAAGTGGATATTAATGTTTCATGAAATTTAATTCATACATAAGGAGAGAGTATAAGTGCACACAACAACAAGCTTGATGAAACAATTACAGGAGTTGGAGATTGATCCACGGGGGACCATTCTAGTTCATTCCTCGTTAAAAAGTGTTGGCGAAGTAGAAGGAGGTGCGAACACGGTGCTGGATGCACTCAGCGAATATATGAAGGACGGGCTGCTTGTTTTGCCAACGCATACATGGGCTTATATTAATGCGGATAATCCACGCTTCTCTGTTCAAGATTCCCCATCTTGTGTTGGGATATTACCGGAGCTGTTCAGAAAACGTCCGGGCGTTGTTCGCTCTTGGCATCCGACTCATTCTGTAGCGGCTTTGGGTGTTGATGCTGAGGCGTTTACTGCAGGGGATGAACGTTGGGATACGCCATGCGCCCGTGGTTCAGTATGGGGCAAGCTGCTTGATCGTAAGGCGGAAATAGTACTGCTGGGCGTCGATCTGCGGCGGAATACGTTCATTCACGGTATTGAAGAGTGGGTGGATATTCCGGGCAGAATGACGGATAGTCATGAGGAATTATATACTGTGACGCCGGGTGGCGATGAAATCATGGTGCCTTCTCGCAGACATTGTGGTCTCTCTTGGTCGGAGCATTTTTGGAAAGTGGAACGCGAGCTTGAGGAAGGCGGTGCCATGCGTAAGGGGAATTTCGGGGATGCGCTAGTTAGAGTGTGTGGAACAGTAGAAACGACGGATATTTTAAGCCTGATGCTAAAAGAGAATCCTGATCTTTTCTCCGATAATGAACCGCTGCATGGTGAGTCCAAACCAGATCCGCTTCCAAAGACCAGACGTGAACAACCATAGGTGGGAGAGGCTAAACCAATTTTTCAGCCCGCACAATCTGGAAGCCGCTATCAATGTATGGTATATTAATCTCACTAAAACATAGTAAGGAGATTGGAAATGGAAAAAACATTGGTCTTTGGACACAAAAATCCGGATACGGATACTATTTGTTCGGCAATTGCTTATGCAGCACTCAAAAAAGAATTAGGCTGGGATGCTGAGCCAGTTCGTCTGGGAGACGTTAGTGGTGAAACGCAATTTGCGCTTGATCATTTCGGAGTAGAGGCTCCTCGTCTGGTAGAGAACGTAGCTGGAGAAGCTAATCAGGTTATTCTTGTTGACCATAATGAACGCCAACAAAGTGCGAATGACATTGATCGAGTGCGTGTAGTTGAAGTTATCGACCATCACCGGATCGCTAATTTTGAGACTGCACATCCGTTATACTATCGTGCTGAGCCAGTAGGCTGTACTGCTACTATACTTAACAAAATGTATAAAGAAAACGGTGTAGCTATCCCTAAAGACATCGCCGGATTGATGTTGTCTGCAATCATTTCTGATTCCTTGCTGTTTAAATCTCCAACCTGCACCGCTGAAGATGTAGCGGCAGCGCGCGAATTGGCTGAAATTGCTGGTGTAAATGCAGAAAGCTACGGCCTTGATATGCTGAAGGCTGGTGCTGATCTTAGCGACAAGAGTATCGCTCAACTGATCTCCTTGGATGCTAAGGAATTCAAAATGGGTGAATACAAAGTAGAAATCGCCCAAGTGAACGCGGTTGACGTTAATGATGTACTCTCCAAGCAGGCTGAACTGGAAACTGCACTGACTTCCATTATTGCTGAAAAAGAATTGGATCTGTTCCTGTTCGTAGTTACAGATATCCTCAACAACGATTCGGTGGGTCTGGCTCTGGGCCGTGTTGCAGGTGCAGTAGAACAGGCGTACAACGTGAAGCTTGATGACAATAAAGCCCTTCTTAAAGGTGTAGTATCCCGTAAATCACAAATCGTACCGGTACTTACAGAGACGATTGCTAAACTGTAAAGCATTTTGACAGTTGTCTATGAGAGTAGATTGGATAAAAAGAGCTCATGCCCCATCAGTAGTTAAGATGGTGACATGAGTTCTTTTTGTTTTACGGCGTATTCTGCTACAATATTTTGGGAGGGGATCCAACTGATCCTCTTCTAATTGCATGAACTTTGAACCAGCATGAGGAATATGACAAAGGGATAGGGGATATTGGAGATGGAATTGTTTGCAGCATTGGAACGGGACGACTACGAGGAATTATTATTTTGTCAGGATAAGGCATCGGGATTAAAGGCGATCATCGCGATTCATGACACGACACTGGGACCAGCACTGGGTGGAACACGGATGTGGACCTACGCTACGGAAGAGGAAGCTATTGTTGATGCGCTTCGATTAGCAAAAGGGATGACCTATAAAAATGCAGTATCCGGCCTGAATTTGGGTGGTGGGAAAACAGTAATCATTGGAGATCCCAAGAAGGATAAAAATGAAGCCATGTTCCGTGCTTTCGGAAGATACATACAAGGTTTAAATGGACGGTACATAACTGCTGAAGATGTAGGGACTACGGAAGAGGACATGAACATTATTTATCAAGAGACAGATTATGTTACTGGCACCTCACCTACGTACGGTTCTTCGGGCAATCCGTCACCAGCAACGGCTTACGGTGTTTACCAAGGAATGAAGGCAGCCGCTAAAGCCGCCTTTGGCAGTGATTCGCTCGAAGGGAAGACAGTAGCTGTTCAAGGTGTGGGGAACGTGGCCTTTACACTGTGCAAACATCTTCATGAAGAAGGAGCACAGCTTATCGTAACGGACATCCATAAACCAGCCGTTCAACGTGCAGTAGAGGCCTATGGCGCTAAGGCTGTAGATCCAGGCGATATCATCAGTGTAGATTGTGATATTTATGCTCCTTGCGCTCTTGGAGCGACAATTAACGACGAATCCTTACGGGTAATCAAGGCGAAAGTGATTGCAGGAGCTGCTAATAATCAGCTGAAGGATTCCTCGCATGGTGATGCACTTCATGAGATGGGGATTGTATATGCTCCAGATTACGTGATTAATGCAGGTGGCGTCATTAATATTGCGGACGAGCTGAACGGCTATAATAAGGAACGTGCCTTTAAGCAGGTGGCGAAGATTTACGATAATATTACCCGCGTAATGGAAATTTCCCGTTTGAACGGAATACCTACTTATGCCGCTGCGAACCAGCTTGCAGAGGACCGGATAGCGCTATTAAGAAATAGCCGCAGCACCTTCCTGCGTAATGGTCAACATGCACTTACCAGAAGATCGCTGCGGGGATAAGCTGTAAAAAAACTCGGCAAGCTCCATCCGATTACAACTTCGGAGGGACTGCCGAGTTTTTTATGTTCTTTTATTTCTACAAGAAACGTTTATCCTCTTTCGAGGACGGTAACGTCGCTTCTGCTTATTCCTAATTACTGAACCTTTTGGGGTTCTGGGTAAGTGACGCCGAAGGTGTCGACCGTCACCTTTTTCATTACTGGTGGCTCATCTGGACGATCAGAACCGTCACGAGGCAGGCTCACAATTCTTTTTACAGCTTCGATACCTTCGGTTACTTTACCAAAAGCGGCGTAGCTTCCATCTAGACTAGGGTAAGCTGCATCCATAATAAAGAACTGGGAACCGGCAGAGTCAGGAGCCTGTGATCTTGCCATGGATAGAACACCTTCTGTATGCAGAAGGTTATTGGTGAACCCGTTGCCAGAGAATTCTCCGGCGATACTGTAACCCGGGCCTCCCATACCTGTGCCATCAGGGTCGCCGCCTTGAATCATGAAGTCAGGAATTACTCTATGGAATATAGTGTTATCATAAAATCCTTTTTGAATAAGTGAGATGAAATTGTTTACGGTGTTAGGGGCAACCTCAGGGTATAGCTCAGCTTGGATGATATCCCCGTCTTCCATTTCAATGGTTACTAAGGGATGACTTGCCGTAGCTGAAGGAACGCCTTCAGTTGGGGCTGCACCTTCCCCAGGTGCTGATCCGCTGCTTCCATTATTACTGCTTGCATTGTTATTGTTTGGCTTGTTACCGCAACCTGCCGCAATAACCATGACCAGGCATAACATGATCAGAAGAATAGCGGATTTTGTTCGTGTAGACTTCACTAAATAATCTCTCCTTTTTATTGAATAATCTCGTAGGTACTTCCCATAATACCTCCTTTGTCCTATTACATGCAAAGGTCAGTTATGACTTCTGGGATTGGCACATCTTAAAAAGAAGTTTACAATGGTAGGATGTTTCCAAAGAGAACATCGAGAAAGGATGTGCATAGGATGCTCTTTTCGTGGAAGCGGAATTTGATCGTGCTTTGGATAGGGGTTTTCTTTTGTAGTACAGCTTATTCGATCTCGATTCCCTTCCTTTCCATTTTTTTGAGCGACGAACTTGGGGTTTCAAATCATTTGGAGATTTGGTCAGGGGTTAGTTTTGGAATAACCTTTCTTGCCAGCGCTTTAATCTCTCCCTATTGGGGTTCGCTAGCCGACAAGTATGGTCGGAAACCGATGCTTATTCGCTCGGGTTTTAGTCTGGCAGCTTTATACCTTATTAATTATTTTGTACATGATCCTTATGTTTTTTTGATTGTGCGTGTGCTGCAAGGACTGCTTGCCGGTTTTGTTCCAGCAGCTATTGCAATGGTAGCCACCAATACCCCTGAGCATAAGACGGGGTACGCTTTAAGTATTATGTCTACAGCCGGAGCTACAGGTAGTATTATTGGGCCATTAATCGGCGGTGTAGTGAGCTATTATACCAGCAACCGGATTGCTTTTTTATTCTCGGCGGGTATTGTACTTATCTCAGCGCTCATTGCTACTTTTTTTGCAAAAGAGGAGAACTTCGACCGTTCGGCTCCAAGGTCACATGTAAGTGATGATATCAGGGAAGCGAGAAGTAACCGAGCCTTTATTACTTTGCTCTCGCTGGCGGGAATCAGTACCTTCTCCGTTATGATTCTGGAACCGTTAATCCCAATTTATCTACTGGACATGGGGATCTCCAAAAATAGTGCCTCGCTAAGCTCGGGAATAGTGTTCTCTGCTGTGGGGATTGCTACGGTGCTGATGGCTCCGCAGTGGGGCAGAATCGGTAGCCGAAAGGGCTTTGGGATGATCTTATTTATTGGACTGATCGGGGGCGGCATCGGTAATATACTACAGTTTTTTGTTTCGGGCTATGTAGAGTTCGCTATCCTTCGCTTTGCTTACGGCTTGTTCTATGCAGGTGTGCTGCCGTCAGTGAATGCCATGATTGTACAAGTAATTGAGCCGGGATTCCGTGGACGGGCCTTTGGCCTGAATCAGGCGGCATCTCAGCTTGCGACGATGGCTGGACCGATTATCGGCGGCTTATTGGGCGCGGTTATTCCAATTCGCTGGGTGTTTGTAATCAATGGAGTGATGCTGCTGGTAGCAGCGATATTGGTTAAGACCCGCAAGCTGGAAGCGCAAATCGCCGCTGCTCGTCCCGCAGAACAGCCAACAACGATGCAGGGCTAACTGCTAACTCAATGAGCATGTTGTTATTTAGAAACAACATAAAGCCGCCGGGCTCATAGCCCGGCGGCTTTATTCATATTAAGCTGCTATTCTCCCTGCGAACCGTTCAAAACGTCTGTTCCCGGCATAACATCCACTGGCGGGGAGGCAGGGTCAATAATGGAATTTGGATATACATCGTCTGCATCTGGAACATCCTCTAGCGGCTGATCTTCTTCTTCCATCTCCAAGAGTTCCTCATCCTTAGTATAATCCGTATCATCTAGGGTTAATCCTGCGGTTTCAGCGGCTAGATATGCATCGGATTCCACCAACTCATCTCTTTCGATCACATCCTTAGGTGAGTTTAAACCAATATCTGCTGCCAAGTATTTATCGCCAACCAAGACAGGATCTGCGTCATCATCAACAATATCCTCTTCATCCATATCAGCTTGTATATAACGTTCATATTCAAAGTCAGCTTCAGTTTTATTTGGTGAACTATCCATAGCCGTTCACTCCTTTTTTATGATAAAATTTGAACTTCCTATGTTTATCTTTACCCGTTTGACCATGATCGAATCGCTGATCCAATAAATGGGTATGTCTATATTGGATTAGTAAAAAATGGGTGAAAGCAAAAGCCGATGAAAAACGTCCTTTTTCGAGAAAATTTACAAGAATAGGCAGGGATAGTGCGAAGCTTGTCGAAATTAAGAAGCATATATGAACGTTTAAACAACTAATGAATTACTGAGGTGCTACGATGAAGTTGCCAAAGCCCAATATAGCGGCTGCTTTTTTATTAATTCTACTGCTGACCGCTATGGTCCCTTTTGGTACGGCGATAGTGAGTGCTGAATCATCAGACTCTACGCTGCCCAATTGGGAGATTAAATTTGAACGTATAGAAGTAGATCATATTGAAGAAGCTGTGGCAGCTCTTGATGAAGAATGGACTCGTGTTATGCCTCATGGGAAAAGCCCAGAGACTCCAAGTGGGGCAACCTCAGCCTGGCTGCGGTTTACTTTACCACAAATTGGTGATAAATCTGCGTTATTCATAGATAAAGTATATGGAAATAATGTTAAGGCTTATTTAAATAACGAATTAATATATGATTCCGAAAAAGATTTTAATTTCAATGGCAGTAAGGTTTTCATTCCTCTGTCCAAAAGTGTTGGAGGACAACAGCTATATTTATGGACCCATGGTGGCAGCAAAGACTTAGGGATCCACGGCGAAATAAGAGTAGGCCAATACGATGAGCTGTTATCTGTTTATGTAAAGCAGGGCTTAATGGATCTGATCATTGGAACGACGCTTATTTTTATTGCGATTGTACTGCTGATTTGCTCGCTATTCATGAGAAAAGGTTATTTTTCCGGCGGATTTCTATTGGTGCTGATTATTTTATCCATTGGCGTGTTAGTGGTAACGTATTCATCGTTCCTGCCGACAATCCTAGGCGATTATGGAGAGATTGTACTTGTTTTCTTTGATGTAGCATTATATACGCTTCTGCCCTCCTTTACATTTTATTTTGAAAAAATATTTGGTCCAGGAAAAAAGAAAATCGTTACCCGATTCCGCAAGTTTCAAATTGTCTATTCTATATTCTGTTTTTCTCTAATGGTTGTTAATATCCTTTTGTCATATCAGTTGGATGACTTTTATAGATTGATGACTACGAGTGTGCTGGGTATCCTTATGATTGTGCAATTTATATTGTTGATCAGCTTAGCGTTTATTCATGCGAATCGTGGGAATGTAGATGCTGTTGTTTTTACTACAGGGTTCTCAATATTTGCTTTCATGTCTCTTAGCGAACTGGTCATGTTCTATGTATCGGGCCAATCCTATCAATTATATTGGTGGAAATGGGGAGTGGTGATTTTCGTAATTGCCTTAATCGTCATTCTGGGAAGAAGGTTTACTAGAAACCATGAACAGCTTATTGAATATTCCCATCAGCTTGAGAAGTTCAATAATGATTTGCAGCGCTCGGAGAAGATGGAGATTATTAGTGAGCTGGCAGCTTCGGTTGCGCATGAAGTACGGAATCCATTGCAGGTTACCCGAGGGTTTCTGCAGATTCTTGGGGAGCGTTCAGATCAAAAGGAGCGGGAATATCTGCAAATGGCGGTTACAGAACTGGATCGAGCTACGCTCATTATTACAGACTTCCTAACCTTCGCTAAACCAGGACTTGAAACCGTAGAGCAGCTTGATGTGTCCGAAGAGTTGAGGCATGTGACGGGTATTCTTTCTCCGTTAGCGAATCTGCAAGGGGGCGTCATTGAACTTAACCTGCAGCCAGGACTTTACGTTACTGGATCATCTGCCAAGTTCAAGCAAGCGTTTATCAACATTCTCAAAAATAGTATTGAAGCTTTAAAGGACAATGGGCTGATTAAAGTCACAGCCTGGAAGTCTGGAAAACATATAATAATCAGTGTTCATGATAATGGGGAAGGGATGAACCGGAATGAGCTGGCTCGGTTAGGGGAACCTTATTACTCCAATAAGACCAAAGGAACGGGGCTTGGACTGATGGTAACCTTTCGGATTATTGAGGCGATGGAGGGATGCACTGAGTTTCGCAGTGAGAAAGGGGAAGGGACTGAAATTATAGTAAAAATACCAGAACTTAGAAGAATTTAGAAGTAATTTATGATAATTCCGTTTTTTAGAAGGAAAGAGTGAGGGGCTGAGCGAAGTAGTACAGACAGAATATTGTTTCTGATACTTACTTCTGAGGTGCATATATGCGCTTGATGATTAAAGTCCTACATATAGCAATAGCCCTTACTCTCCTTCTGATAGGATATAGTTCAATTGTTGTATCAGCAGCGACCCCATATCCATCCCAAGAAATTACCAGTTGGCAGATGAGATGGGGCGATGGAAGCGAAAACAGCGGCGTAGTGGTTCCTCAGAATAATGACCAGCAGTATTGGATAAATGTGAATGCTACGAAGGAAATCCCACATCTGCCATCAGGCGTATCCACTTCTTGGACTCGTATTTCCATACCTAACTTTAGTTATATCTCCCCTTCAATCTACATTGATACTTTATATGCTCTTCATGTGAAGGTGTATGTGAACGACCGTTTAATCTTCGAGGAAGATCGTAATTATATTAAGGATAACTATTCTTTGTTGTTGCCTTTGAGTCAAAGCGATAGTGGGAAAACATTATACATTTGGACTGAAACGCTGCAGGATAGAATCGGAATTAAAAATGAAGTAGTGATCGGTGAACACAACCTGTTAATCAATGATTATATTAAAAATGGACTCAGCGATGTGATTTTGGGCTGTGCTTTTTTTCTTGTGGCTATCGTTCTATTTATAAGTTCTCTCTACATTAATAGGGACTATTTTTCCAGTGTGGCTTCACTAGCCGTTGTAATAGGTTCAACCGGAATTCTCTCGATAACCTATTCTCCTTTTATTTATACCTTTTACAGCAATTTGGGCGCGATTAGTAATGTGTTTCTTGATTTGGCTTTATTCTCACTTTTACCGGCGCTTACTCTTTTATTTGAAAAAATATTTGGCAGTGGAAAATATGCGATCGTCCGTCGTTTTCGTCAATTTCAAGTCATTTACTCCTCATTTTGTTTGCTATGTCTTTTGATCAATTTTCTATCGAATAATAGCTATATTGAGTTTTATTATTTTGTATCCACCACTATTATCGGGTTCATCCTCATCCTTCAGTTCATCTTGCTTATCGTATGTGTGATTATATTTTCGCTTAAAGGGAATAGGGACGCTATCATTTTTGCCATTGGCTTTGGAACGGCTGCATTTACTGTAGTGTCAGAGTTACTGTGGTATTACATTCATAAGGGGAACTATGATTTATTCTTGTGGAAGTGGGGCATTGTTGCCTTCATAATCTCCTTGATCGTAATTCTGGAGCGAAGACTAGCCTATAGCCATCAACAGGTTGTTAACTATTCTAAAGAATTAGAGCGTTTTAACAACGAATTGCAGCGTTCAGAAAAAATGGAAATTATTAGCGAGCTTGCTGCATCTGTTGCTCATGAAGTGCGGAATCCACTCCAGGTAACTAGGGGTTTCCTTCAGCTGCTTAGCGAGAAATCCGTTGGTGAAGAGGAAATATTTATGTCGATGGCCCTTAGTGAGCTGGATCGTGCTTCCGGGATCATTACGGATTTCTTAACCTTCGCAAAACCGGAATTTGAGACGATTTCCAGTCTGAATTTGTATAATGAATTTAAGCATATTGAGAGTATTATGCAGCCGCTTTGTCATTTAAATGGAGGAAAAATGATTCTTGATGTATCGGGCGAATTATGGGTGAAGGGGAATTCCTCGAAGTTTAAGCAAGCCTTCATCAACATTATCAAAAATAGCATTGAATCTTTCCGTGACGAAGGATTTATCTATATGTCGGTGTATGCGGAAGAGGAGAACGTAATTATTCATATCAAAGACAACGGGGAAGGGATGGACGCGGATGTCCTGCACCGATTGGGAGAGCCTTATTTCACTAAAAAGAATAAAGGCACAGGTCTTGGATTAATGGTCACTTTCCGTATCATCGAAGCTATGCAAGGTAAAGTGAAATTCACAAGCAAAAAAGGAGTGGGAACCGAATCCATCACCATACTGCCATTGGCAGAAGCTCCGGATGATTCTCACTCCTTAGGGGGTTAATCTTGTTGTCTTACCACGAACCGCGTGGTGCTGCGGTTGCCTTCAATACATCGGATGTAGGACTTGGTGGAATTACAAGATAGAATTCGTTGGAGCCTTCTTCAACGGCTTTCAAGGTAACGCTGTCGGGAATGATTACGCCTAGTGCTTCTTGGAGAGCCGCTTTTGGGTCTGAGAGTAGTCTTTTCTTGAAACTTGGATCTTCCCATGCCTTTTGAATGACTTGATTTCTAAGAATTGCTTCTGACATAATAATCACCCTTCCCAAATTGTATATATTTACCTTTAATAATATAACATAGCAAAACTACTAATACTATTCTTTTTATTACAAAATAATAGAATTAATGGACATTTTTTGACAACCAATGATATAATCCTCCGTTTAGCAAGAGCTGCTTGTCCGCTTCGATGGAATCAGAGATCTGTTGTAAGTTACTTACTAGCATGGAATGGAACGCGATAAGATGAGGGACATTAAGGTCGGAAGCTGTAACTTTGTTATGTGTGTCGTGTGCTAATTCCGTATAGGTATGTAGACCATTTGCAGTGAATAGATAAAATTCGACCTCTTGTGAAGTGAGTTTAGCTGCACTGCTGTTTGGCAGATGTTTGCGAGTTAGGGAGAGAAGACAATTATAGTTGCCCGCGGATAAATCTTCTTTCCAGTCCTCATAGTCATCCAGCATTTGCAGTGTAAGCAAAACCGAATGGATAAGTTCTTCAGCTTGCGGCACTAAATCACTCTTTCCAGACATCAGAAGGGCAGCGGTGCTGGATAGCTTGAGCGGACTGGCTTTATAGGAAATTTTGACCCGATCATTAAGGAAATAGTCACTGGTATTTTCGTTGCTAACACTATCTGCCCACTCCATGATATAACGATTAAATAAGATCCAGAAAGCAGATGGCTCCGGAAATAGTATCCGGTAGATATTTAAAAATTCGACATAAAGCAAATTCGCCAAGGGTAATTTTTCGTATGCGGAGGATTCTTGGCTGTCCATCAGGTCATCCTGTATGAAGAAATACAACATAAAAAAGACGTTGCCCATCGACATCTGGCGAGTAACCTCTGCAGAGATTCCGCATCCCTTCTGCAGCCAAAAGGGTAAAAGATAACATATGTAGTTTTTGTGGCTTTCAGCGTTAAATACGTTAAAATGCTCAAGATAGGACATGCCTTGTTGATTTAGAGGTTCTGGAAATTCAGAAATAATCCGTCTGCTTTCTTGGAATACCAAGCGCAGTTCATCTTCGTAGTCATTTAGCCAATCCATAACAACCCTCCTATAAAATTTTTACGAAAATGGTTCTTTTGCCCTGATTATAGCTTTCTCTTTATTCCATTACAACTAAAATTTAGGAGGTATTAGCAGATATGGAATGGTATACTTTCGGCCAGATGCTTATGGCTATTCGAATGGGTCAAAAGGCGGAAACACCGGATGGCCGCATGGTTATGCGTACTTCCACGGGACTTTTTTGGATAAACGGAATCTTGAAGGGAAAAGTGGTAGAAATCAAAGACTATCTGTTCTCTGACCTATGGCGAATCTATGAGGATGAGGAAAGCCAGCAGGAGGGAATTGGCAGGGAACAACACGAGCAACGTGAGCGGGAGATGCTTGAGAATCAATATGAAGAGCTGCGTTGGGCGAACCGAAAGCGTTAGTTCAACGTTCGATTACCCAACAGCAGCTATATAGTGAATATTAATAAGAAGGATTAGGAACTTACGGATGCGGAGAGTTCTGATTTCAATGCTTCATATTGACTACGCAGGCGTTGAAGTTTCGAGATACTTTGCTCCAAGCCGCCGAGCCGGTTGCGTTCCGTCCACAAGAGACGATATTGGTGAAGGAGTACATCAAGGTCATTGATTTGCTTCGTAATCAGCGCAGGATCAAGCGAATCTGGTGCTGATGTCAACTGTAGCTTGATTCTGCCCAGCTGCACAGCATGCTTCACAAAATGGATGCCATTACTCAGTTCTTTCAGCACAAGAGCAGCATCTTCACATTGAAGATCTAACCCCGATAGCCGCGCCTCAATGGAGAGCAGATATTCTTCGAGATGATTGAAGTGTTCCTCAGTAAGCTTCTCTATGATTAGGAAATTGTCCAGATGGGTACGCAGCAGCAGGGACATTTCTGCATCATTTGAACGGTTGATACTGGATTCAAGCTGATAGTAATTGCCGAGATCCAGGAGCAGCTGGCCAATTCCCTCAGAACGATCTGCAAAAATAAATCTATTTAAATACTGTGCAGTATCTGCTTCCAGATTATGATCTACACTCCAGGATAGGGCTGCGCCGTAGGCGAAGCCGGCATAGCTGACCGGCAGATGCTGCCAGTGTCCAAAATCTCCCCAATCCGTAATGAGATAACCAATAGCGCCGTTGTTTTTGCCATGAATAGCTGCACTGCGCAGATTGGCTAACATATTGTCTGTGCGTCCTGTAATGGAGTTCCATGAGCTGGTGCCTGGGCAGACATAAAAAGGAATACCTGCTTCACGGAATTTGAGCGTATCGGACTCGAAGGGATGCTCAGCGCTATAACCCCATTCCATAGCAATAATATCCTTAGGAAGCTGAGGAATCAGTTCGGGATGCTGGATAATAATATCGCCCCAGAATTGCATCGTTTTGCCACGTTTTGTAACCAACTCATAAATCTTTTGTAGGAATGATAAATAGAGTTGACCTTTGCCTTGAGTTTCTGCCAGAGCTTTATTTTTACCAAGACCGAGTTCATAGGTCTCATCGCAGCCTACATTAAACTGATTGGAGCTAAAGTAAGGTAGCAGATCGTCAAACATTTTGTCTAGCAGAGGTAGTACAGCAGGATCTTCGGTATCAAAAGTACCAGGGTGCATAAATAAGCCTTCTGGATAAACGTCCTGCGCATACAAATTCTTCGGAAGCATAAAGCCTTCGGGAATTTCAGCTAAAGCGTTGAATTCTGGACGAGAGAGCCAGCCCTCCATATGCCCAAAGCTGTTCTGATTGGGAACAAGCTCTATATAACGTGCTTTGCAATAGGCATCCAGAAGCAGGATTTCCTCTCCGGTAATTGGGGTTTCAAGCTCCCAGACTTGAGGGAAGGATTCATAAGCGAACGGAGCACCTTCTATATATAGCTGAAGTTCATTCATCTTCAAATCAGCCATAAGGTCAATGATCCGGTACAAGGTTTCTTGCTTCGGGATTTTATTGCGGCTGATATCTATGAGCAGGCCTCTGGCTCCAAAATCAGGTTCATCGCGAATATGCAGCTGAGGTATAGATTTGCCACTTTGTTCTATGATTTGTTTCAGGGTTGCTGCTGCGTAGAAGGCGCCTACAGGAGAGCTATAGGAGACAACGATACCCTTCTGATCGACAACAATCTCATATGCCTGTGCAGACAATAATGGCACATAGTTAAAGTTACAGACAGATACAACGGTTGGACGTAAGCCAATGGATAAAGTCAGCTGCAGATTCAATGCTTGTGCAATCACTTCCTGTAGTTTTCGTGCAGCTGGCATGGCAGATTGTTCTTCCATATTAGGAAGCACGATGCTTCCGCTTGTTGGGAAATGGAAGGAGCCTTGTGACAATGTGATTTCACGCGGATTAGGGAAAAGCAGTAGTGTAGAATGATTAAGCATAGCGTGGACACCTCTTATTCATGTAGAATATGATCATCTTCACAATAACCTTATCACTACTAAACAAGGGGAGGAATGCCTATAATGTCCAAGCACATGGATTATATGATCAGTCCATATCCAATAAGAATTATTGATCCGAAGGTTGAATCCTCCAAGCTGAAGCTCAAGAATATAAGGGTGGGACAGGCAGGTCATCTGCCAGGAAGAACGTTATTCCGTTCAGGTGTAGTTTTTGAGCACTGGGCCATTGTTTACATAGTGTCAGGTAGTGGCTCCTACATGGAGATTGGGGGAAAAGAGCAGCAGGTGCGTGAAGGCAGCTTATACTTTTTTCGCCCAGGTTACAGTTATAACTTTGGTCCACCACCGGGAGGCAGCTGGGATGAGTATTATATTAACTTTAATGGCACGCGTGTATCCGAATGGCTGGAATCGGGCCTCATAGCCGGGGGAAATGTTTTTCAAGCCCAATCTATAGTAGGTCTTACTACCTTATTTGAAGAAGTGCTGGAACGGATGGAGAGCGGAGAACCTGTGGATGCGGATCGGGCAGCATTATTGCTCGAAAGAATGCTGCTGGAGTGTTCTTTTATAATAGAAGAAAAAAGTTGGAATTCTCAGGCTGATTATATGCGTCAGATTCGGGAAGACCTGAACTTATGCATTTATGGTGAAATGGACCTAGAACAAATAGCGGCAAAACATCATGTTTCGATGTCTACACTTCGTCGTCTTGTTCGACGCAGCAGTGGATACCCGCTTCATGAATATATTCACCGTCTAAAAATGGCAGAAGCCAAAAAGTTGCTTTTTAACACCTCATTACAAATTAAGGAAATTTCTAGTATGCTTCATTATAATGATCCGTTCTATTTTTCTCGTTTATTTAAAAAATATATGGGGATCGCACCCCAGCTTTGCCGGAATAACATTTAAATCGACATCCTCCTACTAGAGTCCCAACAGTAATTGTTATAATTTGTATAATTGTTGTCGTTTTATAAGATATGTTGAAAAATATGGATTAATATTACATAAATGTGTTAGTTCTTATTAACTATAGTGGATAAAATTCCAAATTTTAGTGATAAAACCTACTGAAAAAATAATAAATTTTTTGTAACTATTTTTCAAATGGAAGCGCAAACATGGGAAATGTCAACTTGTTATTGTGATTTTTCTCATGTATGATGCTTTTATCGAGCACAGTACAATCTCGCATTTTCCAAAAAACTGGAGAATAGGGTGGTGGGATGAAAATCAAACCAACTGCAGAAGACAAACTGATTGCGTATTACAGGTATTTTTCATTGTCCCTCACATCACTCATGTATCTTCTAGATAAGACGGGACCTTCCATAATTTATAAATCACTTATTATTGCTATACTTGTTGTGTTTGCACAAACGTTCTCATTTTGTTATCGAAGGCTACGCAGCAGGCCAAAGACTCTCGTCCTGGCTGTTAGTATAGAGATGGTGGGAATTATCGCATTGACCTTGTTTACGGGTGGGTACGAAAGCTCTTTTAGGCTCTATGTGCTTAATCCTGTATTGATTGCTGCAGGCTCATTGTCCATTTATTTTGGATGGTCGTTGCTCTTAAGCTATATCAGTATTTTTGCGGTGCTCTGTTATTTTTTTATCAATTCTGCGAACAGAAATTTTTTAGAAATTGTATTTATAAATGGGAATCTGTTTCTAACACTGGTACTTACGGTTATAATAATGCAGATCGTTAATCGGATGAAGCGGCAACGTGAAGAATCGAATGCTCGCACGAAAGAGACGATGGAGCATATCAAATCCCTGTACCATATCGTGGAAACCTCAAGCCAACATGATTTCATGAATATCGGTCAAGTGATCACCGATTATGTTGTTAAGCTAACGAAGCTAGATAAGGCTTTGTTTTGGTTCGCCAAGAAAAGCGGAGAACCAGCTCCGCAGAGCAGGCAGACCGGCTGGCAGCAGGAAGAGGAACAGTTCCTATTCTCAGAACTGGGAAAACATGAGCATGAATGGAGATTGCAGCGAGAGCCTATTTTTAGAAATCTGCCGGGATTAGGCGATTTCCTGCTGATGCCTGTACGGATGAGCACCCGTTTTGTAGGGATGATTGGACTCAAGCTGGAGTCTACAGAGGGGCTGGAAGGCCGCAGATGGTATATTCAACAATTGATATTCTTATCTGAGCTAAGTGCGAATATTCTTGAAAGACATGAGCTTGGTGTGATCGAGAACCGGTTGATCATCACGAACGAACAGAACCGGATTGCGGATGAAATGCACGACAGTGTGTCGCAGAGCCTTTTTGGTATTGTGTATGCGACGCATTCGCTGAAGGAATCGTGGAAGAGAATGTCTGATCATGAGCTAGAAGAACAAATTGAGCTTATTCATGACTCTGCAACAAAGGTTGCCAAAGAACTGCGGATCACGATCTACAGTCTTAGCTCCAAGAAGAGTGGCGGTCCTACTTGGTTGGGCATGGTAAGATCACATTTGAAGAGCTTATCCAGATTAAATGATGTTGATATTGATTTAAAAATAACGGGCGATGATTTCAGTCTCCCTTATCCTTACCACAAGGCGCTTTTTCGGATTATCTCCGAAGCCACGGGTAATGCCATCAGGCATGGTGCTGCCAGTCGAGTGGATGTAGAACTGTCTCTGAAGCCGACTTGGATTCGATTATTGATTTGTGATAATGGTGTTGGTTTTGATACTGATTTGTTATGGATTGAATCTGAAGATAGTGTAAGCGGACTTGGCATGAAGAATATGCAATATTTGACCCAGTCGCTCGGTGGCGACTTTCAGTTGTCCAGTAATGAGAGCACAGGAACAAGAATTATGATTTCGATTCCTGTCGGTGTAGCTGAATTAAAGAATGCATAAACTTTAGGCGGGAGGTCGTTTCTGTGAAAATCGTCATTGTTGATGATCATCCTTTAGTTAGAAGAGGACTGGCATCTGTCATTTCGATGCAACCGAATGTGCAGTTTGCGGGTGAGGCGACGAATGGCCAAGAAGCGCTTCTTGTGATTGAGGAGACGCAGCCTGATCTCGTATTGATTGATCTTAAGCTAGCAGATGAATCGGGATTGGATGTCATCAAGACAGCGCGTGCTCGTGGTATCGTTAGTAAGTTCATTCTGTTGACGTCATCTGCAAGCAGAGAGGATTTCCTGAAGGCTGAAGAAGTACTGGTAGATGGATATGTACTGAAAGAGGCGTTGCCCGAGGAGTTACTGTTTGCTATCCAATTGGTGCACAAGGGAAGAAAGTATTATGATCCTGGTCTGATGGAAGATAAAATGCGCATGAGTGGAAGCAGCCCAACGGATGAATTAACACCCAAAGAAAAGGAAGTCCTGATCGAGCTGGGACAGGGCGCCTGCAACAGAGAAATTGCTTCACGTCTTTTCATTAGTGAATTTACGGTGAAGAAGCATGTCAGTCAGATTTTAGCTAAATTACAGGTGGCTGATCGTACTCAGGCAGCGCTTTATGCAAATGCTGTCGGATTAACCAAATATGAAATGTCTTACGAGTGAAAATTGAAATAATTCGTAAGCATAGTACATGAACACGGACAGGTTGTCCGTGTTTTTTTGTGCGTTAAAACCTAAATTTGCCCTCGATATGGCACTAAAGTATACCTAATCCCCCTCTTAAGAGGTATAACGTCTTACTCCAAAGTGAAGAGGAAAGTGATGGTATGAGCCATGTGGCGAATGGTGTGGATTGATAGAATTAAAGCAACAACTGAAACTTTCATGAATGCTTTCAGAATGTAATTTTAGCGGAAGGAGGGTTACTGTGGAAAAGACGATTCTGGATTACATTAACCTGATTAAAAAAAGGTTTTGGCTCATCATGGTGTTCGTTTTGATCTCCTGTGCTACGACTTACTATGTTAGCAAAAACTTCGTTGAACCCGTCTATTCCGCTTCCGGACAGCTGCTTGTCAACAACATTGCCAAAGCTCCCGAGAGCAACAATCTTAACGATTTGAGCTTTAGCCTGAATTTAATTGAGAGTTACAAGGAAATTATGAAATCACCGACCATCATGAAAAGCGTAATAGAAAATCACCCGGAGTTTGGTCTCACGGCCGATGAACTAAGCCAGAAGCTTGAGATTAAAACTTCAGAGAAGAGTCAGGTGATCAACCTCAATGTTCAGGATGAAAGCTACACTAAAGCTGCCGGGATCGTAAATGCGGTATCGCAGACATTCATTCGTGAATTGCCATCGCTGATGAGGGTAGACAATGTTACCTTGCTGACACCGGCCGATCCGACTGATGTTCCAGGGCCCTCGAACGGCGGGTTTGCGATGAATCTCATCATCAGCTTTGTTGTATCACTTATGGCTGCCCTAGGAATTATTTTGCTGATGGAAACACTTAACGGCACATTAAGGTCTGAAAAGGAAGCGGAATATGACCTTGGTCTTCCGGTAATTGCTTCGATCGCAACCATTCGTAAACGTGATTTAGGTAAGGCGGCAGGCAACACCAGAGTGAAGGAGGGTGCTTATGTTGCGGCTAAATAAGAGTCTGGTTACAGACGTTAATCCATCCTCGCATATCTCCGAATCGTTCCGATCACTGCGCACATATATACGTCAGCTTGGACTAGCACAGGGCGGCGGAGGAAAAGTGCTGCTCTTTACGTCAGCAGAAGCTGGAGCAGGCAAGACGACAATATTGTCGAATCTCGCGGTCTCTTTCGTCCAGGATGGCAAGAAGGTAGCGGTGGTTGACTGCAATCTGAGACATCCCGGTCTTCATACCGTGTTTGAAGTAGAGGGGAGTGACGGGCTTGCGGCTTATTTAAGTGGGCAAGAGGAAGCAGATAACATCGCTGTCCTCGGAAACTTAGCCAATCTTTCAGTCATCCCGGCGGGAAAAACTCATGTTAGTCCGCCGGATTTGCTAGGCAACCCCAAAATGACCGCTTTGCTTGAGGAACTAAAAGAAAACTACGATCTGATCCTGCTGGATTCTCCTTCGGCAGTCGATTTCAGTGATGCTCGTATATTGGCACCTCAAGCGGACGGCGTGATTCTGGTGGCCAGATATGGAAAGTCCAAACGGGAATCGATTCGCAAAGCGAAGACGCTGCTTGAACAGACCGGCTCTAATCTAATCGGAATTGCCATGAACCAGGCGAAGTAAATGTTTATGCTTTCGAAGTGTTTTTTGCACGAAGTGAAATCATTGAAGCTAATGCTCACAAAACTTAAGTTTATGCTTTCGAAGTGAGTTTTGTACGAAGTGAAATCTTTGAAGCTAATGCTCACAAAACTTTTAGGAGGTAAAGTGCGATGAAAAAGGTGAAAAAAGTAATCATACCCGCGGCAGGACTAGGTACGCGCTTTCTTCCTGCAACGAAAGCCATGCCTAAAGAAATGCTTCCGATTATCAATAAACCAACCATTCAATACATTGTTGAGGAAGCTATTGCTTCCGGTATTGAAGATATCATCATTGTTACTGGTAAAGGTAAAAGAGCCATTGAAGATCATTTTGACAATGCGTTTGAGCTGGAGTCTAGGCTTCTGGAAGATGGAAAGCTGGATCTGCTTAAAGAGGTTCAGCGTTCAGCCAAGGTAGAAATTCACTATATCCGCCAGAAGGAACCAAAGGGTCTGGGGCATGCGGTATGGTGTGCAAGACGGTTTATCGGAGACGAGCCATTCGGTGTCATGTTAGGCGATGATATCGTCACAGGAGCCGTACCTTGCCTTAAGCAGCTGATTGATCAATATGAAGAAACACAAAACTCGGTTATCGGAGTTCAAGAAATTCCTGATGAATTCACGAATCGCTACGGTATTATTGAACCGGATTTGCAGGACGGTAAATTGTATCGGGTTAACAATTTTGTAGAGAAGCCGCCACTAGGTACGGCACCTTCCAATCTGGCGATCATGGGTCGTTATGTGTTTACTCCGAAGATCTTTAAGTATCTCGATTTGATGGAAGAAGGCGCCGGCGGAGAGATCCAGTTGACAGATGCCATTCAGAAGCTGAATCAGAGTGAACGGGTATATGCCTATAATTTTGACGGAACAAGATATGATGTCGGCGAGCGGCTTGGATATATTTTGACAACACTTGAATTTGCACTGCAAAGCGAAGATTTGCGCTATCCGGTGATGGATGCAATGTCGGAATGGCTGAATAAAATGGGACAAACCAGCTTGAGTAGTTAAGTTGAGTTCGCAAAATTTTAGATGAGGAGGATGAGCATGCAAAAACTGCCGGAAGACTACGAGGCGGTCCTGCCGAAAATTTACATGCTGCATACCGATGAGAGAAGGAAAGAAGCAGAGTCCTATTTGATAATGAAACGGATGATCGATATCTTTTTTTCCGCTCTTGGTCTTCTCGTGTTAATGCCATTATTTGTTGTCGTGGCGATTCTGATCAAGCTGGAGGATCCGAAAGGAAAGGTGTTCTTTCGGCAAAACCGGGTTGGGAAGAATGAAAAGCAATTCCCGATGTATAAGTTCAGATCCATGGTTAGTAACGCTGAGGAGTTAAAAGAAAACCTGATGGCCTATAACGAAGTGAGCGGTGCCATGTTCAAGATTAAGAACGATCCGCGGATCACACAGATAGGGAGATTCCTGCGCAAGACGAGCATCGATGAGCTACCTCAGCTGTGGAATGTGCTGATAGGTCAAATGAGTTTGGTTGGTCCTCGTCCTCCGCTGCCAGAAGAGGTGGCTCAGTATACGGAATATGACAAACAGCGTTTGACGGTTACACCAGGCTGTACCGGATATTGGCAAGTGAATGCCCGAAACAGTGTCGGCTTCGACGAAATGGTACAGCTGGACTTAACCTACATCCATATTCGGAGCACCATGCTGGATCTAAAAATCATTGCTAAAACCGGACTGATGTTACTCGGTTCAAAAGATGCTTATTAATAATGTGGAAATTAGGTGAATGCCGATGCGTGAATACGGAGACGTTCCTAAGCTTTCCATTATCATCTGTACCTACAACAGAGCACCTTTATTGATCAAGACGCTTCAGTCACTTTTAAAGCTGGATCACTTAGAGCAGGCGGAGATCATTGTTGTGGATAACTGTTCCAAGGATGATACTGAAGCTTGCGTCAAAAAGTTTATAGGAAAGCATGGAGCTGATGTGGATATCCGCTACATGATGGAGCCGATGCAGGGGCTTTCAGCGGCTAGAAATACAGGAATTCTGGCTTCCAAATCGCCGCTGATTGCCTTTCTCGATGATGATGCGATACCTTGCCAGCGTTGGATAACAACGATTGTCAGTACTTTCGAGAGTAAACCGGAGGTCATGGCTATGGGAGGCAAAATCGCTCCGATATTTGAAAGTAAACGTCCGGACTGGTTGATTAAACCCTTTGAGCTTCCGTACACGATTGTTGATTTAGGTAGCCGGATTAAGGAATATCCCAAGCAACTTCATCCTTGTGGGGCCAATATGGCGATGCGGAAGCTCGTATTCGACATCAGTCTTTTTCCCCTGGATCTCGGAAGAAAGGGTGATTCTCTGCTCTCCGGTGAAGAGACCTGGTTATTCGGACAGATTCAAAAAGAAGGGCATTCCATCCTCTACCATCCGGAAATGGCGGTTGACCATTTCGTGCCGGCGGCCCGCTTGACGGAAGACTGGATTATGAGGCGCTATTATAGCCAAGGTATCTCTAACGCTATGAAAAGCGAAGGACTAAAAGGCAAGCTGCTTCTAGTGGGAAAGACAGCCGCTAAGCTCGTGTATATCCTGGCTGATTCTATCCTCTCAAGAAGCAAAGGAAGAAGGCTTTTGAACAAATGCAGGCTGGAGAGTATTCGTGGAACGCTTCATATGATTCTCAATCGGGAGAGGCATTCCGCAGCGGGGTGAGGGATTAACATGACAAATTTTGAGTGGGGCTCCAAATTAAATGTTTTGCCATACGGGATGCTCTATCTCATGTCGGCCCTGTTCTTTGGAACGGCGGTCATCTACCAGCCGATGATTGCGATAGCTGCCGTGCTTCTGATTATTTTGCTGGGAATCTCGATTTCACGGCCTGTACTGATCAGTTATTTCGTTCTAATCACAACGGCAATATCGATTAACTTTTTATATGATGGCAGCATGTTCGGAATGGAGATACTGTCCCTTTATAAATTAGTTATCGTGATGCTGCTTGTTCCTTGTATTCTGGTCAATGGCTTGCGGTTTCGTCTGAGTCACCCCTTGTGGGCAATGGTGGCGCTGCTGGTGATTACCTTTGGATCTTCGATCTGGCTGCCGGAAATGACCTCATCCATTGCAGTTAAAGCTTTTATCGGTCTATCCATTCCATTCGTATTTTTATTAATTAACTGGAAAAAGAATGTAGCCGAGCTGCAAATCAAAATTATCTGTATGCTTCCTCTTGTTAGTGTAGTGGTTGGTTTGTTGCTGCAGCTTGCGCATGTTCATAATTTTCTCAACATCGAGTATACAGGCGCTGTACGGATTCAGGGGGCTAATATTCCTGCGCATCTAGCGATGCTGGCCTTTATGGGAGTAGCGATTCCATTTATTGAGGTGAAGCGGAATCCGCAGCAAGCACGCTTTTTCTATATCATGCTAGTTCTGAATTTCTTTATCTTGATTGGAACAGGAACAAGAGGGCCTATCTTGGCACTTGGACTTACCGTTCTCTACTACTTCTATGATATTCTTCGCCAATATTTGAAGGGCAGAACCTATCTGCTAATTCCGTTGATGGGTGCATTTTTCCTGATTATGGTCGCTGTTTTCTGGCAGCTTGATAATTTTGAGAAACGTTCCTTTGAGAGACAGACAGATACGGCTGTTGATTTATCAGGAAGGTCGGAGGCATGGGAGTATTTCTTAAATAAGGCTGCGGACTCTCCTTGGTCTGGTAGAGGGCTTGGAGCAGTGACGGTAGCAAATGATGGAACGTTGTATAAGGGTTTTGTAGTTCCGCACAACGAGTATATCCGCTTTTACTTCGATGGGGGATATATTGGCGCTATTCTGTTGATGTTCTCTTTATTGGCTGTATTTATTCTGGTGTACAGAGCATTGGCTCCGCCGATCAAACCTTATTATCTATTATTTATTGCAGCGTTTTTAATCTACTCATTCTCCGATAACACGCTGTCGACGGTCCAATTTATTATTCCGTTCTGTTGGTACCTGAACTGCCTGTATCGATCTTCACAGCCAACCGATTCCCCACAAAAAGAAGTGATACGATGAGTCAAGTGAATATGTTCGATGTCAATTTTGATAACTATGATTTCATGGATTTGCTTGATTACATTGATAAAACCATTCAGGAGAGGAATCAGTCTTATATTCTCACTTGTAATGTAGATCATGTGATCAAGCTTCGTAAGGATAAAGAATTTCAAACGGTATATTCGAAGGCAGGCGCAGTTGTTGCTGACGGAATGCCACTGATCTGGGCATCTAAAATGCTAGGTAAGCCGCTTAAGCAGAAGGTATCCGGCGCGGATCTATTTAATCGATTGGGCAACGCCTTTGAGCAAAGGAAGTACCGGCTGTTCTTCTTAGGCTCAGCTGAAGGCGTGGCGGAACGGGCAGCAATGAATTTGAAAACAGCGCATCCCGGAATAAATGTGGTTGGCTGTTATTCTCCATCCTATGGATTCGAGCACAATGAGGAGGAGAACGAACGCATTATAGAAATGCTGACAGAGTGCCAGCCAGATATCGTGTTTGTTGGTGTAGGAGCGCCTAAGCAGGAAAAGTGGATTTATCGCCACTATACCTCTTATCAAGCTCCGATATCGATCGGAGTGGGAGCGACCTTTGATTTTCTGTCAGGCTCAGTGAAACGAGCACCTAGCTTCATGCAAAAAACAGGGTTCGAATGGTTCTGGCGGCTTAGCCAGGAGCCCGGCCGGCTCTGGAAAAGATATCTTGTGGACGATGCACAATTTCTACTTTTATTACTTAAGGAACTGCGTAAGCGGGATAAGGTGAAGGAAGGAGGCTTGGAATGAGTGTATTTACGCCCCCATCACTTAGGTTCATCAAGACAGCTGGATTAATAGGGGGGACTGCTGCTGTAGGTGTCTCTCTTCCGCTGATCATTGGCTTCTCCAGTGCGATGCTGAGTTCATCGAACAGTCTGCAGGGAGCCATTCTCTCAGCCATCCTATTCCCGGCTTTCTTGTTAGCCATACTTAGACCGAAAATGCTGGTTGCTTATACCTTGCTAATCTGGGCCGTAGCTCCAGAGCTGCGCCGCATTGCTGACTGGTCAGAAGGAGTTTATCACTCTGTATCCTTGCTGAGCTTAGCTCCCTTGTTAACCGGTGTGACCTTGATCATTCCGCTGCTGAAGGAGATTCATAATATTCAAAAAGCCTCCACGCGGATCATGTTAATGTTCGCAGTTGCGCTGGGTTATGGTGCTTTAATCGGTTTGGCTAAGAATGGCATGGGCTCAGTTTATGACTTAGCGAATTATATTGTGCCACTGCTGTTATTGCCGTACTTTGCCGTCACGAAGTTCAAGCCGAAGGATATCGATCGATTGCTTACTGCTTTTGCCAATATTGCAGTCCTAGTTGCCATTTACGGGATTGTTCAGTATTTGACAGTGCCACCTTGGGATGTGTTCTGGATGAAACATGCGGACATGATGTCCATCGGAAATCCATATCCATTGGAAATCCGAGTGTTCTCTACGTTGAATTCGCCCGGACCGGCAGCAACATTCTTAGCGTTTGCTTTAGTTCCGATGATACTGGAGAAAAAATGGCGGGGAACATTGCGCTGGATCGGCGTTCTGCTAGTTGTAATCTGCCTGCTGACTACTTTAGTACGTGCGGCATGGCTGATACTTCTGGTGATGCTGCTCATGTACGTTGGAACCTCTCCTTCTAAGGGAAAGTGGAAAACCTTGATCCAATTAGTTTTTGTGGCTGCTGCGTTGTTCTGGGTTGTGCCGAAATTGCCTGGCGCCGAAGGACTGGTTGCTCGGGTAGAGACACTATCTTCTGTTCAGGAAGATCACTCTTATAATGAACGGCTAAGCTTATGGCAAAACATGCTGCCGATGGTCGCTGCCAATCCAGTAGGTCAGGGAATTGGTAGTGTAGGCCAAGGGACTAAGCTTGGTAATGACGGCGAGCTTGGAGAGTACGGAATTATGGATAACGGAGTTATCGCTTTACTGCTTACCTTTGGTGTTCTGGGTGCTGTTTTCTTCTTCGGAGCTTTAGGCGCAGTTGTCAAACAGATATTCGCTAGAGTAATCAGCAGGGACCAATTGCAGCCCTACGCCCGACTTGCGTTAGCTACTTGGACCGGTGCGATTGTCAGTCTAGTTTCAGATAATGGGTTTCCCGGACTCAAGGGATACTTAATCTGGATGCTGATCGGTCTTGGCCTCAGCGCAAGGGAGATTACTCAAAGTAGAAGGAAGGGAACACCGTATGCAGCAGTTGAATGCAAAATCTCTCCCCGCTAGAACAATCTGGTCATCTTTTAGACTGTTCGCCAAGAGCAAGGACAACAGCTCGGCAGCCGTAAAAACTATGTTTGTCAGTGTCATGATCCTATTGATTAACATGTTAACTGGTGTACTGACCGCCCGTTATCTTGGACCGACAGGTCGTGGGGAACAGACGGCGATGATTAACTGGTCACAGTTTCTGGCGTTTAGCATGAGCTTTGGCATTCCTTCAGCTCTCATCTATAACGCTAAGAAAAACCCGGAGGATGCCGGAGTGCTTTATCGTATGGCGTTGCTGCTTGGTACCATTTTTGGGGTCATAGCGATGATTATAGGTATCGTGGTCTTGCCTTATTGGCTGAAGTCATTCAGTCCGGAGGTCGTGACCTTTGCTCAGTGGTCTATGATTCTGTGTCCGATTATAGCGATCTCTCAAATTAACAATGCAG
Source organism: Paenibacillus odorifer (assembly GCF_000758725.1). Taxonomy (NCBI): domain Bacteria; kingdom Bacillati; phylum Bacillota; class Bacilli; order Caryophanales; family Paenibacillaceae; genus Paenibacillus; species Paenibacillus odorifer. The sequence goes on from NZ_CP009428.1 coordinate 1,081,975, forward strand.
CTTTTCAATTCAGAGGAGAATACAAGAGATTTAACTGGATTCGCTATCTAGTGCCATTGCTTACACTGACGATGATCGGGATATTGATCGCGCTGGATCAGATGAATCCTTTTACAACTGCAGTTGCCTATCTCCTTCCGGGGGCGCCGCTGTTTATCGGAATGACGATTTCCTTGCTTCGCACCTATAAGGTGAAGATGAGAGGGGCCTATCAGAATTTAAAAAGATTGTTCACTTACGGGCTGGGTTCCTACGGCAATGACTTGCTTGGCAATTTCTCTACCTATATCGATCAGATTGTAATTGCCGGTTTGTTAAGACCTGCTGATTTGGGGCTGTATGTAGTGGCTGTGAGTCTATCGCGGATGGTTAATTTTTTCTCAAGTTCGATTACGATCGTCTTGTTTCCTAAGGCTTCTGAGCTGTCAAAAGAACAGGCAGTTGAGTTAACATTCAAAGCCTTTCGAATAAGTACGACCTTCACCATGCTTGGCGGAGTAGTTCTGATGCTCTTAGCCCCTTTAGTAATTCCGTTGATGTACGGCAAAGACTTCAATGCGGCATTAACCGTGTTTCGTTTGTTGCTCCTTGAAGTGACTATTAGCGGGGGGACGATCATTCTGGCGCAGGCCTTTATGGCGCTAGGCAAGCCGAAAATTGTTTCGATGCTTCAAGGTTTTGGCTTACTCTTGGTTATCCCAATGTTGTTCCTGCTCATCCCTAAATTTGGCTTACTCGGAGCAGGGATAGCGATGTTGTCATCAGCAATCCTGCGATTTTTCTTCATTGTTCTCAATATAAAGTACACCTTAAAAGTTAAACTTCCGCGGCTGCTTATTACCCGCGAGGACATTCAGTGGATGAAGACGACGATGAATTCTTACATTCGCAAGAAACCTATGGATATGAATGGATAATGCGAAAGATAAAGGAGGAAACCTTCATGGATTCAGTAAAAAGCGTGGTAGGCGGCCAAGGCAATTATCCAATATCGGCTGTCATCATCGCTCAGGATGACGAAGTTCGAATATCTAAGGCCATACAATCCTGCAGGTTATTCGCCGACGAGGTGGTTGTGATTGACGGAGGCAGCAAAGACGGTACAGTACAGCTTTCTGAAAGCTTGAATTGTCGAGTATACGTCAACCCTTGGCCCGGATATGCGAAACAGAGGGAGTTCGGAGTAGAACGCGCGGTTCATGATTGGGTCTTCCTTATTGATACTGACGAAGTGGTCAGCGACGAGTTGGCCGCAAGTATTCTTGAACTGAAACCGGGGCTTATGGATCAATCGGTTGCCTATTCTATCTACCGGATCGGTGATTTTATGGGCAGATGGCTGGATCGTGGCGAATATCTAGTGCGCCTATACAACCGCAAAGCATATGGAATTCGAAATAGCTTGGTGCACGAGATGCCCGAGGTCTCAGAAGAGCGAACCATACGTTTGACAGGAACCCTCTGGCATTATGGTTACCGCAGTATTAACGATCATGTGGCACGTTTCAATAAGTATACTGACTTGGAAGCTGAAAGTGCGTATGCCAAGGGCAAACGATTTCGGGTCAGTCATCTGCTGTTAAGACCACCAGCTCGTTTCCTGCAAAAGTATTTCTTACATGGGTTGTTCAAGAAGGGAATGTCAGGCTTCGGTGTATCCGTATTCTGGGTCATGTATGAATTCATGGTCGGCTTCAAGCATTACGAATTAATTAGATCGGGAAAGCTGACTCAGCACAATGCGAAGACGAGTCAGACCGAGAAGGAGAATAAAGGAGAGAGAAGCTATGCCGTACAGTGACGGATTGAACATTATGACGACAGGCCTTAGCTGGCCGTCGCTACAGCCGGGTGGGCTTAACACGTATTTCAAATCCGTTTGCGAGCAACTCTCCTCACGTAATCGGGTGCATGCGCTGATTTGCAGTCAAGAGACGCCTGCTACCCCTGAGGAATTGATTATTCACAATGCCGGAGATCCAAAAGATGGGATCTGGAAACGTAAGGATGCTTTCCAGCGTAAGGCGGCCGATCTGATGGGAGAGGGCAGTGGCCGTATAGATATTTTATACACTCACTTTGCTCCTTATGGTATTGGTCCAGCCTTGGAAGCAAAGAAACGTGGGATTCCTGTAGTGATGACTTTTCATGGCCCATGGAATGAAGAAATGAAAATCGAAGGTCAAGGCATTAAGCACCGGGTCAAAACAACCATCGCCAAATCCATTGAACATAGAGCCTATAAGCTAGCGGATAAGTTCATCGTGCTTAGTGAGACGTTCCGCGATATTCTCCATAAGCTGCACGGAGTGCCACTACACAAAATTATTGTGATTCCAGGCGCAGCTAATGTGGAACGTTTTATCCCCGCTACGAATCGATTGGCGATTCGCCGGACCTTGAATTTACCTGAGGGAGCAACAACCGTGCTGACTGTCCGGCGTTTGGTCAATCGGATGGGACTACTCCAGCTGCTTGAAGCCTGGAAGCAAGTTGCGGAGCGATTCCCAAATGCAATTCTGCTGATTGGTGGTAAAGGGCCGTTGCGGGGGGAACTGGAAGAAAAGATCGCCGACTATGGCTTAAGCAACAAGGTAAGGCTGCTAGGCTACATTCCTGATCATGAACTAGCCTCTTATTATCAGGCAGCGGACATGTTCGTGGTTCCCTCACAGGCATTGGAGGGCTTTGGATTGATTACCGTTGAAGCCTTATCTTCAGGATTGCCAGTGATGGCTACACCGATTGGCGGCAATAAGGAGATTTTGCAAGGCTTCCGGCCGGAATTGCTATTTAAGAGTTCAAGTAGCGACCACATGGCCGAAGGCATGATCCATATGCTTAGCAATCGAAAGCTGCTTCCGAGCCGTGATGAATGTAGAGAGCATGTACTAGAGAGATATACTTGGGAGCATGTTACGGATCAAGTAGAATCCGTGTTCCTACAAGCCTTAGGAGAGGAGGTGACCACGTAATGCTTAGAGTGGCCTATATAGATCACACTGCTAAATGGAGTGGTGGAGAAGTTGCCCTGTTTAACATCCTTACCCATATTGGAGAACAGATCGATCCACTGGTAATTCTGGCTGAGGATGGTGCGCTGGCTGAACGGCTACGTGAAAAAGGGATGGATGTCCGTATTATTCCGCTGGATGAGAGCATCAGAAGTCGTGGTAGAAATGCAGTCAACTTGGGAGCACCTGCTGCAGCCTTCAAGCTGTTGGCTTATGGCCGCAAGCTTGCGCCGCTCTTAAAAGCGGAGAAGGTAGATTGCGTGCACACCAATTCCCTGAAATCTGCATTATACGGAGCCATCGCTGCAAAAATAGCAGGCGTTCCATTGATCTGGCATATCCGGGATCATATTGGAGCCCCTTATTTAAAGCCTATCGTTGCCAAAGGAATTCGTTTGCTGTCGCGACTGCTCCCAAATGGAGTCATCGCGAATTCACATTCTACGCTGAATGCTTTGGAGCTGCCGCGTTCCAAAAAAACGCTGGTCGTATACTCCGCTTTCGCTAAAGCGATTGGTAATGGGATCGGCATGCGGGACCAGAAGGATTTTAACGTACTGCTAGTTGGTCGATTGGCGCATTGGAAAGGTCAGCATATTGTGCTGGAAGCCGCAAAAAGCTTTAAGAACGAACCTCGTGTGAAGTTCTGGCTGGCCGGAGACGCTCTGTTTGGAGAAGAGGCTTATAAGCAGGAATTGTTGCAAAAGATAAAAAACGACGAGCTTACTAATGTAAGCATGCTAGGGCATGTGGATGATATTCAAGGCCTTATGAATACTGCTGATTTACTGATTCACACTTCGGTAACTCCTGAGCCTTTTGGCCAAGTTATCGTTGAAGGAATGGCAGCGGGATTACCGGTGATCGCCTCCAATGAGGGCGGGCCGGTAGAAATTGTAGTTCAAGGTGAGACAGGATTACTGATAGAGCCTGGTGACGCGGCTATACTGGCAGACTCCATTAAATGGATGCTGGATCACCCAGAGGAAAGACGGCGGATGGCGGACAATGGGATGAAACGAGTGAAAGAGCATTTTGTTATCGAGAATACGGTCAAGGACATCGTTGACTACTATAAAGGTTTGTTGGCGGGCACCTGACAGATGATATGACGCGGTAATTCTGAAGATGATGCTCCATAAAACTTTGAGGATGATTCACATGAAAATTGCGATAGCGCACGATTACTTAATCCAAATGGGCGGCGCGGAAAGAGTGGTGGAAGTCTTTCATCACATGTATCCCGAGGCTCCAATCTACACAACGGTTTTTAACGGAAGCCGCCTTACTGACAATCTCAAAGATGCGGATATCCGTGCCTCCTGGCTGCAAAAGATTCCGGGAGTAAAGACCAATTTTAAAGGGGTGCTGCCACTTTATCCAATGGCCATCCGTGATTTGGACTTTCGCGGTTTCGATATCGTCCTGAGTTCCAGCAGTGCTTTTATGAAAAGTATTCAGGTTCCTAAACATACGTTTCATCTTTGTTACTGCCATACGCCTATGCGCTTCGCATGGGACTATGACACCTATATGGAACGTCAGTCGAATTCCGGGCTGTTCAAGAAAATGCTTAAGGTATACATGCAGCAGCTTAAAACGTGGGACCAACGGACTTCTAAAAATGTGAATCAGTTCGTAGCCAATTCTTCAGTAGTGAAGACGAGGATTCAGAATTATTATCACCGGGATGCAGATGTCATATTTCCACCGATTAATACAGCCCGGTTTACAAGCTCTTCTACCATTGGCGACTATTATTTAATTGTCTCCCGGCTTGTTTCCTACAAGCGGATTGATCTGGCGGTAGAGGCTTTCAATCGTAACGGTCTTAAGCTTTATATCGTAGGGGATGGACCGGATCGCAAGCGCCTCGAAGGCATGGCTAAGGATAATGTATCGTTTCTGGGCCGGCTAGAAGATGAGCAAGTGACTGGAATGATGGCACAGTGTCGAGCATTTATTTTTCCAGGAGAAGAGGACTTTGGAATTACACCGCTGGAAGCGAACGCTGCAGGAAGACCGGTAATTGCTTATCAAGCAGGTGGCGCACTAGATACTATTATTCCTTATGTAAATGGTGTGTTCTTTCAGCATCAAGAAGTGGAGGATCTACTTAAGGCTATTTATGAGGTAGAGTCCTACGCTTGGGATATCGATCAAATTATGGAGCATGCACGTAAATTCGATGAGCAGGCGTTTATGGTTAAGTTCAAGCAGTATGTTGAGCAGGCGTACGTCAATTTTCTAAAAGGAGGATGATTATATGAAGCTGACAGTAATCGGTACTGGGTATGTGGGTCTTGTATCTGGCGTGTGCTTTGCACTGGGCGGACATCATGTCATCTGTGTGGATAAGGACGAGGAAAAGATTAAGAAGCTGAAACAGAAGGAATCGCCCATCTATGAGCCGGGAATCGAGGAACTGATTGAACTGAATCTTCGTGAGGAACGGTTATCTTTTTCTGCGGATCTTCAGGATTCGGTGCGCCGTTCAGATATTATCATCCTTGCTGTAGGTACGCCATCACTGCCTAATGGTGAAGCAGACTTAACCTATATTGAGGGTGCAGCCGCTGAAATCGCTAAAGCGATGGAAGGGCACAAAATTATAATGACTAAATCTACAGTTCCAGTAGGGACAAATGAGAAAATCTCCAAAATGATCTCTAGCCATACCCATCATCCTTTTGATATCGTGTCTGCACCTGAGTTTTTACGTGAAGGCTCAGCGATTCGCGATACCCTCCATCCCGACAGAATTGTCATTGGTCTTGATAATCCAGAGCTGGAACCAACTATGCGCGAGCTTCATAAGGGTTTCACAGAAAATGTATTTGTAACAGATATACGCAGTGCTGAAATGATCAAATATGCTTCGAATGCATTTTTGGCCACGAAGATTTCCTTTATTAATGAGATCGCCAATATTTGTGAAAAAGTGGGAGCTGATGTAACCGAGGTAGCACAAGGAATGGGTATGGACCAAAGAATCGGGTCATCCTTCCTGCAGGCTGGCATCGGTTATGGAGGCTCCTGTTTCCCGAAAGACACTAATGCGCTCATTCAAATTGCGGGCAACGTCGATTACGAATTCAAATTATTGAAATCTGTAGTCGAAGTGAATAAGGGACAACGCTTTATGATCATCTCCAAGCTGCATGAATCACTTGGCAGCCTGCGCGGTTCGACGATTGGGATATGGGGGCTTGCCTTTAAGCCTAATACTGATGATGTCCGCGAAGCTCCAGCCAGAGAGATTGTTGAGGCACTGGTGGCTGAGGGGGCAACAGTCAAACTATATGATCCAATCGCAGCTACAAATTTCAGGCAGCAATACGATCATCCGCAGCTTCGCTGGTGCCATCTGCCAGAGGAAGCGGCTGAGGGCAGCGATGCCGTCTGCCTCTTGACCGATTGGAGCCTGCTCAAGGAGATTGATCTGCATCAGCTGGCGAAAAGCATGCGTAATGGGGTATTGATCGATGGACGCAACGTGTATTCCAAGGAGCAAATCGAGGGTACCGGCCTCGTTTATCATTCTGTCGGCCGCCCGCAGATGGGCGGATTGAGCGGTTATTCTGCTAGTGTGGCTGGAGCGGTTTAATCTAAGTTATATTGATTGAACTTGTGATTTTTCTATTTAGGGATGAGCCGTGACTCCAGAGAATGTTTGGACTTCCAGCCGCTGTTGTCTGCAGATTTCCTGATTTTAACCGCTGATAGCGGTAGAAATCCGCAGACAAAGGCGGATGCTATTGCTCCTCCAGTTCCAAAATTCTCTTCCGCCACTTCGTTCCCTTATTTTAAGGTTCTAAGCAATTTATAAAGTTAGGTACTCTGATTATATACCGCAGTAGCAGTAGCATTTGTAGTTGTCATTGTCTCTGTCTCTGTGGTGGCAACTAGTCTTGCTCTTGTAGTTGCAGTTGTTCTTGCAGTTGCAGCTGCCTCCCCCGGAGCAGAAGCAAATCTTTAGAAAAACGTGCTCGCTTCCGGCTGGTACAGCCCGGTGCGCATGGATCATTGTTAAAAAGTAGTTGGTTAGGTTAAGAACGGAAAGGGAATTTGGAACTGTAGAAACGGAGTGTTCGCCCGAAAGATTTCCGTAGGAAAGCTAGCTTCGAAAGCATATGCTATCCTCGGATTTCTACCGCGAGAAGCGGTCCAATCAGGAAATCTGAGGATAACAGCGATCGGAAGTCCAAAATCCCTTGGAGTGGATTCTACCTAACAAAGACATAGCTTTTAATACATTCCATTCAAGGAGGGTTCATTCTATGAAAATGGTACTTCTATCAGGCGGTTCAGGTAAACGGTTATGGCCGTTGTCTAACGACTCACGTTCAAAGCAATTTCTAAAGGTACTTGAAAGCCCTCAAGGTGAACCAGAATCCATGGTACAACGTGTCTGGAGACAGCTGGAGGAAGCAGGGATGGCAGAATCATCTTATCTAGCCACCGGCCGCGGCCAAGTAGAAATGATACAAAGCCAACTGGGAAGTCATGTGCCGATTATCGTTGAACCGGAGCGTCGGGATACTTTTCCGGCTATCGCCTTAACAGCTACCTATCTTTATTCAGTGGCAGGTGTTTCTCCAGCGGAGACGGTAGCAATATTGCCTGTTGACCCTTATGTAGAAGCATCCTTTTTCGATACCATAGCTATGCTTGAGGGGACCATGCTGGAAAGTGGAGCAAATCTGGCACTAATGGGTGTTGTTCCTGAACATGCCTCAGAGAAATACGGATATATTATTCCTACCACTGAAGAGGCGGGGGGGAATGGTTTTATGAAGGTGAGTCACTTTCAAGAGAAACCAGACCGCATACAAGCAGAACAGCTCATCGAGCAAAATGCATTGTGGAATTGCGGAGTGTTTGCCTTCCGTTTAGGGTACTTGTTAGATATTTTGCAGCGTAAAGGGTTGCCTTTAGGATATGAAGAATTGCAGAAGCAGTATAAGCTATTGTCTTCCATCAGCTTTGATTATGAAGTGGTGGAGAAAGAAGAACATATTGTGGTGCAGCCGTATGATGGATTCTGGAAGGATCTTGGAACGTGGAATACGCTGACAGAGGAAATGAGCAGCAAGCATGTAGGAAAAGGTTTTGTGACGGCGGATTCTGAGGGGACTTGCTTGATTAATGAGCTGGACATTCCGATTACGGTAATTGGTGCGAAGGATCTGATCATTGCGGCTAGCCCGGATGGAATTCTAGTTACCCATAAAGCTGAGAGCCCACGGATTAAAGAAGTGCTGAAGACCTTTGAACAGAGACCGATGTACGAGGAACGCCGCTGGGGCCATTACAAAGTTATTGATTATGTGAAATATGATGAAGGCAATGAAGTGCTGACCAAACGGATTTTTATATCCGAGGGGAATAATATCAGCTATCAATTACATCGCAAGCGTAGTGAAATTTGGACAATCGTCAGCGGCGAAGCAAGTATTGTGCTGAATGAGAAAAAACATAATGTGAAGGCTGGGGACGTGGTACGTATACCGGAAGGAACGAAACACGCGATCCTTGCTTTGACGGATGTTGAGTTTATAGAGGTACAGACGGGGTCTGAATTAGTAGAAGAAGATAACATTCGTATTACTTTAGACTGGAATGATATAGAACTACAACAATTCATTTCATAGGTCTAACCTATCTATTTAACCAATTCAAAATTTCTTGAAACAGGTAAATTGACTCAATTATCAAAAAAAGTCATAAAAACACTAAATATATCATTAATTGTCGTCGATACTTACGGTAAGAGAGATTATTTCTCTTAAATTGAAAAGGCAAACCTATCGAAAGGTAGGGACGCAAAGCTATAGGGCCTTCGAAAGAGTGGCAGCCTGGCTACCGAAAGGGAGAATATTTTGAAAGCTTACCGTACGTATCGATTGTTTGGTGCATTTCTGTCACTCGTCCTGTTTCTGACTGCACTTCCGCTTGCTGTTGGGATTTCGCCGTCTATTGTCATAGCTGCTTCAAATTCTGGAACGCCAGTTACCCCAGGTGCCTCACCTGAAGCCGTAAAGCTGCTTAACTATTTTTACTCGATCTCAGGAAAAGGCATTATTGCTGGTCAACATGACTATTTAGAAAGTCCAGATGAAATTAACAATATGCTGAAGGGAACCAGCGGACAATATGCGGCTCTTCACGGTTATGAAATGGGTGCGATCAGTGGTCAGTCCGAAGCAACGATGGCTTGGCAACGTCAAAATGTGGTGAACAGCGCCATCAACTGGAATAAAGCGGGCGGGATCGTAGCTATGACTTTTCATGCTAACCTGCCGGGCACCTCTTATGACTGGGATAATGTGAAAAAAACACTCAGCCAGAGTGAGTTCGATAGTTACGTTACACCGGGTACCAAGCAATATAATAATCTGATCGCTGAGCTTGATAAGGTGGCAGTCTCTTTAAAAAGCTTGCGCGATGCCAATGTTCCGGTGCTTTGGAGACCCTATCATGAAATGAACGGGAACTGGTTCTGGTGGGGGAAGAAAAATAACTTTTCTAAACTATGGAATATAATGTATGACCGTTTTGTTAACGTTCATAAATTAAATAATTTGTTATGGGTATGGAGTCCGAATGCTCCCAATGTTTGGTCAGATCCTTATGCGCTAACTTATCCAGGTGCTGATAAAGTAGATATTCTGGCAGCAGATATATACGAAAATGATTACCAGCAAAAATACTATGACAGCTTGTTGAGTCTAGCCGCAGGCAAACCGATTGCGATCGGGGAGAATGGTGAAATGCCTAATCTGGAGAAGCTTCAGCAATCGCAAAGTAAATGGACGTATATGATGAGCTGGGGAAAAATGCTTTACGAAAATAACAGTGCAGACACAATCAAAACATTTATGAATAGCAACTACACCCTGACCAGAGATAAATTAAATACTGGTCTGGCACCGACACCTAGCGCCGCACCAGCGCCGGCACCTTCCGAAGAAGAGGGGGAGGCAGCAATTCCTCTCGCGAAGGGGCTTGCAGGAGAGTATTACAACAACATGTTGTTGTCGGGAGCAGCAGCTCTTAATAGAACTGATGCAATAATCGATTTCAATTGGCGGCAAGGCTCGCCGGATGCCTCCCTCGGGATTGATCGTTTCTCCATACGTTGGAGCGGTAAAATTAAGCCGTTATATAATGAGCAATATACATTTTACACTACCTCAGATGATGGTATCCGTGTCTGGGTGAATGGGGAATCCGTGATTGATAGTTGGACTAAGCAAAGTGGTACTGAGCGTAAGGGCACTATAACGCTGAAGGCTGGTCGGCTATACGATATCAAGGTGGAGTATTACGAGAATGAAGGCGATGCGAGAGTCCGCTTGATGTGGGAAAGTGCTAGTCAAGCTAAAGAGACAGTTCCAGCAAGTGCACTTTTTCTTCCGGATGTCTCCTGATTGATGAAAATTAAAGGTCGATCCTTAGTGGCTCTGCATTATTGCAGAGCTACTAAGCTATAGTCCTCATTAGGTCAGAAGACGATTGTCCGATAACAGGTATGTTTATTTAGCACCTGTAGAGGCAGTACAGCTACCGAAAGGAGGATTTATTTGCGTAAATATTATAAGAAAAACAGATTGTTGTTTACTATGTTACCGGTGTTTATTATTTTTTCCTTGCTGCCTTGGGGAGAGGTTAAGAGTCTTCCGAAGGCTATGAGTGTTTCTTCCTCTTTACCTCCGGTTATACCCAGTAATCCATCGGCTTCTGAAGAGGCTAAGCAACTGCTGAGTAATTTGGTGAATCTACGTGGCAAAGGGATTTTGTCCGGCCAGCATGATTATCTAGAAAGCCCAGATGAACTGGTTCATAAGCTGAAGAATACTTCGGGACAAAATGCCGTTCTACATGGTTATGAATTAGGGGCGATTAATAATCAATCCGAAGGGACGATCGCAGAACAGCGGCAAGCAGTGATAGACAGTGCAATTGAATGGCATCACGAGGGTGGCATTGTAGCCATGACATTCCATCAGAGTTTGCCGGGAACATCTCCAGAATGGTCCAATGTAAACAGAAGTCTCAGTCAAGAGAAATTTAATGCTTATGTTACACCTGGGACAGCTCAGTATAAGAGGCTAATCTCAGATCTAGACGAGGTTGCTGGATATTTGGGACAATTGCGTGATGCCGGAGTTCCAGTCTTATGGCGACCTTACCATGAAATGAATGGCGGTTGGTTTTGGTGGGGGAAAAAGGACAATTTTTCAGAGCTTTGGAGTATTGTCTATGATCGTTTTGTAAACACACACAAGCTAAATAATCTACTGTGGGTATGGAATCCGAATGCGCCGAATGAATGGTCAGATCCTTATGCTGCATATTATCCCGGTGGGGATAAACTCGATGTTCTGGCTGCGGATATCTACAATAACGATTATAAGCAGTCCTACTATGAGGATCTGCTCGCATTGGCCGAGGGTAAACCTATCGGAATCGGGGAGAGCGGACAGCTGCCGAACCCGGATGTATTAACTGAGAAACAAAATAAATGGGTCTATATGATGACCTGGGGAAAATTACTGACAGAAAATAATACGCTACAGTCAATTAAAAGCTTTATGAAAGACTCGTTTATAGTATCGAGAGAGGACTATGTTCTCACAACAGGAGGTCCTTCGATAGCACCCGTAACTCCGGTAACCCTAACGGGTTTAACTGGAGAATACTATAACAATACTGATTTAGAGGGAGAAGCGGTACTTATCCGCGATGACCGTAAGATTGATTTTAATTGGCATGGTGCGTCACCTGCCTCAGGGATAAATGAAGATCACTTTTCTGTACGCTGGAAAGGGAAGCTCAAACCCAAATTCAGTGAGAAATATACAATTTCAGCATCCTCTGATGATGGAGTCCGTGTCTGGATTGACGGAAAGCTGATCATCGACAATTGGAAAAATCAAAGTGCAACCCTTCATAAAGGAAGTATCCCGCTCACAGCTGGAACGCTTTATGATATCCAAATTGAATATTATGAGAATGAAGGAGATGCCAATCTTCGTTTGCTATGGGAGAGTTCCAGCCAGAAGCAGCAGGTAATTCCACAAGGGGCATTGTTCCTTCCTTAATCTAATGAAATGATAGGGTAAGACATTCCGGAAGAAAGAGAGGACCTATGGATGGGAATAACGAGGAGAATATCTAATAGAAAAAATAAGATATCTGCAAACAAACCATTACTGTTATTACTAAAATTCGCCGCATTAACCGTCTTGTTTCTGTTGTCTGTCTCTGTCTTCGGAACGAATAGGACAAACGATTATAAGGTAGGTGCCAATATACCGAGACTATCTGCAGGAACTGATGCTGCAGCAGAAATACCGGATGGTACTGTGATCTGGAATCTGGGACAACATGATGGCTCAGCAGCTGAATTCGCTGCGAGTGGCACTTCTGGCAGCAAGAAGGACTTTAATGTTACTTCTTCGGTGCTCAAATCATCGGCTCTGCAGAGCTTGCCTGCAGGCTTGAATGGAAAGACCCAGCCGGAATTAACGATCACATATCAGCTAAATAAGATCCCGGAGAATGGGGTCTTATTTAGCGTAGGTATTCTGGATGCGTATAAATCCGTGCCGCAAATGAGTGTGTTCTCCAATCATCAATTGTCGGGGATCATTCAAATTGCGGGCGTTGCTGGCACAGAAAGTGAATATAGCTTTCAAAAGACCTATGAATTATATATTCCCAAGGAGCAATTGAAGATAGGAACGAACGAATTGAAGCTGCAAACGGTTCGCTGTTTATATTGCAGTGACAAAGAAGACGAATATTCCTGGTGGACTTGGGATAATCTCCGTTTAGAGTCTCTTAACGCTCCAATTTCTGAGCCTATCCATGGCAGCTACACATTGACCGGAACAGTAGTGAATAATAAGCAATTTTATTTCGATGAAGGTGCAGTTACGCACTTGCCTTATGTTATCAAATGGCTAGGTATGGCTTATAGCGGCAATGTGATGCGAACCAGCTGTGCCAGCGATGTTGGGCGGTCCTGCTCGGATATGATGGAATATTACAAGGTGTTGCAGGATTACAACATGCAGGCGGTTGCTCTGTATTTGCATACTGGTGATATTAAGCTTAAGGCAGACGGATCGTTGCCCGCTGATGCAGAGAAAAAGCTGACGGATTATTTTGAGCAATATAGCCCCTATTTTCAATATTATGAGGTAGATAATGAGCCAGGATTATTCAATCGTTCTAAGGCAGTTAACTTGGCGATTGCGGACTGGCTAAATAAAAAGGGCAAGCAAATCGCGCCCCATTTACAAACTGTTGCTCCGGGCTGGGCGTATTGGCCGAGTTACAGTGAGGATTCCTGCGGTAATCAGAAGGGAACTGGGAAGGAATGTGGAAATCCGGATGGCTGGGAACGTGATCCAGAGCAACGTATGGAGCTGGAGAAGGTTACGGATTTGACCAATGGACATTCCTACGGGGACTCTTATATTTTTAGTAATGGAGGAAGCTTTACTGAGAATTTGAAGACCTTCACTGGCGCAGAAAATGGACTCGGCAAAAAAATGCTGACCACTGAATTTGGTACCTCGGACAGTCATGTGGATGCCTATCAATACGGGGCAACGGAGCGGACAGCGGCTGTATTCGACCGGATCATGCGTGCACATATTGGTTATGCGGATATGTTTGTGCAGCATGCTGCTTTTTTTAAGGATTTCAGTTTATTCAAATACGGGTTTAATTTAGAAGAGCATGATCCGGCGACCACAGAGATTTATTATACAAAAGAAAATGAGGATTCACGTGTCAGCATCATGAGAAGGCTCAGTCTTGCCTATGCTACGCATGGAGCTCCATTAACTTATCAAGTTGCCAACAAAGATGTGTTAGCCGACAAGCTGGTATATGTTCGGGCCGTGGATACTTCTACATTGAAGCCTCTTGCGGGAAGCGGAGCGACCTCAAATAAGGTGCTGGTTAATTTCGTTAACTTTGAGTCTACTCCACAAACTGTGAGTGTAAATGTGACTATGCCGAAAAACGGGGTGTATGAAGGGGAACGTTTTGGAAACGGGGATACGTATGAAAAAGCAAGAAGCTATGTAACAGGTAAAAAGGCTACTCCCACGTTAACTTTTACGGAGACACTTGCTCCAGGAGAGGCTGTGCAGTATATTTTGCAGCCTTCCTCTGAAGTAAAGCCGTCGGCCCCTAAAGGATTCAAAGCCGCAGCAACAAAAGGTTTAGCTGTAAAATTAAATTGGTTGGAGGCACCGGGAGCAAGCTACGAGCTGCTTCGTGCTGAAGGTAGCGGGGGGGAAATGAAGGTGGTAGCCACCGGTGTGAAGCTTACAGAATACACGGATCATAATTTACGTGAAGGGACGTTATATACCTACGCGGTAAGGGTATCAGGTTCAAATCTACTTTCCGACAAAATTCAGATTACAGCCACCGGCCTGGTTCCTCTGGATCGGACAAAGTGGAAGGTAACCTCAAATGTGAATACGGTGGCATCAGCTCCAAGTCTGGCCATCGATGGGGATCGGCGCACGCGCTGGGATACGGGGAAACATCAGGTTTCTGGAGAGTATTTTCAGATTGATCTGGGTGAAGCACATGAAATTGAGAGAATAGATTTGGACAGCACGTTATCACCATTTGATTATCCAAGAGACTATGTAGTTTATATTTCTGACGATGCTCAAAACTGGAAAAAACTCACGTCTGGTAAAGGTACGAAAGAGCTTACTAAGATATCCGTTTCTAAAGTGAAGACGAGGTATGTAAAAATTGTACAGACCGGAGCCGGCGGGAATTATTGGTCTATTCAAGAGCTACAGGTGTACTCCAGAGAATAAGCAATCCTTTGAATTTATATAACTGTTAATAGAGCATACTAAATAACCTCAGCGGGATCATTCTCCCGCTGAGGTTATTTTTGTGCTTTAAATAAAATGGAGACCAGACATATAAGGTAATGGAATTGCCTCAGATTCCCCTGAGGAATCTGAGGTGCGAAGCGGGCTCGCTGGATCAAACAGCAGCGAGATCAGCTCCTTGTCGTCCACGGACGACAAGTCGAGGCTACGCTTGCGGCATACTTCCGTCTGCCGCAAAAGCGCTTCCCGGTCTGCGATGCAGACCGTCCCGCTGTTCGCGCCGGCGCTTAAGGAGGCGCCGGCGTCCCGCAGAAGCGCGAGCAGGCTGCGCTCCTGCCACGGCACAGGCACTTGCAGCGTGCCAACGCCGCTGCACAGAGCCGCCTTGGCCAGCAACGCCGCTACCGCTTGCGGCTGGCCGGCCCAATCCACCGCCGTCGCTGGGCTCGGCGCCGGTACATCCGCCGCGGGCACAGCCATCGCGGCGAACCCCTCGATGCTGCCGTCCCGCACGGCTACGAGTGTGCGCTGGGACAAGCCCAGCACACCCGCGTAAGCCTCGGCACCCAACAGCAGCGCTAGCTCACCCGGACTGTACATCTGTCCGGCTTCGCGTTCATTCAGCAGCCGGTTGACGGCGAAGAAGTCGCCCGGCTGCATTGGCCGCAGCGTCCATTCATCCCCTGCTGCGGCAGCAAGTGCGTGAGCCGAGCTTGCGTTCAGCTCGGCAAATTGCGTACCGCCGAACGGTACGCATCCCGCTCGGGTATACAGCGAGCGGTCACCCGAGACAAAGATAAGTGATGCGCCAGCATTCGCAGCATGGGTCTGGCATAGCTGTAGAAGCTGACCGGCTAGTCCCTGGCCGCGATAAGCAGGATCTGTGCAAACTGCACCGATGGAGAATACGTTCAGGAGAGCTTCTCCAGTGCGGATCGTGGAGGGCACTAATCCCATAAAAGCAGCGATGTTACCGTCCTCGGCAACGGCTGCATAAGAGTGAGTGTAACCAGGGCTGAAAATCAGCGGAAACAGCTCTTTCATAGAAGTGTCGCCGGCTTTGCGAAAGATGGAATGGGCTAGAAGCGCGGCTTGATCCAGCTCCGCAGGTTTAATTAATCTCAATTGCATTTACAGTCAGCCTCCTTATATGTAAATACGAGCAGGGTAGGAAGGAATTATTTTAAGTATAAGCCCCAGCGGATGAAATCTTCAATCCTGCTTATATTATTCAATGTCTCAAAAGGATGTGGATAAGGGTAATAACGTACATAAATAAGGAAGCTTATATTTTAAGCTAGAAGAGAAAGGGAAGTGAATAAACGGTGACCCAACTTGCAGATAATATCATATTATTGCTGGCAGCTCTCTTACTTGTAGGTGTGTTTTCCACCAAATTCTCCACTAAATTTGGAATGCCAGCGCTAGTGCTTTTCCTTGCTGCGGGGATGGTACTGAGTCAATTTATCTTTTTTAACAATGCTTCCTTAACACAAATGGCCGGGATTTTTGCGCTGGTTGTTATCCTGTTCGAAGGTGGGATGCAGACCAGTATTAAGGATATCAAGCCTATTATTCGGCCGGCATTATCCTTATCTACGGTAGGCGTATTGTTAACGACAGCTATCGTTGGGGTGTTCGCTAAGCTGATTCTTGAGGTGTCATGGGCGGAAAGTTTTCTGTTCGGAGCTATCGTGGGTTCGACTGATGCGGCTGCGGTCTTTTCGGTATTAGGCGGTAAGAATATTGACAAACGACTGACCTCGACACTCGAAGCGGAATCAGGCAGCAACGATCCTATGGCGGTGTTTTTGACAGTATCGCTGATCGAATGGATTCAGCATCCGGATATGGCGATATGGGGACTTGTGCTGTCCTTTATATGGGAGATGGCAGTTGGTTTGGTGATAGGGATTGTACTTGGCAAAATCGCAGTATATCTTATCAATCGAATTAACCTGGATTCCACGGGGCTTTACCCGGTATTGGCGATTGGATTTGCTGTCCTAACCTACGGGTTATCTGCACTCGTTCATAGCAGCGGCTTGCTGGCTGTCTATGTAATGGGTCTTACCCTTGGCAATTCTGAGCTAATGTATCATCGAACAATTATGAATTTTAGTCATGGCTTCGCTTGGATGATGCAAATATTTATGTTTATATTGCTGGGTCTACTGGTATTTCCACAGGAGCTGGCAGAGGTGGCTTGGCAAGGTATATTGCTGTCCGTCATTCTGATGGTTGTGGCAAGGCCCATTGGTGTGTTTATAAGCTTGCTCTTTTCCAAATTCTCTATTCGTGAAAAAACACTGATTTCCTGGGCAGGCCTGCGCGGAGCCGTTCCAATTGTACTGGCAACCTATCCGCTGCTAGCCAATCTTCCCCACGGACGACTGTTCTTCAATGTGGTGTTCTTCGTCGTGCTGACCTCAGCAATGATTCAAGGAACAAGCATTTCACCGCTGGCTTCCCGGTTGAAGCTGGTGGGACAAGAGGATTCAGCACAGCCATCACTGATGGAGCTGGTCGCCCTTGGCAAGACAGATTCCGAGTTCAACCACATAGGAATTGAACCTTACATGCCCATTGCCGGGCAGAAAATCTCCGATATTGGACTGCCAGATGATATCTTATTTACTGCTATTATCCGGAATAAAAGCATTGTCACCCCCCATGGCAGTACCGTCATTGAGCCAGGGGATACTGTATATGTCTTAAGTCCAAAGAGCAAACGCGATGAGATGAGGGCTTTTTTCCGGAGTCAGAAAGGGAAGACGGCGGAGGAAAATATATCTTTGATTTAAGTTTAGAAAGAGGCTGTTATCCAGAGTGTGACAGAGATAATAGGCGGTATAACAAAAGTTATGCTAGAATCGGCAACATGTAAATCTTCAAAGTGGTTGCAAAAAGCAAAAGGATGTGTTAAATTGTATATAGATTTAGAATGAGTCTAAATACAATATAATAAATTAACCATAGGAGGTTTTATTAATGAGTACACAACTAAAGAGCCAAACTGAACTGCACGCTGCTTTGAACCGCCAGACCGCGAACTGGTTCCTGCTTGGGGTAAAGCTTCATCATTATCACTGGTATGTTAGCGGATCCCAATTCTTCACGCTGCATGAGAAGTTTGAAGAACTCTACAATGAAGCTGCTGGTTATGCAGATGATTTGGCTGAGCGCCTGCTTGCTATTGGTGGACAGCCTGCCTCCTCTATGAAACAATATTTGGAGCTTTCCGATTTACAGGAAGCTCGTGGTGGCGAAGATGCCAAGGGTATGGTAATGGAGCTGGTTAGAGACTTTACGACTGTCTCTAAAGAACTGCAAGCTGCGATTGCTACTGCAGAAGAACTGGCTGATCAACCTACTGCGGATCTGCTGATTGGTATTAGAAGCAGCATTGAGAAACATGCATGGATGTTGAATGCTTTTATCGCCTAAGACAACAGTCTTATAAAGGATAGAACCACAAAGAGCGCCTGCGTATAGGATACGCATGGCGCTCTTTGTTTTGTTGTTTTACTGCTGAACACAACTATTTAATAAACACACCCCCGAAGGGGACTACCTCGCGTAGAAATCGTTTAACAATTCCATCATCGTTATTATCTCTTTCGAATCGGCGGTTCTGACGTCCTGCCTGAAACAGCACAGGCCCGTGACCTGTCATCTTCCAGTGATAGCTCATATGCTGGCTAGCCAAATGGTTGCCGTAAACGGTGAGCTCCAGCTTGGCATTCTCAGGGTAGGCAATAATGCTGCCTGCATCGACATAAAGGGGGTTGGTCGGATGCAGTACAGCTTCACAGACCGTACCCTCCGTCAGTATGCCAATCATGCCATTGCCCGAAAATTTCACCTTTACAATATCCCGTGTAACGAGCACATTTTTCATGCTTAGCACCCGGGTCTCCAGCGAAATACCTATACTGTAGAAGAAGAGATGCTTAAAGTCGTATAGCAGATCGCTTTTACCATCGAGCTGCAGGATTTTTATGCGATAGCCTGGCGGAAGGGCGGCAACGAAATGGCAAGGACCTGCCATATCGGAACGAATCAACTTTCGCTTGCGGTATATGCCCTTTACATCCATAAATCTGTCCGCTCGTCCTGAGGAAGGACCTTGATAAGCGATAATTTGTTGTGGATGGAGTACATGAACCTCTTCCTTCTCCTGAAGGGAGAAGGCTACGGCTTGTCCGCTTCCACTGTCGCTTTCATCTTGGATATCGATGTTCATAGTTCATCTCCCTCATGCTGTGACTGTGATCTTCAATGAATACGTAAGACTAACGCAGACGATCGCCTTTTCGAGAACGGTAAAGCATGCTGAAACGAATAAAACGGATCAGTATAAAATAACCTAGGATTAGTCCAATCCCTGTAAAAATAGTCACTTTGATTTTATGATAATATTCTTCGCGTGCCGTCCGGTCATTTTTTAATTCATCAACCATCTGCGTCAGTTGGCGATTCTGCTCTTGTAGGCTTTCGTTCTGTATCCGGTAAGCTTCCATCTCCTGCGTGGTATTCGCGAGCTTATCCTTTGCCTGCTGAAGCTCTTCAGCAGTTTGCTGAAAACCTTCCTTTAATTCATTCACTTCGTTTGGCAGCTCGGAGAAATTTTTAACTCCATTATAGATATCACTGAATATATTAGCTTTTGCTACAGGAGCTGGCAGGCATACAGTAAGCATCAGCAAGAACAGGAGCGAATATAACAGCTGTAGATATGCTCGGGATTTATGTTGCTTCATCTATATAATCACCACCCAATTTAGGCTTGTAGTTCTTTTATTTTAACACAGCTTGACAGCTTCTGACAGCGTACGCCATGGGACTGGCAATGCTTATAATGAAAGTAATTTTTACCTCCTTAAGGTTTTCGTTTACTCATTATTAAACACGATCAGTCCGTGATTATCTCGATTGAGAAGAGGTACTATTTATCGTATACTTTGGACGAAAGGGGCTGCTGTCGATTGAACAAATGGCTTAAAACAATATTGCTTCTGATCGGATCTGCTTTTTTGACTAGATTGATCCCATTTTCATCTTTGTTTCGGAATTTAGACACGATGATTCATGAATTTGGTCATGCTCTGATGACCTTACTACTGTCGGGTAGTGTGCTGAGGATTGAATTATACGCAGATCATAGCGGTGTAACCTATTCAGCCATTCAAGAAGGGGGCAAGGCAATATTAGTTTCCCTCTCGGGTTATTTGCTAGCCTCCTTATTTGCACTTCTGCTCTTCTATTTATATAGTAAGGGACGCCATGATTGGGGCCTTATCTTAGCTACGGGTGTGGCGTTGATTATGCTCCTGCTATACGTACGAGGAAGCTTTGGCATGATGTGGTTGGGCGGATTTATTGCGTTAAATATTCTAATGCTGGTGGTTTGGAAGAAGGCCAGCAAATATTATTATTTGTTATTGGCCTTTTTAACCTTGGAGGAGTCTGTAATGGGAAGTTTATTTCTGGTATACGCGGCTGCTGTATCACCGTCCCGTGCAGGAGATGCCAGCAATCTGGCAAGAATGACTCCCGTACCGGCTATATTTTGGGCCACACTGTTTTTTATATTTTCTCTGTTGTGTGCCAAATGGGCACTGGGACTATTTTTCAAGCGAGAGCGAGTGCAGACTAAATTAGGGAGTCGATGAGAAAAAAAACATAAAATTTTCGTCATAAAAAGACAAAAGGGGTTGTTTTTACAAGAGTCAGTCTACTAAGCATGTAGAATGACTCTTTTTTTGTCGATAATATAGAACCGAACATACATTCCATGACATGGAGTTGTCCGCCATTATTGGTACATTAATAGAAGACCCAAAAAAAGAAAGAGGTGGAAATAATGATAGAAAGTATTCATCCCGTATTCACATGGAGTCAAAATCGTATTTTTGCAGGCGGCAATCGTAATGTTATCTTGCTTGTCGAATGGAAAGGGAATATGCCTTCAGAGCACAGCCGACCCAGCAGTTATAAAGTGGTTGCACGTGAAATCGAACTGCGGGTTTGGCTTGAACCCCATGTAACTTTTAAGCGCTCGTATGGGTGTGAGTTTGAAGTCGGTGAAGGCAGTTCGCTACTTCTTAAGCTTGGCAAAATAAAAACGGGGCAACGAAAGTTTATTGCACTGGAATTCAATATCTCTACTACTATTGCAGGTAGATATGAAGCTCTTTCCTTACAGTGGAAATATAAAAAGCCAACCGTAGAGCGTGTTCAAGAGCTTCCAGTAAAGGTTCTTGAGCTAGAATACACTCATCATACTCAGGTTCTGAATGAAACCTGCTGCTTTCATGTAGAGAAACATCTGGAATTGTTAAAAACAGCTGAAACGATTGAGGAGGCAACCACGTTGCAAAATGAAGGACAACATAGTCAAGCTCATGAAATGCTCTGCCGTCACGCAGATAAATTACTATTACTAGCCGTACGTTCTGGAGATCCTTTACTACTTAAAGAGGCCGAAATGTTGTATAAACAGATTGGATTCGAGTATCAGAAGCGGGGTAAAACTGCTACTGGAAATTGATATAGGACATACAACTAGAAGATGCATATTGACGAAAAAAGACCTATACATAAATTTGTTTTGTCAGCGGGTTCGGCGGAAAATAATCAGAAGAATTGTAATATAAAATGTGGTAACATAGTAAAAAAGTTCTATCACACTATTACTTTTTTTCATAAAATAATGGGTCTATTTAACCATAAATCAAGGGGAACTGAATATGACAGACCGATTAATCCGACTGATGCGCATTATTACACTTGTTCAAGCCAAGCCAGGGATATTAGCCCGTGAATTGGCGGAACGCTGCGGCAACAGCGAGAGAACGATATACCGGGATATGGACGCGCTTAGCGCCATGCATATTCCTATAACCCACCTTGGACATGGAAAAGGCTATGCTTTTATTGGCAATTTTGCACTTTATCCTTTGGATTGGTCGGAAGAAGAGGCGGCTGCGTTTTCGCAATTACGCTATATTATGGAAGATATTAAACCCGTTCTGCCTATCGATTTTGAAGGCGCTTATGAAAAAGTAGTCGCAGCTGAATACAAGCGAAAGGCAGAGCGGGAAGAAACGATAGAACGTGCAAGAAGAGAAGCAGGTACAAGCTGGTTGGAAAGAAGCGGTGCACAGATGGAGCATCAATCTTTTTTAACACCTATTTTGGAGTCTTTATTAAAGCAGAGGAGTATTCAAGCGAATTATTGCGAGAATGCGGTGGAGGAGAAGGAAATAACCATCGATCCTTATTGTTTAGTCCCACTGGAAAATCGTTTTCATCTCATTGGATTTTGCCATCATCAGGGTGTTATTCGTACATATCATATCAACGATTTTTCAAACGTAAAGCCATTAAACCGCTGCTTCTCAAAGGAATCATTTGATTTGCAAGCTTTTATGAAGCAAAAATGGTCACTTGACCGCGATAGTTTGCAGGTAGAGTTTAAAGTGAAATTTTCGGAGCGAATCATGGAAGGGCTAAAGAAAGAGGATTTGCCCTATAAGCCGAATAAAGTAGACCGTCAAGCTCGGTGTTGTTATTTTAAAGTCGCATTGGAACAAGATATTGCATTTGTCCGCTGGATTAAGCGATTTGAAGAGGATGCGGAAATTATAGAGCCGTTTTATTATCGTGAAGTGCTCAGGCAGCAGTTGGAGAAATGGATATCGCAATATAAATAAGATGGATTCTCACCTTCAAATGAAATATTCGTTTACATATATTGTTACAAATCAAAAATTATAGAATATTTCTCTTGTTTGGTGAGTCTTTTTATAATACCGCATACATTTAATAACATAATTGCAATTTAGAGGTTTATTTTTATCCTCGAATTTGACCTTTGTTCAATTTTATACAGAAGAGGGCTATTCTCTAGATCCATTTGATTCTTAAAAATGAATATATTAATCCGGGTGAGCTTCTTGGGGGAGTGGATTATCCATTATGTTGAATGTACTTGGCTTTAACCTGGTGGGTGACGGTCAACATGATGTGCTTGGCCCACAGATGAAGAATTAATATCATTCGTGAAATAGGTGTCTTTGCAGCCCTATTTAGGGGAGTCAGAGGCATCTTTTTTGTGTGCAAAAAGCCAAAATCATTATTATATATTGTCTAATTATAACAATATATAACTAAACATATCTAAACATATCTGTAGTTATAGAAAAACGAAAAAGTGTATGCTAGAATAGCATCTAAATATATACATACGAAATTGGGAGGAATGGAAATGTTTAAGAAATGGACACTCTCCGTGATGGGGATATTGGCAATCGTTCTGGTTGTGAATTTATCTGCAGGTCCAGGGAGAGAGGTGCAAGCAGCCACCAAGAAGACTGAAATTATTGTTTCCGCTGCGGCTAGTTTGCAGGATAGCCTGGATAAGATTGCCCTCCTTTATGAAAAGAAACATCCCGATATTGATTTGGTTTTTAATTATGCAGCATCCGGTACTCTGCAAAAGCAGATTGAGCAAGGGGCTCCGGCGGACCTGTTCTTCTCTGCAGGTGATAAACAGATGAATGCACTGGTGGAAGGTGGACTTATCTCCGATCATAAGGTTCTGCTTAAGAATCAATTGGTTGTAGTCGTACCCTCAGATTCAAAGGTTAAATTAACAACGATTACTCAGCTTACGGATAAAGCTTTTAAGAAGGTGGCAGTGGGACAGCCTGAATCTGTACCAGCGGGTCAGTATGCTCAGCAATCATTGACAGCGAAAAAGGTCTGGGATCCGCTGCAAAGCAAACTCGTATTTGCCAAGGATGTGCGTCAGGTTCTCTCTTATGTAGAAACAGGAAATGCCGATGCCGGTTTTGTCTATAAGACAGATGCGCTTACTTCAAAGAAAACTAAAATCGCTTTGACGGTCGGTCCACATGTACACAAAGCTATTAATTATCCGGCAGGCATCGTGAAGAGCTCGAAGAATCAAAAGGCAGCTAAGGAGTTGTATAGTTACCTTCAAAGCAAGGAAGCTAATGATATCTTTGTAAGTTATGGCTTCCTGCTTCCTTAAATAGAAATTACGAGTAGAAGCGGGTGGAATAAGGTTGGAAATAAATTGGACTGATTTCTTCGCCCCGGTATGGCTTTCCGTAAAAATATCTGTGATTACAAGCATTATTGTATTCATTTTGGCAACAGCTGCTGCGAAGGCTATGGCGGGCCGGAAGTTTCCCGGTCACAGCTTGGTAGAGACTATAATGCTGCTTCCGCTCGTATTGCCGCCGACGGTCGTAGGATTTGTGCTTTTAGTTATTTTAGGCCGACGAAGCTGGATCGGCAGATGGTATGAACAGATGACGGGGCAGACGATCCTGTTCACATGGGGGGCAGCTGTTATCGCCGCTGTAGTCGTAGCTTTTCCACTCGTATACCGCACAGTGAAGGCGGGTTTCGAAGGGATAGAAGCAGATCTTGAAGATGCGGCGCGGGCACAAGGGGCAAGTGAACTGCAGGTACTGCGTTATGTCACGCTGCCGCTTGCGGGCCGGTCGCTGGCAGCCGGTTATGTTCTTGGTTTTGCCCGCGGTCTTGGGGAGTTTGGCGCTACCATCATGGTAGCTGGCAATATTCCGGGCCGCACGCAAACCTTACCCACAGCGATCTATGTTGCGGTAGATGGAGGCAATATGACCCTCGCATGGATGTGGGTATGTTCAATTATTGTTATTTCAGCCGCTATGCTGATGTTTGTGAATCGGCGTTCTTAAAAAAACACCAGACAGCGATTCTCCGGTTATTGGAGAGTTGCTGCCTGGTGTTTTTGGTTTGAAGCGGGTGGTTTGAGCAGATGCTGGGCAAGTGAACCCGGCAACTTTGATGTCAGCTTCTAGCGCCGTCGGATTTTGATGGAGTCTGTGAGTTAACTGCATTCTATACAGTTATTCCGTCTGCATAAGGAATCGTTCTAACTTTAATTGTATTCTATACAACTAAAACTAGAAAAGTCGCCTATGGGGTAGTAAATCAAGAGAAATAGGTGTACCAAATACAGTTATATCTAATTTGCGAGTTATTCGAAGTAATATAGTTGTACGAAATACAGTTAAACGCTTCTGCATAATGCTCCCGTCTTCTGCTGTGACCCATTAAGTCTCATAAATTATCGTCCCTGTTTCCGTGAGATCATATCCGTGAATGGACCCAAGCTCACTCTGGAAGGCTGGTGAACGCAAAATATCAATCACGGCAGCAATCCATTGCTCATGATCCGGTTTTTTAATCATCACCAGATCGTAGCACTCCTGAATCATAGGAACGAAATCAACACCGTCGACAATCTTAGCGGCTTTCTCGGTGCCGATGGCTACATCTGCTTCTCCCCGGGCCACTTTACCGGCAACTGCCAAATGGCTGTTCTCCTCGTTCTCATAGCCTGATAGGCTGGCTGCTGGAATGCCATGCAATCGAAGCTGTTCATCCAATAATACGCGTGCACCTGAACCTCGTTCTCTATTGATCAGCGTGAGTCCGTTCTGCTCTAAGTGAGACCATTCATGAATACCCCTGGGATTCCCTTTTTGTACATAAAAACCTGCACTTCGGGTAAGTAGGCGAACTACAACATAAGAGCATCCTACGAGTATTTTTCGGATATAGGGTAGGTTGTATTCTCCAGTATCCCCGTCGAGCAGATGTGTGCTGACAATGTCCGACTCCCCTTTATACATGGCTATCAGGCTATCAAGACTCCCGGCATAAGAACGAAGAGGGCGTTCAGGCAGAGCCCGTTCCAAATAGGTAGCTAGAATATCCAGTGACATATCCTGACCTGTAATCACCAAGCTGTGTCCTACAGCTTTAAGGTGGGGAGATTGTGCTGGCATTTGAGCTGGATTTGTACCGGAAAAGGCCAAGGGTATTGCTGGTGGAGTCTGGGCCATTATAGTAGTAGGATTAGCGGTGGACGCCCCACTCCGTGTATTTTGTTTGTAGGTTTCCAAATCGGATTGATCCACGCGCATTTGTTTTCCTACACGGTAGGAGGGGAGCTCCCCTTTTTTAATTAGATCATATACTTTTAATTTTGATATTTTTAATAAGCGGGCAATTTCCTCTGTCGTATAGGATGTATTATCGGACATGACAAAAGCCTCCAGAACTTCATATTAGGACAAGACTACCCTATTTTGAAGTCCTGTGCAATTAGCCTATTGTTGTTTACCCGCCTGCTGTGTACTGGATAATTTGATCAACTCAGAGACAGTGACAAATCGAAAGCCTTTCTTTTCTAATTCCGGCAAAATAATTTTAAGAGCTTCTCTAGTTTGTGACTGCCCGTGCACATGATCATGAAATAGAACGATGTCCCCATTACGTGCATTTCGAATGACCTTGTTCGAAATACTGTACACGCCTGGGCGATTCCAGTCACGAGTATCTTGATGCCAGGACCATAATATTGGCTTCAAGCCCATATTGTTAGACAGATCAACTAAGGTCTCGTCATACATGCCGCCTGGTGGTCTGAACAGTGAACTATGTTTACCGGAGACTTTTATAATCTCTTCTTCGGTCAATCTTAGCTCCTGCTCAAATTGTGCTTCATTAATAGGTTTTTTAAAATAAACGTGATTGTAGGTATGGTTAGCTAATTCATGCCCCTCAGCAATAACTCGTTTCGCTACCTCTGGATAGGCTGCAATTCTTTTTCCTATCGCAAAAAAGGTGCATTTCGCATGATATTGATTCAATACCTTTAAGATTTGATCGGTTTCAGAAGGGTCAGGACCATCGTCGAACGTCAATGCAATCACTTTTTGGTTAGTATGTACTTCCCAAATCATGTCTCCTCTTTTTTCGTAGTAGTCGCGGTTTTTGCTTGGACTACCTAGAGCAGAGTTCGTGAAGCATAAAAAGAATGTAAGGGTGATCATCATAATTTTGCTGCAAGTTTTCATCATTTCACCTGTTTTTTTATTTTAGAGTGCTCCTTTTGGGGGTCGGTATATTCATAGTTTCAGTTTTGTATAGGCAACCAGTCTTTTTTCGTGCTCATTCTTCTTTCTACTATATCTTCATGTACAGGTTATGAGATTCATTTTGGCTTCTGACGATTACATAGTTATCCACGTGACCGTCTATAATTAAATTAGCCTTTGTATTTTGATGTGAAAATTGTTATGAAAATGCCTTATAATGAAGTACTATATACAGACATTTGGTTAGGGTGGTGGGAACATGACACTTATTGAAAAAAGAGAACACCGGCAGTATCCGGAGATTACCCGCCTAGAAACGTCGAGAGCTGCTTATGAGCGTGATTATTCACGCCTGATTCATTCGCCTACTTTTCGGAGGCTGCAAGGTAAATCACAAGTATTCGGGGCTGGGACGGGTGATTATTACCGCACGCGTCTGACTCATTCACTTGAAGTTGCACAGATTGCTCGTGAGGCGGCGAAAAGTCTGCTGCGATCGTATCCAGAAGTGGAAACCACCAAGGCGGAGAATCCGGGTCTTGTTATAGATCCAGAGGTAGTGGAATGCGCAGCTATCGCTCATGATTTTGGCCATCCTCCCTTTGGACATAAAGGGGAAGAAGTGCTGGATAATATTTTGGAACAGCTTATTGAAAAGAAAACTAACGAAGCTGCGCTGCAATCAGGCGCAACGGGTGTGGATCGCCTGCTGATCCATGAGCAGATGAAGCAACGTTATGAGCATTTCGAAGGCAATGCCCACAATTATAGGCTGATTATGTTTCTGGAGAAGCGTGAGAATATCGATGGGCTAAATCTGTCAGATGCTGTGCTGCTAGGCATAAATAAGTATCCTTTTCCCGGCACCTCGCTGAAGAAGGGGATGTACCTTCACGAATGGGGATATATTTCGGAGATCCGCAAAGAGTGGGGAATACCGGCAGGTAAGAAAACGTTAGAGGCTCAGCTTATGGACCTTTGTGACGATATCGCTTATTCTGCACATGATCTGGAGGATGGGATTAAAGCCGGAAAGATTGAAGTGCATGAACACTTTATGCATGATTCTTATATCCAGCGGTTAATCGTAGAGAAAATCACCACGCTCGAGGATTTCTTCTGGAAGGGCTGGGAAGAGGAAGGCATTCGCGCGAAGGTCGAGGAAGTGCTCAGTTCATTTCTTCGGGTTTGGAAGGAAAAAATGCCAACCTGCGAAAATGACTATTCCCGCACTCGACGTGAAGTTAAGGCTTATTGGGTAAGTACCTTTGTCGCCAGCTTGGGAGTGATCCAAGATGGAGACTGGAAGAAGGTCACCTTTATAAAGGAAGGAAAAGAAGACGAAGATATGCTGCGGACCGTAAGTGTGCTGAAAAGCTTCGCGTGGGTTACTATGATCCGTGATTTGCGTGTGCAGCGGCTGCAGAAACGTAGTGAGTGGATTTTGCGCCGTCTATGGGGAGCATTTTTGGATCCACAGACCTCTAAAGCCATTATTCCATCGGATTGGCTGCAGCGATTTGAGAAAGATCAGAAGCAGGCAAAACCGATTTGGACTTGGGAGCATATGGTGATTGATTATATCGCAGGGATGACTGATGCTTTTGCAGAGAAAATATATAATGAGCTGTACGGACTGAAAGTCGGCTCGATTTATGATTTGGATTAGAGGCTCTTAGACAAGTAGTCCCTGCTGTTCATTTAGGATGATCTAAATGAACAGCAGGGGCTATTTTTATAAGGATTATTGATTTAAATACCACTCATATGCAGTTCTTTCAAGATTAACCACAAATTCTTCTTTCCCGTCTATATAAGCTGCAATGTCCTCTGGGAATTGTTTGGCAAGAGTATCCTTCAAATCTCCGTACTGTTTAACCGTCTCCGGATGTGATCGAAGGTAGTCTCTTACAGCCAGATGACGGTCGATATCTATCTTATTATCCATTTGGAAGACATGAACATGATGGGTTCTGCTATTTCCGCCTTTTCTGAAATATCTTCTGCCACTGATACCGAACTCACCCATACATTCATAACCAAGTGCTGTCATTTGCTGGTTGAACTCATCTACAGCTTCGATATTTCGTACTACAGGCATTATATCTATGATTGGTTTAGCTTTTAGTCCGGAAACAGAAGTGCTGCCAATATGGTGAATATCAACGAGGGCATCAGCAAAGATGTCTTTAATCTTCTGAGCTTCTTCAATGAACATTAGACTCCATTGCTCGTTAAATTCTGTGACCGTGACCTTCATTTCACTAACCCTCTCTTTATGGATAACTTTGGATTTTCTTATTATAGAACAGATGTTCTTGTTTTGTAAAGCATATTATTAATATTGCCGGTCGTAATCAACAAGATTTAGAGAAGGTGTGCCTGATGATAAGTAAGACTTCACATTTTCGGTAAAAATATTAACGATCCGGTCAGCGTATTGATCTGTAATTCCAGCGGAGTGTGGAGTGATGATTACTTGCTCCATAGACCAAAGCGGATGATCCTGCGGAAGGGGTTCGGTCTCAAAAACATCCAACCCAGCGCCACGGAGTTGTCCGCGATTCAATGCATCGATCAGAGCCTCAGTATCGGTAGTTGCGCCACGGCCAATGTTAATGTAATAGGAGCCTTCTTTAAACGCGGAGAAGCTGGTGGCATTAAATAAATGCTTGGTCTCATCGGTAATAGGAAGGGTATTGATGATGAAATCGCCTTGGCTTACAGCTTCGGATAAACGATCTGTTGTATAGATTTGATCAAAGTCTGCGACTGGCTTACCGGAACGGCTGACACCGATAGTCTTCATCCGGAAGGCTTTAGCAATTCTGGCGGTTTCACTGCCGATCGCTCCAGTTCCAGCTATAACGGCTGTTTTGCCGGACAGCTCGCTTTCACTGCCATCAGATTTCCAAATATGGTTCTGCTGATTGCGTACAGCCGTATGCAAATTACGTGTGAAGAGAAGCATGAACCCGAAGATTACCGCAGAAATAGGCTCGGCATGAACTCCGCTCCCACTGGTGAGCAGGACTCCTTGTTCCTTAAGACGATCGAGAGGAAGTTTCTCAATACCAGCAGACCAGGACTGAACCCAGCGAAGGGAGGACTCGGGGCGAAGGAGTGTATCCGAAATACCTTTAGCCCAGCCGATTACGATTTCTGCGTCTGCAAGCAGCTGCAAATCTGGATTTTTGGCGTCTCCTTGTGTGAATGTATAGCCTGGGGCAGCCGCTTTGATCCTTTCCTGCTGCTGAGATGTAAGTGGTTGTAGACATACTATAGACTTAGTCATGATGTGTTCCTCCTACTTTGTGGTTTAATGGATATGGATCATGTTATAGGTTAAGAATACCAAATCTATTGGAGAAGGTGAAATTGACCATGAATACTAAAGTATCAGAGAACGAATCAGAACGGCTTTTTCTAGCTGTGAAATTACCTTCTGAGCTGCAAGAAATAGTGGCGCAGGCATGTTCAAAGCTAGCTGGAAATTTTGAATTTGCTAAATGGACAAATCCGCAAGATTATCATATTACCCTGCAATTTTTAGGAGATACCCCCAAGACCGTAATTCCAGATTTAGTAAAATCATTAAGGCAGATCGCGGGTCAAGGCAGCCCCTTCAATCTCTCTTTGGACAAATGGGACACATTTGGTCTTCCAGCTTCCCCAAGAGTCCTGTGGATAGGGGTTTCTGGCGAAATAGAGGCATTAAATCAATTAGCTGCGAGAGTGCATTCTGCGACGTTTCCATTAGGTTTTTCAGGCGAATCCAGGGCCTATAAACCGCATCTTACCGTGGCTCGAAAGTACCGGGGAAAAAATTCATATGATGATAAATTGCTGGAAAACTTACTGAAATTGGATGGTGATTGGAACCTAAAAAACTATCAGAGAGACTGGACGATTGATAGTTTTGTGTTGTATGCTACCAGAATGTATGCCATTCCTATGTATGAAATTATTGAAAAGTTTACAGTTTAAAATCGATAATAAAGTTTTCAAAGCTTCCGTTTTCGGTTACATACAATAGGAATGTGCCGTGAAATAGGAGGAATATCATGTTAATTTTTAAACAAAACCGCTATATTGCGTTGCTCGTTGGCGTTATACTAGTGTGTTTCTCTGCCATAAGCTTATTGCAACCCGAACAAGTTGCGGAAGGGAAGATGGACAGGGTGCAGATGGATAAGTTGCAATCCACCAGCCGTGCATCCGTACTTTCTCTTTTGCAAGATGAATCGAAGTCTAGTATAACGAGTAGCATTACGAGGGGCATTACTGAAGTTACACAAGCCAATAAGCTTAATAACACACTCAGTCTTTTAAGTTCCGCTTGGAAACCGGCGAAGGGTGTGGAATGGCTTAGTGTAAAAAAAATAAAACAAAAAAACACAAAAAACACATCGAACGTTTCCATTATTCGGGTGAAGGCTGATGTAGTACAATCCAAGCCAGCTGCGCAAAAAGCGTCGCAATTGGCGGAAACAGCAACAAAGAGTAGTCAGGCGACAGCGAAGATAGCCTCGGCTTCTCAGAAACATCCCCTCACAACATTGTACTTCTCTCGGACAGAGCTATTAAGCCAGGAGCAGCAAAGTAAAGCAACCCGGCGCTACGCTGTATCCGAAGAAGAACTGCTTCTGCTACAAAAAATTGTAATGGCAGAGGCGGAAGGTGAACCGTACAAGGGCAAGGTGGCAGTTGCCAACGTTGTTCTGAATAGGCTGCGGTCAGCCAATTTCCCCGACACGATATATAAAGTTATTTATCAGAAGAGCCAGTTCAGCCCTGTAGCTAACGGGCGTCTTAACCGTGTGAAGCCTAACGATGATAGTATTAAAGCGGTGAATGCTGCACTCTCCGGAGTAAAGGAAGTTCCCGATAATACTTATTTTTTCTTGTCGCTAAAACTTGCACAGGATCTGACCGTACATCATTCACAGACTTATGTTAAAACTATTGGCAATCATACTTTTTATAAATAATTTGGTGGATCTGTGAACCTCAGCGCTATATAGGGTAAACTAAACTATATGAATCTGGAGGTGGAAGATAACCATGAAAATCACTTATTATGGACATTCAGCTCTGCTGGTAGAGACGGGGAACGTGAAGGTTATTATTGACCCTTTTTTGTCAGGTAATCCGAACTCCGGTATTTCACCTGCCGATATTTCCGTTGATGCCGTTCTGCTTACTCACGGCCACTCTGATCATTTAGGAGATGCTGTCGAAATTGCCAAGCAGAATGATTGTCCGATCTTTGCGGTGTTTGAGCTTGCCGAATATTGCCGGATGAAGGGTGCACAGGTTAAGCACATGAATATAGGTGGTAGTCATACCTATGCAGGGATGACTGTGAAATTTACGCAGGCGTTTCATTCCTCATCCATTCAGGAGGGCGATTCTTGGATTTATGCTGGACAACCCGCGGGGATTTTGTTGACGATTGAGGGCAAGACGATTTTCCATGCGGGGGATACCGCACTATTCAGCGATCTGCGCCTCATTGGAGAAAGGAATGCGATTGCCCTGGCAGCTCTTCCTATAGGCGATATGCTAACCATGGGACCGGATGACGCCTTGCTGGCCGCACGCTGGCTACGGGCGGATAAAGTGATCCCGCTACATTACAATACATTTCCGGATATTGCTCAGGATGGTGCTGATTTCTGCGATCGCCTGCATCAAGAGGGAGTAGAAGGTTTTCCGCTTAAAGCTGGTGAGAGCGTAGAAATTTAACCAATCCGATTTATATTATAAAAAAAGCAGGTAGCCGGGGGAAATTCCCTGACTGCCTGCTTATTCTTTAAGGTGTAATACATACAGGTTCTTCATTACGTGCTTGCGCTCTTGTGCCTCTGATTTCAGTTGCCTCGCTTACGGGGTTACCTAACATCTTCAGAACAGTAGTCGCACAGCTTTGCGGTTGATGTTTATCTGGAGCGAGACGTCGTCTGCGTTGCTCTTCCAGAACTGAATATTCACGAAGCATCATAGTGAACCATTTGTTCACTACTTCCGAGTCGAGCACCTCTGCCAGCCCAAGCTCTACGAAATATTGGCAGTTTTTCTCTTCCTGACCTGGAATAGCTTTATAGAAAAGCATTGGAATTCCTTTGGCCTGACCTTCCGTACAGGTCATGCCTCCAGGCTTCGTAATCAGCAGGTCTGAGGCATCCATCAATTTATTGATTTCACTGCTATATCCCAGAATTTTAACATTGGGATGATTGAGCAGTGGATTGGACTTCATTTTGGCGATTAGCTTCTCATTGCTGCCCATACAGAAGACGAGCTGAATATCATCCATTCTGGCGGTGAGGGAATGCATAATCTCTTTGCCGAACATCAGCCCCCATCCTCCGCCCATAATGAGTACGGTTGGAATATCAGCCAATCCCAGTTCCTTGCGTAGCAGCGTCTTGTTGGAGCGTTCCCAGAACTTTGGATGCACTGGGATGCCAGTGACGGTTACTAGCTCTGGAGCGATCCCACGGCCTGTCAGAATGGACTTGACGCGTGGGGTAGATACGAGATAACGATTGACCTCAGAATTTACCCAACTCCCATGTGCATCATAATCAGTAATTAATGTATACAGAGGCACATGTAGTCCACGACGTTTCAGTCTGGAAATGACCGCAGCCGGAATGGGATGAGTGCAGATAATTAAATCAGGCTTTAGCTGCTCAATGACCTGTGAAGCATGTGTATAAAAAATCCGGTGAAGCGCCATTTTAGTCAACGGGTTCAATGATTTATGATATTGTGTCTTATACATCATGCCGACCAGCTTAGGCTGGCTGCTAACTGTTTTGCGGTAAGCGGAAAGAATCCAAGGGGCGACCGTCGGGTTAAGAAATTTCCCCAGCTCGATGACTCGGCATTGGACATCCGGATTCAGCAGCTTTATTCCTTCGGCCAGAGCATAGGCTGCTCCTGTGTGGCCCGTACCGAAGCCTTCCGAAAACAGCAGTACTCTTTTCTTTCGCATAAGTTCACCTGCTACTTTCCTTTTCTATAGAAATGCGTTTCTTCTTCTAATTATACTAGGAAATCTATACTATACTCACATTATACAAGTAAGACGTAAATAGAAAGTTAAAACCCTGCAATAAATAAAAAAAATAAAAGGTTCGCCCAAAGTATTGCAAACTAGAAAACAACATGATAAAGTAGTGAATGACCAATTGACCGGATTAGTAAAATGGTCAGAAGTCAGCGGGAACGATATTTTCTGGAGAAAGGAAGTGTGCACAGGTGGCAGTGGTGGATCGAAGACAGCAGGTGCTTCAGGCCGCAGCAAAATCTTTTTCATTATTTGGCTATAAGGCAACTACAATGGATCAGGTTGCTAAGATTGCAAATGTCGGTAAGGGGACCATCTACACCTTTTTTACAAACAAAGAGCAATTGTTTGACGAGATCCTGCACGATATGATGATGGAAATGAAGACGATTGCTGAGCGGGAGATCAGGCGAGACAGACCCTTCTTTGACAACTTGCATCGTGTGCTGGATGCTCTGCTTGAGTTTCGAAGTGAGCAGGAGCTATTCATAAAACTTTCCCAGGAGAATCGCGAATTCGGTACGCCGCAGGCTGGAGAAGGACTCGAGAAGATCGAGAACGTAGTTTTAGAATATTTAGAACGGGAGGTGCAACAAGCGCTCCAACAGGGAGAAATCAAACCTTGCGATCCCAAAATCGTCTCGGTAGTCATGTTCAGATTAT
Source organism: Paenibacillus odorifer (assembly GCF_000758725.1). Classification (NCBI taxonomy): domain Bacteria; kingdom Bacillati; phylum Bacillota; class Bacilli; order Caryophanales; family Paenibacillaceae; genus Paenibacillus; species Paenibacillus odorifer. The sequence continues at coordinate 1,116,584 of NZ_CP009428.1, forward strand.
ATATTGTATTGACTGCTGAACTGAATAAAACACATACTCCCTTGGACAAGGAACAGATCAAGATGTATTTTCATTTGTTTCTCGCCGAAGGATTGGCACAGTAAGGGTTGATTCAGGACAGGGATGGCGTTCTCAGCTTCACTCGATTCGCTTTCCCTTAACAATTCTCAAGATGGATTAGGCATTGAAAAAGAGCCGCGAGGCATTTTTTTATACCCTGAATTGACCGAATGGGGAAAACAGTCACTTAGTGTTACGTAATATTTCGCAAACAAAGCATTTTAAAGAGAGCATAAGCTCATAAGGAGAGAACCAGAATGAAATCATTATCCGTATTTACCAAGGATCTTGGCGCAGCCCTTAGAAATCCGAAGGTGCTAATTCCAATGATTGCTATCCTATTTATTCCGGTGATGTACAGCGGATTCTTCCTGAAGGCATTCTGGGATCCGTATGGCAAGATGAATGAGCTTCCGGTTGCTGTGGTCAACCAGGATGTCGGCGCTAATTATGAAGGCAAGCAACTACAAGCCGGTAATGATCTTATAGAAGAGTTGAAGGTAACCGACGGCTTCCAGTGGAACTTCGTTTCCCTTGAAGAAGCGGAAGCAGGAATGAAGGACAATACTTATTATATGTCGATCATTGTTCCGGAAGACTTTTCTGCTAAAGCTACTACTCTTATGGATGATGAACCACAGCCTGCAAAAATTATTTATGAGCCAAATGAAGGTTACAACTTCTTGGCTGGTCAAATCGGTGGTACGGCTGTAGCAGAAATTAAAAATAAAGTATCTGCTAAAGTAACTGAAGCTTATGTAGAGTCTGTATTCAATCAGATTACAGAAGTATCTGATGGATTGGGCGAAGCAGGAGATGGAGCCTCCAAGATCGCTGATGGCGCTGGTAAGCTAGATGACGGAGCCTTGAAGCTGAAAGATAATCTACTTGTACTGACAGATGGTACAGGTAAACTTCAAAATGGTGTAGAACCCCTTACACAAGGCGTGACTGATTTGAATGCAGGTGCTACGGCGCTTAAAACAGGATCAACCACGTTGGCAAGCGGATTGCAACAACTGTCTACTGCACATACGCAGCTTCAAGACGGTGTTGCACAGAGTGCTGCCGGCAGTAAACAACTTAGTGACGGCTTGAAACAAGCTGTAACAGGTGCAACACAGCTTCAGGCGGGAACGCAGTCTGCTGTGGATGGTACTTCTAAACTACAAGCAGGAACACAATCTTTAGTTGATGGCAGCGCGAAGCTGGAAGCAGGCTTAACTTCTTCCGTAGATGGCAGCGCGAAACTGGAAGCAGGTTTGCAAGCTTCCGCCGCAGGCAGCACGAAGGTAACTGAGGGTGCTAAAGCGGTAGCTCAAGGATTGGAGCAATTGGCACAGGCTAGTCCTGAGCTGGCACAAAATCCAGCGGTACAGAAGCTGCTGGCAGCCAGTGCAGCTGTGGCACAAGGCAGTGAGCAACTGCAACAAAGTCAAGAGCAGCTGGCACAGGGTGCTACTGCACTCCACAGTGGGCAAGAGCAGCTGGCACAAGGTGCAACTCAATTGCACTCAGGTTCACAGCAGTTAGCTGCTGGTGTAACTCAGTTGCATGATGGAGCACAGCAATTAAATGCTGGTAGCACACAGCTTTTGACAGGACAACAAAAACTGGCACAAGGCGCATCTGCACTTGTAACCGGTGGAGATAAGCTGAATGCAGGGATGCAACAATTTGGTGCGAAGCTTAAAGAAGCTGCAGCTGGAGGCAGCAAGCTGGCTGAAGGCGGTAAAGCGCTTGGCGATGGTACTACAAAACTGTTAAGCGGTGTAGGCGAACTAGGTTCCGGTATCAGTGCTGTAGCAGATGGTTCGAAAAAACTGGCTGATGGCGCAGGCGAGCTGAAAGATGGTATGGATGATCTGAAATCTGGATCAACAGAACTGGCAACTAAGCTTGGCGATGCTGCTGAAAAAACAGGCAGTGTGAACAAAACAGATGCAATGATGGAAATGTTCGCACAACCAGTGGTGGTTGAGGATCAAGTTGTGAATCATGTTCCGAACTATGGTACAGGTTTTGCTCCTTACTTCCTATCCCTTGGATTGTTTGTAGGTGCTTTGATTTCAACAATTGTTATTCCAATGCGTGATTCGGCTGTCCTTGGTGCTAGCCGTATGAACCGTTTCATTAGCCGTACGCTTACTTTCACAATCATGAGCTTTATCCAGTCTATGCTGGCTGCTGTGGTTGTATTGTATGGACTTGGATTGGAAGTACAAAGTAAACCGCTATTCTTCGTATTTACATTCTTAACAAGTTTAGTTTACACATGGGTAGTTCAAGCGATTGTTACTTGGATGGATCAACCGGGACGTTTCGTTGTTATCGTTATTCTTATTTTCCAATTAACAACTAGTGCCGGAACATTCCCACTTGAATTGATCCCTGATTGGATGAAATTCTTTAATCCACTGCTTCCAATGACTTACACAGTTAGTGGTCTTAAAGCAGTAATTTCTACAGGTGACTTCAGTGCAATGTGGGGAGATGTAGGTATCCTGGCAATCTTTGGTCTTGGATTCCTTGCTCTTACCTTCGCTTACTTCATGACTCGTAGCCGTGAGAATGAAGTTGGAGTGAAAAGTGAACAAGTTTTGACTGTATAAACTGATAGATTTTTTGAAAAAAAAGTATAAAAAAGCGTCTCCTCCGGGAGACGCTTTTTTTGATTTAAAATCATAAAAACCCTTTTTCTTGCAAACATATTAGAAGGGATGAAAAATCGTGTAACGCTTTCATTGCATATGCACTTATGCGTTATTTATGTATAATTATGCATCGTGAAGTTTTTTTAAACTTTTACTCGCTAAAGCTGTGATGCAAAAACAAATGTTAATCAGCATCATAAAAAAGTTTAAATTGCGCTGATGTTACCTCGGTGATAAAATAATAGCACTAATCTGGATTGAATAATTATTAAGATTTTCATGTGAAAAATTTTCCTAAGACATTGCATACTTTATAATAGAAAGGTTGCGTTCGATGAAACACACTGAACTGCCCGTAAAACAGGGCCTGTATGATCCCCAGTTCGAAAAAGATGCTTGCGGCATGGGATTTGTAGCTCATATTAAAGGCACACCGTCTCACAATATCGTAAGTAATGCTTTGACAATGCTCTTTAATATGGAGCATCGGGGAGGCCAAGGTAGCGAACCCAACTCTGGTGACGGAGCAGGTATCATGCTTCAAATTCCGCACCGTTTCTTTGCAAGTGAAGCTCAGAAGCTAGGCTTTACTTTGCCGGAACAAGGCCATTATGGCGTGGGCATGATCTTTTTATCTCATAACGAAGAAGTTCGGGCGCAGCATGAAGCCCTCTTAAGCAATATTATTGCTGAAGAAGGTCAAATAGTACTCGGCTATCGTGATGTACCTACCTATGATGAAATGCTTGGCAAGACAGCGAAAGCTGCTAAGCCTTTTGTGCGTCAAGTGTTTATCGGCCGCTCGGCTTCGGTCACGAATGAATTGTCTTTTGAACGTAAGCTTTATGTTATCCGCAAACGTGCGGAGCTTGCCATTCGTTACGGTGGTGTAGAAGAGGCTGAATCCTTCTATATACCAAGCTTGTCGTGCCGTAAGATTGTATACAAGGGCATGCTGACTACAGAACAAGTCGGACAATTCTACCTGGATTTGCAGAACGAAGAGCTGGAATCAGCGATCGCGTTAGTTCACTCCCGTTTCAGCACGAACACCTTCCCAAGCTGGGAACGTGCGCATCCCTACCGTTTTATGATCCACAACGGTGAGATCAACACCTTGCGTGGTAATGTGAACTGGATGCATGCACGCCAGTCATTGTTCAAGAGCGAAGTGTTTGGTGAAGATCTGAACAAGATCAAGCCTGTTATTAACCCGGATGGATCGGACACTGCAATGTTCGATAACACCTTTGAGTTTCTCTATTTGAGCGGACGCTCCCTGCCACAGGTAGCCATGATGATGGTTCCTGAACCATGGAGCAATCATGATAGTATGGATGCTGATAAAAAAGCATTTTATGAATATCACAGTACTCTGATGGAGCCATGGGACGGGCCTGCTGCAATGGGCTTTACCGATGGGATACAAATCGGCGCTATTCTGGACCGTAACGGTCTGCGTCCTGCTCGTTATTATGTAACGAAAGACGATATGATTATTTTATCCTCAGAAGCCGGTGTACTGGACATTCCAGCAGAGGACATCTTATATAAAGACCGCCTGAAACCTGGACGCATGCTGCTCGTGGATACGAAGGAAGGCCGCATTATCTCGGATGAGGAAGTTAAATCGGCTATCGCCTCTGAGAAGCCTTATCGCCAGTGGCTGGATGAGCATTTGATCAGTCTTGATGAGCTTCCGGATGCGCCTGAACTGCCAAATCCTAAGCATGACAATGTACAACAGCTACAGCAGGCTTTCGGCTATACTTTTGAAGACTTGCGCAAGGTGCTTGAGCCAATGGCATCTACTGGTGCTGAAGCTGTCGGTTCCATGGGTTATGATGCTCCACTCGCTGTATTTTCGGACCGCCCGCAACGTCTCTATAACTATTTCAAACAAATGTTTGCTCAGGTAACGAATCCACCCATCGATGCCATTCGTGAAGAGCTGGTTACATCCACAACGACTACGATTGGACCAGAGCGTAATTTGCTTAAACCGGAACCGGAAAGCTGCCGCCAGATCTCGCTGCAAACGCCAATTCTTTCGAACGAAGATTTTGCTAAGATTCGCCATGTTCGCCGTGCAGGCTTCAAATCGATGTCTATTCCAATTCTTTTCCCGGCTGAGCTTGGGGCAGAAGGATTACGCATCGCGCTTGAGCGCATGAACGAGGCTGCTGACCGTGTTATGGCTAAAGGGCATAACATTCTGATTCTGACTGACCGCGGTGTGGACAGTGAGAATGCTGCGATTCCAGCTCTGCTTGCGGTATCGAGTCTGCATCATCATTTGATCCGCCAAGGAACACGGACGAAAGTAAGTATTTTGCTGGAATCCGGTGAACCACGTGAAGTCCATCATTATGCGCTGCTGCTCGGTTATGGGGTGAGCGCAGTAAATCCTTATCTGGCTTTTGAAAGCTTGGATGATATGATCGGCCAAGGCTTATTGCGGGGAATCTCGCATGAAAAAGCAGTGAAGAACTATATTAAAGCTGCGACTAAGAGCGTAGTTAAGATTCTTTCCAAAATGGGAATTTCGACGATTCAATCTTACCGCGGTGCGCAGATTTTTGAAGCTGTGGGTCTGAACTCTGAGTTCGTGGATCGCTACTTTACTTGGACACCTTCCCGGATTGGCGGTATTGGCCTGGAGGAAGTGGCAACTGAGGCACTTATCCATCATAACCGTGCTTTTACAGAAAAAGACGGAAATGATAAGGTGCTTGATTCCGGTGGCGATTATCAATGGCGTAATGATGGGGAAGAGCATCTTTTCAATCCACAGACCATTCATCTGCTTCAGCACTCTGTGCGTAGTGGGAATTATGATATGTACAAGAAATATGCTGCCCTTGTTCAAGGAGAAAGCGAGAAGCAATTGACGCTTCGTTCCTTGTTGCAATTCAAGTCAGCCTATGAACCGATTCCACTGGAAGAAGTAGAACCGGCATCGTCTATTATGAAACGGTTTAAGACGGGTGCAATGTCCTTTGGTTCCATTAGTAAGGAAGCACATGAGACACTGGCCATTGCGATGAATCGTATCGGTGGCAAGAGTAATACGGGGGAAGGCGGCGAAGATCCAGCTCGCTATATTCCGGATAGCAATGGTGATTCACGCCGCAGTGCGATTAAACAAGTAGCTTCCGGACGTTTTGGTGTTACCTCGAACTACCTAGTTAACGCTGATGAGATCCAGATTAAAATGGCTCAGGGCGCTAAACCAGGGGAAGGTGGACAGCTTCCAGGACGTAAAGTTTATCCTTGGGTCGCTGAAGTACGTGGCTCAACAGCAGGTGTCGGTCTGATCTCACCTCCACCGCATCATGATATTTACTCAATCGAGGATTTGGCAGAGCTGATCTATGATCTGAAGAATGCAAATCCACGTGCAAACATTAATGTTAAGCTCGTATCGGAAGTTGGAGTGGGTACGATTGCTGCTGGTGTAGCCAAAGGGCGCGCTGATATTATCTTGGTTAGTGGCTATGATGGAGGTACAGGGGCATCGCCGATGAACTCCATTCGTCATGCGGGTCTTCCGTGGGAGCTTGGCTTGGCTGAAACCCATCAGACATTGATGCTCAACAATCTGCGTGACCGTGTTGTTCTAGAAACAGATGGTAAAATGTTAAGCGGCCGCGATCTGGCTGTAGCTGTATTGCTTGGGGCTGAAGAGTATGGATTTGCTACTGCTCCGCTAGTATCTGTTGGCTGTATTATGATGCGTGTCTGCCAAATGGATACTTGTCCGGTTGGTGTAGCTACCCAGAATCCGGATCTTCGTAAGAACTTTACTGGGGATCCGCAGCATGTAGTTAACTTTATGACCTTCGTGGCACAGGATCTACGTGAAATTATGGCAAGTCTCGGCTTCCGTACAATTGAAGAGATGGTAGGCCGTACCGATTGCCTAGACGCAACTCAGGCGTCGAAGCATTGGAAGAAGAAAGGCATAGATTTGAGCAGCCTGCTGCATACACCGGAATTACCGGAAGGAAGCACACGCTTCCGCAGTAAATACCAGAATCATGGTCTGGAAGAGACACTGGATGTCTCGCAGCTGCTCGACCTGGCAGCACCTGCATTGGAATCGGGTACGGCTGTTGAGGCATCTCTGCCGATCACGAACGTAAATCGTGCCGTCGGAACTATCCTTGGCAGCGAGCTGACCCGCAAGTATGGGGCAGCAGGTTTGCCAGATGATACGATTCGGTTTCATTTCACCGGTTCTGCTGGTCAAAGCTTGGGTGCATTCGTGCCTAAGGGGATCACACTTACGGTGGAAGGAGATTCCAATGACTATGTAGGTAAAGGATTGTCAGGTGGTAAGATTATTATCAAGCCATCTCCGAAAGCTACCTTTGCTGCTGAGGACAATATCATTATCGGAAATACTGCATTCTACGGTGCAACAGGTGGAGAAGCTTATATCAACGGTATCGCTGGTGAACGTTTTGCCGTCCGTAACTCCGGAGCGAAGGTTGTTGTAGAAGGCGTGGGTGACCACGGCTGTGAATACATGACTGGAGGCCGAGTGGTTGTCCTTGGTGAAACTGGCCGTAACTTTGCGGCAGGGATGTCAGGCGGTATCGCTTATGTCTACGACCCAGATAGAACCTTCATCGGCCGCTGCAATCTCGAAATGGTACTGCTCGAGAGAGTGGAAGAGTCTGAGGAGATCGAAGAGCTGCGTGAGCTGATTATCCGCCATACCGAGCTTACAGGTAGTGCGGCTGGCGCACGGGTACTGGATCAGTGGGCAGATAGCTTGCCGAACTTCGTTCGTGTCATTCCGAAGGATTACAAACGGATGATGGAGCAAATTCGCAAGGTAGAACAAACCGGATTGACCGGAGAAGCTGCGTTGATGGCTGCATTTGAAGCGAATATGCGCGAGCTTGCCCGTGTTGGCGGCTAAACTGCTGTACCTGAATGAAATAGGAATTAAATGAATAAGGGAACCTGACTCTTCCTAATGCCGGAGAAGTCAGGTTCCTTTTTTTTAGATGGCAGACTCGTATCCTCTAGTGATTTTCGGGAAAAAGGGTATATGTGGTAAACTAGGTTATAGATGAAAGGAAGTGAGACTATGTCGAATACAGAAATATTGATGGAGCCTGTTGCCCGCCTGCAGGGAGTCACCAAAAAAATCGGCTCGAAAACGCTGGTGAGCGATTTAACGCTGGACATCCCGCCTGGACAAATCTTCGGTTTTTTGGGGCCCAACGGAGCAGGTAAGACTACTACAATACGGATGATGGTGGGGTTGATTTCCATTAGTCGTGGAGACATCTTGATCTGTGGCCGTAGTATTAAAAACCATTTTGAAGAGGCTATCGCAAATATAGGGGCCATTGTAGAAAATCCTGAGATGTACAAGTTCCTATCCGGTTATCAGAATCTGCGCCAATATGCACGGATGGTGCCAGGGGTAACGAAGCAACGGATAGACGAGGTCGTCGAGCTAGTTGGACTAGGTCAAAGAATTCATGACAAAGTTAAGACCTATTCACTGGGAATGCGTCAGAGGCTGGGAGTGGCTCAGGCACTGCTGCACAGACCCAAGCTGCTGATTCTAGATGAGCCAACCAACGGCCTGGATCCACAAGGGATACGCGAGCTTAGAGACTATTTACGCCGTTTATGTCAGGAAGAAGGAACAACTGTATTCGTCTCCAGTCATTTACTTTCCGAGATGGAGCTCATGTGTGACAGCGTGGCGATTATCCAAAATGGACGACTGGTGGATGTGAAGCAGCTGAAAGGGGTAGGCAATACTGCAATGCCTCTGGGAGAAACCTTGTTCGAGGTTGATAATGCTGAAGCTGCTCTAGCCCTCATTGGACGTGGAGTATTTAAGAGTGGGGGACTTGTGCTTGAGGCAGAGCGTGAGGAGATCGCAGAATTAAATGCCAAGCTAGTGGCAGGTGGGATTAAGGTGTATAGCATCAGAGCCCTTGCCCGTACGCTGGAGGATCAATTCTTAGAGGTTACAGGAGGTGAAGGAATTGGGTGAATTTACAGCTCTCATACATAATGAGAATATCAAAATATACAGCCGTGTCCGCACATGGATTATGCTGCTTATTCTTGCAGTGATGAGCGTGCTGCTTCCTGCGCTTATTTATTTCACAAGCGAAGGCGATTCATCGCTTATGGGGCTTTGGGATAACTTTCAGATGACGGTGAGTATTGCGTTCTTCTTGAATACAATATTTACCGTTGTAGTGGCTTCTGACTCCGTAGCGGGCGAATTTACCTGGGGAACCATCAAGCTGTTGCTGATTCGCCCGTGGAGTCGCTCCAAGATCCTGCTCTCGAAATATATTTCCATGGTGTTATTCAGTTTGCTTAGCACCGCAGTATTGATTGCTTTTGGCTTTGCTGCTTCGTTAATCTTCTCCTCATCTTCGGGAGATACGATGTCATCCATTACGGCTTGGAGCCCAGCGGAATATTCCTTCCTAGATCTCCTATGTCGTTACATTGAGCTTTTCCTGACCGCTGCTCTGGCTTTCATGGTATCTAGCGTATTCCGCGCAAGTGGACTGGCTATTGGATTATCCTTATTTATTATGTTTGCCAAGAGTATTTTTACGGTTATTTTTAGTCCAGAACGGTTTGAATGGGCCCAATACTTGATCTTCACACATATGGATCTAAGAGGCTACCTATTGTCGGATACGGGTCCGGGGGGCTCTACACTTGGCTTCTCCATAGCTGTACTAGCGGTGTACTATATCCTATTCCTGGCCATTTCCTGGATTGTCTTCCGTAAAAGGGACGTTGCCTCATAGAAATAAGTCTAGCCGGCTTCGAGTGTTCCTTGTGCTTTGGAGGAGCGCTTGGCTGCCTTGTCCTTTTTCATATTACTTTTGGGCTCACCTGCTTTTTCAGAGGTGGGCTGTTCTTGCATGGCAATGGAGCCATTCAGGAGGCTGCCTTCCATAATGCTAAGTGCTCCTGCTGAAATATTACCATGTAACTCCCCGGTTCCGGTCATAATGAGTCTGCGGTCTGCGGTAACATCCCCGTATACTTTGCCGGCAATCACGATTTCCTCCGCTTTAATACTGGAGCGCACTGTTCCTTCTTCTCCTACAGTCACGACACCACTGCAAATAATCTCACCGCTAAAGGTACCCTCAATCCGCAGGTTTGTATCGCATTGCACCTTGCCCTCCAGTGTTCCTCCATGCCCTATTAAGGAATCGGTAGATTTAAAGGGGACACGCTGCTGCCGTTTGTTCCACATTTATAAATTCCTCCTATTATATATATTGAATGAATCCTTAGGGTTTGACATACGCCAAAGGGTTGACAGTTTTATTCTGCTTCACAACCTGAAAATGAAGGTGAGGACCTGTGCTTCGGCCAGTGCTTCCAAGCAAGCCGATTTTTTGCCCCTTGCTAACCTTGTCTCCGGCAGATACGTTCATTCCGTTCAAATGCATGTACCAGGTTTCCAACCCGTTTGAATGCTTAAGCACGATGTATTTTCCGCGTGCGCCCATTTGTTCCGCAGTAATAACCTCGCCATCTAAGGCAGCATATACAGGATCACCGATGTTCCCGGCAATATCGACACCGGAATGGAAAGCAGACAAACCTTTGAATGGATCTGAGCGGTAGCCGAAGCTTGAAGAAATAACTTTGGACTCGGTAGGCCAAAGCGGTACTGCGTTAATTCTAGCCTTTTCTGCACGGGCCTTTTGAGCTTGCAGATTTGCTTGTACGTTATTCTCATGCTCTGCCTGTGTGATTGTCTGTGTGATACTTTCCACCATTTCATCAAGCATTCCGTGAATCTCCTCAAAGTCATCCTTAGTTTCTTCCACCAAGCTTGTAGCGTCGTTCTGATACACCGCGATGTATTCTCCACCAACCTGTGGGGTGAGTGTTTTTGGAAGGGCTGCAGTAATGGCTCCAAAGCGGAAACTTATGGCGGATAGAGAAGTGGAAGATGAGTTCTCTTCAGTACTCTGCTTAAAGGAGGTCTCTTTAGGAACAGGAGAAGAAAGACGGCTCGATAAACCTAATGTTGAATTTGAAGTGGCCGATCCAGCTTTTGATTTTTCTGTTGCGGATTTCTCCGGTTGGGATTCATTCGTGTCTGTAGCGGCAGCAGCACCTTTGCTTTTGTTAATCAATACTTGCAGCTCCTGTTCCAGTGCATTTACACTCTTCAGCTTGTCTTTAATGTTATCTGCCTCTTCCGAAAGTTCGCTGACCTGGCTACGAAGCTGGGTTAAATCTTTATCCTTGTCGGCGACCTTCATTTCCATGCGGAGATTGGTTAGCGATAGTGCGGCTGCCTCGGCTTCTAGCTGTGAGATGGACTGAGAGGCATGGAAATGCATAGAGGTGACCAGACTGGAGATAGAGAGGGCTGCTGCTGCCGGCAAAGCGAACGCTAGCGGTTTGGAGATGTGGAGCTGTTTGACTGGACGTCCGGCATCCCTTACGACAAGCAGCGTAATCCGTTTATGATCTGGCTGACTCTTCATGGCTTCTCCTTTCTGCGGCTTATGGCAGCCGCTTGCGATACCTGAGGCTAACGACTTTTCTTCCATTAGGCTCATCCGAATTGTCCTACTACTCTATGTATTCCATATCTTTCAGGAACATGACAACGGTTTGTTTGAATAAAGAAGGAGAGTTACGGCAAAACCTGTACTAGAGTCATCGCAGAGAGTCTATTGCATCTGTTTTTATTAATTGAGGGGGTAGAGAATTGAAGATTTTTGCGATAATTCTAATTCTTTTTATCATACAGATTGCATTGATTGTATTTCTGGAGTACCGCCGCCCGCAAAGGGCTATAGCATGGTTGTTTATTTCCTTCTGTTGTCCACCGCTTGGTCTGGCATTCTATTATTTTCTAGGTCGTGACTACAGACAGAATAGAAAATTGAACAAAAGATGTACTTCGCTCTTCCGGGAAATTCGTTCGTATGTCACTGGCAAGATTAAGGTAGTAAAACAAGCGTCGGATACTGGAAACGCTCAGTTTGAGAATAACGAAGGTTTATTGGTTTTGCTTGCAGAGCTCTCGGAAGGGCCTATTACAGGCCATAACAAAAGCAGAGTACTGTCAACTGCGAGAGAAGCGTACGACGCAATGCTGAAAGCCATGGAAGAGGCAAAAGAACATATCCACATGCAATTTTATATTTATCGTGATGATGAGATCGGAGAGCAATTTCAGGACGTTATGATTCGAAAGGCGCGGCAGGGAGTTAAGGTGCGTTTGCTTTGTGATGGACTGGGCAGTCATCGATTAAGCCGTAGGTTTATTCGAACCATGAGAAATGCCGGGGTGGAGTTCCACTTTTTTTTACCTCCGGTTAGTTCTTTACTGGATCGTCGTTTTAATTTCCGCAATCATCGGAAGATCCTAGTGGTGGATGGATTGATTGGTTTTACGGGTGGAATGAATATCGGGGATGATTATTTAGGAAAGGACGCCAAGATGGGTTACTGGCGCGATACTCATCTGCGTCTAGAAGGTGATTCTGTTTATTATATTCAGTATGTCTTCCTGAAGGATTGGAGACTGGCCTCTGGTGAAGGTATGAGCCATCCTCGTTTGTTCCCTGAGCACTCTTGTAAGGAGCAAGAAGCCGTGCAGATTGTAGGAAGTGGACCGGATGCTGCGATCGATGCTTCTCAGGAGATGTATTTTGCCGCTTTTTGCTCTGCTAGGGAACGGATCTGGATTACTTCGCCGTATTTTATTCCGGACCCTGCGATTTGTCGTGCTTTGAAGAGTGCAGTCCTTCGTGGAGTGGATGTTAGAATCATCATTCCGGCGAAGCCTGATAATAAGCTCGTTTATCATGCTTCTTTGTCTTATCTGGAGAATTTACAAGATGCAGGCGTGAAGTTCTATCGCTACACCAAAGGATTTATGCATGCCAAAGTCATGATTGTGGATGATCTGCTGGGTACGGTGGGAAGTGCGAATCTGGATATGCGCAGCTTCTATTCTAATTTCGAAATGACAGCGGTTTTGCTGCATCCTGAGACGATAGCAGTGCTAGTCGCGGGGTTTGAAAAGGATCAAAAGAACAGTGAATTCATTGATCCTGTAAAATTTAAGGAGAGAGGGAGAATTGTCAAACTCGGTGAAGGGCTATGTCAGTTGTTATCACCGCTGTTATGACCGGAAAGAGGACTAAATCTGAATTTTTCGAAGGATAGTACGTGTTCCATTCATTATTAGAGCATATTTTGTGATATAATAATTGTATAAGAAGAAATGTAAGAAAGTATAGATTGTAATTATACTTCCGAATGTTTCAAAACTATATTGTTAAATTGTAGGGGGAGTTCTATGAATGTGAGTCCACAAATGTTTACCAAAGAGGAGCAGAACAAACTGCAGAAGACCGGTGCCCATAAAATGGCTAAGTTCGCGCAGCGTATGGTTATGTTATCCATTGGGGCCGCCATGATGGCTGTTGCACTTGAGATATTCCTAGTACCTAATCAAATGATTGATGGCGGGATTACCGGTATCTCCATTATTTTATCACATTTATTCGACATTCCTCTGGGTATTTTATTGACACTGCTCAATCTTCCGTTCCTGTTAATCGGTTATAAGCAAATCGGTAAGACATTTGCCTTATCTACCTTATATGCGATTTTACTTATGTCTATCGGCACTTCAATGCTGCATCATGTAGAGGCCTTTACAGTTGAACCGATGCTTGCTGCCGTGTTTGGCGGTATCATACTAGGTGTAGGTGTTGGGTTGGTTGTACGTTTCGGGGGATCTCTAGACGGTACAGAAATTGTTGCGATTTTAGTGGCTAAGAAGCTTCCCTTCTCTGTAGGTGAAGTAGTTATGTTCTTCAACCTGTTCATCTTGTCCGGAGCTGGATTTGTGTTCGGTTGGAATAACGCGATGTTCTCCCTGATTGCTTATTATATTGCATTTAAGGTTATTGACATTACCCTTGAGGGTCTGGATCAATCGAAATCAGTATGGATTATCAGCGATAAATTCCGCGATATTGGGGAAGCTCTGACAGAGCGTCTCGGACGTGGTGTTACTTATTTAGATGGAGAAGGCGGATTTTCCGGTGAGAACAAGAAAGTGATCTTTGTAGTTATCACCCGGTTGGAAGAAGCTAAGCTTAAAACCATTGTTGAAGATTGGGATTCTGATGCATTCATCGCAATAGGTAACATCCATGATGTTAAAGGTGGCCGCTTCAAGAAGAAATCCATCCACTAGCGTAGCTCTTAAGTATCATTAACTGAAAGAAGGTATTTTTACGGATAAAAAAGCAATAAATACGGTGAACAAAGCTCGGCATGCCGTATTCTTATATAGTATACCTTCTGTCCTTGAGTGGGACGCCAAATAAGCTCGTAGCATGTAGTTGATGCTGCGGGCTTATTGCTGTTTTTGGGGCTTTTTTCAATGGGATTGCTCCTTTATGGGAGCTTAGCGATGAGTTGTTCAACAGGCTGTGGTGGCACTTTCTCTAAAAGATCTCCCATACGCTGAAGGCGTTCCTCGATATTAAGCAGATGAAAATTAGAGGGAGATACATTTTGCTGAACCTCCTCCCAGAGCAAGGGTGTAGAAACTGTAGCAAGCGGTCTTGCACGCGGTGTGTAAGGTGCAGCTAATGTTTTGCCGCTATAATGCTGGAGGTAGTCAAAATAGATTTTATCTCCGCGATTCTTTTTTAGACGTTCCAGTGTGAACAGGTTGGGATGCTTTTCGGTGACATAACGACCCACAAAATGCCCGATTTTCCGCAATCCATCAAAAGTAACACCAGTCTCGATAGGGACGATGATCTGCACCCCGGTAGCACCAGAGGTTTTGGGTACAGAGGAGAGGCCAAGGGAGGTTAAAACCGCCCCAACGATCGCAGTTGCTTCCATGATACGAGGTTCGATTTCAAGTGAAGGATCAAGATCAATCATCCATTCACAGGGCAGCTCGCTGCCTACATAATGCAGGGAAGGGTGAAATTCCAAAGCAGCCAGATTCCCCAGCCAGATCAGCTCAGGTAAGCCTTGCAGCTTGATATAGTTAATATTCTCGTGTACAGCGGTTTGGACAAAGGCCGGAAGAGGATCAGGCGCATTTTTCTGATAAAAGGACATTCCAGAGATGCCGTGCGGATAACGAATGACGGTAAGCAGCCGGTCTCGGCAATAACGCAGCAGATAGGGAGAGAGTGCAGCGAGCTTTTGCAGATAAATCCGTTTTGTAATGCCACATTCAGGCCACAGCAGCTTCTCTGGATTAGTGATGATGATTTCTTCTCCGTCTATGGTAATTGTACCTTTGATCGCTGCCGGCATCGGGAAACTCCTTTCTGTGATAGGAATGAAGGTATTATGTGTCAGTCTGCTCCTTTTCATGAAAAAAATATTCCCAAAGTGTCCCTTTTGGATGATCATAAGACTTATAAAGATATACGATTATTAGAAAGGGGAGTTTGCTGATTTTGGACGGGATCGAGCACACCGTTGTTCGGGTACAGGCAGGCGAGGTTGAGTCTTATGCCTTGGTCGTCGAGGCTTTTCAAAAGCCGATTTACCGCTATTGCTGTCGGCTGCTTGGGAGCCGTACTGAAGCTGAGGATGCAGTACAGGATATTCTGGTAAAGGCATATCAGCATATAGGCACATACCGCCCTACCGCGAGCTTCTCTTCATGGCTATATAAAATTGCCTACCATCATTGCCTTAGTCTAATCCGCAAACGTCAAAGCCATATAAAGTTTATGGCGCTTTATCAACCAGATCCGCCTGCAGAAAGCCCGGAACAGTTGATGGACCGTTACATATTTAACGAACATCTGACTTTAGCCCTCGCGAAGCTGAAGACAGAGGAGCGAAACCTGTTAGTACTTAGAATCTTTGAGGAACAGAGCTTCCCGGAGATTGCGGAGATTCTGGATAAGAATACTGATGCTGTGAAGAAGAAATACAGGCGAACGATTACGAAGCTTGGCAAAATGCTGAATGCTCAGAAAGGGGGAACGGAATGGTGCGGCAACGAAGCTTTGTTGAAGAGAAAATGATAAAGAAAATGGATGCGGTAGGGAGCTGCGAAGAGCTGGATGTAAAAGCAGCTGTTATGAAGCGGGTAAGAGCAATTCATGAACAACAGAATAGGATTGACGGTGAAAGGACGAGCATGGTTAGCGAGCTGAAGCCGTTCCCAGAACCGGAAGATCCTATTATGCAGAAGCAAAAGGAGATGCCCCAACACCCGTCTAGGTTTAGAAAAAGAGTGCTCACTGGAGTCTCCGCGGCTGTATTGCTGGGGATTATCGGGTTGGGTGCTCTGCAGCTGTCTGAACATGGAAAGTTATCGGAACAAGGTAGCCAGTTTACAATTGATATCACAAAACCCCAAGGTGGTATTATTACACTAGTGAACAGCGGAGGGAAGGCTGTTGTGAAGACGGTGCATAATAATACGCCTGATCCGACAACCTCGCCTGCGATAGAGAAGTATCAGAGCTTATCTATGACTTATAAAGAGCAAGTGCTTGCTCGTTTAAACACTGGGGAAATGGCTGCTTATTATGTGAAGGATGCTGAATTAAATAAGCTGGAGTTAGGGTTAGGCTATGGAAATCAATTGCAGTTTGCTTTTATTTCGCCGGTGTATTCGAAATATCAAGACTTCGTAAAAGAATTAAAAAATGTTGGCGATTTCTGGCCAGGGTTGCCTTCCTCGTTAGCTGATGGTTATGAATTCGAGCAAGGAACTTTTAATGCAGCTCCCCTATACAGGTCGCTAGACACAGAATATGAAGAAATCCTTGAACAATTTCAAAAAAAGGCTACAACCGATAAAACTGGCCAAAAGTTGTTTATGGAGAAGATAGCTGTAAATTCCATAGATAATGCTGAAGTTACCTACCACAAGGGACATGAAAGAATAACACTATCCTTAAGGCAGAGTGCCTTTAGGGGTTATACCATGCAAGTGTCTATCTTGGAAGGCCAGACTGCTGAAAAATGGTCTGTGACAGGCACGAGGAAAGAGGCAGTTTTTATCGCGGCGGGTACTGGAAAAGGGAAGAAAGCTTGGTCTTCTCAGAATCGATTGTATTGGTATGATGAAGCCACCCAGATGGTTCTTTCTCTAAGCGACAAGCAGGAGAGTAAACTGACTCGTGAGCAATGGCAAAAGATTGCCACCAGTTTTATTCACTAGCTACTGTACTAACTGTACATTATGAGAAGTTGTCTCAAAAGTAGTGAATTCTACTTGGGAGGCAGCTTTTTTTATGGAATAGGAAAAGTAATGGATATTACTGTGCCATGGGACGATATGCCACGCGTAGTGTTCTATGCTACTGATTGGGGCGGTGGGCGATGTGCTATGTGTGATTTTCGTGCGGCTTGCAGTAGATGATTTTGTGGAATTAGTGGTATATGTGACGGTGGACTATGGGCGTTACGTTCTGTGTTTGTGCAATGTATAGAGTGCTTTAAACTAATTAGGGAAAAACTCCCTGAAAATAGCCGCTATTTGCTCTAAATGAACGAAATCAGGGAATTTCTCCCTAATAATCATGGGAATTTCTTTATTCGTTGCCGAATTGGCTGAATTTCAGGGAAGTTTTCCCTAATTATAAGTCCGATGAACAGAAATCTCTGAATTTTAGGGAGAAATTCCCCAATTATTCTATAAGTGCTTTACTTATTGCATCACTTGGTGCGTCACTTGTAATGTTAAGAACAAAAAAGAGGCTGTCCCCAAAGTCGTGAACTAGTTGCTTGGGACGACCTCTTTTTTTGTGAGAAAATGTCCCTTTTTCTAATGATGGATTGTTATAGAAGTGTAGTTAAAAAAAGTGGTGAAAATACATTACCATTTTGAAGGAGAGGATGTTAGAAATTGAAGCTTCATTATGATTTCAAAAAAACACTGATCGCACTCTCTGCAGCAATCTTGCTGGGAACAGGAGTGGCCGGGGGTGTGGATGTACCTGGCTTGTCCCTTACAATTGCGGTGGCATCAGGACAGCAGGCTGCATCACAAACCGATCAGAAGACTCAAAAGGAATTGCAGGCACTCGTAGCTGGAGTGAAGGAAGGTTCGCTTTTGGCCTACTACGTACGGGATAAAGTCTCCAATCCACAGGATACGATCAGCTTCTCTGGTAAAGGGTTTGTTTTTAAAGACTATAAATCCTTTGCAGCTAAGTTTAAAGCGCTAAAGGGTCCGTCTTCTCCGCAGCCCGGAAATCTTCCCAAAGGCTTCGCTCTGGCGACAGCCATCATCTATCCACCGGCTGTAGCTAATGATTCAGAGCTGTACTTGCAACTAGAGCAGGAATTGAAAGCAGCAGCAGCTGCTGGTAATTCTAATAAACAGTTGTTTAGTAAAATCATCAGCTGGAACCAGACGAATTTGTCTATGCAGCTGTATGCCAAAGGAAAAGCTAATTTTAGCATTGTAACTGGGTCGCCGCCCGCCAAACTTCCGGAAGGAGCGGTACCTTTTGTAAGAGCTTCGGAATCTAAGAAAGAATTAACGGTCAACGGCAGGAAAGTAGTACTTACAACTGATTCCGCTAAAGACGCAAGCTTTAACACAAAGCTAGTGTGGCTGGATAACTCAGGCACGATACAATATACCCTTTCAGACAATCGGGCTAGTACGCTGACGACAAATGAAATGTTGGCGGTAGCTAAAACCATAATCAAATAACCAAGGGGTTAAAGGAGGATATTATAATGATGATTAAGAAAAGTGCGGCGATTACAGCCTTAAGCTTATTAGTATTGATGAGTGCGGTGAGTGGAACAGCAGGTGCAGTGCCTGCGGGAAGTAATAATAAAAGTAAAGCTACCGCACCCGTTGAGCAGAATACGCCGGTATCTTCAACGATTGAAGCTTTGATTGCCAAAGAAAATACGGTTCCCTTACAAGCAGGCGAACTTAAGGTTCTGTATGTAAATGATAAGAAATCTAATCCATATGAAACCTTGAGTATAAGCTATATGCCATATAGATTCAGTTCTGTAAACGAAGCGGCGCAGAAGTTTTTTTCCTTAAGCGGGAAGTCACTCCTGATACCCACTTCTCTACCAGAGGATTATAAGTTGCAGGATGTCGTTTTAAATCCAGTGATTCCAATGTTTTTTAGCTCAGAGTATAAGACTCTCAGGGATCAGTTAAAAGCTAAAGCCCAAGCTGCTGGCAAAAAGGTGATTTCGCAAAGCTTGAAGTGGAGCAATACAGAAACTTCTATCACCTATCTACGAAATGGAGAGAGGGTGAATTTAAGATCTGCACCTGCATACACGCTACCGGAAGGGGTGACTTTGGCCCAGCTGCCTGGCGACCAAGATGAGAATTTGAACATCAACGGAGTTGAGGCGGTTTACACAGTTTTTGGGCCTCATCACGGAGATCTTAAAGTCCAGCTGGTATGGTCCAGTGCTGATGGAAGTGTCGATTATACGCTTACGAGTACAAAAAATACTGCGCAGACAAAGGCAGAGCTGGAGGCCCATGTAACAAGACTTACAGTGCAATAAGAAACGTCCTCCCACTTCAGATTGGGAGGACGTTTCTTTATTAATTTATCCTTTTTGCTCCATTGTGCATGACTCCGGGGGAAGATCCACTTTAGCTTGAGTAACAGGCTGACGCAGAGTGCCTGAGGTGTTCCATTCCAGAAAATGAACTTTGAAGACGAGCTCCGGCTTTATCCAAAAAGCACCCTTGCCTCGCTGTGGAACATCAGCAAAGGGCATCCGATCCAGCTTAAGGCGGTGTGCCTCCGCAGTTAAGTCGCGTTTATCCTGTACAGTCAATTTGCCCGGACCGGCATGTCCGATATAATGCAAATTTCCTTTATCATCATAAAGACCAAGAAGTAGTGCGTTGACGATACCGTCACGGAACGTCACACCCCCGGCTACAGCTGTAATATCAGAACTGATTTTGCGTTTCTGCCAACGTTTATCTTTTCCGCCCGGAGCATAAGTACTGTTGATGTCCTTGCAGACGATTCCTTCCAAACGCTGGTTCTGAGTGGCGGCGAACAGTTCTGTAGGATCGGTATAACTTGGCACAGCTTGAACATGGGGATGGGGCAGCAGAATGTCACTTAACAGCTGCTGCCGCAAGAATAATGGTTGATCCATCGTCGATTGGCCATTATAAAACAGAATATCAAAAATCATATAAATGACAGGAACCTGATGCCTAACGACGGAAATCGTGGAACCATTTTTTAAACTGTCCCTCCGCATCACCTCGTGAAATGAGGGTTTGCCGTCCTTGAGTGCGATGATCTCACCATCAAGAATAACGGAGCCAGCCTTGCAGTAAGCAGATACATCAGTAAGCTCCGGGTATTGCATGGTACGGTAATTGCCACGTCTGTTAATAAGCTGAGTAGTGCTTCCATCGTAATAGGACAACATCCGCACACCGTCCCATTTAATTTGTGCGATCCACTGGTCACCTGCTGGAAGCTGCCCAGCCAGTATAGGTTCAAAAGGAATAATGGGCTGAAGCTTCATCCGCAGAGCCTCCTAAGATACGGTTGTTTTGCTTTTTGTGCTGCGGCGTTTCGGTTTCGGCGTAATAACAGGAGTCGGCCCGGAGACCTCGTTTTGCTGCTCCGCAGGTTCCGCGGCGGTTGTTTTGGTCTTGGTTGTTTTTCTTTTGGCAGCAGGAGCCGCTTTAGTTTTGGTTTTTGTGGTGCCTGTTAATGAAGGACCAGGGTCTGAAGGAATATGCTGCACAGCTTGAATACTGGCCTGCAAGGCAGCCATTAGATCAATCACATTGCTTTCCTGTTTAGCAGGAGCGATATGAAATTCCTCGCCTGCAATTTTATGTGAAATCAGATCAAGCATACGCTGGCGATAATCATCGGTATATTTTGCCGGATCAAAAGGAGTGGATAGCTGTGAGATCAGCAGCTTAGCCATTTCCAGCTCTTTATCGTTCACTGTCCCTGCTTCGGGCAGACCGGGCACTTGTGAGATCGGCCGCACCTCATCTGGATAAAAAATGGTCTCAATCGCAAGGCAATCCTCAAGCACACGGATCGCTGCCAGACTGCTTTTTGAGCGAATTGAAATTTTGGCGATGCCAATTTTACCTGTCTGCTTCATGGCCTCCATAAGAAGTCGATAAGCATTTGAGCCTGCCTGATCCGGGGATAAATAATAGGTTTTTTGAAAATAAATCGGATCGATTTCCGTCAGGTCAACAAAGTCGAGAATGGAGATGCTTTTACTGGTCTCGTCGGATAGTTGATCCAATTCCTCTTTGTCGAAGAGAACAAACTTCCCTTTTTCATACTCATATCCTTTACCGATCTCTTCCCAAGCGACCTCTTTGTCACACACCGGGCATTTGCGTACATACGACAGCGGGCTGCCACATTCCTTATGGATATAACGCAGAGAAATGTCCTTGTCTTCCGTAGCGGAGAACATTTTAACCGGAACATGCACAAGCCCGAAGCTGATGGCACCTTTCCAAACGGTATGCATGAGAAACACCTCCTGATCTAAGTTGATTTGCTTTGGGTTAGTATGAGGCAGGAAAGGCTTTTCTAGCCGGGTGCATTTTTTGAGAAGCTTGGGAAAAAATAAACTCGGACCTGTGAAGTTGAGGAGGAGAATCTAAGGTATGGAACCAAGAGATAACGAATGGAGCGATGCGCTGAGCGAGCAGGATATTCCGGCCACAGTTGTGGATTGGGAGAGCATTATTGCGCCCACGGAGGCCAGTCAGGTATCCGATTCGGAAAAGCTAGATGCGGAACGAACCCTCGAAGATACGTCACCCTTAGAATCGTAAACTTTAGGAAAGATAAAGGAGGAGAACAGTTGTGGACGTCAAACGGGCACAGGATATTTATGCTTCTAAAGAAACGGTAAGTGTACATTTGGATGGGGAGCCTGTATGGATTGAACATGTGGATGAAGAGAACGGAATGGCTACGGTACAAGTTGGCTCTCGACCAACCAATACGCACACTGTGGGTGTTGAGCGACTCGAAGAGCAAGAGCACTAACAAAGGTCTACTTAGAGCGTACGTTAAAGCTGAATTATAGTTTTTAAAAAAAGAGACTTTTTATGCTTAAGTTTGCGTAAAGGTCTCTTTTTTGATTTGGAGCATAACTGACATCAAGGTTGACGGTGTAAGATTTAAACCAATATATTGGATCAGGCAGGACAGTCCATTATTGTTGCGCTGAGTTCAGGAGTTATTGCGACAGTATTATTTTTTCAAGCTACGGATATGGTAAGGAGCAGTATGAGCGGATTAGCGGTAGTCGAAGCCACTCAATCTCGCAGCGTTCTGTATCGAAATCCAGCTTAACCATGCAAGTGAAAAAGAGGGCTGTACCTCCTTCGGCTTAAACAATGGGCAGGGACAGTTGTTGCGGTGGATGGACCATACCGATATAATTGAATGTAATGGTTTTCGACAGGGATATTTTAAAAGGTGGTAGTTGTAGTTGGACAAAACAGTCGAAACGGTGTTCACGTACCGTTCTTACAATCTGCAGGATACGGAGCAACTGGCAAGTGCAATAGCTGCTGCTTCAACGGCAGGAATGGTTATCGGTTTGGACGGTGATCTAGGCGCAGGAAAAACGGCCTTCTCGCAAGGTTACGCTCGCCATCTTGGAGTGAAAGGGATCGTAAACAGTCCTACTTTTACTATTATTAAAGAGTACGAAGGTCGTCTGCCGTTATATCACATGGATGTATATCGGATTTCACTTCAGGAAGCAGATGAGCTTGGATTGGATGAGTATTTCTATGGTCAGGGTGTTTGTTTGGTAGAATGGAGCAGTATTATTACGGAGTTAATGCCGCCGCGGCATATGCATATATACATGGAAACAGTTGGACCGGAGGAACGAATCATTACGGTGACCGGAATCGGGGCGCCTTATGGTGAGCTTTGCCGGGAGCTGATCCAGAAGTGGGGTTAATGAATATGACGAATGAGAATACAGAGCCGCGCAAGCGGCTTTTAGCGCTGGATACATCAACTGCTGTATTGGGGGTTGCAGTGACCGAAAATGGAGAATTATTGCATGAAATTAATGCTTCCGGTGAACGGAATCATTCGGTGCATTTGCTGCCGATTATAGAGCAGGCGCTGCAAGCTTCGGGAACAACCGTTGCTAATCTGGGCGGGATTGCAGTTGGTGTGGGTCCGGGATCTTATACGGGAACACGGATCGCGGTTACGGCTGCCAAAACGCTGGCTTGGGCATGGAATGTCCCAGTAGTTGGTGTTTCGAGCCTGCATGCTGTGGCATGGGGTGGGTATGAAACAGCCCTTAAGAATAAGACGACAGCAGAGTCAGGACAAGCCAGTGCGAACAGTGGCTACGGTCCAGACTGGATCATTCCACTGATGGATGCGCGCCGAGGACAGGTCTACACAGGGTTATTCGCAGCGGATGGGAATAGTGTTCTCAGCCGCCTTGAACCAGATGCCATCCGGTTGATGGCCGACTGGGTGGAGTACTTGGCAGAACGTTTACAACAGGCTTCAGCCGAAGGAACTAAACCAGCTATTCTATGGTTTGTTGGAGAAACCGCTGTACATGGCAGCGAAGAATCACTACATCCGCTGGCGGAACTCGGCACTTCTGTAGCTGTTCCTTATGAGCTGGAGGGGCGTTGGACAGGCTTCCTTGGTGAAGCCCGGCTGCAAGTAGAGAATGATGATATTCATAGCTTAATCCCTAACTATACTCAGATTTCGGAAGCGGAGGCCAATCTGCGGTTAAGTAGTAAAGGAGGCTTAAAACGATGACGGAAGTGGAATCATTGAGAGCACAAGAGGCTGATCTTGTTTTTCGCCTGATGAAGCTGGAGGATATACCGGACATCCTTATTATTGAGCGTGAAGCCTTTACCATGCCGTGGACAGAGGAAGCTTTCCGGAATGAGCTGACGCATAATCATTTTGCTAAATACATGGTCATGGAGCTGGCGGGTCATATAATTGGCTATGCTGGAATGTGGGCTATCGTGGATGAGGCGCATGTGACGAATATTGCCTTACTCGAAGCTTATCGTGGACGTAAATGGGGTGAGCGCCTGTTGGAAGAGTTAATGAATACTGCCTCTTACGTAGGCATGAAGTCCATTACACTTGAGGTGCGGGTATCCAACGAGGTAGCTCAGAATTTATATCGTAAAAAAGGCTTTCGTTCTGCCGGCACGCGCAAAGGATATTATTCCGATAATCGCGAGGATGCACTCATTATGTGGGCGGATCTACCGGAGTATAAGGAGCACGGCTATTTGGAAGGAAGCGTGGACTTGAAATGAAGACAGAAACAGGCACAGCTCAACCTGTACTAATACTTGCTATAGAGACGAGTTGTGATGAAACCTCGGTGGCCGTGGTCAAAAACGGATCAGAAGTGTTATCCAACATTATCTCGAGTCAAATAGAGACACATCGCGCTTTTGGGGGCGTGGTGCCAGAAGTGGCTTCCCGTAAACATGTGGAGGTAATTACGCTCGTAATCGAGGAAGCGCTCGCCAAGGCAGGCGTTACACCCGAACAATTGACTGCGGTAGCGGTGACTCAAGGCCCGGGGTTGGTGGGCGCTTTACTGGTCGGTGTAGTAGCAGCTAAAAGCCTTGCCCTTGCATGGGGCAAGCCGTTAATTGGCACGCATCATATTGCAGGCCACATCTATGCTAACCGCCTGGTTGCAGAGTTGCAGTATCCTTGCATGACACTAGTAGTGTCAGGTGGACATACTGAACTGGTTCATATGGAGCGTGAGGGTGAATTTCGAATTATCGGCCGCACGCGTGATGATGCTGTAGGTGAAGCATATGATAAAGTGGCTCGGGCGCTTGGGTTTCCTTATCCCGGTGGCCCCCATGTAGACCGCCTGGCACGCGAAGCGACGGAAGTTGTTGCATTGCCGCGGGTATGGCTGGAGCCGAACTTTTATGATTTCAGCTTCAGCGGT
The DNA here is from genome assembly GCF_000758725.1 of Paenibacillus odorifer. Classification (NCBI taxonomy): domain Bacteria; kingdom Bacillati; phylum Bacillota; class Bacilli; order Caryophanales; family Paenibacillaceae; genus Paenibacillus; species Paenibacillus odorifer. The sequence continues at coordinate 1,141,303 of NZ_CP009428.1, forward strand.
CTAAAATCGGCGGTGCTGAATGTGGTGAATCAGAGCAAAATGAAAGGTCTTGAACCCAATGTCGCAGGCATCGCCCGGGGGTTCCAAGAATCCGTAGTAGAAGTGCTGGTGGAAAAGGCGGTACGCGCCGTTAAAGCCACTAACTCCAAACAGTTATTGCTCTGTGGGGGTGTCGCTGCTAATGGTGGACTCCGCTCGGCATTAATCTCGCGCTGTGAAACGGAGGGCATTGAACTTATTATTCCTCCACCGGTGTATTGCACGGATAATGCGGCGATGATTGGAGCGGCTGCATACGTGAAGTGGCAGCATGATGGAGGAATACCGCTGGATATGGTTGCTGACCCTGGATTCTCACTGGAACAATGGTCTGTATCTGCCTATTGACATCATTTGGAGCTAACGGGTATAATCAGTTCAATTAAACAAGCAAACGCGATGAGCGGAAGTAGTAAGGATACTCTGGGATAAGAGAACTGCGGGTGGGTGCAACGCAGTCGAAGGAGTCCTGAACTCGTCTGGGAGCGGAGCGGTGGAAGCATTACTGGCAATTGTCGCCGGAACGTTTGTACACCGTTTACGGGTAACCTCCGTGATAGGGTGGTCTAGTACCTAACATACTGGACCGTAGAGTGGATGTTCAATTGGAATCGGCAGGAACTTAGCCGATACAGAGCATCAACAAGAGTGGTACCGCGAAGGTTAACAGCCTGTCGTCTCTTGAATGAGATGGCAGGCTTTTTTGTATGGATTTAGAGTGGTGAATAATTTATATAATACACGCTAAGAACGGGAGTAGTAGAGTTTGACGGTGAACAGAGAGCTGCGGGTTGGTGCGACGCAGTCACCGGATTTCTTGAAGCTCGCCCGGGAGCGGAGCGGCGGAACAAGAGTACGCTGCCTACGGCTGTCCTCGTTATCGGACCTTCCCGGTTTAAGCTGGCACTCCAGCTTAAACCGGGAAGAAGAGCTGGACGCAGCTTTAAGGCTTGTTATTAAGACAGCCGATGCGTCAAAAAGAGTGGTACCGCGGAGGGGTAACCCGCCGTCTCTTTATTAGAGACGGCGGGTTTTTGCGTTCTTGTAGAAGAAGTCCGAGTTATGGACTCATCGCTACATAAGACGCCAAAATTGAACGCTCTGCACATTGTGCAGAGATTCATTTGTATCAGCTGCCGGCAGCAGTGGGTGGGAAATGAGCAGAACCGCAAGTCGACGTGTGGTTCTGCGCTGAAGCATAGGATAGAGATAAAGCATCCAATTACATGAAAACAAACTAGGAGGAATTCAGATGATTATTCCAGTTAAGAAACGTATACAAATTTTCGATACGACTCTGCGCGATGGTGAGCAAGCCCCTGGGGCGAGTCTGACTCCTGAGCAAAAAATATTGCTGGCCTATAAGCTTGCTGATCTGGGTGTTGATGTAATGGAGCCGGGGTTCCCGGTATCGAGTCCTGGAGATTTTGCAGCGGTGCAGACGATTTCGCGCAAGGTGCGCAACGTGGAGATTTGTGGTTTCGCGCGGGCCGTAAAAGGAGACATCGATGCTGCAGTCCGGGCCACTCAAGACGCTGAACGTCGGCGGATTCACTTGTTTATTTCTTCTTCTGATATTCATTTGCAGCATCAACTGCGTATGAGCAGAGCTGAAGTCGTAGCTAAAGCGCGCGAGATGACGGCTTATGCGCGACAATTCTGTGATGTAGTTGAATTCACGGCCATGGACGCTGCACGGACAGGGATTGATGATCTGATTGAAATGGTTGAGGCAGTTATAGAGGAAGGGGCCTCCATTATTAACCTGCCGGATACAGTAGGATACGCATTGCCACATGAATATGGCGAGATGTTCCGGAGAGTGCGGCAGGGAGCAAGAGGCGGCGGCAAGGTCAGCTATAGTGCCCACTGTCATAATGACTTGGGGCTGGCTGTAGCTAACAGTCTGGCAGCGATTGATGGAGGGGCGACTCAGATAGAAGTCACCGTGAATGGTGTAGGCGAGCGCACAGGGAACTGCGCGCTGGAAGAGCTTGTTATGGCGCTCGAAACCCGCGGCGATGCAATCGGTGCAGAAACAGGTATCGTGCTTGATAAACTGTATGATACTTCCCGGCTGATTAGTGGAGCGATGCATTTCCCAATCGCCTATAACAAGCCGGTCGTCGGAAGAAATGCCTTCCAGCATGAATCCGGGATTCATCAGGATGGCCTGCTCAAGGATCGTAGTACCTATGAGATTATGGATCCCGAACGGCTGGGCATCCCCCGCAGCATGATCATTCTGGGCAAACATTCTGGCAGACATGCGCTGAAGGATCGGGCTGCGAAGTATGGAATAACGCTGGAGCCTGCGGAGCTGGATGCACTTTATGAGTCCTTTAAAGAGACCGCTGACCGTCAAAAGGTGGTCAGTGATGACCAACTGCTGCAAATGGTAAGCAGTACAACTGGACAACAAGCTCAGGTCTATGAGCTGGGTGAGGTTCAGGTATTGGCGGGCAGTGCCCAGCGCCGTGTAGCTGCAGTTACGGTACGCCATCTGCAGACTGGCCGGGAAACGTCACATACCAGCACTGGCGAAGGCCCGCTTGAAGCGATTATCGCCGCTATTGGGCAAGGGATTGCTGAGGAGATAGACTTTGCAGGACTCGAGCTTCATTCGCTTGGAAGCGGAGAGAATGCTCAAGCAGAAGCAGCGGTGATGGTGGAGTGGGAGGGCCTAAAATTCAGAGGCACGGCCACTCACCAAGATATAATTATGGCGGCTGGCATCGCTTATATCGCAGCCTGTAATGCTGCCCTGCTCTCTACACAGATTGTCTAAAATACGACGTGCCCGCTGTCAGTTTAGGAGATAGCGGGTTCTTTTTTTAGCATAAATTCGGTCTTGTAAAATGGGGTTACGTCTTTTGTCAAGTTGTGGACAACGTTATCCACATATTCTGCCTGAGTTGTGTAAAAAGTGCGTAAAATCAGCAATAACGGCTTTTTTCAAAATGCTCTAATAAACAATTTTGTTGGCAATGAAACACTGTGAGAATTGTGGATAATGTGGATAGATCCGTGGATAATAATTCCTTTTCCTTGAAAATACCGATTTAACGCATAAAAAAGACCCCGAAGGGTCTTTTAAAGTAGGGAGTTATACACGAAACCTGTGTATAGAGCTGTGGATAACTATTTATGAACAAATCTAGAACGATGAAAAAATATTTATAAGGAGGATTTACATTATTCGTCAGCAAGGATTTCCCATTCGCTAAAGAAATCTGCCAGCTGAGATTTTTTGTTCTTTAGGTCCTCTTCATAACCTTGAAGTGCTAAATAATCCTGATAAACTTCAGGTTTAGTCATTTCATGCTCTATAAATACGATCGATTCTTCGAGTGTGGCGATGTTCTCCTCAAGCTCTGCGATACGCCGTTTGCGGTTACGCTCTTCACGCTTAGCCTGCTTGTCTGCTTCAAAAGAGGTTACAGCGCTTTTTTCAGGTACAGCAGTGTCCTTATTGACGTTTTTAGTAGCTAGTTCAGCGGCATCTTTTGCAATCTCTTCTAATTCTCGTTTCTTCTCGACATAGTCATCGTAGTTGCCGAGGTATTGGTCGATCCCTTCGGGATGCAGCTCCAGTACGCGTTCAGCCATTTTGTTCAAAAAATAACGGTCATGGGAGATGAACAGCAGGGTGCCTTCGAAATCAATTAAAGCAGATTCCAGAACCTCACGGCTGACCAGATCCAAATGGTTGGTAGGTTCATCGAGAATTAGCATATTTGCACCGCGGAGCATTAGTTTAGATAACGAAACCCGAGCTTTTTCGCCGCCGCTGAGTGCGGAAATTTTCTTAAGAACATCCTCTCCGCTAAAAAGAAAATTGCCAAGGATCGTACGAATTCTGGCTTCCTCGATCATTGGATATTCACTCCACAGTTCTTCCATAACCGTATTTTGTGGATTAAGTCGGGTTTGTTCCTGATCATAATAAGCAATTTTTACTTTAGTGCCCCAATTCACCGTTCCGGCAGAAGGCTCACGGGTTCCGGTCATACACTGCAGCAGCGTGGATTTACCGATACCATTGGGACCAATCAGGGCAGCAGTCTCCCCGCGACGAAGCTCAAAAGAGGCGTCCTTGAATAAAGGTGAACCTTCATTAAAGGCAACCGCAACATTGCGCACTTGAAGCACCTCTTTTCCAGACATGAAGTCTGGCTCAAAGGAGAAGCTAGCTTTCTTCAGATCGCCCATTGGGCGATCTAGACGATCCATCTTTTCAAGCGCTTTGCGTCTGCTCTGTGCACGTTTTGTGGTGGATGCCCGGACAATATTTTTCTGAACGAAATCCTCCATCCGCGAAATTTCATCCTGTTGCTTCTCATATTGCTTCATCCGTGCTTCATATTCGGCAGCCTTCAAATCTACATACCGACTGTAGTTACCTGTATAACGCCGGGACTGGTGCCGCTCGATCTCTACAATAGTAGTCACGAGCCGGTCTAGGAAATAACGGTCATGGGATACAACCAGAATCCCGCCAGCATAGCTGCGGAGGTAATCCTCCAGCCACGTTAACGTTTCGATATCCAGATGGTTAGTAGGCTCATCCAGCATCAGAAGATCCGGAGCCTGAAGCAAAATACGGGCCAGCGCGAGCCGGGTCTTTTGGCCTCCGCTAAGGGTAGAAATGGGTGTATCCGGTGGAAAATCACTGAAGCCCATGCCGTGTAGGACACTGCGAATCCGTGTATTCATTTCATAGCCGCCGTGGTCCTTGAACCAATCCGAACGCCGCGCATATCGTTCAAGCAGTTCTTCGTACCGCTTGGGATCTTCCGCGAGCTTAGGATCAGCAATACTTACTTCTAACTCTCTCAGCTCAGTTTCGGCTTCGATCAGCGGAGCGAAGACCGCCATCATTTCTTCATGAATGGTTTTGTCAGATTGCAGTCCGCTATTCTGAGCTAAATATCCGATTGTTGTTTCTTTTGATTTATGAATTTGACCGCTGTCATAAGACATCTCACCGGCCAGAATTTGTAGAAAAGTTGATTTGCCGGCACCATTCACACCCACTAGCCCGACACGTTCCTTTTCATTTACCTGTAGGCTTATGCCATCCAGTACGTTCTGTATACCATATGATTTAGTAATTCCTGTCGCTTGAAGAAGCATAACGATGAAACCTCCACCCTTGCATATTTCGCCTTGGTATTTATCCCTCAGCCGTATGAACAACTTATTCTATAGTTTACATGAAAAGCGTTTCCCAAGCGAGGGTTCGATCTAATGTAAGGAGGGAATAACGACCTAGTCCGATAACACAGTTCTATCCACCTTGGCGAACCGGGGAGAAGAGTGGTAAACTGGATTTACAAACAAGGATAAACTAGGGATGAATAAGAGGGGGAAGCCGACAATGTCCAGCAAGGAGTCGGAGATCTCCAGAGTAAAGCAACAACTACGAGCGGAGAAGACCATCGCCCGAAACGAGCTGTCTTCGGACCAGAGAAGTAAACTATCATTTCAAGTCTGCCACTATGCATTGGAGTGGCTGGACACGAAGGATATAACTTCACTAATGGCCTATGTGTCTTTTCGTTCAGAGCTTGAAACCCGCCCACTTATCACACAGGCGTGGAAGGATCAGCGTAAGGTGCTGTTGCCGCGTGTAATTCCAGCAAGCGGTGAAATGAGTGTCCACGTGGTGAATGCATGGAGCGATTTAGAGCCGGGAAATTATGGTATCCATGAACCTATCGTCTCCAGCAGAGATTTATTAGAGGTTGAAGAGATTAAGCTACCTGCTGTTGTTTTCGTACCAGGGCTAGCATTTGATCTTCAAGGCGGCAGGCTTGGCTACGGTCGAGGATACTATGACCGGCTACGTGTGTCTTGGGAGAACGCCGGGTACGTTAGCGCACAGCCTCCGATATGGATCGGGTTAGCTTACAGCATGCAGTTGGTTCCAAGAGTGCCGATGGATGAGCATGACGCTTTAATGGACATGCTGATTACTGAAAATGGTATAGTGCACTGCCGAAAAGGAGAGTGAGCCATGGAATTGACCCATTTCAACGAGCAGGGAAGAGCTCGTATGGTGGATGTGAGTGAGAAGGAGATCACGAAGCGGACAGCTGTCGCGCGGAGTATGATCAAGATGGCTGCTGGAACGCTGAGCGCCATTAAGAGTGGCAAGATCAGCAAAGGTGATGTCCTTGCTGTTGCACAGATTGCCGGAATTATGGCGGCTAAGAAGACGTCAGACTGGATTCCGATGTGCCACCCGCTGCCACTTACCGGTATTGATATCAGCTTCTCCGATAACAGCGAAGATGAACTTTATATAGAAGCAACAGTCCATACTACAGGAAAAACCGGAGTAGAGATGGAGGCTTTAACCGCTGTTTCTGCCTCAGCACTAACGGTGTACGACATGTGTAAGGCTATTCAGAAGGATATGATTATCGGACCGACGCTACTGGTATCTAAGAGCGGGGGCAAGAACGGAGATTATACGCTCGAATAAGTATCAGTTGCTTATGTTCGAAGCGCTGATGCGAGCAGGCTGAACTGTACAGCCAACTATACATATAGAGAGGAAGGACAAACCTATGGCGTGGAAGACAGCAATCCTAACGGCCAGTGATAAAGGGGCCAGGGGCGAACGGGAAGACACGAGCGCCCAGGTTATTCGGGAGCTGGTGGAAGAGGAACTAGGTGGCGAGATCATTGAATATCGAATCGTTCCCGATGAACAAGATGAGATTATCGCAGCATTGATTGAACTGACGGACTATTTTCAGGCAGATTTGGTACTGACCACCGGAGGCACAGATCTGGCAATTCGTGATGTGACCCCGGACGCTACTCGGCGAGTGGTAGAACGGGAAGTGCCTGGGCTCTCAGAAGCTATGCGCAGCACAGTGATGCAAAAAAACCGTGCAGCTATGCTTTTCCGTGGGATATGCGGCATTCGTGGACGCACGTTGATTGTCAATTTACCTGGAACGCCGAAGGGTGTCCATGAGAATTTGGCAGCTATTATGGATCAATTGCCGGAAGCGCTGCTCATGGTAACTGGCCAATACCGCCAATAACCCTTTGTCATCTTCTTGTCACGTCACAACGATAATCTATTTATAGAAGAAAGTGGATGTAACTGTGACATAAGTTATGGTATTATTAAATTAAAGTAAACGATACCATGAACGGACAGGTGGACAAGGAGGAATAATAATGTTTAGTGGAATTGGAACTCCTGGTATTATTTTGTTGGTCATACTGGCACTTCTGCTCTTTGGCCCAAATAAACTGCCAGAGCTAGGCCGTGCAGTTGGACGAACCTTCCGTGAATTTAAGGAAGGCGCGCGTGAAATCATCGGGGATAATGAACCGGTGAAGAAGAGCGAAGCTCCTGTGCCGACGGCCCCGCAAACGGTCGCTGCAGATATTCCTCAGGACAAACGCCTGCCGGAATAATAGAAGATCTTTCAATGGGGCAATCTCAGGAGTCTACTAGACTTGAGGAGACGCCCCTTTTTCTTTGCTTTCCGCAGCAACGGACACTGCTTTGAAGAAAGTTAGTGTTATCTTTTTTACTCTTGTCATGGGATGGTGTCTGGATGTCTCTGAAATCGGAAGAAATGTCGGTGGTGGATCATCTCACCGAGCTGCGCAAACGGATTATTTATGTGTTAATCGTATTTGTCCTTGGATTAATAGGCGGTTTATTTTGTGCAAAACCCATTTACGATTATTTGATTAGCACGGACCTGGCGCAAGGTTTTGTTCTGCATGCATTCTCATTCTGGGATGGCATTGGGATGTACATGAAGATCGCGATGGCCGTTTCGCTAGTGATTTCTGTCCCGTTTATTGCCTACCAATTGTGGGCATTTATCAGTCCAGGCCTTCGGCCGGAGGAGCGAAGTGCGACACTGCGTTATGTTCCTTATGTGTTTGTTCTTTTTCTTATCGGTCTTTCTTTTGCTTATTATATTGTTTTTCCAATGGCACTTTCGTTCACAATCTCAATTACCAGAAGCATGGGACTGGAAGAGACCTACGGGATTGCACAGTATTTTAACTTCATGTTCAGCCTGGTATTGCCGCTGGCCTTGCTGTTTGAACTTCCATTGCTGGTGATGTTTCTGACCAAACTAAGAGTTCTCAACCCGCTACGCTTGCGTAAAATGCGTCGGTATGCCTATTTCACGCTTGTATTTATCGCCGTGGTTATCACACCCCCGGATTTTATCTCAGACTTTCTGGTGACGATTCCACTGCTCATCCTGTATGAGTTCAGTGTATTTTTATCTGCATTTGTCTATCGCAAGCAACTTGCTGCGGACGCGGCACGGGATGAACGGTATGTTCAGAAGCAGGAGTGAGGAAAAAAGGCTGCCGCTAAGTAGATTTTCTACGAATGTGGCAGCTTTTTTGCTATAAGTTGATTTCATTAGTTGGATTGAATACACTTAATAAGTAATTGTTATCGATCGATCAGGATCATTAGATGCAAAGGTCTAACCATTCTAGCAACGTTCATATCTATAAGGGGTGAGAGGAAAGCGCTGGAATCCTACGCATATTTTCAAAACCCGTGGATACAATGTAATAGAGTGTGTGCTTGGACAAGCATTGAAACGTATTTTTTTGCGAAAACTAATACGAATTTGTGTAAAAAGACTTGAAATCCGGGCTCAAGTTGAGTATCATAAAAATTGTTGTTAGCACTGCACGCTGTTGAGTGCTAACGCTCTTGAAAAATAGGAGATGGGCTGGAGATTAGCAGGCTTCCATTGATATTTTTCAAGAACATCACAGAATTCTAAGTTTGGCCCGTAAGTTCTAAACTATGTTTTGAAGCAAAATAACATAATTTTAAAGGAGGCTATTTTTTCATGATCAAACCATTAGGTGAACGCGTATTGGTGCTACCGAGCGAGCAGGAGGAAACAACTTCATTCGGGATTGTGCTTCCGGACTCCTCGAAAGAAAAGCCACAAGAAGGAACGATTATCGCAGTAGGTAGCGGAGCTTTGAAAGATGGAGTACGTGTAGCGCTTGAAGTTAAAGAAGGCGACCGTGTTCTTTTCTCTAAATATGCAGGAACAGAAATCAAATATGAAGGTAAAGAATATTTGATTATGAAAGAAAGCGACATTCACGCGATTCTTGACTAAGCAGGAGTCGATCATAAGCTAAATCTAAACTACTTAAAGTAATAGGATATACAAAAAATTCTAGGAGGTAATTACACAATGGCTAAAGAAATTAAATTCAGTGAAGAAGCTCGCCGCTCTATGCTTCGTGGTGTAGATGCTCTGGCAAACGCGGTAAAAGTTACACTTGGACCAAAAGGCCGCAACGTGGTGCTTGAGAAGAAATTTGGTAGCCCACTCATCACTAACGATGGTGTAACGATCGCTAAAGAAATCGAACTTGAAGATGCATTCGAGAACATGGGTGCTCAATTGGTTAAAGAAGTTGCTACTAAGACTAATGATGTAGCCGGTGACGGTACTACAACTGCAACGGTTCTGGCTCAAGCTATGATCCGCGAAGGTCTGAAGAACGTGACTGCTGGTGCTAACCCAATGGTTATCCGTAAAGGTATCGACAAAGCGGTTCGTGCAGCTGTTGAAGAATTGCAAAAAATCGCTAAGCCTATCGAAGATTCCCAAGCTATCGCTCAAGTAGCTGCTATCTCTGCTGCTGACGATGAAGTAGGTCAATTGATCGCTGAAGCTATGGAAAAAGTAGGTAAAGACGGTGTTATCACTGTTGAAGAATCCCGTGGATTCGCTACTGAGCTTGAAGTAGTAGAAGGTATGCAATTCGACCGTGGTTACATTTCCCCGTACATGATTACTGATACAGACAAAATGGAAGCTGTTTTGGAGAATCCATACATCTTGATCACTGATAAAAAAATCAGCAGCACTCAAGAAATTCTTCCATTGCTTGAAAAAATCGTTCAACAAGCTAGACCGCTTGTTATTATCGCTGAAGATATCGAAGGCGAAGCACAAGCTATGCTGATCGTGAACAAACTGCGTGGAACATTCAACGCTGTTGCTGTTAAAGCTCCTGGCTTTGGCGACCGCCGCGAAGCTATGCTGCAAGATATCGCTGCCCTGACTGGTGGCCAAGTGATCACTGAGAAGCTCGGTCTTGATCTGAAGAGCACTTCCATTGAACAACTGGGTAACGCACGTCAAGTACGCGTAACTAAAGAAAACACAACAATCGTAGACGGAAGCGGCGACAAAGCGGACATCAATGCACGCGTAAGCCAAATCCGTGCTCAACTGGAAGAAACAACTTCCGAGTTCGACAAAGAGAAATTGCAAGAGCGTCTGGCTAAATTGGCTGGCGGCGTAGCCGTTGTCAAAGTTGGCGCTGCAACTGAAACTGAACTTAAAGAGCGCAAACTTCGCATCGAAGATGCCCTGAACGCAACTCGCGCAGCAGTTGAAGAAGGTATCGTATCCGGTGGGGGTACAGCTCTTGTGAACGTATATAACGCTGTTGCTGCTGTAGACGTAACTGGCGACGAAAAAACTGGCGTTAACATCGTGCTTCGCGCGTTGGAAGAGCCAATTCGCACCATCGCAGCTAACGCTGGTCAAGAAGGTTCCGTAATCGTGGACCGCTTGAAAAAAGAAGCAGTAGGTATTGGTTACAATGCTGCTACTGGTGAATGGGTGAACATGTTCGAAGCGGGTATCGTTGACCCTGCTAAAGTAACTCGTTCCGCTCTGCAAAATGCTGCATCCGTAGCGGCTATGTTCTTGACTACTGAAGCTGTTATCGCTGACAAGCCTGAGCCTGAAAAAGGCGGCGGCATGCCAGATATGGGCGGCATGGGTGGAATGGGCGGCATGATGTAAGGAAATCATTATCGAAGCAATTCGATGATGAGTTTCCTTGAGAGGAAACACCATTTGACCACATAGTACAAAAATGAGAGACCTTCATAAGTTCATTGAACTTTTGAGAGGTCTCTCATTTTTTTGTGGGTATAATTTAATCTAATTCTTGCTCTAAAACCGTTTTTACTAAACGACGTACTTCATCTGTTGATCTTGTATTCATTAATTGGTTTCTTAGTTCGCCTGCGCCTCTAAATCCACGAACATAGATTTTGAAAAAGCGAAGAAGTGGTTTAAATAAACGTGGCTCGAGTTCACTAGAATATTTATCGTGAAGATCCAACTGTAAAAGAAGTAAATTGAGAAAATCCTTCGCGCTATGTTCTTTAGGTTCTTTTTCAAAAGCAAATGGATTGGTGAAAATCCCGCGGCCAATCATGACTCCATCAACGCCGTATTGTTCTACTAATTTTAATCCTGTTGCGCGGTCAGGAATATCTCCATTAATAGTTAACAACGTATTTGGAGCAATTTCATCGCGTAATTTTTTTATTTCAGGGATTAGTTCCCAGTGTGCCTCTACTTTACTCATCTCTTTTTTTGTACGAAGGTGGATGGAAAGATTGGCAATATCTTGTTTCAATATATGTCCCAGCCAATCGCGCCACTCGTCAACATCAGAGTAACCCAATCTTGTTTTAACACTAACCGGCAATCCGCCTGCTTTTGCTGCTTGAATAATTTCTGCTGCTACTTCAGGATGTTTTATTAATCCAGCACCTTTTCCATTCGATGCGACGTTTTGTGCTGGGCATCCCATGTTTAAATCGATACCACGAAAACCAAGTTTTTTCATATCAATGCTCATCTGTTCAAAAAATACGGGTTTATCACCCCAAATATGAGCGACAATCGGTTGCTCATCTTCTGTGAACGTTAATCGACCACGTACGCTGTCTTTTCCTACAGGATGACAATAGCTTTCTGTATTTGTGAATTCTGTGAAAAATACGTCGGGCTTTGCAGCTTCACTAACGACGTGACGAAATACAACATCTGTGACATCTTCCATGGGTGCTAATATAAAAAACGGCTTCGGTAAATCCAGCCAAAAGTTTTGTTCGTTACTCATAATATCTCCTCTTGTTGTAATATATAAAAACGATATAAGGATAGCAAAGTCCTATACCCATCATACATAGTATCATTTTTTTTCGTTTGATGCACAGAATCAATGATGTGAGAATGTTCGTCCATGGCTATTTGTTTATAATCTGTTTATTGATACTTGTTATAATCCTGTAGATGAAAAGTTTGTAATATAAAGTCGAATCGTGTTAACGAATCGATTATAGACAAACGACATAACGCAACCAAAGAACAGGGGGATAAGCAAGTGAACAAAAAGCAATGGATAAGCTCTATATTGGCTGCTGCTGTATTATCAAGCCCTATCATTATGCCGACCAAAGGATCGGCAGCTGCTTCCTTTATTGATATTGATGGCTCATATGCAAAGAAAGCGATTGTTGAGCTATTCGATCAGGGGATAGTGACCGGTGTTGGAGAGAGTAAGTTCTATCCTACGTCGAATATTACAAGGCAGGATTTTGCAATTATTTTAGCAAAGACATTAAAGCTGGATGTTTCGAACCCTCCTGCACTGCCAACCTTTCTGGACGTTCCCACAAGCAACTACGCATACAGCTATGTGGAGGCAGCTGTCAAAGCCGGATTGATTAAGGGTACAGGCAGTAATCTTTTCGGCACGGGGCAAAATTTATCACGTCAGGATATGGTCGTCATGTTCGTGAGAGCATTGGGAGTCAATCCTACGGGTAAAGCTGGAACTTTGCAATTTGCTGATAGTAGCCAAATTGCTGATTATTCTAAGGATTTTATAGCTGCCGCTGTGGAATATGGATTGATTACAGGATATAATAATTTTTTTAATCCTGATACCAAAGTAGATCGTCAGGCCGTAGCTCTAGTAGCTTCTAAGTTTCTGAAGTTTAAGGAGAACGGAAACACTGAGCAGCCCGCTTCCACCCCAACTGCTCAACCGAGCAAAGAACCGGTAACAGTGCCTACTCCTGTTGTTGGAGGGTCTTCGTCTTCGCAAAGTGAGCATAGCAGTAATTCAGATACAAATGCACCTGTGGTTGAAAGTACCAAGTTCGAGGCGATCGACAACTACAACGGGACACAAGATCAGCTTCGCGGGTTAGCGGGAGCCATCGGGGAGCAAGGAGCAGCGGTACAAGCCTACCTGTGGACGGATGCGAATGAGAACGGTGAAGTAGATGCCGATGAATTAGGAACAGCCATCACATTAGGCACCAGTGCAGCAGATGGATCTGTGAGTGCGGCTAATATTGGTGATCTGAACGCAGGAACGTATCGTTTCGTGATTACCGCTAAGGATTCATCCAATAATGAATCAGCGAAGAAAGCTGCACATGCGGTTACGGTGACCTTGAGCAAAAACGATGTTCCGGATACGACTGCACCGGTAGTGGACGCAACTAAGTTCGAGGCGATCGACAACTACAACGGGACACAAGATCAGCTTCGCGGGTTAGCGGGAGCCATCGGCGAGCAAGGAGCAGCAATACAAGCCTACTTGTGGACGGATGCGAATGAGAACGGTGAAGTAGATGCCGATGAGTTAGGAACAGCCATCGCTTTAGGCACCAGTGAAGCAGACGGATCTGTGAGTGCGGCCAATATTGGAGATCTGAACGCAGGAACGTATCGTTTTGTGATTACCGCTAAGGATTCATCCAATAATGAATCAATGAAGAACGCTGCACATGCGGTTACGGTGACCTTAAGCAAAAACGAAGTTCCGGATACGACTGCACCGGTAGTGGACGCAGCCAAGTTCGAGGCGATCGACAACTACAACGGGACACAAGATCAGCTTCGCGGGTTAGCGGGAGCCATTAGCGAGCAAGGAGCAGCGGTACAAGCCTACCTGTGGACGGATGCGAATGAGAACGGTGAAGTAGATGCCGACGAATTAGGAACAGCCATCGCATTAGGCACTAGTGCAGCAGATGGATCTGTGAGTGCGGCCAATATGGGGGATCTGGCCGCAGGAACGTATCGTTTCGTGATTACCGCTAAGGATTCATCCAATAATGAATCAGCGAAGAACGCTGCACATGCGGTTACGGTGACCTTAAGCAAAAACGAAGTTCCGGATACGACTGCACCGGTAGTGGACGCAGCCAAGTTCGAGGCGATCGACAACTACAACGGGACACAAGATCAGCTTCGCGGGTTAGCGGGAGCCATCGGGGAGCAAGGAGCAGCGGTACAAGCCTACCTGTGGACGGATGCGAATGAGAACGGTGAAGTAGATGCCGACGAATTAGGAACAGCCATCGCATTAGGCACTAGTGCAGCAGATGGATCTGTGAGTGCGGCCAATATTGGGGATCTAACCGCAGGAACGTATACTTTCGTGATTACCGCTAAGGATTCATCCAATAATGAATCAGCGAAGGACGCTGCACATGTGGTTACGATTGAGCTTGTTAATGGTGTTCTGACCACACCTACGGTTACTAGCTCTATATATGGCTTTGACGGAGGCGGCGGTTCAAAAACAAAACAACTGATAACGGGTTCTACACAATCGCGCATTCGCTTCGACTTTTTCTCCGGAGAAAGCTTTACGAATGCTGAAATTCAGGTAACGATGGAAGGCATTACCTTTACCACAAACGACTATTATACCATTAGTGGATGGACACATCCGACGAGTGATCAAATTAGCAATAATGGGCATACGTTAACTTTCACAGGAAGTAACATAGGTGTTTCGGATATTGCTTTTGAACTTCACAATAAAGTGATGCCGGCACCCGGGACCTATCTCATTAAGTTCAAAGCAGATGCGGATGGACCTGGAACAGCCAGATCTTATTCCGAGGAACGAGTCATTACCTTAATTATTTTGCCACCGGCTTAAACTAGAAGCTTCTCATGAGTTCTTTGAACTTGTGGGAAGCTTCTTTTTTTATGAAAAATAGGATTGCTCAATATAGTCTAAATGAGTATTATGAGTAAGGTATGTTCATATAAAAATAGAGATAAACAGGATGGAGAGCACCATGAAAACAACACGTCAGAACGCATTGATTTTCTCGTTTACTTTTATGGCTTTTATTCTGGGTACGACGGAGTATATTATTGTTGGTTTACTCTCTGAAATATCCTCAAGCCTCGGAGTTACGCTTGCGACAGCCGGGGGATTGGTATCTGGCTTCGCGATTTCTTATGCCATTGGTACACCAATTATGATGTCCTTGTGCAGCCGTGTTCCGAAACGGATTACGATTCTTGTATCACTTGTATTGATTTTGCTGCTGAATTTGTGGAGTGCTGTAACTGGAACTTACAGTATGCTGCTGGTGACTAGAATAGTTACTGCCATACTATGTGGCTTTGTTCTTTCTGTAGCCATTACGGTAGCGAATGAAGCGGTTGATCAGGAGAAGAGAGGCAAAGCGATTGCTACAATTTTGAGTGGTTTTGCTATTGCGAATGTTTTTGGTGTGCCGATCGGTACTTTCGTCGGGCAGTTTTTTAATTGGCCAGCAGCGTTTGTTCTGAATGGGATATTAGCTGGAGTTGCCATAGTCCTAAATTATATCTATATTCCACGCCAATTACCGAAACCTGTGCCTAGCTCACTCAAGGATCAGATCGGATTGCTCACAAACGGCCGCATTATTCTTGCATTTCTCATTCCGGTTACGGCAGTGGGAGCCGTATTTGTGATGTATACTTACATTACACCTATTCTGGAGCAAGTCATGAATGTTCCTAAAAGCTCGGTTAGCGGTGTGCTGTTTGTATACGGAATTGCCACGATTGTCAGCAACTGGATTGGTGGCAAGGTTGCGACCGGGAATGCGGTTAGTAAGCTGAGATTCGTGTTCCTTATCCAAGCTGTGGTCTATGTTATCTTTAGTATGACCGCATCTGTTTCCATTCTTGGAATGATTGTGCTAATGGCTCTAGCCATGATGTCGAGTATTGTGAGCGCCCCTGCACAGCTCTATTTGATTGACTTAGCTAAGCAGTTCTCACCAAAAACGAAGGATCTTGCTGCCTCATTGAATCCAGTAGCCTCAAACCTGGGAATTGCAGGCGGGTCCGCGATCGGTGGAGTGGTTGCCGGGCATGGAGGATTAATCTCTCTTCCTGTAGCTGCTGCCATCCTGGCGATATTGGCCTGTGTGATTACGTTGATATGTTATAAGATGGATCATCAAAGCCACGCAGCGGTCATCACTCAGCATCATAACTTAACCTAATGAGATGATATAAGATATCCCGGCTTCATACGAGTTCATTGAACTTGTGTGGAGCTTTTTTTATATGATAAGCTTCAAAGCGTTGACTTCCTACAGATTCAGTGCTAAACTTATCTTAAGTTAAAGATATTTAAAGTGAAGATAAAAAATCTCGATACTATCCACCAAAGAGCTTGTACAGTAGAAAAAGATCTTTTTTTTAAGTGATATCTTAACATTAAGATAATTAAACTAAACCTTCTTGTTCTTGGGAATTATATTACGAGTCAAAATCAACTAAACATTAGGAGTGTATAACAATGAGAAACTTAAAAGGGATTCACCACGTTACAGCCATCACAAGCAGCGCAGAGAAAAATTACGAGTTTTTTACTTACGTGTTAGGTATGCGTCTAGTGAAGAAAACAGTTAATCAAGATGATATTCAGACGTATCATTTGTTTTTTGCAGATGATAAGGGCAGCGCCGGAACAGATATGACCTTCTTTGATTTTCCTAACATCCCTAAAGGGGTTCATGGAACTAATGAGATTGCGAAAACATCCTTCCGGGTACCAACAGATGCTGCATTAGACTACTGGGTTAAGCGTTTTGATCGGCTTGCAGTGAAGCATACCGGCATTAAAGAGCAATTCGGCAAAAAGACATTATCCTTCGTAGATTTCGATGATCAACAGTATCAACTTATTTCAGATGAATTGAATAAAGGTGTCGTATCAGGTACACCGTGGCAAAAAGGGCCTATCCCTTTGGAGTATGCAATAACGGGCTTGGGACCGATCTTTGTACGAATTGCTGACTTCAACTACTTCAAAGAAGTATTGGAGAAAGTGATGTTGTTTAAAGAAATTGCTCAGGAAGAGACGTATCATTTATTTGAAGTTGGCGAAGGCGGAAACGGTGCACAAATTATTGTAGAGCATAACGAGTTCTTACCGAATTCACGCCAAGGTTTTGGGACTGTTCACCATGCTGCATTCCGTGTAGAGGATCGTGCGATGCTGGACGAGTGGACAGAGCGTTTTGAAGGCTTTGGATTCCAAACTTCAGGATATGTAGATCGTCACTTCTTCGAGTCGTTGTATACACGTGTTGCACCACAAATATTGTTTGAGCTTGCCACTGACGGGCCAGGATTTATGGGAGATGAGGAATATGAAACCGTTGGCGAGAAGCTTTCTTTGCCACCTTTCTTGGAACCTAAACGTGAGCAAATTGAGAAGTTAGTCCGTCCTATTGATACCGTTAGAAGTACGATCGACTTTGTGAAAGAGTGAAGAAGGGGCTGAGGAAATTGATTTCAATTGATCCAAAGCACAACAGTGAGCGGGAAAATTACAAATTATTAATTGGCACTATTATTCCTAGACCTATAGCCTTTGTCACAACACAATCAGAAGAGGGTCTCTTAAATGGTGCACCTTTTAGCTATTTTAATATCGTTTCGTCTAATCCTCCAATGGTTTCATTGGCTATTCAAAGACCAGCAGGCCGTTTAAAAGATACAGCCCGTAATATTTACGATAATCAACAGTTTGTTGTGCATATTGTAGATGAGGAGAATGTTGCGAAGATCAATCAGACTGCAGCCACATTACCTGCATCTGAAAGTGAAATTGAATTGGCGAATCTTACACCGATTCAAAGTACAAGTGTAGCTGTGCCTGGCGTTTTGGAAGCGAAGGTGCGGATGGAGTGCAAGCTTGTTCAAGCAATCCCTCTAGGGGGTGAAGAACCTGGGAGTGACTTGTTTATTGGCGAAATTGTTCAATTCCATATCGATGAATCGATCTATCAGGAGGGGCACATTGACCCGAGAGTTCTAAACGCTGTGAGCCGCTTGGCGGGAAATAATTACGCAACTCTTGGAGAGATTTTTACAATAGATAGGCCGGAATAAGCAACTATAGAATAGACCTGCTAGTAAGCAATGAAGCCTACTTAGCAGGTCTTTTTGTGTACCGAAGCTACAGCTCGTCCGCAACCCCCAACAAAGCAATCCCTAGAATCACAACGATAATAACGGCATATTGTGCCTTGCTTAGTTTTTCTTTGAGGAAGATGCGCGATAATATTACGGAAAAAATGCTGTATGAAGCAATAAGTGGTGCCGCGATAATCGCGTTGCTGGACATAGCAAATACGTAGAAGAATTGTCCGGTCGTTTCCAGAATGGCTGCGAAGCCCTTATCCCGTTCTTTAAATAGGTTGAACTTTACCTTTTTAAAAAATTTCAGGTATGTAAAAGACAAGATGGCACATATAAAGAAGGTGTATTCATACGCGAGCAGAGCTGCTTTTTCGCTAATCAGGCTGAGTTCATCCAAATAAATAGCATCGGCAAAGGTGCCAAGTCCATCGATTAGGCAGTATAGGATTGGAAAAATGATGGCGATCACGCCAATCTGATATTTTTTATCAATCTGTGTGGCACTTTTTTGAAGCGCTTGGTGTTCTGCTTTCTTTTCCAAGATGGCGATGCCGATAATGCCTAAGGTGATAACGGCAACACCAACGATTTCAAACGCTCCTAGCTCATGGGTGAAAAAGATGAATAATAATATCGTCGTTACAGCGCCAGATGAATTTTGTACGGGGGAGGCAATGGATAACTCAATATATCTAAGTCCAATATAACCGACTGCCATCGACAGGATATAGAGTGCAGACACAGGGAAATATCGGATTAAGTCCATAGGATCAAAGGTCAATCCTTGAATGAGCATATAAGCTGTCGCGTGAATACCCATGACTATCCCCACGATAATGACAATCTTAATATGGCTATACCGATCCTGACTATCGGTCCCCTTTTTATAAAATAAGTCAGCCCCTCCCCAAGCGAAGGCCGTTAATAATGCAAACATAAACCACATGATCATTGCTCCTTGATGTAATTTAAAATCCCCGCCGATTATACCAGATTAGATTCTACACAGGGTGGTCATTTCGTCACACATAAAAAATACACCCTCAAGAATCGACTGGACAAACCATAGGTTTATCGAATGTCTATTCTAAAGGGTGTACTTCATAACATAACAGAGGCGTAAGGCGTTCTATCTTAACGTAGAGTTTTCAATGCGCCACTCCAAGCCAAGACTTGATCCAGCATCCCATTAAGATTGGTAAGATGCAGATCCGCTGGTTTAAACACAGTTCCGTTCTCGAAATCAGTGAACAGTGACAACGCAGGGTGTACACGAACGTCTGCTACAGATAGTTCTCCCAAGATTCCGCGTAGATGTTCAGCTGCACGAGCGCCCCCTACGGAACCATAACTTACGATACCTGCTGCTTTATTATTCCAAGCTTCACGGGCATAATCGAGCGCATTTTTCAGTGATGCAGAAATACTGTGGTTATATTCTTGTACGATAAATACGAAACCGTCTAGTGTAGCAAGTTTAGTGTTCCAAGCTGTTGCTTGTTCAGTTGCATCAGCCTCACCCAATAGTGGAAGCTTGAAGTCTGCAATATCTATGATCTCATAATTAGCATCCCCGCGTGCATCCGCAATCTTTTTAACCCATTCTCCTACTTGCGGGCTTAAACGACCTTGACGAGTACTTCCGAGAATAATACCGATGTTTAATTTTGACATTGTTTGTTCCTCCTCAATTTTTGTTCTACCAAATAGTTTGTCTAGAAATCCCATGAAGTACACAACCTTTAAAAATTATTTATCTCAAGAGTAGTAAACTCTGGTTGTCTTTAAGTTAAGTATCTTTAAGATGAGATAATAATACCGCACATAGTGTGCTTTGTCAAGCAACTTTATAATAGTTAGTTCATAGCTTTGATTCACCTTTACAAAATTAGTTGTTAGGAATATAATTGTTTAAGCAACTATTAAAACAGTGTTAATTGAGAAGGGATACGATCATGACGACAAAGCATAACCAATCCGAGCTTACGTTAGGATTTATGATGGGTACGACCTACCGTAAATTAAGCATGTTATTTCAAAATGGGCTGAAAGAACATGATATAACACCGGAGCAATGGTCAGTCCTTTTTCATATTGACAGAACGGAAGGTCTGATTCAGAAGGACATCGCTAAGCGCTCTGGTAAGGATAAGCCAACTACAACGCGAATTCTGGATCATTTGGAAGGAAAGGGACTGATCTACAAAAGAACCGGTGAAAACGATCGGCGTTCTTTTAAAGTCTATATCACAGAAAAAGGAAGGTCTCTGGTGAAGGAAACCGTTCCTATTGAAGATAAGGTGACAGAAGAGATTATGAACTGTATTTCTAGTAAGGAATATGAGTTGCTCATGGAATTGCTGCTAAGAATAAACAATCATGTAGATCAAATAACAGATGGAGAGTAGGAAGGCAAGTTATGTTAGAACAACAAGAACTACGTACGAAATTATGGACCAAATCTTTTATTGCTTTAACGATTAGTGCTTTATTTTTATTTATGAATTTACAGATGTTGTTATCTTCATTTCCGTCTTACGTAAAAAGCGAATTTCAGGCCGGAGATATTATGGTCAGCCTCGTTACCAGCGTCTTTGCATTAACTGCGATCGCTTCACGTTTTATGACCGCTTTTCTGATGCGGAAGGTTAGCCGCAATGTATTATTATATATTGGCTTAGCAATTGCCGCCGCTATAACCGGCCTTTATGTTGTAGCAGATTCCATTGGCTCGCTGCTGCTGATGCGTGTGGGCTATGGGATTGGATTCGGGATTGCCAGCACGATTATTCCAACGATTGTTTCGCAGATTATTCCGAGCAAAAGAATGGGTGAAGGGATAGGTTATTTCGGTTTATCTACCAGCCTGGCGATGTCGATCGGTCCGATGATTGGCTTAAATGTGATGAAACAATCGGGTTTTGGAACACTGGCTATGATTGGTATGGTAACCTTACTTCTTGCCTTTCCAGTACTTTTATTTTCTCGTTCACTTCCTGCACAACCGAAAAAACAGCCAACCCCAACTCAAAGCGAATCCACCAAACCTCTCAAGGTTCCGTTTAATACAAAGTTAGTATTGCCTGCCATTCTAAATGTCATGTTGGCAATTACCTACGGGGGATTGCTAAGCTTTATCGCTTTATTCGGCGAATCAGTTCATCTGGAGCAAGTGGGTCTGTTCTTTTTATTTAATGCGGTTACGATCATCATTATAAGACCTATCTCCGGCAGATTATTTGATAAAAGAGGACCAGCTTCTGTCCTAATCCCGGCGGCGGTTTGCGTCGTTGCAAGCTTAACTGTGCTTTCTTATACGACCTCTATGCCAATGCTCATCGTTTCCGCTTTGCTATATGGACTTGGTTTCGGCGCTATTCAGCCAACGATCCAGGCTTGGATGCTTCGCACCTCAACACCTGCACAATATGGTATGGCCAACAGTATGTTCTATAACTCAACGGATTTGGGTGTAGCCAGCGGAGCCATTATTCTGGGGGCAATCTCGGCAGCAACTGATTATGGGATAATGTATCGTTATTCGGCTGGGTTTATGGTGTTGTTCCTTATCGTGTATGTGGGAATTCAGATTAACAAGGCTAGAGTGAATCCTTCAACCTTAAGTCAATAGGGTTCGGAGATTAAGCCAATCTTTATCTACTATTCATATTATTTTAAGCTAAGAGGGTTATAGTAATCACATAACCCCCTTATAATATAGACTTTGACCCTGCCGGACGTTGGCAGGGTCCTTTTTTTGTGTATGAAGAGAAGAAGTACATTATGTCGATGCACTTTTCTGGCAGGATGGATTATGCTTAGAAGAATAGGAATCGAAGGGGGAGAGATTTGCGGATGAATATGACATGGAACTTAGATAGTTTATATCCTTCCTTTGAATCGGAGCAGTTAAAAAGGGATCGCAAGCTACTGGGCCAGCATGTACAAGATTTAAAGCGGTGGGCTAAGCACCATTTGAATGTAAAAGACGTTACAGCCATGCCTGTGGAGGGCTTTTTAAGAATTTATAATGATTATAAAAGCGTATATGTATGCTTGTTAGCTTATGCAGAGTTAACACTCAGCGCAGATAGTGGCTGCGAGGAAGCTATGAACCTTGCTGATGATATTGAGGAGGCCAATTCAGAAATCATCGGGGTAGTTGTGGCTTTTAAGCGCTGGTTTAGCACTTGTGATCATATGGATGAGCTTATAGTTAGCTCACCTTATCTAATGGAGCATCAATTTTATTTGCGAGAACTCCTGTTACAATCCCGCTATGAGTTAAGCGAAGAACTTGAAATGGCCATAGCCAAAATGCAGAGTACAGGATCCAAAGCATGGAGCAGACTGTATATGGAGAGGACTTCAAGTACACTTGCAGATTTAGTGGTAGATGGGGAAACTAGACAAGTGACACTTGCGGAGCTAAGAAGTATGGCTTATGAGAATAATGCCAGCTTAAGAAAATCTGCTTATGAAGCAGAGGCAGAAGCCTGTAGTCTTATTGCTGAGGTCTGCGCAGCCAGCTTAAATGGCATTAGTGGTGAGGCGCTGACGATTTATGGCATGCGGGGTTATCAATCTTCTCTGGAAAAAGTGTTAATCGCTTCGAGAATGGACAGCGAGACTTTAGCAGCTATGCTCACTGCTCTTGGGGAGAGCCTGCCAGCCTTTCATACCTATTATCAAAAGAAAGCCGAGCTGCTGGGACATCCGGCAAAGCTGCCTTTTTACGATATTTTTGCACCAGTCGGTGTAGAAAACGGGAAAATTACATACGCTAACGCCAAAGATACAATCATCTCGAGCTTCGCAACCTTTAGTGAGGAACTGGCTTGTTTTGCTCAGAAGGCTTTTGATCAGCAATGGGTTGATGCAGAACCTAGATCAGGCAAAGGGGGTTATGGATTTTGCATCGATATTTTCCCGATTGGCGAGAGCAGAATTATGACCCAGTTCACCGGAAATGCCATAGATATTAGTATCCTTGCCCATGAGCTCGGCCATGCCTATCATAGCTCCTGTCTGGCTAATGAAACGATGCTGAATACGGATTACCCGATTCCGATTGCTGAAACGGCTTCGATTTTTTGTGAGACGATAGTGAACCATGCCATAATTACAAATTCAACGGAGAAGGAAGCTCTGCTTATTCTGGAGAGAAGTATTTCTGATGCCGGTTATTATCTTGTAGACTTTTATGCCCGTTATTTATTTGAGATCAAATTATATGAGAGAAGAGCATTAGGCCCGCTGTCTGTTCAAGCGCTAAATGAATTGATGATTGCCTGTATGGTGGAAGCCTATGGTGAGGGCATTGACCCGGGTACAATCCATCCGTACATGTGGATGAACAAAGCTGGATATTTTATGGCTAGTAATGAATTTTTGAATTTCCCGTATTCCTTTGGTTTGTTATTCTCTAAAGGACTGTACGCGGAATATTTAAAGAGGGGCGAAGAGTTCGCCCCTAAGTATCGCCAGTTCCTTAGGGATACCAGCAAACATAATATTGTTGATGTAGCAACAACAATGGATCTAGATGTTCACTCCGTCGACTTCTGGAGAAGTGCGTTGAAGCTGATAGAGAGCGACATTGGGGTGTTCATCGCTAAAGCCTAAACAACTCTCCAATTATGGTCACAGGTAGCTTCAATTTGGCCATGCTTTTCAATGTAGTCGGTGACAATTTCAGATATGTCGATCATAATTTCTTGAACAATCGGCTTACCCTTATACATCTCATAATCTCCGCCACCGCTGGCTCTATAATTGTTCATAACAACCTCATATTCTTTAGAGTCCTCTATAGGCTGACCTTGGTACAGCAGATGGAGGACTCTTTCGCCTGCAGGTCTAACGGTATCAAGCTCGTATTGTATTCCTTCCCACATATCATAATTGTAATGCTGTGGTTTAGGCTCGATGTAGGCGGGGTTAACGGCTATTATTCCGTTCTCGTCTTGTTGGAAATAGTTAGCGGTTTGTTCTAAGGCCTCTCTAATATCTTGTCCTGTCAGTCTTAGGACGGTTAAGGTGTTGGGATAAATGAAGTTCGATAAAATGTCTCTGCGTGTGATGGTTTCGCTGAAACCCTTGCAATCGTTACTGAGTAAGGCTGCTGTAGAAATGTCTACGCCAGCAGCCTCCATTTGTACCTTATTCATAAATTCTATAAAAGGATGGTCAGCCAAGCGGCATTCATCAGCACTGGAAATAGACAGGTCCCCGATAACCGTTCCTATTCTCTCATCCAGCCAGGTTTGTGTTTCTGATTCAAGAGTACTGCTCAGCTCTAGGATTATTTCATCTGCAGCTGTTGTCTCATTAACGGTAAGGAGCTCGGCATGTTTACGCTGAATCTTCCAGTGTGTATTTTCTTTTTGGAAGATAACTGAAATTTTACCGAGGGAAAGTCCATTACAACCAGGTTGTATGATTGTAACACCGTTCAACTCCCCAGCTATGGAGCGGTGCTGATGTCCGGTAATTAACACATCTATGCCCTCTACCTCTGTACACATGGCGTAGGCTTGATTCTCCCCCGTTAGTCTCTCTACAGGTTCTCCACTGCTTAGATCGCGTTCGAATCCGCCGTGGTAAGCTACAACGAGCAGATCAGGCTGCTCTTCTGCCCGTATAATGGCACACCAATGCTTTACAGTCTCTAGCGAATCCTCAAATTGAAGCCCTTCAATATGGCTAGGGTTCTCCCAGTGGGGGATGTAATGCGTCGTAACCCCTAGAACGGCTACTTTGATTTTATCTACCCATTTGATGATATAGGGTTTACCAAAGGCGGGTTGATTTGTCGTGTTATCTATAATTCCAGCTGATAACCAAGGAAAGCGGGAATCCTGAACGGCTTTATTCAGCAGAGTTTTGCCAAAATTGAATTCATGGTTGCCAATAATTGCAGCGTCATATTTCAATTCATTTAGTGCAGCTATGCCCGGATTCAGCTCATTACTATAATGTGTAGCTGCATAATAAGTTAACGGTGTGCCTTGAATAAGATCGCCGTTATCTATAAGGATCAGCTCAGGAGTATGGGATCTTTCTTGTTTAATGAGGGTAGCAATTGTTGCTAAGCCTGCTGGTCGTTTCTCCCCCGTGCGGTAATCGACGGGCCCAAAATGTCCATGTAGATCACTTGTTACGAGGATTTCACAGGTTATTGAATTCTCTTTATTCATAGGTAGCCCCTCCTGATAATAAGTTCAGACCTCATTCTAGCAGATAAATTGCTAACTTTAAGAGATTGGAATAAATTTTACATATATTTGATGCTTGGTTGCTATTGATTTAATAAAACACATCTATAGTTTAGAAGTACTCAAAAATAAAAATAGAAAACAGTGGAGGTCTTTCGTTTGAGAAAAATCAGTAAATTCGTATTGCCGCTAATGATGTCTATTACATTGCTTAGTGGTTGTGGCGCTAACAACACTACAAATAATGCAAACCAAGGATCGACGGACGGGGCAAATGCACCGAAGGAAACGGCAGCTCCTGTAGCAGAGGGTTATGTTCCAGAGAAGCTTACTGTACAATTTGTTCCTTCTCAAAATGCAGATACGCTCGAAGCTAAAGCGAAACCTCTTGAAAAATTACTGGGTGACAAGCTCGGTATTCCTGTAGAAGTAAGTGTCTCTACTGATTACAACACCGTTATCGAAGCTATGGCCTCTAAAAAAGTGGATGTAGGTTTCCTTCCTCCAACTGCTTACGTGTTAGCTAAAGAAAAAGGAGCAGCTGAGGTTATTCTTCAGGCTCAACGTTTTGGTGTAAATGATGAAACCGGTGGTCCAACAGATGAATTAGCGGATTTCTATAAATCTATGATTATCGTCAAGAAAGATTCTGCGATCAAATCGGTTGCCGATTTGAAAGGTAAAAAAATTGCCTATCAAAACGTTACATCCTCTGCAGGATTTGTATGGCCGGCTGCAACGCTTATGGATGCGGGACTTGATCCGCTGAAGGATGTACAAGCCATTACGGTTAAAGGTCATGATCAAGGCGTGCTTGCTGTGCTGAATGGTGACGTAGATGCAGCAGCTATTTTCCAAGATGCCCGGAACACGGTCGTTAAGGATTATCCAAAAGTATTTGAAGATACTCAAGTTCTCGCCTTTACTGATAAAATTCCTAACGATACGATTTCGGTCCGTTCAGATATGAATAAAGAATGGATTGAAAAAATCCAGCAGGCATTCATTGATATCGCAGCTGACACAGAAGGCCATGAGATTATCAAAGACATTTACTCTCATGAAGGTTATGTGAAATCACAAGACAGCAACTTTGACATTGTTCGCGAATACAACAGTAAAGTAAAAACAGAGTAGAACAGGCCGTTCAAGGATACAACGATGTTGGTGTATAACAGGCATTAAGGATAGCCAGCTCCGGATTCCCCCCCGGATCTGGCTATCTCTTTTATACGAATATACGAAAACACATAAAGGGATGATTTCATGATAGAGCTTCGTAATGTATCCAAAACGTATCTAAACGGAACCAAAGGATTAAACAACATTAACCTGACCATTCCAGCCGGAGAATTTGTAGCTATTGTTGGTCTTTCGGGAGCAGGGAAGTCGACCTTGCTGCGTTCCATTAACCGGCTTCATGATATTTCCGAAGGTAATATTCTTATTAACGGACAGTCCATTACGAATGCAAAAGGAAGCCGGCTACGAATGATCCGTAGGAATATCGGAATGATCTTCCAAAGCTTCAACTTAGTGAAACGTACGACGGTGCTTCGTAATGTTTTGGCAGGACGGGTGGGCTATCATTCCACACTGCGGACGATACTTGGCAGATTCCCACAAAAGGATATCGATTTAGCCTTCGAATCGCTTGATCGGGTAAATATCGCCGAGAAGGCCTATACACGTGCAGATCAGCTATCTGGAGGTCAGCAGCAACGTGTAGCTATTGCCCGTGTTCTTGCGCAGGAGGCACAGATTATCCTCGCAGATGAACCTGTAGCTTCACTAGATCCGCTCACAACCAAGCAGGTTATGGATGATCTAAAGAAGATTAATATGGAACTCGGGATTACGACCATTGTGAATTTGCATTTTATTGATCTGGCTAGAGAATACGCTACCCGGATTATCGGGCTCCGGGCAGGAGAGGTTGTCTTCGATGGTCCTGTATCAGAGGCAACCGATGAGAGGTTTGCTGAGATTTACGGCAGACCGATTCATCAGGATGAGTTGTTGGGTGAGCCTGTACTCGGAGGCGTGTGAGATGAGTGTGAATGCAGAGAAGCTACATCCCAAACCGCCAAGAAAGATAAAACATTATTTTACAGCCATTATATTAGTAGTATTACTGTGGAGAAGTGCTGTCTTAACCGATTCATCCTTCGGAGAGCTGATTTCCGGTCTGCCGAATATGCTTGATTTGCTTAAGGAAATGTTTCCCCCGAACTGGGGGTATTTTGACAACATTATAGATGCGATGCTGGAGACGATCCGGATGGCGCTGGTTGGCACAACGTTTGGTGCCATTCTTGCGGTTCCGGTTGCGCTGTTGTGTGCAAGCAATATTACGCAAAGCCGTTGGCTTCATTATCCGGTCCGTATGCTGCTGAACCTGATCCGCACGATTCCCGATCTGCTGTTGGCTTCTATCTTTGTGGCCATTTTCGGCCTCGGTGCGCTTCCTGGGATATTTGCTTTGACGATATTTTCGTTGGGGCTGATCGCCAAGCTTACCTATGAAACGATGGAGACGATTGATCAAGGACCTTTGGAAGCAATGACTTCAGTGGGGGCTAATAAGATTCAACGCATTATGTTCGGAGTCATTCCACAGGTACAGGCTCATTTTATGTCTTATGTCCTATATGCCTTCGAGATTAATGTTCGTGCTGCGGCGGTTTTAGGTCTGGTAGGAGCGGGTGGGATCGGCCACTATTATGAAGTCACCCTAGGCTTTTTGGAATACGATAAGACTTGCACCATCATCTTGTTCACATTAGCAGTAGTACTGATTATTGATTATGTAAGCACTAAGCTGCGGGAGAAATTAATATGAGTAAATCATGGAATACCCTTGTCCCTAAACCCCGTAAAAATCGTTTTCGTTGGCTGATTTATGTAGCCCTAGCTGCGTTATATATTTGGGCTTTTTCGGGAGTGCCGTTTAATGGATTCAAAGAAACCGCCGGGATCATTACTAAAGCAATTTTTGCCGGGATATTCTCACCTGACTGGGCCTTCGTTTATTTACCAGATGGGGAGGATCTCCTGCGGGGATTGCTCGAGACGTTAGCTATTTCAATCCTAGGCACTTTTATCTCGACCTTTTTATGTATTCCTTTTGCATTTTGGGCTGCAGTTAACATGAGCAAGGGAAAGGTAATTTCAGGTTCCGGCAAGCTGATGTTGAGCTTTATACGAACCTTCCCTGAGATTATTATGGCTTTGTTATTCATCAAGGCTGTTGGACCGGGTTCTTTTGCAGGTGTGCTGGCTCTGGGACTACATTCGGTGGGCATGCTCGGCAAATTGTTCGCGGATGAGATTGAGAATATCGACAACGGTCCACTCGAAGCTTTAATTTCTTCTGGCGCCAGCCGCATGCAGGTATTGTGGTTTGCGGTGTTACCGCAGGTGCTGCCGGGATTCTTATCCTATACCTTATATAGATTCGAAATTAACGTTCGTTCGGCTACGATTTTAGGTGTGATTGGAGCAGGGGGGATCGGCACACCGTTAATCTTCGCGCTCAGTTCACGGAATTGGGACCGCGTGGGGATTATACTGCTAGGTATCATTGCGATGATCACAATTATTGATTTGATTTCCGGCAAGATCCGGAAGAAGCTGGTGTAATCGAGTTGCATAATGATATGTGAGACAAAGACCTCCTTAGGGTATGAACCGAACCTAGGGGAGGTCTTTTATGATATGATCCATACTATATTGGACCATTCGAAAATGGATGAAAAAGTAATAATTATTTTTTCTGAAACATATGTTGGTCTATCCGACTTGTACCAAAGGAGTTGAAGGTTTGGAATCTGCGCTTATTGGCAGCTTTGTATCGGCAATGGCTACCGTTCTTGGAGCATTTCCGATCCTGTTCGTGAAGAGGTTATCCGAGAAGTGGAAAGATATCCTCGTAGCCTTCACTGCGGGGATTATGGTGTCCGCCTCCACGTTTGGACTCATGCCGCAATCGATCAAAGAATCGGGGATTATCGCTTTAACCTTGGGCTTGATTACCGGAGTGCTGCTGCTTGATTTAATTGAAAATAACATCCCGCATATCGATGTGGAGAATAAGCCCGGTTATACCAATATGGATTCAAAAGCGCTGCTTGTTATGATTGCGCTGTTCATCCACAACATACCAGAAGGCCTCAGTACAGGTTTCAGTTATGCCAGCGAACAGGCCAGTTTAGGTCCTACCGTGGCGATTGCCATTGGCGCACAGAATATGCCGGAAGGTTTGATTCTTGCAGTCTTTCTAATGAATTCGCGAACAAGCAAGCTAAAAGCCTTAGGAATCGTTACGCTTACCGGTTTGATGGAGATGGTATCTGCGGTGATCGGGTATTTTACTGCCAGTTACCTGCATAATGTTGTGGGTTATGGTCTCGCTTTTGCAGCCGGAGCTATGCTCTTTATCGTCTACAAGGAGCTGATTCCGGAGAGTCATGGCCATGGTTATGAGCGGCCTTCGACGTATTCGTTTATTTTTGGATTATTGATCATGGTGTACATCACGCAGATATTTGGGTGAGCAAATAGAACTCTAATCTATAAAAAAGAAGACCAATGAAATGCCAGAGCAGCTTTAAGCTGCCTGACCTCATTGGTCTTTGTCTTGTTATAACTAAGCTTTATCCCCGCAGAATCGCCTCAATTTGCTCTAGCTCTTCAGCGCTAAGCTCTGGGGCATTTAAGGAAGCGACGGCATCTTCAATCTGGCTTACCTTACTTGCGCCGATCAATGCAGAAGTTACTTTGCCTCCACGGAGTACCCAAGATAAAGCTAGCTGAGACATTTTTTGTCCACGTGCGGCAGCAATCTCGTTCAGTTTGCGAACCTTGCCGATCGCCTCTTCGGTAATGGCATTCTCAGACAGGAATACACTTGGGCCAGCGGCACGGGAATCAGGAGCGATTCCGTTTAGATAGCGATCGGTTAGTATGCCACCTTGTAGCGGGGAGAACACAATGGAGCCGATGCCTTCTTCAGACAATACATCCTGCAAGCCATCTTCAATCCAGCGGGACATCATGGAATAGTTTGGCTGATGAATCAGGCATGGCGTGCCAAGTCGACGCAGAATTTGTGCCGCTTCGCGTGTTTGTTCAGGTCCGTAATTCGAAATCCCGACATACAGCGCTTTACCTTGGCGTACCACGAGGTCCAGCGCAGCCATGGTTTCTTCCAGTGGTGTATTTGGATCTGGGCGGTGGTGATAAAAAATATCAACATAATCCAGTCCCATACGTTTTAAGCTTTGATCTAGGCTGGAGACGAGATATTTTTTGGAGCCCCATTCACCATAAGGACCAGCCCACATATAATATCCAGCTTTAGTCGAGATAACCATCTCATCACGATAAGGGGTCAGATCCTTTTTAAGAATTTGGCCAAAGCTTTCTTCGGCGGAGCCTGCGGGTGGACCGTAATTATTGGCAAGGTCAAAATGAGTGATTCCAAGATCAAAAGCTCTTCTTACCATGGCGCGGCCATTCTCAAATAAGTCGTTGCCGCCAAAGTTATGCCATAGACCAAGCGAGATCGCTGGCAGGAGTAGACCGCTCTTTCCGGTGCGATTATATTTCATATTGTCATATCTGGTAGCGCTTGCGTTATACATGATTTATTCCTCCTATAAACACTTATTACTTAGTAAGTTACGTCCTTATTGTAGCGAAAGATCGCGGACAAACGTATGTCAGCAAGGAAGGAGTTTATAGTACAATGTCATTTTCGAGATGACGGCTACGGTATTCTTTTGGCGAACAACCTTTCACCTTCTTGAACATCCGCGAAAAGAGTAAGGGGTCCTGATAGCCTACAGAACGTGAGATTTCACCAATCGTGCATAGGGTCTCTGTCAGCAGCTCGCACGCCTTAGCGATGCGGAAATTTAATAGATACTGCTGTGGTGGCATACCTATTGTCCGTTTGAACAAGGAGGATAAATATTTGCGATCCAGCTTAAGCGAAGAGGACATCATCTCAACCGAAATATTTTCACAATAATGTGTATGCAAAAAGTGCAGGCATTGCTCGACGTAAATACTCTTTTGACGTGGTAGAGGAAGTACATCTGGAACTGCTGGCACCGCTCGAAGTAACAGAGAGAAGAACTCATACATAATTGCTTTTAGAGGTAGATCCAGGCTGTCCGAAGCTTCAGCTGCTTGTGTCAGGAGCTCGTACAAATTAGGCATAAGCTGCTCATCCATTGGAAAGATCGGATGCTCAGGTGACAAGGCAGTTTTGGCTAAAATATAATCAACCTGCTCCCCGGTAAAAGCTACCCAAGAATAGGTCCATGGATTTGCTATGTCTGCTGTGTAGGCAGTTACGATATGCGGATAGGTGAGAAAAGCTTGTCCTGGTTTAAGATAATGGGTCTGTTCACCCACAGTAACTTCACCTGTTCCTGTATGGATAAAATGTATCTTATATACGTCACGGACCCCAGGCCCAAAAAAATGCCCGGGAAGACACTGCTCCCGCCCCCAGTAATGGAGATGCAAGTCGGGATTGCCTCGGAAGGGACGCTCAGAATTATAGTTAAATATCGCCATGGATGATTCCTTCTCTTTCTTCTATAGAGTTGATCTAGGGTAGTTGTACCCGCTTACTTTTATTATACAGCATATTTTAGAAGGAATATTAACTCGGAATTGCAGGCAATTCAAAGATCGTAGTTTATCCTTGTCCAGTTTGGTTAAGTAAGCTATGAAGCTGAACGTATGAGCTAACTACATCAATAGGAGGTAATGGAGATGAATAAGAGAATAGTGGGTGTCTTTGCTGCCGAATACGAAGCTTCGCGAGCTATTGAGGAGTTGAAGCGTCAGGGCTGTAGGACAGAGGATATTTCGATTATCGCGAGAAATAAAGCGGATGAGGAAACGCTTAGAGACGAGTCGGGAACCGTGGCCCCGGAAGGTATGGCTACTGGTGCAGCTACTGGTGGCCTGCTGGGTGGAGTAACGGGGCTGCTGATGGGAATTGGCGCTTTGGCTATTCCTGGTATTGGACCTATTATTGCAGCAGGACCTCTTGCGGCAACGCTTGCCGGAGCGGCGATAGGCGCAGGCAGTGGCGGGTTAGTCGGCGGGCTTATTGGCCTTGGCATTCCTGAAGAGGAAGCAGAGAGCTACGATAATTACGTGGATGAAGGTCATATTCTAGTAATGGTGGATGTGGAAGGCGAGCAGAAGGAGCAAGAAGTGAAACAAATCTTCGCAAAGTATAACAGCCTGAACGCAGAACGCTTTGAGAAAGTTGCTAATATAGATCCATTAGCGAGTGAGCGTATTGGAAATAAATAAGAAGCAATTAGCATTCAGTGTAAAAAAACAAAACAGGCTATCTCACTAGCAAAGGATACTGCTAGTGAGATAGCCTGTTTTTTGTGGTTTTATAGAGACACAGCATTTTGTCTAACGGTCTGCGCAGCCGGTATTTCTTTTCCTGGCAGGAAATGAATGCTGCGGATATAGCGGATTGTCCGGCTCTGTGCCCGCATGATTACCGAATGTGTCTCCGCGCGTTCTTTGCCGATAAAACGGACACCGTTCAGGAATTCACCTGACGTTACACCCGTGGCGGCAAAGAGGACGTCGCCCGTGCCAACCATGTCTTCCATGTATAGCACTCGCGTTGGATTGGCAATTCCCATGCGTACACAGCGCTGCAGCTCTATGGGTCCATCCGGGAGCAATCTGCCCTGCATTTCACCACCAAGGCATTTCAGTGCAGCGGCAGCAAGAACACCTTCCGGTGCTCCACCGGAACCCATATATAAATCGACATCGCTGTCTGGTAGTGCAGCCGCAATAGCGCCAGCGACATCTCCGTGACCAAGCAGCTTAATTCGTACCCCGGCTTCACGCAGGCTATTAATCAGCTGCTCATGCCGTTTGCGATCCAGCACCATTACGGTTAACTCGGAGAGGGATTTGCCAGTGTAATGGCAGGCTTTTTGCAGAGTGATCTCTACAGGGTCCTCGAGTCTAAGCTTACCGGCAAGCTCGGGTCCGCAGGCTAACTTCTCCATATAAATGTCCGGGGCATGCAGCAGGCTGCCTTTATCTGCTATAGCAATAACAGATTGCGCATTATGCAGGCCGCAGGCAACAACCTCAGTTCCTTCGAGTGGATCGACGGCTACATCGACAGAGGGACCTTTTTGGTTCCCGACTTTCTCACCAATATAGAGCATTGGAGCATCATCCATCTCTCCTTCACCAATCACAACAGTTCCGTCGATGGACACAGAATCGAACATGGAACGGATCGCAGTCGTGGCTGCATCATCTGCCGCATTTTTATCGCCCCGCCCAATCCAACGAGCCGAGGATAAAGCACCTAGTTCAGTTACCCGTACAATCTCAAGGGCCAGTTCGCGCTCCATTCTAATTCCCTCCAGTGCATTCTATATATTTTGTAAACTGAAATTTAGATATAACCCATAATAATACCAGCGGTTTCTTCTATAGCCTTGTCAGTAATATCAATTACAGGACAGCCCAGCTTGTTGAACAATGAAGCGGCGTATTCCATCTCTTCGGTGATCCGCTCCAGACTTGCATATTGGGAGCCTGTCGGTAATCCGAGAACCTTAAGCCGCTCAGAGCGGACCTTCAGCATGTACTCGGGTTTCATGGTTAATCCGATAAGCCGGTTCGGCGGCAAGCTTAATAGTTCTTGTGGAGGACCAATCTCCGGGATAATCGGATAGTTAACGACTTTTTTTCCTCTATGGGCTAAAAAGATGCTAAGCGGTGTCTTTGAAGTACGGGACATGCCCAGCAGAACGATATCGGCTTTGAGCATGGCACCCAGATCACGGCCGTCATCACAGGCGACGGTGAATTCTATAGCTTCTATGCGGCGGAAATAATTCTCGTCGAGCTGGTGGAGAAGACCCGGCCGCTGCTGAGGAGCATCGTCGAAGGTATCAATGAAGGCCTGCATCATAGGGCCCATGATATCAACGATCCGCAAATCAAGACGTACCGCTTCCTCGCGGATCATTTCTCTTAATTCTGGCTGCACTAATGTATAGGCGACAAAACCTTGATGCTGAGCTGCTTCTTCCATAAGCTTGCGTAGCTCGTCTTCATGCCTAATATTGCCGTATCTTTTAATGGTGACCTGCTGATTCTGAAATTGGTGAATAACGGCCTGCACGACAGCCTCTGCCGTATCTCCTATAGAATCCGAGCATATCGTTATTAAGTTGGAAGATTGCTCGATGCTCATGGGTTCCTCCTGTTATCCTTTGGCTTCAAGTTCGAGGAGAAGTTTGATGATGGAGGTTTTTGTTAAACGTCCTACCACATCCAGTTTTGTACCGCCGTCTTCAGCAGCGCTGGGAACAACCACCGGCAAACTGTCTACCTCGTGAAAAATCATCTTATGTGCAGCTTCAAGCACCGGCTCATCCGGTGAAGTTGTGACCACTTTGGGCTGGCGCGTCATAACCATGCTTACGGGCATGGAGACTGCACCGGGGTTGCCCAAGGTTACCTTTAGGAAATCCTTACGTGAAGCAACGCCCGTGAGTTTACCCTCTTCGTCACAGATAATAAGAGTGCCTACATCTTGTAGAAAAAGCGTAACTACGGCATCTTGAATAGTTGTGGTCTCACGGATAACTATAGGTACACTTTGAATTTCTTTAACCATCGTTTCCTGCAGCAGATAACCGCTTCCCTGACGACTGGATGATTTCAATCCTGGGAAGTACCCGACCTTCGGCTTGGCGTCGATATATTTGAGCATAACCAAAACAGACAGATCCGAGCGAATTGTAGGCCGGGTAAGATTCAAACTTTCGGCAATCTGTTCGCCGGTAATCGGAGCTCTTTTGTTAACGATATCGATAATCTCTATTTGACGTGATGTCAGTTCGATCACAATTCCCTCCACTTCCGATAAAAAAGGCATTCCTCTTTAGAAAAGAAGCGCCGTTAAGCGAATCCTCCTTTCATATATGAGTCATATTTAGCTGTGTTTAATTTAACTTGTTTATATAATACGCAATAGTGGTCATAAATGCAATATATAGTACGTCATATATTTGATTTTTTTAACGCAACAGTGTTTATCTTCTTTTTTTGCAGTAATTGCTTTAAAGCATCAGCATTCACTAGGATTGTTCCGGCAATGATGGTGAACACTCCGAGAATTGTAATCCAAGATACGGACTCCTTGTAAAAGAAAAAGCCTACACCCACCGCAATCGGTGGAGAAATATAAAGCCAGGTAGAAGGAAACACTGGGTTGGTCTTAGCTACGAGCCAGTAGAATAAGGTATGGCCGACCATGGAGCCGATAACTGTGAGATAGAGCAGTGAACCTGCTGTCTCGAATGAGAAGAGAAATGCAGGATGTACTTTTTCCGTGGCAAAAGAAAGAATGAATAACAGTGCACCGCCATACATCATTTGAGCCGCATTCAGTGCGATCGGTGAGACTTCAGGTATACTGTTAATTACTTTTTTGGAGTAAATCGCACCTACAGCATAGCAACACTCTCCAATTAGGACTACAGCGCAACCGATGAGCCACAGTGGTGAAATATCAACGGCGAGATTGGGGAGAACCAGCAGCAGTACGCCAGTGAAGCCGATGATGCAGCCATATAGGGAGATGGCGGGTGCTTTTTGCCGAAGAATAGAGGTTTGGAGCAGCAGGATCATGATCGGTCCAGTGGCAGAGAGTACAGCTGCAAGCCCTGAAGAAACATATTGTTCAGCCCAGTAGAGACCCGCGAAGGTGCCGAAGGTTAGAGCAGACCCGGTGAACAACATTTCTTTGCGCAACAGCAAGGAGAAGCTGGCTTTTCGTTTCCAGACCATCCATAGGAATAGAACAGCGCCCGCGACAAAAAATCTTAAGCCCGCTGAAAAAAAAGGAGGCGCACCGGCATCTACACCGATTTTGATAGCTAGAAAGGTCGTGCCGAAGATCAGACATACAAGTGCATAAGCAAATAAGATCATTTTGAAAGTCCCCTTTTGTGTGCTTTATAAAATATAAGAATTTATAAGCTGGCATTTTGTTAATCATATAGGGGAGTGGACAGAACAGATTACCTTGAGTAGAACAGATTAATTCAGAAATCGTGTACAATATGATTACTAGGTTGTTCGGAGAGGAGTTGGTCAGATGAAAAAAGTTGTAGGAGCGGAGCATAATCATCCCTTGTTTCGGCAGGTCTATGAATTTCTATTAAATCGCATGGAGCGAGGGGAGTGGGTCGCACATGATAAGCTTCCTTCTATACGGCTGCTGGCGGAGGAGCTTAAGGTACATCGACTGACCGTATTCAAAGCGTACAGACGGTTGACGGAGGATGGAAAGGTTTATGTAAAAGATAAATCAGGATATTACGTGGCACCCATAATCTCGCTTCCTGCTATTGAAGTAGGAGCCGCAGTATCGGCTTATGCGCTCACTAACCCGCTGTCTGATATTCAGAGAGTGCCAGTTAAGTATCAGTTCTCGCAGGCGCTGATTGATCCGGGGCTGCTGCCGAATCTTTTTCTATCTGACTATGTCAAAAAAGTGTTCGATCTATATCCCAAGGTAATGGGAACGTATGCCTCGGTCCAGGGGGATAACGAGCTGCGTGAGACGTTAAGCCACCATTTTCGGAAGCAACATCGGCTGCAGTTAACTTCGGAAGAACTGCTTATTACCTCGGGTGCGCAGCAGGCGATCAATCTGATTGCCCGGGTTGTACTTGGTCCTCTGGATACAGTGCTTGTGGAGCGGCCTACTTATAGTGTTGCTATGGATATTTTTCGCCGGGAGGGGGCACGGTTGGTTCCGGTAGAGATCACTCCGGAGGGATATGATCTGGAGGAAGTAGAAGCTTTGATGAAAAAGCATAAGCCGCGTATGTTCTACATTAATCCAACGCATCACAATCCAACTGGATACACGGTACCTGTGCAACAACGCAAGCTGTTGGTAGAACTAGCCGAACGTTATCGCTGTTTACTGGTGGAGGATGACCCGTTCCGCGATATGTATTTTGATGAGGAGCCGCCGCCGCCCTTTTTTGCTTATGATACGGAGGGGTGGGTGATCTATATCAGCAGCTTCAGTAAATATGTAGCCCCTGGCTTACGAATCTGTGCGGTGGCTTGCCGATATCCATTTATGGAGCGTCTAATCACGGCCAAATCACTCGCGGACAATGGCACTCCGCTGCTGAATCAAAAAATATTTCTACATTACTACACCTCCCCACGCTTGCAACAGCATCTCGGTAAGCTGCGCATTGCGCTTCAAGTGCATAAGGAAATCGTAGAAGAGGAGCTGGCGGGTACTGGCTGGGAATGGACGACTCCGCAAGGCGGATTAAATCTATGGGTGAAACTACCGGAGCATCTTACGATGGATCACCTGTTTGCTTCAAGTATGGCGCAGTCGATCGCTTTTGTTCCTGGGGAGTTATTTGATCCACTGGGGGAAATGAAGTCAAGGCTTCGCCTAAGTTATTCCTTTGCAAGCGAAGGGGTGCTACGCGAAGGAATACAGCGTTTGATTGGGATCGCGCACAGTTTGTGAGTGGGTACAGCAGGTATGGGGGATTAATGAAGAGGATATGAGGAGTTTAAGAAGATTAGAGGAATTGCTACCGGATAAACTTGTATCACTTGTTTGGGAATTCCTGTAACACTTTCCACGTTTGCTCCGTCTGTAAGGTAAAGAAGGGGGTTATCAAAGTGCGAAAGATCAATTTCCGAAAGTTCAATTTCCGAAGTCCAATGATGATATTTCTAGGTGTCCTATTAATATTTACGGCTTTGCTGACGGTGCGGCCCTCAGTCACTTACGCCTGTTCCTGTGTTATGCCTGCGGAGCCACTGGAAGCTCTTGAGAAAAGTACAGCTGTCTTTGTCGGGAAAGTAGTGGACATGAAGGAGCCGTCACAGGGGAACATAATTTCTTCTGCTGATCCAGTAAAGGTAACCTTTGAGGTGGATTCCAGCTGGAAAGGGGTCGAGGGGAATCAAGTTACATTGACTACGGCTTTATCTTCTGCAAGCTGCGGCTTTGAGTTTGTGGAAGGGGAAAGTTACATTGTCTATGCTTATGCTAGAGACGGTGGAGACTCTGGTAATCTGGAGGCTAGTTTATGCAGTCGAACTAAGCGGCTAACCGCTGACTCAGTGGATCTGAAAGAACTGGGGCCCGGTATTTCGGCAACGACACCTACCGCTTCTCCGGAGGTAACCCCGAATAATTCACCGGAGTCAGGAGCTGGGAGTAATGAGTCTGATTTAACGGGGAATTCTTCTGGGGACAGTGATTCCGTTCCACTTGTTACTGTGGGGATCAGTGGCGTGATTATCGTTCTGATAGCTATAGCTGGCGCTGTTCTATACCGTCGTAGAAATGGTGGAACGCGTAAAAAATGACTCTAACTGTACTGTAGAGTCACGATATGTAATGGTGAGATCAAAGTGGGCAGTAAGAGTATATAAGGTGTTGTGCTGAAACAAGCGGTCGCTCGGGATAACATCCGAGCGACCGCTTATTTGTTTGAGATGACCTTGAGTAACTGGTGGGCTTGTTGGTGGCTGCTGGTGCTGGTGGTTGTGCTGGTGCTGGTGCTGGTGCTCAATTGTAGCTCGGAACCATCTAGAATCAATAATTAGGGAAATCCTCCCTGATTTTATCGTGTTTTACTCAATATTAGCGATAATTGCGGAATTCCTCCCTAAAATTCTGCGGAAATTGCCCTTTTTGCCTATAATCGGCTAATTATTAGGGAGAAATTCCGCAAAAAGTTCAATGTGTGCTTATAAAGTTCGATTATTAGGGAGAAATTCCCTAAATATGAGTTCAAGGAGGGCAGAATTCTGTGAAGCAAGATGAACTCTAGATATTGTAGGTGTTGCAAAGTGTAGCAAGGTTAATTTGGGTGATGTGATTAAGGTGAATTTAATGAGTTAATGATGAATTTTTGCGATGTAAGTTGAAATCAGTTGAAGTTAGTTGTGAAGTTACTTGAAGCTAGTTGAAGTCAGATAAAGTTAGTTAAAGTTAGACGATGTCACTTGAGTTTAGATCGCAAACCTACCTCACCCTCGTCACACCCACCCAAATAACCGGGCAAGCTGAGCGACAGCAAAGGTTACTCCGATGGCGATACCCAGCGGAATAACTGCTGAGAGAACGGCCCACTTCATGCTTTTTGTTTCCTTGTAAATGTTCACGAGTGTCGTACCACAAGGATAGTGAAGCAGGGAGAACAGCATCATGTTGAGTGCGGTCAGCCAGGTCCAGCCATGTGAGAGAAAGACATCTTTGATACTGCCTAAACTGTCGATATCAACCATAGCGCCTGAGGACATATAGCCCATAAGCAAGATAGGCAATACGATTTCATTCGCAGGAAGTCCAAGAATAAAGGCCATGATGATAAAGCCGTCCATGCCGAGCATATGTGCAAACGGATCAAAGAATGCAGCCATATGATTCAGTACAGAATCGCCGCCAATAAACAGATTGCCTAGAATCCAAGTGATAATCCCGGCAGGGGCAGCAACGACGATAGCCCGAGTAAGTACGTTAAGGGACTTATCTTTGGAGGAAATAAGTATGGTCTTCCAGATTTGTGGACGGCGGTAGGGAGGAAGCTCCAATGTGTAATGTGTGGGAACCCCACGCAGCGCAGTTTTGGACATGACCAAGGAAACAGTCAAGGTAACAATGATGCCGATTAGAACCATCCCCATTAGGACGGAGGCAGTGGTGAATGTACGAAGCGCACCTGTCGTAGCGGCTCCTGCCATAAATAAGGAAGACAATAAAATCAGCGTGGGCCAGCGGCCGTTGCAAGGGACAAAATTGTTGGTCAGTATAGCCAGCATTCGTTCACGCGGCGATTCGATGATTCGTGTGGAGAGGATAGCGGCCGCGTTACAGCCGAAGCCCATGGACATGGTTAAAGCTTGCTTGCCATGACCACCTGATTTTTTGAATAGTCGGTCCATGTTAAAAGCAACGCGTGGCAGATACCCGAAATTCTCAAGCAGAGCGAATACGGGGAAAAAGATCATCATTGGTGGCAGCATGACACTGATTACCCATGAGGTGCCTCGATACAAGCCAAGCACAAGCACGCCGTGCAGCCAAGCTGGGGCATGGAGAGCCTCAAATCCCGCTGTCAGATATCCTTCGATGAAGCCAAAGAAGGTAGCGAGCCAGCTAGAAGGGTAGTTAGCCCCGGCAATCGTAATCCAGAATACGACACCGAGAATGGCGAGCATGATGGGAAAACCCCAAATTTTGGAGGTCACGATATTATCCAGCTTATAAGTGCTGTTCAGTTTCTTCTTATCCCGATAAGTAACTGCATCCCCGCAGATGCCTGCGGATACGCCATATATACCACTGACAATCTCATCCCGAATGGCTCCGCCGTCAGCGAGCTTTTTTGCGGTAGACAATAGGGAATCTAGAGCGTCAGAACCCTTAGTGATAGGCAGTGACTCCATGGCCGATGACCTCCTTTGCTTCGGGTAAATCCTTGCTTTTCATATGTTCTTTGAGTGAAGTAAGCAGGCTGTCATCACCGTCCAATAAGCGCAGTGCAATCCAGCGAGCGGGATATTTGGTGCCGATGGTTTGCTCTACCAATGGTGTAAGCTCGGCAATTCCCCGTTCGATCTCTTCGTTGTAACTAATGCGCAACGGCTGCGCTGTGAATGCGCCTGTAGCCACTCGCTCCACTTGATCCAATAAGGCATCGATCCCGATTTTATTGCGTGCCGATATCGCAACGACGGGTACGCCGAGACGTTTGGAGATACTCTTCAGGTTGATGTCGATGCCCAGCTTACGTGCTTCATCAATGAGGTTGATGCAGACAACCGCCCGTCCGGTAATCTCCAGCACTTGCAAGGCAAGATTGAGATTACGTTCCAGCGAAGTAGCGTCAAGCACTACAAGTGTCACATCTGGCTGTTCAAAAATAATATAATCTCTAGCCGCTTCTTCATCCGCGGAATTTGAGTATAGGGAGTACGTTCCTGGTAAATCTACCGCGAGGTATGAATGGTTATTGTGTTTGAATTCCCCTTCGGCAGTAATGACGGTTTTACCTGCCCAGTTTCCAGTATGCTGTCGCATGCCGGTTAGCAGGTTGAATAGTGTGCTTTTTCCAGTGTTAGGATTGCCTGCAAAAGCGACGGTGAACTGACTCATGCTTCTACACCTCCAATTAATTCTCCGAATATTAAAGAACTTTCTTCTCTACGCAATGCAATGGTCGTATTGCTTACCCGAAAAGCTATAGGATCTCCTAATGGACTACGCCGCAACACCTCTACGATATTCCCGACTACGAACCCGAGGTCCAGTAATCTTCTTCTAAGCACACCTTGGACTTCAATGTCGCTGATGCGCAGCGTGCTACCCTTTGCAGCTTCTGATAAAGGAATAGTTGTTCCAGTCATGAGATCCCTTCTTTCATTTATATTTTTACCGCCTATGGTTTTTATTTTGTGTATTAGAACATTTCTTGTAGTCTGGCACAACATTAGTATATGGCAACAACTTTGTCCCTGCAACAAGAATGTTTCCCTTAGGCAAAATAAAATTAAGCAAAAAAAGCCCCTGACGAAAAAGGGCTTGTACGCTCTTTTCCGCAGGGTTGAGCTTAATTCCTAATTAGCAGTAAAATTACGACCAGCTGCCAAAATCAAGTGTACGTCCGGTCTCGACCAAGGTTTTAATATTACTCAGAACCTGCCACCAGGCGTTGATACTGCCAGCATATGAAGGATCATCAGGATGCCATTCATCGTGGATAAGCGTAAGCTTAGTAGTTCCACCCACCGGTTCAAGCAGCCAAGATATACGCGATTCATATCTTTCTGTACCCTTATGATAGGAGGGGCCGACCTTATGCGTGAAACGAAACGCTTTTTGTGGAGTGAACTCCAGCAGAGTCCCATATACATGTATCGTTTCATCGCCATCTTCACCGGGACCAACATATTCCAGCAATTCGCCTTCTTTAAAGGTGGATTGGATTACGCTACCGTAGTAAATCTGTTTAGTACCTTCCGGAGAGATCAAAGTCTCCCATACCTGCTCAGGTGTTCCGCCAATATAAAATTCATAGTGAAGTTCTTTCATTTGTTATTCCTCCTTGGTTTGTACAATCATTAATTCCCTTAGACTTATTTACACTATACAAAAGGATCACTGACAATTACGGTCAGTGATCCTAAAATAATCATTTTAAGTTTTATAATAAGCTGCCAGATCGGTAGCTATTGCGGACAGCTTTTGCTTCAGAGCTAAAGGCTCTAGGATTCGTAGTGTTGATCCATAAGGCAACAAGAAGTAAGGCGCATAAGTCAGTAAGGAGGTCTCATCGACTTGAAAGCGGGCTTGTCCGTCAATACGCTGCACCAGAGTATGTCCAAACAGCCAATGACTGCATAGATCGTTCAGGATTCCTTCATCAGCGGCGATGACTACTGCTATGAGTTTCTCTGGAGTATTTGGTGTTGGCAGCAAGCTTTTTAACAAAAAATCACGTGCAGAGAAGTCAGCAGGACGGGCAAACACAGCTTCTGTACGTTTCAGTTCAGTCATTCTATCGACTCGGAAAGACCGAATTCCTTGCCTCTGATGGCAATAAGCAACGGTGTACCACTGCCCTTTCCACAGTACAAGTCCATAAGGATCAATAGCGCGGGAAGAAATTGTCTCCCCGTTTCCCTTCCGATATTCCATCTGGAGGGTATGTCCGTTCGCCGTCGCTAATTCAAGCTCTTGCAGCAGGTGGGGAAGCGGCACAGCAGGGGAGTGGATGGTTTCTATCCCGCCCTCATGACGCTCCATCTGT
This sequence comes from Paenibacillus odorifer, assembly GCF_000758725.1. Classification (NCBI taxonomy): domain Bacteria; kingdom Bacillati; phylum Bacillota; class Bacilli; order Caryophanales; family Paenibacillaceae; genus Paenibacillus; species Paenibacillus odorifer. Next base: position 1,184,560 of record NZ_CP009428.1, read on the forward strand.
TCTAATTGCTGCGCATTGCTGTATCGTTTCAGTTTGGCGATTGCTTGATCTAGAGCTTCTACATAAGGATATCCAGTTCCCCGCGCAAAGGAGGCGGCTTGCAGGAGGGAACGCTGTTCGTCGGAGTCAAAGAATAACGGGGCCTCGGAAAAATGTTCCGGAAGGCTATAGCCACCACCAGGTCCACTATCCGCGATAATGGGTACGCCACTGATGCATAACGCGTCGATGTAACGATAGACAGAGCGGACACTGATCTCTAGCGCTTCTGCTAGTTCCCCGGCGGTTCTTCCCCGTTGCTTGAGCATCCAGAGAATGGATAACATGTGATCAGCCTTGGACATAAATCAAGAACCTCCTTGCTTCATTAATTAATAGCTCACTAACTATAGCAAATTGTCTAATGATCAGCTAGAGAACCTTTTGGTGCTGACATAAGTTCCAAGCCGCGAAGTACATCCAGGGTTATGATTCTTTTCGACATGTCGTTACACCATTATTTTCTTGAGACTATGAATGTAACGTGATCTCGCAATAAGGAAATAGATAGTTTGCACAACCAGAAATACAGCTGATGTAGTAAGCACGGGCACAGTTACATTTGTGATATTAATCTGTTTCAGTATCGGACGAATCACGACAAGAGTCTGGATGGTGGCAATAATAATCGGAATATAGAAAAGTACCGAAATCTGTTTGGTAGCAGAAGCTGACATTTCTTTAGTGCTTAAACCGATTTTGGATAAAGCATTATACATTTGCTTATCTGTATTGAGCTCAGTATGAAGCTTAAAAAAGAGAAAGCTGGCCGATGAAAGTGAGAAGATCAGAGCGATAAAAATCCCTATAAAGCTAAGCATGGCGGCTCCCTGCTTGGTCGATAGATAGCTGTCTGCTCGCGATCCCAGTATAGAGCTGTATTGATGATTAGCCTTGTTAGCGGCTTTATTCCATTGGATGAGGTCTCTGGTGACAACAGCTTCAGCTGAGCTGTCATTAGGTGTAGGACCGTCCCATGCAGGGATTTTGTATAGATATTTCACATAAGGTCTCGTGTACTTCTCTGTTGAAGTAGAAATCTTATGATATAAGTTGTCATCTACGATTAGAAGTGAGGTGGCCATTGGATCTACTGGATGCACCTTTGGTGTTCGTAATTCTTTTAGCATCAGCTCCTCATCTTTCTGAACCTTCAAATGAATCGCTCGATCAGCAGCAAAATTCTGTGAATCCATATGTGGGTTCAGCAGTAATACAGCTTCTTTTTCAGACAAGGGCCCAACCTCGGACACATCCATTTGTAAGCCCAGTTGATTGAACTGTGAGCGGGATATCAGATCAATTCCAAGTATTTTTTCCTTATCGATTCCTTGAATGGAAGCAGAGATTAGTTCTACTTTATTCTCTGTGTACTCGACTTTAGCATTCTTTAATTTAGTGTGAATGGGCTCTAAATCTGGTGCTTCATCCTTCGGATCATAAATCGTATAACTCACAGCGAATGGGGATTTTTTATAGAGGTCTGAGTTCGCTTGATTAATCGATAAAAGAATCCCCGATGCCATGCAGGCAAGCGAGGTAACTACAGTTACAAGGAAGAGCATTCTTGCATTGTCTTTAATCTTATAACTCATCTCAGAAATCCACAGCAGATTGGTTCCGCGCCACAGCCGCTTGCGTCTTAGTTTTAGTAAGCGAATGCCCAATACAGATAACTGAGAGTAGAAAAAGTAGGTTCCAGCGATACCTGTGACAGCGGCGACTAACAGTGAGGTCGGGGACAATTGCTTCCGAATCGCGAGAGCGCCGACGGTCAACAGTAGAAGCCCAAAGAATGAGAACAATAAGGAGACACGGGGTTCTTTTTTAGGTTTAACATTTCCCTTAAGCAGTTCAAGAACTTGATGCTTACGAATGAACAATAATGTGAAGATCGAAATGACCAGAAATAATGAAATGAAAGAGATAGAGGTAATCATTAACGCCTTCATTGGCCAATAAAAGGGCAGTGGCTCCATGCCCATAATTGTCGTGCTTAGCAGCAAAAATAACTTGGATAAAAGCATGCCGAAAGACACACCTGTTACAATAGAGAGCAGTCCGATAAGCATATTTTCTATAAGAATCAGCTTGTTGATCTGGCCAGGGCGTGCGCCTAAAATCATCAGTATGCCGAACTCCAGATTACGCATTTTCAGAAATGCGCTAATCGAATATAGAACGAAAAAGAACGCAAAGATAAACACGATGTAAGAAGCAATTTGCATGCCGGAGGCTGAATTCGCACCCAGCTCGATGTTGGTAATACTAGGGTGGTAAATAAAGACTGAATAAGAGAAAAAGATCATGACCATAAAAGCACTGCTTAAGAAAAAAGCAAAATAAGCGCGTGAATTACGGCGTACATTATTAAACGCGAATTGAGGAAAGTTCATGACTATTCCCTCCCCAGAACGAAAGTGTGTCGATAATCTTTTGGAAGAAGGCCTGACGGTTATCGCCCCGATGAATTTCCGCTGCTAGTTTGCCGTCTTTTATAAAAACAATTCGGTTGCAGTAGCTCGCTGCCAGTGGATCATGTGTTACGAGCATTAGCGTGGTGCCTTCTTTGTGATTAATATCCTCCAGCGATTCCATCACCATCCGCGAAGAATTGGAGTCAAGCGCACCCGTAGGTTCATCGGCCAAAATAATCGAAGGAGAGGTGATGATCGCCCGGGCAATTGCGGTCCGCTGACGTTGTCCCCCTGAAATTTCATAGGTGCGTTTGCTCAGAATATCGGTAATGTTTAAGCGTTCTGCGACTCTTTGAAGCAAGATCTCCATCTGGGAGAGCTTACGGTTATCCAAAGTCAGGGGCAGCACAATATTCTCGGCGACGGTTAATGTCTCAAGCAGGTTGAAGTCCTGAAACACAAAGCCTAGTTGTTTTCGGCGAAAGTGGGCGAGCTCTTTTTTATTCAAAAGATAAGGGTTGCTGCCGTTGATATTCACTTCGCCAGAGGACGGCTGGTCGATTGTGGATACCATATTGAGCAGTGTTGTTTTACCGCTACCAGACGGTCCCATAATTCCGACAAATTCACCTTTTTCAATATTTAGATGAATATCAGTGAGGGCTTGGGTCACTATTTTGCCGGGGTATACCTTATGAAGTCCTTTGACTTCCAATACGTTCATATCATTCATTCCTTCCAATACAAAAATGATTTCATCCGCCTTATTCGGGGAACGGGTTATGTATATAATTTATAAGATCGAGAGATTAGCTGCTATGGATTTACCTTAAGGTTTCCTTACAGAGAAGTTAAGGTTATGTTCGCCTTTCTCCTTGTGAAGAATGGGTTGAGAGATAAGTAACCTATAAAGAAGAAGGAGGCTTCAAAGCCATGAATAATGACGACGAAGTCCCCTCAATATTATTTCTGTAGATGATCACTGTTGCTAAAAATAAGCCGCACGCGGGTTCCTTCCCCGAGCCGGGACTGAATATCCACCTTGTGTTCGAGCCTGTTGCAAATCTCCCGGACGAGATACAGCCCCATCCCTGTCGATTCATGATAATGTCGTCCGCGGTCACCCGTAAAGTAGGGATTAAAGACCCGCTTCAGATCCTCAGGAGAAATGCCGATCCCTTGATCGGTAATATCCAGAATAGTGTCGGTGCCCACACGCTGAGCTGAGAGGGTAACGGTTTTGCCAGAACCGGAGGTATAGTTTACGGCATTAGTTAAGATTTGGGCCAGCATAAACATTAACCATTTGGCATCGCTATATACCGCTAGATTGGCATCCACCTGTATATCTACTTTTATGCCCCGGCGTATGAATAGTCTGCGATTTTCGGCTACCGCCTCACTAACGGTTTTGCGCAGAAGTAACGGTTCAACTTGAAAATCATTTTCAAATCGGTCAAGTCTTGAAGTGTAGATAACCATCTCCAGCCCTCCGCGCAGACGTTCCAGTTCCTCCTGAATACTTGCGGCAGCCTCCTCTTCAAGATCCTTTAGCGTAAGCTGAATTACAGAGAGCGGGGTCTTCATTTGATGAACCCAGCGATTCATGAATACGATATGCTGATCCATCTGGCGCGCATGCGCATTCACTTGCTCTTGATACTGGCGGTCAATAAGCTGCAATAACTCATGGATAGCTTCTGAAAGAGGAGTGTCTCCTAAGGAAACAAGATGTTTTTGGAGCATGTCCATAGGTTCGCTTAATGCTGCATACAATCTCCGGTGCTGAACGTATCGGTAGCCTAGATATAGCAGTAGAACTACGGTACTCAAGGCGATTCCATAAAGCATGATAGAGATAGGTCTGTTCTCACCAGACAGCCAATACAGCAAAGGGATAAGCAGCATCTGAAGCAGATAGAATAGGATCAGTGAGATCTGGTCTCTCCAAAAAAGCCTCATGGCGTATCCTTAGAGACATTAAGCCGATAGCCAGCGCCTCTTACGGTTTCCACAATGTCACCAAGACCGAGATCCTTGAGCTTTTTGCGGACACGGGTTATGTAGACATTTAATGTATTGTCATCTATGAAATGCTGATCCTTCCACATGAGATCGAGCAGACGCTCCCGGTTAACCACTCGTCCTTCCTTAAGCAGTAAAGCTTCCAGTAGAACCGCTTCCTTCTGGGTTAGCTCACTCGTGTGCCCGTCGTATTGGATCACATATCGTTCAGGATAGAGGATTAAACCTCCAGACTGGAGTTTATGCTCTTCTTGAGTCTGTGAGTATGAACCGTATGCTCTACGTATGTGGCTGCGGATTTTGGCAAGCACAACCTCATAGTGAAAAGGCTTAGTGATATAATCATCCCCGCCATTCTCAAGCGCCATCACCTGATCCATTCCACTATCCCGTGCAGAAATGAACAGAATCGGGCAGAGTGAGAGGGAACGGATCTGGCGGCACCAGTAGAACCCATCATATTTAGGCAGATTGACGTCCAGTAAGATAAGGTCAGCCGAGCTTTCATTAAAAGTCTCCAGCACCCTGTTGAAATCTTCTACAATAATTGTAAGGAACCCATATTTTGATAGATACGTGCTCAGCAAGCTTGCCAGCTTGGCATCGTCCTCTATGATTAGAATTGTCTCCATATTTTCACTCCTTTGTTCAGTAATACAGTAACATGGACAAGGAAAATTATGCAAAAAGAGTACTCGTATTCGTGGTCAACGTAAGAATCTAGCTAGTTTTACCGAAGGGGAATTTAGCTGATCTAAGTCTAGCTGACCTAAGTCTAGCTGATCTAAGTCTAGCTGATCTAAGTCTAGCTGACCTAGCCTAGCTGGCCTAGCTCTAGCTGATCTAGCTCTAGCTAACCTAGCCTAGCTGACCTAGCTGTAGCTGATCTAGCCTAGCTGACCTAGCTGTAGCTGGCCTAGCTCTAGCTGACCTAGCTTTAGCTGACCTAGCTCTAGCTGAATAGCTCTAGCTGATCCAACTTTAACCGATCTACCGCTAATCGATCCAAAACTAACTGATCTAAAATCTAACTCAGCTAGATCTATGCAATCCAAATTTAGCTCAAGCGGCTTATCCAGACTTAATTGCACTTTGTACACTTATTTCTGCGTAGATAGTCCATAGAAGCCATTTAATTGCACTTCGTGCAACTAAAAAGGGTGAATTCGGTGCAATTAAAGGAAAACCGGAAATTTAACTGCACGAAATACAACTAAACTAACTTTTGAATGAGCATTCTGAGGAATAGTTGCACTAAATGCAGTTAACGGATGCGTGGAGCTCATAATTATCGCTTGAAAAAGCTTGATCAGTGACTTTTTCCTCCGGAAGAAGATCGCGAACGCCAAAACTTTCTCTAATTGCACTTTGTACACTTATTTCTCCGTAAATAGTCCCTAGAAGCCATTTAATTGCACTTCGTGCAACTAAAAAGGGTGAATTCGATGCAATTAAAGGAAAACTGGAAATTTAACTGCACGAAATACAACTAACTATCTTTTAAAGGAGCATTCTGAGGAAATAGTTGCACTAAATGCAGTTAACGGATGCGTGGAGCTCATAATTATCGCTTGAAAATACTTGATCAGTGACTATTTCCTCCGGAAGAAGACCGCCCACTCCAAAACTTTCTCTAATTGCACTTTATACACTTATTTCTGCGTAGATACTCATTAGAAGCCGTTTAATTGCACTTCGTGCAACTAAAAAGGGTGAATTCGGTGCAATTAAAGGAAAACCAGAAATTTAGCTGCACGAAATACAACTAACTATTTTTTTAAGGAACATTCTGAGGAAATAGTTGCACTAAATGCAGTTAACGGATGTGTGGAGCTCACAATTTCCACTCAAGAAATGTTTGTTTTGTGAACGTACGGATCATATTCGGTAGTATAAAATAATAATAACTAATTATGATATATGCTTCATTTTGCATCCCCCTTAATATGAAATTAAAGAGAGGGGCGCGGAAAATGAACATTAATTTTAGAAGCTACCGTTCAGAAGATCTGCTAAAGGTACGTCATTTTCTTATACAAAGTTATAGTAAGCTAAAGACTCCAAATACCTGGCTTATAGACCGCTGGGAATTCGTTGTTTTTTTTCAGGAGACGAGAAGTGGAACGCTGGAGCAGTGGGAACAAAAAGTAGGCTTATGGGAGTATGAGAATGGAGAGCTTGCAGCTGTAGTGTGCATGGACGATGGGTTCTATTTTCAGTGTGCTGAGATGAATCCTCCGGAAAAATTACTTGAAGAAATGTTCGCTTTTGCTGAACAAAAAGCTGAGGAAGAGAACGGTGGTTACGTAGAGCTGTATGTGCCAATACCGGAGAATATGACTTCTGCGGCGGAGGTTGCTCGTAAGAGGGGGTATCATCAAACGGGTGGTAAGGAAAGCGTAAACTCCTTGCGATTGAATAAGGAATTTCCTGTGGAGCTCCCCTCTGGATTCAGAATTTGCAGCGGAGATGAGATCGAGGTTACTGCAAAAGCGCTCGGACATATTATGGCCTTCGACTATGCAGAAACGGTGGAGGCAGAGCTCACGCTGCTGCATTATGGGAATATGAGTAACGCTCCAAGCTATAATCCGCAGCTCGATCTTAGCGTTGTGAATGACGCGGGCGAAGTGGTTTCCTTTTGTAATATTTTTTGGGACAGCAGCAATAGAATTGGCGTTCTGGAGCCTGTAGGCACATCCATTAATTATCGAAAGCTGGGACTGGGACGGGCGGTCCTACACGAAGGATTTAACCGTTTAAAACAACTCGGAGCTAGTAAAGTTTACGTAGGTTCGATGCAGCCTTTCTACGAGAAATTGGGCTTTACTACTGAAGTTTGGTTGCAGGTGTGGGAATATTCAGGTCACACAGATTAAGTTGCACCGGCTGCCCCCAACACTGGATCTGTCAGCAGTACCTAAACTGGCAACGTACTATGAAAAATCCCCTTGATGGGTAAGTCATCAAGGGGATTTTTGGGTTTGAGCTTGGCAATCATATGCTGCACAGTAGTTTCATACGTCGTACAGCAATCATACCGCCATAGCAATTATGCGCTGCAAACTGCCTCTGATTGCACTTTGTACAATAGAATCATATATTCTTAGTAGCCGTCTGGCCAAGAGATTTTATTGATATTTGACTACAATTGCATTGCTGATCTGACGCCCGGGGGACGTGAGATATTTGCCGTTGTAGTAGAGCCCGCTGGATGCACCACCATCCAGATTCATGGCTTGATACGCTCCAGCTTGCTTCATCATTTCTGCCAGCTGTGGGATGGTGGCTCCACCAGTGGTTAGCAGAATGAGCTTATGGTCGCGTGTTAATCCGAGCGCGCTGCGGGCTCCGCCGCCGGTCAAGATTTTCGGATCCTTGAAGCCTTCTGCCGCAACATTAAGGGATACCTTGCCGTTCACAAGAAGACGCGGGCCGGCTTGAAGAGCTCCTTCCATGGAGCCGGAAGCGAAGCGGCTTGTGAAATCCAGCCCAGGAATCAGTGACGCCAGATGGTTGCTGTCATAGGTAAAAATCGTCCGGCGATCCCCGGAGCTATTTTTAAGCATTTTTCCACCGCTGACAATGTAACCGTATGGAGCTTTGTATGCCCCTTTTGTATAGGCATCAAAAAACGTTCCGTTAATCGCAACTACGGCATTATTACGTTTAGCCAGACTGCTTAGGTCCTCCACTTTTCCAACCGTATTTCCAGCCAGTACGACATCAAGTTTCACCTTAGGATGCAGCAGGGACACTGTAACTGTCTGGGCTTTGAAGGATCTGCCGCCAACCTTGAAGGTTTTACTAGCGCTGACAACTGGTGAAGAATCCGCTTTGATTAGTGCGCCGGACTGTACAGGAACAGTGGTTGCAATATCATTACTCTTAAGGGTTAATGAAGAGGCTTCCTTATCCCAAGTTAATTGAATGCCAAGTGTTGTGCTGATAAAAGACAACGGAATATATACCGTGCCGTTATCACTGAAAGCAAGATCAGTTAGTGTAACCGACTTTTCATTGACGAGCGCAGCGGTTTGACCTAATGTAAGCGTTATGGTTGTGTCTGCATTCGTAATGCTTATACGTTTTTCGTTAGGATTCCATACAGATTGTATACCAGTGAAGCTATTTAATAGACGCAGTGGTATGTATGAATGGTTATTCTTGTCCACATAGACGGTGTTTTTAGGAAGCGGTGTTGCACCAACAGTGGAAGGGCAAGTGGCGACAAGTGGAATGAGCAGTAAGAAGGTAAGAAACAAAGTGGACCCTAGCTTTTTCATCATAAACAATTACTCCTTATCTTGTAGCTGTTGTAAAAAACGACAAGGTTTATTATACCTCATGTTCAAAAACTTGGATAACCTTTATTTTTAAATGTTCATAGGGTGAATCTGATAGAATATAGATTATATTATTTATATTAGCACTGAAGTAGCACTGAAATTAGCACTATAACTAGCACTATAACTAGCACTACAACCAGTATCACAACTGCCACTAGACTCATTAGCTAAAAGGAGATTTTTATGACTACAATAGGTTTAATTCGCCATGGAAGTACCGCGTGGAATAAAGAAGGCAGAGTGCAAGGGCATACGGATAATTCATTGGATGCTGAAGGCCTGCAACAGGCACAACTACTGGCTGAACGTCTTAGCACAGAACAATGGGATTACATATATTCAAGTGATTTACTCAGAGCGCGGCAAACGGCAGAGGTTATTGCAGAAAGATTAGGCCTTGAGATCACGGGTTTAGCGCCGGGCATTCGAGAGATGTATGCGGGACTTATTGAAGGAACTACGCAGCAAGAGCGGATTGAACGATGGGGAACCGATTGGAAGACGTTAGATTTGGGTTTGGAAACTCCAGAAGCCAGCGAGCTCAGAGGCAGCGAAGTGATTGAAGAAATTGCGGCGAGACATCCAGGCAGCCATATTCTGATCGTTAGCCATGGTGCAATTTTACGCAGTAGCCTTAGAAGACTACTTCCAGAACTGGACGGCACAGTATTATTGAACAATACGTCAATTACGCGAATAACAAAATCCGAATCGGATGGCTCCTGGAACTGCGAGTTATATAATTGTGCGCGGCATTTGGAGAAAGAGTAAGTGTTCAGATAATGTTCAGAGCTTTTTTATATATTGGTATCGCAGTACAGTAAGCTAATTATTTGTAGTTCAGAAGGATGTGCGAATTAAAGGTGGTAGAGGTTCAGATTTATTTACAAACGTTAATGTCCATTATCATCGCAGGAGTTGTAGGTTATTTAGTATTGAGATTTTACCGGGATGTTGCTAGTAAGGAATCAAAACAAAGAGCGGTTTACACGGGCCTTTCCATTATAACTATCGTCGTTGGATTGTGGGCAATGCATCAGTTAGGCAAAAAATCCTTAGAAGAAACTATAGAGGTCAATGGGGGGATTTTCACTCCGTTATTGATATACGCGCTTACGATAGCTGTTTTAATGTTTTTGCTTACACGGCTGAACCTTGTTTTGGCGGAAAGAGAGCAGCTTAAGGAACTTGCCTATAAGGATGGCTTAACGGGGCTGTTAAACAAGAATGGAATGGATCACTTTTGGGATCGCTGCAAAGTAAATGAGCAACTAGCCGTATTGTTTATGGATTTGAACCGTTTCAAATCAATTAATGACAGCTTAGGACATCATGTGGGCGATTTACTGCTGCAAGAGGTGGGAGGAAGGTTAAGTCAATTCTCCAGCAAAAGAAAACGCCATATTTTCCGCATAGGCGGTGATGAATTTGTGATCGTAGCTAAAGGCTGCAATCAGAAGGAAGCGGAGCAGTTAGCGGTGCAGATTCTGGAGAAGACGACCAGACATTATCAGCTGGGAGAGCACAACCTCTTTGTATCTGCGAGCATAGGCATCAGCATTAGTCATGGCAAGGTGGATCATTTCAGGCTGCTGCATGAAGCAGATACAGCGATGTACACCGCCAAACAGCTCGGGACAGGTCGTTATTCAGTTTTTAAAAATTAGTTTGTTAAATGTAAAATATAAGCGTCAGCCTTGGACATAAATAGATGTCTAAGGCTGACGCTTTTTTAGGCTCCCGGTGTGTGAAACTTGTGGGGTACTTGCTTGCGTCCCTTCATCAAGAAAAGGCAGAGCAGGGCAACCGCCATACTAATCGCTGCTACATAGAACAGGATGGAGTAATCAAAAATATCAATCATTAGCCCCAGCAAAGGAGGCGAGCTGATCGCTGCCAGTGAAGAGACCAAATAATACATCCCTGTTCGAGTACCAATACTTTCCTCAGTCCCCGTAGCAACAACATAAGGATAAGAGTTGATGTTGATACAAGCCCAGAAGATTCCTCCTGTCAGGAGCAACGCTCGAAGCACCAGCAGGTCCTGTGCAAACCCAACAAGCGCAAAGACCGTCATCAGGCCACATACGCCGACGATAATGATCTTCTTTTTCCCGAATCGCCCACCCAGCCAACCGCTCGGAATAGCGAACAGCACAAAGGCAAGGGAGAAAAAGGTAAGGGAGAAGGAGGCTGCTTGTTCACTGAGGCCCAGATGGTTTTTACCATACAACGTGAATAAGGTTTCGACCCCTTGATAAGCTACAAACCAGAAGAAAATCGCTGCCAGTAGAAATACTGTAGTACGATCCAGCTGGCCGCGAAAGGAGACTCTGGAAGGCTTAACTATCGTCGCAGAAGGGCTCCCCGCTGTATCGGATAGAAGCGTAGGGCTTATATTCACACCATCCCGTTTTTCTTTGATGAAGCGCGATACGATAAACAGACATAACAGGGTAATCAGTCCAGCAACGAGAAACGGCAGCGCAGGATTTGATTTATAGAGGATCGAACCCACGCCGAAAGCCAGAATTGATCCGAATCCACCCATGAAATTAATTAGTCCGTTAGCCTTTGTACGCTGCTCTTCAGGTGTTATGTCGGGCATGAGAGCGACGGTAGGGGAACGGTATAAACTCATGGCTAAATTCATCAGCATCATAAATAAAAGCAGTGTAAATAGTCCGGTATGAAACGGAATCAGCATAGTCAGCACGGCAGCGAAGGGCATACCGATCATAAGATAAGGCATTCTGCGTCCAAAACGCGAGGTCGTGCGGTCACTCCGATTGCCGATCCAAGGCTGCAAGAATAAGGCGAAGTAATTATCAATCGTCATCATGAAGCTGATTAGGGCTACACTATGTACATATTTTTCGAGGAAAAAAGGTACAAATGCGTTATACAGACTCCATGTAATGCTGATGCTGAAAAAGCCGAATCCGAGCAGCCAGACTTTTTTCACACCATCACACTCCCTTGTCAGCCAGAAGTCCAGCCAACAGGTCTGGATGATCGGTAATAATGCCTGATACACCAGCTTCAATTAAATATTTCATCCGCTCGGGATCGTTAACGGTCCAAGGATGGTAGGCGACGCCATGCTTTGCAGCTTCTTCGACGAATTCAGGCAGTACCGCAAAATGATACGCATGCAACGCGGTCGCTCCAAGCGTAGCTGCATAATCCCAAGGACGATACAGACCTTCCCCGTAGAGAATTCCTGTTCTGATCTCCGGTGCCAGCGACTGACAGTAAGCTAGTGAATAATGGTTGAAGCTCGAAAAAATGACGCGATCGCTCATCTTGAAATCCCGTACGGCCGCGATCACTTTTTCCTCCATGCCCGGATATAAAAAAGTGCCATTTTTAAGCTCGATATTTAGTATGGTATCTCTACCTTGCAGCAGATCTAATAAATCCTCCAGCAATGGAAGGCGCTCATCTTTGAATTCAGGTCCGAACCATGAGCCTGCGTCCACTTCCAGCAATTCTGCGAGTGAATGATCCTTCACATAGCCGGTTCCGCTTGTCGTGCGGTTTAGAGTTTCATCATGAATGAGGACTAGGCCGCCATCCTTGGTCATTTGTACATCAGTTTCTATTCCAGTTGCACCCAGCTCAAGACCTTTGCGGAATGCTGCCATAGTATTTTCTGGACACACTGCCGACGCTCCACGATGCGCAAAATTAATGATGTTGTTCATAAGTTATTGTCCCTCCAACTTTAGTGTTTGCTATGCCCCTATAGATGGGGGCTACTTGTCATATTCCACAGAGAGTAAAGAAACCCTGTCTGGAATTTTAATTCAGTTGTTCATAGCGCCATAAGGGATTCGTTCCAAAAGTCCAGCTTCATAGATGCTCCGCAGCTTCAGCTCGGGCATATGAATATAACCGATATAACAATCGCATACCTTCATGCGGCAGCTTCTAACCGCAGAGAGACCTTCGAGCCCATCACGGTAAAGATTGCCTATGACACCTCTGTCCTTATAGCAGCGTTTCACAAGCCCAGCGCCCTGTACATAAAAAACATCTTTTCCTGCATTGCAGGCTTGGCCAAGGCTTTCATAATCCATAGCATTTACAGAAAAATGTGGATCAATCTCGCTAAGGAAGGCAAAATCCTCAGCTGTATAATAATCCGGTTTATCTTTGTAAGCATTGACCCATAAGTACACGTTCTCTGGTAATGCAGAGCGAAGTGAAGCTATAGCTGAAAAAGCGCTGCGTATTCCAACGCTTCCCACACTAAACGGAACGTCGTTCTCGTATAAAGTCATACATTGCGCCAGAAATTTATCCTCCCGCACTTGTCCGGGGTGGTAGGTGGCCCAAAAGGCCACTTTTTTACGATTCAGCTGGGAGATGAAATCCAGGTTGGCAGAAAGGTTGGTCTGAATCGCTACCTTCTCTACATGGTCCATATTGGAGAGCGCAATCATTGCTTCTTTGTACCAGCGATGAATCAGCCCTTCGCCATAGGGATTAAAAAATATAGAAAGCCGATGACCTGCCGCACCTTGCTCAGACGCCCATGCTACAAAGGCCTCCAACCCCTGGCGGTCCTTGGCGAGCGTAGCTGCGCTGTCTCTTGTTTTGCCAAAAGGACAATAGGGGCAATCATAGTTGCAGGACGTGAGGGAGCCGCGGTAGTAGAGGACCGCATTCATGGCAATACGAACCTTTCCATCTGCTCTCGGATCTCCCCAGAAATAAACCAATCCCCAATCGAATCAGAGTAACCCATCCCTTCGGTGGTAAGACGCAGGATGCCATCTCCCTCCTGCCCAAGACCGGAATGAAGCAGGTTGGACAGCTCAGGATAATCACTCCAGAGTGATTGATCGAAACGCTGGCTGTAATCTTCAAGCTTCAGCCCTTCGCTATGTAGAATCGCCTTCAGAATAAAGCGGCGTTTCTGTTCTTCAAGACTCAGCACAATTCCGTAATCCGCAGTATCGTAACGATCCGTCGCAATGTAATCAGCAATAATGCTCTCGGTTGCTTTACGGCTTACCCCATAACGGGAAGCGTAATGCACATGGCGGGTGTAGGATCTGGCTCCGCAGCCCAAGCCGACCATTCCTTCTTCTTGGCAGCTATAATCGAGAATGGGTTTAGCTGTTCCTGCGTCTTCCTTGGCGAAACGACGCATGGAGTATTGGCGATATCCTCTCGCTCTAAGCAGCTGCCCAGCGGCTTTGTAGCAATCTAGGCGAATATCGTCCTGACGCTGGATATCACCAGGCTTCACAATCGTATGCTCTCGGGTGTAGAGCGGATAGATGAAAATTTCCTCTGGCTCAAAGCTGATCGCTTGATTGAGCGAATATAGCCAAGAGTCGACCGTCTGCCCCGGAAGCCCGTAGATCAGATCTAAATTTAATATGGGAAAATCATATTTCCCCAGCAGCTCTAGTGCCCGATACACCTCATCCGGATTTTGTGGGCGATAGATGGCCGCCGATTCAGCAGCGACAAAACTTTGGATGCCCATGCTGACCCGATCCACCGTATATTCTTTTAGAATATTCAACTTCTCTTCGGTAATCGTCTCCGGTGAAGTTTCCACTGAGATGGAGGCTGTATTTGTATCCAGTCCCATCGTATCAACGGCAATGTGGAACAAGCGGCGGAGCTGATCTGCTGCCAGCAGGGTGGGAGTTCCGCCGCCGATCGCAAAGCGCGCATAAGGTTTATGTCTGGTGAATTCCGCCCATTGCTTTGCTTGGCGTTCCAGTGCATCCACGTATGTGGCATGAACATTTGCGCGTTTATCAGGCAGGGTAAATAGGTTGCAGAATCCGCAGCGTGCGCCACAAAACGGAATATGCATATATAGAAAGAAAGATTCCGCAGGCTCATCACGCCAGAGTGTTTCTAGCGGCATCGGAGGCTGCAAATCCCTGTAAGCCGTTTTGTGTGGATAGGAATACAGATAAGAACGGTAAGGGTGGGCAGTAATGCTGTTTTTCCACTTATGAAGCTCTTCTAAAGAGAAGGACGATAACGTCATATCAGTTCTCCATCCTTTCCTTGGTATAAATATTATAAAATAAACTCCCGATAAGGGACGTTCCATACCGTCTCGTGGGCTAGGCGATGCCCCTGATAGCCATCTTCCCCATAAGCGGTTCCATGATCTGAAAAAGCCAGGCAGAAGACCGGATTGCCGCGTTCCCGGAACGCATCGAACAACCGGCCCAGTTCACCGTCCACATAACGAAGAGCGGCGCGCTGGCTGTCTACGGAGTCTTTTTTAGCACCAGGTACAAAATAATGATTTGGTCCGTGAATGGCAGAGACGTTGAGGAACATAAACAATCTTTGCTCGCTAGGAGTATCCTTTAGCAGCTTCAAGGCATGGTTCACCTGATGCTCTGTGGAACGCGGATTGGTCACACCGAAGGTCATCCGCCAGTAGCTTTGCTGGAAATAGCTTGGCAACACACGAGCGAGTGGATTTTTTTTGGTGAAAAAAATAACACCTCCAATACAAACCGTACGATAGCCCTCAGCAGCAAGTCCTGACACGATATCCGGCGTATCGAACAGCCATGTATGGGGATGCGTCTTCATTCCGGTGTTTCGGGAATGGAACATGCGGATATGCTCGGTTTTATCCGTTGTGGCTGGAGTTGGCAAGAAGCCGCCGAAAAAAGCGTGATGGGCCGCATAAGTAAAGCTGCCGGGAGTATGTCTTTTCTCCCAGGGTCCCGTTCCGCACAGGTTCGGGCAGTTCGCTTCCTCCATAGTAGCTGCATCGTATCGAAGGGTATCGAGTGTGATCATTAGAATGTCATGGGTGCCAACGATAGTGTTCATATCCATTAAGAGGATCCTTCCTTTATAAGCGGTGTTGAGGGATGAGTAATATAGTCTCTGGCGGTCAATACCTTCATTTCCCATTCGTAGGTGCTGCAGCCACGGTATTTCACATCGTACAGCAAATCGCCAAAAGGATTAACATCGGCGACAAAACACTGCTGCGATCCTCCAGATATCAGCACGTCTATCCCGGCAACTCCAGAACGGGGAAATGCCGCCAGCGCTTGCAACGCGGTATTTCGTACCTGCTCCTGTATGAATTCTGATAGACCGGCTTCCGAAGGAGACATCCGCTGGCTGCGTAAATGCAGATTCGTAATTGGGGTGGAACTTACACGAGCAATTGCATGACAGGCTTCGCGGAGAACCACGAGCTGGCGGATATCGAAGGCTTTGCCGTTATGGCCGATCTTAGGAATCCATTGCTCGGCATAACCACCATGTCGATAAATCCAGTTAATAATGCCGGAGATCGTAGCGGTATCTGTGTACCGCCGCAGTTTACCGGAATTATAGTAAATGGGTGGTCGGGTGATATAATTCTCGACCCCCACTGTAGTTAAGGCAACTTCGGCACCTGTAACGGGATGGAGCTGATAGGCGATCACCCCGGAAGCGGCAGAGCCGAAGGCTAGCTTGATGAATACCCGGTGCATTCGCCGGGATATCATCATCTCACGGAGAGAGGCATAGTCCGTAGGCTGCTGTTCCACGCCTAATGGACGAGGAATAGTGATGCCTGCCTCACTTAGAATCTGTTGTGTCCGACGTTTATCGGTCATGGCCGCAATGTCTGCGGGGTCATTTAACCATAGCGAACCTGAACAAACCTCTTTGGCTTCGCGCTGTAGTCTAGCCAGCATGCGGCAATAACCGCGGAACCATTGCGAAGGATGATGCAGGACACCCTGCATCTCCTTCAATTGATGAGCTACCTTCACACGGAGTGGGCGCGGATCAGGTCTTTCAGCGTAGGGATGCAGCGAATCGTCAACATCAACGGCATCAGGTGCGCCAAGAGCGATTAAGGCACGTTCTACTTCAAAGCTGCTTCCAGGCGATTCCAATCTCAGCAGCGGGGGAGCCGCACTGAGATCTATTCCGTTATAAACAGCCGGCTGGCTGGATAACTGCTGCTTCTGCACTTCCAGCAGATCACCTAACGATTGACCTTGCAGGAACTCAGCATACGATAAAATGATGGCGGGTGGCATTCCGAGATCGGAACGCGCTTGCTGAATGCCGCTAGTTCGTTTATCTCCGGGAATACCAATAACGATCATTGGCCGCATGAGGGGCTCATTCTGTGATGGAAGGATAACGCCAGTCTTCCTCATCATCGCTTTCCTGCTTGTCGCTGACATCGACAGGCAATCCACTCTTTTGCCAGCGGCTGATCATCTCGTCAGACATATAATGATGGCTTAGGTTCAATGCCTTTAGTCCCTTGATTCTCTCGCTGGCTAGAAGCAACTCAGCCCCCTCGTCGCTGAGGGTACCTAGAGACAGATCTAGCGTATCCAACTGATCCAGAATTGGAGCATTTGCTACTGCACCGGCGATTTCATCTTGTATTTCGCTATTTTTTAATCCCAGATAGGTAAGTTTAGGGAACTTTCCTACTTCTAAAAGAGGTAGAATATCTGCGAGGCTTCCGTCAAAGCCGTAGTTATCTACGCCAAGATATAGTTCCAGCTTACGCAAATTCGGCAATTGGCTGGCTGCAATATTTTCAAGCACGGTTTTACTCAAGCCACCAGTGATAATAATTAGCTTTTCTAACTTGTCATGTTTTAGCTCTGAGAGGCTTAGCTCATTTCCACCTTGAATGGTGAGTGATTGTAATTCTGGAAAGGCAGGCAACAGCGGTGATAGATCGCTTTGGGTAATCCAAGAAATCTCGCACTCCTCATAACCCATCTCACCAATAAAAAGCTTGCGTAAAGCAGGGAAGCTTGCACTATGCGTAACCAGCGCATCCACAACCTCATCGGAGCTATTCTCGTAGGCTTGCCCCCAATCACCAATAATTAGGCTGGTTAGTGACGCACTTTCAGCGCTGCTGCTTAACTTCTCAATTGCTTTGCCAATTCTTTGACCTTCTTCGAATTCGTCGTATCCGATGCTAAGCTTTACTTCCGTCATGGGTGTTCCCTCCCGGAAAAATTTAACTTCGAAAATACCCTATCATCTGTAGCCGAGGGAGTCAAATAGCTGAATATAACTATAGTTAAACTCTCCATATTATTGAGGTGAAATTTTGTGGTAGGTTTATACTAGAGGCATTTTTATTTTTTTGGAAGGAGTTATTCGTATGAAGAATAAACTTCAGGAATGGATTATTGAGACGGATATAATTAAAATGCAAGAGGCTCTGGAAGCAGGTTTAATCAACTCAGAGGATATAGTTCAAGTGTATTTGGAGCGGATCCATAAATACGATATAGACATAAACTCTATTTTAGAAATAAATCCAGAGGTTATACAAATCGCGCGAGCACTCGATAAAGAACGAGCAGAAAAAGGGAGCCGGGGGAGCCTGCACGGTATTCCTATTGTATTGAAGGATAATATAGACACCGCGGATAAGATGCATACGAGTGCCGGTTCTGTAGCTTTAGCTGGATCAATTGCGGCAAAAGATTCATTTGTAGCGGCCAAGCTTCGATTGGCGGGGGCTATTTTACTTGGGAAGGCGAATATGTCGGAATGGTCTAATTTTATGTCTAGTACAATGCCTGCGGGATATAGCTCGCGGGGAGGGCTTGTACTGAATCCGTATGGACCTGGGACGGTATTTGTCAGTGGTTCCAGCTCTGGGCCTGCGGCAGCCGTAGCAGCGAATCTGGCAGCAGCAGCGATCGGAACGGAAACCGCAGGATCTATTATCGGTCCAGCCAGCCAACATGCTCTTGTCGGAATCAAACCTACGGTGGGATTAGTCAGCCGTACTGGAGTCATTCCCATTTCAGTAAGTCAGGATACCCCTGGGCCTATTGCTAGAACGGTTACAGATGCGGCAATTATTTTAGGGGCATTAACCGGAGTGGACGCCAACGATTCAGCAACATTTTCAAGCAAAAAATACGCTTATACAGACTATACTTCAAGTTTAGATAAAAGCTTTATACGACAAGCAAGAATAGGTATTCCACGGCATTATTATAAGCATTTAGACACTGAGAGGCTTGCAATTATGGAAGCAGCTATCTTGACCTTGAAGAACGAAGGGGCTACCATTATAGATCCTGTCACAGTACATGTTGAACAACAGAATTGGAATAATGATGTGATTTGTTATGAATTTAAAAAAGGGCTCAACCAGTATTTAGCACAAGTAGATGAATCCGTTCCGATTCACTCTTTGCAGGAATTGATAGCCTATAATGAAAGACATGCTGAGATTGCCTTGCAATATGGACAAGACACTCTGACAAGATCAGAAGAAATAACATTAACTGAAGAGGTCTATGAAGAGAAGAGACAAGAATACAAGGAATTAGCGCTTGAGCAAGGAATAGATTATGTGTTGGAACAATATAGTTTAGACGCGTTATTGCTGCCTGGTGATGTAGATGGCATGTATATTGCGGCACGCTTAGGTTATCCATTAGTTACCGTTCCGGCGGGATATGTATCTCAAGGCATTATTGATGCGGATGGGGATTCGACCAGGGGGCCTTTTGGTGTTGTTTTTTCCGGAAAAGCTTATAGCGAGCCTACGCTCATAGCCTTAGCATACGGGTTTGAACAAGCTACGTATCACCGGATTCCTCCTCAATTGGAGTAGAATTAGGCTAACTTAGAATAGAAGGAAGCGATCAGTTTGAAGTATTGCCTGGAATGTGGGACTGCGTTAGTAATGAAAGAAGCCGATGGGGAAGGGCAGGTACCTTATTGTAATGCATGTGAAATGTTCCGATTCCCTATTTTCAGCACGGCGATTAGTACAGCAGTATTAAACAGGGAGAAAAACAAGATTTTATTAATTCAGCAATATAATCGGCCAGACTACATATTACTCGCAGGATACGTGAACAAAGGTGAAGATGCGGAAACGACTCTCGTACGTGAGGTAAAAGAAGAGGTAGGACTTGATATTGTCGCTTATGAATATATGCGCAGCTTGTACTTCGCACCATCCAATACGCTAATGCTGAATTTTATAGGTGTTGCAGATTCGGAGGACTTGAGCCAGGTGAGTACTGAGGTTGATCATGCTGAATGGTTTACCTTGGAAGAAGCCGCCAGAGCGATTAAAAAGAACAGCCTAGCCGAAACCTTCTTACTGGCGATTATTGAGAAATTGAACGCGGGACAGGTACAGGTCAATCCGGTAGCTGTTGGAGGAAATTAAAAAGGAGCCATGAGGCTCCTTTTTGTTGTTTCCATGCAAGGGGGGAATTATTTAAGCTTATACACACGAGCTTCATAAGGGCGAAGCTGAATTGTGTTTAGTTCTTCTTCTGGATTTACTTCGTAGTTGGCAATAAGCAGTTCCTTCGTTTGGAATTTCACAGTAGAAGGAAGTTCGAAGGTCGCGGGCACTCCGAAGAAATTCAATACAACCAGTAGCTGTTCTTCTCCAAGAGTACGCAGATAAGCATAGATCTGCTCGTTCTCTTCAGCCAAGATCGTATAGCTACCATATACGATAATTTCATGCTGCTTGCGTAGCTCAATAAGTCTCTTATAATAGTAAAAAATAGAATCAGGATCAGCCAGCGCCTGCTCCACATTAATTTCCTTGTAATTAGGATTTACGGCTATCCAAGGAGAGCCCGTCGTGAAGCCTGCCTGCGGCTCGGCGTTCCATTGCATTGGCGTACGGCCATTGTCCCGGCCTTTAATGTAAATGGAGTTCATGATAGCTTCTTCCGAATGTCCGGCAGCCAAGTATTCTTTATACATATTCAGGATTTCAATATCTTTGTAATCGTTGATGGAATTAAACTGTACATTCGTCATGCCGATTTCTTCGCCTTGATAGATGTAAGGTGTGCCTTGGAGCGTGTGCAGCAGTGTTGCGAGCATCTTGGCAGACTCTTTCGGATATAGCTTATCATCTCCGAAGCGGGATAACATACGCGGCTGATCGTGGTTGTTCATATACAGACTGTTCCAACCTTTACCGTCCAGCGCGACTTGCCATTTGGAAATGATGGACTTGATGTCCGCCAGCTTCCAAGGCTGCACATTCCATTTGCCTCCAGGTCCGGAATCGACGTCCATGAGCTCGAAATGGAATACCATGTTAAGCTCGTTGCGATCCTCGGAAACATACAGTGAAGCTTCTTCTGGAGTGACATTAACGGCTTCGCCCACTGTCATGATATCGTACTTGGACAGGACCTCACGGTTCATTTCCTGCATATACTCATGTACGCGTGGTCCGTTAACGAAATAGTCTCCTCCGAAGTGGTACGTAGGCTGTTCTCCGTTATTTTCTGGGGCAACGCTAGGTAATTCCGGTACTTTGGAAATCAAGTTGATTACATCCATGCGGAATCCGTCAATACCCTTGTCCAGCCACCAGGTCATCATATCGTAGACTTCCTGGCGCAGCTTAGGATTATCCCAATTCAGGTCGGGTTGCTTTCTCGAGAAGAGATGGAGGTAATATTCCTCCGACTTCTCATCGAATTCCCAAGCCGAACCGCTGAAGAAGGAGCCCCAGTCGTTAGGCGTCTGTCCGTCCTGGCCCGGCCGCCAGATATAATAATCACGATAAGGATTATCCTGCGATTTGCGGGACTCCACGAACCAAGCGTGCTCATCAGAGGAGTGGTTGACCACGAGATCCATAATCAGCTTCATGCCGCGGCTGTGAAGTCCAGCTAGCAGTTCCTCCCAATCAGAGAGTGTTCCGAAATCATCCATAATACTTTGATAGTTACTGATATCATAGCCGTTATCGTCGTTTGGCGACTCATATACCGGGCATAACCAGACTACGTCGACGCCAAGCTGATTTAAATAATCGAGTTTCGAGATAATGCCCTGCAGATCACCGATGCCGTCCCCGTTACTGTCTTTGAAGCTGCGGGGGTAGATTTGATAAACTACGCTTTCTTTCCACCATTTCTTATCCATGTATAACTCTCCTATCTCTCTATATAAATCTTAGTTATTTAATGGACCCTGATGTTAGTCCACTTATAATCCATTTTTGCGCGAACAAATAGACCACGAGCATCGGGGATAAAGCGAGCAGATACGAAGCAAAGGCTAAGTTGAAATCTGTGCTGAATTGACCTTGGAAGACATACTGTACAAGCGGAAGTGTGTATGAATCCTGATCACCGAGCAGAATCAACGGCAGCATAAAGTCGTTCCAAGTCGACAGACAAGAGAGGATACCAATTGTTGCACTGACCGGAGCAAGAAGTGGGAAAATAATCTTCCAGAACGTTCCGAATGTCGTTGCACCATCTACTGTGGCAGCTTCCTCTAGCTCATAAGGAATAGAGCGGATATAGCCAGTGTATACAAACACGTTAAAAGCCAAGCCATAAACAATGTATAGAATAATAAGACCCAAAATGTTGTTCATATGCAGATCCGTTGTCACTTTGACCACAGGCAGCATAATAATCTGGAAAGGAATAAACATTGCGCTGATAAAGTAAAAGTAGAGCGCTTTGAAGAATTTTCGGTTCATATTGCGGGCAATCGCGTAGGCTACCATGGAGTTGGTAAGCAAGATGAACACTACTGATGTTATTGTGATCGTGGCGCTATTTCCCAAGGCGTTGAAGAAATTAGTTGCCTTAATGGCATTGGCGAAATTCTCAAAATGCAGGCCAGTCGGCAGTGAAAAGATGGATTGAGCCATTTCCTCGGGATTCTTTAACGCGATAGCAATAGTCATGTACAGCGGAAAAAGGATTAGTAGTGAGCCTAGCGCGATAAGAATCGTTGCAGGCCAGTTGCTTGATTTTTTGATCATAAGTCCATCTCCCGTTTCTGCAGAAATTTAAGCTGAAGGGCGGAGATCACAACGATCACGATAAAATAAATCACGGCGTTCGCCGATTGATAGGCAAATTCTCCGCCTTGGAAGCCGCCTGTATAGATTAAGTGGGCAATGGATTGTGTTGAACGTCCAGGTCCCCCACCTGTCAAGGCTACGATTTGGTCGAATACCATTAAGCCGCCCTTCATCGCCAGCACCATGTTGATCGTGAAGAAGGAAGCAAGCATTGGAAAAGTAATGCTCCAGAATTCTCTCCAGCGGCTAGCGCCGTCCAGATTGGAGGCTTCGTAAAGATCTTGCGGAATCGTCTGTAGACCTGCCAGATAGAGAATCGTGTTATAAGCAATTCCCTGCCAGACGGCTACAATGACGATACCGATCCAGGCCCAATCGGAGTTGCCGAGAATGTTCTGCGAAAGGAATTCGCTGCCAAGCTTCTCGCCCCAGATAGGGAATACATTTGCGAACAAATAGTTGAAAATAAAGCCGACAATCAGCACGCTGAGGATATTAGGCAGGAAATATACACCGCGGAAAAAGTTTTTGGCTTTAATCTTGGCGTTAAGCCCAAGCGCAATCAACAAACTGATGATGTTGATGAGAATAGTTGTTAAGATGGCATATTTAAAAGTGAACACATATGAATTCAGCACATTTTCGTCTTGAAAAATGTTAATGAAGTTCTTAAATCCTACGTAATCAAAGCTGTCACTGAAGCCGTCCCAGTTAGTGAACGAATAATAAATACCCTGCAGTGCAGGAAAGGTGTGAAAGGCAAAGAAAAGAAGCAATGCCGGTATAGTCATTAGATAAAAGGCGACTCGGCGTTTGGCCATCATGTAATCCTCCTTGGAAAAGAGAAAGAGAAGGGGGAGTCCCGTTCTCTTTCTCGGCTCTTATTTGTCAGGTCTTGTTATTTCCGGTCAGCTACCTTATCCCATTCTTTATCAAGCTGTTTCAGGTACGCATCAACATCTTTCTTTTGCAGGAAGGCTTGATTGATGGTATCCACTTTCATTGCACTTGGGATGTAGTGGTCCGCAAAGTCGGCCAAGTTACCTGAGGTAAATGCTGCTTTGAAGCCGTCCATTGTCGGATCATCTTGTGTTACACCTTGCACAGCTGGGAATGCTTTTTGCTCGTTAATGTAGAGGCTGACATTCTCAGGCTGGAGCAGGAATTCAACGAATTTTTTAGCTTCTTCTTTATGTTTAGTGCTTTTAGAGATAGTCAACAATGTGTCTACGCCAGAAATGACCTTATTGTTAGCAGCATCATTTGTCGCTGGGAAAGGGAATACACCAAGCTCAATGGATGGATTAGCCTTCACGATTTCTGGGATCGCCCATACCCCTTGCAGATACATTGCAGATTCACCTTTTGCGAAAGCTGTGTTGCCGTCATTGTAGCCTTTTCCAAAAATATCTTTCTGACCGAACTCCGTCAGCTTAAGCAGCTTTTCAGCAATTTCGTTGAAGCTGTCTGCGAAAGTCACAGTACCTTCAGTACGCTGCTTGAAGAAATCATTGCCTTTTATGATTGTAGAGAGGGAGTTGAACGGCGTAAGGGTTGTCCAGGAATCCTTAAGGGTCAGGTAAAAAGCATTTTTACCGCTGTCCTTGAACTTTTGAGCGACGGCAATGAACTCGTCCCAAGTGGTTGGCACAGTAACGCCGGCTTCAGTGAACATCGCTTTATTGTAAATGACACCACTTGCGTTCGAAGAGAATGGAAGACCATTCAGCTCGCTAGAACCCGTCAGGTCTTTCAGCATTTGAACATAAGCAGGCTGGATACTTTCAGCAAGTGGATCACTAGAGAAGTCTTCAAACAGACCACTTCCGGATAATGTTTTGTAGGTGTCAGTGGCACCGATACCTACCACGTCAGGAATGTCTTTTTTAGCTGCACGAGTCTTCAGTACTGTTTCGGCATCTGGTGGGTTCACTTGAGTGACTACGATGTTCGGATTGGCTTCATTAAATTTCGCAACCAGCTTGTCGAAGGTGGCTTTGGCTTCGGTCTTATTTTGGAAAAACTCGATTTTCACCTTGTCACCGGAGGAGTTCCCGCCGCTAGATGTGTTGTCAGCCGCATTGTTACCACTATTGCTACCGCAGGCGCTAAGCACGGACATAGCCAGTAGACTAACCATTACGGGTTTAATTGTTTTTTTCATGATAAATCCTCCTAATAATGTGTTGGTATTATGGTGAATTTGGTAAGAGTAAACGTTTACGTTGATTGCAAATTTAAATGATATTCATGTTCTTCTAAGCGACGGGTATGCCATAAAAGAAACAGTAAACGTTTACGTAATATTGATAAAAAGACTTAGGTAAGCGATCTTACCGTTTGTCTTTCCACAATTGTGTGATCGACAATCTGGCTGTTCACAGACTCGCCTGTTTCAATCATCTGAATGAGCTTCTCCACGGCGATCTTTCCAATATCGTACAGCGGTTGGCGTACTGTTGTTAAAGGCGGAATAACCATTTTGGCTAATCCAAGATCGTCATATCCCATAATGGAGATATCCTCGGGCACGCTTAGACCATTTTTGATAACGGTGGAGAGGGCACCAATCGCCATTTCATCACTAGCAGCAAAAACGGCAGTCACATCAGGCGCTTGCTCCAAAAGAGTCTCCATAGCTATACTTCCGCTCTCATACAAAAAATCTCCGTAAGCAAGATAGCGGCTGTCAAAAGGAATGCCATTTGCTTCAAGCGCATGCTTGTAACCTTCTGCTCTTGGCGCACCAGCGATAAGATCGCTAGGGTTCCCACTAATCATGGCTATTTTGCGGTGACCTTTTGAAATTAAATAGAGGATAGCGTCAAAAGCAGCTCGATAATCATCTACTTTCACATAAGGGACCTTGGCGAATTCTGTTTGGGAAGAGACCAGTACAACGGGGATCCTCATGGTTTCTAGCACATCGTAATATTCTTTCTTAAGGACTTCACTCGAAAAAATAATGCCATCAACCTGTTTCTCTCTCAGGAGCTGCAAATACTTCAACGTTCTTTTACCGTCCTGATCGGTATTGCATACCATCACACTGTAGTTCCGTTCATTGGCCAATTCTTCAATACCTTTGAGCAGATCGGAAGAGAAGGCACCAGAAACACTAGGGAACATTACACCAATGGTCTGTGTACGCTTATTGATTAGACCCCGGGCAATCGCATTGGGTTGATAACCAATTTCTTTGATCGCCTCATTTACCTTTTGTTTCGTTTTGTCCGAATACCCACTTAAATTGTTTAGCACGCGAGAGACTGTGGCAATGGAAACGTTCGCTTTCTGTGCAACATCTTTAATCGTTGGGTTCATTCCTATGAGCTCCTTAAACTACGGTTATCCTTGAATTAAACGCTTACGCTGATGAGAGTAAGTTATGAAGGAAGAGAACGTAAACGCTTACCCCGAATATAAATGCTGGTAGGCGCTTTTGTCAACTGTACTTAAAAAATAAAAAAATGATCAAAACTACGCAAGAGCAGTAATCTTTTAATAGGAATGATACCGATGTATATACCAAAAATTTACTTAGAAATATCGGAATTGACAAAAGAATATTGGAGGTCTAACATTTAGAGAGTAAACGCTTACGTAAAATTTTAAAATATGGCATGCAAGCCCTGGTTTTAATGATTTACTCGGATAAGGAGTTGCATTTATGAATATTTATCTCGAGATTCCGGATGTAGATAAGCACTTTCCTTACCGCAGTTTACTCTGCAATGGTGATACGTTGTGTTATCCGCATTGGCATAAAGAAATTGAAATTATCTATGTTACCAAAGGAAGCCTGAATCTGGGAATTAACGATACCCCTATTCACATGGAGCAGGGCGAGGTTCAGTTTATCAATGGTGGGGATGTGCATTATTTTCTCTCTTCACCTGAGAGTGAACGGGTAGTGATTCAATTTGACCTGAATTTGTTCCAAGAAGTAGCCGCTTTGAACGGTAATGACTACTCACTTCGTGAGGTCTTTACGCTTATGGAGTATTCCAGTTCAAGATGGCCCGTGGCAACTGCCGCGAAGGTCAAAGGGCTGATTGAGAGTATTTACGAGGAAGATGTACAGCGAAGAGAAGGGTATGTTTTTCTAATCAAGGCTAGATTGTTTGAACTGCTGACCGTTATTTTACGGGAGGTGCCGAAAAGTCCGATCAAGAAACAGCCTAAGTTCTCGGAAGATACACTGAATCAATCCAGAGAAACACTGGAGAGACTAGAGCGGATTTTTATTTATGTGGAGCAGCATTATCAGGAGGCTATTTCGCTGAATGAGGTAGCTAATTATATGGGTTTTAGTCCTTATTATTTTACCAAATTGTTCAAGAAAAACACGGGCATGACCTTTATCGCGTTCTTAAATGAATACCGGCTTAACAAAGCCAAATGGATCTTGATTAATGAAGATCTGCCGATGTCTGCCGTGGCGGAAGCAGCCGGGTTTGGCAGCGTGAAGACCTTCCATCATTTTTTCAAGGAAGCAACGGGGATATCCCCGCTGAAATACCACAAGACAATATTCGGGAATAATACAGCAAGATTGCAGGAAGAAAGCCCTTCCTCAGCTTTGTATGATAGAGATATCAAAACAGGAATAAGTGGAGGTTAGACCAGAATGACTTTAACAGTAGGAATTATCGGCTGCGGAGGTATTGCGAACGGCAAGCACATGCCCGCGTTAAAAAAAGTAGAAGGTGCGCGAATGGTTGCTTTTTGTGATATCGTCGCTGAACGTGCCGAGAAGGCAAAAGCGGAGTTTGGAGATGAGCAGTCCGTAGTTTACACAGATTATAAAGAGCTTCTTAACGATGCAAGTATAGATGTGATTCATGTATGTACGCCGAACATTTCCCATGCGGAGATTTCCATTGCGGCTATGGAAGCAGGCAAACACGTAATGTGTGAGAAGCCGATGGCTAAAACCACGGCAGAAGCACAAGCGATGATCGAGGCCTCAGAGCGAACTGGGAAAAAGCTGACCATCGGTTATCAGAACCGTTTCAGACCAGATTCAGCTTATCTGCATGCGGTATGTGAGAATAATGAGCTTGGTGAGATCTATTACGCCAGAGCTAAGGCTATCCGTCGTCGCGCTGTCCCAACTTGGGGTGTGTTTTTGGATGAAGAAGCGCAAGGTGGCGGTCCGTTGATTGATATCGGCACCCATGCGCTCGATTTGACCCTGTGGATGATGGATAATTACAAACCTAAATATGTCGTGGGCAACGCTTATCATAAGCTGTCCGGTCGTAAAAATGCTGCAAATGCTTGGGGCCCGTGGGATCCTGAGAAGTTTACAGTTGAGGATTCCGCCATTGGATTCATCACTATGGAGAATGGGGCTACCATCGTCTTAGAAGCAAGCTGGGCACTGAATACACTCGATGTCGGTGAGGCCAAAACGGTACTTTGTGGGACTGAAGGCGGAGCAGATATGGAGAACGGTCTGCGCATTAACGGAGAAGCCTACGGTAAAACATTTGAAAAGCATATCGGTCTGGATGCCGGTGGCGTCGACTTTTATGATGGTGCGGGAGATGATCCTGCGATGATAGAGGCAGCTCAGTGGATTGACAGCATTGTAAATGACACCGAACCTGTAGTGAAGCCGGAGCAGGCGTTGGTTGTGACTCGCATCTTGGAGGCTATTTATAAATCCTCTGAAACTGGAATGCCTGTGTTTTTTGAATAATTAAGCAAATTCGATGGTCATAGATAAATATGAACTAGGAGTGTGTCCCAAGTGACAAGAGTAACCGTATGGAATGAATTCCGTCATGAACGGCAGGAAGAAAGAATTCTTAAGGTCTATCCGCAAGGTATTCATGGACAACTGGCCAGCTTCCTTCAAGAAGCAGGACTGGACACTCAGACAGCTACGCTGGATGAACCAGAGCACGGACTGACGCAAGAGGTATTGGATAACACGGATGTACTGATCTGGTGGGGACATATCGCCCATCATGAAGTAAGTGATGAGATTGTAAACCGTGTACATGCGCGAGTGCTGCAAGGTATGGGACTTGTAGTGCTTCATTCGGGCCATATGTC
The DNA here is from genome assembly GCF_000758725.1 of Paenibacillus odorifer. Lineage (NCBI taxonomy): Bacteria > Bacillati > Bacillota > Bacilli > Caryophanales > Paenibacillaceae > Paenibacillus > Paenibacillus odorifer. The sequence goes on from NZ_CP009428.1 coordinate 1,213,281, forward strand.
CAAAATCTTTATGAAATTAATGGGCACCAGCTGCGATCTGAAATGGCGTGAAGCTGAGGAGAAGGAGCGCCTGTGGGTCATGGACCCAAGTCACCCGATTGCTGAGGGCATTGGTGAATACATCGACTTGGAGCAAGAGGAAATGTATGGTGCGCATTTTGATGTGCCAGCACCAGAGAGTCTTGTATTTGTCGGCTGGTTCGAAGGCGGCAACGTCTTCCCAAGCGGATCGACCTACCGTAGAGGCAGCGGGAAGATCTTTTATTTCCAGCCTGGTCATGAATCTTACCCAACCTATTACAACAAGGATATTCAAAAAGTTATCATCAATGGCGTGAACTGGTGTGCCCCAACGAAACGTGACTATCCGGTTTACGGACATTCTGAAGCCTTAGAGCCTATCAAAGAAAAGGTGGTCGTATAAATGAAATTAGGCGTATTTGATCCTGTATTTGGAAGCTTGAGTCTTGACGAGATGTTAGATAAAATCGCCGCCGCAGGTTTGAATGCGGTAGAAATCGGCTCGGGTGGTAATCCCGGTAATGCTCACTGTCCGACAGATGAGCTGCTTGCCAGCGAGTCAGCACGTCAAGAATATTTGGAAAAGTTCACGAAACGTGGCATTATGATCAGTGCCTTCAGTTGCCATAATAACCCGATTTCACCAGATAAAGAAGAAGCCCGCGCTGGGGATGAAATTCTCCGTAAATCGATCAAGCTGGCTTCACTCATGGGTGTTAAGGTCGTGAACACCTTTTCGGGAACGGCTGGGGACAGCGATGAGGCAAAAGCACCGAACTGGCCAGTCACGCCTTGGCCTACCGTGTACAGCGACATCAAAACCTGGCAGTGGGAACATAAGCTGATCCCTTACTGGAAGGAAATCGGCAAGCTGGCCGAGGAGCATGGCGTTAAGATCGGCATCGAGCTGCATGGCGGCTTCCTGTGCCACACCCCTTATACGATTTTGAAGCTTAGAGAAGCAACCTGCGATGCTATCGGAGCCAATCTGGATCCGAGCCATCTGTGGTGGCAAGGTATTGATCCTGTAGGTGCTATTAAGATTCTCGGTAAAGCTGGCGCGATTCACCATTTCCATGCCAAGGATACTTACTTGGATCAGGACAACATCAATATGTATGGTTTGACCGATATGCAACCTTATGGCGATGTGCAGACCCGCGCATGGACCTTCCGCTCCGTTGGTTGTGGGCACAGCATATCTGAGTGGTCAGATATCATGAGCGCGCTGCGCACTTACGGTTATGATTACGTGGTGAGCATCGAGCATGAAGACCCTCTTATGACGGTTGACGAAGGCTTCCAACGTGCAGTAACCAATTTGCAATCCATTCTTATTCATGACCAACCTCAGGGTATGTGGTGGGTGTAAGGTCAATTTAGAAAGCCTTGATTCTCTATTAAGAGAATCAAGGCTTTTTCTGTGTGTAGTGGGGGTGGAGGGGAAAACGGAAGAGCGGAAGGGAGTAGAAATGAGCTGGCAAAGAGATAGGGAGGAGGTAGAGACGAGTAGGAGCTAATAAGAAACGAACTAGAAACTAACCCAGAAATGTACTGGGAACGAACTAGTAACTAAACCAGAAATGAAACAAGAAACGAACGAAAAACCAACTAAAAACCAACTAAAAACCAACTAAAAACCAACTAAAAACGAACTAAAAACGAACTAACTAACTAACTACCAATCAAAAATGAACTAGTTTGCTAACGGACTCAAATGCAGCTATTCGCGTGTTTTAGGTCTTTTTGAGCGAGTTTCGGACCCGAGAGACCTTATTGGTCGTGAAAAGCAAGGGATTCGAGGTGTTTAGAGCAAATAACTGCGCTGGAGTCCGATAGCATCTCAAAACAGCGGATTTGTTGCAAATAGGGTCTCTGGAGTCCGCAACTAATGTGCTTATGCGCTAGCTGATCTTCGATGGTAAAACCGTAGTTAGTTTGGGGGCTGGTGCGTTGAGCTTCGGTAGAATGGGATACGGGTAAATGTGCAGCGCAGTTAGTCTGGGACTGGAGCGGAGCGTGGTGGAGATGTGTTGGAGATGTGGTAGAGAAGTGGTGGAGATGTGGTGGAGAAGTGGTGGAGATGTGGTGGAGAAGTGGTGGAGATGTGGTGGAAAAATGGTGGAGTTTTGGTGCAGATGTGGTAGGTAACTGTGCTAACGGTAACGGGCAAATGAGCGGACGCAGTAATGAACGCAGTAATGTATGAGACGTAGGGCGGAAATGTATGAGACATAGGGCAGAAGTGTATGAGATGTAGGGCAGTAATGTATGAGACGTAGGGCAGTAATGTATGAGACATAGGGTAGAAATGATAGAGACATAGGAAAGAACAAGGTAGAACTGTGCTAAAGGACTCAGATGCAGCTATTCGCGTGTTTTAGGGTTTTTTGAGCGAGTTTCGGACCCGAGAGACACTATTGGTCGTGAAGAGCAAGGAATTCGAGGGTATTTGAGCAAATAACTGCGCTGGAGTCCGATAGCATCTCAAAACAGCGAAATAGATGCAAATAGGGTCTCTGGAGTCCGATAGCATCCCAAAACAGCGAAAAAGTTGCAAATAGGGTCTCTGGAGTCCGCAACTTATGTGTTTATGCGTTAGCTGATCTTTGCGTATCCAAAGGTCGGCTTTTTGTCGTGCATTCACTGGTTACAGTATTGCAATCTCTGCGTCAAGCGGGAGGGGACGAGTTGAAAAGAATAGGTACAGGCTGGTACGCAACATATTTGAAATGATTTCGTCTTTATATAACGGAGGTGGAGCAAGATGAATTTATGCTTTTCGGGAGGCCGGTTTCAAACTTTTTTACAGCGGAACATTAAACTGATGCTTGTATTTGGGCTTTTGTTCGCTGCTTGCTTTACAGGAGTTGGAAGGGTGGAAGCTGCTGGCTCAGATCTGATCATCGTGAACAAAAAAACAAACAAACTCGCGTATTTCAGTGACGGCAAGCTGGTGAAGACTTTTCCGGTTGCCACAGGGAAGTCGAAGGAACTGACGCCAGAAGGTAGCTTCAAAATGGTGGTTAAAGTAAAAAACAGACCCTACTACAAAGAGAAAATTCCCGGTGGGGATCCGGCCAATCCGCTTGGCGACCGCTGGCTGGGGCTGGAAGTGAACGGGACCTATGGCACGACGTATGCGATTCACGGCAATAATAATGAGTCATCGATAGGGAAGTATGTTAGCGCTGGTTGTATTCGAATGCATAATGATGATATTCATTGGCTGTATCCAAAAGTAGCCAAGAATACTCGAGTTATCATTACAACGAGCACACTGGCTATGGAGAATATTGCAACTAAAAACGGGTATTCTGTAGGAAGCAATAAGTTTGCGGGGACTTTTGAGATCAATGGGACGACAACAAAGCTGAAGGATCCTTTTATATTGGAAAATTCCCGTGTGTTTGTTCCGCTGAGAGAATCCGTGGCCTTACTGGGTGGAACTTTGCAGAGTGAAGCGGGGACAGGTGCACTGCTAATTACGATCGGCAATCGTACGGTGACACATAAGCCATTATCCAATAAGGCTATTGTGAATGGAAAATCCATTACGATTTTACCGTCACGCAATGAAAATAACCGATTACTAATTCCGCTGAGTATCTTGCCTGATTTATTTGCTGTTCAGGTGCAGTGGAATGCGCAGACTCAGGTGGTAAAGATTAAGTTATAATTGTTCTTGACCTTTTATTTCTGATTTAAATTGTTATATACTGTACTTATTCTAAAAATACGGACAATTACGGAGGGCCACCGACTGATGAATAACTAACACGTTTCCTGAAACAGACCATAAAGTTTGTGAAGTGCATATGCACAAGTCACGGAGCACCCGCGCAGGGTGATAACGGTCAGGGATACGTGTGTCGGTCGGGGGCCTTACGATGCTTTTATATGGATAGTTCTATCTATTGTGTTGGTTTACTCTGCATCCAGCAGGTGATCACGGCCGTAGTCTATCCATGTCTGGGCACATTCCCCCTTCATACGCTATTCGACCGCAGACCGCTGGCTGCGGTTTTTTATTTGCAATGAAATCGGAGGAATGAAAGATGACTGTAATTAAAGCGAAGAATTTACGTAAGGAATGGAACGGGATCCCTTTATTTAAGGAGGTATCCTTTGAGATAGCAGAAGGAGAGCGCGTGCTTTTATTTGGACGAAATGGGATTGGCAAAACCACACTGCTTAAGGGGCTGATCGGTCGGCTTACTTTTGAAGAGGGAAGTATCTATCATGGCCTGTCATCTGAAGAATGGGGTGTGCTCGATCAACAGCTTGAGGTACCAGGGGAAGTAACCGCATTGGACTACGTTCTTTCAGGGTCAGCGCAGCTGCCTGAATTAAAACGCCAGCTGGAAGCCCTCAGTCAGAGATTGCAGGAGCAGAAAGCTGATAACGAAGCTGAGTTGGCTGAATATGCAGAGGTGTACGATCGTTACTTGCAGCTTGATGGATATGGCTGGGAGGTCAAAGCGGAAAAAAGTCTAAAGCAGCTCAAGCTTGAACATGCAGTCTGGGAATTGCCATACGCCTCACTTAGTGGAGGGCAAAAGACACGGGTGCAATTAGCAGCATTATTAGCCCGGCAGCCCAAGCTATTGATTCTGGATGAACCGACCAATCACATAGATGGAGAAACGATGGAGTGGTTGGAGCATTGGGTGTGCAACTACCCTGGAACCGTGTTTTATGTATCACATGATCGAACATTTATTGATCGAACTGCGACGTCTGTGCTGGAGCTTAGTCCAGAGGGATGCCGGCGTTATTCGGGTGGATATACACAGTACCGGGAGCAGAAGACTATAGAGCTGAGGACATTGGAGGGACAATATAAAAAGCAGGAGCAGGAAAAGGAGAAGCTGCTGGAGAGCATTAGGCGGTATGCAGAATGGTTCCAGCAAGCGCATCGTGCTGCCGGACAAAACGATTTCCTGCGTTCGAAATCCAAGAAAAATGTGTCTCGTTTTCATGCCAAGGAAGCTGCGCTGGAACGGTTAAATAAGAACCGTGTAGAATTGCCCCGCGAGACTGGCAAGCTGAAGATGAAGCTGGAAAGCGAAGAGTTTCTGGCAGATTCTTTACTGACACTCCGTGAGATAGAGTTTGCCTATAAGGGGAGTGCGCCTTTTCTTAGGAATTTCAGCTTGTCGCTAAACCGGGGAGACCGATTGTCTATTCTGGGTCCTAATGGTGTTGGAAAGTCTACGCTGCTGAAATTAATTGCAGGGATCAATAAGCCTACACAAGGTGAAGTACGGCTGCATCCACGGACGACAATCGGTTATTTTGCACAAGAGCTAGATAACTTAGAGATGAACTCTACGATTCTGGATAGCTTGCTTGAACTGCCGGGAATGACCCAGACGGAGGCGCGGACAATTCTGGGTTGCTTTTTATTTACGCGGGACGATGTATTTAAACGGATTGGGGATTTGAGTCTGGGGGAGAAATGCCGTGTGGCTTTCCTCAAGTTGTATTTTGGAAAAGCGAATTTATTGGTCTTAGATGAACCCACTAATTATCTGGACATTGACACTAGGGAACGTGTAGAAGAGGCACTGATGGTGTATCCCGGTGGACTAGTGATGGTCTCTCATGACCGTTATCTTCACTCTAAAGTGGCTAATCGCTTGGTGATATTAGAGCCGTCTCAGGCACCAAAGTTTTTTCAAGGAACGTATGCTGAATACTTCGCAAAAGACAGAACCCGTCTGCTTACTGGTATAGAACAGGCTCGGGAGGATGACCTTGCCCTTCTGCAGCTGCGTCTGAATCAGTTGATTCAGAGTAGCAGTGTGGATTCTGAGGCGGAAAATGCAGCGCTAGTGGCAGAAATCGTTAATTTGCAGCGACAAATACAGGAACTAAGGGGCGAGGGGAAACCCGCATCCTCCTAAGCTGATAAAAAACACAACCTTGCTCAGGATGAATTTATCTTGAACAGGTTGTGTTTTTAGATAGGAGACGTAAGGTGTAAGGTGTATAATTTGGAGGAATGTGGATTTTTTGGCGATAAAGAAACCTTGAGAGGATGGTTGCAGAATTGCTGAAATTGGGCTCTTTTATATTGGAATTACTTCGATTATGTATATTGCTTGTGCTGACTTTATTAGTTTTGGGTTGGGCAGAAAGATTGATCTATCAATTGATATTTGGTCAGCCCGTGTATAACTGGAGTATGGGATTCGGGAATTTATTGTTATTTTTTATGCTGTACCGGAATCATTTTCAGTTTAAAGGCTGGTATAAATCAGAGAAGAACCAAAAGCTAACGCTCCTCACCACAAGAATAATCACCGTAATTTCCATAGGACTAATAATCCTGCCGCTAGGGCTGAGCTGAGCTTATGAAGATTAGGATCATAGGTGCTTGCGGCAGCGGCAAATCCTATATTGCCCGGGAGTTATCTAGAAAATATGGTGTAGAGTATTACGAGACAGACAACTTGGTATGGGACAGAAGTGCCGAGAATTTGCGTTTTTCAGTTGAAGCAAGGGATGCTCAGTTGGAAGAAATCCTTGATAAACCCTCATGGATTCTGGAAGGTGCACATTATAAATGGGGACAAGAGAGTTTTAAAGCTGCTGACTTAATCGTTATTTTGAACCCTAATAAAGTGATCAGGGATTTGAGAGTGTTTACAAGGTATATAAAAACAAGACTGGGTTTAGAGCAAGCGAATTACAAGCAGTCATTTAAGAATCTGTATGTGATGATTTTTGAATGGAACCGTGGATATGATCAGGAGGCCGCACATAGGATTATAGAGTTAACGGATACTCTGTCTGATAAACGGGTAATTGTTAAAAATAACAAAGAGCTGGAGCCCATTATCCAAGAGCATCTGAGGAAGGGATTGTTAAATAGGGATTGAGCGACAAAGTAAACGATAGAGAGAGGAGTGCTTGCATGGATAACATTCTACCCGAGCATTTGGATCAGGAGAATTTCATAGGGTTTTGGAAAAGAGTGCTGGCTTCCATTCTTGATTTCTTGGTCATTGGAATACCTGGGGTTATCGTATACTGGATACTCAATTCATTAGCTGTTTCATTACACTCGGAGATACCTATTATCCTGGAGTACATTTTGTTTATCGCATTTGATATCTTTATGATCGTTAGATTTGGCGGAACCCCTGGGAAGCTGATTTTAAAAATAAAAATTGTCAATGAACACGGGAATTACCCAACAGTGAAGGAAGCTCTGATTCGAAATGTTTTCCGAATGATTAGTATGATTCTTTCAATGGTAATTGCGGTCAGCAGCTATGACTTTACCGTTATTTCCGCCAAATTATCCTTATGGTCGGATTTGGCTTTTGACCTCACTCAAATCTTGGGTCCAATCATGCTGGTGGATTACCTGTTGGTTGGATTCCATCCCCGTAAACGTGCGATTCACGATTTGCTGGCTGGCACTTATGTTGTTGATAAATCCGCAATTTGAAGAATGCTTTTCACCAAGCATTCTTTTTTTAAATATTAGGTATTTTACTATTAAATATTTTAGTGTTAAAATACTTTTATAAGCAGCCGATCATCATGAATGTCAAAGGAGAACCTCTTGGAAAATCCAGATATTTTTAAGCTAATACATGCAGTTGAATTATTTACGAATGAAGTTATTGTTCGATGGATGAACGCATTTGATCACAATATTGGGATATCTCCAGTTCTAGTCTTGGGTGAATTGAATAAAAAAGGCCCCTTGAAGCAGACTATTTTGGCTAAGAGACTAGGATATACGCCGGGAGCAATGACAAACATTGCTAATCGACTAATTAAGCAGGGGATGGCCGAGCGAAAATATAACGAAGATGATCGACGGAATGTACTTCTATCTATCACGGACAAAGGAAAAGACGTTCTGAAGGAAGCACAGCTTAAGGGACAGGAGCTAAGAGCTGAAATGTTCCAAAAGCTCAATGAGGAGGAACTGCAGCAATTCTTGAAAATCTATGAGAAGTTGTTAATGAGCTTTGATAGCTCTGAAACATAAACCAAGTCATCTTAGAAGCACAATAACATTATAAAGGGGTATGAACATGGGAAGAGTTCAAGGTAAAGTTGCATTAGTAACTGGAGGCGCTTCAGGTATTGGCTTATCAGCTGCCACTCTATTAGCTAGAGAAGGAGCAAAGGTTGTCATTGCCGATTTTAATGTGGAAGCAGCCAAAGAAGCAGCATCTAAGATTAAATGTGAAGGCGGAGAAGCTGAAGGTCTTTTCTTAGATGCCTCCCAAGCGGATTCGATCAAGGAAGCTGTTGATTTCACAGTTGCTCAGTATGGCACCATCACAATATTGTTTAATAATGTAGGTCTAACTAATCTGCAAAAAGACCTTGATGTGGTCAATATAGATTTGGAAGAATGGGATCGCCTGATGAACGTGAATACTAAAAGTGTTCTGTTAGGCAGCCGTTTTGCTATTCCTCATATGATTAAAGCGGGCGGAGGGTCGATCATTAACACGGCTTCGATGTCAGCATTCGCTGGGGATTCATTGCGTACTGCTTATGGCTCCTCTAAGGCAGCGGTTGTGAACCTTACTCGATACATTGCTACACAATATGGTAAAGACAAAATCCGTTGTAACGGCGTGGCACCAGGGCTGATCCTGACACCTGCGGCAGCAAGAAATATGCCGCCAGCTGTATTGGATATTTTTCAAAAATTCAACGCCCTACCTTATCACGGTGAAGCCGATGATATCGGCAATACGGTTTTGTTCCTGGCATCGGATGAATCCAAATTCATCACAGGCCAAACGATTGAAGTAGAGGGTGGTCATTATATGTCTAACCCAAGTATCACGGATTTCCAGAATTACATGATGGAAGCTAAATCTAAATAAAAGATTATGTGTAATTAAAAATCCGGTCCATGCTCGAATTTATCGAGCGGGACCGGATTTTGGTATTTTAATGAATTAGCGTACCTCTAAAACCTCCTGCATAAAGGTCTTCAGAGCGGAGGGTTTGGCACTTGCGATCCATTGCTTTAACTCATCAGTTTGACCATTCATATACCATCCAAGCTTCTCTTTTAACTCTTGGTCAAAGACTTTAGGTTGATTTTTTCGTTCCGCTAACAGTTGTTTAATCATTTGTGGCCAGCGATACCCACTATGACCAAAGCTGAGTTCAGGATAACGCTCAGCAAGTGTCATTACCGAAGAGAGTGATTCACCAGCGTATAATTCTGCCGCCAAAAAGCTGCCAATAAAACGATGGCTATCATCATACTTTAGGGCGATCGCGAATTGTTTACGAGCTTCTTCAAGCTTCCCTTGTTGCATGAGGGCTGTGGCGTTAATAGAAAGTACATAACCGTTAGTATTGGGTCGGTTTAGTTCGTTGTAGTAGGAATAATATTTGTTATACGACTTCCAGTCGGCATGGTCAAAATAGTACTGCGATAATGTGAAGGCGTAATTAGTAGAAGGCTGTAGTTGTATTAGCTTTTCGAGTAAAGGAATCGCCTTATCTTCTAATGTTGTATCCTTTGTGAGGGACGATTTTGCCAGCATCATCTTTACTAGCATGTGCAGGGCATGAACATCCTGTGGGTCATCGGCAATATTTTGTTGGTACATTTCTAGTGCCTGATCCGTTTTCTTATCCAGTAGTAGTTGGTCAGCCGCAGTAAGCTCTCTTTCCTTGAGATAAAAGAACGGCAGATTGCCGACAGTGTCTTCGTTCAGCCTGTAGCCATTACTGCGGGTAATCAGGCGTCCATCTGCATCTAAGGCTTCAATATTCCAAGAAAAGCGCACTTCGGGATTCATAAATCCGAGAAGGGAGAGGGGGTCAATAGATTCCCAGCCATCTCCACTGCTGCCATAGGAAAAACCGCCGCCATCGTAAAGTTCTTCTACTGGAATGGAGATATGATTATCTACAATACGATCCCGAATTTGTACACCCAACACGGCCCCCTCCCCGCCACCGCTTAAACGATAGTAAGCTGCACCTTCAACAGCTTTCCAGCGGAAATCTATGGTCTTGCCCGTTAGGGTTTCCTGATTAATGGGAGACTGCAGCTCAAGCAGAGGTTGTAGAACTATGCTCTCATTCAACCTGCCATCCGGTTTAACTTCAATCCAATCGTCATATTGTACAGGCCAGGTCCAACCGTCGATCTGATCATAGCCAAGTCCAAGCTGTAACTGATAAAAGCCCGGAATCACACCGTGAAATTCGAAACGTCCTTCAGTATCTGTGACGATTCGGTAGGGTTCAGCAGAAGTGATGCTATGGTTAACTTCGCTTTCAGCACGGAGAAAAATACCTGCCCGCGGAACTGGGGTGCCATCGCTTCGTGTAAGGGTACCGGAGACGACAGCAGTTGAAGTATTTCCCATATCTATAGCAGACTGAATTGCGGTTCGAAGCGATTCCAGCTGTCTTTCAGTATCTGAAGTCCCAGCTTCTGGTGCTGCTGCTGATCCTGTATTGTCTGTGGAGCCTTCGTTCGAACTGCTGGTGGCAGCGTTCATTTGTTTATGAATATCCTGCCAGAATTTTTTGTACCTCTCCAAGCCATCTTTTACTACGGCAAGTGCTTCCTGCGCTTCGCCTTTTGTAAAGAGTAAACGCCCGGTAAGCCATGCTTTTTGTGCGTTTAGCTCTTCCTGATACTCGGATGGAAAGGGGGTTTGTTCAAGAATTGTTTCAGCGGTTGTTATATCGCCACTATTTAGGGCTCGCTCCGCTCGAAGGAGCTCCAGTTGTTTAGCTATATCGGAGTTGCTGTTTGACTGTTTCGTTGCGGTGATTAGCGCTTGATCTCCATCTTCCTTTCGGCCAAGAGCATCATATTCATAAGCTAACTGCTTAGCCGCAAATATACGTGTATTGTCCGAAGGCCCCTCAAGGATATATTCCTCAAGCAAAGGTACTATGTCCTCCGGTAACAGACCGGAACGCTGGGTTTCATCATTACTCCACTGGCTCATCGAAGGGCTGACATTAACGTCATATCTGTAGGGATCATAGCTGTGATCCTTATCAAGGATGTTTGTACGGATTAGCTCGATACGTTTACTCCCGGTTGTGGAAGCCAGCTTTTGCAGAAGATCAGTTCTAGCTATGTTAGATTGAATAGCTGTGCTCTGATCTATCTGCCTTTGTGAAGGTAAGAAGTTAAACAGAAGAATAAGCAGGGAGGCAGGGAGTAACACGAATAACACCAGATGTTTGATTTTTATCTTAATTCTCATGTTTTTTCACCGCCTGCTCGTAGATATCCTTCCAATACGTATTGCCTCCAGCTTCGATTAGTTCTCGGTTCGCACGCTGCGGGGTATTTTGTTGTGGCTGTTGTTTAACCTCTGGTTGATGTAGGGTAAGCGAAACTACTAAAATAATAGCACCGATCGCACCTATAGGTTTGACAGGGATCTCAATTTCTTTATTCCACAGCGCCAATAAACGGGCTCCAAAGGTTGGAGGATGAGTCTGCTTAATGACCCGGTCGTGTCCAGTGAACTGGAGGTTCTTTAATTCTTCATCCAGCTGCTTTTTGACCGCATCGCGTTCTGTATTCATAAGAAATGTCCCTCCTTCACCAAAATCTTTTTTAAGAGCGTCCGGCCTCTGGCGAGTCTGGATTTGATCGTATTTTCAGATGTATTTAATTGCTCGGAAATTTCCCGGATACTCATCTCATGAAAGTAATATAACGTCAGACATTCACGGTATAGATAGTCGAGATTTCTCATGGACTCGGCGAGCCTGACATTATGCCATTCCACCATAAAAAGCTCTTCCGCTCCGGCTGTGAAGTCAGCATCCTCGTTAGTTTGCAGCTCTGACCCTCCCGCCGGGAAAATATTACGCCAGCTCCACGTCCTTTGCCTCATGCGGCAGCGATTGACTACTATCCGTATCAGCCATGCCTTCAGCCGATCCGGCTCCTGTAACTGACTCATTTTGGCATAAGCTTGAATAAAAGTATCTTGTACCGCTTCTTCGGCACTTTGTCTATCTTTGAGCAGTAAAGAAGCGGTTCGCAGCAGCATATCTCCATATTCGTCCATTAACAGGCGGAGAGCTGACTCATCTTTTGCCACAATTCTCTCTATAATATTCAGATGTAGCTCCCCTCCCTTTACTAATAAGATGCGGATTGGAGGATTAAGGTTGCGTTTGGATGGAAAATTATTCAACAAATGTCGCGATTGCAGTTCGCCGGATAAGAGGTTACTGTTGGAATCTATTGTACAGATTGCAATGGGTCGCTTTTTCAAGCAGGATTAGCTCCTTTCTATTGTACGTTCTGCAATGAAACCCTTCGAGGCTGGGAATGACGGGTAAGGTCATATAGTTCATAGGTTTATGAGTTTACGAGTTTATAGTTAGATGGAGTTATGTGGAGATTTTAAAAGAGAAACTTACTTGAGTTAGGTGTCGGAAAAAAGGGTTTTATGTAGAAAAATAGAGTGTGTATGAATTTATATTTGTAGATATGGGTAAAAGAGGGTTATCCAGAAAAATTGCCGCTATCCTGCAACTATTTGATTTTCAGCTCGTCTGTATGTTCAGTTTCATTTTTTGTAAGACGACTTTAAGGTAATCTATTAAGGAGATGACATCATGCCAGTACAGATAAAATTAATAGCAGGCTCTATCCTACTCGCAGGAATGATTGGGCTTGCTGGATGCAGTTCGAACAATGAGGCGGGGAATTCAGAATCCCAGGCAACGGCGCCAACAGAAACGGCTGTAACAGCAACCTCTGAGCCGGAAGTTAGTCCATCAAGCACCCCAGCAGAAACTGCACCAGCAGCGACTTCCTCCCCTACGGAGACTGATAAAGATTCAACCGGCTCAAATTCACAAAATAGCGACAAACAGCTTAAAGAGTTGCTCGAGCTTGCCAAAAAGGGGAAGGTACCCGGTGTAAAATATGCCGCTCATACCGGACTCATTGATGAGGTCGAAGCGGATTGGGGCAAACCTGATCAACAAGAGTCAGCGGGAAAAGGTATTTATGCTACCTACACTGACAAACATGTCGTGTTTGGATTTAATAAAGGAAGTTTAATCTTCGATGTTCGTTCAAGTGATTCCACACTGCAAAAGCTGACGCTGAAGCAAATTGAGGCAACACTCGGCAAGCCTGACGATACCAAAGTGAACGGAGACGATAAGATTTACACCTATCAAGCCAATGACCAATACCAGCTGAAATTTATTATTCCAAGCTCGACCGGTACAGTAGATCATATTTCCGTGTTTAGTGAACAGGACTCTTTTAACAATATGGCTGGGTAAGTGGCATGGGTTAGAAGAGGAGAGAGCAATTTTGCAGAGGAATCTGTGGGTTGCTCTTTTTGTATGTTCTTTTTTGAGGTGGAGTAGGCCTTGGACGGACTGTTATAATGTAACCAATGAGCGGGTTCGGGGAAAGTGAGGTTCTATCATGCAGCTGGAATTAAACGAAAGTGAATATAAAGTGACCGCAGAAGGGATAACGATAGAATTATTCCCAAAAGAATTTACGCTTTTTCAGTTCTTGTATAAAAATAGAGGGCGTACATTCAGTCGAGAACAGCTGTTGGATAAAGTATGGCCGCTTGAATATCCGGTAGAGCGAACAGTAGATGATCATATTTATCGGCTTCGTAAAAAGCTAGGCAAGTTTCAAGACTTAGATATTAAGACTGTTCGGGGATTTGGTTATAGTCTGACTATGCAGGAGCCCTCAGCTGCTATGGCCAATCCGACTACATATGACTTAGAGATGCAAAAGACGATGCGGGAGGTATTCAAGAAATATCACCTATATGGCCAAGGTCGCTCGATGTTAATCCTCGCACGCCAACAGGATGTTTTGGGGTATGCGATGGATCCGTTTTATTCGATCTATATTCATTTTGTACAGGGAGATTTGGATTGGCTGCTGAACACAACCGAGGTGGGGATAGAGGAACGGTTTTATTCCTTATTAATCTGTTATGTTCTATTGGGTGATCCTAAGAAAAAATTAGAGTTCTGTGAGTTGGTCCTTGAGAAAAAAATTCTTTTGCCGCCTCAGCATCGCGAAGTGGAGATTCTAAATATTCTGGATTTGTACACGCTGGCAGGGCAACCGGAAAAAGCACTGGAACGACTAAAGCTAACATATGAAGTGATTAAAGAGCCGGGGTATGAGAGTTTCATTCCTATAACGGCGACCTCAGAAATGCTTACACACTTGTGGATGGGAACAGAAGATCACGTAATAGAACGGATGGCAACAGACATTGAAGCACTTTTGCTGGAGAAACCTTATTTGCGTGAGATTGGTAGTTATAAAGTTACAAGGGGCTTGTGGTTTCTACGGCGCAAGTCTTGGCGTGAAGCCGAGCAACTGTTGGATGAGGCACTTCAGGTGCTTGAGATGTCAGGGTTCGTGCCGATACGGATATATGCATTGTACCGAATAGTTCATTTTTGTAAACAGTTTCCACCTAAGCCAGCTTTGTATCGCAAATATGTGGATATATTTGAACAGGAGAAGGAAGAGCGGGGATTCCATCGGTTAGAACAATCCTTGGATACCGTGCTTACGAACCTTGTGACTGCCCCCTGATAATTCTCTGACAATTCTCCATTACATTAAGGTCATGCTAATAAGTTCTTAATTGTAATTTGGAGGAATGTTTAATGAATGCTTCAACACAAGCAGGCACGAGCCTGCTTAAGAACAAGGTGTATATGCGTGTGTACAGCGCATATGCGACGGCTACCTTTGGGGATTGGTTCGATGCCTTAGCAATTCAGGTACTCGTAGGGTACCGCTGGCAGGCCAGCCCGCTAATGCTGGCTTTGATTCCGGTCTCCATAGCTTTGCCGGGGATTTTGCTGGGCTCGTTCGCAGGGGTAGTGGCTGACCGACTGAACAAGCTGAAGCTAATGCGGATGTGTGATCTGCTTACGGCATTGTTAACCGTATTCGTATTATTTGCTCCCAGTATGGTGTGGTTGCTCCCGTTATTGATGTTGCGTGCTGCCATTTCTACGTTAAACGTGCCTGCTCAGCAGTCGATGACCCGTAGTATGGTTAGAGAAGACCAACTGCTTCAAGCTACCTCGCTTAATGGGCTTGTAAATCAAGGCTCGAAAATCGCGGGACCTTTACTGGGCGGCTTCGCGTTGTCTGTTCTTACGCCACAGTGGTGTATATTGATCAATGCTTGCCTTAGAGGCTGTTCCTATTTGCTCCTACTTACAGTTAAGAAAAGTGAAGTAGAACAAGTTGGCACAGAAGGCAAGGGCGATCAAGAGGAACGTGTTGCTCTCCGCACGATGTGGAAAGAAGGCTGGAATTTTATGCTGCATAGTAGGTTGCTGCTAAATACCATGCTGTTTGGCATAGTCTGTTCAATGGCTATTCAGATGATTGATTTTCAATTCACCAGTCTATTTAGGGTACTTGCACCCTCTAATGAATCTTTACTGGGCTGGCTCGTGGCGGCATCCGGAGGCGGTGCTGTATTCATCATTATGGTCATGAACAAAATGAATCGCGGAACAGGTTATGGCTGGAAGCTTGGAACGGGTTATGTGCTGATGGGTTTATCGGTTGGGGGACTTGGACTGCTTCAGCCAGGAGCTTCCAGTATTTCTGTATTGCTATTAGGGTTCTTACTAGGTATTGGGAATGGAATTTTTATTATCACGTTCAATTATTGTCTGCAAAAAGAAACACCCCCGCACATGACAGGGCGTGTGTTCGGTATTCAGAGTACCATTCTTAGCGGAGTTATGATTGGCGCACCACTTCTCGGCGGAATGATGGTTCAGATTGCTGGGCCTAGCCGTATCTTTTTGAATTTCGGCATCGTAATCGCTCTGATTGGTGTGCTGGGCATCGCATTTGGGCGTGTGCTGTGGCCTGCGCAGAAAGAGATGAACGATAGCTCTGCGGAGCAATCTAGGACAGTTGAGGTGATGGAGGGGAGCTAGCAGGTAGCACGCTAGTCTAGCTAGCGGGACTTCCTAACTGGACTAGATTAGCTAGACTGGGAAGGTTGAGTGGCAGAGAGAACCTAGCGTGACAACCTAGCAGATACTTAGCTAGACTAGACAGGTTGAGTGGCAGAGACAATCTAGCGTGACTCCCTAGCCGATACTTAGCTAGACTAGACAGGTTGAGTGGCAAAGATAATCTAGCGTGACTCCCTAGCAGATACTTAGCTAGACTAGACAGGTTGAGTGGCAAAGATAATCTAGCGTGACAACCTAGCCGATACTTAGCTAGACTAGACAGGTTGAGTAGCAAAGATAATCTAGCGTGACAAACTAGCAGATACTTAGCTAGACTGGAAAGGTTGAGTGGCAAAGATAATCTAGCGTGACTTCCTAGCATTTAGTTGCAGAATGTGCAGTTAAATTCCCCTCCATCGATCAAACTGGGATTTAGTTGTATTTTGTGCAGTTATTATTTGATATTCTCCCTTTTAGTCTAGGAATGATGATTTTTAGTTGCACAAAGTGCACTTATTTGCTCAGGATGTCTCTTTTTACGCTTAATAGCTGTATATAGTGCAATTAAGAGTCTCCTTAGTCATAGTCGCCTTAATATGTGACTTCTCAGTATGTGACTTCTCAGTAAGTGACTTCTCAATAAGTATCTCCTTAATAAGTGACCTCTCAATAAGTTATTACTTTGTGATCTAAAGCAACTGCTGCACGAAACGTTATAAGTTACAATATTACCTAGCCCGATAGGACAGTTTCTCGTCCGTAAGGGCTTTTTTAGTGTGTAGAGGAGATTGGCTAGAACATTAGAATTTGTAGAGGTAAAGGAGGGAAAGGATGGCTACTTTTATTTATATGGTGAGGCACGGTGAGTCGCCCAAACTGCCCGGAGAAACTGAAAGGACTCGCGGACTAACCGCGAAGGGGGAGGAGGATGCCCGCAAGATAACGGAAAAACTACGTCTGGAAGGAATTCAAGTCTTCTATTCAAGTCCATACCTTCGGGCTATACATACGATTTCTGGATTGGCGCAGGAGTTAGGAGCAGAGATTCAGAGTGTTGAAGACCTCCGGGAAATCCATTTCTCGGACGGAAATAAGATTACGACTGATCAGGAGCTGTATCCATTACTGACAAAAATGTTTGAAGATCCGGATTTTGTCCCAGTTGGTGGGGAATCCATTCATGCGTGTCAGAAGCGTTCAGTTAGTGTGCTGGCAGAAATACTGAGCAATCACAGCGGTCAAAAGGTTGCTATTGGAACTCACGGGGCAGTCATGACGCTTATGATGAACTATTTTGATGCCAAATATGATCTGAGCTTTCTTCTTCAAACCACAAAGCCGGATATTTATAAAATGAAGTTCGCAGGCGGAACGTTAGTGGATGTGGAGAGGTTATGATTATTGGGGACTGCTTACAAGCGTCCCGAGTCATCATCAACCTGAGGCTTACGGACCCAGATGACATTATTCGCAGATTATTAGCCTTTGGAGCATGGTTTCGGACTCCAGCGTCGTTATTCCTTAAAAAGAGCACCTTATTGGGTGTTTTTTATGCCAATAGCGACTCTGGGGTCCTTTCTCATCCCAAAAGTGGGGAATTGCTGCATATAAGGTCAGCTGTGTCCGATAGCGGCTTCACACACGTAAATACGTACGAGTAAATACGCACGAGTAAATACGTACGCGTAATTAGATACACGTAAATGGGTACGCGTAAAATACATACGCATAAATAAGTACACATAAACACGTACGCATAAATGCGTACAGGTATAAGTACGCGTAAACTACGTCCACGTAAATACATACGCGTAAATTACGTACGCATAAATACGTACGAGTAAATACGTACGCAAAAATATTACCGAAACGAAAATGGGTAAGGGGATCTGGATTAAGTAAGGTTGGCTTGTGAACAGTACTTCCACTATGAAAAATACGGATTCTCAAGCCAAGCTGTGTTTAATCATAACGTTAGTCTAGCGTTAGACTAGGCTAGCTAAGGTTCACCCTTTCATCTACTCTAAGAATAGATCTATCTATAGTCTATAGAGCTATCTACAAGCTATAAAACTATCTACAAGCTATAAAATCGCTTAGTATTCGCAGTCACTAACTCTTCCGCTTCGCCGGGGGTGTAACCATGGAGCGCTCCCCAAGCAGCGGCGACTTCCCGAATCATAGACGGATGGGTGATTTTCCCCGCAAAAGGTCCTTCGAACGGCCAAGGCCCATCGGTTTCAGCCATGACTAGCTCTGGGGGATAACGGCGGGCAAGCGCCTGTATCTCCGGCTCATACAGGATATCCGGGGTGAAGGAGATATAGTAGCCGTTCTTAATCATACGGGCAATGGCTTCTTCTGGACCTTTGAACCAGTGAAAGTGGGCATGCTGTATGTTATGTTTTTCCAGGAGATCACAAGCAATAAGCGCATCTTCATAGACAGCATGCAGCACCACAGGTTTATCGAGACGGGCAGCTAACCCAAGCAACTGATCCAGCAGCTCAATATAGGGCTCCATATCAAAGGTTTCGCCACGTTCTAAAGCTTCAGCACGCGTATAGTAAGGCAGCCCGATTTCCCCCACAGCAATATAATCCTCACTAGATTGACTCTCGATCCATTTCAGCAGAGCAGCCAGCTCAGCATCCTGCGGCAGGGGTTGCTCTGGATGAAAGCCATAAGCTGGACGGACCACGCCGGGATTTATGGCTGCAAGTCTTTGGGTGCGTATACAAGAGTCCAAATTCATAGAGACAGCGATAAGGGCTTTAATTCCCATGTCAGGTAGTTCACTCAGTATCTGTTCGGCAACTTCAGGTTCATATTGCTCTAAATGTATATGGGCATCAATCATAACTGTTTACCCTCCACGTAAGAAGCTAATTCCTCATGAACCTCAAAGCGAATAGAGTCGGGTTCCATTCCATCTTTTCCCGGTTTGTAGGCAAAGGTTAGTGTGCCAATACTCTCCAGAAATCCAATATAAACATTTGTTTCCGCCTTTAGCTTGCCCTCTTCCACTATGTAGTGAGTAACAGCACCAATGCCGGCTTGTTCGCCTAGATTGCCATCCTCAGCACGATCTGGATATCGCAAAGTCACCATGGATGGAGTTGAGCCTTTAACTTGAATTTGAATCAGGGCGTCCCCTTTTTCATTAGAAATTTTTGACGTAACCAATGCGGAGGCGGCTTTATCTGCAGAAGGGACAGTGACTTCTTCCCACGGGTTAGGCTTAATCACGTGAAGTTCCTGCATGGACATGCCCGTACCTGTTCCGAGCCACAGAATGACAACGACTTCTTCCTGTCCATCCTGATCGATGTCGGCATAATGAATCTCAGGAGGGTAACTTAGGAGTCTGGGTGTTTCCCAATCAAATGTATGCTTGTTACCGTTCACCTCTACAACAAATCCTTCGTAGGTACCGCCATCTTTAAGGGCAGTATACAGCTTCACTTGGTTATTTTCTGTAGCAATAGCGAGAGGTTCGCTGGGTGTTCTGACGGTAGTACTAACATCCCCTGATGTTATTAATACTTCAGTTCCAGCTGCATTCAGCTGCGCAGTGGCACCAGACAGAGAGTTTAAGGAATCGGCAGGAATATATAAAATACCATTTCGTAGAATAGCTGGTCCTTCAAGCGAGGTTTGATATCCATCAGCTTGCATATACTCATTGTCCGGCGTCAGAACATAACTACTGCTTCCATCAGAGATGGTCAAGGTCTTTAAGTTATTATCCCATTTTTGTTCTGAGGTGTAGTATTCCATTAGTACTTTTGCAGGTACATAGACCTTATCATCTAGGAAAAAAGGGGAGAGAGTAGGAAGAACGGCTTCGCCGTCCACGATTAGTTTCAGTGGTGCTGAAGTAGCTTGTGTTTGATTAATAGCCATTGTTGTATCCATATCTATGGTTGCCGATGCTCCGCATCCGGCCAAAAAGAGCGTGATAGCTCCTATAGCGATGATTTTATTCATAATTACCTCCAGGATAAAGTCCAGTCCCCTTAAGTATAGAATAAAACAGCGCGTTGTAGGTCACTTTCTATTAACAAAGAGAATACAAGCTTGTTACAGTTCGCTAGTTTTTTATAAAATGCAGGCATCCACGCAATAAACGACGAGTGTAATAGAAAGAAATGAACAAAAGTAAGGAGAGGCACAGACCAATTGGAAGGCTGAGAATGTTCGGGAAATCATAATCTGGGAAGGCATTTAGTCCTATCCCTTTGATGCCAACAATACCTAGCACACCACCGATAGGTGCAATGATTGCACAGACAACACTCCCCACGGCCCAGACACTAAGGATCGGTACACAGAACAAGATGGTGGCACCTTTGGCGATATTTTTGAGTATAGTGGCTCCTGACAAATGAGTGATTTTTTCCATGTAGACTCTCCT
This sequence comes from Paenibacillus odorifer, assembly GCF_000758725.1. Taxonomy (NCBI): domain Bacteria; kingdom Bacillati; phylum Bacillota; class Bacilli; order Caryophanales; family Paenibacillaceae; genus Paenibacillus; species Paenibacillus odorifer. The sequence continues at coordinate 1,233,709 of NZ_CP009428.1, forward strand.
TTATTGGTTTAAAAATACAGTTCGGTCAACTTGCGACTTAAGATCCACCGTTAGACTTTTGCTATAGCGGATTTCCCCAATGGTACAACCCGGTCCGACGATGATTTCTTCACCGCACACAAGGTCAGCTGTCGTCCGGTATAACGTTATGCTAGTTCCTTCAATCGTTGTGCAGGTGAGTTTTCGAAAAGGGTGCATCAGCGCATTAATCAACTTGGAAGAGGGTTTAACGATAATGTCACCGCCAGCTCTCATAACCTCGACTGTGCTTCTATTGCCTAAACGGATCTCAATCGATGAATCTGCATTTAGTCTCTTTATGTTCACAGCACCTTCAGCATAAAAAGTCCCGGCTGCAGCATTTTCTGCTACGGACATGTATCCAGAAGATCGGAGATTATCTGCTTGGATATTTTGAACGCGCAGACTCCCTAGATTGTTTACCTGATTGGCCTTACAATTCCCCCCAATTGTACAGTCGCCAGATACTTTGAGTTTTGATGTCGAGACACTACTTTTAGTACTTAAGTGGCCAAACACATCAACAGTAACCGCACGAATATTCTCTCGGACAAACAGCGAACCTCTTACCTTCAACGGTGGATCGATCATGTCAGTACGTTCATAAGTATTGTTATTATTGGACATTTACAGTACCGTCCTTCAAAATATATTTTAATAATTAAAATATATATTCATTATAATATATAGTCAATATAATAAATTGGGAGTTTAACATAAAAAACACTGCCGTCAGTTTCCTGACAGACAGTGTTTATAGAAAAGAGTATAGCTGATAAGGAGCAAAATGAAGGCTGTTAGTGCATCATTTGTTCCATCAATTTATTTATTTGTTCTAAAGTTCCGGAGATTTTATTCAGATCTGAGGTAGGAAATGCTTCAAATATTGTATGGATACGCTGATCGCCTTGTTCTGTAAGGACAATATTGACAACTCTGCGGTCTTCTTTAGTCCGCACCCGTTCAATAAGTCCGGCTTCCTCAAGTTTATCGCACATGGAGGAAGCGGCTCCGGGTGTGACCACGAAGCGTTCAGAGATGTCAGTAATGTTCAAGCTTCCGGTAAGCCGGAGTTGAAACAGCAGCATGATCTGATTGTGAGTCAGGGTTTCCTTTTTAGTGATCATATCAATGAAAAACTGGGATTTCTGCTGCACATTTGCCATAGATTCCATGACCTTATGGATAGCATTTTGTTTCTCTTCCTTTGTGCTCATAACATTGCCTCGCTCCAATTTACTTTAGTTACTAAAATATATAGAAGCTATATTAAGCTTGTCAAGTTGACGGGTTACTGTAGCTTGGTTAGAAAGACTGAATTTAGCGCTGGAACCCTTCTTTTTTTTATATCTTGTAATGAAATTGGAAATATATCGTATTAACTGATGAATTTACTTAGCTAAGTGAAAATTTGGTGGGAAAGGAGAGTTAGATTGATGCATGAGCGCGCATTGCTTCATCCTTTTGTAAAAGAGAATATACAGGAAAATACTGACATAGATGTTTTGTTCACAACGATTTTTGAAACCTACTATAAAAGAATATTCAACTACATCGCTTACCGGGTTAGTTCTCTCCATACGGCTGAGGATCTGACAAGCCTTGTTTTTGAGAAAATGTTGGCGAAACTATCGACCTATTCTCAGGAAAAAGCTCCTTTAGAGGTATGGTTATTCGCCATTGCCAGAAATGTGGTCAATGATCATTACCGGAGTTTTAAAAGGAAAAGTTTCTTTTCGCTGGATGCCGTCAAGGAACTGGTTTCTAGCAGAAAAGATCCGGAAAGCTTGATCCTCCAGGGAGAACGTAGTGGAAGGCTTAACGAAGCCTTGAATACATTGAGCTCAAAGGAGCGGAATATTGTGGCTCTTAAATTTGGTGCTAATCTGAGAAATAGAGAGATTGCCCAGGTTACGGGAATTTCGGAGAGCAATATCGGTGTGATACTCTACCGGACTATGAAAAAGCTGAAGACTGAAATAGGGAGCGTGGAGCAGCTATGAACAGTAAAGACATACAGCAGAAGTTCTCAGCAGATTTAGATGAAAGTATATATGGAGCGGCAAATGATTTAAAGGGTGCTGGGGAGTACAAGGAGCTGCTGGAGCTAGGCAGGGTTCTGGCCCATAAAGATTTCAGCGAGGGCTCTGACAAAACAGCCATTCTGAATAAGGCTCGGAGAAAGTATGCCGGCCAAAAGGAGGAGAAAGGATTGCGTACAAAACATAGATTAAGACGTCCTGCTGTTATGCTGGCAACTTTGCTAGTGGTTAGCGTATTAAGTGTAACTTTTGTGCAGCCGTCATTTGCACAGGAGCTGTTAATGAAAGTATTGCAAACGATAAACTTAGGCCATATTGTAGCCCATGAAGTAGAATTTTCTGCGGATTCCAACGTGATTCCGGATGACTTTAAGGGGAAGATTTTTGATAGCAAAGGAAATGCGCTTGTGACCCTCGACGCTGCTCAAAAGGCAGGTGATATCTACAATGCTGATGGGGAAAAAATCGTCGGAGTTGAAGACGGCAGACTGGTTACGCAATCTGAGAGGGATCAAGAGAAAGCGGAATTGCTGATCGAGAGGGATTCTAGCAAGCTAAATGAATATACGATTTTTAATGTGGGATTGCCGGAGTATTTGCCAGACGGTTATACCTTTGATCGTGCAGAGTTTTATAAGGATAGCAATGGTGAAGTAATCAACAGCAAATATATTAATTTATATTTTGTTAATGAAGCTACCGATGAGATCATCTCGATGCAGCAGCGGCACGCTGATTCCGAAACGGCTTATGAGATGTCGACGGATGGCACAATCGAAAAAGTGAAGATTAACGGAGCTGATGCTGTATTGGTTAATGGAAAAGGGTTGGACTGGGAAGCCAATGGAGTCTTATACGGTGTAACATCAGCTAGCTTGGACAAGAATGATTTGATCAAAGTTGCTGAGTCTATCCGCTGACTGATTTTTTAGAGAGATAGGCGGTTACTGTTCGAGTATATATAGGCAAGGGGATGATCCATATGGATCTCCCCTTTTTCGCTTTATTGAGGGCACATGCAAACAACGTTTGGGAGAATATAGCTGTACTTCGTACAACTATATTTCTGCGAAATAACGCTTGGATGGATATAATTGTATTTCGTACACTTATTTTCACGATTTATCCCACTATAGGAAGTTTCTCCGCTTTTTAATTGTATAGAATACACTTAAAATCAGAGTAAACCTTTTTGCATATGGAATAAGTGTACAGAATGCAGTTATCTCATAGATTTCTGCGGGATCCGGCCAAAGCTGGCGTGTAAAGCCGAACATCAGCTTCCACCTGTCCATAATCTGTTCAAGCAAAGCTGAACATCAGCTTCCACCTGCCCATAATCTGTTCAAGCAAAGCTGAAGACTAGCTTCCACCGCCCATAATCTGCTCAAGCAAAGCTGAAGATCAGCTTCCACCGTCCGTAATCTGCTCAGGCAAAGCTGAAGACTAGCTTCCACCGCCCATAATTTGCTCAAGCCGAACATCAGCTTCCACCTGTCCATAATCTGTTCAGCTGGCGGTCAGCCTCGGCTTACTTCATCTACTCCATTAAGCCGCTGCAGAGTAAAAAATAAATCGAACGATTTATTCTCTATGTACCAATACATAGTGTAAGACCGAAGGAGGGATTGAGAGGGATGAAACATCCAAATGAATATTCTCAGCTCATTGCGCTTACGCTAGACGGCAGCCGTGAAGCGTACAGTGAACTATATGAAGCAACGATTCGGGATGTGTATCAGACCGTTCATTTTCTCGTTCGCGAAACCTCCGATGTGGATGATGTTGTTCAGGAGATTTATATTCAGGTGCACCGGTCGCTTGAGCAATTTGACGTCAATCGTCCTTTTAGGCCTTGGCTTATGGGGCTGGTTATGCGGCAAATTCATGCCTATCGAAGAAAGAGATGGACGCATCTCCGAATGGTTAAAAAAGTAGAGCAGACTGATTTAAGGATGGAACCTGATTTCACTAGTGATGTTGTGGACAGGTTAGCTAACCGCCGTCTACTAGCAAGTGTAGATCGTCTTCCATTTAAGCTGAAGCAGGTGATTATTCTGCACTATTTAAATGAATATTCACAGGAAGAAAGTGCCGCGATACTGGGTATCCCTCTGGGTACGGTGAAATCCCGTATTCATGCTGCACTGCACAAGCTTCGTCAGAAGCCGGAGAATCATACTCTTTTTAAGGGAAAGGTGGAGGACCTGCATGAATTTCAATGAAGAGTTACGGACAGTTCTGCAGGAAGAGGCGAGAAATCTAAGTGCCCCACCGGAACTGAAGAAGCAAATACTAAATCAGACCGAGACGAGATCAGGGGGAAGACGAATGAAAAAATGGCTTGTAGCAAGCATTTTGGCGGCTGCATTATTAATTCCTACTGGAGCATATGCCGGATATAATTATTTGGCGGATACCCTGTATGGCTCACAAGCAACTGCTGCTACGATTGGAGTAACCCAGCAACAATATGACAGGCTTGAAGCCAAGCTGCAGAACGCGAAACAAAGCTTTAACGAAGAGGAATTTACAAGATTGATGTCTTTACTAGAGGAATTGGGAGCTTACAATCTGCAAATGGCCGATGCTGACGGAGTCTTTCACCTAGAACAGTTAAGTGCGAAAGATCAAAAGGCATATAATGATTTACAGGTTGAGCTTAAACCTTATTTCGAGAAAATGAATGAAAATGAAATCCCTCAGGCAAAGGCGGCTGTCGTTGATCGTGATACTTTCTGGAATGGCGTGCTGGAAAAAGCTGAACAGAGGTTTACTAAAGAAGAGTTTGAGGAGATCGAACAATTAATAAATGAGTTGCAACGCTATGATGCCAAGGTATTTGATGCAGATGGAAGTGTTCATATGGATCGGCTTTCGAAAGAGGAGATACAAAACCAAGAGAAGTTAATTGAAGCGCTCGGTCCTTATATAAATAAGCTGGACATGATGATTAAACCTAGTTCTTAGTTGAATTTAAATGCATGTATTGAATAACTATGGATAGAAGTAGCATTAGAAAAGCCACCAGAAAAGGTCTAATACACCTTGTGTTCTGGTGGTTTTTTACATTCGGCTAATTTGTATTTTATACATCACTAATTGAATAAATGTATAATCAATTAAGCCAAAAAAAAGTATTTGACCACTGGAATAATTAGACATATTATTATTTAAATACTATTGATCTATATATGAATCATGATGGCGAAAGGTGGCTTTGATCATGAAGCAGATGACCATTCGTGCAGAACTGGCGGACTACCTCAAGAAGAATGGAATAACAATTAATCAATTCGCAGAGGTATCTAAAGTGAATTCGGGCACAATTAGCAACATTATCAATGGGAATCGGCCTATAGCCATGCAGCAATTAGACCGTATTACAAAAGGTATGGGATTAGAAGAAGGCGGCTTTTATGATATGTATGTGGAGGAGTGTTTCATACATTCCAATCCCAATTGGAGACGACTTCGACCTTTTCTATATCGCTGTGCTGAACTAGATAAGCTGGAATGTATAAGTCGGGTGATTGGAATCATGATGGACAGCCTATCTTATACACCCTCGTTGTTTGATACAGCAGAAGATTTTTTTGTACAAGGAAAATATGATGCTGCAGCGTTGTTATACCGGAGTGTCGCGGAGAGTGAGAAGTATCAGCATTCAGAGCGGCTGGCTTTTTGCCAATACAGACTGTTCACGATTGCTCTAGGAGGCGATCAGGATCTGAATTTGCGAGCAGCTGTGCAGTTTGAGGGTTTTGTAAATCGGCTTGATGAAGTCGATCAACTTGACGCGCTGAAGGCTCTGGCGAATACATATAGCGCATTGAGGTATTGGGATAAGGTAATGCTCATAGCTATTGAAATTGAAAAAAAAGCATCCATTCAATATAAGTATAATAATGAGCGAGCCAGAAAAAACGGGTTACAGAAGGAACCTGCAATGCCCTTATTTTCATATATTCTATTTTCTTATGTGTTACGTTCAGTAGTTTACAGAGAGCTGGGAGATTATGATAGAGCATTGCAGTATGTTAACCTTTACATGGATATGAGCTGGATCCGTGAGGATACGGAGGAAGCTTTGCAACTTATGAATCGATGTATGGGTTGGGCACAGGGCAATATATATTTACTGAGAATTTTAAAAGGTGATGTGACAGCGCTTCCGGAATATGTGACCTATATTGAAAAAAGAGAGGAAGACATTCTTCCAGGTCTGTTCAAAATCCTTCAGGCAGCCAATCACTATGATTTTAATGTGGATGATATTCTTCAGCGGTTTGAGCAAGAAATATCAGATTATAGAGATCAGCAGAGAAATCTTAAATGTTATAATCGACAAATTATCGAAGACAGATACACTTTTTTTATGGCTGAAATAGCATTGTATTATATAAGAAGAGGAAAATATGAGCTTAGTATAAAGTATATAATGGATAGTTTGGAGACTTCTGTAAGGATTAATAACGAATCCTGTATAATAAAGTGTGTCAGAATGTTTGAGCAGCTTCGGCATACTGCATCTTTAGAAACGCAGAAGCAATACCAAAATCTGATTAGAATCAATGAAAAGAAAAATGGTTTTGTTATTGGAAGTGCCTAGTATTGATAGTTTTATAGAAGAAACAAAAAAGAGTTTTCAGATTAAATCTGAGATCGCTATCTATTGAATTGTAGTAATGCACTTTAATGTAAAATATAGAATTTGACATATACCTCTAATATATTAAATTAGGGAGGTAGTGTTAATGAATGATCAGGAAATTATCCAAAAGAGAATAGAGGGTGCTAGAAAAAAACTTTATTTAATGGAGAGGCAACACGGAGGGCTTTTGCATCCGAATGTGATCAGACAGTCCATGAGATTAGATGAATTAATTAATCAGTACAATAAAGCAGTACATAGCGATAATGAGGATTGAAGAGAATGGTTAAACACCCTACATAATGATATTGCAACTTCTGATGAAGTATAGAGCCAGCGCTGTGCGCGGGCTTTTTGGCTTGTTGGATCTCATAAAATAAATCAATGCTGCACGCTTGTCATGCCCGTCTGCATATTGCGGCCAAGTCCCTCATAGACATGTACTAATCAATGCATTCAAAACAGGTTAAGGGGATGATGTCATGCGCCGGATAACATGGGTACTCGCGATCATTATGAGCGTGGCCCTGGTGATGACGGGGTGCGGGAAGAAGGATGCCGCTTCCGTAGTCAAGGATTTGAACAATGTGGCTGACAAGTTGGAAAGTAAGCAGGGAACGTACCAAGGTTCTGGCACAATGACCCTGTATACCGGGGAACAGCCGCAGGAGTATAAGGTAGAAGTATGGTACAAGAATCCTTCCTACTACCGGATCAGCTTGGCAAATGTTCAGAAGGATATTACGCAGATCGTACTTCGTAATGATGAGGGAGTGTTCGTACTCACACCAAGTATGAATAAGAGCTTCCGTTTCCAAAGCGATTGGCCGGATGATCAAGGTCAGGTCTATCTGTATCAGACGTTGGTTCGTGGCATAGTTTCGGATAATAACCGCCAATTTGTGGAAGATGGAGATAACTATGTGTTCGAGGTAGCCGCGAATTATCAAAGCAATGCCCTTGTGCGGCAAAAGATTTGGCTTGATAAAAAGACTTATGAGCCTAAACAGGTTCAAGTCTCTGATTCTGAGGCGAAGGTAGTTGTAAACGTGAAGTTTGACACCTTCAAATTCGATACGGATTTCACCAAGGATTCCTTTGATATGGAAAAGAACATGGCCTCGGGTAAGTCCGCAGAGAGCACAGTAGCTGAGGTTGATGAGAATGGTAATCCGGTTACAGCTCCTGAGGGCCAAGAACAGGCTGAACAACCAGTGGCAGCAGAGCTTGGAGACTTTGGGATCATTGAACCTGATTATATTCCAGCTGGTGTAGAGTTCAAGGACTCGCATAAATTGGAGGGCAACAAAGACCATGCTGTTCTCATCCGATATGATGGGATTTATCAGTACACTATTATGGAATCCCGTCCACTGGACCGTGCGGTAGCACTGGCGCCTGGAACCCTGAAAGACCTTGGTTTTACGTGGGGAGTTCTGAGTGGGGATGAGCAGCAGACATTGACTTGGATGTCTGAGGGTGTAGAGTACCGAATTACAAGTGCCAATCTTCCTGCTAATGAAATGATGCAAATTGCCGCTTCTATGGAGGCACAATCGGGTAAATAATAAAAAGTAGGCGGATACTGCGTTTTGTGGGATTCTTTCCTCTACAACGTAGTATCCGCTTTTCTTTATTTGCCGGGGCTCCAGCACACATTGACAGCCACCTTCTGTAGCATTACCATTGGTACTAAGACAATGATTAATGCAATGCAGCAATGACGTTTTACTACAACGTAAGAAGGTGACTTGAAGTGCAAGCAAGCTATCGACCGACAGTAGCCGAAATTAATCTGGATGATTTGCGTGCCAATTACGAAGCCTTTCGCCGCTACTTGCCGGCAGAGACAAAGTTTATGGGATGCGTCAAAGGAAATGCGTACGGCCATGGAGCAGTGGAAGTGACACGGGAGCTGGAAAGACTCGGAGCAGATTATGTTAGTGTGGCTTTTTTGGATGAAGCATTGGAGCTGCGTCAGGCGGGAATACTGATTCCTATACTGGTGCTTGGCTACACTTCCCCAGAAGGAATAGCCGTTGCCTGGGAGAACCATGTAACTGTAACACTGTTCACACCGGAGGTACTGGAGGCTATAAGACAGCTTCCTATAGATCCGGAACATCGGCTAAAGGTGCATATCAAGATTGATAGCGGGATGGGACGACTGGGTCTTTTACCAGCTGACGCACCTGCATTTATCTCTGAAGTGCAGTCTGTTGCGCAGGCGGAGCTGGAGGGTATGTTTACCCATTTTGCCAAGGCAGACGAACAAGACAAAAGCTATACACTGGAACAGCATCGACGGTTCATGAGCGTGGCGGAAACGCTGCGGGAGCAGAACATTCAGATCCCGATCATACATACGGGCAATAGCGCTACGGCCATTGATTCACCTTATTTATCCAGCAACATGGTGCGTGTAGGCATCAGCTTGTACGGATTTTATCCCTCCACAGAGGTGAACCGTCAACTGGTAGAACTACGTCCGGTATTGACGCTGAAGACGCAGGTTGTATATGTCAAAAGCCTGCCTGCCGATTGGGGCGTCAGTTACGGCACTAGGTACATCACAGAGAGCGAGGAGATTATTGCAACGCTACCTGTGGGGTACGCAGATGGATATTCCCGCATGCTAACTGGCAAAGCGGAGGTGCTAATACGTGGACGCCGCGTTCCTGTCGTCGGAACAATCTGCATGGATCAGTGTATGGTATCACTCAAATCTTTCGCTGCAGAAGCGGAACAAATTAAAGCAGGCGAAGAAGTTGTTCTCATCGGCCGTCAAGCTGACGTGATGATCACGGCAGACGAGTTGGCTCTCCAGCTTGGAACAATTCACTACGAGGTTATCTGCATGTTGGCTCATCGGGTGCCACGCGTTTATATAAGTGAAGGCACACTTCCTAAATTAGTAAATGCTCTACTCACAAACTGAAAGTTCTTGACAGTGATGTTATACAAGGGAGAAAATAGAAGGAATTGTATCGTATTAGGAGATGTGACTAAAAGCCTATACGAACCACCATTTCTAGTTTATAATGGGATGCAGCATACTTGATATACTGGCGGCATATATTCCTTGTATAAAATTCCTTGTATATTGTAACACTGGAACACAAGGGCAGAAGGTTTGTGGGGGTGGAAGAGAAGGTGGCTAATTTGCAGAACACCAAAAGAATCATGATCAGCTTGCCCGATCATCTCTTGCAGGAAGTGGACGGAATTGTTCAATTGGAGAATTCCAACCGGAGTGAATTGATTAGGCAGGCCATGAAGCTGTACTTGAGCGAACGGAGGAAACGTTCCATCCGGGAGTCCATGCAGCGCGGCTACATGGAAATGGCTAAGATCAACTTGACCATGGCATGCGAGGCTTTCCTCGCGGAGGAAGATGCAGACAGCACTCTTGGCCGCTTAGTAAGCGGGGTGTAGACATTGATCGTTAAACGTGGCGATGTTTTTTTTGCTGATCTTTCGCCGGTTGTAGGTTCTGAACAAGGCGGAGTAAGGCCAGTTCTGGTCATCCAGAACGATATTGGCAATCGCTTTAGCCCGACGGTAATTGTGGCTGCAATCACAGCCCAAATCCAGAAGGCTAAGTTACCTACACATGTGGAAATTGACGCAGCTGCTCATGGCTTTGACAGAGATTCTGTTATTTTGCTGGAACAGGTTAGGACGATTGACAAACAACGCTTAACTGACAAGATCACCCACCTTGATGATGAAACGATGAAAAAGGTGGATGAATCGCTGCAAATCAGCCTTGGTCTGATTGATTTTTAATCACCCTAGGTTATAGATAACTCATGAGATTGGCGCTCGGGTACGAATCCGGGCGTCTTTTAATGTGCGTTTTTGCGTATAGTAAATAAAGAATCGTTAGGTCTTCACTTTTTGAAAATGATCTGATATTATTAGACCGTACGGTCGGTTTAGGAGGTGCTTAGAATCAAAGGACGCTCAGACGGAGAAGAAACTAAAAAAAGAATTGTGCGTAAGGCCACGCAGCTGTTTGTACAGAAGGGTTATGCTGCCGTAACTATGAATGAAGTTTGTGTAGCCTCGAATGTCAGTAAGGGCAGTCTGTATCACCATTTTCCGAGCAAGGATGAGCTTTTTCTATTTGTAGTGGAAGTGGATACGTTAGAGTGGCTGCAAGCGTGGAATGATAAGAAACAGGAAATTGCAGGGATCGAAGAACGATTTTATGCGTTAGCCGAGCACTACGCAAATGATTTTCAGAATCCACTGATTCATGCGCTCGAGGAATTCTCCAGAAGCAGATGCCACCCGGAAGAGATTAGCAAGCGGCTTTCACTTCTTTATGAAGCAGCCTCACATGCTTGTCGTGATCTTTTGAAGGAAGGGATTGAAACAGGATATTTGGTAAAAGGCGACTTGGAGAACTATGTAATTATCGTGAGTGGCATGCTTGAAGGGATTGGAAGAGTTTCTGAATTCTCGATTCATGAGAAGACCCGGGAGGATATAAAAAAATATTACCGGGAAGCAGTAAATTTATTATTACAAGGGATTCGTACGGGGTAAGATAACGAGGGGCATGAAAAGAAGCTTTACATTCAGGATTATGAAGGCTGAAGCTTCTCAAAGGCACCGGAATAGGAAGGGTTATTTTTTTACTATTATTTAGACCGGATGGTCGGTCTTAACATCATAATATTCGAAGATTTGGCTTTAAACACACGGAGGGTTAATACAATGTCATTGTTACTTAGAAACAGAGGCGCTATGCTGCTTGTTATGCTTAATATTTTTCTGGCTTTCACTGGAATCGGGCTTGTAGTCCCAATTATGCCAACCTACATGAATGAGCTTGGGATCAGCGGAAGTACCGTCGGGCTCTTGGTCGCCTCATTCTCGCTTGCCCAATTATTAATATCGCCATTTGCCGGCAGATTATCCGACAGAATCGGTAGAAAAAAGGTGATTGTCGCAGGTCTGATTGTGTTTGCGGTATCGGAGCTGATTTTCGGTCTGGCCAATGTACCTTGGCTCTTGTTCGTTTCGAGATTGCTTGGTGGTGCAGGAGCTGCTCTAATTATGCCGGCAGTTATGGCTTATGTAGCGGACACGACTTCTTTTGAAGAGAGAGCTAAAGGAATGGGACTAATTAATGCAGCCATTACCACCGGCTTTATTATTGGTCCTGGGATTGGCGGTTATCTTGCTGAGCTTGGAATGCGGGTACCCTTTTTCTGTGCGGCTGGTGCAGCTGGAGTTGCAGCTCTAATTACAGTTTTAATCTTGCCCGAGTCTCTGTCTGAAGAGAAACGTAAGGAAGCGAAGTTATCGAAAAATAATCAGGAAAGCTTCTTGACACAGCTGATGCGTTCTTATCGCGAACCCTATTTTTTCGGCTTAATTATTGTATTTGTCATGGCTTTTGGACTGGCTAATTATGAAACGGTGTTCGGATTGTTCGTGGATCATAAATTTGGCTTTACGCCTAAGGATATCGCTTTTGTAATTACCTTTGGTTCTATTGCAGGTGCGGTGGTGCAGGTGTCCGCATTTGGCTGGATCTTGAATAAATTCGGGGAGAACAAGGTGATCTCCACTTGTCTTATAGTCTCATCATTGTTTATTCTGCTGACCTTGTTTGTAAGCGGCTTTTGGGCGATTATTACGGTTACCTTTATTGTGTTCTTTGCAATGGATATTCTGCGTCCAGCAGTAGGTACACAGCTTTCCAAAATGGCCGGAGAATCGCAGCAAGGTTTCGTAGCGGGAATGAACTCAGCTTATACAAGTCTCGGAAATATTGCTGGGCCTATCGTCGCAGGGTATTTGTTTGATCTTAGTATTAACTTCCCATATGGGGCAGCCGCGCTCGTTCTGGCTTTGTGTTTTGTATTGTCACTGAGTTCCGGCAAACGGGGAATGGGGCAGCGGGCGTAATCGCTAAATCCGGGCTCTGACCCGTCCACGATGCCTCGCTATATGCGCACAGCGGTTCAGTACAACGCGCGCTATTCGGGCTGGTCTTTGGTGCAGAGCCGAATCTGTGATACTATTTTAATTATGAGATCAAGATATGTATAAGCAGATTGTGTACGGGAAGAGGGATACTAATGGCGGTAGATAACAGCAATACGGAAGTCATTACGGATGAGGCAAACGCACAGCGGGAGCAGGAATTGATAACCGTAGCGATTGCCAAGGAATTGAACATTAGTGTGAAACAGGTACGCACTACGGTAGGATTGCTGGATGAGGGAAATACCATTCCGTTCATCGCCAGATATCGGAAGGAAATGACAGGTGAGCTGGACGAGAATGCGCTTCGTGATATTGAAGAACGGCTGGGTTATCTTCGCAATCTAGGCGAACGTAAAAAAGACGTTATACGCAATATTGAAGAGCAGGGCAAGCTGACCAAGGAGCTTCATGAGCAAATTATCAATGCGGTCAAGCTTCAGGAAGTAGAGGACTTGTATCGTCCCTTCAAGCAAAAGCGTAAGACGCGGGCTAGTGTTGCGAAGGAAAAAGGACTTGAGCCGCTGGCTAACTGGATCTTGGAGCAGCAAAGACAAGGGGACCCGCAGACTGAAGCATCGAAATATATTGATGTGGAAAAGGGAGTAGAGAGCGCAGACCAAGCGCTGCAAGGCGCACTGGACATCATTGCCGAGAACATAGCAGATGATCCTGCGATCCGCTCTTGGGTTCGCCAGTATACAGCAAGTCAAGGTATTCTTGTGTCTGAAGCAAAGGATGCAGAACAAGAATCCGTATACGAAAATTATTATAGTTACCGTGAACCTGTACACAAAATGCCACCTCACCGCATCCTAGCAATTAACCGTGGTGAGCGTGAAAATATATTAAAGGTAGGCATTGAGGTCGTCACTGATAAAATTCATGCCTATATTGCACGGAAAATTATTAAAGGGCCATCCCCGGTGAAGGAACTGCTGGAAGCAGTGACTGAGGATGCCTACAAACGTTTGATTGCTCCTTCAGTAGAGCGCGAAGTTCGTGGAGAGATGACCGAACGTGGGGAGAACCAGGCGATTTCGATCTTCTCTGGCAATCTACGTAGCCTGCTGCTGCAACCGCCAGTCAAGGGGCGTTGTGTTCTGGGGGTTGACCCTGCATACCGTACTGGATGTAAGCTAGCCGTTGTAGACGATACTGGTAAGCTGCTAGAGGTAGCCGTGACCTATCCGACGCCGCCGAATAACAAGAAGCGCGAAGCTGCTGCTAAGTTCAAAGAGTTGATTGCTAAGTACGGCATTCAGCTCATCGTAATCGGCAATGGCACAGGCTCGCGTGAAACGGAGCAGTTTACGGCAGAAGTGATTGCCGAGATTGGCAATCCAGAGCTGGCGTACCTGATCGTTAATGAAGCGGGAGCGAGTGTCTATTCTGCTTCCAAGCTGGCGCAGGAGGAATTCCCGGATCTGGATGTAGCGGAGCGCAGCGCGGCTTCTATCGCCCGCCGTGTGCAAGACCCGCTGGCGGAGCTGGTGAAGATCGATCCGAAAGCTATAGGTGTGGGACAGTACCAGCATGACGTCTCCCAAAAGCATCTGGAGGAGAGTCTTAAAGCCGTCGTGGAATCGGCGGTTAACCATGTTGGCGTAGATGTCAATACGGCATCTCCTGCCTTGCTCTCTTATGTAGCAGGGGTTAATGGAACGATTGCTAAGAATATCGTTAAATTCCGGGAAGAGAACGGCAAGTTCACGACCCGGAAGCAGCTGCAAAAGGTTCCTCGTCTAGGTGCCAAGTCCTATGAGCAATGTATCGGCTTCTTGCGGATTCCGGGTGGAGACAACACCTTGGACCGCACGCCTATTCACCCCGAGTCCTATCCGGTGGTGGATCGTTTGTTCCGTGAGCTAAGCCTCGATGTGAATAAGCTTGGCAGCAAAGAAGTAGCCTCACAGCTTGAGGTACAAAATGCCGAGGAGCTGGCTGTGAAGCTGGATGTCGGCGTGCCTACGCTGCGCGACATCCTGGAGAGCTTGCAGCGTCCGGGCCGCGATCCGCGCGAGGAGCTGCCGCTGCCGATCTTCCGCACCGATGTGCTGAAGATCGAGGATCTGGTTCCTGGCATGGAAATGCAGGGAACCGTCCGCAACGTTATCGATTTCGGCGCATTCGTCGATATCGGCATCAAAAATGATGGGCTGGTGCATATTTCCCAGCTCAGCGGCAGCTTTGTGAAGCACCCGATGGACGTCGTCTCCGTAGGAGACAATGTCACCGTCTGGGTGATGGGTGTTGACCTGAAGAAGGGCCGGGTCAGCCTGACCATGCGTCCGCCGCGTGTTGAGGCGGGAAGCGTGAAGTAGACAGATAGCAGTGATCCTCAAAGAACGACAACAAGAAGCCAGTCTCCTATTATTGGGGACTGGCTTCTTGTTGATTATTTTCAGCTGCAACCCTTTTTGTCATTATAGTAGTGAAGGACGTGCACTCTTTGGGTAAGTTTAGAGTAACAGTTGAACTAAGCGTTTATTACTAGGAGGAGATAGATGTGGGAAATCCATTGAAAGAATTAAAGAATAGTGTGAATGGCCTAAAGCAATCCCTTGATGGAGTTAAGCAATCGGTAGAGGGATTGAAAGAACCTATAGATGAGAAGAAGGGAAATATTCAGGTCACGTTGGAGCAAGCGAAGGACAGATCTGAGGAATTTAAATCGGAGATCAGTCGTATGAAGGAATGTGTGGAGGAAACTAAGCTGGTTGTTAATGAGGCGAAGGAAACGGTAATGGAGGCGGGCGAGGTGCTATACACTCAGAAACGCTATAAAAAATTGTTGAAGCGAAACCGAAAAATGCAGCCTGCAAAGGCAGGCCGCCGTTTACTATAATCCGCCGGAAGTCCAAACACGAAATCTTTTTAATTATAGGAATGAGAGGGAAGCGCATTTAAAAAAATCTGCAACAGCTCATTTACCGAAGCCTCCATATTGGAACGTTGCTCAGCTGCAAGCCAATCCTCTTGAATGATGATGTAGCTGCAGGAGCTGCTTTTTAAATAGCTGTATATTATTTGTGCTTCGTCAATTTCATGGCGCCCGATCGCTGCCGAGGTCTGATTGGGTTCACTGTGAAAAGTGGTCATAATCGCTGACTTTATTGCCGCTTGCAGGTGGGTGATATCCGGTTGATCATATTGTAGCTTGGTATGGGACAGGATACGGTTGCCCTTGAGCAGAATGAGTTTAAGCGTCTGTTCATTCATGGCCTCAAGAACTGCAATATTCTGATTCTCCTGTGCGAATTCGATGACCTTCTCTTTGTGAATCAGGAAGCTGACAGCTCCAATATAGTCCCTGTATTTGGCGGCGGTTTCGAAGTCATAGTGCTCCGCGACCACTGCCATCCGTTGCTCCATTTCCTCAAGGATACTGGAATCTGAGCCGTTTAGTAAGCCAATGACTCGATCAATAATTTTATTATATTGAACAGCGGCATCTCCGCCTGCACACATCCCTATGCATAGGCCAAGCGAATGGTTTAGGCATAGGGAATTTTTAAAGCTAGGGTTACTGCAAAGGATTCTTGAACTTTCTTTAATGCCTTGCACGGCCCGTTCCACGGTGCTTCTGCTCGTATAGGGACCAAAAACCTGAGTGCCTTCTTTGACCGCAGGATCATAGGTAATCTCTAACGAACGTATTTTTTCATCCGCTCCTATTACGATATAGGTATAAGCCTGCGGATTTTTCATTTTTTTATTGTACATGGGTTTGATCTCTTTAATTAATTTGCATTCCAGCATAAAGGCTTCAAATTCGGTATCCGTAAGGATGATTTCCAGATCTTTAATATTTCTTACAAGCTGTTTAACCTTTGGGGAATGAGATTTTGAGTTTTGAAAATAGGATTGGACTCTCCGTTTTAACTGTTTTGCCTTGCCAACATATATAATATGACCGAGATTATCCTTCATGAGATAAACGCCGGGAGTTAGGGGAAGGCTTTTAAGTTTTTCTGTTAAATGAATAGTAACCCCGCCCTCTCATAAGAGTTGTATGATTGATAGTTTTAGTATAAGCTTGCAACCTTCATTTGTTCAAATCAGTCTAAAGAGTGAAGAATCAAAGCTAAGGAGGGATCTTATGTACTTCGCAAAAAAAATCGGTGGGCTGGCGCTTATAGCAGCTATGTTATGGCTTACAGCCTGCAGTGGAACGCCAGAAGCGGGAACGGAGCCGAAGCAGACGCCTGAGCAGTCACAAGAGCAGGCACCAGTGCAGACGCCAAAGCAGACACCAGAGCACACACAAACTGCACAGCCAGCGGCTACTACACAACCACCACAGGAGACGGAACTACCACAGGAGACGAAGACATCAAGTACGGGGCAGCCGCAGGATCTAGAGGGATTGCCGCCATTAGTTGAGGAAGCGGCGTCTACGGTAATGAACTCCATTAAGAATAAGGATATGAAGCAATTAGCGGCGTGGGTACATCGGGATAAAGGGCTACGCTTCTCTCCTTATGCATACGTGGATACAAAAAATGATCTTGTATTCACCCAGGAGGAAGTAGAAGGATTAATGAATGACTCTACCAAAAGAGTCTGGCGAACATTTGCTGGCTCCGGTGATTTAATCGAGCTTACATTCGCAGATTACTACAAGCGGTTTGTCTACGATGCGGACTTCATTCAGAAGGCCGAAATTGCTGTGAACAAGGGGCTTGGACAAGGGACGACGATCAACAACTTAAACGAAGTGTATCCAAAGGAGCAATATGATTTCGTTGAATATCATATTGCTGGAATCGATCCTTCTGTCGAGGGAATGGATTGGCGCAGCCTGCGTCTAGTTTTTGAGAAGATCGGAGAAGACCATGCATTAGTCGGCATTATTCATGATCAATGGACGCCTTAGCTTACGGACTCAGATGACGCTAATATGGACGCCTTAGCTTACGGACTCAGATGGCGCTATTATGGACGCTGTTTGCCTGCTTCAACTGATTATTCACATCCGTTGGCATACGCTGATCCTTACGGACCTAGATGACGCTATTCGCGTTTTTTTAGCGATTAGAGCACAGTTTCGGACTCCAGTGCAGCTATTCATCAGAAAAAGGCATATCTATGGTGCTTTTTGAGCCAATAGCGACGATGGAGTCCTTTAGTAGTCCAAATGTGCGATTATGCAACGAATAAGGTCAACTGGGTCCGATAGTAGCTGCATTCCTATCCGCTGTAGCCCCATCTGTTGCACACCTAACTGGTGCACACCTAACTGCTGGACACCTAACTGCTGCATACCTAACTGGTGCACACCTAACTGCTGGACACCTAACTGCTGCATACCTAACTGGTGCACACCTAACTGGTGCACACCTAACTGCTGCATACCTAACTGCTGCATACCTAACTGGTGCACACCTAACTGCTGTGCACCTAACTGCTGTGCACCTAACTGCTGTGCACCTAACTGCTGTGCACCTAACTGCTGTGCACCTAACTGCTGCACACCTATCTTCTGCACACCCATCTGCTGCGTTCGCATAACGCAAACATTGGAGCATCGCTGACCTGTATTTTGTTTTTGGCTACCTGCTTCAGCGGATTTTCATATCCGTTGATACACGCTGATCCTTACGGACCCAGATGACGCTATTCGCGTGTTTCTAGCGATTGGAGCACAGTTTCGGACTCCAGTGCAGCTATTCAATAGAAAAAGGAATATTTATGGTGCTTTTGGTGCCAATAGCGACTATGGAGTCCGATAGCATCGTAAAAGTGGCATATTTTTGCGTATAAGGTCATCTGAGTCCGATAGCTGCTGCGTCTGTGTAAATATGATCTAATCGCTCGAAGTTTGATGTTCATCATCGTCAAGTAGCTTCATGCACAAATATGATCTAATCGCTCGAAGTTTGATGTTCATCATTGTCAAGTAGCTTCATGCACACAAATATGATCTAATCGCTCGAAGTTTGATAATCCTCACTGCCAAGTAATCAGCATTTCTGAGCCTGAGTTAGCTTGAGGACCCAGATGACGCTATTCGTATGTTTTTAGCGATTGGAGCACAGTTCGGACCCCAGTGCAGCTATTCGTTAGAAATAGGTTCATATTGAATGCTTTTTGAGACAATAGCGACGATGGAGTCCGATAGCTAACAACAAGTTGGATTATGAGACGATCTATGGGGAATTACCAAAGACGTCCCACCCCTGCTTAAATATGTGTCAGACCCTCGTGGGGCCTCCTCTGTAAAAGTGGGGGCAAAAATTATAATCAGTACAGCTTTTTTTCGGGAAATATGCTTTAAACATGGAGTCTCAAGTGCGCTTCTGGAATTTCCCCCTGCACCGGAAGCCACACCAAAAAAACCGGCAGAGGATTCTGCCGGGTAATACAGGATAGATTAAGAAATTAAATATTAGCAGGTTTAAGCTTTCTCGCTTCTTGCAGATGAAAAGACAAGTATAATCCTAATCCGGCAAGAGCCGTCAACGTCCAGAATGCAATGTGGACCCCTTTGAGCATATCCAATGGAAAGGATAAGGAACTGGCACTCGCAGTAGAAGTCATTATCGTTACAAGCAAGGCGCCTCCTATTGAACCGCTGAGCGAGCGCAGCGTGATTGTCATTGGAGAAGCATGTGCAACCATGGTGTTGGGGATACTTGCCATGGCATAGGCCGTAATTGGAGCCATAACTGCCCCTACTCCAAACATAAGCAGGGCATACATTATAACCAGTAGATTAAAGGACGTCTCAGTTGATAACGTGAGGGAAAGAGCCGCTGCCATGATCAGAATGAGCAGAAATCCTCCCTGGGTTACGCGGCTAACCCCAAACCGGTCATATAGTCTGCCTGAGATCAGACCGGAGACACCAATCAGCAGTGCACCTGGCAACAACATAAGCCCGGACTCCCTTGGTGTTAAGCCTCTTATCGTCTGTGCATACAGAGGAAGAAGGAGTTCAACTCCCATCATCACCGCAAATAAGATCACCCCCACAATAGAAGAACGGGTAAAGGAGCGGTGCCGAAACAGCTTGAAATCGAGCAAAGGTGCCGTGAGCTTGAGCTGTCTTTTAATAAACAGCGCCACGATCAGGAATCCGGCCAGAAGGATGATCCCTGCGACAACAGGATTTCCCTTTTCTTCCCCGACAATGCTAAAACCATATAATATACCAGCGAATCCGAGTGAAGAGTAGATAATGGACCTGGTGTCGAGCTTGGTCTGATGAGTCTCTCCCACGTTCCGCAGCGTGAAATGCGCTAAGAATAAATTGGCGGCTGCGAGCGGAGCCACAGCATAAAACAACAGTCTCCATGAATGATTCTGAACCACGAACCCAGACAGAGTAGGCCCAAGTGCAGGAGCCAACCCCAGAACCAAACCGACTACTCCCATCGCTGCACCGATTTTCTCCTTCGGGAAGACTCTGAGTATCGTCGTCTGAAACAGAGGGAACAGCAGACCCGCACCGATGCCTTGAACCAAACGCCCCGTCAGGACTAGGGGGAAACTCCAGGCGATCCCGGCAATCAGTGTTCCTGCTGTGAACGCTCCGACAGAGGCCATGAACAAGGCCCTCGTAGTAAACTTTCCGATCAAAAATCCAGCAACAGGAACAGTTATACCTATCATCAGGTAGTACACCGTAATCAGCCACTGCGCTTGATTCTCATGAATGGCAAGATCCTGCATGACACGCGGCAACGCCGTATTTAACATCGTTTGCATTAATTGGGCTAGAAAATTGGCAACCACCAGAGAGGCTACAATAATGCTGGGTTTATTAGTCAAGCTGTCTTCACCGCTTTCAGAGGTATTATTCGGATGCAGTGAGCTGCTGCAAGGCATGTATGGATAATATCCCCACCTCTTGTTGCCGTGGTTGTCCATCCTTGAATATGAGTGTGGCCGGTATACTCATCACGTGGTATTTTCCAGTCGTCTCCGGGTTGTCATCCACATTGACCTTCACTACAGTTATTGTAGCATCCGACTCCCGCTCAAACTCTTCCAGCACAGGTGCAAACATCCGGCACGGTCCGCACCAGGGCGCCCAGAAGTTGACTACAGTTATTCCTTTCGGTTGAATGAGTTGTGCAAAAGTAGCATCTTCCGCATGGAGAACTGCCATTATGAATCATCCTTTCAAGATTGATAAAATATATTATAGATCCATTATATCTATAATTAGGATAAATAATAGACTTAGTGTATCCACAATATATCTAAATCAGTATTTTGTCAAACCGATTTTCACTTACTCCTGTGCTTGTACATATAAAACAAAAAGATCCGTTAAGTGCGCTTGAAGCAGTTGATAGATCTATGATTGTAAATGATGCGGTCGAGAGGACTCGAACCTCCACGATATTGCTGCCACACGAACCTGAATCGGGCATGCAATTCGGTCACTAGCGGGTTGTAAAATCCTTGTATAATCAAGGATTTTTGCGGTTTTTCTGTTTTTCTCAAGCACAACAAGGGGATGCCGAGTTCACCCAAAACGCAGTCAATTTTGTAAGTTTGAAAGAACTCAGAGAGAACTCAGAGAGAACTAGACAAGAAACAGCTGTGTTTAAGGTCATCTGAGTCCGATAGCGGCGTTACTTAATCAATTAGAGTTCGGAGTTGGGATAAAGGGGGAAGGAACAACAAACAGCAAACAAGGGATGCTTCAGCAGCCATATGATGGCTTTTGAGGCATCCCTTCTCCGTATCTCAGCCGTCATAAACGGCAGCTGGAAGTCCAAATATACACCGCAGTTGCGTTGGACTCTTAACTCTAAAACCTTCAAGTTGAATTTATATTATTGTGCCGCGCTAGAAGACGAATAAGAAGCAGAGCCAGTTACAGGTTGAGCGACAGCTTTGTATCCATCTGGCAGATAAGTGGCAACAGATGCCTTTGTGATCACCTGCGCGTACATTTTCCCTGGTTCAGGAGCAGTCACGTTAAAGTAAATCACAGCCGTATTGTCTTTACCAAATTCGATTCGCTCAATCACCAGCCCATACCCGGGGTTAGGCAGATTATTAACGGTAAGTGTGGCTTTATTTACGCCTTCACCCGCTTTGGTCAACGTAACCTCTGTTTCGTAGGTGGGAGTAGTGGGACTGCCATTAGATACAATTACACGTTTAGCAAAAGCGGCTGCATCATAGATGAGAGCGGCTGCTTCAGAGCGGGTAATAGCATCATTTGGCCGGAAATTACCGTTCTTATCGAGTGTGGCAATATGTGTATTCAGCAGGATCTGGAGACTATTTATAACCTCCGTAGAGAGTTTATCGCCATCCTTAATGTCTACATACATCAGCGTAACAGGGAAGTTACCTTTACTTTGCAGCGCTTGCGTCAATAAGTGAGCGAACTGAGCACGGGTGATGGTTCCGTTAGGATCCACTGTCCGGTCGAGTGAAAGACCATTTTGCTTGGCAGTCAGGAAAGCCGAAGCATACCAGGCTTTGTCGTTTACTTTATCGAAATAATCACTGGCTTTGGAAGAGTTACTACCTACCGCTGGTTGCGGAGTCAGATTCAGACCCCCAACGATGAATTGTATCCCTTGCGCAAAGCTTACCTTAGATTTAGGGGCAAACTTATCTTTGTCTACTCCGTTTATAATCCCCTCTTTATGCAAAGAGTTGATTTTTGCTTCCGCAGGATCACCTTTCAAATCTGAAAAAGCAAAAGCGGATGCCCCAAAAGACACACTCGCTGCCAAAATGCCGCAGGCTATAGTCATTTTTTTAGCGTTATTTATGAATAATGGTTTTTTCATTTGCGTCACCTCCATACTCTTAGATGGTAGATTAGACCAAAATGTTGCATAGATTTTAAAATATTATAACGATTCGAGTAAAAACTTATCCGCGCAGGAGTGACTCGGCACCATCTACATAAATCTCAGTTCCCGTAACATGAAAAGATTCATCCGATGCGAGAAATAATACCAGATTGGCAACCTGCTCAGGCTTACCCGGTGCATTTTCCAGCGGATGATTACCTTCCGGAAATTCCACAGGAATCTTCACTTCTTGAAGATCATCGCTTTTATACGTATTATCTCCAATTTGTGTATCGATTGATCCAGGACAGATTGCATTTACACGGATGCCGTATTGCGCCAGCTCTAGTGCAGCCATTTTCATAAAAGCAACTTGTCCTGCCTTGGAAGATGAGTAAGCGGAAGCGCCAATGTTCGAGAATACTCGGTTGCCGTTAATGGAGCTGGTGATAATGATGCTGCCGCCATTTTCTTTCATATGGGGGATGGCATATTTTACTGTGGCAAAGGTGCTGCGTAGGTTGGTATCCAGTGTCTGGTCCCAATCTTCGATTTCTAGTGTTTCGATTGGAGACCATGTACCATTAATGCCAGCATTGGCAAAAACAATATCAATCTTCTCGGCCGCCTCCCCAACCTTACGAATACTTTCTTCGACCAGACCTGGATTGGAGACATCGCATTCAATTACTGTTGCTGTACCGCCAATAGATTCAATCTCACGTTTAGTTTCATAGGAATCCTCGGGAGTGCGGTCAAGCATATATACCTTAGCTCCGTGTTGGGCAAACCTTATGGCTGTAGCTTTTCCAATACCGGAACCAGCACCTGTAACCACTGCAACTTTATCCTGCAAACGTTTATCTGTCATGATGAATTTCCTCCTCGGCGTTAGATTTCTTATTAGTAATTACATACCCGGCATAGCTGAATCTAACCAATTGAACTGGAGGGTGGAACAACGTGGGTGGATATATTACTATGGAATATAAGGATGTAAATAATATAAATTCAGATAAATCTAGCTCATGATAGGGGAACTATAGATGATTCAGCAGCAGGGAGCAGAACGGATTAATGTGGGGATATTTGCCCATGTGGACGCCGGGAAGACGACAACAACGGAGCATATTTTGTATGAAAGCGGTCGCATTCGCGCGCTTGGCAGCGTAGACACTGGGACGGCATTGACGGATTCAATGGATGTGGAGCGGCAGCGGGGGATATCCGTACGGGCGGCATTGGCTTCTTTTGCTTGGAAAGGTGTGCAGATTAATCTGGTCGATACCCCGGGGCACGTCGATTTTCTGTCCGAAGTTGAGCGGTCTTTGCGGGTGATGGATTGTGCGGTGCTTATTCTTTCAGCCGTGGAGGGTGTGCAGGCCCAAAGTGAGATGATCTGGAACGCGCTGCGGAAGCTGGGAATCCCCACGCTTATTTTTGTGAACAAAATGGATCGCGTAGGCGCTAACCCTGAAGCTGTGCTGGCAGAAGCGCGAAATTATTTGTCTAGTGATATCATTCCAGTTCAGCAACCCATCGGCAAAGAGAAGGGGTACATAGGAGCAAGAGATTTATGGGAGAACGAAGCTGATGCTAGCGCACGAACAGAATTATTAGAGGCGTTAGCGGAACGGGACGAAGAGCTGTTGGAGAAGTATATGTCAGGTAGCACTATTGATTTGGCTGAATGGAAAAAATATATGAAAACAGCCTCCTCATCAGGCCGCTTTTTTCCGATGGTTTATGGCGTCGCCGCCAAGGGGCTTGGGATTACTGCCTTGCTGGATGCGATGGTTGAGTATTTTCCGCGCGCTGGTGGGAATGTGGAGGGGGCGGTGTCAGGCATCGTATACAATATTCAGCGTGATAAAAGTATGGGACGGATGGCGTTTGTCCGCCTTTATGAAGGGACGATCCGTAACCGCGATACGCTGATGAATTATACGCAGGATATTCAGGGGAAAGTGACCCAGATCCGCAAGGTCGAAGGTGGTCGGACCGAGGATGTCGGAGCGCTTGAAGCCGGAGATATTGCTGTTATCTATGGCCTTTCAGGGGTGCGCATCGGAGATGTGCTCGGCCATCCGGGGGCCATTCCGGAGGAGGCGAAGCTGGCTGTGCCGCTGCTAACGGTGCGTGTATTCTGGGAACCAGATGTGGATGACCATAAGGTTATCGGAGCGCTGCAGGAACTGGCGGATGAAGATCCGCTTTTGGATGCGCAGTGGCTGCAGGATGAGCGGGAGCTGCATATCAAAGTAATGGGACCGATTCAGCTGGAGATTCTGAACAGTGTTCTGGAGGAGCGATATGCGCTGAAGGTTACTTTCGGTCAGCCTTCTGTCATATATAAAGAAACGCCAGCCCGTGCCGGGGAAGGTTTTATCGCTTACACGATGCCGAAACCGTGCTGGGCGATTCTACGCTTTCAGATTGAGCCGGGATCTCCGGGCAGTGGTTTAGTCTACGATTCGGTAGTGCGGAGTTCCGACCTGCTGCCGCAATACCAGAGCGAAACCGCACGCCGAGTACCAGAAGCCTTACAACAGGGTTTGTATGGCTGGGAGGTTACCGATCTTAAAGTGACCTTGATCGAGGGACAACATCATGTGTGGCATACCCATCCGCTGGATTTTGCGGTGGCGACTCCGATGGGAATTATGGACGGACTCGCTCGGGTAGGCACTAAACTCCTAGAGCCGATTCTGCAGGTT
Organism: Paenibacillus odorifer; assembly: GCF_000758725.1. Lineage (NCBI taxonomy): Bacteria > Bacillati > Bacillota > Bacilli > Caryophanales > Paenibacillaceae > Paenibacillus > Paenibacillus odorifer. Next base: position 1,258,919 of record NZ_CP009428.1, read on the forward strand.
CGCATCGTGGTTCCTGAGGAGAATGGCGGACGGGTGATGAACGACCTCGTTCAGATGCGCGGCACGTTCGAGCCTCCCGTGCTGCAAGGCGAGCGGATGATCATCGAAGGACGTCTGCCGCTGGCAACATCGCTCGATTATCCCGTCAGCTTAAGCTCCTACACGAAGGGGCGCAGCACGTTTACTTCTTTTTTTGCCGGCTATGAAGAATGTCCACCAGACGTATCTGCTGAGCGCACCCGCCGGGGCGTGAACCCACTTGATCAGGCGAAATATATATTAAGTGTGCGAAAGGCACTGCAAGGTTAAATTGAGGTAGAAGGACTATTGAGACTAATAGGCAGGGTGAAGACAAAGGAGCGTGTCAGCGATGTTAGTACTAAGATATACTCAGAAATTATTAAAAGATATGAAAGTAGCTCCAGTAGAAGTAGAAGACATATCCTCCTTTTTTAGTTGGCATGTGAATATTATGCAACTCAGAAAAAAACATATTTTATTTGTACATGATGCAAGCCGGTTATGTATATTATTGGATGGAATAAGAAGTGGTCAAGCTGATAAATTGGTTGAAAAGTTCAGAATAGAACTTAAGGAGTATTTATTGCAGGAGGGTTTTAAGAAGCAGCTCATAAATCAGTATTTATTAGAGGCCGGAGAAATCACTATATCCCGTACAAATAATAAAAGTGTACTTGGAACAATGAATGAAATAACACTATACAATTCAGTAGCTCAAAGTGATTTCAGCAGCTTGCTTGAGAGGAATAAGTGGTTGAACACTATTATATATAAACCTATTGATTATAAAGAGCCCATTAATGTCTTTAGAGAATCCTTAAATAGTTACTATTCATAAGCAAGTACTGTCAATCTTGGACTAGCTGAAGCTTTTATCGGAAATCTGAGGGGGAAATAAATTGAAGATTAGAGAAGCAACAGCTAGTGATATAGACGGGATCGCTGTTGTCCACGCTGCGAGTTGGAAAACCACGTACAGAGGGCTAATTTCGGACGAGTTTCTCGATAAAATCACCGTGGAAGCAAGAAGAAAGCTCTGGATTCGGAATTTTGAAAACCCCAATAAAGACGAGGTTATGTATGTGGCCGAAGATGGGGCTGGGACGATTATTGGTTTTGCAAATGGTGGTGCGCGAAGAGGGTCAGATCTCTCTGATCTCTATGATGCGGAGCTATATGCACTCTATTTGCTTAAGGAACAGCAAGGAAAGGGTCTTGGAAGGCAACTCATAAGAAGCGTAGCACAGAATTTATTGGAGAAAAATTATAGCTCGTTCATGACTTGGGTGGTAACAGGAAATCCCGCGATTCATTTCTACCACAAAGTGGGTGGGCAATCTGTTGCGACAAAAGAAGTGAAGCTTGGGAATGAGATTGTTGAAGAGATCATGATCGGGTGGAGGGATATTGGGGTTGTTGGGGATTAAGAGCCAAGGAGAGCGATGTGCAGAAGCTTTTAACTGTATTTTGTACAACTATAATCCCACAAATAACCCGCCAAAGGATATAACTGTATTTCGTACACCTATTTTTGTGATTTATTACTCTATGGGCACATTTTCTAGTTTTTAAGTGTACAGAATACAATTAAAGTCCTGATGATCCCCCTTGGATGCGGAATAAGTGTATGAAATGCAGTTATTTTACGAGTTCATAAAGCTCCGTGCACAAAACTATCTAGAGAAGGCCAGGTTTTTTTCACTAAAAAATAGGATGAGTTAAAGGTTGTGAGAAAGTGAGTGATAAACAAGCACGGCTATTTCGTATGGAGCAACTGAAAAAAAGAGTGAAAATAGAGAACCCACTAGGTTCCCTGTACAGTGAGTGTATCGAAGCTTTAGGTCCCAACACAAGAATATATAGTTTAGAAAAGTCGTCCGAGATTGTAGCTATGATGGAGAGTATAGTTAATTTCACACAGTGGGCGCGGATTGACTGGGAATCTATTGATCAAAAGAAATCCCTTAAGACACCGGAAGAACTGAAAGACATAGAGTCTATTTTATTGCGTGATAACTATTTTATTGTGTGGAATGAGTTCAATCTTCCGGTAGTGGAGACTAATTTAAAAAATATTATAAACAATTTCAATGATGTTATTGCTGTTGGATTTGATACATGGATTGTAAATTTGGATAAAGGAATTATTATTGAAAGTCATCACGAGGGGGATTTAACAGTGGGTTGGATCTCGCCTCCTCCACTACCAGCTTAACCATAGGCTCTAATGGATGCACAGAGAGTAAAAAATGTACGTAATTCACACTGCGCTAATAACCTCAAGTTTATCCTTCATACACATAACAAGCTTATATTAAGTATAAGAGTCTTAATATGATCTATTAGCCTATAGACTTTATTCCCCCTCAGACTCAGCCTTCTTCCGCGCCCGGAAACGCCGCACCTTCATAAGGTTGCCACAGGCTTTGTCATCGCAGTACCGCTTGGAGCGGTTGCGTGTATCATCGTAATAGACCCAGAGGCAATCGGGATTCTCGCAGATACGGAATCTTGTGGGTTCTTTTTCAAGTAATGCCTCGGCAAAAGACGCTGCAATCTCCGCCATTACCTGCTCCCAGCCACTATGGAGTGGCAATAGCTTTATTTCCGCTTGCTCGTCGCTTTTCCACACAATTCGCCGTATAACAGGACCCTTGTCCATATAGACATTGAGCTGTTCCAGTATTTCTCCATACACCGAGTTTCCTTGCACAATGGCCTGTACCCAGTTCCATAGTAGTGAGCGAAGCTTTTTAAGCTGCGCCATTTCTATCGTGTTCGGCATCTGTGTTTCTAATAGAGCATACTCCTTCAGCCATTTAAAAACCCACTCTTCTTCATCGAGTCTGTCCCGGTCTTTATTCTTATCTCCTGTTCGCCAATCCCGCCAGTAGCTGTTAATGAAATCCTCCCACAACACGGTCTGTTCATCCTTTCCGATTCAACGCTCATTACAAATCATTGTAACAGTTAAAAATAAGTTTAGCTAGTTACTTGAATACAATCTGGAAATATGCTACATTTCTTTTGTAACCACTATATTATGGTTTAAGTAGTTACATATTAGTTCGCTTTGAAGTAGTTCTTTTTGAAGCTACACCATGAAGTTTATGCTTACACAAATTTTTAGGAGGTTGAACATGCAAAATAAAATCAGTGAGGTCTTGCTCCAAAATTGGGATTATTGCATGGATATCGAGGATTGGGCTCCGCCGCTTAGCGATGCGCTGGAAGGTGTGGATAGCAAACAGGCTCTTTGGAAGCCAGAGGGTGGGGCGGCCAATTCTATCTGGGAAACGGTTAACCATCTAACTTATTATAAGGTGCGTTTGCTGCGAAAGCTAAAAGGGTTGCCCAAACAACCCGATGCTGAAAGCAACGATGATACCTTTACTGTAACAGCTGAAGGAGAAGAAGCATGGGCGAAAGCCGTTGCAGACCTGAAGGACGTGCATGCTGCTCTTAGAGAAATCATTGAAGCGTTGGAAGAAGGCGCGTATGATTGGGGCGGTTCGGGTCATGCGCCAGGGGAAGAAGTAATGAGCCTTATCCTACACGATTCTTACCATACTGGACAAATTATTATGCTGCGTAAATTGCAGGGTTCTTGGGTGTCCAACCGTAGTTTTAATTAGAACCTCCACATTTAAAAATACAAGCCGTACACTGCTATTCCGGTATACCCGGGTCAGCGGAGGTACGGTTTTTTTTTGTGCAACTCTGGTAGGCACGAGTATATATTCTATATTGTTTTTTTTGGTTGATTTGGATAAATTAAAACGCGATATGGATATGGGCTCAGAAACTAATCACTGATATCATATAATCCAAAGGCTGAATTAACAAAGAACTAGAGCTGCAGATGATTCCTGAAGATTTAAGGGTCATCTTTTTTGATGAGGAATCAAGTTTATCAGGCGGAAGGGAGTGTAAAGATTGACGAGGTTTGGACAGTTAAACACATTGCGTAATCAAATTTTCCTGGGTTTTATGTTTGTCATGGTGATCGTACTAGCCACGGTTGGTTTTTTTATGTACGGGCAAGTTTCGGTTCTATTACGCAATAGTGCGGAGAAGCACATTGAACAGACTGCAGTTCAGGCAACGGGCAAATTGGATGTACTGATCCGGCAGATTAATACGTTGACGGCGCAAGTGGCAACCAACGCCTCCATTCAGCGATTGCTCGCTCAAGAGGCTGAAGGAAAGCCGATCAGCTTCGCCGAACGTCAAACCATCCAGCAGGAAGTACGTAAATATGAGGCGTATGCGACAGGGATTCGTTCCATTGAGCTGTATGCAGGTGATTATCAGAAATTACTTTCGGTTGATGACGCCAGCCTGAACAATCGAGTATCCGAAGAATGGATCAGCCGGGTGGACGAGGGCAAAGGACGTCTCGTATGGTTTGGACTTGACCCGCGGAATTCGGATATCGTCATTGCGATTCGTAATATTAGGCTGATTGATCATTCATTCACGAAAGCTGGCTATATTATGGTTCAAATTGAGAAAAGTTACTTCCAGCTTACGGATGAGGTGGACAGCTCACAGGCGGAAACGCGTGAATTAATGAGATTATTTGATGAAGCGGGACGGCAAATTTCTTCCGATTTTTCCGTAAATGTCAATGCAAATAAGATACTGGATCATGGAGGAGAAAAGGTTGAGGTTGGCGGAGAAGACTACATTGTAATTCAGAAGCAGTCCAAGGCAACAGGTTGGAGGCTAGTAATCCTTACTCCAGTTGACTATACGACAGAGGGGATATCTGTCCTTCGTACAGCGATCATCGTATCCGGTGTTGTTGGCAGTTTATTGTTTCTCATCTTTACTTTTATTTTATCCACGATGATTACACGGCCCATACTGAATTTGATAAAAGTGATGCGCGGTTCACGATTTGGAACCTTGAAACCGATTTCAGTCACTTCTACCACTATGGAGATCAATGAGCTCAATAATACTTACAACCAGATGGTTCACTCTCTGAATGAACTAATTGAAGTCGTCTATCAGAAGGAGATCGTCCAGAGTCGCACAGAATTAAAGGCACTTCAGGCTCAAATCAATCCGCACTTTCTATTTAACACATTAGAAGCATTCTACTGGGCCCTCGATGAAAAAGGTGAGGAGGAATTAGCTCAAATTGTGGTTGATATGTCGGGGCTTTTTCGTTATGTCATCAATCGAACTGATGATGATGAATGGGTGACTATCGGCGATGAGCTCGACCATGCCGAAAGATATTTGAAGATTATGGAGATGCGTATGCTCGACAGGTTATCCTGGCGGATTGAGTCAGATGAAGCTTGCCGAAGTGTCCCGCTACCGAAGCTGTTAATCCAGCCTCTTGTCGAAAATGCGATTCTTCATGGCGTAGAGCAAAGGGTTGGACCGGGGACAGTCATGCTAATTGTCAGACCTTCAAGTCGTCCGGGATATACATTGGTTACGGTAACTGACGATGGTCCAGGGATGGATGCAGCAAAGATATCGTCTATCTATCACACCATGGAGAAGGGGAGCATGAGGTCTTCCAAAGGGACTGGGATTGGTATTGCTAATATAGAGCGGAGACTGAAACTCAGTTACGTAGACAATACGGACGGGCTTGAAATACGAAGTGAAGAAGGTTATGGAACTAGCATCTCTTTTGAAATACCAAATGAACCTGGAGAGGGGAAAAACACGTGAAAACTATACTCATCGTAGATGATGAACCGAGAACAAGAGAAGGGGTTCGTAAAACATTAGAAGCCTGGTCATCCGGTCAATATCGCATCGAAACCGCAGCAAGCGGTGTTGAGGCACTGGCATGGCTGCAAAATAACGAAGTTAATCTACTTATTACCGATGTGCGCATGCCTGAGATTGGAGGGCTAGAATTAGTTGAAAAGCTGAACGAAATGCCTCATCCTCCAGTGGTTATTGTGATCTCCGGCCATCCTGAATTTGACTATGCACAGAAAGCCTTGCAGTTTGGTGTAGTTGAATATTTACTGAAGCCACTCGACAAAACGAAGCTGGTCCGAGCAGTGGAATTAGCATTGAAACGCAAGGATGATATTTATCGAATCGAACGAATGGAGAAGCTGATCGATCCCAAGCTTATGGAAACGGTACAGCAGGAGAAAGTGTATAGCACTCAAGTGCGTGAGGCACTCCAATACTTAGACGAACATCTTCACGAATCGATATCCATGCGTGATATAGCGGATCAATTACACATGAATGCCAGCTATTTCAGCGTCCTTTTCAAAGAGCAGACGGGACTGACTTACAGTGAATATGTAACGAGAAGGAGAGTACAACGAGCCAAAGAACTACTGGTGAGCACCCGGCTGTCCATTGCTGAAATCGCGGAACAAGTAGGCTATCAGACGGCCAAATATTTTGTGAAGGTATTTCGTGCACTCGAAAATGTTAGTCCAGGGCAATACCGGCAGAACGTCATGACCACGGAGGAAAGAATCCAATAATAGTGGTATTAGTCCCAATCCTTATGACCTTACGACATCATGGGATCCAAGCTACAATTTAGTTAAGCGGTTACAAGGCCGCTAGACAACAATAGAAAAGGGGTTGTAAGCGTGCGCAATAAAAAATGGACAATATTGTTCTTAACGATGTGCCTCGTTCTTGTCACAGCTGGTTGTGGTCAAAAAGATAACAATGCAGGTGAATCTAAAGGTAGTGCAAATGGGGGAAGCGACAAAGTCACCGTTAACTTCATGCATTTATGGCCAGAAGGTGTTTCTGCCGGACAAAATAAAATTGTTAATCAAATCATTAAAGAATATCAAACAGAGCATCCCAATGTTGTAATCAAGCAAGAGGTTCTGGACAACGAGCAATACAAAAATAAGCTGAAGGTATTGTCTGCTTCTAACGAATTGCCAGACGTTGGGGTAACTTGGGCCGCTGGCTTTTTGCAGCCTTACGTTGAAGGAAATCTGTTCGCACCTGTAGATGACTTGTTGAATGGTGAATTGAAAGACAAGTTCGTCGCAGGAACTACAGAAGCTTATGCTATTAACGATAAAACGTATGCGCTTCCACTTGAGTTTAACATCGCACCTATCTACTACAATAAAGCTATTTTTGAAAAGTATAATCTTGAGGTTCCACAAACCTACGATCAGTTTAAGCAAGTTGTAAAAACACTATCTGATGGGGGCATTGCACCGATTGCTCTCGGCAATAAGGATCGCTGGACAGGATCGCTTTGGTATATGTATCTGGCTGATCGGATCGCAGGCCAACAGGCACTTGCAGGTGCGATCAGTGGATCAGGCTCATTTATGGATGAAGGATTAGTAAAGGCGGCATCAGAGGTCCAATCACTTGTAGACAGCAATGCATTTGTTAAGGGATTCAACGGTTTATCAAATGAAGAGGCAAAATCAGAGTTCGTAAATGGCAAGGCGGCAATGTACATGATGGGATCATGGGATCTGCCAAACTTCACAACGAATGAAGAAATTCCACTGGAATTCCGTAATAGTGTTGGTTTCTTCAAATTCCCGACAGTTGAAGGCGGGAAGGGAGACATTAACAGCTGGGTAGGTGGACCAGGTGTAGGATTATTTGTCGCTGAGAACTCTGAGGTAAAAGAAGAAGCAAAATTATTCGTCGAGTATTTCGTATCCAAATGGGGAGAGCAATCCGTAACTGGAGCAGGCGTTATTCCAGCTACGAAGGTGGACACCGCCACACTGGATCTACCACAGCTCTACATCGATTTGTTTAACGAAATGAACAAAGCTAGCAGCATCACTTTATTCGCAGATGTTCAAATGCGTGCCAATGCAGCAGAAACGCATCTGAATATGATCCAGGCTCTTTTTGGCAAAGCGGTGACGCCAGAGAAGTATTCCGAGGAGCATGACGCGGCCATCTCCAAAGGCAACTAAAGCTTCGACAACTAGGCGAAGGGGACAATTAGCTTATCCGGCAGCGTGATGCCGGATAAGCCTTTCCTCAAACGGTTTATGAAGGAAAGGAGTCGGACACTTTGGATAAAGTGATGTCTAACAAAAAAATAATCGCGTTATATGTATTTCCCGCCTTGCTTCTCATTCTGGCTATTGTATATATTCCGATTGTTCTAACGGGTTATTATGGACTGAATAAATGGAATGGCATAGGTGCTCTGACTTTTATCGGATTTGATAACTATAAAGCTTTGCTAACAGACCAAACCTTCTGGAATAGTGCTTGGCATTCTCTGCAGTTAGCGTTGTTTTCTACCCTAAGTCTCATTATTTATTTGGCAATTGCTATGGTATTAGCCGCCCGGATCAAGGGAGCTAACTTGTTTCGCAAAATATATCTGATTCCGATGCTGTTATCGTCCGTTGCGATTGCGCAGCTTTGGCTAAGAATTTATCATCCGACGAACGGAATTGTGAACAGCTTATTAGTTTCCATTGGTTTTGCTAATCCTCCTGCATGGCTTGCAGAGCCTACATTAGTTTTGTTTGCTTTATTTATTCCCATTCTGTGGCAATATGCTGGTTTCTATATTCTGATCTATTACGCAGCACTCAAGAATATCCCGACCTCTCTGGAAGAGGCAGCAAAGATTGACGGAGCCTCTGCCTTACAAATCGCTTGGAAAATTAAGCTTCCACTCGCAATGGAAGTCATCAAAGTTACGATTGTTCTAGCCGTTGTAGGTTCTCTGAAGTATTTTGACTTAATCTTTGTTATGACGGATGGAGGTCCTAATGGCTCTAGTGAAGTGATGGCGTCTTATATGTATCATCAGGCTTTTCGGGCTTATGATTTTGGCTACGGGAGTGCAATTGGATTCTTCCTGCTCGTCATCTGTCTCGTCATTACTTGGGTCATTCGCAAATTAACTGCTACGAAAGAATCGATCCAATACTCATAAGGAGGGGCGCTTCATGATGTCTGGAACTGCAGGAAGGCTAGAAATCGGGCCAAAGACAGGCGGCGCAGGTGCGGAGATCACACGTAAATTCGGCTACTCATTGCTATATATCGTGTTGATTGCCGTTGCTGCTCTGCAATTGTTTCCGCTTGTATGGCTGCTGTTTTTCTCATTAAAAAATAATCAGGAAGTGTTCAACCTTCCTGCTCTATCGTTGCCGATGAATCCTCACTGGGAGAATTACGCGAAGGTCTGGAATGTAGGGAACATCAACGTGTATTTCTTCAACAGCGTATGGATTACCATCGTGGCTACGGTGTTAACGGTTATCTTCGGGAGCTTGGTTACGTATGCAGTTACCAGGATGAAATGGAAGGGAAGCTCGTTCGTACTGGGTTTGTTTATGGTAGCGATGATGATTCCTGTTCACTCCACGCTTATTCCGTTATTTAGTATATTCAATAAGATTGGCTTAACGGATCACCCTTTGTCACTTATTTTGTCTTATGTCGCTTTTAACATGCCGATAACGATTATGATTTTGCTGGGTTTCTATTACGCACTGCCACGCGAAGTGGAAGAGGCCGCGGTTATTGATGGTTGTTCCGTGAACAGAATGTTTTTTAGAATTATACTTCCTATGACAAGCTCGGTGATCGCGACTACAGCCATTATTAATATGATCTATAACTGGAACGAATTTATTTTTGTAAACACATTTATTAGTTCTGATTCTTACAAGACGCTGACCGTGGGGGTGCAAAACTTCATTGGTCAATATACAACGGATTGGGGTGCGATCGGGGCAACGCTTATGATCAGTATTTTGCCTATCCTGATTACATTCCTGTTCCTCAGTAACCGTATCGTTGAGGGAATTGCGGCGGGTTCGGTTAAAGGGTAAGTAGAAAGAAGACCTGAATTTCTCAGCTCGAAAAGCTGAAGAGAATTCCGGTCTTTTTTTTTAATCCAATCTAGAATTTTGATTCAATCCTGAAAGCCTCGGGTTAATGGAGGCTATCAAAGATGAACATTCGAAAGGAGAGATTGCTGATGGAACCGGGCTATAAGGATAGAAGTGTTGAAGTGGAGCATAGGGAGGTACAACGGAAATCGGATTCCAGCGTTGTCGCATCTACCTTTATTAAATATGCTGCTTACATTATAATATTTTTTGGTTTTCTGTTCTTTTTGGTTAAATATGTATTTCCTAAGTTTTAAAAACAGAATATGTTCCATGTTATTGAAAAAGGATGTGCCTGCTATTTAGGGACATCTTTTTTTGCTGTAATATGTTAGTATGTATTTCAATAATTTAGGATATTTCCGATTGTGGCAACTTATCAAAAATATGGGTTAAATGATGTCAACGAGTTAACGTGGGGGCTGTGAGATAATGAAAAATATGAAAAAAGTTATTTTGCTAGGCATTATAGTGGTACTTGCATTCGCGATAGTAATTAAATTTAACCATGGAGATACTGCTGGGGAAGATTCTCTAGTAGCTGAGGCTACAGTAGTACATGAAGTGCCTCCAACGACGTCTTCTAAGGAATCTGTAGTGGCAACAGCTGAAATCTCTGCCTCAGCGGACGGAAAAGATTTAAAAATACGGATGTCTGGAGGTAATTCTAATAATTTTGGCAGAGAAACATGGGGAAAAGGTGAGATAATCTCATTTTCTGTGACGAATTCAGAGGAACAAGAACTTGAGATTGGGCTCATGTCGGTAGAGACTGAAGAGATTATCAGTGAAACACTTCGGACGGGTACAGGCATAGTGGAAATTACCATCCCCGAAGATGGTGTTTACCGTATCTATATAAAAAACCATGCTCCTGATCCTGCCAACTTTGAAGTTAATCTAAATAAGGAATTATTGAGCCCTCTAGTGTAACCGAGTATTGCCTCTAACAAAAACGGATACCGTCTTCTTAAAAGACGATATCCGCTGCTTTAAAGATGTCCTAGATCTTAATCATACGAGGCTATAACTTCATCTCATTACTCGATTCCGCAGAATTACGATAAAAGAACCAGCACTCATTCAGCAGCTTGATCTGACGGCGGTCTTTTTTGTAATAGGCTTTCATTAGCTGATGGCAGAGCCACTGTGGCAAGCGAATCCCTCCTCTAACAACTTACGTAAGTTAGAATATGGAGAAATAAGCCTAAAGGTGCGGATTACAGTAGGCTTTCTGCTTCCTCTTCGTACCACTGCTCCAATTGAGCCTGTAGCGCTCGGATCTCAGTAAGCAGGGAGATCAGTGGGTAGTTCTTCTGCTCTTGAACAGAGGCGAAGGCCTGTTCCAATCTATTGATATAATCCAGACCGGACTCCAGGGAGTAATCCTCACGTAACAGATCCAGCGAGTCACATTCGGCGATGGCTAAGGGCAGATCCGGAACATTATCGGCTGTCAGCTTATCGATTTCTTTGTTCAGGCGTAAATTGAGCGCACTTAGTTGGTACGCATATTCCTCAGGCATTTCCACGAATTGTAATTCTTGATTTTGCTGCAAAATTACATACCGCATTTTCGGCATTGTTCATTCTCCCTCCGTACTTGTCTTCCTTCTTGACAGTTTAGCCTATGCACAAGTTACAATTCAAGTAGAGATCTTATTTCCCGTGGAAAGGACTTGTGATAGAACGCTATGGAAACTATGAGCAACGAAGAGCTGCAGCTGTGGATTGAGCAGGTATCACGGGACAGCTTTGGCGTGCCGTTTAGACACAAGGCGAGCTTTAACAGCCGGTTGTCCTCAACGGGCGGCCGATATTTTACCAAAAGCCATAATATAGAGATTAATCCCCATCAGCTTGCCATGTTTGGCAGAGAAGAGACGGAGCGGATTATCAAGCATGAGCTCTGCCATTATCATTTGCATTTGGCTAAGCGAGGGTATATGCATCGTGATGCTGATTTCAAAAGCCTGCTGGCGCAAGTCGGCGGAAGCCGCTACTGTCAGACACTGCCGGGTGCAAAAGCTCGGAAGTCGTTGCCCTATCGATATAAGCTTGTATGCAGTGCCTGTGCCATGGAGTATCCGCGTAAGCGAAAAGTAGACCCTAAGCGTTATCGCTGCGGTAAATGTTCGGGCAAGTTGAAGTTATTTATTTTATAACCAAACCTAATAATCCGACAAAAGAAACAGCTTGCTGAGGCGAAATGATGCATCCTTCTAAATCTTTGATATCCACGATCAAGCCACTGAACTCGCAGTCACTAAGATCGATCCCATTAAGCTTTGATCCTGACAATGTGGCTTGATCCATATTACACTCGCTGAAGCTGATTTTTTGGAAATTTGACTGATAGTAGTCGGAACTCATTAATGAACTGCTCTCAAAAGCAACCTGCTTCAGATTAGCGAATCGAAACGTAGCAAAATCCCCGATACAATCTACTACACGAACATTTTGGAATCTGCCTCTTGTAAAGTCTGTGCCAATAAGCTTGCAGTTTCTAAATTCAGTTCGATGAATAATGCCATTCGTAAAATCCACATTAGATAGATCACAGCGATCAAAAATCACGTCCATAAGCTCGATCCCAGTTAGGGAGCACTCCGTAATCGTTACATTTTTAAAAATCACGCGATCAAAGCTGACCTTATTAGCCTCTTGATTATCAATAACCGTATCGCTGATGCCGCAACAGCTGAATTCGTCCTTGGTTTGCAGCGAATATATTTGCTCAGGAAGAAGAGAGTCTGGATCTGCTATTTTTGGCGAATCAATTTTGAAATTCATATGTACCTCCGTTTGTTTACTCTTTGCGGGTAGCTAAAACTAACTATCATCGCGTTAAACCGATTTGTCAATCTTCATGAAGGTTGTAGGGATTGGATATCCGTACAAATACACCTTTTTCTGGATAAAATCGCACATCGTTTTGTAAGCGTTCCCAAACTAATATGAAAAGGAAGTCCATATTAATTAGAGGGGGCACATGTATGAAACGAATCAGGTCCGCAATGGCGGGTCTGCTCGCGCTGCTGCTGATTTTTTTAAGCTTGCCTGTAATGGGAACCGGTAAAGGTTCCGTAGGAGCAGAAGGGGTTGGAGGAACAGGCGCTGAGCAAATTCCATCAGGTACGGTACTCATCAAGAATAAGTGGAAAAACAACTTTTTATATGAGACATCCGCAGGAATCGTGCGTTATGGCATGACCAATCCAGCCGATACTTCAGCGCATTGGACGGTTGAGACGGTGAATGGGCTGTCACGAATCAAGAATGTGAAGACAGGCCATTACATTACAATGGATGGTAACAACGGCAAAGAGGATTCACTTAAGGCGGCAGAACGCCAAGGTTCAGGAAGTGTTGCGGATCAGTGGCTGATCGATACTTCCAATCGCAATGGATACATGATCATCCGAAGTGCGACTGTGCCAGAGGGGAAGTTGGTTATCCACGAGGAGAATCAGCTTGGTTATGCGCAAGTAAGCTCGGATATCAATGTTACGTTTGAGAGTCCGCAGTGGGCTTTTATAGTTCCAAATGCAGCACCTGTACGGCTAGAGAGCCGTCTCCGCCCCGGTCAGGTAATGTATGAAAGTGAAGGGAACGTTCTTTACGGTAAACAGCCTGTCAGCAATGAAGCAGCACAGTGGTATCTTGAATCAGGGACGGATGACGGAACAGTAATGATTCGCAACCGTGCGACAGGCCATTATATTAAGCAAAATGAAGTGACCTGGGCTGGGGTTTTTTCGCAGGAAGTCGATATGGATCACGTGAAGCTAAGTGAGTGGACCCAAGAGCATGCACCAGGCCCTGATGGAACGGGCTTCATTACCCTTCGTAACAGTGGTTTAACTGAAGAGGGTAGTCCATTATGGCTAAATCCGCAATTCAGCGATGACAATAATGTGCGATCTAACAGCTGGCCGGGTTCAGCCTCTAATCCAAGTGCACAGTGGAGAATCGTGCCTATTTCCGAATTACAGCCTGTACGACTGGCAACTTATACGGATGCACAAGTGGCTACAGATTTTTTATATGAATCCGTAAACGGCGAGCTTAAGCATGGAATTATTGCGCCAGATGCCGCCAACACCTCTGACTATCTATGGTATATAGAGGATTATGACGGCAATAAGCGTATCCGTAATGCGGCAACCGATCATTATGTTTCTTATAGTGAAGGTACCGCCAAGGCCTTGCAGATTAGCGGAAGTCAGCCGTCGGATCAATGGATTTTTAATGATTCCGATGATTATGATGATTACCAGACGCTTCAGAATCTCGAAAGCACAGGCATTTATTTGTCTACATTGGGTGGAGAACAGGCTGGTGCGATTGGGGATGCGACTTCTTTGAGCGCTCAGTGGCAGCTTTTAGATCCTAACACACCGACTGACGGCACAATGCCATATTACCGGATTCAGAATGGCTGGAAGTCATTTTATTGGTATGAGAGTGTTGATGGTCTTTTAAAATATGGAAATATGCAAAAGGACGGCTCCGATCAATGGCTCGTGGAGAAATATAACGGCCGCAAGCTGTTCAAAAACAAGAAAACGGGCCATTACATGAACACGATGAACATGCCAAATGGCCACCTTCAGGTCACAGAGCTTCCAGACAGAAATCATGTGGAACGAGAATACATCTGGACAGGCAAAAATGTTGGGAACAACACCTACGTAATCAGTAGCGTTCTAGACAAGGAACTTAATAAAATCCCAGAGAAGTATATTTCACTTCAGAACCTCACTAAATATGCTGAGTACGGAGTGATCAATCCAGGTTGGGGCAGTCCGCAGTGGAGATTTGTACCGGTTACCGAGATAAAACAAGACTTGTTCCGTTTTCAGCTAGATGCTGTAAATGGAGAGGATCAATATCTTAAGGACGGTCCTTTGCTGACTTCTCCAGCTGCACTAGAGGAATTGCCAGAATCTAAGACGGTTACTGAAGCTGTCTATGCTGACCAGGACTCTGCTCACTCTAACCAAAATCTTGCACCTCTAGCAGCTGCCAACGAGGATGTAACAGTAGGCCAGGCTACTTATGGTCCACTTGATTTGAATGACGATTCCTTTGTCTGGCAGTTGCAAGAAATAGCCGGCAGCAATGGATCGGTGAAGATAAAAAATAAAGGCACTGGACGCTATCTCTCCCTTGAGCATATAGGTGGGGCTGTAGATGAGATTGATCCTAAAGTTAGCGTTCAGACTTTGCAAACAGTGTACGATGTATGGGCCAGCATTAAGTGGAAGGTTGATATGCAGGCGTCCGGTGTGACTACCATTATGAGCTCATGGGCTGGTCACTATATCTATGGTGCGCCGGATGATAACGGCAACCCAATTCTCCGAATCAGTAAAGCTGCAGATACAGCGGAAAAAAGCAGTGCACATTTTACTGCTGAAGCGGTTGAAGCGATTGCTCCGCCATTGCCTGATTACCCTGTAAGATTCAAGAATGCAAGCAGTGGAGAGTATTTATACGAAAATGAGCATGGGGTTGTTCTGTACGGGCAGCCGTCAGCAGACAATGGATTTTCGCACTGGAATGTATCTGTGCAGGAGGGTAAACAGACGATCACCAACCGGGCAACAGGTCATTTTTTAACGCTGAATGGTGATTATTCATATTTGGAGAGCAGTAGTACAGATCCTGCTGTAGACGGAGCATCCGCCTGGGAAGTGAGCTTGGCTTCCGATTATACACATTACACCATTCGTAGTCTCTTTGGAGAATACGACGATGAATTAATAAACATTGCCAATAAGACAGGATATGCTGAACGTGCGCTTTTGCTAGAAAGTGAGGGTACGGCACTATGGACACTTGAGGCGGCTCCACAGGAGTTTACTACTCCATCTGGAGAACTGCGCAATAACAATACAACAACTCCAGTTCAAAATGATACCAACATCATAACCATTGTACCGAAAGGCATGGCTGGTAAAGTATTGGCCGAAAAAGAGGGGGCTGTCCTATATGCAGATGCTTCCGATGTGGCGGCTCAATCCCAGTGGCTGGTGCAGGAGATAAACGGACGCAAACGAATTATGAATGTTCAGACACAACATTATCTTTCACTCAATGAATCGGGCCAAGTGGTCTTGTTAGCTGCTGGAGATACAGAAAGATCCCAATGGAAGCTGGAAGAGAAGTTAGGTTATGCTGTTCTGCTAAGTGCGAATGGAACAGGTCTTCTTTCTCACAGCGCATCGGCTGTTCAGCTTGGTTCTGCTGCAAATGGAACTGATAGTGAGCTCTGGAGCTTCTTACCTATCCCTGCTGATGCAATTTATGCAGGAGGAGAAGCATTCAAAGGGGAACGTGTTATACGGTTTGCAGTCAACGCCCAGCAGGCTGGGGAATACGATGCTGTTATTCGATACAAAAATACCGCTGCTGCCGCAACGGATCTGGCACTAGAGGTGAATGGATTAAACGAAGGGGGCAAGGTTAGTCTTGGCAAGTCTGCCTCTTGGAAGACTGTAGCGGTAAAACTGCAGCTTCGCGCAGGCATCAACACGGTTTCTCTAAGCAGTGACAACGTGGATTGGAGTAAAGTAACCCTTGATAGCCTGACCGTAAAAAACAGCGTAAACAAAACATACCGTGGAGCAACGGTTCCATATATCAGCTATGAAGCTGAGGATGCGGCAACAAACGGAACGTTGATTGGTTCGTCGCGGAAATATCTCAGCATGGCTTCCGAGGCTTCTGGACGACAAGCGGTGGCCTTAAAGAATACGGGAGATTATCTAGAGTTCAAGCTTGCAGAATCAGCTAACTCCATCGTTCTTCGATATTCTATTCCTGATAGTCCAGATGGGGCTGGTGCGGAAGAAACCTTGACTCTATATGTGGATGGAGTTAAGAAGCAGCTTAAGCTGACATCCAAATATGCTTGGGAATATGGCAGCTACCCATGGTCAAATGACCCTCGCCAAGGCAGTGGACACCGCTTCTTTGACGAAATCCATGCTCTGATCGGCGATGCTCCTGCCGGAGCAACTATTCGCTTAGAGAAGGGAACAGGAGACAACGCAGCTTCTTACGTCATTGACCTGGTGGATATGGAGCAGGTTGCCCCTGAGTTGGCTCGCCCGGACGGATTTATTTCCGTAACGGATTTTGGAGCGGGAGCGAATGATGAGGGAGATGATACCGCAGCCTTCAAGGCAGCCCTTGCCGAAGCGAATGCGACAGGTAAAGGTGTGTGGTTCCCGGCGGGTACCTTTAATGTCGGTGAGGGTCTGCTGGATCTGGATACCGCTGAAATACGTGGTTCCGGCATGTGGTATACAGTTCTGAATGGAGCTAAGTTTTATGGTCACGGCGGTAAGGTTGGTGTTTACGATCTGATGATTGAAGGCGGCATTAACGAACGGGATGATGAAGCGATCACCAACGCTTTCCATGGTGCTTTTGGCCAAGGTTCGATTATACAGAACGTTTGGATAGAACATACCAAAGCAGGCTTGTGGTTAACTCAGCCGATGGGTGAAAAGGCGCGTACGAATGGTCTGTACATGGCAGGTCTGCGGATCCGCAATCTTATGGCAGACGGAATTAACTTTGCCGTAGGGACTGGCAACAGCATGATGGAACAAAGTGACATCCGCTATCCAGGGGATGATGGAATCGCAATGTGGTCGTTTACTGACGGCAAGTTGACGGATGTGAATGGTACGGAACGTACACCGAGCTATAACAACACGGCACGTTTTAATACGGTATCCTTGCCTTGGTTAGCGGATAACATTGTAATCTTTGGGGGGAAAGATAACAAAGTCCAGGACAACGTGGTAAAAGACACTGTGACTAATGGAGCCGGGATTGCAGTCTCTACCCGTTTCACCGCCGAGCCCTTCCAAGGAACAACGGTTGTGGAGCGAAATACCTTGCTTAGAACTGGCAGTTACGATTCCGGTTACGGCGTGAATCTGGGTGCGTTATGGCTTTATGCTGGTGAGAGTGATCTGAAAGGAAAAGTACTCATTCGCAACAATACGGCACTGGACAGCACTTATTCGGGGTTGATTGCTCAAGGTGATCTAGAGGGAGATACTCTCACTTCCATTGATGGAGTTGTGCTGACGAATAATGTATTGGATGGCGCAGGTACAAGCGGTATAGAAGTTACGAAAAATCTGAAAGGGAGTCTGTTGGTCGACAACATGATTATTCGTGGTGAACGGATGAACCTACTGACCAATGCCTCTCCTGACTTAAGCATTAAAGAACAAAATCAAGGAATAGCCTCAGCCATTAAACCGTTCTCTATCAAACTAGCAGATGGACAGAGCGGGCCTGTGATATTAGAGCAGGGTAAGTCAGCTACGCTTAAGGTACTAGATAAAGAAGGCAGAGATCTTACCGCACAAGCTACTCTAAATATTATGAGCAGTGAGATTGCTACATTTACCAACGACAGTCTTAATGGAATTCAAGCGGGAATCACAGACTTCACGGTAACTGTGGGCAACGAGAAGAGGGGATATACAATTGAGGTGCTATCACCTGGCGGGACAGATCCTGTAGATCCGATCGATCCTGTGGACCCAACAAGTACTCCTAGTCCGACGAGTACTCCAGAACCAACAAGTACTCCTGGTCCAACAGACCCTACAGGGTCAGTGAACCCTGTTCAACCCGGCACACCGACGGCTACACCAGCACCTACGCCAGCAGCTAATCATGATGTGCAGCTAAAAGCTAAGGCGACTGCAGGGCAGGCTGTTATCGAGATTTCAGCTAACGGTGACGGCACAGCCCGGTTTAGTGCAGATGCTTTACGTAAGGCGGCGGCACTTAGCCCCAAAGCTGTGCTTGTTATTGAAAGTGGGGGGATGAGCTACCGCTTCCCGTTAGAGCTTGTGGAGAGTGTGCTCAAAGCCGCACAAATGCCGGCAGGCACACTGGAGTTCAATGTAAATTCGCTAAGCGGAAAAGGATTGGAACAACTGCTTGCCAAAGCTAAGCAGCAAGGCTTTACTGTGCAAGGAACACCGGCTAATTTCACTCTAAAGGTAACGGATGGAAAAACCTCTGTAGCAGCAAGCGGGTTCGGTACCACTTATGTAGATCGTACATTTATGCTTAAGGAGGCGCTGGATGCGAAGACAGGTGTAGTCCTTATTTACGATGAACAGACGGGTTCCTTCCGTTATGTACCTGCATTGTATGAGCTCGTTAATGGGATGACCAAGGTTACGGTTAAGAGCAGTATTGCGAGCGGTGTATTTGTCGCTGCGCTGCACCCTGTGACTTTTGGAGATATTTCCACACATTGGGCGAGAAATGAGATTGAGAGACTTGCCAGCCGACTGATCTTGACCGGACAATCCACAGATACCTTTGCACCTCAGAAATCTGTCAGTCGTGCCGAGTTCGCAGCTATGCTGATTCGATCGTTAGGTCTTGTAGCTGCGAATACGACGAAGACCTTCAGTGATGTGTCCGATTTATCTTGGTATGCAGCGGACGCCAGAGCTGCTGCAGCCTTAGGACTGGTTCAAGGCTATGAGGATGGAACCTTCCGTCCGAACGTCCCTATTACACGGGAGCAAATGGCTGTTATGGCAGCCAGAGCAATGAAGCTGCTGAATCTAGAAGCTGAAGGATCTAGAGCAATCGTTGCTGCAGATGTTTTCAGAGACGCTTCAACTATTTCCTCATGGGCTAAAGAAGCAGTGTCTGACCTGGCTGCAAAAGGCATTATGAAAGGTCAACCATCAGGCAGCTTTGCACCTAGCAGTGATACTAGCCGTGCAGAAGCCGCCGTAATTCTTGTACGGTTGCTTAGAGCAGCTGAATTATTGAATTAGCTACCGTAGTAGAAGCTACAATATGGCATAAGTAAAAGGACAGCAGAGCAACGATCCTCCGGTTATTGGAGGATCGCTGCTCTGCGTTTTTGACGATGGCTGGCCTGCTATAAAAGCTTATGAGCAAGCGAAAGCTCATTGACTTTGAGTAACCCAATCACTTGCATAAACACCAACACCAACATCGCCGAGCTATCATTGGCTGAGGCTTGCGGACCCCAATGACGCTATTGGCAAGTTTTTAGCCTTTTGGGCAGGGTTTCGGACTCAAGTGATGCTATTCGTTCGAAAGAGGCTCATATTTGGTGTTTTTCGTGCCAATAGAGGCAATGGGGTCCGATAGTATGCCAAATATGCGATTATGCTGAGTATAAGGTCAACTGGGTCCGATAGTAGCTTCATATCCGATTCCGATACAGACTTATTTCAGTTTTCCCATCGATAGATTGACTCTGTAATTTCCGAACTTCAGCAGTTCGTCGAGAAAGCTATTCAACTCCTTTTGGCTTCCGGTACGAACACGTATCCAGTAGCAGCCTTCTCCGCTGACCCTATGTATTTCTTTTACACTATCATGCTGCTTTGCGAATGTCTGAAAGGCTGGGTGAACCGTATTCGAACCCAAAAAAACAGTAATAAAGGCATGAATAGTCTCCCCAACCTTATCCGGATTCCAGCGGACCGTGTAGCCTTCAATCACTCCGGTGTCCTGCATTTTGCGAATACGTGCGCCCACAGCCTGACCGGTCATATGCACTTGCTGCCCAATATCTTTGTGACTGATCGTGGAATCTTCAATTAGAAGCTGCAGGATGCGAAAATCCACATCATCTATAAAATAAGAACTCATTATTATCTAAAATCCTTTCTGCGTGAAAGTAGAACAGGCCAATCTTTTTCCAATCTCAATGTATTCTGTTTCAAGGTCCAACTATAATTAATTGTAGCAGAAGATATCTGAAAGAAAGAAGGGCTTCCGATGAAAATACAGCATATTCGCAACGCGACCCTATGGCTAGAGTATGGTGGCAGTACATTTTTAATTGATCCTATGTTGAGTGAACAGGGTGCTAATCCACCTATTTTTAATACTGACAATGATCGCCGCAATCCGCTCGTTCCTTTGCCGGGAGCCGTAGAACAATGGCTGAGTCCTAATGCAATTCTTGTCACACATCTACATCAGGATCATTGGGATGCCGCTGCTATTTCTTTGTTGCCGCATGATCTACCACTATTATGTCAGGAAGGAGATGGAGATAAATTAGCGAAGCAGGGGTTTGAGCATACCACGGAAATTAGCGGTTCACTGACGTTTAATGGAATAACTATAACACGTACTGATGGACGGCATGGCACTGGAGTGACTGGTAAACTTATGGGTAAGGTATCCGGGTTTGTGTTTCAGGCGGAAGGCGAACCTGTTCTATATGTGGCTGGGGATACGATTTGGTGTGATAAGGTGAGAATGGCATTGGAGGTTTTTAAACCTGAGGTGACCGTTGTGAATGCTGGTGGTGCGCAGTTTTTAAGCGGATGCCATATTACAATGAATGAGCAGGATGTCGTAGACCTATGTGAATATGCTCCTTCTACTAAAGTGATTGCTGTGCACATGGACGCCATTAACCATTGTTTGGTTACCCGAGATAAGCTAAAAGCTCATTTAGAGAAGGAATCGTTGGGGGATCGGGTACAGCTTCCGCAGGATGGAGAATGGTGTAATCTATAGACGGAGAGGGATGGAAATCTCTTTAAAAAATCTAGCAAGCGGCCGAATAATAGCATAAATTTGAAAACGATCACAAAAATTATTTTGCCCGCTTGACTAGACCTTGAAATCATGATAAATTAATTCATGTTCACTTGTAATGTTCCCTGATAGCTCAGTTGGTAGAGCACTCGACTGTTAATCGAGTTGTCACAGGTTCGAGTCCTGTTCGGGGAGCCATTTTCATGGAGAGATACCCAAGTGGCTATAAGGGGACCCTCTGCTAAGGGGTTAGACTGCGTAAGCGGTGCGTGGGTTCGAATCCCACTCTCTCCGTTCTGAATTACATAAGAAGAGCTTCCATTCTGGGAGCTCTTTTTTGTTGTGTGTGAATTTATTTTTCGGTTGCTATATGCGATTCTGAGAAACGGTGTATTCAATATTTTGGAAGGGGAATGGTGTGGAGGGATCGAATGTTTAATTGATAAGTGTGAAGAGTTTAAAGGAGGGAGCATGAAAACAATAAATCAAATACAAACAAAACCGTCAAGCCGATATGATAGTTTTGATCCGGATCAAGAGGGGAATAAAAATACTATTTTTGCCGACGTAATAATTGATGGTAGATCTCTTTACCAAATGTTAAAAAAATATGATAGGGTTCCTTCCCTCGGGTGGGGTAGTGAAGAGCATCAAAGGAAAATGATTAATTATTTTTTGTTAAACGAAATGCATGAATATTTGTACTACAGGTACCCAATATTAGTCTGTCCCTGGTGTGGCGATGAAGAGTGTGGCTTTATATCCGTATTTATTGAGAAAGAAGAGGATCTTATCATATGGAGAGATTTCAAATTAGAATCCGGTAATAAGACTATTGATATAGGCCCTTTTTGCTTTAAATGGGATGAATACGAAAAAGTTATTAAAGAGACATTTGGAACTGCGGGGATTCAATAAAGTAAACCTGAAAACCCATGGAAGAGATGTGCTCAAATAATTTATATGGGAAAGATCTATGAGTAAATCCAATAACTACATGGTCAAAGGAGTGGAATCAACATGGAACTGTTTAAGCAAATCCCCTTGTACAGATTTTTGGCATTATGCAATGAAAGTGGTATGGAAAAAAACATATTAGACTGCGGAGCGGGAGGGGATTCACCTCCACTAAGTTTGTTTGCGAACTATGGATACAGTACAAACGGAATTGAGATGAATGACGAACAAATTAAAAGAGCTAATCAGTTCGCAACTGAAAGGGGACAGAATCTAAATATACAACAAGGCGACATGAGACAGTTGGCGCTAAGTGATGAGTCGATGAGTTTTGTGTATTCATATAACTCTATTTTTCATATGAGAAAACAAGATGTGGAAAAAGCGATAAATGAAATGAAACGCGTTCTAAAACCTAATGGATTATTATTTGTGAATTTTTTAACCCTAAAGGATTTTAGAGTCGGCGATGGAGTTGATTTGGGGGATAATCAGTTTGAACAAATGGAAGACGATGAATTCGTAATACACTCATATTATGATTATCATGAGGCGGATTCTATGTTTGATGATTTGCAGTTATTATACAAAGAAGATCGAGTACTGGAAAGAAAGTTTGAAGGCGAATGGATACGACAAGGATTTATCGATTACATATATAAAAAATAGCTGGATGCTGAAGAACATATTAGTAGCTCCGAAAAAACTAGATATCTGCGAACAATACGTTCACGCTGTGGACCACGAGGTGTTGGTTCGATAGAAGGTAAAGGTTTGAAGAAGAGTTAGCCAGGTGGACAACCCCACGAGTCTAGTGCAAACTACTGTTTCCTAGGGTGATTTAAGCCGCTTGAATGTCAATCAGCACTTGATGCTTGTTCGCAACCATTATACTTCGGGGGGGATTTCAGATGGATGTAATTATAAATAACTCAATGATTCAGTTGATTCAAGGAGATATAACTAAATTAGATGTTGATGCTATCGTCAATGCAGCAAACACAAGCTTGATGGGTGGAGGCGGAGTAGATGGAGCTATCCATAGAGCTGGTGGAAAAGCGATATTAGAGGATTGCATGAAAATTCGTAACCAAAGGGGAGGTTGTGAGGTTGGAGAAGCGGTAATAACAACAGGAGGAAATCTGAAATGTGAATTTGTTATTCATACCGTTGGTCCTGTTTGGAATAGTGGAAAGAATAACGAAGAAGAGAAGTTAAGGAATTGCTATAAAAATTTATTAATATTAGCTGAATCTAATGAAGTAACAAGTATTGCGATACCTAATATAAGTACAGGAATATATAATTTTCCGAAAGATCTTGCTTGTAGCATAGCTATAGATGAAGTTTCAAAATATATTATAAATAATAAGTCGGAAATAAATAAGGTTATTTTTATATGTTTCGATGAAGCGAACTATGAACTATATAGGAATGAATTAAAGAGATTTTGTTAGAATTTTGATGTTTACCAGAAAAGGAGATGTGCCAATGAATAACAGATCAGATTTGCTAAATCAGTTTAAGGAATGGAATGGATTTGTTCTAGAAATTATTGATTTAGATTGGAAAACACCCATCGCTGAAGGAAAATGGACCATTCATGATGTTGTTAGTCATATTTTGTTATGGGATAAATACTTCTATGAATCGACGATCGAACCGATAGCATGCGATAAAGCGATAACACTTCAACTTATTGATTTCGATCAATTCAATAATGATGCTGTTATATATGGTAAGACAAAAACCAAAGACGAATTAATAGAATTGACTGTGAAGTATCGTAACTTAATATTAGATTGTATAAGTAGTCTTGAGGAGGGAAAATACTCAGGCAAATATGTGGACGGAAGGTTTTCCTTTGAGTCCTATTTAAAGGATTTTATATCGCATGACCTACATCATATGATGCAGATTAAAGAATTAAAAAAGAAAATGATGAGTAATTGACTCGTGACGGAAGTGCAAAGAATGGAACTGACCACCCTAATTAGCTTTCTCTCACTCGATTATTGTGTGGGACAGAGCTTTTTTTTGCGCAAAAATAGAGATACAACTTGACCAGGAACTCATAATAAACTCGAAAAACACATATCCAAAGAGACAAATGTTATATTATTTATCATTAAATGCAATCTGTAGGTAAAATCAAAGACTCCCCCTCTGAAAATCAAACTTTAAAAATCTCCATAATTCTCCTGTTTTCTTCTCTTTACCCACTTTCTATCTATATACGTCCCAAAGGATTAACTCAAAATGTTATGTAATATAACATAAAATATTGAATATTATAGTAAAAACCACAAATTTTACTGACGAATGTATAGTGCTGTGTTAATATAAGTGACATAAAACGATGAAAATGAATGTAAGCTAAAGAAAGGTGTTTTTAAAAATAAATATGGGGATTGGGGGACGGCGATGGAGTATTTCATTCAACAGTTAATTAACGGGATTTCTGTAGGGAGCATCTATGCTCTGATCGCACTTGGGTACACCATGGTTTACGGAATTATTAAATTGATCAATTTCGCCCATGGGGATGTGTTTATGGTTGGGTCGTTTATTGGATTGTTCAGTGCCAGGTACTTGGCTTCAGCAGGGCTTCCTCCGATACTGGTCTTACTTATCTCATTGGTGATCTCTATGACAATCAGTGCGTTGCTGGGGATGTCAATCGAACGGCTAGCATACAAACCTCTACGAAAAGCTTCGCGAATCGCTGTGTTGATTACTGCAATTGGCGTTTCTTTTTTGCTGGAATACAGCGGTGTGTTTGTGCTTGGTCCTCAGGCTAAAGGATTTCCGGAGATTCTTAATAAGCAGCAATACAACTTGTTTGGTTCCTCGATTCAGGTGGACTCCAATCAAATCATGATCTTGGGGACGACGGTTATTTTGATGATCATCCTTCAGTATATTGTGCACCGAACGAAGATTGGTAAAGCGATGCGGGCCGTTTCTTTTGATATGGAAGCAGCACGGTTGATGGGGATTAATGTAGATCGGACCATTTCAGCCACCTTCGCGATAGGATCTGCACTTGCGGCAGCAGCAGGCGTTATTTTCGGAATGACTTACAATTCAGTGGATCCGATGATGGGGGTACTTCCGGGGCTTAAAGCTTTTGTGGCTGCGGTTCTAGGTGGCATTGGCAGTATTCCTGGTGCTCTGGTAGGGGGACTTCTGCTGGGCACAGTCGAGACAGAGGTTTCTTCTCTGGGATACTCTTCATGGCGTGATGGTGTGGCATTTGCTGTACTCATCCTAATCCTTATCTTTAAACCATCCGGGCTATTTGGTAAAAATGTCCGCGAGAAAGTGTAGGGAGATGCCTATGAAGAAGATAAACAAGTCATTTTGGATAGGCATTGTCTTTTCTATCATGCTATATATCGTCATTCAAGTTCTTCTAACAACGGGAATATTTGATGATGTCATGGAGTCTACGCTAATTCTAATTTGTATAAATGTCATGCTGGCGGTGTCTTTGAATCTGATTAATGGGATAACGGGGCAATTCTCAATCGGGCATGCTGGATTTATGTCCATTGGTGCTTATGTTTCTTCCATTTTAACTTTGAACTTTGAGATGCCATTCGTGCTGGCGCTAGTGATCTCTGGACTGATTGCTGCATTTTTCGGTGTGCTTATCGGGATTCCGACCTTGCGGTTGAATGGAGACTATCTGGCGATTGCTACGCTGGGATTTGGTGAGATTATCCGGATTGTCCTGCTCAATACAGAATATGTGGGCGGAGCTTCAGGTCTTAGCGGCATCCCCAATCAAACGACTTGGACGATTATGTTTCTGTTCACACTGGTCACGATTGTTGTGATCAATAACTTTATACGTTCCACTCACGGCCGGGCTTGTATAGCGATTCGGGAGAATGAAATTGCTGCTGAAGCGATGGGGATTAATACAACTTTGTACAAAGTCATTGCTTTTTCACTTGGAGCATTATTTGCGGGAATAGCTGGTGGTCTCTCTGCTCATAAGTTCTACGTCATCAATCCTGGCAGCTTTAATTTTCTGAAATCATTCGAAATTCTAGTCATGGTAGTGTTAGGTGGGCTAGGAAGTACAAGCGGGGCCATCGTGGGTGCGATTGTACTGACGGTGCTCTTCACGGTGCTTCAGGAATATCCGGAGCTGCGAATGATTATTTACTCGGCGATTCTAATTCTGATGATGATTTTTCGGCCTAAAGGGCTGCTTGGCAGCTCGGGTTTTTCTTTCTTGAAATGGTCTAAAAAGGAGGTCAAGCCAAGTGACAGCATCAACAGTGGAAGTGCTTCTTGATGTTCAACAAGCAAGTCGTGCATTTGGCGGGCTTAAGGCGCTTAACGAGGTATCTCTCCATATTAATAAAGGCGAGTTGATTGGGCTCATCGGACCTAATGGCGCGGGAAAAACAACCCTTTTTAACTTGCTGACAGGTGTATACCCGCCTTCCAGTGGCGATATTATCCTCAGCAATCAGGCAGTAGGCGGGATGAAACCTTATCGGATTAACCGAAAAGGGGCAGCGCGGACATTTCAGAATATCCGTCTATTTACTTCTATGACGGTGCTGGATAACGTTAAGATCGCATTTCACCAGCATGCCAGACATTCGATGTTCACTTCCATGCTCCGTCTGCCTAAGCATTTTGCAGAAGAAAACGAAATTACGCAAAAGGCTATGGATATTCTCAAAATATTTAATCTTGCCGATCAATGTGATGAATGTGCCGGGAATCTTAGCTACGGAAATCAAAGGCGTTTGGAAATTGCGCGCGCGCTTGCAGCAGGACCTAAGCTTTTGCTATTGGATGAACCAGCCGCAGGGATGAACCCGAATGAAACTCGGGATCTAATGAATCTTATTGCCTGGATCCGTGAAGAGTTTGGGCTGACGATCCTGCTTATCGAGCATGATATGTCCCTGGTTATGGGGGTGTGTGACCGGATTTATGTGCTGGACCGCGGAATGTTGATTGCTGAAGGTACGCCCGTTGAAATACGGAATCATCCCAAAGTCATAGAAGCCTATTTGGGACAGGAGGCGTAGTGGACCATGCTTAGCGTACAGAAGATCAATGTATATTATGGGGCTATTCATGCCTTGAAAGATTTAAGTATGAATGTAAAAGAAGGCGAGATTGTAACTCTAATCGGCGCAAATGGAGCAGGCAAGTCCACGTTGCTTAAGACGCTTTCGGGACTGCTGAAACCCAAAACAGGCAGTATAGATTTCATGGATAAATCTATTACGAATCAGAGTGTTCAGTCTATTGTAAAACAGGGGCTTATTCATTGTCCGGAAGGCAGGCGTGTATTTGCTAATATGTCTGTGGAAGAAAATCTGGAGCTAGGAGCTTTTTTACAGGATTCAGGCAGCTTAGCTGCTGATTTTGCCAAGGTCTACTCCACCTTCCCGCGTCTTTTAGAAAGAAAAAAACAGCTTGCCGGCACATTATCCGGCGGGGAGCAGCAGATGCTTGCTATGGGGCGCGCGATGATGGGGCATCCCAAGCTTTTATTATTAGATGAACCCTCGATGGGGCTTGCTCCATTGCTCGTTCAGGATATTTTTCGGATCATCCAGGAAGTAAATGCCTCTGGAACAACAGTGCTTCTTGTAGAACAAAATGCCCATCAGGCGCTTAAAATTGCTCATCGGGCTTACGTTCTTGAGACGGGCAGAGTGGTGCTTGAGGGAGATGCCAAGGAATTGGCAGATTCGGAAGAGATCAGAATGGCTTATCTGGGACATTAATTCATCGGCTAGTTCACAACAGCATCACAGAAAGAACCTATAAATTATTTATTTTGGGAGGCTGGAAGAGGATGAAGAAAATCGGGGCCATATTGCTGACTGCGTTACTGGCTGGTGGATTGCTGGCAGGCTGTGGGAACAAGACAGACAACACTACTGCTGAAGGTGGGAATGCTGGTGGAGGGACCATCAAGATTGGAGCAGACCTTGAGCTTACAGGCGGCCAGGCTTCCTTCGGTGATTCTGCACTCAAAGGGGCAAAGCTGGCGGTAAAAGAAATTAATGACGCAGGTGGAATACTCGGCAAAAAACTTGAACTGATTGAAGCGGATAATGCTTCCAAGTCGGAAGAGGCGACACGCGCAGCGCAAAAGCTGATTACTACCCATAAAGTTGTAGCTATTATCGGTGCAACTACATCTACGAATACCCTCGGGATTGTTCCCGTTGCTCAAGAAAAAGGCATCCCGCTGGTTAGCTCCTCAGCCACCAATCCCAAAGTAACAGTTGATGAACGTACTGGAGATTTGAATGAATGGGTATTCCGGGCCTCATTTATTGATCCTTTCCAAGGCGAAGTAATGGCTAACTTTGCTAAGGATACACTTAAAGCGAAGACGGCAGTTATTTATACGGATGCTTCAAGCGATTATTCCAAAGGGCTGCAGACTTTCTTTAAAGCAACGTTTACTAAGAACGGTGGCTCTATCTTAAGCGAAGAATCCTATCAACAAAAAGATTCTGATTTTAAAGCTGTATTAACACGTATTAAAGAAGCTAATCCCGATGTTATTTATCTTCCAGGCTACTATGAGGAGGTCGGCAAAATCGTAAAGCAAGCTCGCGAAATGGGGATCACCGTTCCGTTTATGGGCGGGGATGGCTGGGATTCACCTCAACTGGCTGAGATTGCCGGAGCGGATGCCCTAAACAATACGTTTATGTCCAATCACTATTCACCTGAAGATAGCTCGCCAGAAGTGAAATCGTTCGTAGATGCCTTCAAAGCTGCTAACGGTGATCTTGTTCCAGATGGGATGGCTGCGCTTGGATATGACGCCGTGAAACTAGTGGCAGACGCCATTACACGTGCGGATTCCACAGAACCTGAGAAGCTGAAGGATGCACTGGCGGGGACGAAGGATTTACAACTGGCCACGGGTAAAATCACAATGAATGAAACGCATGACCCGGTAAAAGCAGCTGTGGTGCTAAAATTTGTAGATGGGGTACAAACCTTTGAGGCAAAAGTAAATCCATAAGCGTTGTGATTAGAGGCGCGTACCTTTATTGGTGCGCGTTTCTTTTAGTTTAAACTTTTTTTAAAAAAAGGCTTGTCAAAATTCTTATGGTTTGATATACTCATTTTTGTTGTGACAAGAAAATAACTTGTAAAGCATGGCCCGTTGGTCAAGGGGTTAAGACACCTCCCTTTCACGGAGGTAACATGGGTTCGAATCCCATACGGGTCATATTATGCGGTAGTGGTGGAATGGCAGACACGCTATCTTGAGGGGGTAGTGGGTGTATACCCGTGGAGGTTCGAGTCCTCTCTACCGCATACAAATAAAAAGTAAGAAACCCTTTGTTCGCAGAGGATTTCTTACTTTTTTTTTATAAGATTAGAAGTGAAATTCAGTGGCCTCAGGTCATCTCTTAAAAGCCCCAGCATACTGGGGATAGAGCTGTCTTATGCAGTCTGGGCAGATATCATGGGTGAATTGCAAAGAAAGTTGATGCTTTAAGAAATGTTCAATGGTGATCCATTCATCCTTGGGATTACGAATACATTTACAGGAAGCACAGATTGGGATTAGCTCAAAAGATGATGGTAAGGTTGAACGGAGGTTTATGATCTCCGGATGAAGAGGTTCTTCTTTATAGGGGCCCACATCATATAGTGAAATTATAAAAGTGGCTTCTGGGTGCGGATCTGAGAGAAATGGATAGATCTCCAAACGGAAGATTCGTTTCCCTTTATTAGCGGTTTGTATGGAGAATTCGGAAGTATAAACCTGATGCTCTCTGCGGAGTATATATTTCACTGATTCATAAAGCTTGGCCCATTGATCGGGATCGATAATCACATCTTGCATGAGCTCTGAGTAATACGCACCAATCCATTTCTTATTAGTAGAAAGACCATATTCATGACTAAAGGCCTTCCACCTACTGTTGGTGAACTGGATAATCCCATGACTGTTGATTACCACCGCATTGTGCGGTAAAGCTTCAAGTGAATGGATAATGGAAGATGATAAGCATTTTGACAAAAGTCACCGCTCCCTCCTAGAGATCATTCAGGATGATAAGTTAACAAAGGGGGCCAGACGGTATTCTAACAGATACTTGTCACCTGAGTCGCCTCTTATCGTCACTCCAGCCATATGATATAATCGGATAATACATAACAATACTAATTATATACTTTTTTACGTTATTTTGCAATAGGTAATTACGTAAATAAGTAATTTATTTTTAGATGGAGGGCGATTCACCGATGCAGACCATATACGAACGTATAGAATACCTGATTAAGCAGAAAGGTTTGACCAAAAAATCATTCTGTGAGCAGTTAAATATCAGCACAGGTAATATGGGAGATTGGAAGCGGGGGAAGACTACTCCAGGAACACATAAGCTGATTGAGATCGGTGATTTTTTTCATGTTAGTCTGGACTGGCTTATTCTCGGCAAAGATACACCGGATACTGTACGAGAGAGCGGCGTAGACTATGATTTGAGTGATGTTCAGCTATCGGAAAGCCGAGTAGATGAATTACTTCCAGCAGAAAAGAATTTTATCAAGGAATATATAGCTTTTGCTGAATATCGTAAACAGAAAATGGTCGACGAAGAATCTTAAAATCTGCATCTTTACTTTTGAGAAAAGTACATTTATAATAATGAATGTTGACCTCAAACAATTTATGTTCTATGTTTAACACACCGCGCGGTAGTGGTGGAATGGCAGACACGCTATCTTGAGGGGGTAGTGGGTGTATACCCGTGGAGGTTCGAGTCCTCTCTACCGCATACAGAATGAAGAAAGAGGCCTTGCGATGCAAGGCTTCTTTTTTTGTACATTCCTCAATCCACAACCTACTTCTTTACAAGCGGCACGCATAGATTGGCTTCGAATCCTTCATCATCCGGACCGGACTTTTCCGTGTATTGGATGTAAAAGACTCCATCAGGGTTGAACTTATAACCGGAATCCGGCAGCCATTCATTATGTATATAATTCCAGGTATGTTGAAAAGCCAACTGAGGGAATCCTTTTGCAGTAAATATAGCATAGGCAGACGCAGGAAGTTTCTTATGAACAAGGCCTTCAGGGATACAATCTAACTGCTCGACTTCAACGCAAAGGAAAAAATCAATATCCCATGTGGTATGCTCCCACAGTTTAGGCACGGATGTACGGTTCTGAAATAGACCGAGATAACAACCGCTGCTTTGAACTTTTGTGGGTATAGTATCAAATTTTGCATCAATATCCAGCTCGCCAAAAACATATTCCCAAAGATTCGCGTATGGCTCCCCGGATGAGTTTACATTTGTCCAGCCAATAACATTTAGTTCGGGTATATCAAGCAGTTGAACAGTCACCGATTGTCCCTCCCAGCAAAAATATTTCAACAATATTATAAAATATTCCAAGAGATTAAAGGGTGCTGATATATAGCGATATTATGACGTTCTTTCTAGTTAAAAAGGATACTTTACCGCATAACAACAGGGGGCTGTGTGATGTGGTGAGTATCCTTTTTCTAATGAATTATTTTAAAAGCTTGGAAATATCGGATTCGATCTGCTGTGGAGTGGTCTTAGGAGCAAACCGTTTTAGAACACGGCCATCTTGGTCAACCAGAAACTTCGTAAAGTTCCATTTCACACTTTTTGAGCCTAAGACACCAGGAGCTTCTTTGGATAAGTATTTGAATAATGGATGTGCTTCATCGCCTTTTACGTCAATCTTCTCGAACATAGGGAAGGTTACCCCATAATTAATCTCGCAGTATTCCGCAATTTCATCACTTTCGCCAGGCTCTTGTCCAGCAAATTGATTGCTTGGAAATCCTAAAACTTCGAACCCGCGGTCCTTGAATTTCTCGTACACTTCCTGAAGACCTTTATACTGGGGAGTAAATCCACATTTGCTGGCAGTATTCACAACCAGGAGTACTTTACCCTTGTACTTTGACAATGATTCCTCTTCACCCTTAAGAGTGTTGACCTCAAAATCATAAATACTCATGGATGACACCTCCATAGCTAATTTAAGTTTTTAACAATTTAATTGTACACTATTTATGGTCTGGAGCCAAATAAGAAAGTATTATGAATCATTCCTCATCATCGTTTCAAATCATACCTGTTGTTTAAAGTATAAAGTATGAGCATGACCAATACAGCTTGATGAAGGAGAAGATGACTCATGAAAGCATTATACACAGCAACTACAACAGTCCATGGCGGTCGTGAAGGCTCCATTGAATCCTCGGATGGCGTGTTAAAGCATAATCTAAGCATGCCTAAAGAGCTTGGAGGACCGGGAGGTTCTGGTACCAATCCAGAGCAATTATTCTCGGCTGGTTATGGAGCGTGTTACGAGAGTGCACTAGCGAATATCGCGCGTAAAGAGGGCGTGAAACTCCATGACGTGGAGGTAACTTGTAATGTGTCCATTGGGAAGGATGACAGTGATGGAGGCTTTAGACTAGCTGTGAGAATGGATGTGAAGCTGCCAGGGATTGAGCATGACAAAGCAGAGGAACTGGCGAAGAAGGCTCACGAATTCTGTCCTTACTCCAAAGCAACCAGAGGTAATATCGAGGTTGAATTAAAGATTGTTGATTAAATGTATCTGTATATATTTTATGGAAATAATGGCTAAATAGAGACGTAAATCATAAAAGAGTAATAAATAGCTGCCGTGTTAGGCGTCTTTGGTTGACATCACCCTTAAAATTCTTTAATATGTCTAAGTATCTGAGAATGTGCCTGCGTGTGCAATTTACAACCAAAAATTTAAATAATGGGTGATGAAGATGTCTTACAGACCGAATATTACGAATGTGACCAAAGCCAGCAGCAACGATAAGGAAGGATTGTACGAGTTCATTATCAAGCTTGCTGATGGAACGGAGTGCCGCGCGTTTTATCATCGGTTTCCGGAATGGAAAATGACGAACATCAGCCGCCTGCTTAAAACTCCATGTCCAATTTGCCGCAAAGATTTCATCTGCAAATGCATGGAGGCATTCACTGCTGATTTCGAAGGGCAAATGATCGGGGATCAATGGATTGAGAAAGCAATCGCAGAATAATTAAAGAACGGCACTTGATGGCGCGGGAGGATATCCCGCGTTTTTGTTTACCCAAAAAAGCAGAAATTTACGCCTTTAAGACGGAGGGGGAGCCATGAACGAAGAACTGAACCTTATGAAAGATAAGTCCATTGTGTTGATAGACGGAGTGTGTCATCTTTGCCAGGGGGTAGTTCGTTTCATTATCCCGCGTGACCCCGAGGCTAAATTTCTATTCGCACCTTTACAGAATGAAATTGCGGCAAATCTAATGAAAGAGTCCGGACTTCAGCCTGGACAATTAAACACGGTGATTTTACTGGAGAACGGAGTGTATTATACAGAGTCGGCCGCTGTGCTAAGAATTGCCCGTAAATTGAGATTTCCTTGGCCTGCCGCATACGTGTTCATCTTAGTACCACGCCCATTGCGCAATGCCCTTTATCGGTATGTAGCTAAGAACCGCTATCGTTGGTTCGGACGTGATGAGCAGTGTATGCTCCCTACCCCAGAGATCAAACGGAGATTTTTGTAAACCATAATCTGGGAGAATGTTATAATGAAACTATAAATTGGTATAGTTTTTTCATATTATCACTAGGGGTGAACGAATAGTGAAACGGAAAGGGCTTCTGCTTTTTATAGTCATGTTGTTATCTTTAAGTATGATCGGTACGGCCTCAGCTGCCCCCAAGCTTCGTATTATGGTGAACAATTCAAGTGTGGATGTTGGTGTGCAAATCGTGTCGGGGAAGACGCTGGTTCCGCTGAAAGCTTTTGAAAGATTCAAGAATACTTCTATTCAATGGGATGCCAATACCAAGCAAGCTACGATTGCTAGAGATTCTATGAAGATTAAACTTACGGTTGGTTCACGGACGGCTTGGAAGAACTCGGAAGCTGTACAATTGGATGTAACGGCCAAAATAGTGGATGGAAGAGTAGCGGTACCCATGCGATTTATTGCGGAGGCTCTTGGAGCGAGAGTAACAGTAGATGCTGCTACGAATACAGTCTGGGTTCAGGAACGGGCCAATGCTAAACTTGTGCAGAATTATAATAGTAATGACTTAGTTGTTTCCCGCATAGCTGCTTTGCAATTCCCGGTTGAAGAAAGAGAACCCTCCAAATTGACGGGTGATAATGAAGCATTGTCCATGACGTATTATTTTCCTGAAGGCAGATCTGATGGTTATTTTATAATGTATGGACATTTCGTAAAGTATTATGAGATCAAGGATAATATTGTAAAAGTAGTTTGGGAAGCTGATCTAGATATGTCCAAAGAGGCTACAAATAAAGATTTTACCGCGATATTCGGTTACCCAGTTGCGAAGGAATATGGTAAAGCACCTGTTCTAGCTCCATCTTATGCCTCTTTTTATACGAGTGTTTGGGGAAGTCAGATTATTTATGGAATGGTTCATGCGGATGGAACTACTAAAGTTTCAGGACAGTCTCTGACTTGGGACGATACTAGAAAACCATTTGTTGTGGCTATACCTGGAGAGACCAAGCTTCAGTAATATATAAGTCAAATAAATATGGAGATGAATTATGAATAAGGGGAAACCTAAAGGTTTTATGCGTTTTGATTGGCCTTATCATTTTGTAACTATGCCGCTTGCGCTGATTATATTTGTATGGTCGGGAATTTATGTCGTTCAGGTGTTACGTGATGATGGTGCTTTAACAGTGCCCTTGCTATTATTTGGTTTATCTCTATGCCTGTTATTTGCGATTACTCGAATTCGAATTTATGCGACAAAAAATCAGGATCGAGTAGTGAGGGTGGAGGAGCAGTTCCGGTATTTCCGATTGACAGGTGAAGCATTAAATCCAGAGCTTGAATTAGCTCAGATTATTGCGCTTCGGTATGCAGGAGATGAAGAGTTTCCGGCACTATGTCAGCGGGCGGTGAAGGAAAAGCTTAGTCCTGCCGATATCCGGTCTGCCATCAAGAATTGGCGCGAAGATACGATGAGAGTCTAAAAACCACTTGATGTGCGAAAAAACTTATTGCTGCCTTCTTATATATATGCTACTATAGCTGTAAATTAAAGGGATAGTAACGGAAGCACCGTTCAATGTACCGTATCCACGGTTATTGTCGGTGCTTTTTTGCTGTCTTTTTTTTGATAATATTTATAAATTTCTTGCGAAAGGAGAGAGGTTTTATGGCGGCAAG
The DNA here is from genome assembly GCF_000758725.1 of Paenibacillus odorifer. Classification (NCBI taxonomy): domain Bacteria; kingdom Bacillati; phylum Bacillota; class Bacilli; order Caryophanales; family Paenibacillaceae; genus Paenibacillus; species Paenibacillus odorifer. Next base: position 1,294,623 of record NZ_CP009428.1, read on the forward strand.
GATTGTACTCGCAGTGCGTGAAAGTCAATATATCGAACCATTGCTACACTATCTTCATCATAGTGAGTATGGAGAAATGCTGCGAATCACGGCTTTTAGTCGGCTGGATGCTTTTATCGAATTTATGAGGGGAGAGGATATGCCCGATGCTGTTGTAGGTGACGTTACTTTTATCGAGGCTTGGCTTGTGGAGGGAAGAAATAAGGTGCCTTGGGCAGTTTTAAGTGAGGAGGGAGCTTATCTTAGCAGGAGTTCTAAAAGCTTGGCTGGAGGCATCATGATTGCGAAATATCAGGCACTGCCTTCTCTGCTGGGAGCATTTATTCAGCTATGTGAAGTGAAACGAGCTAGAGGTTCCTCTGTATTAGATGAAACGCTGCTGCTCGGTATCGTCTCCTCAAGCGGGAATACGGGCAAAACTACAGTAGCTATGAATATGGCTAAGCAGCTAGGTGAATTGGGGCTTTCGGTCTTTTATTTGAATCTTGAAAGTGTGGACAGCAGTGGATTATTTTTACGGCCCCCTGCAGGAAATACGCCTGGACTAGAGCGGCTCCTTTATGAAATCAAAGCCAGCCGGGATAAGGGCGGAGCCGATACGATTGATTTGGGACAATACGTGATTAGGTATGATCACCTTCGAAGTGCTGCTTTTAGGCCAATTATTAATGTAAAAGAAATGCTGCAGATGACTACGCAGGATACGCTAGATTTGTTGGCGCTGTTGGTTGCGGAAAGAAATTTTGACGTAATTATAATAGATACCGGCAGTATTGAAGAAGAACGTGCCAAAGCTGTGTTACATAAATGCGGAATTCTATTGTGGGTAGTTAGAAATGACGAGGTAAGCATTCATAAGACCATGAGATGGCTATCCCATTGCAATGCTCCTAATTCTGGTATGCCCAGCCAAGTGATGGACAAAAGTAGATTTGCCGTGAATTTTGCCGCAGATGGTTTAGAGGTGTGGGCACCTCCGGAAGGAATTACCGTTGAAGGTGTACTTCCGTATATCCCATCTTGGACGCTGCAGCACCGTGAGGAGCTTTTTCTGAACTCACCACAATTCCAAAAGGAGATCTTACAGCTGTGCAAGCAAATTATAGAACCGTCGCTTCCGCAAGTATTCACTGGTAAAGGTTTACATGAATGAGGAAATGTTTAAGGCACTTCGCAGTGATATCCGGGCAGGATTAGATGTTACTTCTGCAGTTGGGAATCGTGAACTCACCCAATATATTGAAAGGACAATTTTGGACAACGAAAATCTGCGATATTTAACAGCACAGGAGAAACATGAGCTCGTGAAGAGATTGTTCGATTCTTTTCGAGGATTGGATGTGCTCCAGCCATTAGTGGATAATCCGGCGATCACTGAGATTATGATTAACAGCCATAGTGAGATTTTTGTAGAAGAGGAGGGGCAGATTCGTCGTCTTCATTTGGAATTTGAGTCCAGCAGCAGGTTGGAGGATATTATCCAGACGGTTGTATCCGGTGTGAACCGGGTTGTAAATGACTCTTCTCCTATCGTTGACGCTCGGCTAAAAGACGGATCGCGTGTAAATATCGTGCTTCCGCCAGTAGCTCTGAAGGGCCCGGCGATGACCATTCGTAAATTCCCTGAAACACCGATGACGATGCAGGATTTAGTCCGTCGTGAAGCCTTAAGCTTGGAAGCCGCAGAGCTGCTGCAGATCTTAGTGGCTGCTAAATACAATATTTTTATTAGTGGCGGGACCGGCTCTGGGAAGACCACATTTCTTAATGCGTTATCTCAGTATATCCCCCCACAGGAGAGGGTCATTACGATAGAGGATTCCGCTGAACTGCAGATTGTAACTGTGCCGAACCTTGTTTCACTGGAGACCAGGAATGCCAACACGGAAGGTAGAGGGGAGATTTCCATCCGGGATTTGATTCGTTCTTCCCTGCGAATGCGGCCCAACCGGATTGTTGTGGGGGAGGTACGGGGAGCGGAATGTCTCGATATGCTGCAGGCGATGAACACCGGACACGATGGAAGCTTGTCTTCGGGCCATAGTAACAGCGCACACGATATGGTCAGTCGACTGGAGACGATGGTGCTGAGTGCTGCGGAGCTTCCGGTAGCTGTTGTTCGCCAGCAAATTTCATCGGCAATTGATATCTTCGTACACTTATCACGTCTCCGTGATCGTTCCAGGCGGGTGATGGAGATCAGTGAGGTTGCGGGGCTGAAAGACGGGGAAGTAATCTTGAATCCTTTATATGAATTTCAAGAAGCTGGTGAACGAGAGGGAAGGGTGCAAGGGGGGCTGCTTCCCTGTGGTAACCCATTGTTGCATACAACGAAGCTTAGGATGGCTGGCGTAACCTCCTATCCATTGGCTCAATAGAGATTCAAAATTCCAGAAGGGGGGAGGTCATGCTTAAGTTTAAATTTGTTGCTGCAAAGCCTGTAGAAGCGGATCCTGACGGTCCTTCGTTATTACCAGATTATAAGGTATACGAATTGACCTTGCAGCAGAGGATTCTGACCCTTATTGCAGGTGGACTGCTGATGCATGGAATTGGATATCTTTTTTATCATCATTGGCTGCTGTCGTTGCTGCTTATGCCGGGCGGAGCTTATGCCCCGCATATACTGCGTAACTATCTACTGAAAAGACGTCGAAATGCACTGAATTTACAATTTAAGCAGACGTTATTTTCGCTGTCTTCCTCCCTTTCAGCTGGGCGTTCGGTGGAGAATGCATTCCGAGAGGCGGTTCAGGATTTACGTATGCTCGACCCGGAGGGAAGCAGTGATATGATCTCCGAGTTAAACATTATCTGTGCACGCATGGAATATGGACAGCCTGTGGAAGAAGCGCTGCGGAACTTTAGTGAAAGAGCGGGAATGGAGGACATCGAGCGATTCGCGGATGTGTTCTCGGTCTGTAAACGTACTGGTGGTGATCTTGTAGAAGTGGTGCGCCGTACATCAACGATTATCGGTGAGAAGCTGGATATTCAGCAGGATATTGCTGTAAGTATTGCTCAGAAGAAATTTGAGGCTAAGGCACTGCTGATATCTCCGCTGATCATGGTGATGTTTATGAGTTTGACGGCTGGAGAATATATGCAACCTATGTATACAGGAGCGGGTATAGCCATATCGACAATAGCGCTTGTTGCTTTATTCCTATGTTATCTCTGGACTACTAAAATAATGGACATTCCACTGTGAAGGGGGTGAAAACATGCGCTGGCTATGTGCGGTGGTTACTGTTATTTTGCTAATAGTCTGGGTTCTACTGCGAATTCAATGCGGCAACAGATATGTCGCGTTACGCAGTCTTCCTATGGAAGGATTACGGCTTCGGAAGTTAGGCGAACCGTTATTACTGCTTATTGAGAAGAGTGGTATCGCCAGTCGGTTTCCCTCACTGCTGTTCAGAATTCAGCGTTCTCTACAGCGCAGTTATGGGATGCGTTATAGCGCAGAGCGGACCCTGCTGTTCATGGGTGAGATGATAAGTTACAGCTGGCTGTTGCTTGTAGGTGGAAGTTTGATTACAGCATTTAGTGGCGAACAGGCAGGTATGACATTGGGTGTATTTTTGGCAATTGCTCTACCAACCGCTATGGTCAGTGATCTGCACAAAAAGGTGAGAGTTAGGGAGCAGAATATTATGCTCGAATTGCCAGAGCTGCTGAACAGTATTGTGTTGTTGGTTGGCGCAGGAGAGACCGTGCAACGAGCTATTATTCGCTGTGTGGAAAGCCACCGGGGGGATACGAATCATCCTCTGTATAAGGAGCTAATGACTATGACTAGTGAATGGGAGGGCGGATATTCCTTCCAGCAGGCGTTTGAAAATTTCAGCAAGAGATGCGCTGTGCAGGAGGTATCGGTATTCACAACGACAGTTTTGCTGAATTATCGCAGAGGTGGAGCGGATTTTGTGCTATCGCTACGTGATCTGTCGCGGATGCTGTGGGATAAACGAAAGGCACTTAGCCGGACGCGCGGAGAGCAGGCATCCTCCAAATTAGTTTTTCCGATGGTAGTTATCTTTTTAATAGTAATTGTACTGGTGGGAACGCCAGCATTTTTGATGTTAAAAATGTAGGAGGCTGAAGCTGATGGTATCAACAATGTTGGACAGTATGAAGAACTTTTGGGAAGACGAGGAAGGGTTAGGAACTTTGGAGATGATTTTGATTATTGCTGTGTTGATTGCGGTTGTTCTTTTGTTTAAGGACAAAATTCAAGAGGTAGTAGAAGCCTTAATTAAAACGGCGGGTGAAAAGAGCCAGGAAGTATTCGATTGAACAAGCTTAAGGGTGATCAAGGCAGCTTTACTATTGAAGCGTCACTTCTGTTGCCGATCGTCATGTTTATTACGATGCTTCTTTTGTTTTTTTGCTTGTATAGCTATCAGAAGTCCATGCTGTTGCAGGTGGCTTCAGGAGCTACTGAACGGGCGGCTTACAACTGGGACAACAGTCACAAAGAGGTCTCTGGTTCTTACATGGCTGGTGAGTATGACTCCCTTTATTGGAGAATTGGGGATGATGCCTTGCTAACCTCATTATTCGGTGGAGAAGCTGGCAGTGCTGGCGTGACAATAGAGTTGCCCGGTGAAGTATCAGATAAGGGTGATTTGCCAGTGCTTAAACTGGGCCATTCGTCTACCATGATTCCGGACAATATGCCAGGAACTATGCGTTATGCTCACAGCCTTACAGGACGGAGAGTAAGTGCTGAGTTAAACCGTCTGCTGAGCTTACCTGTGCTTGATAAGGTTCTATCGGATGAGGCTAAACCAACTGTTGAAGCCCAGTCTATCATTGTTGAGCCTGTTGAGTTTATTCGTACGGTCGATCTGATGCGTTATTTCGGAGCTAAATTTAAAGGGGGCCCTGAGGGCAGTGGATCAGCAGTTTACATGGATAAGAAGGATGCTTCTGCTATGCTGACCAAGCTTCAGGATAAGTAAAATCTCTGCTCAAGGGAGGGGGTTTTAATGAAAAGTAAATTTACCGGTTGTCCTGCTAAGGGCAAAACAGAAGGCTCAGTTACAATTTTTCTAATCATGGTGCTGGCTTTCGTCTTTCTTTTTACTGCTGTGCTGATTGATTATGCGCGAATTGCTGCGTTCAACGTTCAGGAGGAACGATTAGCGAGAGCCAGTGTCCGCTCTGTTATGTCTTCATATCATGTTGAATTACGAGAGAAGTACGGTTTGTTTGCATTTGGTGATAGCAATGGAGATATGCTGCTGTCCAAAGTGCTCAACGAAAATTTGCATAAAAGTGGGCGGGGGGATACGTTCAATCTCTTACCCTTTGCACTGGAATCCTCCTCCTTGGAATGGAGCCGGCCGCTGGGAAGTTATGATGTTTTTCGTCATCAAATACTGGAAGAGATGAAGTATAAGGCTCCGGTAGATTTCGCCTTGGAGCTGGCAGGTAAATTCAAACCGCTGTCAGGCGTAATGGCAGAGACCTCAAGAGCTACCGAATTACTTAGTAAGCTGCAACCTTTATATGATGAACGTGAAGAGAATTTGGATCTAATGTTAGAGCGGAGAAGCCAAGCGGCGGAGAGTGGAAGAAGAATACTGCTATGGATTATGAATCCGCCCGGGGATTCTATCTCGGCCCATTCGCTCGGAAGCATGCAAGCAGCCGCGGATATACCAGCACAGTATAGTGACTATCTCGGGAAATATTACGACGATCTGTATCGTGATAGTGAAAAGCCTGCAAAGTACACTTATCAGTTGGCACTTTATCAGAGCCGAACTTCAGAGATGTTATCGCGGCTCCCAGCCTTATTAACAACCTTTCGTGAAGAACATGGACAATCAATGGAGGAAGCGAAGGATGCGTTAAACAAGGCGCAGCAATTGAATGACGAGATGAGAGATGTTTTGGCAGCTTCCCGAATAAGTGGCGTAAATCTGGCGGACGATCCTGCTAAAGACTGGGATATTCCGGGAAGTTCAGGGGAAATAAGTGCTGAGCCACTTAAAAAGCTGCATGAACAGGAAGATGCCTTGATCCTCTCTTCGGCTGACATTAGTAGTATGGAGAATAGTTTATTTATGCAACAAAGTGTGTACGAATCCATTGAACCGACGGTAACAGGATTGTCAGCAGAGCTGCATGAAGCTTTGGGAGTCAACGGCGATTCCTACCAAATGATTTCCTCTGTTCTAGGGGCTTCGCATGTAGTGGACAACTATTATAAAAAATACGGTAAGAAGGGAAGTGTTATCGCTAGTGATTTGGCTTTTCTTGAACAGCATCGCAGCTCGGATAAAGCACGTAAGCAAGTAGAGTGGGAAGCCAAATCCAAGCTGGGCGAGGTTAGAGCACTACTGAACAAGATTAGAATGCTAGGTAGCGGAGCGGCAGCTTCGATGGAACGTTATCAAATCCTTCATCAATTTTATGAGGACAATGTTTCATTTAACAACGGATTGGAGTCTCAATCCTCTGATAAATCTGAAGTATCCTCAGATCCCTATGCTGCTGGAAGTTCGGCGATGAAGGATATTGACGGGATTTATGCAGCAATGAGTGGCATTATGGGGGGCGCTAGAGACAGGCTTTTTCAAACGGAGTATTCCGCGCTTTATTTTCAGCATTTTGATGTTTCAAAGTTAGCTAGTCTGGCACTGAATTCTCTGGAAGACACTAGTGAGCTCACAGATCAGCTTGATCCTCGCGCTCAGGAGCTGGAATACATTTTATACGGATTTCATAATCCCGCGGGGAATGTGGCCGCAGCCTATGCCGAAATATTCGCGATGAGGTTGTCCATTCGCACGATGGAAGGTTTTATAGAGAAGGCAACCTTGGGAAATCCACTGGCTGTTCTAGCGGCGGCACTGTTGTATGGAATCCAGCATGCCATTCAGGATATGTTGCAGCTTTGTGAGAAGGATGCGATTCCTTTATCTAAATATATGCCGGCGCAGCTGACTTACCGTGATCATCTGCGACTGTTCATGATAATGCATGGAGGCGGGGAAGTGCAGCTATCGCGGATGCTGGCTCTGATTCAACTGAACACAGGAATAAATCCAGAGGAAAGAAACACCTATCTATCATCGGACATTAAGCTCCAAATGCAGTTATGGTTTCTGCCAGGTGTAGTTAAAATGTTGAATTATACTGCTGGTTTTCCGGGAGATGTACAAGGGAATAAGTATCTGAGGGCAGTAAAAGCTGATTATTCTTATTAGCGGGAGGTTGGTAAGGAGATGGGGGATGGGTATGGAATCAGAGGGGAGGACAAGGAAGAAGGTAGCATGGTAGTAGAAGCGGCGATGATTCTTCCGTTCTTCCTGCTATTCGTCCTGTTCCTGATTTCTATCGTACAGATGACCTTGTATTCGACAGCTTTGCAAAGTACAGCATCAGACACTGTAAAGTCTATTTCAACTCATATGTATCCTACGGCTTTGGCGGTGCAGAAATGGGGAATATTCAGCGAAGTAAGTGATGATTCAGGAGGGGATGACAGTGATCATTCTGCTGGCCTGAATTGGACTATTCCTCGCTTGTCACTTACTGATTGGGGCGATAGTTATGCTGAGTCTTTACCCAAGCCGTTAAATGAGTGGGTTATGTCGGCTTTAGAAAGTGGTGAGGGACCGTTGCAGAAGCTTCAGGCAGAGACTAGTGAAAGTGTACTTGATCTTGCGATCAAACCTTTATTGAAACCATACCTGACATCAGATTTACTGGATTATGAGCGAATTCATGTATCTAATGTTATGGTGCCGGAGCTAAAAGAGGGTACTCGTCCCTACCTTGGGCTAGTGGTTAGTTATAAGCTGCCGATGAAGGTCCCCTTTCTAAACCAAAGTATTGTTTTAGAAGCAAGTGCTGTTGAACGTCTCTGGATCGGGGACACGGGAGAAGGCACAGCCAAGGAGGGGAACGGTACTGGCCAACCAGATGAATTCATTGAAATCTTAGAAAAGCCGAACCCGGCTGTAGCGAATAAGCAAGGCAAGGTTCGTGCCAGAATACCGCCGAATGCTTCTGCCAGCTTGTCAGTCTTTTATAAGAGCGGGGGCAGTACTGCCAAATATTTAGGCTGGAAACAAGCGGATGAAGATGGATATATCGAGTGGGAATGGAAAATTGGTGTAAATACCACACCGGGCTCGTGGCCGTTTGTTATACAACTGGATGATGGTAGATCTGTTGAGGTTATGTTCACAGTAGTGAAGTGAAAGGGTGGAAAAAGGAGTGTAATAAATGGCAGAGTGGACATTTTGGGGATGTCTACCGTTTTTAGCAGCGGCACTGATTACAGATTTGAAGTCGATGAGAATACCAAACTGGATCACCTTGTCAGGCTTGCTCACCGGTCTGCTTGCACAAGGGGTGATCAATAGCTGGCATGGACTGCTGTGGGCTTTCGGGGGAGCTGCTGTAGGATTTACAGTCCTTCTGATCATGCATTTAATAGGGGCGGTTGGCGCGGGGGATGTTAAGCTTTTTGCTGGAATCGGCGCGTGGACAGGGATGTTGTTTACGCTGCAAGTCGTCATGTACTCCGTACTATTTGGTGCTTTAATAGGCTGGTTAATTGTTTTAAAGAGACGGGAGGCGGTCAGTCGTTCGCGTAAGATCATCAGCAGAATTTCTGGATTTATTTTATGGAAGAGCCCGTTTCTATTAAAAAATAACGATAGTGAACTGTTGAAATTCCCTTTCATGCTGGCTGTTATCCCTGGTTCCATATGCGCTTATCTATACTTTTAGTTCGGGAGCTGATGTTTGTTGTTCGGATTAACCCGTGATTTTATACAACAGGATGGTATATATATGATCCTTGGTGAACCCGAAGGAATACCTGCGGAGAAGCTTAATTTGATTCAGGCACGCATGCTGATGAACACCGACATTCCTCATCATTTGAGGCTGTTACTTAGAGAAATAGATATGAAGGTTACTATGGAATACGCTGTTTTACGCAAAAAAATGCTTAGTCATCTACTCAAAGGAGAAAAGCTAAGTATGAGCTCATTTTTCGGGTTATTGCTGCAAATTGCCCAAGGCATGGAAGATGGCAGGTTATATATGCTGCGGGCGGAACAGTATGCTTTGCATGCAGATTACATTTTTATTGAAGGGTCGTTACAGAGCGGTAAAGTATACCTGACCTACATACCCATTCAGGAGAATAAGTCTGGTTCAAAGCTTGGAGAGTCACTCAAGTCACTAATCATGGTGTTAATGGCATCTATCACAGAGCTAACTGGCAGTGGTGTGCAAAGACTATTGCAATATTGCAGTGAAGAGGGATTTACTCCAGCTGGCTTAAAGATTCTTTTATCAGAGTTGCTGACAGAAAGAGAGCCCGTTACACCTGAAAGACAGCTTCATGAAGGCGTAAAAGAATATCTAGTGAAAGAGGCAGCAGCTCCACCATTAAGAAAAATATATGAGCATCGCGAAGATAAGGAATTGGAGCTGCAGCCGACTGCTACTCCTTGGATCAGCAGCTATCCTAATCTTAAGATAAAAGAGGAGGAGAGCCTGTCTCTAAGCTTGGAGGATGAGCAGGTAACGAATCCACAAGCCTCAAGCTCAAGAACCTATATAGTGCTAGGGTTTCTATTAGGCGATGCACTACTGTGGAAGTTTCTATATTTGGATAGTCCCAAGCCGTTATGGCTTGCCGTCTGTGGAGTTGTGACGATTGTATTGGCTGTTTTAAGCTGGATGGTTTGGAGCGGAAGGCTAAAGGTTGGTAAAGAAGATGTTGATGGCCTGGGTGAGGATTCTGAAGATACTAACTGTAATCCGAGTCGAAAAGAATTGGAGTGGAATTTTGGCAGGAACCCTGTGACTTCTACGCGTTCTCCAGCAACAATTCCAAAGATAACTCCGCAATCCTCGGATTCAGCAGCTAGCGTTCCGGCAACCCGTTATGAATCACTAGCAGAGGAACAAAGTTCTGTTAAAGCACCAGAAGCAATAGCTCCAACAACCTTATTATCACAGGAGAAACCGCCTGAGCAAGGACGACAAATCGAAAAGCTGGATCGGAGTATTCCTTATCTCCAAAGAAGCGGTGAGGAGGGCGAAGAGGCAGAGATGATCGAGTTAAATCGAACTAGCTTCATTATCGGCCGATCGGCAGAGGTGGCTCAATATGTGGAAAGATCAGAAGGCGCCTCTAGAGTACACGCTGAGATATCTAGAAGCACCAGCGGATATATTCTGAAGGATCTTGACTCCAGAAATGGAACGCTTTTTCAAGGTGAAGCCATGGTCCCGTATAAAGAGTATCCACTAACAGAGGGGACCACATTTAAAATTGTAAAAGGAAGCTACACATTCCATACAGTATGAAGGTGAGTTCTAACGATGAATGTGGCTCTATAATTTTTGTTTTTTCAAATCATCTAAAGCGACTTGAAGTGTAGGGAAGGTAAAGTCAAAGCCATGATTTAATGCCGCTGCGGGCAGGACGCGCTGACCTTTGAGTAAGATTTCGGATAATTCTCCGGCTGCTGTTTTTAACAGGAAGGCTGGCAAAGGGAACCAGTGCGGCCGTTTGTAGACTTTGCCAATCGTTCTGCCGAACTCTTCGTTCGTTACCGGATGTGGAGCAGTCGCATTAACAGGTCCGTTAATCGTTGGATTTTGCGTACAGAAATCAATTAGACGGACGATATCCGTCAGATGGATCCAAGAGAGCCACTGCTTTCCAGAGCCAATGTTTCCGCCAAAACCTAATAAATAAGGCAGCTTCATTTTGGGGAATGCTCCGCTCTCATTGCCGAGCACAACTCCGGTACGCAGCTTGACCACGCGGATATCATGGTAGGTTTCATCTGAAGCTTCTTCCCATGTCTTAACTACTTCTGAAGGGAAATCCATGACCTGGGCTGGTGAGGACTCATTAAAAGTATCCTCTAAAGAGGTACCGTAAATCGCCACGGCGGAAGCCTGAATGATTACGGAAGGCTTTTGCTTCATTTGATCTACTAACTTAGCTGCTGCGGAAACGGTTGCAAGTCGGGATTGCATAATCGCTTTTTTGCGACTTGGACTCCAGCGCTGGCTAAGGGAAGCTCCGGCGAGATTAATTAGGGCAGTTGCTTTTTCCACTGGAGCGGGATTAGAACTTAGACTGTCCCAGGTGTGGTAACTCAGCTTAGGATGAATTGTTGTTGCGTCTTTTGGTAAATTCCGACCTACAATAGCAACTTCATTACCTGCTTGCAGCCAGTATTTTGCTAGTTCGCTACCTATAAAACCGGTGCCGCCACATATCACATATTTCAAAGGAGGGCCTCCGTTCTAAATCGTACAATTCATTAAAAATTACTTAAACAAATGCTGGTAAGCAGAGTAATCGATTTTATTCTTTTCGAGAAAATTGACAAGAAAACGGTTATCGCGCCGCGGTGTGGCAACTATGTAACCTTTAATACAGTGATCGCGAGTAACTTCTTTTGCATTGCTCTCGACTGCGATTTTTCCGATCTCGGCAGCAATAGAATGCTTCGCAATATCACGAAATGGCCCAGGTACAGGTTGAACAAGCTGGTCCAAAAAGGCCTTTGTTTCGTCACTCCAGAGCGGGCGGCTACGTTCTACCCAGTAATTTTGCCAGTCTAGCTTTGACTTTCCATCAGCTTTGGGCAGGACCTTTAGGAATTTGCGGAACATAAAAAAACCGCCGATACACATGGAACCAAGCAGCATAAATGTCCAGAAAGCGATAGAGTTCATAAACCAATTGCTCGGTGTGGATAATAAACCAAGTCCTGATTGGATAAACATGCATACACCACCTTTTGGCAATGAGGATTCTCACACGAATTATTCTCATATTAAAGTATAGCTTATTTCCAAAGTTTTGCGAAGCAGAACCCGGCATATTGGCCTCGTCTAGATTTATTTTTCCGATCACGGTAGAATAGGGGTTAATTCGTGAAGGAAAGAGGGAAGAAGTATGCTGAAAATAGGTTCACACGTGTCTTGCTCGGACAAGGGTCTTTTGACCGCAGCAAATGAAGCAAATGAGTATGGTTCCAGCTCGTTTATGATATATACAGGAGCGCCGCAGAATACGCGCCGCAAGCCGATTGATGCCATGTATCCCAACGAAGGGAAGCAAGTTATGAAAGAAAATGGTGTAGAGGAGATTGTTGTCCATGCACCTTACATTATTAATCTCGCTTCCTATAAAGAGAATACGTATCAACTGGCTGTTGATTTCCTGCAAGAGGAAATTCGCCGTACCCATGCACTTGAGGTCAAGCATATTGTATTACATCCAGGTGCGTTCACTGATAAAGATGCTGAATATGGTATTCAGCGGATTGCAGATGGCTTGAATGAGGTGCTTGGAGGCACGAACGAAACGGAAGTGCATATCGCTCTAGAAACTATGGCTGGCAAAGGAACAGAGATCGGCCGCAGTTTTGAAGAAATCGCTTCTATTATTGCTAAGGTCGAACATAACGAACGTCTGTCGGTCTGTCTTGATACTTGCCACATTCATGATGCTGGCTATGATATCGTTAATGATTTGGACGGTGTTCTCAACAAATTTGATGAGACTATCGGATTGAACCGTCTTGGTGTAATCCACATTAATGACAGTAAAAATCCATGTGGCGCTCGCAAAGACCGTCACACTCCAATTGGCTCGGGTTGGATTGGCTTTGATACGATTAACAAAATCGTACACCATGAAAAGCTGGAAGGTCTGCCTTTCATTCTGGAGACCCCATGGATTGGTAAGGATGCTAAGACACAACGTCCGATGTATGAGGTGGAGATCGCTTTGCTGCGTGGTAATGTAGCTGAACGGTTTGGAGCGGAATTCGTGCAGGATGTTGAAACATTACGTGAATTTTTTGCCAAGCAGGAGATCGATTCCCGTCAATATGTACTTAATGTCTGGGAGCTGCTGAAGAACGATGCCAAAGCTAAAAAAGCTGATCCACGTGAACCACTGGAGCGTCTATACGATGAAGTTGTCGCTGCCCAGCTGTTCCCGCAGCTAAGCGAGGAAGCTATTAATCATCGCTTAATTGCTTGGTTAGCAGGCAAATAAGTGCTCGTGAACGCTTAAGCTATACTTCAGATTGCGTATGTAGATGAGAGGATGGGAAGAGGGTCATGGAATTACACGTAAAAAGAAACAATTCGTCAGGTGTCGAGCATTATTCCAACCGGGCACGTATGCTCATTTCCTGTCCTGACGGACCGGGAATTGTGGCGGCTGTATCACACTTTCTGTATCAGCATGGCGCAAATATTGTGCAGTCGGATCAGTATACGATGGATCCAGATGGTGGAATGTTCTTTATGAGAGTCGAGTTTGACCTACCTGAATTAGGCGATCGTCTGGAAGAGATTCGCTCTCAATTTGGCGGAGTGGCGGAGCGTTTTAAGATGGACTGGAAGATCTTTAATGTTCGTCATAAGAAGAAACTTGCCATATTCGTCTCTAAAGAAGACCATTGTCTTGTTGAACTGCTCTGGCAGTGGCAAGCGGGCGATCTCGATGCCGATATTGCCCTCGTCGTTAGTAACCATTTGGATATGAAATCTTATGTCGAGTCGTTTGGCATTCCATTTCATCATATTCCAGTCACAGCGGATACTAAGGCTGAAGCAGAAAAACGCCAGTTAGAGGTCATCGGAGACGATATCGATGTTATTATATTGGCACGGTATATGCAGATTATTTCGCCGTCCTTTATTGAGCATTATCGCCATCAGATTATTAATATTCATCACTCTTTCCTGCCTGCCTTTATTGGCGGCAATCCATACGCCCAAGCATATCAACGTGGGGTGAAAATTATCGGGGCAACTGCTCACTATGTTACTGAAGAACTAGACGGTGGACCGATTATTGAACAGGATGTACAGCGGGTAAGCCACAGTGATGATGTTATTGAGCTGAAACGGATTGGACGTACCATTGAACGTGTTGTTCTGGCTCGTGCGGTGAAATGGCATATCGAGGACCGAATTCTCGTCCATCAGAATAAAACTGTAGTATTTAAATAAAGGTATTCTCCGGTGAAAGCAACGATTATGCCCGAGGGCTTTCACCGGAACCCTTTAATTTAATAGTTCTCTAAATCTCTATGAGGTAAAAAAGCATTTTACCAGCAGCTTGGCTATTTATGCCAAGGTGCTTTTTGTCGTTCTCAAAAATCATGTAGTTAAGGAGGTGGAAGGTTTGTCGTTACAGCGGGGACGTTTGTTAAAACGTAATTATTTCTTCGCAAGTCTCATTTTGATTACTGGATTCGGGGGATTGCTAGGTTATGATCTCTATTTCAAGCCCTACGTGCTTTCCCAAACCGTGGTCAAAGTTAAGGTGGGAGCTGGGGAATCTCTACCTAAAAATTATGAGCTGAAAGCAAGTGATTTGTATCTGGATTCTGTTCAGACCAAGGACATACCCTCTGGTGTAATTACGGAGATCGCACAAGTGGAGCACAAAATTACGAATGTGAATCTGACTAACGGTAGTATTTTGACAGCATCACTGGTGGATGTTAGTGATTTAGAGCCTTTGCGGGATGAAGGCATATTTCCTATTCCGAAGGAGGCCATCTATGCCATTAATGGTTCGTTACGAAGCCGGGATAAGGTAGACATTTATCTTGTAGAAGGTGATCGAGAGAAGCAGCGAGAGGCGCTCGTTTCAAATACAGGGGAAAAAGAAAACGAGGAGCAGGTGAAAGAACAAAGCTGGCTTAGCGATCCTACTAAAGAGATCTTCTTATCTGGAGTTACCGTGAACTATGTGCGAACAGAAGACAATAATGATGTGCAGGATTCTGAGAAAGGTAACAACAATAACCGATTCACTTCTACTGGCAAGGTGGCGACACCAGAATTGAAGCTGAAGAAAAATGAGGGTCAAAGGCTAGGGAAATTTTTGGAGCAGGGCAAAAAGCTGTGGATCGTACGGGTAGAGTAGGGGGAGATTGCCTTGAAAATATTTAGTCTGGGCATAGATCAGTTAACGATTAATGATATCAAAAACGCGGGATTTAATGTAGTTACACAAAACGTGTATCCCGATCCGGCGCATACCGAAGGTCATATGTTAATGGTTACTAGTGACCAGGTACCTGTTCAAGCGCTTAGCGAGCTGCGATACAAATATCCAAGCTCTATGATCCTGTATTTATATCTGCAAAAGGGAATTCGGGGCTATCAAGCTGTGCATATGTTATGTGAAAGCTTAGGTCTATATTTTATTCCTCCTCGTTCTACCTCGTCAGCAGTGATAGAGAAGATTCGTTTTATCCTGGAAGAGGATGGGGAGGAACGGAGCAATTTGGTTGGTTTTTTTGGCTCAGGTCCAGGCATTGGTTGCACAAGTGTGGCGAAGCTGTTTGCAAGACGAATTGCTGCGGCAGGTCTACGTGTTCTTGTACTTGGTTTGGATCTATATGATCCCGGGTATGAGCGCAAAGCTACGATCAGTCTAGACAAACTGCGCCCCAAGCTTACAGGGAAGATGATTCATGATGAAGATTTCCAGCAATTGATTAGACAGGATGGCTATTTGTATCTACCGGGAAATTACGACTACTTAAGTGTTCAGGATTATCTGGAGGAGGAGATCGAATATTTCTTGGCTAGAGCTGGAGCAAATGCAGATGTGGTTATTGCTGATTTCGGTTCAATTCCCGAGAGTGCTGCGTGGTATGTCGGTATGCAAAAGTCGTCGTTACGCATGATTGTCACTCATCCTAAACATGAATACAGATTAGAACCTCTTTTCGAGCTTACGGGGCATATAGATCTGCGTCCGCATGATTTCCAGCTGATCATTAACCGCAGTAATGTGGAGGAAATATCTTCGTCCAAAAATATGGCCCTTAGATTTGGCACTGAAATCTTGCTGGAGTTACCGTATTACCAGCCCTTGCAGGAAAGCTTGCCTCTAGGCAAAAAAGAGCTGCAGCATGTGGATGATAAGGTACATTCTCTATTGGTGTCGATGGGATTAGCGCCAGAGGCCAAAAAGAAAGGGATATTTCTATGATTGAAACTCTCGCGAGTCGTCCACTCTTTTCTCTAAAACAAAGCGTGTTACGCACTAGCAAACCGGGCAAGGAAGATTTTTATGCTTTTTTACAAAAAATGAAGACCGAGATGAACGAAGGATTAGAACGTGAGGATGACGCTTACTTCGAGCTAAATGCAAAGGCTTTGATTGGCGATCCGCAGGCAGTTAGTTTTTTTATGAATGAGATTGAGAAGTACTTACGAAAAACACCTTTTACTGGAAAGGTTCCAGAAGCGTACCGAACGGCGGCAGAGGCGCTGTATCACGAGTGGAAGGGCTTTGGGCCAGCGTATCGTTGGTTTACTGATCGTGCATACAGCGAGTCAACCGGATTACAAATGATTGGGAAGCAAATTTTTTATAACTATAAAGGTGAATTTATAGCTTATCCGTATGAGATGCCTTCACTGGATCGGGTGGAGCAGCTGAAGCGTTCCTTACTAAAAAGTGATCCCAATAAAAAGCTGAACAAGGATAATCCTTCGGTGGAGTTCAAAATGGATGATCCGCTCTGGCCAGGTCGATTTATTCGGCTTGCGATTTGGGTATCACCTAGGGTCTGGGAGGGTTTTACTACGATATCACTGCGGCGACAAGTTGTAGAATTTCTGGATTTGGAGGATCAAGCGGGTACGGAATGTATTCCTGCGGAGGCGGTTGAGTTCATTCGGGCGTTATCGTCCACGTTTCGTAATACCATTATTGCAGGTGCTGTAGGGTCAGGAAAAACAACCTTTGCCAATACGATTGTTGGTGAGCAGCTGCTTGGCTCTTCATCCTGCATGGGAGTGGTGATGATAGAGAAACATCCGGAATCCATTTTACCGTATCAAATTAAAGGCCATCGGATTATTCCAATTCAAGCTGCGAATGAGGAACTGATGGAGGTGGGAGTAGAGTCGCTGCGGCATGACCCAAATATTTTGTATATGACGGAGATGCGTTATAACGAGTGGGAATTTTATTTGTGGAGTGGGGAAAAAGGGTACGACGGGATTACCGGAACCTTCCACACCGTGGATTCGGAGGACATTCCTTATCAAGGTGCGTTTGCTGTGTCGACAAGAATTGGCGGGAGTCTTAAGGGGCATTTGATCTCTGCGCTGAAATCATGCGAGCTAGTGTTTATTTTGGAGAGTGTTCCGAACGGGAAGAAGCGGCTGGCGCGAATATCAGAAATCTTTTACGAAGAGGATAGAAATTCGGTGTTTGCTAATGATCTTATGCGCTGGGAGCCGCAGGAAATGTGTTGGTCTTACAATGACAAGCTGACGAAAAATCTGATGCTGAAAATGACTAAGAAAAATGCGCAGGCTACGCAGATTGTCCAAAAAGAGCTGGGACGACTTGCTTCAACAAAGCCGATGGATCAGCCGCTTAAAGAAAGCTTGAAATCTAAGATAGTACTTAATGAGTGAGGAGGTGCAACTATGGATTTACTATTTTATATTTTTCGTTTTGTCCTTCATTTATGGATTGCGTGGGGACTGTGGTTACTCACCAAACTGCTCATCGAAAGGCATTTACGGCAGGTAGTCCAGAAAGTGGATTTTCGAATTAAACATAAGATGAGTATTTTTGGCAAAAGGGTCAGCTCGGTTAAAAAAAGGCTGTGGCTCTACCGCCATCTGGACAAGCTTCTCTATTTCGTACACCGGAAGTATGAACCGGGCATTAGCGTTATGCGTTTTGTTATGCGTACAGCCATTTTGTTTATTGCGGTTTTCTTATCAGGACTACTGACGCTTAGTGAGCTCCCTGGAAGGTTGCGTTTTAACAATCCTTTTTTGGTGGGGATTACTTTTAATGAGGGACAGCCGATTCAGGGGGCGTGGAGATTTCCGCTTTTTATAGCTGTAATATCTGCGACGATTCCTTATTTTCGTATGAGATACATCTATGCACAGCGGAAGGTACATGGAAGCTACGATCTCCTCGATGTAGTCAAAATCTCCACCAAATTCACTCATTTGTCGGTAGATTCGATTCTTGATCGTACAGCGGATTTTCT
The DNA here is from genome assembly GCF_000758725.1 of Paenibacillus odorifer. NCBI lineage: Bacteria > Bacillati > Bacillota > Bacilli > Caryophanales > Paenibacillaceae > Paenibacillus > Paenibacillus odorifer. The sequence goes on from NZ_CP009428.1 coordinate 1,312,700, forward strand.
AACAGATAAAAATGTACTAAAGAGTCCTCTGAAGCTGCTTGGTGCCGCATTTTCTAATTATAGTAATGAGAAGGAGCTTGTTGAGGAGGCAGGGAGATTCTCCAGCGCGATTGGCACCACCTTCGCTTTAGAGTTTATATCAGATTTGCTCTATGCCGAGAAGGAGGGAACCCGTTATTTAAAAAGCTCGCTAATGCTGTTGAATCGTTCTATGGAGCAGCAGAGAGAGACGATTTTAACTGTAAAAGCAGGAAGCAGAGATGCGATCAGCCTTGGCTTATATGGGAATCTTCTGGTGCTGGTATCTACGGTTGGAACCTTTATGTATATGCTGAAGCCCGATGTCTATTTTCAACTGCAGTTCGAAACTACGGTAGGCCTTTCCTTTTTGATGGTGATCGTCTCCGGCCTTTTTATCTCTTTTGTGATCAGTACTATTCTTGCCAGGCCCAAACTGGACTACCACTAAGGTGATGAACTATGGATAGATTATTACTACTAATTACAGTGATCGGAATCGTGTATGTCGCATTACTTGTGTTTGTGAGCAGCAGCAGTAAGCAGGAACGATATCTTGTCCGACTGGGCATCCGGTGGAATTCGCTGGGTGAACACGTGCAGAGTGATAGATTTCAGCAATTGTTGAATGAATGCGGTTTATCAATTTCAGCTCGAAAAGTTACGCTATTTCGTTATTCAGCGGCAATCATCTATTTATTTAGCCAAGTCGTCAGCGATTTCATCCGATCTGTTCCTTTTTCATTCTATGACCCTCTAATTGCTCTACTTATTCTCGTAATCAGCAGTCCGATGCGTTATCTTCCGCTTGGTTGGGTGTTGGCGTGGCTTCACCAAAAGACGAATATTCAAAAAGATGGCGAGTTGATCTCCTTCATTCGCCTCTATGAGAATAATCGCCTACGTAAGCGCGGATATGTGCAGTTTGGTGCTTTTTGTGGGAGTACAGCGGGACATTTTCAATATATACGTCAGGACTTGTATGAGCTGTCAGAACGGGCAGTAGATGAGGGTGTGGAGGGGGCGATTGAATGGTTTTGTGCCAAATTTCCGGATAACCATCACTTTATTAATGACATCCGGTCCATTTTACTGGCTACAGAAGGTATGGATGATGACACGGAAGCTGCAAACTATTTGCGTGAACAAGGCAAGATTATCTCCAAAATCTCCAGCGATCAGTATTTAAAAAAATGGTCATTCATCGGTGATCTATCGACGATTATTAATGTTATTCCATCGATTGCTACTTTTTTGATGATCGTTGCGATGGCGATGCAGTACATTTTGCTAATCAAAGGAAATTTTAATGGAGTCGGCATGTTCCAGTGAAAAATTGTATATTCAACCTTATTTTTAAAACCTAAAATAAAAAGGGAGAAATTAACAATGAAAAAAGACGCTATTTCTACAGGTTTGTTTATCGCTATCGGTTTTTTGTGTGTAGCCATCGTAATTGCCATTTTGATTCCTCTGGTGCGTGACGTGATTAATGCTGCCGATGATAATAGACCGACGATCCCGGGGGTATCTCTAACTCAACCGCTGGTTCCTAGCCAAACTGCTGTAACTATGTCCATGACTCACGTTTCGGTATAAATCAGATGAAAAAAGACTCTATTTCCGTCGCTATGTTTTTGGCCATTGGATTTATAATAGCGGGGATGTTTGTCACGGTAGCTACGCATATGATCGGCAGCAGTCAGGACGACATCATCTCACATACTAAGCAAGTGGAACAGTATTAGAAGGAGGCGTATCTAATGAAGGAGACCGTCCTCCGGGCATTGTTCATGTGGCTAGTCCTGTTTATTATCCTGCAGCCTATCTTCACCTACATAGATTATCTGCTAGATTTACAGGTCAAAGCTAATACGTCCTATATCACACAAAAAGCAGCAACAGAGGGGATGGTTACAGCTTCTATGCGGAATGAAGTAATTTCAAATCTGAAGGCGATTGGATTTTCTGAAGCTTCGATAGAAATTACGAGCAGTACAGACACCGTTCAAGAGCGAAAGCAACGAATTGATGTGTATGTAACCGCGCCGCGGATAAATCTGTTTCCTTATAATTTTTCTACGGTTTCGCAGCCGACTCGATATTATGGGCATGGATCAATTATGAGTGAGTATCTCGATTGACTAAGGGATGAGCGTAATTTATGGATTACATTATTAAGCTGGCATTTGTCCTACTGATCTTTATCTACTCCTGGTTCTTTCAGATCCAGAATCAGGAGTGGGACCAGCTGCGCAGCATGTTAAAAGACGCAAATAATATGGCTGTTCACGATGCCGCACAGGAATTAGATGAGACCGAATTGACTCGTGGTCATCTGATTATAGATCATACAGAAGCGTACGATACTTTTCAGCAAACCCTGCAAAACAATCTAGGCCTTGATAGCGGTCTTTCCCCCCAAGGGGGCAGTCGTTTTAAGACACAAGTGAAAATTGTGAAATTCGATATTATTGACGATTCCGATGGCGTGACTTTTCCACTTTTATACGAGGATAGCGAATATGGCATAACCAAATACATCGCAGGTCCTTCGGTTATTGCCGTCATTGAGACGGAGCACCCGGTTCTGATCTCCAGATCCAAAACACAACAGCCCATCAGGGTACCAGCAGTTCAGGAGTATAAGTTCAATAAGTAATAAAAATCCAATTAAAGAAAAGGGAGAGATTCAGTGATGAAGAAGACCATTGTAAGGGCAGCTTTGACTACGACAATGTTATTTAGCATGGTATTGGGGCAGAACGTGATTACTAACGCAGCAGCGGTTACACCAGTAGCCACGGCTACACCAACAGCTACAGCAAAACCTACTGCTACAGCAAAACCTACTGCTACACCAGTACCTATTATGAGGGATAACTTAAGTAAATATGGTTTGAAAAAGGATTTGGAGTTGCCGGTTACGGTTACGGCAGGTGGGCTTAGCTATACGCTTGAGAAGTTTATGATTTATGATTTCAAGTCAAAAGATGCACAAAATCTAGTGAAGAAATATGATTATGATTCTTTTGGAGTAATGGTTAGCAAACCTAAACATTTCATCTGGACAAAGATTACGATTAAGAATAACAGCAATAAAATTGTTAAAAGATCCTTAAATGATCAAAAAGAAAAATGGATTTTAAGTTTACAAGGTAAGGGACAATTAGACCAAATTTGGCCAAAAGTAAATGTGGAAAAATTAAATAATAAAGAAGCGTTTTATTATTATACTCTTAAGCCAAGTGAGCAATTAACTACTTATCAAGCATATTTATATGATCAGGATTTTAACTATTTTGCCATCCGCTTGTTCCATGATGGCGGATTCGACGAAAAATTTATAGTTAATTCTCCGGAGTAAGTATAAATGAAAAAAATAATCATCTCATGTCTATGTTTTTTATTGCTCATTCAGCTTATGACAGCTATTTCAGTAAAAGCAGCCGAGACGAAATTGACCTCGGTTGCTGTCCCAATTACTACAGGTTTACAAGGATCAAACAATGCTGCTAAAGACTTCTATTTGGAACTTCCTAGTGGAGTATCTAGTTCTTCAGTTAAGACAGATACTTTAAAATATAGTGGATCTAACGAAAAAACTAGCCTCTCTCTTGAGAACGGGAAGATTAAAGTGACATTACAAGGGGTTGCAAATCAAAAATATATAAAAGAGGTTCAGGGTTATAGAGCATCCTTTGAGTTGCTATATAGGACCGATATTTATAATTCAATATGGTTATACTCTGACGGAAGAAGATGGCAAATAAATCAGTATGATGAAAAAAGAGATAGTTTGGTGACAGATGATAAAGTTGCAACTGATAGTTATCCTTCTAAGAATCCACCAATAACGGTAGTAACCGCAGGACCTTATCAAGATAAAGATTACCTAAAATGGTATAACGGATCTAAAACTGAGGTTATTGATTCTCAAAATATCATTGAGTCTACTATAAAACCTCAAGTAGTTAAGAAATCTTCTTATGCTCAAGATCCAAAGTTTAAAAATGGAAGAATTATTTTGAACTATACGATTCCTACAGGAGTGCCTTGGGATCCTGAAGATAATACGGGTTTAACTGGAAAAGCGGAAGGACGAAAGTATAAAGCATTCGCATCCTACTATTACTTGGCTGACGTCAAAGTCACCACCTACAGCTACGGGGGAACAGTCAGCTTTGAATATGGTCTCCCAGATGAAGCTACTCTTACAGGTTCTGCAATTCTAGAACAACCTAATCCAAACCCAATTAAGTTTGATAATAAGAATGTGCCAGTTAAAATTGCTTTGAAGGGCGAACTCGTATCCTATAAAGATACTTCGAACATTTCAGAATGGATTTTTTATGCCAAAGAAAAAGGGAATGACAGTTCACTCCAGACAAAAAAGGTGTATACCAAAACTCTAACGGCAAACGAAACTTTCAGGTTTGAAATTCCGAAGGAGAAAGTGGCAGATAAAAGTAACTACAGTCAAGAGTACGAACTAAGTATAGTAGTGAGATTTAAGAATGAAGTCGTGACCAAAAGAAGTAAGTTCGATTCGTTAAAAGAATCTTTTACAGTCAAAGCAGGAGTGTATACAACCTCAGGTCCTCCGGGAGGAGGGTTTCCAGGTCCTACATCACCGCCAGAACTACCGAGAGAGTTAAAACCTCCAGTAGCTCTTATAAATGCACCGAAAACTGTAAAAGCAGGACAAGAGTTTGTAGCCAGTGCAGCAGGGTCGTATGACCCCGATGGTTATATTACGGATTACTTTTGGGATACCCCTAATGCTAAGGGAGAATTGAGCACTTTGCCAAGGGGAACGCTTTGGTATGATAAAGACCATTTGGGGGAACAAACACTTGCTTTGACTGTAATGGACGATGACAAAATGACTGGAAGTACTAGCACTGAGATTAATGTCATCGAGCCAAAACCAGATGCATCTATCAGGGTAGATGGTACATTAAAGCAAAATCGAAAGGTTATCATACAAAGTTACGTTAGTAGCCCGACTCACTATCCATTAGTAGATGCTAAGACTAAAATCACCATCACAGCCGTATCAGGTGGAACGAATTCTGATATTAAATATAGCGGATCGCTGAACGGGGTATATAGCAAAGATGTGCTATTCAAGAAGCCAGGGAAATATGAAGCAACCATTTATGTGGAGAATACATTAGGGCTAACTGCGAGAAACGAAACAACTTTTGATATAGCACCAGACCAGAAACCTTTTGCGTACTTTACGATGGCTGGAACAGCGTATCGCAATCCTTCAGATGGTAATCAAGCGACCCTATCAATAGATGATATGTCTTACTCTCCAGATCAAGATATTGTGGCTCGTAGGCTTTGGGAATACCGTTACGATTCAGATAACAACGGTAGTTTTACAGGTGAGCCATGGGCTATTTTTAGCAATGAGAATTTAGATCGTTTGAATCTCAAGGTAAAGGAAGTCGGGAAATACGAAGTAAGACTAACTGTATTTGAAGAGTTTGGTCAGCCTACTATTGCTGAGTTTGTGACGCAGGCTGATCGGCAATCCATAGATTCGGAAGCTACACAAAATGTAATCGAACGAATCTTTACGGTTAAAAATCAAGCACCTGATGTCGATTGGTCATGGTAGAGAGGATTAGAGATGCGGAAATTTAAAAAAACAATTTCAACGTTTATGGCCCTTGTATTACTACTTCTTTCATTCCCTGAATTTTATTCGGGGAGTGTTAAGGTAGAGGCGGCAGGTGACCCAAATATCGTCAATTTTATGGATATTCGTCTTGAAGGATTTAATAAAACAACTCCTTGGGAGCCTGCTATGGGGAATATAGGATCTTTGAATTTGAATATGCCTGCTATGACCCTAACCAATATTACTTTTAATCTAACAACAAGAATACTGCGCTACGATTATGTACCTGATGCGCCTGTAGTTTTAACATCAGGGGATATTAATTGGTACTATGATACGCAGCGTACTAGATTTCTTAATATTTACAGTTATATGTACAGGACAGATGGAAGTGGTAATACTGATTATGCTACTGATGCCTCATGGAGAATTGAAGAAATGCCACCTGTGAAAAGTTCGGATAGTCTTCAGTTTAACCTTGACAGAAATACAACCGCTTTTTATGAAAGTTATGCTTATCCAGCGAAGTATGGCATTCCAAAAGCCCTTAGAGTCGCGCTAAGAGCAAGTGATGCGCAACACCAACCTAACGAATGGATGAATGGTTGGCATAACAACGTATATTATGATTGGGAGAACATACCTCTAGTAATAAATTCGGCACCTACTCTTACAGTGACTACACCAAGCGAGCAGCAGCTATTAAATGAGCCAGGATTCAGTGGAATGAACATCGAGGGATATGTTCGAGATGTGGACAATAATGATCTAGTCGTTAGTGCTGAAATCCCTAATGTGTTCTATAAACAAGTCAATGTCCAACAGGCACTAAATAATAAATGGTTTTCCATCCCAATAGATGTTTTGGCAGACGGAATTCCTCCCGGACGACACAATATCATTATCAAGGTTGTGGATCCCTATAATTATAAGGATGAGAAATCGTTGGTTGTTAATGTATCTTATAGGCTTAGGAATAAATCCTTTATATTGATTAACACTCCTATAGACGTATCAACCACATACAAGGACTATGAAGGAGATTCTAAATATCAAGAACGCTATAGATACGATCATAACCCGTATTTCTTCGATAATTCAATGGGTATCGTTTCGGATAGTGGGTTATGGCGTTCAGAAAGGTATACCTCCTTTCCATATAGCGGACTCTATAACGCAACCTTTCAAGCACGAGATAATCCTAAAAACGATGACCGATTCGATGACTATCGTTTATGGAGTCGAGATAATTTATCCTCAATGACCTATCATGTTCATCGGAAGCCCATTGCATTGTTTGCTGCCAAACTGGCGTGGGGATCTCTTCAGCTAACAGATAGTTCCTACGATTTGGACCACATCATGGCTGTTAATAAGGGACTTATAGCTTGGCAATGGCAGTATAAAAAAACTGATTCTGAAATATGGACAGACGGTCAACCGCCAGCTCAATTACCGAGTTCTGGACAATATGACATACGCCTTAGAGTACGTGATGTCGATGGCGAAAATGGGTTAGGGGTCTGGAGCGACTGGTGTGTAAGGACGGTGGGGGCTGCAGGTAATCTACCTCCCGTAGCGCTATTTACTGTTGATCCTAATATTGTTTCCTATCGCAAAGCTACTACCATAACAGACAAATCGTTTGATCCGGATAATGATCCATTAGATATGTATTACTGGACGGTTATCAAAGATGGTTGGAACAAAGTTTGGGAGCATTGGGGTGGAGCTACAACGCCACCTAATATCGCAGCTTTTGGAATCGGTAATTATCAAATTAGTTTACAAGTGCATGACAACCGAGGTTTATGGTCAGATTGGTATCGCCAAAATGTCCAGGTGATTAATCACCCACCCGCAGCAGCATTTAACATGCCAGCTGAAGTATATCGAGATACTGTAATTACAATGGATAATCTAACACCAGATCCTGATGAAGATGGAGATTCGCTTGCTTATTTATGGTACGCCAAACTCAACAATAGTCCTTATTATTATGCTGGCAGCAACCGCAACCAATCTTTGACGATACGAGATCTTATTGCTGGAAACGGAATTTCACCGCAACAGGCTATATCAGAAGGATGGGAAATGCGCCTTAAAGCAACAGACGTACCTAATCCCTCAAGTATTGGAGCTTTAAGTTCCAATGCAACACGTGTATTTACTGTTAAAAATCATGTTCCAACAGCTGCTATTAATGGTCCATCGGCAGTATTCCAATATGATACCCGACAATATACATCTTTTGATGAGGATGGAGATCCCTCAGATCTCGCTAGTCTGCAATACTTCTGGAAAGTAACAGATAGTGATGGCATTACGCAATGGTTTCGAACTCCTAATATTGATGTTAATTTTCCTGAGTCCGGTATCTATACATTGGAACACTGGGTTATCGATCAGATCGGTGATAAGTCTAATATAGCTACGTTGAAGGTGAATGTTACTAAGAATCTAGCGCCCTCGATGACATTGATAACCCCGTCGGGAACCGTAACCAATCCATCCGTAATAGATGCCGAAATACAAGGAGATCCATTAATTAAATGGAATTATACAGACCCAGAGAGTGATCGGCAGGAGAAGTACCGTTTAGAATTTTTTTCAAAAGACGGACTCTTAGTTAAGACAGTTGAGAACCTTGACACCACAGGTCAGCTGCGGCAATATCAACTCCCTAACCATACATTCAATCGATTTGAATACTTCACTGTATATGGGCGGGCTTATTCCAAGTTATCCTGGTCAGAAATATCTAACGAAAAAACGTTTATCATCGACAATCCGCCGCAGCCTGGATTCACACTAATCACGGATACAGGTAGAGATGCTGCCAAAGAGCCGATTTATCGGACGGATCTTCTTAATATCAAGAGCAAAGCGACGGATCCAGACCTTCCAAAAGGAGATACGATCAGCTATAAGTATGATTTGAAATCATCCAACGGGACGTACGGATTGGCTAGTACTCAAGCTGAATTTACGAAGAAATTCACCTCAAATGGCGTCTTCACCTTGAAACAAACCGTTACGGATTCTCTAGGACTGTATCGAGAGCTATCTCTGATTATCACCGTAGCCAACCGTAAACCGACCGTAACGATAACGTACCCAACAAGTACTGACTCAAGTAAGCCTATGATCGCAAGTACGCTTACACCAATCATCAAGTGGGATTATCAAGATGAGGATGGAGATGAACAACAGCGGTATAAGGTACAAATTATCAACTTGGCGACAGGGATGGTTAAGGTTCAATCTGGCGAACAAAATTCAAGTGCCAAACAGTGGCAAGTGCCCGCGGGAATATTGGTTGAGAACGAAAAATATGCCGTGGAAGTGGAAGCTTTTGATGGTTATAACTGGAGTAATATCTCAGCGCGTAAATATTTCATGGTTAATCTGCTGAGTATTAAAGGTGGGGTCCAGCACACAGAGGAATGGAATAACAACCGTAAAGGCTACAATTTGAACAAGAGCGGTAATGAGGAGAGTCCAAGAGGCTACAATGTGTTTTGGGCAGGTGAGCGATTTATATTGCAAGGGATAGCAACCGGTCTACCTGATACTGTTGAGGTAACGATGACGGGAGGTTATTCTACGCAACTAAATCCAACGAACAGTGACAAAACCTTGTGGACAGGCGAATTATATGATCCAGCATTTGTGAAACTTCCCGATGGTCCAGTGAAATTTACCTTCACAGCTAAGAATGAGTACAATACCAAAATAGATACAGTTACTGTTGTGATCGCTGGCGATTGGTCCGAATATTTTCGGAACCATCGTGTGAAGTAATGATATATCTACGACTTTATCCTTTTTTCATCTAAAAAGGGCTACGCGGAAATACGATCCGCATAGCCCTTTTTTTACGAGCAACAACTTATATAACTCCTTCAGTCCGTTCTTCATTCATTCTCATCATTCTTGTCGCAACGGAAGGTGTATGTAAAGGTATATTCGTCGAACGCGCAGAGGCTCTTTGAGCTCTACGCACATAATAGGATAACTTGCCGCTGAATATTTTATGGGAACAGAGTGAAAGAGCGAAATCCTCCGGGGTAACAAAGCAGGAAGGCTTATTCACAGGCTGAACTGCGGTATTTTCAAATAAGGAAGCAACAAAATGAGAGCAGAAATAAGCGTTCTCTCGATCTATTTTAACATTTAGAAGTACGCCGATCAGGCCTAAAAGATGGTATTTATAACGTTCCTGATTTTTCATCATCCCTTGGACATGATTGTACATGGCATCGTATTCCGTGGCACTAACACGTAACTGATAAATAGAGCAATTTGCGCTGCTATAAAAAGGGTGAATGAAATTTTCTTGAATCAGACCCGCGACGAATGGATTGTGCATTTTTTTTCTTCCGAAGCTGTACACCTCACGTAGTTCACTATCAAAGGCGATCGAAGCATGGTTCAGATCAGCTTTTGTAAACCACTTAATGAAACCACTGAAGGCTGTACCTGTACCGGTAAGCACAATATAAACATCCTTTTTCGAAGTCATGTTCAGAATTCCTTTCCACTTGGAGATATTGGATAATGAATGAAAATTTTACTTGAGTAACTCCATCTTACTTTATATTCGAGCATTGTAAAACAAACTTTAGTCGCAATAGAAAACTAGACCATAGGCTAAGTAAAAACCCGTCTCATGACATAGTTACTTTTGCGTATATAAATGCGTAGATATTGCAAAACATAAGCTGTCAAACAAAGAGTTTTTAAAAACAATTGGAATTGCTTCCACACTAGTGATACAATAAGAGTCAAAATGACATTCTTGAGATTTCAGAGGAGGAACTATTAAATGAGTGAACAAGAACAAGCGATCCAGAAGGAAGAAAACTCAACAGTAGATAACTTGTCTATCACAACAATTCGTACGTTGGCTATTGATGCTATCGAAAAAGCGAATTCCGGCCATCCAGGTATGCCAATGGGTTCTGCACCAATGGGCTACCAACTGTTTGCAAAAACAATGAATCATAACCCTGATCATCCAACATGGGTAAACCGCGATCGTTTTGTATTGTCCGCTGGACATGGTTCCATGCTTCTGTACAGCTTGCTGCACCTTAGCGGCTATGATCTTCCTATGGAAGAATTGAAACAATTCCGTCAATGGGGTAGCTTGACTCCTGGTCACCCGGAAGTTGGTCACACAGCTGGTGTTGATGCAACTACAGGTCCGCTTGGACAAGGTATTGGTATGGCCGTTGGTATGGCTATGGCCGAAGCTCAATTGGGCGCAACCTACAACAAAGAAGGACATAACGTAGTTGACCACTATACTTATGCTATTTGTGGTGATGGTGACCTTATGGAAGGGATCTCTTCTGAGTCCGCTTCTCTTGCGGGTCATTTGAAACTCGGAAAATTGGTTGTATTGTATGATTCAAATGATATTTCCCTTGATGGTAAATTGAATCTTTCTTTCTCCGAAAATGTAGCTCAACGTTTTGATGCTTATGGTTGGCAAGTTCTGCGTGTAGAAGACGGAAATGACCTTCCGGCTATTGAAAAAGCTATTGCTGAGGCGCAAGCTGAGACTAGCAAACCGACTTTGATCGAAGTGAAAACAGTTATTGGTTATGGTAGCCCTAACAAACAAGGTAAAGGCGGCCATGGCGGTACTCACGGTTCCCCACTTGGAGCAGAAGAAGCTAAGCTGACCAAAGATTTCTACAAATGGGTATACGAAGAAGATTTCTATGTGCCTGATGAAGTTCGTGCACATTTTGCAGAAGTGAAGAAAAACGGAATCGCAGCTAACAAAGCTTGGGACGACAAATTTGCGGCTTACAAAAAAGCATATCCAGAGCTAGCTGCACAATTCGAAACAGTAATCAATGGCGATCTTCCAGAAGGCTGGGATGCTAACCTTCCAACTTACACTACTGAAGATAAAGCAGTATCGACTCGTGTCGCTTCCGGTAGTGCGCTTAACGGTCTGACTGCTGGCGTTCCTCAGCTAGTGGGTGGTTCCGCTGACTTGGAAAGCTCCACTATGACGCATTTGAATGGTTTGACATCTTTCACACCAGAATCTTATGATGGCCGCAACATTTATTTCGGCGTACGTGAGTTTGGTATGGCTGCTGCAATGAACGGTATTGCTCTGCACACTGGTCTTAAAGTATTCGGAGGAACATTCTTCGTATTCACTGACTACCTGCGTCCAGCAATTCGTTTGGCTTCGATCATGAAATTGCCAGTAACCTATGTACTGACACATGACAGTATTGCAGTTGGTGAAGATGGTCCTACGCATGAACCAATCGAACAATTGGCTTCCCTGCGTATCATCCCAGGTCTAACTGTTATTCGTCCGGCTGATGCTAACGAAACTTCTGCAGCATGGGCTTATGCTATGGAAAACAAAGAGAATCCGGTTGCTTTGGTTCTGACCCGTCAAAACTTGCCAATTCTTGCTGGAACCGTAGATGGCGTTCGTGAAAACATCAAACGTGGTGGTTATGTTGTCTCTGATTCCAAAAATGGCACTCCACAAGCACAACTTATCGCAACTGGTTCTGAAGTACAGTTGGCAGTTAAAGCGCAAGCTGCTTTGGCAGAAGAAGGCATCGATGTTCGTGTAATCAGCTTGCCAAGCTGGGATCTGTTCGAAAAACAAGACAAAGAATATCGCGATTCCGTAATTCTTCCAGGAGTCAAAGCTCGTCTTGCTATCGAAATGGCACAAACCTTCGGCTGGGAACGTTACACTGGTGACCAAGGCGATATCCTAGGCATCACTACTTTCGGAGCTTCCGCCCCTGGCGATAGAGTTATGAAAGAATACGGCTTTACTGTAGAGAACGTAATTAGCCGTGTGAAAGCACTTCTGTAATTAACTGAATAATCATTAGGGGGAGAACAAGTAATGAGTCAGTTTAACAACGCAACGATCGAAAAAGCAGCCAATGTATATTATGGCGGACAAGTAACCAGCCGTACGGTAATTTTGCAAGATGGATCTAAGGTGACACTGGGCATCATGTTGCCGGGTGTGTATGAATTTGGTACAGATGGTCCTGAAATTATGGAGATTCTGTCCGGCGATCTTAAAGTGCTGCTTCCCGGCACTGAGGTATGGCAGGAGATTAAGGGAGCGTCAACGTTCAATGTTCCTGGCAACTCTAAATTTGCGTTGGAAGTATTTGAAGTAACTGATTATTGCTGTTCTTACCCGGTTCTATAGAAAACAGACTTTTCTAAGGGTTGTCCTATAAGTAGCTTTTTTCATTGAGTGAGACGACCCGGATACACTTTAAAAATCGTAGAAGTCAGCAAAGCAGCTGTTCTCCCGTTATTGGAGGATCGCTGCTTTTTGTTGTGGCTGGTGATTGCTTGATGTTCAATTATGTATTCATCATTCTATTTTGAGGCTTAAGGACTCAAATGACGTTAGAGCTGAATCGGATAATCACTAAATTAGCACTGAGTCATAACCATCCCCACCGCGTACGGACCCAGACGACGTTAGCGCTGGAGCAACACTAATTTAACACTGGGTCAGCACCATTCCTACCACTTAAGGACCCAGATGACGCTATTAGCAAATTTATAGCCTTTGGAGCAAGCTTTCGGACTCCAGTGCAGCTATTCCATAGAAACAGCCTCATAATTGGCATTTTTTATGCCAATAACGACTATAGAGTCCGATAGCATGCCAAATGTGAGATTATACTACGAATAAGGTCAGCTGAGTCCGATGGCACTGTGACATCACTAACTTTAGGCACCGGGTCCGCACCAACCCAATGCTTACGGACCTAGATGACGCTAACACTGGATCAACACCAATGTAGCACCGGGTCGACACCAATCCTACCACTTAAGGACCCAGATGACGCTATTAGCAAATTTATAGCCTTTGGAGCAAGCTTTCGGACTACAGTGCAGCTATTCTATAGAAACAGCCTCATAATTGGCATTTTTTATGCCAATAACGACTATGGAGTCCGATAGCCAGCGACTAACTAGCCTAACCAGTAACTAACCAGCATTTCACCACTAATTCAGTAACTTTTTGCGACTAACCAGTACTTCGCGACCTTCTTAGTAACTATCCCACCAACACCGCCACAACGTTATGAGTAACACCACAGCAACCAATATTTTCTTGCACTAAAACAGTTAATTTGGTATTATAAATACACAAACAAACGTTCGTATATTTGGTTTGACAATGGGATTGTCTATAAAGAAAAGACCGCATCGCAATATCATGTGCGGGGCGGTCGTAAATGTTCTTATGAAGTAGGTATTGAGTTCTTGAATTTATTTATCGGATACATTTGCACCCATCTTTTGGCCGATCCACTCTTCGTAACATTTCACTACAGCAGAGAGATCTTCTTCACCATAACCTTGGGTGAATCCAGCTTGGAACATGCTTTTAGCCAAGCCCAGCATAGGAGAAGGAACGCCTGTTGAATCGCTGTGGGCAGAGGCAAGCTTCAAATCCTTAAGCATTAGAGCGAGGGAGAATTGATTGCTGAAATCATCTTCTATGATTTTACGTCCTTTAAGCTCAGCTTGTTTGCTGCCCGCTGAACCAAGTTGTACCAGTTCCAAGAACTTGTCTGCTGGTACGCCTGATTTAACGGCAATGGCGAACCCTTCGGCTAGGGCAACATTATGAATGCCGACCATAGCATTGTGAGCCAGCTTAGCTACAGCACCGCTGCCGTTTTCACCCATATGTAGCAGCTTCTTACCCAAAGTATCAAAGATATCACGATGTTGTTCTATGACCTCAGCACTACCGCCGACCATGAACACTAAGGTTCCTTCAATCGCTGCTGGTTTGCTTCCAGTTACTGGAGCGTCTAGGAAATGTCCACCACGAGCTTCTACAGCGGCGGCAATTTCGCGAACCAGTCCCGGTGAAATTGTGCTGGAATCAATAATTAGTCCACCAGGCTTCACAGCATCAAGAATACCATCTTGATCATAAAACACTTCACGAACCGAATCATCATTGCTGATCATGGTAATAATAACATCCTTACCCTCAGCCGCTTCGCGGGGCGTGAGAGCAGTCTGGGCACCTTCTGCTTCAAGAGGTTTACATTTGGCTGCCGTACGGTTGTATACCGTAACCTGAAAGCCGCCACGTAGTAAATTGGAGGCCATAGGCGCACCCATTGTTCCGAGTCCGATAAAACCGATTTGTTTCATTTATATAGCCACCTTCCGTTTTCTTTATTCTATCACGGCACTTTGTCCAGCACCACAGCACACCTATGTCTTTTGATACAGGAAACGCTTCCAAGGAACTTTGAAAAACTTGGTTCTAATGCCCTCTATGTGCCCTAAGACCTTGCCAGTCAAGGCAAATTAAAGTATCCTAATTATAAAGTTGTAACAAACGGTTTTAAATTTAAAGAGATAAAACAGGAGGTTACCATTACCGATGTCTAAGAAGATTAATTTTGACTACACAAAAGCTCTTTCGTTTTTTAACCAACAAGAAATCGACAACCTTGCCGCCCCAGTTAAGCTAGCACACGAACAGTTGCATAACAAGACTGGTGTAGGTTCTGACTACCTTGGATGGATCGATCTGCCGACAGCTTACGATAAGGAAGAATTTGCTCGCATTCAACAAGCTGCTAAGAAGATCCAAAGCGATTCCGAGGTGCTGATTGTAATTGGTATCGGAGGTTCTTATCTGGGAGCACGCGCAGCTATTGAGGCGCTATCGCATTCTTTCTACAATAACCTTTCTAAAGATAAACGCAAAACTCCAGAAGTTTATTTCGCTGGTAATAACATTAGCTCTACATACATCACGCATCTGCTTGATCTAGTAGAAGGCAAAGACTTCTCCGTGAACGTAATCTCCAAATCAGGAACTACTACTGAGCCAGCAATTGCTTTCCGCATTTTCCGCGCTGCGCTGGAGAAGAAATACGGCAAGGAAGAAGCTCGTAAACGCATTTACGCTACTACAGACAAGGAAAAAGGTGCCCTTAAGAAATTGGCAACTGAAGAAGGTTATGAATCCTTCATCATTCCAGACGATGTAGGCGGACGTTACTCCGTATTGACACCTGTAGGCTTGCTGCCGATTGCTGTAGCTGGCATTAACATTGAAGAAATGATGCAAGGTGCTGCTGCCGCTGCGGATGAGTTCAACAATCCAGATGTAGCTACTAACCAAGCTTATCAATATGCTGCAGTTCGTAACTCTTTATACCGTAAAGGTAAAACAACTGAAATCCTCGTCAACTATGAGCCTTCCTTACACTTTGTATCTGAGTGGTGGAAACAATTGTTTGGCGAAAGTGAAGGTAAGGACTTCAAAGGAATTTATCCTTCTTCCGTTGATTTCTCCACAGATCTACACTCCATGGGTCAATTTATCCAAGAAGGTAACCGCAACATTTTTGAAACGGTTATCCAAGTAGATCAAGTAGCTCATCATGTTACGATTGAGAATGATCCGGATGATCTGGACGGCTTGAACTTCTTAACAGGTAAGACTATGGATTTCGTGAATAAGAAAGCTTTCCAAGGTACAATGCTTGCACATACAGATGGTCAAGTACCTAACCTTATCGTTACTATTCCTGATCAAACACCATACACCTTTGGATATTTGGTGTACTTCTTTGAAAAAGCCTGCGGTATCAGCGGATACTTGCTCGGTGTTAACCCATTTGACCAACCAGGCGTAGAAGCATACAAGAAAAACATGTTCGCATTGCTTGGCAAACCAGGTTACGAAAAAGAAAAAGCAGAGCTGGAAGCAAGACTTACTGAATAGTATTGCAGAAGGTTTTACAATGGCTATTAATCACAGAACATTCATACTAATGTAAGTCACCAGGAGCAGTCCATAGGTAATCCAATACCGGGACTGCTCCTGACATTATATGAAGACATCATATGTAAATAAGGACTGGAATAATTATGTTAGAACAATATCAAACGGTCCGCTCTTCCGGCTCAAAGGAAGTTGTGATCCGTAAATCCCGCTTCATTGGTCATGTTATGCCAGTGGAGAATGAAGAAGAAGCTTTGTTGTTTATCGAGGACATCAAGAAGAAACATTGGAACGCAACGCATAACTGTTCTGCTTATGTGATTGGGGAGAGAGACGAAATCCAGAGGCAATCGGACGACGGGGAGCCGAGTGGTACAGCCGGCAAACCGATTTTGGAAGTAATCCGCAATCAGGGAGTTAAAAATGTCGCAATCGTAGTTACCCGTTATTTCGGAGGCATTATGCTGGGTGCCGGTGGGCTGATTAGAGCTTATACGGATGGAGCAGTGCTTGCGCTTGAAGCAGGAGAAGTAATCACCCGTGTACTGAGACGAGAGGTATTCGTAGAGATCGAGTACACTTGGCTGGGCAAGGTTGAGAACGAACTTCGAGGAAGAGGGATTCAGACTGGCGAGACTTTGTTCACCGACAAGGTAACGTTGTTATGTTTGCCGCGAAATGATGAGGGTGACACTTTTATGGCATGGATGACAGATCTAACCCAAGGGCAAGCCCTGATAACAGAAGGGCGGCGGATTTACTACAGCGAAGGGGATTAGTATATGGCAAGGAGAGCAGTGGAGCAGGAGTTGTCGAGGGAAAGGATTCTAGAGGCCGCTAGGCATCTATTTATAACCAAAGGGTATCGGGCAATTTCAATGCGAAGTATTGGTCAGCATTTGGGATATAGCCACGGCTCTCTCTATTATCATTTCAAGGAAAAGGCGGAGTTGTTCTACGCTATTGTTGTAGAGGATTTTAATCATGTGGCTGCTTTACTCAGCCAAGTAATGAATAAACCGCCTGAAGAAGGAATGACAAGGGTAGAACAGCTGATTATGGAATTTATTAGATTTGGAATAGATCATCCCTATCAATATGAAATTATGTTCATGATTCGCGATGAGGAATTGCTAGCTTATTGTAGAGCAGAACAGGGACGATGTTTTGATTTATTCTCAAGTATTGTACGCCGTCATATGAAGGAAGAGGGATATGTGTCTGAGGACTGGCAGAATGTGCCGTTAACAATGTTCTTGTCTGCACACGGATTTATTTCTTATTATATCCAGGATAAAGTATCGTTTGACGATGTGAAAGAGGCAGCGTTAGCTCATATAAAGGTTTTATGTCGCAGCCTTTAACATGCTGTTTTTTTTATAGATCTTCACTTTAAAGCTGTGCATTGGTATAACACTGCTTCTCTGCTTGATGAAAGTATTACTAGACTCTAGTTATAGTCTAAATGGCCGCTCCGTAGCGATAACGGAAGCGGCCATTTGTATGTTTATTATCCCTCTACTATTTTTAAGAAACATTGCCGGCGTCTAGGTCCATCGAACTCACAGAAATAAATACCTTGCCAACGACCGAGAACTAATTCACCTTCGTGGATAATCAGGGTCTGGGAAGGCCCGGTAGTAATAGATTTAAGATGAGAAGCAGTATTGCCTTCCGCATGCCGATACTTCGGATGCTCCCAAGGGTAGACCTCATCCAGACGCATCAGAACATCATGCTTCACATCAGGATCCGCATTTTCATTAATAGCAATACCAGCAGTGGTATGAGGACAATAAACTACAATCAATCCGTCTTGAACTCCACTTTTTTTTACATAAGAAATGACTTCCCGAGTAATATCACGCAATTCATCCCGCTTTGTAGTAGTGATCTCCAGAGTATGCAACATAATCATTCCCCTTCCTGTGAGGTGCCATTTTTTAGTGTACCTTTGATACATATATTTTAACCCAAATTCACTTGAAAGTAATTGACGGCGGTGAGAAGGATTTGGTAAAGTAGTAATAATATAAAACCAAGTATATAAATAGGAATAATTAATGAGGATTTTGGTTAGTATACCGACCGGTTATCCGGAGGTGGGAGGGCAAAAATCATTGAATTCGCTGCTTAGACACAAAGGCTGGACTTGGGGTTTCCGAACTACAATTTTGCTTTATTTTGTAGTATTGATCGTGTTGCCCATACTCGGGGTCTATTACAACTCTTTTTCTCTTGGTTTTGGCAATTTTGTGGAAAGCGTCAGCGACCCAATTGCTTGGAAGTCGGTGCTGTTAACCTTAAAGCTGGCGATTATCGCTACTTTAATTAATGTCTTGTTAGGAACTATGATTGCTTGGGTCCTTATTCGTTATCAATTTGCTGGTAAAGCGCTGCTAAACAGTCTGGTCGATTTACCTTTTGCACTGCCAACAGCAGTCGGAGGTTTGATGATTCTACTGCTGCTTGGACCAGGTAGCCTTATCGGCAAAGCAGCTGAGGCACTTGGATTTGAAATTGTTTTTCATCAACCGGCTATCGTAATTGCTATGGTGTTCGTGACGTTTCCATTCGTGATTCGAGCGGTTCAGCCCTTGCTGGAGGAGTTGGATCCATCCGAAGAGGAAGCAGCATATACAATGGGTGCCAAGGGGGCAAGGGTATTCTGGCAAGTTATTCTTCCATCTATGGCGCCTGGGATGATCAGTGGTGGGATGCTCGCATTTTCAAGAGCGCTTGCGGAATTTGGTGCAGTGGTACTCGTCGCAGGTAATATTCCGGGCCGTACGCTTGTATCTTCTGTTTTTATTTTTGGTGAAGTTGAAAGTGATAATCCGGTCTCCGCCGCTGCGGTTTCTGTTATTCTCTTGACCTTATCCTTTCTCATTCTTTGGCTGATTAATATGCTGCAGATGCGGGGGAGACGCTCATGAGAAAACTATGGATTGCTCTTACTTATTTAGTGTTTTTTTTGCTGATTGCTGCTCCATTAGGAAAAATGGCTATGGGTGCTTTTAGTGAAGGATTTGGTGGATTCTGGAATGCACTGACTAGGCCCGAAGCGCTGCATGCGCTAATGATGACTGGGCTTGTTGTGATAGTAGTTACGTTATTAAATACATTGTTCGGTATTATGATGGCTCTGTATCTTGTTCGGGCGAACTGGATCGGCAAGCGTCTAAAAGGATTATTGAACAGTATTGTAGATTTGCCTTACGCAGTATCCCCTGTAATCGGAGGATTGATGATTGTCCTGTTGCTGGGTCCCGATAGTACCTTGGGGGCGATTTTTGAGGGGATTGGACTAAAGATCGTTTATGCGATTCCCGGAATGATCATTGCCACTTTATTTGTTACCTTTCCTTTAATGGTGCGCGAGGTGATGCCGGTGCTTCAGGAGATTGGTTCACAGCAGGAGGAAGCGGCTTCGACATTGGGCGCTCGTAGCTGGACTATTTTTTGGAAGGTAACTTGGCCTTCGATTCGTTGGGCGGTTGTGTATGGTGTCATTCTTACGGTGGCACGTTCACTTGGAGAGTTCGGTGCGGTGCTCGTGGTCTCGGGGAACATTATGAATAAAACCCAGACGGCGACAACTTTAGTCTATCAGGATGTTGAGAATTTTAATGTAACGGCTGCTGGAGGAATAGCGCTAGTTCTGGCTGCATTTTCCGCAGGTCTGCTGCTGTTGATGGAATGGACCAAGAGAAGAAAGGAAGTGCAGTAATATGCATGTAGAAGTGCGGGGGTTAAACAAGCATTTTGGAGATTTTCATGCGGTCAAGGACGTCAATTTCACCATTACAAAAGGTCACCTGATTGGATTGCTCGGCCCAAGTGGAGGCGGGAAAACCTCAATTCTACGTATGCTGGCGGGACTGGAGTCACCGGATACCGGAGAGATTATTTTTTATGGTCAAACGGTGAACAATCTTCCTCCTCAAGAACGTGGGATCGGCTTCGTCTTCCAGAACTATGCACTCTTCAAACATATGACTGTATTTGATAATATCGCTTTTGGTCTAAAGGTTAAAAAGGCTAACAAAACAGCCATCCGCGATCGTGTTATGGAACTTGTGGAGCTTACAGGGTTAAAAGGGTTCGAGAAACGTTATCCGCATCAGCTATCAGGGGGACAACGTCAGCGTGTGGCTTTTGCACGTGCGCTTGCGCCTGAACCACAGCTGCTGCTTTTAGATGAACCTTTTGCCGCTATTGATGCGAAGATCCGCCAGGAGCTGCGCGCTTGGCTGCGTGAACTGATTGAACGTGTAGGTATCACCTCTATTTTCGTAACCCATGACCAAGATGAAGCGATTGAAGTAGCGGATGAAATCATGATTATTAATCAAGGACGCTTGGAACAAAAGGGTACCCCGTGGGATATTTACAAGGAGCCTAAAACACCGTTCGTGGCAACATTTATCGGTGAATCTACGCTGATTGAGAACGCTTCTGAGGTTAAAGGCTTTACAGGTGCGGGGGACGGCAAGCCTACCAAAGCACTGATTCGTCCTGAATATATTGAAGTGGGTAACCTGCATGAGTTCAAGATGGCTTCTGCCACGGAAAAAGGTGTTGTGAAACATCTGCATTTCCGCGGAAGCGAATGGCTCGTTGAGGTTGAAGTAAATGGCCACAAGCTGGTCACCTACCGTTCGTTGGAGAAAGAAACCTTGCAGCCGGGTCAGGAAATTTCAGTACTGGTACATCGGGCTTATTTATTTAATGATGAGCGCAGCTGGATCCAGGAGAACAACCTGAAAGAAGATCCAATGCCGATTTTTATTTAAAAATAAATAAAATGATTTTCAATTTTTTTGATAGTAGCGAATGTGATGAACTAGGATTAGAGGAACTGATGTGAAGGTAAGAAGTAATGAAGTGGAAGTTTGGAACTGTAGGAGCGGAGTGACCGCCTTTGTTTCCGGATTTAATCCGCTGAGAATATAAAATCAATAAATCTGGGAACAACAGCGGCCGAAAGTCCAAACATTCCACGTAATTACGGCAAATAACGAACGTTGGTTACTTGAATTTTAAGTTTCAGCCATAGAGCTACTTTCAAGGAAATATTAAAAATCATTACCTCGAAGGATGTGGGCCGCAATGAATGTCAAAAGGAGCAGACAACTGCACGGATGTTTTGCTGCCCTAATGCTGGCTATACTCACACTGACAGCAGTCGGTTGCGGGAATGAGAAGGCAGTTACGACGATGGCAGAGCCTTCGAAGCAAGGGGATGTTACGCTGGTAATTGGCGCATACAGTGTGGCTAAGGATGCAATGCAGGATATTTTGCCGTTATTTGCTGCGAAGTGGAAAGCGGATACGGGTCAGGATATTAGTTTTCAGGAGTCTTATGAGGCTTCAGGGACACAGGCACGAGCGATTGTAGGTGGATTTGAAGCGGATGTGACGCTGCTAGCCATGGAAGGTGATGTCGAGAAGCTAGTTAAGGCTGGACTCGTAGCGTCAACATGGAAAGAGCAGGGTGAACAAGGTATGGTGACACGTTCAGTAGTTGCTCTTGGTACCCGCGAGGGAAATCCCAAAGGCATTCGCGATTTTGCGGACTTAGCCAAGCCGGGGATTAAAGTGTTATATCCCAACCCTAAGACCTCTGGTGGTGCGCAATGGGATATCAACGCGATCTATGGGGCTGGTCTGAAGCTGTCAGAGGAGCAGGAGGGCGCAAAGGATCCAGCAGCAGCCAAAGCTTTTTTGGAAAGTATCCATGCCAATGTAGAGTCTCTGGATAAAAGTGGCCGCGCTTCTATGGCAGCCTTCGAGTATGGAGTGGGGGATGTAATTGTCACCTATGAGAACGAACTGCTGGCGCGGATTGCTCAGGGAGTCAAATACGAAGTTATTATTCCTAAAAATACAATTCTGATTGAGAATCCGGCGGCTGTTGTAGAGAAATATGCGGATGAGCATGGGACACGCATAGCATCAGAAGCACTGGTTGATTTTTTGATAACCCCACAGGCACAAGAGATCTTTGCAAAATATGGCTTTCGTCCCGTGGATAAACAAGTCTATGCTGAGCACAAAAGCGATTACCCTGATCCGGCGGGCCTCTTTGATATTAACTATTTAGGAGGCTGGGATGAGGTGCGAAGCTCACTTTATTCCAAGCGTGGAATTTGGTATCAGGTACTTGCCGGAATATAAGGTAGAGGTATAACAAAAGAGTCATCCCAGCAGTTCTTCTGTGGTGGGGATGGCTTTTTTTGGTGGGTCTCTTTAAGATAGAGAGAGGGTAATTTAGATTTATTACTTCGTTGAAGAGAACCTGAAGGAGAGATAACAGATGGATACGTTGGTGTTTTTGGGTACAGGGGATGCCATGGGGGTTCCTCGGGTATATTGCAGCTGTGAGACCTGTACAGAGGCAAGGGAACAGGGGGAAAATATTCGCCTGCGCTCTTCTGTACTTATAGATAATGGCAGTGACTTTTTAGTGATCGATTGTGGGCCTGACTGGCGGCGTCAGATGGAAGCGCAGGGAGTACGAAATATGCGCAGACTGCTGGTGACGCACGCTCATTTTGACCATATTGGTGGGCTGCCGGAATGGGCGGATGCCTGCCGCTGGATGGGATATAAAGGCCAGCTCTATGCCCCAGCAGAAGTGATTCCGATTATTGAGCGGCAATATCCATGGCTGCGCAATCAGATCGAGATGATTCCTTGTGATGAAGGCATAGAGCTAGACGGCTGGACAATAGATATCTGGAAAGTGAACCATGGCAAGAATGGATACTCGTATGCTTTTCGTCTGGAGAAGGAGGGCTATGTATGGGTGTATTGTCCAGATTCCATTTCTCTTGGAGCTGAAGAGACACGCCTGATGCATGGAGCTGACTTGCTGGTATTAGGTACAAGCTTCTATTACGAAGCAGCGGAGTTATCCACTCGTTCTGTATATGATATGACGGAAGCTGCGGAGCTGCTGCAAACTGTGAAGCCTCAAAAGGCAATCTATACCCATATGTCGCATGATGTGGATATGAGAAAATCATATATTTTACCGGAAAATGTTACGCTGGCCGAGACGGGGATGAGAATACCCTTAGGATCTTCAGATGAAATTTAGGTAAAAAGAAAACTCCCTTCATTTGCTGGAAGGGAGTTTTCTTGATCTTATTTAAACCTGTTATATTCCGCCTTGTTGAATCTGTTTAATTAACTCTTCAAGCCAATAAATGGAGTGGTCCGCTTTAGTTGAGATATTCACTAAATCAAAAAGGGACATCATTCGGGCAACTTCAGCCTGTTGATGTTCCTTTTGTGATTTCTATTGCATTCAGTATTCAGATCCCGATATATACTATATAATCAAAAAGCATATCGTATTATTTTTACATATTTAGAATAATTATCATCGCCAGAGGAGGAGTACGAAGTGGCTGACTCCAAGGATCCAATCCTGCTTGATTTTCCCGAGAGTTTTGAAACAGAGAGGCTGCTCATTCGTGCCCCTTTATGGGCAGATGGAGTTAGCATGAATGAGGCTATCCGTGAAAGTATAGATGAATTGAGACCTTGGATGGCTTTTGCTCAAGTAATACCCACATTAGAAGAATCAGAGAAAGTTACTAGAGAAGGCAGACTGGAGTTTCTAAAAAGGGATAAGCTACATATGCGTATTTTTAGAAGGGATACGGAGGGTTTTATCGGCTGCATTAGCCTGCATCATCTAAACTGGGAACTCCGCAATTTTGAGATTGGTTATTGGATCCGGAGCGCCTGTGCAGGCAAAGGATATATGACAGAAGCCGTAAATGGAATCACCAATTTTGCCATACGGGAATTAGGGGCGAATCGTCTCGAAATCTTTTGTAGTGCACGAAATATCAAAAGTGCCGCGGTAGCCGAACGTGCGGGTTTTACACTGGAGGGGATCCTGCGCAGTACGAGTCTTGGGCATGATGGGGAATGGCATGACAGTAAGGTGTTCGCTAAGGTTAGAGGTATAGAATTTTAAGTGAGAGGGCTGGTTCTTTGAAGCAGAAAGGCGTATTTTCAAGATTAAGTACATATATGTTAAGGCACAAGCTCTTATATACGATTTTATTATTTACGACTTTATTTGGGATTGTTCTGGATTTAACGATTGCTTGGCTGCTCTCAGTAATTACGGATGCTGCGGTTAGACTCGATGTGAAAGCTTTTAAAGGGCTGGTTATTTTCGGATTAATCTACTTATTAGTGAGTGCAATTAACGGTTTTATCGATCGATATTTCAAAAATAAAATCTCTGCCAAGATCAGAAATGAGCTGCGGTTGGATATGATGCGGCATGCCTTAGCTCTTCCTCAGTCTTATTTTGACCGTAATCATTCTGGGGATTTATTGTCCCGCTTTACTAATGATAATCAATCTGTTGGTAATGCTGCAGGCGAGGTAATGATTGATCTAATCCGTAACCCTTTACTAGCCCTCGCGGCTTTTGGTTATTTGCTCTATATTAACTGGTTACTGGCATTGATCTGTTTTGCAATGGGGCCTTTGATGTTCCTTACGGGAAAAATCTTCGGTTCAGCGATGCGTGAGAACAGTGTGAAGATTCAGACTAATATGAGCAAGATTACTTCCTTTTTACATGACATTCTAGGCAGTAGTATGGTGTTTAAATCCTTTAGCATTGAACGCAGACTAATGAAGCAATATCAGGAGCATAGTGAGAATATTACTTCTGAAGAATTAAAACGGGGAAGAATTGAGGGAGCTACTGGCTCATTCTCCTCTTTTTTGGGAAACTTTACGTTTCTTCTGGCGCTGGTCGTGGCTGGTTATTTTGTGGCAAAAGGATCACTTGAGGTCGGTGCGATGATTGCTTTCATCCAGCTCATGAATTATTTAGTGATGCCGTTCTCGTCATTGCCGGGACTGATCAATTCGATGCAGCAATCACTTGGGGCGGCGGGACGGATCTTTGAGGTGTTGGATAGCCCGGTGGAGGTTGAGACCCTTCCAGAAGTGGAGACAAAGCAACCAGAATTTGAGAGTATGGTTATGTCGTCGATCTCTTTCTCGTATCCGGGAGCAGAGAGACAAAGTATAAACAAGATCAGCTTAGAGCTTCAAAAAGGAACACAGATGGCGGTTGTGGGACCGAGTGGTGGAGGTAAATCTACGCTTTTCAAACTATTGCTGGGATTGTATGAACCCGATGAAGGCGAAGTAATAATCAATGGGCAGCGGATCAACGAGATGAGTCTGGCTAAGCTTAGAAGTTATTTTTCCTATGTGCCGCAAGAGGCAGGTCTTTATACGGGAAGCATTCGTGATAATATCCGGAATGGAAATCCAGAGGCGGATGAGCAAGAAATTCTGGAAGCTTTGCGAAAAGCGAATGCCTATGATTTTGTAATGGAATTGCCTGAGGGACTGGATACTGATATTGGTGAGGAAGGCTCACGACTGTCCGGGGGACAACGTCAGCGGCTTTCCATTGCAAGAGCAATTCTGAGAAACGCTCCTATTCTGCTGTTGGATGAAGCTACTGCTGCACTTGACAATGAATCAGAAAAACTGGTGCAGCAGGCCATTCGTAAACTAATGGGAGACAAAACTACACTCGTTATCGCGCACCGTTTATCTACGATTCAGAACGCTGATATCATTCTCGTGATGGAGAATGGTGAAATTGTGGAGAGTGGAACGCATGATGTACTGCTTGCTGCTGAAGGAAGATATAATGATTTGTATTATTCTCAGCTAGAGCAGGAAGAAGAGAGTGGAATGGGACCCGAGAAAGTGGAATTAGCTTCTACAGGTGTTTGAGTGTTGGAATAAAAAAGGGTGCAGCAACGTCATAAAATATGGCGTTGCTGCACCCTTTTGCTTAAGGAAGTTTAGTTCACTTTATTAAGAATGAATTTATCAATCGCATATTTCACGCCATCGTCATTGTTGCTTAAGGTCACAAAATCAGCAATTTCTTTCAGAGCAGGAATAGCATTCTCCATAGCGACGCCAAGTCCGGCAGCTTCCAGCATCTCATGGTCGTTCCAAGAATCACCTACAGCGATAGTCTCGGAAAGCTCACAGCCGTAATGTTTGGCTAGGAATTCAAGTGCAATGCCCTTGGTTCCTTCATGATGCATGATTTCCAGGAAGTGTGGTTTGGATTTGGTAATATGCACGGAATCACCAAGCAATTCATGCAGGATTGGAGCCAGTTCATCCAAGAAATCAGGATCATCGATAATTAGCATTTTTGGTGTTTTTTGCGGGACAAGCTTTTCCCAGTCAGGCTCAATAAAATATTGCGTTTTATTCAAGTCCGTATAGTCTTTGATCTTTTGGTTGTCTTCACGGGCATATAGCTTGTCGTCAATGTAAGTTTGCAGATGCAGATTATGCTCCACGCAGTAAGTGAACAGCTTGCGGACTGCATCTTGCGGGACGTAACGCTCATACAGTACTTTTTCATCGAGCAAGTTCTTAACGAGTGCACCCTGGTAAGTAATGATAGGTACGTTTAGTCCAGTTTGACGGGCAATGGCTTGAGCGGAAGCGTAAGCACGGCCTGTAGCAAGGGTTACAACAACACCTGCGGCAACAGCCTCTTCAAGCGCAGTTTGGGTAGCGGGTGTTACTTCCTTGTCATCATTAATCAGAGTGTCATCAATATCAATCGCGATCAATTTGTACATTTGTCTCTCTCCTTATCTCTTTCTAAATAGATGTAATTTGGAAAAATAACTCTTCTTATGTTGATTCTGACCCGGTTCCGGGCTCAGCTCTGCCATAAGCATAGCCCCCAGAATACAACCACAACCGAGCAGAGCGGACAACCCGAGTGTTTCCCCGCCAAAGGCTAAACCCGTCAGAACGGCAAATACCGGTTCTGTGGCATAAATAATGGCTACCCGTGATGGGGTAGTATATTTCTGACAGGCGGTTTGAATCCAGAAGGCAAAAGCGCTGGTTGGCCCGATGGAGATCAGCAGAGCCCAAAGCACATCTGGGTCCTTAATCAGCTCCCCGCTGTGGGCGAGCGGTGTTGCCCCTTCAAAAATAAGCGAGGCAGCAATACTGAACAGCCCAACGAAAGCAAGCTGCAGAGTAGCTAGCGGCAACGCCGGATAATGAGGTGCATAAACGCCAGTATAGGCTACCTGTAACGCAAAAGCTATGGCACACAGAAGAATCAAGGCATCGCCTTTATTCAAGGATAATGCAGAGCCCGTGAAGGTCAACAGATAAAGCCCGATTGCGGCGAGTGCCGCACTGAACCAAGTGTATCGTGAAATCGCATGCTTCAATAAGGCTAGAGACAGAAAGGGTACTAGGACAACTGATAGCCCGGTAATAAAGCCGGTATTAGAGGTTGTTGTATATAGAAGTCCCATAGTCTGAAAGCCATAGCCCATAAACAAAAAAAGGCCAAGCAGCAGAGAATCGCGTACCATGCGGAAACTTAGCTGTTTCCAATCCTTGCGGTAAAAAATAACTGTGATTAGAGCCAGCAACAGGGCAGCGCCCATAAAGCGGATGCTATTAAACGCGAGCGGTGGCAGCACCTTGACAGCATTTTGTACAATCAGAAAGGTACATCCCCACATCATCGCCACTAATAGCAGGCTAAAATCGGCTATACGGGAACGCTTCACTACTTAGGTCATCCTTTCTTCAGCAGCTGTCGCCTCTATGTAGACGACAAGGTCAAGTTGTCCAAATTGTATCGTATATTCATGGAGAGGACAAGATAGAAATCGCGTAAAGGCTTATATACTAAGCGATTTCAGCGTTTTATGTAGACAAAAAATCCGGGTCTTGATATACTTCGATAACCGCACATTTGTTCTTGTTTTTGCATCTTAGAAAGGAGCGGTTTCACTATGATGGGCAGATCCCATTTAATTATCAGCACCGGGGTTACCCTATCTGTTATGAGTTTGATGGCCCATGAGATTACAATCCCGGTTATTGCCGTCGCGGCATTAAGTTCGCTCCTGCCAGACATTGATGAACCGAATTCGTTACTGGTACGCAAGGCGATTCCTGACTTTCTGCTCAGGATACTACAGGTTGCTTTGATAGGAGCAGCGATTTATCTTTATTTTGCAGGAATCGTTGAAAGCCCTTGGAATATTGTACTGGCCCTACTTGTGGGGAGTGTAACTTTCCTGCCGGGAAGAAAGCTGCGGCATCTGGTGATGGTACTAATCGCTACTGCGGTATTTGCATACGGAGGGGCGTATGATCCTTGGAACTACATAGTAGCTTGTATACTCGTAGTTACATCACTTGTCCCGCATCGTGGATTGACTCATACCTTATATGCTGTTGCAGGCTGGAGCACTTTATTGTATTTTGCTTCATCGGGTATACAGGATGGTGGCAGTCTATGGATAGCAGGCGGCATGTCTTATGCGCTTCATCTATTGGCCGACTCTCTCACCCAAAGGGGAATTACGCCCCTGCCGCCCATTCCATTTAAGCTGCGTCTAAAGCTAATGAGTACAGGCACGAAAAAAGGTGGAGCTGTAGAGAATGTTTTTATCCTGCTCACACTCGCCCTAGTTGTATATGTATTTATACTTTCTCCTTGAGATTTACGGATATGAAGCACATAATGAATTACCGCTAGAACACACAGGAGGCGGCTGTTATGCGGGGGGATTCCTTAGTGAAGTGGTTTGGAAGATTGCAGATTCGTAATAAAATAATCCTTATTTTTATACCGTTGATCATTTTTCCATTGCTTGCTTT
Organism: Paenibacillus odorifer; assembly: GCF_000758725.1. Classification (NCBI taxonomy): domain Bacteria; kingdom Bacillati; phylum Bacillota; class Bacilli; order Caryophanales; family Paenibacillaceae; genus Paenibacillus; species Paenibacillus odorifer. Next base: position 1,341,886 of record NZ_CP009428.1, read on the forward strand.
AGGCTTGCTCTCAGGGCAGATGTTCAGCCGTTCGATGATCGAAAAGGCTAAGTACAATTTTAAAGATGAATCCAAGCTCATCATGCAGCAAATAGATACGATTGTAAAAAATACGGAGAGCAGTGCCAACATTATAACTACCGACATCCATCGGATGTATGCTGAACGTCCGTTGTTATCCTCGACAGTGGAGCAGACGCGGTTTCGCAATTTAATGCAGAGCCAGCTTTCTATCGATCTGATTATTTTTCCGGATGTCGATTCTGCTGTATTTGTGGATACGGAAGGCCAGATTTATTCCTCTTACGCCTACGGTAATCCTAACGAGCAGAAGGTATTTACCAGCGATATGCTGGAGAAGGCTAAAGAAAAAGGCAGCTACGGTGTCAACCGTTGGCTTCCCATGGAACAGAGAGATTATCTGGTTAGTGATCCGGCAGTTCCGGTGCTCACACTAAGTAAAGTCGTGTACAATCTTAAAACGGGCAACCTAATAGGTACATTATTTGTGAACGTAAAAGAAGATGCTCTCTCTGCTTTTCTGGAAACCGCTAGAGAAACCTCTTCGGACAAGAAATATTTTATAGTAGACGGAACGCAAAGGACCGTGTCCACCCCTGATAAATCAAAGCTTCTACTGAAGCCTGAGGACAGACTGAACGGCAGTCTTAGGAAGACGGGAAGCTCTGTCTCGGAAATTATCGGCAAGGGGAGCGGGCGAGAGCTGGTCACTGTGACGTATTATGATAAGCTGAATTGGAAGCTTGTGAATACGATTTCGCTGCAGAAGTTAACTGCGGATATTCACCGTAATATAACGTTAACTATATTCGTGGGAATAGGATGCCTGTTACTGTCTCTGCTGCTTGCAGGAAAGCTGTCACAGATTATCGTAAATCCGCTTCTTCAGGTGACGAAGGCGATGCGTAAAGTAAGGGAAGGCGATCTGAATGTCACCTCACCAGTGACTACAGAGGATGAGACTGGGCTGATCTCCACCGTATTCAATTCCATGGTTGGTCGTATTCAGGAGCTGATGCGGACGATTACGAACGAACAAGTCCGGAAACGTGAATATGAACTAGCTCTGATTCATGCCCAGATTAAACCCCATTTTCTGTATAACACACTGGATACGATTTATGTACTCAACGATTTGGAGCTTAATGAAGCAGCTCGGGATACGACCAAGGCACTGGCAGACTTCTATCGGGTTGTTCTTAGCAAAGGGAACGAGGTTATTCCACTGTCCGAGGAAGTATCAAATGCAGCTGATTATTTGGCTATTATGCAGGTTCGCAACCCCGACGTATTACGTTACGAGATTAATATCCCGAAATCTCTCGAAGGAGTCAAGGTACCCAAATTGTCCCTGCAGCCGCTCATCGAGAATGCAATCTACCATGGATTAAAAACAAAGGGAAGTCAGGGGCTAATCTCAATAGAGGCTTATACACACGGAAGAGAAGTTATCATTACCGTGGAGGATAACGGTGTTGGCATGTCAGGGGAGCAGGTGTCGCGGATTGTAGAATACCGCTCACGAGAAGGAAAACCGGCATCCATTGGCATTTACAGCGTTCATGAACGGATTAAGCTGTATTTTGGAGAACCATATGGCCTATCGGTAGAAAGTAAACTGGGAAAAGGTACTGTTATGAAAATGACGATTCCCGGTACGGAAGCGCAGGGGGGCAGCGTAGATGTATAAAGTGATGGTTGTAGATGACGAGCCGCTGTTTCGTTATTATATGCGGACCAAGCTGGATTGGAGTAAATATGATTTCAGTGTCTGTGGTGAGGCGTCAAATGGCAGAGAAGCGCTGGAAGAAGCGGAACGGACGAAACCAGATTTGGCTTTAGTGGACATTAGTATGCCCTATATGGACGGTATGGAGCTGGTTACCCGGTTACAGGCCAATGCTCCTGATATGCTTATTGTTTTTGTAACAGGGCACAATGAATTTGATTATGCGCAAAAAGCGATTCGGTTAGGTGTACAAGATTATTTATTGAAACCGTTTAACCAGCAAGAGTTTAACGAGATGATGATCAAGGTGAAGCAGCGCCTTCAGTCACATAAAATAGGTGCACGCAAAGCTGGGAAGCCGGAAATAATTGCAGAAGGAACGGCTTCCAATAAGCTCTTTCCACTCCAAATGGACGAGCAGAATTCCTCTGAAGGGATAGAGGAGTTCTCCTTTCCATCCAAAGAAATCACTCATCTTGGAATTCAGGATGCCATGCTGATGGCGTTAAAGATGGGGGATGGCGATGCAGCGGCGAAGGACATAAGCAAATTAATTGAGATTCTACGACGCCAGAGAGGGGGAGGCAGCTATTCCTTTACTCTATTAATGAGTATAGTATCCCTTTGCCTTGCCTATGCTGGAGAAAGAGGGATCAATCCGGAAAGTCTCTGGAAACCAGCAGGTTCACCGGAGCAGCGGCTACGGGAGATGGATAACTGGGATGAGACTGAAAGCTGGATAAAAGGCTTGTACAGTAAAGTCATTGATCAAGGTCGTGAGCACCGCCCCTCTAAGTCGTACAATTTATTCATTGCCGCCAAAGAGTACATCCGGGAGCATTATTCCGATTGTGAGCTGACAGTTGACCAGGTGGCGAATGGCGTTTATGTAGATACCAGCTATTTACGGAAGGTTTTTCGAAAAGAAGGTGGAATCTCTGTACTTGATTTCATTACCTATACTCGTATGAAGCAGGCCAAGGAACTGCTTGCTGGAGGAAATGTGAGGCTGTCTGAAATCGCCGGTAAAGTTGGCTATAATGACCCGAATTATTTCAGTAAATGCTTTAAAAAACACTATGGCATGCCGCCGTCTGAATTTGAGCAGCTGGCTGCCCGTTCCCGCCATATTGGCGTTAATAATGAAATTTAATAAACATATTTGGTGGCGGCTCTCTGGTGAGGCCGCTTTCATTTTGTCCTGTTTATTACCGATTGTGCCCGATATGGCTCTTTTTGGGTCTTCAAGGCTCAAATATAATAGAAACAGGACGATGAAAACGCTAACAAATAGCGGATTCAACTAGCTCCACTAAATAGAGCATCAGAAAGGGGATTCATTATGAGCAACAAGCTATTCAGAACACTGGGGGTTGCAACCGTTTTATCCTTAGCTTTCTCACTTACAGCCTGTGGTGGTAACAATGCCGGAAACGGTGGTTCAACCTCTGAAGGTTCCAATACGACCGCTGGGAATACCGATAAGAAAATTCAAATAAAAATTTATGCACAGCATTTTGACGAAGATACTTCAAAGCCATTTGATTATGCCGTAGAGGAATTAAAAAAGGAAATGCCGGAGGTGGAGATTGTACTGGATGAGGCTGTTCAAGATGGCTACCAGAAGCTGAAAACATATGCCGCGACTGGGAACATGCCGGATATTTATGAAACAGACTGGCCTACGCTGCAAACCTTCGCCAAATCTAAAAATGTCGAGCTGCTTGATGAATACCAAGCCACCAAAGATTTCAAAGCGAATCTAAATACAGGGAATGAATCCCGTCTGATTGCCCCAGACGGTCATGTATATGCATTCCCATATACGGGAATTGAATTCCAAATGTTGTTTTACAACAAGGATATCTTTAAAGAGGTAGGCATCGAGATGCCGATCAAGACGATCGATCAGCTGGCTGAAGCGGCTAAGAAGCTTTCTACAGCAGGGTATACACCGCTCTCAATTTTCGCGAAGGAGAAATGGATCACTACTTCTTTTTATAGCGGACTTGTGACTCGTGAGGAGACGAAAGGGTTTGGCCCACTCGAAACGAAGGGAACGACAACATTGCCTTCGCCTTATGTAACAGCAGCAGAACAAATGAAGAAGCTGGAAGAAGCAGGCTTGTTCGACGTCAATGCTACGAATACCAATTATGATCAAGCTTCATCTTTGTTCTACCAAGGAAAAGCTGGCATGTTCGTCAACGGTCAGTGGGAAATCTACAGCAGTGCTGAGAAGCTTGGGGATAAAGTGGATTGGATGTACTGGCCAGCTAAGGACGAAGCGACTTATGAGAACAACAAAATGTACATTAACGGTGCAGGAGGTCCTGGTGGCTTTGCCGTTTCTCCAAGCAGCAAGAATGTAGAGACTGCAGTGAAAGTAGCTAGTTTCATCGCACAAAAATATAGCGAATACAAATATACACAGCTGGGTAGCCCGATCGTAGCGACTAAAGTGGATAAAGAAATGACCGGTGAAGTGCCTGCCATGATGAAAAGAATCGCTGAAGAAGTGCTGCCAAACGTGAAGGGTTACGCCAATGCGGTAAGCAGTGTTCAAATTAAAAATGCACTGGACGACAATACACAAAATATGTTGATTGAAGGATTCTCGGCTAAGCAGTTCACGGATAACATGAACCGAGTGCTGAACAAAGAAAATAAATAATTAGAGAAATAAAATAAATAAAAATTGGTCCATGCCCTGCCGCTCACCCGGATCGAGCCCTTATATCGGGTGAGCGGCTTGGCAAGGAAGGAGTGGAATCTTACCGCATGCATAAATACTTAGGTAATAAGAAAGCCATAATGCTGTTTCTGCTTCCCGCTCTGTTGATTTATAGCGTAGTGATTATCTATCCAGTGCTTCAATCCTTTTATCGTAGCTTTTTCGAGTGGGACGGGCTCAGTACGGCTACTTTTAACGGATTGTCCAACTATGTAGAGATGTTTGATGATCCATTGCTTTTGACTTCCCTTCGTAACGGCCTTATTTTTGCACTGGTACTCGCTGTATTTCAGATCGGATTGGGAACCATTCTTGCGCTTGCCTGTGCCGATCCGCGAATCAAAGGGCGTAAATTGTTGAAAACAGCTTATTTTATTCCCGTAGTTCTGTCGGTTACGGTTGTTTGTCAGCTATGGATTGCCATCTACGATCCGAATAACGGATTGATCAATAGGCTTTTTGAAATTTTGCATATTCCTTATCAACAAAACTGGCTTACTTCTCCAACCACATCCATAATTGCGATTGCCTTTGTTAATGCCTGGCAGTTCATGGGTTACCAGTTCAGTCTTTTATATGCGGGGGTTAAATCTGTCCCTGAGCAGTACATGGAAGCTGCCACGATTGACGGTTGCTCCAAATGGATGGCGCATCGTAAGGTGACAATTCCAATGATGAAGGAGACGTTCAAATTCTGTCTGATCATTGCCATTACTTCAGGAATCGGTGCTTTTGTACAAATGTTGATTATGACTAACGGCGGACCGGGAACGAGTAACTATACGCTTACCTTTATGATTTATCGTTATGCATTCTTGGAAAGCAACTACGGCTATGCCTGTGCGGTATCGGTTGTGCTTGTCCTTCTGTCGCTTCTGGCCACCATTATTATCAACAAGACATTTGACCGAAATGAAGCATAAGGCAGTACGCCGGAAAGGAAAAGGAACGTTATGAAAAAAGTGAGAGCATTGCTCATACAGCTTCCCTTATGGATTTATTTTATCATTTCCATCTATCCGCTATTATGGATGATTTCTTATTCTCTGAAAAATAACGATGAGATTTTTGTCACCAACCCTTTCGGATTTCCGACTAATTTCCGGATTGAAAACTATGTGGCCGCTTGGTCACAGTTCAATATACCGCGATATTTTACGAATAGCTTGGTAGTCTCTACGATTTCAACGCTACTTATTATCATATTATCGCTGATGTTCTCATTCGCAATTTCCCGGCTGCGGTGGAGATTCCGTGAAGGGGTCAGATTGTATATGACGATCGGAATGTTCATGCCGCTGCAGGTAATTATGATTCCACTTGCCATACTCGTACGGGATTTACATCTGACTAATACCTACGGTGGGCTGATTGTTCCTTATGTCGCCATTGGATTGCCGTTCTCTTGTCTGGTATTCTACGGCTTTATGAAGGGTATCCCTGGGGAGCTGGAGGAATCCGCTTGTATGGACGGCGCGAATGTATACCGGATGTTTCTGCAGATTATTGTGCCGGTTGTAACGCCAGCTGTCGCAACAGTAGCCATTTTTCAATTTCTGAACAACTGGAATGAATTTTTGCTGGCTTATATTCTGATCTCTGATGAGGGGATGAAAACACTGCCGCTGGGTCTATTGTTCTTCCAAGGCCAATACAGCACAGACTGGGGTGGCATGGGGGCGGTTATGACGATGGCGAGTCTGCCAATGGTTATTGTCTATTTGTTCTTTAGTGAGCAAGTGGAACGGGCAATGACAGTTGGATCTGCTGTAAAAGGATAAAGCGAAGAGTATTAATTCATGCAAAAGAGGACTTCTGGCAAATGCGCAGGAGTCCTCTTTTTGATTCAAATCATGACCAGTGAATTCATCCTATTCCTCTAGGAAGACCAATCCGATAAAATCCTCCGGCTCAATACGACCGAAATAATGCTTCAAATCGAGATCAGCTAATGCTTCTCTAACCTCAGCCTCGTCATAACGTTTGCCACGAAGTGCATTTTCAACATCTACTACGTCACCGACTCCGAAGAAGTCACCATAAATTTTGATGTCTTTAATAAGGGAATCTTCAATATCCATCCGAATATCAATAATTCCGGCAGGGAATTTGCGTGTGTGCTTAACGTTGCTTTTTGGTGACAGACCGTAGTTCCAGTCCCAGTTCTGGTAATGCTCCTTGGAGATCTCGTTAATTTTGTCCCAGTCGGCTTGTTGCAGCTTGTACTGAGGAACCTCAGAAGAATCCATGCCAAAGATCGAACGCAGCAGGCCGGCGCGGAACTCCTCGATCGTCATATCTGTACCCAGCAGCTCTTTGATATTCGCTACACGACTGCGTACGGATTTGGTGCTCTTTGATTTAAACTTCTCTGGATTCACTTTTAGAGAGGCTTGTACATCATCTAAATTAAGATTGAACATCAAGGTACCATGGCTGAACATACGTCCGCGTGTGGAGAACTGAGCGTTACCGGAAATCTTTTGCTCACCAACTTGCAGATCATTCCTTCCGCTTAGCTCGGCGTTAACGCCCATGCTTTGCAGGTAATCGATGACCGGTTGGGTGAATTTCAAAAAGTTATGAAAGGATTGGCCGTCATCCTTGGTAATAAAGCTGAAGTTCAAATTTCCAAGATCGTGATAAACAGCTCCACCGCCGGATAGACGACGTACGACCTGAATATTATTATCTTTTACATACTCTTGGTTAATTTCTTCGATAGTATTCTGATGTTTCCCGATGATGATGGATGGGCTGTTGATATAAAAAAGCAGGTAACTCTCGTCCATCGGCAAGTGCTTCAGCGCATATTCCTCAATCGCCAAATTGATGGATGCGTCAGTAATCCCTGTGTTATCAATAAAAAGCATAGTGAATTCCTCCGTCGCAGCAAAATTGATTACAACCTTCATTTTAAACCAAAAGCGGTTTTTTAACAAAAGAGATCACATCTTTGAGATTCATGTCGGTTTGGGGGAAGCAGGGGATTTAGCTGGTTCCTTCTGCGAAAGCATTGACGTTCTTCCGGCAAAGAGTCAATAATGGTGGCAATGACATACATATCGTGCTAGAGAAAGTAGATAGAGGGAGTGTAATTATGCTTGAAAAATATGGACATGGCGGTGATTTGCTGACGGCAGCGGAGCTCTATGGAGAAGCTGGGGGCACATTTCTCGACTATAGTGCCAACATCAATCCACTCGGTCCTCCACCGGAAGTTTTGGAGCTGCTTAGAACAGCACTGTCAACGGTGGTTACATATCCGGACCCTGGACACCGACGCTTTAAACAACTACTGGCGGAAAATCTTGGCGTAGATAGTGGCTGGTTAACCGTGGGTAACGGAGCAGCGGAATCTATGGCTTTGCTGCTGTTGGCGATAGCTCCGCAAAAGGTTGGCATCGTGGAACCTTGTTTCTCTGAGTATAGGCAGCTTTCCGGGCAATTTGGTGCTGAAGTATTGTCGGTCCAGGGGACTAGGGAACAGCATTTTCGCGCTGGAGTGGAGGAGATTGCCGGGCTGCTGGAACAGGTGGAGCTGTTATTTCTCGGACAGCCGAATAATCCCAATGGAGTTCAGTATGCTGTGGAGGAACTGCGCTTGTTAGCGCAGAAGGCTGAAAGCTGCGGGACTTATTTGGCTGTGGATGAAGCTTTTATTGACTTTATCCCGGAGTCAGAGCGAAATACACTCCTGCCGGAGCTGGAGCAGTTTCCGCATACGGTTCTGGTGCGGTCGATGACGAAGTTTTATGCGATTCCCGGACTGCGTCTCGGGTTTGCGATTTCGCATCCGAAGCTGGCGAAGGCGATGAGCGGAAAGCAGGTCACCTGGAGTGTGAACGGCTTGGCGCTGCTGGCAGGGGAAGCCTGCCTTACAAGCGGACGTGACTATGAACAGCGCACGCGTGAGCTTATTGCAGCAGAACGCGAAACGCTGCGGCAGGGTCTAGTGCAGCTGGGTTGCGATGTCCCACCGGGAGAAGCCAATTTTCTGCTCTGTGGCTTGCCGTCACCGTGGAGTGCGGCTGAGCTGCAGACTAGGCTTGGCCGCGTAGGTATACTTGTGCGCAGCTGCGCTATGTATGCAGGGTTAGGTTCAGGGCATATTCGAGTTGCTGTTAAGGGACATGAGGATAATGCCCGCCTTTTGCTGCAGATGGCGGAGATTCTAGCGACTAAGTGACAGGTGCACGTATTCCTTAATGATGTGCGGAGGGAGCTGACAGCGCTATTGGCGGGGCATCCTTTCGAGGATGGTTGTAAGTATTCAATGAAAGAAATGAGCGGTGAAAGGAGCGGGATCGGCTATGGTGGAAGTGAAGATTCCATTTAATCTTGCAGGGGGAATCAGGGAGTATCATCCGGCCGTCTGGCCAGGGCTTGCTCTGCAGTGGAAGGATAAGCATCTGCTGCTGGAGCTGCCAGCAGCAGCGGATGGTTTATCGAGCGCGTTCTACGGCGGAGGAATGAACCGGCTGCAGCGGGCGGTTAATTTATATGTAGATCGCAATTACGAATGTAGTGATCCTGTCCAGGATATGGAGAATAAGCTGCGCGATTGGGGTTATCCTTTATCCGGCTGTGCCGGTCTGATGACGGCTGTACCGCTAGAGCATGCAGCGGTAGCTGAAGAGGACACGGGTTCAGCGGGGATTTTTGTTTGCGTTACAGCCGCCGCAGGAAATGCTGCGCGCTCAGGCGTGGAACGCAATGTATTGGCTGTGTATCGGCCGGGTACGATTAACATCATGCTCTGCATTGATGGCCGCCTGACACCGGCGGCCATGGTCAATGCTGTGCAGACAGCTGTCGAAGCCAAAGCTGCTGCGCTGGCAGATCTCGGGATTACCGATCCGGAGAATGGCCTAATCGCAACCGGCACAACTACGGATGCTATTGTACTCGCTGTGAGCCAAAGCGGGAGATACAGCGCCGAGCATGTCTACGCCGGAACAGCAACCGATCTCGGAGGCGCTATCGGCCGGCTTATATATAGCGCTGTGACGGGCAGCCTGCTGTCGGTGCAGGCAAGGAAGGACAGCTAATGACAATGGATAGCTGGAGAAGTAGAAGATTGTTCAGAGGTGATTGCCTGTGACAATCGCTTTGGTGTTGCTTGCGGCTTATGTGATTGACCGGATCGTAGGTGATCCGCGTAACCTGCCTCATCCCGTAATTGGTATGGGCAAAGCAATTACGGCTCTGGAGTGGGCGATCCGTCGTTTATGGTCCCGCCCGCAAAGCCTGCGCAGAGCTGGGGTGTTACTTCCGCTATGTGTGGCGGGCGGTGCTTGGGCACTGACAGCCATCCTGCTATGGCTGCTGTCATATATCTCACCTTGGCTCGTCTGGATAGCCGAGGTTTGGTTGATTTCAACCACGATTGCCTCCAAGGGACTAAAAGATGCAGGAATGGCGGTGTACGTGGAATTGCAGAAGGGCGATCTCCCTGCTGCCCGCAAGGCTTTGGGGATGATCGTGGGACGTGATACGACTTCGCTAGACGCCCCTGAAATTGTCCGTGGAACGGTGGAGACCGTAGCAGAGAATATTGTCGATGCGATTATTTCTCCACTTTTCTACGCGCTGATTGGCGGTGCGCCGCTTGCTATGGCTTATCGGGCGGTCAATACACTCGATTCAATGGTTGGTTATAAGAACGATAAATACCGTGATCTCGGCTGGGCATCTGCCCGGCTCGATGATGTTGCTAACTTCATCCCGGCACGGATTACGGCATTACTTTTGGCTCTATGTGCAGGGATGCTTCGTCTGGATTGGCGTAGTTGCCTGCAAATGGTGAAGCGGGATGCACATCTACATCCAAGCCCTAACAGCGGTTATCCAGAATCAGCTGTGGCTGGCGCACTTGGCATCCGACTCGGAGGCGAAAATGTGTATCATGGCGTCGCTTCTTTTCGGGCTTATATGGGTGATCCGGTACGTACGATGGAACCAAATGATATTATCCAGACCTCGCGGATGATGATGCTCTGCTCTTCAATATTTGTAGGTCTATGCGCGGTTGCGGCATGGATATGGATTGGAGGCTGAGCGTCGGTATGGCAATTCCCTCTATAGAGCTTGAGCTAGTGCTTATCCGACACGGGCAGACGAAATGGAATGTTGAGCATCGTTACCTGGGACATACGGATCTTCCATTGCTTCCTGACGCAAGTGAGCGGCTATCCCAACTTCAGCAGCAGATCTGCATGCAGGCTGAGTTATCAGGTGGTTTTTGGCGTGTGTTCTGTAGCGATTTGCTAAGATGTCAGGAGACCTTGGCTTTCGTAGCACCTTCACTAGAGCAGGACGCTATTTACGATCAGCGGCTTCGTGAAATGAACTTCGGAGCTTGGGAAGGCTGCACCTATGAGCAGTTGAAAGATAACTCTCTATATAGACATTGGATTGATGATCCTTCAAAGGTTACACCGCCAGAAGGAGAATCGTGGACAGAATTCGATGCACGGTTGCGTAGTTTCCTGTTAGATCTAGGTCAAGCTGCTATGGCTGCATTTGGATGCTGTGCTATCAAGGAGAAAAAAAGTGAGGTTACATCGAATAGAGTAATGGTAGTGACGCATGGGGGGGTAATCAGGAATTTACTTGCACAGTTAGTTCCTGACCTCACATTCTACAGTGCAGTGGCTCCTTCTCCAGGGAATGTAATGGTACTAAAAATACTCTGGCAGCATGGACAATGGTCAGCTGATAAAGCTGATATTGTGGAAAAAGGATGATTACATGAAAAAAGGGTTCCACATCATTAGGAAAACCTAATAGGTGGAACCCTTTATGTTTGAACTATCGTTTGCTGTCAGCAGAATAACGTGGTTAATTAGAGGTTAGGTAACCATTCCGTATAGGTATCTGCACGTGATTGTAATTCATTATACAGCATGCTGGCATGGTAACCGTCGCACACAGCATGGTGGAATTGCCCCGAGATGGGTAATAGTATTTTTTTGTCTTGCTGAAAATATTTCCCTATCGTAAAGATGGGAAGTAGGTAGGTTCCCTCGTTATACACGTTCAGGTTAAAGCTCGTGAAGCTGACCCACGGAATGCTGGAAATAGGGAAGGTGTTCGATGGTTCGTTTGCTTTAGCGATAAATTGTTTCACACTTCCGTACATTTTCATATCATCGAGATAACGGTTATAGAAATCATTAAACTGTTCACCGTACGAAGTCCAGATGCTTGAGAAAGTTTTATCATCATCATGGAAAATTGTAAAACTAGGTGACAAGCTATCCCAATAACCTAATCTACCTTCAGAATCAAAACATGTGCGGAATTCACTATGACGGTTCACCACCGTAGTTATCATGTGGATTAGTGCTGGGTACAGCTTAATTCCCTTATGCTTAAGCTCTGACAGTAGAAGGGTGATATCAATATTTACGGTCATGCTATAGGTGCATCTGACATTGTTTAAATAATGTTCAAAATAGGGTTTTCTACTCCAGTTATCAATGACAATCGGGTTAAAAATCATTTATTATGACCTCCTAAAATTATTTCGTTTTTCATTTTAGGAGGTCTGCTGGACTGATTTCACCATATCCTTATCACTATCCCTTGAGAAAGTATTTTGTAACGATGAGTATACCATCAATTGGAAGGGAGATGCATTTATAATGCTGAGCGAAAAGTTAGTTATTGAAAAATTGCTTCAGCAAAAGCGTACGAGTGTTGCTTCCATCGTAGTGATGATGTGCGGTGTAGCGGGGTCGGGTAAAACAACTTTTGCTAAAAAGCTGGAGAAAGAGGGATTCGCCAGACTTTCGATAGATGAAGATATTTGGGCCACGCACGGCCGTTTCGGGGTGGATTATCCAGAGCAGAATTATGAGTTCTATAAAGAAGAGTCGGAGATAAAACTGCGGGGGGAGCTGGTGAATCTGCTTCAGGCAAAACATCATGTTGTCATCGATTTCAGCTTCTGGCAACGTCAGAGACGGAACGATTACAAGCAACTTATTGAGGATTATGCTGGCGTGTGGGAACTGATTCACTTAAAGGTTCAGCCGGATGAATTACGTCAGAGACTGCTTATCCGGAGTGAACGTTTTGACGCCAATGCCGCATTTCCGATTACTGAGGACATATTAACCCGGTTTTTAAATGGTTTTGAGATCCCTGCTGGAGAAGGGGAGCTTGTGATCGAAGCATAGATCTGTAACTTGATTTTTGGGCATTTGTCCCCTCATAGAACCACAGCCGGATTAAAATCCCATGGCTGTGGTTCTTTTTTTAAGCGAGTGATTGTGCCATGATAGTCATGGGGGCGATTGAGAGATGTTTAAGGATTTTAAGCTCATAGCCGGACGGCCGGTGTATATACAAATTAAAGACTATATGAAGCACTTAATCATAAAAGGCGGTCTGCAAGGCAATCAAAAGCTGCCCTCCACACGAGAGCTCAGCACATTGCTTAAGGTTAGCCGCAACTCCGTAATCTCTGCTTATGCAGGGCTTGAGGATGATGGCTTTGCTTATGCCGTGCAAGGGCAAGGAAGTTATGTTGCAGCTACGCCGCCCGGCAGTGAAACGATCTCTTCCTGGACGATGGACTGGAAGTCACGTCTCAATGATCGCGCGGTGCTGGCGGAGGAACTGGATATCATGAAGCGCGGGATTCGAGCGGAGAAGGGGACGATCTCCTTCACCAGCATAGCGCCTGATGAGAGTCTTTTTGATCTGGATAATGTGAAGCGGTCCTTTATGGATCGGATGTCGGTAGAAGGCAACGTTCTGCTAAATTACGGCTATGCCAAAGGGTATAAGCCTTTAATAGACTATTTGAAGCAGTATATGGAGCACAAGGGCGTTGAAATGAGGGGCAAGGATATATTGATCACCAATGGTTTTACAGAGGGGTTCGATATTGTATTGTCTGCTCTGAGTAAAAAAAATGGTTCGGTCATTTGTGAGAATCCGACGCATCATACAGCGATCAAAAATTTGAAGCTGAACGGTTTTGAGATCACCGGGATTTCGATGGAGCGTGATGGGATTGATTTGGCGGAGCTGGAGAAAGCATTGCAACAGCAAGCTTTTGACTGTGCATACTTCGTCCCTTCTTACCATAATCCGACCGGAATTGTAATGTCTCCAGAGAAAAGACAGCGGCTAATGAAGCTGATGAATCGCTACCAAGTCCCGGTGATTGAGGATGGTTTTAACGAGGAATTACGATATTCGGGCTCACATGTGGCTCCACTTATCGCAGCAGCAGGCAGCGGCAACAGCGTGATTTATCTCGGCAGCTTCTCCAAGGTATTATTTCCGGGACTACGTGTAGGTTGGGTGCTGGCGGATCAGGAGTTGATTAATTCCCTCGAAAGCGTCAAGCGCGCCCGTACCATTCATACCTCGACGCTGGATCAATCCATTTTATATCAGTATTTATTGGGTGGCCATTTAGAGAAATATTTGAAAAAAGCCAGAGCGGAATACAAACGAAAGTATGAATTAACCCTGCAATGCTGCAAGGATTTTATTCCTTATACGGCGCTGTCAGGGGACGGTGGCCTGCATCTTTTTGTATCCTTCGCGGAGGGCTTTAATACAAGGACGCTGTTGGCGGCCTGTCATGAGCAAGGGGTTATTTTTACAGCAGGAGATATATTCTTCACGGACGGTAAGGGTCAAAATACGATACGGATCGGTTTCTCCAGAGTGACGGATGAGGATATCCGCAAGGGGATCGAGATTATTGGCAGAACAGCTCGACAACTAATGGGATAAAGAGGTGCTTGAGATGAAGGTAGGCGTAATTATGGGCGGGGTATCCTCAGAGTATGAGGTATCCATGAATAGCGGTAGAGAAATATTGAAGAATCTAGACCCCAATAAATATGAAATTATTCCAATTGTGATCACCAAGCGTGAGGAGCTTATTGAGCAGGCAAAAGGGATCGATATCGCACTGCTTGCACTTCATGGAGCTTACGGCGAGGATGGTACGGTTCAGGGGACGCTGGAGACGATGGGGATTCCGTATACGGGCAGCGGGGTTTTGTCTAGCAGCATTTGCATGGATAAAGATCTCTCCAAAAAGCTTATGCGCTGCGCAGGCGTCAATACAGCAGATTGGCTATGCTGGGACAGTATGAAGGATTATTCGGCTGAAGTGGTGGAACGGCTCGGATATCCGGTTATGGTGAAGCCATGTTCAGGCGGCTCGAGTATCGGAATGGAAAAAGTGAGCAGCAGCGAGGAGCTGTTGTGCGCAGTGCAGAAGGCTTTTGCCTGTGATCAGTCGATTTTGATTGAAAGCTACATTCAAGGCCAAGAAATTACCTGTTCTATTCTAAACGGAGAGCTGCTGCCTATTCTGGGAATTACCTCAGCAAATGCCGAGTGGTTCGATTACAGTGCTAAGTATGAAGAAGGCGGAGCAGATGAACGGGTCATTGAATTGCCTACTGAAGTGCATGAGCGGGTACGCGAGGCTGCCTTGAGCTGTTATAAAGCACTAAAATGTAGCGTGTATGCACGGGTTGATATGCTGCTTAAAGAGGGTATTCCTTATGTGCTGGAGGTGAATACGTTACCAGGCATGACGAAGGCCAGTCTTTTACCCAAAAGCGCGCAAGCGGCAGGCTACACCTTCAGCGGACTACTGGACGAAATCATCTCCCTTTCCCTAACGGAAAAGAGTGCAAAAGAAGAGGTGTACAGCCATGCATAATGAATGGATTGCTCCACGAGTGCGGGAGATTGCGCCATCGGGGATTCGGGCTTTTTTTGACCTAAGTACGGGGAATCAGGATATTATATCGCTGGGTGTAGGGGAACCAGATTTCGTTACACCGGAGCATGTAAGAGCTGCCTGTATTCGTGCCTTGAACAATGGGGAAACGATGTATACGCCAAATTCCGGTTTACTGGAGCTTAGAGATGAGATCGCTTCTTATCTGCACACAAGTTTCAAGCTTCGCTATGAGCCAAACGATGAGATTATGGTTACGGTGGGAAGCAGCGAGGCTGTGGACTTGGCATTACGAGCTTTCATTACACCTGGGGATGAGATTATCGTCCCTTCTCCGAGCTATATCGCATATTCGCCGATTACCCATTTGAACGGGGGGGTTACGGTGGAGGTAGAATCATCGGCCGAGCAGGGGTTTAAGCTTACTGCTGAAGCGTTACGGAAGGTGATTACCCCGCGTTCGAAGCTTCTTATGGTGAATTTTCCGACTAATCCTACAGGTGCAGTAATGACTTATGAGGATTGGCTGCCTATTGCACAGATTGTAAAAGAGAATAACCTACTGGTCATTTCAGATGAAATTTATGCCGAGCTTACGTATGACAGTCAGCATGTCAGCATCGCCTCTCTTCCCGGGATGCTGGAAAGGACGATTGTGATTAGCGGCTTCTCCAAAGCTTTTGCAATGACTGGCTGGAGAGTTGGTTATGCTTGTGGCGATCGAGAATTAATTGCTGCGATGCTAAAAATCCATCAATACACTGCGATGTGTGCCCCCGTGCTCGGTCAAATTGCTGCGATTGAATCATTGCGCAACGGAATGCAGCATAAGGAACACATGAAGCAATGCTTCGATGAGCGGAGAAAGCTGCTGGTTAGTGGATTTCGATCCATCGGACTACCTTGCCACGAACCGGCGGGCGCTTTTTATGCCTTTCCTTCCATCGCTCATACCGGAATGAAATCAGAAGACTTCGCTTTGCAGCTGCTCAGGGAGGTCGGTGTCGCTGCGGTTCCGGGTCATGTTTTTGGAGCAGGCGGAGAGGGTTATATTCGCTGCTCCTATGCCGCTTCCTTACAAAAATTGACAGAGGCGCTGGAGAGAATCGAAGATTTTATGAAAGTGAAGTTGTAATTCTAGAAGTCCCCCTCTATCATAGATGGGGGCTTTTCTGCGAATATGAGATAGAATAGGTTATACGGATACATTTAATAGGAGGTCGTAATTATATGCTTTCAGATATTCAAGACGTAATTAAACAAATCATTCCGGCTGATGATCAGTCCATCCTCAAGGCGGAGCATCGGCTGAACATTCTGACCAAACCTCCGGGCAGTTTGGGACAATTGGAACCTCTAGCTGTTAAGCTCGCTGGAATTTCGGGTACGGAGCAGCCTAGTTTCACCAAACGAACAGTTGTTGTGATGGCTGCTGACCACGGGGTATGCTGCGAAGGGGTTAGTGCATTTCCACAGGAAGTCACGCTGCAGATGGCCCATAACTTTCTCAGCGGTGGAGCGGCTGTAAATGTATTGGCACGTCAAGCTGGGGCAGAGGTACAGTTTGTTGATATCGGCATAAACGGCGATCTCGGTCATGTTGATCTGATTGATCGTAAAGTGCGCCGGGGAACGGATAACATGGCTGTGGGACCTGCGATGAGTCGTGAGGATGCCATGAATGCTCTTCTTGTTGGGATAAGAGTTGCGCAGGAAGCGATTAAAGACGGAACGGAGATTTTTATAACAGGCGAAATGGGCATTGGGAATACTACGGCTAGTGCTGCCATTCTATGTGCTCTCAAAGGAATAGCCCCTGAAGTAGCTGTGGGACGAGGAACGGGAATTGATGATGAACGTTTACTACATAAAATTGCAGTAGTGGAACGCGCCTTAAAGGTAAATCAGCCGAATTCAGCAGATCCGTTGGATGTATTATCTAAAGTTGGCGGACTGGAAATCGCTGGCTTGGCGGGACTGATTCTTGGTGCGGCTGCTAATCGGACACCTATCATTTTGGATGGTTTTATTTCGGGGGCGGCAGCGCTTGTGGCAAAAGCCCTTGCACCTGAATCCATCGCTTATATGATAGCCTCTCATGTATCAGGAGAACGGGGTCATAAGCTAATGCTAGAGCAGCTTGGACTTGAACCGCTGCTTAATCTCGGTCTGCGATTGGGTGAGGGAACAGGGGGAGTATTATGCCTTCATTTAATCGAGGCGATCTGCCGCATTTTGAGCGAAATGGCAACCTTTGAAAGTGCAGGCATCTCTGGAGCTGGTCAACGATGAGCATTCTTGTAACGGGAGGCGCACGTAGCGGTAAAAGTGGTTTTGCAGAAAAATTGATGCATTCACTGGCAGATCAGGCCTTCTATGTAGCAACCGGACAGGCTTTTGACGACGAAATGAAGGAACGGATTGCTCTGCATCAGCATCAACGAATGGAAAGTGGTTACGCTTGGGAGACGCTTGAGGAACCGTATGATTTACCAGATCTGCTAAAGCGATTATCGGGTGAAAAAGCGGTGCTCGTAGATTGTTTAACCTTATGGTTATCCAATGCATTATTGGCCGTGGAAGGTTTTGAAAATAGGCAAGAGCTTGTTGAGAGTGAGATAACAAGACTTGAAGACAGTGTGCGTTCTTTCCAAGGGACGCTTATTCTGGTCACTAATGAGGTTGGCGACGGGATTGTTCCAGAGTATGCGCTTGGCCGATTGTATCGTGATCTGGCGGGACGAATGAACGCGCTGATCGCTCGGCAATGCGAACAGGTCTTTCTAGTAACTGTTGGGATTCCGATTGAGCTGAAGAGCAGGGAGTATCGTTTATGAGGGAGCGTAGGGATGCGGCCGTAGCTGCCTTTCAGTTCTTATCACGATTTCCTGTAAAAGGTGATCCGGGATTCTCTCCTGAACTGCTGCGCCGCAGTGTGATCTTCTATCCCATGGTAGGCGCAGCAATTGGGCTGTGCGTAGCTGCTGGAGCAGCCCTGACGGGATTGCTTTTACCTGCTTGGCCAGCAGCAGTGATCACTCTGATTCTGTGGGTAAGCCTCACAGGCGGGTTGCATCTTGATGGCTGGATGGACAGCGCAGATGGTCTGCTCAGCTATCGGCCACGGGAGCGTGCCCTGGAGATTATGAAGGACAGCCGTGTGGGTGCGATGGGCGTACTCGCCTGCGTGCTGCTCCTGCTGTTTAAAGCTTCTTTGCTGGCAGCTCTAATCGAAGGCTACACCTACTACGAGCTGCCGCTGCTCTTGGTACCAGCGGTCTGGAGCCGCTGGTATATGGTGCGGGCAATGGTGTGTTATCCCATTGCCCGTGGAGACGAGGGGCTGGCCGCGAACTTCGCCGGCCTAGCTTCCTCGCATGAGCGGCGCGCGCTGGCAGTCGCCGCGCTGCTCTCGCTGGCCGCCGCCGCTGCGCCACTGGCGCTCGGCGCTGGCTTAGCCGCGTGGCCGCTGCATCTGGCGGCAGCTCTGCTGCTGCCGGTCGCGGCCTTGGCCTGCGGCACCGCAGCTGCGCGGCGGATCAGCAGCCGGCTCGGCGGGCTCACCGGCGACGTGTACGGCGCGCTGAACGAGCTGCTGGAGGTTGTGCTGCTGCTAGTGTTATTGCTGCTCCAGCACAATTTAATGTAAGCTCCACGGATGTATCTTGAGTAGTTTGCTGTAGGTAGCCCCACGGATGAACCTTGAGTAGTTTGTAGGTAGCTCTACGGGTGAACCTTGAGTACAATTTGTTATGAGTAACCTTTGCGTTTTAAGGAGATTGACAGGGAAGAGGGATGACATGTTATTTGCCATTCTGCTATTTATAATTGCTGGCCTTGCTGAGATCGGTGGCGGATATTTAGTGTGGTTATGGTTGAGAGAATCAAGGCCACTTTGGTACGGCTTAGTGGGGTCCTTGATTCTGATAGCGTATGGGATTATCCCTACGTTGCAGAAATTCCCTTCCTTCGGCAGAGTGTATGCGGCTTACGGCGGGGTGTTTATCGTGCTCGCGGTCTTATGGGGATGGCTTGTAGACAAGAAGACACCAGACGTATATGACTGGGTCGGAGCAGGTATTTGTGTGATTGGTGTATCGGTCATCCTCTGGGCACCGCGACACTAAGTTGAGTGATGTTTGCTTAGCCATAAAAGCTGAATGAAAGCTGAGTAACCTAGTTTTTACTGAGTGAGTAACTTGGCTTCGGACTCAAGGGACCTTATTTGCGAAAAAAAGGGTTATTTTGGAGCGTTTTCGGACACCAGAGGCGCTATTTGAACAAAAAAGGCTGAGTCTGGGTTGATTATGAGGCCATAGCGTCTCTCGAGTCCGAAAAAGCCTCCAAATGGCATTTTTTCGAGTAATAGCGGCATCTGAGTCCGCAAGCCAGCAGCAAATAGCGTGCTGAGGTCTAAGTGAGAGCTTCGCGCAAGCTAGTGCATGTAGCTGATTCTATTGCTGTAGGTAGCATCCACGGAGGAACTTTGAGTAATTTGCTGTAGGTAGCATCCACAGAGGAACTTTGAGTAATTTGCTGTAGGTAGCATCCACGGAGGAACTTAGAGTAATTTGCAGTAGGTAGCATCCACGGAGGAACTTTGAGTAATTTGCTGTAGGTAGCATCCACAGAGGAACTTTGAGTAATTTGCTGTAGGTAGCATCCACGGAGGAACTTAGAGTAATTAGCTGTAGGTAGCATCCACGGAGGAACTTTGAGTAATTTGCTGTAGGTAGCATCCATGGAGGAACTTTGAGTAACTTGGCTCCGGACTCAGGAGACCTTATTTGCGAAAAAAAGGGTTATTTTGGAGCGTTTTCGGACACCAGAGGCGCTATTTGAACAAAATAGGCTTAGTCTGGGTTGATTATGAGGCCATAGCGTCTCTCGAGTCCGAAAAAGTCTCCAAATGGCAGTTTTTCGAGTAATAGCGGCATCTGAGTCCGCAAGCCAGCAGCAAATGGCGTGATGAGTCTAAGCGAGAGCTTCGCGCAAGCCTAGCGCATGCACCCTGAGTCTAAGCGAGAGCTCCGCGCAAGCCTAGCGTATGCACCCTGAGTCTAAGCGAGAGCTCCGCGCAAGCCTAGCGCATGCACCCTGAGTCTAAGCGAGAGCTCCGCGCAAGCCTAGCGTATGCCCCCAAGCCTAAGCGAGACCTCAGCAAGCGCTAGCGAGCCATAAACTAAAAAACCCCCTTCAACACTTTCGTGTGAACGGGGGTTTTTAGTTTACAAGCGTTAGATCTTAAATTGCTGCACAGCTTCTTGGAGTTTCTTGGCTTGCTCATACAGATGTTTAACGGTTTCTGCATGGCCTTCCAGTTCGACGCGCTGCCGCTCTGAGTTAGCAGCGAGTGTGTCCGCACTTTCTTGCGATCTTGATGTAATTTGTGCAGTTTCTTCGACGGAAGCACTGACTTCTTCTGTACTTGCCGAGATTTGCTGTGTAGCCGCAGATACGGATTGGATGCTGTGATTGATGCTTTGGATAAGGATCAAGAGGTGATTAAAGGCATCACCTGCTTCTGCTACCTTGCCGACTCCAGAGGCAACCTCAGAATTCACGTGGTTCATCTCAGTAACGGAGCGGCTCATATCTTCCTGAAGGCCAAGTAGGAAGTCACGGATCTGTTCGTTTGCGTTACGGGATTGTTCAGACAGCTTGCGTACTTCTCCGGCAACAACAGCAAAGCCGCGTCCATGCTCTCCTGCGCGTGCAGCTTCGATTGAAGCATTCAGCGACAGCATTTGGATCTGTTTCGTAATTTCAGTAATGCTGTGAACGACTTCTCCGATCATTACTGAACGCTCATTCATGATTTGTAATTGATCCAGCGACTGTAGGGAAGCACGTTCAACCTGGCGCATTTGCAGCACGGCACTTTGAGCAATTTCATTACCGCCACTTGCTTCAGCGGAAGCCTCACTGATTTGCTCCGTGACTTCATTCGCTGCTGAGGCAATACTTTGAATGCCTAAATTGATTTCTTCCATTGCTCTCGAGTTATCTGATGCACTGCTAGCGATAGTCGTACTACCTTTGCCGATTTCTACTACCGATGAGCTGGAGTGTTCTGCCATATCATTGAGAACCTCAACACGTTCTTTTAAAGAGTTGGAATCTGCAACGACAGTATTAGAGGTTACCAGTACATGTCCGATCATTTCTTTCAGGCGTTGGGTCATCGCTTGGAAGCTTACGGACAACTGTGCAACTTCGTCATTTCCTTTAATTGATAATTCTTCGGTGAAATCTCCCTCTGCGAGCCGGGCACTATAAGCTGCCAGTTTTGAGATTGGACGTGTTATACGCACACTCATAAACCATGCACCAGTTAGGCCGATGATCAACGTCAGAAGTGTGATGCCGGCACTTGTCCATAGAATGCTGTCTGTTTTTTCTTGAATGAAGCTTACGTCACTGCTTACACCGATGATCATCGTACTTCCGGGAATACCGATATAAGCTGTTTTATGTATACCATGTGCGTCGCTATATGTATCGCTTAGTCCAGTTTTTCCTTTAGAGGCTTGTTGCATTGCAGAGGATACGGTGACACTTTCTGCCCGTTGCAATTTTGCATCGTGATCTGCGGATAGAATCTCAGCTTCTTTCCCTTTCAGATTGACCAGAAAAATGGTTTCCACTCCATGTTGTTTCCTCTTTTCCTGAAAATAGAACTCGAGATTGGTGGCAGACTGATCGTTCTTATTTAGGGTTTGCTGGGCGTGCATTACGTTGAGATTCTTATATACGTCCTGAGCAGCGGCAGTAAGGATTTTGTTAATCTGTGGCATAACATAGCTGTTGAAGATATTGATGGAGATAAAGTAGAAGCTGGTGCTTAACAAAAGAGACGTGAGCAACAGAACAACAAATAATAAACGCGTGAATTTGCGACTGATCGAATGCTTGATACGAAACATATCGTTCTCTCCTTTTTTTATGGACGGTGAGGTCATTTCTTTTTTTGGTCTTCACTAGATACTCCATGCCAACTGCTGGAAATTGGCGACCCGAGATATATTCCATAGTTATGTCATATTTCTACTAAATGGATCGGGAATAAGGTGTTTGATACTATTCTATAGAATTAACCTCTGGATGAATAGTGAAAGTTTTGTCCTATAGAGCATTTTTTTCTGAAAAAAATGAATTATTGCTGACTATTTTAGATAATTGTCGAAAAAAAAGAACTGGAACTACCAATTTCATATAAAAATATTATTTTTATGGATTGTTAAGCGCTATTGTGATAGAGTATTAATGTTTTGTTCCAAAAATTTAATAATGTAAGCCGCGGTTCGTAACCATCCCGCGTAAACAAAACTAGGAGGAGTTTCAGTAATATGTTTAATTTGTTGTGGGGAGTTTTATTTGTTATTGTCAATTTTGCCTTTTTTCTACTCTGTTACCGCCTGTTCGGGAAAAGTGGAATGTATGCCTGGGTAGGTATTGCTACTGTAATTGCTAACATTCAGGTAGCTAAGACGATTGCTATGCCATTTGATATTGTGATGACACTCGGAAATACGATGTATGTCACTTTGTATATGACCAGCGATTTGCTTAATGAGAAGTACGGAAGAGCGGAAGCACGTAAAGCGGTCTGGTTTGGTTTCTTCACCTTGCTTATGACTACAGTCATTATGCAGATGGTACTAGTATTTAAGCCACAGGAGACCGATATCGCTCAGTCTTCTTTGGAGACGATTTTTGGGCTGATGCCTCGACTAGCTTTGGGTAGTCTTACTGCTTACTTCATTAGTCAGTTCCTAGATGTTCGGTTGTACTCTTGGATTCGTAAATATTACAGCACCTCAAGTCAGCTGTGGATTCGTTCCAACGGCAGTACGATGATTAGCTCCTTTGTGGATACACTTATCTTCTGCACCATTGCGTTTGCGGGCTTGTATGACTGGAATGTATGGCTTGAAATTTTGCTTACAACTTATCTAGCGAAGTTCTTACTAACCGCAGTAAGCACACCTATCTTATATATCGCCCGAACCTTTACTTTTTCTGAAGAGGGTACACCATCGACCGTTCAAAAGAAGGACTAAACAACAATACAGCCAGCGCGTACCGATCATAATCGATGCGTGCTGGCTATTTTTTTAGTTGTAAGATGGACTTAATAGTTACATGAAAATGTGTACATAAAAATAATATAAAGCTAAAATAAGCTATCATAGCAATTCTAGCGGGTTAGTTTAACAGGAGCGCCTGCGATGGCGCTTAACACATATACTTTAGTCTGGGCTGGACTTGCGGGGCAGTCCGATTGAAGAAAATGTATATAATTGGTAGTCACAGAAATTACGAACAGGTGTGATCAAGGATGAATCTAGTAGTTCCTATACTGTGTCATGCAGCACAGCAGCCCGACAGCATTGCCTTAACCCATGACCAAGCAAGTCATACCTATGCCACATTAGTAAAAACGATGCGGAGAATCGCGAATGGCTTACAGCAAAAGGGTCTGAGGCATGACAAAGTCGCGATTTTATCTACGAATCGTATTGAATTTGTTGAGGTTATCTTGGGGGCGATTTATGCGGGCTGTGTTCCCATTCCCTTAGATCCCAAATGGAGTGCTAATGAACTGCAGGTTATTATAGAACAGTGCCAGCCGACAATGATTTTTGCCGAGCCGGAAGCCGCAAAGAATCTGGTCTTCAAGGATCAAGCGATCCCAACATTGACCTTCTCAAATGAACGAACAGGTTCCTATGATCAGTGGCTGGCTGCCCTGAAGCCGGAGGCTGAGTTGGATGAGACGAATGAATTATTATTTATTGGCTTTACTTCAGGCACAACCGGGTTGCCCAAAGGTTATATGCGTACCCATTTATCATGGTTAAAAAGCTTTGAGGTCTCGAATATTGCTTTTGAATTGGACGCTATGAAGGATGTTTTGGCACCAGGTCCATTTGTGCATTCCCTATCCTTATTCGCCGTAATGCAGAGTCTATATTGTGGAGCAACCTTTCATATCACACAAAAATTTAGTGCCACGAAGGTGTTAGAGCTGTGCCAGCAAATTCCGGGTGTGGTGCTGTTCGTCGTACCAACAATGATCGAATCCATGATGTTGCAGGCTGTACCTGGGCAGATACAGATTGATGCGATTATTAGCTCAGGTGCAAAGTGGTCGGAGTTGTCCAAGAAAAGGGGCATGGAAGTGTTTGGTGGAGCGCGCCTTTATGAATCCTACGGTTCTTCAGAAGCGAGTTATATTAGTTATTTGAATGTTCTGACCGAGCATAATCCGACCTCTATAGGAAAACCTTATCCCGGGGTGCAAATTTCCATTCGTGATGAACAGTTCCGGGAAGTCCCTACTGGGGAGATTGGGCAGCTATATGTGCGTAGTGATATGATATTTTTAGGCTACCATCAATTGCCGAATGAGACAGCAGCAGCTTTTAAAGAGGGATGGCTTATTTTAGAAGACTATGTTTATCAGGATGAAGCTGGTTATTTATATATGGCGGGACGTTTGAAGAATAAAATCATATCCGGAGGCCTGAACGTTTATCCAGAAGAAATAGAGAGGGTGCTAGAGTTTCTTCCGGAAATAGATGAAGTGATGGTGCTTGGCGTGCCTGACGATTACTGGGGAGAACAGCTGATAGCCCTCGTGAAGTGGAGCGGAGAGCAGCACTTATCTGTCGACGAAATTAAGAATTATTGCCGCCAGTATTTAGCAAGCTACAAAGCGCCGAAGCAGCTGCTAACCCTGGATGAATTTATCTATACAAGCAGTGGCAAAATTGCCCGGCAAGCGATGAAAGACTATGTGAAAAGAGCGATGGTATGATAGAAGCAGTAATTGTCATGGCAAAACGTACACCGATTGGCAGAATGGGTGGCTTATTAAGTACACTTGAGCCGGAGGCATTACTGGCGCCACTTATTCAGCATATTGTAGCCGAAACGAACTTGCCTAAAGAACTGATCGATGATGTCATTATTGGGAATGTTGTGGGCCCAGGAGGTAATATTGCCCGGGTAGCTGCGCTTGAAGCGGGGCTGCCTGTTTCGGTTCCGGGCGTCACCGTGGATCGTCAGTGCGGATCTGGGCTAGAGGCAATTAATATAGCAGCAAGACTGATTCAAAGCGGCGCTGGTGAGATTTATTTAGCGGGTGGTGTCGAAAGTACGAGCCGTGCTCCATGGAAAATGGCTAAACCACAGACCTTAATGGGGGTTCCGCAGCTATATACCCGTGCACATTTTACGCCTAGCTCTTACGGTGATCCGGATATGGGAATTGCTGCAGAGAATGTAGCTCGGAAATACGGGATTTCTCGAGAAGAGCAGGATCAATATGCCTTGAAAAGCCATCAAAGGGCGGTTCATGCTCAGCAAAGTGACCGGTTTCAGCAGGAGATAGTACCTCTTCAGGTAGAGGGGCAGTGGGTGAACACCGACGAATGTCCTCGGGCTAATACGAGTCTGGACAAGCTGCAAAAGCTGCCGCCAATTTTTGAAGAAAGGGGTACCGTCACTGCTGGAAATGCCTGTCCTATTAATGATGGCGCAGCGCTTCTATTAATGATGTCTCGGGAGAAATGCCAGCAGCTTAAGCTGAAGCCTATTTTACGGGTCGTGGATGCGCAAGCTGCGGGTGTAGATCCGAACTATTTAGGGATAGGGCCTGTACCAGCTGTGCAAAAGGTGTTAAAACGCCAAAAGCTTACCGTTGCCGATTTAGATATCGTAGAGTTTAACGAGGCTTTTGCTTCACAAGTATTGGCTTCACTGAATGAGCTTCAAATTCCACAGGAAAAGGTCAATCTTGGCGGGGGGGCATTAGCAATAGGCCATCCATACGGAGCTTCCGGGGCTATTTTAATGACTCGGTTATGTGCTGAAATGCAAAATGCTCCTTACCAACGAGGGCTTGCTACTCTGGGAATCGGCGGCGGGATAGGTCTGGCAACACTCGTGGAGGTTATAGAATGAACAGTGTCCGACATCAGATCCATATGACTGCTGAATGGATTTCGGACTACGCACAGAGTATTGAAGCACCCTTGCAGACGATAAATGGAAAGCTGATCGCTCCTACGACGATGCCTATTATTTTCTGGCAAGACTTCGATATTCCTTGGTTAATCATCGGTGAACCCTTGCTTCACGGCACTCAGAAATTTTCATATCAGGCTCCGATTACGGCGGGGATGATTTTGGATTGTGAATTAGCGTTAACGGGCGAGGTGCAAAAAGAAGGAAGACAGGGTAAACTGACTTTTTACACACATACGCTGGTTTGTAGGTGTGAGGGTGAGCTTATAGTCACCGCAGAAACGGTGTTAATTCGGGTAGGTGATGATCATGATAAAAAAGTGCATAACTGCTGAGGCTATCCGGCAATATGCAGCTGCTTCCCAAGATTTGGCGCCTATACATCTAGATGCAGAGGCCGCAGCTAAGGCTGGTTTGGAGCGACCCATCGCACATGGGATGTATCTTATGGGATTAGCTCAATCCTTGTATATTGCTGAGCACCCTACACAGTGGATCACTCAATATGATATGAAATTTCATAAGCCTATAGAGGTCGATAGTGTCGTGATTTTTGATTTTGCAGCTGACGACTGCTTTGTGAAAGTGATCCTTACAACAGAAGCTGGCGATGTTATTGCTGCGGGAGCTTTTGCAGTGAAAGAGGTGTAGTGATGAATAGAGTAGCCTTAATTACTGGTGCAACAAGAGGGATCGGACGTAGTATTGCCATGCAGCTTGGCAAGTCAGGTTATATAGTGGTTGTAAATGGTACGAAACAAGTCTTAATTGATGAGGTTGTGCGCGAGATCCGCCAGGCAGGCGGAGAGGCGCTAGGGTACGCTGCTAATGTAGCCGATCCAGTCGCAGTCACTGCCATGGTAGATGAGGTCATTGCCCGATACGGTCGTATCGAGGTGTTGATAGCTAACGCGGGGATTTTGCAGGATCAGAAATGTCAGCGTATGACGGATGAACAGTGGAAGACTGTTCTGGATGTGCATTTAAATGGCACCTATTATAGCATTCAACGAGTATTACCACATATGCGTGAGACAGGTGGGGATATCCTGTTGATGACCTCTGCTGCTGGACTAGCAGGTTCCGTGGGTCAGGTGAATTATAGTGCAGCCAAGGCTGGAATACTCGGCATGATGTGGACGCTCGCAGCAGAGCTGAAACGTGACCAGATTAGGGTCAATGCGATTTCTCCAGCGGCGTTAACGGATATGACCAGACCTATAATTGACCATCTGAGGGAAAAACATGCCAGTCGGAATGAACCTTTGCCTGACTTTTGGAGAATAGGTGACCCGGAGGCTATTGCTTCCTTCGTGACTGCATTATTGAGGGAGTCCGACGCGGATTTAACCGGTGAAATCTTTGCTGTGAATGGATCAAAAGTGACAAAATGGGAGAAGCCTGCACCTGCATTTTCCGAGAACAGCATTGAGGCATTTTTTGCTGCTTGGCACCTTCAAAAGGGGAGTGAATAAATGCTTACCTTCGATCAAGTTTGTTTTTATTATAAAAAGGGACAACCTCTCCTGGAGGATATTAGCTTTACGATAGAAGCAGGGGAGTTTGTGGCGATAGTTGGCGCGAATGGTTCTGGCAAATCCACTATTGCAAAGCTCATGGACGGACTGCTGCTGCCACGAAAAGGGGCTGTACAATTTAAGAGCTTGGATACGGCAAAACCAACGGATCTTGCGGAGATTCATCAGCAAATCGGTTTTGTTTTTCAGAATCCAGAGGATCAGTTTATCACCACAACCGTTATGGATGAGGTGCTTTTTGGTTTGGAGAATATCCGTGTGCCGAGGGAGGAAATGCGCAGCCGATTGGATCATGCCTTGCAGGCCGTTCAAATGGAGGATTATCTGGAGGCTATGCCACATCAGCTATCTGGAGGTCAAAAGCAACGTGTCGCTATCGCAGCTATATTGGCGATGCGCCCGCAAGTCATTATTTTTGACGAGGCTACCTCAATGCTTGATCCTCAGGGAAGACAGCAGGTTCTTTCCATCATGCAAGAGCTGCATCGTCAAGGCCTGACCCTTATTCATATCACCCACCATATGGAGGAAGTGCTTGCAGCAGAACGCGTATTGCTCCTGCACCAAGGACGACTTGAGTTTGACGGCGATCCACTGACTTTTTTTGAAACCATGCCTGTTGCGGACTATCAATTACATCTGCCCTTCGCAGTGCGTGTACATACATTGCTCCATTCAGCAGCACCGCTAACAGCCGATTGGAAGGGGATAATTCGATCACAATGGTCTACCAATTAAAAAATCTAAGTGTGAACTATGCCGATCATGTGGCTTTGCACAATATAAACTGCACTATTCCTGAGGGCAAATGGATTTCTATTATCGGTCCAACAGGCGCAGGAAAGTCTACCTTTGTCAAAGTGCTGAAGGGCTTGATTCCCACCGTAAAAGGAGACTATTGGATTAATCAGCAGCCTGCCAGCAGAGATGCCAAAGGGCGCTTAAAGGTTGTCCCTGAGTTGGGTTTCGTTTTTCAATATCCTGAGCATCAGCTATTCGAAACAACGGTGTATAAGGAGCTTGCTTTTGCTCTGAATCAACAGGGCGCTTCACGTCAGCAAATTACAGAGGCGATTGAAACGATTTTGCCACAAGTGGGTTTGCCTGAGGGAATTCTCCCCTTAAATCCATTCCAGTTAAGCGGTGGTGAAAAGCGCCGTGTAGCTATTGCCTCTGTACTGATGACAAATCCGAAGCTGCTGATTTTGGATGAACCGACAGCGGGTCTCGATCCTGCTAGCCAAGTGTCTTTGCTGAAGCTACTAAAGGAATGGCAGCAACAAGACAATCACACGATCCTCTTCGTTTCGCATCAGATGGATGATGTTGCCGAATACTCGGATGAGGTCATTGTTTTTCATGAAGGTCAGTTAAAAGGGCATCATGATATCAGAACATTATTTCTGGAAAAGGAAGAATTACTGCTGGAACTTGGACTATCCTTGCCTGAACCCGTACAGCTCTTGAAGCTAATGGAGGAATTATCTGACCAGAAGATTGAAGTTGCCAGCTGTAAAGAGCAGGATATCCTCGAAGCGATTTTGCCGATTTGGCATTCGAGGGGGCAAGAGCATGGCTGATTCCGTATTAGTCGGTCAATATGTGGAGACACATTCGATTTTTCATCGTTTAGATCCTCGTACAAAGCTTGTAAGTATCGTGATACTCATGCTTAGCTTTATGATGCTTGGAACGGGGATTAGTTATGTTGTTGCAACCTTTTTTGTACTGGGAATGTTGTTACTGTCGAAAGTTCCTGTGCATTTTTTTTGGCGAGGGCTGCGGCCGGTATTATTTATTTTATTGTTTACTTTTGTTTACAATGCCGTGTTCACCAAAGGGACGGTTCTCTGGTCATGGTTTTTTATCGAGGTGACTGAAGAGGGACTGCGAATAGGATTACGTTTTGTATGGCGTATTATATTGCTCATCTTGTTAGCCTCAGTTCTAACCTTAACTACTAAGCCGCTGGACTTAGCTTATGGTCTGGAAAAGCTGCTTGCCCCTCTATCCAAATTGGAGGTACCCGTAGAACAGTTCTCTTTAATGATAGTGATTGCGATCCGTTTTATCCCTACCCTCAAGGAGGAGCTTGATCGTATCTTTCTCGCACAAAAGGCTAGAGGTTATGATCTTACAGTATTGTCACTGCCTAAACGGATATACGCGTACATTCCGATCATTATTCCTCTGCTCTTCACAACGATTCAACGTGCTGAACAGCTGAGCTATGCAATTGATGCGCGTGCTTATGGTAATGGTAAAGGAAGGACTTCTTTTAAAAGACTGCAATTTCAGCAGATAGATTATCTGGCAGGGGGAGTTGCCCTTTTATTTGCCGTGATTCTGCTTTGCTTAAAGATAGGAAAGGTGTAGATGAAGATGAAATGGAACACCCGTATTACGGAGTTATTGCACATAGAATATCCTATTATTCAAGGAGGACTTGCTTATTTAGGTTATGCAGACCTCGCGGCTGCGGTTTCAAATAGCGGTGGACTGGGTCAGGTCACAGCAATGAGTCTTCCGGATGCTGAGGCCTTACGTGCAGAAATACGGCGGGTACGAACACTAACAGACAAGCCATTTGGTGTTAATTTTGCTATCGGCATGCATGGGATTGGTTATGAAGACCGGGTGCAGGTCGCCATCGACGAGCAGGTTCCCGTGGTGAGCCTCACTGGAGGGAATCCAGCCCCTATACTGGAAATGTTACTGCCCACCGATATTAAAACGCTCGTGCTCGTCTCCTCACGCAGACAAGCCCAAAAGGCCGAACAATTAGGCGCTTCTGCGGTTATTGTTGTTGGGCAAGAGGGCGGGGGTCACTTAGGGCGTGACGATGTTGGAACCATGGTGCTCGTTCCTCAAGTGGTCGATGCGGTTAATATCCCTGTGATTGCTTCCGGAGGGATCGGAGATGGCCGTGGATGGATGGCTGCTCATGCGCTTGGGGCTGAGGGAATCGAAATGGGCACTCGGTTCGTTGCTACAGTGGAATGTGTGCACGCGGCTGTTTCTTATAAAAAAGCTTTAGTAGAAAGCTCAGAGTCGGATACGGTTGTAATCAAACGTTCTATTGGAGCACCCGCACGAGTGTTGCGTAGTGACTACATTGATCAAATTCTTGAAATCGAGCGCGTGACACCGACCTATGAAGCATTAAAAGAATATATCAGTGGTGCAGCCAACAAGCGCTGGATTTATGATGGTATCAAAGAAGAGGGCATCGGCTGGGCAGGTCAAGTAACAGGAATGATCCAAGATATACCTACAGTCGCGGAGCTGGTCGGCAGGATGGTTAAAGAGGCTGGGTCGATTCGCGGGATGTGGGGAACACAGGTTTAAATAAAAACAAACACAGAGCGGTGATTCTCTCATTATTGGAGGAATCGCTGCTCTGTGTTTTTGACCGTGGGCTTGTAATTCTTTTCTACAAATGAAGAATAGTCAGTTCCTTAGGGAAGCTTGTTAAGGTCTCTGCGCCTTCAGCTGTAATAATCAGATCATCTTCGATACGCACACCCGCTAGTCCAGGCACATAAATTCCTGGCTCAACGGTGAACACATTGCCGATCTCGATAATGTCATCGTTCTGTCCGTGAAGTGATGGATATTCATGAACATCCATGCCCAGTCCGTGTCCGACACGGTGCAAGAAATATTCCCCGAATCCAGCTTCCTCAATTACATCACGTGCAGCTTTGTCGACTGAGCCGAAAGGTGCTCCAGGATTGGAGGCAGCGATCCCAGCTTCGTTGGCAGCCAGCACAGTGTTATAAATAGTGATTAGCTTGTCGTCCACGGATTCAATTGCAAAGGTACGTGTAATATCAGAAGCATAACCATCGGCATACACCCCGATATCAAACATCAGGAAATCGCCTGGCTGAA
Organism: Paenibacillus odorifer; assembly: GCF_000758725.1. Classification (NCBI taxonomy): domain Bacteria; kingdom Bacillati; phylum Bacillota; class Bacilli; order Caryophanales; family Paenibacillaceae; genus Paenibacillus; species Paenibacillus odorifer. The sequence goes on from NZ_CP009428.1 coordinate 1,373,565, forward strand.
TGACCCGGTTGCCAGGAACACCGTGAGGTAGGGCAGTTTTCGGACCAGAAAGCACCATAGTGTCGAAGGAAGGACCGGAAGCGCCAACCTTTTTCATTAGATATTCTAGCTCCGCTACTAGATCGTTTTCTGTAACGCCTGTTTTTACGTGGGTAAGAACGCGGCGCAAGGCTTCCTCAACTAGCTCAGCGGCATGTTTCATGCGCTTAACTTCATCCGGGGTCTTTTTGGAGCGCATGCTGCGCAGCAATGGACCAATATCACTAAACCGTTCAGCTGGAACAGCAGCGGTTAGGTGTTCAAAACGGGCTACTGAGAAATGTTCCTTCTCTATGCCAAGAGTTCCAAGCTTGCTGCTGCCGAAACAATCTTTTAGCAGGTTATAGGGATTATCAGTGTCACTGTGAGTTAGGATTTTGGTGACCGAAGAAGCCGCTTGAGCCGCTTCTGCATCCAATGCAGGCAGAATGAGCATAGGCTCTTCTCCGCGTATCAGCAGCAGACCCAGAAAACGTTCATGCGGATCGCTGGCGAAGCCGGTTAAGTAGTAGACATGCTTGGGATCTGTTACGAGCAGGGCATCCAGGCCTTCGCCCGCCATTTGCTGCTCTAGGCTTGTCAGAGCATTATTCATAGTTGGTGTTCCCCTTTCAACTTCACGATTAGAACTGCAATATTCCTATTATAGATCAAAAATAGACCAGACGCACCTGACGAACTATAACTATCGTTGGCTAATCATGACATGAAGCTTTTCTTAACCCTACTAGTTGGTGTAACATATCTTTAAATATACTTCTCCTAAGGTTAGGCTAAAGCTTATTCGGGTACGGTTGTTGAGAGAGGAGTGATTCTTGGAATGAGAGGAACAATCGCACTTGTTACCGGAGCGAATTCCGGTATGGGGCTGGCTACAACAGTTGAACTGGCTCGCAAGGGAGCCAAAGTCATTATGGTTTGCCGTAATCGCCAGCGGGGAGAAGAAGCACTTGCTGCCGCCAAACAAAAGAGCCACTCCGAGGATATCGAGCTCATGTTGTGTGATCTGGCTTCACTTGAGAGCATTCGCAGCTTTGCTGAGGAATTTACTATGAAATATCCGGTTCTAGACATACTTATCAATAACGCCGGGGTAGTCACGATTAAGCGTCAGCTTACGAAGGACGGCTTTGAGATGGATCTTGGCGTAAATCATTTGGGGCATTTTCTACTTACAAATCTGTTACTTGAGTCGTTGCAGGCAGCAGAGCAAGGCCGTATCATTGTGGTTGCCTCCGGTGCTTACAAAATAGGTGCGCTCCATTATGAAGATCCAACCCTGGCTCGCCGTTTTAATCCTGCAAAAGCCTATGCCCGATCCAAGCTAGCCAATATTCTGTTCACGCGGGAGCTGGCTTCGCGTCTTCACGGAACAAGGGTGACGGTGAATTGCTTGCATCCAGGTGCAGTGGGGACGAATATAGGTGTAAACCGGCAGACAGGCTTCGGCAAGTCGGTACTTAAGTTACTCTCATACTTTTTCTTAACACCTGAACAAGGCGCCGATACAGCGATTTATTTGGCTACAGATCCTGATCTTGAAGAGGTAACCGGTCAATATTATTATCGAAGAAAGATTAAACAACTGTCTCCCAGAGCGCAGAATACAATAGAGGCCGAACGGCTGTGGCAATGGAGCCAGGAGCAGGTCGGCCTGAGTTAATTAACACATTTGGAGGAATTAAGGGATGAATTGGGAGAACAGCAGAATTGAAGATGCGACATCTGCAGACTTAGCAGCTATTGTAGATATTTATAACTCAACGATTGCTGGGAGGATGGTAACTGCAGATCTGGAACCCATTACTGTTGCAGACCGGGAGAAATGGTTTCTTGAGCATAACAGCCATCACCGTCCCTTATGGGTACTGAAGCAAGGAGATGAAATTGCAGCATGGTTCAGTTTTCAATCCTTCTATGGTCGTCCAGCGTATAATGCAACAGCAGAAATCAGCGTATACGTGAATGAAAAGTTCCGTGGTGGTGGTGCTGGCAGAATTCTTCTGACAGAGGCCATTGAGAAAGCCCCTAGTCTCGGAATTAAGAATCTAGTCGGCTTTGTGTTTGGACATAATGATCCAAGCCTTGGTTTGCTGAAAAAATTTGGTTTTAAAGAGTGGGGAATGCTGCCTGGTGTGGCTGAACTTGACGGTATAGAGCGTGATTTAGTCATTGTAGGCCTTAAAGTCTAAAATACCAGATAAAACGCTTACATTTTGAGAGTTGGATTTAGGTTATCGGTGTCGCAATCGACCCATTCTTTGGACCAACTCTGTAAGTCTCGGATGACTGATTCCAGGGCAAGACCTTTATCCGTCAAAGAATATTGGATTCGCACGGGGGTCTCTGGGAACACTTCTCGAAGAACGATCCCTTCCTGTTCCAGCTCTTTGAGCCGTTCGGAGAGCAGTCTTCCACTGATGGGCAATGCCGCTTCAATTACATTGAAACGTTGGGGTCCTTGAAGGAGCTGGTAGATAATTAAACCAGTCCAACGCCTGCCGATAATATCCATACTTTTTTGTAGCCGGGGACATAAATCATTGGACTTCATAGGGCTCACCTCTTAGTAAACATTATAAACGAAAAGACCAATAACTTAAACAAATTCCAATTTAATTCAGCTAGAAAGGATGATGGACAGTGGCTAAAAAAAAGAAAATGCCTACCACACCAAGAGCCGCTACGAATGATGGCCCTGCTACGTTAAAAGACCTGCTAAGCAGTGATGTTCTAGGAAAGCTGAAGGCGCAATCTGATGCGTTGAAAGCGGAGGAAAATGACCGTAAAGAAGCTGCCCGTAAGGCAGTGGAAGATCAGTGCAAGGCTGAGCAGAAGCGGTTGGATAATGATTTTGCACATTTGCTGGAGAACAGTAATCAGGATTGGAAGAAATTTAAATAAATCCTATGGCTTAGCGCTAAAAATATGGCAGAGATTAAAGAGGCACCCGTTAGGGTGTCTTTTTTTATGTAACTTAAGCAGATAAGCCTAATTCTTAATTATTTTAAATTTAAGTATATGAAAGGGTTGACCCTCAAAGTGGGCTTAGGTATAATTTAAAACATTGCGAATGAAAATCATTATCATAAAATCGCATTTGTAAACTATTAAACAGATAAGGAACAACTCATGAAACTAAAATATTTGTCCCTACTTCTAATAGTATTTTCATTTATTTCTTTGTTTATAGGCGTTAAAGATATATCCCCATTAGATCTCTTTCATCTTACGGAATCTCAAGCACAGACCTTGCTGGTAAGCCGGATTCCCCGGTTAGCCGCATTGATTATCGCTGGAGTCAGCATGAGTATTGCCGGATTAATTATGCAACAGCTGTCACGCAATAAATTCGTCTCACCGACTACGGCAGGGACGATGGATTCCGCAAAATTTGGTATTCTCGTATCCCTCATGTTATTCACAGGCGCAACGCCAATGCAGAAATTGCTTGTTGCTTTTGTTTTTGCGCTATTGGGCACCTTTATTTTTATGAGAATCCTGGATCGGATCAAGTTCAAGGATAGTATTTTTATCCCGCTGGTCGGACTCATGTTCGGCAACATTGTAGGCTCGATTACAACATTTTTTGCGTATAAAAATGATTTGATTCAGAATATCTCATCTTGGATGCTTGGGGATTTCTCGACGATTATCAAAGGCCAATACGAATTAATTTATATCAGCATTCCACTTGTCATTCTGGCGTATCTCTTCGCTAATAAATTTACGGTAGCCGGTATGGGCGAGGATTTTTCCGTCAATCTTGGCATGAACTACAAAGCGGTGGTCAACGTGGGATTGGTAATTGTAGCGTTAATCTCTTCTGTTGTCATTTTAACCGTAGGTACGATTCCATTTCTGGGTCTAGTAGTACCTAACATTGTAACGTTGTACATAGGGGATAACCTCAAAAAAAGTCTGGCGCATACAGCCATTCTCGGAGCGGTGTTCCTCCTGTTCTGCGATATTCTGGGCAGGCTCATTATCTATCCATATGAAATATCAATCAGTCTCACGGTAGGCGTCATCGGTAGTGGTCTATTTATCTACTTGCTGATGAGAAGAAAGGCGAACTAGAGATGAAGACAAAACTAACTATATTATCAATAAGTGCTGTCGCCCTCATCGTCTTGTTTATGACGTATCATGCTTTGGGAAATTGGGACTACGTTCTGCCCAGCCGGGGAAGAAAGCTGGCGGCCATTCTGATTACCGGAGCTGTGATAGCTGTCTCTACCGTAGTTTTTCAGAGCATCACGAACAATCGTATTTTGACACCAAGTATTCTCGGGCTCGATTCCCTGTACATGTTAATCCAGACGTTCGGTGTTTATGCCTTAGGTTCATCGAATATGACCTTTATGAATAAAAACATCAACTTCTTGTTCTCTGCGTGCCTCATGGTCCTGTTTTCAGGCGTATTGTATAAGCTAATGTTCCGTAGGGAAGGACAAAATATTTATTTCCTGCTGCTGGTAGGGCTGATCATGGGGACGATGTTCCAGAGCGCGTCTTCTTTTATGGAAGTGCTTATTGATCCGAACGAATTCCTGATTCTACAGGGGAAAATGTTCGCCAGCTTCAACAATGTCAGCAGTGACCTATTGATTCTTTCTACCATTGTTCTGACGCTAACTACGTTGTATTTCTTGCGATTTGTTAAGTATTTGGATGTTATTTCGCTTGGGAAAGATGAAGCCATTAATCTGGGGATCAATTATGACTATGTGGTCAAAAGGCTGCTAGTTATTGTATCTATCTACGTTTCGATCTCGACGGCTCTAGTGGGGCCAATCACTTTCTTAGGTTTGTTGGTAGCTAATGTGGGACACCAGCTGTTCCGTACCTATAAGCATGCCTATCTGATTCCTGGAACGATTCTGCTGAGTATTGTTGCGCTTGTCGGTGGGCAGTTCCTGGTCGAACGTGTTTTTGGATTTAATACTACGGTTAGTGTGATTATCAATTTTGCAGGCGGCGTCTACTTCGTCTATCTGCTGTTAAAGGAGAATAAGTCGTGGTAGAAGTTAAAAATTTAACCAAATGTTATGGCGGAGTAACCGTCGTTGATGATGTGTCCTTGTCCATTAAAAAGGGCGCAATCACCTCGTTTATCGGACCAAATGGTGCGGGTAAAAGTACACTGCTCTCCATGATCAGCAGACTTATCTCCAAAGACGCGGGAGAGGTGCTGATCGAAGGTAAGGAAATCGGTACCTGCAAAAGTAATGAGCTTGCTCGTAAAATATCGGTGTTAAAGCAGTCCAATCATATTAGCGTACGCCTCACTGTGAAGGAGCTCGTTTCTTTTGGGAGATTCCCGTATTCACAGGGGAAGCTGAGTCCGGAGGATCGGGCGTTCGTTGACGAAGCGATTGCTTACATGGATCTCCAAGAAATGCAGGATAAATATATTGATCAGCTCAGTGGAGGGCAACGCCAGCGGGCATATATTGCCATGGTCATGGCTCAGGATACAGAGTACATTCTGCTCGACGAACCGCTCAACAACCTTGATATGAAGCATTCCGTCCAAATTATGAAGGTGCTTCGCCGCTTGGTGGACGAGAAGGGGAAGACGATTGTGCTCGTTATCCACGATATTAACTTTGCTTCTTGTTACTCTGACTACATTGTTGCGCTTAAAAATGGAAGAGTAGCTTCCTCGGGTACAGCGGATGAAATTATAGATTCTGCAGTTCTTAAAGAGGTATATGACATGGACATTCCTATTGAAACTATAGGAGGCCGAAAAATCGGTGTCTATTTCTAAAAAGGTAACTATTACTATGCGGATATTATTATGACGTAACGTAAGAAGTGAAAGGCGCCAGCTTCTTAACGCATACGCGAATAATTCAAATAGCTTCACTATAAAAATTAGGGGTGAATACATTGAAGAAGAACTTATCTTTACTGATGATGACAGTATTTCTTGCGGTAATCTTGGCGGCTTGCGGCTCCAATAATGCAGCAACTTCAAATAACAATACAGCAGCGGCAGGCAATTCGGAGGCTACTACTGCACCAACAACGGAAGCAACTACAGCACCGACAGAGCTTACTTTCAAGCATGCGCTTGGCGAAACAACTATCAAAAGCAATCCGCAAAAAGTGGTTGTTTTTGACTTCGGTACACTGGATACGCTGGATAAACTGGGCGTAGAGGTGACTGGAGTGCCTCAAAGTAATGTACCGGCTTATCTCTCTAAATATAACGATGCTAAATATGAGAATGTTGGTGGTTTGAAAGAGCCTGACTTCGAAAAAATAAACAGTCTTTCTCCGGACCTGATCATCATTTCCGGCAGACAACAGGATTCTTATGAAGAATTCAGCAAAATTGCACCTACTCTGTATGTGGCTGTAGATAATGCAAACTATATGGAATCTTTTACGAATAACGTGAAAATGCTGGGTCAAATTTTTGGAAAAGAAGCAGAAGTAGAAACTGAGCTTGCGACTATCAATGATTCCATCAAAGCTTTGAATACGAAGGCAACAGCTGATGGCAAAAAAGCACTTGTTATTCTCGCGAATGAAGGAAAAATCAGTGCTTACGGTGCAGGTTCCCGTTTTGGGATTATCCATGACATGTTCGGATTTGCACAGGCAGATGATAAAATTGAAGTATCCACTCACGGACAAAGCGTATCTTACGAATATGTAGCGGATAAGAACCCGGATTATCTGTTTGTAGTAGACAGAGATGCGGTTGTGAAGAGTGATGGCGGTGAATCCGGTTCAGCTAAAAAAGCAGTTGAAAACGATCTAGTGAAGAATACAAATGCCTTTAAAAACGGTAAGATCATCTACTTGGATCCTAACTACTGGTATTTGTCCGGTGGCGGTTTAATATCCGTTAGCGAAATGCTCAAAGAAGTTGAAGTTGTTCTGTAAGCAGAGTAACTTGGTGAATTAAAAAGCCTGTTGGCGGGAGTAATACTCCTTGCCAGCAGGCTTTTTTCGCTTTTTTCCATAGATTTACTGGTATATTCATACTAGTTGCTAAATTTATCTGTAACTTTTCAGGCTGGGATACGTGGTTAGGTTAAGGGGGGAGTGCATGAAGCGAAATTCATTGGATGAAATATATCAGATGTATGTGATGGATATTTACCGCTATTTGCGCTCCCTTTGTGGTGATCATTATGCGGCTGAAGATTTGATGCAAGAAACCTTTTATCGCGCTTATCTACATTTGGAGAATTGTAAAGAAGAGAAGATTAAACCATGGCTGTTCCGTGTCGCTTATAACGCCTTCGTAGATTACAAGCGAAAGGAAGGTCGCAGTACAGTTCAGAGTGAGGATTATTTCAAAAAGCTTGCTCATCCAGATACCACAGAAAGCACACTGCTTCATCAGGAACGTTGGGAAGAGATGAGGATAGCGGTAAGTGAGCTACCGGACAATCAGAGAAATGCACTGCTGCTGCATGATTTTCATGGGCTGAGTTATCGGGAAGCATCGGACATTATGGATGTGGGCTTGTCCCAATATAAGATATTGATCTTTCGGGCCAGACAGAAGCTGCGTGAGGCAGAGCGGAGGAGAAATGAACATGAGTGAAGAGTTTAAGGAGAAGTTAAGAAGGTATGGCGAAGGCACTCTTGCTGATGAGGATAGGGATGAGGTTGAGCGTGAGTTAGAGAAGATGGAAGCTTACCAGGCTTATCTGGATGAACTCATGGGCGAAGAAAAGCCGGCTCCAGATGAGGAGAAGAGCATAAAATTCGGAAAGGGTAAAAGAAACAGACCCGGCAAAGAAAAAAAGATCATCCGCCGTGGCAAGTGGAAAGCACGTATATCGAATACTTTAACGGTGATTTCTGCGTTTTTGATTTTTTTGATTGTCAGCAGTATCATCACAGCGGTATTTTATAGCACTGGAGAAAGAGGAGAGACTTACCGTGATGTCGTTTCTTCCGCAATTGCTGTTTCACAGCCGAATACGATCGTCCATTTGAGTAGCGATTCCGGACCGTTTTTTAGTATGAATCTGCAGGGTGAAATAATAAAACAAATTGGTGATGCGCGGATTAATGTTGGAGATTATTCGATGAAGTTTCTATTAGGCTGGCCTAGAATCTATAGTTATTCATGGACATATGAACGCAGTGGGACAGGTAATTACTTTATCTATCCCATTGAGAACCAGTCTGCAGAAAATAGGATGGATGACAGCAGTGAGTGGGAAAAACTAGAGAAGCTCCCTGAAGGTACGGTAGGAGAAGCCTATTTGTCTTTTGAACAATTTTTTACGACAGATGAGCTATTGAAGAAGTTTCAGCATAAAAATCTTGAACTTTTATGGTTCGCAGCAGATACAGGTCCAAGGACACAAGAGCCAGTAATAAATGATCCCTTAGGATTTCCAAGTATGCCTATCTGGCATGCTGATGATATGAAGGTGACACAAGAATCAAAGAAAAAGTGGGGTTGGTTTGGAGGGGTGACTAGCCGCACGAGTGTTTCTCCATCTGTTGACTCATATGGGGATGGTGAACTGCGTAATGCGAACTTCCTTAAGACACTGCACTTAATGCAGGAGCATAAATCGATCGCCAACAAGGTAATTCCGTTTATTGATCTGGATGACTCCATTAGCTATCTGGAGAAGAACGGAGTTAGGCTGTATGGAGCTGTCGTAACCGGTCCGGTTAAAGAGTTGCTCAAGTTAAAGGAAGAAAAATGGGTCAGTAATATTCATGTTGAAGAAGTAAGATTATGGAATTGGCAGGATAGAGAGAACTGAGTTGGGATGCTAAATACTGTAGAAGGTAGTAAGCGTAAATGATTTCTTCGTAATTACTTAATGGCAGTCGGATATGCCCTGTGTTAGTGGGGTGTACCCGGCTTTTCTGTGTGGGAGAAGTCACAGAACTTGCTTCTCGTTTAAGCAAATCGTACAATTATTTGATTATGAGATGAGTATGATAGATTAGGAGCTGAGTTATATGAAAGTAGGCGTGGTATCAGATACACATATGACAAGAATGGCTAAGTCTCTGCCCAAAGCGCTTGTTGCTGAATTCCGGAATGTAGACTTGATTCTGCATCTTGGAGATTGGGTGAGTATGGGAATCTACGATTTGTTGGCTGAATTAGCTCCAGTGGAAGGGATTGCTGGAAATAACGATGGAATAGAGATCATTGAGCGTTTCGGGGAGCGTAAGCTGCTAACGCTTGAGGGAGTCCGGATCGGAATGGTCCATGGGCATACGCCACACTCCCGCAAAGGAACGGACGGGAATGCGCTGCTTGCTTTTGCGAACGATAAGGTGGATTGTATTCTTTTTGGTCATTCGCATCAGCCTTTATTGCGGGAAGAGAATGGGATTCTGCTCTTTAATCCAGGATCGCCAACAGATAAACGACGTGAGAAACTGTATTCCTTCGGAATCTTGGATATCGAAGAGGGTAAAGTCAGTGCCCGGCATGTGTTCTACGATTCCAAAGAATAAGAATAATTGTCCAAATGATCTGGCGTTCGCTCCATGGTGCACGGTACGGCTGAAATATACAATAACGTTAAAACGGCCCAAGCCGGAAAGTGAGCGCTGAGGATGAACAACTATCGTATTGAACGTGCGATCTATGATGATTTGGAACGGCTTATCCCATTGTTTGATGAGTATCGGGTATTTTATGGGGCAGTCTCTGATCTGGATGGTGCACGTGCTTTTTTATCAGATCGATTGAAGCTGAACGAACCGGTAATCTTTATTGCGGTGGGGGGAGAAGGCGAGGAGAAAAGAGCGTGGGGCTTCACTCAGCTCTATCCCTCTTTTTCATCGGTTTCTATGGAGCGTCTCTGGATATTGAATGATCTATATGTAACTGCGGAACTGCGAGGCCATGGGCTCGGCTCCAAGCTGCTGGAAAGTGCCAGAGCTCATGCGCTCGCTACGAATACGAAGGGCTTGTCCCTGACAACAATGACGGCGAATGTGGGGGCACAGCGCTTATATGAAGCGCATGGCTACATTCGGGATGATGATTTTTATACCTATAACCTTTTTTTCTAAAGCTAGAGAGAAAGACGAGTAAGGGGCGTTAAAGTGGATACAAGTAATAAGCTGGCAATCTTTTTTGACCTTGATGATACTTTATATGATCATTTGGTTCCATTTAAAGAAGCGGTGCGTCAAGTACTTAAACCGGATGAGAGCAGTCTGGACTTTGCGGAATTATTTTATAAAGTAAGACATCATAGTGATGTATTATGGCCTATGTATTTACGTGGAGAAATTCCGCTGGAGGAAACTAGGGTACGCCGATTGGAGCTTGCTTTTGCAGAGTATGGTCTACAGCTTGATCGTGACCAAGCCACGGCGGTACAAGCGGCATACATTGGCCGTCAGTACACCATTCAAATGATAGATGGAGTCCGGGAGCAATTGGAAAGGTTCATTGCTGCTGGTCATAAAGTAGGCATCATTACGAATGGACCCAAAGATCATCAAATGAAAAAGATTCGCGGATTAGGTCTGGATCAGATGATCCCCGAGGAGATGATTTTTATTTCTGACGCTGTAGGTCTGGCCAAACCAGATCCGCAACTCTTTTTGCATGTAAATCAGCAGTCTGGCACTTCACCAGACCATTCACTTTATATAGGCGATACCTGGGCTAATGATGTAGTAGGAGCGCTTGCGGCTGGCTGGAAGGTCTGCTGGTATAATCCGAGAGGCAGACAGCCGGCTACGGATCATAAGCCTAGTTATATTTTCACGAATTATAAGGAATTTAGCGAGTTGCCTTTGGTGCTGCAAAAATCTTGATCGGGAATTAATTAGGGAAAAACTCCCTGAATTGAACCGGTTAGAGCGTGAAATTGAGGTTATTGGGGAATTCCTCCCTAATAAAACCTAAATAAACATGGTTATAGCCATATTCGGGTGATTTTTAGGGAGGTTTTCCCTAATCGAAGGTTTACATTGAAAAAATCTATTGATTTTAGGGAGGAATTCCCTAATTATCAGGCTGCTGGGCGATGAATGGGCGATGAATATCCCTCAGCCACGCCAAAGAACCTTTATCCACAACAAAAGAGCTTGCCTCCCAAAGCCAACAACGGCCTTATGGGGGCAAGCTCTTTTCGTTTAATCAGCGAAGCTGTACGTAGGGTCAGTCAGATTCATTCTTTCTTTAATGCCTGGTGTGGCGTAGATTTTGTTGTCATCGGTAATAAAGAAAGCTTCTACATCTTCAGGTAACGACTCCAGATATTTCATACCTTCTTCGATCCCCATCAAGAACACCCCAGTGGACAAAGCATCCGCATCTGTTGCATTAGGGCTCATAATGGTCAAGCTTTTGAGACCGTTCTGAGAAGGGTAACCTGTGCGTGGATCAAGAATATGGTGATAACGAACATTGTCTTGCATAAAATAACGTTCGTAAACACCAGAAGCATCGATGACCTCATCCGCGATTTTAATCGTTCCTAGCTGCGTGCCGCGGCTTTGGTCAGGGTCTTGCAGACCAATATTCCAATCCGTTCCGTTTGGTTTCGTACCTAACGCAATAATACTGCTGCCGCCGAGGTTGATCATTGCACTGTTAAGGCCTTGCTCTTTTAAATAATCAGCGATACGGTCAGCAGCATACCCTTTGCCGATACCTCCAAGATCCAGTACCATATTTTCCTTCAGTAGCTTCACGGTCTTAGCAGCCTCGTCAATTTCAACGTCCCTGTAATTGGTTAGGCTCTTGGCTGCATCGATAGCTGCTGGATCAGGGACTTTATCTCCGCCACTACCGATGTTCCAGAGGTCGATCAGCGGACCAATCGTGGGATCGAATAGCCCGTCCATTTCTTTTGCATATTGCACGGATTGTTTTACAACATCTAAGGTCTCGTCCGAAACGACAACCGCTTCTTTTCCTGCTGCTTGATTGACTGCGTAAACCTCGCCGCCTTCTTTTGTACGGCTAAGCTCCATATCCATGCGCTCCAGCATTTGCTGGATATCATCCATATTTTTTTGGGCTACATTTTCTCCGAACACTTTGATATTCACGACCGTGTCATAGATATAAAAGGTCTGTGAGAGTGACTTGGCTTCGCCTTTTCCTGAAGCTGTTGCGCCACCCGGTGTTTCCGTCGCTTTGTCATCCTTATTTTTAGTAATTAGCCAAGCGCCGACAGCTATGACGACGATGACGATAACAACGAGGATCAACGTCGTTTTTTTGTTCTTGAACATATTCCACCATCCATAAAGTTAGTTTCTAAAACACATTATTACTATCATACCCTAGATCAGAAGTTGATGGAAATTAATTTCATGGCGTATTTACGTACAACTCCGTCTGCACGAAAAAAAAGCCCCGCAATCTGATTCGGAGCAACGCTGTGGATATAGAGGTAGCTATTAAGCTAATCTAGCATGTATTCACGGTATTTGTTTTTACGAGGATTCATTACGAAAAGGATTCCTTTGGCATAACCGCTAACGGCTTTAAAATTTCGTTTGAGAGTTTCTTTACCTGTAAGACAGGTTAACGTCCAGATCAATGCGGCATAATTCATAGGGGGTGCTTTACGTAAGTTGAGCAGATAATAATGATTGATGGCAGTAGCTCTTGCAACAACGCCCGCCTTATCCCGAGATCCCGGCGACTCATGATGAATGATTTTCATAGCCGGGTTAATGACAAGCTTGCCATAACGGCTAGCCAAATGAGACAAGTAAATATCCTCGGCAATGGAGTAACTTGTCATCCAGGGATAGGGTTTCATATCTTGTAATGCTGAGCGCCGGAATGACATATTACAGCCGTGAAAAAAATCCGTCTCAAAAACCTGCTCCTTCTCTCCCCAGAGGAATAGGGAGCCTGCAAACATGCTTGGGGATAATCTGCCCGGGGATCCGGACATTTGTCCGGTCAGCATGCCAAACAGCCGGCCCGGTTTGCTGCTGCGCATGCCTTTAGCCACCCCGCCTACACCTACAATTGAATCGTCCGCTGCATAAGTATCAAGTAATCGTCGAATATATAAGGAATCATCTAATTCTGCATCATCGTCTAAATGAAGCACAATTTCAGCATTTACTAGTCCAAGTGACTCATAACGGGAAAGCCAGAGTCCCGGATTAGTCTTACGATGATATCGAAACTCAGCCTGTGGCAATTTGTTCAGTATGTTACGATAATAGGTTAATCTTTCTTCAGGAATCTCACCGTCATCCACAATCCAGAGCTCGATGGAGACATTCTCTAGCTGTGTCTGCTTGCTAATAGACTCTATGCACACTGTAAGGTCGTTTATACGGTTACGGGTAGGTATCACTATAGATACATCATGCATATGGGGATCTCCCTTCGGAATTTCTGGTGTTAACTTTATTCTATCTGCCCTGAAGGGGAGCGTATATACCACTTTCGTTTACTTTTTGCTTTAGCATTCACATCTATAAATGTTATTTTAATAAAAGTTAAGTTTGTAATTTTGAGTTTTTAACTATATAATAGTAAGCGACATATATTTAGTTATTACTCTTATATAACAGCTACAAATTATCAATAATATTAGGAGGTTTTTTCGTGAGAATAGATATCTGGTCCGATTATGCATGTCCTTTTTGTTATATTGGCAAAAGACGTTTGGAGAATGCGCTAAGCCAATTCCCGAACCGTGATCAAGTAGAGGTAGTATTCCGTAGCTTTCAACTGGATCCACATGCAGAGGTAAGTACAGACAAGAGTATTCATGAGCTGCTGGCTGCCAAATACGGGATGACCGTAGAAAAAGCAAAAGCAATGAACGCACAACTAGCGGAGCAAGCTAAAGATGTGGGCTTGGAATTTAATTTTGATACAGTGAAGCATACCAACACTTTCGACAGTCACCGACTGAGTCATTTTGCAAGCACAAAGGGAAAAGGTGCAGAAATGTCCGAACGTCTGCTGCGCGCCTACTTTACGGATTCATTAAATCTTGGAGATCGCAGTGTACTGGCTTCACTCGCTGCTGAAGTAGGTCTGGATCAAGCAGAAGCTGCGGCAATGCTGGAAACGGATGCTTTTGCGAATGAGGTTAATGGCGATATTGAAGAAGGAAGCCGTCTTAATATTACCGGTGTACCTTTCTTTGTATTCAACAATAAATATGCTTTATCTGGTGCACAACCAGGTCCTGTATTTACAGAGGTACTGGATACTGTGTGGGCGGAGGAACAAGCAGGACCAACGTTGCAAGTGGTTGGTAAGGGGAATTCTGAAGTATCTACCGATGATGGCTGCGCAGATGGATCTTGCAATATTTAAAGTTTGGATTCGAGTAAAACAAAAGAGCTGAGGGAGCCCTCAGCTCTTTTTGTTTTGATAAACCTGTTCTTTTGTTGCTTCCCACACTCAAAAACAAGCGCTCCCGATATCCGGAAGCGCTCGCCGCTGATTGTGGTTTTATCTGAAAGATGTAACAAAGCTTGAGAATAGTGTACGTACATCGTATTGATATTGGTTGATTGGCTCGATAGGCCGTTCGATACCAAGTAGAGTATATACCGCAATTCTCGCTGCTCTTACGGAGTATTCTTCAGTGAATACAACGTCATCTGGAATTTCACAGAATTGTCCAATAAAGGCCAGGTTTGTGGAACCCTCAGGGACAACTTTTGGTCGGTCACTATTGAGTCTAGGCATGAACTGAGAAGTGATATAAGGCATCATGCAAGGAATACAGTTGGCGGTAGCCATGATCTCGTCCTTATGTTCTTCAAAGTGAAGATGACCGATCAATTCTTGCATGATTTCTTCGCCGGTACAATCACACATTCTCTTTTTCACAAAATCCCCAACTTTGTCTGGATACAGTCCGTAACCCCAGAACACTTTAACATGCTCAGGCTGATTGCGGAAATGCGGTTGGTAAGCCAGTACAACGGACATAAACCAGCTCGAATCCTTAAATGTGACCAAAGCGCCTGTGCCGGCACGGTTACGTGTGAATTTTTCCATCAGATCGAAGAATTTGGAGTCATGGAAAGTTACAGTAAAGGACTCCCATTTCGAACCGTCTACATGATCATCGAACGAAGAAGGATTGCCAAGACTTGGTTTCTTGGAAGCGATGTTTTCCCATAATTTCCACGAGCTTCCCTTGCCGTTAAGGCGTGGAGCAGAAGTCATAGAGCCAAGGCTGGAGCCTTCGGTCATAGAACCGTTTGTGATAATTACGAGATCATCTTCTTTTACATCAATCACATCTTTGACACCTTCGCGCACTACATTCATTTGGGTTACGGTAATTCCGTCACCTTTTTTGAACTGCAGATCAGTAACTGTACATTTCAGTGTGAAATCGACACCGAATGGTTCAAGATATTTGTGCAAAGGCAGAATGATGGAATCATATTGGTTATAAGGAGTGCGAGTTACACCTTCCAGTGTTTGAATTCTTGGGAATTCATGGAAGAAACGCAGCATATATCTTTTAAACTCTACAGCGCTGTGCCAAGGTTGGAATGCAAAAGTAGTAGCCCACATATACCAGAAGTTTGTTGTGAAAAAGTGAGGGGCGAACCAGTCGTTGATACGCGCTTTACCCATTTTATCTTCTGGTGTAATAATCAGCTTGCCCATAGCGAGACGATCAGCCATATCAAAACCCATGGACAATACATCTTCTACTTTGCCGTCTTTATTTACAAGTCTGGCGTTTGAGTGTGTTGGATTAGCGGTATCAAAAGCAATAATTTCATCCCGCACAGACAACCCCGGACGGTCGACAGAAGGAATCGTTGTTAATAGTTCCCAGAGATTCTCATAAGCTTCATCGTTGAGCATACGGCCGCCGCGGACAACGTAACCATGTTCAGCGTCACCTGCGCCGTCATTGCTACCACCAAGAATCTTCATCTCTTCAATAATGTGAATGTTTTGTCCCGGAAAATCACAGTCTCTGACCAGGTAAGCAGCGCCCGCTAGGGATGCAATTCCGCCACCGACAAAATAAACCTGTCTATTACCGTACTCTTTTTTCACAATGGTCGCCTCCAAGTAGTTGTTTAAATAATCACACTCTTAATGTAAACCAACTCCTATTTTGAAGGTATAATCAAACTCTTTAGAGTGTCTGGATTTTTGTCATTATGGGTGATCTGTCTAGTTTTTAGACAAAAAAACCGCTGCAACCAAAGGGTTACAACGGATGGTTCTCATATTTGTGTAAAGCTTTCAGAAAATTCCCTTCAATTAGATCACTTAGCTTCTCAATCATATGGTGCGGTTGTTCCCTCATGCCTTCTCTCATCCACTGAATGATTAGGCCTGTGAAGGCTAGCGTGTAGAAATTGGCTATAAAGTGCTTGTCTTCTTCGCAAACCTCCATCCCGGAGGACAACTCGTTTATAACCCCCATGATGAGATCGTTTGTCACTTCGTACAGATATGCATCCAGGTGATTTCTGCCTAGTGAATTTAGCGTGTTACAGCAAAAGGATTTATTCCGCTCAATGTAGCAGAAAATTCTATAAAAACCGTCCGTCCAAGTGCTGTAGCTGCGATACTGGGCGAGGCTTTCGACAGCCTCAGTCTTATAGATCCAACCTAGCAAATCAAATATATCCTGAAAATGATAATAGAAGGTTTGTCTGTTTAGTCCGCAATGGTCCACTAGTTGTTTAACAGTAATTTTATTGAGCGGTGTATGCTCCATTAGTTCTTTTAAAGAATGGGACAATGCATTTTTGGTTAGAAAAGAATTGGACAACAGCGTTTCACCTCTTCCATTCAAGACTTCGATGCTCGCGTATACAGCAGACGAATACCTTCCGCTAATAAACCCAGTGCAAATCCGGCACATGAAAATAAGGAAAATGCGAGGAAGCCTGCGAGATCCTCCCAACCGGACATCTCTTTGTAGGTGTAGCCCAGCATAAATGCCGCGCCTATGATTATTCCCGCCGTACTAAATACCCAGAGCAGACGTGCTCCGAGCCAGCCTAAAGTGTTGACGATGCCTGCCACTACTACGGAAAAAAGAGCAAAGCGCAGTAAGAGTGTGGCATCCATTTCCTGGGCCAGCATCACGAATCGGTGTAGAGGGAAGAGAAGCCATAGAAGAATGGCATAAACGGTCATCCAGAGAAACCAACTTTTACTTTTGGCAGCAGGCAGGAATTTCATTTCATGCACACCTCTTTTCCCATAGTACGAACGTTAAAAAGTAGGGATTATACCGTGAAGGATTCTAGTTCTTCCGCACTTTGCAGCAGGTGGCTTAGCAGGTTTGGAATGTCCTCCATTTGCTCTTCTGTGAGTTGTCTTTTGAATTGCAGCTCGATGCAGTTATTGTAAGTTTCACTTTCCTGGCCATATATAAAGCTTAAAGATTGCACAGGCTGGAAATCAGGTCCCCAGATCGCTTTTAGAATACTGTCTATCGCCTGACATTCGCTAGGAATATCTTCGACTTCCATATAAAAACGAAGTGAAAGATTACAGCCGGGATCCGTATTAGGAACCTCCAAGATTTCATCGCTGAGATCTTTCGTGGACGAAGTGAGCAGGATTTCGGCGGTTACTTTCCTGCCTGCAGTTAATTGGAAGGAGAGACTGAACTCTCTGGACATCAGCGCCATATTCAGAAGGTCGGAGCGATCCGTAACCACCAATATTCCGTCTAAATTATCGTAGTCATAAATCTGGTTCTCAAAGGCGATCTTAATATTATCGAAAACTGTAGGGTGGAACAATAAGAGCACCTTCTTTGTTTATTTATATTGTAACATGATGTGATAGGAAGTTAAAAAAAGACGCCCTGGACCAAATGGACCGGGCATCTTGTGTAGAAGTTACGGCTTCCCATAAGAGGGAATACTCCTCGGTTGTGGGTATACGTTCACTTCTTAGTTTGTAGGCGCAGGCGCAGGCGCAGTATATTTCAGGAACGTCTTCGGAATCGGGCTCTCAAAGGTCATCAGTTCTCCAGTGGTTGGATGAATAAAAGAGAGCACTCGAGCATGTAGGCCAAGTCTTCCTACCGTTTTGGTCTCTGCACCATATTTCTTGTCACCTGCGATAGGGTGGCCGATATCTGCCATGTGCACCCGAATCTGATTTTTTCGTCCGGTTTCGAGCTTAACCTCTAGCAAGGAAAAATGGCGGTTAGCCTGAATGAGTTTATAATGTGTAATTGCATGTAGTCCATCACCTTCATGAGGACTGGAATACATTTTAAGGGTTGAGGTTTCTTTGAGCCACGAGCTTATCTTGCCTTCAGGTCTTTTAACCGCGCCTTCCACGAGCGCTACGTAAGAACGTTCCTTCACGGTATCTTTCCAAGTAGTTTGTAGCGCTTGCTGAATCCGTTCGCTTTTGGCAAACATCATTACGCCTGATGTATCTCTGTCCAATCGATGTACGACAAAAATCCGATTTTGTGGATTGCTAACACGGACATGCTCCATGAGCTGGTGGTAAGCCGTCAATTCATTTTCTTCCGCAGTGGCGATAGATAGCAGTCCAGCATCCTTTTGAACAATAATCAGGTCTTCATCCTCATGAACGATTTTAAGTCCGATCATCTCTGCTGTTTGTACAGGCTTCTCTTGATCAATAGTAACGTTTTGACCCGGATGCAGTTGGAAATTATGCTGTGTAACTACCTTATTATTCACCGACACTTGTCCACGCGATAGGATGGATTTAATCGCATTTCGTCCGCGACCCGTGACGTGGGTGAGTAAGAAGGGCAATAGTTCAGAAGGTTCGTTTACAGTAAATGTTTTGGGTGCTGCGGGTGCTTTAGTTTTATGATTAAGCTTGCCAGTAGGCTTGCTGTGAGAACGAGTACCTCTTTTGGCTGTTTCCTTAGGATTTCTTCTTGAGTTCATGGATGCATTCTCCGTCCTTTAATATTGTACTCCTCAATATACCATGGGCTGTTAAGAAATACTATGGAGAGGCAGGCGTACTGGTTTGTTTTGTAAATGCTCATAGATAGAACAGCTGGGCTAATCCAAGAAGCAGGAATAAACCGAGATATACCCAGCCTAACCTGCGGGCATATTTCTTTTCCCGGGGCATGGCGCTTACAGCATAGATCTTGGTATCCACAGTAAGCAGGAATAGTCCGGAGAGCAGGAGCACGAGAGTTAAATAAGTTAGTTGATGATAGATCATTTGAACACATCCCCATATCTAGTCTTCTTTAAGACCGACTCTTTCAATATTCGTCTTCACATTAAGTTCTATAGAGAGATCAGAATACTGTTGCTCCCAGTCATGTTTGTCACGAACATTAGCTTTCCAGTAGGAAGGAGCATATGCACGAACATATTCACCCATACCAAAGATATCCGAGTGAGCCTGTTGCGTCTGTTTAATCAGATGGTCGAAGATGGTGAGGACTCCTTTTTGAAAGTTGGCCTCAAGTTTTTTTAAATCCTGGCTGGAATCAATACGAATATTATTACCTAGGTGCTCATCTAGCGCTGCTTCTAAATAAATATTTATAGTGATATGGGGTTTGCCGTCTTTGATTTTAACTTTAGACCTTGTAAATCGGTCGTTAACTTTAAGAGTCAGTGGGCCAAAGTCCTCTGAATTGAACATGACGGAATATCCCCCAGGATCAAGACCTTTCATGGACATATATGCGCCAATCTCAATGGGAGTAGTCGAACCAACCATAACGCCTCCGCTAAAGTAAGCAAGACCTTTTATCAACATATTGTCTTTTTGATGTAAAGACACATAAGGCAGATAACCGCTCTCTCCCCATTTAGATTCAGCTGACCAGAATACGCCTATATAGTTAGCTGGGAACTTTCCGGATCTCACGGCTTTTTCCATGGTGGATAGGATATAGAGGGTTGGAACTCGCTGAAGTGGTGGATTAATATTCATAAATTTAGAAGCCTCGCCTTCGGACACTAATAACCAGGTACGGCGACGAACTTCAGGGTTGCGGCGTAAATAATCATTTAAATCCGACAGGTTTTTGCGTGCAAAATCCTCGCTGATGATAATCACCCGAAGATGGATGAGGTAACGTGGGTCAGAGATCTGTTGTTGCAAATTGTTTAAGGCATCATCTAGTGAGTAACCGTAAACTTGTACAACCCAAACCGGATTTTGATTCCCCCCGCTACCTTCTCCCCCGCTGCTAGGACCTAACGGAACTCTCCCTGGAACTGCAATTTGGGCGGTCACACGGATTTTGGGCAAATTAATATTTGCGCTTTTTAGATGTGTCGTTTGATCATCTTCGGTTTTACTATTTGCTGGCACTGAATCTATAGACAATCCCAGCACTAATGCACGATCTTCAATTTCGAGCTGGTCCCAGCAGCCCGTAAGGAATACAAATACCAGAGAGAGAAGGAGGAGAAGACTAATACGCTTGTTAATTACTTTATTCATTCGATAGCCCTCCTTTTTGCCGAATCAGAGCTATTAACCATAAAAGAAGAGGGTAGAGAGTCAAAAAAATTAACCCGATAATCGCTGTGACGGAAGAAAAGGTATAAACCTGATAAATATTTCTTGGCAAAAGTGAAAAGACGAAGATAAGTGGAAGTGAGAAGCTTGATACAAGGCGGTGATCTTTGTACCGAAATACTTGCTGAAGTGAATATGCTGCTAAGTAGTAGTTCGTAAAAATGGTAGTAAATATAGATATTACCCAAACAGTAATAAACAGCGCATCGAATCGTTCTAGTAGTCCTGCACCAATAGAAATGGAGCGGGCGGTTTCTAAGGTTGGATAAGCGAGTAATTTGGTTTCTTGCGCTCCGAACATTCCTAAAGTGGCCGCAACAATCATTACATAGATGAAGCCAATAATAAAAAGGGCAGCAGCTCCTGCTTTAAGCACTTGCTGAGGTTTTTTCATTAAAGGAACCAGCAGTGTGATGACAAATGTGCCCTGATAAAGGGCAGCTGAAGTGACAGTCCCTTTGGAAAAGCTTGAAAAGGTGATGTAATTTCCAGTGAGTGGAAGTAAGTTTAAAGCATCTACATTTTTCATGGCTACTAATATAATGCTGAGAACGGTTAACAAGATGAAAGGCAAATAAAAAATATGTACATAGGTGAATTTCACAATGTTTCTGCGGATAGATAAAGCAGCCAAAATAAGCATTAATAGAATGACCGCTTCGATAGGTGTTTTTTTAAACACGACCGCAACACATACCTCTCCGAATTGACGCATGGTAATCCCGGCAGTGAAAGCAAAAAACAAAGAGATAAGTACATTGAAAATATCCGCGATGCTTCTCCCGACTAACCGGCGGCTGAATACAAACAGAGTTTCATTGGGGAATTTCCGACATACAGCGGCTGTAAACCAGCAGCCTAGAAATGCAACAGGGATGCCTGAAGCCGAAACCAGTGGCGCCCCGCTGTCTCCAGCTTCAGCCATATAACGGGGAATACTCAAGATACCTATTCCAATAATCGTACTAACGACTACTGCCACGACTTGGATCGTTGTTATGGGGCGGTTGTTGTTCATCGAGTTCACCCTTCTCCTTAAAAATCTGATCTGAATACGTCGTTGGTAACTCATGAGCGAGACGAGTAGGGTCTTGAGTGTTCAAGAAGCTCGGACGTCTTCTCATCCACCATAAGGGGACACGAATCAGACTGTCCTTCAGATCTCTCCATTTCGTGGGCACATATGGTGTCATGTAAGGAACGCCAAAGGATTCCAAGAATAATAAGTGATTCACGATAACGATGGTACCTAACATGACTCCGTAAAGACCAAAACAACCGGCTAGAATAATCAGTGGAAATCTTAGCATTCTGGATGAGATAGCGGCATTATAGGCAGGGGTGGCAAAAGAACCGATAGTGGTTATAGCGACAATAACAACGGTTGTCGGACTTGCTAGACCTGCTGAAACAGCAGCCTGACCAATAACAAGAACACCTACAATAGAAAGGGCGCCCCCAATCATTTGTGGTAGACGAATAGTTGCTTCGCGGAGCACCTCCATGAAGACCTCCATAATCAGAACTTCCAAGACCGCTGGAAAAGGAACGCCTGCTCTACCCCCTGAAATCGCTACGGCAAATTCGGTAGGCATAAGCTCCGGGTTGAAGGAGATGACGGATACATATAGAGCAGGGAAAAAAAGAGAGAACAACAGGGCAATTAGTCGAATCCCCCGGATTAGGCTGCCTACAATAAAACGTTCCGAATAGTCGTCTATGGTCTGAAAAAATTGATTGAACAATGCAGGGACGATGAGCGAGAATGGGGAGCCATCTACCAGAATGATGACTCTTCCTTCCAATAAGGCTGCCGCTGATTTATCCGGACGTTCTGTTGGTTGAACCTGAGGAAAAGGAGATAATGGGTTATCCTCAATGAATTGCTCGATGTACCCTGCATCAAGGATGCTATCTGTGTTTATCATGGATAATCTCTTCATCACTTTTTCAACCAATTCAGGATCTACTATCCCTTCTATATAGCACACAGCAACCTGTGAGCGTGTCCGCACACCAAGCGGAGCAGTAATAACCCGGAAATCTGGCGTTTGCAGCCGATAACGGAGTAAGGAAAGGTTTGCCTCCAAGTTTTCTATAAAACCTTCGCGTGAGCCACGAATTACCTGCTCGGTCTGTGGCTGTTCAATGCTGCGATGTTCGATTTTACGCAAATTGAAGTGAAGTGCTTGATCCATACCATCTATAAGGAGTACAACGCTCCCTTCTAATAGAGCGAGTGGCAGAGAATTTAAGTCCTTCGTTCGGTTCCCAGCCGCTATTTGTATGGTCGTATTCCAGATGAAATCAGGCAGATCCTTGCGCTCTTCAGGAATTGTCGAGAGATCAGCGGGAGGGCTCATTAACGGTTTAAGCACATGCTCATGAATTTGATTTTGGTCCACCAAAGATGAAAAAAAGATAATTACCGCATCATATAAACCGTATACCCGAAAATTACGCACAACGAGATCTGCATCTTCTCCAAAAATTTGGCTAATGGCTTTAATATTATTTTTTAGGTCGGGATCTAGTGGCTTTTCCGAACGCTGATCAGGAATGGTGGGATCTTCGTGCGTTTTTTTTTGCTTAAAAGAACTATAGTTTTGCTTCCAGTTTTGCACGGCTATTCCCCTTTCCTAAAGAATGATGATTTTTAAAGCTTGGCTCAAAAGCGCTCCTTTTATGTAATTTTTCCAAAAGGAGAAACGAAAGAAGGACTTCTAGAGTGTTGCTCATTACACCATTGACCGCTAAACTAAAGATAGAAACGCCTAAGGAGTCATGATAGATATGAAGATGCAAGCACCTACTATTGAACAGGCGCAGGCTGAGCTGCAAAAATATTACGGTTATCCAGACTTTCGGGATGGCCAGAAAAAGATTGTTCAGAACTTGCTGGAAGGACGCGACACATTGGGAATCCTCCCTACGGGTGGCGGGAAATCAATCTGTTATCAGGTTCCTGCACTGCTCCTGCCAGGGCTGACACTGGTGATATCACCACTGATCTCGCTGATGAAAGACCAGGTGGATGCGTTAACTACCGCGGGTATTCCGGCAGCCTTTATTAATAGCACGTTAAGCGGAAAAGAAGTGAATGAGCGGATTCGGGCTGCCCGGCGGGGTGATTTGAAGCTGCTCTATGTTGCGCCCGAAAGGCTTGAGCTGGACTGGTTCCGTCTGGAAATGGCTGAGCTGTCAATTTCCTGCGTGGCTGTTGATGAAGCGCACTGTGTATCCCAGTGGGGGCATGATTTTCGGACAAGTTATCTGTCTGTGTCTCCATTTGTAGATGAGCTGCCTGACCGGCCGATCTTGGCTGCATTTACTGCCACGGCGACGCCGGAGGTTATGGAGGATATGGTCCGGCTGCTGCGTTTGCGCGAGCCGGGTATTTTCATGACGGGACTAGGAAGAGACAATCTGGCAATGTCCGTGCTGCGGGGAGAGAACAAGCGGGAGTTCGTTATGGATTATGCGGCTACGCATTCCCACCAGCCGGGGATTGTATATGCGGCAACCCGCAAAGAAGTAGATGATCTGTATCAGAGGCTGCAGGCCTCTGGCATAGCAGCAGGTCGCTATCATGCGGGTATGAATGATCAGGAGCGGGCAGATAGCCAGGAAGGGTTCCTCTATGACGATATCCGGGTTATGGTGGCTACGAATGCCTTTGGGATGGGGATTGATAAATCCAATGTCCGATACGTAATTCACTACAATATGCCCAAAAATATGGAAGCTTATGTTCAGGAAGCGGGTCGTGCTGGACGTGACGGGGAGCCGAGTGAATGTATTTTGCTGTTTAGTGCGCAGGATATTATGACGCAAAAGTTCCTGATCGAGCAGAATCCACAGGATACTGACCGTAAAGCTAACGAATATCGCAAGCTTCAGCAAATGATTGATTATTGCTATACTACTCGCTGCTTGCGCAGTGCCCAGCTGGATTATTTCGGGGAAGAACATGGGGACAAGCCATGTGGTATCTGCAGCTCATGTACGGATGAACGAGAGCTAGTGGATATGACCGTCGATGCGCAAAAGATCTTCTCCTGCATTCACCGCATGCGGGAGCGTTATGGTGTAGCGTTGGTAGCATCTGTGCTGAAAGGCTCTCGCAATCAAAAGGTGATGCAGTACGGCTTCGATAAGCTGCCCACACATGGGGCGATGTCGAGCCGGACGGAGAAGGAAATCTCAGAGAGTATCAATGTGCTTATCTCAGAAGGGTATCTTGCCTTGTCGGAAGGCCAGTACCCTGTAGTACGGCTCCAGCCTCTGGCTGCCGAGGTCCTGCGCGGACAGCGTGAGGTGATGCAGCGTGTGGCGCGGCCTTCGCGGGCAGGCACAACATCCGGTACGAGAGTTCGTAGTCGGGGGCATGACCTGTCGCCATCAGCCGTCAATGAGACTGTCTTTGAGCAGCTGCGTCTTATCCGGCGTGAATTGGCAGGACGCGAGCATGTGCCATCGTACATTATTTTTAATGATGCCACGCTGCGTGAGATGAGTGTGGTTTGCCCGCAGACCGAAGCGGAAATGCTGAGGGTAAAGGGTGTTGGGGAAGTGAAATACCGGAAGTACGGTAAGGCATTCTTAGAGTTTTTTCAAAATGAAATGTAGAAAAGGTCGTGTAACATGAAAATCGTCCTGACCACGTTAAACGCCAAATATATTCATACCTCACTCGCAATCCGCTTGCTAAAAGCGTACAGTGAGCATGAATTTAAGGATATTCATTTGGCAGAGTACACCATCAAAGATCCCGTGATGAATATCGTGTCCGACTTGTTTCAGAAACGGCCAGATGTGATTGGCTTCTCCTGTTATATCTGGAACATCGAAGAGACGCTGAAGCTGATTGGTATTCTTAAGCAAGTGATGCCTGAAGTTACGATTGTTCTCGGAGGACCGGAAGTTTCGTATGAGCCGCTTCATTGGATGAAAAGAGAAGCTGGCATTGATTTTATAGTTAACGGAGATGGGGAAGAGACGTTCCACCATTTGCTGCAGGAGCTAAGGGATGATCGTAAGTTTCACTTTGTGTATGGAGCCGCTTATCGCAAGGGAGAAGAGATCATCGTCAATCCTCCACGTCCCAAAAGCGATCTGAATACGCTGCCTACGCCGCATCGTTTTCCTGAGGATATTCCAGATTTGAGTAAACGTATTGTTTATTTTGAGACGAGCCGCGGATGCCCATTTAACTGCCAGTTCTGTTTATCCAGTATTGAAGTAGGCGTACGTTATTATGATATTGAACGAGTGAAATCTGATCTGCTTTATTTAATACAGAATGGCGCCAAAATCATTAAATTTCTGGACCGTACCTTCAATATCAACCGCAACTATGCGATGGAAATGTTTCAATTCCTGATCGATAATCATCAAGGCTGCGTGTTTCAGTTCGAAATTACCGCAGATATCATGCGGCCGGAAGTTCTGGATTTCCTATCTAAGAATGCGCCCCCGGGTATTTTTAGATTTGAAATTGGGGTGCAATCTACCAACGATGAGACAAATGAGCTTGTTAAACGCCGCCAGAATTTCAAAAAGCTGTCCCGTACCGTAATGAAGATTAAGGCAAGCGGCAATATCGATCAGCATCTGGATTTGATTGCCGGACTACCTATGGAGGATTACAGTACCTTCCGTAAAACGTTTAATGATGTATTCGTTATGGAGCCGGAAGAGCTACAGCTAGGATTCCTCAAAATGCTGCGGGGAACGGGGCTGCGGGCGCAGGCGTCTAAATATGATTACACGTATATGGAACACGCACCTTATGAAATCCTTAGCAGTCATATGATGCCCTTCTCTGACATTATCCGTTTGAAGCGGCTTGAGGATGTGCTGGAGAAATACTGGAACAGCCACCGGATGGACCATACGGCCAAGTACTTGATCCGTCATGTATTTGATTCGCCATTCGATTTCTTTCAGGAGTTCGGTGACTACTGGGAGGAGAGAGGCTGGCAAAAGATTGGCCATCAGCTGGAAGATCTCTTCACCCGCTTGCAGTCCTTCCTGATAGATCGCGGGACGCCATCTATGGATGTTATAACTGGCTTGATGAAGCTCGATTATTTCCTTGGACACAAGTACAAGCCGCGCAAAATCTGGTGGGATTTCGTGCTGGATAAATCGGATTGGTCGAGCTATTTGAAGGATATCGCGGCTAATCCGGGTCAAATTTCTGCCCAATTGGCTGAAGCAGGACTTAACGAAAGAGAACTGCAAAAGTATACTGTGCTGGAAGTGTTGCCATTCTCGCTGGAAGCGGTGTTGGATTCCATCAGCGGCATGCGTGCCGATGAGGGCCTTGAGGATGGTGAAGCTGATATGGCTAATCTGGAGGCTTTGCCTTCGGCAGACTCGCCATTACAGGGAGCAGCAGATAGTAGTTTAGAAGAGACTGCCCAAGCAGCAAGCTCGGCTGTAGCAGTAGCGGAGCCCGCTTCCATTAGGGAAGGGCGCACGCTACTAATCGTAATGTATCAGCAGAACGAGAGCCAACGCGCTCAGTACTACACACTGCCTTTGTGATAGGCGGGTGGAAGGATAGACCGTTCCTTAATGGGACGGTCTATTTCTTTTGCCTTGTGCGCTAGCGCATCTGAGTCCGGAAGCGGCGTGGGAAGTGATGATGTGTAGTTAGCGTCATCTGGGTCCGAAAGCGGTGAGTAACCCGTCGCAGGCGGACCCAGGGGACCTTATACGTGGAATTATCCTGTTTTTTGGATGCTAACGGACCGCATAGTCGCTATTGGCATGAAAAACACCCAATATGGACCTGTTTCGCTTGAATAGCTGCACTGGAGTCCGAAACCCAACTCGAAAGGCTATAAATTAGCAAATAGCGTCATCTGGGTCCGGAAGTAGCGGGGAGAGTAATGATGTGTAGTTAGTGTCAACTGAGTCCGGAAGTGGCGGGAGAAAGTGATGTGTAGTTAGCGTTAGCTGAGTCTGAAAGTAGCGGGAGAAAGTGATTAGTGTAATGACTCGGCGCAGGCGGACCCAGCGGACCTTATACGTGGAATTATCCTGTTTTTTGGATGCTAACGGACCGCATAGTCGCTATTGGCATGAAAAACACCCAATATGGACCTGTTTCGCATGAATAGCTGCACTGGAGTCCGAAACCTAGCTCAAATGTCTGGAAATTAGCAAATAGCGTCCACTGAGTCCGGAAGTAGCAGGGGAGAGTAATGATGTGTAGTTAGCGTTAGCTGAGTCCGGAAGTGGCGGGAGAAAGTGATGTGTAGTTAGCGTTAGCTGAGTCTGAAAGTAGCGGGAGAATGTAATTAGTGTAATGACTCGGCGCAGGCGGACCCAGCGGACCTTATACGTGGAATTATCCTGTTTTTTGGATGCTAACGGACCGCATAGTCGCTATTGGCATGAAAAACACCCAATATGGACCTGTTTCGCATGAATAGCTGCACTGGAGTCCGAAACCTAGCTCGAAAGGCTATAAATTAGCAAATTGCGTCATCTGAGTCCGGAAGTAGCGGGGAGAGTAATGATGTGTGGTTAGTGTCAACTGAGTCCGGAAGTAGCGGGGAGAGTAATGATGTGTGGTTAGTGTCAACTGAGTCCGGAAGTAGCGGGGAGAGTAATGATGTGTGGTTAGTGTCAACTGAGTCCGGAAGTAGCGGGGAGAGTAATGATGTGTGGTTAGTGTCAACTGAGTCCGCAAGCGGCGTGGGAAAGTAATGATGTGTAGCTAGTGACAACCGAGTTTGTACGTGGTGTGGGAGAGCGATGAGCTGAAGACAGCGTCAACTGAGTCCATTAGCGGTGGCGGAAGTTTATTTACTAAAGTTCAGATGCGCGGAGGAACTGGAGATTGTTAGATTGAGAAGTCTGCTGAGATAAGCTACCCAAACCGCAAACCGCAAACCGCAAAGAAGCGACCCCCAAAATAATTGGAGCATCGCTTCTATGTTGCCACATTTGTAATCTCGTTTCTCGTCTCATAAATTCACTAACAACCGCGTTTTTTTCTTAACTTATCGTAGAAACCTCTGAAGGAAGGTGGCTCTCTAACCAGTTGAGTACATCGGCTGTGACTTGATCTCGATTTACTTCATTTAGCATTTCGTGTCTGCCTTCTGGATAGAGTCGGTACTCAACGTCTGATACTCCTCGTTTCTTATACAACTCCGCAAGACGGGGAATGCCTTGACCGTTCATCCCGACAGGGTCCTTATCCCCACCAAATATATAAATGGGCTTACCTGTACATAATGTGCTAAGTGATTCCTCAGTATGAATCTCTCTTAGGAGGTGGAAGAAACCACGGAAAAAGCGGGTTGTACAAATAGCTCCGCAGAATGGATCGGAAATGTACTTATCTACTTCCGCAGTATCGCTACTCAGCCAGTCAAATGTTGTTCTGACCGGGGAAAAAGCACGGTTATAGCTGCCGAATACCAGACTGTTCAGCAGTACACTACGATGATGCTCACCCTTTAGCTTAAGCTGCGCGCTAGCCAAAGATTCTCCAATACGCAGCATACTGCGTGGACCGTTTGTCCCGCTTAGGATAAACCCTGAATAGATTTCGTTGCCTTCTTCGCACATGAGTTTTTGACCCAGAAAGGAACCCATACTGTGTGCGAATAAAATGATGGGCATTCCTTCATGCTTGGAGAGTGCTGCGGCACCTACCTGCAGAAGATTGCGCCGCATCCAATAAAATCCGTCCTCCCCAACATCACCAAGCAGATTGACTTGACCAGCGGTTCTACCATGTCCCCGGTGGTCATTGGCATATACTGCATAACCAACCCCGGTTAAAGCTTCCGCAAAACGAGCGTAGCGGGCAGCAGTTTCACACATCCCGTGTGAAATTTGCACAATTCCTCTAACTGGCACATCGGACTCAGGTAACCATTCATAGACATGGATGGTTACACCTATGGGATCCGTTAGAGTAAAGCTGTTTTCCTTCATGGTCCATTCCTCCTAAAGGTTCTCGACTTATGGTAAATAAGAGCGAAGCACAGTAGAATGACCCTCGATAGTATAACGGCCTAGGTTGGAAGGAATCAGATAACATTCCCCTGCGGCATAAGGCTGGGAGCCGCCTTCCCAAGTCAGATGTCCGCTGCCTTCGCAGATAACCAGAATAGTGAAGCTGTCTTCTGAAGTGGTGAGATCCCATGAACCATTTACGATCCCTTTTTCGACAATAAAATAAGGTGAAGCGGCAAGCTGCAGCCACTCTCCAGGCACTGCATGATCGGTCTTCATCGAAGTAGCGCCGGCGCCTTCATAAGCTGTAACATTCAGAGAATCCTCGATATGAAGCTCGCGTGGTTTTCCATCTAGACCTGGACGGTCGTAGTCATAAATACGGTATGTAGTGTCGGAATTCTGTTGAATTTCCGCTACAACGACACCAGCGCATAGAGCATGTACCGTTCCGGCAGGGATGTAGAAGGAATCGCCAGCGGAGACAGATACCTCTTGAAGGCTATCCATAACCGTGCCGTTTTCCAGTGCTTCGCGTAATGTTTCACGGTCTACGCCTTCTTTAAGGCCGTAGATGATTTTTGCATCTGGCTTAGCGTCTAGTACGTACCACATCTCTGTTTTACCCAGTTCACCTTTAGGCAATCCTACATAATCATCCGTAGGGTGGACTTGAACGGAAAGGTTGTCGTTGCAATCCAACAATTTGATCAAGAGTGGAAATCTTCCGCCAGCTTCTGATATTCCCTTGCTTCCGAACCACTCATGACCAAATTGCTCACGAATTTGATCCAGACCTTGTCCAGCTAATTCTCCATTAACCACCGAAGATGTTCCATTCGCATGATCGGCAATCATCCAGCCTTCACCAATATGACCTTCTGGTAGATTCAGGCCGAATTTCTCCAGCGCGCGGCCACCCCAGACACGTTCTTTAAACTCCGGTTGAAATTTTAAAGGATATGGTTGTGTCATTCATAATCTTCCTTCCCAATTACAAGATTGTTTGATTGTTTACAAAGCTTAAGATGGGGAACCTTTTTTCTTCTCGAGGGCAATTACATACGGTGCGTCCGTGCGCTGCAGCTGGCGATATACAATGCTCTGCGCTACCTTAGGGGAAACAGTCGTTGCCCAAGCTTCAACAGCGGCGGCTTCGAGATCTCCGCCTGCATGGCCAGGATACAGTACAGCTGTAATAATTCCCCCCGGACGCAGCAGCTGAAGTGAAGCTTCCAGGGCTGCAATAGAGCTGTCCGGCTCAGTAATGATATTCTTGTCGGCATCGCCTGAAGGCAGATAGCCAAGATTGAACATTACAGCACCAACGGTGCCTGGCCAGTTAGCCGGGACGGCTTCTGCCATTTCGGCATGGCTGCGTTCCAGTAAGGTAACGCCAGAGAGTGAAGAAGTTTCCTCCCGCGCAAGCCGGAGACGTTCTTCTGCCAGCTTCAGCGCCGCAGCTTGAATGTCAAAGCCGTAGACTTCGCCACGAGCTCCGGTTGTTTTGGCTAGAAAAAGCGTGTCAGCACCAGTACCTACAGTTGCATCAATCGCACGGTCACCTAAAGTCAGCCGCTCAGAGATTAATTTATGAGCAAAGCTTAGAACGGACATAAAGCCCATTAGCCCTTCCTCCAATACTTACCCTGCCAAGTATCACGAGCAACAAGCTCATCGTCAATGGCATTTAGCACTTCCCATTTCTTGAGACTCCACATCGGTCCAACTAAGAGATCCCGTGGGGCATCTCCAGTCAAGCGATGAACAATCATCTCAGGGGGCAGAATTTCAAGTGAATCAGCAATCAGCTTCACATACTCGTCCTGTTCCATGAATCGGAGCAATCCTGCTTCATACTGCTTCACCATTGGTGTTTTGCGCATGAGATGCAGAAGGTGAATCTTAATTCCCTGCACATCCATGCGAGCTACAGCAGATACCGTTTCAAGCATCATTTCGTGCGTCTCCTGTGGGAGACCGTGAATGATATGGGTACAGATTCGAATATTGTGACGGCGCAGCTTCTCTACAGCCTCCACATAACACTGCGTATCATGCGCCCGATTAATAAGCTCAGAAGTGGAGTCATGTATAGTCTGAAGACCCATCTCTACCCAAAGATACGTACGCTTGTTGAGCTCTGCTAAATATTCGACTACATCATCGGGCAGACAGTCAGGGCGGGTAGCAATAGACAATCCAACGACACCAGGCTGCTGCAAAATAACTTCGAAATATTCTTTCAGTTCTTCGACCGGAGCGTACGTATTAGTATAGGCTTGGAAGTAACCGATATATTTAGCATTTGGCCATTTCAAATGCTGTCTGTCACGGACGTTATTGAATTGTGTGACTAGGTCATCTCGGCGGCTTCCGGCAAAATCACCAGAACCTCTGGCACTGCAAAATGTGCAGCCTCCCTTAGCGATGGAGCCGTCACGATTGGGACAGGTAAAGCCTGCATCAAGCATAACTTTGAATACCTTGGTGTTCATGTGTTCACGCATTTCGTAATTCCAAGTATGAAAACGTTTATCTCCCCAAAGTTGCGGAGGAGAAGTGTATTGAAGATTAGACACGAGAAGCCCCTTTCTGAAAATATAATTATGGATAAGTTCCCTTATCCTTATATTTTTCTGAGACAGATGGCGTCCTTATCCCAGAGAACGCACAGCCGTTTCTTATAATCCAATACATTGTATCAAAAAACCGAGCTCGGCGTAACATTGACTCCCCATAACGGCATGAAAAATAGGCAGGAAATAAGGCGCTTTCGGCTTGAAAATGCTTACATAGTATGTTATATTCAGAGTGTGAAAAGCTGCTGTGGCATAAAGAAATTCATCCAGGAGTTCATAATTTCGTGTCGTCCGATCCATAATAATAACCGTGAGGTGATAGCAATGAATTCTCAAACGGTATATGCTGAGGGTAAAGATTCGATTGAAGTGCATTTAACGCCAGATGAAGCCCTTGCACTAACGGGCGTGGAATTTAACGGCAACCCTAAGATCAAGACAGATGCGCAGCGTAAAATTCGTAGCGCATTCGAAAAAAAGACATTTGCCACAAACACAAAGTAAATCCTGATCTGCCAGACAAGAACGAAATTTATTTCCAATATACAACAACGAAGGAATTCCTCTGAACAGCTCATTTAAGAGCTGAACCAGAGAATTCCTTTTTCTTTTTTACCGCAATCCCTTTACTTTTTGGGACAATTTCGGCACAATATTGCAAGTGACAGTTATCGTATAAGAGATAATCGGAGGAATACCTATGCGTTTACGCGGAAGAAAAGGAATACGTGAAAGTTTGGAAGAACAGACGGATTTAGTCATTCTAGATCCTCGGAGTTATAAAGGTGAGTGGTCCAAGCTGTTCGGTAACGATCATCCGATCCATGTGGAGTTCGGAATGGGCAAAGGACAGTTTATCAGCCAAATGAGCTTTAAATATCCTGATATTAACTTTATCGGAGTGGATATGTATGATGAGCTGATCCGCCGTGCTGGAGATAAGGCTAGAGCAGTATGGGAGCCGGCAGGACATGAAACACCGCCTAACCTGAAATTGGCACTTGCAAATATCGATTATGCTGAGGAAGTATTTGCTCCGGGAGAGCTTGAACGGATTTATCTTAATTTCAGCGATCCATGGCCTAAAAGCAAGCATGCCCGGCGTCGTTTGACACATCCGCGTTTTCTTGACAAATATCGCGGTTTGCTTAGCGATCTAGGTGAAATTCATCTGAAAACAGATTCCCGCAGTCTTTTTGAGTTCTCATTAAATGCCTTTGCGGACTTTGGCTTGCAGATGAAAAATATTTCTTTGGACCTACATGCAGATGGCATCATCAACGAGGATCATATCATGACAGAATATGAGACGAAATTTGTCGGACGTGGCGTGAATATCCATCGTTGCGAGGCAATTGTAGGCGCAGAAGCACTCAAACAGTATCAGGCTACCCGATTGGATAAATATCGGTTGTAGTTACAAAGCACTGCTCCATAAGGCATGCTTCAATAAAAAAGCGGCAAGTCTCCATGTGGTTTGGAGGCTGCCGCTTTTTTTATTAACTATTCCAATAATTCGATGATACTCTGAGCACATTGTAACGGGTGATAGCGAGCGATTTCTTCAAGGTGGAGTTTGCGCTTGTTTTGCACATCCTCATAGTTGTTCAAGAGGCGCTCCATCCACATTTCTACAACCTCTAAAGATTCGATGGGTTCTCCGAAGCCGGCTGCAGTAAAGTAGCGGCAATTCTCCTCCTCCTGACCGGGAAGAGGGTGATGGAAGAGCATCGGAATACCCTTTGCCAGCCCTTCACTGCAAGTCATTCCACCCGGTTTTGTAACCAGCAGATCGGAGACCTCCATTAGCTTGTGGATTTCACGCGTAAAGCCGATTAAGGAAATATTAGGATGATTATAATGCGGGTCTTCTTTCATTTCCTTTAGCAGCAGCTCATTTTTGCCGAGACAGAAAACAATTTGAATCTTGTCACGCCATTCCGCCAGACAAGCATTTACCACTTGGTCGTTCATGATTCCCCAGCCGCCGCCCATGACTAGAACGGTTGGCATCTCCCGCAGATTGAATTGCTCTCGAATCTCCTGCTTTCCGGGATGCTTCCAAAAATTAGGGTGTATTGGTATGCCTGTTACCTGAATTTTCGTGGCAGGAATATTTCGGCTGCGCAATTTGGATTTAACCTCAGGTGTTGAAACCAGATAAAGGTCTACCTCTGGGCTAATCCAGGTAGCATGCGCATCATAATCTGTTATAACGGTGACGAGCGGCACTTTTAAGGTAGGATCTAGTCTCTTTAGGCGGGATACTACAGCACCTGGAATAAAATGAGTGCAGACAATTACGTCAGGTTTCAGTTGTCTCACAATATTTTTGGCATGCGTATAAAATATACGATGCAAGGCAAGCGTGGTAAGACGATTAAATGATTTCTGGTGACGGTAGACATAACCCATTAATTTTGGCTGTGTCGTTACCGTCTTTCGGTAAGCAGACAGAATAATAGGTGCCATCTTGGGGTTTAGAAAATTTCCAAGTTCTAGCACCTTCGTTTGTAAATTAGGCGATAATTGGCGCAGACTGCTCGACAACGCATAAGCTGCTTGTGTATGTCCGGCGCCAAAACCTTCCGAGAGTATTAAGATTCTTTTTTTACGCAATGTTGATTCACCTATTCTCAAGGGTTTTCCCGGTTATTAACAATAAATGCTTCACATCCATAAGGCTATAGTACCAGCTGCTACGCAGGAACCGATCACTGCGCCAGCTATAACATCTGATGGATAATGCAATCCAAGATAAATACGAGAAAATCCGACAATACAAGCTAGCGGCAGCAGAATAACGGTCATAGCAGGAAACGCCAGCATATAAGGGACCGTAGAAGCAAAGATAGCTGTAGTATGACCAGATGGAAAAGAATGATCCTTTAATGGATTACGAAAAGTATTGGTTTCCGGTAACGCCAGATATGGACGCATTCGCGGGTACAGCTTTTTGGCGATAGCTACGGGTATATGGCTGACAGCTAGTGCTGTCAAGGCTTGTAAACCTGTAGTTCTCCAAGGCTCAGGAGCTAATACCCATATCAGTATATTGATAACAATCGTGCTTGTAGCTCCACCCAAATGAGTAAGGTAAAAGAGCCAAAAGTTCAAAAAACGATTATGCATTCGTCCGTTGATCCACTTAAAAAGATGCCGCTCCCAGAGATGTAGTTTCATGAATAAATGTCTCATATCTAATTCCCTCCGCTAGTCCGGTTACCGTTAACAGATGTTAATGCAGTAATCCGTTCTATAGCTTAGATCTGTCTTAATCATACTTTTTAAAGGTAGTTCATTTCAAGGAAAAGCTCAGGTTTACTCGAAATTTGCCAGTTTTGACTTAGAGCACTATTACGCTTTACAATGATTCAAGCAGACTAAACCTGTTTAAAAGGGTAAGAGATAAATAAGGATTCAAAAAAAGGAATCCATAGAATTCTTTTAAACAGCATATATAAAAATTGTGAAGTCTGCCGAGAATAAGAATACTCTTGGTCTATTGTTAAGGGATGCAACAAAAGGGTCAGAAAGAACGTCAAGCAAGCTAGAGAGAAAAAAAAGAACACCAAGAGTGAAAAAAGGGGGCATCAAAAGGTCATGACAGACGCACTGTTTGTTACGCTCCAAGTGATCTTGGCAGCAATCGCAGTCTATCAGTTTACGTTTTCATTATTCGGGCTGCACAGGAAAAAGAAAAAGACGCAGTATAAGCCGGAAAAATCTTTTGCCGTACTTGTTGCCGCACATAACGAGGAAGAAGTTGTCGGCGCATTAATGGAGAATCTGAAGCAGCTTAATTATCCATCAGAACTGTACGATGTATTTGTAATTTGTGACAATTGTACAGATGGTACAGCTCGCATCGTTAGAGAACACGGCATGAACGCTTGTGTCCGCACCAATGCAAATCTGAGAGGTAAAGGCTACGCAATAGAATGGATGCTTAAAGAGCTGTGGGCTATGCCGCGGCAATATGATGCTGTTGTCATGTTCGATGCCGATAACTTGGCGCATACTGAGTTCCTGATGGAGATGAATAATGATCTTTGTTCAGGTGCACGGGTAATCCAAGGTTATATCGATACCAAGAATCCAGAGGATTCCTGGATTACAGCTGCTTATGGTATTTCGTACTGGTATATTAACCGTTTGTGGCAACTTTCACGCCATAATTTAAATATGGCTAACTTCCTTGGCGGAACCGGAATGTGTTTTGAGACCACACTTCTTAAAGAAATGGGCTGGGGAGCTACAAGTTTGGTCGAGGACTTGGAGTTTACGATGCGTAGTGCAGCACATGGTGTATATCCTAAGTTCAATTATGATGCAAAGGTATTTGATGAGAAGCCGTTAACCTTCAAGGCCTCCTCAAGACAGCGTCTGCGTTGGATGCAGGGGCACTTCACTGTTGCTCGCCGTTATTTTTTTCCATTGCTTTGGCAAAGTATTAAAGAACGCAGCTTAACGAAGTTTGACCTCGCGCTTTATGGAGCGAATGTATATATTGTATTGCTCACTTTTTTAATGACGGCGGTAATGTGGGTGGATATGGCGTTCTTTAACGGACCGAATATCGCTAACATTTACGGCAGCTTGCCGATCTGGCTCAGCTTCCTAGCTATTGGCGCCAATCTGGTGACTTTTGGTATTGCGATGGCATTGGAGAAGGTTACGTTCAAGAAAGTATATGCTTATCTTGTATTCTTCCCGATCTACTTGATCTCGTGGTATCCGATTACGTTCTATGCGTTCTTCACGCAGAACAATAAGCAATGGAGCCATACCAAGCATACTCGCGTAGTACGACTTGAAGAGGTACAAAGTAAGCAGGTATAAAGTTCACGAAATTTCTGCATAAAAGGATTGACACCCCAAATAGTGTGGTGTATAGTATTCAAGTACGCAAATCATAGGGATTGCAAGAAGAAGCACCTGCTTCTCACCTGACTGGCATATTCGCCGGCTGGTTTTGATCTCAATGCTTTATGAATGTTAATGTTCATGAACGTTGATCAAACACGGGGTGTCGGGTGTTACCGGCACCCCTTTTTTATGGAGTTACGTGAGAATAGTTGTTAAAAAGATCCGGAGGTGGAGAGTTATCAGTAAGGAACATATGATCAATGATGAAATTCGGGCCAAAGAGGTACGGTTGGTTGGTGCGGAAGGTGAGCAAATCGGAATTAAACCGATCCGCGAAGCGCTGCAAATGGCGATCGATCTTAATCTGGATCTAGTCAATGTAGCACCACAGGCTAAGCCGCCGGTATGCCGCATCATGGATTACGGCAAGTTCCGTTATGAAACGCAGAAGAAAGAGAAGGAAGCGCGTAAAAACCAGAAGGTCGTTGATATCAAGGAAGTCTGGTTCCGTGCTAACATTGAGGAACATGATTATCAAACTAAGTTCCGCAATGTGATCAAGTTCTTGGGTGAGGGCGATAAAGTGAAGTGCTCCGTACGTTTCCGCGGACGTGAGATTACACACGCGAATATCGGCCAAAAAATCCTCGAACGAGTGAAGAACGAAGTGGCTGATATATCTGTTGTTGAGCGCCAGCCAAAGCTGGAAGGCCGCAGCATGATTATGATTTTGGCTCCTAAAGCTCAATAAATCTGGAGTCACTTGCTTATCTGCAATTTGGCGCCGCATAATATTCAAGGAGGAAACACCATGCCTAAGATGAAAACACACAGCAGCCTGAAAGGCCGCTTCAAAATTACCGGAACTGGTAAAGTAACACGTTACAAAGCTCACAAAAACCACTTGCTGTCCCACAAATCTAAACGCGCTAAGCGCGTTCTGAACGGAAATCCAGTAATGGCCCCTGGGGATGTAAGACGTTTGAAACAAGGATTGGCTAACTTGAAATAGTTTATTACACATTTTTGGGAGGTTTATTAATATGGCAAGAGTTAAGGGCGGATTTGTAGTTCGTCGTAAACATAAAAAAGTGTTGAAATTGGCAAAAGGTTATTTCGGTTCTAAACACCGTATTTTTAAAACAGCTAAAGAACAAGTAATGAAATCGATGGTTTACGCTTACCGCGACCGTCGTCAAACTAAACGTAACTTCCGCAGACTGTGGATCGTTCGTATTAATGCAGCAGCTCGTTTGAACGGTCTTTCTTACAGCAAGCTTGTATACGGCCTGAAATTGGCTGGTGTAGAAGTTAACCGTAAGATGCTGGCTGATCTGGCTGTGAATGATCTTAACGCATTCAACTCCTTGGCTGGTATTGCTAAAGAGAAAATCAACGCGTAAGTGTTGTAATATAACCGAAAAGCACCGCCTGCGGGTTGCCCATGCAGCGGTGCTTTTTTGTGCGGTAAGATAGGTAGGAAGCAGCATTGGGTTTCCCTACATAAAAGAAAAAGCTCTGCGGATGCAGAACTATTCCCAATACTTTATGGTATTTAATTGAGCAGCGAGCTTTTTGCTGATGTTGCGGCGTACTTTTCGCAGCTCGGAACGTTCATTAGCGGATTCATTGATCAGCTTCTCTTCGTCTGTCTCTGGGATAATAGCTGGAACCGGAGTAGGTGTGCCATCCTCTTCGACTGCGACAAAGGTTAGAAATGAAGTGGCAGCGACAGCGCGCTCTCCAGTATATAGATTTTCTGAAATGATCTTTACAAACACCTCTATGCTTGTCCGTCCAGTCCAGGAGACGAAGGATTCAAAACATACGGAGTCAGTAGGCCGAATGGGTCTCAAGAAGTCTACAGAGTCTGTAGAGGCTGTGACGACGTTAGTTCGACAATGGCGCATAGCTGAAATGGAGGCTACTTCATCGATGCCGCTCATAAGCTTGCCGCCGAATAATGTTTTGTGATTATTGACATCATTAGGGAAAACGCGTCCGGTTTTGAAGACACGGGATTCAC
Organism: Paenibacillus odorifer; assembly: GCF_000758725.1. Taxonomy (NCBI): domain Bacteria; kingdom Bacillati; phylum Bacillota; class Bacilli; order Caryophanales; family Paenibacillaceae; genus Paenibacillus; species Paenibacillus odorifer. The sequence goes on from NZ_CP009428.1 coordinate 1,412,527, forward strand.
GGCAATATTTGAAGGCCGGTGATGTTTGTGGATTTATTTCTTCGGTCATGATCTGATAACTTCCTTTCAAGTGCAATTACTAAGGAATCATAATAATAGAAAACACTTAAGTGTGCAATAATATTTGTAATGTGTTGGAATACTATACAGAGTAAAATCAGGGTTTCTGACATTAACCAGACATAACTGTAACATGCTATGTCATGGAAAGCGGTTACTTGCTAAAAAGTGCAAATTATTATTGACCTGAGGTCATTTATGCACTGGATTTTAGATTTTATTGCAGTTATAATTTGAACTAATGGAATGTCCAAGCAGAACACAGAAGACATCCAATATTTTAAGGGGGATTACATTCAATGAAAAAAGGTTTAAAGCTATCTCTTGCAATGTTGCTGTCTCTTACAGTCGTTTTGACAGGCTGTGGAAACAACAATAACAACGCCGCTAAAGGTGAAACTAATGCAGGAACCAATGCAGGAACAAACGCACCTAAATCCGATTTCAAATTTGGTATGGTTACTGACATTGGTGGCGTAAACGATAAATCGTTTAACCAATCCGCATGGGAAGCATTGCAAGCTCTTGAAAAAGAAACAGGTAGTGGCGTTAAGTACTTGCAAAGTAAATCAAATGCTGACTATGAGCCAAACCTTAACTCCTTCGTTAAAGATGGATACAACTTGACTTGGGGTATTGGTTTTGATCTTGGCGACGCAATTAAAAAAGTAGCTACTGAGAACCCAAATGCTAACTTGGCTATCATTGATAGCGTAGTTGAAGCTCCTAACGTAGCTTCCGTTACTTTCTCCGAAAATGAAGGTTCTTTCTTGGTTGGGGTGGTTGCTGGTCTGACTACAAAAACTAACAAAGTTGCATTCATCGGTGGTCTGGAAAGCCCTGTAATCAAACGTTTTGAAGCTGGCTTTAAAGCTGGTGTAGCAGCAGTTAACCCTTCAGCTAAAGTAACACCTACTTATGCTGGTGGTTATGACAAACCAGACGTTGGTAAATCTCTTGCAGCTACATTGTATAACGACGGAAACGACATTATCTTCCCTGCTGCTGGACAAACAGGAAATGGCGTATTCAACGAAGCTAAAGCTCGTAACAAAGCAGGCGGTTCTAAAGTATGGGTTATTGGTGTAGATAAAGACCAATCCATCGAGTTTGGTACTGACGTTACTTTGACTTCCATGATCAAACGTGTAGACGAAGCTGTTCTTAAAGTTTCTAAAGAAGTAATTGACGGTACGTTCAAGGGTGGTACTACAACCGTTCTTGGTCTGAAAGATAATGGTGTAGGTATTTCTGATACTAAGGACAACGTTTCTGAAGAGATCCTGGCTAAAGTTGAAGAATACAAAAAACAAATCATTGATGGAACAATCACTGTTCCTTCCGAGTAATAGTTAGTCTCCATTTATTGCATTACAATAAGGATCAAAGAATAAGGCCGGTGTTGTGCTGGCCTTATTCCTTGTTAAAGCACTGGTTATGATATGAGGAACATAGATATACCGCCTTACAAAGGGCGGTACATCCGTGTCTATAAGGTAGTTATATATTCTGTGATGAGGGTGATTCCATGAGTGCTGCGGCTCCTGTCGTAGAGTTGAAGCAAATCACAAAACGCTTTCCCGGTATTGTTGCTAACGATTCCATTAGCTTGACGCTTAAAAAGGGTGAAATTCTTGCATTGCTTGGTGAGAATGGTGCAGGCAAGTCCACTTTAATGAATATTGTATTTGGATTGTATCAACCGGATGAAGGCAGTATTGAAATCGACGGGAAACCGGTTATTATTGATAACCCCAATAAAGCTATTGAGCTTGGTATTGGTATGGTTCATCAGCATTTCAAGCTTGTGGAGCCTTTTACGGTGACCGAGAATATTGTTCTTGGGATGGAGCCGAAAAAAGGTCTTAAAATTGACTATAAATCCGCTGCGGAACAGGTTCGGAAGCTATCGGAGCAATATGGCCTGCAAGTGAATCCAAATGCCGTTATTCATGACATTTCGGTAGGTATGCAGCAAAGGGTAGAGATTATGAAGACCCTGTACCGTGGAGCGGATATTCTCATATTTGATGAGCCGACCGCAGTACTTACGCCTCAAGAAATTACGGAACTCATGGCGATTATGAAGCGGCTTGTTGCAGAGGGAAAATCCATTATTTTGATCACGCATAAGCTTAAAGAAATCATGCAAATATCTGATCGGGTCACCATTATTAGACGTGGGAAAGTAATTGATACTGTGAATACCGCAGAGACTAACCCTAATGAGCTAGCTGAAAAAATGGTTGGGCGTGGCGTAACTTTCAAAGTGGACAAGAAAGCTCCTGAGGTTGGTCAATCTGTACTCAAACTGAAGGATGTCAGCAGTAAGAGTAAAGACGGGGTCTCCGTACTGGATGGTCTTAGCTTTGAAGTTAAAGCAGGGGAAATTCTCGGGATTGCTGGCGTAGATGGCAATGGACAAAGTGAGTTGATCCAGGCCATTACAGGTCTGCGCAAAATTGATTCGGGTTCGATTACCGTGTCTGGCAATGAAATTGCTAATTTATCACCGCGGAAGGTTTCAGAGATGAATGTCTCTCATATTCCTGAGGACCGCCACAAGCATGGGTTAGTGCTTGATTTCACCATGAGTGAGAATATGGTTTTGGAAACTTATTATAAGAGTCCTTACAACAAAAATGGCTTTTTGCAAAATGATGTCATTGATAAGTACGCAGCGAAGCTTATAGAGCAATTTGATGTACGTACACCTTCAATAGAGACCAAAGCCCGTTCTTTATCCGGCGGAAATCAACAGAAAGCGATTATTGCGCGGGAAATAGATAAAAATCCGACATTGTTAATTGCCGCACAACCTACACGCGGTCTAGATGTTGGGGCTATCGAATTTGTTCAGAAGCAACTCATAGCTCAGCGTGATCAAGGAAAGGCTGTTCTACTTATTTCCTTTGAATTGGACGAGATTATGAACGTCTCTGACAGAATCGCTGTTATCTATGAAGGGAAAATTGTCGGTGAAGTGTTCCCGCAAGATACGAATGATCAGGAACTGGGTCTTATGATGGCAGGCAGCTTGCAGCGGGGAGGTAAGGCAGTTGAATAAGTTCAAAAAAATCTTCACAACTGACAGCTACATCGTTCCTCTGGTTGCCATCGTGCTTGGTTTTCTTGTGGGAGCAATAGTTATGCTTCTGGGCGGTTATGATCCGATAACTGCTTACTCCGCACTGTTCAAACGGGTGTTTGGTAATTTGTATAACTTTGGTGAAGCTGTGCGCGAAATGACACCATTAATGCTTACAGGGCTAGCCGTAGCTTTCGCATTCCGTTCAGGGATGTTTAATATCGGGGCAGATGGCCAAGTAATGATTGGTATGACAGCGGCAACAGTGGTGGGTATTAAGATGGCAGGTCTGCCGTCCTTCCTGCTTGTCCCGCTTGCTGTAATTATTGCGGGTCTCTGCGGTGGTTTATGGGCAGGGATTGCCGGTTATTTGAAAGCAAAACGTGGGATTAATGAAGTTATTACCACAATCATGTTAAACTGGATCGCTCTTTACCTGTCGAATTATATCGTTAGAAACTTTTTGTTGCTTCCAGGACAAAATCGTTCCGAGGATATTCCGGCCTCACTTTCCATGACCTTTTTGAATTCGATATTTGATAATGCACGTCTACACTGGGGTACAGCTATTGCTCTTGCTGCAGCGGTATTCTTCTATGTGTACTTATGGAAGACCAAGCAGGGCTACGAAATGCGTGCAGTTGGTTACAATCCACATGCTGCCGAATATGCAGGGATGAATGTTGGACGTAACGTTATGAAGGCAATGTTCATAAGTGGTGTATTCGCCGGTCTGGCCGGAGCAGGAGAGGTGCTTGGTGTATTCCATTATCAAGCTATTTTCGCGGCATCGCCAGGATATGGATTTGATGGTATCGCCGTTGCTCTTCTTGGTTTAACACATCCACTTGGTGTTATTCTGGCTGCGATTCTCTACGGTACGCTGACTTATGGTTCTGCGGGTATGAGTTTTGCTGCAGATGTTCCACCGGAGCTTATTCGTATCGTTATTGGTTCAATCATATTCTTTATTGCGGCACAAGGGATTGTGCGCTGGGTGCTTAAGCCCTTTTACTTCAAGCGCAAGAAAGAGAAGGTGTTATAGATGGATCTGCAGACGTTAGGTCAACTGCTTAATACAACGCTTGTTTTTTCCACAGCGCTCATTTTTGCCTCACTTGGCGGCATCTTCTCTGAACGTTCCGGTGTCGTAAACATTGGACTTGAAGGTTTGATGATGTTTGGTGCCTTTGCGGCAGCAGTAGGCGGTTATTATGCTCAGGACGCTGGAATGGGCGAATGGGCTCCTTGGGTTGGTGTACTCTGTGCTATAGCTGTTGGTGTGCTAGGCTCACTAATTCATGCGGTTGCATCTATAACCTTTAAATCTGATCAGACGATTAGTGGTACGGTTATTAACTTTTTAGCTGCAGGCAGCACGCTCTACATGGTTAAGCTCCTGTTTGATGGATCTGCTGAAACTCCGATCATTGACGGATTCAGCAAGGTTGCAATTCCTGGGCTCTCCAAAATCCCAGTGATTGGTGAAGGGATTTTTAATTCCTATCCTACAACTTATTTGGCCATAATACTGGTCATCGTTATTTATTTGGTTCTGTTTAAGACGCCATTTGGATTGCGTTTGCGTGCTGTAGGTGAGCATCCAAGTGCTGCAGATACACTAGGTGTAAAAGTTAATCGGATGAGATATATCGGTGTAATGTTGAGTGGATTGATGGCGGGTATTGGTGGGGCTACAATCACTTTAACAACGACCGGAACCTTTGGACATAATACAATCTCTGGTCAAGGTTTTATCGCCATTGCAGCGATGATCTTTGGGAAATGGAATCCACTTGGCGCCTTTGGTGCAGCGGTATTCTTCGGATTCTCCCAAGCGATTCGCAACTATGTTCAATTGTATGAGTGGTCACAAAATATTCCTCAAGAGTTTATCTTTATGATCCCTTATGTACTGACTATCATCGTACTGGTAGGGGCTGTAGGCCGTTCCTCTGCTCCTAAGGCATTAGGACAGCCATACGATCCTGGTAAGCGATAGAAATGTAACTTTTCAAAGCCGTATTTCCGGTCTTTTCCCGGAAATACGGCTTTTTTATTAGGATCAGCAAGGATAAACATTGAGGTAGGAGGGCAAGTGTACAGGCGAAGGTCCTTTCCAACGAATAGACTGTTTTGTAGATGATGCGAATGAGAGGCGTACAAAACATTTAGGAGGGGATCATATGACTAAGCCAGTTACGAAGAAGCAAGTTATGAGACTCGTAGGTAAGCAGATCATTGCAGTAAAAAAAGACGGTACTCAGGTGACAGGTAAACTGCTGCGTGTATCCGGAAATCGTCTGATATTACAACGCGTAAGTGGTAAAAAAGTACAAACCAAAGCAATCATTCCTTTAGTGTTGTTTGATTTGCTTGCCATTGGTACAGCACCTTATGCTTTTGGTAGTGGCTATGGCGGTGGAGTACCTTATGGTGGAGGTCCTGGCTATGGCAATCCTTATGGAGGCTATGGGTACGGAGGCACACCCTATCCACCTTTCGGATTCTTTTAAGTTCAGTTGAGTTTTGATTTAATTAGATGAACCTTTTTTCCAGTTCGTAACAGAAGCTTAGGGATTGATAACGGGCTACGCTGTAGCCCAATTTTTGATAAAAGGCAAGAGCTGCTGTATTTCCTAAATCGACGGATACCTTAGCCCGATGACATCCGCGTGATAGTGCAAATCGTTCTGCTCGATCCATGAGCATATTCCCCAAGTGTTTGCGCCGTGCTGCGGGTGCTATGGCTAACATATCGATATAAAGTAAATCACCATGCAGCAGGAAATGGACAAACCCCATTGGATCACTCTCATAGTCGGGACAGGCGACTAAGGTGATACCGTGTCCCAGACGACGGGGGATATCTTTTTTGATTTTGGCAATTTCAGTCTTTGGCAAATGAGATAATGGTACAAGCTGTCGCTCGATTAAATCAAGGATAATGACGTCATCCTGCTTGGGTCGACGATAACGGATCATAGAGCGCCCCCTTTCTACGCATTGTCGTACATCATATGTCGGGAGCGGGGTGGGGGTTCCCAGCACGTAGAAGTAGGAGTTGTGACAATATTAAAAATAAGGGTATTGACTTATCCATGTTAGGAATCATATAATGTGTCTAAACATTTTATCGAACATACATGTATCGGCAATGATGAGGACGAAGTTTTAAGGGCTCTTTTGCTCAGAGAGTGTGAGGATCTGCTGCAACCTCCACCGAAATCCCTTATATACGAGCTCACCTCGGAGCTGTTTTCCTGAAAGGTCCACTGGCTAGAGTGGTGGAATTATTAGGGGAAATCGTTTAGTCCGCGTTAGGGACTTCAGGTTACAGAGATTAGGGCCCTTGCCTACATCGATGGATTTTTGTATACCTGATAAGGCGTTGCATCGCGAGATGTAATGCAAACATGGGTGGTACCACGGAAGATCAACCTTTCGTCCCTCACGCGCTAATACTGTGCGTGGGAGGCGAAAGGTTTTTTTGTTTTATAAGGAACCATTTGCTGATGTATAAAGGACGGTCCGTCATTTGCATAATGAATGTTAAATATCGGAGGAGGAATACTGATGAGCGCGCAAATACCGGAATTACGGTCTACTGAGCAGTTAAAAGAAAAATGGATGGAGCCGGAGGTCATTTCCGGTTCCGAGATATTACTCCGCAGCCTTGTATTAGAAGGTGTAGACACTGTATTCGGATATCCGGGTGGAGCTGTATTGTACATCTATGATGCATTGTACGGTTTTACGGATTTCAATCACGTGTTAACACGTCATGAGCAAGGTGCTATTCATGCAGCTGACGGTTACGCTAGAGCAAGTGGCAAACCAGGGGTATGTATTGCTACCTCGGGTCCCGGAGCAACGAATCTTGTAACAGGTATTGCTACAGCATATATGGACTCCACTCCATTGGTTGTAATCACAGGTAACGTATTCTCCAGCCTGATCGGTACAGATGCTTTCCAGGAAGCAGACATTACCGGGATAACGATGCCAATCACTAAGCATAGCTACTTTGTAAGAGATGTTGAGGATCTCCCGCGTGTTATACATGAAGCTTTCCATGTGGCGAATACCGGTCGTAAAGGTCCAGTGTTGATCGATATTCCGAAAGACGTGTCAGCAGCGAAGACGTTGTTCACACCAGTGAAAACAGTGAATCTTCGGGGCTACAATCCTTGTACAGTTCCAAACAAACTGCAGCTTGATAAATTGGTTCGTGCGATTGCGGTTGCTGAACGTCCGATTATCATTGCAGGTGGTGGAGTTATTTACTCCGGAGCACATGAAGCTATGTTCGAATTCGTGAAACGGACAGAGATTCCAATTACTACAACCTTGCTGGGTCTCGGAGCTTTCCCTAGTGCAGAAGAACTTTGGATGGGAATGCCGGGTATGCATGGTACGTATACCGCGAATAATGCGATTCAACAGTGCGATTTGCTCATTAATATCGGTGCACGTTTTGATGATCGTGTTACTGGCAGACTGGACGGCTTCGCGCCAAAAGCCAAAATCGTGCATATCGATATAGACCCTGCAGAAATCGGGAAAAATGTATCGCCTGATATTCCGATTGTAGGCGATGTGAAAACTGTATTGGAAATGCTGAATCCTGAGGTTGGACGCGCATCTAATGCTGATGCTTGGAGAACACAGATTGCTCAGTGGAAGCTAGATCAGCCGCTTCGGTATAAGGATTCAGAAACAGAGCTTAAACCACAATGGGTGATTGAAATGATCAATGACACCACTAAAGGTGAAGCGATTGTCACAACGGATGTTGGTCAGCATCAAATGTGGGCTGCACAATACTATAAGTTTAATCATCCGCGTTCATGGATTACTTCAGGCGGTCTTGGAACGATGGGCTTCGGATTCCCGTCAGCTATCGGTGCACAGATGGCACATCCTGAACGGTTGGTAGTATCGATTAATGGTGATGGCGGCATGCAAATGTGTTCCCAAGAGCTAGCAATATGTGCGATTAACAATATACCAGTCAAAATTGTAGTAATTAACAATCAGGTGCTTGGCATGGTTCGCCAATGGCAGAATCTTATCTATGATAAACGTTACAGCTTTACAGATCTCGCAGGCAGTCCGGACTTCGTTAAGCTGGCTGAGGCCTATGGCGTAAAAGGTCTACGGGCGACGAATAAGGAAGAAGCACGTGATGCATGGCAGAAGGCACTGGAAACACCGGGTCCAGTATTGGTAGAATTCGTTGTTCCAAAAGACGAGAATGTCTACCCGATGGTAACTCAAGGTTCAACCATCGATCATATGCTGATGGGGGATGAATAACAGTGACAAGACATACGATTTCTGTACTCGTAAATGACCAGCCGGGTGTGCTTCAACGGGTGTCGGGTTTGTTCGGTCGCCGCGGATTTAATATTGAGAGTATTACGGTTGGCCAGTCTGAAGAGGTTGGATTGTCCCGGATGGTTATCGTTACTCTTGGAGACCAGCATACGCTTGAACAAATCGAGAAGCAGCTCTACAAGTTAATTGATGTAATTAAAGTCGTTGATCTTGGATCTAAGCCAATGGTTGCTCGTGAGCTGGCTCTGATTAAAGTGAATGCTGATCCAAGTGAGCGTCCGGAAATTATGGGCGTTGTAGAAACCTTCCGGGCTTCAGTTGTTGATATTGGCAGCACTACATTGTTAGTACAGGTAGTTGGAGATACAGTGAAGATTGATGCGATGATCGAGCTTTTGAAACCTTATGGAATCAGAGAGCTGTCTCGCACGGGTATTACGGCTATGGTACGCGGTAACTCTTAAATATTTTATTTTGCGACTTTAACGGATTACTGCTTGATTGCATTAATCTGATATGATATGAATGAACTTCCCGCTAAAGAGCGGGAGCTTGAGGAGCAGCTAGATCTTCTATGAATCCAGTTCTCTTGAAGCACCCGCTCTTTATGATGGGTCTCAAATTAAAGGAGGATATTGACAATGGCAGTTACAACGTACTATGAACAGGATGCAGAACTTAGTGTATTAAAAGGAAAGACAATTGCGGTAATCGGGTACGGTAGCCAAGGACATGCCCAAGCACAAAACCTGCGTGACAGTGGTCTTCAAGTTGTCATCGGTCTTCGTGAAGGTAAATCTTTTGAAACTGCGAAAAATGACGGTTTTGAAGTATTGCCAGTAGCTGAAGCAGTATCCCGTGCAGATGTTGTGCAAATCCTAATGCCAGATGAAACACAGGCTTCGGTATATAAAAATGAAGTAGAACCAAACCTTAAAAAAGGCGCAGCTTTGATGTTCTCCCACGGCTTTAACGTACACTTTGGACAAATCGTTGCTCCTAAAGATGCAGACGTGCTGCTTGTAGCACCAAAATCTCCAGGTCACATGGTTCGTCGTACTTATGTTGAAGGCTTTGGCGTTCCTGGCTTGATTGCTATCGAACAAGATGCAACTGGAAAAGCTAAAGAAATCGGTCTTGCTTATGCAAAAGGTATCGGCTGTACACGCGCAGGGGTTATCGAAACTTCCTTCCGTGAAGAAACCGAAACTGACTTGTTCGGTGAACAAGCTGTACTTTGCGGTGGTGTATCCGCACTGATCAAAGCTGGCTTCGAAACATTGACAGAAGCAGGATATGCTCCTGAGATGGCTTACTTCGAATGTCTGCACGAATTGAAGCTGATCGTTGACATGGTATACGAAGGCGGATTGTCCAGCATGCGCGATTCTATCAGTAACACTGCTGAGTACGGTGACTATGTAACTGGACCACGTATTGTAACTGAAGATACTAAAAAAGCTATGAAAGCTGTTCTGACAGATATTCAAGAAGGTAAATTCGCTCGTGACTTTATCCTTGAGAACCAATCCGGACGTGCTTTCCTTACCGCTACTCGCCGCAACGAAGCTGCTCACCCAGTAGAAGTTGTAGGTAGCCAATTGCGTGAAATGATGCACTGGATTAAGAAATAATCATAATCATACTTATGATTAAATAGTATTACCTTCAAATGCGGCCGTGACTTTGCGAGCCGCATTTGAGAGTTTCAGCACAATTTTTGGGAGGTGCTTAGCATGCGGAAAATTTATGTGTTCGATACGACACTGCGAGATGGAGAGCAGTCACCAGGTGTGAACCTCAACACGCGTGAGAAAGTGGAGATCGCTTACCAGTTAGAGAAGCTGGGAATTGATCGCATGGAAGCGGGTTTTCCTGCAGCTTCTCCAGGTGATCTAGCTTCTGTTAATGCGGTGGCAAGAGCTGTGAAGAACGTCACGGTAATCGGCCTTTCTCGTTCTAGAGAGACAGATATTGATGCTGTAAAAGAAGCACTACAGGGAGCGCAGGACCCTTGTATTCATATTTTTCTGGCTACATCTCCTATTCACCGCCAGCATAAGCTACGGATGGATAAGGCTCAGGTGCTGGAAACTGCACAGTCTGCTATCCGATACGCTAAAAAATATTTCCCTAAGCTCGAGTTTTCATTAGAAGACGCGGGCCGTACGGAGTATGATTTCATGGCTGAAATGGTCGGCATGGCTATCCGGGAAGGCGCTAATGTTGTTAATATCCCGGATACTGTAGGTTATTTGAATCCTTCGGAGTACGGAGCTATCTTTAAATATCTAAAAGAGAATGTGCCTGATATTGAACGCGTACAGCTTAGTGCCCATTGTCATAACGATCTTGGTATGGCTACAGCAAATACGTTGGCTGCGATTCAGAATGGTGCAGATCAGATCGAAGGAACGATCAACGGTATCGGTGAACGTGCCGGGAACACAGCGATTGAAGAAGTTGCGCTAGCGCTTGAGACACGGGCTGAATTTTTTGGTGCAAAAACATCGCTTACGTTATCTGAGATCTCTCGCACAAGCCGTCTGGTCAGCAAGCTGACAGGTATGGTGGTTCCAGGGAATAAAGCGATTGTAGGAGCTAACGCATTTGCTCATGAATCGGGTATTCACCAGGACGGGATGCTAAAAGAGAAAACTACCTACGAGATCATGACACCGGAGACTATTGGACTTAAAGAGAGCAAGCTGGTACTCGGCAAACACTCTGGACGGCACGCTTTCCGCGATAAGTTGAGTGATCTTGGGTATGATTTGTCCGAAGAAGAGCTGAACACCGCTTTTTCTAGATTTAAGGATTTGGCAGATAAGAAAAAAGAAGTATCAGATGAAGACATTTTGGCTTTGATTGAAGAGAAATTAATTGATACGCCAGAAGTCTTTAAGCTGCAAACGATGTTCGTTACTTATGGTAATGAAGCTGTTCCAACCGCCAAGGTTATCATTGCGGGTCCGGAAGACCAGCCGATTGTAGCTGAGGCCGAAGGTAATGGTTCAGTAGATGCCATCTACAATGCTATTGATAAAGCTACGAATGAGGAAGTTACCCTTGGAGATTATTCGATTAAATCGGTCTCCCGTGGTAAAGATGCGCAGGGTGAGGTTCATGTGGTGCTTTCGCAGGGAGAAGTAGCTGCACAAGGCCGTGGACTTAGCACCGATATTCTAGAAGCAAGTGCCCGCGCTTATATTGATGCGCTGAACAAGCTTCTGGAGAAGCGTAAGACTTACACCAAACGTGATCACGCTAGTCTATAAGATGTACAATGTTATTTTTATTTTCCACTAAGTAGTAAATACGACAGGGATATGCGAGTTATTGCGCATATCCCTGTTTTTTTTTGCAATAAAAAGATCTCCAAGACTGCAATAGGACGCTGTTCAGATTATGTATAGATGGACTATTTACAATAGTTGTTAGGTTGCAAATTTATATCATGAGAAAGAGTCAAGGAGGTTAATGCGGGGGAGTAGAGTACGGGATTCAAAGGATAAAGCTTAGGAAAAGCACGATAAACGGAGTGATAAAGGAGGCATTTTTAATAATGTTATCAAAAAAGAAAATTAGCGCATTGCTCGTAGTATTCTTGCTTGTGACGCAATGGGCTTACAGCTTTGGCTTTGGAGTCAATTCGCAGGCATATGCGAGTGGCAACGGTACTGTAATTGGAGATGACCTCATTACTAGTGTTACGCTTGCTGTATACACCGATGATAAATACACAAATACGGTTACAGAAAGCGTATATGAACTTGATTCCTATTCGGAATTGAACTATACATGGTCACTTCCAGATGGGCATGGATATAAGGATGGGTCCACCTATACCTTTGATCTTCCAACACAGTTTGAACTTTATAACGATCTGAATGGTGATCTTATTTTTGACGATGAACCTGTAGGGACTTATACCGTCGACAAAAATACTAACCGCGTTGTATTTACATTTAATGCGTATATCGAAACCCACGATAAAGTGGGAGGGACTTTCTCCGTAAGGTCGCTTTTGAGCTCCAAGAAGATTACTGGCTCCACGAAGCAAACCCTGATTTTCCCGATACAAGGCGGTACTCAGACCATTGAGCTTAATTTTAAGCCGAAGGTTAGCTCTACTATAGAAAAAGACGGTTCGCCTAAGCCGCAGTATTATAACCCAACAAGCATCGCTTGGACGGTTGATGTGAATAAGGCACTGGAAAGCGTAAAAAATGCAGTTATCACAGACACACTCCCTGCGGGATTATCACTAAATACGGTATCTATTGCTGTTTATGAGCTTGATGTGAAGGTCGATGGGACTGTGAGTCTTGGCAATATAGTGGACAGCAGCAAGTATGATGTGACAGGATCCACTTTGGGAGAGTTAAAGCTGAAATTTGCGGATAACCCGCTTACTAAGGCCTACCGGATTGGCTTTTCTACGGATATAACTGGTACTGGTGTAGATGCGAAAACCTTTTTGAATGAGGCAGTCTTAACAGGAGATAACGGATTTTCTAAAAAGGCTAGCACTACAGTTACAGTAGGACGTGGCAAACCACTATCGAAAGAGTCCACTAAATACGATGCAGCGAATCAGGTGATTTCCTGGGCTGTTAATTTCAATTACAATGAAAAAACAATTTTAGCGGCAAATGCTATTTTGAAGGATACATTCAATAACACCCAAGATCTGATTCTCAGCTCGGTTAAAGTTTATCCTGTAACGATCGACAGTAATGGCAACGGGGTTAAAAGCGCGGAAATCGCTTCAAGCGAATATACAATAACTCCAACAACTGCAACGGGATTAAATGGTTTTGATCTGAAATTTAACAATGATATTAATTCTGCCTACCGTATTGAATATCAGACAAAGGCAAATGGCAGAGTATTTGATGATGGCAAGATTACGAACAAGATTACTTATGATGGAAAAACAGAAACGGGTTACAGTGATATCAAGCAGCAAATTCTCCATAAAAATTATAGCAACGTTAATTATGCGACTAAGACCCTCGATTGGACTATCCAAATTAACGACGACAGCAAGACTATGGAAAATTTAGTGGTGACAGATACTTTTGGCAATGCCGGATTAAAGCTTGTCCCGGGTACATTAAAGGTTCAACCAACTAAAGGTGGAACTGCTACCGTCCATAGTGTTGTTTACAATGCGCATGATCCGGTTGCAGTAAACGATGGATTTGTGATTACTTTTAATGCGCCGATAAATGAGCCTTACACAATTACTTATACAACAAGCTTTAACTATGATTGGCTGGCTCCGGGCAAAACTCAATTCACTAATACAGGTGCACTCGATTGGAAAGAAACGGTTAATGGGGTGAAGGAGTCTAAGCATAAAGAAGCGACCGCAACCTTTAATCCAAGAGATGAGGTTAAAAACAATGGGAAGAAGAGTGGTTCCTACAATGCTGTAACTAAGGAGATCACTTGGAACATTGGGGCTAATTATAATCAGAAAACGTTAAGCCAAGCTCAACTGGTTGATACCATTTCAGCTGGCCAAGTTGTAAATATGGATTCTGTGAAAGTGAATAAATGGGAGTATGGAAAGGATGGAAATCCTTCTCCTCAAGCTAGTGTGAATTCCGCTGATTATAAAGTGGAGCTGGATGGCAGTGAGCTGAAGGTGACATTTAATAAAACGATTAATTATGCGTTCTACGTCACTTTCAAAACAACGTTCGCGGATCAAGCGATTGATTCAAATGAAATTAAAAATACAGCTACGTTATATGACGGTGCGAAAGTAGAGTCCGCTAAACTGCAAGCTTCTGTTAATATCCCTCAGGGCGGGGAATATGTTAACAAAGAAGGTGCGCAGGATGGAAATAAAATACATTGGACGGTTTACATCAACCGTAACCAATCTTTTGTAAAAGAAGCGGTAATTACGGATATTCCAAGCGACAATCAAATCCTGCTGTCCAATACATTCCATGTCTACAAAACGAAAGTTGCAAGCAATGGGGATGTAACATCGACCAACCAAGAATTGGTGAGTGGTACAGATTATAAGCTGGAAATCACTACGGATAATGACGGAAAAGAAAGCTTTAAGCTTAGTTTCCTGAAGGATATTTCCGAAGCTTATATTTTGAAATATGACTCCCTGATCACAGCACAAAACAATGATAAGGTAACCAATAAGGTTAGTTTCGATGGTAAAAACATCAAGGTAGTTCCAGGTGTAAGCACCGAGGAAATTATCGTTAAGCTCTCTAGCGGCTCCGGCACAGGAAGCGGCGTAAGAGGACCGTTGACGATTACCAAAGTAGAAGACGGGAATACGAGTAAGGTGTTAAGTGGGGCCGTTTTTGATCTGTATCGGGTAGTTGATGCCGATAAGATCTGGATTAAGGAAGGCACTACGGATACAAACGGGATACTTGAATTTACCAAACTAACAGGTGGGAAATATGTATTAATTGAGAAAACAGCACCTGCTGGTTATGTTCTTGATCAAACACCACATGAAGTGACTATTTCTTCGACGACAGGGATAAGCCTTCAGGTTAAAAACAAAGTTCCGACACCAACAGCAACGCCTATACCGACCGTAACGCCAGCACCAACGGTAACACCAACGCCAGCGCCAACAGCAACACCAACGTCGACGCCGACAGCAACGCCAACGTCGACACCAACAGCAACACCAACGTCGACGCCAACAGCAACACCAACGTCGACGCCGACAGCAACACCAACGTCGACGCCAACAGCAACACCAACGTCGACACCAACAGCAACACCAACGTCGACGCCGACAGCAACACCAACGTCGACACCAACAGCAACACCAACGTCGACGCCGACAGCAACACCAACGTCGACACCAACAGCAACACCAACGTCGACGCCAGAGGAACCGACAGGTCCTATCTGGACACCATCACCGACTCCGGAAGTAGTCGTTACTTCTACGCCAACACCAACACCAGTTGTGGTGGCAACACCTTCACCAACACCGATGGTAACGCCAGTGTCGACAGCAACGCCAACGGTTACGCCAACAGCTACTCCAAGCCAGCCTGTGGCAACTAGTACGCCTGTTGTTCCGCAGGTAACTCCACCTGTGCAGAAAGAGATTACCAATGAAGATGTTCCTATTGAAGGTGAAATTCCACTTGGGGGAGTGCCAAGCCTGGGAGATGAGCCGGGACATGGTAAAGTAATTATTACTAAGGATGGCAAATGGGTCTACACACCTGATCCGGGCTATATTGGTAAAGATAAGTTCACCATTATTGTTACAGATGAGAATGGAAATGAAGAAGAAATCCTCATAGAGATTGATGTGGAGGAAGTACCAAAGGGTACAGTCACTAAGCCAGGAAATAACAGCAATAAACCGACTCAGCTTCCGAAAACGGGAGAAGACAGCGCATTTCCGATCTACTTGGTAGGTGGAAGTCTGGTACTACTAGGGTTTGTATTAACAAGACGATTCAAACGTAATAACTAGGAAGGTAATAATAAAGACACCCGGTTTTATCCGGGTGTCTTTATTATGTCTTGATAGGGTATTTAGCTCATCGCACTCTATGGTTAAACTGTTCCCATTGCTCGTACCAGTGCTCAACGCTGGCTGGAAGGCCAAGGTTAAGTTCCTTTTGGAACAAATCCTTGAGCAGCTTGTACTGCTCTTCCACAGCGGAACGTTCTCCAATACTGTCGTAGACCTTCATTAATCCTAAATGCCCTTGTTCAAAATAAGGCTGCAGCTGCACTACTCGTTGATAGACAGTAACGGCTTCGGCAATTCTGTTGCTTTCTATATAAAATTGGGCAATGCCCATTGCATGGTGCAGCCAAATGGTACGAAGGCGTTGCCGCTCACTTTCGGCCCATAAATAATCATAATCGTCAAAGTAATCTCCAGAATAAAGCTCGAATAAAACTTGATGCTCCGCACAATTAACTTCACTAATGGTTTCCAGAGCCAGAATCCCCTGTTCCCACTTATCTACATCGATCAACATTGATCCGGTTTCAAGGGTATAGCCTTCCCCCCCGCTAAGGTTGCTGATATGCAGGTCGACTTCATTCTGCTTTAAGCATTGCCGGACTTGATAAATTGTTGTATAGAGATGGGTAGAAGCCTTTTTCAGATTAAAGTCAGGCCACAGCAGTTCAATCAGCATGTCTTTACTTACAAAGCGGTTGCGATTATGGAGCAAAAAAGCAAATAACTCTTGGGCCTTAGAGGTTCTCCAACGCAGATTATTCAGAGATTGTCCACCTCGTTCAAAACGAAGCGATTGAAGACAACGAATGGTTACCTCTTCTGTTGCAATGATGAGTTTTGGGGCAAGTGACAATCTTTCTTCTAACCGTTGGACGGCCTTCAGTAGTCGGTCATTTCGCACAGGCTTCAAAATATAATCGAGCGCATTGATCTCAAAGGCTTCCACAGCATAATGGTTATACGCGGTAACAAAGATAATATTTGCGTTTGGACAGGTCTCTTGGAGCATCTCGGCAGCTTGAAGACCATTAATTTCAGGCATTTCAATATCAATAAAAATAACGTCAGGATGATAAGACGGAGCCTCTTGAATGGCCTGCGAGGGGTCCGTATAGGAAGCGGCTATATGTATGGATGGTATTTTTTTTAACATAAACTCTAATTTCACAAGGGCAAGCCGTTCATCGTCAACTAATATTGCCTGAATCATTATTAATCACCACTCAGATATAGTATTTTAGCCAAAAATACGTCGAATCCTTACTTGATATTTGGGTTCACAATAGTTTGTCTGTTAATCAGAAAGTTTTCGAATCGGATTTTTTTTGTCAGAAGGAATAATAAAACTCACAGAAGTTCCTTTCCCTTCGGAGCTTTTAATCTGCAGCCCTTTTCCGTAGACCCGCAACAGCCGTTTATGTGTATTTAAAAATCCGATTCCTCGTACATCATTAGACGGATTGCTGAGCAACTGCTGGAGTTGTTCGTTTTTCATGCCTTGGCCATTGTCTGATATCGTGATTTCAATATCGCCAGCTTGTTCCTTGATGGTTATGGACACCGTTCCTCCTTGGGAGCGACTCAAAATACCGTGCCGGACAGCATTTTCAACCAGTGGCTGTATAGTCAGAGGCGGCAGCTGAAAATGCAAGCTTTCCTCATAATCCCAATGAATGGTCATCCTATCTTCAAAGCGCTCCTTCTCTATGTAGAGGTAGGCATGAACAAGCTCAAGCTCTCGTTCAATCGGTATCATAGGCTCAGCATTCAGGAAATTGAAGCTTAAACGCAAATAAGAGCTGAAGGCATCCACAAGGTGACTCATTCTATTAATATCAAAAGAGGCCAGCGCGGATATTGAATTTAATGTGTTGAACAAGAAATGTGGTTGTATTTGCGCTTGAAGATAGGCAGCTTCCACACGAAGCCGTTCGTTTACGGACTGTTTTAGATCTGTTAAGGAGCGTACACGGGCCTTCAGCTCTATTGCATTCATAGGCTTCATTACATAGTCATTTGCACCTGAAATGAATCCGGTATAAATATCTTCTGGTTGGTTTCGTGCCGTCAGAAGCAAAATGGGAAGCTCAGCAATGGTGTAACGTTCACGAATTCTATGCGCCAGTTCATACCCGGACATTTGTGGCATCATTACATCTGTAATAATTAAATCCCACTGAGCGGTATCCAGCAATAGTAAAGCATCGTTTCCGCTGGTCACCGTAACGATTTCATAGTCCTTGATGGAAAGTACGTTGGTAAGTATTTTTAGATTAACCGGATCATCATCTACAGCCAGAAGCTTGGGTCTCCTGCCATGGGCTGATGAAACGATACCCGGCGCGGTTAATTTGGATAAAGTGATCATAGATGGCGTGTCCGAGAATTCAGTCATAGAGGGCAGTTCTGAATTCAATACCCGGCTGGTTGAATCGTATAACGGCATTGTGAATGTGAAGGTAGTACCTTCTCCAAGTGTAGAGACTACACTTATTTTCCCGCCGTGAAGTTCAACTAACTGCTTGCTGGTGCTTAATCCAAGCCCGATGCCACCGCTAACTTCGTTCATGCTGGAGTCGCCCTGTTCATAGGGCTGGAAAGCTCTGAGCAACGTCTCCTCGTTCATGCCAAGACCAGTATCCGTAATATGAATCTGCGCCGATTTTTTATGAATATCTGCATGGATTCTTATCGTGCCTACAGTCGTATATTTAACAGCATTTTGAAGCAGATTGAACAAGATCTGAATGAGTCTTTTTTCATCAGCCACAATAGAAGGGAATGAATCTGGTATTTCTGAGATTAAGGTTAAAGATTTCCCTTCTGTTAAGAATTTGAACATATCAAGCACACCCACTGCGAAGGATTGAATCTTAAGTTCTCTGAGCTGCAATTGTATATTGCTTTCACGGAGCTGGGATTGATCCAGCAGATCGTCTACCAGAAGGGACATACGTCTTCCAACGGTAATGAGCAGTTTTAAATTCTCAGCATTTTGATGCGTTACAGTGTCACGCTCGCTGTCCAGAACAGTTTCGGCAATGTTAATGATACTGTACAGCGGATTTTTTAATTCATGTGAGGTGTTAGCCAAAAAAACATCCTTTTGCGTAACACTTCTCTGCAGGCTGTGCGCCAGTTTTTCTGTCTCCTTAGTATTCCAGTGATATCGCTTAAATCCAAAAGTCGCAAAGCACAAAAAGGCGATAATTAGATCAAAAGGATAATAGGTAACGTTGACCCAGTTATAATTCTTGAACATTCCCCAAAGTGTGCTGTTAACGATGGCAAGCATGGATAACAACAGGAAAATAGAGCCTTCGTAATTTTTAACAATAGATCTCAGAAAAAGAATTACGACACCTAATGCTAAAACTAATAAATTTATGCCGAAAATCAGTGTGTGAAATTCATAATAGTGAACAACGGGTCCAAATAATATGAACAGGATGTCTACTATGGACAGGATGGTTAGGATACGAATACTTTTTATTTTTAAATCCGCGAACAAAAGATGTTTGCTTGTCTGCAGGATAAAAATAAATACAGCAATATAAGAGATAAAAAATAGTTTGAAATTCCATTGATAGTTCAAGGGAAGTACGTGCAATAAAAGCCTGTCATCATCTATAAGTACAGTAGTTATAGCGGATATTACCAGCAGAAAAAAATAGATCAACATCTTTTGCCGCAGCCCAATTATATATAAAATAACAGCATATACAGCGTGCAGCAGCAGTACAACACATAATAGCAACTGTAGGCTAATAGAGAGCAGTCTTTCCTGTGTTAAAGCTTTTTCGCTGCCAAATACAATCGTTTTAGAAATGCCTCCCGTTTGGGAAAAGGAATAGTTGGCTACATGGATCACAATTTCAAGTTCACTTTTATCGGTTGTAAAGGATACTGAATAAGGCAGTATGTATGGGATATAGTGCTCTTTACTCTCAGCAGGAGTGCCAGAGCTGCCCAGCTGTTCACCATTGATATACACTTCTGAAGAAGAGCGAGCTCCGGAAATGAGAAGACTATAAGATTGCTTCTTATTATTATCTGTAAGCACACGTAGTCGATAGGAGCCGTAGCCATAAGCCGATTTATCACTATCGCTATCGCTAAGTGCATCTTTCCAGTTCCCCGGGACTTGTATATATTTTGTAGGAGCAGAAGTTAGAGATTGTTCGTTGAATGAAGGAAGCAGCATACCCGGGTAGAACTCCCACTGCCCATTTAAAATAAGAAGTTTGTCCGGATTCAAATTTTGATCCCGTAAATCCAACACCCCATTGATCAATGGTGGTTGTGTGGTGTGTGGAGAAATCATTACCCATAGGATACGAAATCCAGTGAGTATAATAAGAAACAATGCGATAATTAAGAAGAGTTTTCTTTTAGTCATAGTAGTTAAACATTATTCGACAACAAACTATATATTCCTCTCTTCGGCCTATTTCAAAAAATTCAAAAAAATTTATGCATAGGTTGCAGGGGGGAAGGATTGTCTGGCGTCTAACGTTATGAAGGTGAAGGAGGGGAGAAAGCTGGAAGAGGCAGAATGGATTGCTGCTGTGCTGAACGGTCAACATCAAGCCTTTGGGCATTTGGTGACACGTTACCAAGGCATGGTATACAGAGTATGCGTCAAAATCACAGGGGAAGCCGAATCGGCCAAAGATATGGCCCAGGAGGTTTTTATAAAAGCATATAAAGCGCTCCCCTCTTTCAGAGGACAGTCCTCCTTCTCGACATGGCTGTATCGGATTGCCTACCGCACCTGTCTGGACTGGAAACGGGCCAACGATAGGGAGTGGAAGTACCGAAGTGCAGCTGATTACACAGAAAATGATTGGGTAACGTCTCAAACTCCGGAGCATGAGGTACTTGAGCAGGAAACATCAGCTGAATTAGGAGAGAATGTGAACAGTCTGGCGGAACCGTACCGGTCGGTCGTCCAGCTGTACTATTTTCAGCGGAATTCCTACCAAGAGATTGCAGAGCAAAAGGGAGTTTCCGTGAAAACAATCGAATCGCAGCTTTATCGAGCCAGACAGATGATGCGTAAACAAAGGGAGGAATGGCGATGAATTGTGCAATAGTGAAGGAATGGATGCCACATTATATAGACGGCCTACTGTCTCCAGAGATGGAGCTGAGTATCCGATTGCACATAGAGTCATGTCCTGATTGCGCAGAGTGGCTGGAGGAAGCCAAAGCAATGTCGGAGCTGTGGTCGGAAATGGATGCTGACAGAGAACAGCTGCAGGCGCAGATGGACTTCCCGGATCTCGCAGCAGATGTTATGACACATATTGAGCAGCTCGAAACAGGGCGCAGATCACGAGCGACTAAGGCGACAAATGTAAGACGTCGTTCTGCCCCAAAAACCTCATGGATTCATTATGGAGTGGCTGCTTGCCTCAGTTTGTTATTGTTGCAGTTTGGGGTATTTGAGAATTTGGCCTATGGCATTACCGAAATAAACGGCCATATGTCGAATTCAGTAACCCAGTGGTTTGGTGGCTTTGGGAGATAGAAATAAAATAATTGACCATTAATAGATGTTTAAATTGGCTAAAGTTTTTCTACCCAAATTTTAGGAGGATATATTATGATTAAGAAGAGACGTTGGCTCACTTTTATGCTGGCTATGGTACCTGGAGTAGGTCATTTGTACTTAGGCTTTAAAAAGCAGGGTTTACAGTTTATGATCGGGGCGTCCTTATGTATAATGTTTATTCCGTCCGAGCCCTTGATCTTCCCGTTTGCCCTGGCGGCGCTGTGGTTTTATCAATTGTTTGATGCCCTGCAGAAGGCGGCTTGGATGAAAATAACTGCTGCTGAACACGAACGAATGATGTTTCATCCAGACAGCTTCGGAGCCCCTTGGACCATGGGTATGTCCTCTATGCCTGGATATCCGCATGAAGAGATCAATCCAGCTTGGGTGGGAATCGGCTGTGTTGTTGCTGGATTCCTCATGTTGGTAATCACAGCTTTCCCTACCCTTTGGGATATGCTGACTGAGATCAACATCGGCACGATCTTATTATCAGTGGGTCTGATTGCGTACGGACTAAAGATGTTAAGGAACAATACGAGAGCATAAGAAACGGGGATTTAACTATGGGGAGATGGAAAATAGGAAGTTTCACAGCAGCCTTGGGCTGCATTGCCCTTGGTGTCATTATCGTGATGGCTCAGTATGATATGATCAGCTATGAGGTGCTTGGTTTTTTATGGCCAGCGTTGTTGGTCTTATTCGGACTTGAGATGTTGATAAGACTTTTTATCAAATCCGATGTCAAAAGCCGTGTAAGCGGCTGGGCCATCCTGTTAATTATTGTACTGATCGGAGCAAGTGGTGCTCAGACAGTAATGGCGGGAGGTTCACTCAGCAATCTGATCGGTAATACACATCTAACTCCGCTTAGTGGGAATGTGGAAGTGAAAGAGAATATTACGACGCTCAAAATCGTACTTCCGAGTGGAAAAGTAAAGGTTGAGGGTGTAGCTGGAAGCTCTTTGGATTATGAGGGAAGTTTACTGCTGCCTGGAAAATCGCAAAGTGATGCTGAAAGTGCACTGGAAAAGAAATGGAAGGTTAGTACTGAAGGAGATACACTGATTATGGAGCTTGATTCCGATCATAATTGGTTCTCTAACATTCAGTTTGGATTCAATACCAAAAGTCCTTATCTAAATGTAAGTGCACCCAATAACCTTGCTGTTGAGGTTGAGACAAGTGATGGCTCTATAGAAGCCTGGAATCTAAAGTCAGGTATAGAGGTTGAGACAAGTAATGGTGCATTAAATATTCATGATATTGTCGGCGAAGTGGATGCGCATACCAGCAATGGGTCACTATCCGTACAGAATATCCAAGGTGAAGTTGAACTCGTGAGCTCTAATGGAGCCATAGTATTGGATAACATTGATGGGGCGTTGTCAGCCAAGAGCAGCAACGGCAAAATTACTATAAACTCAGCAGTGACCGGAAACTGGAAGTGTACATCCAGTAACGGAAAGATTATAGTGGGCTTGCCGGCCGTGTCGGATGCGAAGATTATTGCAGATACAAGCAATGGCTCGCTGAAGGGGAATGTACCCTGGGATCGGGACGGCGATAGCTATGGTACCGCTGTGCTTGGTAAAGCCACTTATACTGTGGACTTAAGCACGAGTAATGGAAGTGTGACCGTGGACACAGCTGAATAAGAATGAATAAAAGGGAGCTGGGGCTTCAGCGTATTGATTCTGCTGAGGCCTCAGCTCCTTTGTGATAGAACTTACCTACCAAGCATACGCTTTAGGGGCTTCACCGCCGGGTCCAGGGAATATTTCATCTAGTCGTTTAAGCACAGCTTCATCTAGCACAATCTCAAGACTGCGCAGCGCACTCTCAAATTGCTCCAGGGTGCGGGGGCCGATAATTGGAGCAGTTACAGCAGGATTAGCCAGTAACCAAGCAAGAGCGACATTATCCTGTGGTTCTCCCAGCTCCATACATAAGCTGGCAAAAACCTCAAGCTGGCTCTTGTGCTGCTCTACACGATCTGCATTTCCGCCACTTCGGCTGCCCTCTATTTTTTTGAGTGCATTTCTTCCGAGAAGACCTCCATCGAGTGGGCTCCAAGGAATAATACCTAGCCCCAGATGGCGAGCGGCTGGCAAAACTTCAAGTTCAGGAAGCCGACAGGTCAGGCTGTATTTATGCTGCTCTGAGACTAGTCCAAGAAAACCACGAGCCTTAGCTTCTTGTTGAGCTATGGCGATATCCCAGCCTGCAAAGTTACTGGAACCGACATAACCAATCTTGCCTTGACTCACAGCCAGCTCGAAAGCCCCCCAGAGCTCTTCCCAGGACGTACTGCGGTCTATATGATGCATCTGGTACAATTCAATATGATCGGTCTGAAGACGCTGCAGGGACCCTTCAAGATGGCGGCGAATGATATATGAGGATAATCTTTCTTCATCATTAGGACCATCAAGTTTATCATTCATGGCTCCATAAACTTTGGTGGCTAGTACAACCTTTTCCCGCCGCCCGCCGCCTTGCTTAAACCAGCGTCCAATAATGGTTTCAGTCAGGCCAGAATTTTCACCCCAGCCGTAAATGTTAGCGGTATCAAAAAAATTAACACCTGCATCCAGTGCAGCGTCCATGATGCGGAAGGCTTCTTTTTCATCCGTCTGCGGGCCAAAATTCATCGTTCCTAGACATAGGCGACTGACCTTCATGCCGGATTTGCCAAGCTTTGCATATTGCACTTCGCATTCACTCCTTTGATAGATGACTTCATATTAATTGTAAACATCTTCAGAACTAAGAGCAAATATGCTCAGCATTGAGGGTGGTGGTCTGATCCTGATTGTTTATAGGCTATACCTATCAGCTCAATAGAATCTATATCTTTGTCCTTTACGACTGGGTATGATACAACAATATAAAGAAGAACTATGTCTGTTAGAGCAGAAAACTTGAGGAGTGACTGAGATGAGTGAAGTTAAAAAAATCGCCGTAATCGCAGGGGACGGTATTGGACCAGAAGTTGTAGCAGAAGCGGAAAAAGTATTAAAAGTAACAGAAGAAGTATTCGGTTATGCTTTTGAAACAGAGCACGCATTATTTGGCGGTATCGCAATAGACGAGAAGGGGACTCCGCTGCCGGAAGATACACTTGAAATCTGTCGTAGCGCAGATGCTGTGTTATTGGGTGCTGTTGGTGGACCGAAATGGGATAATAATCCAAAGGAGCTTCGTCCCGAAACCGGACTGCTTGGAATTCGCAAAGCACTGGGGTTGTTCTCCAACCTGCGTCCAGCTGTCGTATTTGACTGTCTTAAGGATGCTTCGACTTTGAAGCCTGAAGTCCTGGAAGGCACAGATCTTATGGTAGTTCGCGAACTGACTGGCGGGATTTACTTCGGAGATAAATTGCGCCGTCAAGGAGAACATGGTGAAGAAGCTGTGGACACCTGTGTATATAACGTAATGGAAGTAGAACGAATTGTCCGCCAAGCTTTTGAGATTGCCGGCAAGCGCCGTAATAAACTGGCGAGTGTTGATAAAGCGAATGTACTTGAAACTTCACGTTTGTGGCGTGAGGTTGTGAATAAGATTGCTCCAGAATATCCGGAGGTAGAGGTAGAGCATGTACTGGTTGATAACTGCGCAATGCAGCTGCTGCGCCGTCCATCTAGCTTTGACGTTATCGTTACTGAGAACATGTTTGGTGATATCTTGAGCGACGAGGCTGCTATGCTAACAGGTTCTATCGGTATGCTTGCTTCAGCTTCGATGGGTGACGGCAACTATGGTCTCTACGAGCCCGTTCACGGCTCTGCTCCTGATATTGCCGGACAAGGGCTTGCGAACCCGATCGCAACAATCTTGTCGCTGGCCCTGATGTTCCGCTTAACCTTTGGTTATGAGGATGCTGCTGCTGCAATCGAAGCGGCAGTTGCTGCAGTATTGGATGCAGGACACCGTACAAGTGATATCGCCGTGGATAAGAGCAAAGCGATCAGTACAACTGAAATGGGCGACCTGATTGTTGCAGCAATCCGCAAAGCCTAATGCTTTATTTATAATAATTATAAATAAATAATTGATCTAATCTTGACTTTGATTTTGTGCGATGATACCATTTGTTAAGTAGACAAGATATTATCTATTTCAGCATTTTTCAGTATATTGAGAGATACAAATGGTATTTTTTCTTACATAATCAGAGGGAGGATTCTAGCAATGGCGGAACGTTTTGTAGGTAGACCGGCTCCCGATTTTACTATGGAAACCGTATCAGGTGATGGTAAGGATTTTGGTAAAGTAAGCTTGTCTGATTATCGTGGCAAATGGCTTGTATTCTTCTTCTATCCGCTTGATTTCACATTTGTATGTCCAACTGAAATCACAGCTCTCAGTGACGCAGCAGCACAGTTTGAAGCACTTGATACAGCGATTCTCGGCGCAAGCATCGATTCGATCCACAGCCACAAAGCTTGGATTAATACCCCTAAGGATTCCAACGGCCTGGGTCGTTTGAATTTCCCGCTTGCAGCTGATATTACGAAACAAGTCTCTAAAGACTATGGCATTCTGATTGAAGAAGAAGGTATCGCATTGCGTGGCTTGTTCATTATCGATCCTGAAGGCGAATTGAAATATCAAGTCGTTAACCACAATGATGTAGGCCGCAGTGTGGAAGAAACTCTTCGTGTTCTGCAAGCCTTGCAATCTGGTGGTTTATGCCCAATGAACTGGAAGCCGGGCGATAAGAATCTGTAAATTTTAGACCGTTATCATAGTGATCTTTGATATTCTGATTTCTACCTCCTTGCAGAAAATTTTCTGTAAGGGGGTTTTTTGCACCAAAAGATCTTGTATATCTAAATAGATTTGAAAATAGGCGCGAAAAGTTATATTATGTCCTCGAGTGGAGGAATCTCCATTGGGGTAATGTAATACAATAATAAACAATCAAAGGGTTACTTCTAAGGAGGGCGAACAAATATGAGCTTTTGCTGTGGAGCGAGTATGGTAGGAACAAAGGGGACCCTAAAACATTATCGCACGCAAGTCCATAATGTTCCCCTGCTTTTTTGTCCGGTATGTCATCGTGTGGAGGTTCACTACAAGGTCGAGAATGAATATGAGATCTTAGCGGAATATGCACATGGAGATGGTGTTACCGACGTGGACTTTCAGGACTATGTCATGGAAGACGAAACTGCAATTTTCGAGAACGTCATTAACGTCGAGAGTGAAGATCCTCTAGCCGTTGTACGCAATCAAATCGATATGGCGCTTGATCTGCTAGCTGTAGCCAAACAGATTGAGGATACCAAGTGGGAACGGGAATTGAAAAAAAGGTTAGCTGTGATGAGTCAGCGCCGTCTACGCCTGCAACAAAAGGCATAAGTTTATTACTAATTTTTTGGGCATGCCCCATTTTTCCATGTAAGCCTCCGCAATCGCGGGGGCTTTTTAGCTTTTTATAATCCTTTTTAGTTTTTCGTGATCCTTTTTAGATTTTTTTAAATCATTTAGGCGAATAAATAGCGATAAATATAATTTGATGTGATGTTTCATATGTCTTTGGAATCATTTTATGAATTTTTTTACCATTCGACAGTTTCTCCGATTGCGTTGTCTAGTTCTCTTGGATATGATTGGAATATAATTGAACCGGTTGGAAAAAGTGCAACGATTACCGAATGTTCTGGCGGCTTCGTCATACACTCAAATACATAGTAATTTGATGTCGCTTAAGCGTCTTCGTCAAATGCAGTAAAAGGGGGAACTTCGTATCGTGATTAGCCAATATCAAGAAAGTCTTCTATTACCGGGAAGAACCTATCAAACTGGACCTGTGGATACTACATACGAGGATGTTCTAGAGAATATTGACAGCGGAATCATGCTTTTTGATGAAGAGGGAGTTATAAGTTTTGTAAATAAGCAAATGTACGGGATGCTTGAACTTACCCGTCACTCTCTTGTGGGCTGCACATTTTCCCATCTACTGTCTAATGTTCGACTGAGCCGTTCCAAGAAAAAACAAGTAATGCAGAGCTACAGAGAGATGGTATACAAAGGAAAATCAAATTATGAGTTTCTAGACGAGTATGGCCGTTACTGGAAGGTTACTTTATGCTGCGGAGAGCAAATGAAAGGATGTTATTTGTTCACTGTCAAGGAAATCTCGGATTATAAGTTAATCGAACAAACGGCTTACCAGAACGATAGCTTGGCTATGCTAGGCAAATTATCCGCATCTATTGCCCATGAAATCCGGAATCCGTTGACCGCGATCCGGGGATTTATTCAACTGCTTCATCCATACTTGCACCAACTGGGGAAAGAGGAATATGCCAAGATTATATTGGCCGAGATCGATCGTGCGAACGATATTATCCATGAATTTCTCTCCTCCTCTAAGCCGTCAGTTCCGCAGGTGGGGATGATACCCGTGTCCGCATTGCTCAAGGAGGTTGTTCTCCTTACAGAGAGCGAAGCTTTAATGAAGGGCTGCCAGATCAATCTTCATCCTCTTCAAGAGGACATGGTGATTTCTGGAGATGTCAAACAGATGAAGCAAGTTGTGCTTAATATGATTAGAAATGCGATGGAGGCTGTAGCGGATCGAGAAGATGATTCGATGGGGAAAATCGAGGTTGGTGCCCGCAGAGAAGGCTCTGAGGTCCGTATGTTCATATCTGACAACGGTAAAGGAATGGATATTCGTACACTGGACAGGTTATTTAATCCTTTCTTTACTACCAAAGAGAATGGTACAGGATTGGGTCTTTCCGTAAGTGACCGCATCATCAAAAATCATGGCGGATGCATTTCTGTTAGCAGCAGAGTTAACGAGGGTACTCATTTTGTGATCTCTTTGCCATTAATCCATTAGAATAAGTAATAAGAGGCTGATCCCTGCGGATAATACAGATGCGGAGATCAGCCTTTGCTTATGTTACAATGGGTGTTGGTTTTGGGAAACAAATGGAGGTAATCACAATGAATATAGAATACAACAGTGGTGTTGCCAACAATGTGCAGGGTGATGCCCTTATCCTTATTATTTCTGAGTCTGAGGTCGAGAATGGAGGCTTTTCCGAAGGATGGGATGACAGAATTCGCCTATTGGGAAAGACGGGTTTATTTAAAGGCAAGCTTAATCAGACTTATGTACTACCTGCTGAGAATTCATCTGGTTGTCCTGTTGTTATTTTGGTTGGCAGGGGGGACCAACTTCTCACGACTGAGGATCTAAGGCAAATGGGGGCTCAGACAGCTCGTGCAGCGCTTCGTTTGAAGGCGCTCAAGCTGGTATTTGAAGTGCCGGACAAATTACAGGAGCTTACCGTAGAGAAGGATGTGACTTCTATTGCTTATGCGCTGACGGAGGGGCTAATGCTAGGTTCCTATCGCCGGGCTACCTATAAGCAGGTGCAGTCTTTTTATACAGGCCCAACAGCAGTTGTTTTCACTATAAAAGAGAAATTAGAGGGTAATGCCGGACGGGATTGGACTCAAGGCATTCAGAAGGGGCTAGCTTTCGGTGAGGCCACGAATTTGGCGCGGAGCTTGACCAACATGCCTGGTAATCTATTGACCCCCTCAGACCTTGCTGTGGCCGCTATAGAGGTTGCTGAGCGATATGGCTTTCCTTCTGAGGTGCTGGATGAACGGGAAATTGAGCAAAAAGGAATGGGCGGATTGCTCGCAGTCGGAAAAGGAAGTGTAAACCCTCCACGAATGATCGTCATCCGTTATCAGGGGACAGGGAATTGGGATAAGGTAGTGGGGCTTGTAGGGAAGGGAGTTACCTTTGACACCGGCGGGATTTCCTTAAAAAGAGCACCAGGCATGGAAGAGCTGATTAGTGATATGGGTGGGGCAGCGGCTGTACTCGGAGTAATGGAGGCGCTTGGCCGCTTACGTCCACGAATTAATGTCGTTATGGTTATTCCGTCTGCGGAGAATATGCCATCGGCCAATGCTTTTAAGCCTGGAGATGTTATTACCTCCATGAGCGGACGAACGATAGAAGTGTTGAATACCGACGCTGAAGGCAGAATTGTACTGGGAGATGCGCTGACTTATGCTCGGGAATGGGGAGCGAAACGTATTATCGATGTAGCTACACTGACAGGCGCTGTGTTGTCCACTTTGGGAGATATAGCAACAGGTGCTGTAACTAATGATGAAGCGTTTCTGGAGCGATTTCTGGCCGCTTCAAGCTATTCAGGGGAAAAGGTCTGGCAGCTTCCGGCATACCCGGAATTTCGTGAGATGCTAAAGAGCGAGGTTGCCGATATCCGTAACACTGCTGGAAGATATGGTGGAGCCACTACAGGCGGATTATTTGTAGGTGAGTTTGCTGAGGGCTTGCCATGGATTCATCTAGATATTGCTGGCACTGCATATGTATCTAAAGAACGTGGAGTTAATCCTAAGGGAGCAACAGGTGTCATGGTTCGTTCTATCATTCAGTGGCTGCTGAGCGAAAGCGAGATCTAAACATCCGGGGAGCTGTCCGATCTAAACAACAAGGGGTGTTCCCTAAACCAGAGTCTGGTTTAGGGAACACCCCTTTATTGAAATCCAAGAGCAGAAGCTTAAACAGTACGACTGGATTTTTTGGCCTTCGATTGGGAAGTGTAAGATTGAATGCCGTTCATAATTTTATCGCGAGTTCCCTTATTCTTCAGTAAATATGCTGCTCCCAATGCGACCGTTGTAAATAATGTCTTTTTGGTATTCATAGGAATTACCTCCTTGGTATTGTCTGTAGTTGCTTATAACAAACATACCCGTTAGTTAAGGAGGCTAAACGATAAATCACTATTTATTGCCCATTTTACAAGCCTACTTCTTGTTGTTAACCGGTGTTGAACAACAAGAAAGCGGGGAATCCATCGATGCTGCCGAGCAGCTTTTTCCTTTATCACAGCCTGCACAAGCGCCCTGCTTTCCCTTTTGCACATGTCGATAGATGGTCCAGCCAGAATAACCGAAAATTAAGGCGACAATCACAACATTTATCATAATGGTACCCCACTTTCATCATGAGAATCTTATAATTTACAAGTCTACGACCATCCTAATAACCGTCCGCCTTGAAAAATAATTAAAGATACGATATACGCCAGAACGAGAGAATACCCCATGGAGAAGAAGGTCCATTTCCAAGACGCTGTTTCTTTTTTGATAACCCCTACAGTAGCCAAACAAGGAATATAAAGCAGGATAAAGGCCATGAAGCTGATCGAACTTAGCGGTGTGAAGACTTGAGAGATTTGATTTTCTAAACCAGCAGCATCTGGTGCATGATAGATGATATTCATGGTAGAGACTACGACCTCTTTTGCCAAAAATCCCGGAACCAACGTAGAGCCAGCCTGCCATGTTCCGAAACCAAGCGGTGCCAGTAGCGGTGCGATCATACCCCCAAACTTAGCCAGGAAGCTGTGATCCATGTCCACATCAAACCCGCCAGGACCGGCATAAGACATAAACCAAATAATTGCTGAGCCTGCAAGAATAATAGTTCCAGCTTTTCGCAGGAAACCCTTGCCCTTTTCCCAAGTGCTGCGCGATAAGGTCTTGATCTGCGGCATACGATAAGGTGGAAGCTCGATCATGAAAACTGAGGATTCATTTTTGAATAAATATTTAGAGAATACCTTACAAAGAATCAGAGCAAACACAATACCCATCACATACATGGACAGAACTGCTACGGCCTCTTGCGCCGGAAAAAACACAGCTGCGAATAAAGCGTAAACAGGCAGTCTCGCAGAACAGGACATCAGCGGCATTAGCAAGGTGGTCAGCATGCGGTCTTTGGGCTGTTCGATGCTGCGCGCCGCCATTATGGCAGGTACATTGCAGCCGAAGCCAATGATGAATGGAATAAATGCTTTTCCGTTTAGTCCCATACGTTCCATGGTGCTGTCCATTAATAAGCAAACCCGAGCCATGTATCCTGAATCCTCCAAGAAGGAAATGATCAGGAAGAGAATGAAGATTTGCGGGACAAAGACGAGGACGCCCCCTACACCGCTAATTAATCCATCGACAATCAGGGCATGCGTGAAGCTGGATGCTCCAAGCGTCTGAAGCAGGGAATTGGC
Organism: Paenibacillus odorifer; assembly: GCF_000758725.1. Classification (NCBI taxonomy): domain Bacteria; kingdom Bacillati; phylum Bacillota; class Bacilli; order Caryophanales; family Paenibacillaceae; genus Paenibacillus; species Paenibacillus odorifer. The sequence goes on from NZ_CP009428.1 coordinate 1,444,158, forward strand.
TCCATCACTAATCGGTCCGGAGATCAGGCCATCGAGGAGATCTGATAGAGGTCCGCCGACCCAGTCAAATGTGGTCTTAAAGAGAGCATACATAAAGAAGATAAATAAGGGCAGTCCTAGAAAACGATGCGTCAATATGGAATCTAATCTTTCTGTTAAGTTATGAGGTTTCTGCGTTGTTGTATCAAGTACAACCTCACAAATGGAGTGGATATAATCCATCCGCTGTGAGCGAATCCATTGGGGGAGCGTCAGGGCCAGCTTTTTGATCTGTAGCTCACTCTGACAGGATTCACAGATGTTTAGCAGGCGAGTGGTGTCCATACGTGTCTTCAGAAAATGAAGAATAACCGGATTCTGCTCCATAAGCTGTAAAGCAATCCAGCGGTGATTGGGTAAGTCCTTGATAGGAAGTAATTCCTTTTCTATAGAAGATATCGCATGCTCTACAATCTCACCGTAGTTCAACTTGAACTTTACAGCGGGAATCGCAGAGGATTTCTCTAAAATACTGAGGACTTGTGCGCAGCCTTTTCCCGTTCTTGCAACAAGCGGGAGGACAGTTATACCCAGTCGTGATTGTAAGACTTCATGATTGATGCGAATTCCACGTGCATTAGCGACGTCAATCATATTCAGTCCGAGTAAGGTAGGTTTGCCATACTCAAGTAATTGAAGCGTGAGCAGCAGATTTCGTTCCAGCTGTGAAGCATCCACGATATTAATTAAGGCTTCTGGAGATTCTTCTATTAGATACTGGGCAGCAACCCCCTCATCGCGTGAGAGTGGGTGCAAGGAATAGATGCCCGGCAAATCAATGAGCTTGCCAGCGCCGTTCTTCAGGCTGCCGATCTTCTTTTCTACAGTTACCCCTGACCAGTTACCAACATATTCGTATGAGGAGGTTAACGTATTGAAAAGAGAGGTTTTACCTGTATTGGGGTTACCTACAAGAGCTATTGAACTCAAGACACGTTCACCTCAATCAATGAAGCTTCCTTCCGGCGGATGGCGAACAGTTGTCCATTGCACTCTAAGGTAATAGGTCCTAAAAAAGGTCCTTTTCCTTTCAGGCGAATGCTCACACCCTCGGACACTCCAAGATCAGCCAGACGACGGCGTAGGATAGGATTGATTCCTTCTATTTTATGAATATATCCGGTCGAACCCGGTTGTAGTCGCAGCAATGAGCAAGAGGTAGAAGCCATTTTTATCCCTCCAAAAGAGACTGATAATCAATCTCAATGATTTTCTTGTAATGTAGCATTTTTAGGGCTTATTTACTGTGATCATTGTCGCTGACACGATGTGGTAATAGCATTAAGGAGAAGAAGATGAAATTCCTTTACATTTTATTCTTCATTAAAGTATGATTATACGATATAAATTGCATAGTAAAGCTATATTCGCGGTTATAATGATTGCAATAGTTGAAGGGAGATAATTATGAAGACTAATCAATGTAAGATTGTTGACTGCACCATCCGAGATGGGGGCCTAGTGAACAACTGGGATTTTAGTGTGGAATTTGTACAAAACTTATATGCCGGCTTGAATGAAGCTGGTGTTGATTATATGGAAATCGGTTATAAAAATTCACCAAAATTGCTCAAAGGAGCAGAGGGTGCCGGACCATGGCGTTTTCTGGACGATGATTTCCTGCGTAAAGTGATTCCGCAAAAAGGTCACACCAAGCTATCTGCTTTGGTTGATATCGGCCGCGTGGATGAGAATGATATTTTGCCCCGCAGCGAAAGTATGCTGGATTTGATTCGTGTGGCATGCTACAGCAAAGATGTAGAAAAAGCCCTCCAATTGGTACAAACTTTCCATGATCTAGGCTATGAGACAACGATCAACATTATGGCTTTGTCTAATGTTATGGAGAATGAATTGTTGGAAGCTTTTGAAATGATCCGTGAGAGCGTTGTTGATGTGGTATATATTGTAGATTCATACGGCAGCTTGGATCACAATGACATGAATTATCTGGTTGAGAAGTTCAAGACACATCTGCCAAACAAACGTCTAGGCGTACATACTCACAATAATCTTCAGTTGGCGTTCTCCAACACGTTGATTGCTGCTGAGAATGGTGTAGAGTTACTGGATGCTTCTTGTTATGGGATGGGACGAGCTGCAGGAAATTGCCCTACAGAGCTGTTAGTAACTCATTTGAAGAATACACGTTACTCCTTGCGCCCTGTGCTTGATATTATTGAACGCCTGATGATTCCTTTGCGTGAGAAAGAGGAGTGGGGCTATATCATTCCTTATATGATCACAGGTACACTTGATGAGCATCCACGTTCAGCAATGGCACTTCGTGCATCTGCAGACAAGGATAAATCCGTTGATTTTTTTGATAAGCTTACAACACCAGAAGTAACCTTTGGTGACAAATAAACCTGAGTTTCTTAGAAGCACTGAACCCTTTCGTAGGGGGAAGTGCTTTTTTGGTTGCCTGCTAGCAGAAAATGGTTTATATTTATGCAAGATTTATGAATATATAACTTATAAACGCGCCTTCCATTTGAATGCCGATAAAAGAAATGTAACTTAAAAGTCCTATCCCGCCGATATTTATACGTAGGACATAACTATACTTGAATGTTAATTAATAGATATTATTTTCAGACGCGAGGGACTTATGAGACAAGAAGAGAAAAAGACAATTCAAGCAGCTGCTGTAGGCGCCTTGCTGTTCCTTTTAATTCAAATTTTCCATACATCGCTTAACCGATTGGACGATTGGGATATTATTTCTTCTCTCTATCTCATTGTCGGCTGCTGTAATGTTGCTTTTGGATTTGCAATATTTGCACAGGGCTGGTTATTCTTCTCTAGCAGATTATCTAAAGGAAGATTATATGCCGCTGCTCTTTTTGGTGGAATATGTATTATTGATTTTTTGCATACACTGGGTTTTGTGGGCATCCCGTTGATTTCATCATTCATAACTTTTGAAGAATCGTTGTGGCTGCGAACCCTCTCACGACTAATCAGCGGTTTAGGAATGTTGTTTATTTTTAGCAGGGAAGATAAGCCCGTGTCTGTCTCTGAAAAAAGAAAGTTGTTTAGAATAGCCTTCATGCTGATTGTGCTTTCCATTGTTTTGTTTATATTCAGCCACTCGGCGTTACCTCAGTTTTTAACTAAACCTTGGATGAATCCTTTGAAGCAGATTGCTGATTTGGCAGTTCTTTTTGTTTACTTGGCAGGTGTTGCAGTTATTGTATTTCCTGAAAAAAGTGAAAAGTCAGCCTCCCTGCTTATTATTATTCGAGCACTTATCTTTTTCTCTTTGGGCCAAGCCTTTTTTATGAGTCCGTTCAGTAGTGGCAATATAGATGATCTTTTTGGAATGGTGTGTAGCGGTGTTGCATACTATTTGCTTCTTACTGGAGTATATCGTCTGACGATTGAAGAACCCTTTTACGAAAAGCAGTTGGCTGAGGAACGGATCAATTATTTAGCCTATCATGATGATTTAACGGGACTTCCCAATAGACGTCGTCTGACGCAGCGTGTAGAAGAGATGATTATTGCTGGAGAGAAGAAAACGAGCGATAAATTCTCAGCGTTAGCTATTATGAATATTAATCATTTCAAGAATATAAATGACTCCCTGGGCCATTTTGCCGGAGACCATTTACTGAAGCTGGTGTCTGAGCGCCTTGTGAATGAGGCTAAATTTACTGAAGAGCTTTATAGTATGGGGGCGGATGAGTTCGCTTTTCTTATGATGGAGAGAGCAAGTCTTGGAGAATGTTTGGTTCGAGCTACGGAGCTGCATCGATTGTTTGAGGTACCTATTGCCTTAGAGTCGGGGGAGTACCATATTTCGCTTAGTATGGGGTTAAGTATTTATCCCGGTGACGGTGAAACTGCGGAACATCTAATTCAGAATGCTGATACGGCTGTACATAATGCCAAGGAACAGGGAGTAGAGATTCGCAGGTATATCCCAGCCATGCAGATGAAAGCAAAGGAACGTCTAAAGCTGGAAAATGACCTCCGCAGAGCGCTTGAACGCAATGAATTCTTTCTGGTGTATCAGCCAAAGGTTTTGCTGGAGACGGAAGAGATCGTAGGAATGGAAGCTCTGCTCCGCTGGAATCATCCGAAGCGTGGTCTGGTCTCTCCTGCGGAATTTATCCCGTTAGCTGAAGAGAGTGGACTCATTGTTCCGATTGGGGAATGGGTACTCAAAACAGCTTGTCTGCAGAATAAAAAATGGCAGCTGGCCGGCTATGTGCCGATTTGCGTCTCCATAAACCTATCTATGCGGCAATTCCTTCAGCCCAATCTAGCAGGGAGGATTCATACCATCTTAACCGACATTGGATTAGATCCGTGTTATGTCGACCTTGAGATTACTGAGAGTATGACCTTGGATAAAGAAACAGCCTTTGATCAGCTGAAACGTCTGAAAGAGCTTGGTGTCTTCATCAGTATTGATGATTTTGGTACAGGCTACAGCTCCCTGCATTATCTAAAGAACATGCCGATCGACAGATTGAAAATTGACAGGTCGTTCGTATCAGAGGTTATGGAGGACAGCAACAATGCTGCTATAGTCTCTACAATCACTTCTATGGCGCATCATTTGAAGCTGAAGGTTACGGCTGAGGGTGTGGAGAACAAGGAGCAGCTGCAATTTCTGCGGGAGCAGCATTGTCATGAAGCTCAAGGATTTCTGTTCAGCAAACCTATTCAACCAGCAGAGTTTGAGGCGATATTTTTAAAAAAGGCACCCCTCAGCGCTTCCCTGTAAACTAAAAAAATGTTGATTTTTACTTGTAGAGATGATACAATAACTCTTGTATTCACTTTCTAGTGCGGGTGTAGTTCAATGGTAGAACTTCAGCCTTCCAAGCTGATAGCGTGGGTTCGATTCCCATCACCCGCTCCATAATTCAAACTTCCAAATCCTTGCGATGCAAGGGTTTTTTTTATATCCCATCAGCCTATATTGGTTGGTGGGATTTTTTTTGTTTATACTATTTGCCTAATGGAAAAACTTTAATATAGCGTACTTTTAAGAAAAGGTTGTGAAAATTTTGAATGGTGCAAAGATTGCGTTCCTATCTGTACTTAGCAATACATTTATCGTTTCTTTAAAGCTTATGGTCGGAGTACTTACAGGTTCAGTAGCAATTATCTCGGAAGCGATCCACTCCTCCTTAGATTTAGTTGCTTCGTTGATTGCTTTTTTCTCGGTCCGATGGTCGAGTCGCTCTGCGGATAAAGCTCATCCTTATGGTCATGGCAAAGTGGAGAATATCTCAGGGACGATTGAAACGTTGCTTATTTTTGTAGCTGGATTCTGGATTATAAATGAGTGTGTTCATAAAATAATGAATCCAACCGCGATCGAACTTCCCTTTTTGGGCATTATTGTGATGGTGGTCGGAGCGGGGATCAATTATATGGTTTCACGCAAGGTTAAAAAGAAGGCAGACGAACTTCACTCTGTGGCTATGAAATCGAATGCTCTGCATTTGCTTACGGATGTTTTCACCTCTTTGGGGGTTGCATTCAGTTTATTATTGGTCACCCTCACTGGATGGACGATACTCGACCCTGTCATTGGGATTGTGTTGGCTCTGTATATTATGGGTGAAGCCTATAAGCTTCTAAAGGAGTCATTTCCTCCGCTGTTGGATGCACGATTAACTGAGGCAGAAGAAAATGAAATATTACATGTCATAAAGTTATTTCAAGGGCGATATATTGAATTTCATGATTTTCGTACCCGCCGATCTGGTCCAGAAGAGTATGTCGACTTTCATCTTGTGATTCCTTCTAAAATGAGTGTTGCTACTGCGCATCAATTATGCGACGAAATTGAACTAGCCATTCAAGGCATATTTGAACGTGCCCAGGTGTTGATTCACATTGAACCCGAACATGAACAGTTAGCTAACAAACCTATATTACATGAAGGATAATATTGGTGATTACTCACAGAGTTTCTCTGCTATTTCAATATTTTGTATTAAGTGATATGGTGATTATATCTCTTTTATATTCATTCTATATGGGGGACGGATAATGATCGCTTATTTAAGACCTTTAATAATAAGTAGCTCAGTTAAAAGCCTGATTTTTCTTTTAATAATAATGGTGATAGCAATGGTATGGTGGTTTTATAAATGGACTAAGCAATGATGCTCTTTTGTTTGGCCGCATACTAAAAAGCCAGGCTCCCAACTTAGGGAACCTGGCTTTATTTGTTTGTAGCTTGTGTATCTTAAACAGTCTTTAGGAACTCAACAATGGTGAGTAATCCCTTGTCGAAGTTCTCCAGGTTGAAATGCTCATCCGGTGCATGCAGGTTCTCATCATCGAGACCAAAGCCCATCAGAACGACAGGTGCTTCCAGCACACGGGAGAAGCTCTCCATGATCGGAATGGAGCCGCCGTCTTTGGTGAAGAGGGCACGGGTTCCATATACTTTGCCATATGCGTCTGCTGCAGTTTGCAGAATAGGATTCGACGGATCGATGTTAAAGGCACGTGCCTTCTCCATTTGCTTAACATGCACTTTCGCTCCGGTCTGAATATTAGCCTTCAGATGTGCTTCAACGGCATCGAGGATATGCTGTGGATCCTGATCGCCAACTAAGCGGCAGGTAATTTTCGCATGTGCTTCTTTAGGGATAACCGTCTTACTGCCTTCCCCTTGGAAACCGCCGTATACGCCGTTAAGCTCAAGCGTAGGACGAGCGCCAATCCGTTCTACAAAGGAATAACCTTCTTCTCCGTATAACGATTCCAATCCAAGACCTTCGCGGATTTTATCTTCATTCACACCTTGCTTCACGAATTCTTCCCGCAGCATTGGGGAAAGTTCAGGAACGCCATCATAGAATCCGTCTACAGATACGCGTCCTTTGTCGTCATGAAGCGAGCTTAGCAAAGATACTAGGGCATGCAATGCATTCGGAACGCCACCGCCGTAAGAACCAGAGTGCAGGTCTGTCAAAGCGGTAGTTACATCAACTTCAAGGGAAGCTAGACCACGTAGCCCAGTGCAGATGGCAGGACGACCGCGTTCCAATAGGGATGTATCGGAGACTAACACCGCATCCGCAGCGAGCTTTTCTTTATTGGCTTCAAGGAACGGAGGCAGATTCACACTGCCGATTTCTTCTTCACCTTCGATGCAAAGCTTGAGATTCACAGGAAGAGTACCTTCTTGTTTCAGGATCGCCTCAATGGCTTTGAGGTGAACGAATACTTGTCCTTTGTCATCTGTTGCTCCGCGTGCATAAAGCTTGCCATCACGAATCTCTGGTTCAAATGGAGGTGTGGTCCATAGGTTTAATGGATCTACTGGTTGTACATCGTAGTGACCATACACGAGAATGGTTGGTTTGCCTGGAGCATGAAGATAATCGGCATATATAACGGGATGTCCCGCTGTCGGATGCAACTCAATGTTCTCAAGTCCGGCTTTTTTCAGGGTGTCTGTCAGCCAATGGGCTGCCTTCAGTACATCGTCCTTATGTTCAGATAAGGCAGAAATACTTGGAATTCTGAGCCATTGTTTTAGTTCTTCGAGATGTTCATCCCGGTGGGTTGAAAAATACGTTTCGTATGACATAGTGAGTATGTACCTCCTTAAGTTTTGCTGCGCAAAACCGGCTTTGTAAGCGCCTGGGCATAAGCTTATTGGCCATGCGTGACCGTCTTGTTTAGCATTCTATAGGAACCATTATACTGGAGAACTCACTATGGATCAAAAGCGATGGGGCAAACCTCTCACCAGATGATTGTAGCCGGTGTCACACCTTGGGGAAAAGTATCCTCAGCTTTGCTTTTGTTCATATACATCTCATACCAAACATCAGCGATGAGTCCTGGATCTGTAGCGGTGCCGGGTTTAATGAATACACCAAGTGCTAAATGACCTACATAGATTCCTTGTGGAGCCAAATCTGCATGCAGGTTAAGTGCGTAGTTTCTTAATCCGCTAAGCGCAATGCCTACATTACCCATCATCTGCATGGGATAGATGGAGGACAATCCGGTTGTGAACAGCAGTGCGCCGCTGCGTTTCTCCAGCATCTCAGGCAAGACCTGTGCTACGCTGCGGATAGCGGCTACAACCAGTGCCTGAAAGGCATCCTGTGCATTTTCTTCTGTTACTTGTGAAGCAGGAGTAGGAGGGTAATTTCCACTTGTCGGGCTGAACTCGAGCACATCGATAAAGCCGTATTTTTTCTTGATATTATCGAAGGCTGTGGCTACTTGTTCTTTATTGTATACGTCGGCAGGAAAAGCAGCAGCCTCGATATTCAGTGCTTGCAGTTCCTGAACAAGGGTGTTCAGCTTCTCTTCATTTCGAGAGATTAATGCCACTTGAAATCCGTTGGCTCCGAATTTTTTGGCGATTGAGAGTCCTAAGCCGGGTCCAGCACCTATGATGGCAATGGTCTTTTTCATGATTTATTAGTTCCTTTCCGGTTGTTGATTACTAACAGTAACCATGATAAGCTGAATAGGCTTGAGGGACAAGAAGGCACTATTACATGCTTAAGTTACATGGAGGTAACCACAGTTGGAACATTCAAAGGAAGAACCCACCCGGTTCATGCCGATGCTGGAGGATTGCTCCATTACCCGCCAGATTCTGGACAGGGTCGGAGATAAATGGAGTGTACTGATCATAGTCAATTTAGGTGCTGAAGCTTTGCGGTTCAAAGAGTTGCAAAGGCGCTCTGGAGGGATATCACAACGGATGCTGACCCAGACCCTGCGCCATTTGGAACGGGATGGATTAGTTTGGCGTAAAGCGACGCCTACAGTCCCATTGACTGTGGAATACGGTCTGACGAGCATAGGAGAATCATTGTTGGGACCTTTAACCTCGCTTGTGGACTGGGTCAACAAAAACAATGGGAAGATCGCCAAAGCGCGTATAGATTATGACCACCAGCACGACACACAGGAGTAACAAGACAGCAGAACAATTCACTGGGATAGAGGATGGATTATATTGCATAAGGAAAGTGGAACAAACACATTTATTTATACTTACACCTGTTCAGAGGACGAGTTATCGCTGTGTCAGATGGAGCTGCGATGTCTTTTTGGTGAGCAGGTGCCGACTGTTCTTTTTAAGAGTGAGGTTGAGGTGGATGTCAGCCGCAGTCCCTTCATTAAAGAGCGGATAGATGTAATGTATGAAGGGGACAGTCTGCCTGAGATTTATGATCAAACGGAGCAGGTGGAGCTTGGCGGCAAGACGTTTAAGGTTATTTTTGTGAAGACCAACGATCTGGGCCCTTCAGACAAAATAGAGTATGATGAGCGCAGAGTGATCGAGCGGGAAATTGGGTTGCGGATTGAAGGAGAAGCGGATGTTAACCATCCGGAGCTGGTATACGGCATTGTTACGCTGGGTGGACGCTGGTACTTCGGATCTTATCATAAAAACAAGGCAACTTGGTTCCGCCAAATGAAGAAGCCACGCAGCTATTCTATCGCGCTTAGTACACGTGTTGCCCGTGCCGCGGTTAATATGGCTATTCCGAATCCTGAAGGTATACGTGCTATAGATCCTTGCTGCGGTATTGGAACTGTAATGGTAGAAGCCTTGTCAATGGGAATCGATATGGTTGGACGTGATATTAACCCTATGATTGCTATCGGTGCGAGAACAAATATTGCCCATTTTGGATTCACCAGTGAGGTTACGCTCGGGGATATTGCGGATATCACTGATCATTACGATGTAGCCATTGTAGATATGCCATATAATCTATATTCTAGTATTACACCTGAGGAGCAGTTCGCGATTCTAGTGAATGCGCGCCGGATTGCAGATCGGGTGGTTATCGTTGCGATTGAACCGATGAACGAGATGATCACTGAAGCTGGATTTACAATCATAGACCGTTGTGAAGCTAAAAAAGGAGCCTTCTCGCGTCATTTAATGCTTTGCCAGTAATCCTAATCAAGGTACCGAAAAAGGGGTGCAGCAATGGAGCAGAAATGGTTAACGTGGGCCAAAGAAATTCAGGCCATCGCACAGACTGGATTAACTTATGCTAAGGATGTTTATGATATAGAACGGTATCAAGCTTTGCGTGAGCTCAGTGTAGATATCCTCGCTAATTATACCTTCGAAAGCAAGGAGAGAATTAGACTCTCCTTTGCGGGTGAAGGGGGTTATGCTACCCCAAAAGTTGATGTCCGTGGTGTTGTATTCCGGGAGGATAAAATTCTACTTGTTCGCGAGAAGTTGGACGGGAATTGGGCGCTTCCTGGTGGCTGGGGGGACATTGGACTGTCGCCGAGCGAAGTTGTTGTGAAAGAAATCAAAGAGGAATCGGGTTTTGAGGCAGAAGCAGTTCGCTTACTGGCTGTACTGGATAAGAAATTTCATAGCCATCCGCCGGAGCCTTATCACGTGTACAAGTTCTTTATTTTATGCCGCATCGTGGGCGGAGAGGCAATGGAAGGGGTAGAGACAAGCGAAGTTTCGTTTTTTGCTGAAGATAAGCTGCCTGAGCTTTCAGCGGAGCGGAATACAGAGGCACAGATTCGGACGATGTTTGAATATTTACGAAATCCGGAAAAAGTAGTAATATTGGACTAAGAATCTGCATATACTGTATGACTTCCGCAAATTTAAGTTTTTAATTATTCAAAATTTGGTTAATAACTAATATGTAAGCACTTACAACGGTTTGGCCGCTGAGCCTTTATATCTACCAAAATTCAAAATTTTAATTTTTTGGGTCGAGCGGTCTACATTTTTTCCTCTACTGTGACGATAAGATATTTTAGGAGGGGATCGCATGGAACAAGAAGAATTGAGCATTCCATTGAAACAGGAAAATGTGGTGCGTCCTGCAGAAGGCAATATTGCCACTGGGCTGGTTTGGGGTATTTTAATCAGCATTCCGTTATGGATCTCTGTTATTGGCTGGATTTTGGGATTTTGGCACTAAACCATAAATTAATGAGGATCTAATTCTGTTGATTTTATAGTATACACAAAAGGCTGTCCCTTCCTTGTGGAAGAGACAGCCTTTTGCGTTTTCTGAAGATCTTAGTCTTTTGTATATACCACTCTAAAGTTCTCACAAACAACTTTCATCTTTGGATCAAAGGGTTTGTTTAAGAATTTTAAGGATTCTCTGGTGAAGAACTGCTCATGATCATGACGCCATGACTTAAGCGTCCGGTCACCTTCTCCTTCAGTATAGGCAAACTCAGCGCTAACCTCATCAAAAGGTATAATTTGTACATCTGTAGTAACAATTATTGCCCGCGGATCACCAGATCCATCCAGCACGATACTGTGACCGCCAACTTGTGGAAACGTCTCGTCACAAGTTTCAAATATATCATAATTCGAAGCAGTTCCTGTCTTGATCCCACGAATCACCAGATCGAGCAGCTCATCGGCCATCTGGGGACTGTCACCAAAGGCCCAGGCGTCATAGTTATCCGCTGCTTGTGGATGAAGCTGGGTGTATTCTTTCCACAATAACTTAATCTTCTCTTTGTTGCTCATATGCTCATCTCCTTATAGATCAATCTATTCTATAGACCAGTTGTCTCCATCCATCCTGTATAGAGCTCATCCAACTGTTCCTGTATCGCATCACGTTCTTGTTGCAGCTCAGCAAGTTCAGCTGCATCGCTGCTGATCAGGGGATCTAACATCTTAGCATCGATCACGCCAAGGCGTTCCTCTACCTCTGCAATGGCCGTTTCCCAGTCGAAGGTGGCGTTTTTCCTACGGGAACTGGTGGATTTAGCGTTGGTTTCTTTCCCTGAATCGTTAGATTGAGGCTTATCAGGGCGTGAACTTGTTCGTTCTGCAGAGACAGGTTTAGCTTGATCCGCAAAAGAGGGAGCTAGTAATGCTTTTTCAGCTTGTTTTTCCTTGTAATATTCATAGTTTCCGTTGAACACTCCAAACCGCCCGTCTTCAATGGACCATAGTTTGTGAAATAGGCGATTGATGAAATAACGGTCATGAGATACCGCCAGAACCGTGCCTGGAAATTCCTCTAATGCTTCTTCGAGTGCTTCACGAGAATCTATGTCCAGATGATTGGTCGGCTCATCCAGAATCAGCAGATTTGGCTTGCGATGCATTAGTACAGCGAAACGCAGGCGGGTCCATTCACCACCGGACAGATTCGTAATGTCTTTGAATACATCGGGACCATAAAATAGGAAACGTGCAAGCTGCCTGCGTGCTTCACCTTCTTCAAGTCCAGCTTCTTCGCGGAAGTAGCGGAGTACAGACTGTTTGTTATTTTCAGGAACAGCCTCTTGTGCGAGGTAGCCGACCACAGTTCTTGAGCCGAGTGTACAGCTTCCGCTGTCCGGGGTTTCCTGCCCTAAAATAATTCTTAAAAGTGTACTTTTACCTGCTCCGTTACCGCCGATGAGTGCCGTAGTCTCTCCGTAGCGAAGCACTTCGTTTGCCTCTGCGAAAAGGCTTCGCTGACCATATGCTTTTCCGATATCCTCCAATATGACAACCTGATTACCGGAACGGTCATTTTGCTGTAGCTGCAAATCCATCGATTTGCGCTCCAGAATAGGACGTTTAACCTTCACCATACGATCCAGTGCTTTTTGCATGGATGCTGCTCTCCGGTAAAAGGAAGGGTTAGGAGGTGTCCCGCGATTGCCAAATTCAATGAGACGTTTGATGCTTTCCTGCATTTGTTTTATTTTTTTCTGCTGCTCTTGATAATCGGCAAATTGTTGAAGAAGTTGTGTTTCCTTCTCCACTTGGTAGCCGCTGTAGTTGGTATGGAAGGTAAAGGCCTCGCCATCCTCAATCTCGATCACTTTCTTGACTACAGCGTCCAGAAAGTAACGGTCATGGGAGATCGCAAGCACTGTTCCATCATAACTCTGTAAAAATTGCTCCAACCATTCAATGGCGCTCATATCGAGATGATTGGTTGGTTCATCCAATAGAAGGATGTCTGGACGGCGCAGCAGCAGCTCCGCAAGTCCGACTTTTGTTTTTTCTCCTCCTGAAAGAGAGGCGAACAATCGGCTGTATTGTCCGGTTCCAATCCCGAGACCCGAGGCTACGCGCTGAATAGAGGATTCGATCTCGTAACCTCCGGCGGCCTCGAACTTATCCTGCAAGCTGCCATATTCTTTCAGCAGCCGATTCCAGAGGGTTTCATCCGTTCCGCTGTTAAAGCTGGACATTTTCAGCTCAAGCTCCCGCAGGCGGTGCTGCCATTGCAAAGGTTCGGCAAAGCTGCGCTGCAGAACATCATATACGGTTTCTTTTTCGTTAACTTCTTGAATTTGAGCTAACAGACCTACTACGCTGCCTTTGCGTATTGAGATTTGCCCTTCATCGGGGCGTTCCTCCCCGTTCAGCAGGTGGAATAGTGTCGTTTTGCCACAGCCGTTGCGGCCGATCAGGCCGATTTTTTCCCCTTGGCGGATATCGAAGGTAATGCTATTCAGCACGAGTTGTGCCCCGTGGTATTTTTGAACATTTTGGCATTGGATGATCATATATATTCTCCTTTAAGAATGCCCTTCGCACCGCCAGTACCCTAAATGGCTCCGAAATCCTGTAAAAAACCATAAAAAAAGACCGTAGGGAAATTTCCCCACGGCCTTATCATTCTCCGGTTAACTGATCCGTCCGGGTGATGGCAGGAAAGGCATTTCACAATTGTGTAGTGTTATTAAATTCATACAAATGGACAGACTTCTCCCGTTATCGCCATTTACATGAGCAATGCCAGCTATCGCTTTAGGTAGCCGACTCATAACACTGTTGGTCCAATTGTGATCCATTCCTTCCACACCCCTCTCTTAGTAAATTTAATGACAGTGTAATCAAAAATCAGAAAATAAGCAAGTAAAAAGATGTCAGAGAGTATTTTTACACAGCATAGAATATGAAAAATAGAATAATATGGTTCTGTAGTGGGGGGCAAGTGGCTAAATTTAACGGATGAAAAGAGGAAGAGATATGGCACTTTTTGACGGATTAATGGGCAATGCATCACAAGTAAATCTTACGGAGGTCCAGCGGGAATACGCACAAATTCTTGCTCCTCAGGAGAAAATCGAACGCGCCTATAAGCTGATTAGAGATATGTTCATTTTTACGGACAAGCGGCTTATTCTGGTGGATAAACAAGGTCTGACGGGCAAGAAAACAGAATATCATTCGATCCCTTACAAAAGCATCTCGCATTATTCCGTGGAGACGGCAGGGCATTTTGACCTGGATGCGGAGCTATGTATCTACATTTCCAGCAGCACGCTTCCGGTGAAGAAGACCTTCAATAAATCCGTAAATATTTACGAGGTGCAGGCCGTGTTATCGCAATATATTTTAAAATAAATTGTTTATTCGGTGTTTCAAAGCACAAGCCCCCCTCTAAAAGTGGCTAAGATTACTAAGGTTAGATGCAGCTAGATATATTTGAGATAGGTAGCCATTGGTGGCAAAAGGTCACAAGACATAACCGAGATAGGTAGCTATTGGCGGCAAAAGGTCACTAGACATATTCGGGATAGGTAGCTATTGGAGGAAATAGGTTAGAGACATAACCGAGATAGACAGCCATATGGCGGCAAAAGGTCACGGTAGTACGCGATGGTAGTATGCGGCTCCCTGTAATTAAAATGATTTTATAATATTCGTAGGCGTGAATCTACAAGGTTAAACAAAGATGACCTCTTATTTGTGCATAGCTCACAAAAAGAAGAGGTTTATTTTGCGTTTCAGCGTAACCGATTGACAAAGGATTTTCGTGTAATGTTAAATGACACTAATTAAGTCAGAAGTTATAGGGGGCTCGCAGAGGAACCTGCCGCAAAAGATAGGAAGATTGAATATGTTGAAGAAACCCGCCGCAAAAAAATAAGGAGTTGGGACATGGGCGGAGAAACTCGTAAAAAAACTAAGGGGGATGGATATGGCGGAGGGGTGGAACCCGTAAAACGTAGAGGAATGGCATGGGGAAGAAACCCGAAAAACATAGAGGGAAGGGCATGGCGGAGCGGAGAAACCCGTAAAAGATAGGGGGACGGAACATGGCGGAGAAACCCGTAATAGGCACAAAAACTATGGTAGTTAGCCCCCATTATTTAGCCTCGGCTGCTGGTGCACGTATGTTGGAAAAAGGGGGTAATGCCTTTGATGCAGCGGTGGCGATCAGTGCGACACTAGCTGTTGTATATCCGCATATGACGGGGCTAGGCGGAGATTCCTTTTGGTTGACCTATAACACGCAAGAGGCGCGTGTTCGGGCCTATAACGGAAGCGGGCGCTCCGGGTACGGAGTCCGCAGAAGCAGCTATGCCGGGGAAGCTTTCATCCCGCGGCGGGGGATTCGCAGCGCCATTACGGTGCCGGGGATGGCGGACAGTTGGGATGCCATACTGAGTAAGTATGGCCGCTTTATGCTGGCGGAGGTACTGGAGCCTGCCATTGGTTATGCTTTGGAGGGATTTCCGCTGTCGCCGGATCAGCGGAATAACATGGCTGTTGCGGGCTCTGCGCTGTCGCCGGAGGCGGCAGCGATTTACACGCCAGGCGGCGTGATTCCTTGTGCTGGATCGCGATTCCAGCAAAAACAGCTGGCGGCCACCCTGCGGACATTGGCGGCGGGTGGGCGGGATGCTTTTTATAAGGGGAAGATTGCGGAGGACATCTGTGACTATATGCTGGCAACTGGCGGGTATTTGACTCGGGATGACTTTGCGGATCATCAGGGGGATTGGGTCGAGCCGATTCATACGGATTATCACGGGCATACGGTATATCAAGTGCCGCCTAATTCTCAAGGTTTCACTGGACTAATGAGTCTTAATTTATTGGAACATTACAATTTTGAAGCAATCGGGCATGGTTCGTATGAATATTATCACCTGCTTGTTGAAGCGTTGAAGCTAAGCTTCCGCGATCGGGATAGGGTGCTTACAGATCCGGATTTTAGTGCTATTCCTTTGGAGCAGCTGCTGGATAAACGTTATGCAGGACAATTAGCGCCTACCATCTCGATGCAAAAAGCTGCACAACTGACAAGTCAGCCTATCGGCAGTGATACAGCTTATGCTGCGGTTGTGGATGAGGACGGGAATGCGGTCTCTTTTATTCAGAGTCTGTATTTTGAATTTGGTTCGGGCGTGGCCGCTGGGGATACTGGGATTCTGCTGCAGAATCGAGGTTCGTTTTTTTCGCTGGACCCCGGGCACATCAATACGCTTGAGCCGCATAAGCGCAGCTTCCACACACTGATGCCAGCGATGGCCTGCCGCGAGGGCAAACCTGCGATTCTGTACGGGACGCAAGGTGGCGAAGGTCAACCACAGACTCAAACCCTGCTGCTCACACGGATGCTGCATTATGGCATGAATCCACAAACGGCTGTGAATGAGCCGCGTTTTGTGTGGGGGAGAACGTGGGGGGAGCCTACGCAAGAGCTAAAGGTGGAGAGCAGGGTAGCTGATGAGGTGCTGGCAGATTTGGCCGCAGCCGGTCATATTGTCCGGAAAGTAGATGACTATGATGGGATTATGGGTCACGCTCACATGATTTCGATAGATGACAATGGATACCGCAGTGGGGGAACGGACCGACGCTGCGATGGTGCGGCGATTGGGTGGTAGGTATAGGTGTGATGGAAGGATTGGAAGGACTCTGAAGGAATCGTAGGTGGAATGATGGATGGAAAAGCTGCTGATGGGGTCGTAGGAGGAAAGATGGAGAATTGGAAGGACTGCTGGAGGAATCGAAGGCGGGATGGTGTGGGATCCGAAAGGCTGATGGAAGAATCGTAGGTGGAATGATGGATGGAAAAGCTGCTGATGGGTCGTAGGAGGAAAGATGAGGAATTGGAAGGAACGCTGGAGGAATCGTAGGAGAAGCGTGGGATCCGAAAGGCTGATGGAAGGGTAAAAGTAATGGTCTAGGGAGGAGGGGGAATTATGGTTTTGGATAATCGGTATGGTGCGTTTATAGATCCTGAGCTTACGGTTGAGAGTTTAGGAAGCGGGATATTGGATGGACTGACCTTTGCAGTAAAAGATGTATTTGCTGTAGCTGGACACAGCTCTTCTGCAGGTAATCCTGATTGGCTGCGTAGCCATCATCCGTCCACGGAGCATGCGGTGGCTGTACATCGTTTACTGTTGTCGGGTGCTACACTTCGTGGTGCTGCCCATACGGATGAGCTGATGTACAGTCTGGGCGGCGAGAACCATCATTATGGAACGCCGATTAATCCGCGTGCTGTAGGTCGTATCCCAGGCGGATCTTCAAGTGGTTCGGCAGTAGCGGTAGCTTCTGGTAGTGTTGATTTTGCGCTCGGAACAGATACCGGTGGCTCAATTCGAGTACCTTCCTCTTATTGCGGAGTATATGGCTTCCGGCCAACGCATGGAGCTGTGGATTTTCAAGGTGTTATTCCATTATCTCCGGCTTTTGATACAGTTGGCTGGGTGTCGGATCGCTTGGATGTGCTCCAGAAGGTAGGGGAAGTGTTACTTGTGGCTGGGAGTACATCTGTAAAGACGTCGAAGAAAATAGGAAGTAGTCTAGAAGAAACTGTAGGGAAGAGCATAGAGAAGAATGTATTGGAAAATTTAGAGAACAACTTAGAGGGAGACATGGTGAAGACTGATAAAAATAATTTAGAAAAGAGCCAGAAGGAAAGTTTAGAAACGATTTTGGAGAAACGTATTGAGAAGAGTACTGAGAAGAGTACGGAGAAAATTTTAGAGATTGGCCCGGAAAACAAGGTAAAAAAGAATATGGAAGACAAAAATAAAATGGGTACTTTATTTGTTGCTACTGACTGCTGGGCTTTGGTTAATCTGGAGAATGCAGCTATTTTATCGGAGGGATTAAGGTGTTTGCGATCCGGGGCAGATCATCTCATGGAGATAGAGATTGCTTTGGAGGGGTTAAAGGTCTGGATGGATGTTTTTAGAGAATTGCAGGGTAATGAAATTTGGGAAACTCATGGCGTTTGGATTGAGAACGAGAAACCAGTCTTTGGACCTGATATTGCAGCGCGATTCTCGTGGGCTGCCAGTTTGGCGGAAGAGGATCATAGCGTTGCACAATGTAAGCAAAAAGAGATTTCTAATCATTTGCGCTTGCTGCTAGGAGAGGACAATTGTCTTGTGATTCCGACAGTTCCGGGACCAGCGCCGCTGCGTGGAGGGGATTTGCGCCAATTGGAGGTGAATCGTAGTGGTGCGATGATGTTGAGTTGCATAGCTGGGTTGGCAGGTTTGCCTCAGGTAACATTACCTATGCTCTCCACAAGTAGATTGCCACTGGGATTATCCGTTATTGCCGGACATGGTCAGGATCTCCGGTTACTCTCTTGGGTGAATGAAGTGTGGCAGCAGTCTTGAGAGGCTGAGTGCAGTGGTCTTGAAAAAGCAGCGATACTAAACAGACCGTAGCTACGAACAACATATCTTGACACTTTTCTAGTTACATTTCTAGTTACTTTTCTAGTTACTGTTAACCGATACTCCTCCATTACTCTCTTGGAATACACTCTAGAAATACATTTTAGGAAGACGCTTTAGGATTACACTCTAGAAATACACTCTAGGAAGACGCTTTAGGATTACATTCTAGCAATACACTCTGGGAATACACTATAGGATTACACTCTAGCAATACACTCTAACGCCACACTCACTTATTGATTCACAAATTAACGAAATACACATGTCATTCCCTCCTACTCTTAGTTTTATTTACACCGGGGAGCCCAGTGGAGTTGATTTAAAAACTAAGGTAGCTTAAGTTGGCTCAATAGTGGAGTGGTAGAGTGAAAAAGATAAATTCAGCGCTCGATTATGTGGTATAAGACCAGTTGAATTAAGTGAATACGTCGCTGGAGAGAAAAGAACGGTATAACTCCCGCAGAAATCGGGGGAAGTGCTTAAGTAACTAAAAAGAACGGTATAACTCCCGCAAAATCCAGGAAAGTGGCCCAAGTAGCTAAAAAGAACGGTATAAATCCCGCAGAATCTGGGAAAGTGGCCCAAGTAGCTAAAAAGAACGGTATAAATCCCGCAGAATCTGGGAAAGTGGCATAAGTAACTAAAAAGAACAGTATAAATCCCGCAGAATGTGGCGAAGACGCCTATGTAGTCAAAAAGAAGGGCAAAAAGGCCCTTCATCCCGGCAATTCCGGCCGAATAGCCAAAAAGAAGTGCAAAAGTGCCCTCCACCTCTACCGGCAGCAGTGGATCTATAAGAGCTTGTACCTCCGCCACAGCTACAGTGGGGTGGTTTTATCTCTGCTCGTACGGATCTCCTACACCGCTCAATTCCCCGTCTTGCAGCGCTGGTGTGCCTGGGACTTCGATCCGATGCTAATGCGAATGGCCCGAGCATGCCCTCCCATCAACTCCCATGTTGAACCCGTAAAAACTTGTTTTTACTCGAAAGCCCTCCCTCAACTCCACCTACTATTTTCCAATCCCCTTATACAGTTCACATGAACGATATGAGCTAAAGTTCAATAATTCATAATTCATAATTCATAATTCATCATTCATCATTCATCATTCATCATTCATCATTCATCATTCATAATTCATCATTCATAATTAATAATTAATAATTAATGATCCATGTTCATTTTGTGTTAAGTTTATTAACATATAAATCATGAAAATTTAACTTCCCTCTATTCAACACGGTTCATTTTAATTATAATGTTACATAAAATAACATTATAAATCAGAAATGGTTCTATTGATCCTAATAAGGAGGGGCGGCATGCATCTTACGGTTGAAGAAGCGTTGTCCATTTATCCTTTGTCCGAGGCGAAGCTTATCGCTGGGTCTAAAGGGAAACATCGAATTGTGAAGTCAATTAATGTGATGGATGCCCCCGATATCTCGGATTGGATCAAAGAAGGCGAGATGCTGCTGACGACAGCCTATTTGATAAAGGACAATATGGAGGAAGCCTCTGCCTTGCTGCAGACTTTGAATCGCCGGGGATCTTCGGCCTTGGGCATTAAGCTGGGGCGGTTTTGGGATGAAGTACCAGAGCAACTGGTTGCAGAAGCGGAGAGTCTTAACTTCCCACTAATCCAGCTGCCGTTCGAGTTTACTTTTTCGGATCAGATGAATGGTCTGTTTCGCGCCGAGCTTAGCCGCAGCACTCACGTTCTGCAGAACATTATGGAGAAGCAGAAAAAGCTGATGCAATTCGCCTTAAGATCTGTCCGCAGCCGTCCATTGTTTGATTCGGTATCTGAAGTGATTGGCCATTCACTTGTGGTGGTTAGCGCAAGGGGGGATGTGATCTACAACAACTCTGAATACCATCCTTCACAGCTGCTGGAGGGGTGGCCGTGGCAGAAACGGAATCAGCGCTTTCGTGTTGGAGATCATGTGGGCTACCGTACACCACTTTTGCAAGGAGAGAAGTGCTCCGGATATCTATTGTTTTGTGCCATCGACCCTTTATTGCTCCCAATGGAAGAAAGTTTGTTCGTTCAGGGAGCTGAACTTATTTCATATCATATTCATTCAGGATACGAAGATTATTTTGAACAGGCAGAACACAGGGAGTTTAGCGGATTGCTGAGACGTTGTTTGAGCGGTAATTTATCTTACACAGATTTGGCGCAGGCTGCTCTCGACTTGAAGATTGAGCTGCTTCAATCACCATTTTGTCTCTTATTGACCGATACAGCTGCGACTGGGGAAGAACGCCAAGGGGAGCTGCTCAGACTAAAAGAAGAATATCTTGAACATCCCGGGCTGCGGGAAGTAAAGGGAATTCATGTGATCATAGATCAAGGACTTTTGTCTATATATCCGGGAGATCGTCAGCGTCCTGAACAATTCCGGGATATAATCCAGGCTTGTTTTAACAACATGAAGTTTGATAAGGGATATTATCCGCGAGCTGCGATAAGCAGTTGTAAAACGAAGCCGGAGGGGCTGAAGGAGGCTTTTGCGGAGGTAAAGGATTGTATGGGAATGCTTCAGGGCGGGGGAGTAAAAGGGAATGTTGTGCATTACCGGCAGCTTGAGCTTAACCTGCTACTCGGGCAAATTCCGGCAGAGGTTATGGAGAAATATTGTAATGGAAGTCTTAGAGGGTTGCTTAACCGAGAACCGGAGTATGTCAGGGAAATGCTGCGGACGCTGGAAGTTTATCTAGAGAACGATGGTCATGTTAATGAGACGGCTAAGAAACTGTTTATTCATCGAAACACGGCTACCTACCGGATCGAGAAGCTTAGTGAGCTGCTGGACGTCGATTTTAAAAAAATAAATGATCTAATGAGGTTGAAGTTAGTATTCATGTTTCGGAGGATGCTCGGAAGGGACTAAGGTCTAAGTTCTAAGTTCTAAGTTCTAAGTTCTAAGTTCTAAGTTCTGGGTTGAAATGCAAACACGGAGGAGGGGAACCTCGTGAATACACATGAAATCGCAATGCATATTCAAACCCATCAGGCGCCTGCGGTGCTGGCAACGCTGATAGAGGTGGAGGGACACTCGTATCGTAAAGCCGGAGCGGTGATGTTGTTTTTTGAAGAAGGTACGATTGGGAGCCTGAGTCCAGGTTGTCTGGAAAACGATCTGCAGCTGCGAACTTCTGAGATCTGGGAACGAGGGCTGCCCGAAATTGTGGAATACAACATGCTGTCTCCGGATGATCTGTCCTGGGGTGAGGTTGTCGGCTGTGGAGGCAAAATCAAAGTAGTGCTAGAACCCGTGCAGGGTCAGCTCTACAAGCTTTTAGTGCAGGCGAGTGACAGATTGGCTAGGGGAGAGAAGCTAATTTTGTTCCGCGAAGCAGTGGAGAAAGGTTTTATCTATAAGCTGGAGCTGGATCCAGACATTGTACTGCCGCAGAGCAAGAAACATCCGAAATTATCCCACTCGGCAAAAGAAAGCCTGGCGGCAGGTCGCTTTATGGCCGCTCCAGCAGAATTGACAGCATTCCATACGTCTTTCGTGCCCAAACCGCGGCTTGTGATTTTTGGCGGGGGACGTGATGTGGTTCCTATTGCGGAACTTGCTGACAGAGTTGGCTTTCGGGTAGCGGTTGCGGATTGGCGTGAAGGAAGCTTACACAATAAGTTTCCTCGAGCTGAACAAGTAATTTGTTCCCCTATGGAGGTTGTTCAGCGATTGGGCGTAGCTCGGGAGGATTATGTATTGATTTGCAGTCATCAACTTGGGCGGGATAGACAGTTCCTGGAGAGTGTGATTCCGCTTGCTCCTCTATATATAGGGATTATCGGTTCGAAGGCGCGGATATCTCTTTTACTGGAAGGGCTTGAGGCTCCTGCATCTTTGCATGCACCTGTAGGGTTGCCGATTGGAGGAGAAGGTCCGGAGGAGATTGCGGTCAGTATTATAGCGGAAATAATTCAAATTAGAAGGGTGGGCTCACGAGAGCTGCCCAAAGGAGCGGATAGTATTGAAGGTAGCAGGAATATATTTGGCAGCGGGGCAGAGCAGGCGGATGGGCGTGTCCAAGGTTTCACTGAAATTGTCGCAGGAGGTCTCACTCGGGAGCGTCGCGCTTAGTGAATTGGATCGTTGCAATCTAGAACCGCTAATCGTGGTAGTGCGTGCGGATGACAACTTGGAATGGCTGCCACCCGCGATTGAACCGCAAGCATCCAGACGTACCGAAACTTGCTTAACCGCACATCTAGGATTGTCTTTTTCACTGCGCTGTGGCCTTAATGCGGTATTACCTTTACAGCCCGATGCAGTAGTTGTGGCGCTTGCGGATCAGCCATTTATTACTACAGCATTAGTGAACCGTCTAATACAAACGTTTGAACAATCTCCGGAGATGGATTATGTCGCTAGCGTCAGCAATGGGTCGGCTATGCCCCCGGCTTTGTTCTCGAAGACGTTGTTTCCAGCACTACAGGGATTAGATGGAGATCGAGGAGCGGCGGGGATATTGCGTTCACCTGATTATAAGGGGATTGTTCTGGAATCTGAGTCTGCCCATTATTTCATGGACGCAGATACAAAAGAAGATTTTGGTGAGATTCAGGAGCAATGGATTCTGAGAAATGGAAAGTGAAGTAAAGAATAGTCTGAAAAGTAATCTGAAACAGTGTTCCTTTTCCACCTTTGGTCATATAATATGACACGAAACTCACCATACCAAAACCAATTAGTGCATTACACACAAAAAAAGTTCTGATTCTTATATTCATATACAAACGTATGTTATATAAATTTACGCCAAGGCCACCTCTAAGTATAGTAGAAGTACATTAATGGTTGCAGCCATGATGAGAGATGATTTGGAGGAGGAGAATTATGAAAAAAAGGGGTCAGTTCATAACATCTTGTCTTGCATTAATGGTTCTAATGACGGTGGCTTTGGTGGGGTGTGGCAGCAATAATAATACTTCTACAAATGCAACGGAGGCACCAGCGACAACTACAGCGGCAACAGAGGCAACTGCAACAACAGAACCGGCTGCAAAGAAACCGACGGTTGCTTTTGTTTATATCGGACCTCCAGGGGATGGCGGCTACACATACCAACATGATCAAGGACGGCTGTATATGGAGAAGGAGCTAGGGATTAAAGCTGACTTTGTAGAAAATGTCCCTGAAAGTGCTGACGCCGAACGAATCATCACCGAGCTTGCACAATCACACGACATCGTGTTTACAACGAGCTTCGGATATATGGATTTTACATTAAATGTAGCGGGCAAATTCCCCAACGTGAAGTTCCTGCATGCTTCGGGTTACAAAACCGCAGAGAACATGGGAACCTACTTCGGGAAAAACTATCAGGCCAGCTATCTGAGCGGCATAGCGGCAGGAAAAATGACCAAAAACAATCAGCTTGGTTATGTGGGCGCTTTTCCGATCAGCGAAGTGATTTATAACTTGAATGCTTTTACCCTTGGAGCACAAAGTGTCAATCCTGATGTAAAGGTGAATGTGGTATGGACGAATACATGGTATGACCCGACGACTGAACGTCAAGCGGCAATCAGCTTGCTGGATAAGGGTGCGGATGTGCTTTTGGCCTATCAGGATTCACCTGCAACACTGCAGGCTGCTGCTGAACGAGGGGCTTTTGCCGGGGGGAATGACTCGGATATGAGCAAATACGCTCCGGACAATTATTTGACGAACCCGGTATGGAATTGGGGGCCGTATTACGTAAAAGCTGTGCAGGCAGTTATGGATGGAACCTGGAAGAGCGAGCAATATTCCGGTGATATGGCTGACGGTATGGTGGAGCTGGCTCCTTTCGGGAACAAGATCCCAGATGATGTGAAAAAGCTTGTCGAAGACGCCAAAGCCAAAATTATCAGTGGTGAGCTGGAGGTTTTCACAGGTCCGATCTCAGATAATCAAGGGAATGTGAAGGTTCAGGAGGGTCAGAAGCTGACCTTGGAGGAAGTGCTGGGCATGAACTGGCTCGTAAAGGGTGTGGAAGGAACTATCCCGCAATAATGTTTAAAAATAGGGAATAAGATGTGCACAATCTATGGGTGGGGCGGGTTCCGTTAAGCGGAAACTTCCCCACCCGTACTACAACTTGAAGGAAGGAGGGGTTCAGGCCATGCGGGGAACTTCAGTTGAAATGCGGGGGATTGTGAAAAAATTCGGCTCGGTAACCGCCAGTGATCAAGTCGACTTTTCGGCAAATGCGGGTGAGATTCATGCGTTGCTTGGGGAGAATGGGGCCGGAAAGAGCACGGTGATGAACATGCTGTCAGGGGTGTATAGAGCAGACGAAGGAGAAATTTTCATTCATGGGAAAGGTACTCAGATCCGTTCTCCTAAAGATGCTGCGCAGCTGGGTGTAGGTATGGTGTTTCAGAACTTTAGGCTGGTGCAAAGCCTCACAGCAGCAGAAAATATCGTGCTTGGCGAAAAGTCGTCTTTCTGGCGCGGCCGTAAGTGGATGAAGAAGAAACACAAGGAGATCGAGGCATTAGCGGAACGGTTTGGACTGAATTTCCCGGTGGATCGCCCGATCTGGCAGTTGTCCGTGGGTGAGCAGCAGCGTGTTGAAATCGTTAAGACGCTGTATCGCGGGGCTGACATTATTATTCTGGATGAACCAACCTCTGTACTGACCCCGGGAGAGGTGGAACAGCTATTTGAAACGCTGTGGGTCATGAAGCAGGCAGGAAAAACGGTCATTATGACTACTCATAAAATGAAAGAGGTTATGGCGTCCTCCGATCGGATTTCCGTCATGCGCAAAGGAAAAATGATCGCCACGCTGACCACAGCAGATACAGATGAACTGGAGCTGGCTCGTCTGATGGTGGGCAAGGAAGTAACCATCACCCGTCAAGAACGGGAAGCCACTGAAGGGGATTCTTTATTAGAAGTGAAAGATGTGGACGTATATGCCGATCACGGGCGAAAAGCACTGGATCACTTCTCTCTGAACGTATGTAAAGGAGAGATTGTAGGCGTAGCTGGGGTAGCTGGCAATGGGCAAAAGGAACTGGCTGAAGTGTTAACTGGTCTTAGAGGCTGGAAAAGTGGTGAAATCACGTTTGATGGAAAGACGGTGAAATCGGCTTCGGTTAGAGGGGCAATTGATTCAGGAATCTCCCACGTGCCGGAGAACCGGATGAAGAGCGGTTTAGCTGGACGCCTCGGATCGGTGGATAATCTTTTGTTTAAGTCTTACCGCTCAGAGGAGCACTCCAAATTTGGTTTCTTGAAGTCCGCGAAGAACCGTTTGTGGTCACAGGAGCTGGTCCAGCGCTTTAACGTCAAGACACCTGAGCTGGAGACGCCAGTACAACAGTTGTCAGGTGGTAATCAGCAGAAGCTGCTCTTTGCACGTGAGATCAGTCATCGGCCTAAGCTGATGGTCGCCGTTCATCCGACACAAGGGCTGGATGTAGGTGCCACGGCAGGTGTTCACCACCTTCTTATGGAGCTGCGTGGTTCAGGTAGTGGCGTGTTGTTAATTTCGGAGGATTTAGATGAATTGCTTCAGTTGTCCGACCGGATTCTAGTGATCTATAACGGCTCAATTATTGGTGAGAGTACACATGAGGAAGCGAATCGAGAGAGCATCGGACTACTAATGGCTGGTATTCATAATAGAGAGGAGAGCGCCGTATGAGTCTGGAGAATGGAAGAAATACCGCAGCAGCTGTACTGGAACCCCTCCCCTCCCACTCCGGAAAACGATTCTCTCTACGTTTCGAATACGATGCCAGCCGCATCCGTTCTCCTTGGTGGACACCTATTGTATCTATAATTTTAGCGCTATTGTTGTGTGCCCTATTTATTGCGGCGAATGGTATGAATCCGGTGCTGGTCTATGAAAAAATGTTCCGTGGCGCATTTGGCACTGCGTATGGGCTCACGGAAACGATGGTTAAAGCGATCCCGCTACTCCTATGTGGGCTTGGGATTGCTGTGGCTTACCGCATTTCGGTATGGAATATTGGAGCAGAAGGCCAGTTAACTGTTGGGGCTATGGCGGCCACAGCGGTCACGATTTATTTTCCTGACTTACCTTCATTCTGGTCCCTGAGCTTAATGCTGCTGTTCGGGATTGCCGCGGGTGCGCTTTGGGGATTGCTGACTGCTATTCCGCGGACACATTTTGGAGTGAATGAGCTAATCACTTCATTAATGCTGAATTATGTTGCCCTATTGGCGCTCGATTACGTGGTATTCGGACCTTGGAAAGATCCTAAAGGATTTAATTTCCCGGGATCACCTATGTTTACTGCGGCTCAGTCGCTGCCTGTTCTCGGAAGTACAAGATTGCATATTGGATTGTTATTTGGACTTATCGCCGTTGTGATTTATTACTTAATGATTCGTTTTACCAAGTGGGGTTACGAGCTCCGGCTGATTGGGGCCAATCCTGTTGCAGCCAGATACGCGGGGATTCCTATCAAGCGCCATATTATTATCGTCATGCTGATCAGTGGGGGGCTCGCCGGGATCGCTGGCATGGCGGAGGTCTCCGGTGTTACACACAAGTTGATGCAGGGCATTTCACCGGGGTATGGATACACCGCCATTATTGTGGCTTGGCTGGCCAAATTGAATCCACTCGGTCTAATCGTTACTTCTATTTTATTCGGTGGCTTAATTGTTGGCGGATATAGTGTTCAAACCATCGGGCTGCCCTCATCGATATCAGAAATGCTGCAGGGCTCCATCCTGTTTTTCTTGATTGCTGGCGATATGATCTATCGTTTCCGCATTCGCCGTAGCCGGGTTCAGCTGAAAGGGGGGAGATAGGCAATGGATTTTACAACACAGCTACTTATTGCCGCTATTTCCGCAGGGACCCCGCTGCTGCTGGCTACGCTGGGAGGCATTCTAAATGAACGAGCTGGCATTATACAGCTTGGGGCTGAAGGTCTGATGCTGATGGGAGCGGTCATCACTTGTATCGTGTATATTCGCTCCGGAAACCTGCTGCTCGCTCTGTTGGCTACCGTAGCTGTAACGGCTGTGCTTGGTTTGCTGCATTCTTTTCTCTGTGTGACCTTGCGGGCGAATCAAACGATGTCCGGTCTTGCGATGACCCTGTTTGGCAGTGGGTTGAGCGCTTATCTTGGTAAACCGATCAGCGGCATTCCTTTGCCGGGAACCTCCCCTAAGCTGCATCTGGCTTGGCTGGAAAATGTACCGTTCATCGGAAAAATATTCGGCAACATGGACTACCTAACCTGGTTCAGCCTGCTGCTAGTGCTTGCTCTGCATCTGCTAATTCACCGCACTTCATGGGGCCTGCATTTGCGGGCAGTCGGAGACAGTCCGGCTACCGCAGATGTGATGGGGATCCGTGTACAGCTTATCCGCTACAGCTATGTGATCACCGGTGCTGCTCTCATCGGCCTGGCCGGAGCGGATATGGTATTGGCCTACGCGCCAACCTGGAATGAAGGGCTGACAGCCGGCCGGGGCTGGATTGCGGTAGGGCTGGTGATTTTCGCCAGATGGAATCCGCTGCGTGCCTTGTTCTGCGCCTACTTTTTTGGGGCATTGGATTCACTTGGCTTCCGTATTCAATTGCTGGGCAGTGCAGTTCCGCCCTATTTTCTCAAAATGATTCCGTACCTTGTGACCATTCTGGTCCTGATGTACCTGGGGTACCGCAATCGCAACAAACCATCCGGCACACCGGAGGCGCTCGGAGTTCCTTATATTCGGGAACAAAGGTTTTAAGGCAGGCTATACGAGAAGGGAAGCGGCAATCTGGTACTCAAAAAGGGAGGCGGAGTGTATGGGAGCTATACGGGAAGAGGAAGGAAGGCTACCTGAAGTAATTCAACCCCGCAGCCTGCACGAAGCTTGGGAGAGAAAGACGGCGTTTGGAGACAGTGCCCGATATGTTGCAGGGGGAACACTGCTGAGAACAGGGTGGGAAAATGGAACGACTCATATGCCCAAACAGCTGATTGATCTTCGGCAAATTACAAATCTCGGCGACATTACCTTAACGGAATTTCACTTATCTCTGGGCGCTCTTGTTCCACTCTCCCAGTGCCGCAGTAATGAGCATTTGCAGGCCGTAGCTCCTGCGCTGCAAGAGGCTGCACGTTGCATAGCGGCTCCGTCGGTGCGTAATCTTGCCACGCTCGGGGGCAATATCGCTTCTGGCTTCGGAGATATTCTACCTGCGTTACTGGTCTATGACGCGGAGTTAATCTCCTTTGACGGCAAATTTATGACGGCACTACCTTTGATAGAGTGGCTAAACAATCACTGGAGCGGGATAAAATCTGCGGCGGATCTTGTGGCTGAGATTCGCATCTCACCTACTCGCTTAGAGAGTCCGTTAACGGATAGGCTAGAAATTTTTCGTAAGGTTGGCCGCAGGGAAGCGTTCACCCCTTCACTTGTAACGGTAGCAATCTCAGCATCAATCGATGAGGAACACCGTTTCCGTGAGGTGCGTATCGCCGCAGGTGGGGGCTCTGGTCGGCCACAGCGACTAAGTAGGGCTGAAGTTATGCTTGAAGGTGTGAGGTATACAGATGAGCTGTTGGCTTCTTTATATGAAGGGGTTGAGAACAGCTTTGAGACGTATAGTGATCCCTTTGCAACAGAACTTTACAAGAAAAAGACTGCTGGGAATTTGGTTGTATCTGAGCTGTGGAAGGCTATGAATATACGGAGTTTAGAGGTGAATAACCCGACGAAAGGAGAGAGGGAAAATGCTGCTGAATAAGGAATCCAGCGGTAGCCGCTGGCGTACACGACCTGATGGAGAGGGCAAGGTATCCGGTAAGCTGCAGTATTTGACCGACATGAGGGCAGAAGGAATGTTGATCGGCCGCGTGCTCCGCAGTGAGCAGGCACATGCTCGTATTTTGTCCATACGCATTGAGAAGGCCATTGAAGTCCCTGGTATACACGCTGTAATCACTCATGAGGATGTGCCCGGACTTAACGGCTTTGGCATAGCTTTGCCGCATCAACCGGTATTTTGCAGTGATCGTGTGCGTTACACTGGCGATGCGATTGCGGCAGTCGCGGCTGAGACGGACGAAATTGCGGAATACGCCTTATCTCTTATCGAAGTGGATTATGAGCTTCTACCCTTGCTGGAGAATCCGGAAGAGGCGATGAAAAAGGACGCAATTTTGCTGCATGCCGAGGGAAACGTGCTTCATCATACGGAATATCGGAAAGGGGAGCCGGAAACGGTATTTACGGATTGCTGTCATGTGGTAGAGGAGACTTACTATACACCACGCCAAATGCACACCTATATGGAGACTGAAGGTGGACTGTTTATCCCAGAGGATAACGGACGGCTTACCGTATATTCAGCTACACAACATGGGTTGATGGATCGCCTGCAGCTATCCAGAATTCTGGCTATTCCTCAAGAAGATATTCGCGTCATCTCGAGTCCTATCGGCGGGTCCTTTGGAGGAAAAGACGAGCTGAATGTACAGCCGTATGGAGCGCTGCTCGCCTTGCGGACACTCCGTCCGGTAAGACTGCATAATTCGAGAGCTGAATCGGTACGTGCAGGACTAAAACGCCATCCCATGAAAATCACCATGAAGACTGGCTGCGACCCCGAAGGAATCATCAGGGCACATCAGGTCAGAATTATTTCGGATACGGGAGCTTACGCAACACTGGGGGCGGAGGTGCTCAACTTTGCGACAGAACATGTGATGGGCCCCTATATCATCGATCATGTGGATGTGAAGGGTTTTGCTGTATATACCAATAACGGTGTATCTGGTGAATTTCGCGGGTTTGGCGGCAATCAGGCGATTTTCGCTTTGGAGGGACAAATCGATCGGTTGGCTGAGCGATTGCAGATCGATCCGTGGGAAATGCGCCGCCGCAATTTGCGTAAATATGGAGATCTGGGGCCACTGGGTCAGGAAATTGCTCAGACCGATGGTGCCTTTCAGGTGTGGGAAGCGCTGGCGGGTTCGCCTCTTATGACTGAGGCCGCATCTACAGACAGTGATTCAGGTGTTGTGGAACCTTGGATCGTAACTGGAACGGGTGCTGCTATAGCTATGCATGGTGCAGGACTTGGTTATGGTATTCCCGATCCGGCGGGTGGCAGGCTCTCTTTGACGCTAGAGGGCAAGATTGAGGCGGTGTTTGGTTACGAGGAGTTTGGTCAGGGGTTAATCGCAACAATGGAACAAATGCTGATTGAACAGTTTGGCTTGGCGGCAGAGGATCTAAGCATCGTCATTGGCGATACGGATGTTGTGCCTGATAGCGGATCTAGTACGGCTTCCCGATCAACCAGCATGATGTGGATGGCCTTGAAACGGCTGCGTCCAGACTTCACCGCTCGAGTGCTGCAGGCAGCTGCGATGATAAAGCCAGAGCTGGATAACTATGAAATGAAGCTCGGCCCTGGCGGCATTTGGCTAAAAGACGGCGGTCTGCTTCTGACTTACAAGGACTTGGCACAGCGTATTTCAGAACCCATTGTCTGTAATACAAAGTTTACTTATCCAACCACACCCTTTAAAAGAGTGGGGGCACATTTCCTATACACCTATTCTGCAATCGCAGTCCGCGTGGAAGTTAATCTACTTACTGGACGTGTCCGTGTACTGGACCAATATCATGCGGTAGCGGCGGGACCGGTGGCTAATCCGCAAGGTTATCTCGGGCAGATCGAAGGTGGCAGCAGTATGGCGGTAGGCTTCACCTTGTCAGAGGATGCTGTGATGTCAGGCGGCAGCTATGTCACCAAAAATTTAGACACCTATTTGGTGCCGACCATTGCCGACATGAATGGCAGCATTCAGGTGCAGCCGATAGAGGATTTGCCGGATCATGACACGTACGGTCCTCGCGGCATTGGAGAGGTGGGTTCCGTCAATTTAGCTCCGGCAGTCGTGTCAGCCATATTTCAGGCTGTAGGGAAGCATGTAACCAAGCTGCCCATTGATCCCGAATGGCTGCAGTCTACACCGTTTATTCCACAAAAGGTGGTGAACATCCATGCCGAGTCATAATTCAGATCACAATCTAGATGAAGAGAACCCAATCCCAGCTTCGTCTGAGGAAGCCTTCACAGAAGAGAGGTTCACCTTTAATTGCAATCTTAATGGGAAAGCGATATCCATGGAGATTCCACCCTCCCGCCGGCTTTTAAATGTCATACGTGAAGATTTGGAGCTGACCGGCACAAAACGTTCTTGTGAGATTGGCCGCTGCGGGGCATGTATGGTGCTGGTGGATGGACGTCCAGTGAATTCATGTCTGGTCATGGCCTATCAATGCTCAGGTGCGGAAATTACAACGATTGAGGGTCTTAGTGAAGTAGGCCTGCACCCCGTTCAACGGGCTTTTTTAGAAGAGGGGGGGTTCCAATGCGGTTATTGTACACCAGGGATGGTTATCTCGGTGGTTGCTCTGCTGGAAGAGAACCCGCATCCTACTCAGGGTGAAGTGGAAGAAGCTTTATCGGGTAACATTTGTCGCTGTACAGGGTACGGAGGCATTTTACGGGCTGTTAACAAAGCTATTGGAGGTTGAGTGGATGGTCGTTTCTGAAGGCAGGTTTACGTTGGAAGAGATAAATGCCATGAGTATAACGGATTTTGTGAAGCATCTAGGCGGCATTTTTGAACATTCACCGTGGGTAGCAGAGGAGGCGTATAAGCAGATTCCGTTCCATTCTTTAGAGCATTTGCATAGCACAATGATGCAGACCGTACTGAGTGCTGACCGGAGCCGAATGGAGGAACTATTAAAAGCTCACCCAGATTTGGCGACTAGGCTTCAAGTTACGGCTTTATCTGCCTCAGAGCAGCAGGGAGCTGGACTGGATCGGCTAACAACGAAAGAGTTCAATCTATTAAATGATCTGAATCGAAAGTATACGGACAAATTTCATTTCCCTTTTATTCTAGCTGTTCGTGGCAAAAACAAAGATGACATTATCAGCGCCATTGGAGTGCGAGTAGAGCGTTCCCCTCAGGAGGAATGGGTTCAAGCCTTTTCTGAAGTCGGTACAATTACGAGATTTCGCCTAAGTGATTTAATTATTTAATCATTCATTCATTCATTCATTCATCATAAACGGGGAGGGTGTCAGCCATGCTGGAACCAATTAACGGACGTACAATGTTTTATGGAAAAAGTGATGTGCTAACTTATCGTACCTATGCTAAACCGCTGGCCGTTACCCCCGTTCCCGAATCTTCCTTCACGGGCTGCGACAACATTATATTCGCACATAATATTACATTCGCAGTCACGGGCGAAGCGTTTCTTCCTTCTTTTTCAGAGGGGAATAATTCCATGGTCGTTGCTACCGATTCTATGAAAAATTTCATCCTGCGCAATACCGCGGACTACACAGGAAGCACAACGGAGGGGTTATTGCAGCTTCTAAGCAGCCGTTTTCTCGATAAATACGATCATGTCACCGCAGTTTCAGTTTCCGCAGACCGGTTACCTTTTGAACAGGTGATGGTGCCCGGGGTTGACGGGCTTAAACAGAGTCATTTAGTACTGCGTCACTCCAATAATGAATCTTATTCGGCTTCGTTAACTATAAAACGTGGAGAGAATGGGACTGAGGTTATCGCTCATGAATGCCGATTGAAGGATTTACAGCTGATAAAAGTAAGTGGAAGCTCGTTTTATGGATTCGTCCGTGATGAGTATACAACATTGCCGGAGAGCTTTGACCGTCCGCTTTATATTTTTCTGAATATTAACTGGACCTACAGTGATGTTGAGCATGCTCTGGATGGAGATTTAGGCCAATATGTGGCTGCGGAGCAGGTTCGCGATATCGCCCATAGCGCTTTTCATGAGCTGAACAGTCCTTCAATCCAATCGTTGATTTATCAAATTGGGCTGCGCGTATTGTCCCGTTTTCCACAGCTGGCTACCGTTTCATTTGAGTCCAATAACCGGACTTGGGAAACCATTGTTGAGCCTGAAGAAACTAAAGGTGGAGTCTTCACCGAACCTCGTCCACCCTATGGTTTTCAGGGCTTTTCTGTCAGCCGTGCAGATCTGGCCGGAGAGACAGCGTAATGAGCGGGCGTCTTACCACCCATGTGCTGGATCTGTCGCGGGGGATTCCTGCTACAGGTCTGACGCTTCAGCTCTGGAAGCTTACGGATGGGATGAGCAAGCTTCTGTGTGAAGAAGTCACGAACAGTGACGGGAGGCTGGATGCTCCGCTGCTGGAGGGAAACGAAATGGAGGCTGGATGTTACGAGCTGCTGTTTATGGTTGGCGATTACTACCGTAGAGCTGATGCCAAAGCGTCAGCAGCTGGCATAGAAGTAACAGAAAGCTCAGTAGACACTCAACGTGAGATGTCTTTTTTTCTAGAACAGATACCTATTCGCTTTCATATAGAGAGCTCCATGCAACACTACCATGTACCTTTGCTAGTAGCTCCTGGTGGATATAGTACGTATCGGGGAAGTTAGGAGAAAGTTGACGACCGGAGGAGGTGGCAGCTCATGAAGGAATCCTATGAACTTGTGATTAAGAACGGGAATGTAGTGCTGCCCGATCAGGTACTCAAGCTGGATATTGCAGTATCAGAGGGTAAGATTGTCGCACTTGGAGAGGAACTTTCGCTTGCGCCGCTAACCAAAGTCATCGACGCAGATGGGTTCTATGTCCTCCCCGGTATGATTGATATGCATGTCCACTTTAATGAACCAACGTTTGGACATTGGGAAGGTTTTCGCAGCGGTTCTGCGGCGTTGGCAGCTGGCGGCTGCACAACCTATGCAGATATGCCGCTTAACGGCAATCCACCGACTGTGAACGAGGCTGCACTTCGTCAAAAGGTAGATGCTGCGGCTGGAAACTCTGCCGTTGATTATGTGCTGTGGGGTGGGCTCGTTCCTGGCAATCTGGATGATTTAGAAGTTTTGGCAGCCTCTGGTGTCACTGGGTTTAAAGCCTTTCTCTCCAATCCTGGAGGGGAGGGCGAAGGCAGATTCCGTGAAGTGGATGAGGATACACTCTATCAAGGGATGCTGCGAATCGCTTCTCTGGGCGGGATTTTGGCGCTGCATGCAGAAAGTGAGGCTATCACGGCGGTGTTGACCGCAGATGCAGTGCGAAATGGCAGAACCAGCGCAAGTGATTTTGCGGCTTGCCGCCCTGCTGAAGCAGAGCTGGAGGCAGTGTCCAGGGCGCTGCTGTACAGTGAACGAACGGGCTGCCGGTTGCATTTTGTTCATATCAGCACGGCCGCCGCCATTGAGAAAATCTATGAAGCTAAGCTTCGAGGTCTGGACGTTTCGGCAGAAACCTGTCCACATTATCTGGTCCTCACTGAAAATGATATGAAGGCTTTAGGTCCTGTGGCGAAGTGTGCGCCTCCGCTGCGAAGTGCGGTGGAGCAGGAGAAGTTATGGGAGATGCTGGCCCAAGGCAAAATCGATTTGATTGCTTCGGATCATTCCCCCTGTCCAACGGAATTGAAGGTGAAGCCGGACTTGTCTTTTTTTGCAGCGTGGGGTGGGATCTCGGGTGCGCAGAGCAGTCTGGAGCTTATGTTCCATGAAGGCGTGAATGTGCGGGGGTTGGCTGTTACATTAATTTCTAGTCTACTCGCAGGGCAACCCGCAAAACGTTTTGGAATAGAGCATCGCAAAGGCGCTATAGCTCTAGGTCTAGATGCCGATCTAGTTCTGCTTAATCCAAGCACAACCTATACGCTGACTGCGGAGGATTTATTGTATCGCCACAAGCACAGCCCCTACATCGGAAGAACTTTATCCTGCAAGGTAGTTGCTACGATCTGCCGCGGGAATGTGGTCTATACCTCTGAAGAAGGAGTGATCAGTGAGGGAGGTGGACAGTGGCTGCGAATTAGGAAGGAGCAGTACAGCCTATGAATGATTCCAGAGTTGAAGCATCGACTCAGAAACTGCTGGACCTGCTGGAGGAGCTGGCGGCATTCAGCACAGCTGGGCCAGGAGTTACTAGACTGCTATATACGGAGGAATGGAGCCGGGCGCAGATTTTTTTGCAGGAAAAAATGGCTGGGCTCGGCTTAGAAGTTTCCGTGGACAAGGTTGGCAATGTATATGGACGATTGAGTGGACGCGATCCGCAGCAAAAGGTTATTTTAACCGGATCGCATATCGATACTGTAGTCAATGGTGGAAAATATGATGGTGCCTATGGGATCGCTGCGGCTATGATTGCGCTTCAAGATTTGCAGAGGAACTTTGGCCAGCCGCAGCGGACGCTTGAGGTCGTATCTTTTTGTGAAGAAGAGGGGAGCCGATTTCCGCTTGCTTATTGGGGTTCGGGCCATGTCACGGAAAGGTATGACGGAAGCGAGGCCGAGACCTGTATGGATGCAGAGGGCGTGACGTTAAAAGCAGCAATGGCACAATCCAGCTTCTTACAGGACATAACGGAGGAGAAAGCTTCTAAGCGGACTGGAGTCAGAAATGATATTGGTGCTTTTGTAGAACTGCACATCGAGCAGGGGATTATTCTGGAGAAGACGGACACTCAGATAGGCGTAGTTCAGGGGATTGTTGGACAGAGACGATATGTGGTCAAGGTTAGTGGTATTGCTAATCATGCGGGCACGACACCGATGTTTATGCGGCAGGATGCACTGGCTAGTGCGGTTGAAATGCTGTACGTGCTTGAAAGTTCTGCTAAAACGGCTGGTGAACCTCTTGTAGCAACCTCGGGTAAGCTTGAGGTGAATCCGAATACGCCAAATGTAATCCCGGGTGAGGTTCTTTTTACATTAGATATCCGCCATAGTGAAGAGGACGAATTGGAACGTTTCTGTGAGAAGCTTCTTGCGGAATGTAATGAAATTGCCGTTAAACGTGGGGTAACTCTGGAGGCTACATCCGTGCTCCACACAGTCCCTGCGCCTATGGATATGAAGCTATCTGAAATGCTGGAAAATATCTGCCGCCTACAGGGGAAGACGTACCGCACGATGGTAAGTGGAGCGGGACATGATGCCCAGCTATTGGCGCCGCGTTGCCCTACTGCGATGATATTTGTGCCAAGCCGAGCTGGCATCAGCCATTCTCCGGAAGAGTATACCTCCCCTGAGCAGCTCGCGGCTGGGCTTGAGGTTCTGACTGCGATGTTATATGAGTTAGCTTATTAAAAAGAGTTCGCCGAACTTTTAAGGGAGGATCATCATGAAGCGTTACGAAGATTTGTCGCCGTCCCAACGCTGTATTATGACTCCGGGTCCGGTCGAGGTAGATCCGCGTGTACTGCGGGCGATGTCTTTTCCGGTGCTGGGTCAGTTTGATCCAGAGTTCACCTCTATTATGAATGAAACGATGGAAATGCTGCGGGAGCTGTTCGCTACTCGTAATTCATGGGCTTACCCTATCGATGGTACCTCCCGTTCTGGAATTGAAGCCGTGATGGTTAGTTTGATCCTGCCGGGTGAGCGTGTGCTGATTCCGATCTTTGGCCGCTTCGGACATCTATTGCATGAGATTGCTGAAAGATGTGGCGCTGAGGTGTTCGTGCTGGAAAAGCCATGGGGGAGTGTGTTTGAGCCGGATGAAGTGATAGCAGCTATGGAGACTTTTAAGCCACATGTGGTGGCAATGGTTCATGGGGAGACCTCTACAGGACGTGTGCAGCCACTCGCGGAAATCGGTAGAGCTTGCCGCGGGATGGATGCTTTATTCATAGTTGATGCAGTTGCAACCATTGGGGGCCTTCCTGTCGAGACAGATGCTTGGATGTTGGATGCCGTCGTTGGCGGTACACAGAAATGTCTGTCCGTCCCTTCCGGAATGGCACCGATAACGTATAATGATCGTGCTGAAGCTAAGCTCATGACCCGAAAACGAGTAGAACGCGGGATTAGAACAAGTGATGTCCAGCCAGGTGACTTATCTTTTGTCCGCAGCAATTATTTCGATCTCGGCATGCTTCAGGATTACTGGAGTCCACAACGTCTCAATCATCATACAGAGATGACCTCAATGCTTTATGCACTGCGGGAGGGCTTGCGGCTTACCCTTGAAGAAGGGCTGGATGCCAGATTCGCCAGACATATCCTCCATGAAAAAGCACTTGTAGCTGGATTAACAGCTATGGGTTTAGAACTATACGGGGATCCTTCCTGCAAGCTTACTGTTGTTACCTGTGTGCTGATCCCTGAGGGGATAGATGGGGAAGCTGTCCGTTCGCTGCTGCTGGGGCGGTTCGGAATTGAAATTGCCAGTTCTTTTGGACCGTTAAAGGGAAGGATCTGGCGCATCGGTACGATGGGTTTTAGCTGTCGTGAGAATAACGTGTTGCGGCTGCTTGGAGCGCTGGAAGCCGCATTACAGCGTCATGGATTTAAGGGGCCTTGCGGGTTTGGGGTTCAGGCAGCGCTTGACGTATATGAGGCAAAAGTAAGATAATCGTTGGAATAGAGCGGATGGCGGGAGAGTAAAAACAGGGGCATGTCCGGATGGTTTGGACAATCTTTGGGAATAAGTAAACGGCTATCATCTACAGGGATGATTGAGCCGTTTTTTCTTACAAATACAGACCTGCGCAACTATATTATCCTAGGCTTAATAGTTAGGCAATCCTCTATGATTACGGATCTATTCACTACATCAAGACAACACTTGGATACTAACGGGGGAGAGATGAAGATGACAACTTTTACAAGAAAGCCTTTAGCAGATTGTGTACCTGAGCTTGTGGCTACGGCAAGAGGCGATAAACCGGCAACACTGGTAATTACAGGTGGAAAGCTGGTTAATGTATGCTCTGGTGAAATTCTAGAAGGAATGTCTGTTGGTGTTCAAGGTGGACGAATTGCTTATGTTGGTAAAGATGTGACACATATGATTGGCGAAGGAACGCAAGTTATTGATGCGAACGGCAAGTATATAGCTCCGGGATTGCTCGATGGCCACTGCCATATTGAGAGCACCCAGCTAACCGTTACTGAATTTTCCCGCGCTGTTCTGCCGCTTGGCACAACAGGTGGTTTCTTTGATGCGCATGAGATTGCTAATGTATTCGGGCTGAAGGGTATTCAATTGATGCTGGATGAGATGCGGGGTACGCCGTTAGCTGCTTACATGCAGGTGGCTTCTTGTGTGCCTGCGGCAGGTGCGGAATTCGAGACAACGGGTGCCTCAATGGGTCCTGAAGAAGTTGCCGAAGCTTTTACTTGGGGCAAAGATGTGATTGCTCTGGGCGAAGTGATGAATTTCCCTGGCGTTGTTTACGGCGATGAGAAAATGCTTGGAGAGATTCAAGCTACGCTGCGGGCAGGCAGATTTGTTGACGGTCATTTCACATGGCCTTCCAGCGACTGGAGACTGCCAGTGTATGCTGCGGCAGGGGTGACTGGTGATCATGAGTGTGTTACAGCAGACGATGTGATTGAGCGCGTTCGACTGGGCATGTATGCCAAAATGCGCCGGGGCTCGGCTTGGCATGATGTTGCCAAGACCATCACCGCTCATACAGAGCGTGGACTTGATCCGCGCCGCATGATGCTGGTAACTGACGACCGCAGCTCGGAATCGTTACGCGACGAAGGTCATATGGATTTCGTTGTTCGCCATGCGATTGCTCAAGGCGTGAAACCAGTAACAGCCTTCCAAATGGCAACTATTAATACAGCAGAGCGTTTTGGGTTGTCTCAGGATATCGGATCTATTACTCCAGGTTCTTTTGCGGATATTATTCTGCTGGACGGGAATTTGGCCGATGTTCACGTGGTACTTACGATTGCCGCGGGTGTAGTAGTTGCCGAAAATGGTGTGATGACGGCAGAGCTTGCTAAATTCACTTATCCAGAGGAAGTTTTGGCTTCGGTTCATTTGCCACAGCGTCCTACCGCCGAAGATTTCATTATCGCGGCTCCAATTGAAACAGGTGAACTTACTGCAAGAGTTATTAAAGTAAGAGAAAATCATGTAGAGACCATTGAACGTATAGTTTCGGTACCTGTAGTGGCAGGGCAGTTGGATGTAAATGCTGTGGAGGGTCTGTGTAAAATCGCTGTGCTCGAACGGCATAAAGGAACAGGAAATAAATCAGTGGCTGTTGTGGAAGGCATCGGTTTTAAAGAGCCGGCTGCTATCGCAATGACTGTTGCTCATGATAGTCATAATGTACTCGTCATCGGCAATGATAATGAGTTAATGGCTAAAGCTGCGAATGCGGTGGCGGAC
This sequence comes from Paenibacillus odorifer, assembly GCF_000758725.1. Taxonomy (NCBI): domain Bacteria; kingdom Bacillati; phylum Bacillota; class Bacilli; order Caryophanales; family Paenibacillaceae; genus Paenibacillus; species Paenibacillus odorifer. The sequence goes on from NZ_CP009428.1 coordinate 1,483,812, forward strand.
GCTCAAGGTGGGGTTGCCGTAATTACTTCTAGTGGAGAAACGTTATTCCCGTTGGCCATTGCAGGCCTAATGTCTACAGAGCCATTTGAAATTGCTGCTGAGAAATCAGCTGCGATCAGCAAAGCGTTGTATGATGCCGGCTGTACTTTGAATTACGCGTTTATGACTTTATCGCTGCTTGCTCTGGCGGTTATCCCAACGTTACGTATCACCGATAAAGGACTCGTGCGGATTTCACCTGAGGGAATACAGTTAGTGCCACTGTTTGTTTAAGTAAATTAACTGAAGCATAATCCTAATGCGAAAAACTGTTCTGAGGTCGTAATGACCATTCAGAACAGTTTTTTTTGTTTAAATATAAGAAAGCAAAAGCTTCACATGATGCGTAATCTTTATACATCTTATTGTAATGAACAATAATATTAAACGGATTTTTAGAGAATGAAACATTTTTCTGAGCGAAATCCTAAAAAAATATAAATAAAGCATAGTCAGGTGACGATAATAATGTTAAATTAGATAAAATTAAAGTGAATTAATGGAGTTAATTTTACAATAATGGCATATAAAGAATTATAGATAATGGCAGGTTTCGAATAACCCAACTAAGAGGGACGAGGTGCATGGAGAGATGATCAGACTAGAAACGCAAGATATTTTGAATATTAGCATGAAGCAAATTGCTACTATTTTTAAGATGAAGCCGCTTGAACTGAGATTTGTCACCGATTTTCAGGGTGAGAAATATCTCTTAACTAATGATAAGTTACACCTCAACAACCAGCAATATTGGGCAAAGGTTATGGAATGTGTCTTTGATGATCATGTTAGACCTGTGTTAATGTGTGAGGTATTATATTTCCTTCGTAATGAATTTCTGGAAAGTGACATTAAGTTATGTTTTTCTTATGATTACGCAGAGGATGGGAATGGCGCAGCTACAGCTATGGCTGAAGTATCCTTTAATGACTCAGCAGATTTACAGCCGAGTGAGATTGCCGAGCTGATTGATTTTGCGTTGACCTTACAGGACAAGCAGTGGTTCCATGAACTGACTACGAAATATAAGCAGCTTACAGCATAAGTATCTTTTCGATTCTTCATGCTTAACAATTGATATAGCTAACCGTCTTGTCTGCAACAGAGATGATCTGTGGACAAGACGGTTTTTTGTTTTACCACCCTTGGGCATTTTTTTCTACAAGTTCAGCCAAAAAATCAAGCCAATCCTCATGGTTATTCAAACAGGGAATTGCCATAAATTCCTCTGCTTGTCCTCCACCAGCCTCGAATTGTTCTCGTCCTTCTATGGCTAGCTCATGCAGCGTTTCCAGACAATCGGTCACAAGACCCGGTGAAAAAATCAGAGGTCTACGTATTCCTCGTCCGGCAAGCTCTCCCAGAACATCCGCTGTAGACGGTCCTACCCATTCTTCTCGCCCGAAACGTGATTGAAAACTAAGCTGCCAGCGTTCGGGCTCCCAATTCATAGCAGAAGCAAGAAGACGTGCGGTTTCCATACATTGCTGCGGATAAGGATCACCGGTATCCGCATACCGTTTGGGAATCCCATGGAAGGTCAGTACAAAATAATCAGGTTCTATGCTCAGAATCTCCATTTGACGCAGCAGGTGTGACTTCAAGGCTGAAATATAACCGGGCTCATTATAGTAGGCATCAATAAATCTTAGAGCCGGAATCAGACGTTTAGTTACAGGACCAGTGGAGCTTTGGCGACCTAAGGCTGCAAAGCTGGCCTGATCGAATACGGATGCGGTAGTCGTGGACGAATATTGCGGAAACAGCGGCACAATGATAATTCGGGTAACTCCGGCCGTGTCGAATTTCGCCATCGCTTGCTCCATGCTGGGTTCGCTATAAGCCAATCCAAGCTCTACCTGATACCTTGGACCCAGCAGTTCTTGCAATCCAGATTGCTGAGCTGAAGAATGAAGGAGCAGTGGTGATCCTTCGGTTGTCCATATTTGACTGTACAGCTCAGCGGACCGGCGTGGACGTGAACGCAGAATCACGCCTCGCAGCAAAGGCTGCCACAGCAGAGGAGAATAATCTATGATTCGGCGATCTGATAAAAAACGTTTCAGATAAGGCCGTACAGCTTTTGCAGTTGGTGCAGTAGGGGTGCCGATTTGGGCGAGTATAACTCCAATAGGTGGCTGTTTGCTCAAAGCACAGAACTCCTTTCCCATATAAGAGATCGTTCTAAAATAGCATAGCTAACCTTGAATGCACAGTTATTGAGATCACTTTGCGTGTATAAATTAATTTTAATCGCAAATAGTGATGTTTCTTATAGGGTGTGTGATTTTCGATACAGAAGAACCGCAGAAAGGTCTGGTAGTATCAAACCAGAAATTGATGGAAAACGGGTGTAAGTGTTTTTATAATAACTTATGTGAATTATTTCACCTTTTATGCAGCTTTGTGTTAAAAGGAAGAAATGAAATAGATTCAAGATATTTTTTTTATTGAAAATCGAGCGTGCAAAAGCATGAGAGGGGGGATGAGTTCTTATGAAGAGAGAAGTTATGCTTCATAAGAAGAGAAGGGGCGCATCGTACGAAAAAGGTTTGGTTAACAAAAAGCTACATATCACTGGGGTTTGGTAAAGGAGAATTTTCATTGAAAAAACTAATTTCTTTAACGGTTAGCGCGGCTATATTGTTAGCGCCGTTTGCTTACACACTTAATGTGCCTGCTGTAAACTTGAAGGTGGATGCAGTATCGGCAGCCTCCGAAGAAGCGGATGCACCGGCAGCAAAACCAACAGCAAAACCAACGGCAAAACCAGCAGCAACACCAAAAGCAACGGCAAAACCAGTAGCAACACCAAAGCCAACAGCAAAACCAACAGCAACGCCAAAGCCAACGGCAAAACCAACAGCAACGCCAAAGGCAACAGCCAAACCAGCAGCAACCCCAAAAGCTACAGCAGCACCAGTAGCAACCCCAAAAGCAACCGCTGCACCGGCAGCGACAGTAGTACCAGCGGAAACTGTTAAGCCTGTGGCTACAGCAAAGCCTGTTACAGTTAATGAAAACGTATACCAGGATGGAGTTTACGTAGCTTATGGCGATGCATACTCCAAAGGCACGGAAGGTGCCAAGATCGAAATTAAAGCTGGCAAAATTACTAGCATTGAGCTTTTGAGAACCAGTCCTAAGCTGATTGATAGAGATGCCCGTAACAATTATAGTGCTTTATGGCAAGCTTATGGATTGATGAAGGATAGATTGCTTGGCAAAACAAGAGATGGAGCAGCGGCAGTTGATGCTGTTTCGGGAGCTACCCGCTCCAGTAATGGCTGGAAATTGTCTGTAGATAGAGCGTTTGAAAGAGCTCTAACAGTGAAAGATACAAATGCCGGTTACTTTGATGGAGTTCATATGGGCGTAGATCCTACAGGTAAATATTCTGTATTTGCGACCTACGAATCCAACAAGCTCACAGATGTTAAAGTGTATCCTATGAACAGCGCTGGTGATTTCATTGAGGAGAAAGCTTACACAGCTGAGCAAGCGGCAGCGGTTGCAGCTATAGCTCCAGCCTTGCTGGCCAAAGGAACAGAGGCACAACCTGCTGCAGGTCTTGAAGCCGACTTTAAAGCAGCGATTAACGCTTTCTGGGATGCTGAGCAGAATGCAATAATCAACAATACATCTGCTTATGTAGACGGATTCTATTCCTCTTATGGTACGGCAAGAAGTGTTGGCGTTGAAAGAGCTGACATCGTGATTCGCAACGGTAAGTTGGTTGATGTGAAGCTGTTTAGACTTGGCAACAACCTGATTGACAGAGGGGCAACAGCTTATGCGGAAGTAGTAAAAGCAAATGCTCCTATGACAGCTAAGCTGCTAGCGAATGGTTCATATATCGCTAACTATGATGAAAAGGTTGACGGAATTTCCGGAGCTACGGAAAGTAGTCACAGCTGGAACCAAGCTGTAGAAAGAGCATTTGAGAAGGCGCTGAAGGTTCCTGCTGAAGGTCAATATTTTGACGGCAAATTTGCCGGAGTAGATAACCAATCTAAAGTGCTGCTGCTAGTTGATGTTGATGCAGATGCGGTAACAGGCATTAAAGTAAGTCTGTTTGGAGCTGACGGCAAGCTGATTGCTGACGATAAACTGAGTGCAGAACAAAAAGGATGGGTAGCTACACTCACATCCGGGCTGTTAGAAAAAGGTGTGCAAATGGCCGATATTACAGGCCAAGAAGCATTGTCGGCAGCAGCTAAAGCAGCACTGACAGATGCTTTGACCAATGCATCCAAAGTCCAAGGAACCTATAAAGACGGAACCTTTACTGCATTTGGTGATGCTTATGATAAAGGAACGAACAGAGCGGACGTTACCCTGCGTAACGGCAAAATCGTAAATGTAGCATTGTATCGTGTAGGAATGAACCTTGTAGATAGAGGGAACGCTGCTTACCCTGAGGTGGTAAAAGCAATTCCTCAGTTGACGGCTAGCTTCCTCGCAGCAGGTACTAGAGAAGGCGTGCAGGAAGTAGATGCTGTGTCCGGTGCAACTAGCAGCAGCGTGGCTTTAAAGACTGCGGTGGATAGAGCATACGGAAAAGCTGAGGTTGTAGAAGCTAATAAAGCGGCTTATTTCGATGGAATCTTCATTGGTGTAAGTGCCGATAAGCTTGTAAATGTTATGGTGAATGTAGAGTACGGTGTTCCTGTCAAAATGCTTGTTTATTATTTGGATAAAAACGGAAGTGTAAGAACAATCAATCAGTTAACGGACGCGGAGCTGGCAGTGAAAGGTGAAATCGAGTCGACATCGACCGGATATAGCCTGCACAAATATGGTTACCGTCCAGCAGTCTTCGGAAAAAATGATGCAGAGAAAGAAATATCCGCTAAAGCGGTAGAAGCTATTAAATCAGCACTTGAATCGGCTGGTAAATAATTATCGTTTTATAATAAAAGGAGGATATTCCAGTGCCAGAATATGGCCGGGGAGTAGCCTCCTTTTTCAAATATTCTTGGCTTGTACATAAATATGAAAATAGATCGTATAGTGATTTAAAGGGATTTTGGAGGTGAGTGTCTAAAGTTTAATATAGAGAGCAGGCCGAAAGCCTGTTATTAATAGGAGGCTCCAACATGACACAAATTAAACAGCTCGCTCCACAAGATGAATTTGTTGGCTTTTATCTTTTAAGAGAGCTGGCAATTAAACAAACGAACGGCACTCCTCCAAAAGATTATTTTGACATCGTCCTGGGGGATTCCACTGGACAATTATCCGCGAAATATTGGGATGCCAGCACAACTGATAAAGAAACTTTTTTTCCTATGGCGCTTGTGAAGGTACGCGGGATTGCTCATACTTATCGTGAGAAATTACAAATAAAAATTACTAAAATCAGGTTGGTTAACGATGAGGATGGCGTTGCACTTACGGATTTCATCCGTTCTGCCCCAATTCGTCCAGTAGACCTTATTCATACGATTAAAGGGGTTATGGCAAGTATTTCGGATCCGGAAATTGCTTCAATTGTCTCTTTTTGTGTGGGTAAAGTGGAAGAGAAATTGATGCATTATCCGGCAGCCAAAACACATCATCATGCTTATTTTGCCGGACTTGCTTATCATATGGTGCGTATGCTGGAAATCGGTGATTTTCTGTGCAAGCAGCGTCCGTTCTTGAATCCAGATCTAATGAAGGCCGGGATCATTCTGCATGATATCGCGAAGCCGGAGGAGATGGTCTCCCAGCTTGGGATTGTCTCGGAATATAGCGTTCAGGGCAAATTAATTGGCCATATCTCGATGGCGTCTAATTGGATCACGGAAGCGGCTATCCGCTTAGATATTGATTTGAATTCGGAAAAGGTTATGGCGTTACAGCATCTCGTATTGTCACATCATAATCTGGGCGAATGGGGGAGTCCTGTTCAGCCACAGACAGCTGAGGCAGTCGCTCTGCATCATATCGATGCGATGGATGCGAAGCTGCAAATGGTGGAGGATGCTTTGGATACCACACCGGAGACCGAGGAATGGACACCGTTCATCAGAGGTCTAGAGAATAAGGCTGTGTATCGTTTGAAGATTTAAGTGATGTTCTGTAAAACCAAACCCCCAATCAGCAGAAAAGAGCTGGTTGGGGGTTTTTAATGTTCTTGATTATTTCGACAAAGTGGCGCGGCTGCTATAAATGGAGGGTTTATGTTTAGTGCCTTGTTTCTTAACAGGCTTTTTCGCGCGAGTCGAAAATGGGGTATACCCACCGGCAAATATCGTTCCGCTAGTATATCCTTGACTGGCAGAGAGCAATAGAGGATCATAGTGCTCCTCCTGCTCCATAAGTTTTACTAGAATTGCAGCGGCTGCGCGTGCGTCATCCAAGGCATCATGGTGCTTTAGCGTAATGCCGAAAAAATCGGAGACTACATTAAGTTTATGGGAGGGCAGGTCGGGCAGCATTTTTTTGCCTAATAAATAGGTACATAAGTATTGAAAGCTTGGGTAGCTCAGGGACATTCCATCGAGACAATAACGCAGGACGCTCATATCAAAAGCAGCATTATGCGCCACGACGATTTGTCCGTGTAGTAAAGGTTCAACGGTGGGCCATAGCTCTTGAAAAGTAGGTTGGCCGATTACCATTGATGGTGTGATGCCGTGTATCGAAATGTTCATGCCATCAAACCGCTGCTGCGGGTCAATTAGCCAAGAATGCTCTGCGGTTATATTTCCAGCTTTAACTTCCACAAGTCCCAAGGCACATGCGCTGGATCGACTGGAGTTCGCGGTCTCAAAGTCAATTGCTATAAAGTCCATTCGTAAAGCTCCTTATCTATCATATATACGTTTCATATTAAAGTAGTAAAATGATAAATACAATCTAGTGAATCACAATGAGCTGTTCAGTAAAAATAAGGAGATGATAGAGTGCGGCTTATAAAGGGGCAAAAGGTGGATATTACGAAAGGGAGAAACGTGAACAAGCTTTTGCTGAAATTTGGGTGGATGACTGCTGATATTAGAATTGGCATAGACTCTGCTGCTTTTTTACTGTCAGAACAGAACCGTTGCGAACGCGATGAGAACTTTATCTTTTATGGCAATCCGTTGTCTATAGACGAAGCTGTAACTCATTCTGTCTTACAACTAGGGGATAAAGAAGCTATCGCCATTACGCTTTCTCGACTTCCTAAGGATATTACTAGAATAGCTTTAACTTTAACGATCTATGAAGGAGAAAAATTAGGACACTCTATGAAGCAAGTAACCTCTCCTTATCTACGCTTAGTGGATGCTGCTAGCGGTGAGGAATTATTCGTTTTCGAGTATGGCTCTGACCTGTCGACGGAGACAGCTATTGTGGTTGGAGAGCTATATCGCTATGGTTCAGAGTGGAAATTCAGTGCAATTGGTAGTGGCTTTGAGGGAGGATTGGCTGCGTTATGTACAAACTATGGGCTCGTTATTGAAGAAGACGAAGGGAACCCTGAGGTAGCGGCCACAGCTGAGTTAACCCTGCCTTTAGAGACGATCCGCTATGAAGAGAAGAATGTACTGTCCTCTATTGATTTACGTAAAAAAATTGTTCAGATCACCTTAGAAAAAAAGAATCTGACAGGAGTCATTGCAAGGGTAGGCGTTGTCCTGGATATTACAGGATCTATGAGAAATCTCTATAATAATGGAACCGTTCAAGAAGTAGTTGAGCGTATATTAGCCGTTGCCTGTAAATTTGATGATAACCAATCGTTAGATGTGTGGGTGTACGATACGGAGTTTAGCCGGCTGCCACCTGTGACAGAGCAGGATTTAGGAAGATATGTGTTTACACATATTTTAAATAATCGTACCATTCATAAGTTTGGCCGCAATAATGAACCGCCAGTAATGGAGGATATCATTAAAAAATATACGGAGGAAGAACCCGATTCTACACCGGTATTTATCATATTTATTAACGATGGTGGTGTAGTGAAATCCACTAAAAATGTGATTATGGCTGCTTCGGTCCAACCAATTTTTTGGCAGTTTGTCGGAATCGGTAACTCGGATTTTGAAGTATTGAAGCAACTTGATACGATGAAGGGACGTTTGGTGGATAACGCCAATTTTATTCATCTGGACCAAATTGAAAAGGTGACTGATGAAGATCTGTATGATCAGCTACTGAATGAATTCCCCATGTGGCTAAGGGCAGCGAAAGAAAAAAGAATCCTGCGAGCATAAAAATACATTATTCAGAATGAATAAGCCTATGCGCTACAATAAGCCATAACCACCTATCTTAGGGATGTTATGGCTTTTTCCAGTTTCGCTATCTTGCTATTCTATTCAACAATCCGTACACTGCCAAATAGGTATTGTATATTAGGATTAGGGTCATCACTATCAGATACGGGAGGAAACACTTTGAGCAGCGTAATTACTAAGTTTTTTGATTATGGGCAAGAAGACATAGATTATCTCCGAAGTGTGGATCCAGTACTTGGCGCAGCTATGGCACGGATGGGCAGAGTGGAACGTGTAATTATACCGGATCTTTTTACTGCGCTTATCTATGCTATAGTAGGACAGCTTATTTCAGTAAAAGCGGTTCGGACCATTTGGAACAGAATGTTGGCTCAGTTCAGAGACATCACTCCGCAGCAGTTAGCGTTACATACGGCGGATGAGATTCAAAGCTGTGGGATGACGATGAAAAAGGCACTATGTATCCATGAGATTTCCAATTTGGTCGCTCAGGGTGATTTTAAGCTGGAGGAATTGCCTGGGTTATCAGATCAAGAGGTTATACAAAAACTTATGACGTTAAAGGGCATTGGCAAGTGGACGGCAGAAATGATGTTAATCCATTCTATGGAACGACGGGATGTGGTCAGCTGGGGAGATATTGCGATTCGTCGGGGGATGATGAAGCTGTATGGACTTGATAAGCTTACCAAAGATCAATTTGAACAATACCGGCTAAACTATTCTCCTTTGGGTTCTGTGGCTTCTATATATTTATGGGAAATTTCATTTGAATAATGGACGGGTAAGGAGTACTACTATGGAAAAAACAATAAGAGAACAGCTATTGAATTTGGCAGAGGTGGACTACCAAAAGTTTTCTGCGGCCTTAATTCCGACGATAGATAATGTTATAGGCGTCAGGCTACCGGAATTGCGCAAGCTTGCTAAAATCATTGCAAAGGGTGATTGGAGAGCCTATTTGGAGCATGCCGAGACAGATTATTTTGAAGAAGTGATGCTGCAAGGTATGGTGCTTGGCTACGTGAAGACAGATCTTGAAGAAATCCTACGTTATATCGCAGACTTTATTCCCAGAATTGATAACTGGTCCGTATGCGATAGCTTTTGCACAGGCCTGAAGTTTACCGTAAAGAATAAAGAACGGGTGTGGGAGTTTATAATGCCTTACCTATTGTCAGATCAAGAATATGAAATCCGTTTTGCTGTGGTAATGATGCTTAATTTCTTTATTGAAGAGGCGTATATCAGCCGGATTTTACAATTGCTCGATAAGGTCAGTCATGAAGGCTATTATGTAAAAATGGCGGTTTCTTGGGCGCTTTCGATTTGTTATGTGAAATTGCCAGAGCCTACGATGAGTTATTTGAGAAACAACAGCTTAGATGATTTCACTTACAACAAAGCTTTGCAGAAAATCACTGAGTCTTATCGTGTGGATCCAGAAACGAAAAAATGGATTCGCGGGATGAAAAGAAGTAAAAAACAAGCCCCTTATTCAGCTCAATAGCTGAGTAGTAAGAGGCTTGTTGTCCTATTTATTTTTTCTCAGTGTTTACTTCAGTGTTGGTTTTACGGTTGCGGATTCGCTCGATTTCGATGTCAACGGCGCTACGCAGGTTAGGATCGATGGAAGGACTTATTCCTGTGCCTATATTGAATTTATTTTTGGAGTTTTCCGCCAATGCTTCCCACTCGAAAATCTTTTCTTCCATTCGTTCGAAACCTTGTGAAGCTGATCCTACATTTAGACCTTTCGTAGAAGAACGTGGAGCAGAGTTGAGTGTTTCTGTCGCTTGTTGAGCGCGAGCGATAAGTTCAGTTCTTTTCGCTTTGAGATGTTCACGCTCTTCTTTTGCTCTAGCGATATTGATCTCAAGCTCTGCAAGGGATTGCTTAGTTTGTACTTGGCTATTTATGGACTCTTCCAACTGTTCTACGTACCGTAACTTGGCTATGAGTGCCAGACGAGCTCTTTCTTCATTTCCTTGTTCAACTGCTTGAACGGCTTCGGCTTCACTTTGCTCTACTAACTGAGTATATTCTTGCTTACGGCGTTCCAACACACTTGCTGTAACTTGCAGATCACGCTCATTGCGTTCCGCCTTAGCGATATCATTTTCAAGATCACGTAAATACTGACCTGTCAGCAACACCGGGTTTTCTAATTTGTTTAAACCTTCGTGTAGGGCTGCTTTAGTAATTGTGGAAATTCTTTTTAATAGACTCATGTTCTATCTCTCCTTTTTTATGGTTGGATTAGGGTTAGTTTGTATTAAACGACGATTTATTAATAGAAATCATGTCCATCTGAAAAGCTGTTAAAAGGTTCTTTAGGAACGATGATACTAGCGATGACGTAGAAGATAAGTACTGTTCCGAAGCTGAACAATGCTGCGGCAACAGCAACGAGACGGATTACTGTAGCATCAATACCAGACCAACGAGCAAGACCTCCGCACAAGCCACTTATCTTCTGATCACTTTGGGAACGATATAATTTTTTCATTTATTGTTTTCTTCCTCTCGTATGGGTGTGATTGTTATTGAATCCTGCAACCCGTTTGCTTATGTACTCATTCTAATGTCTTTTTGCATGCGAAAAAACGGCCTGGAGGCGGTTTTGTATACCAGACCTGAGTCGAGGTTCGTTCCCGCAGGAAGGCGGGGAAAGGGTTAGTAAATCGGTTATAGGCTACAAACCATGGACGAAGTTAGGTACAATAAAGAAAGGAATACTTCTGGCGGTGTCGAAATATGCTTATATATGACTACTACGGAATTGGGGGCTGAATATGAGTTTTTTTAACAAAGTAAAAGCAGGGGTAAGCGAGGCTGGGAATAAAGCAAAAACAGTGGTGGAGATTAACCGGTTGAAGCTGCAAAATAACGGTAAGCAAAATGATATTGACCAGCAGTATCAGGTTATGGGCAAACTGTTATTTGAAGCCGTAACTCAAGGTGCAGGACCACTGCCAAGTGAGCAAATCGAGACTAATATCAATCGTATTCTCGAATTGAAGGCTGAGATTGAGACGAACCTTCAGCAAATTGCTGAGTTGTCCGATGTAAAGCATTGCAAAGCATGCGGTGGGAATGTGGCGATCGAGGCACGCTTTTGTCCGGCCTGCGGATCCACTTTTGAAGTGGCAAAAGAACCTGTCAGTGATGTAACTCCGTCCTCGATTTCTTTGGATAAGAAGGAATAGATTTACTTCATACAAGAAACTTATGAATAAAGAGGCTGTCTCAAAAGTAGTGAATACTACTTATGAGGCAGCTTCTTTTTAGTAAAAAGGCTATAAGCGGATTCTTGCTGTAGCCAATAGACTATGGGCTACGCACACAAAGTATTCTATGCCATTAGGTTGGGCGGCGGAATATTCATTTTGTGTGATACCTGTTGGGGACGATATCTATTGGACGGTGCGATAAGCAGTATGCGGGGGCCGTTTGTGTTGTCTGCGTTTATGAATGTGCGAAGCCGGCCTAAAACTAATTAGGGAAAAACTCCCTGGAAATAACCAATATTCGCTCTAAATGAACGAATTTAGGGAATATCTCCCTAATAATAAGGGGAATTTCTTTAATTGCTAACGAATCAGCTGAAATTTAGGGAGGTTTTCCCTGATTATTAGTCTAATGAACGAAAATCCCAGAATTTCAGGGAGAAATTCCCCAATTATTTTAGCGGAGCTTAATTAGATCTTTAAGCGGGATTCGTATCTACAATCTTAATTTCACTTGTCTATAATCTAGTGTCGTTTAAACCTTAGAAGCACGGCGTTTCTTAAATTGATACACAATTAGCAACATAAGCGGCAGAACAAATGCACAGGTGAAATCCCAATCTACCCAGTAGGCGGGGATCTCCTTTACGTAGAAAATGATGTCTTTGGCAATCAGTTGTGACATACCGAATAACAAAAATCCAGTAGGTATGATCAGAGGACGGTGGCTTTTGAGTTTAAATAATTGGGCTGTACCTAAGGTTAAAGCATAGTAATAAACTGCTGTTTTGAAGTACGTGCTGATAATCCATGCTGTAGCCATAAGCGCTTCAATACGTTGCAGAGAATTAGCAATATTAATTTTCTGAGCAAGAATATAAGCGGCATAAAATTGATGTTCAGAAGCGTAAACACCTAGAACGGTAAGGGAAAACAATAAGATGAGGTTAAGGCCCAGAGCTCCGATGATCAAGGCTATGAAAATATCCCGGCTTGTTTTGCTATTTTTCTGAGCATAAGGATATATCATTAGAAACACGCACAATTCGCCAAAAGGATAAAAAACACCATACATCAAAGTATGAAGCATGTCCGGTACTGGTGTGTTTAAGATGGGGTATAAACGTTCCATTTTGACATCGGGGGTCAGCAGGAGCAGCAGACCGATCAAAAAAACTGCAAATAAAGGGAAAAAAAGCTGAGCTGCCCGGCCCAATGTTTCTAGGCCAAGTCGTACCCCATATACCAGCAGGAAAATGGCCATGAAACGAATAACCCCACCGGGTGTTTTCTCGTAAATCTGTGTACACATGAAATCTTCAATTTCTCTTATGTAGGTGGAGGCAGCAATCAGGAAGAACCCTAAATAGAATAAGGCCACAGCAGTTCCGACCCATTTTCCTAAAATTTGTAGGCTAAGCTCGATAATATTCTTGTTGGGTTCAAGGTCTGCTAAGCAGAGTAACAATTTTATGGTCACTAGACCCAAGGGAATACTAATCAAAGCAGCAATCCATGCATCTTGTTTCGCTCCTGATATCATTAACGCCGGATACACAAGCGCCATATCCCCAATAAATGTGAATAGCCCGAGTATAATCATTTGATTGGTACTAATTCGATCTTTCTCCAAACTCATATACCCCCTCAAATTTATTGGACTAGTTTTAGTATGGTTGTAGTTACCAGAATTATGCCATCCCGATTTTTTAATCCGAAGGAATAATTATCATAATAAACATCAAACTATACTCATCTATCTATGGAGAAGTGGAGGCTGCATCATGAAAGATACGGAGATTGGTACATTATCAAGCCGGTTGGAAGTTAATATTGCTAATTTGTACCAATTGATGGGTGAAAGCTCTGATGTAGTGATAAAAGAGTTGCAGATAGAAGAGAACACTCATATTTCTTTGATTTACATAGATGGTCTTGTGGATACTCAGGTGCTGCATAATTCAATTTTGTATTCCTTGCAGGAACACATTCCTTACGAACAGCTGAGGGGGCTTTCTCCCGAGCAGAAGTTTGAGATCATTAAGAAACAGATATTAATAGCCGGCGATATAGCCGTCATTGACGATTACAGCCAATTTATTCATCATTTATTGTCCGGTAATATAATGCTGCTGCTTGACGGGTTATCCAGCGCTCTGCGGATCGGCTTACCAGGCTGGGAAGATCGTAATGTAGGGGAGCCTAGCTCACAGTCGGTTGTTCGGGGTCCAATGGAAGGATTCACTGAGAATTTACGGACGAATACGGCACTGGTTCGGCGAAAAATCAAAGATAGCCATTTATGGCTGGAAACCGTTCAGATCGGAAGGGTGACTCAAACCAGCGTATCCATTATGTATCTAAGTAACATCGCGAATAAGGAACTGGTGCAAGAGGTAAAGCGCCGTCTGAATAAAATAGATACGGACAGTATTCTCGAGAGTGGATATATTGAGGAGTTTATTCAAGAGACGGCAGTTACACCTTTTCCTACCGTATACAACAGTGATCGTCCGGATACGATTGCAGCGGGTATTTTGGAAGGAAAAGTGGCCATTCTTGTTGATGGAACTCCTTTTGTACTGCTGGTGCCCACATTTTTTGTGGCATTTTTCCAGTCAGCTGAGGATTATTACCAAAGGGCTGATATTGGAACATTGCTGAGATTAGTTCGTTTTATTTCATTTTTTATTACTTTGCTTGCCCCTTCATTGTATGTTGCGATTACTACCTATCACCAGGAGATGATACCGACCAATCTTGTAATCAGTTTAGCTGCCCAGCGGGAGAGTGTTCCTTTTCCTGCTTTTGTTGAGGCGCTGATCATGGAAATGACTTATGAGATTTTGCGGGAAGCCGGGGTGCGGATACCCAAAAATATTGGTCAGGCGATTTCCATTGTCGGAACGTTGGTGATTGGACAAGCCGCGGTAGCAGCGGGTTTTATTTCATCCGCAATGGTCATTATTGTATCGCTAACAGCCATTTCTAGTTTTGTTATTCCGGAGACAGGAATGTCTATAGCTGCGCGGATGATCCGTTTTGTGCTTATAGCTTTGGCCGGATTTATCGGATTATATGGAATTCTCTTCGGTATTTTCATCATCGTATTGCATTTGTCGAGTCTGCGTTCTTTCGGAATGCCTTATATGAGTCCGCTCGGACCGTATAATTCCAAAGATTTAAAAGACTCTATTTTTCGCTTTCCGTGGCCGTTTTTAAAGACAAGGCCTGCTGAGAATAAGACGCAGAACCTGTTTCGTCAAAGCACATCCAGTGATAAGGAACCAACCAAATGAATAAAAAATTAGTTAGAGGCGTTCTTCGATTAATGATAGCTCTCCAATTTACGTTAGTGCTAAGCGGCTGTTGGGAAAGAAATGAGCTGAATGAGATAGCTTTTGTCTTGGGGATAGGGATTGACAAGGCAGAAAAAGGTTATACCGTTTCGATGCAGGTCGTTATTCCATCTGCGATTTCCTCCCAAACGAATGGAGGAGGGGGAGGCAGTGGAGTCCCAGTGGTTGTATATAAATTTACTGTACCTACGTTTTATGATGCGCTGCGTAAGCTGAATCTGGATAGCTCTAGGTCAAGTTATCTCGGTCATATCCGGGTGTTGGTGATTGGGGAGGAGCTTGCCCGCACCGGAGTGGGTGAGATACTCGATGTATTTAAAAGAAGTCGGGAACCCCGGATGGATTTCTACGTTATGGTTGCCAGAGATACAACCGCCAGCAATGTCTTGAATGTCCTTACACCTATGGATAAATTACCAGCGAACAAATTATTTAGCTCTTTGGATAATTCTTATAAAGATTCAGCAAAAACAGTCGCTGTCACGCTGGATGATTTTATTGAGAATTTATTGTCTGAAGGTGAGAATCCTGTGCTAACCGGAGTGAAAATTATAGGAGATCCCAAAGATGGAGAGGACAAAAGCAATGTAGAGCGAACAATGCCTAAGGCAAGATTGGAATACCATACTGTAGCTGTGTTCAAAAAAGACAAGTTGATCGGTTGGCTAAACGAGGGAGAAACGATTGGTTACAATTATATCAACGATAAGGTAACCGCACATTCTGGCTCGATCGCAGGGGAAGACGGAAAGCCCATTGTAATCGAAGCGATCCAGGCTACAACTAAACGTAAAGTGAAAATCATTAATGGGGAGCCGCATATTTACCTTAGTGTTAAGACGCTTTGCAATATTGAAGAAGTGCAAAGTGTAGAAAATTTGGAATCGGAAAGCACTATAAAACGTTTGGAAAAGGAAACAGAGGAGCGGATTATAGAGCGGATGCAAAAAACTGTGGAGCATGTAAATGATCGTTTCAATGTTGATATTATGGGATTCGGACAATCGATCTACCATGCCAGCCCTAAAGCTTGGGCAAAGCTGCAGCAACAAAAGGGTGACGATTACCTTAAATCATTGCGCATCCATTACAAAGCCTCAGCAGTTATTAACCGCGTGGGTCTCACAGATAATTCTTTTCTTGAAAAAATCAAGGAGTGAAGTCAAATGCTAGTACTGTTATTCTTGGTGATTGCTGTAGGTTGTATGGCACTTGATTTGCCTAAATTAATGCGAAAGCGCCGAGTGCGTGATCTTAGCGTATATTTTATTTTTTGGATTTTGGGTCTTGGCGCGACCTTCTGCTCGTTGTTAAAATTGAACATCCCCAGTCCGCTGTTTCTTATTATCTTTATCTATAAGCCAATAAATAATTTATTTGGCTTATTGTTTCATTAACAATGAAGCTGCAATTATCGCGGCTTTTTTTGTTTTATCATGTAGAAGTTCTTGTCCTTAACTTAAGAATATTTCATAGAATGAAAATGAGAGGTTGACCATATTTGTCGGTGGGGCATATTATTTGGAATGAACAATTTTTAAGTAAGCTTACGGCTTTACTTGTACAGGAGCTTGCTCCTTGTTGGATGTATTGTATACTAACGAATAAAAAGAAAACGGTTACAAAGAGATTTTCAATTCAAGGAAAAAGGCATAATCATTCTCAGGGCTGCAAGGGGGAAGAAATGAAACCAATATTCAAAATTATGATTGTTGATGATGAGATGCTTGTAAGACAAGGAATCAAACATCTTTTGGATTGGGAAAATGAAGGGTATCGAATTGTTGGTGAGGCTGCTAACGGTCTTGAAGCACTAAATATGATGGATGAGGTTAATCCTCATGTGATCATTACAGATATTGTTATGCCAATAATGGGCGGGGAGAAACTGGTCAAGATCGTTAAGGAGAAATACCCTCATATTGAAGTAATCGTCTTAAGTAGTTTCAGTGAATATGATTATGTCCGATCCACATTTCAAAGTGGTGTAGCGGACTACATTCTGAAGCCAAAGTTGGAAGCTGATTATCTGTTAACCATCCTAAATAAAACCACTGCTAAATTGGTAGGGATGGAGATGACCGATCAAGGAAAGGATCCTGGGGAAAAGCAAGTTTTGCTAGTTATCGAGAAGCTTATGACCGGATATGAGTCTGGGCTTGAGTCTGCTTTGCTTCATGCAAAGTTTCCACACACACTATTCGCGTTTTTCGGAGCGGATATGAAACATATTAAAGATTCTGGGGATAGGTTAACTTTCACACAAAAAATAGAAAAAGGGCTTAGTAAGCTCCCTTTGGGCGATACAGTGTTTATTCGGCTGAAGTTTGTCAATGATTCGGTTATATATTTGCTTAATGCAAAGCCGGAACAGTGGGACGAGCTTGTTATAGAGCTCCGATATCTAGTCTCGGAGATGGACCATTGGGCGAGAGAAACACATTTCGTTATCAGTCAAAGCTTTACGGATTTTAATAAGCTGGGGGAGATTTATCGAGACAATTATTTAAAGCTTACACGATACAGTTTCTACTTGCCGGATCGAAGCTTAATTGAAAATGATCATTTGCCCAGCCTTCCGAGTGCATATCAGGAATATGATATGGGCGAATTAATGGAACAACTGAAACGTAAGCAATACCAGAAGGCATTCACTGGATTTCTGGAATATGTTCATCTCCGTTCGATGGATTATCGGACCGATATTTTCGAATTCAAATCGTTATTGGGGAATTTTATATTTAACGTAGCGACCACACTTGGAAAAATGAAGTATGAGACCGGAGGCTTGGAGGAATCCAAATACGACTTCTTTCGAAAAATAGATGAAGCGATGTATGCCGGAGATGCAATCGCTGTTGCTGAAGCTTTTATTCGCGAAGCTGAACGTGCGATTGGTGAGACGAACCTAACGATCAATCCAAATATGACCCGCTTGCTTGAATACATTCAGGATCATTACGCTGATCCCATCACGTTGACTGGGGTTGCGCGGCAGTTTCATTTCAACGCTTCTTATTTATCGAGCCATTTCACAGCTCAGAATGGTGAAGGATTTAATGAATATCTGAACAAAGTCCGTTTGGAGAAAGCCATGGAGTTACTCGTGACAACGGAAAAAACAATTTCTGATATTAGCGCTAGTGTGGGCTATTCGGATCAGAGTTATTTCACTAAAGTGTTTAAGAAGCAGGCTGGCATTTCTCCGAGCCAGTACCGAAGACGGGACGTAGAGCGACCATGATTGGAACAATCATCAACAAGATTAGAAAACAGGGCTTATTTCTCAAGCTTTTTCTTGTGACCCTCATAAGCATTGTTGCCGTATCCCTTCTGACTTTGTCTATTACCATCCGTATGTCAGAAAATTTATTCTTAAAGACCTTCAGCATAACGAATGGCAAACTACTGAACCAGATGAAGACAAACTTGGAGTCCTACAACAACGTTGTAGCTACGGGTGCTACAATGACAGCTCAGAATGGTGCCATCCGCAGCTATTTGTCCGGGGGAGAGACGGATTCATTGACGCTTGCTATCAAAACCTACCAGATGACAGAAAGCATGCGTGCAGTCCGCTCCAACCTGAGTGCCTTTGATGTGGGTATTATGATTGTAGGTGCGAATGGCAGAAGTTATTCAACCGATCCTTGGTATTGGTCTGCTACTGCTGATGAACTGAAGAACCACCCGATTACGAAAGCGACAGTGGCCCATCCACAGCAAATTCTGTACCAGCTTTATCAAAAAGAGGATGGTCAAACCAAAAAGAAAGAGATCCTGTTAGTGGCTTCTAAAGCTCTATTTGATCATTCGACCGGCCGTATCTATGGCACTATGTACATTGCAATTCGTGATAGCGATTTTAAGGCCTTCTATGCCAATTTTACGAGTGAAGGTAATGATGTTGTTTTGCTGAATGCAAAAGGGCAAATTGTATCCAGCAACAGGACAGAGCTGATTGGGCTGACCGATCAACAGCTGCTTCATGAAGTAGTTGATGAACAGAGCACAGGAGACAATGGAGAATCTGTCTATGTGATGGGGAATGAACGGGTAGTATTCTCGGAATACTTGCCTGAATTTGATGTTTATTTGGTGAATCTGATCGATAAGAAAGCTGTAACGGGTCAGATGGTAAATGCTAAAGCAGTGTCGTTGACGATCATGGCTATCGTAGCCATTTCGCTTATTATTGTATTTTTAATTACCAGGAAAATGACGAAGTCCCTGCGTGTACTCGTTGAACAGATGTCGAGTATTCCTAAGGGGGGATTTGATAATCATGTGGATGTCGCCACTAGTAGTTATGAAGTTAAGGAGCTAGGAAATGCCTTCAATTTTATGCTTGATTCCCTACATGATTATGTTGATCGGTTGATGGAGACCCAGAAGCAGCAGCGTAATGCGGAGCTGGCCGCCCTTCAAATGCAGATCAATCCACATTTTTTATATAATACGCTGGCTTCTATCAAATTTCTGGTGCAACAGGGCAACAAGGAAAAAGCAGCTGGAACAATAAATTCGCTAATCTCACTCCTGCAAAACACTGTCAGTGATATTCAATCCACTATACCTGTTAGTCAGGAATTAGAATCGCTGAAGCATTATGTGTATATCAATCATGTAAGGTACGGTGAAAAGATTCGCGTCAATTATTTTGTGGAGCCTGAAAGCTTGGATTATCATATGCCAAAGCTAATTCTGCAGCCTTTTATCGAAAACGCGTTCTTTCATGCATTCAATCTTAAAGATGAGGGAAGAATTCTGATCATGATCGCCGTTCAGGAAGATCAGCTTGTATGCGAAGTTGTAGATAATGGTGATGGGATGGACCTTGATCCGAATTTGATGAAAGAAGAACAGCTGCCAGCCTCGAAGCACAAACGACAATTATTCTCCGGGATCGGTATACGGAATGTTGATGACAGAATCAAATTGTTGTACGGAGAGCGCTATGGTATTAACATTACAAGCAAACGAAATGAAGGTACGAAGATCATAATTACGCTTCCATTGTTAAAAAGCTAAAATTTTTACAAGAACCTAAAAATAGTACCAGAGTCGATCTTAGAGTAAAAATAGAATCCAATAATAACACCAAAGCTAACAAAGATACTGCCAAAGAAAGCGAATACAAAATGATAAGATGGAAGCGTAGCAGAGAAAACGCTTCCATCTTTATTATTTTACAGATTATCAAGGGGGTTACGAAGTGAAAAAATTATTATCCGTAATGCTGGCTAGTGTGGTTCTACTTTCGGCATGTTCCTCAGGTGGAACGAAAAACGAAACGAGCAACTCCGGAAGCGAAGGTAGCAGCAAGCCACAAGAGATCACAGTTTGGGCTTGGGACCCAGCGTTTAACATTGCAGCCATGAATGTTGCTAAAGAAGCTTATGCGAAAGTCAATCCAGACGTAACGGTAAACGTCGTTGAGAACGCGCAGGCTGATATCGTGCAAAAGCTGAACACAGGACTGAACTCTGGATCTACGAAGGGTCTTCCTAACATTGTATTGATTGAGGATTACCGTGCGCAAAGCTTTTTGCAAGCGTATCCGGATTCCTTTTATGAATTGACGGATGTTGTAAAAGCTGCTGATTTTGCGGATTACAAAATTGGCCCGACCAGTGTTGACGGCAAGCAATATGGTGTTCCGTTTGATTCTGGTGTAACTGGAATGTATGTACGTACAGACTATCTTGAGCAAGCAGGCTATAGCCTGGATGCACTACAGGATATCGACTGGAAGCAATATATCGAGATCGGTAAGGCTGTAAAAGAAAAAACCGGCAAAAGCATGATCACACTGGATCCCAATGATCTTGGACTTATCCGGGTCATGATTCAATCGGCGGGTGCATGGTATACGGGTGAAGACGGTCAAACTCCGACCATTGCAGACAACGCTGCTTTGAAAGAGGCGCTTGTATTGTACAAAGAAATGATGGATTCCGGCATCGTGAAAGTTAACTCAGACTGGAGTCAATTTGTAGGCGCATTCAATAGTGGTGAAGTGGCTACTGTGCCAACGGGTAACTGGATTACACCTTCAATTAAAGCCGAAGCTTCCCAATCCGGTAAGTGGGCAGTAGCTCCACTTCCTAAGCTGGCAGCCACAGCAGGCTCCGTCCATGCATCCAACCTTGGGGGCAGCTCCTGGTATGTAATGAATGTAGATGGTAAAGAAGCTGCTGCGGAGTTCCTTGCAAAAACATTTGCTTCTGATGCGGAATTGTATCAGACGTTAAATACAAAAGTTGGTGTTATCGGCACTTTAAAAGCTGCGGCAAGCGGAGAAGCTTATTCAGCTGCGGATGAATTTTTCAAAGGTCAAAAGGTCGTATCCGATTTTGCGGCTTGGACCGAACAAATTCCTAACGTCAACTATGGCATGAACACTTACGCAATAGAGGACATTATGGTTGTAGCAGTGCAATCTTATCTTGGTGGAAAAGATGTAGATACTGTTCTGAAGGATGCCCAGAAGCAAGCAGATACCCAAGTTCGCTAATCACACTTAGGCTGTACAATCTAGGCCCTTGCTTCTTCTTCTCCTGTAAATTGGATTTCTACAGAAGGATGGGTAGCAGGGGCTTTCATCTCTAATTTATCAGACAGAAGGGTGTGGAGTGGAGTGGAAACTGTAAAGCCAGGGCTAAGCCCTCAAAGACATGAGAGCACTAAAGGTCAACGGCAAATCCATCTGACAGGCTGGTTATTCGTTCTTGTGCCGGTCATTATGATCAGTATTTTCTATTTTTATCCAATGATTCAAGCCTTAATTCTATCCTTCAAGACAGGCAGAGGCAACAATCTTCAGTTTACCGGCCTTGATAACTATATTCGTCTGTTTAGCGACACCACTTTCCTTACAGCCGTCAAAAACACTTTTATTTACTTGATTATTCAGGTCCCAGTTATGCTGGTGCTGGCGCTCTTTATCGCTGTGCTGCTAAATGACGAAAGACTGAAATTTAAAGGATTTTTCAGAACGGCGATATTTCTGCCAACGGTAACTTCACTTGTAGCGTACTCCGTTGTTTTCAAGTACATGTTTGGAGCCGAAGGTATCGTCAATAAATTTCTGGTGAATCTGCATCTAATCAGCGAACCGATTCAATGGATTACCGATCCCTTCTGGGCCAAAGTTACTATCATTATCGCTATCACTTGGCGCTTTACTGGCTATAATATGATTTTCTATTTGTCCTCACTGCAAAATGTCGACAAATCAATATATGAGGCTGCTCATATAGATGGAGCGAGTGCATTTACACAATTTTTCAAAATTACAATTCCCCTATTGAAGCCGATTATCTTGTTCACGACGATAACATCGACCATTGGAACACTTCAGTTGTTTGACGAGGTGGTTAACATCACGAAAGGTGGACCCGGCAATGCAACCATGTCGATTTCCCAATATATTTATAACCTTTCCTTTGAATACACACCTAACTTTGGATACGCTGCAACCGTCTCCTATTCGATTGTTGTAATGGTGCTCATTCTGACGCTTATTCAGAACAAACTAGGAGGGGATAAGAGATAATGAAAACCAAACGCATGTTTACTTACGTATTTCTAATCATCGCTGCGCTGATCTCTATCTTTCCATTTATCTGGATGGTTATAAGCGCCACGAACCAGTCGGTTGATGTAACCAAAGGGACATTGTTGCCGGGTGCACATTTAGTGGGAAATATAAACAATCTATTTAGTTCAGTGGATATGTGGCAGGCTCTCTGGAACTCTGCAAAAATCTCTGTGGTGACTACTGTGCTTTCACTGCTAGTAGCATCGGCGGCTGGATATGGTTTTGAAATGTACCGCAGCCGGAGTAAAGATATCGTATTCAATATTTTGCTGGCTTCAATGATGATTCCATTTGCGGCGATTATGGTACCTCTATTTCAAATGTTCGCCAAAGTATCTAGTGTAGTGCCGTTTCTCGGTATCGATACAGCATCGGCAGTCATTCTTCCGACATTTACAACAGCATTCCTAATTTTCTTCTTTCGTCAAAGTACAAAAATGTTTCCTAAGGATATGATGGAGGCTGGGCGCATCGATGGGCTCTCGGAATTTGGTTTGTTCTTCCGCATTTATATGCCAACGATGAAATCAACTTACGCCGCCGCTGCGATTATCACATTTTTAAACAGCTGGAACAATTATCTGTGGCCTTTGATCGTATTGCAATCACCAGAAAATATGACTGTGCCCCTTCTTATCTCGAATCTAGGCTCAGGTTATGCCCCTGACTATGGTCTGATCATGTCAGCGATTGTCATTACGACCTTACCGACAGCATTAGTGTTTTTCATGATGCAAAAGCAATTTGTAGCTGGGATGACGGGTTCGGTTAAATAAGTTAGCGTTCATGTGAAGAATAGAGGAGGAAGTATAGATGAAGCAGCAGGTTGAACGAAACCTCACTCCAAGTCTGGAATGGTTATCAGACCCGTCCATTTATGCAATAGGCAGAGTGCACGCGCATTCTGACCATCGATATTACCAAACGAAAAATGAAGCCGAAGCGCTTGGAGAAATGCCCTGGCGCCATAGCCTGAACGGCAGCTGGAAATTTAGTTATGCCCAAAATGCCATGGAACGACAGGTTCATTTTTATAAGGAGGACGTGTCTTGCAGAGGCTGGAAGGATATTAAAGTTCCCGGTCATATCCAACTTCAGGGTTATGGGCAGCCTCAGTACGTGAATACGATGTATCCATGGGACGGTCATGAGCATCTTAGACCTCCGATGATCTCTGAGGACCACAATCCTGTAGGCAGCTATGTCAAATATTTTGAAGTTCCTGCGGGCTGGGAGCAACGTCCGGTGTATATATCTTTTCAAGGAGTTGAATCGGCTTTTTATATATGGCTAAACGGGGAGTTTGTTGGCTATAGCGAAGATAGCTTTACACCGAGTGAATTTGATTTAACATCGTACTTGACGGAAGGCGAAAATAAGCTGGCGGTTGAAGTCTATCAGCGCAGCACGGGGAGTTGGTTGGAGGATCAGGACTTCTGGCGTTTTTCGGGAATTTTTCGTGAGGTGTATCTATACACCGTGCCGGATGTTCATGTGCGGGATCTCCACGTTCAAACCGATTTGGATGAAAAGTTTGAGCAAGGAACGCTGACGGCTGTCATGCAATTGATAGGTAAGTCTGCCTCAAAAGTGCTCCTTGAGCTTAAGGATAGAGCAGGTAATCTTGTGGCTAGTACTGAAAGTGAAGTTTCAGGAGATTCCCTTTCGCTTACGCTTGCGGCAACAAAGGTGCAGCTGTGGAGCGCAGAAGCTCCTAATCTGTATACCCTTTACGTATCAGTTTACAACGCATCCGGGGATCTTGTAGAAGTTGTGCCGCAAAAAATTGGTTTTCGGAAATTCGAAATGATAGATAAGATTATGCACTTAAACGGCAAACGTATTGTATTTAAAGGCGTTAACCGGCATGAGTTTAATCCGCGCTTTGGACGCAGTATTACAAAAGAAGATATGCTGTGGGACATAAAAACCTTGAAGCAGGCGAACATCAACGCGGTTCGGACCTCGCACTATCCGAATATGACACTGTGGTATGAGTTGTGTGATGAATACGGAGTCTATGTCATTGACGAGATGAATTTAGAGTCGCATGGATCATGGCAGAAAATGGGGGCAGTTGAGCCGTCTTGGAACATCCCCGGCAATAAGCCTGAATGGCAGGATATCGTGATGGATCGTGCGATTTCCATGGTGGAGAGAGACAAAAATCATCCCTCCATTCTAATTTGGTCCTGTGGGAACGAATCTTTTGCAGGAGAAGTAATTCTGAACGTAGCCAATTATTTTCGAGAGAAGGACCCTACTCGGTTGGTTCATTACGAAGGGGTGTTCCATAACCGTGAATATGATGATTCGAGCGATATGGAGAGCCGGATGTATGCGAAAGCAGCAGATATCGAAAGGTATTTAACAGAAGATCCGCTAAAACCATATATTAGCTGTGAATACATGCATGCGATGGGCAATTCCGTCGGGGGGTTGCATAAATACACAGAGCTAGAGCAGAAGTATCCAATGTATCAGGGTGGATTTATCTGGGATTATATGGATCAGGTGATTGTGAAAAATGATCGATACGGTAAGCCCTTCATGGCTTATGGAGGAGACTTCGATGACCGTTCAACCGATTACAACTTCTCTGGTAACGGAATTGTGTATGCGGATCGGAGATGGTCGCCAAAAATGCAGGAAGTGAAATTTCTGTATCAGAACTTCAAGCTGCTCCCGGACAGTCAGGGTTTTACAATCAGAAATGAAAACTTATTTGTGGGCTTGGATGCTTATGAATTACAATACGCTCTGAACTATGAGGGTAGGGTCATCCAGCGTGGAACTGTCTTCGCTCAGGTTAATCCGGGCGAGGAAAAATATGTAGAAGTTGATCTACCCGATATTAAGAATCAGCCTGGCGAGTATAGCTTGGATGTTTCTCTTGTTCTGAAGGAAGATTCTTTATGGGCGAATAGCGGTTATGAAATCGCTTTTGGCCAGCATGTTTTTCAAGTGGCAAATACGTCAGCCGAGGAGTCTTTAACAGATGCTAAGATAACATCTGTCGTGAATGATTTTCGCGTGGTTGAAGGAGATGTGAATATTGGCGTACATGGTCGTGACTTCTCCGTAATGTTCTCAAAGCAGGCGGGTACATTAATTTCTGTTAAATATTCAGGGCAGGAAATGATCTCTTCACCGCCGGCACCGCTCTTCTGGAGAGCAATGACAGACAATGACAAGGGGGCGGGAATGCATTTCGACTCTTCCCCTTGGTATGCAGCAAGCTTGACCCGTAGAACGTTAAGCTTCGAGCTCGTGGAGGAGAAGGACCGTGCGACGGTGACTTACGTGTATAAGCTTAGTGTATCAGAGGGAGTACGGGTAAGTGTAACTTACACAGTGTTCTCCGATGGAAGCATACAGGTGAAATCAAGCTACCATGGAGCAGCGGGTTTACCAAAGCTTCCGCTCTTCGCTTTAAGCTTTAAGGTGCCAGCGGATTATCATCAGCTGAATTGGTATGCAAATGGGCCGGAAGAAAATTATATCGACCGTGCGTATGGGGCGAGATTGTGTCGCTTCCAGAATCATGCGATGGATAATGTGTCGTCCTATTTGGTGCCGCAGGAATCGGGCAACCGCACAGGTGTGCGCGAAGTATCCATAATGAATGATTATGGCCAAGGCATTATAATATCTGCACCAGCTACAGCCCCTGTTGAAGCCAATATCTCGCCTTACTCGGCAATGGAGCTGGAGAATGCGACACATCATTATGAGCTGCCGAACGTTCACTATACCGTTGTTACCATTGCTGGACGTCAAATGGGCGTAGGCGGGGATGACAGCTGGGGAGCTCCAGTTCTTGATGAATATCAAATCAATCCATCCTTAGATATGGATTTTGAATTTACAATTCGCAGAGCATGATTTTTTTGCAATATTTGAAGTTCATGTATTAGATGATAAATATTCCAGGCTCGGTTCAACGTTAAATTTGAACCGAGCTTTTTTATGCTCGTTATAATCCCGTATAATTTGAGCTCAGTAAAACCTTATAAAGTCCTTAGATTTGCTATATATGATCAACGTATAGCAAATGAGAGGATGATAAAGGATGGGAGAGTATATTTTACAAACTAATAATTTATGCAAGAATTTCAGGGGGCAGCGTGCGGTTAACGATATCAACATAACCGTAAAAACTAATTCGATTTATGGACTGTTAGGCCCAAACGGCGCAGGTAAATCGACGACTCTAAAAATGATAACAGGAATACTTCGAGCGACGTCAGGACAAATTTTATTTGACGGTCATCCATGGACACGTAAGGATTTACTACACATTGGAGCGCTGATTGAGTCCCCGCCACTTTATGGGAATCTGACTGCTGTCCAAAATTTGAAGGTACACACGACAATATTAAACTTACCGGATTCTCGGATTCGGGAAGTTCTTGAAATTGTTGATTTAACAACAACAGGCAAAAAAAGAGCGGGACAATTCTCTATGGGCATGAAGCAACGTCTCGGGATTGCGATCGCTTTGTTAAATCAACCTAGACTCTTGATTCTGGATGAACCGACAAATGGGCTTGACCCGATTGGAATTCAGGAATTACGTAAGCTTATACGCTCATTTCCTGCACAAGGGATTACAGTTATTTTATCGAGTCATATTCTTCATGAGGTGGAGCAAATTTCCGATCATATTGGAATCATTAGTAATGGTGTTCTAGGGTATCAGAATGCAATATTTCCTGGTGATGATTTGGAGAAATTGTTCATGGAAGTCGTGAGTCGGAACAGACAGGAGGTAACCAGATGATCCACTATCTTTTATCCGAAAATATTAAATTCAAACGAACATTTTCGCGAAAATTGATTGTCGTGGTGCCACTGTTTTTTCTTCTATTTTCATTTTTCACACAACAGAACCTGCAAACTGAAGACCACTATTTTATGGAAATGGTCTTTAATTGGTGGCCGCTGTTATTCATGACCATAGGATCTGCTTTGTTGTCTACACTATCGAATAACAAGGATCGTAAGGCTGGAGGATACCGCAGCTTAAGCAGTCACGGAATTAGCATCGCTAAACTTTGGCTCAGTAAAATTATTGTGGTGTCATATTATTTGCTGTTGTCTTCGCTGCTCCTTATTGCAGTAATGTACCTATCTGGTCTTTTGTTTCCTTTGGGTGCAGCACCCTTATCTGAAATTACAACAGCCGCTATGGTTGTTTGGTTGACCTCTTTGGGGATGATTCCAATCTATCTATTCTTAGCTGAACAATTTGGGTCTGTAGTATCTATTCTTGCAGGTCTGTTTGGGATGATTGTGAGTGTACTAGCAGCGGATCAACCTTCATGGATTTATGTTCCGTGGAGTTGGGCTTTAAGGTTAATGTGTCCCATTGTTGGTGTACGTCCAAATGGTGTGGCTCTTTCAGCACAGGATGCTCTAAGAGACTCTTCGGTTATTTTACCTGGAATTGTGGTGTCGCTTGTATTCTTTTTGGTAACCCTCACCTTAACTAGCTGCTGGTTTAGTAGAAGAGAGGTGCGATAGAGATGGTGATACTCCGGCTATTACAAGCTGAATGGTTGATGACTAAGCACACTGCAATTCGTTGGTTGATATTCCTTGTTCCTGTTCTATATCCGATGATGGTACTTTGGTATTTTTCACAGCGTGCGGATCAGTTTCACATCTATGATGGTTATTTTTCATTAATAGCCTTTGGGTTACCTGTTGGGATAGGATTATTCTCTGCTTTAATGAGTGGTTTAGAGGAGGGGGCAGGGGGATTCTATAATCTATTAAGTGCTCTTTCACGTCCGAAGTGTTATATAAGAAAACTCGGGTTCATAATCTTGGCGATGATATGGATCGTATTCGGTTCAACATCAATTCTAATACTGGGCATGAAACAAATTTTGCATATAGAGCAGATACAATATCTAATATTCTGGCAAGGAGCTTGTTGGGTTGTAGGCACTGCTCTAATCTTAATGATCTTTCATCTCATCTTAAGTTATGCTGGAGGTTTGGGACTTTCTCTAACGGTGGGTAGTGCAGGTACGCTAATTGCAGCCATCGTAGGTGGAACCATTGTAGGAGATAAAGTGTGGTTATACATACCGTGGGCCTGGTCGATGCGGATGATTCAACTTCCCTTGTTTTATGCACAACCCAACGGGTTCATTGAAACGGAAGTATTGAAGCTGCAACTTCTTCATTCCGTACCTGCTATACTTATTAGTACAATGATAATGGCAATGTTAGGCTTGACATGGTTTCATTACTTTCAGGGTAGGAAATCATATGAATAAATAGGAGTGAGGTCACTGGCTAATATTTTAATAATAGATGATGAACCTGATATTTTGGCGCTAGTAAATAATATTCTTAGCAAAGATCACCATAGGGTTACGGTAAAAACAAGTGCACGACATATGCCTTTGAACGAGTACTCGACATTTGATTTAATCCTATTGGACGTGATGATGCCAGATATCGATGGTTTTGAGCTCTGTACTCAAATCAGGGATATCGTAGACTGTCCGATTCTGTTTCTTACAGCTAAATCAATGGAGACAGATATTATGTTTGGACTTAGTGTAGGGGCAGATGACTATATCGTGAAGCCTTTTCGCGCAGGCGAGTTGAAGGCTCGGGTTAACGCTCATTTGCGGCGTGAGGATCGAGGGAAAAATCATATGTTAAGCGCATCTGGAGTGAAATTCAATCTCTCGGCAAAGGAGGTTTCTATTGATAAAGAGAAAATAAATCTCACTAAAAGTGAATATCAGATATGTGAATTTCTTGCTAGAAATAAAGGTCAGGTTTTTTCCAAAGAACAAATTTATGAATCGGTTTATGGCTATGACAGAGAAAGCGATAGCTCAACTATTACAGAACATGTAAAAAATATCCGCAGTAAGCTGAGTGCGAGGGAGGTTTCACCGATTGAAACCGTTTGGGGGATAGGTTACAAATGGGTGTGAAACGAATACGGCTCCGTACAGTCTTCATTCAATATTTATTATCATTAGGTGCGTGTACTCTATTATTGGCATTTCTGTGTTTAGGGGTATTTACTCTCTTAATGCAGTATGGAATGATTGTTCCAGCAAACCATACTGAGCAATCCATTGCAAAGTCTTGGGATGTTTTGCAGCGTGCGCCAGAAATTACGCAAGAAATGATCCCTTGGGGAGCGGAACATGCGGTATTGGATCAGCAAAAGAACTATATTTCAGGAAATATTCCTAAAGAACGCGCTCTAGATATATTGCAGAAGAATCAAAGCAGTTGTAATCTCATGGGTACAAACTGCACCGATGTGATTGAGCGGGAGCATGAGGTTATCGTACTGCAATATGCAATCGTACCGCAGTTCACCTCGAATTTTCTGCATAACACGCTGCCTAATCCGCAATTAACGTTATTGCTGTTTTTTGTAGTTCTGATGTTACTGGAAGTTATTCTGATTTCTGGATTTTTCGCTCGAAGACTGAGTCAAAAAATGGCTTCCTTGCAAGAAGCTGCACATCACATTGAAGCTAAGAATTTGGATTTTACTGTCGTGTATTCTGGGGTCAGTGAAATTGATGAGGTGCTATCATCCTTGGAACAGCTGAGAGAGGAATTGAAAAAGTCGCTAGAACAGCAATGGAATTTGGAACAAATGAAAAAAGAGCAGATTTCTGCGCTTGCCCACGACATTAAGACTCCTCTTACGATTATTCAAGGAAATGCAGATTTGCTGATAGACTCAGATTTAGCGGAGAATCAGCAAGAATATATAGGGTATATTTCCAAAAATGCGGATCAAATCGAACAATACATGGCAACACTTATTGAGATTTCTAATACGAGGAAACAAATTTCTCCCCGCTCTAAATGGGTTAGAACGGAAGCTTTTATCCAGCAAATTCGTACGCAGTTAGATGCGTTGGTTGTCCCTAAGCATCTTCGGATAGAATTCCACCAGGACAATAATCTGCCCCCTGAGGTGTTGATAGACAATGAACTACTTCATCGGGCTGTGATGAATGTACTCGCTAATGCGGTAGAGTATTCCCCGTATGAGAGTGTGATTTATTTGCAGGTTGAGGCAAAACAAGATTGGTGGAGTATAACGGTAGCAGACAGTGGATCAGGATTTACGAGTGAAGGACTCCAATCTGCAGTTAAGCAGTTTTATCGAGGGGACAGTAGCCGTACCTCCAAAAGTCACTATGGATTGGGACTTTATATTGCCGACACCATTGTCAGGCAGCATCAGGGCAGTCTGCATATTAGCAATTCTCCCCTGACGGGTGGAGGTCAAGTTCGAATCGACGTCCCAGTTCGTGGAGTTAGGTAGAGGTTTATTACACCTCTTAGAATAACATTGGATAAAACTTCTGGTTTATCTGATGAAATTCTAAGGGGTGTATTTTTTATGACGATCAAAACCAAATTCTCAATTGTTGGAAAAGTAGATTAAAATATTGATTGCTATATACAATTAAATACAATAAAGTTGTCATATAGAGGATAATTTTGTCGATTTTTCTGCAAAAATGTTCCAATCTACACTGTATCAGGTGACATTAGGGTCTATGAGGTTCAAATCCTCTTCCTGAAAAAGACATAAGAAAGTGGTGCGCATAATGAGTAGCAACAGATTTGAAAACAAAGTAGTTATTATTACGGGTGCTGGTACCGGAATCGGAAAAGCTACAGCATTGAGAGTAGCAAGAGAGGGTGGTACTGTAGTAGTTGCCAATCGATCAGATGCTGGCGCTAACACAGTCGAAGAAATCAAAGCTTTAGGTGGAGAAGCACTGTTTGTGCGGTCAGACGTTTCAGTTGAAGCAGACTGCAAAAATATCGTAGATCAAACCTTAGCAGCTTATGGAAAGATTGATTGCCTTTATAATAACTCAGCAATTACAGGAGATAATGCGGATGTTACAGAATATGATCCGATATTGTTTCAAAAGGTGATTCAGACAAATCTTAATGGTCAATTCTACATGTTGCATTATGCATTACCACATATGAAATCCGGTGCTTCCGTTCTAAACTGTTCCTCCTTGCATGGTATTTTTATTGGGATGGCAAATGATGCAGCTTATTCAGCAAGTAAACACGCCATTGTGGGCATGACTAAATCGGTTGCTAAAGAAGTGGGTCACCGTAATATCAGAGTAAATGCTATTTGCCCTGGTCCTATCCCTACACCAACCATGAACAGATACGAAAAGCTGTTGTCTGATGATGTAGAGATGCTTCAATCTCTTATCGCTTCTGGAACGGCTTTGGGCAGATATGGTACGCCTGAGGAAGTAGCTGCTTTTGCATGTTTCCTTCTAAGTGATGAGGCTTCATTTATTACAGGTACAGCACATGTGATTGACGGGGGCTACTCCGCAACTAAGTAATTAGTCGGATTAATTTACTTATATAAGCATCTAGTATCGAAGGCTTTGCGGCGTATTCCTGTTCGGAAATCCTGTAGGATAAATGGACTGGAGTTGAAGGCGCACGCAGAGCCTTTTTTAGTTGTTTCTAAATGATAACGGAATTACACAAGTGTGAATGAAATTAAGGCAAATATAACCATGGATATGTTGGAATTTGTAGAAATTTGTATTTTAATATAAATAAAAAAAGAAATTTGTCGATAATAATATAGGTAATAGGTATGAGTTAAAATATATTAGAAAGGATGTTGCAATAAAACGATACAGGAAATAGATGTCATTTACTATTGATTGTAACGATATGGCATCATTTAAACAAGGCAGTTTGTTCCAAACCCAGTTGCCAAAAGTAGAAGTTACTAAAAAGCCTGGGCAGAAATTTTTTGTCTGTTGGAGTTACATACATTTCTTTCTATTATTAAAAAATAACTATTAAAACTTGGAGGAATACAATTATGTCATACACAATTAAATACAACAAAAGTGAAAACCACATCGATGTAGTATCTATCGATTTTTCTGCTGAGGATGTTCCAGGATACTTGAAAGATTTTGAGAATATCATGAAGCTTGTTAGTCCTAAATTTACGGGTACAACTGATGTAACTGAATCTGCAAGTGTACTTTCTCCTGAAGTTGCAGCAATGTTGGCTCCAACAGGTGAGATGGCGAAAGCAGCTGGTCAAGCAGGATGGGCTTATGTAACTAAAAACCCAATTTGGAAAATGCAATTGAAACGTATTTTTGGCAGAGATTTTGCTGATGCTTACGATACCTATGAAGAAGCTAGAACAGTTCTGAAAAAATTGCAATAATCTAATAAATAGAGTTAGCAAAAAGTGCGGAGAGCTTTCTCCGCACTTTTTGTTTTTCTTTGGAAAACTTATGCCTATATAGTGGAGATACTATGGATATGAATAGCCAGTAGAGCAAGCTTGTTTTGTTTGAAGAGGTTTATTCGGCTAGAGTTTAATCCAAAAAGAGTATGCTATAATGATGATAAGAATGCCTACAGGATGGAAGGTGAATGGTTATGAATCTTGTTCAAGATTTGCATAAATTAATCAAGCTTACAGGCGAACGAGCCAAGTTGGATGCAAAAGCAAACGGAACTTACATTGTATATAAAACGAAAAATGGTTTGATTGTTAAGGAATATCCAAATGGTGTGATCGTACCTATAGATAATCAGGAGACATCTCATGAGTGAGCCCTCTGCGATGATGTATGTATTTGCTGGGAATAATGGCAGCGGGAAAAGTACAATTAGGAATTTGATTGTAGATCGACTTGGAATTAGTGTGAATATCGATCCTGATGCTTTAGCTCGCCGCATTGATCCCGATGATCCAAACCGTCGGAAGATATCCGCAGGTAAAGAGGCGATAAGACTAGCTAGGAACTGTATAGACAATAGGCGTGATTTCACAATAGAGACAACATTGGCCGGTGGAAATGTAATTCGACTCATGCAGAGTGCTAAGGAAAGCGGTTTTGAGACAACTATGTTCTTTGTAGGACTTGGTGATTATCAGCTAAATATCGAACGGGTTGCTTTACGCGTTCGAAATGGTGGCCACGATATTCCAACTGAGGATATTATTAGAAGACATACAACATCAATTCAAAACTTACTTTCTAATTTGTACCTTATTGATCATTTGATTGTTATCGACAACAGTAAGTCGGATGGAGAAATTGTTTTGGAAGCAGGGTATTGCTCTATAAAATATCAGGTTGATCCTCTCCCAGCTTGGGTCCATAAAATTAAGGAGAATTTAAAAGTTGAACCATTATAAATAACCTTAGTCCGAAAGCCTACTGGACTAAGGTTATTTAATTTAGACATGAAACATTTATTGTAAATAATATAATACACTTGAGCTGGCATCTATTAGATACAACAACCTCTGATGATTTTATTTAAAATTGAAAATCTTCATCCTTCAGTGGCTCCACATTAAGCGCCCGGACATATCCGTTGCCTTTCTTCGAGAAGAAGTCATGCTGCTTGGTGTGGGTGCTGATCCCGTTCTGAACAATCGGGTTGATCTCTTCCTCGTCAAATAGCGGATCATGGCCCAGATTCATCATCGCTTTATTGGCATTGTATCTTAGGAAAGTCTTAACCTCGTCCACCAATCCGATAGGGGCATAGATCTGCTCGGTATAATGCTCTTCATTCTCATGCAGCAGTCGAAGCAATTCTACCAGCGTATGGTGAAGTTCGCGTTGCTCGTCTTCTGGGAGCCCGTCAAAGATCTCTTGTGCCAGCACGCCGACATATACCCCATGGATGCTCTCATCCCGTAGAATAAGGTCGATGATCTCACCGCTGCAAGTCATTTTGCCCTGCCCAGCCAGATATAGGGGATAGAAGAAACCACTGTAGAACAAGTAGCTCTCGAGCAGGACGGAGGCTGCCATGGCAAGGTACAGGTCTTTAGGTGAGTCTATGTTTTTGTAATATTGTGATATGGTCTCCGCTTTGAACTGGAGGAAGGGGTTCTCTTCTACCCAGCGGAATACACTGTCGATCTCCTCTGTAGAGGACAAAGTGGTGAAAATACTGCTGTACGATTTGGCGTGAATTTGTTCCATCATGCCCATGAAGCCCAGTACGGCTTTACGTTGAAGGCCTTCGACATGCTCCATAATCTGCGGCATTCCGACTCCGCCTTGAATCGTATCCAGCAGTGTCAGGCCGCCCAGCACCTTCATATAGGAGTCCTTTTCTTGCTCACTGAGCGTGAGCCAGGACATTTTATCATCGGATAATGGAATTTCATCGTCCGTCCAGAATTGCATAATGTTCTGATTCCAGAACATCAATGAGAAATCGTCGTCGGGACGGTTCCAGTTAACGGCTTGGATAGCGGTCATAATATTGCAATCTCCTTTTCTGCGGCTATAGCCTTCCTTTTAGATTGAGCAGGTGAGGCATTCCTCGACAGACAGCTTTTTGGTCCGGGTGTAATACAGCGACTTCAAGCCTTTATGCGCCGCATACAGGTAGGAGCGGGCCAGTTCTCTGGTGGAAACATCACTGTTAACATGCAGAACGGTCGAGATACCTTGGTCGATATGGGGCTGAATTTCCGCGATCAGATCGATTACCTTGAACTGGTCCATCTGGTAAGCCGATTTATAGAAAAACACATTGTCCGGCCGCAGGTACGGCATCGGATAATAAGTAGTTGAATTAGCATAAGTCCGAGTCTCAATCTGCTCAACAATCGGCATAACGCTTGAAGTGGCGTTTTGGATATAGGAAATGCTGGCCGTTGGCGCAATCGCCAAACGGTAAGCATGGTATAGGCCATTTGCTTTTACCGCATCCCGCAATTGTTCCCAGTCAGCTGGGGATGGGATATAAATATCTCCGAATAACTCTTGTACCCTTGGGGTAACCGGACGGTAATCGGTAGTCAGGTAACGCTCAAAATAAGCTCCCGTAGCATAATCAGAAGCCTCAAATCCATGGAAAGATCGGCCCGTCGCGGCAGCGATTTCCATGCTTTTCTCCAGCGAGTGGAAATTCATGGTCATAAAGAAGGTCCGGGCAAAATCGCGGGCCTGCTCGCTTTCATAAGCAATGTTGTTCTTAGCCAGATAGCCGTGCAGATTCATGACGCCAAGACCGACAGAGTGCATCTCCTTGTTTGCTTTGGCTACGCCTGGGGCATTGGAAATACTGGTCATATCGCTAACAGCGGTCAGGGCGATCATGCCCTCATGTACGGATTCACGGATTTTGCCATGTTCCATCACGTTAACAATGTTCAAGGAAGCCAGATTGCAGCTTACATCGCGGCGGATTGTACTCTCCTGTCCGTAGTCGGCAATCTCTGAGGTCTCCTGCAGCTGGAAGATTTCAGTACAAAGGTTGGACATTTTGATCTGTCCGACGTTTTTCAGAGCATGGGCCGCATTGGCATTGCTCTTGTTCATGATATATGGATAGCCAGATTCCAGCTGGATCATGGCAATTTTGGTCAGCATATCCCGTGCGCTCATAGCTTTCTTCTTTTTGACACGTGGATCGGCCAGCAGCTTATCATACATGTCATCCAGATCCATATCGTCGAGATGCGTTCCGTAGGCTTTGTACACACTGTAAGGAGCAAATACATGCAGTGCTTCATTGTCCTTCGCCAGCTTATAGAAGCGGTTCGGAATAATCAGGCCGATGGACAGGGTTTTGAGTCTTGTTTTTTCGTCGGCATTGATCTTCTTGCTGTCGAGGAATTCCAGAACGTCCCAGCCAAAAATGTTGTAATAGGCTGCTCCTGATCCTTTACGCTGACCCATCTGATCTGCATAGGAGAAGCCGTCTTCCATCAGCTTAAGTACAGGTATAATTCCCTTCGCAGCATCCTCAACACCCTTGATAGTTTCACCACGGGAGCGTAGCTTGGATAGGTTGACGGCCACACCGCCACCGATCTTCGACAACTGCATGCAGGTATTCAGCACATAGTTGATGGAATTGAGCGAGTCGTCCATTTCGATTAGGAAGCAGGAGACGAGCTCACCACGCCGGCTCTTACCGGCATTTAAGAAGGTTGGGGTCGCAGGTTGCAGGCGCTGTTCCATCATCGAACGGGCAAGTACCCCGGCAGTATCGGCGTTGCCGCGTCCCAGGTGAAGGGCGACTGCCGCCACACGGTCCGGGTAATGCTCCAGATATTGTTTGCGGTCATTGGTTTTTACAGCGTAATCCGTGTAGAATTTCGAAGCTGCCATATAAGATGGAAAACTGAAGTTGTAGGCGTGGGTAATCTGGTAGACTTCTTCAATCTCCGCCGTGCTGTACTGTTCGTAAAAATTCTCGTAGAAATCCTGTTCAATCATATAATCAACCTTGGCTTTTGTATTCGCAAAAACCAGACTCCGGCGCTCTACATCCCGCATAAATTCGGCTACTGCCTCAAGATCTTTGTCTAACTGAAAGAAGCCACTTTCGTCTCTCTTCATCAACATGTTGTTTAATTCAATATGCCGCAACCCGGCTCACCTCCTGTTTAATCCGTTCTACATCGCCAAATGTACCCGATAACTCAAATTTACCGATAACGGGCACGTTATACCGATCTGCAATCAAGTCCGCGCTGTGCGCGAACAGCTCGCCCCAGTTCTTATTGCCGCTGGCGGCGATGCCTTTCAGATTGGCATTATTGTTCTTCAAGAAAGTAGACACCTTTTCTGGAATCTGTCCAAAGCCGGTGGTATATGTAATAAGCACATAGGGCTCGTCAATCGTCATATGCTCCTCAATCTGCACAGCCGGCAACTTAAGTTTGCTGATGAAGCGTCTGACATTTCCTGTTTTTGAATCATACGCGACTAGCATGGTGTCTGTCCCCCTGTAAATATTAAAAACTATTGAAAATAGTATGAAAACTGAATGGATAAGCTTTAAATACTGAAAAATCGTATCTATACTATATTTAGTGTGCGTTGTTTATTTTAATTACTATATGTTGAAAAGTCAATATGGGAACAGCCGTCTTAATAGCTGGGAAAGTGTCTCGTAAGCGGTTTTTTGGTAGACTTTTAGGGCAGAAAGACCGGAGTATTAGCATTTTGCTAGTTTAAAAATAAAAATAAAAAAATTGCAGGAGAAAGGGTGATACTTAGGGTTGCTGTCTGAGGGTGATGGCAAGCCAATAAATCTGCAAGGAACAGAGCCTGCTCCCTGCAGATTTATTGGCTTTATTTTTGCGAAGTGGGATTATTCTTAATAATCTCTTGATCTCAAGAACGGTTGTTTACTCCGAGGCTTCGGTCAGGCGGTGAATCTGCTTTAAGTTGCTGCATGTATTCTCTGGGGGAAATTCCGGTTACCTTTTTGAAGACCTTGCTGAAATAGAAGGCACTCTCATATCCCAGCTTCTGTGAGATTTCGTAGATGCGACCTTCCCCGCGTGCCATCATTTCTTTGGCTGTCGTGATTTTGATCTCCGTGATATATTCCACATAGTTGACCTTGGCAACCTTGGAGAAAAGGTGGCTCAGATAGTTGGGACTGAAATTGAAGACATCCGCCACTTGATTGAGCGAGAGCTTAGTTCCGAGATTTCGTTTAATATACTCTTGGACATTTTTGACGAGCTGCTCCTTGTAGCTTTGTCTGCGGGTAGAGAGGATGTCCGAGCAACCGTCCCTGAACTGGATCAGCCAGCCGGCGATCTCTTCAATCGTATGCATCTGGTAGATAGCCCGGTAGCCCTCCGGTTCATTTTCGAAAATTTGCTCCACAATATTCTCACCGTCTGCAAGTAGTGAAGTGGCCATATACAGAATGTTGCAGGCGGCATCAGTGGCGGGAACCAGCAGGTCGGCCCGGCCGTCGAAGATTTCGATCATTTTGGAGATAATGGCGTATAAAGCTTGGGTATCCATTTCTTCAAAAGCACGGCGGATCTCTGTACGCAATTCGGAGAAATCAAACAACAGATGATCCTGCTCCAGCGACTCTCCTTCGGCAAAAAACACAAACGACTGTGCTTTAACCGCAGCAGGAAGCGCTTTTCGCGCAGCGAGGTAGCTTTCCCGCAGCAAATAAGGATCCTCGACCGCAAAGCCGATC
This sequence comes from Paenibacillus odorifer, assembly GCF_000758725.1. Lineage (NCBI taxonomy): Bacteria > Bacillati > Bacillota > Bacilli > Caryophanales > Paenibacillaceae > Paenibacillus > Paenibacillus odorifer. The sequence continues at coordinate 1,522,285 of NZ_CP009428.1, forward strand.
GCGCCGATGATCCTTACATTGAAGTAGTTATGGAGTATGGAGGCCATATGGGTCAATAGCATTTCAATCTCAGGCATCCATTGCCGTGAATCCGTCCCGTTGACGGGCAGGGTTACAGCAAAATTGCGCAAGTCCAGACTGGTCACATAACAAGGTCTTATGGAAGTAAGCGTATCTTTGGCCATTTGGACGGTACTTGAGCACAGAGCAACCATTTTATCGCCGCGGGGCGGGACACTGTCTGGTCCCAAAATACGGCAAGTGCAGACTAGATATGCAGGTTCCTTGAGCTCAAGGTTTAAATCATCTCTCTGCAGAAGGTACTGGTTTTTATTCGCAAACAAGTTATTGAATAGGCGGATGAAAAATTTATCGCGTTGGGCTTGTAGATTGCCTCTATGAGCAAGCATGGGATAGCTGTCTAGGGTTTGAAAAGCCTCCAACTGGGAAATTGCTTTCCGAATGGAGGCATCAAGTGCCTCTGGTGTCAGTTCCAGCTTCACTAGATAATCTGTGGCTTGCACTTCAATCGCTCCACGTGCGTATTCGAATTCCTCGTAGCTTGTTAAGATGATGAACAGAGGAAGCCGGCCGTGTTTTTTGCGTACCGCATTGGCAACTTCTAAGCCGCTTTTAATTGGCATTTTTATATCGCTGATTACGATGTCAGGACGGAGGGTGTCAATCATTTCTTCCTCTTGAGCCCCGTTGTGTGCAATGCCGACAATTTCTATATTATATTGCTCCCACTTCAGCATGGACTGCAAGCCGATACAGACCAAGGCCTCGTCATCAGCGATTAACAACTTGATCAATTCCATCACATCCTTGCTTGGTATGCTACTCTATTCCTTTTGCAGGAACGGCAGAAGAATCTTCATCCGGGTATATTGGCCCGACTCACTCTCAATCGAAAGACCGTAATTATCCCCAAATGCCAGGCGCAAACGTTCATTTACGCTGCGGAGTCCAATATTCTCGGGCATTTCTTTGCTTCCGTCACCTGGATTCGACAGAATCGTGGAGATTTCTTCTTCCTTCATCCCTACACCGTTGTCTTCAATCGTAACTAGAATATCGGCGAATCCACTTTTGGCCACCTTAATGAGAATTTCTCCTCTGCCTTTGGGCTCAATGCCATGGAAGATGGCGTTCTCGACCAGGGGCTGGAGCGTGAATCGTGGAATTAGGCCGGTTAGCAGTTCCTCGTTGTCAATCTCCTTTACCATAGAGACCGTACTGCCATAGCGGTATTTCTGAATCAGAAAATAATCATCCAGCAGGCTCAGCTCATCCTTCAGCGGCATCAGTCTACGGTTGTCTTTGGCGATGCTGCGCAGCAGTCTAGATAGTGAAGTGGTCATTTCTGCGATGCCGGTAGCATTCTGAATTGTAGCCATCCATTTGATCGAATTCAGTGTGTTGTACAGGAAATGGGGATTGATCTGACTCTGCAGCATCCGGTATTCCAGCTCCTGTTTCTGTTTCTCGTCAGCGAGCCGGCTGTCCATAAGCGCTACGATATCTTGGGACAGGCGGTTAATACCCCGTCCGACATCGCCAAGCTCGCTGTTCCATTCGATATTGCGGTCCAGCAGGAAATTGCCCTGGGCGATCTTATCAATCCGCTTCTTCAGTTTTTCCACCGGAAGACTGATGGTACGGGTCAGATACAGCGTAATGATAGCGCTTAAGACAATAACCAGGAGACAGACGCCGAGCATAACCAGAATCCATATATTTGTCTTGGGAGCGAACAGGTCATTGGATAAAGTCTGTGACAGAATGACTCCGCTGCGTACGGGATAAGATACCACGATATGGCTCTCTTTCTCGTCCGCCAGCTTGACCATGGACAGCTCGGTTTGCGGACCGACAGGTTTATCATTGGTATAGGCCACCGGTTCATACGGCTCTGCAATGGCGATGACCTGATCGCCGATGAGCTGATAATGATGATTGCCGAGCGTCAGCAGCAGCCGGGAATTCTTCGGCAGGGAGTACCCTTTCAGCTTGTCGGTAATAACAGTGGTATTCGCTAACAGGTACACTGTTCCAACGCGGGAAGCTCCTTTGCCGTAAATAGGAAAAACAAAAGGAATTCCGTTCGTGTTGGAGAGCGGGTCCTTGATCACCCGGTCCCATTTCTCCTCGGCATCATTGCTAAGGCCGGTAATTTGACCGATATTGTGTATGGTAAGCGGAACAGAGGTGCCGGTTTTATCCACCTGCAGAAACTTGCCGTTGCTATCCGTAACAATCAGACGGCGGGCATAGCTGTTGGAGCGGTTGTTCAGGAAGTCCTGCTGCATCGAGTTGAATACATTAACTGCTTCCTTAGAGCTAGCCTTAGGTGAGCTGAAGTAGTCTGTGATCAGGGTATTAGTAGAAGAGTTAGTGCTGCAGGTCATCGCCAGGGATGACAGATCAATCAAATCCTGTTCAATAATATGAGATACCAGCTGCAGATTGAACTCGGTCGCCTGGATGGTTGTTTTACGCTGATAATAAGTAATTAATTCATAGCTGAAAAAAGACAGCAGCGACGCTATCAGCAGTGCGAATACGGCCATGAGCAGAATAATGCGACTTTTAATGGTGGATTTTCTTACCGTATTTAACACTCCTCTACAAAATGTGGAAACATATAAAGCGTTTTCATATACCATAGCATATTCCTGCGTTCCGATACAGGGGGAGGTACATAAGCTGAATATTTTACATGTTTTAGATAGAAAATTACAGGTTTGAACCGTAGTAGGGAAGAAGAACACAGAAAAGTGAATGAACTTTGTTTGATAATGCATGCCATTCTTGCGGAAAAAGCTATAAACTTTGAACTAAGCTCAGAAGAGCCGATCGTAGTTACACAATCAGAAGAAAAGGGGATATTTAAATGAAACTGAAAAGATTCTATGGCATAACCCTCGCCACAGTATTCTCCATGAGTCTGCTGGCTGGATGTTCTGGTAATAACAACAACGAAGGTGCTGCTGCAACGACAGCTCCAGCAACGGGGAATTCTGCAAACGCTTCCGCTGAACCGAGCCAGGAGCCTGTGACTTTGAAATGGGCCTTGTGGGATTGGGAAGCTACCGCTTACTACAAGCCACTGATCGATGCCTACAAAGCTGAGCATCCGAATGTAACGATCGAATATGTCGATCTGGGGTCGACGGACTATATGACCATGTTAAGCACACAACTGTCCGGTGGCGCAGATCTGGACGTACTTACAATTAAAGATATTCCGGGCTACTCGAACCTTGTGAAACAGAATCACCTAGAGCCGCTTAAAAGCTTTATGAGTGGCAACGCTATTGATCCTTCGGTATATGGAGGTACTGTAGAACAAATCGAAGTGAACGATGAGGTGTATGCGCTTCCTTTCCGCAGCGATTTCTGGATTCTCTACTACAATAAAGATTTGTTCGACAAAGCAGGAGTGGAATATCCAAGCAATGATATGACATTCGAGCAATATGATGAGTTGGCCAGAAAAATGACTTCCGGCAGCGGTTCTGAAAAAGTGTACGGAGCTCACTACCATACTTGGCGTAGTGCGGTTCAACTGTTCGGTATTCTGGACGGCAAGAACACTGTTGTTGACGGAAACTACGATTTCTTGAAGCCAACCTATGAGCGGATCCTGAAAGAACAGGAAGACGGCATCGTAATGGATTACGCCACACTGAAGACTTCAAGCACGCACTATTCTGGCGTATTCTACAATAATTCCGTTGCTACTATGAACATGGGCAGCTGGTTTATCGCTACACAGATTGAGAAAGTGAAGAGCGGCGAGTCCCAATCGGCTAACTGGGGCATTGCGAAATACCCTCATCCGGATGGTGTGGAAGCCGGTACAACCCTGGGTACAATTACTTCTCTGGCTGTAAATCAGAAATCCAAACATAAAGAAGCAGCACTTGATTTCATGAAATTCGTGACTGGTGAAGAAGGCGCTAAAGTTATTGCTTCCACCGGAACCATTCCAGCGATTAAGAATGATGAAGTTATCAATTCTATTACTTCCATCGAGGGCTTCCCTGCGGATGAGAACAGCAAAGCGGCACTGACTACTGTTAAGACTTATCTGGAAATGCCTATGCATGAAAAGAGCGCGGACATCGAAGTTATTTTGAATGAAGCGCATGACAATATTATGACTAAAAATGCTTCGATTGACGAAGGTTTGGATGATATGAATGCTCGCGTACAGCAGCTCTTGAATAATTAACCTTAAGAGAGCCGGTTCTAAGGGCGGGTGAAAGCCCGCCTTTTATATTAAAGCGTATAGATTTGTGGGGAAGTTTTAGAAGGTTTGGAGGAGAAAGAATGCAGAACGAAACCATATTGGGTACAAAAAAGATCCCTAAACGTCATTTGTCAAAAGGTGTCCGGGAAAACCTGGTAGCTTACAGCTTCATTGCGCCGAACTTTATCGGATTTGCCCTGTTTACGCTGGTACCTATGTTTTTTGCCTTTATCCTTGCTTTTGTGAAATGGGACGGGGCCAATCCAATGAAGTTTATCGGGCTGGACAATTTCACCCGGTTGATCAGAGATACAACATTTCACAAAGCATTATGGAATACCATTGTTTACACTATTGGCGTAGTACCGTTTACCATGATTGTCGCGCTGGCGCTGGCGATCCTGCTTAATCAGAAGATAATGGCCCGCAATTTCATGAGAACCGTATTCTTTTTCCCTTATGTAGCATCCCTGGTAGCCGTTGCTGCCGTATGGAACTTTATCTTCAGTCCTACGATGGGTCCGATCAACAATATCCTGCATACCCTTACCGGTATCCCGCTGGAGGATCTTCCCCGCTGGGCGGCGGATAAACACTGGGCGATGTTCACAGTAATACTGTTCACAGTGTGGAAAAACATGGGTTATTACATGGTTATTTACTTGGCAGGTCTTCAGGGCATCAACCCTGAATTGTATGAGGCTGCTGAACTTGATGGTGCGGGCGCGTGGAGAAGATTCCGCAATGTGACGGTCCCTCAACTGGCGCCTACCTCTTTCTTTGTTCTGATGATTCTAGTCATCAATTCGTTCAAAGTCTACGATATCTTTATCAACCTATTTGCCGGCGCCGATAACCAGTTGAATGATTCTACAAGGGTTATGGTGTATCAAATCTACAATACGGCGTTCCGCTCGCTTGATTACGGATATGCCAGCGCCATGGCCATTGTATTGTTTCTGCTGGTACTTGGCATCACCATCGTCCAGTTCCGCGGCGAGAAGAAATACGGACAATAGGAGGATTCAAAAGATATGGTTGGTAAAAGTAAAGGACTTAGAATCAGCCTTATGGTTCTTGTGTATATTTTGTTGTTTGCGACAGTACTGGCGATGCTGGTTCCGTATATATGGATGTTGTCTTCTTCACTCAAGATGAACAAAGATGTGTTTTCCTTCCCAATGCAGTGGATTCCACAGAATCCGCGCTGGGAGAATTTCGCGGATATCTGGACACGCATTCCGCTGGGCCGTTTTATTTACAATACGGCGAAATTATCGATTATCGTAACGATTCTACAACTACTGACTTCCAGCTTTGCTGCGTATGCGTTTTCCAAACTGCATTTCCGGGGAAAAAACATTCTATTCCTTGGATATATTGCAACAATTGCGATCCCTTGGCAGGCTTACATGGTGCCGCAATTTATCCTGATGCGTTACATGGGGCTTAACAACACGCATTTGGCAATCATACTGCTGCAGGCATTCTCGGCATTTGGAGTATTTCTGATGCGCCAGTTCTATCAAGGTGTTCCGGATGAATTATGCGAGGCTGCCCGTATTGACGGCTTGAGCGAATATGGAATTTGGGCGCGAATCATGCTGCCGTTGTCCAAGCCAGCATTGTCTACATTGACGATCTTCACCTTTGTCGCCACCTGGAATGACTTCCTGGGGCCAATGATTTATCTGACGGATACGAAACTCAAGACCATCCAAATTGGACTAAGAATGTTCATCTCGCAATATTCCGCCGAATATGGCCTGATTATGGCCGCAAGTGTGGTTTCCATTATTCCGGTTGTAATTGTTTTTCTGGCTCTGCAAAAGTACTTTGTACAAGGTGTTGCAGCATCGGGCATTAAGGGCTAGAACCGTATTTCACCTGGCAGTTGCATTTTTTATAGGCTGCCAGGTTTTTTATAAGTCAAAGTGGTCTGTATAAGTCTAGTGATTATTCGTTTAACAACGAAATGAATACGCTTTCTTTTATTGATTTACAATCAAAGGAGGAGAAGAGAATGAACAGAAGGCACTTTCGTAAAAGGTTTTTCTCAATAACGATGACTACTGCGCTCGTAGTTGGGATGTTTCCGGCATTCACTCTGTCTGCAGCCTCTGCTGCTACCGTAAATTCTATCTACGCTGCCGCCCATATGGGGGCGACAACAATTGCAGATACTACTCTGCCATCCAGCATTGATATCGGAGACCAGAGCACAGCAGTGAACTGGAATATTGGTGCAGATACCTTTGCCGTGCCATACGATGCCGTGACCGTCAGCGGTACAGCGAACGGGGGGCGGGTCGTTGCCAGTGTGGAAGTTATTCCGCCCGCAAGTAATCCGTTGGTTTACTTTGTGGATAGCGGCAGAGGGGGCGATTCCGTAGGCAACGAGCCTACTTCCTCGCCGCTGTACGAAGCGGTTCGCACGCTGAGCGGCAGCGATTTGCTCAACCAGTCCCCCGACCAGAAGTATATCAGCGGTACGGCGGACTGGGGATTTGATGATTCCGTAAACAAGGTCAAGAATTCCAAAGACGGGGGACTTACCGATCCAGCTACTGATCCGTCCCTATGGACTGTCGGACTTCGTGCCGACCCTGCCAGCAATCATATCGTGTATAAATTAAAAGCGCTTGAAGCTGGAACCTATACGCTCAGCAGCGGTTTCCATGATTGGTATGGCAGCCGCTCCCGTGTAATACGTCCTCAGATCGAGTATAAGGATGCTAGCGGGGCAACCAAGACGATCTTGTTTGACCAGTTCAACACTAATGTGACTAAGCTAATTTCAGGCGAATTCACCATTCCTGGAGACATTGACGTTAGTAGTCCAATGACGTTGACTTACGCCTATGTTGCTGACGAAAAACCTATTTTGAGCTGGTTCGCCGTTGCCAAGGGCGGAATCAAGAAACAGATCGAAGAAGCTACACAGAGCGCAGCTTCTATGGTCAAGGTTCTGCTTGACGGCAACGATATCCAAGCTGACAATGTCAACGGCCTCACATTCAAGGGATTTGGTGTACTAAGCGCTAACAGCACCAGTGCGCTTTTGATGGATTATAAGTCAGAGCATCCAGAGGCTTATGCAGAAACGCTTCAGATCTTATTTGGTGGAGAACATCCGCTCATGACGCATGTGAAAATCGAGATGGGCAATGACCGCAATAACTCCACCGGACCTGACCCGGCGACTATGCGTACGGCCGATGAAGAGGCAAATGTTACCCGGCATCCCGGCTTCCAGCTTGCCGCAGATGCCAAGGCAGTGAACCCTGATCTTAAAGTGAGCATCCTGCGATGGAGTGCTCCGGCCTGGGCGAATAACAACGACAAAATCTATACCTGGTACAAAAAAACCATTCTGGCCGCTTATCGTGAATACGGTTATATGGCCGATTACGTTAATCCTTATATCAACGAGCACGCTCCAGATTTGGCGTGGACCAAACAGTACGCTGAGAGAGTCAAGACTGACAGCGAAGGCTTCAACAGCACCGAAGAGGGGGAACTGTACAACCGGATCAAGTCTGTGATTTCCGATGAAGTCGGGATTGGTAGCTTCGGTGCCAGTATGGTGAGTGATCCTTCTCTGCGGGAAGCTGTGCCGATTGCTGGATACCACTACAACACGGACGACGACAGCGCAGGCAATTTCAAAAAACTCGCAGAACAATATGATATTGAGGTCTGGAACAGTGAGGCGCAGTCTACCTTCAGTAATTCCTCTTTCCGTCCTAACAACAATATGAAAGATCCTACAGTGGCAGGAACCGGCATTGGTGGTGTCGGCAGTCCGCTGGAGATGAGTAACACGATTATTAAAGGATTCGTTAACTCCCGCCGGACGCACTTTATTTACCAGCCAGCCATTGGCTCCTTCTATGAAGGCGGACAATATTCCTTCAAGGAATTGGTCAGCATGCGCGATCCGTGGTCAGGCTGGATTCATTATGATGCGGGTCTTGTTACTCTGCAGCATTACAGCTGGTTTGCGAATGTAGGCTGGGAGAACGAGGATAATACTGCTGGGATCTGGCGAGCGGTTCCTCAAGCCAGCTCCACAGGTGCGGCAGGCACCAATCCGGTCAGCGGCCGCAACGGTTCCCCTAGCTATATAACCCTTGCAGCACCTGATAAAAAAGATTTCTCGACGGTTATCGTGAACGACAGCGAGTATTCCAAAATCTACAAGCTGCAGACAGTCAATATGGCTTATACGGGTAATCCATCCATGGAAGTATGGGAAACCCGTGCTGCTGATGCAGGAGAAGCGTTCAACAGCAATTATATGCAGTATCTCGGTGATATCACTGCTGATGGCAGCGGGGTGTATACCGTTAAAGTTAAACCGTATTCGACCGTGACCGTGTCTACTTTGAAGAACAAGGACAAAGAAGAATATAATACACCGCTGCCTGTAGAAGGCGAGCGTACCGTACTGGATACCGATACTACAGGAGCGGGACACAGTACTGGGGACAACATTCTGTACGCTGATGATTTTGACTATTCTAAGCAAACAGTCGTGAAGATTGGTGCAGGCGGCCAATATGAGGGTACCCAGAGCTATATTGAATCCCGCGGCGGTTCCCAAAGCGTTACCCCGCGTTATACCCATGACCGCAATGGGGCATTTGAGGCCTATCTTCCGGACGGGTCTGATAATTATGTCCTGCGGCAGCAGCTGGACACGGGAACCATGGGGCTTGGCGGCACATGGAACAGCGGAGATCCAGTAACGGCCATCGGCGACAACCGGTGGATGAACTACAAGGCCAGTGTTGATGTTTCGTTCGAAACAAACAATACTCAGGGCGGAGCCAATTATGCTGCGATAGGTGCCCGTTATCAGGGAGGTGGCAGTTCCCACTCCATAACCGGTACACCGTATGTGCTGAAATTCTGGTTCGACGGCGGCTGGCAGCTGCTGGTCAACAATAGCGCAGTTGCGAGCGGAAATGCCGCGAACGGTTCCGGCGGCGTGAAGATCGACGGATTCGATACCGCATATGACGCATGGCATAATATTGCCGTTCAGGTTGCGGGCGATAAAGTGACCGCCTATCTGGATGGGGTGAAGCTGGCTTCCTATACCGATCCTACTCCTGAATTGTCCGGCCGGGTAGATCTGGCCAGCGGCTACTATCACGTCCGCTTCGATAATTTGAAGGTGGAGAAGGTTGAGGGCTACACGCCGTATTATTCAGAGCTTCTAGACAATCTTGAAATGTATGACCTGGCTGCTGCTCCGAACCCTAAATTGATATATACCGGGTCGTGGAGCCATATAAACGGAGCGGGCATGTACATTTACCAGCGTTCTCTTTCTACCAGCCAGGCTGTAGACGCTGCAATGGAATACACGTTTGAAGGTACCGGACTGGATATTCTAGGAGCGAATAACGGATCGGCGAAGCTTGAGGTAACGGTGGACGGAAAAGTTATTACTCTATCGGCTGATACATTAGCTTCCAAGGAGCTGTACCAGACGTACACACTCCGCGGGCTTAAATATGGCCAGCACCATGTGCAAATAAAGGTGGTAAGCGGCACCTTGGTTGTCGATGCGGTGGCGGTTGTTTCCGGGGAAGTAACCGGTACTGTAGATACTGCTGCTCTTCAGGCGGCGGTAACAGCCGCGAAAGAAATGAACAAACAGGATGAATATTCGGACAGAGACTGGCAGCTCTTCGTAGATGCACAGAGCGCTGCACAGGAAGCGCTGGATAATCCTATTTTATACAAATTGGATCAGGAAGGAGTTACTCAGCTTGAAGCACGCCTGATCTCCGCCCAGAACCAGTTGACTACGGGAGATATACGGGAGCTTGTCGCTCCTCAGGATTTGGCTACTTATGCCGGAAAACTGCCGAATCTTCCAGACAAGGTGGAAGCCACTCGGGCAGACGGATCCAAATTGCTGGTATCAGTAAAGTGGAATGTAAATGCGGCCAGCTTCAATAATCCGTATGAACGGGTAGCTGTAACCGGCACTTATGGAAATCTGAAAACAACTTGTTATGTGGAAGTGGTGCCGGAGGGGCTCTTATACTTCCTCGATGCTGGTGTATCGGTGGACGGTATCACGCCGCCGTATACGTTAATCAAGGATTTTGTAGGTGACAGCTTGTTTAATAACAAGGCGGATCAGCCTTCGACAGGCAATAGCGTATGGGGGCATACCAGTACTAAGTACCTCCTCAAGGGGCTTGGTGGCGCTGTAGTTCCTTCTGATAAAAGTCAGACAGGTGTTTATGGTTCGGATACAAAAAATAATCCACTTGTATACCTGCTCCCTTTGAACGCAGGCAAATATACGATTACGTCATTCCATCGGGACTGGTGGAACAACACCAACCGCACGATGGATATTACGCTCAGCTATATTGACTCTGAAGGGAAAGAAGTGACCAAACCGGTCCGAACCGGCCTCGTCGCAGGTCCTAATGGCGCTATGATTAACTATGACTTCACGCTTCCGTTGAGCGGTACTGTGAAATACTCAATAAACAATACGTATTCAGGCAATCAGGCTGCATTGATCAGCTATGTGGCTGTAGCTAGAGATAAAGCCAGCGTTGCTAATGAGCAGGCTGTAAATGAGGCTAAGAGTATCATAGAAGGTGCGGTATACAGCGTGCAGAAGGAAGCGGCAAACAGCGAAGAAGCTGTCCAGACTTGGCTGCTGCAGACGATAGGCGCTCTGCCCGGTCTCAATGATACTGGAGTTGCGATCGGTGAGATTACCTTGGCTTCCTTCCAAGAAGCAACCGATGAGACTAACGGAAGCTTCAGCTTTACGGTATCACTGAGTAAGGGAGAGGCTACAGCGGACAGTTCAGCGAGCGGAACAATCAAGCTGCCGGAGCCGGATACTGTTCAGCCTTTGATTACTCTGTTAGGTGATGCGACAGTGATTTTGCACATCGGTTCTGAATATACAGATGCAGGAGCGACTGCTTATGATGACAAGGATGGTGATATTACAGACCGTATAACTACAACAGTTAGCAGTGAAGTATACGGCTTGACTGCTCTCGATACGGCGAAAGCTGATATTTATACCTTCCATTATAATGTCAGCGATACTGCAGGCAATGCGGCTGCGGAAGTGACAAGAAAAGTAGTCGTTGCACTTGATCCGGATGTAATGAAGCCGGTGATTACACTGCTTGGTGAACCATCCATTCAACTGGAAAATGGCGCAAGCTATACGGATGCCGGAGCCACAGCGGTAGATGACCGTGACGGCGACATTACGGAGCACATTGTAGCAACGATTACGAAGAATGAGGAGAATGTGCTGGCACTGGACACTAAGGCGGCAGGCATCTACACCTATCATTATAATGTGAGTGATGCGGCGGGCAACGCGGCTATCGAAGTGACTAGAACCGTGACAGTGGGCGAAGCAGAGCAACCTCCGGTAGTGACACCAACACCAACACCAACACCAACACCAACACCAACACCAACACCGGAACCGGAGCCGGAGCCAACAACAGTACCAACATCTCCGCCGGCGCCAACGGAAGCACCAGTGTGGACGGCAGCACCAACGCCAGCAGTCACCCCGTCCCCGGCGCCAACACCGCTGCCGCAGGCCGAAAAGGTTCTTGATCGAAAGGATTTTGCGGCACCGGTTGGAGGAGTAATAACGGTTCAGCTCACTGAAGCTACAGAATCCATATTGCTTCCAGCAGGATTATCAGGAATCATCGGAGAGAACACTCTACGTCTGGATTGGAGTAAGGTTGCTATCTATCTGACCCCAGAAGTGTTGAAGAGCATTCAAGAAAAAGCTATTGGAGGTCAAACGGAGGGGGCGCGAATTAAGCTCTCAGCAGTGAAGGTATCCAGAGATGCTGTGGAACAGTTAATCAATAATCGGGCTGCTAATGGTTCCGTACATTTATCTGCGGCAAGTGATGTGATCAACTTCAGCTTGGAGGTTGTTGCTGCGAACGGCACTGCTGTAACGGTAACTGCTTTTGATAAACCGTTGACACTTACGTTCAACGTAGATCCGGATGCCAATATAAGCTTGCTAGGCAGCTACTATATTTCTGCAAATGGTGCGCTTGATTTCATGGGCGGAACGTTGACTAATGGTAAGTGGACTGCTGAAATACGGCATTTCAGCCAGTATGCGGTCCTGGAATACGATAAGCTGTTCACGGATGTCAGCAGTGACAGCTGGGCCACTAATGTGATTAAGACCATGGCCGCGAAGCATATTATCGAAGGCATTTCCAGTACGGAATTTAATCCGCAAGGGGATGTAACTAGGGCACAATTCGCTGCTATGATTGCACGCGCGCTTGGGCTTAAGGCAGGAAGCCATGCAACATTTGGTGATGTGGATTCCAAGGCCTGGTATGCCGAAGCCGTTGCAGCTGTTAGCGGAGCTGGCATCGTGCTCGGACGAAGTGCAGATTCGTTCGCACCGGATCAGAGCATTACCCGCGAGGAAATGGCTGTGATGATCGTTCGTGCTTATGAATATTTGCAGGGAAGCGGGACCAATGAACCTGCTGTAGGATCGTTCAGTGATTATTCCCGGATTCATGACTGGGCGAAGAGCGCAGCAAATATCGCCGAACAGGCGGGACTGATCAAGGGACGCGGCAATAAGCAATTCGCGCCACAAGAGACGATGACCCGTGCCGAAGGTGCGCAAGTTATCTCCAATCTGCTGGGATATTTGTAAGTAGCATTTCAAAGAACCTGGCAGGCTGCATTAAGCGGGCTGCCAGGTTCTTTATAGATTTGGAGAGGCAGGGAGTGCTTAGGAAAACAGCGGCCGGAAGTCCAACTATTCACCGCAGTTGCGAGTGCATCTTTTTTTGAAAAATCCTTGAATTTGAGTTTTATAGCTCAGCTCTTTTACCATATTTCCCAGGTGGAATGCCCGTGATGTTCTTGAAGGTACGGATGAAATTGGCATAATCGTTAAAGCCGGACAGATAGCAGGTATCGGATACGGAGTTCCCGGCGGACAAGAGCTGCTTGGATAACGCTATTTTTTTGAGCAAGACGTAACGGTAGATGGTTCCGCCTGTCTGCTGTTTGAACAGATGGCTGAGATAATATTTATCGACGTTCAGTTCTCCAGCGATTTGCTCCAGTGACAGATTTAGATGCAAGTGGTTGTCGATATAGCTCATGGCTGATTGAATATGTGAGGAAATAATGCTGGGCACGGTGGATCGGGTACGGCTGTACAGCTCATTGATGAGGACGAGGATCTGAACCAGGTAGGTCAGAGCCAGAACTTCGCTCCCGTACTGCTGATTCTCTAATGTCTCAATCAGGCGGGAAGCAAGGGTTGTATACTCTGCAATCAGCGGTTCATCCATTTGCGCGAGATTATGTTCTCCGGGCTGGCGGTTCTGGAAACAAGCGAGCAGATTTGTAGATGCGGTACAGAAGGGATAGACAAGTGGAGCTTTGAAATGGATTGTCAACCGTTCATAAGGCTCTGGAGATAAATTGATGATTTTATGAATCTCGTGATTGTTGAACAACAGAACATTGCCCCGCTGCAGGGGATAGCTGAACTGATCTACAAAACCGTTCACCTTGCCGCCCAAGAACAGGAAAATCTCATAGTGATCATGGATGTGAAAATCCCTGGTAGGTGAGATGGGCGAGTTTCCGATACCTGCCAGAATATCTCCATCGAACGGCTCATAATACTGGGCATGCTTCATTGGAATTGCCCCTTTCAGATTGATCACAATATACGCAACAAAACATCATTATTCGCAAAGACATTGCAATAATACAACACTAAACTATAGTAGAAGATTACGCAATATAACAAGATTCAGGCGGTAGGCAAGAGAAATAGCTGTAGCTGATTAGACGCAATTGGAAGGGTGGAATTGTGCATGAATGGGAAGGAACAGCGTAAATACTGGCTGGATACAATGCTGCTGATCGGGGGGCCTGTGCTGAATGCTTTGGCTGAGCGGAAATTAAAGGAACAGCTGCCTACAGAGTTTCATAGGGATCGGAGCCAGTTTGCCCATTTGGAGGCTTTTGCGAGATTGGCTTGCGGAATGGCCCCTTGGCTTGAACTAGAGGGACTTGAGGGTGCGGAAGAACAGCTTAGAGCACGTTATGCAGGGCTAATGCTGGAAGCCATTGATGCCGCTGTTGATCCGAATTCACCTGATTATATGGAATTCAAGACCGAAGGCCAACCGCTGGTTGATGCGGCATTCCTGGCACACGCGCTGGTGCGTGCGCCAAAGCAGCTTGCCGGCAAGCTGAGTGCGCGGGTCAAAGGGAACTTAATAACAGCGTTGAAGCAGACACGCCGGACAGCGCCAAGCGGAAGCAACTGGCTGCTGTTCAGTGCAATGGTGGAAGCCGCTTTGTATATACTCGGCGATCCTGAATATGACCGGATGCGCGTTGGTTATGCGGTCCATATGTTCATGGATTGGTATAAGGGCGACGGAGTTTACGGGGATGGCAAGGACTTTCACTGGGATTATTACAACAGCTTTGTTATTCAGCCGATGCTGGTGGATGTAGTAGCACTTTTTAAACAGGAGTCGGAGCAATATTCCGCATTGAAACCGCTGATTCTGGAACGGGCACAGCGATACGCTACTGTTCTCGAACGGAGCATTGCACCGGATGGAACCTATCCCTTTATCGGGCGTTCGATCGTTTACCGTTTTGGGGCGTTTCAACTGCTGTCGCAGGCGGCGCTGCAGCATTTTCTCGAGGAAGCATTGCCTCCTGCACAGGTACGCTGCGCTTTGACAGCTGTGATTACGCGAATTATGGAATATCCGGGTACGCTGGATGAGTCCGGATGGCTACGTCCGGGGGTATACGGTTATCAGCCGGAGCTTGCGGAGAGCTATATCAATACAGGCAGTCTTTATTTATGCGCCTCCGTATTCCTCCCGCTGGGGCTGCTCCCTTCTGATCCTTTCTGGTCAGGGGAAGAGATGAAATGGACTTCATTAAAAATTGCAGCCGGTGAGGATGTTATGAGAGATCATGCCTTGGAATAAAAAGTATTCAGCCATATTAGTGAAGAATAAGATGCTTCGCGGATCTGACTGATCTATAAGGAGGAAAAAAGGCATGAATAAACAGATGCTTTTGGAAATAGTGCATAAAATGAAGCCAGTCGATCTGAGCTTGTATTATCCAAAGGGGGATGCGGTTGCTTTTTGGAAACGGGCGTTATCATCGGGAGTACTACAGGTAGATATCAGCGAAATCCGCGCGGAGGCGGTAAGGCTGGACGGGCAGTCTATACCTGAACTGTCGTATACGTTATTTTCCATTTATTCGCGTACGGGTTCGAGGCTGGAATATGAACGGGTCTATTTTGAACGGAGAAGAAGGCTGAATACTTATGTATTTCTGGCTTTGCTGGAGCCGGATCATCCGGAAGTACTGGAGAAGCTGGAGGACATCCTCTGGGCTATATGCGATGAGTACACCTGGTGTCTTCCGGCCCACCTCCCAGCGGATCATAATGCAGCTGATATCAACCGGTATATTGATCTGTTTTCTTCCGAGACCGGATTTACTTTAAGTGAAGTTTTACTTTTGCTCGGGGAACGACTTTCGCAGCTTCTGAGATCCCGAATCCACCATGAAGTAGAGCGGAGACTGTTTCGTCCATTTCTTGAAAATGGCCCTTATGATTGGGAGACAGCGCGGCATAATTGGGCAGCGGTCTGTGCGGGATCAATCGGGGCTGCTGCCTTGCTGTCTGTGGAGGACCCGGCCATGCTTGCGGATATTCTGCTGAGGACAGAGCGCGCCATGTTGTATTACCTGGAAGGGTTCGGTGAGGATGGTGCCTGTCTGGAAGGCCTTGGGTACTGGAATTATGGGTTTGGTTATTTCACTTATTATAGCGATCTGCTCTGTTCCAGAAGCGCAGGCAGACTGGACTGGTTCAAGCAAGAGAAGGTAGCGCAAATCGCGCGCTTCCAACAAAAATGTTTCATTGACGGAAGTCATGTAGCCAATTTCTCTGATTCAGTGCCTCAGGTGCTAGTACATATGGGATTGTCCCATTATCTGGCGGAAGTCTGTACGGATGTCGAACGCCCCCCATCCGCTTTGCGTGCTCCTTACACTGAAGATCATTGCAGCCGCTTTGCACCGGCTTTCCGCAATCTGATCTGGACCAGGGCTGGCAAGGAGGACGAAGCTTGGCGAGCCGCCAGCTATTTTCTCCCTGATGCCGCTTGGCTTGTCTCGCGTCATATGTCGGAGGCGGGTTCATTCGGATTCGCCACTAAGGGCGGGCACAATGCTGAACCGCATAACCATAATGATCTGGGACATTTCATTCTGAGCGGCCGGGGAGAAATCTATGCATCCGATCTTGGGAGCGGAGAGTATACTGCTGATTATTTTGGGGCTGGCCGTTACCAGTATGACTGCAATGGATCGCAGGGTCATTCGCTGCCGATCATTGATGGCCAGTATCAGCTGGCCGGTCGGGAGTTCAGCTCCACAGTGCTGCATGCATCGGCGGCGGAGGAGAGTGATGAGCTGACACTGGATCTGACACAGGCTTATCAGGTAACAGGACTACAGTCCTTAATCCGTTCGTTCGTCTGGCATAAAGAGGAACGTCCTCGGCTGGAGCTGACAGATACTTACCGGTATGCGGGAATTCCGGCGAGCTGGACGGAGCGGTTTGTCACCTGGCGTGAGCCTAAGCTCCTTCATCCGGGTACCTTGCTGCTGCCGGGGACTACGGCTCGCGGCGTTGAAGTGACATACGATTCACTGAAAGTTGAGCCGGAGATTACTGTGCATGTGTACCGGGATCATTTTGGCATGGAGAAGCTCTGGTATAGTCTGGACTTCCATGTGCTTCAGCTTGGCGCGGAGGGCAAACTGCTATTCACTTTTCAATTTCTATAAAAGATGGGCATGAGCTTATAAAAAGTCCTCTATCAGAGGGTAGAGGCTAATTCGAATAAAGGCGGGATTTAGATGAGTAGATTAGTAAAGCAAGCTTGGGTAGACGAGGCTTGGGGCAAAGCCTTGGAGAAGACTAGAACGAACAGCCGGAGAATCGGTGCAGAATTCCCCCATGCGAGTCAAGGCGGCAAATACGTGCTTGAAGCACCAAACTGGTGGACAGCCGGCTTTTGGCCGGGAATGCTCTGGCAGCTCTATGCTGAGAGTGGTGATGAGGATTTGAAAGCGGTTGCTGAGCGGTGTGAGGAACGGCTTGACGAGGTGCTGGATGGTTATGTGAAGCTGGACCATGACCTAGGCTTTATGTGGCTGTTGACCAGTGTTGCGAACTACAAGCTCACGGGCAGAGAGGCATCACGAGTCCGGGCGTTGAAGGCAGCTAACTATCTGGCGGCCCGCTTCAATCTGAAAGGAAGCTACATCCGGGCCTGGAATCCATGGAGTGAAGGCGAGGATAACAGTGGGGTAGCCATTATCGATTGCTGCATGAATACCAGCCTGCTTTTTTGGGCCTCCGAAGTAACAGGGGATCCACGTTATCGACATATCGCTGAGGCGCATATGGATACGGTGCTGGAGCACTTCATCCGGCCGGATGGTTCGGTTTATCACATCGTCAACTTCAACCCGGAATCGGGCGAAGTGGTTGAGAAGCTTGGCGGGCAAGGTTATGCGCCTGAGTCGGCTTGGTCGCGCGGGGCGGCCTGGGCACTCTACGGACTGTCATTGGCCTATCATCATACGGGCAAGCAGAGTTATCTCAATACAGCCAAGCAGGTTGCGCATTTTTTCTTGACCCGTCTGCCCGAAGATCATGTTCCACATTGGGATTTTCGTGCTCCCGGTGAAGTTGGGGAGATTCGGGATAGCTCTGCTGGTGCCTGTGCAGCGAGTGGCTTGCTGTTGTTAGCTAGCCAAGTAGATGACTCGGAGGCGCATGTATATCAGAACGGGGCTATAAGAATTACAGAATCCCTTTATAGGAATTATGGAACTTGGGACAATGCAGAAGAAGAAGGATTGCTGCTTCATGGTACGAGTAACTATCCTGAGAATCGGAATATAGATGTTCCGCTTATCTATGGTGATTTCTTCTATGTCGAAGCGCTAGCCCGGCTAAAAGAAGCCGGACCGTTCTACTGGGAATAGGGGGCACATAATGCAGACTGAGAAGACATTTACGACTATTGCTAAAAATCCGCTAAAGACCCGGGAGGATCTGATCTCTGCTCTTGAACAGCTTACAGATCCGCTTCGGCCGCTCTACAGCAGAGGCGGTGCACGGCTGGCAATCGGCGGAACAGGAGCGAGCTATCCGGCTGCAACTGCAGAAATGGAAGGTTTCTCCCGGGTATTGTGGGGCTTAGTGCCCCTGCTCATGGGAGGCGGTGAAAGCGGGCTTTGGGATACTGTGCTGGATGGCATACGCCACGGCACGGATCCTGCCCATGAAGAATACTGGGGTGTAGTTCAAGATTATGACCAGCGTCTGGTAGAGATGGCGGTCTTCGGTTTCGCCTTAGCCGCCATTCCTGAACAGATCTGGTCACCACTTACCCAGAAGGAACAGGAGCAATTGTACAGTTGGCTGAATCAGATTAATTCCCATCCTTGCTATGACTGCAACTGGCTGTTCTTCAACGTGCTGGTTAATGTCGGATTCCGCAGAGTCGGCTGTCCCTACGACGCGGAGCAGCTGGAGAACAATCTGAAGCGAATGGATGATTTTTATCTGGGTGATGGCTGGTACAGTGATGGAATTAACGGGCATAGCGATTATTATGTTCCTTTTGCCATCCATTACTATGCGCTACTGTACGCGAAGCTGATGGAACAGGAGGACCCGGAACGTTCACAGGTGTTCAAAGAACGGGCCCGGCTTTTTGCCACCGAATTCTTGGGCTGGTTCGCTCCGGACGGATCTGCCCTTCCTTATGGAAGGAGCTTAAGCTACCGTTTTGCTCAGTCTGCTTTCTGGGGTGCCCTCGTCTATGCAGGCGTTGAAGTATTCCCTGTAGGTGTGGTCAAAGGATTAGTACTGCGCAATTTGCGCTGGTGGTTCAGCCAGCCGATCTTTGATGCCGGAGGCGTTCTGACGATTGGTTATACCTACCCCAACTTGGTCATGGCGGAGAATTATAATGCTCCCGGTTCCCCCTATTGGGCGTTAAAGACATTCCTGCCATTGGCTCTCAGCGCGGAGCATCCATTCTGGAAGGAAGAAGAACTGCCGCTGCCGGATATTCCTGCAGTTATAGTCCAGAAGCCTGCGCATCTTGTCATTGTCCGCGAACCTGCTTCCGGCCATGTGGCTGCCTTCAACAGCGGTCATCTATATACGAATGAACATACCCACACGTCTGCCAAGTATGAGAAATTTGTATACTCAACAGGCTTCGGATTCAGTGTGCCCCGCTCCGAATGGGGATTGTCTCAAGGGGCATTTGATTCCATGCTCGCTCTGAGTGAGAGCGGGGACAACTTGTATCGGGTCAGACGGCGGAATATGGAGACAACAATTGTGGACAATGTGCTGCACTCCGTCTGGAAGCCATGGACTAATGTGGAGGTTCGGACCTGGATCGTTGCTGGGCTGCCCTGGCATATTCGGATACACCGGATCGAGACCGGACGACCGTTGGACGCCGCAGAGGGCGGCTTCGCGCTTGGTCAGGAAGCGGGGGTGGAACAGCAGATCGGCCTTACAACCGCCGCAGTATCTACAGCATGGGGAACAAGCGGAGTCAAGGGTTTGATCGGCTATGAAAAGGCGGAGCTAATTTGGCCTAATGCCAACACAAACCTGCTTCATCCCCGGACTGTTTTGCCTACACTGACGACTTTCCTTGAACCTGGAATCCACTGGCTGGCTTCGGCTGTATACGGTGATCGGTCCGGAGATTCTTGCGGCGGTATTATAGAACAATCACCTGAGTCTATTTTGAAGGTTACTTTTGATAAGGACATCATAAAGGTTTTTACGTCTAGTGAAGCGGAAGTTATTATCAAAAGAGAGTGAGAATTACCGCTAACAACATCGTGTTAAAAGACAAGTGAATGAGTAGAGTATGACTGATTTCTCGTATAAAAAATAAATTTCTGTGGTTGTACAATTTCCCCCGTACAGGCACTTCTAGGCGCACGCCCACATACAATAAGGATGACCATGAACCCGTAAGGCAAACAGATCGGTTTCATTGTACAAGTGCGGGAGGTGTCGCCAAGTTGCCTGGATTCTTAAGCACGATTGCGTTGCTGATCAAAGAACTGACGCTGCTGGTATCATACGTAAGGAATAATGCATTTCCACAACCGCTCTCGGAGCAGGAGGAAAGCCGATACTTAGGGATGATGGCTGAGGGAGATGCCAAGGCCCGCAATTTGTTGATTGAGCATAATTTGCGGCTCGTTGCCCATATAGTGAAAAAATTCGATAACACCGGAGAAGACATGGAGGATCTGATCTCCATCGGCACCATCGGCCTGATTAAAGCTATTGAGAGTTATCGTCCGAACAAAGGGACAAAGCTAGCCACATTTGCAGCACGTTGTATTGAAAACGAAATTCTGATGCACCTGCGTTCGCTCAAGAAAACACGTAAAGACGTATCCCTGCATGATCCAATTGGGACGGACAAAGAAGGTAATGAAATTACTCTCATCGATATCCTTGGTTCGGAAGCGGATGATGTTATTAAAGAAGTGGATTTGAAGATCGAAAAGAGTAAGATTTATCGTAATCTTGATATACTGGATGATCGGGAAAAAGAAGTTGTCGTGGGGCGGTTTGGATTGGATACAGGTGGAGAAGAGCGGACCCAGCGGGAAATTGCCAAGGAACTGGGGATCTCGCGGAGTTATGTGTCGAGGATTGAGAAAAGGGCGCTGATGAAGCTGTATCATGAGTTTTATAAGGCGAAAAGATAATTGATTTTATGAACCTAGAGATGAGGATCTTCATTACTCATATCTAGGTTTTTGTGTTTTAATAAGAAACTAGCAGCATAATTATTTACTGTGTTTAATATTGTGTTATATTGACTGAAAAGTAAATGTCAATCCAAATTACCTGTGTTTGAGCAGCTACCTCGGCTTGATGATCTAACCCAATCTATAAATTAACAAATTACCATGATAGCTCGCATGTAAAAATCATTTATTAAGAGGGCGATATCTATTTAAAATACGAAGCGGTTAATGCTTCAGAATTTTCTAGTTGACATTGATACGATGGTTTAAATTACAGGAAGAGTTTTATGAAACTGCTAGGTGTTTGGTATAAATACTGCAATGGTAGGGAGCTCCGCTATGGTAGTGGCAGACGCTCCTTAATTTTGAATGAAGAGAAGTATTGTTACAACCATTTAGTTGAAGTATCACTTCCAAATATTACTTTGACACTAACCTACCAGCTATCTATCATTAATAAAGAAAGAAAAACTAATGATATGAACGGTGATCATATGAAAAAAAAATTCGAATGGCAAAGATGTTGGTATCCATTAGGCGATCCGGTACAGGTAGATAGCTATGGTTTTTTAAACAACCAAGATTCCCAACAGAAGGAGTTAAGCGCTATACCCCTTACAGATCTCACTGAAAAAGAATGTTTGATCCTTTTGGGTGAACCAGGAAGCGGTAAGTCGTATACGCTACAACAAACATTCGATTCAGAATGCACAAACTTAGCTCAAAAATCTGAAGACATACAGTTTATTGATTTGCGGCATATCTCGTCACGTGAGGTACTTGAGAAAGAGTTATTTGATCAAGATTATTTTAGGTTATGGATCAGTGGTTCACACAGACTAACTCTTTATATTGATAGCTTCGATGAGTCCTTGATGCAGTTTGAATCATTGGTCGATGTTTGGGTTAAACATCTTCAAAAATATCAAACTCACATAAGCCGATTGAAATTACGATTGGCTTGTCGAACTGGTGTTTGGATTGACGATCTTTGTCATAGCTTAGAAACCTTATGGACTAAAAATAAATTTTCAATTTATAACTTGGCTCCATTGAGCAAAAATGATGTAATTCAAGCATTACATCAAAGTGGAATAGAACCCACTTCATTTTTAGAAGAGGCTAAGCTTAAGCGAATTAGCTCCTTCCTCGCTAAACCGGTCACGCTAAATTTTATATTGGAAAGCTATCACAATGCAGAACAAAAGCTTCCTGAATCGCAACTTGAAATCTATGAACATGGCTGTCGTTTGTACTGTAGTGAAATTAATCGTGAAAGAAGCCGCAAGCGGAGTATTGCTGACAAGTCAAATGAAGAACAAAAATATGAAATTGCATCCCAAATTGCGGTTCTAATGCTAACAACTAATCGTAGTTTGGTTAATATTAATACTACTGTTACTCAGTCTAATGAGCTTGGGCTACAAGAAATTCGTACTGCTTTTCCCACAATAGAGAAAAAAATGTTGGAAGAAACGCTTCGAACTGGTTTATTTACCCTAGTGAATGGACGGCGCTTCCAATGGTCTCACTTAACATTTGCTGAATATTTGGGCACGACATATCTAAGCAAGAAAGTCAGTATAAAGCAATTAGCGAATATTTTGTTTCACCCTGAGATGAGAGAGATGCTTATACCTCAACTTAATTCTGTTGCAGCTTGGTTAGCAGGAATGAATGAAGAAATGTTTGATTTAATTTTAAAGTATGATTATCAGGTGTTATTTTTATGTGATTTCACTAGAATAAGCTTCACACAAAAACGTAAACTCATCGACTCACTCCTAAAGAATAAGAATTCCCGCGTTAACTTCACACACTATATTGATTATAGAAAATACTCCTTATTAAATCACCCCAGCATTGAAGACCAACTACGTCATTTTTTAATGAACGGGTTGAACGAAGAGCACTCTCTACAAATCGCTATAGCTATAGCTGTTGAGTGTAATTTAACGGGATTACAAAATGAATATTTAAGATTAATTAAAGATCACTGGAATCAAGTCCAGTCAAATGCTTTAGAAGCCTTCATAAAAATTGCGGATCGAGAAGGCCTAAGAATGTTAAAAGAAGTTCTTTTGAAGGACTCTATATCTGACAATCATGTATATCTTCACGTAATAATAAGGATGAAAAAAGAAGGGATATTGAATGTAATTGAATGGTTACAACTGATAAGTCGTTCAAGCTATTTAGACCGAGAAATAAGTTTTGCTACCGATACAATAAAAGTATGGATTTCTACATTGAGTCAGGTTGAACTAATTAAAGCGATTAAATGGGTAATTTGCCAATATGTAAAACCAGTGAAAAGCAGAAACTCTTCAACCATCTCATTAATATCAGACCTTGTTCTGATTCATGCTTGCCCTTGGTTAAGTGATTCAGAAGTGAAAACGGAATGGATTCAGCTTCTAAATGTTCGTACCTTTTATATAGACATGGGAATTACATTTACTGCTTCTAAATTGTCCGTACAGGATCAATTAGATGACTCAGCTCGTAGATGTCTCCTAGAAAAGATAGTCAGCAATAAATGTTTAATTAATGTTCATGAGATTAAGGAACTGGCTAATTCACTAAAGAACTATGAAAATGATGCCCAGTGGATTCGGGAATGTATCGCCACTACTAATGATAAAAAAGAGTCCGCTCGCTGGAAGTGGCTGTTAAATTCGTTAACTAAGAAAAACAACAATAACAGTTTAAAATTAAAGAAAACTAGTGTGAGCATACGTGCAGAAAGACTGAAACCCTTTATTGAAGCAATGAATACGAAAGCTGATTCATTTGAAGATAACTGGATTAGGTTCAGCCAACTCAAAGTAGTATCGAGGTTAGATCGCATATTAAATGATAAAGCATATGAGGTTTATATATTTTTATGTAGAGATTCGAATATATGTAATTTATTGTTAAATGCCGCGGAAGCGTACTTAAAACTTGTTTTACCTTCTCTGGATGAGTGGGAGAAGTCCCTCAATTCTAATAGAATATCAGCTGGAAGTTTAGCACTGAACATTTTATTTAGTAATTCTCGCGAGAGGCTAAACGAACTTCCTTGTGAAGTATGGGAGGCGTGGCTGCCGGGGATTATAGAACCTCAATTATATATAACGGGTTATAGAGATGCAGATTTAGATCTACAACAGTTTGTTGCTCAGCTCCACTCAACTCTAACAGTTCAAGTATTTTTGAATATGGTTGATAAAAAAAATCGCTTAAATAATTTAGTCTCTAATTTCTGCTATAAAATTTGGAATGATCAGCTGGCTCAAGGTATGTTAGAACGCACTCGCTTGGATGATATCAACCCTGATAAAATGGAGCGGTTACTATGTGTCCTCCTGAAAAAGAACGACGAGCAAACTCTTCTTTATACTCATTCATTGTTACAGTTACCATTACCAACTGAAAAAAAACTAAGAAATAGATGTGTCATTGCTGCTAGAAGACTCATGACGCATTCTTGGGATGGTGGTTGGAAAACTGTATGGGCATGTTTGGAAAACGATATTGCTTTTGGAAATGAAGTTATTCAATCATTCGCTTCGATTCATCGAGACAATTTATATATAGGAGATTTTATTCGTAATGACCAACTTCTCCCTGAACATTTAGGCCAGTTTTTGCTATGGTTAGAACAACACTGTAAAATCTCCGAAAACGATGGAGAGTATTGCTTCTATAATGAATTGAAATATAAAGTAGAGGAATGGAGAGAAACTGTGTTGCGATGTTTACGAGACAGGAAAACGAAATCTGCTTATGACGAATTAAAAAAGCTGGCTGAACAAATGTCTGAATGTGAAGAAGTGGTACGGGTATGGAGTTATGTTCGAAATGATTACCTACGTATGACTTGGGAGCCACCTAAACCTGCTATGATAAGTGCTTTACTTCAAAACAGTGAAGTCAGATTAGTATCGAGTGGCCAAATGTTAATGGACATAGTTATAGAATCACTAAACAGGTTAGATGAAAAACTACAAGGTACGCCACAATATGCCCGATACTTATGGGATAAACAAAATGATGGATCCTTTCGCCATATAGATGAAAATGACTTTTCAAATTTTGTGCATCAGCACTTGATAGAAGACCTTAAAAATAGAGGGATTATCTCTAACCGTGAGGTGGAAATTCGTCGTGGTTACGGAGGCGGAAAAGGGGAACGTCCGGATATTATTATTCAAGCTGTTTCAAAAGGGGGCACCCATGATGGATATGATACGATTACAATCATTGTTGAGGTGAAAGGCTGTTGGCATATTGATGTTGATACCGCCATGAATGACCAGCTTTTGAAGCAGTATTTGCAGGATAATAAAGAATGCCAAATAGGTTTATATTTAGTCGGATGGTTTTATTGTCCTCAGTGGAAAACATCTAAAGAAAGCTTACAAGATTCAAGAAAGCGATTTGAAGCCCAAGCGGAGCAACTCACCAATGGTACGAAAGGCAAAAAAGTTCTAAAGTCTTACGTATTGAATGCGGCGCTTCGAATTTGAAATTACACAAGAGTGAGAAAATTCGCTTAGAAATAGTGATAGTAGTACAGTTCTTAAATAAGGGGGACGTACATTGAATATATTAAATGCAAATGGATTCACTTAATGGTGGATAGCCTAGATTAATATTTACATATTGATAATGAAAGTTTCGAAGTAAAGAGACCAAAAATTAGGAACGATTGAAAAAAGTCAAATAAACTATCTAACATCGTAACTTATCGCGTTGTTTTTTACATCGCATCGTGTCCACAACCTCAAAAAATTCGATAATATCGGCGAAGACATGGAGGATCTAATCTCCATCGGCACCATTGGCTTGATTAAAGCCATCGAGAGCTACCGCCCGAACAAAGGGACAAAGCTGGCCACTTTTGCTACCCGTTGTATCGAATACGAAATTCTGATGCACCTAAGATCCTTGAAGAAAACTCGTAAAGACGTTTCTCTCCACGATCCGATTGGGACAGACAAGGAAGGGAATGAAATTACACTTATCGATATCCTTGGCTCCGAGGCTGATGATGTCATTAAAGAGGTCGATCTGAAGATTGAGAAGAGCAAGATATACCGTAACCTTGATATTTTGGATGATCGGGAAAAGGAAGTTGTCGTGGGGCGGTTTGGATTGGATACAGGTGGAGAAGAGCGGACGCAGCGGGAGATTGCGAAGGAGCCTGGCATCTCGCGGAGTTATGTGTCGCGGATAGATAAAAGGAAGCTGTATCATGAGTTTTATAAGGCGAAGCGGTGAGACTACAGAGTCTGTCTACGGGCAGACTCTTTTTGTTGTCGAAATTAAGACGTATAGTTCAAAAAAAATATGTGAAAAGTAGGGTTCATATGTAAAATATTTGAATTTTAATGTTTGGATGATCTTATTTGCGCAATTTATAAGGGGAAAGGTGGTTCGTAGGTTTTGAGAATAATTATTAAGGGAAGGCTCTTTTATGTAGAAAAATCAATAGTAACTTTCAATAAGGCTGTTAGGCTGCTGAAATTCTTAGCAGCCTAACAATAACGAATATCATTTATTCTAAAAATGTCATGGTTAAGTGTATGCTTATAATGTTACTTAAATAGAGAAAGCTGAATAAACTGACTCCAATTTTCAACTCTTTTCTCTAGAGACTCATGAATTTTGGGATAATGATCTTGAGAAAGCATCAGATGGAGTAGAGGTGATTCTGTCTCACCAAGAATTTTTTCAGCGAAAATAGATTCAGCCATACATTGATTGATTTTTTGCCAACTATCTATATGCTCTGAACCTGATAAGAATCGATCCCAAATTTGTAGCTCATCACAAAGAACTTCCAAATAAAGTAAAGGATCCTGATTAAGGTTAAAAGTTACACCAGGTATATTATGATACGCTACAGCTCTGCATGCTGGGATCACATGTTTCATCAATGTTTGGGGATAGTAATGAAACATTGAGTTCATTTCCTTATATAACACAGGGCTAGACTCAGCTGCTTGATTACTAAACCAGTACCAAATAGATGAATACTTTAATAGCATAAGTCCACTTGCTACACCATGATCAATTACTGGTTCTCCATTGTAACCAGTTTTGGCCATTTTAAAGGCAAACTCAGTTAAATCTATTCCACTAATTGAATTTAACAATTGGAGTCCAGAATGGTAATTTGGAATCAATTCAGCTAACCAAGGTATATTATCAAGCATTTCAATTAGATTGAGGGAGTTTTCTTGTTCTGCATGATTAGGTAATCCATATTTCTTTACGAAAGAATTCCATAACTTTTTGAATTCTGAAGCTCCTTCACTGCTTAGTTTTCCTGAAAACTGAAGTAATGAATCATAGTCAAACATTTTATCATATACTTTCCAAGATTTAATATTTATTCTCTTTTCAAAGTCATAGAACAAGTAACCTATATCATGAAGTAAAGATGAAAAAGTCCATTGGAAAATAAACATTTTAACTGGCTTGTTACTATCAATCGATTTGTTAATCGCTTGCTTAAGTTCGGAAATATTATCATAGGCCCATATTCCAAGTAGAAATAAATATAAAGTATGAGCAGTATGATCAGATTGCTTTTTATAAGATATAAGTCTTTTGACTTCTAACGTTGCTACTTCAGCGCGGATTGGAATAATATCAGAAAAGTCTGTTAAATCTAAAATAAGTTCGCATAAAAATTCAGCCCGTTGTAAACGTTCTATATCAGATCGACTAGAGAAAAAAGTGGTTAGATATTGATTTATGCCTGGTATTTTACCTCGTAGGTAACCCGCTGCTCCTCCTCCATTTTGAAAATGATTAAGTAATAGAACATTAATGTTTTTATTAGTTGAAATCTCCATAATAGTTCCTCCGCAACTTTCTCTATATAATTTGATGTCTTGCTTCTTCCTTAGAAGCAGAATACTTAAGTGCCTGAATTAAAACAGGTTCACCAGAATGACGAATAAAGTCAAAATGTGTGAAGTGTTCCTCAAAAAAACTAAACTTTCTTCGGAATAAGTTAGCTACTTCAGGATTAGCAGTTGTGAAAAAAATTTGCCTGCCAGATAGAGTGAAATCACGCAGAAGATCTAACAAATTCATGAGGTGAAGATCATCCATATTAGCAACTGGCTCGTCCATGATTAGAAACTTAGGAGCATTTGGAGCAGCTAAGTGAACAGCGAACATGACAGAAAGTGCTAGAGAAGCACGTTGCCCTGATGACATTTGATAGGCTTTAATCCTTTTATTATCTGATTTTCTATAGAGAATTAATCCTTCTTTTTCAAGAGTTAAATTATCAAACTCTCTAGGAGCATGAAGGGATTTGAAAAAATTAGCAATTATATCAATATTACCTTTGATAAATAGTTCCGTAAAATCCTGAAGAGGTCTTAGTTTATTCATTATCTCACATGCTTCTTTGCAACGTGTCAGTTGTTTGCGTACTAAATTTAATTCTCCCTGTGTCTTTTTAATATCTAATAGTATTTGATTCTTGAGCTGTTCATTTTGATTTCTTTTTAAAATAAGCTCGATTTGAATAATGACTTTCTCAATTTGTTTAGCCCAGGATCTTAAGTTAATATTTTCATCCAAGACAAAATCATTGAATAAAATGTTCATGCTTTCGATGAATTTTTCTAATCTATGAATTTTTTTTCTTTGTTCATCAATATTCGAATCTATTTTATCAAAAGTAATTTGTTGGATTATTCCTAGCAAATCAACAATTTGTTTTTGAATCCTTTCGCTTAGATTAATATTCTCCGATATTTTTTTATTTGTATTTCTTTGCAATGTAATAAGGTAGTTCTCAAAAGGAATAGATGAATTTTGACTAAGAAATTCTTGATATATAATATTATCTTTCTGGAACATATCAGCATTGATGATGGCTTCCAATGAATAGCCGGTCTCATCAAGTGCCTGAAGCTGGTTTTGAATAGTATTAGCTTGATTTTTCCATAACTCTTGATTTGAGGAAAAGTCATGGATTGCTTTTAACATTTCTTCTACCGTCTTAGCATTCATTTCAAACTCTAAATCCGAATAATTCATTAATTCTGTAAAGGCATCTTTTACCTGCTCAATATTATTCTTTACTTTATCATAAAGTATAATTTGGTAGTTAAATTGTCCAAGCTCTTTTTGTAATGATTCGAGTTCTTTTCTTAGGTTATTAAGTTCATTCTGGCCTTGTTCGCTTGCAGATACAGTAGAGTGTATTGCATCTGCTAACGAATTTGGATTACTGTGTTCGTGCGAACAGAGCGGGCAAATTGCAGAATGTGGATTAACACTAAGAAATTCTTTTCCTAAGAACTGCAAACGAGAAAAAATCGTACTTATTTGATCCATGAGTTTTTCAAATGAGTCAATTTGATTTTTTATCTGAGAAATTGAATTTTCTTTTTCTTTCACACTTTTTTCTAATTCTTTTAACTCATTTTCTGTTGGCAAAAATATATCAGTGTTTTTGAAAAAGAAAATTTGCTTAAACTTTGAGAGGAAAAGATCCCATGTTTCAATTTTTTTCTTAAATTCGTTTAGACTATGTTCTAATTGTCGTCTTAAAAATACCTGAGAGGGGATCTCTATTACTTTTTGAATACTACGCCACAATAATAATGTTTCATCTATTAAGACCAGATATTGTTTCTGATTAAAATTTTCAGCTTCAATAGATTGAGCATCTGATTGGAATTTAGTTAGTTCGGTTTCTTTTAGCTTTTGATAAGTATTCATTGTGTTTTTTTCTTGAGTAAGAAAATTAAGTTTGCTCAAATCTTGCTTCAATTCGAATCGTACCTGTTCTAATGAGAAATTAATATTAGAAAATGGTAAATTATATATCTCTTGTAACCACGGTAATGCAGATTTAGTATGTAATTCAATTCTTCTTAAGAAATCAGTTGTTGATTCACTATTTACTTTTTGCGTGATAGACTTTGGAAGTCTAATTGTTGGTAATAATGATTCTAAGTCAACAGCCTCCTCACCTTCAGGATTATTCATCAAAGATAATTGATTATTAAAATCACTAAGTATTGATTCGGTTGTTCCATTCTTTTTAAGCAGCTCCTTTAAATTATCCTCAAATTCTTTTTTGTAACGAAGCCATTTTTCTTCGGTACTTAAAATTGAATCACCAAAGACAAGACGACTTAAATTACGTGCATAGTCAAAGTTGCTAAATTGATCATGGCCACTCTCACTCAATGCAAAACGATAGGCTGCCTCGGAGTCGAAAAAATTAAATCGATGATAATAATAATTTAACTCTGACTGATGACCAGGTACAACTCCATACCATGACTGTGCTAATTTTTTATAAAAAGCAACAGGATTTCTAGGTCGAAAGGGGATGCTTTTCTGAGTTTCTGTACTGCAGATTAACTTAAAAGTATCTGATGGTTCCTCCAATGTATCACCAAATTCTGAACTTCGTCTGATTTGATTTGTAATAGCGTATTCTATTGACTCTAAAACAGATGTTTTTCCAGATCCATTAGACCCCGATAATAAGTTGACTTTGGTTGGGAGAATGGGTTTTGTATTTGAGAAACAATGATTACGGAACCCATCGAAAGATATTTCATCAATACACTCAATTCGCTCTTCATAATCTTCGAAAATTTGGCGTTTACGATTGCGCGGCATACTGAAATTAAAAGGTTCGCCTGATAAGTATTGTTTTACATTTTGTGTAGCAAATGGACTAGGCGATAAACAACCAGTTAGCTGAGCAGATTCAAGGATTTTTATCCATTCCTCTATAGGATCTGTTCCTAGATTTTTGTCATCAACACTGGGATTCAGCCATTTTTTATCCATCCATTCTAAAGCATCCGTTGGTGTTGCTATGAATTTTCTTGCGTAATCAATATCGTTCTCAATCTTTTGAAGGACAATATTATCCTTTAATAGTTTATAATTTTCCACTATTAATATTAGATAGATATTCCATCGAAGATCTGTTTTGTTAGAGAAAAACACTTTAGATAACAGCTTGCTTTGAAATTCCCTGAAATATAATAAGTCTGTATCTTCCATCATTAAAGTAATAACTGATTCAGGTATGTCGACAAAAAAGTATTCAGAAAAAACAATATCAGGTAAAGCATCTTCTTTTCTTTTAACGTGAAAAAATTTAATTAATTGATTTCGAAACCGGAATATTTGTGGTTCTGCGTCACTTTCAAAAGGCAATTTCTGGATTAAATCGCTCATGTTCATTAGTTTTCCTCCTAAAAACTACCCTTAATGGAACTTAAAGATTTTGAAAAAGATGCTTTGTCAATACGAGTTTGTTTTAAATGTTCATCAAAATATTCATATTTCTCTGTTTCTCTAGAAAAATAGTAAATGACTACTTTATTACGAAAACTTCTGTGGAGTTTCTTGCAAATATCATCAACTTGTCTAGCAACCTCAGTTTTTTCATTATATTCTGATATAATAAAAAGGGCAGAGTGATAAGGATTTAATTCATCAAAAGGAATGTCTTTGGGATAAACATTTCCATACTTCCATTTATCTTCTGCTGTTTGAGAGTCTAAGTGCAGAAAATGATTATTTATTAGATTTTCTAGTTCCATTGGGAAAACTTGTTTCTTTATAAGTTTCACTAGAAGGTTATATTGACTAACTTTACTGGTACGTTTCTTATCAGATTCTACATCTGGTCCAAGCAGTAACCTCGAAGTAAGTTCATCATTATCTGCTGAGAGTTCTCCCTCTAGGAAATGTCCGAAACAAAGACCGAAAAATGCATCACAATCATTTATATCTGCATACATAGGAAAGCTATAGTCCTGCCCATGTTCATCTATAAGTGCACGAAATGTATAAGTTTGATCATTACAAGCCTCCGGGTTCCATTTATCTTCCAAACCAAAAGAATAATACTCTCGAGTAATTGGTTCATTTCGAGGATTTGCAGGATAGAAGGAACCTGGTTGAAAACCTTTATTTATATCAAATAGTTTGCAATGCTCATCTTTGCATGAATACCATATCTCAGTATACTTGCGATAGAGTGCATAAAAAGTTCCTTTATTTTGATTTATGTTCCGAAGTTCTCGTTCTGCTATGTTCCCAGACTGTTCTTTTTTGTAAAATGCTGACCACGGTTTATCGAATTTCTCCCCGTCAATTATTGTTCCATCAGCCCAATTGAGTGTAATTATTCTAATATCACGTCCATGATCTCGATCAAGAAAATAATCTCGGAAAGCTCTAAATGTACTATCTCTTGGTTTATGGTTTAATTGAGCATGAAATAGAGTAAGGTTCTTCCCTACAGTAAAATTAAGAATATCTTTCGGCTCAATACAAAGGGCATCTGAACAAATAATAGACATAAATCTATTCAGATCATGCGATGAGCCTACTAAGTCAAATACATAGATTAAGTCACTAGTTGAGAGTCTTCCAGATTCATATTCATTCATTCTTTCCGACATATGTGATGTTTTGAATTGGGGAATTACACAAAGGTTATTATCATCTGTGATGAATAAGTACACTAGGGAATCGATGAATGAACGTGAGCTCAATCTTTCCCATGCATCCTTGACGATCAAGATACGACCTGTTGCTGTCCAAAGTTCTAATTTTTCGGAAAATTCCTTAATGGTAGATCCTTGCATACTTAAACACCACAACGCGCCTTTTCTTGGCCATATCTCAGGTGTTCTAACGATTGTATCTAAAACTTCATTTGGAAAAGAATACTCAGGTGTTAATACTAGATCGGAATTAGTCTCCTTTGCTAATTGAATAAATTCTATAGCTTTGATGATAAATAAGGGATCTGTGGTGAAGACACCTTTTTGTAAATCAGCTACAGGTTCACTTTGACACTGCCATTGCAATACCTTAATAGGCTCATTATTAGATAGACAGATTTGAAGTCCACTGTGTGGAGGGATAATTTCGGAAACGTTAATAAACTCAGCCATGGAGCACCTCTGTATTAAAATCAATATATAGGATAATCTTACATTGGTAATAGATTCCTGTAAACTTAATATCTCATAAGTAGAAGACGTAGATTATTAAAATTTTATGAGAAAAAATTATTCGGAAACTATTCATATTTTTTAAAATACGTAGAATGTATATTGATTAATTCTATTTCGAGTGCAACAAGTTTATCTTCCCTATTTAGAAAAATGTAAATTTCTTCGAGGTATTTGAAGGCGGGGAAATGATTGGATCGAACATAAGTGATAAATTCTTGTTCAGAGCAACCCTTGAAATATCTGATCCATCTTATGCGACTCTCATTAATGATTTCGTTTCTCAAGGCAGTAGCAATATGCCATAAATCATTCCTAGTCAATTCGAGGAATATAGTATTTTTTTTAATCTGTATCATTTTTTATCCTCCTAGAAAACTGAAAGTATTTAACTTATATATATGGGTTACACCATTAGCTTAAGAAGAACTTTTTTATAAAGTTAATTTTTTTTAACAATATCTTTATTGTTTTGATGCACGTTAATTTCCTCTGACAAATCCTTTGTAATATTTTAGTCGGTTGCTGAAAGTTTTTTACCATATTAAACTTAAAAAAGTATTTTTAGCCTCTCATAAGCTTTCTTTTGTGAAAGTCTGCTCATTCAGTTTAGTGATACACTCATTTTCTTAAGTCTATTTAGCTTATCAACATTCGAATGTTTATGTACGTTGTTGCAGTTCTCAATCTAAGAGTATTCTTGAGAAATTGCCATTCCATAATTTAAGTACTTAATATTCAAATGGTTTTAAGTATTTAAGCGATGCAATATCCTTCATCTCGTAGTAGATATTATTCTCTCAAAAGCATCATTTTTTGAGTCATGTTCTGTGTGAAATAAAGGAATTTGCCCTAGGAGCCAAAGATAACTCCCATGTAATATACCGGAAAGTTAAAATAATTTGTTATTCTTTTGATTATTGCTGTTGATACTTCTATACAAGAAGAACTCCTTTAAAGCATCCGGTCGACATTACAAATTTACTGAAGGAATTTGAGACTAGAATGAAATAAGTCTAGTAATACATACTCCAGATTTGAAAGGGGGTTATAATATAGACATTGATGGCTTTTTAAGGATGTGAAATACCTTGGGAAGAACTAATAGAGGTTGATTTAAATTCTTAGCCGTATTTATTTTTTTTGCGAAGAAGGGATTAAATAACGATTGAAATGAATTTATATTAAGGAAAGCAATTGAAAATCAATTCGAGTTCCACTAAAGGATACACAGTTATGAGCCTTAATATAGCGTACAATAAGAAACTAGACTGATTAGTCCCTTTCGGTAAAGTATTGGTTAAACTATGGAGAAGTGACTCCAACCAGCCTCTCTCTAATGTGAGAGCAAAACTACCTGTAATTTATTTGCATGTGGATTTACTAATAATATTGATGGCTCGAAATTGAGGTGTGAAGTATCGTTGAAGAAATGCTGTGTGATAAATAAATAAACCAAGTGTTGTTCAATGTGGTCAGAACTCAAAATAAGTAATGGAATTATTTATTTAACATGTCTAGGAAGGTTGTGATTACAATGAGTGATTCAAAAATATTACGCCGAGTAAAACTAACTAGACAGAATAAGGATTTGTGTATAATGCAGCTTAAAGAAACTGCCGAAGGATACACCGTCTCTTTATCAGATAACGCAAACACAGAAGATGTTGATTTGATTAATACTATAACCCAAGAAATGAAATCAAGTAAGGAATATGAAGATAAGATTGCTTTCTGGGAGGATCTCTTAATAGCATTAAAAAACAGAGACATTACATACAGAGAATTACCAGCTTATGATATAAAACTCGCAATACAACTTGATATGAAAACCGGAGAAAAGTTGGTAACATACGAGAAGAACACTGAAGTTAAAGATGAGCCCGATACAATTGCACGTAAGGTTGCGGGCGCTTTGAGTAAAGTATTTTCGGAGTATGGGATAGATACTGTTAAGAAAATTGAAAAGGCATTGTCCCAGAACCATATAGATGAAGCATATATATATTTAGAAGAAGGTAAGAAAGAAGGACTACTTAATTTTAGTACTAAAGATACAAGGATAAAACTACTACAAGCAATTCAAAAATTTTCAACAAATATACTAACACCTGAAAAACGGAAAGAATTATTAGAGACTAAATTTTTGCTTGGTGAAAGCACGGGGATTTTCTCAATACTTTACGATGATGCTTCTCAATATATTAAGGAGTTTGGTGATCAAGCAGATCCGGGGCTTATTAGGAATTTATGGTTATTGATGGCTAATGCTGCCTCGGAGCAAGGAAAGACTGAACTCGCGTATAATTTATACCAGAAAGTTTTATATGAGTCCACAGATGATGCTAGAACTAATGCGTGGGCTCATAGAGGCTTGGCAGTAACCTTGGGATATGAAAATCCGGACGCAATTTATCATGAAAGCATGGCCGCTGACGCGTTTTTATTAAGTGGTCAGAAACACATGTATGCGAGTAGTAAAAGTTTATTAGCCGAGTATACCAAAATGAATGATCCAAGGAAAGCAATCAGCTTGCTAGAAGAAGCCATTAATGTGTTCAATGCTGATGCCCCACATCTAAAGGATAGAATTGCGGAACTATTACTTAGTAAAGCGATGATTCATCATTTGTGTGGTGAAAATGACGCTGCATTAAAAGCAGCTGAGCGATCTATTGAGCTACGTGGTGAAAGTGGTCAATTCGGTAATGAATCTAAGATAATAGCTTCTCTAAATGCTGCAATTCAATTTGAGGAAACATTAAAATCAGATGGAACTCAACAGATTTTAAAAAATAATTACGAAGCTAGGATAAGTGAGCTAGAAACAGTTATATTTGATGAAGATAAACTACCTTACTCATTGAGAAAGAGATTGTCCAATGCTCTAGCAGATAAAGATTCGGCTGAACTTGAACAAATGAAGCAAGAAGTACTAAAACGCGGTAATTCGGAAATAGTTGCATCATATTGGATAGCTCTTGTTATTGCCAGAAAGGATGCAAATATAAAGGATAATCTCGAATTGTTAGAAAATGCTTGGGCAGAGGCTAACAAACCAAATGTTAGAAAAGAATTAAGAGCTAGTGTCTGTAGTATGTTTGCTGAAATTTACAAAGAGAATGGGATGGATGAAAAGGCATTGGAGTGGTATGAGAAAGCGTTAGTCCTTAACCCATTCTTTTGGACGAATAGACAAAATTATGCTGCACTTCTTTGGAAAAATGAAAAATGGAAAGATGCTGTCATTTTCTTTGAAGAACAAAGGAAGCGGTTTGGTGATTTACCCTCTATATTATTCGCTTATGGTAGATCTCTGGTTGAGTTCGGAGAAAGTGGAAAAGCTATTCCTATTCTTAGACTCGCCCAGAAGAAAAATCCCGATGCGGAATATATTCAGGAATACATAAATAAAGCATTAGATAGTTTGGACGGGGATATTCAAACTAAATCGCCACCTCAGAGCGCAACCATTTCAGTAGAAGCCGTGACTATTACTTCGTTAGAGAAATGTCTCATCGATTTTATTGGGTTCATACAGAATGACAAACGTATGTCATTTTGGAAATATGACCCTGTGCAAAAAAAACATAAGTGGGTTTCTTCCCCGGAACAGCATGGCCAAAATTTATTGCATACATTCCTAAAGTCACGTTTTGGTCATAATGTTGAAGCTATTGAAGAAGTCAGTACAGGGGCAGGTAGAATAGATATTTATTTGAGATTTCGGAGCGGACTAAAAACAATATTAGAGTTAAAAATGTGTGGGGGTGGCGGTTATTCTGAGGGGTACGCGATAGAAGGATTCAAGCAATTAACTCATTATTTAGAGAACAAACAGACATACCTTGGATACCTAGTTGTTTTTGATGGAAGAATGCGTGATTATGGGAAAGGGATTCAATCCCAATATTCGTATGAGAAATGTACAATACGATCTTTTGTCGCTGACGTTCGTCCCGAAGTAAAATGAACTTATGGTTTTACATATATAGTAGATTGATTAGATACTGCTAATAATTATATTTTATGTATTTTATGGATATGTATACACTCCTTTGCTAAGATCAGAGATAGAGTAACACGTATTCCTAAGAAATTGCTATGATTTAAATTATACAACCCACAAGTGTGTAAAAGTATTTATAGGGACAAATTGGGAGTGACTCTAACCATTTTGATTATGAAAGAAAAATGAATTGATCGTACTACAGTGAAGGAAAGTTCTTATTAAGGGATTAAACTGTAGTAGAGGTACCATCTCGATCATTAGCAGTGATGAGGTCATGCTTGATATTTAAATAAGTCTCTAAGTTACATCACATCATGTCCACAACCTCAAAAAATTCGATAATACCGGAGAAGATATGGAGGATCTGATCTCCATCGGCACGATCGGCTTGATTAAAGCTATCGAGAGCTACCGCCCGAACAAAGGCACAAAGCTGGCCACTTTTGCTGCCCGTTGTATTGAAAACGAAATTCTGATGCACCTAAGATCCTTGAAGAAGACTCGTAAAGATGTATCTCTGCACGATCCAATTGGGACTGACAAAGAAGGTAATGAAATTACACTCATTGATA
Organism: Paenibacillus odorifer; assembly: GCF_000758725.1. Lineage (NCBI taxonomy): Bacteria > Bacillati > Bacillota > Bacilli > Caryophanales > Paenibacillaceae > Paenibacillus > Paenibacillus odorifer. The sequence continues at coordinate 1,560,109 of NZ_CP009428.1, forward strand.
TCCTCGGTTCGGAAGCGGATGATGTCATTAAAGAAGTCGATCTTAAGATCGAGAAGAGTAAGATATATCGTAACCTAGATATTCTGGATGACCGGGAAAAAGAAGTTGTCGTTGGGCGGTTTGGATTGGATACGGGTGGGGAAGAGAGGATACAGAGGGAGATTGCTAAGGAGTTGGGGATCTCGCGGAGTTATGTTTCGAGGATAGAGAAGAGGGCGCTCATGAAGCTTTATCATGAGTTTTATAAGGCGAAGCGGTAAGAGTAAAGAGTCTGTCTATAGGCAGACTCTTTTTGTTGTCGAAATTTGGACGTATAGTTCAAAAAAATTATGTAAAAGTCGGATTTTCATGTAAAACATTTGAAGTTCGATGTTATAATTTGGATGTGTATAATCCATTTATTCCTAGTTCAAAGGGAGGCTCATAGCTTTGGAAGAAAATAAATTGCAAAAGCTTAAGACACAGCAGAATTATTGAGGAATACCGCTAATCTTGAACGAGAAAGGCATTGCAACGATCATTTCATGCCCATACTCCAGACTGCTACGGTAGTTAAGCTACAATAGATCATACATATTTAAATATGCAAAAGCGTACTATAAAGGCTGTTTTTTAACTAGGCATTCTCTATAAAGCACTGCCACAATGTAAAAATACTGTTCAAACCTTACATAGGAGGATTATATCAAATGAAACAATTAATTGTCGGTTTAATTGGTGAAACTGGAAGTGGTAAATCTACATTTTGTTCAATGTGTTCATCGGAAGATATTCATCCAATAATTTCAGGTTCGTATGGGAAAAAAGGCACAACAAAATCCACTAAACGAATGATATTTTCAAAAGAAATGAAAAACTTTGACTTGAATGAATTTAGCCTATCGTATAAAGGTGGACAAACAGAATTCGGTCTACCCCTCTCTGAGGAAATAGATCTTCATCCTTTTGAGTCCTTAACTATATTAGATACTCAAGGATTAAACGATTGGAAATCTGACGAAGAAAGAGAACGAACAAACAAATCAATACTTAAAGTTTGCGATGAAGCGGACATAATACTCGTAACAATTCCAGAGGGGGGTAATGTTGTAACAACGAACACTGTTTTAAATCAGATATTTACTCAGTTTTGTCATAAGCCCATTGTTTTTGTATACAGAGCTCAACAATCTAGAGAGAAGCTTTTAAAAAAAGAAAAATCAATACCTCTTTTAATACCCTTTGTTGAAGATAATATTGAAAAATATAGCAAAATAAACCCTAAATTAGGTAATGTTATTAAATGCGCCAATTTACCTGCAGATACTGGTGTATATCCTTTGTTTTGCATTTTGCCTAATAGCGAAGAGCTATCCTCTGATATTGAAGAAAATGAGCGTCAAAGCGACAATACAGTGTTAAGGAAATATATTAGTAATGCATTGCAGTATGCAATCAATTTACAAAATTTATTAATTAATGAAATGGCTGATGAATATGTAAAAAGCAATTTAGAAATAATATCAACAACAATAGAAAAAATATTTAGTTTGGAAAATATAATTTCGGGAATGACGAATGTTAAAGGATTACCATTATATAGACCTTACATTAAAAATTTTAATTTTAAACCTGAATATGATATTGAATATAGTTGGCAAGGAGGCACTCCTTGGATGTATCCCGTTTGTGGAGGTGACTATACATACGCGTCAAATGATATATACGTAAATTTATGCAATATCATAAGAAATTCAAACGAGTCTGTTGCAGTTAAAAGCTCATTGTTATCTGTACTATATTCAATATCAGAAGATAGGCATACTCCGGGAAGTCTTAATTTGCGATACAATTCTTACACTCGCGGAGTTCCGGTTAATTGGCTTATTGATATAAGAACGGAATTGTTACAAAAAAGCCCTGAATTGTTTGAGGAAATTGATATTTATGTAGATGACAATAATTTTTTTGATAATCCTGCACAATGTGAATCGTTGTTATCTACTGATGAAAAGTTTCGGGTAGCACATCATGATTGGAATAAGTGTCTAAAACAATTTTATTTTTTCACCCCGGAAAAACAAAAAATAATAAAGCAAAAGTTTAGTGATAGAGAATGGTCGGCAACTGTTTTAGTGTCTTCAATATCCAAAGTCATTAATAAAATTGATTTTTGTCGCGGTATGAATGAAAAAAATAAAGATGATTTTGAAAAGATTGCGTTTGATTCTCGAGGTAAATGTGTTCTATGGAATAATGAAGTATAAAGTATAAATTTAGCCTTAGGCTTGAAAGTTAAAATAGTACTTATCAAAGATCACTTATTGTTTAATGGATGAGCGCAAAGGAGGTAGAGGTCTTTGCCGGCCGCTTCGGCCTGGACACCGGCGGGGAGGAGCGGACGCAGCGGGAGATCGCGAAGGAGCTGGGGATTTCGCGGATAGAGAAGAGGGCGTTGATGAAGTTGTATCATGAGTTTTATAAGGCGAAGCGGTGAGTCTATCGGGTCTGTCATTTGACAGACTCTTTTTGTTGTCGAAATTTGGACATGTAGTTCAAAAGAGTTATGTAAAAAGTAGGATTCGTATGTAAAACACTTGAAATTTTATGTTATAATTTGGTTAAATATTAGATTGGAATTTAAGGTTAAAGTTATAAAAATTTCCTGTAAGGAGGTTGCCGAATGAGCTTTCTGATTAATCCTATTAAAGAAGCTACTTATCTTTCTACTACTAAATCAGACAGATATCGTCCTATATGTTACGTTTTTTATCAGAAATATCGTCAGGAATATAATGCGTATATGTTTCTGGATGAGATATATCAAGAATTAGTAACATCTGAAATTTTTGGCACCTACTTTACAGATTATAACGAAAAGGAATTGGAAGAAGACCTTAAATCGCTTGTGAAATGGAATAACCTAATTATTCATCAAGACGAATCGCATGCACAACGTATCGAGGACTTTTATAAGCGTAAGAATTACTATGAGGTCACACAATACACTATTTCACTAGAACGTTCTCTAGAAGAAATGCGGCATAATCTGCAGGCGATTCGCGGAGGATCTTTTGAGCGTATATTAGCAGACCATATTTTAGAGGATCTGACTAAACTTCAGAAGTGGAATTCTTCGGATAAAGAATCATTTGGTGACATCCGCAACATCTGGCGTGATCTTATGTCCCGCTTTGAAGCTCTTCGTAACGGAACTGCCGACTTCTTATCACACGTAAATAGCGAACCATATGAACGTCTTATTCACACAGAATCTTTTTTGCCATATAAAGAAAAATTTGTACGGCTACTAAGCGACTTCGTGGTAGGTATCATGGAAAAGAAAGATTTAATTGAAGAAAGCCTCAGTCTAATTGATGAAAAAAATATCGAGAATATCATTTCTATAATTGTTTCCTACGAAGCTGAACAACAAATAAATGACATGTTTGAAGAGGAAGTTGTCTTAGAGCGAAGAAGGGCAGAGTGGCTCGGTTTTAAAGGGTGGTTTGTGGAAATTAATGGTCGCAAAGCGAGTTCCCGATTTCTTATAGAGCAGACACGCGGTACTATTCAGAAAATTGTACGGATTGCGGATCAGATTAGTGATAAATTCAATTATTTTAAAAGTCGCAAGAATGACTACTTGGAACTAGCCCGTATTTTTGCAAATACTTCTGATATAAGGGACTGTCATATCATTGCTGGTGCGATGTTTGGTGTGTCCAATACAAAACATTTCTTAGTTCCCCACAAATCCGAGGATGACATTACTAAACATGTGTGGGAGTGTGATCCATTCGAACTGCCACTTAACAAAAAGACACCTGGAAATCGTAACAAACGTACCAAACTGCCTATATACGAAAACCCTTTAGCTCAGATGGTCCTGATTCAGGAACATTTGGAGAAAACACGGATGATACAAGAGAAATTTAACAGTATAATCAAGGACGGGAAAATTATCCTGGAGGAGATTGGTGTAGTGTATCCTGAAGTGCGGGATTTATTGCTTGAGTTATTAGGACAAGCCATGATTACAAAAAAATTTGAAAGTAGAACAGAAGATGGTCGCCGATTTTATCTTAGGTTGCGTTCAAATAAACGTATTCACTTGCGCTCCACTGACGGAACCCTGACGATGAATGATTATGAGTTTGTGTTTATGGAGGAAATGTATGGATAGAGATCAGATGGTGCTCCAGGAATGTGTTGAAGCTTTGTTTCATTTTTACTGGATTCATCGTGACAAGCAGGCTGACCTATATTTTCAGATTCTCTCTAGAAAAGCAGAGCTTACTGACATGATGCGAGATTATTTTGGCTATCGTTTAATATTACGTACTGAGTTTATTAAATTGGAAAAAATACCTGTCTCTTCTAAGCCCTTTATGGGTATTAATAACTTTTCAACAGTACATCATTATATGTTTTTTTGCTGCTTCCTTACTTATTTAGAAGACAAAGGTGAAGATCAGCAGTTTACTTTACAAAATGCATGCGATGCTATTCGCATGTATTATCCGGAAGACGCCATCCATTTTGCCTGGGAGGAACGTTCACATCGCAGGGCATTTGCAGATGTTTTGCAGCATTGCGTTATGTTAAGGCTCGTTTATGTCGTGGATCGCGATATCGACGGATTTAGAGACGATATAAATCACGATGTTTTATTTCAGACGACGCCATATTTTCGTCATTTTGCCCCACTCTACTTCTTGGATCTGAGTAAAATTCAAAGTTGGAGTCAATTAGAAGAACATATTACGAAGGAAATTACGAATAACACAACACCAAAACAACGGGTTCTACGTCGGTTTTTTTTAGAATCGGCCATTTATGATGATGAACTTTCAGAAGATGAAGTTATTTTGCTAGAAGATAGGCAGGAGCTTGAAAGACTAAATGAAATAATTTGTGAGTCATTTGAATATTGGCATCTCGAACGGTACCATCGTACAACGATGCTCATACATTCAGAAGTTCGTTATGGAGACTATTATCCAAAAGATGAACAAATCTCAAATACAGCTGTGCAGTATGCGACCTTTATTTGGGATATGGTAAATGAGCAAAAAGTAGCCCTTGACCACAATGGGCGCATTACATGCACAGAATATGAGGCACTAAAATGGTTTCAAGCAATAAAAGAATTGCATAGTCATGGGTGGACCAAATCGTTTACAGAACGGCCCGTCACTACCATTTGGAGAGAAGTTATGGAATACATGTCTGACTTTCATATGGCAGAAGTACAGATGGACAAGCAGATTGTATTTTATTCTGCTACTGGCCGAGTTACAGGATATTATGCTTAATCTACTAGTGGAGGTAATGGGGGATGAGTTCGTTTCATTTGAATCGCTTTGGTCTTGTGAATTTTTGGTACCATAGTGACACAATTTTTGAGTTTAGCAATGGACGCCTTTTTGTTCGTGGTGCAAACGGATCTGGCAAGTCAGTATCTACTACCATGGCAGTGCCCTTTTTGCTAGATGGTGATAAGCGACCGTCACGTCTTGATCCATTTGGTTCGCAAGATCGGCGGATGATTGATCTATTGCTGGGCAACAAACATGTGTCTAAGCGCGAGGAAGGTACTGGATATTTATACACAGAATATCGTAAAGGAGATACCTTTGTAACTGTTGGTATTGGATTGAATGGTAAACGGCGGGAGAGCGACAATACTATGCAGACATGGTATTTCATTCTTTTCAATAAGAGAATTGGGTATGATATTAAGTTGCACGAAGAAAAGATTGTAAGCGGAGAATCCCGAAAGTTTCCTTTAACTATGGGTGACTTAGCAGAACATATTGGCAGAGACGGAGAAGTAACAGATAGCCAACAGCGTTACATGGAGTTAGTGAATCAAAATATCTATCGTTTCAAAACTACGCAAGAGTTTAAAGAACTGATAGGCGTATTGCTTCAGCTAAGAAGTCCGAAACTCTCCAATGCTGTGAAAGCGAGCGAAGTATCCAATGTTCTCTCTGATGCTCTTCCTGAATTGTCACAAACTGAATTAGCCCCGCTATCTTCTTCTTTGGAGAGTATGGATAGCCTGCAAGATAAGAAGGCTCGTCTTGAGAAGGAATTGAGGTTCCTAACGATGTTGGCGGATGCGTATGATACTTACAATCAGTTTTCTCTTTATGAGAAAGCGAAGCATCTTATATACAGTGAAAAACGACTTGATGAATCAATTGAGCTCATAAAGAAATATAAAGTTTCTGAAACTATTGCTATTGAAAATAAAAATGATTTAGAACATAAACGGATAGAGCAAAGTAACATTAAAGAAACACTCCATAAAAAAATCTCTTTATTGAATGGGCATGCCCTCTTTACAGCGGAAGAAGAGTTAGAAAAAGCCAAAAAAAATTTATATGATTTAGAGCGAAAACTACAAAATACAACTGAAGCTATGGATAATAATGCAACACAGCAACGTGAGGTAGAGGAACGAATCAAGAAAAACGTGGGAAAAGAATACAAGGCTGTAAAAAGCCGCGAAGATGTGCTTTCTGAGCTTGAGGCGCTTGCGGATGAAACTTTTTTCATATCACATTCTACTTTAAGTCAGTACTTTGAACAAAATCTTAGGAATTTTTCGGAAGCAGGATTTAAAAACTGGCAAGAAATTCTTCAGGAGTATCATACCAAGGTACAAGAAATCGCGAGCCAATTACATTCCTTACAAGCACGGCTCGAACACGAGGGGCAATTGAAGCGAAATTTAGCAATTGAAGAAGATCATGTGAAGGAATTAGAGGTAGAGATCAGTGCCTTAGAGAAAGAACATATTAAAAATGCAGATATTGTTGAACATGATGTTATGGAATGGGCTGAGGGAGCACGACAATTTCAAGTCAAGCCAAATGAGCTGCTGGAAGCACGGGGAATTCTACAGGGGATTGGAGAACTATTGGATGACTTTTCTACTGCAGCCGTTATAGATTGGTTAAATAATTTGTTCCACAAATGTCTTACCGGACTACAAGAAGAGCGAGCACACATCACAGCCGCCATAGGTATTCTCCAAAAGAAAATCGAGGACACAGAGACACAGATTTATGAGCTATCAGCACATAAAGAGATAATGCCTGTGCTTACTGCTTCCGAGCTAATAAAAATGGAGCACTTGCGTACTCAGAATATCCGTACTGCGTATTTTTACGAGAGCGTTGAGTTTTTAGATCACATAGATGCGTCAGTAAAAGAAGCTATTGAAGGTGCAATCACTCGAGCAGGACTTCTAACAGCACTTATCGTGCATGAAAGTGATCTTTCGATGGTTGCTGATTCTACGACTGTGGTACAAAAAGGCTCTTACAAAAAAGAAAATATGCTAACTTATTTACGTTCCGTACCAATTAATGGGCTCTCTGAGAATGACATTGATGCTGTGCTACAAACTATATCAATTGTTCCCCATGAAGAAGGATATATACTTGAAACGGGGGAGTTTCGGAGTGGCATGATTGGGGGACTGGCACCACAATATGAGGATTTATATATTGGAAAATCAGCGCGTGAACAAATTCGTGCTCGCAGGCTAAATGAATTACGAAAGCTAATTGATGAACTCGAGCATAGAAAATATGATTTGGATTCTGAATGTTGTTCTATCGAAGATCAGAAACGTTTACTTCAGATGGAGAAAGAGATATTTCCATCAATGGAACTGTTGATAGGTTCACTTGTCCGCTATGAAAACAAGTCTCAGGAGCGTGTAGCACAGCTTTCTATGATGGAAAGACTACATGTGGCTCTGCGAATTTACCAAAATGAAACTCAAGTTGCGCGAAATGCGATTTACTATGCCGCACAAAATATGGAACTTCCACTTACATACACCGGTTATCAAAGAGCGCTTAATGATATTGAACAGTATAAAGATATGCTAAATGAGCTTCGTATGGTACACAACGCATGGCTTGATGCATATCAGTCTATATCTAACTGTTTATCGGAGAAAGAAAATTTGTTGAATTTTTATGATTATCTTACAGATGCTAGAACAGAAATAGAGCAAGATATTAAACGTAACAAGTCTTACGAAGCGATGTGTGTCAAGAAAATTCATGATCTTGGCGATACAGACGTAAAGAAAGAAATTGAGGTGGCAAGAAAAAATTTGCAGGAAACAGATAGACTTTTGGAAACAAATCATAAACTAATAAATGAAGCAGAAAATAGTATTCGTATCTTGAAAGAAAAACTAGAGAAAGAACAACCTCTTATGGAAGAATGGCTACGATTATTCAATGCATGGACAAAATTATATGAAAAAGAGATTTCCTTCGGTTTAGTTCCTCATTCATCTAGTCCTTATCAGGTTATAGGAGCATTAGAGGAAACTTGTAGAGCCTTTTCATTAAATACAATACTTTCAGCAATGAAAGATGCGGAAGCCCATGCCCAACGTGAGCTTGTGGACTATTTTCTTAAGCAATCACATGTTACGTTCCCATTTGAGATTTCGGCTAAAGAGATGGAAGACGCACGCTGGCAGATCTTTGAACAGCACTGTTCACGACAGTTTTTGGTTTTTGCACCTCAGTATGTGGAAAATACACCGCGTGAAGTGCATAGCGAAGTTGCTGATCAACTAAAACTTATTTCGGGACATATACAGAATGAGGAACAAAAGTTGTTTGAAAAAGTGCTTATTGATGTCATCGGTACTGCAATTCATGAGAAAGTGAGGTCTGCGAAGAAATGGGAGCAAGATGCTAACGCAATGTTGCAGCGTGTAACCGGCACGATCCAGATGCGACTTGAGTGGGTTCCTCTCACTAGCAAGGAAGAGGATCAAATTTCTACGACTGAGTTATTATCATACTTGTCCAAGGAATCCATCTTTTTGACACCATTACAAAAGGAAAAAGTACGCTTGCATTTTACATCCAAGATTAATGAGGCTCGCAAAAAATGCAAAGATGACACCAGTTTTTCTATGTTTGAAGAGATGAAAAAGGCGTTAGACTACCGCAAGTGGTACCGATTTGATATGTTCATCACACGCAAGGGAATTCCAGAGGAACGTTTTACAAATAAAGTGTTTGGGGAACTTAGCGGAGGGGAAAAGGCGATGAGTATTTATTCACCATTGTTTGCAGCGATAGCCGCTAAATACTCTTATGCTGCACCAGATGCCCCTCGTGTCATTTCACTAGATGAGGCTTTTGCAGGAATTGATAGCGAAAATATTGCACAAATGTTCCAACTTGTACACGACTTTGAATTCGACTATATTATGAATTCCCAGGTGTTATGGGGGTGTTACGATACGGTAGATGAACTATCTATTGCTCAAATTCTACGCTCTGTAGATTCTCCTGTGCTCGCTGTTGCGCGTTACTACTGGGACGGAAAAGAAAAATATCTTTTATCGGTAGAGAATAGTATTGAGGAGTATTCTAGCAATGCAGGATAAGTGGCAACTAATCGAGATTTTTCGGCGTAGCATCGGTTTCGGCCGCCTCTTCGATTTGTATCGTAAGAAGTTTGAAAGCTATGGAGCATTCGGAACTGTTAAAATGCTGCCCACTAGAGAAGAGGACAAAGCACTAAGGGGATTTCTTGGCGTTAGATACAAGGGACCTCGTTTTCCTGCAATAGATTTTGAAAAAGCGGTCATAGAAGCAGGTTACTCTATTTCTCTAATTGAGTTGTTAGAGCTCTATTATGGCTGTCGATTACTTACTAAGCGTGAACAAAAGGAACTAAAGGTTTCAGCATGGGAGAACCTTTTTGTACGCGTAGAACAAGACTTTATTATGCGATTCAATGTTTCTGATTCTGATAAAGAATATTTTTTCCAGAAGACATTTAGATGGTGTGAAAGATTAAAAGCGGGGGACGTCAAAGGTCATAGGATTTTGAGTATTGCTTTTGACAAAGGCGCAAATGTTGATTCAGAATTATTCACCTGTATAAGCGCTCTATGGCATTTGCTCATGAGAAAGGATGAGATGTTTAAAGCTTGTGGAATATCTACTGGGAAAATTAGATTACCAATGTTTGCTGCTTATGTTACTGAAGATTCACATGCTTTTGATAAAACAAATGTAATAGGAAGATTATTATGGAGTGCCCTGGATGATATAAGTAGCCAAAGTCTAATGCTAAGCGAGAATGTTAATAGTCATTTGACAGTCATTCCAGAGTATTTGTTAGAGAGGCAAATTTATAGGCATTTTGACATTTTAGATGACGATCTTAGTTCAATTTCACATGTTTTTGTACCACATTTGGTTAATGGAATTTCTCCTCGAACATTAAATTTACGTGAAATTGAAGAGATGAAACAACTACCACAATACTCGTCAATGTATATTATTGAAAATCCGTCTGTCATTTCTTATCTGGTAGATGAAACAATCCATTTTCTTAATTTAAACAAATTTACTTTGGAGCAATTACCATCGAATTTTCCAGCTTTACTTTGCACTATAGGTCAGGCTAGAACCGCTTCTAAAGTATTTATAGAAAAGTGTCTTACAGCAAACCCAAACTGTGTTATTTATTATTCCGGGGATCTTGATGTCCCAGGCATTCAGATGATGAATAATATGAAAGAACAATTTTCAGCAGAGTTTTACGCTTGGCGCATGGATGCTTCTATATATCGAAAATATGTTGCATCTAAAAGTAAAGCTTTATCAGATGCAGACTTGAAAATCCTCCAAGAAAAAGATAGTGGTTTAGAGAAAGAGATGGTGCAGATTAAGGCAAAAGTTTATCAGGAATTGTTTGGTAAAGAATTGAGAGGTGATTGGATTAAAGAAGTATCTGCTGTGTTTTCTGTGAATCAGTTTGATAAATAAATCAATAGTTAAATGTTGAATGTTGCTGTTGATCAATTAGTAAAAGTTAAGAAAATACTTCTGGATTTCTCTGATGTATTCTCTTAACTTCATTGAGGCTTGTTCAATCAATAATAAACATGGTGTGAGTTTATATCTTTTTGAGGATTTCCTATTATTAGGTTTCATATAGGTCAATTTATGAAGAGGTTCAATAAGTAATCGTTAGGAACGATAGATCGTTTCCTGGTCAGGATTATAAACTTAATTGCGGCGGTCTATATAGCTAGTTTTTTTTGGAGCACTGCCGCACTTAATCTTGCCTTCGGAGTTAGAAATTACGAAACAGCTCAATAAACCAGAGATTTGCCTTTGCTATTGGTGAGAAGAGGCAGCAATAATAGATATGTCGCTAAGTATATTTCTTAACGAGTGTTAACACCTATATCCGAGGGTTTGTACAAGAAATCTGAGAGGGCAGCGAGTGTCTCTCCTAAAAGATGAGCGCTCCGGGAGCTCTAGTCAATTTGATTTGGTTTTAGAATTGAAGAACTTAAGTGATAGAGTGATATATAGGTCCACCTTGGGGAAGCGGAGCTTATTTTGAACTTTTGATAAATGACCTAGGAAACAGTTGCCTGTTCTATTAGATGTATTATTCTACGTTACTTCATTTTAGTAAGTCGAATTTGAAAAAAAAGAGAGGTAATTGAATGTTTATTAAGAAATTACATATTGGGAAATACAAAAAACTAAATGGTTTTGAGGTGGAATTTAAAAAAGTGAAAAATGTAAAGTTTAATTTGTCTGTTCTAATAGGTGAGAATGGAACTGCAAAAACGACAATCTTGCAGGCAATTACGAATCTATTATCTGACACCAAAGAAAAAAATAAAATGATTGAATCCTATATAGAATATGAATTTATCAAGGATAATCAAATAACAGAACATATGATAACAACTTTTGATATAGGTGAGCAGTTGCCAAGTAATCTTATCATCTCATCCTATACCCCAATTGAGAAAATCTATATGCTCGCCAAGAATTCGGAAATACCAAGGTGCCCAATTATTTATTCAGAAATGGGATTTAGCAAATTGAAATATATTATTAATAAATTCGTCACTGAAAATTCTGTGAAAACCCCGAAGATGAATGATATTGTAGACTATATTGGGTACTATCCTCACCAATACTTAATCGAATTTAGCAAGTCCATAACTTCCACATCTACTATGGAGAATGGTTTATTGAAGGGGCGATATGATGATGTCTCTGAGAAGTTATTAGAACATTTAGATCAAAATATAGAGATAGAAAGTCTACTTCAAAAATATGAGCACAATCTCGAAGTTTATGGCAGATCAAAAAAATTGAATAACACACTATCACGGCACATAATGAAATTTCAAAATCTTAATAGAGCTTTTAATGACAGATCTAGACTTTCAAAGAATCAACAAGAGCGTGTATTTTTAGAATATGTATACATATTAATTAAAATGAAAGAATTTACAAACATCTACTCTGAGGTTATAAATACATACTATAAAGGTGAGACCCAAAAACTTGTACACTCATCAAAATTAGTGAATTATTTAAATGGGCAAAACGAATTTTATAAAGACCTAGAGTTCTTAGAGCTGTTCAATAAGTATCCTATTTCTGACTTGTGGTTTAATTCGGTGAATGATACTCCTGATACTGTACCTTTATCTTACTGGAGTTCCGGTGAATTAAGTTTGTTCTTAAGACTTATTGAAATCGCGTACTCGATTTCAGAAAACTCACTATTATTAATCGACGAACCAGAAACAAATTTACATCCAAAATGGATAAATAGTTATATTAACATTTTAAAATCAATAATCGATGTTAATTGTCACATAATAATTGCTACACATGCTCCATTAATCATTTCAGATATACCAAAAGAAAGTATCATTTTACTAAAAAAAGAAGGTTCGTCTGTCAAACAGGCCCAAATAGAAGAGAAGACTATAGGTCTCGATTATGAAGAAATTTTGAAAAAAATATTTGACGTTAACGAAAAGGAAGATACTACTTTGGAAAGCTATGAACAGGAAATTCTAAAATACATTGAAGATGAGAATATTAATTCAGCTATTGAATTATATGATCAGCTAGGCGATAGTCCTACTAAATTTAATTTGTTTTTAAAAATAAAAAAGACTTTAATAGACAAGGATGAGTAATTAATAATCATGTATAAAGTCACAGAAAATATTAATTTTCTTAGCCCGTATCACAATTTTATGTGCCAAATTTTAAAAGCAATGAGAACGTCATTAAAGGCTAATCCCAATTACACGATTATTGACTTAAAAGCGAGCATTCTTACTATTAATCCTGATGTATGTGGATTTTTAAATAGGGGAGATTTCATAGATAATATTTATAAGTTAAAGCGTTGCCCAATAGACTTATGTAAAGAATACGGGAAATTTGTAAGTAGATATAAGTCCGTTCTGAATGGTAAATGGAGGGGGAAATCTAAATTAACTGATGAAACAAGTAAGGAATTCAAAGCTATATTTATTTTTTTGTATGAAAAATTGTTGGGGTACAAGACATTTAATATGGCATTATTTCAAACATCTAGTTCACTAGATGATTTTAGAGCCACGATGTCACTTAACCAGGTATGTCCTTATTGTGACATGACTAAAGTTAATAAAGATATTGTATCGGTAGACCACTTCTTACCAAAAGCCACTTACCCCATATTGTCAATTTTTCCTGATAACTTAATCGTAGCATGTAAAGCGTGTAATGAAGTTATTAAGGGGGAGAAAATTCATCTTCCAATAGCCCATCCTTATTACGAAGAAATATCTAACCTCTTTACATTCAGAATTGAGGAAAATGATATTAATAAATTTGAGATAGAGTTTGATATGAATCAAACGAACTCTAGACTTACAAGCCAAAAAGTTATGAACTTTTTAAAACTGTTCAAAATTGAAGAAAGATATGAAAAATATATGACTGCAGTATTACAAGATTTCCGAGCAGAAATAAGAAAAGGAGCCATGTCTGAACTTAATGGAATAGCTCAAGTTCGTTCAATAACTAATGCTGATATTAAGAATTGTATTCTAAAACATTTTAGTGAGGCTGTAATAGATAATAGAAATTTTAGGCGTGCAGTTGATGGTTCGAAAATCAAAAATGATTACATAAATCAAATTATTGGAAGAAAAGAATATCAGAAGGATATAGAATACATTGAAACTCATTATTTTGGCTTTGCTTCAACAATAGAAAACTAATATTAAGTAACCGATTTTCGCCTCGTGATGGAAATCGGTTTATTTTTATTTCAAAATTACATCGCTTCGTGTCCATAACCTCAAAAAATTCGATAACACCGGAGAAGATATGGAGGATCTGATCTCCATCGGCACCATCGGCCTGATAAAAGCTATTGAGAGCTATCGTCCAAACAAAGGAACAAAGCCAGCCACATTTGCTGCTCGTTGTATTGAAAATGAAATCCTGATGCACCTGCGTTCGCTCAAGAAAACACGTAAAGACGTATCCCTGCATGATCCAATTGGGACGGACAAAGAAGGTAATGAAATTACACTTATCGATATCCTTGGCTCCGAAGCTGATGATGTCATTAAAGAAGTGGATTTGAAGATCGAGAAGAGTAAGATATATCGCAACCTAGATATTCTGGATGACCGGGAGAAAGAAGTTGTGGTGGGTAGGTTTGGGCTGGATACAGGTGGAGAAGAGAGGACACAGAGGGAGATTGCTAAGGAGTTGGGGATCTCGCGGAGTTATGTTTCGAGGATAGAGAAGAGGGCGCTCATGAAGCTTTATCATGAGTTTTATAAGGCGAAGCGGTAGGGTCTTCTAAGTTATGAAAAAATAGAATTCGATAGACAGTAGAGATTTGAAAAGCGACTTTTCTACGGAGAAGTTGTTTTTTTATCGTTAACATGATAGGGAATTTTTCCCTTTGCACTATGGATCATCCCATTGATTAGGAGAGGTTTGATGTTGTGTAGGTAGTCTGCGCAATCTCTACTGTGTCATCATACTGCTACTCCCCCTATTCCACTCTCTATCAATGGTGGAGTGATTTTTGTCTAGTTACTTGCCAATCTGTGATTGGTCCATCCCAAGCGAAGTGAATGACTGCGTTCGGTTTTGTTAAGGTGTGTGTAACTCATGGTTTCATTCTCCCACGCAATGGATGTGGTGGTAACTCCATTATACGAATCTTCCCTAGGTGTTTTTGTCTGTCGCACTTCATAATAATTCATGGTATATTATTCCTGTTAATATTTATGGTGATTGCATAGGAATATCCTATCTAGCTTAAAAGGGGAATGTTGGTGAAATTCCCACGCGGTCCCGCCACTGTGAACGCACATTAAAATTCCATCATTAACTGCTTAATGTTAATGGTGGGTTTTTTAATGAACTGCGAAGCCAGAATGCCTGCCATAAATATACCCAACGAATCCCACGAGGATGGGAAGGAGGTTTTTTTATGTCTATATTCAATAGTGAAACTCTTTTATAGAATTACTTTAATAAAGTACTTGTTACATTGGAAATAATGTTGTTAATAAATTATTAATGGTAAAGGTTCATTTGGAATGAAGTAATTATTAGTTAGTTTCATGTTGTCGATGTATAGATTTCGGACAAAAACAAAAAAAAGTTACGGTTTGATTAAATGAAAGTATCTTTCAATATCTAAGAATTTGTTGATTTTTTTATGAGCTGTTTGGTTTTACACGATCATTTGTATTGTCTGTTTAGTTATTTTGCTGGATCCGAAGTTTATTATCCCAGTCATCCTATCTAGTATCGTAGATAACAACTAATTAACTGGAACTATTTATTAAATGGGAGAGAAAAATAAATATGAAGAAATATTATTCGTTATTAATTATCTTATTTCTTTTAGTTATATCGATTAGTCAGTTATCTTTAGTGAGTGCGGATGGTGTAAATCAACAAAAGGAGTTAATTGCACCTGAGACACAAATAATAAGCATATTGGAGGATTCCTCGTTAAAGGTGAATTTAAAAAACATTATTAGAGAAGGGAATTTTTTTCATTTAATTAGATTAGTAGATTTTGATAGTAATAAGGTGATAAATATAAAGAAATCAATTGAGAGGGATCAACTGATAATTAGTCCACAAATTGAATTGAAAGATGGTCATGATTATACATTACATATTCCTCCTTACTCACTTGAGGATATAAATGGAGAAAAATTAAATGATAGCTACTTCCTGAAGTTTCAAATTGTTAGCAATGAGAGCGCTAAAAAAAAATTATTAATAGAATCTATATCTCAAAATAATAACTCCAAAATCATGTCTTTAAATGAAAGCGCAAAGAGTTTACCCTCTACTTTAACTCGGGGTGTTTTAGAACATGGGGAAATATATGCTGGTATAGATAAAAGTGGTTTTATAGAAAAAAATGGGAATCTATGGTTATGGGGAAGTAATGAAATGGGACAGTTGGGGGACTTTATTACTCCATATAGCAATAAACCAGTTCAGTTGGCTGGAACCGATGTGGTGTCGATGAATAAAGGATTTACTGGTGGAACTTTTAGTTCATATGCTTTGAAAACTGACGGTACAGTGACGGCTTTCGGATTCAATTATTATGGTTTTTTGGGTTTGGGACCTGCTGGAGATCAGACTGATTTTGTTGTCTCTCCAACTCCAATTTCTGGATTATCAAATGTAAATAATATCAGTAGTAGATTTTACCATACCCTCGCTGTTAAATCTAACAGAACAGTGTGGGGATGGGGAGATAATCAACGAGGGCAAGTGGGAGTCGATAGATTAGAACTTATTACAACTCCGGAACAAATTAAAGGTGTTAACGGGGTTGGGAATCTTATGGATATTATTGCTGTTGATGTTGGTGAAATACATTCTATAGCACTTTCGTCAACTGGAACTGTTTATGTTTGGGGAGGCAATAATCATGGTCAGTTAGCAAATGGATCTCTTAATGATGAGAGTTTCCCTAGTAAAGTGCAAATGGGCTCCAGTAATGCTTCTTTGTTAACAGGAGTTAAAGCTATTAGTGCTGGGGACAATTTCAATTTGGTTTTAAAAGAAGATGGAACAGTATGGGGCTGGGGGCAAAATGATAAAGGGCAGCTTGGAGACGGTACTACAGTAGAACGGCGCTATCCAGTCCAAGTCAAGGGCCCAAACGGAGTTGGTTTATTAAATAATGTAATTGCTATTAGCGGTGGAAGTAATTATTCATTAGCACTAAAGTCAGATGGAACAGTATGGAGTTGGGGAGAGAATAGCATGGGCCAACTTGGAGATGGCACAACTTTAGGAAAACTTACTCCTACTCAAGTAAAAGCGATAGGCGGTAAGAGTTTTCTGAATGATGTAATAAAAATAGATGCTGGAAATTCGCATAGTATAGCACTTACTAGCTCTTCATTTATTACGTGGGGGAATAATACAGAGGGTCAATTAGGGAATGACTCATTAATTTCTTATTCAAATATTCCAGTAACAGTTCTACAACCTTCTATTAGGCAGGATTACGAATATATTTATGATTCCGCTAATAGGTTAACAGCTATTATCATTCATAAAGGGAATATCAGCTACCGCCGTGACTTTGTATACGATAGTAATGGTAATTTACTATCTGCAATTACAAAGGAAATAAAGTAGCTGTATAATAGCGTTTCAAAATAATTAGTTTGAAAAGAAAAAATAGAATGTTTTTCGTGATGAGTAATCAAAATGATTTGTGGGGAACTAAATATTCTTTGTTACTCAATCGATGGTCCTCTCAATTTATAATAATAACACTGTTTTTGGAGCGTAGTGTTTTTTTAGGATATGTAAATTTTATTCCGACTACCTCTCCAGAATAACCTTATGCCAACTATATTATGGTGGATATAAGTAGCAAATCATAACCACAAACCCTATATGTCTAAAACTTGACATTCAATATACATAAGATGGAAAAGGAGTCTGATAAAGAGGAGTAAAGATTATTCGTCAAAATCGTATATGTTTAGTATCTTGGTGCTTTTCGTAAGACGTCTATCTAAAGGGCGGTTTTGATAGCACCCAACAGGGGACCTTTCCAACATGGACGATAGTAATGGTCAAGACGATTTAGAGGATTCATGGATTATGGGGGAACGTTTAAGTCCTACAAGTTGGCGAATTCGAATTCCTTTCTTTAAACATAACAACGAAACAGGAATGTATATTACCCATATTTATTCCTTTGATGCTTCTATGAACAAAATGATGATTGGTGAAATTTTAGTAGAAGTAAAGAAGTGAGTGAAATTAAAAGAGGAGATGCAAAATTCATATTAATGCACCTCAGAGATAGGAAGGTACATTGAAGAACAAATGAATCAAATAGGGAATGAACTATTATTTTTACAGATAAATAGTGGGGGATTTTTTCATAGGATGATATAGAATATAGCTCAATTGTGAGGTAACCAAATAAATTCCTGGGGGAAACTAAGTTGAGAAAAATAAAGCTAGTGAGAAAAATATTAATGGTCATCATGTGTTTATCTTTGATCATTCCAAATATTTTGGAAGGAACTGCGAAAGCGAGTACAACC
Source organism: Paenibacillus odorifer (assembly GCF_000758725.1). Taxonomy (NCBI): domain Bacteria; kingdom Bacillati; phylum Bacillota; class Bacilli; order Caryophanales; family Paenibacillaceae; genus Paenibacillus; species Paenibacillus odorifer. The sequence continues at coordinate 1,578,554 of NZ_CP009428.1, forward strand.
GTTAAAAGTACTTCTGATCAAACTTACATAAACAAAGCACAAGATTTACCTGCTCCATCACCTGCACCGTCAGATTTTTTGGATTTTTCAACGGATTCGGGACCACAGCCTACACCTACGACTCGTCCAGAGAATTCTGCGAGTGAATTATTCAAAGAAGAAGGTTGGCAGGACTCCATTCCTCCATTGCCGGATGAGAAGGCTACTGTGGAGGTAGCCACCTATGATCCGAAATTGTCTGAGGCTATTGTATCAATTAAAGTTAAAACGCTTGAGAAGCAAGGATTACTCAATCATTCGGTCTCTTCAGGTGGAACGGCTACAAATCAAAGAGTAGCATCACAAGATTTAATCGAATCTGAAATCGAAAAGCTGTTTTTGGCCGGAGCTTCCATTGAAGATGTCTATTGGATTAATTATCTGATGCAGGATTCACCGAATCAAACCTTACTTGAGCTATTAAAGTGGAAGCAAGAAGGAAAGCTAAGCTGGGAAGACATACAAGGGGAATTAGAAAATCAAGCTATCCAGAAGAAGAACCCATCTTCGGTTCAAAATTCTACCTACCAGGATGATCCGATCTTTCAACAATTTCCGAGCTTAACCTCGCTAGTGTATGGAGAGGACCTTTTTTCTCCAGATAAATTGAAAATCGCGGCTTTAACGGTGACTGCTTTTGATATGAGGGTCGCTGGCATATTTGACGGACTAGTTGTTCGAGCTCAGCTTAATCAAACCAACAAACCCCAATTTGGAGATCGTAATACTACTGATGAAGTGATCGATCCTGTTTCCGGTTCATTGACATGGAAAGAGAATCAAATCCATTTACCCGGTCGAGATGGTCTGGATTTGGATATTGGGATTATGTACAGTTCCAATCAAGGACATTCTTTTGAAAGAGCATATAGTTCTTCAGGTAATTATACGTACACAGAAAGATATGATCATTTTTTGGAGATGAATAGTTTAGGGGTAGGTTGGTCGTTTCAATTTCCTTCAATCGAAAAAAATGGCGACTATCGTTATTATCATGACGGAAAAGGTGGGGTGTATACCGTAGCCCGTTATCCAGAAAATGGTGATGAATTTACAAAATACACAAAGTTCCTAAATTACAAGCAAAAAAACATGCGATTTGTTTATAACAATGAGAACCATGAATTTAATAACGGAGAGGAAAATTCCTGGTACTACGTTGAATTCGAGGATAAGAGAAAAGAGTACTTTTCTGCCAATGGAGCACTTATCGGGATTGTAGACCGTTTTGGAAATACAATTAACTTTAAGCATCGCTCTATAGATATTGATGGTATACGATCTGTTCTTATCAGTTCAATTACAGATACAGTGGGTCGTGAGGTTACTTTTGAATATGAGGATAACCTTAATACTCAAGAGATATTTAACGGTGAAAATGTGACGATTCGAGTTAAGCAAAATGGAACCGAGGTCCAAAAGGTCATCTTGACTAAAGGCAGAAAACTTGTGCCAGTGAATGAAATTGAAGTCTATTTGCCTGTACTATGGTCGGTTACAGATCAGAATGGGGACAAGACCTACTTCGACTATGAGGAAGGAATTGCATATTATCAAACAGGGAGTGATTATTCGGGTGCAAGAAATCAAAACTATCATACCTTGCTAAAAGAAGTCATATATCCTAATTCAAACACAGAGTATACGTATGAACGGGTTTCCAGAAATATAGGTGAAGATCAAACCCTTCATCAATTTCGACTCTTATCAAGGGTAGATAAAACAGGTCCGAAAAATTATAATTGGCTTCAGTATACGTATACAGGTGACTATACGGGATATCCGACCTATTATCCGCCATATCTACAGCAAAATAATCGCTATAGCAGCACGTTTACCGTAAAAAGCGATACGGCAGCCAACAACTCCATAATCACCCGAAATTATGATGGTAAAGGAAAGTTGCTATCTACGGACACTCAAGCAGCTAATGGGGAGCGCAAGATCGTTACGAATACAGCATTTGATGGACTCTTCGAGCTATTCCCGACGAGAACTACAATTTCAGAATATGGTGTCGGGGACAGCGAGGCAAGTGCTAATCATTTGTATACAGAAACAACATATTCAGATTGGGGACTGGTCAGTACCCAAACCCAACCATTAACGGCGGAGCAACATAACAATTCAAATCTAAAACAACACTATACGACAACGATAAGCTATGAACCGAAATATCATTTAGTGGAGTCTAAATCTTGGTACCAGAATGAATCTGATCCGGCCCCATTAATTGAACGATACACCTACACTGACAAGGGAAGGCTATCGACAGTAACGAATGCGTCGGGGGAACAAACCACATATAGTTATGGTAACCGAGATACCTTGGGTGGAATCTCTCAAATGACGGCTGAAAAGACAGCCAAGGGTCAATTGGTAGCTAAAAGTGTAACCATATACGGACCTGAGAGCCGTTACGCCTACCCGACAGAACAACAACAGTGGTTCAACATCGGGAAGTCTGACCAGAAAATCGTGAAGACGAAGATGAGTTACGAGATGGGAACGGGTTTGCTGAAAAGTCAAAGTGACGGCAACGATCAGACTACGGTCTATGAATATGATGCAGCAGGTCGTCTAAAAAAAGAAACACATCCGATTCGAACCAATAGCAATGGAGAAACCTTCAGAGAGGTTATCGATTACAATTATTATCATCAAACCTCCAGTAACTTTGATTCGGTGAATGCAGGGACCTATGTTCTGAAGGTCGATACGATTAAAACCGTCACTCAATTATCCACTAACAGTAGTATGAGAACGTATGCGAATACGTTATATAATGGAATGGGCCTAGCGTTGTTAGAAGAACATTATGACGATAACGTGAGTCAATGGGTCTTCACCCAGTACCACTACGATGATCAAGGACAAGCGATCTATCAAAAGGATGCGTTAGGCAATGAGATTACGGCTAGTTACGATGCATGGGGAAGGCAGAATCGTGCCACAGATGCCAATAACAATATATATGTAACGGATCATAACCTTAAGCAGCGCAAGACAGAAAGTTACATGATTGCTGCTGACACTCAAGAACGATTGAATTATCTGGAAACTATCTATGATCCATGGGGCCAGCCAGTTACCATGAAAACCTATAAAGACTGGCCGAGTCAATCGCAGCCCCTCACAGAAAGTTATCGGTACGACATCAGTGGTAACGTGATCGGTTATACGGACCCTGCGAATCATCTGAACGATGCTGGGATCACAACATCGTATAGCTATGATGCTCTAAATCGTCTAACCTCCGTCTACGATGCGTTAAACCAGCGCACACGCTATACGTACGATGGAATTGGTCAGCTTGCGAAAGTTACGGTGCAAGCTAAAGGTGGAACAGAGCAAATACTGAATACCAAGTACTATAACGAAGTTGGGTTATTGACGAGCAAGCTAGACGGGGCTTCTCAAAGTGAAAGCTTATCCTATAATGCATTAGGGCAATTAACTAGCAAAACCGATCGTAATGGCAGTCTGTTTGGATACAGCTATGACGAAATTGGCGCGCTCAAGTCAAGCACAGTCAGCGGGATGATCAATAACGTATCGCAGACACAGAAAACCGAAGTGATCTATAACGACGGTTCGCCCTCTAATCAGACCACTAAAAACTTTCTGAACGGAACGATTCAGGCGATGCAGCGAAATACTGTAAACAGTTTGAATCAAGTGCGAAGCACGAACACGGTTGCGTATTCCGCTGGAGCGGTTGCACATTCCGCGTACATCTTTAATCAGCGGGATGCACTAGGCCGAATTACGCAATTGAATGATTATTATTTAAACTTTTACGTGAATTATCAATTCAATAAGTTGAGACTGGACAAAGTACAGACGAATGGCAGCGCTACGGTGAGTAGTGCAGCCACGGCCAATGTACAATATAACTACACTGGGGTTAACCTGGTGAAGTCGATTAGTTATCCGACGCTGACAGACGGAAGCACACTTATGACTGTATACACCTATAACAAAGCCCTAAACTGGGTGGAGAGCGTAACGAACCAAAAGGGAGGCCGTGTGCTCTCCAAATATGTGTATGGGTATGACAACAACGGAAATATTACCTCGGTTACGGAAACGAAAAACAACAATGTGACACAAGATACACAAACGACAACCTATGAGTACGATGCTTTGAATCGCTTAATTTCAACGGTGCGTCCGGGAGGAAGCAGAGACGCATATACCTATGATGTACGTGGCAATCGCTTGACCATGGAACAAAGTGTGAGTAGCCCAGCAGAGTTTCAGGATACAAGTTATAGCTACGATTTGTGGAACACGCTGACCTCTGTAACCAAGAATGGAAGCACGACGAGCTTCCAGTATTATGCCGACGGCCTGCGCTATCTAAAGAGTACCGGCAGCAGCCACACCCAAGTAAACTATGATAATAACGCTCAGGTTTTGACTGAAGAAAAACTGAGTGGCAACAGCATAGTCCAACAATCCACGTTTGTACGCGGGGACCGGGTACTGGTGAAAAAGGACAAAACGGCAAGTAAAGATTACTATTACCTATACAATGGTCATGGTGATGTGGTACAGATTGTGGATACTAGCGGAAAAACAGTAAATGAGTATAGCTATGATGAATGGGGCAACATCACTAGTCAGACAGAAGGAATCTCTAACTCCTTTAAATACGCAGGTGAAGTGTATGATGCTGAAACGGGATTATACTATCTTCGGGCACGGTATTACGATCCGAGTATGGGGCGTTTTTTAAATGAGGATACGTATGAGGGGCAGATTGATAATCCGCTGAGCCAGAATATTTATACTTATGTTCATAATAATCCGTTGATTTATACAGATCCCACTGGACATTATACGTTTAAAGATGACCCAAGCCAGCCAGTAGTAGTTCAGGGTTACGTAGTTAGCACAGACATGCATGCAAGTGACAAACTAGTTGAGTTTCTGAAAACATATGAAACATTTTCTGGGCAATGGTATTACGCAACCAAGGAAGAAAAAGAGAGAAATATAAAGACGATAGGTTATGGGCATGTAATTCAACCTGGAGAGGAAAAATTACTTAAAGGAATTAAAGAAGAGCAAGCACTATCCTTATTGAAGTCGGATATTCAGAACAAAGCTGAGAATTATATAAATGACTGGGCAGACCGTAATGGTATAGTTTTTACACAGCAACAGTTTGATGCTCTTGTTAGTTGGAAATTTAACGGAGGTGATTTTTTAAATCGTGATCCAGGAAAAATGCTGAAAGAAGGGAATTTTTCATCTTCTGAATTTCAAAATGAATTTAAAAATGAAATGCTTTTATGGGTGAAGGGCAGTGGAAAGAAGCTGCCAGGATTATATATGCGTAGATATGACGAATGGGAAATTTTTGTGAATGGGGATTATACTAGAAATTATAACAGAGTGCTCCCCAAGGGTTTTTAAACTAAATTAAGTGGTGATAAAATGAGATATTCAACAATGGTTGTTATTTTAATTTTAAATGTGCTTTTGATTACAGCATGCGGAACAGAAAATGGGGATATTACACAGACGGTAACTCCAGCTCCAGTTCCAGCTACAGAAATAACTAATACTTCTGTAGTTCCTGTTGATTCAAACTCTGAACTAATGGAAACGTTGATAGGAGAATGGAAGATTGACAGTATTTATGCATATGGAGTTGGCGGTTCGAAGAATGATGAACAAGATATTAAAAGGTTAATTGGAACGAAAATTATATTTACTTCAGATTCTATTAAATTTGGTAATGAAGCTGAAGAAAAGCCTATTTTCTACAGAGTGAGCAAAAGTTCTGATGAATGCTTTTTATCTGATATTGATTGGATAAAAGAAAGCACTATGGATACAGATTTAAACCCTCAAACCCTAAAAGAAATAAGCCTATATGAAGATGAAAAATATGAGGACTTTTATTATGGCAATGGAAATATTACTTATTACACTGATAAGGGAGAGCTTATTTTAGACCAAGATGGAGACTTTTTTTTATTAGTCAAAATAAGGAATTGAATATGTATTGAATTAATAAAGTTAGAACCACATGTGAGTTACATACTCCATGTGGTTTCTTTTTAACATTTTGAGTTAGCCCACCCAGTGCCGAATGGACTGAATCGGTTCATTCTAATAAACATCACTGTCGTATTCCCACGATAACTATTTCTCCGATTTAAGTGTACGCACATGAAAAACTCTAAAATTATCCCCATTAACAAAATCCCTATGATCAGCTTATGTGCATAACCCCCAGTTACCACCACAATAACCAGAAAATAGTTACCTTCGTTTCCGTGCGGATTTTCAGGAATAAACAGGACCAGCACTGCTTTATCGTTTTTCGGGTTATTTCAATCTAATTTATAAATATTTATGAAAAATCCAAAATAAATCGCAACCATCTGGGGGGATAGAGAGATTATTAGGGTAGAGAATAACTGGTAACGTGCCAGTTCACATATACAGGCAAGAAGACGTCAATAAGGCTGGCCGTCTTGCCCTCTAATATAGTCCGAAATTCGTTAAATAATTTCGGTCGGGGGGTTTTTATGAAAGAAGTCAAACTATCCATAGACCGTATCGTCGTGGATTTTACAGATGTGTTTTGGGAGTTCTTTAATCCATTTCAACAACGGATAAGAGAATGCTTTCGTAGTCCAATTTGTGCGAGGGAGAAAGGGTTTAAATATCATTTGCATATAAGGAATGATAGCCATTATTTGCACATTTCCTATCAGCTATGCTTTGTGAAGAAGTCAAGGAAAAATACCATGCGAATTGAATGTCATCCAGAGAGCTTGGTTCATTTCAGCTCCTTGCTCTCGCAAATCGCTGATCATGCCAAAGAAATTCTATTTGTCCGTTGTGATGTTGCCTTCGATATCCCCATCCATATTTCGAAATTGCTTACCCTATCGCTAACAGGGAGAAATATGCATAGCTGGATGGGAACTCGCTACTCCAATAAACGACATCAACGACAAGTGGCTGGTTATTGTCGAGTATATAACAAGAAAAATCAGCTCTTACAGCGATTTGGTAAGGCAATTAAAGGAGAACTAACGAGGTTTGAGATCGTGTATGCACCTAACGAAAAAATACCACTGAATGTTCTGGTCCAATTCCCACCGGAGTTCAATAGACTTTACTTTTGTGCCGAACTGACCACCACTGAACAGTTCAAGCCTAAGGAGATGGAGCGTATTCAAGGATTAATGTCGGGTGAACTGGAGCAAAAGCAAGTTACAGGATATTATCGGAGGTCTTTTGTTAAGAAGTTACAAGCGTGTCCAACATTAGACTTCGACCAAGAGGCGTGCAAACAGTGGAAGGATGCGATAACAATTCCTTGTGCAGTTTTGGGTGGTGTTATCAGTCATGTAGCCTAGCAGCAGATTCTTCTTCAATCACAATTAAATCATGGAGCTGAATATCAAGAGCTTTGCAAATGATATCGAAGGTACTTAGATGTACCCTGTCCACTCCGCTAGAGCATAAATGGCTGATAGTGTTCGGTCTAAGTCCAGTTAGCCTGGATAACTCTCTTTGAGACATATTGCGTTCAGCAAGAATGTCTTTAAGCTTTACAATGACTGGCATGACACATTTCCTTTCCGAACAAAGGTACTTTCAATCATTATACGGGAGTTTAATTCGTAAATAAAGTGATTGAATGTATCTACTAAGCGATATATAATATAATTGTATCTACTAAGCGTTACAATAATCTGAATTATCGTAACGGACGGGGAGGAAACGGTATGAATGTCATCGGTTATGTAAGAGTTTCGACAAGTGGACAAGCCAAGGAGGGTTACAGTCTAGCCTACCAACAAGCTGAAATCTGCTCGTATTGTCAAGAGCAAGGCTGGGACTTGAAACACATCTTTACGGATGAAGGCATCAGTGGGGCGAAGGTAGACGAGGATGCTCTTGAAGTGGACAGAATTGGCTTTCAGAACCTGCTGTCAGCCCTATCCACCCGAACCTATGACGCAGTTGTTGTGCTCAATACAAGCCGTTTATGGCGGTCTGACATCGTGAAGGTGTTGGTTCATCGAGAGTTCAAGAGGTACGGTATAGATGTAAAAAGCATTGAACAACCGACCTACAGCATTCATAAGAAAGACCCAAGTGATTTCTTGATTAATGGACTTATGGAATTGCTTGACCAGTATCAGAGGTTGGAAATTGCTTTGAAGCTTGGCAGAGGGCGTAATCAGAAAGCGGAGCAAGGTGGTTATGCCGGAGGTCGGGCGGCATTTGGTTACAATGCCAAAAAAGGACAGAAGTCCATTGTAGTTAATGAAACACAGGCAAGAATCGTTCGTCGGCTCTTTGACATAAGGGAACAGAACCCTGCATGGACGTTATCTGAACTAGCATCACAGTTAAATCAAGAAGGTTTTACCACGCAACAAGGAAAGTTATTCACAAAAGTACAAGTGAAGCGGATTTTAGACCGTAGGGACTTTTACCAAGGTACTTATCGTTATGGGCAGATCGAAGCAGACGGTAAACATCAAGCGATCCTACGGTCTGGAGGAATGTGCTTGTGACGATATTACAAGATAAGTATGAATCGCTGGTTGAGCAAGAAGATCAGCTTCTAACAAGTCTCCGAACCACTGCCGCTTATGAAAATGCCATTTTTCAAATTACACATGAACAAGCTGCGGAGATTCACTTGCCGACAGCGGAGAAAATTATAGATAAGATTCACGAGTACACAGAAGAACTGCGGCTAGACCTACTTTATGTACGTCTGGAGAAGTCACATGTTGCTGGGATGTTAAAACTTACAGCTTTATAAGCATTATCGAAAACAAGAGATTGCTAACGTATCTTTGCGGCACCGACCGCTCGAACTGAGGATGCAAACTTGTTTATCCATGATGTTTTCGCCACTCGTTTGAGTGGTTACTAATGGGCTGGATACATACAGATCAAGCGATAAGGACAGCAAAGATTCTTGAATGTAACGAATCGAATCCATTAGTAACAATTCAAATACAGGGGGAGCAAAAAGTATGATTGAACAGCAGAATCTAATCGATGTAGGAGTTGACCTGCATAAACAGCATCATACAGCCGTCATTATTGACTGTTGGAGCAAGAAGCTAGGGGAACTAAAATTCGATAACAAGCCGTCTGCCTTTCCCTTGCTGCTTAAAGAATTGAAGAAGTACATCAAGAAGGGCTTGTCAGTAGTCTATGGACTGGAAGATGTCGGTGGCTACGGCAGAGGACTCGCTGTCTATCTTAAGGACAATCGTTGCTGGGTGAAGGAAGTGAATGCAAAGCTCGCTAACGCCAGAAGAAAGAGCCATGTGACCGTTCAGAAGTCGGATAGCTGGGATGCGGAATGCGTCGCCAAGGTGCTCAGAGACGAGTTGGAGCGCCTGCCGGATGCTCAGCCCGTTGACCTGTTCTGGGCGATTAGCCAGCTTGTGACGCAGCGGAAATGGTTGGCTAACAGTTTAACGGAAACGGTAAAAAAGATGCACCAGCAGATTAGCTATTCCTATCCCAGTTACAAAAAGTTCTTCTCTGAAGTAGAGGGGAAAACAGCGCTTGCCTTCTGGGAGACCTACCCTTCACAGTATACCTTGAAAGACATGTCAGAGGAAGCCCTTGCTGCCTTCTTGCGAAAGTACAGCAACAATGGATTGTCTCATAAGAAGGCAAATCAAATTCTTACTCTGATCGACGCAGATGGAGAAACGTATCGGGATTTTCAGGATTCAAGAGATTCAGTAGTGGTGAGTCAAGTGGAATCCGCTCGATTTTTTCAAGAACAATTGGTCAGTCTCGAGGTTAAGATTGAGCATTTAATGCAGCAGCTTGGCTTTCAGCTTGAATCCATGACAGGGATCAATGTGGTGACAGCAGCGCAGCTTGTGGCAGAGATTGGCGATATTCACCGATTCTCTTCCTCTGATAAGCTTGCCCGATTTGCTGGAATAGCACCTGTAACGGTTGGTTCAGGAAATAAGTCACGAAATTTCAAGAGTAAGCAAGGCAATCGGGAATTGCATGATATTATCAAGAGTCTTGCAATTCGTCAGATTGGTGTCACCCGTACCAAGAGAGAACCAAAGAATGCCTATTTTCATGCTTATTATGAGCGAAAGATAGCAGAGGGGAAGACGAAACAGCAAGCAATTGTGTGCTTAATGAGGAAGTTGGTAAATATCATCTACGTCATGATGAAGAAAAAGTCAGCCTACGTGATGCCGAATACACCTGCACAGCAGGCGGGATGATAGAATGGGTGGTAGCTGGGATTGCATTCTCAGTTGCCACCTTCTTTATTCAAAGCGCCGCTTTATAAACTAGGATACGTATGAAGGGCAGATTGATAATCCGCTGAGTTTGAATTTGTATACGTATGTGCATAATAATCCGTTGATTTATAGTGATCCTACAGGGCATATGGCTGCTGCAAACGGAGGCTCAGGTGGAGATCCGCTGTACAATGTATCAACTACTGATGCTACTATGAAAGTTATCTCAGCTCGTTCAGTGGATGCAGCTACTCAAGCTAAGATTTTAAAATCATTAATGAAAGAATACAAATACGGATTTTATGGTGATGATTCGGGAGGAATGACTCGAAATCAATTTGAATATCTGTATAACTTAGCGATGGCTAAGGGTTTAGGAAATAATGATACGGCTATATGGGCTATTTCTCAATTAGATAACTATTTCAGTTATGGGAAAGATGATAAGACTACTACGATTGCCTTAACGATTGGAGCTATGGGAGCAGGGGCGGTATCCGGGGGAAGTTCTAATTGGAAAAGCTCAAAGCAATTTGGACATGCATTTTTAACTCATGGAGCTGGTGCTAAAAATACACGAAGTTTAGTAGATAGGACCAGAAGTACAAAAAATAATCAAGGGCAATGGCTGGATAATCAAAAAGCAGCAGACTTTATTACTTCTAAAGGTTCAATCACAGAAGCTACAACATTTGATTTGCCTGCAGGTATGGGACAAGTAATTACTCCTGAGGGTGTTATAATACCTGCAACGAAGGCTATATTAGTTCCATCTGCAACTGGTATAAAAACTGCTTAACCGATTCCATAATACGAAATCCACTATGAAAGGGCTGATACAATATTTTTAAGATGGAGTTAACATTATATAAGCCGTTGGAAAGTATACCTGAAACAGAATACTTAATACCTGATTTAGAACTCGATGATTCAGTGGGAATTCTAATGTGTATATGTGAAGCGTTTGAAATTTCACGATCTGTATCATTCGTTGTTGGTGGTTTTGGGCAAGATAACTGGCCTGTTGATTGCAGAACAGATCTATCTACTGTTATAGAACAAGTTCCTGATATATTAACGAAAACAAGAGCAGGCATATTCTCTTTTGAATTAGATTTCTACGAACAGGGAATCGAAAGACAGTTAATATTCGAAGAGGATATGAATCTTGTTAAGGTTACTTGCGTTAGTCGTACTAAATGGGTGCCTTACCCAAGTTCTGTATTTTTGGAAAAGACTGCAGTTTCTAAAGTATTTGAAGAAATATATATAAAATTTTTAGAATTTAGTTCTGTGATTTGTGAAGGGCTGGTGAATAATACTCTATTAAACGATTGGAAAGTATGAGTTATCTTGACCTTGAGGATGTTCTTCCTCAAGGTCATTCTCTAATTAAACTAGTGCCGAATAAACCTGCGGGAAGTTTCTCAAGACTACAACCCACATCTTTCTTATAAAATATTCTGCAAGTGCATGGAAATTCTAAATCAATTCAAGCAATTAAATTGACCAAAGTTCAATTTAAACGTACGCCCCCTGTTCGAAACGTAACATTTTATTTTAATAAATATATACTGATTTCCCTCGGCTTATGGACTACTCCACCTCACTGACTCATTCACTTTTGAACACTCCAGATGAGTTGAAATAAACAGATCTCCGAAAAAACACCTGCATGAAGGACTTTGATTAACGGTATAGATTAGCCGTATAGAAAAAAATAATCAGTCCCTAGCGATAGAACGAATGCTACGCACTAAGAAGTCACTCTAGATTTAAGTACCCACAATCGTGCTCCCCCCAAGCATCTCCGTAATGAACCGTAACTAATCTGTCAAAAATCAATCTTCAACCCATGGCATACACAGGGAGTACACTCTTTTCCCCCTGCTTTATTTATGGCAAAGGCTACCCCAAAAGGGGCCTTACCCTAAGGAGGAAGAAGAGTATGAATGCTTATAACTGTCAGGCAACATGAATTGGGAACTACTTGAAGGTTAAGATGTATGGGAAACCCATATACTCTGGCCGCATGAAGCCCTACCGAACGATGACTAAGCGCCAAGTAAAAGTAGAAGGAATTAATTCTAACATGATCTTGAAACCTGAGTTACTGGATCTGGGCAACTGCTCACGATATAACAGCATCCCACAGCCAAGAAGGCTGTCATTGGCAGAACGAGAACGATTCGAAAACCTGATGGATCTGAACTTTGCCAAGGGACATAAGTACATCACTCTAACGTATGGAAAGGAGAACGTTTCGCTGGCCGAAGCCAGTAAGGATTTTGAGAACTGGGTGAAGCGGATGCGGGAGCGGTATGGGGACTTTAAATATCTTGCAGTACGCTCATTTCAAGGCTGAGGAACGATCCACATCCACATGCTGGCGAATCTCCCCCGAATTCTGAGGGAGGACTGACCGATGGTACGTTTAGGGTTATCTGGGGTCACGGTAATGTTGACTTTAAGCAGGTTTAAGAATTATCTGCAGGAGATCGGAGAAATAAGCTTAAGAAGTATCTCCTTCAGAACCTTCAGGAATTTAAAACGGATGAGCGCTCCTATGGCAAGCGGCTGTTTCTCCAAAGCAAGAACCTAAATCTACCTGAAATAATTAAGGGTAACTATGACGAGCTTATGGAGTCCTTACGGAAGATGGGAGTTGAGCTGAGGCTGGTAGAATCTAGACAGTTTCCCGTAGACTATTTGGATTATATCCGGTTAGAAACACATCAAATTATCGCGTGAACATGAAGCCTAACAGTTTAACGAAACTTGCAAAAAGAGTCCTCCAGGCCCTCAGGCGCACTTGGGTCCGATCTGTTAAGGTATCCATAATTTAGAGCTTAAAATAGAGTTTCTGCATGGAATTAAGCTCTCCGTGGGCTACTTTGGATAGCCTGAATGGGAACTCAAAACTAATTAAAAACGGAGGAAGAGAAAGCTTGAACTCTTCTGCGAAGCGTACTATGCTTGCTTTTATTATAAGGAATTAATTACCAAAAAAACACTAAACTAGGCTTCCGTTACGGACCGGGAAATCATGGAATCATATTAAGGAAGTTGAGCAATCAAAAGCCAAAATTAAAAAAATGATGGAAAAATTGCAAAATGCTCAACGAAGTAACGCTGATGAAGCTGTATCATGAGTTTTATAAGGCTAAGCGGTGAGACTTATACGATAATTTAGATAATAAGTTGAGATTTATAATAGAGTATTTTAAAAGCAACTTGCCAACAGGGAAGTTGCTTTTTTGTTCAATCAAGTAGTACTAAATGATTATAAAAAAGTATATTCAGAAAATAAACTTTTTTAAGATCTCCATATTTAATTGTTACATGTATAAGAGAATAATGAATAGCACCAAGATCTATATCAGAGACAATTAAATTATTTTAAGAGACAATTTTTATAGCTAAAGATATAGTTCAACGAATTTTTGTTCTGAATTAGCTATTAAAATTCATTTGAATAAATAGAGAATTAAAGATTAAGCGGTGTTAAGAAGAATAATCTACGATGTTTTACATTTCTGATGTAATAATCAAATTACAGAATCATTGGCCAATCTGTCCGTTAAAATCAACTAATCCCTGACCATACAATGTTAGGCAAGGCGAACGGTAACGTAATGATCTACTTGTTTAGTGATACCACTGACTAGAGTAGATTTGAGAAAAGAAACGGAGTGTAACTCGCACGGTCAAACCGAAAATCAGATATTCGATGGATACGAATAGGAGTATTTCTGGAACTAAGAGGAATTGAAATGATTGCAATAAGAAATAAGCGATAGAATAACCACTGTAGAGCGTGTCATGTTAAAGATGCTCGTATTAATAATGGAACTTAAGTCCAACATAATTAGTGAAAGAAACATGGCTGGCCTTGTTGAGCTTTATTTTGTAATGTTGAAGGAAGTAATCTAATAAAATATAACTAGTATATCTATTATCAAATTTTTGAATTTATTGTATATTAAATCAATGGTGTAATCCAAAAAGAAGGGAATTTTTTTCTTCTATATTATGAAGATAAATATTTCGTCTTACTTATAATTGATACGATAATGGAGCTGAAATTTACATAAAAGAATTGTTGGAAATTATATTTACACTCAGTTCGTTTAAAGGTCTTGTATAACTAATTATTATTCTAAATATAATATTTTAGAATCTTATTTGTTTATAAAATGGAAGTAATAAAACTACGGGTTATGTATATAAGTCAGTAAAACTATAAGTCCTACATCCTGCTCTCTTCGAACTTAAGGTCGACTTTTTTCAGAACTCTGAATATCGACCATCTAAAAAATCTGGAGAAAGAATTGTAGTTTCCGATTAGATCTGGATATAGGGGAAGAGGACGCAGCGCGAGATTTTGAGAAGCTGGAATTCAACCGCAGTTATGTGTCGCGAATTGAGAAACGGGTGCTCATGAAGCTGTGTCATTAGATTTATAATGCTATTAGTTCCTATAAAGTTAGATTAACTGAAAAAGGTTTTGTCCCACAGCATTTACAATGAAAGAGACCACTTTTTTGGGGATTTTAGAATAAACTTTTTTTGATAACAATTCATAATTTTATTTTGGAGCTGAGAAATTTGAAAAATATTAAACTATTTATATTGTTCCTTGTTTTTATCAGTGTTTGGCCACAAAAAACCTACGCGAATGAATATTTTTATGACAAAAATGGTCGATTGGAGTCAGTAAAATCATTTAATAATGCTGTTGATTTTTATTATGATCTCAATGGGAATTTAATGAGAAAAAATTCGAATGGTAATTTAATAAGAAATGGGAGTTTTGAAATATCTGATACGAGCAGTGGTACTGCGAATTACTGGAACACTTATTCTGGACCGGGTTTTCAAAAACCAAAAAGTGAAGTAGAAGTGATTGCAGTGGCTAGTGGTAAACAGTCTCAAAAGATAATAACCAACGGTGTAGGAGGATTGTATCAGGATATACAGGTAGGTGAGGATACAGCGTATGAATTAAATGGCCGAATAAACCTAAGTAATATGCTGAATGGAACGGTGATGCTGAGGGTTGATTATTATAATGCTTCGGGTAATTTAATCAGTGGAGAGACTCTTGCAGAAATAGGTGTACAGAACTTATGGACAACCATTGGAGGAGCAATAAGAACGCCAAAGGGAACGATTATGGCAAGGATACATTTTCACTTGGCCTCTTCATCTGGAGGTACATTGTTGATAGATATGGTTTCAATGCAGAAGAGTACGTACGGTAATTTGCTAGCAAACGGAGATTTTGAGTCATCTCAAATGAATGGCGTGGGGGATGGCTGGGGGAAATACGGGGCTTTTGGTGAATATCAACTCATATCCTCAAATGTGACTTCTGGAGTCCAGTCTCAAAAGCTTACGATGACTAACGTAGGAGGTTTGTATCAGGATATAGCAGTAAGTGGGAATACTCTGTATGACTTGAATGGTCGAATAAATATAAGCAGCATGTCGAATGGAAAGGTTCAACTGATCGTCAATTATTTTGATATATCGGGAAAAGCGCTCGGTGGGAGGGAGGTAGCGGAAGTAAGTGTGCTCAACACATGGATTACCACTGGTGGAACAATAGAGACACCAGTAGGAGCTCGAATAGCACGAATTCATATTCAAGTGACTTCTTCTTCTGGAGGCACAGTATTTGTAGATATGGTAACCATGAAAAAAAGTATCGATGGTAACATGTTGGCAAATGGGGATTTTGAAGCGTCCCAAATCGGTGGTGTTGCAGATGGATGGGGGAAATACGGAGCTTCAGGAGTATACCAGCTTATAAGTTCGACTGTAACCTCGGGTAAACAATCCCAAAGACTTACGATGACTGGATCTGGGGGCTTATATCAAGATATAGCAGTAAGTGGGAATACTCTGTATGACTTGAATGGTCGAATAAATATAAGTAGTCTGCAAAATGGGCCGGTAAAGCTAATCGTTGATTATTTTGATCGTTCGGGAAAAGCAATTAGTGGAGTGACATTGGCAGAAATAAGTACCTTAAACGTATGGACAACCATGGGAGGCACTATTAAAAGTCCAATAGGAGCCGTGCTAGCGAGAGTTCATGTTCACATAGCATCCTCATCTGGAGGTACATTTGTAGTAGATATGCTTAATTTCAAGATAAGTACAGATGAAGGTATGCTGGCAAACGGGGATTTCGAGGCTTCTCAAATCGGAGGTGTTGCAGATGGCTGGGGAAAATATGGAGCCTATGGTGATTATCAATTGACAACCTCAACTGTAGCTTCTGGGACTCAAGCCCAAAAAATAGTAATGACCGGCGTAGGTGGAATATATCAAGAAGTAGCTATAATTCCTGAATCATCATATACTCTGAGCGGTCTGATTAATATAATCAACTTGCCAAGCGGAACAGTAAAGTTCATCGTGAATTATTACGATGTATCTGGAAGGTTGATCAGCGGAGTGACCATGGCAGATGTAAAAGCCTTAAATATATGGACAACTGTGAGAGGAACATTAAAGCCGCCAGTTGGGGCGGTGACAGCGAGAGTTCATTTTCACATAGATTCTTCATCTGGAGCCGCATTTGTAGTAGATAAGGTTACTTTTATGAAAGCTGAGAAGGATTGAGCAGTAGTCCATATTTAATATGTTCGAGCGTTGCATCAGTTGATTATGCTGCGTGATGACAAAAATGAAAGGTCTCCGGGCAAGCTTTACATCCAGCAGAAAATCTGCTCAAGCGTCAAACATAGCATTTCTCTATGAAGATTTCATAGAATTCCATCATTGATTTAATTAAGAATTTATATAATTGAGAATAGGGGATTTCAAATGTCGAAACATATAACTTTAAGGATCTTGATTCTAGCATTTATAATTGTTTTTATTGCTCATCCAGAAACAACTTCTGCCTCTATTTATAATTATGACATGAGTTCAAGATTACAATCAGAGACTTATATCAAAAATAATATTCAATATCAAAGAAATTTCATATATGACAACAATGGAAGTTTATTGGGGAAATCAAATAAATCAGAAGATTATTTAATTCTGGAATCTTCTTTTGAAGCACGGACAGAAGCAATGAATTTTAAATTACCAAATTCAATGTTCTCTCTTTCCACCAATAACCCCAAAGAAGGGACGCAAAGTCTTTACTTTCACTCCACCCAATCTACTGTTGTAACAGCAGAGTCTATAATACTTGAAGTGACTCCTAGTACGCTATATACCTTAAGCGGGTGGATTAATAACAAATTATTAAGTGGAAACGCGAGCATCGATTGGATGGAGTATAATGCTTCAAATCAGCTGATCTACGATGGTGGTACTTTAAGTGCAATAGATAAAAATAAATGGCAATATGACAGAGTAGAGTTTATAACTAAACCTCAAACTTCTAAAATTATTCTCAGAGTAGTCCTTGATGCCGGAGCGGCAGGTGAGGCTTACTTTGATGATATAAGATTTGAAAAAGGAAATAAACTTCCTTTTTCTAGAGTTTCCTTTGAGTTCGGAGAGAATTCGTGGTATTCCAATCTTCCGAGCAGTTTCTTTACTTTTTCAACAGATGGATTTAAAGACGGTAAACAAAGCTTGCGATTTAATTCTAATAACCCAGTCACGGCAACTGCTGAATGTGGAGAATTTATAGTAGATCCTAATACAACCTATGTTTTAAGCGGGTGGTTGTACAATTCGCTAGTAACTGGGAATACATATATTGATTGGATGGAGTACGATAAAGCAGGAAAATTAGTATATGATGGAGGAACAATATATACGACAGGAAAAAATAAAACATGGCAATACGGTTCGGTAGAATTCACCACAAGACCAACTACTAGTAAAGTTATAATTCGTGTAGTTGTGGATGAAGGGGCAACGGGAAGTATTTATGCTGATGCAATTGAATTCAGAAAAGACAATAATCTGCCGTTACTGGATACTTCTTTTGAAGCAGATGATTCTCTGTGGTATGCACCTAGCCCACTTCTCTCTCTGGGGAGAGGATTTGCAAGAGAAGGTCTTTCTAGTATGCAATTTCACTCCAAGGATGCAGTGACTGTGACTGCAGAATATGGGCATATTGTAGTTAATTCGAATACTAAGTATAAACTTGCTGGCTGGATTTACGATGCATTGCTCACTGGTGGAGTGTACATAGATTGGCTGGAGTACGATGCGAAAGGAAGCCTTGTTTATGATGGTGGTACGGTATATAGTGCCTCAAAGAAACAATGGGGATACAATAGTGTTGAATTTGTAACAAAGGCTCAGACAGTAAGTATTGTCTTGCGAATTGTTTGCGATTCGGATGCAACGGGAACAGCCTATGTGGATAATATACAATTTTTAAATGTTCCATAATATTATTATTAGAGTCAATGTCAAAAAACTCTCTGTAAATTTCTATAGAAACGGTACGGTACAATTTGATTTATATTACAACAAGCAGCAAGACTCAGTATTGAGGTCTTCCTGCTTGTTTAATCTCAATAAGTCCACAATGTCAATCTTAATTAATAACTTGAGTATTTACAACAATCTCAGTACTATTTCCGAATAAATCTGTCGAATAGATGTGAGTTGTATAAGTGCCGATTTCATGGTTGTGCTCACTAATTGGGAAAAGTTATTTTCCATGTTCCAGCTTATATTTTTTGTCCCCCACTTTGTTTTAGATCATCCTCACCATTTGACTCTGTGACAGTATATTTTTTACAACCGTTATAACCCCTCCAAAGTAAACACCATTAACCCAAACATCATTATAGTAGAGCCAGTTTCATTGTTATGTTTGTTAAAAGGAACAACAGCTTTCCAGACTCCATCTGAGACTTCTTGACCTGCCACTCAAGGAGATTCTAAATCGTCATAACCTTTGTAATATTCTCATTATCACATTACCTCCTTATAAAATCTGAAAGAATTATAGCTTTTTTAGAAATCTCTGTAAAAGTATATTTAAAGATATTTAAATGGAAAAATTCTTTTCAAAATGAATGTTTATCCTTATATATAATATTATTTCCAAAAATGAACAATTGTAATATAGTAGTAATATTGTTGTTTTTTTTGCGGGGTAATCAATTAGTATTCAGGGGGAGGGACATATTAGTTGTTTCAAAAGTCATTTTAAAATTTATTTTTCGATAATTTTAGTATTACTTATTAATTTACTCTATTGTGTAAATATATTTGGAACTTCGTATTCATATTACTATGATTCTTCCGGCCGTGTCTTAAGTGCAACAAGCCCTTTGGGAGAAGGATATGATTTTGTTTATGATGATAATGGTAATCTGCTTAGAAAAAAACCTATAGAGAATTTGATCTTTAACCCTAGTTTTGAAAAAGTAGATAGCAAGAATATGACTAAAGCAGATGTATGGGAATCGATATCTAGTAAGGATACTGGATTCGAACTAGTAAATGATGCAGCTAGTGGCACAAAGAATATGGGACTCAGGATTAGGATTAGGAGAATTCACAGGTATTAGTCAAAAAATTCTGGTTGTAGGGGAAAGAGATATGCAGGAGATTCAATCTACTTTGTCATGAATAAAAATGGTACTGACACGTATGACCGCACAAGCTGGAATCCGATTATTACATATTTAGATGGGAATTAGAAGGGGACATAATGAAAAAGTTCTTATTGATACTTTCGATACTAGGAGTTTCACTTGGTTTTTCTACTCTTGCATATTCATATGAGAGCGAAATTAATATTAACGGAGGATTTGAGAGAGATCAAAATGGTAATAGTCTTCCTGACTTTTGGGAAACTGTATGGAGAAATGGAACCAGTGCAGGATCTTTTGCATCAATTCAGAGCTTCGATCCAGTGGAAGGCTCAAACCATTTTAGACTATACAGTGGCATAGGGGATTCTCAATCCTATGTATACGCTTTGTCAGATCCTATCAAAATTGTGAAAGGTGTAGCCTATAAAATAAACACTTCGATGAGATACACTCTTCCAACTGGTGATGCAAGAATAACCATTATTGAAATTGATAACAGTGGAAAAAATATCAATGAAACCCAGCGTGCTTTTTCAAATGGTAGCTGGAAATGGCACAACCATGATGTATCGATTTTCCCTAGAAATGAGACGAAATACATTCGGATTCGTTTAGAAGTGGGGGGCGAAGAAGGCGCTTACTTGGACATTGACAATGTTTTTTTGAATCCTATCGATATAAATGGGGATTATGAAAATGATTTTAATAAAAATGGTCTTCCTGATTTTTGGGAAACCACTTGGCGAAATGGAATAAGTAAAGAAGCGATTGCTTCGAAACAAGGTTTTGAACCTATTGATGGGAATTCCCAACTTCGGTTATATAACGGGCTCGGAGATTCTAATTCTTACATCTATGCTCTTTCGGATCGAATCCCTGTTAGTTATGGTAGTTCATATGATATTAGTACCTTTATGAAATATACATTATCTACGGGACACGCAGAAATAACTATAATTGAAGTGGATGATAATGATAACACTATTACTGAAAGTAGCAGAAGCTTAAATGATGGGGGGTGGAAATGGCACTATCATTCGATTTTGATCACTCCTAAATGGCAAACAAAATATATAAGAATAAGGTTTGCAGTGGGGGGGGAAGAAAAAGCCTATCTAGATATAGATCATGTGGCCATTAACCCAGTGACAGTTCTAGAAAAATGGAAATCGGATATACCGAATCAAACTCGATATTTTTACGATTCAAATGGAAGACTGAGCTATATACTTTTACCTGACGGTCACATCATTATGCATAATTATAATAATAATGGTGCGCTGTTAAAGAGGGTAGTATTGTAAGTAGACGCAAAATCATTATTCTATAAAACCCACACAATGTCTTGGGACTCGTGTGGGTTTTGTTCTATAACAATCGATATTAAACACGATCTCATTATTTGAAATACCATTTTTACATACTCCCCAGATCACTCTCACACCGCAATTCTTTCATTAAGTACAAATAATACATACCTTAGCATTTGAAGTTTTACTATTAGACTTCCCATCTGTTTTTTCGACAAATTACCACTCTTTAACAATTTTTTGTGTTGTCGTATGATTGAGATCAGTGTTTATTATTGTATATACATAGCTTCACTTTAATGATGATTTTATAGATTATCTCACTGGAATTAGGATTCAATTAAGAGCTTATATAGAAAAGTAAAGTGAATCAGTGAGAACAAACAACAATAGAAAGGAGAAAAGAAAAATTGAGCTTTCTAAAAAAGGCTTCTTTATCATGCTTTACGGCTGTACTAATTTTCATATTTTGTGAGATTCTCGGAACTAATGATTTAATGCAGCCAGTAATTTCACCAAATCTTGCAGGAGCCGCAGCCAGCAACGGTCTTAAAGGTGAATATTACAATAATATGGATCTGACAGGACTAACCTTCACACGAACGGATTCTAATCTAGATTTTAGCTGGGGGCTAGGATCACCGAGTTCTTCCATCGGGGAGGATTCCTTCTCTGTTCGATGGACGGGTACCGTTAAACCAAAATACAGCCAGACCTATACCTTCTATATGGTCGCAGATGATGGGGTTCGTTTATGGGTCAATGGCCAATTGCTCATCGATAAATGGGTGACACAAGCTAGCGAGCTGACGAGTTTACCCATAACCTTAACTGCGGAAAAAAATTATGACATACGTATCGAGTATTTTGAAAATGGCGGAGGGGCAACAGCTATTCTACAATGGGCAAGCCCAAGTCAAAGCAAACAGATCGTGCCACAAAGTCAGTTAAATCCTCCAGTAGAAGTCTCAGGTATGGGACTGAAGGGGGAATACTATGACAATATAAATCTGAGCGGACTTAAGCTAACACGTACGGATATTAATCTTAACTTTAATTGGGGATTGAGCTCTCCAGCCCCTTCTCTTGGCGCGGATACATTTTCCGTGAAATGGACAGGAACGATCAAACCTAAATATAGTGAAACCTATACATATTATATGATTGCAGATGATGGTATTCGGCTTTGGATAGATGGTCAATTATTAATCGACACATGGGTGACACAAGCCAGGGAGCTGAAGAGTCTACCGATTACATTGATGGCAGGACAGAATTATGATATCCGTATCGAATATTTTGAAAATGACGGAGGAGCAACGGCTATCCTTCAGTGGTCGAGCCCCAGTCAAACCAAGCAAATTGTACCGCAAACCCAGTTGTATCCACCTGCTGAAATTTCGGGCACAGGTCTGAAGGGTGAATATTATGACAATATGGATTGGACAGGACTAAAGCTAACACGAACCGATGCGGATCTTAATTATAATTGGGGTGCCGGGTCTCCAGATGACTCCCTTGGAACAGATACATTTTCAATCCGATGGACAGGAACACTTAAGCCCAAATACAGTGAAATGTATACCTTTTATTTAAATGCGGATGATGGAGTACGTCTTTGGATAGATGGTAAACTTCTTCTTAATCGGTGGGAAAATCAGTCGGGTCAATTTGAAAGCAGCCCTATAGCATTAATTGCAGGTCAACAATACGATATTCAAATTGAATATTTTGAAAATCTAGGCGGCTCAGCCGTTGGATTATTATGGACAAGTCCTAGTCAGACCAAACAATTCATACCGCAGAGTCAGTTGTATCCCCCTGCTAAATTACCCGGTGTCGGCTTGTTAGGTGAGTACTACGACAATATGGATTTGACAGACCTTACACTCACTCGAACGGACCCTGCTATTCATTTTGGGTGGCTCCCCAGATGCTAGCATAGAGGGGGATACATTCTCAGCAAGATGGACGGGAACGATTCGCCCGCTGTATAACGAAACATATACCTTCTATTTCAATTCGGACGATGGGGTCAGACTTTGGGTGAACGGCCAATTGATCATAGACCAATGGGTCACGCAGGCAAGTGAACTGACCAGCCTTCCTATCTCATTGATAGCGGATCAAAACTATGACATTCGTATTGAGTATTTTGAGAATAGTGGAGGGGCAACATCTATTTTATCCTGGTCTAGTGCTAGCCAGATAAAGCAGATCGTGCCTAAGTCCAATTTGTTCTTACCATACAAAACCTATACTCCTGTAGAATACAACTACAATGCGGGAGGACGAATAGAATACATTCGATATTCAGATGGGACTGTTGTTCATTACTACTATGATGCAAACGGTAACTTACTACGGAAGAACCTATAAAAGTGTAAAGGAGTACTATGCAGATGAAGATATTAAAAACAACAATGCTATTGTTGGGAGCGTTAGTAGTCTTTTTAGGATATGGAGATTGTATTCTGACTGCTTCTGCCCAGGACATACCTTATGCCAACTATATTATGGTGGATATAAGTAGCAATCCAAAACCACAAACCTTATATGTCTATAATCAAGGCAGGCTAGAAAATGAAATTCATCCCGATAACTCGATCATTCAATATACATATGATAGGAATGGAAATCTGATAAAGAAGAGTAAAGGCTATTCGTCAACATCGCATGTATTTAGTAGCTCAGCACTTTCCTATGACATCTATTTAAAGGGGGTTTCTGATAGTATCCAACAGGTGACTTTTCCGACATGGACTGAACAAGGTGGACAAGATGACTTGGAATGGATAGCGGGTGAGAAGCTTACTAATGGATTATGGAAAGGAACAGTTGTCCTAGCTAGGCACGGAAAAGAAACAGGCCAGTACAATACACATATCTACGCAGATGGCAAAGCAGTCAGTGGATTAACTGCCACGGTACAAAATAACATAAGAGTGATCTCACCTCATGAAGTATCATTGGCGGATGGTTATTATGAGATTTTTGTGGAAGGAATCGCGAGCAATGTTAGAGAAATTCGATTTCCTACGTGGACAGATTACAATTGGCAAGATGACCTAGTGGATCCATGGATTATCGGCGAAAAAGTAAATGAGACGACATGGAAGATTCGTATTCCCTTTAGTAATCATAATTATGAGACAGGTAGTTATATTACGCATATTTACGCTTATGATAAATATGGAAACATGGAAATGCTAGATGGCACGTCAGTTAATGTTAAGGGGGGGACAGGTGGTTCAAAGGAAACGGACATATCTGGAGTGTCCTACGATGTATTTATCTATGGTGTAGATCCGAAAACGCAAAAAGTCCAATTTCCAACGTGGACAGCGAATAAGGATCAGGATGATTTAGAGTGGATAGAGGGCGTTAAGATTGCAAATGGGGTGTGGAAGGGAACCGTAGTTTACTCAAACCATCATTCAGAAACTGGACGATATAATACTCATGTTTATGCGGATGGGAAATATAGTGGAGCTTGGTTATTTGATGTGACGAATAATACAAGAATCACAGCTCCGAGTGTTGCATACATGAGCAGCAGTTTTTACGATATTACGATAGAAGGAGTTCCCTCTAGTGTTACAGATGTTCGATTTCCAACTTGGACGGTAAGTAATGGTCAAGACGATTTAGAGGATCCATGGATTAAGGGGGAACGTTTAAGTTCTACAAGTTGGCGAATTCGAATTCCTTTCTTTAAACATATCAACGAAACAGGAATGTATGTTACCCATATTTATTCCTTTGATGCTTCTATGAACAAAATGATGATTGGTGAAATTTTAGTAGAAGTAAAGAAGTGAGTGAAATTAAAAGAGGAGATGCAAAATTCATGTTAATGCATCCCAGGATAGGAAGGTATATTGAAGAAGAAACGATTCAAATAGGGAATGAACTATTATTCTAATAGATTATAGATAAATAGTGGGGAATATTTTCATAGAAAGCTAGAAATATAGCTCAATTGTGAGGTAACCAAATAAATTCCTGGGGGAAACTAAGTTGAGAAAAATAAAGCTAGTGAGAAAAATAGTAATGGTCATCATGTGTTTATTTCTGATCCTTCCAAACATTTTGGAAGGAACTGCGAAAGCGAGTACAACCGTTAAAAGTACTTCTGATCAAACGTACATAAACAAAGCACAAGATTTACCTGCTCCCTCACCTACACCACCAGATTTAGTAGATTTCTCAACGGACTCGGGACCACAGCCTACACCTACGACTCGTCCAGAGAACTCCGCGAGTAAAGCGGCTTTAAACGAAAATGATCTGTCTACCGATGAAGTCGTATCCGTGTCTACAGACGTCTATGATCAGATCGATCAGGGTACATTGATCATTCTTAAGTTGAAAACCAAAACCTTACAAAAACAAGGGCAACTAGACGCAGTACGGGCAGGTAAATCCCTTTCAAAACAGACCTTATCACGTTCTGAAGGCAATAAATTATCGGATTTATCTGAATCTGAAATTAAACAACTAGCTGAGGCTGGAGCATCCAAGGTCGATGTTTATTGGATTAATTACCTCACGATAGGTCAATCACATCTGACACCGTTGGAGTTTTGGAAATGGAAACAGGAAAAGGAATTATCTTGGGAAGAAATTGAACAGGAACTTGAGAAGGATGTAGAAATAATTGATCGACCTTCTGTGAAAGACGATGTATATGCCGACAACCCGGCTATATTTAGTGAGAGGCAGTCTGTGACTTCCAGTGTCTATGAGTCAGGGGAGTACTCAGCGCTTGCAGCTAATACGATCAACGCTTTCGATGCAGCATCTTCTAGTGTGTTTAATGATTTAATCGTTCATTCCCAAATCAACCAGATCCAAAAACCTCAGTATAATGACAGTAACAATAGTAGTGAAGTGGTTGATCCGGTGTCGGGAAGTTTGACGCGGAAAGAAAATTTGATACATTTGCCGGGTGTAGATGGTTTGGATCTTGATGTTGGTCTTATGTATGACTCTAATCAGGGCGTCCCCTTTATTTCTTATGTTTTCTGGAACTCTTACTGGCAGATGTGGGATCGGAGTTATAGTTATAGTACTCCTCCTATGAGTATTGGATGGTCATTTCAATTTCCATCTATGCAATATGTCAGCGATCAAGGTATGTTCTATCATGATGGAAAAGGGAACACATATAAAGTTGGAAGCATAGATGGTTTATCCAATTATACGGGATTGATCAATTATAAAGGAAAGGATAAAAGGTTTGTCAGTGAAACATGGAACCAAGGTCAGTTTAGCAATGGTCAAATCCAATCCTCATCTTACATTGAATATTCTGACTTTAAGCGTGAATATTTTTCAGCTAATGGCGATTTAATTGGTATTGTTGATCGCTTTAACAATACTATTACGTTTAAATATGAGAATGCCGGAAAGTTATCCTCCATCACGGACACCATGGGCCGTGTGATTCAATTTAGTTATGAAGACAACCTTTATGACGGAGATGTGGTTATCCGTGTGTTTGACGGAGAAAATGAAGTTCAAAAGGTAGTTTTGACGAAGGAAAGTGTTATAGCTAGTATTCCTAATGGCGATTATGTAGCCCCT
Source organism: Paenibacillus odorifer (assembly GCF_000758725.1). Taxonomy (NCBI): domain Bacteria; kingdom Bacillati; phylum Bacillota; class Bacilli; order Caryophanales; family Paenibacillaceae; genus Paenibacillus; species Paenibacillus odorifer. Next base: position 1,605,317 of record NZ_CP009428.1, read on the forward strand.
CTTCAAATACGTATTCCTGTGCTCTCACAGATTACCAAACAAAATGGAGAAAAAACCTATTTTAACTATCAGAATGAGGTGGCTCTTTATTCTCATTATGGATATATGTTTAATTCTCTTTTAAAAGAAGTGAAGCACCCCCGCTCTACCACCAAATATGAGTATACTTGGGTTAATCGGCATATTGGTGAATATGAGAGCGTCAGAGAATTTCAAGTGGCTTCAAGAGGTGATTATACTGGGTCAAATGCTTACCAGCAAATAAAATATTCGTATAATGGAGATTATGCCGGAAACGCGCCTACTCAATATCCAGGTCACTTACCTGATGACTTCCGATTTAGTACCGCATCAGCAGTGGTCAGTAATACAGCTAGTAACAACCTTCAAACGACAAATACCTTTGATAAAGATGGTAGGGTTTTACGTACAGAGACCCGGGAGGCTGGCGGAGAACGGAAGGTGACGGAAAATACAGCATTTCATGGGGTATTTACTCAGTCACCCATACGAACGACAATCTCAGAATATGCGGCCCAAGATAGTGAAGCCACTGCTAATCATCTGTATACCGAAACTGTATGGAATGATTGGGGCTTACTTCAAAGTCAAACGGAGCCACTAAGTGGTGAACAATTCAACAATCCGGGAATCAAACAGCACTATACAACAACCTATCAATACGAACCTAAATATCGATTCCTAGAAACAAAATCTTGGTACCAGAATGAATCTGATCCGGCCCCATTAATTGAACGATACACCTACACTGACAAGGGAAGGCTATCGACAGTAACGAATGCGTCGGGGGAACAAACCACATATAGTTATGGTAACCGAGATACCTTGGGTGGAATCTCTCAAATGACGGCTGAAAAGACAGCCAAGGGTCAATTGGTAGCTAAAAGTGTAACCATATACGGACCTGAGAGCCGTTACGCCTACCCGACAGAACAACAACAGTGGTTCAACATCGGGAAGTCTGACCAGAAAATCGTGAAGACGAAGATGAGTTACGAGATGGGAACGGGTTTGCTGAAAAGTCAAAGTGACGGCAACGATCAGACTACGGTCTATGAATATGATGCAGCAGGTCGTCTAAAAAAAGAAACACATCCGATTCGAACCAATAGCAATGGAGAAACCTTCAGAGAGGTTATCGATTACAATTATTATCATCAAACCTCCAGTAACTTTGATTCGGTGAATGCAGGGACCTATGTTCTGAAGGTCGATACGATTAAAACCGTCACTCAATTATCCACTAACAGTAGTATGAGAACGTATGCGAATACGTTATATAATGGAATGGGCCTAGCGTTGTTAGAAGAACATTATGACGATAACGTGAGTCAATGGGTCTTCACCCAGTACCACTACGATGATCAAGGACAAGCGATCTATCAAAAGGATGCGTTAGGCAATGAGATTACGGCTAGTTACGATGCATGGGGAAGGCAGAATCGTGCCACAGATGCCAATAACAATATATATGTAACGGATCATAACCTTAAGCAGCGCAAGACAGAAAGTTACATGATTGCTGCTGACACTCAAGAACGATTGAATTATCTGGAAACTATCTATGATCCATGGGGCCAGCCAGTTACCATGAAAACCTATAAAGACTGGCCGAGTCAATCGCAGCCCCTCACAGAAAGTTATCGGTACGACATCAGTGGTAACGTGATCGGTTATACGGACCCTGCGAATCATCTGAACGATGCTGGGATCACAACATCGTATAGCTATGATGCTCTAAATCGTCTAACCTCCGTCTACGATGCGTTAAACCAGCGCACACGCTATACGTACGATGGAATTGGTCAGCTTGCGAAAGTTACGGTGCAAGCTAAAGGTGGAACAGAGCAAATACTGAATACCAAGTACTATAACGAAGTTGGGTTATTGACGAGCAAGCTAGACGGGGCTTCTCAAAGTGAAAGCTTATCCTATAATGCATTAGGGCAATTAACTAGCAAAACCGATCGTAACGGCAGTCTGTTTGGATACAGCTATGACGAAATTGGCGCGCTCAAGTCAAGCACAGTCAGCGGGATGATCAATAACGTATCGCAGACACAGAAAACCGAACTGATCTATAACGACGGTTCGCCTTCTTATCAGACCACGAAGAACTATCTTAACGGAACGATTCAGGCGATGCAGCGAAATACAGTGAACAGTTTGAATCAAGTGCGAAGCACGAACACGGTTGCGTATTCCGCTGGAGCGGTTGCACATTCCGCGTACATCTTTAATCAGCGGGATGCACTAGGCCGAATTACGCAATTGAATGATTATTACTTAAACTTTTACGTGAATTATCAATTCAATAAGTTGAGACTGGACAAAGTACAGACGAATGGCAGCGCTACGGTGAACAGTGCAGCGACGGCCAATGTACAATATAGTTACACCGGGGATGACCTGGTGAAGTCGATTAGCTATCCGACGCTGACAGACGGAAGCATACTAATGACTGTATACACCTATAACAAAGCCCTGAACTGGGTAGAGAGCGTAACGAACCAAAAGGGAGGCAGTGTGCTCTCTAAATATGTGTATGGATATGACAATAATGGAAATATCACTTCGATTACGGAAACGAAAAACAACGGTGTGACACAAAATACACAAACGACAACCTATGGGTACGATGCTTTGAATCGCTTAATTTCAACGGTGCGTCCGGGAGGAAGCAGAGACGCATATACCTATGATGTACGTGGCAATCGCTTGACCATGGAACAAAGTGTGAGTAGCCCAGCAGAGTTTCAGGATACAAGTTATAGCTACGATTTGTGGAACACGCTGACCTCTGTAACCAAGAATGGAAGCACGACGAGCTTCCAGTATTATGCCGACGGCCTGCGCTATCTAAAGAGTACCGGCAGCAGCCACACCCAAGTAAACTATGATAATAACGCTCAGGTTTTGACTGAAGAAAAACTGAGTGGCAACAGCATAGTCCAACAATCCACGTTTGTACGCGGGGACCGGGTACTGGTGAAAAAGGACAAAACGGCAAGTAAAGATTACTATTACCTATACAATGGTCATGGTGATGTGGTACAGATTGTGGATACTAGCGGAAAAACAGTAAATGAGTATAGCTATGATGAATGGGGCAACATCACTAGTCAGACAGAAGGAATCTCCAACTCCTTCAAATACGCAGGCGAAGTGTACGATGCAGAAACGGGACTATACTATTTACGGGCACGGTATTATGATCCGAGTATGGGGCGTTTTTTAAATGAGGATACGTATGAGGGGCAGATAAACAATCCGCTGACGCAGAACTTGTATACGTATGTTGGGAACAACCCAATCAAGTACGTAGACCCTTCAGGTCATTGTTTCTGGGATGCTTGCATACTAGAAGGAGCAGCCGCAGCTGCATTGGTAGAGGGTGCCTTATTTGTTATTGGTGCTGCAAGTGTAATGATTTGGCATAATTCAAGTGCTGCTCCTGTTGAGGTTCCTAGAACGGACGTTTCTAAACCTAAATTGAAAGTTATTCAAGGCGGGAAAAATGACAACAACTCCCAGCAAACGAAACCTATGGCTCCACCTGTTACCAAACCCAATAATAATGATGATAAAAACAAAGAAAGAATATTACTTTACCACTATACCGATAAGCAAGGGTATGATGGAATATTAAGCAGTCGACAAATAAATCCTTCTCTTAAGGCTTTGAGACCAACGGATGCACGTTATGGAGACGGAGTATATCTCACTGACATAGCTCCAAATACTATGAGTTATCAGGAGTTATCGAAGAAGATGTATAATAATGTAAATCAAACGAATAAGACAACATATTATTTCGCTATTGATATTACTGATCTTGTTATAAAATATGGTAGGGATAATGTGTATGTTTATCTTACTCAAACACCATTGGATATATCAGATCGACTTGTCAATGCAGGGTACAATCGGGGGACCACTTCACCGAATATCAGACCATAATCTTTTACTAGGGAGATGATAGCTACATGGATTTTCCAAAATATGAACCAGAGTATCCGTCAATAGATGTATTTATAACAAGGTTTTTTAATAATCTGAGTAAAGTACTAATATTTGAACAGGAAACGAAGTTTGCATTTCCTATCCTATCATTGGAAGATAGTATTGAGATATTTGGTCAAGAATACATTATAAAGAATAAACAGTTTGCATTTCACGAAGATGCTTTTATGACCATCTATTACATTGAGGATCTTATAAAGAGTAGTTAACCATTAATTTGATATGAAGATTAAACCACATGCAAGGGCTGACGACCCCATGTGGTTTTTTTTTGGAAGAGTAGTTGACATTCTGAGTATGGCGATATACAATTAATCTCGAAAGACATACTAGGTATGGCGGTGATTGAGATGATAGGATTACAATTTATAGCTGATACGTTTCACATGGAGTACAAAACAGTAGCAGGAGCAATCGGTGTTTCTAAGCAAACATTTCAAGACTGGATCAAAGAAAGACGCAAGATTCCCCAACCACGTCTTGAACAATTGTCTCAGTTATTCGGGATTGAGGATCAAACGTTATTCCAGAAGGAGTTACTGCAGTCCGAAAAGTCAGAAATAATGATGGTTTACTTAACAAAAACGGATGAACACGAGGAAATAGAAATTACAGATATTGATAACCACGGCAACGAATACACAACAACCCAGCACTATTCGCAGAATAGACAACTTATTGAGTACATTCATGAAGAACAAAAAAGGGAAAGACTTATCGAAAAAGTGAATGCATTGCTGAATGCTGATTCAAACGAAGAAAATGAAAATCTTAGACTGTTTGAAGATGTAGTTACGGTAATGCAGGATCAGAATCTAAGTAAAGGCACAGCGATGAAAATGGTCTTATATTATCTCGTCCATCGAGATAATGAGTGGGGAATACATCCAGATTATGCAAAATACGAACACAAACAGTTCTTTGAGAAACTTGACAAGTTGTTTGAAGAAATTGGAATTAAATCTTGATAGGTGGTGAATACGATGAACAAGATAGATACGAGTTGAACAATAGACCAACTCCAGCGGTTGGTTCCCATTCTTATAACATCTCCAATCTCATCCAATATTTTAGACTACTAGAAATGAAAGAAGGCTCCTTATGTTTGACACTATCATACTGAAAGCAAGACCTATTCCTATTGATCCACATATATTAAGTCAATACAACGAACATTCAACTACATTCTTCAGTAAAGAAACGGGTGCTTTGAACACAAGCTATAAGATATACGATGATAAGCTACCATTTATAAAGTATATCGAGGCTAGCCAATCACTTACAGTACAAGTATCCATGCCGAAGTTTCTTTACGGAGACAATGTTACTATGCTCACAGAACCAGACATTCCTCTGTTCTTTGAACAGTTGCAAGAGAGGCTGTTCCATCTCTTTGATGTATTTATTCCACACTCTGAATGGATAATAAGCCGATGTGATGTCTGTTGTAATTTTCAAGTGGGCAAGAAGGTCGGTGAGTATGTGCGGATGCTCAGTAGGCAGCAACTTGCTTACAAGAATACTATTGCGTACAACCAAGATCAGACCGTTGAATACCGAAACAAGAGTAGCAGAACTATATTGTATGACAAGCACAAACAAACCCAGAAGGAAAAGGCTCCAACTGAGGTAATTGAACGTTCTAAAGGTATACTGCGACTAGAAGTCCGACCTAGCGACAATGATCTGAGAAGATTCTCGACAACGAGGAAGGCAGTAGAATTACTCCAAAAACCATTCTTTGACTATACGATTGAGAAGACGCTTGCGCAGATTGAATATCCAGAAGAAGTTGGCGATATAGACTTATCTTGGCTAATGGAGAACAGAGAGAACATATCCAAGATCGAAACTGTTCTTGGTTTCCAACTACTGCAAAGCATATTCGATGAGCCTGTATTAAGGCAGCTTTATACACCATCTACTTATGCCAATCGAAAAAACTTGGCAAAAAAAATAGCAATTCCCCAAAGGAACTGCCTAGATCGTCTTGCTATAAATAGCTAGAAGACACATCCACACCGATGGACACGTTATTTTGCCGATAACGATAAAAAGTCCAACATGCTGGATGAAATAAAAATAACATAGTCTCTATTGTACTTGAAAATAAAGAGATTTCAATCCCTCCCTTCCGGGAAATGTTCACCATTACGATAGGAAAACACCCGGGGGTGGTTTACATCAAAAAGCATGATTCTTGTTGAGAAATAGGGCGTAGCACATCCAGCGCCCGACCCGACGTGCATTTAGACACCTTATGCTTCCGAATCTTCAACAATCAGTTCATGGATGGAGATGTCTAGGGCTTCACATATCGCTTCCAGCGTTCGGATATAGACCCTGTCCACTGAATCGGAACAGAGATGATTGATGGTTGCGTAGCGAATGTTCATTTGCATAGAGAGTTGACGTTGAGAAATTCCTTTCTCAGCAAGTATTTCTTTTAAGCGAATCTTTAATTTCATAGGAAAATAATCCTCCAACGTAAAAACGTACTATTAACCGTACTATATCACATTGTGTCCAATCTAGCATTGATATATACGCTTAAAGGTACTATAATCACTATATACTCTTAAGAGTATATAGTGATGATGTTACAGCAATTCTAATTCATGTAACGCTAAGGTTATGCGGGGAGGTAAACCTAATGAATGTCATAGGCTATGTACGGGTCAGTACACAAGGTCAGGTGAAGGATGGCTACAGCTTGTCCTACCAGCAAGACGAGATTCAGTCGTACTGTGAGCAGCAGGGATGGTGTCTGGTTCATGTCTTTACCGACGAGGGGATCAGTGGAGCGAAAGTGGACGAGGAAGCCTTAGAAGTCGAACGAGAGGGCTTCCAAGACATGTTGACCTATGTATCAAGTTACAAGGTAGATTACGTTGTTGTCCTGAACACGAGCAGATTATGGAGAAGCGATATCGTCAAAGTCCTTGTTCATCGGGAACTGAAAAAACGTAGTATCGACATTCGGAGTATTGAACAACCAACCTATAGCATTTTTAAGAAAGACCCGTCTGACTTTCTAATTAATGGTTTGATGGAATTGCTGGATGCTTATCAGCGGCTGGAGATTGCTATGAAACTGGGACGTGGACGAAACAAAAAGGCTTCCGAAGGCAAGTTTGCTGGTGGAGGTATTCCTTTTGGTTACAAAGGGAAGCGGGGATCAAAGCAAATGTTCATTGACGAACAGAAGGCATCCACGGTTCAGCGGCTATTTCAATTGAAAGAACAATACCCTGTATGGTCATTGTCGGCTTTAGCAGAGAAGCTAAACGAAGAAGGATTCACAACGGAACAAGGGAAGAGATTCACCAAAGTACAGGTGAAACGAATCCTAGATCGTAAAGCATTTTACCAAGGAACGTATCGTTATGGGCAGATAGAAGCAGACGGTAAACATCAAGCTATCCTACAGTCTGGAGGAATGTGCTTGTGACGATATTACAAGATAAGTATGAATCGCTGGTTGAGCAAGAAGATCAGCTTCTAACAAGTCTCCGAACCACTGCCGCTTATGAAAATGCCATGTTTCAAATTACACATGAACAAGCTGCGGAGATTCACTTGCCGACAGCGGAGAAAATCATAGATAAGATTCACGAGTACACAGAAGAACTGCGGCTAGACCTGCTTTATGTACGTCTGGAGAAGTCACATGTTGCTGGGATGTTAAAACTTACAGCTTTCTAAGCATTATAGTAAACAAGAGATTGCTAACGTATCTTTGCGGCACCGACCGCTCGAACTGAGGATGCAAACTTGTTTATCAATGATGTTTTCGCCACTCGTTTGAGTGGTTACTAATGGGCTGGATACATACAGATCAAGCACAAAGGACAGCAAAGATTCTTGAATGACACGAAAATCGAATCCATTAGTAACAATTCAAATACAGAGGGAGCAAAAGAGCATGATTGAATAGCAGAATCTAATCTATGTAGGAGTTGACCTGCATAAACAGCATCATACAGCCGTCATTATTGACTGCTGGAGTAAAAAGCTAGGGGAACTAAAATTCGATAACAAGCCGTCTGCCTTTCCTTTGCTGCTCAAGGAATTGAAGAAGTACGTCAAGAAGGGCTTGTCCGTTGTCTATGGACTGGAAGATGTCGGAGGTTACGGTAGAGGTCTTGCCGTCTATCTGAAGGACAATCGTTGCTGGGTGAAGGAAGTGAACGCAAAGCTCGCTAACGCCAGACGAAAGAGCCATGTGACCGTTCAGAAGTCGGATAGCTGGGATGCGGAATGCGTTGCCAAGGTGCTCAGAGACGAGTTGGAGCGCCTGCCAGATGCTCAGCCCGTTGACCTGTTCTGGGCGATAAGCCAGCTTGTGACGCAGCGGAAATGGTTGGCTAACAGTTTAACGGAAACGGTAAAAAAGATGCACCAGCAGATCAGCTATTCCTATCCCAGTTACAAAAAATTCTTCTCTGAAGTAGAGGGGAAAACGGCGCTTGCCTTCTGGGAGACCTACCCTTCACCTTATACCTTGAAGGACATGTCAGAGGAAGCCCTTGCTGCCTTCTTGCGAAAGCACAGCAACAATGGATTGTCTCATAAGAAGGCAAATCAAATTCTTACTCTGATCGACGCAGATGGAGAAACGTATCGGGATTTTCAGGATTCAAGAGATTCAGTAGTGGTGAGTCAAGTGGAATCCGCTCGATTTTTTCAAGAACAATTGGTCAGTCTCGAGGTTAAGATTGAGCATTTAATGCAGCAGCTTGGCTTTCAGCTTGAATCCATGACAGGGATCAATGTGGTGACAGCAGCGCAGCTTGTGGCAGAGATTGGCGATATTCACCGATTCTCTTCCTCCGACAAACTTGCCCGATTCGCTGGCATTGCACCAGTCATCGTAGGTTCAGGTAATAAGTTTCGAAATTGTAAGAGTAAGCAAGGTAATCGGGTATTGCATGAGATTATTAAGAGCCTTGCGATTCGTCAGATTGGTGTCACCCGTACCAAGAGAGAACCAAAGAATGCCTATTTTCATGCTTATTATGAGCGAAAGATAGCAGAGGGGAAGACGAAACAACAAGCAATTGTGTGCTTAATGAGGAAGCTGGTAAACATCATCTACGTCATGATGAAGAAAAAGTCAGCCTACGTGATGCCGAATACACCAGTACAGCAGGCAGGATGATAGAATGGGTGGTAGCTGAGAGTGCTTTCTCAGTTGCCACCTTCTTTATTCAAAGCTCCGCTTTATAAACTAGGATACGTATGAGGGGCAGATTGATAAACCGCTGATTCAGAACCTTTATACTTATGTGCATAATAATCGGCTAATTTACAGTGATCCATCAGGTAATTATTACGTTTCTTCTAATGGAAGTAATATACATGCTGGGAGTTGTTTAAGTACTCTACAAAAATATGAAATATCTGATGTAATAATAGAAGGTATGCCATATATAAAAATAATGGAAATATGCGTGGTTATTATCGAGTTGATGCCTGATAATATGGTCACCAAATGATGAATCGAGTAAACAAACGTTTTGGTAGTTTATGTCCATAGAACAGTATCAAGAATATGTGGATGCAGTACCTCTTGGAAATATGATAGTGCTGGGGGGATTAAGTAGCTTAATGTCAATTACCACGGTACCCGTAACCAACCAAACTCCTATAAAGATATTAAGGATTTGGGAAGAAGTATTGGAACTAAAGGGGAAACTAAAATTCGAGTTATTATAGGAGCTGATGGTAAGATAGACTTCCTATCCGGTAAAGTAACAATAATCTTTCGATTTTCATTAGGTAATGATAAGGAAATTGAGAGAGAACTAGTTTTAACAAAAAACTTTAAACTACTTGCCGATATTGAAGGTGAGCTAGATATCATCATTAACGACAAAGTTTTCTTTTCGGTAAAATCTAATGAAAAAATGAGCTTTTCTTATGAAACAATATCCTTCAATGAAGGTCCGATATTAGAGCTTACACACATAGCTGAGGGAAGCTGGAAAGTTTTCTCTCAGTGGCAAAAGTTCGATGTAAACAAGAGTTTCCTCAAAAGGTTCTAATGAACTCTATTGAAAAAATTTTAGGGGAACTTGAATCGCAGTTCGTAAAGTTATATTCTCTAAGAATTAACGACTTTATTGGTAAGTAAATAGTATGGAGACCACAGATAACTTTGTTCTCTGTGGTTCTTTTTTTGGTGGGAGCTACCCAGTGTCTAATGAATTCATCATTCAACAAATAACACTAATATCCCGTGTATTAACCGTATGTAGTTTCGTCATTTCGGTTGTACGCACATAAAAGCTTGAATTTTATACTCTAAATAACGTTATTCCGTTACATTGAATAGGTCGATTATGGTCAGATGTCACCATGATTGGTCTGTTTTTTGTTTTCTTCATTTTCTCATAGGTTTTTCGAATCAATCGCAACCTTGCGAATAGATACCCGATGGAATCGTAACTTATCTACTGGATCCGACAACTGGAGGGGCGGCGATTGGAAATCAGTCACCGTCCTGATTAATGAAAATAGTCGCTATAATTATTGAATTCTTTTGTACGCACGATGATTACTATTGAGTTTACTCTAAGGGAATAAGAGAAGTCCTTTATGGCCTTTTTAACTAAAATGGAAGAAGCATAAGTAAGCCTCATTGAATAACTTTACGTGGAGAAGTGGGTACAATAGGCTGCCTATGCCAGGCGAATCACTTGCGGTTTACCGCTATTCGCAAGTAATCGTGCCCATAGAGGCTCCGCGTCAAGGGGACATACTAAAGATGGTGTATCTTTCTAGAAATTTCTCGTCTCAAAAAGAGGGATTTTATAAAAATAGTAAAATTGTATAAAGTACAATAACAAATAGGAGTTGTTCAATGCCACCTTATTTTTCAGTATATTATTCTTTTCCGTGCTCAACGTACAATGAAAGTTTTGTCAGTGAGATTTACAATATAATATTTAGCAGATTTCCATTTAAGTCGGGTTATTGGATGTCAGAGAAAAACACGTTAGATGAGATAATAAAATGGAATACATCTAAACTTGCTAAGAAATTCAAGCTGGGATTTGACCAGCATGTACAGCATGACTATAAACAAATTCTTCTTGAGTCGCATTTGTTCAGACATCTTCGTTTATATTGGATGTACGAATCAAACGAAATTGTTTTGCATTTGATTCTTCCTGAAGATGACATCTTAGTAGATGATAAATATTTGAAGTACGACAGTACAAAGTTAGTGCCTCTTCTTAATATTTCCGAAAAGATATGGGACTCTTTTGAAGTAAACACAATTCAGACATATCATGAATTAGGGGCACCGACAAGTTATAAGGAAGTCCTAGACGGTGAGCAACCATCGTCAGAACCATTCAGCATTATTTCAACTGAGGCGTTAAGTCGAATCAAGAATGTGCTGAATGACAAATTCTTAGTTAAGGAATTGAATCGTGGTTTTCTAATAATTCAGAAGGGAATTGGCGTTCAATTTTAATTGAGGTGAGTTTGAATGAACAACGAGGAAAGGCTAGTTGCTGAAGAGACACTCCATCACTTATTTGTGGGTTCGAGTGTTGATGGGATACAATTTGGATTATCCCCCGCGACAACCAAAATTTACTTTACTCATTATGACAGGAATAGTGATGAAGATTTTGTTTATTTGAATGTTGAATCTAAATGGTCAATTTACCCAAGCTCTACGGGTTCATTTCCGAATTCAGAAATCGAAATGATAGATATGACTGAAGAAGAGAAATATTGGAATTTATACAAAATAAGACGTCAGAAAGTAACTCAAATAAGAATTGGTGAAATATCTCCACATTTATTTATCACATTTGAATCCGGTTTGATTCTTTTTATTAATGGGTTTCATGAAAAGTATGAGTGTTGGCAATCAGGAGTTCTTTTTGATAATTTATGGTTAGTAGTTGCATGCCCGGGAAACGGAATAGCCACGTGGACTCCAACGAAAAAATAGATAACTAAGGTGAATACTCCTGCATCTATTTTGATGTTGTCAATAATGCTTAGTCCACACATGTGGAGTATGTAAACAATGCTGAATCATAATATGAGAACAACCAAACTAGCCACATTTGCGGCTCGTTGTATTGAAAATGAAATCCTAATGCACCTTAGATCCTTGAAGAAGACTCGTAAAGATGTATCTCTGCACGATCCAATTGGGACAGACAAGGAAGGTAATGAAATTACTCTCATCGATATCCTTGGCTCCGAAGCTGATGATGTCATTAAAGAAGTAGATCTGAAGATCGAGAAGAGTAAGATATATCGCAACCTAGATATTCTGGATGACCGGGAGAAAGAAGTTGTGGTGGGTAGGTTTGGGCTGGATACAGGTGGAGAAGAGAGGACACAGCGGGAGATTGCTAAGGAGTTGGGGATCTCGCGGAGTTATGTTTCGAGGATAGAGAAGAGGGCGCTCATGAAGCTTTATCATGAGTTTTATAAGGCGAAGCGGTGAGACTGATGACAATTACACAGTAATAATCCATTAATAATAAAACTTGAAAGCGACTTGTCTACGGATGAGTCGTTTTTTGTGTGGATAGGGTTCGCCCTACTTATGATACGGTTCATCGCACTATCTGTAACGGCAAGTTATAAGGCCATCCCTTTCGGGATGGCCCTTCCTGTAAACGTGGTTACTCGAGTACTCTGTCATTTTTAATTGAATTTCTTTTAATTAGTAGTTTCTAGTAATCTGGAAACAATTGCTGCAAACTCTGCTCTAGTAATATCTTTTTCAGGCTTAAATGTACTGTCTGCGTATCCTGTAATAATATTATTGGATGCGAGTGCATCAATGGAATCATAATACCATGCATTTCTTGTAACATCTTTGAATGATGTGTTTCCAGTACCTGTTAGCTTAAAGGCTCGAGTGATTAGTGCCGCTAATTCACCACGACTAATCTTCTCATCTGGACGGAAGCTTCCGTCACTATATCCGTTCATCAAGCCTGATCCGGCAGCTGCACCGATAAACTTATTCGCCCAATGAGTTGGAGATACATCTATAAAGTTACTTTCTTGTCCTTCAAGTCCCATGTAAGTTGCAATTACTTTAATTGCTTCGGCACGAGTCAAACCTGAATTTGGGCGGAATGTTCCATCGGAATACCCCGTCAATAATCCCTTAGCAATTAGTGCGTCAATGCTTGTTTTTGCCCAATGATTCATTGTATCTACAAAACTAACAACTTTCGGCTTATCTGCTGGTGTTATTGTTTCTGCAGGTGACGGTGTTTCTATAGGCGTTGTTATTGCTGGAGGTGTCACTGTACCTCCTCCAGTATTTGGATGGGTTGGTCCATTATCTGTGTTTGGATCAGGATTAGTAGAGTTTGAAACGTATTGAAGTGCTGGAGCAAATGTTGTAAGTAGTCTAGCTTGACTTTGTTGCTCAAGAGCGTAGCTCATGCCTAAAACTTTTGCATCGTCCCATGCTCTACCAACCAGTTGCATAGAGATAGAATATCCGCTGTCATTCGTTCCTACAGGAACAACTACCGTAGGTAGTCCCATAGTAGAGGTTAATACGCCTGTGTTACGGTCTGAACTTAATTGAGAAGCTGCTGCGTCATTGTTATATACGTCGCTAATAAAACCTGCATAAACAACAGCATCAACACCATTCGCGTCCATCCATCCTTTGATAACTTCCTTATAGTCAGTTCTATACTTAATGTAATCTTGTACAGCCTGTTCAGTCATGCGAGTTGGGGTACTATATCCTCTTTGGTTATAGATAAGCACTTTATCTGAAGCTAGTACACTTGCTCCATCAATATAAGGGAAGTCCTTATGCAACTCAATATAACGTGCCCAACCTTCAGTAGATCCATTAATACCTGAAGGACGACTAGGGCCTGATGGTACAGCTGACATTTCAACCATAGTCGCACCCGCTGCTTGAAGCTCTGAGAACTTATCCATCACTGCCTGTCCAGTATCATCATCAGCATATGCAGATACAAAGGATGCAGGAATGTATCCAATTTTCTTTCCTTTCAATGCATTAGCATCCAGAGATTCCTTCCAATCCACTGGACGCTTATGATCTGCATCAGCAGTGACTGTGAAAATATCCTGTGGGTCCGTACCCGTTGTAGCATTCAATATAATGGCTAGGTCAGTTACTGTTTTGGCAATGGGACCTGCATAATCTTGTCCCCAAGTGAGTGGCAGTACACCTGTAGTACTTGCCATACCGTCTGTACCCCGGAAGCTTTTTAAGCTAGCGCCTGTAGTTGGTGCATATAGAGATACCCCTGTTTGCGATCCCATTGCTGCTGCTGCAAAATCAGCTGCAACAGATACTGCAGACCCGCCGCTTGAGCCAAAAGATGTTTTCGATGGATAGAGTGCATTCCATGTTTGCTGCCAGCCGCTTTCACTAAAGCTTCCGCTGTTAGCAAACTCAGAAGTGTTTACTTTACCAATAATTACAGCTCCAGCTTCCCGCAGTTTTTTCACTTGGAATGCATCAGAATCAGGCTGCCAGCCTTCAAGAGCTTTACTGCCACCGGTAGTAGGCATATCCTTTGTATCATAAATATCTTTTATCGCATTTGGAATACCCAATAAATCACCTTTTACACCTTGTGCACGGGCATCGTCAGCAGCTTTTGCTTGGTTAAGCGCAGTTTCAGATACATGCAGGAATGCATGGAATCCCAATTGTCCCTCATCGTATACCTTGATTCTATCTAAATAGGCTTGAGTAATTTGTACAGAAGTAGTTTTGCCATTAATCATATCCTGCTGCATTTCTGCAATGGATTTATTCTTAACATTATACGGCGATGAAGTTACTAATTCTTTAGGTGCAGGAGCATTTGGAATAACCAGATGATCTCCAGTATCAAGTCCCTCTATAGCAGATATATCCCAGTTGCTAATTGAACGAATTTGTGCGTTTGTTAATCCGGTTACGTCTAGCAGACTATTAAGTCCATCTAGACTAGCAACCAGATTTTTTAATCCTTCTTCACCAGCTTCTCCAACTTGTACATAATTTACTAGGGACTTCGACTCACCCGGCCTAATATTTAATGTGTTAATGAACCCATAGAAATTCGCTTCATTTCCATGCTCAGCTAAGGGTATTGTGAATGGATCCTGTTGCTGATTACCTAGACCGGTTAATCCATTATCAAACGGCTTTGGAGATCCCACTGCAACGCCTAGCGGCTTATTGTTTTTGGCGCTACTATCTACAACAATCCATGAATCATCTGTAGTTACCTTTAGATCGCCTGAATAGGTTGCCTTAACTACTGAAGCATTTGTTGTTGTACCATATCCTAAAGAGCCACCGAATGATACATCAACTTTTATTGCCACATCATTTTTATTAGTGAAAGTATCAAAGAATCTCGTTCGATTATGAATAGTATCCACATACACCTCACGTGTTACAGTTACATTTCCTAGATTTACAGATTGAGCCGAAGTAAACTTATTAACGCCGTCATATTTCAAGTCAAACCCACGCATCATTTGACCATTCATCAGTGGAGCTGAAGGCGAGGACACTTTAACAAAGATATTGCCGAAACCTTGTACTTGTGTAGCACCAACTGTACGTAAACTTCCTGTGTCTAAGCTAGGAGCAAAGACATCGTGAATCTCCCATCCCACTTTCTGAAGTAACTCTAGTTAAAGCGTCAGCTGTTTGGAACGGAATTACACTCGTAGCAATAACAGATAACACAATTGAAGTAGCTATAAATTGCTTTTTACTCCAATTTTTTTTTGCTGGTGAATATTCAGATCGGGTGGAACCAGAATGCTCTCTTTTAGTTTCACGTAGACGTTTGAACTTATTCATGTGCGTAATCTCCTTTTCCTGTATGTATTTTATTATTTAATGTTGGGAAATATAACACTAGTATTTGTTTCAGTCAATGAATATTATGATTTTAATATATTTTAAGTTTGTAAAAAGAAAAAAACGGCTCTTTTAATTATTTAATGTAATGTATATGTAAACTATTATGTTAAATATATTACATTTTATGATAGTTTTTGGAGAATCCATAGGATATTGAGTATCATCATCCGGCTGCATCACCAAAAACCTTGAATTTTACTTAACTTTATGTGAATTTGACGAAATGAAAAAGAAAGGAACAGCTAAAAATTAACGGAGAATATTATGTTTTTCATTTCATGAAAGTGGAAGATTCTATATCGGAGTATGGCATAAAGCAGAATCACTGATGATTCCAGATGCATAGCCGCAAGATCACTAATGGGCATCCTGAAAAGAGTGAAGTTTCTGCTGGGAAAGAAGCCATAAGAATAGCCAGATAGTGTATCTGGAATAAGTGGGATTTCATTGTGGAAACCATTTTATCGGGTGGTAACGTTATAAGGCAGATTAGGATGCAAAGGAACAAGGCTTTGAAATTATTGTGTTTTATGTGGGACTAGCAGATGTTCGGCTAAATATTGAATGTATCGCTCTACGTGTGAAAAACGGTGGCTATCATATTGAAACCGAGGATATTGTTAGACGCAATTTAACAAGTATGAATAATCTGATATCTCACTCAGAGTTGATTGATCAAGTAAAGTGTTATTTAAATGGATTACCAGGATGTACACAAGAAATCAATCGGAAACTACAAATTAAATATAATATGCAAAAGGAAACCAATTCGAATCAGAATCGATCGTAATTGGTTTTATTTTTTGACATCACATCATGTCCACAACCTCAAGAAATTCGATAACACTGGGGAGGACATGGAGGATCTGATCTCCATTGGCACCATCGGCCTGATTAAAGCTTTTGAGAGCTATCGTCCAAACAAAGGAAGCAAACTAGCCACATTTGCAGCACGTTGTATTGAAAACGAAATCCTTATGCACCTGCGTTCGCTCAAGAAAACACGTAAAGACGTATCCCTGCATGATCCAATTGGGACGGACAAAGAAGGGAATGAAATTACACTTATCGATATCCTTGGTTCCGAAGCTGATGATGTCATTAAAGAAGTCGATCTGAAGATCGAAAAGAGTAAGATATATCGTAACCTTGATATTCTGGATGACCGGGAAAAAAGAAGTTGTGGTTGGGCGGTTTGGATTGGATACAGGTGGAGAAGAGCGGACACAGCGGGAGATTGCCAAAGAGCTGGGGACCTCGCGGAGTTATGTTTCGAGGATAGAGAAGAGGGCGCTCATGAAGCTTTATCATGAGTTTTATAAGGCTAAGCGGTAAACTCATAATTACAAGGTAGTATCCGTTAACCGGCATACATAGAAAGCTTCAAGGACCATATTAGAATTTTTTAGAGAAGATATAGTTCAGCGAATTTTGGTATTAAACCAACTCATAAAAATACATGAGAAAGGGAGAGGGTAAATTGTTAAGTGGTGCTCTGAAGAGTACATATATCCAGTCATCTTTTGCGATTATCTTGGGTATTGGGCATATTGCATTTTGGCTGTGAAGATATTTAGCTGTTGTTGCAATTAAAAAGAAAGGTACGGAAATCTTTAGTTAAATACAACACAAAAGCTTATTAAATATAACTAAATTTGAGTATCAAGCGAAATGAAAAACCACTTATGCTCGGAAATCCCAAGCTTGCTTAAGTGGTTAATCGTGCTTTTGAATCTTATAACAACCTTAAGTTGTCGGGTTCAATGCCCCTTGATACTCATCCATTAAATTGTCGATAATCTGCTGTACGGACAAAATCTCTTTAATCTCATGAACTCTGGACCCAGCAAAAACCAATCCGTTCTTAACATCTCCTCTAAGGGAAGTGAGCAGGGATTCCATTGTACAGAAGCGATGTGAACAAACCTTTAGACAATTATAGCATTTGACTATCTTTAATTTGGCATCATCACTGATCCGGTCCGTAAATTCATTCCGAATTGCTCTACCTTCTAGACCCACAGTAGACTTGATCAGGACAGTATCTCCTTGCTGAGCATCTACATACTTTTGCTTGAAGGCTAAGGGAGCATCACACTCAAGGCTAGCCACAAAACGGGTACCCATTTGAACACCAGATGCGCCGATCCGAAGGGCTTTTGCGATATCATCCCCTGTTAGAATTCCACCCGCAGCAATAACAGGAATCGAAACTGCCTCTAAGACTTCAGGAAGGATATCAAACATGGATCTGTCTGTACCTAAATGGCCTCCAGCTTCGAACCCTTCCACAACGACTGCGGAGGCACCAAGTCTTTCGGAAATTCGGGCTAATTTGGCGGATGAAACAATAGTTACGACAGGAGTACCATATTCTTTACCCCAAGCATAAATATCTCTAGAAATTCCGGCTCCGGAAATAATAAAGTCAACCTTTTCCTCCAAAGCAATCTTCATTTTTTCGGCAAAGTCCTTCACTGCGAATAGTACATTCACACCGATGTAGCCATTCCCTTTAGAGAGTTCTCTTGTTTTGCGAATATGCATTCTCAGCTCATCAGGAGTGATCCCTGTACCAGAGATGGTGCCGATCCCGCCTGCATTGGCTACAGCAGCGGCTAGTCCACTTAAGGATATGCCTACACCCATTCCACCTTGAATAACAGGAACTCTCGATTTAATATGTCCGAATTGGATTGTTGGAAGTTTCAATTACACACCTCTTTTGCAAGTTGTTGACATTATTAATACTCCTCTAGAGTAATAAGATATATCGTAACACAGCTAATTCTTTCCCGGATGTGACTGTAAACATGCTCAAACTATGTTAAATATCATGTCTTTCAACTGTTTTCTTTAAGTTGTTGATATCAAGTGAAAATTTAAGAAAACGAAGTGACTATTAAAAAAAGGACAATGAATAACAAAAAAAGAGCCATCCATCCGGTAAAACCTTCATACTTCTATCAACGCTTTTCTATCAAGAAAGTGGATTTTGACATCGTATCGTGTCCACAACCTCAAAAATTCGATAATGCCGGAGAAGACATGGAGGACTTAATCTCCATCGGAACCATTGGTTTGATTAAAGCCATCGAGAGCTATCGTCCGAACAAAGGAACCAAACTGGCCACATTTGCAGCACGTTGTATTGAAAACGAAATCCTAATGCACCTTAGATCTTTGAAGAAAACACGTAAAGACGTATCCCTGCATGATCCAATTGGGAAAGACAAAGAAGGTAATGAAATTACACTTATCGATATCCTTGGCTCCGAAGCTGATGATGTCATTAAAGAAGTCGATCTGAAGATCGAGAAGAGTAAGATATATCGTAACCTCGATATTCTGGATGACCGGGAAAAAGAAGTTGTCGTTGGGCGGTTTGGATTGGATACAGGTGGAGAAGAGAGGGCGCAGCGGGAGATTGCTAAGGAGTTGGGGATCTCGCGGAGTTATGTTTCGAGGATAGAAAAAAGGGCGCTGATGAAGTTGTATCATGAGTTTTATAAGGCTAAGCGGTAGGGTCTTAGATAATAACTAAATAATCACTATTGAGTGTTTTAGAAGCGACTTGCCAATAAGGGAGTTGCTTTTTTGTTAAGAAAAGTAAAGAGCAGTGAAAGTGATGATATTTCAATGTAGAGACGGACTAATGGGTTTAATAATCAAAGTTTAACAGTCGAACCGAAGGAGATATTAAAGCTCAAAAAGAATGGGGATTAGGCAACTTGTTGATGAGATCTCTAAGAGGATTGTTTAACATAAAAATGGACAGCATGTACTTGCTTTATCAATAATGTGGAATTAACTAGATATATATGTAAAAATAATTAATTTCTTTTATAATGTTCATTTGAGGTAAGAGGTTCGCTTGAGAAGAAATTCAGAAGACCGGTAAGAACAAAGACCAAAAGTATTAATAAAGAATTTATTAGTATTGGAGTTCCCGGAAAAACAACACAAGTCCGGAGAATGAATCCGGATTGTGTCGATTATAAAGGGCTGGATGAATGGAAGCCGCTATAGCTGGTGGAAGACTCACGTATAATCAGCTGAGGCGGAATAATAATTCTGGTAGGTTCTGACTGATCGCCGTTGATTCGTTTGAGCAGCAGCTTGGCAGCCTCGCTTCCCCATTTATCCTGGAATACGGAAACGCTGCTTAGACCAGGCTTGGCAGTCTCCGTTTCCTGTACATTGTCAAAGCCAACGATGGCCATATGTTTCCCAGGCGTACGTCCTTGCAACTGCAGGCCGATCATGGCGCCCAGGGCAATGACATCATTGTTGCAAAAGCAGGCGGTTGGCGGATTGTTTAACTGCATCGCCTCTTGCACAGCGCGGGTGCCGCCGTCACGGTTGATCGGGCTTGTAATGATTAGAGCGGGATCGATCTCCAATCCAAATTGCTGCAGGGCTTGGCAGTAACCGGCAAAACGCTCCTTGTAGGATGTGTTTCCCTGAGGGCTGCCGCCCAGATAAGCGATGCGCCGGTGCCCTTGCTCGATGAGATGGCGCACGGCCATTTCGGCTCCCAGCCGATAATCCGTCCCGACATAGTCGGTATTCACGGTATCAACCTCACGTCCAATCAGCAGCGTGGGGATGTTTAGATTTTGCAATTTGGTGAACAGGGCGGGCGATGTAGAGGCGACAGGAGTCATAATAATGCCGCACACACGGTGCTCAAGCATTGTTTCCAGCACACGCTCCTGCTTTTCGGTTGATTCAAAGCTCATGCCCAGCAGCACATTGAACCGCTGTTCGTATAGAACATGCTCAATATGCGTCAATATATGTGGATAAAACGGATTTTCGATATCAGTGACAATAACGCCTATCGTTGAGGAACGCTGTAATCGAAAGCTGGCGGCTACGCGATCATATACATAGCCGAGCTTTTCCATGGAGTCCAGCACCTTTTTGTGTGTACTAGGTTTAATGGATTTGCTGCCGCGAACGACAAGAGAGGCGGTTGCTCTCGAAACGCCGGCATCATCGGCAACATCTTGTAGTGTAACTCTTTTTTCTCTAGAAACCACAAACTTTTCCTCCTCTCAACTACCTTCCAGTATATCATAATTCATTTGACAGAAAGGTTTAAAAATAGTGTTGACAGGCTACTGTAGAGCTGATAACATAAATCAAAGTAAACTGATAGGAATTGTTTTAGGTTGAAATTAGATCGATCTAATTTATTTAGAAAAAGCATTTTCTGGGTGCATGAAAGGAGTGGATAGGATGGTCGGACAACTGGAGGGCAAACCTACGGAGCTTGTCGGTTCAGGCATAGAAATTCGTGATTTATTTAAATCATTTGGAGGTAGGGAGGTTTTGTCTGGTATTAATGTCAACATTACGGACGGGGATATTTTCGGACTTGTTGGGGTGAGCGGCGCGGGCAAGTCAACGCTTTTGCGCTGTATCAACGGTCTGGAGACCTTTGACCGCGGCAGCTTGCATGTCAACGGAGTTGAAATCCGCAGCATGCGGGGAGCAACACTACGCAAGTTTCGCAGCAATATCGGCATGATCTTTCAGCATTTCTCTCTGCTGGAGCGAAAAAATGTGTATGACAACATTATGTTTCCAATGAAATGCTTTGGCTACAATAAAGCGGTGGCTGATGCGCGCGTGAAAGAGCTCCTGCAGCTCGTGGAATTGACGGACAAGGAAAAGGCACTGCCGCGCGAGCTTTCCGGCGGACAGAAGCAGCGGGTTGCCATCGCCCGGGCGCTTGCTATGAACCCACGCATTCTGCTTTGTGATGAAGCGACAAGCGCACTTGATCCCAACATCACCAAATCCATTCTGGGTCTGCTCAAAAAAATTAACAAAGAGCTTGGCATCACCATTGTCATTGTGACGCATCAAATGGAAGTGGTAAAAGAAACTTGCAACAACATCGCGGTGCTCAGCAAGGGTCAGTTGCAGGCTGCCGGAGCGGTGCAAGATATCTTCCTGGAAAACTCCGGTCATCTGAATGATTTCCTGGGCGCACATGAAGTGAAAACTGGCGAGGATAACATTCTGTTTGAGCTTATTCAGCGACCAGGTCAGGAAGACATGCTTTCCCGCTTCGCCTTGTCAACAGGGGTGCCGTTTGAAGTTGTATGGGGCGGACTGGACCGTTATGTGGACAGTATCGCGGGGTCGTTCACCTTATCGGTCAGCAGGCAAGATTTTGACAAGGTCAGGGCCTATCTGGAGCAGAGCGGCATGGAATGGAGGAATTTGTAATGTATCAGTACGATTACCAGACTCTGCTCGATAAAATCATTTTTCCGGGGCTGCGCGATACGCTGATTATGTTGGGCGGCACCGTTGTGACCTGTACCCTGTTCGGTTTCATCTTGGCACTCATTCTCATTACTACAGATGCCAAAGGACTCAGGCCCAACCGAGCAGTCTACGAGACCTTCAGCGCCATCATTAATGTGCTGCGTTCTGTACCCTTTATTATTCTCATTATTACAATAATTCCGTTAACTCGCTTTGTTGTGGGGACGACCATTGGTACAACAGCTGCCATTTTCTCCATTACCATTGTAGGCTCTCCGTTACTGGCGAGATTGCTGGAGGGCTGCTTTAAGGAGGTGAATCCGAGTCTGATCGAGGCTGCTAGGTCATTTGGCGCATCCGATTGGCAAATAACATTTAACGTTATTGTCAGTGAGGCGATTCCATCCATCATTTCAAACTTAACGATTGGTTTTATTTCGTTGCTGGGCTTTACAGCTATGGCAGGGACCGTTGGAGCCGGCGGGCTGGGGGCAGTTGCGCTTTCCTATGGCTACCAGAATTTCAATGACACGATTATGTACACAACCGTTGTTATTTTAATTGTTATTGTTCAATTTATACAACTGGGCGGGAATATGTTGTACCGCAAGTTGAAATAAAACATCAGAAATGAGGGGTTTTACATGAAAAAACAGGCAACTGCCAAGCTGATTCTGATCATGACCACTGTCATTGTGCTGCTGGTCGGATGCTCTCAGTCATCCAGCTCATCCTCCGACGCACAATCGGATGCAAAGTCCCAAAAAATTGTGATTGGCGTGATTGCCAGGGAGCAGCCGGATATTGATTATGTGGCCGAAAAGCTGAAGCCGGAAGGCTATCAAATTGAGACGCAAGTCTTCAATGACAATATTGCCTTGAACAATGCGACTGCAGACGGCAGTATCGATGCCAATTATTTTCAGAATGAAAAATATATGAACAGCTTCAATGAAAGCAACGGTACAGAGTTGGTCGCTTATGGCCCGAATATTTATACAACACCGGTGCTGTTCGTATCCAAGAAATACAAAACTGTGGATGAGCTGCCGCAAGGAGCTAAGATCGGCATTGCCAACGATTCCGCCAACAGGGCGCGAGAACTGCAACTATTGGCGGACAATGGGCTAATCCAATTGCGCGAGGGTATTGACCTGCCAACAGTACTCGATGTTGTCGAGAACAGCAAGAAGCTCGAATTCGTTGAAATTGATCCGCGCAGCCGCGTAGGGGCTTTTGCTGATCTGGACGCCATGACTGCGCCGGCTATTACGGTAGCTCAAATGAATGATCCCCAGGTGACGATTGATACGGCGCTGCTACAGGAAACACCTGAGGTGTACAAACAATATGGCGGTATTTTGCTGGCTATTAAGAAAGGAACTGAAGAGAAGAATAAGGAATGGCTGGATGCTATCGTATCGGTGATGACTTCGAAAGAATATTCGCAATGGCTGCTGGATACGTACAAGGGAGTCAAGAAACCGTATAACGAATAATGCATCCTGAGTAATGGGAATGCGGAAATAAGCAAAGCGTTTGTCTGAAAAAACTAACTATAATGATAAAGGAGTGCTGAACCATGGCAACTGTATTGGCATACGCAACGACATCTCTGAAGGAAGAACAAAAGACAAAATTGGTAAGTGAGTTGGGCACGGCAGTAACAACGGGTCTTCGCCTGCCTCCGGAGCTAAGAACTATCTCCTGGATCGAACTTCCACAGGCATCGACAACACCTAAGGACTTTTATGAAATTACATTTTTTGTATACACCGCACCTGGAAAACCAGTTGAGGCGAAGCGGGACTTGGTTCGTAATCTGCAGGAGACTACGGATCGGGTGCTTTCCGGCTTGCAGGTAAAAACGATTGTCATCATTAAAGAACACGCCGATGAAAATGTGGGTGTGGGTGGGCAGCTCCGGCTGGATATTGTTGCTGCACAGGCGAATCAATAAAGTGGGAGGATACAGTCACGATGAGATATAAGGAGATTGGACAGAGCGGCATACAAGCCTCTGTCGTTACTTTCGGCGCTTTCGGTATTGGTGGAGGATTCCAGTTCCCAGATACCAATGATACGGAATCGATTCGCGCCATTCATGCCGCGCTGGATCTGGGCATCAATATAATTGATACTGCCCCGGTTTACGGCTTTGGGCACAGTGAGGAAATCGTTGGGCAAGCGATCAAAGGCCGGCGGGATAAGGTCATTATTTCGACAAAATGCGGCTTGTGGTGGGGTGACGAGGAAGGCAGTTATCGTTTTACCTGGGACGGGCATAGCGTGAAGCGGAATTTGAGCCCGCGAACGATTCGCATGGAGGTGGAGCAAAGCCTGAAGCGGTTAGGGACGGATTATATCGATATTTACTATACACATAATCCGGCGATGGAGCCTTTTCTAACACCAATTGAAGAAACGATCGAGGTGCTGATGCAACTGAAGCAGGAAGGCAAGATTCGCGCCATAGGCGCGTCCAATTGCGAGCCGCATCACGTGCAGAGCTACATCGATTATGGTGAAATCTCAATCGTGCAAAAAAAATTCAATATGCTGTCCAGAGAACCCGAGCAGGCGATCCTGCCTCTGTGCAACGAGCACCAGATTAGCTTCCATGCGTATTCGCCGCTGGCGCAAGGGTTACTGACAGGACATATTCGGCCTGATCATGTGCTGGAGCCGAACGATCCCCGCCAGAACGATGCCTGGTGGCATGGACGCAACCTGAAGCTGGCCACTGAGTTTGCCGGCGGTCTGGTTGAGATCGGAAGTGAATATGGGGTTAGCGCCAGTTCTATTGCCGTAGCCTATTTGTTGAACAAGCATGCCAATGTCAATGTGATTTGCGGCATTCGCAAGGAAAAGCACCTTCATGAGAATATTGCCGGTGCCGAGGTAGTACTGCCGCCAAATGTCATAGCTGAGCTGGATTTCCGTCTACAAAAGCTGGAACTTGCAGCCGAGCTGTAAACCTGAAAGGGGTGAGCGATTATGACCAGTATGGAGCTGGACAAGCAGGTTGAACAGTTTCTAGCCGATCATCAAGCGGCGATTCTCGAAGATATCAAACGTCTGATTCGTGTGCCGAGCGTGGGCACCACCTTTCATCCGGATAGCCCGGAGCCTTTTGGTGCCGAATGCGCTGCTGTATTGCGTGAGGCGGAGCAGTTGGCCGCGCGGGAAGACTTGTCGGTAACGGCTTTTGCTGGCTATGGCATTAAGGTGCAGCTGGGAGACAGTGAGGAAGGCATCGGCTTGTTCGCCCATCTGGACGTGGTGCCCGCAGGGCGGGGCTGGAGCTTTCCGCCCTTCTCCCCGTTCGAGAAAGATGGGTTTCTATTTGGCCGAGGTGCGATGGATAATAAATCGGCTGCTGTGCTTGCGCTTTATGTACTGAAGTTTTTCAAAGAGACCAACGTGCGGCTGGATCATAATGCTTATGTATTTCTGGGCGTCAACGAAGAGAGCGGCATGCGGGATATCCGCTATTTCCTGTCCCAGCATCAGTCGCCGTCCTTCGGGATTGTTGCTGACGCTTATTATCCGGTATGCTATGCGGAAAAAGGGATTGTGCGAGCCGATGTGACTGGAAGCGCGTCTGACGACAGGTTGCTGTCCTTTCAAGCTGGCGAGGATTACAATATGGTGCCCGCCGTTGCGGAGGCCCGGTTGCGCGGATTAACCTCATACGAAGTGCAAAACCTGCGGTCGGAGGGGTTTGAAGTCGCGGAGCTAGAGGGGATAGCGGTTGTTCGCGCGCAGGGTAAGGCCGGGCATGCGGCGTTTCCTGCCGGGACGCAAAACGCGGCAAGAAAGCTGGCCGGGGCGCTCCTTACGCATGAGCTGGTTGAGGATGCTGCGGCGCGTGCTGTGCTCACTTTTTTGTCACAAGCGCTGGGTGACCCTTACGGGGAGGGGCTTGGTATCACCCACAGGGATGAAACGGGTCCTACCACCAGCAATGCCGGCATCGTAGCGTGGAATGAGGGAACCGTTCGGATCGGAATCGATGTCCGTTACGGTCTGTCGCAATCCGCGGATGCGCTGCAGGAGCAGTTGGCAGCCTACTCGCGGCAGCATGGACTGTCACTGACTGAGTGGACGGACAGTCCGCCACACTACATGGACAAGGATGACCTGATCATAGCGGCCTTATGCAGGCTTGCCAACAGTGAGCTGGGCTTGTCGCAAGCGCCCTATGCAATGGGTGGGGCAACGTATGCCAGATGGCTGCCGCGCACAGTAGCCTTCGGCCCGCTTCGCACCGATGTACAGACTCCTTTTCCCGAAGGAAAAGGGAGCAGCCATCAGCCGGACGAGGCCATGCGCATCAGCCAGATCTGGGACGCATTCAAGATTTATATTAAGGCAATTGTGGAAATTGACCAGCTGCTGAGTGACCAAGAAGAGACTGGGTGAGGTGAGCAGCGCGGCGGGTTTCAGATAAGAAAATAAATATACACTTTTTATGCCCACGCAACTTGGCTGCCAAGGTTTTTAGCAGACATTAGAAGCTGGGCCTATTTTCATTTTCTGTGATAATAAAAAGACTTGGCTTCGAACTGGACAACTCTTTCTGTTGGGGTGTGGATTTCCATTGGCACAATCGGCCTGATTAAATCTATTGAGTGCTATCGTCCAATCAAAGGAACAAGGTTAGCCACATTTGCTGCTCGTTGTATTGAAAACGAAATCCTGATGCACCTGCGTTCGCTCAAGAAAACACGTAAAGACGTATCCCTACATGATCCAATTGGGACGGACAAAGAAGGTAATGAAATTACACTTATAGATATCCTTGGCTCCGAGGTTGATGATGTCATTAAAGAAGTAGATCTGAAGATCGAAAAAGCAGTGTTCCCTTCAAAATAATGCTCAGTGCTGACCGATCTGCTTATCCAAATCATTGAATACTATCAATAAAGATAACCGTCAAACAATAGAATATATGATATAATGACGTGGTTGTTGCAAGGTGCAATTTTAATATGAAAAATAGGATGGGCAATATGAAGGGTTATCTTTATAACGTTGATAAAAAACGATTGATTATTATGGTTATCGGCAATGTATTTCTGGGCATGGGAATCAGTATTTTTAAGCTGTCCGGCATGGGGAATGATCCCTTTAGCGGCATGGTAATGGCACTTGCAGAGTGCGTCGGTATAACATATGCAAATTTTCTGATCTTGCTGAACCTGGTATTGTTTGTAATCGAATTCATAACCGGACGAAGGTTTATTGGAGCCGGGACTTTTGTAAACGCAATCTTTTTGGGATATATCGCTACGTTCTTTCATAGTACTTGGCTATCTCTGTTGGGCGAACCTCAGCTGTTATGGCAGAGGGTGGTCGTCGTAGCGATTGGCGTGGTGGTATGCAGTTTTGGGGTATCCTTGTATCAGACATCGGCTGTGGGAGTAGCTCCTTACGACAGCCTGTCCCTGATTATGAGGGATAACTTCCCGAAAATATCTTATTTTTGGCACCGGATGTTTACGGATGCGCTTTGTGCTTTGATTTGCTTCCTGGCAGGAGGCGTTATAGGCTTAGGAACTCTAGTGTCCGCACTTGGTTTGGGACCCATTATTCATTTTTTTGATGTGAATTTTACGGAGAAGCTGCTGGCAAAAAAGCGTCCAAATTAAGAAAGGCGGGGCAGATCAATCTGCCCCGCCTTTACTGTAATTTGAAGGTTCATTTCTAATGAGTAAATGCACTCTTAATGTTATTTTTTTTATGAACATCTTCCGTGCCGCTATCCAAGGCGGTCTTGTAGTAGAAGCATTTATGTTCTATGACTTCCATCGTTTTTCTTAATTCTTCCATCTGTGCTTCTACGGAAGCTTTTCGCTCCAGGAACATGTCATATCTCTGTTGCAAGGTGGAGTCCCCTTCAGAGCACCACTCAATGAAATGTTTTATTTCCTTAATCGGCATCCCGGATGACTTCAGGCATTCAATTACTTTTAAAGCGTCCATATCCGTTTCTTTGAAAACGCGTTTCCCGCTGGGGGTTCTTTCTATAAAAGGCAAAAGCCCCTCCTTGTCATAGTAACGCAGGGTATGTGATGTCATATTAAAGTATTCTGCAACTTCACTTATGGAGTATGTCTTCATCATCTATCTCCAGTCTTAATTATATTTTGTGCTTGACTTAGAGTTAACTTTAAGTAATAACATAGGTTTTGTAAAGTCGGCATTACAGTTTTTTATATTAACTAGAAGAGAGGTTTCACTATGATAAAAGTTAATGCACGCGCTACATTCAGTCAGGAAGGCCCGTTCAAGCTAACTACAATCGAACGCCGGAATCTGCAGCCGCACGATGTTCTTATAGAGATTAAATACGCGGGCATTTGCCACTCGGATATTCATACAGCCCGCGGGGAGTGGGGACCGGTTAAGTATCCACTTGTTCCAGGGCATGAGATCGCCGGTATTGTCAGCCAGGTCGGTTCCGAAGTTACAAAGTACACAGTTGGCGATCGTGTAGGGGTAGGTTGTATGGTTGACTCCTGTGGAGAGTGCAGTAATTGCCAGAAAGGTGAGGAGCAGTATTGCCTGAGTGGAAATACGGGCACCTATGGAGCTATCGACCGGCACGGTCACTATACACAGGGCGGATATTCCACGCACATCGTTGTAACAGAAGACTTCGTGGTCCGGATTCCTGACGCTATTCCGCTTGACGCGGCTGCACCGCTTTTGTGTGCAGGAATCACCACCTATTCACCGCTGCGCCATTGGGGAGCCGCTCCCGGCAAAAAAGTAGCTGTAGTGGGTCTTGGCGGGCTTGGACACATGGCTGTGAAGATTGCTCATGCTATGGGAGCTGAGGTTACTGTGTTATCACAGTCACTGAAGAAGAAGGAAGACGGATTGCAATTAGGAGCGGATCATTATTATGCCACAAGCGATCCGGAGACATTTAAGCAGCTTGCCGGTTCATTCGATCTAATCGTGAATACAGTAAGCGCACAGATTGATATCGATGCCTATCTTTCACTTCTAGCGCTGGATGGTACATTAGTCAATGTCGGTGCGCCTGCTGATCCATTGGCAGTTAACGTATTCTCGCTGATCGGCCACCGCCGTTCGTTTGCCGGATCGATGATTGGCGGAATCCGTGAAACGCAGGAAATGCTTAATTTCTGCGCTGAACATAATATTGCATCTGAAATCGAGGTCATTTCTGCTGACCGGATAGATGAAGCCTGGGAGCGTGTGCTTGCTTCAGATGTCCGTTACCGGTTTGTCATCGACATCAGCACGATGGGGAACGAATAAGAGACGTCCTCTTTCTTGACGTCGGTTCGTGTCCACAACCTCAAGAAATTCGATAACATAGCGGGAAATCGCTAAGGAGCTGGAGATCTCACGCAGTTGTGTTTCTAGAATAGAAAAACGGCGTTGCTTCATACAGCAGCGTAGTGTATAAATGCTAAATAGGCAGAGCAGTGCTTCTACCATTGGGGTAGGAGGGCGGCTCTGCTTATTGTCGTTACTGCAAGTGATATTTTGGATCAGCTGATTCTGCTGTTTTATGAAAAAGATGATTCTTTAAAGGTTGGAATTTTTAAAAATCAGGTTGAAAAATGCTATTTTCCCTAATAGAAAATCATGACACAATAACAATAAAGCGCTTACTTCATTAAAACATCCCAAGTTCATGAAGACTCTATACCACTTTTTGAAAATATTTACGATATTAAAAGTCGTATCGGCTGGCCGAAATTTCGGATTCCAAGCAAAGGTTGGAATTATTAAAAAAAGTTGGTACTAAACGTTTAACTCAATAACTTAGGGGGTCAAACGGTTGGACATATCTATGTGATTATGAAGGGGGAGAGGGAAATGAAGGTAGGTAAAGCATTCGGGGTAGGTATTCTTTCAACTGCACTAGCATTAAGTGTCATTGGCTGCGCGAAAGATGAGACAAACACAGCAACCAAGGCAACTGATGGACCCAAAGCATCTGAGAACGCCACCTCCAAGCCTGAGGAGAAGGTCAAAATTATCTATTCGATGTGGGGAAGTGCGGAAGAGGGAAATGTAACCCAGGGAGTGGCGGATAAGTTTAATGCTTCTCAAGACAGAATTGAAGTAGAAGTACAAGCAATTCCTTGGGAAAACTACATGACCAAGCTGAATACAATGGCTACGGCAGAGCAATTACCTGATACAGGGATGCTCAGAGAAGATGGGGTCGTTCAGTGGTCTACCCAAGGCATGCTGAATGATGTAAATACAATGTACGAAGGAAGCGACAGCAAACCACTGGATAGCCTAGCCTACAAATATCAAGGGAAAACCGTAGCCTACGCGGCTGCCAATGAAATCTTACTCCTCTATTACAACAAAGATATATTCGACAAAGCCAATGTACCCTATCCCCCGGCTGCTCTGGATAAAGCGTGGACATGGGAGGAATTTGTAACAACAGCAAAGAAGCTGACCCTTGATAAAAATGGTAAACATCCTGATGAGAGTGGCTTTAATGAGCAGAGTATCGTTCAGTTTGGCGCATCCGTTGAAAACTTACCATGGCAGCTTGAGACCTGGGCGCTTGGTAATGGTGGGGGGTTCTATTCGGGTGATGGGACTGAGGTGAGAATTGGAGAAGACGCCAGTATAGAGGGAATTCAGAAGGTTGCAGATCTTTACTTGAAGGATCATGTTGCTCCGTTGTCTGTCGGACAGACTGATGATGGCATTCAACGAACCATTATCGCAGGGACTGTTGCCATGGCTACTAACGGTGCGTGGAACGTGGGAACTAGTCTCAATACGGCTAAGAATGAAGGCCTGAACTATGGCGTTGCAGTATTGCCTTACATGAAGGATAAGGTTACCCTCAACACGGGTGGCGCCAATGTCGTGTTCTCCCAGACTAAGCATCCAAAAGAAGCGATGGAATGGCTGAAATGGTACAACTCAGAAGAAAATAACTGGGGCCTCATTAGCTCGGGAATCTGGATGCCGACACTGGAGAAGTGGTACACGGATGAGACCCTTACCCGTAAATGGGTCGAAAATCCTAACTTCCCTGTTTATGACGAATATAAATCTGCAGTAGTCGATTATGCGCAATCACCTGCTGTGAAGCCCGCAGCGTGGTTCTATACGAATCATACGACGGAGTTTAACACCTTACTCGGGTCGGTTCTAGGGGATGTATGGACGGGAAAGACGACCGCTAAGGATGCTATTTCTAAAAATCTGGATGCGTTGAAAGCAGCCCATTTAGGCAATTAGTAAAATCCGCAAAGAATGGCCGTTGCCAAGCTCACACCCGCGGCGGCCATATTATGATCTTCAGGTGGGGAGATAGAGATGGAAATGATTAATAAATCTCCGAAACGTCGTTCACGTATCCATGCAGGTGAGGCACGAGCCGCGTATATATTATTGATCCCTGCCTTCATTGGCCTGATCTTTCTAACGTATCTACCTCTTATTGGGGTGCTCGGGATCAGCTTAACGAATTGGACGGGACTTTCAGACCCAAAATTTGTTGGCTTCGAGAATTATATTAATCTATTTACCACTGATCCTTATATTAAAGATTCTATTATAGCTACGGTCTACTTTGCCGTCTTATCGGTAGTTGGAGGTATGATTTATTCACTTTTTATTGCGATGCTACTGAATCGTAAAATTCCGGCAAGAGGGTTTTTCCGAGCTGTTTTCTATGTACCGTACGTTTTGCCGGCAGCCGCAATATATGTAGGATGGTCTTGGTTATACGAAGCTAATTTTGGATTTTTTAACTTTATTCTCTCTGAGATTGGTTTGAACAAAGTTTCTTTTATCGCGGATTCCAGCTATGTCATTCCATCTCTATCCTTGATCTCGGTTTGGCTGTCAGGTAACTTAATTGTTATTTTCTTAGCTGGGCTGCAGAATGTTCCGGTCGTCTACCATGAAGCGGCTGAAATGGATGGTGCGAATGGATGGAAACGATTCTTGCATATCACTTTACCGTGCATGTCGCCCATTATCTTTTACAATTTGTTAATGAGCTTGATTGCCAATCTCCAAATTGTTACGCCGGCTCTTTCATTAACGAATGGCGGTCCGGGTAATTCTTCACGATTTTTAACTTATCTGATGTATGATCAAGCTTTTGTAAATTATAAATTGGGGTATGCTTGTGCGACAACGGCCGTTATTTTTGTTATTCTTGCAGGCTTTACTGGTGTATTATTCAAAACCTCCAATCTATGGATCTTTAATGAAGGAGGCGATGACAAATGAGTGTAGCCACATACGGAAGATTAAAGAGCAAAAAACGTAATAATCAATGGATGAACCTGATCTCGTTTGTCGTTGTCATTTTTTTTACTATACTCGTGCTCTTTCCAATCTGGTGGATATTTCGCACGTCGCTCATGTCGAATGCCGAGATATACAAATATCCGCCTTCACTGCTGCCAGGAAGTTGGTTGTTTTCAAACTATGCAGAAACGCTAGAGATTTTTAAGTTTTGGAAATATTTATGGAACACCATGATTATTATTGTACCCGCTTGTTTGGCAGGAACCTTTACAGCGACCTTATGCGGTTATGCTTTTGCAAGACTGCGTTTTCGGGGCAAAAAATTGATTTGGGCGCTTTGTGTCGGTTCGATGCTTCTACCTGCCATGGTTACTCTTATTCCACTATATATTGGGTGGACGAGAGGCTTAGGAATCCATGACAGCTATCTGCCGTTGATTTTGCCTTATTTCTGTGGTGGTGGCGCTTTTAATATCTTTTTGATTAGGCAGTTTATCATGTCTATTCCGAGAGAGCTTGATCAAGCAGCAACGATCGATGGTGCTGGATATTACCGCATTTTGTTCAGCATTATTATGCCGGCCATTAAATCTGCAATGATCGTTGTGGCATTATTTATCTTTATCGGTTTATGGAATGATCTACTTCAACAGATGATTTACATAAACTCAAGCGATAAGTACACGATAGCCTTGGGACTAACCGCTTTTAGAGGACAACTAAAGCAGGACTGGTCGCTGACGATGGCGGCTACGTGTATGTCCTTTGCGCCGGGCGTCATTTTTTATCTGATTGGTCAAAAATATTTCGTAGAAGGAATCGTGTTGACAGGACTGAAAAATTAGCTCCAATGGCTAAAGATAGCGCACTGTAATCTGCTCTGAAGTGTTAATGGGGGCACCTTTCTGCTAAGGCTTAAGTACAGAGCCTGGCGATATAGGGTGCCCTTTATTTGTGCTGTGAAAATATAATTTTAAAGATAAAATCCTTTATGAGATAGAAACAATCCCTTTTGCGGTAGTTGCTAGCCATCCTGTCTTATAGACTTGTTAATGTAAGGAGTCCCGTAAATCTTTGAACGAGGACTTCGCATATTCAGTCAAAAGAAGGAGAGAAAATCCACATTATGAACACTGTAACACAGATAAACAACAGCAAAGACAAGCAGACGCATTTTATTCTCAACGGTAATCTATGGAATATTATGGTCCAGTTATCATGGCCCGCTATCATCGCAATGGTTCTCTATGGCTTAAATGCGGTTATTGCCGCTGTATTTGTGGGAAGGTTTGTCGGAGAGGAAGCACTGGCTGGGGTTTCGGTAGCTTATCCTTTAACCCAGATCAGCTTGGGACTGGGCTCCTTGATCGGGGTGGGTGCCGGTTCTGCTTTAAGTTTAGCCCTCGGCAGGCAGGACAAAGAAATGCAGAAGCGTTTGATGGGGAATGTTAATTATCTGTCCATCCTTGTAACGCTTGTCTATATGGTGTTAGGTTTATTATTCTCCACACAGCTGGTGCGAATTATGGGAGGAGAAGGGGAAACTCTGGCTCTTGGAGACAGCTATTTTAGAATTACGGTGATCGGTTCATTTTTCTGGATTTATGGACTGGCTGCCAACATGATTGTGCGTGCCGAAGGGAAAATGAAATCGGCAG
The DNA here is from genome assembly GCF_000758725.1 of Paenibacillus odorifer. Classification (NCBI taxonomy): domain Bacteria; kingdom Bacillati; phylum Bacillota; class Bacilli; order Caryophanales; family Paenibacillaceae; genus Paenibacillus; species Paenibacillus odorifer. The sequence continues at coordinate 1,639,508 of NZ_CP009428.1, forward strand.
CCGTGGTAATGGGCATTGGACTGGCAGTTGATGTATTGTCCAATTATATTCTGGTAGCCTGGCTGGATTTTGGAGTAGAGGGTGCTGCCTGGGCTACAAATATCGGGATGCTGGTCTACACCTTGCTGGGATGGATTTATTTTGGCAAAGGATTTGCCTCATTCCGAACGAATGTCTTTGCAATCTATCGGGATGCTGCCACAATCAAATCCATAGTTGGACTGGGAATGTCCTCTTTCATTATGAACTTTATGAATCTGGTACAGGCTGTTGTAGTATTTAATGCACTGTCGAGATACGGGACTACAGCAGATATTGCATTTTATGGTGTGGTTTTCCGTGTATTCACCTTCCTGTTGACGCCGATATTCGGATTAATGCGCGCCTTGCAGCCAGTCATCGGCATTAATTTTGGAGCAGAACAGTATGAGCGCGCCATCAAAGCCTATAAAATATTCACACTCGTCTCCATGCTGCTGACTTTGCCTTTCTGGATAATTTCCATGATCTCGCCGGCTTCCATTCTGGGACTAATGCTGCCGGATCAAATCTTTAAAACCAGCGAAATGTTATATTTCCGGTTGAACATGGCGGTTCTGCCGTTATTGTCGCTCATTTTTATGGCCATGACCTTTTTCCCTGCGATTAATAAAGGGAAGCCGGCGGCCGTTATCGGCATCACCAGACAACTTGTTTTTTATGTGCCAGTGATGCTTGTTTTGCCAAGATGGTTAGGCGTCTCCGGAGTATATTGGGGTTCGCTTGTGATTGATTCTGTGGTTGTAGTGTGGACGGTAATCCTGGTAACTAAGGAATTCACCCGGCTCAGAGCTAAGTCCAAGCTAGCCAGGACTTACAATATGTGAAGGCAGGATGCTGGAACCTCTGCTTTGCCTGGATGGACGATTTAATAGATATACCCCGAAAGAGCCTTGGAACTATAAGGCTCTTTTTTGTGCTACTGGTTGACATTATAAACAAAAAGAAAGTATGATATTTTAAATCGTAATAATTACGAATAAATATAATTTGGAAGTTGAATTGATTTGTGGATAATGAATGGTCACAAGCCGGCTCTATCGTTCCTCACGAGGACTTCGAACGGCAATTAGCGCAGGTTGAACTGGATTCAGAAAGGATCTTTTGGATTTCTTGAAAATAACCATTTTAAAGGAGCTTTAATAAATAATGAACAAAAGCAGCAACAATCAACGTCTACCCAGAGCAAAAGGGATTGATATGGGTACCTATTATACACCCAAAGAATGTGCCAAAAAGGTTAGACATCTCGTCCTACCCGATATGAATCGAAAGATTGTCGAAGAATTCATTACGATCTTAGGTATGAGGGGAAGATTTGAAGAACATCAAGTTCCCATTCCCAATAAAGTGGTTATGTATGGTCCACCGGGCACAGGGAAAACACTTACGGCATTTTATATGGCGCAAATGCTGGAGCTTCCACTTATCCTGGTTAGACTTGATGCAATTATTCACAGCCATTTGGGTGAGACTGGAAGTAATATCCGGAAAATATTTGAGTATGCCAAAGCATCTCCTTGTGTTCTTTTCCTGGATGAGTTTGATGCCATTGCAAGAACACGGGAGAGTAATGACGAGGTTAAAGAAATGGCCCGTGCGGTGAATACACTGCTGCAATGTCTCGATGATTTTGGTGACAATAGCATTTTTGTAGCAGCAACGAACCTAGAAAATGAACTGGATAGAGCTATTTGGAGAAGGTTTGATACAAAAATGATTTATGCTAACCCGGATGAATCAAGTAGGCTTCAATATGTCGAACTGTTAATTAATGACTTTGAAAGTGAAGCTGGGTTGATGGAGGAGGCATGCGAACGTCTTTCCGGTTGCAGTTTTGCTGATATTGAACAAATTGTCCTGAAAGCGAAACGTAAGGCGATCATAGAGCATTGTCTGCTAAAACGAGAGCATATTGTTCTATCCTATGAAGAATACAATCCTTCCATAAACTAATTGTGGGCGATTATATATACAGGATATTGTAATTGGAACAATTCAACGAAAAAAAAGAACCCCAGCGACGGAATTATTAATCGCTTGGGTTCTTTTTAAATTCATCAACTGATATTAGGTGTAGAGTCTCTTATGATGAGTTTGGTATAAATATGAGAAACCTGATAGGGTTGCTTCGGATCATGAATTCGGGAAAGTAGCATTTCGGCTGCTTTGACACCCATCTGATTACTATAAATATGAACAGTAGTGAGATGGGGTTCAACAATGTTTGATTCAGGACCATTATCAAAACCACAAATGACGATGTCATTAGGAATGGAAAGCATGTTTTTGAGAGACTTCATAAAGGTAACCGCAATATAATCGTTAGCACACACGAAAGCAGAAGGAAGCTCATTGATTTGACTCAGCCTAGTATCTGCCCACTCCGGATTCGAAAAAAATAGTCGATCGTCATCGAGAATACATTGTGAGAGATCAAGCTGGATGCCAGATTCTATCAATGCGCGATTAAAGCCCACCCATCTTTCATTAAAGCTCCTACAGTGATTATAGTCCCCGATGAACCCCAGTGATGTGTAACCGCCATCAATTAACTTTTTTGTAAGTTGATATGTGCTATGTTCGTTTTCCATGAGAAGTACATCTGCTTGGAATTCAGGGTAGCAGATATCTGCAGAACAGTCGATGAAAATAGTTGGAATGCCTAGACTTGTAATTAGCTTACTATATTCCAAATTGAACAACTCAATACAAATAATTCCGTCTACATTGGCGACATCAAAATTATTTGGAAGAGACAGGGACTCCTGATCAATGTCTCTTATAATGTGCATGGATAAATTATATCCTTCTGCACTGATTCGTTTCTCCATGCCACTGATCAGTTTCGATCCAAAGTGGGAAGTGTTAGGTAAGTTTTCTGTTAATAAAGCGATATTTCCAGAGTTTCTTGGTTGAACACTCTCGGTATCCATAAAAGCAAATTGTTTATATTTTAACTCTATCGCTTTCTTTATAACCTTGTTTCTAGTTTCATCAGGTATACCATTCGTTCCATTTAAGGCTTTGGAAGCTGTATTTCTGGAGATTCCTAAAGCATCCGCGATGTCTTGTATGGTTACTTTTTCCCTGGCCATCTATGTAATTCACCTCTATATTCTTGTTCTTAACCTTCGCCACAAATAGTGTACTATTTGGCATGATTCCAACTCTCTTTAATGTATATTAGTTTACTCAAAATAGCAATATGATATTTACAAATGCACAATTTAGTTTACATTTTATCGGCGGATAAGTGTGCGAAAAAGGTATTATTCTTTTCATCTTCATGAGAGTATGTTGACTTTAAAGTATATAATCCTATTTAAATTGGCTGTATTTGTAATTATGTAAAATTATATGCATCATTTATGAACATAATACTTTGTCATATGCACATTAATATTTTTACAAAATGTATTGACGAACGATTAAGTGTTTGGTAAATTGTAAAAGCAGCAGGACATAAGCCAATTGAAAGCCCTTACTGCATCAAGATATAAACATTGATAAGAACGGAGGTAAAGGCATTGCAAAACCTAATAGAAGCTGAACACAGAACAATGGTGACCAAACATAAGAGCTCCTTACTAGACTATCTAAAGAAGTACTACTTTCTTTATATTTTGCTCGCACCAGCTGTGATCCTGACCCTGATTTTTAAATACGGTCCTATGTATGGTGCGATTATCGCCTTTAAAGATTTCAGCCCAATCAAAGGGATTATGGGGAGTGAATGGGTAGGCTTGTACAACTTCGAGAAATTCCTGTCATCCCCCAACTTCGAAGTTATCTTTATGAATACGCTTAAATTAAGTTTCTTCGGATTAATTCTGAGTTTTCCAATTCCTATCCTGCTTGCGTTGATGTTAAATCAAATTCGCCGTGCAGGCGTCAAAAAGAACATTCAGTTGTTCTTGTATGCACCTAACTTTATTTCTGTTGTCGTTGTGGTCGGGATGTTGTTTATCTTCTTGTCCCCAACGGGACCGATTAACCAGTTTTTTACCTGGCTTACAGGTGAACCAATCATGTTCATGTCTCGTCCGGAGTACTTCCGTTCGATCTACATTTTGTCCGATATTTGGACCGGAGCCGGTTGGGCATCCATTATTTATGTAGCAGCACTTGCTAATGTCGATCCTGAGTTACATAATGCAGCCAATCTTGACGGCGCTAATCTTCTACAAAGAATACGCCATATCGATTTGCCAACCATTCGTCCAATTATGGCTATTGTATTTATCCTTGCAGCTGGTGGGATTATGTCCATTGGCTTCGAAAAAGCCTATCTCATGCAAACGGCGATGAACTTGCCAACCTCAGAAATCATTCCGACTTACGTTTATAAAATTGGTTTGCAGTCGGGCGATTATGCCTATTCAGCCGCAGTAGGATTGTTTAACTCTATCATCAACATCGTCCTGCTCATCACCGTTAACTTTACCGTGAAGAAACTGAATGAGGGTGAAGGTCTTTACTAAGAAAGGAGCAACAAGCTATGCCCATTAGACATTCCGGATTAGATCGCTTTATCGTCGTGCTTAACGCGATCTTCCTGACACTGGCCGTACTTATCATTGTACTTCCTTTGATTTATGTAGTGATTGCATCTTTTATGGATCCATCAGTTCTGCTCAGTAAAGGATTATCATTCAACCTTTCGGATTGGTCATTAGAAGGGTATATAAAAATTCTTTCTAATCCGGCCATGATCCGAGGTTTTGGAAACTCTGTTTTATACTCTGTTTCATTTGCTATGCTTACCGTTCTCGTCTCTATCTGTGCAGGATACGCACTGTCTGATGACAGGCTCAAAGGAAAAGGATTCTTCATGACCTTGTTTATTATCACCATGTTCTTTGGGGGTGGGCTTATACCAACCTATCTGCTCGTTAAGAATCTTGGTCTGCTTGATACAGTCTGGGCGGTGATTATTCCAGGGGCAGTTAATGTATGGAACATCATTCTCTCTAGAACTTTCTTCAAAGGAGTACCGAATGAAATGAAGGAAGCCGCTAATGTAGACGGAGCTTCGGAGATGCGGATCTTCTTCAGTGTCGTATTACCGCTCTCCAAACCGATTGTTTTCGTGCTCGCTCTTTATGCCTTTGTGGGCCAATGGAATTCCTATTTTGACGCGATGATCTATTTAGATAATCCTAATCTTCATCCACTGCAGCTCGTGTTGCGTTCCATCTTGATCCAGAATCAGGTAGATCCGGGCATGATCAGCGATCAACTCGCCATGGCGGAAATGAAACGATTGTCTGAAATCATCAAGTACGCTGCCATCGTTGTTTCCAGTTTGCCACTTATTGTTATGTATCCGTTCTTCCAGAAGTACTTTGAAAAAGGTGTTATGGTCGGTTCCCTTAAGTAGGAAACAGGCTGCACATAGATAAAGATTAATTCATTCATATCTAATTTGGAGGTCATACCCTATGAAAAGAATTAAGAAATCAAGAGTATCAACGAAAGTAGCTTCTGCATCTGTACTTGCTTCGTTTATGTTCCTTACTGCATGCGGTGGCGGAGGAGGAGGGGGAAGTGCGGCTAGTAAAGAACAGGACGCCAGCGGTAAAGTAACTTTGAACTTTATTACGCAAAGCTCTCCACTTGCACCAGTTGATCCAAATGAAAAACTGATTAATAAGCGTCTTGAAGAAAAGACGAATGTTCATATTAATTGGAAGAATTTCACGAAAGACGTATTTGTTGAAAAAAGAAACTTGGCTGTGGCAAGCGGTGATCTTCCTGATGCGATTTTTAATGCGGACTATAGCGACTATGAGCTGCTCAAACTTGCTAAAGACGGTGCCATTATTCCGCTGAATGATCTCATCGAGAACAATATGCCCAACTTCAAAAAGGTGCTGGAAGAAGCCCCGGAATACAAGAGTATGATTACGGCACCAGACGGTAATATTTATGCCTTTCCGTGGATCGAAGAGCTGGGCAATGGCAAGGAAAGAATCCAGGCGGTAGACAGTATGCCTTGGATCAATGTGGAATGGCTTGAGAAGCTGGGCCTTGATATGCCTACGACAACAGAAGAATTAAAAGAAGTATTAATTGCATTCAAGACAAAAGATCCAAATGGCAACGGTAAGGCTGACGAAATTCCTCTGTCCTTTATTAACAAGCCTGGAGCAGAAGATCTGGTTTTCCTATTTGCTTCGTTCGGATTGGGTGAGAACCCTGACCATGCGGTTGTGAGCAATGATGGAAAGGTAATATTTACGGCGTCACAAGATGACTACAAAGAAGCCGTTTCTTTTATTAACGAGCTGTATAAAGAAGGACTCATTGATATTGAAGCCTATACACAGGACTGGAGTACTTACCTTGCAAAAGGGAAGGATCAGAGATACGGACTTTACTTCTCATGGGATAAAGCCAACATCACTGGAGCAAATGACACTTACGAGGTTATGCCTCCGCTTGCTGGACCAGATGGTGAAGTTAACGTAACAAGAACGAACGCGCTTGGTTTGGGCAGAGGCAAGATGGTTGTTACTAGCGCCAATAAGAACTTAGAAACGACAGCGAAATGGGTTGATCAACTCTACGATCCGATTCAATCTGTACAGAACAACTGGGGAACGTATGGAGACGATAAACAGCAAAATATCTTCGAATTTGATAAAGAAAAAGAAATGCTGAAACATTTGCCGCTGGAGGGTGCAGCTCCTGTAGAACTACGTGAGAAAACAAGTGTCGGTGGACCATTAGCTATCCTTGATTCCTATTATGGCAAATTCACAACCATGCCGGATGATGCTAAAGGCAGAATGGATATTATCAAGAACATCATGGCGCCAAAAATGAAAGCAGAAAACGTAATGCCGAGTGTATTCCACTCCATTCAAGAGCTTGATCGCCTAACGACAATTGAGACGGATCTTTTTGCCTACGTGCTTAGAATGCGTACTGAATGGTACCAAAACGGTAAAGTTGAAGCGCAGTGGGATGAATACCTGAAAGAATTGGACCGTCTGGGCTTGCAAGAATGGCTTGAAATTAAACAAGGTGGCTATGACAGAGCAAGCAAATAATAAACTATAAATAATATACGGTAAAGACCGTGTTCGGGAGTAAAGGAGAAAACAATAATGTCTACGATTGCGAAACAAAATTACCGCGGAGTGTATCATTTTTCCCCTAAGGAAAAGTGGATGAATGATCCAAACGGAATGGTTTATTTTGAGGATGAATATCATTTGTTTTTTCAGCACCATCCAGGTGGAATGACTATGGGCGCTATGCACTGGGGCCATGCGGTCAGTAAGGATCTTGTTACATGGGAGGAGCTGCCTATCGCTCTTGCTCCAGATGAATTAGGTATGATTTTTTCCGGCAGTGCCGTAGTCGACTGGAACAATACGACTGGATTTTTTGAAGATAAACCAGGTCTAGTAGCAATTTTTACACACCATTTGGATATGCCGGAAGGCAAGCCAGCCATTCAGCGTCAAAGCTTGGCCTATAGTAAAGATAACGGAAGAACCTGGACGAAATATGATGGGAATCCGGTACTTGAACATGATACATTCATTGATTTCCGTGACCCGAAAGTATTTTGGAATAAAGATACTAATAAATGGGTGATGATTGTAGCTTGTGGTCAAACGGTGTGTCTATATCATTCTCCTGATCTGATGAACTGGACATTTGCCAGTGAATTCGGAGAAGGAATCGGTTCTCATGACGGGGTATGGGAATGCCCGGACTTGTTCCCGCTGGCCATTGATGGCGATCCTTCGAACATAAAATGGGTGATGCTAGTGAGCATCGGTGCGGATCCCGCTTTTGTGGAAGGATCAAGAACACAGTATTTTACAGGGGATTTTGATGGAGAAGTGTTCACGCCAGATGAAGATTCGATAAAAGTTCGCTGGCTTGATTATGGAAGAGATAACTATGCAGGTGTAAGCTGGTCCGATATACCGGCTGAGGATGGAAGAAGACTATTTATCGGCTGGATGAGCAACTGGATGTATGCTAACAAGACGCCAGCAGAAGAATTCCGTGGTGCGATGACAATTGCAAGAGAACTTCAGCTCGAATCAAGACAAGGGGGAACTTTTCTTGTGCAGAAGCCGGTACAAGAGTTGGAATCAGCTCGTGTACAAGTCCTTTCTATAAAAAATGCAACGGTGCAAGAAATCAATACTCTTCTTAAAGAGATTCGCTTGGAATCTTATGAGATTATAGCTGAGTTCACTCGGGGTAAATCTGTAGGTTTCAAAGTAAGAATTGGTGCGGATGAACAAACAGTGATCGGTATCAACGGTGACACAGAGGAACTTTATGTAGACCGGAAGGCTTCGGGCCAGCATGATTTCCATGAACATTTCGTAGGACATCATTCAGCCAAACTCGCAGCGCTTGATGAGTCAAATGATCTCCGTATTTATGTGGATCGCTCTTCCGTTGAGGTGTTTAGTAATGGAGGTCAGGCAGTGATTACGGATCTTATATTCCCTGGACTAGAATCTAAAGGTATTGCTGTGTTTGCAGAAAATGAGAATGACTTGCTGATTTCCCTGGATATCTATGAGCTTACTCTCTCTGCTGAGCAAGACAAGAATTAGTCACCGAGAGGAGTCTTGTATATGCGTATAGGAGCGATTGAAGCTGGCGGGACGAAGTTTATATGTGGCATCGGGAATGAAAATGGGACCATTGAAGATCAGATCAGTTTCCCTACAGAACATCCTGAGTTGACGTTGCCCAAAGTTATTCAATATTTTCAAGACAAACCAGTAGAAGCTATCGGAATTGGATCGTTTGGTCCAATCGATATACGCCCAGATAGCCCGACGTATGGTTACGTTACAACAACACCAAAACCAGGTTGGGAAAATTACGATATGCTGGGCACTTTGAAAAGATACTTTTCGGTTCCCTTTGGCTGGGACACGGACGTCAATGCAGCGGCATTTGGTGAAGCCAAATGGGGCGCTGCCCAAGGGTTATCCAGCTGTTTATACTATACAGTTGGCACGGGTGTTGGTGTGGGAGTGTATTCAGAAGGCAAACTTATTCATGGTCTTGTGCATCCTGAAGGGGGGCATGTTCTTACAAGACGCCATCCTGAAGATGAATTCCCAGGGGGATGTCCCTATCATGGGGACTGCCTAGAAGGGATGGCGGCAGGTCCTGCTATTGAAGCAAGGTGGGGGAAGAAGGGACATGAACTTCCTATAGATCACCTTGCATGGGAAATGGAAGCATTTTATATTGCGCAGTCGATTACGGGTGCTATATTGCTTAACTCTCCTCAGAAAATCATTCTGGGTGGTGGTGTTATGCAGCAATCACAATTGTTTCCACTTATTCGGCAGGCCGTGCTTCAGAACCTGAACGGTTATGTTAGCTCAAGTACTATTTTAGAACACATAGATGAGTATATCGTTCCACCAGGTCTAGGCCAACAGGCGGGATTATGTGGTGCTCTGGCTCTTGGACTCACAGCACTGGAAAGTCAGATTTCTGCTCAATTGTAAAAGAATATAGAGAGGAGGTCAGTGCAGTAATGAATTGGCCTCCTTCTTGTTTTTCAATATTAATGATAGAAAAGAGGCTGAAGAAGATGAAAAATAAAGGAAAATTAGTTTTGTCCTTTCTCATGGCAACAGGATTTGTTATGACTTCAGCAGGCATTTATGTAGCAAATCCCGGTACTGGGTGGGCTGCGCCCGCTGATCAGGAGGTAAGTAAACAAGCTAAGGAGGGGCTTTCTATTTTTGAAAGCGTAACCAAAACAAACACAAACTTGACAGGTTGGCAAATAAAAGGAAAAGGTAAGTTGGCGGATACTGTTGAAGGGATTTTACTGACTTCCGATCCACAAGAAAATGTAATGGCAATCTCCGAAACGGTGTCAGAGGATTTTATCTATGAAGCTGATGTCATGATCAAGGATATGCAAGTGGACGCGACCTTATTGTTCCGTTCTAATGAAGATGGCTGGGGTTCCTACATGCTCCAAATTGTTCCGAATGCAGGTATGATCCGCTTACGAGACGCAAGTGATGGTGAAGGGAAATTAAAAGAGGAGCGGAAGGTTACTGTTAAGGCAGGAGAGATCTATCATCTCAAGGTAAAAGCAGAGGGTTCATCACTGAAAGTATATTGGGACAACGAATATAAATCTGTGATTGAGGTTCAGGATCATGCGTATCGTACTGGTAAGCTAGGGCTCAATGTATGGAATGGTTCTGTTTTGTTCCAAAATATTATCGTAAGCGACCTGAAAGGAAATCTGGGTGCTGTGGTTACAAATAAAGGACAATGGCAGCCTAATATCAACGGCAAAAAAGGAATGGCAGTAAACCAGATGAAGTCACAGCAAATTTATAATAAACAAGCTGCTGATTTTGTATATGAAGGAAATATATCTCTTCGTCCTGATTCTGTTGCAGCGCTCGCATTTCGTTCATCGGCTGATGGAACAAAGGGATATGAAGCATCCCTGACAAAGGAAGGAAATCAGGTTCGTGTAAGTTTGACGAAAGCTAACGGAGCAACAATTGCAAGTTCACAGCAAACCTATCCAAGTCAGACCGGAGCAAAACATCATGTAGAGATAAAGGCGAAGGGAAACAGAATTCAGGTCTTCCTAGACGGATACACCCCGGCTGCGATCGATCTAACAGATAAAACCTATACCGATGGATATGCAGGAATCGTCGTTAAACAGGGAACGGCTTACTTCCAGGATACCTATGTGACGGATGCCAGCAGTTATTATAATGAAAAATATCGTCCTCAATACCACTATACGCCAATTCGTGGTTCTGCCAGTGATCCTAACGGACTTGTCTACTTCGATGGAGAATATCATCTATTCCATCAGGACGGAGGCACATGGGCACATTCTGTCAGTAAAGATATGCTGAACTGGAAGCGCCTTCCGATTGCGCTGCCGTGGAATGATCATGGGCATGTCTGGTCTGGATCAGCTGTGGCAGATTTGACGAATGCATCAGGTTTGTTCGGGGATTCAGGAGGCAAGGGGCTGATTGCCTACTACACTTCCTATAATCCCGATGGCCCGAATGGGAATCAGCGTATCGGTCTTGCATACAGCAAGGACCAAGGTCGTACTTGGGAATATTCCAAGACGCGTCCTATGGTTATCGGAAATCCAGGCGATAATGGAGGGCAGCCCGGAGGTTGGGATTTCCGTGATCCGAAAGTGATTCGTGATAACGACAATAACAGATGGGTAATGGTTGTATCCGGTGGAGATCATATTCGTTTCTTTACTTCAACAAATCTACTTGATTGGACCCTAACAGATAGCTGGGGATACGGGGAATATGTTCGCGGCGGTGTATGGGAATGTCCGGATTTGCTTCAGCTTTCGGTAGACGGAACATCACAGAAAAAATGGGTTCTGATGATTAGTACAGGAGCGAATTCAAAAACAGGCGGATCAGATGCTGAATATTTTGTGGGTCATTTAACAGCGGAAGGTAAATTCGTTAATGATAATCCAGCAGGGAAAGTTTTGCGAACAGATTTTGGAAAAGAATTCTACGCTTCAATGTCTTTTTCGAACATGCCAGATCATCGCAGCGTAATGATGGCGTGGATGACAAACTGGGACTATCCGTTTGCTTTTCCAACAACCCATTGGAAAGGCGTACTGTCAATCCCAAGAGAAGTCTCATTAGTAACGACAAAAGATGGGATTCAGCTCGCTCAAAGTCCGATCAAGGAGTTGGAATCGCTGCGTAATCAGCTGTATTCTACTGCTAACAAAGAGGTGAGTCCTTCTTCTCAGAATCTATTGAAAGGGGTTACCTCTGGTGCATACGAAATTGAAGCTGAAGTAGAAATTCCAGCAGGTAGTCAGGTTAGTGAATTTGGCTTTAACGTTCGTGTAGGGGGAAGTCAGCAAACGGTTGTTGGATATAAACCTAGTGAGGGTCGGATTTTCGTGGATCGGTCTGCATCTGGTTTGACGGATTTTTCGAATCTATTTAGTACAAGACATGAAGCGGCAATGCAAACGGAGAACAAGCGAGTTAAGCTGCGTATCCTTGTAGATGAGTCTTCTGTTGAGGTTTTTGGCAACAACGGTAAAGTTGTTTTCTCTGACGTCATTTTTCCGGATCCAGCCAGCAGAGCTTTGAGTTTTTACACCAAAGGAGGCAACGTAAAAGTCGTATCTCTGAAGGTGAATCAGTTAGGCTCTGTATGGAATCAGGAGACGGGCTCAGCTACCAAGATAATGATGGATACAAGTGATCGCGAACTGAGCAAGGGGCAAAGCGACATACTTTTGGCGATGGTAGAGAATGGTACCGGTAATGGGGCACAGCCGCTTAAATGGAATTCCAGTAACAAGGATGTAGTTGAACTAAACGTGGTGGATAAATCCCAGGCAACCCTTGTAGCTAAAAAAGAAGGCGAGTCTATCATTACCGTCTCTACTCCAAATGGGAAGACATCAGCTAGCTTATTAGTTAAGGTATCTGGGGGTGAATTTCATACGAACTTAAGCGGGTGGACTAAAGATCTATCTGCAGCCTCCTGGGTCATTGGTGAAAATGGGATTCGTGGAAATTACTTGAGTGACGCGAATTATATCGCAGAGAAGCAGGCAGGAGATTTTACTTATGAAGCAGATATGATGTTAGGGAAATCCGGAGGAGCAGGCTCTATGTTGTTCCGTGCCAGCGAAGATGGACGCAGCGGATACTACTTAAATCTGGATCCGAATATGAAGTCCATCCGTCTGTTTTATAAAATCGACGGCCGTATTGAAGAGCGTCAGATTCTAGCAAAAGTTCCGACGTTCATTCAGCCGGGTCAAACCTACAAAGTGAAAATCGAAGCGAAGGGCCCGCATATCGTGGTTTATGTGGATGGGCAGAAAGTCATCGACCTCCAGGACGGCACATTTGCCGAAGGCCGCTTTGGACTACATGTATTTGGCGGAAATGCTTCATATCAAAACGTTAACGTGAGCGGAGAAACACCTGCCAATTTAACCACTTCCAGTCTAGTAAATGCAGAACTACAGAAATCCCTTTATACAGCAAATCTCGCAAATGGTGAAGCTGTTACACTGAAGGATGCAAATGATTCTACGGATCAGAAGTGGGTATTCGTGCCGACGGGGGACGATGCAGGTTCTTATTCTATTCGTACAACAGCCGGTCAGGCGCTTGATCTCGACACAGGGCAAAATAAAATCCAGTTATACCCTTATCTTGGATATAACAATCAGCGTTGGATTTTTCACAAGAATGATGATGGTACCGTAAGTATTATTTCTGCTCATCATAAGAAAGCGCTGGAAGTATCGGCGGATGGGACGACACTGTCTCTAAGCGAGCTTGATCCTACTCTTGATCGACAAAAATGGGTAATTACCAATTAACCTGAGGAAGATAGAAGCAAGGGAAGGGGGGAATAGCGTGTCTAAAAAGCAACTTGTCTGCGGATGAGTTGCTTTTTGTTTTGGCTGCATTTTATGTATTGACGGATATTGGAAATGTAAGTAGAATGTAAATTAGTTAAAACCTTAAAACTTTTGTAAAGAATTTTGGTGTTCTTGATAAAGGCAAAGCTGACATTCAGTGTGCAATTTTCAATCAGAACATAGAAATATCACGAAAGGTAAGGTTTTTTTATTTACCTAAAAAGTTTAATCGTTTAAACTTTCGGGTGACGGAGGTATGGAAGCTAAGATGAATATACATGATGTAGCCAAAAAGTCGGGACTCTCTGTAGTGACCGTATCCAGGGTGCTTAACAATTTACCCTCTGTACGGGAAGCTAATAGACAGAAAGTGCTGAAAGCTATGGAGGAATTGAATTATCAGCCCAATTCAGCAGCGCGGAGTCTTGTGAGGGGCAAAACGGGAGTCATCGGGATGTCGATTACCAACTTTAACGACTCTTTCTATGACCGGGTTATTCGCGTGGTGAACCGGAAGCTGGCAGCGCAAGGGTATTTTTTAGCCCTATCGATCGCCGAGAATGAGGATGAGGGCGACAATTTCCTGTTTCAGAAGGATCGCGTTGACGGAATTATCCTGTTGTCCCCACTTGAAGAAAAGGCATATGTAGAGGAACTGAAAAGAAAAAACATTCCGTTTGTATTGCTGGATAACCAGTTTCAGCATGAGGATGTGCCTAGCGTCGTGGTCGATAACTATCAAGGCGGGTATGAGGCTACAAAGCACTTGATCGATCTTGGGCACACTCAAATTGCCTATATTGGCGGCCCTTCGGTATTTCTAAGTGTAGCGGAGCGTAAGCGAGGTTATGTCCAAGCGCTCGAGGATGCCGGGTTAACGCCATTCGGAACGGAATACTGCAGCTTTACAGTAAGCGGCGGCTATGAGGTGGCCAAGAGATGGATCCGCGAAGATAAGCTGCCGACAGCTTTTTTTTCCGGGGATGACTTTATTGCTCTTGGAATGGTTCAGGCGCTCCGGGAAGAGGGAATTCGAGTACCCCACGATATCTCAATTGTTGGATTTGATGATCAGCAGTTCGTAGGTGAATTTTACCCGCGGTTGACGACTGTCAGACAACCTGAGGCACAAATGGGCAATATAGGCGTTGATTTACTACTAAAAATGATCAATGGGGAGGTGATGCCGCCCGCTGTAACGAAGCTCGCTCCGCAGCTACTCATTCGTGAATCCACCGCATCTGTTAGATTACCTTGAATTTTAGGAGTGAAATCATCCGTGAAGTATTTTTTGGGAGTTGATGCAGGAGGCAGTAAAACCCACGCAATGATTGCAGATGAACAAGGGAAGGTCATCGGAGTTGGCAAGGGTGGGATCGGAAATCATCAAATAAACCGTGAGCAGGCGGTGAACAGTTTGCAGCAGGCCCTATCGGAAGCAATTATGGCGTCAGGGCTGACCAAGGATCAGCTGGATTACTCCTGGTTCGGCTTAGCGGGAGCGGACAGAGAGGCTGATTTCCGGATTTTGCGACCGATCATCAGCAGCTTTGATCTTCCCCAAACTGAGATTTCCTGCGATACATGGATAGCCTTGCGG
Source organism: Paenibacillus odorifer (assembly GCF_000758725.1). Classification (NCBI taxonomy): domain Bacteria; kingdom Bacillati; phylum Bacillota; class Bacilli; order Caryophanales; family Paenibacillaceae; genus Paenibacillus; species Paenibacillus odorifer. The sequence continues at coordinate 1,654,591 of NZ_CP009428.1, forward strand.
TCAGGTACAGAGAAGAACTACGGGATCGTGCTGATTTGCGGATCGGGCGTGAACTGTAGTGGTAAAAATCCGTTGGGTGCTACATACCAATGTGGTGGATTCGGCTACCGGTTCGGGGATTATGGCGGTGGCTATGATTTAAGTATTGAGGTATTCCGTAGCGTCCTTCGGGCGGATGAGGGAAGAGAGAAGGAGACGGTCCTAACCGAACGCTTAACGCAATTGTTGGGCTATTCCAATGTGTCGGAATTAAGAGAGGATTACCTGGATCATTTCAGAGACCTGCCTCCCCATATTGCTGAACTATTATTTCAAGCGGCAGAGGAAGGGGACCAGGTTGCCACCGAGCTGCTGGTCAAGCAAGGGGATGAGCTGGGTTTGGCCGCGGTATCGGCCATCCGTCGCTTGGGCATGGAGGAGGACTTCTTCGACATCGTACTTGCAGGCAGCCTGCTGACAAAGGGAGACCGCTCAGGCATCATCCGGCGGGCCATTGAGAGAAGAGTGAAGTTGTCGGCTCCGAATGGCACTTTAAGGATTTTGACCCGGGAGCCGGTTGTAGGATCGGTCGTTCTGGCTATGGAAAGCAGCGGTATGCGTGTAGATCAGAAGGTTCTAGATAATCTATCACAGGGGAAAGTACCGAACACAATAGGCTAGTTTTTATAAGACCAAAATGAAAAAGATGAAGGAAGGGTCTATCATGGAGGAAACATTGAAGCTGGTTGTCATCGGAGCGGGATCATCGTATACGCCTGAGCTTATTGAAGGCATCATCCTGCATCACCAAGAGCTTCCCATCCGCGAAGTATGGCTGGTGGATATTGAGGAGGGAAGGGAGAAGCTGCATACGATTGCAGAACTGAGCAAACGCATGATCGCTGAGTCCGGACTGCCGATTACCGTGGTCCAGACGTTGGAACGCAGGGAAGCCATTGCCGGAGCGGACTTTGTATGCACGCAAATCCGGGTAGGCATGCTGGAAGCGCGCAAATGGGACGAATTAATTCCGCTTCAATACAATGTCATCGGCCAGGAGACGACAGGTCCCGGAGGGATGATGAAAGGCCTACGGACCATCCCGGTCATTCTGGATATTTGCAAAGACATTGAGGAGCTGGCTCCGGATGCCTGGTTGCTGAATTTTACGAATCCGGCCGGTATGGTGACTGAAGCTGTTCACAAATACTCATCGGTAAAAAGCGTAGGATTGTGCAACTCACCGATCGGTTTTCAAAAGTGGCTCTCCGAGTTCTTCGGACTTCCTATGGAGAAGATCTACGCGGAGTTTGTCGGCATCAACCATCTGCACTGGGTATCCGATATCGTGATTGACGGTAAAAGCAAGCTGCAGGAGCTCATTGATTACCCGCAGAGCTACAAGGCGAGCAATGTGCCGTTTGATTCCTGGGACTACCGGTTTCTGAATGCTTTGAAAGCGATTCCCTCTTATTACCTGAGCTATTACTATATGACGGACGCGATGCTTGCGGAACAGAAGGAAGCAGCAGCAACGACTGGATCGCGCGCTGAGGTAGTGAAGAAGGTGGAGGAAGAGCTGTTTGAACTGTACCGGAACGTAGAGCTGAAGGAAAAGCCCAAGCAGTTGGAACAGCGCGGCGGAGCCTACTACTCGGAGGCGGCAGTGCTGCTGATGCGCTCCATTTATAATGATTCCCGCGATATCCAGACGTTGAATGTAAGGAATAACGGAATTATTGACTTCTTGCCGGACGATGCCTCCATTGAGGTGAATTGTATGGTCACCAAGCAAGGTCCGCTGCCGATTCCGCTGCGCATAATTCCTCAGCCCGTAAAAGGCTTGCTGGCTGCAGTCAAACAATACGAGAGCCTCACCATCGAAGCGGCTGTGCACGGAGACCGGGATATAGCCCTGCAGGCTATGGTTCATCATCCGCTCGTGCCTTCGGTCACCGTAGCTGAACAACTGCTGGATGAAATGCTGGAGAAGAACAAATCGTTGTTGCCGTTGTTTCACTAGAATCGTCCAGAGGAGGAAAAGCGGATGAACACGGCCGAGAAACCGCGTAGATGGAAGAAATTTATCAGTCAATTGGATTTGCAGTCCATGGTTTGGCCGGGAATTATCTTTGTATTCATTTTTAGCTACATTCCGATGTATGGCGTGGTTATGGCATTCCAGCAATACGATATTTTTGGCGGCATTATGAAGAGCCCCTGGGTTGGATTTATGCATTTCAGAATGTTCTTCGAGGCGCCGGAGTTCTGGAATGTGATGCGAAATACCCTTGTGATCAGCTTGCTTAAATTGATTATCTCTTTTCCTGCCCCGATTCTTCTTGCGCTGATGCTGAATGAAATCGGGAATATGGGCTTTAAACGTATTATCCAGACCGTCAGTTATTTACCTTATTTCCTGTCCTGGGTTATAGTATCCGGTTTTGTATTTTCGCTGTTATCCGTTGACAACGGGACGGTGAACTATGTGCTGGAGCGATTCAATCTGGTAGGGGAACCAGTTAACTTCCTGGCGTTACCCAAATACTTCTGGTCGATTCTAGTAAGCGTAAATGTGTGGAAAGAGGTCGGATTCGGGAGCATTGTCTACCTGGCCGCGATTGCAGGCATTGATCCAACCCTATATGAGGCCGCTTCTATAGATGGAGCAAGCCGGTTTAAGCAAATTCACTTGATTACACTCCCCAGCATTACCCCCATTATCATCATCTTTATGATTCTTGCCATCGGCAGTCTGCTCAGTGCGGGCTTCGAGGACATTTTGCTGCTGGCAACCAATCCAATTCTGCGACCCTACTCCGATGTTATCGACACCTATGTGTACCGTGTTGGGATTTTAAATGCCAGATTCTCTTATGCGACAGCGGTAGGGCTATTCAAGGCGGTGATCAGTGTCATTCTGCTAGTGACGGCCAACAAAATCGCTCGCCGGGCAGATGTTAGTCTCTGGTAGTACTACTACTCATAGCGAATGCTTCCGATGCTCCATAAACCTTTTAGGAGGGGTGAACAATGAGACTAAGCCTAGGCGACAAAATCATGCAGCGGAGTATGTATATCCTTTTGACGCTGCTGGCGTTACTCATGCTATACCCGTTTTGGAATGCGCTGGTCATTTCCTTTAATCTAGGGAGCGATACGGCGCTCGGTGGTGTAACCTTGTTACCGAGAGCTTTTACTCTGGAAAATTATTATATTGTGTTTCAGGATCAACGCCTGCTGAATTCTTTTCTGATCACCATTCTTAGAACGTTATGCGGCACGGCATTGTCTGTCTTTTTCACGGCACTGTTAGCCTACGGAATGTCCAAGAAGACATTGCTATTTCGAAAACAATATATGGTGTTCTTCATGATTACGATGTTCTTCAGTGGAGGGCTCATCCCTAGTTATTTACTAGTTCGCTCTTTGGGTATGCTGGACACCTTTTGGGTGCTGATTATCCCCGGCATCATCAGTGTCTGGAACATGATTGTCATCCGCACCTTCTTCCACGCTCTGCCGGAGGGGTTGGAGGAATCGGCCAAAATCGACGGCAGCAGCAACTACGGCATTTTTTTCCGAATCGTCATTCCCGTCTCCGGTCCGGTGCTGGCCACGATTGCCTTATTCACCGCAGTAGGTTACTGGAATGACTGGTTTACGGGAGCGATCTATATTACAAAGGATCACTTGCTTCCTATACAGACCCTGCTGCGCCAGATTATGAACTCCAACATCATGACCCAAATAGGCTCATCGAATGCTATCGCGCTGGATCATATGAACCGAAATCGGACGATTACCACGAAGTCACTGACTATGGCTACGATGATGATCGCTACCATTCCAATTATCCTGACGTATCCTTTTCTCCAAAAGTACTTTGTTAAGGGCGTAATGATCGGTTCGATGAAAGAATAGCAGTCTCCATATTATGTAGAAAGAAGGGAAAAGATGCGCAATCGTATGAAATGGGTATCTCTTTTGCTGACTTCACTGGTGCTTCTTCTCGCTGCCTGTAGCGGAGGAGGAAATTCTAACACTTCACCAACCACAAGCGAGAAAAATCTGAATACTGAGGCCGCCACAGATGACGGCAGCGGGATCAAGCCCGTCACCTTCAGCTTCTATGGAAACTATGACTGGCTTACGACATCACCATGGGGGGATAATGAGGCGACAAAATGGATTCAGGAGAACCGTAAGGTTACTGTTGAACCCATACAATCCGGAGGAGCGGCCGGAGAAAAGCTCAACACGATGATCGTCGGCGGTGATTTACCGGATGTCATTTTTACTGACCGGGGATCGTCAGTGGAACGGCTGGTGCAGGCAGGACAACTCGTTGCGCTGGATGATTACTATGAGAAGTATCCGAACTTCAAGAAATATGTGAAGGAATCCACCCTGAATTTGCTCCGTTCAGAAGACGGGAAAATCTATCAAATTCCGAACTGGTATACATCCGGGCAATTCGGCAACGGCGGATGGATGGTGAATAAAGATATTTATAACGAACTCGGCAGACCGTTGCTGGAGACCTTTGATGATTTGTATCAATATTTGCTTAAGGTGCAAGAAAAGTATCCGGATGTAGTACCTCTGGAGGTTGGGGAGAAGGGGGCAGGTCTGGAAATTATGTATGGTGGTTTTAAGGAGAACTCCACCAGTAAGTTCATTTCACTCATGGGATATCCGGATGGCGACAAGCTGTCATCTATCTTGGACGATCCCGCTTACGAGGAGATGGTGCTGTATATTAATAAGCTGTATCGTGAACGGCTGATTACGCAGGATGCTCTGCAGCAAACCCAGGATGCGGTCAAAGAAAAGGTCAATACCAACCGGGTAGCAGTCATGGTCGAATCCAATATCACTACGTATGGAGCCGAGGGACACCGGGCACTGACAGCGAATAATCCGGACAGCGGTTATGAGATTATATGGCCGATTCATAAAGCCGGTCTAGACAAAACACAAGTGTTTGTAAGCGGCTTTGAGACGCTGGGTTGGAACGTTAATGTCATTACGAAAAAGGCCAAGGATCCAGAGGCCATCTTCGCTTATTTTGACTGGATTACGGGTCCGGAGGGACAGAAGGTGCTTTTCTTCGGTCCTAAAGGCTTGTACTGGGATGAAGAGGATGCGGACGGAGCGCCAATCCCGAACGAGAAATACAAGACGACTCCTGCTAACGAGCGCACGGAAACGATGCGGAAATTCGAGGACTTTAACTGGGCGGGAAATACAACCTTTATTGATACGGCGAAAATGAGCCTCGAGGCGCTGCTTTCCGCGAACCAGAAATCCTGGGAGACCGTGGCGCAGTCCACGGTGACCTGGAAAACCGCGTTGGATATCACGGAGTTTGTAAATACCGATCCGATTCCGGATACGGAAATCGGCATCATCGCACAGAATATCGGGGATATTTATACCCTTGCTTACGCCCAGATGGTTCAGGCGAAGTCGGATGAAGCGGTGCTGTCGGCGCTGGAGACAGCTAAAAAGAACACCGAAAAAGCGGGGCTGGCTAAGCTGCTTGAATTCAGAACCGAAAAATGGCAGGAAAATGTTAAGAAAATCAACGCGACGAAATAAGACTATTTATAAAATCTTATACTAGTGGAGGCGAGATTATGGCATTTGCGTTGAGTTCGAGGTTCATAGCACTGTTAAGCATCGTGTTGGTTTCTTCGATAGCCGGTGGTTCCGTTCCTGTTATGGCCGAGGAGAGTAACCCCCCTTTCGAAACGGAAGTTATTGTACGGACCGTAAACCAGTTTAAGAACATGACGGATGTCCAGAATTTCATCGCGATGTCTACAAGCTATGGCGTCGATGTTATTAGCATGAACGTGAAGCAGGATGAAGATGATGAGGTTCCGTCTGGAAGTGTATTTTATCAGAGTGATATCGCACCAATTGCCCAAGGCTACCAGAATTTCGACGCCCTGCAGGCTGTCATTACGGCAGCCCATGCTGCAGGAATCAAGGTTCATGCCTGGATTCCGCAGTTCCATGATCAGCAGGCCTTCCTGGAGCACGATGAATGGCAGATGCAGGCGCTGGTTGACGGGGTTCAGACTCCGTTTACAGGTTCTAACGGCAACGAATACTTCGTCAATCCGATTCACCATGAAGTGCAGCAGTATGAGCGTTCCATTATTCAGGAAGTGATCGAGAATTATGATGTGGATGGCGTTGTGCTGGATTGGATCCGCTTCGACAATTACAACATGGACGTCAGTGATTACACGGTTACGAAGTATCAGGCGCAGTTCGGGTATTCACCGCTCAGCATTGACTTCGAGACGGATTCTCCTCAGAGAGAGCAGTGGAATGAATGGAGGACCGATCAAATTGGACAGTATGTGGGCGATATCCGTCAGGATATCACCCAGTCCTCGAAGCCGGATGTGCAGCTCGGCGTGTATATTTTGCCGCCAGAATTCATTGAAGTTGGGCAGAATGTAGCCAAATTCAAGGATGATATCGACTTTGTTGCACCAATGGCGTACTTTGATGACTGGGAGTTCAACAGTGATTGGGTATACAGCACTTCCTACGGCATCCTGAAGGATACGAGCGACCGGATTAGCGGCAGTGACGTGGAAATTGTTGCGACGCTGGATAATGACTGGACAGATGATCAATATCAGGAGATTTACAAGGGAATCCGCGAGAATTATCCAGGTGTGAAGCGTCTGTCGTTCTTTGCTTACGGGGCCTGGCCAGAAGATGAGCTAGCCAATATCAAAGAACGTGAAACCTGGCCTACGACAGGCTGGACGCCTCCGGTAGAACAAGACTATCCGGCTCAATTACCAACAGGATGGAAGGCGCGGAATATCGGTTCCATGCCGGGGAACGTTACCTACAATTCTTCCAATAAGCAATTTACACTCAGCAGCAGCTCTACGGATATTTGGGGAAATGGAGATCAACTAAATTATATATACCAATCCGTGCGAGGCAATGCGGAGATTATTGTTAAAGTGCAGTCCACTAGCCGATTGGACGGCTGGGCCAAGGCCGGCATTATGATTCGGGAGTCGCTGGGTCATAATTCGAAGCATGCAGATATGATGCTTACCCCCGAAAATGGGGCAACCTTCCAGTATCGTGCAGAGACTGCCGGCAATATGGTTGATCAGACTGCGGCTGCCTCGGCTCCAAGATGGCTAAAGCTGACCCGAAGTGGAAATACCTTCAAAGGGGCTATTTCGACGAACGGGAATAACTGGCAAACGGTCGGAACTGTTCAGATTCCGATGAACCGCAAGGTGTATATTGGCATAGCACTTAGCAATCCTGGGGATGACTCGAGGAATAAGGCTGTGTTTGGAAATGTGAAGATTACGGATTAAGCTTAATACAAGGGCACCGGTTCTTATTTATCCGGGGGAGTTTTCGTTTATCAGGTTAACCAGAAATATCTGGTTAACCTTTTTTATTTCGGTATAAGGTGATGGTGGGGGATATATCCAATTGAAATCTGAAATGAATTTAAAGCTGCTAAATCCGGTGGTATATTTAATGCAGCTAATTCTATAATATAGCTAATTCTATAATGCAGTTTAGCTTATTAATAATAGTCTTTGAGAATAACTTATACAGAATAGGAGAGATACGATGAGCGAGCGTATACCCTGCCAAACCTCAGGCTGCAAGGGAAGCATACTTCCTGCAACTGCTTTAAAGACAGGTGGAATCTGCATGCCCTGTCATCAGAGGAAGCTTGCGCTGGAGGAAAAGGCTTATATTGAACAAAATCGAAAAGACATTGATTTGTACGCAGGTGTGAATGATCCGGTTGAAATTCTTAAAATCATGCACAAACCGCGGAGATTGAGCCCGCTTGAACACGTAATTCCCTATCACAAAACCGCGCAAGAGTTATATCGTCAACTGACTGAAAGCGAAAGGGAGCGATTGGAAACCTACGCCATTGAATTGATGGAAGAAGATGATTTTGACCAGGCTGAAACCATTTTACTGTCGCTTATATGTTTTTCAAGTGCATACATTGAACGGGGGCTGGAGGCTTTTTTTCTTAACGGGAAGTATTATCCCGGCATTCTCTATAAAGAAGCGGGTCAGGAGATCCGTGATAAGATCATTCATCAGTTAGAGCATGACTCGGAAAACCGTAATCATTTGCTGCTTGCAATGGCCTGGATTGGTGATGAAGAGGTTGTTCGGCAGTTCGAGACATGGCGGCAGCATCCGCCTCGATGGACATCGGAGTTAAATGTGTCTCCGGAAAGCTATGCTCACGAAGCAGGATGGGAATTAGATCCCGACGGTGGGAAAAGGCTGCTTTTTTACCCCGAGAGTTATCATTTTGAAGTAAACAGGGACGGAAAAAATGGGATGGATCGGGATCATACGGCGGTAGCGGCGCTACAGGCGGGTGAGCATTCCTGCCCTTGGTGTGGCGGTAAGTTGACAGTGCTGTTTGATTACGATTTGCAGAATCCACTGGTTCAATTTATGAAGCTTTCCGGCCAGCGGTTAAGGATTGCAGCTTGCATGCATTGTAATTGTTATGGCACCGTGTTTATGAAAGCGGAGCTGGATGGCCAATATTCGTGGAGTGAATATAATACCGTTCCTGATTTTTTGCCTGCAAATGAAGACAGGGAAGAAATAGCATGGCATGCCATGCAGCTATCGGAACGACAGATGGGAACCTATGAAAATTCATATTGGATGCTTGAGGCGCCTGCGTCGCAGATTGGAGGACATCCGGCTTGGATTCAGGATGCGGAATATCCTGTGTGCCCTTGCTGTTCGAAGACGATGAAGTTTATTGCCCAAATGGACATGGAACAGGCCGAGGACAGCGAGGGGATTTATTATGCATTTTTGTGTGAGGGTTGCCTGCAGGTAGCTGTGAATTACCAGCAGACGTAAATCAACTTATTTCTGGTTAGCGTAGATTGGAACTTCAGACTTAAAAAGAAAAATGCTGCCTTAGACAACTAAGGACGGCATTTTTTTATTTTGTATAAACATGATGATCAAAGTACCTTGACTGTCACAGTAGTATGATATACAATGCGATTATGAGGTGATGAAATGAGTGAGAACAAAATCACATCCGATCTGCTGCGAGGACATACCGATACGATGGTATTGCGGCTCTTGTCCGAAGCCGATCGTTATGGATATGAAATCGTCAAATTGATTGCTGAGCGTTCCGGAGGCGAGTATGAATTAAAAGAAGCTACGATGTACTCCAGCGTCCGGCGGCTTGAGGCAGACGGTGACATTGAATGGTATTGGGGGGATGAGTCTCAGGGGGGACGACGGAAGTATTTTCGGATTACCGAGAAGGGGAAAGCTGTTTACGCCAATAACAAGACTAATTGGGAGTATGCAAAGCGTGTGCTTGAAAACTTATTATAAGGAGACTTGATAATATGAATGAGAAATTAAACATGTATTTAAATGGCGTATTCGCACCCTATGACGGGATAAAAAGCGTTGCTGAATTAAAGAGTGACCTCCTTTCCGATTTGCAGGAGCGGTTCAGTGAACTCAAGGCTGAAGGCAAGGATGATGAAACGGCGTTTAAGATGACGATAGACAGCATCGGCGACATTGAACAGACGGTGCAGGAGGTTGCCAATCTCTCCCGTTCACTTGAGCGGCAGGTGGTGACGAGCTTTAGGGCGAGCAACTTATCGAAGAGCGATTTTGCAGGCGTTACCGCCCATAAAGGGGATTTTAAAGTGAGCGCGTTGCGGGGTTCCGATTTTACAGGCGCTGACTTGACTGGCAGTTCTTTCGCGGGCAGTGACGTAGGCGAGGCCAAGTTCGACAGCGCTAATCTCACCGACTGCAATCTGTCCGGCATTGAACTGGCAAATGCGAGCTTTCACAAATCTATTCTTGTTCGCACCAACTTTAGCTCATCAGGACTTACAGGGGCGAAATTTATCAGTGCAAGACTGACCGACGTCAAGCTGTGTACGACTGATCTTACGAAAACAATCTTTGAGAGCTGTATCTTTGACGGTGTGGAATTTAAAACCTCAGATCTGCGGGGATTATGTTTTGACGGCCAGACCTTTATCGGGGTCAAGTTTGAAAAGTCGGCGCTGAACGATATTTCGTTTAGAGGTGCGACGTTAAAAAATGTGTCATTCCTCTCCGGGTTTTCGTTATCCAAGAAGTTTTATCGTGCAATTAAAACGATCAACTTTGACGGTGCAATGATGGATAAGTTGACCTTCGCTGCGCTCAAAGGCATGGAAGCTGATTTGACAAAGGTTACAGTCCTATAAGCCGGAGCTTCCGAAGTGAGTTTTGCGGGGAGAATTCCATGAAGATATGCTAACAAAACCTTGAGGAGGGAATGCAATGAACAAGTCCATTAAAGTGGTTGGGTTGGAAAAGTCCTACAGACAGCTTCAAGTTTTAAAGGGGGTGGATTTTGAAGTGGAGCAGGGCAGCGTTTTTGCCCTGCTTGGCTCCAATGGCGCAGGCAAGACCACCATTGTCAAAATCCTCACCACTTTGCTAAATCAAGATGGTGGGACTGCTGCAGTGAACGGATTCGATGTCGCCACAAAGCCTGATTATGTACGCCAGTCCATCAGCCTGACGGGTCAATTTGCCGCCGTGGATGAGATTCTGACCGGCCGGGAAAATCTGATCATGATTGCGAGGCTCCGCCATGAGAAGCATCCGCGTCAAGTTGCGGACGATCTGCTGGAACGCTTCACTTTGACCGATGCCGCGGATCGCAAGGTATCCACTTATTCAGGCGGGATGCGCCGGAGATTAGATCTCGCGATGAGTCTTGTTGGAAAACCGCAGATTATTTTCCTCGACGAACCAACCACTGGACTTGATCCTGAGGCAAGGATTGATGTATGGAAGATGGTTAAGGAGCTTGCCGACGGCGGTACGACTGTCTTTTTGACGACGCAGTATTTGGAAGAGGCAGAGCAGCTTGCTGATCAAATCGCCATTCTACATGAAGGTAAAATTATTGCGAGCGGTACACTCGAAGAACTAAAAAAGCGATTCCCGCCCGCAAAAGTTGAGTACATTGAAAAGCAGCCGACGCTGGAGGAGATATTCCTCGCAATCATCGGCAAAAAGGAGGGAAAGTAAATGGAAATGATTAAGAAGCACTTTTTCAGTGACATGAGTGTAATGCTTGGACGCTCTATGCGCCATATTCTCCGCAGTATGGATACCATCATCACGGTAACTATCATGCCAATTGCATTTATGCTGTTGTTTGTTTACGTGTTCGGTGGGGCCATCCAGGCGGGTACGGATAACTATGTGAATTATTTATTGCCCGGGATCATACTGATCGCTATTGCAAGTGGTGTAACTTATACGGCTTACCGCCTGTTTAACGATGTGCAAAAAGGGATTTTTCAAAGATTCCATTCTATGCCGATTGCACGTTCTACCATGCTGTGGGGACATGTGCTGACCTCCCTGATATCCAATGCGATTTCAGTTAGCGTCATCATTCTTGTTGCATTGATTATGGGGTTTCGTTCATCGGCAGGAGTGCTCTCATGGCTGGCGGTTGCTGGCATCCTCATATTGTTTACGCTGGCTCTAACTTGGGTCGCGGCAATTGCTGGACTATCCGCAAAATCGGTGGACGGCGCGACTGCTTTTTCCTATCCGATTATTTTCCTTCCTTTCATCAGCTCGGCCTTTGTGCCTACCGAATCGATGCCGCCAGTCGTTCGCGCCTTTGCTGAAAACCAGCCCGTTACATCTATAGTAGAGGCGGTTCGCTCCCTCCTGATGGGGCAGCCTGTCGGCAATGATATTTGGGGAGCCATCATATGGTGCATAGCCATTCTAGTAGTTGCGTATTTATTAGCGATGCGGGTATACAAACATAAAGTTGTTTAATTGCCAGATAACGTTACAGGATTTAGAAGCGACTTGTCTGCGGATGGGTTGCTTTTTTTCATTTCTCTACGTATCACTAAGCTGTATCCCTTTTTCTTTCACAAACTTCTCCAGAACCTTGAAATCCTCAGTAACCTTTTTAAAAGGTAAGGCTTCCAGTACCTGATCCCGGTAATCCTTTTTGGCGGCAATGGACAGGCGGGAATCAAGTATGCTGAGCACACCAAGGTCAGTTTCACTGCGGATCAGGCGCCCGGTTCCTTGTCTTAACCGAAGCAGCATGTCCGGTACAAAAACCTCCTTCAAGGGATTCTTTGCCATCGAAGTCTTATATTCATAGACAGGATCGGCAGGAACAGGGAAAGGCAGACGGAAAATGATTAACTGCGACAAATCGGAACCCTCGATATTCACACCTTCCCAGAATACACCGGTACTAAGTAGAACGCCTTTACTGCCCCGAAAGTCAGCGATCACCCCGTCCTGGGACGAGCCTTCCCTTTGAACATGTAATGCCCATGCAAGCTTCTCAGAGTTTAACTTCTTATGAATATACTTCATATCCTCTTTAGCTGAAAAAAGAACTAATGTCCGCCCGTCTGTTAAATTACAGAGCCTCATCATTTCCTTGTATGCCGCTTCAAGATAATCTTCCCGCCGCCGATGGTTATAGTAGGGGATGTCCTTGGCAATATACAGCATGGTGTGGTTGTCATAATCAAACGGTGAAGCTTGGCGCTCCATATAATCTCCCCTGTAACCGAGGGACTCAGTGAGATAAGCGTATTGTTCCTCCAGCGTTTCTCCGCTTTGACACATGGTTGCTGACGTTAAAATAACTGAGGTTTTCCCGTTAAATAAGGTATATTTCAGAAACTGGCTTATCCCTTTAGGGCAGATACTAAGGGTACTCTCCCGCTGGGTATTACTTGCCCAGATCAGATAGTTATCCTCTACTCCGGCGAGTACATCAAAGAGGTCGATAAGTCCGTTCATGGCTTCAAAAATATTGTCAATCTCCCGTTCATGCCGTGAAGTTAAGACGGAAAGGCTGAGATTAAAATCTTTTAAAACCTGTGCCGCTCGTCTTAAGGGGATTCCTGTGATCTGCGATATTTTTATACGGTCATTGTCCTGCTTGGCTGTTTGCAGTAAGTCTGCCTCTACTTGTTTAAAAATATGGCCAACGCATCTTTTTATAAATTTAAATTGCGGCATAAGCTCCGTATCGGCAGATTGCTTGAAGAGAATCTGTAAGGCGTCATCCAGAATACGGCAGGTTCCCCGGTAAGTAAATTCGAGCGTTCTTGCATCTCTAACCTTTGCTTCCAGATTATGCGCTTCATCAATTACGATCAGAGCCGGCCGTTCGGTGATTAACCCCTTCGTTCCTTCCTTTTTCTTGATTAAATCACGGATGAGCAGATCCTGGTTTACGATAATAAAATCCATGTCGCTCGCGTTGGCATTAATTTTAGCTCTCATCTCATAAAACGTACATGTACTTTTATAATGGCAACGTTCAAATTTGCAATCATTCACACAAACGTTAGACCATACAGCATCACTAACCCCGCCCTTAATATCTGCCCGCTCATCAATTTCATAATTCACAATCTGTTGAGCAAGCGCAGACAGAGGAGTGTTTGAATCATCCGCTTGGAACAGATCTGCTGCCCTATACCGGCAAGCATACTGCCCCATGCCTTTTCCAACTACCGAACGTACCCTTGTAAATCCGAGACGACTTCCGATGAATCTCAGATCTTTATGTATTTGTTCTGAAAGTTGTATGGAGGATGTCGCAATAATAACCGGTTGCCTTGAGATTTGGTTAATAAGCAGGCTGGGAATGAGGTAGGCAAAGGACTTGCCGATACCGACTCCAGCTTCAATCATCGCGTTACGACCATTTATATAGGCATCAGCGATATCTAGAGACATATCCTGCTGGCCGATCCGCTCTTTAAGTCCAATCCTGGGGAATTTATCATACATTCGAAAGATAGCATTGACTAAAGAGGGCTCGATGTCCTTCTTTAGCTCCTGCTTCTGTAATTTATAGAGATCACTTAACCAGCTAATGACGACCGCCCCTTTTCAAAATCAATGATCTTCCTAATTATAGTTTTTTTGGTGAGGTTGTAATTATCTTCGATGCTACTCTAACAGTCAAGTGTCAGAATATAATATAGTGATTAAAGCAAAGTGAATTACTGTGTTTTTGAAGCAGGAAAATATACACATATCTTGAATACAAACTACAAAGAAGGAGGATGAAAATGTCATACAAAGAAAATGAATTGCGTTCGTCATTAACCTTAGCAGTTCCAATCATTTTAAACAGGCATTATCATTCTATGACTATGAAAAACATCGAATTCTCCTGGTTTGTAGAGGCGCATAAGGAATTGTTAGATTCATCATTCAGTACGATATTAATGAGTATGGTAGAAGCCTTGTTTTTTGATTCTTTTGGTTACGATCAATACTTAAACCTGCTAGAAAAAGAGGGGGCTGAGCAAGGGGTTTATACTGCAGAAATATTCGGTGATCATTTTGATATTTTACTTGATATGAGCAAGGATTTAAATTTAACCGCTCAGAATATTATGTTTAAGATCATTGAAGAGTTTGTAGATGATTCCGCGATCCGATTGTTTTTTTATAATCGTTTAATGGAATGCAACTGGACCCGTTTTACTGGCTTTGCACAAGGTTATTTGTCTAATAAAAATCAACAGATTGACAATTTACATGAACAAAAAATTGCTGTTATGGGACAAATGGCAGCAGGAATGGCGCATGAAATAAGAAATCCGCTAGCTTCGATTAAAGGTTTTGCTCAGCTTGTAAATATCAGGCTAAATGAGCCGGAGATCAAAGCGGATGAATTGCGTGCATATCTGGATATCACCATCAAAGAGATTGATGCTCTGAATGGATTAGTAACGGACTTTCTAATACTGGCTCGAAAAGGTGACAGTACAAAAAATAACGGCGTAGTATTTAACGTTATGGAGGTTATACATAGAGTTAATAACATTGTGAATCAACTCATACTTAGTGATGATATTATACTTTCAGTAGAGTGCTCTTTAGAAAAAGTACTAACGTTTGGAAGCGCCTCTCAGCTAGAGCAGGTAATTCTTAATATTTTGAAAAATAGTATCGATTCCTTCACAGCTTTTAGAGGCAGAATAGATATTTCTGTTACCACAGCTGCTGAGACAAACGAAATTATTCTACTCTTTAAAGACAATGGAGAAGGAATTCCACAGGATAAATTAAAACGGATATTTGACCCTTTCTTTACTACCAAGCAAAAAGGGACAGGGATTGGATTATCGATTTGTAAACAATTAATTGAAATGTATGGGGGGCATATTAAGGTAGATTCAGAGGTTCAGGTTGGAACTAGCGTGAAGGTTATTTTGCCTTGGGTTTATGATTATCATATTTGAGATGCTGCTGCATCTAAGGAATGAAGGAGCGACTTGCCAACTGGGAAGTTGCTTTTTTTGTTATAGTTCTACAAAAAATCAGGATGTGCGTAAGATCACAAAGCAATTATTGGATACGTTTATACTCAATATATCAATTAAATTTGAAATATAAATTACATAAGTAATTGGAGGTTACTGGCATGGATCAATTTACTTTTACAGATATGAAAAAAATAAAGAGAAAAAATTTAGGTAATGTCGTACCTTTAGAGCTTTTCAGAACGATTAGACTGATTGGTTTATATCAAGCGTTACCCATGAATGGTAAGGGTACAACGTTGACTATAGGAAGAAAAATTGGGGAAGAATTTGGTGTTACCTCGGTTAATGAACTATTCGAGTTATTCGAAGAATTGAAGATAGGGATTCCTATAATAACCCATGAAGATGACAAGGGGATGACGATTGCAGTACACGATTGTTTCTGCGAAGGGTTACCTATTATGGAAGGAAAAATGGTTTGTGACCTGGAGGGGGCCATTATTGAAGGAGCACTTACTAAAATTCGTGGAAAGCGGGTTTCCGTCCGGGAAATAAAATGTAATGTTAATGGGGATGAATATTGCGAATATCTCGTCAAATATTAAATTCATATATAAATGCGAGTAAGCGACCTTTCGATTTTAAAAGGTCGTTTTTTTTATGAAGAAGTTGTGATGGAATTAACATTCATTTAACATGCCTCTTATGCTGAAATGATATAACAGTTACAAATAGGTGAAAAGGTGGCTGTTAGATGAAACTTAGCAAAGAGGAAAAATCATGGATTTTATATGACTGTGGGAATTCGGCCTATTCGATGGCGGTTACAACTGCTTTATTGCCTATTGTATTTGGCATGTTTTCAAATGTTAACAGCAGCATGGATTTAGGGTACTTTAATTCCATTGCGAGTATTCTAGTGGCTATCCTTAGTCCGATTTTAGGCACGATCGCAGATTACAAAGATAAGAAAAAGCGCTTTTTCTTATTTTTCTCTTTGATAGGTGTGCTGGCTACGGCTTCGTTGGCATTCGTTGCACCTGCGAGCGGGCAGTGGCAGTTATTGATTGTGTTTTATATCCTGTCTGTTATAGGTTTTGCCGGAGCCAATATTTTTTATGACTCTTTTCTTGTGGATATAACCACTGATGAAAGGATGGATAAGGTATCCACAAAAGGTTTTGCTTATGGATATATCGCCAGTGTCATTCCATTTGGCATCAGCCTACTATTGATTCTGTTTATGGGGATGGAGAAGTCGATCGGTTATCAGATTGGGTTTATCATTACTGCCCTTTGGTGGGGGCTGTTGACCATACCCATGATCAGAGATGTGAAGCAGAGATATTATATTGAGCCTGAACCAAGACCTGTAATCAACAGTTTTAAAAGACTGGGAGACACCTTTAGGAATGTTAGACAGCATAAAGTTGTATTTGTTTTCTTAATTGCGTACTTTCTTTATATTGATGGGGTAGATACGATTATTAAAATGGTGGTGCCCTATGCCACATCGGTTCTGGGTGCGGATGCTTTTGACACCTTTACCTTACTGGGGATATTATTAGTTATCCAGATCATCGCTTTTCCTTGTGCAATCCTGTATGGTAATCTCGCCAAAAAATACTCCGCCAGGACTTTGATAATCGTGGGGATTGTTACATATATCATTTCCTGCATCGCGGCTTTTTTTATCACTTCAGTGTGGCATATATTTATTTTAGGTGCGCTAATTGGTTCCGCTCAGGGAGGCATTCAGGCGCTCAGCAGGTCTTATTATGCGAAGATCATTCCAAAGGAGAATTCCAATGAATTCTTTGGTTTTTACAATATTTTTGGCAAGTTCGCGGCCATTGTTGGTCCTGCTGTAATGTCTTTAACAACAACCTTAACAGGTAATGCTAAATTTAGTATTTTAGCGATTATCCCACTTTTTATTATTGGATTATTCGTATTTATAACTTTACCTAAAGAGCAGCCTGAACATGACGAACCTAAGGGGCTTATTCTATGAAGTCAATTAAAGCACAAACGGCTATGGCCAAGCATTTGATCGTCATCTCTTACGATGCCTTTTCAGAAGACCACTGGGCATTGGCCAGCCGGCTTCCAAACTTAGCGGAATTAATTAAAAACGGAGCCCATAGCCATAAATTGAAAAGTGTGTATCCGACACTCACATATGTAGTGCACACGACCATAGCAACCGGTGTATATCCGGATAAGCATGGCATCCACCACAACAATCCGTTTCAGCCCTTTATTAAGGAAGAGGAGCAAAATTGGTTCTGGTTTAGAAATGCGATCAAGGTGCCAACGATTTACGATGTTGCGCGCGAGCATAAGATGAGCACAGCCGGAATCCTATGGCCAGTATCGGGTAAATCCTCCATCCAATACAATATACCTGAAATCAGAGCCATCAAAAACGAAAATCAGGCACTGAAGATATTAAAAAGCGGAAGCCCCTTATACTGCGTGGATATGGAGCTGAAATATGGCCGGATCCGCCAAGGGATTGAGCAGCCCTATCTGGATGACTTCACGACCAAATGTGCTATAGACACGATTAAGCGCAAAAAACCTAATCTTCTAATGATGCATCTGATCGATCTGGATGATGCCAAACATGCTTATGGAACTGACAGTGACGAAGTGAAGCAGGTAATCACACGTATGGATAAAAGGTTAGGCGATATTATGCAGGCAGTGGATGAAGCGGGGATAAAGGATGATACGATTTTTTTAATTTTGGGGGACCATGGCCAGTTTAATGTTAGGTACAAGGTGCATTTGAACAACCTTTTGCAGGAAAAAGGCCTGATCTATGAAGAGAACGGCGAAATGAAGTGGAGAGCTTACCTACAGTGTGGGGGTGGAGCGGCTTACTTGCATATCCGGCAGGGTGATGAAGAAGCTGAGCAAATAGCATTAGCTGTTATTGGAGATCATATGAGAGATGAATCCTCAGGTATAGAGAAATTGTATGCTAGAGATGAACTGGATTATTTTCATGTGGGCCAAACCACAAAGTATATGCTTGAGGCTAAGAGAGGTTATTGTTTCGACGAAAGTATGAATGAACCAACGATTGTTGATTTGGACAAACAAGGCGTTAAATTTGCCACGCATGGCTATTCTCCTGATAAAGACGGCTATAGATGCAACTTGGTTGTCTCTGGGGAAAAGATTAGAAATGGGCATCCTATAGGGGACATCGAAATGGTAGATATAGCCCCCACGATGGCAAAGATTTTAGGGATTGATTTTAATCCAGGTGACGGAAGACCTTTAGAGGAAATTTTTATGGACTAAATTAAGCAATGTGAAACGGAGAAATTCAATGATTGAAACGCGAAAACAGAAATCAAATAAACTCAAGATATTCTCAAAAGTATTCATGATTATTATTGGGGCGCTAATAGCTGCCTATGGTCTAGAATCTGTATTGATACCCAACAATGTCTCAGATGGAGGTGTCACAGGTCTAAGCATCGTTGGCTCTGAACTGTTTGGCTTACCGCTAGGGCTGCTAATTGGCATAATTAATATCCCTTTTGTGTGGCTAGGATATAAGCAAATTGGTAAAAGCTTTGCTCTTTATTCCGTTATCGGTATTGCTTCACTGGCTATTGGCACTAGTCTTATGCATCATGTACCGACGATTATAGAAGGTGATACCTTATTAATTACCGTTGTTGGCGGGATTATTATCGGTTTTGGTATGGGGTTAGCCTTACGTAATGGTGGAGCATTAGATGGGATAGATATGTTAGCTGTCTTACTTTCACGAAAATTACCTTTTGGGACCAGTGATTTAATCTTATTTCTAAACATGTTTGTATTTATTGTTGTTTCAACAGTATTTGGCCTACAAGGGGCTATTCTATCAGCACTTGCTTATTTTATTGCTTCTAAGGTCATTCATATTATTGAAGAAGGTTTGAGTGGCTCTAAAACGTTTAAAATCATCACTATTCAACCGGAAATCATGGTCGAGACTATTCGTGACCGATTGGGTCGTGGAGCAACTTATACAGATGCTTATGGCGGCTACTCAAATGAACAATTCAAAGAAATCACTTGTGTCATTAACCGTCTGGAAGAAAGTAAAATAAAAGATATTATTCGTGAAATTGACCCGAATGCTTTTGTAGTAGTCTACGATGTTGCAGAAGTTAAGGGCGGCAGTTTCAAAAAGAAAAATATTCACTAATGACTATAAATCGCGTTGGAGAGAAGCTAATTATGCTCTTGCCAGCGCGTTTTTTGTTTTCTTTGAAGGAGAGGAAAGGCTTGGTATAGATTTAATATAATTAAAGTCGGAATACCTACTTTAACAACATGCTTATACAATAGAATTAATAAGGTTGGAGAGGGGACATGGATATGGATGCTGTTCATAAAGACAAGATTTTAATCAAAAATGAAAAGCTTATTAGCATGGTCATTGAACGGGCTAAGAGAGATTTTTCTGATGATATTGCAATTATAGGGCTTACAGGTTCTTTTAGTACTGGGGATTTTCATGAAAAAAGCGATCTTGATCTAATCATAATTAATAACACAGAGCAAGGCTGGGGGATATCTTCGTGTTTTATTTTGGATGATATTGGATACGATCTATATTGTACGCCATGGGAAACAAGGATAGAAGATCAAGCCAATCTCGAGAGTCCAATGATTTCATGTCTGGTGGATTTACAGGTGTTATACTGTGCAAAACCCGAATATTTGGAAAAGCTAAATTTATATAAACAGAGAGCACTCGATGCTCTGGCCATGCCTATAGGGAGAGAATGTATCAGTAGAGCGAAAAAGTGTATAGACATAGCAAAACAGGAATATGCGAATACATTACTTTCTGAAGATATAGGAGCAGTAAGGTATGATTCAAGCGAAGTTTTATACAATTTGTTAAATGCGCTAACTCATTTGAACAATACTTATTTCAAACGGGGAATTAAGAGATATTTGGAGGAAATAGCTACGTACCGTTATGTTCCTGATGATTTTGAAAAGACATATATGGCTGTGATAGAGGCGAAGACTATCGATGAAATCAGAAGTGCAGTATATAAGGCACTTAAAAACATCAATGATTTATATAATAAAATGTATAAGGATTTTGTAGTGCAGCCTGTCCCAAGCTATGATAATCTTGGCGGAACTTATGAGGAATTATGGTGCAACTACCGCAATAAGATTATAGCAAGTGTAGAATCGGGTGATAGATCGTATGCGTATCTTGCAGCAATGGGCATACAAGGTTTTCTTGATGAAATGACAGAATGGAAGGGAACTAAAAAGTTTGATATCATGCAGTATTTTGATTCTGACCATCTTCAAGTCTTTAAAAATGAGTTTCTGAAGGTCATGGATGAATATCTGGAGGAATATAACAAGGTAGGCAGGAAAGTCGAACGATACAATACTTTCGAGCAATTATATAACCAATATATGAAGGTATAGAAAATAGCCCACTACCAATCTTTGGATTGGAGTGAGCTATTTTTTATTTGACAAGAAAACTTGGCGTATTATAATAATGATGACAAGAAAACTTGTCATCATCTTTTCAATTTGAAAGGAGAAATTTTTATGAAAAAGGAAGAAATATTAGAAAAAAGCAGAAATGAAAAAGGAGACGAAGGAAAAGAATTTGTATTTGCTAAAGGCAGAAAAAGCGGATTCATTGGAATGTTGATTGTATTTTGCATTCTGAGTGTCTTCAGTTTATATAATCATAGTCAAGAAACAAATCTTGCATTAAAAGCCTTGATAGCCATGTTTTTTGGATATTTGAGCTGTGAAGGTCTTGGGATGTATTCTGTAACTAAGAAAAAGATGCATTTACTCAATTTCATTTTAGGATTAATTATAAGTGTTTCGTTTTTGTTTATTTACTTTTATGGGATGAGTGATTAGTATGAGTGAACCTTTGGTTTTAAAAAATAAACTGCGCGAAGCAAGAACGGAACAAAAATTATCGCAAGCACAATTGGCAGAAATGGTGGGTGTCTCAAGAAATACTATAAGCTCGATTGAAACCGGACAGTTTAACCCTACTGCAAAATTAGCTTTGATTTTATGTATTGCGTTGGATAAAAAATTCGAAGAATTATTTTATTTTGATTAAAATCAACAGAAGCTTTTCTGGGTTTAACTCTAGATGTCAGAAAAACAGCGATACTCCATCATTGGAGATCGCTGTTTTTTTTTTAGTCAATTATAGCTTACTCAGGAATTTACAGGGTTCTGTTCAACAGATTTGGGTGTAAAAGCTCTTCGAACAACCTTCGTTAATTCCATTAGGATGAGGGAGCCGAGGGCTAAGCCTGCTGCAATCAGCCACTCTGACATTCCAAATGAAGCCGGAATCGAGAAGATTTCTCTAACTCCTGGCAGAACCGCAATGCCGTAAAAGGCAAAGCAGACCAGAACGGCTCCGATGACGTATTTGTTGCTGAAAAGGCCAGCTTCAATAGCAGTTTGACTGTTCGAACGGGCGGCAAAGGTCTGCAATGTACGAGACAAGATCAGGGTTGTGAATGCCATAGCTACGCCCATATCAGGTGAATCCTGAAGTCCGATATACAGGGATATGATAACAGCTATACCTATGAGTAGACCACGAGTGACAATGGCCTGCATCATTCCTCCTGCGAATATTCCTTCCTTGAGCTCTCTTGGTTTTCTATTCATCACATTAGGTTCAGGTTTTTCCATCCCGAGAGCAATGGCGGGCAGAGAATCATTCGCCAGATTGATGAATAGAAGCTGAATCGCTGTGAAAGGATTAATCCAGTTGAAAATAAGGGCAAATAGGATGGCGATAATTGCACCCAGGTTACCTGAGAACAAATAGGCGATCGCTTTTTTAATATTGTCAAATACCGTTCTGCCCACAGATACAGCATTGACAATGGATACAAAATTATCATCGGTCAAAATCATGGCAGCCGCATCTTTGGCAACATCGGTTCCACTGCCCATGGCAACTCCGATATCTGCTTGTTTCAAAGCAGGCGCGTCATTTACACCATCACCGGTCATGGCTGTTATTTTGCCTTTCCGCTGCCACGCGCGGACAATTCTGATCTTGTTCTCCGGAGAGACACGGGCGTAGACACCGATCTGTTCAAGTTTTTGATCAAGTTCCTCGTCAGACATGGCATCGAGTTCTTGGCCGGTTACGGCAATTTCATTCTCAGTCATCAGACCGATATCGCGGCCGATCGCTTGTGCGGTTGTCTTATGATCACCGGTAATCATGATGGTTCGGATTCCAGCCTTCTGAGACTCTGCGATCGCGCCGTAGACAGCTTCCCGAGGTGGATCAATCATAGCTGTCAAACCTACGAGCACTAGATTTTGTTCATCCTCCAATCCGACTTCAGTAACTGTATTTGGTACGGTTTTGTAGGCATAGGCAAGTACACGGAGTGCTCTGCTGGAGAACTCCTCATTGGCTTCGAAGAAGCGTTCAAGAACTTCTGGTGTCATCGGCACTTCTTTTCCACTTAACAGTACATGCGAGCATAGACCAAAGAGCACATCGGGTCCACCTTTAGTAATCATTGCTTTTTGTCCGTTAAAAGTATGCAAGGTCGTCATCAGCTTGCGATCCGAGTCAAAAGGTAGTTCGGCTTCGCGAGGGAAATTATCGCGTATTTCCTTATAATCTTTATTCTTGCTGTTGCTGAAGGCAATAAGTGCTACCTCTGTAGGATCACCCAGCTCTTTACCATCCTCATTAATGTTAGAGTCGTTGCAGAGCACGGCAATATGCAGGAGCCGCCGGGCTTCTTCAGACCATTCTTCAGGCGCTTGATTGAATTGATCACGGTCACCTTCTGGTAGAAAGTAATCTACAACAGTCATTTTATTCTGGGTGAGGGTACCGGTTTTATCTGTACAGATGACACTGGTTGACCCAAGGGCTTCGACAGCGGGTAGCTTACGAATAATCGCATGTTGCTTAGCCATCTTATTAGTACCTACGGATAGGACAATAGTTACTATTGAGGAAAGAGCTTCGGGAATCGCAGCAACCGCCACAGCGACTGCAAACATTAACGCATTCAGGATAGCTTCTGTTGTATCCACAGTCTCATTCGATAACCAAACACGTCCGGCCTGGATGGCAAAGATTACAATGGACAGGAGTATAATTGCTACCCCCAGCTGCTTGCTGAATGTTTCGAGCTTGCGCTGCAGCGGCGTTTGCTTGGCTTCGGCGCTTTCAATGAGTTCAGCAATTTTTCCGATTTCGGTAGTGAGTGCAGTTCCCGTTACTACTAGCGTTCCGCGGCCATATACAACTAGTGAACCGCTGAACGCCATATTACGCCGGTCTCCAAGCGGAGATTCTTTCGCGATGATATTTGTATGCTTTTCCACAGCTTCGGATTCTCCGGTTAGCATACCCTCATTTATTTTTAAGCTTTCCGATTCTATAATCCGGCCATCGGCGGGTACAAAATCGCCGGCTTCCAGCCAGACGATATCACCGCGTACAAGTTCCCTTGCCGGGACGGTTTTTAATTCTCCATCACGCAGCACTTTGGCCTCGGGGGCTGACATCTGCTGCAAGGCATCCAGTGAACTCTCCGCTTTACGGGTCTGGATGACACTTATAACTGCATTGAGAATCAACACGAGGAAAATAATAAGCGACTCCATAACTTGTCCCATAACAATCTGGACAATGGCGGCTATAAGCAGTACGACTACCATAGGGTCTTTGAAGTTTTCAAGAAAAAGCTTCCAAACAGGATCTTTTTTCTTTCCTTTTAATTCGTTAAAACCATAATCTTTTAGACGATTGTCGACTTCTGCCGAAGTAAGCCCGTTAGCTGAACTCTGAACATCCTGTAAACTGTCGGCTACATTGTTGCGGTAATATTCCACTAATGATAGCTCCTCTCTGCTGTGCTGTGTCTTTGTTCTTAAAAATTACGGTTCAAGCCGGGACAAGTTTCAAAATATCGAGCTGCATAAACTGTTTTTACATTATAAATGTGTCTTTTGAGCTTGAAATTGGACGGAAAAATATATGTAAATCTGGTTTCTTCATTATGTTTTTGGCTCACCGAGCACAAGTTTACTATGGGCGCTTTATTTATTATCCTATTTATGAATCGAGTTTATCCCCACCTTGAAGAGTTAAATAAAACTCATAAAGGGTTGAGGCTACGCATTAAAAGAACAAAACAAGACCTGTCTGATGACAGGTCTTGTTTGTCTGCCCTTTCCTATTTGCTAGCGCCCGAATTAGCCGACTCCTGCAATTGCCCTGATTCACGGTGCTTCCGACTCATGAATACCAAAGACAATGCAATTATCGTGAGGATAACCCCAAGGACTTGAAATCCCGCGAAGCTAAACTTACCTCCCATTATGATACCTATTAACAATGAAGAGAGAATGGTTCCCAGGTATCTCGATGTATTAAATAATCCGGAGGCTACACCGATGATTTCTTTTGGAGAACTTTGGAACAAGGCTGCTTGCAGGCCGACATTGTTCAATCCGTTGCTAATACCAAATGCAGCTAAAGCCACACATACACTGATCACCGGTGAAGTCTGATTTAAGGTCACAAGCCACACTGATCCCAATGTCATCAGGACCCCGGACACCAGCAATGCTGGCCGGGGTCCTGATCTATCGATCCAGCGTCCTGCTATTGGAGCAGTAACCAGCGAGCATAATCCCAGCGTTAGCATGAGAATCCCAGTTTGGAATTCACTGACATGACGTACCATTTGCAAGTAGGATGGAATCCCGAAAAAGAGTGAGTAAAAAAGTACATTAACGAGCATGAATTCAACATTAACCCAAGTCATTGCCGGATATTTGGCAAATGTACGTAAAGGAATAAAGGGTGACGCCGCTTTTAGCTCATGCCGGACGAATGCCCCCAGCAGAATGAGTCCTGATAGCAAGGTAATGACATGTATTAATGAGATATGTCCGGATGATTTTGCTGAAAGCAATCCAAGGAGCACGCCAACCAGCCCCACAGTGAAGAGCAGGATTCCTGACGCGTCAATCAAATCAAACCATTTGCGCAGGGACATTCCCCGGGTAATGGTTGTTGACGGTTCGTGCTTGGGGATATGCCTCCAAGATAATAGAAAGCTCGCCACCACGAATGGAATATTGACGAAAAAGATAGCTGGCCAGTCCCACCAGTGAATAATAACCCCGCCAATAAAGGGTCCAATTGCTGCCGCGCCGGATAGGAAGATGGATAAAACAGACAGTGCGGTCGCTTGTTTCTCCGTAATATGAATCCGCACAATGGCCATTCCAACGGCAACCATCATGCTAGTTCCAATGGCTTGCACAATACGGAACACGATGAGACAGCCAAAGTTTGGGGAGAGAGGAGCTAATAAACCTGCAATGAAGGATACGACAAGCCCGGTAAGAAATATTTTCCTCCGGCCGAATAAATCGCTGGCCTTTCCCATGACAGGTTGAGCGATGCTGCTTGCAATGTAAAAAGAAAAAATAATCCAGGAAACACCTGTATAGTCAAGCTGGAATACATTTTGCAGCCTTGGAATAGCCACAGACACCATCGAAGAATTTAAAGGGTTCAATAAAATCCCCAGACCTACTGAAATCATTAACCACCTGTTGCGAACACTCATTTTAAATCCCCCTAAAGCTTATTAATGTCATCGTACTTGAAATCGATTATTCATTCCAACGCATTTTATGTTATGATCTCATTGACTTGAGGGAATGAATGGAGGTGCGAAATGGAACTTCTGCAACTGCAATATTTTCTCGCGGTAGCTCGGTTGGAACATATGACTGAAGCTGCACGAAATCTACACGTTACTCAATCTTCACTAAGCAAAACGATTCAGCGTTTGGAGGAGGATCTGGGGGTACCTTTATTCGATCGGGTAGGAAGAAAGCTGCGACTGAATGAGTCCGGAAGCCGGTTCCTTCGCCGAGCTGAAAGGGCATTATTTGAATTGGAGCAGGGAAAACAGGAGCTTAGCGATTTATCCAGTCCTGAACATGGCACACTCGAATTAGCGGTGACGACCGCAAGCACATTACCCAATATCCTGCGAGAGTTTCGGAAAAAGCGGCCTGATATTCAATACCATGTGCAAATGTTGACCACGCAGGAAATGGTTACACTTCTTAATAGAGGAGAGGTTGATTATTGCTTATCCTCACCTCCAATAAAAGGGGATGACATCGAATGTCAAATCGTCTTTATCGATCCGATTCTTGTGGCTGTTCCAAAGGGGCATCGGCTGGCTAATCGAAGCAGCGTATCTTTGACAGAGCTAAGGGATGAATGGTTTGTTGGTGTAAAGAGTGGCTATGGTACTCGCGATTTAATAGACTCTGTATGCAAATCGGTTGGATTTGTGCCTAAATATGTGTATGAGGGGGATGAACCTGCAAGGCTTAGCACTCTTGTGGAAGCTGAAATTGGCTTAGCTTTCATACCAAGCACGGCACGGAATTCACGGGAAGATATCCAATACCTCCAAGTAGAGAATCACGAATTGGAAAGGGAGATAGCTCTATTGTGGCACAGGAGCCGGTACATTTCTCAGGCTGCTTTGGAATTTCGGGAGGTAGTTGTAGAATATTTTGGAGCGTTATCCAAACAGACAATTTAATTACGCCGCAGAACAAATAACAAACCAAGTCCCCGTTACCTTCCGTTACGTTCAACGGTCCGTAAGTGGGGTTTTCTTTTGGGTTAAATACGTAGAATCTTTAATCATACATACGTTTTCCTATAATTATGGGGGGTAACACCTTTAATATTAGCGTAGTAGTGCGTAGCAGCGAGGCTGTAAAATAGTGTGAGTACACATGAAAGCGTTTACATAAAAGGAGGGGGTCTGTAAGTAAAAAGATTCATTTGTGATGATGTTCTACTGCTCTTCGGAATGATTGTGCCACTGTTGAAATTGAGGATTTAGCAGGTAAAGAAATTAGCGTGGGAATATAGGGCTGGTGCTAATAAGGTAGGTCATTAACTGATTTGTATGAAAATCACTAGAGGAGGAATGCATTAAATGAGTAGAATGCTTAAACAAGTAATCTCGATTTTACTCGCAGCTGCCTTGCTTATTCCGACAAGCTGGATCGCTCCGGTTACTGAAGCTGCGGCGCAGGATACGACAGTATCATCAGATACGGTAACGGTATATCACGAAACTTTTGCGAGTGGCAAGGGTATTGCAGCTCAAGCAGGCAGTGCTAGCCTTACACCTGTGACTGATAAAGTTTTTACTGGCAATGCTGACGGCGCAGCTTTATATGTAAGCAACCGAGCGAATAACTGGGACGCGGCTGATTTTAAATTCAGCGATATGGGCCTAGAAAACGGCAAAACCTACACGGTAACTGCATCCGTGTATGTAGACGCTGATGTGATTGTACCTAGCGGTGCCAAAGCTTATCTTCAAGCGATAGGCAGCTACGCTCTTTTGGCAAATGTGAATTATGAAGCAGGCCAAGCGGTCACCTTGACGAAAGAATTTACCGTGGATACGGACAAAGATACAACGCTGCGTGTTCAATCCAACGATGACGGGAAAACGGTTCCGTTCTACATTGGGGAGCTCCTCATTACAGCAAAAAAAGCAGTGACGGAAACGGATAAAGAAATCTATCACGAAACTTTTGCGAGTGGCAAAGGTTTAGCCTCACAATCAGGTAGCGCTAACCTAACCCCTGTCACCGATAAAGTTTTTACTGGCAATGCTGACGGGGCAGCTTTATATGTAAGCAACCGAGCGAATAACTGGGACGCGGTTGATTTTAAATTCAGCGATATGGGCCTAGAAAACGGCAAAACCTACACGGTAACTGCATCCGTGTATGTAGACGCTGATGTGACTGTACCTAGTGGTGCCCAAGCTTATCTTCAAGCGATAGGCAGCTACGCTCTTTTGGCAAATGTGAGTTATGAAGCAGGCCAAGCGGTCACCTTGACGAAAAAATTTACCGTGGATACGGACAAAGATACAACACTGCGTGTTCAATCCAACGATGACGGGAAAACGGTTCCGTTCTACATTGGGGATGTATTGGTCACAGAAAAGGTGGCTACAGTAGAGCCAACTCCAACACCAGAAACACCTAGAGACCCAGCTTTACCTTTTACCACTGTTACTTTTGAGGATCAAACGGCAGGTGGTTTTGAAGGCAGAGCAGGTACTGAAACGCTTACGGTTACTAATGAAGCGAATCATACGGATGGTGGTTCATACGCTTTGAAGGTTGAGGGAAGAACCAGTACATGGCATGGGCCGACATTACGTGTGGAGAAGTATGTGGACAAAGGCTACGAATATAAAATTTCGTTATGGGTCAAGCTGATCCAGCCAGCAAGCTCGCAGCTTCAGCTGTCCACGCAGGTTGGCGATGGAAGCAGCGCCAATTATGTGCAGCTCGCACCTAAAACCATCAGCGCAAGCGATGGCTGGATTCAGTTCGAGGGAACTTACCGTTATAACAATGTAAGCAGTGAGTATTTGACCATTTATGTGGAAAGCTCCAGTAATAGCGCGGCCTCATTTTATATCGATGATATTAATTTTGAAAAGGTAGGCTCTGGCCCGGTTGATATCGAAAAAGATCTTGTGCCGATTAAGGATGCTTACCAGAGTGATTTTCTGATCGGAAATGCGATAACCGCTGAGGATCTGGAAGGTGTCAGACTTGAGCTTCTGAAAATGCATCACAATGTTGCTACGGCAGGTAATGCCATGAAGCCGGACGCGTTGCAGCCTACGAAGGGCAACTTCACGTTTACCGCGGCAGATACAATTGTAGATAAAGTACTGGCTGAGGGCATGCAGATGCATGGACATGTGTTGGTATGGCATCAACAATCGCCTGCATGGCTGAATACAACAACAGACGCAGCTAACAACACGATCCCCTTGGGACGGGATGAAGCTCTTATGAATTTGCAGACCCATATCCAAACCGTTATGGAGCATTTTGGTGACAAGGTGATCTCCTGGGATGTTGTAAATGAGGCGATGAGCGATAACCCATCCAACCCAACAGATTGGAAAACTGCGCTGCGTTCCGCCCCATGGAAAAGTGCTATTGGAGCAGATTACGTAGAGCAAGCCTTCCTGGCGGCAAGAGAAGTGCTGGACACGCATCCAGATTGGGATATTAAGCTCTATTACAACGATTATAACGAAGACAATCAGAATAAAGCGCAGGCCATCTACAGTATGGTCAAAGAAATCAATGATAGGTACGCGCTGACTCACCCTGGCAAATTGCTTATCGACGGGGTTGGCATGCAGGGGCACTACAGCATCAATACGAACCCAGAGAATGTGAAGCTATCCTTGGAAAAGTTCATTTCCTTGGGTGTCGAAGTAAGCATAACTGAGCTGGACATTCAGGCCGGAAGCAACTATCAGCTTTCTGAAAAGCTTGCTAATGCGCAGGGTTATCTGTATGCACAGTTGTTAAATATCTTCAGGGATCACGCTGATTCTATCAAACGTGTTACCTTCTGGGGAATGGATGATAATACAAGCTGGAGAGCTTCATCCAATCCGTTGTTATTCGATAAAAATCTGCAAGCTAAGCCGGCTTACTATGGCGTTATCGATCCTGATACCTTCATTGAAGAGCATGAGCCTGAATCAGTAGAAGCCAATCAATCTACTGCCAAATTCGCTGCACCTGTTATAGACGGAACAGTTGACGAGATCTGGAGCCAGACCGCTGAGATTCCGGTCAATCGGTATCAAACCGCTTGGCAAGGAGCGAGCGGAGTAGCAAAAGCACTCTGGGATGATCAATATTTATATGTCCTAGTCCAGGTGAGTGATACGCAGCTTGATAAGAGCAGCGTGAATGCACATGAACAGGATTCGGTCGAAATCTTCGTAGACCAAAATAATGGGAAAACGACGTTTTATCAAGATGATGATGGCCAGTACAGAGTCAATTTTGACAACGAGACTTCATTTAATCCTTCAAGTATCGCAGCCGGCTTCGAATCGGCAACCCAGATTTCCGGAACAAACTATACGGTTGAAGTGAAGATTCCACTTCAAGGGATCACTCCGGACAACGATAAAAAGCTTGGTTTCGATGTACAGATCAACGATGCTAAAGAGGGCTCACGTCAAAGTGTCGCGGCTTGGAACGATACGAGTGGAACTGGGTATATGGACACATCCGTTTATGGTGTGCTTACTTTAAAGGGGAAATCTGCCGGTCCGGAACCAACCCCAACACCGACAACAGCACCGACACCGACACCAACGAGCCCAACCGATCCAACAGACCCAACTGACCCAACCGATCCAACGGATCCAACAAACCCAACGGAACCATCGGCAACCCCGACACCTGTTCAAACAGTGACGCCAGCGCCAACAAATGCACCAATGGGTAGCAGCACCGGTAATGTTGTATCAACTCCACAACCTGGAGCCATTACAAACAAAGATGGTATTGTTACGATTAAACTGGAGGTAAAGTCCGATAATGGGTATGTCATAGGTACGATCTCCAGCGACAACATGAAAAAAGCGCTTGAACAGGCTAGTGTAGCGGCAAACGGCAAGAAACAAATTATCATTGAAGTGCCAAAGCAAACGGACACGAAAGGGTATGATATACAATTACCGACCCAAAGTCTAATGGGGAAAGAAAACTATGAACTATTGCTTAAGACGGAAAATGCCACAATTCAAATTCCAAGCAATATGTTGTCCAATGTAACAGACAGTGCTGAACAAGTATCCATACGAATAAATAAAGTCACCACGGACAGCTTGGAAGCAGCTACCCGCAATATGATCGGCAACCATCCAATTATCGGTCTAAGCTTAGTAGCAGGTGACAAAGTTATTCCTTGGAATAACCCTAACGCACCTGTAACGATAGCCATTCCTTACGTGCCGACAGCGGAGGAGCTTAACCATCCAGAGCTTATCGTCGTTTGGTACATCGATGGCAAAGGCAACGTAATGCCGGTTCCGAACGGTCGATATGATGCTGCAACCCAAACGGTTGTCTTTCAAACAACCCACTTCAGCACTTATGCAGTAACCTTCGTAAAGAAAGACTTCGGAGATCTGCAGAATCTGTCATGGGCTAAACAAGCTATAGGCGTTATGGCGGCTCGCGATATCATCAAAGGAACGTCGGTGAACAGCTTTTCACCTGCAGATTCAATCAAACGAGCGGATTTCATTGCTCTCCTCGTAAGAGCACTTGAACTGAAGGGAACGGGCAAAAGTGCAATAATGTTCAACGATGTCCAAAAGACGGACTATTATTATGATGAACTGGTCATCGCGAAGGAACTGGGAATTGCTACAGGTTTTAAAGATGATACGTTCAGACCCAATAGCAATATCTCCAGACAAGATATGATGGTGCTGACAGCACGCGCGCTGGCGGCAGCCCGCAAGCAAGTTAAGGCGAGCGGTACTGTAGCTGCTTATCTAGATGAAGCAAGTATATCCAGCTACGCAAAAGACAGCGCATCATTGTTGATCAAATCCGGAGTTGTAAACGGAAAGAATAATAGAATTGCGCCGAACGATACGCTTACCCGTGCTGAAGCGGCAGTCATCCTGTACCGTATCTGGAAGCTGTAGTCCCGGCAGCAGAGAAAAAAAGTCTGAATTGGCTCATGTTCATTTTTAATCTGAAGAGCGGAAATACGTGTATATCCATCCCTTGCGTTCTTCTGTTTTAAGCATCGCTGCTCACCTCCCTGCGGAGAGGAGCAGCGATTTTTTTGTGTATGTTCCGTTAAATTGGAGCTAAAACGGAAAAAAATGTCACGAAACAGACCGCTCAAGTGTTATAACTGTACTGATAGTAGAAAGGAGACAGTCGTGGACTCTATTGAAGAAAAGATAAAGCGGGTACAAGCGGGGGAAGTCTACCTTTTTTCAGATATTATCAGACTCTACCAACAACGGATCTACCTCTACTGCTTTCGCTTGTTGAACAATAAGGAAGAAGCCGAGGATGCGGTTCAGGACATATTTATTAAGGCTTACCAGAACATCGGCCATTTTGAGTCTCAGGTGAGTTTTAACTCATGGCTCTACAGGGTTTCTTATAATCATTGCCTGAATCAACTGCGCCGGAAGAAATTTCAAAATCAGCTGCGAAAATTACTCAGACAGGATGTAACCACTAAAAGCGCTGAACAAATGGTAGAAAATCAGTTGTTCAGTGAATCCGTGGCCTCTGCCCTGGAAAAGCTTAGCGTGGAGGAACGCAATCTGTTGATTTTGCGCATTTTTGAAGATAAATCATTTGCAGAAATTAGTGAAATTCTGGGTAAAAGTACGGTCACAGTTAGGAAACGGTACGAGCGGACAAGGTGCAAGCTCAGAGAAGTCATTGAAAGAAAGGAGAAACAACTATGCGCAAGGACGAATTGACTTCCGAAGAGTTGTTTCTGAAGGAGGGGGATAATTCTGCCAAACTTCCGCTGGTTGATGTTCATGATTCTGTAATGCAAGCCATCGGGCTAGGTAATGGTCACCTTGCTGTTAAGCCTGTACCTCACCAACAGGAGGGGGACATCCCAGATATTATGCATAGAGTGGAGCCAGAAACCTATGCCAAACGATACCGTAAGCGCATGTGGAGCAGGCCTGTAAGGAGATGGGCAGCGGTGCTGATCCTGGTTGTCTTGGTAGGAGGCAGCTATTCCTTGTTTAAGGAGAGTCCCTGGCAAGCTGCCAAATTTCAATATGAGGTGCTGCCATACGAGCCGCTTCTTGCAACGAAGGAAGGGGGGACGATTGAAGTATCTAAGAATCCGTTAGTTCCTTCAAAGGTAAAAATTCCTCAGAGAGTGGCGACCAAAGAAGAAGAGCTGCTGAGTGAAAAAAATTTAGAGGCATATAGAGTTGTAGAGAAATTATTACTACCGGGAGAGGGCGCTTCTTACGTGTTAAAAAAGGAAGGTGCTGGAGATGAACGTCCTCAGCTTGGCAGAGTTATTCCTGCGATGCTATTTAATGATTATTCCAGTTATTTAGCCAAAGCAGAAGAGTATAAGGTGCCATATTTGCCACGTCCGGAGTATCTGCCAGAAGGGTATGTTTTTGATCAAGCATGGATACAACCTGATTTTGAGGTCAACGAGAATGAACTGCTTGCCCTGACTGATGGTATAAAGCTGGAAGGCGGTTACCGGGTTATGTGGAAAAAAGAAGCTACGGCCAGTATTAATTATGACTATTCGTCGATGAGATACAAAAAAGGGGAGAGTATGGTAAGAATTAATGCCAAACACATCAAGGCAAAGTCCGGAACGGTGGAAAGCTTACTAAGGACGAACACCACAATCGTACAGAATATTCTTGTTAACGGAACCCAACTGATCTATACGGAAACTACAAACAATGAAATAAAGTTGGGGTATAGATACAGACTTGTCTGGACGGATACAGAACAAAATGTAGTATACGATATGACTGCTGCACCGGAGTCTTCTTCTTTAACCAAAGAGGAGGTTATCCGAATTGCTGCCGACATGATGAAATAAGTATAGAAATTTGATGTCACAAATCCGGTAACGTAAGTGTTATGTAAGAGTACTACATATACAGGAAGGTGAGGTATTTTAATGAATAATAGAAAAACACTCATTGCCATGACCAGTATGACCCTAATGTTCGGTTTAGGTTATGGCTTCAAAGGAGAAGCTTACGCCGAGAAGTCTGTTGCTCAGTCTGTGGAAGAAACCGCCATTAAGGCGGAAGTCAAATATATAGCTCAGGGCATCGATGAAGCTGCCAAAGCGAAAACAGATCAGGAACAAAAAAAATTCAAAAATCTCAAAGATCTGCAGCAGAAAGCATTAAGTGAAGAGCTTAAACCTGGAGAAATCAGATATGTGTATATTAATGACAAGGAATATCAAGCCTATGCTAAGGGATCACCCACTGCGGGTGCATATTATTCCCTTTCGTTTAATACGTATAATGAATATGTGGAAAAGTATGCTGCCGGCAATACCTCCATGCCACTGCAATTGCAAGAGCCTCCGGAAGGCTACAATTTTTTCAGGGCAATTGTTTCTCCATATATGACGAAAAAAGAACAGGATAAGATATACTATCAAGTGATCGCCGAGGGTAAGGCGTCCGATAAGAAAATATATGTAAAGAAATTGCAGGAGAAGCGTACAGCTATCAACATCATCTATAATATGACCACAGAGAAAAATGGTAAAAGAGGAGTTCTTGCCATCGCTGCCGAACCTGCAGGACCTAAGGATACGACTGTTGAATCCGAACCAGCAAATGCACAGTCGCAGAAGCTAAAAGTGAGTGGCCAAGAGGTGGTATACACACCTATTGATAAGATGGAGTACAAGTCAGTTGCATGGATGAATCCAAAGACCCGTGTCAATTATATTATTCGGGAAACCGGTGGACACCTGACCAAGGAGGATTTGATTGCTTTGGCAGGACAGATCATTGAAGCTTCGGCGTAGAATGATTCTAAGACACTTACTAATTAATTTGATTAAGGCAGCCCCCAGGGCTGCTTTTTGGTTTGAGTATAAAGATCTATAGTATTCACGCTGTTTAGGAGATTAAAAGCGAAATGTGGCGTTGGCAATGGAAATGTGTCTTTTTTAAGTATTCACAAATAAAGAACGAATATCCTATCATTCCAATATTTACAATATTCGATATAAAGTGATATAATTTTCGAGATTCATATACATAAACATGAAAGAAGAGTGTAAGATGCTAAAGGTAACAAGTAAAAAAGTCATGTCAATTATTACAGTTAGCTCAATGCTGTTGGCTGTGGGTGCAGTCGCTTACGCAGACACGACATTGAAGAAGATTTCTGCATATCAGAATGCGGCCATCAGCATTGAAGTGGATAATCAGAAAGTGAACCTGTCAAGTAGTGAAGGAACAATGTACCCAATTATCTATGAGGGACATAGCTATGTATCCGCCAAGGCTGTATCTGAAGCACTGGGGGCAACCGTGAAATGGGATAACAGTCGTCAAGCTGTTGTGATCACATCGGCGAACGGCGGAACATCAACATCTGTTGTACCGGATAAGGACAATACCGTTGCACAAGCTACTGCGAAGCCAGCAACCGTATCTACTCCGCCTGCAACCGAGTCCACACCGCAGGCAACACCAAAGCCTGCTGCCTCATCTTCCGCTACGACTTCCAGTAACAGCGGCGCTTCGTTTGCAGATGCAGTGAAGTTAGGTACTTCTTTTACTTATACGGACCTTGATAACAATTATAGCCCTAAAGGTGATTCAACATCTGTTCAATATACTTTCACTATCAATAAGGTTACGTCGACTACTCTCGGACAATTACATGCTCTTGGGTTTGAGGAACATGTCACTGATCCCGATGTAGCTGTAGATTATGTCCTGCTTGATGTAACGCTTAAGGTGAAGAACGCCACTCTTGTAAAAGGTAGTCAGGACCAAGGGCGGAAGTTCCTTTCAAGTTTTACACCTACCATTTGGGGGGTAGAAACATCCAGTGGACAATACTATATTGGTGGCTCTAGTGATTATTTTGAGGGATCTCTCGGAGAAAATATCGAAAAGTTGTTAGCTGATTTTCCTGAAGTCACCCCAAGTAAACCGGGTTCTTTTGAAGCTTCGGGTAAAGTTATTCTGCCAATAATCAAAGGCAAGGAGAACAACCTTGTTCTTTATAGAAACGATAGCAAGCTTGAGTCCGACAAAAGGTCCATCTATTTTAAACTGAAATAGTTATGCAAGTTAGCAGATGGTTTGGTCGCTAATTGTTGTAATAAAGATCAAACTAAAAAGAGATCAACGATGTCATTCATCGTTGATCTCTTTTTTATGATTCTTAAACAGTGCTGATAACTTCTATATATCAAGCTTCTTTGGCAATGACTTTTTTTAGCTTCACTTTGGGTTCTTGCTCAGGATCAGGCGCTTGCCC
The DNA here is from genome assembly GCF_000758725.1 of Paenibacillus odorifer. Lineage (NCBI taxonomy): Bacteria > Bacillati > Bacillota > Bacilli > Caryophanales > Paenibacillaceae > Paenibacillus > Paenibacillus odorifer. The sequence continues at coordinate 1,690,950 of NZ_CP009428.1, forward strand.
AACACGTTTAATAAAGAAAGATAGCAGCAGACCGAGGATGCCAATTCCCACAATCACTAGATAGGAATCATTGATCCCTTGAATGGATGCTTCCATAATCATATGTTCCTGTGTTCCGTTCTGTGTGCTGCCAGAGGCCAGCATATCCTTCATATGCGTTGTAGTACGGCTCGTCATTACGGTGACGAGCAGGGAAGTCCCGACGGCGCCAGCTACTTGTCGAATGGTATTTGAAATCGCTGTACCATGCGCACTAAGCTTGGCGGGGAGTTGATTTAGACCCAAGGTTTGTATAGGCATGAGAAGGAGAGCCATCCCGATCCGGCGGCCTGTTGACATGTATACCAGATACATGTAACTGGTTGAGTCGGTTAAGTTCACAAAGCTTAGAGTCGTTGCAATTGTAATTAACAATCCGATGATGGCGAGCCATTTCGCTCCGAACCGGTCGAACAGCTTTCCGGTTACCGGCATCAACAATCCCATTACGAGTGCACCGGGAAGCAGCAGCAAACCGGACTCCATCGCTGTAAAACCGCGGGCATTCTGCAGGTACAGAGGCAGCAGCATCATATCCGCATACATCACGATTGTAACTGCGATACTGATGACAGTCGTTAAGGAGAACATATTGTATTTAAAGGCCCGGAGATCAAGCAGTGGATTTTGGGAAGCCAGCTGTCTCCAAGTAAATAAGCCAAGGGAAAGCACACCTGCCGCTAAAGACAATAACACTTCTGCGCTCGACCAGCCTGCACTGGCAGCACGGCTGAAGCCATACAGCAAGGTTCCAAAACCAATGGTAGAAAGAGTTACGCTAACAATGTCCAACTTGGGAAAGATGCGTTCTGATACATTTTTTAAATAAATAAATCCGCATATGATTACAATGACGGTCAAAGGAATCATGCCATAAAACATAGTCTCCCAAGAATAATGTTCCAAAATATATCCAGCCAGAGTAGGTCCAATCGCAGGTGCGAAAATAATGGCTAGCCCTACCATCCCCATGGCAGCCCCTCTCTTTTCAGGAGGGAACAGGGTCAAGATGACATTCGTGAGCAGTGGCATGATAATCCCGGCACCAGCTGCCTGAATCATACGCCCGGTCAACAGAACAGGGAAGTTTGTCGCGAGGGCCGATACGATCGTTCCAGCCAAAAATATAAACATAGAAGCTTGAAAAAGCTCTCGCGTCGTAAATCGTTGCATTAGATAAGCTGTAATTGGAATTAGAACACCATTAACCAGCATATACCCCGTTGTCAGCCACTGAGCTGTAGCCGCCGAGATATTAAAATCATGCATTAACTCCGGAACGGCAACGCTCATTACCGTTTGATTCAGTGTCGCAAGAAAGGCGCCCAAAATCATAATGAATAAGATGGGGCCCTTTTTCACGGAACTGCTTGTTACTTCTGTCTTTGTACTCACTCCACTCCATCCTTTCAACTCGTCGATCATGGACTAAATTTACAGTGTGTTGTATAGTTTACAATGCATGAATTAGATTATAAATGAAATTTTCATGTAATCAAGCAACAATTTGCAAAAAAATGTAAAGTAGTTTACATTCGTTCTAAAAATGTAGTTTTTTCTTTTTAAAAAACAACAATTATCTAAAATATGTAGCTTACAATATGAAAGTAAAAGATTGGAGAGTACAAGATGAATAACACAACGCAACGTACAGATCCCCGGGTACTTCGAACACGTCAATTGCTTAGAGATGCTGTGATTGAATTGCTTGAGGAAATGGATATTGAGAAAATATCAGTAAATCGTATTGCAGAGCGGGCTAAAATCAATCGGGTTACTTTTTATCTGCACTATCGGGATCTCCCGGATATGCTGGAAAAGATGGCGGATGAGATGGTGGAGGACATTCTACAAGTGGTGAACAACGATGACAACCATCACCAGTCGGTTGATGAAGAGAATTTGAGGATATTAGAAAGTCTGCTTAAGCATATTGCGGAAAATGCAAAATTCTACAAAGTCATACTCACATCCAAACGAAGCCCGATTTTTACAGATCGCCTGTTTAATTTGATGGCGGAAATCATTTCTGCGCACCAGGAGAAAAAGGAGGGGACTGCTGATCATTCAAAGACGCCGATACAAAAGGACATTGCCGTTTGGTACGGTTCAGCAGCTCTAATCGGCACGGTTATTTCTTGGCTCCGAGATGACATGCCCTATACGCCTGTGTATCTTGCCAGACAAATTAGTATGCTGCGTGCGAACTAGCAACGGGTTCCGACTAATGAACGGAGAGGAATTAAATGAACATGAACAAACAGCCACGCATCGTTGCGCGGCTGTTTGTCGTATTTAGAGCAGGTAAATCACTGCACACTGAGATTATCCCAGTTGACTTGGAATTCCTTCAACATCCCTTCTTTGGTCAGCTTGCCGCCGAGATACCCTTGTATGCTGCTGGATAATTCCTGTGGCATCCCGTTCGGCAGACGGGTCCAGTTCCAGGTCAGCGCTTGATCTTTATCGGTATAGGCCAGCACCTCAGCACCTAGTGCTCCAAGATCTTCTTCGGTTCCCTTAATGTTGTCGAGCGCAGGGATGAATTGGAATTCCTTGGTGATATATTTTTTTCCGGTCTCGGAGGTGACGAGCCAATTCAGGAAGACCTTGGCCTCCTCCTTAACGGGAGAGTTTTTATTGATAACCCAATTGCTGGGTACGCCTACATAAAGCTTGTCGTTGTCTTCGGGAGTGTCGTCAATGGGCATGGGCAGGAGGCCCAGATTAAGATTGGGATCGATGCCGTCGATCTGTCCTTGTGTCCAGTTACCCTGCTGCATCATCGCAGCTTCACCGCTCGCTAGCATAGTGACTTGAGTATTATAGTCGGTCGAGAGCGGGTTCTTATTGCCGTACTCTACAGTAAGGTCAAGTAGATCGATCCACTTGGAGAAAATAGGGTCTCCGGCGAAGGTTTTGGAACCGTCTGTAAGTCCGGCGATGAATGCCTCCGGATCAGGCTGCTGGGCGAAAGGTACGTTTACATTATGATTGCCAAGCACGAACCATTCTTGGTAACCATTCGCAAAAGGTGTGATGCCTGCCGCTTTTAACTTCTCGGAGGCTTCGCGCAGAGCGGTTAGCGTCAATGGCTTCTCGGTGATTCCGGCTTTCTTAAATAGATCCTTATTATAGATGAAGCCGTATCCTTCCAGATTCATCGGCATCCCATAGAGTTTGCCATCGATGGTCATTTGTTCTGCTGCGAGTGGCTTTACATCCTTGGCCCAAGCTTCGCCGCTCAGGTCCTCCAGATATTCCAGCCACATATCACGTTCATTGTTGCCGCCGATGGTGAAGATATCCGGCTCATCTCCGGAAGAGAATTTGGCACGCAGCGAGGCGCCATAATCGGTCCCGCCTCCCACGCTTTGCACCTCAAGCTTAATATCGGGATGTTCTTTCTCGAATTCGGTCTTGAGCGAAGCCAGCGCTTCGGATATTTCAACCTTGAATTGGTAGATATGCACGGTTTTTACTCCGTCTGCATTGTCGCTGCTGCGTCCGCAACCGGCTGTCAGAGCAGCCAGCAGCAGGGAGCATGCGAGGAGAATTCCACGTTTTGTTCTCATATTTATTCATCCTCTCTGGCTGAAAGCAACATGTATCGTTAGCCCTTTACGGAGCCTTGGGCAATGCCTTCAATAATATATTTTTGCATTACTAGGAAAAAGATGACCACCGGCGTAATCCCGAGCACAAGTCCTGGAAGCGCCAAATCCCACTGCTTCGTATATTGTCCGAAAAAGCTATAAGTGGCGATGGGAATGGTGCGGAGCACCGGATCCTGCAGAATAAGCGATGGCATCAAGTAATCGTTCCAGATCCACAGGGTGTTCAGTATGATGACGGTGACGATAATCGGTTGCATAAGCGGAAGAACAATCCGGAAAAAGGTACCATAAGGACTGCTTCCATCTACTCTTGAAGCTTCCTCTATATCGAGAGGTACCGATTTGACGAAGCCGTGGAATAGAAAAACAGTCATCGGGGCGCCAAACCCAAGATACGCTAAAATCAAACCGGCGGTTGAATCCATAACGCCCAAGCCGCTGACGACCTGCACCAGCGGGATCATAATAGATTGAAATGGGATAACCATGGCGGCTACTAATGCAATATAGAGCACACGGTTATACAAGCTGTTGTTGCGGACCATTTTGTAAGCGCACATGGAGCAAAGGAATGCTAGCAGAATATTACTAATCACCGTGATGATAAAAGAGTTCAGGAAAGCGCGAGGGAAATTGGTAGCTTTCCAAGCTTCCGCGTAGTTGCTCCACTGGAGTGCTGAAGGCAGCGCAGCAGAGTCTGATAGTATTTCACTATAGCTTTTCACTGAGTTAGCCAGCAAAAAGTAAAATGGCACTAAAAATAGAAGTCCCAGCAGGATTACAATCACTTCGATGAGAAGCAGGGGAACATTAAATTTCTTGGCGGTAGTCTCCATTACAGCTCCACCTCTCTTTTCTTGGTTGCTCTAACCTGTAATAGGGAAATCAAAGCCACGATGACGAAGAAAACCATCGCTTTGGCCGAGCCCATTCCGAACCGACTGATGGTATAGGCTTCATTGTAAATATTCAAGGCTACAGATTCGGTAGCTTTAAAGGGTCCACCCTTGGTCAGCGACAGGTTGAGGTCAAACAGCTTAAAGGACCAAGAGATAGATAGAAATAGACAAACAGTTACAGCGGGCATGACCAGTGGAAGAGTGACATGGCGCAAGGCCTGAAAACGTCCGGCTCCATCCACTTTGGACGCTTCAATTAGGCTTTGGGGAACATTGTTGATAGCAGAGATGTAGATCACCATCAGATATCCCGCATTTTGCCAGACAAATACGATAACAATCGCCCAGAATGCTGTCCCTCCGGTGCCTAACCATGGAAGATTAAAGAAGGACCAGCCGGTGGCCTGCCCAATAGAGGAGAATCCTCTGACAAAAATAAACTGCCAAATAAACCCGAGCAAAAGTCCGCCAATGACATGCGGTACAAAAAATACCGTTCTCAGGACATTGCGTGTGAACAGTTTACGCGTCAGCACATAAGCGAGTGTGAAGCCAAGCAGATTGGTCAGCACTAGACCGAAGATAGTGAACTTCGCCGTGAACCAGAATGAATTAAGAAAGGAAGGGTCCTTGGTGAAAATATGTAGATAGTTCCGCAGCCCGGTCCACTCCACATGCCGCGAGATTCCGTTCCAGCTGGTAAATGAATAATAGAGTCCCAAAAAGAAAGGAATCAGCACAATAATAAAGAAAAATAAGGAAGTTGGCCCGACAAAAATAAACTGCTGCATCAGGCGTGATCTTTTTCTATGGTCCATCGTTCCTCACCCCTTTTGTTAATTTAAACTTTTCATTCTATAACCGAATTGGTCATTAACCGAAACAAAAAGTAACATCGCGCACCAAATATTCTTAACCAGTTGCGGCATCTGGAGAGGTATAAATGCCTATGATAGCGCCGAAGTCGGCTGGACTTTCTCTGGATAATTTTCACTGGCCCGGAGCGATTTCTTTTCAGGCTTGACAGCCTTTTCAAAGAATCGGTATGGTGGACTTGTCAGACAAATGGGAGGTAGAGTACATGTCAGGATGGCTTGGGAATCATTTTGTTACGCAGATTGGAATTTTGGTGAATGATGTTGAAAAGGTAAGCACGGCTTATGCGGAGTTTTTTGGACTGGAGAAGCCGGAAATTATCGTTACAGATACAGAAGATAAGGCGCAGACTCGGTATAATGGCGAGGCGACGGTGGCGCGGGCTAAGCTGGCTTTTTTTGATATGGGCTCCCTGCAGCTTGAGCTGATTGAGCCAGATCAGCAGCCCAGTACGTGGCGTGATTATTTGAATGAGCATGGTGAGGGACCTCATCATATTGCTTTTGTGGTTGAAGGAATGAAGGAGAAGATTATGCTGCTCGAAGGCAAAGGGTTCCCACTCCAGCAAAAGGGTGAGTATACCGGGGGGCGTTATGCTTATCTGGACACGTTCAAGGAGTTAAAGATGATTGTGGAACTGCTGGAGAACGATAAGGATAAAGGAGAGGATTTATAGTGAATATACTAATTACTGGTGCCGGACGTGGATTGGGTTATGAGCTGGCGGCTGAGGCATTGAAGCGGGGGCATGGAGTCATTGCCGGGGTTCGCCGTCCTGATCAGGAACAAACAGCACTATCCCAGCTTGCTGCGACCTATGGCGAGAAGCTGACTGTGGCCGCGCTGGACGTGACGGATGAAGAAGGAATCGCAGCGCTTGCTGCGATTCTGCAAGGACAAGGCCGGACGCTTGGTGCCATTATTAATAATGCGGCGGTGCTGACCGCCAGGGACACACAGATTGAAGAACTTGATTTCCAAGATATGCTTACCACGATGGATATTAATCTTTACGGACCGATGCGGGTGGTTAAGCATTTCTTGCCGCTGCTCACTGAACCCAAACTTTCGATTATCAATATATCGTCGGAAGCAGGCAGCATTACTAATGCTTATTCGGGAGACTATCCATATTCCATCTCCAAAACGGCACTTAATATGTTCTCACAGCAACTGCATGTGTATTTAAAAGAACGAGGGGTACAAGTACTCGGCGTACATCCTGGCTGGATGCATACGGAGATGGGCGGGGCAGAGGCGCCAACGAATCCGACCCAAAGTGCTGAGGGCATCATGGACTTGATCGAGAAGCGGACAACACCGGAAGGTCATTTCATGTTTGTAGATTATACGGGTAAGGATATGAAGATTTAAGTAGAGTGTTCTAACTAAAAGAGGTAACTCAATAGCCATTCGTGGCTTCTGAGTTACCTCTTTTTGATTTTTCTATATGCTTATTTATTTCTTAATCAATAAATAAGTCTATGAATGGTATTATATTATTCATTTCTATGGGACTAATTATAATCTCCCGTTTGGGACAAGCCGCATAAATGACCACAAAGTATAAGAGGAACTAATCTCCTAGATGAATCCATTGGTCCAAGAGTCCCTAAGGTAAAGCGAATATAAATACTACTATGATCCTTCATCCATTTTAAAAGAGGTGAATCTAAGATGAAAAGACAGGTGAAACCTAGTAGGAGAAGAAGACCTGCCTCCAGACTGCAGCCTAAACGTAGTTTAATTCTTAAGGCAAAAGCACAAATCATTAACTTTGCGGTTATTGGTGATAGTCATGTGGGGTATGGAAACAGCGCAAGCATTTTTAGGAATCTTTTGCCTAAAGCTGTGAATAGCGGGAATAAGAGATTTGTTATTTTTGGAGGAGATAATACGCAAGCGGGAGCTAATCATGGAAATAATGCGAATGCTTACTACAAGGACTTCAAGGATACGGTAACAAGCACGCTCGGGAGTATTCCTTATAAAGCATCTATAGGAAATTGGGAGGCAAGTACACAGTCCTTATTCAGACAATATTTAGGTGCTGATGAAGGGCAAATGAATTTCCCGGGTACTCAGGGGAAGGTCAAGTATGTATGGCTTAATTGTGCGCTTGGACGGTTCACTCCGGGTAGTATAAATTTGTTGAAAAATTTAGATGATAGTCTTTATTATATTATAGATTTTCATTGGCCCCTCAAAGTGAGCGGGATTACGGTGGACCCAACCCATGTATTAAGCGCATCGGAGACGAATAAGTTTTTTTCATCCATTCCTACAAAAGTGAGAGATAAGGTGCTAGCTATTTTTACGCATCATGGACATCTGTTTTACCAAAAACTTAGTAATATATATCCCGGTTACAATAAAACTAAATTTTTTGTATGCGGATGTTCCGGGGAATATAAATGCAAAACAAATGGCGATCGGGGTTATTACAATGCCACATTATCCATCAACGGGACAACATTTAATGTGGATGCTTTTAAGGTAGCGGTCAATTAGTAAAACAAAGCTAAGCTGATTTTCGGGAGAAACCGGGGTCAGCTTTAGCAACAATTCAGTCACAGGATAATAGTAAGCTAGCAGGATTATTTAATATATTTGTATAATAGTTTATATATGTATTAAATGAATCATATTGGAGGGCTACCGATGAGAGGGTTAGTATTTAATTCTTTAGAACAGGCGGGTGTCTCGGCCTTTGGTGTGGAGCGCATTCGTACAGCCGCCGCGCAAATGGTTGAAGACAATATCACACCTGCGCAAGTTATTGTTGCTGCGAGAAAGGGGACGCTGCTGGTCCATCAAGCGAATGGAAAAACCGGCCCTGAAGCAGACGCAGCGGAATTAACCGTGGATACTATATTTCCACTCTGTTCCATAACAAAACTATTTACTGCAACCGCTATTATGATGTTAGTGGAACAAGGGAAAGTGGGTCTAAATAGGCCGGTTTCTGATTACATCCCCGAATTTACAGGGGAAAACAAAACAAAGGTATGCGTACATCATTTGTTGACACATACCTCTGGAATTGAGGTTGATGTGATTCGTTCTAATGGAATTGCCAAACAGGCGCAAGAGGAATATCCTCCACCCGAACCTAATCAAGATCCAGAACTGCATAGTTACTTATATGGCGGTTATGATGCACCACTTAGCCATGAGCCAGGTACTGTGATGTCTTACTGTGGATATGGTTATGAGCTGTTGGGTGAAATCATACGGCGTGTTAGTGGACAAGCTTATGATGTATTCGTAAAGGAAACCATTTTTAAACCGCTGGGAATGGAAAATACATATTATCGTGTGCCAATGGAAGTGCGGAACAGAGTAGTTAGACGTGCTCCTGAGGCAGCATGCGCGGAATGGGTAGACAGCGAATACAATTTGAATTCTGTATCTGCGGGGGGCGGCGCTTACTCAACGGCTATGGATTTGGCTGTTTTTGGCCAGATGTTCCTTAACGGTGGAATTTATAACGGAGTACGATTCCTTAGTCCGGTAACAGTAAAAGAAATGACCCGCAATCAAATTCCGGGCGTATCCTCACAATATAGAGATGAAGTTTTTCCTGAAGCGTACTGGGGATACGGATGGGCGATTAATGGCACGAAGCGTGACGGCGGAGATCTGCTCTCTCCTGATGCCTATTCACACTGGGGGGCGGCAGGTCCATTCCTCTGTGTGGATCCGATTTATCAGACGGTGACGGTTCATTTATCCGTAGAGCTGGATCACCAGAAGCCATTTAAAAATATGTATGTTGATTATTTCAATAATACCGTTCTGGCAGCGATCACAGATCTGTAATTCGGCCAAGGATCTGCAAGAATTTATCAAGGGTTGATTTTATAAAATCTAATATAAGAAAGCCAGTGGCATATATTAGTCCTATCTAATATGCACCACTGGCTTATTTTTTAAAAAATCTCTTGTTCAGCTACTGTTATCTGTAAACTCGATGATTGTGGCAGGAATCCTTATGTGTGTGCTTAACGCTTCCTTGAAGGAAATCCGTAATCTTTAGCACGCCACGCTACTAGCAGCGCAAGAATCAATAGTATAAACATTACCCACGGGAAGGAGCGGACACCAAGTGTTTCAATAAGAATCCCGCCCATCACGCCGCCACCGCCAATAGCTAGGTTCCATGCCGTCACCAACATCGATTGGGCCACATCTGCACTTTCGCCAGCGGTTTCGGCAACGGCTGTCTGTAGCAAAGTAGCCGCTCCTCCAAACGTCAACCCCCATACACCAACCACTAAATAGATCACTACGGGCTGGCTGCTACTAATGCCTAGTACAATGGATGACAAGGCGAAAGCAGCGAGGCTGATCAGAACCAATGGACGCAGCTTGCGGTCGATCAAAATACCGATGACCCAGATGCCAACAAGCGCTGTAATGCCGAAAATAAGCAGTACCAAGTCAACGCGCTGGGTTAGCCCGGCCTGAGTAAGATAGGGGGCAATGTAGGTATACAAGATGTTGTGTGCCAGTACCCATGCCAGAACAACAAACAGTACCGGCCGTACCCCCGGAATAACAAAAACCTTGTAGAGAGGGAGTCGCTTATCAGGGGCCTCTCCTGGATAGTCCGGTAGCTTCCAAAACACCCAAGCGATTAGCATCAGAGCCAATAGCGACAGGATCCCGAAGATAGAGCGCCAGCCTACAAGGGTGCCAAGAAGTGTTCCCGCAGGGACACCGAGTGCCAGAGCGAGAGGCGTGCCAACCATGGCTACGGCCATTGCTCGTCCCTTGAGTGACTCCGGAACCATGCGCCGGGCGTAACCTGCTATCATCCCCCATAAGACTCCAGCGGATACGCCTGCGAAGAACCGAGCTATCAGCGTAAGTATATAATTGGAAGAAAAAGTGGTGACGGTGTTGAATATGAGAAAACCAAGGATGCACATTAGTAGCAGTGGTCGCCGCCGCCATCCACGCGTCACGGTAGTTAAGGGAATCGCCGCCAACAGTGAACCCAGGGCGTACAAAGTGACAAGTTGACCTGCAAGGGCCTCGGAGACTCCAAGCCCCTCACCTATTTGGAGCAACAAGCCGGCCGGAATCGTTTCGGTAAGAATACAGATAAACCCCGTCATGGCTAGGGCGAGTAATCCAGCCCATGGCAGACGTTCAGAAGAGGGAGTGCTGGAGGCACTTTGTGTGGCAGAAGATGTGTTTTGGCTCATAGAGAAGCCCCTCTCTTATATAATTTTAGCAAACTCATGATACACACGACGAATAGGTCTACTAGACAGAGCGCCTAGGCCGGTTCATTCCGGACCCAGGCACCTTGTTTTCTTGCTCTATTTATTACGTCTATCATAAATGGCATCACAAAGGTCAACAGTAAACTGACCCGACATGCCTTCCAGTGCAGTATTAGTGAAAGCCACGGCACTGAGGCGTTGCTTCGGATCGACGAACCACGAATGACCATAAGTGCCACCCATGCGCCAAGTACCCGGGGATTCCGGAGTGTCTGCGGCGACAGGATCCTTTAGTACAGTAATGCCTAGGCCAAAGCCTCGTCCTGGCCAGAAGGCCATTGGCAGATCACCGATCTGGTTGGTCGTCATATCGTGAACCAGTGACTCTGGTAGCAGCGGCGCTCCGCCCTTACGTAATGTTTCCAGCAGTTGCAAAAAGTCTCCGGCGCTGCCGACCATGCCAGATCCTCCAGAAGGATAGGCAGTAGTGTCAAATGCTCGGCTAGGGGCAAGCAGGAACCCAGCCGTTCCCTCCACAAAGGCAATACTGTCGGGCTCAAGTAAGGGCCGTGGCTCTGGAGTATCATTGGCATAGGAAGTGGCCAGCCGTTCTCGGTCAACTGCAATAAAACCCGTGTCGCTCATGCCAAGCGGCTTTGTCACGAGTGAATGTACAGCTTCACTAAGCGGTGTTTCTGTGACCTTTGCAATTACTGCTCCCAGTACATCTGTCGCGATGGAATATTTCCACTCGGTACCTGGCGTATAAAGGAGGGGGACAGAGGCAAGACGACGCAGGTTCTCTTCCAACGTGATGCCGGGCTGATCCATACCATCTGATACCCCTGCTGACTGATAGGAACCCTTCTCTTCTTGAAAAAATCGGTAAGACAGGCCTGCGGTGTGCGTCATCAAATGACGAATCGTCAAGGTCGCGAACTCGCCATTCTGCAAACGCGGCTGAAACTCTGGAAGCCAACGATCAACGCGGTCGTCCAGCTGTAGACGACCTTGCGCAACTAATACTAGGGCTGCCGTTGAAATGATAGGTTTAGTAACTGAAGCTAGCCGGAATAAGGCATCTTCTCGCATAAGTCGGCCTATCTCACGGTCGGCAAAACCGGCAGCACGGCTATAAACCAGTTCCCCATCTATCATCACTTTAATGACAGCACCGACCAAACGCTTGTCAGCGAGGGTTCGATCGATTACTCTATCGATGCGACCTGATAAACATTCTGTATTTATTTTGTTTGAATCCAATATACTCATCTGTCTTCATCCCTTCGGAATAGTTAAAGCCAGGAACACTTTACTATTGTAGGGTTATTATATATAACGAGTTATCTTGATTACATAAGGCAACTAAGTTAAATTAGCCTTATAACGGTTAATTACAAGCTAGTTAATATAGAACACCTTAAATTTAAAGGAGGCGATTTTGATGGACCATGTTGATAAGCAAATTCTTTTCCATCTTCAAAATCAAGCAAGAATTTCTATGACAGAGCTGGGGAAATGTGTCGGTTTATCGCAACCTGCGGTTACGGAGAGAGTTAGGCGTATGGAGGAAAAAGGCATCATCAGCGAATATCGCACCATAATTTCTCCTGAAAAGATTGGGAAACATGCTGCTGCCTACATGTTATTTCATTCTAGGGATTGTAATGCATTCCTTGATTTCTGCCGCTCAAGTCCTGATGTCGTCGAATGTAACCGTATAAGTGGGGAACACAACTACTTATTGAAAGTAGTAACCGACTCTACACGAGCCCTCGAGGAATTCGGAAATCAATGTGATAAATACGGTACCTACACCATTCTAATCGTGATGTCATCGCCAATCGATCATAAATTTCTTATACCATCGCTTGAAGAAGCAAGCCTAAACTTACTGAGTTAGATTTTAAACATAATCCGTTAGCCTGTCGCAACAAAAAAAGACTCTTCTATATAAATAGAGGAGTCTTTTTGGTGTGGATATTGTAATAAAAATGATTGCAGCTGCTCCTTTTTCGTAGATACATCATGGACTCTCTATTTTATAAGTCTGGCGGTATTTTAATGGAGAAAGCCCGGTGATTTCCTTAAATACCCGACCAAAGTGAGTCATATTATCAAATCCAACATTTTCAGCTATTTTGGCTACTTTAAAGGCAGTATTAATTAACAAGGCACGAGCTTCCTTTATCCGCACATTATTCAAATATTCTGTAAAGGTGAAGCCTGTACTATCACGAAAAGTTTTGCAGAAGTAGGAAGGACTGATATAGAATCTGTTGGCAATATCGCGTATGGAATGACGTTGGTCGTAATAACGGTTGAGATAGTCAACAATTTCAAATATTTTTTTGTTCACTACACTGATTTCTTCAGTGATTGCAGGAGGCATCGCTTCCTGGTGGCGATAAATATAAATAAGCAGCTCAAACATAAGTGTTTTTAGATAGAATTCATAGCCGGGAGGTTGCTTCGTAAATTCAGAGACCATTTTATTGAATAATTTCTCGATAAAGTTTTGTTCAGAACCATTAAATCGAAGCAGATGACAATCTCGTGTAAAAGTGGACAGCAAATCAAGCGTCTTATTGTTCGGAAACAGATCTTCGAGGAACTCGCGTTTAAATACAAGTGTTATTCGTTCAAAGGTCTCCCCACTCGAATTGACAAGCTTATGAATTTTATTGATGTCAATCAGCAATAGAGAACCCCCGACAACCTGATAAGCCTTATCCTCTATGAAATAGCAAATATCTCCCGAAACCATGTAAAAAACCTCATAACCGTTATGGTAATGTCGTGTAGGCATGCTGGATTGACTTTTTTTCTCTCGACTGATGTCGAATTTTTGTACTTCATAAAAATTGGTTTCCATTTGCTATCCCTCCCAATTCAGTTGTATGTCAACTATATTAACAAGAATATATGCAGAAAAACAATATATTTAGTGAATATATGTGCTGAAAATCATATTTTTAGACGCTATGATGAAGTTGTTCCGAATGGTTTAGCAAAGGGGGTGTGAAGAGAAAATTAGAATGTTATATAAATTATCGAATTGTGTAATCTATATGTAAACTTATGCTGAAATTAGAGATACTTTGAACGATTTTAAACGAAAAATGAAAAAAGGTGGGACATAAAAATGAAATCTCAATTCTTAAAAAAGAACCTTCTTTCTACATTTCTACCCGTTGCAGTTCTCGGAATGTCATTGTCGGCATGTGCCGGATCTGGTGATAAGGAATCTACTATCGATCCTTCAGGTGTGCAGAGTAATAAGGGAGAGACAGTAGAGATTAATTGGGTGATGGCTGCAGATCCGGATAAAAAAGCTTGGCAAGACGAGACGATTGCTTCGTTCGAAGCCACTCATCCTAATATTAAAGTTCATCTTGAGAATATTCCGTATGATCAGTTCGATCAGAAATTGACCACTATGATCTCAAGCGGCAACGCTCCTGATGTGTGGAATCCGAACCAGGCGGACAGCGGCTTTGCTACTTATATGAAGATGGGTGCCCTGAAGGACTTAACGCCTTACATTGAAAAAGGGGCTCCAGAGCTGGATACGATGGATAAGGATTTGCTGGATGTATATAAAATTGATGATAAATTTTTCGGAATTCCGCTTGTCAGCAATGCGACGTATCTGTTTTACAATAAGGATTTATTCGATCAGCAGGGTATTCCTTATCCAACAACGGACTGGGATGACACTTCATGGAACTACGATAAAATGTTAGAAATTGCTCAAAAGCTTTCTCATGATGTAGGTAATGTACGCAAGCAGGTATTCGGATTTGCAAGCGGCCTTAGTCCGAATGCTATGGCTTGGTCATTTGGCGGTGATTTTTTTAAGCCAGAAGCGTATACCTCAGGGGTTATGGGGGAGCCGGATCTACTTAACGAAAAAAATATTGAAGCGTTACAATTTAACCTCGATTTAATTAACAAGTATAAGGTTGCACCGGACCAACAGACTGTGTCTGCCGCGGCTCAGCTTGGAGATGTGTTCATGACGGGGAAAGTTGCCATGTACATTAATGGAGGTTGGGGATTGGGTTCTTATGAAAAAGCGGACTTTCGCTGGGGTGTCGCAGCTGTTCCCTACCATGATGGCCGCAAAGTGACACTTTTTGTGGACCCATGGAGCATCTCAAACTCAAGTAAACATTCGGATGAAGCCTGGGAATTTGTCAGATATCTGGCCGATCCCAAAACCGGTGGAGGCGCCTATCGCTATATGAATGATGTCGGTAGAACGCCAGCGGACAGCAGCTTGTTTGAACTGTGGTACGAAAAAATATCCTCGCAGATTGGGATGGATAAAGCGGAATTCAAACAAGTCCATGAGGGTGCTATTAAGTATGGACGTGAAGCTGAAAATCATCTGATCGTAAAGTTCAATACGATTCTAGAAACCATGAACCAGACCATGTCTTCTGTATGGAATGGAAGTAAAGATTTGAAAGATGGACTGAAGGAAGTGGATCAGAACCTCCGTTCACTCAAACTGGATTAACTAGAACTGGAAGGATAAGCGGCCGCTAATCGCAGACTAGCCGGCCGCGTAAGGAGGATGATTCATGAAGCGAATGGCAACTGAGAGTAAGCGGGAGGAACGCGCCTTCTGGATGTTTATTATGCCGTGGTTTATCGGTTTCATATTGTTTACTGGCGGACCGATCATCGTGTCGCTGATGTTAAGTTTCTCCGAATACAATGTAATTTCGTCTCCTGAATTTATAGGGTTTGATAATTTCAGGCTGTTATTTCAGGATAGGCTGTTCTACAAATCGTTATCTGTCACCATCTATTATTCCTTATTGTCCGTACCCTTTACCATTGTATCTTCGTTGGTGATTGCCCTGCTGCTGAATCAGAAGGTTCGAGGACAGTCATTACTTCGTACGCTGTATTATGCGCCAAGTGTTATTTCCGGGGTGGCTGTGTCTTTCCTGTGGTCTTGGCTGCTTAACCCGACCTTCGGGGTAGTCAATTCCTTACTCTATGACTGGTTTGGTGTGGAAGGTCCAGGCTGGTTCACGAGCCCGGGGACGGTCGTCCCATCTATGGTTCTGATGCAGTTAACGGCGTCAGGTTCAACCATGGTGATATTCCTAGCTTCCTTGCAATCTCTTCCGAGTGATCTATATGAAGCGGCGTCAATTGAAGGAGCAGGTGTGTGGAAAAAGTTCTACAAAATTACACTTCCGCTCATTTCGCCGGTGGTTTTGTTCAATACGATTATTGCAATGATCGCTTCCCTGCAAGTATTTACTGAATCCTACGTCATTACGAAAGGCGGACCGGACTGGAGTTCATATTTCTATGTATACTACTTGTTTGATACAGCCTTTAAACAATTTCGGATGGGTTATGCCTCTGCTCAGGCCTGGATTCTATTTATCATCCTTTTTACACTGACTCTTGTATTCATGTGGAGTTCGAAGCGGTTTGTCCACTATGAATATGACTCTAAAAGATAGGAGGGATTCACATCATGAGACAGCGAAGTTTTTTACACGGCAAGCTGAAGCCCATTCAGAAGATACTGTTATATCTAATCCTTTATGGCGGCGTTATTCTGTTCGCATTCCCGTTATTCTGGATGTTGGTCACCTCGCTAAAAACCATGGGCGACATTCATAAAGTCCCGATGATATGGCTGCCATCCTCTATTCAATGGAGTAATTATAAGCAAATTTTCATAGATGCTCCAATGGGGCGATATTTATTGAATTCGGTAGGCTACACATGTATCTCAGTATTTGGGACTGTGCTTGCCTCCTCTATGGCTGCGTTTGCGTTCGCTCGTCTTCGTGCCCGTGGAAATATGCTTCTGTTTGTGCTTGTACTCAGCACAATGATGATCCCGTCACAAGTGACTTTGATTCCTCAATATTTGTTATTTAATCAAATTCATTGGACAAATTCTTATTTGCCGCTTATCGTTCCGGCATTTACAGGCAGTGCATTTGTTATCTTTTTGCTACGCCAATTCTATCTTGGGATCTCTAGGGAAATGGATGAGGCAGTTAAGATAGATGGTGGAGGACATCTGGTCATGTATTGGAGAATTCTCCTGCCCTTGTCGGCACCGGCGCTCGCTACATCGGCTGTTCTAGAAATCATGTCCCGTTGGAATGATTTATTTGGTCCACTTATTTATTTAAGTGAAAGCAGTCAATATCCTCTTTCACTAGGATTAGCAAATTTCACAGCCGCATATGGACAAACACCATGGAATCTGTTGATGGCAGCATCTGTGGTAACCGTCTTTCCGTTGCTGTTATTGTTCTTTTTTGCTCAAAAAGTATTTATTCAAGGAATTGTTATTTCTGGATCGAAAGGTTAACGCGAATCATAAAAAAGTTTATTACCTGGAGGGAACTTATGAAGTTTGATTATCATACACATCATAATCGTTGCGGGCACGCAACAGGAACAGTAAGAGATTATGTAATTGCAGCCATTGAAAAGGGATTACAGGTTATTGGAATCTCAGATCATACTCCTGCATTTGCGCTGGAGGAAGACCTGCCCTGGCCCGGAGGAGCTATGGCGAAGAGTGAATTTCCTGCATACGTGGATGAGGTTCTAGCTTTAAAAAAAGAATTTGCGGGACAGATTGATGTAATGCTGGGGATTGAAGCGGACTTTTTGCCTGATTCCCTGGATATATATCGTAGTGTCATCGCCAGTTATCCCTTTGATTATGTGATTGGTTCGATTCATAATTTCGGCGGAATCAGCATTTACGATGGAGAATACTGGGACGGATTGGATCAGGCGGGGAAACTTGCGACCAAAAATCTGTATTATGACTATGTCTCTCAATCGGCTAAAAGTGGCTTATACGACATACTAGGCCATGTGGATGCTTTAAAGCGGTATTTTCCCGGTTATTCCGGCTTGTGGACAGAAGCGCTGGATTTCACCCTGCAAACCGTTGCAGCAAGTGACGTAGTTCTCGAAATTAATACTTCTGACGATAACTGTGTCCCAGATACGGCTTTTCTAGAAAGAGCTCTGTTTCATGGTGTGAAGGTCACGATTGGATCAGATGCACATGAACCCGAACGGGTGGGAGATCAGTTCGAAGAAGTCCGGAAAAACCTGCAGGCCATTGGCTATCGGGAATGGGCTACATTCCATAAACGGGTTAGAACAATGGTTAGTCTAGACCAAATATAAAATGAATTAAGTAGCCAAGATAATGCCGGCATCACCTAGTTTCCAACGGCAGGTCATTATCAGCTGCTCATCCTCCAGTTCGGCTGTCAGCGTGCCACCCATTTTATTCATCAGACTTTTGGCGATGGAGAGACCCAGCCCGGAGGCTTGAGAAGATCGGGTACGGTCTGCGGTATAGAATCGGTCAAATAAGAGGTTAACGTCGCTTCCGGCTAGTTCCTTCGCATCGTTTACTATCGTTAAATCAGCTGTTTCCTGCCGTCGTTCGAAACGGATTTCCACATACCCGGTCGCGTGTTTGACCGTATTGACAAGTAAATTCTCGACAACTCTCCGCACAGCGGATTCATCGGCGTATACGGATACATTTTCCTCAGGTAGCCGTATATCCGGTGTAATATTGCGTTCGTTGAAGGAATCGTAAAATCCGACCAGAATTTCCGAGAGCAGGGCCGTCATCCCAAGCTTTTCGGTATGTAGAGGATAATCTAGCGATTCGATCAAGGAAAGCTCAAAAAAATCATTCAGCAGCGCCTGCAGCCGTTTCGTCCGATTTTTAACGATGGCAACATATTCAAGCTTTTCATCAGGGGTAATAGACTCATCCTCCAACAGTTGAATATAACCGAAGATGGAGGTGAGGGGTGTACGGATATCATGTGAAATATTCGCAACAGCCTGACGGAATTCTTGTTCGACACGTTTTCGCTGGGCATCCGCTTCGACGATTAAATCAGATTGACGATTGATTTGTCCCGCAAGCGCCTCAAGCTTCTGGTCGAATAGAGCCACATCAATTTTTTTACCGGTTGCTCGCTCATTGTAGGTATGCAATTGCCCTGTTATCCGCCCTAGCTCTCGCCTTAGCATCAACAAACGGAAAAGCAGGAGAGCTCCTGCCGCAAACAATATGATTGTCAGAATAAGCAACACTCTCCTGCACCTCCTATTTGTTATTTGATTTCTTTTCGGTGGAATACGAGAATACCGAGTACCCCGGAAACGGCTATTGTCAACAACGGTACAAGTAAAAGCGCTGGCCAATCTCCACTGTCGATACTGGGCTTACCGATATCGCTCACCAGTTTGAAGATGGAATAATCATACAAATTACTGAAGAAAGAGATCTTTGAACCTATACTAGCCAAAACCGTATCAATCATAAGGAAGAAAATCATTGAGAAGCCGATAGTTTTGCCGCTGTCGGTTAGGATTACGGTGAACAGCGCCCCGATGGCTGCGTAACCAGCTGTGTACAACAAGGTTAGCCCGAGGGCTCGCGGTATAAAAAGTGTAGTGCTTCCTTCTGGCAGATGACCGAAGCCCGAAAGCAGCGTGACTTCGACTGTGCTGACAATAGGAAAGACGAGCGAAATCGCCATGGCCCCAACTGCGAATACGATTAGTTTTGCCGCGAACAGCCGGCCTCTGGTGTTGCCCGAAGATGCGATCGTCTTCATGACCCCTGTGGAATATTCGTTAGAGATAAAGAATCCAGCCAGAATGGCTACGCCGAATTTAATAATGTAGGCATTGCTTGAAATAAAGGTAGTCAGAAATTCAGCACCGGTGATCTGAGGTTCCCCATTGGACCGATGATCAAAATAATATAGCAATGGGTAAGCAAGTGAGAGGACGGAAAGTGCCAATAGAAAAGTCCAAAATGATCTATTCTTACGGAGCTTGAAAAACTCAACTCTGATCAGATTATACATTTGGATTCCCCCCAATTCGCTTCGTAAAATAACTTTCCAAGTCTTCACCCATAGGCATAAACTTCTCGATCTCGAGGCCGGCAGAGAATAACGCTGTTGATACTTTGCCTGGCTGCTCAATGCGGCTATACAACTTGATGGTTCCATCCTGCATCACTTCGAAATCGGCCGTACCCAGCTCGTTCTGAATGACGGCTGTTGCCTTGCCCGGATCATCCACTTTGATAAACAAATACTGCTGACATTTCTCGTTTAATTCCTCCGCAGTGAGTTGTTCAAGCAACTGACCGCGATGAATAATGCCATAATGACTTGCCATTAAATGCAGCTCACTTAGAATATGACTTGAGATCATTATCGTAATGCCAAGCTCACGGTTTAGTCGCTTGAGCAGTTCGCGCATTTCGACGACACCCATCGGATCCAACCCATTGGTCGGCTCGTCCAGAATCAGAAATTCTGGATCTCCCAGCAAGGCGATGGCAAGACCTAACCGCTGCTTCATTCCAAGTGAGAAATTTTTGGCTTTCTTCTTGCCGGCGCCCTGCAGTCCAACTTGTTCTAGCATTCTAGGAACGCAATCTTTGCCGGGAATACCGCGTAGAATCCGGTTTGCTTCTAAATTTTCGCTTGCAGTCATATGGGGGAACAAAGCGGGGCTCTCGATAATCGAGCCGATTCGCTTACGAGCCTGGATCAAGGCCTGCTCTTCACTGGCTCCGAACAGCTCGATCGTCCCCTGAGTCGGAAAAGCAAGTCCGGTCACAATCCGGATTAATGTTGATTTTCCAGCTCCGTTTTGCCCAATAAAACCATAAATAGAGCCTTTACGGATTGACAAATTGACTTTGTCCAGCGCCGTATGGCCCTTGAACTTTTTGGATAGTTGATTTGTTTTTAATACATACTCGTACATCTCGTCTTGGCCTCCTTTTCGTGATAGACCAAGTATAGAATTGAAAACATAAGAAGAGCTAAAGCCAAATCTTAAGAATGTCTTAAGGCTTGAGCCGATAACCTATGCCCCATACCGTCTCGATAAATTCGCTTCCTGGTGCGGCCTTGGTTAGCTTGCTGCGCAAATTGCTCATGTGGACATTGACCGTATTGTCGTCCCCAAAATATGGCTCGTGCCAGACTCTTTCATACAAATTCGCTTTCGTAAACACCTTTTTTGGGGCCGACAAAAGTAACGAGAGAATCTCAAACTCTAGAGCTGTGAGCGTCAGTTCCGCACCATTTGCCGTAACCGACATCGCATCTCGATGAAGTACAAGGCCCTGATGCTGGAGCACGTTAGGCAAAGCCGATTGCGCAATCCGCGAATACAAACGTAGATGAGAATCGATCCGTGCAGAGACTTCTTCAACATCGAAGGGTTTTGTAATGAAATCATCCGCCCCCGCCCGTAGGGCAGACACCTTGGTCTGGGGCTCACCCTTGGCGGAAATGATAATTACCGACATATCGTCCCGCCCGGCAATCCTCTCAAGTAGTTCCTCTCCCGACATGCCAGGCAGCATCAGATCCAGTAGCAGCATGCTCCATTGACGTTGCTCCAGATAGAGAAGTGCCTCCGTTCCCGAGTAAGCGGGTTGGGGAATGTAGCCGCTTTTCTTAATAATGTTGCACAGCAATCGGTTGATGTCGCTGTCGTCCTCAGCAACAAGAATATGTATCGGGTTATTCATTTAATCTCCTTTTTCCACCTAAAATAGGTCGTTATTCGGATGAATGCCTATTAAATAGGATAGCAGGTTTTAGATTCTGTATCCAGATCCAGCCAATTTCTGCATTTTGGTTATTCAAATCTATATCACCGATTCTCGTGAGTTCATTTTTATATAAAAAAGAGACTCTTCTATTTAAATAGAGGAGTCTCTTTGCTATGTTAAGGTATTTAGATAAATAGATTATGACCCGACTGATCGGCTTGGCCGAGGTAATAACCAACGCCGCCGATTCCGACACCGTCAATCAGTTCTTCACGAGTGATGCCCATAAGATCCATGGACATTTGGCAGGCGACGATTTCCACACCTTGGTCGATAGCCATCTGAATCAATTCTTCCAAGGAAGAGATATTTTTGCTCTTCATTAGAGAGCGGATCATCTTCGAACCCATGCCCATCATGTTCATATTTGAAAGCGTCAGCTTCCGGCTGCCGCGTGGCATCATGGCACCGAACATTTTACCGATGAAGTTCTTGTTCACATGCACCTTCTCATCCTTGCGGATAATATTGAGGCCCCAGAAGGTAAAGAACATCGTGACTTTTTTGCCGCTGGATGCTGCTCCGTTGGCAATGATGAAGGAAGCGATCGCTTTATCCAAATCCCCGCTAAAAACAACCATTGTGCTTGCGTTGCTAGTTTGAATTACTTGTTCGCCTGCTCCGGTTGGTGCTGATGCTGAAGCCTCGATAACTCCTTTGCGCAGATAAGCTTCGATCATACCAGTAGGCAGCTTTGTTAGCTGCAAAAGCGTATGGTTGGACATACGAGCCCAAGCCTTGATATCCTCATAAAATCCGGGATCGGAAGCAGTTACCTTCAGGACTTGGCCGTCCAAGAGCGGGTCCATACTCATTTTAACTTGGATCAGCGGCCCTGGGCAGCACAGTCCGCAGGCATCAAGCACGGAATCAGGTGCTAGTTCCGTTTCTATTTTGGATGAAGGGGCACCTATTGTGCTGGAGTTAGCTGTGAAAGCTGTAGCATTGACGGTTGGTGTAACTGTGCCAGTCCCAGTCTCTGTCCCAGTCCCAGTCCCAGTCCCAGTCCCAGTCCCAGTCCCAGGCTCCGTCATTGCTCCCGTTGCTGCGATTTCTTTACTGGCTACGGCTGTATCAACGTTTGGCGTCAAGTTATCTTTTTTTTTAGGCGTAAATTGGCTCATCTGATAGGTTTTATACCCCCCAGTCAGATTTTTCACACGGTAACCTTTTTGCTGCAAAATCCGGGAAGCGGTGTAGCCTCTGAGTCCAACTTGGCAATACACCCAAATTTCTTTACTAGGGTCAAGCTCGTTTAGCCGACCACGCAGATCATCCACAGGGATATTAATGGACCCTTCAATATGACCGTTGGCATGTTCGATTTCCGAACGTACGTCAACTAAAATGGTGTTGTTTTTGTCACGACCCTCTAAATCCTTAGGGACGAATACCGTAGTCAAACCTTGCAAAATATTTTCAGCGGCAAAGCCGGCCATGTTCACCGGATCTTTTGCGGAAGAATAAGGAGGGGCATAAGATAGCTCCAACTCCGTCAAATCAGTGACCGTACCTCTAAAACGAATAACTGTAGCGATATCGTCGATACGTTTATCTACACCGCTGTAACCCACAGCTTGTGCTCCTAGCACCGTACCTTTTGGATCAAAAATCAGCTTCATAGATATCGGAGTTGCCCCCGGATAATAGGTTGCGTGTGAGCTTGGATGTATATAAATCACGTGATACGGCAGACCCAAACGTTGTAGTGTTTTTTCGTTATTTCCAGTAGAAGCACCTGTGACTCCAAAAACCTTAATAATAGAAGTCCCTTGTGATCCTTTGTAAGTTGTGCCGAGACCACTGACGTTGTCCGCAGCAATGCGCCCTTGCTTATTGGCAGGACCAGCTAGTGGAATGGCAGTTTTTGTTCCGTTTACGAAATCAACCACCTCAACCGCGTCACCTACAGCGTACACTTGATCCAGATTTGTCTCCATCCGCTCATTGACTACAATATGGCCACGGGGACCGAATTCTAAGCCACTGTCCTTCAGGAAAGAGGTATCCGGAGAAACGCCGATAGCCAGCAGAACCATATCACTTTGCAGTACAGTGCCACTTGCTAATTGCACCTGTATTTGTTCTCCCACCTCAGCAAACCCTTGGACCATATCGGAAAAAATAAGATTAACGCCATGGTCGTCAAGTTCTTTTGCCAAAATAGAAGACATTTCAGTATCGAACGGAGCTAATATTTGTGGTCCTGCTTCAATTAAGGAAACTTCCAGACCAGCTTCTCTAAGATTCTCAGCCATTTCCACACCGATAAATCCACCACCGATCACCACGGCCGAACGTGTGCTTTCCGCAGCGACTTTAGCTTTGACTTTGTCAGTGTCGGGAATGTTACGCAACATGTGTATTTTGGAACTCTCGATACCAAGCAAATTCGGACGAATCGGTTTAGCACCTGGCGATAAAATAAGCGCATCATAACTCTCTTCATAGGAGCCTTTTTCTATACTTTCTACTCGCACTTTTTTGTTCACGGGGTCGATAGACACTACTTCACTTTGAATCCGGACATCGATGTTAAAACGTTTATGCATCGCCTCCGGTGTCTGCACTAGCAGCTTGGAGCGGTCCTGAATGGAACCCCCGATATAATAAGGAAGTCCGCAATTGGCAAAAGAAATGTACGGATCACGCTCAAACATTACAATATGCACATCTTCATCTAATCTCCGAAGTCGTGCTGCTGCTGATGCGCCTCCTGCAACTCCACCAACAATCAATACTTTTTTACTCATGATGACTTATTCCTCCCCTAAAAATAACTGAATCAGATGTTTGATTTTTTCGTCTTTAACAGAATAGTTAATTTCCAGCCCATTACGTTCGGTTTCAACGATGCCTAGTGATCTAAGCTTCTGTAAATGCTGGGACACCGTAGATTGGGGAAGGTCGAGACAGTCCTGCATGAAGCTCACGTTGCAGCTGCCCTTTTCCAGAAGTCCTTTGATGATGCACAAGCGCACGGGATGAGCTATAGCCTTTAAGGTTTCGGCGGTTTGGTTATAAGCTTTAAAATTTTTGTCCATGGTAACGAACACCTCGCTTTACAATATCCTTATATCGTAATATTATGATATAGTGATATGGAAATCAAGTTATTTTTATAAAGGTGAAGGAGAGATGCTCGATGTCTTTTAAAATTTCAAAGGAAATTACCCCACAGCAAGTTGCGGAACGCTTGAAGAATGGCGAGACTCCTACCATGTTGGATATACGCGAACCAGCCGAATGGGTGGAGGGACATGTAATGGGTGCTAAGCATATTCCGCTTGGACAGCTATTGATGCGCATAGATGAATTGGATTCTCATGGCGAGATAATTGTGATGTGCTTAAGTGGTGGCCGTAGTGGACTGGCTTGTGAGCTGCTGAGTGAAAAGGGGTATAACGTTGTGAACATGACGGGTGGATTAGGGGCTTGGACGGATGATTTTTTGGTACGGGAGTAATGGCATGAGCATGATGGTACGGATCCTACTGAGTATCTTAATTGTCTTTAGTATTTTGAGGTTTTTACGTTATGCATGGCCTGTTCGTTCACTTTCTTATATAGAAGTCCGTGAGGTTCGCGAATTAGCAGATCAATCACTGGCTATGAAAATGCTCGATGTCAGGGATGCCGTTGATTACCAGAAGGACAGTATCCGTGGTTCGATAAATATATCGCTTGGGCGGTTACCCTATGTCTGGCAGCACTGTCTATCTCCAGGCGATTCGGTCTTAATTCTTGCAGGAAGCTACTACAATAGAAATAAAGCTGCGCGAATTCTTTATAAGCAGGGATTTCGTAAGTTATATGCGGTAAACGGTGATTTGTTAGGGAACAAAAGAACGCTCTCCGACATTTCTGTGAAAGGTTGTTGTGAAGGATAATGGATTTATGATCATTGATTTCCCGTCTCGGATTGAAGCTAGGGTGTCGAAGTCAGGGTGTCGATGGAATGATCTCTTATGATGCCTATGGGCGAGGCGCTCGGCATGCACATTTGCTAGGTGAGGGAGAGCAGTGAAGAGGAGCAATATGTCACTCTAGTTGAGCCGCTATATTAATGGTGCTAAGTTGTGATGTTGTGGCTAGGTCGCTATATTAATGATGCTAAGTCGCGATGTTGTGGTAGGTCGCAATATTAATGTTGCTAAGTCGCAATGTTGTAGGTAGGTTGCTACATTAATGTTGCTAAGTCGCGATGTTGTGGCTAGGCCGCTAAGTCAATGTTGCTAAGTCGCGATGTTGTGGCTAGATCGCTAAATCAATGTAGCCAAGTCGATGTTGTAGCTAGGGCGCTAAGTCAATGTAGCCAAGTCGATGTTGTAGCTAGGGCGCTAAGTCAATGTTGCTAAGTCGCGATGTTGTGGCTAGATCGCTAAATCAATGTAGCCAAGTCGATGTTGTAGCTAGGGCGCTAAGTGATGTAACTAAGACGCAATCCAGCCAGCCTCACTCGAACTCAGTTTTAATTGCATTTTGTGCAGCTAAACTTCAGTAGTTTTAGGAAAAGTAACAATTAACTGCACTTTGTACATCTAAATTTGATCATTTACGCGTAACTACCTTATATCTCCTTTTTTAGTTGTAGAAAGTACAACTAAATGGACTTTTAGGGGGATAAGGGTTAAATAGTTGCATGAAATACAATTAAATAGAAAAATCACAGGTCGATAGCCAGTGAATAGTAGAGAATGGGAGACGATTTTAGACAATTTCAAAAAGGTAGGTCGAATAATATTATTCTAGGGGAACTTAGTCAAACCGAGATTACTTTAACTGAACCTACTATACAAAACATACTATATTGAGCTAAGTCTAGTCGTCTAACTCAAAAGTAGTTTACTTAACCGAGATTGCTCTTGCTGAGCTAATACTAACTGAACTGTAGTGATCTAACTGTAGCTAAATTTAGCTGAACTCACTGTAGTGATCCAATTCTAGCTGAACTCACTGTAGTGATCTAACTGTAGCTGAAATTACTTTAATGCAACATACTCTAACCAATGTGATTTTTTAATAGGCAAGTATATTTAGCTCGATGCTAACGTTGAATGTAGAGTGTCATTGACAGCATAAGAAGGCGAATACTATACTTTTGAGTAATAGGACGAAGCACGTCCCGCATCCATAATTGGGTGCGGGATTTTTTTATGCCAAGGAGGAGGGGAACGTTATGGGATTTACGGAAGAACATCGTAAGTGGGTGGAAGATCATATTAGTCGAAGAACGGGAGAAAGACGGGGGAGATTGGAGCGGGGACATGGGCATGGTGAGCGAATGTTTGCGGAGAAGGTTTGGTGGCCGATGATGGGTCATTTTGATGATCTCCATCCTGAATATGAAGTGTTGGATTGGCGGGGATGGCCTTATTTTGTTGATTTTGCGTGGAAGCCTGGGCAGGTTAAGTTTGCTTTTGAGGTAAAAGGTTACGGCCCACATGTGCAAAACACAGATCGGACGCGTTATCGGCAGGAATTGAATCGAGAGACTTATCTACAAATCGCGGGTTATCGGGTAGTGGCGATACCATTTGATGATCTGGAAGCCAATCCTGAGAATACTATTTTTTTGTTGAGATCATTACTGATGCCATACCTTGCCTTGAGGACAGAAGAGAAGGAGGCGTTTAGTCGACTGGAGCGTGATATTTTGCAAATTGCGGTGCGTTCGAACGGGGACATTCGGCCTGTTGATTTGGTGAGGGAGCTTGGCATTGATCTTCGTACAGTTAGGAAATGTATGAGGTCGCTTTGTGAGAAAGGTAAGTTTAAGCCGATAGTTTCCCAGGTGAGTGGGAGGGTTTGTCGCTATGAATATGTACATTCACTTAACGATATTCAGCTGTGGTGAATGAACGGTATAAATCCCGTAGATTGCGGAGATGGAGCGAGAAGTGGGCAAATAAACGGTATAAATCCCGTAGATTGGAGGCGTACAGCGGGAATTGGGCAAATGAACGGTATAAATCCCGTAGATTGGAGGCATGGAGCGAGAATTGGGCAAATGAACGGTATAAATCCCGTAGATTGCGGAGATGGAGCGGGAATTGGGCAAATAAACGGTATAAATCCCGTAGATTGTGGGCGTGGAGCGAGAAGTGAGCAAATAAACGGTATAAATCCCGTAGATTGTGGGCGTACAGCGGGAATTGGGCAAATGAACGGTATAAATCCCGTAGATTGTGGGCGTGGAGCGGGAATTGGGCAAATAAACGGTATAAATCCCGTAGATTGTGGGCGTGGAGCGAGAAGTGGGCAAATAAACGGTATAAATCCCGTAGATTGTGGGCGTACAGCGGGAAGTGGGCAAATGAACGGTATAAATCCCGTAGATTGTGGGCGTACAGCGAGAAGTGAGCAAATAAACGGTATAAATCCCGTAGATTGTGGGCGTACAGCGAGAAGTGAGCAAATAAACGGTATAAATCCCGTAGATTGTGGAGATGGAGCGAATAACGAGCAAACCTACGTACTCACATCATCCCCCTAAATCTCTAATTATGACCTGATTTCTATTTAGATTGTTAAGGTGTTGCGGAGGAGGGGAATCTTCTATGATTAGATGGATAGGACGTATAGGAGTTTTTTTGAAGGATTGTCCTCGGGAATGAATGAAACCGCTATCAACAAGAGACGAAGGAGCGATTTTGATGGGAACAGATATAGCTAAATATCCATTTCAACAGATTGATTTACCTTTAAATGAGCGAGTGCAGGATCTGATCTCCAGACTAACACTTGATGAAAAAGTAAGCCTGATGCCTCAGTATCAAGCTGCCATAGAGCGTTTGGGTGTTGGGGCCTACAAGCATGGTACGGAAGCGGCGCACGGGATTTCTTGGCTTGGAAAAGCGACTTCTTTTCCTCAGCCAAGCGGACTGGCTTGTACTTGGAATCCAGAGCTGCTGAAGGAAATTGGTTCGGCCATCGGAGATGAAGCTAGAGCCTTTTATAAAAAGAATCCAACGGTGAACGGTCTGACGTTATGGGCGCCAACGGTGGATATGGAACGTGATCCACGTTGGGGAAGAACTGAGGAAGCTTACGGTGAAGATCCAGAGTTGACCGGCCGACTCAGCACATCACTAGTGCAGGGAATCCAAGGTGATCACCCGGTCTATTTGAAAGCGGTAGCAACGCTGAAGCATTTCCTCGGCAACAATAATGAGATTGAACGCGGGAACTGCTCCGCGAGCATCGATCCGAGAAATATGCGGGAGTATTATCTGGAAGCGTTTAAGCCTGCTTTTCAAGAGGGTGGCGCACAGTCCATGATGACCGCTTATAACTCGGTGAATGGCATGCCTGTTATTCTTCATCCGGCAGTAATGGATGTGGTCAAAGGCGAATGGGAAATGGATGGCTTTATCGTAAGCGATGCCGGCGATCTTTTTGGGATCGTGAAGGATCACAAGTATTATGAATCTTTTGCACAATCGATGGCTGAATCTATCAAAAATGGAATTGACAGCGTAACAGAAGAAACCGCAGAGACAATCAAGGTTCTTCACGAAGCGCTAGACCAAGGCCTCTTAGCAGAGGAAGATTTGGATCGTGCACTTGCCAATACTTTCAGAGTTCGTTTCCGTTTGGGAGAGTTCGATCCGGTTGAAGGTAACCCGTACGCAGCAATCGACGATTCCGTTATTCTTAGCAAAAAACATACGGCACTCTCTTTGGAAGCTGCGAAACAATCTATAGTATTGTTGAAGAATGAACAAGGCACATTGCCATTGAACAAAAGCAGTCTGAGCAAATTGGCGATTATTGGTCCGCTTGGTGATGAAGCCTTTAGAGATTGGTATTCTGGCACATTACCTTATGGAGTGACTCCTTTGCAGGGTGTTAGCAAAAAGCTGCCTGGTAAACACATTACTTTTGAGAGTGGCGCAGATCAGATCATTCTTACTTCAGCTGCAAACGGCCAAGCCATTGGAATCACAGGTGAGGACGGAAGACTGGCTGTACAGCATGACATAGCAGAGCACGGAGAATTGTTCCAACATACAGCCTGGGGTTGGACTAGCAATACTCTGAAGGCGACAAGTCGCGGTCAGTATGTAACTTTAAGCGAAGCAGAGACTCTCACAGCATCTGCTGATGAAATTTACGGCTGGTTTGTAAAAGAATCGATTAACATCGTTCCGGAAAGCGAAGATACGGTATCTTTGCGGACCTGGAATGATAAAATGATCTCGGTGAATCCGGAAAATGGAACGCTGCAAGTGGCAGATCAGGATGCTAATGCGGAAGCACGTCTTTTTAAAAAGAACATCGTAACTAACGGCATAGAGGCTGCAGTAGAAGCTGCCAAGGCTGCGGAAATCGCTGTGGTTTTTGTGGGCAACCATCCACTCCTTAACGGAAAAGAAGAAATCGATAGACCGGATATTGTGCTTCCAGAGGAGCAAGAGCGACTGGTCAAAGCTGTCTATGAAGCGAACCCGAATACAGTTGTAGTCATTGTCGGCAGTTACCCGATAACTTCCACTTGGATTGACGAGAACATCCCGGCTGTATTGTATACCTCCCACAGTGGACAAGAGCTGGGCAATGCGGTGGCAGAAGTTCTTTTCGGCGATTACAGTCCTTCCGGCAAGCTGAACATGACTTGGTTCCGTTCTGTAGAACAGCTGCCTGAGCTGATGGATTATGATATTATCAAAGGCAAAAGAACATATATGTACTTTGACGGAGAGCCACTGTATGCGTTTGGACACGGCTTAAGTTATGCCCAAGTTTCCTACAGCAACCTAAGCCTAAGTGCTAAGGAGCTGCAAGCGGATGACACGTTTAAAATTTCCGTTCAAGTAGAGAATACAGGCGTTGTTGATGGGGACGAAGTGGTGCAGCTATATGTGCAAGCTCTGAATTCCCGGGTGAAACGTCCGATTAAACAGTTGAAGGGTTTTGAAAAAGTAAACCTAACCGCAGGTCAATCGCAAACCATAGAGTTTACGTTGCCGGTTGCCGATCTGGCATTCTGGGATGTTACCCGTGAGCAATATTGCGTGGAAAATGGAGAGTACATGGTTCTGATCGGCCGTTCATCTGCTGATATCCAATTATCCGCTCAACTATCGGTTCAAGGGGACGTTATTCCGTCGCGTAATCTGTATATCAATACCAAAGCAGAGAATTACGATGACTACGAAGGCGTATATCTGGACGAGTGCAAAGCAGGCGGTGCTTCCATACATCCAGTAAAAGATGGCGCTTGGATCGCTTTTAAAGATGTATTGTTCGAGCAAGGGGCAGGAGCTTTTGAAGCCTTGGTATCCTCTGCAAAAGGTGGCACCCTCGAGATTAGAACGGGCAGCCCAGCAGGGACAATGGTTGGATCTGTGACTGTACCATCGGGTGACGTGTTGCAGCAGTGGAACACACTTACTGGTGAAGTATCCGTGGAATCTGGAACTACCGATGTTTATCTCATCTTTAATGGTGAGGTACTGCTTAGCCGTTTTCAATTTAATCAATAAGATAAGCTAGAGCGCTCTTAATTTCTTTGGATGGAGAGGTGCCTGTATGGATTGTTTAGGATGTCGGATCGCTAACGGGATTGAGCCTAACGTAAACGTAGTATACGAGAATGAAATTGTAACTTGTGTGCTCGACATTGCTCCATTTAACGAAGGACATCTCTTAATTCTCCCTAAAAAGCATTATTGGGATCTCGAAGATATCGATTCAGAAACATCGTATGCGATTATGGACGCTTCAAAGAAGCTATCAGTTGTCCTGAAGGTTTTGTTTGCACCTGATGGCATCAGCATTTGCCAAAATGGTGGGAAGTTTAACGACCTGACTCACTATCATATGCATCTTATTCCTAGATACGAAGGAGATGGCTTCGCTTGGAGCGAACCAATCCATCCGCACGGTGCCGAAAAGTTATTAAGCCAAACTCAAGCTGAAATTCTCAGTATCATAAATGAGTATTAAAAAAAGGACATTCCTGAAAGATCAGGGATGTCCTTTTCGTTTCTTTTCATCTAATCACAACCGCCCCCGCCAGCATCTCCACCACCACCGAAGTCTCCACCGCCACTATGTCCGCCGTCTCCACCCCAGCTATGCCCCCCGCTGTCAGGTCCAGAGTGGTGATGCGAGTGATCTCCAGGGTGATGATGATGGTGGTTAGAGTGGTTTGGATCCAGCAGATCCGGATGACTGGCAGCCATAAAAGACATGTTGGCGGCATCATTTTGCCTATTTCTATCAAAGGTACTTCTGTTCGAGCTCGAGCCATTCCGTATAACGGCTTGTATAATAATAAATACAGCGACACCTACAAATAGTATCCCAAAAACCATAACGAACCTCTCCCTTCAACTCCAAAAATTAGTTATTAGCTGCTTTCGTCAAAAACTCAAGATTTCTGTAAAAAATACTCCCATAATTCCAGCCCAGATAAGGCTCAGGAATTTCTATATGGTTCACATTCACATTCATGTCTTCGTGTATTAATGATTCGCTAATATGGATTATATCATTTATATATCGTTTTATTTGCTGTAGATAATGTTTTTGAGTAACGGGCCCGTGACCGGGAACAATTATGTTCACATCTAAGCGCTCGACATAAGTAAGTGCCTCCAACCGGGATAAGGGATTACCGTCTACTAATAATGGATGATTATCAACAGCGACAATATCTCCAACAAAAGCTAAAGAATCGGAAGGAGAAAATAGAATAGAATCGCATTCCGTATGGGCAGCACCCACCGATAAGAGCTCAACGGATCTAGCCGAGCCATGTATGGTCATTTTGCGGTCATAAGTTAGTTGGGGAAGCGTTACTTCAAGCGTTAGTATAGACTCTTTGATTTCTTGTAAATAACCTATTTGCGAAAGGAGCTCTCGTTGTTTGGAAGCGTTCAGTTCGAGCTCGAGAGAGGTATTAAGCTTATTAAGATCCTCATCAAGATTAGGAAGCAGTTTCTTCATTCGGGCTAGCCAGTCGGGTTGAGTTTTTATCATGAGCTCTCTAGTTCTACTGGAGGATATGATTACTTCTTCCGAGAAGAATTGGTTCCCTCTAACGTGGTCTCCATGCCAATGGCTGTTGATGACGTATTTGATAGGTTTATTAAAATAATACAGAGCGGCATCCCTAAGATCTTTGCCAGCTTGTGGAGTGTTGAATGTATCAAAGATTAATGTGTAATCACCCATATCTATCAAACCGGCATTGCTCATGGCTCCGCCTTGCTCCTTCGCTTCAAGGCAATAAATGCCTTCCACTAGAGGGACGCAGTTAAAATGTCTGGAATGAAACATAAATTAACCTCTTTTCCTAGATAATCGAATGAAATTTATATCTATTTTATAATTTTATGGAAGTTTATACTATGATTTAATTACTCTCGGAATAGAAAAGGTTGCTTTTATACGCCCGATTTGCTACCATACGATGTAACTTAATCATTTATTTGTTTTCTAGGGTTCCGCAGCGAGTGCACAGCTGGTCTGGTCCGAGGGAAAACGCACGAACATTAAGTTTGTGTCTACACGGAGGGATAAAAGCCCGGGAGGTATCGCCATTTGGCGATGACCTTCCGGGCTTATTTGTTTGTCCGTGGGCAATCATAAGATATGGTGAATTGAAGGAGGGCTTGAAATGAAAAAGAATTCAGAGTGGCTGAAGGTAGTTGGCGCTGCGATTTTCGAAGTCATGTGGGTCATAGGTTTAAAGCATGCTTCAAGCGTGTGGGAGTGGCTGATCACAGTTGTAGCCATAATAATAAGTTTCTATGTCATTATTTCAGCAAGCAGTAAATTACCGGTGGGTACCGTATATTCTGTATTTGTTGGGCTGGGGACAGCAGGTACAGTCATTGCGGACATGGTTTTATTCGGTGAACCCTTCAAGCTAATGAAGCTGGTACTGGTGGTTATTTTGCTGGCAGGAGTAATAGGTCTGAAAATGGTAACTAACGAAACCAAAGATATCAAAGAAACTGAAATAAAGGGGGAGTCTTAAATGGCATGGGCATTTTTGGTTGTTGCTGGATTGTTTGAAATGTTCGGAGTGGCTATGATCAACAGGTTGAATAAACACCGGAATCTGCAGTCGTTTTTGCTGCTCTTCCTTGGTTTTGGTGGAAGTTTTCTTTTTCTATCATTTGCAATGAAAAGTTTGCCTATGGGTACAGCTTATGCGGTATGGACGGGGATCGGTGCATCTGGTGGGGCGATTTTGGGGATGCTTTTATATGGAGAGGCCAAAGATTGGCGGCGG
Source organism: Paenibacillus odorifer (assembly GCF_000758725.1). NCBI lineage: Bacteria > Bacillati > Bacillota > Bacilli > Caryophanales > Paenibacillaceae > Paenibacillus > Paenibacillus odorifer. The sequence goes on from NZ_CP009428.1 coordinate 1,724,555, forward strand.
GTTATCTGTATTTTTATGATACTGGGAGCCGCAGTGGGGCTGAAGTTGATAGCGTAGTTAGCAATCAATTTGTTGCTTTTTCTCTCCTAAAGGAAAGATAAGTTATAAATTAGACACGATTCAGATGTTTCGAAAGGGTCATAAAGGTCGTATAAAGTAAGTATACAATTTATCGGTAAGGAGATTTTTACAATGACTAAGGATTCAATCGAGCATTTGGCTGAAATTGTGAAAGTGAACCGAGCTAACCGCATACTTCTTCCAGATGGTACCTCTCTGCCTAGAATAGGACAGGGAACTTGGAATATGGGTGATGATGTTTCCCGTAGAGAGGAAGAAATTGCTGCTCTTAGATTAGGCGTGGAACTAGGCATGGATTTGATAGATACGGCTGAGATGTATGGGGAAGGAAACTCAGAGCTTTTAGTAGGTGACGCTATTAAAGGAATTCGGGATGACGTTTTCCTGGTGTCCAAAGTATACCCACATAATGCCGGCAACGAGAATCTTATTCGCAGCTGTGAAGAAAGCTTGCAACGACTGAATACGGATCATCTGGATCTCTATTTACTGCACTGGCGGGGAGATATTCCGCTTGAAGTGACTGTGGAAGGCATGGAGAAACTGGTCTCTCAAGGTAAAATAGCAAGATGGGGTGTATCGAACCTTGATGTTGACGATATGAAAGAGCTGCTTAGTATAGCTGGGGGAACTCACTGTGCTATGAATCAGGTGCTGTATCATTTAGGGTCGAGAGGCATTGAAGCTGAATTGCTGCCATGGCAGAAAAGTCACCGCATGCCCGTAATGGCGTACTCTCCGCTTGCACAAGCAGGCGCGCTCCGCAAAGGGGTTATTGAGAGTGAGGCGGTTCAGGAAATTGCCCGTGTTCATAACGCAACACCACTGCAAATAATGTTAGCTTGGACGATCCGCGAGGAGGACATTATTACGATTCCGAAAGCTTCTTCACGTGAGCATGTAATTGAGAATGCTGCTGCAGGTTTAATTACGCTGAGTGAAGAAGAAAGATGGAAGCTGGATGAGGCTTTCCCGATACCTTCGTGGAAAGTGCCACTGGATATGAGTTGATATAGCTGTCTGAGAATGGTCAAGGAGCTCGCCGTGAGGCGGGCTTTTTTTATATGGGACGGGGGATAGGGGAGTATCTATAGGACACAGATGATCTTAAACGCAGAAATATGCCACTTTTGGAGGAGTATCGGACACCATAGTCGCTATTAGCATGAATGACACCAATTATGAGCCCATTTCTATGGAATAGCGTCATCTGGGTCCGGAAGCAACATTGGGGGCGTAAATAGTAAACAACATGGGTGCGTTAGCAAGCAACTTGGGGGACATAAACAATAAACAACGTGTCGCCGTAAGCAAGCAACTTGGGAGCGTAAACAATAAACAACGTGGGTTCGTAAGCATCATGGGTCCGTCGTAGTACCTATAGCGGGATCAGCGGGCAATGGGGTTCATAAGCATAAGCACAATTGTTTTTTAGAAGTAATATCGGGGTTTGTAAACACCACTGGGGCGCAAGTGACACAGGTCCGTAAGCCACGACCCCAAAAAAGAGCAGCAATCCTTCAAAAAGGATTGCTGCTCTTTTAAAAATAAGAACCTAGCTGTTCTCGATAATCGTTTGCAGTGTAGTGCGGTCGAGGCCTTCTACGAGTTTAACTAACAGCTCTTTAGCAGCTTCGTAGTCATCGCTATGAATAACTGATGAAGCGGTATGAATGTAGCGGGAGCATATTCCGATGACTGCGGAAGGAACGCCGATTCCACTTACATGAACCTGACCTGCATCTGTTCCACCTTGGGAGACAAAATACTGGTATTTGATCTTGTGAGTATCCGCTGTGTCTTGTACATATTCGATCAGGCCGCGATGTGTAACCATCGTTGGATCAAAAATGCGCAGGAGAGCGCCTTTACCCAAATGGCCAAAGGCTTGGCTATCACCGGTCATATCAGCAGCAGCGCTCGCATCCAAGCCAAAGAAGATGTCTGGGGACAGAAGATTAGCGGCTGTACGTGCTCCACGAAGTCCAACTTCCTCTTGTACGGTAGCTCCAGCATAAACAGTATTAGGCAGCTTTTTGCCGTGTAATGATTTAACCAGCTCAATGGCGAGACCTACGCCGTAACGGTTATCCCACGCTTTAGCCATGATTTTTTTAGGGTTGGCAAGCGGGGTGAACGGACAGATTGGCAGTACTTGTTGACCTGGTCTGACGCCAAAGCTTTCTGCCTCTTCACGGCTGTCTGCACCGATATCAATATACATTTTGCTGATTTCGCCCGTCTTGCCGCGTTCTTCAGCGCTTAGTAGATGGATAGGGGTGCTGCCAACAACACCAGTCAATGTGCCTTTTGGTGTAATGATTTGGAGACGCTGGGAAGCAACAGCAGAAGCAAGCCAGCCGCCTAGCGGTTGAAAACGAATCATCCCGGTGTTAGTAATTCCGGTGACCATAAAGCCCACTTCGTCAAAATGTCCAGCGACCATAATTTTTGGCCCGTTTTCCTCACCGCGCAATACGCCGAACAGACTTCCGAGACGATCCTGCACGAACTCTTCGGTATAAGGTGTCATAGCATCCTTGACGTAAGCGCGGAGTTCGCGCTCAAAGCCCGGGGCTGCAGGGAATTCGGTAAGTGTTTTGAATAGATCCAATGTTTCTTGATTCATTTGAAATCACTCCTTTATTAAAATATAAGGACGTATAAGCTTTGCGTTATACATCATCCTTATAGTTCTACGAGAAACGGTTGCCATCCAAAATGGACGACAACGTTATTTCTTCCTGCCACTTAGTATGAACATTGTGAGCTCACTTGTCCATGCTAAAGAGACAAATGAACACCCGGTGAACGCTCCGCGAATACAATGCAATAGGGGCTCTGGTGGCAGGAGCTTTAGAAAGGATGCGAAGGAAATGAGGGTAGCAGGTAGTGTACCCAAAAGAAGGGTGCAGGGAGGATACTCCAAAAGAAACCTAAAGGTTAGCGGAGCGCGCAGACGTTACTGGCGCCACAACTCTCTGGAAAAGGAAGCGGTGCTTATTCTTGTGCTGTTCCTGCTGCTGATAGTTGTGTTACTGTATTTTTCCTGAATTGGAGGGACATAACGAAGCGGGGTATGGCAAACAATAAGGAAAACTTCTAAGCGAAGAAACAACTTGAGGGGCTCAAAGTGAGTACTACTATGATGCTTGTCAGCCCCCTTCGCCTAACTTTCAGGAGGTGCTCTCAATGCCGGCGAAAACGAAAAAATCGGGTGTCAAGCTGAAGCTTGATACCCTGACCCCGCAAGATTACGAGAAATTGTCCAAGCCCTTTGTACCCGCTAGGCCCGTATTCAAAAACTGTGTGCGAGCATTTCTTGCTGGCGGCCTAATCTGTGTAATTGGACAAGGGATTCAGGAGGCTTATATGGCCATATTCGATATGACCTCCAAAGAAGCCGCAAGTCCAACTGTAGCGACGATGATTCTACTCTCTGTAATTCTGACCAGCTTTGGCGTTTATGACAAAATGGCCCAATGGGCCGGTGCAGGAACTGCGGTTCCGGTTACTGGTTTTGCGAACAGTATGTGTTCAGCAGCTCTGGAACACCGTGCGGAAGGACTTGTGCTCGGTGTGGGTGGCAATATGTTCAAGCTGGCGGGTTCAGTCATCGTATTTGGTGCTGTCGCTGCTTTCATAATTGGTATCGTCTATCTCTTTTTAGGCGTAGGTGGAGGTGCACATACATGAAACAGCTTGGCAGTCAGACTTGGGAGTTCACGAGCCGTCCCGTTATTTTAGGCTCTTCCGCTGTAGTGGGGCCTGAAGAGGGAGAGGGTCCATTAACGTCAGATTTTGATTTTATATTTGACTCCCTGGAAATGGGAGAAAAAACATGGGAAAAGGCCGAGCGGGCTCTTTTCGAAAAAGCTTCCCTACTGGCACTGATTAATGCAAACCTCGATAAGGAGAAGCTGGAGTTTTTTGTTGGCGGAGATTTGATGAACCAGATTATCAGCAGCTCCTTCGCGGCAAGAAAATTAGGTGTGCCTTATCTTGGAGTCTTTGGTGCTTGCTCCACTTCCATGGAGAGCCTGGCGATTGCCTCTATGATCGTTGATTCCGGAGGGAGCAAATACGTGCTCGCGGGAACATCTAGCCATAACTGTACGGTGGAAAAGCAATTCCGTTATCCTACCGAATACGGTTCACAGAAGCCGCCAACAGCGCAATATACGGTCACAGGCTCGGGCTGTGCTGTAGTAGGTCAGAATGATGGGACTGGCAACAATCCGGTAGTGGTCTCGGCTACCCTTGGACGAATAATGGATCTCGGTTTGACAGATCCTTTTAATATGGGAACAGCGATGGCACCGGCGGCGGCGGATACGATCACTGCGCATTTTCGGGATACCGGACTATCCCCCGGGCATTATGACTTAATTGTAACAGGCGATCTTGCATCTGTAGGCTTGCCCATTGCGAAAACCTTATTAGCTAAAGAAGGGATTCCAATGGAGCAAACAACCTTTGATGATTGCGGTTTGCTTATCTACGATTTGGAGAAACAGAAGTATGTGATCGCCGGAGGAAGTGGTTGCGGATGTTCCGCGGTAGTGACTTATGGTCATATACTCAAGCGTATTAAAAAAGGTGAGCTTAAACGGGTGCTGATTGTGGCAACTGGAGCCTTATTATCCCCATTGTCATACCAGCAGGGAGAGAGCATTCCGTGTGTGGCTCATGCTGTTGCTATAGAAAGTGGAGGTGAAGTTTAATGATGATTTACTTATGGGCTTTTCTGATCGGAGGAGCCATTTGCGTTATAGGCCAGCTGATGTTTGATGTATTGAAGCTGACACCTGCACATACGATGAGTACATTAGTTGTAGCCGGAGCGATTGCTGATGCTTTTGGCATCTACGATCCACTTGTGAAATTTGCGGGTGCAGGCGCAACCATTCCAATCACAAGCTTCGGTAACTCTTTGGTCCATGGGGCATTGACAGAGCTGGAACGGGATGGCTGGATCGGTGTAGTTACAGGGATTTTTGATATCACGAGCGCAGGGATTTCGTCAGCGATTGTGTTCTCTTTCCTGGCTGCATTGGTTGTCCGGCCTAAAGGATAATGGGATTCTAGCGCTTTAGATTAGAACCTGCGGGACATTGTGTCCTGCGGGTTTTTGGTTTGTTTACACTTCGTAAGCTTCAACAATGTACTTTGGGTCCCCTAATCATGTAAAATATAAATATTACTGCTTATTCTGACCTAGGAGGATCATATATGCCCGTTCGTCAAGAATCAATGCACATCATGAATGCTGTCCGTAATAATCTAGAATCCTGCATACTTGGAAAATCATTTGAAATACAATTGCTGCTAACAGCGCTGCTTGCCGGTGGTCATGTTCTGATCGAGGATGTACCGGGAACAGGAAAGACCCAGCTTATTCGCGCACTTTCCAGATCAATGTCCGGAGAGTATCGCCGGATACAATGTAATCCTGATATTCTTCCGAGTGATATTACCGGTGTATCTGTGTATCATCCGAGGGACGAGATGTTTCATTTCCGCCCAGGTCCAGTGATGACGAATATCCTGCTGGCCGATGAAATTAACCGAGCCACCACAAAGACACAATCCGCCCTTCTGGAAGTGATGGAGGAACGAAATGTAACCGTAGATGGGGAGACCTATCCGCTGCCGCATCCATTTATGTTGTGCGCCACCCAGAATCCGATAGATTTTGAGGGAACCTACACGTTGCCGGAAGCTCAGTTGGATCGGTTTATGCTAAGAATTAGTCTTGGTTATCCTGATGCAGCAACCGAAAAAAATCTATTGCTGAGCCACCAAGAAGGTCAACCAGTGGACAGGCTTACAGCCGTCACTAGTATGGAGCAGATCGCTAGTATTCAGGAGGAGATTCGTGAGATTTATATGAGTGATCCTGTACTGAATTATTTGTTAGATATTGTGCGCCAGACAAGAGAGCATCCGCTTGTATTGCTCGGTGCAAGTCCACGAGCTTCGTTATCGTTTATGCTGGCTTGTAAAGCTTATGCTTTCTTACAGGGAAGAGATTATGTGCTTCCAGATGACGTAAAGGTGCTTACTCCATTTGCCTTGGGTCATCGTATATTGCTGCGTCCAGAGTCGCGCCTAGATAATGTTAGCGTAGATTCACTGCTTCAAAAGCTTCTGCAGAGCATTCATGTGCCTGTTACGATGAGGCAATAATATGAGACGTTATTTGTCTACGGTGGCAGCTCGCATTCAGCCTACTAAATTCGCCAGCATCCTTGTAATTTGGAGTATTACTCTCTTATATGTACTATTTCAGGGCGGCAAAACTGCATTTATGTTGTTTATTATGGTCTCTGTACTTATTGCATATCTGATTGCTGGAGGTTTGGGAGGCGTTCGGCGGGCTAAGGGTGTTCGCAGTTTTTATGCCGAACAGGATAAGGGAGATTTGCTCTCTGCCGGTGGGTATCTTCGTGTAGGTCTGAAGGTCACAATCCCGGGGATTTTGCCTTTACCTTATGTAGTTGTAAGGGAAGTTCTGAAACGGCATAATGGCGAATCATGGGTATTTGAGGAAAGTCTGATTCCCAGCCTCAGAGGACTTGGGGAACTGCGGTTTCAGACACCAGTTCTGGAACGGGGCACTTATACATTTTCAGATACGGATATCATCAGCCAAGATATTTTCGGCCTTGTCGAGCATAAAGGTACTTTTTTGGCTGAAGGACAGTTTCAGGTGTTGCCTCGTGCAATCTATGTTCCGCGCTGGCAGTTATATGAAAGAAAATCCCGTCTTTCTGGACCACAGACCTCTGTAGTTCAATCCCGTCGTGAGACTACCCAAATTAACGGTGTACGTGATTATGTATATGGCGACCGCTTAACACGTATTCATTGGAATGCAACGGCAAAGACAGGCTCGTGGAAGTCCAAAGAGTTCGAGCATGAGTCGATTCCCAAAACCATTCTAGTTCTGGACGGCTCTGCTTCTGCTTATATGAATTCGAATCAATTTGAACTCGCAGTCTCCGTCGCAGCCTCACTACTTGGATTCGGCATTCGAGAGCGAATTGGGATCGGTCTTTGCTGCTTGGATAAAACCACGAAGGTATTTGCACCTGTTGAAGGTGCTGCTGAGCGTCAGAAAATGATTCAATATTTGATCGATCTTAACGCCGAAGGGCATGGTCCACTCATTTCCCGTTTGGAAAAAGGATATCGTATGTTCCCTAAAGGCTCATACTTCGTGCTAATTAGTCCTCAAAGTGGCCAACCTGTACTGGATGCATTACGTTGGGCTGACAGCAGAGGGATGACTCCGTCTCACATTCATATAGGGAATTTATCAGAAACGAACAGCAGCACAGATTGGACAGACGTTCTAAGATCTCGGGGGATTACAGGCTACAGCATTAATTCACTGCAAGAGCTTCCCATAGTATTAGGAGGGGAAGTCTGATATGAAAAACTGGTGGAATCAGATGAAATTCTCCTGGCACCGTTCTTTAGGTCTATTGTGGCTTTTGATTATAGCCCACCAGTGGGTCTCTTATACGGAGCCTATCTGGTTAAGACAGACAACTGCTGTTGTGTGGGCTGCATTAATAACGATCACTGTTATTGAAATCATAATTCCTGTTAAAGTTCAAATAAGGCTCTTTATTGAAGCGGCAGCTATTATTTATATCGTTTATCGTATACTTATCAATTATGGTATATACGTCGCTGATCCTTGGGCAACAACCCTCCCGGACAGACTGCAGGATATTGCAGTTCATATGGTGCCCTATATCTGGTTTGCTCTCGGGGCCTCAGCCCTGCTGCTGTTGTCGTCTTGGTGGGCATCCTCAAAAAGACGTATTTTATGGTTTATAGGAATTAACATAGTGGCTTTTGCTGCCTTGGATTCCTTTACATCTATTGTTTTGTGGCAGGAAGTAGCCTGGACGGTATTTGCGGGGATGGGCTGGCTGGTCAGCCAGCATCTGAGAAGCTTCCAGCTTCAATATCCGCGTGGTTGGGTGCATCTGCTGAAATATCCCACGAAAATAGTCATTAATATTGCCATCGTCTTCTCTTTGGTCATCCTAATTGGAGTGAATATGCCTGGGGTAAGGCCTACCCTAACCGATCCTTATACCGCTTGGCAAGAATGGAATGGGATTGGGAAGTCTTCTGGGAAGGGCACAGTTGGGACCACGAAATCTGAGATGGGTTCTGTCTCCCCTACTAACAATACTTCGTCAGGTTACAGTCTGAATGATGATCAACTAGGCGGCGGCTTTACCTTCGATTATACACCGGTGATGACAGTGGTTTCTGATTTGCGTATTTATATGCGGGGAGAAACGCGCAGATTATATTCCGGAAGAGGTTGGGTCGATAGAGATCGGTTAAATCGGGGACCTCTAGAAGCGGTGGATGTAGGTGAAGCTTTAGAGAGCAGTGTGGGTTCTAAAGTAAATACACGAACACTGAAACAAACAGTAACCGTGCTTAATAATAATGAATTTCCCGTACTATTTGGCACTTATTCAGTTTCTTCGGTGGATTCTTTAAATGGAGAAAAAGCTGGAGATGGACTCTCCTGGAGAAGCCGAGACAGCGAGCTGATCTGGGATGTGGATGGGAAGAAACTCGCTTACCCGTCTACCTTTGAGGTGACGTCTGAGGTTCCTGTAATTCCTGTTCAAGAATTGACAACAAAGACGTATGAGGAGCTATATAAAGGGAACGATTTGGAGAAAATGTTTCTTCAACTGCCTAACGATTTTCCTAAAAGAGTCAGGGAGCTGGCTGAGGAAATCACGGCTGAAGGAAAAACGCCGTATGAAAAAACAGCGCTTTTGCAACAATACTTACAACAAACCTTTCCATATACCAATAATCCAGATATATCACGTGTCACAAGCAACGATTTTGTAGAAGGGTTTTTGTTTGAGTTAAAGGAAGGTTACTGTGATTATTATTCTACGGCACTGGTTACTATGGCGCGCTCTCTGAACATCCCTGCACGATGGGTTAAGGGGTACGCACCTGGGGAACAGCCAGAAATCCCAATGAATCCGGCACAACAGCAATCAGGCACAGTGAATAATAATTATACAATTACCAATGCGGATTCCCACTCTTGGGCTGAGGTTTACTTTGGTGATTATGGTTGGATTCCAGTTGAAGCTACACCTGGATTTAATATTCCGCTTTTAACTCAGAATGAGCAAACCCCTGAAGTCGAGTCAGAAGATCAAGAAGAACAGGCAGAACCTACACCAGCGCCTGTGAATAACGCACAAGAAGATCAAGGGTTTCATGTAGGTCTTTGGGTTGTTGTGGCAGCTGTAGCGGTGTTGCTGTCCTGGACGATTTTTATAGTTTGGCATAGACGCTTTAAGCTTCGCTTCTTCATGCAGCAGCTGCGCAATGGCCGGCCTTTAACGCCAGATCAGAAAGTAGTGACGGAAACTGAGCGTTGGGTAAGGTATTTGCATCGCAAGGGAATGCTAAAAGAAGAGCACGAAACTTTACGTGAAGCCGTAGATCGCTGGAGTGGAGAACGGCCGGCAGTGGCTGATCATCTATACTCACTACTAACAATGTTCGAAAAGGCGAAATATAGCCCTGAGGTTATTGAAGACAAAGACTGGCAGAGCGTGTATACTGAAGCTTTGTGGGTGCGGAGAAAAATGAGATCCAAGAAATAACACTTTGCGTGAAAGTATAGCTACAGATTTATTTGCGATGCGCAAGGAGTATGTTATAGTTTTTTGTATGAAATCGAGGTGAACGTATTGTTTGAAATGTTAGTTCCCAAACTCCGGGTGAATACGGTATTCGATATTGCTCTGGACGAGCTGTATAGACAGGGATATCGCGGAATCATCACGGATCTGGATAACACACTGGTCGGTGCCAAAGCGCCTGTGGCTACTCCGGAGCTGTTGTTATGGTTCGAAAAGGTGAAGGAACTGGGCTTTAAGCTCATCATCGTATCTAACAATAACATGGAACGGGTGTCACGCTTTGCAACACCGCTTAATATTGAATTTGTGCACCAGGCTCGTAAACCGAGTAATGCTCCTTTTCTCAAAGCGATGAAGCAGATGGAGCTGCCACCTGAACAAACGATTGTGGTGGGAGACCAAATGCTTACTGATGTATACGGCGGCAATCGCCTTGGCCTGTATACTGTTTTGGTACTGCCAATCTCCGTCAAGGACGAGGGGTTCGGCACAAGGTTTAATCGCCGGGTAGAGCGGGTTGCTCTGACACGGCTTCGCAAAAAAGGATTGTGGCACGAGGAGGATAAATAGTAATGAACGAACAAAGCGAAACACAGCGTCCTGAGAAATGCAGCGGTTGCGGCATCAAGCTTCAGACGGAGCATAAGGATCAACCAGGATACCTTCCGGAGGTTGCACTTGAACGGGACCCGGTGATTTGCCAACGCTGTTTCCGGATTAAAAATTATAATGAGGCTTCATCTGTTTCGGTGAATCAGGATGAATTTCTTCGCCTGCTGAGTGGAGTAGGCGAGAAGAATGCGCTTGTTATTCATATTGTCGATATCTTCGATTTCGAAGGCAGTCTGATTTCCGGCCTGCAGCGCTTTGTTGGCAATAACCCTGTTATTCTTGCAGTGAATAAATGTGACTTGCTGCCTAAGGTTACAAACTGGAACAAGTTGCGTAACTGGATGCAGCAGCGCTGTAAAGAGGAAGGCTTGCGGACGGCTGAAATCGTACTTTGCAGTGCGAAACGCAATCAAGGTTTTGACCGTTTGCTGGAAGCCGTAACGGAGTTGCGCGGCCAACGTGACGTATATGTCGTGGGTGCTACCAATGTGGGCAAATCCACACTTATTAATCGTCTGATTTCGGACTATAGCGATTTGGAGCAGGAGTTAACGACTTCACGTTACCCTGGCACAACACTCGATACGGTCAAAATTCCATTGGATGATGGCCACTACATTATAGATACTCCAGGGATTGTGTATCCTTGGCGTTATAGTGAATTAGTAGAGCGTCAGGATCTGGATGCAGTTATGCCTGCCAATCCTTTGAAGCCAACAGTCTATCAGTTGAACGAAGGACAGACTCTTTTCTTCGGTGGACTGGGACGTTTTGATTTCGTACAAGGCCCGCATCAATCCTTCACTTGCTTTATTAGTGGTACTTTAAAAATCCATCGCACGAAGCTGGAACGCGCAGATTCCCTCTATCAGGATCATCGCGGTGAAATGCTGTCTCCACCGGGAAGTGACCGGATGGACAAGCTGCCACCTTGGCAGCGGCATGAGTTCCGGATTAATCGGGGCAGCCGATCCGATCTGTACATTTCGGGTCTGGGCTGGATTAAGGTTAATGGAACTGAAGGTGCAGTTGTGGCCATTCACGTTCCGCGTGGGGTGAAGGTGCTTACCCGCCCTTCGATGATTTAACGAGGGAGGATAATCTATTGTCTACAACAGCAGTCGAAGGCTACAATAGCGGTAATATTCTACTCGGTGTAATGGGAGATCCTATTATACAATCCAAATCTCCGATTATGCATGAAGCAGCGCTGCGAGCGCTGGGAATTCCGGGTGCTTATGTACCGCTTCATATCCACCCGGAGAAGCTGGGCGATGCGGTGCAAGCGATCCGTACGCTTGGTTTCCGTGGAGTGAATGTGACGATTCCGCATAAGGTTGCGGTGATGGAGTATTTGGATGTATTAGATGAGAGTGCAGTAGCCGTTGGTGCAGTCAATACGATTGTTAATGATAACGGAGTGCTCACCGGATATAATACGGATGGAATCGGTTATGTGCGTTCGCTCAAAGCGGAAGCTATTTCTGATTTGTCTGGTGCGAAGATTATGGTTATCGGGGCCGGTGGAGCAGCAAGAGGAATTGTTGCCGCACTACTTCAAGAGAAACCTTCTTCAATCATTATTGCTAATCGCAGCGCTGAGAAGGCAGAGGACTTGGCGACACAGTGCCGGAGCAAAGGGAATGTCATCGGGATTAGCATGAACGAAGTAGCAGAAATGCTAAGTGGTGTAGACGTGCTGATCAATACTACCTCCGTAGGTATGTATCCTCATATGGATGAGACACCGATAGATCCTGGACTGCTTCGTGAAGGAATGGTCGTAAGCGATCTGATTTATAATCCGCTGCGCACGCGGCTATTGTTGGAAGGACTCGAACGGGGCTGCACGATTCATGGAGGCCTTGGTATGTTTGTCTATCAGGGAGCTTATGCTCTGGAGTATTGGACAGGGCAGCCTGCTCCTACGGAAATCATGCGGCAGACCATTCTGGATTGTTTGGGTGGAAATGAGTAAGAAATGGATTCATTAAGTTAGGGTAATAATAGGTAATAATATATGTTAATTAAGGAGTTATTCATTTATGTTAACTGGTAAACAAACACGGTATCTTCGTTCATTGGCGCACCATCTCGATCCTATTTTTCAAGTGGGCAAAGGTGGAGTAAACGATCACCTCGTACGCCATATTGAAGAAGCTATTGAGAAGCGCGAGCTTATGAAGATTAGTATACTGAGCAATAATATTGAGAATCCCAAGGAAATCGGTGCTGCTCTGGCTGAACAATCGGGTTCTGAGCTTGTGCAAGTGATCGGTAAGACTGTCGTTCTATACAAAGAATCACGTGATAACAAAACCATTGAGCTGCCGCGTTAATAGCTGTAAGTATACCTTACCGAGGAGGTCGTCCTCTTGAAAGTTGGAATTATGGGAGGTACCTTTGATCCTCTTCATATCGGTCATATGATGGCAGCGGAAGCCGCAAGAGATACTTATGGTCTGCAAGAGGTATGGTTTATGCCTTCACATATCCCGCCTCATAAACATGAGGCAGGTGTATCTGGAGAAGACCGGCTAGCAATGGTGCAGGAAGCGGTGAAGAATCACGAAGCTTTTTGCACATTAGATTGGGAAGTTGTCAGAGGTGGCGTCTCCTATACCTATGAGACCATAAGACGTCTGCAAGAGGAGTATCCGCATTTCGATCTTTATTTCATCATTGGAGCGGATATGGTCCAGTATTTGCCGAAATGGAACGAGATTGAAGAACTGGTGCAGCGGCTTACATTTATTGGTGTGGGTCGTCCGGGAACACCTCTTGATCTAGATGCATTGCCAGACTTTATAGCAAAAAAGGTATTGCTTGCAGATATGCCACTGGTTGATATTTCGTCAACGATGTTAAGAGAACGGGCGGCAGCAGGTAAATCTATTCGTTATATGGTTCCAGAGGCAGTGTTCGATTATGTTCAAAGGAGTGGATTGTATGGCATACGGCCGCGAAGCGCTGATTGAGGCGGTCTCCACACAGATGCCTGATAAGCGCTGGAAGCATACACTCGGCGTGATGGAGACATCTATTCAACTGGCGAAGCAATATGGTGCTGACCCTGAACGTGCAGAGACAGCAGCGATTCTGCATGATGTGGCCAAGTATTGGCCGGTTGAGCGAATGAAGGAGATCATTGAACAAAATCAATTGAATTTGGATCTTCTGGTGTATGACAAGCAGATGTGGCATTCGGAAGTAGGCGCCTTTGTAGCTGAGAAAGACTATGGGATTACGGATCCTGATATTATCAATGCGATTCGTTTCCATACCTCAGGCCGTGAAGACATGAGTTTACTTGAAAAAATCGTCTGCCTAGCTGACTACATCGAGCCTGGGCGTGATTTTCCCGGGGTTGATAAGATACGCGAGAAGGCACAAGTAAGTTTGGAAGAAGGATTAGTCGCTGGGTTCGATTCTACGATTAGTTTGTTACTGGAGAAACGCCGGGTGATTTTCCCCTTAACGGTACTGGCGCGTAATGATTTAGTTAGAATATTGGAGGATAAAATATGAGTGTACAACCAAGCAAGCTGTTAGAACTGGCCCTTAAGGCTGTTGAAGATAAAAAAGCAATGAACGTCGTGGCACTAGATCTACGTAATGTTTCACCAATCAGTGATTACTTTATCGTATGTCACGGTAACTCGGATATTCAGGTACAGGCGATCGCTACCGAAGTCCGTAAAGTAGTTCATGAAGCAGGCGGAGTCATCAAAGGGATTGAAGGCATGGATTCAGCACGCTGGGTGCTGATGGATCTTGGCGATGTTATCGTTCATATATTCCACCGCGATGAGCGTGAATATTACAATATCGAGCGTCTGTGGTCCGATGCCAAGGTTGTGGAGACTGTATGAGCCTGATTGCAGGAACTACGGTTACACTTCATGTAGAGCGGGAAGTTTCCCCATACGGATTCTTTTTAAATGCTGGAGACCAAGATGTTATGCTGCATTATACGGAGCTGACAGAGAAGGTAAAAGCCGGTGATAAAGTTGAAGTTTTCATTTTCTTTGATACCGAGGACCGTCTTGCGGCAACGATGAAAAAACCATTTTTGACGCTGGGCGAGATGGCGTTATTGGAAGTGGCTGATATTCATCCGCGTCTGGGCTGCTTTTTGGAGATGGGTCTTGGACGTCAGCTGCTGCTGCCTATCCGTGAGCTTCCAGAGCTTCCAGAGCTGCGTCCGCAGGTTGGAGACTATGTGTTTGCGATCATGGAGCATGATAAACAGGGGCGTCTGCGTGCCAAGCTGGCCGGAGAACAGGAGCTTGCTCCACTAGCTCTGCCTGCACCTGAATCTTGGATGGGACAGACTGTAACAGCCCGAGTGTATAAGCCGCTGCAAATGGGTACTTTTGTACTTGTGGATGCGGGTGTTCTAGGCTTTGGGATTATCGGTATGGTCCATTCATCTGAGCGGAGCCGTCTGCTGCGTCTTGGTGAGCAGTTTGAAGCACGTGTCTCTCATATCCGTGAGGATGGACGTGTTAACCTTTCTATGGGTCTCCGTAAAGAAGTGGGGATGGATGTAGATTCTGCCGCACTTTTGGAGTTCTTAAATGCTCGTCCAGGTGGAGCGATGCCTTATTCGGATGCTACGCCGCCAGATATTATCAAACAACGGTTCGGAATCAGTAAATCCGCCTTCAAGCGTGCACTTGGGAAGCTGATGAAGGAAGGCCATATTACTCAAAAAGAGAATTGGACTTATCTTGTTGCTAAAGATAATGAAGAAGGAACAACCGAAGGGCAAGAAGAAACGACGGATTAAGCTTACGATTCAATAGACGTAATTTATAAAATGTTGTTATAGAAAGCGGTGTAATTGTGTCTTCCTATGGGAAATTTGCTTATGTATACGATGAGCTTATGGCAGATATGCCGTATCCAGATTGGATATCCTTTGCTGAAGCCGCATGGAGTAAATACGGCAAGCCGTTAACTGTAGCCGAGCTTGGCTGTGGTACAGGGAGTATTACAATTCCTTTGGCGGGTTCAGGATACCATATGACCGGAATCGATTTATCTTCTGACATGCTCTCAGTGGCACAGCGCAAAATGGAGGAGCATCCCCAGGGACGGCGCTTTTTGCGTGAAGGCAGTGTTCGTTGGATTAGACAAAATATGAAGGAATGGGAGCTTCCGGAGCTGGTGGATTCTGTGATTTCCTTTTGTGATTGTCTGAATTATGTGTTGGAAGAGGATGACATCAGCGCTGTTTTTGCCAGTACCTATGCAGGGTTAAAGCAAGGCGGAACCTTTCTGTTCGATGTGCATCATCCAAACACACTAATTCGTTATGAAGAAGAACAGCCCTTTATTCTGGACGAGCCATCTGTGTCTTATATTTGGACTTGTGAGATGGATGTTCCACGCCGCGAAATTGAACATCATCTGTCCATTTTTGCCCGTGAAGACGGACACAGCGATCGCTATCGCCGATTCGAAGAGACCCATATTCAGCGTGCCTACGATCCTAACTGGATGAAGGAAGAGCTGCTTAAGGCTGGGTTTAGTGATGTGAAGATCTATGCCGATTTCGAGTGGGTAGAGGCAGAAGATGATGCTGAACGATTATTTTATGTAGCTATAAAATAAATATTCAAAATGCTAAGAGGGGCTGTCCCATAAGCTATGAAAATAGCTGCTGGGACAGCCCCTTTTTTGACCTTAGCTGATTGCTGGCGGAAGCGAGTGGAATACTGCTGTTGGAAGCACCTAGGTTGACGCTGCCGGAAACAAGTGTGTTTCCGCTATCGAATGCTCATGCATTACCGCTGGCGTGAGCGTGTGGGTTCTCGCTCTCGAAAGCTCATATATTGCCGTTTTGCGGAAGCGTGTAGGTTCTCGCTCTCGAATGCTCATGCATCGCCCTTTTCGGATGCGTGTAGGTTTTCACTATCCAACACACATACATGCACAACTACCATCAGATATCCGTATTAGTACTAGCTATCGGACCCAGCGGACCTTATACGCAGCATTTGCTAATATTTTGGGTGCTATCGGACTCCATTGCAGCTATTGGCTTGAAAAACGTCCAATATTGGTCATTTTCCAAGGGATAGCGTCACTGGAGTCCGAAAACATGCTCCAAGGGCTAAAAATATGCAAATAACGTCATTTGGGTCCGTGAGCCACGTGAGATACATGTGAGATGATGGGGACAAGGTTGGAGTAACCAGCCAGCGACCCAAACATAAACAGCGATTCTCCGATATCAGGAGAATCGCTGTTTTTATGACTTCATTCGTTGGAGCAGCTTGTAATTGCGCCAACATAATAAATACAAA
The DNA here is from genome assembly GCF_000758725.1 of Paenibacillus odorifer. NCBI lineage: Bacteria > Bacillati > Bacillota > Bacilli > Caryophanales > Paenibacillaceae > Paenibacillus > Paenibacillus odorifer. The sequence continues at coordinate 1,741,278 of NZ_CP009428.1, forward strand.
ATAAACCGGGCAGTGTTCATACCACCCGGCATCTTCCAATCCTTACCGATGCTCAAACAGATCAATGGCACCCAATACGACATGAGCCAGACCAAATCCAAGTACGCCTGTTGCTGCCATCTTATACTTGCTTCCAAGAAAAGCGGCGCTAGAAGCGGTTACGACGGTTCCAAGAACAGCGGGAATTAGACCTTCACGCATTCGAAACACTCCTTCTCGGTGGTTTGGGAGACAAAGTTATTATGGTTCAATATCGAAAAAATATACGAAGCTCAAAAAGACCCTAAATCAGCGTTAGCTGAATTTAGGGTCTTTTTATTTAGATTAGGGTTGGTTACTCTGCTATTATAACAGCGTTACGAGGGAGGCCCTCTCCAACTTCATGTACATCATACAACACACGTGCCAGTAGGTCCTGGCTATAATTGCCGAAATGTTTTCCGTAAATCGTGAGTCCACGTTTGTTTGTAGGCTTGTCGGTTACTGCGATACGGAATGTGAGTTCACTTTTGTAATCCAATTGAATATCATCAAGGGTCACATCAGAAATCCGACAGCCATCAATGAAGCTGCCTTCATTATTGATACGGATCAGCTTCAGCATGCCGTATTGGTTTAGGTGCGGAGGCCACCAATCGGGGTTAAACGTTCCCCGGGTATCTCCGAAATCGCCAGGGCTAGTCCAGAATCCGATTTCAATTCCATTTAAATAGAAATAAAGGTCGGACGGATAGTTATCGTTAGACCCAGGAGCTTCAGAGCCGATCTCCATCGAGAACTGAATTTCGCGGAACGTTTGGTTGGCTTTAAGGTAGTTTGGAATTCTATATTCGAGGAACCCTTCAGCCATCCAAATAATTTCGGATTCAATTCGCTGCGGATCTGCAAAATAACGCGGCTCGTCGAAATCCCCGATGATGCTATCTTTGGTAGCCAGTCCACAAGTTGGAACAGCCTGATAGTTGCTGTAATGACCTACTTGAATTTCTACTTCGTAAAGATTATCAACATCCTTGCTGCGAAGGTCAACAATAAGCTTGTCCTTATTTAAATAGCAGACCTTTTGAATACCGTGTTTGCCCACTGATGTGTTTATCTCAATGAGACCGCTTTCTTCTAACTTTTTAATATGCATGGTAATGGCGCCGTTGCTGAGGTTCAGTTTTTTGGCAATTTCATTCAGGTTCAAGGCTTGATTGGTGGCAAGGAGCTCTAAAATGAGGATTCTGATTTCTGAGCTTAGTGCCTTGAAAATTTCTAATCCACTCATTAAATCTTTAATATAGATCATTTTATCAATACCTTCTTCCGATTACGTCATAAATTATACTATTTTATAAAATTATAAACTAATAAGGCATATAAATAAAGTATACTTCCTTATTTTGTAGAATGGTCAAATATAAGAGGGATTTTTGGCATGATTTTCTTTTAATTTAGTAAAATTTAAACAAACAAAGGATTAAACTAAAGAAAAAAACGATTATTTCGCCATAATTCATTTATTTCGAGTTTAATTTCATATAAATATGAAAAGATTTATAGAAATATATTTACAAGGCTTTTTATATATGTTATTTTATATTGTAAGCGAATACATATTTTTTCATTTTAAATTTAATATTTATTGCTACTCAAGCTGTTGCTATTTCTGAGGTGATAATCGAATGGTAAAAAAAACAACAGATCTTGTCTTTCCAAGTTCCCCGGGGAACATGCCAATGTATGATTTATCAGTGATTGATATCGAGTCTTTATGGACGATTCACAACACACATGATCCAGGCATTATTAAAACAGATGAGGGTTACTATGTTTTTTCTACCGACATAAGAGTTGGAGGAGAATTACGTCCAGGCGTAATGGTTCGGAAATCACAGGATCTTATCCATTGGGAATGGGTTCATTATGCGCTGCCGGGAATTCCCCAAGTTGCGAAGGAATGGGCAGGGGCTACTAATTTATGGGCACCCGATGTGGTGAAATATGGTGATCAGTACCGAATGTATTACTCGGCCTCCTCTTTCGGAAGTAGACAATCGCTAATCGGACTTCAAACTTCATCTTCTATTGAGGGACCTTGGACCGACGAAGGTGTAGTGATTCAGACGCGTGCTGAAGATTCACTGAATGCGATTGATGCAAATGTGCTTACGGATGCAGATGGACGGATGTGGATGGTGTATGGTTCTTTTTTTGGTGGAATTCATATCATTGAGCTGAATGCGGAAACGGGCAAACCGAAGCAAGAAGGTTTTGGTACGCTGATCGCTAAACGGGATAATACCATTAAAGATGGAGCAGTTGAAGGACCGTACATAGTGTATAACGAGCAATTCAAAAAATACTATTTGTTCGTCTCCTATGACTCCCTGTTCGAAGATTATAACGTTCGTGTCGCTCGTGCAGATACTATTACCGGCCCATATGTGGATTATAACGGACGAGATATGAGTGATAGTGCGCATCAACCCCGATATGAGGTCGGCAATAAAATACTGGGTGGCTATCGCTTTGGACAAGATCCAGGTTGGATTGCTCCCGGCCATAACTCAGTTCTTCATGAGGATGGCAGCTATTATATAGTTCATCATGCACGTGGTGAAATCGATAAACATTGGTCCTATTTACAGGTTCGTCGAATTCTGTGGACAGAGGATGGTTGGCCTGTTGTATCTCCAGAACGGTATGCGGGTGAAGTGGAACAGGATATTCCAGAACAGCTAATCGCAGGACAGTGGGAATGGATTGTAATGGACCCCTCAGTGGATGGCCAGATTCAGTCTGCCCTCATAAGTCTATCCTCTGACTTTAAGCTGGAAGGTGCGAATGGAAAAGGAAGCTGGTCTTTTGATGGACGCAGAGTTCTGACCTTGGTATGGAATGATGTTGTCGAGGGTAAAGGCCGGATAGAGAAGGTGCAATTGCTTCCGTCATGGGATTGGGAGAAAGAAACTCAGACCCTTGTATTTACTGGATTAAATGAAAATGGAATTTCCATCTGGGGTAAGCAAAAGAATGGAGAAGAGAATAGATGACTACTATCAAGCTACATGCAGGTAAAGGAATTAATAAGATTAGCAAGTATCTATATGGTCATTTTGCCGAGCATTTGGGCAGATGTATCTATGATGGGATTTATGTGGGGGAAGATTCGCCGATTCCGAACACCAAGGGCTTTCGCAACGACATCCTAGCAGCACTCAAAAAAGTTAATATTCCTGTCCTTCGTTGGCCGGGGGGCTGTTTTGCCGATGAGTATCATTGGAAGGATGGCGTCGGTCCAAAAGAAACCCGTAAGCGGATGGTGAATACGCACTGGGGCGGTGTCGTCGAGAATAATCATTTTGGGACGCATGAATTTTTTGAATTATGTGAGTTGCTGGATTGTGAACCATATATCTGCGGGAATGTTGGCAGTGGCACTGTTCAGGAGATGTCAGAGTGGGTTGAATATATGACCTTTGAAGGCGAATCACCGATGGCGGACTGGCGTCGTGAAAATGGGCGTGAAGAGCCGTGGAAGTTGAAGTATTTTGGTGTAGGTAATGAGAACTGGGGCTGCGGCGGCAATATGCGTCCAGAATATTATGCAGATTTGTACAGACGTTACCAGACATATGTGCGTAATTATGGTGAAAATCAGATCTATAGAATCGCTGGTGGCGCCAACGTTGATGATTATAATTGGACAGAAGTGCTAATGCGCGAAGCTGGACGGTTTATGGATGGTCTCAGTCTTCATTCGTATACGATTCCTGGAAGCTGGGAAGAGAAACGTTACGCTTTAGGTTTTGACGAAGCCGAATGGTTTGAGACTATGCAAAAAACCTTGCATATGGATGAACTGATTACCAAACATTCAGCGGTAATGGATAAATATGATCCGGATAAGCGGGTTGGAATGATTATAGATGAGTGGGGAACCTGGTTCTTAAGTGAACCTGGTACGAATCCAGGGTTCCTGTATCAGCAGAATACACTCAGGGATGCATTGGTAGCAGGGGTAACGCTGAATATTTTCCAAAAGCATAGCAGTCGTGTGCAAATGGCGAATTTGGCTCAAGTGGTCAATGTACTGCAGGCTCTTATCCTGACGGAGGGCGACAAGATGATTCTAACGCCTACCTATCATGTATTTGAAATGTACAAAGAGCATCAGGATAATGAACTGCTTGAAGTAACTGTTGAGAGCCCTGATTATACGTTTGGGGATCTAACAATTCCACAGATTAGCGTTTCTGCTTCTCGCGATACGAATGGCAAAGTATATGTTTCTCTCTGTAACTTGAGCCATAATGACAGCGCATCGCTAAGTATTGGTATTGAAGAGGTTACCTTTAGCAAAGTGACAGGTCAGATCTTAACGCATTCCGTGCTGGGTGCGCACAATACGTTTGAGGCACCGGATACAGTTACTCCAGTAGCTTTTGAGGGTGCATCTTTATCGGGTGAAAAGCTGAGCTGTGAGCTTCCACCTGCTTCTGTAGTAGTCTTGACTCTGGAATAATATCATGTCAGAGAATCAAGAAAAAAACCGTCGCTGCAAAAGCTGTGATGAGAACATGAGAATAAGCCCAGAAAAACTGGAGCGTTTAATAGAAATAGCCACTAGAGAAAGACCCTTAGCGCCGGAGGAGCAATATTTGCAGCGTATTGAACATTGCCGAGATTGCTCTGGCCTGCAATTTGGTAGCACTTGCCGTTATTGTGGCTGCCTCGTAGAGGTGAGAACAAGATTACAGGACTCTACTTGCCCTTATCCCTCGGCACCTCGCTGGGAGTGAATACTAAGTTTTTGAAAAGGACGTGAAAATCATCAAACAAAATTTGCTAGCTGCTACGCCCCCGATGGGCTGGAATAGTTGGGACTGTTACGGAGCCAGTGTAAATGAAGAAGAAGTAAGAGGCAACGCAGAATATATGGCTACCCATTTGAAGGACTTTGGTTGGGAATATGTAGTTGTGGATATTCAGTGGTATGAGCCTGGAGCGAATTCTTCGCAGTATCGCAACTTTGTACCACTGGTTATGGATGAGTACTCCAGACTTCAACCTGCTGAGAATCGGTTTCCTTCCGCAGCGGGAGGCAAAGGGTTTGCGCCACTCGCTGAATATGTGCATGGATTGGGTTTGAAATTCGGTATACACATTATGCGCGGAATTCCGCGTCAGGCTGCTCATGCGGCCAGTGCCATACTAGGATCTGAGCAAACCGCACGCGATGTGGCTCACCCAAATTCTATTTGTCCATGGAATACGGACATGTATGGAGTTGATGCTTCAAAAGAAGGCAGTCAGGCGTATTATGACTCGCTGTTCCAGTTGTATGCCAGTTGGGGCGTGGATTATGTGAAAGTGGATGATATTGCCGCTTCTCGCATTTATGGATACCACAAAGAAGAAGTTGCTATGATCCGTAAGGCTATTGACCGCAGTGGTCGCGAGATGGTGCTCAGTCTTTCGCCTGGACCTGCTCCAGTGGAAGAGGATGAACACTTAGCCGGACACGCTAACCTTTGGAGAATGACCGATGATTACTGGGATCATTGGCATCTGCTGCGCGGGATGTTTGAGCGCTGTGAGAAATGGGCTCCTTATGTTCAGCCGGGCCATTGGCCGGATTGTGACATGCTGCCGTTAGGTCATCTGGGCATTCGTTCTGTAGATGGCGGGGGAGACCGGTTCACGCGGTTTACTCATGACGAGCAGGTCACCATGATGACACTTTGGAGTATTTTCCGCTCCCCGTTAATGTTTGGAGGAGAACTTCGGGACAATGATGATTGGACATTATCTTTATTGACCAATAAGGAAGTGCTTCATCTGCATCGTTATGGTAAAGGCGGCAGACAGGTAGCGCTAAATGAGGAGCATGCGATCTGGACATCTGAGGATGAACAAGGTAACCATTATGTAGCTTTGTTTAATCTTAGCGATGAAACATTAACGCTTCAGGTATCATTCGAGCAGCTTAATGTTTCAATTCCTAGTACTATACGTGATCTATGGCAGAGCCGCGATTTGGAAGTAGTTAACGAAGGTATTTCTCAAACTCTTCCACAGCATGGTTCTGTATTGTTAAAGTTTAAATAGAGGAGAGAGATTATGAATACGAGTGTAGAATATAAAAATCCATTGGTGGAGCAGCGTGCTGATCCATGGGTATATAAACATACAGATGGTTATTACTACTTTATTGCTTCTGTCCCAGAATACGACCGGATCGAAGTGCGGAGAGCAACAACAATCGAGGGATTGGCTGCTGCAGAACCGGCTGTAGCTTGGCGTAAATATGAGACGGGTCCGCTTAGTGCAAACATTTGGGCACCAGAGCTCCATTATATTGACGGGAAATGGTACATTTATTTCGCAGCGGCGCGTACTACGGAGACGAAGGATGGATTATTCGATCACCGTATGTTTGCTCTTGAGAATGAATCTGCCAATCCTTTAGAAGGAACATGGGTAGAAAAAGGCCAGGTGAAAACCGCTTGGGAATCCTTCGCTTTGGATGCAACCACCTTCCAGCACAAAGGAAAATTGTATTATGTATGGGCACAGAAGGACCTGAATATTGAGGGAAATTCTAATCTGTATATTTCTGAAATGAGTAATCCATGGACGCTAACTGGTCCTCAGACGATGATTGCTACTCCTGAATATGACTGGGAAATTATTGGGTACAAGGTAAACGAAGGAGCTGCAGTGCTTAAACGTAACGGCCGTATCTTTATCAGCTTCTCGGCTAGCGCTACGGATTTCAATTACTGCATGGGACTTTTGGTTGCGGATGAAGACAGCGATCTGCTGGACGCCGCTTCATGGACCAAACTGCCGGAACCGGTATTCCAGACCCACGAAGAGAATGGACAATATGGTCCAGGTCATAACAGTTTTACTGTAAATGAAAATGGGGAAGATGTACTCATCTACCACTGCCGCAATTATAAAGAAATTACTGGCGATCCGCTGTATGATCCGAACCGTCATACTCGTGCTCAAGTCTTCCATTGGAATGAAGATGGTACGCCGAATTTTGGGGTTCCCGTTAAGGATGCTGCTAAACAATAATTCGTTGAGTATATAAAAAAGAGGGTTACTCATAAGCCATGTAGATGGCTGCTGAGTAACCCTCTTTCTTATGTTGCACCTTAAGGTATATATTGTTGAACGATCGAAGTAATTACGCCGTCCTGAATGGTGATGTGATACGGGAACTGGCTCAAGTCGATGACATCCGTATTATTAAATTGATCCATAAATTGCTGTAAGGTGATGGACTCATTCCAGTTGATATCCAAGTCTTCCATGTTGCCAGTGTGATCAAAAATTTGCATCGTCACTGTGGCGTTATCCGCTATCGGATAAGTTGTTAGAGTATCAACATCATTTACAATATAATAACTGTCTGGAGCTCCGCCGATTTCTGCTGCAGCTTCTGGATCTCTTTCAGCAAAGATTCGATCGGCATCAGCACCCTGATACCAGTTTATTTCATCGGTCGTACCGGAGAGCTTGCCATGGTCGGATTCAATAGTATGAAAGTAAACTGTTTGATGCTGGGTCTTGTCACTATCTTGCGCATCTACCCGTGTTCCAACGGTACTTGCAGAAGTAATGAGGGAAAGAAACAACAGAACAACAACCGGTAACACATACGCTGACTTTTTCTTAAACATTATTAATCTCCCCCTTGAGATATGTAAGACGTTGTATAAAACTTATTACCCGCTCCGTTTTTTCTTAAACGGGTTATATATTACTCTTTACGTGAAATGAGCAGTTTTTGTTGCATTTTTTTAAAAGTTTTTTTAAAAAGCAATGAGAAGTCACGAGTTCCCTAAAATGAATAGTAAAAGCTTATCTCCTCGGGCATATTAAAATATCAAAACATGCAGATTAGGGGGAGCAGCGAATGGGCGGAATACTACGGATTTATAGGAACGATTGGCGTAACTTATTCAGAGTTCCTGTGGCCGTATTGCTGGTTGCCGCTTTGGTGGTATTGCCCTCCGTGTATGATTGGGTGAACGTTGCGTCAGTATGGGATCCTTATAGCAATACTTCTGGCATTAAAATTGCAGTTACCAGCTTAGATGAAGGTACTAAGGTACAGGAGAAGGATTTTAATATCGGGAATGAGGTCATGGAAAGTCTTCGGAGCAATAAAAACCTGGGCTGGACCTTTGTAGATGCAGAGACTGCACATAATGGTGTCAAACGCGGAGACTACTATGCCAGTATTGTTATCCCTGCTAATTTCTCCAAACGAATGACTGGAATTCTTGATGGAACGATTGTGAAACCAGAAATCGAATATACCGTCAATGAGAAAATAAATGCGATTGCTCCTAAAATCACGGATAAGGGCGCCACTTCAATCACCACACAGATCAGTGAGAATTTCACGGAAACGATTAGTGAGACGGTATTTACTGTTTTAAGTCAAATCGATAAGGAATTTCAATCTGAATTGCCCATTATACGCAAGGTAGAAAAAGGATTGTTCAAATTAGAGGCGAGTCTGCCAGAAATTGAAACCGCAGGTAAACGTGTATTGAAAATTCAGGAAAATTGGCCGCAGATTCATGCTTCAGCAGAGCGTATTTCCACATTGGAGAATAAGCTGCCAGAGGTGGAAAAAGCGGGTGAGGCTTTAGAGAAAATTGCTGAGCATTGGCCGCAAATCGCGAGTACCTTAGATCATTTAGGGGGGCTACAGGACAAGCTGCCCAAGATTGAAGAAGCGGCACAGCTAATCGTTCAACTTGATAACCATTATGGTGAAGTTGAACAGATCATGGCTCAGGCCTCGCAAGGTCTTACGAAAGCGCATAAAATCGTTAATGCTGCCTTAACAGCACTGCCTGAGGCAGAAAAGATTGCCACTGCCGGAAATGATTTTGTTCTGGAACTTCAACAATTTTTGGAGAAGAGCAGTGCTGCATTTGAAGCTGTTCCAGCAGCTATCAAACAGAATCTTAATCTCCTACAGCAAACGGAGAACTCAGTGGTCAAGCTTGCTGAACAGTTAAAGGGAGAGGATAACGAGCCGCAAGCTGTACGTGAGCAGCTGGAGGTACTCTCAGCACAGTTGGCTGCAGGAAGCAGCGTGATTGAACACACACTTTCTATGTTAAATGCATTGAACACATTTTCGCCTGAAACAGTGTCTATTGCTGAGATTGCGGCATTGAAAGGTGTGGACAGTGTTTTGAACAGTCAGAAGTCTTTGGTAAATGCTATGACGGCTGACCTTCAGAATAAGGAAGACGCTGATTCCAGTGCAATTAACGAATTGTTCCTAAAGTCAGGTCTTGGGAAGCTGGCGATTGCGAAGCTTATCTCAGGGTATGATTCCTCGACAATCCCTGCCATAAAAAATACACTGGAGCAAATAACTTCGGCGGCAGATGTCACAGCCACCGCATTGCAGCAGGTGCCAGATCGCTTACCCGCGCTGGGTACCCTGCTGGAAGAGACAGTGTCGGCGATTGAGTTTGGGCAGACAAGCTTAGCTAGTCTGCAGCAGGATTTGCCAGCTATACGCGAAGCGGTCCACACAGCAGCCAGTGGGGTTGCCGATCAGACCCAGGGCTTTGGTGCCTTCATCCGAGATACACTTCCGCTATTGGAGAGTAGCTTGCCTACTGCAGGGGAAAAGATACAGCAAGCTGCGAACTTCGTGCGTCAGGATCTGCCTACTGTAGAAGAGCGGGTTCATCAGGTCTCGGAGTTGATTCGTACAGGACTCCCCCGTGCGGATAAAGGAGTGGCGCTTGCCGCAGATTTGGTGAGAAATGATCTTCCAGTACTGGAAGACTCGATTCGAAAAGCCGCTTCCACGATCCGCCAAATTAAAGAGGAGATTGATCTGGGGGAGATTGCACAACTGCTCGGAGGAGATATTAAGAGCAAAAGTGATTTTTTGGCCAATCCGGTAGTGTTAAAAGAGAATAAGTTATATCCCATTCCGAATTATGGCTCGGCAATGACTCCTTTTTATGTGGTACTTTCCTTATGGGTCGGAGGCACACTGCTTGTCTCCCTTCTCCGCACAGGTGTGGATACGGGTGGGCTAACGTACAAAAGATATCAATTGTATTTTGGCCGCCTGCTGACCTTCCTTACGGTGGGAATTCTTCAGGGGCTGGTGGCTGTCCTTGGCAACATTTTTATTCTGCACTGTTATGTGGTGAATAAGGTGTGGTTTGTACTTTTTGGAGTGTTAATCAGCATCGTGTTCGTAACCATTGTATTTACGCTTGTCGCTGTATTTGGCAACCTGGGAAAAGGAATAGCGATCGTGTTCATGGTGCTTCAATTCTCTAGCTCCGGCGGTACATTTCCGATTAGTACGACAGGGCGTTTTTTTCAAATATTAAATCCGTATATGCCGTTTACCTATGCAATTAGTCTGATGCGGGAGGCGGTTGGGGGAATTCTGCCAGAAGTGGCGATTCGTGATGTGATCTATCTGATTATCTTCGGTGTGCTGGCACTCTTGCTGGCATTACTCCTCAAGAAACCACTGGAGCCTTTTATCCATAAGGCTTCTGAACAAGCCGAAGAGTCTAAATTGATTTCTTAAAGAAAAAGAGGATGTGCCTAAGCCATGGTGATGGCTTTTGGCACAACCTCTTTTGTGTACTATATGGCAAGTTTGCAATAGGTTATCTTGCAGGAGCAAAATCAGCTACTGGCTTAAGAATCTCCTCGATCTGCTGTAAAGTATCAGCGGAGAGTACCGCATCTACAGCTTTGGCGTTTTCTGCAACTTGTTCTGGCTTACTGGCACCAATTAATGCTGAACTTACACCAGGCTGGCGCAGGATCCAAGCCAATGCCAATTGCGACAGCTTCAGGTCTAAACTGTGAGCGAGTTCAACCAGCTGTCCAACCACAGACAACACATCATCACGGAGGTAGCTGGAGATTACACCATTAACTGAATTATCCGCAGCACGGGTTCCTGCTGGAGGTTGTTGTCCCGGTTTATATTTGCCAGTCAGAATTCCTTGCGCCAGTGGAGAGAAGACCACTTGGCCCAGCCCCTCACGCTGGGATACTTCAAGGACCTCGTCTTCAATATAACGTTCGAACATATTATAGATGGGTTGATTGGAGATCAGTGGACGCAGATTCAGTCTGCGGCTGATACCAGCAGCATTAGAGATTTGGGCTGCGCTCCATTCGCTAACAGCGGAGTAGAGAATCTTGCCTTGAGCTGTGAGATCATCCAGTGCGCGTAGAGTCTCCTCTACAGGGGTCTCTGTATCGAAGCGATGACAATAATATACATCAATATAATCAGTGCCTAAGCGGCGGAGGCTGGCCTCACATTGCTCCATAATGTGCTTGCGGGACAAGCCACGGTTATTAACATCGTCTCCCATGGGGAAAAAGACCTTTGTGCTTAGCACATAAGATGATCTTTCATAGGAACGTAGAGCAGCACCCATCGCTTTTTCGCCTTCGCCACGGTTATATGCATTAGCCGTATCAAAGAAATTGATACCGCATTCAAAAGCTTTGCTTATACAAGCATCGGCTGCCTTTTGCTCTGCTGCGGTTCCATATGTAAGCCAACTGCCTAGTCCGATCTCACTGATTTTGAGCCCTGAATTGCCTAGTCTTCTATATTTCATTTTTCTCTTTCCTCCTTGTATTCTATATGATAACTTTACTTGTATTATAGGAGACATTCAAGTTGAATGATTAATATACTAGTAATCAAGGAGATGAAAGATTCAATGACTAATCCAGCTACTAAAAAATCAAAAGTGATCTTATTTCAGGGTGACTCCATTACGGATGGGAATCGAGGTCGTGATGAAGACCCGAATCATATTCTTGGACATAGCTATGCGTATATCATCGGAGGCAAGCTAGGGAATGAGCGGGCAGAAGAAAATCTGGTATTCTATAACCGCGGAGTGAGTGGAGATCGAATCTCCGATTTATATGCACGCTGGAATGAAGATGCAATTAGCTTGCAGCCTGACATCATTAGTATATTGATTGGGGTAAACGATATTTGGAGAATGATGAAAGGGGAACCAAGTGGAGTTACGGACCGTTTTGAACGCGCTTACCGTCACGTACTTGAAGAAACACGTGAAGTTCTGCCACATACGAAGCTGGTTTTATGTGAGCCTTTTATTTTAAATACCGGAGCTCCAGCTGAACAGTGGACAGAATGGGAAGCGAAGATTACACATTATCAGGGAGTGGTTAAGCAGCTGTCTGAGCAATTTGATACAGTTTATGTACCTCTACAGGATGCTTTCAACGCAGCTGCAGAGAGAGCAGAGGCAGCCTATTGGCTGTGGGACGGCGTTCACCCGACGACTGCCGGGCATGATCTGATTGCTGGGGAATGGCTGAAGGTCGTTTTGGAAAGTGGTCTTTTAAACAATTAAGTTATAAAGTCATTACCTCTCTTTATCTATGCACCTACTGATCACTCAGCGGGCGCATAGATAAGAGATACATGGTAATTATTTAAGAAATCGATCCATTCCTCAGAAGGCTTCTGATCTGTAACGATATAATCCACTCTATCAAAGCTGAACAACTTAATGAACGCGGTCCGGTCAAATTTGGAGTGATCTACGAGCAGAACCACTTTATTCGCCTGCTGCTGCATAAGCACCTTCAGTTCGCTTTCTTCTTCATTTGAATCACTTAGACCGCCTGTCATGGACAATGCTTTACAGCTGAATATGGCTACATCCACATTATATTTTCGAATTGTCTGTGAAGCGGTATTTCCAACAAAGGAGCTGGTCTCGGGGCCTAAAATTCCACCTGTGGAAATCAGCTTTTGACCGGAGTGTTGAAATTCAGATAATACCACCAGAGAGTTCGTAATAATTGTCAGATTGTTTTTCTCCTCAATAATTCTACGCAAGGCTTCAAACACCGTTGAGCTCGTATCCGTCACCAAGCTGTCTCCATCATTGATTAATTGCAGTACATTATCGGCTATGATTCGCTTCGCTTCAATATTGACCTGATGCCTGCTGGTATAGGAAGGATCTTCATTGGTATGGGCGTTGAGAATGGCTCCACCATAATTTTTTTTGGCAAGACCTTCTTTGTCCAGTTTATCTAGATCCCGCCGAATGGTCTCTTCCGAGACGTTGAATTTTTGCGCTAGCTCTGCGACATGGACCTTCTTCTGTCTGTAAAGCTCTTTAATAATTAGATCCCGTCGTTCAAATGCTTTCATTCGTTCACTCACCTTTATATATAAATCGTCTGCTTTCTAGTGTACTACATTGTTGTTTAAATCTAAAAATAATTACATATTCACATAAAACCACAATATATAATAATGATATCACATAAAACCACACTTTTGTTTAGGTAATATGTTGTTTTGTGTTGACTAAAGCGCTTGCAGATTTTATGATGAAGGAGAAATAGATCTATTAACGATGACTCTAAGATGATCTTGAGGAGGAACGGCATTGATAGAAAACTATCCGAAAATTGGTATCCGCCCAACCATTGATGGCAGAAGAAGAGGCGTTCGTGAATCACTGGAAGAGCAAACGATGGGCATGGCTCAGCGGGTGGCTAAGTTTATTGAAGCGAATTTAAGGTATCCAAATGGGAGTCCTGTAGAGTGCATCATCGCCGATTCTACGATCGGTGGTGTTAAAGAAGCTGCTGCGGCGGCTCAGAAATTCTCCGGGGCTAACGTAGGGGTGTCGATCACCGTGACGCCTTGCTGGTGTTATGGCTCAGAGACAATGGATATGGATTCATCCATTCCGCATGCCGTGTGGGGATTTAACGGAACGGAACGGCCGGGTGCTGTGTATCTAGCTGCTGTTCTCTCTGCGTATGCTCAAAAGGGAATTCCTGCGTTTGGTATCTATGGTGAAGATGTTCAAGAGTCTAGCAGTGAAGAGATTCCAGCGGATGTGCAGTCTAAATTGCTACAGTTTGCTAGAGCAGGCTTAGCAGTTGCTCAAATGAAGGGGAAATCATATTTATCTATGGGTTCTGTTTCGATGGGGATTGCGGGTTCCATTGTGAATGAACAATTTTTCCAAGAGTATCTGGGCATGCGCAATGAATATATAGATATGTCTGAATATGTCCGGCGCTTTGAAGAAGAGATTTATGATAAAGAGGAATTTAAGCGGGCGCTTGCCTGGACTAAAGAAAACTGCCAAGTTGGCGCTGATAATAATCCGCAGCATCTGCAAATCAGTGCAGAAGAGAAAGAGAAGCAGTGGGAGACTTGTGTGAAAATGACATTGATCGCCCGCGACCTGATGATCGGCAATCCGGTTCTCGCTGAGCTTGGTTTTGAGGAGGAAGCTAACGGCCACAATGCAATTGTTGGCGGTTTCCAAGGCCAGAGACAATGGACGGACCATTTCCCTAACGGCGATTTCATGGAGACGATGTTGAATTCTTCTTTTGACTGGAACGGCAAACGGGCACCTTATCTCGTAGCGACAGAGAATGACAGCCTGAATGGGGTAACGATGTTGTTCAATTATTTGCTTACAAATACAGCACAAATTTTTGCTGATGTCCGAACCTTCTGGAGTCCCGATGCCGTTAAGCGAGTGACGGGTCATCAATTGGAGGGAGAAGCAGCTCACGGAATACTGCATCTGATCAACTCTGGTTCGGCAGCGCTTGATGGCACAGGTGAGCAGAGGATAGAGGGTAAGCCTGCAATCAAACCGTTTTGGGAGATTTCAGACGAAGAGGCTGAGGCTTGTCTAAGCAATACACAATTCCGGCCAGCTTCTCAAGAATATTTCCGGGGAGGCGGCTTCTCTACCGATTATTTAACCAAAGGCGGAATGCCGGTTACTATGGCTCGCTTGAACCTGGTGAAGGGGCTTGGACCTGTTCTTCAGCTTGTTGAAGGTTACACTGTAGAGCTGCCTGAAGAGGTTCATCATATTTTGGATCAAAGAACAGATCCGACCTGGCCGACGACCTGGTTCGCTCCTAAGCTAACTAACAGTGGTTCATTCCAATCGGTATATGATGTCATGAATAATTGGGGCGCGAATCATGGGGCGATCAGTTATGACCATATCGGGGCGGATCTAATTACGCTGGCGTCGATTTTGCGTATTCCAGTAAGTATGCATAACGTTGAGGAATCACGTATTTTCAGACCACGGGTGTGGTCGTTATTTGGGACGGAGAATCTGGAAGGAGCAGATTACAGAGCCTGTCAGAATTTCGGACCGCTATATTAAAATCTTCTTGTGAAGCAGGTGTGCGTGAAATGGGTGATACGATTAAGCTTCTGGCTATGGATCTTGGCGCCAGCTCCGGAAGAGTGATGTTGGGATTGTATGACGGTAACACCCTTCGCATGGAAGAAATTCATCGGTTTGCTAATACCCCGGTGTATATTGGCGGGCATTTGTATTGGGATGTTTTGAAGCTCTTCCACGAAATGAAAAAAGGAATCCAGAGAGCTTATAGGGCGCGTGGAAAATTGAGATCTCTAAGCGTGGATACGTGGGGAGTCGATTACGGTTTTATTGATAAAAGAGGGATGTTGCTCTATTCCCCCCATCATTATAGGGATAAGAGAATGGGAAGTCATCGTCAAGGGTTGGAGGTACTGCTTCCGCCAAGGGAGCAATTTAGCGTTACTGGTATTCAACCGAGCTTGATTAATACGGTTTATCAGCTGTTTGCTGATTTTCAGGATAATGATTCTCTGCTAGAGGTCGCAGATACTATTTTAATGATGCCAGACCTGTTCCACTATTTGTTCTCTGGTATCGCGGCAGCAGAAAGCACGATTTGGAGTACAAGTGGCTTAATGGACGCTGTATCTGGTGAAGTCTCTACTGAAGTATTTAGCAGGCTTAGTATCCCGGTTAGCCTAGTGCCACAACAGGTTCAATCGGGGACGGTCATTGGTCCTATCCTTCCGGTAATTCAAGAGGAGCTTAGCGTTGGTCCAATGGAGGTAATTGCGGGTGCTTCTCATGATACGGCTTCAGCAGTAGCTTCCATTCCGTATTCTCTTAAGGATAATGCAGCATTTATAAGCTGTGGAACATGGTCGATAGTGGGCATGGAGACGCCTGAAGCTGTCATTACAGAGAAAAGCTATGAATACGGATTCACAAATGAGCAGTGTTACGGCCAATCTAATCGTTTGCTCAAAAATATAACGGGACTATGGATTTTGCAGGAGCTGCAAAGGAATTGGGCAGAAGCGGGAAAATACGTCAGCCAAGGCCAAATGGTTGAGCTAGCTGAAACCATAAATCATGCCCCAGCAATTATTGATCCGAATGATGAACTGTTTAGTACACCCGGTGTGATGACCCAACGGATTAGAGAATATTGCGAACGAACAGGCCAGCAAGCCCCCTACACGAAAGCTGAGATTATTCGCGTCATACTTGAGAGCTTAGCAGAGTCCTATCGCCATACGATTAACGAAATGGAAGAGATCACCGGCAAAAAAATCAATATCATTCATATGGTCGGTGGTGGGATTCAGAATGAACTGCTCTGTCAGCTTACCGCTAATATTACGGGGAGAAAAGTTGTAGCAGGGCCTGTGGAAGCTAGTGCAATTGGCAATATAATTATTCAACTGGCTGCCCTAGGGGAATTGGAAATCTCCGAGGGCAAGCAGGTAGTGGAAAGATCTTTTGCCTTTAAGACATATCAGCCTTCTTTGGTGAAGGTTTGTGAAAAATAGGATACGAGGAGAGAAACCCTATGGATACATTGGAACAAAAATTACGTTTGCAGATTTGTGATATCGGGAGAAACCTGTTTAATAAAGATTTTATCGCGGCTAATGATGGGAATATTTCTGCTCGCTTATCAGAGAATGTAATTCTGACTACCCCCAGAGCGGTGAGTAAGGGATATTTAGAGCCTCATATGCTTGTAAAAGTGAATCTGCAAGGTGAAGTCCTTGAAGCTGCTGAAGGCTACAGACCCTCAACGGAAGCAAAAATGCATCTAAGAATTTATAATGAGCTGCCAGAGATGAAGGGCGTGGTCCATGCACATCCCCCGTATGCTACTGCATTTGCCATAAAAGGTGAGGCGCTCGACAAGATGATGATGCCAGAGTCGGTGATTATGATCGGAGATATTCCGTTGGCGGAATATGGAACACCATCGACGGAAGAAATTCCAGATTCACTGATGCCTTTCCTGGGCAAAAAAACTGCGGTCCTGCTCGAGAATCACGGAGCCCTTACTTGGGGAGAAGATGTTATGGAAGCATATCTGAATATGGAACGGCTTGAGTATACGGCCAAGCTCACCTTCATTACCCGGATGATTGGCGGGGAGAGAGAATTGCCGCAGCATCGGATTGATGAGCTGGTAGCGTTGCGATCATTTTATGGGAAGTAAAGAGGTGCCTTATGTTAAAAGGAATTCCTAAGCTGCTCTCTCCGGAGCTGGTGCGCATTCTGATGGAAATGGGTCATGGGGATGAGCTTGTATTGGCTGATGCTAATTATCCCGGACATTCGTTGAATCCGAGGGTACTGAGATATGATGGCATCGGTATTCCTGACCTGCTGGATGCCATCTTAGAGTTGTTACCTCTGGATCATTATGCAGAGCAACAGGTGGCTTTTATGGCAGTGGTGGCTGGAGATCCAACTGTGCCGGTCATCTGGTCCACATACGAGACTATCATTGCCAAGCATGATGCTGAAGCGACGATTAAACATGAGGAACGTTTTGATTTCTATAACCGTTCTAAGCAAAGTTATGCGGTTATAGTTACTGGTGAAGAAGCATTGTATGGGAATGTTATTCTTAAAAAAGGCGTTATTAAAAGTTAAAATAACGGAAATGAAGCCGCTAACCGCTTGGGTGACCAAGGAGTTAGCGGCTTTTTATGCTGTAAGGATAAGTATTTATAACCGGATTACCCTGTACTCATATGCACCAAGGGAGAGGGGGCCGCAGGCCACGGATTTGCCTGAGAGAACATCATGTCCGTCCCGCGGGAGTGTGAGACTTCCCCCGTGTCCATCCATATTTACAATGGTCCACACTTCGGTACCTTGGTCATTGCTTCTAGGGCAGACAAGGGTTCCCTTAGTGACATCACTGCGTACGGTAACACCAGTACGTTCTGCATAATGATCAATAAGTTTACATAACATTAGGTCACCTTCTTCACCGGCAGGCATTGAACCCAGCATAACAATAGTACCTTGTCCGTAAGGCTGCTCCGTCAGGAAGGACAAACCCGGCGTCACCCCCTCCGTAATCATTCCGAGACTGGAAGCGGACTCTGAAACGGGTTCAAAAACAGAACTCCACATGGACAAGGGAGCAGATACCCCAAAAGCGTGTCCAATCGTGCCTGTTGATTCCAGCGGATAGATAAACTTAGTTTTGACTCCTGCTAATCGCTCCAATTCCCCAAGTCCGGCATTCGTATGAAGGGTATGCTCCTTCGTTCGTCCTCCGGTAAGAGGACCGACAATCCAAATCCCGCCAGTTGCTGTGAAGGCCAGCGCACTTTCCACATACTCGGGGGACAAATAATGTACGAATGGAGTGAATAACAGCTTGTATCCGGTTAAGTCACCGCCTTCGGGCAGCAGATCCCGGTGAATACCCATATGTAGAATTCTTTTGTAGAAATCGCCCAGCAGACTACGATAATTTAGCTTCCGATGAGGTTCAGTTGCGAGATAAGCTTTGGTTCTGTCCGAATAGGTAATCGCAACATCTGCCCGAAGGGGCCGGGTGGAGAGCATAATTTGTTCAATTTCTTGCCGTGCTTGATTGGCCTCCAGCACATTATCGTACCCTAGAGCGGGTTCTCCCCAGGCACTAAGGATCGAGCTATGTGTTTGTTCACTTCCGGAAGTATGCTGGCGCCAGATCCAATAGCAAAATGCACCTGCACCCAGCGCATAGGCGGCAACCGCTTCTGCCTTCAGATATCCGTTCGGATGTGGCACACCAAAACTTACTAGAGATGCGGCAAACGAGGGTCCTGTCTCCATTATCCAGAAATTTTTTCCCGGCTTGAAATTTCGCCATAGATCACAGTTAAGCAGATAAGCATGCATATTTTCCTGTGAGGCATAAGTGTCGTAGGCGGCAAAGTCGAGATTCTGAAATAGCCGCTCATTATCTAGATGAAAAGCGACACTGCTGTTGTGGGTAATTGGTGCAGAGGAGTGGCGGCGGATAATATCAGCCTGCTCATCGGCGAATTCAGCGATTTTTTCCATTGAAAATAAGCGGTACATCGTCCGCAGAGATGAATTGTGGAGGAAAGGTGCGGGTCCTGGCTGTGGCACCTGATCAAAACGTTGATAAGTTTGGCTCCAGACGGCTGTTCCCCATGCCTCATTCAACTTTTCAATGGAGCTGTAGCGCTGCTGCAACCAGATATGCCATAAGCCTTTACAGGTCTCACACATGCACTCCGCCACATGCGCTTTGAATTCGTTATCGAGCTGCCAGGCGGTTAACCCCGGCAGTGCTCCGGTCTCCTTGGCAATATGCTCCGTAATGATGGCAGCCCGTTTACGAAAATAAGGATTGTTCGTACAGATATGCTGCCGTGCTCCATGTCCCATTACCGTTCCGCTCTCATCCACATAACAGCGCTCAGGATGTCCATGAGTAAGCCAGATGGGGGGTGTAGGTGTCGGCGTACACATTACTGTGTCAATTCCGTTTCTATGTAACCTTTCGATATATTTCACGACGGGACCAATATCAATCTTATCTTCTTCTGGCTCCAAGGCAGACCAAATGAATTCTCCGATTCGTACGATATTAATCCCCGTTTCTTTCATTAGAAGGATGTCCTGCTCAAGCACCTCTTCACTCCATAGCTCGGGATACCAAGCAGCACCGTAGTATAGCTTGTTCTTCAATTCAGTTCCTCCTTTAAGGCAAACATTTGCTGGAAATCATCACTTGGAATCATAGGTGCTTAATGTCTTACGGACAATAGTAAACTTTTGCGCGGTTTGGACTTTTTAGATAAAATGGGATTTTTAGCTTATATAGAGCGTTCAAAAAAGTCCGATTGCTGGAAAAAATCACTAGCAGCATAATAGGAGTCGCAGTAAGGGTGATTGCAGTAATCCATGGCTACAGTAATCGCGAGATGTACATGACAAATGGAGGTGAACAGGATGAAGCACGTAACAGTTCCGGGAACTGCAGAACAACAGCCAAAGCCGCAGACCTATCGAAATATCCGGGTAAGAAGATGGAAACGTTTTAAACGTGATAAATGGTTATATATTCTGCTGCTCCCTGGAGTCCTTTATTTTCTTGTTTTCAAATATGTTCCGATGTGGGGCGTGCTGTTGGCTTTTAAGAATTACCAGCCGTTTCTTGGTTTTCAGAAAAGTGAATGGGTAGGTTTTGAGCATTTTCGTGTTTTTTTCCAGAATCCCGATTTCTTTATGCTGCTGCGCAATACGTTATTGTTATCTTTTTATAATTTGATTTTCTTTTTTCCGGCGCCGATTATTCTGGCACTACTTCTAAACGAAATACGGCTTTCCTTCTATAAAAAGACGATACAAACGATGATTTATGTTCCGCACTTTATATCCATGGTCATTGTGGCCAGTATGAGCTATGTATTTCTAACTACGGAAGGCGGGACTGTAAATGAGTTTTTGTATACGTTTACAGGCAGGAAAATAGACTTTCTAGCTAATCCCGACTGGTTCCGTCCATTGATTATTCTCCAGACGATCTGGAAGGAGTGCGGTTGGGGGACAATTATATTCCTGGCAGCGCTGGCCGGTGTAGATGTGGAGCAATATGAGGCTGCGGTAGTAGACGGTGCGAACAGGTGGCGGCAGATTTGGCATATTACGTTGCCTGCTATTCGCAGTACAATCGTTATTTTACTTATTCTTCGGATGGGAACGATTTTGGATAACGGTTTTGAACAAATTTATTTAATGATGAATGCTCTTAATCGTGAAGTAGGTGAGGTGTTCGATACCTATGTATACGCACTGGGAATCACCCAGGGAGCTTTTAGCTACAGTACAGCTGTTGGATTATTCAAATCAATAATCGGTGTGACGCTTGTGCTCGGGACGAATTGGATCGCCAAAAAATTTGGTGAATCCGGACTTTATTGAGAAGGGAGTAGCTTGCTGTGGCCAAACAATACAAGAGTACGGGTGGAACTGCATTTGATGTATTCAATTATATATTTTTAGGGATTATCGGAATCGTAGCGATTCTCCCTTTCCTCTTTGTGGTTTCGGGCTCCTTCGCTACAGATGCGGAAATTACTAAACGTGCCGTATTCCTGATCCCGACCACGATTTCATTTGACGCCTACCGATTTATCTTTTCAACAGATACGATTATGCGCAGTATAGGGGTTTCTATTTATGTTACGGTAATCGGAACTGTCGTTAATTTATTCTTCACGGTAACAATGGCTTATCCGATGGCAAAACGATATCTGATGGGCCGTAATTTGGTACTCAACCTTGTTATTTTTACGATGCTGTTCGGTGGAGGAATGATTCCAACCTATCTCGTCATTCGGGAACTGCATCTGCTGGATACGCTCAATTCTCTTATTTTACCGGGAGCAATTAGCGCCTTTAACCTGATTATTGTCAAAAACTTTTTTCAGGAGCTGCCTATAGAAATGGAAGAAGCGGCGCGTATTGATGGTTGTTCTGAGCTGGGCTTGTTGTGGAAGATAGTCCTTCCTTTATCCAAACCGGTTCTTGCTACATTTACGTTGTTCTATGCTGTGGGACATTGGAACAATTTCTTCTCGGCACTGCTCTACATTACGGATCCGACAAAATGGCCTTTGCAGGTGATGCTGCGACAGATCGTAATGTTGTCCCAATCTGCGGCTGGCGATATGAGTTCTATGGATCCGAGCTTTGTGCAGCCACCGGAGCAGTCGATTAAAATGGCGGTCATTGTAGTAGGTACTCTACCAATTTTATGTGTGTACCCATTTCTGCAAAAACATTTCGCTAAAGGGGTGATGCTGGGTTCTGTTAAAGGATAGCAAACTTAACTTATTCCAATTTGGAGGTATAATAATGGAAGCTAATCGTTCGGTAAAAAAGAAGCGCTGGTTGTTACTTTTACTTGTGGCTATGATGGTTACCACTGTTGTTGCAGGTTGCTCAGGTAATGAATCTGCAGGTTCTAACAGCAAAAGTGAGGGGAGTAGTAATACTGGAGAAGAGAAAAGCGAGTCCCCGCTGGATCTGACCCTCATGCTGCCGATATTCAAAACAAATTATCCGAAGGATGGCAGTCCGGTTGCTGCTGAACTGGAGAAACAGACCCACACAAAAATCCACTTTGAGTGGGTCCCGAACGCATCTTATGCAGATAAATTTAATATTACGCTAGCTTCTGGGAAGCTGCCGACTATTATCTACGTGGGGGATGTTAAGGCTTCTAGTTTTGTGAACGCTGCCAAATCGGGCGCATTCTGGGAAGTAGGGCCTTATCTTAAGGATTATCCGAATTTAAGCCAAGCGAACCCGGTTATTCTGAAAAACTCGGCTATTGATGGGAAGAATTACGGAATCTATCGGGGGCGTGTACTCGGCCGTAACGGTATGGTTTTCCGTAAGGATTGGCTGGAGAAGGTGGGGCTGCAAACACCGCAGACGGTAGATGATTTCTACAATATGCTGAAAGCGTTCAAGGAAAAAGATCCAGACGGCAATGGTAAAGAGGATACTTATGGCATGGTGCTGGTCAAATGGAGCGGCCAGTGGGCCAGCGGTTTTGATACCATTAAGTTATGGTTTGGAACACCGAATAAATGGGGCGTGCAAGATGGCAAGCTGGTGCCTGAGCATGAATATCCAGAATATTTGGAAGCGCTTAAGTTCATGAAGAAGCTGTATGATGAGAAATTGATCAACTCCGACTTCGCAGTTATGGATAGTGCCAAATGGACAGATCCGATCGTGAACAATAAGGCAGGAGTAATCGTCGATGTGGTCGATACAGGCGCCCGGGTGGATGATAAAATTCACGCTGCGCTAGAAAAAGAAGGCAAAGACGAACCGGATAAACATTATGTAGATGTAAGCGGGGGCGTAACAGGTACGGATGGCAAGCTACATACATTGCCGACCTCTGGTTTCTCGGGCATGCTGGCTATTCCAAAATCATCTGTGAAGAGCGAAGAAGAACTGAAACGGGTACTGGCTTTTCTAGATCAAATCAATAATCCGGAATTACAAACGATGTTAGGTTTTGGTTTGGAAGGTACTCACTACACTATGGTGGATGGTTTTATTGAACGCTCCAAAGACACTGTCCTTCTGGAGTCAGAAGTGGAAGGGTTAAACCAAATTCTGGCCTTTATACCTGAGGACAAATCCAAGACTGTAGCTCAGACACCGCTGCGGCTTAAACAAATCGAAGTTCAGAAAGCAAATGAAGCTTCGATCGTGGTTAATCCGGCAGAGGCCTTTATTTCCACAGTATATTCCCAAAAGGGTGCTCAACTCGACAATGTAATTAATGATGCACGCATAAAATATATTGTAGGACAAATTGATGAAGCTGAATTGAAATCAGCATTTGATGTATGGAGAAAAACAGGTGGAGATGATTTAGTTAAGGAAATGAACGAGTTATACGCTAAGGCTGACCGCTAGATCCTTCCTAGTGCTTTTATCCGGCTGGAAAGGATCTGAGGAGCAAAACGAATGTGGTTCGATTGCACTTCAAATTTATCTGATTCGGCTGGTGAGAGCATAGTGATGAGAAATGTGGCGAAATGGAAGCGTTATACAAAAGGCTGGTCAGGCTGTAAGGGCCGATATTATCGTAAAAATCTGATCATTATGCTGGTGGTGTCATCCATTCCGGGGTTTATTATTGGTGCGCTTGTCTACTGGATGGCAGGGGGACGCCTGGAGAGCGAGCTGCTGCAGATGCATAACAGGCAGATTGAACAGCGGGCGGCTAATATTGATGATCAACTGTCCAATCTGGAGCTGATGCTGGCACATTGGGCCTTTGATCCCAAGTTTGATTACAGCTTGAATGGCCTTGATTTTATTCAGGATCATGAGCGGGCTTGGGATATTACGAAGACACTCGTAGTGATGCAGGGCTCGAACACGATGACGAGTAACGTTGAACTCTATCTATCAGGAGATCATCCATTACTATTTAATCCCGAATATGGCACGATTGACTCCAGCGCGGTATCGGGTCAATATGACAAATTGATTGATACTGAACAAAGCACCTATTGGACGCAGTGGGCATTCGATCCCAATAAACCAAATGTCAAAGAATTAACGCTTGTCCATCATATTCCGGGCGGAAGCTTGAAGCCCTTCGGGGCTCTTTTGCTCCGCATGGATACGGAGAAAGTAGCTGCGATGCTACGAACTATGACACCTTATAATAGCGGCGAGACATTTTTGCTGCAGACGACGGGGGATTTGTACGTATCTGCTGGAGACAGTGCCGAGGATTCTCCCTTACTTACCGCATTGCATAATGAGATTGTGGAACGGGGCGCGAACCATGAGTCAAATCTTGAGTCCTCTTTTCTCTTCGACTGGGGTAAGGCTACATATGCAGTGACTTATGGTGAGTTTTCCCGACTCTCCGCAGATTGGCTCTATGTGTCCGCTTCACCGATAACCAGCATAACTTCACCTGTCGTCTTCATTTCGAGACTGATATTTTTAGTTAGCTTCAGTGCTTTGCTGCTGGCGGCGATTCTGTCTTGGTTTGCTTCCCGCAAAATCTATTCACCGATAGGACGTTTGCTGCAGACTTTGTTGCCTGACCAAGCGGCGGCTGCGAGTAGGGAGGATGAGTTTATTCTGATTGAACGGCATTGGCAGAACTTGCACGGGGAGAGCCATGCCCTGAAGTACACTCTTTCCGAGCAGCTTCCACATGTGAAGGAAAGCTTCCTGCATCAGCTGTTTCAGGGGTATTTATATTCTTATTCTGAGCAGGATCTGCAAAGCCGGATGCGGCGTTTTAAGTGGGAAGTAGAGGATTGTCATTATATTATTCTTTATATTCAGCTTACAGGCATCTCCAGCCAGGAGGGGAAGTTCCGCAACGGTGATGAAAGTCTTGTATCATTCGCCGCCGTCAATATTATCGGAGAATTGTCTGCCGAGCACTTTAAGCAGGCTGATATTATCAATTTCCATGATCTCACGGCAGGATTACTTCTTATCGAACCCGTTGCGAATCCATCGCTGGAAGCGGTGCAAGCCTTTAGCGAAGAACTGACAGGAACGATTAATCGCATGTTAAAAATGAGGGTAACAGTGGCGTTTAGTGCACCGGTTGGAAGGATATCCGGTATTCCGCTAGCGTTCGAGGCTGCGAAGCAAGCCGCTAGTTATCGCCAGTTTGGTGGTGAGAACCAGATTATTAATATGGAGCTACTGGATCGTGAGGGGCAAAGTACGCCTGAACCGCAATATTCGTTCACTTTGGAGCGCGGAATGATTCAGGCCCTGCGCACAGGAGAAGCGGAAGAGGCTTACCGGCTGTTGGAGGAATTTCTGGAGGCACTGTGTGCCAATGGGGCAAAAGTGATTGATGTGCAGCAGGGCATGCTTCATTTGTTAGGCAGTATTCAGCACGCCATTATGGTCTCAGGCATTCATCCAAACCAACTGTTCAAAGGGGCTAATCTGTACGCGGCACTGTCGCAAATTCATGAGCCGAAGCTTATCCTTGCCTGGTTTCAGGAAAAGGTAGTCGCACCGTATCTGACGGAGCTGAGCGAGCGTTCTGATGCCGGAATCAAACGGACGATTGAGCATGCCATGATGTATATCAATGAGCATTATATGGATAATATTTCGCTGGATGGATGTGCGGATTATACAGGGATCAGCCCATTTTTACTGAGTAAATCATTCAAACGGGTCACCGGGAAAAATTTCATTGATTATCTGACCGAATTGCGGCTTGATAAAGCCAAGGAGCTGCTGCGTGATACCTCGCTGCGAATTAACGATGTAGCTGAACAGGTGGGTTATCAGCATAGCTATTTTAACCGGATTTTTAAGAAACAAGAGGGAATAACCCCAAGCCGCTATAGAGAGCTAAGCCATAATAATGAAGCTCTTTAAAAGTAAGAGGACGTGCGGCGAAGAAGGTATAAAGGAGATGGTTGTTGTGCCTACGGCTCTGCCGATTAGCCTGCATTGGCTAAAAAAGCCCGCTATTGATGTGGGTGTTACCTGGGGGGTTCCTTGGAAAAAAGGAGCGCTCAACAGGGAATCGTTAAAGAATCTCTGCTTAAGTATGCCGAAGAACGAAAAGCTTGTGCCGCTGCAAAGCTGGCCGGCAGCTTTTTGGCCTGACGGGAGCATCAAATGGTCCACGCACTCGGCAGTAAACAAAAATTCGGATATTCAGCAGGATTCCTTAGCGACAATGACAATAAATCAAGCGGCTCCAGCTACGGAAATGACTGAGCGACTAACTGTGCAGGAAACAGAGGAAGCTTTCATTATAGATACAGGTGTTATTATTTGCACGGTTAACAAGCAGGGGAAGGGTCTTATCCGCAGTATTGTGCGCAGAAATCCGGCGGACACGGAAGGAACCGAAGTATGCAGTAATGGAGAGCTTGTATGTATACGTGAACAGAGAGATGAGGGTGCTGGCACCCTGAGCATACGTGAGGAGCGATTCACAGGACGAACGTTAAGTGCCATCCTTGAACAGGACGGACCTGTTCGCGCAGTGGTGAAGCTAGAGGGACTTCACCAAGCTTCACACAATGCTCGTGAGTGGCTTCCCTATACGTTACGTTTATATTTTTATGCTGGGCTGGAGTCTATTCGATTAGTTCATACGTTTCATTATGACGGTAATCCACAGCAGGATTTTATTAAAGGATTAGGAATAGAATTCACAGTGCCGCTGCATGGACCGCTTTACAACCGCCATGTTCGTTTTGCCGGAGATAGCGGCTTGTTTAGCGAGTCTCCTAAGACGTTGCATACACGGCGAACCAAAGGTAAGTACCGTGATTTATTCGTCGATCAGGTAGCAGGATGTGCTGTGAAATTTGATCCAGAAGAGGATGCCTATTTCCTTAGTTTATTGGATGACTCCGCGACTTGGGGCAGCTTTCGGCTGGTTCAAGATTCTTCCGAGCATTATGGGATCTGGAAGCGGACAGAGGATGGGTGCGCTTGGATCAAGGCAGCAGAAGGCCGCCGGGCAGGTGGGCTTGGTTATGTTGGAGCAGAGGGTGGAGGGCTAGCCGTCGGGATGAAGAATTTCTGGCGTAAGCATCCGGCAGGAATGGAGATTGGTTCCACTGCCACAGACGCGGCAGCTCTTACTGTCTGGTTCTGGTCACCTGATGCGGCAGCTATGGACTTGCGGCATTATGATACAAAAACACATGTGGAATCCTCGTATGAAGGTGCAGAAGAATTACGGGCCACTCCATTTGGTATCGCTAATACTAGCGAGCTAACATTCTGGTGTACGGCGCAGACTCCCGGGCCTGAATTGTTGCAGCGGATGCAGGCAGAAGCTGAAGAACCTTCATTGCTGGTTTGTGAACCAACTTATTATCATGAAGCGGGTGCTTTTGGTTTCTGGAGTTTGCCTGATCGGAGCACGCCAGCCAAGGTGTATCTGGAAGAGCGGCTGGACGGGATCATCTCCTTTTACAAGGAAGAGATCGAGCAGCGCAAATGGTACGGTTTTTGGGACTACGGAGATTTCATGCACAGCTACGATCCGGTCAGACATGTATGGAACTATGATCTCGGTGGCTGTGCCTGGCAGAATTCCGAGCTGGTGCCAAATATGTGGTTGTGGGTAACGTTTCTCCGGTCCGGGAGAGCGGATGTGTTCCGAATGGCCGAAGCTATGACCAGGCATACGAGTGAGGTAGATGTATATCATTTTGGCGAATACGCCGGACTAGGCTCGCGGCATAATGTCATCCACTGGGGCTGCGGCTGCAAAGAGGCTCGTATCGCTATGGCGGGTCTG
Organism: Paenibacillus odorifer; assembly: GCF_000758725.1. Taxonomy (NCBI): domain Bacteria; kingdom Bacillati; phylum Bacillota; class Bacilli; order Caryophanales; family Paenibacillaceae; genus Paenibacillus; species Paenibacillus odorifer. The sequence continues at coordinate 1,769,292 of NZ_CP009428.1, forward strand.
CATCGCTACTATTATTATCTGACCGGAGACGAGCGGGTCGGCGATATTATGGACAGTGTAAAGGATGCTGATTATTCAACAGTTACTCTGGACCCGATGCGGGCGTATTTTCCGAAGGATGAATTCCCGACTCATGTTAGGGTGGGTCCGGACTGGGCAGCCTTTAGCTCTAATTGGATGACCCGCTGGGAGCGGTTCGAGGATACCGCTTATCGTGACAAGATTATAACAGGCATGGATTGCATCAAAAGGGCAAATTTACGGCTATTATCTGGTCCCACATATGGGTATGATCCGGCAACTGGCCTATTGTCGGGAATGGGCGACGATAACTGGGGGCGTCATCTAGCGATTAGCATGGGAGGTCCACAGGTGTGGTTCGAGCTGGCGGCAATGCTGGAGGACCCGGACTGGGAAGATATGCTGGCTGAGTTCGGCGTATTTTATAATTTGCCACAAGAAGAGAAGGACGCATTTACAGGAGGGTTGATTTCAGGAAAACTCCGTTTTGAGCATCCTGTACTCAGCGTAGCCATTGCGGCATATGGAGCATATTACCGCAAGGATCCGGCGACGGCAGAGCGGTGCTGGTCGATTTTACTGGAGAATCCGTTTGGTTGTGTGAATCTACAGGAGGAAGCTGATCGGGTCACTTATATGACTGAGTTAAATGAGATCGATTGGATGAATACAAATGAAGCCTCGCAGTGGTCTTTAAATACGATCATTGCCTTGGAATTAATCGGTAGTGCTATACCGGAACTCGCGAATTGAAGGCTTCATTGTGGGGGGAATGATTTATGGCTAGGCCGATGCAGGACACGGGTATAGGTGGTTTGATCCCTGAAGCATGGAAACCAATCTACCATAATCCCCTCGCTTCAACTAGTGATATCGCTGGATTCCAGATGGAGGGAGAGGGAACGGTTTCCTTCCCTTTGCAACGAATGAGATTAGAGAGTACTATCCATGCCGAGGCCGGACAACAAGCAAATGTCGTTCTCTGGTGTCCAGAGGAGTTCCCGGCAGACCTCGCCGTATCTTGGAATTTCCGCCCATTGTGTGAGCCGGGATTGGCGATATTGTTTATCGCGGCCAAAGGAGAGGGTGGGAAGGATTTATTTGATTCCACGCTTGCTCGCCGTACGGGTGAATATGATCAATACCATCACGGGCAGATAGACACGTATCATATCTCGTATTTTCGCAGGCGTTGGGTGGAAGAACGTGAATTTCACACCTGTAATTTGCGCAAAAGTTATGGTTTTCATCTGGTTGCGCAGGCAGCCGATCCGCTTCCGGACGTCAGCGACATGACTGAGCCCTACCGGATGTTAGTGGTGAAACGTGGCCCTATGCTGTCTTTTGCAATCAATGAACTGCCGATTTTTACATGGATAGATGATGGTGAAACCTATGGGCCGCTACTGACAGGCGGGAAAATTGGGTTCCGACAGATGGCACCCCTGATTGCTGAATACTCGAATCTGACGGTTTTTGGACAGTAATGCGAGGGAGGCTTCAGATTGATGTCTATTATATATTATTGTTACCCTGAGGGCAGACATAAGGCGCTTACGATGAGCTATGATGACGGCAGACGGGCTGACGAAAGATTGGTTGGACTATTTAACCGCCATGGGATTAGAGGAACATTTCATCTCAATTCTGGCCTGCTGGGTGAAGGTGATCGTATTACGGCAGATGAAATAACTGAGCTGTACCAGGGACATGAAGTATCTGTCCATACGCAACACCATCCGACGCTGGCCCGTTGTCCGCAGGAGCAAATCATCCATGAGATTATGGAGGATCGAAAATATTTTGAGACGCTGCTCCAGGTGCCGATACGGGGAATGTCTTATCCTAACGGTTCCTTTAACAAGGAGATAAAGAAGCTTTTGCCTCATTTAGGCATGGAATATGCCCGTGTGGTACAGACCACTGGCGGCGGCTTTGGGCTGCCGGAGGATTGGCTGGAATGGCGGGGGACTTGCCATCATAATGATCATTTGCTGGAGCATGCGGAGCAGTTCGTGAAGCTGCATAAACGGCAGTATTTATATCTGATGTATGTGTGGGGCCATAGTTATGAATTTGATAACGATAATAACTGGGAGCTGATGGAAAGCTTCTGTGAAGCAGTGGGAGGACTGGAGGAAATCTGGTACGCCACAAATATTGAACTCGTTCATTATATGAAGGCTTGTGAAGCCCTTATTTTCTCCGCTGCTAGGGATTTTGTATATAATCCGGGAGCGGTATCTGTCTGGCTGGAAATCGACGGTGTGATTATAGAAGTAGCAGGCGGACAAACCGTCCGTTTCCCTGAGATCTAATCGAAGAGAGAAGACAGGAGGATTCTAATGAGAACGAAGGACACACAATCAGTCTATCAGCTGGCAAAAGTAGATATTTCCGCTGCTGGTCCACGCTGTAAAATGCTTATTGGCGATCTGAATGGGGATGGACGTGCAGAAATGCTGCTGGTCCAGCCGGATAATCGCCAGGATGTTCGTTATATTCCCCATCAGGTGCAATGCCTGACCGCTTTTGATATGGATGGCAAGCTGCTGTGGCAGGTGGGCACACCCGATCCTGACGCTGGCAGCCAAGGCTCGGACTATCCAGCGCAAGTTTATGATATAGATGGTGATGGGTCGCTGGAAGTATTATGTGTAATGGATGGACGTTTTCATATTTTTGAAGGTTCAACAGGAACGGTTAAGTCCATATACGACTTACCTGCTGAACATGCACATGATTGTATTATCATTGCCAATCTAACAGGGCAAGAACATGCTTCCGACATCATTCTGAAGGACCGTTATCATCAACTGTGGGTCTTGGATAAGAATTTCAATTTATTATGGACGCATACAGGCAATGTAGGACATTATCCGTGGGTTCACGATCTTCATGGAAATGGACAGGATCAAGTGATGGCAGGTTATGATCTGCTTGATTCTAAAGGTAATTTATTATGGAGCTGCCACGATCTGGATGACCACGCGGACTGTATTTGGGTTGGCGATGTGAATGGAGATGGTTATCCTGAACTGGTTGTCGGCGGAAGCGTAACGGTGATGTATGACCGGGACGGGCAAGAGCTTTGGCGTTATGACGGTTCTATAGAGTCACAGCATCTGGCGTTAGGCCGATTCCGGCCCGAACTGCCTGGTCTTCAGGTTGCCGGGCTGGACCGAATGATCCGCGAAGATGACGGCAAAGGGCTGAAGGGCAAGGATGCGTTGTTTCTTCTAGACTGTAATGGCAAGGAACTGTGGAAAGAAGAACGCACAACCGACGGTTGGCTGACTATAGTGGAAGCTGTGAGCAACTGGCAAGTGGGTTCTCCGGATTATATTCTCGCGTACCGCCGGGGAGGCGGGGTATATCCTGCTTTGTACGATGGACATATGCAGGTTGTAGCTGAATTCAAGGAGGAAGGTTATGCCGTTCACGGCGATCTTCTGGGATGTGGCAGCGAACAGGTTGTAATTTATAATGATGAGTCAGCAACGGTATATTCAAGCGAGTGGATAGATATTAGTACCTGTGCCTCTGAGAAATCGTTACCTCAGCCTAAAAGATTGTACAGCTCGACGCTGTATCCCGGTGGAGAAATAACGGTGTGAAGGAGGATATGCTTAGTGAGTACTTATATTCCAGAATACTTTCCTGATCCTGATTGTATTGCCAAATATAATGGGGGCAAAATCGAAAATGTACTGGCCGCTGTGGCCAGCCGTTTTATCGGTGCCTATCCCCCGCAGCCTCCGGTTTACCGGGTACATTCACAGAGTGGTTTCAAACGGCTCCGCGACTGCCGTTACGATATGAATCTGGAAGAACGACTGCCGGAGCTAGAGGCAGGACAATTCGTATATGTATGGGGAAAGCTGTGGAGTGACAATGAGGTAGAAGCCCCTTTCTCAGTTAGTTGCTACAGTCCAGTTAAGGTTTACATAAATGGACGTCTGGTGTTTAGCTCCAATCTAAATGATGATGTGTTTCCGGACCGGAGGACGTTTTTTCGGGCGGGCATGGATAAAGGCTGGAACCATCTTGTGCTGGAGTATGTAGCAACAGGTACAGGTTGCGGAGGGGTTTTTGGAACGGGCAGCGTCAAAGGTGCACCGGTACACTTTCTTACTCCAACGGCGCAGTTAAGCGGTTGTGAAGGTTGGATTTATAGTGGACCCCAACAGACGTCTTGGGCAGCTTGGCTGGAAGCTGATTTCACTGAAGAGCAGATGACAGCTCGCTGCGCTTGGTTTCCGACGCCGCAATGGTCGCCACAGGAACAGGCAACTGGCAACTGTTCACGTATATTTGGGGAATTACTAGGAGCCAAGGCGTTTGCTTGGTGTAAGCTGGAAGTTAAGAGCCTACAGAAAGATGACATACGCCTGCAAGGTAGCTATCGTGGAATGGCTGAAATCTCTATCTATGTGAATGGGAAACTTGTAGCTGAGCACCAGAACGTGAACGGCACGCTGGATATCCAACTGGAGCTTGGTTATGGACTACATGATCTCGTCGTGGAGTCCGTCTGCGGAGAGGGGAATTGGGGATTTGAACTGGACGTACGGTCTGGTGGTGTTCAGAGTAGTCTCGTGCAACCTTATTCAGTTGAAGGATTAACTGATCCTTGGCTGTACCTTGGACTATTCACCTCGGGGACAGCGCCGAAAGTCTTAGAACTGACCTCTATGGATACTTTATTTGGGGAAGCGGATGAAGTAACCTTTTGGCGGGTGGACCAACCGAATAGCTGGGTTAGGCCTTATTTGGAGAGTGTTATGTTTGGGCGCTGGAATTACCCTCTAGGCGTAACCCTGTACGGATTGCTGAGAACAGGAGTAGAGCTTAAGGCCCCCCATTATGCCGAATATGCACAACACCATATTGAGCAATGTACAGGGCTGCACGAATATGCCTTATGGGACCTTGAACGTTATGGCGCTCCGGGCATCAATCATCAGCTGGCGCTGATGGATTCGCTGGACGACTGCGGATCCTTCGGGGCAACGATGCTGGAAGCAAATAAGCTTCGTCCACTACAGGGCGCACCGGAAGCTGCTGCTGAAATTGCCAATTACATTACTAAAGTGCAGAGCAGGCTGCCTGACGGAGCTCTGTATCGGACCAGTGGCACAGTTGATTTCATGCAGCAGACGATGTGGTGTGATGATCTGTATATGAGCACGCCTTTTCTAAGCAAATATTATAAATTGACCGGAAATGCGGCTTATCTTGATGATGCGGCGGCGCAGTTTTTACATTACAAGGAGCGGCTGTTCCAGCCGGAGCTTGGCATTATGCATCATGTATATGATTATAAGTTTAATAAACCCAATGGCGTGCCTTGGGGCAGAGGTAATGGTTGGGTGATTTTCTCGCTGACTGAGCTGCTTGAAGTTATGCCTGAGCAACATCCGTTGCGATCTGATTTGCTTGATTATTTCCGTGAGCTTAGTAAAGGCTATCTTAAGCTGCAAGATGAGCATGGCTTATGGCATCAAGTGTTGACGGATCCTGAGTCTTACGCGGAGGCTTCTTGTACCTCTATGTTTATTTATGCTTTTGCTAGAGGCGTCCGCTGCGGTTGGCTGCTGGAACCGGAGTCATACGTAACCTCTGCACTCCACGGCTGGAGCGGCTTAACCCGTCATTGTATTGACAAACAAGGCAATGTTTACGGTGTCTGCCGCGGTTCGGGTTATTCGTTTAACAAACTGTATTATAAAGATGAATTGACCTGGCAATTAAACGATACACATGGGATTGGCATCGTGCTGCTGGCCGGAATTGAGGTTCACAGGCTTGTACGAGATTTGGAAATGAAATCACATAACGAAGCAAAATGAATGGCATGATGAGGAATGAGACGACCGTATTAATCACAAAATGACAGCGGAGCAGCGATACTCCATTAGTGGGGATCGCTGCTCTTGTTATGCGTTACAGTGCTACCTAAACCCCCGAAACCCCGAAACCCCCCGGCCCCCCCGAAACCACCGATTACTCCTGCGAGACAAAGTTATGCGGACCCAGATGACGTTATTTGCAGATTTATTGCTTATTCGGCAGGGGTTCGGACTCCAGTGACGTTATTCCTTCGGAAACGCTCAATATAGGTAGCTTTTTATACCAATAGCGACTATGGGGTCCGATAAAATCCCAAAATAGCGATTATGCTGCGAATAAGGTCCACTGGGTCCGATAGCCTCATGAACTTTGTTCGCGCGAAAAGGTAATCTAGGGACGGGGTATTGTTGTTGCCTCAATGCTCCGGATGCCCCCGATGCCAGATGCCAGATGCCAGATGCTCCCGATGCCCCCATATGCCGACAACATTTCACATGTATACTTCCCGGCGACGGAGCGGCTACATAGAGAATCGGTTGTGATTTCTAACTGTGGATCAGCGGTTTTGCTTGCGATATTGCAAAGGCGAGCGTTTAACGATTTGCTTAAACACACGCCCGAAGTGGGCGATGCTGTCAAAGCCGGTATCCTCGGCGATGTTCGTAACTTTAGCGTTGGTGCTCTGCAAGAGACGTTGGGCTTCCTTGATCCGAATGTAGTTTAGATATTCTACGATAGTGAAGCCAGTCGTTTGCTTGAACACACGGCAGAGATAGGTGCTGCTGATGAAAAAAGTTTCAGATAGCCGCTCCAATGTAAGCTTTTCAGCATAATGTGCTTGTAAAAAATCGATAATTTCGTAGACTTTTAGCTGCTTCTCACTGCTCTCAGGGGCAATGGGCTCACGGCTTATTTCCTGTATTCTGTTCATTTCAATAAATAGTTGGATGAGTAGCGTCTGAAGATAGGGGATTTGCTGTGTCCGTGGTTCTGTTTGTTCTTTTAGCATGCTGAAAAGTAGATATTCAATGGCCCCCTGTTCATGTACTCCGGGCCGCAAAAGCAAGCTTTGTGTAGCCATAAATGGAAAATGCAGCTCGAAGTGCGCCAATGTCTTTTGCAGAAAGCTTTCCTCAAAGTTAATTAAGATCCGTTCATGGCTTGCAGAGCCTTTAGAGGTGGTACGATGGAGCTCGTTCTTGTTAATAAAAATCAGATCACCTTTACGCAAGGTGTAGATCAGATTGTTAATGTAATAACTGCGTTCCCCGGCGAGTAAATAATAAATTTCGTAAGTATCGTGATAATGGTCGGAATCCATGCTGAATGGACCGGCTCTTTTTATTTGCTCAATCATAAAAGGAGGCTGAGGCTCCTGTTCCATGCTAAATCTGCTCCTTTCAGATAATGTAGATAATATATGCAAAGTTTTTATTGTTTCTGCTAAGAATCGCTTAGATTCAGATGTATTTTATACTATACACTATAAGAAGAAAACGCTTTTAAATCAATAAGTGATGGAGTGATCCTGATGTCCAACAAGAAATATGCTTTCGTAGGAACCGGCGGCCGAGCGGAGTTTTTTTATGGTGAGATCACTACGAATTATCGTGAAACCTCTGAAATTGTAGCCTTTTGTGATGTGAATGGAGCAAGAATGGATTATGCGAACCGTTTGCTGGAGGAAAAATATAAATATCAAGCGGTTCCTACCTATAAAGCTCATGAGTTTGACCGTATGATTGAGGAAACCCAACCTGACACGGTAATTGTCACGAGTATTGACCGCACGCATCATCGTTACATTATCCGGGCGATGGAGCTTGGCTGCGATGTTATTTCGGAGAAACCGATGACAGTGGATGAAGAGAAATGTCAGGAAATTCTTGAAGCGATTGAGCGGACTGGGAAAAAGCTGCGTGTGACCTTCAATTACCGCTATGCACCACACAACACCAAAATCCGTGAACTCATTATGGACGGCGCGATTGGAGAAGTGCTTTCCGTCAACTTCGAGTGGCTGCTGAATACGCAGCATGGGGCGGATTACTTCCGCAGATGGCACCGTGATAAACGGAACAGCGGAGGTCTCTTGGTTCATAAATCCACACATCATTTCGATTTGATGAATTTCTGGCTGGGTTCGCGCCCGGATACGATTTATGCGATGGGCGATCTAAGATTTTATGGCAGAGAAAACGCGGAGAAGCGCGGGGTGACTGAGTTTTATCAGCGTGCTCATGGAAGTAGCGCGGCAGAAAATGATCCGTTTGCCCTGCATCTTAAAGACAACGAGCAGTTAAAGCAGATGTATCTGGATACGGAGCATGAGGATGGTTACCTGCGTGATCAAAGTGTGTTCGGTGATAATATCAGCATTGAGGATACGATGGCGGTTATGGTCAAATACAAAAATAAGACGATTATGAATTATTCACTTAATGCTTATCTGCCTTGGGAGGGCTTCATTGTAGTATTTAATGGAACGAAGGGGCGGATGGAAGTAAAGGTCGTCGAACAGTCTTATGTAAATGCCGGAGGAAACAAGGAAGATGAAGGGGCGTTAAAAGACAAGCGGATCACGGTCTTCCCTCATTTCGCAGCACCTTATGAAGTGGAGATTGAAGAAGGAGTTGGGGGGCACGGGGGCGGAGATCCTGTGATGCTGCGTGATATTTTTGAACGTCCGCTAGAGGATCGCTTTAATCGTGCGGCTTCCCATGTGGACGGGGCGTTGTCTATTATGACCGGGATTGCGGCAAATCGTTCGATAGCTACTGGACTTCCAGTTAAGGTAGATCAGTTAATAAAATTGTAGTAGCCCGTTTATGAACAAGCGGCTTGGGGTTCGGAGGGTGCGTTTCTCCAGAATCCCGGAGGACCCTCCGCTCTGTCCGCACGTTAAGCCAACTTCTACTTTTAGATTGATCTAAAAAAAGTAAATACAAGGCTGTCTCTTAGTCATCGTAGATGACTAAGAGGCAGCCTTGTTTATTTTAGCTAAAACAATTATTGTTTGACGACGTTAAAGCCATCTTTTTGCAATTGGGTCACGATACCATCGTCGCCGAGCATATGCAGCGCACCAACGACGACAAGGTAAGTCGCTTTTTTATCACTATTCAAATATTCTTTTACATGCTTCACCATGTTGACGTTACGATCCGAAACCAGGCCCTTATAATACTCTGGCTCTTGCGCGACCGCTTTTGTCATCGCTACGAGCGACTGCTCATCACCTTGCATCCACATTTGGGATAGTGCATCCAGTGAAGCTGCTGCGGAAGTATTGTCCGTTTGATTGAGGCTGCCGAGTGTGTCGACAAGAAGCTTTTCTTGCAATCCATCTGAGAACTGGTCGAACATATTCAGCTGCAATTGTGTGTTTTCCAGCTCAATAATAGGTTTGTTCAGCTTGCCTGCTTTTTGTAAAAAATATAAATCAATGCCGGTATCCGCCGTATAACTTGTAACTTGCATCTGTAGACTTGAGACACCTTGGGTAACGACCCACGGTTTGAAGGAATCGAATGCATTTTCCGCCAGACCATTTGCTTTTAGCAGTTGAGTCACTTTGTTATAGGTATCTGCGGATACATGATCCTTGAGCTTGGTCCCATCTGTATAGGAGCCTTTTTCCAAAATAAACTTTTGGATCTCAGCTTGATCAATCTTAGAGATATCTACTTCGACACCTAAATATTGCGAGGCTTCAAAAGCAGCTTCAATCTCCGGACGCAGCGGGTACATTTTGTCGTTAGCCACATGGATAGAACCAAGCAGATAAACGGTGTTGCCTTTGTTCTCCACTTTCCATAAGAATCCGGTGCTTCCTGCAGCTTGAGTATTGGCCACAAAAGTGATGGTGCGCAGCGCTGGACTCCACTCCACTTTATAGCTGATCGTTTCTCCTATAAAGCGGACAGGAACATAGGTGACATTGTTGATGGTCTTAGGAGCCACCTCTAGTTTTTTCTTCTCCCCATTTACCGTTGCAGTTGTGCTGCCAATGGTCAGTGAGAGGGCCAGTCCATTTTTGGTCCCTGTTACGGTTTGGGTTTTTTTATTCCAATTAATATTTACATTAAGCTTCTCTAGCAGAGGACGCATAGGAACTAGGGTCGTTCCTTTTTCTACAACAGGGTTAGAATCGCCTAACTTTATTTCGGTTCCATCAATCCATACACCGACAGGCTTTTCAGCAGCATGCGCAGTGGTAAAGACAGACATAACCATGAAAATGGATAAAAATAATGCACCTAGCTTTTTCATTAATAGGACACTCCGTTTCTAAAAAAGAATGAAAGATGTAAGTCACTCTCTGATTTTAACGTATTTTCCCATAAACAGTTATACCTTTTGTTACTATATTGATTTGATTCCTATGATTGGAAAGTAAACTTACAGTACTTCACGTCATTCAAAAGTCAAAATAATGCACATCAAAGCAAAAATCGCCCCTATTAGATCCTGTTCACTCTCCTTATCATGAAACGTAAGAAACGAAGAGCCTGAAGGGAGCAAGGAACTTATGTGGAGCAGTGCGATTGAAGATGCGATAGAGAAGGTACGTAAGAACATAGACCGGTTCGGGGGCAGTTTCCCTCATGTCAGCAGGAATGGAACTTATCAGCTCAATAACAACGACGACTGGACTAACGGATTTTGGAGCGGCATGTTGTGGTTGTGTTATGAATATACGCGGGATGACAGCTTCCGTATTGCGGCATCCCATACCGTAGAAGATTTCCGCCGCCGTTTCGCGGCAAAGACCGTGCTTGATCATCACGACATTGGCTTCCTGTATTCGTTATCCTCTAAAGCCCAGTGGATTATAGATAAAGACGAATCAGCGCGTCAACTGACATTGCAGGCGGCAGACCTGCTGCTGAAGCGCTGGCGTACAGCTGGCGGTTATATTCAGGCATGGGGACCGGAGGGGGATGCTCAGGAAGGCGGGCGCATCATTATTGATTGTCTGTTAAATCTTCCCCTTTTGTATTGGGCCGAACAACAGACCGGTGATTCCGTATACCGGGAGGTGGCGGTCATGCAGGCGGAGAAAACGAGACGGTATCTGGTACGGGGAGATGACAGCTCTTACCATACGTTTTTCTTCGACCCGAAGACCGGAGAGCCGATTGGCGGCGCCACACACCAGGGTTTTACTAACGGATCGACCTGGACGCGCGGGCAGGCTTGGGGTGTTTACGGTTTTGCGTTATCTTACCGCTATACCAAAGATCCGTTGTATTTGGAAACGTCCAAGCGGATGGCCCGCTATTTTCTGGAGCATTTGCCGCAGGATCATGTCGCTTACTGGGATTTTAATGCTCCGGTGTCTCCGGATACTTACCGGGATAGCTCGGCCTCTGCAATAGTAGCAGCCGGACTTCAGGAACTGCTGGAGCTAATGGATGGGGAGGATTCTGAGCGGGCTTATTTTCAGCAGGGATTAGTGCAGTCGATGACTTCGCTTGTGCAGAACTATTCCACGCTCGGCGAAGAGGCGGAGGGGCTGCTGAAGCATGGTTCTTACCATGTGCGCGGCGATCTGTCTCCAGATGACTTCATGATCTGGGGAGATTATTTCTATCTCGAAGCATTGATGCGGCTGCAAAATGGCAACAAGGGGTACTGGTATGAACGCTGATGTCAGACAAATCTCCCCCTATGCCGTCTTTGCGCTGCTCGATCTTGAGTTGCCTGCTTTAGCTCTAGTGAAGAATGCGCTCAGCCAAGCTCGGCAGGACGATGCGCTGACTGAATTGCATCGGTATTTGACCCGCCGGAGCACGCCGGGCTGGCGGATAGAGGATAACCGGAAGCAGCAGCTTATTGACTATGTACAGCGCTATTGTGCAGACGAGCGGGAAGCTGTAATGAAGACAGCGGATGAAGTTGTGGAGCAGACGTTTCTCTTTCGTTTTCCCTGGGATATGGAGCGCAGCCGCATTCCGGTTACCTTTGAGGAAGAAATTGACTGGCGTCATGTTCCAGACAAGGATGTAGAATGGGCTTATATGCTGAATCGCCACCGCTACTGGGTGGCATTAGGACAAGCGTATACGATAACAGGTAAAGAGGATTATGCGAGAGCTTTTTGCTGCCAGCTTGAAGATTGGATAGACCGTAACCCCGTTCCAGACAAGCCTACGAATGATACGCTGACATGGCGCACAATTGAAGTGGGCCTTCGCTGTGCTAACTGGATCAAAGCGTTGTCCTATATACAGGATAGTCCACTGCTCACACCGGCGCTGCTGGCCAAAGTGATGGTATCTCTGTATGAACACGGCCAATATTTAGCTTTATCGTTTACGGGCTGGAAGAAGATCAGCAACTGGGGGGTGCTGGAGACTTGTGGTTTGTTCCAAACTGCGCTCTACTTCCCTGAGTTCACTAGCGCCAGAAACTGGCGACAGCTCAGTAAGGAGAGACTGGGAGAGACAGCTCGAATTCAGATTATGGCGGACGGCATCCACTGGGAGCAATCGCCCACCTATCACCATGAGGTTTTGGTATGTTTTCTCGACTGCATCCGCTTAGCCCGATTGAACGGACTGGAGCTTCAGGAAGAATTTCAGCAAAAGGTTCAGCAAATGGCTGTCGCTTCATTATATTGGGCCAAGCCGAATCACCGGCAGCCGATGCTTGGCGATAGTGATGACTGCGATATCCGTTCGCTTTTGACTTATGCGGGCTGGTTATTTCAGGATGCTGTACTCCGCTTTGGCGGATACGATCAAATGGATTATGACAATGCCTGGTTGTTTGGGATAAATGGAGTTGAGGGCTACGAGCGGCTGACTGCGGAGCTACCACCAAACTTGTCACACGCCTATGCACATTCCGGCCATTATGTGATGCGAACGGGCTGGGACGAGCAGGATTTGTACCTATATTTTCACTGCGGACCGCTTGGGGGTGGACATGGGCACGCGGATCTGCTACATTTCGATCTGTATGCCTATGGGCGGGATCTGCTTACCGATCTTGGCAGATACAACTATAGTGATCATACACCACTTAGAAAAGCGCTAAAAGAAAGCGCTGCCCATAATACGACCACTGTCGACGGAATTGGATTTACCGAAGTCACGGATACATGGTCCTTCTCTCAGATTGCGAAGCCAACGGGCTGCCAATGGATCAGCCATCCGGACTTTGATTATGTAGAGGGTAGCCACGACGGCTACCGTCATTGGGATGATCCGGTTTACCCGTTAAGGAGGATCCTATTTATTAAGCCTTTTTACTGGCTTTTGGTGGACAGCTTCAGTTCCCGGCAGGAGCATACATTTTCCCAGCATTTTCATTTTGCACCCGGAGCGGTTCAGATGGAAGATGGAACGCTAATATGCCGTACAAAAAATGAGCGGGAAGCCAATCTTTGTATCCTTCCTGTTCATGTTGAGGGTCTTCAGGGCAGGGTTGCTGCTGGGGTAATCTCCCGCGAATATAATCTGCTGGAACCCAATCAGTATGCTGTGTACTCCCGAAAGGGGAAAGGGACGGTCTCGATCATGCAGGTGCTGTACCCGCAGTCTGCGGGTGAGTTGTTCTGTCCGCTGGTCGAACAGGTGCCGATTTACCGCCATACGGGTGATCCGGTGGCTGCTGCACAGGCGGAGGCGTGCCGCATTAGCTTCTCTGAAAGGAATGAGGAGCATATTATCGTGATCAGCCACGAGATTCCATCCAGTCATTTAGATTCCTATGTAGTGGAAGGCGTACAAATTTTTGGAGAAGTAGTGCTTATTGTTTCTGCAGACGGTCAAAAGAAGGTCACGGTAATCAGATAATGTATGAATACTGGACAACGGGCTGATAGAATAAAAGAAAAGAGCATGAGAGAGGCGCGGAGAAAACATGTTCAAATTCACTTACTATAGACGTATCCAGGTTTCATTTCTTTTGCTGATTTTTATCCCTCTGATTGCAGTATCGATCATTTCCTTCGTGCTCATCCGGAATACGATGGTAGAGAAGCTGCAGCTCAGCAACGATAACTTCCTGAACGTTATGATTGACGAATTAAACAAAACTATTGATGATGTGACGTTCGCTTCCCATTTTATTGTAAACGATACCAATTTCCGCGCTAATCTGAAGTCATTTGCGGATACTGAGCGGCTAAATAGCTATCAGGATTACGTACATTTTACGCAAATTCAAGATGTGTTTTCGCTCATCAACTCTAAGCCGTTGAATAATAATATCCGCATGTATTTGGTCAACCGGAAACACTTTGTGATCTCCTCTGGGACTGAGAATTTATCCGTGATCAATGCCAACCTGGACAAGCTGATGAGCCGTGTCAATATTCACGAACCGGAGACCTTGCAATGGCTTGGGATGGCTGACAGCGGTTCTGGTAAAAGCAGCAGCTATTATATTGCCAGAGTTATCTATGACAGCCGGGAGAAACGGCAGGTGTCCGTGCTGCTTATCTCAATTCCTGAATCCTATTTCAATAAATTGCTCGGACCCGTCGAATTTGGCAAGGTTGCGTTATTTGATTCTGGAGGAGGCTTGATTGCTGGGAACTCAGAGCTGGCTCCAGAAGGCAAGGAAGCAAGAGGAAGCGTTCGTACGGCCAGAGCTATCGACAAATCTAATTGGCAGCTGATCTATGAAGCTTCGGAGAAAGAATGGTCGGGTCAGATCTCGCGGACGTTTTATAGTGGCATTGGCTTGGTACTCCTCTTATTTATTGTCTTTTCGGCTACCTCCATGCTGATTGCCAAAAGATTGCATAGTCCGATCATGAAGCTGCAGCGCGTTGTGCGCCAGTTCGGGATGGGGAATCTTGATGTCAGGCTGGAGGTCAAGGGCAAGGATGAAATCGCTGAGCTGGGGCAGACGTTGAATACTATGCTGGACCAGCTGCAAGGACTGATTCACGACATCGAGCTGGAGCAGGAACAGAAGCGGGTGATGGAGCTGGAGGCGCTGTTTATGCAGATTCGCCCCCACTTTTTGATCAACACGTTGAATTCGATTAAATGTAGCCTTATTTTGGCCAAAGATAAGCTGCATAGCGGGATCATCGATTCATTAATGAGTCTGCTCCGGGCCTATTTGAAGGTCAATGAACCGGCCACCTTGCGGGAAGAATGCAAACTGCTTGGCCATTATATCGATATTATGAAGATCCGTAATGAAATCCCTCTTGAACTGGAGGTCGATCTGGAAAAGGATACAGAGAAGCTCATCGTCCCTAAGCTGATTTTGCAGCCCCTTGTAGAAAATGCAATCGTCCACGGATTGGTTGACCACCCGGCACCGCGTATTGTCGTTCGCTCGCGAACGGTCCCTGATGGGATCATGATTGAAGTTGAAGATAATGGCTGCGGTGCAGGGGCTGAAGTTCTGGCGGGACTGAACCGCAGGTTACTGTATAAGGACGGTGAACAGGATGAAGCTTATCAAAGGGTCGGGTTAATGAACGTAGTTCAAAGGCTGAGGCTGACCTATGGGCAGGATACCCGCTTGTCGCTGCATAATCTGCCGCAGGGTGGGGTGTCCGTTTCTCTGTATTTGCCGCAAGGCAATCATCAGGTTAATCTGTCAGAGAGAGAGGGATATTGATGTATAAAGTGATGCTCATAGACGATGATGTTCCTATGCTCAAAGTGCTTCAGCAGATGATTGACTGGGAGGCACATAGCTTGCAGATTGTCGGCAGCACCTATTCCAGTGCCAAGGCGTTATTAATGTTTGAGGAAGTGCAGCCTGACATTGTGATCACGGATATTGGTTTGCCGCAAAAGAACGGGATTGAGCTAGCCGATTGTTTCACCCGCATGAAGCCGGAGGTCAGAATTATTTTCCTGACCTGTCATGAGGATTTCCATTATGCTCAGCAGGCGGTAAAGCTGAAAGTAGATGATTATTTAATCAAGGACCAGCTTACAGAAGAGCAACTGGAGAAAAGCCTTGCCAAGTCCGTACACTTGCTTAAGTCGAAGATCGGGTTGATCAGCCATGGGGAGACAGGCTACAACAGCCAGCTCTTCCGGCAGAACCTGCTGCAAAGGGTGATTGGCGGTGCTCCGCCCGAAACCACACTGGCTTATGCGGCGCAAATCGGCATATCCTGGACGTATCCGTGGTTTATGCTGGGCACGGTTAGTATTCATTTTTCCAGTTTCGACAAGCGATACAAGCAGAGTGAGTATCCACTTATTTTATATGCTATTTACAATATAGCCTTGGAACTGTCCGAAACATGTGAAGGGATTACGCCTTTCTTGGAGCAAAAGAATATTGTGATTCTATATAATTACCGTGTGAATCTCGCGCAGAATGCCAGTCTTCATTTTCACGATTATTTACAGCGGCTGTGTTCCGAATGCTCCCATCTCTTAAAGATTCAACCGGGCATTATTGCCGTCACAGAGAAAATGGAGCTACAGGCGATTGGCCAGATCCATCGGCAGATTGTTCAGGACAAATGCGAGTTCTATGCAAGTGCGGATTACACGGTTCTGGATACTCTGCAAATCGCTTCTCCACGTTTCCAGCCTGCACCCCAAGGATTTCTGGACAGCTATATCCCGCAGATGGAACGGGCCGTGATAAAAAAAGACCTTGAAGCCATCCGTGGCACTCTACAGGAAATCGCTAGGACTGCAAAAGTTATGTCTATTCATCCTGGCGATTTCGCCCGGGATTTATCCTTTATGCTCCGCGGCATCGAGTTAATGTTTACGAGCCTGATGTTCGATGAGGATCTGTTCGTCTATCTCGTGCAGACCCGCACACTTGAAGATACGATGGAACTGGTGGAAAGAAAGCTTGTACAGATTACAGGCAGCAAGCAGCAGGTGACAGGAGCTTCTCCGCAGGAGCCCAAGCTGCAGCTTATCCAGCAGTATATCGACCAGCATCTTGGCGATAATATCACCTCAATTGATATGGCACGTTATCTGTTTCTGGATCCAAGCTATTTTTCGCGTTATTTCAAGCGCATGACTGGCCTGACCTTTACGGACTATGTACATCAGCACAAGATGAAGGTCGCTACCAAAATGCTGAAAATCTCCAGCCAGAACCTGGAGTCGCTGGCCGTCGGCCTGGGATATTCGGACAGAACCTATTTTTCAAAAGTGTTCAAAAAATATGTAGGAACTACGCCAAGCGAATATAAATCCAAACATTCGGTACGCTGAGAAGCACAATTGTCAACGATATGAACAGACCCGCCGCCCCTCTAGGGCGGTTTTTTGTTGTCGGCGGACAAAGGTCAAAATCTTGCACATTCCGGGTCATAATCACTCCTTCTTGCGGAAGGCGGATGTATTACTATAATGACAAATCAAATTGTCGAGGTGATACAACGTGGAGGCTGCAAAACAACCTGTGCCAAAAATTCTGCAAGAGAAGCGGAAATTCTGGACTCCGCAACGGAAAGAGGCTTTAACCGGGTGGCTGTTTTTGGCACCGGAAATTGTCGGGATGCTTTTTCTTAATGTATTTGCGCTTGGATTCTCACTTTATTTGAGCTTCTCGAAATGGGATCTATTGTCGGGAGTCAAAGGAATCGAGTTCATCGGATTGGATAACTATATCAAAATGTTCCATGATCCGAGTATCATTCAAGCTTTGAAGAACAATGCTTTTTATATGATTATGACCGTGCCGATACCGATTGCGATTGCGCTGGTGCTCGCGGCATTGATTCAAAACAGTGTGTTCCTCAAAAATTATTTTAAAGTGGCTTTCTTTATTCCTTATATTTCTTCAATTATTGCGATAGCTGCCGTATGGAGTGCATTGTTCCATCCGTCTCTTGGACCGATCAATCAGTTGCTGATGGAGTTTGGAATTTCCAGCCCTCCGAAATGGCTAGTTGATCCAAAGACCTCACTGTTATCCATTGCCATTATCAGTTCTTGGGCAAGTCTTGGCTACACCATTATTATCTATATGGCTGGCTTGACGAATATTTCCGATGAAATCTACGAAGCCGCCGAAATAGATGGCGCCAGCGCGCTGAAAAAATTCTTTGCCATCACAGTTCCGATGCTGCGTCCGACTACATTTTTCCTGCTTATTACCATGCTGATTGGCTCGTTTAAGGTGTTCGACATCATCGCCTTTTTGACCGAAGGCGGTCCGAATAATTCTTCTACCGTGCTTGTGTTCAGGATCTATGAGGAAGGGTTCAAATACTACAACATGGGCTACGCTTCTGCAATTTCCTGGCTGCTATTCGCTGTTATCGGCTTGATTACCGCAGCCACTTGGAAAATGAGAAATGAAGAATAAAGGGGGGAGATTAACATGCAACTGATTAGAAAAAATATGTCCAGAGTGATCACTACCTGCATCATGGGGGCTTTGTCCATTGTGTTTCTTATTCCGCTGATCTGGATGATTTCCGCAGCCTTCAAGTATGAAAAAGATGTAATGCGCTTCCCGATCCAATGGATTCCCGAGAAGATCAATGTAGCGTATAATTTCAAGATGGTTTGGATGGGACGGGTACCTTTCTCCCATTTCTATTTAAACTCCTTTAAAGTTGCGATTATTACAACCTGCATCACACTGATCATTTCATCTATGTCGGCGTACGCCTTGACCAAAATCAAATTTAAAGGACGGAATATGGTCTTTCTGGCGCTGCTGTCGTTCATGATTATTCCTGACCAGGCCACGCTGATTCCGCGTTTTCTGCTGATTCGTTGGTTCGGCCTCTATGATACTCATGCTGCTATCGTACTAATGAGTATGTTCTCCATCTACTTCACGTTCTTGTTGCGGCAATTTATGATTGGTATCAGCGACGAATATATTGAAGCGGCGCGAATTGATGGTGCAGGCCATTTGCGGATATTCTGGTCTATCATTGTTCCGCTCTGCAAGCCGGTGCTCGCTACCGTGGCGATCATCAAATTTATCTGGACTTGGAATGACTACCAGAATCCGCTGATCTTCTTGCTAAACAAGAATCTGTACACTATCCCACTCGGTATGACACTGTTCCGGGACGATTATTCGAACAACTATGCGATTATGATGACGGCAGCCGTTTCGGCGATCATCCCATTGGTCATCGTGTTCATTGCCCTGCAAAAGCAAGTCATTAACGGAATCTCCTTGGGAGGCGTAAAGGGCTGACTTGCGGGTATGCAAAAGAGGGTAAAAGTCAAAAATGTGATCCTACTACAGCAAAATTGTGCACTTGGCTTGTACAGCGGGTGCCTATAATAAGAAATGAACAAGGCACTATACTTAAATTTCAGTGCGGGGGGAAGTAAAATGAAAACAAAGGGCAAAAAAAGATTATCCGTTGTACTAGGCTCCATGCTGGCGGTTTCCTTAATGTTAAGCGCCTGTGGAAATTCCGGAAATTCAGAGAAGAATGGCGGTGCTGAAGCCAGTACGAATGCCGGGAACACCAAGGTGGACAAGCAAGTCGCCATCAAATATTACAACTGGGACAATGAAGCCCAATCAGCAGGCACGGATGCCATGCTGCAGGAATTTATGGATCAGAACCCAAATATCAAGGTAGAGCATGTGACACTCGTTCCCGGTGATTCTGTGGAGATGCTGAAGAAACTCGACTTCCTGATTTCATCCGGCGAAGCGATTGACGTTGTTCAGGTACCAAGCCTTGGAGGCGTACTTGAACGGGCGACCCGGGGAGCACTTGCCCCGCTGAATGAATTCTATGAGAAGGATAACCTCGTTCCTGAGGATGAATATTATGTGAATGCTAAGGTAGACAACAACTATTATGGGATGCAATATACCAAGAGCAGCAACTATGTAATGCTGAATAAAGATGCACTGGATGAAGCTGGGCTGCCTGTACCTACTTTTGGCTGGACATGGGATGACTACCGCGATTATGCTAAAAAACTGACCAAAGGTGAAGGCGTAGACAAACGTTACGGCACATACTTCCACACCTGGGAGTTGTATATGAACGCTCCGGCCCAAACGATGATGAAAGATCCATTCGTGTATGATGACGGGACGACCATTTTCGCGGATCCAACCTATAAATACTTCTTCCAGCTGCGCAAAGATATGGAGTCTGCTGATAAATCTGCGAAAACTTATGCAGACGCTTTAGCGGCTAAGCTCAATTACCGCACGGAATTCTTTAATGAAGAAGCCGCTATGATTCTGGCTGGTAACTGGACGATTGCTGATCCGGGCAATACTGAGCAGTATCCGCATGATTTCAAGACAGCTTTTGCTCCGGTACCGGTGCCTCCGGCAGGATCGGAACCAAAAGAATACGAGGGCAAATACTTCACCAGCGGCAATATGCTGGCGATGGGCGCTACTTCGAAGAACAAAGAGGCGTCTTTCCAACTGATGAGATTTATGTCAACGGCTGTTAGTGATAACAGACTGGAATTCTCCGGTTATAAAAAAGCGGATAATGAAGCCTTGCTGACCAAACTGGTAGCTGGCAAAGAGGATATGTATGATATGGATTCACTCAAATATACACTCTTTGACAGTGCAATTCAGTTCCTTGATGGTGCGCAGGTGATGACGACGGCAACATCCGAATTGACCAAAATAATCGATGACGGCTTCAGCAGATTTATGCTTGGAAATGAATCGATTGATAAGGTGCAGCAATGGATGGTTGATGAAGCGACAAAAATCATCAACGAAAAAGGTGTTATCAAATAAATAGGGAATAAGCAAGTATCACAAGTTGTGGACGGGGCTTTGGAAGGTCATCAACTGGCTTTCCAAAGCCTTATTTATATATTGGGCCTACACAAACATATGGGAGAGTGTAGAAATGATGGAAAGCAGATTTTCACAGAACAAGCCGGAAGAGCAACTGGCGCTGCCTTCTAGGGAACAGCTGGAGTGGCAGGACCTGGAGCTGGGGATGTTTTGCCATTTTGGCATCAATACGTTTTGCGATCAGGAGTGGGGAGAAGGCAATGATTCACCTGCGGTCTTCAATCCGCTTCATTTGGATGCCCACCAATGGGTTAGTACAGCCAAAGAAGCTGGATTCCGTTATTTTATACTGACAGCTAAACATCATGATGGCTTCTGCTTGTGGCCGACTGCGACAAGTACTTATTCTGTGGCTTCTAGCCCATGGAAAGAAGGTCGCGGCGATGTCGTCAAGGAATGCGCGGAGGCTTGCCGTGAACTTGGAGTTGGCTTCGGCATTTATTTGTCTCCGTGGGACAGACATGAGCCCTGTTATGCAGATCCGCAAGCGTACGATGATTTCTATGCCATACAATTACAAGAGTTGCTTACGGGCTATGGTCCGCTTACGGAAATTTGGTTCGACGGCGCAGGGTCGGAGGGCCGCAATTACGATTGGCAGCGGATTATGGATCTGATCAAGCGCCACCAGCCAGGCGCCATGGTGTTTAATATGGGGGCACCAACGATCCGCTGGGTTGGCAATGAGGATGGCGTTGCTCCTTATCCATGCTGGAACACTGCAAATTCTGCGCGGGGTAGCATGTTCAGTGAAGCTTCATTGAACTGGCTTCCCGGAACGCCGAGCTGGGTGCCTGCGGAATGCGATGTGCCCATCCGTAAAGACCGCTGGTTCTGGCATCCTGAGGAGGAGCATCTGCTGCTGTCTCTGGAGCAGCTAATGGATATTTATTATCGTTCGGTTGGACATGGGGCAACTTTGCTGCTCAATGTAGCCCCTGACAACCGCGGGCTGTTTCCGGAGGCTGATGTGCAGCGGCTGCTGGAATTCGGCAAGGAGATAAGACGCAGATTTGACAAGGCTCTGGCGGTAACAGCAGGTACTGGAGATATTGTTGAACTGGAATTGCCAGCAGCTACTGTGATTGATCATGCCGAGATTATGGAGGATATCGCTTACGGCGAAAGAGTAGAAGGATATATGCTGGAAGCGTACAGCAACGGAGCGTGGCTGGAGTTGAAGCGTGGCAGTTCGATTGGCCATAAGAAAATCGACGCCTTCCCTCCGGTTGTCGCAGAGAAAATCCGCTTACGGGTGTCAGAAGCTGCCGCAAGCCCCAAGATCAGACGGCTTGCCGTCTACCACTGCGGGGAATCGTTAGAATAAATATTAATAAAGGAGGTTGTCGATAATGAGCCTGCTCACCTGGAACGACGGACACTATTTGCTGGACGGACAGCCTTATCGTATCGTATCGGGAGCCATTCATTATTTTCGGGTTGTGCCTGAATATTGGAAAGACCGGCTGCTGAAATTGAAAGCCTGCGGATTCAATACCGTGGAGACCTACATCGCCTGGAATATACATGAACCTAAAGAAGGGGAGTTCGTATTTGATGGCATGGCCGATGTGGTATCTTTTATCGAACTGGCTGGTGAACTTGGGCTTCATGTTATTGTCAGACCGAGTCCATTCATCTGTGCGGAGTGGGAGTTCGGAGGCCTGCCGGGCTGGTTGCTAGCTTACGGGGAACTCCAGCTTCGCTGCTGTGACCCTCTTTATTTAAGCAAGGTAGACCGTTATTACGATGAGCTAATTCCTCTGCTGGTTCCGCTGCTCTCCACACATGGCGGACCAATTCTGGCCGTTCAGGTAGAAAATGAATATGGCAGCTATGGTAATGACAGTGGCTACCTGGGCTATATGCGTGATGGACTGGTCAGCAGAGGGATCGATGTGCTGCTATTTACTTCCGACGGGCCAACCGATGAGATGTTGCTCGGCGGAACACTGGAGGATGTGCATGCGACAGTCAATTTCGGCTCCAGTACAGAGGAATCCTTCCGCAAATATCGGGAATACCGCTCTGAAGAGCCGCTTATGGTGATGGAATACTGGAACGGCTGGTTTGATCACTGGATGGAGGATCATCATGTACGCGATGCCGGGGATGTAGCAGGTGTTCTGGATGAGATTCTGACACAGGGCTCCTCATTTAATATGTACATGTTCCATGGTGGAACCAATTTTGGTTTCTATAATGGTGCGAATCATATCGTCACCTACGAGCCAACGACTACAAGTTATGACTATGATGCCCCGCTCACGGAATGGGGAGATACGACGGCGAAATTTGAAGCTGTCCGGTCGGTACTCAGCAACCATGGATTTGCCCCGACTTGTCCACTCCCTGAGCCGATTCCGAAGATTTCTTACGGGAAAGTCGCTTTGACGGAAAGAGCGGAACTATTCACGGCTTCCAATCTGGAGAAGTTATCAGAGACGGTGAACAGCGTGTGTGTACAGCCGATGGAGAAGCTCGGACAATCCTATGGTTTTATATTGTACAGCACTTATGTGAAAGGGCCGCGCTCTAGACAGAAACTCTACATCGAGGGCGTGCGCGATCGGGCGCAGGTCTTCCTGGATGGACAGGTGCTTGGGGTGATTGAGCGCTGGAATCCGCTGCCACTGGAACTTTCCATCCCCGCTGGGGGAGCGCAGCTGGATATCCTCGTCGAGAACATGGGACGAATCAATTACGGGCCGCTCATTCGCGATCCGAAAGGGATTCTGGACGGGGTTCGGATTGATAACCAGCTGCAATATAACTGGACGATTCGTACTTTGCCGTTGGAACAGGAACAGCTGGATTCACTAGCGTACAAGAAGCACCCGGTGGAGAAGCAGCAAGCTGCGACCCTTTCGGGTCTGCCCGGATTCTACCGGGGCAGCTTCGAGGCGGAGGAGATTGGCGATACCTTTCTACGATTCGATGGATGGAATAAAGGGGTCGCCTGGATCAATGGTTTTAATCTGGGCCGCTACTGGAACGCAGGGCCGCAACGCGCCCTATATATCCCGGGCCCATTGCTGCGCAAGGGGCGCAATGAATTTGTTCTTTTGGAGCTGCATGGCCGTGCGGAGACTTGCGAGATTGAGCTTGTGAACCTTCCTGATCTGGGAAGAACTTCGGCCGTCGATGACGCCGTGTTGAATTTTGTGCAGGATGATAACTTGTAGATGCCTTTAGCTTTAACCAATTCTAAGATTGGGGTGAACAAATGCGTAAACCAAGTCTATTTTTAGTATTAGTTCTCATTGTTGATCTTTTTTCTTCCTGTGGGGGAGTTCTTTATCCCTCGCATAGCAGGGCATCTGCGGCTGCATCAAATCTTATGCTTAACGGAAGCTTTGAGAATACAACGACAGCCCTTGACTCAACCTGGACAGGGGTTACAGACGCTGCTCCGGTGGGCTGGAGCTTATGGGTCCCTACAGGTAGCGGGAAAGGCACGAATAAAACAGCGAATATCAAGATAGACGCTGGCACTGCGCATGAAGGAACCCGGTCCATGCTGTTCGATGCCTTTGCCACAAGCAGGATTTCCATCAATCAGGGGGTAACTTCGGTTATCCCCGGTAAATCCTACAGACTTAAAGTCTGGCTAAAGACGGACAACGTCACTGGACAGGGAGCCCACTTTAGAACACAGTATTACAATACTGCCAAAGTGGGAGATGGACCTTCCTCTCCCAAAATAACAGGCACACAGGACTGGAGTATGCAGCAAGTACTTCTAACTATGCCGGCTAACGCGACGAAGCTAGTCATCGAGCCTTTTTTGGAGACTGGAAAAGGAAAGCTATGGATAGATGATATCGCATTGGAGGAATATGCGGGTCTTACAGGAATTGCGCTAGACCGTACGGCCTTTTCTATGGTCAAAGGGGACACGGTTGCACTTCTGCCCACTTTATCCCCTATAACGGCGGTGGATAAAACGGTAGTGTGGACTTCGAGCAATCCAGAAGCTGCGACTGTGGACGCACTTGGTAATGTAATGGGTACGGGGATCGGCTCTTCGACCATCAAGATCGCCACACCGGATGGTAGCCTTGCAGCCGAATGTCTGGTTACTGTCGAAGCTCCCGACACGATACAGGCCTACAATAAACTGAGGCTGAAATGGTACGACCGATTAAGTGGTGGTCAATACGATGGGAGTGATCCTGATATAGCTGCTAGTATTAGCGCTCAGGCTGCATCGGCTGCTGCACTTTGGGAGAGTATGGATAAATCCTCCGGCCGCACCTCCTTGTGGAGTGATACCGCGAGCACTACAGATTCGCAGTTTATTACAAGCGCTTACAATCGCTTGAAGACTATGGCATTGGCCTATTCTGTGGAGGGATCGGAGCTTTACGGCAACAGCGTTTTGGTGAATGATATTGTAAGCGCAATCAATTGGATGTATACAAACCGCTATAATCCGAGCAAAAGCGCTTATGGGAACTGGTGGGACTGGGAGATTGGCACGCCGCAGATTGTGAATGATCTTATGGTGCTCATGTATGACCATCTAACACCGCAGCAAATCAATCAGTATCTTGCGGCTATTGATGCCTTCTGTCCAGACCCAAAAGTAGGGTCGGTGCTTGGCGTTAAGGGCACGAAGATGACGGGAGCAAATCTACTAGATAAAGCGCTTGTGGTCACGGTAAGAGGCGTGATTGGCAACAACAGTGCAAAGATCATTCAGGGCCGTGATTCCATTGGCTCCGAGTATGTGTACACGACCCATGGTGACGGTGTGTATAAGGATGGTTCCCTCGTTCAGCATAATAATATTGCCTATACGGGAGGATATGGTTCGGTCTGGCTCAAAGGGACGGCGGATATGTCTTATCTGCTGACCGATTCTCCATGGCCAATAACGGACCCGAATGTTCTGAACATTTACGAATGGGTGGCTCAGACTTACGAGCCGGTGATCTACAACGGTCAATTTATGGATTCGGTAAATGGCAGAGGTATATCTAGAAAAGGAAGCGGCAGCGCAAGAGGGTTAATTGTCACCTTGCTGCGGATGGCTGAAACTGCTCCGGAGAATATTGCAGTATCCATTAAGCAAGCGGTGAAAGAATGGATCTCAGCGAATATGACATCCGGCAATTATTATGAAGGGTTGTCGCTTGCCGATATAACGATTGTGAAAAAGCTGATGAATGACGGGAAGATCAATCCAAGAGGAGCTCTCATTAAGAATCAGGTATTCGCCGGCATGGACCGGGTGGTTCATCTACGCGAAGGTTACGGCTTCGGCTTGAGTCTGTTCTCGAATCGCATCTCGGCGTTTGAGAAAGGGAACAACGAGAACCTGAAAGGATGGTATACGGGGATTGGAATGACCTATTTATACAATCAGGATCTGACCCAATACCGCAATGACTTCTGGCCTACCGTCAATTCCTACCGCTTGTCTGGCACGACAACGGATGGATCGGGGCAGGGAATGGTGCCTGTGGAATGGAAAAGTTACATGAATCCGAAAACCTGGGTGGGTGGATCGTCGCTGGAAGGCCTATACGGTGCAGCAGGTATGGATTTCTCACTCTCCCAAGTGACCGGTAGCGATTTGCAAGGCAAGAAATCCTGGTTTATGTTCGATGATGAGATTGTGGCGCTTGGTTCGGGAATTTCCAAATCAACTGCCGGCCCGCAGTCTGTTGAGACGATTATCGATAACCGGATGCTAAACGAAGTGGGAAACAACAAACTTCTAATCAACGGAGCTGTAGAACCGTCACAGTCCGGATGGTCAGCGACGTTAAAGAACGTTCAATGGGCCCATCTGGAGGGTAATGTGCCAGGTTCCGACGTGGGCTACTATTTCCCTGAAGCTCCAAGTATACTGGCGCAACGTGAAGCCAGAACCGGCAGTTGGAAAGAGATTAATGCCACTCAATCCGATGTTCCCATTACGCGCAACTACTTAAGCCTGGCAGTTGAGCATGGAGATACGCCTACGAATGGCTCATACTCCTATGTTCTGTTGCCTAATCGTGACATTGCCGGTACTGAAGACTATAGTGGCAACCCGGATATCGAAGTGCTGAGCAACAGCAAGGATGTGCATGCAGTCAGAGAGAAAAAGCTGGGCATAACCGCCGCTAATTTCTGGAATGCCGGAACGGTGGATTTCATCAAGGCACGCAATCCAGCTTCCGTGATGATTCAGCAGACCGATCAGGAGCTTATCGTTTCGGTGTCTGATCCTACACAATCGCAAAACCTATTGGCCCTAGAACTGGATGTGCCGGGGTTGACATTGCTCAGCAAAGACAGCAAGACGGAAGTAGTGCAAGCTTCGGCAAATACAGTTATAACGGTGGATGTGAAGAATTCTATAGGGGCAACGCATGTATTGAAATTTAATATTACTGAAGGAGAGACTCCAAAAGACGAATATGACGAGCTTCGTGGAAGATGGGTGGAGTATTTGACCGGAGGGCAATCCTTCGACCCGAATAACCCGGACATTGCCAAGTCTATAAAAACTTTATCCGATAAGATCAGTAATCAGGAGCGAACTGGATTCTGGGATACGATGAACAAGCAAATGAACCGTACTTATTTATGGAGCGATAAGCCGGGCAGCACAGCGGATGCTTTTGATACGGCAGCCTCTTATAACCGGTTGAAGGATATGGCTATTGCCTTTTCGACATCCGGCTCACCATTGTACGAGAATATGCAGTTGAAATCAGATATTCTGGATGGTTTAGATTTCCTATACGCGAATTGGTATAACGAAACCAAACTGGAGAAAGGCAATTGGTTCGAATGGGAGATCGGCATTCCGCTTGCATTGGGAGATACGATGGCCTTAATGTTCGAGTATTTGTCAGCCGATCAGATTACCAAATATACCAAAGCCATTGATAAATTCTGCCCGGACCCAACCAAACGGACCAATCAACCCTCGTTGATGGAAACCGGCGCGAATCGGCTGGATAAAGCACTGGCAGTGGTCTTGAGGGGCATTTATAATCGTGACAGCGCGAAGATCAAACAAGGGCGGGATGCGGTTAGCCAAGTATTACCCTATGTGACCCGCGGAGACGGATTTTATGAGGACGGCTCCTTTATCCAGCATAATAATATTGCTTATACCGGCAGTTATGGGGCTGTGTTGCTTGGCGATATGATGAAAATGATGACTTTGCTGACAGGGTCCTCTTGGCCGCTGACTGATACCAATATGAAGAATGTATACAACTGGGTAACGGATTCTTATGAACCTCTTGTCTACAGAAAATTAATGATGGATATGGTGTTCGGTAGATCGATAGCCCGGGGAAACCGGCAGCTCGTGCCTTGGTCGCATATTTTGCGGCTGGCTTCTTCCGCGCCACCGGAGCAAGCGGCCCGATTTAAATCGATGGTGAAGTATTGGTTCGAAGCCGATACGGTAGTAGAAAGTTATTACGACGGTCTAAGAGTAGCCGATATTGTTCTGCTCCAGACGCTTATGGACGATCCAGAGGTGCAGCCATCAGGAGACCTTACTGTGCACAAACAGTTTTCGGCTATGGACCGGATTGTCCACCATCGGCCTGGATATGCCTTTGGGATCAGCATGTCTTCGGCCCGAATCGCCAACTATGAAGCCGGGACGGAGAACCTGAAGGGTTGGTATACAGGCGAAGGCATGACCTATCTGTATAACGAGGATCTAGATCAATATGCTGATGCGTTCTGGCCGACCGTGAACGCTTACCGTCTACCTGGGGTTACCTCAGATGGGGCAACACGCGGTGCAGCCAAGACTACATCAAAAACATGGGTGGGAGGATCATCCATAGACGGCCTTTATGGAGCGGCCGGCATGGATCTGGATCCGGATAACAGCACATTGTCCGGTAAAAAGTCCTGGTTCATGTTCGATGATGAAATCGTAGCGCTTGGGGCAGGCATTACAAGCACAGATAACCGCAAGGTGGAGACCATCGTAGATAACCGTAAGCTCAAGGCGAGCGGAGACAATGTACTTACGGTCAACGGAGAGGCCAAGCCATCCGCGCTGGGTTGGTCTGAGTCAATGAATCAGGTGCATTGGGCACATCTGGAAGGCAATGTTCCCGGCTCGGGAATCGGTTATTATTTCCCTGATGCCCCAACGATTGACGGTCTGCGTGAGTCTCGGACTGGCGCATGGAAGGATATTAATCAAGGGGGATCAACGGAGCCGATTACGAGAAATTATGCCAGCCTGTCGATTGCTCAGGGAACGAATCCGGTGAATCAATCGTATTCGTATGTGCTTCTGCCGAATCAGGATGAAACGGCGACAGCGCGCTATAGCAGTAGTCCTGACATCGAAATTATAGCCAACACGGATAGTGTGCAAGCCGTCAAGGAACAGAAGCTGGGACTTATGGCTATGAACTTCTGGGTACCGGGAATGATCGAATCCGTGCGCGCCAATCATCCAGCCTCCATTATTATCAAGGAGTCTGGAGATGAACTGACGATAGCCATTTCGGATCCGACACAGTCTCAATCTGTGGTGAATGTGGATGTCGGCAGAACCGCGCTGGAAGAACTGATGAAAGATCCAACCGTAACGGTACTGCAGACCTCGCCGAGGATTGAACTCGCAATTCATACAAGCGGGTCCAAAGGAAAAAGCCATGTTGTCAAGTTCAGAATTGATCCGAATGCCGAACCTTCTGAGCCTTCCGATTCGGAACCAGACGAAGCGGCAATAACGAAGCTGTATGTTTCTGAAGATGCGTATGTCAATGGAGGATCGAAAGCTGCAGTCAATTATAGTTCGGTCAATTACTTGCAAATCAGAAATGGCAGCGGGGACACAGACAGAAGGGTTTATCTAAAATTCGATCTGAGTCCGTTTGTCGGCGAAGTCGGTTCTGTGAAGCTGAATGTGTTCGGAAAGACAAATGACGGGGCAGGCACTTTGTCCGATATCGGTGTATTTGGAGTCCAAGATGATGATTGGACGGAGGCAACGCTAAATTACAATAATGCTCCAAAAATCGGTACTCAAGCTGCGCTGCAGACTTTTTCCGGACCGGAGCAGTGGCGGCAGTTCGATATCACCTCATGGGTTGGCACGGAGTTCCCTTCCGATCCGGTGATAAGTCTGGCTCTTAGGCAGGTAGGCTATAATCTCGCCACAGACATAAGAAGCCGTAAGAATGAGAATGGCAAATATGCCGCGTATCTGGAAATTTTGCCGAAAGATACAACACCTCCAGTCACGAAGGCTACCATACTTGGAGAAACAGGAGAAGGGGGCGCATATAAGGGCAAAGTCAATATCACTTTTGATGTCACCGACCAATCCAATGGGGGAGCTGTCGGCTGGGGAGTCAAGCGGACAGAATACCGGCTCAATGGTGGTGCATGGAATACGGTTACTCAGAGCGTATATATCGAGAAGCCCGGAACCTTCGGGATTGATTATCGTTCGGTGGATAAGGCTGGTAATGTAGAGCCGTTCCGACAGCTTCAGGTGACGGTCATGGAGCCTACAGAAAGAGTCTCAACGGCAATTAGCGGTCCGGAAAGCCTGGGTGTCGGGGAGACCGGAACGGTGGTTACTTCGGTAGTGTACAGCGATGGCAGCCGTTATATAGTAACCGAAGGTATAGTCTATGAGAGCAGCGATCCTAACGTCGCAAGTATAGGCAAAGATGGCCATATTGAAGCCAAAGGCCCGGGCGTTTCGGTTATTTCATCCGTATATGACAACACGACCGCTTCCTATTTATTAAAGGTGTATGAACAACTGCCGGAGCTCGTCTCTATTTCGTTAAGCGGTCCGACATCCTTGGAAATAGGGCAGAGCGGTAAGGTGGTCACAACGGCGGTATATAGTGATGATAGCCACCTTACGGTAACCGAGGGTGTGATCTACGAGAGCAGTAACAGGAAGGTAGCCACAGTAACGGCAACGGGGCAGCTGCAAGCACTTGATCCGGGCATGACTGTGATTACTGCAAGTTACGGAGGACGGCAGAGCAGTCTGACGCTTCAGATTCTACAAGCGGAAGACAATACTTCAACTGTTCCGAGTCCGCAACCACAAGTGCCTTCCGTACCGGAGGTGACGGCGGGGCGGCTGCAACTAAACGCAGCTTCGTTGAACGATCTTTCGGCAGCCATTGTCTACGAGGGTAAATTAAGAATGCTAGTATTGCCGGGGATGGCAGCAGACATGCTCAAACAGAAGCCGCTTCGGGTAGAGGCTTCTAACTTTAATGTGACCCTTCCGGCAGTGGTGCTTCAACAATTGCGGGGTTTGATTCCTGCGGAGCAATTGGCCGGTAGCCAGATCTTTCTGGAGGCTTCTGAGGTGAATGGGGAAGCGGCGCAGAGAATACTAGCTAGCGCAGAGAAGAAATCTGGTGCAGTGCTAAACCAGGCAGGAGAGTTCCTTTTCTTTAACCTGTATATTGTTGCTGGTGACGGTACAAGAAGCATACTTCACCAATTTGTTGAGCCCGTTACATTAGAGCTTAACGCCTACCCTGAGGCCAAAAGGAATTTGCTCGGCGGCTATTATTTTCCGGATTCCGGAAATATAGAGTATGCGGGCGGTTCCTGGCTGAAGGGCAAGGTGGCTTTGCGCACCGAACACTTAGGCACATATGCCGTGCTGGAATACAACAAATCGTATGACGATGTTCCTTCTGGACATTGGGCGGCGGCGGTTGTACAAGAGCTAACGGCCAAACATCTGATTCAAGGAGTCGGACTTCGGAATTTCGAGCCGAACCGGTCAGTGACCCGTGCAGAATTTACAGCTATGCTGATCCGCTTGCTGGGACTTGAAGGGAAATCATCTACAGCGTTTGCGGATGTATCTGCGGATGAGTGGTATGCGGAGGAAGTGGCGCAGGCTGTAGAGGCGGGGATAGTCCATGGGGTGAGTGAGACTCTCTTCGCTCCAGAAGCCCCTATTACCCGCCAAGAGATGGCGGTCATGGTGATGCGAGCCTACCAATATGTCAGCGGGAAAAAGGTGGAACCAAAGCCTGTAATCCAATTCGGTGACTTGCGTGCGGCTGCCTCATGGGCCCGTGAATCGATCATTGCTGCCCAAGCCCTTGGACTTATCCAGGGTCGAAGTGACCAGCAATTCGCTCCGGGAGGCTCAGCAACTCGAGCTGAGAGTGCAATGGTTCTATACAATCTTTTAGCAATTAAGACTGAAAAGTAAGAATTTGAAGCCAGGGCTTTGGGAAGGTTCAGTAGAACCATTCCAGAGCCCTTTTGGCGTTTAGAGAAATCGGCAGGTTTGGATGGGCAGAGCTTTCGTTGAGGTTTCATTTCACCTTAGTTTGTGAATAATGGGGGATTGAATAGGAAGGGAGCATTAGAGATGCAGGTGTATATGGACATTGTGCTTAGGGCCTTTGTTGCTATGATCATGCTTTTGCTGATCGCCAAAATATTGGGAAAACAAACGTTATCTAACTTGACCTTCCACGATTTCGTGACGGGTATTATATTGGGCTCAATAGCCGCGAACTTGGCGTTTAATAAACAGCTGCATTCTTCCTACATGATCCTGGCGCTTATAGTCGTTACCGTTACATCTTTTTTACTATCTATCATCGCTTTAAAAAGTCGTAAAATGAGAAGCTGGATTTCAGGTTCACCCACTGTACTTATTGAGGATGGGAAAATTCTTGAGCAAAATATGAAAAAGGTAAGGTATTCGTTGGACTCTTTGGATCAGGCATTGAGAGAAAAGGAAATTTTTAATCTAGAGGTAGTAGAATACGCTGTGCTGGAAGATAACGGAATGGTATCTGTATTAAAGAAACAAGAGTACCAATATGTTACCCGAAAAGATCTAAAGCTGTTGTCCGTTCCTCAGAGCTTTCCCGTTGAATTGATTATGGATGGAATAGTGCTTGCAGATAATCTTAAGGATAATAGCCTGACCCACGAGTGGCTGGAGAACGAGTTAAGACGTAAGGGAAAACAAATTTCTGATGTGTTTTACGGGGTGAGAGGAACGCAGCAGCAGCTCATTTTTGACTATTATGAAGACGGGATAAAGAAACCTATTGATAAAGAATAGCTTTTATTCATATTGGAGATTGACGGATGCCTAAGCAGCGTCTTATAATGTTTATATAATTATTAATTAGTTAATAAAAATATAAACGTTGAGAGGCGGTATTTAACCATGGCAGAACGTGCGATCCTTAATACTGACATTCGCAAAGGGACGATTAACAGAAATATTTACGGACATTTTTCTGAGCATCTAGGCCGTTGTATTTATGAAGGGATTTGGGTTGGAGAAGATTCAACTATTCCTAACACCAACGGCATTCGTAATGATGTCGTGAAAGCGCTTAAGGAAATTAAAATTCCTGTACTTCGCTGGCCAGGCGGCTGTTTCGCAGATGAATATCACTGGAAAGATGGTATCGGAGCCCGTGAAGGTCGTAAACGTATGATCAACACTCACTGGGGCGGAACCGTTGAGAACAACCATTTTGGTACACATGAATTCATGGAATTATGTGAGATGCTGGAATGTGAGCCTTACATTAACGGTAATGTGGGCAGTGGTACCGTTCAAGAGATGTCCGAATGGGTGGAGTATTTAACCTTTGGAGGCGTATCTCCAATGTCCGAGCTTCGCCAGCAGAATGGCCATCAAGAGCCTTGGGCTGTGACTTATTTTGGCGTGGGGAATGAGAACTGGGGCTGCGGCGGGAATATGCGTCCAGAATATTATGCAGATCTTTATCGCCAATATCAGACGTATGTACGTAATTACGGGGACAATCGTATTCACCGGATTGCTTGTGGTCCTAACGTGGATGATTATCACTGGATGGAGGTTCTGATGCGTGAGGCAACACGCTTTATGGACTCGATTACCCTGCATTATTATACAATCCCTGGTCCAGCATGGGAGAATAAAGGTGCAGCTACAGGCTTTGAAACGAGTGAATGGTTTAGTACATTAGAGAAAGCCCTTCGCATGGATGAGCTGATCACCAGACATGGCGTTATTATGGATAAATATGATCCGGATAAAAGAGTAGGTCTTATCGTAGATGAGTGGGGAACTTGGTATGATGTAGAGCCGGGAACAAATCCAGGATTCCTGTATCAACAAAATTCAATTCGGGATGCTCTTGTAGCAGGCGTGACCTTGAATATTTTCCATAAACATAGTGACCGGGTACGGATGGCAAATATTGCGCAGACGATTAACGTACTTCAGGCAGTTATATTGACCGAAGGGGAAAAGATGGTGCTGACTCCTACGTATCATGTGTTCAATATGTTTAAAGTCCATCAGGATGCGGAGTTGCTGGATTTGGCACTGGAAAGTGGCACTTACAGCTTTGAAGGCCGTGAGATTCCTGAAGTATCTGCTTCGGCTTCCGTAACTGCTTCTGGAATCATTCATGTCAGCCTTTGCAACTTGAACCATGCAGCTTCTGCTACTGTACCACTCGAGCTTCGTGGTCTTTCCGGGAAGAAGGTTGAAGTGACAGGCACAACACTTGCCGGTGACAAAATTGATGCTCACAATACCTTCAGCCAACCGGAGGCAGTAGTGCCGCAAGCCTTCACTGCCTTTACTCTGGAGGGCGATCTTCTTAATGTTGAACTGCCTCCAATGTCAGTAACTGTGCTGGAGATTACGCCGAAGGCTTAAGGTGGTGTTACCATGTCAACAACATCAACATGCAAGGGATGCAGAGAGGATTATAAAGTTACGCCAACGCAGATTAATCGTATCTTGTCTTCTTCCATGTTTAAGCCAGAGTTTTGTGTTCCAGATGAAGTTTACGCTGAACGGGTTGCCCTTTGTGGGACTTGCCCTAAGCTGCACGAAGGGGTAACTTGCGTCGCTTGCGGTTGCATCATCCCCGTAGTAGCCAAGCTTAAGGAACGTAGTTGTCCATTACCCGGGGGTGGCTTGTGGGGCCCCTTTATCGAAAAGAATTAAGCTAAAATAAGAGCCGCATTCGACTCTCCAATGGGAGGTGAATGCGGCTTTATTCTTGGTTATCCGTATAGAACAATTCAACGATTAGATCTTCATTGTAATTTCCAAAACCTTTGCCAAAAAGAGTAATCCCGCCAATATGCTCGGCATCTTCATCTACGGAAAGCTTAAAAGACCACTGTTTGTCACGGATATTCACTTGATCAAGGGTAACTTCTGAGAGCTTCAAACCATCCATAAATGTACCTTTTGCTGTAATGCGCAGCTGCTTGAGCAAGCCGTATTGGTTCGTGAGTGCTGGCCACCAGGCCGGTGTATATTTACCACGGCTATCCCCGTAGTCACCGGGACTTGTCCAGAATCCAAGCTTCACTCCGTTCAGAGTGAATGTGATATCCGAAGGCCAATTATTATTAATGGAAGGTGCTTCGGAAGCAATTTCCATGGTTATAATCAATTCCTCAGGATGCTGGCTGGAGAGTAGGAAATTAGGGGTTTTATATTCAATAAATCCTTTGCCGAACCAAAGAATCCCCGCATTCATACGCTCAAGATCCCAGAAATATCGGGGATCATCAAAACTGCCGATCACTTTCTCAGTAGTTGCAAGACCACAGGTTGGCTCGATCAGGAAGTCGGAATAATGTCCAACCGGAATTTCCTTACGATAACTTTTGCGCTCATTGATTTGTCTGCCTGGAAAGGTGATTTCTGCTCCTTCAGCAGCTAGAGTACAGATCTTTTGCAGACCACTTCGACCAGGTGCCATATGCGTCTGGATCAGGCCGGCAGCTTCCAGCTTACGCACATGCATAGTCATAATTGCGCTGCTCAAATTTACTGCTGCGGCCAATTCCTTAACATTCATAGGATTTTCGGCAAGCAAACGCAACATGTGTAGGCGTACTGAGCTGGCTAAAGCTTCATAGACGGGAAGGGATTCTTCCGACAGGTCAAGTTTCATAAATGGCCTCCAATTAAAATTTATGGGCTAATCGCCGATGATTAAGAAATTTATTAATAACAATATAAAAATCGACGTTTATCTCGGACGTATAGTTAATGATTATATTAGTTAAATACTTTTTTTACAATATGGGACTTTAAAAAAAGAACGGAGCCTGTGGCTCCGCTCTCTCTTTTCAAATCAAGTCTTGCTTAATCTACGTTCGAGCTATACTCTGCCTGTACTTCATCTGACTTGAGCGCTCTGCTGTAAATCTTCAGTTCATCAATCATACCCTTAAATGGTGCATCCCAATAGTTGACGCCTAGAGCGAAAACGCCATTCTTATTCTTAAAGACATTCGGGAAGCCCTCACCAGAGAACTGCTCTACTCCGTTGAGGTAAACTTTTACGGTTCCATTGCTGACCGTAAACGCAACATGTGTCCATGTATTTACTGGAATCTTCATGGCAGAAATAGCATCATACCAAGCTTCTCCGGACCATAACAACGTTTTACCGCCACCGTTCTGAGGAACGAAGCTAATCCAGCTATTTTTAGTGGCAGCGCCGAAGAAAGTAGTTGTTGCATCTGTCAGTTGTTCAGGGTTTAGCCACATAGATACGGTGTAGGTATTGCTGTCAATTAATCCATCAGGCAAACGGATACCGGAGGTACCGTTGAATATTGCAGCTTGACCGAGGACACCGTTACCGTATGTGATATTGCCTACTGTTGGGCTATCTACTTTTGCTCCTGTAACTTCGCCTTTTCCGTTCAATTGGAAGGAGTCATCCAGGTCGCCATCAAAAGCATAATGAGCTACTTTTCCATCAGTTACATTTACTGTGTAGCTGGCTGAAACTTCGCTTCCATCAGTCGCTGTTGCAGTAATTACAGCTTGGCCACCGACAGTTAGTGCTGTTACTATTCCGCTCGCTGCGTCAACAGCCACTACGCTGGAATCGCTAGAGCTCCAAGTTAGCGCCTTATTTCCGGCATTGGTCGGAAGCACACTTACTTGAGGGGTGAAAGTATTTCCTACAGCTACTGATTTAACAGCTTCACTGAATGAAATATTACTTACTTTGATGTTCGTATCAGGCTCACCGTTTACAAGCCAGCCTACAGCTTCCGCAGACAATGCTCTATCATACACGCGGAATTTATCAACCAAACCTTTGTAGGGTGCATCCCAATAGTTCACACCAAGAGCAAATACGCCGTCTTCTGTATCAAAAATATCTGTGAATCCTTTTCCGGAGGATTTCAATACACCATTTACATACATATTGACTGTTCCAGCATTGTAAGTGAAGGCTACATGCGTCCACTGGTTAACTGGAATTTGTAAGCCTGTATCAGCATCTAGCCAAGTATCGCTACCGAACCAGAGTCTAGTGGTTGCTCCACCGTTTCCATAAGGCAGGAGACTGAACCAGTTCGTTTCGGTTTTAGCACCGAAGAATACAGGAGTAAAAGCTTTTAATTCGGATGGATTCAGCCACATCCCTACTGAGTATGCGCTACTTTGAATTAATCTGTCAGGTAGACGAACACCGGATTTGCCATCAAACTTGGCTGCCTGACCGTCTTTACCAGCCTCAAAAGTGATGTCTCCATCCTCAGTGTTGTTGATCAGATTTCCGGTGACTATGCCGTCAGCTGTACGATCACCATTTTCTGCAAGGTCGCCATCAAAGTCAAAGGCAGCTACTAAGCCGTCTTCCAGTTGCGTGCTCTTTTTTTCCATAACAACGGCGGTGAAGGTTTTAGTTACTGCGACTTCGCCCAGCTTAATTGTAGCAGTCAGTTCAACTGTAGCGTTTCCAAGTCCAAGTTCAGGACGAGTAACCTTACCATTGTTACCAATTACAGCCTCATTGGAAGAGGACCATGAAATTTCTGCTCCGCGCAAGCCTTCCGTAGGGAGGGTGATGTCATCGTATATTTTTCTTGTGTCACCAATACTCAAGCCTGCAGCAATATTGTTCAAAATCTGCTCAACGCTCATCGATTCCATCTGGCTGCCCCAGATAGTGATTCCTTGATCTGACATTGCGGTGAACGTCATAACATGCTGTTGGCGTGAGGAATCCCATTGCTTCACAAATACACCTTTGTAGAGATGTTGTACGGTGTTTCCATTTTCCGTTTCGTTAATAAGCAAATGAGCGAAGTACTCATCCTTCAATTCCCAAGTTCCGGTTAACGATCCAGCGATCGTTCCGTCACTTTTCAGCTCGATATCTACTGTGGGTTTGATGATGCCTGAAACATCTTTGCCGTGGTTAACGAACTGATAAGAGCCGACAACATTATCCCGTGCTACAGCCCCAATAGTTTCACCCGTGTAACGATGTACGGCAGTTACTGGCCAGCCATCTTCGTTAGTGAACATTTGATGCACACGAAGTTCATGTGTTTCACCACGGAGTGGGAAACGAGTGTGGAAGAAGTTAAATATTTTACCCGTTTCATCATCATATTGTACCGAGTTATGTCCTGAGGACACATAACCATACGTTTGGAAATTCGGGTCTGCATTTTGATTTGTAAACATGAAGTTTCCTAATAGCTTATTACCATATGGTGTGTTGTCACCATCGGTAGTTAGAACAGCATTCTGTCCTGCTGCATCCGTATAAGGGCCGTCCGGATTTGTTGAACGGAACTGCCGCATGCTGTAACCGCCTTTGGAGTCAAGTCCACCGTAAGTTACATACAAGAAGTAGTAACCAGTATCCTTGTCGTAAACGATATACGGACCTTCACCCGATTTGGTCATTCCGCCAGAAATATGGGTTCCGAAATAGCGGTCGATAAGACGTCCATCAGCGGTCTTTCCATCTTTGCCTGGATATTTAGGTTCTCCGGTAGCTGGATCAATCTCCAGAATGAATATACCACCTGACCATGAACCATAAGTCATCCAAAGCTTGTTGTCTTTGTCGTAGAAAATAGTTGGGTCAATTGCATTTGTATAGGTTTTGTTTTGGTACAAACCACCTGCATTAAACCAATCTGGATTGACACCTTCCAGCGTTCCATTGCCGATAAGGTCCTTGATATTTGTATTGTCCCATTTCTTATTTACTTTACTGTCACTGTCATAAGCCTCTTCCTTGGTGAAACCGGAATAAATTACGGTATTTCCATAAGTATAAGGCCCTTCGATATTTTGCGAAGTGGCGTAGCCAATCGCCGAACGGATATAAGTAGAAGAAGCGCTGTAATACATCATATAAGCGCCAGTTGTTCCATCAGCGTTCTTATAATCGTTATTCCAGAATACGTCCGGTGCCCAGATGGAGAATCCGCCTTTACTGTCCGAATCGTTCTCGCCAGCCCATTTAAAGGATTCTGCCAGATTCTTGGACAGATCACCAAAAATCACGTTGCCCGGTGTTGTATAACCATTAGTGAACTGTGTCCAGTTCATCAGATCATCTGATTTGGCCGCATCGATATGGGAGCCAAATACATAATAAGTTCCATTATCCACAACCACCGATGGATCATGCACCGAGACATTGGTGAGTGCTGGTGCAGTTGCTCCCGGACTAGGTGTAGCCGTCGGACTAGGCGTAGCCGTCGGATTTGGTGTAGCTGTTGGATTTGGTGTAGCCGTTGGATCTGGTGTAGCAGTTGGAGCCGGAGTAGCTGTAACTTCCGGAGCTGATGTAGCAACAGAACCGCCGTTAGATCCACCAGTACCAGTGGTTGCCGTAGCCGTTGGAGTTGGTGTTTCAAAATGGATTAGCTGACTGTACTTGCTATCAAAGATAACCTTACCCGTGCCTTGGATGGTTAGGATATCGTTGAAACCAAGGATTAGATTCTTGATTTCCGTACCTGCCTCTACACGCAGCTTGGCTTTTTGCTTCAGTGTAACTTCAGCAATACTGCCTGCTGTCAGATGGAGTGTAGGCTCTCCCAACGCTTGAAGCTCAACGGAATCAAAGCTTCCTTTCAGCTTGAGGATGGAATCCTTAGGCAGCGTATTCTCAACAATAACCCGGCTGAAACCTGCCCCCGTTAATGCATCTTCCTCTAGTATTGCACCGGAATGTACGCGTACGTTTGGTACAGCACTTGTGCCTCTAGTAACGACGCGCAGCTTGCCGTTATGCTTATCTACTACCATTTCAGCAGCATTGGAGTCGCTTAGTACGACACTGTTCTCACCGCCACCGGCAACGAATACTTTTCCCTTAACAGTGACATTATTCAGTGTGACATCGCCCTCAGCAATACCTTCGGTAAGGT
The DNA here is from genome assembly GCF_000758725.1 of Paenibacillus odorifer. Lineage (NCBI taxonomy): Bacteria > Bacillati > Bacillota > Bacilli > Caryophanales > Paenibacillaceae > Paenibacillus > Paenibacillus odorifer. The sequence continues at coordinate 1,809,075 of NZ_CP009428.1, forward strand.
AGAGATTCCCTGAGATTGTGGAGTTTTTCAACTCTACGCCTGGGCTGCTGATAACCATATTCCGAGTGTTAATCCCCGAATAGCTTCCGCTCTTAGGTGTGATTTCTCCGCCCAGCTTCTCAATCATGCGCAGTGCTTCCGCTCTTGTTACAGCCTGAGTTCCTTTAAAGCTGCCGTCAGTGTAGCCTTGCAGATAACCTTCACCAAGTAAAGACAATACTGCTTCTTGGCTCCATTCTGGCAAATCAGCAGCATCCTTTGGTGCAGAAGTGCCAACAGATGAGTTGAGTTGGAACAGTCTGTATAACATTACTGCAGCTTCTTGACGACTTACTTGCTGTGCGGGTCGGAAGGTGCCATCGCTGTATCCTGTCACATATCCTGCAGCGGTTGCTTTTTGGATATCGCTGTAGTAAGCACCTGTCGTGGAAACATCCGTGAAGCCAATTTCGGCTTTTTCCTGCAAATTAAAGACCCGATTAACCAGAGTAACCCACTCTGCACGGTTGATTTCTTGATTTGGCTTATATATTCCGTTTCCGTAACCCAGAATCAAGCCCTTATCTACCCAAGATTGAAAATCCTTCTGTGCCCAGTGGCCGGAATAATCGGCGATTTGTTGCTGAGTGGATAATGCGACTGATTTGGAATCGCTTGCAGAAGCTGCAGAAATTAATGGAGCAGGCACTAATAGAGTGAGTGCAAGCAGGGAAGCGGTTAGTTTACCAGTAGTTTTTCTCAAATGTATGATCCTCCGATTCTAGTGATGTAGAGCTTGTACACGCGTATTTTTCCAATTCCTCCCTTCTTTACTGAAAAAAATGTAAAACGCTTACATAAATAGCTACTAAAAAAACGCTTTCGTATATGAAAATGGTTTTAATTTATGTATTACTAAACCATAACAAGGAAAACGTTTTATAATGCTCTCATTTTAAGCATGATATCAGCAAATAGTCAAATAGAAATTTATAAATCTGTGAATCTTTTTATATTTTTATAAATTATAATTTCAAATAAGAGGAAAATGATTTAACTACTGGTGATTAATGCTGAAGTGGATAAGAGTGAAATTTGGTGAATGGATGACTAGGCGGGATATATCAGCATGGATAAAGAGAGGGGGTAGGGCATAACGGGTGGGGGGGAGCTAAGGAAGAATAGCTAATTAGTTGTTCACCCCCGCAAAAAGAACCAGTTTTGCTTAGAACATAAAAGAAAAATTTACAGATAGTACAATTTGAAAATGATATCTTGATCATGGTTTCCGAATTTTTTTCCGAAAATCGTTGCTCCTCCTACATGCTTTGCATCTTCCTTCACTTCGATCCGAAAGGTCCAACGGTCACAAGTCGTATCTAAATCCTCAATCGAAACCTGAGACAGCGGGTCACCGTCAATGTAAGTTCCATTGTGGTTTGTAATTCTAATCGTTTTTAGCAATCCGTATTGATTGATATTGTGTGGCCACCATTCCGGTGTGAATTTACCTCTAGCATCAGCGAAATCCCCGGGGCTCGTCCAAGTCCCTAATTCCAAGCCATTCAAAGAAAAGGTGATGTCTGAAGGCCATACGTCATTAGCAAAGGGGAATTCGGAAGAAAGCTCCAAGCTAATTTCAAATTGCTGTAGGGTTTCCTCTTTTTTTAGGAAATTAGCGATATTATATTGCACATAACCTTGAGTGAACCAGAGAATCTCTGCGTCCACTCTTTTAGAATCCATGAAATACTTAGGTTCGTCTACTCTGCCGATAAACTCCTTATCCGTAGCAAGTCCGCAAGTAGGTTTCAGATCATAATCGGTATAATGACCAATCGGCACTGATGTCTCGTAGGAGGCAAAGGAGTGAAAGATTTTCTTCGGGAAGTTAATCTCAATATGATCCACCCTAAGGATTGAGATTTTTTGCATTCCTGATTTACCAGGCACCTTTTCCGTTTTTATGAGCCCTGCATCTTCTAGTTTTTTAATGTGTTTGGTAACGATAGGACTGCTTATTTTAAGTTCTTCTGCCAAATCTTTGATGTTCATCTTATTTTTGGAGAGCAACTGAATAATTTTGATGCGTACTTCACTCGCTAAAGCTTCGTAAACAACAAGAGAGGATTTGTCGATTTCCAACTGCATTTTACCCACTTCTTTCAAAGTTATTTCATATACTGTAAAGTTTATTAATCTATATATAAAGTAACATGAAAGGTAACCGAAGTAAATATAATATCGCTTTCATCTCCGAGAGATGAATCAAAAGGTTAATTAAACGAAAAAAAATTCTGTTAAGTTTATTTAAATGTTATTGACTACGCTTTCACAATGAATGTATACTAATCTCAAGTTAATCGTTTTCAAAGAAAGTGAACATGAATGGTTATCTTAACATTACAGCTGCAGGGGGAGAGAGTAATGAAAAAGAAATTTGGAGTTTTATTAGCAACGGTTCTAACATTATCGACAGTTTTGGCAGGATGCGGTGGTAAAGATGATAGTAAGACGATTACGTTCTGGACACCGCTGACCGGTGATGACGGTGCTTATATGGATCAAATTGTTAAAAACTACAATGCAACGAATCCCGAAATTAAAGTAAAACATGTTATTACGGCTGATATGTACACAAAGATTTCTACAGTTTTGGCATCTAGCAAAGGTGTTCCTGATTTAGCAATTATCCATGCTGACCGTGTTCCTGGATTTGTTAAACAAGGTGTACTGGAATCCATGCAAGATACCGTATTGCCAGCACAACCTGAACTGAAAGCTGAAAATTACTTACCACAAGCTTGGAACACTGGTAATATCGATGGAACTCAATACACAGTTCCTCTTGATATTCATAGTAACGTAATGTATTACAATAAAGATTTGCTGAAAAAGTATAATGCTGAATCTTTCTTGGATGATAACGTTGTTACTATTGATGAAATGCTTTCCTTACAAGGTAAATTGGATGAAGGCGATTACGTAGTTAATGATGCTTTGCTGGGCTGGGTTATCTTGGCTCAAATTCAAGATTTGGGCGGCGATATCCAAGTTGATGGAAAACCGGCTGTTAACACCCCTGTCTTTAAACAAGCGTTTGAAAATGTTAAGAAAATCGCCGATGCTGGCCTTATGACTCCATTTGGTGAAGACGGTTACTTGATGTTCCAATCTCAAAATGTACTTTTCTCGACAGACGGAACTTGGAGTTCTACAGCACATGCTGGGGTTGAAGGTTTGAACTTTGGCGTGACCAATGTTTATTCTCCTACTCCTGACAAATTCACCAACAGATCTTCTTCTCACTTGTTCGCTATGTTGAAAAATGATAAGAGAACAGACGAAAAAGAAGTAGGTATTGCTAACTTCTTGGAATATGTTCGTACGAATTCGATGGAATGGGCAAAAGCTGGACAAAACGTAGCTAGTAACGTAGTTAACCAAAGCCCTGAGTACAAAGACTATATGCAATCCTTCTTTACATCTGATGAAAAAGAAATCGAATCCCTTTACATTTACACATATGAATACTACCCATACATTGCGGAAGCTGTAGATACTTACTGTGCGGATATCGTTCGTGGCAACGTTGATATTGATGAGACTTTGGCAACGATGCAAAAATTTGTTGAAGATAAAATTGCGGAAAGCAGCAGTGCAGCAAAATAAAGCAAAATAGAATAGATTGTACGAAGTAATGTGCCATGTTATGGTGCATTACTTTGTGCAAAAGGAGAAATGAATTCCTATGAAAAAGAAAATCAATTGGGCACCTGCTTTCTTTGTAGGTCCGCATGTCATTTTGTTTGCTGTCTTCATTTTATTGCCAACGATTTATGGGATTTATGCTTCATTTACAAAATGGAATTTAATGAGTGATCCGGTATGGGTAGGCTTTGATAACTATAAAGCTATTCTTTTTGACGGCGGATCAACCTTTCATACTCAATTTTTCAGAGGCCTAAAAAACACATTGATTTTCGTTGCTATGTCTGTTCCGTTGCTGATTATTATTCCATTAATGGTCGCGGTGGCGTTGGAACATAAAAAAGTTAAAATGAAGAGCTTAATTCAATCTATTCTTTATATTCCTGGCTTGATTTCAATTTCTGCGGCAGCACTGATTTGGCTGTTGATCTTTAATAAGCAACTAGGGATCACTGGTAATCTGTTTGGATCACAAATTGCTTGGCCTGCAAATCAACCCTATGCGTGGATTATTATCATTGTAATTACTTTATGGGGTGGTATTGGGGGCAACATGATTATCTATCGTGCTTCCTTAAGTGGCGTGGCTCAAGAGTTATATGAATCAGCGGAGCTCGATGGTGCGGGTTCAATTAAAAGATTCACCAGTATTACCTTGCCATCTATTCGTTTTCCATTAATTTATACCTTTGTTATGACAACTGCGGGTGCCTTTAATGTATTCGGCCAACCGTTAATGATGACCGATGGTGGACCTCGACAAAGTACACACGTTCTAATGATGTATATTCGTCAATTAGCTTTCGGTAACGGTGAATCCATCGCCGGGATGGCATCAGCTATGGCAGTTTTACTGGGATTAGTTATTTTGGTGATCTCAGCACTGCAATATTATGTAATGAACCGAAATGCTTCATAGGGTTCGCAGAAACTAATTGACTAACAAGGAAATGGAAAAGGTAGGTGTACTAAAATGTCAAACCAGGCAGTAAATCCAGTTGTAAATACAACAGGCAAAATAAAAGGCTCCTCCAGTGTAAGTATTTCAAAATATATATCCTATATATTTCTAGGTATCCTATGTGTGATTTGGATCATTCCTGTTATATTCGGGATTTCCACCTCATTTAGATCACAAACGGAAGTAGTATCCTCGGGCTTTAGACTATTTCCTAAAGAGTGGGTCTTTGAGAACTACGTTACGATCCTAAACAATACTTCTACAGCTCCAATTCTACGTTGGTTAGGTAACTCATTGTTTATTGCTACATCTCACACCATTCTGGTTGTTATTGTTATTTCGATTACAGGTTTTGGTTACACCCGTATTAAGTTTAAAGGAAGAGACACATTGTTCTTTACTTTGCTGGGGATCTCCTTCTTCCCGGGTGTTGTTAACTTGATTCCTTCGTATAAAATCATTGACTCCTTTGGTTGGGTGAACACTTCCTGGGCTATGATTATCCCTGGTCTTGCGGGTATGGGTAATATCTTCTTGGTCAGACAGTTTATGAACGGTATCCCAAAAGAATTAGATGAATCGGCTAAAGTTGATGGTGCAAGTGACTTTAGAATTTTCGCGCAAATTATATTGCCGTTAGTTAAACCAATACTAATTGTTTGCGGATTGTTCTCCTTTACTGGATCTTGGAATGACTTCCTCTGGCCGGTTATCGTGTACACAGACGTAGACAAAATGCCAATTACCGCTGGTTTGCTCTTATTGCAAGACATCTACGGAAACTATCGTATGATCGGACAATTAATGGGCTCGGCAATCATGGCGATTATTCCAACATTGCTGCTATTCGTTTTTGCACAAAAATACTTCGTTCAATCCATCAACCTGAATTCGGGTATCAAAGGTTAGATCGAATGAACTTAAACTTAAATACACCTTGACTTCTTATAAGGAAGGGTGTGTTTTGGTGACCTGCAAATATAAAAAAAGAGATAAATATAGGAGTTGTCATTGTGAGAGAATTTAATGTAAAAAATCCACTAGTTGAGCAACGAGCAGATCCTTGGATCTATAAACATACTGATGGTTACTACTATTTCATAGCTTCAGTTCCAGAGTTCGATAGAATTGAGCTTCGCCGTTCTGAATCCATTCAAGGATTGGCTGAGGCTGAAGGAAAGACCATTTGGGTTAAGCATGAAACGGGTTTGATGAGTGCTAATATTTGGGCGCCAGAGATTCATTATATTGATGGAAAATGGTATGTATATTATGCAGCTGCACATACCTCTGATACGAAAGACGGTTTATTTGATCATCGCATGTTTGCGTTAGAAAACCCATCCGCAAATCCTTTAGAGGGTGAATGGGTGGAAAAGGGTCAAATAAAAACAAAATGGGAATCTTTTGCCTTGGATGCAACAACTTTTGAGCATAAAGGAGTTAGATATTACGTTTGGGCACAAAAAGATCCTGCTATCCCTGGCAATTCAAATATTTATATTTCCGAAATGGAGAACCCTTGGACACTAAAAGGTGAGCAGGTGTGCATCACTACTCCTGAATACGATTGGGAAAAAATCGGATTTTTGGTGAACGAAGGCGCGGCAATCCTTAAGCGTAATGGACGTATTTTCATGACATTCTCAGCTAGTGCAACAGATCACAACTATTGTATGGGATTATTGACTGCTGATGAGAATAGTGATTTAATGGATCCAAAATCATGGGTCAAGACACCTGAACCTGTGTTTACGACTTCTGAGGAAAATGGCCAATATGGTCCGGGACATAATAGCTTTACTGTCTCTGAGGATGGCACACAGGATATCCTTGTTTTCCATGCTAGAAGCTATAAGGAAATTGTCGGAGATCCGCTTTACGATCCGAATCGTCACGCACGTGTGCAAGTAATCCAGTGGAATGAAGATGGAACGCCAAACTTTGGTGTACCTAGACCGGATACGAAATAAAAAGGGATTTGTCGCATAAAACAACAGAGCAATGATTCTCCCAGAGGTGGAGAAACACTGCTCTGTTGTTTTTTATAAGAGTCATAGTTGTAACCCTCCTGAGGCTTAAGGACTCAGCTGACGCTATTTGCAATTTTTTAGTCATTTGAGCAAGGTTGCGGACCCCAGTGCAGCTATTCCTTTAGAAAAGGTTCATTTTTGGTGATCTTCAAGCCAATAACGACTTTAGGGTCCGTTAGGTACGCAAATTTGTGATAAAGTTGCATTTAAGGTCAACGGTGTCCGATAGTTGCTTCGGGAACGCGTAAAAGCGAGTTGATCAAGTGAGGTACTCTTATAATGGAAGATCCCGTCTTCTGAACAGCTCTACTCCCAAGGAAAAGGTGAGCACTCCGATCAACAGCAGCCAACTGGAGACCTGAATAATCTCCACGTTGCCCTGAACGATTTCCCCGGGTTGATAGAAGGAGAATAAGGTTAGGAAACGCAGTCCTTCAAGTTTGTCGCTTATTTTACCGAGTAGATCCAGAGTGAAAAATCCGAAGGCGATAGCGCCGGAAATTCCGAGTGCTTTTTTCTCGTCATTACATACAGAGGACACGAGAAAGGTAAGGCCGCCTACCGCAAAAAATAATAAAAAGGCCACGGTATTCAGCTGAGCGAAGCGACCGCTGTTAAAGTCATATTCACTGCCAAGAAACCATGCTTTACCTAATAATCCGGCGAGGGTGGTTACACCCATGATTAAGAGCAATGCTGTAGTGAGTACAAGTGCCTGCGTGGTGGCGACTTTTCTCCGTGTAGTTGGGGCTATGAGCAGATAAGCCATGGAGCCGCGATCCACGAGTCGAGCCATTAGCTGCGTTGACATTTGCACACAAACTATGGAAAGAATCAGAACTAGTATAAGTCCATAATATTCTCCGGAGATAAAAGCTTCAGCACTGGTAAATCCGCTATTTAACCCAAAGGCTTTACCCACACCCTCTGGCATCGCCTTAATAAGGTCATCAATTGCTTGTGTACTCCCCGCAATCCCTGGATAAAGCCAGATCATAAACAGAATATAGAAGGCAGAACCAAAGGCGTAATTCAATATTCCTTTCAGGTTCACTCGCATCATTTCCTTATAGAGCGGAAGATTCATTGCACTGCCCCCTCGCGGTCATAATAGTCCATGAAGATGTCCTCTAGATTCTGCGTGAATACGTCGATGCTGCGGATATTGTATTTTCCAGTTTCCCGGATGAATCGATCATAATTGCCTTGCACAGCTATGCGGACCATATTTCCCTCATGAGCTTCCACTTGTAGGCCGGAGGCGGCAAAATCCACTGCATCTTCACTATTCGCAAAAATGACCTCAAACAGCTTCCGTTGCATCGATTGTAGTTCATGAATATTTTTTACGGTGATAATCCGTCCGTCTTTAATAATTGCGGCGCGGTCACAGGTGCGTTCAATTTCCTGAAAGCTGTGTGAGGACATGAGAAAGGTAGTTCCGGCTGATTTTTCCTCCAGTACCAGATCAATAAATACCTTTTGCATGAGCGGGTCGAGACCCGAGGTAGGTTCATCCAGAATAATAACTTCAGGACTGTGCATAAAAGCAGCGACGACTCCGACCTTTTGCTTCATTCCCTTTGACATTTTTCGGATCGGAGTTGTGGCATCAAATTGCAAGCGTTCAATCAGCTGCTCGCGTTTGGTAGTATTTTTGATTCCCTGCATGGCTGACATGAATTTAAGGAAAGAAAGACCCGTCATCCCATCAAAAAAGTTAATTTCACCGGGTAAGTAGCCAATATGCTTCTGGACTGTCCCTTGTGCCTTCCATACATCAAGCCCATGGATACTCGCATGCCCTTGATCTGGTTTCATAAAACCCATGATATGCCGTATAGTTGTCGATTTACCTGCACCGTTAGGACCCAGAAATCCAAAAACCTCGCCTTTGTTTACGGTAAATGTTACATCTTCGATTCCTTTGCCATTCGAAAATCGTTTAGTTAAGCCTTCTACAACCAGCATGCCGCCACCCCCGCCGCAAAATAATGAACTAATATGAATTGAATATTTCATATGTTATATTATTCCTAGTGGTTAATGAAGTCAATATAATTATGAAATAATTGAAATGGAATATTTCATTAAATTTAAATACGCATACTTAATAACGAAGTTAGGGTGGAAGCTATGAATGGATTTGAGAAGAGAGCAGCACAGATTAAATTCAAAATTATGAAAACTACTATGGAGATGCTCAAGAGCTGGGAACCCAAACGTCTACGGATCGCAGATATTGCGAAAGAAGCAGGAGTCTCTCAGGTGACGATTTATAATTATTTTGGCAGTAAGGAAGCGCTGCTTAGTGAGTCTTTTAAGGACTTTGTTCAGAAGGAAATTCAGGAGTTTGAAGATTACATTTATCAAGAGCATTCTCTAAAGGAGATTATTGGTTACATTCTAACCATGGAAAGGCAAACTTACAGCGGTTTATCTCCCGCGACTGTGAAGGAGCTTATGGTTGAGGATCAAGAAATGTTCCGTTATATTGAGGAACGATATGCGAATGACATTTTGCCGGTGCTGGTGAAGATGGTTGAGGATGGGAAAGCACGGGGAGAAATCTCAAATAAAGTATCCACCAAAGGGATACTTTCACTAATGGGGATGTATATGCGTAATGCGGGTGAACTTCTAGACGAAGCTAGCAAACAGGAAGATATGGATGCCTTCATCGAGGAAGCCATCCATATTTTCTTCTATGGCATTTGCGGGAAAGAGTAAGGGGAGCTTGAGCTGCGTGAACATCACCCTTAATTGATCAGGTCAACAGCGGATTCCCATTCATGCCGACCCAAAGAGCGGATTGTTCAAGCTGGGCAGCAAGCTGAAGCAGCAAATCTTCACGGCCTTTGTTCGCCATGACTTGAACGCCTAGCGGCAGGCCAGTTGCTGACTTATGGACGGGCACACTCATTGCTGGCTGGCCTGTCAGATTTGCGAGCTGGGTGAACGGTGTATAGGTTAGGCTTGGCTCAAACATCTCGTAAATTAAGCGGCTCTGTTCTTCTTTTGGCAATTCGTTTACGTGCAGCAGCTTTGCTATCTCTGCAGGTTTATGCGTTAATTCACCAATTTTGGGAGCGGAGTTTGCATTCGTAGGTGTTATATATAAGTCGTAATGATTAAACAGTTCCGCCATTTGGGCGGCTGCAACGTCCCATTCATCCAGACTATGTACGAATTCGGCCGCTGAAACATTTTTTCCGGTCTCACCAAGAACCCACGTAATGATATCGACATCGTCAGCAGTTATGGAACGTCCCATATTTCTCTCCAGGGAGACGAACATGGCTGCTACCTCTCCGGCATTCATCGTATAGTAGTTCTCCATCAGTCTTGTGCCATTCACAGGACTTTCTGTTTCTTCAACCGCATGTCCTTCAGCTTCGAGCCATTTCACGGTTTTGTGAACAGCATTTACGGCCTCTTCAGAGACAGGCGTACCTACTGGGGAAGCAGTCGTAAATCCAATTCGTAGTTTACGTTGCGTAGGCTTAAACAGATCATCCAGATATACGCCCGGATATAACGGAGTCTGGAAGGCGGCTTCTGGCTGCACAACCTGCAGCAGATCTAACATAGCAGCGCTATCGCGAACGGACCGGGTTAAGGCAAAATCAATAGAAGCCCCTTGCCATTGACGGCCGACTCCGGGTCCTACTGGTGTGCGCCCGCGCGTGGGTTTAAGTCCGAATAAGCCTGTGAATGAGGCGGGAATACGGATGGACCCACCACCATCACTGGCTCCTGCTACTGGAACGATACCAGAAGCAACAGCTGCCGCGGCTCCGCCACTCGAACCTCCAGGAGAATATTCGAGATTCCAAGGATTACGAGCAGGTCCATGGAGGACATTCTCTGTAATGTTTTTTAAGCCGAACTCTGGTGTGTTCGTATGGCCAAGTGGAATGAAGCCGGCTTTCCTAATCCGTGCAACATAATTTGAATCCCACAGCGCGACATTGTTCTTCATCAGCATAGCCCCACAAGTGATGGGCTCGCCAGCGATAGATTGGGAAATATCCTTTAATAGAAACGGAACGCCAGCAAACGGCCGAGTGTTATCCTGAACAGGCATCTCGTCGGCTTCTCTAAGAGCAGCTTCCCGGCGGGTGCGCACCACCGCATTTATGACCGGATTGACCTCATCTAACCGAGCAAAGGCGGCTTCGACCAGCTCACGAGGTGAAATTTCACGTGCTTTGACAAGTGAAGCAAGTCCTAGAGCGTCATAGGTAGAGTAAGAAAAGGTCAAATTAATACCCACTTTCAATTTAGGATGATTATTATATTATACATCCCATTAGTTATTTTTTGAAAATGGGTAATCTGACATCTATCAATTCTTTTTTACGTCATATTAGGCTATACTTAGTGTTAAATGATTTTATGGGGTGTACTGATGAACGAAGAGAAATATCAGAATGTGGATGGATTAATGGAGGCTTTCCAACAATTCGCTAGAATGAACTGGCGTAAAACTACGATTTGGGGCTTGAAGCCAAGTGAGGTCCGGATGTTGGTTTCTTTAAAGCTTGGTAAAGAACGGGAAGGGAAGAAGGGACAGACGGTTTCGGAGATTAGCAAGTTTCTGAAAGTCACCTCTCCTACGGTTACCCAAATGCTCAATAGTCTGATTGCACAAGGATATGTGGTGCGTACTTCCGATGCACAGGATCGCCGAGTTAGTGAGATCACGCTTACGGAAAAAGGGGAGCATCTGGCTGAGATGGCCGTAACGAAATCCCGGAATACCTTTAAAGGTATGATTGATTACATGGGCAAAGAACAGACGGATACGTTAATGGAGCTGTTAAACGGAGTTTACGTTTACTTCGAAGAATTGAATGATCAATCAAACGAATCCTAGCCCTTCTTATCAAAAAGAGATGCCGCACAGCCTAAGCTGTTTACGGACATCTCTAATGTAAGGTTATTTGTGATTAATGTGCAGCAGGCACAGATTTTTCGAGTTTTTTACTCCCGGTTTTATCCTCTGCGTGTGCCTCCATTTTTTTCTCTCCACTACGTAATGGAATCTCTTTAAGGAACAGAACGAGCAGTGCTGCGATAACTAACAGCGCCGTACCACTTAAGAACACAACTGTCAGGGAATCGCTCAGTGCGTTCCGCAGCATCTCAATCAATTGATTGAAGAGCGGCTGGATTTGCTCTGGCAGTGTTGCATGCAATTCCTTTAGTTTAGGTTGATCTAGCAACATTTGAGGGTTCATAAATGCAGAAAGCTGTTTAGCGGATTCAGGATCGAGTTTGGATAAATCCGGACCTTTGCCTGAAGATACCGCTGCCTCTAATTTTTTCGTTAATGAGGAGTTCATAATGGTACCCATGATGGCAATACCTATGGTTCCACCTAAATTACGGAATAAAGTATTTGTAGCAGTAGCAACACCTAGCATTGAAGGAGCAACAGCATTTTGTACGGTTAGAGTAAATACGGGCATCGATAGTCCTAACCCAACCCCGAAGATAATCATGCTGACTACAGCCGTAGCAATGTTACTCATAAAGGCCATTAATATCATGGCTACAACCATGAATGGCATCCCCATTAGAGCATAACGTTTATATTTTCCTGTTTTGGAGATCCATCTTCCCACTAAAGTACTTAGTACAATCATAGTAAGTGACATTGGCATATTGATAAAACCAGATTTAGTTGGGGAGACGCCCTCTACCCCTTGCACAAAGAAGGGCAGGTAGATCATTGCGCCCATCATACCGGCATTCATCAGGAAACCGACAATCATTGAGATGGATACGATGGAGTTTTTAAATAAGGATAATGGCAATACGGGGCTCTTAGCTTTACGCTCAATCAGAATCAGGATAATCAGACCCAGAATGGAAGCCCCAAACAAGCCGAGAATCTCCGGAGAACCCCAGTCATATTTTGTTCCTGCCCATGAAAAGCCGAGCAAGAGCGCAACGATGGTCAGGGAAAGGAAAATGGAGCCTAAATAGTCAATGGACTCAGATGTAGAACGCGTTGTTTTAGGGAACATTTTCAAAATCATAAAGAAGGCCACGATACCGAAAGGCAAGAAGATCCAGAAGATCCATTTCCAAGCCATGTGATCTACCATGAATCCGCCAAGAGTAGGACCAATTACGCTGGAGAAACCAAATATCGCCATCATAATTCCAGTCCACTTGGCTCTCTCTCTTGGAGCGAACAAATCACCTACAGCGGTTACGGTAGCCGACATGAGAATCCCGCCGCCTAGACCTTGAATCCCGCGATAAGTGATCATTTGAAAAATGTTGGTCGACAATCCGGATAGGAACGCACCTATAATAAAAATGACAATCCCTGATAACAGGAAGGGCTTTCTTCCGTAAATATCGGATAACTTACCGACAAGTACGGTAGCAATGGTTGAGGTGAGCATATAGATGGTAATTACCCAGGTATAATGTTCAATGCCTCCAAGCATCGCAATAATTCGGGGCATTGCTGTGCCCACAATTGTCTGGTTGATTGCTGCGAAAAACATAGCCGCCATTAAAGCAATCATAATTGTAACTTTCTTTTTCTGAGTGAGATGCTCCAGAGCAGTTCCTCTCCTTTAACTTCTATATATTGTAGTTTGGGAATTCATGTCGTAATAATTAGGTAGCCAAACTATCATTTATGTATAATACACAAATTCATCAATTAGCACAACAGGTTAATTATTAAATTTTAATTTAAAGAGAATTTGAATTTGACTTGATTTTTTGGGAATAGGTAAGTAATCTAATTAGATTGAGGTATATTGGAGGTGCCCTATGGATACCCATGACAATCAAGAGCAGAAGCTTATCATAGCCCTTGAAAATATAAAGCGTCTGACTGCTCGCCCCTACTCGATTGATGTAGTATCGTATAGAGAGTTTGTTATGATGTACGTCATTCACACTGTAATGAAGCAAAAGAAAGCGACCGAAGGTGACAAACAGCACCGGGGAGTTATGATTTCTAAATTAAGTGACCTGCTCCAGATAAGTAGACCTACTGCCACGCAAATGGCAAATACTTTGGAGGAAAAAGGTTACGTAGTACGTACAACATCCGAGACAGATCGTCGGGTCGTATATATCTGTTTGAGTGAGCTTGGAGAGCAGATTTATAGCAGGCAGATGGCATCCTATTCCGGTATTTTGAGTGAAATCACGCAAAAGGTCGGTAAGGAAGAGATCGACCAGCTGATCTTTTTGTGCGATCGTTTTCAAGAAGCGGTGCATGAGGTCAGAAGCCGTCATTTTTTTCCACAGTCGGATGAAGAGTCATTAGTTATAGATTCAGTATAAAAAGCCCAACATCAAAAGATATTCCTGCACACCCGCGGGAACATCTTTTTTTGCATCTTAGAGCAAGGAGCGATTATCATCAGAATATTAGCAATTAGTGACATTCACGGAAGTTATGTAGAATTCAATGCACTGTTATCAAAAGTGAATTATCGCCCAGCGGAGGATAAGCTTATCTTGATGGGAGATTATGTGGATAGAGGGCTGGACAGTAAAGGAATTGTGGAGCAAGTGATGACTCTGCAGCAAGAATGTGGAGCTATAGTTCTCAAAGGAAATCACGATAAAATGGCTTGCGATGCGCTCACCGGCGAAGATGATAAATTGGATACCCATTGGCTTACTAACGGCGGATTTCATACGCTGATGAGTTATTGTGAGGCGGGCTACGAAGGTTTGCAGGAGGATTTTGGCTGGAAGGATTATATGCAGCTAAAAGAAAAAATTAGGCGGGACTATAGACATCATATAGACTTTCTAAGCACATTGCCGCTTTATCATGAGACGGAAGAACATATTTTTGTTCATGCGGGCATTAATCCATTTATTGAGGATTGGAAACAGCAGGACCCTTATGATTTTATCTGGATTAGAGAACCCTTTTATAAGAATCCGGTAGTTAGCACTAACAAAACGGTTGTTTTCGGTCATACTTCGACGATGGATCTGCATGATTCAGAAGAAATTTGGTTTAGTCCACTTGGAGATAAAATTGGCATAGATGGTGGCTGCGCATATGGCCAACGACTAAATTGCTTGGAGATTTCCGCAGGGAAATACATAACGCATTTTGTTCGGAATGGTGAGACGCTTTGAGCGTTCTCCCATTTTTTTTAGAATAGTAATGAATTAAACGTTAACTATGTATAAAATAAAGATAGGAGGGGTGCAAATAGGTGAATGCAAACAGCAAATATCATATCCTCATGCAAGGGGCCATCAGCAAGAATGTGAGCGAAACCTGTAAGGAGTTTGGCATTTCCCGGACGATCTATTATAAGTGGTCTAAAGCTTATCAACAACATGGAATGGATGGACTTGGGGAGAAGAAAAAAAAGCCGGTAATGCCTAATAAAGTAGATAAGAAAACGGAAAGATTGATTTTGCAGTACGTCGCCAGATTTCCTGAGGATGGGCCTAGACGCATCTTTTATGAACTGCAAGATGAAGGTATGCAAATAGGGGAATCGGGTATTTATAATGTACTACGTCGAAACGGACTAAATAAACGAATAGAGCGTGAAGCTTACGCCAATCAAATCAAAGCAAAGAAGAGGGATGGCGCACAATCCACTCTCACTAAAGGATTTAAAGAGAAACGGAAAACACTAGATTATAAGATGAAGAATCCGATAAATGCTCATCCCGGGTATATGTGTCAGCAGAGTATCAGCTATTTGGGAGTTTTCCCGAGGGTCGGAAAGGTATATCAATATGTAATTTATGATGCCTACTCCAGACTAGGTCTAGTTAAGCTATACAATCGTAAGTCTACCATTCATTTTATAGATTTTATGCATCTGAAAGTTCTCCCATTGATGAAGACATTAGATTTTCATATCGATAATCTGGTTACGAACAAAAGCCGTGAATTCATTACGAACTGGGACAGAGGAAAACATAAATATAGTGAATTTTTACATAAGAACAATATTAATCAAGTAGCTATAACGGTAGACCAAACAGAGATATTTCAGCCCTTGCAGCAATTTGCGGCGGTGTTGACCAAAGAATTCTACCAGCAGGCTTGGGTAGATGATACGATAGATTCTTTTGAAATTTTAGAAAAGCGCTTACATGAATACTTGAGAACCTACAACTTCAGCAGGCAAATTACAGATGGACCTAATCAAGGTAAAATACCATCGGATGTCGCACTTGCCTATACGGGACAACGAGAAACTTTGCCATTATGGTTATTTACAAGGAGATAACGGATGATGACAAACACGAAGAATAAAGACCGAATTGGGATCATCGGTGCAGGGATTTCTGGGGTTACAGCTGCTTACGAATTAGCGAAAAAAGGTTATACCCACATTACCCTCATGGAGAAGTCGGACAGAGTAGGAGGAAAGTGTCATTCTATTGAGTACAAAGGAAAAAGTTATGAAATGGGGACGCTAATCGGCCTGCCCACCTATAAACATACGATGGATTTAATGAGAGATTTTGATCTTATGGATAGGGGACCATTGTTAGAACGTGGATTTTTTGATAATAATGGGAGGAAAACTTCACAGATTCCCATGGAGCAGATAGAGGCGTTTACACAAGAATTCAAACGACTGCCGGATATTCTAAAACGCTATGAGTCTCTCCAAGAACCGGGATTTCTTCACTTACCACCAGATTTATGTCAGCCATTTTCACAGTGGTGTGCAGAGAATAAGCTGTCTGTCCTTGAACAGGTCTACATGCATTATTTTAATACTTTTGGATTCGGTAGTATCCATAATGTGCCCGCTGCATATGTGTTGAAATTTCTAAGCTATGATAATCTGTTGTCGTTTATTGAAATTACGCATATGATAACCTGGCCTAAGGGTGTTACTGAACTGATAAGACGAATGGCCGACCAAGTGAACGATCTCCGCCTGACTTGTGAAGTGCTTTTTATGGAGCAAGAACAAGATGGACAGGTTCGAGTAGAGACGAGTCAGGACATCTTTTATTTTGACAAGGTCATTTATACAGCAGCTTTAGAGCAAATGGGCGATACAGTTAGCCTGTCCAGTGAGGACAAAACCTTATTAGCGAGTATAACGTATGAATGGTTTAGGGTATATGCCTACAGAGTGAAAGGGCTGCCGGAGCTTTCTGGCTATATCCCCCGGAATATGTACCCTGAACGTAAAGGGCATATGATGGCATGGTACTATCGGTGGGCAGATATGGGAACTACGGATCTAGTTACGGTTTATGTAGCAGAGAATGAAGCTATGACTGATCTGGAAATGCGAGAGACGGTAGAAAATAAACTTCGCGAGCTGGGCGGAGAGAGCATTCGACTGTATATGATGAAGCGTTGGAAGCATTTCCCTCATGTGGATTCTGATGCGCTACATGAGGGGTTTTATGAACGGGTTGATCAGATGCAGGGGAACAACAATATCTATTTAGCTGGAGAAATCATGAACTTCCCTACACTTGAGAATTGTATTGTATATGCGAAACACTTGGTTGAACGATTCTTTTAAATAATAGTAAAGAGGAACCTTGTCCACAAAGAAATTTGTCGACAAGGTTTTTTTTACATTCAAGTTAGGTTTGCAGTATATAGTTCTGTAGACATGCATTCTAATAGATTGCTCAGAAGAAAGGTAGAAACTTTGGCGAATCCTAGTGCTATGGTTGTGTAAACTCAACTTGAAATGAAACTAAAAAAACACTGATAAATCAACGTTTTAAGCGATTTGATCGTTCAAAGAGGGATGTACTATATTGGACCTGAGACACAGATTATATACACCAAACTACAAGGAGGAGTAAAAAATGTTTTTATTCGAATCGATTCCCTGGTACTCTGCGCTAATGTGGTTAGTAGTACTAGCAGGATTAATGTTTGTAAATGAAATCGCACGGAAGAGCAAGTGGTTCTCAATCATTCTGTTTATAGTTGTCCCTATTGTTCTTACCATAGCGGTCTGGCCGAATACGGCAGGCGAAGGCTCTAGTACCGGAACATGGTTTCACTGGGTAAAAGTATATTCTGCTTTGGCAGGATGTATAGGGTTTATGGCTATCCGTTATGTTAAAGGATGGGACAAAAATAAATATATATTAATGTTCCCGGCTATTATCCTTGCAGTTAACATTCTTGAAGCAGTTATTCGTGATTTCCAAGTGTACAGCTTGCAAGGTATGGTGGATGGCGTAATGATGGTAGGTGGTCCTTGGAACATTATGAACGGGATCGCAGGTATTCTGAACATTATTACGATTTCTGGTTGGATGGGAATTGTGATCAGTAAAGATAAGAGTAAAGATATGTTGTGGCCTGACCAGCTTTGGTTCTGGATCATTGCTTATGACATTTGGAACTTTGCCTATGTATATAATGCAGTTTCTGACCATTCCTTCTATGCAGGTGCAGCATTGTTGATTTCTTGTACCATCCCGGCGTTCTTCTTCAAAAAAGGGGCATGGCTGCAGCATCGTGCACAGACTTTGGCGATTTGGATGATGTTTACGATGTCATTCCCGGCGTTTGTTGGCGAGTCAAAGTTCTCTGTACAATCCTCTCATAGTGAAACCGCTCTGTGGGTAGTAAGTGCATTATCTTTAGCTGCTAATATTGCAGTGTTTGGTTATCATTTCTATAAAATTATCAAGCATAAACGCAATCCGCTTAAAGAGGAAGTTTATACGGATTTAGCTGCTTATAAGGCTATTGCAGAGGGTGCGAATTAATAGAAATAATATAATAATGAAAGAGGTTCCTCCAGCTTAAAGGGTGGAACTTCTTTTTGTGAGTAATTAAAGTTCTAATTATCAGAGCTCCATATCCGCCTGATGTTGCTGCGCGCGAAACTCTTTCCTTTTTATACAAAGCAAAAGACAGGTCAGTAATAACACACATAATAAAGTTGCCGTATACGTGAAATTGCTATTCCAAAACACTATCTGAATATTCATTAATGAGTGAACGCCGATCACGAAAAATAGATTTTTGGTTAAGATATAGAGTAGAGCGAATATAACTCCTAGAATTAGAAGCATGATAAAATCATAAACAAACTCCATTCCAACTAATCCTGAGTAAATCCGGTTTGGGATATGTATGGCAGCAAAGATCGATTGTGAAATCAGCATTGCCGTGATCATCCGTGTAGTCTTGTTGTTGATTTTTTTTAAGCATAAATAGATTTGAACGAGCAGGAAGCCGCGAAATAAGATTTCTTCCAATAAAGCATTTCCGAAGATTTGACCTAGAATTTCACCGAAAACTAAATTTGAATGACTGAAGATATTATTGTTAAGCGTTAGCTCTGAGTGATTCAAGTGTACCATACACAAATCTACTATATTTATAGCGAGCCAAAACAGAAAGGTGCCCAGCAGTCCAGCTCGTAATTTTTCTATTTTTAACCCAAAATCCCGGGGCGAAACTTTAGCTATCAGAATCAAAAAAATAATTACTTCTAAGAGAAGCCCAACTAGATTGGCGGCTAACGTTTCATTGATCCAGTAGTTTGTGTTTTTGGCGATAAAACTTAAATATCCATGCTCAAAAAGGATAAGATTAACCGCAAGAGTAAAGATAATATGAATAAAAATCAGGTTCGCTATAAAAAGGTAGTGTGTAGGCTTTGCTTCAAAAATCGATGATGGATTGAACTCCTTGGAGTGAAGCATCAACGGCAGTCCTCCTGAATACAAAATATTCCAAATTAACCTTAGATTTCACTATATCCTTTTTGAGGCCAAGTTTACTGTTACAAAAATCATGTGTTATTCTTCACATTCGCCCATCCCCAGATTGACAGAAGCAAGGGCACTGGCTATACTTGAAATGTTAAAATGCAAATCGGACAAATCGTTGATGAAAATGAAGTACACCGGAGGATGGCTTGGTCAGAGAAAAGGTTCCTTTACGAAACGTTTCGTAATGGCTGTGAGAACCTTGAAGACAGGCCGGTGGAAAGCTAATTTCGGAGTGTGAGATCAATGCTCACCGGGGGCGCCCGTTATCAGCCGCGACAAGGCGATCGTCTGCAATTGTCCCATGAGTGGGGTCAAGGCGATAACCAGGGTGGTACCGCGATATTAATCGTCCCTGAATTATTCAGGGGCGTTTTTTTGTTTTTATTTTTTAGGTATTTTGTAATTTCCGGTGTAAATGCCGAAGTAAAAAGATGAGACGGGAGCTGTAAATTATGAAAGCAAGTGAAATTCGTTCCAAATGGCTTAAGTTTTTTGAAAGTAAAGGTCACAAGATTGAACCAAGCGCGTCCCTCGTTCCTCACAACGATCCTTCGCTTCTGTGGATCAATGCGGGTATGGCACCTTTGAAAGTGTACTTCGATGGCCGGGAGGTTCCAGAAAATCCGCGCCTGACCAACTCACAAAAATGTATTCGTACCAATGATATTGAGAATGTGGGTAAGACACGCCGTCACCATACGTTTTTCGAGATGCTGGGTAACTTCTCCATCGGTGATTATTTCAAAGAAGAAGCTATCACATGGGCTTGGGAGTTCCTAACCGGCAAAGAGTGGATCGGCTTTGACCCGGAACGTATTTCCGTAACGGTGTACGCAGAGGATGAAGAGGCATTTAAGCTGTGGAATGAAAAGGTTGGCCTGCCTGCTGAACGCATCATTAAGCTGGGCGACGAAAATTTCTGGGATATTGGCGAAGGCCCATGCGGTCCTTGCTCGGAAATCTTTTATGACCGCGGAGAAGCTTACGGCAGTGATATGAGCGATCCGGAAATGTATCCAGGCGGAGAAAATGAACGTTGGCTGGAAGTATGGAACTTGGTGTTCTCACAATTTAACCATAACAAGGATGGCAGCTATACGCCGCTTCCGAATAAAAACATTGATACAGGTGCTGGTTTGGAGCGTTTTGCATCCATTCTACAGGATGTAGATTCCAACTTCGACACTGATTTGTTCCAACCTATTATTCAAAAGACAGCACAACTCGCGGGTGTAACTTATAAAGATAACGTTGAGCAGGATATCGCGCTTAAAGTAATCGCTGACCATGTGCGTACCGTTACTTTTGCAGTAGGGGATGGAGTACTTCCTTCTAATGAAGGACGCGGTTATATTATCCGCCGTTTGCTTCGCCGTGCTGTTCGGTACGGAAAGACCTTGGGTCTGGATCGTCCATTCCTGTATGAGCTGACTGAAACCGTTGGCGAAATTATGGGTGTCTACTATCCATCCGTTGTGGACAACCGCGAATATATCGCAAAGATTATTCGTACTGAAGAAGAACGTTTCCACGAAACATTGTCTGACGGATTGGCTATTTTGGGTGAGATCAGTGCTAAAGCAAAAGCAGAGGGTCTCAGCAATATTGCTGGAGCCGATGCATTTAAGTTATATGATACTTATGGATTCCCATTTGACTTGACCGAAGATTTCGCAGCGGAGCAAGGATTAACTGTAGACCGTGAAGGTTTTGATGCGGCTATGCAGGAGCAACGTGACCGTGCAAGAGCTGCACGTCATGATGGCGGCAGCATGAAGATTCAGGGAGGCGCACTAGCAGACCTGACGGTTAAAAGTGAATTTGTTGGATATAATGACTCGGTAACAGAGTCGAAAATCCTGGCTATTGTTGTGGGTGATGAATTGGTAGATGTCGCCGGCGAAGGCGCAGAATGCCAAGTTATTCTTGAAGCAACACCGTTCTATGCTGAGAGCGGCGGACAAGTAAGTGACACCGGTGTGCTTACTGGGAGTTCAGTTACGGCTAAGGTAAAAGGACTCTTTAAAGCGCCGCACGGCCAACACGTACATTTGGTAACTGTGGAAGCGGGAGAATTGAAAGTGGGCGAATCCGTTCGCGCGGAAGTGGATCGTGCAGAGCGTGAAGATATCGTGAAGAACCACACAGCTACCCATTTATTGCACAAAGCGCTTAAAGAAGTTCTTGGCGGGCATGTTAATCAAGCGGGATCTTTAGTGGAAGGTGCTCGTTTGCGGTTTGACTTCTCCCATTTTGGAGCGATTACTCCAGAAGAACTGAGCGATATCGAACATCGCGTAAATGCACAAATCTGGCGCGGTCTAGATGTAGTGATTGAGAACAAGCCGATTGATGAAGCTAAAGCAATGGGAGCAATGGCGCTCTTTGGTGAAAAATACGGTAATATCGTCCGTGTCGTTCAAGTGGGCGATTACAGTCTTGAGCTTTGCGGTGGTTGTCATGTATCCAACACGTCGCAAATCGGAATTTTCAAGCTGCTTAGCGAAAGTGGCATTGGATCCGGAGTGCGCCGCATCGAGGCAGTTACCGGACGTTACGCTTACCAGTTCACTGAAAGCCAGCTAGATTTGCTCAAACAATCAGCAGGCCTTCTCAAGTCTTCTCTGAATGACGTTCCGAAACGGATCGAAGCGCTGCATAACCAGGTGCGTGAGCTTTCAAGTGAGAATGAATCTCTGCAATCCAAGCTGAGCGCTACTTTTGCTGCTGAACTTACAAGCAGTGTGAAGACAGTTGGCGCAGGTACGCAGCTCCTGGCTGTTGCTGTTCAAGCAGGCAATATGGATGCTTTGCGTTCTACAGCGGATGAATTGAAATCCAAGCTTCCGGATGCAGTGCTTGTATTAGGTGCGGCGATGGATGATAAGGTGAACTTTGTAGTATCTGTACCGCAAGACCTTGTGAAGAAAGGTTTCCACGCTGGTAAACTCGTTAAAGAAATCGCAGCGGTTTGCGGCGGCGGCGGTGGCGGGCGTCCAGATATGGCGCAAGCCGGCGGTAAAGATGCTTCTAAGCTAAACGAAGCATTGGCAAAGGCTGAAGAATTGGTAGCTTCCTTAGCCTAAGTTAAAATTACGAAACCATTTCTCTAACTAAACGTATTACGAGAAAACATAGCGGTACTGAGAGTTTGATATCAGTACCGCTACTCTTTATTAGCAGGATGTTAGATTATTCATGAAGAATTGTGCTTGACAATAGCTTAAAAGCCAAAAATATCATAATTTTTGTAGAGAAAATGCCAAAAAAAGCGTTAATAACGGGCAGGATTTCCTCGTTGGGGCATGAATATGTTATGATAAAGGAAGCAAGCGAGCTGCACAGTAGCAACTTTGCGAAGCCGTCCCAAAAGGCGATTTTGCAGAAGGAAGGTGTCACAAATGGACTCCATGGACAAAACGGTCAAATTCAATGTGAAGGGCGACGAAAAGGAAGCTTCTCCCCAGGAAATATTGCTAGCAGTATACGATGCACTGGTGGAGAAAGAGTATCATCCGATCAATCAGATCGTAGGGTATCTTCTTTCCGGAGATCCGGCTTACATTCCGCGCCATAACAATGCGAGAAGTTTGGTCCGGAGAAAAGAACGTGATGAGCTGATTGAAGAGCTGGTTAGATTCTATCTCGTCAATCACAGGGTGGACAATCCGAAATGAAGAAAAAGTTAGGTTTAGATTACGGCGACCGTAGAATCGGTGTAGCCACAAGCGATGTTTTTGGCTGGACGGCACAAGCTCTTGAAACGATTGAGCGCCGAGGTACGGGTAATGAGTTCGAACGCATTCGTGAACTTGTTGCAGAGCACGAAATTGGAGAGATTGTAGTTGGTCTGCCGAAGAATATGAACGGCTCAGTAGGACCCCGGGGCGAAATCTGTATTGAATTCGCTGATAAGCTACGGGAAGAGTTAGAAATGCCCGTACACCTTTGGGATGAGCGTCTGACGACGGTATCCGCAGAGCGGGTGCTGATTGAAGGGGACGTCAGCCGGAAGAAACGCAAGGGGATTGTGGATAAAATGGCTGCAGCCCTGATTTTGCAAAATTTTTTGGATGCTAACAGTAAAAGGTGAGGGGTGCGAGGATATGACAAACGAACAGATTGGCCAAGAGGAAGAACCGGAAATTATCTATATTCCCGATGAGGAAGGTAATGAAGAGGAATTCGAGGTCATTATGAAGTTTGAGGTTGATGGCTCGGACGCTAAGTATATGATGGTGGTTCCGCTAGACTCCGAGGACGAGGAAACCGATGAGGTATACGCGTTCCGTTATGTGGAAGAAGGCGACGATCTTCAATTGTTCATGATCGATAATGATGAGGAATGGGCGATTGTCGAAGAGACTTTCAACACACTGGTCGACGAGTTGGACGGAGGATCGGAGAATGACTGAGATATCCGCTGATCAAGCGGTGTGGACTTCACGGCTTAAAGAAGCATACGGAGAAACTGTAGAACTGGAAGATGAGCAAGGCAAATCTTCCATTTACGATATTATCGCCGAATTTGAAGTCGGTGATCGCGGATATGCGGTGCTGAAAGGCTCTGGCAAAGACGTGGAGTATGAAATCCTGCGTATCGTTATCTCTTCTGACGGACTTCCGGAATTGGAGAGCATTATGGACGATGAAGAGTGGGAAGACATCTCTGAGCTATACGATGAGATGACTTTTCCAGCAGATGGCGCTGAATAAATCTTAAACATGTACGTTACATTTATGATGGGCACGGAAGAGGGCGGAGAATTCCGCGCTCTTTTTGCTTGAAATGCGAGCAATATCCTGTATAAACATCAATTTAAGGAAATATATATTGAATTCTAGGCAATACACTTTTATACTTTATAGTCGGAAAGTGAGGAACCAGACTTGAAATCCGCAATCCGTACTGTGTTAATCATTATTCTTTTGCTGGCAGCAGCAGGAGGTGGGGGAGCATGGTACATTTGGAACGGGATGCAGCCGGTAGAGCCTGCAGGTCCTGCTGTAACATTTACGATAGAGAAGGGCATGGGAAGTGCGGAGATTGCTGATCTGCTTGAGCAGAATGGCATTATCCGTAAGAGTCTTTTTTTTAAGGGATATTTGAAATGGACTAAAGAAGGTTCTAGCTTCAAAGCAGGTACTTATATCGCTAAGCCGGGTGACAGCTATGATGAACTCATTGCGAGATTAAATGCAGGTGATGTAGTTAAGGAAGAAACTGTGGTCTTTACCATCCCCGAAGGATATACTGCTGAGCAGATCGCTAAGAAGCTCGCTGAAGCTTGGAATCAGGATGCGGCTACTTTTCTTGAAATTATGGATACTGGTGCAGGTTTGAAGGGGATTGATATTCTGGGTATCCCGCAGGATAAGAATCTTCGCCACCGTCTTGAAGGATATTTATTTCCCGAAACCTATGAACTGGCCAAGGATAGCACGCCCCAGGAAGTTGTAGAAGCACTTTTGGATCAGTTCCAGAAGAAGCTGGATACGATTCCCGACTGGCAGCAAAAGCTAGAAACGCGTGGATTGTCTCTGCATGAACTGTTAACCGTAGCCTCGCTGGTAGAGCGGGAAGTTGTGGTGGATAGTGAACGTCCGCTTGTGGCTGGGGTTATTTATAACCGCCTAAAGAAAGAACAGAAGCTGGAGATTGACGCTACCGTTCAATATTTACTCAATAAGCAGAAGGAAAGACTTTTGTATAAAGATTTAGAAGTTGATAATCCATATAATACGTATAAGAATATTGGACTTCCTCCGGGACCTATTAGTAATCCGGGGCTGGAGTCCATTCAGGCGGCACTCGAACCAGAAGCTTCTGAATATTATTTCTATGTGACCAAAAAAGATGGTACACAGGGCCATTTGTTTGCTAAGACCTACAAGGAACATTTAGCCAATATCGAAAAAAGCAAGCAAGAATCGAAGTAAACTATTAAAATGAAGAGTGGTGCGGTTGAAATAACTGTACAAGTAGGAGGTACAACATGACTAACAAACCGGAATTGCTGGTGACGGCAGCGTCCTTAGAGGAAGCTGCTGCTCTGCTGGATGCCGGAGCAGATGCGCTGCTCATTGGGGATGACCGTTTCGGGATGCGGCTTGCTGGACATTTCTCTCTGGAGGATACAGCGACTGTCGTAGAAATGGCGCATTCGCGAGGCTGCAAAGTGTATGCAAGCTTGGGTGGGCTGATGTCTAACCGTCTGCTGGATGAGCTTCCTGACTATGTGAAGGCTTTAGGTGAGCTTGGCATTGATGGTGTTGAATTCGGGGATCCAGCTGTGTTAACCACAGTGAAGAAAGAAGCGCCAGTAATGAAGCTGCACTGGAATGCGGAAATGACTTCCACCAACTATGCGACCGCGAATTATTGGGGACGCAAGGGGGCTTCTCGTGTCGTGCTGGCCCGTGAGCTGAATATGGATGAAATGACGGAAATGGTTCCGCTTTTGGAGATTGAGGCACAGGTGCAGGTTCATGGAATGACTAATATATACCATTCCAAGCGGAAGCTTGTTGAAAGCTATATGTCACATCAAGGCCGTCCTAGTGATGGAGGAAGTCTCGGGAAGGAACGCGGACTATTTCTGATTGAGGAAGAACGAGATGACCAGAAATTCCCGATTTATGAAGACGAGAACGGCACTCATATTATGAGCTCGGATGATATTTGTATTTTGGAGGATCTGCATATTCTGATGGCTGCAGGTATACACAGCCTTAAGATTGAGGGACTCTTGAAATCGATAGCGTATAATGTGACGGTTGTGAAGACTTATCGTAAAGCTATAGATCTTTATGCGGCTGATCCGGAAGGTTATGCCTTCGATGAGGAATGGATGGATGTAATCAGAACGGTGCAGGACCCTGAACGGGAGTTAAGCTTCGGATTTTTCTATAAAGAGCAAGTATATTAAGTTTGACAAAAATAAAGAGGTTATAGGTCCCCACGAAGATTAGGACAGCATTTTATAGCATGTGACTTAGCTTTGTGGGGCGATGGAGGGGAGAACAGGAATGGGAACCATGACAAAGCCGCAATATAAGGGCAAACGTTACCGTCTGGACAAACCGGAGCTCCTCGCTCCGGCTGGTAATTTGGAAAAATTGAAGTTCGCAGTACACTATGGTGCGGATGCTGTTTATATCGGAGGACAACAATACGGCTTGCGTTCCGGCGCAGATAATTTCAGCTTCGAGGAAATGCGCGAAGGTGTTGAATTCGCCAAGAAATATGGCGCTAAGGTATTTGTTGCAACAAACATTTATGCTCACAATGAAGATGTCGCGGGAATTGAAGAATACCTGCGTAACTTATATGAAGCTGGCATTGCTGCTATTATCGTAGCTGATCCAATCATTGTAGATACAGCACGCCGGTTAGTGCCTGGACTTGAAGTGCATTTGAGTACACAGCAGTCTACATTGAACTGGCAAGCGGTGTCCTTCTGGAAAGAAGAGGGGCTTCCGCGTGTTGTTTTGGGCCGTGAGACAAGCCTGGAAGAGATTGCTGAGATTAAAAAACATGTCGACATTGAAATCGAAAGCTTCATCCATGGTGCCATGTGCTCCTCATATTCGGGTCGTTGTGTATTGTCCAACCATTTCACCGACCGTGATTCCAATCGCGGGGGCTGTTGCCAGTCTTGCCGTTGGAAATATGATTTGTTTGAGGATGCACGTCCGGAAGGGACTTGGGTGTCTGAGGAAGAGCAGGCTGAAGCGAAATCTCCAGCTCCTCTGCTTCCAGGTGTAACTCAGATTCCACTGCATCAGCAAGGAGATAATCCCTTCTCCATGGGCTCTAAGGATCTGTGTATGCTGGAAAGTATACCTGAACTGATTGAAGTGGGCATCGACAGCTTCAAGATCGAAGGGCGAATGAAGTCAATCCACTATGTGGCTACTGTCGTAAATGCATATCGTAAAGCCATTGATGCTTATATGGCAGATCCGGAAGGGTATGAATTGAAGCAGGAATGGCTGGATGAGCTTAACAAAGCGGCTAACCGTCCGCTAAACACAGGATTCTTCTATGATACTCCGGATCATGAAGATCATATCTATGAGCCTGAAGAAAAAGCAGCTCCGTATGATTTTGCCGGACTTGTAATTGAATACGATGCTGAAAGTGGTACGGCACTAGTTCAACAGCGCAATCACTTTAAGCCAGGTCAGGAAGTAGAATTCTTTGGACCTAACGATACGTTCTTCAAGCAAACGGTTGGCGAAATATGGGATGAGAAAGGCAATTCGCTTGATGCCGCCCGTCATCCACTGCAACCTATTCGCATGAAGGTAGATCAACCAGTTGCATACTTTGATATGATGCGTAAGAAGAAGTTTTAATAAAAAACAGGGAAGCTTTTGGTCATCCAAGAGCCTCCCTGTTTTTCTTTTTGACAAAGCGAACAATAAGTTATATATATTAGGGATTAACAAATATATCCAAGGGAGGAGGTCCAACAAGCTATTTATTATGATTAAACATACATAGGTTAAAAGTTGTAAAAAAAGTCTCGTAAAGCTAAGGAAAAAGACCTAATACGCCGATATATATATTGGTTAACGCTTTCATGCGTATTCTAATATTAGCGGGTAGGTGATCAAGATGGGGGATCCTGATCAAGATAGTATTAGTGAAAAGCATAATGAGAGAAGGTTTAGCATGAATAAAAAGAATAAGAAATCGGCGATTACAGGAAAGAAGGAAACAAGCAAGATTGAAGGGGCAGGCAAGACACCTAAGTTTAATTTGAAGAATGGAATAGATTTACGGGGACAGATCAAAAGAGTTAATCCTATGGAATCTGTTGGCGTGAAGATATTCCTGATATTTTTGTGTGCAATTGTAATTGTGGTAATGGCACTTGGACTGCTATCTTATTCAAAAGCCAAGAAGACAATTAAGAACAACGTATCGGAAGCCTACCGTCAGACTATTATTCAGACCTCAGAGAAGTTAGATATTACTTTGAAGCAGTACGAGAACTTGGCTTTACAGCTTTATTTTGATGCGCAGATGCAAGAAGATTTGAAGTCTTTAGTGACTGCACAATCTTCCTATGAGAAATTTGAAGCTACAAGCGCAGTAAGTAAAAAGTTGTCCAGTCAGATTACAACGGATTCTAATATTCTTAGTGTTTCTTTGATCCCGGAGTCACCTGATCAAGACATTGTTACAAGTGGCAGTGGCGGCATTAAGTTAGATAACATTAGAGAACAAGAATGGTATAAGAAGATTGTCGACAACACTGCATCTTATGAATCCTACTATTCTAAAGGTGATGGTGATGCGGCCAAGAACATATGGTTCTCTACAGCTGTTCAAGGTGATGGAGACAAAAATATTGCTATGGCAAGATCTCTCAAAACCCTGGGCTCAGGTACAGGATACATAGTCATCCTTGTGTTGAAGAATACATTGCTGGAGGAATCATTCGCAAGTGTCCAGCTGGGAGATGGCTCTCGAATTCAACTTGTCACTCCTGATGGAACCGTAGTAGCTTCTTCGGATTCAAAAGACGATGGTAAACCTTCAGAGTTTGCTTTTATTCAGGCAAGTAAAAAAGATAACAAGAGTTTGGATGAAAAAGATACAAACGGGGAAGAAATCCTTGCTGTCTTTAATCCAATGATCCGGGCGGATTGGAAGTTGGCAGGGGTAGTCCCAACAGATGAGCTAGTGAAAGAAGCACGTCCGATTCTGTTGACTACTTTTATTGCGGCTGCTGGCGCGGCTCTTCTAGCCATAGTAATCGGGATTTGGATGGTGCGTATGATTGCTCGTCCTCTAGCTCGCTTGAAGGATCTTATGGTACAAGGTGCAGGTGGTGATCTTAGTGTACGTACAGAATATGTATCTAAGGATGAAATTGGCCAGCTGTCAGCTTCCTTTAACGTGATGATGGAGCGTATTACTGAGCTTGTATCGCAAACGACAGAAACCGCTCGGGATGTGCTGGAGACCGCTGGTGAGCTTGGTGAAGCCTCACGTAAGACAGCTATTTCTGCGAAGGAAATCGCAGCCGCTACGGAAGAAATTGCCGGTGGGGCAGGCAGCCTGGCGCTCGAAGCTGAACGTGGTAATGAGCTTACAGATGTGATAGCTACGCAAATGCAGACTGTGATTTATGCCAACACTGAAATGGATGAAGCAGCACGTGGGGTTGGTGAAGCTAGTGCTCAAGGTGCTAAGCAATTAACGGACCTGCTGGATCAGACCAGCCGCACTGGAGAAAAAACAAGTGCGCTTGTCGAACGTGTCAACCACCTGAAGGAGACCGTATTCTCCGTAATTAAGGTGTTGGATGTGATGAAGAGTATCACGCAGCAGACGAATATTTTATCATTAAATGCGACAATAGAAGCCGCTCGTGCAGGAGAAGCTGGTAAGGGCTTTATGGTAGTTGCGGGTGAAGTGCGGCAGCTTGCTGACCAATCGAAGCAATCTATTGCCCTTGTTGCTGGAATTACGGATAAGATCATGGCGGAAATGAACGAAACGGAAGCTGTATTATCCGAAGTAGCACCACTGTTTAAAGAACAAGTAAGCTCTGTGAAGAGTACAAGTGATATCTTCTTGTCCGTAAAAGGACAGATGGATGAATTCATAACAAGCTTAGAATCGGTAACAACAGCGATTAGCAGTCTGAATCATTCACAAGGTGTGTTGTCAGAGGCTATGGGGAATGTTAGCGCCGTAGCAGAACAGTCTTCAGCAACTTCCGAAGAAGTAGCTTCCCTCAGTAATGAACAGCAAAATGTAAGTGATCAACTCGTTTCATTATCTGGCAAGCTGGAAAGTGCTTCAGGTCAATTGAAGGACAAGCTGTCATTATTCACTATAAAATGAGTGGATTCATCACTAATCTCTAAATTGTTTACCTAACAAAACCGCTTCTTCAACATGAAGAGGCGGTTTGTTGTTGTGTAATGAAGAACTACACCGTATAATAACTTTGTTAGGTATTTGTTATAATTTAATAACAAGTTAGGTAAAAAGTATTAAGGAGAAGGACCAAATGAAAGGTAGACGCATCTCTGGCTGGTGGTCCGTTATCGGGGACATGAGCATGGAACGCAAGCTGCTCCTCGTCTTTTTAATTATCATTACCCTCCCGCTATCCTTCATCAGTGTATTTACCTTCAAGAGCTACTCAGAATCTATTCAGGGGAACACTATTGCTTATTCTGAGAAATTAATCGATCAAATGATGGATGGAGTAGACGATTATATCGAAGATATGAAGCGTATTTCATCTATGCCCGCCTATGTGAATGATATCAAACTTAATTTAATACGTTCAAACCGCTACCATGAGCAGAAAAAGATTATGGGAGGCGCAACTGGGAGTGCTACTTTATCACCCGGTGATTTTGATCTACTGTTGTCCATTCAACGGGGGATAGAGGGCAACATTTCGTTTATTAACAATATTAAGCGAGGCGCGAACTCGGTTTATATTTTTGACGCTTACGGAAATGGTTATTATTCTGCGAAGGATGGTGGCGTACGGCTCGATCTCGAGCAAAGCTATAAATACTGGAGCCAGCAGACTAAGGATTCCAGCGGAGAAGCATTATTGTTCGGTACTCAGGCGTATACAAGTAATCTGCAGAGCACCCGATATGCTTTTACCGTTGTTCGCAAAATCGTGGATGGCTTGTTAAATCCAATCGGGCTGATTGCGGTTGAAGCGAATATTAGCAATTTGGAGAATCAAGTTACGGAGCTGGATAAAGTCACCCATGGGAAGTCGTTGATTGTGGATGAGAAAGGAATGGTCATCTACGACAGCGACAAGAAGCTGCTGGCCACAGATATTTCTGATTCAGACTTGTTCAAAAGAGTTGGGGGAATTTCTGGAAGCTTCTATGATACAGTCAACGGAAAAGAGCGCTTAAATATATACTCTGGTTCTGCCAAAACCAATTGGAAGGTAATTATCTCTATACCTGTTGATGTACTGATGCGTGATGTGAAGGTGACCCGTAATACAACACTTGCTGCTACATTAAGTATCATTGTACTGGCGTTAATTATTTCGATTATTCTTTCCGTTGCCCTTACTAAATCGCTGACTCAAATGATTCAATTGATGAAAAAAGTTCAGGGTGGCGATCTGGATGTGATGTTCAGAGTTAAACGGCGTGACGAAATTGGTCTGCTGGGGCATCAATTCAATCGTATGTTAGCCCGAATCAGGCAGCTAATTCAGGATATCTACCGCATAGAAGAACAGAAAAAGGAAGCAGAGCTTCATGCGCTGCAGAGCCAAATCAATCCTCATTTTATCTATAACACACTGGAGTCGATCCGAATGACCGCTGAGCTGAATGATGATGTCGAAGCTGCGGATATGATCTCTATTCTGGGCAAACTGCTACGGTATAGTACAAGTGATCTGAGCGGTAATACGACATTGAAGCAAGAGCTTGGATATGTGCGTAATTATGTTGAGCTGCTTAACTATCGTTATCCTAACCGGTTTTTGCTGGATATTGATGTGCCGAAGGCGTTAGATAATTACTCTATTATCAAGCTGGTCTTCCAGCCCATCATTGAGAATGCTGCTTATCATGGCTTAGATGATAATAAGCCGCAAATGCATTTAAGCATCCACTGTGAGATTACAGAGCAAATGCTGTTGTTTCATATCAAAGACGACGGTATCGGAATGGATGAGAAGACTTTGGAGAAATTGAATGATGGGCTGCAGAACGAAAGTCCTCCTAAGAAAAGCATTAACGGGGGCATAGGCATGAAAAATGTACAGCAGCGAGTGCGTCTTCATTATGGAGCGGCATTTGGGATCCAGGTATATAGTGAGCTTGGACGAGGGACCGATGTTATTTTGTCGCTGCCATTACTGGAGCCGGAAATGATTGGCTTACCTGAGTAACGAAATAAGAGGGGGCTGTCCGTTGAAGGGGTTGAAATTAGAATGGACTATGCGAACCATACTGTTACTTCTCTTGGTGTTATTGAGTAGTAGCTGTGCCAATAACAATAAGCAGGCGCAATCCACTCCGCCTCCAGTTGGAGACGAGGTGATGTCTGACTTGTCCGGCACCATAGTCATGATGACCAATCGAATAGATCTGATTGAGAACGGAACTTTTCAAGGATACGCGGACCAGTTTAAACAGAGATACCCCGAAGCCAATGTGGAATTTGAAGGTTTGTCCAATTATGCAACGGATATTCTGGTACGGCTGTCCACGAAAGATGCCGGTGATGTACTGCTGCTTCCGGTGAATCTTCCGGCAAAGGAGCTGGATTATTTTTTCGAACCGCTGGATGAAGAAACCGCTGCTAGTGAGCGTTTCACTTCTTTTGCTACGTATAACGGGAAACGTTATGGGCTGTCCACTGGGACTACTACGGTTGGGATTGTCTATAATAAAAGGGCATTCGAAAAAGCAGGGATAACTACTGTTCCGAAGACACTGGATGAATTCTACGAAGCTTGTGCGAAATTAAAACAAGCGGGTATTATCCCCCTATATATGAATTATGGGGCCGTCTGGCCTTTACGTGAATGGGGGAACAGTCTGGTTAACTATATGACAGGCAATCCAGAGTATCTAAATAATATGGTAAATGAGGATAGCCCATGGCAGCTTGATAATGAGTGGGGGAAATCAATTTCCATTGCTCGAACCTTAATTGGTAAAGGCTACGTAGAAGATGAACTATTCTCGAACAATTGGGAGATATCAAAGACTAGGCTAGCTAAAGGTCAAGCAGGAATGTATTTACTGGGGAATTGGACGATTGGACAAGTCCTTGATGTGGGGGCTGAACCGGATGATATAGGATTCTTCCCGTTTCCTTATGATAATGGCAGCACTCATTATGCACCGATCAATCCAGATTGGTTCATGGGGGTTAGTAAATACACCAAGAACAAAGAGCTTGCTATGGCGTGGTTGAATTTTTTTGTAAAGGAGACTTCCTATCGGGATGACTGGGGATTCCTTCCGGCTGATGGAAGCTTGAATTCCTCTATGTCGCAGTACCGTGAGTTTTTATCTTATAAGCCTAAGCTACTTGATGCTACCGTACAAAGTGATGCGTTCATCGATCTGGCGAATAGAGCCAAGCTGTCCTTTTGGTCCGGGGATTACATTCAGGAGTTACTGGCTGCGCCTGATTTACAAAAGGCTTTTGACGAATTGAATGCAAAATGGAAGGAAGCGCGGGCAGGAACATCAGAAACTTCTCAGC
The DNA here is from genome assembly GCF_000758725.1 of Paenibacillus odorifer. Taxonomy (NCBI): domain Bacteria; kingdom Bacillati; phylum Bacillota; class Bacilli; order Caryophanales; family Paenibacillaceae; genus Paenibacillus; species Paenibacillus odorifer. The sequence continues at coordinate 1,842,754 of NZ_CP009428.1, forward strand.
CTTAAAGTTAGTACTACATAAATTTGATGACATTCTCTGGAGGGTTATATATGGCTAAAAAGGTCACTATGCAAAAAATCGCTGATCATCTCGGCGTATCCAAATTCGTTGTTTCCAAGTCACTTTCGGGTAAAGGCGGCGTTAATGAGACGACAAGAGAACGAGTGATTCAAGCGGCATCGCAGCTGGGTTATTTTACGCAAAAAAATGCTTTTGTCCAAGGCATAAAACGCACCCCTCCGGTAGGTGGCGGTGATCGGAATAAGCAATCCGTGCTTGTGTTAATGCCGAATATTCGTTCTCAGACGCAGGATTCCTTGTATTGGGGGAAAATTGTGGATGGTATTGCTATTGCGCTGGATCAGGAAGGGCTTGGGATGGTCATTATCTCTGAGAATCGTGCGGATAATTTCGTCAATATTTTGAATCCAAATGGAATCCTTGGCTTAGTAGGTGTGGGACAAATCTCTACTTCCTTACTGCTTGAGGTGCATCGTATTGGTCTGCCGATGGTGTTGATTGACCATGAAGATCCGCTAATTCCAAGTGATACCGTGTTTGCAAATAATGTGGATTCCATGGCTCGACTTACGAATCATTTGATGGGAACAGGCCATACCCAAATGCATTTTATCGGCAATATTGGATTCTCACGCAGTTTCCGCGACCGGTGGATTGGCTTCCGGAGTGCGCTGGAGGAGAGCGGAATAAGACTGCCTTTGGAAGATGATGCGAATCTTTTTCTGGAAGGGGTGGAGGAAGACTTATTTCAGGAGGATTTTAAAAGCTGGGTGAATAAGCGTAAAAAAGCCAAAACACTCCCGACAGCCTTGGTCTGCGCTAACGACTCCACAGCCCTTTCGGTCAGTGACATTCTTAAGGAAGAAGGGTTTAATATTCCGAAGGATATCTCAGTTACAGGCTTTGATAATATTGAGGATGCCTTAAGAGGAGTTCCACCGCTTACAACTGTTCATGTTCCTAAAGAAGCGATGGGCCGAGCCGCAGTGGAGAAACTTCTGAGCCGTATTCATAATCCTTCTGCGCCGCTTGAGAAAATACTTATCGCAGCGGACATTGTTCATCGTGATTCTGTGGATAAGCCGCGAGACTAGAACTATGTTGTGATTTGCTTGAGTAAGGGGGAGTTTAGCTATGACAGAACCAGTTGTCATGCCAAGGATTGAAGGCGAACAGATTCAACTACGAGGTGTACAAGTATCCGATCTGGAGGCTTATTATAATTTTTTGCTTGATGTTGAGATGGGGCAATTAACAGGATCACAAGGAGATTTCTCCCGTGAGCAAACAGCAGCTTGGATTCGTAAGATTAGTGTTCCAGCCGAGGATCGTGTAGATCTTATGATTATAGTAAAGGACACGGGTGAGCTCATTGGAGAAGTGGTACTAAATGAAATAGATCCGGACAATCGTAGTGCAAATATCCGAATCGGCATTTGTGGACATGAACATCGGGGTAAGGGTTACGGTACTGAAGCTATGACTCAAATGCTACGATATGGCTTTGAAACTTTGAAGCTGCACCGCATCCATCTCGGCGTATATACTTTTAACCCCAGAGCCGTTCATGTCTATGAGAAGCTTGGTTTTCAACGCGATGGTGTGGAGCGGGATGCTCTTTATGTAGACGGAGAGTTTCATAACATGATTCTGATGTCCATGCTTGAGGAGGAGTTCCGCAGTTTGTACAATTAAAAAAAGTGAATCTACGGTAAGGAAGATTGTAAGTAACTTCCTCACCAGATTCACTATGAATATTAGTCTGTAATATTTCCAGCCATTTTGAGGCGTTTGGCAATTTCTTTAAAGTCTTCGGGGGAGATTCCTGGAGCGAATTCCTCTTCGACTGCCGGAGCAACGGGGATCGGAAAACCTTTAGGGGCTCCCTGAATGACTTCAAGCGGAAGATTATCCTCCGGGTGGGTTCCCTTCCAAATCTGATCGATGGCGCCGAAGTCACTTTCACTCCAGGTGTATAGCTTGGTGTGCACGCCTTTTTCTTCATATTTTTTTGCTTCACTGAATGATTTATTATTTAACGAAGGAATCGGCACGAGCTTAGTTACATTAACACCTGTTGCCACTTCGATTGCTTTGGCATAAGCGACCACGTGGACACCACCACGGACTAAAAGGAATCCGACTACAGCGCGTGCAGCTGGATGGTCTGTCATTTCGTAGACCTTCATTTTATGTGTTCTGGCTCCGCATTCGAGGAAGAAGTTATGTAGCAGATCTTCCACTAGGTTGCCGCTATTAAATACGTTTGCTCCGGTCCACGGGTTCCCCGTTGAATCAAAAGGCATAGCCCCTTGTGCACCAGCCAGAAAGTGATAGGATAGACGCGCATCTTTTGCGGACCCTAGAGGGGTGGAATCGGGCTCTTTATAACTTGTTGACCCTCGAAGACATTTGTTGATGGCATGAGAAACCAGCTCGACGTGGCCAAGCTCTTCCGCTGTTATGCTCATCACCAAATCATAAAAGGGCTTCAGTTTGTCTTTTGAACGGAAATTAAAGGATTGAAAGAGGTAATTGTTAAGGGTCGACATTTCTCCGAACTTTCCGCCAAGCAATTCCTGAACAGCGGCAGCAGCATTGGGATCGGGCTTCTCAACTTCAGGAATCTCGATCATGATTTCATCCATACGTTTGAACATTAATATCTCAGCCTCCTTGAGGTTAGGGGTTACTGAGCTATTTTGAGCTTAATCTATAGGAATTACTCATGAATGGGTTGAAAAGTATGGATGTGCGTCATGTAAATGGCTTTTTGTGTCGAAAAGGCAAACTGCAAATACTATCAAATACGCAATCAAATACGCAATCAAATACGCATAGTAACCCGCTAACGGACACAGCTGACCCTATATGCAGTATTATCCGATATTTGCAATACTAACGGACTCCACAGCAGCTATCGTCCTAGAAAAAGCCCCAAATGGACCTCTTTTCAGGGAATAGCTTCATTGGAGTCCGAAAACTTACAATAAAGGCTAAATACATATGAATAACGTCAACTGAGTCCGTAAGCCATGTTGGATAATAGATATACGGTTAAGCAGACAAAGAATGATCAAAAAACGCAGAGCAGCGATCCTCCAATAATAGGAGAATCGCTGCTCTGTTGATTTCTAGGGTTTATGAAACCTTATTTACAATGCTAAATTACGGTCAATAAGAGCAATACGTTGCTGTACACAAGCATAAGAGCGAAGTGGATCCTCTGGAGTGTTCAGCACATAATCTAACATTTGGTCAACGGTAGTTGTAGCCACGTGGATACGAGTGTCGGAGGAAGCGTAGTAAATATAGATTTCACCGTTATCACGTGCAATCACGCCATTACAGAACACGACATTGGAGACATCGCCGACACGTTCTTCACCATCTGGTGCGATGAAATGACCGCCAGGTGAATGAGTGACTTTGTTTGGCTCATCCAGATCAGACAAGAAAGCATATAGCACGTATCGGAGTCCAGCAGCTGTGTTGCGTACACCATGAGCAATATGCAGCCAGCCTTTTGCAGTTTTGATTGGAGCCGGACCTTGGCCGTTTTTAACTTCCTTGATGGTATGGTAGTGGCGTTCATCCATGATGGTCTCACTAGTAATTACGGCATCTTCAATTGTATCCGAGAGTCCCCAGCCGATACCGCCACCTGAACCTGCATCGATAAAGCCATCTTGTGGGCGAGTGTAGAAAGCGTATTTTCCATCTACAAATTCAGGGTGGAGCACGACATTACGCTGCTGAGCAGAGCCTGTTTTGAGATCCGCCAGACGTTCCCAGGTTTTCAGATCTTTGGTGCGAACAATACCACACTGTGCTACTGCGCTAGAAAGGTCACCATGTGGAGCTTCTGGATCTTTGCGTTCTGTACAGAAGAGGCCGTAGATCCAGCCATCTTCATGGCTTACGAGGCGCATGTCGTAGACGTTGATATCAGGAACTTCTGTCTCAGGCAGCACAACTGGATGATCCCAGAAGCGGAAGCCGTCTACGCCATTGTCGCTTTCTGCTACAGCGAAAAAAGATTTGCGGTCATTGCCTTCAACCCGAGCAACAAGATAGAATTTGCCGTTCAGTGCAATAGCACCCGGGTTGAAGACGCCGTTGACGCCAATTCTTTCGGCAAAATTAGGGTTGGTGTCTGGGTTAAAATCATAACGCCAGATTAAGGGCGCATGCTCAGCAGTTAGCAGTGGATGAGTATAACGGTCATAAATGCCGTTTCCATAAGGAAGCTTTTCGTTCTTGCGGGCGATCAGGGCTTCATAACGTTCTGTTAATTGTTGTTTGCGTTCTTGGAATAATGATGACATTAGATAGTCTCCTTTATAGTTGATTTCAGTCGTGCGATCATTTCGAAGCAGGCTCTGCTGTTATGATAAGGACATTTCCAGGCGCTAACCTTTGATCCGTGAGGCAGGGGCTGAAGGTTCTCGTCCACGCCCCAGTACCATTCACCGAGCTTGTGATCCACCATGTATTTATCGATAAAAGTCCAGGAGGCTTGGGCAGCCTCATTAAATTTGCTGTCACCAGTCAGCTGATAAGCATTATAGAATCCAACAACCGCCTCAGCTTGCGGCCACCAATCTTTATCTTTGCTCAGCAGCCCGCTTGGGTCAGCTTCATTCCATATCCCACCATCGCTATCTATACCTTCCGCAAGAACGGCTTCTGCCATGGAGACAGCGACTGTTCGCACACGCTGCAGCAGCAGCTCTTCTCCAAGGGTTTCAGCAGCTTCCACCAGCAGCCAGCTTCCTTCGATGTCATGTCCGTAGGAGATAATATCTGATTTCACATTCCATGCCTCATCTAAGAAAAGATGAAAATGCTGGCCTTCCTGATCAATGATATGATCCAGCATCGTTTCGATTAGCTCGGTTAGCGTGCTCTTTAGCTCCTCCGACTTCCATACTCGATAGAGACCGGTATACGCTTCCAGAACATGCAGATGGGTATTCATAGATTTTTTTTCATTCATATCCTTGCTGCTGAGACTGAGGTTATCAGTGATTTGCCATTCCCGTGATAAAGCTTCGACATAACCTTTATAAATAGAATCATAGCCGTATTTCTCAACTAGCTGGAATAATTGAATCGCATCCTCTAAGACTTCTGGACGTCCGGTCGCATGGTAGAATTCAGCCAGTGCGTAGATAGCAAAGGATTGGCCATAGATCTGCTTTTTCTCTTGAGAAGGTCTGCCCTCAGCATCCACCATCCAGTATAATCCGCCATACTCTTTATCAATGAAGTGTTCCATCAGATAGGTATAAGCACGTTCTGCCATCGCCAGATATTCCGGTTTACCGTAGATCCGGTAAGCGCTCGCAAAGGACCAAAGGATCCGGGCATTAAGCACAAGGCTTTTCTCTGCGTTAGGAGTAATGTTCAGCTGATTGTCGATCTCACCTACAAAACCGCCGTTTACTTCGTCCTTCGTCTGTTTCATCCAAAAACTAAGAATATTATCCTGCAGCTCATCCTCAAGTTGGGTCAACCATAATTCTGGTGAATTAATCATTGTAATCAGTCACTCCTCACATTATTTGGTGATTTTTGAGGTGAAATATTCGTTGATGATCCCAGCGGCTTGCTTACCGTACATACAGTAATCATCATTCTGTGCTGCTTCTTCAATTGGATAAAGATGAGTAGGCCAATCCCAGAGCATAAAGCCCTGAACCCAATCTCTGTGCTCACAGCCTTGAAACATTGCCTGATAGAATTTACTTTGTTCTTCTTGACTTGGTTCGCCCTTTAAGGTCCAATCATTGGGAATCGCAGCGCTCCCGCTCCGGCTTGGGCAACCCGCTTCCATGAAAAAGAACGGCTTATTCTGTGAGCTCACCACTTGCTCAATCCGGTCGAGCTGAGCCTCCCAATCACTAGCTGGATAATACCCACTTGAAGAAATCACATCGAGCGCATCCCACCAGGTTACGTTATCCTCCTGATACTTATCGCAATTATAAGTAAGAATACCTGAGTAGACCTTCCGCACCTCGGCAATAAGCGAACGCCATTCGGCTTCGCGTCTATCCGTCTGTACAAGCTCACAGCCAATACAGAACATTTCACAGCCTGTTTCCTCAGCGATAGCGGCATAGTGCAGAATAAATTTAGTATAAGAGCTGAACCACTCAGACCATTTAGGCTCGCAAGGGACATCCTTATCAAAAAAGTTAATATGGGCACGCCAAGTTCCGTCAGCACAATTAACAATCGGCTTCAGGCATACTTTTAGCTGGAGTGACTTCGCTTTGCTGATAGCCCATTTCACTTCTTCGTCGCTAACGGTTGGAGCCTCCCAGTAGGGAATTTCCGTAGAATGAGCGGTAGCTTGAAGCGCACTGAGCGCAATGGCCGTCCAGTTCGCTCCGGTGACAGAGGACATTAATTCCAGCGAACACTCAGCTTCTTTTGTTGTCCATGAACCACGTCTACCTGAGAAACCCCAGGTTACGCCTGCAATGTATTCGTTGTTTAACATCATCGAGGATCCTCACTTTACAAATGGAAATAGATAAATTAGCAAACTTAATTTTGTTAGATAGTTATTATTGTTTTGTTAGTTTATAATAACAACTTAATTTAGTTATATACTTTTTCGTAGATGATTTCAAGGACAATTTGTAGTTGGAGCTGGGAAATTTGAATAACTTTAGTTATAGTAAATATAAGACTATAAAAGGGCGCAATCGTACATTGACGTAATGCATGGGGAGATACTATTCGTGATGATAGCGCAATCATAATAACTGGCGGATACAACTGGAGGGAATTACTTAAATGATAAATGTTATGATTGCGGACGACGAGGAAGTCATTCGCAGGGGGCTCGAAAAAATCACATCCAGAATGGAAATAGACGTACATGTAATTGGATCTTACGGAAACGGGTTGGAAGCCTGGGAACATTTAGAAAAGTTATCCCGAGAGGATATAGATCTGCTTATTACAGATATCAAAATGCCTAGGATGGATGGTTTTAAGCTGATTGAACAGGTTAGAGACCATATGGAGGATATACCTATTGCTGTCCTTAGCGGTTTTAGTGAATTTGAATATGCCCGTCGAGCGATCCGCCATGGGGTGATGGATTATTTGCTTAAACCGATTGATAAGACTCAGCTATATGAGCTGCTTAAGAGAGTAGAGGATGTAAAGAAAAAGAACGTGACGGAGCATGAGGAGATTTTCTCACAAGCTGCGGATGGTGGGGAACATTATGTAGTTGAGCAGACAAAAAGCATTCTGGAGAGAGAGTATGATCAGAACTTCGAGCTAGAACGCTTAGCGGAGATGGTGGGCATGAATGCGAGTTATCTCAGCCGTTTGTTCAAATTAAAGACGGGGCAGACGATCACAGACTATCTGATTCGGATTAGAATTTCTAAAGCTAAGGAACTGCTAATGGAGCATCCTGACCTGAAGAATTATGAAATTGCCGAGAAGGTGGGTTATAGCGATCCGGTATATTTTAATAAATTGTTCAAGAAAATGTGTGGTATGACACCTAAGGATTATAAAAGCGGCTGTAAATTCCCGAAAATTGAACGAGAGTTTTAGGCATATATAGGAAGCTATTTATTAGGAGGGCGAAAAGCTCTCTTTTTTTGTAGATATTTTTATAAATTAGATAACAAAATTATTATAAGTAAAACAAAAATAACAAATACAAGACCAGAAAAAGCAATTGAAACCATCGTTTTGCGTCAAAAATAGATTTATAATGGGTTTGTAAGCGATATCATCACTTGTTTTCAAGAGTAATTCAGATAATCCGGTATTAATGACTACTCTTTCAAGTTATGAGTGATGATAAAAGTTATTATATTTGTTATTTACCTAAAACTAGAGTTGAATTGAAGAGAGGGGTCGTAACAGCATGAAAAAAGGCAAAACAATGATGGGCTTGATGGCACTAACACTTGTGGCGGGATTGTTTAGCGGTTGTTCCTCAAACAACAACACTAACAATGAAGCTGCTAAAAACACAGGAAACAATGGTTCTTCAGCAGAGGCAACTGCTCCAGCTGATGGTACAGCAGCCAAGGATATCAAAGGGGATATCACAGTCATAACGCAAAGAACAGATATTGTTGATACCGTATTCAAAGAGTATGCGGCTAAATTCAATGAGAAATATCCTGATGTAAAGGTGAACTTTGAAGCGCTAGCTACTTACGAAGACCAAATTAAAATTCGTATGAGCACTAGTGATTATGGCGACGTTCTTTTGTTACCTACTAGCATAGCTGTAAAAGATATTCCTGATTTCTTCGAACCTCTTGGCAAGCTCGAAGAAATGAGCAAACAATACACAGGGCTGGAAGAACGTGCAGTAGACGGAGTTGCCTATGGTATTCCGATGACCATCAACTTTAACGGGATTATTTATAACAAACAAGTCTTCAAAGATGCCGGAATTACAGAGGTTCCCAAAACCCCTGAACAATTCTTGACTGCCCTGCAGACTATTAAAGACAAAACACAAGCTGTTCCTCTTTACACAAATTACGCAGCAGGCTGGACATTGACGCAATGGGAAGCGGATCTGGCTACAGTAGCTGGTGACCGTGATTATGTAAACATTGCTCAAGTGGCTAGCGACGACAACTATGTAGCGGGTCAACCACACTATGAATTGTACAAAATTCTGTACGATGCAGCACAAAAAGGTTTGATTGAAGAAGATCCAACTACAACAGACTGGGAATCTTCCAAAGCTGATCTAGCCAACGGAAAAATTGGGACTATGGTGCTTGGATCTTGGGCGATTGGCCAAATCAAAGGCCTGGCTACAAATCCAGACGATGTTGGATTTATGCCTTTCCCAACCAATGCGGATAAAATCCTTGTGCCGCTTGCTGGTGACTACAATCTGGGTGTCAGCATTCACAGTAAGAACAAAGAAGCTGCTAGAGCTTGGGTGGATTGGTTCATCAACGAATCTAATTACCCTACAACTGAAGGCGGCGGTATGAGCCCGGCTATCGGTGCAGAGCTTCCAGAAATCCTGAAACAATATGAAGGTACAGATGTAACCTTTGATACTCTTGCTCCTGCTAAAGCTGGTGAAGAAGGCTGGTCTGATGAAATCGACAAACAAGCTGAGATCGGTGCTTGGCAGCCAGACTTCAAGAAACGGATTATTGAAGCAGCGATTGGCAACAGAAAAGAATCCTATGATGACATCATGAAAGACCTGAACGACAAGTGGAAAGCCGCTCGCGCTAAAGTCACAGCACAGTAACAACTATAAGCTTCTTAGATGCTATAGGCGGTAGTGAATGTGGGAGGGGATATGCTAACAAGCATTTCCCCCTTCACATTTAAACGAGTCTTAAATAAATGAGGATGCTTTTTCTGGAGGTGTATCGGGTGTTTAAGTTTTCAAATTTGAGCTATAAAAATCAAAGAATCGCTATCATCATCTTATTCTCATTAGTGCCGATATTATTGCTGCTCACATTCGCTTATTATCCAGTCATCAGTATGTTTCGGTACAGCTTCACCAGTTGGAATGGATTGAGCAAAAATATGGAATATGTCGGTTTAGAAAACTACAAGACCATTTTTACAAAACCTGAGTATTTTTCTGTGTTTAAGGTCAGCTTGTATTATTTCTTTACCACTTTTATCCAGATGGCACTTGCTTTGTATTTTGCAACCATCTTAAGCTTTAGTGTTCGCATGAAAAACTTGTTTAAAGGGATTTTGTTCTTCCCGACCTTGCTAAACGGTGTAGCGATCGGTTTTATCTTTCTCTTCTTCTTCAAACCAGATGGAACGCTAGATACGATTCTTAATCTGATTGGGCTTGGCAGTCTGCAGCAGAAGTGGCTTCTGAATCCTAATTTGATTAACTTCTCGCTCGCAGGTGCATCACTGTGGAGATACATGGGAATGAACTTCCTGATTTTCCTTGGAGCTATTTCTTCTATCGGTAAGGATATCTATGAGGCCGCTGAAATTGACGGTGCAAACAGATGGCATCAGTTTATGCATATTATTTTGCCAAGCATTAAACGTATTCTGCAATTGAACTTGATTCTTGCGGTTAGTGGCGCCATTGGGGTATTCGAAATTCCATACGTCATGACAGGCGGATCAAACGGAAGTAGTACATTCGTTATTCAGACGGTCGATGTAGCTTTCAAATACAGCAAGGTTGGTTTGGCATCGGCGATGGCCGTGGTATTGCTGGGTATTGTTATCATAGTTACTATTTTGCAGCGCGTTCTGATCAAGGAGGAGAAATAAACTATGCATTCTGTAAAATATACCACTGCTAGTATATTCAAATATCTCACCTTGATTTTGGGAGCACTTGTAGCTTTGATACCTATCGTGGTCGTGTTTTTCGCTTCATTAAAGACCGGAACGGAATATGCTTCTACCGGACCGTTAACGCTGCCAGAGAATTGGTTGAATTTCTCCAACTACACAAAGGCTTTTGTAGACGGGAAAATGCTGCTCGGTTTTAAAAATACTGTCATTATCGTTGTGATTTCTATTGCGGGTGCCACGTTGACGGGTTCGATGATGGCTTATATTTTATCGCGCTTCAAATTTAAAGGCAGTAAGATCCTAATTAGTATGTTCCTGATTGCTACTCTGATTCCAGGCGTAACTACACAAGTGGCTACTTTCCAAATCATCAATCACTTGGGATTATTTAATACCAGATGGGCGCCAATCGTTATGTACTTGGGCACGGATATTATCGCTGTTTATATCTTCATGCAGTTTTTGGATTCGATCTCCGAGTCACTGGATGAATCCGCGATGCTGGACGGAGCTTCGTATTGGACGATTTATTGGAGAATTATTTTGCCATTGTTGAAGCCGGCGATTGTAACTGTAGTGATCGTGAAGGGTGTTAATATTTATAACGATTTTTACACCCCTTTCCTTTATATGCCGAAAACAGATCTGCAAACGATCTCCACAGCACTCTTTAAGTTTAAAGGTCCATATGGATCGCAGTGGGAAGTAATATGTGCGGCGATTATGATCGCAATTATACCTACATTGGTTGTGTTTACCGCCTTGCAAAAATATATCTACAATGGTTTTTCGCAAGGTTCTGTAAAGTGAGCTCAACAGTAAATTTAATAACAGTACTAGATAAAATAGCATACTGAAAAGTTGCATACATTTGGAGGGAATACTAATGAGTGAAGTAAAATTGGTTGGAGCAAGTGCAATTAACATCCCGAACATGCCTTGGCAAGAAAAGCCTGCTGGCTACGAGAATCCGATTTGGAGACATAATGATAACCCGGTTATCAAAAGAAATCCTGCAAAAGGTGTAGCCCGTATTTTCAATAGTGCGGTTGCTGCGTATGAAGGCAGTTTTATTGGTGTATTTCGTGTAGAAGATAACACGACTCGTCCGCATCTGCGTATGGGACATAGTGTGGATGGTTTGGATTGGAAAATCGATGATGAGCCGATCCGATTTATAGATGAAGAAGGTAATCCTTATCAGCCGCGTTATGCTTACGATCCACGTCTGGTGAAGGTTGAAGATACATTTTATATTATCTGGTGTACAGATTTCTACGGCGCAGCTATTGGTGTAGCTAAAACACAAGATTTCAAAACATTTATCAGCTTGGAAAACCCATTCCTGCCATTCAACAGGAACGGCGTACTGTTCCCTAGAAAAATCAACAATAACTTCGTGATGTTGTCCCGTCCAAGTGACAGTGGCCATACGCCATTTGGTGATGTGTTCCTTAGTGAGAGCCCTGACTTCGTATATTGGGGAAAACACCGCCATGTAATGACCAAGGGTGGTCAAGGCTGGTGGCAAAGTGTCAAAATTGGTGGCGGACCAGCGCCGATTGAAACTACTGAAGGCTGGTTGATGTTCTACCATGGCGTAACTGGAACCTGCAACGGTCTTGTGTATAGCATGGGGGCGGTTATTTTGGATATCAATGAGCCCTCAAAAGTAAAATATCGCTCGAAAAACTTTGTATTAACGCCAGAAGAATGGTATGAGGAAAGAGGTTTTGTGAATAACGTCCTGTTCCCATGTGCCACACTGCATGATGCAGAAACCGGCCATATCGCCATTTATTATGGCGCTGCTGATACTTATGTAGGCGTTGCTTATACAACGGTTAATGAAATCGTCAACTATGTCATCGAAACTCATGAAGAGGTTGGCGATGATGCAGGTTTAGGCAAAATCTAGTTGGACTTAATAACCTATATTTGCAGAGAGCTTGCTTGTCCGGAGAATTGCGTAGCGTAGAGTTCGAAAGAAGTGTTGGGATTGGTGTTGTTAAGTGTGCTCAGTGCGGAGGTTGCCATGTGCGGCCTCCGTTCTGTTGCAGAATGTGCAACAGAACAACTCAATATTGCTTGTAATAGATAAGTAGCAGGTGAGGGGGAATTCGTCTCTGTTGGCGGCTTTGTCAGTCTGTTGCTTAGTTACTCTGTGGCTTGGTTACTCCATGGCTTTGCTACTCAATGGCTCTAACGTAAATAGTTGCACTCTGTGCACTTAAACTAACATTTCTTTGGTTACTAGGTGATATAGTTGCACTTTGTGCAACTGTATCAGCCAAGTAACCTTCAAAAGCTCCTTTTAATGTTTTTTAGTTGTACAAAGTGCAACTAAAAGGGGAAAAAGACATATTCCGCTGTAATAGCTGCACAAAGTGCAACTCTATGGCTCTGACGTAAATAGTTGCACTTTGTGCACTTAAACTAACATTTCTTTGGTTACTAGGCGATATAATTGCACTTCGTGCAACTATATCAGCCAAGTAACCTCCAAAAGCTCCTTTTGCCGTTTTTTAGCTGTACAAAGTGCAACTAAGAGAGAAAACACACATATTCAGCTGTAATAGCTGCACAAAGTGCAACTATCCAGCCAGAAGCTGTTACTGTGCCGATTATAAAGAAGTTAATGGGCAAGGTGGAAAATGTGGGTGTTGTGGAGGTAAGAGGAAGATAGCGGATAAGTGGAATGTGAGTGGTTGTAGAGGTAATAAGAAGGTAGTAGGTACGTGGAGTGTGATTAGTTGTGGAGGTAATAAGAAGATAGCGGATAAGTGGAATGTGAGTAGTTGTAGAGGTAATAAGAAGGTAGTTGGTACGTGGAATATGATTAGTTGTAGAAGTAATAAGAAGATAGCGGATAAGTGGAATGTGAGGGGTTGTAGAGGTAAAAAGAAGGTTATAGGCACGTAGAATATGATTAGTTGTGAAGGTAATAGGCAAGCAGCGAGTGAGTGGTGAATGTGGATCTGTTGGTGATTCTGCTACTCTGTTGCTTAGTTACTCTAGGACTTCGACGTAAATAGTTGCACTCTGTGCACTTAAACTAACATTTCTTTGGTTACTAGGCGATATAATTGCACTTCGTGCAACTATATCAGCCAAGTAACCTCCAAAAGCTCCTTTTACTGTTTTTTAGTTGTACAAAGTGCAACTAAGAGGAAAACACACATATTCAGCTGAAATATAGCTGCACAAAGTGCAACTATCCAGCCTCGGAGCTGCAATTAAACTATTCAGTCGCAGAAAACGCAACTAACCCATCCCACTATCCCGTCCCACTATCCCATCGCAAATATCCATACACCAACGGAAAACCCATATTGGGTTTTCCGTTTCTATCTAGCATAGTAACTGTAACGATGCTTCGCGGTTACGAACAGTAAGCGAACAATATCGTTACATAACTTAAGGAGGAACAATATTTTGGGAAGCGACATGAATTTGTCACAGTTAAAGGAATATAACGGAAGTAGTCCAAAGCCGGGTGATTTCGAGCAGTTTTGGGAGCGGGCATTACGTGATCTGGATGCACAGCCGCTGGATTATGAGCTGGAGCCGGCGGAGTTTGTCAGTGAGCTTGCGGAGTGTTTCCATTTGTATTTTACCGGAGTTGGCGGTGCAAGAATCCATTGCAAATATGTAAGACCGAAGAAAAACGTACATAAAAAAGGCCCCGGTCTAGTGATGTTCCATGGGTACTCCTGTGACAGCGGGGATTGGATGGAGAAGGTGGCTTATGCTGCCCACGGGATTAGCGTCCTGGCGATGGATTGTCGCGGACAGGGCGGCCTCTCCGAAGATAATCTTACCGTAAAGGGCACCACGATACGTGGACATATCATTCGAGGGATGGATGATCCTAATCCATATAACCTTTATTATCGCAATGTGTTTTTGGATACGGCACAGACTGCCCGAGTTCTGATGTCTATGGATGAAGTTGATCCTGAGCGTGTAGGTGCCTTTGGACTATCTCAAGGTGGAGCGCTGACTGTCGCTTGTGCAGCATTAGAGCCTCGCTTAAAAATAGCCTTGCCTGTGTATCCCTTCCTTTCAGATTATAAACGTGCTTGGGAACTGGATATTACCACCTCAGCTTATGAGGAGATCAACTATTATTTCCGGTTTTTTGATCCCCATCATTTGCGTGAGGATGAGATTTTTAATAGGCTCGGCTATATCGATATTCAGAATCTTGCGGAAAGAATTCAGGCTAAAGTACTGTGGGTTACCGGGTTATCCGATACGATTTGTCCACCTTCAACTCAATTTGCCGCATACAATAAAATACTAGCGTCCAAAGAGCTTATGGTTTATTATGAGTACGGTCATGAGTATTTACCATATCTTGCCGATCGGGCGTTGGAATTGTTCATGACCTTGTAAGAGATAAGCCAGCAGGCATAACTGAAGACAACGGTGGTGAACAATTGATGAAGTCGCAAGCAAAAAAAGAAAAGGCGCATTTCCAGCTGCACCCTGCCAAATCGATTGGGGTGCGGCTTTTTCTCATCTTCTTCATCTCAACAATGGTGCTCGTTCTCTCACTTGGCTACATTTCCTATTCCGTAGCTGAGCAAACGATCGAGAATAACGCGCTGTCAGCCAATCAACAGACAGTCGTCCAAGCTGCAGAGAAGTTTGATGTTGAATTATTGCGTTATGAGGACGGCCTAGGAAGAATTCTTTACAACAATGAGATTCAGGATGCACTCAAACAAGGGAATAATCCCACTACAAGTAATGAGGAACGTAATTTGCAGTCTAACCAGATTAGCGCCGAGCTGAATGCCTGGCTGACCGCATCAAAGGGGGTAGAAGCTGTATACCTCATCCCGATGAATCAGGAAGTCCCCACTTCTTCAGCGGGATCAAAAGACAACGCTTTTATCAAGGAATTCAGAGAATCATCATGGTTCAAGCAGCTTGAAGAGGAACCACAAACACTGTGGATTCCCCGGACAGTACAAGAACAAGAAGGAAATACTTCGGGTATGTTTCATTTGGCACAATCGATAGCTGGGGATACACAAAGCCCGGGATACATAATTATCT
Source organism: Paenibacillus odorifer (assembly GCF_000758725.1). Classification (NCBI taxonomy): domain Bacteria; kingdom Bacillati; phylum Bacillota; class Bacilli; order Caryophanales; family Paenibacillaceae; genus Paenibacillus; species Paenibacillus odorifer. The sequence goes on from NZ_CP009428.1 coordinate 1,858,156, forward strand.
GTGATATTAGAATTAGTGAATTAGAAAATCAGCTTCGTAAAGTTGATCTCGGACCCAGCTCTTACATGCAATTGCTGACGGATAAGGATGAATTGATCGCATCGTCCCAGCAAGTAGGAACAGATACTTATCTCAGTCTGGGAGGGACCCTTCTTCATGGTTTGGAGCATGAGGCGGGGTCATTGCCAACGAAGGATGAGAAAGGGAAATCCATACTAGCTGTGTATGGGACGATGGAAAGCTCCAGCTGGAGATTGCTTGGTGTTGTTCCGGCTGAGAATCTTACGAAAGACGCACTTCGTATTCTAAAAACTACATATATTATTGTTGCGGTGGCTGCTATTGTCGCCATTCTAATTGGTTACTGGATGTACAGAATGGTATCCAAGCCCTTGACCCGGCTTAAAGATTTAATGTCTAAGGGGGCAGATGGGAATCTTGGAGTACGCACGGAGATTACCTCACGAGATGAAATAGGTCAGTTATCGGGTTCCTTTAATAGGATGATGGAACGGATCACAGAACTGGTTATCCATACTAATGAAACGGCTCGAAAGGTAATGGAAACGGCCAATGAACTTAGTGGGGTATCGCGTAAGACAGCGATGGCCGCCAAAGAGATTGCCGCTGCAACAGAAGAAATTGCCGGAGGTTCAGGCAGCCTGGCTTTGGAGGCGGACCAGGGCAACGAGCTTACGGGGCAAATTTCGGTGCAAATGAACAAAGTGAACTCAGCTACGCATGAGATGGATCATACCGCACATAGTATCGGCGTGCTTAGTGAAGAAGGTTTTAATGAGTTAAAAGAGCTGCTTGGCAAAACCAATAAGACGGGCGATATGACGAATAAGCTCGTGTTGAAAGTGAATGAGCTGCAAGACACCACATCATCAGTGATGAAGGTGCTTGATGTTATGCAGAATATTACACAGCAGACGAATATTTTGTCTCTAAATGCAACGATAGAAGCGGCAAGGGCAGGGGAGTCCGGCCGGGGATTTATGGTAGTGGCCGATGAAATACGCCAGCTTGCAGATCAGTCCAAAGATTCCATTGCTGTGGTGGCTAATATAACAGACACCATTATGAAGGATATGAACGAGACCGTAGGTGTTCTCTCGGAAGTAGCCCCTCTTTTTAATCAGCAGGTGACTTCAGTGGAGAGCACTAGCGATATCTTCGTATCTGTACAGGATCAGATGCGTCATTTTATTACACGTTTGGAATCTGTTGCTTTATCGATGGATAGCTTGAGCCAATCCCAAAAGGTGCTGTCAAATTCCATGGGCAATATCAGCTCCATTGCAGAGGAATCATCAGCAGCTTCGCAAGAAGTGGCTTCGCTTAGCGGGGAGCAACAAAGTGTGAGTGATCATTTAGTGGAGCTGTCTGAGCAGCTTGAGCATGCGTCCCGGCAGTTGCAAGAAAAACTGTCCAAGTTTAATTTGTAACCTTGCATAACCTCAGTAATTATTTTCAATACAAAGACCAGTCTCCAATTATTTGGGACTGGTCTTTGTGCTATTCAAAAGGTTATAAAATAGCTAACTAAGCATGAGTGTAAATAATCCAGCGGGTGGGACATAATAAAGGCTATGAACGTCAGTCAGGAGGAATGGGATTGCACAATAATGTCCACAGACGCATACTCGGCGGACTGATTATTTTATGTTCAGTGGTAGCCGTGTTGGTCCTTAGGCTGGCGTGGATTCAACTGTTTATGAAGGAACAGACGGTCCCTGGAACGAAATATACACTTGCAAAGATGGCGGAAATTCAAAGCGAACGGGAGACTGTATTGGATACTGGGCGGGGGCGCCTGTATGACCGAAAGAGTGAACCCCTTGCCGGGGAAACCATTTGGACGGCTGCTTTTTTTCCTCAAGAGGCGAAGGCTAGGAATACCGTGACGAAGGTTGTATACGAAGAAGCTGAGTCCATGCACCGATTGGCAGCTATCCTTGGAGTGAGTTATGAGCAATTGCTAAACAAGCGCTCTTCCCTTAAAGAACCTCTGCTTTGGCCATCCTCAGTGGGAAAAGGACCGCTCGCACTTACATCCGCACAAGCGGAAGAAGTGAGTGCATTGGGGATCGAGGGCGTAGGCGTGCTTCCTTTTGCTCGCAGATATGATGGGAACGCAACTGGACGGCAGTGGCTTGGATATTTATCGGAAGCGGTCCCAAACACTGGTGGGAAGGCTTCGCCATCGGGGCTGAGAATTCCGATGACAGGAACGGACGGGTTAGAAAAGACCCTGGAGCCGTTGCTTCGAGGCGTCGGGCATACTGAGGCATACGCTCAGGTTGATGCGCACGGGCAACGTGTCCCGGGCAGTCCCATTCAAGTACGAACCCCGGGCAATCCGTATTATCCGCTGTCTTTATATACAACGATTGATAAAAAGCTTCAGGAACAAATAGAGGAGTTAGCTGTCAAAGCTGGAATGGAGGAAGGAGCCGTGGTGGTGTTAGACACCGGAACGGGAGATATTGAAGCCATGGTATCTTTACCTTTTTACGACCCAGAGAAGATATCCCCTGAAGGGGGAGAGTGGAATAACCGGGCGCTGCAGGCTGCTGTACCTGGATCAATCTTCAAAATCGTCACAGCAGCAGCGGCACTAGAAGCCGAGGTCACCTCAGCGGATGAGCTCTTCTATTGTTCAGGGCAATATGAGAAATATGGATTATCTTGTCTAAAAGGAAAAGGACACGGCGCCCTCACGCTGGCGCAAGGGTTCGCCGTGTCCTGTAATACAGTATTTGCTGCGCTGGCAGAGCGCTTAAGTGGGGCGCAGCTTCAAGCGACAGCACTCGCGCTGGGGCTCGGAAGAGATATTAGCTGGCAAGCGGAGAATACGCTTGGTTTTCCAGTTCTTAAGCCACTATCCGGTGAGCAGAAGGGGACGATCTTCACTTCTTTGCTGCCGGATGATCCAGGCGCCAGAGTGCAGACGGCCATTGGGCAGCGAGATGTGCAAGTGACACCACTTCAGGCAGCCAACCTGGTAGTGACGTTACTGCATGGAGGGGAAGTGAGAGCGCCAAGAATTCTCCAGCGTGTGACCTTTGCAAATGGTCAAAAGCTAGAGGATCTGCCGGGTCATCTTTCCCCTTCAACTGCAGGGAGGATCTCAGAATCTACAGCCCGCCAGCTGCTGTCCTGGATGCGTAAAGTTGTTACGGATGGAACCGGCACAAGTCTGCAGAGTACGAAATGGCCGGTTGCCGGGAAATCAGGTACGGCACAAACCCTTGTTAAGGGTGTGCCGCGTAACAATCAATGGTTTATCGGCTATGGGCCGGTGGATCATCCCAGATATGCTGTGTCGGTAGCGGTTGAGAACGTTGCTCCGGACAGTTCACATCTAGCGGTTAAGCTGTTTGGTCAAGTGTTGGATTTACTATCATCGGTTCCCTCTGGAGCTTGAGGTTCAGGTGGTGGCGCAGAGCTGGTATGATTGGAAGCTGGACCGTTAGCAGCAAAGGGCGAAACGATAAATTCCTCTTGCGGAAGATAGATCCAGCTCTGAAGATACCCTTGTTGAATCAGTTCTTTTATCAGAATAAGCAGAATCGGCGACAGGATCAGACCGGCCATACCGAAAGCAGATGTGGACAGAATGACGAACGACAGCATAAGGAAAGCTGAGGATACGCCAATCGAATTCCCGGTAATCTTCGGCTCAAGCAGCTGTCTAACAATTAGTACAATGGCAAGGAGGATAATTAATCCGATAGCCAGTGAAGTATTGCCCACGATGAACAAATAGATGATCCAAGGGACTAAAATTGTCGTCACGCCAAGAAGCGGCAAAACATCAAATACAGCGCAGACTAACGCCATTGTGATTTCGTTGCCGGTTCGCAGAATAAATAAGCCAACCAGAACTATGGCAAAAGTAATGCTGATCAGAATAAGTTGTGCTTTTAAATAGGACCCGATGGCTTTAAAAACATTGCCTTGTAAAAAGGCAAAGGCGTTCTTAAAAGTTTTTGGCATTTTGTCATGCGCGATTTTACGCCAATCTTTGATCTCCATGCTAAGGAAAAATGCCAAAATGATGGCTATCCCGAAATTGGCCATGAAGGTGGAGAAGGAGCCAAGAATACCGGCCATATATTTTAGAAAAGTAATCAGCCATCCTGTTAGGACATCCGTGGCATCTTTAAAGTAGCCGTTGACCTTGTTCGTAATATCGGGTGGCAAGTTATCTATTTTTTGCTGCAGGTAGGTCGTGGTCTCCACAAAATGCTGCTGCACCACATATGTATATTTAGGGAGGTTCTCTTGGAAGTGAAGGGCCTGGATCGTAATCAGTAGACCGGCACCAAATAATGTACCTAACAGCACAATCAGAAAGAGCAACACTGAAATAGCGGAGGCGAAAGGTTTACCAAGACCACGGCGGTTCAAGAAGCGGGCCAAGGGTTCGATAAGCAAAAATACAAAAAAAGACAGGAATACAGGTGCAGCTAACTGGTACAGTTTACTAAAGGAGAACATAATTAAATAAACCGTGAGGACAATTAATCCGATGTCAAAAAATGTGCGCCAATATTTTTTGTATAACGGCAGCATAGATATAAACAACTCCCTTTTTTTTATAAGTGGATATGCCAGGTTGATTACATTGTACATGATTTTACTTTAAAAGCGTCTATTTCTTTGATACATGTGTTAAAATAGGGGGTAACGTTTTTTTTATTCTACTTCACTTGGCCGTTTCACAGGTTCTGCTTGCAGACATTAGGCGAGCCAAAGTCAACTCTGGAAAAGCGGGGAATTAATATGCAGACTTTGCTGCTCTGGTTATTTTACATCTCATCATTTTATGCTTTTATCCCTGGTATGATCAGCCGGATTTTTGGTTACCGTGTCTTTCGTAAAGGAACTGGGCGAAATGAATTCGCTCTGACCTTCGATGATGGACCTGATCCTCGATTTACACCATTACTGCTGGAATTACTGAAGAGGTATGATGCAAAAGCGACCTTTTTTGTAGTAGGCTCTAATGCTGAACGTTATCCTGATCTTATTCAGCGTATCCATGATGAGGGACATCTCATCGGGATTCATAATTATGTTCACAAGACGAACTGGCTCATGCGGCCAGCAACCGTCCGCCGGCAGATTCAACGTACGAATGATATTATTTATAATATTATTGGCGAACGCAGTACGTATTACCGTCCACCTTGGGGCATTGTCAATTTATTTGATATTTCCAAACGACGCCAAGTTGAAATTGTGCTTTGGTCGGCAATGTTTGGCGATTGGCGTGAGAAGCTCGGCGCCGAAAAACTTACTGAGAAGATGCTGGCCCGTCTAAATCCCGGGGAAGTGATGTTGTTGCATGATAGCGGCACAACGCTGGGTGCAGATGCGGATGCTCCAGGGAATATGCTTGTGGCTCTTGAGCAGACACTGGAGGAAGCCCGTAAACGGGGACTCCGCAGCATTCGGATTGACGAAATGATTAAGATGGCTGAGACGTCACCTATCCGGCGCTTATCTTTTGGTAAACGGGTGCTTGTAGGACTTTGGTTAGCTTGGGAACAGGTATTTCAAGCTCTTTTTCATCTCCAAACGATTACTCCGTCAGATCCTTTCCTGCATTATCGGATGCGGAAATATCAGGGCGAACCGGTTGAACTCGAGGGTGGAGCACTGCTCCGTAAAGGTGACAAAGTCATTGAGCTGCACATCGATAATAAACAGCTGTTCGAATTAGGAATTCATTCACGTTCTTCCGCTCAACTTGCGATTCGAATGATCCGCAGAATGGAAAAGGATCTGCCCATTCTTGCTGAGATCATTGCCAAAGATGTGGATCTTGCAGAAGCCAAAGCGCTTTACGGGGTCAGCATGATTAACCGGGGACCGGAGAAATTCGGCTTTACCGTACGCGATTTGCCGGATGGCTTATTCGCACGTTCCTCTAAATTTTACTTAAGGATCCTGTTAAGTGTGATTCATCCAGCAGGTGGGGCAAGGCTTAAAGAACGGAGCGAGGTCCTTGTGCCGAAGCTTATCCTGATGCCTGTCTCAGAGCTGCTCAAAAAGATGAATCAACAGCTGCCTCATCATCCGAAAACTGCAAAAAAACGCAAATCGCAACAGGAAGAATCGTTGTCACTTAATGATTCGGTTGCGGAAGTAGAAATGCCAGGTGCGACAGTAACAAATTGATTCATGATCTTATTGATAAATATTATACAGTGGACGTGTAAAGAGATGTTCTACAATCCAACGTTGGGTTGTGGAACATTTTTTTGTTGGGATAATTAAAAAAAGAGCAGCCCGCCAGTAAAAATACTAAGGTGGGACTGCTCTTGCTTGTTTTAATATTCTTTTCTGCTAAAGGGATTAGATCTTCAGCACAGCGCCGTTACTTGCGTTGGTAACCATTTTGGAGTAACGAGCCAGGTAACCAGTTTTAACTTTAGGTTCGAATTCTTTCCAACCTGTACGACGAACTGCTAATACTTCTTCTTCAACCAGCAATTCAATCTTCCGGTTGTTGAGATCCAGTTCAATGATGTCTCCATCCTCAACAAAAGCGATCGGACCGCCTTCAGCTGCTTCTGGAGAGATATGACCGATACTGATTCCGCGGGAAGCCCCCGAGAAACGACCGTCTGTAATCAGACCGACCTTAGCACCCAGCCCCATACCCACGATTTGTGAAGTAGGCGCCAGCATTTCCGGCATTCCAGGTCCGCCCTTAGGACCTTCATAGCGGATAACGACTACATGGCCTTCTTTAACTTTACCGTTGGCGATACCTTCCAGTGCAGCTTCTTGGGAATCAAAGCAGATCGCAGGACCTTTATGATATCCGCCTACTGAAGCATCAACTGCACCAACCTTGATGATAGAACCCTCAGGAGCCAAGTTTCCGTAAAGTACGGCCAGACCGCCTCTTTCGGAGTAAGGGTTGTCGATAGTATGAATTACGGAAGTATCTTGGATCTCGTGTCCGATTACGTTCTCGGCTAATGTTTTGCCGGTAACGGTCATACATTCCCCGAACAGAGCACCTGGTTTCTTCAGCAGTTCATTCAATACAGCACTAACGCCGCCCGCACGGTCCACATCTTCGATAAAGATATCAGAAGCTGGAGCCAGCTTAGCCAGATATGGAACACGGTTTGCAACTTCGTTAATGCGTTCAAGCGGATAATCGATACCTGCTTCTTGAGCTAATGCAAGGGTGTGCAGCACTGTGTTAGTAGAACCACCCATTGCCATATCCAGTGCAAATGCGTTATCAAGGGATTCTTTAGTTACGATATCTCTTGGTTTAAGATCCAGCTTAATCAATTCCATCAGTTGTGTTGCGGATCTGCGAACAAATTCTCTACGCTCATCAGCAACAGCCAAAATTGTACCGTTACCTGGCAATGCCAGTCCAAGTGCTTCTGCAAGGCAGTTCATGGAGTTGGCAGTGAACATTCCGGAACAAGATCCACAGGTTGGACAACCGAATTGTTCTAATTCAAGCAACTCTGCATCGTTGATTTTGCCGACTTGGTGAGCACCAACGCCTTCAAATACCGAGGTCAGAGAGAGCTTGTTACCTTTACTATCTACGCCGGCTTTCATTGGGCCGCCGCTTACGAACATGGTTGGGATGTTAACACGCAGTGCGCCCATCATCATGCCCGGTGTAATTTTATCACAGTTAGGGATGCAGACCATGCCATCGAACCAATGCGCGGAAACTACGGTTTCCAAGGCGTCAGCGATGATCTCGCGGCTTGGCAGTGAATAACGCATGCCGATATGTCCCATAGCAATTCCGTCATCTACGCCGATCGTATTGAATTCAAAAGGAACGCCACCAGCTTCGCGAATCGCTTCCTTAACGATTTTACCGAACTCTTGCAAATGCACATGCCCTGGAACAATATCAATATAGGAATTGCAGACCGCAATAAACGGCTTTCCGAAATCTTCTTCTTTTACTCCGGCTGCTCTCAGGAGACTACGGTGTGGAGCACGGTCAAAGCCTTTTTTAATCATGTCTGAACGCATTTTCTTGGCTGCCATAATGACATTCCCCCCTAAATGAATTTCAATCAAATATAGTGTCGCATTAACGCAATGAACTCCAAAGACCTGCGTATATACGGTTTATAGAAAGAACGGGGACCTGCTTCCTGAATAAGAAAAGCGATGCCGTTTCTATAAAAAAAGCCGCTGTTTTGGTATAAACAGTTACCGCCTAAAATGAACGGAGAAGTCATTGTTATTAGTGAGTCTATCACAAAGAGCACGTTTTTTCTACCGGACAATGTGAAGTTTGTCGATTGACGCAAAGCGTGGGAAGTGGAGGAAAAGCTCATTTTCGAAAGGAAAGTGCTTTATTTGGAAAATGGATCAGGGTTCGGATGTATCTATTTACCACTCTAGACAACTTTAGGAGAGCTGAGTATGATGGGAGTTATTATTTTATGGGAGGTGCTGGAAAATCGGGATTTGTGTATTATTATCGCCGCGGTGGATCGTTTTTACGGGGATGAAAAGCTAAGGAGGGAAAGGGAATGTCACAGCGTACAACTTATTTAAATCCAATTGTAGCAAGCTCAGGAGACCCATGGGTATTCAAACATACCGATGGATATTATTACTTTATGGCCACAAAAGCTAAATGTCTGGAGCTGACGAGATCTAGAACCTTGACCGGCCTTGCGGAGGGCGACAAGAAAGTGATCTGGTCTCCCGAACCGGGGGGCAGCTACAGTTACAATCTGTGGGCGCCGGAAATTCATCATTTGGACAACAAATGGTACATTTACTACACTGCGAATGACGGAGGAGGCGACGATTCACGACGGATTTGCGTGCTGGAGAATGAAGAGGCAAACCCGCTGGAAGGGCAGTGGGTATGGAGAGGTGCTTTGCAGACACCTGTCCCAGGGTTGGATGGAACAGTAATGTCATTGCGGGATCAGCTGTACTTTCTGTATGCGGGATATGGTCATTTCCCTGATTATGGGTCGGCTATTTACATTATGCGAATGAGTAATCCTTGGACCTTGGAAGGGGAACATCACCTGCTTACCGCTCCAACTCTGTCATGGGAGAAGCAAGGTGGCATGGCGATTAACGAAGGTCCGGTAATTTTGCGGCGCAACAATCGTATTTTCATGGTTTATTCGGCAAGTACGACTTGGTCTGAGGATTATGCACTAGGGATGCTCACCATGAGCGAAGCGGCAGATCCTTTGCAACCGCTGTCATGGGAAAAATCAATGTCGCCTGTATTTTGCAAAAGTGTAGAGAACGGGATTTTTGCCACGGGGCACAATAGCTTCACACGATCTCCTGATGGCAAGGAAGATTGGATAGTCTATCATGCGCTTCCTTCCGCTGGAGCGGATGTGTCTTTGCGAGCAACCCGTATCCAGAAATTTGGGTGGAAGGTGGATGGGACACCGGATTTTGGGGTTCCTTGTAGGGATACGCTTGCTCAGACCGTACCGTCGGGAGAATAAGAATAAAACAGAAAAACAAGATTGAAAAGGCCATTCATTACAGAAAAACTGTAATGAATGGCCTTTTCATGTAATGCAGATATTTTTATTCGCTGTCGATAATAATTGACGAAAAACGCCTGTGTTATAAGGGTTTTTTCGCCAAAATACAGGGTGTTTAGTACGTTTTTTTAATAGGTTTGTAGTTGGTGTAGCCATATATTTGTTTGAGAAAAGTTCGTAAGATTACAAAATTATTGTATGAAAGCGTTGACATATGGATTTTGGATGCTTATAATTCGATCTGAGATACAGAAAAACTGTATTAATCAAGGGGAGTTATCTACAGGGCAAAAAGGAGCGTGGTTCCAAGCTTTGGATTTGCTTAAGGCGTTGTGGCAAATATTTTATAGTGGGAGGTTAAGTATGAAGAACAATGCAAAGCGTTTTTTTAGTCTTTTATTTGTGTTAATACTGATCATTTCGACTGTAACAGCATGTAGTGGCAACAGTGCAAACAATGGGGCTGATAACGGTGGCTCCAACAACAAAGAGAACGAGAGCACAGCCAAAGACCCGGTTGAGTTTACAGATATCAGCGCAGACATACGCGGCAATACAGCCCCAACGCAAGAGCAAATCGACGAAGTTAATCATTCCTTGAATGATACATACCTCGGCGACGTTTTCGATGAAGTCATTCCAAATGATTACTCAGCTTATCCTGTTAAAGGTGATGTGGTTCTGGATGTATGGATGCCTGCGAATTCCAATATTCCGGATATGAACAATCATGCTGTCCAGAAGCAGGTGGAGCAATTAACGGGAATCAAAGTAAACTTCATCACGCCGCCAATCGGCCAGGAAGCGGATGCCTTCACGCTGATGATCTCCTCCGGTGAACTGCCTGACATTATCATTGAGCCGGGACGTTATCCGGGAGGTTTTGAAGCGGGCGTAAATGACGGCGCTTATATCGATCTGACAGATCTGATGGAGAAAAATGCTCCGAACTATACGAAGTGGCGCAATTCGGATGAATCAAGAAGAAAAACCACGGTCACGGATGACGGCAAGCTGCTTGGCTTTTATGGCATCGCCCCATATTCAGAGTGGACTTGGTTTGGAACGTTGATTAAGCAAGAGGCGCTGGATAAAACAGGGCTTGAAGTTCCAAATACGATTGATGAATGGCATACCTTCCTGACAAAAGCAAAGGAAGTCGGATACAAAGCACCACTTAATTACGGCTCTACTTACGGCCAGATTTTTACCGGCATCATAAATGGCGCATATGGAGTATGGGATTGGACGTTCCTTGATGAGAATGGCAAAGTGGCCTGGGGGCCAGCACAGCCGAAAGCTAAGGAATATTTGACCACCATGCAGCAATGGAACAAAGAAGGATTACTGAACCCGGACTGGGCAACGGCAGACTTTAACCAGAGAATGGCGAGTGCCATTTCGGGAGATACCGCGATGATGATGGACTCTCCGGATACGATGTGGAGTTATTGGAAAGAGCAAAGCGGTATCGACTTTGTGGGGGCACTGAACCCGGTTCTAAACAAAGGAGATAAGTCCGCAACCACGTACAAAAATTTCAAAAGAGCGGGGATCGAAGCTGCGATCACAACGCAAAGCAAAAATGTAGAAGCGGCAATGGCTTGGCTTGATTTTAATTACAGTAAAAAGGGCTGGGAATTGATTAACTTTGGTGAATACGGCACGGTCCACCTGATTGATGACACGGGAATGCCTTATTATCCAGAGAACAGTTATATCTTTAAAGACCCTGAAGGTCAGCCCGTATCGACAACCTTATGGAAATACCGGATGCACAACTGGCCGGATATCCGGGATGAGCATCATTCCAACCCGCTGATCGCTGCCAAAGGAAGTTATTCGGGAGACATTCGCAAGAATTGGACAGAAAATATGGACACCAGTATGGCTATGCCACCTATTTCTTTTACCAAGGATGAAGCTTCGCGGGAAGCCGAGCTTGGAAACCAGCTGTCGACACTGCGCGGAGAGTATTTTGCAAAAATCATAATGGGAGACCTGCCGGTAGATGCCTATGATAAATTTTTGAAAGAAGCTCAGAGCATGGGACTGGAAGAGTTTTTGAGTATCCATCAGGCAGCCTTAGATCGATATAACAAACGATAGGTGGTTGTTTTATGGAAATGTTACGAAAAAACAGAGCGATAAAGCCCACTCCTCAGGACGCCAAACCTAAAAATACCAAGCTAGTGATTAAGAAGGATTTGAAAAAGAACTGGTTTGTCTATCTGTTGGCCGTCCCTGTTGTAGCATGGTTCCTGATTTTCTGCTACGGGCCGATGTGGGGGGTTATGATCGCCTTCAAGGATTTTAAACCCCTGCTGGGGTTTGGCCAGAGCGAGTGGGTAGGGTTTAAGCACTTTATTGATTTTTTCCAAGGGCCTTATTTCTGGCGGGTCGTTAAAAACACCCTTCTCCTCAATGTTTGGGGGATTGCCTTTGGATTTACAGCCCCGATTATTCTGTCCTTGATGCTGAACGAAATCCGTGGGGTTAAGTTTAAAAAAGTGGTCCAAACGATCACCTATATGCCGCACTTTATTTCCCTGGTGGTGGTATGCGGGATCATTCATATCTTTGCCGCAGATGAAGGGATTATCACGCAAATCCTGCAATTTATTACCGGAAAAGAGTACTCTTCACTGCTCGGCTACTCTTCGTTCTTCCGGCCGATTTATACCTTCTCCGGCATTTGGCAGAGCATCGGCTGGGATAGCATCATCTACCTTGCGGCGATGAGTTCCATCGATACTTCATTATATGAAGCTGCTGAAATTGACGGAGTGGGACGGATTAAAAAAATGTGGCATATTACGCTGCCGCAGATCAGCCCAGTTATCATCATTCTGTTTATTTTTGCCATCGGCGGGTTGATGTCATCCGGGTACGAGAAGATTATCCTGCTGTACAATCCTCTGATCTATGATACGGCGGATGTTATTGCCTCTTATGTTTATCGTCGCGGTTTAAGAGAAGCCAGTCTTAGTTATTCTACGGCTGTGGGCTTGGTCAGCTCAATCGTTAACTTCGGGCTGCTCTGGATGACAAATACAATAGCCAAACGCAGGTCCGAGGTCAGCTTATGGTAAGAAAGAGGGACAGCTATGAAAGATAATTTGCAGCGTAAAACGAAAAAAAGACGAAAACATAAATCCATCGGCGACAGAGTGTTTGACGGCACGCTTTATACTCTGCTGACCGCATTAACCTTGGTGTGTTTTTATCCGATCCTGCATATCCTGTTTGCTTCCGTCAGCGACCCCGGTATGTTGATTGCTCATAAAGGGATTTTGCTGAAACCGCTGGGGTTCACTTTGGATGGCTATAAGCTGGTGTTTAAAGATAACAGTCTGATCAACGGCTATAAAAACACGATTATATATGTAGGGTTAGGCACATTAGTCAACATGATCATGACCATTCTGGGAGCTTATGTATTGTCCAGACGAGGTTTGTATTTTAAAAACTTCATCATGATCCTGATTACAATCACCATGTTCTTTGGTGGCGGGTTGATTCCTTGGTTCTTATTAATGAAGGATATTGGCTTGTACAATAATTTGTGGGCCATGATTTTGCCAAGTGCTTTAAGTACATGGAACATTATTATTTTACGAACTAGCTTTCAAGCCATTCCGCAGGAATTGGAAGAGGCGGCTACTATTGACGGGGCAAGTCAGGCCCATATTTTAACGAATGTGATTCTACCGCTGTCCAAAGCTACGCTGGCCGTAATCTTTTTATACTATTTAGTGGGGAACTGGAACTCATGGTTTAATGCGATGGTGTTGTTGAAGGACAGACAGCTGTTCCCGCTGCAGCTATTAATGAAGGAAATATTAGTAGCTAATGATGCAACCGCAACCTCGATCGGCAGTGCAGGCGGGGTAGTCATCGATAGCGCCCAGAGCCAGACGGCTTTCCGCGAGCTGGTTAAGTATTGCGCGATTGTCGTTTCTACGCTTCCTATATTAATGGTATATCCTTTCTTGCAAAAATATTTTGTTAAAGGTGTTTACGTAGGTTCGATTAAAGGATAGCGGGCAAAAAAACAAGTTCATCTTATATAGAAATTATTTAATAGGAGTGAAGTACACCATGTTGACAGAAGCAAGCAGCACATCCGTTCCACGTCCAGAATATCCAAGACCCCAATTTGCCCGTAAGGATTGGCTTAGCCTAAATGGAGAATGGGATTTTACGTTTGATGATGAAGATGTCGGTGAGGAAGAACAATGGTATCGGGCGGACACAAAGGGTTTATTTTCACAGGTTATTCAAGTGCCCTTTGCGTTTCAGAGCAAGCTGAGCGGAATTGAAGATCCTTCATTTCATGATGTTGTGTGGTATAGAAGAACTTTCGAAGTTCCTGAGGGTTGGAACGGGAAGCGGATTGTCCTCCATTTCGGCGCCGTTGATTATTTGGCAAAGGTCTGGGTGAATGGTCAGCTGGTGGCCGTGCATGAAGGCGGACATACGCCATTTCAGGCCGATATCACTCCTTCGCTGATCAAAGGAAATAATACCATTATACTGCGCGCAGAGGATTTCAGCCGCGATGTCACCTTGCCGCGGGGCAAGCAATATTGGCTGGAGCAGTCTGCTGCCATCTTTTATACCCGCACAACCGGAATCTGGCAGAGTGTCTGGCTTGAACCGCTGTCTGCAGTGCATCTGAGTAAAACTATGATGACACCTGATATAGACCGCAATGAAATCCGGCTTCGGACCTTTCTGCAAGGATTTAAGTCTGCTGATCCGCTCAAGCTGCGCATAACGGTATCGTATGACGGTGAAGTGATCGCAGAGGATCAATATATGATCAAGAATGCAGAGCAGCTGCGGGCTATCGGCTTGGGGGATTTTGCGGATCATGGTCTTGGACGTTTATGGAGCCCTGAGCATCCGAATTTGTATGATATTCAATTCCAATTGCTTCGGAATGAGGAAGTAATTGATGAAGCGGCGAGTTATTTCGGCATGCGCAAGGTGTCGATTGAAAATGGCAAGCTATGCTTGAATAACCGCCCATATTTCCAGAGACTGGTGCTGGATCAGGGGTACTTCCCTGACGGGATACTAACCGCACCTACAGACGAAGAGCTGAAACGTGATGCCCAGCTGACGAAGGAAATGGGCTTTAACGGGGTGAGGAAACATCAGAAGACAGAAGATCCCCGGTTCCTGTATTGGTGTGATAAGCTCGGCCTGCTGGTATGGAGTGAGGCAGCCAATGCTTACGAATATTCCGAGGAGTATGTCCGCCGCTTCACGAAGGAATGGCAGGAGATCATCGAGCGCGACTATAACCATCCTTGTATCGTGACCTGGGTTCCGCTTAATGAGAGTTGGGGGGTTCCCAATGTCCAGATTGATACACGCCAGCAGCAGCACGGATTGGCAATGTATCATTTAACGAAATCCTTGGATGAGATGAGACCTGTTGTGTATAACGATGGGTGGGAGCATATGACTACAGATTTGGTGACTATTCATGACTATGAGAGCCATCAGGAAGTGCTGGAGGATAGATACGCCACGGCTGAATCTTCTGTAAATGCGATGCCGGCCAACCGCAAAATATTTGTCGGTGGAGCTTCGTATCAAGGCCAGCCGATTCTCGTATCCGAGTTTGGTGGAATTGCCTTCAAGAAAAGTGAGTGGGAGGGCTGGGGTTATTCTGGGGCAGAGAACGAAGAGGATTTCCTGATGAAGCTCAAGGCTGTGGTTGACCCGATGTTCACTTCCCCGGTGATCCAAGGTTATTGCTATACCCAGCTGACGGATGTCGAGCAGGAAATCAACGGACTGCTCACCTATGATAGACAGCCCAAAGCTCCGCTTGAAGCGATCCGCAACATCATGATGCATATCAAATAAATAACATTTATTAAAAGGAGTTACACCATGACACAACAAGCAACGCTTCCGCGTCCTGAATATCCCCGCCCTGACTTTGTTCGACCAGAGTGGATCAATCTGAACGGCCAGTGGCAATTCGAAATTGATCATGGCAAAAGTGGGAAGGAACGCGGATACCCTGTTAACGAACATAATCTCTCAGGGACAATTACTGTGCCCTTCTGTCCGGAAAGCAGGCTGTCCGGCGTAGAATACAAAGATTTTATGGCTGCTGTATGGTATAAAAGGGAGTTTACCGTGCCGGAGAACTGGACAAATGGCAGAGTTATCCTTCATTTTGGCGCCGTTGATTATATGGCGGAGGTCTGGGTGAACGGCGTATCCGTAGGTACGCATCGCGGAGGATATACTCCGTTTAGCTTTGATATTACTTCTAATCTTTTAGCGGGCGGTAATGTGATTACTGTATATGCTGAAGACGACGTTCGATCGGGGCGACAGCCGCGGGGCAAGCAGAGTGAACAGTTTCATTCGCACGGCTGCGACTATACACGCACTACAGGAATCTGGCAGACGGTATGGCTTGAGCAAGTGCCTGAGACCTATCTGTCTAATCTGAAAGTTGTCGCTGATCCCGACAATGGCTGTGTGCACCTCGAAATGAAGGTACAAGGGAACGTTGCGGGGGACACGCTTAGCGCTACTGCTCTTTATGGCGGCAAACCCGTCGGGGACAGCAGTGTGATTGTTTCCGGGCCCTCTATAAAACTTACGATTCCACTGTCAGAGATTCACTTATGGGAAGTTGGAAACGCCAGATTGTATGACCTGAAGTTATCCTTGCATTGTCAGGGACGGGAGAGTGATGTGGTCCATTCTTATTTTGGACTCCGCACGGTACGACTGGATGGGATGGCATTCCGGATCAATGGGAAATCCTTATTTCAGCGGTTAGTACTGGATCAAGGTTTTTATCCGGAGGGAATCTATACCGCTCCTACTGATGAAGATCTGCGCAGAGACATCGAAATCTCAATGGGGCTTGGCTTCAATGGCGCAAGACTTCACGAGAAGATCTTTGAGCCGCGTTATCTTTATTGGGCTGACCAATTAGGTTATCTTGTCTGGGGAGAACATGCCAATTGGGGGCTGAATATTACTGGAGCGGATAGCCTGTCTCACTTCCTGCCGGAATGGCTCGAAGGTATGCAGCGTGATTTCAATCATCCCGCGCTGATCGGCTGGTGCCCTTTTAATGAGACCTGGGATCGGGACGGTGTGAAGCAGCATAACGCCGTGCTACAGATTGTTTACGACGTAACAAAACGTATGGATCCAACACGTCCCGTAATTGATACAAGCGGTAACTTCCATGTGGCTACAGATATCTTCGATCTTCATGACTATGACCAGAATCCGCAGACGTTCCGGGACAGATATGAACCTATGAAGCATGGCGGTCAAGTATTCAATACCTTCCCGGATCGCCAAACGTATGAAGGTCAACCTTACTTCATCAGCGAGTATGGCGGAATTTGGTGGAACCCACAGCAGAAAGATGAAAAATCATGGGGGTATGGGGACAGACCGACCTCAGAGCAAATGTTTATCGAACGCTACGAGGGGTTGACGAATGTTCTATTAGATCATCCGCTGATGTTTGGATTCTGCTATACCCAGCTGTACGATGTGGAGCAGGAAGTTAATGGACTGTATACTTATGACAGACAGCCGAAGTTCGATCCTGAGCGTATCCGCCGCATCAATGCGCGTAAGGCTGCAATTGAAGATTAGAGGCGCTACGTAACTATTCATTCGAAAGGAATGTGATAGATTATGAAAGTGAATTTCCGGCAAAAATGTCTGGTAGCCTTAAGTGTTCTTCTTATTCTTCCAATGGGGAAGGTGACCTTAGCTGTCTCTGATCATAATGACTTTTACAACGTGGTTATGCAGGACGGGGCGGACCCATGGGTGTATAAACATACAGATGGCTTCTATTATTTCACCAAAACAACAGGTGGCAATGTTACTCTCTGGAAGTCAGCCCAGTTGACCACTATTGATGCAGCGCCTACTAAAGTTGTCAACACGGGCGGTAGCGGCATCTGGGCGCCTGAGCTACATTATATAAACGGAGCTTGGTATATCTACTATGCGATGGACGACGGAGATAACGTAAACCACCGCATGTATGTAATGGAGAACACAGCGGCAGACCCGATGCAGGGAACTTGGCAGTACAAAGGCCAGATCACAGATTCAAGCAATAAGTGGGCTATAGACGGTACTGTGCTGCAAGTGAACGGCGAGCTGTATTTTATCTGGTCCGGCTGGGAGGGGAATGTTAATGTGCGGCAGAATCTCTATATCGCGCATATGAGTAATCCCTGGACCATTGATTCCGAACGCGTAGAGATTTCAAGACCAACGTATAGCTGGGAAACGATTCATTCCCCAAATGTGAATGAAGGACCGCAGGTGATTATAAATGGAGAAGTCATTAGTTTGGTCTACTCGGCAAGTGGAAGCTGGACCAATGATTATTGTCTGGGACTGATCACCGCAGACATCTCCAGTGATCTGTTGAATCCGGCATCATGGAATAAACGCAATCAGCCTATCTTTTCCTCAGGCAATGGACTTTACGGACCTGGACACCATTCGTTTACTAAGTCTCCTGACGGCCAAGAGGATTGGATCATGTACCATGTCGCCAAATACAACAACGCTGGCTGGAACCGCGAGGTACGGATGCAGAAATTCAGCTGGAATGCTGATCATACACCTAATCTGGGCATTCCCGTTGACCCTAATCTTCCTATAACTTTGCCTTCAGGTGAAAACATGCATACCCGCTACGAAGCGGAAAAAGGGACATTTGGCGGCGATGCCTATGCCTCTTCGAGTCCCAAGGGCTCGGGTGGGCTTAAGGCGGGTCATATTGATACACCGGACAGTTACGTAGAATTTTCGGTTGATGCGGCAGCCGCAGGCGAGTATATTCTTTTGGCTCGAACGGCGAATGGAACGGCTGGCGGGAATTGGTCGAATTTTCAGCTTAGTGTCAATGCAGGACCTTCCGGACCATTCTATATCACCAATAAAGGGTGGGAGAATTGGGGGCTGTCCACAGCCCGGATTCAACTGAAAGCAGGCATGAACAAGCTTCGTTTTACCAAAGGCGAAGGTTACGGAGAAATTGATTTCATTGATATTAAGCCATTGTGAATCGAACAAACCTAAGAGACCTACGAGATGGCTTCCGGTTTTCCGGAGGTCATTTCTAGGTGAAAGGGCCTGTAGTTGTAATTGTTTTTCATCTCATTAAGAAGTAAGATTAGGATAATTATTAGGATACAAGGAGAGCTGATTTGTGCTGGAACTTAGCTTAAACGACCCGGAAAAATTAGTCACAGTAACGCATGCTTTATCAACCCGTTCTAGGGTTGATATACTTCGGCTCTTAAACTCCAAAAACTTAAATATTATTGAAATCGCTGAGAGGCTGAAGCTTCCAGTGTCGACGGTAGCAAGCAATATTAAAGTATTAGAAGCAGCAGAGTTAATTCATACAGAATTGCTTCCGGCTTCACGCGGGGCGATGAAAGTTTGCAGCCGGAATTATGATGATCTTCATATTGCCTTGAATTTAAAAGAGCCGATGCCAAAGGGATTAACTCATGTCTATGAAGTAGAGATGCCGATCGGTCATTATAGCGACTGTGAGGTATCTCCTACTTGCGGAATGGCTAATAGCGAGGGTCTTATTATCAAAGAAGATGAACCGTCGAGCTTTTATCACCCTAAACATGTCAACGCTCAGCTGATCTGGCTCCGCAAAGGATTCCTGGAATATTTGCTGCCTATGGATATCCCCTCCGGAGCACAAATTGAATCGCTGGAATTATCCATGGAGATCTGTTCGGAAGCTCCGAATTATGACCAGAACTGGCCTTCGAACATTTCCGTGTGGGTGAATGGATCGGAGATTGGCATGTGGACCAGTCCCGGTGATTTCGGTGACCGGCGGGGCAAGCTGAATCCGAACTGGTGGTGGGATGGATCCACACAATACGGGTTTCTCAAGACCTGGCGTGTTGACCATGAAAAGACGACACTTGATATGGAGAAGGTGTCGAATGTTTCCTTAAATGATCTTCTGATTAACCGGAGCCCCAAATTGCGGCTGCGCATTGGAATCAATCCCGATGCAGTTCATCAAGGCGGACTTAACCTGTTCGGGCGTCAGTTTGGCGATTATGAACAACATATTATGATGAAGGTGAAATATACCATGGACCAGGATGAAGTAGAACTTTAGCTTAGGAGATGGATAAAGCAAGGCGGTGCCTCGGAAACGAATCTTCGTATCCAGGGAACCGCCTTGCTTTGTTTGTTCTGGATGTAAAATCAGAGTGTGCGGCGTAGGGCGGCACGCTGAAGGGTGATCATCCAGTCAACGGACGGCTCAACCAGCGGGTGAAAGAGCCGTTTAACTGACGGCTGAGCCAGCAATACGGTGAATAATACGGCGGTGAGCAGCAGGACTACTGCCCCAGCAGCATTGCCAATATAGGTGTAAATCCCAGAAACGGCAGCCAGACGAACGATAAAACCATGAAGCAGGAAGACATACAACGTGCGGCGTCCCCAGTCGGTCATGCGGCTCGCTCCGTAAGGTACAAGACCGAGGAAAGCGAGTGAAGCGACAATTTGTAGTCCGTACAGTCCCAGGCGGTATACGCCTGCATACCATACATTGGCATCAAGCTGCATATAGGTCATGTTGCCATATAACCAGCCAAAGGGAAATCCTGCTCCCCATGTAGCCATGATGGCAAGGAGTAGAACGGAGGCTGCTGCTGCAAAGATTTTGATATATTTCTGATAGAGCTTGACGAAGGTTTCGAAGGAGAAATGATAGCCGATAATGAAAAAAGGCAAATATACAAAGGTACGGCTGATGCTAAACCATACACCGTCCAGCTGGAGATATCCCACAGCCACCCCCGCTGTTACAGCGAAGAGGAGCTTAGCGGTTATTGACCATCTGCTCATTCCGAGCATCAGGAGGCGCCAGCAGGCATGACTGGCCAGAAACCATAGGAGCAGATAGGGTGCGAAAATGGAATGCTGGATGTTGCTTACATGAAAGAGGGAAACGTCGAGTGCGGAATATAAGCTTTGAAAAATGAGGTATTGCAATCCAATTTGCAGCAGCATTTTGCGGCCGGTAGTTCCGGCAAGGCTTTTTCTGGCGAAATAGCCGGTCACAAGTACGAATAGTGGCATGTGAAAGCTGAAAATCCACATATATAATCCGTGTATTCCACTCATTTTGTTAATCAGAGGTTCAATTGCATTACCGGCAAAAACAGTGATAATAAGCATAAAACGCAGGTTGAGAAAAAAGGTTTCTCCGCGCGTTTCCAGCGAGTTTTCCCCTACCATGATTTAGCCTCCAAATTATGCTGTATGCAAATTAATTTAATTTTAAAATACTAGATTTTCTTTGATTTAATTGTGAATTAAGTCACAATAGAAAGCGTTATCATGTGTGCGAAATGTGGCGATGTGTTGAAGGTTGTTAGAATAGAGGGATTCCACTATAATTTTTATATGCATTAACATCTGGGAGTGGAACATGTTGAAGAGAAGAATAACTAAGCGTCGCGTCGCTATTTTTGTATTGATTATTTTAGTTGTAGCCGGGTTGCTGTTATGGAAGTATTTAACGCCATATGCACCGGCTCAAGAAGCCGAAACCGCACTGATTTCAAGTGGTGGAGTTACCGTCGAACAGAATGATAATTGGATTTCGTTTGAACCTTCCATTACTAAAGGCGCCTCGATTATATTTTATCCTGGGGCTTTGGTTAAACCGGAAGCTTACTCCCCTCTTGCGAAGAGCGTCGCTGCTGCAGGGCATCCCTTCTACATCGCCAAAATGCCGTTTAATTTAGCCGTAACGAAGGGGGATGCCGCAGAAGAGATTATTCGTGTACATCCGAAGCAATCTTTTGTGCTGGGTGGACATTCACTTGGGGGTGTCATGGCCTCACGTTACGCAATTGAGCATACGGACCAGCTGGAAGGTGTATTTTTCTTAGCCTCTTATCCAGATGAAAAGGGCAGTCTACGAGAGACTACTTTGTCAGTGTTATCGGTTGTGGGTACTGAGGATCAAGTGATTGACAGAGACAGCTACAACAAAGGGCGCTCCTATCTGCCAGATAATACAGTTTATAGTTCAATTGTAGGTGGGAATCATGCGCAATTTGGCAGCTACGGGCCTCAGAAGGGGGACGGCGAAGCCACAATATCCGAGCAAGAGCAGCAGGGTCGCACAGTAAGTGCCCTGTTGGATTGGCTGGGAAATTTGAGGTAGTTACGGGTCATTCAACAGAGGGAGGAAACAATTCATGCCAGTATTACACATTAACGATGAATGCGTTCCCTGCTCTGGAATATTGTTTGATAAAGACGGGACATTACTCGATCTATTAGCCACCTGGGGGAATTGGGCGGAGCTTGTACTGCGCGGACTGGAAGATCAACTAGCGATCATGGGAGCGGGATTTATTGTAGAGCGCAGCAAGGTGCTGGGTACGCAACATGATCCGCAAGGGAAGTTAATAGGGTACGACCCGGCGGGGCCGCTTACTATGGCTACAGAGGAAGAAAGTTACGGTGTACTCGCGTGGCAGCTATATGCAGCAGGAGTTCCTTGGAATGAAGCGCTGACCCGTGTGAAAAGCATAACTAAAAACGCGATGTATGAATTACGCCGACGCCGTATGGCACAGCCTTTAGCGGGACTTCATTCTTTTTTGGAGCAATGCTCTGCGGCATCCCTTAAGCTTGGCGTGGTTACCTCCGACGGGGCAAAGACCACCGGTGAGCATTTGGAATGGCTTAATGTGGCAGGCTATTTTGATTCGGTAGTTACTAGGGACAGGGTAAAAAACGGAAAACCCGCTCCTGAAATGGCTGAATTGGCCTGCCGGGAGCTAGGGCTTTCGCCTGAAGAGACGATTATTATTGGGGACAGTAATGCCGATATGCAATTAGGTAAAGGTGCAGGGCTTCGCCTCGCAATTGGGATTTCCGCCAGTGGTGATGGGGAGCACCTTATAGACGCAGATGTAATCATTTCCGGTTTTAATGAGCTTCGGATCACTTACTGATCAGCTAATAAAAGGAAAGGATGTGCTACTTAGCATGGATCAATTGCAGACACTTGCTTCTTGGATCAAAGAAAGTGACAACATCGTTTTTTTCGGAGGGGCGGGTACGTCGACAGAGAGTGGAATTCCCGATTTCCGCTCCGCAGCTGGATTATATCAAACTCAGCACAATTCACCTTATCCACCTGAAGTGATGCTGAGCCGCACTTTTTTCATGTCCTCACCGGACATTTTTTTTGATTTTTACCGCAGTAAAATGATTCATCCAGAGGCCCGTCCGAATGGTGCGCACCAGCTACTAGCGGAATTGGAACAGCAGGGGAAGCTGAAGGCGGTGATTACGCAAAATATTGACGGCCTGCACCAGCAGGCGGGTAGCCGTAGTGTACTTGAGCTGCATGGTTCGATCCATCGCAACTATTGTATGGACTGCTCACGGTATTACGGGCTGGATCAACTGCTGGAAATGACTGAGATCGTTCCTCGCTGCCCGGAATGTGGCGGAATTATCAAGCCGGATGTGGTTTTATATGAAGAAGAATTGGATCATTCCGTGCTTATGGGCTCTGTCGCTGCGATTGCCTCTGCAGATATGCTTATTATTGGCGGAACCTCGCTAACGGTTCAGCCTGCGGCTAGTCTGGTGACTTATTTCCGGGGCAAACGTACGGTGCTGCTGAACGGAGATCCCACACCTTATGATGACCGGGCAGATCTGCTGATTACAGATCGAATTGGAAAAGTAATGGGCAGTGTCAAGGATCTATTAGGCTAGTAGGAAAAAGCTGTCCTTTGGTTTCTCTTGCCAGATTATTATTACGCTCAGAAGTTTAAAGATAAGGTAGGCTCACAACAGCGTGTAATGAGAGGCAGGGATAAGCAATGGTATATGTAGCAGACGATAAACGGTATGACAACATGCGTTATAATCGTTGCGGGAACTCAGGTCTCAAGCTCCCAGCAATCTCATTAGGATTATGGCAGAATTTTGGTGGGATCGATAATTACGAGAACGGCAGAGAAATGATCACTCGTGCTTTTGATCTTGGAATTACCCATTTTGATCTGGCCAACAACTATGGTCCACCAGCTGGTTCAGCAGAAGAGCTGTTCGGTAAAGTTCTCGCCAATGATATGTTTCCTTATCGTGATGAAATAGTGATCTCTACAAAAGCAGGGTATAACATGTGGCCCGGCCCTTATGGCGAATGGGGTTCGCGTAAATATATGCTGGCTAGTCTGGATCAGAGCCTGAAACGGCTAGGCCTAGATTATGTTGATATTTATTACTCTCATCGTCCAGACCCGGAAACACCGCTTGAAGAAACCATGCAGGCGCTGGATTATGCGGTACGTTCTGGCAAAGCTTTATATATAGGACTATCCAACTATAATGCGGAGCAGACGGCTGAAGCCCTCAGCATTCTAAAAAGCCTGGGCACACCGCTCTTAATCCATCAGCCTAGTTATTCTATGCTCGATCGTTGGATTGAGGGCGGCTTACAGGATGTACTGGAACAAAGTGGTGTAGGGAGCATCGCTTTTACACCCCTGGCTGAAGGTTTGTTAACCAACAAATACTTGAATGGTATTCCAGAGGGATCAAGGGCTGCCAAGCCGTCTGCCGCCTTGAATGAGAGCCGGATTACACCGGAGGTGCAGCGGAGGATTCGCGCACTTAATCAGCTTGCAGTTTCGCGAGGACAGAGTCTGGCTCAGTTTGCACTGGCTTGGACACTCCGGGGGGGCAAGGTTACTTCTGCCCTAATTGGAGCAAGCAGAGTGGATCAGATTGAAGAGAATATAGCTGCTTTAGCTAAGCCTGATTTCAGTCCAGAGGAGTTAGAGCGGATTGAAACGATTCTAAAGACAGAACTATAGCGTATTGAACACAGTAACAGCCCGGTTCCTTAAGTTAAGGAAGACGGGCTGTTGTTGTAAGGTGGATTTATAAATTAAAGGTCAAACTAACGTTCAGGTTTCTCTGCTTGTCTCGTTGTAGTCATCCGGTAAGCCGTCGGTGACTGGGCACAAAACCGTTTGAATTGGCGAGAGAAGTATAAAGCATCGGTGAGCCCCACGGATGCTGCTACCTGTTCCACGGACAGCTCCGGTCGTTCACGCAGCAGCTGTCTGGACTTTTCAATACGCAGCTTCAGCAAGTAGGTCACCGGAGATAATCCGGTCTCTTGCTTAAATACACGGGACAGGTAGGCTCGATTATAACCCAGCGTATCACACATTTGTTCAATAGAGACCGGGTGCGCATATTGAGAAGCCATATAGTGGATCATTTGCTTCACAGTACGCTTAACCTGTGATTCTGTTCCGGGAAGACGGGAGAAGGAAGAGAGCAAATCAGCTGCCTCGCCGACAATGAGATAGAGATACCCAAGCGAAGTCAGATGGGCACTTTCTTTGTTGGCGTTGAAGGCTTGCATGATGCTGGACAGGGCACCTGGAATGAGGCTTTCACCTGTTGTGGTCACCACGGGTTGTTGTGGTGTGAACCCCGTCTGCAGCACCAGATCGTCAGCTTCGCTGCCAGTAAATGCTGCCCAGCGATAGCACCAGGGCTGATCTTTATCAGAGACGTAACTGACTAATTGTCCCGGATGGATCAAGAAGCAGTCTCCTTTACCCAACTCATATTTATGATGTTCTGTACGGAAAACACCCGAGCCAGATTCTATGAAATGCAGCAAATAATAATCATAGATCTTGGGTCCAGCTTGATGCATGGGCAGTGTCTGACTCTGGCCGGCAAACAGTACATGAAGGTTCTGTTTATCGTAATACACGGGATTGGATCCTACGGAATAAGTATGCTCCATTTGGGACAGCCTTTCTTGTGTTAATGTCATTTAATGGATTATAGTTTAGAGAGTAACAGTAATATATGTAATTATTATATTATGGGAAGTCACATTTATCCATACATTACACACATGATTGCATTATCAGAGGATGAGTGAATCTATTATAATGAGTACATAAAGAACGCTTTACTAATTCCCACTGGCTGAAGCAGCGAAAGGATGGAGTGGTATTAATGAGCATGCAGGAACTTAACAACAAATTTATTGAAAAATATGGGGTGAGCGAGGAAGAGGCTAAGGTGTTTTATGCACCAGGTCGTGTCAATCTCATCGGAGAGCACTTGGATTATAACGGCGGATATGTACTTCCCGCAGCTTTGGAATTCGGTACAACGCTGATTGTGCGTCCACGTAGTGACAGCAAAGTGAATTTTGCATCGACTAATTTTCCTTACGAAGCTTCTATTGATTATAGCGAAATTGGCAAGTCCAAAACTGGTGAATGGATTGACTATCCGATTGGGGTAATGGTTGAGCTGGATAAGAAAAGCACCCCGGTATCCAAAGGGTACGATCTGCTGTTCCATGGCGATATTCCGAATGGAGCAGGCTTGTCCTCCTCGGCATCTCTTGAAGTCGTTACTGCTTATGCGTTCCTGACTCTCGAAGGCGGCGATACAGACACTGTTGAGATTGCACTTTTGTCCCAGCGTGCGGAGAATCAGTACGTAGGTGTAAACTCCGGAATTATGGATCAGTTCGCAGTTGCTAACGGCAAACGCGATCATGCAATCCTGCTGATGTGCGACACACTTGAGTACAATTTGGTACCATTCATCACAGGTTCATACAAATTGGTTATCGGCAACACGAACAAACGCAGAGGGCTTGTAGATTCCAAGTACAATGAACGTCGTCAGCAGTGTGATGAAGCATTGGCTATTTTGCAAAAAGAAGTGCCTTCGCTAGCTTATCTGGCACAGCTCAATCGTGAACAGTTCGAAGCACATCAAGATAAAATCACAGACGAAATTGTAAGACGCCGCGCTCGCCATGTCGTGGAAGAGAATCAACGCGTGCTGGATTCCGTTGAGGTATTAAAAAACAATGATCTGAAGCAGTTTGGACAGTTCATGAATGATTCGCATGCGTCCTTGCGCGATTTGTATGAAGTTAGCTGTGCAGAGCTTGATATTATGGTTGAAGAAGCTGGACGTATCCCAGGTACACTCGGTTCCCGTATGACTGGCGCGGGTTTCGGAGGTTGTACAGTATCTTTGGTACATGAAGATGATATAGAACGTTTTATTCGTGAAGTTGGTGAAGCCTATACCACAAGATCTGGTTTGGTTGGCGAGTTCTACGTTTGCGGCATCGGTAATGGTGTCCAAGAATTGAAGGGAGTGTAATCAGATGGCGATTTTAGTAACAGGTGGAGCAGGGTATATTGGGTCTCATACTGTAGCGGAGCTGCTGGATCGTGGCGAAGAAGTGGTGGTCATCGACAATCTGCTAACAGGGCATCGTGAGGCGTTGCTGGGTGGCAAGCTGTACGAAGGTGATCTGCGTGATAAAGAACTGCTGGGTAAGCTGTTCGCTGAAAATGAGATTGAAGCGGTTATCCATTTTGCCGCAAGCTCGCTGGTCGGAGAAAGCATGAAGGACCCTGTAAAATATTACGACAACAATGTATATGGTACACAGTGTCTTTTGGAAGCTATGCAAAAAGCTGGCGTAAACAAGATCGTATTCTCGTCCACAGCTGCAACCTACGGCGAACCGGAAAAGGTGCCGATTGAAGAAACAGATCGCACTGAACCGGCCAATGTGTATGGAGAAACTAAGCTGACCATGGAACGGATGATGGCTTGGTTTGATAAAGTACTGGGCATCAAATATGTAGCATTGCGTTACTTCAATGCAGCTGGCGCACATGCCAGTGGCAAAATCGGTGAAGACCATCGTCCAGAAAGTCATTTGGTGCCGCTGGTATTGCAAACGGCTTTGAAGCAACGTGACAGTATCGCTGTTTTCGGAGATGACTATCCTACAGAAGACGGTACTTGTGTGCGCGACTACATCCATGTCAGCGATCTGGCTGACGCCCATGTCCGTGCGGTAACTTACCTGCGCAGCGGAAGCAGCAGCAATATTTTCAACCTGGGTAATGGACTTGGATTCTCGGTAAAACAGGTGATTGAAACGGCGAAGAAGGTTACTGGACTTGAAATTCCTGTAGTCATTCAAGAACGCCGTGCCGGCGATCCTGCTGTGCTGGTAGCTTCCTCCGACAAAGCGCGTAGCGTCCTTGGATGGAACCCGCAGCATGCAGATTTGGAAGATATCATTCAAAGTGCATGGAACTGGCACTCTGCCAATCCGCAAGGATACGGAGAATAAGGGACTTTAGGTTAGCTTATCTTGAACTTGAGACCCTACTTAAGGAGAATTAAAATGCACAACGAGAATAAGATTACGCCTGCTGGCCAGAAAGCATTACATGCGATTGAGCAGCTTGTTCTGTTCGCACTGCGCCAGCAGCTTATAGCTCCATCCGATGAAGATTATAGCCGTAATGTGCTGCTCGAACAGTTTGGTTTCAGTGAGCCGCTTGTAGGTGACATCGATCAAAGTGCATTGGAAGGGCCGCAGGCTCCACTCGATGCACTGATTGATTATGGTTTTGAAATCGGATTGATCCCAGAGAATAGTGACACTTACCGTGACTTGCTGGACGCCAAGATTATGGGACTTCTCATGGCCCGTCCTTCGGATGTAAATGCTGAATTCTATAGTCTGACTGCTGAAAAAGGCATCTCCGCGGCTACAGACCGTTTTTATAAATTGAGCATTGATTCGAACTATATTCGGATGGATCGGATCTCCAAGAATGTCTACTGGCTGCAGGATTCGCCGTACGGAGACATTGAAATGACGATCAATTTGTCCAAGCCTGAGAAAAATCCGAAGGAAATTGCGATGGCTCGGCTGCTCCCGCCGCCAGTCTATCCGAAATGTCTGCTGTGCCGTGAGAATGTAGGTTATGCCGGACGGATCAATCATCCGCCGCGCCAGAACCTGCGTATCATTCCGCTTAACCTGAATAATGAAAAATGGTTCTTCCAATACTCGCCATATGTTTATTACAATGAGCACTGCATTGTATTCCATCATGATCATGTGCCAATGAAGCTTACCAAGGATACCTTGAAGCGGCTGCTTAGCTTCGTGGAATCATTTCCGCATTATTTTATTGGCTCAAATGCAGACTTGCCGATTGTTGGCGGCTCTATTCTGACGCATGACCATTTTCAGGGCGGACGCCACACGTTCCCGATTCAAAAAGCGCCTAAGGAAGATACATTTACACATGCTTCTTATCCGGGTGTCAGCATTAATATCGTAAAATGGCCGATGTCCGTATTGCGCTTAAATGGTGAAGATCCTGCGGTTCTACTGGAATGCGGAAATGCGCTTTATGAAGCTTGGAAAGCCTACAGCGATCCAGAGGCGGAAGTGCTAGCCTTTAGTGAGGTTGACGGTGAAGTACAACCTCATAATACCGTTACTCCTATCGTCCGCCGGGCCGAGGACGGCAGCTTCGAGATGGATCTTGTGCTGCGGAATAACCGAACTAATGAGCAATATCCTGAAGGGATTTTTCATCCACACCGGGAAATGCATCATATCAAAAAAGAAAACATCGGCTTGATTGAAGTTATGGGACTGGCGATTCTGCCGGGCCGTTTGAAGGAAGAACTTGATTCCATCGCAGGTATTCTTGCAGGAGATCAAGCGCTGTTAGAAGCGGTGAAGAATGACCCTAGTCATTCTCTTGCGCAGCATGCGGCTTGGATTCAGGAGCTGGTGGAGCGATTCGGAACTGCACTGCAACACGAGGAAGCGCTCAAGATTGTGCAGAACGAAGTTGGCATCAAGTTTACGCATATTCTTGAACACGCTGGCGTTTACAAACGGACTCCAGAAGGTCAAGCGGCTTTCCGCCGTTTTGTAACTAGCTTCGGTGCTTTGTAGTAAGTGAATTTAGATTTAAGGATGTCCTCAAGCCTATGGGCTTGGGGCATCTTTTTTTATTCGGAATGACGAAATCCAGCCACCTAATTTGAATGCGGGTAACCAGAGGTTTATAATACGAAGGAGTAAGACATTATGAATTAACTACTGGAGGTTTACACATATGCGTAAATTTGAATTTTATAATCCTACCAAGCTGATTTTTGGACAGGGTACCCTTGAAGCCTTGAAGACGGAGGTTCCTAAGTACGGTAAAAATGTGCTTTTGATGTACGGTGGCGGCAGTATCAAGCGTAGCGGTTTGTACGATAAAGTAGTTGCTGAGCTGAGTTCAATAGGCGCTACAGTGACTGAACTCTCTGGAGTAGAACCCAATCCACGTCTTTCCACAGTACATAAAGGCGTAGAGCTGTGCCGGGAGCATAATATTGACCTTGTTCTCGCAGTAGGGGGCGGAAGCGTATTGGACTGCGCAAAAGCTGTTGCTGTTGGAGCGAAATATGATGGTGATATGTGGGACTTTGTAGAGCGTAAAGCAGCGGCCCAAGACGCGCTTCCACTGGGCACAGTGCTGACAATGGCTGCTACGGGATCTGAAATGAATAACGGCTCCGTAATCACAAACGAGGTTACTAAGGAAAAAATGGGCTGGGGCAGCGTGCATGCCTACCCGGCATTTTCGATTCTTGATCCAGAGAACACTTTTTCTCTGCCACGTGATCAGACCGTTTATGGCATGGTGGATATCATGTCACATGTTCTGGAGCACTATTTCCATACAGACGGCAATACACCGGTACAAGACGGTTTCTGTGAAACTTTGCTGCGCACTGTAATTGAAACCGCGCCGAAGCTTATCGAAGATCTGAATAACTACGAGCTGCGTGAGACCATCATGTACTGCGGTACGATGGCGCTTAACGGAATGGTCAGCATGGGTTTTGCCGGAGATTGGGCGACTCATAATATCGAGCATGCAGTATCGGCTGTATACGATATTCCGCATGGCGGAGGTTTGGCGATTTTGTTCCCGCAATGGATGAAATATAACCTCAGCACAAACCCTGCACGTTTCCGCAAGCTTGCGGTAAATGTGTTCGGAGTTGATCCTGCTGGCAAGACTGATGAAGAAATCGGGTTGGAGGGTATCGAGGCTCTGCGTAATTTCTGGGATTCCATCGGTGCTCCGAAGACACTTGGTGATTATGATATTGATGACAGCGAGATCGGCAGTATGGCTGACAAGGCTGTTCGTTTCGGAGCGTTTGGTAATTTCCGCAAGCTTGAGCGTGAAGATGTAGTTGAGATTTATAAAATGGCTTTGTAAGTAACTCTTCTACGGAAAGAGACCATTTGTCTTTATTCAAGAAGCCGCAATAGAATGTCAAAGAAGCGGATCCTCCGTTAATGGAGGATCCGCTTTTTTGTGTTTATGGTCTAGTGTGACTTGCTCCTCTTGCACAACTTCACTCGCCCACGTCCCAAGTTCCGCTACCGCCGACTGCGCCTCCTATGCTTCTGACCGTAAACTCCGCTGCCGCTGCCCGCGCCTCCGCTGCCGCTGACCGCGCCTCTGCTGCCGCTGACCGCACCTCAATGCCGTTGACCGTACCTCACTGCCGTTGGCCGCACCTCATCAATCACTGTTCGCACCCGTAATCTAATCCGTCGACCGTCCTCGGGAGTCTTACGGACCCAGCTGACGTTATTTGCGAATTTTCAGCCTTTTGAGCAAGTTTTCGGACACCAGAGACACTATTGCTTCGAAATGGCCTTATATTTGCTGGTTTTCATGCGAATAGAGACTATGCGGTCCGATAGCATGCCAAATGTCGGATAAATCGGCGAATAGGGTCTGCGGAGTCCGATGGGCCGAGGCGCGTAAGCAGCATAGTATCTTCATACGCGCGAGAGTGTTACCTAACAAACTAGGGTATGTAAGATCCCCTCACGACTGATTCCTCTTCCAATATACGGCCTACCTTAGGACCCAGCTGACGTTATTTGCGAATTTTCAGCCTTTTGAGCAAGTTTTCGGACACCAGAGACACTATTGCTTCGAAATAGCCTCATATTTGTTGTTTTTCATGCCAATAGGGGCTATGCGGTCCGATAGCATGCCAAATGTCGGATAAATCGGCGAATAGGGTCTGCGGAGTCCGATGGGCCGAGGCGCGTAAGCAGTATAGTATCTTCATACGCGCGAGAGTGTTACCTAACAAACTAGGGTTTGTAAGATCCCCTCACGACTGATTCCTCTACCAATACACGCCCTACCCACGGACCCAGATGACGTTATTTGCGAATTTTCAGCCTTTTGAGCAAGTTTTCGGACACCAGAGACACTATTGCTTCGAAATGGCCTTATATTTGCTGGTTTTCATGCGAATAGAGACTATGCGGTCCGATAGCATAACAAATGTCGGATAAATCGGCGAATAGGGTCTGCGGAGTCCGATGGGCCGAGGCGCGTAAGCAGTATAGTATCTTCATACGCGCGAGAGTGTTACCTAACAAACTAGGGTTTGTAAGATCCCCTCACGACTGATTCCTCTTCCAATATACGGCCTACCTTAGGACCCAGCTGACGCTATATGCGAATTTTCAGCCTTTTGAGCAAGTTTTCGGACACCAGAGACACTATTGCTTCGAAATGGTCTTTTATTTGCTGGTTTTTATGCCAATAGAGACTATGCGGTCCGATAGCATAACAAATGTCGGAAAAATCGGCGAATAGGGTCTGCTGAGTCCGATAGGCCGAGGCGTAAGCAGCATAGCCTCTTCATACGCGCGAGAGTGTTACCTAACCAACTAGGGTTTGTATGATCCCCACACGACTGATTCCTCTACCAATACACGCCTACCCTACGGACCTAGCTGACGTTATCTGCGAATTTCCAGCGTTTTGAGCAAGTTTTCGGACACCAGAGACACTACAAATTTTGCTGTTTAGATTAAGTAACTTTCCAACAAAAATCAGCGCCTCAGCAACTATTGGACGGCTTTGAGAACAACCCCATCGTATGTAATAAAACAGTGTCAATGTGCGCATGCTTATCCTCTGAATGGAACTTATTTGGGTGAATATCCAAAGATTGTGAAACCAAGGACCTACTTTGTACGTTTAATGTAATATGACAGTCCTGATTGAAGACAGGAGGAAATAAAAATGCAAACGCTGTATTTAGGCTGCTTGGCGCTAGGCGTCATATTTGCCATAGTCAGCGTCCTGGTGGGCGATGTGATCGGAGATGCCTTGCATGGGGCCTTTGATTTCGTATCTGTAGATTTTCTGAATCCCACCGTGCTGGCAGGAGGAATAACCGTGTTCGGCGGAGCGGGCATTCTTCTAACCCGGTACAGCGCTCTGGAGGCTGGGGCGATCATTGCTTTGTCTTTGTTAGCCGCCGCTTTTTTGGGAGTACTTATGTATCTAGGGGTGGTTAAGCCCATGGAAAAAAGCGAAATGTCCAATGGTTTCTCAATGAGTGATCTGCCTGGTAAGATCGGGGAAATCACAATTCCTGTTCCCGCCACTGGTTATGGTGAGATTATGGTAAAGTTTGGCGCCGGCAATAGCCTGCATACGGCAGCAAGCTTTGATCATGAGCTGCTTCCGGCAGGGATTAAAGTTGTTGTAGTGGAGGTTAGAGAAGGCGTTGCATTGGTGTCAGAATTCGAAAAGAGAAGAGGAGTGGATCTTTAATGTTCGGTATTCCTGAGTATTTGTTAGTCCCTGCTGTTGTCGTTGCTGTTTTGTTTGTGCTAGGTATCGCATTCTGGGCACGTTACAAAACGGTTGGACCCGATGAAGGGATGATCGTAACGGGGTCGTTCTTAGGGAAAAATCATATTTCAGACGATGGTTCTGGTCGTAAAATAAAGATTGTACGCGGGGGCGGTGCCTTTATACTCCCAGTCTTTCAGAAGGCTGAATTTATGTCGCTTCTTTCTCATAAACTCGATGTGACGACCCCGGAAGTATACACCGAACAAGGGGTTCCGGTTATTGCCGACGGCGTAGCGATCATTAAAGTGGGTAGCTCAACGGAAGATGTGGCGACAGCTGCTGAGCAATTTATGGGCAAACCGATTGAAGCACTGAAGAGCGAAGCACAAGAAGTTCTTGAAGGTCATCTGCGGGCCATTCTCGGTTCGATGACCGTTGAGGAAGTATATCGTAACCGTGACCGCTTTGCGCAAGAGGTTCAAGGCGTGGCGGCACGTGATCTTAAGAAAATGGGTCTGCAAATTGTTTCCTTTACCATCAAGGATGTGCGAGACAAACATGGATATCTAGAGGCACTGGGTAAACCGCGGATAGCTGCTGTGAAGCGGGATGCAGAGATCGCTGAAGCAGAAGCAGTGCGGGATGCGAGAATTCAAAAGGCAAACGCAGAAGAGCAAGGGCAAAAAGCTGAGCTGCTGCGGGATACGAATATTGCCGAAGCCTCTAAGGAAAACCAGCTTAAGGTGGCTGCGTTTAAACGGGATCAGGATACAGCGAAAGCGGAAGCCGACCAGGCTTATCATATTCAAGAGGCACGTGCAAAGCAGACCGTTGTTGAAGAACAGATGAAGGTTGAGCTGGTACGTAAGGAACGTGAAATCGATTTGCAAGCCAAAGAAATTCAAGTTCGCGAGAAGCAGTATGATGCTGAAGTGAAGAAAAAAGCAGAAGCGGATCGTTATGCAGTAGAGCAAGCGGCGGAAGCCGATAAGGCGAAGAGAATGCGTGAGGCAGATGCCTTGCAATATAGTATTGAAACGCAAGCAAAAGCGACATCTGAGCAGAAGCGTCTTGAAGGTCAAGCGATGGCGGATGCAGAGCTGGCTAAAGGTACAGCGGATGCTGAGGTTATCCGGTTGCGCGGTCTAGCGGAAGCAGAAGCCAAAGAGAAACTGGCGGAAGCTTTCCAGAAATTCGGCGAAGCGGCGGTGCTCGACATCATCGTCAAAATGCTGCCTGATTTGGCTGGCCAAATTGCGAAGCCGCTGGCATCTATTGATAAACTTACCGTTGTAGATACCGGTAATGGGGAAGGTGCAGCCCGGGTCAGCAATTATGTGACTCAGCTAATGTCCACCGCTCCAGAGATGCTGAAGAGCGTCTCAGGGATTGATGTAGAGGCACTGATCAAGGGGCTGACTACTAAAGCTTCCGGAAGCAAAGGAGCATCAGTTACACCAACCGCACCAGTTGCCCCTGCAACTTATATTCAGCCATCAGTAACATCCAGTGCAGCCAGCGAGACTTTAACTTCTCTGCCTGAACAAAAGGAAAAATAGTTTAATGCAAATTATATTGATTTAATTTACTTAAGGTATGACTGGCAAAGCTGCTGGTCATACCTTAATCTTTATGTTTTGATCTAAATCAGACAACATGATAAAAAGCTCCTGCGTTTACAGGTGATTTTTGATGAAGCTTATAGCTTATCGAAATACCATGGGAATTATTGTATAAATGGACATCGTCGCTTTCACTGGTGTTTAAAGATTTTTTCAGGTAAA
The DNA here is from genome assembly GCF_000758725.1 of Paenibacillus odorifer. Lineage (NCBI taxonomy): Bacteria > Bacillati > Bacillota > Bacilli > Caryophanales > Paenibacillaceae > Paenibacillus > Paenibacillus odorifer. Next base: position 1,893,127 of record NZ_CP009428.1, read on the forward strand.
ATAAAAGCCTTTAAGGCTGTTCACTCTGATCTACTAGCTTAGTAAGGACACAGAGTGTTCTTCTAATATGCAATTCTTGGTGTTATGATGGTAGCAAAGCTTGTATTTATCGTACGATTTCTTATTGCGAATGCTGCTGGAAGTTAGGTGTTTAGAAATAAAAGAGGTGTCAAAAATGAGTAGCATAACAGTGGCGAAGGTGTTAAATAACAACGTTATCATTGCCCAGCATCCTCAATATTCTGAGGTTGTAGTTATCGGTAAAGGGATAGGGTTTAACCGCAAGCTGCGTGATCAGATTAATCTATCCTCCGTGGAGAAGATGTTTATTCTTCGTAGCCAGGAGGAGCAGGAACAATATAAACAGCTTCTTCCCCAAGTGGATGAGAAGTTGATTGAGGTCGTTCAAGAAATAGTATTACATATTATGCATTGTAACCGTCAGCCGCTTAATGAGCATATTCACATTGCACTTACCGACCATATTTCTTTTGCTATCCGTCGTTTTGAACAAGATATCCCAATTCATAATCCATTTTTGTATGAAACTAAGGAGATTTATCCTGAGGAATATAAGATGGCAGAATATGCGATTGGACGGATCAATGAGGCTATGGGCGTGGAATTGCCGGTGGATGAGATAGGTTTTGTGGCTCTTCATATTGTCAGCGCACTTAGTAATAGGCAAATTTCCGAGGTTAGACAACATTCTCTCTTGATTGGAGAGCTGGTTGGGTTAGTCGAGAATTATCTGGACTATCGAATCCCACGGGATTCACTTGATTACTCAAGACTGGTAACCCATCTGCGATTTGTTCTAGAAAGATTACGCCGTGGAGAGGCGGTACAAGAGACCTCAACCCTGGATGGACTCATGAAACGGGAGTATCCTGAGATGTATTCGTTGGCTTGGAAATTAACAAAAATTATCGAACAGCGTGTGCGAATTCCCGTGTATCAAGCTGAGGTAAGTTATTTGACGATTCACCTGCAGCGTATTGCCCAGAAAAAAGTGGACGAACAAGATATGGACAAGAATGGTGAAGCTCCTTAAAGTGCAAAAGTTGTAACAAATCATGGTTTCAAAAAAAACGCTTGCTACTTAAAAAAAACGATGCTACAATGTTCACTGTCATCAACAAAACAGAATATCGAGCGTGTAACTGATTCGATCAGGCATGAGTGAATTACAGTATTTTGGTTGTTAACCCCCTTCTTGGGGCAATCTAACGATAGCGTTAGATTACAACTTCTATACTGTGTTGCTCATGCCTTTTTTGGCATCTGTTTTAGTGAAATTAATGAAAGGAGTAACCTAAATGTTTAAAAAGTTGTTTGGTGTTTTACAAAGAGTTGGTAAAGCTCTGATGCTTCCAGTAGCTATTCTGCCTGCGGCAGGTTTGCTTCTTGGAATAGGAAACATGCTGGTAAACCCAGACTTCCTGCAATATGTTCCAGCACTGGAGAACCATGTTGTTCAGGCTGTTGCCAACGTATTGATGAATTCAGGACAAATTGTATTTGATAATCTAGCCTTACTCTTCGCGGTGGGGGTTGCGATAGGTTTAGCCGGGGGTGAAGGTGTTGCGGGTCTAGCTGCCATTATCGGTTTCCTCGTAATGAACATTACGATGGGTACAGTTATTGGTGTTAATGATTACGTTCTAAGCCAAGGCGACTTCTCGTATGCCAGCGTATTAGGGATTCCAACACTGCAAACAGGGGTGTTTGGAGGTATACTCGTCGGTATATTGGCTTCGGCCATGTACAAGCGATTCTTCAAAATTGAGCTTCCTTCTTACCTAGGTTTCTTCGCAGGTAAACGTTTCGTACCGATTATGACGGCGGTAACAGCTCTAATCTTGGGCTTGTTACTGACAATAGTATGGCCACCTATTCAACATGGTCTGAACTATGTGTCACAAAGTATGATTGATACGAACAAAACGCTTGCAGCGTTTATCTTCGGAACGATCGAACGTTCGCTCATTCCTTTTGGACTGCATCACATTTTCTACTCTCCATTCTGGTATGAATTTGGTACCTACGTTGATAAAGCTGGAGAATTGGTACGTGGTGACCAACGGATCTTCATGCAGCAGCTTCGCGATGGAGTAGACTTCACAGCAGGGACATTTACTACGGGTAAATATCCATTCATGATGTTTGGTCTTCCAGCAGCGGCTTTGGCTATCTATCATGAAGCTAAACCACAGAATAAAAAGATCGTCGGAAGTTTGATGATTTCCGCGGCATTGACATCGTTCTTGACAGGGATTACTGAGCCGCTCGAATTCTCGTTCCTATTCGTGGCTCCATTGCTGTTCGCTGTACATGCTGTGTTTGCAGGTCTGTCCTTTATGACTATGCATATTCTTGATGTTAAAATCGGGATGACATTCTCGGGTGGTTTTATCGATTTTGTGCTCTTCGGTATTATCCCGAACCGTACAGCTTGGTGGCTGGTTATTCCGGTAGGTCTGGCCCTTGCCTTAATTTATTACTTCGGCTTCCGGTTTGTAATTCGGAAATTCAATCTTATGACACCGGGTCGTGAAGAAGATACGAATGAAGAAGAAGAAGTGAATACGGAGTCTGTCTCCAGAGCCGGTGATGATCTACCGCGGAACATTTTGTCCGCTCTAGGTGGTAAAGAAAACATCACTCATCTAGATGCTTGTATTACCCGCCTTCGTGTTGAAGTTAAAGATAAGGCAGGCGTAGACAAGAACCGTCTTAAGAAACTTGGTGCATCAGGTGTGCTGGAAGTGGGTAATAACGTTCAAGCGATTTTTGGCACACGTTCAGATACGATTAAATCGCAGATTCAAGATGTGATTAACGGAAAGACACCTGCGGCTTCAGCAGCTCCAGTAGTGGTTACTCCAGAGCCAGAAGAAGAACAACAGGCAGGTGAAGCTGGTGAAGCGATTATCAAGGAAGATATCGTATCTCCAGTAAACGGTGAATTGTTGGATATCACAGAGGTGCCAGATCCAGTATTCTCCCAAAAAATGACGGGCGATGGCTTCGCGTTCCTATCCGAAGATGGGAAGATTGCTTCACCGGTTTACGGTAAGGTATTTAACGTGTTCCCGAGCAAACATGCCATCGGTATTATGTCTGACGGAGGCAAGGAAGTGCTCGTTCATATTGGGGTTAATACGGTTAAGCTTAAAGGTCAAGGCTTCACGGTATTAGTTGAAGAAGGCGATCTTGTAGCGGCTGGGCAACCGATTATGGAAGTGGATTTAGAGTATGTAAAAGCACATGCACCTTCTGTAATCTCACCTGTTATTTTCTCGAATTTACCAGAAGGCTCTTCTGTAACATTGAAGAAGCCGGGTAAGGTTTCTATAGGAGACCAAGACATCATTACGATTCAGTAAAAGTGCAAGGGCCGATGCTTCCTTGTTCATACAAGGAAGCGAAGCTTTCACTATAAATTTAAAATACTCTAATAACAGAAAGCGAGTTGGATAATATTATGCAAAAAACATTCAGAATTGTCGATGAAGATGGAATTCACGCACGTCCAGCAACTGCCTTGGTAAATACAGCAACAAAATTCAAAGGTACAGAAGCATTTGCAGAAGCTAAAGGTAAAAAAGTAACTTTGAAATCCATTCTTGGCGTATTGTCATTGGGTCTTGAGGCTGGAGATACTTTGTCTTTGATTACTGAAGGAAGCGAAGAAGCAGAAGCTTTGAACGCTCTTCAAGAAGTAATGATTAAAGAAGGGCTAGGGGAAATCCATGAATAAGATTTCAGGAATCGCGGCTTCAGCAGGGATTGCAGTAGCCCGTGCTTTTATCCTGAAACATCCGGATTATACGATTACGAAGACAGGTATCAGTGATACTGAAGCAGAAGTCGCTAAGTTGAATGATGCACTCGCCAAATCAAGAGTGGAGCTGCAAACGATTAAAGAGCGTACTTTGGCAGAGCTGGGAGAGAAAAAGGCTGAGATTTTCGAATCACATCTGCTTATTCTTGATGACCCAGAGCTGATCAATCCTGTAATTGATAAAATCCGTGAGGAATCGGTTAACGCGGACTATGCGCTAAACGAAGTGGCTACGCAATTCATTGAGATGTTCGAAAATATGAAGAGTGCCTATCTGCAGGAACGTGCAGCTGACATGCGTGATGTTACCAAGCGCTTGCTGAACCACCTGCTGGGCATTCATTATGTAAGTCCTGCAGAAATCAGTGAAGAAGTAATCGTGATTGCTCAAGATCTAACACCATCGGATACAGCACAACTTAATCGTAAGTTCGTTAAAGGCTTCACAACGAACATTGGTGGACGGACTTCCCACTCTGCGATTATGGCACGTTCTTTGGAAATTCCAGCGGTTGTTGGAACTAAAACGGTTCTGTCCGAAGTGAATTCTGGCGATTTGGTGATTGTCGATGGTCTGAATGGGGACGTTCTGATCAATCCTAGCGAAGCTGAAGTGGCAGAGTACACTCGCAAGCAGGAAGCTTACGACTTGCAAATCGCAGAATGGAAGAAACTTCGCGACGAACCTACAGTATCAGCAGACGGTAAACATGTTGAGCTAGCTGCCAATATTGGTACACCAAATGATGTGAATGGTGTCATTGAGAATGGTGGCGAAGGTGTAGGTCTGTACCGTACTGAGTTCCTTTACATGGGTCGCGATAAGCTGCCTTCTGAGGAAATTCAATATAACGCCTACCGTACTGTACTTGAGAACATGAAGGGTAAGCCGGTAGTCGTACGTACCCTGGATATCGGTGGCGATAAAGAGCTGCCTTATCTTGACCTTCCGAAGGAAATGAATCCTTTCCTTGGTTTCCGTGCGATCCGCCTATGCCTGGATCGTCAGGATATTTTCCGTACTCAATTACGCGCATTACTAAGAGCGAGTGTTCACGGGGATCTTCGCATTATGTTCCCTATGATAGCTACGCTTGGTGAATTCCGTGCTGCGCGTGATCTTTTGCTCGAAGAAAAAGCTAAGCTTCGGGAAGAAGGTAAGGAAGTATCAGACAACATTCAGCTCGGTATAATGGTTGAGATTCCATCAACTGCTGTACTGGCTGACCAGTTTGCTAAGGAAGTTGATTTCTTCAGTATCGGTACGAATGATCTTATTCAATATACAATGGCTGCGGACCGTATGAATGAACAGGTATCTTACCTGTATCAGCCTTACAATCCAGCCATCCTGCGTTTGGTCAAAAATGTAATTGATGCAGCCCATGCAGAAGGTAAATGGACAGGGATGTGTGGTGAAATGGCTGGTGACGCAACAGCTATTCCGCTGCTACTGGGTCTTGGTCTTGACGAATTCAGCATGAGTGCAACTTCCATTCTGCCAGCGCGCAGTCAAATTTCTAAATTGTCGGCTGCCGACATGAAGGATTTGGCTGCAAAAGCTTTGCAGCTTGGCACGGCTGAAGAAGTAGCTGCACTTGTTCAAAGTATCGCTAAGTAACTTTTTACGCATGCATTAATCCGTTTTAGCGTTCTACTGTTTTCCAACTACTATTGCCGACTTCCGATGGCTGGAGGTCGGCTTTTTTATGTTTTTTAATCTATAATTTACTTTAATTCGACCTCATTTACTGTTCACTGTTTATTTTCTTTATTGCGCAGATGTCTATACCGATAGTATTAGTAATGAGCATAAAGTCGATAAGGAACCCAAACCTATAAATATGTCGTACATATAATAGTAAGGATCCATAGAAAGTTTATACTCCATTTGCCGACTTGCAGCGCTGTGCAAGTATTAATATGTAATGAATTGGTAATATATGGACTTATAAGCAACCCCACAGGTTAGGTGGGGAGCCATAGGATGGTGTTAATTCATGAGTAAAAATTATATAAATGCAGAATTGATGATGGAAGTCTATGAGGGTAAGGATTTAGGCTTGACGTATTCAACGGAGTACAGTGTCTTTAAAGTCTGGGCACCTACGGCTCTTGCTGTGTCCCTTGTCCTGTACGAAACAGGTGGTTATCGACTGAATGCTGAGTCACATAAGAGCGCTGTGGACAGTGGTCGGATTGTATATATGCAGCGTAGTAATGGCGGAGTCTGGCAGACCAAGTTATCAGGTGATCTAAAAGGGAAATATTATATGTACCGTGCTGTTTTTGCAGATGGTAATGTGACAGAAGCAGTAGATCCTTATGCAACAGCCGTATCAGCTAATGGTTTAAGATCGGCAATCGTTAATTTGCAGGATACGAATCCAGAACATTGGGATCAGGATGTAGCGCCTCCGTTACAGCATCCTGCCGACGCAGTGATTTATGAACTGCATGTTCGTGACTTTTCCTCACATGAGAGCTCTGGTATGTATTATAAGGGTAAATTCAAAGCATTTACCGAATTTGGTTTAAAGGATCCGGCAGGAAATACAGTGGGGATTGATCATCTGGCTGAATTAGGGATTACCCATGTTCATCTGATGCCGGTATTTGATTTTCAGACCGTGGATGAGCTGAAGGTGGTTAATCGGGGTTCCTCCATAGCTAATGTGGACTACAATTGGGGGTATGATCCCCAGCATTATAATGTACCTGAAGGATCTTACAGCACCGATCCTGCCAATCCTGGCTTGCGGATCCGTGAATTTAAAGAGATGGTGCAGGCCTTGCACAGCCGCGGGATCGCGGTAATTATGGATGTCGTTTACAACCACACTTATGCTGTGGAGAATGGACCTTTTGAGCCGCTTGTCCCAGATTATTTCTATCGCCGCGATTTTATGGGACGTTTGTCGAATGGCTCCGGGGTTGGCAATGAGCTGGCTACAGAACGTCCGATGGTCCGAAAATTTATTAAAGACTCCCTATCTTTTTGGGCTGCGGAATATCATATCGATGGTTTCCGGTTTGATCTGATGGGGCTGATGGACAGTGTTACCATGCGGGAGATTACGGAAGAGCTCCGTCTAGAAGTGAATCCGAATCTGTTGCTTTACGGTGAACCTTGGACGGGTGGAGATTCTCCGCTGGCCACTAAAACGCTAAAAGGTGTACAACGGGGCAAGGGTTATGCTGTCTTCAACGATAACTTTCGTTCAGCGATCAAAGGGGATAGTGATGGCTTCGGAAGAGGGTTCGTGACAGGCGAATACGGCAAAGAAGGTGCTATTGCAGCCGGAATTAAAGGAGCAATTCATGAGTTTACGGACTCGCCTGTGGAATCTGTGAACTATGTAACTGCCCATGATAATTTGAATTTATGGGATAAGTTGCTTATCGTTCAAGGGGGGAGCCAGAAAGCTGATTTTCCGGTAATCGCCAACATGGATAACGAGGATCTTGAAGATGCAGTGGCCCTTGCCAATCCATACGTGTATGTAGATCCGGAGAACATTCTCGGTAATGAAACTGTACGTCGTTCCTTGCTTGCTAACGGAATTATTCTGACATCGCAAGGGATACCTTTCCTGCATGCTGGAGATGAGCTCCTGCGCAGTAAATTTGGGGATCATAACAGCTACCGCAGCGGTGACGCGATCAACTCGATCCGCTGGAATATGAAAAGCGTATTTAAGCCCGTATTTCAATATTATAAAGGCCTGATCGAGCTGCGGCGCACACATCCGGCATTTCGTCTGCATGGCCGCCAGGAAATTGAACGTTCGTTGGAATTTCTGCGATGTGATGGCGGAATAGTATCGTATCTGCTTAGAGGCCATGCAGGAGGCGATCTTTGGAACAATATAACCGTTATCTTCAATGCTAATAATGAACGAATGACGGTGGCTCTTCCTGAGATTTCTAACGGGTGGAGTATAGTAGTAGACCATACCCATGCAGGTACAGAAGCCCTCCGCAGGATCGAAGGCAATGAGGTAGAGGTGGAAGGGTTGTCGATGATGGTCCTTTATGATGAATGTGGTGAGCCAGCCCCACGCTCTAAAATCATCGAAATACACTATGAACGCCCAGATCGGAATTACCAAGGCTGGAATCTTTGGGTTTGGGATACAGGAATCCAGGATGGACAATGCGATTTCCGTTATATGGAGAACGGGCGTGCAGTAGCCCGCATCGAAGTGCTGCCAGATACCCAATCCATCGGATATATTTTGCGGCTTAATGATTGGGAAGAAAAAGATGGAGACGGAGACCGCTTCATTGATTGTTCTACGAATGGAGAGTTAACCAAGGTCTTAGTCCGGGATCGTGAACAGGAGATTGATGGAATTTCAGAGGATCATCTTCGGTTAAGCAGTTAGTGGCAATACAAAAAAAGCTGTTTCAGGGTTGATTGTATCCTGAGACAGCTTTTTATTTGGTTTTATGGTTTTACAATGGTCTGGTCAGCAAACTCTTCGTCCACAAGCTCATAGTAAAGATTGGCTTTATTGCCACCATGGTCTTTGGAGCGGTACATCGCCAAATCGGCGGCACGCAGCAGTTCATTGATACTGCTTCCATGTTCAGGAAATAAAGCTACTCCGATACTCGCGGAGGTGTGGAAGCTGGACCCGTTATCAACAGACCAAGACTTATTGAACAGTTTAAGTAACCGCTGCAGCGTTTCATCAAGCATCTCTGGAGAAGTGAATCGATGCAGTACAACTGCGAATTCATCTCCGCCGATCCGGAAGGCCTGACCTATTCCTTTGACTGTATGCTGAAGTTCACGGGAGAGCAGCTGAAGAAATTCGTCTCCAGCCAGATGGCCTAAGGTATCATTTAGCTGCTTGAATCTGTCACAATCCAGCAGGGCCAGTGCAATTTTTTGCTTCCGTTCTTCGGGTTGTGTGATAAGGTTCTCCATATACATTTTGAAATGAGCCCTGTTGGGAATCGCTGTTAAATGATCATAGAAGGCTAGCTTATGTAGTCGTTCTTCGTATTGTTTTCGCTGGGTAATTTCTCGAGATAACAGCATGAATTGTGCTGGGAATTTACGGCTGCCGAGAACAGGTGACACCTTAGTTTCAAGCCATACCCATTGGCCTTCTGCTCCGCGCATGCGCAGTTCTGAAATGCGTGGGGTTCCCTGAACCACGCTCTTTAATTTAGCCCAGGCAATCTCCGGTTCACGTATGTAGTTGGATAACGGATCTCCTTTTTTAGGCACATAGCCTAGAATACTGGAGTGTGAGGGGGAAGCGTATAGAATCAACCCGTTAGGATCCGTCAAAATAATGAAATCAGACATGGTTTCACCGATTAGCTGATAAAGTGTTTGTTCTTCCAGCATTTCATTCTGGAGCCAGATGATTTTGCGTCCAAGGTAAATAATGACCAGGAGAAACACAAGTAAGAGGAGCGAATATAGGGAGAACAAAGCGCTTTTTTTATCCTTAAAACCGTCCGTTACTTGCAAGGCGTAGTTGCCAATCAAGTCCTCTGCTTGATCGAGATGTGCTCTAGCTTCATTGAATTGCGAGTTTAGGGTGAGCGCAGAATATGAATCCGGATTCCAGCTACTCTTCGTCCGTTCCGTTATTAGCGTATGCCCTGAATTTTTCCACATGACAATGGTAGTTTCGAAGGAGTGCAGCTCGTTTTTTAATTCGGAAAGGATAATTACACTTTGTTTCATATCACTGTAAGGTTTTTTTATAGCGTTGATATTTGCTCTTGCTAGACTTATTCGTTCCTGCGCTTGAAGATTATTATCTATAAACTCCTTAGTGAACTGTTCACCTTCTGCGGCTGTTAGGTTTGGACCCATTGCGATTTGCAAGGCTACAGCAGCTTGATGCAGATCACGATCGGCGCTTAGTATGAGCTTAGAGTTCTGATATATATCATCATAAAGAGAATCTGACAATCTATTAATAGTGTGATTTAAATAGAGTAGCGAGGACACGCTGATCCCGACCAGAAGGACGGAGATTGCAGCGAAGACATAGAATAGTTTGCGTGTTACCTTAAATTCGAAGAACCCTGCCACAGTCATCTTCTCCCTGTATAAGATGATTAAGTAAATCTATTGCTGCTTAAGTAGAACCTGCAGAAGTCAATCTATGGTCAGGCGTAATTTAAATCAGTCACTGATGTTTGAAGGTGCTTTTGGGAATAAAAGAGGTGTTGTATACATAGTGGGAAAACATAGGAAAGTGTACGTGTGAGTAAATGGTAGTTTCTAGTATATCAAGTATATAGGACGTGCTGCTTATAGAGCAATCTTTACTCATAATAATCCAAAAGACAAAATTTAAAGTTTAATGTATGGGCCTATTGAATTATCTATATTCAAACCGATGGATCCTATTACCCCACTCGACCATAAATGATACGGCTTACAGCTGCTGAAAAAAACTGCCCTTAGTCATAATGACTACAGGAAAGCTAATCATTCATTATTCGTTACGCAGTGCGTGAATGGGGTGAAGTCGTGCGGCTTTGTTAGCAGGCATCATTCCAAAAATCACGCCTGCCCGCCCCGATGCCAATCCAACTTGTCAAAACGACAGATTTTGCATATAATAAAGAGACATATCTCTTGTAGTAAAGAGATACCTGACAATTAGCATGAATTGTGAAATGCAGTGATGGAGAAGAGTACACAGTGCCTGACTTACAGGGAGGAGACGCCGCGGATTGAGAGCGTTTCTAAGAAGCAGAGCTGTCGAAGTTCACTCCGGAGCAGTTCCCTGAATTCCTTAAGCTGTCTAATAGGGAAGGGTAGGGGATACCGGTCACAGACCGTTATTTCTGTATAAAGTGAGATAGGTATCTGTCCAGCCAAAAGAGGGAATGAAGCTCTTAAGGGGAACAGATCAGCTTGTCTAACAAGGGTGGTACCACGGTCTTTTCGTCCCTTACCGGGAGGAAAGGCCTTTTTTTGTTGAACTAGACAATGATTGAAGGGGGCTGTACACGGCCATGAAAGAGAAGTTGGAAGCATTGAAGGTTGAAGCGCTGGCTAAGTTGCAGGAGGTTATGGATCCGCAGGTACTAAATGATTTAAGAGTGAAGTATCTCGGTAAAAAAGGTGAGCTTACAGAGGTTCTGCGCGGTATGGGAGGACTTAGTGCTGAGGAGCGTCCGGTAATCGGGCAAGTGGCGAATCAGGTTCGCAGTGCTATTGAGGAGATTATCGGCGCGAAGCAGGAGGCTTTTCAAGAGCAGGAAACCCAGCAACGTCTGCAGGCTGAAAAAGTAGACGTAACCTTACCGGGTCGCCGTTTACAGCAAGGGGGCATTCACCCGCTTAGCAGAGTCGTACAGGAGATTGAGGATATTTTTATCGGCATGGGCTACCGTGTAGCTGAAGGTCCGGAAGTGGAGACCGATTATTATAACTTTGAAGCTCTAAATCTGCCTAAGAATCACCCGGCACGTGATATGCAGGATTCTTTCTATTTAACAGATGACCTGCTAATGCGCACTCAAACCTCGCCAGTACAGATTCGTACTATGCAGGCTATGAACGGTGAAGCTCCTGTTAAAATAATCTGTCCGGGTAAAGTATTCCGCCGTGATGATGATGATGCAACGCATTCCTTCCAGTTCCACCAAATCGAAGGTTTGGTCATTGGAAGTAACATTCGAATGAGTGATCTGAAGGGCACCCTGCAACAATTTGTGCAGGAGATGTTTGGACCGAATACAGGCATTCGTCTTCGTCCGAGCTTTTTCCCATTCACGGAGCCAAGTGTTGAAGTAGACGTAAGCTGCTTCAAATGTGGTGGCGATGGCTGCAGACTATGCAAGCAAAGTGGATGGTTAGAAATCCTTGGCGCAGGTATGGTACACCCGAATGTACTGAAAATGGGTGGCTATGATCCTGCTGAATACAGCGGCTTCGCCTTCGGAATGGGTGTAGAGCGGATTGCAATGCTTAAATACGGCATCGATGACATCCGTCATTTCTATAGTAATGATATGAGTTTTGTGAAGCAGTTCAAGGGCGTTTAGTTATTGTGGTGCGCTGGCTGATAGTGGCTGGAGAATGGGTTTTGGAGCATTTGATTTCCTTGTAGGGACCGTCCTTAATAGTGTGTAGCTGAAATTGAGTGCACTTCATCCGTTCTCCCACAGGAAGCAGCACGAACGACAGTGAAATAAATACATCTGAAACATAAAGGAAGTGAGCGGATATGAAAGTATCAACCGGATGGTTGGCTGATTATACATCGATTGAAGGAGTAACCGCCGAACAGCTAGCGGAGAAGATTACCGCTGCCGGCATTGAGATTGACGGCGTAGAGCGCCGCAATAAAGGCATTTCCGGCATCGTAACCGGCTATGTGAAATCAAAGGAAAAACATCCTGATGCCGACAAGCTGAACGTATGTATCGTGGATGCGGGCCAAGATGAGGATCTACAAATCGTCTGCGGCGCAAAAAATGTAGCTGCAGGTCAAACTGTACCTGTAGCACTGGTCGGTGCTAAGCTGCCAGGACTGGATATCAAAAAAGCCAAGCTGCGCGGCGTCCTATCGCAAGGGATGATCTGCTCGGCCAAAGAATTGGGACTGAATGATAAATTGCTTCCAAAAGAGCAACAAGAAGGTATTCTTGTGCTGCCTGAAGGGACAGAGATTGGTCAGGATATTTCCAAGGTCCTCGGCTTAGATGACGAGATTCTGGAATTCGATCTGACTCCGAACCGTTCGGATTGCCTCAGTATGATTGGTGCTGCTTATGAAGTAAGTGCGATTCTTGGGCGTGAAGTTAAATTGCCTGATCCAAAAAGCGAAATTATTGAGATCAGTGGTCCTGCTGCGGATTCCATTTCCGTCAAGATTGAAGATGAAGAATACTGCAGCCATTATGCAGTTCGTTATATTGCAGGTGTTAAACCTGCACCATCACCGCTGTGGATTCAGAATCGTCTGATGGCTGCTGGGGTTCGTCCAATTAATAATATCGTGGACATTACCAATTACGTGATGCTGGAATATGGACAGCCGCTGCATGCTTTTGATGCAGATAAAGTGCAAGGTGGAGAACTCGGCGTTCGTCTTGCCCATGAAGGTGAAGTTTTGGTTACACTTGACGGTCAAGAGCGTAAGCTAGAGCCGCAAATGCTCGTTATCGCTGATGGAGTTAAAGCTGTAGGTCTGGCCGGAGTAATGGGTGGACGGGATACAGAGGTTACTGCTGAGACGGTAAACCTTGTTCTGGAATCTGCTAAGTTTGATGGTGGTACGATTCGTAAAACCTCGCGTCAATTGGGACTTCGCTCTGAAGCCTCCCTTCGTTTCGAGAAGGAAGTGGATCCAAGTGCAGTTATTCCTGCATTGAACCGTGCAGCAGTGCTGATTGCACGTTATGCTGGCGGATCGGTCCATGAAGGCATCGTGCAAGCAGGAACTGACGCTGTTCAAGAGAAGGTTCTCACCTTGTCCTTAGAGAAACTGAATCGTTATCTGGGAACGGATTTGTCCTTGCTGGAAGTGAAGACATTGTTTGGCCGTCTACACTTCAAATGCGGAGATACCGCACAAGGGCTGATTGAAGTTCAAGTCCCAACCAGACGTGGCGATATCAGCTATGATGTTGATCTTATTGAAGAAATTGCCCGCCTGTACGGATATGACAATATTCCAACGACTCTAATTGAAGGAATTACAACGCCAGGAGCACTAACTCACAAGCAAGCGCTCCGTCGTGAACTGCGCCGCTTATTGTCACATGGCGGTTACCAAGAGGTGATGGGTTACTCCTTCATCCAGCCGCAACAAAGCACAATGTTCCCTGCGTTATCAGAAGGAGCAGTAGCGGTGAAGCTGGCTATGCCGATGAGTGAAGAACGCAGCGTACTGCGTACCAGCCTTCTTCCGCAACTATTGGATATTGCCAGCTACAATACCAATCGTCGTCAAAGCGACTTGGCATTGTTTGAAATCGGCAACGTCTTCTTCACGGATGAAGAACAGCTGACTCGCCAACCACGCGAACTGCCAGTGCTGGGGCTGTTGCTTAGCGGAAGCTTAACAGTGAAGCAATGGAATGTTTCGGCACAGCCTGTGGACTTCTTTGATTTGAAGGGTGCGCTGGAAACGGTATTTGCTCATTTAGGGCTGACTGATAAAATCGTCTATGTGGGAGACAGTCCAGAAGGATTTCATCCTGGGCGTTCCGCATCGGTATATTTACTCGGGAACGAGGGCCGTGTGAAGATCGGAACGATGGGGCAGATTCATCCGGATCTGCAAAGACAGCTGGATCTGGTGGATACTTATGCGGCAGAAATTTTATTGCAGCCGTTATATGAAAGTGCGCAAAGCCGTTTGCAATATAATGAGCTTCCGCGTTTCCCGGGAATGGAACGGGATATTGCTGTGGTCGTGGATTCCGCTGTACCAGCGGGCGATCTGCTGGCTTCCATCCGTGATAACGGAGGTACTTTGCTCCAGTCCGTACAGGTATTTGACGTGTACACTGGCGGTAAGCTGGAGAGTGGAAAGAAGAGCATCGCGATCTCACTGCTGTATCGTCATAGTGAACATACACTGACTGATGAAGAAGTAGGAGAGGTGCATGAGAAGGTATTAGCATCTCTTCAACAAACTTTTGGTGCAGAATTAAGAAAGTAGCAGGAATTGTGTAAAGCCGCAGCGAATCCATTTAGAAACTGAGATTCGCTGCGGTTTTTTCTAGGTAGAGTGCAAAGCGGAGAATATCAGCCATAATCTATTGAATATTAGGGATTTTGCCAAATGCTTACCAAAAAAGCTACAATAGAAGAAGTGAAACTAGCTTAGAATCCGCACACATACAAAGGAGGGCACAACTGTGGCTATGGACCGGACACGTGTCGCCGTGGAGATATACGGAACTTCCTATAAACTCGTCGGAAGCAGTACTGAATATATGAAACAAGTGGCCCGTTATGTTGATGAACATATGCGCACGATTTCTAAATCTCACACCAGACTGGACACACCGCGTATAGCGGTGCTTGCAGCTGTACATATGGCGGAGCAGGCTATTCAGGTTCAGGACTTCAAAAATGAACTAAACATGATGACAGGTGAACGCAGTGAACTGCGATTGGAAGTATCTCGCCTGCTGGAGGTACAGCGGGAGCGGCAAGAAGAAATTGAGCGACTTGAAGCTGCGGCCAAAGAAGAGGCTGGGCGACTGATTGCTGCTGCTGAGGAAGAACGTAAGCGGCATTTGGAGATTCAGGAGAATGAACGCAAGGTACATGCGGAGCAGCTTCAGGAGGCAGTGCAAGCTGTGGAAGTTGCACGCAAGAAGCTGGAAGAAGAATTGCTTGAGCGCGAGATAGAGCTGCAAGAACTGCGGACAAGCTACGAAGAAGAGCGGGCAGCTAGTCGTGAACAACAGCGGCAGGAACTGGCGAAGGCGGAAGCCATCCGCTTGCAGCAGCTGGAGGAGCAGAAGGCTGCTCATCTGCAAGAGCTGGAGAACATCCGAGAGACGCTGACCAAGGAGAAGACAGACACGCTGTCTGCTCTGCAGCTTGAGCTGACCGAGACCAAGTCAACACTGGAGGAAGAGCTTGAGGTTACCAAGTCTACATTAGGTAAAGAACTCGAAGATACCAGATTGACGCTGGGTAAGGAGCTTGAGGATACCAAGTTGACCTTAGGTAAAGAGCTTGAGAGTACCAAAGCGAAGTTGGGCAAAGAGCTGGCGGAAGAACGTGAAGCACTGCAGCGGGAGCAAACCAAGAATAAGGAACTGCGGCAGTCACAAGGCACTCAAGAGCATAGACATAAGCAAAGCATTCAAGAGCTGGAGAAACAGCTGGCGGAGCTTCGTGGTGGGACCGGGCAACTTCAGTCCAGATTACGGGCGGCTGAAGCCAGTCTTAAGAGTGAGCGAGATGCAAGACAGACGCTGCTTGGACAATATGAAGCGATTGTTAAACGTGAAGAACAGCTCAGTGAAGAGCTGCGCACGGCTACTGAGCTGGGCACACTGTTGAATGAGGAGCTGGAAGAGTTACGCCAGCGTTATCAACAGTCACAGAATGAAGCGACAGAGCTAAGAGCGTCTCTACAGGAGACGAGTGAGAATCTGCACCGTGTTCAGGAAGAACTTGCGGGATCAGCAGCAGAGGCGGCTAACTGGCAGGAGCTTTCGGATAAACGTATGGAAGATATTGGTGAACTGGAAATGAATCTGCTGGAGTCTGAGGAGAAATCCGTGTTGCTTCAGAAAGAGATCGACACGCTGCGTGGGCAAGCCGATGGATTAGTACAGCAGCTGGATCAGGAGGTTCGGCTTCGTACAGATGCAGAACGCGAAACAGCGGCACTTCGGGAGCAAGGTGTGCAGGTTCAGAAGGAGCTGTCTGCGCTTCGTGTGCGTTATGAGGAATTGATTGCTCAATACGATGATGTACTGCAAGAAGGAGAACGCCTGCAGGAAAGATATCAACTGCTGCAGGAAGAAGGCGAAGAGGCAACACGACGCTTAGAAGAGCTGTCTGAAGCTAGTCGTGAAGCCGCTGCTACTGTTGCTGAGCAACAGGAAGTGCTGAAGGAAGCAGAGGCGTACGGAGCTTCTTGGAAGCACAAGTACGAGGAGCTATCCGATCGGCAGCTGCAGTGGACGGATCTCGAAGCGAAGCTGCGCGAGGAGATCGACATTTGGCAGCAGGAAGCCGGCGAGGCTGAGATGAAGCAGGAAGCTATTGATCGTGAACGTAGCGAGGTGCTTCAGCAGTTAGGTGAAGTTGGTGAAAGCTATGAAATGGTTCAAGGACAGCTTCGTTTGTTGCAGGTCCAGTTTGAAATGCGTCAGGAAGAGCTTGACAAGCTTACGGACGAGCATCGTAACCTTAAAGAGGAATATGCCAAGCTGCAAAATGAATATAATGAATGGATTCAACTGATCGAGCAGGACAGTTGAATGCCGGATGCAAGTAAGAGGGCTGACCTGATGAGTAGAGAGATCTATTTCGGGTCAGCACTCTTTATTAATGAGCTCAGATTAAAAAAACAGCCGATATCAGGGAGAATCCCTAATAATCGGCTGTTTATGTGTAATCTATTCCACGATGATAGTAGCTCTCATTCCGCTATGTCCGGAGCCACACATAATGGAACAGGTCATTTCGAAAGTTCCAGCTTCCTCTGGTACGATCACCTTTGAGGATTTTTTTTCATTAAGCTGCAGCTCGAACTCAGGAATAAGGATACCGTGATTGCCGTCATCATTTTTAAAAATGATTTTGACGGGCACACCCTT
Source organism: Paenibacillus odorifer (assembly GCF_000758725.1). Taxonomy (NCBI): domain Bacteria; kingdom Bacillati; phylum Bacillota; class Bacilli; order Caryophanales; family Paenibacillaceae; genus Paenibacillus; species Paenibacillus odorifer. The sequence goes on from NZ_CP009428.1 coordinate 1,910,264, forward strand.
TTTTAGATGATATTCTTCCTGATCAAAGCTGTAATTCGTAGCTGTAATTATGAGTTCTGTTTCTGCCTCGATCTCCGGCTCCGATGTGTTAGCATTGCCAGCAGCACTATCATTGCTGTTCCCACAGGCTGTAAGTGCTATAACGAACACCATTGAAAGTAGAATTGCAAATTTTTTAATGATCTAAATCCCCTCCCAAGAAGTCCAAGCATAGTGAAAATGTGACAATTATGTAGACATCATAACTTAAAATTTAAGAAAGCGCTTTGATTAAATGTGAAAAATCTGTGAACAGGCAGACTGTTCAAACTTTGTCGTAAATTGCAAAAAAATGATGAAAATATAACTAAAATTTATTATAATGAAAGCTATTACATTAACGTCTAAAAGTAGGGGATACATATTACAAGTATTAACGATGCGCTAAGTACGGAGGTTTGGCACCGTAGAATCTTAAAAGGCTATTGGATGGTAGTCATTCTTTTATTAATCTCACAGTTGCTGTTTTTGTCGAATATTGACCGACTCCAAATAAAAACAACAATGGACACGAACCTATGGCATTTATTTATAGCCTGTAATTTACTAATTGTGGTCCTTATGATTACTGCGGAGCTGTGGCTGCGTTATAGTAAACAGTCCCCTAAATATGGGGTGGTTAGCTGTGGTTTTTTAGTGTCCTACCTTATGTATTTTGTATTAGAGCCTTTTGTTGACGGTGCTCAGATGACACTTATGATGCCGATTATGGTTGCTCTTATTTATTTTGATCGTAAGCTCCTGTACATAATGGGGTTATTTAGTATTGTGTTTTATGCTGGGGTATATTTTGGGTTGGAACGGCCATTCCTACATAAACCGCTGCTTGAATTCTTGATGGTAGAGTGTGTATTTTTGGTATTTGTGCTGATGGCTATTGCAGTAATTATTCGTGCTCGTGAAGCGCGTATAAATTTAGAGAGATTAACGAAGGCGGGCCAAGATCTAATGGTGGAGAGGGCTATTTCGGATAAGCTGCTGAAGATTGACGCACTTACTGGACTCTATAATCATAAAACCTTTCATGAATATTTGGATTCATTATTGGAGCAATGTGAAAGCAACAACCTTCAACTGCAGCTGGCTCTTTTCGATATTGATAACTTCAAGCAAGTGAATGATACCTACGGACACAGGGTTGGAGACCTTGTGCTTAAGGTGATAGCGGACAAGGTAGGCGGTATGATTGAATTAAATGATTTTGCGGCTAGGTATGGCGGGGAAGAGTTCGCTGTGATTTTTACAGATAAAAGTTTCTCGGAGTCCTATGAAGCAGTAGAAAAATTACGGAAAAATATTGCTCAAATTGAACATTTGCAGGCTGGGAACAAGCCGATCACCGTTAGCATTGGAATTTGTGATTATCAGCTTGGGGATGGGAAAGAGCTTCTCTTCCGTAAAACAGACAAGGCGCTTTATACCGCTAAAAAGCAAGGCAAGAACAGAGTGGTCAACTGTGCTGAAAGTCATAAAGAGGAGATTGTGTCTTTTGCATAAAAACAACACAGAACCCCTTATTGCCGGAGAAGAACCGGGAATAAGGGGTTCTGTGTTGTGAAGAGCTTTTGTTACTTAGCGGCCTCAAATGGAGTGGATACCGGCAGGAACAAGTCGATAATCCCAATGACCAGAGCTGCTAAAATGGCACCCAGAATGGATACGCTGACTCCGCTGACTACGAATTGAGCGACCCAGATAACTACCGCACTGACAATAAAGCCGACGATACCGCGACCGAAAGGCGTTGCTTTTTTGCCGAAGATTCCTTCGACTACCCAGCCGAGTAGCGCAATCACCAGTGCAAGGATTAGAGCGCTCCAGAACCCACCAACCGTGAACTGTGGAACAATCCAGCCAACAACCATCAGAACAAGCGCTGCGACCACAAAACGACCAACATGACTTAAGAAATTCACTGTACTAACCTCCTTTGGCCCATGCTAAGGATATGTGCAGTTCTTATTGTGACCTTATTACGTGATTCTATGCTTAAAAATAAGACCCAAATAGCGAAATTGACCTGAATTCTGTATAATGGAAACATCTATGAAGGGAGCTGTGACTGTAATTGGACGACAAAATTTTGCATACGCTTGAATATCGCAAGATTTTAAATAAATTAATGCAATATACGCAAACCCCCATGGGGAGATTGGCTGCTGAGCAGCTAAGACCCTCCGGCGATTTCGAAGGCGTGAAGAAGCTGCTTCAAGCCACGGATGAAGCGGCTAATGTGGACCGCCTGAAGGGTATTCCTTCGTTCGGCGGGGTAAGCGATATTCGAGCTGCACTAAAACGTGCGTCTATAGGCGGAATGCTGGGAACAACTGAGCTGCTGGCCGTTGGAAATACCATTGGCGGCGCACGCAGAGTCAAACGTTTCCTGGCAGCTATGCATGAGGAAGAAAAGATTGAGCTCCTGTTCTCACTGAGCGACGTTTTATCGGAGCAAAAACATGTGGAAGATGCCATCCGCTTATGTATAGACGAGAATGCTGATGTACTTGATACAGCTAGTTCTGAGCTGGCTAACATTCGCCGTGAATTGCGCGGAGGAGAGACCAGAATTCGTGAGAAGCTGGATTCGATGATTCGTTCGTCTTCTGTAGCAAAAATGCTGCAGGATCAGCTGGTAACCATTCGTGGTGATCGGTTTGTTATTCCTGTAAAAGCGGAGTACCGTGCCCATTTCGGCGGTATCGTACATGATCAGTCTGGATCAGGAGCGACTTTATTTATCGAGCCAGAGTCTATTGTGGCGATGAATAATAAACTTCGTGAAACACGGCTGCGTGAGGAACGGGAAATCGAGATCATTTTACACAGGCTGACGGCACTTGTAGCCGACATTGCGGAAGAAATGACCTACGATATTGATATTCTGGGAGAACTGGACTTCATCTTCTCCAAGGCGCGTCTTGCTCGTGATATGAAGGCTACTCAGCCGCGCATGAATGACCGCGGTTATCTTAAGCTGCGCAAAGGGCGGCATCCGCTTATTCCAGCGGAGCATGTGGTTCCTTTGGACGTGGAGCTGGGCAATCAATACAGCTCAATTATCGTAACCGGACCGAATACCGGTGGTAAGACCGTTACCCTCAAAACCATCGGCTTGTTAAGCTTAATGTCGATGTCCGGCTTGTTTATTCCAGCAGAGGAAGGCAGCCAGATGTGTGTATTTGATGCCATTTATGCTGATATTGGTGATGAACAGAGCATTGAGCAAAGTCTGAGTACCTTCTCTAGTCATATGACTAATATTATCTCCATTCTGCGTAGAATGACTCCTAAGAGCCTCATTCTGCTTGATGAAGTGGGTGCTGGAACCGACCCGGCAGAAGGCTCTGCGCTGGCAATTGCCATTCTGGAGCATATTCACCGGATCGAATGCCGGATGGTCGCAACAACACATTATAGCGAATTGAAAGCTTACGCTTATGAGCGTAAGGGAGTCATCAATGCCAGTATGGAATTTGATGTCCAGACCCTTAGCCCAACCTATCGCTTGTTGATCGGCGTACCGGGACGAAGCAACGCCTTTGCGATTGCTGAGCGTCTAGGCCTGCCTCATGCGATTCTGGAGCATGCCCGCGGCGAAGTGAAGGAAGAAGATCTGCGCGTGGAGCATATGATTGCTTCTCTCGAAGAGAATCGGCTGGGAGCGGAACAGGAGCATGAACGTGCAGAGGGCATCCGCCGTGAAGTGGAGGAGCTACGCAGCAGACAACAGCAAGAGCTTGAGAAGCTGGAAAGCCAGCGCGAGAAACGCCTCGAGAAGGCAGAGAAGGACGCCAGCGCGATCCTGGACAAAGCGCGTAAGGAAGCTGAGGAAATTATCAGTGATTTGCGCCGCTTGGCTATGGAAGAAGGAGCTTCAGTTAAAGAGCATAAGCTGATTGAAGCGCGGCGACGTCTGGATGAAGCTGAGCCATCACCGCGCAAGAAGGCTGCTACCCGCAAGACTGCCAAGGCCCCACGGACAATTGGTCCTGGAGATGAAGTGAAAGTCGACAGCTTGAACCAAAAGGGCTTTGTGGTGGAGCTAAGCGGTACTAAAGAGGCGCTGGTGCAGTTTGGCATTATGAAGATGAAGGTAAGGCTGGATGATTTGGAATTGCTCTCCTCGAAGGCAACAGCTGCGCCAACGGCCCTTCGCCATGCGACAACCGTCAAACGTTCCCGTGATGAGAACATTCGCAGTGAACTGGATTTGCGCGGCACTAACCTGGAGGAAGCTATCATGGAGACAGATCGTTTTATCGATGAAGCCTTTTTAGGTAATCTGGGCCAAATCGCCATCATTCATGGTAAAGGAACGGGTGTGCTGCGCACAGGAATTCAGGAATATTTGCGTAAGCACAAGCATGTGAAGAGTTATCGGCTCGGGAATTATAACGAAGGCGGCGCGGGCGTAACTGTGGCTGAGCTGCAATAGCGGGATTTCCCGGCAGAAAGAAGGGGAAAGCGTGCAAGAAGATATTGATCTTTTGCTGGGTCATCCGCTAGGTGCCTTGCTTGGCTACTTCGCAGTGGCGATTCTTGGGCTAGTTGTATTTCTGTCTTTTTTTGAAATGGTAACGAAATATAATTGCTGGGAAGAAATACGTAAGGGAAACCTGGCAGTGGCAATGGCCACAGGCGGTAAAATCTTCGGGATTTGCAACGTACTGCGTTTCAGCATTGAAGCTGGTGTTTCAATTTATGAGACAATGAAGTGGTCCGTCGTCGGTTTTTTGCTGCTGCTGCTTGCCTATTTTTTATTTGAATTTCTGACCCCTGTATTCTCTATTGACGAGGAGATCGCTGCGGATAACCGTGCTGTTGGACTTATTGCCATGCTGATCTCGGTATCGTTGTCTTATGTAATTGGTGCGGCTATTTTTTAAATCCGTCCTTATAAGGACACCCTGCAAAGGATTATGATCTGGACAAGCTTTGAAATGAGCAGTCCCACTCTTTGTGGGGTATCTTAGGAGGAAATCATGAAGATTCTCACCCGAGTTCTGTTTCTGTCAGCGATTGCTTTTATAGCAGCCGGTATTATTTATTTAATGATGAATTAATTTAAAAGTGAAAGTATGAAGGAGATTAAAAAGATGGAAACAACTGTATGCCCTTGGTGTCATACTGAAATTGTATGGGATGAGGAATTTGGACCTGAGGAGAATTGTCCTCACTGTAACAATGAGCTTAGCGGATACCGCACGGTCACTGTTGGGATTGACGGCATCGAAGAAGAAGAAGTAGAGGAAGTCATAGAAGAACCCAAACAAGAGGTTGTTAATGACGATGATCTTTGGGGAGAGCCTGATAAAGACAGCGTAGTTCCAATTTATAATACGCTTAATCAATTCGGCGATGATTATGATTTGAACAAGTACGAAGAGAGTGTTTCAGCTATTCTAGCCATTCAGGAGGAGGCTCCGGAATGTACTCAATGCCATGAGCTTACGATCCTTGCGGGTAAGCAGCCTGTGAGCAGCTTTGAGCCGTCTGCTCCAGCAACATTAGGTAAATCGGTATTAACCGCTCCATTCTCACTCAATGTTTACGTGTGTCCTTCATGCTTCCATGTTCAGCACAGTCTGGCACAGGAAGATCGTATTCAGCTCGTACGCAATTTGAGCAACGCTCAGGCGTAAGGTTAAGCATATAAAAAAAGGGGCTGTCCCATAAGCTTATAGCTGCTGGGGCGTGCTCCTTTTTTTGGACCTTACTTGACCGTTGTCGAAAGCGTGCGTATATGTAATCACTGACGGATGCGCATAGTAACCCGCAAACGGACACAGCCGACCTTAAGCGCCACATTATTCGATATTTGGAATGCTATCGGACTCCAGTGCAGATATTGGTCTGAAAAACGCCTAAATATGGGCCTCTTTCCAAGGATAGTATCACTGGAGTCCGAAACCTTGTTTTAAAGGCTAAAAACATGTAAATAACGTCAACTGAGTCCGCAAGCTCCATGGAATGATGGATTTACGATTAAAGCAGGCAAAATTAAAAGCAGGATTGTCCCAAAAGCCGTGAGAGGCTACGTGGGAGAGTCCCTTTTTTATTTTCTATGCTAATCAGCTTTGTTTCATCACGTCCAAATTCTTAGAAGGAGAGGGTTTGGCTGACCGGGTGAGTGAGAATAAATCTAACTCAGGCCGATGTTTGCCGGTAATCGTATCCGTTAACAACTCCGCAGCGATCATACTGTACACAGTCCCATTGCCTCCGTAGCCCTCGATGAAATAACAGTGAGGGAACTTTGGATGGGGGCCGATATATGGGAGTCCATCACGAGTAGAACCGAACACAGCACCCCAGGAGTACTCCAGCTCAATGCCTTTGATTTCTGGAAATAAGGCCTCAAGCTCCTCAAGCAATTTTTGACCTTGAGAGATTATCCGGACCTCACGACGTTCGGGGTCTGTCAGCTGCTCATCCTTGCCTCCCGCAATAATCCTGCCTTCAGGAGTTGTCCGAAAATATAAATAAGGGCGGGCTGTCTCCCACAGCAGGCTACGCTCATGCCATTTTGGAAGATCCTTTAAAGGTTTGGTCATCACTGCATACGTGTTGATCAGCTCAGCGCCCCGGTCTTTTTTGAACTCTTGTGTTTCATAACCCATTGCAAAAATAACATCCCTGGCAATAATCCGGCCATTTTCTGTGTGGCAAATCACGCCATCCTTAGTAAACTCATAATGTTTCGCTTCGCTCTGTTCAAAGACGCGTACACCATTCGACGCTGCCTTGGCGATTAAGCTGTGCACCGTTCGATAAGGATTCGCTTCGGCATCCCCACGTGAATAAAGTCCTGCTGGTTTTGAAAAAGAGTATAGAGCTGCAATCTTTTCCTCTTCCCAGAATTCAGAATCGAAACCGTTAGCTGCGAGATTCTCATATTCTTCCCGCAATGCAGGTACATCCTCTGATGTGCTGGCATATAAAAGACTGCTGCGTGGAATGATCTGTGGATCGATATCGAGCTTGTCCGGCAGGTCCAGAATGTTCCTAACCCCAGCTTGGCATAACTGATAAAAGAGCAAACCGTTCTTTTGCCCAAAAGTGTTCATACATGAGGTTAATGATTTATCGTTGGAAATTTGCAGGAGCCCTGTGTTAGCATGCGAGCTGCCGCTACCGACCCGTTTTTTTTCAATCAGAACAGTATCCGCTCCACTTAAGGACAAACGATAGGAAGCCATCGCTCCACCCATTCCCGCGCCTACAACCAGACAATCACAATGAATAGTACCTTCTAGAGTGGGGTAAGTCGGAGGGTTCTGTAAAGTGCTAGACCAAGGTGTGCTTCCACTATTTAAATTCATGAATTGTTCGCTCCTTCATTCGTGCCGTGATTAGTATTGGCGGCAATTTATCGTCTCATTCGCAGCGTGTTCTTATTTCTGTCATAACTCTCTAGTGCTTTTCGGCAAATAAATAGCGCGCTTAAGCGGCATACTAATGCCTGTTTGAATCAACTACAAGGAGGGACTACAACAAATGCAATCAACGCAAATGCAAGCGCTAAGTGGTAAAGAATTGGAATATATCGCTGACTCCATCTCCAATGAGGACTTGCTTCTTAAGCAATGTGCAGCAACGGCTGCGACAACACAGAATCAACAGGTTCGTCAAATTTGTATGCAGCATATGCAAAATCACACCAAGCACATGACTGAGCTCACTCAGTTAATCCAACAACATCAACAATACGCGCCAACAAGCCCACAATAATTGCAATATTAATTCTAAGGAGGTTATTTAATGAACGCGCAAAATACTGGAGCATTTATGCCGGATGAGGATTTACTAAACACCATTTTGTGTGATTTGAAGCGGACCGTACGCGAATATGCTACAGCTGCTACAGAATCAGCATGTCCAGCGGTTCGTAGGGTTTTTAATACTATGACCATGGACACACTGCAACTCCAAGGTGATTTATACACGCATATGTCTCAATTGAATATGTATCCTGCACCTGCAAAAGCATTGCGCCAAGATGTGGACAAGCAGCTTCAAACCGCACAGCAAATGCAACAGCAAACAGGGCAATTCGTTCAACAAAAAACAGGGCAATTTGGCGCATCCGCTCAGAATGCTCATATTCCGGCTAACGGACAACATCAGCCTTCTCATTTAATGTAACCATGATGGTTGGCGAATGAAGCAAATCGCTTCATGTGTGTGGAGCTAACGCCCGTTTTTACTGGTTAAATCCGGTAGAACGGGCGTTTTTTCTATATTTTTGAGTATGCTCTATATAAACTCAGCCTTTCATGGGAGCTCCTATAGGGTTATTTTGTTTGCAGAGATGCACATTTCATGTCATATTAGTATTAAACTCTTTTCGCGGGGCGACGCATTAATAGCGTACCGTCATTGGCGAACTATCCGGAGGGAAGGCATGAAGGAAATGAACGAGCTTAAGAGGAAAGTGCTGGAACTGCTTAAGGAAGACGCGAGAAGATCTACTGCACTCTTGGCAACGCTGCTTGGCGCGGAGGAAGAAGATGTGAAGACTGCGATTGAGCAGTTGGAGAAAGATCATGTCATTGTAAAATATGCTGCCGTTGTAAACTGGGATAAAGTGGACGATGAGAAGGTAACCGCACTGATTGAGGTGCAGATTACGCCTGAACGAGGGCGTGGTTTTGAAGGAATTGCCGAGCGAATCTACCTGTATCCACAGGTCAAATCAGTTTATCTGATGTCTGGTGCTTATGATCTTCTGGTGGAAGTGGAAGGCCGGAATTTACGTGAAGTGGCCAATTTCGTATCTGAGAAGCTGTCTCCAATCGATTCAGTACTTTCAACCAAAACGAATTTTACCCTTAAAAAATACAAACAGGACGGGATCATCTTCGAAGAGCATGAAGAAGACAACCGTCTGATGATCTCTCCATAAAGGAAGTAATCATATGATCACGAATAAATCGCAGCTAACTGGAGAAGACAGCAAATCAATGGATTCTTATTTGGCCCCGTTGGTACAGCAAATTCAACCTTCGGGTATCCGCAAGTTTTTTGATCTGGCTGCAGGTAGCAAGGATATCATCTCTCTGGGAGTCGGAGAGCCTGACTTTAAGACCCCCTGGCATGTCAGAGAGGCTTGTGTCTATTCGCTGGAAAGAGGGTTTACAGGGTATACATCCAATGCAGGGATGCCTGAACTGCGGGAAGGGATCGCAAATTACTTACACAGCCGTTTTGCTGTGGAATATGATCCTGCCAATCAAATTATTGCAACCGTTGGCGGAAGTGAGGCCATCGACTTGGCGCTACGTGCGCTGATTTCACCGGGGGATGAAATTCTGATTCCGGAGCCTTGTTATATCTCTTACTCGCCGATTACCGCGATTGGTGGAGGGATACCTGTAGGTATTGAAACGGTTGGTGAGAATAACTTTAAACTTACTGCGGAAAGCCTGGAAGCCAAAATCACTCCGCGCTCCAAGGTTCTGATTTTGTGTTACCCAAGTAACCCTACGGGAAGTGTAATGACCCGAGAAGATTGGGAGCCGATTGCTAAGGTAGTAGAGAAACATGATCTTATAGTGATTTCAGATGAGATTTATGCAGAGTTGTCTTATGGCATTAATCACGTCAGCTTTGCCTCTTTACCAGGCATGATAGACCGTACGATTCTGGTTAGCGGCTTCTCCAAAGCTTTTGCAATGACCGGATGGCGGATGGGTTATGCTTGTGGTCACCCGGATCTTATCGCTGCAATGCTTAAGATTCACCAGTACACTGTCATGTGTGCTCCTTCTATGGGACAGGTGGCTGCACTTGAAGCGCTGACCAATGGTATGGAAGAGAAGGACCGGATGGTAGATTCCTATAATCAACGGCGGAGGTTGATCGTCAAAGGCCTACGCGATGCGGGGCTGGAGTGCCATGAGCCGCAGGGCGCCTTCTACGCTTTCCCAAGCGTGCGCAAGACAGGGCTGACTTCTGATCAATTTGCTCAGCGGCTTTTGCTTGAATACAAGGTTGCGGCTGTGCCTGGAAGTGTCTTTGGATTAGGTGGAGAAGGTTACTTGCGCTGTTCCTACGCCACATCAGTATCTCAACTGAACGAAGCAGTAGAACGAATTGGTGCTTTTGTCACAAAGCTTACACGTGAGAGAACGGATTAGTGAAAATTGAACTATAGCCGATCATACAATCCTATGGTATTATTTTACTTTGAGAGTAATTAGCCCCTATAATAGAACTTACAAGGATCCATTTACTCTGGAACTAAGCGTTGCTTTGAAGTTGCTTTATTTAACTTTTATGCTATTTTGCAGCACGCGCTCAATAATACTTTTGGGAGGGATGATTGTGCTTAGCGCCGATTATTACTTACCTTCCTATGGTGGGAAATGTTTCTCTGGAAATGGGAAAATACCCCCCAAGGGTGATGCTTCTGCTCGCATACTCTCTCTGGAAGATGAAATTAGAATACTCCGCAGCAAGATGGAGCAGCTTTTCCTGCAGGAAAAATCATTCACTTCGGATAATGTGATTGAAATTAGCAGTTTATTGGACCTCAAAATAAATGAGTACATGAAGGGGCGTCCGGCTGGAAAATAGTGCTGCTGAATGCTCTTGAGAGGACCCTAGGGTCCTCTTTTTGTTGTTCACTCTTACTAATGACGGTGTTATTGTGTATACTCTTAATTTGCTATCTTTATTGCCTTCCTTATAGCAGAAAGCTTAAACTATCAGTATGTGATTTCAAGAATGGATAGGAGGCTTAAACCATGGCGATTTATACACGTACGGGTGATGCAGGTCAGACTTCAGTGATTGGCGGCCGGGTCGGCAAGGATGATGTCCGCGTCGAGGCCTACGGAACGATCGATGAGCTGAATTGTTTTGTAGGGCAAGCACGAAGCCTGATGGAAAGTGATAATTTCGACGATGTCCGCGAGCAATTGCTCGAAATACAGCATGAGCTGTTTGATTGCGGCACGGATTTAGCATTTGTTAAACTTGCTGACGGTGGTCAATATATGGTGACAAGTGAGATGGCTCAGCGGCTGGAAGGCTGGATAGATTCTCTACAAGAGGAGAATCCACCACTAGAGAAATTTATCCTGCCAGGAGGTAGTCAGCTGGCTTCGGTTCTACATGTATGCCGCACGGTTTGCCGTCGTGCGGAACGCCGGGCAGTTACCTTAGGGCGAAATGCGGACATAAACCCAGAAGCGGTGATTTATCTCAATCGATTGTCGGATTATTTTTTCGCGTTGGCTAGAACGGCTAATACACGGTCAGGGATTACTGATGTAGAATACATCCGTAGTAAAAAGGTGTTTCGAGACTAATATGACAAGCTATTATTCACCCATTACTTATATCATACCGCCAGAAGAGGATGACTTCCTGCTGAAGACAATCCTGCACAAACGGATGGATGTCTCACGCAAGCTACTCTCCCGGCTGAAGCAGACGGAACAAGGCATTACATTAAACGGTGAACGTGTATACATTAGTGTGCATGTTAAGGCAGGAGATACCGTGCAGATCCGCATGGAAACGGAGACTTCGGATGATATTTTACCGCAGCCGATTCCATTCGAGATTCTATTTGAAGATGAACATCTGCTAGTGGTTAACAAGGCAGCGGGAATTATAGTTCATCCAACACATGGACATTACACCGACACGCTTGCCAATGGCGTGGTTTATTATTGGGCGCAGAAGAATGAACGCTTCCGTTTCCGGCCTGTTCACCGCCTGGATCAGGAAACCTCCGGTGTGTTAGTGATCGCCAAAAATCCATACAGCCATCAGCATATTTCCGAGCAGATGATCGCCGGTACTGTGGATAAGCGTTACGCTGCATTTGTTCATGGGGTTCCTGCGGAGCTATCCGGTGATATCGACGGCCCTATCGACCGTGATCCTGAGGAGCCACATCGGCGTATCGTGACACCGGAAGGATATCCTTCCCTAACCCGCTATGAGGTTAAGCAGGTGTATTCGGCCGGCTCCAGAGTTGAACTAAAGCTGGAGAGTGGACGTACGCATCAGATTCGGGTCCATATGACCTCTATCGGCTGTCCACTGATTGGAGACAGCATGTATCGTCATGAGCTGTACAATCTACCAGAATTTACTTCAACGCAAAGCGAGCAGTTGGAGTCCGTTGCAGCACTCGATGCTTCCATACCGCGTCAGGCACTGCACGCAGTGCGTCTGACGTTCAAGCACCCGGTGCTTCTGCAAGAAATGATATTCGAAGCCCCGTTGCCACCTGACATGGCAGTCTTGGAGAAAATATTGGAGCAAGGTCTGACAGCGAATTTGTGATAAAATTATGATTCAGGCGATAGAGTGGCGAAGGGGAAGTTTGGAACTGTAGGAGCGATAGCGACCGCCTTTGTCTGCGGATTTCAACCGTGTTTAACGGTAAAATTGATGAAATCTGTAGACAACAGCGGCCGGAAGTCCAAACATTCCTTGTAGTTACGGTATTATTAGCCGATTATTAAAGGAGCACAGCATGAGCAAATTAAAAGTATATCAATATCCCAAATGCAGCACCTGCCGCAGCGCAGTGAAATGGTTGCAGGGACAAGGTCATGAGCTGGAGCTTCAGCACATCGCAGAGCAGCCACCTACGGTGGACGAGCTGCGTGAGCTGCTCGCGAACAGCGGCCTTGAGCTGAAGAAGTTTTTTAATACAAGCGGTGAAGTATACAAATCATTAGGTCTGAAGGACAAGCTGCCCCAGCTTACGGAACAGGAGAAGTTAGAGCTGCTCTCAAGCCACGGGATGCTGATCAAACGTCCGATTGTCACCGATGGAGTTAAAGTTACGGTGGGATTCAAAGAAGACCAATATGCCGATACTTGGACTAATGTTTAATATCAATACAACGATCAAGGGAGAGGTTTATAAGTGAGAACAGAAACAATGGGCCGGGTAATGCTTGTAGATGGAATGGCTCTGCTGTTCCGGGCCTTTTATGCGACCTCTTATGGAGGATATATTCGCAAGACAAAAGATGGATTGCCAACGAATGCGGTATATGGATTTTTGCAGTATTTTTTTGATGCAGTAAGTACGTTTGAGCCTTCTCACGTCGTATGCTGCTGGGATATGGGCAAAGGAACGTTCCGCACCGAGAAATATGATGGATACAAATCCAACCGGATCGAAGCTCCGCTGGAATTAATTCCGCAGTTTGACCTAGTAAAAGAAGTGGTGGCTGAGCTAGGTGTGCCAAACATTGGTCTTGCCGGCTATGAAGCAGATGATTGCATAGGTACGCTGGCATCCTGTTACAGCGATAATTCTGAGGTTTACATTCTGACGGGTGACCATGATATGCTGCAGCTTATTGATGAGAATGTTAAAGTCGTCATTATGAAAAAAGGACGCTCCAACTATAAAGTTTATGACCTTGCAGAATTGCTTGAGGATAAAGGTCTAACCCCTAGACAGGTTATTGACCTGAAGGGCTTTATGGGCGATACAAGTGATAATTACCCTGGTGTAAAAGGGATTGGTGAGAAAACCGCGCTGAAGCTGTTAACAGAGTACGGTACAGTTGAAGGTGTAATTGAGAATCTTCACTTGCTCCCTAAAGGTGTACGGTCCAAAATTGAAGCCGACCTAGATATGCTGCATCTATCAAGGGAGCTGGCTGAAATCCGTTGTGATGTGCCTGTGGTCTGTGAGCTGGCACAAGCTTTATGGCAATTACAGCGGGAAACAGCCGCGCGTAAATTTCAAGAACTGGAATTCGGCAGCCTGATGCATTTGATCGCTGAGGTGCAGGACGAACGGGGAATTGTACAGATTGAGTTAGGTGATCTGGGTTAAGGAGAGAGGTTCTCTTCTGATGAAAATGTGAATAAACATAATGGCAGGTCAAGGTTACTATCCTTGACCTGCTTTTTTTGTTGTCGAATTCATGTGGAAATTTATCAATATATGTCTTTTTTTGACTGAATTACAAATTAAGGTTTCTAATCATGGATATTGGTTTAATGAAATTTCAAAGGAAATACATAGGGATTATTTTCCATAGTAGGTGATGATGAGATGAAGATACTTTTGGTCACGCACAAGTTTCAGAAGATAGTAGGTAATTATTGCAGTCGGACCATGGACGTAGTGAACGAGTCTGAATTAGTCCTTGGAGGTGTTTTGGAGTTTTTGCAAAACATCAATCCTTCTATAGATAGCATATTAATAACAGATGATGCATTATCTCTGAGGATGGAACAGAACAGGAGTGATTTAAATAACCTAATCAATTGGCTCGTAGCTAATCAAAAGTCAAATGTAAAGATTTTAATCCTCACCAGGTACATAAGGAAAGATACAGAATGGGAGAATCTCAGCTATAGATATCCGAATCTCCAAATTAAGAATTACGAATACATACGCATTACACCAGTACTATTTCAGGAAGCTCTTGAGTATTTATCCGATACCAAACCTCAATTAAAACAACATTCCAGACCTCACGACGATAAGAGTAATCACCAAAAGAGTACAGACAGAAAAGGGTCGTTTCTGGATCGCTTTAAACCGAAACCGAAAGCCCCAACTGAATTACAGGCTACGGATACCCTTACTAGGGAGCTTGATAAGATTAGCCGAGGGATTAGTCGTATTGTAGCGATAACCGGGCATAGTGGATGCGGAATTACCAGCACAACTATCAATGTTGCAAGTGAAGCGAGTAAACGGGGGCTGAATGTATTAATAGTGGATATGGATATCGAATATCGAAGTACGAATATGTATTTTAGCAGCTTTCATGAACGAACCAAGCGGGATGAAGATATAAATGCATCTCTCATCCGAACGTTAGCAAGACCTCAGGATTATTTGACTACGGCTTTTCATTTGAAAGAAAACCTATGGCTGGCTGGACTGGGTTACAGCTTTTCCGATCCCAAGTTAATCCAGCAATTTTACACCAGCTCTAAACTTGTCGGTCTGTTGTCCTTACTCCGAAACAAATTTAATTTGATCCTATTGGATCTACCACTGAACTTATTAGACAGATTTCGAGAAGCATTAATCCATATCGACAGCTTTGGCCTCTGTATTCCCAATAATCTATATGCTGTTTTAAGCACTCTGAGGAATGTGGAAGAGACACTGAATAAGGAAAATACGGCCTATTTGAATGCTAAATCAAAAGTAATTGTCACCAAATATAATGACCGTTCCAGATTTCAAGGTGAAATTTTCGTACCAGACAAGGTAAGTGCAGTTGCTACATCCGGTCTTTTAGAAAGCTTTACATACGGAATGAAAGTGGCAGGTCATATCTCTTATGACACGGACTTTGATACTCAGATTGAAACCGATGTGCCGCTTGTATATTCAAACAAAGACCATGAGCGGGCATATGGAAATATACTTCTTAGATTACTGGAGGGGAGTAGTTAATGGATTTAAGTGGGCTTAAAAACGCGACACCCAATAAGCAAATGTTCAAGCGGGTTGCAGCATTGCTCTTTAGTCTATTGATCATCGTGGTTTCTTATATGTTCATTACGAAAGCCAGCAAAGATGCCAGCGATGTGGTAGAGGTGTTGCGGGTCAAGCAGAGTGATGGTATTCCGGCTTACGTAGTCATTACGGAGCCTATGATTGAGAAATACAATATTATCAAAAAAGAATACACCGAGGACATGGTGTTGTCTGAAGATATAGATTCGGTGAAGGATAAACTGTCCGCATATTATCTTCGAGAAAACAGCGTGCTCTACAAAGATCAGTTGCTGGATGAAAAACCGCAAAAAAATGAATGGCTGTATCAAGTGAATGAGGAAAATGAGGTCTTGACGCTTCCTTATAATTTTCTGGAGGTTGGTGGAGATATTCTAATGCCAGGAGACCGTGTTCGTATCCGTGTGTCCTATGAGGTAGAGGAGAAGGATGCCCCGGGTGGCAATCCAAACGCTATTTATTCCGAGTCCACGAATACGATCAAAAAAACTGAAGTATTGTTTGAAAGCATTGTTGTGAAGGATATGCTCAACGCAAGTAGTCATTCCATCTACGAAGTATATAAAGAGGTGCAGAAACTGGATGAGGATAAGAAACAAAATGTTATGAAGAGTAAAGATTTCTTAAAGAACATTCAACCTAAAGCATTACTCCTCGAGGGGACGAGTGCACAAATTAACAATTATGCCAAATACAAAGGACTTAATGGAAATTCATTTCTGATTACCATACTGAGCAGAAAAAGTAGTGATGTCATCATTGACCAACTGCCCACTTTGGAGAAAGAGGTGGAATCGTGGATCGGAAAAGAGGATTAGGAATCGACAGCATTTTTCAGAAAATATCATCTAAGGATCTCGTCGGTGCCGAACTTCAAGAGAATAATCTGATTTATAGTGTAGTAGGTTTTATACCTGCTTGTGATGGCGTAGATAATGCCATGCTCATAAGCAACTTAGGATATTTGTTATCTCAAAAGGGTCTAAATACTTGTGTGGTTGACCTTAAGGTGTTTTATCCGAACTTATATCAATTTCTAGATGTCCCTGCACATAAGAAGGGGCAAGGATTAATTAAGGTGTTAAAAAGCGACAAGGTAGATTTCCGAGATGAATTGCAGCGGACCAAATACGAGAAGCTGTTCCTGTTATCAGCTAGTCCACAGGATCTAATGGAGGAGTATTTTGATTTTGAGTTTGGAAATTTAGAGCGTGTAATTACTACACTTAAGCAGATGTTTGATATTGTGCTGATCGACATTCCCAACAACCCTCCATTGGAATTTTGTCTGGGTGCCATGAAGTATTGTCACATAGGATTCTTTACGGCAACAGAGAGGATGGAAGCTACCATAAATATGGTGAAGCTGCTGGATTATGCTAAATCGGTGGGGATAAGTACGGCTAAGTTCACCAGTGTGGTGATGATGAATATTCAGCATATTGAATTTGATTATAAGGTTATGAAGGACATGGGTTTTAACATAGTTTCTGTACTGCCACTTGTGAAGGATGCCGTAGTTCGTGCACATGAGGGCAGGCTGTACATAAAAGATAACCCCCTAATTAATAAATATTTTAAAAAAGAGATCCAAAAGCTGGCCGATCGGTTGGCGGATCAGTAAAGGGGAGAGCGACTTGCTGACACGTGCGAAAATTAGCGATATGCAGCAAAAAGTACTGCATCAGGTAGGGCCGAAGGAGAACATGGAGGATCTGGCTAGTAAATATACGACCATAAGCTTTGATGAGGCTTTGGAGTTATGCCAAAAATATATTACGAAAATAACGACACATGCCTATAGGCGAGAAAACGACCCTGCTCGAAAACGCGAAATGACTAAGGCATACATAAATGAATTTGTAGACGCGCAGAAACCTTCTGTCGAGGGATTTTATGATCTAGCAGAGTTGAAAAACGCACTCACCAATGAAATCACTCACTATGGTCCCATTACCAAGGCTATGGAGGACCCTAGTATAGATGAAATCAGAGCCAACGGGCCTGATCAAATCTTTGTGGAAAGCGGCGGAAGAAGCCTGCAGTGGGATCAAAATTTTACAGATCGTGATCATATGGAACGGATTATCGCCAAGCTTATAGGTATCTCCAAGGTTCGGCTGATTCCAAAGATACCCATGGTAAATGCCAGAACGATTGAGGGATATCGTGTGAATGCCACTCATGCTGAGATCTCACCGTATGATCAACCGGCGTTTGTGATCCGAAAGTTCAGCAAGAAGAGTATTGTTCCAAAAATGCTCATTGAGAATAAATCCTTCTCCTCAAATATGTATAAATTATTGTCTTTGATCCCGAAATCAGACTTATCTTGGATTACAGTGGGACCGACAGGAAGCGGAAAGACAACGCTAAATGAAATTCTTGTGAAGGAGATCAATCCTCTATCAAGGATTATTACCATTGAAAATCCTTCGGAGATGAGATTGATTCAAAGAGAAGATAACAGCGAACACGGTAGAGTGCTGAATGATGTGTTGCAATACGAGTCGGTCCCTGATGATGATGACTCAAGCCCAGCGACTATGGAAAATTTGCTTATTAATGCGATGAGACAGTCACCTCACTGGATTGGACCAGGGGAGCTTCGAACACCCGGTGAATTCGCCACAGCGCTTCGAGCAGCACAGACGGGACACTATTTCTTTTCCACCCTTCATGCAGAGGGGGATAAGGAAGCGATCTTTAGATTTCTAACGGCCTATCTAATGGCCTCTAATGAGCCAGCGGAACTTGCTCTACGAAATATCTGCAGTGCTGTGAAATTTGTAATCTTTCAAGAGAAACTGGCAGATGGTACTCGTAAAGTGACTTCAATTTCAGAGATTTTGGGCTCAGATGGCTTGAATCCACTGATTAATCAAATCTATAGATTTGATTGTGATGATGTTATTGAAGAGATGATTGAAGGCAAGAAGATGATCAAAATTGTTGGCAGACATTTACGTGTAGGAAAGATCTCGGAGAATGTACAGCAGCTAATGCTCAAGGCCGGAATTAAGAAAAGCAGGTTTGAGTTCTTTACCAAGGATCCGTTGGAGGGCGAAACAGAGGTGTACGAATTCGATGAATACAACTTTAATCATTAGTCTACTTCTTGGTATGGCTGCATTTGTACTATTTAACGCCATCTTTGAGGTCAAGTTTTTTCAGGGTTCTGTAAGATATGTTCTCGACGTTATGGATACCCTCGCAGAGTACCTAGGCAAGTATAACACGAAGCGTTATGTTGACCGGATCAAGAAGGAGCGAATCGTCAGGCAGAAGGAAAATATTTATGCGAAATACAATCGAATGGTAGAGGGTTTGATTTTAGACTTTAATATGCCGTTTACGCTGGAGAGCTTTACCTCAATGCTGTGCATTTGCTTTGCGATTATAGCTCTGCTAGTGGTTCTGCTTATGAAAAGCGTTACGCTTTCGCTTGTGATTACGATTTCAATTTTTGTAGGATTGTTTACTTTTTTCGTGATGCAGTCTAGAGCCATCCAAGCAGAACGGCTTGAAAATATAATGGATGCCGAAGATGTGATTTGTCCGTTAGCCCGTGAAGGTGTACTAGTAGCCATTAAAAAGGTGATGGAGAGCGATGAATATATCAGTCCTAATCTTAGGCCATATTTTCAGCAATTTATAGATAATTGCGACAACAACGGCTATTCCTTTAAGCAAGCTATTACGCTATTAAATAGACAGCTTGGTCCCAAATTTGATAATTTCACAAAAAAAGCAGTGGTCTTCGAATATAACGAAAGAAAAGGTATGGCAGACATTTTCCTCGATATTGTAGATGAAAATGCCGTGCTGCGCGAGATTAACTCTAAAAAGGAACGGATTTTTAGAAAGATGAATCGAGATTTTATGTTTAAAACCGGAATCATTGTGCTTTTTTTCTTGTACGCATTAACTGTAAAGGATTTTAGAGAATTTATGCTTGAAAGCAATGTTGGGAAATTGATCAACACGATATTGATTAGTGTCATTTGTTTAAGCTTTGCACGCAGTCAGGTACTCCAAGGGAACGTCGGCATGGGTGGTGAGCGCAAATGATATTCCTAGTTAAGCTGATAGCCATGCTCTCCATCCTTTATTTGATCAAGATATTGTTATACCCCTTCTTCAAGCCTGTGAGCAGAAAACAGAAAAAACGTGCACGTCAATATATCAAGCAGCGTAAAAATGCGGCGCTAAAAGAGAAGTTCAACCAATATAAACGAAGAATTGCAATGAAATATGTTAAAGGGTTATTGGGAAGTGCTGAAAGATTAAGATTCAAGAAAATCATTGACCGACTTGATCTACAAAAGACTCCAGAGGAAATACGGACCGAGCAATTCATGTACACGCTAAGTGCTATTGTGATTATGTTGTTGCTATGGAAGGTGAACATCCTGCTTGGCTGTATCTCTGCCATCTTCATCATGCTGGGCTGGCTCTATCCGGTGGTCGAGTTGGAGAAGATTATCGATAAGAAGAACAAAAATATATCCCTGGATTTCCCAGCCTTTTATAGTATGGTCTATTACCAGTATATAAAGTCGGTTAACATTCATTTCTCAGATGTGCTTAAGGATTACATTCCTAGTGCAAATCCTGATATAGCCGAGGAGCTCGGTGTGATGCTGGATAATATTGATTACGGAGAAGAATTCGCTTTTAAGCAGCTGAAGAAACGGATTCCGATGCATTACGTGATCAAGTTCTGCGACATTATGGAGACGAGGCTTAAAGGATACGATAATGTGTCTCAGATGGCATATCTCAAGAATGAATTAGATGGCTTCAGAATCAGGGCTTTGGAAGAAGAGCTGGAGAGTAGGCAGCGCAGCAGCGCAAGGATCCAGTTTCTACTTATTATAGTGTTGGCTATTTATATCGTTATGTACTATTTGTTTACCATTCTGAGTTCAATGAAGATGTTTCAATAAGCCAAATTTATTTATAGGGGGATAAACGAATGAAGACAGATCTTAAGGAATTGCTAGTGGAGGAAAAAGGAGAAGTAGGGATCAAGCAAATTGCCATCACGGTTGGCGTTATTATTTTAATTGGAGTGGTAGTGACCTATCTAAAGGGTGGAGTACTGACAGGATGGGTCGATGATGTTTGGGAATTCTTATTCGATGATTTGATTGGAAAGATGGTTAGCTAATTTGGGGTGAAAACACAATGCAAGGGATAGCAAAGGCAGTATTACTTACCATTCTGACCTCGGTTACGATTTTGCTGTTTGTAAATTTGGCTTTCTTTTTCCCATGGTATTTAACGCTGGTCACAGAGACGTATAGTGTTTCGCAGATTGTAGCTGGTGATAACTACTTGAAGGAATCGTATTATGAGGATGTTATGGAGAGATTACAGGAGCGCCCTATTTACCGAGATAAAGCCGATGATATTGTCATTACGGTCACTAATGCAGATCATGATAATGCGATTGGAAATGATGATGAAACCTCATATTACGATGAAGGGAACGAATGGAATAAACCTTATCGGCAAAGAGGCGAACCGCTTACGGTTGAGATTAAAGCTGTATATCCTTTCTCTATCACTTTATGGGGAAAGAAGCTGGAGCGTGAAATTCCGGTCCACTTCTCCATGTCAACGACAGGCCTGAAACATTATAAGGATCTGGACTACTATATAGATTGATAGGATGACTTTGTGTGAAAAATATTGCAGTAGGAGTATTGTTGATTATTCTAGTGTCAATTGTTGTGGAGCCTTTGGTGGAGATGGGCATTGTATTTAGAGAGAAGGTAGTGCTGAGCACTGCGATCTCTAATGCTTGCCGGGCAGCCAAGGATCGGAGTTTAGAGTATGAACTGCTACGTGGACTGGATGCGGTGATTAACGAGGAGAGGTTCAAAGAATACTTTTCAGATGCGTTCGAAAGTGCTCTAAATGTATCGGAACAGACCGATAATGGCAACGTGCTTACATTTACCTCCAATGATGATAGATACAATGATTTTACGGTAAATTTAGATTTTTCTAACATAGAGAACACCCAAACCAGCCAATGGGTATCAGAAGTTAATGTGAAAGCACAGGCAACATACAAATTTAAAACCAGATACTTAAAGCTCGCTGAAGAAGCAGACAAAGAAGTAGATTATCAGTTAATTAGCGAGAGGAAATATATTCTCTCCGTTAAGAATTGATGAAAGGAATAATCAGAATGGACTATATCATGGTTACTTTTCAAACGGATACAGGTCTAAGAATGGACCTAAAAGTCCCGGTGTTTGTGACTATAGAAGAACTGTTAGACATGTTAACGGAGTCCTTGAGCTTAAAGGAGAGAAGCGGGGCTAAGCTTCAGGCTGAGCCATTAGGCAGAATATTAAGTAATAGTAAAACCTTGGATCAAGAAGGTGTAGCCCAAGGCGCACTGCTCACACTTATCTGAGAAGGGGCAATGAAATGAATGGCAACCTGCAAAGTGGCGGATTAATCCTAAAGGCTGATGAATCTCTTTTTATTACGGATATTAAAAACTATTCAGGAACCTATTCTTTGGACAGAGCGAATGATCAAGCTGTGCCTATTCATTATGAGGGTTTGTTCTGGTTCATGAATGAGGCTGGCAATTTCCTTTATTACAGTGATCAGTTAAAGGGAAATGTGCTCTGTAAGCTTGATATTGTAAAGCAACATTCAGAAGTATTGTTAGACAAACCTTGTTATCAGCTTCAGCGACATGAAGATTGGATCTACTATATTCACGAGGAGGACCATCGATTATATCGCTGTTCTACTAGTGGTAAACGTGATATGAGGCTGATTGATGAGCATGTGGAGAGTTTTCTCTTGTACGAAGGACAAATCTACTATGCTACACCAAATGGGATTAAGAGGAGCACAGAATCCGGTGAGGCAAGTGAAAAGATTAGTGAATTGGTTACAAGTTTACTGATTCGGATAGGAAATAAGCTGTGTTTTTCAGATGCCGAGAATGGACATCGCTTGACGCTACTTGATGTGGAGCGTCATACGGTAACTATGGTAGACAATATAGTTGCCCTTAGTATAAGCACGGATGACAAATATATTTATTGTGCTAACCGATTAAATGACAACAGTATATATCGCGTAGATCCATTGCATGGAGGGAGTATTCGAATATCTGGGGAAAGCGCGGACTATTTACATGTTCTGGACAATGATCTTTATTTTTGCAGTGGTCGTGAATGGCATCGAATCTCTCTATTTGGTGGAGAGGCGGAGACAATAACCTTTATAGGAAGGTAGATCTAATGAGCTATGAATTCAGTCGTCAGCCCCGTTTTCTACCGGATATGCCCCGGGGAGAAATTGATGTTCCTAATCCACCTATGATTAACGAGAAACCAGAGATCTCTTGGTTCGGAATATTGCTTCCACCTATCGTAATGTTGATTATTACCGTATTAATCGCAATGACTTCACAGTCCATCTATTTACTGATCTCAGTTGCGACCACAGTAATGACACTGATTGGCTCATTGACAGGAGCAACTTCTCAGATTCGGAAATATAAGCTAAAGAAGAAGGAACGGGAAGAAAAATATCTTCAATTTATAACCGATGTCCGCAGCGATTTGTCGATAGCTCGCGAACAACAGGTGAAAGCCATGAATGAAATGAGCCCGGATCCTGCGGAATGTGTGCAACGAATCTCGCGCAGGGATAACAAGCTATGGGAAAAAACGCCTTCACATAATGATTTTCTGGCTCTGCGGATCGGGGTGGGAAGTGTACCCCTGGAACTGCACATCAAATACACCAAACAGGCGATCATCCTTGAAACAGACCCGCTGCTGATGGAGCCGCAGAGATTGGCCATGGAATTTGAGAAGGTCCCGAACGTTCCTATAACGGTTAATCTGTTGACTACCGAAATATGCGGGATTGCCGGTGAAAGCGATAAAACAGCTGTGCTAATAAAACTGATGCTGCTACAGCTTGTGACTCATCATGGTTATGACGATGTCAGGGTTATTGTTCTTGCCGCAGAGGATGAATTGGAGAAATGGGATTGGCTGAAATTTGTACCCCACCTATGGGATGACGGTTTTAATATCAGATTTCTTTTATGTGGTAAAGCCATTGCCCATCAGACCTTGTCCGAGATTTATGGCTCTTTGAAGGAGCGGGAGATGAGGTCTTTGAGCGGTGGTGTATTGCCCCATTATCTCTTTATTGTAGAGGACGCTTCCTTACTTGAGAATGAGCTAATCAGTAAATATTTGTACAACGGCAGTGTAAAGCTTGGAGTATCAACCCTTTTTATCGCCAAGAATTCCGCTTATTTGCCCATGAACTGTAAAACGGTTATTCATTTAAACGGAAAAAACGGTGAAATGGCCAATCGATTAACCGGGGAGAAGATCGTATTTACTCCGGATCAGGCAGATATAAAAGATTTAGATCTAGTCGCCAGAAAGCTCGCACCGCTACGAATCAAAAATTCAAGTGCTAATTTCTCACTTCCATCCTCCATCACACTGATGGAAATGCTACAGAACGAAAAGGTATCTGAAGTAAATGTAATGTTGAACTGGACCCGCAACAAAACCTATATGGGCATGAGTGTACCTATAGGGGTGAGGGCTGGTGGAGAAGCTTTATATTTAGACATGCATGAGACGGGGTTCGGGCCCCATGGTCTTGTAGCCGGGACAACAGGTTCTGGCAAAAGTGAATTATTACAAAGTATCATCGTATCCCAAGCCATTCATTACCATCCGCATGATATTGCTTTTGTTCTTATTGATTATAAAGGGGGCGGCATGGCAGATGTATTCAAGGGAATGCCTCATCTGGTCGGTACCATTACGAATTTGGATGGGAATCAAACGACGAGAGCGCTGCTATCTATCAAAAGTGAGCTCATGCGGCGGCAACGTGTCTTCTCGGAATATGGCGTGAACAATATTGATAAATACCAGAAATTATTTTATAGCAAAAATGTAAAAGGTGACATGCCAGCCATTCCCCATCTGATTATGATTGCGGATGAGTTCGCGGAGCTTAAGCAGGATCAACCGGATTTCATGAAAGAGCTTGTAAGTACGGCCCGGGTAGGTCGAAGCCTTGGCGTCCATTTGATCCTTGCCACCCAGAAGCCTGCCGGCGTAGTGGATGACCAGATATGGAGTAACTCGAAATTTAAAATATGTCTTAAAGTGCAGGATGAGGCTGACAGTCGGGATGTTATTAAACGTCCTGATGCGGCCATGATTAAGGAACCGGGAAGGGCGTATATACAGGTCGGAAATGATGAGATCTTTGAGTTGTTCCAATCTGCGTATTCTGGTGCTGATTATGATCCGAAAGGCGAACTGCAGAAACAGGAGAACAAGACCAAACGAATCTATAAGGTAGCTCTGAATGGTAGAAGCGAGCAGATCTTTCCGCTTGAGGAAGAGAAATTCTCCCCAAATGAGTCTGCTTCCCAACTGCATGCCATGGTTGAATACATTACAGAAACCGCCAAGCAATATGGGATTTCTCCAATGAAAGGGCCTTGGCTACCGCCACTGCCTGAAGTAGTCTACCTCGATTTATTGCTGCCGAATAGCTTAGCAGATGGTAGATGGCCGCAGCAGCAGAAACTGCTCAGTGTGCCAGTGGGGATCATGGATGATCCAAGAGGACAGAGACAGGAAGCGCTGGAGATAGATTTTGCATCTGAGGGGAATCTGTTTGTCTATGGAACGCCGGGTACAGGTAAAACCGTGTTCCTCAAAACGTTATGTTTATCGCTGGCTCTAATGTATCCGCCGGATGACGTCAATATCTATATTATGGATTTTGGCGGAAGCTCACTCAAAGCTATGGAGAAACTCCCTCATGTCGGTGGGGTAATGACACTGGAGCAAGAAGATAAAATTGACCAATTTATGCGCTTTATGTTCAGGGTTATGGAGGATCGAAGAACGCTGTTTCAAAATAATGGAAGTGAAGGGTTCAATGATTACCGTAGAAGTGGACGAAAACTGCCCGCATTTATAGTCATAATCGACAACTACTTTGCTTTATCGGAGACCTACGAAGATTTTGACGCTCAAATGGTGCTGCTGGCTCGTGAAGGTTTTAAATACGGTATTTATATGGTCGCTACAGCAACCAATAGTGCTTTGGTCAGATATAAATTTTCGGTTAACTTCAAAATGGCGATCAGCTTCCAGATGACTGAGAAGAGTGAATATGATGGTATTGTAGGACGAACGGAAGGCTTGGAACCCGCTAAGGTTGCAGGCAGAGGATTGGTAAGAGGCAAGCCGCCTTTGGAATTTCAGACTTCGCTTCCTGAATATCAACATACCGCTACCGAGCTCATCTTGAAGAGAATGGAGGCTTTGAATCTAACTGGAGCCGCACCAATTCCGGTGATGCCTTCTACGATTGATCTGCGGCAGCTCAATAATAATACAGAGCAACTGGCAATAGGCTTGGGCAACAATGATTTACAGCCTGTGTTTATAGACCTTCTTGCAACACCAGTGCTGATGATAGCTGGAGAGGCTATGTCAGGAAAGAGCACTTTACTTGTATCGTGGATGAAGCTGCTGAGCGAAAAGCAGGATCTAGAGGTATATGCGCTGGATTCATCTGCTATGGGCATTTATGAACTGATACAACAGTCTTACGTAACGGATTTATCGAACGTGGATGATTTGGACAATTTCATTGATGGGATCAAAGAACAATTGGAAACTAGACGCAGTGAGCTTCTCTCATGCAGAATGTCCGGTGGTGACGTTGGCGCTCTGATGAAACAGTGGAAGCAGATAATCTTCGTTATTGATCGTCTAAGTGAATTTACGAGCGGAGACAAGTATATGCTGCATGAGCTGATTGAACGAATTGTGAAGCAAGAACGCGGCATGAAGGTAGCTGTTCTAGCGGCAGATAACACAAATGATCTTACCTCTAATTGGGATTCCTTGGGCAAGACTATCCGAGAGGAACAGACCGGGATCCTGCTAGGTAGAATGAAAGAACAAAATCTTTACAATGTGTCCTTACCTTACGGAATCCAGGAGAAAGATGGGGAGCAAGGTGATGGCTATCTCATTGTAAAGAATAAATATACCGGATTAAGATGTGCCGTATGGAGTAAGGAGAATCGAGTTAATGCGGGAGTAGGAGTTTAGGATGGAGGTGCAGCTAGTGTCAGTTAGTCCATCAGAAATCAGGGGAAACGCTTCACAAATCCATAGTCTAATCAATGAAGTGAACAGTACTTCAAAAAAACTGCAAAGTGATTATACACAATCGGCCAGCTATTGGACCGGTACGGCTTCTAAAGCATTTCAAAGTGAATACAACGAGCTGGATAGCGAAATGAAGACCCTGCTTACAATGCTGGATAGGCTCGAAAGTGGGGTCCAAAGAGTGGCTTCAGAAGTGATCCGTGCTGAACAGGAAAGAGAAGAAAAGCGAAGACTAGCAGAGAAAGCGGCGCAAGAGGCACTGAAACAAAAGCAATTAGAAAAGCAAAAGCAAAGCCAGAAGTAATGACAGGGGTGTTGAGATAGAAATGCTTTGAAAGGAGGTGAATAATGTGGCGGGAAACAATCTTACATTTAATCCGGATCAGGCACTAGGTGTAGCTAAGTCTATTAAAACCAAAGCAAACAATGCAGATACTCTTATCAAACAATTGCAATCTGAAATTCATGCTGTTAGCGGTTGGTGGCAAGGAGAATCACAAACTGCTTTTATACAACAATTCGATGGACTTATGCCTAGTTTTAAGGAAATGGTTCTCTGTGTAGAGAACATCAGTAAGAACCTAACGCAAATTGCTAACATCAAGCAAGAAGCCGAGCAAGAAATGGCAAGTAAACTGCGTGGAAAATAATGCTGGCATACATAACAAGGCAGATTTTGAGCTATCTGCCTTGTTAGTATGATTTTAAGTAAGTATGAAGTGAATTTATTTGGGGGGATCTGTAAGTGAAGCTGACCGAACAACAATACATAACACTGGCATCAGTTGTAGAAGCAGCAGACGGTCTCGAACTGACGGATAGTCTGGCTTTTGCTGGTGCAGCAGCCTATGCCTATAGAGATGAGCATGATGATAGATTAATTATCTTTACATATAAAGGAAAAGATTGGCTTGCGGATCTGCAGTCTCTGTTAAGCGGTCAGAGCAGCATGCCGGAGGAAGCATCAAGATTTTTATTAAAAAACAAAGGGGAGAAGGATTGCCAGGTTACTGGTTATTCCATGGGCGGTGCCTTAGCTCTTTATGCAGCAGCGGTTAATGAGGGGATTGGTGGTGTGGTATTCGACGCACCAGGTATAGCAAACATTCTGACTGCGGAGCAAAGGGGAAAGCTTCAGGTTAAAAATATTGTGGCTTATAACAGTCTTGTATCCGCGTTAGGCAAACACAACGAAGAGATTGTATTTGCTAAATCGGGTATAGAAGAAACGGAATTTCTAATTCCTGATTCGCTTTGGCAGCGCTATACCTTTGACTCTGAGGGGAGCGTGATTATAGGTGAAAAAGGGAATGCCTATGCTTTGCTATCCAAGATTAATATCCTAACGGAAGAGCATACGCCTGTTTTTGATGCTGTTATGAGTGGATTTGGGGATACCGTCGGACTAACAGAATCTGCATCGGATCATTTGGGTTACGTGATATTTACCTTAATAGATCAGTTGGATGTAGGAAAAGTGCGAGGTGCACTGATTGAAATTGCCCACAAATATGAACGAATGTTGGATGCGAAGTTCAGCGAGTGGAGAACCGAAATGAATAATATTCCGGAATCCTTCTTATTCGATGACATCCGTGCGAAATTTGAACAACTATCTGAAGCATCCATGCTAGAGGCAGCGGGAATAGCAGAAGAGCTTAATGAAATCACGCAAGCTGTCTTATCCATCCTGCTGATTTGCAGTCCGGTAGGGGATAAGCTGATGGACCATGTAGAGGAATGGTTGAATAAACTGACAAATGCCCTCATGGAACGTATGGAGAAACTAACGAACCAAATGACATTACATCTCGATAAGGTGGTTGAAACAACCATGAATCAAATGCTCAAATTTCCAGAATTGAAGCTGGATTTTGAGTTCTGATTACTAACTGGAATCGCCATCAAAAAGGAGTGAAGCCAGCATGAAAAAGATTTATACAAGGAAGGTGTTGACTCTGATGTTGATATTATCAATGTTCAGCTTTATGGGATGTGGCTCTAGAGAGGAGAAAAGTGAAAAGAAAATTTTGAGCTCCTTGCAGGAAAAGTATGGCGAGGAATTCATCCTTGATGGCATAGGCGGCGGTTGGGGAACGATGAACAACAATACATTGAAGGCGACTGTGCATCCTAAGAAGGATGACACGATTAATGTACGGGTGGAAATCACGAAGGATTTGGAAAAGGTGTATGACAACTATTTAAACCAGGTGGTAGCAAAAAAAGACGAACCAATGATTCAAGCAATCGCTGCTAGCATTTGGCCTGACAGTAAAATTATCGTTGCCAACGAAACGGGGTTGGTTTACCCCAAGCATAACGATACAAAGATTTCCTACGAGCAATTTCTGAAGTTATATCCAACGAATACGCTGGTGATTTCAGTCTATTTAAATAGTGATAACTATGTTGATGGTAATGGAGATATGGACCAAGAGGCAGAAATGAGAAAATATATGGATTTTGCAAAAATACTAGCAGAAAATAAATATGTGAGTAGTCTGATAGGGATAGGATACCTCACTCCAGAGGCCTATGGTCGATTAGAAGAGGTCAAAAAGGCAGAGGAAAGTGTTGACATATATTTTAGTGACGAAACCCAAAAAACAGGAATTATTAATATAGTTACAATGGCTGGATTCAAATTAGGAGTTGATGGAAAGATTGTAGAATCTCAAGACAAGATTAGAGAATTCTTTGATATATGGAAAGAGGACAGAATAAAAAGAATGGAACAAAGAGGGGGATTGTAATGGACGATACGCTTACAGAGGTAGAGTTAAAGCAGATCTCACAACTTGTTTATTTAGATATACTCAACATTAAGGATTTGGAAAAAACATATGCATTATATAAAAAAATCACTCTCGGCGAAGTTCTCAACTTCTACGCTTCTCCCGCAGGTCAGCAACAATTAAAAGAACGCTTTCCTGACGATCTTAACGGAGTCAAAGAATACAAGCAGTGGAATGATCTCATAGAGCAGATGAATATATCTGATTATCAGAATTGGGAAATCTCCAATATCGTCTCTCATAATAAAAAAGAGGAATCAGGTTTTGTTGCATTTACAGTAGATACCAAGAACGGGGCAAAGGTAGCGGCGTTCCGGGGTAGTGAACCAATGGATAACCCGCTTTACCATAATGACTGGAAAAACAACGGAACAACTGCATATGCCCTTGAATCTTTACAACAGGCGGAAGCTAAAGAATATATGGATAATTTCAAAATAGATGCGGGTTATGAATTGTTTCTGACTGGGCACTCGCTAGGAGGTAATCTAGCCCTATATTCCTCTTTTATATTACCTGAGAATTTACGGAATCAACTAACTTCCGCATCAACGTTTAATGCACCGGGATTTAATGGAATCTTGCTTGATAAACACAGGGCCACTATAGATGAATTGAATGAGAATGACAAAATTAAAGAGTTCAGAAATAAAAATGACATCGTTCCGGCCTTATTTCAAAATCCATCAGCAGGTATTTACATTGATACTGAATCTGAAAGGAATACCGTGCTGCCACATCATTCCTTATTCTCACTGAAGATCGACGGGAACAATGAGTCTTTTCAACGTTCAGAGTCACAGACTCGGGCTTTGGTTCCTAACCTTGTGCATAATATTACAGTTGGTTTAGAAATTGTGCCGGGGCCACTAAAGGAAGCATTGGTTGAAGGGATTTTTAAAGTATTGGATGGGGAAGTAGATCTGCGACCATTAGCGTTTGCGGGAATAGCCGTAGTTGGGCTTTTAATGGTGACTGTTGGGCCCGTTGCAGTTGTTACTGCGGCGATTACTGCAGCGTTAGCTGCGCTCGTTGTCACTATAAAAGCTCTGGTTGCGCTTTATGTGATTGGTTTTGTAATTGACAGTGTGATTCCCTGGATTGAGCAAAAGGTGGAGGATATCAAGGAGAGAGTGGTCTCCTTTTATAATCAAAGTGTTGAATTTGTAACGAATATGGTGACAGAAGCTGTCCGAGTGACTAATTTGATCGGTGATAAAATTGAGGAGTTTTCACAAAAGGTAAAGCACGCAGTCTCTGATTTTATGACGAAATTAAAAGAGGGCTTTAATCGTTTTGTAGAGAATGCCATTCAGTATATTGAAGCTCAGAAGGAATATTGGATTAGTGTAAAAGACAAAGCAATGAAGAAAATGGGGGATATATTCCAAAGTGTAAAATCTAAAATTAAGAAAACTAAGGAAGAATTTATCGCTGGCGTACGCACGATTAAAGATTCAGCGATCAGCAAAGTCAAATCGACCGTAACGAAAACCATAACGAAGATTGCAGTTGCATCTGCTAGTGTCATTCAAGGAGCCAAGATTTTGGCGAATATGGATAAACTGGAGAGTCTGCAGAAAAGTCTGGTGCGTAAGGAAGAGAGCATTGCTGAAGCCGTCGAGAGGATATTATCTATAGCTTCTGGAGTCAGTTCTAACGTGGGCAGGACTTACAGTGAATCTTATGTTCAAGCTCAATTAAGAGAAGTTCAACGTTTAAGCAATGAAGTCCGGACACAGAAAAATCGTGTAACAACAGCGATTAACGGAAAAACTGCAGGTTTAAGATACACAGTTACAAAATATCGAGAGATTGAATCCAAAATTGTTGCAGCTGCCCGTGCAAGTACTACCACAATACATCTTAACTAATTATATCAGGAAATAGAAAGATAAATTGAGAGGAGTAATTATATGAAAAAATTAATCAGTTCTCTACTTTTATTACTAATGGTATCCCTGATGACTTCTACATTCTCAGGTTTTGCAGCAAGTCTTCCATTGAGGGTAGTAGTAAATGGAGAAAAAGTTATTTTTCCAGACGCCCAGCCTTTTATCGATGCGCAGCAAAGAGTACAGCTACCCGTGCGTTTTATAAGTGAAGCGCTTGGAGCTAAGGTGTTATGGGACAGTAAGGCCAAAAAGGCAACAATCTCGCTTGAAGGCAAAACAATGGGTGTCTATATCGGGAAAAAGAGTTATGAGCTCAATGGAAAAACAAAACAAATGGACACGGCAGCATTGTTCAAACAGTCAAGAACTTTTGTCCCACTTCGATTTGTATATGAAGGACTCGGTGTAAACGTGAAATGGGATGATGCTGTGAAGACGGTCTACATCACTACTCCTTCAGGTGAAATAGCTACCTCTGATAAGCCTGCTACGGGAGAATCAACGAATGGAGCGAAGACGGTAACGATTCATGGGTTTGAAATCCCGTATACCCATCTGGGGGCTAATCTAGAGTCGACTTATATTACCGATTCACAGCTGACAGTATACAACAATGATGATCGGAAAGCAGGTCAGTATCTTTTTCAAATTACAATTACATTTACTAATATAGGCTCTGACCCTGCACTGGAAGCGAAGGAAGCGGAGAATATTCTTAGACAAAACATTGAGGGCGATGTCGTAGATTCGATTATGAAGTATGTTAGAACAAAAACAAAAAGAATGGATGAGCTAGATTATAAAGTCTTCCAAAGCAAAGATTATAAAATTGATGTAGATTCTCCTGGTATGGGGGATATAGGAATCGCAGTATGGCCGAAGTAGGAGAGGTGAAGGTATGAAAAAATCGATATGGCTTAGTATAGTGACAATATTCTTATTCCAATCTATAGCTTCTTCAGTTTTCTCTGAAGAGTCAGTGAATGATACTTCTAACAATCTTCCAAAAACAGCGACAGCTGTTATCGAGAAGATCAATAAAGATATGGCGGAGCTCTATAAAAAATCTAATTATTACACAATGGAGACTAATAAAGGAAAGTTAAGAGAGGATTTGTTACAAAACCAGATAAAATCTAACAATAGTAATTTTGAGATTGTCTATGGTGGAAATCATGAATGGCTTGAGCATAGCAATATGTTTGCTTTTTCCGGGTATTCGATTGATGGGGACTCGGTCTCAACTGAGGGAGCTCCATGGTATGCTGGATGGAGCGGGATTCAAATTCAGAATTTTAATATGATTAAGGAACCTTGGAAGGACTCTGGCGTAAAATCAAGCTACAAAATTAGAAAAAATGATTTTGATGCATTTGTAGGTCGGGATATTGAGTATCTAGCGAATTCCGGCGGGACTTTTGAGCAGGCGATTCTTACTGGATTAAACTTGAGCTATGCCGGAAAGAAATATGAACGGTTCATCTATAACAATCAAGACAAGGAGTATAAAGATAGGGTTGTATACACTCAGAATACTACACCGTCTAAGGGAGGGCGATGGATAGATTATGTCCACGTCCTGCAACCGCCTACCTATCTGTCTTGGGGATCAGGGAGGATTTACATCCAAGGTTCCAATGGAAATATTACTTACTTAGGCATTCCTATCGCACCGTTTATTTTGCAGGTAAATGATTTATCCCCTCATTTCGAAACTTTGCCAACCGGCGCGGTAGCTGGACAAGAGGTAACCGTTGGAATCAGACTCAGATCCAGCTTCGCCACGCAGAAAACAACAGATTACGCTTGGAAGATCACGAGTAACGGAAAGGAAATCCCTGTAAGATACCATGGTCATGCGTCAACGTTAGCAGGTGAAATTATGCTTGCGGCTAATACGGCTGACAATATTCTTTTCGCGACATTTACAATGCCTGATGAGGACGTATACATCCAGTTTAATCTGAACAGGCTGAAGTCACCTAATGAAGTCTTTTACGGAAATAATGAGATTTACGGATGGATTAAGAAGGTCAACTCGATGCCAACAACTAAAGGCTCCTTCGATCTGGATTATAATGTGTTATCGAAAAAAGTGAAATTCGGGTTAGCCGATGGTGCTGCTATAAAGGCTGTTCTACAACCGCAATATTCTGATTTTACTTGGAGTGGGAATGCTACAGGCGCTTTGGAAGTAATCAATAATTCGGATACTATCTATCGTTATTTCCGTGTGGAGAATAATCCGCTGGTTAACGATGCCGCCAGTACTATAGTTAGGCAACCTGACATCATAGCTAGTCTGCAGCGTCCTGATTTTGGTGATGATCCTGTTAACGGTAAGTGGTACATTAATCCGGCTCCGTATACACCTAATCAAAAGTCAGGTAATATCAGTTTCCAGGGTACTGTGAGCAGAAATTTCACTCGTAATTATCAGGTGTGCAGCACAACTAAGAACGGGCAAGGTAAAGATGTTGAATCTTGTCAAACGTATACGGAGAGCGGCAGCACTTCAGCTCCGTTTACACCAGGTGAGGATGTCAAAACCATTCGGACCTATATTTATAACGGGGCCAAACAAATAGCACCTAAGCTGTACAAGAATTCAATAGACAAGAATAAAGCGGATTCTTTGATTCGAAAGCTCCTCTGGACAAGTGAGCCTTACAATTATAATGTAATCCGCTGGATGGCTCATGAAGATGAGAATAAGAACTTACAGGATTGGACGAAAGTAAAGGGGCAATTCGAACGAATCTTCACACAACAGGCAAGCGGAGACATCGGTTGGAAGGTAGAGAATAGCATGGCTCAAGCTTATAAGAAAGCCAGAGCTACCGCTAAAAAAATGCTTAACGACAAATCTAATTATGATACCGCCGTGTTTGCGACGGATAAGCAACTTCAAGGGTATGATTATCCGATTAAATCCGGATATTATTTTAATCCTGTTGGAACGTATACCTTTACACTGGAGACAGTTACGTTTAAAGATACGGATAAAGACACGAAGGACCATAAGGATCTTGTTGAGGAACTTACGAATTCTTTCCGATATGAAACTGATCTTATGTATATCAATAATGATAAAGTTGCGGTCAATCTGCGGAATGAACCACTGAGCAAAAACGGGAATAACTTTGCAAGAAAGCCAGCAGCTTTATCCGTAGAGGATAACACCGGAGTGAATGATGCGAAATTGTTGACGGTGGAGAACAGCTTTACTAAAGATGTGGAAGAGATCCCATATTCACAAGAAAGAGAAAGTGATAATGGCACCCATGAATTCTGGAAGAATATATTAGAGGGTTACTCACAGTCTAGTACACTGGGAAGCTTCGACAATTTCAAATACCGTGAATATGTGGGCTTGAATCAGAATATGTACAAGATCACGGAAAAGTCTACGGTGACGATTACGATTAATAAGGACCATATTCCTGTCTATACTACAGCTGAAATGCCAGATGGGAAGTACTATGTTAAGGCTTGGTTGGCAGATGTGGAGCTCTCCAAGAGTACCAACGCATACAAATCACTGGGCAAGCTTGTCGGCATTAAGCCGCTGGATCAAATTGAGGTTATGGTAAAAGGCTCTATGTTTGATGACTTAAATAATTAAACAACAATAGTCTCCCTTCATGCAAAATAGCATGAAGGGAGTTTTATTATTGTGATAGCGCTTCATCCAACGTATAATAAGGGCTGTTGATTGTTTTTTTATATTGTTTTTTATTTTCACACTGGATGGCGGATTATTGCTTATTGGAGAAGGGAGATAGTTGCTATGAAGTTATTGGGAGCGATTGAAGCAGGCGGAACGAAGTTTGTATGCGGGATTGGTTATGAGGACGGTACCATTCTGGACCGAGTTAGCTTTCCGACAACAACACCGGAAGAAACGATGGGACTCGTAATCGACTATTTTAATGGGAAGAATGTAGAAGCTTTTGGTATTGGATCGTTTGGACCGATTGATCCCGTGCTGGACAGCCCTACTTATGGTTACATAACAACGACACCAAAACCTCACTGGGGACAATATAATCTGGTAGGCACAATGGCTGAGCAATTTAACGTGCCGATCGGTTTTGATACGGATGTGAATGGTGCAGCGCTTGCGGAAAGTAAATGGGGAGCGGCTAAAGGTCTGGACAGCTGCCTTTATATTACGGTTGGGACAGGTATTGGAGCGGGAGCAGTTGTTGGAGGTCAGATGGTGCATGGATTGTCTCATCCTGAGATGGGACATATTCTAGTTCGCAGACATCCAGAGGACACGTTTGAGGGCTACTGCCCTTATCATGGCGATTGCCTTGAAGGGTTAGCCGCAGGTCCGGGGATTGGCAAACGCTGGGGACAACCAGCAGGCGAGCTACCTGTTGACCATCCAGCTTGGGATATGGAAGCTCATTATCTTGCACATGCACTTATGAATTACGTGCTGATTCTGTCTCCCGAAAAAATCGTAATGGGCGGTGGGGTCATGAAGCAAAGCCACTTGTTCCCGCTAATCCGTACCAAGCTGCAGGAGCTGCTTAAAGGTTATGTTCAGCATCCAGCGCTCAATACCGATATTGATAATTACGTTGTGCCACCGCAGCTTGGAGATAATGCAGGACTTGCAGGTGCGATTGGACTGGCAACCTTAGCTTTGGCAAGAAACTAGTATAAAAAGATATTGACTGTTAGGAAATATATGGTATTGTAGGATCTAACAGTATAGCATTTAATGAGGGAGCACCTCTTTCACGTTTATCGTGAGAGTGGTGCTTTTTTGCGTTTTCCGAGTCTGACAGTGTGGGATTCACACCAGCGAAGAGTAGCTCAGACCCGGTAGGTATAGTGCTTGCTGAAGACTAGAAAGGCAGGGATGAATATGCAAATTGTATTTATGAATCGCTTATCCAGAATATCTGGGGTGGATCAAGAGGTGTTCGCTCAGCTATGGATTGGAGAGGAAGAAGGAGTGTGGAGCCTGGGCTGGCGTGATTTTTCAGACGGTGAGGAGACGCAGGAGCATTTGTGGTATGCGGGTGGTTCTTGGAATGAAATGCTCTGTGTTTACAGGCATGAGCTGGCGGTGAAGATGGGGGATGGCTATCGGCCGTTGATTGATGGCGTATTTCATGAAGAAGACGGCCTTACTGGGCGCAATCAGGAGCAGCTAAGGCTGCAATATTACAGTGAATATAATGGGAACGAAGCTATTTATGAGGAGTTATGTGCTTGGCGCCGCAGCCGAGCTTCTAGTGAACGGAAAGCCCCTTACATTCTTGCCAGCAATCGTTTGTTACGTTTGATAAGCACTTTCTTGCCGCATACACCAGAGGAGCTGCTGCAGATCCCTGGTGTAGGGGAAGGAAAGGTAGCCCAATATGGCACGGATTGGTTGGCTATAACCTCTACGGCTGCAAGGGAGCATTCCTTTCCTTTGAATTGGGTTCACCAAGAAATTGAGGAGGACTCTTTTGTATCCTGGCTCTATAAACAGAAAGAGGTCAAATATAAGAAACAGCTAGAAAGACTGCGATTACGGCGAATTCTGCTGCAAGGGATCGAGAATGGGTTAGGGTTAGAACAGCTTAAGGTGAACAGTGGAGTGAACCGTCGCGAACTGATTGAAGCGGTAGAGGAGCTGGAAAGAGAAGGTTATTGCGTGGAGAAACTGATCGAGGTAGAACTGAAAAATATGCCGCAGAATGAACAGGAAGCGATATGGAATGCCTATGTAGAGGCAGGAGATCTTTTTCTAAAGCCAGTGCTGCATAAGGTGTATGGGGAGGATTTTTCAGCAGCAGAAGGGCTGGATAGCTATTATGAACGTCTGCGGCTGATCCGCATTCGTTTCCGGCGGGAGCAAGCTCCTAAAGTGGGCGTGGCGACCAGTTTCTAGTAGCTTTTCCTCATATCAAAAAGACGAAGGCTTCCTTACACCATAGGGTTAAAGGGCCTTCGTCTTGCCTATTCGTCCGTTTATTTTCATAGCCATTCTTTCTTGCGGAATACATACAGCATCCCACAGCCTAACGTCAACATTAGACCTATAACGGCAAAATAGCCGTATTTCGTATGCAACTCAGGCATATGATCAAAGTTCATCCCATAGATTCCGGTAATTACGGTCAAAGGCATGAATATCGTTGTAATCGCGGTAAATACTCTCATAATTTCATTGGCGCGGTTGGCGATACTGGATTGGTAGGCCTCACGTAAGTTGCCCATGAGATCGCGGTACGTCTCAAAGGTTTCGGATATTTTAACTGCATTTTCATAAATGTCGCTAAAATACTTCTGCAGCTGATCATCAATCAGACGGAGGTCTTTTTTGTTCAGGGTATTGATAACCTCTTTCTGTGGTCCCAGCATCTTCTTTAACCATAAGATCTCACTTCGCAGACCGATAATCTCACTCAGATGAGATTTCTTGGTATGCATTAGAATATCCTCTTCAAGCTTCTCAATCCGGGCTTCAATTCGGTCACCTACGGAGAAATAATTATCTACGACAAGGTCGATAAGCAGGTAAAGGAATTGGTCTGGTTCGCTAACCTCTTGCTCCCATAACATGGGCTTCAGGATGCGCAGCTCGTGGATCTTTTGTTTCGTTACAGTAATAATATAATGTCTGCCCAAGAATATATTGAGTGCCCGCAGGAAAATTTCCTCATCATCAAAGCGGATGCTGTTTACAACAATAAAGTAATGACTTTCGTATATTTCGATCTTTGGACGTTGATCCTCTTCACTAAGGCAATCCTCAACAGCGAGATCATGCAGGTTGAACAGGGGCTGAAGCAGCTCCAAATCCTCCACATCTGCATCAATCCAATAGAACCCTTCTGTTGGGGGTGTCAATGTTTCATCAATTTCATCAATAGGTGTAAAAACCCCTGCATTCACCAGCCGGATTTTCATCTGATTCCACTCCTTCTATCCCCGGGTCTTCACCAGGGACTGCTAATTAAGCACAGAGAAAAAAATCAGCTTGGCCGGCGTTACAATCAATACAAGAGGCCGAATGACGATTCGAGGGCATGAAGAAGAACTGCTCCCGCCGCCGGCAAGCTGATGATTATCCTGTGTGGTTGCTCATTTTGTACACTTAATTGCGAGCTCGGGTCGCCTTCCATTCTTCTTCTCACCTCTTCTTTTCGTTCAGGTATGAAATACTTGTCTAGTATAACAACGGAGTATGCCTCTTTCAAGCAAATTTATTGTTACTTTAAGGCTACTTCAGCATTGTATGGACTTGACGAAAAGGAGGTTCATGATTTAAAGTAAATTTTAAAGAAATTTAATTGAATACAGCTAAATCTTATCAAGAGCAGGTGGAGGGACTAGCCCTATGAAACCCGGCAACCGGCGTGTGAACGCACGGTGCTAATTCTTGCGGAACTTTGCTGACGACTAAACCCCGTCCAAAAGTTTCTGGCAGATGAGAGAGGCGCATATGACTGTAGATATGACCTTTCTCGTTTTCCGAGAAAGGTCTTTTTATTGTTCAGAAAGCCGCGATGTGACAACATAACCTAAATACAGTTAAGGAGTGGAAAGACAATGCCAATTAAAATTCCCGACAGTTTACCAGCAAAAGAAGTACTATCCGGAGAAAATATTTTTGTGATGGATGAAAGTTTGGCTTTCCATCAGGATATCCGTCCACTAAGGATTGCTATTCTGAATCTCATGCCGACTAAAGAAACGACGGAGACTCAATTGCTGCGTTTAATAGGAAATTCACCGCTGCAAGTTGATGTTACCTTGCTGCATCCACGCTCACATACTTCTAAGAATACTTCTGCTGAGCATTTGAGAAGCTTTTACAAAACTTTTGACGAGATCAGCCACCGCCGTTTGGATGGCCTTATTGTTACAGGAGCACCCGTAGAGCAAATGGAGTTTGAGGAAGTATCCTATTGGGAAGAGCTAAAAGAGATTTTTGAATGGAGCAAGGATAATGTGACCTCGACCATGCATATCTGTTGGGCGGCACAGGCAGGGTTGTATCATCATTTTGGTGTTCGTAAAGTGGCATTGCCTGAAAAATGTTTTGGTGTATTCTCCCATACGATTAATCAAAATAACATTAAATTGCTGCGCGGTTTTGACGAGGTATTCCATGTACCGCATTCCCGTCATACCGATGTCTCCCGCGAAGATATTGAGAGCAATCCAGATCTGCAGATTCTGGCAGAATCCGAAGAAGCTGGTATGTATCTAGTAGCTACGACCGACGGCAAACAAATATTTGTGACCGGACATTCCGAGTACGATCCTCTATCCCTGAAATGGGAATATGATCGTGATTTGGAGAGGGGCATGGAGATGGCCTTGCCGAAACACTATTTCCCTAAAGATGATCCAGAACGGACACCTCCTGCAGTGTGGCGTGCACATGCCAACTTATTATTCTCTAATTGGCTCAATTACTATGTATATCAAGAGACACCTTACGATATCGACCCGATTGTTTATTAAGATCAGCGCTACATTATAATTTAGGAGGCATTTATCATGGACGACAAACTTAGGATTGAAAGCAGACTGGCACAAATAGGTTCACAAGAAGATCCGGCTACCGGAGCCATTAATTTTCCTATCTATAATGCTACGGCATTCCGTCACCCGAAGCTTGGGCAGAGCACAGGTTTCGATTATAGCCGTACCAAAAGTCCGACCCGTTCCGTACTGGAGAATGCGGCTGCGGAATTGGAGTCTGGTGATGCAGGTTTTGCCTGTAGCTCTGGGATGGCGGCTATTCAAACCATATTTACCCTGTTTGGGCAAGGCGATCACTTGATCGTTTCGCTGGATCTTTACGGCGGGACCTATCGTTTGTTGGAACGAATTATGTCCAAGTTTGGAATCATTGCTTCCTATGTAGATACGAATGATTTGGATGCGCTTGAGGCTTCCCGTCTTCCAAATACAAAGGCGATATTTATTGAAACGCCAACGAATCCTTTGATGATGGTTACGGATATTGCAGCCGTTGCTACTTGGGCTCGTCATCATGGGCTGCTCACAATTGTAGACAATACACTGCTGACTCCATTTTTCCAGCGTCCTCTGGAATTAGGTGCG
Organism: Paenibacillus odorifer; assembly: GCF_000758725.1. Lineage (NCBI taxonomy): Bacteria > Bacillati > Bacillota > Bacilli > Caryophanales > Paenibacillaceae > Paenibacillus > Paenibacillus odorifer. Next base: position 1,950,783 of record NZ_CP009428.1, read on the forward strand.
GATATTGTAGTCCATAGTGCTACCAAATATTTGGGCGGACACAATGATGTACTTGCTGGTCTTATTGTATCTAAAGGGGCTGAATTATCCGCTGAAATAGCGATTCTACATAACTCTATTGGCGCTGTGCTTGGGCCAACAGACAGTTATCAGCTGATGAGAGGCATGAAGACACTGGCTCTGCGTATGGAACGGCACGAGAGTAATGCACTAGCAATTGCCCGCTATCTACAAGAGCACCCGGCGATTGCGGAAGTGTTCCATCCAGGCCTGCCGGATCATCCGGGATATGAAATTCAGAATCGCCAGTCCTCGGGCAATACCGGAATTTTTTCTTTCAAATTAAAAGATGCCAGATACGTAGAACCTCTGCTTCGTCATATCCGGCTTATAGCCTTCGCTGAGAGCCTCGGCGGGGTTGAATCGTTAATGACCTATCCTGCAGTACAGACGCATGCGGACATTCCTGTGGAAATTCGGAATGCGGTGGGTGTAGATGATCGGTTGCTGCGCTTCTCGGTGGGCATTGAACATGCGGAGGATCTAATTGCTGATCTGGGTCATGCTTTGGAGGCTGCGCGGGCGGAAATCGAAACGAAGTAAAAGTAACGACAACCCAGATCGGCACCGAATTGCTGGGAAATATCGAGGATCTATCTCACTGTTGATTTAGAGCTGGTGTTAGACTGAGGATGAAATAGAGCTGTCTCATAAGCCGGGAATTGGCTGCTGGGATAGCTCTTCTTTTTGGACTTTTTGCTATTGGACACAGCTGACCTTAGATACAGCATTATTACACATTTGGAATGTTAACGGCCTCCACAGCAGCTATAGCGCTAAAAAACAGCTTTCATGAGGCTCTTTTCATGGAATAGCATCACTGGAGTCCATAACTATGCTCTAAAGGCTAAAAACTTGCAAATAACGTCATCTGTGTCCGACAGCCTCAGGGAATTTTGATTCAACGGGTGCAGGTAGCAATGTAAGGACTCTTTCTGCTGGATGGTATCTTGCTAAGAAAGTAAAAAGTTTTTCAAGCTGTTCAGATTGTGATACGATGAGGAAATGAACTGTTCATTTATTAAAATATAAGGTATAAGTTACATACTATACTTTATCCTTATGTTACTACGAGAAACGGTTGTTATCTCTAAAGGACGACAACGTTATTTTTTCTTGTGATTTTGTGAATCTACCATATCCCTAAGGGTTTAAAAGGAGGATGCGAACGATGAGTGCGATAGATCTTATTTTGGATAAAGCCCTGCGGGGCGACCGTCTCCAATTGGAAGATACCATCCGACTATTCGAGAGCAACGAAATTGAGAAAATGGGTGCTGCTGCAAACACTATTATGGAACGCTGGCACCCGGACCCGTTAGCCACTTTTGTAATTGGCCGTAATATTAACTATACGAATGTATGTGATGTGTACTGCCGTTTTTGCGCTTTTTACCGCAGACCAGGCTCGGATGAAGGCTATGTGCTGCCAGATGAGGCGATTTATCAAAAAATTGCTGAAACAATTGCTGTTAATGGTACAGAAATTCTTATGCAAGGTGGAACTAATCCTAACCTTCCATTTAGCTACTATACAGATATACTGCGCGGAATTAAGCAACGGTTCCCTGAGATTACAATGCACTCCTTCTCTCCTGCGGAGATTATGAAGATGAAAGAAGTATCAGGATTACCACTGGAACAAGTGGTTCGTGAAATTCATGCTGCGGGTCTGGATTCATTGCCAGGCGGAGGCGCAGAAATTCTTGATGACCGTACACGCCGCAAAATCAGCCGACTAAAAGGCTCGTGGCGCGAGTGGATGGATGTAATGCAGACGGCACATAAAGTGGGTATGAATACCACAGCGACAATGGTGATTGGGCTTGGGGAAAGTATGGAGGAACGTGCTTTGCACTTACTACGTGTGCGTGAGGCTCAGGATGAGTGTATTGCCAACAAATATGATTCTGAAGGTTTCTTGGCCTTTATCTCATGGACATTCCAGCCGGACAATACCAACCTGAAGCTGGACAGACAAACGCCTGAGGAGTATCTGAAGACGGTGGCGATCAGTCGCCTTGTGCTGGATAATATTAAGAACTTCCAATCTTCATGGGTCACTATGGGACCAGAGGTCGGCAAGCTCTCCCTGCAATATGGCTGCAACGATTTCGGCAGCACAATGATTGAAGAGAACGTAGTATCTTCGGCGGGTGCGACTTACAAGGTAAACATCGAGTCGATTACTCAGCTGATTCGCGAAGCAGGCAAAGTTCCAGCGCAGCGGAATACACGTTATGATATTTTGCGGGTGTTCGATGATCCTAATGCGAAGATTGATAATGATTTTGTAATGCAGAACTAATATATATTAATTAATCAACGCTTGATGCTTGTTAATCCTTCAGTGGACTAATGAGCATCAAGCGTTTTTTTGTAAGGTTAGGATTACGATCATTAGCAAGCCTCATTGCAGAACACATCTGAATCTTCGCTTGTTATATCATCCGTTAGGCGTATGGACCCAGTGGACCTAATTCGTAAATTCAGCGTCTTTTGAGCAGGTGTTCGACCCCAGCGACGGTATCCTTGAAAAGAGCCTTATATAGGCTGGTTTTTAGCGCAATAGCGACTGTGGGGTCCGATAGAGCTGCAGTATATGAAATATGAACAGAAAAGCATTTTTAATTTCTTTTTACCTATTCACATTATTATCCAGAAGTGATATCATAATCATATCAAAAGAATATCTAGTGGGGGTGCTTTTATGAAAGAGAAAACGCTTCGTCCTGTCAGTGGATTTTGGGTTCTCGCATTGATTGCAGTTTGTTTAGCTGGAGGAATTTATGGTGCTGTTCAGGAGTATGTCGCAGTGCCAGTCATTCTGTTCGTTGTAGCTGGAGTTCTATGTACAAGTTTTACGGTTGTGCAGCCCAATAAGTCGGTCGTAGTTACCTTTTTCGGGCAATATGTAGGGACTATCGTGACAAGTGGCTTGTTTGCAGTCATTCCGTTCAGTTTGCGCAAGACGGTTTCCCTCCGCGTGCGTAACTTTAACAGTGTCAAGCTGAAGGTTAATGATGTGGAAGGTAATCCGATTGAAATTGCTGCAGTTATCGTATTTAAGGTAATTAACTCTGCAAAAGCGCTTTTTGATGTAGATAAATATATGGCGTTTGTGGAAATCCAAAGTGAAACAGCGCTGCGTCATGTAGCCAGTAAATACCCGTATGATAACTTCAATGAATCGGGCATGTCCCTGCGGGCTAATGCAGATGAGATTGCTAAAGAATTGGCAACCGAGCTGCAAGAACGTTTGTCGATATCTGGTGTAGAGGTCATTGAAGCGCGGCTTACACACTTGGCTTATTCCACAGAAATTGCCAGTACAATGTTGCAACGTCAGCAAGCATCTGCAATTCTGTCCGCTCGTCAAATCATTGTTGAAGGCGCCGTAGGCATGGTCGATATGGCGATTAAACAGCTTAAAGAAAGCGGCGTAGTTGAGCTTGATGAGGAACGCAAAGCGGCGATGATCAATAATCTGATGGTTGCGATCGTGTCGGAGCGCGGAGCGAGTCCGGTCATTAACGCCGGCTCGTTGTACTAAGGCGGTGCATCATGGCGGCCAAGAAAAGCTTTCCACTGCGGATCGATCCGGATCTGCATGAGGCGCTGGAACGATGGGCGGGAGAGGAATTTCGCAGCGTAAACGGACATATCGAATACTTGTTGCGTGAGTCTTTGAAACGTGCAGGCCGCTTACCTGAAAAAAAACGGCGAGAGGAATAACCACAAAAGGACTGTTTCGGCATCCATGTATTGGCTGCCAGAACAGTCCTTATGTGTGTCTTCTGCCTGAGTTTCTATCATTTTGGGCCCTTTTCTGACTTGACTGTCAGAGAGGACAGATTTATAATTACTCCATAATTCACGTTAACAGCATTGACGAAGATATGAGTTGATTGTTCTGGACCGTTCAGAGAGAGGAAACTTAGGCTGAAATTTCCTCCGGCATCCTGCTTTCGATTTACCCCTTTGTAGCTGCCGTTTTGAACTCCCTGCAATGGGATAGTAAGAACTGCCGGTTCATGGTCGTTACTCCATGCTTACGAAGGATTCTATCTTCACTCCGCTTGAGGTTTCAAGGGAGGCTAGAGAGAATCGAATTTGGGTGGAACCACGGGTGTAATCGCTCGTCCCTTTGCGGGACGGGCGTTTTTTTGTGTGCGTGGATATTATTGTTCCGCAAAGGTTAAAGGGCCGTTAGGCTTAATTATATGAAGGAGGAATTAGCAATGTCAGTAAGTATTAAGCTTCCGGACGGTTCTGTCCGTGAATACGCAGAGGGTAGCAGTATTGATGATGTAGCAGCTTCTATTAGCAGTGGCCTGCGCAAAAATGCAGCAGCGGGGAAAATGAACGGTATCGTTGTAGATTTATCTACTCCCCTTGAAGAGGGCGCACTGGTAGAGATCGTAACTTTGGATTCACCTGAAGGTCTGGAGGTTATGCGTCACAGTACAGCTCACTTGATGGCTCAAGCTGTCAGACGTTTGTTCGGAACAAAAGAAGTTAAGCTTGGTGTAGGTCCGGTCATTGAAGATGGCTTCTACTACGATATGGATCTGGAACATCCTCTAAATCCTGAAGATTTGCTCAAAATCGAAAAGGAAATGGACCGCATAATTTCGGAGAACCTGCCGATCGTGCGCAAAGAAGTTAGCCGCAAGGAAGCACTTGAAATTTTCGGTGAGCTAGGTGATCCTTACAAGCTGGAATTGATCGAGGCATTGCCTGAAGATAGCGTGATTTCTATCTATGAACAAGGTGAATTCTTCGATCTATGCCGCGGACCGCATGTGCCGTCGACTGCCAAGATCAAAGTCTTTAAATTGATGAATGTAGCTGGTGCTTACTGGCGTGGCGACAGCAAGAATAAGATGCTTCAACGCGTATACGGCACAGCTTGGATTAAAAAAGCTCAGCTTGATGAGCATCTTCGCCTGCTTGAAGAAGCGAAGAAACGCGACCACCGGAAGCTTGGTAAAGAGCTTGAAATCTTTACATTTAATCAATTGGTAGGACAAGGCTTGCCAATCTGGTTGCCTAAGGGTGCCAAATTGCGCAGTATTCTGGAGCGTTATATCGTAGATCTGGAAGCAAGTCTTGGCTATCAGCATGTATACACACCAGTTCTGGGTAATGTTGAACTGTACAAAACTTCAGGACACTGGGAGCACTATCAAGAGGATATGTTCCCTAAGATGACTATCGACAATGAAGAATTTGTTCTTCGTCCAATGAACTGCCCGCATCACATGATGATTTATAAGAGCTCGATGCACAGCTACCGTGATCTGCCGATCCGTATTGCTGAGCTTGGTATCCAGCACCGTTATGAAATGTCAGGCGCATTGACTGGCTTACACCGTGTACGTTCGATGACTCTTAATGACTCCCATATTTTCTGCCGTCTGGACCAAATTAAAGGCGAGTTCATTCGTGTAATCGAATTGATTAAACAGGTATACAGTGACTTTGGTATTAATGACTACCGTTTCCGGTTGTCCTATCGTGATCCTAAGGATACAGAGAAATATTATGCGAATGACGAAATGTGGGAAACTGCACAGCGGATGTTGCGTGAGGTAGTAGAGGAAGCAGGACTGCCGTTCTACGAAGCAGAAGGCGAAGCTGCATTCTATGGTCCTAAACTTGATGTGCAAATTAAAACTGTATTAGGTAAAGAAGAGACTCTGTCTACTGTACAAATCGACTTCTTGCTGCCTGAACGTTTTGAACTGGAATATATCGGTGATGATGGTCAAAAACACCGTCCAGTCGTTCTGCACCGCGGAATCTTGGGTACTATGGAACGTTTCGTTGCCTTCCTGTTAGAGAACTTTGCGGGCTCGCTGCCGCTTTGGTTATCTCCACAGCAGGTTAAAGTAATTCCTGTATCGACAGCGTTCGACGATTATGCCAAGGAAGTTACAGACAAGCTGCGTCGCCGTGGTATCTCTGCTGAGGCAGATCTCCGCAATGAGAAGCTGGGTTATAAGATCCGCGAAGCTCAGCTTGAGAAACTGCCATACATGTTCGTAGTTGGCGAGAATGAGATGAACGCTCAGACGGTCTCCATCCGTAAACGCGGGGAAGGCGACATTGGAGCTAAGCCGCTTCAAGAAGTGATTGAGCTCTTGTCTCAGGAAATTGCTGATCGTGTGATTTCCTAATTTCTTGTAATTAACAACACCAAAATTACGTCTAAATAAGACCTCTGTTATATGCCCATGAGGATCAACTTCTGATCTTCATGTATAAAATTTTGTGAATCGGGAAACCTTCGCTAATAAGGGGGAGGTTTATCACATGAACAAAATGGGCATATTTCAGAGGTTTTGGTGTCTTTTTGTCACCATCGTTTTGCTATTGACCGCTGCTGGAATCATTCCAGAATCTAAGCAACAGGCAGCAGGGGCCATTGGGACAGGAGACACTTTACAGCACACGGATATTAACAAAACGCTATCGAACGAGTTGCAATATACCAAAGCTAATTCTGTGTTTATGAGAACCACAGATGATAAGGTCGTTCTTGCGACTGGCCGCGCCACACTAATGTCAAACGAGGCGCATTCCGTCGCACCTGTATTACCTGCAACAACAAAAAATAAACCAGCAGCGACAAAGGCACCGCAGAGCACCAAAGCTCCAACCACTAAAACAAATGGTGGCAGCGGATCCTCAAAACAGTTACCAAATTCTATTCCTGTAGCCGCTCCTGCGGAAGACCAGATTATTACTTCAATGAAAGTAATGGCGACTGGCTATACTGCGGGTTATGAATCTACAGGTAAAACATCTAAGCATCCCGAATATGGAATCACCTATTCAGGTGTAAAAGTGCGCAGAGATAAGAATACAGTCTCAACCATTGCTGCTGACCCTAAGGTTTTGCCGTTGGGTAGTATTCTTTATATACCGGGCTATGGATACGCCATAGTTGCTGATACGGGCTCGGCTATTAAAGGGCGGAAGATTGATCTGTATTTTGCTACTACGAAACAGGTGTATAAGGAATGGGGCAAAAAATCGGTTGTAGTTCAACTCATTAAGCGTGGTAACGGGACTTGCACGGAAGTCATGCTGAAGAAGCTGAGCCAAGCGATTGAGACTTACAAAGCAGTGCCGCAATCCCTGCTCGAAGAATCCATTTAATGGGATTGAACTTATTTTCACTTGGTCATGCATAATAGTGACATCACCTTGCCATAATACGGACTGGGGCAAAGCAATTGCCTCTTCCGAGATGTTCTCTTAGTAAGCATATTCTATGCTGCATAAGAGAAAAGGAGGTGAATTCCGTGGCCAATAACAAGAAATCTAAAGTACAAGAAAATTACAAAACACCAAATGAAAAATACAATGCTGAGTTTGCTGTTGAGAATGACGGCGCTACTAAGCAAAGTGGAAATACTTCTAAACCAGCTCAGAAACCGCAACAATAATGCGCTAACTGAAGCAGAAGACTGCTGAAAAAAAGAGACTGTCCAAATCAGTTAATTACTGAGGGACAGTCTTTTTTCATATATAATGAAGTAAATAGAATTTTATCCCATTCATCTCAGTCTAGAGACTGAGGGGAAGTTCCTTCTCTCGCCGCTGTTTCTCAGCACTTCATTCCTGTAGACTAAGGCTATAAGATTGAAGAAGAGAGCGTTCCACTACTTTAAAGGGGAAATGAGTCATGAAAAGAAGGTTCACCAGCCAGGTTTTAGGCGGCCTGATCCTGATAGGGATTGGAGCTATGTTTCTACTGAGACAATTGGGTTACACTGATTTCAGCTTAGGTTACCTGATTTCGAATTATTGGCCGGTTATCTTGATCCTAATGGGAATGAAACGGCTTTTAGGTACAGGGGAGGAGCAATCAAAAGGTTCTTCACCTATCGGCGGCTTTTTCTTTCTGGCGATCGGAGTGTTTTTCCTTGGACGGAATTTAGATTGGTTTGATATTTCGGCCGGGGATTTTTTCAAAATGTTCATTCCAGTCATGTTGATTGGCGGCGGACTTTATGTGATTTTTAAACCACGCGGTTCAGTACCACCTGTGCCACCAGCTCCACCGTCACCACCAGATCACTTTCCTTCAGGAAAAAGCTCACTAGATGTGGAGCCGCCCAAACCGCTGGATTCCACACTTGATGAACAATTTGAGCAAAAATTCGGCAAGGCTTCTGGTCAACGCGACTGGAAGGACTATCTTCAAAAAGATGAAGAAGACGATGAGGACGAAACAGGATCTTATAAGTCCGGCGCTGAAGCACGTTGGCAAGAGAAGCAGGAACGACACGAGCGCAGACGTCAGGAACGTCATGAGCGTCATGCTCGTAGACATGGTGAATGGCATGAGGAATTCCATGAATCAAATAATCAAAAGGAATCGACCAATCGCTCTGCTTTTATCGGAGATGTCCACATGGGGCGCGAGCATTTCCAACTGAAGAACACGAATATCTCGCAGTTTATCGGCGATACCGTACTGGATCTGACGAATGCACAAATTGCTTATGGCGAAACGAGGATTAATATTTCCGCTTTTATAGGCGACATTAAAGTGTACATTCCGAATGATATGGATCTTGGCATCTCGGTGAACAGCAGTTCTTTTATCGGGGATATGGAAGTTCTGGATCAGTCTCGCAGTGGGTTTATGAGCAGTGTACAGTGCAAGACTCCTTATTATAAAGAAGCAGGCAAAAAAGTCCGTATAAATGTAAGTGCATTTATAGGTGACATTAAAGTTAAAACGGTGGGTTAGATGGGGACAATCTTCAGTAATACCAAATGGTTGCTGTTGTTTTACTTTTTGCTCACTGGAGCGGTAAGCGCTGGATTGATGTATGCAGGCACTTGCCTTGGTTATATCGAAGTGAAGGATTATCGGATGTGGCTGTACTTATGTCTCGGGATTGTGTTGTTCACTGTAGTTATCGGCTACATGGCAGGCCAGCGGATTCAGCGCCGGATTGATCATCTGGATCTGAATATGCTGCAGGTAGCCAAAGGAAATCTGTCCGTACGGATGCCAGAAAGTGACGATCAGTCTTTTGCCCGAGTGTATCACGAGTTTAATGTCATGATGGATACGGTTGAGAATAAGATGCAGCTTCTACAGCGATTGGGTGAACAAGAGGTTATTGAGAAGGAACAGGCAGCGGAGAGTGCGGTGTTGGAGGAAAGAAGGCGTATGGCCCGGGATCTGCATGATACGGTGAGCCAACAGCTTTTTGCCATCCATATGTCCGCTTCTTCGCTGCCTAAAGTTCTGAAGGTCAATGAAGCTCAAGGTCAAATGGTCATGGACCAGTTGATTACAATGTCTCAGATGGCACAAAAACAAATGAGAGCATTAATTGCACAACTGCGTCCAGTGGAGCTGGAAGGTCGAAATCTGTTCGAGGCGCTGGAAAAATGGTTTCCCGATTATTGTCGCCAGAATGGCTTAAAAGGAATGAAGGAGCTCGAACTTCAGGGCGAGTTATCGGAAGCGATCGAACATCAGCTGTTCCTAATTATTCAAGAGGCGATGGCGAATATTGTGAAGCATGCTGAAGCTAGACTGGTCAGCCTATCACTGCGTGAAGGATCAAGACAAGTTGTGCTGAGTATTAGTGATGACGGTCAAGGTTTTGAACATGTGCAGCAAAAACAAGGCTCCTACGGTCTCACCACCATGCGCGAACGCGCGGAGAAACTGGGTGGGCAAGTGGAGATTATTAGCCGCAAGGGTGCGGGAACGACGATCCGTGTACATATTCCTAAGTTTGTTCAAGGGAACCCAGAATTAGAGCAGAATAGATCGTTAGGAACAGATACACAGGACGAGGAGGAGTAGAGCATGAGTGTCATAAAAGTGTTGCTCGTAGATGATCATGATATGGTACGGATGGGCCTCAAAACATATCTAATGCTGGAGCCTACATTCGAGGTCATCGGTGAGGCGGCGAATGGACAAGAGGCGCTGGAGATGCTGCGTGCTGGTGGACATGAAGGTCTGCCTGACCTCGTGCTGATGGATTTGATGATGCCTGTGATGAATGGTGCCGAGACCACAAGAGCAGTGCTGGCTGAATTTCCTGGCCTCAAAATCGTGATCCTCACCAGCTTCCTGGAGGATGATCTTGTTGTAGATGCTATAGAGGCTGGTGCAGTCAGCTACGTGCTCAAAACAGTGTCGGCAGAAGAGTTAATCTACGCGCTGCAAGGGGCTTACCGCGGCATGCCCGTCATGACGGGTGATGTGTCACAGGCGCTGACCCGTGGTATACGCCAGCGCACCGTGCAAGGTGATTCCTCCGGTTTAACAGAGCGTGAGAAGGAAGTCCTGCTGCTTATAGCTGAGGGCAAGACCAATAAGGATATCGGTGAGGAGCTGCATATCAGCATCAAGACAGTAAAGACGCATGTCAGCAATCTGTTGATGAAATGCGAGCTTGATGACCGTACCCAGTTGGCTATTTACGCTCATCGGAAGGGCTGGGCTCAGGGGTAGGACTTGTAGACTAAGGTGCATTACTATTTGAAATGGTTTTAGAAGCTCGGGCCGCGACCTTTTTCGCGCCCGAGCTTCTTTTTTCTGCTTCCCTGTATAATCTCCTCCCATTTGCCTATATCTTTTATCTGCGCTTAAATTGTTTTTAATGTGACCTTAAGGTTTAAAGTACAAAATAAGAACATGAAAACAAATTAATCCTTGTCACGGCGACAGGAAGCAGGAGGAAAGATAAACATGGACGATAACAAAAACAACTTCAATCGCGACAATGGACCAGCACCAGATCGGGAATGGGACAATAATAACAATAGCAGCAATAATAATACTTCATCTGAAACAGGATCATCATCCTACTACTATTCTTACGGACCTTTTAAATCTTTGAACAAAGATGAGAATAACGCTGACGGAGGCGCGCAGCACTACAATCGGATGGAGCCAGAACGGGTCGAGGTTACACCTCCACAGCCTGTAAAGCCATTACCATATAACACATCACTTCGTACCACTGGTTATGATGGCAATGGTGGTGGCCGCGGAGGAAATGGCGGTGGCGGTTCTGAAGGTGGCGGCGGCTGGCAATATAATAAAAAACCAAAAAGCTCGTTAAAAACAGTGCTGGTATCATTCCTAGCCGGTATGGTCGTTCTCTCGGGCTCAATGTATATGGCAGACAGAGGTAACTGGTTTACGGGAGATACAGCTACAACTGTTGCTAGCTCCGGAACGAATGGAACGGCGAAGACAACGGGCGAGAGTGCAGGTGTTGCGCCTTCTACTTCTACTACATCCTTGGTGACTGGATCTCGTGATGTGACAGGTGTTGTTGATGCGGTGGGACCAGCAGTCGTTAAGATTGAGACACTAGTGAAATCTAATTCGCGTAATGGAAGCTCATCCAGCCCGAATCTGAGTGATCCCTTCTCACAATTTTTCTTCGGGGATCAATACAGTGGAAATGGTTCTTCACAAAATGAACAGGATTCCAAATCAGGATCGGATTCTTCATCACAGCTTATCCCTTATGGAATTGGAACAGGCTTCATTTATGAGAAATCCGGCTATATTTTGACCAACCAGCACGTAATTGACAATGCTGATGTAATCCAAGTCACCGTGGATGGCGTAACCAAGCCTTATGAAGCGAAGCTGCTAGGTTCTAGCAAAGATCTGGATTTGGCTGTGCTTAAAATTGAAGGAGATAGTGATTTCCCTACCGTAGCACTTGGAGATTCGGATAGCATAAAGGTAGGTTCAGAAGTGGTTGCTATCGGTAACCCACAAGGCTTCGACCATACTGTAACTTCCGGTGTTCTTAGTGCAAAAGGACGCAGTATTGATATTAACGAAGAAGATGGCAGTGGAACTCGTAATTACAAAAACCTGCTGCAAACCGATGCTTCTATCAACCCGGGTAACTCAGGTGGGCCGTTGCTCAACATGAATGGACAGGTAATCGGGATGAACGTAGCCGTCAGCACGGATTCTCAAGGTATTGGTTTCGCAATCGCTGTGAATACGATTAAAGAAGTCGTAGATAAACTGGAAGCCAACCAAGCCATTCCGAAAGAGCCGGTACCTTTCATTGGTGCAACTCTTATGACGATTACAGATGAGGTTGCTAAGCAAATGGGTACGGATATTAAAGAAGGTTCTGTGGTTGCAGATATCATCTATAAATCCCCAGCGTATACCGCTGATCTGCGCCCTTACGATATCATTACCGGTGCGAATGGAACGAAGTATGCAACCAACCAAGATCTGATTACTTTCATTCAAACGTTAAAAGTTGGTGATAAAGTAACATTAAATGTTGTGCGCGACGGTAAAACCATGGATCTTTCAGTTACCATCGGTAACAAAAATGATTTTGATACAACGACTACACAACAAAGTCAGCAGCAATAATACCGGACGGTAAGTCACACGGAAGGGGCGACCCTTCCGTTTTTGTCTAATTGTGATGTAAACTGCTACAATATATAAAAAGAACTGAACAATGGGGGCTGCTTGATGCGACCGAATATTCTAATTATTGATGATGACGAAAAGATTATTTCTATGCTGCGTAGAGGTTTAGCTTTTGAAGGTTACGATGTGAAAACAGCGGTGAATGGAGCGGATGGATTACGGGCGATCTTGAGCAGTGATCCGGATGTGGTAATTTTGGATGTAATGATGCCTCAGGTGGATGGCTTTGAAGTATGTCGCCGCCTGCGGGAAGGGGGCAGTAATGTACCTGTTCTCATGCTTACCGCGAAGGATGAAATTGAGCACCGTGTGAAAGGGCTTGATCTGGGCGCGGACGATTATCTGGTTAAACCTTTTGCCTTGGAAGAACTGCTTGCACGTGTACGTGCGCTGCTTCGGCGTAAGAGTGAGCAAAGTGAAGGTGGAGAGCAAGCGGTTTCTTATGAAGATATTACGCTGGATGTGGATTCACGTGAGGTTACCCGTGCCGGTAAAAGACTGGAGCTAACAGCGAAGGAGTTTGAGCTGCTTCATCTTTTTATGCAAAATCCGAAACGTGTACTTTCACGGGATCTGATCATGGATAAAATATGGGGTTATGATTATAGCGGTGAATCTAATGTGCTTGAGGTATACATAGCTATGCTACGTCAAAAGACGGAGGAGCATGGCGGTAAACGCCTCATTCAAACGATCCGGGGTGCCGGTTACATTCTAAGAGGTGACAACTAACATGTCTATAAGATTGCGGCTGACTGCTTGGTATTCAGGGATTTTGGCCGTTATGCTGCTGGCCTTATCAGCCGCAATTTACGGTTTTGTTTATTTTAATACTTATGGGGACTTGAAGAATCGCCTCCAGGTGCAAGCTGAGCAGACCATTCCATTTTTCAGTATCAATTTATACAGCGGTGAACTAATGATGGATGGGGTCAGAACTCCTGAGAATTCTAATACGTATACACAGATCTATGTTTATGATACTAAGGTTATGCAGCGAACGACAAACATGAGAAATGGTAATCTTGCATTTGATTATCCCGAGCGGGATAAAATTGTACAGGGATTTCGTAATGTTGTAATTGAAGGCAATCAATTTCTGATTTATGAACGGCCAATTCTATTGGAAAATTATAAAAATAATCCTGCTGCTGTGTTACAAGTGGCTACCTATGTAGGTGAACAGAATAAGCTCTTGGAGCGTTTAAAAACTATCCTGCTCGTAGGTTCTTTTGCTACCCTGATCGCGGCATTTACCTTCGGCTTGTTCCTAGCGCGCAAATCCATGAGTCCAATCGGCAAAGTAATTGAAGCTGCGAATGGGATTCAGACGGGGAATGATTTAAGCTCGCGTATTGAATACGATGGGCCGCCAGACGAGATAGGAAGACTTATTGAGACCGTTAACAGTATGCTTGGGCGTATGGAAGGATTCTACACAGAGCTGGAGGATTCGTATGCGGCTCAGCGCCGTTTCGTTTCAGATGCTTCACACGAGCTTCGGACACCGCTCACTACGATTCGCGGAAATATTGATCTGCTGCAAAAGGTTTGGGAGATGGAACCCGGAGAAGGGAAGATGAGTGAAGCTGAGATTCGCCAGCTATCGCTTGAATCGGTGCAGGATATCGCAGACGAGTCTAAGCGTATGAGCCGCTTGGTAGCGGATATGCTCTCGCTCGCGCGTGCGGATACTGGACGTACTTTTGATATAGAGCCCGTGGCACTGGAACCGATGATGAATGAGATTGCGCGCCGCGCCTCTTTCCTGCCGCGTCAAGCCGAGTGGGTTACAGGTGATATGTCAGTCTTAAATGGCAAATATATAGTTGGGAATAAAGATTATCTACAGCAAATGCTCTTTATTTTTATTGATAATGCCTTTAAGTACACGCCTTCTGGCATCGTGAGTTTGGATACCCTTTTCTATCAGAATCAGGTTGGTATTCGGATCACTGATACAGGTATTGGTATGGATAAAGATGAGGTTCCATATATCTTCGATCGTTTCTATCGTGCGGATGAATCGCGTGGAATTACGGAAGGGATTGGGCTTGGTCTATCCATTGCTAAGTGGATTATTGACGAGCATGGTGGGTCTGTGGAGGTTGTTACACGCCAAGGTGAGGGTACTACTTTTGTCATCTGGTTGCCGCTTCTCTTTGCTCCGCCGCTGGAATAGGGTATAATTTAGAAGTGTCCTATTACAGAGGTCAATGAAAGCAGAAAGCTGGTGAACTCATGGAAGTCATTAAAATCTCTCCCCGGGGATATTGTTACGGAGTTGTCGATGCAATGGTTATGGCACGGCAGGCTGCGCAAAATCTCGATCTTCCCCGGCCGATTTATATACTGGGTATGATTGTTCATAACAGTCATGTCACGAATTCGTTCGAAGATGATGGCATTATTACTTTGGACGGACATAATCGTCTGGATATTCTGGATAAAGTGGATAGTGGGACTGTTATATTCACTGCACACGGGGTTTCTCCTGAGGTGCGCAAGATGGCAAGGGACAAGGGTCTGACTACGGTCGACGCCACCTGTCCTGATGTCACGAAGACCCACGATCTTATTCAGGAAAAAGTAGATGATGGTTATGAGGTCATTTATATCGGCAAAAAAGGCCATCCGGAACCAGAGGGTGCTGTGGGTATTGCCCCTGAGCATGTGCATCTGATTGAAAAAGAAGATGAGATTGCTACGTTATCCATCCCTTCTTCACGTATCGTCATTACGAATCAGACTACTATGAGCCAGTGGGATATTAAACATATCATGAAAAAGCTTCTGGAGACCTTCCCAGGTGCTGAAGTGCATAATGAGATATGTATGGCTACCCAGGTACGTCAAGAGGCTGTAGCGGAACAAGCAGGGCAATGTGATCTGGTGATTGTTGTCGGTGATCCGCGAAGCAACAACTCTAATCGTCTGGCACAGGTGTCGGAAGAAATCGCTGGGGTTCCTGCCCATCGTATTTCTGATGTGTCTGAACTCCAAACAGAATGGCTAGAGGGTGTAAATATCGTCGGGGTCACTTCTGGCGCGTCCACACCTACACCTATCACCAAAGAAGTGATTAACTACTTAGATCAGTATGATTCGGCTAATCCGGAGACGTGGGAGATTAAACGTACTGTGAATATGGCGAAGCTGCTGCCACCGGTTAAGAATAAGAGTGCAAGTACTACTTAATGTAATGGGCTAGGCTCGAACTTATATATTATGAACGCTGCAACAAGAGCGCTTAACTTCGTCAGTCGAGGTTAAGTGCTCTTTTTTATCGAAAGAACGCTTCCAGCATAGGAATCTAGAATATAGATTGACTATAATCGCTTTTTGAGGTAGAATTGCTTTAGTGATTAAAAGCATAAAAGCTTAAAAGCGAACACGCGTCGTAGCGCGATAGTATCTAGCGGAATTATTATAAATTTTAAGTGTAGAGAGGGAGTTATAAATATGATCGTCATTACATCAAATCAAACACCGGAAGAGCAGGTTAAAGATATAATTGCCGTAATCGAAAAAGAAGGTTTGCAGGTGCATCTCTCCAGAGGAGCAGATCACACGGTGATAGGTTTAGTGGGAGGCGTCACTCCTAAGCTCGCCGAGCATTTGCGGCAAATGAAGGGTGTAGAGAACGTCGTGAAGATCTCCAAATCCTACAAGCTGGCCAGCCGGGATTTCCATCCTGAGGATACGATTATTGATATCAAGGGTGTGAAGATTGGTGGAGAAAACCTGGTGATCATGGGCGGACCTTGCGCCGTTGAGTCTCCAGAGCAGATTGATGAGATCGCCCGGCTTGTTAAAGCGTCTGGTGCTCAGGTACTTCGTGGAGGCGCGTTTAAGCCCCGCACAGGACCGTACAGCTTCCAAGGCGTAGGTGTGGAAGGTTTGACTATGATGGCTGAAGCAGGAAAGCGTCATGGCCTGTTGACGATTACAGAGGTTATGACACCGGAGTATGTTGATATCTGTGCGGAGCATGCGGATATTCTGCAGGTGGGTACACGGAATATGCAGAACTTTGATTTGCTGCGCAAGCTGGGTACCTGTGGCAGACCTGTTCTTCTAAAACGTGGCTTCAGTGCGACCTATGATGAGTTGCTCAATGCAGCGGAGTACATTTTGGCAGGCGGTAATAAGGATGTAATGCTCTGTGAGCGCGGTATTCGCACATTTGAGACCTACACTCGTAACACACTGGATCTATCGGCTATTCCAGTTCTACAAAGCTTAAGCCATCTTCCAGTAATCTCTGACCCAAGTCACGGAACCGGTCGTCGTGAGTTAGTTGAGCCTATGGCCAAAGCTTCTGTTGCTGCTGGTGCAAACGGGCTAATTATCGAAATGCACACAGATCCGGACAATTCCATGACAGGTGATGGTGTTCAATCGTTATTCCCTGATCAGTTTGATAACCTGCTTAAAGATCTGGAAAAGCTGGCTCCAATTGTTGGACGTAAGTTTTCTACTTCGCCAGAAACGGTTTCGGCGCTATAAAATTCAATCTAAGAGCTTCCTCGGAAGCCCTCTTAACCCGCGACCTAGTGGGAAAAGAGGGTTTTTTTGGAGTTGAATAAAATAAATGTGACATGAAAATATGCGAAAATAACAGATTTCACGAAAGCGTTAGAATATCTTACATTGCTGAAAGAAATACCTGACATAAGCATTGACGATGTTAGGTATGAGATTTATAATTACGACAGCAAAAAAAATTAAAACAAGAACATTTGCATACTGTGAGCGGCCTAATGTTCGGAACTTGGGGGAGGAAAAATTCATGTCGGTTGAAAAAGTGTTGCAAACAATTAAAGAGAACAATATCGAGTGGGTAGATTTTCGATTCGTAGATTTAGGTGGTCGTGCCCACCACATCTCTCTGCCAGCTTCTGAAGTGGAAGATGAAACTTTTGTAAATGGGGTAGCATTCGACGGTTCTTCCATCAAAGGTTTCCGTGGTATTGAAGAATCAGACATGGTTATGATGCCTGATCCGAATAGTGTGTTCATAGATCCGTTTACAGCTCATCCAACGCTGAACGTGATGTGCGACATTTTCACTCCTGATGGCGAACGTTATGAGCGCGATCCTCGCGGTATTGCTGTGAAAGCAGAAGAATTCCTGCAAAAAAGCGGAGTAGGTACATCTGCATTCTTCGCACCTGAATCAGAATTCTTTATCTTTGACGATGTTCGTTACGAAAGTGGCATGAACAGATCCTCATTCTTCGTAGATTCTGAAGAAGCGGCTTGGAATACGGGTCGTAAAGAAGAGGGCGGCAACTTGGCATTTAAAGTTGGCGTTAAAGGTGGATATGTTCCTGTAGCGCCAGTTGACTCCCAACAGGATATCCGTAGTGAGATGTGCCGTCTGCTTGCTGAAGTTGGACTACGCATTGAACGTCATCACCATGAAGTAGCCACTGCAGGTCAAGCGGAAATTAACTTCCGTTTTGATACCTTGAAGAAAACTGCTGATAATCTCATGACTTATAAATATATTGTACAAAACACTGCACGTCAGTATGGCAAGGTAGCAACCTTCATGCCAAAACCGCTGTTTGGTGATAACGGTAGCGGAATGCACGTGCATCAATCGATCTTTGACGGAGATACTCCTTTGTTCTATGAAAAAGGCGCTTATGCTAACCTGAGCGAAATGGCTCTTCATTATATCGGTGGTATTTTGTACCATGCACCAGCATTGATCGCTTTGACTAACCCAAGCACCAACTCCTTTAAGCGTCTGGTTCCTGGCTACGAAGCACCGGTTAACTTGGTTTACTCCAAAGGAAATCGTTCTGCAGCAGTTCGTATCCCAGTAGCAGCTGTGACACCAAAAGGCTGTCGTATCGAATTCCGTACACCGGATTCCACGGCTAACCCTTACTTGGCATTCTCCGCAATGCTGATGGCAGGTCTGGACGGAATCAAGAACAAGATCAACCCGCAAGAACTGGGTTATGGTCCTCTGGATAAGAACATCTATGAATTGTCTGATGCAGATAAAGAAAAAATCCGCAGCGTTCCAGGCAGCCTGAGCGAAGCGCTTGATTCTTTGGAAGCTGATTACGAGTTCCTTACAGAAGGCGACGTATTTACTAAGGACTTCATCGATAACTATATTGCTCTGAAACGTTCTGAAGCACAAGAGGTAGCGATTCGTGTTCATCCACATGAATATGCCCTGTACTTCGATCTATAAGATTCCTGCTATATATAATCTTTATAATAAAAGAAGCTGTCTCAAAAGTAGTGATTCTACTTGGAGGCAGCTTCTTTTTTTGAATTGGGAAAAGTAATGGATTTTACTGTATCTTATGAATGTGTGCCACACGTAGTGTTCTAAGCCATGAGTAGTGTGTTCTATGCTATGAGTAGTGATCTAAGCCATGAGTAGTGTTCTATGCTATTGGAGTGGGTGGCGGGTGACGGGTGACTGCTATGTGTGATTTCCGTTCGGCTTGCAGTATATGATTTGTGGTATCTGTGACGCTGGACTATGTACGGTGAGCGATATGCGTTCTGTGTTTATGTGATATACAAAGTGGATTTAAACTAATTAGGGAAAAACTCCCTAAAAAAAGCCGATATTTGCTCTAAATGAACGAAATCAGGGAATTCCTCCCTAATAATCAGGGTGATTTCTTTATTAGTTACTGAATAGGCCAAAATTCAGGGAAGTTTTCCCTAATTATAAGTCCGATGAACAGAAATCTCTGATTTTTAGGGAGAAATTCCCCAATTATTCTATAAGTGCTTCACTTATTGCATCATCCGGAGCAACACTAGGTGCGCCCATAGAATCCATTTGGACATTAAGTAGTGTTAAGAACATAAAAGAGGCTGTCACCAAGCCATAAAATGGCTGCTTGGGACAGCCCCTTTTTGCTATTCGTGTATTCTCCGAGAAAGGCTACACTAGCCCCCGTTCAGGAGCGCCGCAGGACTCTCTAATGATAAGCTCTGGTTCTACGCTGAAAGAACTCGTACCTGATTGGTTGTTTATTAGATCATACAGCATTAGTGCTGCTAGGCGACCGATCTTATCTTTATTTTGGCGGATGGTAGTCAATAGGGGTGTTGTATAATTGCAGGCCTCAATATCATCACAGCCAATAATTGCAACAGTTTCAGGAACAGCGATAGAAGCCTCTTTAAGGGCACGCATCGCTCCTATAGCAAGCTGATCGGACGCTGCGAAGATCGCTCTAGGTAAATTTCCATTCTCAATCATTCTACGCATCGTCTCATACCCACTAGCCTCAAAGAAGTTACTTCCGTTTAAGAACCAACTCTCGTTAATAGGCAGCCCCAAATCTTCAAGAGCTTTGCGATAACCACTTTCGCGCATATTGGAGATGTCTGAATCTGAGGAGCTGCCAATGTAGCCAAGCTCACGATAGCCCAGTAAATAAAAGTGTTCTACCACTTTGGAGGACATTTTGAAATTATCCGACATGATAAAGCCAGAGTTGTCACCCGTTAGTTTTAAATCTACGCCGATACATGGAATAGCACTGTTGTCTAATTCGCTGATAGAGGTTTCTAGCTCCTGTCCGGATAGAAGCACACACCCATCTACATTAAAATGCTGACAACGGGCAAGATAATCGTTAGTATCGCCACTTTGGAATTTTTCATTGGAAAAAAAGATAAGGTCGTAACCTAGTAGTCCCATTTGTTTTTTAAATGAATTTAGCACCTCGATGAAAAAAGGGTGGGTAAAGTCGACATTCAGCATTCCGGCAAAAATCACTCCGATTAGATTGGACGATTTCGTAGCCAATGTTTTAGCTGAATTGGAGGGGGTATATCCAGTTTCTTTTATAATTTGTTGAACCCTTGTCTTGGTATCTTCCGAAATATCACTGTAGTTATTAATGATTTTGGATACTGTCGAAACAGAAACTCCAGCAATTTTCGCTATATCTTTGATGCTGTAGGCCAAATTAAGTCCCCCTTATAGTGAAAAATGTTCCGTAATATATGTTTAAAATCTACTCAAGGCTATTTTTTTATGACTTGAATTTATGATTTACGAAATAGTTTCGTTACTTATTTTATAGTTCAATAAGATTATAGTCAATGGAATGTTTACTCTTAAACTAGGATTATGCTTGATATTAAAGGTTTTTTTGAATGATTGGTTCAAAAAACGTTCAAAAATGAACAATGAAAAAAGACTTTACAAAGACAAATAACGATGTAATAATGAAAACACCGAAACCGCTTTCTGTGATATCATCCTTACTGTTTCGTGATTTTCAGAAATTAGCATGTGGTTTCGTTAAAGGGTCATAACAAATTATCTGGGGGGTAACAAAATGGTAAAGAAGCTTTCTGCGGTATTGTTGAGCTCAGCGCTAGTGCTCTCATTAGCAGCATGTGGAAGCGGCAATAACAACGCGAATGGTGAGGCTACTCCGGGCAGCGGAACAAACAAGCCTGCATCTGGTGATAAGAAAGTGATTAAGATCTTACACTGGAAACAAGAGAATATTAACAAGGTCATTACAGAAATTAATAAAAAGTTTGAAGAAAAATATCCGGAATACAAAGTGGAGTACACAACCACTGGTCCGGATGATGAATTCAAACAAGCACAAAGAGCAAGAATTACAGCTGGTGACGTAGATGTACTTGCCGATCTATCCGGTATGAGATTGTCTCCGAAAGATTGGACACCAGGTGCGAAAGTGCCAGACTGGCAACAATGGATTGATTCCGGGCTGATTGCTGATCTGAGCGGCGAAGCTTTCGTTAAAAACTACAATGCGAATGATATTGCTAAAGCCGGCACTTATAAAGATAAAGTGTATGCAATCCCAACCGGTAAAGTAGCGATGTCAGGATTCTTCTATAATAAAGAAATTTTTGAACAAAACGGGCTGACTGTACCTACAACTTGGACAGAGTTCATTAGTGTTCTAGATACATTGAAAGCTAAGAGTATTGTTCCAATCGTAGTGGCTGGTAAGGATGTATGGCCTTTGAAATTGCCAGTGTTCGGTTTGCAAGCCAAGATTCTGGGTGGCGGCAACCAACAACAATGGATTGAAGGGGTTTGGAAGGGAACTTCGGCGTTTAACGATGCTGAGGCTGTAGAAGTATTGGAGAAAATGAAGACGCTTCAAGATAACTACATCATCGACGGTTTCTTGGGTATCGACTATGCAACAGCACCTTCGTTTTTCGCAACAGGAAAAGCAGCTATGATTGCTGACGGAACTTGGGATGCTCCTACGATCGCGGCAGCAAATCCAGATGTGAAATTTGGTTACTTCCCAATCCCAGCTACAGAAGATGCTGCTAAGAATAATTCTCTTGTAGGTAAATACGATGTAACTTGGTATGCAGCAGAAAAAGGCCCGAACAAAGAAGGCGCTTTGAAATGGCTGGAATTCTTCTCTGAACCAGAAAACTACACAGAATATGTTAAAGCAGCTGGATTCTTGCCTACACAAGACAATATTGCCACTGAAAGTGACTTTATTGACAAAGAACTTGCTCCATACATGACTGGAGATTTCGAACTTGCTTATGAAATTATGATGATTAACCGTGATAACGTTGGTGAGCACATTGCAGCTGAAGGCGTTCACACTGAATATTTGGCACCAGGCGGCGAGTTTAAAACCGCTAAAGAGCTTGCAGATGTACAACAAAAAGAATGGGAAGCAGCAGCCCCTAAATAAGTAGCTATCCCGATAAATAAAAAGAATCTACAACATACTGTACACCAAACATGTTTTACAACTTCGGGGTCTGTTTTGTGCAGGCCCCGATCATTTTATTGAATTAGGATTGGGTAGGTGAGAGAAATGTATCCGTTCGGGAAAGGTATTAAACGATATATACCGCTTCTGCTGCTAATGATTCCATTATCATTGTATGTAATTTTCTATTTTGGCCCATCTATGATGACGGTTATCTATTCATTTACAGATATCACTAACGTTCCTGGAAGCAAGATGAGTTTTGTAGGCCTTGACAATTATTATGATGTATTTTACTCAGGAAATTCAGGCGAGCGTTGGGATTCCATTATACGTACTATTTATTTCATGGTCATTGTAACCATTGTACAGAACGGTGTCGGTCTGCTTATGGCCGTAGTTATCAATCAGAAGCTGAAAGGCGATTATTTCTATCGCGCGGTATTCTTTTTACCGGTTGTGCTTGGTGTAGCGGTAGTTGCACTGGTATGGGGCATGATGTTCGATCCGCTGAGTGGTCCGGTTAACCAACTGTATGATTCTTTGTTCGGTTATAAAGATATGTTCTTTGGAAGCTTCACTCATGCGTTCGGTTATATTATATTTACGCAAATTTGGATGTATATGGGTTATTCGATGTTAATTTTCCTTGCGGGACTACAATCCGTACCGAAAGATTTGTATGAGGCTGGATATATAGACGGAACTACGAAGTGGCAATCTTTTAAAAACATCACATTCCCACTTATCGCTCCATCCTTTACGATTAACATTATTTTGTCTATTATCGGTGCGATGTCCACCTTTGATATTATTCTCGCAACTACGGACGGTCGCTTTAACACAAGAACGATGGCATATGACGTTTATAAAGAGACGTTCCGTGGTTCTCTACAGATGGGACTTCCTTCCGCGCTTTCCGTGGTTCAGTTCCTTATGATTCTGGTGTTTGTAGTATTTGCAGTGAAACAAATGCGTAAGAGAGAGGTGGAATATTAATGAAGGATTCCAAAACCGCCAAAACTCTCTCTTATATTCTGATTGCAGTGTTGCTTGTTTTGTATATCATGCCGTTGTTATTTGTAATCAATATTTCATTCAAGTCCTTTACAGAATATCTGTTAGATCCTATCGGTCTCGTAAAAAGTATTCAATGGGATAATTATAAAGAAGCTTGGCTACAGGGTAATTTCTCTAATTATTTCTTAAACAGTCTGCTGTATACAGCTGTGGCAACAGTGCTGACCCTAATTGTTTCGTTATTCGGGGCCTTCCCGGTGGCGAGAAATTATGTGAAGTGGAGCGGATTTATTTATTTGTTCTTCTTGATGTCTCAGTTCCTGCCGAATCCAATGGTCGCACAGTTCAAGCTGATGCTTACCATGAAACAGGAGCTAGGATTTGTAGGTTATGACACGAAGCTGGGTTACATTCTCCTTAAAACAGGCGGAACGGGTATCGTGTTCATGATGTTTGTAGGTTACATCAAAGGAATTAGCCGGGAGATGGATGAAGCAGCAGGTATGGATGGCGCTGGATATTTGCGTTATTTGTTCCAGATCATCATGCCACTTATGAAACCAGTAATTGCTACAGGTGTTATTCTAACAGCAATTAGTATCTGGAATGACTTCGTGGGGCCGGTCATGTATTTACCGAGTCCAGAAAACTATCCAATCACCTTCGGGCTTAAAGAATTCCGCGGTCAATACGGGAACAACTGGCCTATGTTGGCGTGCGGGATCATGATCGTATCTGCACCGCTTATCATCCTATACACCTTCATTCAAAAGTATATCGTTGACGGTGCATTGGCAGGTGCGGTTAAAGCTTAAGTAGTTGTGTAAATGAGAGGATGGAGAGAATGGATCGTAATAAAATTCATGGCTTCGAATTCACCGGAAATGATGGGGAATTCAGGCTTCAGCAACCGGATCGCAGCAGTTTTCTATATTTCCCTCTAGTGAATGAAGGGGGAATGATGTCGACGGTAACTCCAAAACTTCATGGTCAGGTTACCACAGGTCATAATACATTTTTGACACCGCCATTATCTGTTGAAGATTTGCATAATTCGCGGGCTTCCCGTAACTTCTGGGTATACGTAGAAGGCAAGGGAGCTTGGTCGGCAGTGGGGAACTCCGCTAAGCAAAATGCCGATTTCTATACATCGTCTACTGATGAAGCAGTACTAGAGGCTGGTTTCCTGTGGCAACGCGTAACGCGTTGTAACGCAGAGATGGGTGTTAAAGCTGAAATCACCAGCTTTGTGCCAAGCGGTAATGATAAGGTCGAACTAATGAAGCTTACGTTGACGAATACAATAGCAGAGGTTATTACGCTGACACCGACAGCGGTAGTTCCGATCTACGCGCGTTCGGCAGATGATCTGCGCGATCATAGACATGTAACCTCTTTGCTTAACCGGATCTATACTTCACCCTATGGTGTTGAGGTTCAGCCTGCGCTCTCCTTTGATGAGCGGGGACACCGCATCAATCACACTTCTTATGGAGTATTTGGTGCAGAGGGTGACGGCAGTCAACCTGCGGGGTTCTTTCCGGTGCAGGAGGAGTTCATTGGAGAAGGTGGAAGCCTGGATTGGCCGGAAGCTGTTATCCTGAACAACACGCCGGAGATTGGCAAGGGCGGAGGCGTACAAAGAGAGGGATATGAGGCTATCGGGGGTCTTCGTTACGAGACGCTTACTCTGTCTCCTGGTGACAGCCATTCTTATATAGTAGTTATGGCGATCCATAACGAGAGAATTGACGTGGATGCTTTGATGAACAAATATGGTACATCTGAAGCTTTTGATCATTTGCTTGAGGAAACTAAAGCCTTCTGGGCAGATAAAGTGAATATGGTAGAATTTCATACCGGTGATTCAGATGCTGACCAATGGATGAAATGGGTTACGATTCAACCCGTGCTGAGAAGACTTTATGGTAACTCCTTCTTGCCTTATCATGATTATGGAAGGGGCGGACGTGGCTGGCGGGATCTTTGGCAGGATTGTCTAGCACTCCTTATTATGGAACCGGCTGAAGTACGCAGCTTACTGCTGAACAACTACGCCGGGGTAAGAATAGATGGTAGTAATGCCACTATTATCGGTCAACAGCCTGGTGAATTTATTGCCGACCGTAACAACATCCCGCGGGTGTGGATGGATCATGGAGCTTGGCCGTTCTTAACGACTATGTTATATCTGGATCAGAGTGGTGATCTTGATTTCTTATTGCAGGAACAGACGTATTTCCGCGATACCTTTATGAGTCGCTGTAAGGAACGCGATAATTCATGGGATACCTCGCTGGGAAGTGATCTCAGAACTACTTCTGGTGAGGTTTATAAAGGTACGATTCTGGAGCATATCCTACTGCAAAATCTGGTTCCGTTCTTTAATGTTGGAGAGCACAATAATATCCTGCTGGAGGGCGCAGACTGGAATGATGGTCTTGATATGGGCGCAGACCGGGGTGAGAGTGTAGCTTTCACAGCATTCTACGCAAGTAACTTATTGGATATTTCTCGTGTGCTGCGTACGCTAAAGACTTCTAAAGGGCAAGAGACAGTTGAATTGGCAGAAGAAATGAAACTATTGCTAGATTCGCTTGGTGATCAAGTGGATTATGAATCTGTATCAGGCAAGCATGAAAGACTTAATCAATATTATGCTGCCGCTCCGAACAAAGTCAGCGGTATTCGTGCAGCACTCGACATAGAGACAGTAGCGGACGATCTGGAACAAAAAGCAGAGTGGATCTTTAATCACTTGCGCCGCAATGAGTGGGTGGAAAGTGAACACGGTGGAGGCTGGTTTAACGGTTATTATAATAATGATGGAGAACAAGTGGAAGGGGAATTCGCAGAAGGCGTTCGAATGACGCTTACGGGTCAAGTATTCCCGCTGATGGGCCATGCAGCTGCACCAGAACAAATTCCGCATATCATTGCCGCCGTGGATCGTAATCTACTGGATGACAAAATTGGGTACAGACTTAATTCCCGTTTCGGAGGGATCCAGCAGAATCTGGGTCGTGCCTTTGGCTTTGCCTTTGGACATAAAGAGAACGGTGCTATGTTCAGTCACATGACCATCATGTATGGCAATGCGTTGTATAAACGCGGATATGTGAAAGAAGGACATAAAGTATTAGAATCTCTGTATAGCTTAAGTACTGACTTTGCAAAAGCCCGCATATACCCAGGAATTCCTGAGTATATTAACGAGCAAGGCAGAGGGATGTATACGTATTTAACAGGATCAGCAAGCTGGCTGCTGTTAACTATGGTTACTGAAGTATTTGGTGTAAAAGGTAAGCTAGGTGATCTTTTGTTGGAACCGAAGCTTGTTAAAGAGCAGTTTGATTCCGAGGGAAAGGCCTCTATTAAGACAATCTTCGCGGATCGCGAGTTTGAAGTGGTCTATAAAGCCACAGGAAGCTTAAACTACGGGGAGTACCAAATACACTCTGTTACCCTGAATGGCAGCGAGGTGACGCTGCAGCGCGGCTCAGGAAGTGCGATTATTCCGCGTGAAGAGTTGCTCTCTCTGCAGACAGAGAAATGCCACTTGATTGAAGTGACATTGGCGTAGCTTTATACGATATTTTAAGACGTCTGCACCGTTATTCATAGCGGCTGCAGACGTTTTTTTCAATAATGAATATTTATTCATTGTAACAATGAACGAAAGGGCGCGTTAGGTATGGGTTGCAGACTGTCAAATGGCATATTAACTGTCGATATCGCTGATATCGGAGAGTATAAGGGCACTCGTTTTGACTGGACAGGATTTATTACACAGGTGACATTAGAAGAGGGGAAACATACGTTTTGTGTGCCGGAAAGCTTGAAGCCAGGCGAAGGAACTGGAGGCAAGGGGCTTTGTAATGAGTTTGGCATTTCCCGGGCAATTGGATATGATGAAGCACCAATCGGAGGCTGGTTTCCAAAAATCGGAGTCGGATTGTTACAAAAAGGAAATACCCCATTATACAGCTTCAATGAGGAGTTCCCCTTAACCTCTTTTAGTAAGGATGTCGAAGCAGGGAATGATGCTGTCACATATACGATCCACCCAATGGAAAGCAACGGATATGCTGTGCAGCTAACTAAAACGATTTCTTTACAGGGGGATCAATTAATAATTGCATATGAATTGCATAACAAAGGGCAAAAGCCTTTCCGTACGGAGGAATATATTCACAACTTCATCGGAATCGATGGGTTGAATATTGGACAGGATTTCGAACTGCGTCTCCCGAGGGAACTCAAGGTAGTAGAACCAGAATCCTCCTATACGAAAGAATTGCTAGAGGTATCCGGGAATACTCTTACTTGGTCAAAGGAACCGGATAAACCCTTTTATTGCAAGTTGAGCGGTTGGGAGGGTCAGGAAACTGAGTTCACCTGGGAGTTGGTTCATAAGCCTAGTGGAACAGGCGTGCGAGAGAGTGGGGACTTTCCAATAGAACGTATGGCCCTGTGGGGAGAGGGTCATGTAGTCTCTCCTGAAGTATTTGTGAACATTAGTCTTTTACCGCGTCAAAGCAAGAGCTGGCGCCGATCTTACCGGTTTTTCACTGCGAAATGAGTACCGTTTTAACCTTTTATGTGAATAATTATACTTGCTGGTGCGGGAGAATATTGCTATCATAACCATATCCATATTGATAGGAGAGAAAGGGTGGGGAGCAGTTTTGAATAAGAGAGCATACAATTTTAATGCCGGACCGGCAGCATTGCCGCTTACGGTACTGGAACGCGCACAAGCGGAGTTTGTTGATTTCCGGGAAAGTGGAATGTCTATCATGGAGATGTCGCACCGTGGTGCAATTTACGAATCCGTGCATAATGAAGCGCAGGAACGTCTGCTTTCGCTCCTCGGCAATCCGAAGGGCTATAAGGTATTGTTCGTACAAGGCGGAGCAAGCACACAGTTTGCAATGATCCCTATGAACTTGGTTTCCGAAGGCCAAGTAGGTAGCTATGTAATGACAGGTAGCTGGGCAGATAAAGCTTATAAAGAAGCCAAATTGGTAGGAGGCGCTCATGTTGCTGCTTCTTCCGAAGATAAGAAATTCTTGGCTATACCTGAATTAAGTTCGATCAAAGCTGCGGAGAATGCTGCTTACCTTCATGTTACTTCCAACGAGACCATTGAAGGAACGCAATATGCAGAATTTCCGGATGCAGGCTCGATTCCGTTAATCGCGGATATGTCTAGTGATATACTTTGCCGTCCAATCGATGTGAACCAATTCGGAATGATCTATGCCGGAGCACAAAAGAACCTTGGACCTTCAGGCGTGACTGTAGTTATCGCGAAAGAAGAATTGCTTGCAGAATCACCTTCTAACATTCCTACGATCATGCGTTACAGCACTCATTATAAGAATAACTCTCTTTACAATACACCTCCATCTTTCTCTGTATATATGGTGAACGAAGTATTAAAATGGATTGAGGAGCAAGGCGGCTTAGCTGGCATCCATTCCAAGAACCTTGAAAAATCGGGTCTGTTATATGATCACATCGATGGAAGTGACGGTTTCTACCGTGGCGTTGCAGAACAAGGCAGCCGCTCTATTATGAACGTTACCTTCCGGATGCAATCAGAAGAACTCGAAAAGCAGTTTGTCAAAGCTGCTGAACTGGAAGGTTTTGTCGGCTTAAAGGGTCACCGCAGTGTTGGGGGCTTGCGTGCTTCCATCTACAATGCTGTTCCTTACGAAAGTGTAAAAGCACTGTCCGATTTCATGAACCATTTCCGGCAAACTCAAGGTTAATGAATTCTATCTATAACCTTCCGCCTTCTTGGTGGAAGGTTTTCAGTTTGTTTGGAGAAGCTATGGTTAGGCACTAGAGTAAAACATCTGGCTATTAAGCCTTTAGAGAGGAAGGAACCATATAATGGCACTCCATATCGTATTAGTCGAGCCGGAAATTCCGGCCAATACTGGCAACATTGCGCGTACCTGCGCCGCTACAGGCACTCATCTTCACTTGGTTCGTCCACTCGGATTCCGTACAGACGATGCTACATTAAAAAGAGCAGGATTAGACTATTGGCATGCTGTTACTATTGAATATCACGACTCCTTTGCTGAGGTTTTGGAGAAATATAACGAGGGGCGTTTCTTTTACGCAACGACGAAAGCAGAGAAAAGATACAGTGACTTTGAGTTCCAAGATGGCGATTTTTTTGTTTTTGGCAAGGAAACGAAGGGGCTTTCTGCAGAGATTCTAGAAGCAGGTAAAGAAACAAAAATGCGCATGCCAATGAGTGATGCTGTGAGATCTCTGAATTTATCCAATTCGGCAGCTATTATTGTGTACGAGGCGCTTCGACAATTGGATTTTCCTAATCTTATTTAAAAAAAGACAAATTTTTTATTTTTTTCAGCAGGATTCGACAATTAGGTAACGAAATATATTGAAAGAGCCGAAATAAGTAGTAGCTACTAAATAATTTTTCTTGAACAGGAGAGGTGTACGTTAGTTATGAAACCTGCTGGTGTAGTTCGCAAAGTGGATCAGTTGGGTAGAATTGTTCTGCCTAAGTCCCTGCGTAAAAGGTATCAGATGAATGAAGGCGACCCGGTTGAAATTTTGGTACAGGGTGACCATATCATCTTGGAGCGTTACCGTCCAAAATGTGTTTTCTGTGGATCAATGGATGGTGTAAGCGAATATAAAGATCGTTATATTTGTTCTGCATGCCTTTCGGAAATGACTCAATTGCCAAGACATGCCTAAGAAGTACATATTTTGAATTTTGACAGCCAAGAGCTTATAAAAAACTGTCCTCTTCGTAGAACTCTTCTACTTGGGGGCAGTTTTTTTATGTATACGAAAAATGCCCCCGCACCAAGTGGGTGCAGGGACATATCGGCTTTATAGGCCTTTTGTTTTGTCGTCGTTGTAAGATGAGGTAAGGATGCCGACCGTAAATAACACAAATACGAACATTACGATCCAAAAGGTTAATGAGAACGACATACTGGCACCTCCAATAGCGAATGTATTCGTTATCAAGATTATAACCTGCAATTTAATAAAAATAAACGCAAATGTGATATGTTACATAGACAATTTACTATATTATTTAAAAAACAGGAAATTCGTTGGCACAGCTCTTAGATTTCCATCGGATGGTTTATTGATAACTCTTCCGTTAAAGATCAACGAGGAAGAGCCACCACCATCTAAATTATAAGCATCTACGAGGCCCATATTCGATAATTTGTTCTGAATCTCCTCCAGCTGTGCACCAGAGCTGCCATACTCATTATATCCATCTGCTACAAAAAGCAGGATCTGATCATCTTTATATTTGCCGATCACGGTACGTGGTGCCCGATTAGGGGATGTTTTCCACTTTTCGGGTATGGGTGTTTTAATGTTGTTTTTAAGGAGGACAGGCACAAAGGTGGCGCCGAATACCGGATCTAGCTGATCTAATTGTGCGCGACTGTAGAATTTCCCGCCGATTAATTGCCCGGATTTGTTCAGCCCAACAAAACTTAGGTCCTTGTACGTTGGCTCAAAACCGTATAAATACTTTCCATCCACTACAGTTGTGCTTAAGGGATAACGTTTTCCGGATTGATCTGCAAAGCCGCCCGCATTAATACCAGCAATGGCACCATTACGCTGTACGGCATGCATAGTAGTTTCCGCACCGGAGGCTGTCTCCGCCAAGCTCATCTTCATAGCGGTCGGGTCCTTCAATTTGATTTTCAACGCATAAGCTTTGTAGTTTCCTGGATTCAATCGATATAACTCAACTCTTATACGGTCGCTGGTAACAATCTCTGAAGGTATACCAAGCTTGGCTGAAATCCTGCGGTTATAGATCAGTTCAGGCCGGTTCGCCTGAGTCTTTGCTGTTTCGACCAGCTTATTCATCGTAGTGGTAGTCTCTTTATATAGCTTGGCACTAGCGCTGACAGCATCAATGGTGTAAGCTGCGGAGGCCTCTGCCAGAGTCAGCTCTTTTTTTAAGGAAGCTGTTTCATTCACTGGCCCAGAGCTTGGTGAGAATTGTCCTACATCAAGGTCTAGCTGTAGCGGTGGTCGATACCACGACATACATATAAACAAGCCTATGAACGGTGCAGTTAGAAGCATGAAGAAGCGATTTACTCTTTTGACTGGCGTCATCATTTGATCAGATCCATTTCTTTCTTCAAAGCTTCTAACTGTTTGCTTACCTCACTCAATTGCGTATATAGCTTGTTGCTGTTATCTGTCTTGGCACTAGCATTATCTTTAGTGAAGGTTAATAGTTCGTTAAAGCTTTGCACTGTATTCTGCAATTCCTTCACTTCTTCAGAGAGAACGGCAATTTTTGCTTCATAGTCGGTCTTCAAAACGGTAAGCTGCTGCTGGCTCTGAGTACTAAGTTCGGTTAGCACTTGTTGCTTCAGATGGTTCGTGTAGCTGTATACAGCATATACGCCGAGTCCGATCATCATAATCCAGAACAGTAAAAACCATTTTACGGAAGGGCCGTTTCTCGCAGTAGTAGAGCGCGAGCGTACCGGGGACGTTTCCGCTAGCGGTTGCATTTTATCACCTCGGGTTGGTCTTTTTTTCAAGTCCCCATTCTATCAGACTTTGACAAGATTCGCAAAAATGTAAGAGAGTATGAAAACTAGAAAAAGTAATTGCATCCTATTAAACTACTGCGATACAATTTCTATAGATTGGAATTCTGATAGACGTACACAAGGTAACCAGCTAGAGATTATACAGACAAGTCATCATACAGCCTTGCTTGCGTTTTAACCGGAAACGCTGCGGCGCTTTCCTTTCTAGATGATTATATATAGAGCAGGGGGTCAGGGCATTAATGATGAAGGTTTGGCAGGTGGTCATTGTGGGGTGTCATCCTACAAGTATGCTGGGGACAAAATTGATTTTGGAAGAGGAAGAGGGGCTTAAGGTTCTGGGAATGTATTCCACTTGGGACGAAGGCGCTACCATCGTAAGGGAAAAAAATCCCGAGCTAGTGCTAGTAGATTATCATATGCCTGAGGGGAATATTGAGAGTGTGCTGTTAAATATGAAAAAAAGCTCACCAAACTCACATTTTGTCGTGATGACAGACGAAGACGGGCGAGAACTGCTTCAGCCCCTCGTAGAACTAGGAGCCAGCGGGATATTCTCGAAGGGAGCTTCTCCCCGTCAGCTTTTACAGCTGATCCTGGGTTTACGGGAGGGTTTTCTTTCAATGCCGTTGGAATGGATTGAAAAAGGAGCTTGGCCGATTTCGACATTTAAAGGATTAGATGATGTTCTGCAACTGACGGAGACAGAGATGTTTATCATGGAGCGAATCGTTCAAGGGATTACCTACGATAAAATTGCGCTTGAAATTGCGGTAAGCCGTCGGTCCATTGATAATTATTTGCGCAAAATCTATGTAAAGCTCGATGTTTCGACCCGGGCACAAGCGATTGAGAAATTCGCGCTCTTCTCAAGACAAAACAGGCAAATCTACGCCTAACCCACGCTTTACGACATAATGACGTATGGGGTGGAATATTCTTGGAGTAGAAGTAAGAATATCATGTTGAATGGGTAACCATCCCGTCCTTGGATGAGGATGACGAAGCCGTTTCTACTTGGTAACAGGGAAGGGGGATTTCGCATGATTTACGAATTTTCTGCTCGCGCACACACATTGTTGTCGTCATCGCTTCTTAGTATCCGCACCCAAACACGGAGAAGCTCCATGATATCGCTAGCTGAAGAATTACCAGCGGAAGAACTATTCCCATTGTCACTGCTTGCTGAAGCAGCATCTACGGTGATTTCAGCAGATGCGGGAGCACTGCAATATGGTGATCCTGCCGGGTACGGACCCCTTCGGGAGTGGCTTGCTGGGGATTGGCTTAAAGAAAAAGGGGTAAATGTTGTTGAGGGTGGAGTTCTGCTAACAACGGGTAGCCAGCAAGCCATTGATTTGTTGTCGCGGGTATATATTGATCCAGGAGATCGTGTATTAGTAGAAAATCCGACCTCTCCAGGATTTTTGCAGACTCTTCGGATGCAGGGGGCCGTTATTATTCCCGTACAGGGTGATTTGGACGGGCTTGATCCGGAGCATTTGCGGAGCCAGATCGAGCTGCATAAGCCGAAAATGCTGTTCGCAACCCCTAGCTTTACCAATCCAAGCGGCATTTTATGGAGTTTGGAGAGACGCCGCGCAGTATTGGATTTATGTATCGCATATAACATCTTGATTGTGGAAGATGATTCTTATGGGGATTTGCACTTCCAGAAGCAGGGTGAACACAAGGCTAAAAGATATCCGTCTTTGTATGCACTGGAAAATATCAGCGATGGCGGACATGTGCTTTATATCGGTTCGTTCAGCAAGACCGTTGCGCCCGCGCTGCGGACGGGCTGGGCGGCAGGCAGCCGAGTCTTGATCAGAATGATGTCTGCGGCTAAGCAGATGGCCGATTGGCAGTCGAGCGCATTAAATCAGCGGCTGCTGCATCATTTATTGGATGTGTCTGCGTTTGATCTGCGTGAGCATATCGCGCAGCTGAATCGAGAGTATAACACCCGTCTGAAGCTTATGGTAGAACTGCTAAAGCGGCCTGCTTGGAAGGGCAGCTCCTATGATCTGCCGTCAGGAGGCATGTTCCTGTGGGTCTCACCACCAGAGGGAATGGATGTTATGGCGTTGCTCAAATGTGCGCTAGGTAAGGGAGTGGCTTTTTTGCCAGGTCCGTTATGTAGTGTAGATGGAGTCAGCAATCATCTTCGCCTTAACTTTAGCCATCCCGGTCGGGATGAGCTGCTGCTTGGCATGAACCTGATGAGCGAAGCGGTTAAGGAGTTCACAGCCCGGAGTTAGGTAGTGGAATGAAAGTTGGGAATGAAATGATTGAAATGATGAAAACACAAGACACTCTTAGAGCTAAAACACGGACAGAATTACAAGTCGGGCAAGACGAAGTGCGTGATGTGAGATTAATTAGGGAAATCCTCCCTAAAACTGGTCGATTTGAACTCTAAAATGGACTGTTTAGGGAATTTCTCCTTAAAAAATCAAGGGATACCCCGTTTTAGGGGTAAATCTGGCGAAAATCAGGGAGTAATTCCCTAAAATGCGGTTTTTAGCGTGTGAATCGAAGAATATTAGGGAGGATTTCCCTAATAACTTAGTGTGCCTTTTTCGGAATGGTGTTTTTAAAGCTTATTTTGCTTTGAATGATTTAGTATTAGTGGATGTTGAATGTAGCATAGGGGTTCTAATGTGAATAAATCAGCAAGAGTAGCATGTTTAAGCAAGAGTAGAGAAAATAGTAATTAGTAAATAGCGCTCGTGTTCGAAGATTGTAAATAAGTTAGTTAAGTACAGTCAAGTAGAGCTGGATGAGGTACGCAGAGATATGAACGTGGTAAGAGTGAAATGCAAACGTGGTATGAATGAGTTACTAATGTGATGAGAATGATTTGCGAACGTGGGAAAAGCGAGTTACGCACGCGGTAAGAATGAAATAGAAATGTGGTATGTATGAGATAGAGCGTGGTACGAACGAGATTCTAGTGTGTTAAGAATGCAATCTGAATGTGATGAGTAAGATACTAATGTGTTAAGAATGCAGTCTGAATGTGATACGTATGAGATACTCATGAGATATGTGTGAAATAAGACATGATACGTATGAGATACTAGTGTATTAAAAATGTAATCTAAATGTGATATGAGTATAGTAAGAGCGTGGTACGCACCAGATACTAATGTGTTATGTGTAAGATAAGAACATGGAATGTACAGAGATAAGATTCAAATAAGATTAGACATACGAAAAAGCATCCCGTAGTTGGGATGCTTTTTGGCGTTATTTAATATGTTATGTGTGCATCAGAATAATAAGTTTAAAGTCTGAGTAAATGATTAGAACCGAGGTAAAAGATTAGAACCCGACTAAAAGAGGTGCTCGATTGATGTACTGTCCAGGTTAGGTTAGCTAATTACTGGGATGATTGCTGTTATTGGGTACGCCGCTTGTTATCGCGGCATATTCAACCAGCGCCGCATGACCGGCTGGGGTTAGGGTATAACGCCCACGGCTTACCCGGTGAAACCAGCCGTAGTAGTTGTTCTGAAGCATAGCGGCGGCGGTGGGTACGCCGCTACGCTTCCGCAGCTCGGCCGGAGTGATGCCGGCTGAGCGGGGAGCGCTTCCTGCGACCAATACGGCCGCTGGAAGCGTGCTTGAGGCAGCGCTAGGGGCACCGCTTCGCGTGCCTGCCGCCGCTGCCTCCCGTGCTGCCGCGTCCCCGGCAGCACGGCTCTCCGGCGCTGAGCTCAGCGCCGGAACCTGTTCAGCGGTGCCCGCCGCTGAACGTTTGGCAGCTGCGAGCGAAGCCTTCGCAGCTGCCTTCTCTGCAGCGGCGGCGGCGTCCGCCTCCGCTGCTTGCAGAGAAAGCGCGACACGCAGCGCTTTCTCACGGTAGGCCGTCACGAGCTTGACGCGCGTGCTGCCGCCGGTGTTGTAGTCTCCGCTGCGCTCGCGGAACTCATAGAGCAGGCGCTCGCGCCGCCGCTTGTTGCTGCGCTGCGCAGGCGGCTTCTCGTCTGGCTCTACAAGCACCTCGACCAGCGGTGCTTTGGTCTTATAAAAGATAACGGTGATCAACCCAAGACCGAGCCGGCGGCATAACCCGCTAAGCTCGCCCCAGCGCTGGTTCACCGCACCTTTTTTATCACGGACACGTTCCACTGCGAGATAGACGATGGGACTGAGCTTCAACCGTTCTACCCCTTGCAGCAGCAAGGCGAGATTGAATGATTTTTTCATCTCCACGATCAGAGGATGCTCAACGTCCTCCCGAATCCCCACCAAATCGCAGGTCCGGACCTCACCTTTGATGCTGTAACCCTGCTTTTCAAAAAAAATCTTCAAAGGAGCGTACAGCTCCGTTTCATGTCGTACCGCCATCTTGTCACTCCCGTAGGCCTTTATTTTCGGGTTTCTCAATAAGGTTTTACAGCCATTTTCTGATTCTCTATTATAGCACAGTAAAAAAGAGGTCAACTATTCCGCGCTTGCCGCATAGGTATGTAATACACTTTTTAACGCTATAGGAGAGCAAGTAGAAGAGCAAGTAGGAGCGCAAGAGGAGGCAGCGAGCAATGGACATTTTTGAGCGTATAGCTTCGTATCGGGCTGAGAACGACCGGTTGGCGTGGAGCGGCACCTTCAAGCAGTATATAGAACTGTTGAGAAAAGACCCCTCTCCCGCAAAAACCGCTCACTCCCGCGTTTATGACATGATTAAGTCGCACGGCGTAGAGGACATAAACGGACGCAAACGGTATAAGTTTTTTGAACAGGAGATTTTTGGACTTGATCGTGCAGTCGAAAAGTTGGTCGAGGAATATTTTCACTCTGCAGCACGTCGGCTTGATGTTCGCAAACGGATTTTGTTATTGATGGGACCTGTCAGTGGGGGGAAATCGACCCTGGTCACGCTGCTTAAACGTGGTTTGGAACAGTACTCGCGGACAGATGCGGGTGCGGTATACGCAATAGAAGGCTGCCCGATGCATGAGGACCCGCTGCATTTGATCCCGCTGGAGCTCCGTCCGGAGATTGAGAAGGAACTTGGTGTACGTATTGAGGGCAACTTGTGCCCATCCTGCCAGATGCGTCTGAGAAATGATTATGCTGGTGACATTGAGCAGGTTAAGGTGACGCGTGTTATTTTGTCAGAAGAAGAGCGGGTAGGGATTGGTACCTTTAGTCCATCTGATCCGAAGTCTCAGGATATCGCTGATTTGACAGGAAGTATTGATTTTTCGACCATTACTGAATTTGGTTCGGAATCTGATCCGCGTGCCTACCGTTTTGATGGTGAGTTGAACAAGGCTAACCGTGGGCTGATGGAATTTCAGGAAATGCTCAAATGCGACGAAAAGTTTTTATGGAACCTGCTGTCACTGACGCAAGAAGGCAATTTCAAGGCTGGCCGCTTCGCGTTGATAAGTGCGGACGAAATGATAATTGCTCATACAAATGAAACCGAGTATAAGTCGTTTATTTCTAATAAAAAGAATGAAGCGCTCCAGTCCCGTATGATTGTTATGCCTGTTCCGTATAACCTCAGAGTTTCGGAAGAGGAAAAAATCTACGCGAAGCTGATCGCCCAGAGTGATATGAGTCATGTGCATATTGCGCCACATGCGCTGCGTGCCGCCGCTATTTTTTCCATCCTAACCCGTCTTAAAGAAAGCAAAAAACAAGGTATGGATCTGATCAAAAAGCTGCGGATGTACGATGGTGAAGAGGTCGAGGGCTATAAAGAGGCCGATCTTAAGGAGATGCAAACGGAGTATTTAGATGAGGGCATGTCCGGAATTGATCCGCGTTATGTTATCAACCGCATTTCCAGCGCTCTGATCAAAGGAGATCTGCAGTGCATGAACGCACTGGATGTCCTGCGGGCGATAAAGGATGGCCTGGATCAGCATCCATCGATTACAAAAGAGGAGCGGGAGCGTTATCTGAACTTCATCTCCATTGCCCGCAAGGAATATGATATTTTAGCGAAAAGCGAAGTACAAAAGGCATTTGTCTACTCCTTTGAGGAATCTGCGAAGACACTTTTTGAGAATTATCTAGATAATATCGAAGCCTTCTGCAATTGGTCGAAAATTCGTGATCCGCTGACGGATGAGGAAATGGAGCCGGATGAGCGGTTAATGCGTTCGATTGAAGAGCAAATTGGTATCTCTGAGAATGCAAAAAAAGCGTTCCGTGAAGAGATCCTGATCCGGATTTCCGCGTATTCACGCAAAGGGAAGAAATTCGAGTACAACAACCACGACCGCCTGCGGGAAGCGATTGAGAAAAAGCTGTTCACAGACCTCAAAGATATCGTCAAAATCACCACCTCGTCCAAAACACCTGATGAAAGTCAGCTCAAACGAATCAATGAGGTATGCGCCAGACTTATTGATGGACATCACTACTGCCCAATCTGCGCCAACGAGCTGCTGAAATACGTGGGAAGTCTGCTAAACCGTTAAAAAGAGTTCATTTATGCGGGGTGTTCCAAAAGCCATGAAAATGGCTGTGGAGCACTCTTTTTTTGTCCTTCCATGTTTTATCTGCCTCCTTTTACCCTCCTAATGTTGATCTAAACGCCGCCACCCATCTGACTAATTTGGCTGTTGTGCGTAGGAAGTTGCTAAAGGACACAGGAGACCCTAAACGTAGATTGTGAGCATATTTCGCAGGCTATCGGGCCCCATGGTCGCTATTAGCAGGAAAAACCCTAAATATGAGCCTTTTTTTGAGTAATAGCTGCATTGGAGTCCGAAACTCCGCTCAAAAGGCGATATTTTGGAAAATAACGTCATCTGGGTCCTTTAGTCAGTCGTAGGGAGCAACTGAAGTGTAAGTAGGTTACGTGAATCCAGCGTTGTCTACTTCGAGGCTTAACCAAAATGATGGTGACTAAGAATACGCAGAGTTGTGATCCTTCTGTAAATGGAGGGGCACGCTGCTCTGTTTTTTTATACAGGCAATAATGCAGCTCAGCAAAACAGGAACAGTCCATCTCATGCGCAGTTGATATAATGAAATCACCGTACGGGGGGAAGGCTGGTGCTGCACTTGAATTACAGTAAAGATATAGAAAAATGTGTTGAATATATAGAAGCTCATATCAAAGAAAATATAACGGTGGAAGAAATAGCGACTGAGGTCGGATATTCGGTGTATCATTTTTGCCGAGTGTTCAGCTTGTGCAAGGAAATGTCTGTGATGGAATATGTGCGGAGCCGAAAATTATCCTTAGCCTCAATTGAATTATTTGCTGGAAAAAAGATCATTGATATTGCGCTGGACTATGGTTTTGAAACACAAAGTGGCTTTACTAAAGCTTTTCGCAAAACCTTTGGTTATAGTCCGACACAATATGCGGCGCGGATGGATGGGTTTAGTAAAGGAAATTCAATATTTGATATCGGAGGTTATATTATGAATCCTGTTTTTGTTCGTAAGCCTGCTTTTAAGGTGGCTGGTTATGGTATCCAAACTAATGTTGCGGGTAGTATGTACACTAAGGATATTGCTTCTTTTTGGAGCCATTATGAGGGTGAAAACCTGGAGTCCAAAATGTATAAAATACTAAACCCGCCTAAACACGGAGAAGTTGGTTTATGTATTCCGTCTTCAGATAACGGCAATGCCACCTATCTTCTGGGTGTTATTGTTGAGGACTACTCCAAGGTAGAAGCTGATATGTTGACGATGGATGTGCCAGAAGCCGAATATGCCGTGTTTACAACACCTCCAGTGGATACTTCAACGGATACAGAGCAAATACAGTTTGCCCAAGTCATAAAAAGCAGCTGGAAGTACATCTTCGAAGAATGGTTTAAGGATAGTGGTTACGTTTATGACGAGACTAAACTGGATTTTGAGTTTTACGATGAACGCTGCCATTCGCGGCCAGATACAGTGATGGAGATTTACGTTCCTGTGAAAAAGTTGACTGAATAGTCGATAAGGGCAAATACCGCTCGGTGATAATTGTAATTTCTGAAATGTTTGGACTTTATGTCGCTGACAAAGGCAAACGCTACGCGCCTACATTTTTAAACTTCCTTACGTTACGTTCACCTGGGCATTTGCCATGTGCAGTTATTAAGTCGATATGAGGGTGTCGATGAAGGTCCGCAGCGTGTTACCGCTGCGGGCCTTCTTTTTTAGGAATTCCCATATGGGAAACGTAGATACCTTGGAGGAGTTATACATCGAAATTAATATGTTTGACGAGTATGATCTTCCGTAGTTTAATAGAGTCAATTAGTAGGGTAACTCGAAAATAACGGAGAGTGAAGCAGATGATTAGAGAAGCGAGAGCTGATGACTGGAAAGACATAGAGGAATTATTAGAACAGTTGGGATATCCGAATACAGAAATGTTCATGCAAGAAAAAATAGAAAAGCTAATCCTACATCCGGATGAGGAATTATTGGTTTTTGAGGAAGATGATAAAG
This sequence comes from Paenibacillus odorifer, assembly GCF_000758725.1. Classification (NCBI taxonomy): domain Bacteria; kingdom Bacillati; phylum Bacillota; class Bacilli; order Caryophanales; family Paenibacillaceae; genus Paenibacillus; species Paenibacillus odorifer. The sequence goes on from NZ_CP009428.1 coordinate 1,991,102, forward strand.
TGGTAGCTTGTATTTCCATGCATTACATACCCCAATTAGGTCTGGTAGGAGAGACTGCAATTATAAGTTATCTTGTGGTGAGTAATGCCATTAGGAGCAAAGGAATTGGACGTAAGCTTGAGGAGTATTGCGCTGAATTAGCTAGAAAAAGAAACTGTGATAACATTCAGGTTCATTGTCATTCCAGAAGAACTGAAGCGCATAGATTTTATGCTCGGCAAGGGTTTGTTGAGGCTCCAAAATATTTCTCGAAGTCATTAAAAGAATCTGAATCCACATTTTAGTCATAGCAAAAAGCGGCAGACCAGGGTGTTAATACCCGTTTAGGTCTGCCGCTTTTTTTAGTTTAAATAAATTTCCGCTGCACCTTTTTGCCATCGTATGAAAAACGCGCCTTTTTGTCTTCCACAACTGTTTGTAGATGAACTGTGCGCCCCCATAAAGAGTAGATGTGAGGGAGCGTGCGCTCCAGGTACTTCAGATCCAGCTCGATGCTTTCATAGCGATGAGTTATAAATAATTCACCATTCTTCTCGAAGTCTGCATCCTCAATGACCAAGTAAGGAGACCCCCCATTGACCCGGGCGAGCACCAGTTGATCGCGTACATTTTCCCATGCTTTATCGGTGATTTTCCATTCGGGACCTTTTTTCTCAAAAACATAAAGATCGAGGTCGTTCACCAATTCCTTAGATAGATAGCTGCGGATAAAAGAGGTATCGGATTCCAGCTCACGTACTTCAAAGATTTTCTCGCGGTCCCAGCGGCGTTCGATGTCTTCAAAGATTTTCAGCCCCAGATAGTAAGGATTCAGGCTTTGCCGTGAGGGCTGCACGACGGATGAATTCAGTTTTGCGTATTCCACTGTTTCCTCTTCGGTCAGATCTAGTTCGCGAACGATGCGCTGATGCCAGTAGGAAGCCCAGCCTTCGTTCATGATCTTTGTTTCCATCTGTGGCCAGAAGTAGAGCATTTCATCATGGAGCATCGTCATAATGTCACGTTGCCAATCCTCCAAAACAGTGGAATATTGCTGAATGAACCAGACCATATCTTTTTCTGGCTCTGGGGGGAAAGCACGATTTCCAGAGGGTGCTTCCTGCGGACCGGTAGTGCTTTTATCTAGATTCCATAATTCGTCATAAGGATTGGATGATTTCGAGCCACCTGGAGGGGCATCTTTGAGCTCCTTCATCTTAGCTTCCAGCAGGTGAGTTTTGCCCAGCTTGCGTGGTTGGATCAGACTGGGGTCTATATGCTCCTGGATAGCCAGCACTGAATCGATGAAGCTCTCTACAGCATCAGTTCCGTAGGTTACAGAATAACCGGCAATCCGATCTGCAGTAGCTGACATGCTCTCGACCATATCTCGGTTGGACATGGAGAACCGCATATTATTTTTGAAAAAATCACAGTGCGCTAGCACGTGGGCAACAATCAGCTTATTCTGAATCAGTGAATTTCCATCCAGCAGGAAGGCATAACAAGGGTTGGAGTTAATAACGAGCTCGTATATTTTGCTCAGTCCGAAATCGTATTGGGATTTCATTTTATGAAAGGTTTTTCCAAAACTCCAGTGTCCAAATCGTGTAGGCATTCCATAAGCGCCGAATGTATAAATGATATCTGCGGGGCATATTTCATAACGCATGGGATAAAAATCTAAACCGAAGCCAGTGGCTATTTCCGTAATCTCGGCAATTGCCCGCTCTAGCGCATTAATTTCTTCGCTTGGCATGAATCTTTCTCTCCCTCCAGCTTGGGCTTATGCTGCAACCTATTCTGACAAGGCTGCAAAGGTTCCGCGACAACGTCCGGGACTGTTCCATTTATATATATGGGAGAGAAGATGAGTGTATGACGTTCTGAATTTCTGAGTGAAGATAATGTGATTTTGCATACATTATTGGAAGGACGCACTAGCTTTTTTTGTATGCGATTCTATCAACGGTACCCTTCTCGGTGAATTCGGACTCAGATGACGTTATTTGCAAATTTCCAGCCTTTTGAACAGGGTTTCGGACCCCACAGACGCTATCCCACAGAAAGAGGCTCATATGTGGTGTCTTTCTTGCCAATAGCGGCTATGGGGTCCGTTAGCATACCAAAAGTGGAATAATACTGCGATTAGTGTCATCTGTGTCCGATAGAAGCTCCATATGAGTTCGAGGAGCAGTTCCATAGGTAACCGATAGAAGCTCCATATGTGTTCGAGGAGCAGTTCCATAGGTACCCGATAGAAGCTCCATATGTGTTCGAAAAGTGTCCAATTAGTGCTTCACAAATTCCCGATTGCTCACCATACGAGCATAAGCAGTTCAGAGTTCCCAACCCTCAGTACACAAACCTCCGTTGCGCCCAATAGCTGAATAAGAAGATTGAAGCCTCGGTCAGTAGCTTGGCGGCGACAAGCGGAATAATCAGCTTTTCATTATAGAAATAGAGTAGCCCATAGTTGAACAACAACACGAGGATCACCAGCGCAAAATATTTGGGAAGCGACGCCTGAATCTTGGAGCGTTTGCTGCCCGTGAAGACATATTTTCGATTCATAGAATAGTTGAAGACAGAACTGCACAATCTCGCGGCCGCGACGGACAGGAATAGGTTATGGCTGAGACTCTGGAACAGGAATAAGAGTGTGAAGTCGAGCAGGGCAGACAGCAGCGAAGAAGTGCTGAACATTAGTATCGGCAGGTAAATCCGGAAGGAGTCCATCAGAGGCCGGAAATGGGATGATTTATTATCGTCCAGATAGACGGTATCGATGTACTCTTCCGTAATGGTGTACCCCTCTTTATGGGCGGTCAGCAGCATGTTCATTTCATATTCAAACCGTTCACCGGGAATATGGCATAGCCAATCAAGCATTGATATGGGGTAGCCGCGCAAGCCAGTCTGTGTATCATAAATCTTAGTGCCTGTAGTTAAGGAAAAGACCGTCCGGGTTACCGAGTTGCCGAAGCGGCTGCGCAGTGGAATGCTTCCGGTGAAACGGCGGCTGCCGAGTACGATTCCCGGGGTAGTCTGGTTCCGCAGAGATTCAACAATTCGGCTAATATCATAAGGCAGATGTTGGCCGTCGCTATCCGCGCAGACTACATAGTCCGGCATCCCAACCTCCTGAATATACTGGAACCCTGTCTTCAGAGCATGTCCTTTTCCGAGGTTGACTTCATGGGTTAGGACAGTGCAGCCGAATGCTTCGGCCATATCGAAGATTCCACGGTAGTGCGGGCCGCTGCCGTCATCCACAAGAACAATAGGTTCAAGCTGGAAATTATGCAGCTGTAAAATCAAATCGAGCAGTCGTTCATCTGGCTCATAGGCTGGGATCAGTATAGTCATGATGTTGCACCCTCCTTGATATAAAGAATGTCGCTGACGCCCCGCTCCTTGTTTTTGCCCTGCGGATTATTTACGACCCGTCCCATGAAGTACATAGTGGATGAACCACCGCCGTCCAGATTGTAGGCTTCTGTGGCGCCAAGGTCGGACATTACATCGGCTAGCTCAGTAAGGGTCATCCCACGGCTGTACCCTTCATTGCGCCCGTCAACTACGACAAACACATAATGGTTTGGTGCGATCATACCAACTGCGGTGCGGGGATTCGCATTCTGGATGGAATGGTTGCCGAAGTTGGTATCGATTTTGACATTGCTGAAACTACTGGCAATCTCCCCGTCCTGAATCAGAATCGGACCAAAGGAAAGGGTATCGGTGGCCCCTTGCGCCAGCAGTTCAGAGGAAGAAATCTCTTCCTCGTTATAGGTTTGCATTGTCCCATCATCGAACAGCGCCATTGCATCCCGCACAGGATCATCACGATACACCGTGCCGTTACGGATAATCACTCCGTCATTGCGGAAGCCATAGTAATCCCCGTTGATGGCAAATATCGCATTGTTCGCGGAAGCAATGTCCGAGGTATCCTCAGTGATGTTTGTTCCAAAGCTGTTGTCGGCAAAGGCAGTGCGCAGGCTGCTCGCTTCCTTGAGGACGACATCAGCGACAAAATAGGTGATCTGGTCTGAACCGGACCCTGTATGCACTTGATCGACCTGGATCTGAATATCATCGCTGGAGTAATTCCAGTCATCAGAGGTTGCATTAACTTCGGCAGCTGTAACGGCTGTAGCTCCTGAGCTGCTAGTTGTAGCTGCATCATCCGCAACCACGACTTCGACATGTTCGATTAAGTAACGATCTGCCAGACTATATATCACTGTGCCGAGAAGCAGGAGGACAATGATCATGACGATCAGCAGTTTTCGTTTGAAGCTCCAGGCTTGTTTACTTCTCTTGTTCAACATTGAAGCATCACCTCTTTTTGTAAGTTGTTAAGGCCATAATACCTGGGCTACCTTTAATGAAACTGAAATAAAAACTGAAATAGTAAGCGCTCCGGGAAATTGGTATAATTTAACGAAGAGGTTTTCGACTACGGGGAGGTTTGGACATGCCACAGCGTGTGCTGCTGATTGAGGACGACGAAGCAATCAGTGAAATGGTCAGGTCTTATTTGGTAAAAGAAGGTTATGAGATTGAAGCTGTATTTGACGGTGAAGTAGCGGAGAGAACATTTCGGACCGGGGGTCCATTTGATCTTGTACTGTTAGACCTTATGCTGCCGAAGCGTAGCGGGACTGACATTCTTCAGACTATCCGTGCGGGGAGTCTGGTTCCAGTGTTGATCATGTCCGCCAAAGACAGTGATGTAGATAAAGCGCTTGGGTTAGGCTTTGGGGCAGATGATTATATTACGAAGCCCTTTTCTATGATTGAGCTAGCGGCTAGGGTGAAGGCAGCGATCCGTCGTGCAGGTTATGCATCTCCCAGTATCCAAGTGGAAGATCAAGCTCCGGTGAAGCAAATGATCTCCATTGGCCGATTGACTGTAGATTTAGATAACTTCTCTGCGTTGAAGAATGGGGAAGAAGTAAAGCTAACGTCGAAGGAATTTCATATTCTTAAGCTGTTTGTGACGCATCCGGGCCGAGTATTTACCAAAGCGCAGATTTATGCGAGCGTATGGGAGGATGATTATTTCGGGGATGAGAACGTCATTAATGTACATATGAGAAGATTGCGTGAAAAAATAGAAGACGACCCCTCCCATCCCGAATACATTAAGACGTTATGGGGCATCGGGTATAAGCTGGGAGAACAGCTATAATGATTGCGGGGCTAGGTGTTGTCATTGTGCTCTTACTGGCCGTCATTGTCTGGCAATATCAGAATTCGCGTAAAGCTTCTAATGATTTGCGATATATGCATGACAAGTTAAGCAGCATTATGGAAGAAGGCTCACATGAAAGATTGCTGCTGTTCAGCGGTAATTTGGAGCTGCAAAACGTGCTGATTGACCTGAACCGGCTGCTGGATATCAATCATAAAGGAAGCATTGAGCGTGTGAGGCTGGAGAAATCCATGCGTAATATGCTGTCTAATATTTCTCATGATCTTAAGACTCCGCTAACGGTTGTGCTTGGTTATATTGAGACCATTCAGCAGGATGAGCATTTGCCGGCTGAGGAACGGGAACGGATGATGAAGATGATTCATCAAAAAGCCAATGAAGTGATCCAGCTGATGAACAAGTTTTTTGATTTGTCCAAGCTGGAATCAGGAGATCGGGAAGTTGCTCTTTCACGAGTTGAGGCAGGTGAAGTATGCAGACGCAACATCCTTTCTTTCTATGATATCCTCAGTGCTAAGGGCAGTGAGGTGGAGATTGAGATTCCGGATGGGGCTGTTTACTTCATGGGAAATGAAGAGGCTCTTGATCGAATATTGTCCAATCTGTTGTCGAACGCAATTTCTTATGGCGACGCGGGGGGCGTATTAGGATTAAAGCTCTATAGTGATGAGAACAAAGTATACATAGAGGTGTGGGACCGGGGAAAGGGCATTAGTGAAGTACACCAAGATAAAGTATTTGAGCGTCTGTATACGCTGGAGGATTCAAGAAACCGGGCTTATCAAGGCAGCGGTCTAGGTCTGACGATCACCAAAAGATTAACGGAGCAAATGAATGGAACGATTACACTGGTTAGTCAGCCGTATGTGAGAACGGTGTTTACCCTTACTTTTCGCAGATTACGCTTCTAAGGAATAGAATTGTGCGCAGCTTAAGATTTTCGTAAGAAACGAGTAATAAAAAAGAAAATTCTGCTGTGTACAATAAGAACTAAGGAAGACGAGACGAAAACAAAGGGGAGCGCGGAATTGACTACAATACTTCGGACAAGAAATTTAACGAAAACCTATCAAGGTAAAGAAGTCGTAAGCAATGTGAATATGAATATTAAGCAAGGTGAAATTTACGGGTTTCTTGGACCTAATGGTGCTGGCAAAACTACCGTGATGAAAATGGTCACGAACCTCGTTAAACCTACGAGTGGAGAAATTGAATTTTTTAATGAAAAAATGACTGAACATTCTTACGAAATGCTGAAGCGGATGGGCTGCATCATTGAATATCCCGTGTTTTATGATAAATTGACAGCCAAGGAAAATCTGATTTTGCACGGAGAGTACATGGGCTATTATGATCCGCAAGCGATTGGTGAAGCGCTGGAGCTCGTAAAGCTCACAGGTGTCGATAAAAAGCCGGTGAAGCAATTTTCACTTGGGATGAAGCAACGACTGGGTATTGCCAGAGCCTTCATGACGAAACCTGAGCTGCTCATTTTGGATGAGCCGATTAACGGGTTAGATCCTGTGGGAATCAAGGAGATGCGTGAAGTGTTCCGGATGCTTAGCCGTGAATATGGAATGACGTTACTTGTATCTAGTCATATTCTGGGGGAAATAGAGCAGATTGCTGATACGATCGGTGTGATCCGGCAGGGTGCTCTGGTAGAAGAAGTGGCGATGGATTCCATTCGTGGCCAAAATACTGAATATATCGAAGTGGTTACGAACGAGATTAATAAAGCAGTGTATGTGTTGGAGCATAAGCTTGGGCTTAATAATTTCAAAGTGCTGGACCATATTACAGTAAGAATATATGACGATGGAATCTCACAGCGTGATCTGAATAAGGCGTTAGTGCTAGCAGATGTGGAAATTGAGAGTATCAGCAAAAAACAACATACGCTGGAAGATCATTTTCTGCAATTGATTGGGGGTGAAAGCATTGCTTAAATTAATATCTTTGGAGATTCGGAAGAATAAGCTAAAAACGCTTCTTACAGGTGCTGCAATCGTTAATCTTGCGATTCTTGCTTTTATGATTATGGTTTTATTCGTTGATCAAAATGAGAGCGAACCGTCGTTTGCTTCTTATGCAAAGTTGTTTGAGGGTGTGTTCGTTTTTGTAAAGGCTGCTTATATTATTTTCGCTTCGGTTATTATTAGCAAGCTGGTGATTGATGAGTATAAGAACAACACCATTACTCTTCTCTTCATGTATCCTATCTCACGTAAAAAGCTAATGACTGCGAAAATATTGATAGTGTTCGCCTTCACATTTGTTGCCATTATCGTGGCAGACATTGTAGTCGGCGCTATCCTAATAGGATTCAATTCCTTTGCAGGGCTAATTCCGGGTGAACTGACCCTTCATGTAATCACATCAGAGCTGATTAAGTTAGGCGCAAACGCATTTTATGCCGCGGGTATCGCTCTAATTCCATTGTACTTTGGGATGAAGAAAAAATCAGTCCCAGCCACCATCGTCTCAGCTGTGTTAGTTACCTCCCTAATTTCTGGGGGATTTGATCAAGCGCGTTTAGGTAATTTAGCGGCGGTGTCGATCTCACTTGGTTTGCTAGGAGCAGCCATTGCCTATATGGCCATTCGCAACATTGAACATAAAGATATCGCCTAATAGATTCGGAATTCCCCCCTTTTATAACCCTTTTGTAACGATGAAAAAGCATCGTGATTGGGGTTATAAAGGGGGGATTTGACGTTTATCTACGACTGATTTCCGTAATTTTGATATAATAGATATGAAATATATTTTAAATTTTAGATGAACATTGCCCGTTTAGGGGTAATGATAATGGATGAGAGAGCCTGAGGGGATGTGAACTGTGGATAAAGACTGGACGTCCATTCTGAGACGGTTGCTTTCGGAAGAGAGCGCTTATAAATCGTTATATGACCATCATCCTGATTTGATATTCGTTCTGGATAGACAAGGTCGCTGCGTAGGAACCAACCTAACGTTCCATCTAGGCTCCGGCGCAGAAGCGCAGTTTCAAAATACAAGTCCGATATCAGCAAAGAGAAAAAAACTTGGCAATATTGCTAGTTTTGAGGCTGCTCTGCAGGGGAACTCCTCAAGCTTTGAGCTACAAGATTTAGAGAATCCCAAAAAAGGCTCGAATTGCGTAGGCGTTAAACTTTTACCGATCAGAACGGAAGAAGGGATCGCCGGGGTATTCGCGATTACCAAAGTAGCTAACGGAAGCGCTCTTTTACATGCGGAATTGTTACAAGACTGGTTGGATGAATTGGCAGACACCTTGGACACTGAAATACCTGCCAAGGGAGAAGCGGAGGTAAGCTCCAAAGATACCTCAATAGTAGCTGTGAAGGATCAACAATCGAGTCTCATTCTGAATTCTGTCTCTGCGGGAATCTTTGTGCTCGATACAACGGGGCGAACTCTTTTTATTAACCGTGAGGCAGCAGATATGCTAGGCTATCAACCTACAGAATTGATGGGTCTGAAGCTTATGGATTATATCCATCATATCCAAGGTGACGGTTCGCGCTATTCGACGCCTGATTGCCAGATTAGTCTTACGATAGAGGATGGAATCATCCGTAAAAAAGATGATGAGATCTTCTGGCGTAAGGATGGCACCAGTTTTTTTGTTAATTACCGGGTGGCACCTCTTATTGATGAAGGGCTGATCGCAGGTGCGGTTATTGCCTTCAGTGATATTACGAATGAGCGAGAAATCATTCGTGCCAAAGAATCAGCAGAGCAGGCAGCGCAAGCCAAATCTGATTTCTTAATGATGATGAGCCATGAAATTCGGACGCCGATGAACGGGATGATCGGAATGGCTGATCTTTTGTTGGATACTGAGCTTGGAGAAGAGCAGCGAGGTTATGCCGAGATTTTACGCAGCAGTAGTTATACGTTATTACAGATCTTGAATGACATTCTTGATTTCAGCAAGATGGAAGCAGGTAAAATGTCACTGCAATCCGAGAAGTTTGATCTCCGCGAGATGATCTCAGACGTCATAGATTTATTTGCACCGAAAGCGGAAGAGAAGAAGCTGGCATTACGGTGGTGGATGGATACTAGCGTTCCAACCATAATCATTGCTGATCCGATCCGGTTGCGACAGATTGTTGTGAATCTGGTTGGCAATGCGCTGAAATTCACTGAACGTGGGAGCGTGACCCTATCGGTGAAGAACATTCCACTATCTGATGAACAAGAATTTTTGTTGGAATTTTCAGTGCGGGATACAGGTGTAGGAATTGCCGGTAACAAACTCAATCTGTTGTTTCAATCTTTCTCACAGCTGCATCCGTCCATAAACCGTAAATATGGAGGCACAGGTTTGGGACTGGCGATTTGCAAGCAGCTCGTTGAGCTGATGGGTGGGACGATCTTTGTAGAAAGTGAAGAGAATCAAGGTTCTACGTTTCGTTTTATGCTGCCTTGCAGAGCAGAAGATATAGAGCTGGAAGTAACTTCAAACTAGGGGGGTTACACACAAATCTCCGGTCCATTTGCTTAAGAAGCAATGGCCGGAGATTTGTGTGTTATTAGTCCTGAAGCATATACATGAGACCTACAGTATGCGGCCCACAATGGCTGCCAATTACACAACCAGCATGGAGAATTGCTATTTCATTAACTTGAGTTTTCTCTCGTAGTGCTGACTCCAGATAGAGTGCATCTTCTTCCGCCAAGGTATGGACAACGATGAGCAACTCTTTATCCATTCGATCGATGTGAACCAAAGCGTTCTGGAGCATTTGTTCCACAGCTTTTTCCTTTTTGCCACGGATTTTGCTAGTAGGTATGATGCTTCCATCTACCAGTCTAAGAACAGGACGGATTTTGAGTAGACTACCGATGAAGTTCTGCATGCCTGAACAGCGTCCACCCATATATAAGTAATCTAGCGTATCCACAACGAATTCAGTTTCCACAAGGTTGCGGCTGTGCTCCAGCATGGCTGCAATCTCTACGGCAGTGTGGCCTTTTTCAGCAGCTCTGACAGCCTTCATAACAAGGAGGGCAATGCCTCCGCACAAGGTTTGCGAATCTATGACCTGTACGCGTCCCTCAGGAAATTCCCCGGCAGCCAAAAGTGCATTCTGATATGTAGAGGATAGTGAGGAGGAGAGACTGATATATACAATATCTTGTCCGCTACTAATCACGGGTTGAAATGCAGCAATGAAATCTGCTGGCGAAGGTGCTGCCGTTTTCGGCAATACTCCACTAGCGGCTACACGGCGATACACTTCCTCGGGTGTAATATCTTCACCATCTTTGTAGGTACCTTCTTCAAATACTACATAAAGAGGAACGATGCCGATGTCATAAGTATCCTTCCAGTTTTGAGGTAAATCGGAAGTGCTGTCTGAAAATATTTTTACAGTAGACATGAAATTCTCCTTCACCGATAATTCGGATGACAATAATCAATAATCATTATAGAACTATATAATCTATTTATTATACCAAGACTATGCCAATTCTCAAAATGAAATAGTAGGCAATCACAAGAAAAAAGACTATCGAGGTTTCGATAGTCTTTCTAGTTCTATTCTTTTTTCGTAACAGGGATCCATATCTCACAGCGATAGTCCTCTGCGTCTGGTCTCCCCGGAAGATATAGCTCAAACTCAGGCCCGCCTGTATGCTCGTAGCCTGTGGAAGGGAACCACTCTTGGAAAATGCGTGCCCATACCTGCTGGATAGCATCAGGCATCGGCCCTACTGAGGTGAACACAGCCCAACTTGCAGCTGGGATTGTTGTAGAAGCAAAGCCCTGTGCATCAGTCTCTGGAGTAGCTTCGACAGCGATCCAATAGGAGAAGGTTTCTTTATCATGGTTCATGTCAGAGCAGATGCCTAATAAATCCTTATCTCCACCGAGCTCAATCAGCTTATCCGACGTACCATTTTCATTAGCTTCTATCCACAACTGAGGGATGCGGCGCAGATTCTCCCCATCTTTCGTTGTCATTTCCTCTACTAGTCCGATAACATTAAAGGCGTCTCTTTTCTCAATTCTGTAGTCCATTTCTTTATCTCCCTTCAGTGATAGATGGAAGGAGAGTCTAGGGAAAGCCTTGAGCTGTACCCCTGACTCCCGCGCAGCAGAAGGAGTAATTCCATGTGCCTTGCGGAATGCTTTGGCAAACGACTCGGGCGAGTCATATCCGTATTTCAGTGCAACATCTAGCACTTTAACTTTAGAAATAGCAAGCTCCTGTGCAGCCAGAGTTAATCTGCGCTTACGGATATAGTCTTTAATAGATACTCCGGTAAGCATATTGAACATGCGCTGGAAATGAAAGGGGGAGGAGTAAGCAACCTTGGCGATTTCTTCAATCGTCACAGATTCCTCCATCTTGCTCTCCATATAATCTAAAGCTTCTTTCATGCGGATAAGCCATTCCAAGTCCGTCATCTCCCTTTAAGTTCATACTATCAGGCTGCATTTGCAAAATCCTGTTATTCCGTGCTCTCTAATGACAGGTAGCAGGCAGAAGGATAATCTCATAAAAAATCATCCTAAATAGTATAACTCAGGAAGATAGACAAAGTTAGTCTTTCAATCGATACACTCTTGCTTCATAAGGTCGTAATAATTCCCGTGTGGGTGCATCATCAGGGTAATTTCCAATAATAAGTTCCGTAGCCTTACTTAGCTCTGCGGAAAGATCAACAGTCTGTGGAACCTCATTGAAATTGAGCAGCACCAGCCACTTCTCGTCATCCAGAGTACGCGTATAGGCATATATGTCCTCATGCTCTGGCAAAAGTAGCTTGTATTCGCCATAAGCCATGATCGGATTTTTTTTGCGCAAAGCAAGCAGCCTTTGGTAATAATAAAAGATAGAATCCGAATCAGCCAGCGCCTGCTCCACGTTAATTTCCTTGTAGTTCGGATTAACTTTGAGCCACGGCTCCCCTTCAGTAAAGCCGGCATTCGCAGAATCATCCCATTGCATCGGAGTGCGCGCATTATCACGGCCTTTGATATGAATAGCGTTTAGAACGCTGCTAGGATCAGCGCCGCCTTCGGTAACCTTTTCGCGATACATATTGAGGATTTCTATGTCTTTATAATGTTCAATGGCTGTGAATTTTACATTGGTCATCCCGATTTCTTCGCCTTGATAAATATAGGGCGTCCCTTTCAGCGTGTGCAGTAAGGTAGCGAGCATTTTGGCAGAGATCACGCGATACTTACCGTCATCCCCGAATCTTGAGACCATACGTGGCTGGTCATGATTGTTAAGATAAAGACTATTCCAACCCTTATCCGCCAGACCCACTTGCCATTTATGAAGAATATCGCGCAGCTTCGACAACGTCCACGGGGCTACGTCCCATTTGCCGTCAGGACCCGAGTCCACATCCATATGCTCGAACTGGAACACCATTTGCAGCTCTTTGCGTTCCTCGTCCGTGTAAAGGATGGCATCTTCAACTGTAGCGCCAGGAGTTTCGCCGACAGTCATAATGTTATAGTTGGATAACACTTTGTCATTCATTTCATGTAAAAACTCATGAACACGTGGTCCATTCATATAATATTCGCCACCCCAGGCAAGTTCCCCGGGAGCGAGGCCGTCTCTATGGGAGGAAGGGAGACCTTCCACTTTGGAAATCATATTGATTACATCCATTCGTAGACCATCCACACCCTTGTCGAGCCAGAAGGTGATCATCTTGTATAACTCCTCACGCAGCTGCGGATTCTCCCAGTTGAGATCCGGTTGCTTGCGCGAAAACAGATGCAGATAGTATTCACCAGTAGTTTCATCCAGTTCCCAAGCCGGGCCGCTGAATACAGAACTCCAATTGTTGGGGCGCTCACCATCTGGTCCACCCGGACGCCAAATGTAGTAATCACGATATGGATTATCTTTTGAAGAACGGGATTCTACGAACCAAGGATGCTCATCTGAGGAATGATTGATTACAAGGTCCATCATCAGTTTTATGCCACGGGCGTGCAATCCAGTCAGTAATTCTTCCCAATCCTGCAATGTGCCGAACTCATCCATAATATCTTGATAATCGCTGATGTCATAACCGTTATCGTCATTTGGCGATTTATAGACAGGTGACAGCCAAACTACGTCGACACCTAGCTTTTGCAAATAATCCAGACGTGAAATGATTCCTTGCAGATCTCCAATCCCGTCACCATTGCTATCTTGAAAGCTGCGGGGATAGATTTGGTAGACAACGGCTTCTTTCCAAAAGGTTCTGTTCATTCATAATCACTCCTTTTATAAGTTAGCTTCCTAAAAAATAAAGAGACCCCAAAAGCTTTAAGCTTCAAGGGTCTCTTGGGTGTAAGTTTTATACTGTGACGGAATTGCTATCAGCAGTGATGCTGCTTAGTCCGTTTACGGTATATTCTTTGTCGTAGATAGTAATAGAAGCAGGGATATCAGTTTCATTCGTAACAGTAACTTGTGCATCCGTAACGCTTACTTTCAGACGGGAGCCGCGGAACATAATTTTAAAAGAGTAAGCAGTCCAGTGACCTGGGTTAGATGGGCTCAGTGTCAGTCTGCCGTCATGTACGCGGAGTCCGCCGAAACCATGTACAATCGACATCCAAGTACCAGCCATGCTAGTGCTGTGCAACCCGTCTTCTGTATCATTGTTATAGTTATCAAGATCCAGTCTTGAAGTACGCAAGTACATTTCATAGGCCTTATCCTTATATCCCAGCTCACTGGCTAGAATGGAGTGGATACAAGGGGAAAGGGAGGACTCATGAACAGTGATCGGTTCATAAAAGTCGAAGTTGCGTTTTTTTGTATCCAGATCGTAACGGTCACCCAGGAAATATAATCCCTGCAGAACGTCTGCTTGTTTAATGAAGCAAGAACGCAGGATACGGTCCCATGACCATTTTTGGTTAAGTGGCAGATGCTCACGTTCCAGATCTTTGACTTGAATGATCTCTTTGTCCAGGAAGCCATCTTGTTGTAAGAAGATACCCAGCTCTTCATCCGCAGGATAATACATCTTAGCAATGATGTCTTTCCATTTTGTAGTTTCGCTCTCTTGCAGCCCTAGTTTGTCAACTAGCTCTGCATAACGAGCAGGCTCATTCTCTTGCAAGTATGCCAGTGCTTCCATGGTGTATTCCATAGTCCACGAAGCCATACGGTTTGTATACCAGTTATTATTAACGTTATTCTCGTATTCATTCGGGCCCGTTACGCCGAGCATTACGTATTTGTCTTTACGTGATGCGTAGTGAACACGTTCTTCCCAGAAGCGGGAGATTTCCACGAGAACCTCAAGGCCATATTGTCCCAGATAAGCTTTGTCTCCGGTGTAGTTCACATAGTTGTAAATGGCGTAGGCAATGGCACCGTTCCGGTGAATTTCTTCAAATGTAATTTCCCACTCGTTGTGGCATTCTTCACCGTTCATAGTAACCATTGGGTACAGCGCACCTTTTTTGAATCCAAGCTTACGGGCATTTTCTTTAGCTTTCTCTAAGTGCTTGTAACGGTAGATCAACAAATTGCGGGCAATGGAGGAGTCCGCCGTACTGAGATAGAAGGGAACGCAATACGCCTCTGTATCCCAGTAGGTGCTGCCGCCGTATTTTTCACCGGTAAAGCCTTTAGGCCCAATGTTCAGGCGGTCATCTTCACCATTATAGGTTTGATTGAGTTGGAAAATATTAAAGCGAATCGCTTGCTGAGCCGAAACGTCACCTTCAATAATGATGTCGCTTTCTTTCCATTTTTCTCTCCAAGCTTCAATTTGTTCAGTCAAAAGGGTTACGAACCCAGCTTCCTTAGCAGCTTGCAGAGCAGTTTGGGCGGCGTCGACCAATTGTCCCAGACCGTGATTCCGAGAAGTAACATTGGCTACATATTTATAAATGACGATTTGATTGCCCGCTTGTGCGGTTACGTCCAGTTTGCTGGCTACATATTTCTCTTGTTCGATGACTTCTGCTTCGGCAGTTACCTTTTCACCATTGACAAGGATATCAAAAGCCATAGCAGAGGTGACATGGAAGTCGAGTTTCTTAGTCTTTAGGGTGAGATGTCCATGATCAGGTCCCGCTTGTTTCTCAACTTCATTCCAGAATTTCTCGTCATAGTTGGAATCCTTGTTCTTCACATCACCATCAAGATAAGGAGTAATCGTAATCTTGCCTGAGAAATTGACAGGAATGATGGAATAGCGAATCGCGCCGATTTCTTGACGAGTCATGCTTACGAACCGGATACTTTCTACTTTAACTTCCTTACCATCTTCGAGTGTGGCAGTGAAGCTACGGGAGAGCGTTCCTTCTTTCATATTAAGTACCCGGCGGAATTCGGAAACGGTGCACTTTGCCAGATCAAGGGGGGTACCCTCGATTTCAATGTTAATACCGATCCAGTTCGTGCTGTTAAGTACTTTGGCAAAATATTCAGGATAGCCGTTTTTCCACCAGCCGACACGTGTTTTGTCAGGGTAGTAGACGCCAGCCATGTAGCTGCCTTGCAGGCTGTTACCGCTATATTGCTCTTCGAAATTGGCCCGGCCACCCATAAATCCGTTACCAAGACTAAATACGCTTTCAGAAATTTCTTGCGTCTGTGGATCAAAGGATTCCTCAATAATGGACCATTCATCAATTGTTAAATATTGTTTCACGATAACCGCTCCTTTAAATATGTTAGGGGGATATATAAAATGAACAAATCCCTTGTTAAACTTCCGGTGATATATAAGTGACTGCGCGGAATCTTTGGACTTTCGATCACATTTTGCGGATGAAATCTGATTATAAAGGCGAACGTTATGCTTCTATAGTTCCAAAATTCCTCTCCGTCACTTCATCACCAGAAGGCTAACGATTAATTATTAGTTCATTTAATCTTTGGTTGGAATGTCCACAACAACTCAAATCAGTACTATTTGAGTTAATTATGTTCAATAAACTTATGCAAAAGATTCTTTGAGCAGGGACACACTCATATGAGCAAGCGATGGGACAACAATATTCGCTGCACTCAGGGTTTCCGGCGAACCAATGCCAACACTGAACATACCGGCCCGGGTAGCGGCCTCAATTCCCGCTTCTGCATCTTCGAAGACTACACAATGTTCAGGTGCGGCATCCAGTGCTTTGGCTCCTAATAGGAACACTTCCGGATCTGGTTTAGCAGCACTAGTGTGTGTGCCGTCGATGATTGCATCAAAGTAAGGGGTTAATCCGGTATTATTCAAGATCGTCATAGCGTTTTTGCTGGCAGAACCGAGAGCAACTTTGATGCCATTCGCACGGCACTCTTTTAGGAAATCAAGCGCACCTGGCAGAATCTCAGAACTGTCCATTTTCGCAATATATTCGACATAACGATTATTTTTCTGTTCCGCAAGCTTAGCTTTCTCTTCTTCGTCAATCGTTAGTCCGCCGATTTCCAGCAAAATATTTAGTGAAGCCGTTCTGCTGACTCCCTTAAGGCGTTCGTTATCTTGTTCTGTGAATAGAAACCCCAGTCCATCTGCAAGCTCTTTCCAAGCAATATAATGGTATTTTGCTGTATCGACGATTACTCCGTCCAAGTCGAACAAGCAGGCTTTAATTTCCGACATTGTAGTACCTCCTAAAAGTTTTGACAGCGTCGTGATCCAGCGGATGCCGTATTAGAATCTTATTAAACCGTTTAAACTTTGATTAAGATGTGTAAGTTTATCCTAACCTAAGATCCTAGAAATCACCCATAAAGAACTGGATCAATAAGTATTGTATGATTTAGCGCAAACGTTTGTACAGATTTTCAAAAAATAAATGAAGCGGTTAAACGCTTCACTTATTCATTCGGTTTTATGCTTTGCCAGAGAGTGCATGGATGACTCTCTCACGATCAGACGATGGGGAATAACAAATCGGTTGGTATGACCTGAACCGTTATCCGGACTCTTGATATTTTGGATAAGTACTTGTGATGCGGTGTAGCCAAGATGATAAATTCCTATATCAATACTGCTGATCGGAGGACTAGATAATTCAGATAATGGAATATTGTTAAAGCTTACAATGGCGAGATCGTCTGGAACCTTGTATTTCAGTTCATTCAACCCGCGCAAAATTCCGAACGATACCATGTCATCCACCGCTACCAGCGCAGTGGGGCGATTCGGCAAATTCATGAAAAAGGACATCGCTCTATAGCCGCTATCCTGTAGAAATTCACCTTCTACAATCCATTCATCCCGCATTTCTAAACCGCTATTCTGCAATGCTTTACGATATCCGGCGAGACGGTCACGAGAAACGATTAGATTAGGTGGTCCACTTACGAAGCCAATACGTTTATGCCCCATGGAAATGAGGTGGTTCGTAGCATCGTACGCTGCCATCACATTATCATTATCGACTGATAAAATATTCTCATATTTATCACTTCGGCCAACAAGCACGAATGGATAATCGTTGCTCTCTAGAAAATCAATAACGGCATCATCCGTACGAGAGTAAAGCAGAATAACGCCGTCAACACGGCGACCCTTCAGAAGTCGTGAAACGGCTTCCAGTTCTTCTTTCTCGTTCGCTCCGGAGCTTATTAACACATCGTAACCGGAACGGCTGGCTTGTGTAACGATCCCGCGAATTAATTCCATAAAAAATAGATTAGAGAACAGCTCTTCAGCAGGTTTAGGAAGACTGAAGCAGATGCTGTTAGTAGTTTTCGACACCAAGCTCTTAGCCATCATGTTAGGGGTATAGCCCATATCCTCCATAATAGCTTTAACTTTGCGGGAAGTTTCCAGGCTGATTCTGGGATGGTTGGACAATACCCGGGATACCGTGGAGGGAGATACTCCCGCTTTCTTGGCCACATCCTTAATGGTAACTGTCATTGAAACCTCCTTATGGAACCGTTTGCTTTACACAGTAATATTAATCTAAGAGTTCTAAATTGTAAATAGATAAAGTCATTCAAAAGGGGGAAATTGCTACTTTTGGAAGGAACACAAGAAATTTCAATGTAATATTGTTGCTTTTCACCAAAAAAGTATGAATGATTCGGGAATTTTGATCTTAATATGTATAAATGCGGTCTGGATTTTGCGAAAAGAGTATTCGCTGAATGCAAACGTATGGCTTAAATGATGCAAGAACTTAGCTGAAAGGAAGGGAAGAACAAGTTTCGTTTTTATTGCGGCTTTAAATTGAGCTTTTATTTTAGAAAATACTGGTTGACAATACCGCAAATTCGGCATTAGTATGTAAATCAAAATACAGCAAGCGTTTTCATTGGGCGTTTTTAGGTTGAACCAGTTGCACTAACGAATGGGTTTTATGGACTAGTGTTTGTGCATAGCTTTTTGCAAACGATTGCACTAATTTCGACATGATGTATCAAGCTTTTACTTTGATAAAAGGATGGTGACAGCGTTGAATTGGCTTGACGAGCCATACATATAGACCTTCTCCAACTTTAGAAGGAATAGCATGATTTATAATCTCATAAATTGGTGGGGTTTGTGAAATCATGTATCCGCTTGCAAAAAGGGAATTCATAATTATGGGAGGTTTTGCAAAAATGAAAATAACTTTATGGGGGAAGAGGGCATTTGCGATCTTTATGATTATTGCTCTCGTGTTCTCTGGTCTTGGACTACATCCTGTTAATGTTACAGCAGCAACGACGAAGGTTGTATTGGTTGGGGATCTGCAGTCTAAATTTACATCGACAGGTGCGGAAACGCCGGGTAAGGATTGGGATGAGACATCAGTAGTTACCCAAATGACCTATTCAGATAATGGCCTATATTCTTTTACAGGCACTCTGCCGGCAGGAGAATATAACTACAAGGTTACTCTTAATGATTTATGGGACGAGAACTATGGATTCACAAGTTACACCAATCCTCAGGGAACAAATGATGGGGAGAATATCCATATCAAGCTGGAAACAGAGACTGCCGTAACCTTTTATTATAATGACTTAACTCATAAAATAGCTGATTCCACGTATTACACACCGATTGCTTCCGCTAAACTACCAAGATTGACAGGAAACCTGCCGGCAGAAGCACTTACCGTATTATCTGATCCTGATTTTGATGATGTTTACAGTACGGTGGCTACCCTTCCTAAGGGAGATTACACCTACCAAGTTTCTGTTCCAGGAGACGGTGAAGCCGGGGATCAATTGTATCCCGAAACTGCTAATAATCTGAGTCTTCCTTCAGATCTTCTGGTTACCTTTAAATTTAATCCACTGGATGGCAGTGTGACAGCAGAATATAAAATTCCTTCTGAACCTGTTGAGGTTACTCCTGTTCCGGCTGGACACATCCGTATTCACTACAATCGGACAGCTGGTGACTATGAAAATCAGGGATTATGGACATGGGATGATGCTCAATCCCCTTCCGCAAATTGGCCTACAGGTGCAACTCCATTTCCTGAAGGGCAAATCGATTCTTATGGTGCTTATGTTGACGTGCCAGTGAAGGATGGAGCTAAGAAAATTTCGTTCCTTGTGGTAAACCGAGTCACTCAGGCCAAGGATGAAGGGGATAAACTCTTTGCCATTAACACGCCTGAGGCGAATGAAATTTGGATCAAGCAGGGTTCAAATGATGTAACACCGTATGAACCAGTTACACTTGCTCCTAATACAGTGCGAATTCACTATACCAGAGCTGATACAAATCATGATCAATATGGACTGTGGCTGTGGGATGACGTCGTAGCCCCATCCGAAAATTGGCCGTCTGGAGCTACTCCTTTTGTAGCAGATCAAACAGATCGTTATGGTGCATATGTTGATGTTCCGCTTATTGAGAATGCGAAGAAAATCGGCTTTATTGTGATGAAACCTTCGAACGGTGATAAGGACGGTGACAATAAAACCTTTAGCCTGCTGGATCGATACAATCAGCTATGGGTTAAAGAAGGAGACAACAATGTTTATGTTTCTCCGTTTGGTGAGACACCTATTGGCTTAGTATCCGCAGAGGTGCTGTCGACGAGCAAAATCCTTCTCGGCTTCACACTGACTGACGGTTTGGATCCAGCAGCCTTAAAGACAGCAATTACAGTTAAGGATAAAGAGGGTGCTGCAATCCCGATTACTGCTGTAACCCTTACAAGCAAAACTTCAATCGAAGTGGATACAGAAGCATTTGATCTGAAAAAAGTTCCGCTTAGCGTTACCTATTCAGGTAAAACGGTCTCAGCCGCAAGTGGCTGGAGAATGCTTGATGAAATGTACAACTATACAGGAGACGATCTTGGAGCTACGTATAATGCTGACAAAACAGCCACATTGAAATTATGGGCACCTAAAGCAAGCTCGGTCGTTGTGAATCTTTACGATAAGAATGACTCTAACGTGCAAGTGGGCAGTGTTGCTTTAACGCTCGGCGAGCAAGGGGTTTGGTCAGTCCAGCTGAAGCCAGCTGATTTGACAGGCACAACGGCAACAGATGTAAGGGGCTTCTTTTATCAATACGAAGTAACGAATGACGGTGTAACCCATAAGGTTCTTGATCCTTATGCTAAATCAATGGCGGTATTTACTGTGGATACCACAGGTGCTGCTGGTGCTGGCGTGGATACAGTGGGCAAAGCGGCTATTGTTGATTTAAGCCAGACGAACCCAGATACCTTTGGGTATGCTGATATAAAAGGCTACGAAAAACGTGAGGACGCCATCATCTACGAAGTCCACGTGAGAGATTTTACATCGGATGTATCGATCGAGGATAGTCTGAGTGGGGAAAGATGGGGTTCTTATAGCGCTTTTGAAAAGAAACTTGATTATATTAAATCTCTTGGTGTAACGCATGTTCAGTTGCTTCCTGTGATGGCTTGGTATTACGGGGATGAGACGAAGATGGGGACTAGAGAGCCGGATTATTCCGCAAAAAACAATGAATACAACTGGGGTTATGATCCTCACAGCTATTTTTCACCGGACGGGGCCTATTCACAGAACCCTGCCGATCCAGAAGAGCGGATTAAAGAATTAAAAGGTTTGATTGATGCCGTGCATGAAGCTGGAATGGGTGTCATTCTGGACGTAGTGTATACTCATATGGCTAAAAAAGAATTTTTAAACGACATCGTACCTAATTACTATGCCTTCCAAGATGCAAACGGTAACTTTATCGGGGGGTTCGGCAACAATTTAGCCACCAACCATAAAATGGCTGAGAAGCTGATGGTTGATTCGGTAAAATACTGGTTTGAAGAGTACAAGATTGATGGAATGCGCTGGGATATGATGGGCGATGCGACAGCTGATGCTGTTCAGCATGCTTATGATGCCGCAGCAGCAGTGAATCCGAAGGCACTCTTTATTGGTGAAGGCTGGAGAACATTCGGCGGCGCCGCGGCTGATCCTTCTCTCGCTGGGCAAGGTGCAGATCAGGATTGGATGGATAAAACGGATAGTGTCGGTGTTTTCTCCGATGAATTCCGTAATGAATTGAAGTCTGGTTATGGTTCCGAAGGTCAGCCTAGATTTATTACAGGTGGAGCACGTCCGATCGCTACAATCCTGGACAATATCAAAGCTCAACCTTCGAATACACCAGCAGATGATCCGGGTGATATCGTCCCATATATCGAAGCTCATGATAATCTGACACTTCATGATGTCATAGCACAATCGATCAAGAAGGATCCGGATATCGCTGAGAATGAGCTTGAAATTCAGCAGCGGATCAGATTAGGAAATATGCTCGTATTAACTTCTCAAGGTACAGCCTTTATCCATGCCGGTCAGGAATATGGGCGGACTAAGCAGTGGAAGGGCACAACGGATCCTGAGGATAAATTCACAGAGATGTTCGACAATAACAACCAATCGTTCGGCTATTTCATTCATGATTCTTACGATTCATCGGATGCAGTTAACATGTTTGATTGGACCAAAGCAACAGATGAATCTAAGTTCCCAGTACAGAACACGACAAGAAAATATACGTCGGGTCTGATGGAGCTGAGAAAATCAACGGATGCCTTCCGATTGGGCGATAAGGATTTGGTTGACTCTAACATTAACCTGATCCCTGCTCCAGAAATGAAGGATAACGATCTTGTCATCGGCTATTCCAACAAAGCAACAGATGGCACTGGCATCTATTATGTCTTCATGAATGGTGACAGCACAACTAGAAAACTGACCTTATCTGAGGATTTGACGGGCGGTCAGGTGCTTGTGGACAACGATGAAGCTGGTGTTACAGCGATACCGGCTGCACAGCAGTCAGGTTTTATTTTGACAGCAAATTCAATTACACTAGAGCCTTTGACGGCCGTGATTATTCAAAAGGAAGCTGCACCAGTTACGCTGAACTCTTTGGAAACAGATAGTGCAAGCTACACGCTGGCAGCTGGAAATACGCATCAAACCGCTGTTTTTGCGAAATATGATGACAATAGCAGAAGTAATGTTACTAAGAAGGCTACTTACCTCTCCAATAAACCTGAAGTAGCTACAGTAACTGATAAAGGTCTAGTCAAAGCGGTTGGGCTAGGAACGGCAACCCTTACTATTTCTTATGAAGGTATTTCTACAACCGTCACTGTTAATGTTACTGACAAACGATATGTTCAATTCACTTATACCCGTAGCGATAAGGACTATAAGGATTGGAATATCTGGGTTTGGAACACTGGAGCTAAAAATGACCAGATTGATTTCACAACCTTTAAGAATGGCACAGCGAGCGTTCTGATTGAGGTTGCGGAGAATGCAACAAGCGTTGGATTTGTCCTGCGCAAAGGTACGGATTGGAACACGGGGAAACTAGACTACCCAGACGATCGTGTTATTCCGTTGACCCCTGGTGAACCGTTCACTAAGGTGTATGTAACCAGTATGGTTAAAGAGCTTGATATCAAACCAAGTATTAGCGGCCCTATTTTAAAAGATGGAACGATTACTTTCAGATACCGCGACGACGCTTTGTTCCGTAATGGAAATATGGACGCAATAACAGCTGCTAAAGTAAAAGTGAACGGCACTTCGTATCCAATGATCTATGATCCGGCTAACGAGTGGTTCACTTACACACTGGCTGATTTAAAAGAAGGTATGTATAAATATACTTTCTTGATTACAAAAGACGGCGTCACTACCGAAATTACAGATCCAAAGAATACGGTGAATGATGAATCTGTTATTGATTATCATCAACCTGTCGTTAAGATTGCGACATCCGTAAGTCCAGAGGCAGTCACATCCAATCAGAATGCTGTTGTAACCATCCACGCTTCCTCTTCGGAAGAAGTAACTTACTCTGAAGCATATATGGATTTAACTAATCTTGGGGGCCCTAGCAAAGTTAAGCTGGATACGGAACTCTTGAAACAAACGGTTGCTGTGGAAGACACGGTGTCAGCGGGCATCAAGGATATTCCGATTACGCTCGTAGACCAATACGGCAATGCACATAAGGAAAAGGCTACACTTGAGGTAAAAGCAAGAACCTATACAGGGGATAAGCTGGATTTTGATTGGGATGAGGCTCGAATTTATTTCGCGCTTACAGACCGATTTAAAGACGGTGACCCAACGAATAATGAGAATGTGAATAAAAATCATCTGGAAGCTTATCATGGTGGAGATTTCCGGGGGATGATCGACAATCTCGATTATTTGCAAGAGCTAGGAATTAACACGTTATGGATCACGCCAATCGTAGATAATATTGATTTTAACAAAGGCGTTGACTTTGGCAGCGAACAATATGGATACCATGGGTATTGGGCAAAAGATTTCACCAAGCTCGACGAGCATCTTGGCGATATGGCCACCTTCAAGGAGCTGATCGAAAAGGCGCATGACAAAGGGATCAAGATCATGGTTGACGTTGTACTCAATCATACGGGTTACGGTCTGAAAGCTGAGGATACCTATCCGACAATTACAGCTGAGGATAAAGCACGTTTCGAAGGGATGCTGCGCACGGATGGTGTATCCGCAGATACAGATCCAATTAAGGGTGAACTTGCCTTCCTGCCAGATTTCAAAACGGAAGATCCAGCCGTTCGTGAAAAAATTATCGCTTGGCAAACAGGCTGGTTAGACAACGCACGTACGGAACGTGGAGACACGATTGATTATTTCCGTGTGGATACGGTCAAACACGTGGACGATACGACTTGGAAAGCCTTTAAAAATGCACTGACAGCGATGGATCCAAACTTCAAAATGACCGGCGAATACTTCGGTGGAACCATTGATAACAATGGTGGAATGCTCGAAACTAGCCAGATGGATGGGCTGCTTGATTTTGGATTTAAAGATGCAGCCAGAGATTTTGCAAATGGTAAGGTAAACAGTGTGGATGCTTATCTGCAGGAACGTGAATTGAAGATCGACAATACGAAGATGATGGCTCAATTCCTGAGCAGTCATGATGAGAATGGTTTCTTGTCTGATTATGTGGGAGGCGATAAAGGCAAGCTGAAGATTGCTGCAGCTCTGCAAATTACCGCCAAAGGACAGCCAGTAATATACTACGGAGAAGAACTGGGTAATTCAGGCAGCAATGCTGGAAATATGTCTGAAGGTCAATTCAGTGAGAACCGTAAGGATATGCCTTGGGATCAATTGACGGCAGAGAAGCCACTACATGACCATTATCAAAAGCTGTTGAATATCCGTGCGAAGTACTCCAAAGTGTATTCCAAAGGTGCGCGCACGAAGCTCGCAGGTTCAGATGATTCAGGTTATTTGGCTTTCAACAAATCTTATGAAGATGAGAACGTAGTGACGGTAATCAATACTAAAACTAGTGAGAGTTCTGTAACGATTCCAGTACCGTTTGCTGCTAATTCATCGGTAACCGATGAATACAGCGGTAAAACATACATGGTTTCCGAGGATCAAAAGGTAAATATTGATCTGCCAGGTAGAGATGATGGAGGTACGGTTATTTTGGCTGAGGTATCGGATGTTATACCGACACCAACACCGACACCAACGTCGACACCAACACCAACGCCGACACCAACACCAACACCAACACCAACGTCGACACCAACACCAACGCCGACACCAACACCAACACCAACGCCGACACCAACACCAACACCGACACCAACACCAACGCCAACACCAACGTCGACGCCAACATCGACGCCAACATCGGCACCAGAAGTAACACCGTCGCCTGAGGTGACACCAACGCCAGAAGCCACAGCGGCACCAACCTCTGGAGTTGTTGTTAACCCTAGCCCTACACCGCCAGCGGATACTCAGGTTGTGAATGAGGATAGCTTGAAGAATGGTAAAGAAGGCAAGGTGCAAATTGATGTTGCTGCCGGTAAGACAGCGGTACGCTTACCTTTACAAGCTGCACAAATACTAGGAACTAATGATCTTGTATTTAAAATGGGAGATCTGTTAGTTACTATCCCTAGCCAGCTTTTAAGTACAATGCCAAGTTTAGCTTCAGGTATTGATGGGGTAGGTGCCCAAATCTTGCTTGAACTGAAGCCACTGGCGCAGTCTGCTGCGAAAGCCATAGTAGACGGTTTAAACAATGATAGTGCTCATGCTAGCTCTCTTTCCGATGTATTTGAATTCAGACTTAGCGTGCTGATGAAAGACGGTACTCGGATTGTAATTAAGCAGTTCGATGAGCCGATTACGATCTCATTTAAGATTAAAGGGCAATTCAACAAAGACTTAATCGGAATCTATTATTTAAGTGATAATGGCGGGTTAGAGTACGTGGGAGGACAGCTGAATGGAGAGGTGATCACGGCACAAGTCACACACTTCAGTAAGTATGCTGTGCTTGAAATCGATAAGTCGTTCAAAGATGTTCCTGCAACCTATTGGGCATTTAAGGCGATTCAATCACTTGCCGCCAAACAAATTGTGTCAGGGGTTACTACCTCTGAGTTTGATCCGAAAAGTAATGTTAGCCGTGCGGAATTTACAGCACTACTAGTACGTGCACTTGGCTTAAAAGCGGAAGGGCAGGTCCTGTTTACTGACATCAGGTCAGATGCATGGTATGCCTCATATGTAGCCACAGCTGCTAAGCTGGGTATTGTTAGTGGACGGAGTAATAATATTTTTGCGCCGAATGCATCAATTACCCGTGAGGAAATGGCTGTTATGGCGATCCGCGCACTTGAAGTGAAGTCTGGTAAGAAGCTTGAACCTGTAGCAGCCTCTACGGCATTTACTGACGCTTCAAGTATTAGCAAGTGGGCGGAAGCTTATGTGAAGACTGCAGCAGACTTAGGACTCCTGCAAGGCCGAGAGAACAATCGATTCGCTCCAAAAGCATGGATGACCCGCGCAGAAAGCGCACAGGTTATTTATACGCTGCTGAGCAAGTAGGCTAAACTAAGGTGTGCTGAACTCTGGCACCCTTTAGTTAGAGCAGCGGTTAGCATTTTAGTATTCTCCAAAAGAAAACAGGGTATCCCGAAGCGATTATCGCTTGCGAGATACCCTGTTTTGTTATGCTATATGGCTGAGCAGTGGGAAGAAAAGAAGTCTTTTAGATGATTGCCTTTAGGATTGCGAATCCATAGGCTGGCATCTTCACGTTCAGCTTGCTGCGTTCTGTGCGCAGTGTTTCGCCTGTAAACAAGTTCTCCCAATCCCGCTCGTCTACGTCAATACGGAAGGTCTGAGCGGTCTCTTCACTGTTGATTAGTACGACAATTGTCTGCAGATCCAGCCGGCGCTCATAGGCTAGCTTGCTGCCTTGTTGTCCTGCCTCAAGGAAGGTAAATGTACCTGTGCGGAGAGCAGGGTGATCGTTGCGTATTTGAATAAGCTGACGATAGAACTCGAAGAGCTCACGATCCTGCTTTTCAGGGTTCCACTCCATGCATTTGCGGCAACCAGGGTCACCTTCACCGTCCATGCCGATCTCGTCACCGTAATAGATGCAGGGAGTGCCCATAAAGGTGAATTGGAACAGTGCTGCTAATCGCATCTTGTTTTTGTCTCCAGCAGCCAGCGTAAGCAGTCGTGGAGTATCGTGGCTGTCCAGCAGATTAAAAGCAACTTCACTTGCCTGCAGCGGATAGCGCGATAACTGTTTGCCAATGGAATTAGCGAATTCTTCAGCATCAAGAGTGCCATGCACAAAGAAGTCAAGGACAGCGTCAGTGAAAGGATAGTTCATAACGGCATCAAATTTATCGCCTTCTAGCCAAGGTGCAGATTCATGCCAGATTTCTCCCAATATGTAAGCCTCAGGATTAGCACGTTTAACCACCTTGCGGAATTCCCGCCAGAAATCATGATCCACTTCATTGGCAACGTCCAGACGCCAGCCATCGATCCCAACTTCTTTGATCCAGTATTCTGCGACTTTCAGTAAGTATTGTTTAACTTCAGGATGTTCTGTGTTTAGCTTTGGCATTAGCGGTTCAAAAGCAAAGGTGTCATAAGTAGGGACACCGTTTTCAATTTGAAGTGGAAACTTGCGAATATGGAACCAATCTTTAAAGGCGGAAGCCTCTCCTTTTTCTTGAACATCCACAAAAGGGGCAAAGGTTCTGCCAGAATGATTGAATACGGCATCTAGCAGGACACGAATCCCACGTTTATGGCAGCTATCGACGAGCTTTTTTAAAGTCTCAATATCTCCAAAATGCGGATCGACTTTCATATAGTCTTCTGTATCGTATTTGTGATTAGTAGTTGCATCAAAGATAGGTGTGAAATAAATAGCAGTGATCCCAAGCTCGTTAAGATGATCTAAATGATCAATAACCCCTTGCAGGTCGCCGCCAAAAAAATTGGTTGGTGTTGGTTCGGAGCCCCATGGCTGAACATTTTCCGGATCAAGGCTCGGGTCACCATTTGCAAAGCGTTCTGGGAAGATCTGATAAAAAACAGCGTCCTTTACCCAGGCAGGCGGAGCAAATACATCAACGCGGTTAATGAAGGGGAATTCGAACAGCTTGTTTGGGTTTTCCGGCCGCACCGTTTGAAAGTCACTTTCGGTCATCCAAATTCGTTCGTTATCTTTTTGAAGTAAGAAGCCGTATTTCAAGCGGCGGTAGAGAGGTACTGAAGCACATTCCCAATAGTCAAACATAGCATCGGAGGTGAAGAGGGTCATGGGAATTAGCTCTTTTGTGGTATCCCAAGCATATTTATCTCCAGCAAAGGCGAACACTTCGGTTAAATCCCCTTTTTTAGCGCGTAGACGCAGGTGAATCGTACTTTCATTATAGGCATAAGACCAATTTAACCGCGGACGATGATACACTGCTTCCAGTAACATGATAAATCCTCCTAAAGTTTTGTTAGCGTTACTTCCTCGAACACTTCGGCAAAACCACATCGAAAGCATAGGCTAAGTTTTGTTAGCGTTACTTCCTCGAACACTTCGGCAAAACCACATCGAAAGCATAGGCTAAGTTTTGTTAGCGCTACTTCCTCGGACACTTCGGCAAAACCGCATCGAAAGCATAAACTATTCCCGGACGATACTCCACAGAGCGCGTGGAATGTAGAATGTCGCTATTGTTATTGGTTGCACAGTTTTTTATGCAACATGCACTAAATCAGTAGCAGAGTAGCACATAACAAAGAGGCACAGCCACCGCGAAATAGCTTGCCCGAGGTTGTACCTTTGATAAGTAACATTGCCTTTTAATTGTATAGAACAGGAGGCAGACAAGAGATGTTGTGCTTCATGCTGGACAGCCTCTTAACGTTTTGGATTATAGCATGGAATAAAAGGGCTTTCAATACTCTTGTTCAAACCATTGCACTAAATTTCACTAAAGTAAACGAGCATTGTGAACGTTAATTTATGAGAAATCTCTTGAAATAGAGAAAATGTGGCATATTAGGGGCAAATAAAATAGATATTCCAATATTAAACACATGAATTATCGACTAATTAAAAGATATCATGTGAAAAATGGAGATATATGCCTATAATGTATATCAATTAATGGAAAATGACCCAATACAGTATATGCAAACGTTTTTAAAAACAATCGTTACTGTTGTATGATGTACTCATGAATGAAGCGCTTTCGTACCTGTGAAATGCAGATACAGAAGGAGCAAGCTAAAAGAAGAACTTTTTTTTTAGCCTTTCTGAAATCGTTTGCGCAGATTGCAGCACTACTATTTTCCATCTTACGTTTTTAAAAATTGGGAGGGGTTAAAGTAATGAAATTGAAAAAAATGATGGTTATCACCGCAGCTTTCTCAATGGCTCTGTCCGTTACAGCATGCGGTTCGAACAACAACAGTACGAATAACGGGGGCAACAACGCAGCAAAAGCTACTAACAACGCTACTACAGAGACTGCAGCGCCAGAGAGCACAGATGCAGCAGTAACAGATGAAATCGTACCTGAAGATGGCGCAACTCTAGTGGTATGGGAAAGTAAAGAAGAAAGACCTTTTGCAGATGAGATTGCTAAACAGTTCACAGCAAAATATAACGTTCCAGTCAAGGTTGAAGAATTGGCACCCCCGGATCAAGTAACTAAGCTTACTCAAGATGGTCCTTCAGGATTAGCGGCAGACGTTATTCTTATCCCTCACGATAACTTAGGTAAAGCGGCAAGCGCGAGCTTGGTTCTTCCTAACGATGTCTTCGGTGAAGAAACAAAAGCTAACAATACTGAAGCTTCGATTATCGGATCTTCGTACGAAGGCGAATTGTATGGTTACCCAAGAGCAGCAGAAACTTATGCATTGTTCTACAATAAATCGCTTGTTAAAGAAGCACCTAAATCATTCGATGATGTTCTTGCATTCAGCAAAACATTCACGGATAAATCGAAAAATAGATATGGAATTATGTGGGAAGTAGGAAACGTGTACTTCAACTACATGTTTATCGCATCCGATGGCGGATACCTCTTCGGTAAGGATGGTACGGATAAAGATGATATCGGTCTTGCTAACGATGGCGCAATTGCAGGACTTAAAGAATTTGTGAAATTGAAGGAAGCATTGCCAATTAAGAGTGGTGATATCAACAGTGATATCAAACGCAGCTTGTTCAACTCTGGTGATGTAGCTATGGATATCACAGGTCCATGGGAGCTTGGAGGATACAAAGAAGCTCTTGGTGACAACCTTGGTATTGCTCCAATCCCTACAGTGAATGGCAAAACAGCAATTACATTCTCTGGTATTAAAATTTTCGCAGTTAACTCGTTTACTCAATATCCGAATGCTGCTAAATTGTATGCGAATTTTGCTTCAAGCAAAGACGCTCAGCTGTTACTGAACAAAACGATTGGTTCGGTTCCTACAAACAACGAGGCGCTTCTTGATCCACAGATCTCTAGCGATCCTTATGTGTCCGTTTTTGCAGAACAAGCTAAGAACTCCCAACCGATGCCTTCTATCCCTGAAATGGGTAACGTATGGAGTCCAGTAAATGCTGCCCTTCCAGAAATTTGGGATAAAAATGGGGATCCAAAAGCAGCAATGGACAAAGCTGTACAACAAATCAAAGATTTGAATAACAGTGCATCTCAATAAGGATCATAATTCACTGTCTTAACAGCATACAGTGAATCAAGCTGCCCGCCGCATGTTTAGCGGCTGGCAGCTTCTTATTTTCACTCGGAGAGGAGAACGGAAGCGAAATGCAACGACATCGCACGAGGGCCGCAATACTGTCGACGATTTTTATGGGATTGGGACAAATATATAACCGCCAATTCGTTAAAGGAATATTATATTTAGCCGTAGAAGCTGTAGCCGTTTTTTATTTTATTGAGAATCTTGCCAACTCCTTATGGGGCATTGTAACACTAGGAGAGAATCCGAGTCGTCTGGTTAAAGTGAAGGGGATCGCCAAGATGGTTACCGGTGATCACTCGATTTATATTATGATCCAAAGCTTGATCACCATCCTTATTCTTATTCTATTGATTATCGCGTGGTATTTGAATATCAGAGATGCTTACAAGATTGGAGAAAAACGTGATAACGGTCTTCAGGCAAACACTTTTAAACAAAGTGTTCGTTATATCCTGGATTACAAGTTTGCTCAAGCGTTTCTAGTCTTGCCGGGTATCGGTGTTCTATTCTTTACTATTATGCCTATTATCTTCATGATCCTGTTGGCCTTTACGAACTATTCCGCACCTGATCATCTTCCACCCGCCAAATTGGTGGACTGGGTTGGATTTCAGACCTTTCGTAATTTATTGGTCCTTAAGACATGGAGCCACACTTTTTATGGTGTATTAACATGGACAATTATATGGGCAGTTCTTTCAACCATTACTACATACTTCGGAGGACTGTTGGTCGCTTTGCTGGTGAGTCAGAAGGGCATTCGCTTCAAAGGAATGTGGAGAGTAATTCTGATTGTGCCTTACGCGGTGCCACAGTTAATCTCGCTTCTGCTCATGCGCAACTTATTTAACGGTCAATTCGGGCCTATCAATCAATACATGGGGTATTTTGGATTGGATGGATTACCGTGGCTGACTGACCCATTCTGGGCTAAGGTTACCGTAATTATCGTTAATATGTGGGTAGGTATTCCTGTTTCTATGCTGCTTATCATGGGCGTTCTGACTACTATCCCACGGGATATGTATGAAGCTGCTGAGGTGGATGGAGCATCGGGTTATCAGAAGTTCCGTATCGTAACGTTGCCGATGGTATTATTCTCCACAGCACCAACCTTGATTACGCAGTTTGCAGGTAACATCAACAACTTTAACGCAATCTTCCTATTAACTGGGGGTAGTCCGGTAAATGGTGACTATCAATATGCCGGTTCTACGGACTTGCTAGTAACCTGGTTATACAAATTAACGCTTGATCAGAATAAAAACAACATGGCTTCGGCAATAGGGATTATTATCTTTATCATTGTCGCTTCATTCTCCCTGTACAATTACCGCCGGACGAAGTCATTTAAAGAGGAGGATATGATCCAATGAGCAGAAAAGTCGCGAACATTATTCGCTTAGCAGGTAGTTATATTATCTTGATTGCTTTGTCGATAGCTGCACTCTATCCTGCCCTTTGGATTCTCTTAGCTTCCTTCCGACCTGGTAAATCATTGTACAGCAAAACGTTTATTCCCGAGCAATTCACTTTATCACATTACAGAGAATTGTTCACATCACCCAGCTATATGTTTGGGACTTGGTATGCCAATACCTTGAAAATAGCTGTGTTCTCGATGCTTATCGGGGTAGTTCTTACTTTGTTAACCAGTTATGCCGTATCCAGATTCCGGTTTAAAGCGCGTAAAACAGCGTTATCCACCGTATTGATTCTTGGTATGTTCCCTGGTTTTATGAGTATGATCGCTATTTATATGCTGCTTAAAGAGTTTAATTTGCTGGATACACATATTGCGTTAATTATCGTTTATGCGGCGGGGGCACCGCTGGGTGGGACCTTTATCGCTAAAGGGTTCCTGGATACGATTCCTCGTTCTTTGGATGAGGCGGCTCGAATAGATGGGGCGAGTAATTTCGGGATATTTATGCGGATCATCTTACCCTTGTCACGTCCTATGATCACTTACATGGCGCTGACTCAGTTTGTTGGTCCTTGGGTGGATTTCATTTTCGCCAGACTTATTTTGCGGACGAAGGAGAACTGGACGGTCGCAGTCGGAATGTGGGATATGGTTAACACGAACCAAAACACGAACTTTACCTTGTTCTCTGCGGGTGCGGTTTTGATCTCCATTCCAATTATGATTTTGTTTGTATTCTTGCAACGTCTGCTAGTAGATGGCTTGACAGCAGGAGCTAGTAAGGGGTAAACCCATTCGCTCGCTTCATGCTAATAAATGATCAGGGTACAGCCTTTATACAGAAATGGAGGGCTGTACCCTTATTTCGTCACGGGGAGTGAACTTAATGAAAAAGTCCTGGACTCTATATTTTAAATCTGTTGGAGTTAAACTGTTCGTTATTTTATTTAGTTCTATAGTTCTCTTATCCTCCGTGCTAGGATTGACTTCCTATTTTGCCGCTAAAAATATCATTACGAATGAGGTTGCTGCAGCCTCCACACAATCTGTAGTTCAGGCAGCGGACAAGCTGGATTTTGTGCTGGCAGAGTATGAGGCACTATCAAGGCAGTTTGCACTCGACTCTGTGTTAAAGGGTGATTTAGAAAAAATAAATAGTGGCGAGCTTACAACTGTGGACAAAGCCGGTGCTGAAGATCGGATTCGCAGAAAGCTGGACTTGGTAAAAGGGTCTGATGAGCGGATGTATGGCGTCAGGCTGGTATCCAAGAGCTTGGTAGACTCAGAATCTTATAAGTCTGCTGGCATAAGTGGGATTCGTAGTGATGAAGGCATTTCCGCAAGATTAGAGCAAATTGCCGCAGCTAAAGGAGAGCCAGTCTGGTTTCCCGTTCGTGAGAAAGGCTTTTTTGATGCTTATACTGAGCCATCCTTAACTATGGGGAGATTGCTGCGTAATCTTGTACATCCCGAAGCGGAGTATTACATGCTAATCGAAGTGAAAGGGAAGGCCATGACTGAAATGCTGTCTAACCTTCAGATTGGGATGACCGGTGAAATTCGTATCTTGAGTGCGGATGGCAGCATTGTGTATGGTGTGGATCAAGCTAAGCTGGGTCAACCCTCTTACATAAAAGTTTCAGAAGAACAAGGTAAAGAGCAGAATCATTCATTTACAGCGGAGGATGAGAACGGAAGTTCTCAGCTTGTTGTATACCAGCCCTTGGCTACTGCCAAGTGGACGCTTATGGGGTATGCTCCCGTCAGTGATTTTACCAAGTCTGCGGACAAACTTTTATATATTACATTTTCTGTGGTGCTAGCGGCAGCCTTAATAGCACTACTAATCGGTTATATTCTTGTTCGTTTGGTAGGGCGTCCGCTGGGTAAGCTGGCAGTCTTGATGGAAGAAGGAGAGCATGGGAACCTACAGGTACGAACCCATTTTAAGGGCAAGGACGAGATTGGCCGCTTGGGTCACAGCTTCAACAAAATGATGGAGCAGATCTCTTTGCTTGCAAGGCAGAGCGGGAATTCGGCAGATGAAGTCCTCCTTACTTCGGAACAATTAGTACAAGCATCAAGTACAATCTCCCTCCATGCCAGAGAGGTTGCGACCGCTACCGGTGAGATTGCAGCGGGGTCAGCCAGCCTCGCTGTTGAAGCCGAACGCAGTTATCACAATGTTGAGATTATCGGCAGCAAAATGAGTGAAGTGACGGAAATAAATACAGTGATGGACCATTCAGCAGAACGGGTCATTGAGGTTAGCAATCAAGGTACAGAGCTGATGAAGCTGCTAGTAGAACAAAGTGAGTCTACGGTAGAGATGATCAATCGAATTCAAGATAATTCTACTAAGCTCAGAGAAAGCACCCATTTAATTCGCAGTATTCTCAGCCCTATGATTGCCGTGAATAAGCAAACCAATATTTTGGCGCTAAATGCTACCATAGAAGCAGTTAGGGCAGGTGCGGCCGGAAGAGGGTTCATAGTGATTGCTGATGAAATCAGGCAGCTCGCTAACCAGTCGAATGAGTCGATTCAATCGGTCTCCAAGATCACGGAAGAGATTGGTCTACATATCGAGAACACCGTTAAGGATATCAATGAAGCCGCTCCTAAGTTCCGTGAACAAATCTCTTCTGTAAGAGAGTCGTCAACGATATTTGCGAGTGTCAAAGAGGAAATGGAACATTTCATGAGACATATTAGTGAATCTTCTGCTTCTGTCCTCGAATTGATTGAGTTCCAGCGTCAACTTGGTGAATCCATGGCCAGCGTCAGCTCCATTGTCCAGCAGACCACAGCTTCGACGGAGGAGGTAGCTTCTATGTCATCTCAGCAATTTACGGTTAGTGAGGAATTGGTTGCCTTATCGGAAAAGCTGGAGGGCTTGGCAGCGGATCTCAAGCACTCTTTGGTTTCTTTTCAAGTATGACAATAATATTCTAATAGAGACGAGCAATTTTCCAGTATAGTGGAGAGTTGCTCGTTTTTGTTGATTTGATCGCTATCGGAGGTTATCTTGTCTTCGAAGTGGCTAAAGGGATACACTTGTATTAAGTAATAAATGAAGAAAGTAGTGATCCATTGACGAACTTAAATCTGAGTCCTAGCGGGAGTCTTTTTCAGCAGGTTTTAATCGAGGGAGATTATAGTCCTCATTTTTTTGCTTACTATTATAAACAGTGGAATAACTACAATATGTCTTACCATCAGCATAATTCAACGGAAATCATGTATTTGATCTCAGGAAGTTGTATCGTAGATGTCCGTCCAAGCTCAGGAGGAGAAGAGAGAGTTCGGCTGAAGCGGGGAGAATTGATCATCCTAGACGCGAATGTTCCGCATAGGCTGATTGTTGAAGAGGGGGCACCTTGTCGGATGCTAAATGTGGAATTTGGCTTCATGGAATATAGAGGGGTTGCACCCTCTGTCGGCAAGCTAGCCCGTGAAGAAACGGCGCTCGCAGAAATGCTGCAGCTTCCTTTTTCCAGTTTAGTAATGCCTGATCCGGAGGAAATCTATCATGTTCTAAAGGGACTTGTGTTAGAGCTTGATCAGAGCGGCGGGAAGGGGGGAAGTATGGTTGATTTATTATTTTGTGAGCTTCTGTTGCGATTATCCAGACTTCGGCAAGAGCAGCTTCATACCAGCCAACAGCCCTCGCAGCTTTATGTGCGCCGGAGCATCGAATTTCTGCATCAGAACTATGACCAGAACATTCAGGTTAAGGACATCGCTGCCGCAGTAAATCTGCATCCCGGATATTTGCATCGAATTTTTAAGAGCCATACGGGTCGGACACTCAGCGATTACTTGAATATGCTGCGAATGGAGAAGGCGAAGATGCTGCTTGGGCAGAGCGACATCCCGATTGCTGAAATTGCAGATTACGTAGGAATTAGCAGCAGGCAATATTTTCACCTTCTTTTTAAAAAATACGCCGATTGCACGCCTGTAGAATTCCGCAATTCCATTGAGCGTCACGCCTGGAGTTATGAAGAGCATGATTTTTAGTAGATAGGTTAGGATTTTTGACACCTTCTTTCAAAAGAGGTCATGATATTGGTTACGCTTTCCTCAGGTCCCTTGCTACAATGGACAGGAACAACCAATTCATTACCGGAGGATGATAACCATGTCATTTAAAGTGTCTTTTATAGGGGCAGGCAGCATTGGATTTACCCGTGGATTGTTGCGGGACTTACTAACTGTACCGGAATTTAAAAATATCGAAGTCTCATTTATGGATATTAACAGCCACAATCTGGAGATGGTCACGGAGCTATGCCAGCGTGATATTAAGGAGAATGGTTTAAATATACAAATTCAGGCGACAACGGATCGCAGAGAAGCACTGAAGGATGCTAAGTACGTATTTTGTACTATTCGGATGGGTGGGCTTGAAGCCTTTGCTACGGATGTGGACATTCCCTTAAAATACGGAGTCGATCAGTGTGTGGGAGATACTCTGTGTGCGGGAGGTATCATGTACGGGCAACGCGGAATTGCGGAGATGCTGAATATTTGCCGTGATATTAGGGAGATGGCAGCACCGGATGTGCTTTTGCTTAACTATTCGAACCCGATGGCTATGCTGACCTGGGCCTGCAATAAATATGGTGGTGTTCGGACCATCGGTCTATGTCATGGTGTACAGCATGGGCACCAACAAATTGCGGATGTGTATGGGCTTAAGAAATCCGAAGTTGATATTATCTGTGCGGGCATCAATCACCAGACCTGGTATATTTCAGCAAGTCATGAGGGGAAGGATCTGACCGAAGGTCTTTTAGAGGCTTTTGAGAAACATCCGGAATTCAGCCGTACGGAAAAAGTGCGCATCGATATGCTTCGTCGCTTTGGATACTATAGTACAGAATCCAATGGACACTTAAGTGAGTACGTGCCATGGTATCGTAAACGCAGTGATGAAATTATGGATTGGATCGATCTGGGGAGCTGGATTAACGGAGAAACAGGCGGTTATCTGCGTGTCTGCACGGAAGGTCGGAATTGGTTCGAGACCGATTTTCCAAACTGGATGAAAGACCCGGCATTGGAGTATACGAAGGAGAATCGCGGGGAAGAGCACGGCTCTTATATTATAGAAGGATTGGAAACGGGACGAGTGTACCGGGGGCACTTTAATACAGTGAACAATGGCGTAATCTCTAATTTACCAGAGGACGCCATTATCGAAGCACCGGGATATGTAGACCGGAACGGGATCTCCATGCCATTGGTAGGTGAATTGCCGCTTGGGCCTGCCGCCGTATGTAACGTGAGCATTTCAGTGCAACGTCTGGCGGTTGAAGCAGCTGTACACGGCGATGATAAGCTGTTGCGTCAGGCATTTATGATGGACCCACTCGTTGGTGCTGTATGTAATCCAAAAGAAATCTGGCAGATGGTCGATGAGATGCTCGTCGCAGGGGAACAGTGGCTGCCTCAATACAGCGAAGCTATTGCTAGGGCCAAGGAACGTTTGGCTTCAGGAGAGCTTATCCCAACGAACGCTAACAACGAGGGCGCTGCTCGCCTGAAGGTGAAGACGGTGGATGAGATGATGCAGGACCGGGAAGCAGCGAACAAAAATGCTGGTGAGTCTGATAAAGGCAAGGATAGAGAGAAGGTTCATTAGGCTGTAGCGTTGAAAGCTTTTTAACTATAAATAACCTCCGCATTCCAGAGTTTGAGATTGGAGGTTATTTGCATGGTGGAAATCTAAGCGGGGAAAAACAAAACAGCAGTCATAGCTTACGATAACAAGCTGACATGGGTGGGGAGTACAAGTTTATCGGTACCGATCCAAATTGTGAAATTAGGTGTATAGTAGGAGTTATTATGTAACTGAAAAAAGAAAGTTAATTTCACTGGCTTATTTTTTAATCTATACCGTAGCGCCGAGCGCTACAGTAATCCCACACAGTTGCCCTACATACTATTCTGACGCATTCTTTGATATTTACGGACTCAGATGAGCAATTTGCCCATCCCCGATACTTACGGACCCAGATGACACTATTTAGCAATTTATCGCCTTTGGAGCATGATTTCGGACCCCAGTGCAGCTATTGCTCAGAATGAAGCTCGTTTTTGGTGTTTTTCATGCTAATAGTAGCTATGGGGTCCGATAGCAATCCAAATGTGCGCTAAAGCTACTTATAAGGTCATCTGTGTCCGAATGCGCCGATCCCCCAGTAATCCCAAAGTTGCCCTACATACTATTCTGCGTATCCCCTGATCTTGCGGACCCAGATGACGCTATTTGCCCATCCCCGATGCCTACGGACCCAGATGACGCAATTTACGAAGTTTGTTGTTTTGTTCAAGAAGGAGCAACGCCAAAAACGCGGATGTCCCATCAGCCATTTTTGGCTTTTGGGATACCCGCGTTTTGGAGTGGGGGATTAAGAATTAACCGTACCCTTTGGACTAAAGAAGGTCTTCAGCGCCTGATACACTTCTTTTTTGTCTTTAATGACGTAATGCATGAATTGTTCATGTTTCAGATGGCGATAAGCTGACATCAAGGTACTGCTTCGATTGTATTGGTTCACCTCACCGTAGCCGAACATATTGCTTCGTTTCAGCAGTTCTCCGATCAGCTTCACGCAACGTTCGTTGTCGGAGGTGAGATTATCACCATCGGAGAAGTGAAATGGATAAATATTGTACTGCGCAGGCGGGTAGCGGCTATCGATAATTTCAATCGCTCGCTGATATGCCGAGGAACAAATCGTTCCCCCGCTTTCGCCACGGGTGAAGAAATCATGCTCACTGACTTCCTTAGCCTCCGTATGGTGGGCGAGAAAGACAATCTCTACCTTCTCATACTGGCGGCGCAGAAAACGGGTCATCCAGAAGAAGAAGCTGCGGGCGCAGTATTTTTCAAATGAACCCATCGAACCTGACGTATCCATCATGGCAATAATGACCGCATTGGAATGAGGGGTTCTAATATCATCCCATGTTTTGTAGCGCAGATCATCTGGGCTGATACTGTGGATGCCGGGATTGCCGCTGCTTGCATTGCGCCGAAGATTCTCCAGCAGCGTACGTTTTTTATCGATGTTGGACATCATCCCTTTTTTACGAATATCGTTAAAAATAATGGATTTGACCTCGATCTCTTCCTTATTCTTAGGCTTCAAATGTGGTAATTCCATATCCTGAAATAGAATGTCCTCCAGGTCTTCCAGATTGACCTCTGCTTCCACGGTGTCTTGACCGGGCTGATCGCCTGCTTTTTCTCCTTTGCCTGGCTGTGCCGATTGTGAATCGCGCCCAAGCACATCTCCGACCTGGCTTTCTCCGTCCCCCTGTCCTACATGCTTCTGTTTACGGAAGTTATAAATAATCCGGTATTCATCCAGACTGCGAATCGGAACCTTCACAATCTGCTTACCGCCTGACAAAATAATATTCTCTTCGGTAACGAGGTCAGGCAAATTATCCTTGATGGCTTCTCTGACCTTTTGCTGATGGCGTTCCTGATCCTGATGACCTTTACGATGAAGGGACCAATCTTCTTTTGAGACTACGAAGGAAAAGGGACCGGATGATTGCGACAGGATGACCACCTCCCATGGAATATGAATGTTGATTGAAGAAATCTTTTGCAAAGCATATATTTGGATCCCCCGCAAAGTACCTGAGTACGCATAGAGAGCAAAGCCTCACCTTGTGGGGATGTTTTGGGGTTGTAACTAAAGTATATTCATGGGGATGAGGGATATGTGATTTCTTATTCACTGATCTCATCTACGGTCAGCACATAACTGTTAGATTGACTTTCGCCAGAGTAGTCACGTCCATCCATATTGAAAGAGTATTGAGCATTCACGGAGCCCTTAAGGAAACGACCCATTACCTGTTCACTTACCTGGACAAAATAATGAATGTTAACCATAGATGCAGCATTAACTACCCCCAGCGGCAAGGTGCCGGCAAATGAAGATTGTGGATTCGGAACTCCATCAATCACAATGCTGTTGGGATCAAGAAAACATTTTTCCGGGGTTAGCCGATTCAGAGATATTTCCGCAGGCCAATTTCCGCTATTGGTTAGTGAGATCCAGCATTGGACTCGCTCTCCTGCTTCTACAATAGTTGGTTTTGCATGGACTACGAGTGAAATGACAGGTGTGACTACTAAGGTGGTAACTGTATTGGAACGAGAGGTTTGTCGTACGGTCCGTCCGTCTGGAAGCACAAAGGTATACTGAACACTACCATGGTTTTGTACGGCTGCGATTTCATGAATGTTAATGGCTGCAGGTATACTCACTTGAAATACTACAACTGCTGTAGTTCCGCCTCTTAAAGTACCTAACTGGATGCCTTCCGCTGGTCGTGCACCTTTTTGCAACACTCCATTTAAGAGAACACTATCCCATACGAAAAGAGTACCTGAAGGTATAGCATCTGTTAGGACTGCATTTACAGCCAGATTCCCGTTGTTCGTTACCGTAAGCTCATATCTCAAATTATCGCCCGGAGCTGCTGTAACATGATCCACTTTTTTACTAATGTTGACCCCCGCTTGGACAAGTGAGACAACCGCAGTGTTACTTTCGGTCATAATTGTATGCTCATCGACTGAATAGGTGACAACCGCGTTGTTGGTTAAGGCCAACGAGGGAGAAAACTCTGTTACTCGGACACGAAAAGTAATATCAACGCTTAGGTCTGTGTCCAGCGAACCGAGTAATATCCCCTGCGCCGGGTCCGATTCTGGGTAATAAATCCCACCTGCAATGACACTCCCCGGTATAAACACGGCCCCGTCCGGAATAGAAATTATTGCGTTGATTTGAGTTAAAAGGCTGTTGCCTTCATTTGTAAGCCGCAAGGTGTAAGTGACTACATCCCCTATAAAAGAAGTCGGAGTACTTGCAGACAAGGAGGTCGAGAGCTGGTAGGAGCGTAAAGAAACCAGTACAGAGTTAGACGCAAGCTCACCCTTAACGGTTCTTCCCTCCGGAGTGGAAAAAGAAAAACGGCCTAGCGCTTTATTTTGCAGCACTAGGGAAGACGGCAGGGAAATGATGACGACTTGAAAGGCGATGCTCACTTGACTCTGCGGTGCAATAGAACCAAGGGGGATGCCTGAAGACGGTGTAGCCCCCGGAAGAGGCACACCGTCTCTGAGCACACTGTTGGAAATAAAGGATACACCTTCTGGAAGAATGTCAAACACCGTCAAAAAAGCATCTGTATTTCCATTATTACTGGCTGTAATGGTATACACCAAAGTGTCGCCTAAAGAGGCGTGGAGTTTATCTGTACTCTTCAGCAATGAAAGCACGGGGCCCACGACCGGGGTGTTAACGGTATTGGAATAGACAATTCCGTCAACACCCGCTGCCGAATTGAAGAGTACCATGGATTGATTGGTTACGACAGGTTGGGTACGTGAGCCGGGAATCATAACGCTACTACCTGAACCTGGAAGGTAATGGTTGAAGAAGCACCTGCAGCAATTGTACCAATTACGATTCCCGAAGCCGGACTGCCACTAGGACGAGGGGCTCCATCTACGGTAATACTTCCCGTTACGAACTGGCTGCCAGCTGGAATAGGGTCAACCATGATGACGTTATTGACTGGTGAAATCCCTAAGTTGGTGACAACTATCGTATAGGTAATGATATCGCCAACAACCGCATCAATAGAAGTAGTGCTCTTAACCACACTTACGTCCGGAGAAGATACAGGGATAATGAGGACGTTTGAGACAGAGGAGCCCGTGAGTGAACGTCCATCTGGCGGTGTGAATGTGAAATTTGCTGTAGCTTGATTGACCAACTGCTGCGGTGAAGGCAGGGACGCAATAGTAACCTGTAAGGTAATCGTTACTGTTACTGTACTTCCCGGAGCTACCGCCCCAATGCTTAAGCCAGTAGATGGATCTGATCCTGGTTGTGGTACCCCATTCACGAGCACGCTGTTTGGAACAAAGACAGCTCCGTTCGGAATGGTATCGGTAATAACTACATTTGCTATGAGGTTACCAGTATTCGTCACATTTAAGGAGTAAGTAATCGTATCTCCGACAGTTGCGGCGGTTCTGTCCGCCCCTTTGACAACTACAATGATAGGTTGATATACCAGAATAACAAGTGTATTTGAGAAAGAAGATCCTGAGAATGCGCCGGAGGTGAAACTGACGGAAGCCTGATTACTAAGCGTTGCAGGATTAGGAAGCACATTGACAATCGTGTTGAACGAGACTTGGAAAGATGCTCCCGGTGCAAGTGTACCGAGCGAGATCCCGTTCGCTGGGTTGGCGCTAGGGCGTGGAGTGCCATCTACGGTCACACTGCCAGCGACAAAGCTAGAGCCTGCAGGTATTGGATCACTGAGGTTAACGTTAC
This sequence comes from Paenibacillus odorifer, assembly GCF_000758725.1. Classification (NCBI taxonomy): domain Bacteria; kingdom Bacillati; phylum Bacillota; class Bacilli; order Caryophanales; family Paenibacillaceae; genus Paenibacillus; species Paenibacillus odorifer. The sequence goes on from NZ_CP009428.1 coordinate 2,033,639, forward strand.
TGATATTTGCTATTCCGCTGTTGGTAACAGTGAAGTTATAAGTGATGGTATCCCCAACAACGGCATCGGTAGCTGTCGAAGATTTAGTGACGATAACGTTCGGTGAGGATACTGAGATTGTTGTTGTATTGGAATTGATCGAATTGTTAAATGTCCGTCCATCTGGAAGTGTGTATGCAAACGCGACGGAAGCTTGATTGAGCAGCTGTTGGCTTGCCGGCAATGTTGTGATAAGCACTGAGAACATTACAGACAGGCTTCCATTCGCGGAGATTACCCCCAGTGAGATCCCGGCAGCTGGGTCTGCTCCTGGAGCAGGAGCGCCTTGAATGAGTACACTGTTTGGAATAAACGTTGTACCCGCTGGAATGGTGTCACTCAGGGTTGCTAAAGCTCCGTAGTTACCTGTGTTGGTCACATTTATAGTATAAGTAATCGTATCCCCAACGGTAGCATTGACTGAATTGGAGCTTTTTGCTGCTGCAAGGATAGGCAGATAGACAGGCGTCGTGACGATATTTGAGAAGGCTACATTTGAGACAACACCTGAGGTGAAGCTGACTGTTGACTGATTATTTAACAATCCAGTAGGCGGCAGTGAAACTACATTTACGGTAAAAGCAACAGTTACGGTTACACCGGGTGCTATGCTGCCTAGGGTCACTCCAATAGCTGGGCTAACTCCTGTGCGAGGCACACCGTCCACAAGCACGCTGCCTGTCACAAAGGTGGTGCCGGCAGGAAGGGCGTCTGTGAAGACCACATTATTTACAGTGGCAATCCCGTTATTAGTTAAAGCTATGGAATAAGTAATAGTGTCACCGACTGTAGTTGATGTTGTGGTTGTAGTTTTAACTACAGCAATATTAGGTGAGGAGACCGGAATAGTGACGGTGTTAGAGAGTGCAGACCCATTAAGTGTACGTCCGTCGGGTAAGGTGAAGCTGTATGCTGCGGTTCCTTGATTGACCAGTTGCTGAGGACTAGGCAATGAAGTGATGTCAACCGTGAAAATGACTACGGTCGTTCCTCCAGGCTGTATTATTCCAGCTGCAATTCCGGTGGAAGGATCCGCTTGCGCTAAAGGGAGGCCGTTGATGAGCACACTATTCGGAACGAAAGTGGTACCTGCGGGAATATTATCCGTCAGTGTTAAATTAGCAGCATAGTTTCCTGTGTTACTCACTGTCAGTGTGTAGCTAACGGAATCGCCAACCGTGGCATTGGCTGTACTAGCACTCTTGACTACGGCAATGTTCGGCTGGAACACAGGGACTGTAACAGTATTAGAAAAAGTGGAGCTTGAAATAACGCCTGAAGTGAAGGTAACGGATGCCTGATTGATGAGTGAAGCTGTAGGAGGGACGGAGATAACAGTAACACTGTAGGTAACCAGCGCTGATGCACCAGCTGCTAGAGTACCGATAGATATCCCCGAAGCAGGATTCAAGTTCGGGAATGGAACTCCGTTGACAGACACGCTGCCTGTTACAAAAGTACTCCCTACCGGTGTAGGATCATTGAGTAAGACGCTAGTAACAGATTCTATACCATTATTAGTTATATTGACGTTGTAAGTGACCGTTTCACCAACAGCAACTGATGTTGAAGTAGTGCTCTTGGTAACGACAATGTTAGGAGCAGAGACTTGTAAAGTTACAGTGTTAGACACCGCAGTCCCAGATAACGGTCTACCGTCAGGCGGAGTAAAGGTAAAGCTTGCAGAAGCCTGATTACTAATCTGCTGAGGTGTTGGCAGGGAGATGATATCAACGGTGAAGCTGACTGCAATACTGGCACCAGGAGCGACATTTCCTACAGCTATCCCTGTATCAGGGGCTGATCCGGGTTGAGGCATGCCACCTACAATGACACTATTAGGAACAAAAACTGTACCTGCTGGAATGTTATCAGTTAGCGTAAGATTTGCAGCCAGATTACCTGTGTTGCTAACAAGCACTGTGTAGATGACAGAATCACCGACAACTAAAGCATCGAAATCGCCGTCTCCATCAGCGGCACTTTTTAATAAGGAGATTTGGGGCTGAATAACTGGTGTAGTTGTGATATTAGATGAAGAAGAACCGGAGAATACACCGGATGTAAAACTGACAGACGACTGATTGTTAATCTGTGATGGTATCGGCATTGTTATCCTCACCTCGAATGTTACGGTAGCTGTGGCGCCAGGGCTCAAACTACCGATTGGAATGCCGGCGGACGGAACTGCTAGCGGCAGGGGAGTGCCACTTACAATTACGGTTCCGGGAATGAAAGCTACATTCTCAGGCAGAGGATCGCTGAGAATGATATTGCTTACTGTTGCAATACTGTTGTTGGTCAATACAGAGGTAAAGGTAAGGATATCACCAGTAACAGCAGTAGCAGCGTTTACGCTTTTTACAACACTGACGTTAGGGGCAGACACTGGGACAGAGAGCGTATTGGACACTACATTTCCACCGAGCTGACGCCCGTCTGGAAGGGTGAAATTATATGTCGCTGAAGCAGAGTTCAGCAATACTTGTGATGGAGGCAGTGCTGTGATCGTGACCAGAAAACTTACGGTGACACTGTCACCTGGAGCGAGCGGTCCTACTGGAATGCCAGTTGCCGGATTATATCCGGGCAAAGGCGTTCCTCCAATAATTACACTATTCGTGTCAAACACGGCTTGGGGTGGCAGGATATCAGTTACTAATAGAGTAGCTGCAATATTCCCGGTGTTGCTGATCAGGATGGAGTATGAGAGAGATCCCCCTACAGATGCCTGTGCTGCATTGGCACTTTTGACCATACTAAGGATGGGCTGAAATACAGGTGTTACTATCGTGTTTGAGAGCGAAGAACCGGTAAACGCTCCAGAGGTGAAGGAGGCGCTGGCTCTGTTTGTAAACTGTGCTGGACTTGGCAAGGTAGCGACATTCACTCTAAAAGACACCGTGACAGAGCTGCCCGCGGCGATACTTCCGATTGCTATACCTGTACTTGGGTTAGCCGCTGCTACCGTCGAACCGTTGACAGTCACACTGCCTGCTACAAATGCTCCCCCCGTAGGAATAGGGTCAGAGACAACAACGTTAGTGACAGTGACGCTGCTTGGGTTGGACACTACGACTGAATAAGTCAGATTTTCTCCAACTGCTATATTAGTTAGATTTGCAGTTTTGGTTAGTGTAATGTTTGGAGCGGAGACCGGAATGGTTAGGGTATTGGATAGACTGGTCCCGGAGAATGATCTTCCACTTGGCAGTTGGTAGGTGTAATTGCTGCTGCCTTGGTTATTCAGAACAGGTGGAGCAGGCAGAGATTGCACAGAGACAAGGAAGGTCACAGGAACAGCTGCCCCTGAAGCTAAAGTACCTAAGTTAATTCCTGTAAGTGGAGAGTCAGCAGGTCTAGCAACACCGTTAACAGTTACACTTCCCGAGACAAAGGTGCTTCCTGAAGGAATATTGTCGCTCAGGGTTACAGCCGCCCCGATATTTCCAGAATTCTGCACATTTAACGTATAAAGAATATTGCCGCCTACAGTTGCACTGGAAACGTTCGAGCTTTTTGCAATTTGGATTACAGGCTGATACACGGGAGTTGTCGTCGTGTTTGAGACTGAAATGCCAGTAAAAGCACCCGAGCTAAAAGAGGCACTAGATTTATTCAATAGCTGAGCGGTACTTGGTAATGAGATAACGTTGACTTGAAAAGTGACTGCGACGGAGCTTCCTGGAGCGATGGTACCGACAGAAATCCCTGTTCCAGGATTAGCTGAGGGTTGCGATACACCGGCGACAGTGACACTTCCGGGGACCAGCGATGTACCCGCAGGGATGGTATCTGAGAGTGACACGTTGGTAATTGCTGCAATTCCGTTGTTGCTGATTACAGAGGTGTAGAGTAGTATATCTCCGACAGTTACGTCGGCGAATCCAGCGCTTTTGACTACGGTAACATTAGGTGTTCTAACTGGAATAGACAAAATGTTGGACGAGGCAGATCCAGCTACTGTTCGCCCATCTGGAACTTGAAACGTATAAGCGGCGCTTGCTTGGTCGACCAGCTGTGGCGGAGAAGGTAGGCTATTCACGATGACCCGAAATTGAACAGTAGAACTGCCACCGGCGGCAACCGTACCGATAGCAATCCCTGTGGCAGGGTTACCGGCGATAGGATTTCCATTGACGGTGAAGCTACCTGCGACATAAGAGCTGCCTGAAGGAATATTATCAGTAAGTGTTGTTACCGCGCCGATATTTCCTGTGTTAGTGATTTGAAGGGTATAGGTGATCTGATCTCCAACCGTAGCATTGGTAGTACTGGCTGATTTCACAATGTTAAGGACGGGTGAATATACAGGTAAGGTTACTGTATTAGATGGAATGACCCCGGTCATGATAGGGCCTCCGGCTACACTTTGAAATGTAAAGGCAGCATTAGCGGTATTAGCGATATTTTGCGGACTTGGTGGTAATGAAGTGACTTTGGCTTGATATGTAACAGTTATTGAACTGCTTAAAGCTAATGAGCCTAGTGAGATTCCTGCTGTAATATCAAAAGTAGGTCTGGAGACACCAGCAACAACTACGCTTCCAGTTACAAAAGTGGATCCTGCCGGCAGCGCATCTGATAAAACGACACTTGCTGCTCCCGCTGTTCCTGTATTACTGACAGTCACCGTATAAGTTACCGTATCACCGACTATGGGGCCGGCTACATTAGCGCTTTTAGTGAGGTTTATTTTTGGAGCATTGATATCAACCTGTATGGCATTACCGTTGAGTACATAAGCATCGCCTGAGGTGGTTAATTGTAATACGGCTGAAGATTGATTGTTTATCAGCCGTGCGGAGACGTCAACATTGGTAATATCCCAGCCTTGGCGACCACCGATAATGTTGGTTCCTGGATTTCCGTTTATTTGGTTGCGGTTTCCAAAGGTACCCGTTGTGTTTAGGTTACCTGCATCATTGTTAATCTGCGATGCAAAAAAGTTGTTGGCAAAGTTATTAGGTCCCGATAAAGCAACAAGTGTAGCAGAGGTTGGACCAAATAATGCCTGATCCCCCGAACGGTTGGCATCCCCCTCCTGCGCGCTGAATAACGCTCTGCCGCCAAGCGCACCAGTAATGGGTGTGGCAAATCCAGTTATTGTAGTGGATACCGGAGCTGAGTTTGCCTGTACAAGTATTGCACCTGCCCGAAGGGACATATTGCGAAAAGGTAAGGCTGTATTTTGGTAGATTACACCCAGCGTCCAGCCCGCATGGTTGGCTGTAGAATCACTAGGGATAACAATCGTACCCACTACACCGCCAGTGGTGTAGGTGCCGGCACCGCCTTGTTGGATAATGCTGGTCACGTTGGCGGAACGAACATATGCTGATGCACCACCTCCCAAATCGACTACGTTGCTCGTTGCTGAATCAGGAGTAACACTGAATGTAGTGCCGGCAGGGGTTATGAAGGAGACAGGGTTGTTAATGGCCGAACTAAGGTTTACATTTCCGTTAATATAGGTACCGCCCCAGATTAGCTCCGCATACAGTACGGTACTGCCTGAGGGTAGGACCAGTATGGCTGCTGAACTGTTGCTTGTATAAAGACTAGTAGTTCCGCTAGGATAGGTACCAAATGTTGATGAAGTATTAACAGTAGTAAAGCCACCGATGCTGTCTAGTGTCCCTGGCACTCCGATCGTATCGGAGCGGCTAAGTCCAAGCGTGTTGCCGGTAAATGTGATAGCACCGGTCGCATTGATCGTTGCCCGTACGACTAGTGGAATGATTCTCACCTCCTTCGAGGTTGGTTTTGATCAAAAGTGTGCCGTCCTATAACTAGGACGGCACAGTTAATACCTGTATGTTAGCCTATGACACAAAATGGGTATTAGTGTATGTCCCATCTTAAAATTATAGAAAAAAATGTCTGTTTTGTGATTTAAGTCTTCGTTCGACAAGAACATGAGGTTCAGGATAATGGCTTCTGCTCATCAGCTCTAACTCCTGATCGTTGATATTGTGCTTGACTACGACAAAATGGTACATGATTTCATGCACTACATTTGCTTGAAGGGTCTTTAGTATTTCTAGTTCTTCAGTTTCGTAAAGCGGATCTTCATAAGGATGCTGATAGAATAACTCCATCCGCAGCAACCGATAATCGAAGGGTGGTGCGGGTACAGGGTAGTCTGGAATAGCTGGGCAAACTGGACCGGATGGAGGCTGGAAGAAGGATCCTGTAAAATGCCGGGGGGTATATTCGTCAAACTTCTGCTTGAAGGCAGGGTTGGACATATGGGCAAAGCTGTGGGCATAGGGTGCTAGGATGCAAACAACTGCTTTATGGATGCTAATTCTGTGAATTTCCGACAGGGCTGCGAATAAATTGTCCACATAAGGCAGTACACGGCTAGCCATAACAAACTCAGCACTATTGTCAGGGAGAGGAATCTCTTGGCAAATGTCACAGACAATATCTACATCAGGACCCGCGATCCGATCGATCCCGAGATAACCTGCTTCCTTATTAGATCCACAGCCGATATCGATTCTCAAGGGGCTCACTCCTTTGGGATAAATCAGGCTCACACTATTGTATTAATACCGCTGTAGCCTGCATCCGACGGATGCCTAATAGAAGCTGGAAGTTATCTAAAATTACTTCATATGAAACTTTCATAGAGTGGTTAACGTTATAGGAGTATACTTATGAAGATGACTTTGAAAATAATCGCCACATAGAGGAGGCACTCAACATGAAAAAACAACGTTCATTACCCGCCATAGCAGCGATTGCTGCCTTAACATTTGCCTTAACCGCTTGCGGTGGGAATAATTCGGCACAGACTTCAGGAGAACCGACTGCAACACCTTCTCCAACACCAACCGAGAGCGCAAGCACTGCTGAGCCTACAGAAGCTCCAAGCACTCCCGTACCCACTGAGAACCCAAGTACAGCCACACCAACCGAAAATCCGAGCACAGCTAAACCTAGTTCTACTCCAAAAGCTGAAGGTAAAACAATAAAAATGACGGCCGTTTATATCGGACAAATTGATAGTCATTCCGTTGAGATTGCGACAAAAGAAGGTCCAACCGCTTTTGAGATTTCAGCTGGAATGGAGAGCATACTTGACACTTTGAATTCGAATGATTCCGTAGTTATTGAATATGTGGAAAAAGCAGTGGAGGGCGATCCGTCCGTCAAGCAGCGTGTGCTGACAAAGCTGGCTCTAGCAAAATAATTGAATGTATTGATTTGCAAATTAATAGAGGGTGTCTCAGCAATCATATAGTGGTTGTGAACTGCACCCCGTCAAGTAGACAGCACAAAAAATAAAAGTAGTTTAAGCGGCCTTAGTCCTAAATTCAATGGGACTGAGGCCGTTTAGTTTTGCCTGTAACCGTTCGTTTTTATAAAAGTGAATGTAGGTATCAATATCTGTTTGGAGTTCTTCAAAGGTCTGGTAGGTATGTAAGTAGTACTTCTCACATTTCAATGTTCCCCAGAAGGATTCCATCGGCGAATTGTCAATGCAGCAGCCTACTCGGGACATGCTTTGCTTCAGTTCTGCATCGTCCAGCATCTTCTTAAAATGCAGAGAGGTATACTGGAAACCACGGTCGCTATGGAGTAAGGTTCGGCTCTCCGGTGCTGCCTGCAAAGCTAATTCCAGTGTGTTAAAAACTAGCGAATTATTATTGGAATGACCCAGAACGTAAGCAACAATGGACTTGTCATACAGATCTTTTATTGCACTTAAATACGCCTTCTTGCCGTTGCCGTATTTGAATTCCGTTACATCCGTTACCCATTTTTGGTTTGGAGCTTCAGCCTCAAAATTACGGTTCAGCACATTCTCTGCAACCTGCTGAGGCGTGGAGCCTACATACTTCTTTCTCTTTCTGCGGATGACTGACTGGATACCTTGGCATCTCATCAGCCGGTACACTCGCTTTGCGTTAATAGATTTATCCATTTGTCTGCGCAAATGCAGGGTCAATTGGCGATACCCAAAGGTTCGTTCCACCTTCTCATACAAGAGGAGCATGGCCTCTGTCAGTTTCTCGTTGTCAGCCTCTCGAAAACTGGGTTTGCGATTCAACCATTTGTAATAACTTGACCGTGAAATCCCTGCGATGTCACACAAAAGCCGAATGGAGCAAGACTGTTCCTGCTGAACAGCCTGAATGGCCAGGTAGATATTCACCTGGCGAATGGTTCTTAACGCCTCCTCTTTTCGAGTTCCTCTAACTTTTTTAGAAAAGCATTCTCCGCACGCAGGCGTGCATTCTCGTATTCCAGCTTTTGCATCGCGAGTTTGTGGCGATCTGCTTCCGTAAGTTCTTCAGGCGCTTTGGTGCGTCCTCTACCGTCTCGTAATGCCTCTTCACCACCTGCTTCGTACTTCTTTACCCAGCTATATACTTGTTGGTAAGACACGTGAAAATGGCTTGCCGCCTTCGCATAGTCTTCTCCGTTCGAAAGGCAGTACAGCACGATATTTATCCGTTCCTGCCAAGTGGTTACGCGTCCTTTGGTCATAGCTTTAGTTCCTCCTGAATGAGCTGTTAAGCTGTTGCTATGACCATTATACTTCCTAATCCAGTTGGCGAGTTGGGTTGCACTTGCAATCTTATACTTGCAGATGATTTGGTTTTGCGACAATCCTCCCTCGAGATAATCCTTAACGGCATAGAGTTTAAGTTCTGCAGAATACGTACGATTGTAGCTTCGGACTTCCAGCCCTTCGTATCCATACAATTGATAACGTTGCCGCCACTTCACTATAGAGTTTTTGGATATTCCATACTTCCGGGCCGCAGCTTTCAAACCAATGTCGCCCCGTTCAATTTCTTGGAGAATCGTTAACTTTTCCAGTGCTGTATACTTTTTTTGTTCCATAAAAATGCTCCCCATACAGCGACAGGTTTTTATTATTTCACCTGTCTACTATATGGGGAGCATATCAGTTGCTGGGACACCCTCGTATTTTTTAAGTATAGTTCTTGCTCAAAACACTAAACTTTGTTTGGTCGATCACAGTACGCATACCTAGCTGCATCACTATGGATCTAGCAGCACCACTATGGATCTAGCAGCCCCACTAACGGAACTGGTAGCCCCTATATTGGACTCAGCATCATCGGACCCAGCGGCCCTTATACGCAGCTTTTTCCGATATTTGAATTACTATCGGACCCCATCGCAGCTATTGCCATAAAAAGAGCCCAATATGAACCTTTTTCGATGCAATAGCGTCACTGGGGTCTGAAACTGTGCTCCAAAGGCGTAAAAAACGTAAATAACGTCATCTGAGTCCGTGAGCGGATGAGGGATAGGATTCAGCATTATCGGATTCAGCATTATCGGATTCAGCATTATCGGACTCAGCATCATCGGACCCAGCGGCCCTTATACGCAGCTTTTTCCGATATTTGAATTACTATCGGACCCTATCGCAGCTATTGCCATGAAAAGCGCCCAATAGGATCCTTTTTCGATGCAATAGCGTCACTGGGGTCCGAAACTCTGCTCCAAAGGGCGAAAATTCGTAAATAACGTCATCTGAGTCCGCAAGCCGCGGATGACGATGAGGACTCCCCGATGCAGATTTTAGCTTCATACATAAAATGAGGGTATCCCCACAACAGCTCAAAGTTGTTGGGATACCCTTTTTAATGAAGTTAGCATGTTTAAAAGAAGCTTAAAGCGTTCCTGCATTGACTAGAAAGGTTGTAATAAGCAGCATAAAGAGTAAGATAATAACACCATTGACTATCGTGCCAATAATGCCAAACACCTTGCGCCGTTTCCGAATGGAAAGCCCAATGATGCCGATGACTACACCGATTACATTAAGAGCAGCCAGAATAATAACCGTTAATCCTAGAAGCATTATGAATTGCGAGGACTGGCTTAATAGTTCGGAATTCTCATTAACCAATGAAGAAGACTTCATTATAATAGAGATAAAGATGGCTGCGTAGCCGATGATCGACACGAGACAGATAATGAATGAAGCAATACCAGGTCCAGAATGTTGAAGATCATGTTCTACTTTTTGATGCGTAGACGATAAATCAGCGCTTGGGTAATCCGGATGAGGGCTGGGATTTCCTACCTCTGCCGCAGGTACGTCTGATTTTGACAGAGAATTTAAGTCCATGGTTTGCACTCCTTGAGAGATTAGAATGAAAATGTTGTTAATATCCACTTTTTCATATTGATGCTAAAAAAGCAACCCCTGAATGAGGCAAATTAAAAAATGACTGCTGGAAATAGGAGCTGGCATTACGTTATGATAGAATGAGTCTAAAATTAAGGGGGTGTAATCATTTGCAACGGAAATTTATGGCCTGGGGGGCTGTGCTAGCAATGCTGGCAGTAGGAATTGGTGCTTTCGGTGCCCATCTACTAAAACCAGTTATCAGTGAAGACTATATGAAGGTATATGAGACTGGCGTGCAGTATCACTTGGTACATGCGCTGGGGGTAATTCTCATCGCACTGGCTGTGGGCCAATGGGGCGAAAGTGCCCGATTACGTTGGGCGGGTCGATTGTTAATTGCAGGTACCATTTTGTTCTCTGGCAGTTTGTATGTTCTGAGTATCTCCGGAATTAAGGTGCTAGGAGCGATTACACCTATCGGTGGGGTATGCTTTATAATTGGCTGGTTATGCCTTGCGATAGAAGGATTTTCACGTAAAACGTCGTCTTAGTTGTTAGGAAAAGAAAGACCAATAAGCACCTATTCCCAAAGAGGGAGGGTGCTTATTTGCTTGTAACGCATGCGCTTACAGAAACTCGTCGATTTCATTTAGATTAAAGCTGTACACCTGCTTCTCATCCACATGGTAGACACTTATAGAGTTGGCTGCTTCATCAAAGTTTAAAATACGACAGGGCATGGACACTTGTTTCCCGTACCGGTTCGCTCGTAAACGTACCAATTGATTATTCTGAATATACTGACGAATCTTCCCGTATGCATCAGCTGGCGTTTCAATTGCCGTTTGCTGTGCAGGCGTTTCTGCCTGTTTTTTTATCGGTGTATCCAGCTGCTTCTTTGTGGATTTTGGAGGCAGCTTTAATGAAATGGGAGGAGCAGAGTTTTGATTCAAAGCTAGTTTAGCGGAGCGTAGCAAGCTGTCAATGGTTCTCCCTAATTCAAGACCGGAGTTAATGTTGAAATCTGTGATATGGTCATTATTGTTCAACATTTCGAGCAGAAATTGCAGTGCAAGCGGGTTGGTACGGGCATTAATCAGGATGTCGACGTTAAATAAATAATTGCCGTCTGTGCGTTGTAGTTTCTCGTCCATAAATCCCCCAGCTTTTCGTTTAGAACATCTCTGAATGGTTACAGGAATGTAATTAACTATAACATTAAACATGCAATATTCATATACCCAGGACTACTGGAATAGGGACTATTATACTGCATTTTATACTAGGCATAGGACTACCGTCAGCACACCCACAGGAAAATTAGCATACATATACAACGTGGATAGTGAAAAAAAGGAGGTGCTGCTATTGGTTACTATGGAGCCTATTACAGTAGGTGAACATACGCTGATCGGGGTAGAGGTTAAGCTTCCCAAAACTACACTGCTCTCCATCAGCACGAACCGAGGTTATATTATGTGCGGTGCACTGGATGTCGGTCTCCTTAATGAAACCCTTAGTGATCGGCATATCATCGCGGCTCGTGCGGTGGGTGTACGGACACTTGCCCAGCTTCTAGCTGCTCCATTGGAGTCTGTAACGATAGAAGCAGAGAGACTTGGCATCGTACCAGGTATGACGGGTGCGGAAGCGTTACTTCTTATGGTCTGACCGGAAAATTTAACAATTCCAAACAAACGGGGCTTAAGCCCTTTTTGTTTGTGTGCAAGTATTCACATTTGAGCATAATCGGGTGTGTCTTTGCTCATGCTAGTTTAAGTAAAGGTGTTATGGAAGGCTTCTCCTTGTTTCGTATTAAAGGTAAAAGGGTAAATTAAGAATAGACAAGTTACTACCGGACGAAGGAAATAGTAACCGGTAAATATAATGGATAAGGTAGGGATCATCTCATGGCTAAAGCATCGAATAAAGTAAATACAACTTCACTGGAACAGATCATGAATCGTCAGGTTGCTAACTTAAATGTCCTGTACGTAAAAATTCATAACTTTCATTGGTACGTCAAAGGAGAACAGTTTTTCTCCCTTCATGTGAAATTTGAGGAATTATATAATGAAGTAACCCTTCACATGGATGAAGTAGCAGAACGCTTGCTAACCATCAAAGGCAGTCCGGCAGCAACATTGAAAGAATATTTGGAATTAGCTACAATTCAAGAAGCTACAGGTAAGGAAGATACACGGGGAATGGTTCAGTCTCTGATTGAAGACTTCGCCACCATCTCTGAAGAGCTGACAGAAGGCATCGAGCTTGCCGAAGAAACCAAGGATCAGCCAACCTCAGATATGTTCATTAAAATCCGTAGTGATCTGGAGAAACACCAATGGATGCTACGTTCATTTCTTAGCTAATCATTAAGCAGTTTGAATAAGACTTCCTGCGGGAAGTCTTATTTTTGCGTTAGTCTTATACTTAATGAAAATCTTCTCTGAGTCACAAGTGATTAGCTAAAGAGAAATTTGTAAAAAAACAAGGTTTGATATAAAATTAGTGAGAATCATTGATAATCATTGTGATTCAATTTATAATAATTATAATGTGATAGAAAATCTAATTGTGCTGGGAATCAGGATTATCCTGTTTCAATACAACTTTTGATTTCGCAAATCGATCAATGGAGGGAATAATATTATGGCAGCAGAATTTGTCATTGAGGGTCTTAAAGCGACGATTGAGGGAAAAGAAATTTTGAAGGGGATTAACCTTCAAATGAAAGGTGGCGAAATTCACGCCATCATGGGACCAAACGGTACAGGTAAAAGTACTTTGGCTTCGGCGCTAATGGGTCATCCTAAATACGAAGTAACTGATGGAACTGCAACTCTTGATGGTGAAGATCTTCTGGAGATGGCTGTTGATGAACGCGCACGTGCAGGTCTTTTCCTTGCAATGCAATATCCAAGCGAAATCTCTGGAGTAACTAACTCCGACTTCTTGCGTTCTGCCATTAATTCCCGTCGTGAAGAGGGAAGCGAAATCTCGTTGATTCGTTTTATTCGCCAAATGGAAGCAAAGATGAAAGAACTAGATATGAACCCTGAGTTTTTACACCGTTACTTGAACGAAGGCTTCTCCGGTGGTGAGAAGAAACGTAATGAAATTCTACAAATGATGATGCTGGATCCAAAAATCGTGATCTTGGACGAAATTGACTCCGGTCTTGATATTGATGCTTTGAAAATTGTAGCTGAAGGCGTAAACTCCATGCGGAGCGAAGAACGCGGCTTCTTAGTTATTACCCACTATCAACGTCTTTTGAACTACATCAAACCTGATTATGTTCACGTTATGATGCAAGGTAGAATCGTGAAATCCGGTGGTCCAGAGCTTGCACAGCGTCTGGAAGCAGAGGGTTATGAATGGATTAAAGAAGAACTTGGAATTGAAGATGAAACTGTAGGGCAAGAAGCGTAAGAAACGCCAGGAAGGAGGAGACCACTATGACGACACAGACCATTCTTCCGGTGGATGCCGAACGCTTGAGCGAATTATCGCACAGCAGCGGCGAACCGGGTTGGCTGAAAGAAAGCCGCTTGAAGGCACTAGAATTGGCAGCTACTCTGACACTGCCTAAATTAGAGAAGACACGGATTGATCGTTGGAATGTCAATAATTATGGTAGCTATAAAGCAAGTGAACCTTTTGCTTCGCTAAGTGATGCACCTGCATCTATTTCTTCCTTGATCAAGGATCAGGAGGAAGGCAGCCTGATTATTCAACGCAACTCTGGTGCAGTATATACACGTATCGCTCCTGAGCTTGCAGAACAGGGTGTTATTTTTACAGATCTACAGACAGCTGTTAAAGAACACGGAGATTTGGTTCAACGTTACCTGCATAAAGCCATTCAGCCAGACGAGCATTCTATCGCAGCGCTTCATGCTGCATTGTGGAATGGTGGAGTATTCCTCTATGTTCCTAAGAATGTTGTTATTGAAACTCCGCTTCAAGCAGTGCTGTTAACGGATGATGCGGCAGCTACTTTTGTTCCACACATTCTGGTCGTAGCTGATACTAACAGTTCCGTAACCTATGTAGACAACTACGTATCGGATAAAGAAGAAGCTGGACTACACAATGGTGCGGTAGAGGTATTCGTGGGCGCTGGCGCTAAAGTTCGTTATGCTACAGTGCATCAGCTTGGTGTAGATACTACAGATGTAACTTATCGCCGGGCTGTTGTTGAGAATGACGGAGTCATCGAATGGATCGTTGGTGAGATGAACTACGGAGATACTGCGAGTGATACCAAGTCTGTGCTTAAAGGCAACGGTTCTAGCTCCGACGCTAAAGTAATTGCAGTAGGTACGGGATCACAGAAACTGAATTACACCACTCAAGCTCAGCATTTTGGCAAAAGCACACCAAGTGATATGATCACTCGTGCAGTTATGCGTGATTCTGCTACTTCTATCATCAACGGAATCACCAAGATTGAGAAAGGTGCTACTAGAGCGGATGGCCAGCAAACGGAAAAAGTATTGATGCTGAGTCCAAAAGCCCGTGGTGACGCCAATCCGATCCTGCTTATTGATGAAGATGATGTTACAGCCGGCCATGCCGCTTCCGTAGGACAGGTCAATCACGAGCAAGTCTTTTACCTAATGTCCCGCGGAATTACACGGCATGATGCAGAGACTCTGATCATCTACGGCTTCTTGGCTCCTGTTGTGTCACAAATTCCACTGGAGGGACTGCGCAATCAGCTCCAATCTCTTGTGGAAAGGAAGTTAGTTCAATGATTAGCAACGCCATCCGGGAGCAATTTCCCATACTGAACCAAAATGTGAACGGACATCCACTAGTCTATCTGGACAGTGCTGCTACTTCACAGAAGCCTCGGAAAGTGATTGAGGCGGTCAAGTCGTATTATGAGTGGGATAACGCCAACGTACACCGTGGCGTCCATACTTTAGGCAGCCGAGCAACCGATGCCTACGAGGGAGCCCGGGAGAAGCTAGCTAAGTTTATTAACGCCCGCAGCACTAAAGAAATTATCTTTACACGCGGAACGACTACAGCATTAAATATTGTGGCCTCTTCTTACGGACCCTCTGCTGTGGGTGAAGGCGACGAAATCGTCATCACATTAATGGAGCATCATAGTAATCTGATTCCATGGCAGCAGCTCGCTAAGAAGACAGGTGCTACATTAAAATATATACCGTTGCAACCTGATGGAACGGTTACGTTGGAAGCTGCCGAGCAGACGATTACGGATAAAACCAAGATCGTTGCTATCGCTTATGTATCCAACGTTATGGGAGTAACTCATCCTATTAAAGAGCTTGCGGCTATTGCTCATCGTCATGGTGCAGTAATTGTCGTAGATGGTGCACAAAGCACACCACATATGAAGGTCGATGTGCAGGATCTGGATTGTGATTTCTATGCACTATCTGGTCATAAAATGCTTGCACCAACCGGAATTGGCGCTTTGTATGGCAAGAGAGCACTTCTCGAAGCCATGGAGCCCGTCGAATTCGGTGGCGAGATGATTGATGATGTGGGTCTTTATGAATCCACATGGAAAGAACTGCCTTGGAAGTTTGAAGGCGGTACGCCGATCATAGCTGGTGCTGTTGGTTTAGGTGCAGCCATTGATTTCTTACAAGAAATCGGATTGGATGAGATACACCGCCATGAGAAAGCTCTTGCAGCGTATGCAGAGCAACGTCTGTCAGAGATCGAGGGTCTGAACATTTATGGTCCTCGGAATCGTGAAGTCGGCGTTGTCACCTTTAATCTGGGTGACGTTCACCCGCATGATGTCGCTACAGTGCTAGATGCGGAAGGTATTGCCATCCGCGCTGGTCATCACTGCTGTCAGCCGCTGATGCGCTGGCTGGAAGCCAGCTCTACAGCACGTGCAAGCTTTTATCTGTATAATACTGAGCAGGATGTAGATCGACTGGTGGACGCTTTAATCAAGACAAAGGAGTACTTCAGCTATGAACTTGGATGACTTATACAGACGCGTAATTATGGATCATTATAAAAGTCCTCGAAATCGCGGTTCATTTGAAGATGATGCTCTAAAAATTGAACTGAATAACCCAACCTGTGGTGACCGTATTACTCTTCAGCTTAAGGTAGAGGATGGAATCGTAAAGGATGCCCGTTATAATGGTGAAGGCTGTTCGATCAGTATGTCGTCGGCTTCGATGATGACTGAGGCGATCAAAGGACAAACGGTTGAACGTGCGCTTGAACTGGCCGATAACTTCTCCTTACTGATGAAGGGTGAAGACGTGGATTTTGGAGATTACGAAGACATTGAAGCCCTTTCGGGTGTGAATAAATTCCCTGCACGGATCAAATGCGCAACACTGGCTTGGAACGCACTTCGTAAAGGAATTGACGAAGAAGAGCAACATAAATAACAGTAGAACAAGGAGGCTGACACCATGGCTAAGAAAGCGCCTGATATGGAAGAATACCAGTACGGGTTCCGTGATGAGCATAAGTCGATATTCCAGTCTGGTAAAGGTTTGACGGCCGAAATTGTTAAAGAAATTTCAGCGATCAAAAATGAACCACAGTGGATGCTTGACTTCCGCTTGAAATCTTTGGAGCAGTTCCGTAAAATGCCAATGCCTACATGGGGCGGCAATATGGATGATTTGGACTTCGAGGATATTCAATATTATGTAAGACCTTCAGAGAAGCAAGGGAAGACTTGGGAAGAAGTTCCTTCCGAAATCAAAGAAACCTTTGACAAGCTGGGGATTCCGGAAGCGGAACAGAAGTTCCTCGCCGGCGTATCGGCACAATATGAATCTGAGGTAGTCTATCACAGCATGCAGAAGAGCCTTGAAGATCAAGGGGTTATTTTTACAGATACCGACACTGCATTGCGTGAGCACCCAGAGCTTCTGAAAAAATATTTCGGGACGATCATCCCTCCAACCGATAATAAGTTTGCCGCACTTAACAGTGCAGTTTGGTCAGGCGGCAGCTTCATCTATGTTCCTAAAGGTGTGAAATGTGAAGTTCCTTTGCAGGCTTACTTCCGTATTAACTCCGAGAACATGGGACAATTCGAACGTACTTTGATCCTTGCTGATGAAGACAGCTTCGTGCACTACGTAGAAGGATGTACTGCTCCAATCTATAGCACGAACTCTCTGCACAGTGCGGTTGTTGAAATCTTGTGTATGAAGAACGCCCGCGTTCGTTATACCACAATCCAGAACTGGGCTCCAAACATCTACAACCTCGTTACCAAACGTGCGGTTGCAGAAGAGAATGCTACCATGGAATGGGTCGATGGTAACATCGGTTCCAAGCTGACCATGAAATATCCTGCGGTTGTTCTTAAAGGACGTGGTGCTAAAGGTTCAGTACTATCCATCGCGGTAGCAGGTAAAGACCAGCATCAGGATGCGGGTGCCAAGATGATCCATTTGGCTCCAGATACAACATCCACCATTGTATCGAAATCCATCAGTAAACATGGCGGTAAAGTAACTTACCGTGGTCTAGCTTCCTTCGGCCGTCAAGCAGAAGGTGCGAAATCGAACATTAAATGTGATACGCTGATTTTGGATAATGAGTCCACTTCGGATACTATTCCTTACAATGAAATCATGAACGATAACATCGTTCTTGAACATGAAGCAACCGTGTCTAAAGTTTCTGAGGAGCAACTGTTCTACCTGATGAGCCGTGGCCTCACAGAAGCTGAAGCGACTCAAATGATCATCATGGGCTTCATCGAGCCGTTCACAAAAGAACTGCCGATGGAATATGCGGTCGAAATGAACCGTCTGATCAAGTTCGAGATGGAAGGTTCAATCGGTTAATAAGAGCGCTTATGAATGGAGGCCCGTCCTCCTAACGTTTATATTTCTTCAAAGCATCCGTAGATATTTTTCTGCGGATGCTTTTTTATGGGCACAATTGAAAAAATCCCCGAATGCTCCGGGGACTTACCTTTAATATTTTCAACTATCCATTTCCGGCAACGGCAATTCCACTGAAGGATCTGGCTCCCAGAGATGCCGTTCTAATCGCTGATGCTACAATGGTGTATTGGATCTGGCCAGTAAGCACATCGGTCGAAGGCGGATAGTCGACAGCGGTGATTCCAACCATTTCATATTGGGTCGTTGTATTATTAATGTTTCCGGGGTAGGTTGTACTGAAAATTAATACATTATTGCGGTAAATACTAAAAGTAACATCATTCTGAACTATAATGCTGACATCAACACTAAGTCTGGCAAAAGCATTCAATGTGACTCTCACTAAGCCTGCATTGGCAGGGGTAACATTTACTGTCTGAAGTCCAATGTCACCGAAAACTGCACCTGAACGAACCAAATTAAGACTTTGTGCATCCATAGTACTGCCCTGTGAAATCCGCATATCAAGAAACTGTATACTCATCCTATTCACCTAACCTCTCATTGTAGATTTTATATTTTATGAGAGAAAGAATAGAATGGCACCAAATCATTGACGGGGTTTTTTATATAGTAAAGGCTACTGTTTTGCCAGATCATTCACTTCTTTATTAAAAGCCTCTGAATATTGATTAAATTTACCTGCATCAAGTGTTAAGCTGTCATCGTTTGCTTTTGGAGGTGTCTCCTGGATCTGCTTATATAAAAGATCAATTTCTGGTGAAAGCTTGGCCCATATTTTCTTAATAGAATCATACTTAGTATCTAACTTGTTCATATATGTATCGTATTCTTTTTTCTCTTCCATGGCTTTGCCAAGCTGTTCGACCGTAAAGTCTATGTCCATGCTCGTTCCTGTACTGCTTGTACCACTTCTAGTGTATGAGATAACATCTACAAACCCTACATTCCAAATGTCGGCAATAACAAAATTGCTTATTTCTCTTAGCGTTTTTTCAGGTGAGGGTGCTGCTGTATCTGCTTTTGAGGAAATTTCCCCGAAATTAAACAAGTTTTTAGATTCGTTGATCGCTGTGTTTGCGTCCGTAGGGTTATTGTTATTTGTATTGCTACACCCTGAGAGAAGGATAATGGCGATAATACAATATAAAATAAGCTGCTTTTTCAATATAGTTCCCCTCCATAATATAAGTAAAAAGTGTTGTATTACTATATTACGGTAAATTGTGGTAAAAGTTTTACATCTGAGGCAAATTTAAGACGGCGAAAAAGTGAACTCTTCGAAACCCGGAATAAATTCCAATAATTATGCAAAAAACCGAATAAAGGTCTTCCTAATATTACACGATGATTACAATATTCATGTAGATTCTTCATTCATCAGGATTAAGGAGGAAACACGAGCATTTTAAGATAACGAGGGTCCTTTATATCATGTAGATGCTGCTTTTTTCCGAAATAACCGCAAAAACGCGCAATTCTCCCCTTTGCCGCATTAAATTATGGATGATACACTGCATAAAGTCACTAAATTGTAAGCGCTAAAAAAAGCTAGCTTACGATGTAACATTTGCTTTATACAAAAAAACGCTTACTAGGTAAGCCTTAAGGAGGAGAGATATGGATGTTCTCAGGCAACTGCGCGGTTATTATCGAGAGAAGCTGCATTTTCTGATTCTTTCGATTATATGTTTGGCCGCTGCAACTGCAGTGGGGCTGATTACCCCCAATTTGTTAAGAAAGCTGATCGATGATGTTATTGTGCCACTTAAGTTTACAGAGGTGCCAGTGCTCGCATTGAGCGTGTTAGCTGTAGTAATAGTAAAAGCATGCCTGCAGTTTGCACATGGTTTTTTTGGAGGACGGCTAGGTAACTTTCTTGCATACCGGCTGCGTAATGCTTGTTATGAGAAGCTGCAATTCCTATCTTTCCGTTATTATGATACCGCGAAAACTGGGGATTTGATGTCCCGACTAACCGGAGATTTGGAAGCGATTCGTAACTTTATCGGTTTCGGTTTTGCTCAGTTGCTTAATGTCTTTTTTATGGTCATTTTTGGTTCGATTATGATGTTCTCACTCAATTGGCAGCTTACTCTAGTAACTTTGATTACGATGCCAATCCTGGCGTTTATTGCGCTAAAATTTGAGTCTAAGATTCACCCGGCCTTTCAAGAGATGCGCCTTGCGCTCAGTTCTCTGACTACGGCTGTACAGGAGAATATCACGGGTGTGCGCACCGTCAAATCGTTTGCGAGAGAGGCTCATGAAGTAGAGAAATTCTCGCACCGTAACGAACGTTATAAGAATAACCAGATTTTTGCTGCTGAGCTCTGGAGTAAGTTTTTTCCAGCGATGGAGTTTTTAGCATCGATCAGTGCAGCTATTCTGCTTGGAGTAGGCGGAACGTTAGTTATTAAGGGGAAAATGTCACTGGGCGAACTGGTTGCTTTTTTCAGCTTAATTTGGTACATCATTGGACCGATTTGGGGTCTTGGATTCCATATTAATAACTATACACAGTCCAAAGCATCGGGAGAACGTGTATTGGAAGTACTTAATCAGAATATTGATGTGAAGGATAAAGAGAACGCCCGTGAACTGGTACCTTCTGAGGTTAAGGGAGATGTAGCGTTTAATCACGTCACATTTGCTTATGGAAACAAAATGCCTGCGGTTACAGACATTGATTTTGAGGCTAAATCTGGTGCGGTTATAGGGTTCCTTGGAGGAACGGGCTCTGGTAAATCGACCATTACACAGCTGATGATGCGTGCTTATGACGTTAATGAAGGCAGCATCACACTGGATGGGATGGACATCAGAGAATACAATGTTCGCAGCTTGCGTTCACAGATCGCGACGGTCTTTCAGGAGACCTTCCTGTTCTCCTCCTCAATTCGCAACAACATCTCCTATGGGTTGAAAAATGTAAGCATGGAAGAAATTATCCGAGCTGCACAACTTGCCAAAGCCCATGATTTCATCATGGAGATGGAAGATGGTTATGACACTGTGGTGGGTGAGCGCGGAATGGGTCTTTCCGGTGGACAAAAGCAACGGATTGCCATCGCTAGAGCCCTGCTTAAGAATCCGCGGATTCTTATCCTCGATGATGCGACCAGCGCTGTCGATATGGAGACGGAGCACGAGATTCAAGCCGGATTCCAAGAGGTCATGAAGGGGCGCACTACACTTATTATTGCCCATCGGATCTCCTCCTTGCGCCATGCGGATCAGATTATCGTCATGAACGAAGGTCATGTACAGCAGCGTGGTACCCATAAAGAGCTAATTGAAGTGCCGGGTCCTTATCAGGATGTATACCGGATACAGTATGCTGATTATCTGGCCAGAGCGACCGGAAGAGGGGAGGAGTGAGGCATATGAAACTTGAAGCCAAACCAATGACCGCTACGGGAGCAAAAAATAAAGCAGCCGAGCAGCAAGAGCTGGATGAACGTTTTGTATATAAAGATGATGATGTCATCGATAAGGCTTTTGACTGGAAGCAATTTACCAGACTGTTCGGGTACATGAAGCCTTATGCAAAGCAGATGCTTCCATTGGTGTCCATCATGATGATTCTGGGAACTATCACGAAGTTGACCGTCCCGTTCCTAACAAGTTTAGCTATTGACCGTGCGATTGCACCAAAGGTGGGGAATCCCAGCTTATCTCTGCTATATTCGCTTACAGCAGGGGTAATCGTCTTATATCTGATTCAATGGATTGCGGGAGTATACCGGATTAAATACACGAACATCATAGGCCAAAGAGTGATTTATGATTTGCGCTCAGATTTGTTCAAGCATATTCAGAAGCTCTCCTTTAACTTCTTTGATAAACGTCCGGCAGGTTCGGTATTAGTGCGGGTAACCAATGATATCAACTCTTTGCAGGATTTGTTCACAAACGGGGTTGTCAATCTGATGATCGACTGCGTGCAGCTTATGGGGATTACCATTATTCTGCTAGTGATCAACTGGAAGCTAGGTCTTGCAGTAATGGTTACGGTTCCGATTATGTTCTTTGTTTCAACTAAGCTGCGCCAAAAGATTCGGATCGCTTGGCAGGATGTGCGGATGAAGAACTCCAGAATTAATTCTCATTTAAATGAATCGATTCAGGGAATCAGAGTCACACAAGCCTACACCCAAGAACAAGAAAATATGAATTATTTCGATGTTATGAATACCGACAGCAAAAAATCCTGGAACAAAGCCTCTGCGATGAACCAGGCGTTCGGTCCGATTATTGAGGTCACAGGTGGTTTTGGGACAATGATCCTCTTTTGGCTGGGGGCTTATCTGATCCAATCTGGAGAACTCACAGTAGGTATGCTGGTAGCATTCAGTTCTTATGTCAGCAACTTCTGGGACCCGATTAATCGCCTTGGGCAGATGTACAATCAGCTGCTTGTGGCAATGGCTTCCTCGGAACGGATCTTTGAATATTTGGATGAGCAACCTGCGGTTCAAGATAATCCTGGTGCTAAGCCAATGGGAACGATTCGTGGGGATATTAACTTTGAGAAGGTCATTTTTGAATATGAAAAAGGCCGGGCTGCATTAAAAGGTATTGATCTGGATGTAAAAGCAGGACAGTCGATCGCGCTCGTAGGTCATACAGGTTCTGGTAAAAGTACGATCATTAACCTGATTGGCCGGTTTTATGATATCAAAAGCGGCCGAATCACGATAGACGGTGAAGATATCCGCGGGGTTACGTTAGACAGCCTGCGAAGGCAGATCGGAATCGTGCTGCAAGATACCTTTATTTTCTCGGGAACGATTCGGGATAATATCCGTTTTGGCCGTCTGGAGGCTACAGATGAAGAAGTGGAAAATGCTGCAAAAGCCGTGGATGCCCACGACTTCATCATGAAGCTGCCCGGTGGGTATGAGACAGAGGTGGAAGAGCGCGGCAGCGCGTTGTCGATGGGACAACGTCAGCTTCTCTCCTTCGCCCGGGCGCTCTTGGCAAATCCGCGTATTCTAATCCTGGATGAGGCAACTGCCAGCATTGATACGGAGACAGAGCTGAAGATCCAGGAGGCACTCAAAATCCTGCTTCAAGGCCGAACCTCCTTTATCGTAGCGCACAGACTTTCTACCATCCGCCATGCGGATAAAATAGTCGTCCTCGATCACGGAGAGATTAAAGAAGAAGGAAACCATCATGAGTTGACATCCCGTGATGGGGTATACAACGGTCTGATCGAAGCGCAATTCCGCTTCTTATAGACCGACAGTACAGAACAGAACAGAACAGTACAGAACAACAGCTCATTCCCGTTGGTTAGGCAACTGCGGGGTGGGCTGTTTTTTATAGGGAAATAGTGATTAATGGGGCCGGGGCTGGGTAGATCAGAGTAGAGTGGAATATGGCATATAGGTATTACGGGACAAGGCAAAGGAAGAACGGCAGAATGGAAGAACAGCAGAACAGCAGAACAGCAGAACAGGGGAACGGCAGAACGGCAGAATGGAAGAACGGCAGAACGGAAGAACGGAAGAACGGAAGAACGGCAGAATGGAAGAACGGAAGAACGGAAGCACGGAAGCACGGAAGCACGGAAGAACGGCAGAACGGCAGAATGGAAGATTGGAAGAACGGCAGAACGGCAGAACGGCAGAACGGCAGAACGGCAGAACGGCAGAACGGCAGAACGGAAGAACGGAAGAATGCAAGAACAGCAGAGCAGCAGAACATAATACAGCAGGGTTAGATTTCTATTCAGTTACTTAGGACGTTTGGATACCCTGCCCGTCACACGCAGCTCAAACATTTGTGCACAAATATCTTGATGCCATTGTAGATCAGCTGTCTGTTCCGCTAATTGGATTTCATTTTGCAATCGGGCCATCTCATAGCAGTAGGTAGCGTTTATTTGCAGGCACTGCTGTTGTTCCGTTTCCTCAGCAGCAGTAAGCTGCCGTCTACGGCTCAGGGTGAACAACTCGGCAAGGCGTTCATGGACAGGAAGCATGCTTTTTTCCTCCTACAGCAATTTAAAACCACATATTAGTTTCGCCATGAGAAGAGAAATTCAAACGTTACGTCAGATAATTAAATTGAGGGGCCTTACTATGTTGAGGGTAGGAGGAACTATCTTCGAAGTCAGAAGGAAACAAGTAGAGGTGAAAATCGAGGGAAGTTTAGGAGTAATCAGGAAACGAATCGTTTAGTTGCAGTTTGTACAATAGTAACCGCCATTCTCGTTATAAAAATACTGTTAATTGCACTTTGTGCAGCTATTTTCGAGAAATGTGCTTATTAAGGGCATTTTCCTTAATTCTAGTTGCACAAAGTACAACTAAATCAGAAATCGGCTCGCTAGAAGTGGATTTAGTTGCACAAAGTACAACTAAATCACAATTCAGCTCGCTAGACGTGGATTTAGTTGCAAAAGTACAACTAAATCACAATTCAGCTCGCTAGACGTGGATACTGTTGCACAAAGTACAACAAAATCAGAAATCGGCTCGCTAGACGTGGATTTAGTTGCACAAAGTACAACTAAATCACAATTCAGCTCGTTAGACGTGGATACTGTTGCACAAAGTACAACTAAATCACAATTCAGCTCGTTAGATGTGGATACTGTTGCACAAAGTACAACTAAATCACAATTCAGCTC
Source organism: Paenibacillus odorifer (assembly GCF_000758725.1). Taxonomy (NCBI): domain Bacteria; kingdom Bacillati; phylum Bacillota; class Bacilli; order Caryophanales; family Paenibacillaceae; genus Paenibacillus; species Paenibacillus odorifer. The sequence goes on from NZ_CP009428.1 coordinate 2,058,339, forward strand.
GTTAGACGTGGATACTGTTGCACAAAGTACAACTAAATCAGAAGTCAGCCTGGTAGACATGAATTTTGTTGCACAAAGTACAACTAAAAAATCCCCCGTAGTCAAACCGGGGGATTTAGTGTACAAACAGCAGCTCTGAACCTTTTGCTAAACAACGCAGGACCTCAAGAAACGCCCTAGTCCATGTAGATTTCCACAATCGTAACGTTACGTTCGCGGGCTAGATCGACAAATAATCCATCGATCTTTACCAGCGGACGGAAAATATCAACTGGATTGTTCATGATAATCACACCTGTATCCCCCGTGTTCAGTAATACTCGCTTGCCGATAAAGTTAGGCATTAAATGCTGTATAAAGGCTTGAACCGTTCTGCCGTTCAGCTTACCAAAGCTGAGGTCATTTAGTTCACGTAGGACAGAAATAAGCTCTTGCTTGGACTGATAGACGCGTTTAGAAGTCATCGCACTATAGATGTCAGCTACAGCAGCAATTTGCGCATAAGGATGAATATCGGATTTGGTTAGCTTATTAGGATAGCCAGAACCGTCCTCACGTTCATGATGCTGCAGGGCTGCCAAAGCTGTATGTGAGTCATCCATAGAATTGCGGATAATTTCGTAGCCGTACTTAGTATGTAGTTTAACTTCTTCGAATTCTTCCGCGGTTAATTTCCCAGGCTTATTTAATAGTGCAGGTGAGATTCTACATTTTCCAATATCAATTAAATATCCAGCTCGTCCAATCTCATAGCATTCTTGTTTGGAATACCCAAGCCAGATTGCAATATAATAAGAGAGCATACCTACCTGCAAAGAGTGATTGTAGGTATAATTATCTTCGCGATCGAGCAGAAGCAGCAGGGAGACTACATCCTTTTGCTTGTCCAACGATTGAAGCGAAGGCTGAAGAATGTCGTTAACCACGGATTGGTTAAAGCTTCCTTTTAATAGTGCTTCCATATAAAGATTCTCAAAGCCGTCAATCATGGTATCAAAACTAGTGGTCACCGTCTGAATAATTGAAGGTCTGCTTAATGGGGCAGGCTCTTCCACTAACGTCTGGATATCAACATAATCAACTCCATGCTGCATCAGCTTGGCGATATCATCTATCTGGAGCAGCGATCCCTTTGGTAATACATGCAGACCTCTTGAACTATAAGCGTCTGAGTTGAGGTGATTACCAGGTTTTAGATCCGAGACGTGTACTCTCAATGCCTATGCCACCTTTTATCCGATTTTATCCAGAATATCAACAAAGTGCAGATTTTTCAATGAAAAAGGAGTGAAGATTAATTGTGGAGGGAATCGGCAGCCTTTTGTTCAGAGCCTACCCAGTGCTGGCCTGATTCATTGATGTCTTTTTTCCAGATAGGGACGGTCTGTTTCAGCAGTTCAATGGCCAGACGACTAGCCTCGTAACAGGTATCGCGATGAGGGGTAGAGACGGCAATGATAACGCTTGCTTCCTTCAGGCCTACAAGCCCAATGCGGTGGGAAATCGCGCAGCGTGCATTCCAGCGATTCTGCACCTCGTCACCAATTTCTTTCAGCTTGCTTAAGGCCATAGGAATATAGGCTTCATAGTCTAATGCTGTTGTACGTTGTTCTCCGGTCATTTCGCGTGTAGTTCCTACAAATAACAGGGATGCTCCATGATTGGCGTCGAGGACGGCATCCAGAAGCTTCTCAGCATTTAAAGGCAGATCCGTTATGCTATAGAGGCCGTCAGAAGTGCTCTCATATAAAGAACCATTCTCTCCACCGGAAACGGGAGGGATTAATGCAACTTCGGCAGACTCGGTGATGAGGGCTTCATCAGGTGCATATTCCCGGTCAATGGCGACCAAAGAAGTTCCAATTAGGGATGCTGCATCCGGATAAGAGGTTGAAAGGAGTTCTTTTAACTTCCCAGCGGTTAAGGGATTCTCTGTCGCATGAAAGGTCAGAGAAGATGAGCCGATAATCTCAGCCAAACCCGCGAACAGACGGATTGTGATATGCATACTTATTCACCTCTGAAATATGTTGTAATGTCTACAATATACCATAATGAGCCTGAAAATGTTATGCTAGGCTCTATAAGATCATGCATCGGCTGCTTCGTTTAAGAGCGGCTCAACAGGTAGGAGGAATGTTGCTAATGGGGCATGTGCCGCAAAGACTGACCATACTTCATACCAATGATATACATAGCCATTTCGAAATGGTGAGTCCATTGGCAGCAGAAATCGAGAGACAAAGAGCTGCAGCGGGGGAAGAGCCTGTGCTGTTGCTGGATATTGGCGATCATATGGATCGTGCAGCCGTCGAGACAGAAGGAACTATGGGTCAGGCTAACATCGATGTACTTAACTTAACAGGATATGATACTGTAACCATCGGTAATAATGAGGGGTTAACATTCTCACAGGAGATGTTATCCTCTATTTTCTCCGGGTTACAGTGCCCAGTGGTATGCTGTAATTTTGTGGAGACTGCAACAGGGGAACCTCCCCACTGGATGAAGCGTCATGCCATCTTGGAGAAGGATGGAATCAGAATAGGAATAACTGGAGCGACAGCGGCATTTAGTTCGTTCTATTCCTTGCTGGGCTGGGATGCCCTGGATCCCGAGACAACCCTTCGGGAACAATGCCTTCTTTTAGCTCCCCAGGTGGATATTCTAATCATCCTTTCTCATTTGGGGCTTCCCGCAGATCGAATTCTGGCAGAGCGGCTGGAAGGTGTGCATGCTATTCTTGGTGGACATACGCATCATATGCTGGAAGAGCCGCTCATGATTAACGGAACAGCTGTATGTGGAGCGGGGAAATTCGGGCGTTACCTCGGGCGGCTTCAATTTGAGCGGAGAGAGGGACAAACTGGATTCAGTCTGGTGGCAGGTGAATGTATTCCGATTGACCCAGAACTGAAGGAAGAGGTTGTAGGTCCTGCCGCTACTATTCATTTGGAGCGTGGTCGTGAGGCTCTTCAGCAGACCGTTGCGATCACAGATCGTGAGCTTCCTTTGAATTTGCAGGGAGAATCCCCTTTTGGCAATCTTTTAGCCCAAGCTGTACGTAGATTTACAGGCGCCAGTTTGTCGATAGTTAACACAGGTCAGCTTCTAGGACCTTTGCCTGAAGGGGAGGTTACAACGGGAATGCTGCACGCCCTATGTCCTTCTCCCATTAATACCTGCGTAATCAAGCTGAAAGGCCTAGATATTCGCATAGCTTTGGAGCAGAGTCTTACGGAAGAATTTTATAATAAGGTGATTTTTGGGTATGGCTTTCGCGGGAATTATCTGGGCAGCTTAGCAGTAGATGGGATAAAAATCTTGTACGATCCGCAGCAGATACCGTATGATAACAATATTGCAGTTTTTGTCGAAGGAAATCCGCTGGAGGATGATAAAGAGTATAATGTTGGTACGCTGGACATGTTTACTTTCCGTGCAGGCTATGAGACGATCGCCAATGGGAAGGATCCTTTATTTTTGCTGCCTCATTTTTTACGCGACCTGCTTGGGATGGAATTGCAGCGCCCGGACAGTCTTGATGAATGCATGCTCACTCGCTGGCAGATCAAGTCTGAGTAAACCTGCAGCTTACAAGATTTACTTTTTGATTCCATTTAGACAGTGCTAGATTCCCAAAAAAATAGGAGGAAATTATGGACACGATTACAGCTATTATTTTAGCAATTGTCGAAGGGATCACTGAATTTATTCCTGTTTCTTCTACAGGACACATGATCTTGACCTCGAAGCTTCTGGGCTTTGATGAGCAGGATTCGATTATGAAGACTTATGAAATCGTTATTCAGCTAGGGGCAATATTGGCGATTGCGCTTGTTTACCGCGAGCGTGTGCTTAATTTGCTGGGCATTGGGCGTAAGAACTCAGGAAGAGGCGGTGTGATGCCGGCGTCTCGTTTGAACTTAATCCATGTAATACTTGGGATTGCCCCAGCACTAGCTGTGGCATTTTTTGCCCGCGATTTTATAAAAAGTCTCTTTGGGGCCACGACTGTTCTTTGGGCGCTTGTCGCCGGAGGGATTCTAATGATTATCGCAGAATGGGTAAATAGACGCAAAATTAGAGTTACAGCGCATGAGCTAGACGATCTTTCCTACGGACAGGCGCTGGCTATCGGGATGTATCAGATTATTTCAGTGCTTTGGCCAGGATTTTCCCGTTCGGGATCTACGATCTCCGGAGGGATGTTAAGTGGAGTTAGTTATAAAGCTTCTGCGGATTTCTCCTTCCTTATAGCCATTCCTATTATGTGTGCGGCTTCCGGATATGAACTGTTGGATTCTTATAAGAACTTCACTAGTGAGACGATTGGCTATTTTGTAATTGGATTTCTGATTTCTTTTGTAGTGGCTTATGTAGTGGTCATTTTGTTTATGAAATTGATTCAAAAGATTAGATTGACGCATTTCGCGATCTACAGATTTATTCTTGCTGCTATATTCTGGTTGTTTATTATGCGTTAATGCCCATAGGCAAAGACCTAGACACACCCGATGTTCTTCATGGTGCACCTGTCTGATCTCTACATAAACGGTATAGACAAAGCGTGTGACCCAAGGATTTCAAAACAGAATAGCATTTTACCGTTAAAGGCAGGAGTGAGCTAAGTGCGTTTAGTATCCGTGAATCAGCTTCAAGCAGGCATGAAATTAGGTAAAAAAATATATAATGATGAAGGTCTAACTCTCCTCGCGGATGGGGTGGAGCTTACTGATGCGTTGATCAAGAGGCTTGCAAGAATTGACATCGGTTATATTTACATAGAGGACTCTGTCACGGACGATGTTGAGATTATAGGTATGCTTCAAGATGAGACGCGCAATCAGGCACTGAAGGTGATTCGTAATCAGTTTCAGCAAATGACAGGCGCTTCAGGAATAAGTAAGGGATTCTACCATCTGGATAAAAAATTCTCAAAAATCATGGATAGCATCCTGGATGATTTGTCTTTACAAGAAGATCCGATGATCATGCTGCTTGATATGCACACTGCTGATAACTACTTGTACGTCCATTCCCTGAACGTCTGCTTGTACACTTTGGTGCTTGGCATTGCGCATGGGTACAGCAAAGAGGAGCTTCGAGTGATTGGTCTGGGTGCGCTGCTGCATGATATTGGCAAGACCCAAGTCCCGATAAAAATCATTCAAAAACCCGGCAAGCTCAGTGAAGATGAATTTCGGCATATGCAGGCACACACCGAGATCGGGTATCAGATTCTCAAGGAAGAACCGAATATCCCGCTGCTCGCGGCTCATTGTGCGCTTCAGCATCATGAACGCATTGACGGATCCGGATATCCGCGGGGATTAAAAGGACCTCAAATTCATGAATATGCCAAATGGTTGGGCGTGGCTGATTCCTACGATGCCATGACCTCCAACCGGGTCTACAAAAAGGCTATGCTGCCACATCAAGCCGTTGAGGCGCTTTATGTAGGTTCCGGTACATTGTATGAGCAGAAGCAGCTAGAGTTATTTAGAGATCGTGTGGCTATCTATCCACTTGGTCTTACGGTGAAGCTCAGTACGGGTGAAAGTGGAGTTGTTGTCAAAATAGATCCAAGTACGCCTCACAGACCGATCGTACGTGTGCTTACAGGGCCTGAAGGAGAGAAAGTCGTACCGTTCGAAAGGGATCTAGGAAAAGCCCTCTCCGTTGTTATCGTTGACGTCGCAGATCAAGGCGATTCTGTGGGAACGCCAAAATATTAATCATAGCAGCGAAGAGAGAAGATTAGGCTTGTCCGCATAACTCGCGGAAGCCTATTTTTCGTCTCGCTGCTATTATTTTTTATAGTGAAAAAGCTTGTAAGAACAGTCCGAAAGACATCCGAAGTGCAGTTTTTCTGACTAACGTGGTATGATATAGGATAAGACACCGTTCAATCTTCATGATTATGGGTTAATAATAGGAATAAGATTTAAAGGAGCTAGTACAAATGAATGTTTTAAGACCATTAACATCTTCAACGAAGGAGCTGTCGCCAAGCTACGATCCATGGGATCCCATTACTTCTTTACGCAAGCATGGACGCCATGTGCTTACGAGTGTGGAATTTACAGTAACCAATTTATGTAATATGCGGTGTGAACACTGTGCGGTAGGTGATAGTTTAACCTCTAGAGAAGGGGATATGCTGCCACTTAAAAATATGTTGGACCGTTTAGATGAAGTAGAGCATCTGGAGACTATTAGTATTACCGGCGGAGAGCCTATGTTTTTGGCCGGAACGGTGGATAATATCATAGTGCCGCTCTTAAAGTATGCCAAAGAGCGGGGGATTAGATCGCAAATTAATTCTAATCTGACGATGCCGTATGCTCGATATGAAAAGCTGCTTCCGTATTTGGACGTTATGCATATTTCTTTTAATTATGTGAACGGAGACGATTTTCATGAAGTTGGTTTTGCCAACAGCGGGCATGCTGTTTCAAAGGAAAGTGCATATCGGTTATATAATGCAATGATTGAGAATTCTCGACGGCTAAGTGAGGATGGTATGCTAATTTCTGCGGAAACTATGATTAATTACCGTACACATACTAAGCTGCCTGAAATTCATAAGTTGATTCTCGATATGGGCGCCAAACGGCATGAGGTACATCCTATGTACAACTCCAGCTTTGCTTCGGCGTTGCCAGTGTTGTCCTTGAATGAAATGCGGACGGCAATCCATAAACTACTGGATACCCGTGATCCGGAGATTTGGATGCTGTTTGGGACCCTTCCGTTTTTTGCTTGCAGCTTCCTGGAAGAAGACCAGAAGCTGATAAGCAGAATGCGCGCCGAGAAGAATGTTACCCTTCGCAATGATCCGGATGGCCGGAATCGAGTGAACGTAAACATGTTTACGGGCGATGTTTTTGTTACAGATTTCGCTGATATCGCAGCCTTTGGCAACATCGAGAACCAAAAGCTGGATGATATATTTATCGATTGGCAGACTAAACACCCGCTGAACCAAAAGGTGAACTGCCACTGCGATGCAGCAGGCTGCTGCGGACCTAATCTGTTAGTGGCGGATATGTATTATCCGGAAGTTGACTTCAAAACTAGAAAAGCGATCAATCTGTAGAAATGAGGCGTTGTTAAGTGGTGCATACGGAATTTGAAGTAGGGAGATTATTGCTTAATCTTTTGCTGGTTCTGGTGCTCGTATTATTGAACGGTATTTTTGTAGCAGCGGAATTTTCATTAGTTAAGGTCAGGCAGTCCCGCCTGACCCAACTTGTCAGTGAAGGTAATAAAATGGCTGGATATGCTCTGAAAGTAAATAAGAGACTGGACTCCTATTTATCCGCCACTCAGTTTGGGATAACACTTGCATCGCTGGGCTTAGGTTGGGTTGGAGAGCCCGCGATTTCTGAGCTGTTGGTCGAACCTTTAATGTACCAGATGGGGATCACCGATCATACCCTGATTTCTACTGTATCTGTGATTATTGGATTTTCGATCATTACATTTTTACATATTGTACTTGGGGAGCTTGCTCCTAAATCGCTCGCGATTCAAAGAACAGAAGGTTCGGCACTGTTGTTATCTGCACCCCTGATGTTCTTCTATAATGTGTTCATGCCTTTTATCTGGGTGCTGAACGCTTCAGCCAACGCGTTGCTTCGGTTAGTTGGTGTGGAGCCTGCAAATGAAAGTGAAGCAGCACACTCGGAAGAGGAAATACGTATTTTGATGAATCAGAGCGCCAAGAGTGGCGTCATTGACAAAGATGAAATGAAACTAATGGATAATATCTTTGAATTCTCAGATCTGCTTGCACGTGAAGTCATGCTGCCTCGTACAGATATGGATGTGCTTTACAGCAATCTTTCGTTAGAAGAAAATATGAAGATTATTACCGAAACGAGACATTCACGTTATCCGGTTGCTCTGGAAGATAAGGACCGTATTATCGGTTTTATTCATATTACCGACCTGTTGTTTGCTCCACCGGAGCAGCAGAATGATCTTACAACTCTGGTTCGGCCTATCCTTAACGTTCCGGAATCGATGGAGATCAGTCATACTCTTCGTTTTATGCAGAAGAATAAGGCGCAGCTAACGTTGGTTGTCGATGAATATGGCGGCACAGCAGGTTTGCTGACAGCAGAAGAGATTCTGGAAGAAATCGTAGGAGATCTGCATGACGAGTTCGAAGATGAGCGTCCAAGTGTGGAACATAACGGGGAGTATATCTCTGTTGAGGGCCGGATGCTGATTGAGGATGTCAACGATCTTACGGGTGTTGTGATTGAAGATGATGAGGTGGATTCCATCGGCGGCTGGTTGTTTAAGGAGCTGGAGGGTAATCCAACCAAAGGAAAACGTGTCAAAGTTGAAGATGTTATTTTTGAAGTCGAGGAATCGACAAGATTGCGTATCACTAGAATTAATATCCACCGGGAACCCCGTGTTGCGGATGAAGAAACCTCATCAAAATTGGACGAGGATAAAGAATAACCTATTAAAGATTGTAACGTATTGTTCCGGTTGATCAGGGATATAATGAACTCCTCCTGTAAGAGCTTTATGGCTCACGACAGGGGGAGTTTTTTGTGGACACATAAAGGACATAACGCTCGTCTATGCTAATGTTTATAAATTGTTTGAAAGCGGGGTCTAGATTGAAAAAGAAACTTCTTCTCGTTGAGGATGAAATTCGTATTCGTGAACTGGTATCTGATTATTTCTTACAGAATGATTGGGAAGTACTTGAAGCGGATAATGGAAGAGATGCATTGGTTTGGTTTGATTCACTGCTGCCGGATCTGCTGATTCTGGATATCATGATGCCTGCTATGAATGGCTTTGAAGTGTGCCGTGAAGTTCGTGAGAAATCAGCGGTACCCATCATTTTGTTAACCGCCAAGTCTACAGATGACGACAAAATCTATGGATTTGAATTAGGAGCCGATGATTATGTTACAAAACCATTTAGTCCAAAGGTGCTGGTAGCCCGGGCAAATGCACTCATGAAGCGGGTTGAAGGCACCCATCAGCCTGAATTTGGCATAATAAAATTTGGTTCCGCGATGTTTAATACCTTAGCTCATCGGTTGGAGGTAGAAGATGAGGAAGTGGAGCTTACCCCTAAGGAATATGATCTTTTATGGCTTTTAATACGAAATAAAGGGATTGTCATTTCAAGGGATACGATCCTCAGTCGGATCTGGGGAATTGAATTTGAAGGAGATTCCAGAGTTGTGGACAGTCATATTAAAAAGCTGCGAAGTAAATTGGGTTATGAATCACGTTTTATTCGTACGGTAATTGGCACAGGATACATGTTCGAGGAAGAGGCATGAGAAGACGGGGAATTACTTTTAAACTGTTTGTGATGACCGTTATCTTTTTCCTTTGCTTCTATGGCATGGTGATTCTAAGCCAATTGCTGTTGTTTGACAATTTCTATCAGAAGCAAAAAGAGCACCGCGTGGAGAAACACCTTAAGAGCTTTGCGGCAAGATATATAAGTGAGCCATGGGGAAGCACTCGAACCTCTCAGGAGCTTGTCCGGTTTATGCTGCGGAATAAAACACAAATGGTTATTTTGAAGCTGGATGGAAAGATGAATTCAGAAGATCCATTTCATATAAAGCTAATCGATGATGACGGGAAGAGTATGGTTGTTTCTTTATCCCTATTCATGAATCAGTACGGAGATTCACTAAGAGCAGCAAACATTAAAGTAGATGATCAGTTGAGCGTGGAAGGCGAACTTTTGGACGAAGACAGTGCTTCACCCGTTATACTCTACCCCATAAGTATTACAAAAAAAGGGGGCGGAACAATAGGGGAGACGGGAGAGACTGGGACGATTCATGCATCTGGTACTGTTGCAGAAGTTGTACTGCCTGATTTGAAAATATGGAATCCACGCCAGGGAATACTGTTTGAGGCTCTAGAGGAATGGTTTCCTTTGACATCGGCGCAGGCAGAAGACTTCAAAAATTTGAAAATACAGAAACAAGACTGGATTGCTCCCTGGAGTGGGAGTCGCAATTCTGTGGTTATTCTGCCCCTGAAGCAAAGTAACGGAGAAATTGAATTACTATTCACAGTCACTTCATTACAGGAAGTTAAGGATTCGAACGATGCGTTGCGTTGGTTCTTTTTATATCTGGGAATGGGTGGTTTTGTCCTGATTCTGGTGCTTTCTCTCTTTTTCTCGAAAATGGTAACGCGTCCGCTAATTAAATTAAATAAAATAGCCAAACGTATGGTTTCTCTGGATTTTACAGGGGACACATCGATTCGGCAGAAGGATGAGTTAGGCAGCCTTTCTAACAGCATGTTCACCTTATCACTAAGTCTGGATTCTGCTTTACGAGAGTTAAGAGAGGCCAATCAGCAGCTAGTTGAGGATATGGAGCAGAAACAAAGAATGGAGATCATGCAGCAGGACTTTTTTGCCAACGCCTCCCATGAATTGAAGACACCACTCAGTATTATCAAAGGTTTTGCTGAAGGCTTGGAAGATGGCGTTAGCGCCGGCAAGCAGGATCACTACATTAAGGTAATTATTGAGGAAGCCGATAAAATGGAGTTTCTTGTTAAAAATATGCTAGATCTAGCGCGGTTGGAGTCGGGCACGATTAAACTTCGGAAAACTTCCTTTATGTTAAGTGAACTGACGGAAAAGGTGACGGACAAGCTGGTCCACTTGCTGATTGAAAAACATTTGGAAGTCATCATTATTCCTGCAAATGAATTACCGGTCTATGCGGATGTGAACTGGATCGAACAAGTTATGCTAAATTTTATGACCAATGCTATCAGGCATGCGGAAGAAAGAAGTTCTATCACCGTCAATATTGAGAGTCATGCCCAGACTATTGTATTCACTATTCAAAATATAGGAGAATCAATCCCTGAAGATCAGTTGGAGCAGATCTGGGAGCGGTTCTATCGGTTGGAGCCATCCCGCAGTCGAATGACAGGCGGTACGGGTCTGGGGCTTTCCATTGCGAAGCGAATACTAGATATGCACGCTTGTCTTTATACAGTGAAAAATACGGAGAACGGTGTCAGCTTTACTGTGACCTTTGTAGGTTAAATCGGATCAACAGAAATACTGCTATGAAAGGGGTGAGATTGTATGAAATTGAACTGGTTGCCTTCAACGTGCACACTAGGAAACTTGGGACTAGGATCACTGTCCTTGTATTTTACGATTCAAGAACGATATAGCCTAGCTTTATTAATGATTTTGCTCGCGGCAATATGCGATGTACTGGATGGATTACTGGCAAGAATATTGCAATGTACTAGTGAATTCGGTAAACAATTGGACTCATTGGCGGATATTATATCATTTGGTTTAGCGCCTACCTTCCTTATCTTGTTGTATAGGTTAGAAGATGCCCACTGGATTGGACCTGCAGCTGCAGTTTTCTTTTTGATCTGTGGCGCACTTCGTTTGGCCAGATTTAATCTGTCGGCGCCTTCCAAAGGGTTCGTGGGGATGCCGATTACTGCTGCTGGAGTCATTCTGTCGATGATTTCTTTACTAGATGAACGTATGAAACCAGGACTGGTCATCGGATTAATGGCATTGCTGTCCGTAATGATGATCAGCCGTATCCCATTTCCGTCCCTTAAAAAATCCTTCAACAGGAAGTGATACACCCATGCCTTGGATTATAGAGTTTATTTCACAGTACGGATATTTAGCCATATTTGGCCTTATGGCAGTTGGGATTATCGGACTTCCTGTGCCTGATGAGGTGTTAATGCTGTTTGTAGGCTATTTATCCTCCGTTATGGTTTTGGATTTTTCACTTTCTGTATTGGTTTGTTTCATGGGATCCATCACAGGAATGCTTATCAGCTATACTATTGGTCTAAGGCTAGGGCAACCTGTGGTAGCAAAATTCGGCAAGTGGGTTGGCCTTACACCCAAGCGTTTTGCGAGTATGAAAAGATGGTTTTTGCGGTTCGGAAACTGGGCGATTTTCATTGCTTATTTTATTCCAGGTCTGAGGCATGTATCGAGCTATATCTCTGGAATCAGTGCTATGTCTTTCAAAAAATATATACTTATAACGACTGCAGGAGCGCTAACCTGGTCACTCCTTTTTGTTTCTATCGGCTTTTTTGTGGGGGCTAAGTTTTCCTTTTTATAGCCATTGAAGTTTAACATTATTAATCGCAATTGAATGGAGCAAGATCAATGAATGTATTCAAGCGATTCTACGCGAATAGGACTACCAGACGCTTTTTTATTCTCGCACTTATCGGGTTGCTGCTGTACATGGTTCGTGGGATGCTTAATCTGGTGTTGCTGACGTTTCTGATTGCTTTTGTCATGAACAGCTTTCAGATTGTGCTCAGTAAACGAATTGGTAAATTCATGAAGGTTAACAGTAAGGTGATTATTGTCATTTTATACCTTGCTTTAATCGCATTGATTGTACTGGCCCTTGTAAAATATCTTCCTAAAGTATTGGAGCAGATTAAGCAATTGGCGATCTTCCTCACCAATCTCAAATCAGAGGATCTTCCGCAGAACAAGATTACATTATATTTGTATGATATGCTCAGGGACCTTAACTATCAGTCCTATATCAAAAGAGGCATCGATTATGTGCTGCAGGTTAGCAACTGGGGTGCAACTTTCGTTCTATCAACCATTTTAAGCTTTGTGTTTATTCTGGAGAAGAACCGGGTCGTCAGTTTCACTTCTAGGATGAGAGTGAGCAGGATTGCCTGGTTTTATATAGATCTGGAGTATTTCAGCCGAAAATTCATCGTTTCCTTTGGGAAAGTAATAGAAGCGCAAATTCTCATTGCCATGTTCAATACCTGTCTTACTGTTATTGGCTTGTGGCTGCTTAACTTCCCGTATTTATTTGCCCTGGCGATTTTGATTTTTCTGCTCAGTCTCATTCCGGTGGTTGGTTTTTTGATTTCGCTCATTCCGCTTTTAATAATTGGTTACAACATCGGCGGTCTTATAACAGTTACTTATGTGCTGGCGATTATTGCGGTGTTGCATTTTATCGAAGGTTATTTCTTGAATCCTAAGCTGATGTCCACAAAAATGAATTTGCCGATGTTCTTCACCTTTAGCGTGTTGTTGTTCTCTGAGCATTATATAGGTGTCTGGGGACTTATTCTTGGTATTCCTATCTTTGTATTTATGTTGGATATCCTTGAGATTACCCACGAAGATTCGTTCAAAAGAGCGAACCCCTAAGCTGAATACTAAAAGACTCAAGTTATAAGCTGTTTCCGGTACTTTTCCGGAGACAGCTTATTTGTCGTGCACATTGCTCAAAAAAATTGCTAATGGGCTTTTTTTGTAAATAACGTTTTATATTGTGTCCTGCTGTCATAAGTTAGCTAAGGGAGTAATGTTCAGAGTCTTTAAAGAAGGAACAGGAACAAAGGAGGTACAAAAAAGATGGAATCACAGCTGCGGAGGTATACCCCCTTTAGGGGCCCGTTTGATCCTTGCCCACCGGTGCCGTTCAAGACGTATGTAGTTCCACCCAATCAATTTATCACCTTTCAGCCACCCGATTTGCCACAGTTTAGTTTGCAGGAGGCTCTGAAGTATGGAACGCTCTGGCCAGCACTATTTAGTCCGTATGAATCCAAGTGCAAAGGAGGAGGAAAATAGACTATGGAGGCAAATCCTTGCGACCAACGTTATTATGAATTGCTTGAACAGTTGCAGACCCTTGATTTTGCCTTAGTGGAGTTGAACTTATATCTAAATACGCATCCTGACGATCTGAGAAGTATTGAACAATTTAATCAGCTTACGCTGGAACGAACCAAGCTAGCGAATCATTTTCAGGAGTTATATGGTCCGCTGCAGAATTTTGGCCGCGCTTATTCTAAATGTCCATGGGAATGGAATCAACCCCCTTGGCCTTGGCAGGTGTAAGAGGAGTATAACCGTAAGGAACTATTTTTCTAGAGGAGGGAAGTTCCCGAATGTGGATATACGAAAAAAAACTGCAATATCCGGTACGGGTGGGTAAATGTGATGTCCGGATGGCGCGTTATTTGAGTGAGCAATACGGAGGAGCAGACGGCGAGCTCGCCGCTGCACTACGCTATATGAATCAAAGATACACGATTCCAGATAAAGTTATTGGCGTGTTGAACGATATTTCGACTGAGGAATTCGCTCACCTTGAGATGATTGCCACGATGATCTACAAGCTGACAAAGGATGCTTCGGTATGTGAATTAGAGGAAGCGGGATTAGGGCCACATTTTGTAGCGCATGATCATGCCCTGTTCTACACGGATGCTAGCGGTGTTCCATTCACTGCAGCCTATATTCAAGCTAAGGGAGACCCTTTGGCAGACCTTTATGAAGACATTGCGGCTGAGGAAAAAGCCCGGGCTACATACCAGTGGCTGATTGACATGACGGATGACGTGGACCTGCAGGATAGCCTCAAGTTCCTGCGGGAGCGGGAGATAGTGCATGCTCTACGGTTTAAGGAAGCGGTGCAGATTATTATTGATGATCGGAATCAGAAGCGGGTGTTCTAAGGATTTCTGTGAAAATAACATTTAAAGCCGTTCTCTTTTAAAAGAGAACGGCTTTTTTACGTTAGAAAATATGGAGCGGCCAACAATCCAGCCATGCATAAAGCCATTTTTCAAGCCTTGTTTGGTCATTTCAATGGTAATGGTGAAAGCAGTAAAGCTCTTGCAGCCATTGGAGATGAGACACGTTAATCCATCAACATTGCTTTGATTGAAGGTGAAAGTGATTGCGAAAAAGAAACAGATATAATCGAATATTTGAAAAAAATAGCCATGTCAGCTTCGGCTAACAAGGCTATTAATAATGTCACGAGTTCTGGTTTCCATTATTTAATTGTTATCTTTATCGGTTTGTTTGATCAGTTCATAAGCGATATACCCCATCATTCCCAAGAACAACCCTGTGCCTGCAATAATGTAAACGATCGTAAATATTTTTCCGAGTGCTGTCTGGGGAACAAATGTTGGATGACCTAATGTACTAAGCGTTGCAACACAGAAATAAATAGCATCCAGGACAGACAAACCTTCCTGTTTGACATAAAAAATGGTTCCAGACAACAGCGTCATCAAAACTAATAAGAATAATACTTGGAAATTTTTACGTTTTAGCGCTTTCCATAAGCCCGAGAATAAACGTTTTAAAGTTAGTAAAAATGATAACATGCAGCTCCACCCTTCATTTATATTAGAGCATACATAACAAATTAACGTCAAATTTAAAATAGATTTGCAGGAAGAAACCGAGGAGGATGTGGGGAGCTTGAATTTCTAGCACTCAGAGCAGAAACTGGTCGCAATCCATTCAAAGCAAGTCTAAGCTATGTTATTATTACCTTATATTTTCCTATAAATAACAATATATAGAGTTTGGAGGTTTATGAATGAGAAGTAAGCGTAGCTTGATAATGCTGTTATTGTTTGCTTTGACGATTATACTTTCAGCCTGTAATGATAAAAAAACTGCAATATTATCCATGGATGAAATACAGGATCTAGCTCATCAAGGCGAGGCGTTGTCGTGGAAGGATTTTGAAGGTTATCCCTTTGAAGATGTCGGTTCAGGCTTGTACATCCGTAAATATGAAATCAATGAAAACTACCATGTGCTGGTGGGTGGCGGAAGTGTTGATGCAGCTCCTCTGTATATAAATCTTGTCAAAAGAAACGGAGAAAAGATCGATATCCGTTATGATGACATCGATCATTTTATCCTCAATTAAATGAGGGGCTTTTAGGCTATTCAAATCTTATTCCGTTAGATAATTCATCCAGACGCTCCCAGTCGAGTACAACAATTTCTTGCTTAACTTTATATAAAATTTCCATGTCGGTGAGTCGCTGAATAACACGGTTTAAATGGCGGGGAGTAGTCCCAATCAAAGAGGCTATATCTGGGATATAGGGTGTCTGAATTTCTTTTCCAAACTCCCGTTGGAGTTGAATGGTCAATAAATAACTTGCAAACCTTTCCTCTACAGAGCCCAGCAAGTTCGTTCGGGATGCGGATGTGCAGGTTAGAAGCTTGTAAGAAAGATGTTTCAGCAACAAGTCTTTAAACCTGTGGTTATCCATTAGGTCAGACTCAACCTTTTGTTTGGGGATAAATAAGAGGGTGGTTTGTTGTACCGCTTCAACTTGGGATTGGATCACAACCTCCTGCACGTATTCAATATCCCCAAATAATGACAAGGGTGAGCAGAAACGTAATAACAAGGATTTTCCCGTCCCCACACTAGAAGAAACCTTGGTACGCCCCTCCACTTGAAAATAAATTCCGTCCAGCTCATCGCCCTCACGCAAAATGATTTCATTCTGCTCATAGACAAGTAACTGGATTAAAGCATGTGTTGACGTCGTGAATACTTGGTCTAGATTAAATTGTGTAATGTAATGTGATATCAGATTTGGATCGTGAATAGATTTCATCGTTTACTCCTTTTTGGACATCGGTCCTTTCCATTATATATGAACTCGTTAATATAGAGAAAAAGGGGAGGTTATTAACTGTGAAATTTATTTTTGATTTAGATGGGACGATTTGTTTTAGCGGCAAACCATTGAGTGAATTTATTGTACAAGCCTTGGATTCTCTAATTGAAAAAGGACATGAGGTTATTTTTGCGTCAGCCCGGCCTATTCGTGATTTATTGCCTGTGTTGCCTGCTCATATGCATCATTTTTCTATGGTTGGCGGGAATGGTGCGTTTATTGCAAAGGGTGGGGAGGTTATTTCGACGATACATTTTGACCCACAGACTGCGGACAACCTCCTGAATTTGATTGAAGAATTTGATGCAACTTATTTGATTGATAGTCACTGGGACTATGCATATTCGGGTTCTGCAGACCATCCCATCCGGAGAAATGTAGATCCAGAACAACGCGCCAAAAATGTAACTCCATCGGAGCTGGATGAGATTGTGAAGGTAGTTATTTTGAGCAGTCTGAACGGGGAACAACTTATTCATAAGCTGCAAAATCTGCCGATTGTGATCTACCAGCATGGACAAGAAGATATTATGGATATAAGTCCCCAAGGCGTAAACAAATGGACAGGACTAAAAAATTTAGGCATAGAACTGCAGCAATTTATTGCTTTTGGTAACGATGCTAATGATATAGAAATGTTCAGACATTCCGCACACTCGGTTTGTGTTGGCGATCATATAACCTTGGGAGAAGTTGCAACGGAAAAGGTTAGTAGCGGTGAAGAGCAGATTGTTAGAAAAATAATGGAGCTGGCGGGAGGGCTGCGATAATTGTTGGGATGGTGATCACCAGCTCAGAGGTCATTGTTGCGGACTGTATAGTCGCTATTTCAGGATTTAGCTTCATTAGGCGGAGTGTTCGGACTCAGGAGGCGTTATCAAGTCAGAAGACAGCGGTTTTTGCACAAAAACAACTCAATAACGACTCTGGGGTCCGAAAAACCTCGTTTCTGCCTATTTCGAAGCCAATAAGGTCATTTGAGTCCGATGGTGGGAGGTTGTTCGCTATTTGCAACAAAACAACCTGCCATGAAATCAGCAGGTTGTTGCTTGGAAGAACAGAAATAAGTGCAATAACTATTCTAGATAAGTTCTTGGCGGCGATTTAAATAACGATATAAAACACAACCGGATATCGCGCATATAGCTGCACATAGACCGATAAAAGCATACCCAGCTTGAAGTCCACGTAGCAAGCCAGTTTGTGTTTCTGCTCCGTAAAGCCTCTTCACACCTTCGATAACTGCACCTATAGCATAGTTGCCAACCACGCTACCGACTCCCATTAGTGTAACTGTAAAGGTGATGGCAGTGTCACTGCCATGCGGATACCTTTTTGCGATAAACGCCATGACGGTCGGATAAATCATAGCGATACCTATGCCTGCTGCTGCAAATAGAAACGCGAGCTGTTCCCCACCCAAAATAGCAGCAAACGTACATAAGGCAGAGAAGGCTGAAAAGATGATAAGCGATAGATTGAAACCAATCTTATCTGTAACCGGCCCCAGCAGGAGCCTTGCTAGCGAGAAGCAGAGAAAAAAGGTGGACAACATACCAGAAGCTGTAACTGTATCCCACAAGTATGCTTTTTCTAGGAAATTCACTAGCCATCCACCTACTGCAAGTTCTGACACTACACCGAAAGAAAGAATAAGCACCATCAGCCATAAAGCGGGATCGCGCACCAGCGTTTTTAATGGGATCCGGTCCTCTTGTGGAAGATCGTCACCCGGAAATGTACTGCGCAAGGCAGATAGAATAGGCAGTAAAGATAAGCTTAGCATAATCAAATACATTCCGCGCCAGTCGAGTGGATGGCCAAATATACTTACCGACATGAGTCCTGTTGCCAGCAGTGGAGCTAAGGTTGAACTAAATCCGTAGAAAAAATGGGATAAGTTCATCATCGTCCCGGTATTTTTTACGAAGATGCGTGCTCCCAAAATGGCAAGACCAATCTCCAGCATTCCGTTTCCGATGTACATCAGGAAATAAGAAGCTGAGAAAAAGGGGTAGCTGTGGGAGATATAGATTAACACTCCTGAAAATATCATGGATGCAAAAGCAATGATACTGACAGCCTTGATCCCCCACTTCCGAACCAATACAGCTGTAAAGGAGCAGGCGATCAAATAACCTAATGCATTTAGGGATAAAAGGGTGCCAAGCTGTTTCTCGTCCAGATTAAAGTCGAATTGGATTCGCGGAATGGCGGGTCCTTTAATATTTTCCGATATGCCAAACACTATAAATCCCAAAAAGATGGTCGCCAATTGCATGGCATAAATCTTGTTAAATCCCCCGAAGCGCTTTTTCAAATTAAGATCCTCCCAGAGCGGGTTACTTTATTGCTCAATGTCTCTGTAATACTCTTCCTTAAGTTTTTCCCAGTGTTGCTTATCGTCTTCGGTGATTGCTCTTAATACCTTGCATGGGTTACCCACCGCAATTACATTGTCAGGGATATCCTTAGTTACGACTGAACCTGCACCGATGATTACATTGTTGCCGATTTTTACCCCAGGATTAATTACCGCGTTTCCACCAACCCACACATTGTTTCCAATGGTAATTGGTGTACCGAATTCAAGCATACTAATACGCACGTCCGCATCTATAGGGTGACCAGCAGTATATACGCCTACTCTAGGTCCAAAGAGAACATTGTTACCAATCGTTACTTTAGCTACATCAAGGATAATGCAGTCAAAATTAGCGTAGAAGTTATTGCCAACGGTAATATTACTGCCGTAATCACAACGGAAGGGAGGTTCAACATATAATGATTCTCCTGTAGACTCAAATAATTGCTTGAGTAGTTCTACTCTATATTCACCTTGTTCTTCCGTCGTATTGTTAAATAAACGAGTGAGCATTCTGGATCTTTTGTTATCCTTTGCTAATTCTTCACCGCCTGCCATATATAGCTTTCCTGCGATCATGTTTTCTTTGTTTGTTGCCATTCGTAGTTCCTCCTGAAGTGTATGTTAGTTTTATGTTTTTAACGGCGCTTCTCAACCAACTGCAATGAGTAGGTTAAGCTTTCAAGTGTGATCGCAATTAATCCGTTCATGTAATGATCATCAGGTTGATCCAGCACAATTAAGTGAGGCATATGCTCCTCTGGAATCACTTCCAGACAACGTTGATAAATCGGCCGCACATTCTCTTGTTTGACTTGTTCTCCTGTGAGAGCTATGGTCTCTGGATTAATAATTGCAATCAGGGACGATATAGTGTGAGCCGCCAAAGGGATGAAGGTATCCGTGTGGTCCAAGCTACTCAATTGCTGTTCACGCGAGATTCCAAACGGTAAAAAAGAGACTTCACCAGCAAATCTAGTATTACCTTTGTGGATATGCCCGTCGATCATCATCCCGGCGCCTGGAAAAGCTCCTTTGATAAAGGTCACCACGACAATGGTTTTATCCTCTTCATAATCCTGCTGTTTATAGAACCCGTAAACGGTCAGATTCATATCATTTTCAATCGTGACTTCAAGCTCGTATTTTTCTCTGAGCAGTGATTCTAAGGGAGCATTAATTAACTCTTTAATGTCACAGATATTAATGACACCTTGGTGAGCAAGGCCGGGAATTCCAATCCCGACTGCCTTGATGTTGTTATATTGTTGGATAAGCGTATCCAGCAGATGGTCGATGGCTGCAGCATCTATGTACTCTAATTCCATCCATCCATGATCCACACGATCACCAACTGAATTGGTCACCGCATAGGTTATGGATTTCTGGCCATCCTCAATTTTGGCATAGATACATGCAATATAGGAAAAATCAGCGTTATAGATAAATCGTCTGGCCGGTCGACCTCCATTTGATGCCTCCAGTTCAGTCTCAATGACTTCACCAGTCTCCAGAAGTTCATTCAGGATATTTCCGCAGGTAGCAATACTTAATCCGGTGGCACTTGCAATCGTGGATTTGGTTCCTTCTTTCATCGATTTCAAGGCCTGCTTGATAAGCTCCTGATTTATCTTTTTAACACGAATAGAATTGTTTGCGATTTGGTTTATTTTATTCACCTCTAGACTTTTGAAAATGGTTATTAAAAGTATTATCAATACTATAACTTGGCTCTATATAATTGTCTAGCAATCGACAGTTTTTTATTGTGGATTTTTTTGAAATGACATGTGGCTTTTAATCAACCTGCGGTGTCTAATTAAATGTAAGGTCAAGAGGAGGTTCTTACAATGTCTGGAGCTCATGACAAATCCACTGTTTATCCGGATGCACAGGGAGACAAGCAAAGCTTTGAAATCACTTATAATCAATATCGCGAAAGAATCCATAAATATCTTTTGTTGAAAGTAAACTCGGGTAGCGCGGAAGACTTAACGCAACAGGTTTTCTTAAAGGCCATGGAAAAAAATCATACATTTAAAGGCAATTCGAGCTTATTCACTTGGATCTTCAAAATCGCACAGAATATTGTGGAAAATGAATATCGGGGCTTTTATTTCATTACGCTTTTTTATAGACTGCACCTTGTTAGAGATCTCTGAGATTGTTGGAATGCGAGAAAGTGCGGTAAAGAACCGATTGTACCGTGCATTAGAGAAATTAAGAAGTGAACTAAAAGAGCTGTTGGTGAAGTAGACGCTCCTAATTGGTTCATGGGCACTTTTGAGGGAAACAAATTGAAAATTGTTTCTCCTTTGAATCCAGGGTCAGAGCATAAGTATGAAACTATTCTTAAATCCACGCTGCACTTGTTTACAATGTGGTTAATCAGTGACATTAATCCACTTGCTCCTAAATGGCTGTGTCAAGGGATTGAAGGATACGAAGTAAAACAAATGCCTGATGAGTTCATTAAAAATTCGACTTCAGAGCAAATTCATAATCTTGTTATTCCTACTTTTCAATAATTAAATTCCGAGGGCTGGGATCTTTAAACGATCCGAACTAGAGTTGCATGAACAATTTGTTGTATATTTAAAAAATAGATAGTTAGATTTCTATTCAAGGGAACCCAGAAGCCATCTGGATGACTTCTGGGCCCTGAATATTTCGATGGAATGCCTAATATGATTAGCGGGTTTAAATCAGAATGTTAGCTTTAATTGGCATCCGCTTGTATAACAAAAGCATATCTATATTCTTTTTCTCCCCAGCTTGCCGTTATGCTAAAGCCTCTATAGTCTTTTTTGTTCTCTTCGTAAAACGAACTCAATGAAGAAGCCATATGCTTTTCGATCGTAAAGGAATATTTACCGTCTTTTTTTGTAATTGGAACTTCTAGTGTTTCTCTGGATGAAAATTGATAAGCTCCACTCTTATTTAGTACGCTATCTTCGATCAATACATTATCTGGCTCAGGATCTCCAAAGTCTAGAGTAATGATTTCTCCGTTTTTTAAATATTGAATATTCTTTACTGCATCCTGCTCAAAGGCGAATTCAAATCCACTTGCTTCAGCGTTTGAGGATAAGTCACTCTTCGCGTTAGCTAATTTAGTGTTAGATAATGTTGTACTTTTAATTTCTTGATCTCCTGCGCTTATCTTAAGATCTCCTATATTACTCTCTGCACATCCACTTATACCTATTAAAGAAACTATTAAAAGAATAGACAGCATCATTTTTTTCATCGAACAATAATCCACCTTTTCCGAAGAGTTTCACAAAAAGACCACTTGTAATGAGTGTACACTATGGAAATTAATAGAATCAATGTTATATAATTCACTAAGATACAAGCTGAGAATGTTCACTCATAATTTGAACCGGGGACATAATCTAGGGAAAATTTATATTCGGCCAGCCAGAACCTTCTGGTTGGTCTTTTTAATGTGATGCGTCTACTTTGTAGGCGATTTCGTTATATTTAGTAGATTGGTAGATTGGAGGGGAATTAAATCGGAGAGGACAAATGGGTCACAGAAGCGCAGCAGGGCAATGAGGCAGCGGTGGAATTATTAATTCGGTATACCTATAGCGATATTTATCGATTCATCAGATGGAAAATACATAATGACGAATTAGCTTGGGATCTTGCACAGACGGTGTATGAAAAAGCATGGGCCAAGCTTGGCAGCTATCAAAATAAACAGGGGAGTTTTCGAGCTTGGTTGATGGCGATCGCGCAAAATGTCTGCATTGACTATTTTCGCAGCAAAAGTGCTCGGCAAGCAGAGTTGAATCAAAGCTTATCTGATGAAATCACAGTCGAAGGAGACTTTCTTGAAGGAATATTACTTCGTGAAGAGGTTAAGCAGGTATACGCCGCGATTTGCTCACTGCCAGAGGAACAGAGGGATGCGCTCTTGTTAAGGTATAAATATGAATTTACGTTTACAGAAATAGCTGCCGTAACTCATGAACCTGAATCAACTGTGAAGTCAAGGGTAAGTCGATCACTGATAAAATTACGCGATTTACTAAGGTATTCCAAGCAAGAGGATATATCCCAACCCCTAAAGAAAGGAGCAGGGAAATGAGGGTTAAACGTAACCATCAAGATTACCTCAATCTAAATTTACAGGATGAGATGACAGCAGAGTCTGTAGAGGAGATCGTGAATTCCATCAAGTGCATTCCTGAACCGCCACTCCTTGACGGTTTTGCAGAAGAAGCCATGAGCAGGTGGAGAAGATCCAAGCGGGCTTTACCTGCGCCAGTCCCACCAGTTCCTCTATTTGTACGGGAACAGATGAGGATTCTTTTTTCACAGGGATGGTGGAGAGAAGTTGTGCTTGGTGTGATCTTGTTTGTAGTAGGATATTTGGTTCTGAGTGTTACGGAGATTGTTAGCCCTATGTTTATTCTGTCCATCGTGGGTTGTATTCCTTTACTGGTGGTCGTCTCTCATACGGCTCGGAATACGCTCTGTGGAATGGGAGAACTCGCACGTAGTTTTAGAATCCCGTTGCATCGGTATGTGCAAGCTCGGTTCCTTATGGCAGGGCTGATCTCACTAATGATTAACTTTAGTGTTACTGCTATGGTAACCCCTTTAGGGGGAAAGGAGTTTATGCTGCGTATGACCTTGCTATGGTGCATCCCAATCCTAATGAATGCGGCGGTAGCGTCAGTATTATCTACGCTGATACGTAATTTTAGACAATTAACGACCGTACTCTTCAGTTTGCCTCTCTTTTGGATGATTTTATTTTCCGGAGAATTTGCAGTGAGCTGGACGACGTCGGTTGAGTTATTTTGGTTAATGGGATTGGGTGTTCTGTCGGCAGTGTTATTTGTCTTAGCCATGAGGTTTCAATCCAGAGTATTGAGCAAGGGAGGGTTTCTGATTGGAGCTTAAACTATGTAATATCGTACATGATTTCGGCAAAAAGCGAATTTTGAATACTATTAACCTTTCTATGTCACCTGGTGTGTATGGTCTTCTAGGACCTAACGGAACAGGAAAAACGACATTGATGCGTATTGTCGCAGATGTTCTGTATCCGACTCGTGGAAATGTACTTTTAGATGGACAAAACAAGGATGACATGGGGGATCAGTACCGGGCTCAGATTGGTTATTTACCACAGGAACTGGGGATGTACAATCATTTTTCAGCTCGTGATTTCTTGTATTATGTTGCTGCCCTAAAGGGGTTGACCAAGAAGGAGGCGAGTGATCGTATAGAGGTTCTGGCTCAAACGGTTAATCTATCCGGTGAAATGGATAAAAAATGCGGAAAGTACTCCGGCGGGATGAAGCGTAGACTCGGTATCGCACAAGCATTGCTTAATAATCCGAGCATCCTCATATTGGATGAGCCCACAGTAGGACTTGACCCCTCGGAACGCGTAAGATTTCGTAATTTAATTTCTGAAATCTCAAATGAGCGCATCGTTATTTTGTCTACTCATATCGTTTCTGATGTTGATCATATAGCTAAACAGGTGCTACTGATGGGGCGAGGAGAGTTACTTCGTCAAGGAACAATTAAGGAGTTGACCAATGAATTGCAAGGAGAGGTTTGGGAGGCACATGTCCCCGGGCGGTTGCTGGCTCAAATCGAAGAGAATGGAACTGTAGTGAATGTGCAGCAGACAGATACTGGACTAGTGGTTCGGGTAGTCAGCAAGACTTTGCCAGTTGAGAATGCACGGATGGTGAATCCTTCATTAGAAGATGTATATATGCATTATTTTCGGAGGGGATGACACACATGAACCGTCTGGTGATGTTTGAATTACGCAAAATTATGATTCCCAGAGTCTGGATTTCTATAGCTGGAAGTATTGCATTAGCAATTTTTTGTTTTGTTAGTTTCTACCCATCCGGTACGGATAGTCTATTGGTTGTAAACAAGGAAAAGCCTGAAGCTATTGCCACTCATCTAGGATCGATTCAACCAGATTTAGCTTTGAAATACGCACCTAGACTCAAAGAAGAATATGCTGAAGACAGCGCTTGGCCCAAAGAGGAGAAGATGAAACGAATTCTGGAGCAACACTATGCTGGTACAGCTTATATGGCAGATCAATTCAACAGAAATTTAACAGAGCTGAGAGAGCGGAAGGTTTTATTGGAGAAGCAAGAACCAGGATCATATGCACTAAGAGATGTTACTAAAAAACTCTCCATGCTGGAGGAGGGAAAACCACGGGGGTTTTATGTAACGGAGGACTGGGACTTATTACATATATTTTTTTCAAGCTCGCCTGGCGTCGGCGATCTTCTGATCGGTCTTATTCTAGTATTTGCGCTGGCACCCTTGTTCTCTGGTGAGGAAAACTATAGAATGGATGCACTTATTCTATCTAGTAGATACGGAAGATTGAAGATTGTTGCGGCAAAACTATTAGCTGGATTTATAGTTACGTTTAGCTGGGTTACTCTTTTTTACGGAATTTGCACATTGCTGGCCTGTTTACCGTTCGGCTTCGTGGGCTGGAATGCCCCGCTGAATAGTTACTTTTATTTTGATGAGACTCCATATGCCTTAACCCAGCTGCAGGGATTTGCCCTGAAATATGCTGTAACCTTGCTGGCTGCATGTGGTCTATTGTTATTGACGGCGCTGATATCCGCTTTGTGTCGGAGTAGCTTAAGCAGTCTTGGACTGGCAGCATTCGTAGTTATTCTTCCCCTTTTCTCTTTGCCTGGAATGTTGGGCAAAATAATCTCTTTTTTACCGTCAGGTGTAATGGTTAGCAGATCCTTAATCGAAAAATATGTATCCTATAACATTTTTGGCATCCCTATATTACATCTACCCTTGTCAATCCTTTCGGTGATAATCATAGGTATACTTGCTATAATGCTTATCCCCAAAGCTTTCGAACGTCGATTAAAGATCTAAGTAGTAGGTAGGTTAAGATCGTTCCCGCTATGAAGGGGAGCGATCTTTTTTGGCTTTTCTTGTGAAAAAGGAGAGCAGTATATTTACGAATCAGACTTTTTACCCGATAGTTAAGATAAAGGGTTAATCTCGATAAACCTGACAAAGAGAGCAGGAACCCCTTACCGATAAGAACGAAAGGGATTATTAAATTGAAGATAATGAAGCTATTGGTACTAGGTCTTATCTCAGGGACAATTGTAACATGCGGCAACGTGAGTTATAGAGTTCATGCTGACACGACAACGTACGAGAATACAGGGACATATGAAGAAGTGGAAGAGGACGGTGAGGAGGATCCGGCATCTTCACTGTTCACTGACATTCAAGGTCACTGGTCCGAGCCTTGGGTGCGCTGGGCGTTGGGCAACCAATTGATGGTTGGTTATGATGATGGGAGCTTTCGACCGGATCAGTCGATTACGGAAGCAGAATTTTTGAAATTATTTTATCTTTCTTTCGGCTATCCAAAGGCTACTAGCATAGGCGAAGAATGGACAGCAGCACCGTATAGAATGGCTAAGTGGTGGAATCATCCAGTTACTGGACTACAATATCCAGTGGCAAGATCGACTCCAATCACCAGAATGGCCGCCGCAAGGTTAGTTGCATCTGGTCTAGGGATGAATTACAACGACACGGATTCCGTGGTTTATTTGCTGGGTAACTCTCTACTTCCACTTCCCGGAGAGCCAACGCTAGTAGGTTTCAAAGGAAATCTCCCGCTTACAAGAGCAGAGGCTATACAATGGATGAGAATGCTCAAGCTTAAGGGAATATATACTGTAATTTCTCGTCCAGAAGAACGATCGGATCGGAGTCTATTACCGTCATTACCGGAACAGGGTACAGGCTTGAAGGATTTTATAGCGGTTCCGGTAACTGATCGTGATTTCGGAATAGCGGATAGTGGACGTAATCTTTTTATTGATTTTGGGAGTTCAAGAATGTTAGTAGAGGAACATTACGGGGATTCAACAGGTCAAGATGTATTCAATAATGAAATGTATAAAGAAGTATCTGTACATTATGATACCGAAGGTCGGCTGAACGCTTGGAAAATAGACAAAGATAATGAGCGCATTGATCCAATCCACATAGGTACATTGAACAATATTCGACCTGGGGTAAGTACATTGGAAGATGTGCTAAAGGCATATGGTACATACGTTGCAGTGGATAACGAATACGGGATTATAGTAAGTTACTGGTTTGAGAACAAGGGTGGAGTGTATGAGCCTCGATTGTCACCTTTTGAAATGGATAATATGGAGGGTGGGTTCTATATAGGCTTCATTATTGACAAACAATCTCTGAAAGTTCAAACCATACTCATATCTACAGCTCAGCAGGCAATGAATCCTACGGATATATAGGAATTGTACTGGAACCTTATTCATTCTTTAAAATGTGACGGCATGTCTTTCTGAGGCAGCCGTCTTTTCTTTTATAATTTTTTTACCTCATAAGCTAACATTCTGAGAACTTTATCGTTATACATACGAAGGGAGGTGCAGGATGAAGCCCGGGCAGCTACATCAGATACTTCAACCTAAAATGTTAGAAATTCAAAAATACCTGATTCGTCTCGGGGCACCTGCAGCCGACGCTGAAGATATCGTACAGGATACGGTGTATAAGGCTCTTTTGTATATTGATTCCATTGATGAGAACAAATTCAGTGCATGGTTATATAAAGTAGCGATCAACCGCTACTATGATCTGTGCCGCCGACGCAAGCGGATAGTCATTCCTATTGACTATGTAGATGTGCCGGATATGGAATTGCCAGAGGATCATGTGCTGTTAAAAGAGAAACGGGAAGACATCGAAAGAGTGTTGGATGACCTTCTACCGCTCCATAAACAACTCATTATTATGAAGTATGAGCTGGAGCTGTCCTATCAGGAGATAGCTGAGCTTCTGGGAATTACGACAGATACAGTGAAATCGGCATTGTTTCGTGCCCGCAAGCAATTTCAAAAAAAGTATAGAGGTGAAGCGGAATGACAGCTCCATGGGAACAAAAGGATGATCAGAACCTTTCAAAAGTAATTAAGAAGGCAAAACGAAAAACAATGATTCGAAACACAATCATTTCTCTAGTGGTGACGGTTATAGTATTATTCGGCGGGATGCTGGGTAACGCCCATCTGACAAGCTGGTTGGCGATGCGTGGTTTGGATGAAGAGAGGATCATGATGAAGATTAGCAGTCCTAACCTTCAGGAGTTGAGAACTGAACTTGATTTAGGGTTTCTATCGGGTAAAGTTGAACTGAGCACTTACAAAGTTGTTGAGGGTGTGCCCATCGTATGGGATACTAAAAAACTGTATTTCGATATGGGCAGCCGGTTTTCTCTGCTTAATAGGGGATACTCTAGTATAAATGTTCCTGACCCGGTAATGACACAGCAAAATTATGAATACTACCGAGGATATAACAGTCAAAATGCTCAGCGGGAAATGATGTTTTATGTGCCTGGAGTGAATTATAACGAAAAAGTGCTGAATGACCTGCCTGCACTCGAACAAATGGAACCTGGTAAGCTCGTAGAAATGGCAGTTTCTTTTGATAAAGGCTACACTCAGGTAGAGGTAGAGAAGATGCTGCCGGCGGGTTTGACACAGACTTGGTATTGGGTAGATACGTATGACAATAAAAAGAACCTTGAGTTTATTAGGAATGACAGCAGCCCGAATAAATATGCCTTACCGGAATCTGCTAGACAAGTATATGGCTACGGTGGGGAATGGGAAGGGTTATTTAAGCCGAAACCAGAGGATTTTTTACAATCCTTAACCTATGGGCTTCAGATGAAGGGCAAGCATTACGGAGAGTTTGAGCGAATCTCGAATTACTTGAAAAAGGATAAAGCGGCGCCGGACGCCAGTGATGTACAGCTATTGGGAGTTGTCGTTACTGGAACTGCGAAAGAGCTGCAAAGCCTCAAAGGAAAACCCTATGTAAATACGGCAGTTCTCGGCGCGATTGTGGATAAATACTAGATCCGTATAGTGAAAATGCTGGAAGGGTTGTTCTACAGGTGGATTTTCTACGAAAGAATACAGCCTCTGCTGACCTCAAACGGCAATTTGTGTATGACTTGACGCAGAAATCGCTGGTATCTCCGGTTGTTTTCAGTTAACCAAATACGCATTCCGACTCTATAATTGGGGAATTTTTCCCTATAATTCTTAGATATTTGGTCATCTAACTTATAATTAGGGAAAACCTCCCTGTAATTTACCTGATTTGGTGAAAAAGAAAGGAATCAACCCGATTTTTAGGGAGAAATTCCCTCATTATGCTCTTTTTTAGCGAATATCGGCTATTTTTAGGGAGTTTTTCCCCAATTACACTAAAGCGCACATCACACATCGCACACCGCGGCGCATCACACACAGCACACCGCACACCGCACACCGCACACCGCACACCGCACACCGCACATCGCACATATCCCCTGGGTGAAAGTAAGAATCCATCCATTGTATAGCCAATTTATAAAAAAGAAGCTACCCTATAAGTAGAATTCTCTACTTTTTGGACAGCTTCTTTTTTCATCAGTCACAATCTGCTCAAGCTAAGTCCATTTCGCGGACCACAGCTTCATTTCCTTCAAAATTTGATGTAAATCCTCACCTTTGGGAGTAAGCGAATATTCTACCGTAACAGGAACAGTTGGAAATACGTGACGTTCAAGCACACCATGCTCCTCCAGATGGCGCAACGTAGTGGTCAGTGCGCGGGGAGACACATTAGTGATTTTTCGTTGCAGTGCCCCAAAACGCTGCGTGCCGTCGAATAGCTCTCTGAGGACAAGAAAGGCCCATTTTCCACCTAATACTTCAAGTGTTTTTTCAACATTACATTCAATAGTAACAGGGGTTTTGGGGATATAATTATTAGTAGATTTAGCTGTCTTCAAGGTATCTCCTCCTGTTTGTGAAGCTACTATACTCTAGTATAGTAACTACACTAGAGATCATATAATAAACTAATTTTCACTTCTTTCTATTATATACAAACTATTCTAGAATGAATATGAGTGCTAAGCAACCTGCCAAAATCAAACACGGAACTATGGAGAGGAGCAGTTATTATGAAATATCGCAGATTAGGTGGAACCGGTTTAAAAGTCAGTGAGATTAGTTTGGGAAGCTGGCTGACATACGGAGGCTATGTGGAAAGAGATAATGCTGTTAATGCCATTGAAACCGCTTACGACTTAGGCGTGAATTTTTTTGATACTGCAAATGTTTATGAAAAAGGTGCTGCCGAGAAAGTACTAGGTGAGACTTTACGTAATTACTCTCGTGAGTCCTATGTATTAGCTACTAAAGTATACGGGGAAATGGGCTCGGGACCTAACGACCGTGGACTATCCCGCAAACATATCACGGAACAGTGTCATGCTAGCTTGAAACGTCTCGGAGTAGAATACGTGGATATTATGTATTGCCACCGTTTTGATCCGGAAACTCCAATTGAAGAAACCTTACGTGCGCTAGATGATCTGGTTCGGCAAGGCAAGGTATATTATGTCGGTGTTAGTGAGTGGACGGCGGCGCAAATGACCGATGCGTTAGCTGTAGCAGACCGCTATTTGCTAGATCATATTGTTGTTAATCAGCCGATTTATAATATGTTTAACCGTTATATTGAAAAAGAAATTATTCCGCTCGGTGAGCGCCGTGGGATTGGACAGGTGGTATTTTCTCCACTGGCTCAAGGGCTGTTAACTGGAAAGTATAACACGGACATCCCTGAGGATAGCCGTGCTGCTAAGCTGGATCGATTAAAAGATTCGATTACAGAAGAAAAGATTGAAAAAGTCCGCCAATTGAGTGGGATCGCCACGGAACTGAATATTTCTGTTGGGAATTTGGCTTTGGCTTGGATTTTGCGTCAACCTAATGTAGCTAGTGCACTGGTGGGTGCCAGCCGTCCGCAGCAGGTCGAAGAGAATGTTAAGGCTTCGGGTATTGAGCTTTCGGAAGAGATTTTAAAGCAGATTGAGGAGATTCTGGAGTAGTTGTTAGCTTCATAAAAAAGGAGACACACTCATGGCGAAAGTAGTTGTTACAGGCGGCAGTGGGATGTTGGGCAGATGGGTGGTCCGGCATTTTGTAGAGCAAGGATATAAGGTTGTGAATGTAGATACGCAAAAATCCGCAGATTCTTTGTGCCCAACGATGATTGCTGATTTGAATAATTTGGGTGAAGTATATGGTGTACTTGCTGGCGCTGATGCAGTTGTACATTTGGCTGCGATCCCAGCTGCAAATATAAAGACGAGTGAGGTCACCTTTCAAAATAATGTAGTATCTACCTATAACATTTTGGAGGCTGCAGCGGGTCTCGGGATTCGAAAAGCAGTGATTGCTTCCAGTGAATCCTCTTACGGAATCTGTTTTGCGGTTAATCCTTTGGGGCCGAAGTATGTGCCTATGGATGAGGAGCATCCACAGTTGCCTGAAGACAGCTACGGTCTGTCTAAGGTTGTGAATGAGCAAACCGCTGAGATGTTCTATCGCAGAAAGGGTATACAGGTCGTTTCCCTAAGAATCGGAAATGTTATTGATCCATCGGCGTATGAACGTTTCCCTTCCTTCATTCATGATCCAGCGCAGCGCGATCGGATTCTATGGAGTTATATTGATACACGGGATGTAGCAACAGCTTGCCAATTGGCAATCGAAACGGATGGATTGGGCGCGGTTGCTCTTAATATATGTGCAGATGAGACCAGCATGGCTGTTCCTAGCAGAGAGCTAATGGCCGCACGTTATCCAGAGGTGACGGATTTCCGCCAGCCGCTGGAGGGTCACGAGTCGCTACTCAGTAATGAGAAGGCCAAAAAGCTGCTGAATTGGCAGCCGAAGCACGTATGGCGAGATTATGTTAACCAGTAAATAACGAGCCGGATTCACTATAAGGAGCGTGCAAAATGAAGGTCTTATTTATTGGAGGTACGGGATTAATTAGTCAGGCTGTATCCCCGTTGGCTGTAGCTCAAGGAATCGAGCTGTATTTGTTCAACAGAGGACAGCGGGATGAATTCGTTCCAGAAGGTGCAAAAGTAATTAAAGGAGACATTCGTAATCCGGCAGAAGCCGCATTAGTATTACGAGATTACGAATTTGACGTAGTGGTAGACTGGATTGCTTTTACACCGGAACATGTGCAGGCAGACATTGACCTGTTCACTGGTAAAACGAAGCAGTACATTTTCATCAGCTCAGCCTCTGCTTATCAGAAGCCGCAGCGTAATTATGTAATTACAGAAAAGACACCGCTGGAGAATCCTTATTGGGAGTATTCGAGGAATAAAATTGCGTGTGAGCAGCTGTTGATGGAAGCTTACAAGGCGAACGGATTCCCGGTTACGATTGTTCGTCCTTCCCATACCTATGGAAATACAGCCATCCCTGCGGCACTTACGAGTGGCCAGCATCCTTGGTCACTGATCGATCGTATCCGCCGCGGCTTACCTTTAGTCATACATGGAGATGGAACCTCTTTGTGGACACTGACGCATAATTCGGATTTTGCCAAAGGTTTCGTTGGATTGCTTGGACATCCGGAAGCGATAGGTGAGGCCATTCATATAACTTCCGACGAGGTATTAAATTGGAATCAGATTTACGCGGCCATCGGACAAGCGGCAGGTGTGGAACCTAAAGTGGTGCATATCTCCACAGACTTTATCGCAGCCTTTTCCACTCCAGGGACAGCGGATGGCTTGATCGGTGATCAAGCGGTAAGCAGTGTTTTTGATAATAGCAAAATCAAACGTTTCGTGCCTGACTTTCAGGCTACTATGCCTTTCTCCGAAGGGATCAAGCAGTCGGTTGCTTGGTTCGAGGCTCATCCTGAGCAATGTACGGTCGATGCGGAATGGTCTGCGTTACTTGATAAGTTGATCGAGAGACATGGAATTGAGGCCAAACCTCTTTCATTCTACGCATAAGGTTTATACAGTTATATTTAAAGACGGTCTGTTCCTAAGGGAGCAGCCGTTTTTTTGGGTTTGTCTCGTTCAATGTAAGGTTATGGAATGAATCAGCAAATCATGAATATACTCTCACTACCTAAAATTCCGTTGAAAAAGGAGTCCTGGCCATGCCAACCCATCCCTTTGTCTCGCGTTTTTTCGTAAATTCAGATGCACGTCGTGAGAAGTTGATTTATGATCTGCCGGAATCATGGTGGAGCCGTCCCTTTGAATATGAGTGGTGTATTAACTTTATTTCTCCGCATGGTGTTGTGCTGGATGCCGCCTGTGGGATTCCTCATCCCTTGAAGTTTTATTTGGCAGGGGTTTGTGCAGAGGTCTATGCCTGCGATAAGGACAGTAGGGTTATTTACCCGAAAGCTATCCAAGAATGTATTGAGAATGAGATTGGGGAAAAAGCGGCGAAGCAGGTTATCGCTAGAAGAACAAACAACCTGCATTTCGCTCAAGCTAATCTGACGGATCTGCCTTATGAGGATGAGAGCTTTGACACTGTCTTTTGCATATCAGTATTAGAGCATTTGAGCTTTGAGGATACAGTGGGTACTTTACGGGAATTTCACCGGACGTTGAACGAAGAAGGATTATTGGTATTGACATTTGATTACCCGACGGTAAATCTGAGTCTTATGAATGACCTGCTGCTGCAAACTGGATTTCAGTATTGGGGGGAGACGGATTTTGAGTTGCCTGCGGATGCTGTGCATACGGATGCGTGGGGCGGATTAAATTGCTTCAGAGCCGTTCTGAAAAAAGCAAAGGAATAACAGGTCTTTCTACTCTTAATTTAGTAACCTCTTTCCAGTATGCTAGGATCATAGCTAATAAAAAGATGAGAGGAGGCTGTGTTTTTTGAGATTAGGATCGAAGGTTTTGCGTAGAATAGCACTTATTACACTTATGTTATCACTAATAGTTCCTGTGACATCTGCTTCCAGTGCAGCTTCACTATCTTCAGATCCTATAAAGCTTGCTTTTGCGGGTGATATCCTTTTGGATGGTTTTGTTGGCGATCAGATTGCTAAATATGGGGTGAACTTTCCGTTTGTAAAGGTCGCACCTACGCTGCAAAAGGCTGACATCGCCTTCGCCAATCTGGAGACGCCTGTGTCTATCCGAGGGAAAGTGGCAGAGAAAACCTTTGCCTTCAGATCCAAACCAGCAACGTTAGGTGGCTTAACCTATGCCGGGATTGATGGAGTGTCCTTGGCGAATAATCATATTTTGGATTATGGAAAAGACGCTATGCTCGACACGCTGATCCATTTGGATCGAAACAAGATTGGCCATACAGGAGCTGGCAAAGATGAAGATGAAGCGTTCAAGCCTTATACTAAGACAGTAAAAGGGAAAAAGATCGCCATCCTTGGCGTTAGCCGTGTGCTTTCAGATCCTGCGTGGTATGCCGGCAAAAACAAACCGGGAGCCGCTTCAGCTTACACCTCGCAACCTATGCTTAGCGCCATTCAGAAGATGTCCAAGGAGAATGATTACACGATCGTATATATTCACTGGAATGAAGAGTTTAAGGATTTCCCTGAAAAGTACGCTCGCACACTAGCTAAACAGATGATTGATAGCGGGGCGGATTTAATTCTTGGCGCACACAGTCACTGCCTTATGGGCATCGAATACTATAAGCACAAGCCCATTTATTATTCACTTGGGAATTTTGTGTTTAATCGCTCCACACGTGGTGGGGAAAAAACACTTAATTCTATGCTGTTGAATGTTGAGATTAAGGACTCCAAGATCACCAGCAAGATTATACCTGTCAAAATCATTGGCGGACAGCCTAATTTTATGGATGATTCCTACAATAGGAAAACGATTAAGCTGTTGAACACCCTATCTTTTAATGCCAACATAGACGCTAACGGCAGGGTCACGGAGAAGGCGCTTTAATTAATACAAACTCTGATTAACTATTCACGGATCGCGCCCGATCTCGTTGGAATGCGAAATGTGTGGAGTACTTATGGAGTACCTATGGAGTGGCATGAAGTACGTATGGAGTGGCATGAAGTACGTATGGAGTACGTATGGAGTATGTATGGAGTCCGTATGGAGTACGAATGGAGTACGTATGGTGTACGTATGGTGTACGTAGGATGTGGCGTATGGAATACCTATGGAGTGCCTATAAAGTATCACCGTTGTGTTTGTGAAATAACTGCATTCTATACACCTATTTTATATGTAAAACGGACCATTCTGCTTTTAAGTGTATTCTATGCAACTAAAAACTAGAGAATCGACCTAGAGGGCAATATATCAAGAGAATAGTTGTACGAAATACAGCTATATCCATCGGCCGAGCGAGTTGCAGAGTTATAGTTGTACAAAATACAGTTAAACTACTAATTAGTATTGGAACGTCTGCATAAAAAGCTGACCGCAGCAGTATGCAGAGAGTATTGGAACGTCTGTATAAAAAGCTGACTGAAGCAGTATGAAGAGAGTATTTATGGAGTCCGTATGGAGTGCCCATGAAGTATCATCGTTGTAATTGTGAAATAACTGCATTCTATACACCTATTTTATATGTAAAACGGACCATTTTGCTTTTAAGTGTATTCTATACAACTAAAAACTAGAAAATCGACCTAGAGGGCAATATATCAAGAGAATAGTTGTACGAAATACAGCTATATCCATCGGCCGAGCGAGTTGCAGAGTTATAGTTGTACAAAATACAGTTAAACTACTAGTTAGTATTGGAACGTCTGCATCAAAAGCTGACCGTAGCAGTATGCAGAGAGTATTGGAACGTCTGTATAAAAAGCTGACTGAAGCAGTATGAAGAGAGTATTTATGGAGTCCGTATGGAGTGCCCATGAAGTATCATCGTTGTAATTGTGAAATAACTGCATTCTATACACCTATCTTATATGTAAAACGGACCATTCTGCTTTTAAGTGTATTCTATACAACTAAAAACTAGAAAATCGGCCTAGAGGGCATTAAATCAAGAGAATAGTTGTACGAAATACAGCTATATCCATCGGCCGAGCGAGTTGCAGAGTTATAGTTGTACAAAATACAGTTAAACTACTAATTAGTATTGGAACGTCTGCATCAAAAGCTGACCGCAGCAGTATGCAGAGTATTGGAACGTCTGCATCAAAAGCAGACTGCAGCAGTATGCAGAGTATTGGAACGTCTGCATAAAGGGGGAGATCCATATGGATCTCCCCCTTTTTATGCAGAAGCTAGGTTTGGAATCAGTTAATCAGCCCTTCACCGCCCCCGCAACAACACCCTTAACGATGTACTTTTGCAAGAAGATGAATACCACGATCGATGGCAACACCGCCATGACCATAGCTGTCATCGCATATTGCCAATCTGAGGTATATTGGCCCACGAAGGTGTAGGCAGCCAGTGTCAGCGTTTTGGTATCTGGGGAGCCGTTGACCATGAGCAGCGGGAGCAGGAAGTCATTCCAGATCCACATTACGTCGATAATGACAATGGTTGTTGTGACCGATTTCAGCAGTGGGAAGATGACACTGAAGAACAGGCGGAAGCCGGAAGCTCCATCAATCGTGGCACTCTCATCAATTTCAACCGGAATACCCTTGACGAATCCATGGTAGATAAACACGGCGAGTGGAGCACCGAAACCCCAATATAACAACCCAAGTCCCCAAGTACTCTCAGAGAGATTCAACGTCTTAGCGGTTTGCAGAACGGTCAGCATGATCGATTGGAACGGGATCAGCATCGGCATAATGCAGAGGAAATAAATCACCCCGCTCAGTCTGGATTTCGTCCGTGCCAGCTTGTAGGCTGCTATGGATGAAATGAACACAATACCCAGAAGACCTACACCGGTAATGACAAAGTTGTTCAGAAACAGCTTCGGATAGTTGATAAACTTCCACACGTAGGAATAGTTGCCGAACACCAGATGTTTTGGCAGGGCGATGACATCCGTCATGACTTCGCTAAAGCTTTTTAACGAGTTGATAATCGTCAGAAATAGCGGATATAGAAACAGAAGAGAGAGGATGACCATAACAACCTCTAGAATGATTCGGCCTGCTTTGCGGTTTGTATTCATTATGCCTCAACCTCTCTTCGTTTGAAGAATGCTAACTGGAGAATGGTTACCACCAAGACGGCCAGGAACAGGATAAGCGCTTTCGCTGTACCGTATCCATACAGATTGTTCTGGAAGGTATCCCGGTAGATATCGTAAGCGATACTGTAGGTAGTTCCGCCAGGTCCACCCCCGGTTAATGACAGGATGACATCGAACACCTTGATCGAATTGGTCAGTGCCATGAACACAGAAATCGTAATGGATGGAGCGAGCAGCGGCAGTGTAATACTGAAGAATTTTCTCATGGGACCAGCGCCATCAACTGTCGCTGCTTCTTTGAGATCCTCAGGTACAGATTGCAGACCGGCAATATAAATGACCAGATAAAAACCAATCGACTGCCAGATGGAGACGGCCAGTATGGAGACGAAAGCAAGTCCCGGCGTCCCTAGCCAGCTTAGACCAAATATGGACCAGCCTGTACTTTCTCCGAGTGAGTTGAAACCTTGCATAAAGATAAATTTCCAGATAAAACCGACAATGACAAGACTGAGGATATAAGGAATAAAGAAAGCGGCTCTCAGCCAAGGGGTGCTCTTCAGCTTCATGTCCAGAACCAGTGCGAGCAGAATGGCCAGCACGTTAACGAGAACAATGTACAGAATCGCATACTTTATGGTGAACCAGGCTGAATTGGCGAAGTTGGTGTCGCCCATAAAGATTTGTTTGAAATTATCAAGTCCGACAAACTTAGGGTGTTTCGAAATTCCGTTCCATTTGGTCATCGAATAGCGGATAGTCATGGCAAACGGAATGTAGAATGCTACAGCGATACAGATGAGGACTGGGAGAGTGAATAATCCGAATTCTGTTTTCTCGCGCCATCTTTTGCCGAGTGATTTTAACATGGATGCACCTCTTCTTGATTTGTTGGGTGGTAATATCGACTAGGCTTGCCACACATAACCATTCCGGTTAGTCTATATTGTGTATTATAGAGCAGTGCCCTATACTCAAAAATGGATTTAAGAGTACAGTTAGGGGTAAAAAGGTGAACTGAAATATTTATAATTAAGCCTGTAAATCGTGGGGGAGGTTGCCGGTCATTATTAAAAAGTGGATCATAAAGCGGTTTGAACCCGTGCTGGAGCTTGTCTCACGCAGGTTGGCGAACAAGCTTATTTTGCTGTTTACAATCATCATTGTTTTGGTGGTGACCTCACTGACGTTCATTTCATACGGCATGCTGCGAAAAGAATCGGTGGATAACAGCATCGCCAGTACGAGCAACAATCTGTTGCTTGTCGGCCGGAATCTGGAGAGTTATTTGGACGGCATCGAGCAATTATCCCTGCCGCAAATATCGTATGACGAGATCACCTATGCGATTTTGCATGAATCGGAGGATTATGCCTCGAAGATGTATGTGGAGGACTACTTGAAGAACCTGTACTTCTCCCGCAATGATCTGGAAGCTATCTACCTGTATGTGATCAAGGAGCACAAGTATTATTATGTCACCAAAGAGAACTACAATATTACCGTGCGGGTCGCCGAGCATCCGTCGATTGAGAATCTTTCCTGGTATAAAAAAGCGCTGGCCAGCCCGTTTAACCGTTCTTACCAGTCTTTTGTAAAAAACCAATCCTCGATGATCAATAGCTCCGACTACCCTATAAATAAGGATAAAAGCTTCATGGGCTACCATCGATTGCTGCGCTCTATAGTTTCCAGGGAGCCGCAGGCGGTGCTCTCCCTTTATTTCAACTCCTCGGTTACGGACGAGATTATGAAGGATATTCCCTTCAGTAAAGGGCAGCACCTAATGTACGTCAGTCCCGATAATGAACCTTTTGTGGTGGATGACCCCGGGTTTTATCAACAGAGCGAACAAGAGGGACTGCTTAAGGAGCTGACACCAGCCTCAGGAGGACGCGTGACGTGGTCGGATAAAGAAGAGAAGTATCTAGTGATTTATGACATCAGCAAAAAAGAAGGCTGGAAGCTGATTAAGCCGATTCCCTACAAAGAAATTTATGAAGCGGCCACGACAACACGCAAATTGAACTATTTCATAGGACTGTTATTTTTAATCGTTTCGGTCATCTTGGTCAGCTTTATTTCGAACAAAATAACGAACCCGCTAAAGAATCTGTCGCTGCAGATGAAGCGGTTCAGTACAGGCAGCTTTGACGCTGAAGCACAGGTTGAAGGAAAGGATGAAATTGCCTATCTGTCTCGCCACTTCAATAAGATGGTGGAAAAGACGAATGAGCTGATCAATGAACGGTATAAAATGAAAATTGTCGAGAAAAATGCTGTACTCAAAGCACTGGAAGCTGAGATCAATCCGCATTTCTTATATAATGCCCTGCAAGCCATTTCCACCAAGGCGCTGAAAAACAACAATGATGATATTGTCGATATGGTCGATAATCTTGCTATGACGTTGAGATACTGCATTAGCGGTAAAGATGTGGTCCATGCCAGAGAGGAATTAAAGCATATTGAACGTTATTTGGCACTGCAGAAGGCTCGTTTTGGAAACAGAATGCAGGTGGCCTACCAGTGGGAAGACCCTTTGCTGGAGCTGGAGATTCCGAAGCTGTCCATTCAGACCTTGGTAGAAAATTGCATCAAGCATGCGCTGGAAAAAGTATCCACAACGATCACAATTACCATTGAAGCGCATGTGACGCCTAGCCATACTGTTATTTCAGTGACGGATGATGGACCGGGGTTTAGCGGGGAGCGGCTGGAGCAAGTGAGAAATTCTCTTCAAATCCAGTGGGAGGATCAGGGCGGAGAAAACGCTGCCGAAAGTGACACGGAAAGCATTGGACTGAAAAATTTGAACACGCGGCTGAAGCTTTTGTATGGTGAGGCTGCGGGTTTGGCCATTACCAGTGATGCTGGCGGAACAAAGATGGACATGCGGTTACCGCGGGGAGGGATTAACCATGTATAAAGTACTGATTATAGATGATGAGGAACCGTTGCGTGAGGCGATCAACATCCTGGGAGACTGGAAAGGACTAGGTGTCGATCAGGTACTGGAGGCTACGGATGGAAATATGGGCCTAGCCATGCTGCGTGAGCAAAAGATCGACCTTGTATTGGTTGACATGAAGATGCCGGAGCTGAACGGAAGTGAGCTGCTGCAGATCGTGGAGAAGGAGTTCCCGGAACTGCTGACGATTGTAATCAGCGGCTACAATGATTTTGAATATACCCGCCAGGCTATCCGTTCTAAGGTAGTTGATTATTTGCTGAAGCCGGTCAACCGGGCGGATTTGAATGCGGCCTTGCGTAAAGCTATAGATGTGCTGGAGGCCAAACGTAAGAAAGAAAGTGAGTTCATCAACAGGAACATTACGCTCAACATGTCTCTGCCGAAGCTAAAGGAGAAAATTTATCTGTCGATCATTGAACGTAGCTTCAAAAATCAGTCCAACGAGGCTTTTCTGCCGTTGATCGGCGCTGATACGACCGGAAACTATTTTGCTGCGGGTGTACTGCGGGTGCTCAATTTGGAACAAGTGCGTCGTAATCGCTTCCATGAGGACCGGGATTTGCTGCATTTTGCCGTCACAAATGTGATTAATGAGAATAGCGATGAGCATTTTCAGGCCTTCAGCTTCGCCAGCCATAAGGGAGAACGCGAGTTTATCGCCATCTTCACGATGAAAGGCGGCTATGAGGAGGACGCAACTTTCCGCTCTTTACATCATATGAAGAAGTTAGTCTCGACGCTGAAAGAGCTATTCGGAATTGTTGTTGCCGGAGGAATTGGACAGCCCTATGGTGACATCATGGCGCTTGCTCAATCCTATGAGACTGCCAAAGCCTCTCTCGACGGGATTGACCTCCTGACGCTGAAGGGAGCGATTGTCACAAATAGCAGCAACGATACTTCACAGGGGAAAGATAATCCTTCCTTGACGGGACGTATGCCCTTGATTCGCAACGCACTGGAGAGCGGGAACATCAATCATGCCAAAAGTATTTTAAGCGAATTCACGAAGAAATGGGAGGCTTCCGGACGTTTTAATCTGGGCGAGGCTGACCGGCAGATAGAGGAATTTATTATTTTACTGAACGATATTGCGACGGAGCTGGATGCGGTCCCCGAACGTATCCGTGGCGGTAAAGATAAAGGATTGCGTGGGCTAGGCATCGGGAGCGATTTTGCTTCCTTTGGCGAATTTGAGCGGGTGCTGAGCGGGATTCTAGATTGCTATGGCAATGAAATCAGCAAAAGCCTTGCTGGCAATCGCCCCAGCGTATTGGAAAATATTAAAGCATACATTGATAATCACTATTTTGAGAATATTAAAATATCGATGTTCACGGATAAATATTTCCTGAGCAGAGAATACTTGATGAAACTTTTTAAGGGGCAATATGGTTATGGCATACATGAGTATGTACAAAAGGTAAGAATGGACAAGGCAAAGGAGATGCTATCCACCCCCGATTTGAAAATCCAAGACATTTCCGAGATGTTGGGGTACAAGGACAAAAATTATTTCAGCAAGGCGTTCCGGAATTATTATGACTGTTCACCTTCTGAATATCGGGTTCTGCTATTGAACGGGGATGAGTGAAGCGGTTACATGAACACACTTTTTTACCCTAATAAGTTCACTTATGTACATTCTTATCCTTTTTCTTTTTCTTTAGAATTGTCTCAAGACCACTAGATGCATGAGGAAAAGGGGGCAACATCATGTTAAAAAGATTTATGGCTTTATCTGCGAGTCTGCTGCTCGTCGGCGGATTACTGGCGGGTTGCGGCGGAAACAACAATGCCGCTGACAATAGCGGAACAGGGAATACTCCTGCCACAGATTCTGGCAAGCCGGTCACGATTAATATGTTCACCGCATCACCCGAGTACACTGATGCTTTTAACGCTTATATTGCCGAGTACAAGAAAGTTAAACCGAATGTGACGATTAATCTGGAGATTATGCAGGCTGACTACAATACGGTGCTCAAATCGAAGATTGCTGCGGGAAGTACACCTGACGTATTCCAGACCACAGCGGGCGGAGATATTGATACCTTTGCGGAGTATAGTGCTGACCTAACTAATGAGCCACTGGCTGCGGCGATGACCGATGCAGTGCGTTCTAACATGAGTTCTACGGACGGTAAAGTGCTCGGTCTTCCGGTAAAAGGGAATCTATTTGTCCTGATGTACAATAAGAAACTGTTGGCTGATGCTGGGATTACAGAAGTTCCTAAGACAACAGCCCAAATGGACGATGCGATTACTAAGCTTGAAGCTAAAGGTATTACTCCTTTTGCCAACGCCTATAAAGAGTGGTGGGTATGGAAACATATCTTCCAACATTTCGTAGATGCGGCAGCCCAAGATGCGGGTACGGATGCTAAGACACTAGTAAATGATTTTATTGCCGGAAAAACCACGATCAAGGATCACCCGGTGCTGTACAATAACTTCTTCAGCTTCGTTGATACTACTGTTAAACATGGCACAGACAAACCGCTTGAACGGGACAGCAATGCTGAAGTCAGCGACTTTGCATCCGGCAAAACAGCGTTCATGACGGGTAAAGGCGCATGGGATGAAGAAGCCATTAAGAAAATCACACCTGACTTCGACCTGGGCATTATGGGTTACCCAGTCAGCGACAAGGCTGAACAGTCCCAGATCATTACGGGTGCGGATCAGGCCCTGCGTATCAATAAGGATTCTGCTGTAGCTGGTGAGACTATTGAGTTCTTCAACTGGCTGTATACTTCTGAATACGGTAAGAACTGGTTCTCTACAGTAGCAAAGGTTATTCCTCCAATTAAGGATGCTCCAATGCCTGACCTGCAAATGCCAAAAGAAATGGAAGAAATCCTCAAAACAGAGAAATCCGGCGACCTGTCCGTGAACTACTCTCTGGATACCTTCCACCAAAAATTTGGTGAGCTCATGCAGGCTTACATCGGCGGAAGCAAAACTAAGGATCAAGCCATCGATGAAATTCAAAAAGCTTGGATTCAATTCGGATCGGCAGAATAACTAGGTTGAGATCAGGGGGCGGGCTCCAAGGTAAGATTCACTTACTGGAGAACCGTCCCTTTTTTATATGTTATATAATCATAAGAAGATACTGAGACAAAGTCAGGAGGTACATTATTGTGAATAGCAAAATGATTGAAATCATTGAAAATGGACTATATCTTACGATTGAAGTTACGGAAGATCAAGATGTTCGGCTATTGCATTTTGGCGCGGCACCTTTGGAAGCAGCCATAGCGGATAAGAACAAGCAAGGCTTCCGGCTGCTGGAGCTGCAATTATCGGGCGAAGACCGCGCCGAATATCACGGGCGCACACACCGAGCATCCTATCCGGGTCTTCGGATGGTATATGCGGGACACAGCGATACAGTGAATGCGCTCGGGCGTAAATTGGAGCTTAGCTTGGCTGATCCGATTACAGGAATCCAGGCAGTGCAGCATTTTCAATTCTATAAGGGTG
The DNA here is from genome assembly GCF_000758725.1 of Paenibacillus odorifer. Taxonomy (NCBI): domain Bacteria; kingdom Bacillati; phylum Bacillota; class Bacilli; order Caryophanales; family Paenibacillaceae; genus Paenibacillus; species Paenibacillus odorifer. Next base: position 2,101,753 of record NZ_CP009428.1, read on the forward strand.
TGCAAATCGTTCGAAGCTGGTCAGTGTTAAATAATGCTGGAGAAGCTGAGGTGGCAGTGGAATACATCTCCTCCTTTGCTCTTACAGGTGTAGACAAAGAGGGGGGCAGGGAGCGCAATGATAAGATTGAAGTAACCCTTGCCCACAGCGGATGGCAGAGTGAACTTCAGTGGCGGACCTACCGGCTGCCTGAGCTCGGGATGTATCATTTGGCAGACCGTGGCTCCAAACGAATTGCCGCAAGCAATACAGGCTCTTGGTCAGCAGCGGAACTTCTGCCGATGGCGGTTTTGCATAATAAGGAGAGCGGGACAAGCCTGTTCTGGCAGATTGAGCATAACGGCTCTTGGCATTGGGAGCTGACGGATCAATACGATCAGCTTACACTACTGGTCAGCGGACCTACAGAACATGACAACCATTGGTGGCTGAAGCTAGCTCCCGGTGAAGAGTTTACTTCGGTGCCAGCAGCTGTGGGTGCTGTGCAGGGAGGATTTCAGAGCGCGGCAGAACAGCTTACGGTATATCGCCGGATGATCCGCAGACCTAATGAGGATAATGAGCTGCTGCGGATTATTTTTAATGACTATATGAATTGCCTATGGGGGAGCCCAACGACTAAGAAGCTACTGCCTTTAATTGATGCTGCCGCGGAAGTAGGTTGTGAATATTTCTGCATTGATGCTGGCTGGTATGCACCCGGAGAGTGGTGGGATGGTGTAGGCCAGTGGGAGCCTTCCAGCGATCGGTTTCCGGAAGGGATTAAATATGTGCTCGACTATATCCGCAGCAAAGGGATGATTCCCGGACTATGGCTTGAGCTGGAGGTTATGGGCATCAACAGCCCGAAGCTTGCGGAGACTGATGACAGCTGGTTTTTCATGCGGCATGGTAAAAGGGTTAAGGACCGTAGCCGCTATCAGCTAGATTACCGCAACCCGAAAGTCATTGATCATGCAAACGGTGTTATTGCGCGTCTGGTTGAGCAGTACGGTGTAGGATACATTAAAATGGATTACAACATCAATGCAGGCATTGGGACAGAAACGGATGCGGACAGCTTCGGAGACGGGCTGCTACAGCATAACCGCGCTTATCTGGCTTGGTTGGACAGCATCTTTGTTCGTTATCCGAACCTTGTCATCGAGAACTGTTCCAGTGGGGGAATGCGCATGGATTATGCGATGCTTAGCCGACACAGCATCCAGTCTACCAGCGACCAGGAGGATTATGTACAGTATGCGGCGATTGCCGCAGGTTCTCCGGCAGCACTGACACCGGAGCAGTCCGCAGTTTGGTCTTATCCGCTGCGCGAGGGGGACGATGAGGAAGTCATCTTCAATATGGTTAATGCGCTGTTGCTTCGTGTACACCAGAGCGGTCATTTGGCGGAGCTTGAACCCCACCGCAGGAAATTAGTTAAAGAAGCGCTGGATTATTACAAAACCATTCGCAGTGATATCCCACACGCCACGCCCTTCTGGCCGCTCGGCCTGCCTGACAGTGAGGGCGAATGGGTCAGCCTTGGCCTGCGGCGCGGCGAACGACGGTATGTTGCAGTATGGCGGATTGCCGGAGAAGCTGCAAATGTCCAATTGCCGATAGAAGAGCTGAAGGGACTTGAACCAGCGATCGACTGTGCCTATCCTCAGCAGCATAGTTCAACTTGGAATTGGGATCAATCGGCAGGGGTTTTGACGGTGGCACTCCCACCAGGAAAAACAGCGAGATTGTTTGAGATTACTTCGTAAAGCTTGCGGCGGGCCTGCTCCCCTTCAGTCTGCTGTTGGGGAGCGGCCGCTGTACTTGCTAGGGAAATAGTTTTTTTCACTGCCTTTCTAATTCGGTCAGGTTTGGCTTAGCTGCTGAAAGTATGTTTAGAAAAGGTAGTACAATGATTGTTTCGAATTCATTATTTTGAGCGTTAGTAACTAGATGACCTCCGTATTTTTCGGTGACACTTTGAATATTTGTTAAGCCGAATCCGTGAAAAGCGGGATTCTCTTTAAAATTATGCTGCACTATAGTGCTAGAATTGTTCCGTGAGTTGGTGACTTGGATAAACAATGAAGTATCGGTAGTGAAAATTAGCAGCTGAATAAATCTATCTTCTTTTTTTGGAACTCTTGCAGCGGCGTTTAGAGCATTATCCAGCACATTCCCGATCACGGTACATAAGTCAAACCGATCAATATCAATAGCTTCGGCGTGTATATGAATATCATACTTAATAGCAATTTTGTGTTCACAAGCAATATTTAGCGCGTTGCCAATTAAAGAATCAATTACCAAATTACCTGTTGATAGTTTGAGAGAAGGCTGATGAATTTGACCGAGCATTGAATTGATATGATGGATAGATTCCTGAATCTCATTGTTCTGAATACAATTCCGGACATATACCAAATGCTTGTTCGTATCATGGATAACTTGTTTGATGCTTGTAAGGGAATGTGTGGTTTTTTCATAGCTGATGTGTTGATAATCCATCTGTTTATGTAATTGCAGATTTTCTTTAGTCAGTTTGGTGTTTTCATTAATTTTACCGAATAAAAGGATGGTTTCTCTGATTAGCAGAATAAGCAACATCATGATGACCATTGATAGATAAAGAGTCATCCTCGTTCTTTGAATTGTGCAATCATATAATAGGCGTAGGCTTCTTTAACCTCTTTTGCCTGAGTACGGCCAATAGGAAACTGCTCTTGATTGTGCATGACTACGGAAGTAGCTGTAAACTTATGGACATGTTCCAGATTAACAATAACGGAACGATGAATAAGCATAAATGGACGGTTTAGTTTACTTATATATTCTGAAATTGTACCTGGAATTATGTAATGCTGCGTAGAGGTAATGATCTTTAGTCGGTTTTTAGCCAAGGAATGTTTGATTTTAACAATCGCAATAATGTCAGAATTTTTGATCACCATATGTCCATCTTCAGTTTTAATCATTAGAAACCTATTTACAGAAGAAATGATATAGCTACATAGCTTTATTATCTTTGCCTCAAAACACTCATAGTTTACTGGTTTAATCAAATAATGGTAGGGTTGCACATCAAAGCTGCTCATTACGTACTGCGGATAGTTTGTCAAGAATATAATTTGAACCTCCCGATCCGGAAGTGCACGGATTTTTTTTGCAACCTCGATTCCATTTAATCCTCTCAGTTCAATATCCATTAGAAGTATATGAAAAGGATAACTACTCTGTTGATTATAATAGTGAAGCAATTCCTCACCGGAGGTAAAATATTGAGTCTCGAAAGAGTAAGCCGTGCTTTTCATAAGTCTTGGGAGATATTCCTTTAGCAAATCGTGTTCCTTTTTCTCGTCATCGCATACGGCTATGCGTAACAAAGCCATCCCCCCCATAATTAAATTTGTTAATCTTCAGAGATACCAAAACCTGACACGAAACGTCATTCAGCCTCCTATTCCAACCATTAGCTACCAAATTACCCCAAATATTCTTTTATATGATATATTGATAGCGTTATCAATGTCAAACCGAAGCTTGAAAGTAGAAGAGGATATATTCTATGAATGATAAGGATACCCTTGAAAAACTTATCGGATTATTTAAAGCGCATAAAAAGAATTTATGTATTATTTTTCTGCTCTTAATATTTTCTACTTTGATTAGTTCCATTTTGCCGATGTTCAACAAAATTATTATTGATGAAGGATTTATGAAATCAGATGTTAGAACCATTATTTTAACGGCAATCTACATCTTTCTTTTGTCTATGTTCAGTAGCTTTTTAGATTTGCTCAAAGAAAAACGAAGAATAAAAATAGCTTCAAATATTATCTACTCCTTGCATAAAGCTGCATTTGATCGACTTATGAAAGTGAAAGTGAAATATTTCACTGATAAAAACTGCAGTGAAATTTTAAATCGCGTTAGCACCGATATATCGAATATTTCGCAAATAACGGATGGTAGCATGCTTTTTATTGTTAGTCAGTGTTTTAGTTTGGTAGGAGGAGTTATTGGACTTTTTATCATAAGTTGGGAACTTACACTTATTGTGCTTATTTTAATTCCTATAGAATATTTAATTTTGAAATCGTTTGCTAAAAAAAGAAAGTCTCTTGCGGAAAAATACATCACGAAGGATGGAGAATATTCGCATTGGTTTGAGGATAGTTTGAATGGTGTGAAGGAAACAAGGCTTTTTAATTTATTCATTTTCAAAGAAAAAGAATTTGCAGACAAGCAGAATCAAGTAATAACCTCCCATATGGGAATCAGTTTATTGGATAATTGGCGGATTACTGTGGAGAGATTTCTAATTGGAGGACTAGTTCTTCTAATATATGCTTCTGGATCGACGATGATATTAGATTCAAAGCTTTCGGTAGGAAGTATATTTGCATTTATTACCTATAGCGCTTATGTGACCACTCCTATCTCATCGATGTTGAATATTGGATACTTATTGTCGGGAATAATGCCTTCTGCCCGAAGGTATTATTCATTGCTCGAGGAAGAAATCGAAGCTTGTGATGTAGAATCCGCCAACATTGGTATGAAGCGACTCAACCCTTTTGGGAGCATTCAGTTTGAAAATGTAAGCTTTGCTTATGATACTGAACTGATCTTGTCAAATGTGAATTTCACGATTGGCAGCCATGAGAAAGTGGCCATTGTAGGAATGAATGGTTCGGGGAAGTCTACAATCCTAAATTTAATCCAGAGGTTTTACGAACCACTTGCAGGAAAAATTTTATTTGACGGAGTGGATATTAAGGCTATTAATTTGAATGAATATCGGGAATTAATTTCGACTGTTAGTCAAGAGATATATCTTTTTGACACAACCATCGAAAATAACATAAAACTTTACAGTGAAAACCATGAGGAGCAGTATAGACAGGCTATTGAGGCTACCCAATTATTAGAGAAGGATACAAGCCGGTTTGAGGATTATGTCGTAGGTTCTAATGGGAACAAGTTGTCCGGTGGACAAAAACAAAAAATCGCGATAGCCAGAGCATTAGTAAAAAGCAGGCCTATGGTGATTTTTGATGAAGCGACCTCCAACCTTGATCTTCACTCTGAACAAGCCATCAACCATCTATTAGATACAGCACTCAGTAACAATACAGTGATTATAGTCAGTCATAGGCCGGAAATTCTGAAGCATGTGGATAGAGTAATCTTTTTAGAAAAAGGCCAGGTCTCCGCTATTGGACTTCATGAGAAGTTGTCTTATACAAATGAAAGGTATCGGCTCATCACACAACAGCATCAATTCGTTTAATGGGTTTACCCTTCGAGTGATTTAAATATCAAATATTGATATTTAGATAAATACGATTTGAAAGGAGGAATAGGCATATGAAACAACTTGTAAAAAGAACAAATGCAAATTATGAAACGTTGGAGGCATATGCAGCTTGCAGTGCATGTCCTTGTTATGCATGTACATGCAATGCCAGCGGATCAAACAAAGCAGCCATGAAACAAGTAACCTATACTGGTAACTCCATGAAGATGACTGCTATTGGAATCGGGTAGTAAGTGCAATCTTAAGTATAGCTAAGAGCAGGATGGCTAAATGGCTTTATTAAAAAAGCTGTCCTGCTTCACTTTTAGAGTGGGGGGAGTTCAGGTGCCAGTATTTCATTTATTTGAAACGGTAACGGGAAAATATATGTTCGATGCGAATGCAAATACATTTCTTAAATTAAATGAAAGATCTTATCAGGCTTTGTTGAACTATAGAAATTCAAACTTTGAACAAGTGGAACCGGAGATTCAAAACTTATTTGATTCCGGTTTTTTGGCGGAGAAACAGGATTTTGAGATGATTCATCCCATGAGCGACTCTTTGCAGCACAATTTAAGCAGAAGCGTTGGCTCGATAACTTTGCAGGTCACGCAAAACTGTAATTTAAGATGCAGCTATTGCGCGTATTCAGGGAGCTACTTACACAGAGTACATACCAATAAGAGAATGAAAAAAGAGGTTGCTTTGAAAGCAATTAAGTTTTTGATTGAGCACTCCGTAGATTCTCCAATTATTAATATTGGATTTTATGGAGGAGAGCCCTTACTGGAAATGGACTTAATAAAAGCTTGTGTTGCTTATGCCAGAGAACAAAGTGCGGGCAAAGAACTAACGTTTAACCTTACTACAAACGCAACTTTAATTACCGACGAAACCTTAGAGTTCTTATCTTCTAATGATTTTAATTTAACGATCAGCCTGGACGGCGATGAAGTCGCGCATGATAGAAACCGAGTTTTTGCGGTAAATAATAAAGGCAGTTTTCAGACTATTATGGATAATATTGAAAATATCAAAAACAAAACACCAGACTATGTTGATAAAGTGATGTTCAATGCAGTAATTGATCCAAATTCAGATTTTAGCTGTTCCACAAACTTTTTTTCAAACTATGAGACCGTAAAAGACTTTGCTGTTATGGCAAGTGATATAGCAAGTAGCTACAAAAAAAGTGAGTCCTTAATCAATGACAGTTTTATCAAGATGTATAATTACGAAGTTTTCAAATTATTTCTTTATAAATTTGATAGGCTTAAGAAAAATGATGTATCCAAGCTGGTGATGGAAAGCTTTGATCAAATCCAGGAGAATGTCCATAACAGGCTTAGAATCTCTTTCTATGATGTAAAAAAAGACCATCATTCCGGACCGTGTGTTCCAGGAGTACAACGATTGTTTGTGAATGCTGACGGTGCTCTGTATCCCTGTGAAAGAGTTAGTGAAGCATCTAGTGTAATGAGGATTGGGCATATAGATACAGGCTTTGAATTGGATAATATCCGGAACATACTAAACATTGGAACAATAACGGAGAAAGAATGCAAAGAGTGCTGGGCCTTTAGATATTGCACTTCTTGTGCAATGGCCGCCGATGATATCAGTGAGTTTTCTGCTGCCAAAAAATTAAGTATCTGCAATAAAGTTAAAGAAAACACTGAGAGTTTGTTTAAAGATTATTGCGTACTAAGAGAGTTAGGCTACGACTTTGATAAAGAAAAAGTGTAATGGGGGAGACAATGGTGAAAAAAAGAGCAATTGTTTATCCATATCATGCAGATTTCGGTCCGGTCGTCAGATTCTCCAATTTACTGGGCAACTATGAGCTTGTTTCATTAATGGCACCTTTAGGTTTTGGACTGAATGAAAAAGATGCAGCGTACAGCTATTATGGTGAGGATGTGGGTATAAAAGTTAAAGATTCTTTTTCAGATGATGAATTTGATGTGTTAATGATTTGTGAATTTGAATGCAGTTTTGAAAAAGTGGTGTTCCCGACAATTATCAAAGCCGCAGAGATGGGGAAAGATATTGTTCTGCTTAACAGATGTGCTGATCATGAAGTTGAAATGGTAAAGAAGGTATGCCTGAAAAATAATGTGGAACTCACAAGTTTTTTTGGAATTGACATTGACAGAACGAAAGTAGAACTCGTTGAGAAAATACTGCTGGATATTAATGTTCCGATAATCTGCGTGGCGAGTCTTATGGAAAAATCCAATAAATTTGATGTTCAGCTTAGCCTAAGGGATTATTTCTTGAAAGAAGGGTACAAAGTAAGTCAAATTGGGACAAAATCTTATTGTGAGATTATGGGATTTCATTCTTTTCCTGATTTTATGTTTAATCATAAAGAAGCGGAGATAGATAAAATATTTCTTTTTAATCACTTCTGTAAATATATTGAATTGAACGAACGACCTGATGTAATGATTATCGGAATTCCAGGCGGGACAATGGTATATAATAATCTGTTTACCAATAGATTTGGTATTACTGCATTCGAGGCGGCTAGTGCAATCCATCCGGATGTCGGTATTATGAACTTGACCTATGATGATTTTAATGGAGAGTTTCTCGATAAGATATGTGTGTCAACAAAGCATAAATTAGGTTTTGATATTGATTGTTTTAATATGTCAAATCATAAATTTGATACGGGCAGAAGCAAACAGGATAAAGAATTGAAGTTTTTTACGGTTGATTCTAAGTTGGTTGATGAAAAAATTGCACAAATATCGCTAGAGTCAAAGGTTCCTCTGTTTAATTCGTTAAATGGGACAGACACTTTGAAATTAGCAGAATGCTGTGAAGCTCTATTGTTACAGGAAAATATGCAAATCGTATAAAAGAAGGGTGATATTTATGGATCTGGATCAAGTGCGTGAACAGATAAACGAAATATTATTCGACGTAATGGGAATGGACAAGATCAAGCTTAATGAAAACTACTTCTATGAAGATTTATTGGGCGAGGCGATGCAGTTCTCACCACGGGATTTGTTGGTTCTATTTGTACATATTGAGGAAAAACTAAAAATACAAATTCCGGAAACCGATATATTAAATGGATGCTTCAACAGCCTAGATCGAATTAATAATACAGTTTGCCGCATTCTACAGGAAAAAAGAATAAGGGAGTTGGTTTAAGTTGTTGAATGTAGCTTCACTCAGTAGCCTGAATCGTGCGGGGGCTGCAATGGTAATCCAGAAAAATAAGAGTTCAGAGATTTCATTTCAAGACGCGCTATCGACATCGAGTTCGGAAGCGGTTTTGACGGAATTGGAAAAAAAATTCGACATTAAAATCAACGTTCAAGCCATACCAAAGAACAATGAAGCAGTGAAAAGTGTATACTCTGGTAGTGTTGGCAAAGGGAATGTAACCATTGCTCCAAATATACTGAATCAGTCGGCAACAGATCCACAAATGCAAAAAAGGGTAGAAGCAATTATTCAGGATCATTTTGCTTCCAGCGCTAATGATAAACCCGGTGATGCCAGTGGCGTCATTATACATCCGGATGGAACAGCTACTTTTTGGGTGATTGGTGATTATTTAACACCTGCCGAGCGGGAGAAGATTAATAAAGAAGTAGAGGCAGAAAAAAAAAGAAAGGCGGAGCAGTTAGACTCGTTGAGTAAATTAAGTAGCAGCTCTAGCCTATCACAATTCGGGTTATTTATTGACAACTCCAATAATGGTGAAGAAGATAGCATGTATTTAAATAGTGTGCTACAAGCTAGTCTGGATTCGATGCTGCGGAAAAAGAACCTGTTTAATTAAATGATTAATCACTTTTTTAATCATGACTACCGCCTGGGTCAATGGATTTGTGACCAATGAGGCGGTTTTATTTTTGTCGATCTGTAAAAGGAGATGATGAACATCGAAGCTAAAGTGAAAATTGCCGTGATTGATGATGGTATCAACGAATATTTGCTAGGTGAACCGGTTGTTCAACAGTTGATCTTCAATGAAGATTTCACAATAGACGCTTATACAATAGACAGTCCCGAAAGAATAACTCACGGCACCATCTGCGCAGGCATAATTAAGCACTATTATCCGGAAATCTATATGTATAGCTTGAAGATATTGTCTGATACCTTAAGGGGAAATATCCAGAAGTTGTATAGTGCACTAGAATGGTGCGTTCAAAATGATATCCAAGTTGTAAATATCAGCTTGGGAAGCCATTGCTCAGCGGATTTATTAGAAACGCAGAGAGTTATAAACAAGGTTGCTGGTCAAGGCTTAGTTATTGTAAGTGCCGCAAGTAATCATGATTATATTACATATCCAGCTTCTTTTTCAAACGTTATAGGCGTTAAGAGAGAGGTAAGCAACACGCTGCACGAAGGGGAGTTTTATCTCAATGATAATATCATCGACGGTATAGAATTTACGGCTTTTGCTAGACATCATTTGAATGGTAAAGAGTGCAGCAACTCGAACAGCTTTGCCGCGCCCATGATTACAGCCAAAGTATGTGAACTCATTGGTAAATCTCACCTAACTAACTTGCAGCAAATAAAACTCATGTTGTCGAAAATGGCAAATAACTATAGGGACGATAAACACTTGTTTATTTGCTATGCTGACCCTGATTGGATAAGTGATATATTAGTATGCTATGTGAACGGAAAATGCAAATTGGACAATCGGAATCTTTGCGTTAACATACACGGTGAAATTGTCGTTCCCGCTGAGTCGGCTTATGATGCTGTTGATGCAGCCCTATTGGCTTACAATGAAAATATTGAGACTCTCGTTGTGATCAGCAGAGATCTTTACCCTGATGCTTATGTTGAATTACAGTGGATTGCTTCGAAATACAATAAAAATGTAGTGTTTATTGACAATTACCAAGGAAAAGATATGAACAAGATAGTTAACAATCAGTGTACTAACATTAAGTTATGGCATAGCTTATTCAAAATACACAACATTTACACACTTAACAGCACCCCGTTGCTGATCGAAGAGCCAATGGTTTCTATTTACATCCCTGCTGACACTGACTTTGAAGTTATTCTCTGGTTAAAAGGGCAATTTAAAAATAATAACTATAACAGTTATTTTGCATCGAATCACCCTATCGGAGTTTTATACGGAATAGACTATGTTCCTGAGACAAACTCAGCGCAGACATCTTCCTATTTTTCCTTAATTCTGAATAAGAAATCTTACGATATCGCGATATATGTCTTATATGGCTATGATATTTCGGATAAAATAGAAACGGATATTGAAATAGACATTGAACCATTAAACGGTTACTTTCAAGCAACTTTTGCTGTAAATGGCTTATGCCAGGAACGTATTATCAATATTAAACAGATTGATGAAACCTTTATCGGAGAACTTTATAATTCTATAGTTTATTTACTCTCTTAATGGGGGACAAAAATCATCAAACACTTAGAATACCCTGCATTAATAACTTCTTTGCTAGCCCCTCGTTAGTCGACTTCCGGATTCATCGTATTTACACTACAGTGATATCATCAGCCTTGTATTTACATGAGGATTCGATACACACACTACTCATAGCGAAATTATTATTCCAATGATAGATCCTATTTAAGTTTGACTTACTAAACATCTGGGTAAATGACGGAGTAGCGTTCTTGCTAGTTTTCGACAATTTCCTACTTGTGATTGCGGATAAGCGGAGTGACAAGATTTACAAATAGATTAACGAAGGTATTTTAGGGTAGAATTGTCATCAAGTAGGGTTACATTCTGGGTGGATTTCGACATTCCAGAGAAGCCCCTATTTTTTTGTGTTCTGACACGGCTTCATATCTTGGTGCTCAACAGATATCATACATTGTCGAAATTTTGTCGAATAATATCATATAATGTAGAAAAATAATTGACAGGAAATGAATAGAACTTTAGAATTAGGTAGTAGCGTAATCATTACTATCATATAGAAGCGTACATAGCTTTTAGCAAGAATGATTATAAATGTGACTTCAAGGGAGGATGTACGATGATGAAAGCAACAGGCATAGTAAGAAAAGTGGATGAATTGGGACGTATCGTAATTCCTATTGAACTGCGTAGAACAATGGGAATCGACATAAAAGACCCGCTCGAAATTTTTGTAGACGCTGAAAAGATTATCCTTAGAAAATATGAGCCAACTTGTATCTTCTCCGGAAGCTCAGAAAACCTGATCAATTTCAAAGGTAAAATGGTAAGCAAAGATGTTCTTGATGAACTTATTGCAAGCTTTGATAGAGCATAATCCATATACCACATATGATTCCAAAAAAAAGAACCGGTATTACAAGCACAAGATGTGCCTGTAATACCGGTTCTTTTTTTTATGGTGTACTTTCGAAAGCGGGTTTTATTTAGACTCTAGCACACTTTGGATTTTTTTGATAAAAGCATCATATTGTACGAGGCCTAGCTCCATGCACAACTTCTGGTAGGAAGATAACTTGTAATCTAGCTGGTTCAACTTCTGTTCCAGATCGTCGTACATTGCCTGCTTTTCTATCAATGCTTGCCGAAGCAGATTATCTATGTTCTCTTTGTCCGTCTTTTCCCCAAAATACAGGTGCATAAAAAAGTCAGAACGCAGAACATCTTTTTCGGCTGGTGATTGTAGATAAGCGTGGAACTGATCCAAGCCGGCAGAGGTAATGGTGAATACATTTTTGTCGGGTTTGCCTTCCTGTCGCACAGATTCTTTAGTGATCAGATTCAGCTTTTCCATCTTGCTTAGGGTAGGATAGATCGTGCCATAGCTGGCATCGAAGAAAAATGAGAAGTATTCCTCGAAATGTCGTTTTATCTCGTAACCAGAATGAGGTTTTTCGCTTAAAATCCCCAGAATAACATCTTGTATGTTCATAAATCATTGCCGCTCCTTTCTTTCACTTCCTACCATATCACAACTGCATATCGCTCTCAATTTGAAATGGCATAGCCGGAGTGGCAAACTGTATAATTACGCATTTACTGACACGGGCTCTTGTTCTCGTGAGATCCGAGTTTCTTTACGAAGGAAAGTGACAAGTACGCTTAATACAGCAATTGTTGCCCCAATACAGAGTAAATAGAACATATCTTTCCATACCCCGTTACCCCCGATAACCAGGTCGAGCATACCATTAACTGCATAGTAAGCGGGCGAAAAGGGACCGATCCAGTTATAAAAAGGTGAAAGCACATCGCGTGGAATAGTTGCTCCGGACGCTAACATTTGCATGGAGAGAAGGGCAATATTTAGCCAGCCGCCAGCATCCCCGAGGAGCAGCAGACTAAACTGAGCAAGGATCATACAGGAGAGAATTACCGTGAACTCGAACAGCCACATAAGCAGAAAGCCACGATTAGAGTGGATACCGAGTGAGTTAACCATGATAGTTCCCACTAGTGAGATAAGCACAGCCGTTCCACCCATTATGACAAATCGGGCTGCAAAGCGATTCCATTTACTAAATTGTCCAGACAAGTTGGAGGAAGCTTTATGGAGATTCATCGCGAGTAACATAGCACCGGTAAATGAGGCGGTAACGATCATTAAGGGAACCATAGTTTGTGCAAAATTAGTTGTAGGGTTAATGATTTCGACGTTGGCGGAAATGCGGCTGCTTGCAGCACTTTTGATGATCTCCGCTTGTGCCTGCGGCAGATTCATAGCATCCAAGGTGTGGCTTAGTGCTGAATTACTGCTTTGAGTGTTCATTGCAGCCGTGACTTTAAGTGCTACCGTCTGCATGACATTGCTGACCATCTGCGGATTAGATTCATTTAAGAAGTAGTGGAGTTCAGTCTTTGCAGATGGATTACTGATCTGTCCAGTGAACCCTTGGGGAATATTGATAATCATGCGGATTTCTCTATGCTCAAGTGCTTCTTTTGCATTTTCTAGTTGGAGATCCTGTCTGGTTACGAACTGAAGTGATCCTGCAATCCCATCGACTATAGGCTGGGCATTTGTACCATCCTCATTAACAATAGCAATGGGCAACTGATCTACCCGATCCGTTACATGATCGTACCCTGTAATCCAAATTAAGCTGAAAAAAACTTGGAACAACAGTGCAGTTATAATTCCAATGATGGTAGCAGGCTGCTTGAGGAAGCGTATGATTAATGGATTTGACATGGTTATTTCTCCTTTATATTTCAAGTTGTAATATTACAGATTGAAATATAGCACAACGAAATATAAACTGCAACAGAAAAAGTTAAGAGCATGGACATTACAAAGCGATTTCATATATCATAGGGCTTGTACTGGAAATATCGCACAGATGAATGTCTTACCTGAAGTAGAACAGAATGGGGAGGAACAACAGATGAGTAACGAAGTACAAGGAACGGAACAAAACGTGGTTCATGCGAAACTGAACAAGCCAGAAGCGATTGTATTTGATATGGATGGAACATTGTTCCAGACTGAAAGTCTTTTATTGCCTGCATATCATAAAATGTTCGATATTTTGCGGGAAGAGGGACTATACGTAGGACCTACACCACCAGAAGAACGTATTCTAGGCTGCTTAGGAATGTTGCTGGCAGACATTTGGAAGAATGTTATGCCTGAAGCAGATGAAGCCGTGCACCGCCGGGCGGATGAATTGCTCCTGCAGCTGGAGATTGAAGGGCTTGAAGCCGGAGGCACACTACTGTATCCACAGGTGGTTGAGACACTGACAGCGCTTAAAGAGCGCGGAGTGAAGCTGTTTGTGGCTAGCAACGGGCTGGAGGATTACATTCACAGCATCGTTGTGGTGCATGAGCTTAAGGAGTTGTTCGAAGGATTGTATAGTGCGGGTGGTCAAGGCACTGCGACAAAGACCGAGCTGCTACGCATTCTTTTGGATAATCATGGTATCAGCAGTGCTTGGATGGTTGGGGATCGTTCTTCTGATGTTCAGGCAGGTAAAGGAAATGGCCAGACCGTAATCGGTTGCGCCTATGCAGGCTTCGGACGTCAGGATGAGCTGAAGGGCTCTGATGTCATTATTACCTCCTTCGACGAATTGGTTGACTTATACGACAACGCAGCGATTAGTGAATAAGAACTTACGATGGGGAGTTTGCTAAGCTTGCGGGCAAGCACTTGTTCTTGATCAATCTAGTCAAAATCGTCTTTAGGACAGTAACCGCACTTTCTGCATCATGCAGTGAGGCGGTTATTTGTTTTTGTGGATCGCCCGTAGAGATGTATCCAAATTGTAACTTATGGATTTGTTGATCAAAGAATAAGTTGCAAAAAGAAATATCTGATAGAATAAATAAAATAAAAAGATGAGTTTGGATACTGTAATTAGGGAGATTAGCGCACTTATGAATCAGAAAACAATATTATTAATTGAAGATGAGGACCCTATACGTGATTTACTTTCATATTCCCTTCGCAAAGAAGGATTTGTTATCAGAGAAGCGGCTGCAGGAATAGAGGGTCTGGAGATCCTGAAGCAGTTCAAACCGGATTTGCTTTTACTGGACCTGATGTTGCCTGACATGAGCGGTTTTGATATTTGTAAACAAGTTTCTGTGAACTCAATAATCCCGGTTATTATGATAACCGCCAAATCCGATACTATAGATAAAGTTCTCGGCATGGAATTAGGAGCCGATGATTATATCACTAAGCCTTTTGATATTAGAGAAGTGATAGCCAGAATTCGAGCGATTTTCCGCAGAATCGATTTAATAGAAGTTTCTTTGGAGAAGCAAACCTCTGAAATTATTAATTTGGGGGCAGAGATACAGATTCATAAAGATAAAAGGGAAGTATTGAAAAGCGGAATGAAAATTGGACTCACGAATAAGGAATATGACCTCTTACTATTTTTTGCAGAGCATAAGGGGAGAGTATTCAGCAGATCAGACCTATTAGATAAGGTATGGGACTTTGATTTTGCTGGAGATACAAGAACTGTGGATATACATGTGCAAAGAATCCGCAAAAAATTGGATGAGGAGCACAGCTTATCCGTGATTGAAACGATATTCGGCATCGGGTATAAGCTAGTAGAGAGGTAGTATATGAAATTTCCAATTCAATTTAAAATTGTAGTAGTTTTTTCAATTGTCATTTTTGTGGGGCTTTCTGCAATGTTGTTTGTTTCCTATAGGGTTACAGAACAAAATATGTATCGAACCATTGATGGGGATATGATTAATGCGAAAACAAATCTGGACATTTACATTAATCAATATTTTTTAGTTCATAAAAAGAGAATGAGTAAAAAAACATTAGTCACGGAAAAAAGTAGACTTTCGCAAGAATTAACTGCTGGAATTGGCGGACCTGTAACAATTTCCTATATCAATGGGGACAAAAGTCAAGTTGAATCTACCTCACGCGCCCAAACTTCTTACACAATTAATAGAGTTGACCACAAAGTGATTGTTACTTTATCCTTCCCTATTCTGCAGAAGCAATCAACCATTGGTTTTTTGAATTATCAGAAAGATTACAGTCAGCTTTACCAAAGGAATGCACGTTTTCAATCGATCATCAAAATGTTTGCCGCCATTATTTTCAGCTTTATCTTTATTGCCTCTATCATCATCTCTAAAAAAATCACCAAACCGATCCGGGAGTTGACCGAAAGTTCCAATCAGGTTACTTTAGGGAATTTCGATATAGATATTTTAATTTCATCTAACGATGAGGTTGGCGAGTTAGCCCGCCGGTTTCAGATCATGATTAAACATATTAAAGATCAGATTGAAATTATTGAACAAGAAAGGGATGAGGTCAAGCAGGCTCAGACCCAAAGTAAAGTTTTTTTTGACAATGTCACGCATGAGCTAAAAACCCCGTTAACAACCATTCTCGGTTATGCACAGATTTTGAAAGATAACGGATTTACAGATTCCCCTTTTTTTGAAAAGGGAATCAACTATATTATTCGTGAAAGTCAACGCTTAAATCGGACGGTCGTTGACATCTTGGAGCTATCCCAATCGGCAACCTTGAGTACTACCTATCGCTTTGAGAAGGTGGACATTTCGGAAATAGCTAAAGAGGCATGTGAGGATATGC
Organism: Paenibacillus odorifer; assembly: GCF_000758725.1. Lineage (NCBI taxonomy): Bacteria > Bacillati > Bacillota > Bacilli > Caryophanales > Paenibacillaceae > Paenibacillus > Paenibacillus odorifer. The sequence goes on from NZ_CP009428.1 coordinate 2,118,088, forward strand.
GAATTAAAGCTAGAAAATATAACATTAATATACATTTTCAGCTTCAAGAAGGATTGTTTGCTCTAGGAGACCGGGATAAACTGAAAGAGGTATTGTTGAATTTGTTGGACAATTCCATTAAATATGGGTACGTAAACTCTGCGATTTATGTAGAATCCTACAAGAATAAAGAAGAGGTAGTATTAAAGATCAAAGATGAGGGGAAGGGTATTCCGGAAGAGGATATTATCCATGTGTTTGAACCGTTTTACAGAGCAAAAAAGAACAGGCTCCAAGAGAAGGGAAGTGCAGGGCTTGGCTTAACCATTGTGAAGAATACTATCGATGATCATCACGGATCAATCAAACTGCAGAGTATTTTAAATGAGGGCACAGAAATTAAAGTCAGCTTGCCGGAGGATAAGAGATGAAGAAGGTGAGTTGGATGGGGAATTACCGACATTACATGATCTTAGGCCTGTTACTGCTTGTATTTATATTGGGTTTTTATGGACTTGGAAGTATCTATGTCCTAAGTAACATTAATTCCAGAACGGTGGTTTTAAATGATAGTCAGTTCAACACTAGTCTCATTTCAAGAAATCCTGAGGTTTTTGAGATTAAAGCTGTAACCAAGCTGACTAACAATTACCCGATATTTGATCTTCAAGTGCAAGATCACAATAAGATTATTCTTAATGTGCCAGACCACTCGTATACTGGTTTTAAAATAGGGATGTTACATCTGGATAATAATCAAATGTCTGTTATTGCGGAGAATGTTGAATATGAAATTACCTTAACGCCGGATGCAAAACAGCTAATCTATTCAAAGCTGGGAAGCGACGGAGAGAGCTTAGGAACTACTATGTACAGCCTGGAGTTGAATAAGGATCTGAAACAGTTGAAGGATAATAATTCCTACTCCAAGATTTTTGTTGATGATGAACGTTATTTGGGTCTCTCCGGTAGTGACATGATACTAACTAATATTTCGTCGGGAGAGGTTCAGCAGTTAATCACGTATGACCAACTACTAGAATTAGTGGGAACTGCCACTGGCTCCAGCAATCTGAACGAAATCACAATTAGATGGGATATTCTGCAGAAGTCAGGGCAAGAAAAGGTATGCTTTTTAGCGGAAATTAACAACGGCTACGGTATATTTGAAATGGACTTGAAGAATTTAAGTAAGGTGAAGTTAGTGGTCAAAGGTGAACAAAGTAATCAATTTTTAGTATTGAATAATGGCGATTTAGTGCTCCAAGGGAAAATAAATAATACTGATGGACTCTTTCTGTACAATCAAGGTACCAGTCAATTCAAGCTATTGAAGGAAGGGAACATAACGAATTATGCTTTGCAGTCCGATGAGAGTAGAATCGCTTACTTTATGCTGAACAGCAATCAAACAGGGGATGTGCATACTGCTTATTTGGAGAATGGGAGCTTGGATTCAGATACAGTGATATATCAAAACATTCATTCTGTACAAACGATGAAATGGCACGAAGATGATCTATTCGTTATCGGCAGCCAATTTAGTAAAAGCGAGATCTACCGATTTACATTTTAGAGATATCTTACTATAGACCAGCGCATATCTAGTTGCGCTGGTCTTATTTGTGTGCGGGAAGGAATGATTTACAACTTGGATACAAGTCTGCCAAAGACCGAAACAATCACTTTTTATAATGGAGATAATGAAACACAAGTCATTATATTAAGGGAGTTCTTAACATGCTTCGAGTAGAAAATTTATCACATGCTTTTAGGAACAGCACAGAGTTAGTGCCGGTTCTACATCAAGTCAGTTTTCGAGTGAAGCCGGGAGAGATGGTTGCACTGCTGGGGAGCTCAGGATCGGGCAAATCGACCATGTTAAATCTTATGGCAGGCTTAATGAAACCAACAGATGGTCAAATTTATATTGCGGATCAAGATATCGTCAAGATGAGTGAGAATAAGTTGGCCGAATTCCGGCGTGGACATATCGGTTTTGTTTTTCAATCCTATGAATTGATCGCCACAATGACGGTGCGTGAAAATGTAGAATTGCCCTTGGTTTTTCAATCGGTCCGTCCCTCCGTACGTAGAAAGAAGGCACTTACTCTACTTGAGGAAGTGGGGCTGCCGGAAAAATCCAATCTCTTCCCTTCACAACTATCAGGTGGACAGCAACAGCGTGTCAGTATTGCCAGGTCGCTTATTACAGAGCCTTCTATCATCTTTGCCGATGAACCTACCGGAAATTTGGATACCCAAACAGAGGAAGAGATCATAGGAATTCTGCAACGGCTAAATAAGGCAAGGAATACAACCTTCGTCATTGTAACGCATGAAGCTGAGGTTGCGGAACAAATGCAGAGTGTTATTACACTGCGGAACGGATATCTGATAACAGAACAAGGGGATTTGGAAGGAATGCCTGCAGGGAGGGGGGCTTAGTGCGAATTCAGGACATTTTAATCTTGGCCTGGGATCAAATCAAAAGACGTAAAGTAGTCACGGCATTGTGCGTGACAGGGATTTCAATAGGTTGTGCCTCTCTAATTGTCGCCATAAGTGTGGGTGAATCTGCACAGCAATATTCCTTAGATGAGATGAACAGGAACTTCAAGATGAATGAAATCACTGTTAAACCCAATGTAGGAATATCTACGAAAGGCAATGGCACTTCGAAAAAAGGAAATTTTGATCGAGGAAAGTTAAGCGAACAGAAGATAGAGCTTATTAAGAAGCTCCCGCATGTAACAGCAGTAGCTCCTTCAATGAAGGTTGAAAGCTTCGAGATGATCACGATAGATAATAAAATTAGCTACGTTGAAGTCATTGGCACGGATCTCCAATCACTTACCAGCTTTGACAACACCTTTGCACAGGGAGGACCTTCAGATGCGGATGGCACTGTTGTATTAAATTACGGGGCTACTATTGGCTTGATGGATAATGAAACGGTCAATAAGATGATGCAGCGGTTACAAGAAGATCCTTACAATGATAGTTTATTACAACAGTTTAATTTACTGAACATGAAGTCTTCGAAATTATATCAGCAGCAAATTCAATATCGGTATTATAACGCAGAGTTACAACAGAACACCCTCAGTTCTTCTCTTCGCGTCACTGGGATTCTAAAACAGCCTACGGGAATCCGGCAGGAGGAAGCGGCTTATGATAAAAAAGCATATGTTTCATTGGGGACTGCGCAATTGCTTTTAGAAGAGTTTGGTTTGAAAGGAGAGACTACAGATACACAAGGCTATGATTCAATATTGGTTAAGGTAGACAGTCAGGATAATGTTGCAGGAGTAGAAGGTCAAATTAAAAAGCTGATTTTGTCTACAGAAACAAACTTACATCATCAAGTCGAAGTGAATAAGAAGTTCAACATGATTAAAAAGACGGCCCTCGGCATTGGTTTGTTCGTTCTGGTGATTGCTTCTATCTCTATCATTGTAGCAATGACCATGTCCACCCATCAACGGCGCAGGCAGATTGGTATTATGAAGGTTCTGGGCTCTAATTTATGGCAAATACGTAATATGTTTATCGCCGAGGCTGCATTGCTGGGATTACTTGGCGGGGGCATCGGAGTGTTGATTTCTTATTTAACGATATCTGGAGTAAATAAGTTGCTAGCAACAACCTCTATTATCCCCCTAGGAGAGTCGACGGCGGGAATGGTGATTTCTATCTCTTTAAAAAATATCCCGCTAGGTATTTCATTTGCAGTAATGACAGGTGTTCTATCTGGGATATATCCGGCAATTAGTGCTTCCAATACTAATGCTCTAGTAGCGATTAAGAAAGACTAGGCTTTACAGAAACTTAATAAGTCAACAACGAGGTGAATAAGCCGATGTCAGAGTATAAGGATTTTGCACATGATAAAAAAAGAAGACAACGTATAAAGAGAAACCGGAGAGGATTACTGTTTATTGTGATTTTGCTGTGTATATTTGGTTTTAACACCATGATTGTGAAGAAGCCAGTGGTTGACAAACATGTGAAGCGGATTTCTATAGCAAATAAAGAAGAAATGACAGTAGTCCAAACGGTTTCAGAAGATGTGGTGGCTTCATCCATAAAATATGAAGTTGAAGACATAGTCTTTGTAGAAAAGTATTTGAAGCAACAAATTTCAGGGGACATGCCTGAAGGGGCAAATGGAGAGAAAATTGCTTATTTATCATTTGATGATGGGCCCTCCGAAACCGTAACTCCAAAAATACTTGATGTTCTACAGGAAGCAAAGGTACCAGCAACTTTTTTTGTGCTGGGCAAGGAAGTAGATAAAAGTGATGTTACTAAAAATTTAATTAAAAGAATGATTGAAGAAGGACATGCTGTAGCCAATCATTCATATTCCCATAACTATGAGTATTTGTATCCTAATAAGAAGGTAAATCTAGCACATTTTATGAATGACATTGAGAAGACTAACAACTCTTTAAAAAGGGTATTAGGAGAAGATTTTGCCATCAGGGCAGTCAGATATCCTGGCGGCCATATGACATGGGTTAGAAATGATCCCAGAGGTGTGGCTTCATTGGATGAAGCCCTAAATGCCAAGGGTTTCCATTACGTAGATTGGAATGTATTGCCGAAAGATGCAGAAGGTGCACCCAAGAAAGCAGCAGAATTGATGCACGAATTCACAAAAACAGTAGCAGGTAGAGAAAAAGCAGTGATTTTAATGCACGACACATATGGCAAGGAAGAAACCGCAAAGGCCTTACCGGAAATGATAAAGTATCTGAAAGATCATGACTATAAATTCAGGACAATGAAATAACGGCAATGATTAAAGCTGATGATCTGTTGTCATTTAGTTTTAGTATTAAATTTGTGAAGATTTTGAGGAGGAAACCATGAGATTGCATAAAGGAAAATATATTGTTCTGTTAATAAGTACTTTTCTTATCAGTCAATTGTCTGTATTTACTATTTGGGCAGCACCAGCATCAGTAGGTAGTGATAGTATAAAAATGTCCGTAGTAGCAAGTGCTATAGCAAAGAATCTGGGATCCATCCAATTGGATGACAATGTTAAAGCTAGTTTAGAGGATGTTAGTATTTGGCCTCAGGCAAGTGGAAATATTTTGACTTACACTCTGAACTATTCCAACTCAGGTAATAGAGCCGCTAATCTGATACATTATTTTTCGCGGGTGGTTACATCCGGAGGATCTGTCATTCCAGGCAACCCGGTTACAGCAGATGCGCTTAAGAATAAAGTAGTTTCCAAACAAACTGAACGTGTAACATATTACGTGAATATTGGGAAAATAAACTCACTTAAGCGTCTGAAAATCTCAATGTATGTATGGGCTCCCCAAAGCAAGGGTTACCTGAAATATACCGGGTCTCTCAGTATTCCGGCTGATTACTCTCCAACTGCAATTAGCGGACAAAGAGAGAATAGTTTTATTAATAACATTCCAGTGTCTATAGCCTCTGAATCTCTACAGATCTACAAATATGGTGGCAAAGTTTACGCAAAAGTGGGCATCAACTTCATTAACCAGGGAAACAAGGTATTTATGGACCCCGGTTATACTGCATATCTGATGTCGGCAGAAGGAACTGCATTTGAGCTTGCAATCGACAACTCACTGGCGGGATATAAAATTCAGCCTAGAGAGAAAAAAACTATTTATTACCTAAGTGAAATTCCGCCGTACATAAAGACCGATAACATGAAGGTGCAATACGTCCAAAAGGATGAGACATTAAAATTGGAGCTGCCTAAAGGTTCTTACAAGCTGCCCGCGGCTAAAATTCCTGATTTAAATGTAGGTAAAGGGGTTATCAAAAAAATTGGCATCAATAGTAATACTATCGAATTGCAGTTGACTACTGCAAATGTTTACTCGGAGAATAATACAGGAATATGGACCTTCCAGCTGCGGCTCAAAAATGCAGGAAAGCAAGCCGTTATTCTACCTTCCTATGAACTTTTTGTCAGAACCGCAGCAGGCATAACCTTTCCGATTAGTGCGAAGGGGCTAGGTGGAGCCAGCCTGAAACCTCTGGAAGAAAAAGTGGTACAACTTACTGCCCAGGTTCCACTTGAGGTGGAGCAAAACTCACTGAAACTGCAGATGATAGAAGCGGTCATCCCGGATAGCACCGAGGAAGTGGCGGGGTCTCCAGGAACTACTCAAAATCCTGTAAGTTCCACAAGCACTCCGGCAAAGACAGCCAAACTGACCATCCCTGTCGCGTATTTCGAAATTCCCTATACACTACGCGCTGACACACACAAGGGGCTGGATTACCAGACAACCAACCAATTTGGCGCATTTAGTTATAATCTGCTCTCCTTACAGCGTTTTCCCTGGAAAGATGATGATATCCTTATCGCCAAGATGAAGATTATTAATACGCAATCGGTTAACCTTTCACTCCCAGAAATTAAGGGTGCTTTAAAGGTGGATAACAATGATTTGGCAGATTCAACGGAGTTGTTCATAGACAAAGAATCGTCCAGTGTTGCCCCGGGAAAAAGCGCAGAAATTTACGTGTTAAGTAAAATTCCGTATACGACCAATTTCAGAACGACGCGCGTAAATCTATACTCCACTGTAAAGGAAGAAAAAATCCCGTTCCTCTCACTAAGCACGAGTAATGTGACGGATGCGGTTAATAAGATAGAACGCGGAGGTAGCTATGTAGTTGTGGGAAAAGGGAAAAATGCCACAATTAAGGAGAACAAGACGGTAGTTTATAATGGAGTGAACGCCAATATTGTCTACAGTGAATTATTCCTGAACAGTGAGGAAAAGAGACAAAGTAAGATGGCTAGGCTTCAGGCCTATTATAAAACCCCAGATGGTCAATTTTATGAAGCCACTGCCAACCAGCCGGATACGCCAGCCACTCCTGGGGGAAAGCAGTTAATTACTTTTTTTGCGAAACTGCCTAAATCAGTAGACGCATCCGGGGTCACGCTTTACCTTGGACCTGGCATCACCGGGAACAAGCTCTCGGAGGCGGGTCAGGAATCGGATGGATTCATCAATATCTCTGCTTTGGAGCTTAATATGGTAGCAGTTACACCGGATAATAATCTTTCGAACGTTACCTTATACCCATACACATGGTCCGTTACGAAATCAGACGGCCATAATGTTCGCGGCAGTGACACTATTAACATTGAAATGAATTACAGTCTGGTACGTAACTTTAACTATGAGGTAGGGACATTCAATCATAAGCTTGTTATTAAAATGACGGATCCTTTCGGACAGTCGCAAGAGAAAAGTCTCGTATTAGGTACGGATCTGACGGAAGGTAACAATCATACAATTTCTTTATCCTTTACTAACAACATGTACAAAAAGATGGTCGGAGGCACCTATGCAATTACGCTGTATGATGAATTTCAAGGAGAGCGGATCGAGTTGGCTCATCAAGCGTATTCCTTGAAGATTGAACGATTACCAACTAGTGAAAAGTAGTATCAAAGTACCACTGAGCAGTTTATGTTACGTGTGGAAGGAAGCCAAATAGATGAAGAATAGCATAAAGAGAATTAAAAAGTGGGTTATTATTATAACAATTATTGTTGTCGCAGGTTACTTTTTGAATGCAAAGTTCTTTAACAAGGTAGAAGAGGTAGTGAGCGAGGTGCCTAGTGAGCTCATAACTTTTCCGGTCACTCAAGAGACGATTACTCAATCTGTACAAGTTAAAGGAACATCCAAGTATGAACATGAAACCCTCGTATATGCTCCATTTGCTTCTAAGGTAACACACTGGAATGTGAAAAATGGAGATCAAGTGAAGAAGGGAGCATTGCTATTTACTCTCGATACAAGTGCTCTTAAGAATGAGATCGCACTCCAAGAGGCGACCAACCGCAAGGCGAAGCTGGAAGCTGAATTAAATTCATTTGTTAGTCAGCAAAATGATGAGGCGATCCCCGTTGGCACGTCGGAAGCTGAACGGCTAAAGAGCTTGGCTACACAGGAGACGGGTCGAATAGGCGAAGATTTAAATAAGGTAAATGCAGATATTTCAGCAGGAGAGATAGCAGGCAAGAAAAAGAAGATCCAATCTGCGAGTTATCAGGCCCCATCCTCAGGAATTTTTTTATTCGAAAGCAATAGTGAACCTCCTCAATTAGTTACGGATAATCAGTATATCGGGAAAATTGTGAATTTGGATAAACTGCAGTTCATAGCTACTGTGGGAGAACAGGAAGTGTTTCGTATTAAGACTGGTATGAAGGTGGCCGTTAAAATGACAGCCTCTAAGGATGTTAGATTGTCCGGTAAAGTAGAGAAAATTTCTAAATTTGCAATGGCTACCTCAAGTAAAGAAACGGCTTCTACTCAACCCCCTCAGTTCGAAGTAGTCATTTCACTTGAATCGAATGAGATTTTGATTGGAGGTCTAAGCTTAAACGGTGAAATTGAGACTATTCATAAAGAAAATGTCACAGTGCTTTCTAGCATTGCCGTCATACATGAAGGAGATTTATCTTATGTTATGGTGGATAAAGGTAACGGGAATATTGAACGAAAAGAAATAAAAATTGGATTGGAGACCTCTGATAAAGTTGAAGTGCTGTCAGGACTGAAAGCTGGAGATGAAGTAGTTCTTCAGTAGCTAGCCTTATTATATTTAGGTGGGTGAAACAAATGATACAACAAAGAAGCGTGCCCCCATTAAGGAGCACGCTTCTTTGTTGACCGGTATGATAATTGCCGCGGCGGTGCTTACTACTGCTTGGCGTACCATTCGGAAAATTGTTTCTGGTATTCAGCGATATATTTGTCTATTCCCGCTGCTTTTAGTCTGTCTAGCGCTTTGGGAAAGGCGGTGTCATAATCACTGAAGCCGCTGCCGATCGGAGCGAGGTATTCAGTGAATACGCCGTTCAGCTTCGTTTCTTCATTCTTGACGGGTGTATTGTCAAAGTTGAAGCCGGCACCTTTGGAAATGATGGCTCCATCGTCCCAAGCTTTATATTCTGCAATAAACTCATCCGGTACCGTGTTATCGAAACGCATGAAGTTTTTGTTCATCAGCAGCCAGTCAGGGATCAGCGAATCAGTGGTTATTTTGGTCAAACGCCCGTTTTCATCCAGCGTATAGTCTGTTCCTTCTATCCCGTAGGCGAACAAGTCGTACAGCTCCTGGTTTTTTTGCAGCAGATTGAAGAACATGACGTAACGTTCAGGGTCTTTAGCTGCGGTGGAGACGAAAAAGGCGGTGCTGTAAGTGCCGCGGCTGATTTTTGGACGGCCGCTGCCGAGGAAATAGTTGACCAGTTTGGCATCAGGCACTGCTTGTGAGATGGTTGCCGCACCTTCGAATGGGCGTGCCGCTGTGCCGGCCCAGAACATCGCTTTACCGGAGTTCCAGTCAGACTGCAGCTGCGGAACATTGGTGGCGGCATATTTCGGAATGATTCCTTTTTCATACCAGCCGTGCATAAGGTTCGCATAACTCTTGAACTCTTCGGTTTCAAACCAGCTAATAATTTTATCATCCTTCACAGACTCATCCAGGGCAATAAAATCATTTTGCCAATAGAGGTTTTTGTCCGTGTAATCATATTGTAGGAGTCTGCGTGCATCGGTGTTGGCGTACCCGATCAGTTCGGGATGAATGGCATGGACCTTATCATAGAACTGCTCTAGTTCCCCCAGTGAAGTGACCTGTGTCATCCCGGCTTCTTCAAGCAAATCCTGTCTGACTAGCGCACTGTAGAATTCCGCAGAATTCGGTTTGTTGCCGACGGGGATCGCATACTGCTTGCCTTCCAGCTGAAAGGCTTTGAAGGAGGCCTCGTCCACATTTTTACTCAAATCAGCTGCTGCATCGGCATACGGAGTGAGGTCGGCATAAAGCCCCTTTGCCACAGATTTTACCATGTAATTGGCATCTGTATAGGTTGCGAAGTCTTCTCCCGTAGACAGCATTAAGTCAGTTTTGCCGCCGCCATATTCGGTCCAAGGAAGAAACTGAAATTCAACCTCAGCATTGATTTCTTTCTTAATAGTGTCGTAGAACGATGTCTTCGCTAGTTCCTTCATCCGGTTGGACTCATCCCCGTACAGCACAATTTTCAATTTGGCAGGAGTCAAGGCGCTGCCGTCATTACTACCGCTATCCGTAGAGGAAGAGGTACCTTCATTTCCAGTCCCAGAACTAGGGGGAGCGCTTTCATTGTTGCCCTGAGCACAGCCACTTACCAAGAACACCGCAGCTAGGAGCAAACTTAACCAACCTTTTTTCTTTTTCATGATGAACCCTCCTGTAATAGAATCATAATGTTTGAGGCATCTATTGCAAAGGCCGTGCTCCCTTAAGTCCCATTGTACATCAAGAAGTAGGGGAGCATAAACCCGGTGCAACCGAACATAATTTGGTATCTTTGCTGGAATTATCCTTTGACCGAACCTACAATAATACCTTTGACAAAAAAACGCTGGAGAAAAGGATATAATATGGCGATTGGCAAAACGGTCAGACAGGTCATTGCCATTTTGGCTGTCTCCAGTGGCGGTGCGATGATAGCTCCACCAACTTGAGCAGCATTGCCGGAAGCCAGGAACTGAATGTTCGCCATCATGTTATACATCAAATATTGGATCGTATAGAGATCCTGATCGGATACCAGCATTAGTGGCAAATAGAAGTCATTCCAGAATTGCAGTGCGTAAAAGAGCGAGATGGTGACCAGTCCGACGCGGCCCAGCGGAATCATAATGCTGAAGAAGATGCGCAGATGTCCGGCACCATCGATTTGCGCAGATTCCACGATTTCATGCGGGATGCTACGGAAATAGTTAGCCATGAGAAACATCAGAAAGACGCTTAGCACATAAGGGATGAACAGACCGATGAGCGTATCGCCCAAATGATAATATTTGGTGCTAAGCAGATACCATGGCAGCGTTCCTCCGCTGAACAGCATTGTAAAATAGGCGAAGAAGGCGAAGAAATTTTTGAGCCGGAAGCTTTTAACGGAAATAACATAAGCGTAAGCGGTGGTCACCAATACGGCCGACACGGTACCCAGCACCGTAACGATCACCGACATGGAATACGCCCGCAGAATCTGCTGTGCCTTCGAGCCAAACAGGAATTCATAGGTTTCAAAGGTAAAGCCTCTGGGCCAGAACGAATAGCCTTCCGCGGCGATTCTGGATTCGGTAGATAATGAGCCGGATACTGCCAGAATAAACGGCGCTAGACAGATTACTGAAAATACGGCAATACAGATGTAAAAGAAAATGAGCAGGCCTTTGTTTTCGGTAGTTTGCATCTTATCAGTCTCCTAAAATAGTTTGCTGTCTTTGTCATACCAGCCGGCTAATTTGTTGGCCACCAGCACCAGGATGAAACCAAAGACGGATTGATAGAGCGTGATGGCTGAAGCAAAGCCGAATTCTCCGGAACGGATGGCTGTGCGGTATACATACACATCGATAATGTCGGTAGTCGGCAGAAGCAACGGATTCAGGAACGTTACCCCCATAATCATACTGAGATCGCCTTTTAGCATGCCCCCGATGCCCAGCAGCGTCATCAGAATGATCGACGGAATCAGCATTGGCACCGTAATTTTGGTGATAATCTGCCATCTGGAGGCACCATCGATTCTTGCAGCTTCATAATAGGAAGTGTCGATGCCTTGCAGCACCGCATAATAGATAATGGCGCCGTAACCAGCGCTTTTCCAGATATTCGCTAGCACGAGAATGATTACGAACAGCCAAGGGCTGGAATACCAGTCAACCTGAGAGAAGCCGAATGTCTGGAGCAACTGGTTCATAATGCCTTTGTCGTAATCCAGCAGGGAGAACAGAATGGCTCCGATAATAATCCAGGAAATAAAATACGGGAAAAACATGACGCTCTGCGTGATTTTGATAAACCATTTGCTGCGCAGCTCATTTAGAATAATGGCGATGGCCACTGAAAAAAACGTGCCGGTTAGCATATACAGCGCATTTAACATCACCGTGTTGCGTGTAGCCCTAAGAGAATCTTCCATACTAGAGAAGAAAAACTCGAAATTAGAGAAGCCGGCCCACGGGCTGCCGAAGATTCCGTCGTTGAAGTTGTAATTTTTAAAGACGAGAATCAGACCACTCATCGGCAGATAAGCAAAAAGAATTAGAATGACGATTCCCGGAAGAGCGAGCAAATAAAGCGAGCTGTCCTTCCTTAGGGATTTACGGAAGCTCTTGGCTTTAGCCGTCCTGATTCCCGGACTTGGCATTCCTTGTGTCTCCGATGTAGCCTCTTGCATCATTAACAGTCCACTCCTTTATACTAGCGTTGTCATTTCCGTCCCTTGTTTAGGAGAACGCTTTACATGAAAATCATAAATCCACCCGGAATGTAAACGCTATCATAATAAACGGAAAAAAGTTAAAAAAAGCGGAAAAGGACGGCTTAAAAAAACGAAAAAAACAGAACTTTTTTGTTTTTTAGGTGCTAAAAAGCCTGATTTAAAGGGAAATCTCATAGTATATGCGACGCGAGGGATTATTCATAGAAAGTCAAAAAGGGGATGTCTCCGGCTATGAAAATGCTGCCGGGACATCCCCTAGTTTCTTACTTTTAGCGGGTCAATCAGGAAGATTCTGTTTCTGCAGAATATGATTCATTCTCCATTTGGAAGGTGTAACCCCATAACGCTTTTTGAACTGGGTTGTAAAATAGGTGCTGCTGTTGTAGCCCACTTTCTCGGCAATTTCCCGGATATCCAAGCCAAGCTCAGTGACTAATAACATCTGCGCCTGCTCCAGACGCAGCAGGTTAACGAAATCGGGAAAGCTGCAGTTTACTTCGTCGGCAATAAGTCTACTGAGATAAGCGGGACTTAGCGATAGCTTGTCAGCAAGGGCATTAAGGGAGAGCCTGGAGTCATCATAATGATCTCTGATATAACAAATGGCTTCACCAGCAATGCTCTTGGTCTGTACAGCACTCATGCTGGCAATGCGCTCGTGGGCGGTATAACAGCTGTCTACAATCCAATTCCATAGCTTGTCATAGCTTTGGATCTGCCAGATATGCTGGTAATTATCTAGAAAGCCGGAATGCTGGACGTCTGCATTAAGCTCAGCCGTGCGACTGAGCTCAAAGACCAGTCTCGATAAAGCGATGGTGGCAGGCTCGACGCGGTAACTGCAGGCTACTGCCAGCAATCTCTCCACTGCCTGCGGAATATGGTTCGAGAGTTCCGTCTGCTTAACGGCTTGCAGTACCGGTTCAAGGGCACTGTCGGGCATTGGGCTGCTGTTCAGATGGATCGTATCATCGGCAAAGATGATATTCTGCTGCACATGAAATTTAATATATTGCAGACTGTCTGCAGCCTCATTGTATTTAGCCCTTAGTAGGTTTAAATCATCCGTCAGCCCGCTGATTCCGAGGACGCAGCAGGATCCGGAAAGCTGCAGCTGAGCCGCGAATTCTTCCCATTTACCGCGGTACAAAGCGTAATCGCCGAAGCTGCCGCTGTGAAGCTCGCTCAGAATCAGCACAGCAGTGCCCTGATGCGGGCGGAAGGATTGAATGGCTGCAAGTTCACAGAAGGCATGTTCAATCTGCTGTATGTTTTCTTCAAAGGTATGCCGGAAGTCGGAGTCTTCAGGTTGATCGGGCTCCAGAGCGGTCAGCACGCATACACAATATGCTCTCCCAGCAGCGGCTATACTCATCAGGGGTGTCCTGCTGTTCTCCGGTGTTCTCTGCGGGGAAAGCAGCCACCGCATCAAGGCGCTATCATCGCTTTCTTTTTTTAGCTGCTCCAGCTTAACGCCAATCTGTTCGAGCTCCTGGCTTACGGTATCGAAATCGCCACCGGTTTTCAGCGCTTCTTCATTGCCAGATAGATGAGCGATATTGCCGAACAGCCGGCCGATTGGCTTATACATCCGCCGCGAGATCAGGTTGGCGGTTATAGATGCGGCGGCAATCAAGGCCAAGCATAGGCCAGTCATCAGATTGCGGGCATTGGAGATATCACGGATGCTATCCTTGTAGGAAGTCTCCGACACAAACCACAGCTTGTCCGCTGCAGAATATACATAGGTAATCAGCTGTGGCTCTGCACCTCCCCTATAGACAAAAGAGCCTCTTTCAGAGGTGGATGACACCACCTGCTTTAACATGCCCTCTTCCAGAGGGATGTCAGATAATGCACTGTGCATGAGCACCGATGCTTTTCCGTCAAGCACAGCGTAACGGGTGGTTTCGCCTTCTTTTTGCGTAAACAGATTATTCTGCAGCTTTCCCAGATTGACGGTCAGCGCTACCGCACCATTATATTCGCTATCCGCAAATGCCCGGTCATTATAGAACACGGTGAGCAGGGTAATGGGGGCACCGTTATTCAAGGTTGCTTCCCACAGAAACGGTGATTCAACAATAATGTTATCCCGCATTCTCGAGAACAGCTCCAGCTTGGATTCAGGGCTTAGCGGAAGGTTTTCGAACATGGCAACAGGCTCATCCACTCCCATGATGTAGGCATTCTCCATATATTGGTTCACAACCAATGCTCCGCGGATTTGGCTTAGGGCACTGTACAACTGGTCGCTCCAGCTGGTATCGCCATTCATCATGAGCGCGTTGATGTTTGGATTCCTATAGAAGTCCATAGCGTAGTTCTGGACGATCTCTTCATAGTTTGTAAAAACGGTTTCAGTATTCACCAGTACATTTTGGTTCGCCTTGTTGACATTATCTATCGTAATATTCCGGTACCAATAAAAGATCACTACAGCCAGTACTAGAATACAGCAAACTGAAATCGCGGTTAGGCTCATAAAAAAGCGGGAGTACAATTTCTTTCTTTTTCCCAAGCTGCTCACCCCTTCAGGTAAATCCTATTACACCCATTCTAGAGGGAAAGGCTATTCGCTGACAAGGAGTGAAATATGGGCAATATAGCATGAAAGTATAAAAATGAAGAAATAGAACATAGAAAATACAAGAAAGTTAAACTTATACGAACTATAATTGGTGGTGCTTACATTTGAATTGTTTTGAGGAGGATTACTTTTAATGAGAACATTCCGCAATCCAGTGCTGCCGGGATTTTATCCTGACCCTTCCGCTATCCGTGTTGGTGAAGATTATTATCTTGTGACTTCAAGCTTTGAATTTTTCCCAGGCGTTCCTATCTTCCACAGCAAGGATCTGGTCAATTGGCGCCAGCTTGGCCATGTACTGGACCGCCCGTCCCAGCTCAATCTGGATCACTCGATTCCCTCCATGGGCATTTGGGCACCGACGCTCCGCTATCATGAGGGAGTTTTCTATATGATTACTACTTTTATTGACAATGACAAGAACCAGCATAATTTTTATGTAACAACAACCGATCCGGCCGGAGACTGGTCTGACCCTGTATGGCTGGAGGATGCACCCGGTATTGACTCCTCTTTGTTCTTCGATGAAGACGGCAAGGTGTATTATACCGGCAACCGTGTTCCGCCGGAAGGGCAGGATTATCCGAAGCATATGGATATCTGGCTGCAGGAGATTGATCTCAGCCAAGGGAAGCTAATCGGTCCGAAGCATAGTATTTGGCAAGGCGCACTCAAGGTAGCTCATGCGCAAGAGGGACCGCATATTTATAAGATCGGCGCTTGGTATTACGTGCTGATTGCCGAGGGCGGAACCGGGCATACTCATGCGATTACGATTGCCAGAAGCAAGAGTGTGACAGGTCCTTATGAGGGCCATAAAGCCAATCCGATTCTGACGCATCGCCATCTTGGCAGAGCGTATCCTATTGTTAATGTGGGTCATGGAGAGCTAGTGGAGACTCAGCATGGTGACTGGTGGATGTTCTGCTTGGCTTCACGAACCAGCGGTGGTTATTACCGCAATCTGGGACGTGAAACCTTCCTGACACCGGTAATCTGGGAGAACGAATGGCCTGTGGTCAATCCCGGCAAAGGGGTGCTGGAATTTGAGACGGAGGCTCCGGATTTGCCGGAGACAAAATGGCCGGAATTGCCTGCGCGCGATGAGTTTATAGGTTATGAGCTGGCACCGATCTGGAATTTCCTGCGGACACCGCGGGGTGAATTCTGGAGTCTCACCGACAAGCCTGGAGTTCTGCGGCTTCGCCTGAAGCCAGAACGGCTCTCGGAGATCACCAATCCATCTTATATCGGTAGACGCCAGCAGCATTTGAGCTTCAGAGCGGCGACGGACATGACGTTTAGTCCCGCTGCAGAAGGGGAAGTGGCTGGTCTTGTTCTCCTCCAAAATGCGGATCACCACTTCCGTTATGAACTGGGGCTGGAGGCAGGCGAACGCGTATTACAGCTGATTCATCGGATGGGGGGCAGCGAGCAGCTGCTGGCGTCAGTGCCATATCCACAGGATCAGGTACAGCTTAAGGTGGAAGCCAGAGGACAAGAGTACAGCTTCTATTACAGACCTTCTGAAGCCGCCAAGTGGACAGCCTTCTGCGAACGGACGGATGGCAGAGTGCTCAGCACCGATCTGGCCGGAGGGTTCACAGGAGCATACATCGGGATGTACACAAGCTCTCAAGGTGCAAAGAGCGAAAGCTATGCTGATTTCGACTGGTTTAGCTATGAAGGACTTGAGTAATAGGAGGAGGTGAAATTCAATGAGCAGCAATCTTGTAACCAATACGTATCCGATTCCCGAGCTTCCCCAGATTCCCGAGCGGACTTTTACAATCACGGATTATGGGGCGGAAGAGGGTGGATTAACGCTATGTACCTCTGCTATTCAGGCTGCACTGGACGCCTGCGCTGCAGCGGGAGGCGGAAAGGTTGTTATTCCCGCTGGTATCTGGCGCACAGGACCTCTTACTTTGCATAGTCGAATTAATCTGTATGTAGACAAGGGAGCATTGGTGCAGTTTGATCCTGATCATACCTTGTATCCGCTACTTTCTTCCCATTATGAGGGGAATGCCGGCTGGCGCTGTCAGGCTCCGCTCGATGGAGAAGGCTTAAGCGATGTGGCAATAACCGGTGAGGGAATATTCGACGGCAGCGGTGAAGGCTGGCGTCCAGTGAAGCGGTTTAAGATGACCGAGAAGCAATGGGAGCGTTTGATCGAATCTGGAGGAGTACTTGATCCCCAGGGCGAAGTATGGTGGCCTTCCCGGGAAGCCATGGAAGGTGAGGACTTCTGCCGGAAGCTGTGGGACAAGGGAGAAACTAGTATGGAGGCTTATCTGCCTGCTCGTACGTATCTGCGTCCGACGTTACTTAGCCTGCGCAACTGCCGGCGTGTGCTGCTGGAAGGGCCGACCTTCCAGAATTCACCTGCTTGGTGTCTTCATCCCATTGGTTGCGAACAGATTACCGTACGAAATGTTCAGGTACGTAATCCTTGGTATTCGCAGAACGGGGATGGCCTTGATTTGGAATCCTGCACGCATGCTCTAGTTGAGCACAGCAGCTTTGATGTGGGTGATGACGCCATCTGTCTCAAATCAGGCAAGGATGAGGAAGGCCGTAAGTGGGGAATGCCCTGCCAGTATATTACCATCCGGAATTGCACGGTATATCACGGACATGGAGGCGTTGTGATCGGCAGCGAGATGTCCGGAGGTGTACATGCAGTTCGAGTTAGTGACTGCCTGTTCATCGGCACGGACATCGGCCTGCGGTTCAAAAGCACCCGGGGAAGAGGCGGTGTGGTGGAGGATATTGTAATGGAGAATATCAACATGACCGGCATCATCCACGAGGCTGTATCCTTTCATATGTTCTATGCAGGGGTTGAAGGATCGGAAGGGTATGACGAGCAGTTATTTTCGGTTACAGAGGAAACTCCGCAATTTCGGAAGATTACCCTGAAGAACATTGTGTGCCATGGTGCGGCAACCGCTCTACTGGTTAACGGGCTGCCGGAGATGCCGCTTGCTGATCTAACCATTGAAAAATTCCACGCAGTGAGTGACCGGGGAATTGTGCTGCGGCATGCTACGGGGCTTAAGCTGGATCGTATCCGGTTGCAGACTTCGGAAATGCCGAAGATAACAGCGCATAGATGCAGCCACGTCACGCTCACTAATTCCGAAGATTTGACGATCACAGAGAGATAAAAAATTCTATGGATGATGGAAATCCGTCTTGAACTTCCGTGGGTGTGACCTTGCTTCTTTTCGGTATTGGAGCGGGGTCAGACCGGTTGATTTTTTGAATGTTTTATTGAAATGGGAAAGATGTTCAAATCCGACAGCGGAGGCGATCTCCTGGATTTTGCCTGTAGATCCGACAAGCAGGCGTTCGGCTTCCCTTACACGGACATGAACGATGTATTCCCGAAAGTGAAAACCCGTCAATCGGTGAAATACCCGGCTCAAGTATGAAGGACTAATGTAAAAATTACTTGCAGTTTCTTCCAGAGTAAGGGCCTCACGGTAGTGATCACGGATATAGGTGGCTACATCAGTTACTAGATGATGGAGCGGATGTTTCGTCCCTCCAGCTTGTGAGATACTCTCTGAACGCTGAAGGAGAATCATCAGCTCGGCGAATAAAGCGATTACGCTGGTTTCGTAATACGGTCGCTGTAACCGGCATTCTTCCAGCATCCGGTTCATTAGGATTTCCGCTTCGTCCTGCTCGCGCAGGGTCAGCTTGAACAAGCGGTACCCGCGGTCATGAAACCAGATGGCTTCATTCTGCAGGGAAGGCGGTAGAAGAGCAGGATCATAGTTGATCAGAATCCGCTCGAACTCGGCTACTTCCGAGCTTGCTGTGGAATGAAGCTCCCGGCCGGAGATAAGAATAAGCTCACCCTTATGAACCGTAATGACTCGGTCGTCCACAAAGTATACCCGCTCCCCTTGTATCAGATAGTACAGCTCGGCTAAGTCATGGCTGTGGGGACGTGGCATAGCAGTGATGCCTTTACGTTTCATATGTTGGATGCTGTAGCGGTCTTCTTCAATATGATATTTGTGATTGGGGCTAGTCAGGCTAGTCATAATTCTCCTCTTCTCTTACGAAGCGTTACGGTTATTATAGAATAAACTCAGGTTGATAGGAAAGGAGCCGCAGATGTTAATTACAGTCTCTAAGAGTGTCGACGAAGGATTCAGTAGTCTACAGGCAGCGTTGGATTCAATTCCACAGGAACACAAGGAAGAAGTGACGATCCGTATCAAACCCGGCATTTACGAGGAAAAAATTACAGTGAAACAGGGAACGCCTCCGGTTCTGCTATTGGGGGAAGACACGAATTCCACCATCATTACCTGGTCAGACAACGCCCATACTTTAGGTCCGGACGGAGAGCCGCTTGGTACGTTCAAATCCGGCACCTTGAATGTATTCGCTGAGCATTTCACGGCTGAAAATCTGACCATTCGAAATGCATCAGGTCCCGGCACTGGCCAGGCGGTGGCTGCTTTTGTTGATGCTGGTCATGCTGTATTCCGGCGTGTACGCCTGCTGGGTGATCAGGATACTTTGTATACAGGGCAAGGGAAGCAATATTATAACGAATGCTACATTGAAGGCGATGTGGATTATATTTTTGGCGCGGCTACGGCTTTGTTTGAACGTTGCCGGCTGCATAACAAGCGTTCCAGAGGATATATTACAGCCGCATCAACGCCTGAAGACGCATCGTTTGGTTATGTATTCCTCGATTGTGAAATTACTGGCGGTCAAGGTGTAAGTGAAGTGTATCTTGGCCGACCTTGGCGCCCTTATGCACATGTGGCTTTTATCCGCACCGTCATGGACAGTTCGATTATCGGGGAAGGCTGGCATAATTGGGGACAGCCGGACAGGGAGGAAACTAGCCGCTATGAAGAATATGGCAGCAGTGGACCGGGAGCTAATCCCGAAGCCAGAGCTGCATGGTCGCGGCAGCTGATTCCACAGGAAGCTGCGGAGTATAGGGTGCTGTCCGTGCTTGATGGCTGGCATCCTGAAGGATATTAAGGGAAGGAGCACTTCGGATGGAGCCTCTGGAACAATACATGAAAGAACTATCTGGTTCAGCTCAACGCAACTCGGCTTTCAGCAAAGATATACCCTTTCAGCAATGGCGCGATGAGCTTACCGCAGCATTTACGGAGCGATTAGGTGGCTTTCCAGAAATAGCTGAGGAGCTGCAACCGGTTCTGCTGGAACGTACAGTCTGCTCCGGGTATACCCGTGAACGTATAGAGATAACTACCTATGAAGGGTTGCGCATGCCGCTGTATCTTTTGATCCCGGATCAGCCGTTCTCTACCCCTGCCCCTGCCGTTCTTGCCATTCATGGACATGGCTATGGAAGCCGGGAGATCGTAGGCTTGAATCCGGACGGATCGGATCGGCAGGGAGATCCCGGGCTGCACAAGGACTTCGCTGTTTCACTGGTAAAACAGGGTTTTGTAGTGGCAGCTCCGGAGCTGTTCGGCTTTGGCGACAGACGACTGGAAGAAGACCTAACAAGCGGGGAGCCTGGACGTAATTCCTGCTTCCGCCTGTCATCAGCATTGTTGATGGTTGGGAAGACGATGGCCGGCTACCGTATCTACGAAACCATGCGGGCACTGGATTATTTGCAGACAAGAAAAGAGGTTGAGAGCGAACGGATTGGAATTATGGGTATTTCCGGTGGAGGACTGGTAGCTGGCTTCACAGCTGCACTTGACGAACGAATCGCTTGTGCGGTCGTAAGCGGGTATGCCAATACTTTCGTGGACAGTATTCTGACACGCAATCATTGCCTTGACAATTATATTCCAGGGATTTTGCTGGAAGCGGAGATGCCTGATCTACTGGGCCTCATTGCCCCACGTGGCCTGTTCCTCGAATCGGGAGATGCCGATCATCTGTTTGGCCCGCGCGGAACAAAATTTGCTTTAACCCAGTTGCAGACGATTTACAGGTCGGCGAATCATATCGGACAGGTAGAGGCGGACTTCTTCACCGGAGGTCATGAGATTCATGGTGAACCAGCCTTTGCCTGGCTGCGCAAGCAGCTCACCTGAGCATAAGATTAGACTTCATATGGATGACAAACGAAGGAGGAATAAGGATGTCTATAACTGAAGCAACAACCGTTCGCTTGTCCAGTAAAATTGCGAATACGATTCTTAGAGGGTGCAACAAGCAGGGAGAGCATGAATATGTGCTGGAAAGATGGGCGTATGTTCCGGGCATGTTGCTGATGGCAATGGCCCGGGCGGGTGTTCAGCTCCACCAGTCTGAGTATGTCTCCTTTATGGAGCGGCATATGGACACATTTATTGGAGATGATGGTTCCATCCGTACCTACAGGCTGGAAGAATATAATCTGGACCAGATTAACGAGGGGAAAAACCTGTTCCTGCTATACCAGAAAACCGGAGAAAAACGGTATGCTGAAGCAGCCCATTTGCTGGCCGCACAGCTTATTGGACATCCCCGCACCTCCGAAGGGGGATTCTGGCATAAGAAGGTATACCCTTTCCAGATGTGGCTGGACGGGCTGTACATGGCATCGCCATTCCTAGCGGAATACGGCAAGGTCTTTCAACGACCTGAACTGATTGACGAAGCGGCGCATCAGCTGCTGCTGGTTGAGCGACGGACCCGTGATCCACGGACCGGCCTGCTCTATCATGGCTGGGATGAATCCAAAGAGCAGGAATGGGCTGACTCGTCTACCGGATTGTCCTCTCATTTCTGGAGTCGGGCGATGGGATGGTATGCGATGGCTGTGGTTGATTGCCTGGAGCATTTTCCGCTCACTCATCCGCAGCGGGGGACGATCATTGGCATTTTCCAGCGGATGTGCGGCGCGCTTCTGGAGGTTCAAGACAAGGAGACTGGCCTCTGGTACCAGGTGTTAGATCAAGCGGGGAGAAAAGGCAATTATCTTGAAGCTTCCGGCTCGTGCATGTTTGTTTATGCGATGGCTAAGGGACTAAGATTAGGTTATCTGGAACCCTCTTTTATAGAGGCGATGTTGCAAGGATATGAAGGCATTCTGACGCATTTGACTGAAGAGGATGAACAAGGTGTTCACTTGCACCAGATTTGTCATGGAGCGGGTCTGAGCAAAGACCGTAATGGCTCATACGATTACTATATCTCTGAGGACGTACTGTCGGATGTGCCTATGGGCGTCGCTCCATTGTTATTAGCATCACTTGAAGTGGAACGGTACCAAGCTGAAAAATAACAGAAGCCCAATCATTCCCTAAGAAATGGAATGATTGGGCCTTTTTTTGCTGCCAGATATATATTTATTAGCGTTTCAGCAGATCCTCGCGGATTGGTGTAAAGACATCGAGCAGCGCGGAGTCTGCTTCCAATGCGGTTACACCGTGCTTTGCATCTGGCGGTATGGCAATACTTTGCCCCGCGGTTACCTTATGCTTCTCGCCGTCAATACGAAATTCAAAGCTTCCACGCAGACAGTAGCTCATCTGCTCGTGAGGATGGCTATGCTCATAGCCCTCGGCTCCCTTTTCGAAATGAACCTCCATCATCATCAGACTGGCTGCAGCATTCAAGATACAGCGTTTAACTCCCGGTTCTGCTGGTTCCCATACTCCAAGATTGCTCATGTTCTAATCTTCCTCCTTCTATATAGTTATCGGGGCATGGCGATGTGAATTTTGCCTGCCTCAATTCTTAATTGGGTTGGTTCAGGTTGCCCGGACGTTGACTCAGGTTCCCCGAGCAGCCTAAGCGGTCCGAGACCCGGAACAGTAACAAGGCGTTCCTCCTTGGTGCCGTTGATGGCGGCGATAAACCATTTTCCATCCGTACGGGATATCCTGTACAAGCGTACTCCTTCGACAGCCTCTTCATAATCAAGCTGTTCAAGCTGTAGTGAAGGAGCATCTTCTGTCCGGGGATGAAGCAGAATGACGTAGTCGCTTGTACCACCATAAACACGGAAATGTTGCTGCTCTGCCAGCGGATAATTCCCGGCTACAGCGCCTTCTCCCATTGTAATCACTGGAAGTTCTGGCTCGGCGATATAAGCGCTTAGGTGCTTGCCGTTCAGGCAAGCTGCATCAATGGATTGCTCCATTATACTTGCATCAGTACTGAGTGTATGCAGATTCCAGACGCTGTTCGATGCTCCCTCGATTCGATCCCATATCAAGTAGACGTTAAAGCCTGCTTTAATGAATAAGAAATTCCGCTCATATTCCCTGGCGTTAGCATCTGGAATAAGACTGCTGGCATGATCTAACTCTTCTGAGAAGCGTACTTCCTTGCAAGTGCTTTGCAGTGGCCCATTGGCAAAATTTCCGAATGAATCGGTAAATTGGACAACATTATGAGCTGCGCTGGATACATACCAATGCCGATCCCCGTTATAATAACCTCCCGTTCCAGAATCAAGGGTTACTGGAACACCATCTGCCCAGATGGAGAAGTGCCCTTCATCGTGATGAGCGTGATAAGTCAGCGGTGAAGCCTCGTAGATTGCATAATGCTGAAGGTTCTGTTCTCCGTTGCGGAAGATGACATAACCGATATCGGGATAATGTACGGAGTCGAGTGCAGGCCTTTGTTCTGCTAAATCGGGCTGTGGATATAACAGCGCGACCAGAGGCAGAGGAAATGCGCCACTATCCTCAATCGGTTCTCCGCCGTGCTTCCACGTCCAGAGCATTTCCCCGGCAAGCTGGGGGTCTTCGTCCATATAGAATGGGGCAGCGTATCCAAGCAGGCGAAACCATTGTTCCTGC
This sequence comes from Paenibacillus odorifer, assembly GCF_000758725.1. Classification (NCBI taxonomy): domain Bacteria; kingdom Bacillati; phylum Bacillota; class Bacilli; order Caryophanales; family Paenibacillaceae; genus Paenibacillus; species Paenibacillus odorifer. The sequence continues at coordinate 2,141,747 of NZ_CP009428.1, forward strand.
ACATTGGCATCGCCGACCGCTGGTGTAAGCAGGATGGGGGAGCCAGAAGAGCCTCCTTGAATAATATCGGGTGCAGTCACTGTGCCGATTAGGAAACGGTACACGCCCTTTACCTTTTCATGCTTGAAATAATCAATGCCCTTCAAACGCTTTAATAGGACGAAGAAGAGAAAATAGCGATGCAATACTGCGCCATGGTAACGAATATTTTCTGGCCACGCGCCGTCTGAATCCACCACTTCTGCCAGCTGCCAGTTGATGACAGAGAGGGCATGATCAAGATATGCCTCACTTTGTTTTTCATTGGGAAAGAGGAGGGCATATACACCCAGTCCGGTTGCCCGGTCGGCATTCCAATTACTGCGTTTTCCTCCCTTTTCATCTGGAAAGGTCTCCAGATCAAACCGGTAGTAGTGGGTATCCATCATCATGTCTGCGATATACCGGAAATGAGCGAGAAGTTCAGTTTCTTCACCAGTGAGGAATACACTGCTGCCAGCAATCTGATCGTAGATTACCGAAGCAGCAGCGAGCCCCCTCCCGATATGCACCGCGCCGTAAGTATCATCGTCATGCCAGCCGTCTCTACGGAAAATATCCATGCCTACCCGCATATCGGCAAGCATGTACTGGAGCTTTTGCTTGGCTCGAACCGCAAATTCACTTTCACCCGTGATCATATACATATTGGCGTCCGCTCCCGTAGCCTCCAGCAGGTAGGCCCAATTGGTAAGCGTCGGCCGATTAAAAAGCGGGGAGAGCAGCTCAGTTCCTAACGGCTGCCCCGCAGCATTTAGAAAATGGACCCCGATGCAGATTCCTTCGTCTAGAGGAACTTCCAGACTGAGTGCTGTCTGCACGCTGTAATGATCTCCTTCGTATACAGGTATGGTCTCTCCATAATGAAGGATTGTCAATCCCTTCACTTCCTCATTACTGATGCAGATACATTGCAAATCGTCTGCCAGACTAGCGCCAGATGGAGTCACACCAGATGGCTGAAGACCCTGCTGCCAGCTGGCCAATTTCTCTAGATATACTTTGCTTCCGTTTTCTCGGTCCTGACTCCACCCCAGCATCCCAGATTCTAGACCGCCATTCGCTAGTTCAACCGGCAAGCCAAGCTGCGAATGAGTCAGACGCAAGCCCCCGATGCGTGCCGTGCCCTTTCCCCGAATCTGTACAGAAAGCTTCAGGAAGGCCGTACTGGGAGGGGTTTTAAAAACAAAGGGTTCTACCCGGAACACGCCGAGTTTATGGAGTGGCGCAGCAGCTTCTCGGCTGGCAAATTGTTCAGATAGCTGCCGTTGTCTTTCGTACTCTTGCCGGACCTTGGGAAGCTGTTCGATTCTAAGGCGTATGCCCTCCAGCTCTCCTTCGGTATAACATCCGAAGGGGCGTGTACAGCCACCATATGCTGAAATCATCGGTAGTTCTAACCTCCTTTTAAACTTGTCATATTTCGTGGGTGAGCTTTCTCTTAATTAGTATAAACGTGGCTTTACGAAGGGCGGGATAGATAAACAAATGAAGGAAAGGGGACAAAGCAACTGAAAAAGTGAAATTCTCCCCCAAGCGCAGTCGCTTTCTCCCTAACCGTTACGAACGGATAGAATTATCATTAAGGACATAAGCTTAGTCCAATGGACAGGAGGAACAATAAATGAATTTATCAAAACGTCAAATTAACGCCTGGACCTTCGTTGCTCCCAGTTTGATTCTGACGCTGGTTTTTGGAGTATATCCGATCTTTTGGGCTCTGAAGTACATGTTCTATGATTACCAGGGCTTCGGCGAACCCCTGTTTATCGGACTGGAGAATTTCGAGCGCCTATTAAGGGATCAGGAATTCTGGAAATCAGTGGTCAACACCTTTATCTACGCTGGAGGGAAGCTGCTCATCACCTTGCCATTATCATTTTTACTGGCGGTTGTCCTCAATCGTGCTTTGAAAGGGCGGCAGCTGCTAAGAGCGATTTACTTTATGCCGACCGTAATCAGTGCTTCGGTTATGGCCATCGTATTCTACGTTATCTTTAATTCATACAATGGGATGGTTAACCAGCTATTGGTCGGCTCTGGAATTATTTCCGCTCCGATAGATTGGCTAGGGCCGAAATATGCCTTACTAACAGCTATTATGATTGCAATATGGGGGGCTATCGGTAACTATATGCTGCTCTTTATCGCTGGTTTACAGAACATTCCTGAGGATCTCTATGAGGCGGCTTCTATAGATGGAGCTGGACCCTTCAGAAAAATGTGGAACATCACCGTTCCCATGCTCGGACCTGTATTGCAAATGATCATTATGCTCGCTATTACCGCCTCCCTAAAAGGCTATGAGAGTATTATGGTGCTTACCGAAGGCGGTCCTTATGGCAAGACGGAAGTTATGTACCTGTACCTGTATAAGCTGTTCTTCCCTGTATCCAGTGGAGGTACAAGCATTCAGCAATTTGGCTACGGTAGTGCGGTTGGTTTTGCCACAGCAGTTATTGTAGGTCTGATTACCTTAGTCTACTTTTATGTATCTAAAAAGCTAAATGATATCTATTAAAAGAGAGGAGAATGAACAGTGAGTACATTACATGCGGAGACGAAGAATACTTCGGTCCAGCCTGTCCGATCCTTCAAGACCCGAGCGGTGCTGTCCCGGACCTTGCTGTGGATTTTTCTACTTATAGTGGCGGCTTTTGCATTGTTTCCGATTATTCTGGCTTTTTTCGGATCCCTTAAGACCAATCTGGAGTTGACGACAGGAACCACCTTGCTGCCTAAATCTTGGCAGATTGGAAACTACGCGCAGGCTTGGAATTCGGCTAACTTTGCCCGCTTTACATGGAACAGTGTGTTTATCAGTATCTTTACCACCTTAGGCACTCTATTAATTGGAACGATGGCCGCATATGCGGTAGCGAGAGTCGATTTTTATGGGAAACGCATATATGTTGTAATTCAGTCCTGCACGCTGTTCATCTCGATCGGTGCTGTGGTGCTTCGGCCACAATTTGACCTTATGGTAGCGCTTAATCTACAGAAATCGTTATGGGGTGTCATTATTATTCTGATTAGTGCGCATGCCACGGCATTTTTTATGTTGATTGGTTTTGTACGAGCGATTCCGAAGGATCTGGATGAGGCTGCTTTTATTGACGGCTGTAATTTCTATAGCGTATACTTTCGAGTTATCTTACCTCTTCTGACGCCCGCCCTTGGAGTCACGGCGCTCTGGACCTTCCGCGGAGCATGGAACGAATATATTCTGCCGCTGGTTTTTACTATGACACAGCCAAAATTACAGACACTCACCGTAGGATTGGCGGGGCTAAAATATGGTATCGGCGATGCGGCGCAACCTCAATTGATGCTCGCGGGTGCATGTCTGTCCATGTTGCCAATGATTGTTGTCTATATTTTCGCTAATAAATCGTTCATGCAGATGACAGCTGGCTCTGTAAAGGGCTAAATTCGGGGCGGGCTTCGGACAGCTATTCAAGAAGGATGTGAATACATGCTGAAGGCCTGGGTTTATCGTACCTCTTTGAAGAAAAGAATATGGCTATCTTTTACCGCACTGACGGTATTCTGTATTTCAGTCACCGGTTTATTGGCTTACTCCATTGCTTCTCGGGCGATGGAGCGTAACTCTGTCGAGTTAAATCAAAATGTGCTGAATCAGTCAATCAATGTCCTAGACCAGAAGTTAAAGCAAATCATTGTGGCTTCCTCCACGATGATGTTGAGCGAAGCTTATCAGCAGACCATCCGGGATATTAAAGCTCATAATATGGAACGTTTTTTTGCCAATTTTTCTATGCTGCAAGCGCCCTTCACGCAGGTAGAGTTGACGGAAAACTCTATTGAATCTATCTTGATCAGTACGCCAGACGGGGATTTCTACTCTACCAGCAATCAGCGCAGAACCTTGACCCCATTTCTAGAATCTTCGCTGTACCAACGGGTTAAGGAGAAACCTGAATCCAATTGGGTGGAGAGCCATCGGGACGAGCTATTTGCCGGGAAACATCATGTTATTTCCCTAGTTTTGCAGCCGCTTACAGACAATTATGTCCCTGATCTATTTTTGATCGTTAATGTAAAAGAGGACATTCTTGAAGATACTGTAAGTGGAGGCGGGAGCCTTGGCTCCGCGCGTTTTTTACTGATCAATAAAGAGGGAACAAGCGTCTTCGGAGACGGGGAACGCCCGGAATGGTCTCGGGACTCTGTGTTTTTAGACAAACTGAGGGAGGCGGACCGGGGTAATTTTGAATATTCCGCTGGTGACGGGACAATGCTGCTCAGCTATGCCAGTTCAGGGTATGCAAAAGACTGGGTGTTGGTCAGCTACCTGTCCAAAAAGGAACTGCTGCAACCTGTTCGGAGTATTCAATGGCTGGTGTTGATGATCATGGCGGCATGTATCGTCATCGCGCTTTTTCTTGCAAGGTATCTGTCCGCTTTGCTACTGGGACCGCTGCTGAAACTGCAACGGACGATGTCTCGTGTAGAGCAGGAGGATCTCAGTGCTCGCTTCCAGAGTCCTTTCCAGGATGAGATTGGGGAGGCAGGACGCAAATTTAACCAGATGTTAGACCGGATCGGCGAGTTGATTGTTGAAGTCAAGGATACAGAAAAAGAAAAGAGAAAAGCGGAGATCAAGGCGCTTCAGGCGCAGATCGAGCCTCATTTTTTATATAACACATTAAACACGATTTTCTGGAAATGTGAGATGGATGAATATGAGGACGTGAAACAGATGGTCATTTCGCTGTCTGCGCTGTTTCAGCTGGGACTGAACAACGGGCAGGAAATTACGACCTTAGGCAAGGAACTGGAACATGTCCGCCAGTATCTAAACCTTCAGCAGCAATGTTATGAAGGGTTGTTTGACTATACAATTGATGCCGGAGTGGAACTGCTGGAGCTTCCTGTGTTGAAAATTATTATTCAGCCCTTGGTAGAGAACTCTATCCTGCACGGTCTTAAGGAATTAAGGGGAGGGGGAGTGATCCGGATCTCCGTAGAAGTAGCCAAAAATACACTGCTCATCCGGGTTACCGATAACGGAACCGGCATGAATGCGGAGAAACTCAATGCCTGGCTGAAGGAGCCGAACGGCAGTGGAGGGTACGCTCTGTCTAATATATGTAGCCGATTGCAGCTGTACTACGGCAAAGAAGCCGGATTGGTCTTTCGAAGCAGTCCGCGTGTTGAAACCGAAGCTGTTCTATCCATTCCTGTGGAAGGGGGAATAAATCCTGAGCGCCCATTCAATTAAAATATGTATTGTTGATGATATTCCTGCAGTGGTCCGCGGATTGTCGCAGCGGATTCCTTGGGAGGAACATGGGATTGTGATCGCGGCCACCGCGGCAGACGGGGAAGAAGGTCTGGAGCAGATCCGCAAGCATCGTCCTGACATCGTATTGACGGATATCCGAATGCCTTTTAAGGATGGTTTAGAGATGATGCGGAGCCTTCAAGCGGAGCAGCCAGGCATCAAACTGATTTTTTTGACGGGTTATTCTGATTTCACTTATGCCCAGGAAGCTGTTAAGCTGGGTGCCTTTGATCTGATTGTAAAACCGTACACCAAGGTTCAAGTGCTTGAATCCGTGTTGAAGGCCAAGGAAGTGTTGGAACGGGAACGCAGTCAAGCTGAGCAGATGATGGGCATGGAACAAAAGCTGCGCGAGAGCTTACCCTATTTGCGTCAGGAATATATGCGTCTGCTCATCCGTTACGGAACTAGACAGCAGCATTTGAGCCAGCAGTGGGATTTTTACAATATCGAGATGAATAACCATAACTTTTGCGTGATGGTAGCGGAAGTGGATTTTTTTGTGGAACGTACATCAGAACTTACGGTTTCCGAGGTGGAGTTAATCCGCTTTGCCGTACAGAATATTTTGGAAAATACAATATCTGAATACACTCGGGGCATTGTGTTCCGGGAAAATGTGAATCAATTCGTTATTGTGATGAACCCTCTGGCGGAGCCGAATATGGAGCAACTTGCAGAGAAATGCCGGGAAAATGTACATCGGTATACGTACCAGACGGTGTCCATTGGACTGGGTGGAGAGGTAGAAGAGGTAGGGCAGCTTTCTGCTTCTTATGCGCAGGCACTGTCTGCACTTGCGAACACCTTTCTAAATGGTGGGAACAGCGTGTACACCTATGTTGAAGATGCAGTCGTGAATGCCGCGCTACCCAGATACTCATATGACAAGGAGAAAGAATTGCTTTATTGTCTGCGTTCGGCAAATTTGTCCAAAGCAGAGGAGCAGCTGGATAACATTTGGCATGATTGGATTACTGCACCGGCAACGCCTAACCCGTCCATCGTTAAGACACTCTGTCTTGAACTGGCTCATTCTATCCATCGGATTTTTTCGGAAAAAGCAACAGATTCGGAAGTTAAAACTCTGGAAAACAAACTTGCAGACATGAGCAGTGCAGTCTCTTTTGAAGATCTTAGCCGCCAGATTCGGGAATTTTGCCGTTTGGGCTGTACGTATTTGCAACAACGCCAATGCAGCGACGCGCGTATGCTTGTGGATCGGGCCATCACTCATATCAATGGCAATCTGCAGCGAAATCTATCCGTCGCCGACTGTGCACGGGAGGTGCATCTTAGTCCTAGCTACTTCTCCAATCTTTTTAAAAAGGAGACGGGGATGACACTCGCCCAATATATTATTGGGAGACGAATGGACAAAGCCAAGGAGCTGGTGCTGGAAGGCATACAGGTTCAGGATATTGCCATCTCTTTGGGCTATGAGGATCGACCCTATTTTACAGAGCAGTTCAAAAAATATACCGGAATGACGCCGACTGACTTTCGTGCAAAATATACCTTACCCAAAGTGGAGGGAAACAGTGATTTCGTCTCCCATTGACAGTTGTTTTCTCCTTCACTGATAAAAGGGCAGCGGAATTATAATTTTCTTAAGAAATGAATGCGATTTCAAAAGAAAAGGGAGGCATTTTAGATGAAAAGAAACAAATGGATATTAGCTGGAGTTTCGCTGATGCTGGCTGGCTCGTTGGCCGCCTGTTCATCATCCGAATCTAATACGGAGGTAAGCAGCAGCAATACAAACTCCGAAAAAACAAAATTGGTCTACTGGACCATTGATCGTCACGATTCTGATTTTATTGAACAAAAAATCAGTGAGTATGAAGGTCTTAATCCCAATATTGAGATTGAAATGAAGGTTATGGCAGAGAACTATACCCAGTCGGTGGATATTGCCTTCTCCAGCATGCAGGCGCCTGATATTCTCCGGGTGGATACTTATAACGTGCCAACCTGGGTCAAAAGAGGGTATCTGGAATCTTTTGATAGCTACATTTCACCAGAGATGAAGAGCCGGTTCGAGAACGTACTTATCAACGAGAAAAATACCGTTGACGGCAAAATATATAGCCTTCCCAATATTGGTCAGTTCTGGCGCCTCATCTATAACGTAGATTTGTTCGAGAAGGCTGGCATTACAGAGCCGCCTACCACACTCGCAGAGATGGTCGAGGATGCCAAGAAAATTACGGCAGCGGGAAAAGATATAGGCGCTTACGGCTTCGCGGGTAATTTCAAAAGTACCAGCGGATTTGAGCGTATCGCTTATCCAATAACAACACTTAGCAAGACTAAGGGCACAGAGGGCTTCGACTTCCAGACCGGGCAATTTGATTTTAGCGTGTATAAAGAGGTTGCTGAGGCGCTGCGGCAGATTAAGGTGGATGGAAGCATGATGCCAGGATCGGAATCGCTTGATATCGACCCGCTGCGTGCGCAATTTGCTCAAGGCAAGATCGGTATGTATTTCAACCATTCCGTTGAGCCGACGGTCTACAAAACCCAATTCCCAACTGAAATTCGCTGGGCAGCTGCGATTCCTCCAACTATTGACGGGGAGCAGAAGGGTGTCAGCCAAGTTATTGCAGGAAGTTATTTGGCTATGAGCAAGGATTCTAAGCATAAGGAAGAAGCTTGGAAGTTTATTGAATGGATGTACAGTGATGATGTGCAGATTGCTTATCAGGAAGCAGGGTACGGGGTTTCGGTTATTCCATCGGTTGCTACTGTTGCCAAGGCACCAGACATTGCAGGGATTGAAGATTTTCTGCCTACAAAGTTAGACGGGATTTATCCAGCGACTCCGATGGTCATTAGTGAGGGACGTCTGGAAGGACTAAAGAAGGTTGATGTCTTCAATAGATACATTTTTGGTGGTGGAGATTTAGATAAAGAGCTTCAGGACTTGAATACTCGCTATAATGCGGCACTTGAAAAAGCCAAAGCCGCAGGTGACACCGATATCGAAGCACAGCCGGACTTCGATGCAGGTTCCCTGCAGGGATCATTGGCCAAATAAATCGAAAAGACGCCCCTTCGGCTTCGTATTAATACGAGCTAGGGGCGTCTTTTTTTGATGACTATTAAGATAATTTTTATTCCTCAGTCGTTTTAGCTGTGCTGGGGGTTCCTTTGTTATTGTAGAGCCACAGCGCGTATTCCAGAGGGCGAATAAGGGCTTTGCGGTATGTGGTTCCGTCACCTGATCTTGCGAACACTTCACGGGCGGGCTTTGGATTAACCTCCAGCACGTAAATTTTCCCTTCGCGATCAATGGCGAGGTCCAATGCAAGCTCACATAAGGCTCCGTAACTTTCTTCCAGGAAGGCTGCGGCATCAAGGCCTAACCTCTCGGCAGTCTTCATGACCTTATCGGTTTTATCCTGACTACCCAGCCATTCCTTCAGCAGTGTTTCCGCTCGAACGGCATGACCACCGCCATGAAGATTGGAGGTTACACTCCGCGCTGCACCGACCCGTGCTGCCATACCTGTGAGTTCCCAGACACCTTGCCCATTCTTTTGAACGAGCATCCGGTAATCATGGAAACGTCCGCCCGGCAGACGTAATGGAATCCCTTGTTGGATAAGGAAACGTCCGCCGATGCACCATTGCCGTACGATGGAATCCAGCCGAGTAGAAGAGACTTTACGTGTGGGAATGATTCGGCGATCCTGGCGACGGCCTTGAATATCATATACCCCACGCCCATTCTTCATTCTCTCAATTCTGAGGATGCCACGTCCACCTGTGCCGTTTGCCGGCTTGATATAGACTACTGAATTGGTTTTCAGCATCCGGCGCAGGTCGGCAGAGGACTGATAGAGTAAAGTTTCTGGCATATGTTGCCGGAAACGGCTTTTTTGTGAGAATGTTTGGTGAATGGTCCATTTGTTGCGCAGTGGACGATTCAGAAATAACAGATGATTGTAGCGTTCTCGGAAACGAAGCAGTTGCTGAAAGCGTGAGCTGCGCTGAATACGGCAACGGTCATAAATCATGTTCGGAAAAGAACGCCATTTGCGTGACCATTTTCCGCTCTTGGGATCAAAGACAAGGGCATGGATCTGCTCTTTACTGGGATGAACATCCATGGGGGTGAAAACAAAGACATCCAAGCCAATTCGTTTGCCCTCGACGATCATTCTCCGGTACACGGCCTTTTCTTCAAGCTGCTTGGCTTCGTTAATATATAAAGTAAGAATGCCTAAGACGGGCTCTGGCACAGGAGTTCACCTTCTTGTGGAGAATTAGTAGTGCTGCCGGTATGATGGGGTGACCGGAGCAGTAATGTTGGCTTGCCGGTAGGACCAGTGGTAAGTGTGTCGGCAGCAAGGCCGATATTGAAGCACATCTTTAGGCTAGCTGTATTGTCACAGGCAACACTGCATTGCAGATGCCCGAGGCGTTTCAGCTGGGCAGCCATTAAGGCAGTGCCGGTGTGTCTATTCCGGTAGAAGGGGTGCACAGCGACAAGACAGGCTTCTGCACCGAAACCGGATACGAAGCTGACTCCTGCGAGCTGGCGCCCATTCTGACCGCGTACGGTGGCGACAAGCAGCGAGATACCCGGCTCTGACAACTGATCCGGTGTTAAACGGGCCAGTACTTTGCAAGCTTGGTTTGTGATTCGCTTCTCCCCATGCGCTCTTATAAACTCAAGCAGTCCAGCCAGCCGTGATTTCCACTGTTTGGCATTTGTGTCATAGATGGAGGATATCTGCATGCTGTGTCACATCCTTTTAATGATTTCTATTTAAACTGGCGCGCTAAGTGCTGGCCGTAGTGAAAGATTCGCTCTAGGGACAGCTTGCGGATCGCGGGTTCATCAAATTTCATCGGCCGGGAGTTGGCCTCAAAGAACCAGAGTCCCCCGTTCTCATCTACACCCAGATCCATCGACATCTCTCCGAGCATAGAGTCAGAAGCTCTTTCGATTTGTCTAGCGATAAGAAGGGCGGTTGTAGGCACGCTCTTCAGGATCATGGCTGCTCTTTCGGTTCCAAATGTACTTTCCAGCATGCTGGCAGGCTCTTCAATACTACCGCCGCGTGGTACATGTGTCGTTATACTTCGGGCACCGGCGAGGCGTGCGCCTATGCCGGTCACTCCCCAGCCGCCTCTGCTGTTTTTTTGCAGCAGCACCCGCAGATCAAACGGTCTTCCCCGATGAGTCGCCAGTTCAATAGCCTGCTGCACAATATAACGAGAGATTCCTTTTTCTTTTCCGATTCTTGCCCAGAGCCGGTCCATGGAAGCTGCTTTGTACGTCACATTTTTTTTGCCGCTTTGAATTTGAAGCCGGTAAGGCAAAGCGGTATCTGCACGATATTTCAGGCGCATAATTCCTTTTCCTGCTTTGCCGTTCTCTGGTTTAAGGTAGAGGCTGGTATGCTGGTTCAGCATGGCAGTAAGGGTGTTTGCACTGCGTAATCGTCTCGTTTTTGGAACATGCTTTGAGGTGGAGTGCGAACCCCTTAACCATTCGAATAGACTCCATTTATTGAAAAAATATGGATTATATAGCTTAATGCCTGGATGTTCCAGGCATTGAGCTATTTTACGTACCACAGCAGGTTTTTCCTCATCCTCACGGGTGGGAATTCGGTTATAAATGATTTGTGGAAGAGGTACAGGAATGCTGTACCAGATTTTACCGCTGGACGATGGGACATATCCGTTCACCATCCGTTCCTCAAGCTTGAGGTCACGGACAGTGACGACGTAGACAAGAAATCCCATTTCTTTGCCTGTGCGAATAATGTCCCGGAAGTTGCTGCGGTTGCCATTAAATTGCCGTACTTTATCGCTGGTGGTCAGTATGGCAATAACAGGTTTTGTATCTTCCGGATTATGGGTGCTCACATCTCATCCCTCCTGCGGAATTTGCTGAGGTATAGACAATGCTCCAGAATGTGCTCGATGGAAGCTTTGCCCTCAGCGCGCAGGGAAGGGTGACGGAAGATGGAACGACCTGGTTTGGCGTTGGCCTCGAACATCCAGATGTCTTCATCCTGATCAATTCCGAGATCAAAGCCAATTTCACCGAGCAAATGACGATGCTGGACTTCTAGTGATTCTGCCAGCTTGATGGCTGTAGTCTTTGCACGCTGCAGTACTTCGTCAGCTCTTGCGCCGAATACACGTCCGAGTGCTTGCTGAGGTGTAAGCAATGCTCCTCCATTTTTAAGGTGAGTGGTGACACTGCCACGGCCGGCTTTTTTAGCGCCTATGCCGACTACAATCCACTGATTACTGCCGTTTTTATGCATATGGAACCGGAAATCAATCGGGCAGCCATCTATTTCAATGAGGCGTATTCCCTGCTGAACTATATAATTTTGCAGATTTTGACCGTGACGCGAACGAAGCATACGCATAAGGGCTTCAAAGGTGGTAAAGCGTAAAAGAACGTTTTTTCCACCGCGGCGGTAGCGGGCAAAATACCCCTTTTTCGGGAGATAGGTAAGCCGATAAATTCCGTGACCCAGACTTCCCGCAGAAGGTTTATAGTATACAAAATGATGGTGATCCAGCATTTCTCTCATTTTTTCCGTGGACGGATTGCTGTGGGTTTCAGGTACGTAACGATTTGCCGCCCCATCATTTTCTAAAAGCTTATAGATATCGGATTTATTGAAAAAGCTCCAGTTAAAGTATGGAATTCTTTTCCGCATAAATCGTTCGCGAAGTTGGTTGATATAGGGTGAGGTCTCAGCTCTCCGACTGGGCAATCGATTATAGACAACATCAGGCAGAGGGACCATTTTTCGTTCAAACTTACCGCTTGAAGTCAAAAAATATCCATAGACCTGTTCCTGTTGCCAGTTGATGTCACGCGGCATAAAGGCAAATATATAACATTTGTTGCTGCCTTCCCGCAGTAATTGCTTGATGAACCCTGTGCGAGAACCGAAAGGCTGAGACGAGGAAGCAGGACCATCGGACAATATGCCAACTAAAGGTCCTAGCTGCACCTCGTCATTCTGTAGATTGCGTAAATAGACACCGCCTGATTTCGGAACCTTGATAGCGCTTTTTACGCCTGAGGCGAGATATAGGTGATTTCCGGCGCGCTTGATGGGCTTGATCATGGTCGGGGTGGCATCTTTACCGAGCCTTAAGCGTATATTTTTTTTCCCGGTTAACTTCAAGCTTTTCATCAGTGCACCTGATACATATACAACTCTTTGGGGCTGCTTAGTGAAATGCACATTGCAAAAAGTGAGACTCATTTATGAATCCTCCTTAGGAACCATTGTTATCATTCTCCCGTTTGTAACGGAGCTGTCCGTAGATAGGGATGGTATCCGTCGTTGTGTGAGCAGTAGATGGCGCGCATAAGACAGTGGATTCTCGGCGGCGAGCTTAGCAGCCCGGCGGTCGCCCGTCAGCCGGAATACCGTGCGCCCTGGCTTGGAATTTGCTTCTAGTAAATGAATCCGACCGCTCGAATCAATACCGAAATCAAGGCCGAGTTCTCCAAGCCTGCCGCATGCAGCCTCCAGTAGTGGAGGCAAGTATGCAGCTTCTGCAGCAAGCTCACGCATGATGTCTTTTCCACCCTGACCATATTCTGCAAGCAAAAAAGGCAGGGGAGAAACAGCTGTTCCGCCGCCATGCAGGTTCGAAGTCAGCGAACCTTGGTTACCCAGCCGTACGGCCATGCCGGTAAGAGTCCAGCGGCCAAGGCCATTCTTTTGCATCAATACACGCACATCGAACGGTTGCCCCTTACTATTAGTTAGGTGCAGGAAAGGCTGTATAATATAGCGGCGTGAGCCGATAAATTCATGAATCCAGTTCAGTCCTTCAGCCTGTGAGTCGAAAACATATTGAAATGGTGTATTTGTTCCGTCACGCCCTCGTACTCTCATGCCTCTGTTCTGCAGTATGGAATGTAATGTACGTTTGCCATGGGTGCCGGCCTTGGGCTTTAGAAAAACTCCATATTCTCTTTCAGCAAGCATTGTACTTAACCTGCGGGTACCGGTATAGAGTACAGTTTCCGGCAGTATTGCCGCTGCTCTCCGGTCGCGCTTCAATATCTCATGTACACCCCATTTATCTGGCAAACCTCGAGACCAAGGTAGAGAACGATGAAGAGAAGAAAGTGCAGCGGAAGCTTCTTTTCTTTCTTTCGGACCTTCGTGAAAACAGCGATTATAGACAATATCTGGCGGTGAAGAAGTGGTATTCTGCCAGCTTCCATCTTTCCAGGTATAGCCGGTAATGGAGGAACCGTCTGCCGCTACTCCGTCTGGATGAAATACGAGGACTTTTAGGCTGTATAGAGGAGCTGCCCGGCATAAATGACTGCAAAACTCTGGCTCGGCGATCGGTGGATTCCCGTTGCGGCGGCCTGTCATAATGCCGAGGAACCCCACTTCTTTTTCAGTCATCGTGTCCTCCTTATAAACCGGCCAAGTAGCGGCAATATAAAATCATTTGCTTGACGGACGGTCTTATTTTTTGATCGTTTAACGGTGTATTATCGTTCTTGGAGGGCTTGGAGTTAACCTCTAAGAGCCATATTCGTCCTGATTGATCCAGTGCCAGATCGATTCCGAGCTCTCCGAAATGAGCGGGGATAAAGGTTTCGACCCCTCTTGCAATGGCAAGTGCTGCTCTGGGCAGCTGAAGCTGAACGTTTTCTTTTGCGCCCGGAGGAAGACTGCTCTTGCTAATCGCTTCTTTCACTGTGCTGAGACTGCCACCTCTAGCTAAATTAGACACGAAGTGATTGCTTCCGGCGGTGCGGGCGACAATGGAGGTAACTCCCCATTTTCCGCTGCCATTCTTCTGAACAAGTGCCCGGAAATCTACAGGTCGCCTTCCTAGCTCCATCAAAGGCAATCCCTGCTGAATCTGGTATCGAGTGGTCTTCATTTTGGGAGCGATGGACTGGTACAATTTAGCGAGAGTGGTGTAGCTTTGCTTGCGTGTACCTATGGAGGTAGTAGACAATAGACGGTAACCTCCGCCTTCTTCTTTAGAGATACGAAGTATGCCTTTGCCGAGACTGCCTCGTACAGGTTTCAAAAATACACTTGGGTAATGGCTGCACATCTTCTTCATTACGGCAAAGCCGTTCAACGCATGCGATTCAGGTAAATACCGCTGCAGGGAAGGGTCTTGCGCTAAAGCTTCAAATACCTCTGTCTTGTCAAGAAATTTTTCGTTGAAGAAATGCGTTCCATATCGCGATTTTACATCCGCCAAAAAATGCTGTACGCTAGGTTTATTCTCCACCTTTCGCGTCGTTAACCGATTGTTGATTACATCGGCAATGGGCAGACTCATTTTTCTCCAACCCTCGTTGTATACCCAGCCCTGAATGGAAGAACTGCGTGTTTCCAGCGCTTCCGGGGTAAAGAAATATACATAGGCGCCTTGTGTGTGGCAGGCATTTGTCAATTCCCGGCAGAACATGGTAATGGGTCCAAACAACCTGTCGAGATTATCTGGATGGTCACGACTGACGAGCACGCCGATCAACGGTCCAAGCCGCAAGGTGCGGCTTACAGAGCTGTAAGAAACGTTGAGGGTTTGTCGGTGTTTCCATCCGGTCCGCCGCGCCAGTCCTTCGCTTACACGCAGGATGTCGGATTTGGGAGCCGAGATAATGGTAACCTCCTGCCGGAAAGAGCCGAATGCCAGCTGGAGTGTTCCGTGAGACGGGATTTTGAGTCTTTTCATGGATTTTTCGCCAAGCATTATAGCGTTTTCCTGCAGGATGCCCGAGTTGACCGTATGGACCGGGATCTTGAATTGGGACATCGTGGATCTCCTTCCGGTAGGCAGCATGATGCCGGCAATTTGGTAGCTAAGGGTTACATATCATTCATCATATGGAGACAGATGACCCTTGGTGATTGACCTAATCGCTAAAAACCTTGCCCAGTCATTTCATAAGCTCGGCCCAAGAAGCGAAACAAGTATGGAATGAGCGAATATTGGAAACTAAAGCAGCGTGGATTCAGGAAGCGGCTGCTAACAAAACTTAAGCGTATGTTTTCGGAGTGAGTTTTTAGAGCAGAGTAGATTCAGGAAGCAGCTGTTACAAAACCTAAGCGTAAGCTTCCGAAGTGAGTTTTGCACGAAGACGATCTGAGGAGTGTACGCTAACAAAACTTTTAGGAGGAATCATAATGAGCATTCACGACAAAGCACATGAACTGGCGAAAGCCATTAAAGAGAGCAGCGAGGTATCGGACATCAGAAATGCCATGAAGGTCGTAGAAACGGATCCTGAAGCGAAAGCGATGCTGGACAATTTCCGCCAAGGTCAGATGGAGCTGCAACAACGGATGATGAGCGGAGAAATGCCTCCACAAGAAGAAATGGAAAAGATGGAGAAGCTGTTCGAGGTGCTTAATTTGAATCTTGGCATTCGTCGTCTGTTCGATGCGGAACGCCGTCTGAGCGTTGTAATCGAGGATGTAAATAAAATTATCACCGAGAGTTTGTCCCAATTGTACGGTGAATAAATTTCAGCAATGAAAATCAAAAGAGGGTGTTCCCGAAGCCGATGGCTCTGGAAGCACCCTCTTTCTTGTGGCTGTGACTATATGGCTAGCCTAAGCTCAAGCTCGACCTCAACCTCAACCTCAACCTCAACTAATCTTGTTTACCTTCGACTGCGCAGAGAAGAATACCAGCTGCCAAACCTAAGCGGCGATCAAGCTTGCCTTTTCGATCCTCCGAGAAGTCAGCCATAATTTTGGTGACAAATGGATTGAAATTTTGCTTGAAGGCAGGGATCGTAGTATCATCCATCTCGATATTATATTTCTGCGGAATAATAGCGATGAAGCGGCGCAGTAAAGCCATCGCGGTGCTGTCTTCCTTGATTTTTCCGATTTCCTGATCATGACGGTCAAGAATAATCCATTCATCCTTCAAAATAGATTTGAGACCCTTACGGCGAAAAGCACCAATATGCTCACCGGACTCTGTATCGTGTACATCATAAGTAGCGCTAAAATCGACGACGCTACGGGCTTTTATGCGCAGAAGCTCCTTCTGCATAGATTCATCCGTATAAAGTGCAATGTCTTCTTTAAGCTTGAACGCTTTCATTTGTGAATAGAGCACAAGCTGCTCAGAGCTGTCAAAAATATGAAGTTTCGCACCCATGATCGAAAATACCTTTTTGCGAATTATGTATTCGGTATGATTATAAGCTGCATTCAATTCAAAAACGCCTCCCCTAAATGAAATCATCATCTCATATATAAGCGTCTCTTGCTATATAAATGCTAACCTTTTATACATAATTTTGAAAAGGTTATATTTTTTAATGGACTTGTCTCATATTACGGGCCTCATGTTCATAGAGTAGAGATATAGATTCAATCGAATATCCTGTCTACGAAGGAGCTGTTATTAATGAGAAAAAGAAACAAGTTCAAACACGGTGTCTATCTCTTGCTGGCGTTGGCCATGCTTTTGTATGCACTGCCGAAGCTTTCGCTTGCGAATGGACCGAGTTGGGTGTTTGGTTTTGGAGTCGTCTGGTCACTTTTTGCGTTTATGGTCATTGCGGCACATCTGCATTTTATTATCGGGGTTGATGAGGAAAAGACCAAACGTTTGGAAGCTGTGCGAAAAGAAAAGCTGGAGCAATGGCAGACAAAGTGGAATGAAGAAACTAGAGTTTCGCAAAGATAATAGAGTTGGGGTCGATTACTAAAAAAAGCTAGATTAGCTTCAGGTCTCTCGAAAAGCACGGCAGTCGTGCAAAGAGAGGCATAAGTGCCTTAGAATGTTGCGGAAAGCGCAGAAGTGCCGAAAAGAGAGGTATAAATACCGTAGAATGCCGCGGAAAGCGTAGAAGTAGCTAAAAGAGAAGTATAAATGCCTTAGAATGCCGCGCAAAACACCAAAGTAGCCAAAAGAAAGGTATAAATACCGTAGAATGCCGGGCAAAACGCAAAAGTCGTGAAAAGAGAAGTATAAATACCGTAGAATGCCGGGCAAAACACCAAAGTAGCCAAAAGAAAGGTATAAATACCGTAGAATGCCGGGCAAAACGCAAAAGACGTGAAAAGAGAAGTATAAATACCGTAGAATGTCGCACAAAACGCATAAGTAGCCAAAAGAGAAGTATAAATACCGTAGAATGCCGCACAAAACGCACAAGTACCCAAAAGAGAGGTATAAATACCGTAGAATGCCGCGGAAATCGCACAAGTAGCCAAAAGAGAGGTATAAATACCGTAGAATGCCGGGCAAAACACCAAAGTAGCCAAAAGAAAGGTATAAATACCGTAGAATGCCGGGCAAATCGTAAAAGTAGCCAAAAGAGAAGTATAAATACCGTAGAATGTCGCACAAAACGCATAAGTAGCCAAAAGAGAAGTATAAATACCTCAGAATGCCGAGCCAAGCGCAAAAGTCACACAAAGAGGCATACAAAAAAGACACACTCATACGAAAAAGCCCACTAGCCTAAGCAGTGGGCTTTAATATGCCCCCTGCATTGCTTGCAGGGGGTTAAATGTTATTTTTCACCCGTAAAAGGATTGATCTCATTGGTGAGATCTCTTCCAGCCTTCTTTTCTTCGGCAGATATCCGTTTACCAAGAGCCGCGTAATACCACACTGCAGGAACGAGGACCGCGAGTATAAAAAGAAATTGCATAAGCTCAGCTCCTTTCACGTCGATAGTATAAACTTTTTTCCTGATCGTAGAGAGGATGGACTTAATCCTACCATCATCCGACCATCATCCGACCATCATCCGACCATCCCATCCACGTGTTAAGCAAAAACAATCCGATTACTTTTTACTGACCGAGCATTGAACTTCAAATACATAACTGGCGCTTCCCTGAGGCCATCTTGCATGGATGATATATAGGTGTCTGCCGCTACCTGCTGCGAGTTTTGTCCACGGAAAGGGCTTCGTCTGGTCGTTCCCCACCAGGAAATGAAGCCATAACCTCCATCTCCTTGGGTGCATATGAGAATTCGAGTTCTACCTGATCACCGCTGATGGCTTTGGGATGTACCTTCTGTTTGGAAACCAGCTCATCGTAAGAAGCCATATCCACACATACGCCTTTGCCATTGTCGGTCCAGCAATAAGAGCCTTGAATAGCCTCGAACTGCTCACCGCCAACAGTAACTTGAACGCTTGGGGGCTGTGGGTTAACAGTGTCTTCTGATGAATTCTTATCTTCATTAAAAGTTGATTGAAACAAGTCCAATAGATCCTTTTTGCTGGTATCTGACAGGCGATAGTGGCCCATTTGTCCTGATTTAATGAGTAACCCATTGTTACTTCCGACGATCCAAAAAGAGAATTCATAACTTATGCCATCCTTCATGTTCACAGTGGTTCTGTAATCGCTGGGAGCAATATCTAGTTGTCCTCTATCATATTCAGCAGTAGTTATGGCTTGAACGAAACGTTCAAAGGAGGATGTATCAGAAATAGTCGTCGTTGGCTGTTTTCTTTCAATTAAGTTGATAGAAACTATATTATTTGCATCCAGCTCTATCTGGTCTGCTTGTTTTATTTCGTTTCCCGTATTTCCACAGCTGACCAGTCCTATGAAAAGCAAAGTAAGGGTAAGTAGTAATAAAGCGGTCTTGTTCATATCTTCAATGCTCCTTTACACATTCATTAATTCTCAGACTATAAAAAAGAGGAAAAGGTTGCTAAATAAAGGCAGCGAATTTTTAAGGTCAGCTTAAAACGCATCAGAGATATTCAGTTTCAAAAAATTCGATTTTAAGGTGGTTTTCAAACTTGCTATGTGGCAATACCTACCTTAATCGTAGATTGTGTAAGGAGAGTGAAATTCGAATCCGAAGCTTATGAATCGGTTGTACTGAGCCATTCTATCGTTGTATAATAGGTACAGTATAGTACAGATCGGAGCATGGGGGTGTAACAGTTGGAAGGTCAAGGCGATGCGATTACTAAACACGAGCAACTGCTGCAGCATATTGAAAGTCTTAAGGTAGGTACCAAAATATCTGTTCGCAAGCTCGCCAAAGAAATGTTAGTCAGCGAAGGGACTGCTTACCGTGCAGTGAAGGAAGCTGAGAATCTCGGGATAGTCATCACGAAGGAACGGATTGGTACAGTTCGTGTAGAAAAGAAACCTCGGAACATTTCAGAGCAGCTGACGTTTGGCGATGTAGTTGATATTGTTGAAGGGCATGTGCTTGGCGGGGCAAGTGGACTAAATAAACATCTGCATAAATACGTGATCGGGGCGATGAAGGTCGATGCGATGATCCGTTATATAGACGCTGACAGTCTGTTGATTGTGGGTAACCGTGATGATGTTCACTCTCTGGCGCTGGAGCAGGGTGCAGGGGTTCTGGTGACAGGGGGCTTCGGGACGAGCCGTGAAGTGAAGGCATTGGCAGACGAGCTGGATCTTCCCATTATTTCTTCGAGACATGACACGTTTACCGTCGCTTCAATGATTAACCGTGCTATTTTTGATAGATTGATAAAGAAAAAAATTATGCTGGTAGAGGATATTATCGACAGCAAACCGCGCCTGAATACGTTAAAAATCTCTAGCACCGTCGGCGAGCTACGACAGGTTTCTGAGGAAACTGGAGAGCAGCGCTTTCCCGTTACGGATGAATGGAACCGAGTCATTGGCATTATCGGTCGCCGTGATGTAGAGGAATTGACGGAAGGGCAGATCATTGAAAAAGCGATGATTCGCAGTCCGGTTACGGCTGCACTGCAAACCTCACTAGCCTCCGCGGCCCAGATCATGATGTGGGAAGGCGTGGATTTTCTGCCCATAGTGGACCGTAACCGCAAACTGGTAGGCTCCCTAACCCGTAAAGAAGTGCTGCAAAGCTTACGCGATGTTCGGAACCAACCTCAGCTGGGAGAGACTTTTGATCATCTCATTTGGAATGGTTTTGCGGATGAGCGGGACGAAGAGGGACGATTGTTCTTCCATGGCTTTATTACGCCGCAGATGGCCACGGATCTTGGGACGATTTCTGAAGGAATATTGTCTACGCTTATGACGCTTTCGGCATTTAAAGCAGCTAAGGATATCACAGGAAATGATTATGTACTAGATAATATGTCCACTTATTTTATCCGACCGGTACAGATCGAACACGCGATCATTGTAATGCCGAGACTGCTCGAAATCAGCCGCCGTACCTGTAAGCTTGAGATTGAGATCAGCCACTCGGATACTCTGGTAGCCAAAGCTGTTCTGATGCTGCAATCCATTGATCATGGCTAAAGAATGGTTTGCTAGCTGGATAGCATCCGGTAAATAGGATCGTATACATGCTAAATAGACTGCCCTCATCATTGATTGAGAGGGGAGTCTATTTTATTCTTTTCCTATTCCGTCAGAGCAGCAGCTAGGCTTTTGACTGGTGTTGTTCCTGGCTGCGGCTACGGCTGTAAAAACTATAGCTGCGTAGACCCGAGAAGATGTTGAACGCACCAATCAGCAGAAAGGCAGCTTCAACAATAATATTAACGGTAGAGCCGCGAAACAAAAACATGGATATCAAGGATAGCGTTACGAGCATAGCACCGAGCATCACATTCATGACGGAGCGTTTCAGCCCTTTATCTTGGGGATTTAAGGCACGGCGGGAGGATATGCTGAACACAGCGGCACCGATTACAAAGATCACCAGCAGGATAAACAATAAATACTTGATAAATAAAACCATGGACAGCCAGCTCCTTTATCGTGTCTTGCAGTAGCCAAGAAGTAATTTCCACGTCTGTCCATTATTGTATCACACGATGGCTGTCAGCTGCGCTTAAAAGGACTGATTTCTACCCAGATTTGCAGGACGCCTTCCATGACGAGCATGGTTCGGATTTTGACAGAGTATTCCTTGTCACGCACAATGTATAGCTTGCCATCCAACAGCAGTCTAACCAGTTTACTGTCTGTATCAATATCGAACATGCTGCGGCCGCGCATCGGTTCCAGATCTGAGCCCATTTGGCTTATGATTAATTTTACAGTTACGGGGTCAAGTGGGGTATCTTCTTTGGATTTGCTTTCCTCCGATCGAATTTTGATTTCTCTGATTACGGTTGAGGTATTATTGTATTTTTTGAGTGTCTGAATATCTTTTTGATATTGCTCGATCTGTACACGCAGATCTTGATTATGCAGCCATAATACGTTATATCCTACATGGTAAATAGCATTGTATATGACAGCTCCTACGACGATCCCTAGCATGAATATAGCGGAGATCTGGGTGAATCTGCGAAAACGACTGAATGGTGGAACTCTCACTGGCGTTACCCCCTGCCGCACACCCATTTTACTAGCTCACTGCCCATATGGGCTCCTAGAAAAGCGAAGGCAAGATACATGATTTGTTTGATGGCGGGGGAGAGGTTGCCTCCAATCATGTTGCTTTCAATGACCCGTAAGGGGTCCATAGTACCTCCTACAGCGGCTGCTAGTGCCCATATTTTAATCCGATCTGCCACATCCAGCATCGTTTGCGTCGGCGGTTGCAGGGATACAACGGCGCCGATTCCGCCGAGCATAGCTCCGCCAAGCACGATGCCGAAGGCGATAAAGAAGTCGAGGATAGCTTTGCTCATAAAAATGCTCATACAGGCCCCTTCCCGGACGAGGCATTTACAAGCTTTGCCTGTCCTTATGCTCTTAATCCATTGTATGGGCGGGTCCCCCTTTAATATGATAAAATAGTTTCATCTTATGTTTGATTTTTGCAGTAGAGAGGAAGTGGGGTTATGAGCCCTTTCGTGCATTTGCATGTGCACAGCGAATACAGTTTACTGGACGGGGCGGCGCGCATTACCGATCTCGTGCGCCGGGCCGGCGAATACGGCATGAAGTCGCTGGCGCTTACGGATCATGGAGTGATGTACGGGGCCATCCCCTTTTATAAAGCGTGTAAAGAGAATGGAATCAAGCCGATTATTGGCTGTGAAGCTTATTTAACCGCGGGTTCACGCCGTGAGCGGGGCAGTCGAAAAGATCAACCGATCTACCACTTGATTCTGCTCGTCAAGAATGAAACCGGCTACAAGAACCTGATGAAGCTGATCTCTATCGGCCATCTGGAAGGCCATCATTATAAACCCCGGATCGATATGGAAGTGTTGGCAGCTCATTCAGAGGGGATTATCTGCCTTAGTGCTTGTCTGGGCGGAGAAGTGCCGCAGCATCTGCTGCATGGTCGTGATGAGGAGGCGCGAAAGGCTGCGCTGCGATATAAGGCGATTTTTGGCGAAGATTTCTATCTGGAGCTCCAAGACCACGGGATCTCCGAGCAAAAGAGAGTGAATCCCAAGCTGATCGCCCTTGCCGGGGAATGTGAAATTCCACTTGTGGTGACGAATGATGTCCATTATTTGGCGAAGGAAGATGCTGAGGTTCAGGATGTGCTGATCTGCATCGGAACAGGCAAAACGGTGGATGATGAGGAACGTCTCAAGATCGGAACAGATCAGCTGTTTCTAAAAAGCAGCGAGCAAATGGCGGCATTGTTTCCGCATGTGCCGCAGGCTATCGCCAATACCTTATTGATCGCAGAAAAATGTAATTTGGAGCTTACCTTCGGCAATCATATTCTGCCTGCCTATTCTCCGCTCCCTGAAGGCATGGATTCCGCTGCTTATTTGCGTGAGCTGTGCTGGAAGGGGATGGAGGAACGATATATAGATACACCGCAATGGGCTACACCTGAGCAAAGAGAGACGGCTGAGAAGCGTCTCACCTATGAGCTGGGCGTTATCGAGAGTATGGGCTTCAGCGATTATTTTCTAATTGTGTGGGATTTTATTGCTTATTGTCATCGTCAGGGAATTGCTACGGGACCCGGACGGGGATCTTCCGCGGGTAGTCTCACCGCATACGCTTTGCGAATAACTGACGTGGACCCATTGAAATATAACTTGCTCTTTGAACGTTTTCTAAATCCAGAACGGATCACCATGCCGGATATTGATATCGATTTTAGCGATGAACGGCGTGATGAGGTTATTGGTTATGTAGTGGAGAAATACGGCAAAGAACATGTGGCGCAAATTATTACTTTCGGAACTATGGCTGCACGGGCTGCCGTTCGTGATGTAGGCAGGGTGCTGAACTTGCCTTATAACGAGGTAGACAAAGCTGCCAAGCTTATACCTGGTCAACTAGGGATCAGCCTTGCCAGGGCGCTGGAGAGTACACCAGATCTTAAAGCACTGTATGATAGCAATCCAAAGATTAAAGGGTTGCTGGATATGGCAATGAAGGTGGAGGGCATGCCCCGCCATGCTTCGACACATGCTGCTGGGGTTGTTATCTCGAAGGGTCCGTTGACCGATGCAGTCCCACTTCAGGAAGGTAATGAAAGTACGGCGTTAACCCAATACTCTATGGAGCATTTGGAGAGCGTCGGGCTGTTGAAAATGGATTTTCTGGGTT
Source organism: Paenibacillus odorifer (assembly GCF_000758725.1). Classification (NCBI taxonomy): domain Bacteria; kingdom Bacillati; phylum Bacillota; class Bacilli; order Caryophanales; family Paenibacillaceae; genus Paenibacillus; species Paenibacillus odorifer. Next base: position 2,165,540 of record NZ_CP009428.1, read on the forward strand.
TGCGCACGTTGTCGATTATCGAACGCTGTATGAATTCGATTAAAGAAATGAGCGGAAGTGTTCCGGATTTCCGTGTCATCCCAGATCATGATCCAGCTACGTATGAAATGCTTGGGGCTGGTGAGACAACAGGGGTCTTCCAGCTGGAGTCGGCGGGCGTTAGACGAGTACTTAAAGATCTGAAGCCTAACGGCTTTGAAGATATTGTATCGGTTCTAGCGCTGTATCGTCCGGGTCCGATGGAATTTATCCCGAAATATATAGCAGGCAAACACGGTGAGATTGAAGTAGAGTATCCACATTCTGATTTGAAGGCTATTTTAGCGGACACCTATGGGATCATTGTGTATCAGGAACAGATCATGCAGATTGCTTCTCTGATGGCGGGCTTCTCGTTAGGAGAAGCGGATCTGCTCCGTCGAGCGGTCTCTAAGAAAAAACGTGAGACTCTGGATAAGGAACGGAGCCATTTTGTTCAAGGCAGCTTGCAGCAGGGGTATAATGAAACGGATGCGAATGCTGTTTATGATATGATCGTGCGCTTTGCCGATTACGGCTTCCCGCGTGCTCATGCCGCGGCTTACGGAGTGTTGGCTTTCCAGACAGCTTATCTCAAGGCACATTATCCGGTGCAGTTTATGGCGTCTATGTTGACCGCTGTAATGGGCACTCACCGCAAGGTAGCGGAGTATGTGCTGGACTGCCGCCGCACGGGCATCGGCGTGTTGCCGCCGGATGTGAACGAGAGCGGCGTATTGTTTACTCCGGTTCCAGGCGAAGGAACCGGAACGGGGCATATCCGCTTTGGACTCGCAGCCATTAAGAACGTCGGCACGCTGGCAGTGGAGAACATTATGGCAGTCCGCAAGGAGCGGCCGTTCGACAGTCTGCTAGATTTCTGTCGACGTGTGGACCTGCGGGTCTGCAATAAGCGGGTAGTGGAATCTTTGCTGCAGGCGGGAGCTTTTGACTGTCTGCCGGGTCACCGCGCCCAGCTGCTGGCTATGCTGGACGAGACGGTTGACGCTGCGCTGAAATGGCGCAAGGAGCGGGATGAGCTGCAAATCCAGCTGTTCGACGATTTGGTGGAGACACCGAACTGGGAAATCCGCTATCCGGATATCCCTAAGTTCACCATTGGCCAGCAGCTGGAGATGGAACGTGAGCTGCTGGGGTTATATCTTTCGGGCCATCCGCTTGATGATAGCGCGGAGCTGCTTGAGGAGCCCGGTATGCAGCGGCTGATGGATCTTGGTGAAGCCGCGGATGAGAGCCAGACGGTTACGGCCGGAATGGTCGTATCCGTTAAGGAAATTACGACGAAGCAAGGAAAATCGATGGCCTTCGTCGAATGGGAAGATCAGATCGAGCGCTGCGAGGTCGTGCTCTTCCCTGAGGTGTGGAAGCGAAGCCGCAGCTTGATTGCCAAGGGCGCGCTGCTGGCCTTGCGCGCCAAGGTGCAGCAGGAAGACGAAGGCTTCAAGCTGCTGGCCGAGGAAGTGGCGCTGCTGTCTGCGGAGGCTCTCCGCGGGCTATTGCAGCGCCGCAGTGCCGCCGCGTCCCGCTCGTACAGCGCGGGACGCTCGGCCTCAGCAGGAGCGCCGCCACGCGGCGCAGCTCCTGCTTCCCGGACCAGCGGTGCCGCCACTGGTCCGGCTGCCAGGCCAGCAGGCGGCACAACGCCGCCTGCAACACCTGCACAGGCCGCGCCAACAACAGCGGCGACCTCAGGCCAGCGTGTCTTTATCAAGATCACGCCGGCCTCAGAGAATGCAGCGTTGCTGTCGCGCCTGAAAGAGCTGCTGCAGAATCATCCCGGTCCAGCTGCGACGCTTCTGTTCTATGAACAGGATCAGAAGCTCCTAGCTCTTAGCGATAATTATCGAATTAAGCCGTCCGAGGAACTTTTCGCGGCGATCGAGGTTATGCTGGGTGCAGGTACGGTAAGAATAAAATAAGAACAATTCTCCCCTTTTCCGCATACATTAGGAAACCACAGGGCACATCCCTGTACGGAAAGGGGAGTCGCAGCATGTCCTATCAAATGGCAGTAGATCTGTTGGAACGCAGAGGTGTATCACTTTCCTCCATTGCTGAAATCGTATATATTTTACAATCGGTTTATTATCCTGGTTTAACCAAGGATGAATGTCTGTCCAGCGTCAAGTCTGTTTTGGGCAAAAGAGAAGTGCAGTATACTTTAATGACAGGTGTTGCTCTTGATGAATTAGCCGAGAAAAAACTGCTTCCACAGCCGCTGCAGGCGGTAATGGAGGCTGATGAATCCCTCTACGGAGCGGACGAGACTCTGGCGCTTGGTATTACGGGGGTATATGGGATGATCGGACTGACAGGTTTTGGGTATTTGGACAAAATAAAGCTTGGAATCATTGGTGAACTGAACGATGATAAAGGTAGGATTCATGTATTCTTGGATGACCTTGTTGCCGGCATTGCTGCCGCCGCTTCCGCCAGAATTGCTCATCGGCATGAAGGGGCAAAAGTATATCCTTTAGGCACGGACAAGGAATAATTGAGCCCCTTTATTTCGTTTGAACAAGTTCCTCAGTCTTGCTTCCTATGCCCTACTCCTGTTGCGGGAAAAAAGAAAACTGTGTTATCATAATTCCATTATACGGGATACGGCTGGGAATTAAGATTGGGGAGGCCTTGCAGGGCATGTGGACGGTAATATATATCGCGCCGACCGCCAGAGTGGCGGATATGATTAAGAGTAAGCTGACAGAAGAAGGTTTTTTGGTAGAATGCCGTCCAATCAATATGTCCAAGCAGCAGTTTGAGATATTGGTTCCTTCAGGTGAGCTGGAGGAAGTACAGGAAGTCCTTAATCTTATTCTGCATCCCTGAGTTTCTTACAAGACAAAAGTCATGACAGCGGCAAGCTGCATAACGCAAATAAACGGCTGAAGAGGTGCGGGTGTGTTCAAAGATTTATTTCAGAAGAAACGGAAGTACGCGACTATTCCTTCAGAACGTCTGGAGCGGAGCGGCGGGCCTGCGGAAGGCGAACGCCCCAAACGTGAAATCCCTGAAGGATTAATGAGCAAATGTAATAAATGCGGAACGATCCAGTATAGTAAGGAATTAGAGAAGAACCTAAAGGTATGTCCTACTTGTGGTCACCACATGCGCCTAAATGCTGTGGAGCGCATTGCGATGACATTAGACCCTGAGGGCTTTATTGAGTTTGACAGTGAAATGTATTCTATCGACCCGCTGAAATTTCCGGGTTACGCTTCCAAAGTGGAGCAACAGCAGCTGAAATCTGGACAAACTGAAGCCGTAATTACGGGTCAGGGTTCCATTGGTGGCCATCCAGTCATCGTAGCTGTGATGAATTTTGAATTTTTCTCAGGCAGTATGGGCTCTGTAGTAGGGGAGAAGATCACCCGTGCGATAGAAGAGGCCACGGAGCAACAGCTTCCACTCCTTATTTTCTCTACTTCAGGTGGAGCGAGAATGCAGGAGAGTATTCTTAGTCTAATGCAAATGGCGAAGACCAGCGCTGCGCTGGCTCGTTTTAACGAGGTTGGAGGTCTTTACATCTCGATAATTACGGATCCTACTACCGGTGGAGTATCTGCGAGTTTTGCCAGCCTTGGTGATATAATTATTGCAGAGCCTGGAGCGGTATTTGGTTTCGCAGGACGTATAGTCATTGAGCAGACCATTCGCCAGAAGCTTCCGGATGATTTCCAGACCGCTGAATTTAATCTTCAGCATGGGTTGCTTGATATGGTCGTGCACCGCAAAGAAATGCGCGCTACATTGACTAAAATTTTGGAGCTGCATGACGTGAAAGGGGGATTTTAGGTTGGCAGGAGAGTTGCCTTTTGAAATGCCTCTGGTAGAAATGCGCAAGAAGATTGCTGAACTGAAACAGTTTGGCGAAGAGAAGGGTATTGATTTTACGGACGAGGTAGCTAGGCTGGAAGAACGATACCGTGTGCTGGAGGAAGAGATATATTCTAATATTTCTCCTTCGCAAAAAATGCATTTGGCTAGACATCAAGGACGTCCGACTTCCCTTGATCTTATGGGGCAGATCTTCACAGATTTTATTGAGCTCCACGGTGATCGGATGTTTGGGGATGATCTTGCTATTGTAGGCGGCATCGGTAAACTAAATGGGTTGCCGGTTACAGTTATTGGCCAGCAGCGCGGTAAAGACACCAAAGAGAATATTTTACGATTCTTCGGCAGTGCACACCCTGAGGGCTTCCGTAAAGCGCTGCGTCTGATGCAGCAAGCGGACAAGTTCAAACGTCCCATTATTACCTTCGTGGATACGAAAGGTGCATACCCAGGCAACACAGCCGAGGAAAGAGGTCAATCCGAAGCGATTGCCCGTAATTTACGCGAGATGTCTCAGTTTGGTGTCCCTGTAATCTGTGTGGTCATCGGTGAAGGCGGAAGCGGTGGCGCCCTGGCATTGGCGGTTGGAAATAGAGTGCTCATGCTGGAACATGCCATTTATTCGGCGATATCTCCAAACGGAGCGGCCTCTATTCTGTGGAAGGATGCTTCGAAGGCTGATCAAGCGGCAGAAGCCATGAAGATAACGGCTGCTGATCTGCTTGAGATGGAAGTTATAGAAGAGATCGTACCAGAGCCTAAAGGCGGCGCTCATCGGGATTACGAAGCAACGGCAGCGGCGATTAAGGATGCATTATGGCGGCATCTGCAGGAGCTAACCCAGATGAACTCAGTGGAATTGAAGGATGATCGATACCGTAAATTCCGTAAAATTGGTGAGTTTGCAGAGGCTCAGCAGGAACAAATTTTCATTGAAGAAGAAGTGAAGTCAGAAGTGTAAAAGTGCAAAATCATTTGCACTTTAAGACATATAGCTATACTTAGTGGGTCTTTTGGATATAGTGTAAAATATACAATTTATTGGAATTAAAATAATCTCGATCCACTAACGGGATTATTTTAATTTTTTTTATGTTTACAGAAAATTCGACTTAAAGTTACACCCAAAAGTGCCTACAACATTGATTTTGTGTCTGGTTTGCAGTAATATTCATAAGGGCGTACTTAAAGGCACATGTGACAAAGTTCCTATTTTATTAGTTAGCCTTGTAGTAGATTTTGTAGTTGGAAAAAGTGAGACAGAGAGAACGAAAAAACGGAGGAAAACCTAATGCGGAAAAGTAAAATTGTATGTACGATCGGACCTGCGAGTGAATCGTTGGAGAATATCAAAAAATTGATTTTGGCTGGTATGAATGTGGCCCGTCTGAATTTCTCCCACGGCGATTTCGAAGAGCACGGTGCTCGGATCAATACGATCCGTCAAGCATCTAAGGAACTGAACAAAACAGTTGCTATCCTGCTCGATACTAAAGGACCGGAGATTCGCACAGGCAAGCTGGAAGTAGAACCGATTGAACTTGTTCAGGACGAGTACCTGACACTGACTACGGAAGAGATCCTTGGTAATCAAGATCGTATTTCCATCACGTACAGCGAACTTCCTAACGATGTTCAAGTAGGATCCACAATCCTTATTGATGACGGTCTGATTGGTTTGACAGTTGTCGACATTCAAGGTACAGAAATCAAGACCCGTATTGTAAACGGTGGTACGATTAAGAGCAAGAAGGGCGTTAACGTACCAGGAGTAAACATCTCCTTGCCGGGTATTACGGAAAAAGACACCAACGATATTCTTTTTGGTATCGAACAGGACATCGATTTTATCGCCGCTTCCTTCGTTCGCAAAGCTAGCGACGTTCAGGAAATTCGTGAGCTGCTTGAGAAAAACAACGCTTCTCACATCCAAATCATTTCCAAAATCGAAAACCAACAAGGTGTTGACAACCTTGATGAAATTTTAGAAGCTTCTGACGGCCTGATGGTTGCTCGTGGTGACCTTGGTGTTGAAATCCCAGCTGAAGATGTACCTTTGGCTCAAAAATTGATGATTCAAAAATGTAACGTTGCTGGTAAACCAGTTATCACAGCTACACAAATGTTGGATTCCATGCAACGCAACCCACGTCCTACTCGCGCTGAAGCAAGTGACGTAGCAAACGCTATTTTAGATGGAACAGATGCAATCATGCTTTCCGGAGAAACTGCTGCTGGTAAATATCCAGTAGAATCCGTACTTACAATGTCCCGCATTGCTGAGAAAGCGGAATCCGCTCTGAACCACCATGAAATCTTCATGAAACAACAAACTGCACAAGAAACTACAGTTACAGAAGCAATCAGCCAATCCGTTGCAATTTCTGCTTTGGATCTGAACGCTAAGGCTATCATTTCTTCGACAGTAACAGGTCATACTGCACGCGTTGTTTCCAAATACCGTCCTAAAGCACCAATCATTGCCGTTACAACACAAGAAAGAACTATGCGTCAATTGTCCCTCGTTTGGGGCGTAACGCCAGTGTTCGGACAAGTTGCATCTTCCACAGATGAGCTGCTGGAAACAGCAATCAAAGGTGGTAAGGATTCCGGTCTGGTTCAAACTGGTGACCTAGTTGTGATTACTGCAGGAATTCCACTTGGACGTTCTGGTTCCACTAACTTGGTAAAAGTAAGCACAATCGAGTAGTTTTCGACTGGCTTCACCTGTTTAACAGGTTCCATAGAGCTTAATTAAAGGGTTGTCTCAACTGTAGTGTAAATCTACAAGCGAGGCAGCCCTTTTTTCGTGTTTATCAACATATTCGATTGAAGATTATGTTAAATCCATTTATGCTGTTAGTAACAAATCTTGAATGACAGGTTCGAGAATTTTTATTTGGGGTATGTTCGTTTGACAGTAAAAGAATCCCCACGATGGTTTGGACAAGAAGGAACGGCGATAGTAGCGTTATTTTGCACCATGATTCCTCCCATATTTAGGGTAAGCCTCGGACTTTTGCCATTAATTCGACAGCAATAGAAGCAAGTAGGGGAGACGCGCGCCAGCTTTGCGATCGAGCCGTCTACCTCGGGAGCCTCCATAATCCATTCACCAGAGGTTTGTGGTCCGTTGTATCGCTGCAATGTTCGAAAAATCCAATTTCGGCTCAAATTGCGGAGCGTAATCGTCCATTTGTTGCGGCCTACCTTCGTGATGTTAGCTTTTATATGGTCTCCAGGGCTCACTGGAAGGGGAATTACCGTTTCAACATCAGGTAGGATTTCCCACCAAGCGTAATACCGGGCACGGCCATTTACGAATTCATGGCCTGTTCCCGTTTGGATCAGGCTGCTGTTCTTGAAACCGTCGATTCCAATCCAAGCAGAGGAATAGGAAGGTTTAGAGGTTGGTTTTACGGAGGGAACGATCCATTCGCCGGCAATGCGGTTAAAGGTCCCCTTTTTTCCAGTGATTGTATACCCGCTCCAGTTTGTTGAAGACCAGCCGAAGCCGGAGCTTTGAAATTTGTTCGCATTAGATTTGTCTTTTAGACATGGATGATTGACCCGAATAGAATTTTGTTTATCATTCAACTTGTCCACCGCCTTTATAGTACTGCTATATTAAATGCGGTGATTACATAGGAAGTACGGGTGTTCTGCTAAAATATAAGAGAGTGCAATGCTTGATTAAGAAGCTGGAGAGGATTTGTAGCTTAAAATGGAAAAATTATCGAAGCTGCGTGGCTTTTATCTGTTTTTAGGATTGGCCGGTGGTTCATTTGGCTCATATCTAACGCTGCTGCTTGTACACAATGGACTTGATAGCGGGCAAATAGGTATACTAATGGCAACAGGCACGCTAATTGCGATCACGATTCAGCCAATATGGGGAATTGTCTCGGATCGGTATAATCAGACACGTTTGGTACTAATCCTAAGTGTGGCGATACCGGCTTTATTAGCGGTCTTTTACCGTTCGGAATATTTTATAGTGTTACTGCTGGTGTATACCCTCTCAACAATCTTTTCCTCAACACAGGCGCCTATAGCCGATTCTTACGCGATTTCAGCGGCGAAGAGGGCTGGGGCTACTTATGGTAGTATAAGGCTTATGATGAGCATTGGAGCGGCAGTGGGAGCCTATTTAGGCGGATTGTATGTATCGTCCTTCTCTGTATCCACGATATGGCTGCCCTTTCTTATGTTTAATCTAATTGCGGTTCTTATTGCATTGACGCTGCCAAAGCAGGCAGAAGAGAATCATATGATGCGGCAATCGTTTTCTCAGGGGGTTAAAAAGCTGCTGGGGAATCGGGTGTTCCTAGCGTTTTTGGGTGGCAGTTTTCTTGTGAACCAGACGATGACTGCTTTTGGAACCTACTTCGTTATCGCGTTTCAGTCGGTTGGAGGTTCAACTCGTTATGCAGGAATTGCGCTTTTTCTCGCATCTGTAACGAACGTGCCCTCCATGCTGTTTGCTTCCAAGGTAATCAAAAAGCTGGGTCGCGAGCGGACGCTGCTCCTTGGTGCACTTATTTATGTCTTGCGGTGGGGCATTCAGGTGGCATTCCCTTATCCATCCGTAATGATTGGAGTGCAGGTACTGCATGGTCTGTCATTCGGGTTCTTTTATATTGCTGCCGTTGAATATGTATCTCAGATCACCTCTAACGAGATGCAGGCGACTGGGCAAAGTGTTTTTAATATGGTGTTCTCGGGTTTTGCCGGTGTTGTTGGCAATTTATTAAATGGATTCTTGCTCAATCAAGGCGGTGTAGAAGTGATGAACCTGTCTTGTATGTTGAGTTCAATCGCAGGAGCGATGCTGCTATTTTATGTCGCCAGAAGCTCCCGAAGCAAACTATCAACGACAAAGCTATCTTCAGACGGGGCCAGGGCATAAAGCTCTCCCTGCTGCCTATGCCGAAAGGAGTATTTATAAATGGAATTACAGCAAGACGGCTTGCGAAGCCGGTGGTATGAATCGACCCTGCGTGTTCGATACCAGGAAAGTGATCAGATGGGCGTTGTGTATCATGCGAATTATTTGAACTGGTTTGAGTCTGGCCGTACGGAGTTGTTACGTCAGCTTGGCTTTACTTATCGTGAGCTTGAGAATCAGGGAGTGCTGCTTCCTGTTACCTCAGCCGATTTGCAATTTAAAAGTCCGGCGCGATATGATGATCTTATCTCCGTGTATGCGCGAATGACTACCTTTTCGGCGTTAAGAGTCGCATTTGAGTATCAGGTGCGGAGGCTCTCGGAAGCAGAAGGTAGGAATTTAGAGGGTTCAGCGGCTACTTTGGGACAATTGCGGTCGATGGACCTCCCCGGGGAACTGCTGGTTACCGGCTCGACAAATCATGTTTGGGTGAATCGAGAATGGAAGCCTGCCAGGCTGGATAGAGCCCTTCCGGAGCTGTTTCACGCGATTAAAGGAGCGCTGCGGGAAGAAAGGGGTTCTGTATGATTAGAAGCAAATGGTTGTGGGCTGCATTATTTATCATTCCTGCCGTGGAATTATTCGGCTTTATCTTTGTAGCAGATCAGCTTGGAGCATTCAAAACGCTGCTGCTTATGTTGACCACCTCGGTTATTGGTTTATTGATGATGCGTTTCGAAGGGAATAAGGTGCTGCAAGACAGCAGAACACATATGCAGGAGGGACGCGTTCCTGGCCGGACGATGCTGGATGGCCTATGCATTTTTTTCGGGGGCTTACTGCTGATCTTACCTGGTTTCGTAACGGATATTGTAGGTTTCTCCTTGGTGTTTCCGTTGACTCGGCCTTTGTATCGTATATTTTTGCTGAAGTGGATTGAGAAAAAGATGAAAAACGGCACCTTCACTTTTTACCGCCGCTAGTTATAATCAAAACAAAAACAGAGCGGATCCCGGTCATTGATAGGGATCCGCTCTGTTTTGCTATTCTAGGAATTGTAGGGTATTGTTTATTATCTTAGTCTTCCGCTGACAATATAGCTGTGTAACGCGTGAAATACACCTGCTCGGTTAAAGGCTACAAGGATAACTAGAATAACGGGACCGATGATCAGCCCAAGCATGCCGAACAGCTGCAAACCTGCAAACATACCGACCAGCATAGCAAGGGGATCAAGCCCAATGCTGCTGGCGAGCACTTTCGGCTCAAGCACTTGGCGGGTTATAAGGATAACGGCATATAGGATAGTAAGTCCGATCCCCAGTGCCAGATTGTCTGTCATGTAAGAGTATAAAGCCCAGGGAATCATTACGATTCCAACCCCTAAATAAGGCAGCAGATCCACAAAACCAATCATTAAGCCAATAGCGAAAGCAGATTTTACACCCAAGAGCAGCAACCCGGTCACGACAATGACCGCTGTAATCGAGATGAGGATTAGCTGAGCCCGGAGATAGCCGAAGAGAGCTTTTCGCAGATCCCGCCAGATATCCGATACAGGCTTTAAGAACGGTGCTGGCAGCCAGCTTGTGAGTTTGGCATTATGTCTTTCCCAGCTAGTACTAATAAAAAAGGCAGCGAGAACGACCACGATAAGAATTGTACCCATACTGGGTAGAGCAGAGATCAGCTTTAAGATCACATTAAAAAATCCGGTCACCACTTGCGTAACTGCGTAACCAACTGTTTCCGTTGTTCTGCTGATATTGCTGTCAATGGTGGCGTGATAGTCAGGATTGTCGCGGTAGAACTGATTTATCTGGTTAATGATATTCTGTATGCTTGCATTCTGGCTCAAAGACAGCAGAAGCTCTCTCCATTGGTCCGTATGAAGATTAAAGGTCTGCAGCAATACGATCAATTCTTTCACTAGCCTTGTAATCATCGCGGTCAGTACTAGTGCGGTTCCGCCTATGTAAAATAGCAGCGAGAGCGACACTGCGAGCCACGCTGGGAGCTTAAGACCTTTAAGAATCAACACTAGTGGATGCATGATATAAGCGAGCAACCAAGCGAGCAGGAGGGGGTATAACAGCGGAAGCAATAAATAGATTGCCAGCAGGAGGATAGAGGTAGCCAGAACGACCCACAGGCCGCGCAGCAGTCTTTTTAATGCTAATCGGTCCATACGAAGATCTACACCTCCTTCATTCCTGCTGATGCAGGGGAATAAAAGCTCGTCTTCATATATATTCATAGAACGTATTTAAAGACTAGGAAACGGGATAAATATTGGGCTGAACCGGATGCTATAAACTAAAATCCCAACTGTGAATCAAGGGTTTAGAAGTTTTTTTCTATCTCTGTGATAAAATCATTTGATGCGCTGCAAAGCTTCCACATTGTTCACATAACCGACAAAATCCAGTATGATGAATAAAGATTCGATTACGAAAGTCAGACAACATCCTCGCCGGATATGTCCTTGAACTGCACTTATTAGATTTTTCAATGCTTTAAATTGGAAATGTTTTCATGAAACCGAGAATGCTTTTTATACCTTGTTGGCAAAGGAGAGATATGCTATGACAGCTACCAAAGGCTTGGAAGGTATCGTTGCAACAACTTCATCCATTAGCTCTATTGTGGATGGGGTACTCACTTACCGTGGTTATGATATTGATGATCTCGCAGAAAATGCTACCTTCGAAGAAACCGCTTATTTATTGTGGTTTGGCAGTCTACCAACAACACCAGAGCTGGAAGCGCTCAAACGGGATTTCAGTGCTTTCGCACGGATTCCTGAGCCAGTTATCGAGCAAATGAAGCTCTATCCAAAAGACACCAACACCATGGCAGCATTGCGGACTGCTGTATCAAGCCTTGCTCTCTATGATGAAGCGGCTGACGATATGAGTAGAGAAGCTAACGAGATTAAAGCAGTAAAACTACAGGCACAGCTCCCGACGGTTGTGGCAGCCCTATCGCGTATTCGCAAAGGTCTGGAACCTGTGGCTCCTAAAGAAGGCGTCTCGATTGCCGAGAACTTCCTGTATATGCTATGGGGAAAAGAGCCTGACAGTGTATCTGTTAAAGCGCTTGATACCGCACTTGTGCTTCATGCGGACCATGAGCTGAATGCTTCAACTTTTGCAGGCCGGGTTACGGTTGCAACCTTGTCCGATATTTATTCAGGCGTAACCTCTGCTATCGGTGCACTCAAGGGTCCACTTCACGGTGGGGCGAATGAAGCCGTTATGAAGATGCTTGAAGAGATCGGAAGTTTGGAAGCGGTTGAACCTTATATTCATAAGAAGCTGGATAACCGTGAGAAGATCATGGGCTTCGGCCATAGAGTATACAAGAATGGTGATCCACGTGCTAAACATCTGATGAAAATGTCACTTGAACTTGGCACAATGAAGAATGATACTACGCTGTATGATATGTCCGTAAATATCGAGGAATTGATTACCGGACAAAAGGGACTTAAACCAAATGTTGATTTCTATTCGGCATCAGTTTATACACAGCTGGGTATTGAACGTGAGCTGTTCACTCCTATCTTTGCAATTAGCCGGACTTCAGGCTGGACTGCGCATATTCTGGAGCAATATACAGATAACCGTATTATCCGGCCACGTGCAGAATACACAGGTATGATTGAACAGAAATACGTTCCAGTAGACGAAAGATAGAAGGGCAGCCTTGCAGGCTGCTCCTAAAGTTTAGTAGAATGAACCCTAGAATATATGCAATAATGCATATTCATACGTAGAGAGTTTTGTTCGAGGCTTGTCCATGAGAAATTAAATCCCACAAAACTTTAGGAGGAATACACTCAAATGTTGAAACTAGAAAAATTCGATCTGCCAACAGAAGGCGAACAAATCACAATTAAAGATGGTAAACTGCAGGTTCCTAATCATCCAATCATTCCTTTTATCGAGGGTGACGGCACAGGCCGTGATATTTGGAAGGCTTCCAAACGCGTACTTGATGCAGCAGTAACTAAAGCTTATGGCGGCACAAAGCAAATCGCTTGGTACGAAGTTTTTGCTGGCGAAAAAGCCTTCAATACATATGGCGAATGGCTGCCAAATGATACATTGGAGGCAATCCGTGAATATTTTGTAGCTATTAAAGGTCCGCTTACGACTCCAATCGGAGGCGGTATTCGTTCATTGAACGTAGCTTTGCGTCAAGAGTTGGATTTGTACGTATGTCTGCGTCCAGTTCGTTATTTCGAAGGGGTTCCTTCTCCTGTTAAACGTCCTGAGCTGGTGGATATGGTTATTTTCCGTGAGAATACGGAGGATATTTATGCAGGGATTGAATATCAAGAAGGTTCTGCTGAAGTGAAGAAAGTCATCGAATTCCTGCAAAAAGAGATGGGAGTTAACAAAATCCGTTTCCCTGAAACTTCTGGTATTGGTATCAAACCAGTATCCTCCGAAGGTTCGAAACGTTTGGTGCGCGCTGCGATTGAATATGCGATCAAACACGGACGCAAGAGCGTAACGCTTGTGCACAAAGGAAACATCATGAAGTTCACTGAAGGTGCCTTCAAAAACTGGGGTTATGAAGTTGCTGAGCAAGAGTTCGGAGGTAAGGTCTTCACTTGGAATCAATATGATGTGATTAAAGAACGTGAAGGTGAAGCTGCTGCCAATGCTGCTCAGAAGGATGCTGAAGCTGCAGGCAAAATCATCATCAAGGATGCCATTGCGGATATCGCATTGCAACAAGTTCTGACTCGTCCGACTGATTTTGATGTTATTGCTACCTTGAACCTGAACGGGGACTACCTGTCTGACGCGCTTGCTGCGCAAATCGGCGGTATCGGTATCGCTCCTGGAGCGAACATTAACTATATTTCTGGACATGCGATTTTTGAAGCCACTCATGGCACCGCACCTAAATATGCGGACAAAGATGTTGTGAACCCTGGTTCCGTGATTCTGTCCGGTGTAATGTTGCTGGAGCATCTGGGCTGGCAGGAAGCAGCAGATCTGATTTATAAAGGTATGGAAACAGCTATTAATAACAAGACCGTGACTTATGACTTTGCCCGCCTGATGGAAGGCGCAACTGAACTGAAATGCTCTGCATTTGCCGACGAGATTATTAATCACCTCTAAGAGACTGGCTCAACCAACTGAATATATTGAAGTTTAGCTAATACAAGCTATACCGACACCGTTCTAGGAGGAGAATCCTTGGCAATCAAACGTTATAAAATTACAGTTGTAGGTGCCGGTTTTACTGGTGCTACTACAGCTCTTATGCTTGCTCAAAAGGAGCTTGGTGACGTTGTGCTGCTTGATATCCCACAAATGGAGAACACTACCAAGGGGAAGGCACTAGATATGCTGGAAGCAGGTCCTGTACAGAAATTTGACAGTCAAATTACAGGAACCTCAAGCTATGAAGATGCTGCGGATTCAGATATTGTAATCATCACTGCAGGGATTGCCCGTAAACCTGGAATGAGTCGCGATGATCTCGTGAACACCAATGCAGGTATTGTGAAGTCGGTATGCGAGAACATAAAACGTGTAGCACCAGATTCCATTGTAATCATTCTGAGCAATCCAGTTGACGCTATGACCTATGCAGCATTTAATGCGCTGGGTTTTCCGAAGAGTCGCGTAATTGGACAATCCGGAGTGCTGGATACAGCCCGCTATAACACGTTTATTGCACAAGAGCTGAAGGTATCCGTTGAAGATGTACGTGGTTTCGTATTAGGCGGACATGGCGACGATATGGTACCCCTTGTAAGGTATTCCAGTGTCGGTGGCATTCCAATTGATACATTGATATCTGCGGAGCGTATTGATGAGATTGTGCAACGTACACGTGTGGGTGGCGGAGAGATTGTTAACCTCTTAGGAAATGGTAGTGCTTATTATGCACCAGCGGCTTCTTTAGTTCAGATGGCGGAAGCTATCTTGAAGGACAAAAAACGGATCATTCCGGTTATCGCCTTGCTCGAAGGAGAATATGGCTATGATAACCTGTTCATGGGTGTTCCGGCGTTACTTGGTGCCAATGGTATCGAGAAGATTTTTGAACTGGAGCTTACAGCTGAGGAAAAAGCGGCTTTGGATAAGTCTGCTGAGTCCGTGCGTAGCGTAACAGCTGTAATAACTGTATAGATTGTGACAGAGGTATGAAGAAACCCCCATTTTGTTTACTTAAAATGGGGGTTTCCTTTTCTTCTTAAGCAATAATGGGTATAATTAAATGTAACTATTATCACAGTTAAATCGGAGGAGATATGTTATGGATTGGAACGTTTTGTTTTTCTTACATATGATCGGAACCTTGGCACTTGGCTTCTACCTTGTGCTACCCTTCATTCTAGGACGTGCAGAGAAACTGTCGTCTGGGGCGAAAGAAGGAACTTTAAGTGCCGTAACCGGATTTAATCGTTTTGCGCAGTATGGATTGGTGATCCAACTCCTTACAGGCGGTTATATGATGACCAAAGGTGATTATTCAGTAGCGTGGATGATTATTGTTGTTGTGTTACTGCTAGCGATGTTTGCGCTTGGCGGTATTATGAGCAAGCCTTTGCGTCTTGCAGCAGCTGGAATTCGTGAGAACCGCGACGTTAGCGCAGAGACTGGCAAATTGCGCACACTTAGTGCACTGCTTACGGTGTCATTGCTATTGATGGTATTCTTCATGGTGTTTAACGACATAGTTTAACTTACAGCGAATTATACCCGCCTCCGTAATGGAGAGCGGGTTTTTCGTATGTTCCGGTGATTTATCTTCATAAACGTTAATCCCTGATAGGATTAGTATAAGATTTCGGCCGGTAGTTTAAGGGAGAAACACCCGTCCATCGCTTGAATTGTCGGCTGAAGTGGCTCTGGGAAGCAAACCCGAGTTGTTCAGAAATCATCTGTATTTTTAAATCGGTATGAAGCAGTAAATGTTTTGACTTCTTTAATCTTAGGTTAGTTATGTACTGCCTAGGAGATATCTTATACACCTTTGTAAACAACTTATGGCACTGCACCCGACTTAAGCAAAGCTGCTCAGCAATCAAATTAACCGTGAGCTCCGGTAAATGAATATTGGCTGCAATATATTTTTCGATCTGATGAGCAGTTTCCACCTCGTACAAAGAGTTTGCTTGTCTCGCTGTGTTGGAATTCTCTGAATTCGAGAGCTGTACATCAATGAGTTCAGTCAAAATCATCAGAATGATCGCTTGCAAACGAAGCCTTTCTTTTACAAGGATCATTTCTTCAATTTCCTCGGGAAATCCAGTGGATGCCGTCCTGGCGAGAATATTGTTCTTAATAAATTCATCCAAATGTTCCAACTGGTGATTTAATCCCGAACGCTGCATTTGTTGGTTATTCCATTTCTGTACAGCCTGAGATTGAAACCATTCACGAAACTTTAAATCGTCAATATCGAAATGAAAGGAGAGGTAGATATAGTTGCTCAGGCCTGAATTAACTACATAATGACGTAAGCCAGGCGGAATGATTAACCAATCCCCTTTACCAAAGGCGATGGAGCTTCCTTCTACATATTGATGGGAGTTGCCATCGTAGCAATACAATAGTTCGAAGATTTTGTGATGATGATCAGGGTATGCCCACCCAGATTCTGCTACACGATAATGAACACCGATCAACTGCAGTGTACTTATAATGTTCGGAAAGCTGACTTTGTAAGCGATAGGAGTTCTCCTCCTTAGGATCAATAGGGATGTTCTTAATTATATCAAGGATACCTATACATATGACCGTTTTGCAGTGTGAGCCGTTGATCAATTCCAAGTTTTACGTTACAAAAGGTCAAAAAAAAGAATGAAATCATCATTTGAATCACTTTAGAGAAAAGGGATAATGGAGGAACCTAGGTAAGTACTTCGAGAAACGGAAGGAAGTGTAATGAAGTGAGAAAGCTGTGTAGGGATATACTAATCTTATCTTCTTTACTTATGGCTTCATTGACTCTTACTCACGGTATAACAGAGGCAGCCCTTATTAAAGATGGGGTAGAGGGGCAACCTCCAATCCAAATTGCAAACGCATACAAGCTCAATTTTACAAACCAAGTTAAAACAGGGTATCAATCCGTTAGGTATGATCCTAATCGCGGTGCGCAATTGTATGACTCATCATTAGGTTATGGTTTTGTCCAAGAGACCAACGCTTTACCCGCTAGAGAAGTGCATACCGATTCAATTACATCCGATGGAACAGGTTTTTTCATCACAGAATCTTATTTTTTTGCTGAACCTAAATCTGAAAAGGATAATTATAATAACTACGGCATGGCGTTTCGAATGGATGCTTCCCCTGGAACCTACAACGTATATGTAAAAACGACTTCTGACGCAGAGGATGGGATCGTGTCAGTATCAGGAATGCAGACCAGCCGCTTGTTGAAAAGTGGACATTGGGACGCGGCAAAGCTTGTACCCGTCAAGCATACGGCTGTAGCCAAAGGGAAAGAGTGGACTTATACGTATGTAAACGGCCGTGACCATATAGATATTGAGATTGAACCGAACAAAGTGAACACAGCTGTGGGGATTGAGGAGATCATACTGGAACCGATTTTGCCACAGCATAGAGCAGCTGGAGCTCTTCCGAATTTATTTATACTTGGAGATTCCACGGTCAAGTCCTACACCTTCGACGAAGCGCCAATGAGTGGTTGGGGCCAGATTATTGGCAGTATGTTTAATCAACATAAAGTGAGTGTAACTAACTATTCCATGGGAGGACGCTCGTTTAAAAATGCCTATACAGAAGGTCGACTTAACGACATTTTACTGAGTGGCAGCATTGGGGATTATGTGTTTATTCAATTCGGACACAATGATGAGAGTGCAGATGAGTTCAGACGTTACGGCAGAGGTTCGACTGAGGCAATGTATGAAAACTACCTTAAAGAAGTTTATCTCCCTGCGATCCAAGCCCGGGGCATGATACCGGTACTGGTAACGCCAATGTCCAGAATTAAAGGGAATGCAAGTCCGGGATATATCTATGAGAATTCTTTTAAATCAAGAAAGTTTGTAGATATTCTTAAACGGGTTGCAGATGAATCTGGAGTTACACTTATTGACCTTAACTCGGAAAGTCTGAAATATTATAACGAGATCGGAGTAGAAGCGATAACAGCCCTCTTCATGTCAATTGAAGCCGGAGAAACGCCAGGCAAAACAAATGACGGAAGTTACGCTAACGGGCATCCTTCAAAGAAAATCGATGGGACTCATTTTAAAGAAGCGCTCGCCAAACAATTTTCGCGGATGATTGTTACGGAGCTTGTAGAGAAAGGTGCTACTGGCGATTCTACTGCTGCCTCCATTACTGCTTATCTTAAAGGGAACGTTAAGCATGCGGCACTAACAGGCAACTGGGATAAGGTTTTTCCGGAAATAACTAATGATACGACGACCGGGGAAGCTGCTTATTACCGCAATCAAATTGAAAAATTAATCCAGCTGGGAGTAATGGGCAAAGACCGTCAAGGGAATTTTAAGCCAGATACGGAGATGACAGTTGCTGAATTCACACGCAGTATTTCTAAGTTAATGAAAGTGGAAAGATCAGATCTTGCCTATTATCCGAAAGGTAAGCTGTCACGTGAAACGATGGGTGCTATTCTCTATGATGTTTACCAAGTAAAGTTTGCTAATAAACCTAAGTACATGACTGATTATAACGGCACAGCAGTAGTGCCAGGAGATCCTGGTTATGATTTCAATCTGGATCCAGGAGCTAGAGGAGCGATGTACTATCCACTTGTATCCTGGCAGCAGCTGGTTGATACGGCGGACATTTCTCCCTTTTTAATTTCAAAAGTGAAAAGTGCTTATGAATTAGGGCTTATTAGATCTGAAGTGGGGATTGCTAGAGGTCAAATGGTCAATGGGACAGAACTAGAACCTAAAGCCATAGTGACCCGGGAGAAAGCAGCTAAGGCTCTTTATTTTATGTGGGTACTGGAACATGAAGTGAATGCAGAAAATCATGTTTCTTCTTTGAAATAGTTAGGGTGAACAATTCAAGGCACAGCAGCGGTGCTGTGCCTTTTTGTATGCAGTGAAGTCCTCTCCACTTACAGCAGTTTACATCCACGGTTGTTTATTTCTACTTGCATTGTGGTAAGTAAGATTCGTAAAGCGATTTAAGAAAATGACAAACCCAGCGTATAAACGTGCATTGTTGTGCCATCCTAAGATGATCAGTTAACTATCAATTTGCTTAACGAGAGGAGATAGGGAAGATGTCAGGCAATAATAAACAAGCTACAAAAACCTTACCCCCACAGGAGCAGCATCATCAGCCAGGGATTGAGAGTGAAATGACGCCGCTGCCCAAATACGAGCCGGCAAATTATAAAGCAGCAGGTAAACTGCAAGACAAGGCGGCGTTGATTACCGGTGGAGACAGCGGAATTGGGCGTGCAGTTGCTGTGCTTTTTGCTAAAGAAGGTGCTGATGTGGTCATTTCATATCTTAATGAACACTCAGATGCAGAGGAAACTAAACGTCAGGTCGAGCAGGAAGGCCGCAAATGTATCCTAATTCCAGGTGATATCGGTGACGAGAAATTCTGTAAGGATCTTATTAAACAGACGGTAGAGGGCTTAGGAAAGCTTGATATTCTCATCAATAACGCGGCGGAGCAACATCCGCAAGCTAAGATCGAGGATATTACTTCCGAGCAGCTAGAGCGTACTTTCCGTACGAATATATTTGCGATGTTCTATTTAACAAAAGCAGCTATGCCTCATTTAAAAGCAGGATCTACAATTATAAATACAACTTCAATTACCGCTTATCGCGGAAGCCCGCAGCTGCTGGACTATTCATCAACTAAAGGAGCTATCCTGAGTTTCACACGATCTTTGTCCACGAATCTGGCGGAGAAGGGCATACGGGTAAACGGTGTAGCACCAGGTCCAATCTGGACACCGCTAATTCCCTCTACCTTTGATGCGAAGCAGGTTAGCGAGTTTGGAGGCACGCAGCCTATGAAACGGCCTGGACAACCAGAGGAGCTGGCGCCAGCCTATGTATATCTTGCCTCTGACGATTCCAGTTATGTGACTGGACAGGTTATTCATGTAAATGGTGGCGAGGTAGTAAACGGTTAGATTAGTACAGCTAATGTGAATAAATGGGTGTATTTCAATAAAAAAATATGTTACTATAAACCACGTTAGCATTTTAAAATTGTATATTTATGTCACTAGGGGTGCCGATTGGCTGAGACGGAATGGATTTCCGGACCCTTTGAACCTGATCTGGTTAAGACCAGCGTAGGGAAGTGGAGAACGAATTTCTGTTGTCGGGCTATTTGTAGTACCGTCTATTTACAGATTCTGACTGCCTTCCTTACGGGGGCAGTTTTTTTGTTTTTTACTGACCTACAGGGAAGTGAGAGAGAGGAGATCGCGAGTGGTACAAGCTGAGATCCATCTAATATCAGACGGCAAGCAGCAGTTGAGACAATTTGTTGAACTGGCTGTCACGGTGCAGACATGGGTCGATTATATTCACTTAAGAGAGAAGCAATGTCCAGCACGCGAACTGCTCTCTGCGGCACAGGAGCTGTTGGCTGCCGGTATACCCGCTACCAAACTGATAATCAATGACCGGATCGATGTAGCATTGGCAGCTGGTGCCGCGGGTGTTCAGTTGGCTGGGCACAGTCTGAGCCCGGTTACAGCCCGGCGAATTGCACCTCAGCTTTGGCTGGGGAGATCGGTTCATTCTCCGGAAGAAGCGGCGAATGCTTCAGAGCAGGGAGCTGATTATTGCTTGTTTGGCCATGTATTTCCCTCGGCGAGCAAGCTAGGGCTGCCCGCACGTGGGTTAGAGCTGCTTGCAGAAACGGTGAAGACTAGCTCTATTCCTGTAATTGCGATTGGCGGAATTGGTCCCGCTAATGCGGCGCAGATCATTAGGCAAGGTGCGGCAGGAGTTGCTGTGATGTCCGGTATTTGCGGAGCGGATGATCCTTATGAGGCCGCCAAAGCTATTCATAAGGCGGTTCATTCATAGCCGGGAGGTAAAAGCATGGGCGAAGGGGGGGATTCAGAATGAAGCTGTTGATTAACGGGAAATCCGCAGAGTGTTCTGGTGGTATTCAAACTATAGCTGATTTGATCAGTCTTCCTGAGTGGTCGGGTCGTCTGATGATCATTGAGCTGAATGGTGAAATTGTCAGTAAGGAGAATTATGAAAGTACTGCTCTGAGCGAGGATGATCGTTTGGAACTGGTGCACTTTGTTGGTGGGGGTTGAGATGGAGCGGTAAAGAATTTTGAGAAATTTATAAGAACCAAAGGGAGGTAATTTCATGCATGACCCGTTACATATTGGCGGCATCGAATTAACCAGTAGATTATTTATCGGAACCGGAAAATATAGCCGGAATACGCTGATCCCCGAAGTGATTGCTAGCTCTGGTTCTCAGGTAATTACTGTAGCGCTTCGCCGAGTGGACCCGCAAGGTGGAGCAGAAAATATCATGAACCACATTCCCGGCCATATGACTCTTCTGCCTAATACCTCAGGAGCGCGCACAGCGGAAGAGGCAGTCCGTATTGCGAGATTAGCAAGAGCTGCGGGACTGGGGAACTGGGTCAAGATCGAAGTGATCAATGATCAGAAATACCTGCTTCCAGATAATCTGGAGACCATACGAGCTACAGAGATTTTAGCAGCGGAGGGTTTTGTAGTATTGCCTTATATGAGTCCGGACCTTTCGGCTGCTTTACGTCTGAGAGATGCCGGTGCTGCTGCTGTGATGCCGCTTGGTGCGCCGATCGGGACGAATCGCGGCCTGCGCACCAAGGAGCTTGTGCGTATTCTTATTGAAGAAGTGAATTTGCCGATTATTGTAGATGCCGGAATTGGCAAGCCCTCGGAAGCGGCGGAAGCAATGGAGATGGGGGCCGCTGCTGTTCTGCTTAATACGGCTATCGCAACGGCACGTAATCCGCTCGTCATGGCGGAAGCGTTCCGCGAGGCGATATCCGCTGGCCGCAAAGCTTATTTGGCAGGACTCGGTCCTGTAGAAGAAGTTGCTTTTGCTTCGTCACCGTTGACTGGATTTCTGAACTGAATTTGACAGGTTCACCAAAGGAGGGAGGATTAGCATGAGCTTTTTTGACACACTGGCCCGCTTGGAGCAGTATCCTTATGAGCAGCTGTGGAAGGAGTTCCGGGAGGATGACGTTAAGCGGGCGCTTGGAAAAGGCAAGCTGAACGAAAATGATTTGCTGGCATTGCTCTCTCCGGCAGCAACGCCGCTGCTAGAGGAGATGGCGCAAGCTGCACAGCGACTGACCCGTGCACATTTTGGTTATTCAATGCAGCTGTTCACACCGATGTATCTTGCGGATTTTTGTGTGAATCATTGTACCTACTGCAGCTTCAGCTCCATTTATGATTTTCCGCGCAAAAAGCTGTCCTTGGAGGAGGTTCGCAGGGAGGCTGAGAAGATTGCAGCTACAGGTCTGCGGCATATCCTCATTTTGACTGGTGAATCGCGCCGGGAGAATCCTGTCTCATATATTAAGGATTGTGTAGATGTACTCAGGGAATTTTTTTCCTCCGTCAGTATTGAGATAAATCCTCTATCAACTGCAGAATATAAAGAGCTTCTTCAAGCAGGGGTGGATGGACTAACACTATACCAAGAGGTGTACCACCAGGAGACTTACAAAAAGCTGCATGTTAAAGGGCCTAAAAGAAACTACCGAAATCGCCTGGATGCACCTGAACGCGGCTGTCAGGCAGGTTTTCGTTCTGTGAATATTGGTACGTTGCTCGGGATGTACGATTGGCGGCAAGAGGCATTCCAAAGTGCCATGCATGCCCGCTATCTACAGGATCGGTATCCAGATTGCGAGATCAGCCTGTCACCCCCACGGTTTCGGCCTTATTTAGGGGAATTTAACCCAGAGTGCGATGTTACCGATCGATCACTAGTGCAGATTATTTTGGCATACCGGTTATTTTTACCCCGTTCGGGCATTACTTTATCTACAAGAGAGCCTGCCTCTCTACGCGATCATTTAATTCATCTAGGAATAACTAAGATGTCAGCCGGGGTCACTACTGAGGTGGGCGGTCACACTAATGCAGGGGGAACTCCGCAATTCGAAATATCCGATAGCCGCAGTGTGCAGGAGATTACGGAAATGCTATATACGAAGGGTTTGCAGCCGATTTTTAAAGACTGGGATATCCTGACTGAATCAGTAACGTAACGCTTGTATTTTTATTATTAATCACTAAAGGGACCCCTGCGAGATTCATGCGGAGGTCCTTTTTTCTATTGTGTAGATGGTGTTTAGTTTCCGGCAGAGAGCTCATCGAGAGACATTTCGAAGCTCGGTGCCATATGAGCCAGAAAATAATCCACTTCCTGCAGGCCAAGCCCACGAAGTTTTGCTGCTGTCTGCTCCTTCGCGGCGGCAAATTCTCGGTTGCCTGCAGCAACCTCCCATACGCATTTCAAATAAGCATCCAGCCGATCAGCGGCTTTCACATAGCTGTGCAGCAGAATGTCCTCCGAATCGGGAGGGCTGTCTTCCGGTCGTATGAGCTGAGTGTAGATGCTTTTTAGCTCTGATGGAATCATTCCAGTTAAGCGATCAGCCGCAACTTTTTCCATTTCGCGGAAGCTGGTGAGCAAGCGAGGATTGTTGTATTTTACCGGCGTGGCAATGTCGCCTGTGAATACTTCGCTGGCATCATGGAAAAGAGCTATGGTTGCTGCTCGTTCCGCGTTTAGTGAACGTCCAAAATGAACATTACCGATGGAACAGAGCATATGTGTGAGCAATGCAACATGAAAAGAATGCTCAGCGACGTTCTCCGGTGCGGTGCTGCGCATCAAGCTCCAGCGCTGAATATACTGAAGACGATATAGATAGGCAGAAAAATGGTAGCTCAATTTTAAAGTAACCCCTTTCATGCGGTGCTAGGTATGATATTATTATACTAATTGTATCAAACTTTAGATAACCTGGAACTGCCGAGAGGAGCTTGAATGAAGATGCAGCATTTTGAAGACAGTATTTATAACCTTATCGTAGAAACTTCCACGAATTTGCCGGGAGATGTACGCCGGGCAGTTGCAAAAGGTCGCGCGCTGGAAGACAGGGCTACCCGGTCCGGTCTTGCTTTAACCACGATTGCGCAAAATATCGGAATGGCTGAGCAGCAAGTGTCTCCGATCTGTCAGGATACGGGAATGCCTACATTTATCATTCACACCCCTGTGGGAATCAATCAGATTGAGATGAAAAAAGATATTCATAATGCCATTGTACGAGCGACCAAGAATGGTAAACTTCGTCCCAATTCTGTAGATTCATTAACAGGTGAGAATAGCGGAGATAACTTGGGTGCAGGCACACCAGTCATTCATTTCGAACAATGGGAAGAGGATAAAATAGACGTTAGACTTATTCTGAAGGGTGGAGGCTGCGAGAATAAAAATATTCAATACAGTCTCCCGGCAGAATTAGAAGGACTCGGCAAAGCGGGTCGGGATCTGGACGGAATCCGTAAATGTATTTTACACGCGGTATATCAGGCGCAGGGACAAGGCTGTAGTGCCGGTTTTATTGGCGTGGGTATCGGCGGTGACCGTACGACTGGCTACGAGCTGGCTAAGAAGCAGTTGTTCCGCAAAGTGGAGGATGTTAATCCGATAGAAGACCTTAGCAAGCTGGAAGACTATATTATGGAGAATGCTAACAAGCTTGGAATTGGCACGATGGGTTTTGGTGGTGAGGTATCGCTGCTGGGCTGTAAGATTGGCGTTATGAATCGTCTGCCAGCTAGCTTTTTCGTATCCGTTGCTTATAACTGTTGGGCCTTCCGCCGCCAAGGGGTGCTGGTTGATCCATCAACTGGCAATATAGAGGATTGGTTATATGAGAGCGGCACAGGGATATCTGTAGATGATGAAGGAGCACATGAATCTGAAGCGGTAATTGCTGAGGGAGCTAACAGCCCAACCTCTGAGTCGCGGGAAGTACGTCTTACAACGCCGGTAAGTGAAGAGGATATCCGTAGTCTGCGTGTTGGAGACGTGGTTATTTTATCCGGTGAAATGCATACAGGCCGTGATGCTCTGCACAAATATTTAATGGATCATGAGTCTCCGGTAGATCTGGAAGGGGCTGTGATTTATCATTGCGGTCCTGTGATGATGAAAGATGAGGAAGGCTGGCATGTAAAAGCTGCGGGCCCAACTACGAGCATTCGTGAAGAGCCTTATCAAGGCGATATCATCAAAAAATTTGGAATCCGTGCAGTCATCGGAAAAGGTGGTATGGGTCCAAAAACGTTAAAAGCCTTACAGGAGCACGGCGGGGTATACCTCAATGCGATTGGTGGAGCCGCCCAGTATTATGCAGAGTGCATCAAGAAGGTCAACGCTGTTGATTTTATGGAATTTGGTATTCCTGAGGCAATGTGGCATCTCGATGTGGAGGGTTTTGCAGCGATTGTGACGATGGATGCTCACGGCAACAGTCTGCATGCGGATGTGGAAAAAGATTCTGCAGCTAAATTGACTCAATTCAAGGAGCCAGTGTTTAAATAAATGGGGTTACAACCGGTGGATAAGTCATGAGGAGGGCAGATTCTCTGAATGGCTTTTCCATGGGTTTTAATCAAATTATAAGGATTTATATGTTCCAGACTATAAATTATCCTTAAGGAACGCCGAAGGCGTTTTTGCCTGTCTAAAGGAGGACAACGAATGGCACCACATTATATTAGAAATGGTTTTCTTAACGTTACGCCGTATTTTATTGCGGAAGATGCAGACCAATTGATAGATTTTGTTGTGCACTGCTTTGATGCCAAAATTATTGATATGCTGCGAAACGATGAGGGAAGGATTAGGCATGCCGAGGTCAGAATCGGTGATTCCATCATTGAGATTTCTGAAGCGAATGAAAAGTATTCACCGGTACAGCTTGCCATTCATCTTTATGTAAGAAATGTTGATGAGACCTACCGCAAGTGCCTGGATGCCGGGTCCTCTATTATTGAAGAACCACTGGATAAGTCCTATGGAGAAAGAGGAGCAGGGGTTAGAGACCGTCAGGGTAATCAGTGGTTTCTTGCCACCCGTACAGAATAAACTCATGTGTTTTTACAAAAGTAATACAAAGTAACAGTCCAGAGTTAATCAACTCGGGCTGTTATTTTTATATAATCTACTCTGGGGGGCTTATGTCACGGTCATAGTCGTACTGGTATTTTGGAGAAAATGAAGTTAGGATAAAAGATACAATGATAAAGGGAGAGGCACATTTCAGATGAAACCGTTTCGCGCTCGTCTTACGTTTATACTTATGGCCTTAATCGGTATTTCCATGATTGGTACTGGATTTACGATGGCTCATCTGTTTAAGAGCTCCCATATAACTGCTCTGGAAGAGAATATGTCCCGGGAAATAAGTTTGCTCTCAGGCACACTGGAATTTGTAGATATGAATTCTTCAAATGCGATCCCGTATTACACTGAACAGGCGGAGCATATTTCTAAACTTTTAGATTCTCGGATAACGTTTATTACAAAGTCGGGTAAAGTAATTGGCGATTCTGAGAAAAACCCCTTGGAAATGGACAACCACTCCAATCGTGAAGAAGAGATAGGGGCTGCGAAAGAGGGAACTGGACGGGCAATCCGTTACAGCGAAACTCTAAAGCATGAGATGTTATATGTGGCTGGAAAGGTAACTTCTGATCAAGGATTTGACGGCTATATTCGGGTCTCAATGGGACTTGATGCTGTTACTCAAGGTCTTAAGCATGCTTGGATGATCATGGCTGCAGGTCTTATTATCTTGTTCTTGTCAGCAACTATTGTGAGCTATAAAGTAGCTTCAAGCATGACTTCCCCGTTGGAGCAAATCACAAGAGTCGCCCGGCGGATTACCGATCTGGATTATGATGCCAGAGTTCATTTGAAGCGTAAAGATGAAGTTGGACAGCTGGCTACAGCGATTAATGCGATGGCAGACAGTCTTCAAGACCAGCTCAAGACGATTCGTGATAATGAGGATCTGCTGCAAAGCGTGCTGGATAATATGACTGGCGGCATCATAATGATCAATGCGGAAGAAGAGATTGCGCTGCTCAATCGGGCTTCAGAGCGAATGCTTGATGTCAGCAACAGTGAAATGGCGGGTCATTCGTACAAAGAGTTAAAACGGCATTATGAGCTAACCCGTCTGCTTGAAGAAGGGGTATTAAGCCGGGAGCCGATTCATGAAGAGCGAAGTATTTATAACCCAAGAGAGCGAATTGTACGGATGGACGCGGTTCCGATGATCCAGGATGGTACGTACAGAGGTATGC
This sequence comes from Paenibacillus odorifer, assembly GCF_000758725.1. Classification (NCBI taxonomy): domain Bacteria; kingdom Bacillati; phylum Bacillota; class Bacilli; order Caryophanales; family Paenibacillaceae; genus Paenibacillus; species Paenibacillus odorifer. The sequence continues at coordinate 2,192,697 of NZ_CP009428.1, forward strand.
TTTTCCTATTGCAAGAGGTTACGGAAATTCGCCGTTTGGAGCGGATGCGCAGTGAATTTGTCGCTAACGTATCGCATGAACTAAAGACTCCGGTTGCAGCGGTCAAAGGGTTTGCCGAGACCTTACTGGGAGGCGGAGTTAAAGATGAGAAGACGGCGAGATCCTTCCTGCAAATTATATATGATGAGAATGAGCGTTTAAATCGCTTGATTGGAGATATTCTGGAATTATCTAAAATCGAATCTAAACGGGTGCAGCTCGATTGCTCACCGGTTCATATCATTGAATTCTTTGATTCCGTGCTGGGAACCATCAGTAAAGTCGCTGAGAAGAAAAACATTAGTCTTAATGTAGAGGTTCCTGAGGAGCTGTTCATTGAGGCGGATGAGGATAAGCTGCGTCAAATCTTTATGAATCTTTTCTCTAATGCGATTAATTACACACATGAAGGCGGAAACGTAAAGGTCTACGTTAAGAGTCTACTGAAACCAGACGGCTCCGAAAATGTTCAATTTACTGTTAGCGATACGGGTATGGGGATTCCTAAAAAAGATCTGCCGCGTATTTTTGAACGTTTTTACCGTGTGGATAAGGCAAGATCCAGAAGCTCCGGTGGAACGGGATTGGGGCTGTCTATTGTGAAGCATTTGGTAGATATGCACCATGGAGTGATTTCAGTTGAAAGTGATCTGGGAATCGGCAGTTCCTTTGTGATTGAATTGCCTTTGCTGCAGGAAGAAAAGACCGATTAGATTTTTGTAAATTCACTTTTTCAATTTTACACTAAGTTAACATTACGGTGATATGATGGTTTTGTTGCTGTTTTGTAAAAATCAAACTATATGGAAGACGGGGGAACCTATGGCTCAACGATTGCTTGTCATTGAAGACGAACCGACACTAGCCCGGCTGCTGTCCTATAACTTAACGCAGGAAGGTTACGAGGTGACGGTAGAGGATCATGGAACGGCAGGATATGATCGTGCGACGAGGGAACCTTTTGACTTGATCGTATTGGATCTGATGCTGCCAGGAATGAATGGCATTGACATCCTTGATAAATTGCGTGGACAAGGTATCCGCACACCTATTATCGTATTGACTGCTAAAAATGCTGAAGAAGATGTGGTTAGAGGGCTGAAATCCGGTGCTGATGATTATATAACCAAACCTTTTGGAGTATCCGAATTGCTTGCAAGAGTGAGCGCTGTATTACGGCGGATTTCCGGCCTTGCTGAGGAGGCTCCACAAGAGACACCTATATCTGCTTCAACGATCATTCTGGGACAACTAGAAATCTATCCTGAGCGGTATGAAGTTTCCTTAGGAGGACATAGCATCAACCTTCGACCTAAAGAGTTCGAGGTATTGTTATATTTGGCCCGTAAACCCGGGGTAGTGCTGACAAGAGATGATCTTATGAACGCTGTTTGGGGCTTTGATTATATTGGTGGACAGCGTACAGTTGATGTGCATGTAAGTTCACTCCGTAAAAAGCTTGAGCTAGATCCAGAATCCGTTCATATCGATTCCATTCGAGGTGTAGGTTATAAATTAGTTGTTAACAAAAAGAGAGCTCCGGTCATTTAGCATGACGGGAGTTTTCTTCTTTATCCCGTTCATAAACAAGATTCAGGTGAGATTACACGCCGAATTGTAGGGAATACTATCACGTGGACTAATTCATCTTCACCAATTTTACATTGCGTTAACATTTCTCTCCAACTGTATTTACATTAAAAGCTTATTATGGAGAACGAAGATGATGAGAAGGAGACGTAAATACTAATGAAATCCATCATTGACATAGAGAAACTTGATCTCTACTATGAGTCATTTCACGCACTGAAGAATGTGAATCTGCAAATTCCGGAGAAACAGGTTACTGCTTTTATCGGACCTTCCGGTTGCGGAAAATCCACTCTGTTGCGCACGCTGAATCGTATGAATGATATGATTCCTGGTACACGTATTGAAGGAACTGTAAACATCGGTGGCAAAAATATTTATAGTGACGAGGTAGAGGTAGAAAGCCTGCGTAAACAGGTCGGCATGGTATTCCAACAGCCAAATCCTTTTCCAAAGTCGATTTACGACAATGTAGCTTACGGTCCTCGCCTGCATGGCATTCGTTCAAAGAGCGAACTGGATGAGATTGTAGAGCAAAGTCTGCGTCATTCCGCGCTGTGGGAGGAAGTTAAAGATTTTCTGAAAAAATCTGCCCTTAGCTTGTCCGGCGGACAGCAGCAACGGCTGTGTATTGCCCGAGCTTTGGCAGTTCAGCCGGATATCCTGCTCATGGATGAAGCAACGTCTGCACTGGATCCTGTGTCTACGCTCAAGATAGAGGAGCTTGTACAGGAATTAAGAAGTAAGTATACAATCGTTATGGTTACTCATAACATGCATCAGGCGGCACGTGTATCTGGTCGAACCGTGTTTTTCTTGAATGGTGTAATTGTAGAGGCGGCGGATACAGAGGTGTTGTTCTCGACTCCTAAGGATTCCCGCACCGAAGATTATATTTCTGGACGTTTCGGCTGATACGGGCTACAAGGGCGCTCGTCCTTGGAAATGGCAAGCTGACCATACATTAATGAGGAGGATCGCTCTTACTATGATTCGCAGAAAAGAATTTGATAAAGATTTGGAAGAGCTGCGCAGTCTGCTGCAGCAGATGGGTGAACATGTAATAGATGCTCTTGGTGGAGCAATTGTTGCTTTACAGAATCTTGATACTGTACGCGCTCAGGAAATCATTAAAGCAGATTTGCAGCTGAATGCCATGGAAGATAAAATCATGGAAATTGGCTCACGGCTAATTATTACGCAGCAGCCTGTAGCAAAAGATTTGCGCCGCATTATCGTTGCTTTCAAAATATCTAGCGATTTGGAACGTATGGGTGACTTGGCTATTGATGTTGCGAAAGCAACTATGCGCATCCATGGACAGCAGCTGATCAAGCCGCTTGTAGACATTCCACGTATGGCGGAAATTGTGACGACCATGATTGATGAGGCTATCCAGTCTTATCTGGATGAGAACACGGATCTGGCTTATAGAATGGCACAAGATGATGATCAGGTCGATCAATTATATGGTTCGATGATCAATGAGCTATATAGTTATATGGTGGCAAAACCGGATTCTGTATCTCAAGCTATGTTATTAACGCTGGTAGGCCGTTATATTGAACGGATTGCCGATCATGCGACTAACATTGGTGAGAGTGTTGTTTATCTGGTCACAGGCAGCCGTCCGGACTTGAATCAGTAATTTGCACTTCCACAGCTTTTGTTATATCTTTAGTTAAACTAAGTAGCCGCCCTTTTAAAAGGGCGGCTACTTGTTGTATATCCTTAACATATCAGCTTATCCCACTGTTTAGGTTGGTAAAGCCGTTTCTACTTGTACAGGGCATATGGTAAGATGTAAGGAGTACGCATGAAAAAGGCGAGGTGCACTATGGACAAGTTGATACTTATAGATGGAAACAATATTATTTACCGTGCTTTTTTTGCGATGCCCCCGCTGACGAATACAGCAGGGCAACAGACAAATGCGGTGTACGGATTTACAACGATGCTGCTTCGATTAATTGAAGAACATAAACCGACACATATGATTGTCGCTTTCGATGCAGGGAAAGTTACTTTTCGGCATGAAGGTTATCAGGATTATAAGGGCGGCCGGCAAAAAACACCGCCCGAGCTCTCCGAGCAGTTCCCATTGCTGAAGGAATTGCTGACTAATTTAGGTGTACCGCAGTTTGAAATTGGCAATTATGAGGCTGATGATATTATTGGCACCATTTCGCGCCAGGCGGATGAAGCGGGACGGCAGGTTATGATCGTGTCGGGAGACAAGGATATGTTGCAGCTGGCCTCTGAGCATACGACCGTTGCTTTAATCCGCAAAGGGGTCACTGAAGTTGAGCTTTATGGGCCGGAACAAATCCGGGAGAAATATGACCTAACCCCAGAGCAGATCATTGATCTTAAAGGGCTGATGGGCGATGCGAGTGACAACATCCCGGGAGTACCCGGCGTAGGTGAGAAGACAGCTTTGAAGCTGCTGCATCAATTTGGATCGGTGGAAGGTGTCTTAGCTGGAACCGGTGAGCTAAAGGGTAAAATGAAAGAAAAACTGGAAACCCATGCGGAAGATGCGGTAATGAGTAAAAAATTAGCGACCATCTATCGCGAAGTGCCGCTTGAGCATTCGTGGGAAGACATGGTCTTTAATGGAATTTTAGCGGATACAGCCGGCCCAGCGCTTGCCAAGCTGGAATTTAAATCACTGTTGGAACGTTTGTCTCTTAGTGCTTATGCTCCTGTTGCCGAGGGAGAGGAAAGTGCTGCTGAAGTAGAAGCAGCTGCACTTGATATTACGATCGTAAGTGAAGAAGAACTTAAGGGGCTAAGTGAAGCCCTGGCTGGCATTTCGGCGCTGCATGTGGAATCGAATGGAGATAATCCGCATCGTGCCGAGGTAATCGGAATAGGATTGTCCTCTCTGGAGCGGCATTACTATGTGCCGTTTGAATTACTGCATAAACCGGCTGCTGCGAAGCTGCGTGATTGGCTAGGAGATGAAAAGGCTCCGAAAAGTGGATATGATCTTCACCGCGCTGATTTGGCTCTACACTGGCAGGGAATTGCTTTTGCAGGTGCAGCCCATGATGTGCAGCTGGCGGCTTATTTGCTTGATCCTACGGAGGCTAATCAGAATCTAAACGATCTCACTGCTAAATACGGCTTGCCGCGGCTCTCTCCTGATGAAGAGGTATTTGGTAAAGGTGCCAAATACAAAATCCCTGAGCTTGAAGTCTTAGGAAATCACGTTGCACGAAAGAGTGCAACGGTTCTTGGAATCGCACAGAAGCAACAGCAGGAGCTGGTGGAGACCGCGATGACAGGGCTATTCGAGGATCTGGAAATGCCTTTGTCACGGATTTTGGCGGATATGGAGAAACAGGGGATTGCAGTCAATGCTGGTGATCTTAAAGAGCTTGGAAAAGAATTTGAGGCGCAAATTTCCAAATTGGTCAGTGAAATATACGAGATTTGTGGCACTGAGTTTAATTTGAACTCACCAAAGCAGCTGGGTGAAATCTTGTTTGTAAAGCTAGGTCTGCCTGTCGTCAAGAAGACGAAGACGGGTTATTCCACGGATGCCGAAGTGCTTGAAAAACTGGCGCCATACCACGATGTGGTGCGTTTGATTTTGCAATATCGCACAATTGCGAAGCTTCAATCTACCTACGTAGAGGGGCTGCTTAAAGAAATTTCCCCGAACACAGGGAAGGTGCATACATTCTACCGGCAGACGATTGCCGCTACAGGACGGCTTAGCAGCCAATTCCCGAACTTGCAGAATATCCCGATTCGTCTAGAGGAAGGACGCAAAATCCGCAAGGTATTCGTTCCGTCCGAACCGGGCTGGTCCATCCTGGCAGCCGACTATTCGCAGATCGAACTGCGTGTGCTGGCGCATATTTCAGGTGATGAGCGGATGAAGGAAGCTTTTCTGCATGATATGGATATTCACACGAAGACAGCGATGGATGTGTTCGGTGTGACCGCGGAACAGGTGGACAGCAATATGCGCCGTGCCGCAAAAGCCGTAAACTTCGGGATCGTCTACGGGATCAGTGATTACGGCCTCTCGCAGAATTTGAATATTCCGCGTAAGGAAGCCGCTCAATTTATTGAGCAGTATTTCGAGGTATATCAGGGTGTGCGCCGCTATATGGACGATATCGTAGTAGAGGCGCGAAAGTATGGTTATGTGACCACGTTGCTCGAACGTCGCCGTTATCTACCGGAGATTAATGCGAAGAACTTTAATCTGCGCTCTTTTGCGGAGCGGACAGCAATGAATACACCTATACAGGGAACAGCAGCGGATATTATCAAGCTGGCGATGGTGCATATGGACAAGGCATTATTTGATCGTGGGCTTAAGAGCCGTATGCTGCTTCAAGTACACGATGAGCTTGTATTCGAGGTGCCAGAGGATGAAATGGAGCTTATGAAGACGCTTTTGCCGGAAGTAATGGGTGGAGCACTGAAGTTATCTGTGCCACTTAAGGCAGAGGTCAGCTTTGGAAGTAACTGGTACGAGGCGAAATAGACTCCCTTTAAGGTGTGCATATCAGCTATAATGTAGTTGAGGTGAAGACATCATGCCGGAATTACCGGAAGTAGAGACAGTCAAGAGAACACTTAATAAGTTAGTTAATGGAAAGCAGATAGAGAATGTAACCGTCCGGTTGGCGCGGATTATTCAGCGTCCGGATGATATTCAGGCTTTTGCCCACCTGCTGGCAGGTCATAGCATTGTTAAAGTTGAACGAAGAGGAAAGTTTTTGCGTATTGTGCTGGATGGTCTGGTGCTTGTGTCACATTTGCGGATGGAAGGCCGTTACGGACTTTTTTCAAATGATGACCCACTGGACAAGCATACACATGTGATTTTTCATTTTACGGATGGAACTGAGCTGCGTTACACGGATGTTCGCCAGTTCGGTACGATGCATCTTTTTCAGATGGGAGAAGATCTTCAGCTGCCGCCTTTAAACAAGCTGGGGCAGGAGCCGCTGGAGCCTTCTTTTACACCGGAGAGGTTTAAGCAGATCGTGTCAGGTAAAAGCACCAAAATTAAATCGCTGCTGCTTAATCAGGAATATATCGTCGGCATCGGCAATATTTATGTAGATGAGTCGTTGCACCGTGCGGGCATCCATCCTGAAGACAGCGCCAAATCGCTCACGGACAATCAATTGGACAAGCTGCATCATGCCATTGTAAGCACGCTGGCCGAAGCGGTTAACGCCGGAGGTTCATCTGTTAAGTCATATGTTAATGGCCAAGGTGAGAGCGGTACGTATCAGCAGCAGCTATTGATTTACGGTCGTAAGGATCAGCCGTGCAGTAACTGTGGAACGATGATTGAGAAGACGGTTGTAGGCGGTCGTGGCACGCATTATTGTCCAAATTGCCAGCGCCCGACTGTTAACTGAATTTGTTGAAATAATAAGGTTGGCACCCACTACTTGTCCCGCCCATATACTGTGTGAAGAATGCTTAATAGAGAACGGAAGCTGAAACGATAAACTTTTCAGTTTGCCGGTTCTTCACAGGAGGGATTGCGGGTGCTCAGCCCATTATTTTCACTGCTATTGCTAGCGTTTGCCTTGAGTTTGGACGGTTTTGGTGTAGGAATTACATATGGGCTGCGTAAAATGAAAATACCACTGCTCTCCGTTCTGATTATCTCGCTCTGTTCGGGGGTAGTTATCTGTGTATCGATGCAGGTTGGGGTTTTGCTTGCCAAGGTAGTGTCTCCGAATGCAGCTTCTATGGTTGGTGCGGTTATACTTGTGCTAATGGGGTGCTGGTCACTTGTTCAGATGCTGATGCAAAAAGAGAAAGATGCAGATGGCGGACGTAAAGCTGAAACGGTAGATGAGGGCTCATTTTCCGAGCAGGCTTGGGCAGAGGTAGCTGCTGATTCTGAAGCGGGTACAGAACCTGTTATGAATGATGAACCGTTGAAATCAGCTGTTTTTTCGCTTGAGCTACGCCGTTTGGGGATTGTAGTGCAGATCTTGCGTACCCCGTCTTCTGCGGATATGGATGCCTCAGGAAGCATCTCTTCGATGGAGGCGATGATACTTGGGATTGCGCTCTCTCTGGATGCTTTTGGGGCTGGACTTGGCGCAGCGCTGCTTGGCTTCAATCCGATATGGACATCACTTACAATAGCTTTATTTAGTGGTACATTTCTATTACTGGGTATGAAGACTGGACTTAGATTTGCCGGGAACTACTGGATGAAGCATGCTGCCGCATTACCAGCGTTATTATTAATTGCAATGGGAATACTGAAGCTATTATGAGGTGAGTACATGATTATAGGCTTAACCGGAGGAATCGCATCCGGAAAAAGCACAGTGTCTGCACTGCTTGTGAACAAGGGAGCGAGGCTGGTTGATGCCGATGTGATCGCCAGAGAAGTTATGCTTCCCGGGCATGAAGTGTTGGCTGCTGCTGCTAAGCAATTTGGAAAAGAGATCCTTTTTCCGGATGGAACACTGAATAGGGCCAAATTAGGTGAAATCGTCTTTCAAGATCCGGTGGCCCTGCAAACCTTGAACAATTTGACGCATCCTGCCATCCGGCAGGAAATCAAAAATCGTATGTACAGCATGGAGCAGGAAGAGCCGAAGCGGCTTATTATTGTGGATATTCCGCTTCTTTTTGAATCAGGGCTTGAATCCCTGTTCCATGAGATTGTAGTAGTCTACGTTCCCCGTGAAGTGCAAATTACTCGATTAATGGAACGTAACAGGCTCTCTTTAGAAGAAGCAGAAGCGCGATTGAATGCACAGATGGATATTGAACAGAAACGTAATAAAGCGGACTACATCATCGACAACAGTGGCGATCTTGCGTACACTGAGCAACAGGTTGCTGTTTTTTGGGACAGGCTGGGTTTATCATGAAATGGTTACGTAAAAAAAGAGTACTGCTTCTGCTATTTGTTGGTTTTACGGCAATATTGTTTCTGAGTACAAACTGGATGTCGTGGTTTTATCCCATCCATTTTAAAGACGAGATTCGCAAGCACAGCATCACTTATGAGATAGACCCGTTTCTTGTAACCGCGATTATTCGTGTAGAAACGAACTTTAAAACTGGACGAGAATCCAAAAAAGGCGCACTAGGGCTGATGCAGCTTATGCCGGATACCGCGAAGTGGGCGCTGGAAAAGGCCAAGCTTCCAAACGTATCTATGGAAGAACTCAAGCATGAGCCTTCGGCTAATATTGAACTGGGTACATGGTATCTTTCAACTTTATCCCGTCAGTTCGAAGGCAAACGTACAGCAATTATCGCAGCTTATAATGCTGGACCGGGAAAAGTTCAACGCTGGTTGGACGAAGGGATCTGGGATGGGACAGATGCAACCATTAAAGATATTCCCATTGGTGAAACCAGGCATTATGTACAGCGCGTTAATTATTACTATGATCAGTACACGGACATTTACAAAGAATTTTAATTTCTGCCGTGTTATGTATAAAAAGAAGTATTAAACGACTTGTAGGTCGTTTAATACTTCTTCAAAAAGCTTATGTTGGTCAGGTTATTTGTATTGACCTGCCAGTTGTTGTTCTGCCAGGGTTACAAGACGTTTAGTGATGTAACCACCGATCGAACCATTTTCATAAGAAGTTTTATTGCCTTGGTAACCATCTGGGGAAAGCGTGATTCCTAGTTCTTGGGCAACTTCGTATTTAAGTTGTTCCAAGGCACCGCGGGAATTTGGAGCTACAAGGTTATTGGAGTTGTTGCTTTGGCTCATTGCTGTTCACCTCCTCTGTTGGTAACTGTATTATGTGCCGGACTTGCCATTATCATTACAAGAAAAAAACGGTGATTTCTGGAAATAATAAAAAAGCCGTTCAAAAGCCGGATTTATAACATTCCGGGACCAATACCATTATGTAATAGGAAGTGATGAAGCTTATGAAATGCCCTTACTGCGATCACACAAATACTAAAGTGCTGGACTCGCGACCAGCGAATGAAAATAAGTCAATCCGTCGTAGGCGTGAATGTGAGCGTTGCAGCAAACGGTTCACTACTTTTGAAATGATTGAAGAGACGCCACTGATTGTAATTAAAAAAGACGGCAGCCGTGAGGAATTCAGTCGTGATAAAATACTCCGCGGTCTCATCCGTGCTTGTGAGAAACGGCCGGTTTCTGTGGAACGTCTAGAAAAGATCGTGTCCGAGGTTGAGAAATCTTTGCGCGGCATCGCCGTGGCTGAAGTGGAAAGCCAACAGATTGGTGAATTCGTAATGGAGCAGCTCTACCCAGTAGATGAAGTGGCTTACGTTCGTTTTGCGTCCGTATATCGCCAGTTCAAGGATATTAACATGTTCATGAAGGAACTCAAGGGGCTGCTGTCCAAGAGTACGGGAGAATTAGAGGGATTATAGGGTTTTGCCCAGTTAGGGCGTTACAGCCAGTCCTAGGGTCTGCTAGGAGTGCTTCTACTGGTTTGTTTCCTCTAAGTTCTCAGCGGGGAATTTGAGTGGAAAAATGAATTTTAAAAAAAGTGTTGACATAGAGGGCGATTTTTTATATTATATAGAAGTCGCCTACGACGCTTGAGTTTATCGGAACAACTCAATTACGACCAAACTAAAATTTAAAAATGTGTGATTACATACATCTGAAATTTCAGTTCGGGGCCATAGCTCAGCTGGGAGAGCGCATCGCTGGCAGCGATGAGGTCAGGGGTTCGATCCCCCTTGGCTCCACCAAACATCATATGGACTCTTAGCTCAGTTGGTAGAGCAGTAGACTCTTAATCTATTTGTCCAGGGTTCGAGCCCCTGAGAGTCCATCTTAAAGAAACGGCAGAAATGCCGTTTTTTTGCTGTTTGGGGAGTGAGTGACTTTTGATTTGGTTTTGATCGTGGTATAGTTTGGGTAGATAAAAGCGGCTTCGGAAGTTTAGTCAGGAAATAGACCGCATTCCTTTGCGAGAGGACGGTCTATTTCTTTTTGAGGTAGTTGAGCAGTGCAATAATGAACATGCCGAAGATGAACATCAGTGACAATTGTTGGCTCTAATTAAAGACAATCCATATCTAAAGAAACAGCAAGATGCTGTTTCTTTTTTTGTTTCCATTTATTAATTATCATTAAATCCATTAAACTCCTGAAGCATTTCGATAAATGTCTCAAGCTGTTGATTATCCCATTGGGCTATGCGCTCATAAAATATGAACTCCTTATCCTGTAACGCGTCAAAGGTTTTTTGCCGCCCAAGATCAGTGAGAGTAAGAAGTATAGCTCGACGATCGTTAGGGGAGTCTTCCCTTTTGATATAACCCAAATTCTCGAGTTGCTTGATGAGACGGCTGACTGAACTACGATCCATAGCCGTAGATTCTGCCAATACAGAGGCACTTGTTGGACCATAGGAGTACAGCCAACGAACTATATGGAAAGCAGCAGGTTGTACAGATGAATCGAAAGCGGCAGCAGTTCTGACATTTAGGGCATGCGAAGCGCTAATAAGGGCACTAATTTGTCCACCTAGCTTCAGTTCTAATTGTCCTCTCGACGTGTCTTTACGTTCAGTATTCATTGTTTTAACCACCTAACCTTGTATTTTAAAGTCATCAAACATCTATGTAGTTGACATATATCAATCATCGTCATATAGTTGATATATATCAATTATATGTTTTGGACAATACGCTGTCAAAATGAAATTGGCCCTTATGAATTCCTTATATAAAGGAGAATGTTGAAGATGACAAAGCCGATTATTGTAATTACTGGAGCTACAAGCGGTTTGGGACAACTCGTTGCACTTGAAATGGCTAAGCGAGGTGCCCATCTTGTTCTGACTGCAAGGAGTAATACGCGTTCGGAAGCAACTGAAAAAATGATAAAGGAGAGCGTACCAGCAGTCGAAATTAGTTTTTTTTACGGAGACTTATCCTCAATGAAGGATGTCACTAGGTTAGGACAAGAAATATCTAATGTTTTTCCGAAGATAGACGTGTTAATAAATAACGCAGGGCTTCATGGGTTTGAACAGCGGATAACTGCCGATGGATTCTCAGAAATGATGGCTGTGAACTATTTTGCACCATGGTTATTGACACATACCTTAGAGCATTCTTTGAGAGCAGCAGGAAGTGCAAAAATCATAAATGTTGCTTCAGAAGCTTCACGCCGGCATGGAGTGCTAAAGTTGCCAGAAGATTTGCTCAATACAGCTTCCTTTACTTACAGGGGATCATCTGAGATTTATGGGAAAACCAAACTGTTAAATATTATGTTTACCAGTGAGCTTGCACGTCGATGGGCGGGAACGGGAATTAGCGTTCATGCATTGAATCCGGGTTTTAACGTTACAGGTCTCGGGCGTGAACTTTGGTTTTCTTCGATGCTTAAGCACTTATTGAATTTCTTTCGTATTGGCGATCCTCGTAAAGGAGCTGAGATCATTATTCGTTTAATGACCGATCCTAAGTATCAAGAGAGCACCGGGGGATATTTTAACGTTGGGACAGGCAATCCCATTGTACCCGTACAACCGGGAGGAGATAAGGTAATGGAAAATAAATTATGGAACGATACGGGAGACATTTTGCAGCAGAAAGGTTTCGTTGGAAATTGATTTAATTAGTGAAACTGAGCTCCTGTCCGTTCGAATCACCCACTTATGATCCTGCGGACTGTATAGCTCTTGTTTTCTATATTCGGTGCAATTAGTCGGGTGATCGGACCGTAGCGCACTTATTTCCTCTCCAGTAGCAGTATTTTGCTTTGAAAAGACTAAATAAGTGCGTAGGAGTCCGATAGCTTGGGAAAACGCCCCATAATCAGAAAATAAGAGCACCTCGGTCCGTTGTATCTCAACCTTCCGCCAGGCCGACCTTTTATAGTACTACGAGCAGAAATAGACCGCATCTCTGGTGAGAGAGGGCGGTCTATTTTTCCATTACCGTTCCCGTTAGTTACGTATTCCTTGAAAAGCGTACCTCACCAACTGCTGCACATAAGCATCGTCTATGGGTTGGCCGGTCACCAGCAAGCGGTAGAATATCGGCCCGTAAATAAGATCGGTAATCACTTCAATATCGAGATTATCCTTCAATTCCCCGCGCTGAACACCCCGTTCCATAAGCAGCCGTGCCTCAAGCCGACGAGGCTGGAAATATCGGGTCCGATAAGCTTCCGCCAAGCCTGAATCCATCTGTCCTTCGCCAATGATCTCCGTAATGATTTTACCCTCTCGACTAATCAGGAACCGGGATAAGTTCGTTGCATGCATGAGAATATCATCAAATACTGAACCTGTGTCAGGTACTGGTAGTCTGTCCGCAGCGGAGGATAGGAATCCATCCATGACCACGGCAGCCTTGTTAGGCCACCATTTATATATCGTAGCTTTGCTGACCTTGGCACGATCCGCTATTTTTTCCACCGTAACTGCTCCAAAACCATTTTCCAATAACAAATCATAGGATGCGGTAAGAATAGACTTCTCCGTCTCAACATTACGCGGACGCCCTCGTTTACTCTCCATCTGAAATCACCCTTTCATTAATCTGTTTCCAATCAAAATATAAACTATACGTTCAGTATACTAAAAAAACCTAAAAAAATAAATGACTATCACCTATTTACAAAACGATACGTTCAGTATATTATTTAAACATGAATTAGTGAACTGAACGTACAGTATTTAAATTATTAAGATAATCTGAGGAGGATTCACATGCAAAAAGAACAAGCTTTGAAAGAGAACCACATTTCAAGTTGGATGATGTTTATGTTAGCAGCCGCATGCGGGCTTATCGTAGCCAATCTTTATTATGCTCAAACCCTTGTTGGACCTATCAGTGTCTCGACAGGACTTTCTTCTACAGCCGCAGGATTGATCGTCACTTTAACTCAAATCGGTTATGTTGTAGGTTTGTTATTTATCGTGCCGCTGAGTGACATTGTTGAGAATCGGCGCCTCACGGTAATCACGTTAATGGTTGCGGTGGGTGCATTGCTGGTTGCAGCTTTCGCAGCTAATGCGCCTTTGTTCCTGACAGCATCTTTGTTTATAGGAACCGGTTCTGTGGTAGCCCAAATCCTGGTGCCTTATGCCACCTATTTAGCGTCTGAAGAGCAGCGTGGCCGTGTGGTTGGTAATGTTATGAGTGGACTCTTGCTAGGCATTATGTTTGCCCGGCCAGTGGCAAGCTTTATCACCAGCATCTGGGGATGGCAAGCCGTGTTTATTTTTTCAGCGGTCGTCATCACGTTGTTAGCCATTCTGCTGTCGCGATTTCTTCCTGAACGTAAACCTGCACCTTCGGTAAGCTATGGTAAATTAATTGTCTCTTTAGGCACCCTTTTAAAACAAACGCCTATATTGCGCCGACGTGCCTTATATCAAGCTTGTTTATTTGGAGCTTTTAGTCTCTTTTGGACGGTGGTTCCGTTGCGGTTGGCGGATGATTTTGGAATGTCGCAGCAAGGTATCGCATGGTTTGCTTTAGTAGGTGTTGGTGGGGCTGTAGCCGCGCCGATTGCTGGAAGACTGGCAGATAAAGGTTGGAGCAAATGGTTAACCGGGCTGGCCATGATCATTGCCACCTTGTCTTTTTTACTAATTCATCTTTTCCATAGCCACTCAACTTTTGCTCTCATTCTGCTCTTTATTTCCGCGATTACATTGGATATGGCCGTATCCGGAAATCTTGTACTCGGACAGCGTGTGATTTATTCATTGGGTAGTGAAGCGAGGGGGCGTCTTAATGGGATCTTTATGGCGATTTTCTTCGTGGGTGGAGCCGTTGGATCATCTTTGGGTGGTTGGGCTTATGCCTATGGGGGATGGACCTTCGCCTCACTCATCGGAGTGATCCTGCCGCTATTGGCTTTGGTTTACTTTTTCACTGAAAAAAGATCAACTAAAGCTGTTGAATAAAGCCTTGCTTTAAGAGTGGGGGTTAGGTTTTACACGGCAGAATAGATCGCTACCTTTGGTTAGGGCGGTCTATTTCTTTTTGAGGTAATAACGCGCTTGATAAACGTTAGTTATGCTCCGCTAACTGCACCTCAAACCCGTCCGGGTCCAGGATATAAAAGAACCGCAGGTGGGGATTGGGGGCGATTGGTCCGCGCGCTACTGGGATACCTTGGCTTTTTAAACTCTCCATCGCTTCATCAAGTGACTCCACTTCGAAACCCACAGAAACGCCACATTCCGGTTTCAAAGCCGGGTCACTTCCCTGAATAAGCTCGATCTTGGGTTGCCCCTCCAGACCTAACATGACGATCTGTTTTCCACTGCTTTCAAATCTACGCTCAATGGGTAGCCCCAGTATCCGGTTATAAAAATGAAGGGAAGCCTCCAGATCGCGGACCCGAAGCGTAATCCAATTCATACTCAATTTCATGGTTTTATAGTCTCCTCTGATGAATATTCTATATCGTATATTATACGCTATCATCTTGCCCGGAAATAGGGAGAATGGGGAATCAAGAACGTTTAATGAGGATAAAAGCCCGCAAAATCAGCTGTGCAACCAGTGGTTGACAGTATGTAAGGGTAGATAGGTAGTCAATTACAGAACGTTATAATATGATGAGCATGAGGTGATGGCGAATGGACTTTGCAAATAAATTGCAAAGCTATAGGAAACAGAGAGGAATGTCCCAGGAGAACTTGGCGGAGGTGATTGGTGTTTCGCGGCAAGCCGTGTCTAAGTGGGAATCAGGTCAATCCTATCCCGAAATGGATAAGATGATTAGTTTAAGTGAATTATTTCACGTAAGTTTGGATCATCTGGTGAAGGATGCTTCAAGCGATACCAAAGCAGAGCATGTCGCAAGCCCCGTATATGTAGATCTGAATTCCTTGTTTCATTATGAGTACAAAAGTAAGAGAACATGCTTTGGAATTCCTCTGGTTCATATCCATATCGGACGGGGGCTATACGTTGCCAAAGGGGTTATTGCCATAGGTAATATTGCGATTGGTGCTGTATCTATTGGTATTGTTGCTTTGGGCGGATTATGTTTAGGTGCGCTTGCTTTAGGACTCATCAGTTTTGCAGGTCTGGCTCTAGGGCTTTTGTTAGCCGTTGGGGGCATTGCGGCGGGTACAATGGCCGTTGGTGGAATAGCATTGGGGATATTTGCTGTTGGAGGTTTAGCTGTAGGTATGTTCTCCTTGGGTGGTCTCTCTATCGCTTCCCATATTGCAATGGGTGGATATGCAAGCGGGCATATAGCTATAGGGGATACCGTAAAAGGTGCTTATACCTTTATTACTCAAGATAATAATTTCAACGACATCAAGGGGGAGGAGGTAAGAAAGTTAATTCAGCAAGAATATCCACATCTTTGGAAGCCCATTGTGCAGGGAATTATTTCAATCTTCAAATAGCTGATTAATTTGCGGAAATTTCTTAACGGTTGTTTCATATGGATATAATTTGGGTAATAAACGATTGGCGTTTGTCATATATGGATCCGGCAAAAATACTTGTTGCTCAGCAACAAGTATTTTGATTTTGTGTTGGATATTTGTGAAAATATAAAACCTGATATTAGATTTTTTGCTGAAAACCGAAATTTTTACAGAGGAGTATTTATTTGAAAAGCATTCATAAGCGCTTATTATTCTTGCTGCTTGTGTTTATAATTCTACCGTATTTTTTATCCGTGTTGTTGATCTATCGGCAGACGAAAGAGAATGTGGAACGACATGAACTTGAGAACAGCCAAGAGCAAATTCAGCAGGCGTCAGCCGATCTAGAGCAATATTTTGATGAAATCATTAATCTTCCATATATTTTATACCGAAATCCAGACTTATTCAGGGTGTTTGAAGAAGGGTTAGAAGAAGATTTTTATTTTAAGCAGCTTGAAATTAATAAGGGTATGACTAACTTCTATCTCATGAGGAGTGAAATTCGTCAGATCCGTTTATTCATAAACGAAGGGAAAAGCTCATTTACAGTTTATAATGCCATGTTAAGTTCCCGTAAAAGGAATCCGGATTTATTACAGCAAGCTTCCATTCAGAAGCTGATGAGCTCTAATAGCAATTATCTTATTGAAGCTCCGCATCTGATTGAGAACTATAACGATACCTCCATTATGCCTCCTTCGGATAAAACGATGGTCTTGACGGTTCATCACAAAATTGTGGATGTCCTAACGCAGGAATTTCTGGGCGTCATCACTATAGATATTGATTTGGACAAGATTGCTCATATCGCTAATCATTTTCTACAGAAAAATAAAGAGAGCGTGTGGCTTTCCGATGCGGAGGATCATGTCATTTACGCCAGTGATGAAACATGGATAGGCAAAACCGTTCCTGATGAACTGCAAAGGAAAATAAGTCCGGCACAGGCAGATACTAAATCTCCAGAAGGAGATATTGTGTTTACTAGAACATTGCAGGAACCGATAAAAGAGTGGCATTTTGCTAAGGTAACCCCGAGCTCTTTTTTATTTGAAGATGTAAGGAAAACCGCCTATACAAACATCATTGTAGGTGTGGTTGTAGGTGGACTGGGCTTGATAATGATAACAATCATTTCATATGGATTTACACGGCCGATAAAATTGCTTAGTCAAAAAGTCCAGCGCATCGAGGGGAGGAATATGAATGCCCCATTCGACGATATGCGGGAGGACGAAATCGGTATTCTAGAAAGACATATCAAGGAGATGATGAATCGGATCAACCGTCACATTGACCGGGAGTATAAGCTTGAGATAGAGAACAGGAAAAATCAGCATAGGGCGCTAAAGTCGCAGATCAATCCGCACTTTTTATTTAATTCTTTACAATCCATTGCAGCTGTTGCCCTACTCTCTGAATCTCCAAAAGTATATCAACTGATTACCTCTTTATCCAAAATGATGCGGTACTCGATTCGTGTGGATCAGAAGGCGACGGTTCAAAGCGAAGTGGATTATGTACAGGCTTATTTGAATCTTCAAGCGGAACGTTTTCAGACTGATTTTAGCTATTCCATTGATATACCTAAAGATATTTTTGATATTCCGGTTCCTAGTATGATCCTGCAGCCGCTCGTTGAGAACTTTTTTAAGCACTGTTATGACGAGGGCTATGAACAAGCTTACATCCATATTTATGGTGAAATACAAGGTGAATATTTGAATCTAGTCGTAGAAAATAACGGAAACAGCGTGACGGATGATGAACTTGAGGCATTAAAAAATAATCTCTACACACCGGTTAAAGAAGGCAATCCTTCTTTTGCACATATCGGGTTAAAAAACATTCATGATCGCTTGGTTCTTCATTTCGATCACACAGCGGGAATCAAACTAGATTCGATGCAGGGACAAGGGTTCACTGTACGGCTAGTAATTCCACTCTACCTAAAGGAGAAGTAACGTTTATGAAAGCTCTTATTGTAGATGATGAGTCTAATGTTAGAAAAATCATCCGTTTTTTGGGACGGTGGGAACAATACGGGATTACCGAAGTGCTGGAAGCCAGAAATGGTCTCGAGGCTAAGGCGTTGATTGAGCAGAAATCTCCAGAGATCATAATGACAGATGTCAAAATGCCCAAAAATAGCGGGATGGAGTTAATCGAGTGGTTGGCTGCTAAAGACTATCCGGGAAAAGTGATTATGATTTCTGGGTTTGACGATTATTGTTTCATGCGTAAAGCGTTTAAGCTGGGATGCTTTGATTATTTGATGAAGCCAATTGAAGAGAAAATGCTGAATGAAACTTTAGAAGGGGCGTTGAGAGCCTGGGAACAAGAAGAGGGAGACCGTCGCAATATGGAGTCCGGATTTTATGAAGAGGTAAAAATGTTTCGCTTAAACAGGGAGATTACTGCTGCTTGTAACGGTGAAGCTTTTGATGAAGGCGAAATTGCCTCGGCTCTCCCACAGGCAGACATATACGACTTTACTATGATGTATTTTTACCAATCTCACTATTCGGAGCCATACGTTCAGCTTTTGACCGAAGAACTGGCTACACGGGAGTGGGGAAATGCATTTACGCTTCAAAATGATCCTAATGTCTGTGTGATTCTGTCCCTTCATGGACAGTTTTTCCCGATAGAGGAATGGATTACCCAGCATTTTGATATACCTGTTCGTTTGGTTAGCGGCCCTTCCCTCCAATCGCTCGCAGAGATATCGTTATCTTTTCAATCTGCACAAAGGTCTATGGCTGAACAAAATTTTAGAGCAATCCATCGTTTGGCGGATTTAGATGATGTTAGGCGTATGAATGATATTGTCGCATTTGTTGATGAGCATTATATGGAAGAGTTAAGTTTGGACAAATTATCCACCCGTTTTTTTCTGAGCCGAGAACATATCTCGCGGAGATTTAAGCAAGAAGTAGGGATGACTCTTACTAACTACGTCATTCATTTACGAATAAATCAAGCGAAACAGTGGTTACTGGAATCGGATGAAAAGATGTACTCGATTGCCTTAAAGCTAGGGTATCAAGATGAGATTTATTTCTCTAAGCTGTTCAAAAAAAACGTCGGTATGACGCCTGCTGAATATCGTAATTCACAGGGAGCAAGAGAAATAGACGCGGAAGTCAGGATAGCCAATACATAAGTTCATTGTTGAATGCATCTGGGGGAATTATGAAAATAAAAAGGGTTCAAATGATTATCGTGGGGTTGATTACGCTAACGCTTTCTTCATGTGGTGCGCATACACGTCCACTGAAGGAAGCGGATTTGAAGGTACCGGATAAGACAGTCACTTTGGAGGTACTGAATCCTAAAGTGGAAATTTCTATAGAATTCGAGCAGATGGTTAAGGAATATGAAAAGGAAAACCCGAATATTAACGTGGAAATTCTAACCTTTGGCGGAGGAGCTAACTACCTTGATGAGCTAAAGGCGAGGTTTGCGGCCAATGTTGGTCCGGATATTTTTCCAAATGGCGGTTATGAAGAAGCGAGGGCATGGAGTAGATATCTTGAAGATTTATCGGATCAACCCTGGGTGGAACAGGCTTATGACGAGGCGCTAGAACCGATGAAGATGGACGGGAAAATATACGGGATGCCGATCAATTTTGAAGGCTACGGTTTTATTTATAATAAGGATTTATTCGCAAAGGCTGGGGTTGATCCTCTCCCAACAACGTTTACGGAATTAAAAGAGGCGGCGAAAAAGCTGAAGGCTATAGGTGTGACTCCTTTTTCTGTTGGTTATTCAGATCATTGGTTTTTTGTACTCCTGTTGAATATTGCTATTGCCCAACAGGAGGAGCCGGATGCTTTTATTCAAGGGTTAAACAACGGAACACAATCTTTTCGAGAGAATAAGGAAGTTAAAGATGTCATTCGGATGCTGGATTTGACCGTACAATATGGTAACGAAAATTTTTTGACAACAGATTATAATTCGGAAGTTGAGTTATTTGCAACAGGGAGAACGGCGATTCTTAAACAAGGGAATTGGGTTCAGTCTAAAATTGATCAAATATCGCCGAATATGAATATCGGTTTTTTACCCATGCCTATTAATGATGGTGCCGAAAACAATGCGTTGCCAGTAGGGATATCTAATAATTGGGCTGTTAATAAAGAATCTTCGCCAGAAAAGAAAAAGGAAGCCAAAAAGTTTTTGAACTGGATGGTTTCCTCGGAAACAGGGAAAAAGTTCATGAAGGATCGCTTTCATTTTATTTCAGCTTTTAAAAATATAGAGACGGACCGTTCGGGAGCGCTAGTAAAAGATCTTATGCGATACGTCGATGAACAGAAAACTTTATCTTGGAATTGGTTCAAATTCCCTTCCAGAGCAAGAGAGGAGTTTGGCTATCTTATGCAAGCATATGTAGGAGAGCAAATCAATCGGGATCAATTGCTTCAGGAGCTTCAAAAATCGTGGGATACCTATGTGAAGCAATAAAACCAAATCAATATAGCCCTGTAAATGCATCAATTCACGACATACTCATAACGTCTACTCTTCATTAGAATTTAAAAGGGGAACAGCACAAAGGAAGATCGAAACCCAAATTTAAAGTATAAGAGGAGTTAGATGATGAATTTCAAGAAAATGATTAAACAAACAACAATCCTAACCTTTACAGCTGCTTTAATGTTAGGTGGAGCTACTCAAACCTTTGCGAAAGGAAATAACAAGCCGAACAAGCCGGAGTACAATGACTACGGTTTCTCTCATATCACTCGCGCTGACATGTTGAAATTACCCAAACAACAAAATAGTAATCAATTCCAAGTCCCAAAATTTGATGCTTCAACGATTAAGAACATTCCTGCAGCCGTTAAGTTCGATGAGAATGGAAACAAAATTGAAATGGATGTTTGGGATACTTGGCCGCTGCAAAATGCAGATGGAACTGTAGCAAGTTATAAGGGGTATCAAATTGTTTTTGGTCTGGCGGGCGACCCTAATAATGGATCAGACACATTTATTTATTTGTTCTATAAGAAAGAAGGAGACAACTCTATCAGCAGCTGGAAGAATGCCGGCCGGGTGTTTAAGGATAGTGACAAACTTGTACCTGATGATTATGTTTTAAACAATCAAGCCGAAGAATGGTCCGGTTCAGCAACCATGACATCTGATGGCAAAGTTCGCTTGTTCTACACCAATCGTCATCCTTGGGATCCAGATCGCGGATTTTACGGGAAACAAACTTTAACTACAGCTCAAATTAATGTCTCTGCCCCGGATGGGGATACCCTTAAGATTGATGGCGTAGAAGATATGAAATCCATCTATGACGGTAATCAAGGTGAAATTTATCAAAGTCTTGATATCACCGGTTTCAGCAAAGGCGATTACGACGATAATCATACCTTAAGAGATCCTCACTATGTGGAGGATAAAGGCCACAAGTATCTTGTGTTTGAAGCAAATACAGGGACAACTACGGGTTACCAGGGTGAAGAATCTCTCTTTAACAAAGCTTATTATGGTAATAGCAATGCCTTCTTCCAAGCGGAGAAAAAGAAATTACTAAGCAGTGCTGACAAAACATCTGCGGAAACCGCGAATGGTGCGCTCGGTATCATTGAATTAAATAATGATTATACATTCAAAAAAGAAATGAAGCCGCTACTTGCCTCCAATACCGTGACAGATGAAATTGAACGTGCGAACATATTTAAATTGAATGGCAAGTGGTATCTGTTCACAAGCTCAAGAGGTTCTAAAATGTTCATTGATGGCATTGATGATGAAGACATCTACATGCTCGGGTACGTATCTAATTCTTTAAACGGACCGTATAAACCATTAAATGGTACAGGACTTGTCCTCCATCAAGATCTTAATCCTTATGATATTACCTGGACTTATGCTCACTTTGCGATTCCGCAAGTGAAAGGGAATAATGTAGTCATCACAAGTTACATGACGAATAGAGGTTACTTTGGGGATCATCATTCCACTTTTGCCCCAAGCTTTGTGCTGAATATTAAAGGCTCCAAGACTTCAGTTGTACCGAACAGCATTTTGGAACAAGGGCAATTGACACTTAAAGGTAACAAACCGTATTAATTATTTACAAAGTAAATGCCAATGTAGTTGGCGTTTACTTTTCTTTTTATAAGCTAAGATTAGCAATGTGAAAAAAGCGAGGTATATTTTGAATAAGAAAAAAATGATAGGAATCACTATATTAATCCTTTGTTTAATTTGTATTGTGACAATAGTATTAGTAACTTATGGCGCTGGAGAGAAGAATAAGCCGGGGACCGACGTTCCTGATCATAAACCTACCACTCGGGCTAGCTATCATTTCACTGTACCTGAGCATTGGAAAAACGATCCGCAAAAACCCATTTATTTTGATGGTAAATATCATTACTATTATCTCTATAATGCTGATTACCCGGATGGAAATGGTACAGAATGGAGACATGCCACATCAACGGATTTGGTGAGCTGGACAGATGAAGGCGTTGCGATTCCAAAATATACAACACCCAATGGTGATCCCTGGTCAGGATCTGTTGTTGTTGACGATAGCAATACAGCAGGTTTTGGCGAAGGGGCAATTGTGGCGATTTTAACACAGCCCTCTGCAGAGGCGGGGAAGCAAGAACAATATTTATGGTTCAGTACGGATCGTGGGCTGACGTTTAAATCTTATAGTGATGATCCTATTTTGCCAAATCCGGGCA
Organism: Paenibacillus odorifer; assembly: GCF_000758725.1. Lineage (NCBI taxonomy): Bacteria > Bacillati > Bacillota > Bacilli > Caryophanales > Paenibacillaceae > Paenibacillus > Paenibacillus odorifer. The sequence continues at coordinate 2,215,438 of NZ_CP009428.1, forward strand.
CAGAAGATTTCAGAGATCCGAAGATAATATGGGATCAACATTCTCATAAATGGGTGATGACACTAGCCGAAGGTACGAAAGTAGGCTTTTACGAGTCTGACAATTTAAAGGATTGGCACTACACAAGCGGCTTCGAAACAGAAAATATCGGAATTGTGGAGTGTCCTGACTTCTATATGATGCGGGCGAATGATGGCACTTATAAATGGGTTCTTGGGGTCAGTGCAAATGGTAAGTCGATAGGTAAACCCAACACGTATGCCTACTGGACTGGAGATTTTAATGGGAATGAATTTATCACGGATTATCATGAACCACAGTGGCTAGATTATGGATTTGATTGGTATGGCGCTGTAACGTTTGAAGAGGGAAAGGATAAGGATCAATACAATCATCGATATGCTTTGGCCTGGATGAATAATTGGGATTACCCTCATGTTACCCCCAATCTTAACGAAGGTTTTAACGGAATGGATTCAATCGTGCGTCAAATAAAATTAACACGAGATGAAGAGCAATCGTATCAGTTAGTATCACAGCCCATCGAAGCATTAGATCAAATGGTAACTTCAACGGATTCCTTGCAAAAAATAAAAGTGAACGGCTCGTCAACACTTGATATCACAGGTGAAAATTACCAGCTCGATGCAGATCTATCTTGGTCAGAGATTACCAATGTAGGCTTAAGACTTCGTGAATCAGCAGATAAGACGCGCCATGTGGATGTAGGAGTGTTTGTTGAAGGACAATATTCTTATGTTAACAGAGCCTTTACTGGACAACCTGATAAGAGTGACAGATATCTTGAAAGCAAGGCCCCCTTTGATGTGAACAAGAAAAAAGTGCATCTGAAGATCCTTGTGGATAGAACAAGTATTGAAGTTTTTATAGATGATGGTGAAATTGTATTTTCTAATGAAATTTTCCCGGAAATAAATGATCAAGGCATTACCTTGTTTTCTGAAGGTGGCACCGCGATTTTTAATAATGTTGTAATTAAGCATTTTGGCAAAGATTAGAATGATTAGTCAGAATTTTTCTAATTCTTGCGCAATAAGAGGGCACTCCAACCTAATTTGGGTGATGCTATAGATGTTAATGCTTTTGGTGATCTATTTTTGCATTGACATACCAAGCTGTTAACACTATGATATGAATGAAAAAATAATTATTCATTCACGGAGAGGCGAAAAGTGGAAGACAAAAAAACAAAGATATACGAATGCGCGAAAGAGCTATTTAGCAATAAAGGCTTTAAAGATACTAATGTTTCTGGCATTACCAAAATGGCTGGAATAGCTGTAGGAAGTTTTTACAACTATTATCCCTCTAAGGAAAAGCTTTTTATGGATATTTTTTTAGAGGAAAATGAAAAGCTCAAAAAAAGCTGTATGCAATCGCTCGATATGAGCCAAAGCCCACTGGCAGTAATACGGCAGATGATGGCGCTTAATTTGGAAGGTATGATAGCCAACCCCATTCTTAAGGAATGGTATAACAAAAGTGTTTTCGCAAAAATCGAACAGTTGTACCGGGAAGAAACCAACATTCAGGTAAACGACTTCTTGTATGATAGCTTCCATGAAATCATTAAGCAGTGGCAAGCCGATGGTAAAATGCGCAGCGATATGGATAGTAAAATGATTATGATGATTTTCGCCGCTATGATTAATGTGGAAACCCACAAGGAAGAAATCGGGCTGGAGCACTTTCCACAACTTCTGGACAATATGCTGGAACTAATCATGAAGGGTTTGACAGACTGCCCCTAATACACTTATGGTGCAGTTTTTTTTTCTTGTAAAATGAATGAATAATTAAATATTCATTCGAAATTGAAATCCAAAGGAAGGAGGCAAGCAGGTGAGTAAGAGAAGAGGAAAAAAGCGAAAATTCAATAAATGGATTATTGTTCTCAGCATTCTATGCGTGATTACAGTCATAGGTTGGATAGGTGGTATTCTCTTGACTGCTCCGGGAAGGCATGAGGTTCAGCAGCTTACTATCAACGTCATAGATATACAGAATCTGCGGGAGGGTACCTATGTGGGGGAATACATTGGCATCAAAGATCATTCCAGAGATACCAAGGTGAGGGCAATAATATCTGCTGAACGGCTGACAGATATAAAAATACTCAAAGGTGCCTTGGACAAAACAGGGAACCCTGCTGAACTGAAGGATGGTCTAGGCATTGGTGATTTGTTTAGTCATGTGATTGAATCGCAGTCTCTTCAGGTGGACGTTATCAGCGGGGCAACGCTTACCTCTAAAATACATCTTAAGGCACTCGAAAATGCCCTACAGCAGGCGGAGACGAAATAATTCATTTTAAGGAGAATTTATATGAACATTGCAGTCATTTCGTATTCATTCACAGGTAATAATGAAGCATTAGCAAGGAGTGTGGCGAATGCGTTGTCGGCTGAACATATCCGAATCTCGGAAGCCAAACCCCGAACACACGGTAGGATTACCTTCGATATGATTTTTGACAGGATACCGTTGGTTCAACCGAAGCCTGAGCAAATAGGAAAATATGATATTATCCTATTTTTTGGACCGGTTTGGATGGGGAAAGTGGCCACACCGCTCCGTGCCTATTTAAAGGATTTGAAGAAAAATCCGCAAAAGTATGGTTACCTTTCAATCAGTGGCGGAGCTGACGGTCCAAATCCGAAGGTGCCAGGGGAGCTCAGAAAAAGAACTGGAGCAGATCCTGTTGTATTCATCGAGCAGCATATCGCAGATCTGATATCGGCAGATCACAAACCTGCACGTAAAGATACCTCAGCTTATAAGTTAAATGAGGGGGATATTAATCAATTAACTGGTAAAATAGTGAAGAAAGTAAGGGATATGATCTAGCTATTGAGCTCCAGCGAGACGAACAGAGAAACGGCAAAGCTGCCGTTTTTTTGTTTTCTCTGCAATCTGGTAGAAATTGTTCTATTATAAAGTGTTCGTTCAATTCGCTAGATGGTATGATAGGTATGGGAGGGAATTATAAAATGAACAATGAGACGACTAATGAAAATGAAATAACAAATGAGAATGAGGAAGTAAATGATAATACAGAAATGTCTGAAGAGGATATGGCACAGCTGCTAAAGGCTGTTCACCATAACGGCCTTGTAGCATTGAGAGTACACTTTAAAGATGTTGAAGGACAAGTATTGAACATGGAAGCCTACGGCCCTGTGTTTGTTTTTCACGTGAAAACTGAATTAGATCAGGTGTATTCCTGCGGATTTTTTCTGCGCGAGTTAATTGCAAGATTCCAGTCGGGTAAGGATCCGGCAGCATGGATGGCCTCATTCTTCGTTGAGCTGATGAAGATTGAGGGAGGCAAAACACTTCCAAAACCACCAGCAAGTGAAGAAGAAGCAAAAGGGATCATTGACAATGTGTTAGTTCCGCTTTGTATTGAGGAAATTACCCAAGAATTTGCTCCAGAAAAAGTGCATGTCGGGCTAGCTTGGAACGAGAAATTGGGACCAGTCTTCGAGGCTGGATTTCCAGCGATCACCGATGGGAATAACGTATGTGCATTCCCGCTTCATCTGTTGCTGACCCATTTGCAATTGAACCGGGATCCATCTGAGCTGCTTGTTCAGGGTATGTATAACATCCGCAGAGAACATGGATTGGAGTAAAACAGGCTCTGAGCCCTGACCATCCATAACCCAAAGAAACGGCAGAAATGCCGTTTCTTTTTCTTTTGACATTCAAAGAGTAGATCCTTGCTCAATGAATTCATTCATATCTACTATAGGCTGAGAACCTGCTGCTTGAAGGTTTCGTTCACTTCATCTTCGGACTGTATAGCGCTTATCTTTGCTTTTTAGCTCTATTTACCGAACTCGCGGACCGTATAGCCCTTATTGTCTGTTTATTGCCTATAAAAGTAGGAGGATTAGCTAAATAGTTGCATCTCAGTCCGTTAACAGAAGAATTCTCTTGAAAATGAACCAATAACGTCTCCTTGGTCCGATAGGACTTGGTGTAGCTGGATTATATAAAGAAACTGTAAATACTTTTCAGATATTTTAGGATAAAATTTCATTTACTGAATACGTTTGCGGACGAAGCTATATGCACAGCACCACTATACTTTTTTAGAAAAATAAACGAAGGCGTGGTAACAAGATGAAATATCTAGTTTCAATACTACTAATTGCTGCAGTGATAGCATCTGGTTGTTCCAATACCACTCCAATCCCTCATCCAACTTCTAATCAGGAAACTTCTCCTTCTCCTAATCCTAATCCAAATACAAATTTGAATGCTGATACTGATTCTCCAGATAACCGCAGAGAAGATACTGTGTTCCTCAACAAAAATATAGGTTGGAAAGCAGTCTATCATTTTCAAGGGATGTCACGCGAAGATATGGAGCTTTATGCAACTAGTGATGGGGGAGAGACTTGGAAGGAGATTGGGGATAGCTTACAAGCAGGAAGTACTCTTCCTAGCGGGGTGAAATCGGGACTTACTTTTGTTAATGAAAAAGAAGGCTGGATTACAACGAATGCTCCATGGGAGGGAAAGGTTGGTTTATATAAAACAATGGATGGTGGAGTTACCTGGAGTGAACAGACAGTCACAGTGCCGGGTGAGTTAGTAAACTCGCAAATCTATGCTTATCCTCCCCTCTTTCTTACGAAGGATCAAGGAATCTTAATTACTCGGCTCGTTGAAAAAGAACATACATTGTTATTTATAACGATAGACGGAGGACAACATTGGAAATCATTCCTTGACGATCATATGGATCAGTATGTTGGTATAGCATGGACGCTCTCTGAGAGTATGGCGACGGTGAAATACGCAGAGAAAACCTGGACATTAAGCATGCAGAACTATGGAAAATGGTCCCTTTAATCGAAATGTTGGCATATTGCGTTTAGAAAAGACGTACACATCAAATGAAGCGAGGCGTTAACCTGACTCCGGCTGTTATAGCTGTTTATGGGATAACGTTTTGTTTTATCCAATATTCGAAACCGGTTTCAAATGTGCGAGCGCGCCGCGCAATGAAATCAGTAGGAGGAAAAGACGATGTTACGAAAAGGAAAAATGTTAAGTCTATTTCTGCTGTTCACCCTCTTAATTGCTTGGGTACCTACAGGGAGTTCAAGCGCGGCATCAAGCTGGAATCTGGCATGGAGCGATGAATTTGATGGGAATTCTCTGAACACTAATAATTGGTCGGCGGAAATAGGTACGGGTAGCGGAGGTTGGGGAAACAATGAGCTTCAGTATTATACCAGTCGCCCGCAGAACCTGCAGGTAACAGGTGGGAATTTAGTGATTACTGCACAAAAGGAGTCGTACGGGGGGATGAATTATACCTCTGCACGGATCAAAACACAGGGACTCAAAAGCTTCACCTACGGAAAAATCGAAGCTAGAATCAAATTGCCTTCAGGACAGGGACTCTGGCCAGCATTTTGGATGCTTGGGGCGAATATTGATTCAGTGGGTTGGCCGAAATCTGGGGAAACGGACATTATGGAGCGTGTAAACAATAATGCTTTTGTTAATGGGACGGTACATTGGGATGCCAATGGGCATGCCGAGTACGGTCAGGTGTCTGGTAACCTCGATTTCTCACAGTACCATGTGTACAGCGTGGAATGGGATGCGAATTATATAAGATGGTTTGTAGACGGCAACCCATTTAATGCTTTTTATATTGAGAACGGAACCGGAAATACGGAGGAGTTCCAGAAACCTTTCTTCATCCTGCTAAACCTTGCCGTGGGTGGAAATTGGCCGGGAAGTCCAAATGCTTCAACTGCTTTCCCAGCTCAAATGCTGGTTGATTACGTACGTGTGTATCAGGCTGCGCCTACCTCAAGCATTGTTAGTGGTGGGATTTACACTTTAGCTGACAAGGCTAGTGGTAAGGTTCTGGACGTAGTGGATGTATCCACAGCAAGCGGGGCGAAAATGCAGCAATGGACCAATTACACTGCCAATAATCAGAAATTTAAAGTGGAGAGTACAGGCGACGGTTATTACAAGCTTACGGCAGTGCATAGTGGAAAAGTGTTGGATGTGCCGAACTCATCGACCGCGAGCGGTGTACAGCTGCAGCAGTGGGATGACAATGGTACCAACGCTCAGCGATGGAGCATTATTGATGTCGGAGGGGGCTATTATAAGCTTATTTCAAAAGTGAGCGGATTAGCCATGGATGTATCCGGAGCATCAACAGCCGATGGCGCAGCTGTCCAGCAGTGGACAGATAACGGGAGTGATGCTCAGAAATGGTTTTTTACGAAAGTGAACTAAAGAATGCCGCCCCATATCAAATGGGGCTTTTTCTAATCGGTCTAATCGGTCTAATTTGTTTTAAATCGGATAAAAAAATAGGGGTTAAGTTCAACTGAACAATTTTTATTTTCTGCTTGTTTCTTTTTCGGGTGAGGTGTGGTTTTAAAGGGCTGCTTTTCCGTTTTCTTCGTCTGATTTTGGCTCTAGTGATTCTCCAAGGGGTTAGCTTTAGGAATTGCTGATATAGGGATGAACCCGCGGAATCTTTATTCCAGCATTTATCATCTCCGGCAAAATGGATGATTTTGTTAGTGAAATCATGGTCCGGAATGTTTGTGTTGAACGAATTAAAACGGATATCAAGGGGGAGGTAATTCCCACCAAAAACCGCATTCAGAACATCCTGATCTGGCATGGTGACATCAGGAAAGGTACGTAGGAAGGTTAGCATTTCTTCGTACCAGTTGGTATTCTGGCGGATATTATGCAAAGAAAATAAAATCACTCCGGAATTAAAATAAAGCTCAGGATTTAATCCCTTAGCGCTCACAATATGAGCAACCTCTCTAATCCCTTGGTCCCAAATTGCGGCCAAATACTTGTCATCCAGTTCAACCTGCCATAATTCAGTTATGTCCATATTCACTAATACATCGCAGTCCAGATAGATGATTTTGTCCACGGGTATTAGTGCAGGAAGAAGCAATCGATACATACATGCCTGCGTCCATACATTAATGGAGTTAACATTGGCTAACACCTGAGTTAGATCATCGGGCATAGTGATTGAATAAAAGCTAAGGGTATGATTATGTTTTGTAGTTAATGCGCTAAGCCTGCGCTTATTAGTTTCACTTAAAGAAACATCATGTAAAATATGAATATGAATTGGGGAACTCGTATGATGAAAAATTGACGCTAGAACGACTCCGGCATGTTCAGCATATTTCCCATCCTTATCTTGAAAAGCCAAGGCGATATCGATCATTTGATTTATCCTCTCTTCACGTTTGTGTACGAATGTACCACAGTATACGTTCGCCTTGATCAGAGGACAGAGACATTAAACCCAGAATATTCACCCAATTTGATGTGAGCACCAAAAAAACCAAGTGCTGAATCTCAGCAACTTGGTCGGCTAAGGACTTCAATCTTTATTTTCGCAGCTTAATTCGATCTACGTGATGATTGTTGTCCTTATGCATTATAAGATCCGCACGATTTCGGGTGGGCAGAATATTTTGCTGCAAATTAACGTAGTTTATTTCTTTCCAGATCCGCTTTGAGATTTCAATAGATTCCTCTAGAGACAGCTGTGCATATTTTTTGAAATAAGATTGTTCATCTTGGAAGGCAGTATCTCTGAGCTTAATAAACCGATCAATGTACCATGTCTCGATATCGTTCACATCAGCATCCACATAAATAGAAAAATCAAAGAAATCAGATACAAAATAGTTAGGCATATTATGATTATTTGTAATCGCAGTCTGAAGAACATTTAAGCCCTCAACAATTAGAATATCCGGATTCTCAATCGTAATATATTCATCTGGCACAATATCATAAGTTAAGTGAGAGTATACAGGGCTTTGGACCCGCGGCACCCCAGACTTCACATCCGTTAAAAAAGAAATTAAACTACGCGTGTCGTAGCTTTCAGGAAAGCCCTTTTTCGTCATTATACCGCGCTTTTCCAGCTCTGCGTTGGGATGTAGAAACCCATCAGTCGTAACTAAATCCACCTTTGGATGGGAAGGTAATTGTGAGAGAAGTTTTTGTAGGAGTCTGGCCGTAGTGCTTTTGCCAACAGCGACACTTCCCGCGATGCCTATGATAAATGGACCTTTTTTTACATCATTGTTCAGAAAGTGATTTATAGATTCATTAAATTTATGAGCAGATAGAAGTTGCAGATTTAGCAGATTGGACAGAGGAAGATAGACCTCGTTAACATCCTCGCTGGAGATTTTTTCATTAATACTTTGGACTTCCATAAGTTCTTCTTCTGATAATTGGATAGCGGTGAAATCGCTTAGTTTTTTCCAATCCTCACGTAAATAAAGTGTATATGCTGAATTATTCACCATTAAATTTTCCACATCCCTGAAGTTTTTAGAGATTTCTTATGCACTTAGGTATTATAACCGTTCATACAGCTTCATTCCATTCATTGTAATCGACATTATTATGGACATTAAGGAGATTGCATTTCAGTAAATGGGAAAATCAATTAAAATATAGAATATTAGGAAGAATGGGGTGGAGCAATGGAAGTTTTTCGAAAAGTTGAATTATTGAAGGATTACACACGCACGGAAACGTTCCAAGAAGAGTCAGAGGGAAGGAAAATAGTTATAAGTATTTATTATCCGGATACAGAGGGTGTATTAAATAAAAACGCATCTGCAATGAAGTATATGGAGCTTTTCGGGCCCTGTGAACAACAGGCGAGAGAGCTTCTACAAGATATTGGCATGAATATGGAAATCATAAATACATTATCTACCTCAATCAGCGATCGAACCTTTCAAAGCAAATCCAAACGCTCCTATCCAGTCATCATCTATTCACCTGCATTAGGTTTAGATAGAGATATGTATATTTATAATATAGAAGCGTTGGCCAAGCAAGGTTTCATAGTGGTAACGGTCAGTGCTGCGTACGAAGCTATGTTTACTGTTTGCCCTAGTGGTGGATTTATTAATCAATCCGAAGCCATGAGGCAAATAAAAGCTACGGATTATACCGATTTACATAACTTAATCTCCATTCGAAAAAAAGATATTCAATACGTTCTGGATCACCTGTCCACGCTTAATTCTATGGATAAAGATGTGAAGGGCTTATTTGATATGAATAAGATTGGTATTATCGGCCATTCCATCGGTGGTGCTACTGCATTAGATTTAACTATGGAAGACGATAGAATTAAAGCTGCTATTTTATTAGATGCAAGCATGCACTTATATATTGAGAATGAAGAGAAGAACAATACTGTGCCGCTTCTTGTATTAAGGCAAAAGGCCTCGACCTTAGAATCCTTAAGTAATATATTACAGGAGAAACTGGCAAATGATTTCATCAAAGGACAAGAGGCGCTTTTTCAGAATTGGAACGGATATAAATCTTTTCTAAAAATACGAAATGCTACACATATGTCATTTAGCGATCTGCCCCTTTTTGAGGAAGGAGAGACTTTAAAACAAAGAACCTGTGAAATTCATACTTGCTTAAATGAGCTTATAAGTAAGTTCCTTTTGGAACATCTTTTAGATCAGGGGCAAGGTTATTCGGCATTAATTAGTAGTGTTCATAAAGATTTTTGTGAGATCCATGGTAGTGGAGAAGAAATTCTGTAAATTAGCAATAAACTCTCCTTTGTTTATACCGATAAACATATATAAGGGAGGGAATTATGAATGCATTCTGCTCAGTCTAATGAGAAAATATGTAATCATATTGAAAAATACATAGGTGTTATTGATAATGTTTTTAAAGAAATTATTTCAGGTGTTCTGTCGATAGATATTCTAATTCTTGATCCGACGCCTGAGCGGAACTTCTATACTTTAATTACTTCTGGAATGAGCGAATTACCGATGACGGTGCCAGAAGGTGCAGAAGAATATCAATATGCTGAAATAATGATTTGTCTCCCTCCTACCTGGAAGCTGTCGGATGAGGCGTTTAAGGATGAACGGAATTATTGGCCGATTCGGGCCCTGAAAACAATGGCTAGGTTTCCGCATGAATATAATACATGGCTTTATATGGGGCATACGCTTGTGAACGGTAATCCCGCCCAGCCTTATAGTGAGGATACAGGATTTCAAGGGATGTTCGTTTGGGTTCCAGATGTAAAAGATAAAGCCGGTTTCTTTAATTTAGAAATGACCCGTGAGAAAGTGGTGCACTTTTATACGTTAATTCCGCTCTATGGGGAGGAGTTAGATTATAAAATCAAGCATAGCGAGGAAGAGTTACTACACAAGTTAAATAAGATTGGGGTTACGGATGTCTTGGATCCTTCCCGTAAAAATAGTTGTAAGAAGTTATGGGGACTCTTTTAAATACAAGAAAAAACGGCTGAGAGCCGTTTTTTTATTTTTTGATTCCAAAAGCAATCCAGCGACCATCTACATCTTCGATCACAAATTCTTTGTTATTATAATCGGTGTTTGATAAAGAACGAACAATATGAACACCGGCGGCTTCGAACTCCTTCTCCAACTCTTCTTGCTGCTTCGTAATAAAATAGGCATCGTATCCATAACCGTACAACTCTCGATTGGGAATGACCTTTTGTCCATGGGATTGCATAAGGATAATCTCTGTATCGTCGCGATACAAACAAAGATGTGGTTCTTGTGTATCTAAATAGGGCACAGCTTTAAAACCTAAGTACTGGCTGTAGAAGGCAGCAGTTTGCTCAATATTCAAGGTAGGGAAAATACTATGCGATTGTAAGAGCTTTTTGTCCACGAGTGAGGTCATCCTTTCAAAGAAAAATAGATATCCATATATTACCTCAAGGTAGAAGTTTCAACAATACATGGAGTTTCCATTAAGCAGAAGATTATTCACGGTTGACACCATCGCTCTTCTATAATAATATACATGCATGAGCATGCATTTATAAAAATATATAAGATGAACTTAGAAACTCATGTTCACTGGTAGCATTGATCATACTATACTTAGTTTTTTATAAAGAGGAGAGATATCATGAAGGACTTGTTCACCCCGTATGAATTGAAGGATTTGAAGCTGAAGAACCGCGTGGTTATGCCTCCGATGTGTCAATATTCAGTGTCTAACAAAGACGGAATTGCTACGGATTGGCATTATAATCATTACGTAAGTCGCGCCGTTGGCGGAACCGGATTAATTATTATTGAAATGACGGACGTGGAGCCTGATGGACGGATTACTGATTTTGATCTTGGCATTTGGTCTGATGAGCAAATTCCTGCACTGGCCAGAATCGTTGAAGCTTGTCATTCTTATGGCGCTAAAGTAGGTATTCAAATTGCACACGCCGGACGTAAAGCAGAAGATGCAGCAGTTCCTGTATCCTCATCTAACGTTCCTTTTGACGCTGACTCCAAAACACCACGTGCATTAACAACTGAAGAAGTGAAAGCTATGGTTGAGAAATTCCGGTTGGGCGTGAAGCGGGCGATACAAGCGGGATTTGATGTTATCGAGCTTCATGGAGCGCATGGTTACCTTATTCATCAGTTCCATTCCCCTCTAACCAATCAAAGAACAGATGAATACGGCAAGGATTTAACACTATTTGGTACAGAAGTCATTCGCGCAGCAAAAAGTGAAATGCCGGAAGGAATGCCATTGATTATGCGTATCTCCGCCCAAGAATATGTTGAGGGCGGGTACGGTATCAAAGAAAGCTTGGAATTTAGTAAAGCTTACAAAGAAGCAGGCGCAGATATTTTCCATATCAGTGCAGGTGGTGAAGGTCCTATCGCAGCTGCCGGGAAACCAGGGACGCATGCAGCTTATCAGGTTCCTTTGGCTAGAGAAATCAAGTATGGCTTGAATGTTCCGGTTATTGCGGTTGGCAGATTGGATGAGCCTGTACTTGCTAATGCCGTGATTGGGAATGAGGAAGCTGATCTTGTTGCCGTGGGCCGGGGCATGTTGAGAAATCCATACTGGACGCTGGAAGCTGGGGTTGAACTTCAGAAAGATGCCGGCATTCCTAGACAGTATACTTTCGGGTTTCCAAGAATTAATGGGTAAAGACTAATATAAATGGTATGAAGTCTGAAGTCCAAACAAAATAATTGTAAAGTGTGGAGGGGCCGGCTTCTTGGAGAAACGGTCTCTCCTCTTTTTTAAAATAAAATAAAGTATAAGTATCGAAGCTATACTTTATGTATGGTTGTGGATTGTAGTACTATTATATAGAAGGAAAAAATCATGAAAAGCCATACACCCGGGAGATGAATAATAAAATGGACGACATTCTTAACAATGACCTTATAACGAGTTGGTTGACGTTAACGCATATACAAATGAATGTGACGAATGAATTGGAAGCTAATCTACAAGCCAAACATGGCTTATCCTTAAAAGAATTTTATTTGCTGTTATTTTTATCGGAAGCGCCGGAGAAGAAACTGAAATTGCAGAAACTCGAAGCTATGGTGGGTTTAAGCCAGAGTGCAGTTTCCCGACTGGTTAGTCGGTTTGAGGCCAAAGGCTGTGGCGCTTTAGAAAGAAAAGCGTGTGATGCTGATCGCAGAAGTATCTATACTGCCTTGACTGCCATTGGCGAAGACAAGCTCCTTCGTGCACAAGATACCTTTCAAGAGACCCTGCTTGCAGCTTTTCCAGAAAAAGATGTGAAAGAGCTTTTGGATCAAATGCTTCGCATGAAGCATCAATCATGAATTCACAATAAAACCTCTGTTTTGGTAAATGGACCGAATCTCCATTTCCCATACAGAGGTTTTTTAGTGTAAGGCGCTATTTACATCATACCTGTTCATCCCACTGTTGCTGGGAAAGCCGGTAATAATTATAGTCTTCATGTTCAATTGTAATCTCGTCAAGAAGCTCGAAACCACATTTTTGAATGACTCTATTAGACGGGATATTGTGTTTCAGAGCAATGGTGTTTAATACATCGGTAGAGCTATTATCAAACAAATACTTAATTAATCCCTTGGCAGCTTGAGTAGTGTAGCCTTTACCGCGATGATCCTTGGATATGGCATACATAATCTCTCTGTTAGGAACGGGCAATTCCTCCTTAATTCCTGTACAACACCAACCAATAAACTCACCGGACACTTTTAAAATAATGCCTAAACGAAGACGAAGCTCTCCGATATCTCCGCCCGCTGAGATCACTTGAAGAAACTGCTGGTTCTCTTTTATTTCATAGTTTATTAACCAGTCCAACCGTTGTTCTTTAGGAACATTCCAATCTGGCAAGAATTCAATAATTTCAGGCTGTAGAGTAAGCGCATGAAACTCCTCTAAATCCTCCACACTATATTCCCGCAGAAAAATATCTTTACAATCAATCGTAAATAAATCACTAGAATTGGCCTTTTCATTCACAGCTTCGCTCAACTTTCACCACTCCTTTATTAACTAACAGATATTTTACCATGGAATAAATGATTGATTTGGTAATATTTGATTATAAAAATTGTTTTCTTTTATTTCACATAAATATTAATTGGTTAATATATTAATTGACTATAAAATATGTTATTATGTTTCGTATAAACGGCAATGAACTAGTATTGTTTGGTTTTTAAGATTTCTACTATAAAGATAACAGGTGATATTTTATGAAAAATGACAACGGTAACAAATTTATTAATGGTAGTCTAATTGCGCATTATAAGTTTGATAATCCAGAGGATGTAGGTCAAGATTTCTCGGGGAACGGCAATGATGGAACCGCTTCAGGTACGAAGCTGCCGGCTATTAAATCCGTAGCAGGTAGACAAGCTGTTTCGCTTGCTGGGGGAGAACATGGCACATCCTATATTTCATTACCTAACGATCTGCTTAAAGAGGTCAGTGACCATACAGGAATTACGATTTCGACCTGGATGTATGTAAGCAAAGCTTCAAGCTTATGGGAAAGAATCTTTGATTTTGGTAAAGGTGAAACAGGACCTTATATTTTCGTAACTCGCAATTTGCGGGGGACTTGTTTTGCAGGGGAAGACTTAATCGCAGATCCAGGGAAATCCTTTGCGACTGATGAATGGGTACATGTTTCCTTTGCAGTTACAGGTACAGAAGGTGGAACACTAAGCAGTGCAGGTCCTGTGATGTATGTAAATGGTGAAGTAGTTGCGGATGGAATGATCAGCCAAACCTCGAGTGGCACATATGCTAAGCTGCGTACATGGTTTGCTACTTTTGAAGATCAACAGAATTATAGCAATAATACAATCGGGAAATCCCAATACGCGGCAGATGTTGATTTTAGCGGCTATATTTCGGACTTCCGTGTATATAAAGCAGGCTTAACTCAAGATGAAGTGATTGAAATCATGTGCGAATCTTTGACGGATGAAGATATCGTAAAGCTTGCAAAAGATAAATACTTAACCTTCCCAAGCTCGATCATTACCAAAGATATTGAGTTGCCAGCTTCGCTGATGGGCGGAAAAGTTGACGTATCTTGGGTATCCAGCGATTCCAAAGTCATTTCTAATGAAGGTGTTGTGAATAAAGGAGTTCAATCTGCTCAAGGCGTAACGCTTACAGCGCTTTTGAAAAAAGGGGCTAGTACAGTAGAAAAGAGCTTCACGGTGTCTGTGCTTCCGGAAGATTTGCCACCATACACCTTAACTATTGATGGTAATCAGGAGATTTTGGATGTTAGCCAAATTCTATATGGTTTATTCTATGAGGACATTAACAACGCAGCAGACGGTGGGATCTATGCAGAGCTAGTGCAGAATCGCTCCTTCGAATCTTTTGCTTTTGACAGCTATTCGCATGTATGTGGTGTACATGGTGCTTCCACCGGAAGAAATTATACACCTCTTCACGCATGGTCTGGGGATACAGAGAAAATGACTGTCCATAATACAGGCGGATTAAACGATTTCTTCGGCATCGAAGATAAAGATATGAATGCTCATTATGTGACGGTAGCGGATGGCGCGACTATTAATAATAGAGGTTTTGCGGATTCCAATCAGCACTGCTCGATGTTTATTAAGGAAGATGCCAAGTACAACTTCACAATCTGGGCGAAGGCAGAAGCAGCAGGCACAATTACCTTGCAATTGCTCGACAAAGACGGTAAAGCCATCAGCGATACTGCAGTTGTTGAAGTAAACGGTGACGGCAACTGGAAGAAGTATGGTGTCGATTCTAAGCTAGTATTAACAGGGTCTGAAACTGTGCTTGGTCAGCTGGCGTTAACCTTTAACGGTGAGATCTCCATTGATATGGTATCCTTAATTCCTGATGACGTTTGGGGCGCTGGTGAAGAGGAACGTTCTGCTACAGCTCATGCTAACTATAAAGGAAATCCAAACTATAGATTAAGAAAAGACTTAGTGAATGCACTCGTTGATCTTCATCCTACATTCCTGCGTTTCCCTGGGGGTTGTATTTCTGAAGGTTCTCACATTTGGGAGAACGTGTACGATTGGAAAGAGTCCGTCAACGATATCGAATTGCGCAAAGAGAACTATAACGTATGGGGCTACATGATGACCATGGGTCTTGGATATATGGAGTATTTCCAATTAGCCGAGGATTTGAACGCAACACCACTTCCGGTTATGGCCTGCGGCGTACTCTGTCAAGCTCGTTCGGATTATGCGAATCCAGCTGGCGGTGCGTTAAGAGATTATTATGTGAAGAACTTTACGGATCTGATTGATTTTGCGATTAGCATGGATTTTGACAATAATGAGTGGGCTGCATTGCGTAAAAAGATGGGCCATGAAGCAGCGTTTGACCTGCGTTATTTGGGTGTGGGGAATGAAAACTGGGGTACAGAGTTTTTTGCCAACTTCGAATATTTTAAAACAGTGATTGATGAGTATATGGTGAAGAACTATCCTGATCATGAATTGACTATTCTCTCTACCGTGGGTGCACAGGCAGATGATGATGCTTACCAGCAAGGTTGGAAATTCCTAAGCGGAAATTTACAGGGCTCGGAAAAAATCAGCTTTACGGATGGTACATCGAGCATCGAAGAGACTGTTACCTGGTACGAAAAACAAAAGAACTACATGGATACCATTGCGGATGAGCATTACTACCGTTCCAATGAGTATTTGTTAGAGAATGCTGATCGTTACAACTACTATTACAGAGCCTATAAGGAAGACGGCAGCTTGGATGAGGCTGAAACTTCAAAGGTTTTTGTGGGTGAATATGCTTCCACAGATAAAAACACATTGGCAGGAGCTGTTGCTGAGGCAGCGATTATGTCCAGCTTCGAGAATAACTCTGATGTGATTAGATTGGCGGCAACGGCACCATTGTTCAACAAGGTTCTGACAGATGGCACCTATAGATGGACACCGGATTGCATCTGGTTCGATGATGAGACCGTATGGTACACACCGAACTATTATGTTCAGCAGCTGTATGCTAAATACCTGGGAACCAAAGTGGTTGGCACCTCATTTTCGACTTATCGCAACGGGGAGAAGGTAGACCTCATTCCTCATGGAGGAATTGAAGTGGCTGCCGGGAAATCAGCTGTGATCGTGAAACGGGTGAAAGTGACCTCGAATGTAGATGGCAGTGTTTGGTTGGATCAAGATTTCACGCAGCCGCTGAATGAAGCTTGGAAAGTGATTCCTGGCTCTGCCGGATATACGATTGATCCTTCCAAAGGTCTGGTATTGAAAGCGCAGAATGGCGGACTGAATGGATTGTATATCCTTAATGACGCGTGGACTAATTATAAAGTAGAGGTTGTAGCTGAAAAAGCTTCTGGCGAAGATGGCTTCTATGTAGGCGCAGGTCTGACAGAAATCTCACCGGAAAATAAAGATGTCATCGAATATGCGATTGGCTATAATGGTGATGCCACAGGAGTCAAGGTGTACAAGCAAGGGATTGAGGCTTATACTCTGGGCGATTATTCCTCTAGTACCGCTGCTGGTAACCTGAGAGCCAGTTGCTATGAAGAGCTTGCGGATCATACGGAATATACTATCACCGTTAATTATGGTGGAGCAGATGGCAAACATTTGATTTGCTCTTATACAGATGGCAAGGTAACAAGCAAAGTACTGGATTATAAGCTTGAGGCTTATAACAGAGAGGTATATAATTCCGTAACTAAAGATGATAAGCATCTTTATGTGAAGCTTGTAAATGCGGATGGTGTAGAAAAAGCAACGAAGCTTGATCTAAAAGGCTTAAAAGTAGCTGCTACTGGTAAACGGATTACCTTAACCGGAGACGCCTCGCTGGTTCACACACCTAATGTGAACAGAAAAAATGATGAGAAGGTTACACCAGTCGAAACAGAAATCGTAATTGATAAAGACACGGCAGTTGTGAAGCTAGCTGCCAATTCCGTAAATGTGATTGTTCTGGATCTGATTTAATAGAAAATATGCTTTCCAACACGCGCCGATCTTTTTGTTCGGCGCGTGTTGTTGTTTAACAAGCCTCTAAATCGGTTGATGATTATATAGAGAGAACTGTCCACTTGCTTGATGAATCTCAAAATCTATCTTACACTGGTGAAAGTACAATCACCGACTGACCCTCCAGCCCGCGATCCTCCCAGATGTTTTATCCACAGCTGCCCTTCATTACTCCAGAATACAGTGCATACCCTAGCCCCTAAAAAGGAGAACGATAAAATGATGAAATCATTCAAAACGGACTGGAAAGCAAATCTGAAAAATCCTCAAACGATTATGGCCTTGTTTACTTATCGTTATGGAAATTGGGTGTATTATCGAGTGAAGAATGGCATCGTGCGAAAACCTTTGTGGCTTTTATATCGAATAATGGATGTGCTTTTTGTCCGTATTCTTGCAAATGGAGAGCTTCACGCTCAAGCTCAAATTGGTGACGCGCTTCATTTACCGCATGGTTTAAATGGGATTATCATTAGTCCTAAAGCGGTGCTTGGAAGCCATGCTACTATTTTTCATCAAGTGACGATTGGCGGGAGAAATAACTTAGGAGAGCCTGTGATTGGAGACAGAGCTTTTATTGGAGTAGGCTCCAAGATTCTTGGACCGGTTGTCATTGGTAACGATGTTAATATCGGGGCCATGTCTGTAGTGGTAAAGGATGTGCCGGATAATGCTTCGGCAGTAGGTATTCCTGCTAAAAATATATTGCGGAGTGAACCGAAACCAGAGAATACAAGATAAAGACGTTAGGTTCTAGTACATAGGGTACGCGTGCGCTTTATTTTAATATCTTACAGGGTATAATTAAAGCATCCAAGTAATCTTGTAATAACCTTCTAGAGATCGGAGTAATGAAATGAAATATAGCAATTTAGAAGAGTGTGTTAATGATTTAGAGAAACACGGACATTTAGTTCGGATTCGTGAAGAAGTGGACCCTTATCTAGAGATGGCGGCGATTCACCTAAAGGTTTATGAGGCTGGTGGACCCGCATTATTATTTGAGAATGTAAAAGGCTCGAAGTTTCGGGCCGTATCTAACCTTTTTGGAACGCTAGAGCGCAGTAAGTTTATCTTTCGGCGGACTTGGGACTCCACACATAACGTAATTGCCCTTCGCAACGATCCCGTAAAAGCACTCAAAAATCCATTTAAATATGTTGGAACCGGATTATCCGCGAGAAAAGCATTGCCTATTAAAAAGCCAGGAGGTCTGCCAAGCGGTTTCCAGGAAATTAGTATCTCTGATCTTCCGCTAATCACACATTGGCCGGGAGATGGTGGTGCTTTTGTAACCTTGCCGCAGGTGTATTCAGAAGATCCGGATAAGCCGGGCATTATGAATTCCAATCTGGGAATGTACCGTGTGCAGCTGACTGGAAATGAGTATGAATTAAATAAAGAAGTGGGCATTCATTATCAAATTCATCGCGGCATTGGCGTACATCAGGAAAAAGCGAACCGCCAAGGACAACCGCTTAAAGTGAGTTGTTTTATCGGTGGGCCACCCGCTCACTCCTTATCGGCGGTTATGCCTTTGCCTGAGGGAATGAGTGAGATGATCGTTGCAGGTTTATTATCAGGACGCCATTTCAGCTATAGCTATGTGGATGGTTACTGTATCAGCAATGATGCGGACTTTGTGATAACAGGTGAAACTCACCCTGGTGAGACGAAGCCGGAGGGGCCATTTGGCGACCATTTAGGCTATTATAGCTTGGTTCACCCTTTCCCAGTAATGAGAGTACATAAAGTGTACGCCAGGAAAAATGCAATCTTTCCATTTACGGTTGTCGGCCGGCCGCCACAGGAGGATACCGCGTTTGGTGAGTTAATTCACGAGCTGACAGGTGGGGCTATCCGCCAAGAAATTCCGGGCGTCAAAGAAGTTCATGCAGTCGATGCTGCGGGTGTTCATCCCCTGCTGTTCGCCATTGGCAGTGAACGTTATACGCCTTATCAGCAAGTAAAGCAGCCGGCGGAAATTCTGACCATTGCTAACCGGATTTTAGGGACGGGTCAGCTTAGTTTAGCTAAGTTTTTGTTTATTACAGCAGAAGAAAATCAGCCTATCAGCACACATAATATCGAGGGTTTCTTGACGTATATCTTGGAGCGGATTAATCTTCGTAGAGATATTCATTTCTATACCAACACCACGATTGATACGCTTGATTATTCCGGCACAGGATTAAACAGCGGAAGTAAAGTGATCTTCGCAGCAGTAGGGGATAAGAAAAGAGAGCTATGTACAGAGGTACCGGGCATGCTTAAAGAATTACAGGGATTTGGACATGCACGAATGGTGATGCCTGGTCTTGTTGCCCTTCAAGGTGCTAAATTCACAAGCTACGCTGAAGCAGCATTGGAAATGAATAAGCTTAGTGAAGCTATTCAGGAGCAAGGGGCACTTCCTTCTTGTCCAATGATTATTTTGTGTGATGATAGCGAGTTTTTGAGTGAAAAGATCGACAATTTCCTATGGGCGACGTTTACCCGCAGTAATCCATCTCATGATATCTATGGAGTGAACAGTTCTACTGAGTATAAACATTGGTCCTGTGATAACGTGATTATTGATGCTCGGGTAAAACCCCATCAAGCCCCACCACTGATCCCAGACCCAACCGTTCAGAAGCATATCGAACGATTATTTGCGTCAGGTGGCAGTTTAAGCGGAGTTAAGATATAGAGAAACATTCATCAGCCTTCTTGGGAATCCAAGGAGGCCTATTTGCTGTTTGTGAAATGATTTTGCTCATATGAAATAAAAAAGGCATAGGGGTATTATGGGGTGTATGGTATATATTTACTATTAATATTGGGGAAGTGTTGTTCTGATGGAAATTATGGAAACCGAACGTTTATGGATTAGAAGGTTCTCAGCAGAGGATTGGAAAGACCTTCATGAATATTTGTCGCAAGAAAGTGTTGTGAAATATGAGCCCTATTCCTTGTTTAGTGCAGATGAATCTCGCACTGAGGCGCTCAGACGGTCATCGGACCGTGCTTTTTGGGCAGTCTGTCTTAAATCTACGACCAAAATGATCGGCAACTTATATTTTCAAGCGAGCGAACCAAAGGCTTTTGGCGTTTGGGAATTTGGATATGTTTTTAACCCTGATTTTCAGGGAAGCGGGTATGCTACAGAGGCTTGTAATCAATTGTTAAACTATGGCTTTGATAATCTGAAAATGAGACGTGTGATTGCGAACTGTGATCCCGAAAATACACGCTCATGGAAACTGCTTGAACGATTGAAGCTTCGTCGAGAAGGACATTTTTTGCAGACGGGTTATTTTAAATACGATAGTAATGGAGAGCCAATCTGGCATGATACTTATTCCTATGGATTGCTCAGAAGTGAATGGTTAAGGATGAAGGAATAGCAAAACTGTTGTCGTGATCTCAAAAGGCGGGTGTCCCCTCACTGATTCTTCTGTCCTAACTTCTTCCCAAATCGTAGGTTTTTATAACTATAGGCGAAGAAATTGAACGGTTTAGTGTATGATAAAATCTGTTTTTTAAATGTTCAGAGTGACACTTAGGTGGTAGTATCGTGTTGGATATGAGTGAAACTGGAATCATCTACCATCCAGCTGCCTGAGCAAAGAGGAGGGGATACGCGCACGAAGTGAACTTATATTTGAAGAACGAATGACAACGAAGCTTATTGTAAGCGTTTACTACAACGGGGCTAGATGCGTACTAAGTTCTTTCAATCATAAGAAAGCGGGTGAAGCACGGAAGATGAAGAGGAATAAACTTGGAAATAAAATATTTATGGTGTTATTGTCGTGGATCTTCATTTGTTCATCAATACTTCCATCTACAACATTTGGGGGGCAACAGGTCAGTGCAGCTTCAGGCCCAATAACCTTGCAATATGATTTTGGAACAGCAACAAGTCCTGTTATGAGTGGTTATACAGGCGTGCATGAATCTAAGTTATATACGAATGAGCTAGGGTATGGCTTAGATCAGGCGGTTGCTTCGAGGAATCGTTCGGGTGGAGACGATATGACTAACGATTTTGTATTGGGACTGTCCTATTCTTTTTTGGTGGATCTTCCTAATGGGGATTACGATGTGACTGTATACTCAGGAGATTTACTAGCGGGTACAAGTACAACCAAAACTACGATTACTTTGGAAGGTAGCACGGCTGGGTCGATAAGCAGTAAGCAAGCTGTAAATCAAGCTACCTATCGGACGACTGTTCAAGATGGACAACTGACCGTCGGCATTACGGGTACAGGAGTTGGCGGATATTTAAATGGACTAATTATTCAGCAGATTGTACCAGGTCCATTGAAAGCCCCTGAGGGATTAGTGACTCATAATATCACTCCCACTGAGGTATCTCTAGGGTGGAGTAGCGTGACAGAAGCAGTCTATTACAATATTTATCGAACGGTTCTTCCTAGTGGAACTCTTCAAGCCATAGGGCAAGCTGCTGCTAACAGCTACATGGATTCAGATGTAAATGAAGGCAGTGGCTACATTTATAATGTGTCAGCTGTAAATGGAAAGGGTGAGGAGTCTGCTTTGAGCGCATCTGTGACAGTAGACAAAATTCCGGGGGTAGAGGTTCCCGCAGCACCAACCGGTGTTTCAATTGTCAGTGTAGGTGTAAGTTCTGTTCAACTGAGTTGGAACAGTGTGGCTGGAGCAAAGCGCTATACGATCTTAAGGTCTGATTCAGCAGATGGAACATTCCATGAGATTGGCCAGTCAGAGAAGACGACATTTACGGATACCTCAGCGGATACCTCAAAACGGCAATATTATGGGGTGAAGGCAGCCAATGACCAAGGACAATCAGAGCTATCTGACAAGGTGGAAAGCGCTGTGTATATGCCTCCCGGAACTTTGCCAGAAGGGGATGTTTATTCCTTTGATTTTGGCCCGGGTGCTGTGACTGCAGGTTATCTTAAGGTAGATGCAGGAGTATCTTATTCCTCTGAGGTCAAATATGGATTTACAGATATATCGAAAGTAACTGGGGTAGACCGAGGAACCTCAGATCCTTTGCGATCAGATTTTGTGGTCCCTAAGGATGCAACTTTTAATGTGGATTTACCGAATGGCGACTATACAGTGTCACTTATCGCTGGTGACAGCGCCGGAGATACAGAGATTGGCATCAAAGTCGAATCCATTCAAAAAGTTCAACAGACGAGCAAAACAGCAGGCCAGTATTTGGAAATGAGCTTTGACATCGCTTTGGTGGACGGACAAATGAACTTGTTGTTCTCTGGTACTAAGCCTAATATCAATGCACTGGTGATTACTAAGCAGCCAGACCGTCCTGCTAATGAATTGCCAACGGTTTATATTGCGGGTGATTCAACGGTGCAGACTTATGATCCTTATTGGATACCACAAGCAGGCTGGGGACAAATGATTCCTGACTTCTTTAGTGAGGAAGTAACGTTTAAGAATCACGCTATCGGAGGTCGCAGTTCTAAGTCATTTATGGTCGAGGGAAGGTTGGATGAAGTACTGCGTAAGATCCAACCGGGTGACTATTTCCTTATCCAGTTTGGTCATAATGATGCAACGATTAGCGTTCCTGACCGATATGCTTCTCCAGCCGATTACAAAGTTTATTTAAAAACCTATATCAATGGAGCTAGGCAAAGAGGAGCAACTCCGATTCTGGTGACCCCCATGGGGCGCAGAGATTATAATGCTGTGAGCGAAAAATTCAATGTGAGCTTTCCAGAATATGTGCAGGCTATGAAAGAAGTAGCAAGTGAGTTGGATGTTGACTTGGTCGATCTTAGCGCACTCAGTGTAGCTTATTACAATTCTATCGGTTTTGCAGCTACACGCTCTGTATTCCTTCACCTCGATGCAGGGATATATGGTGCTTTCCCAAATGGCTCGACAGACGATACTCACTTTCAAGAGTACGGAGCCATTCAAATGGCCCGTTTGCTGGCCAAAGGAATAGGGGAATTAAATATTCCACTCTCCAGCTTTGTGCAGGACATCAAACAGCCAGAAACGGTGCCTGCGAAGCCTGAAGGTCTTGTAGCTGGGAGTATCAGTAATGCAGGTACAGTACTGAAATGGAATAAAGTAGAAGGTGCAGATATCTATAAAATTTATCGTAAGCTAGCGGCAGAAACCGAATCTGCTTATACATTAGCGGGAACTTCAACTGTCCCTTCATTGACATTAAGCGGGTTGGTTGAAGGTCAAAGCTACTCGGTAAGAGTGACTGCAGTGAACGGGCTAGGAGAGTCTGAGCCTTCAGATGAAGTGAAGCTGACTACGAAATCCGCTCAGTATCGTTATGATTTCGGACCTGTTGGTTCACCCGTTGCTGCGGGTTATACGGAAGTGAATGTGAATGTCCTATATACCCCAGAACGTGGATATGGTTTGACCTCGAGTGCAGGGATGATTGATCGGGATCGGGGAAATGCGACGGACGATCTGCGGAGAGATTTTGTGATTTATTTTGGAGGATCGTATGAATTCAAAGTTGATTTACCCAATGGTTATTATTCTGTTAAGACCTATACAGGAGATTGGATTGGATCTGCCAAGACGAATGTAGCCATTGAAGGCAAAGATTACGGAACAGTCTCCTCAGGTAAGGAAAATATTGCTGAGAAGCTGTATAACCAGATTGCTGTCAAAGACGGGCAGATGAATCTTGTCTTTAGTGGCACAACCGCTCATCTCAATGGGCTGGAGATCACACCGTTATTATTAGCCCCAACGAATCTGAACCTGGGTAGCCTGGATTTAAATAGTGAGCCTATTACAGCTAATCTTTCTTGGGACAGTATGGAGGGGGCGCTGAAATACCGTATATATCGTCAGGCTACGGTTGCGAATAGTGCAGAGCTGCTGGACGAGACAATAGAGCCGTTCTACACAGATACCACTGCGGATATTGGTATGGAATATATCTATACGGTAACTTCGGTGGACAGCACGGGACTGGAATCCGTAGGCTCTAATGCGCTAAAAGTGTCTATGATTGATCCCTCCGTAGCAAAAGCACCCGTACCTAGTGGTCTAGCTGTACAATCTACGAACAAAAATGATGTGACCTTTACTTGGAATGAGGTAACGGATGCACGGATGTTCAACATTTATCGTGCGAAATCCGCAGACGGTGAGTTCATCCTGATCGGCAAATCATTCGAAGCTTCGTACACAGACATGACCGTTCTGACTACCATTCCCTACTATTACAAAGTAGCCTCGGTAAATGCAGGCGGCATCTCTGATCTATCCGCTACGTTGGAAACCTCAGCGGTGACAGCTTTATACCGGAAGATGGAGGCGCTGGACCGTGCGCCTGTAGCGGTTAAGACAGATGAAGGTGTGTATATCAGCTGGCGGATGTTAGGTCTGGATCCGGAAACGATAGGATTCAATCTGTATTGTGGCGATAAAAAACTAAATGATTCGTTGATTACTCAAAACACGAACTATCTCGATATTACAGGCAGGGAGGATGCCAAATATAGAATCACATCAGTAATCAATGGAGTCGAGAAATCTGCTTCGGAACCATTCAGCGTATGGCAGAAGCAATATCTATCGATCCCTTTACAAAAGCCAGCAGATGATTACACCAAGGATGGTCAACCGTATACGTATAGTGCGGGAGATGCAAGTGTAGGTGATTTGGACGGTGATGGTGTATATGAAATCATCATGTTGTGGTCACCTTCGAACAGCAAGGATAACTCTCAAGCTGGGTATACTGGACTTGTCTATATGGACGCTTATAAATTAGATGGAACTCGCTTATGGCGGATTAATTTAGGGCCTAATATTCGTGCCGGTGCACACTATTCTCCATTCCTGGTATATGATCTGGATAGTGATGGACGTGCCGAAATTATGATCAAGACGGCAGATGGCACAGTGGACGGTCAAGGAAAAGTCATTGGCAATGCCAGTGCAGACTATCGTAACAGTTCGGGTTATGTGCTGCTGGGCAATGAATATTTAACGGTGTTCGAAGGGGCAACAGGCCGGGCATTGGATACCGTTGATTATGATCCGCCACGTGGAGATGTTGGCGCTTGGGGGGATACCTATGGTAACCGTGTAGACCGCTTTTTGGCAGCTGTAGCTTATTTAGACGGCGAGCAGCCAAGCGTGATTTTTAGCCGCGGTTATTATACTAGAACCGTACTTGCAGCTTACAATTATCGTGAGGGCAAGCTCGAGAAAGTATGGCGTTTCGATTCTAATGATGAAGGATATGGAGACTACGCTGGTCAAGGAAACCACAATCTTTCTGTAGGAGATGTGGACGGCGACGGCAAGGACGAAATAACCTTCGGCGCGATGGCAATCGACGATGACGGATTGCCGCTGTATAATACAAAGCTTGGCCATGGTGATGCAATTCATTTCGGGGACCTTGATCCTACCAGACCCGGGCTGGAAGTCTTTGATGTTCATGAGCATACCGATTCGAAGTATGGGATTGAAATGCGTGATGCAGCTACAGGAGAAATATTATGGGGTGTGTTCACGGGGATTGATACTGGACGGGGAATGTCAGCAGATATTGATCCGCGATATGCTGGCGAAGAGGTATGGGCTGCAACGATCACCAATGAGGAGCATATACCTGTTACGGGCCTGTACAGTGCGCAAGGTGAACTAATCACTAAAAAACTGCCTTCCTCCACGAATTTTGGTATTTGGTGGGATGGTGATCTTTTACGTGAATTACTGGATGCGAATCGAGTGGATAAGTGGGACTATACCAATCAGACAACGGTCAACTTATTGACGGCTGTAGGCGCTTCTTCAAATAATGGCACCAAGGCGAATCCAAGCTTGCAGGCAGATCTGTTCGGGGATTGGCGTGAAGAAGTGATTTGGCGGGCAACGGACAGTTCTGAACTACGGATCTACACAACAACGGATATGACAGATTATCGTATTCGCACATTGATGCATGATCCGATCTACCGCCTGGCAGTAGCTTGGCAAAATGTAGGCTATAATCAACCTCCGCACCCTGGATTCTTTCTTGGTGAAGGGATGGAACAACCAGCGGCTCCAAAAATTCAATATGTAGGCTCACCGGGAGAAACTGAAGATACTACACCACCTACGATTTCTGGTTTACCTTCTGCTCAAATGAGTGAAACGGATGTATTGAAGGTGCAGGTCGTAGCGGAAGATCCAGAGTCTGGTATTCGCAGTCTGGATATTACTTTTGATGGTAAACCTGTCGTTTATGGAGATGAGATTCCACTCACAGGACTTGCGGGAGCGCATACGTTCATCGCAACAGCCATTAATAACGCTGGACTCTCAACGACAGAACAAGTGATTGTGGTCGTAAGTGGACCTCAGAAGGCTACAGGTGTTCCGGGGCAATGGGTTCTATCCAATAATAATGGGCAGGATACAGGACTTTTGGACGGGGATTACCAAATCACAATGAATATGTGGTGGGGCAATAATGGTACGGTCTACAAGCTATATGAGAATGGTGCCTTAATCGACACGCAAACCTTACGTGATGATTCCCCAGCAGCACAGACTGCAGTGACTAATATTACCGGAAAAGAAAACGGAACCTACACCTATACGGCTGAGCTAACCAATTCTTTTGGCACAACGGTGTCTGCTGCTCATGTAGTTATCGTGAAGGATGCTGCACCAGCTAAGCCGGTGTTGTCTAATGACAACTGGGATGGCGATGGAGAGTATAAAGTGACTATGAATTTATGGTGGGGGATGAACGGCAAAGAGTATCGCTTGTATGAGAACGGAATACTGATCGATACTAAGACTTTAACAGCAGGCACCCCAAACGCACAAACGGCATCTACTTCTATTACTAACCGTTCTCCAGGCGTCTATGAATACCGGGCTGAGCTGTTGAATGATCAAGGGGTAAATGATAGTGCTATCATGAAAGTTACGGTAAAATAACTGAATATTTGTTAAAAAAACGCCTAAGTCGGTAATATCCGGCTAGGCGCTTTTTTTAGATTATCTAAGATTTAAAAGATTCTGCAAGACTAATTCTCCTATCTGCCTCATATGAATCTAAACAACGAATGATAGGGGGGATTGTAAATATGGATTTGACGCATATGATCTCAAAGCTTGTGGTAGTTATACATGTTATAGCATCCATAGTGGGAATTGGGCCAGCTTTTGTGCTGCCAATACTGACAAGCTCAGCCAAGACAGGCAGTCAGCTTCGTTTTGTATTTGGTCTTATGAAGAAAATAAACAGATTCCCTAAGACAGGTGGGGTCACCCTGATCGTTACAGGTATTTTGTTAATGATCATAGATAAAATGGGCTTGTCGGTGTTGTGGTTAAATCTGTCGTTATTATTTTTTATCGTGATCGAAGTGATTATTATTGGAATGGTTGAGCCCCGATTGAAAAAGCTAACCCAGCTCGTAATGACCAGCGAAGGGGAGGAAATCTCTGAGGGTTACACTACCGCTATGAACAAGATCGCTCCCCTAGAAGCGGCGGTTCATGTGCTTACTATCGTCATTATTATATTAATGGTAGTAAAGCCGGTATAAGATCATAACGTCTATTCTCAATGATCTCTTCATAATCGCGGATGAGTCCATCAAAAATATTCTCCCAAGAGCGGCCGAGTGCCAGCTGTCGACCTTCATGTCCCATAGCAGCTAGCTTTTGAGGGTGCTCTATACATGCACAAATCTCACGAATAAAAGCATCCGGGCAGCGGGGCTCGACAATCATTCCTGTGCGGCCGGGTGTGACCAGATCCTTCACCCCACCTTCATTTACTGCGAGGACAGGCAGTCCTGAGGCCATAGCCTCAAGGACAACATTACCGAAGGTTTCCGTACTGGAAGGGAAGACGAACAGATCTGCTGAGGCATATAATTGGGCAAGCTCATCACCATGTTTATAGCCTGTAAACGTGACATTATGGGGCGCCTGTGCCCGCATTTCCGGCAGAAGGGGGCCGTCTCCTACGACCAGCCAATGAACCTGAGATTGCATAGATTCGGGTAATTGCTGCATGGCGAGAGCAAGGGTGTTTATATCTTTTTCAGGGGCGATCCTTCCCACATATAGAAGCAGTAACGGTGCGGTAATTCCGTAGCGCTCACGGACCTCATGGCTGCGTTTTTTGGGGGTGTACTGCTGGCAGTCGATGCCTCTGGACCACAGCTTCAGGCGATGAAAGCCTTGAGCTTGGAGGGAATCGAGGGTTTCGTAGGATGGTGCAAAGGTGGCGTCGCAGGAGCGGTGGAACCACTTCATGTATTTCCAATAGAGCGGAGCGATTTTTTTCATCCGGTAATATTCAAGATAGCGGTCAAAATGGGTATGGTATGAGGCGACATGGGGCAAGTCATGTTTTCGCGCATAACGAAGGCCGCAGAGACCGATATTGAACGGAGTTGCCATATGAAGCAGATCGGGACGAAAAGCTTTCAGCTCTGATTGGATAGAGGACATATTGGGCAGTGCGAGTCTACATTCGGGGTATAAGAAAAAGGGGATGCTGGTAATGGGACGTATGGGATCGGCATAACTGTCTTCAGGAGCAGATTTCGGTGAGAAAAGCAGATGTTCAATACCACGCCCTTTCAAATGAGTGGTTAATCGTTGAAGCGTACGTGAAACTCCGTTGGTTTGCGGAAGAAATGTGTCCGTGAATAAAGCAAGACGCATGGAACCCCTCCCAGATACTCTTGATGCCCTGATCATAACAGGCGATTATTTGATGGAGGTCAAACGGATGTTAAACAGAATATAAAAATCCACTGCACCAAGTAAGGTAAAGAGGTGTGCAGTGGATTTATTAGTTTTAATGGGATGAAGCCCTACAGGGATTCGTATAACTGTTGCAAAAAGGTAATGCTTTCTCCTAAATGTGACTCAGGAGTGCTTTCCAGGATTCCTTGAATATGAGGACGTTCATATTTCATATAACGAAGAATCGGCTCAAACTCTAGCCACCCTTGACCTACAGGGACAATTTTTATAGCTCCATCTTGGACGATAAAGTCTTTTAAATGAATGATAGCAATTCGATTTCCTAAAAGCTTCAAAGCCTCCATAATAATAGCTTCTTGATGCAAGTAATTTGTAGGTGACATTAGATTTGCGCAATCCAATATGACCTGAAGATTGTTAGAAGGGACTTCATCCAGAAGTCGGCGGGTTAAGGGCGCGGTGTAAAGCGGATGATGAAGTCCTGCTTCGATTCCTACCGTCACACCAAAACGTTCGGCCTCCGCCACCATGGCCTTAACTGATGTCACCACCTCTTGGAAGGCTTCTTCTGTAAAATTATCTGTGGTATACCCAAGTCCCACACTTCCGGTTTCCGTACCTACCAGACTAGCGCCGAAATCCCTGGCCAAGCGCAGATGGGTATTAAACGCAGCTAACGCTTCTGCCCGTTTATGAGGATCGGTGTCTACAATATTTACATAGCAGCCCAGAACCGCAATCTGAATACCTGCCTGTCTAAAGGCATTGCCATAATAGCTGGCTGTTCCAGGGCTTATAGCCGTCAGGCTAGGGGCACTATCAGGAAAAGATTTCTTAAGTGCAAACTGGATATGAGTGAAATGATAGGACTTAATCTTCTCAATTAACTCTTGCAATGGAACTTGTGTGAAATCATGTGCTCGAACACCTAGATGAAGGGGAATGCTCATATGATCGATCGCTCCTATTAGTATTGTTGTTTGTGAGGTGCTAATTTGTCCCAGTCAAAGGTAACGCCAGTGCCCGTTACTTCAGGCGCTACTGCCATCCCATTGTCTTTGTTAATCACTAGCGGACGTGTAGTGTATTGATCGATAGGGAAGCTATGCATTTCGAGATAACCTGCATTTGGCATAGCTGCTAACAAACTAACGTGTAATTCCTGCATCCCATGTGTGGAAACGGAAAGGTTATAGGCTTGTGTTAAGTGAGCTACCTTTAACCAGCCCGTAATTCCGCCTATATTGGAAGCATCAGGTTGAG
The DNA here is from genome assembly GCF_000758725.1 of Paenibacillus odorifer. NCBI lineage: Bacteria > Bacillati > Bacillota > Bacilli > Caryophanales > Paenibacillaceae > Paenibacillus > Paenibacillus odorifer. Next base: position 2,245,845 of record NZ_CP009428.1, read on the forward strand.
GGAAATCAACATGACCATATTGCAGCATGTGATGGAATTCGGTTAATGTGCGCAAGTTCTCTCCGCCTGCAACGGCCATTCCTGTTTCTTCAGCAATCCGTGCATAGCCGGCATAATCCTCCGGAATCGTTGGTTCTTCTAAGAAAAGAATGTCATATTTCAAAAATTCACGTGCGGCTTTTATCGCTTTTTCCACACTCCAGCTCATATTGGCATCGACCATAAAGGCTACATCCGGGCCGACCAATTGGCGTACCGCAGCCACTCGTTCCACATCTTCAGCTAATGTTTTTTGGCCTAGTTTAATTTTGACAGCCTGGAGGCCCATATCTAAGTATTTTTGATTGTTGCGCAGGAGCTTTTCTAATGGGAAATTCAAATCAATCGCTCCACCATAACATTTGACCTCATTGCTTGCGCCACCCAGAAGTTTGTAGAGAGGTTCATCTGCTTTCTTCGCACGTAAATCCCATAACGCAATGTCACATGCCGCAATGGCGAAGCTAGCCAGACCCCCGCGAGCAACATAATGTATTCCCCAGTTCATCTGCTCCCAGATACTTTCCACACAGCTGGCGTCTTTGCCAACTAAAATATGTGTTAATTCATTAGCAATTAGTGAACAGATCGCTTTGCCGCCAAATCCGCCAGTATAGGTATAACCTACACCTTCACGACCGTCATCCGTTCTAATTTTGACAATGGGTACTTCAAAATGAGTATGCAAGCCGTGTTTAGCATCCTCCATGATTTCTGGCAAAGGGATACGATAGTACTCTGTAATAACTTCTTTAATTATAGACATCTGTGATCACTCCTTATAAAAGTTGTTGTAAGTTTGATATAGGTGAGGCTGTATTTTGTTTAAGTGCTTGAACCACAAGTTTAGCAATTTGCTGGGCACCTTCATCCGAGAAATGAGTATCATCCGTAACTCCATTGGGGTAATTGGGATGTGTTTTCTCTGGTAAGTGCATGAATAACTTCTTGGATTCTTCTTCGCCTAATGAACGATAGAGCGCTTGCGAGGCTGCGAAAATATCAAGTAGCGGAGTGTGCGTTTCTTCAGCCACTTGTCTCATTACCTCGGGATAAGCACCTACAGCCAACGGGTCAAGCTCTCCATCGGCGTTAAAGCGGCGGCGACTTACAGAGGTTAACAGAACCGGCGTCCCACCTAGCTGCCTAACAGCATCTATATATTGAATTAGATTATGGCGATATTCGGTTTCAGGATCGGTGTAACGTAATGGATCATCTTTTTTCTCATCGTTATGTCCAAATTGAATAAACAGGTAGTCGCCGGGTTGAAAGTCTTTTTTGATGGCATCCAGGCGGCCGTCTGTTATGAACGATTTGGTACTTCGACCATTAATTGCGCGATTCTGGATTTGAATAGAAGTCCCAAAATAACTTTGCAGGTATTCTCCCCAGCCAGTCATAGGTTTTTCTCCAGCGCCTTTAATAGCCGCAGTGGAATCGCCTGCAATAAATAGTTGTTGTCTCATAAGGCCTTCTGCTCCTTTAACGTATTGATGTTCCCTTAGCCAGTTCTCAGCAAGGGAAAGCCATTGCTGGCAATGAGGGTGTTCTTTAGCAAGCCCTAAACCATGCCGCCCTTCTTCAAAGATATGTAATTCAAAAGGAATTCCCTGATTAGACAGGGCAGAGGCGAACAACAGACTATTCTCCACGGGAACGCTGGCATCGTTTGCTGTTGTCCAGATAAAGGTTGGAGGTGTGAGTGAATCCACCTGGGCTTCTGAGGAAAAGGAGTCAAGCTCCGCTTGTGATGGGTCGTCTCCAAGAAAATGTAGCCGGCTTCCCTTATGCGAATGGGACTCTTGGAAAGTGATTACAGGATAACCTAACAGAAGAAGATTTGGTTTCTCTGCTCTAGTGGTAGAAAAGATGGAAGCTAAGTGTCCTCCAGCCGAGAATCCAATCATCCCTACTTTGTCTGAGATCACATTCCAAGCTTTGGGTGCTTCCCTAATCCATTTGAGAGCTTCCTCAACATCATTTAACAAAGAAGAGACGTTGAAGTCTCCGACCTGATAATCTAGTACACCTGCATGAATACCTAGATTGTTTAGCCATTGAGCCACAGGTTCTCCTTCATGTTTGGCTAAGTGCTGATATCCTCCACCAGGCAATACCAATATAAAAGGACGGGGTTGATCCGTCTCGAGCGGATAGAGGGTGAGTAGTGAGGTTTTCTGAGAAATCTCATCTTGTTCCACACGGTTAGTATTTAGTCGAAAGTTCAACATTGCGTTCAAATTCCTCCCTAAATGGTTATATGCACACGTTAACATATTTTCCGAAAAAAAGAGAGACTCTTTTTTTTTAGATTCGACCTTGAACGATTATTTTGTGATTTTTACATAGATTCGTCAAATGTTGGTTTGGATTTAGTGCCTGTATTGTTATCCCGGTACTGTCCAGGGGTCATCCCTTCCTGTTTACGGAAAGATCGAATGAAATTCTGAGAATTGTTGTATCTTAATTTGGCTGCAATATCTTTGATCGGCATATCGGTTTCCTGCAGCCATTTTTTCGCCATTTTAAATCGGTACATCGTTAAATATTCGCTGAAATAGTATTGGGTCTCCTTACGGAAGACACTGCTGATATAGTTGGCGTTGTAATGCAGCCGAGAAGCGCATTCTTCCAAGGTTAGATCCGTATCATATTCATGTTGGATCAGATCAATGATTTTCTCAGAGATGTTTTGGTATTGGGCATTTTGCCTGCTGATAAAAATTTTGATCATCGGGTAAATGACCATGCTCCAGAACCAATCCTCAATCTCAGCCACGGTATGAAGGTCATGCAATTCCTCAAAAATAGAGCCATTAGCATGATAGATCTGATTTAAGCTAATGCCCGATTCCTGCATCATAATGAGCAAGTTATTGAGTAAGCGGGTCAACGGGATTTGATATTCCTGTGGTGAAAGCTCAAGGGCAAAAATAGATTTAAAAAGCAAATGAATCAGTTCCTTGGCTTTATCCGTTTCAGCCAGCTTGATAGCATCCATTAGATCGTTTTCTTTATGCGTAGGGTAGTTCAAGTTCAGATAATGTTTGCCGGAGTTAATGTTCTCATATTGAATAATAACCCCTTTGCCAAGCTTAATGCGATGTTTCAGTGCTTCTAGACCTTCTCTGTAGGCGATGGCTAGTTTATCGAAGGCGTTGAAGGGAAGGCTCAGCCCAATACTCACCTGCACCTTTAGATAATTATTTATTTCTTGCTGCAGCTTCTCCGTTAACGAATACAGTGTCTTATGAAAAGACTGGGTATCGCAGTCTGGACTGCCCAATAATACGACTACCGCATGGTCCATGATTACAGGAGCCAGCCGTTGTTCAGGACAGATTAACTCTTCGATCATATTGTGGGCAGCGAACAATAAGAGGCTGAGATCTTTTTTCTCATAGCTGGAATCCTCGGCATAATCAATAGACAACGTAATTACTGCCATGGTTTTCCATTCTTCAAGCTGTGTTTGGTAGCCGAATTGCCCTAATTCTTCGAGCAAATCACGTTTCTTAACATTTCCGTGGAAGGCATTGATCAGAAAAAACGTTCGCACCTGCTGAAAGTGTTGCCGGACTTCTTTTTCCAGCTGTGATTTGGATTGGAACAAAGAATGAACTTGTTCTCCTATAATCTGAAATTCATTGCGATGTCTCGATTTAATATCCGGTTTGCGTTGGCCCATCTGATTAAGCAGTCTTTCGATAGGGGTGTACATACGTCTGGAACCGATCCATGCCAGAAGAATGGAGAACAAGAGCATAATGGTGCACACGATTATCGTAAACATCCCGATTTTATTGGACTCCTTCGTCAAGCTTTCCATAGAAGTAACCGATAGATAAACCCAGCCATTTAACTGAGAACGCATGAAAGTGACGGAGTAATTCTTTTTATTGATCACAGTCTTGAACTGTCCGGATTGTTTAGAAGGATCAGAGATTAAAGGGACTTCTTTAAATCCGCCTTGCTCTTTAGGTTTTCCGATTAAGCTGGTATCCGGATGGAGCAGGAAGCGGCCAGCTTGATCCAGAACGATAATGTCATCGAGTGGCTGCACATCTGAATTAATGAAATCCTGAAGACTGCAGACCGGAATATTAGCTAGGGCAAGCCCATATTTTTGCAGCTTATTGGTGGGAAGCTTTTTGATAAGACTAATGCTGTAATTGCAGCCAGTGACGTTAATGCTCTCCTCGCTATAAAATAAGGACGACGGATTCAAAATCCATGAAGTATCGTCAGCTATATTCATTAGATTAGAGAGTTGCGCGTGGTTTTTGTATTCATTCAGACGGTAGACGCCTGAATTTTTGATCATCCAGTTCTGCTGCTGATTGAGCAGGATGACATCCTCCAGTTTCGTATCGAAGGATTGCATATTGCGGATTTCGTTTCTTAAATCATTATATAAAATGAAATCGGTTTCATTTAAAGGGTTATTTAGTGCTTTTTTTAATACACTAGAGTTGATCACTTGGTTTAATGTTTGATTGACAGTTGTTAACTTATGTTCTACATTTGAGGTGATTTGTAATATAAGTTCCATTTTACTGTTGTTTACGTTCTTTTGGATCTCATTAGATGATGTGAAATAGGAAAAAGAACCGATGAATATCACCGGCAACGTGCTAATTACAAAGGCAAAAATCGTTAATTTACTTAAAAAGCTTAATGGTCTCACGGGGCTCAGCACCTTTACTTATGTAGAAGTAGACACTTGTTCTTAGTGTATGAAACCTGGTGGAAAATAACAATAATCATCTCGTTCTGTAATAATCATTAACCCTAATTATGACTACAAAATGGAAAATCTTCAAGCTGTAGGGTGAAAATCCTTACAATACCTTAGGAGGCTGTAGAAATGTTTAGACAATTTTTGTGTAGAAGGGCAACGTTTTGTTTCTGCTTATTTTTCATGCTTGTTTTCCCTATGTTAAGCGCTTGCAGTGATGGAAAGTCAGCTGGTTCTGTACTGCAAGAAGCTCGCCCGAACATCTCGATCTTGGCACCCCTTCATTTTCCACAGCAGCCTTCAAAAAAGATTATAGCTGAGATTGAAAGATTAACAGGGGTGGAGCTTGATATCACGTGGGTGCCTGAGGGTGTTTATACCGATAAAATGAACACGGCGTTGACCACTAATTCCTTGGGAAAAGTCACCTTTGTGAAGTTCTCAGATTATAATCTGGTGAAAAACGCCATCCGTTCTGAAGCATTTTGGGAGATCGGCCCATATCTTCAGGAGTTCCCCAATCTTAAAGCACTGGACCCCGCTATTCTTAAACAGACCGCTGTAGATGGAAAGATCTACGGCCTATATACAGAACGCCCTTCCTCCAGACAGGGTGTCATTATACGTAAGGATTGGCTGGACAATCTTCATTTAAGCAATCCACAGACCTTAGATGATCTATATGAAGTAATGAGGCAATTTACATATAACGATCCGGATCAGAATGGCAAACAAGATACCCTTGGATTAGTCGATCGTAATGATCTTGTTTATGGTGTATTTAAGACACTAAGCTCTTATTTTGGCACACCAAATAATTGGAAGCTAGAGAATCATCAATTTGTTCCGGAATTCGTAACAGCGGAGTATATGAACACAATGAATTTTATGAAGAAATTATATGATGAAAAAATCATAAATCAGGACTTTGCTCTTACCAGTAAAGAGGTTCAACGCGATAAATTCATTAACGGAATCGCTGGTGTGTTTATTGGCAGCATGACTGATGTGCAGCGGTTGTCAATTGAAGCTCAAGCATACAATCCAAAGGCTGAACTTACCCTGATCAATCGTATCGAGGGGCCTGATGGATATAAAGTGTGGTCTATCCCCAATTACAACGGACTGTATCTCTTTTCCAAAAAGTCCATTGCCACAGAGGAGGAGCTTCGGCAGGTGCTTGGATTTTTTGATCGGACCATGGATAAAGATGTAGCCAATATAATGATGTATGGCTTTGAGGGGCGGCATTATAAGCTTGAAGGCGGCAAGATTATCCTTCCCGAGGAAACCTCACAACTGCGGGTACAGGAAGTGAATCCGCTATATGCTTTAATGATCGCGGACATTAGTAATAAAAACATTATGGAAGTGGCTCAGAAGGAGCAATTAACCTCTCTAGCAGATCAGCTGAGTAAAGATAATGAATCTTTTCTGGTCGATGACCCGACAGTTTCTCTGAGCTCATCTACTTTTGATGAGAAGAATATGGAGTTATCTACAATCATTGTGGATGCTACATATAACTATATATTAGGTAATATTACCGTCGAGGGATTCCAGCAAGAGGTTGAGAAATGGAGAGCTCGTGGAGGCAATCTTATTATTAAGGAATATGCTGAGGCTGAGTTTGGGACAGAAAAGTAAATAGGTTAAAAAGGTTTTGATCCACTGCGGATAATGCGGTGGATTTTTTTGTGCTGCGATATCACGATAATCATTTGCTCAGATCCCTTTCAGAACACGCCGTTATGGGGAAATGATTGTTTTCGTAACCTTGCCGACGATGTAACGTGGAACTCGTAACCAATACAAATTATGGAGGTCAAAATGGTATGAAGAAGAAATCCTTCACCATGTTGTTAACAGCACTGTTAACATTCAGCACATTGTTAGCTGGATGCGGTGGTAACAACAATAACAAAGAAGAAGCAGCAGCCCCAACTACAAGTGCAGAGAACACTACGAAGGTGGAAGAGACTGAAGCACCTAAAGAGGAACCTACAGAAATCAAAATCATGCTTCCATTGAATACATCAGAGACTCCGCCTGATACGATTAAGAATGAACTTGAGAAATTGACCAACACGAAGCTGACTTATCAATTTTTTCCGGCTGATACTTATGAAGAAAAACTGAATTCATCTTTTGCAACGGGTTCATTACCGCAAGTAACATATTTGAAGAATCAGACAACCTTCATTCAGATGAAAGAAGCGATAAAAGACGGACAATTCTGGGAAATCGGTCCACTATTAAGCGAATTTCCGAATTTGAGCAAATTGAAACCAGAAATTCTTAATAACACGAAAGTAGATGACAAGCTTTATACCCTATATATCGGGCGTCCACTTGCACGCCAAGGGATCATTTACCGCAAAGACTGGGCAGATAAATTAGGACTTGCTGCACCAGCTAATGTAGATGAATTATTTGAAATGGCTAAAGCCTTCACAGAACAAGATCCAGACGGTAATGGAAAGAAAGATACTACCGGTATTATTGACCGTAATGAGTTGACCTATGGAGCTTTCAAAACTGTTTCGTCTTGGTTCGGAACACCGAATACCTGGGGTGAGAAGGATGGCAAATTAGCGCCTGAATTTACCTTCGATGAATATTTCGACACAATGGATTTTTTCAAAAAAGCTCGTGATGGCGGATACATTAATCAAGATTTCGCTGCCACCAGTAAAACGGATGCAGTAAATATGTTTAAGGCTGGAAAGGGTGGACTCTATATTGGGGGCTCCATGCAAGATATTGATTCCCTCAATAAAGATACTATTAAGAATAACCCTGACGCTGTTTTGGATGCGCATAGTATGGTTGCAAGTCCAGATGGGAAATATGCTCAATGGATGATTCCAGGCTATAACAATGTTGTCTTGTTCCCGAAATCTGCTGTCAAGGATGAGGCAGAGCTGAAGAAGATTCTTGCTTTCTTTGATCAAATGATGACTCCAGAAGTAGCTAATTTGATGTATTGGGGAATTGAAGGTACTCACTATACCGTTGAAGACGGTAAAGCGAAAGCTGCAGACGACAAAGAATTGATTGAACGTGAAGTAAAGGGATATAAGGACAGCGTTATCGGCGAAGCTGAAACCAATGGAATGTACGAAAACTATAACACGCTGCCAGGAAGAATTCATGCAGATCAATTGGTTCTTGAGAATGTCAAAGTTGGTGTAGCGGATCCAACAGCTGCTATGGATTCGGCTACCTATACAGAAAAAGGCGTAGAGCTTCAACAGATTATTACAGATGCAACCTATAAATATATTTATGGTCAGATTGACAAGGCTGGATTTGAGAAGGAAGTAGAGAACTGGAAGAGCCGTGGTGGAGATAAGATTATTGAAGAATACAACGCGTTATACAAAAAATAGTAACCCGTACTGGAATAGTTAAGCGACAAATTGTAGCTGAAAAGGTTGTTGATCTTGTTTCAACAACCTTTTCTATTCCTCACTGGGTTCAGAAATATCGTGTTTGAATAAAGAAGGAGAAAGGAAGAATATCATGCAGGAAGTCACCGCACAGCCCAGCTCAGCTCCTCAAATGAATCCTAAGCCTGAAATTTATAAAAGCAGCAGCGAACTGAAAAAGCGGCTGTGGAGAAATAAATGGCTCTACGTCATGCTAACTCCGGGAGTACTGTATTTTCTGATTTTTAAATATCTTCCAATGTACGGATTAATTATCTCATTTCAGGATTACAAACCCTATCAAGGGATCAACGGTAGTGATTGGGTAGGGATGAAGCATTTCAGCAGGTTGTTCACAGAGCCGGATTTCTTAAATATATTAGTGAACACACTTATTCTTTTCGGATTAAATATTCTTATCTATTTCCCGATGCCGATTATTCTTGCCCTGATGTTAAATGAACTTCAAGGCAGCTTTTTCAAAAGAACCTTTCAGACGATCTTCTATTTGCCCCATTTTCTGTCATTGGTTATCATCGTCTCCATTTCTTATGTAATGGTCACGATGGATGGAGGGATTATCAACGAGCTGCTTGTCTATTTTGGCTTTGAACCAATCAATTTCCTGCTTAATCCAGGGTGGTTCAGGCCCATGTATATTATTCAGGTGATTTGGAGAGAAGCAGGTTGGGGAACGATTATTTATCTAGCTTCCATAGCTGCGATTGACCCAGGGCTTTATGAAGCATCGCGTATGGACGGAGCTGGAAGACTTAGACAAGTCTGGCATATCACTCTTCCAGCGATTAGAGGCGTAATTATTACATTATTTATTCTGAAAATTGGTTCCGTTCTTGATCTTGGATTTGAACATGTATATCTGCTACTTAACTCCATGAATCGAGAAGTTGCGGAAATTATCGATACGTATGTATATACTGCTGGTTTGAGACAAGGGCAGTTTAGTTACAGTACAGCTATTGGATTCTTTAAATCGATTGTAGGCTTTGTAATGGTGATGATGGTGAATAAATTATCCAAGAAAATGGGAGAAGAAGGCGTTTATTGATATTTTGTGGGAGGAATCGAAATGGTAGAAGATAAAACAATCAGTGGTAGAATCTTTTCTGCTATAAACTTTACGCTGCTTGCGATCATTGCTTTAATTACTGTGCTTCCCCTTGTTCACGTTGTAGCAGGCTCTTTCACAACGAGTGCAGAACTAGCTTCTAGCAAATTTGTACTGATTCCAAAGGTATGGAGTCTGGAAGCGTACAAGTTCATCTTTTCGACGAATACAATATTTAAAGCCATGGGTGTTTCCATTGGTGTCACGGCAATTGGTTCTATTTTTAGTTTGTTTATAACTTCTTTGATGGCCTACGCTCTTACCAGAAAAGATCTGGATGGTCGTAAAGTGGTTAACTTCATGGTCGTGTTCACCATGCTTTTTCATGGTGGGATGATTCCAACGTTCCTCGTGGTGAAGGAATTAGGACTAATTGACACGTACGCATCACTGATCCTACCGTCAGCGATTAGTGCCTTTAATATGATCATTTTGAGAAACTTTTTCCAAAATATACCTGAAGGTTTGGAGGAATCGGCCAAAATTGATGGTTGTAACGATTTTGGAATATTATTTCGGATTGTATTGCCACTATCCTTACCTGCGTTAGCGACTATCGGATTGTTCTATGCGGTAACGTATTGGAATACCTACATGAATGCGATTCTGTATTTGAATGATAGTGCGAAATGGCCAATACAGGTTCTGCTCAGACAAATTGTCGTCCTTGCCAGCGGTATGGATCACAGCGCTACACTGGATGCTGCTGTTCCACCGCCAGATCAATCAATTAAAATGGCTGTTATCGTTGTAGCTACCTTACCAATAGTTTGTGTGTATCCGTTCCTGCAAAAGCATTTTGCCAAAGGTGCCATGTTGGGTTCTATGAAGGGCTAGCAAGAAAGAGAGAGACTATACTTAGGGGAGGAGCTTCGAGATGACTGTACAGATACCTACAACGCCGATAGAGTGGGCAAAAAAAGCTTGCGATTCACTAATGGATACTTACAGGGCGGGAGAGCTTCCCCCCGCGCATCGATGGCACTATCATCAGGGTGTATTTCTGTGTGGCATGGAGCTTTTGTGGAATGCTTATCAAGAAGACCGTTATATCAACTATATTCAGGAATATGTAGATGATTTGGTGGATGAATACGGGAACTTTTATTTTGCACGTGATGAGCTGGATGCGGTTCAAGCAGGACAGCTACTATTCACTCTTTATGAACGGACAGGCAAACTTAAGTATCGTATTGCAGCAGAGAAGCTAAGAAATTTACTGCTCACACTAAATAAAACCTCTGAGGGCGGGTATTGGCACAAGGATAAGTACGCCAACCAAATGTGGTTGGATGGACTTTATATGGCAGGCGTATTCTCCTTGAAATATGCTAATGTCTACGATGAACCAAGCTTGCGTGAAACGGTCCTTCATCAGGAAATGTTAATGCGCAAGCATATGAAGGATGAGACAACGGGTTTGTTATACCATGCCTGGGATGAGAGCCGGCGGATGCCTTGGTCGAATCCGGAGACGGGTTGTTCACCGGAGTTCTGGAGCCGATCATTAGGATGGTATGGTCTCGCCTTATCGCAATTTCTGGATCTGTTACCTTCCCATGATTCAGCCCGGACAGAGCTGTCTACTACGCTGAGAGATTTTGTGGATGCACTTATTCGTTACCAAGATCAAAAAAGTGGACTTTGGTATCAAGTCGTAGATAAGGGACATGAGCCAGATAATTGGCTGGAGACTTCAGGGTCATGTTTGTTCGTCTATACGATTGCCAAAGCCGTGAAGCATGGCGTTGTAAGTGATGTGACTATCGCTACAGCTGCCGCTAAAAAAGGATATGAAGGGTTAACCAAAGTAATCCAGTGGGATGAGCATAACCGATTAGTTCTGCCGGACATTTGTATCGGTACCTCAGCTGGAGATTACGAGAGTTACGTGACTCGGCCTAAGGTTAAAAATGATCTGCATGGTGTGGGCGCATTGGTGATGGCTTGTGTTGAAATACAGTCAATGCTCCAAGACTGAATCGCTCCGTATCCTTACTAAACAATGACTTGATTCTCTGAGATTGCAGAGAATCAAGTCGTATTATTTTATGTACAAAGTAATCCTTAAATCGGGTGAACCTATTTATAGTTTTTGAGCTCTTAAATTTATAAATATTTTGGGGGTTGGGATGAAGAAATCACAGTGGGCAATTCAAACGGCAGACTCTATTATGGCGCGGACACCGAAGCTTTATGAAGATAAAGGCTACAAAGGAAGCTGGACCTACGATTATGGCGTGGTATTGAACGGTTTTGAATGGCTTTGGAAGCAGACCGGTGATTCGAAGTATCTGCAGTTCATTCAAGATAATATGGACTACTTTATTCAGGAAGATGGCAGTGTCAAGGGCTACCACCTAGAGGAGTATAACATCGATCATATTAACAACGGAAAATTATTATTGACTCTATATAAAGAAACGAAGCAGGAAAAATACAAAAAAGCGGCTGCTCTACTTAGAAAGCAACTTGAGACCCATCCGCGAACCTCGGAAGGTGCTTTTTGGCATAAAAATATATATCCCTATCAGATTTGGTTAGATGGACTTTATATGGGCGCTCCTTTTTATTTAGCCTACTTGCTAGCTTTTGAAGAAGGAAAGGGACTTGGGGATGTAACTAAACAATTTATCTTGTGTGAGAAGCATACGAAAGATCCGGTAACAGGTCTGCTATATCATGCATGGGATGAACAGCGTATTCAACCTTGGTGCGACCCTGAAACAGGACTTTCGCCTAACTTTTGGGCCCGTTCACTTGGCTGGTATCTCATGGCATTGGTTGATGTTCTGGAATTGCTGCCTAGTGAGCACTCAGATTATCCAGAGCTGGTACGAATACTAAATGATACCTTAACTGCGGTGAAGAAATATCAGGATAAGGAATCCGGGGTCTGGTATCAAGTGATTAATCTAGGGGAACGCAAAGGAAATTATCTTGAGGCCTCTGCTTCAAGTATGATCGTGTATGCCATGGCTAAAGGTATCCGATTAGGCGTGTTAAACGCTGGATGGTACGAAACATTAGATCTGGCTCAACAAGGACTTATCTCGGAGTTTGTACTAGAAACCAAAGAAGAATGGGTCAATTTAAATAAGAATTGCCAAGTAGCAGGATTAGGTGGAGTGGACCAACGTGACGGTACTTTCGCTTATTACATTAGCGAGCCTATTGTCACTAACGACCAAAAAGGTGTGGGTGCTTTCCTTCAGGCCTGTGTGGAATACGAACAATTAAGAGGCTGGATCTGATATAGAACAGGGAGGCTTATGAATGTTGATCTACAATATTGAGGATTTTGGAGCGCTTAAGAATAGTAAAAAGTTAGCGACAGAAGCGATAACGCGTGCAATTGAAGCGGCAAATAAAGCCGGTGGAGGAACCGTTTATGTGCCGGCTGGTACGTTCTTAACCGGTGCAATTCATATGAAAAGCAATATCGAATTGAATTTAAATCCTGGTGCCATTCTTTCATTCAGTACGAACCCGGAGGATTACCCTGCAGTGGAATGCAGATGGGAAGGAGTGAAGCAGCAGGTTCATTCACCTTGTATTTATGGAAGAGAGTTAGTTAATGTATCGATCACTGGCAGCGGAATGATTAACGGAAATGGTGAACTCTGGTGGGATAAGTTTCGGAACCGCCGGGAAGAGCTGCAGTATCCCCGGCCGACTCTAATCGGCTTGGACAGCTGTCAGCGGGTAACCCTTAAAGATATCGCGCTGGTCAATTCTCCAAGCTGGACCGTTAATCCGATAGGCTGTTACAATGTGACTATTGATAATATTTCCATTCTGAACCCGGCGGACTCTCCAAATACAGATGGTATTAATCCAGAGTCTTGCACCAATGTGCGAATTAGCAATTGCAATATTGATGTCGGTGATGACTGCATAGCGATCAAGGCAGGAACTGAGGATACCAAAGAACGAGTTCCTTGTGAGAATATTACGATCACCAACTGCACTATGGTACATGGACACGGGGGTGTCGTACTCGGTAGTGAAATGAGTGGAGATATTCGTAATGTCACGATTAGTAATTGTGTGTTTAAACAAACCGATCGTGGAATCCGGATGAAATCAAGACGGGGACGCGGGGGAGCGATTGAAGATATTCGGATCAGCAATATTGTAATGGAGGACGTTATTTGTCCGTTTACTCTAAATCTATATTATTTCTGTGGACCACGCGGAAAAGAAAAATATGTGTGGGATAAAAATCCTTATCCGATTACAGAGGAAACGCCGTGTTTTAGACGCATTCATTTTGCCAATATTACCGCACGTAATGTTCATGCCGCAGCGGGTTTCTTATACGGGCTTGCGGAGCAGTATGTATCCGAGATTACGTTTACTAATGTGGACATCTCCATGGCGACGAATGCAATTCCCGGCCATCCAGACATGATGACAGGGATCGAAAACATGAATAATCGCGGGTTTTTCCTCGGGAATGCAAGAGATGTCCAATTTCATCAGGTGACGATTGAGAACCATGAAGGGCCTGCTTTTTACATTGAAAATGGAGAAGCTGTAGAGATCATAAATTGTCGATCAAAAAACACGAAGAAGCCGGAAAAATTAGTAGAACAAGCTACAGTGTCACCTGAAGAACAGAATGTCTGTCCATAAGAGAGAGTCATCAATTTATTGAAAGGAAAAGAATCCACTATGCTTGTTGTAGGAAAAGAATCCTTTTGCGCTTATCACACGATTCAAGAGGCGATAGATTCACTAGAGCAGGGGCCATCCGGTCAAGCGGATACGCTTTATATTTTGTCAGGGGTCTATAAAGAGGCAGTGCGGATTTATCGTTCTAATCTTACGATCATAGGGATTGGCTACGTGGAGATTGTTATGAATCGTTACGCGAAAGAGCGTGATGAAGCGGGCGAAGAAATCAATACATTCTCTACACCAACGTTATTTCTGGGCGGCAGCCACCTGATCTTGGAGAATCTGGTGATTACCAATAATGCAGGGCAGGGTGAAAATATCGGGCAGGCGGTAGCCGTGTATGCTAATTGTGATCAAACCGTATTCAGAAATTGTACTTTAAAAGGGTATCAGGACACGTTGTTCACGGGACCTTTGCCACCTGCACCCAAAGAGCGATCTACGTTTGGAGGTATACCACTGAGAAAGCACCATGCCCAATATCGGCAGTTGTATCAGCATTGCTATATAGAGGGAACAGTGGACTTTATATTTGGTGGGGCTACGGCTTATTTTGACAGATGTGAAATTCGCAGCTTGCGTCATAGTGAGAATCAAGCAGGTTATATTACGGCAGCCTCCACACCCGTGGGACAATCGTATGGTTATATTTTTAAAAATTGCTTTTTAACAGCGGCTCCTGATATTGCTCCGGTGTTTCTGGGCCGTCCATGGCGTGAGTATGCTAAAACCGTATTTGTAGATTGTCAGCTGGGTGCACATATTCATCCACTTGGCTGGGATAACTGGAACAACACCGCTAATGAACAAACCGTTTGTTATCAGGAATATGGCGTGAAGGATGCAATTCTCCTGAGTAAGCAACGCGTTTCTTGGGCAGATTGCTTTGAAGATGGGGACGAGACGTTGGATAAAGAGTTTGTTTTTGCTGGTACGGATTTTTGGAAATAGATAATTTAATTAACGAGTACACAAATAAAAAACGGTAGTCTAGACGAGAAGCATAAAGTCTTAGACTGCCGTTTTATTTATGTGTTGTATCACTTTATTTTTAATATGATCTTTCCTTTAGCTCTGCCCGATTCGGAATACTCCATCGCTTTCTGCGCCTCTACAAAAGGAAACACTTGATCAATAACAGGTTTTATTTGTCCGGACCTTATCAAATGCTTCGGTTTTATAATTGATAATTTGATCGGCTCCAAGTGACTTGACCAATTCTGCTCCAGCATCGCTTGTAGTAGTAGCCACGTATATCCCCATCGCTTTGGCAAGTTGGATAGTAAAAAGTGCCAACACCGCCCGCTCCCGCTTGAATCAATACCTTTTGTCATCACCTATCTTGAATTTTATAACTTTTTTTCCTGCTTGGATGACAATCTCTGAAAAATCATTTCCTAAAACTAGGGGCATATCGTATTTCAACAGCGTACGAACTTTGCCATCCCGCACTTTGAAATCGATAGGATTAATACTTGCTGCATGGATCTCTGCCAATACATCATAATCACCCACTGCGGGTGTAGGGACGTCGGCTAGTTGAAGAGGATATTTTCCGTATTTTTTAATTATCATTGCTTTCATCCTAAAAACTCCAACTCATTAATTATTCATTTTTGCTGTTCCAGAAAAATAACTCATCTCAACGGGGGAGATGGTTTTTGGTTCCGATCGGTCTTCGCTTTTATCTGAGCAGTCTCGGCGATATTTCCCTTGTTCCAGCTTTATATCAATAAAATCGACAACCTGCTGCAGCGACGAGATTTGGCTGACGATGTTTTCTCGATGGTTCCTTAAATGCTCCACCAGTTCAGGATAATCCGCGGGATCAGCGTCGGCGGAGACCGCCAAAAATGGCTGCATATCCTGCAAGGGCATACCTGTTTTTTTGAGGCAGGATAGCAGCCGGATTGTATCTATGTCTTCCTGCCGGTAAACGCGATGCCCGTTGTCCTTCCGGTCCGCCCGGGGAAGCAGCGCAATCTTTTCGTAATAGCGGATCGTATCCTCGGATATTCCGGTTTGCACGGCGGTTTCTTTTATCGTAAACGTTTGCTCTGCCTTCATACTCTACCTCCTGGAGATTGCTTTGTGTGTGCATTATACAACTTGGAGCTGACTCCAAGTCAAGACCTTATCTCTGGGACAAAATCTTTTTATTACGCCTTGACTTGGAGTCGACTCCAATTAATAAAATGTGCGTTAGAAGAGGAAGATATCCCGAATTCAGGAGGAGATTTACAATGAGCACTCAGCAACGTGAAAATATCGCATTGATTACAGGCGCTAACGCCGGGATTGGATTGGAATTAACTCGAAAACTGCTAGCGGAGGATTGGCAGGTGATTGCTTTGAACCGTTCCGATTTTCCGGCCGACGATGTGAACATCCAAAAAGCCATCAAAAACGGCTGGCTTCGTATTTATAAAACAACCGATCTCGCGGATTTTGCCAGCTTGAGAGGGACGCTGGAAGAGATCAAAGGCAAGGAGCAGCGAATCGATATTTTGTTCAACAATGCCGGCGGGAGCTTCCCCGAACTAAGCTATTCGAAACAGGGGCGCGAAAAGCACTATGAATTGATGACCGTTGTTCCGTATATTATTTTAATGGAATTGAAGGATATCCTACAAAAAGGACGCTTAAAAACGGTGATCAACACCTCATCCTCAGCGCTTAATTATACGAAAGAGTTTACGATAGAAATCTTGGAGCATCCCATAACCTTCCGCAAGCTGCTTGGTCCTTACGCCACCTCAAAGCTGGCATTATCGTTATGGACACAGGCCGCCGCGCCGCAACTTGCTAACGAGGGCATCATGATTCGCAGTGTTGATCCGGGTAGCAATAACACATTGCGAAAAGGGAAAAATTCTGGACTGCCTCTTATAGTTAAACCGTTGATGAAGCTGTTTTTCTCTCCGCCAACCCACGGCGCCGGCCAATTGTATGAGGGTGCTCTGGGAGAACACCGTGAAGAGACAGGTATATTTCTTCGGAAAGGCCAGGTTGCGGATTTGAAATTTAAGGATCAAGCCCGGAATGTTTTGGAAAGGATTAATAATATCTACGAAAATGAGTATCTTCGTTGTTAATCTGATCTTTAGATCTCTAATTTTTTTTTGTAATTCCTCCAAACGTATGAGATAATAGAGTTTTTCCGTTGATTCTATTTTTCATGGCATGGTAGAGATGCCTGATCAAATATTGGAGGTAGGCTTGTTGGCGAAACAGTATCCTTTTGAATATGATCGGACCAAACCTTTTATGGAGCAAGTAGGGGAATGGGTCGGAGATGTATTCTATGAAATTCTTCCTGAGGCTGGATTTGAAGTACGTGATGAACAGATATACATGGCCTTTCAGGTAGAGCGAGCTTTTGCCGAGAAAAAGACGATTTTTTCTGAGGCAGGGGTCGGAACAGGCAAGACATTAGTGTATTTGTTGTATAGCATTTGTTACGCGCGTTATATGGGCAAACCTGCGATTATTGCATGTGCGGACGAGTCCTTGATTGAGCAGCTTGTGAAACCGGAAGGCGATATCGCCAAGCTTGCGAAGCATCTGAACATGAATATTGATGCCAGACTAGCGAAATCTCCGGATAAATATATGTGTCTGAAAAAGCTGGATCAGGCTCGGAACCATGATGATGAAAGCTTACCACTGGAGAGCTTGTACAGTACATTACCTGATTTTGTACATTCACATGCACCGATGCAGCAATTCCATGCTTATGGAGACCGCAGAGATTACCCTGATCTGAATGACGAACAATGGAACAAAATTAACTGGGATACGTTTCAGGACTGCTTTACTTGCGATATGCGTCACCGCTGCGGGCAGACCTTGTCCCGTGATCATTACCGGAAATCAAGTGATCTGATCATTTGTTCCCACGATTATTACATGGAGCATATTTGGACCTATGAAGCGCGTAAGCGGGAAGGGCAAATCCCTTTGCTTCCGGATCACTGTGCGGTTGTATTCGATGAAGGACATTTATTAGAATCAGCGGCCATGAAGGCGCTTGGCTATAAGATGAAGCATGTCGTCTTTGAAGAATTGATTTCTCGCCTGCTACAGAACGAGATTCGTGAAACGCTGGCCGTTCTGATTGATGAAGCGATCATGCAAAGTGAGCAAATGTTCAAAGCGATTCGCCGTCAATGCCGAAACATACCTGGATCAGATCGGAAAAGCATTGAGCTGAATGCTTCATTGATTCGTGAGGTACACCGGATGCGGAGTGTAATTGCTGCTATCGAAGAAGAATTAGTATTCGAAAGCGGACTCTACACGATTGATGAATACCAACTCCGAATTGTGGAGGAACGTTTGGAGACCATAGAGATCGCTTTGCGATTGTTTGAGGATTCAGGGGCTTTAATCTGCTGGGCGACAGAAGAAAGCGATGGTCTAACGCTGTCGGTCATGCCACGAAATGTCAAAGAGGTACTTCAAGACAGCCTGTTCACGCAAAAAATGCCAATCGTATTCTCATCGGCTACATTGTCTGTGGATAAATCATTCGAATACTTGAAGGACAGTCTTGGGATACAAGATTTTTTATCCTTCTCTGTAGACTCACCTTATGACTATGAGCACCAGATGAATGTCTATGTGCCAGAGCTTCAGAGTGGGGATTTTGCTGAGAAAATGGAAATTTCCCTGAAGCTTATTCAGCGGACTGAAGGTAGAGCACTGCTATTGTTCCGTACTCGTGAAGAGCTTCTGCAGTTCAAGCAGCTTAACTCGTTACGACCGGAAAGCAGTTCATATTCATTTTTATATGAAGGGGATCAAGAAATCAGCTATTTGATTTCGGCATTCCAACGGGATGAGCATAGCGTGTTATGTGCGGTCACCTTATGGGAAGGGCTGGACATCCCTGGACCTTCATTATCTAATGTGATCATATGGTCGTTGCCGTATCCTCCGCTTGATCCAGTGTTTATGGCAAAACGGGCGGAAACCTCCACTCCTTTTGAAGATGTGGATTTGCCTTACATGCTGTTAAGACTCAAACAAGGGATGGGGCGGCTGATTCGAACCGGTACAGATCAAGGAATTGTAACTGTACTTGCGGAAGAGGAAGGGCAACATCCAGTACACGAATATATAACTTCTGTACTTCCAAAAGGGACTCGACTACAGAAGCTGGAAGCTTAAATATCACTAACGATTATAATTGCTCCTTTGGTGAGGCAGATGCTACGGCATTTATGTTTCACTCGAAGGAGCTTTTTTTGTCTAAAATTAAGCATAAGTATTCCTAATTTTACGGATAGGATATTGGTATTTAACTTCCGAGCGATGTCGTATTATTGTTGAGCATGGGATGTATTTATACAGCATCATCTAGAGATTCATCAAGGAGTGTATACGACATGGGTCAATCAGAAGGTTTGTATCAACCAGATCACAACAAAAAGGTTGGGTTTGCATTAGGGATAGGGCTAACCTTAGTTATCGCATTATTGGCGAAATTTTTAGCGGGTTTTCCATTCCTATCTATTATGGGGCAATTGGTCATTGCCATCTTAATCGGGATTATTTGGCGAGCTACGATAGGAGTGCCAAATAGCATCACACATGGCACCGATTTTTCCAGTAAAAAACTGCTTCGTCTAGGGATTATCCTGCTCGGTATGCGGCTTAATCTAATGGATATCGTTGCTGCAGGACCCCGGGTATTTCTTTTGGCAGTCATCGTCATTATATTTGCGATCTCCGTTGTATACGGACTGGCTCGACTGTTCAAAGTAGATAAGCGCCTCAGTATCTTAACTGCCTGCGGAACTGCGATTTGCGGTGCGGCAGCGGTGGTTGCCATCGCTCCACAGATAAAAGCCAAAGATGACGAAACTGCCATTGGTGCAGCTATAGTAGCTATATTAGGCACAATATTTACACTGCTGTACACATTTTTATATCCTTTTCTCGGCTTATCAGATTTAGGTTATGGGGTATTCTCAGGAGCGACTTTACATGAAATTGCTCACGTTATCGCGGCTGCGGATGCTGGTGGAAATGCTGCCGTTGATATGGCGGTCATCGTTAAATTGACCCGGGTGGCCTTACTTGTGCCAGTGGCTATCTTAATTGGGATTTGGTCCAATCGTGAAGAAAGAAAAGTGCAAGGTGGAGCGGCTAAAGCTTCGTGGAAAAGCATTCCAATCCCTTGGTTTATTCTAGGATTTCTAGTCGTCAGTGGTGTGAATTCGTTAGGGATCGTCTCCGCATCAGTAGCCAATGGAATCGTTACGATTGCTTATATGTTAATCGCTATGGCGATGGCAGGGCTTGGGTTAAACGTTGATTTGGCGGCATTTAGACGGCTTGGAATGAAGTCTTTTGCAGCGGGACTTATAGGCTCGGTCATGTTATCTCTAGTTGGATTTATGTTAGTTCACTTACTTGCACTAGCGTAGTTAGCATGTACACCCTGAGTATGAAATGAGTTACTTCATATCCTAACAGCGTCTTTCTCTTTATCATTTAGTGTGGTAGGGTATGCATGAAATGAATGGAGGGACTTCAGGTGAAGTATTGCATAGGTGAATTTGCTTCCATTCTCGGGGTAACTGCGGATACGCTGAGATTATACGAGAAACATGATATTGTTAGGCCTACAAAAGATAACAGCAATAATTATAGATATTTTAATGATTTAGATGCAAGGGATCTGTTAATGAGCAGATGGTATCGCAGTATGGAAATTCCATTGCCCGAAGTGGCACTTTTGATGAAGGAGTCCTCTATTGAGCAAGTTATGGGAATGATGCAGCAGTCTCGGCAGAGTTTAGAAGAAGAGATTAAGCAAAAGACGATGCTGCTAAACAAGATGAATGAAATTCATAAAGAGCTTAAGGAAATAGAGTCCTCACTATATATATGTAAACTTAAACAGCTGCCAGGCATGTACAGGCTTAAGCAAACGGATAAAAATGCATTATTAAAAAATGATATCGTAAAAAGCCTCGTCAACACTTGGATGGATAGGCTTCCTTATGCGTTTTATTCTTTTAAGATTGAGGACGCGGGGGTGTTATCCGGTGATAATAACTTTGACTATAGCTGGGGGCTTACCTTACCAGAGGAGGAAGTGCAGAAATTTGCGATGGATATCGATGAATATGTAGAGTACATTAGCCCGAGTACCTGTATCTCTGCTATCATGTTATCTACGGATGGACATTATATCACGAAGAAATCCTTGCAGTTTATGATAGATTACATCGAAGCAAATGGATATACTATAGCGGGTGATGTGGTGGGTAAATTAATGCTTACTGAAAAAATAGAAGGCAATAACCGCTCGTATTTGGAAGTGAATATCCCAATTCTATAAGTGTATTTCTATAAACACCTGCTCTGAGAGCGGGTGTTTTTTCTTTTTGGACAAGAATTGGACATTGACCTTGGTGCTGCACCAATGTTTATACTTCGGTATATAGCTTGGCAACGTTCGGTAGATATGTATAGATATGAATGTGAAAAATATCACGTTATTGGCGAGCTATAAGATATTAGATACTGGGGGAGAAGAGAATGCGCAACAGAAATTTCACCAAGAAAATGCTCATGTTAACTTTTTGTATGGTGCTGATCGTTTCCATGCTGAGCGGATGCAAAGGAAATGGGGAGTCGGCAAATTCGTCATCATCATCTTTTAAAGCCGGTACATTCGCTGGGGAAGCGGAAGGCAAAGAAGGCGTGATTAAAGTAGAAGTCACTATGGATGAGCCAGATAAAATTAAAGATATCAAGATCGTAAGCCAGTCAGAAACGGGTGGTCTAGGCGATAGTGCACTTGAAAAAATAAAAGATCAAATTCTGGAAGGACAAACCTTGGCAGTAGATGCTGTTAGTGGTGCGAGTCTTTCCAGTGAAGCAATGCTCGCGGCCGTTGAAGATGCCGTAACCAAAGGTGGAGGAAATCTGGAAGTCCTCAAAGCCGGTGGCGTGCAAAAAGCGGGTGAAGGTAAAACGGAAAAGCTTGAATCAGACGTAGTGGTAGTAGGCGCCGGTGCATCTGGTGTGTCCGCAGCGGTAACCGCTGCTGATAAAGGTGCCAAGGTTATTATTATCGAAAAAACAGGAGTTATCGGGGGAGCAAGTAATCTATCCTGGGCTGGTAAGTTCTATAATTCTTCCGCAGCTACTGACAATAATCTTAAAGTAAATGTGGAAAAAGAAATTGCCGATTGGATTGTCAACAATCACTGGAGAGTTGACGCTGCAGCGATTAGACAATACGTAACGAAATCCGGTGAAACTTATGATTGGTTAGCAGAAAAAGGGTATAAAACCAGCTTCCTGAACTTCTTCGGAGAGCAGCTGCATGTACTGCCAGCTTATGAAACCCGTGAAGAGACCCTTCGGAAAATGTTGGCTGAATCGGTTGAACAAAAGGGTGGACAAGTGATCACGGAAACCACTGCCAAAAAGCTGATTACCAATGAAGCAGGAGAAGTTACAGGTATTGTGGCTGAGAAATCAGACGGGACTACTCTTGAAATCACAGCAAAAAGTGTCGTAATGGCAACAGGCGGTTATGCCGCAAATTCGGAAATGGTTAAAGAAGCTTTTGGCTTTGAAGGGGTTAACGGAGGACTAGGTCAGAACGTTGGGGAAGGTCTGAAGATGGCTTGGGAAGCAGGAGCCAAGGTTCCTGATAACTTCGGTGGACAGATGCTGCACCAAACATTAGCCAGAGCAACACAAGGACTAAAAGCACAATATGAGCCTTTTGAAGCAAGTTATCCGCTGATGTTGACGTATCTGCCTAACTTCATGAATGTAGGTTCTTCCGGAGCACGTTTCAGAGATGAAGCAGCGACATTAACATCGGTCGCCGCAGCTAATACGAGTGCATTTAATGGTGCTTATCATATGGTTATCGTATCAAAATCACAATTGGCTGCTCTTCAGTCCAAGGGGATGAAAGGTGTTAACGCACCAAGCCTGCCAGGAATGCCACCAGAATTTTATGCCGAATTTGCAGATCAATTCACGTTAGAGAATCCATGGGTAAATGCAGAAAAGGTCTTTGATTCTATGGTAGAAAACGGAGATGGCTTCAAAGGAAATACAATCGAAGAATTAGCAACAAATGCAGGTATGGATGTAGATGTGTTTGTAGAAAATTACAATAGTTATAAAGAAGCTACAAAAACTGGTGTGGATACTGAATTTGGTAAAGCTGCTGATTATTTAGAGCCAATGGGCGAAGAAGGACCATATTATGCCATCGTCGCTGAAATCAACAACTTGGGTTCTGTAGGTGGCTTGCTAGTAAACACTAAGTTCCAAGTGCTAAATGATAAACGTACACCAGTAAAAGGATTGTTTGCTGTAGGGCTTGAATCGGAAGGCGTATTATTCAACGATACCTATGTTGGCAATGGGGTTGGAATTGGTTATTCCTTTACCTCAGGTCGTCTAGGTGGAGAGAGCGCGGCAAACAGTGCTTTGAAAGCTAATTAACGACAATTTCCCGGAAAATAATTCAATCTTTTTAAAGACGCAGAGTAGACAACTCTGCGTCTTTTTTTGCTGGAGATTAGAGCCAATCTTCTTTTAGCAAAGATTTAAGAAGCTCTACATTTGTTACTCCTAGCTTGGCAGCGATCTGCTGCTCTAATTCAATTTTGGTGATCATCATTCTGTTATTGCATTCTATTCCCTTTGGAGTGAGGACAATATTTTTGTCACGCTGATTTCCTTCGACTTCAACGGCTTCGACATAACCACGGGATAACATGCCTTGAATGCTTTTATGCGTGCCCTGTCTTGAAATATGAATTATTCTACTGATTTCTGAGATCGATAACATTTCTCGGGCCTCAAGAACTGCAAGAATGTGGGATTCGGTCTTATTAATTTGATCCGGGTCTTTGTCTGTCACTATTTTACGTAAAGCTAGATGCTTCTCACTGAGTAAATCGATCAGGTTCATTTTTTGCAGCTGCTTATTCATTAGAACACTCCTAAATCATGGCTCGTTTACCCCAGTATAAGACATTTGCGAATATTGTCAACTTGGTTGACTTGATTTGAGAATTTGTGTTATTGTAATCCAAGTTGACAATATAGAGATAAAAGGAGCTTGAAGATGGGAAGAAACAAAAAAGAAGCATTTTTATTTACGTTCATCATGTGTTTTTTGATGGTGCTGGGTATGAGTATTTACAATGTAGCACTAATGGAGGGTTGGTCAGGCACGTTAGTTAAGGATGTGATTGTCGGCTACTTGCCTGCATTTATAGTTGCACTCATTCTAGATGTATTTGTTGTAGGCAAGGTTGCGAAGGGGATCGCGCATAAGCTGGTTAAAGAAAATGATCCGATGATCAAAAAAATCATGTTCATATCCTTTTTTATGGTGACAGGAATGGTATTGTTCATGTCCTTGTATGGCGCAGTTCTACATGTTGGATTTTCTGCTGAACTACCAAGAGCTTATCTGTCTGCCATAGGTAAAAATTTTATTTTTGCACTTCCACTGCAAATCATTTTAGTTGGGCCGCTTACACGATTTATTTTTGTGAAAATTACTCCAGCAGTGTCTGCGTAGGGAATAAATCAATAGAAGCAATGTACAACAAAACGCTCTCCGTCTGCCTGAATAAGCAGAAGAGAGTGTTTTGTATTTTAAAAGATTAGAAACGTTTATCTATGGCTCGCTCTCTTACGCAAGCGTGTGAACTCTCTTTTTTACAGGTTCGAGTAGATTTAGGGCATACTCATTTCCGCTACCTTTGGGACTATCGTTGCGGATATGCTCCTCCAGACATAATCTGGAATCGTGATCCGCTTGATAATCAGGATGATTATCCAGATACCCCATTAGGGCTTGCCATGAGCCGTAGATATCATCAGTGCTTTCTGTCAGAGCATAGAGGCCGCCGTCGAGCCGCATTTCCTTTAGGTTAGCTGGTATCTTCACATTTTCCGGTATTGAGGCACAGAATCCATATCCGTAAGGTTTATTCTCACCACTTGGATGCGGGTTCGTATTGCCGCCAAACAGCCGTGCTGTGCCTAATAGTTGACTAGCTTCCAACCATTCATTAACTGGGATCATAGCTTCGTCTTCTGGAGAGGTACTAACCGCAACATTGTAGGCAAATCTCATAGCTGGAAGAGTAATGAATCTTACATGAATAGGGGTAGAGTGATTAATAGTTGGCATAGATATAACCTCCTCAGTTTTAGTCATACCATCCGATGGATTGCATGACTTTTCGTTTAGTTCAGATAATAATTGATTTGTAATGGGTTCCTCGATATGGGCAGATATCCACTGTAAAAAGAGATGGATTTCACCTTGTCTATTCATTAGTTCTGTTTTTTGATTGTGAATAGAAGCCGCTTGCTGGCTGAGCGCTTCGTACATGGACTGAACGGACATATGTTTAAGCACAGTTCCAATATCCTTGATGCTAATATCCAGCTTTCTTAATAATGAGGTAACCCGAATGGCGAGTATTGCTTTCTCATCATAAATCCGCCAGCCAGAGCTGCTATCCCGCTTACTTTCAAACAATCCTTGAGCTTCCCAGTGACGCAGAGTCCGACTCGTCAGTCCGAATTGCGCAGAAAGCTTATCAATGGTAACAAATCCGCTCATAGACAACTCCCGTTTCATAGTTTGATAAGGCGCCTTATGTGGATTATTTTAGCATTTAACGTTACGTCAATTGCAAGGAGAATTAATGATTGGGTATTCGAGATAATTTACATTTCTCATACAAAACATTGTCCAGTATTTAACGTCCAGCTTCTACAATCAAGATATTGGTAGAATGTACCTATTGCAATATGAGGCTTTATACGGAGGATGATATTGTTGAAAGCTAGGTCTATGCATCTAACTATGAAATGGAAGTTGATTTTGAGTTTTTCCGCCGTTGTTCTTTTCT
This sequence comes from Paenibacillus odorifer, assembly GCF_000758725.1. Lineage (NCBI taxonomy): Bacteria > Bacillati > Bacillota > Bacilli > Caryophanales > Paenibacillaceae > Paenibacillus > Paenibacillus odorifer. The sequence goes on from NZ_CP009428.1 coordinate 2,271,798, forward strand.
TTTTGGGAGTAGCGTTTTATCAAAACCATAAAATCAGCCAAGTGGAGATTTCTATGGAAACGCAAAAAGCTGAGATGGAAAAACGAATTACCGTGTCATTAATTACGCAGCTGCTGCAGGAAATGAATGCGGTAGAATCTTCGTTAGCGGGTTCGAGTGATTTGGAGTTCGTCCAACCCTTTAAGGACAAGCAAACAAAGCTGACTAAAGAGTTGGCGACGGTGGATTTTGCGGCAGATTCGCCGGCATTTAAAGAGTTAGAACAATTACATAGTCAGATTGGGGAATATACGGGATATTTTGACGAATTGGTAAAGACCATAGAAGATGAGCAGCTCGATCCCATGAGTGTGCTGGAACAAATCGATGAATTACATACGAAGGCTACAGCGTTGAGTGAAGTCATGCTAGTGACTAATGAAAAATTGTATACGGCAGCAGCAGAAAATGCAGAAAAAGCACAGGATTATTCTTTTGATCTGCTTAATCTAACCACCTCTATAGTTGCTTACGCAGCTGTGCTAGTGTTTATTTTCACATTAGTGATTGCGGTTATGCTCATACGTTCCTTCCTGAATCCTATTCATAAACTGCAATTGGCTCTGCGAAAAATTGCCGAAGGAGATTTGCGTCAGCAGATTAACTCACCTTACAACGATGAGTTGGGCAGTTTGAGTCATCATTTTGATCATATGGTGGAGCGGGTCCGGGAAATGCTTCAGCATACCCAGTCAGTAGCCTCTTCGCTGGCAACTTATTCGCATTCTTTTCAAGAATCTTCATCTATAACAGCGCATACGAATCAAGATATCGTAAGCACTATACAGGAAATTTCGGTAGGCGCAGAACAGCAGGCAGGACAATCCGAGCAGAGCGCTGGCCTGATTCAGGAGCTGGAACGTGAAGTGAACGAGATCACGGAGTATACCGAGGTTATGCTGGCTACCAGTCAAACGGCTAATCACAATACTCGTAAAGGATCTGAATCCGTCATCGCCCTCCGGGAGGTGTCTGAGCATTCGCGAGAATCTGTTAATAAAGTATATCTGGCTTTAACCAAACTGAGTGATCAATCAAAGGACATCTCGCGCATCACTAAATCCATAACAGATATTTCTAATCAGACCAATATCCTCTCACTTAACGCAGCAATTGAAGCAGCCCGCGCGGGTGCCTACGGAAAAGGGTTCGCTGTCATCGCTGATGAAGTAAGACAATTATCTGTGCAGACCAAAGAGTCCTCCGTACATATCAGTCAGATTATTAGCGAGCTGCAATCCGGGATGGATGAATTCCAGCAATATATGCTGGTGACCAAAGGAAATCTTGAGGAACAGGATCATAAAGTGGCCGAAACGTTGTCCTCTTTCGAAGCGATTGATCAATCTATTGTGGAGATTAGTAAACAGATTGGGCAAATTCACGACAAAGTGGATATGACTCAGACTATGAACCGTAGACTCGCAGAGTCTGTGCATGCCGTCGCGGCCATCGCCGAGGAAACTGCGGCAGGAGTGCAAGAGGTGAACGCCTCCAGCGTACAGCAGGATCATGCTATCCGTGATATAGCCCGTCAAGCCATTGAGATTAATGAAATTTCGCAGAATTTATTCAAAGAAATCAATATTTTTAAGATTGATTCAGATGGGGACGATGGGGTCAGCGATGAAGGGGACAGGGATACAAAGCATGCTGGCACTCCAGAAGCTGGGGACACATTAGGAGACGCATTAGGAGATGATACATTAGGTGCTGGCGATCCTCCAGATGATAGCGGTACTCCAAATGATGGTGGTACACCAAATGCAGACGCTTCTAAAGAGGGGTCTTATCTGACAATCTCTGCGTAGCTCAGCGGGAATTGGCATTCGTAGCGTAAGGTGGAATAGAGAATAGAGAATAGAAAATAGAGAATAGAGTAGGGAGTAGGGAGTAGGGAGTAGGGAGTAGGGATTAGAGTAGAGAGTAGAGAGTAGAGTCCAGAGATTAGAGTTTATAGAATAGAGTTTAGAGATGAGAGGCTAAAGTTTAGCGCTTAGTGAGGTTCTACCTGCCGTTTTGATTTTAAGTGTATTTTATACAACTAAAAAGGTTTGTATTTAGCTTGATTAGGGTTTAGTTGTATTTAGTGCAGCTATTTCGAGCTGAAAAGGGGATAGCGGCTGTTTAGTGGGGATTTAATTGCATGAAATACAACTAAAACCAGGTGGGAGTGCACATACCTGAAAATAGTTGTATAGAGTACAATTAACTCAACGCATAATTGTGTTTTGTTGCATAAAGAAGCTGGCTCCTTCGTGGGAGTATCCACGAAGGAGCCAGCTTTTTTATGTAGAAATATAATTAGTCCTCGTAAGTTTGATTTAGGGTGCTAACTAACTCTGGGAGCCAGTCGCTTAGAGTGAGAAACTTGTATCCCTCCGATTGAGCTTTAGCTGTATCCATAAACCAGGATTGTGTGATCCCGAATGGAGAATTATGCGCATCCGCTGTTTCGCTTTGAATGACGGCTTGTTTTCTGGTCTCTTTTTCAATCAGCGAGATAAGCTCCTTAATACTAACCGTACCGTCTGAGCAAGCGTTGAGAGGACCCGTCACCGTCGAGTTGCCAAGCCAATACAGAAAATCAGCGGCTTCGTCCGAACGGATAAAACAGATATTTGCATCTGGATTCGGAATCCCGATGGGCAGCTCGTTACGTACATGTTCGATATGAAAATGGAGTCTTCGTGTATAATCGTCAGTTCCCAGAACAATCGGAAAGCGGACAGCGGCTACAGGGAAGTTAGCTTGTTGGATAAGGACGGCTTCCGCCAGTCTTTTCCCCTCCTGATAGGTGAAGTCATTTCGTCCTCCATAACGAATAGGGTGCGTTTCAGGATCGAACACCTCTTCCGTCAGCGCTTGCTCACTGAAATCATAAACAGATAAACTTGAAGTCAGTATGTAACGTGTGGTTTTGCCGTCAAAAATACGGCGCGCCTGATCCGCTTCATCAGGTGAAAAACAAATATTATCGTAAACTACATCCCAACTCGTATCACCTAATGCTTGAGCGAAGGCCTCCGGTTGAGACCGATCCACCTGTATCCGGTGAATCAGATCGCCAAAAGGGTCGCTTGTTTCCCCGCGCGTTAATATGGTTACTTCGTTCTTAGAATCCTCAAGCAGACGCTCGACCAAACGTTTCCCAAAAAAGCGTGTGCCGCCTAAAATAAGAATCTTCCTCATCAACCTCACTCCTTGATTGCTATTAATGGTTATTAAAATGACTGTTTATTGGTTTATGTGAAGCTTCTGATTCATTGTAGAGAAGCGGCGGGATCAGCCAGATCAGCAGCAATGTATTGAGTTTTGAGTGATACAAATTGGACTAAAGGGAAAGAGTTAGTTTTGAGTGTACTTCGTGCAATAGAATTCGTATTAGAGTGGAGAAAATTTGAATCTATTGCACTCTATGCAATCAATGGATGAGTAAGTGGCATTAAACTAGCTTTTCACCAGAATCTATTGCAGAGATTGCAGCAGATTCAATTTTTGCGGCTAGGACGGCGGATTCTGTTGTACAATATGCAACGTTTGTAGCTAGTTACCACAAACAGCCCAAATGTTAATTACACATTAAGCACACTAATCACAATTATATCTGTTCGTTTTTAACGTAACGAGACACTTAGCTGCCCGAAATCGAGCTTAACGAAAAACTACGCCACCATACACATTCCTGGCTTGGTATAATTCCAGCTGTTTGAACTGAATCCACCAGCTTGGAAGGTCTGGAAGCCTTGCAAGCTTTGGCTCGATACCGCCATTACAGGTTCCTGACTTTCGTCCGCAAATACAAGCTCGATCAGCTCGGCAATTTCCCCATGTTCATACGCGGCTGTAAGGCGGCTCAAGACAATCTGCATGGCTGTGTCCTGTGGTAAGGAAGGACCATCGGCCTGAAGCAGCTCTTGTCTTACGAGAGGAAGGGCTTGCCGGGCTCGGTGCAGAGCGGCTTTTATTGCCCCTTCTGTGGTATCGAGAATCTCGGCAGCTTCCATTGCAGAGTGTCCCAACACATCTCGAAGCAGGAACACCGCCTGCTGCAGCGGAGATAAATGCTCCTGTAGTGCTTGAAAAGCAGCTTCAATCTCAAATGAACCATACTCCGCAGAGGCCTCAGTGGGGGACTGATCCAGCTCCAACACTCGTGACAAGGTGGCTTTTCGCCGCAAGATATCAATCCATGTGTTTCGGGCAATCCGAAAAAGCAATGCCTCAGGATTTGGGTGATTTGTAGAACTTGTATGATGAGTAGAATTTGTAGGAATCGTAGAATGCATTGCAGATTTTGCAGATCTTGTAGATGGTGCAGTCTTAGATGGCGTTACAGCCTTAGCAGACGTTGCAGCCTTAGAAAACGTATAGTTCATTTGATTAGTTTGATTAGTTTTAAGTTTTTCATTGGCTCCATTTGCTCCATTAGCCTTATCATTTTCAATGGTTTCTTTATTTTGTTTAACTTCATTCATTGGACTGTTCCCATTATTTGCGCTCGTTGAGTTCGAAGTCTTCATATAACCTAGAGCCTTGACCCATGTATCCTGAGCTAAATCATCGGCATCCCACGGGGATTGTGTCAATGCAAGACAATATCGCTTCAGAGCTATCTGCAAAGACCTGCTGTTACTTTCATCCGGCTCATCTCCGGTGCTAAGCTTCTCAAGGATGATCACTCTGCATAACTCCTTTTCCAGTAAGGTGATTTCGATTACTTCTAATAATAAACGAATGAGCAGGAAATTAAGATACGCAATTTTAAAAAATAAAAATTCTCACGCCTAACGTATCCTATCCCCATATTAATCCGTTTACAGGGTAGATTTCAAAACTCTAAAACAGATGGAGGTCGAATACGGATGGCGTACGTTCCTTATGTAGTCGAACAAACGAATCAAGGTGAAAGATCTTACGATATTTATTCGCGGCTGTTGAAGGACCGGATAGTGTTCGTAGGTGCGGAAATTGAGGATCAGCTGGCTAACAGTATTGTTGCCCAGTTATTGTTTTTATCAGCAGAAGATCCGGATAAAGATATACACATGTATATCAATTGTCCAGGTGGCTCTATCACCGCAGGCTTCAGTATTTATGACACGATGCAGCTTATTAAGCCTCCGGTGAATACCATTTGTACAGGAATGGCGGCTTCTTTTGGTTCTTTGTTGTTATTGGCTGGGGCCAAAGGGAAACGTTATGCCTTGCCGAATAGCGAGATTATGATTCATCAGCCGCATGGTGGGGCGCAGGGGCAAGCTAGTGACATTGCGATCAGTGCCAAACGTATTTTGAAGGCAAGGGAAGTGCTTGTGCAAATTACAGCGGACCGAACTGGGCAGACGGTAGAGAAGGTACTGCAAGATATGGATCGAGATTATTTCATGTCAGCCGATGAGGCGGTTGAATACGGAATTATCGATAAGGTCATCACAAATCTCTAAGACGAAGGAGTGAAGAAGGCTATGCTGGAGGTTTTGCAGGGAAAAGAGGTAACAATCTATTTTGTGGATGGCTCCAACGCTACAAAAGGAGTGCTGGAAACGGTAAGTGAAAATTTCGTCAAATATCGGACGGATTTTGAAGAGTTTTATATTCCAATCAGCTCGATCTGTTCTATCTCTCTAGATACCAAAACGCGTGAACGAGCCAAAGTAGGGTTCACACAATAACATCAACAACATCATCTGTATAAAAAAGGGTTAGGAGCTCCCCAGCTCCTAACCCGTACTTTCCCGAATAGCCAAATAATGAGCCACATTTGCATGATGCGGCACAACGGTCTCCCCTTTAATCAGCTTGATTAAGGTTCGGGTGGCGGTCATCCCAATCTCCGTTCCAGAGTATTCAACCGAGGAAAGCTTAGGTCGAACGATAGAGGCAATGAAGCTGTTATCAAAACCGAACACGGCGACATCAGCTGGCACCCGTAGACCGTTATCGGTTAAATGATTCATGGCTCCAACTGCCATCCAATCTGTAGAGCAAAACACCGCAGTAGGTAACTCCCCGCTATCCATAATTCGGCGCATGGCGTCGCTCCCATCTTCGACGGCCATCGCACTTTCTACTACCCATTCTTTCCTTAAGGTTATGCCTGCATCCATAAGGGCTTGTAGATAGCCTTTATACCGATCCCCACCCACCGCATTATCTCCCGAGCCGCGAATCATAGCGATTTTGCGATGACCTTTTTGAATCAGATAAGTAACAGCTTCATAGGAGGCAGTTATATTGTCCAGATGAACGGAAGGAATCATATCCACCTGCGATTGTTGCCCGACAAGCACGCAAGGTGTATTTGAGCTGCGGATGATCTCCAGATGTTCATGGTTTGGAATTGAACCCACAAATATATTTCCTTCCGTCCCAATACGCTGGAACATCTTCAAATAGTGTTGTTCACTTTCTGCACTGCCGTCCGTTAATCCGACCATAATGTCGTATCCATACAAATCCGCAAGATCGCGAATACCAACATTGAAGTCATCCAGTACAGTGTTGCTATTCTGCGGAATGATCACACCGATCAGCTGTGTATTAGCTTTGTCCGTTTCAAGGCCGATGACATTCGGACGGTAGTTGGTTTGTTTAATAGCTTCCAATACTCGTTTACGGACATCTTCGTTTACTGGTTTGCTGTTATTGATTACCCTGGACACCGTAGAAATCGAAACGTTCGCCATTTGGGCTATATCTTTTATCTTTACCTTCAAGAAGATCACCATAACTTTCCATATGATTCACTTGGTGTTTCAACTCTCGCAAGCATATCACGGATAGCTTCAAGAATCCAAAAGATTGTTGTTGACCTAGGAAATAAAAGGTCCTATAATGATCGCTGTAGGAAAATTATTTCCTTGAAAAAAGCTTTTTTTGAACGATAAAGTTGGATTTTTGCTAAAAACAATAACTGAATTATTAATTTTAATGAATTTAGGGAAAATATTTTCCTATGAAGGGTATATGAATACGAAGGAGCTGCATGCATTGAACAGAACATGGTGGAAAGAAGCCACGGCGTATCAAATTTACCCACGGAGCTTTATGGACAGCAATGGTGATGGTGTAGGGGATCTGCAAGGAGTCATTTCTAAACTTGATTATTTGCAGGAGCTTGGCATCAATGTCATTTGGATCTGTCCTATTTATAAATCCCCAAATGATGATAATGGTTATGATATTTCGGATTATCAGGATATTATGGCGGAGTTCGGCAGCATGGCCGACTTTGATCAGCTGCTGCACGAGGTTCATGCACGAGGCATGAAGCTGATTCTGGATCTAGTGATTAATCATACTTCGGACGAACATCCATGGTTTGTTGAAGCACGTTCAAGCAAGGATAATCCGAAGCGGGATTATTATATTTGGAGTGATCCTAAGGACGGGAAGGAGCCGAATAACTGGGAGAGTATTTTCAGCGGTTCGATTTGGGAGCTTGATCCCGCCACAGAGCAATATTTTATGCATGTATTTTCCAAAAGACAGCCAGACCTCAACTGGGAGAATCCTGAGGTGCGCCGTGAATTGTATAGCATGGTCAACTGGTGGCTGGACAAAGGAATCGACGGCTTCCGGGTGGATGCCATTTCACATATTAAAAAAATCACCGGACATCCCGATCTGCCGAATCCACAGAATCTTCCGTATGTTCCGTCTGGCGATGGTCACATGAACCGTGAAGGGATTCACGATTTCTTGCAGGAGCTCAAGCAGGAGACGTTTGACCGATATGACATCATGACGGTTGGCGAAGCGAGTGGTGTAAATGTTGATCAGGCGGAGTCGTGGGTGGGTGAAGAGCAAGGCAAATTTAATATGATTTTTCAATTCGAGCATTTAGCTCTTTGGAATAAGAGTGTGACAGGTGGATTGGATGTTCTGCAGCTAAAATCAGCTCTCTCCCGTTGGCAAAAAGGTCTTGAGGGCAGAGGCTGGAACGCATTGTTCATCGAAAATCACGACCAGCCGCGTTCAGTTTCTACTTGGGGAAATGATGGCCAGTATTGGAAAGAGTCAGCTAAATCGTTGGCTACGATGTATTTCCTGATGCAGGGAACACCATTTATTTATCAAGGTCAAGAAATTGGGATGACCAATGTAAGATTTGAATCAATGGATGATTACGATGATGTGGCGATGAAGAACTTGTATCGTTTGGAGACTGAAGCCGGTAAATCACATGAGGAAGTCATGGAGGTAATCTGGAAGAACGGTCGGGACAACTCTAGAACACCAATGCAATGGAGCGACTCTGAAAACGCTGGTTTCAGCAGCGGCAAGCCATGGATGAAGGTGAATCCGAATTATACGGAAATCAATGTGGAGCGGGCGAAGCAGGACCCTTATTCCATCTATCATCATTACAAAAAGCTTATCGCTCTTCGGGCTGCTAATCCCGTTACTGTTTACGGGACTTATGATCTCATTTTGCCTGAAGATGAACGTATTTATGCTTATACTAGGACGCTTGGAAATGAAAAACTGCTAGTCATGTCTAACCTGACAGCAGAGGAAGCGCTGTTTGACCTTCCATTTGAATTGGAGTTTGATACTAGTGAGTTGCTCTTGCATAACTATGAGGTTGATCCTGCGGAGCCGATTGAGACTGTCGCATTACGGCCTTACGAGTCCCGTGTGTATATGCTGGTTAACGCACCTGTAGAGCAAGAGGGGAGCAGTGAACTTGTACCTGCACAAGAGTTAAGTGAAGCTTCTTTTCCAGAAACAGTTTAATATATTATTGTAATTCAAAGCGCCCGGTTATCCGGGCGCTTTTTTTGTTGCGGTAGTGTAGGACTCTTGCACAAAATGAATACGCTTACCTAGGCAAGTCGTATAAAAATATTATTTTTTCTATTATTTTTGTTCCCAAAATTAATAGAATACTATATTATGTTATGAATACAGATTCATATAAGTGTATATTCATTCAATTTGGGGTGAAAGTAGACAAAATTATAGGAGGTAAAAAATGTCCAAGAGAATACTATCTTTATTACTAGCTTTTACACTTATGATGTCGGGTCTGCTTCCAGCTGCATATGCAGGTGAAGTTGCAACCGAAATTAACCCGCAGGCGGTTGTTGCTCCGGTTTCTACGGAGAACACAGCTGACCCAGCGGTGCTTTCTTCAGAACAAACTACGGTAGCGACTGCTGTCTATGAACAAATAGCGGCGACAGTTTCCACAGAAGTATACAAAGCTTCTATGACGGAAGCTAGAACATTAGAATTGACTTTAGATCTTCCTGATGGGGCATCGCCTCAAGATATCATCTGGAATTTTGGCAGAACGGCGGAAGAGATGAAGCCGCTGGCAGAGTGGAAAAAATGGAATAAAGATGCGAAAGATTATTCAGGTAATCCTTTCGTAACAGTGACATATGAGCCGATCTCAGGTTCAAAAGTAAAGGCTTTAATTCATTTTGATTTGCTGTACGGAGAGAATCTCTCACTAACGGGTATACGTGCAGAGTACGTCAAACGAGTGGGAATTTATAATCTAATCGGGACATTACCTGCTGGAGATGTGCTGGTAGAGCAGCAAGTCAAACTAAATCCATATGAAACCTATCATACATATGATGAGATTAAACCCGCGATCGATAGGATTACTGCTGAAAGCAATAATAAATATGATCGATATGTAGAGTATCAGCAAATTGGGACCTCAACTCAAGGTCGTGCCATTCATTTCTCTATTGTTGCTAAGGATAAGTCCTCAGTAGATCAATATTTGAACGAGACCTTACCGCTTATGATGAATGATCCTGAAGCCCTGCAAAAGAAAATTAACGACGGGGATCTGCAGAATTATAAGGTACCTATTTGGTTGAATAACATTCATGCCGATGAAGCCAATGGTGTCGATGTAATCATTAAGTTTTTGGATACGCTGATGACACAGCAAATTGTCACCTATGATACCACTGATGAGAATGGAAATCCGAAAAAGGTAGTTCTGAACATCGACGAAGCGCTTGACCATGTGATTTTCCTGCTTGATTATGTAGAGAATCCTGACGGTCGCGCGTTAAACACGCGTCAAACTTCAACGCTGCTTGATCCAAATCGGGACAACTCTTACCAGACCCAACCTGAGACACAAGCGGTAACTGCACAAATTGCTAAGTGGACGCCGCTTACCTTTTTGGACATGCATGGATTTGTAAGTGGCTTCTTGATTGAGCCTTGCACACCACCTCATGATCCTAACATTGAATATGATCTTGTAATGCCAAGTATGCTTGAGCAAGCAAATGCCATGGGTAAGGCGGGGATTGCTAATACAAAATATGATTCCTACCATATCCCTTATGAAGAATACGAAAAAACACAACAGGATCCGAACTATAAAGGAACGAATGCAACAGGTTGGGATGATGCTTCGCCAGCCTACACAGCTGTATATGCCATGCATCAAGGAGCACTTGGGCATACCATTGAAGTGCCTGAATTGAATGAAGATTCACTGGATGCCTTTTATTATGCGGCTTTGGGGGCCACCGATTATGTGATCAACAACAAGCAGGAACTGTTCCTGAATCAATTGGAAATCTTCAAACGGGGTATCCAAAATGAGAATACTAATGCTGCTGTTAAAGATTATCTAATCAATGCACAGAATGAGTCTATTGGACGTCCAGGGGTAGATGAGAATACGAATTTCTTCCCTGAGTATTACATTCTTCCGGTTGCAAAAGATTTGCAAAAAAATGATCTGGAAACCTACAAAATGGTTCAGTACCTACTGCGTAACAATGTGAAAGTAGAACGGACAACAGCCAGTGTAACTGTAGATTCTGTAGTCTATCCGGCTGGAACCTATGTGGTGAATATGCATCAAGCCAAAAGAGGTTATGCGAATCTTGTCTTGTATGATGGACTAGATGTCTCGGATTTTAATGAGATGTATTCCGATACGGTACAGAATTTCTCGGCTATGCGTGGTTTTGACCGATATATTAGCCGTTCTGTAGGAGCATTCACTGGGAAGACAGAAGAGGTTAGCGGTGTAACGATCCCTAGTACGAATCTGGATCAATCTCCGTTCGAGCAAAATTATGTGATTAAAAACAGCAACAATGATGCGATAAAAGCTGTGAATGAGCTGCTAGCCAACCATAAGGCAGTGACACTGCTGGAGAATGGGGGGACGGGTTACGAGAAGGGAAGTTTCCTTGTTTCCAGATCCAATCTTAGAACGGTATCGTCTAAATATCTGCTGGATATTGTGCCGTTTAGTGCTGCAGAGAACAGAACGGGTAAATTGCTTAAGGCTCCTAAGGTAGCTATTGCAGGAGCGACTGCATTTATGCTGAAGGATCTTGGGTTTAACGTAACTACGGATACAGTGGCAGCAGATGTTCTAATCAATTCGGGAACGAATCTGATTGCTACAGGTAAACCGTTTATCGGTTATGGAAGAACGATGCTAAAAACTGTTAAAGGGCTTAAGGTCCTCCCTGGACTGGACTATTCAACTCCGGTCAATAAGGATGGTAAAGAAGATGCTCATGAGGGATTGTTTAAGGCTGAGGTCTCTCAGGACAATGTAATTACAGCGCCTTATGCCGATAGCGAATACCTCTACACAGTTTCCGCGGCTTATATTACAAAAGTGCCTGAAGGCGCAGAGATCTTGGCGAAATACGGATCAGGAGCTGACTTTTTCAAAGCAGGCTGGTGGCCGAATAACGAGGCTGCACAAGACCAAGTATTGGCGCTTACTTACAATACAGACAACATCCATGTGACGTTATTTGCGAATGATCTGATGAATAAATATCATCCGCAAAATCAATTCAGATTGCTTGCCAATTCAATCTATGCTGCTGCTCCAGCGGCGACTAAAGAGGATGGTATGGATAACGGGGTGAATGAACCAGAGCCAACAACACCTTCGACACCGTGGCAGCCATCTGTAACATCAACACCTGCACCGACCGTGCAGCCGTCTGCAACACCAACGCCAGCTCCAACTCCAACTGTGCAGCCGTCTGCAACACCAAACCCAATAGGTTCTAACTTCACGGATCTAGGTAAGGTGGCGTGGGCAGTATCGGCAATTCAAGAGCTGGCGGCAAAAGGGATCCTGCAAGGAGTGAGCGATAATTCCTTTGCTCCGCTTAAAGAGGTGACGCGTGCCGAGTTTATTACCATGATCGTGCGAGCTTTTGATCTGCTTGATGTGAAATCAACCGCTGCCTTCAGTGACGTGAAAGCTTCTGACTGGTCTTACGGATACATTGCATCCGGGGTCAAGAACGGATTGATTAACGGTGTAGGCAATGGAAGGTTTGATCCTAACCGTGCGATTACACGCGAGGAAATGGCAATCATTGTATCCAATGCACTTAAGAAATTTAAAGGCAAGTCGGTAAGTGATACAAATGCCGCTTTGGCTAACTTTAAAGACCAGGCAACAATCGCTGCTTACGGTAAAGAAGCGGTGGCATTACTAACTCAGGAAGGTATTGTGCAAGGTCTGACTGCGGATACCTTCGGTCCTAAAAACATTGCCAACCGTGCTCAAGCAGCAGTGATTATTGATAGGATGTTGAAGCTTAATTAAGTTTTAGATACTTATAAAATAATACAAGAATGCCCCTCAGCTATTTGGCTGAGGGGCATTCTTTTTATAGTTACTCTGCATTATCCGTAGATGGTAAATCCGGCAGTTGTTGAATGTAGCTGTTAGACATATTTAGAAGCCGCTGAACGGCGTCAAATTGTTCTTTTGTCGAACCGCCCTCTGTTTCAGAGCCATCGATTAGATTAAAGTTGTCTCCATCATCGTAATCGACACCAGTCAAATACATGCTTGTGTCATTAATGAAAGAGCCGGTAGGCAAAAAGTGTCTGACAGGGAGCATGTTGGTCTGTTGGTTCATCAGATCTTCTCCGAAGTAGAGCTGATCTTTCATTGAAATCCCTAACAGGTTAGCTACAGTTGGCATAATGTCGATCTGGCCGCCAGTTTGGCTGTAGACCGTAGGTTGACCTACCCCTGGCGCATGTACGATGAAAGGAACGTTGAACATATCGGTATAACTATATTCGTGACCGACCATTTCTTCCATTAACGATTTCTCGTTGCCATCAAGGGAATATAGCGATACACCCTGATGGTCCCCGTAAAAGACAATGACGCTATCATCCCATAGACCACTGGACTTTAATTGATCCAGAAATTGTCCCATTGCATAATCTGCGTAATTTTGAGCTAGAATATAGTTGCCAACTAGGGTACCTTCATACCGTTTAGGCAGCGTCATTTTATTTTTTGACTCTGGCATTTTATAAGGGTGATGAGCACTCATAGAAATGACCATTGCATAAAAAGGATCATCTTTAGCATCCATTTTGACTAATTCAGGCACAGTCTTGGCATAGAGTACCTCATCAGAAGCACCGAATGCGATATGATCACCATCCCCATAGAACGCTTGATCGTAATACTTATCAAAGTCTAGGACTTTGTATAGAGTTTTGCGGTTCCAGAATTCTACGCTATTGGTGTGAAAGGTTGCTGTATTATATCCATTAGCTTTCATCAGCTTAGGCAGGCTCGGAAGCGCCTTATCCATATAATTGGATGAAGTGGCTACCTCGTGATGAGGAACGTACAACGAAGTATTCACCACAAATTCAGCATCCGAAGTTGTTCCTTGCCCGGCATTAGTATAGAAGTTATTGAAATAATGTTCGCTTTTCAAAAGCTTATTTAGATTGGGTGTTACTTCCTGTCCGTCAATGCTCAGGTCCAGCAAAAAGTTCTGAAAAGATTCCATTTGTACCACGATTAGATTTTTACCTTGAGCTGCCGCCCAGTACTTCGGTGAGACAGGCTCTGTAATTCCTTTGGTCTCGTTAATGGATGGTTGCGTGATTTCTTTGCTGTCGATTATTTCTTCTGTTTCCCTTGTATCGGCAAAAATAGTATAGACCTCGTAATTAAGAATCCCCATACTCTCCGCTTTTTTGTTCTCGTTCATACTGGCATGATTCGGCCAAACATTAAAGACACAAACTGCTAAGGAAACACTGATGATCCCAAACAAAGCGGTCCGGTTCATGCGGCGGTTCATACCTCTTTCTTTCCAGATCGCAATATATTTCGGACGGAACATAAAAAACATGAACACTACAATATCCACAAAAATGAACAAATAGTAAGGGTCCAGCAACGAGTATGTGCTTTCTCCCACCTTAGTTACTTTATCTGCTTGTTCCAAGGCATGATAAGTAGCAATTACACCGTAATATTTGTAATACATTAGGACGGCGAAATATATGACTGAAATCAATAGGTTGGCTATCATGTAATACAGAAATTTTCGTTTGGAAGCCATCCATTCAATAAGTCCAAATACGATAAAGAAAAATGGGATCTCTGTCAGCAGCATGCTCCAGATAGGACCGTCGCTAAAAACTACGAACCAGGCCACTGCGCATTTTAGCAGCAGGACGAAGCTAAAGACTAGGAAGGGTTTGTTTTTTATATCAAAATCTTTTTTCACTCGTTATCATCCTCTCTGATGCAATTACACCAAGGTCCTGCATATACCTGTATTTCATGGAAATCCGTTGCAATATGCCGAAGCTTATTATGCTCCCGAAGTTATCAAGTGTCAAAAGGTGGACGAGAGTCCTAGAGTGAAGCAACAAGCGATTTATGCCGCATAAGCAGGTAAAATCAACGCCAATCCCAAACTACAGGGTCCTATGCGTATAAAATGATTTTAATAATTTCCAGTTTCCCGCAACTTTGTATAATATTCCTCAGTCTAAATATAGAGGAGTGATTAGAGAGGCGGGAATTAGATGACCCAGCGGCAGTTCATAACGATGGTAACGATTTGTTTTCTTGTGCTCTTAAATTCAGGTTGTAATCAAGGGGAGAACTCCATTGGTGTGGAGCCTTCTGGCTCTATAGCTTCAACGTCTGTACCACAGGTTCCCGAAGACTTTTTGCTAACACTGGATTATAAAGTTCAGAACCATCCGGATACATTTGCAGTTGAGGTACCACAGAACTGGGAGGTTAAGCTGGGGGAGTATCCAGTGGGACTTTACTGGCGATTAGCGAATGAGTTCTCTAAAGATGCCGGATTGGATTTGACCCTCCTGAAGGGTGCCACGGTAGAGGTACAGCGGTATTCCTTAGTCGATGGTTTACCTGGTTCTGGCGAACAAAAAGAATTTTCTTATCCCTCGAATCTCGTTTTGCTTGTGCAATCAGGGAATACCGTTGGTGCGTGGCTGGAATTTAATATTCAAAGTATCGGCCCGTCTATTAAGAAGCGTAGCTTGACCGACATTACAGGACTTACATTTGAGGAGTGGACGGAGAGAGAAGGTTTGTTTGATGAGGAAGGTGAGAATGGTGACTTAGCCTCATTAGACCATTTCGAGCTGCTGGATGCTTTTTTTCAGGCTATTCAGGACGGTAATCATACCCGTGCCCGCGCATGTTTGAATCCTAATGCCTTACTCACTGCATTGACGGTTAACCGTCAAGCACATCAACTCTATAACCCGGGTTTTGGTGGTGAAAATGCTCTCAGTGAAAGTATTGTTGAGGCTAAGCCTACCTCTTATAAAGTGATGGATTATGATACTGGCTCTGAAATCAAAGACATCGGCGATCGCACAACGTTAAATATTGTGGTCGATCTGTATATGAAATCACTAAATCCTGTCTTTAATACCCCAGATGGCCGGGAAACTCGCTTTGCAGTGTTGACCAAACACGCTAACGGCTGGAAGATTGGAGGTTTTGGGACGGGACCGTGAGTTGTTGCGTTATCTATTTTTTAATAAAAAGGAGTGATCTCAAGTGTTTAAACAAAGCTTGATGTCAAAAGTGCAGGTAAGTCGGATTTGTAGAGTTGTTGTTGGGACTGTTCTTAGCTTGGCAATGGTTTCACCCTTAGTGGCAGCAGCAGATAGTGTTGTGAACCCAACTGAAGAAAAGAAATTATTGTCTGGCATCACCCAACTGGACGCTGGTGACAGAAGTGCCTATGCCATCACTGCGGATGGAACAGCCTGGGTGTGGGGTGGTGGGTACGGCTCTATTGGTAATGGGGCGACCACACCAGCGTATACTCCCGTCAAAATGCATATCGATCATGTAAAGCAAATCTCAGGTGGTTATCGCCATAACTTGATGTTGAAGGACGATGGAACAGTGTGGGCAGTAGGGGGGAACGAGCATGGACAACTTGGCATTGGAACACAGTCCTCTAAGATTCTTGTAGAGCCTGTTCAAGTGCAAGGGCTAACAGATGTGAAAGCTGTTTCTGCGGGGGGCACCTTTAGCTTAGCTCTTCTTAAAGATGGAACGGTCTGGGCGTGGGGAGGCAATGAACAAGGTGAACTCGGTGACGATTCGCGGAAAAACAAGCTAACCCCGGTGCAGGTGAAGGGACTACCCTCCGTCCTGTCTATAGCAGCGGGATCGAATAATTCAGTGGCTCTTGGTAATGGTGGAGAGGTATGGGTGTGGGGATCGCAGCAACCGCTGGGAACGCAAAAAGGCGTAATCTTAAAGCCTACGCTTATTAAAGGAAGCGGAGAATATAGAGCGGTTGATATGGATGGAGCCTATGGACTTTATGGGGCGGCATTGAGATGGGATGGTACAGTATGGATTTGGAATAATTACATAGATCCATATCTGGGAGAAGCTCTAAAGACTGTTCAGGTTCCAGGACTTACAGACGTCATTTCGCTGACAACAGATTCCGCAGTGAAGGCGGATGGGACCGTGTGGCAGTGGACGGTTGGCGATAAGAACAAGATTAATGTTACACAGTCTAAGGGTATTCAGAATGCAGTTTCCATTTCTAAAGGGAGCAGAAATCATTATGTACTCTTAAAAGATGGTCATGTCCTTGCCTGGGGAGCAAATGAATTTGGGCAGACGGGTCTGGGGGTCAGAGAGATCGAGGTGAATACGCCTCAGCTCGTGAAGAAATCTATTCAAGTATTGTTGAATGGGAATGAAATGGAACTGACTATGCCGCCACTACTAATTAATAATTCGACATATGTTCCTTTAAGAGGAGTCTTCGAGCAGATGGGAGTTAATGTTCGTTGGGATGTTCCATCGAGAGCTGTGGTCGCTGTAAAGGGATCTACAACTCTGATCTTGAATTCGGTAACTGGACAAACGACTGTTAATGGAAAGGTAATAGCAACAGATCAAAAACCGGTCTTCATTAATGATAGCGTTTATGTACCCCTCAGATTGATAAGCGAAATGCTGGGGGCGCAGGTAGAATGGGATGCAGATGCTTATGCAGTTCGAATAAATTCCAATAAATAAGTTGACTATTTATTAGAAGCTTTAGGCTGAATTCTCCTTCTGGGGAGTTCAGCTTTTTGCGTGGAAGGCAGAAGATTTAGAGGGAAATGCAATAACGGTAAACAAAGCGTACGCGATTTTGAAGAATGTGTGCGGGAATCTTTTCGAGGATTCTTTATACGGATGATGATGAATATTGGAAAAATGGGACAACTTATAATTATCCCAATGGTCGTTCAATTCTGGTCACGAAACGGATGGGCATAGCAACAACGATTAATATTGCGACAAAAACGGGTAAGAGTATATATTACGGCCTCTTTGTATTTGTTGCAGTGCTGTTGATCGGAATGGGTGGGAACTGTACGTCTTTACGCGGAGTTGAAAGGATGGTGAGGTTTTTCATTGATTTTAAAATAAATCGTATGAAGTATAACCCTCTTGTGATAGAATAATCTAGTTGCTCTAGTTTCTGAAAATCCACTCTGTTCCAGCAAAACACCTGATCTATACACGTGGATAATCGAGGAAATATGAGCATTTAAGAGTATTAACAAGATTTCTTAGAGATTTTACACAAAACACATCATTTTTTGTCGGTTTTTATTGATTTATTCAAAAATATTATGTATAATCAGCCTTGTTGATTTTGCAAATGGAATTTTAGGAGGTTTTTATTTTGGGAAAAGCGTTAATTATTGGCGCTGGCGGCGTAGCAAGTGTTGTTGTTCATAAATGCTGCCAGAACCCGGATGTATTTGAAGAGATCTGCATTGCCAGCAGAACTGTCGCGAAATGTGACGCTCTGAAAGATAAATTAGCCGGAGGCCGCACGAAGATTTCTACTGCTCAGCTCGATGCAGATAACACGGACGAAGTCATTGAACTGATCAAGAGCTTTGAGCCGGATGTCGTTATTAATGTCGCTCTCCCATATCAGGACCTGACGATCATGGATGCGTGCCTGGCAACAGGAGTGCACTATGTGGATACTGCCAATTATGAACCACAAGATACAGCGAAATTCGAATATTCCTGGCAGTGGGCTTACAAAGAAAGATTTGAGAAAGCTGGCCTTACCGCTTTGCTCGGCAGTGGATTTGACCCAGGTGTAACTGGCGTGTTCACGGCTTACGCGCAAAAACACTATTTTGACGAGATCCATACCATTGATATTGTAGACGCCAACGCTGGCGATCATGGATATCCATTCGCTACAAACTTTAATCCTGAAATCAATATTCGTGAAATTACAGCTAATGGCCGTTATTTCGAGAATGGCGAGTGGATTGAAACCGCACCACTTTCTGAGAAGAAGGTTTACGATCTTCCGGAAATCGGACCTAAAGATATTTATCTTTTGTACCATGAAGAGTTGGAATCCTTGGCTGTTAATATCAAGGGCGTGAAGAAGATCCGTTTCTGGATGACTTTCTCGCAGAACTACCTGACTCACTTGAAAGTGCTTGAGAATGTGGGTATGACTTCTATCGAGCCTATCATGTACGAAGGCAAAGAGATCGTTCCTTTGCAATTCTTGAAGGCAATGCTGCCTGACCCGGCTTCCCTGGGACCAAGAACAAAAGGTAAAACTAACATTGGATGTATCATCCAAGGTACTAAAGACGGTAAGCCAAAAACTTATTATGTATACAACGTTTGCGATCATGAAGAATGTTATGCAGAGGTTGGCTCCCAAGCCATTTCCTATACTACAGGCGTTCCTGCAATGATCGGAGCAATGTTAATTATAAAAGGAATCTGGAAGAAACCAGGCGTGTACAACGTAGAAGAGTTCGATCCAGATCCATTCATGGAAGCTTTGAATAAACATGGTCTGCCTTGGCAAGAAGATTTCTCGCCAACGCTGCTAGATTAAGGCGCGATTGATGGATATTGATATCAGCGTTGTCCCGTCACCATGTTACCTTGTAGATGAAAGATTGCTTACCCGCAATCTTGAGATTATGAATTCTGTACAAGAACGTACAGGAGCTAAGATTTTGCTCGCGCAAAAAGGCTTCTCAATGCACTCCTTGTATCCGCTAGTTGGCAAGTACTTGCATGGCGTAACTTCCAGCTCCTTATTCGAAGCCAGACTTGGCTATGAAAAAATGGGCAAAGAGGTTCATGTCTACGCACCAGCTTATGTGGAAAGTGAATTCGATGAGCTTCTTGAATACTCGGATCACATTGTGTTCAATTCTTTTGACCAGTGGAATCGATTCAAGGATCGTGTGAAAAATGCACCGAAGCATATCAGCTGCGGCATTCGGGTGAATCCGGAGTATTCCGAGATCGAAGTTCCGCTGTATGATCCATGCTACAATTATTCCAGAATGGGAGTAACTCTCCCTAACTTTAGACCTGAAGAGCTTGAGGGAATTGATGGATTACACTTCCATACCATGTGCGAACAAAATTCAGACACACTGGAGCGTACGCTCAAAGTAGTCGAAGAGAAGTTCGGACCTTATCTCAAAGGGATGAAATGGCTTAATTTTGGTGGCGGTCATCATATTACACGTCCCGATTATGATCTGGAGACCCTTGTCCGCTGCATTTTGCATATGAAAGAGACTTACGGTGTGGAAATCTATCTGGAGCCAGGTGAGGCCGTTGCGCTTAATACTGGATATTTGGTAGCTACCGTTCTGGATGTTATGCATAACGGTATGGACATTGCGATTCTTGATACTTCGGCTGAATGCCACATGCCAGATGTACTGGCTATGCCATACCGTCCGAACATTATCGATGCTGGACAACCTGGGGAATATCCTTATACGTACAGATTAGGTGGAATGACTTGCCTAGCCGGAGATGTTATTGGAGATTATTCCTTCAAGGAGCCTTTGAAATACGGCGATAGACTCGTATTCCTAGATATGGCGCATTATTCTATGGTGAAGAACCATATGTTTAACGGCGTGAATCTGCCAGCTATCGTCAGCTACAATGACGAAGAGGGAATTAAAGTAATCAAACAGTTCGCTTTCGAAGATTTCAGCGGACGTTTATCTTAATAGAATGATCTAAAAAGGTGTCCCTTCAGGGACACCTTTTTTGCTATGGTTCCAGTCCTTTGAATGCGCGATGACATCTAGGAAAAGAGGAGTGATCCTAAAGGACCGTATGGCAACTATTGTTGTTTATTAGCTCATTTAGCTAAGGTTATGGACTGTATAGCTCTTATTGGTCGGATAGTGACTATTATTAGGGCGCATTTGGTAGAATAGCTGCAACTGAGTCCGATTGTATGCTGAAACAGCCGATTTTTCGGAAATAGAGTCTCCTCGGTCCGATTCATCCTCGTGGGGAGAAGATAGATGTCGAACCGATTTTTCAGAGGAATAACTCTCTTATATATGCGTTTATCTTACAGTTGGACACTTGTATTACTGGAAAAGTTTCTTCATAATTAGCCGCTCACAAGTAAGGTCTCATGTGATACAATAATTTAGTCTGTTTTTTAAAATTAGTTATTGAAGGGTCCGTATCTGAGGAGGAAGTCAGCATCAATGGAACATGCACCGTTTATTGCAGTGGAAGGCCCGATCGGGGCTGGAAAAACAACATTAGCTTCGATGCTTGCAGAGGAATTAAACTTACCGATTATTAAGGAGATTGTGGATGAGAATCCGTTTCTGGCTAAATTTTATCAGAACATGGATGACTGGAGCTTTCAACTGGAGATGTTTTTTCTCTGTAATCGGTACAAGCAGCTTGAAGATACAGTAACTCAGTACATAGATAAAGGTAAACCGGTGATCTCGGATTATCATATTTATAAGAACCTTATCTTTGGGGAACGAACGCTGAAGGGAACGAAACGAGAAAAGTATCGACAAATCTATCATGTGCTGACGGATGACCTGCCGAAGCCAAATATTATTCTCTATATAAAAGCAGATCTCGATACCTTGTTAAAAAGAATCGCCAAACGCGGACGCCCTTTTGAAGGGGATATGGATACTGCGTATTTGCAGCAATTGATAGAAGATTATGATGATGCGATGGGCTCTCTAGCGATTCAAGAGCCGTCTACCGTTATTATTACCATAGATGGAAATGCAGTCGATTTCGTGGAGAACCCAGAACACTTCGTCGAAATTGCCTCTCACATAAAGGAGCTAATGAAATGAATCCATATAACATCCCAGCTAACGCCATAATTACCGTGGCAGGAACCGTGGGGGTGGGGAAATCCACTTTAACAGGTGCTTTGGCTAAAAGGTTAGATTTTCAAACCTCGCTGGAGCAAGTTGATCATAATCCTTATCTTGAAAAGTTCTATCATGATTTTGAGAGATGGAGTTTTCATCTACAGATTTATTTCCTAGCCGAACGTTTTAAAGAACAGAAGAAAATGTTCGAAATGGGCGGTGGTTTTGTTCAAGATCGCTCGATTTATGAGGACACTGGTATTTTTGCTAAAATGCATGCGGATCAAGGCACGATGTCCAAGACAGACTATGAAACCTATACAAGCTTGTATGAAGCCATGGTCATGACACCCTATTTCCCGCACCCTGATGTGCTGATTTATATTGAAGGCAGTCTTCCTTCTATTTTAGCGCGAATTAATGAACGCGGCCGCGAGATGGAAATTCAAACGGACGTATCCTACTGGGAGCATATGCATGGCAGATATTCGAAATGGATCAATGAGTTTACAGCTTGCCCAGTGCTTCGTCTGAACATTGATGATTATGACGTAAATGACTCGGCATCAATGGCGGATATTCTCACGAAGGTAGGCAACACCATTCGTAAGCCTGTTGATAAAATATAATAGTTGATGATTAGCAGCTCCCGTGGTTTGGGGGTTGTTTTTTTATGTGCTCATAAAAAAACCCAAATCTATGATTTGGGCCTAATAGGGAAGTGTCAGTTGTCCTAATCATAAAATACGAAAAGAAAATAAAATGGTGTGGACATTGTAATGTACTTAAGGGCCACCTCCTACTTTATTAGCCCTTTTTTATGAAAATAGGTTCCAGTCTAATAGAAACTAGTTATTGGTCCATGTCTAAAATTAGTAAGATGCGTACACTGAACTATATTTATAGGGAGGTGTACGCATTGAGTTGTCCAGACGATAAAAAGTGTCATAAGAAAAAAGTCGCCACTGTATTTCCTTCGAAAAGAAAAAGAAAAGAACATCGTCGAAAAGTTATTAAGAAGATTGTAAAAGTCACTTGTCCTCCACCAGAAGTGAATGTTACTACACCGACAGTCGTTGGTGCTACAGGACCGCAAGGGCCGCAAGGAGCACAAGGACTCCAAGGAATACAAGGGGCCCAAGGCGTTCCCGGAGCTCAAGGAGCACGAGGACTCCAAGGAGCTGAAGGACCTCCAGGACCCGCCGGCGGACCTCCAGGACCCCAAGGACCTCAAGGTGAACCAGGGCCAGCGGGAGCGATTGGTCCACAGGGTGTAGCGGGACCCGTTGGTCCTCAGGGTGCCCAAGGCGTGCCGGGTGCCCAAGGAGTTGTAGGTCCTCAGGGATCGCAAGGTTTACCTGGTCCTGCAGGAGCTATAGGACCACAAGGTTTTGTAGGAGCACCGGGAGCACCGGGAGCAACAGGAGCAACAGGAGCACCAGGAGCGCCAGGAGCGCCAGGAGCACCAGGAGTAGCTGGAGCAACCGGAGCACCGGGAGCGGCCGGAGCACCGGGAGCAGCAGGAGCACCGGGAGCAACCGGAGCGCCGGGAGCAGCTGGAGCACCGGGGGCAACCGGAGCACCAGGAGGTGTATTAGGTTTTGCTGATTTTTTTGCCCTAATGCCTCCTGATAATGCAGCAACTGTAGCACCGGGCACAGACGTAAGTTTTCCTCAAAACGGACCTACCAGCGGGACGACAATTGCACGAACGGGTCCTAGTTCTTTTAATTTAGCAGCAATAGGGACTTATCAGGTGTTGTTTCAGGTTAGTGTAACCGAAGCAGGACAACTCATCTTGACTCTTAATGGCGCGGATCTCGCCTATACTGTAGTTGGACGCGCAACAGGTACATCACAAATCGTAGAAATGGCTATAGTGCAAACAACGGTTATTAACACCATCCTGACCGTTCGGAATCCTGCTGGTAACTCTACTGCACTTACTATTACTCCTCTCGCTGGAGGAACAAGATCTGTTTCAGCACATCTCGTTATTACACAATTAGCGTAATAAGGTGTATTTCGTATAGATAAGTTGGTCACCTTAATATTGGTGATTTTACTTATGATTATTGTAAAGAGGAGGACGAACGAAGGTCCTCCTCTTTATTCAGAGTATTTACTATTAACATTCTATTGTTTTTCTATCGTCT
This sequence comes from Paenibacillus odorifer, assembly GCF_000758725.1. NCBI lineage: Bacteria > Bacillati > Bacillota > Bacilli > Caryophanales > Paenibacillaceae > Paenibacillus > Paenibacillus odorifer. Next base: position 2,295,482 of record NZ_CP009428.1, read on the forward strand.
AACGACTTGAAATTAATCATCTATTTATGTGAATTCTTTTGATTCTATCTTAAGATGCCATATCGCTTTCCTCATGATACAATAAAAGATAAGTTTATAAGGATGAGGTGACTTTAGTTGAAGTATGATTTCGATCGCGTAATTGACCGCCGTAATACTAGCTCTTACAAATGGGACCAATCCGAGAAGTTGTTTGGTGAGAAGGATATTATGCCGCTTTGGGTGGCAGACATGGATTTTGAAAGTCCTCCCGCAGTGAAGGAAGCCATTCTGCGCCGCGCAGAACAAGGAGTTTACGGTTACAGTGTACCTAGTGATACTTATAAAGAAGCCATCACGTCATGGTTTAAAAGACGGCATGATTGGCAGATCAAACCGGAGTGGATTTCAGATTCTCCCGGAATTGTAACTTCCTTAAGCCTCTCTGTTGAACTTTTTACTGAGCCTGGGGACGAGGTTATTTTACAATCGCCAGTTTATTATCCCTTCTATGATGTCATCCAGATGAATGACCGGAAGGTTGCCAAGAATCCGCTTATCGTCCGTAATGGGCGCTTTGAGATGGATTATGAGCAGTTGGAAGGGCTGATGTTGGGTGGAGCTAAGCTGCTGCTGTTATGCAGTCCGCATAATCCAGGCGGTAGAGTATGGGAAAGAGAAGAACTGTTGAAGCTCGGTGAACTGTGCTTGCGCCACGGAGTGACAGTTATCTCTGATGAGATCCATTGTGATTTGGCGCTTCCAGGGTATGAGCATATTCCTTTTGCATCTTTGTCTGAGGAAATTGCCAATATTACGTTAACCACACTTGCCGCGACCAAAACCTTCAATCTTCCGGGGCTTCAATCCTCTTTTATCGTGTCCTCGAATCCGGAATTGAAACGTAAATTTGATCAAAAAATGAAAGCCTTGAGCTTACATATGGCTAGTTTCTTCGCGCAAGGAGCAGTACAAGCCGCTTACAACGACGGAGAAGAATGGCTGGATGAGCTGTTACAATATGTATCAGATAATGTGGATTATACTATTAGCTATTTGTCGGAGCATTTACCACAGGTTCATGTGATGCAGCCGCAAGGAACCTACCTGTTATGGGTAGATTGCCGCGAACTGAACTTGGAAATAGACGGTCTGAAGCAGCTGATGCACAAAGAGGCTAAAGTTGCTTTTAATGAAGGTTCTGTTTTTGGAACAGAGGGCAAAGGCCATCTGCGGATCAATCTGGCTTGTCCGAGATCTACGTTAGTTGAGGCATTGGAACGCTTTTGCAAGGCAGCCGCAGCTTATACAAAGAAATAAACGGTGATTACTGAAGCTTGATGATTCCGCTAATGGGGTCGTTAAGCTTCTTTATTTTGCAATAGGGTAAAAAGAATAATAAAATGGAGTCCATTACGACAAGCAGGAGGACTGCAAATGAAATGGGTAGCCCAGCTTCCGTATTATAAGATACAACGAGAAATTAGGGATGGAGAACAACGAAGTGTTGCTTCCAATCGGCTAATGTATCTATATCAAGATAGAATTGTAACTCGTCATCGGGAATTCCCGCTAAAAGATATTTTCGATATGTCTTATCGTTCAATGGGGGATATGGGCGGCATGTTCTATCTGCACACGAGTAAGGGTGTGTATGCTTATTTGATAGAGTGTGATCCCGAGCGGTTTATTGAAGCCTTTAAAGAACAGGAATTGAATAAGAATTGAGCGATCCTCGTTGGCCGTGATATGATAACTTTTATGAAAAAAGCATAATGGGAGAGAACATAAATGAGCAAAACACGAATTATTATTGATGCAGACACAGGTATTGACGATGCACTGGCGATTCTATATGCCTTACGCGCTCCAAACGTAATTGTAGAAGGAATTACAACCGTTTTTGGGAATATTGATGTCGAAAAGGCGGCGGACAATTCACTGCGGCTAATTGAGCTTGCTAAGCCTGGTTATGAGATTCCTGTAGCGATCGGAGCATCCAAGGCACTTGTTCGTGAGCACTCAGGCTACGCCACTCATGTGCATGGTGAGAACGGTATTGGTAATGTGGAAATTGCTCCAGCCAGCCAGCGTCCCATTAGCGAAACTGCATCTGAGTTTATTGTTCGGATGGCTAATGAGAATCCCGGAGAGATTGTATTAGTCACACTGGCACATCTAACTAACCTTTCTATGGCGCTTGACATGGACCCTGGTATTAAGAATACTTTGAAAAAAGTAGTGGTGATGGGCGGTACGATCTTCAATCCCGGCAATAGAACACCGGTTGCGGAAGCGAATATTGCTGGGGATCCGGAAGCTGCTGATCATGTATTTACATCTGGACTTCCTGTTATGATGGTGGGTCTAGACGTTACGCTTAAGACGCGGATTACCCAAGAGCATATCGATTTATTAAACCGTTTTGGACGTGAAGAAAATAAAGCGATCATTTCGTTCATGGAACAATCGCTTACTCATTATTTTAATTTCTATCGTGAAGCGAACTTTTTGATCAACAGCGCACCGCTGCATGATCCACTCGCACTTATGGTTGCGCTGCAACCAGATCTAGTAACCTACAAAGAGATGAATGTTCGTGTGGAGCACAAAGGTGAGTTTACATCGGGAATGGTCGTAGCGGACTTGCGGGCTCAGCCAAAAGTAGGTAAACCTATACAAGTTGCAGTGGATGTAGATGTTGAACGAGCAGTGGGAACCTTTTTGAGCGTGTTTATGTAATTTTGCCGACCTCTTCTAATATGAAAAATAATTTCGAAGCTCATAGATGACAATCTATTAATTTTACAATTGGATAATCTTTGGTAAAATGGTAGAGGACATATAAGAGTTTACAAGATTAGACTTCATATCATAGAAGAGGGAGACTTATCATTCATGAACAAGCGAATCGGTAAATTAGTATTATGTTTGGCTATTTCGCTAGGAGGCACCACGGCTTTATTCCACAATACCACACAGGCAGCCACAGCTGGTGGAGTTAGTATTGTGCTGGATGGTTATCCACTACCCTTTCCAGTAGAACCTGTTGTGATGAGCGGAACAACGATGGTGCCATTCCGAGCTATATCTGAAGCTTTGGGAATTAATGTCGAGTGGAATCAAGCGCAGAAGAAAATTACGGCTACCAAAACAGATACTGCAGGGACCAAAGTGGTAACCCTGACCCTTGGCAGCAAAAATGCAGGTGTTAACGGCGCGGTTGTGAAGTTAGGAGTTGCTCCGCAGACGATCCGGGATACAACGATGATTCCCCTTAGCTTCTTCGGCCAGCAGTTTGGTGCGGGTGTAGCTTGGAATCAATCTACGAAGACCGTATCTATTACTTCGCCGAAGACTGAGCTGTACACTCTTGGTTTCTATGCTCTGAGTTCTTATAGTGAGATTTCCTTACTTCCTAATTTTGATGCTGTGGCCTTTGGTTGGAGTGGGATTGATAAAAGCGGGCAATTCACCACAACGGGGACTGATTTCAAATGGCCTCAAGCGGCTGGTGACGTAACGCCAGAATCGATTGTCACGAATGCAGCGGCAGGTGGAACAGCTCCTTATCTGATGGTCTTCTCTGGAGATACCGCATCAGAGTTAACTAAGAACCTGGAAGATAAGCAGCTTCAAGAACAGACGATTACTGGAATCGTAGATCTTGCAACGCAAAAAGGATTCCAAGGCATTACCCTGGATCTGGAGGGCCTAGGTCTAACAGGTGATAAGGCGAAGGTGCAAGCAGATTACAATGCTTTTGTTAAAAACCTATCACAAAAAGCACATGCAGCAGGACTTAAACTTACCGTTATTCTTCATCCATTAAATAGTTCTTATAAAGGATATGATTACAAAACTTTAGGAACACTTGCAGATGATTTGGTCATTATGGCGTACGATTATTTACAAGAGAAAAAAGTTCCAGAGCCGATGAGTTTAGTTGATGAAGGCATCCGGCTTGCGCTTCAGCAAGTGAGTAAGGATAAGCTGATCCTCGGGATCTCTGTGTATAGCGAAAACGAATCTTCAGTGAATTCGAAGGTAGGACTTGCTAAACGTTATGGTCTTAAAGGAATTGCGATCTGGCGTTTAGGTCTGATCGGACAGCCTGTCTGGAACGAAATGGGTAAGTCAGTAGAGCTGTAAGTGGAATTTGTATTGACAGGGAATAATTTCTAAATATATACTAGGTCAAAATACAATACGGAATAAACGTAATGATTGGGAGTATTAAGGAATAACTACTGCCCAGAGAGCTGCCGGTTGGTGCAAGACAGCGGAGTAGGTTCCCCAACTCACCCATGAGCGGTAAGATCGAACCTCAGTAGATCTTAACGGCTAACCCTCCGTAATCGGGTTCTAAGATTCGTTGTTTATTATAAGCAATACGCAACGATCAAAAAGAGTGGTACCGCGAAGGTTAAACCTATCGCCTCTTTGGAGGCGATAGGTTTTTTCTGTTCTCTACAGTAAAAAATACAATTGAAGGTCGGTGTTTTGGTAATGGGCAATATTATTGAATATTACTCCCAATTTGATGAGTGGGGAAGATTGGATAGGGAGCCGCTGGAGTTCATCATTAATCTGCATTATATAAAACAGTATTTAACTACCGCACAATCTATACTGGATAATGGTGCTGGGCCCGGTAAATATGCCATGGAGCTGGCGAAGCTGGGCTATAACGTAACGTTATCGGATCTTACCCCTAAGTTAGTTGAAATAGCTCAGCAGAAGGTTAATGAATTAGGATTAACTGAGCAATTTAAAGGTTTTCATGTGCTGAATGCAACTAGTTTAGAGGGAGTATCTGACGAAAGCTTTGATGCTTCTCTGATGTTAGGCCCTTTATATCATTTGCAAGAAGAAGAGGATCGGATTTTAGCAGTTAAGGAATTGTTTCGTGTGACAAGGAAGAATGGCATCGTATTTGTAGCCTTTCAAAGTCGGATGAGAATGACTCTTACATCCTTACAGTTCCCACAACATTGGAAGCCTAATGACAACATGGATTCAATACAAGAGTTTTATGATAGCGGGATTTTTAATCATAAAGATGAAGGTAGGTTTACGGGAGCTTATTACTTCAATATTGAGGATATAAAACCTTTCATGGAGGAGAATGGATTTCGAACCATTGATTTAATTGGTTCTTCTAGCCTCGGAGCATTACTGACAAATGAGCAGAAACAATACTGGACAGACCGGGGTGAGCATGAGGAGCTCTTTGAATTTCTCATTAACGCAGCAAAGGATCCATCCATTTTGGGGATTTCCTCTCATCTGTTGTATATAGGGCGAAGAAAATAAATAAGGAAAAATCATTTTATCATCACGGGATTGAGGTAGGTCTAGTGAACAATGATTACAGGGTGCGTATTCAGACGGTTCTTCATTTTATCGAGGACAACTTAGATCAAGAGATAAATCTAGAAACGCTAGCTGAAGTTTCTAATTTTTCTAAGTATCATTTTTCTAGAGTTTTTTCTGCAATTACAAATAAAACACCAATGACCTATCTGACGGAAAGACGTCTACATCACGCGGTTACCTATCTTGAAACAACCAATAAAACCATGCTAGATATCTCAATTCTATGCGGTTTTAGTTCCATCTCAAGTTTTAATTCATCCTTTAGGAAACTGTTTAAGACAACCCCAAGCGAGATGAGAAGGTCAATGCAAGAACATAGCAATTATCAGTTAATGTCCAGCAATAATCAGGAAGAATTGTCTCCTTCTAAAAATTATGATGTGAGTATCAACATAAATAATAATTTTTTAAGGAGAGTATGGGAAATGAACATTGAGGTAAAAGAACTTCCAAGTTATCAAGTGGCATACGTAAGGCATGTTGGCAGCTATCTTGAAACGTATAAGGCATGGGGAACACTCAGCAAGTGGGTTGAGAAAAATGATTTACCCTCAACAGAATACTTCATTGGTATTTCTTTAGATGATCCCAGCGTGACTGACGAATACTCTTGTAGATATGATGCCTGCATAACCATTCCAGAAGAGTTTGTTAAAGAGGGTGATTCGAGCGTAGAGTTCAAAACTTTATCTGGTGGTCTTTATGCCTTATATCCGTTTTATGATACGATCGACAAATTGGCTATTGCCTATCAAAGTGTGTACGGTCAATGGCTACCTAATAGTGATTATGAACCGGATGATCGGTATGCGCTCGAATTTTGTATGAATGATCCATATACAGACCCTGAAGGTAAAGCAAAAGTTGATCTTTATATCCCTATAAAAAGTGTCGGTGGACATTAAAAACAAACTCTACTACTCGATTACAGTTCCATTCTCGATGGACGAAATGGTAGTAAAGCCCATAACCCCAGGTTTTATAGGTTTCACCAGTTTGAAGATAACCTGTAACATATATGCCTGAATGCGTATCGGTTTATCCATCACTCCACGAGGCTTCCGGACTCGGATGACGTTATTTGTATGTTATCAGCTATCAAAACATGATTTCGGACTCCGCTGACGCTATTCATTGCAAAAGGCACTTATTGGGCGTTTTTTCGGTCAATAGGTGCACTGGAGTCCGTTACAGGTTACTACGCGTATCTGAAAGTGATTACGCATGCGCTTCCGACTACGATTATGGTGAAAATTTGAGTGTTGTTCAATGGACTCGTTTATCAAGTGAGATCATAGAAATCTGGAAATAAGCAGCGGCAGATCAGTATTCGTTAATCAAACCGTACACTCGAATGTTATAAAACTCACATTAACCTAAGCTATAAACCTATATAATCTCTAAGGTTGAACTTTTGAACTAAATTCATTATTTTTCAGGAGGACTTTAGAGTATGAGATATAAAGCATTAGAGCTCGACAAACCGCTTACTTATGAGCTGGAAGGGTTAGAAATAGGGGTAACTTCGAACTGTAATTTCCGCTGCGATTATTGCTGTGCATATAATAGAAATGATGGACAAAGCATCAAAGCCAAAGAGGTCATCCGCATTCTGGACGAACTTCCAGGCCTTAAAAGAGTACGTTTATCAGGTGGAGAAGTGACGCTGAAGTTCGATGACTGTGTGGAAATTGTAACCTACTGCGCATCCAGAGGGATTCAGACACAACTGAATTCCAACGGCAGTCTTTTAAATGCTGAACGAATTGGCCAATTGGTTTCCGCAGGATTAACGACCATACATATTTCCTTCAATTTTACTACTGCGGAAGCTTTCTCAAAATATTATAATATTCATCCAAGCATTTATGAGAAAATAAGAGAAAATATTACCCTGTTCGCCGCAACAAGTGTAGATACTGTGCTGGAGACGCTGCTGTTCAGTGAAACCCAGGATAATATGAAGGAGATCAGCGATCATGTCTACGCAATGGGCGTGCGCACACATGAAATTCAGAACAGTATTATCATGGATCATACAGGGTGGAAGTCGATTGCTGCGCGGGAACAATTAAAGAATGCAGTGAGTGAGCTGATCGCACGGAAGAAAGAAGATACGATTCTGTATTTCACCTGCATGGACCGCTTTATGGACGCCCTTGGGTTCGAAGAGCAGCCGGGTGTGTATTTTCCTCACTGTATAGAGGGGAAGAAGCAGCTTCATTTGCATGGAAATGGCGACATTTTGATTTCAGAGCTTTGCCATCCGGTGATTATCGGCAACATTTATCAAGGAACTTCACTAAAAGATTTATACAATAATATGCCAGCGCCATTGGCACAGTTTTTGGATAAGCAACCTTGCCCAGCGCTGGATGCATTGTTTCCACAAGGCATAGAAGTTTAACACTCTATATAGATTACTTCGAGGGACCAATTTAAGAATTGGTTCCTATTTTTTATGGTAGACTTAATAAAAAACACAGATAAGGAATGTATGAGCTTCATACATAAGGTGTACTGCCAAGTGTTTGCTAATATAAGAAATGGACTTATCAAATCTAATGTTGTTCTAGAAAAGATTATGCCGTTATTAACACCCACAGCCATCGTGGTCGGTGTGCTTAACGAAAGCAGACTGCTGCCGTTCACAGGTCTCGTGCCCTGGATTTTCGCTGTAATGACGCTGATCGGTAGCTTGAAGTCCAACCTAAAGGACCTGCTAGGGGTACTTCTGAAACCCCAGAAGCTGATTATTCTAATGGTAATTTTACATATTGTAATGCCGCTGATCGGCTGGCTTGCAGCCATGGCTTTTTTTCCGGGAGATCCATATACAGTGACTGGTTATGTATTGCTGTTCGCGATTCCTACAGGTGTTGTAAGTGTGGTATGGGTGTCGATGTACGGAGGAAATATTGCATTGACATTAGCCCTTATTCTGATTGATACGCTCTTGTCGCCAATTGTTGTCCCGGGTACCTTATATTTGCTGATGGGAGCGAGTGTGGAAATTCAGCTAGGTGATATGATGAAAGGGCTGCTATGGATGGTAGTCATTCCTTCTGTAGTTGGGATGCTGCTGAATCAATGGACAAAAGGGAAAGTCAATACGGTATGTGGACCGCCGCTTGCTCCATTTGTTAAAGTCGGATTATTTGTAGTTGTTTCTATTAATGGGGCCAGCATTGCCCGTTATCTGAAACATCCGGATGGCAAATTAGCGATCATAATTGGAGTGACCTTCATAACCGTTGTGCTTGGCTATGTAATCGGAGCTTTGGTGTCACGCCGTTTCCGCTTTAGTTATGAAGATTCCGTGGCGGTGCAGTTTAATTCGGGTATGCGGAATTTAAGTGCGGGAGCTGTATTAGCAGTGAAATATTTTCCTCCTGCTGTCGCGCTTCCAGTAATTTCGGGGATGTTGTTCCAACAAATACTCGCTGCGATGTCTGGTCTATTTTTACGTAGTAGAACTAAACGACTGTTAAGTGAGGGTGCATTAATGCAAGTGAATACTGCCTCTCAGATAGAACCCTCTGCTTCTTCTAGGACAGATGATAGGTCTTGTTAGCCGGTTTGTGAAGGATATATGACCTAAAAGCTGTGATATTTTATTCATTTACATGAAAATTTTCGACATTTTATGATATATTTCTTATTTTTGCGCGATTTATATTCACTATTCAACTTTGCCACCCGATAGTAATTGTATTATTTACAATTTCATTGTTCGCAAATGAACAAGGAGTCGGAAGGATGAAAAGAATATGAAGATTCGCCTAAAGTTATCACTTGTTATGATAGGTGTGACCCTTTTATGTATTTCTGTAATGGGGATATTTACGTATTTGAAATCAACTCAGGCGATTGTGAATCTTACTGAGAATTCTATGAAGCAGGTCAATACGAACAAAGCTCAGACCATATCAGCCATGATAGCAAAAGAGCAGAGAAGCACAGAGCTTATTGCGAGCCGCTCGGAAATTGTTGATCTACTGCTGCAAGCTGGGAATGGTGGAGTTAGCAAAGGTGATAAGCTTCAGAATGAGGTGAACGCCAGTCTTCAAAGCATTGTGGAGGAAGCAGGGAACCTTGAGCACATTCTTGTCAGTGATATGAAAGGTATTAGTGTGGCTGACAGTGATACTAAGCTTATAGGGACAGATTTTAGTGAAAGAGATTATACGAAAAGAGTAATGGAGACGGCTGAGCCTGTGATCAGTGAAACGCTGAAATCAAAATCTACAGGAGCTTATGTAGTGGCTTTTGTACAGCCCGTAAAGAGTAATGGAAAGATGATTGGATTTATTGCTTCAGCTGTTTCCGCAGATAGTATGATTAAGTATTTGGCCGATACCAAAGTGGTAAACACGACGAGCTCTTACGCTTATTTACTGGATGAGAACGGCAATAAATTATATTATCCGGATAAAACACAAATTGGTCAGCCTATTGAGAATACGCAGATCGCAGCTGTTATGGAGCGTGTGAAATCTGGTGAGAAGGTAGCGGATGGCCTGCTAAATAATACATATAATGGTGTGGAAAAAAAATCTACCTATACAGTTTTGCCTGAGACGCACTGGTTGCTTGTATTAACCGCAGACCTTGATGAAATCGTGAAACCTGTCACTGATATGAGAAATTTCAACTTATTTCTTGGTGTGGGAAGTTTGATTATTGCCTTGCTGATTGCTCTTTATTTTGCTAAAAAAATCTCTTCTCCGATTGTTAAACTAACGGACATGATTAATAAAACGGCAGAATTGAATTTGACGCATGACTCAGAGTATGAGTATTTGACTAAAAACAAAGATGAAACAGGGACGATCGCCAAAGCGATGTTCCGCACCCGGGCTACACTTCGTGAGATGGCTGGAAGCTTAATTACGATCTCGTCCAAAGTGCTTGAAAATGCAGAAACGCTGGAGAAGCTGTCTATAGATGTGCGGGAAAATGCCCACGATAATTCAGCGACTACGCAGCAGCTATCGGCAGGTATGGAAGAGACCGCAGCCTCCACAGAGGAAATGACAGCAGCAATTACTGAAATTGATAACAATGTATCCGGGATCACCAATAATGTGAAGGAAGGCGCTGCCGTTTCTAGACAAATTAGTGAGCGGGCGCTGACTCTCCAAGATGAGGCAACAGAATCTACGACGAATGCTAAACAAATTTATGAATCCGTGCGAATCGATATGGAAAAAGCGATTGAGCAGTCGAGCGCGATTGCAGAGATTAATGTACTGACAGATACGATTCTATCCATTGCCAGTCAGACCAATCTGCTGGCCCTGAATGCAGCTATAGAAGCGGCAAGAGCGGGTGAGGCAGGTAAAGGTTTTGCGGTTGTAGCTGGTGAGATTCGGAAGTTGGCTGAGAAATCGTCTAAGATTGCGGCTGGAATTCAAGGTGTGGTAACAGGTGTATATTCCTCTGTTGAATCCATGAAGGAGAATTCTGAGGCATTACTTTCTTTTATTGACCAGAATGTTCTAGCAGATTATGAACGATTAACTGAGGTAAGTCAGCAATACAACAGTGATGCTGCTACTGTAAATACGCTGTTAAAACAATTCGAGAGCGCAGCCGATCATTTGAGTATGGCCATATCAAGTATTAATGTTGCCGTTAATGAAGTAGCTGCTACAGTAAACGAAGGAGCTATAGGGATTCAGGATATCGCGGTGAAAACGGCGGATATCGTGGAAAAAACATTCCTGGAGGTTACTATGGCCGATGAAAATACTCAAAGTGCCAAAGAGCTTCAGGGGTTAGTAGATAAGTTTAAGATCTAAGGGTTTGAAAAGAATTAAGGGAATCCTTATCTCTTTTTCATAAAATATTAAGCTTGCAGGGTTATAGTACATGTATAACCTCCCTTATATATAGACTTTACCCCGCCGGTCGCCGGCGGGGTCTTTTTTTTATGCGAATCTTTCTAAAAGAATATCAGGCAGTAGTTTAGCCAGTAATAAGGTAGATGGCTTCATCTAATGGAACTATAACCTCTGTTTGTTCCTTCATATCCTTCAGCCGCACCTTATCCACACTGGATTCACTCTCGCCGATCAGAATAACGTAACGGATTTTTTTGGATGAGGCTGTGGCGAGTTGCTTTTTAAGTTTTCTTTTACCGGATACCAGAGTGGTTCGGATAGAACAGGCACGGAGCTCGGCGGCTGCAATTAAAGCCTGTGGGAGCGTCTCGCCAATCGGAATGACCATAACTTCTGCTGTCTTGTGCTCTTGGATAGGACGTTCTGCAAGGAGCGCCATGATAGACTCCATACCAAAAGATAAGCCAACCGTAGGATATTGAATATCCTCTCTGCCCACCAGCTGTCCGATGATAGCGTCATATCTGCCTCCACCACCCAAGCTTGAGGTAAAGGAGCCGGATGCATCAAAGATCTCGTAGACGGTTCCAGTGTAGAAAGAAAGCCCGCGGGACAAAAAAGGATCGAAACGACAAGTCTGTTGCAGCTGAATGTCTTGGAGCAGCTTTTGCAGGACAAGAACCTCCATCGCTCCCGGTTGTCCGGTAAGACTATATTTTTCGCATAACTGCTCAAAGCTTGGATTGTCCGTTTCGATAAGCTCTAGGATAGCAGTGATGGTTGTAGGTTTGATTTCCTTGCTGATCAATTCATTTTTCACGCCGCTGAGGGTGATTTTTTCTAATTTATCCAAGGTTAGCATAACGGACAGCTGGTCCTCAGCAGGTACACCAATCGATTCCAGAATCTCACCGAGAAAACGTCTGTTGTTCCATTTTAGGATGATCGGGATATCCAGCTTGCGAAAAGCTTCTGTGGCCAGCTGCATCAATTCAGCTTCCGCCTCAGGTCCTGAAATACCAACGACATCAACATCGCATTGCAGAAATTCACGCAGGCGCCCACGTTTCACGGGACCATCACGGAATACTTTTCCGATCTCATAACGCTTGAAGGGAAACTCTATTCCAGGATTTAAAGCGATCACTTTGGCAAAAGGGATGGTCAGATCATATCGTAAGCCCAGCTTGCGGTTGCCTTGATCGGTGAGTTGGTACATCTCCTTGAGAATTTCATCCCCACCTGCATATTTCGAGGTTAATAAATCCAGTTCATTTAATAATGTGGTGTCCATGGATTCAAAATCATAGAGTTCGAACAAATCCTGCAGCGTATTTTGAATGTTCTTTCTGAGCGCCTGCTCTTTTCCGAAGTAATCATAAGTTCCTTTAATGTTTTGCATCATTAGTAGCTCCTTTGAATTGGCATAGTTTAGAGAATAAAAAAACGCGCAGGACCTCATGGTCCTGCGCGTGATCTATGCCGCAGGGAGGCCAACGCGAGTAGCGTTAGCCTCCCTGAGAAATTCAGGGTTGCTAACGCTGTTTGTGATAATAATGAAGTTGATTCAGCATGATTGTTATGGTGTTCATCAGAATCAATTCCCTTCGACATTTTGATTACTGCCGATTATAGCGGATCATTTGGAGTCGTGCAAGTAAGAATTTGTTATAACGAAGATTTTTAGTAGGCGAATGGACAGGCAATCAGCTATAATAGGGCTTCGATATTTCATAGGCGAAGGGAGCTTGTTGACGATGAATCAACCTTTAATAATAGCCCGGGCGGAAGAATTTGTTAAAGAACAACTGGGACAAGATACTACGGGTCATGACTGGTGGCACACCCATCGGGTCCGCAGCACGGCATGTGAAATTGCTGAGATCGAGCGTGCGGATGTGTTTATCTGTACGATGGCAGCCTTGCTGCATGATGTTGCAGACGAGAAGCTTAATCCGTCAAAAGAAGCAGGTCTGCTTAAAGTCCACACTTGGCTCACGGCAAACCTTACAGAGGAGGAGCAAATTCGTCATATCATGCTGATCGTTGAAACGATGTCCTTTAGTGGTGGTGGAGGAGAACCTATGCAGACTCTGGAAGGTCAAGTGGTGCAGGATGCAGATCGACTAGATGCACTTGGCGCGATTGGCATTGCCAGAACCTTTATTTTCTCAGGTGCAAAGGGACGTCCGGCTTATGATCCAGAAGTGGCTCCACGCGAGGAGTCGCTGCAGAAGGAATACAGGGATTATAGCAAGGGGACGGCTGTGAATCATTTTTATGAGAAGCTGTTGAAACTAAAATTCTTAATGAATACGGCTTATGGACGCAAGTTAGCGGAAGAACGGCATGATTTCATGTTGAATTTTCTGGACCAGTTCTATAAGGAATGGAATCAAGGACGCCAATAACTGTTATAATGATAAGTATGCACAAGATGGAAGGATCGCGGAGTTTCCGCTTTAACCAGAACAATCGGCATAGAAGAGGTTGAACGATGAGTGAATTGCAATTTAGAGATTATGAGTTAGACGAAGAGATAATTAAAGCACTGGATGTTCTGAAATTTATGACACCTACGGAGGTACAGAGCAAGGTAATTCCTGTGGCTTTGCAGCAAAAGGATCTGATTGTGAAATCGCAAACAGGCAGTGGCAAGACCGGAGCTTATGGTATTCCGCTTTGCGATCTGGTGGATTGGGTGGAGAATAAGCCGCAGGCTTTGATTCTTACGCCAACTCGAGAGCTTGCGATGCAGGTGAAAGAGGATATTACGAACATCGGACGTTTTAAACGGATTAAGGCAGTTGCTCTTTTCGGCAAGCAGCCCTTTGCCCCCCAAAAGATAGAGCTTACGCAAAAAACACATGTTGTCGTAGGTACGCCTGGACGCGTATTTGACCATATTGAAAGAGGCACACTTCCGCTAAATCGAATCAAATATTTGATCATCGATGAAGCTGACGAAATGCTGAGCATGGGCTTTATTGAGCAGATCGAGAAGATCATCAAGCAGCTGCCCAAAGAACGAGTAACCATGTTATTCTCAGCTACCTTACCCGAAGTCATTAAGAATTTGTGCCGAAAATATATGAACGATCCAACGGATATCGAGATTCAGGCAAGTGGAATTACGACGGCTACGATTGAACATGCGTTGATTGAAGTGAGACAAGCTGCCAAATTCTCTTTGCTAAGCGATATCATAACGGTGGAGAATCCGGATAGCTGTATTATTTTTTGCCGTACGCAGGAGCAGGTGAATGCTGTATTCAGAGGACTGGCGGATCTGGAATATCCTTGTGATAAGATCCATGGGGGTATGGAGCAGGATGAGCGCTTTGAGGTCATGAATGCTTTTAAAAGAGGGCAATTCCGCTATTTAATCGCTACCGATGTGGCGGCTAGAGGGATTGATATCGAGAATATCACCCATGTGATTAATTACGATATTCCACTGGAAAAAGAAAGCTACGTGCATCGTACAGGCAGAACCGCGCGTGCAGGCAAGACGGGTAAAGCGATCACTTTTGTCACTCCGAATGAGCAGAAGTGGGTAACTGAAATTGAAAGCTATATTGGCTTCAGCATTCCGCATATGAAAGCTCCTTCGGACGACGCAGTTGCCTACGCAAAGGAAGCGTTCGAGCAGAAGATCAATAAGCAGCCTGTCCGCAAAAAGGACAAAAGCGAAAGCTTAAACAAAGAGATTATGAAGCTATACTTCAACGGCGGCAAGAAAAAGAAGCTAAGAGCCGTGGATTTTGTCGGCACAATAGCAAAGCTTGAAGGTATTTCCGCCGAAGATATCGGGATTATCTCGATTCAGGACAATGTGACCTACGTGGATATTTTGAACGGTAAAGGCGCAATGGTGCTGCAAGCGATGAGAGAGACCACCGTAAAGGGCAAGCAGCTGAAGGTTCATATTGCGAAAAAATAAATCAAGGATGACAGCTTATTGCTAAGCTCCTTGCAAATATGCCGCTACTGATGCGGTTTATAGGAAGAGGGAGTCGTGTTCACTACACGGCTCCTTCTTTAATTTGTTGTTTTATCTCAGCATTTCTATGTTTTCGTTGTGAAATTATAGAAATTAGAATATAACTTGTGAGAGGTGATAGATTGAAAGCTGAATCTAGAAGCACAAGGATGAAAGCAATCCTACAAGTTACCATTGTTATTTTCTTACATTTAATAATTATCTACCTTTTGGGAATGAAAACGGGGAAGTTGGAAGTAGAAGTAGTAAAACAAATGTTTATAATGTATGCAGCACCAATAATTCTTCTGAATGTGTCTTGCAAGATAGCTTTAAAGACGCAAAAGCTTAGGTACAACATTTCTTGGTTAGTTATTAGTATTGTTCCTAGCACGAGAATTCTATTTTATTTAAAAGAATTACAAGGAAAAGAGTCTAGAGGTTCAGGGGTTGTTGATTTAAGGTTTTTTGATATGAAGCCTGACTTTGATCAGATAAGTCTTATTTATTTTTTCCCTATAATATATTTAGGTATTCAACTAGTTTTGATTTTTTTACTATTGATCATGATAGTAACGAAAGAAAAATCAATAGCTGACTAGCATAATTTTCTTGTACATACTAGGAATGCCGAAATGAACGGTAGAACTCCCGTACAATGCGCTGATCCAGCTGGAAGTGGCGAAATGAACGGTATAACTCCCGTACAATGTGCTGATCCAGCTGGAAACGCCGAAATGAACGGTATAACTCCCGTACAATGAGCTGATCCAGCTGGAAGTGGCGAAATGAACGGTATAACTCCCGTACAATGCGCTGATCCAGCTGGAATCGCCGAAATGAACGGTAGAACTCCCGTACAATGAGCTGATCCAGCTGGAAGTGGCGAAATGAACGGTATAACTCCCGTACAATGAGCTGATCCAGCTGGAAATGGCGAAATGAACGGTAGAACTCCCGTACAATGAGCTGATCCAGCTGGAAGTGGCGAAATGAACGGTAGAAATCCCGTACAATGCGTTGATCCAGCTGGAAACGCCGAAATGAACGGTAGAACTCCCGTACATTCAGCCAGCATATTATGTAACCCAAGATACAACACCATAATGGTGTCGTCTCTTGGGTTTTTTCGACGCTAAACGGATCTGATAACGCAGATCCGTTCAGCTTAAGTAAAATAAGATCGAAAATAATTAATTTTAGTTCCATAAATGGAAACAAATGTGATATTATGGCGATATAGAGCCCATACTTCACGGATGACCTGCCTAGCTTGGTTCCTCCTGAGGATAGGCTCTGATTTTTTTATGAGGAAGGTGGTGTGGCCCGAGCGGTATCGGGGACAGGAAGAAACGAAGCAATAAGGTTCGAACCTAATTCAGAAGGGAGAATCGAAGCGATGAAAAAAGGAACTTTTTTGAAAGCGCTTAATTTTGTTTTGGTTTTATGTTTGCTTGTACCTGTGTATTGGGCTGCACCCGCACATGCGGAGAACACGCTTATTCAGCAAAGCGATTTTGAAGATGGTACTGTTCAGGGCTGGAGTGGACGTGGGGAAGTTGAGGTGCTTACGGCCAAAACAGATGCGGCACGCAGCGGCACATATGGCCTGGAGGTAAGCGGCCGAACAAAAACGTGGCATGGACCTTCACTGGATGTGACTAGCCAGCTAGAAGTGGGACAAACTTATGTGTTTATTGGATGGGTGAAGCTGCCTGCCGGATCATCTAACGCGAATATCTATATGTCATTGCAGCGGACATTACCTTCTACCATTCATTATGACAATTTGACCTTTGGTGCAGTGACAGCGAACGGTTGGGTGAAGCTTCAGGCGCAGTACAAGCTATTGGAGCCGGCAGATCAACTTTCTATTTATTTTGAAGTGCCGGGTAGCGCGACAACTTCTTTTTATTTGGATGATTTTCGATTGGAAAAGCTACCGGATCTCGGTCCAATTGTCATCGAGGATGCGATTCCTTCGCTGAAGGATGTGTTTGCAAACAAATTTCTGATCGGCTCGGCTTTTACGAATAGTGAGCTGCTGACAGCTCCGGATCGGCAATTGTTATCCAAGCATTTTGATAGTGTAACGCCAGGAAATGTTCTGAAATGGGACAGCACGGAGCCGCAGGAAGGTGTGTTTAATTTCGCTGACGCTGACACGGCAGTAGCTTTTGCTACCGCAAATGGGCAGCAGGTACGTGGACATACCCTGGTCTGGCATTCGCAGACACCGGATTGGGTGTTCCGTGACGCCAGTGGTAATTTGGTCTCCAAAACGGTGTTATATGAGCGGATGAAGAGTCATATTAAGACCGTTATGGAACGTTATAAAGGTGAAATCTATGCTTGGGATGTCGTCAACGAAGTGATTGACACTTCGCAATCTGATGGCATGCGCCGCAGCCTGTGGTACCAGATCGCGGGTGAAGAGTATATTGAGAAGGCGTTCCAGTTCGCTCATGAAGCTGATCCTAACGCAAAACTGTTCATCAATGACTACAATACGCATGAGCCAGCCAAAAGCCAAGCACTATACAATCTGATTGTACGACTTCAGGCTAAAGGGGTTCCTATTGACGGAGTAGGGCATCAAACGCACATCAGCTTGTATTATCCTTCGCTCTCTGAAATCGAAAATTCGATTATCAAGTTCAAGGCTTTAGGGCTGGAAACTCATATTACTGAGCTGGATATTAGTGTGTATTCTGATAATTCTCAAGCCTATGAGACCTTCCCTGATCATTTGAAGCAGCGCCAAGCGGCTTTATACAAATCATTATTTGAGATCTTCCTGAGGCACACGGATACGGTCACGAATGTCACTCTCTGGGGGAAGGATGACAGTAATACTTGGCTGCGCACTTATCCGGTAGCCCGCAACAATTGGCCTTTATTATTTGATGAGCGCCTTCAATCTAAGCCGGCCTACTGGTCCGTATTGGAGACAGTGGCAGCTCCCGTAGTTCCAGCTGCTCCTGCTAACTTGAATGCAGCTGCAGGCAATGGGCTCGTGAATCTTAGCTGGAGCACCTCGGCGGGCGCAACTTCCTATACGGTGAAACGGTCACTTACGAGTGGTGGCCCTTATACCACTCTGACTACGGCTACCGGGACGAGCTATAGCGATGCGGCCGTTAGCAACGGAACGACTTATTATTATGTTGTGAATGCTGTCAATAGTGCGGGTACGAGCAGCAATTCTGTACAAGCGATGGCTACACCGCAAGGCTCGGGGCCTGTCGAACCGGTCACCGGGCTTGCAGTGGCGTATCGGACAGCGGATACTAACCCAAATGACAACCAGATGAAGCCCTATTTTAATATTAAAAATAACGGCACAACTGCAGTCGATCTTAGCGAGCTGAGCATCCGTTACTGGTATACGATCGATGGAGACAAGGCGCAATCCTTTTTCTGCGATTATGCCCAGATCGGCAACAGCAAGGTAGCAGGCAGTTTTGTAAAGCTGGACACGCCTCGAACGGGAGCAGATTACTACTTGGAAGTACAATTCAACGCAGGTGCGGGCATGCTTGCAGCTGGAGGTGCTTCCGGGGATATTCAGACCCGGATACACAAGACAGATTGGAGCAATTTTAACGAGGCCAATGATTATTCGTTTAATTCACTTCAGACCGCTTATGCGGATTGGAACAAGGTGACCCTTTATCGGAACGGAGTGCTGGTATGGGGAACAGAGCCGCAATAGCGAAACTAGGGGAACTGAGCTTTAATTGTGCCGTTTTTAATTTTTAGGGAAAACCTCCCTGAAAATAGCTGATTTATGCTGGTTACTTAGCTTATCAGGGAAATCCTCCCTAAATATCGCCTGAATTCCACTATTATGAGCAAATTGGGGTGAATCTGCGGGAGGTTTTCCCTGATTGCAAGGATTAGAGCAATAAACCAAAGAAAATCAGGGAGGAATTCCTTAATCAAGCATCACGTTTGCTGCAAATAGAGGAGTTACGCGAAAAAGCAAGCCTAGTCGCCAAAAACATGGTGACTAGGCTTGCTTCATTTTTGCCCAGCTGTGGCAAATTACTTTTTAAAAGTTATATTGCGCCTGATGCAGACGGCTGTAAATTCCACCAGCATGGACTAATTCTTCATGTCTGCCTTGTTCAGCGATTCCTTCTTCATTCACGACCATAATCCGGTCGGCATTTTTGATCGTCGTCAAACGGTGAGCGATGACGAGTGTGGTTCTGCCTACGGATAGATCAGCCAGGGATTGCTGAATCGCGGCTTCGGTCTCTGTGTCCAGCGCGGAAGTAGCTTCATCCAGAATCAGAATCGGCGGATTCTTGAGGAACATGCGAGCGATAGCCAGGCGCTGCTTTTGTCCACCGGACAGCTTCACACCGCGCTCCCCGATGACTGTCTCCATTCCATCTGGCAGATTCTGAATGAGCTCCTCCAGATGAGCACGTCGCGCGGCTTCCCAGATTTCAGGCAGCTTTGCATCCAGTTTCCCATAGGCGATATTCTCGCGAATTGTCCCGGAGAACAGGAAAACATCCTGCTGCACGATCCCGATTTGTTTGCGCAGCGATTCCAGCTTCATGTCACGGATATCGATGCCATCAATCGTGATGGCCCCGGCTGTGACATCATAGAAGCGCGGAAGCAGGCTGCAGATTGTTGTTTTACCTGCGCCGGACGGTCCAACAAAGGCAATGGTTTCGCCAGCCTTTACGTTAAGGCTTATATTTTGCAGAACCGGACGATTCTCTTCGTATCCAAAAGATACATCCTGGAATGTAATATCACCGCGCAAAGCGTTGATCTCCACGGCATCCGGTTTGTCACTGATGTCAGGTTCCGTGTCAATGATCTCCAGATAACGTCTGAAGCCGGCAATTCCTTTAGGATAACTTTCGATCACTGCATTGATTTTCTCGATAGGGCGGAAGAAGATATTCGACAACAAGATAAACGCCACAAATTCACCGATTTGCAGCTCGCCATTGATGAAGAACCATGCGCCGCAGATCATCACCAGGATGGTAATGAGGCGGGTCATCATATAGCTGACGGACAAGCTTCTAGCCATGATTTTATAAGCCAGAAGTTTTGTTTTGCGGAACATTTGATTATCTACTGCGAATAGTTCTTGTTCATGCTGCTCATTGGCAAAAGATTGCACGACCCGAATCCCACCGACATTGTCTTCGATACGGGCATTGAAACTGCCTACATTTCCAAATAGCTGACGATAAGTGGAAGTCATATTGCGCCCGAAGTAGATGATTACCCAAGCCATAATTGGAACGATA
This sequence comes from Paenibacillus odorifer, assembly GCF_000758725.1. Classification (NCBI taxonomy): domain Bacteria; kingdom Bacillati; phylum Bacillota; class Bacilli; order Caryophanales; family Paenibacillaceae; genus Paenibacillus; species Paenibacillus odorifer. Next base: position 2,315,953 of record NZ_CP009428.1, read on the forward strand.
ATAAAAGTAATGATCGCCAGCTTCAGATTAATATCAGCCATTAGGAGAAAGGCTCCGACAAGGGTCATGATTGCAATAAATACATCCTCAGGACCGTGATGCGCAACTTCGCCGATATCATTTAAGTCATTGGTGATTCGTCCGATTAGATGGCCTGTTTTATTATTATCAAAGAATCGGAACGAGAGTTTCTGAATATGGTCAAACATTTTTTTGCGCATATCAGTTTCGATATTTATGCCCAGCATGTGACCCCAGTAAGTGACAATATACTGCATCACTGTATTTAAGGCGTAAATCGCCAGCAGCGCAACACAAGCGATAAGAATAAGCGGCCAATCTTGACCAGGAAGTAAATCATCAATAAATTTATTGACGGCTACCGGAAAAGCCAGTTCTAGCAGTCCCGCAAAAACAGCGCAGGAGAAATCCAATATAAATAGTTTTCTATACGGACGATAGTAGGAAAAAAACCTTCGAAGCATTCTGTTCACTCTTTTCTGTGGTTTAAATATGAGTCCAATTGAAATTAATTCTCAACTACCCGATGATATGGATACTAAAGATGGCCAGCGGTTTTGTCAATAATTCGGGTATAAAATTACTTAAGGGTTGTAACTTCTAATAGAATAGTAGATGATGGTTCATAGTGTTTAAATATTTCAGATCCTTGACAAGCTTTCTGCTTGGCGGGGTTATTTGTTTGTAATTTAGGAGGATACACGATGAAAGCATCACAACGCGAAGGACAGATTCAGAATAATAGCTTAATGGATAGCAAATATGATCGCTGGCTGCTTGTGCTGGGAATTATTTTTATCGCTGCAGCGCTGCGGGCTCCATTTACTTCTGTGGGTCCATTAATACAATTGATTCAGGATGACCTCGGCTTATCCAATACTTTAGCGGGAGCTATTACTACTTTACCATTATTAGCTTTTGCCATCTTGTCCCCGTTTGCTCCAAAGCTGGCCCGCCGTTTTGGTTTGGCTAATGTGTTATTAGTTGCCATGGTCATGCTGGCTATGGGAATTCTAATTCGCTCGGGATCTGGAGCAGGTCTGTTGTTCACAGGTACTGCTATACTTGGATTATCTATTGCCGTGTGTAATGTCCTGCTTCCAGGTCTTATTAAGGGGAAGTTTCCTCACAAAATCGGGCTAATGACAGGTATCTACACGGTTTCTATGAATTTATGCGCAGCTATTGCCTCAGGAATTAGTGTACCGCTGGCAACGAATGCTGGATTCGGTTGGAGAGGGACCTTGGCCATCTGGTTTATGATCGCAGCTCTAGCAACAGTGTTCTGGATTCCGCAAATGCGTAAGCTTAATCAAGGAACCGGCTCTAAGAGTGCAGCCTCAAGCAAAAATATGTGGCGTTCATCTCTTGCTTGGAAAGTCACGATCTTTATGGGCTTACAGTCACTGCTTTATTACGTCTTTATTGCCTGGTTTTCGGTTCTCCTCGGTGAACGGGGAATGTCGTCGAGTAATGCGGGTTGGTTTCTCTCGCTCATGCAATTGGCACAGCTACCCTTTACTTTCTTCGTACCGCTGTGGGCAGGCCGGATGAAAAACCAACGTATTCTAGTTATAATCACTGCTGTTCTTTATTTCATCGCATTAGGTGGCATCTGGCAAGGCAGCGGCGCTTTAATGGCTGTATGGGCGATATGCTTTGGTATTGCCGGGGGATTTGCCTTCGGTCTTGCGATGATGTTCTTCAGTCTAAGAACAAGAAGCACGCAAGAAGCGGCGGAGCTGTCAGGAATGGCCCAATCTGTGGGTTATGTACTGGCAGCAATGGGACCGGCATTATTCGGCTGGCTGCATGATGTAACGAACAGCTGGACGGTGCCATTGATTTTACTGCTGGGTGCAAGTGTGCTGTTGATGGTTGTCGGACTTGGTGCTGGCAGTGATCGGTACGTTGGAGATAGAAAATAGGATCCCGTGTAAAAAGAGTGTACTAACGCGTACTAAGCGCCAGTGCACTCTTTTTTTGATTATTGAACATGGGCAGTAATTCTCATCTATATTAGCTTCGTTTGTAAGCAACAACCCGGATTCTACGATAGTCCATTACCCAGCGGCCGTCCTGATATAGCGTGGGTTTCAGTTTCTGTTCCATAGAAGAGAGAACTTCTGCGCGTTCAATGGGTGTGAGCACACTTAAGATTCCATCGGCAAAAGTATTCAACCACCGCTGAAATCCTTGCTCCAAGCCTTCCAGTGGTGTTGGCCGGTCAAAACAAAGAGCGAGGTCCACGGTCAGTCCGTGCTTCTCTAGTAGAGTTGCGTACTCGCCAATGCTGGGGAAGTACCAGGGCAAATGCAGCTTATGACTACAGCCAATGGCTGCAAAAGCTTGTGGAAGTGTAGCGACGATGGAAGCAATATTGCCCAGTCCACCGAACTCGGCCACGAAACGGCCGCCTACCCGCAAGCTGGCAACGATGGACGCCGCCGCTCCGTTTGCGTCTGTTAGCCAGTGAAGGGCAGCGTTGCTGAACACAGCATCGACTGGCTGTTCCGCGACATAAGTTTGCCCATCAGCTAAGACAAAGCTTAGATGGGGATGTTTGTCACGGGCTGTCTGAATCATTTCGGCAGAGGCATCAATACCTGTCACAGTGGCGCCTCTAGCAGCAATGGCTGCCGCCAAATCTCCGGTTCCACAGCCCCAATCGATAATCTGTTCGCCAGGCTGTGGGCGAAGCAGCTTAATCAAAGACTCTCCAAACTGAGACACAAAGGCCATATCAGTATCATAGGTTTGGGTATTCCACTGCTGGTTCATAAGTATTCATCCTTTCTATTGATAGATTATTCAGACATCTCCGTCATAACGCCATACTTTATCTATGTTGTACCATATGAGATCTTATAATAGAAATATATAAACTGAATAATATTGATTGGTTGTGCCTATGAGGTCTATATATAGCCCAATTCAATAATACAAAAACCTTGCGTTTTATATGCAAAGGGAGTATAGTATTATGTACAGGCGGTTTTGGTCGCCAGTTACATAATACGCGGTCATGGCGGAATTGGCAGACGCGCTGGCTTCAGGTGCCAGTGGTAGCAATATCGTGGAGGTTCGAGTCCTCTTGACCGCATCATAGCTTAATAGAAAGCCCCTAAATTCGCTCCTATGGTGATTTGGGGGCTTTTTTATTTGCAATTATCATATAGCTAAATTAGCAATTATGTAGCTGAGCAGCAGTCATGTAGATCAATAGCATCCAACTGATGAATCTCAGCGTTCTCAAACAAATTAACGAAACTATCTCTAAATACAGTCACCGCCAGAGCGCATGGTGTTCTTTAGGTCCATAAACGGAACCTAGGTGAACGGTGTTAAACTAACGGACCGTATGGTCGTTATTATTGATATTTGGCACATTTTACAGGGGTTTCGGACTGCATAGCTCTTATTGCTAAGGAATCGTGTGAAAAGCGAGTGTTTGGAGACGAATACTGCATCTGAGTCCGAATGTAAGCTGAAACTCGCTATTTTTCAGAAATAGCGGCATCTCAGTCTCATACATCATAATGAGGAAGGAATAGTTGGCACGGTGGGAGTATCTAGCTGCTGAGTAGCGGTCATCCAGATGAGCGGCAGTCAAGTAGATGAATCAGTCTTGCATGCAAATAAATTAGTTTTCGTGCAAATAAACAGCGTCGATCTAATCAGCAGCATTCATGCGGAGACCATCCATCCGTCAAATAGCAACGCCCCCAAATCCGTCCTTAGCTAAGTGCTGGGCGGTTTTTTTGTTGCGCTCATAATCGCTGCGAAGAATAAAATGGGTGTTTTTGTATTGACAATTATATCGGCTTCCGTAATAATGGTATTACGGAAGCCGATATATCGACAACAGTAATAGAATGGGGATGAAATGATGCCTGAAAGCACAGAAAGAGGCGCATTAACTGAAGCTGTATTTTATATCTTATTGTCTCTATATACAGCAATGCACGGATACGCAATTATGCAGAATGTGAAGGACTTAAGTAACGGTCGGGTTGATCTGGGCGCGGGCACTTTATACGGAGCACTTAACACTTTACTGGAAAAAGGCTGGATAAAAGCAGTGGAAGGGGAGCAAGGTTCCCGTCGAAAAGAATACGAAATTACCGACTTAGGAAAGTCAGTGATTCAGGGAGAGATTATCCGTCTGGAAGAATTGATAGCGAATGGGAAGAGAATAGCTGGAGGTGAGTCCAAATGAAACATGTGGTTCGCAAGCTGATTTGGGATTATGAGAAGGAAGAAAAGTGGCTTAATGAAATGTCTGCGAAGGGGATGGCTCTATCAGAATTATCTTGGTGCAAATATGTGTTTACAGAGACCCCCAATAATGAGTACACGTATAGAATTGAGCTTTTAGATAACATGCCTGATCATCCGGATAGCATCAAATATCTCAAGTTTTTAGAGGAAAACGGTATAGATTGTGTTAGTACTTACATGCGCTGGGTTTACCTTAGAAAGAAGTCGGGAGAAGGTCCGTTTGATATTTACACAGATCTGGAATCCAGAATAAAACACTATAAGCGAATCAACAGGTTATGGAAATCTGTAATGTGGCTAGAGTTGATTTTAGGTCTATTTAATGTGATGATTGGTGTAATAAATTATTCTTTTTCATCACAGGATCTCAGTATAGTAAACGTAATAATGGGCGGAATGTTGATTTTGTTAGGTCTTGTTTTTTTAATTATTGGTGCACCTATCCGTAAGAAAATTAAGAAGCTTCAGCTGGAAAATTTGATAATAGAATAGGACTTTAGAGTTGTAACATGCACACACGGCAAGTTTCCTTTTCAAAGGGAGACTTGCTGTTTATTTTTGCGCAGTTTTACTGCGAAATTTACCAGTCTATCATTTAGGACTCAACTATCAAGCTTATTTACCGAAAAAAAGGTATACTGAAATTATTACAAGTTTGTTAATATAGTCCCCCATTTTCAAAAGAGGAGGCTTACAGGTGTCTGATTTTCTTTTTAAGCAGCTATACTTACGGTCTTCTATCGGGATTGCGGTAGTCTCTCCGAAGGATGGGACGTTATTACAATCGAATCCTGCGCTATGCCAAATGTTTGGTTATGCAGAAGAAGATCTTTTGAATATAAATTATCTGGATCTTGTGTATCCGGAAGATAAAACTAATAACGATCATTCCGTTATCCTGAACGATCTGCTAGCTGAGCCTGGGACTGCATTGGAGAAAGAACGGCGGTTTTTGCGTAAGGATGGCGAAATCATCTGGGTAGCCCAACATATATTTTTAATCTATCAGGAGAATTCCAGTGAACCCTATGTCCTGATTTCTGAGTTAACGGATATCACTGACCGAAAACTTGCTGAACAGAAGATTCAGGAAGATGAGCATTTATATAATTTGATCACGCAAAATACACCGGATATGATTTCTTTTGGCGATCCTGACGGAACACTGCACTACGTATCTCCCTCAGTGGAGCTGCTGTTAGGTTATTCTGCACAAGAAATGATAGGTACCAAAAGACCCGAGTATTATCACGTAGATGATGCTCTTGAGATGATTGAACAAGGCAAGCTATATTCGGATACGGACGTATTTACTCGTAGAGCCCGTCATAAAGATGGACATTATTTGTGGATCGAGAGTTCTTCCCAAGTGGTACGTGATGAGCAGGGGAACATTAAACAGATATTAACCATTGGTCGCGATATTACTCAGCGCAAGAAATACGAGGATATGCTGGCTAAAGCTCAACACCTTGCGAAGATGGGATCCTGGGAATGGGATATGACAAAATCACGGCTGACGGTTTCCAGAGAGATGCGTAATATTTTTGGCTTTTTGGAAGATGAGAGCAATCATTCTTATTTTGATTACAGACGTGTTTTTGCTTGCATTGATCCTGACGATTTCATCAGACTTGAACAGTTAGTACATCAATCCATGGAGAATGGGACTAATGGCGAAGCAACGGTCCGTATTCATAGTGCGGATGGAGAGCTGAAGTTTCTGGATGTGCACTGGGAAGTGATTACAGATGAAGAAGGAAGACTGCTGCAGATCAGCGGGATAGCCCAGGATGTGACCGAACGTCAACGAATGGAAGAACAACTGCGGGAAAGTGAGCAGAACTATCGTCTGATCTCAGAAAATTCTATGGACTTCATTTCACGTAATGCAGCGGACGGGAGCTTTACCTATCTGTATGCCTCACCCATCTGCCAGACTATGTTTGGCTATGCACCAGAAGAAATGTGCGGAACTAGAGGGATTGATTACATACATCCGGAGGACAGAATCAAATTAACTTCATATCTCAGCAATTGTATGGAAGGGAAGAAGCTTGAGCCTGTTATTCTCCGGTTTTTTTGCAAAGACGGAACCTTTATTTGGACAGAAACGACTCTGCGGTATATTTACTCTGAGACCTGCGGGAATCAGGAGCTTGTCTGTGTAACTCGCGACATTGGGGAACGTACGCGTCATTTTGAAGAAATACAGAAATTAAGTAACGAGTATGCGCTGATCTTGAATTCGGTCTCTGAAGGCATATTTGGGATGAACCTTGAAGGCAACACGATGTTCATTAATCCAGCAGCCATTACTATGTTGGGATTCGATCCTACTGAGTGGGGAAACAGCAAATTTCATGCGATTCACCAAACCTGGCTGGATAACGAGTCTTTTACAGGAATTCAGAAGACGCTGCTTCCTTCACGCTCCAGTAATCTCACTATTGAAGATAGGGAGGGTGTGTTTTGGAGGCAGGATGGTTCAAGCTTTTTAGTCAGATATCGAATGACCCCACTGTTTGATGGTGATGAACGGATTGGGGCGGTTGTCGTCTTTCGAGATATTACGGAGGAGAAGGAGATTGTGCGGGCGAAGGAGTCTGCCGAGGAAGCGGACCGGGCAAAATCGGAGTTTCTAGCGATCATGAGCCATGAGCTGCGCACGCCTATGAACGGCATTATTGGGATGGCTGATCTTTTATCTGGGACGGAGCTGGATGAAGAGCAAAGCTACTACACACAGATCATTAACAAAAGCGGTGAGGCATTGCTTCATATTCTGAATGAAGTGCTGGATTTCAGCAAAATTGAAGCAGGCATGATGACGCTTGAACTACAAATGGTGGATTTGCATGAAGTGATACAGAACGTTTGTGAACTGTTTTATCCGAAGGTTAAGGAGAAAGGGCTTTTACTTACTAGCGAGCTATCTCCTGAGCTTCCAGCCGTCATCATGACTGATGGGGCGAGATTGCGTCAAATTCTCGTAAATCTGGTTGGGAACGCAGTGAAATTTACGGAGACAGGTGAAATCAGTATCTCTGTTATGTTAGAAGCTTCAGAGGCATCCGGAAATCTTATCGTGAAATTTATCGTAAAAGATACAGGATTGGGGATTCCAGTTTCCAGCCAAGGTTTATTATTTCAATCCTTCTCGCAATTGCATCCGTCGATCAATCGTAAATATGGTGGAACTGGGCTTGGACTTGCCATAAGTAAAAAGCTGGCCGAGCTTCTTGGCGGATCTATCGGTGTCAATAGCTGTGAGGATGAAGGCTCGGAGTTTTATTTTACAGTGGAGGTCTCTCTACCCAAAGAGGAATGGGATCAGAAAGTGACCGTTAACGCCTCAACAGATGTGGTCAGAAATGATAAATCTGCTGTTAAAGAGTTAACTACTGGTGAGTATGGACCGATGTCCATTCTTATTGCTGAAGATCATCCTGTGAATCAGCAGCTTATGCAGGCTTATCTGAAAAAGAGGGGATATGTTCCTGACATCGCTTTAAATGGTGAGGAAGCGGTTCGGGCTGTGCTTTCCAATCATTATGATCTGGTATTTATGGATATTCAGATGCCTATTATGGATGGAATTGAAGCAACGGGAATCATACGTGAGAAGCTTGGGCTGACTCCAATTATCATTGCGGCTACAGCTTTTGCAAGAGATGAAGATAAGATGATGTGTCTTAGTGCTGGAATGCAGGATTTCATTTCTAAACCCATCTCGATTAAAGAGCTCGACCGGGTATTAAGAGAATGGTCTGCCCAAATTCGTTTAGGTGAGCATCATTGACAAATAGGGTTATGATTAATATATTGATATTAATCGTAATCATTACGTATATTATTTGTCATGAAAGGACTCTTACCTTGTTAACAATGAAGCGCGGGGATATTTTAATTATTGTGATAGCCTTGTTAGCTGCGGGCTTGATTTATGGCATGAAGTGGTGGGACAGCAGCAATGAGCAGTATCAGCAAGGGGATTTGAAAGCTATAATTACGGTGGACGGTAAAGAGTACAAAACCGTTTCTTTGACTAAAGAAGAACAAATTATAGATATTCAAACGAAATTCGGCCACAATACGCTAAAGGTGTTTGATTATGGAATCCAAATGACCTATTCTGATGCTCCCCTAAGAATTGCTTTGGAAATGGGGTTCATCTCAAGACCCAAACAGCAAATTATTTGTATTCCAGCCCGTATTATGGTAGAAGTATTTAATCCTAATAAGTCTGAGAATGATGAGGATGAGCTAGATGCGATTATTTAGTAATCTTAGTTGAACCTTCTAACTCTTTCCATGCGGTGATAGAGTCAGGACTGGTGTAAATGTAAGGTGTTGCGGGTTGTTTGATAGGTGTAATAGACTCAGCACTAATTTGCATAATTTCTTGACCTTTATAGGGAACAACTTGAAGCTTGCCCCGGACCTCTATCCAGGTATCGGTAGGCAGGCTTTTTAGTTTGCCGGAATCCACTAATATCCCAAAGGGTGTAGCATCGGCAGTGCAGCATTGGACCAGAAATCTACCTATGGCAAAAGAATTCTCTGAATGTTCACCTTGATCACGATATAAAAAGCCGGAAATAGTAATTTCTTTGCCTGCAAATTGTTGTTTGTACATCTCAAGGGCACCTAAGGTTTCGGAGAAAATCGCTGAATAAACTGGGACCACAGGTTGTGCATAAAGGATCTTGGCCAGCTCGGTAAGCTCCTCATGGTAAGGATCAATGGACTCGAATCTCGCGGAATTTTTAGCTTCAGTGGGCAAGGAGGATAGGGAGATTCCTTTTTTAGCAGCGGCCATACTTCCCAAAGCGCGATCCGGAAGGAGAAATCCGAGCAGCAGTGGAAAAAGGAATAATCCATATAGCGCTGTACTTTTGAAAAAAGAATGTGGAAGCCGATGCTCGCAGTCACAGAGAACACTACCCTTGCCAAATAAAGCCTGTACGGCCAGACTGAGCGCCATAAGTGTCAGCGGGATTGGACATAATTGAACCCAGCGTGCCAGCTTGGGCGCTACATAATAATGCAAAGCGTCCTGCTGTACCAGATGCCCGATATAGAGGGCGAAAGCGAGCAGAATGACCGCCCTTAACAAATAGTGAAACCGGATGCTTCGAGAGTCATTCATGCTCTATCCTCCTACCCATGTTGTAAGCAACAGCTTACCACCTCTATGAATTACAGCCACAAGGACATGAATACCGCCCCAATAAACACGCTTGCGAAGATCAGAAAGAACAAATAAAGAGCGAATTTGGTCTTAAACAGTGAGAGCAACATCAATGAATTTTTGAAATCCAGCATCGGTCCGAATACCATAAAAGCGAGCAGAGCACCAGATGGAAAAGAATGTACGAAGGTGGAAGCTACAAAGGCATCTGAGGTGGAGCAAAGTGAGAGCACAAATGCCAGTCCCATCATGAAAAAATATGAACCCAGCGGCTTGGCTCCGATCGCAGCCAGACTGTCTTGAACCATAAATGTCTGAATGCCAGCGGTTAATAAGCAACCGATAATTAAATATTTTCCCATCTCAAAAAACTCATCTGAGGTATGGACGAAGACAGCGGCTATTTTTCCCCCACGAGAATTATTGTGATGAGCTTCCCCTGTTTCACGTTGAACATTTAGGCGGATGGGAGATTTTTTAACCGTTGCGTAGATTATCAAACCTATGAGACAGGCTACAACAAAAGCCAGACCCATACGGGCATAGGCCAGCTCCGAGTGGCTGCGAAATGCTGTCATGGTCGCCCCATAGACGACAGGATTTAGGATCGGTCCGGACAAAATAAACACGATAGCCACGTAAACAGGCATACCTTTATGGATAAGTCGGCGGACGAGCGGGATCATTCCACATTCGCAGACCGGAAAAATAATTCCGAGCAGACATGCGAACAGAATGGCCGGAAGAGGTCGCCGCGGAATCCACCGGGAAATCATTTCATCCGGGATAAAGACGCGAAGCAGTGAAGATAACAATGCTCCTGCTAATACAAACGGCAAGGCTTCCAGCAATATGCCGATAAAAGCGGTTTTGAAGGTGTCGATGTATGCATTATCTAGCAGCTCCAGATGATTCGGCAGCCATACAAAGCCAATGATAATCAGGAACGAGATCGGGAGGAGCAACGGCAGTATTTTTAATGGTGAAAAGGTAGTCAAAACTCGAATAAGGCGGACCACCGATCTGCCAGCTGTTCTTCATCTATATTCATCCCGATGAACACCACATAAGGCATACCAGGATAACGAGAGGCTTCCCAGGTAGTACGCATCCCCGCATATTGAACAAGCTGAACCGGCTCCTGTTCGGACAAAAGAATATGCCCCTTGGCACGTAATAGATTGTCACCCCATTCTTGGAAGAAGGCCTCTAGGCGTTCTTTAGAAGGCATAGTTGTCCTTACCTGCGGAATGGTTAACGTGATGGCTGTTACCTGCGAGAAAGAAGCGTGCTGCTCCTCATGCAGCTCTTTTACAGCGGTTCCCCCATGCTCTGAATGCATTTGTTTCAGTGATGCTCCTTTGAAGGTTTGAGGCGCTCGCTGTGGAGCCGGAGCTATAATTTTACGTGGGATTATTCCTGACAATATCGGAGACAGGTTGATTTCACTGTAATGGGTGTATACAATTTCAGCCTCCGTATTTTGTTTACGAACTCCCTTTTCAATTCTCCATAAGGTTTCCGGCTCTACGAGATCGCTTTTATTAACGACAATAAGATCAGCTGTGGAGAGCTGCTTACGCAGGGTCCGAACGAGCTGTTTGTCAGAGGAGAGTCTGCTGTTATATTCCAGAGCATTTTCCGCATCTAACAGAGTGATGGTATAGTGCAGCTCCACCAGATCCTGTAGAGGGGTTTCCTGCAACGTTTTGGCGATTTCTTCAGGATCGGCGACGCCGGTCAACTCCATGTAAATGGCATCTGGACGTCCTCTCAGCAGCACCATCAGGCTATCTGCCAAATCCTCTTTACGGCTACAACATACGCATCCGTCCAGCAGTTTAGTTACAGCTGTACCGGTATGCTCCTGCAGAATATACCCGTCCACATCCCGTTTGCCCAGTTCATTCATTACTACTCCTGGATTCAGCCCTCTTACCTTGCTTTCTTTCAGCAGGGACAACAGCAGAGTTGTCTTCCCGCTCCCCAGAAACCCGCTCAAAATAATTACTGGTATCTTCATGATCTCCACTCCTGCCTGATTCTCTAGGAATTACAAGAATCATATTTTTTATAATTCCATCTATACGTAATTTGTCCACCAGAAAGACCACAAAATTAAGAGAGTTGAAATTTTTACAAGATCATAGTTGACAGATTGTGAATAAACCGTGTACGATGTGTTAATCGTAATTATTACGATTTAACCAAAAGGAGATGGAAACGATGAGAGTAATCATTACTTTGGCATGTACGGAGACAGGAGATCGCAACTATACCACTACCAAGAATAAGCGAAATCATCCAGGGCGTATGGAAATGAAAAAATATTGTCCACGCCTAAAGAGAGTAACCTTACATCGCGAAACCCGTTAAGGGCGGAGGCTTTTAATCTTGATTTTATAAACGATAGGAGTGGTATAGATGAAAAAGCTCCCTGTTACCGTGCTCAGTGGATATTTGGGCTCTGGGAAAACAACGCTGCTGAATCATATTCTGCACAACCGTGACGGGCTTAAAGTAGCTGTTATTGTAAATGACATGAGTGAAGTCAATGTGGATGCGAATCTGGTGAAGTCCGGAAATACGCTTTCTAGAACAGAAGAGAAATTAGTTGAGATGTCTAATGGTTGCATCTGTTGTACGCTTCGTGATGATTTGATTGTCGAAGTACAAAAGCTGGCTGCGGAAGGGCGATTTGATTACATCCTGATTGAATCCTCAGGCATTAGCGAACCTGTACCAGTGGCACAGACCTTTACCTATGCCAATCCCGAGTTGGATATTGATTTGACTTCGCTTGCTCAATTAGACACGATGGTGACTGTTGTGGATGCTGGGCGTTTCTGGCATGACTTCTCTTCTGGTGATAGTCTGATGGACCGCAACCAAACGGCTGGCGAAGGAGATTTCCGCGATATTGTGGATCTGCTTATTGATCAGATCGAAACTTGTGATGTCTTGCTGCTTAATAAGTGTGATCTGTTGAAAGAAGATGAACTCAACAAGCTTGAAGCTGTGCTCCGTAAGCTTCAACCGTCTGCCAAGCTGATCCGCACGATTAACGGCGTAGTAGATCCGAAGGAAATTCTGAATACCGGATTGTTTGATTTTGAGAAAACAAGCTTATCCTCTGGTTGGATCGCGGAGCTGAATAAAGAGACCCATACCCCTGAAACGGAGGAATACGGAATTTCTTCCTTTGTTTATCGCCGGAGAACACCTTTCCACCCGCAAAGATTAAGTTTTTTCTTTAGCAACTGGCCGGAAGAGGTCGTTCGGGCAAAAGGTGTGGCATGGGTAGCTGCAAAAGGTGATCTTGCAGCTACTATAAGTCAGGCAGGACCTTCTATTCAGTTCGGACCTGCTGGCTACTGGTTGGCTACAATGCCTAAGGATCAGCAGCTGGAGGTACTGGAAAGCGAACCTGAGCTGCAGGCGAAATGGGACGAGCAGTGGGGCGATAGAATAAATGAAATCGTATTTATCGGTGTAAATATAGATCAGGCACAACTCGAAGCCAGATTGGACAGATGTTTGCTGACGGTGGAGGAGCTGAAGCAGGATTGGACAAAGTTCAACAATCCACTTCCGTGGCCTGTTGAAGAACTCCTTGCGGCTGCTGAGGAATAGATACTTAGTAAATTAGCGATGGAAATCCGGAATCCAGAAGGTGGGATTCCGGATTTTTGCTGTATGAAAAAGAGGTCTAATAGTTATTATTACGATTAATTTTTAATTTTGGGTTTACAAATCGTAATGATTACGATATTATCAAATTTGTTAAATCGTAATACTTACGATTTAATCCGAGATGGACATAACATCAGTCAGAAGGGAGGCGAGGCACGATGATCCTATCATCCATGCGGAATGTAGTGTTCGGGTATGGGGATGAAGCTGTCCTTGATAACATTTCATTAGATATTCATACCGGACAGTTTATTGGTATAACGGGACCCAATGGAGCTGCTAAGACCACCCTGCTGAAGCTAATGCTCGGCCTGCTTCGTCCATGGAGTGGAACGGTTCAGTTGAATAAAGAGTTATCAGATAACGGAAAGATGGTTATCGGCTATGTTCCACAGCAGGTAGCTTCTTTTAACGCAGGATTCCCAAGTAAGGTGATCGAACTGGTTCGCTCGGGTTGTTATCCAAGGCTGGGATTATTTAGACGCTTTACACCTGAGCAGGACGAGATCGTCGAGCAAAGTTTAAAGCAGGTGGATATGTGGCATTTGCGAGACCGGAAGATAGGAGAACTGTCAGGCGGCCAGAAGCAGCGGATTTGCATCGCTCGAGCATTGGCACAACAGCCGCAGATATTGGTTCTCGATGAACCTACTACGGGAATGGATCTGGACAGTCGCATTGGGTTCTATAAGCTGATGCGCCATGATGTCAGTGAACACGGCCGGACCGTAATCATGGTGACGCATGGCCTGGAAGAGACCAGTTCCTATCTGGATACGTTGATCAGCCTGGAACGAAAGGAGAATGAGGGTTGGCAATGTTTAGTTACGAATTCATGCAACGTGCATTTTGGGCCGGTGGTTTAATTGGCATTATTGGTCCGCTGCTCGGGGTATATCTCATGCTTCGCCGTCAGGTCCTAATGGCGGATACCCTCTCTCATGTTTCGCTTGCAGGAGTAGCACTAGGCTCAATACTTCAGCTTAATCCGGCACTAAGTGGTTTCATGGTGGCGATTCTCGGTGGTATTGTCATCGAACAGCTTCGACGTTCTTATCGTACATATAGCGAGCTTCCGGTAGCTATTATTATGACCTCTGGATTAGCATTGGCAGTTGTACTTATGAGCTTAAAGCAGAATTTAAGTAAAAGCTTCAGTTCCTATCTGTTTGGTTCCATCGTTGCGGTCAGCGACACTCAACTAAAGATTATCGCTGCGGTTGCTGTAATCGGTCTGGTCTATTTTATTGTGTTACGCAGATCTTTATATAATCTGACCTTTGATGAAGAGACCGCTAGTATTAGTGGAGTTCATGTGGGCTGGTTATCATTTTCGTTTGCTGTACTAACTGGAATGACAGTAGCTGCTGCGATGCCAGTTGTTGGAGTGCTGTTAGTCTCAGCGCTTATTGTTTTGCCAGCTTCGATTGCCTTGCGTATAGCGTCTGGTTTCACGACAGCTATATTGATATCAATTGGCGTAGGGTTACTCGGCGTTTTTAGTGGCCTAAGTGCCTCGTATTACATCAATACACCGCCTGGTGGGACGATTGCTCTTATACTGCTATCGTTTTTATTAATCGCAATTTTGGTACAGAAGCTGATCCGACTTAGAAATCGTCGGCGAATTCATAAATCTATTTCCAGAAAAGGAGTTACAACTCTCAATGAAATTTAGAATCCATCATTTAGCCATTTTGTCCCTGTCCGCGTTACTTATTGCCGCAGGTTGCGGTAATAATAATGCCAGTAATTCTTCTACTACTACGAATGCTTCTGGAGCCGCAGAAGCCACAGCCCTTCCAGAGTCATCTAAACTAAATATTAAAGTCAGTTTCTATCCAATTTACGAGTTTACCAAAAATGTGGCAGGAGATCTGGCGGACGTGGAAGCACTCATACCGGCAGGAATCGAACCCCATGATTGGGAACCGACTGCACAAGATATGGCAGAAATCTCAGATGCGGATATGCTGATCTATAATGGCGCAGGAATGGAAGGCTGGGTAGACCAGGTGCTGGAAAGTGTATCTGGCACTCCGTTAATTACTGTAGAAGCGAGCAAGGGTCTGGACATCATGGAAGGCACGGAAGAGGAAGAAGCTGACCACCACCATGAAGAAGGAGAACATGCTCATGAAGAAGGGGAGCACGCTCATGAAGAAGGGGAGCATGCTCATGAAGAAGGAGAACATGCGCATGAAGAAGGAGAACATGCTCATGAAGAGCATTCGCATGATCACGGTGGATTAGATCCGCATGTGTGGCTCAATCCTACACTAGCCATTCAAGAAGTGCGTAACATTGAAGCAGCTTTAGCTGCTGCCGCACCTGAACATGCCGAGGATTTTAAGACAAATGCAGAGGCTTATGTAGCTAAGCTGGAGCAACTGGATCAAGAATTTAAGGACGGTCTTAAGGATACTAAACGCAAGGATTTTATCACTCAGCATGCGGCTTTTGGTTACCTTGCCAAGCAGTATGGATTAACTCAGGTCCCGATTGCCGGACTATCTCCGGAGCAGGAGCCTTCTGCCGCAAATATGAGTAAGATTGTGGAGTTTGCGAAAGAGCATAAAGTGAAGACGATTTTCTTCGAGACACTTGTATCCTCCAGTGTGGCAGACACAATAGCAAAAGAGATTGGTGCCAAAGCAGCCGTTCTAAACCCAATTGAAGGATTAACAGAGGAAGATCGCAGTCAAAACCTGGATTATTTAGGAATCATGCGTCAGAACCTGGAAGCCTTGAAGAGTGCATTGAACGAGTAGATTTAAAGGATGGAAGGAGAATGAACATGGCCAAGAAATCTAAAGTTGTGAAAGAATTGAAGAGACAAGCACTAGTCGCCAAATACGCTGTTAAAAGAAAAGAACTAAAGGAACAAGGGGACTATATGGCTTTGCAAAAGCTGCCACGTGATTCCTCCGCAACTCGTCAAAAAAATAGATGCCAAGTGTCTGGCAGACCTCGAGGTTATTTGCGCAAATTTAATGTTTCCCGAATTGTATTCCGCGAATTGGCGCATAAAGGCCAGATTCCGGGTATTACCAAGTCGAGTTGGTAAATGAGAACGGCCAATCCTCCGTAGTTTAGAGGATTGGCCGTTTTTGCTGCTCATCCATCATGGACTTTAGAAAATTCGGCTATGCTAAGAATAGGAAAATGATTTATCATAGAAGGAATATATTTCTATTTAATATGGAGGTGATGCAAATGAGCTATACCGATACTTTTATTCGTGTAGCAGAGGACTGCCCTGAGGAAATCGGAGTTCCTCCGATGTCTTGCCGAACGCTCCCGCCTGCACATGTGATTCAATATGAACTGTTAATTAATGAGCCCTACAAATACAATCATGAAGAACTTCTGTACGAGGTTCATGTGCGCCATAAACAAATTCCACAGGAAGAACGTTTGGCCCGTAAGGAACAAATATGGAACGAGCTATTTTCCAAAAATCATCCTTGTCTAAGGGCTTCACTGCTGCCGAAGCGGTTTGGTTGGGGTGTTCACTATAACGGTGAGGGTAAAATAGCTCTTTATGGCAAAGAGTCTCCCGAATATGACTATTTCACTTCCCAAGAGGAGGGAACTGTGAAATTACTGCCTGCGATGCGTAACAAACGTGCTTCAAGAGGAGAGGAATAAGCTGTATAAATTCATAGAAGAAATCACACTTAATACTTGGCCTGCGGAGCAGAGCGTTCTCCTGCAGGGCTGGATTCTACGTACGGCAGCTGGTTATACAAAAAGGGCCAATTCGGTCAATCCATTATACGGGGCTGACAGCTCTCAGGTTGATCTCGCAGAACAAATCAAGCTTGCGGAGCGGTATTATGAGCATGCTGGACTACAGCCAGTGTTCAAAATAACCCCCTATATCCAGCCGGCAAAGCTTGATGAGATGCTTGCGGATCGCGGTTATACAATTGTCGAGCCTTCATCGGTAAGGCTTCTTGATCTGGGGGGCTTAGCGAGCCCCGATCTGTGTTATACGGTTCAGATGCAGGAGAGCTTGACTGAAGAGTGGCTGCACGCCTTCAGTGAGCTTACCGGGTTGTCTGGCAAGAACCGGGAAACCTTAACTAGAATGTTGTCTGCATCACATTTGCAGCAGGGTTATGTCCTGTTGTTTAATCATGGTGTTCCTGCCGCCTGCGGACTTGGTGTGATTCAGAATGGATACTTGGGTCTGTATGATATTGTCACTTCCCCTGCTCATCGTAGAAAGGGAATGGCGGAACAGCTGCTGCTAGCGTTGCTTAATTGGGGTAGAGCAAAGGGAGCAACAACTTCCTTTCTGCAAGTTGTGCAAGCGAATACGCGGGCTTCAGCCTTGTATGACAAGCTGGGTTTTAAGGAGATTTATCAGTATTGGTATAGAGTGAAAAACTAGCTGAGGAGGGGATGCGGTGAGAAAATTAGGATTAAATCTCCTGATCATTAGTGTGTACTGTTTTCCATTTGTATATTTCGCGATGGATAAAGATTTCAATAATGGTTCAATGGTTGGTTATTTAATGATGATCGTCATAACATCGCTAATAGCTTTTTTGGGAAAATGGTCTAATAATATAATTGCTGTAGTCATTGGGAATATCGCTTCTGCGTTTGTTTCGTATTATTTTATTAGCAAATTGTCAGGAGAAGGCGGTTGGGACGGGACGTTTTTCAAACCACTTGGACCTACAGGATCGTTTTTATTTTTTAGTATGCTAAACCTGATCCCTCAATTCCTTGCGATGAAATTAGCGAATAAATTTAAAAAGAAGGTCTAATCTATGTCCGAATACTGGAGTCGAAGATTTGCTCAGGAAGGCATGATCTGGGGGAGTGAACCTAGTCCTACAGCCCAGGCAGCAAGGGAGATATTTCGGCAATATGACGTGAAATCAGTTTTAGTCCCGGGTGCGGGATACGGAAGAAATACGAAGGTGTTCTCAGATGAGTTTAAGACCTTAGGCGTTGAGTTAAGCGAGGATGCGTTAAGGATGGCGGCAGAATGGGATCCCAAGAGCCATTTTATCTCAGGTTCCGTATTAGATACTATTTCTGAAGTACAGGTTGATGCTGTCTACTGCTATGACGTGTTGCATTTATTTCTCGAAGAGGATCGCCGCAGGCTCGTAGCTAATTGTCTGGAACAGCTGCGGCCGGATGGCTTGCTCTATTTTACCAGTTTTTCCGATGAGGATGCGAACAACGGCTGTGGAACACTTTTGGAACCGGGAACCTACGAATACAAAGAGGGAAAATATGCCCATTTTTTTAGTGATGAAGATTTAAGACAACATTTTGCAGGTACGAAAATAATTACGACCGGCTCATGTGTGGAGACTTTATGTGGGCCGCTTGGAAAAAACCATCAATACATACTGAGATATATAGTCGCACGTAAATCTGCACTTAGCAAATAATATAGGGAGGAACTCCCTATAATTTCGTTGAATATCCGTAGAATCGGCTATATCAAATGAATTATAGGGACTTTTTCCCTAGACCTCTGCTCGATGATCAGGAATACCTTATTTACACAAATTTACCTTGACCCGGTAGCGCCATTTCTTTGAAATTTTTGCATAAATGAGCAAGCTGGGTAGACAGCTCCTCACCTTCCATGGGTACTCCATGTCCCGAAAGAACAAGATGTGGATTCAGCAAGGCAAGGGTACGGACTGATTTCTCGGCATCTTCCCAGTCTGTCGTGAAATAAGAGGGTGGGCCATGCACCACCTGATGCTGCGTAGCCACTGCAAATACGGATTCCTGTTTGACCGTAAGGAACGTATCACCAGCGATCAGGACTCTATCCTCAGGCCTGAACAGGGAGATATGCCCGGGACTATGTCCAGGGGTATGGATCCATTCCCAGCCCTTCGCACCAGGGACAGTCCCGTCTTCCGGCAAGGGGTGAACGGCTGAACCAAGATCAATGCCATGATGTGAAAATAAAGGGGATATCATGCTCATAAGCCCGCCGCCTACGGCCGGATCGGCTGGAGGGTAATCTTCTTTACCTGTCAGAAAAGGTAGTTCTAGCGGATGAGCATATACAGGCACGTTCCATTCCTCAACAAGCCTTTTCACACCCCCAATATGGTCAAAATGCCCATGCGTCAGGATAATTGCCACCGGAGGCTTATCATAATGCTCCGTAGCAAAATCAATAATATTGCCTGTATATGAGCTAAGACCAGTATCTACAAGAACCCAATCCGAAGAGGGCTGGCCAATTAATGCGACATTTACAAACATAGTGCGAAGTCCAATGACACCAGGGGCCACATTCCAAGTATCGGTATAGCCCTTTGACAGTATTCCGTTAAGTTTCATCTTGCGCCTCCTGACCCGTTCTTTAGTACTACACAATGTATCTACATACAGTAGTATGACCTCTTTTTAAGAAAAAAAGGTATGGCAAATAACCCTTCTCATGATTTCTTGAAGAAGGGCTGTGTTAAACGTGTTCTGTGAGAGGATTGTATTAGAGCGTTCCGCAGTCTGCAAATAGAATATGGCGTGGAATCCGAAAGAAAGCTTCGGCTTTTTCCTGCAGAGCAGGGGTCGGCAGATGGCTGTTGTGGAGCCATTTCCGAAACGTTCCGGGATGGACGCCTATCCAAATACTTACATCCGTTACTGAGAAATCGTAAACCATACAAAGTCCGGTCAGGATAACATTGCTGCGCGGTGAACTGGTAATACTTCTTTTCATAAATCGTGAGGGTGTAGGCTGACATACAATGGGGCTTTGACGAATCAATGCTTCATTGAACAGAATGTGGGGTGGGTACCCCAATAGGCGGCAGGTCTTGTCAATGTTATTGTTGGAAGGGATACGACCTTCGTATACCCAAGCGCTTACACTGCGTGAGGATATACCAAGCTCTTCTGCGAGTCGTGACAGCTTGATATCCTTAGCCATCAATACAGCAAGCAGCACACGGTTTCTAATCTGGCTGCGCTTTGGACGGCGAAATCTTTTGACTCGAACGCCTTGTCCAAGGTATTTGCGATTGATCAGAGACCACGCCTGGATATTATGAGTTTCTTGTTGGTTATTAGGCATAATTCCTCCGATTTTTTAAAAATATACTACAACACTTTCTGGTATATCGGCAATGGTTAATGCTGCTATTTCTGACAACACTGTTTAAGTTTCTTTCAGAACAGCTACGCTTATGATATATTTTTAATATCTAATTACAATATTACATTAGGGAGCGATATAGAATGATCAAACATATTGTGTTTTTCAAATTAAAAGATCGGTCCGAAGAAAGCGTAGCGGCAACGGTAGCGGTATTGCGTAATATGGAAGGCAAGATTCCGCAGCTTCTCTCCATCGAGGTGGGTGCTGACATCATTCATTCCGATCGTTCCTTTGATATTGCTCTAGTCACAGAAGTGGCTTCTCTAGAGGATTTACAGGCGTATCAGGTTCATCCGGCTCATAAAGAAGTTATTGCTCACATTAATGAAGTCAAAGAGCTCTCAATTGCTGTAGATTACGAAATTTAAGCTGCTGCTTGAATATAGTATCATCATTTTATACCGGAAGCGGTGACAGGAATGCGTGAGCTTGAGTATCCAATGGAAGCGTTAACTTATTTAGTCGTTTTTCTCGGAGCATGTTTCGTAATGTTCTTCTGGCTGAAACGCCGTGGCAAACGCGGTAAGTAGAGATTAGGACGATTCTCTAACTATTATCGATATGGGGGTATTGCTGTGTATTATGTCAACCGCAATCAAATCGAAACCATTCTTGCTCAAATCCCTGATATTACCGCTGGTCTTCGGACTGTAGCAGCTTCCTGGGATGGTACAACACTAACCGGACTAATACAGGAACGCAGCCTCCATCTGGCAATAGAGGTTGTAACAGACGTTGGTAGCTGTCTCATTGACGGGTTTATTATGCGTGATGCTGGAAGTTATGAGGATATAATTTCTATTATTCATGAAGAGAAAGTGCTAGGTCAAAGTGAGATTTATGAAAGATTGATAGAATTAGTTGCTCTGCGTAAGCCACTCGTTCAGGATTATTATGCCTGGGAGAGAGGTGATCTGCATCCACTTACCCCCATTCTTTCGGAAGTGCTTGAGCAGTTTGCCGTTGAGGTACGGAAATATTTGGACCAGGAGCTTGGAGCCAGTGTACCGCTATAATAGCATAGGATAGAATCACATAGAATAGGCGATAGCCGTGAAAGAGAGGGGTTCCTTTATGATGAAGATGGGGCAGGAAAACGGATCGACAAGACAAATGATTATGACGCTCCTGAAGACGAAAGGAACACTGACCATCGGCGCGCTGGCAGAAGAGTTGGGAATTACAGAGATGGGTGTCCGTCGTCATGTGCTTCAGCTGGAGCAAGAAGGACTTGCAAAGACAAAAGTGGTCCGGCAAGCGATGGGGCGGCCTTTACATATGTACTCATTAACGGAGAGAGCCGAAGAATATTTTCCAAAAAGTTATCACAACTTGGCTTTGGAGCTTCTGCGTGAATTGGATTACGGCAGTGGACTGGATGCTGTTAATACATTATTTGAAGGCCGCCGCCGCCGGATGCTCGCTCAGTATGCTCCGATGATGGAACGGCGCAATTTGGAAGAACGCGTCGCCGAATTATCTTCTATCCAAAATGCCGGTGGATATATGGCAGAATGGAACCGTGAAGAGGATGGCTCATATGTCATAAGGGAGTACAATTGCCCGATTCGCCAAGTGGCTACCCAGTATCGTAAGGCTTGCCAATGTGAGCATAGTCTTTTCGAAGAACTGCTGGATGCTAAGGTAACACGTAATGAATGTATGGCAGAGGGCGGCCATTGCTGCCGCTACGCTATCGTACCCAAAAATGTTACAGACAAAACTTCTGAAAAGTTATAATAATTAGTCACAAGACAATCCCCTGCTGCTTATGATATAGCAGATATAGGCATTAGCCCGGTAGAGCGGGGAGCAATGAATTTAAAGGAGAGATGAAACGATGAAAAAGGACACCAAAGGTTTATTATGGGGCGCTTTAGTCGGCAGTGTGGTTGGATCGGTGACAGCATTGCTGTTCGCGCCTAAACCAGGTAAAGAGCTGCGCAAGGATATTGCAGAAGGAACTACCGCTGGTATTGAAAAGGTTCAAGAACTTGCCGTTCAAGCGGGAGATAAGAGCATTGAGATTTATGACAAGGCAAAAGATTCGATTGGGCATGTAGTGCATGAAGTTCGGGAATGGAGCAAATCATGTGCGAATGCTGTTGATGAAGAAGAAAAAATTACAGTAACTGTCAGCGGCATCGCTACAGAAGAAGCTGTAGAAGCAGTTGACGCTGTAGAAGCTGTTGAAGAGGCTGCTGCCACTTTGGAAGTGGAAACTGAGTTGGTTGAGGCCACTATAAGTGAAGATGTAAGTGAAGAAGCCAGCTTTGAAGAAGTCGTTCAAGATGACAAGGTTAATAAAGAAATTCTATAATGGAACCGTGGTTTAAATCCTCTGTTTCAGTGGTAAAAGAGTACTCATTCTCTTATAATAGAGCCGCTTTTTCGCATTGGGCGGAGGGTGGCTTTTTTAATTAGTTTGCACCCGCTTGTTAAATGATGGAAGAAGACTAGTCTTGAACTCAGAGGGCAAAAGGAGTAATATCTGCAATTGGGGCTGAAAGCCAGGTACATTTTGTTTTCACCTTACATAAGCTACACAAAACAAGTAGAAGGAAGCGGTGTGTTCGTGCAGCAAGCTATAGCAATATTAGACTCAGGTGTGGGAGGGTTAACAGTTGTCAAAGAAGTGATGAGGCAACTCCCGCGGGAGAAGATCATTTATTTCGGAGATACTGCCCGAGCTCCGTACGGACCCCGTTCGACCGAGGAAGTACAACTGTTTACTGAACAAATTGTAGATTATTTGATCCAGTTTAATCCTAAAATGATCGTTATCGCTTGTAATACCGCAACAGCTGCGGCACTCGATTATATCTCAGCTAAGGTCTCCATCCCTGTAATTGGGGTGATTCATCCCGGAGCCCGCGCAGCAATTAGCGCAACCAAAAGCGGACATGTCGGCGTGATCGGTACGGTAGGAACTATCAACAGCGGTGCTTATACTAACGCATTAAAGCAGTTGTCCCCTTTTGTTGAGGTTGTAAGTCAAGCCTGTCCAGCGCTTGTCCCACTCGTCGAGCAAGGCAAGTTCCGCTCAGAGAAAAGTTACGATATCGTAGAAGAGGCACTAGAAGGCATTAAAGACACTAACATCGATACTTTAATTTTAGGATGCACTCATTATCCATTTCTTGTAGAACCCATTGGTGAGACTATGGGATCGGGAGTCAAGCTGATCAGTTCTGCAGATGAGACCGCTCGTGAGATCAGCACAATTTTATATGATAAAGGCAAGCTGTCCATCGGGGATGAAAGTCCAATTCACCAGTTTTTCTGCAGCGGTGATGCTGAGATGTTTCAAAGCATCGCGCGAGACTGGCTTGGAGAACAAATTAGACGCACCCCAGTAGTGTGGCAAGTATCCACGTTATAAGCAGGAGCAATGTTGAATTGAATAGGGACAAACTCCATGGGAGTGTAAAAGAAAAACAGACTGGGAAAGCACATTTCCCAGTCTGTTTTTTTGAAATATAAGCACTTATATGCTGCGGAACTGTAATATCCTTATTTTTCATGAGAAACGGTTGCCATCTATAAAGGGCGATGACGTTGTTTTTTCTTGTGATTCATTTCTCCTTCATGCCGGGTAGTGGCGCTTGCATACAATAGAGTTAAGTGCTGTATGCCGCTGTTTTTGTATTGCTGTATCAGCAATTTAAGGCCGAGAGGATGAGACCTAATGCGACAATATATTGCAAACAGGGGAGATACCGTAAGCCGAATTGCCGCTCTACATGGATTAACTCCTGAGCATGTTATTCAAGGTAATCCATGGGTTGGGAGACAATCTTATTTATACCCAGGTCAGGTTTTATTTCTGCCATCTTCGCCGCGTAAAAGGTATGCTGTGCAGGAAGGGGACACTCCAGAACGGATAACCTCATTATTTAAGGTGAATTTAGAGGATTTGGAGAAGCTTAATCCTGGTGTGACCTCAGGGCGCTGCTGTACACCTGGAAAAATACTTGTCATTCCACCCCCAATTCCAGACCGCGTGGTGTTTCTGCGCGGGGAGTACGGTCCGGCTGAGGTTGAGAGCGACATTGACAGCTTGCTTGTCCAATACCCGTTTATACAAGCAGCCACAATAGGCACGAGCGTGCTCGGCAAGCCGCTCCATGTACTCAAGATCGGGAATGGCACTCGTCATCTGCATGTTAACGCCGCTTTGCATGCCAATGAATGGCTGACTTCGCCATGCTTGATGTCCTTCATAGAGGAGTATGCAACAGCTTATGCTGAAGGCTTGGAATGGAATGGACACAGTCCTGAGGTTTGGTTCCAAAACTGGACATTATGGGTCGTGCCTATGGCTAATCCAGATGGCGTGGAGCTGGTTCAGGAAGGGGTTTTGCCAGACCATCCGTTTTATGATGACCTCATGAAATGGAATGGTGGACGAAGCAGCTTCCGGCATTGGAAAGCTAACATCCGCGGTGTGGATCTTGGGGATCAATTTCCCGCTCATTGGGAAGAGGAGCGGGAACGTCGGGGAGTAAGGCTGCCCTCACCGCGGGATTACAGCGGCCCTGAGCCGCTGAGTGAGCCAGAAGCAGCCGCTCTGGCTGCCCTGGCTGAGGCAGCGCCTGGCGAAGCTGCAGTGTCTCTGCATAGCCAAGGAGGAGAGATTTATTGGAACTACCGGGGGTATGAACCTCCCGAGAGCCGTGAATTAGCCGCGCAGCTGGCAGTTGCGAGCAGTTACCGGGCAGTGGAGCTGACTGGAAGTGATGCCGGATATAAGGATTGGTTTATTCAGACCTTCCGCAAACCTGGATTTACGGTGGAGCTGGGGATCGGCAAAAATCCGCTGCCACTAGCAGATTTTGAAGATATGGCCTTGGAAACAGGACTTATATTGGCAACGCTCCTTTCTAATGTGAAATAATTATGAAACATTTGCAGTAAACTTGCGTAAAATAAAACATGGGGTATGGCCGCTGTCGTCACTACACGTTATCCGCGGCTGTATCCTTTTTACTTGGGAGGAGGGTCACCATGAAACTGAAAAAAATACTGTCACTAAAACAATGGTCCCATATCTTCAGTAGCTCCTGGCAATACATCCGCTCCCCTAAAGTAGCAATGGGGGACAAGCTGTTATTTACAATTCCAGTACTGCTCTATTGGGTCTTGCCGGACTTCATGCCATTTATTCCGATCGATGATATTGGAGTGACCATGCTGCTAATGGGCTGGTTCGGGTCACGAATGGGGCGGAAATATCCTACACTTCAGCAGGGTGAATAGGATCGCACCACACATTTTCGACAAGAACTTCAGAGCTAATTAGCTAATATAGTTGCTTTTAGATGTCATTTACCTTTAAAATAAGTAATTGAGTATTTAATTTTCGGACTAGGAGATGGAATATAGATGAAGGTCAAAATTACCCGCAATGCGGCTAAAGTGATAAAGAAACAAATGGAGCTTGAAGGAAACAGCGAGTTGAAGCTGCGCGTAGCAATTACACATGCACACGGTGATCATGCTCACTACGGACTGGACTTGGACACGCCTAAAGAGAACGATGTTGTAGTGTCGACAGATAAGGAAATCGATGTTATTCTTGATCCGAGTCAACCACTCCTTGATGGTGTGGTCGTTGATTATTTGTATCTTCCACAAGAAGGTTTTGTCATTACGAATCCCTCTAAAGGTAATCACGGC
This sequence comes from Paenibacillus odorifer, assembly GCF_000758725.1. Classification (NCBI taxonomy): domain Bacteria; kingdom Bacillati; phylum Bacillota; class Bacilli; order Caryophanales; family Paenibacillaceae; genus Paenibacillus; species Paenibacillus odorifer. The sequence continues at coordinate 2,341,977 of NZ_CP009428.1, forward strand.
GATCACTAAACACTCGCCTGTAAATTTCGAACACAAAGAAGGGTTGCTCCATGGCTAACGAAATACAAGTGTGCGATGAATGTAATTTCATGAAGTTGAAAAGTATTATCCCTAAGCTGCAAAAAATGGCACCTGATGCCGAGATCAAGGTCGGCTGCAAGTCGTACTGCGGTCCATGTGGCAAACGGGCTTTTGTTTATGTGAATGGTCGTTATGTGAGTGCTCCAACGGAGGATGAAGTGTTGAAGAAAGCAGAAGCTTTTATCAAACAGCCCTCCGTTCAGAAATAATACTGAGTTCTTATCAACTAAGATAATAGGGTCGATCCCTCTTCATTCTCAGTAAAAGTAAACAGAGCAGCGATTCTCCTGTTATTGGAGGATCGCTGCTCTGCGTTTTCTGGTCATTGACGGCTTTCTTCAATCGTGTCCATCATCCCATCATCTCATCATTTCTCCATCCCACCATCCCACCATCTCACAGGGGTTACGGACTCAGATGACGTTATTTGCGTGTTTTTAGCTGTTAATGCAAGATTTCGGACCCCAGGGACGCTATTCCTCAGAAAAGAGGCTCATATCGGCGTTTTTCAGGCTAATAGCTGCTCTGGAGTCCGTTAGCATTCCAAATCTCGGATATTGCTGGGTTTAAGGTCAGCTGTGTCCGTTAGTGAGATACTTCGCGTATCTAAGTCGGAAAACCCAACGTGCTTCCAACAACGATCAGGAGTTAGTGTCCAACATAGAGAGGATGTCGCAGCAGCCCTTTTCGATAGTTTTGTGGACAGTCTCTTCATTTACCGGGATATAAGCTTAAGGTGCAGATTGTGTATTCTTAAGCTTTTTGATTCCATCATATTTCATGATATCGTCGGAGATCTGTAGGCGGAGCTTGCTGGTCTCATACCCGATGCTGCACTCCCCTACGTCCACGGCTTCGCGGCTTTCGAGACTATAACAGGTTCCGCTGGCAAATTGCCCATTCTCGCTGGGGAGATAAGACAGCTTTGCATCGGCATAGGCGCCGGATCGCAGCGTTACAAGACGCTCATGCCCGCTAAACAGATTATTGCCCATGAGATAATAAGGATCACGTGAGATCCCGAGCAAATGGAGCAAGGAAGGTGTAAGATCCAACTGACCAGCTGGAGCTGAATCTAGGACAGAGGCGTTAGAGCCTGGAAGATGAATGAGCAAGGGAACCTGATGCATTATTTGCTGCATATCGAGTGCGCTAAGGCTTTTGCCGAGAAATTGTTCGTAATAAGCGATCTCCTGGATCGAATTATCATGATCTCCATAGAAAGCAACAATGGTATTATCCCACAGCCCACGCTGCTTCATCTCTTTGACCATTTCCCCTAAAGCTTCATCCGTATAGTGAACAGCCTGCAAATAATCTCCTAAGATCGTGCCCTTGAACTCTCCAGTATCAAGCCCTTGTTTATCTGCAGGGAGAGAATAAGGATGATGGCTGGATAGTGTAGTCAAAAATGAATAAAAGGGCTGCTGTATCGTTTCTGAAGTGTCCATAATATCGAGGGATTGCCGCAAAAAAGAATTGTCACCCAGAGACCAGCCTAGAGGTTCGTCTATTGTATAGTCTTTTTTGTTATAAAAATGGTCATAACCCATCGCGTTATACATAATCTGCCGATTCCAGAAGCTACCTTCGTACGCATGAAAAGCATTGGTACTGTAGCCCTTTGATTTCAAAATAGCAGGCAGCGTGTCAAACTGATGATCCGGGTAACGGACAAATACCGAGCCGGAGACCAGCGGGTACAGGGAAGCGTTGGACGTGAAATCCGCATCGGAAGTTCGGCCTTGTGAGGTCTGATGGTAGTAATTGCTGAAATAGGTGTTTTCTTTGATTAGAGCGTTCAGATTAGGCGTGATCTCCTGGCCGGATATTGAGCGTCCAACTACAAAGTTCATAAAAGCTTCAGCTTGAATAACAACAATGTTGCTTCCGCTGTATTCTCCAAAGCTGTCATTATTGGCACTTTGCTCAGTGTTTTGTTCATTGAACCAGAGCTGCATCGAGGTGGCTTCTTCTTGTGAAAGCTCGGGCTGCGGACCAAGATGATCTTTAGCATATAAGTAAATATCATAACCGTGAAAACCGATTAGTCCGGTTACGTTATACATGGCGAGACTCCACCAGTTGCCAGTGAATAGATCTTTAGCCCAGGTAGTAGCGTAGGTGTGGATAGGTCCAAAGGTCAGCACGCAACCTAGCACCAGAGCAACGATCCCATTCACGCTTCTTTTTAGCGTCCTGCTTAGGCGTGAAGAGCGGCGGGAATAACCGGTTTGAGAATAAGAGTGAGATTGCCCATAACGGCGAGGGACGGCATTAGACAAGTATGTATGGGATTTGCGGCGGTATAATCCTACGCCGATTCCGTATGCAATAAGAAATAGCCAGTCAGCGAACAAATAAAGATCGGAAGGACGCAGTAGGGCGAAGATACTTCCACCAAGCGCATCCATCTGTCCAGCCTGAAACAATACGGGTACCGTGATAAAATCCTTAAAATAACGATAGTAGACGATATCCGAATAAATAAGCAGCGTCAGAAGCAAGTTTATACTTAACAACGTTATCGTCTGTCCCCGGCGGGGAAGCCACAGGGTCCAAAAAGACAATAACATGACTGAACCTACAGCGATCCATTTGTCCTGCTGGTTCATATCTATATTGGGAGCATGCAGCCCACTATGCAGAAATAATAACTTGGCCAGCATGATGCCAAGAAAAAGGAGATAACCGATATATCGGGAGCGAATCACAGAAGCTATTGTACTTGTTACGGTTGTGCTGCTCCGACTTGATGGAAAAACTGACATTTTGAAGCCTCCTAGCACAGAAAATAAATAAAACGAGAAGAAACAACGTTGTTGTCTTTTTTAGATGACAAACGTTTCTCTTAGAAATATAAGAGCGTAAAGGATGGGTGTTAAACTAAAACTGTCTTATACTCGGAGAAAAACGGACACCCTCCTCATACGATACGAGGTAGATGTCCGTTCTGCATTCAAACCAATGGTGATCCTAATTATTTCGGATTTCTAGGTGGAAGTGGACCCAAGTATTGATAATATTGACACTCGATACGTCCGTTATACAGTTTGCGGCGTTTGTCTGCCTTACGACCGTAAAATTGTTCGAATTCCTTGTAAGGGCTAATCGCAAAAAATGACCATGTTGGCAGATATATCATCATTTCACCAAACTGGCGGGTCAGCTTCTCCACTTCTTTGTCATTACTGATCCGTTCACCATATGGAGGGTTGGTGATGATACAACCATATTCTCCTTCAGGTCTTGCTTTGGCGGCAGCCATCACTTTGAAGGTGATTTCTCCGGACAGTCCAGCACTCTTGGCGGCGGCTTCAGCAATTTCAATTGCTTCTGGATCGATGTCCGTACCCGTTAATTGCAAAGGATAATCGTCGCGCACAGCATCGAAAGCTTCTTCGCGAGCCTCTTCCCAAAGATGTTTCGGAATGACTGGCCAATGTTCAGATGGAAATGAGCGGCGTAGTCCTGGTGCAATATTCCAAGCGATCATGGCGGCTTCAATTAACAGTGTTCCCGAACCACAACATGGATCGAACAGCGGCCGATGGCCATTCCAGCGGCTAAGCTGGATTAGTGCAGCAGCCATTGTTTCCTTCAGTGGAGCCTCTGTTGCATGTCTGCGGTAACCACGTTTGTGAAGTGCGGGTCCTGTGGTATCTAATGTGATCAAAGCGATGTCATTTAATAAAATCACTTCGATCACATATCGAGGACCGTTCTCCGGGAACCAGTCTGTATGATACGAAAGCTTCAGCTTCTCGACGATGGCTTTTTTGACAATCCCTTGGCAAGCGGGTACACTCGTTAGTTGTGATTTATGGGACCGTCCTTCAACCGGGAATTCTCCATTCTCTGGAATCCAGTCTTCCCAAGGCAAAGCTTTAACCCCTTCGAATAACTCGTCAAAGGTTTTAGCAGGGAATTGGCCCATTTTAACCAATACGCGGTCAGATGTACGCAGCCACAAGTTACAGCGACAGATATCGATGTAATCACCGCTGAATAATACTCGTCCGTTCTCGACCTTGGTCTCATAACCCAGTTCGTTTAATTCGCGCGCTACCACAGCTTCTAAACCCATAGGGGCAGTAGCGATTAATTGTAATTTGCTCAAATACTCTCAACTCCGTTTAACTTGTAGATAAATACAAAAAGCCAGTACAATAAGAAGAGACGACATTGTCGTCCTTTAAAGCATCCATACAAGTATAGGGGAATGTGGGACACTTCACAATGCCCGGCATTCCATAAATCATAAAATGTTCCCCGTCATCCCTTACTATGAGCAAACGGGGGATCCTCAAAGGAGAATCTTTATGCTTACGCAAGAAGAATACAGTGAACAACTTTATACAGAGGACGAAATTCTGCTTCAAGTAAAAGAAGCAATCGTCCAAGCAGGCATGCCGCCGGTGTCTGTCGAGCCGGGGTACGGAAGACTGCTCACCATGCTAGTTAGACTGTCTCGCTCTAAGCGTATTTTGGAAATTGGCGCACTTGGCGGTTACAGCGGAATTTGCTTGTCCCGCGGTTTCTCTGAAGGTGGCACACTGACATCGCTAGAGCTGAGAGCCGACTATGCCGAGCTTGCCCGACGTAATTTAGAGCTGGCAGGCTTCGGCGATACTACGGAGTATAGAATAGGACCCGCAATGGACAGCCTGAAGGCACTGGAAGCAGAGGGCGCTAGGTTCGATTTCTTTTTCATTGACGCAGATAAGTTGAACTACACTAACTACTTGGAATATGCCATCAAGCTGGCCAATCCAGGAGCGATCATTGCGGGTGATAATATTTTTCTCCGTGGACGGACCTTAAATACAGATAGAAATGGTCCTGCCATCCTGGCTGTGCGCCACTTCAATGAGATGATCGCCACGGATGAACGTCTTATCAGTACATGTCTGCCTGCCTATGATGGATTGGCGCTAGCGATGGTGAAATAGCTGATTAGCGAAATAACCGCGGTGTTGTTACTTTGTACAGCTTCAATCGAACCCAAATCGTATTAACCAGCAGCAAGCAGCCGGATATAATGAAAAGCCCCTCAATTCCGATGTAACCTGATAGAAAGCCGCCCAAGATAGCTCCCAGCATATTGCCTAGCGCCAATGTACTGCTGTTGAAGCCGAATGCGCGGCTTTCTTTTCCGTCAGGGGTATAGGAGCGGATAAGCGCATTAACGCTGGGCAACAGTCCACCCATGAAGACTCCCATTAGGAAACGGACTATAATCAGCTGCCAGACACTAGTTACGAATGCCTGCGGAATTAGGAATAGTGAAGCGCCAATTAACGCATAGGTCAGAATACGATGTGCGCCGACTTTGTCACTTAGCTTACCAAGCAAGGGAGAAGCCAGCATATTGGAGATCCCTGTAACGGCACTGACCATTCCGGCCAAGAAGGCTATATTCTCGGCGGGTCCATTTAATTTTTCTACATAAAGTGGCAACAAGGCCATAGGACTAATCATTGCAAATTGCAGCAGAAAGGTTACACCGAATAGAGCTGGCAGCTGAGGGATTTTGATTAATTCCTTCAAACCTGCGAGTACAGAAACCTGCGGCTCCTGTGCAGCTTCGGCGCGGTCGAATTTTTCCTTAACAAGAAATAATGCCAGGAGAGAGGCGATAAAGAGCAAGGCCCCAACGACATAAAAAATCGGCCGAAATCCGATTAAATCGGCAAGTAAGCCACCAATCAGTGGCCCTAGAATTGTTCCTGCTACAGATCCTGATTGCATTAATCCCATGGAGAAGCCCATACGTTCTTTGGGGGTAGTACCTGACACCAGTGCGATGGAGGCGGGATTGAAGCCAGAGATTGTACCGTTTAAGAGACGGAGCAGGAGCAGCTGTAAAGGGGATTGTGCGAAGCCCATTAATACCATGACAATAGCCATCCCAAAGCTGGAACGCAGCAACATGATCTTACGGCCATACTTGTCTGCAAGCTTGCCCCATAATGGCTGGAATATGAAAGAGGTTAAGAAGTTTGCGGCAAAAATAAGTCCCGCCCAGATTCCAATTTCATGTTCACCCTGGACACCAAGATCCTTCGCAAGGTACAAGGTCAGGAAGGGTGTAATCATTGTCATTCCAGCATTCACCAAAAATTGCCCGAACCAAAGCACTAAGAGGTTGACCTTCCAGGTCTCCCATTTCTTCATAGTGCTTTCACATCCTTTCAAAGAATTTCAGAGAATATATGATTCACGGAAAAAATGCCATTTTATCAGTATATCATTTTTTGCAGCTTAATGTGTGCAACACATGTCATAGTAATGTCATAGGATTGTCATTCCAAACTCTTCGTATTAGTTGTTACAAGCTTTTAAAAAGGGCATAATAGTAGATATGCCGATTAAAAAAATCTAATAAAATATAATGGAGATCTTATCATGACCTACAATGACACTTTTATCCGCGCCTGTAGAAAGCAGGACACGGAGCACGTTCCCGTATGGTACATGCGGCAGGCCGGCCGTTATGATCCCGAGTACCGTAAAATCAAGGAAAAGTATTCGTTGCTTGAAATCTGCAAGCAGCCTGAGCTGGCGGCAGAAGTAACCATGATGCCCGTTCGCAAGCTGGGTGTGGATGCGGCCATTTTGTATTCCGACATTATGAATCCAGTTGCTTCAATCGGAGTGAAATTCGATATCGTTAAGGATATCGGTCCAGTGATTGAGAATCCGATCCGTAGTGCAGCTGATGTGGAGAGACTAAAACCCATTGATGTGGAGGGTGATCTGAGCCACATTTTGGAAACGATTGCTATTCTCGATAAGGAACTGGACGTTCCTTTGATCACTTTTGCAGGCGCGCCGTTTACAATTGCCAGCTATTTGATCGAAGGTAGACCTTCCAAAGGATATATCCGTACGAAAGAGCTAATGTACAGTGAACCCCGTGTCTGGGAAATGCTGATGGACAAGCTGGGCGATATGATTATCACGTACCTCCGAAGTCATGTGCGGAGTGGAGGAAAGGCCTTCCAATTGTTCGACAGTTGGGTTGGTGCGCTTGCTCCACGCGATTTTGAAACGTATGTGCTGCCGACGGTTTCTCGTATTTTTTCCGAATTATCTGATCTTGATGTACCTAAAATATACTTTCCTGGCGTAAGCTCTGGAGAATTGCTGCCAAGTCTTACGAAGCTTCAAGCAGACGTAATCGGGCTGGATTGGCGAGTTAGCTTGACTGAAGGTCGACGCAGAATAGGCAATAAATTTGCGATTCAAGGAAATCTTGATCCATATTTGCTTACAGCTCCGATGGACCTCTTGAAGGAACGCGCGAAAGCACTGATCGATGAAGGTGTACTTGAGCCAGGTTATATCTTCAATCTGGGCCATGGATTATTCCCGGAGGCCTCATTAGACAAACTTAGAGAATTGACGGAGTATATTCACGCTTATTCTCAGGAAGTATTACAAAAAACGGCTAAGCAACGTTCGTAAAAAATATAAGAATTTATATGTTCCACGCTATTAAATTGTAAAGGGGACGGAATCCGTGACAGTAAAAATAGGTGTTCTCGTCATGTCGTATGGCACTCCTAAGAGCCTAGAAGATGTTAAAGCTTATTACACGCATATTAGACGGGGGAATCCGCCAACAGCGGAGCAGCTTAAAGAGTTAACCGACCGTTATGAAGCAATCGTCGGGGGGGTATTCCCACTGCGGGAGAATACAGACCGGCAAGTAGAAGCTTTACAAGCAGCATTAAATGCGGATAAAGCGGGAGCAGATGTTGAATTTGTCTGCTATCAAGGCTTGAAGCATGCCAGTCCCTTTATTGAGGACGGCGTGGAGGCTATGGCGAAGGATGGCATTACTCAAGCAGTGGGTATTGTTTTGGCGCCACACTATTCCAGTATGAGTGTGGGGAGCTACATCAAGCGTGCACAGGAAAAGGCTGATGCATGCAAGATTGACATGGGTTTTGTAGAGAGTTACCATATGCATCCTGAATTGATCGATGTGTTAAGCCAAAGAGTGTCGGCGAAGCTGGATCAATATATTGAAGCAGGTGCGACCCGTGATGAGATTCGCGTATTATTCAGCGCTCATAGTCTTCCAGAACGTATTCTGGCTATGGGTGATCCATATCGGGATCAACTGCTGGAAACTTCGCAAGCAATTGCAGCTCAGGCAGGCGTAACCAACTGGCAGTTTACTTGGCAAAGTGCTGGTCGCACAGCTGAACCGTGGCTCGGTCCGGATATTCTGGACACGCTGCAACAGCTTAGTAAAGAACAGGTGGAATACGTATTGGTGGCCCCTATCGGATTCGTATCCGATCATTTAGAGGTACTGTACGATCTCGACATAGAGGCAACAGCCGTAGCTTCGGAGCTTGATATGCGTCTTATGCGGATCGACTCACTGAATAGTGATCCCGCATATATGTCTGTATTGAGCGATGTAATTCGTAAACGACTGGAGCAGATGAAGGCCGCTCAATCATGATTGGCCCCACAAGAAAAATTGTTATCATAGGCGGAGGGCTGAGTGGACTCAGCGCCGCCTTTTATATTCGTAAATTTTATAAAGAAGCGGGTATTAAGCCTGATATAGTCTTGCTTGAGAAAGAGAAAAACCTCGGTGGAAAGATTGAAACCTTACATCGCGATGGTTTTGTGATTGAAAAGGGACCAGATTCATTTCTAGCGGAAAGGGCGGAGATGTGCGAGCTGGCTAAGGAATTGGAATTGGATCACGAGCTGGTATCCTCCAACCTTCTTGCTAAGAAGCGATATATCTTGCAGCGGGACAAGCTTAATCCTCTGCCAACCGGTCTTGTACTCGGTATCCCTACCGAACTGAAACCTTTTTTATCAAGTGGGTTAGTTTCGTTTGGGGGCAAAATACGTGCGATGATGGATTTTATTCTTCCTCCGCGGCGTAATGATGAGGACGAATCGCTTGGTGAGCTTATTGCGCGACGTCTAGGATCTGAAGTGCTGGAGAATTTAACTGAGCCACTCCTCTCTGGCATGTACGGCGGAGATATACAAAAGATTAGCCTGCAAGCTACATTTCCGCAATTTGGAGAATTAGAGCAGCAGTATGGGAGCCTTATTCGTGGAATGCGCACAGGGCGAAAGAATAAAAAGGCACAGGAAGGTACTACACAGAGTACCTTCCTCACGTTCCGCAAAGGGCTGCAAAGTCTCGTGCATAGTCTGATTTATGAGCTGCATGATGTAGAACAACGGACGGAGTCTAACGTAGTTTCTATTCAGGCTGCTGGGAGTCCTTCAATCTATGAGGTAGAGCTGGAGAATGGCGAACGGTTGCTTGCGGATGATGTATATATCACTGCGCCTAATTTTTCGGCTGCTGACTTACTTCGTCCCCATATGGATGTTACAGCGCTGGAAGCGGTGGATTATGTTTCAGTAGCGAATCTAGTCATGGCTTTTAACAAAAAGGATATTGTTAACGAATATGATGGATCGGGTTTTTTTGTGCCTCGTAAAGAAGGGCGAAATATTACTGCCTGCACATGGACATCTACGAAATGGCCGCATACGGCTCCTGATGATAAGGTGCTTTTACGCTGTTATGTGGGTCGTTCTGATGATGAACAGAATGTTCAGCTGCCTGATGAGGCTTTGACGGAGCTTGTACTTAAAGATTTGCGAGAGATCATGGGCATTACTGCGAATCCAATATTTACGGAAATCACCCGCTTAGAGCATTCCATGCCGCAGTATCCTATAGGACATCTTGATAATATTACCGAATTCCGCAAAGAATTAGCAGCTTCGCTTCCGGGTGTGTATGTCATTGGCGCCGGATTTAATGGCATAGCAATGCCGGATTGCATCAAGCAGTCCAAGCTTATTGCGGAAAGCGTTGCTAAACAGCTAATGAATGAAATGTGAGTACGATGACTAAATAAAACAGTGAAGCGAAGCATGAGGCGCTTCACTGTTTTTCTTTAGTTAGTAAAATTTTCTATTTCTATCGACTCTCTTATTTGTAGGGTGCTGTGATAGATATGCTATAATAAAAACAATTTGAGAGTAGAGGAGATCACAGAAACCATGTATCCGCCGCGATCGCGTTCTAGACAAAAGAACAAACATAAGAGCAAACGCAAGCGCAGAACGGCCTGGGCTTGGATCAATGCAGGTCTTCTTTTGATGATTACCGTGTTATTGACTTATAGCTTTACGAATGACCCTGGCAAGAAAAGCGCCTCACCGCCTCCGGTAGCAGAAGCGACAGCTACGCCTATACCAGAGAGTAGTGATCAGCCTCAGACAGCACCTCCGGTGGTTGCAGTTGCAACGCCTGAAGCTACAGAGATGCCAAGCCCTTCTCCTACGGCAACTCCAGAGCCAACGCCTACACCGCAGGAGAAGCCCGAAGAGATCATTGAAACACAAGCTCCTGAAGCGACAGCGACCCCTGCGAAGGATGAGGACAGCTCGGAAGCAGCAAATAATGATCCAGTGTCTGGTCTGCCGTCAGATGATAACGCGTCTGGTAAGACGGTGACTTTGAATTTTGGTGGAGATGTTATATTTTCCGGGAAAGCTGGAGAACTGCTGGAGAAGAAAGGTTATGATTATTCGTATGCCGCATTGGAGGGTCTGTTCAAGAAAGATGATCTTACGATCTTGAATCTGGAAACTCCAGTGACCACAGGTGGCGTAAGTGCCACTAATAAGCAATTTGTATTCAAAGGATCACCACTCGCTCTGGATGCGCTTAAGTCAGCTGGTGTGGACGCAGTAAATATGGCGAATAATCACACGCTTGATCAAGGAGAGCAAGGCTTGCGGGATACCCTTAACCACCTTGCTGAAAGAGGAATTCCTTATGTGGGTGCGGGGCTTAACAGTAAAGAAGCATATTCGGCGCAATATTTTGAACGTAAGGGCATTAAGATCGCTTTGCTGGGATTCACCCGGGTGATTCCTGCGTCGGATTGGATGGCAGGAAAAAATAAGCCGGGACTTGCCTCCGTATACGATAGTGCAGAAGGACTGAAGGCTATTGCTGCAGCCAAAAAGAAAGCCGATTTGGTGGTCGTAGTTGTCCATTGGGGTAAAGAACGGGTAGAACAATATGATAAAACGCAACAGTCGCTGGGCCATAGCTTTATCGATGCAGGAGCCGATCTTGTCATTGGCGGCCATCCACACGTGCTACAAGGCGTGGAGCCATATAAGGGCAAATGGATTGCCTACAGCACCGGGAATTTTATTTTTACGAGATCTACAGTGCCTGCCACTTGGGAAACTGCGGTTTTTCAGGCGGAATGTAGTGTAAAAGGTCAATGTTCCCTAAAGCTGAAGCCTATGAAAGCCGAGCTAGCACAGCCTGTACCGATGAACGAAGTGGATGGACAACTTTTGTTAAAAAGAGTAGAAGCTCTATCCGCAGGACGGGTAAAGATCGGCAGCGACGGTAAAGTCACTCAAGTTACCAAATAGGGTTCCTGGGAGGTCCTTATGATGAACAATTTGTGTGTAGCCCATCGAGGGTTTTCCGGTAAAGCTCCAGAGAATACATTGGCAGCCATTCGGATGGCGATTGCCATGCCCTATGTGCACTGGATGGAAATTGATGTCCAGCTCTCCAAAGACGGCGTTCCTGTTGTCATTCATGATTATACGTTGGACCGGACGACCAATGGTCATGGCAAGGTGAAGAACATGGACTGGGAATATATCCGGCGTCTGGATGCGGGGAGCTGGAAAGGGCGTTCTTTTCAGGGCGAGCGGGTGCCTTCTTTGGAAGAGGTGCTGTCACTAGCCTCCGGAAGATTGCGTCTGAATATTGAACTGAAAACAGTGGGAGATATGTATCCTGGCATTGAGAAGACGGTGACGGATCTTATTTCTGCAAAAGGTATGCGGGACGACGTGATCTTGACCTCTTTTGATACTGGAGCATTAAAAAAAGTCAAGGAAATTGATTCCCGTTTTCGCACCGGATTGATCTTTGATTCCAGATTTGGCAATCCTGCACGCAGGCTGCATGAACTGGATTGCTCTTTACTTTCGATTAGCTTCTCGCGTCTGAATCCTAGACTGGCCAAGCTTTTGTCCGAGCGAGGGGTGGAAATTATGGCTTGGACTGTGAACAAAGCGAAAGAGATGCGTCGCTTAGCCGACATGCATTCTGATATAATGATCTGTACAAACCGCCCGGATATATGGGGCGACACCTTTCTGAAGGTATAAATAATCCAAATCGATGGGAAAGAGAGCTGACTGTTTATGTGCGCTGCTGTTAATAATCTTTATTGTGTTGGACGCAACTACAAGCTACACGCGGAGGAATTGGGTAACAATGTGCCAGTGGAGCCGCTCATTTTCATGAAGCCCTCACATGCGGCTGTTTCCCTCGATAAAGCAGTAATTAAGCTGCCAAAGGATGCGGGTCAGATTCATTATGAAGGTGAACTTGTACTGCGTATTGCACGTGATTATACACCAGGCATGAGCGTGGAGGATCTGGTAGATGTAATGGCACTGGGACTGGATTTCACGCTGCGTGATGTGCATAATGATCTGCAGAAGAAAGGTTTGCCATGGACGCCAGCTAAAGGCTTTAAAAATGCCGCACCACTCACCCCTTACATAGCGTTTCCAGATAAGGAAGAGCTGGAGGGAACTGATTTTACAGTGGTGAAAAATGGGGTGGAAGTACAACGCGGCAATGTTAAAAACATGATTTTTTCACTTCAAAAAATTGTTGATTTTATCGCCGAGCGCTACGGGTTAGGGAAAGACGATGTGATATTTACAGGTACTCCGGCAGGCGTGGGTCCTACTGTAGCTGGAGACGCTTTCGAGCTGTACTGGGGCGACAAGCTGATGGGGACTTGCCTGATCGGTTAATAGATCTGTTGGAGATGAATCTATGCAGTGGGTTATTGGCGCTTTAGGCGCTTTGATTGTTGCGGGAGCGGCATATTGGAAGCAGTCTTTAAGTCTCTCTGGCATGATTGCCGCGGTAGTGATGGGCACTATTTATTTTGGTGCCGGAAATGCTTTTTGGTTTGGGATATTGCTGATCTTCTTCATCACTTCAAGCCTGCTGTCCAAACTTCATCATGATAATAAAGCAGAATTAGAGCTGACGTATGCTAAGACGGGCCGCCGCGATGCCGGGCAGGTCTTTGCTAACGGTGGACTTGGCATGGTTCTGGTTCTCCTGAATGCGATCTTCCCGCAGGAGCTGTGGGGGTTCCTATTTATTGGTGTAATGGCTACAGTAACCTCGGATACATGGGCTACGGAGATCGGAACACTGAGCAAGAAACCGCCTCGTTCTGTCCTTACGGGTAAAGTTCTTGCTGCCGGAGCTTCGGGAGGTGTATCCAGCTTGGGTACGCTGGCGGCAGCAGCAGGAGGCGCACTCATCGGTGCGTCAGCTTGGCTGCTGCGAATGATATCCGGCATGCCGGATCACTCTTTCGTGCTGCTTACCCTAGCAGGACTTGCCGGAGGACTAGTCGGCGCCTTTGCCGACTCTATCCTTGGTGCAACCGTGCAGCAGATGAACCGCTGTACCGTATGCGGCCGCGAAGTGGAAGGCTCACAGCATTGTGGGGCTCCAGCTGTACACGCAAGAGGCTTGAAGTGGATGAGCAATGATGCAGTCAATGCCATCAGCTCTATCCTCGGCGGTGCAGCTGCCTTACTGCTGAGCATGATCATTTAGCATTTGAATTTAAGCTTTGAACGGGAGGGACCGATGAGTAGCGCATTCAATCAAAAACATACTGCTATTCTGGATGCCGCATACGAGCTCTTCGGTTCAGGTGGATTTTACGAAACGAAGATGTCGGAAGTGGCGGAGCAAGCCGGGATAGCAAAGGGCACCGTTTATTTATACTTCAAGAGCAAGGAAGATTTATTCATGGCAGTGACGCGCCGCGATTGTGAGGGATTTCTCCTGCAATTACAGGAAAGGCTGAAGGCTAGTGATACTTTAGCCGGTAAACTGTCGATCATTGCTAAACATCACCTGAATTATTATTATGAACGCAAGCGGCATACGAAGCTTTTTTTCCGTGCCCCTAACAATAATCCTGAATTAGTGGCATATATGACACAATTTATGGAGCAATACATGCAAGATGTGGTCAAGGTATTATTAGAAGGTGGAGCATCCGAGCCGGAGCTTATGGCACAGTCCTACATAGGGATGCTGGATCGTTTGAAGATGGATATTTTATTTGATCCGTCATTTACGGAGGAGGACGCGTATAAACGCGCTGATTTCGCTGCTGGTCTTTTTATTAGAGGGGCCATGATCACCTGAATTTTGGATAGGATGATAGACCGGATAAATAGCATTGGTTAGATGCGGCCGGTTTTATGAAAATATAAGGCAAGCGAGGAAATAGCATGAATATTATGACCGTGGAACATCTTTCCAAGAGTTATGGCGAGAAAGTACTCTTTAGCGACGCTTCATTTGGTATGGACGATCGGGATAAAATTGGCTTGATCGGTGTGAATGGAACGGGTAAATCAACCTTTTTACGGATTATTGCCGGTCTGGATACTCCGGATGGTGGGCAAATTGCCATCGGGAATAATGTAAGAGTACAATATTTGGCGCAGAATCCTCCTTATGATCCTATGAATACAGTTTTGCAGCAAGTGTTCGCCGGGGATGATCCAGACCTTGCTACCATGCGTGAGTATATGGAGACTATGTCTCTACTTGAACAGCAGCCTGGTAATGCTGAACTGGAAGGAAAACTAGTAAAGATTGGGCAGGCGATCGACGCTGCGGGAACATGGCATTTGGAGAGTGAAGCCAAAAGTGTGCTTACCAAGCTAGGCATCTTAAAGTTTGATGCGCTAATGGACACACTTTCTGGTGGACAACGTAAACGTGTAGCTCTGGCAGCTGCACTGATTACCCCCTCTGAACTGCTGATTCTTGATGAGCCTACCAACCATATTGATACGGATTCCGTGGCTTGGCTGGAGCAATATTTGCAGAAACGGCGCGGCGCTCTTTTGATGGTGACGCATGATCGTTACTTCCTGGAGCGTGTGGCTAGTGTCATGCTAGAGCTAGATGGTGGCCAGCTTTATCGTTATGAAGCTAACTATTCACGGTTTCTAGAGCTTAAAGCCGATCGCGAAGAACGAGAAGCCTCTGCCGAACAGAAGCGTAAGAACCTGCTGCGTACAGAGCTGGCTTGGATTCGTCGCGGTGCCAAAGCCCGTTCAACAAAACAGAAGGCAAGAATCGACCGCTTCGAAAAGCTGAAAGAGAGTACAGGAAGCAGCTCGAACGGTTCATTGGATATTTCTGTGGCTTCTACACGTTTAGGTCGCAAGATCATTGAAATTAATGACCTGTCGAAAGCGTTGGATGGTCGACAGCTAATCAAAGATCTCAGCTATATCGCTGTACCCCAGGATAGAGTGGGCATCGTCGGCCCGAACGGCAGCGGCAAATCAACACTCTTAAATATGATTGCAGGTCAGCTGCAACCCGATAAAGGTGAAGTTCAGCTTGGCGCTACGGTTAAGCTTGGTTACTTTACACAAGAGCATCAGGATATGGATGACAGTATGCGTGCCATTGAATACGTGAAGGAAGAAGCAGAAGTGATACGGACAGCAGACGGCAGTGTGATTACGGCGGGTCAAATGCTGGAACGCTTCTTGTTCCCTCCTGCGATGCAATGGACACCGATCTCGAAGCTGTCCGGGGGCGAAAAAAGACGCTTGTATCTGCTTCGTGTATTGATGGGAGCACCTAACGTATTGCTTTTGGATGAACCTACGAACGATTTGGATATCGGCACATTGGCTGTATTGGAAGATTATCTGGATGAATTTCCGGGTGTCGTCTTTACCGTATCCCATGACCGTTATTTCTTGGACCGTACGATAGATAAGCTGATTGCTTTTGAAAATGGCGATATCCGGATTCACGTTGGCGATTATACGGAATATGAAGAATGGCTGGCCAAAAATGTACCGTCACGCATTGGAGAATCGAACAAAGAAGATGGAAGCTCAAAGCGAAAAGAGGCCGCGGACACTGGCAGCAACCCTGCATCTTCAACGGCTCCCAAAACAAAACTCAAATTCAGCTTCAAGGAACAGCGTGAATATGAGGGCATTGATGAGCAAATTGAGCTTGCAGAGCAACGTTTGACGGATATTAGTGTACAGATGGAGGCGGCTTTTGCTGACTCTGGAAGGCTGCAGGAGCTAGTAGAGGAGCAACGCCTAGCCGAAGCAGAGCTGGAGCGTCTTATGGAACGCTGGACCTATCTGAACGAGCTTGCGGAGAAAATCGCTGGTAAGGCTTAAACCCGTTGGATGGCTTTTAATGAAAATAGGGGAGGGCTCTGTGTGGAAGATAAACTTAAAGCTGCCGTAGCCCTACGCAACGCTGGTAAAGCGGAAGAAGCCAAAATGATGTTGTTTGAGCTATATGAGCAGAATAGAATGCTGGGGACGCTGAACTTCTATATCAATTGGCCTGGACGCATGATGTGCTGGGTTTGGAGCGGGCGGCAGTACCCTTTTATGAGAAAAGCTTGGCGTTAGGATTACCCTCTGAGCAGAGAGTTGGCGCTCTATTGGGACTGGGCAGCACCTACCGGACACTCGGAGAATACGAGAAGTCAAAAGGTCTTCTGATGCAGGCTGTTCAGGAGTACCCGGAGAATAAGGAATTTCCGGCGTTCCTAGCCATGACCTTGCACAATCTTGGAGAGCATAGTCAAGCGATGGAGCTGCTGCTTAAGCTGTTGGCAGAAACCTCTGCGGATGAAGGGATAAGAAGTTACAGTAAGGCCATTTCTTATTATTCAGATAAGCTGGAGCAAGTCTGGGATTGATGCTAGCTTTTAGATTGCATTAATACTTACGAAGTACTATCCGGACACCACTGACCTTAAACGCAGCATTATTGCACATTTGGAATGTTTACGGACTCCGCAGTCACTATTAGCACAAAAAGCTCCTAATACGTAGCTTTTCAAGCTAATAACGTCAATGGGGTCCGAAACAGTGCCCCATAGGCTGAAAATTGGCGAATAACATCATCTGGGTCCGTAAGCACCAGGCGAAAGTGATGACCACCGGAAATTCCGGCAATGTCTGTTGAAGAACAAGCGAACCACCAATAAAAAAAGAGTAGGGTCCTCCAGTAATTGGAGAATTCTACTCTTTTATTTTTCTACTCTTTTATTTCGTTCCGTCCACAGCAATCATTTGCACTACAGACCGAGAATCGCCGGGTACAATGATTTCCTTCGCATTCATCTGGGAAGAGCCATCTCCGTCCAAGAAGATACCCTCCAGACCCTTGGCAGGAACTGTCTGGAGGATCGCTGAGCGGAAATCTGCCGCTGTTGAGAGCGTTGGGGTAACAATCAGCCAGAGCTTTCCTGTGTTGTCATACACCATGCCTGAACGCAGGCGTTTCTCATCAGCATAAGGAAGATGCTCTTCAGCTACTGCCGCTTCCCATAAGTCTTCGTGTCCCAGATTCATACTAATGCCACCTTGCGCAAAATAATGCTGGCGATCAGTAATCTTCAATTCTTCTCCAGAAGAGACAACCTGTACGGAGAAGCTACGGGTGGCACCATCCCAGACAAGAGTTCCACGTGCGTATTTAGCATTGAACCAGCCAGACCCATAACCCTTCTGGGCTCCGTTGACTGGAGTATCATTCATGATAGCCATGGATAAAAGCGCATCTTGATAGAAAAAACCACCGTTAATCCCATATGCATTAACTTGCCGTAAAGGGACACCCGCGGCCCTGAGCTTAATATCCTCAGGTGAAAGTGACATCATATAGAGCTGCACGTTATCTGTACTCACTGTTTCCAAAAAGCTATAGGCGTGAGGAAGACCTTTAAAGGGATCTTCCTTATGATTTCTAAATACCAGAAACAACGATAGCGCTAACCCCACTATCAATAACACCAGAAGTGAGACGATAAGTCCCTGTCTGCGCCTCCAGAGCTGGTTCAGCTTGCCAGAGCTACCCTCAGTTTGTCCCCACATAAGCAGCGAGAAGCTTAGCAGTGTTCACTACAGCTTGCTTATGCGTACGTTCCATGGAGTGAGAGGCATGTACACCTGGGCCAATCAATGCTGCACGGATATTGTTTCCGCCTCTGAGCGCTGCGGAAGCATCGGAGCCGTACATAGGATAAATATCAACGGCATAAGGAATTGCTAGTGCTTCTGCCAGTTCAATCAAACGACCTGTCATAACATAATCGTAAGGGCCGGAAGAGTCTTTAGCACAGATGGATACATCGGTTTCTTTACAGCTGAGATCATCACCCATGGCACCCATATCGACAGCAATCATTTCATTGATTTCACCAGGAATCCAAGCTGTACCATGTCCCACTTCCTCGTAGTTAGAGATGAGGAAAGAAAGGTTGTGGAGAGGTTTCCAGCCTTCACGTTTAATACTTTCCAGCAATCCGAGAAGGGCAGCCACGCTTGCCTTGTCATCTAAATGACGGGATTTAATGTAGCCGCTAGGCGTAATCACTGCACGTGCATCGAAAGAAATGAAATCTCCGACGGAAATGCCAAGCTTGAGTACGTCTTCTTTAGAAGATACCAGCTCATCAATACGTACTTCCATGTTCTCCTCTGATCGTTTGAAGTCACGAGCGTCTGGATATACGTGAACAGATGGATGGCTGGTTAAGATGGTTCCTGTATAAGTTTTGCCGCTACGGGTATGGATCGTGCAGTATTCATTCTCAATGCTGTGCATGGCGAAGCCACCCACAGAGGTCAGACGCAGTGTACCATTAGCTTTAATCGAGCGGACCATGGCACCAAGTGTATCCACGTGAGCGCTGATGCCAATAGTACGAGAGGGATCTAGGCCCGGGACGTTAAGAATTACGCCGCCTTTTTCATTCCAGCTTAAAGGTATGTTCAGCGCAGCTGCTTCTTCAGCAACTAGTGTCATTACCTGTGCGGTGAAACCGCTTGGGCTGGGGGTATCGAGTAATTTTTTTAGGATGGAAAGTATGTAGTCTTCATTAGGTTGAATGGTAATCATTAGTTAAGCCCTCCTGTTAAGCCATCATTGTCTGTGTTAAAAGAATCCAGTGAAGTGTCGGCATCACGAAGCTTGGTAAGCTCAGCAGTTAAGCTTTTAATTTGCTTTTGTAGTTTGTATTGACGAAAAATGCCGTAAGAGCCCACGATGATTCCGCCAATTAACGCGCAGCCAAGAATAACGAGTATAAGTGGTATATTAACCACATCAAAACCGAAATTGACTTGAACGGGATCAACGTTGATGACTGCGAATATGGCGGTTAGCAGCGCGAAGATTAGACCCGCAATTAGTGACCATTGAATTCTCATTGAATTCTTCCTCCTCAGGGGGATATAACAATATAAAATCCCCTGCCCAGATAGGGCAAGGGATTAATGTAATACTAAGCTCTCTGCCTTATTTGGTCAACTGTTCCATTTGCGCGATAACACTTTCGAACACACTCATCGCTTCGCGAATCGGCTCAGGAGACGACATGTCAACGCCTGCTTTTGACAAAATATTGATGGAGTAATCACTGCCACCGCTCTTCAGGAAGCCGAGGTAACGATCTACCGCCGGTTTACCTTCTTCAAGGATTTGTTTGGCAAAGCTAGTCGCTGCCGAGAAGCCTGTTGCATATTTGTAAACATAGAAGCTGTTATAGAAATGCGGAATTCGTGCCCATTCCATCTCGATATCCTGATCTACAACCATTTCTTTGCCGTAGTATTTGACATTCAGGTCGTAGTAGATACTCGAAAGATCTTGTGGGGTAAGCGAATCGCCCTCTTCAACACGCTGATGAATGATCTTTTCGAATTCTGCGAACATCGTTTGCCGGAAAATCGTTGTCCGGAACTGATCGGCATAGTAGGTGAGCAGATACATTTTTTCCTTAGGATCTGTAGACTTTTTGAGTAGATAATCCATAAGCAAAGCTTCATTGGTAGTCGAGGCAACCTCTGCAAGGAAAATGGTATACTGTGCATCCCGATAGTTCAGAGCGTTGTCTGAAAAATAAGAGTGTAGAGCATGACCCATCTCATGTGCCAGAGTAAACATACTGTTCAGATTATCGTTATGGTTCAGCAGGACGTATGGGTGTGTGCCATAAGGGCCCCAGCTGTAAGCTCCAGAGCGTTTATTCTCGTTCTCATAGACATCAATCCAGCCATTGTCGTAGCCTTTTTGCAGCACATTCAGATAATCTTCACCCAGCGGTTTGAGGCCTTCTTTGGTAATTTTCTTCGCTTCTTCGTACGTGATATCTAGCTTATATTCATCTACTAGTGGTGCAAATAGGTCATACATATGTAACTCATCCACACCAAGCAGCTTTTGACGCAACTTCATGTAACGGTGCATTAAAGGAAGACTCTCATGAATCGTATCGATCAGGTTGGTATATACCTCTTTTGGAATGTTATCACCGTAAAGAGACATTTCCATTACAGATGGATACTTGCGGACGTGTGAGAAAAAGACGTTTTTGTTCACATTGGCGCTAAGCGTTGCTGCGATGGTGTTTTTTTGCTTACGATAGGTGTCATAGACTGCTTTAAAAGCATTTCGGCGAACCTCGCGATCGGAGCTTTCCAAGAACTTGATATAGTTGCCGTGAGTCAGCTCGACCTCTTTGCCATCTTCATCTTTAATCTTAGGGAATTTCAGATCTGCGTTGTTCAGCATACTAAAAATGTTCTGAGGCGCTTGTGCTAGGTTTCCAACTTGGGCAAGCAGAGCTTCCTCAGCCTTGGACAATACATGCGCTTTCTCACGTTTCATCTCTTTTAAAGTGAAGGTGTAAGCGGACAGTTCAGGATCAGCAATAAATTGATCCAGCTTCTCAATAGGCAGTGCCAAGATTTCTGGGGTTACAAAAGAAAAGGCTTCGCCTGCTTCGATCCCAAGCTTCTTCGCTTTGGAGGACAAAGCTTGATATTCAGGATTAGCAGTGTCTTCATCCTGACGCATATGAGCATAGACAAAGAGTCGCTCAGTGGAGACGGACAGCTTGTCATCCAGCTCAAAACATTGTTTCACAGCTTCTGCGGAATCAAGTTTACCTTGGAAATCAGCAGCTTTTTTGATCAGTGATTTAGCTTCAGCATATTCTGCATCCCAATCCTTCTGAGAGGCAAATATATCTTCAAGCTTCCAACGATTCTCAGCAGGTACTTCACTTCTCTTCAATAATTGTTCCATAGAAACCCTCCTAGAATGATGAGATGTAGTAGGCATAATCTCCCTCGGCAATACTGTGGATGATATTTCACCCGGTAGCAAGCTGAGCACAAGTAGAAGAGGGATGGACTTGAGTGTAATAGGCATGACGTCCTCCTCTTTGAAAAGTAGAGTCAGCTTATTATGTCCTGCTAAGTCCTGATTATTAATATTTAGTCTTCTTTATATGGTAGTTATGCCAACAAGCTATAAATAACAAAGATGAAAGCAAACAGAATCATTACGACCGCAGCCATGGCCATGCCCCGCTTTAATTTCGGCGGGACACGATCCTTGGTCATAATTAATACTGCGCCTAGACAGAGGACTAGGACAACATAAATCGTGAGATTTTCGTTATTCATTTCCTGTTATACCTGTTTGAAAGCTGCAATGATGTTTTTGTACTCTTCTTCATTGTCTTTATAAGATTCTTTGTTGAAGCGGTTATTCACCCATTGCATCATCGCTGGACGACTCAGGAAGGTATGTGTTTCTTCTCCCCATTGATCGGAAATTTCGCGGAGTACAATGTAGCGGCCTTGAACTTCTACCGTCATCATATTCCATTTGTCTGTTTTGTATATTTCATGTTTTTTGATCATTATCATTACCACCCTGGCGATTTTTGGCTTTTGGCTCAATGATAACGCACTGGAGAAGGGAAAAGCAAATTAAATCATATATTAAGGGTTGGGTTTGATTGATTTGAACAGAAGATTGCAGTATACTATAGTTATACGCCATATATGGCGGTTATTTTTAGGAGGTTGTTCAATTGAAAGGTACAGTAAAATGGTTTAACGCAGAAAAAGGTTATGGTTTTCTTCAAGTAGAAGGCGGCGAAGATGTATTCGTACACTTCTCAGCAATTCAAGGTGAAGGATTCAAGACTTTGGACGAAGGTCAAGAAGTAGAATTCGACATCACTGATGGTAGTCGTGGACCGCAAGCTGAAAACGTAGTAAAATTATAAGAAACAGCAGGACAGTTAAGCTGTCTGCTACAAATATATAATTTACTTGGCAAGCCCTTGCAAGAGTGGTTACCAACTTACAGAACACAGTTCTTTCGGGAACTGTGTTTTTTTACGCCCACTATAGAAGTTATCCAAAATGAAAAAGGTCGTTACACTCCAGTGAAGGGGAGTGCAACGACCTTTTTGTATTATGAAATAATACCAACCCTAATTATAGGGAGGCTTTTTTGTTCTTTTTTCTGAAATAATTGATCGGATCCAGGTTGGATTTCAATAAATGCTGTCCCAGAAACCCTGCAAAAGCGAGTAAGCTGAAACCCGTAGCCACTATATAAAAAATATAACGCCCCGCCTCTTGATAAATAATGCCGCCAAAGGTACCGCTAAGCAGCCCAGACGCACTTGACCAAACGACGGTGAAAATGGCAAGACCTGTTGCCCGAAGGCGATCCGGAATAATCCGGGTGATATAACGGACAGATGTTACATAAAAAACACCAAATGATATACTGTGCATGGCTTGAATGGCAATCATTGAGCCCGGATGATCCGCTAGGGACATCAAAAGAAAACGCAGAGCATACATCAGACTCCCCAAGGCCAGCAAGGGCAATTCTTTGAATTTGTCGCCGTATCTGCTGAGGATAAATAATACAGGGATCTCACTAAGAGCTGACGCGAGCAGTGCCCAGCCAATGATTTCCTCACCAGCGCCTAGTTGTTTTAGACTGATCGTCAGAAAGGCTTCGTTCATTCTATGGCCTAACGCGAGTACAAACACACAGCCGAAGAACCACAGCACCTCTTTTTGCAACAATATATCTTTAAGTCCATTTTTGCTATTATCAGCTTCAGCTGTGTCCTTATCTTGATTCGTTGTTTCTATAACAGCAGGTTTTTTAACATCCTTAAGTCCTAGGGTAATTAAAAGTGCAGCAATAATGATGATGATACATAGGGTCAAGCTCCAAGTAGAGCCCAATGCTCTTAATGCATAGCCAACGGTTAGAGCAAAGAAAGAATAGCCTAAGGAGCCAAAAACGCGAATGGTAATGAAGTTCCGTCCGTGTCTTTCGGCAACTTTGATAGCCATTGTATCGGCAAGCGGAAAAACTGGGTAATAGAAGAAGTAGAAGAAGGACAAAATAAGCATGACAGATGAAAATTCCGTCGCTCTGGCTAATAGAAGACCAGTTACTAATTGACCCGCAAGTAATATGAACATGATCTTTCGAATGGTGCCTAACTTATCGCTTATCATACTCCAGAATAGATTGGATAGGATGGAGATAAGGGGGCCGAGGGAATACAAGTAGCCTATCTGAGAACTGCTAAACCCTAAATGTGTGTAGAATAAAGGAAAGTAGGATACTACAAGGACGCTGGTACCATATATGGTAAAGAGAAAGGAACGCAGCCAGTTTTGATCGCTGTAAAGGCTGCCGGTCCGTTTTGAAAACATGGATTGCACTCCTCCGAAATTGAAATATGCCTAGTATAGCATAAAGCAATGGGGAGATGTTTTTAAAAACTGCTGTATTTCTGAATCTTTCATGATTTTACGAAAGTGATTTTGTTGTTTGTACAAATACGCCTGATCATATTATAATAAGTGGTGATTTGGATAAGGAGACAACAATGTGGAGGCACTGTCATTGAGTGAATTAGAGCAAGGCCGTTACCTTAGCCCGCGTGGTCCACTGGGACTTATGAACAGGGTCTATAAGTACGTGCTGCCGGAAGTGAGAGAATGTCTCCATTTCTGGCGCCAAGATGCGAACGGGATTCCCGATCCCGAGCTCCGGAAGCAAGCACTTGCCAGCATTGAAACTAAAGAGTTTCATTGCATAGGCGGTGGTATTTATGCCGCCGGCAATTTATCGATGAAACATATACTGATTCCGCTAATTGTTGCTTATCAAACTATCAGTGATTATCTGGACAACTTATGTGATCGCAGTACTTCGCTTGATCCTGCAGATTTCAGGCTGCTGCATCAATCTATGCTGGATGCTATTGATCCAAATGCTGAGCCAGGTAATTATTATGCGCTTCGAAGTGAACAGAATGACGGCGGATATTTGTACAGGCTGGTTCGCAAATGCCAAGAGATGATTTCTTTGTTGCCAGGTTATTCCGCTGCTGCAGCGGAGATTCGAGAACTGGCTGTGCTCTATACAGATTTACAAGTGTATAAGCACATCCGCCCGGAACTCAGGGAAACAGCCCTGAAGGAGTGGTGGGAGGAACAGGGCAGTCGAGCACCACATCTGCAATGGAATGAATTTTCGGCTGCAACGGGATCAACGCTAGGTGTATTTATGTTATTTCTATCCGCATGTGATCCGAAGCTGAACCAAGCTTCTGCGGCTTCGATTCGAGCCGCGTATTTTCCGCATGTATGTGGTCTGCACATTATGCTGGATTATCTGATTGATCAGGAAGAGGACCGAGCAGGCGGTGATCTTAATTTCTGCAATTATTATGATGACACGGATACCATGCTGAGTCGGATCGCTGCAATGGTTGAGTGGGCCCGTAAGGATGTTCGTAATCTTCCAGAGTCTTCGATGCATCGTATGGTGATTGAGGGATTGCTGGCACTTTATTTATCTGATCCGAAAGTTAGCGAACAGCGGGAAGTTCGCTCTGTATCTAAAAGCCTGATGAAAGGCAGTCCGCTTACAAGACTGTTCTTCTTCGCTAACAGCCGTTGGATACGCAAACGCTTTTTGTAACCATGTCGCGAAGTTATTTTTATAAGAAGTATCAGGCTTCGCACAATTTTAAGGAGGAACAACAGAATGTCTAAAATTCAAAAAATCGCAGTATTGACTAGTGGTGGAGATTCACAGGGAATGAACGCCGCTGTTCGTGCGGTTGTAAGAAGCGCACTTTATTTCGGTATTGAGGTATTTGGGGTGCAACGTGGTTATCAAGGTCTGCTGAATCGCGATATCTTCCCAATGGATCTTCGCAGTGTAGGAGATATTATTCAACGTGGCGGTACTGTTCTGCAGTCTGCAAGATGTCTGGAGTTCACGAAACCGGAAGGACAGCAAAAAGGTGCGGATATCCTTAATGAACTGGGTATCGATGGTCTAGTAGTTATCGGTGGAGATGGTTCCTATAAAGGAGCTAACAAATTAAGTAAACTCGGTATCAAGACTATGGCTTTGCCAGGTACGATTGATAACGATATCTCCTTCACAGACTACACTATCGGGTTTGATACAGCGGTTGGCGTTGTTGTAGACGCTATTAACAAGTTGCGTGACACTATGTCCTCCCATGAACGTTCTTCGATTGTAGAGGTTATGGGACGCCACTGTGGCGATATCGCGCTGCATGCTGGACTGGCTTCCGGAGCAGAAACAATTCTTGTGCCGGAAATGCCATATGATTTGAATGAAGTTGCTGACCGGATGCGCGATAATTTTATCAGAGGTAAACGCCACAGTATCGTAATTGTTGCCGAAGGCGTTGGCAAAGGTGAAGATGTGGCTCAAGCTCTGAAAGACCGTCATGCTTCTCTGGATGCACGTGTTACTGTACTCGGACATATCCAACGTGGTGGAACACCAACTCCTGGAGACCGGAATTTGGCTAGCCGTCTTGGCGATTTTGCCGTACGTAAGCTAATCGAAGGTGAATCCGACAAGGCTTGTGGTATCATCAAAGGTGAATTAACCCTTACGGATATTGATCTCGTAGTAAATACGAAAAAGGGCTTTGACCTGGAGCTGTACGAGCTGGCTTCCCGTCTTTCCCAATAATTAGCGACCCTATATATAAAAAGGAACAGCTGCGAGATTCGCACTGTTCCTTTTTTGTGTAATATGGATCGTTAACTCTGAAGTTGTTCCTGTGCGTATTGTGCGGCATAACGCCGTTGAACTTTGATAAGCCGAGACAATAGCAGGGTCGCACCGATGGCAAGACCGGTAATAAGACCAATCCAGTAGCCGAATGCTCCTAGATCTGTGTAAGTTGCAAGTACATAACCTGTAGGTAAGCCAATTACCCAATAGGCAATAAAACAAATGATAAAGGCTGGGTTAACATCCTTATATCCGCGAAGCGCACCTTGAGTAGGTGTAGCAATCGCATCTGAGATTTGAAAAAAGATTGCATAGATCAGGAAATGCTGAATTAACGAGATGACATCGGGTTCATCTGAATATAGACCAGCTACATGATTTCCGGCAAACAAGAGTAATAAAGCTGTGGCCAGTGAAAGGATTGCCGCCAGTCCGATACCCATTATGGCATATTGGCGTGCATCCTTTTGTCTGCCAGACCCGGTCTCGAAGCCGACGAGGATGGTAAGGCTGATGCAAATACTGAGCGGAATCATATAAAGTGTTGTTGCAAAATTGATTGCTGCCTGATGCGCGGCAATTGTTACGGTATCAAATCGGCTCATTAACAAGGTTACAGCGGAAAAGACAGCTGTTTCGAAAAAAATTGAGAAACCGATGGGTACTCCGATTTTGAGCAAATCTTTAATGCTGTTTAACGATATAAAATAGAACTTACGGAATAATCTGAGATTTACAAAGGCCTGAGAACGATATATGAACAGTAGAGCAACGGCAAATATAACCCAATAGGTAATAGCTGAAGCGACCCCAGCACCAACGCCCCCGAGACGAGGGAATCCGAAGTTCCCGAAGATGAGCAAATAGTTCAAACCTACATTTACAGGCAAAGCTATTAGTGTAATACACATGGATACGCGTGTTTGCCCTAAAGCGTCTATACAGCTACGAAGTACCGTATATCCAAACAGGGGGATAATTCCGAACGAAATAGCACTGAGAAAGCGGAAAGCAACATCTCTTACACCAGACTCCAAGTTCATAAAATTAAGAATAGGTGACAAGGCAAAGCTGCCAATCAGCAAGACGATGATCGAAACAATCAGTGACAGCCAAATACCTTGTGTGACTTGAAAGGCAACATCCTTATCCTTTTTGCTCCCGATGAGCTGTGAAACAATAGGTGTGATCCCCATAAGAATACCGCTGAGACCGGTTTGGATTGGAATCCAAAGACTAGTTCCTATCGCAACTCCTGCCAGATCGACGGTTCCGAATTTACCGGACATATTAGTATCAAAGAAGGTGATCGCGGATAAAGCAATTTGTGTAACAAGGATTGGGAATAAAATATGAAAAAATTGTCCTGCCTTTTGTTTTAAAGAGGTGGTCTGTATCATAATTCTGTGCCTCATTCTTTATGATTTTTCAAGGAATAGGTTAAATAGTTCAATAAGTTTCCGTTAAAAGACCCGGCAGACGCCGGGTCTTTAGCATACATATATCAGATCAGCTATAAATAATAAGGGCTGTATTCATTGTTTTTCGTAATCAACATCGGCAGTATAGCGATTGTTGGCGTTCCAGAGAAGGAACTCATCCACGTTCTCATCTTTTAAAGCGCGGATTTGATCTTCCACCTGTTTTTTACCATATTTCACATAATGACCACTTCCGAGCCAGCTTGCTGTAAAGTCTTGAATCCAAGGTCGAATAACGGGTTTATAGCTGCCCAGTGGATCAAGCTTCTTATGTGTATCAACCATGGAACCTTTGATTGTAGCGTAAGGATCTAAGTCGGGCTCTTTCACGCCAAACCATCCCGTTGAATAGTG
The DNA here is from genome assembly GCF_000758725.1 of Paenibacillus odorifer. Lineage (NCBI taxonomy): Bacteria > Bacillati > Bacillota > Bacilli > Caryophanales > Paenibacillaceae > Paenibacillus > Paenibacillus odorifer. The sequence goes on from NZ_CP009428.1 coordinate 2,369,970, forward strand.
GCTTGGATAAACCATTGGACTGATAACATCCACATTCTTGGATATTTTAACAAAGTCCTGGCCGATACCCTCAGCAGGGGCAGATGCGGCATATCCAAAAATATCTACGGACACACGGACACCAAGTGGAGCTAGCTCTGCTTTGGCATATTTAACAAAATTAGATACGATTTCTACGCGTGAGTCAGTGGTTTTAGTGTATTTAAGGGTATCAGCACGTTTTTCGAATCCTTCCGGAAAACGAACATAGTCGAACTGAATTTCTTTGAAGCCGAGCTTAACAGCTTCCTTGGCGATATCCACATTGTATTTCCACACATCTTCATTATAAGGATTAACAAAGCTGTCGCCGCCCTTATTCTTCCATACAGTGCCGTCAGTATTAACAAAAGACATCTGCGGGTTCTTTTTGGCAAGAATGGAGTCTTTAAAAACAACAATCCGGGCGATAGGATAGACATCATGTTTCTTCAAACGTTCCATTAACTTATTGATATCTCCAATAAAAGGCTGAGGGTTACCGAGCTTCTGGAGGTCGGTATTATCGGTCTTATACGTGATATAACCCGCATCGTCCTTAATGTCTATTACCATTGAGTTAAGTTCGGTTTGGTCAAGCAATGTAAGCAGCTTTTCCATTCGTTCCCCACCAGCACTGTAGGCGGTAACATAAATGCCTTTTACTTTGGGTGCGTCTGGTTGTGGATCGGTGTGTAACATACTTTCTGAGTTTGTTGCTTCAGGTGAAGCGCTTGGAGCTGGAGTTGCTACATTCGAATTGTTGTTTTGTTGTGCAATGATGGGGGGATTTATGGCGGACTTCAAAGCGATCGCCACTTCAGCGTCATGTTGGTTCTGTTGTACGCCTACGCTTCCCAAGGCCATCATCAGTAGAGCCCAGGTGATGTTCATTCGTTTTTCTCTCCCTTTATGTACTTTCCCCTAAATTATATAGGAACGGTTGCTCCCAAAAAGAACAGTGTTGTAACAATATTAGCTCAGATTGGGAATAAAAAACCGCCTTTGTTGTTTATAAACGAGATGTATGGATTCGAAACGGTATGAAAAAAGTAAATGCCGCCTTAAATCGGCAACAGGGCCGAACCCAAGGCGGCAACTATCAAGACTTCTCTTGCGGCTTGCTCATTGAAGATACGCAGAATTCTGATGTTCACAGATGCTGTAATGGATAATATCCATGGCATCTGCAGGTTCCAGAATACTTAGCCCGTCTCGCAGAACGATTACTGAATTTAATTCGTCCTGTTTGAGAAACGGCATCATATCAGGATACCACCTCATGACGATTGCTGACAGTTTTACCGTTTCCATTTCCACAAAAATCACCCTTTCCTTTTTCGATAGTTCTGAATAGATTCAGTGTTCATCGGAAAACGAAGTGCTTTGGAAAAAAGAGGGGTAAATCTCAATCTTTATGAAATTGTTAGGGTTCTGCGTGTGTATAATATATCATAATTCTGAGATTGGTGCATTTTCCAATACTAGGAATTTTTATTTCCTCATTTTGTCTTTCCGGAAGGAACCCATAACACCAACTGTTTCAACAATATTTACAAAAGCTTGAGGATCTGTCGTGCGGATGATACGTTGCAGCTCTGCAAGTTCGTAGCGGGTTGTTACCGTCATTAGCATGTCCTTTTCAACGTGAGAATAAGCACCTTCTGTTTTAATCTTTGTGACACCTCGTTGAAGGCCTATTAGATGTTGCAGTAATTCATCTGTACGGTTTGTTACAATATATACAGTCACCTTTAAGTGGCTGATATGAATCATATCCAACACTTTACCTGTTACATATATAGATACCATTGATGAAAGTGCTAAATTCCAGTTCTGGTCAAGATAAGCGGCCGCCAGGATAACAAGTCCATTTAAACTTACTACTACATTGCCGACCGGGAAATCTCGGTATTTAGTGATAATTGAACCCAAGATGTCAAAACCTCCGGAAGAACCTCCTGCACGGAAGGAGATACCACAGCCAATCCCAACGAGAACTCCGCCAAACACAGAGGACAGCAGCATATCTGTAGCCACCAGATGCTCGGGAATCACTGTTAAGAACCAGGTTGTAAACACAACGGACAACATGCTCATAATAATAAATCTCCGGCCTAACTGGAACCAGCCTGCAGCCAGCAGAGGAATATTAAAGAGCAAGTATAGGAGGCTTATGTTTAATGGAGTGAAATAACCCACTAACATGGAAAGCCCAGATACACCACCACTTAGTAAACGGTGTGGAATTAAAAATAGATTAAATCCACTGGCGATCAGTGCTGCCCCTAAAAAAACAACCAAACAATTCAAAATCTGTCTTAACAAGTAAATCCACCCTTATATATATATTTAAAAAAATAAAACATGAAAGCAATGAAAAGAAAGGAACCCACTGGTATTCTCACATGTGTTTGTGATATAATGTATAGGATATTCTTGAGTAGAACGTTACAATGGTATTTTTGCATTGCATCGGATGTAAAGCTACAGTTGCTCAGGTACAACAAGGTACCTGATGATTAGGGAGGCTTTTCGTCCCAAAAGCGCTATATCATGCAGAAAATAGAGCATGATTGGACAGCCTATAAATGTGTTTACCGCTACTTAAGAATACAGACAAGCATGTGGAATGTCCACTGTATAGAAGGAGCATGAATAATTTGAAAACATTCGCAGAATTTGGCTTGGAGCCAAAAGTGCTACAAGCAATCACAGAGTTAGGATTTGAGGAGGCAACACCGATACAGGAACAGTCGATCCCATTAGCATTGACTGGGTCGGATCTGATCGGTCAAGCTCAGACTGGTACAGGTAAGACTGCTGCTTTTGGTATCCCCCTCATTTCGAAGATTAACCGTGAAGACGAAAAAATCTTGGCCCTTATTATGGCACCAACACGTGAGTTGGCCATCCAAGTGTCAGAAGAAATTGGCAAACTAAGCCGTTTCAAAGGTCTTCGCTCGTTGGCGATTTATGGCGGACAGGATATTGGACGTCAAATCCGTGGATTGAAAAAGAAACCACAAATCATTATTGGTACACCTGGTCGTTTGCTCGATCACATCAACCGTAAAACGATCCGTTTGGATGATGTTCAAACCGTTGTATTGGATGAAGCAGATGAAATGCTGGATATGGGCTTTATGGAAGATATTCAGACTATCCTGAAGCTCGTTCCTGTAGAACGTCAAACCATGTTGTTCTCTGCTACAATGCCACCAAACATTCAACGCCTAGCTCAACAATTTCTTAACAACCCGCAACATGTCTCCGTTATTCCGAAACAAATCAGTGCCCCACTGATTGATCAAGCTTATGTGGAAGTGCCTGAGCGTCAAAAGTTTGAAGCTCTTAGTCGTTTGATTGATATGGAATCACCTGAATTAGCTATCGTATTCGGACGTACTAAGCGCCGGGTTGATGAGCTTGCTGAAGCTTTGCAAAAACGCGGATATTCTGCTGATGGATTGCATGGTGACTTGTCACAGAACCAACGTGATGCTGTAATGCGTAAATTCCGTGATGGCAGCATTGACGTGCTGGTAGCTACTGACGTAGCGGCACGTGGTCTGGACGTATCCGGCGTAACTCACGTAATTAACTTTGACTTGCCACAAGATCCTGAAAGCTATGTACACCGTATTGGTCGTACAGGACGCGCAGGTAAAGAAGGTACGGCTTGGTCATTCGTTACTCCACGCGAAATTGATCACCTGCATTTGATCGAACGTGTTACTCGTCACCGGATTACTCGTAAACCTTTGCCAACAATGGCTGAAGCTATTGAAGGTAAACAACGCGTTACTGCTGAGCGTTTGCTTGAAGTGGTAGAAAGCGGAGAGTTGAACGAGTACAAAGGAATTTCTATTCAATTGCTTGAGCAATATGATTCCGTACAATTGTTGTCCGCAGCTATGAAGCTTCTCACTGGCGACAAGAAGGATTCCGCAATTGAATTGACTCCTGAAGATCCAATTCGTGCTAAACGTCGTGGTGGCAAAAACGATATCCGCAGTGGTCGTAAACCTAATGGTGGTTATGGCGGAAACCGTGGTACTTCCGGTGGCAGCGGTAGCGGTGGCGGATACCGTGGTAACCGTGATAATAACGGTGGCGGTAGTCGTGGTGGCTATAGCAGCGGTGGCAGCAACTACGGTAGCGGCAGTGGCGGCTATGGCGGTGGCTATAAAGGCAACCGTGATGGCGCACCAGCTCGTGACGGTAGTGCAAACCGCAGCGCAGAGCGTAAACCATACACTCGTCCAAGCAGCACGAGCACTCGTCCTGCAAAACGTGAAGATTTCGATAATTAATACTTCGTCAAGATACCAAAGAAGACGAGATGCCGCATTGCGGTTCTCGTCTTCTTTTTGCTGAAATATAAGGATGTTTGGTGAATTGTTATGTCCTTAGTAGGGCGCGAATTTGTTTTGTGTGATATTAGTATCCGAATGTACGAGTGATGATAACGAGCAAGATAAACAATACGAGGATCGTGCCTGTAGAAGTCCAACCGCCGAAGCCAACAGGTGTAGACATGAGATAACCTCCTTTAGAATGTGGGGATTTTGGTATTTCTTATGGTTACAATCCTAATATATGGACTATAAAGGCTTTACGTATAGACGATAGTCTATAATTCAGAAAGTTGGGCTATGGAAATGAGGAGGTCAAATGAGGTATAGTTAAGATATGTAGTATGTAAGAGACAGAGGAGGAAGGGAATTGGAGTTTAAAGGAGCAATGGGCGGCTTATACCGCGTGACAGAATGGATTTCACGTATCGCAGGCAGTAATATCTTATGGGCACTATGTTCCGCCCCGTTTTTGTTTTTTGGTGTTTTAAAGATGATTATGTTAGGGACAGGCGCAGGTGGAGCGAACGAGCAAATTACATTGAACTGGGCAATGGGGATTTTAGCGCCCTTTACGGTGTTTCCAGCTTCAGCCGCTTTATTTACCGTAGTGCGTAAATGGGTAATGGGGAATACGGATGTAGGAACTTTTCGTACATTTTTTCAGGGGTATAAAGAAAATTATGTAAAAAGTATGCTCGGAGGAGTTATCTATACATTGATGTTCGTTGTTATGTACGTTGATGTAACAGTTTACATGACACAAATGCCTAACTTTAGAATTGTTGGTATTTTGATGTTGGTGCTGATGATACTTTTGTCGGTATCCATGTTTAACTTCTTTTCCATTGTGGTTCATTACCAAATGGGCTTCAAGCAAGTGATGACCAATTCTATATTGCTGACTATAGCACGCCCAATTCGTGTGTTCTCTACATTGATTGCAGCCGCAGTTCTTGTTTATATCGGTCTTAGATATCCGGCTCTTTATTTCATTTGTATTCCAACGTTGATTGCAATGGCAGCCTTCTTTAACTTCTACGCTACTTATAATAAGCTACAGCTGCAAGTAGAAAAGAAGAAACTGAAAGAGCAGGAAGAAGCAGAAGCAGCAGCATTGAACAATCGGAATGAATATGACGACGATGACGACGATGATGATGACTACGAGGATGAAATTGATGAAAAGGACACCAAACGCATTTAACAAAAAACTGGATTAGCGTTGGATATTTCCAGGTAATTAATTCCTGTGTAAAAATAAAGCGCATACAGGTTTACTTTTTCGTTAAAACGCAATATAATAATAACAAATCCTGCGATGTACGTTACGGTTACTCGTTGTTTTGAACCAATGATAATGTCTTGGGAGATCTACACGAAGCGCAGCTGAACCGCCCTGTCTATATGACTTGGGGAATTCAAAAACGTTTTCTGCGATCACCCACCTGCTCTAGCAGGTTCAGAAGACACTGTAGCCGGACGGCATAAGCGGGTTTTCTCTTGTTTAAGCCAAGGCGCCCTGTTTCCCCTGAATAATGGGAGCGGGCGCTTTTTTGTATGTCTGGAATAAAGGGAAAGTGAGTTATACCCTTTTGTTCCTGAGACAAGAGTGTTACACTTAGAATAATGAACTTGGGATTTGTAGAGGGGGAAGAATTTTGTCGTTAAAAAGAACCTTGGTTGGCTTATTCCGCAGTCATGATGGAACAAGCGACCGCGCCAAAGATCCGACATTAAAAACGCGTTATTACAATCTAACTAAAGACAAAGCATGGGAAGAAGTTTCATCGACTTTAAAGAAAGTTCCTGGATTTAAGGTGCTTCACGAAGTGGAGTCTGTAGGTGAGATTACTCTTGAGAAGAGAACGGCATTTGGCCGTACGCTGGACATTACGGTATCGGTGCTTAATACGACGCCTGTTCGTTGTGGTGTAGATATGTATTCTGCATCTAGAGGTTCACTTGGTGATCTCGGGGCGAATTACCGTGTGATTCAACGCTTGTATGCATCTTTGGACAAAAAATTAGGAAAATACAAAGCAGACTGATTTTTAGAGGCCCGTCAAACCCTTCTTGCTTAGGGATAGTATGAATGCGTTTACGTAAACGGTGAGCTGCTCAGTGTGTTATCGATAAATCTTTCTATTACAAAAAAAGCGGGAGAAGGATGGACCTTCTGCCGCTTTTTTAACAGAGATTATTAAGTATTGTTGTAATAACCGCTACTGATTGGAGAATTAGAGCAGCTTCTTCACAGCAGCAATAGCATCTTCATAGTTAGGGTGCTCGGTCATTTCACTCAAATATTCAACATATACGATCTTGTCGTTCTTATCCAGAACAAAAATGGAGCGCATATCTAAGCGGAATTCTTTAATCAGCACACCATAGGCTTGTCCGAATGAGGTTGCTTTGTGATCGGATAGAGTAATAACTCGATCGATGCCAGCAGCACCGCACCAACGAGCTTGGGCAAACGGCAGGTCCGTGCTTACAGTGAGAATTACCACATCGTCACCAAGCTCTGCGGCTTCACTGTTGAACCGGCGGGTCTGTGCGTCACATACCCCGGTATCAAGAGAAGGGACAACACTGATCAGCTTGATTTTACCGGCATAATCACTTAGAGACACGTCTTCCAGGAGATTCTTGCTCAGAACAAAATCGGGTGCAGGATCACCAGTTGTTAGCTTAGGTCCTACGAGAGTGATGGGGTTGCCTTTAAAAGTAGCTACGCCTGTTTTTTCTTGCGTCATATCCTTGTTTTCCTCCTCGAATTATAATATTGGATTCTTACTGCCACAATAAATTATAATCTTAATAGCAGGAAGATGTCCAACCGGACAAGATATATATGTAAAGGGATGGGTGTTATGATATTTATTCGGTACGAAAATTGGAAAAGTTATGTCCGGTATTATCCGGTAACCTGTCTGCTCATATTGGCCAATGTGATCATGTTTATCCTGATGGCAGTTAACGGAGGATCAACAAATATTCAAACGCTTGTTGATTTTGGTGCTATAGTTGATGTGAGTCCGTACAAAGAGGAACTGTGGCGCTATCTGGCCGCTATTTTTTTACATAATGGGTTTTCCCATCTGTTCTTTAATTGCTTCGCTCTCCTGGTGTTTGCACCGCCTCTGGAGCGATTGCTGGGCTGGTGGCGTTATGCGCTGCTCTATCTGGCGGGCGGATTTCTGGCAAATGTGCTTACAATTGCGATTAGTGCTCGCTCAGTAGTAGAGTTTGGTACGGTCTCGGTTGGTGCTTCTGGAGCAATCTACGCCATTTATGGTGCATTTTTATACATTGCAGTTATTCAACGGGCCATGATGGATGAGGGCTCGCGTAAAACTTTATATGGATTGTTAATAATCGGGATCATTATGTCGTTTGCTACACCAAATGTGAATTGGGTTGCGCATCTCGGAGGTTTGGTTTCTGGCTTTTTCGTATATGGGCTAATTATTCGTATATTCAAAAAAAGCCTAAGACAGGGGCGATGATGGAGTGGAGCTAAGACAGCTGCAATATTTTTTAAAGGTAGCTCAAAAAGAACACGTAACAAGAGCGGCAGAAGAGCTTCATGTAGCGCAGTCTGCGGTAAGCCGTCAGATTCATCAGCTGGAGCAAGAGCTTGGGGTTGATCTATTCATGCAAAAAGGGCGCAATCTGCAGCTTACGCCTGTTGGACAGCTCTTTTGCAAGAAGGTTGAGAGTATCCTTAAGGAGCTGGAGCATTCGGTAAATGAGGTGCATGAATTTCTGGATCCTGAGCGTGGAGAGATTCGGATCGGATTCCCGCATAGTCTTGGTACACATCTCATCCCGACTATCGTTGCAGATTTTCGTAAATATTATCCTCATGTCAAATTTCGTTTTAAACAAGGATCTTACCCTTCTTTGATAAAAGACGTATTGTCTGGAGAAGTGGACTTAACTTTCATTTCGCCTTTTCCGGAGAATGATGAGCATGTCTCGGGGGATATTGTAATGACTGAAGAGTTGTTTGCGATTCTTCCTCAGAATCACAGGTTGGCAGGAGAGTCTGAGATCCGGTTGGAACAGCTGCAAAAAGAGAAGTTTGTTCTATTCAGCCAAGGCTATTCGTTAAGACCTATCGTTTGGCAAGCTTGCTTGCAGGCGGGATTTCAACCGCAGATTGCATTTGAAGGCGGAGAGACCGATACCATTCGTGGTTTGGTGGCCGCAGGGATGGGTGTAAGCCTGCTTCCGGAGATGGCGTTCTATCAGACGAATCCTCTTCAACCAGCTCAGGTGAGGGTTGTGGAGCCTGCGGTGACGAGAACGGTTGGCTTGATCTACCGTACAGATAGTAAATTGCCGCTGGTGGCACGTTCCTTTCGGACTTTTTTAATCTCCTACTTTAAAGCTAGACAAAATAATACCCCGGTCGGCTCTTAGCCTTCCGGGGTTTTTGTTGTTTAGAGGTATGCGATATTAGTCGCGGTTGCCTAAAAAGACGGTGATTAAGCGAAGCAGTTCAAGCAAGGATACTAGAGCAGCGGCAACATAAGTTAATGCAGCGGCGTTGAGAACCTTTGCTACTCCGCGTTCTTCTTCGTTACGGATGAAACCTTGTTCTACCATGACCTGACGAGCCCGGTTACTGGCGTTGAATTCTACAGGCAGGGTTACGAGCTGGAATGCAACAGCAGCTGAGAAGAAAATGATACCCAAGCCTATAAGATTAAAGTAACCGAAGATGAAACCTGCCATCAGCATGAAAGGCGCGACACCTGATGCGAAATTAACTACCGGGAACATCCGGTGACGAAGTGTCAACATAGGGTAACTTACTTTATGCTGAATCGCGTGGCCTACTTCGTGACAAGCGACAGAGATTGCAGAGATGGAGCTTTCATAATACACAGGCTCTGATAAGCGTACAACCCTGTGGATGGGGTCATAATGGTCTGAAAGTGTGCCTCTTACAGGTTCAATCGGAACATCGTGTAAGCCATTGGCGTCGAGCATACGTCTAGCTGCTTCATATCCAGTCAGGCCGTTCGAATTAGCTACCTTCGACCATTTGCTGAAGGTTCCTTTAACTCTAAACTGTGCCCACAATGAGAAAAGAAAGGCAATAATTACTAACAGGTACATAAACATAGGTGCATTCCTCCACTGTATTGTAAATATGGTATTTACATTGGCGGTCCTTGCGTAAGCAATAGCCGGATCGCTTCCATGCAGGCTAATCCCTGAGGGAGCAGATTTGAAAGTACGCGACTGGCCTGTCCTGGCTTCAAACCACTTATAAGAGGTTCAAGGGCTTTTACTTCCCGTTCTAGCCGCTGCATTTGCTGCTCTAACTCGACTAATTTATCAGAGACGTCGGTTTCTGGTGTTGCCTCATTCCATTTGCCTAGCATAGATTTGATTTCTTCCAATGAATACTTGTCATGCTTTAATTGAGTAATACGTTCTAAAGCAGCCAAGGTTTCATGGCTGTATAGCCGATAATTTTTGGTGCTTCTAGATTCCGGGGAGATTAATCCCAGTTTCGTGTAATAATCAATAGTTCGTTCACTAATGTGAGCAGCCTTAGCTAATTCTCCAATTCGATACAAAATCATATCCCCATTTAATCTCGCCTCACTAATTGAATACGACTGCCGATAAGTGGCGGTCATCTTCTAAATTGATGGTTTCTTATGCTATCTGTAATGATAACAAACTGGAAACCATACAGTCAAACGTCATACTTTCATAAAGTATATGCAGCAAAGAAGGGTTAATTCATGAACGGTGATCTGTAGTTTCTATACAATACACTCAAACTCAAAGGGATATCAAATTTGAAGAATGATTGGGGATGAAAACTATAAGTTACCCCAATACATAACATTAAATGTTATGTATTTTGTGATTTTGGTAAAAGATGCGTTCAATAATTAGGTAATATAAATGAGATTGTACACGTAGTTATTTTAATGAAAATGCAGCTAGAATCAGGCCTTTTGGACCTCTAGTCCATTAGTACTGTGAAAATTTCGTGTGCTCAAATAAAATAAAATAAAAACATTCCCAAAATAGTCTTGTCAATTTACCTGACTTCTGATTATAATGACATTAAGAGTTTCACGCTTTGTTAGAAAATATAACATTGGGGAGTGGGGTAAAAATGAAAAAGAAATGGTTGATGATGTTACTGGCCATGATTACACTGATGATTTATCCGGTAAGTGCTTTTGCAGCGGATGGTCCGACGAACGTTGACTTACAAGTCGGATTGGACACAGCGTTTACCTTCCTGGCATTCATTTTAGTATTCTTTATGCAAGCAGGGTTTGCAATGCTCGAAGCGGGTTCGGTTCGGATGAAGAATGCAGGGCACGTAGCAGGTAAGACAGTACTTACCCTGGCTATCGCAAGTCTTTGCTTCTGGGCTATCGGCTTTGGACTTGGTTTCGGTAACGGCAATGGCTTCTTCGGTACTACAGGCTTCTTGTACGGAGGAGATTCAACCGCAGCTTCTTTTGAATCACTTGCATTTTCTGATGTTACTTTAAATGTTAAATTCTTATTCCAAATGGCCTTTGCAGCAGTTTCCTTGGCTATCGTATCTGGTGGTATGGCAGAACGTGCGAAGCTAAGTGTGTATATCATTTTCGGAATTTTGTTCTCCGTCGTAATTTATCCAGTTGTAGCTCACTGGGTATGGGGCGGTGGCTGGTTGGCTGAGCTGGGAATGCAAGATTATGCAGGTTCCACAGTTGTCCATCTTACAGGTGCAACGGCAGCAGTGGTAGCAACCATATTGCTTAAGCCTCGGCTTGGTAAGTTTAATAAAGAAGGAAAACCAGTGATTATTCCAGGTCATAACCAAGTATTTACTGTACTCGGTGTTATTATCCTCTGGTTTGGTTGGTTCGGATTCAATCCAGGTAGTGCTTTGTCCCCAATGGGCGGTTTCTTCGGTCACGTAGCCCTAACAACGAACATCGCAGCAGCAGCAGGTGGTTTGGCGGCATTGATTGCTTCTTGGTTGTACTTTGGTAAGTCTGATATTCCAGCAATGCTGAATGGTGTTCTGGCTGCATTGGTTGCAATCACAGGAGCGTGTGCTTTCGTTGATCCATGGGCAGCAATCATTATTGGTTTTGTAGCCGGTGCTTTTACATTCATGACTTCCCAATGGCTGGAACGTGCAGGGCTTGATGATCCAATCTATGCTTTCTCGGTGCATGGTATTGCGGGGATGTGGGGTGCAGTTTCAACGGGTCTGTTCGCTGTACCTGAGCTTATTACTAAAGGCGGCTTGGTAGGTGAAGCTGGGTTGTTCTACGGTGGCGGTTTCCATCAACTAGGGGTTCAAGTGCTGGGTGTGGTAGGAACATTTGTTTTCGTAGCCGTTCTTTCTTTCATCATCTTATATGTAATGAAGGTAACTATCGGACTTCGTGTTACAGAAGAAGAAGAATTGATGGGTCTGGATATCAGTGAGCATGGTACTTACGGATACCCTGAACAAATGAAATTGATCGCAGATTCGGAATCCAAAACCCTTAAACAATAATATTTCACCTCGGACAGGGAGGCGGACCGTGTGGCATCGATGGAGTTAACAGATGAGTATAATGAAGAAAGCTTTAGGACCATCGTATTGGCCGGTTCGTCAGAGGAGCTTAGGGAGAGGCGTGTTGCCTGTCAAAAAGTACTTCTCGAACAGTTGAATGTTATTCCTATAGAGGAATGGATGTTCCGTGTGAATACTATGCATGATCTTATTGCCCAAACCGCAGTACTCATATGTGAGGCGCAGATGAAAGAGGCGGGCTATGGCCCGCCTCCCTGTGCTTATTCCTTTATTGTGTTTGGCAGCAGTGGGAGACAGGAGGCAACGCTTTGGAGCGATCAGGATAATGGCCTGATAGTCGAAGGAGAGCCTGATGGGGAAAAAAATCGCTATTTCGAATTTTTCGGAACTTTGTTATCCGATATGCTTGAAGAAGTAGGGTATGAGAGATGTGCGGGGAAGGTGATGTGCTCCCAAGTTATGTGGCGTAAGACATTATCTGAATGGATAGAGCAGCTTGATAGCTGGAGAAATCAGTTGGAATGGGAGCCGATCCGGTATCTTATTATCTCTTCTGATATGCGTCATGTGGCAGGAAGCGTGGAGTTATCAGCGAAGTGGCAAGAAGCTTTCTATGAAGGCTTTGCGGACAATGAGCAGCTGTCTAATGCTGTTCTTCGCAATACAGTACGCCATAAAGCGACTTTGAATTTACTGGGACAGGTGTTAACAGAACGGTTTGGTGATTATGCAGGCGGATTTGATGTTAAGTATGGGGTCTATATTCCGTTAGTGAACATTGTTAGACGGTTGTCCTTACTACATGGCATTAGAGCTGGCTCGACATTAGAGCGGATTGAAGCGCTTGATAGGCTTGGGAAATATCAACATTTAGAGGATATTCGCAGAGCTTTCTTGTTAGCAATGCGGTTGCGAGTGAACACGCCATATAGTGTTCAGGACGGATTGTTAATCAGCAGTGATTATGTAGCTGAGAGTGAATTGAAGAATAAGCAGCTGCTGTCTGAGCTGCGTGAAAGCCTGCTGCTTGTCAGACGCCTTCATCGGGCGCTGCAGCGTCAGCTCCGCTCAGCGGAAAGGTGGCGGTCATGAGGGAGCCGAACAAAAGCGGAGGATTCTGGAGTAATCTAAGACAAGGTGGAATGCCCTCGGCTATCGCTTCGATGAGAGGTGGGGAAACTGCGCAACAGACTGCGCAGCAAATGGCCTTTATTCGATCTTTGATGCGAGAGAAGCGGCGTCCTGAGGTCCTGCATACCCCATTGTCTGAACTAGAGACAGTGATCTTTGATTTAGAGACGACAGGCTTTTCCCATCAGCATGGGGATGAGATTATGTCTTTTGGAGCCGTCAAGGTTGTTGGAGAGCAGATTAAAGAAGAAGAATGCTTTTATACACTGGTGAACTGTCAGACGGCTATTCCGGAGGATATTACAAGGCTGACTGGGATTACGGAAGAAATGACACAATCCGCTCCCTCCTTAATGGATGGTCTTCATAATTTTATGTCCTTTGTAGGTCAGAATGTGCTGGTGGCACATGCAAGCTCACATGATAAGGCTTTTCTTAATGCTGCTTTATGGAAAACCTCTAAAGTTCAGCTTACACACCGTGTGCTGGACACGATGATGTTAGCGCGTTGGCTTGAGCCACAACGAAGTAATTATTCGCTGGATGAGCTGCTATATGTGCACGAAATTCCGATTCATGGCCGTCATCATGCCTTGGAAGACGCAAAGATGACAGCGCAGCTGTGGGTGATCTACCTTCGGGAAATTTCGGAGCGCGGCCAAGTGGATACCTTGGGAGATCTCTATGCTTATTTAAGTAGAACGTGAAGCGGGGCTTGGGATAAACCGCGGGACAAATTACCGTGGTCATCAGGCAAACGCTCAATATAAAATCCGTTCAGAATTGGATTGCCGCTGTCTTTGGTGTTGGGAGAACCTATAAGATAGAGGGCAAACTCAGGTCCTAGTGCTGTTAATCCTTTATAATCGGCAACTGAAGGGATAGGTGCTGAATGTGGGTGGGAATGAAATAGACCGATGATTGTCGGTTCGTTGTAAAGAACATTAATCCACTCTTCGGGGTGGGGAGTGAAGGTGTGCAGCGGGTCTGGCGCTACGTTGCGCAAGGGTACGTAAGTATCAATGAGCATGCCACCCGCTGCGGCAGCACCCAGCAGGACTCCGCATGCTTCATGCGGATAACAGGACAGCAGGTGCTTCCCCAGTGCTTGCTGTACGGAATATTTCAGTCTTATTGGCTGGACATTTCCCTGGAATGCTGCCATTTGTTCACCCCTCTCTCTTCTTTAGGGTTTCGTCGTAGACGAAACCCTCTTTTTTATTATAAAAGTATATATTATTGTGTAAAATATGAATGGTTTGAAATTTAACCTAATGAGGGTACAATAGTAGAAAACTATTCCAATTGTAAAGGAACAGATGACTATGAAAGCAAGTAACAAATTAAATATAACAGTATTGCTCATAGTTGTATGTGTTGCTGCGTTTGCGGTGTGGCATAATCGTGAGCCAAAAGCAGAAGCTGTGCTTGCGCAGCAAAATGAGCTGCCGATGAAGAGTGGACCTAAGGCTGGACTGCGTGCACCTTCGTTTTCACTTCAGGGAACAGATGGGACTACCTATGTTGTTGATGGCCCCAGAGATAAAGCGGTAATCCTTAATTTCTGGGCTTCATGGTGTGATCCCTGCCAGCAGGAAGCTCCTGAACTTAATACCATGGCCACTAAGTATAAGGATGTTCTAGATATTTACGGTATTAATGTGAGCAGTCAGGATTATAAACCCAATGCTGAACGTTTTATCAAGAAATACGGTCTTGTGTTTCCGGTTATGTTTGATGTAAAAGATGAGGTGTACAGCAAATATAATGGAGCTGTTTTTCCCACCAATGTGCTCATAGATAAGAATGGAGTGATCTCCGAGATTATTTTAGGTATTCTTAGCCCTGAAGAGTTGGAAAAGAAAATAATCAAGCTTACCGAATCATGAAGCGGGCTGTCCATATAAGAGACAGATCTGCTTTTTCTCCAAACAGCAAAAGTCTAAAGATCAGCGATTCTTCTTATTGGAGGATCGCTGATCTGCGTTTTTGGTCATACGCGATTTGCTTTAGTGGACCACAAGCATTAATTTCACTATACCGTGGAGCAGAAATGGCTGGAACCCCGAAGAAAGCCGCGTTAGAACAATTAGGGAATTTCTCCCCATAAATTTGAGATATCGGGTCATTCAACGAATAATTAGGGAAAATATCCCTCTAATTTAGCTGTTTTGGAAAAAAATAATGAAATCACCCTAATTTTTAGGGAGGAATTCCCTATTTCTGTTCATTTATAGCGAATATCGGCTACTTTCAGGGAGTTTTTCCCTAATTACTCTACCGCACCCGCACCCGCACCCGCACCCGCACTCCGCGCACCCCGCGCATCCGTACATCCCGCGCCGCCCACTGCCCACCACCCATAGTTTATGGGCTAAAGTAATAGTCCGTTATATAGCCTATTTAATAAAAAAGAAGCTGCCCTATAAGTAGAATTCTACTTTTGGGAAGCTTCTTTTTTTGTCTTACAAAAGTCTATAAGTGATCAATTAATGATTGACCAGGCCTCTAGGTTCATTGCTGGTTGTCTTCTCATTCTCCAAAGAGAGCTCATTGAGAAGCGCGTAGCGCATACTGTCAACAAGTGCCTCCCAGCTGGCTTCAATTACGTTACTGGAGACACCAACCGTACTCCAGGTGTCTGTGAAGTTCTTGGATTCAATCAATACCCTTACCTTCGCTGCAGTCTGATCCTGTTCATCTATTACACGGACTTTATAGTCGGATAGATGCATTTCCTTTAATTGTGGGAAATAGGTCTGTAATGCTTTACGAAGCGCGTTATCGAGTGCGTTGACTGGACCGTTACCTTCAGCAGCAGTATAAAGATTCTCACTGCCAACTTTCAGTTTAACGAACGCTTCAGATACTACTGGATGTTCTGCGGTTTTCTCAACTAACATCTTGAAGGATTCAAAGGTAAAGGTTTCATTCATCTCGCCGGTAGCTTCCCGAAGGAGTAGCTCCAGTGAGGCATCGGCACCTTCAAATTGATAACCTTGATGTTCCATCGTTTTAATCTTCTCGATCACCCGGCGAGCCTGCTCGCTGCTTGGATCCAGATTTAAACCCATATCCTGCGCTTTGGAGAGTACATTGCTCTGTCCAGCCAGTTCGGAGACCAGCACACGCTGCTTGTTCCCGACAAGCTCAGGAGCGATATGCTCATAGGTCCGTGAATCACGCATGATGGCGGAGACATGGATTCCACCTTTGTGGGCGAAAGCTGCATTTCCGACATAAGGCTGATTTACCGGCAGATTAACATTGGCCACTTCACTAATATAGCGGGCAGTGTTGGTAAGCTGTGATAATGAATCGCCTGGAATACAGTGATAACCCATTTTGATCTGTAGTGTAGGAATAATAGAACATAGGTTGGCGTTGCCACACCGTTCACCGTAACCATTAATGGTACCTTGTACTTGCCGTGCTCCAGCTCCGATGGCGCTAAGTGCATTGGCAACCGCCAGCTCACAGTCATTATGAGTGTGAATTCCGAGATTGGCTCCGGGTAATTGTTGATTTAGAGCGGTAACAATCTCATGAATTTCATAAGGTAAGGTTCCACCGTTGGTATCGCACATTACAAGCCAATCTGCTCCGGCTTCCCGGGCTTTGGACAGAACAGCTGCTGCATATTCAGGATTATTCTTGTATCCGTCGAAGAAATGCTCGGCATCAAAAATCACTTCAAGGCCTTGGCGTTTCAAGTAGGATATGGAGTCGCCGATCATGGCGAGGTTCTCCTCAAGCGTAGTCTGTAATGCAGTGTGTACATGGAAATCCCAAGATTTTCCGACGAGTGTAGCAGCAGGAACCCCTGCGTCAATCATACGTTTTAAATTGTCATCGTTTTCGGCCAAGGAATTCTTACGCCGAGTGCTGCCGAACGCTGTAATTTTGGCGTTCAGATGAAGCTCCTTGACTCTTTTGAAAAATTCAATGTCTTTATTGTTGCTTCCCGGGATGCCACCTTCAATATAGTGCACACCCAGATCATCGAGTTTCTTGGCAATCTTCAGTTTGTCGTCAGCCGACAGACTGATGCCTTCACCTTGGGTGCCGTCGCGTAATGTAGTATCGAAGATGGAGATGGACTTAGACATGAGAGTCCTCCTTATAGGGAAATGAATTTATATATTATAGCATTTTTACGCGGGAATGTAACAAAGAACTTTACAACCTCTTAAGTTGACCTAACCGCAGCGGAGAGTTATTCTAAATTGGACAATATAAAACCTGAGGATAAGAAGGTAGATATTGTGCAGAATGTTGATCAGTATTATCCAACG
Source organism: Paenibacillus odorifer (assembly GCF_000758725.1). NCBI lineage: Bacteria > Bacillati > Bacillota > Bacilli > Caryophanales > Paenibacillaceae > Paenibacillus > Paenibacillus odorifer. Next base: position 2,387,342 of record NZ_CP009428.1, read on the forward strand.
AGCGGCAGGGTTATCCTGCATGTCGATATGAATGCTTTTTACTGCTCTGTGCATGAGGCAGAGGACCCTGACCAATATAGAGGCAAAGCTACTGCGGTTGCGGGTAGTGTTGAATTGCGGAAAGGGATCATAGTGACTTGTTCCTACGTCGCCCGCAGAATGGGGATTTCGACGGGAATGCAAGTTCAGAAGGCGCTTCGTATTTGTCCATCGCTTATCGTTATTAAACCGGACTTCCATTTATACCGCAAATATTCTAATGCTTTTATGCAGATTGCATATAGCTATACTCCGTTACTGGAAGCAGTGTCCATCGATGAATGTTACCTTGATATAACTGGCTCCAGACAATTCGGTACACCCATGGAAATAGCGGAGATGATTCAGCGCCGTATAATGGAAGAATTGGGCTTGCCATGCTCAGTGGGGATCGCTCCCAATAAGCTGCTTGCGAAGATGGCTTCCGATTTAAAAAAGCCAAACGGCATTTCGGTGCTGCGGCTGCGGGATGTGCCTAAGATTTTATGGGACAAGCCCTGTAATGAAATGTTCGGCATTGGTGGAAAAACAGCAGAAAAGCTCCGCAAACTGGGCATTTACAGTATTGGTCAATTAGCAGCGGCTGATGAAAATATGCTGGTTGAGAATTTCGGAGTTATGGGCTCATGGCTAAAGCGTGCCGGCAACGGTATTGATCATGGGATCGTTAACCCTGAGCGGGAGCAGAGTAAGTCGATTGGGCACACCACAACATTGCCGCGGGATGTCGTAGGTCTTGCTGAGGTACGACCGATTTTGCTGAATTTAAGTGATCAGGTAGCTCGGCGATTGCGTAAGCAAGGTCTTGTTGCCTCAGGGGTACAGCTGACTATTCGGACGCCCGATATGAAGACTATAACCCGCTCGCGTCAGCTAGAGGCTCCTTCGGAGAGTGGGGAGGATATCTACAAGTCCGTCTGCGATCTATATGTTCGTCATTGGAATGGGGAGAAGCCTGTGCGGTTGCTGGGTGTGACCCTGCAGGGCTTGATTGCTAAAGAGGATTCCGCCATTCAGCTTGATTTGTTCGATTACGAACGTCAGCCTAAGAAAGAGTCTCTTAACAAGACTATGGATATGCTGCGTAATAAATTCGGTGAAAATGCAGTGTTAACTGCCGGGATGTTAAGCGATTCTCACTCTGCAAGGCTCCGCAATCATAAAGAACGGGGCACTTCACTGCAAAAGGATAATCTTCTATCTGTCGAGTCTGATAAAGAGTGACAAGAACATTCTATGACATGTCAAAATAGGTGTCGTAGAATGCGTCAGAAATGCAAACGTATTGAAAATCGATTGAAATTGTATTCTTTTTATATTAATATGAGAAAAATAAGACGCTGGTACAACAGCGCTGTATTGCTCAACGGGAGGCAGAGATAAAATGGCTAAGTACACTTGGGTCGAAAAAGACACTTGTATCGCTTGCGGTGCATGTGGCGCAACGGCTCCTGATATTTTTGATTACGATGATGAAGGTTTGGCAGAAGTTATTTATGAAAATGACGGAAACCACGGCATCACAGCGATTCCGGATGATTTGTTTGATGATCTCCAGGATTCTTGTGATGGATGCCCAACCGATTCTATTAAAATTGCGGATGAGCCTTTTAACAAAGAGGGCTAATTAACCGGGATTTTGTAACTTCCAGCACAACATAAAGACATCTCCTGCGAACTTTTGTTCAGCTAGGGATGTCTTTTTTGCGATGTCTGACCGATATTAATGTAGGAAGGAATTATAAAATTTCGGAGGTTCCGATGAAAAATTCTCAGCACCTCAAAGCATATGTACAGATGCATCCAGACAATAAGATGGCATGGTACTTGCTGGGTAAGGAATACTATAAGAACGGTCAACAGGGGAAAGCTAACTATTGCTTCAATCAGGCTGGAGAAGTATATGAAGCTTTCGAGCATAGTAAGGTGCCTGCGGAAACGCTGCGGGAATATGAGGAAGGGCTGCTTCAGGCAAGCCGCCAGCGGGATCGAAGGCAGCAAAGATTCCGCTACATTATGCTTGGGCTGATGCTTCTATTACTGGTTATGGTGCCATCGGCTGTGGCTCCGGGTCTAGATATTGCGGGAGATCAGGATACGGTCCAAGACACGGTTACTTCTGAAGTTAAAGATCCGCTTGATCAAAAAGATATTGAGAAGGAACCCGTTCTAGAGGCACGAAAAATGATGTATACAGCGCAAGAGAGTGGAGCTTCGGCTTCGTCAGGGAAGCTGATGGCAACTATGCTAATGCGCAAGGAACCGTTTCAAGCTGCTATTTTGGGCATGGAGCGGGAAGGGAAGTGGCTGCTGTGGAAAGAGAAGCTTCCGCTGAATTCCACATTGCAGAAGAATGGGAATGGACGGTTGGTATACCAATCCTATGATTCAGCGGCATGTGCATGCGAACCGCCAGAGCAAGGGGAACTTGCGGTGGATGCAGCTAAGTGGCAGGGTGATCAAGAGGAGCTAGCTACATTATGGAGTGCAATGAGGGCTTATCAGAATCATAAAGGCAAGCTTCCGGTTTCCTTGGCGGAATTGACTAGACCTTTTCCGGAGAATTGGATTGGCGGGACGACACCAGTCATGAAGCGTGATTTTAATTCTCTAAAGGAAGTAGCAACTGCTAAGGCACTTGGGATACCAGAAGTTGCGGAGGAGCCTCCAAGCTCAATTGTTGAGGCGGGAATGGGCATACCGACGGCGTTAAGCGAGAGTGGAAGTAATGGAAAGGGCGTTCCCTTTTTTGACCAGCCGCTTAGAGTGATTGTGGATAAACAAAAACACCGCTTGGCAGTAGTCAGCGGCTCTGTTATTCTGCGGAATTATGAGGTAGGTCTTGGGGGAGACAAGACTCCAGAAGGCAACTTCATCATTACAGATAAAGTGGTCAATCCAAACGGTCATGATAATGGGGAGTTCGGAAGCCGCGGACTACAACTTTCAGATAGTAATTACGCTATTCATGGCACCAATGAGCCAGAAAGTGTCGGCAAGGATGAATCCCTTGGCTGTATTCGGATGAGTCGAGAAGATGTGGAAGAACTATTCGCTATGATTCCAAAAGGAACAAAAGTGGTGATCAGTAAAGGGGTTCTGCCTGAAAAGCAGCTGCTGCCGGCGAAACGCTTCAACCCTGCTGCTCCGTATGATCAGACCAACCCCCACAAAGTATATCACTGGCTGAATTAGTTCCCGGCAACTATAAACAGAACGATGATGAGAAGAATTAGTAAAGTTAAACTTACGCCGATCCACATTAGCGCTTTACGATTAACTTCTTCTTTCTTTTGCTGCAAAGTTGGTGGTTTACGTTTAGTTGACATCCAGCATACCTTCTTTCTCTCTTAATCGCTGATTACCCCTATATTGTAATGCGTTTACAAGAAAATTACTATACTTTGGGTTAAGCTCTCTGCACACTTACAGGGTAAAATGCTTTTCTTTTGTTCAAGAAAAGGCTAAAATTAAGAAGAAACCTACAGAATCGGGTAGACACGTGGATTAGTGAAGTACCCCTTAAGGAGCGAGAACGGTGTTGTATCGTAATTTTGGTAAACCAATTTTCTTTAAGCTGGACCCTGAGAAGGCTCACCATCTCGTCATAGGTGGATTGGATAAATCATCATCAGTTCCAGGGGGAAGCGCGGCATTGCGTTTAATGTATGGCGTTCCTGAAACGGCAGATTTAGCAGTTGATCTGTTTGGCATACATTTTCCGACTCCAGTTGGACTGGCAGCAGGCTTGGATAAGAATGCCGAGGCCGTTTCTGGATTCTCTTCGATCGGATTCGGATTTATGGAAGTGGGGACGGTTACCCCTAAGGGTCAACCGGGAAATGATAGCCCGCGTTTGTTCCGTCTTCCCTCTGATGAAGCTCTGATCAATCGTATGGGCTTCAATAACGAAGGGGCTGACGCTATGGCAGAGCGTCTAAAAAAATTAAAAAATCGCAGAGTTCCAATAGCAGTAAATATTGGACGGAATAAAATAACTAGTAATGAAGCGGCTCATGAAGATTATCGTCAGTGTATCCGTACGCTTTATCCGTACGGTGATTTTTTTGTGGTCAATATCAGCTCACCAAATACACCGGGGCTGCGCAGTCTCCAGCATGGCAGCGAATTAGCGTTCCTACTAGCACAAGTAAAGGAAGAAATGGAGATTCAGCGTAAAGCCACCGGCATGAATAAGAGCTTGTTGGTTAAGATTGCTCCAGATGTAAGTGATTCTGAATTGGAGTATATGGTTCAATCACTGACAGAAGCTGGTATGGATGGTATTATTGCTACGAATACTACATTGAACCGGGATGGACTTAGTCATGAAAAGGCTAATGAGACAGGTGGATTAAGCGGTAAGCCACTTCGTGACCGGTCAACGGAAATTATTCGTAGGATTTATCGCCAGACTGAAGGGAAGATGCCGATCATAGGTTCAGGGGGCATATTCACCAGTCAGGATGCGTATTACAAGATAAGAGCAGGCGCAAGTCTGGTCGAAATTTATACAGCACTTATCTACGAAGGACCGGAGGTTAACCGCAGGCTGCATGCCGGATTACGGCAGCTCTTACGGCGGGACGGATTCAGTCATATCTCTGAAGCAGTGGGTGCTGATCATCACTGATTGAAGGAGTCGAAAGGACAGGAGGACGAAGGCGATGGACGGCAGGGACTGGGGAACTTTTTTGCTTCCATATGAACAGACAGTGGAAGAATTGAAAGTTAAATTCAAAACAATGCGTTCGGAGTTGAAGAAAAGAGAGGAATACACGCCGATTGAATTCGTAACTGGTCGTGTAAAGCGGCTGTCAAGCATTTTGGAGAAGGCTAAGCGCCTGAATGTGAAGATGGAAGATCTGGAGACGGGCATTGAAGATATAGCCGGGATCCGGATTATGTGCCAGTTCGTGGAGGATATCCGCAGAGTGGCTGAATATATCCGGGCTCGTAAGGATCTTGAAGTCCTGTATGAGAAGGATTATATCACCAATTATAAAGAGAGCGGCTATCGCAGCTTTCATATGATTATTAAATATCCTGTGCAGACAGCTCTGGGACAAAAAATAGTGCTCGCAGAGATCCAAATTCGTACACTAGCTATGAATTTCTGGGCAACCATAGAGCACTCTCTGAATTATAAATATCGGGAAAGCTTGCCGGATGAAATGCGAGTGCGCCTGAAAACCGCAGCTGAAGCAGCCTCCATCTTGGACAGCGAAATGTCCAGTATTCGTGATGAAATTCTGGAAGCGCAAAAGACCTTCGAGGAAAACTCGAATATGACGACTCAAATTCTCAAATCTATTCATCAATTGTATTTCTATCATTTGGTGAATGAGGCTATAGATACTCAGGCTCGATTTAACGAAATATGGCAGGCTCAGGACATGGAAGCGATGAAGGAGCTTCTGGATCATGTACGGGGACTTCTCTCCGCAGCTAAAAAGGATAGTTTGCCGGATGGCTTATGATCCGTTGTACTTGGCTTATCTAGTGTACTTTAATCGTGACCGGGATTATTTCGAATGTCACGAGGTGCTCGAAGAGCTATGGCTTGCCAAGCAACGCGACCCATTGTACAAAGCACTTCTCCAAGTAGCTGTTGGGTTGTACCATTGCCGCAATAATAATATGCGTGGTGCAACGATTATGCTAAGTGGGGCTGCTGCCAAGCTGGAAGAATATTCAGCAGTGACACTTGGCATTAATTTGGCTAAGCTAGTGGTGGAAGTGAAGGATTATGTTCGCCGCTTGGAGTCGTGTGAGCAGCAGCCATTTTCTTATTATGATCTGACTATAGAAATCATTGATCAAGGTCTTGCGGACGAAGTGAACTCTGCGGCTATGGCGATCACACCGAATAATCCTCAACGACGAGGTCCTCAGAGACCGACCTCTTCTCATCGTAAATAATGATCCTCTATAAATGAGTATTGCCAAAGGGACACCCGTAAGGGTGTTCCTTGAATCTTTAAACACCTAAATTTTAGCAGTACTATCAGGAGGACGGCATCATGGCGGCACAACTGCCCAGTTCTTTCAGCGAGCGTATGATGGACTTGCTGGGAACGGATTATAATCAATTTGCGGATTCGTACAAGGAGACCCCTAACGGAGGCGTTCGTGTTAATACATTGAAAATTTCAGTGGAGAAATTGCAAGCTCTTTCCACTTTAGAGCTGGAACCCATTCCGTGGTGTCCAACCGGATTCTATACAGAGGATGGGGCCAGACCAGGTAAACATCCACATTATCACGCGGGATTGTATTACATTCAAGAGCCAAGCGCTATGGCACCTGTGGAACTGCTTGATGTACAGCCAGGAGATCGTGTCCTTGATTTATGCGCTGCACCTGGGGGCAAATCCACACAGATTTCTGCCAAGCTCTCAGGAGAAGGCTTGTTGGTTACCAATGATCTTCATCCAGAACGCACGAAAGCCTTAGCCAAAAATCTAGAGCTGTATGGGGTGCGCAACGGTATCGTATTAAACGAAAGTCCAGATCATATTGCAGCGGCATTCCCGCTTTATTTTGACAAAATCTTGATTGATGCTCCATGCTCAGGTGAAGGGATGTTCCGTAAAGACGAAGACATGGTGAAGCAGTGGGATTCAGGTACACCTGCCAAATATGCTGCCATGCAGCGGGATATTTTACGTTCTGCTGCAACAGCGTTGGCACCGGGAGGTACACTTGTCTATTCCACCTGTACATTTGCTACAGAAGAAAATGAGGAAATTATAGCGGAGTTTATTTCTGAACATCCACAGTTTTCGGTGATTACAGTTGGAGGCACCGGCTCGTTTGCTCCAGGTTTTGGAGAATTATCAGGGACGGCAAGACTATGGCCGCATAAAGTAAAAGGTGAAGGACATTTCATGGCTGTGCTGCAGCATGTAGGGCCAAAGGTATCTGCGGAGGAACGTGATCAAGCCGAAGTTAAGTTGAGCGCAGTTACACGGAATACGAATAAAAAAGGCACTGCTCATGTTAAATCCTCAAACAAACCAGAAGCCAGACGAGGGAAAGAAGGTAAGTTCTCTAATAAATCTGCTGCTGGCGCTGAACGTGGCCGTCAAGGTTCAGGAGAAGAGCAAGCATTGGCTGCATATGGAGATTTTATAAAAGATCAGCTTGGCTGGGAGCCAAAAGGGTATCCGATTTTCTTCGGTGATCATCTGTACATCTCCCCACTACCTAAGGAAAGATTAAATGGATTAAAGGCGATTCGTCCAGGATGGTATGTAGGACATGTCCGTAACGGCAGATTTATCCCAGGACATCCAATGGCTACCGCGTTACACCCTGAAGAGAGCTGCCGAAGTGTCTCACTTTCCAGTACGAGTAATGAAGCTATTTCCTATCTTAAAGGAGAGACATTGTTGATTAGTCAAGAACGTCTCTCTATTAAAATAGGAACTACCCAAAAAGGATACGTGCTGGTCTGCATAGATGGTTATAGTGCAGGCTGGGGGAAGTGGCAGGACGGTGTGCTCAAGAATGAATATCCCGCAGGCTGGAGGTGGATGTAAGAATGAGCCTATCAGGGAAAACTGCAAAAAAGCAGCGTTTAGATAAAGTATTGTCCCATATGGGGGTAGGATCACGCAGCGATATTCGTAAACAAGCCAAGCAAGGTTTAATTACCGTGAATGGTGCAGTCGTCAAGGATAGTGGATTTCATGTAGACCCTTATCACGATAAAATTGTGGTTGGCGGCGAGCTTGTTACCTATCGTGAATTTATTTATCTTATGATGAATAAGCCACCGGGAGTTCTGTCGGCAACAGAGGACAAGCGGGATCGGACTGTTCTGGATCTTTTAAAGCAGGAATATGTACAGTTTGAACCTTTTCCTGTAGGAAGGTTAGATAAGGACACAGTAGGGCTGCTTCTGCTCACCAATGATGGAAAGCTTGCCCACGAACTACTATCGCCACGCAAGCATGTCCCTAAGACTTATGAAGCTACAGTTGAGGGAGACGTAGATGCAGACGATGTAGCGGCTTTTGCGGCAGGTGTCGAGCTGGAAGATGGATATGTTACTTTACCTGCACAGCTAACTATATTGGGAAGAGAACGTGGCAGTAAAGTAATCTCACATATTTCGCTGATCATCACAGAAGGAAAGTTTCACCAGGTGAAGCGAATGTTCCAAGCTGTCGGCAAAAAAGTCACTTTTCTGAAACGAGTATCTATGGGAGAATTGAGGCTGGACGAAAGTCTGCCACTGGGAGCTAGCCGGGAACTTACGCTAGAGGAACTGGCACTCTTAAGTACAGAAGCACCAGAACAATAATATATAGAAAAAATGGTATATAAATTGAATTTGGAAACTTGGGATAAGGGAATGGAGTGACGGAGGGGAAATTTGGAACTGTAAGAGCGATAGCGACCGCCTTTGTTTCCGGATTTCAACCACTATTAAACGGTATAAATCAAGAAATCTGGAAACAACAGCGGCTGGAAGTCCAAATATTCACCGCAGTTGCGACTGAAACTTAACTCAAATAGCCAGGTTCAATATATATAGAAAAAGAAAGACAAGGATGGTGGGAGTATGAGATACAAACTGATTGCACTAGATGTGGATGGTACACTGTTGAATGATGATCACCACTTGAGCACTGAGAATAAAGAAGCCATTGCTGAGGTTACGCGTCTTGGCGGGCAAATCGTGTTATGTACCGGCCGCAGTCCGCAGAACTCGATTCCTTTTATGGAGGAAATGGGGTTGTCTGGTTATGTGCTGGGTCATAACGGAGCTGCTACAGTTCGTGTGAAAGATCGGGAAGTACTTCATCAATATGGTATGGATGCTCGTGGTCTTGACCCTTATATTGATTATTGTAGAAAGCATGATATTCATTATGATGTGAATACGGCTTTTGATATGTATGTAGATAATGTAGAAAACCTCACCAAAGAAGCTAATTATATGTATGAACACTTCCGTATTGCACCGGCTACACTGCCAGCATGGGAAGATTTCCGTGAACCGGTTGTTAAGTTTACTGTATTTACACAACCAGAAATCCTTGACGAAGCTGAACGTGAATGGCGTACTTGGACCCATGAGTACAATATTTTGCGGAGTGGTGAATTTTTCGTTGACTTGATGCATCCGGAAGCCTCCAAGGGCAACGCCTTAAAGAATCTGGCTGTGAAGCTGGGAATTCCGCAAGAGGAAGTTCTTTCGATTGGTAATTATTTTAATGATATTTCTATGCTTACATACGCGGGTATGGGCGTTGCTATGGATAATTCTCCGGTTGAAGTCAAAGCGGCAGCGAATGCTGTCACGGGGTCAAACAACGAGCATGGTGTGCGAGATGCGCTGGTTAAATATTGTTTATCTTAAGTTTTTAGGATTTGTAAAATAAATGTAAAAGGAAAGCATAAAGCGGACTTGAATCCGTTTTATGCTTTTTTTACGTAATATACTTTAACTCAGGCTTTTTTGGCGATAATTTTTTTTAACTTTATTTCGGACTTCTTCCCGGTTGAAGGTCCAACTTGTTTGATGAAGAAGGAAAGTAGTAAACCAAGGATGCCAATTCCTACAATAACGAGGTAGGCATCATTGATGCCCTGGATGGTAGCTTCCATCATCATGTGATCCTGTGTTGCACTCTTTGCGACATTTGTCGCCATCAGCTGCTGCATATGAGTCGCGGTACGGCTCATCATGATAGTTACAAGCAAAGAAGTACCTATAGCGCCGGCGACTTGTTTTACGGTATTGGAAATGGCGGTTCCGTGTGCATTAAGCTTAGCCGGCAATTGATTTAATCCTGCAGTTTGTATAGGCATAAGGAACATTGCCATTCCGATCTGCCGGCCTGTTGACATGAAAACCAGATAGATGTAGCTAGTTGAGTCCGTTAAGTTAATAAAGCTTAGAGTCGTGGAGATTGTTATTAGCAGACCGATGATGGCAAGCCATTTTGCCCCGAACCGGTCGAACAGCTTTCCGGTGACTGGCATGAGTAGTCCCATCACAAGCGAGCCGGGAAGCAGAAGCAAGCCCGACTCCATAGCCGAATAGCCGCGGGCACTCTGAAGGTACAGAGGAAGCAAAATCATATCTGCATACATCACGATTGTAACTGCGATGCTTATAACGGTGGTTAAGGAGAACATATTGTATTTGAAGGCCCGGAGATCAAGAAGCGGGTTGTGAGAAGCCAGCTGCCGCCAAATAAATAAACCAAGGGATAGGGTGCCCGCACCAAGAGCCAAGAGCACCTCCGCACTCGTCCACCCCGCGCTGCCAGCCCGGCTGAACCCATAAAGCAAAGATCCAAATCCGATAGTGGATAGGGCGACACTAATCATATCAAGCTTGGGATAGGAGCGTTTCGATACATTTTTCAAATATATAAATCCGCAGACAATAACAACGACAGTGGGTGGAATTATTCCATAGAACATGGTTTCCCAACTGTAATGTTCCAAAACATATCCGGCCAGAGTAGGTCCGATCGCAGGGGCAAAAATGATGGCCAATCCGACCGTGCCCATGGCAGCACCTCTTTTTTCAGGAGGGAATAGCGTTAAAATGACATTGATGAGCAGTGGCATGATAATCCCTGCGCCGGTTGCCTGAATCAAACGTCCTGTCAACAGAACCGGGAAGCTTGCCGCGATGGCCGCAACGATCGTTCCAGTCAGGAAAATGAACATGGAAGTCTGGAAAAGCTGGCGGGTAGTGAAACGCTGCATTAAATAAGCTGTAATCGGGATCAACACACCGTTCACCAGCATGTAACCAGTTGTTAGCCACTGAGCGGTTGCAGCAGAAATATTGAAATCATTCATTAATTCTGGCATGGCAACACCCATTACCGTCTGATTCAACGTCGCAAGAAAGGCGCCGAAAATCATTACGAACAAAATGGGTCCTTTTCTTAAGGTACTGATGTTTACTTCTCTCTCTCTACTCACTCCACTACATCCTTTCAAATCTTTATTTACAATCAGTTGCTGGTCCTCTTATAGGCATAACGCCACCAATTCTGTGTCGCAACTTCTCAAGCAACATCCTCAGTGTGTACTTAAAATGTTGCTGAGTTGTTAGGCACTTGTTAATGAGATATTAATTCTAATAACCACGACTTGTTTAACATTTATTTAACATCTGTAAAAGATAATAGAGCAGCATCAGATAAACAGACTACAGCACAGAATGCTTGGAGGAATGTTAATGAATGATAGTTTTTTGAAGGCCTACGCAGCAAAAGTCAACAAAATTATTGTAAGTATTTTATGGTTTGCTTTGATCGGATTTTGTTTTTTTCTTGGTGGCGATCAGGTAAGAGTGGAGGTGGTTTTCTCACTTTTGCTGGAACTGCTGTTTGTCACATTTTTTATTTTCAAAAAGAAATATCAGCTTCAGACCACAGTCATTTTAGTAGTTGCCATTTTGACATGTACCATTCCATACATAGAATCGCCCGGTGCGGGAATGTTGATCGTGGTTGTACTCTGCGTGGTTTCCTTGTATTTAAACAAAGCTTTGCTTTATGGTTTTGGCGGGATGTATAATCTTTCGTATTTCGTAATCTATTATTCAGAACATCATCAATTCGATACAACCTTCTTTATGACCATAGGTTTTATTGAACTGACTATTGTGGCTTTATACTTTGTTTGTAAACGAAGTTCCGATTTGATCCAGTTATCTCTTCGCAAAGAGGCCGAAGCCCAAGAGCTTTTGGCGGCGATGGATAAAATGGTCAGTGTTATTCATGAAAACACATCCGGGTTAAATGTCGATATCGCGCATTGCAATAACGATATCGGAGTTTTAAAGGATATCAGCGATACGATAACTGCGAATATCCAGGAAGTAGCGGAAGGAATTATAGACCAGTCGGAAAGCATCACTCATATCAGCGGAATGATGCATGAGGCAGATAGGAAGATGTCCGAAATCAACCAGTTGTCCCAAAGTCTGGCCGGCACCTCGGAAGCTACTGGTCAAGTAGTCCGCCAAAGCTCAGACAGGATTCATCAAATGGGCGAACAAATGAACATTATCAACACAGCGGTAACGGACTCATTGACCACAGTCGAGGAATTAAACCAAAGCATGGATGATGTAAATACTTTCCTGGGTGCGATCAACCAGATTTCTGATCAAACTAATCTGCTAGCTTTAAACGCTAATATTGAAGCCGCAAGGGCTGGAGATGCCGGTGCGGGGTTTGCTGTCGTAGCCAAAGAAATCCAAAAACTAGCTCAGCAATGCTTAAATACAGTTAAGCAAATCGACGGAATTATTAACAATATCAAAAGTAAGACGCAGCTTGTAGTTGAGAAGGCGAATAATGGTATTATCGCTGTTAAAGAAGGAGAGACGATCAGCGGGCAAGTACTCGAAAGCTTCGACAGCATTAAGACTGCATTTGAGCGTATTGATCGATTCATAGCAAACGAACTGGATATGACCGATCATGTGAGTGTAATCTTTTCACAAGTGAGCGTACAAGTTGAGAATATCTCTGATATCTCCCAAAAGCATGCTGCGGCAACGGAAGAGATGCTGGCAACGACTCAGGAACAGGAGAAAAATATCGATATCATTTACGAATTTATCGGCAGTATCAACAGCTCAAGTATTCGGTTGCAGCAACTGATTGAGAATAGGTCGAAGTAGAACTATTTAAGGTAGCTATAAACTGTGGCCGTTTCTCGGTATTTTACCAAGGAACGGTTTTTTCTCGATTTCCCAGCAGAAATTGCAGGCCTCCTCACTTAGTGAAGGCTTCCGTTTCACTGTAAACAAATAAACAACTCATTAATAAACGAGTTGTTTTTCTTACACAGATATTAATTATTAGCAATCACAAAGGTTGCAAACACTAGGCATGATTAAAGTACTCTCTGAGGATGAGATAGCCAACAAACAGGACAATAAACTCTCTAACCATTCCTTATTCACTCCTCATGTGAGGCTCAGTCTCACTAATCATTGTCTCACTGATCATTTTTGGGGTTTCAATTTCACGTTACTTCACTTTGTTGTACACCCTCTGGAAGTGGAATCTTTTTCTTTTTTAGCAGCATGTAAATCCCTAGAAGAAAAAATAAAACACTGCATCCCATCCCGAACAATGCGCTGGAGCTGATTGCATTAGCGGATTTTTCCATCAAAAGCAGAGTGTATTGAGTCACCACAATGGAAACCATTGCATCTATAAAGCTAATTATTTTCAGCGTAGAGACAATAGGACCTTTCAGATGCCGGTTAGCCATAGTTCCGTAAATGGCAAACCCAAGCTTGGAGAAAGCAATAGTTGCTACCAGATAAACAATGTAACCTCTGAATATTATCACATCACCGACAAAGTACATCCTCATACAGACTAACAGATAAGTGATTCCTAGAAGACAAAGGAAAGCACCACTTCGCTGATAGACATGAAATTCTATATTATATCTTTGTTCGGGGTCCTCGGTATTCTTGGCCACTGTATATTTATACAGTGCCTGACCTCTTGCGGCACAAAGGATTAAGTAATACAACGCGTTTATGATGAACCATCCGGAAAGGAGATAGAGACCGAGGATCAACTTGCCGATGCCCATCAAAGCATTAATAATAAGTGAAGCAACGTTTGTTACGGCAGCTCGGTCTTGATAATCTAACAGGTTGCGGTCAAGTAAATCCTTAATATTTATCTCCTCCCTTCATGTTGTAATGGGTCTTCAGAATCTCGTATCAGTGTCTTACTTTCCTAGTAGAGCATTAGCTTTTTCACACACCTCGTAAATCTTGTCAAACTTCTGATCGATCAGAGGCGCTACCTTGTTCGTTTTTTTCTTGCTGATACTGCTGAAGAGAAAATATGGGATGATCCAGCCTACGAAACCGGGGACTGCTAGAATTATAGAAAGCGGCAGCATGTCAGCTTGATTAGCAAATACAGAACCAGCCATAAACGATGTTCCAATAACACCAATAACATAGGCAACCACAGAAGCACCGATGACTTTGGAACTCTCCAGTGTCTCAATTTCGGCAACAGCGGCGTCAAACTGGCGTTGCAGGCGGGTCAGTTCAACTTTATTACGGATCTTGCGGTCCCGCTTGAACTTTATGGTTACGGAACCAACATTCTGAACTGAGGTTGAAGTACCTTCCAGCGCCCAGCCAAAATTGTTATATCCGTCTGTATATACCGACTCCATTTTGCGTTTTACTGTAATATCTTTGTACTCATAGCCGATAAAATTAGATTCATTTCTTGTGATCTCACTCATGATAATTTCTCCTTTATTTTAAAAAGTTAATTTGTCGAACAATTGCTGCCTCACCTGATGTGATCATTTTACCGTCGATATATTTATGAATTGCTTGCAAATTGTTTATAAAATATTAATTGAAGAATCGTAATGAACTGGAATTGAGGTGTATTTCTGTTTAATGAAAAAAGCAGTCTGAATTCGTTTTGCGAATTCAGACTGCTTTTTTTGATCTTATCAAGATAATGAATTATGGTTTAAGGGAATTACTTATTTCTCAGCTTTTAATTGGACTGTGAATGTCGTGCCCTTGCGTAGCTCACTCTTAACAGATATGGTTCCACCGACTAGTTCAATAACACGCAGTGAAAGAGCAAGACCAAGGCCGTTACCCTCCCCGGAGTGAGAAGTATCGCCTTGATAGAATTTATCGAAAATATGTTTCATCGTCTCCTCGTCCATTCCGCAGCCAGTATCTGATACCATAACCGTAATTGTATCTTCATCTGAAGTCTGCGATAAGGTGATGCTACCGCCAGGGGGTGTGAATTTCAAAGCATTGGAGAGGAGATTAAGCCATACGATCTCTAGCATGCTTTCGTCGGCATGAATGATAGCACGGTCCTCTATATCCGCCACAAATTCGATGTTCTTTTCTTCCCAATAATTTTCAAAAGTAAGGGCGCAGTCGCATAGCTGCCTGCACAGATCATAGGGCTCTGCAACGTGATTAATCTCCTGATTGTCCAATTTGTTTAGCTTCAGAATATTGATCACCAGTGTCGTTAATTTTTGGGAGGCCGAAATGATAGTTTCAGTATATTCCGTTCGAAGTTTTGGCGACAAATCAACAGTTTGCAATGCCATTGCGTAACTATGAATGACGGATAATGGTGTTTTAATCTCATGGGATACATTCGATATAAAATCATTTTTGAGGGTTTCAATACTGCCCAGTTCTTCAACCATCTTATTAAAATCCTCGAACATCACGTCTACATAATCCTTTTTATCCGCTCTGTGAAGCGGCTCAAGATAGACTGAAAAATCTCCCTCTGCTACCTGGTTTGCCGCCTCGCTGAGTTTACGCATGGGTTTATCAAAGGCGATGTACTTTTGCCGTGCGGTGACAAGGCAAAAAATGAAGGCAACAATGATCCAATATCCAGTGATTCCAAAGATGTATTGAGTTGGAACGCGTTCTACTGAAATGTAGGCGTCGTATATAAGTGCTTGACCTGCTGTTAGCGTGGACAGCACAATAAAGGTCCACAAAAACTCTTTCCATGAAAAACGCTTGGACTTGAACCGGGCATGCTGCTCCTGCCTCTTACTCATTGCAGCACTGCCTTGTAGCCAAGCCCATGCACTGTCATGATCTTGAAGTCCACACAACAAGAGAACTTGTCGCGAAGTTTGACGATGTATACATCTACGGCACGCAGGCTGGTTTCGCTGCCAATGCCCCAGAACTCGTCCATTAGCTGGGCACGGGAAAAGGTATGTTTGGGGTAGGAAAGCATTTTGTAGAGTATGTTGAATTCCCGTACCGTCACAGGGATTTCCTCATCGTTTACCGTTGCTGTCATATCATCCGCGTCCATCATAAGACTTCCTACCCTCAGTTTTTTTTCGTGGGCAATATTTGCACGTCGAAGTAAAGCGCCCACACGCATTACCAGTTCGTCCATATTGACCGGTTTGACCATGTAATCATCAATTCCAGCGCGAAACCCTTTTTGTTTTGAGGAAATATCATCACGAGCGGTAACAAAAAGAAGGGGGATCGTTTTGTTAATAGCCCTAACCGTTTCCGCAAATTCAAAGCCGTCAATCTCTGGCATCATAACGTCTGAGATGATAAGGTCATACAGGCTGTTATACATCAAATCATATGCTTCTCGTGGGTTTAAACACCCTTTAGCGTCGTATCCATTATTGCAAAGATAGGTGCAGATAATTTGATTAAGCTTTATATCATCCTCGACAACAAGGATATTAACCATGAAAATCATCCTTTCTAAGAAAACTAAAATAATTATAAGAGTTATATATTAAGAAAATGTTTGGATGGATAGAGAAACTAAAAAACATACTTATCATAGCATAGTGATATACCGAAACGGATTGATAGTATAACTCAGCTGAACCTCAGATATCTGGAAAACTTGGACGAATTGGAAAAATGCAAAACTTTAGTATTTCTTCTGAGTATCATAGCGAATTCGAATGGAAGATAAGTCGTTTACAGGTAATTATAACCATGATAAAATTAGCGGTGGGACATGCGTCCCTAATCTATTAAAACTAATTGAATGTCCGCGTTAAAGGTAAAATCATCGAAAGATGATGACACAAAGCCATGGGTCTAAAGCCTTTCGACAGAAGGAAATGATCGCCAGGCCGCCATAGGGATGTCTTATGAAGCATAAAGGATAGCTCTAAGAATATGTAGTCTATTTTGAGCTCTTTTATTATTTCGACCTATACGGCGTTACATTATCGCAAGGGGCCGAAAGGGGAAGTACATGAACAGTTTTTTCAAAACAATAGGTACTAGTTTGGCAGTAGGTGCTTTATTGCTGTCCGGAACGATCGGATGGATGTCTAATCCAGGAGTAGTGTCTGCAGCTACCTCAACAGTAGTAACCGCGGATCAGATGATCAGCAAAGTAACGGCAGCCTCCAAAGCAATAAAGAATTTCCATCTGGATGTGACCAAAAAACAGGATATTCAAAGCGGCGGGGTGCGTATCAGCAACACCAACACTCTGAAGCTGGATATCAACCGTCTGCCGAATTTTGCCGCAGCAGGCACTGTCGCTAGTAGTCTTTTAGAAACATCGTACAGTCTATATGCCAATGACAAGGAGTTTTACTATCTTGTAGACGGAAGTGAACTGATCGATGAATCTGAAGATGAAGGTTACGACGATGACGGGGAGCCGATCGATCCTGATGCACAGTATTGGCTTGGACTGGAGAAAACGGAATGGGATGCCTTTTACTCTAAAGGCCAATACGATCCTGTTTCCATGCTTGATTCGGTCAAAAGTTATAAAAAATCCATGAAAGTCAGCACGGCTGGCGCACAAACGGTCTTACAATTCACGGTAACCGATCCGACAGCAGCTAAGGGGATAATCAAACTCTATGACCAGGAGAACCTCTGGGATGGTGAGACAGTTCAACCCAAAAGCGTAACGTGGAAATTATTCGTCAATACTAAGACCTGGCAAACGGAAAAGCTGACAGTCGATCTGAGTTATGTGCTGGTAAGTGACGGAGCCAAAGATACATACACCACGAAAATCGAAGCTAAATATTCCAAGAATAATAAAGGTACAGCCATTGTAAAACCGGCCGAACTAGAATAATAAGGACGATTCATATCGAGCAAAAAGCGCTGTTCCGCTGAACAGCGCTTTTTGTTGTATTCAACAGCAGTTCTTTATTAGTTGACAAGAATAAATCATTGCTGTAATTTATATGTATGCGCATGTATATAATATTTTATCTAAATATAATTTAATGAAAGTTGGGAAAAAGATGATAGCACTAGACACAGCATTAACTTTTCGCAGAGGACTGACATTAAAAAACCGAGTGGTTATGGCTCCAATGACCACCCGAATGAGCTTTTATGACGGTGTAGTAACACAAGATGAATTGAAATACTATTCGCTAAGAACGGGCGAAGTAGGTGCGGTCATCACTGCGGCAGCAAATGTACAGGAGGGTGGAAAAGGATGGGAAGGTGAACTTAGTGTTTCCTCCGATCAATTTATTCCTAGCCTTAGCCGATTAGCATCTACTATTAAACGAAATGGAACAAAAGCTATTTTACAGCTTTTCCATGCAGGAAGAATGACAGATTCAAAAATATTGCGTGGCGTACAACCCGTTTCCTCCAGCGCCATTGCTGCCGAACGTCTGAATGCAGAAATTCCAAGAGCATTAACAGAAGATGAAATTTTCGGTGTAATTGAGGATTTTAAAAAAGCGACTCAACGTGCTATTCAAGCTGGATTCGATGGGGTAGAAATTCATGGAGCAAACACATATTTAGTCCAACAATTCTTCTCTCCACACTCCAACCGTCGTGAAGATCAATGGGGCGGAAGCTTAGAGAAAAGATTTAATTTCATTAACCAATTAGTGGATGCAGTTATTGCTGTCGTTGACAATTCAAAGGTTAAGGATTTTATTGTCGGTTATCGTTTTTCTCCAGAAGAATATGAAGAGCCTGGCATTAAAATCACAGACACCTTTTATCTTATTGATAAATTAGCTGATAAAAAGCTGGATTATCTGCATATTTCATTAGGGGATTTTAAAAAAGTATCTGCATCAGAAGATTTTAAAGAAAAATCAATCCTGCAATATGTACATGAGAAAATCAATGGCCGTGTACCTTTAATTGGGGTCGGAGATATCCGTACCAAACAGGACGCAGAGGACACGTTGACAAATGCTGAATTAGTAGCAGTAGGACGTTCTCTTATCATTGATCCTCATTGGACAAGTAAAGTGCTGGAGGGTAATGAAGATATCATCAGAAGAGTACTTGCTGATCAAGATAGAGAAGAACTCGTAGTAGAGAATGGTATTCTAGAATTCCTTAAATTAATGATGCCTGATCGTTTACGCTAAACCCAAACACGGTTTTGAGCGCTAAATCTATAACGTTCCGCGGTAATTCCGCGGAACGTTATTTTTCTGTAACGACTCTATTCCCTCTTTAAGATTGTTGTCGTATGTTTCAACATTCGATTCATGAGATTTCGCCGTTCTGTTTTTATGTCGGTGTCGCTTTTCTTTAATGCGTCGCGGATGGGGATGATCTCTGTAATTTTCCTGCCGCTTTTTATTCTTCGATCTACACAAGTCGGGATGTAACCTACGTTAGTTATACTCGTGTGTCCTTTTTCATCCTTCTTTATTTTAAGCGTAAGAATGATACCGCTTTGTGTATAAGGAATATTCATTAGTTTAGTCGAAACAAAATTCCCCAATGAGTAAATAACGAATTGTTTTTTTCCACGAAGCGCTAACGGTTGTAGAACATGTGGGTGAGACCCCAGTATGATGTCGGCGCCATTTTTAAAGAAGAGATTGACCAGCTCTTTTTGCCTCTTGTTTGGAGTGTAACGGTATTCGCTTCCGAAATGCAGATAAAGCAAGACTAGATCGACTTTCTTTTTTAAATCTCGAATCTCCCGAATGATTTTGGGCGTAGATATCCGGTTAACCAGCCATGGCTTACTCACTGGTACAGGAATTCGGTTGGTTCCTGCTGTGTAGGAGAGGATGCCGATCGTAATTCCTTTGACGTTTTTAATAAGCGTTCTCTTGGATTCTTCTAATGATTTAGCTGTTCCCGTGTGGTCGATTCCATTACGGTCTAGAACTCGTAACGTCCGAACCAGACCCGGGGCACCATAATCCATGCAATGATTGTTGGCCGTTACTAATACGTCGAATCCGGCTTGCTTAAGTGCAGGGGCCAGTTCGTCTGGACATTTGAATATCGGACCGCCTGAACGTGGGCTTTTCCGGCATTCGGGGCCACTTCCAGCAAAGGTAGTTTCGAGATTGCCAATTGTCAAATCAGCCTGTTTTAGATAAGGAGCTACTTTTGCAAACAGGGGGCTGAACGAATAGGTTCCGTCAGGCTGCTTAGCATCCGAAATAATATAACGTTTGATCATTAGATCTCCCACAGCAGCTATTTGTATTTCAGTCATGGATATCCACCTTTTTATTATTTTCATTAGGATATGGCATAAAGTTGTTATGGGTTATTCTTTCTTTAAGGCGAAGTGCAAACATTTTTGTGGCTTTTTATTTAAAATGTGACCCAACGCATAATCACTTTATTTAGATCGTCTAAATTTAAGGTATTCATTTTTTTTCAAACTTTTATAATTTGATTCAAATCCTCTTTTTTGTTTGGCAACCATAATAAAATAAGGTTGTTGATAAACATTATCAATCAAACATTGGAGGTTAAAGAAATGAGTACACAATTCAAAAAAATCGCCGAGGATACTTACTGGATAGGCAAAATCGATAACCGCCAGGTTCCATTTCACCGCCTGATTCTGGCAAAAGGAACTACCTATAATTCTTATTTATTAAAAACAGGTAAGCCAACTGTCATTGATACCGTAGATATGGAATTCGGACGTGAATATGCCGAGTGCCTGGGTGAAATGATTGATCTTCTAGATATTCATTACATTGTAATTAATCATACAGAGCCTGATCACTCTGGTGGACTGGCAGCTCTCGCTGCCAAGGCTGCAAATGCCACGATCGTATGCACCGAGATTGCTGTTCCAGAATTGCAGGAAATGTACAAGCTTCATAGCCGGAACTTCCTGGTGGTTAAAGACGGAGACAAGCTGGATATTGGCGGGAAAACGCTGCTGTTTAAAGAAACACCGTATCTCCATACCGCCGAAACGATGATAACCTATTGTATCGAAGATCAAATCTTATTTCCTTGTGATATTTTCAGCACGCATGTTGCGGTGGAGAATCTATTCAGCGATGAAGCCGGGTTTGATATTACGGAAGATTTCCAGGGCTATTACGCAGCTATTATACATCCTCATAGAAGATATGTAAGAACACTGTTAGAGGCTGTTAAGGATCTTGAGATCCGGATGATCGCTCCTTCCCATGGGTTTGTGATCCGGGAGGACATACGTAAATATATCGAGATGTACGCCACATTGAGCCGCGAAACGACGCAAGGAAAAAAGGCAACCATCGTTTATACCACCATCAAAAACAGTACCAAGAAGATGGCCAAAATTATACAGGATTGCTTGCAGGAAAATAATATTGAGACAGAGGTCTGGGATGCAGATACAAGCAGTGCCACCGATATTCTGAACAGCATAACGTCAGCTGACGCGGTCTTTATTGGCAGCTCCACTAAATACGCGGACATGATTGGGAATCTGGAGAACATTCTGAAAGAATTGCACAATATGAATCTGGAAGGCAAACTTGCTGCAGCCTTTGGCTCCTACGGTTGGAGTGGTGAAGCCATTGAAGTCATTCAGGATTATCTGAATGGAACAAACATGACGGTGCAAAGCACATCTGAGGTTATTAAATCCACGGGGATGACACATGTAGAGTTCCCTGTACGAATCAGGTTTTCCCCGAAAGAGCCTGAGAAAGTTCAAAAAATTAAAAATGCGGCTGAATTTGTATCGGATTTGCTGCTGAGTTCATTTTAGGGAGGGGAGCATAGGATGACAAAACATTACGTTATTGTTGGCGGCGGAGTAGCCGCCGTCCATGCCGCCAAAGCCATCCGTGATCAAGACGCAGATTCGGAAATTTCGATCCTCGGGGAGGAAAGCCAACTGCCCTATAACCGGATTAAGCTGACTAAAGGGCTGTTTACCGACCTGCACAGTGAGAAGGTGCTGATTAAAAAGGAAAAGTGGTACCGCGATAACCGTATATCCGTAAAAACCTCGACCCGAATCCGTTCTGTCCACCCGGACCGGCAAATTGTTGTGACAGAAGATGGGCAGAGTGTTTCTTATCATAAGCTTTTACTGTGTATGGGAGCGAAGAATCGTGAACTTTCCCTTGAGGGCTCCGGCCTGAACAATGTCCATACCCTCCGGGACATGAACGACGCGGACAGATTGAAAGAAAACCTGCAGGATGGCAGCCATGTAGCCGTAATCGGTGGTGGAGTGCAGGGAATCGAAACCGCTTGGGCGCTGCATGTAGCTGGATATCAGGTAACGGTGAGCGAAGCTTTTCACCGGTTGATGGGCAGACAGCTTGATGAGAAATCCTCACAGCTACTTAAGGAGAACCTTGAACAAGCAGGTGTGAAGGTTATTCTTCAAGCAGATGTGGCGTCTATTACAGGAACAGAGTTTGTTACCGGAATTACGCTGGACGACCAATCTCATTTTTCCTGTGACCATGTGGTCTACTCCATTGGTATTGTACCGAATACGGAACTGGTAAGTGGCTCGAGTATTCAAGTCCGGCAGGGCATTATCGTAAATGAACAAATGCAAACAAATGATCCACATGTGTACGCAGCCGGAGATGTGGCTGAAGTTAACGGGCATGTGGAAGGACTGTGGGGCGGAGCGATTGAGCAGGGCCGGATTGCCGGCAGTAATATGGTTGCCAATCTGACTGCGTATCGTAG
This sequence comes from Paenibacillus odorifer, assembly GCF_000758725.1. NCBI lineage: Bacteria > Bacillati > Bacillota > Bacilli > Caryophanales > Paenibacillaceae > Paenibacillus > Paenibacillus odorifer. The sequence continues at coordinate 2,409,843 of NZ_CP009428.1, forward strand.
AGCTGTTCCGGTTACCTTATTTAACGCCTTTGGCATCTCTTTATTTTCGATAGGCAACGTGGATGAACGGTATTGCGATACGGTGGTAAGCGGAGAAGAAAATGGGGCGTATACGCGAATCTATGTGAAAGATAACACAATGATTGGTGCGATATCCTGGCAAGGAGCAGCTGCTTCACTGGGGTATAAAACCGCTGTAGAGCAAGGCATCCCCCTTGAGGGGATCGTTGTTAACGGGAGCAGCATCGAGGAGATTATGGCTGAAGTACAAACCAGGTTGAACTAAACTATTAACTTTTTAGGAGATGATAAAGATGAAAAAATACATTTGTCTACCCTGTGGTTATATCTATGATCCGGCATTAGGCGATCCCGATGAGGATGTTGTTGCAGGCACCGCATTTGAAGACTTGCCTGAAGATTGGGTCTGTCCGGTATGCGGTGAAGATACCAGTCATTTTGCAGCGGTTGAAGACAAAAAAACTTTTGTATCCTAAAGGAAAGTAAAAGTTGTACAAAAAAAATGAACAACAGGGGGGACAGTTATGAAGGAGTATTCTTGCCAATACGCTGCTGAACCTTGTACCCGCAAGGTGCCTATTTTTGCTGCGTTAAGCGATGACGATCTCTCCCGGATCAGTGCTATGATCAAGCATCGTAAGTTTACTAAAGGTCAACCTTTAATTCTGGAAGGGGCGCCGTCAGATACGTTGTACATTATTCAGCGAGGGCATGTTAAATTATCTAAAACAACTCCTGAGGGCAAGGAACAAATTTTGCACATCTTGACGAATGGAGACTTTTTCGGGGAACTGAGCATTTTTAACAGCGATGAGCTGAGTAACTTCAGTGCTTATGCTCTGAAAGACACTAACATTTGCATGCTGACCCGAACGGATATGGAGCAGCTGATGAGGGATAATCCGGATATTTCGCTCAGGCTACTGAAGAGTGTGACCAAAAGACTAGCCCATACGGAAAATCTGGCGCAAAGCCTGGCGACCAAAGATCCCGAAATACGAATTGCTTATATGATCATGGAACTCAGCGACAAATATGGTAAGCAGCGTGGCGCTCATATTCATATTGACCTTCCGTTGTCTCGTGAAGAGCTGGCCAGTTATGTTGGGGTCACCCGCGAAACTATTAGCAGAAAATTCTCAAGGTTCGAAGATTCAGGTCTTATTGAGCTAATCGGAAACAAGCAAATGATCATTATAGATCCAGCCGGTTTGGAGAGTTATATGGGGTATTAAGAGGATTACGGTGTATTGACTGTCCTGTATGACACCGTTGGTGCAGAACATACGCTATATGGGGCCAGACTCCGAATACTTGTCGTTCCCAAAGGATTTCAGTATGATGAATACTATATAAACTTGTCCCTATGGGCTCGATTAATCGGAAGATGGCGAGGAAACCCAATGCAGAAAAGGAATAGCAGAAAATTTTTCAGGATTAGGCTAGAGGAAATGATTCAAACCTTGCGACATGAAATTCGTTCGGGAAGTATAGCGATCGGCAGTTATCTTCCTTCAGAAAGCGACTTAGAGGTGCGTTTCGGACTTAGTAACGCTTCTGTGCGCAACGGGCTCAAGGTGCTGGTGGATGAAGGCTTAATTGAGAAAATTCCGCGTGTTGGCAATCGGGTCATCCCTCCGGTAGAGGAAGGCAGAACGACGATCAAGTTCGGATATGTGAACACCATCCCCAAGCTTGTAGAGATGCAAGAGTTACTGAATGAGTTCGGCAAACGCTATCCGCATATCGACGTTCAGCCGCTCGAGTTGTCTTCAGGAAACTACTCAACATCTTTGAAAGAATATTTGCAATCGGAAATCATGGATGTCGTACTGTTGAATAATAACAATTACCAGGATTTTTTGGAGCAAGGCTGTACAGAGCTGCTGGAGCCGATGGAGGAACAGCCGGACACGTATCGTTTTCTTTCCGACCCGTTCCGGTACGGTGACCGTAATCGCGTTCGCCCCTTCATTTATTCTCCAGTTGTGCTTTGTTATAATAAACAGCACTTTAAGGAAGCCGGCGTATCACCACCCGACAGTAGCTGGACCTGGGACGATTTGTTCGCTAATGGTCGAAAGGTAGCAGAAGGTCATGACTGGTACGGTTTTTATTTTTATTTGCCTTCTCGTAACCGGTGGCCGTTGTTCCTGCTTCAAAGCGGCACAACGTTTGCGGCAGAACAGGATGACGAAGGCAAATACCGGTTCAGTGGCTCAAAGCTACTCGACAGTTTAGGAACCATCCGAAAGCTGATAGGCATGAAGGATGTATTTCCAGCCGTATTGTCCGAGAGCGATGCGGATGCGGAAGCCTTGTTCTTGCAAGGCAAAGTGTCCATGATAATGACGACCTATTATTTCTTGAATCAATTGCGTCAATCCGATTTGGCATTCGATATTGCTCCATTGCCTCGGCTGCAAAATGCTGATACGCTGCTGATTATAAATGGACTGGCGGTTAACAGCAAATCACAGAACAAGGATGCATCCATGCTACTCGTTGATTTTCTCACCTCACACGAGGCGCAACTGATCATTAGGCGCAAGACACTGAATATTGCAGCCAACCGTTTGGTGATGGATTGGGAAGGTGAGGAAGTGGGTTATCGTCCGGCCCGTTTTCAGCTTTACCGTGAGATCTTCCCTACCTATCGTCTGGTTACAGAGCTGGGTTTAAGCAACCTCCAGTTGAAAGAGATTCAACGCGATATCATGATGTTTGTATCAGGCCTACTGGACAACGACGAGTTATGCCGCAGGCTTGAGGAGATATTGAATACGGTAAATCAGGAGACTCAGCACTCTTGAGGGCTGAAAGTTTTTTCGAAAATTCCGGCACAGGTTCAATTCTGAACCTGTGCTTTTTGTTATGCTGAAGTATTTGTTTGTCGCACAATAATTGACTCATATATGACTCATAAAAACATGTTGACTATACTTTTATTATTATTATATGATGCAATAGAAGTCAGATATGAGTTAACACGAACTCATTATTATTAAGGTGGTGTAGCTGCAAAGATGGAAAAGGAAGGCGTTTATTTTCACAATGTTTCGGAGCTGGTTCATAAACCCTATCAATCTGGATTGCATCTCCAGCGTTTTCCACAGCATGTGCGCAATGGCTTGTCAGAGAAAGGAAGAACCAAAGCTATACAATCGAACGGCTGCGAATTGCGGTTTGTCACCGAATCCAAGCATGTTAGGGTCACTGTCGGATCGAATGATAGTAACGGCCGAGTTGTGGTATGCAGAGGGGATTTTTTTCATTCTCAGCATTTTTTGCAGGCGGGTACGGTAACCACTCTGCACTTGGAGGAGCCGGAACGTTTTACAGAGGTATCAAGTAAGCGGCTGAATCAGTCTGGATTTTCCTCTAACGTATGGCGTTTGCATTTTGATCGTTTCGGAGCTGTTTTCTACGATGTGGATGCTTTTGGTTGTGAAGCACGTGCGCCTAGACCGGATGAGGTACCGAAGCTTACGATGCTCGCCTATGGATCTTCCATCAGCCAGAGCGCGGGATCCACGCATCATTTCAATGGTTACTTACAGCAGACAGCGCGCAGACTTGGTGTGGATGTGCTAAATCTTGCGCTTAGCGGATCTTGTTATTGCGAGGACGTAGTTGCCGATCATCTGGCTGAACGTGAGGATTGGGATTTTCTGTTTCTGGAACTTGGTGTCAATATGCGTGCTGTAGTGTCTCCCGAGGAATTCAAGCGTAGAGTGTCTTACATGCTGGACCGGGTTATCGAAAATCATCCTGACAAACCTGTGTTTGTTACTACGATTTATCCGAATCGTGCAACGTATTTTCTTGATGCAGGCCATCTTCTTCATGTCCAAGAGGGGATTTTTAACGAAGTGCTGCTTCGTTACTGTGAGAGCAATAAACATCCACAACTACATCTGCTGGATGGCGCATCAGTCATGCGCGATCTTACCTCGCTGACCTCCGATCTGATTCATCCTTCCGATTATGGACACACGCTAATGAGCGAGCATTTAGCAAAACTGTTGCGGCCCATGATCGAGCCCCTCCGAACTTCTAGTCATTCTAGTGCCGTGTCCCAAATTTTGTAATAGGGAGTTGATGGAAATGAAGCGTTGGATGCTTACCATGGTGGGAGTTTCATTATTAGCCGCCTCTATGAATGGATGTTCCTCTTCTAATAAGGGGGGAGAAGAGCAAGCTGGGGAGAGTCCAGAAAAAACCACTGCTTTCTCCATATCGTTCCGGAGCGGAAACATTTCGTATGCAGACAATCATCCGAATATCAATGATGACAAATGGGTCAAAAAGCTGGAGGAACTTACAAGTACAGATCTTAACATCCGTTTGATGCAGCAGAAAAATTTTGATTCCCAAATGATCCAAATGTTCGCGATCAACGACATTCCGGATGTCGTGCAAGCAAGCTCTGGGCTGACGAACCCTCAGTTGGCAGGTTCCGTGGAGGCCGGAGTATTCATGCCCCTAAATGAATTGCTTGAGCAGTATGGGCAAGATCTTCTCAAGAAAGTTCCGAAGGAGGCATGGGACAAGGAGACCGATGCAAAAGGTAATATCTACGCGATTCCGGAATGGCTGTCCAATCCGTCACGCCGGGCAACTTGGATTCGTGCGGATCTTTTGGAACAAACAGGGCTGCCAGAGCCTAAAACAGTCGATGACTTCCTGAATGTCATGCGTGCTTTTAAGAAGATGGGTGTGGAGAATCCTTATATGGGCCGGGAGGACTTTGTATATTCGGATATGTTCTTCGGATCTTACGATACCTTTGCCAATTTCTTTATGAAACAAGGGGATCAAATTGTCCCGAAATTTATGAATATCGAAAATATGCAAAAGACGATCCAAACGTACAAGACAATGTTCGACGAAGGACTGATAAACAAAGAGTTCGTCACAATTAATCCCACGAAATTCAAGAACGATATTCTTGCAGGCAAGGCGGGTATCTGGAACATGAATGCCAACCTGTTGATCCAATGGGATCAGCAGCTAAGAGAACAGGTGCCTACTGGTAAAATGAAGCTGATCGCCTCGCCCACAGGACCTGACGGTAAGGGGGGACTTCGTCTTGTCGGTACGGTGCCGCGAGCGTATTTAATTAACAAGGATGCGAAAGATCCTGCCGGGATCGTCAAGTTTTTCAACTGGATGGTTAGTGACGAAGCGGAAAAGTTTTTTACCTTCGGAATTGAAGGGGAAAACTACACTGTAGAGAACGGAAATATTAACTATAACAGACCGAAAACAGCCGATGAAGCTGATGAGGAAACGTTCCGTCAAATCCTGCTGTGGTTCGTACAGGATACTACCTACAATAAAGGCGCGCTTAGTCTCACACCCGAAGGAAAAGATTTGATGAAGCTCTACGACACAGTACTTGCGAATGAGGGACGCGACGGGATTCAATTTGAACCGCAAGTAAAAGGCTATCAGAAAAACCCGGACATCACTCCAGGTGGAGATAAATTGCCGCCTGTTATATTGACGCATGTGATCAATATGGTATACGGCAAAAAGCCGATCTCAGACTATCCGAAGGTGGTGGAGGAATGGCTGCAGAAAGGGGGAAGTGACGTCGTCAAGGAAGCAACAGAACGTTATAACAATAACGACGGTGTAATTTTGTCCCGACATTAATAAGCTGCATCTCAAAAGAGGTTTGAACTCCATAATGCTTGTGATTACCTATACCATGTCAGGGAGGAATTCATTTGAGAAACGGACTATATAGGAAAGCTTTTCGAGTGGGCATTAGAGTACTGTTGGCGTTGGCTTTGTTATATTCGCCTTTAGAAATGCAAGCGCTTACCAAAGTTTATGCAGACGGAATAAACGATGACTATGTTACGCTCTACGAGGAAAACTTCGATGACCCTGACAATTTTGGATCGACCGGTGGCGTTACCATTCCGGGGCCTTGGCTGCAGGAAGGTGAAGGAAACAGCATGGCGAAAACTTCGGTTTCGTCCACGGCCCCGTCCGTACCGAATCTGGTGAAAATCGATGGCAAGGATGCATTGGCGCTGCCAGTGAATTCGACGGGGTACCGCAATCTTCAATTGAGTTATTATACACGGGCATCCTCCTACATCGGAGGAAGCGTCATCGTAGAATGGTCAGGTGACGGAGGGATAAATTGGACAACGTTGGAGGAATTTAAGCTGCCCCCAGGGACGCTGGAACAAAAGAACAGTGAGCCGAACCAACTCAAAGTCCAAAACTTGGGCAGCGGAGCTGACAACAACCCGAACGTCAAGATCCGGGTCCGTGTGGGGGAATTGATGAGCGCGAATATGTACATCGATAGTGTCGCCCTCAAAGCTCAAGCGATTCCTGGAATACCACCCGCAGAGACACCGGTGCCAATCCCTACACCGGTTGAACCTAAGCCGTTTGTGGTTCCTGAAGGCGTTAAGCTGTATGAAGATGTGCTGATTGGGAACGCTGGAACGCGGCCGATTTATACTTCGATTGCCGTACCTAAGATCCCGCCTCATGCACCGATGCCAGTGATGGTATACATTCATGGCGGAGGTTGGAACCATGGGGACCGGAAGCAAGCCCTTGCCAGTATCTGCAACTATGTAACCAAGCGAGGATATATCGGAGTATCGCTGGATTACCGCCTAACCCCGGAAGCGCCATTCCCGGCGCAAATTCAGGATGTGAAGCTTGCTATCCGTTACTTGCGCGCGCATTCGGCAGAATACCATTTGGACCCGAGTCGGATCGGTGTATGGGGTTCGTCGTCAGGGGGGCATCTGGCCTCACTGCTCGGTACCACTGGGGACATCAAGTCAGGCGAGACAATCACATTGGATACTGGACATACCGTAAACGTTCCGGATTTGGAGGGGAATGGCGGTTGGCAGCAATATTCTGATCAAGTGCAAGCCGTTGTCGATCTGTACGGTCCAGCGGATTTTACAACAAATTTCGCTAATAGCTATAAATCCGTGAAAGCGCTTTTAGGCGGGAACGACGCGTTCTCTGTGCCAGACCAGGCAAGGTTGGCCATGCCTGGCACTTATGCATCACCGGACGATCCGCCTTTTTTCATCCGCCATGGGGATGTGGATGCAACGATCCCATACACGGACAGTATTACGTTCTCCAGTCAATTGAAGGATGCAGGCGTGAAAGTGGTCGATGTCAAAATTGTACCTAAACAAGGTCACGGTTTTATAGGCGAAGCGGCTGAGCAAGCAAGCGCCGAGGCTTGGGCTTTTATGGATCAATATGTAAAGAATCGAACGGCAACAACATCTGATGATGAGGTTGTATACCGCGATCTAGCCAGTCTGACACCGAGCGACGATGCAGTCATCGACAGCAGCAAGCCCACTGTAAACTTCAATAGCGCGACGGGCAGCAGCAATGGATTGTTCAGTATTTCTTCTGGCGCCGAGAACAAGAAATATGTGTATTTTAAATTTGATGTCTCTTCATATAGCAATCCTGCAAACAGGTATATTTTTAATGTTGCTGCCAAAAAGGGTTCATCCAATGCGGACCTCGAACTTTCGTTATTCGGCCTAAAGGATACAAATTGGACTGAATCGGAGCTGACTTGGAGCAATGCGCCTGTCACGGATCTGACCATTGCTTCGTTAAGTGGGAAATTTACCGTAACGGCAGACAAATCAGGAGCTCCACAGGTTTACAGCATCGATGTGTCCGAGTTTGTCAGAGACAGATTGTCCGCATCGGGCGGTAATATCGCTTTTCTGCTTGGTGATACGGCAAGCACTGGAATTTCCCTCAATGTCTATTCGAAAGAAGCTAATGGCAACAGCAACCCCCGTCCACAGCTTGTTGTTCAAGAAGCGGTTGAACCTTCAAGTGACCTTGAGAAACCTTCCTGGCCGGATGGAAGTTCTCTGAAGGCTGTCAATATAGGTACAGAGTTCATTCAACTTTCATGGCCGGCCGCCAGCGATAATCAAGGTATCGCCTCCTATCGCGTATACCGGGATAACACCCTGTTATCCAATGTTAACGATGCAACGTATACAGTCGTTGGGCTTAGCCCTAGCACGGCGTACAGCTTTAAGGTTGAAGCGGTGGATCAGTCGGGCAATACATCCGTACCGCTTGCTTTTACCCGGTCAACGCTTACAGAACCCATCATTCCTTATGCGATTGCAAACGTGACAGCTAGCGACAGCGATGGCAATATCGCAACGAATACCATCGATAATAACTTGTTCACCCGTTGGTCCGCTGCAGGTAAAAGCCCGTGGATCCAATACGATTTAGGCGAAGAGAAGCAGATCAGTTATTTAGGTATTGCCGTTTATAAAGGTGATACGCGCACGGCTCAATTGAGTATCGAAACTTCAAATGACGGTTTGGCTTGGACTACGATATGGACTGGTGCAAGTATGTTCAGGACGATAGAGATGCAACCTTTCGATCTTCCTGACACAGAAGCAAGATATGTGCGCATCGTAGGTCTTGGAAATTCTGATGGCAGCGCGTTTACAAGTTTATCGGAGGTAAACATCTATGCGCCGTTCGCAAATGGAGATACACCTGTAGCCAGCATTCCGAATTACACGCCTAATCCACCCCGGGAACCGATCCCATTCACAGCTCCCGGATTAACTGAACCTGATGGTACGGTGCATCCGGTTCATTCCTCACCTACTACCACTGGGCGCCTCTTGAATGTGCTGGACTATAATGCTGATCTCGCCGATAACGACACAGATGACGGTATTGCTATTCAAGCTGCCATAAACAGTGCTGAGCCCGGCGATGAGGTCTATTTGCCGTCTGGGGTTTATAATTTGAACTCAACATTGGATACCCTTGTCAATTTGAAGCTCAAGTCAGGTGTAAACCTTCGCGGTGAGGATCAATCAACAACCATCCTCAAGACATCTCTCAATAAGGTAAAAAACAGCACCTTGATGAAAGTATCCGGACAGCATGATCTGTCCATATCCAACCTCACATTGACTTCTACCTGGAACGGTGTCTACACGACGGATCATAAAGTGAACAACCCGGACGCAGGTGGTCCCGACAGCATGATTACCATTGCAAATTTTGGTGAGGTTCCGTCATACAACATCACGGTTGATGGGGTTACTGTAGAGAAGTATTCACGTATGGGTGTGCGTATCGACAACAGCCGTGATATTGTCGTACGCCGCAGCACGTTCCGAAATGCGACAGATGTAGGTCCGGGCGGTGCTGGCTATGGTGTGTCGATTCAGGGCATGGCCAAACAGGACCGCAACGGGTATGAGAACGACACGGTTTGGAATGTTGTGGAGGACTCCCATTTCGAAGGCCCTTATTTGCGGCATGGGGCGCTGATCCAATTTGTTGCCCATAACAATGTTCTGCGAAACAATCAGTTTATGAATACAAAGCTGGATGCCATCGATCTGCATGGAGAACTCGAATATTTGAACGAGATATACGGCAATGTGATTAGTGACATTCCCTACGGCGCGGCGATCGGGCTGGGAAACACCGGGGGTACAGCACCCAGCAATCACAGTAAGTCAGGACCGCGCAACTATATCCATGACAATACGATTCGTAATACAAGAGAAGGAATCAATGTAACTATGGGCACTCCGGATACAGTCATCGAGCGAAATGTGATTGAAAATACAACTCATATAGAGGACGCCAAAGGCATTCAGATTTTGAACGGGCCAGGTACAATCATTAAGGAGAATATCATTCGCAACAATACTGCGTCGAATTATTGGGCTGTATCCCTTGAGCATGATCCCGGCGACAGCAAAGCAAATGATATCGGAGCGGGCGACCCGCAGGACGTTCAATTGATCGGAAATTCGCTGATTGGCAATACGAACGGCATTCGACTTCTTGCTGGAAAAGGGATCATCCTGCAGGGGAATCTTATTGACAGTATAAGTCGCAATTATTTCAAAAATGATCATGTGGGAGTAGAGGGTTGGCCGTTACCGAATATACCCTAAAGAAAACACAAGCTCACTCATAGAAACTCCATATTGCAAGCGCTTTATTGTAGGTAGAATGAGGTTAGATTCATTCACTATTCAAGGAAATGGAGGAAGGCCGATGCCACATATTGAGATTAGGATGTACGAAGGCCGAACGAGTGAGCAAAAGGAGGAGATAGTCACCGTATTCACGCGGGAGTTATCCCGAATTATTGAACGGGATGAACGATTTATTACCGTCGAATTTCAAGAAATTCCCCTGGATGAGAATGCTCCGGCGAACCTGCTGAAAACAGGATCTATAGGAAACGGTTATGAAAGCTAAGTTAACTGGGGTTGACCTTATTAACTACAAAGCCGACACGAAAAGATCCTTGCTTTTAAACATGTGGAAATTCAGAGCACTCTATGTGATAGCGATTCCCGGGATCTTGTATTTCATCATTTTCAAGTACTTGCCGTTGGCTGGTTCAGTTATTGCATTTCAAAACTACAACATTTTTAAAGGCTTTACAGGCAGTGAATGGGTGGGACTTGAGCACTTTAGGACGATGTTTCAATACCAGGATTTCGGAAGAATCTTGAGCAATACAATTCTTCTAGGCTTGTATGATCTTATATTCGCCTTTCCGGCTCCAATATTGCTTGCACTTCTGCTGAATGAAATTCGGCTTGTGTTTTACAAACGGTTTTTGCAAACGGTGGTTTATATGCCCCATTTCCTGTCTTGGGTAATTGTCAGCGGTATCGCCTTGGGTATCCTCTCCCCAGGAACAGGGATTGTGAATCAGGTTTTACAAGCCTTCGGCTTTGAACCAATTTATTTTCTTGGTGAAAATTCATACATTCGCACGATTTTGATCAGTTCCGGTATCTGGAGGGATTCCGGGTACGGTACGATCATTTATCTGGCCGCGTTGGCAGGAATAAACCCAGATCTTTATGAGGCTGCTGAAGTAGACGGAGCCGGGCGCTGGAAACAAACCTTAGCCATTACACTGCCGTCTCTGATACCGACGATTATGATTTTGTTCCTTCTCCATATCGGGAGATTTCTTGATCTTGGCTTCGAGCGGGTATGGGTATTCCTGAACGCGCTTAATACCGGGAACGGGGAGATTCTGGACACTTATATCTATAAGGCGGGGCTGCTGTCTCAGCAATACAGCTATACAACAGCAGTGGGGCTATTCAAGTCGGTAGTTGGACTCATTCTGGTGCTCATCGGCAACATTTTGAGCAAAAAAACAACCGGTGAATCGCTGTATTAATCGCTCTTTATGGAGGTAGGGATGATGAGAGTACGCTATACTCGCGGCCAGAATCTATTTAATGTGTTCAATCTTTTGTTTCTGACCGCTCTCGCTTTGGCTATGTTTCTGCCGTTTCTGAATGTGATTGCCCAGTCCTTTAGCAGCTCTGAAGCAATTATTAATGGCAGGGTAGGTTTGCTGCCAAAGGAATTTACCGCGATCAATTATCAGTACGTTTTCAGCGATCATTCCATTTGGCGGGCGTTCGGTGTCTCCGTCTATATTACGGTACTGGGCACCGCAATTAATCTGATTGCGACAGCGTCTCTCGCTTATCCGGTGTCGCGGCCGGAATTCCTAGGACGTAAATACATCGTCATGATGGTATTGTTCACTATGGTATTCAGCGCCCCTCTTATTCCAAATTTTATCCTGATAAAAAATTTGGGGCTTATGAACTCCTTATGGGCACTTATGATTCCGGGAGCCATCAGCGCTTTTAACTTTTTCGTGATGAGAAGCTTCTTCATGCAGCTGCCTCAGGAGCTGATAGATTCCTCTAGAATCGATGGGTGTGGCGAGCTGCGGATCATTGTCAACATGGTACTGCCGTTGTCCAAACCGGTAATGGCCTCATTGGGGATTTTCTACGCCGTCGGGCACTGGAATACGTACATGAGCGCTCTGTATTATATCAACAAGCCGTCTTTATGGCCTCTGCAGGTGATGTTGAAGAAGCTCTTCGAGACGGACGATATCAGCATTGATCCGGCTTCCTCAGTGTATAGCTCTTTGGCCCACACCTCACCTGAGGGCATTAAAATGGCTGTTATCATTGTCGCTACTATTCCGATTATCATGATTTACCCGTTTCTTCAACGCCATTTCGTTAAAGGAATGATGGTCGGATCCGTCAAATCCTGATCTATCATAGTGTGGTAGAATAGGAACGCGTTAAGCGAGACGAATCGGAAGGTGGTATCCATGGATGAGATGTGTATTAATCGTAGACGACGAGCCCATGATTCGAAAGGGACTTTCTATCATGATCCAGCAATGCGGCGAGCATCCGTATAACATTAAGCTGGCCCAGAATGGCGAAGAGGCAATTCAGCTCATTATGGAGGAGCAGCCGGATTTTCTTTTTACAGATATCCGTATGCCCAAGGTAGACGGACTGGAGCTGTGCCGGCGGCTGTCGGAGATGGAGACGGATATTCAGACTGTTGTCATCTCGGGTTATGGGGATTTTGAATACGCCCGCCAATGCGTGTCCTATGGAGTGAAAGAATATCTCCTGAAACCCGTGAGCAAAGGGAACCTTCAAAATGTGATCGCCAAACTGGAAGCGCATAGAGAGAAGTTAGAGAGTTTTGTCTCTGTCGCTAAGCTCGATGAATGGATCGTGCGTATGGATGATGCCATCTGGACCTTGGATAAAGAGAGGCTGTACCTTGTACTGAAGGAATGGGAAACTGACTTCCTCCAGCGCAAGATGAGCCGAAGTCAGCAAAAAGAGCTTCTGGAAGAGGGCTACGCTTTGCTCGTGAAGAAGCTGCTTGTCAATTCAGTTACACCCGGTAAAAGCGTATTAGACTTGTCCGCAGCAGCTGGATCTGAGCAGTTATTCCACTGTTTCGCAGAAGCGTCAGCAGCTATATTGGAAGAGCTTCGTAGAAAGCGCAAGGGTAAAGCGAAGGATCCGATAGAGGAAGCTAAAGCATTTATAGAAAAGCATCTCGCTCAGGAAGTATCGCTGGAAGAAGTGGCGGAAGTGCTTGGACTAAATGCCTCTTATTTCAGCCAGATGTTTAAGCACTCAACGGGAGAGACCTTTGTACATTACCGCATAAAACGCAGGATGGAGAAGGCCAAAAGATTGCTTGCCGATGCAAGCTATCGGATCACCGATATTTCCTATGAGGTCGGGTATGCAGACCATCCTCATTTTACGAAAACGTTCAAAAAGTTCACCGGGCTGGCTCCTTCCGAGTATCGCAACCAGCTGGGGATCGATTGATGAGAAAGAGTCTGTCGAACAAGCTGTTCGCCTCCTTTCTCACCGTCATTCTTCTATCCTTGTCCATGGTTGGATTTATCTCCTATTTTCAGGCTTCGGCTGAGCTGGATAAGTCTTCAGAGAAGTCCATTGCCCAAGTTATCAGAAGTGCGTCTTATCAAACGGATCTGTATTTGCAAAATTATGAAAAGGCTAGCGATTCCATCCTGTCCTACAATCAAGTCAAGGAGTTCCTGGATATGGACCCGGAGGATAGCTTCTCCTACTATCAATATACGAATGACATTCAGAAGTATTTGTTTCGTTCTTTGTTTATTCTGTATCCTCAGATTAATCTGATGTACATCATCGGTGAACACGGCAAGGCCATTAGCGATGATAACTCCTATCAGGCGCATAGCCTGCAGTTTCATCCTCAGGAACGCTACCGTTTCTTAAGCGAACATACGCCGGAGAGCGGCCGCATCACCATTCTCAACACGAATGTGATGAATGAAGGGGATAAGAACATTATTACGATGGTCCGACGAATCAGAGGGGTCTCTTCCTATCGTCCTAAAGGTATAGTGGCCATTGAATTTAAGGCAGAGGATCTGGCCCGCATATGGGAACCTCTTGATCTGGGACAGGGCGGGTCCTACTTTATCATGGACGAATTCGGCAAACTCCTCTATCGGGCGGAAGGGAATAATAACCACCCTGGGTTATCTGCTGAGCACATTCAGAACGTATTTCAACACCCAAATGACTCTGTGGTGGAAAAAGTAGACGGGAAAGAGTATTTGTTCGTGTCGAGAAAATCCGAATATTCCAAATGGCAGCTTGTAGTATCCATACCCGTTGGTGAGCTGCGCAAGCCTATTTCTACCATTCGTACGACCACGCTGGTGGTGGGAGTTCTCACGCTTGTAGGCACACTGCTCCTTGCAACCTGGTTCGGACGATCCATCACGAAGCCCATCCTGATTCTTAAGGAGGGCATGAGGGAGACGGAAAAAGGCAAGTGGCGCAGGCTTGAGATGAACGGCCGTCAGGATGAGCTGGGGGGATTGATGCGCAGCTACAACCTCATGGTGACCCGGCTGTCCGAAATGATTGAGCGGGTATACGAAGCGGAGCTTACCACCCAGAAGGAGGCTCTGGAGCGTCATCAAGCTGAATTCCAGGCACTCCAGCTGCAGATTAATCCGCACTATCTATATAACACATTAGAGACTATCAAATGTTACGCGGTCGTTCAGGATTCGGATGAAATCACAGAAATAGTGGAGGCCATGGCATTCATGCTTCGCTACTCCATCCAAACTAATCTGGAGGAAATTACGATTGCCAATGAGCTTAATCATGTACTGAGCTACATGACGATTCTCAAGCACCGGATCGGCAGAGAGTTCGAAATTGACGTAGTGATTCCGCCGACGCTGCTACTGGCTAAGATGGTCAGGCTGACACTTCAGCCCTTGATCGAAAATATTTTTCAGCATGCGTTTCCCGAGGGAATTGAAGACAAGCACTATATTCGAATCGACGCCAGAATAGAGGGAGACCGTTTTCTAGTTCTTGTAGAGGATAACGGCGCAGGGATGTCCCGCGAACGGCTTGATAAGCTTCGTGAGAAGCTGAATCTGAATCAGCTGGCGGATACGGAAGGAGATTCCCTCTATCATAGAGGTGGAATCGGGCTCATGAACGTGCACCGGAGAATTCAAATGGTGTTCGGTGAACAATACGGGTTAAGTGTCGAAAGCGTGGAGAATGAGGGAACCCGGCTGATCTTATCTATGCCTGCGGAGTGAGAAGATAGATGTTTTCAGAAAAAACTACTACTAGGAGGAAATATGCAATGAAAATTGATTTGACTGGTAAAATTGCGCTTGTTACAGGGTCCAATGCAGGGATAGGCCGACAAATCTTGGAGACTTTGGCTGCTTCCGGCGCCAAAGTGGCGGTAAACTATTTGTTTGGTTCTGCGGAGGAGACGGTTGACGCGATCCGTCAGGCCGGAGGAGAAGCTTATGCTTTTCAGGCAGACGCAACAAGTCCTGCCCAATTGGACAATATGGTAAAGGAAATAGAGGAGCATTTCGGCGGAACCATCGATATTCTCGTCAACAATGCAGGCGGTATGATCAATAGGGTTCCAAATACTGAAATGAACGAAGAGCATTACAACAAGGTGATGGACGTCAATTTTAAATCATGCGTGTTTGCCTGCAAAGCCGTAGCAGCAGGAATGATTGCCAAGAAAAGCGGTAAAATCATCAATGTATCTTCCCTTGCGGCCCATGACGGCGGCGGACCGGGGGCTTCCATTTATGCAGCGGGTAAAGCTGCGGTATGGTCTTATACCAAGGGACTTGCCAAAGAGCTGAGTCCTCATGGAATTAATGTAAACGCTATCTCTCCCGGATTTATCGGTCAGACCGCTTTCCATGCTACCTTTACTGCGGATGCGGCAAGACAGGCAACGATTGCAAAGATTCCGCTGGGCCGGGAAGGTGCTCCACAGGATGTGAGCAATGTGGCACTCTTCCTCGCTTCAGAGCTGTCGGATTATCTGACAGGCGAAATTATTGAAATTAACGGAGGCTTGTTCATGCGATGATGAACCTTAAGGAGAAAGCAGATACTTTTTCCTGGGTTGGTCTTGAGGTGGATAAATTGAAAATGGAGCTGGATCCCTTCCGGAGAGAAGAGATTCTGCTCCCGTCAGAACCTGGTGGCTGGTGGCACCAATATGTATGTCCCCAGCATCATACTGAGCTAATCTTCGATGTTATGGAGCAAGATGCGTTTGTTTTTTCTTGCCCGAAGGGCTGCAAGCTGGAAGGTGAACCCTACCGGGGAGCATGGCTGGTATACCGGCATCAGGCGATGACGCGATACGCCCTGCAAGCTGCCGCGGTATTCGCCGCAGACGGAGAAGAATTCTATAGCAGCTTAGCCCGGAAGATTCTTGTCGGTTATGCAGAGCAGTTCCCCTTGTATCCGGTTCATCCCGATGCCCAACCCTGGATGCTTAGTGGCCGTGCCTTTCATCAGGCGCTGACAGAGGCTATCTGGTCCACCACGCTTATTCGGGCCTATCTGCTTCTTGTGGACTATGGAGTAACGTTCACTGAGGAAGAAGAGTTGAGGCTTCAAACATTCTTCACGATGCTGGAGGAGAGCATGGAGCAATACCGCCACATCCTCATTTACGAGAAGAAGAATGCAGAGAACAATTATACCGCATGGCTGAACGCTAGCCTGGCTTGTGTATATGCCGCCAAAGGCACCAGAGAAAAGCTTGCTTCTTTGCTGGAGGGAGAAGGCGGATTCTATCATCATCTGTCCATTGGCGTGAAGCCAGATGGCTTTGAATTTGAAGGCAGCACGTACTACCACATTTTTGTATTGCGGGCTTATCTCATAGCAGCCGAGATGTCCGGGCGCTTTGGGGTTGACCTCTATGCTGCCAAAGGAGATCAGGGACAATCCATCCGTGGCATGTTTCAGTTACTGGTAGAGCTTAGCGGCGATAACGGGGAGCTTCCAGCCGTGCATGATGGTCCTTATGCGCGCGTTCCTTTCGCCCGAGAAATTGCTGAAGTATTCGAAATAGGTATTGCGGTTTACAAAGACCCGAGTCTCCAGCCAATACTGGCGAATGCTTATAGGTATCTATATGGACAGGAATTAAGGACTGGTCTGGAGGCAGTGCTGTATGGAGCAGGTGAGAGTAAGGAACTTCAGACCAGTTACAGGGTGAGAGACTCTGTTCTACTGCCGGATTCCGGATTCGCCGTGCTCCGCCACCCGGGCAATCCGTTGTCCGTTCTGGCGGATTTCGGAGAGCATGGCGGATCACATGGGCATTTTGATAAGCTTCATATCACGATTATGCACCGATGGGGGGAGGTTGCTCCCGAGCTGGGCATGGTTCCTTATGGATCTGTTTTGCGGAAGGAATGGTATTCCGAAACCGCGAGCCATAACACGGTTACCATCGGAGGGCGCTCCCAAGCTCAACATACCGGAAGGTGCTGTCAATTCCGTCAGGAAGGCAATGCTACGTACTTATGGATTCGCTCAGACGGCGCCTATGAAGGAGCTGTTCTAGACCGGCATCTTGTATTGGCCGGCGGTTGGCTGCTGGATTGGTTTCATGTTGAGCAGGTGACGGAGCGGGATCAGGAAGTGGACTTATGGTTTCATCCGACGGGACATTTGCTGTTACCGTTCGACCTTCACCGTGTCCAGACGGACTCTCCGGCAGTCCTTGGTCTGGAAGCAGGTTATGGCTCAGTTGAAGTACTGTCCGCAATGAAAAATGAGACGGATTGTCCGTTAAATACGGAGTGGAATATCCGTTATGATGGAGTGAGCACCGGCCGGGAGTATGAAGTATCCACGAGTACTCTACTGGCGCCCGGCTCCACTATGTATGAAATCCGCACACCGGGTAATGCCGAAGACCCGAGTAGATTGCTACGAGGTATTATGCTTCGGCACAAAGGACCGTCGGTTAATTTTATTACGGTTTATCGGGACGGTCACGAACCTGCTGTACTGAAGCTAGTGAGTCAGGTGGGCGAACCGCCCCGAATCCAAATAGCAACAACTGGGCAAGTAGTGGTCTATTGCCTTGACCCTAAAGCGGGACTGATTCAGGAAAAGTCCCGGAATACGGAGGAGTAGAGATGTTAGAACCTTTATTTCAACCTACCAGCGGCGTACTCGACCTGTCATATGGGCCAGATGAACATACAGATGTTGGAGAGAATCCTCCGCGGTTTACTTGGATGCCTGCATGTCTAGAAGAGAGTATGTATGAGCTGCAGATCTCCTCAAACACTGGATTTGAGCCGGAAGGTACGTTGACCTACAGTAGAATTCCCTATAATTTGTTTACCCCGGATAAGCCGTTGGCGCCCGGCTCGTATTATTGGCGATACAGTCTTATCGGGGAGAATGATATCCGTTCCGAGTGGAGTAAAGTAAGAGCTTTTGTGGTGGAGGATGAACTGCCGCTAACACCACTGCCTTCCCGTACAGAACGATATTCAACTGCTTCCGCCCACCATCCGCGGCTATGGCTTCAAGCGGAGCAACTTCCGTCTTACCGGGAAGTTGTCCGCCAAGACCCCATTTCCACTGGCTGGGATGACTTCCTGAAGCATTCCGTTTTACCCTGGACAAAGCGCGAGCTTATTCCCGAGCCTGCACCGTATCCAGATAATAAGCGTGTCGCCACACTATGGCGGCAGATGTATATGGACTGCCAGGAAGTTTTCTATGCTGTCCGGCATCTTGCTATAGCTGGAGTTGTGTTGGAGGACGAGGCGCTTATCGCCAAAGCTAAAGAGTGGCTGCTTCATGCGGCAAGCTGGAACACGGATGGTACCACCAGCCGGGATTACAATGATGAATGCTCCTTTCGCATAGCCGGAGCGTTGGCATGGGGCTATGATTGGCTTCACGGCTCTCTGGTGGAAGAAGAACGCCTTAAGGTAAGGCAGGCGCTACTGCGAAGAACCGGGCAGATCGCATTCCATGTCATCGAACGTTCCCGCATCCATCAAGTTCCTTATGACAGCCATGCGATCCGCTCTTTATCCTCTGTACTCGTACCGTGTTGTATTTCCATGTTGGGTGAGGAGGAGAAGGCGCAGGAATGGCTTGATTATACGCTGGAATACTTCTCCGCCATGTATACTCCATGGGGTGGCAAAGATGGCGGGTGGGCCGAAGGTCCGATGTATTGGACCACTCAGATGGCATTCGTTACGGAGGCGCTCAATCTAATTCGCAAATACATGGCAATCAATTTCTATGACCGTCCTTTCTTTCGCAAAACCGGTGACTTTCCGCTCTATTGCTTCAGTCCGGATACCGTGAGGGCCAGCTTCGGCGATCAATCGTCACTGGGAGATCCGGTCAATCTCAAAACGGGCTTCAATATCCGCCAATTTGCCGGTTTAACCGGGAATGGCCAGTACCAATGGTATTTTGAGCAAACTAAGGAACTGAACCCTGACACCCAGATGATCTTCTATAACTACGGCTGGTGGGATTTCCGGTTCGATGAAATGGTTTATCGCACAGATTATCCGCAGATTTCTTCAGAGCCACCGGTGGCTGCAGAACCTCTGAAGTGGTTTCAGGATGTGGGATGGGTCGCCATGCATCATCGGATGGAGGATCCGCAGGAACATATCATGCTGTTGACCAAGAGCAGCCGTTACGGCTCTGTGAGCCATAGCCATGGGGATCAAAACGCCTTCCTGCTGCATGCCTTCGGCGAGCCTTTGGCTATTGAAAGCGGCTATTACGTTGCATTCAACAGTACGATGCATATGCAGTGGCGCAGGCAGACCCGCTCCAAGAACGCAATTCTTATTGACGGCATAGGCCAATATGCTGGCACGGACAAGTCGAAGAACATGGCAGCCTACGGCAAGGTGTTGAAGGCGTATAGTACGCACGGAATCAACTACACGCAAATGGATGCCACCGAAGCCTACCGCGAGAATGTACCCTATATCAAGCGGTATGTGCGGGAAATATTTTTCTTTGATAGCGCTTACTTTGTTATCGCAGACAGTGTCGAGCTGGAACGTCCGGGAAAATTGGATTGGCTGTTTCATACACTGTATCCCATGAAGTTGAAGGAACAATCTTTTAAAGTAAATGGTAAAAAAGCTCAGATGGAGGGCAGATTTGTCTATAGTTCCTCGGGAGAAATGACACTTAGCCAAAGCAATCAATTTACAGATGTAGATCCGAAAGAATGGGAAGGGCTGCCCGAGCATTGGCATTTGACTGCCTCTACCCAAGAGGCTGTAAGCCATCGGATCGTCACTCTTCTGATTCCCCAAAAAGCAGGAAGCCGGGATTACGTATCGTACTTTATGGACGATCAGGACCATGGGGTTCATGTCTACTTTACGAATCAGGGAATTACCCACCGGGTTGAGATCCCAAAAGCTTATTAGACTTAAGATATCTTCATTTTACGTATACACCCCATTGTACAAGGAGAGGGTTATATTATGAAAAAATGGATTGGCATCTGTCTGGCTACCGTAATGGGTGCTACCGTTATTGCAGGTTGCTCGAACAAGGACAAAGAAGAGACTGCCGGAGGTTCGTCAAATACGCCGCAGAAAACTGAATTCTCGATCTCGATGCGGACGCTGGCTTTTAACTATGTTGAGAAATCACCCGACTTGAATAAGGACAAATGGGTGAAAAAGCTGGAGGAGATGACAAACACAGACTTGGATATTGTGTTGGTTCCTCATAAAGAGTTCGAACAGAAAATGGTGCAGATGTTCGCCACTAATGATATTCCGGATGTCGTTCAAGGCTCGGGCGGCGTAAATGGCAAGGAAATGGCTGGTTCCGTTGAAGCTGGTGTGTTCATGCCCTTGGATGATCTGCTGCAGCAAAACGGCCAGAACCTTTTGAAAGTAATCCCGAAGGAAGCTTGGGAGAACGTCACCTATCAGGGAAAAATTTATGCAATACCGGAGTTTCTGTCCAATCCCTCCCGACGGGCGACTTGGATTCGCAAGGACCTGCTGGATCAGACCGGCTTGCAGGTTCCAAAAACGGTCGATGAGTACTTGACTGTGTTGCGTGCCTTCAAAAAGCTGGGGATAGAGAACCCGTACATGGGTCGTCAAGACTTCAAATATGCGGATGCTTTCTTTGGCGCTTATGATGTTTTTCCGTATCTGACTATGTTCGAGGAAGTAAACGGCCAGGTTCAGCCGAAGTTTATGGATAGCGAAAATATGATGAAGGCGTTACAGACCTACAACACCATGTATACAGAGGGTTTGATCAACAAGGAATTTGCCACCATTAACCCGACCAACTACAAAAATGCGATTCTCTCAGGCAAAGCGGGCATGTGGACGATGAATGCCAACGAGCTTCTGCAGTGGGAGCAACAATTGAAGGCTACGACGCCATCCGCCAAGCTGGAGATTATTCCTTCGCCAGTGGGACCTGATGGAAAAGGAGGCTCCTACTTGTACGGCTCCGCCACGCGCACCTACTTTATCAAGGAAGGTACGAAAAATGCTGCGGATATCGTGAAATTTTTTGACTGGATGTTGAGCGAAGAGGCTGAGACCTTCTTTACCTTTGGGATCAAGGACGAAACCTATAAGGAAGAGAACGGCAAAATCGTATACACTTCTCCTGCGGATTCCGCTGCTATAGATGAGGAGCGCTACCGCCAGTCTTTCCTCTGGATGGTGCAGGATACTACTTATAATAAGGGTGTCCTTAACATGACAGAAGAAGGCAGAAGCTTGATCAATGTATATGATACTATTCTGGCTAACGAAGGCCGTGACGGAATTCAGTTCGACCCGCGGCTAGATGCCTTGGTGAAGAATCCAGACATTGCACCTAACTCGGACACGGCTCCTCCGGTACTGCTGACGCACATGGTAAAGATGGTATATGGCAAGGAACCTATCAGCGACTGGCCGAAGGTTGTGGAAGAGTGGCTTTCCAAGGGCGGCAACGATGTCATCAAGGAAGCTACGGAAAAATATAATAACAAAGTTGGCGTCACCATGCCACGCAGATAAACTTATCCTCCAGGGGGTTGGAATTCAATTTAAGGGCTGCCGGGAGGTAGCCTTTTTAGTTAGGGCCAGTTTACTTTAATGCAATATCCAAAGTATGGATTATATGGTAAGTTAAATAGAGACATTCTAATGAATCATATAAAAGAAATGGAGTGATTTCATAAAGATGCGGCATTCAAAATTTTTATATTATCTTGTCTGGATCATAGTGGGGGCGCTCTTATTACATTATGGCAACTCGCTAATTAGCCATTACACTGAAGAGGCACAAAAGAACTATCAATTAGAAAATACTGTGTGGATCACGGCTATTGTCCCGTTTGTCTATGGGATCTATCTGGCGTTGTTAGAAGGATTACCTAAAGCTTTTATTGTTAATTGGCCGCTGTTGTTTATTGTGTTTCTTCCAAGTTTTCTTCTGCTTATGTATCCGATTTTAGTAATGTATTTTAACATTTCGAACATAGAGATTTACAAATTTGCAAGCATACATGATGGGGTAGTATTTGGTCTGGTTAGTGGAATGGCACTAGTTAAATCTCTAACGACAAACCGTTAACGAGATTACAGCATTGCTGTTACAGAATTATTGGAGCAGTATAAAATAGTTATATGCAAAATCACCCTTTCAATTATTTGGGTTTTATTGCAAGATATTTATGCATCATGTATTTTATTGAATAATAAGGGGGAGTGCGAATAATGTTATCATCCACAGAGCTTAGCAAGCTGAACGAAGTGAATTACAGGGAGGACCGATTAGAGGCACTTAATCATTTTTATGAGGATCTCTGTAATAAGAAAGTAGCCGATGGCTATATTTATTCTCTTAGTCGTTATGGAAAAATATTTGCTAATGGAGCGGGGGGACGCTTCAGTTACGAAGAAGATAGCGACCAAGAATTGAAAACGGATACAATTTTTCGAATCGCTTCTATTACCAAGCTGTTTACGGCAACAGCGATCTGGCAGCTTGCAGATGATGGAAAAATTTTTATGGGACAACCAGTTAGTTCTATTCTTCCAGAGTTTGATGCCGACCCTTTTAAGCCGATTACAATTGCTCATTTACTGACTCATACCTCCGGCATCGCACCTGATCATGGAACTATAAGTGATACTTACTATAAAAGTGCATGGTGGTATATTTATGAATCAGAGCTTGGAAAAGAAAACTGGATTAAAGCTGGACTTTCCTATGGCATTCGTTTTCCGGTAGGGACTCAATGGATGTATTCCTCGTTTGGATACGTGGTTCTTGGTGCAATTATTGAGAAAATAACAGGTGTTTTTGCAGAAGATTACATAATGGACCACATTGTAAAACCGTTAGGCATGACAGATACTTTCTTTGATATACCGCCTGAGAAAGCTGGTAGGATCGCTATTCGTTCGGAAGAAGCCAAGGAATATCTTCAGAAGCTGCAAAACGGGGAAATTACGGATGAAGAACAAAGGTCTGAGGAAGAAATCAAGACTCCCGGAACTGGTGGGGGACTGTATTCAACCGTTAATGATCTACAAAAGTTCGGAATCATGCTGCTTAACCATGGGGAATACGAAGGGGGTCATGTCTTAAGTCGGATGGCTGTTCAGAGAATGACCAAGCGGTTCAATTCTGAAAAAATTCCAAACTACGCATGGGGAGATGGAGGAGCGGATAGACCATACGGTCTTGGGCCAGACCTTCGATATAATGAAAGTACATCTTATTCTGAAGGCACTTTTTTTCACGAAGGATGGGGGTCTTGTTCTTTGGTCGTTGATCCGGTAGAAAAGCTGATTGCCGTTTGGTATATCCCTTTTCATAAAAATATATGGGACGGTAGAGGGATTTTCGGTACAAACAATGTGATCTGGTCCGGACTCGAATAAGAAAAAGACTTTTTTTATGTGATATCTATAGATAGGCAGGATGTGACTTATGTTTGAGATGATAAAGCACCGCTTTCGCATTATGAGGGCGGTTGCTTTTGTTACTTATAAGGAATGGAGTGCGTACAGGACGCATTCGATGGTTTCTATTTTTGTAGGCCCAGTGTACTTTTTAGTGCAGTATTATATATGGAGCGCTGTTTATAGCGGGGAATCTTACATCAACGGGATGTCACTCTCCCAAATGCTTTCCTATTTTTGTGCTACGATGTTGATCAACTATCTGACTATGGATTTTGCCGATTGGAATTTACAAATGCTTATTCGTACCGGGAAATTCATTACGTTTTCGTTAAGACCGCTAAATCATATGTTCTTTGCTTTATCTCAGAAGGCAGGGCATAGGGTACTTGGGCTTTTGTTTGAATTTTTACCTTGCTTTATGATCTTTTTCTTTATTTTTCATATTGATGTCTTACCCGCAAATTTACTATACGCGATTCTTTCAATAGCTATGGCGTTTATGATGAATTTTTTCATTCATTATAGTATTGGAATGGTCGCCTTTTGGATGGTGCAATCCTCTAGTATTCGTAATTTTTTTAATCTCTGCGAAGGGATATTTTCAGGATCGCTGATTCCATTAGTATTTTTCCCAAAATCCTTACAAATGGCATCCTTTTTCTTACCCTTTCAATATACGGCCTTTCTTCCAGCAATGGTCTATACAGGTAGCTATACTTTAGCTGATATAAGCTTACCTATTCCTCAAGTGTTATTGCTGCAGCTCATAGCCGTAATTATTGCCGGAGTTGTCTGCCGGGTGCTGTATGCGGTGTCGCTTAAGCATTTTACGGGGGTGGGCGCATGAAACGTATGTATCAAATATATAAAACCTGCATGAAGGCGAATATTGCTTCTGCTATCACTTATCGTGTTAACTTTATTTTTAATAGTCTTATCATGCTCATAGGGAATGTGCTGTTTCCTCTAGTAACGGTATTTATTTATAATTCGAATGCTTCATTTGCAGGATGGACCTTTAAAGAGGCGCTGTTAATTCAATCCGTTTTTATTCTGTCTACGGCTTGTGCCGGGATTTTTTTTAACGGAATTATGTGGAATACGATGTCTCATGTTGTAGAAGGGACTTTGGAAGTGGTATTAATTAAACCGACCTCGAGCCTTTTTCTGCTGTTGGCCAGATCTTTTGAGTTCGAAAGTATCGGGCTTTTAGGTGGAGGAGTAATCATGTTCGTATACGCACTTAGCGGAATCGATGGGATGACCATAGGCTCTTGGTTATTGTTCCTGTTGTTGTTTGGTGCAGGGCTGCTTGTTATGTTCGGTGTGGCGCTTATTGTGGCAGCGATTTCCTTCAAATGGGTGGCGAATTCCCGCTTGCCGGAGATGTTTGAGAGCATTAAGTCTTTTGGACGTTATCCAGGGACGATTTTTCCTAAGGCAGTCGTAGCTGTGAGTTCTTTTCTGTTTCCGGTCTCCATGATTGCCTACTTTCCAGCATCTACACTGATTGGCCGATGGGAACCCTATTTTTTTATAGCGATTATTCCTTGTGTATTATTTGCTGCCTTCGGAATTTGGCTCTATACATATATGCTTCGCAGTTACAAAAGCGCCGGAGGATAAAAGATTAGTTAAGATCTAAGAAGGAGAATTTCACTTGGACATTATTACCGTCAAGAACTTAACCAAGCAATATGAAACCTATCACCGTGGACAAGATGCAAAAAGTGTATTTAAAAGTCTGTTTCACCGTGAAAAATCGATAATTACCTCTGTAGAAGATCTTTCGTTTAGTGTTGGAAAAGGAGAAATCATTGGCATTCTGGGTCCAAACGGTGCAGGGAAATCTACGACTATTAAAATGCTGACAGGCGTTCTCTATCCTACCTCGGGCGAAATAAATGTTCTAGGGTACAACCCTCATAAGCAGAAAAATCAATATGTAAAACAAATCGGGGTATTGTTCGGACAGAAATCGCAGTTAATATGGGACATTCCCCCTTTGGATAGCTTTTATATGAACAAGGAAATCTATGATATTCCTACGAACGACTTTCGTACAAGACTAGACCAATTTGTAAACATGTTTGAGATTGGCGATATTATTACTAAGCCCACGCGCACCCTTTCCCTGGGAGAACGAATGAAATGCGAGTTTATTATGGCGATGCTTCATTCACCACCTGTGGTTTTTTTAGATGAGCCAACGATCGGGCTGGATGTAATAGCTAAACAAAGAATCAGAGAATTCATTAAGCAAATGAATCAGGAAGGCACCACATTTATTCTGACAACACATGACTTGGAAGATGTAGAGCGTTTGGTTCAAAGAGTACTTATAATTCATCAAGGGAAAAAAGTATATGACGACAAGTTCTCTGAACTTCGACTGCATCTGGGTGCCCAAAAAGTAGTTAGGCTTTCAGCCGCCACAACTATTGGAAATATTGATCTGCCTGGCACTCAGATATCGGAAAGAATATCGGATTACGAAGTGGAGCTGCTGATCGATACCGAGCAATGTAAAATGGGCGAGTTTCTGCATATTCTTAGCGAAAAGGTAGAGATCCTTGATATATCCATTAAGGAGATTCCCATTGAAAAAATTATCAGCTCCATTTATGAGATGGATATGGGAGAACATATTCAAGCTTGAGAACGGATCATCTGCAGATTTAGATCGAGCATGGACCATAACTTTTCAGTGATTTCTTTTGCAGAGCAAGGATTACTATGGGTAAACCACCATTCAATCACTCCGACAGTCGCCGAACTTAAAAATTGCACAGATATATCTTTACTCAGCTCATCGAGATTAAAATTGTTTTCTAAAAATTGTACCTTAATCTGCTCATTTATCATTTCTTGTAATTGGTTTCTAAAGGAGAGCAGAGCTTTGTTTCTTAATAAAGTCTTATAAAAAAGAGCATTCTCCTCCAATTGTTCCAGCGTGCGGAGCAATGACGCCTTCGAGGGATTGGGTTCGGTTTCATCCTCCACTGCGGAGCAGCTTTCGATTAGTTGCTGGAGCTGAGCCTCCAGGCATTTATCCATCAGATCGTATTTGTCCGCATAATGGGAATAAATCGTTCCGCGGTTTACATCAGCACGCTCTGCGATTTCGTTGATCGTTATTTTTTCAAAATCTTTTTCAGCCATCAGTTGAATTAATGCATTCATGATGGCTGTTTGGTTTTTTTTAATTCTTCTATCCATGATAAGACTCCCTTTTTATTAAACAATGTATTGTATTTTGTTGAAAAATCAACAAAACCAGTCAAACTAACGATTGAACCCTACCGGAGATGTGATAATCTGATTTTATCGAACAGTTGATCAAAATTCAACAAATGTCTAAAAAGGGATAGAGGAGCTAAATATGAGAGTTTTAGTTTTTGGAGCGGGAGTATTAGGCAGCTATCTTGCGCATGTTCTAGTGCGTGGGGGAAATGATGTCACCATGCTTGCCAGAGGAAAGCGAGCAGAGCAATTGACGAAAGACGGACTTGTGCTTCGCCATTATTTTCAAATTAAAAACACTGTGGATACAGTAAAGGTCATCTCTACGCTTCGATTCGATGATCTCTATGATCTTATTTTTGTTGTTATGAAATATAATGATTTTCCATCTGTGTTACCTATTCTAGCTGAGAATCAGAGTCTGAATATAATTCTTGTGGGGAACAATGGCGATGCTCTTGGCATGCAAAAGGATCTCCAGGAAATGAGCAATGTGAGGAAAAATATACTCTTCGGATTTCAACTTAGTGCAGGAATTCGGGAAACGAGCGGTCGCGTTATTAAAATACACGCAGGAGGGCAAATGGTACTTGGCAGTTTAGACGGTGAGATTCCAATAAAACACTTACTGGAAAAAGCGTTTGAGAACGCTAAGTATAAGCTAACTTATCATGAGGATATGGATGCTTGGCTCAAAAGTCATATCGTGCCAATAGTGGCTTTGAACTCCCTTAGTTATCTGCATGACGGGGATTTGAAAAAGGTATCTAAAGATAAGAAGCTATTAAAACAAGCCATTTCAGTAATGGACGAGGGGTTTCAAATCATGGAGCAATTAAGCTATACTGTTACTCCAGCAGGTCAAGTTAACTTTGTTCGAAAGCACAAGCAGGCTGTATATTATGGTCTGGCAATAATTCATAAATTACCGTTTATGAAATTAGTGGACGGTTCTTTCAGCGAAATAGCGGCTTTGTTTAATTCATTTGATATTTTGAAGCAACAAGCAAACATTGCAACGCCCAATTGGGATCAACTTAAAAAACAAGCGTTTTCGAAGTTTAATGCAAATGTATAACAATCTTGTTCAGGAGGTATACAATCGATGGCTATATATTTTATAAGGCATGGAATAGATGATGAAGGCTTTCGTGGGGGTTGGAGTCAACGTGGACTTGTAGTAGAGGGATATAGACAAGCCGAACGTCTTGGATATTATCTTAAGGAAAATCAATCTAGCTTTAACATAACCCGTATTCTTTGTAGTGATTTGCAACGTGCGTTAGATACAGCAAATGAGATCGCCAGAGAGCTTGATTTGCCTGTTGAAAGCAGCCAGTATTGGAGAGAAACGAACAATGGTGTAATCGCTGGAATGCCTCATGAAATCGTAAATGAACGATACCCGGGTCTTTATTTCTCGGCTTTAAGAATGGATGAGAGATTTCCAGGAGGAGAAAGTCCTCAGGAATTTTTTACGCGAATAAGTTCAAGTTTCTCAAAACTATGTAATGAACTGGAGAGTACTGATCCAAATGAAAATGTAATTGTGGTCACTCATGGTGGCGTAATTAATGTTATATACCATATTTTAAAAGGGCTAACGTGGACGAATAAGAATGCTCATTTCCCGACTTCATATACTAGTATTCATAAAATAGAGTATCAAGTAGATAAGTGGGCAGTTACAGCAGAAAATCTTACGGAACATATATCAAGTGATCAGGCTGCTGGTATGGCCAATTGATTGGGAGGTACAAATATGGGTTTATTGAATGCGCTGATTGAGCAAGCCAAGAATCCTAGAGGGTTCGTAGGAAATATCATGATCAAAATCATGAATCAGGCACATACCAACATCACAACATGGGGACTTAGAAAAATAGAAATTAAGAGCGGCGATCCTATCCTGGACATAGGCTGTGGTGGCGGTCAAACTATACATACGTTAGCAAAACAAAATAAACAACATGAAATTTACGGCATAGATTACTCAGAACAAGCTGTAGAGACATCTATTCAAAAAAACAATAAGGCTGTAATCGCTGGTAAGGTGAAAATTAGTCAGGGAGATGTGTCAGCGTTACCGTTCAACGATGGATTTTTTGGGACGATCACAGCGATTCAGACACATTATTTCTGGCCGGACCTCGAACACGATATAAGTGAAGCATTTAGGGTGCTGATGGCAGGCGGTACATTTGTTATTATTTCTGAGATCTATAAAATCAATTATCATATGAAGCAATTCACTAAGAACGAAGAGATGGAGCAGTTATTTCGGAAATCGGGCTTTCAGACGGTAAATATTCACGAGAATAACAAATGGAGATGTTATGTTGGAAAGAAATAAAGCGGCCGCACCGCCCCAAAAAGGACGACACAGCCGCTTCGTTTCACCAGCTATTTAAGCCGGGAAGGTATTAAACAAACAACGAACGGGAAATGATGACCAGCAAGATGAAAAGTACCAAAATCGCTCCGGTCGAAGTGAAGGCTCCTCCATGAAATTCACCCATGATTTATTCCTCCTCAACTTATGTCTTCTTCTCAATTGCTGTGACTGATGTCGCAGCTTTCTGAGATAATGACATCATATGCCGAAGAGGGCCTGTTGTACTGGTCTATGGCCTATTGCTCGTCAATATGGGCTTTTAGGATACGTAATCCTTTAGGAAGATGATTTTTAAGCTGCCCTAAACTCGCTTTGCCCCAACTAATCGGCAAACCATCTAAAGTTACAAGTGTCCATCCATGTAATTCGCTGGGGACAGGCAGGCTTTCACCACGTAGCCAAGCATGTATTTCCGGGCCATCACTGCTGAGATTAAAGCTTCGTGAAGCTTGTATGGGCTGTAGTGCCATAGCTAATGCATGAGCAGGTTCAATCCGATTTTTCTTCAAATGGGCGATATGTAGTCCAGCTCGTGGAATACGCAGTCCGTCCAGCAGCCCGGTATGGAGATTGCCATTAAAGGATTCTGGCAGCAAATAAAGGGATTCGCCGAAGAGCAGTGGCACACCTTGGCATGAAAGACCAGGCAGTTCTACCGCAGCCCAGTCTTGAAAAAGCTGGTAGGCATCGCGTACAGAAGAATTAGTTTTTGGGTTGTTTTTACTTCGGCGTTTTTTGGCGTTGCGGTTGGCATCATCATTCACGGATGCAGTGTCAATTTGCTTACGCAGGAGTGCTACAAAGTGACCTTCGCCCTTTTCTAAATGCGGCCAAAGGCGTTTGCAGGTGAGTAGTTCCATATCGGGGTAACTAGCCGTCAATCGAGCAATGGTTTCTTCATTCTCTTGACGGTTAAAGGTGCAGGTAGAGTAGGCTAAAGTACCCCCTGGTTTAAGCATAATGTAGGCGTCTTGCAGGATATCCCATTGTCTCGCTGCGCACATAACTACATGAGCAGGAGACCACTCTTGAATGGCTTTTGGATCTTTTCGGAACATGCCTTCTCCAGAACAAGGAGCATCCAGCATAATTCGGTCAAAAGCTTGCGGGAAACGCGCAGATAGCTGTTCTGGTGTTGCACAGGTTACGAGGGTATTCTTAATGCCCAGACGTTCAACGTTCTCTGCTAGAATTTTTGCGCGTTCCGGATGAATCTCATTAGAGATTAAGAGGCCTTGTCCCTGCATTAAACCAGCGATATGCGTAGTTTTACCTCCAGGGGCTGCTGCAAGATCGAGGACGGTTTCACCGGGTTCAGGTGCCAGCAGTTCAGCTGCGGACATTGCGGAAGGCTCCTGAATATAATATAGTCCAGCGGCATGGTAAGGATGCCTGCCTGGTCGAGCGGGCTCATCATAATAAAACCCGCCCTGGCACCATGGGATAGGTTTCAAATTAAATTGTGAGACTGTACGGTCCACCGCAACTTGGCCTATGGCTGAGGTGCTTTTTAGCGGATTAAAGCGCAGTCCTTGAGTTCGTGGTGCTGAATAACTTTCTAGAAAAGCATCTGCCTCTTGCCCCAGCATTTCTTTAATAGATGCGGTGTAAGAGGCAGGCAGCTGTTCTTCCTTCATAGCTCATTCTCCTTTTTCTTAGTTGCTGTTTCATGTTTATACCGATAAAATCAAGGTATGGGGAACGTAATCGTACCTGAAATTCTACATATATTCAACTATATCATAATTGCCAAGTCTTACAGTACACAGGGCAATTGTAAAGGGGATGTACCATATGAATTTGCTGCAAGCGCTCTTCTTCCCGCCGGAGCAACCCGGTGGTGTATCATCTATGATCCCTTATCTTCAGGAAAGATTCCGTTCAAGCCGTTGGGAGATGGATTTGTTTTGGCTGCCTAAGCGGATTCGCAATAAGGGGCATGAGGAAGTAATATTCGAGACGTTTGATTGGACGCAGTATGGAGAAAGTCCGATCGTTCAGAAATATATTCAGACCTATCGTGATTATTTATGGTGGACTAAACTGCGGATGAGTAAGCCCTATGATCTTATTCATTCTCATCATCCGATTGCGGGCTTAGCAATGAAAAAAGTGTTCCCTGATACTCCGTTAATTCATACCCTGCATTCCAGTTACGAGCGGGAATTGATTCTAAATGGAGCGATTTCCGAGGATGGCTTGGAGCATCGTTTTCTAGTCTCACTTTATCGTGAGCTTGAGCATGTTAGTGATCGATTAATGACGGTGTCGCGATCTTTTGCAGATTATGTGGCCCCTTATATTATTGATCCTTCTAATATAGGTGTTATTCCGAATGGTTTTGATGAAAAAAGATTTAAGCCTGTTCCGCATGATAATGCTATTCCGCAGCTAGTGACCGTGACACGTCTGGTTCCGGCTAAAGGAATAGATATATTACTCAAAGCTTGCGCGGAGCTTAAAAATCGCGGCCATGAGTATGTACTGCATATTATTGGCGATGGTCCTTCACGTGCGGATCTGGAAAAGATGGCCCAACATTTAGGGATCTATAATGAAACGATTTTTTACGGATATACGCTGCACCCTGAAGAATTCATGCCATTTTTTGATATTTTCGTATTGCCCTCTCGGGCGGAGGCGTTCGGTTCAGTGTTTGCGGAAGCGGCACTTAGCTGCCTGGCTTTAGTGGGGACAAATGTGGGCGGAATACCGGAGCAGATTGAAGATGGTGTGAATGGTTTATTGGTCAGTCCTGATGATGAGATTGCTCTTGCTGACGCATTAGAGAAGGTGATATCTGATCCGGCTTATCGTTATGAGCTTTCACGTTCCGCTTGGGATAAAGCAAAAAGCCTATATTCGTTGACACGAGTTGCTAATGAACTTAAAAAAACCTATTTACAGTATCCCTCAGGAACGAAAGGGTGAGCAGCTATGATTCCATTTCGCTTTCTGCATACTGCTGATTTACATCTGGATAGCCGTTTTGCCGGGCTGGCGCATATTTCGCCAGCCATTCGTGCTTATTTACGTGAGTCTACCTTTGCCGCCCTCGGGCGGCTTGTCCGCGTTGCGATCCAAGAGAATGTTGATTTTATTGTCATTAGTGGAGATGTGTACGATGTTTCAGATGCTTCATTACAGGGACAGCTGCGATTTCAGGAAGCGCTCAAAGAACTCGGTGAGCACGGGATTAACGTGTTCCTGATTCATGGCAACCACGATCCGCTTGACGGACTGCGTCTGACAACGGAAATGCCAAAGCATGTTATCGTATTTGGCGGAGAGAAGCCAGAACACGCTACAGCTTACCGCCGTATAGATGGCCAAGAAGTTGCCATCGTTAGTGGAATCTCTTATCCAACGGCGAAAGTGACGAACAACACAGCTGTAACCTTTTCTCGTATACCTGGCAGCCGCCTGTTTCATATTGCGATGCTGCATGGCAATGTAGACGGTGATTTGCTGCATGAGACCTATTCTCCTTGCAGTCGCAGGGACCTTATCGAACGGGGTTTTGATTATTGGGCGCTTGGACATATTCATAAACGGAGTGTACTGCATGAGAAGCCTGTGATTGTGTATCCAGGCAATATACAAGGGCGCAGCATTAAGGAAACCGGTGCTAAAGGCTGTTATATTGTGGATGTAGATGAGGCTGGAAGATCCGCTCTGCAATTTCATGAACTGGATTTCGTTCGCTGGCAGGTTAGAGACCTATCTATAGAAGGATTAAGCAATGAAGCAGAATGGATACAGAAAGTGGAGCAGGTTATTGAAGACATCCGCGCGGAGCTCCCGGAGCTCATGTCGGTGGTCAGATTTCGTCTGATTGGACGAGGGGACGTACATAAAGTATTGGCTGAAAAAGGGGCGGCAGAGGATCTGCTGTCTGAACTCCAGCGCCGTGAGGCGATTAGGGCTGAGCGTAAAGATTACAAAGGGCTTGTCTGGACCGAAGGGTTCGCCATCGAGTCCGGCTTAGCTATTGATCGCCAACGCTTATTGGAAGAAGATAGTTTTCTTGGAGAAATGCTGCGCATTGCAGAGCATACGGAACATTCTCCAGAAGCGCTCGAAGAACTATTAAATAGTGCGCTTAAACCGCTATTGGAGAATCAGGAGCTGCGTAAGCTGTTGTCTATGACTAGTCAAGAAGAGAAGTTGAGCTGGCTACGTGGTGCAGCAGAGCAGGGAATCACGATGCTTGGTGGGATGGATGATACTGTTGAAGCGGCGGAAAGTCTTTCGTATCAACAAGCCGGAGGGCAAAACGATGAAAATTGAACATTTGCATATCAATGGCTTCGGGCGTCTTCACAATCGAGAGATTCATTTAACGCAGGGAGTGACCGTACTTTATGGGCGTAATGAAGCAGGAAAAAGTACGACACTGCAATTCATACGCTCTATGCTGTTTGGAATTCCAAGCCGTGGAAATCCCTTGGAAAGGTATGAACCTATGCAAGGTGGATTGCATGGGGGGACCCTGAAGATACGTGACTGTAATGATGGTTTGTGGACCATTCGCCGTTTTGCTTCAGGTGCTGAGGGATCAGGAAGAAATGAAAAGCTGAACATTACAGTAAATCATCCAAATGAAACGACTCAAGAGCTAGGACAAGCTGAAATGGAACGACATTTACTTGGGGGGATCTCTAGGAGTATGTTCCAGCAATTGTTCGCAGTTTCACTGGACGAGCTGCAGGAGCTTGCTGCCCTTCAATCTGAGGAGATGAGCAGCTTTCTTTTTCATGCAGGTATGGGCGGGGGAGGTGCAATCATGCGTGCGGAACGCCGTTTGGTGCAGGAAGCTGAGAAGCTGTACAAACCTCGTGGCAAGCTGCAAGAAGCAGCAAAAGTTGTGCAAGCCATTGAAAAGCTTGAGCGCCAAATGGTTGAGAGCCGTTCTTATCTCCCGCGATATAACGATAATATAGTGGCATTGAGGGCAACGGAGTCGGAGCTAGATGAATTGGAGCAACAGCGTAAGCTCACTGGAGAGCAGCTAGTGATGTTTCGAAAAGCACAGGAAGTCCGTGAGCTGTGGTTAAAGTGGAGCGAGGCTCAGCTAGAGCTGCAAGGATTGCCATTGATTTTAGCCTTTCCTGAAGAAGGGGCAACTCGTTTTCAGGCATTTGAAGGAGAAATTCGTAATGCACAGGGATCAGTAGTACGTTATGAACGTCTTCTAAGCGAGCTTACTATTGAACTGGCAAAGAACCCTCCAGATGAAGTATTAGCAGCGCAGGGGCCTGCTTTGGAGCGGCTGGACCGGCATCGGAGCAGTTATGAGAACCGTAGAACGGAAAGACAGCGGCTTGAGGGAGAATTAACGGCGCTGAATGAGCATTTGCGGCGAATTCTGCGCGGCATTGATGTGAGCTGGGGCCCTGCAGAGCTGACTTCATTCTCCGGTGCAGCGGCAGATCGTGAAGCTGCACGGAAGTTTGCGGCGGCGTTCGCTAGTTATGACCGCCGCATGGAGGCGGAGGGTGCAACGCGGCAGTCGTTGCGATCCCGTTTGGCCGCTGCCTCAGCGTCGCTCCAAGCGGCAGAACGGGCGCTGGCGCGTGAGCACGCTACCGGCGCGGAAGCTTTTGCGCAGCTGGCTCCGCGCAGCGCCCGTGAAGTGCTGCAGCTGTGGGACGAGCTGCAGCAGGCGGCCGAACGCTGGCGCGAAGCGCAGCTCAGCGAAGGGCCAGCGCGCGGCGCCGCAAGTGACGGCCTTGGCGCGAAGCGCATGGCCGCGCTCTACCGGCGCCTGCTGTGGGCTGGGGCAGCACTAACCGTGCTGCTGCCCGCAGCGCTGTGGCTGACCGGTGCTCCGCCGGCCAGCGCCGTGCTTGCAATCTGCCTGCTGGGCGCGGCCGATCTGGCCCTTTGGGCCGGCTTGCGCGGAGCGCGCCGGCCGGAATCGTCCCCGCCAGAGCATGGCGGGGACGTCAGCGCAGCCGCAGCCGAGATGCTGCGGCTGCGGGGGCAGCTGCTCTCCGGGGCGGAGCCGGAGAGCGTTGTGCCGGGGCGGCGGACGGCCGCCCCGGGGTCCAGCCCTGACGCAGGCGGGCTGGAGGCCTCCATGAGGGAGCTTCGCAGGCTGATGGAGGCTTGGTCAGCTTGGCGGCAGCGTATCGAACGCTATGCCGCGGAGCGTGATGCCTGCCGCACGGAGCTGGAGACGCTGGCAGGCCAAGAGAAGCTGCTCGCTGAAGAAATGCACCGGGCGGAGGCGGCATTTACGGAAACTGCTGAGCAATATGAAGAATGGCTTCGCCAACGCAGGCTGCCTGAAGGGTTATCCCCTGAAGGACTGCCGGATATTTTTGCTATGGTTGAACAAGGGAATGAGCTGCTGCGCCAAGAGAATAAACTCTCCTTACGATTGAAGGAGCTGGAAGCAGAATGTAACATGTTTGAGGAGGAGCTGCTCACACTTATCTATGAGTCGGGTGCTGATCTTGGCGACGAGTCTGGTGTAGCGGCAGCTGGTTTTGAAATAGATCCGCAAGAGGGGAAACGAATATCTGCGTTATCCTTACTAAGCTGGCTGGAACTGCGAAAAAGAGCGTGGGATGATCTGAAAAAGGACTTGATTCGCCGGGAAACTATGCAGTCAAGATTGCAAGATGTGGATGAAGAACTCAAGGAGAGCCACAGGATATTAGGTGAGCTGAGAGAACAGCGTGAGCTTCTGATACAAGAAGGTGGGGCGACTGGTGGAGAAGACTTCTTACGCAGGTCAGCAGCTGTGCAGCGGCGCAGTGATCTGAATAAATCGATTCGCCAGTGGGAGCTTGTTATGTTCGGTGGTTGGGAGGAAGAGCGAGTTACTGCTCTGCTGGAATTATTAAATCATCATGATGCGGAAGCATTGCAGCTGAAGCGGTCATTGGCTGAAGAGTTGATGGAACGGCAGGAAGAGGGTTGGAACACCCTGCTGGAGCAGCGAGGCAAGCTGCTTCAGGAAAGGGAGTATCTGAAGGAGCGCTGCGTGGAGGATTCCGATATTCAGCAACTGGAAGAGCAGAGAGCAGCCTTGCGGATCGTGGCTGATAAATATGCAGTGGCAGCGATAACTGCCGAACTAATCGGGCGAACTCGTCGTGTGTATGAGCAGGAGAAGCAGCCACAGGTATTACTGCTTGCCTCAGATTATTTCTCCAAGCTGACGGAAGGGGAATATAAAAGGGTTGTTATGACACTGGGGCATAAAGAGCTGAAAGCTGAACATAAGAATGGGGGATTACTAGACAGCGGACTGCTCAGCCGAGGGACGGCAGAACAGCTGTATCTTGCCATCCGGTTGGCATTGGCAGAGACCATGTCACGGCAAGTATCGCTGCCGCTGTTATTCGATGATCTCTTCGTTAACTTTGATGAGTCTCGTCTTCATGCTGCGCTTGGACTTCTTGGAGAACTGTCGATCTCCCGCCAGATTGTGATGATGACCTGTCACAAGCATGTGGCGGAAGCGGCAGCACGTATGATTCCTACAGCAGCGGTTATTTCCGTGTAGTTCGGGTGATTGGTTTTACGGATACGAGACTGTTCCCCTTCTCCTTTGAGTTCGATGAAGTATTACTACCTGGTGGAGAGGACCATGGCGTGCGCAGCAGCTTGACAGCCCAGACCAATGATAAACCTCCGAAGATTGGGTAGAACACGGAGAGCAGTGAACTAAAGCCAAACTGGCTCAGTAAATAGCAGACCAACATCAGAAGTGGTGTAATCAATGCGGTTGATAGGGGAAGCCGTTGCTTAAGCTGTACAGCTACTCCATAAATATCGGCGACAAAAGTGCTGAAGATCTCCAAAAAGATCAGCAGGAGATATATAGTTTGCACTACAGTACCCAACCGGACGGCGATGCTGCCCATCGGAATTTCAAATTTGAGAATCCCTGGCATCTGTGAGCTCATTGCGAAATGTGCGGCGATCAACATAAAACCAATCCCGGTACCCCCAATAATACCGCCCCATACAAGGGATTTTTCTTCCTCTGTGTGACGAGCCATAGGGACTAAAACAGCTTGTGCCATCCCTAAATTAAAGGCGGTGTAGAGCAGCGGTGACATCCATGCGCCAAAGAGAGAGCGATCGTTATCAAGGAACAGGAACCGTCCAGCTCCCGGAATTTGAAAAGTATTAAAAATAATGATAAGTGACAGAGTAAGCATTAAAGGTACAACAATACTGTTCATTTGCAGAATACCGGAAATCCCTCGTTTTAGCAGAAAGTATGAACCAAGCAACGTGATAATTAGTCCAGTCTGATAATGAAGTCCGAGATGCTCCTGAAAAATAGCGCCGGCCCCTGCAAGCATAATACTATTTACTCCGATCAGGACGACCATCGTGAACAAACTGATGGTGCTTCCGACCTGTTCCCCGAAGAGGTGGCGGTTAAAGTCTTCATAGGATTCCGCTTCTATTCGCCGAGCAATGACCATCATTTTTGTACCCAGCCATATGAACAATATAGTTGAGAGCAGGATGGTCAGGACTGCCCAGTGCCCGTAACGTGTGAAAAATTTTAATATTTCCTGTCCGGTGGCGAATCCGGCTCCTACAATGGTGCCAATATAAGTGAAAGCGATCTGTAATGTTCGGACATGTGATTTCATGGCTCCCCTCCTAATAGTTTTACGAAGCTAAAGAAAAATCATAACGAGTGCTATGCAGGATAACCTTGTGTACTCTGTATAGTACAGGTTATGATGAGGATCAGTAGGACATGACTTCCGTCGTAATTGCTTTATGATGAGTGATTAATTTGTACGGAATGTCTGCGATTATAAAGGGTATTGGAGGTTCAAAGTCATGGAAGTGTTGAAACAGCGGATTTTGGAAGAAGGTGTCGTCGTTTCGGATGAAGTACTGAAGCTGGATGCACTGCTAAATCATCAGGTTGATCCACAGCTTACGATGGAAATGGGACGGGAGTTTGCCGGGAGGTTTGCGGACTCAGGAATTACACGTATTGTGACCGTTGAATCCTCGGGCATTGCCGTGGCATTTGCCACCGCGTATGAATTAAAGGTGCCGCTAGTTTTTGCACGCCGCAAAAAAACTCTGTTAGCTGATCCAGATGCGCTTTGCGAAAGAGTTCCGTCTTTTACAAAAGGTATCGTTACTGATATTATGTTGTCTCGCCAATTTATCTCTCCAGAGGATAAAATCCTCTTTATCGATGATATTATTGCCAATGGTGATGCAGCGCGTGGGTTGATTAAGATCATTCAACGTTCTGGCGCTGAGCTAGTTGGTCTTGGTGTTGTAGTTGAAAAAAGCTTTCAGGCAGGGGCTCGGACGATCAGAGAGCAAGGCATTCGTCTGGAGTCACTCGTAAGAATTACCTCTCTAAATGGAGGCACCATCGAATTTGGGGAATAACCTAATTGGCAATAAGAACAGGCCTATTTTTTAAACAACTGCTTTTCACCCTATGGATTTTCCTTTATAATAAAAATTAGACATAGGGAGGAGGCGTCACAATGGGGAAAGAACCGGTGACTGAACAATTTTTTATTGATAAATTAACCGAGGCCAAGGATCATTTCGAGCGTGCGCTGGACTGCAAACACACGGAATTCGACGATCTGTATCCCTATATGATTGAACATCCTCAGTTTTTTTGGTACAAACGCTATGTAGCCTGGTCAGAGCTTCTGACAATCAAAGGTTTGTGTGAAGAGTTATCCTTTCCTTGGAGGGAAAAATTCACTACTAACCAAGTGGAGTATCTGGAGCAACGTGTGATGTCCGCTAAAGTTCTTGACTTCTGGTTTGAGAAGAATGAAGCGCTGATATAAGAATGCTTTAGTAGACATGCAAGTCGTTAATTGCCTACATGAGACCCAGATGATTTATCATTTGGGTCTTTTTTCTGAGACTAAATAGGACAAGCTATGACAGGAGGGATTAATGATGATTAGCGATGAGCAATTGGATGCTTACCGGATTTCCGGTGAGAAAATTCGTGTAGTGCGCGATGGCTTGGAAAGTAACGACGTAAAAGGGATAGTTCTTGCATGGGATGATTCTCAGGTGATGATACGTCGTCAGAATAGACGAGTAGTGAAGCTGGATCGCAATTATTTATTCCAGCCATTTAGTGAACCAAGACAAGATCCGGATAATATATAATTTTTACAGTAATAATATCCGCAGTAATAATCTTCATAATACAAAACAGCTCCTCGCCCTACTGGGCGGGAGCTATTTCTGTAATGTCATTTGGGACTATATAGTTAGAGCAAGTTCAGACGCATTCTCTTCTCTGGAGAGTATGGAGAGTTCTGTGGACAGTCCAAGATACGCGCGCATGCGCAGCATCATTTCTCTACGGAAGCCTGGCCATAATATATTCATCTCTCCTTGAAATCCTCTGCAGGAATATAATGCTTCGACTCCTCGCTGATCTTGGCGAACGGTAGTAATCTTCAAATCATGGGAGCTCAGCTCGCGCGTAACCTCTTGAAGCATTAGTGACGTCTTCTTAGTGGCACCAGATACGAGCTCCATATATAGCTGAGGGGTCTTAAACAGGCCGCTTCTACTGATTACACGGCAGTCGCGTTCGAAAACTTTATGAATAAACGTTAGCAGCAAATAGCTTCTGACCAGGGACAGTTCTTCTTTAGTTACTTCTTCATCAATAATGGATGTGTTTAGCTTCGTAGTCGCCATTATAAATCACCTCATTTATATTATGCGAACTTTTGTTCTCATTATACCTTATATTCGGCAACAAAAGCAATAATTATCCATAAATTAATGAATGATAAGAAAATGACGGAAATATATTGACGTTGGATTCTCAGCGTGGTATGATCTATCTTGTGACCGCAATAAGCGAGTCATTATAATACGCGGTCATGGCGGAATTGGCAGACGCGCTGGCTTCAGGTGCCAGTGGTAGCAATATCGTGGAGGTTCGAGTCCTCTTGACCGCATAGCTAAGAAGGATTATAGAACTGCTCTAGCAGCAGTTCTATAATCCTTTTTTTATGCTTTTCAGCAGACGGTAGTGCTTAAGCGAAAGAAATCTTTAAGAAACATCTCCTGAGGCTTACGGACCCAGATGAAGCTATTTGCTCATTTATCGCTTTTTGAGCATAGTATCGGACCCCAGTGCAGCTATCGCATAGGAAAAGGATCGAACTTGGCGTTTTTTATACCAATAGCGACTGTGGGGTCCGATAGGAATCTAAATGTGCTCTAAAGCTGCGAATAAGGTCAGCTGAGTCCGATAGCACTTTCGTACGCGCAGATTGGAGAAATACTAATTTGTGTTTTGCTTCTAAGCTAATCGCCCCGCGGAATCATCATCACCTAAGGCTTACGGACCCAGCTGACGTTATTTGCTCATTTATCACCTATTGAGCAAAGTATCGGACCCCAGTGCAGCTATTGCATGGAAAAAGGATCGAATTTGGCATTTTTTATGCCAATAGCGACTGTGGGGTCCGATAGGAATCCAAATGTGCTCTAAAGCTGCGAATAAGGTCAGCGGGGTCCGATAGCACTTTCGTACGCGCAGATTGGGAAATACTAATCTGTGTTTTGGTCCTTCGCTATCTGCAATAGAGGCACTACGTTCTGCTTTAAGCTACTCGCCCCGCTGAGTCCGATAGCGCCTTCGTACGCGCAGATTGGCGAAATACTAATCTGTGTTTTGGTCCTTCGCTATCTGCAATAGTGACACTGAATTTTGCTTCTACGCTACTTAACCCGCTGAGTCCCATAGCAACTTCGCGCGCGCAACTATGCTTGAATCCAATGAAGTTTGTTGTCTAGATCAAAGTCTAAGACCCGAAATAAAACAGGTGCATCCAGCAACCATTGCATTGCAATTGGGACACACCTGTTTTTTTATAGGATAATGAATTACACGGTTGCTCTACGCAGCATCAAAAACGATAAAAGAGCGTACACGACTGTCAGAGGCATGGACCACAAGGCAAGTTCAAATGCGGTATATCCAGCAAACCAGTTAAAGAGGTCTACCCACCACTGATTATAGGTCATTAACAATACGCCGAGACTGCACAGGATAAACGTAACCCCTGAGAAAATGAACAAACCGCTTCGGCCAAATCTCCGGAAGATGCTGGATATCATTAGCCCCAGAAAAAACATATGCAGAAAGAGCGCAAAATACATCCATAGCTGTTCGAGGGCATTACCATCATTTAAATAGGGCAAATGAAAATAATGTAGTTCCAAACCCCAGCCACCTGTCAGTTTGCTTTCAATGATGGAGAGCAGGTAGAGGAGAATTGAGTAGACGGCGCTAGTTATAATAGCCATTAAGGAAGTGCCTATGAAATAATCCGTTCTTCGTTGGCTTAAGCCCAGAGCAAAGGGGAAGGTCTGCACCAAAATGAGTATACCGGTGATTAACATATAAATGAAGATAGAAACCAGACCGCCGGTATAAATCGGTTCTTGGAGGAAAGAAGCGACGATGACATTTACCAAGAAGCTGGATAACAAGATTACCCAAGGCGTATACAACCATAACCACTTATCTCTGAAATGCATTTTTAACATACCTGCCGTAGGATTCATTACACGGTCACTTCCTTTCCTAGAGATTTTTTATTTGTGAGATGAACAATTAATTGCTGTAAAGATACAGGTGAGATTTCTAAGCCTAACTTTTCAGCATGTGCTTGATCCTTCACGTTGAAGCCGATAATGGTGGCTGTAAGCAATCCGCCAAAAGACTCGCGGGAAATGACTTGTTTGCCAGCGATAAAATCTTCGATCTTTGCTGTCGCGCCGATTACCGTAACAGCTTGCCCGCGAAGGGCTTCAGCATCTTCGTTAATAATTAGCTTGCCGTTGTCGATGACGATAACATGCTCTAAAAGCTGACTTACTTCATCGATCAAATGGGTGGACAAAACAACCGTACGTGGATTTTCAGCATAATCTTCAATTAGGCGATCGTAAAATAGGCTTCTAGCTACTGCATCAAGACCTAAATAGGGTTCGTCAAAAATGGTAAGTGGAGCACGGCTGGCTAGACCTACTACAATTCCTACAGCCGAGAGCATACCTCGGGACAGCTTTTTTATTCTTCTTTTTAATGGCAGATTGAAATCCTTGATTAAAGAGTGAGCATATTCCCGATCAAAGTTTGGGAAAAATAATTCGGATACCTCCAGTACATCGATGATTCGGTACGTGTCCGGATACCTTTGGCTTTCCTTAATGAAGCAAATCTGCCTGAGAACCCGGTTATTCTCGTACGGATGTTCACCAAATACGTTCAGGACACCACTTGTAGGGAAAAGCTGAGCTGTGATCATATGCATTATTGTGGTTTTTCCTGCACCGTTTCTGCCGAGTAGCCCGTATATCTTATTTTTCTCCAAAGAAAAACTGAGTTCATGGATGGCAGTGACATTTCCGTATGACTTAGTCAATCCTTTGATTTCAACGACTTCATTCATGACTTGTTGTCTCCCCTCTGAATCATAATTGTTAATTGATCCAACGTAATTCCTAATTTTTCAGCTTCACGGATCATGGTTACTACATACTGTTCATAGAATTGTTCTTTTCTCTTCTCCATCAATACTGCACGCGCTCCAGAAGCTACAAACATACCGATTCCTCGTTTTTTGTACAATATCCCTTGATCCACAAGCAAATTCACACCTTTCGCAGCCGTAGCCGGATTGATCTGGTAGAAAACAGCAAACTGATTTGTCGAAGGAACTTGTGACTCCTCCAGCAGTGTTTCTTCGATGATGTCATTTTCTATTCGTTCGGCGATCTGCATAAATATCGGTCGTGTATCATCCATTAAGTTTCCCATGTATTCACCGCCAACTCCATTGGTTAGTTAGTTATGTAATTAACCATATATGCAACGAAGTTAATTGTCAATATTTTTTAATTGTTTTGGGCTGTATCCACATAAATAAAGGCTGCCCAGAATGCTCTGGATAGCCTTTTATTTGCATTACATAAATGCTATGATTTTGTCCTTGGTAAAAAAGAAGGGGGAGTTCAGCTATGAATGATTATGGTCCGGATCTGTTCAAAGATACTGCAAGCTATTACACCAGATATCGCCCGCTATATCCGTCCTCACTGATTCGATATCTAGTGAACAAATTCTCACTTAACGGAGAGGGCCGGTTGCTAGACTTAGGTTGTGGTACTGGGCAGTTAGCGCAAAGGTTTACGGATTGGTTCGAAAAAATTGTTGGCGTAGATACTGAACTAGAGATGCTAGAAGAAGCAAAGCTGTTATCAAAGTACAACAGGGTTGAGAATGTTAGCTGGCAACAGGGTAGAGCGGAAGAACTATCCAATGACTGGGGTTTCTTTCGTCTCATCATGATGGCTAAGGCGTTTCACTGGATGGACCGAGAATCCATTCTTGAAATTCTCTATCACAGTTTAGATGATAACGGCGGTATTGCTGTAATTGATACTTTTAATGAACAACAAGAACCGTTACCTTGGCAACAAAAGGTAGATGAAGTAGTGAAACGCTGGTTGGGTGACGAAAGAATAGCCGGGAACAGTACATATAGACATCCACAAGAAAGACATGAGGATGTTGTAAGGCGATCCAGTTTTACAGATGTTGAAAGACAGGTGTTATCGAGTTATTCCATCACTTGGACTGTTGATTCTATTCTAGGAAATTTGTATTCTACGTCTTATGCCTCTAAGCGATTATTTAGAGATAACTTAGAACGTTTTGAAGATGATATGAAATCAGCTTTATTAGAAATAGAGCCAACAGGTATATTTACAGAGGAATTGTCGGTTTCAATCATTACTGCCTTTAAAAAAGAAGCGGATTTACGATAAGAACCGCGCATTGATCTCACCGCATCCTGCTGTGTTAGGACTTAGTTTAAGGCGAAATGTGTTCTTTTTTAGTATGGATTTTACTTGCTTAGGCGTAAGAGAAGGGTTCATCTGGAGTAGTTGCGCGATCACACCCGAGACGATAGGTGTTGAGACACTGGTACCGGACAGCACAAAGTAATCTTTAGCTATCCGCAAATAAGGAAGCTCGCGATCCAGCTTGGATCGTGGGGCACGAAGGGAGATGATCGTTTCGCCTGGAGCAACGAGATCCGGTTTCTTCCTTCCTCCCGGTGCGGGTCCACGACTGGAGAACCAAGTGATTCGGTCGTCCGCTTGCGTGAGCGTGCGACGGTCATCCACTGCACCGACAGTAATTGCTGAAGGACTAATCCCTGGAGATTCGATCGTACTGCGTCCCGGTCCG
The DNA here is from genome assembly GCF_000758725.1 of Paenibacillus odorifer. Classification (NCBI taxonomy): domain Bacteria; kingdom Bacillati; phylum Bacillota; class Bacilli; order Caryophanales; family Paenibacillaceae; genus Paenibacillus; species Paenibacillus odorifer. The sequence goes on from NZ_CP009428.1 coordinate 2,454,510, forward strand.
CTGTTTCCAGCTGCTATTACAACGTTCAGTCCGGCTTTAATTGCTTTTTCTACAGCTTGGCAGAGCGGATCATCTGAACAAGGAAGATTCACCTTACCCCCGAATGACATCGAAAGAATACGAAGATTAAGTCTTCTCCGATTCGCAATACACCATTCAATTCCTTTAATGATTGTGGAATCATATCCATCGCCATTTTTATCGAGTACTTTGACACCTACTATCCCTGCCTCTGGAGCAGGGCTTTTGTATTTTCCTTTACTCATCCAACCGTTGCCTGCTGCATCCCCTGCGATATGAGTTCCATGGCCGTTATCGTCATAGGGCTGTGTTCTATGATTGATAAAATCTTTAAAAGCAACTATGCGGTTAACAGGGCGAAACAGGTCAGGGTGCCGATACACCCCTGTATCAAGAATAGCAATATTAATCCCTTTTCCGGTAAGCCGCTTTTTCTTTTGGGCAGCTGTGGAACCAATGGATGGTGTCGCTATATTAAGGGATGTTTTTTTGACTTGATCCAAATAAATTTTTTCGATACCATCCCAGCGGCACATCCGGTTCAGGCAGTTCTTTGAAACTTTGGATGATATCGAATTGAGCAGGTGAAGATGATGTCTGATCGGAAGGTCGTGGGATTTTAAATGGTTTTGTAAAGACTGTAGCTGGGCTGTAGTTATTTTTTGTTTGAATTTAATGATAACTGGAATGGAATTTGCCTTATGTGCTGGAAGATAGGAACGTTGAACTCTTTTTCTCAAAGAATGGTGCATTTTCGAATGATATTGCTCTAGCCATTTTTGACCGTTCATTAGTAATGAATCACCTCTTGAAGGTATTATATGCACTGCAGAGCTAGTGGACACGAAACTATGAAACTAGGATTTAACACATTTTCAGATTTGTAGGTGAAAGAGAGGTCAAACATTACGATTCTTGCATTTACTAACGTATCCTAAAAAGAAAGTGGTGAATTAAATGACAATTATTAAAAAACCAGTTAACAAGAAAGCAGTTATGGCTAGCAAAGTTCTCGCGGCTAAAAAAGCGAAAGCAGCTCCTACGAGAAAGAAACGTAGAATTAGACAGACTCTGGATAGATTTATTGTTGTTGCTATTGGTACAAATGCAACGGGTACACCTAAAGATACTACGGGGTGGTCAGCTTCATTGAGAGCTGGAACTACAACGGTAACTGCTGATTTTGACGAATTTGGTGTAGTTAGATTCCCAACAATTAGTACCTTAACATCAGTACCTTATCTTCTCACTTTAAGAGATGAGAGTGGAGCTACTATAAGAAGTTTTAACGTTCCCGCAGACCGCGAATTTTTTGTGGCTAGATTCTAGTTTGGACAAGCCAGGTCAAGTAAACAGCATGTGTCGATTTTATATCGATGCGTGCTTTTTTTTATGTATTTTTCTAACTTTGATTCAAGTGAGTGATTTGTTACAGACAAACAGAATGGGGAGATGCCATACTTTCAGCATCGTATTTTTGGGAATATAGTACAAAAATGGATATAGGGCGGGTGAGAGGTTTCGTGAAAGAAAAAGGGAATATATCAGGTATTCAATATTTTTTATTAGGACTGCTTGTATTTTTAATGTTAGGAATGGATATGTTCATCATGGGATTAGATCAATGGTTATGGGGGGATTTGTTTAATATAGACGACTTTTTTGTCAGCCCTTGGTACGTACTAGTTGTTCATTGGAGCATAGTCACCATATTGTGGACAGTTGGAGCTATGATATTTCTACTTTGGTTCAGGAAGAGGAAGTTGATTGAAAAGGTTATATCTTTGCGTTGGCGCTCTAAGGTCATTCCTTTGTTAATTGTAGCTTTTATGTCAAGCTTTTTGTTCGCTGTGTTGGAATTTTGGATTAATGGGGAGAGCATTCCACAGATTTATAGAGAATATGAAAACTTCAAGTTAGAACATGGTTTTATGGGCATATGGGTTGCCTTGGTTCAAAACATATATTACATTGTGGAAGCTGTACTAGTTGTACTATTGGTTGCGCTAATGCAGTCTGCAGGAGAAGTATGGTTTAAGAATCCTTCTCTTCCTTATGGCGGAATAGGTTTAATGCTGACTTGGGGATTAGGTCATTTGACACATGGTCTGCAAAGCGGCTTGTATATTACTGCTTTTTCTTTGGTGTTTGGCTGGCTGTTTGTGAAAGCGGGTAAGCAGTGGTGGCCAAGTTTTCTGTTTATCTGGCTTGTATTTGTTTTATAATATTTAGTTTAACGGGGGGATACCATTGTACAATCCAGAGAAGAGAACAATTACTACTGAAAGATTGATTTTAAGACCTTTTGCATTGTCTGAAGCACAGCGTGTCAGTGAGCTCTGCAATAATTATAATGTTTACAAAAGTACATTAACTCTACCTTATCCATACCCCATTGAATGTGCGTTATCATGGATTGAAACACATGAAGATGAGTTCAATAATGATAATTCATATGAATTCGCTATTACTGATAAAAATACAAACGAGCTGTATGGTGCTATAGGACTGAGAAATAACCGGACACACAGAAACGGCGAGCTTGGATATTGGATAGGTGAGGAACACTGGGGTAATGGATATGCTACAGAAGCAACAAAAGCGGTCATTAATTTTGCTTTTACAGAAAAACATTATCACAAAGTGTATGCCAGATTCTTTGCTACAAATCCTGGTTCGGGACGGGTTATGCAAAAATCTGGCATGCTGAAAGAAGGCGTTTTGTTACAGCATATTTATAAAGAAAATGAGTTTGTAGACCTTATTCATTATGGGATTTTAAATACGAGAGCTACTGACTAACGCTTGGATTTCATACACCACTATTTGAAGTCACGCCCATTGGGCGTGGCTTTTTTTATTAGAAATGCTAGTCCGCTTCAACGGACAATAATGAAATCCCTTCTTATTTAAAATTAAAATAAAATTCTTGACACTTCTCATTGATAACGATTATCATAGGAAGCGATTAGTGAAAATGAAAATCATTATCACTACATGAAACGTATAAATATACATATTCGGAGGGATAGATTTTGAAAAAATTATTAGTACTCCTGGTTGTTGCAGCGGTTACTGCAATGACTGCTTGTTCGTCTACTAATACAACGGACAATCGAAAAAATGAAGCAGTAACGAATACAACTGCTAATGAATCGAAAGAAGCGAATGCAGCAAATACAACAGAAGTAGCGAATACAGCGGAAGCTGCCGGCAAGGTGTACAGTCTGGAGAATGATGGTGTGGATGAAACGTTGTTCAACGAAGCCTTAAGCCAATTCCCTTCTACAGTACCGGAGCGTATTGTAACAACTTCTGTACCGTTAACAGAAATGCTTTATTTGCTCGGCATAACACCGGTAGGTGTACCTACTTCAACGAATCCAATCCCTGCTGATTTCGAAACAATTGATCGTATTGGATCTCCTATGGCACCGGATCTGGAAGTAGTGACAAAACTTGAACCAGACTTGCTGCTGGGAGCGGAATCACTTCGCAGCACATTAGACAAATCGCTAGAAGGAATCGACCTACAAAAAGCATATTTGAGAACAGAATCATTCGAGGATTTAAAGCTTAGCCTCAAAGTTTTAGGCACTTATTTTAATAAAAAAGATGAAATGAATGCTGCTTTAACTAAGATTTTGGACAAAGAAAATGAGCTGAGTCAATTAGCCGAAGGCAAAGAGCTGCCAAGCGTGCTGCTCGTAATCGGAACCGCGGATTCTTTTATGGTCATGAGTGAGAAATCTTATTTAGGTAGCTTGGTGAAAAAGCTTGGTGCTGATAACATCGCAACTTCTGTATTGCAAGTTACTGACACTTACTCACCTATTAATATGGAGAACATTGTAGCCGCTGATCCAGACATCATTCTCGTACTCGCTTCAGGCGACCACGGAGCGACAGAGGATAAGTTCAAAAAAGAAATAGAGAAAAATGAAACTTGGACAAAGCTCTCAGCTTATGCAAATAACAAAATCAACATTCTAGATTACAGCGTATTCGGTGTTACTTCGATCCTTAACGCCGAGACAGCCTTAACCGAAATTGCAAAATACTTCTATGAATAATTAAAGGAGACAGCAAGTGATAAATACATCTCGTAGCAGAATTATTGTTATTGTAACGTTAGCACTTGCGCTCGTTGCCGCCATAATTGCGATTGGACTAGGCTCAGTATACATCCCCATACCAGACATCCTAAGCACAATCTTTGGGTCAGCGGCAAAAGCGGTGAATGCCACCATCATATGGGATATTCGTTTGCCGCGTGTATTACTGGCGATGATCATTGGGGCAAATATCGCGGTTTCAGGCGCTCTGCTGCAAGCTGTGATGGGCAACCCACTTGCTGATCCAGGATTGACCGGTGTAACGAGTGGGGCGGCTGCATGTGTGCTTGTCATTATGCTTGCAGCACCACAATATACGGAGTTTATTCCAATTGCGGCTTTTGTTGGTGGACTAATCGCTGCAGGGATTGTATATGCATTAGCGTGGAGAAGAACCGGCATTTCGCCGATCACTATTATTTTATCAGGAGTTGCTGTGAATGCTCTTTGCGGGGGATTAATAGGACTCCTGACCATCATGTACAGCGACAGACTTCCGGCAGCAGTCCAATGGTTGAACGGCAGTTTGGCTGCAAAAGGGAACAATGCCTTGATGATGGTTTTCCGTATGCCATTGCAGGCTGGATCTTATCCTTTTTCGCGATCCGCAAGGCGAATATTATACGTTTAGGCGATCAGGTGGCTTCGAATTTAGGTGAAAATGTGGATCGAATTCGTATTCTTCTTTCCTTGCTGGCAGTATTTCTAGCGGCTATCTCTGTAGCGGCTATAGGGATGATTGGCTTTGTTGGACTTGTTGTGCCACATATGGCTCGATTGTTGGTGGGTTCAGACTATAAATTTCTTTTGCCGATGAGTATGGGACTTGGAGCATTGGTATTGTTGATAGCAGATACAGGTGGACGTACCTTATTTGCACCTTTAGATATTCCTGCGGGTATCCTTATGGCGGTGATCGGTGGACCATATTTTCTATACCTGATGAGAAAGAAGGCGTTCTAACATGTTTACTGTCGACTCTATTTCGATTCGGTATGAGCAGAAAAACATTATTAACAACTTCTCTTTTTCCGTAAAAAAGGGTGAAATCGTCTCGATTATAGGACCAAACGGTTCAGGTAAATCTACATTACTTAAGGCGGTATCACGACTAATTCCATATCATACGGGTGCGGTCACACTCGATGGTACGGATCTAAAGTCCATGACTGCCAAACAAGTGGCTCGAAAAATGTGCATGCTGAGCCAGAAGAACCTAGCGCCTAATGATATGACCGTGATCGATCTCGTCTCCTATGGAAGGTATCCTCATAAAAAATGGTTCGAAAAATTAAATCATGAGGATATGGAGATTGTCCACTGGGCACTGGAAAAGACACATTTAAAGGATTATAAGGATCGAGCAGTTTCCTCGTTATCCGGTGGTGAATCACAGCGTGCTTGGATTGCTATGGCCTTGGCGCAGCGCCCTTTGGTTATGTTGCTTGACGAACCGACCACTTACTTGGATATTTCGCATCAGCATGAAGTTCTTGAGCTAGTACGTGAGCTAAATCAAGACATGGGGATGACCGTCGTGATGGTGTTGCATGACCTCAATCAAGCCTCTACCTATAGTGACAGTATTGTTGTGGTGCAGGCGGGTGAAAAAGCGATGTATGGGACACCAAATGAAGTTATGACAACCGATATGATCCGGAATATATACCGAATAGATGCCGAAGTTCAATATGTTCCTGCAGAGACGAAACCTCGTATTCATTTGCTAAGTACCGTTCGCTAGATTCGTGGCTAGAGTACATAACCTATTAATGGAGGGATTTTATAATGAAGAAGCCTGTAGATGTAGAGAAAAATAAAGAAAACTATTTGCAATTTATTGCGAATCGTAAAAATCTGATTTTGAGCTTAATAGATGACGAAGGAAAACCTTTTATCAGCTATGCTCCTTTTGTTAAGCATGAAGGCAAACTTTATATTTACATTAGTAAGATCGCCGAACATTACAGATATATGGAAAATAACGAGTTTGTAGATGCGCTTCTAATTGCAGATGAGTCTGCGACGAATAATAAATTTGCAACGGAACGTGTGCGGTGGAATTGCACAGCAAGCAATATCGGGAATGACGGGCATGAGGAGATCTTTGAATTGTTTAATGCTGATCATGGGGCGGCAATGGTGAATTTGCTGCGTGGATTGGATTTTTCATTGTTTGAATTGACCCCTCTCCAAGGGCGCTATGTTGTTGGTTTTGGCTTGGCCTTTGACATCGATGTAGATGCGAACCTGTTCAACCATGTGGTGATCGACAAGAAAAGAGACGAAGAAGCCACTGTACAAGGGAGCAAATAATCTATGACTTTCACTTTAGTGTTGCCAATCTGGCAAGCGGTGCAAACGCGATTTCATAAAATGGTGAAGGCATTGCCGGAAGAGGATCTTAACCTTAAGCTAGGGAACTCTACGATTGGGGGATTAATTCAGCATAATGCGGAAGTTGAGTTTATGTTCGCAGAGTGGTTTTTTGCAAGACCTAATCCTCAAGGCGACAAGGCGGCATATTCTACATTGAATGAACTCGTTGATCTGCTGACTGTTTCCAATGAGAATCTAACTGCTGCGATGCAGGAATTTCCGGAAGAAGCGTGGCATGTGAGTGTGGAGTCGGCTTTTGGCACATCTACACCGCTTGAAGCGATAGGCAGGCTTATGTATCATACAGGCATTCATGCCGGACAGATTTCGCTTATACAGAAAAATGCAGTCCGAAGTGAAGTGAGTAAATTGGGAAATGATTGATGAGAAAACGGCAGAAATGTCGTTTTTTTTGTGCGTAAATAAGGAGTTTTTAAAAGGGAGCTTGGTTACTTGTTGACGTTCTTTTGATGTCCCTTGATGTCCTTTTGATGTCCTCTGCTGCCTCTGAATTTGGTATAATGTAGGGGATTATAAGGGGGCGCTGATTATGACAGAATACTTGCGAGGCCAAATTGCTAAAATGGCGAATGTGAATATGGAGACGTTAAGGTATTATGAAGAGCTCGGATTAATTAGCACTCCCTTACGTTCAGAAGCTGGTTATCGTCTTTATTCGGATGAGGTGCTTAGCCGACTTGTTTTTATACATAATGCTAAACTGTGTGGTTTCACTTTAAAGGAAATCAAGAAGGCACTCACTAAATCTGAAAGCAGCGGCATTAGCATAGATGATTTTGTAACTGTTGTGGATAAGAAAATGGATCGAGTTCGTGGCGAAATTGCAAAACAGGAAATAAAACTAACAGCCCTCGCAGATTTGAGAAAAAATTTGTTAGCCACAGATAAACATCCAGGCGTACAGTCCACGCTCGAAATCCTAAAAATGGATTCTTAACTTGACCTTGTAGTCTCCTACAGACTTTACAATCTGAGTTGAAAAGAATTGTAGGAGGGATTAACGATATGGAAAAGTCAAGTACAGAGCAGCTTGCAGCGATCAAAGATTATCTGCGACAAAGCAAGCGATTGGATAGCAAGTCTATCGGGCAAATACGGCAGGAGATGGCCGCGACGGCTGCGAACATGCCCATTCCTACGGATGTTATCGTCGAACGGGTCATGATTGGGCCCGTAAGTGGAGAGTGGATTATTCCTGTGAAATCTGCTCCACCCGCTGATGAAGTGATCCTTTATTTCCATGGTGGGGGTTTTATTTCTGGGACTTGTGAATTTTATCGAGATTTGGTTACACGAATTGCAAAAGCTAGTGGTAAGAAAATCCTAATCATTGAGTATCGCTTGGCACCAGAATTTACTTATCCGGCTGCTAACGAAGATTGTATAGACGCTTATCTGTGGCTGCTCGCGAATGGATATTCTGCCGGGAATGTCGTGCTTGGAGGGGATTCTGTTGGAGCCAGCCTTGCGCTGATGACGTTGATTACTTTACGGGATGCGGGTGTGGAATTGCCGGCGGGTGCTTTTTTAATCTCGCCGCATACAGATCTCGTCCATTTGGATGGTGAATCGTATCTGAGTCGAGCGGAGTTTGATCCAACAGGCAGCATAGAAGGAAATATACGAATAATTGATGTTTATCTAGGTGCTCGGACAGAACTAGCTCCTATATTATCTCCCTTAAGGTTGGATTTGCAGGGATTACCTGATTTACTTGTTCAAGTAGGCGACCACGAGGTATTGTTAAGCGATGCAACGAGGTTGTCTGAACGAGCACAAGCCGCGGATGTTCATGTAGAACTGGAAATATGGGAGAACATGTGGAGCGTCTTTCACTTTTTAGCTTATATGCTGCCAGAGGCGCAGGAAGCGATCGCGAATATCGGTAAGTTTGTTAGAACGAGGCTAGATCGAATTGAGGAAAAAAGCAGCTGATATTACCCGCCTTCTTGAGAGATCAAGGAGGTTTTTTGGCGAAATCGTTAGGTTCGCAGAAGGTGGATTGCTAGATGCTGGGCTTCTTCATCGTAACGGACCGTATTGCAGCTACTTGCTCAATTTAGCGTGTTTGGCTAACTTTTCGGACTGCATAGCTCTTATTTGCACATTAGAACGCCAAAAAGGAGGGGATTTGGGAGAATAGCTGCATTGGAGTCCGATAGCATGATGAATTACGGTGATTTTTGAAAATAAGGGCTCCTCAGTCCGAATTCATGTAGAACAGGGGCTACGGAGAATTAGAAACCAAACTGGGGCCTTAGTTTAATAATTGGGCGCGAGTATATACTGATAATGATTTAACGAATGACAAACTGGTAATATTGTCAGTTCGTTTTTGAACATGATATGCTATGATAATTACCACCAGAGATAGAGCGAGGGGAATACATATGTCGAATGATCTTCCATTATCAAAAGAGAACATTTTGGATGCGGCTGAACAAGTGCTCCGGCGTTTTGGCCCGGACAAGACTTCTGTTGTTGATGTAGCGAAGGTGCTTAAAGTAAGTCATGGTACGCTTTATAGACATTTTTCCAGTAAATCTGCTTTGCGAGAAGCAGTAACCGAAAGATGGTTGCAGCATAATATTTCAGAGCCTTTAAAGAATATTTCAGAGCATTTTGATGGGCATGCCAAAGAGCAGCTCCGATTATGGATGGATACGTTGATTCGTAGTAAACGCACCTATGCTGTGGATGATGCCGAAATGTTTGCTATGTATGCAGCTGTAACTTTAGAAGCGGTGGATATGATTACCCTACACGTAGATCAATTAATTGGGCAAATCGCAGGCATTATTGAAAAAGGCATACAATCCAAAGAGTATAGAGTGGTGGAACCAATGGTAACGGCTAGAGCAATTTTTAATGCTACTTCGCGGTATCATCATCCAGCACATGCTATAGAGTGGCAGTCGGCTACGATTGATCAGGATTTCGCCTTTGTTTGGGATTTGCTCCTTTCCGGGATTTCTTTGTAGCATCTAATTAAAACCTTCTGATGTTCAGGAGGTTTTTTTGTGTCTTAAAGGGGTATAAATCCCGTAGATTAGTCTGAATCGAGCGACTTGCAGCGAATGAGCGGTATAAATCCCGTAGATTAGTCTGAATCGAGCGACTAGCAGCAGATGAACGGTATAAATCCCGTAGATTAGGCTGAATCGAGCGACTAGCAGCAGATGAACGGTATAAATCCCGTAGATTAGTCTGAATCGAGCGACTAGCAGCAGATGAACGGTATAAATCCCGTAGATTAGGCTGAATTGAGCGACTAGCAGCAGATGAACGGTATAAATCCCGTAGATTAGTCTGAATCGAGCGACTTGCAGCGAATGAACGGTATAAATCCCGTAGATTAGGCTGAATCGAGCGACTTGCAGCAGATGAACGGTATAAATCCCGTAGATTAGGCTGAATCGAGCGACTGTTGCAAAATATGTGAAAAGCGAATTAGAATGACAAATATTAAAAAATGTCACTTGTAATTTGTAATCGATCGATTTATAATCAGACCAACAAGAAGGACAAAGTAATAGGAGGAATAAATATGAACCACAATTTAGCTGGAAAAGTAGCATTAGTAACAGGTGCATCGAGAGGCATGGGCCGGGAGATTGCGGAGAACTTGGCACAACAAGGTGTGAAGGTGGTCGTTAACTATTCGAGTAACCCCGGCAAAGCCGAGGAAGTCGTAACCGGTATTAAGCAAAAGGGTGGAGAGGCCGTCGCTATTCGGGCAGACATCAGCCAGGTGGCAGAACTTGAACAGTTATTCCAAACCACACTAGAAGCCTATGGACAACTCGACATTCTCGTCAATAACGCTGGTATTATGATCACGAAGCCGATTCTAAATATGACAGAAGAGGATTTCGACAAGCAGTTTGCGATTAATGTGAAAGGCACCTTTTTTGCTTGCCAGCAAGCAGCTAAATATATGAATGATAACGGACGGATTATCAATTTTTCAACTTCCGTTACGGGTCAAATGTTCCCGACCTACAGCGTCTATGCAGGAACTAAGGGAGCAGTGGAACAAATCACTCGTCAGCTGGCCAAAGAATTTGGACGAAAAGGAATCACTATCAATGCTGTTTCACCGGGACCTGTGAATACGGAGTTATTTACCGTAGGGAAATCAGCGGAAGAGATTGCAACCGTGGGAAATATGAATTCCTTTGGACGTTTAGGCGAGCCTGAGGATATCTCAAACATTGTGTTGTTCTTAGCCAGCAAGGAATCACAGTGGGTTACAGGGCAAACGATCCGTGTGAATGGTGGATTTATTTAAGCTGGTGGCTAAAGGGATCTTTTTAATAGCTGAATGTGGTCAATCCTTCTAATATGAATGTAAATAAAAGGAGGAGTGAACCATGACGCAGATCATCTGCTCACCAACTAAATATATACAAGGACATGGTGAAATTCGTAAGCTGGGAGATTATTGTTCGCAGCTTGGAGCGACAAGAGCTTATGCCATTATTGATCCTTATATTTTCTCTGTGTACAAAAAAGAGATCACATACAGTTTTGAAATGAACGAAATGCCACTAGTGATGACTGAATTCAAGGGCGAGTGCAGCAGTAATCAGGTTAATGAGATAGTTGCAGCACTTGGCTTGAAGGATGCGGAAGTCATTATAGGGATTGGTGGCGGCAAGACCCTGGATACGGCAAAAGCAGTAAGCCACATGAGTAACCTCCCGGTAGTTATTGTACCCACAGTGGCTTCAACGGATGCACCTTGCAGCGCTTTATCAGTGTTGTATACGGATGAAGGAGACTTTGACTGTTATCTTCCATTAAAAAGAAATCCCGATCTGGTTATCGTAGACGTCGATATCATTGCCAAAGCTCCTGCAAGATTGCTTGTTGCTGGAATGGGTGACGCGTTGTCTACTTTTTATGAAGCAAGAGCTTGCCGAGAATCTGGGGCTATTACCCATGCAGGTGGGACTAGCACAATTGCAGCCCTTTCATTAGCTCGTGCCTGTCTGGATACCCTTCTAGCAGAGGGTGAAACGGCATTAAAAGATGTTAAGCAAGGCATTACCTCTCCTGCGGTGGAACACATTATTGAAGCCAATATTTACTTAAGTGGCATTGGGTTTGAAAGCGGCGGACTTGCTGCGGCGCATGCGATTCATAATGGATTGACGCTGCATGAGGAATGCAGGAATACTCTTCATGGTGAAAAGGTTGCTTTTGCTACGATCGTTCAGCTTGTACTGGAGAAAACACCATATGAAGAGATTGATCAGGTGATTGATTTCTGCAAAAAAATCGGCCTTCCCGTTACTCTCAAAGATCTTGGGATTACCAATAAGGATATCGATCAGTTGATGACTGTAGCTGAAGCTAGCTGTTCTAAGGATAGCCCCATCTGGAATATGCCAATTGAAATTCAAGCACTGGATGTGCTGGAAGCTATTCTTGCCGCAGACGCACGGGGACAATAGAAAAAACTCGACTGTAAATTATTGCGAACCTTCCTCGTACATATTTAACCTTCGTGAACCAAACAATGAGAACAATTGTTTAAGACGAAGGAGGCGTTCCTCTTGATGAAGGACAGTCGAAGTTTCAAACGTTATTTACTGATTTGGATTGCTGTTGCTGCTCTAATGGTTACTTTAATCGGTTCCGTGGTACCGTCTGTTTCAGCTGCCGAGTCCAGAGACAACCCTACAAACACACCAAGTGAAGAGAAGGCATCTCGACGTAATAAGGTCGTAATTATTATTGACGATTTCGGCAATGACATGAAGGGGACGGATGAAATGTTTTCACTGCCGATTAAGCTTACGGTGGCGGTCATGCCCTTTTTGCCTACATCTGTGAAGGATGCCACACGCGCGCATGAACGCGGAGATGATGTTCTTCTCCACTTACCGATGGAGCCGCGCCAAGGTAATCCTAAATGGCTTGGACCAGGAGCTGTACTGGCCAAGATGTCTGATGAGGAAGTCCGTCAAAAAGTAGAGGCAGCACTCGATAATGTGCCTTATGCTATCGGCATAAATAACCACATGGGCTCTAAGATTACCGGGGACGAACGGATTATGGGTGTGATCTTATCCGTGTGCAAAGAGCGGGGATTGTTTTTTGTGGACAGTAAAACCAACTACCGTTCTGTTGCTGGCAATATGGCTTATCGAATGGGGCTGCCGCGTGTAGAGAATCATATCTTTTTGGATGATACACACACAGCCAATCATGTCCTGAAACAAATGGGCCTCGTAAATAACCTGGCGAAGGATCAACGATTCTGCGTAACCATTGGTCATGTTGGTGTATATGGAAAAGAAACCGCCGCAGGCATCCGCAGCGGTGTTGAGCAAATAAAAGATGATGTTGAATTTATAGGCATTTCTGATCTAGTCAAAAACGAAATGAACTGGAACTTCGAATCCTACACTTCCATAAGATAAGCTACTATGCCGCCAGCAATCGCTTCTGCAATTTCTTGTTGCCCTTTAGGGGTGCATAGCTTTTCGCGATCTGTCGGACTGCTTACAAAACCCGCCTCAACAATTACAGTTGTGGCGGTTATTTTGTTGAGTAAATAAAAGGGCTTACCCGGTCTTGTCTCAGCACGGATATTATAGAGACTGTTTAATTGTTGCTGAATGGTCTGGGCAAGGATAAAGCTGCGGCCTTCTTGGCGATATAATACAAGCGGACCATGTTTGGAAGGAGAAGGTGCCCAGTTAACATGGATGCTGACCACTACGGTAGCTGGTAATGTCTCAGCCAGTTCTTTACGCTGGGCAAGATCGCGCAGATGTCGGGATTTACTGCGCAGCCAGCGGTTCTCATCACTTGGGGCATAATCTCCATTACGATTTAAGGCAACATCAAATCCATCGCTGCGCAGCAGCAGAAATAATCGGCGTGAGATATCTAATGTAATATCCTTCTCAAGAATATTTCCGTAGGAAGTTCCTCCGTCGATCCCCCCATGTCCTGCATCAATTAAGATCATACGGTGGCCGTGGCTTAAGAGATGCTGACGTTCATCATTCACTACGGGTTTGGATGGAGTTGCAGAAGCATATGCACTCCCCACAAACAGCATTAGAAGTCCAACTGTAGTTAAAGTAATACGTAAGCCGCATATTGCAGCTGCTGTCTTGGAATAAGCTTTATTTCTCCCATTGTTCAAATGAACTCCTCCTTGCATGTGAATAACCTCGTGCCCTAGATTCTTTGTTAGATTGTGCTTTAATAGGTAAACCTATTCGAACAATCCGGGACAAGAGTTTAGATATATGCTCGCTGGTGCACACTAAGAGCATGGAACGACGCTGGTTATCTTAATTCACTTATAATGTAGGAGGTGTTACAAATGGCTTCCGGCGGCGATGAGCTTGTAAAGTATATCACTGAGAAGGTAGTTGTTTATATCGAGGATCCGCGTGCCATTCATGCTCGAAGAGCGGCTACTAAGCAGCCGTGGTCACAGAAATGGTTCGGTATGCTTCCGCTTGGTTGGTCGATCTGGCGAAGCAAATGGAGCCACAGTGATAAGGATTGAATATCACAAATAACAAATAACAAATAACCTTCCAGTGCCTAATCGAGGGTGGCAGCGGAAGGTTATTTGTTATGTTTATTTATAGATATTTTTGTCGGGCAGCTTGTGCAGTGTTCCGATAGCCTGCAAGGCAGTGAGTGGCAAATACCGTCTTCCTTCTGGCCCTGATGCTGCGTAAATGGTAGGCATGTTGTTTATTGCTTGTGTTTTATTCGAAGCAGGCAACCAGTTTTGATAACCTGTAATCATAAAAGGGGCCCCTACGATATCATTTCGACCAGCGGCTTGATAAGCGATACTTTCCTTGGGACGAATCAGTGCGGCGATATTGTCACCGCCTACAGCAAGCAGTTTTGGGGAGGTCAACCACATGATATCTTTATAAGGATCATCTGTTCCCCCGCTTTGATAGGCAGAAAGCGGCGACAGGTCAGTAGTTAAGTTAGTGATTACATCCGTTTCTGTCTGCTGCCCTTTAAGCACTTCTTCCGCTTTACTGAGCGTCCATGGTAAAACTTGGGGTACGGAAGCATTGATAAAAATCGTCTTATCGTCAATGGAGATTTTCCATACGGGTAGAAGTGGTGCATATAAGGCTGTAAGTTTTATTTTGCCTGTAAAAGATGAAGGTATAAGTCCTTCCTGCACCAAAAATTGGCGCAGTTCTAATAAACTATAGGGGAGACCGTAAGTGCCAGCTCCATATTCGCTAAGCATATAACCACCTTGATCCGTAGCCGAAATGATCATGTAACCGATCCGCTGTTCACCTTTCATAACGTTGACAAGCCAGCTATGAGTACCTGGACCCAGAGGATAATATTCTATTCCTGCGTCCTTCCAGGCTGTAAATGGAGCTTCTGCTGCGAGCTTGTTCAGTGTACTCTTGGCAAATTCTTGGACCGTACCGGGTGAAGGTAAGGTATCCATCTGCAGTACAGGTATCAAATCCTGTGTGACTGAATCAACTACACTTACTCTGGAAGCGGCAAGCGCAGAAGAGGAACCGGAGCTCGTTGCGATGAGTCCGATGCATAGAAGCAGGAGGAAGCAGCTTTGACCTGCAAGAAGCAGCCTCCGCCGTATACTTATTTTCATGGCGTCGTTCACCTTTCTTTGTTATGAAATATCAGAAAGTATAAGCTTCCTTTTTATTGTAGAGGACAAGCTATAAAAAGGCTGTTGCTTGCTGTCGCGCCGGAAGGCGGAAGTTCTCTTGTTTTTTTGCCTGCTTTTAGCGAGTAGGGTCGCATTCTATAGGCTCCGCAGATGAAACAGTCCATAGGTTACCGCAGAAACTGCGATTTGCGGCTCATATTGCCAAATGGTCTCTTGGCGACGACGGTTATACTGTTCTTGTGTCGCTAGGCGTTTTTCTTCATCAGGCTCCTTCAACAGCTCTCCATAATAGACATCAATGATGTCCAGCTCAACCCTTAGCCGCTCACGCGCCTGTTCTGCCCAAGTATAGTCCAGTTCGGCTAGCTGAGCGGTTAGATGAGTTTCCAATAGTTCGGTAGCGGCTGCTACTGTCATTTCATAAGGCTGGATATGCACATTTTCCGGCAAGCGTGGCATCATCTCTTTTGTGGAAACTTTTGCATTAAAGTCATCAATGATGGTTCCCTTTGTTAGAGAGATGCCAAGATAATGGAGCTCTTCCCGTTTCAAATCGCAGCTCATCTCCACTTTATAGCAGACACTTAGCCATGGTTCGTAAGCGGCAGAGAACAGCGTGTTCCGCTGTCTGCTACCCGGGTCCTCAAATAAGTAAAGGCATTTACCTTCGTCCCGAGCGGCGTTCCAAATTTGTTGCAATCGCTTGCTTCCGTAAATAATATCCTCTCTGCGGATCATCCCGGGTCCAATTCGTGGGAGTGCCGGCACAATGCCGAAGTAGCGAGCTAGAATACTTTCCTCCGGGTCAGTAGATGGAGCATTCACTGCTTCTGAGCCCGGGGAGGCAGATTCGAGTAAGTCAGCGCTGGCCTCTGCATCGTTTGTTACACCTGTAGTTAGGCTTCCGGTGACAACTTGATTCAAAATGCCAGCACTACGATTTGCAATGGGGGGAACCTCTACAGCAGCTTGACTGTCGTATTTTTCCGGATCAAAAACAAAGGTGAAAGAAAGGGTCTCAGGATCTACACCTGTGCGCTCCACGAATCCCCAATAATACGGCCGGTCGGTGAGCATTTTGTCAGCTCTAGGTGATAATTTCACAGTTACGTGAAGGGGCGAAGCCTCAATGATGGAGCATTCAGTGGCTTCAAGATAGTCCATCACATGCTTGCGTACTTCCTGTGCGGTGAGGGTCATGTCGCAGTCTCACTTTCTTTTTTAATACCCTGTGTCAATTCACTGAGGGATTCACCAATATGGTCCAGCTCATGCCGCAATTCTTCGTCGGAGCGGGATTCGAGCATGATTTTGTATAAACTTTTCTCCAGCGATTCCTTCTTTTCAAAACGTTCCAGGATTACATCCAGCCCGCCAATCACCATTTCAAACATATTGATTTTCTCATGCAGCAGATGCAGGATATGTTCTTCAATCGTGCCTTGAGTAGACAAGTTGTAGATCACTACGTCATTTTCTTGCCCTAACCGGTGGACACGGCCGATACGCTGCTCCACGCGCATGGGATTCCAGGGCAGGTCAAAGTTGATCATATGGTGGCAAAATTGCAGGTTTATCCCTTCTCCGCCGGCTTCCGTAGCAATCATAACTTGAGCCCGGCCGCGGAAAAGATCCATCATCCAATCTTTTTTGCCACGGTTCATTCCGCCGGAATAAGAGACACACATCAGCCCATGTTCACGGAAATACTGCAGTAAATATTCTTGAGTTGCGCGATATTCCGTGAAGACGATGACCTTTTCATTCATTTCTTGAATGAGGGCTAAGGTTGTTTCAGCTTTAGTGTTTGTTTTAACGGTACGGAGGGTTTGTAGTAGCTCCATCATCCGGTCTCTTTTTGGTGAATCCGCAGGCAGCTTTTTGATCAAATTAACTAAAGTGATAAAGACGGCATCCCGGCTGCTGCACACCTCACGTTGAAGGGTTACCAGAGAAAGCATGCTGCTAAGATTGCCACCGGATTCCTGATACTGGTCTTTGACAAAGGAAGTAACACTGTTATACAAATCTTTCTCTTCTTGGGAGAGAACTAAGGGAATATTACGGACTTTTCGTTTCGTGAAATTAACTGGACCTTCACCACGGCGATTGCGGATCATGACCTTCGAAAGCTCGTCCCGCAGTTGACCTTCATTCTTGGGCTGGCGTTTATCAACCACGAAATTCGAGGCAAAATCGCCCTGATTTCCAAGTTGCCCCGGCTTCAGTATAGTGATCAGATTAAAGAGTTCGCCCAGATCATTCTGAACGGGAGTCGCGGTGAGCAGCAGGCAATATTTTTTGCGTAATTGCTGTACAAATAGATAATTGGTCGATTTTTTATTCTTCAGCTTGTGAGCTTCATCAATGATCAACATATCGTATTCATTTTCCAGCAGGATTTCCTTATGCGGATCGCGTTTGGCAGTATCCATCGATGCGACGACTATGGCGTTGCCCCAGGAATAGGCTTTTTTCTGAGCGACAGCAGTGATGCCGAATTTCGCATTCAGCTCACGAACCCATTGCAATACTAGAGAAGCAGGTACGAGAATAAGCACTTTGGAGACAAGACCGCGTACGAGATATTCTTTGAGCACCAGTCCTGCTTCAATGGTCTTGCCCAGTCCAACCTCATCTGCAAGAATCGCGCGGCCTGACATTTCGAACAGAACCTTATGCGCTGTATCCAGCTGATGGGGAAGAGGGGACAAGCCGGATAAATGCTTCATACATTGCAGCTCATCGAAGCTCGTTACTAGACCTGTTTCCTCTCCTTGTACGGCAAGCTTAGATAAACGGTAGTCTCCCCATGGGCCGCCCTTTTCCAGTTTGAGCTCCAGATCTTGCAACCAATTACGGTCAAAAGAAAGAGGAACAGGCAGTATCGGCGCGGGTGTTCCCCCTTGCTGGGGTAGAGAATTACGGAATAATTGCGTCATAATGCAGCCTCCTCAAGCTCGGATTTATATCACCATTCGTAAGAGTAGTATGCTCGTAAACGAGAGAATTCATAACCTCTTATTTTTCACGATAGCCTTTAAAAAAGAGAGCAAGAGCGAGAAAAAGCAGCAACGTTTGCGATAATTCGGCAACTTGACTCTATTTTCGAATAAGACCTTCGATACAATATGTGGTATAGTTTAAAAGCTGATGCACACAATATATTGTGACAAAAGCTTGAATATGTATTTTTTATAGAGTGCTTAGCTGGTATTTGTTATTGACAAGATGAGCTTCCTACATACACCTGTTAAGCAGCGGAGGATGGTAAGGGAGTTTTTGTTGTGGGCCCATACCTTGGACCGGAAACTAATATCTACTACACATGCGGGAGGTTTTTTTATTGAGTAAAGTGGAACGTAAGCAACGCCTTGAAGGGCTAAGTGAAAAAATATTTTTGGATCGTTATGCTTGGAAGGATGCAGACAACAACAATGCTAAAGTAGGCGATGTTGTATTGGTGCTGACCAAAGATGATCCGAAGTTTCCAACTAAGGAAGTCGGAGAAATTGTGGAGCGCAGTGGGCGAATCGTAACTGTAAAGACACGCAGTGGCGAGCTTGTGAAATCGGATGTTGAGAAGTTGACCCTTAATATAGAAAAAACTCCTGAGGAAATGTGGGACCGTCTATCCACAGCGATGGCTTCTGTAGAGAAGACACCTGAGCTTCAAGCAGAATGGGCAGGCAAATTCCGTTCAATCCTGGATGATTGGAAGCTTGTACCGGGTGGACGTATTGCGGCTGGTGCAGGTGCTAGTGAAGAATTAACATTGTTCAACTGTTATGTGATTCCCTCTCCAAAAGACAGCCGTGGCGGCATCATGCAGACATTGTCTGAAATGACGGAGATTATGGCCCGTGGTGGCGGTGTGGGCATTAACCTGTCTTCATTGCGTCCTCGTCGTGCGATTGTTAGAGGGGTTAATGGTTCATCCAGTGGTTCCGTATCTTGGGGCGGTTTGTTTAGTTATACTACGGGGCTTATTGAGCAAGGCGGCAGCCGTCGTGGTGCGCTCATGCTAATGATTAATGACTGGCATCCCGATGTTGAGGACTTCATTACCGTGAAGCAAACGATGGGCCAAGTCACTAATGCTAACCTTTCGGTATGTGTGAGCAATGGTTTTATGAAGGCTGTAAAAGAAGATCTGGACTGGGATCTCGTATTCCCGGATACAACCGATCCTGAATATAACGAAATGTGGGATGGCGATCTCGACAAGTGGAAAGCTGCCGGCAAAAACGTTATCCATTATCGCACCGTAAAAGCGCGTGACGTGTGGCGTACGATCATTGAATCGGCATGGAAATCCGCTGAGCCGGGCGTCGTATTCATGGAATACTATAACCAGATGTCTAATAGCTGGTATTTCAACCCGATTATTTGTACAAATCCGTGTGGTGAACAAGGCCTGCCTGGCTGGGGAGTCTGCAATCTGTCTGCGGTGAACCTGTCCAAGTTCTACGATGAGAAAAATCATGATGTGGATTGGGAAGATCTTGCGACTACCACACGTTATTCCGTCCGTTTTCTGGACAATGTAATTGATAAAACACCTTATCATTTCCCGGAAAATGAAGCGAATCAGAAAAAGGAACGCCGCGTGGGTCTCGGAACCATGGGATTGGCGGAGCTGATGATTAAATTGAACATCCGTTACGGCAGCCCGGAATCGTTGGAGTTTCTGGACAAGCTATACGGCTTTATGGCTCGTGAAGCCTACCTTGCTTCGGCAGAAATTGCTGGAGAGAAGGGTTCCTTCCTAGCTTTTGATACTGAGAAATATCTAATGAGCGGCTTTATGAAAAATATAGTCGAAGCGTATCCAGAGGTTGGCGAAGCGATTCGTGAACATGGTATGCGTAACGTTACAGTGATTACACAAGCACCTACAGGTAGTACAGGTACAATGGTAGGTACTTCTACGGGAATTGAGCCTTATTTTGCCTTTAAATATTTCCGTCAAAGTCGTCTTGGCTATGATGAACAGTTTGTTCCAATCGCTCAAGAGTGGCTGGAAGCTCATCCGGGTGAAGAGCTACCGGACTACTTTGTAACTTCGATGGATCTGTCAGCTAAAGATCATATCCGTGCGCAAGCAGCGATCCAACGCTGGGTAGATAGCTCTATTTCCAAAACAGCGAACTGCCCGTCTGACTTTACGGTTGAGGAGACGGCTGAGCTATATGAAATGGCCTTTGATCTAGGTTGTAAGGGTGTTACGATCTACCGCGATGGAAGCCGTGACGTTCAAGTCCTGGAAACCACGAAGAAGGAAGACAAAAAAGAAGCCGCTCCGGTTGCGGCAGAAGAAGCTACAACTACTGTAGAAGCGAGTACAAGTGTTGTAGCAGCAAGTCCAGCGCCTCAAGTGACTACAAAAGAGGCGGATAAACAATACAAAAAACGTCCGCAGGTTCTGCGCGGCGCTACCTATAAAATCAACACACCATTTGGGATGGCATATATTACGATCAATGACCTTGATGGAATACCGGCTGAAATCTTCCTGAATGTAGGTAAAGCGGGTTCTGACGTCTTTGCTATGGCTGAAGCATTAGGCCGTGTCTGCTCCTTGTTCCTCCGTTACGGAGATCATGGTGAGAAAGTGGAGCTGTTGATTAAACATCTGAAAGGCATTGGCGGATCAGGTGCTATCGGCTTCGGCGCGAACCGGGTTGAATCCATTGCTGACGCTGTAGCTAAGGCACTGGAATCACATGTGCTGAACAATGCTCATGATGATCATGTACCTGCTCCGATTGCAGCAACTTTGGAGCTGGAGGATTTCAATGAAGCGTTAAATGCGGAGATAAAATCGAGCGTTCCGTCAGCTACGGAAGATGGACATGGTGGCCATCATGGACATAACCACTCTACGGCTTCCCGTGACCTTTGCCCATCCTGCGGCAGCGCCTCGCTGATTAATATTGAGGGCTGTAAGACTTGTGGCAATTGCGGGTATAGTCGTTGCGGGTAAACGTTAGAGCCAATAAGTGTTTTATGGGAAAACTAGAAATGTGACTATGCATAGCTACTAAAAGCAAGCGATCATCGAGAGGAAGTGTTAATCTTTTATCTCAATGAATCGCTTGTTTTTTTATTATTGATGATGTTCATTAAGAGGTTTTAACTATATGAGTTTGATAATTAGTGTAATTCAAAAGGGAAGTATAATTGTAGAAAAAGATAAGGTTGGAATTGCGATTTGGTAAGTAACAACGTATTTACGCGGTGTGTCTGGTCTGTGAACTCGTGTCTAGCTAAGCTTTTTAACACAAAAAACACGCGTACTTGTCTAACACAGGTACGCGTGTTTTTTGTTATTCTACTACGAGAGGAATTATTTTTACATCTCTAAATTTTTGAATGCGTAAGGCAATAAATCCCTTAAACTCAGCTCTAAGATTTCTTTTTTCTCATTAGTTAAATAGACAGGCATGTCGGGCAAACAGAATTCCGATAATACTTGTCTGCAGATACTGCATGGCGGCAGAAAATCCATTGTGTCACCTGCTACAGCTATAGCCTGAAAATCACCTTTAGTATAGCCCTTTGTAATAGCCGTGAAGATTGCTGTTCTCTCAGCACAATTAGTAGCGCCAAAAGATACATTTTCTACGTTTACTCCATTAATAACATTTCCATCTTTAAGTAATAAGGCTGCTCCAACTGGAAATTTAGAATAAGGGGCATAAGCAGCTTTCTTTGTGTTACGTGCGCTTTCCATTAATTCTTCTTTATTCATAATACTCACCCTTTTTAAATAAGAATGAACCTTTCGGTCCCCTTATCGCCAACTAAGGTTGGCAGGACTTCTAATATTATAGTCACATCAAATGGTTGTCAACATGTACTACTCGATAAGTATCATTAGGGAATCATAGTTTTAAAATATAACTAGATATAGCAAATAGAAGTTACACATATTAAGCCTGCCATGGTAACCTTATCTTAAAAGCGACGAGTAGAGGGGTTTTATAATTTGGGAGCGGCAGAGAATACATTTAAACAAAAAATATTGAGCAAAAAACCGGGTATTATAACATATGGGATGACACCACCGAAGGCAAGCCACGCCCCAGAAAAGGTCTCGGAAATCGCCCAGAAACAGGTTGAAAGACTTAAAAACCTTGATTTAGATGCGTTAATTCTGTACGACGTTCAAGAAGAAGTAGATAGAGTGGATCATGAAAGACCATATCCCTATTTACCAACGATTGATCCGGCTGTCTATGGTGATAAATATCTAAGACAGGTGGAGGTCCCAAAGATAATTTACCGGTGCGTCGGTAATGATACAAGAGCCCAGTTCGAGGATTGGGTTAAAACTGACGAAAATGAAGATAGATTTTCAGTATATGTGGGCGCTTCATCAAGTAAACAAGAGGTGAAATTGAATTTACCAGATGCTTATGAGCTAAGCAAACAGTTAAATAGTAATTTAACTTTTGGTGGGGTTGTCATTCCGGAAAGACATATAAAAAAGAATGATGAGCATATACGGGTTGTCGAAAAGACCAACAATGGGTGCAACTTTTTTATCACTCAGGCAACTTATAATGTAGAGGCATCTAAGAATTTATTGTCTGATTTATATTATTACTATACAAATAACGGTTTTGAGATGGTTCCTATTTTATTTAATCTTGCACCATGCGGCACAGCGAAAACATTACACTTTATGAAGTGGTTAGGGATCAGTATCCCGGGATGGTTAGAAAACGAGTTAAAATACTCGAATGATATTTTGGATAAATCAATCCAGCTATCGCAAAAAATCTTTGAAGAATTACTTGATTTCGGGCTGGAGAAGGGGATTCCAATTGGTTGCAGTATTGAAAGTGTTTCAACAAGTAAATTGGAGATTGAAGCGTCCGTACAGCTTGTTAAAGATGTGAAGGCCATTTTAGATAAAAAGCTGCCTACCAAATAGAAAAAGTTTCCTCAAATTATTGAGAAACCCAGGTCATTTATAGACCATGGGTTTCTTTTTAGGTTATATGCCACTAGGTCAACTCATTAAACATTATAGCCGAAGCCCAGTATAGTAAAAGACTTGTCCTGATCTTCCGGCACCATTCTGATTTCTATCTGATGCTCCCCGCTAGCCTCATTTTGATAAAGAATTACCGGATTGCAATGTGTCCAGTTATTCTCATGTGGATCAGCGGTGACTACAAGACAACCATCGACGTAAATGTTCGCCTTGCCGAATTCGCTGCTGCCAGAATCCTTGTATACGAGGATGAGATTTTTGCTTGTTATCGTCAGCTTGAAGCTGTGTTCCCCAGACGACGCTGAATGCATCCAATTTTGAGGGAATTCCGGAGTTCCGAAAGAATTGGCATCCATTTCTACCCGCTGCAAATCGGTATCGATCCCCGAAAATCCGCCTACCTCAATCCTGCCTGCGTCAATATGGCTTTTGCGGTCCAGCAGGAGGGTTCCCGCAAAATCATTCCCGATGACCGGATGCTGATCCAATAGGAGATCATCTTCGTCCATTAGCGTTTTGTGGGTTTCGGAGAATAAATAAGCCAGACAATCAGCCATCACCCGGTGACCCTCATTAGTAGGATGATAGATATCATAGAAAAATTGCCGTTTCGAGAGGATGTTCCCCTCATTTTTGCTTAGGCGGAACTGCCCGGATACCGCATCCTTTACACTAACCATAGGAAGATTATAAGCTCGGCCAATGGGGGAGAGCCGTTCCTGCAGGTTCCAGTCATTCATAAACACGCTGAACAGGAGAACTACTGCCGGTCTATTATCGGCGGAAAGTATTTTTAGGCATAAGCTTTCAAAACAGTTGCCTTTCGTTTCATCCCCTTCGTCGTTTACCGCAAATTCCACCACCACGATATCCGGTGTTACAGAACCTTCCCGGAGAATATCCCTTTCATAACGGATGACCCCAAGCTCGGATGGTGTTCCACCTACCCCAGCCTTCACAAAATGGATGTTCCCGCCACCATTCGTACCGAATAATTCCTTAAATCTCAGATACGATTGGTAGGCATAACATTCTGTATGGATCGGTTTAGCGCCTGCTCCCTGAGTAATGGAACCCCCAATATAAGCAATCGTGACATCCTCACCTTTTATAGCCTTATGGATGGCAGTTTTTAATCTTTTATTATTGCCCGGATGAAGCAAGGATTGGGTAATGATCTCCCGGTATTCGTTAGAATCAAACGCTACAGGCGGTTCAATGACTAGCTCTGGTACAGAATAACCGTCATGCAAATAAAAAATTATACTCGCAATGGCCAGTTCGCCTTCATGTTTAAATTCAAAGGCGAATTTGCCGAGCACTGCATCCTCTTCAGACCATTCCAAATCCTCCAACTTCAAGAGAATCTCAGAACCGTCGGAGGGACAGGGCACACGTATGCTGCTGCCTGTTTCGTATTTGCTGGTTTTGCCCCAGTTCTGCAATAGAAAAGAGATGGGTTCGTTCTGCTCAGGATCCCTTCTCACAGACACTCCAATACTATGAACCAATTTGCGAAATCCAACGCAGTTTCCTAGCAGCTCCAGTATTGTCTCATCAGTGACGCCGCCAATATATCTGGCCTTGTCGATTAGATAGTTACCTTCCAGATAAACTTCCTGTGAAGGTGGACCTTCGGCCCGGGCTGTCGCCTCAATCGCGGTTTCGTAGAGCACAAAAAAACCGTTCCTGCGTTCAGCCGGATCCTTGGGTGCCTTTGGACCTTCAATCTTGCCTCCTGTAATGATCCCGTTATTGTTTTTCATATTGATCATCCTCGCTTTTTGTATAAGCTTTTCTTGTTATGGATGCGCTTGCAAAAAACATATTTTTATTTGAAGGAATACCTGTTAACAGTAACACCAAATATCCAGATTGTTCAACCGATAAACAAAGTTTCGTTTAATAATTACAAAAAGTTGCTAGTTTACACATGGATGTTGAAATCGCTTACTTATATAATGTGCCTAGTCATACGAAAATAGGATGCTTAAGGGGAGAATTATCATGCCTACGAAGGAATTGCACCTTGTGAAGCAGGGAAGTGCTGCCAAGATTTACGTAGACCCCATGGGGGAAGATTATGAGGGATTACGCCGGGTGGCACAGTCTTTTGCAGCAGATGTTAAACAGGTAACAGAGGTAGAGCCTGAGATATATACACAATTGAACGAATTGGATGGAACAGTCATAATCGCTGGGTCGATAGGGAGTAATGATTTTATCGATGATTTAATCGCGGAGGGAACCGTTGATGTATCGGCCATCCAAGGTAAAAGAGAATGTTATAAAATTCAGGTGGTTGAACAACCCACAGCGGAAGTGGACAAGGCGCTCGTCATTGTAGGAAGTGATAAACGGGGGACGATTTACGGGTTGTATTCGATCTCCGAAAAGATTGGAGTTAGTCCTTGGGTGTACTGGGCGGATATTGTGCCGGAGAAGAAGCCGGCATTGTCCATTCCTGATAACCAGCTTCATGTGATCTCCAAGGAGCCTTCGGTTAAATATAGAGGTATTTTTTTGAATGACGACTGGCCGTCTTTAGGTTCTTGGGTAACTCAAAGCTTTGGTGACTTTAATGAAGATTTCTATGACAAGGTATTTGAACTCATTCTTCGCTTGAAGGGGAATTATTTATGGCCGGCGATGTGGAGCGCCGAATTCAGCCTGAATGGTAAAAGCAGCCCGATTGCCAACGCCAAGCATGCACAAGAATACGGAATTATTATGGGGACCTCCCATCATGAACCCTTATTCCGGGCAGGCAGTGAATGGCAGAAGGTATACAGCCAATACGGAACAAGTAACCTATGGGATTTCGCCCGTAATAAACAGGCGATTACAGATTTCTGGGAAGACGGAATCAAGCGCAATCAGGCCTTTGATAACTTGATTACCCTAGGCATGCGGGGGGAAAGTGACTCTGCGCTGGAGGGCTCCGACCAGGAGAATATTGATCTGCTGAAGGATATTATACTTACGCAAAAAGAACTATTGAAGAAATACAATCTTGAACATGCACCGCAAATTTTGGCCGTTTATAAGGAAGTTGAGAAGTACTGGTATGGCACTGCCGGGGTGGAAGGGTTGAAGGACTGGGATGTTCTGAATGACGTTACGATCCTGCTTGCTGACGATAACTTTGGCAATCTCCGCAAAATCCCGACGAAAAACGAACGTAACCGCAGCGCAGGATGGGGGATATATTATCATTTTGACTATCATGGTGGTCCGCATTCCTATGAATGGTTAAATACGACCCCGCTTGAAAAAGTCTGGGAGCAAATGTGTATGGCATTCGACTATGGCATCCGTGATGTATGGATTGTGAACGTCGGAGATTTGAAGCCTATGGAATTGCCCATTTCCTACTTTTTGGATTTGGCCTACGATTTTGAGGCTTGGGGGACAGGTGCAATCAATCGGATTGTGGAATACACCAACCGTTGGGTAGAGCAGCAATTCGGATATGCGCTGGAACAAGAGACATGTCTGGGAATCGCACAATTGTTAGGTGATTATACCCGGATGAACGGTCGGCGCAAGCCTGAAATTATTTATCCGTCCACCTTCAGTCCTATCCATTACAATGAGGCGCACAGAGTTCTGGAGCAAGCGGTGATGATCGAGAGGGCTGCCAACAAATACGATGAGCTAATCCCGGAACAACTAAAGGATGCTTACTTCCAGCTCGTATATTTCCCTGCTGTTGCCTCGGCCAATGTGGTCAAAATGCAAATTTATGCAGGACTGAACCATCTATACGCTAAACGAAATAGTATGTTGGCAAATACTTACGCTGCTCTGACCTGCGAAACCATCGAAAGGGATAAGCATCTGGAGCTGGTTTATAATAGCGGAATTTCGGATGGGAAATGGCAGGGAATGATGAGTTCCCCTCATGTAGGGTATATACATTGGAATGCAGAAGGGTGGAAATATCCGGATGTAAACACCCTGACTCCCGCCAGAGGTTCTTTAATGATTGTCGATGTGGAAGGAACGGAACAAGCGTATGTTTCCGGCACAGCTAATCTTCCGGTAATTACAAATCTTCAAAAAGAAAACTATCGCATCACAATCAGTAACGGTGGAG
Organism: Paenibacillus odorifer; assembly: GCF_000758725.1. Taxonomy (NCBI): domain Bacteria; kingdom Bacillati; phylum Bacillota; class Bacilli; order Caryophanales; family Paenibacillaceae; genus Paenibacillus; species Paenibacillus odorifer. The sequence goes on from NZ_CP009428.1 coordinate 2,481,806, forward strand.
AAGCGGGTTTTGAATATCAGGTGCGGAGCAGCGTGGATTGGATCAAGCTTGAGAAAATACGCGGCTGGATTGAGGCAGGGGAGACGCTTCAGGTTTCCGTAGATTGGGAGAAGGTCAAAGAAGCATCGACGGGCGAAATTACGATCTCCGGTGCCGGGAATATAGTTAAGGTGAAGGCAGCCGTGGATTGGATAGACATTCCGGATGTGCCACCGATGACTTTCATCGAGACCCATAATATTGTGTCCATTGAAGCGGAGCATACCATAACTCGTGTTTCGAAATCAGGGGTGGTATGGAAGACCATTGACAGCTATGGACGTTCTTTATCCTCGGTTAAAATGTATCCGGATGCTGTATCTTTTGAACAACCGGAGGATGCACCTTATCTGGAATATCGGATTATAGTGCAGCAGGACACTGATTATAGCTTAACCGCGTATATTGCGCCGACAAACAATCTGTCACAAACTAGTGGGTTGAAATATGCGATAGGTTTCGATGATCAGGCACCCGTGATTAAGGATGCTTTACCAACGAACTTTGAAGGCGGTAATCATGATAATGAACCGTGGTGCCGCGCGGTTATGGACAATATTCATGCTGTGACCACCAGCCATGCTTTAACAAAGGGTCTTCATACCCTCCGCTTTTACGGATTGGATGCGGGTCTGGTTCTGCAAAAGCTTGTATTGTCCGCTGCCCAGCTTCCTTATTCCTATTTAGGGCCGGAGGAGAGCTTTTATACTAGCGGGACGGCGTCCATTCTTAGTTAGGTTGAATTAAAAGGGCGAACAACTGGGTTGTTGCTTCGAATCCTCCGTTATTTCAGGGCAGATGACGGAGGATAACCCTTTATATTTTTGAAAACGTTGCTGAAGTAGGCGACATCTTGATAACCACAGTGCGCTGCCACTTCGGACACATTAAAACCACCTGCCGATAGAATCATCTCAGCATTGTTCACCCGCACCTTGTTTATAAATTCTTTATAGGTGGAGCCAGTGTTCTGCTTAAATAGCTTACCAAGATATACGGGATTTAGGGCAACCAAATCTGCCAGCTCCTTGATCGTAACTTCCTCCGAATAATGATCCATAATATAGGTCATCACTTTTTGGATTCTTAGATCTATCAGAGGTGTTTCTTGATGGTGGGCGATACTTAATAAGCGGTACACTATCAGTTGAAAGATGGCCCGGGCCTTCATTTTGTAGAAAGGTTGTTTGCCCATCCAGACATGTGAGAATTCTTTAATATCCTCTAGAATCTCTTTAGTTCTCCAATTCCTAGTTACAGTCTCAAAAGGGAGCTGCACATGATTGTCCTCCCCCTCCCAGAAGAAATTAAACGCAAAAGAACGCATGGGTGCCTCCTTAAAGGTCTGAGCTTCCCGAATGCTGCCAGAAGGGGCATAGAGCATATCTCCGGCTTCAACCGTGAATTTCTCTCCATTAATAAAATAGTCAGACTTCCCTTCTACGATGAAGGTAAGATCATGGAAATCGATTTTACTCCTCGTAATCTCCCAATCCGGGAAGGATCGGCGATCAACAAACAAAAAAACACGGGGAACAAGATTTTCATATTTGGTAATGTCCATTTCTACCACCCCTCCTTCCTAATAAATAGAGCCGCGCTAATGCCGATTGGTATATTATACAAAAATGAAACCGATTAAGAAATGGGATTGTAAATTGACTTTGCGCAATCAGAAGAATACAATAGTTTTATGACTATCGAACAATATTCCTTAAAAGATGATGAAAAGCGAGTGAAGATTTTTAAAGCATTAGCAGAAGTGAAACGAATTGAAATGATTCGTTATCTTCATCTCCATAAGGAGAACAATACATGTGGGTCCATTGGTGAATCTATGGGAATGGACAAATCTAATGTGTCGTACCATCTGAAGATTTTGTATGAAGCTGATTTAGTAAGTGTCACACGTATGGGGCAGAATAAGATTAGCCAGCTTCGAGAGGATACGTTTAGCGAATTATTACCGGGTTTCTTGGACAGTTTATAATATGTCCGGAAACCTATAATTTTTTCTTGATAGTTTGATAGTTTTATAACTATTTGATAATCATGTACAGGGTTTGGTTAATAGTTATAGGTAGCAGCAAAAATAAATATTAATGGAGTAGTGATCTATGAATCAGTTGAAAAATAAACAGGTCCTGTTAATTTCACGTCCTGTAGGCATGCCAACCCAGCAAAATTTCGAGTTCAAAGATATTCCTGTAGTTGAAGCAAAAGAAGGACAAGTTGTTGTACGTACGTTGTATTTGTCAGTGGATCCTTATATGCGCGGAAGAATGAATGATGCTAAATCGTATGTTCCTCCGTATCAGCTTAATGAAGTCATCGCTGGAGGACTTGTGGGAGAGATCGTAGACTCCAAATCGGAGCTATTCAAAGCTGGAGATAAAGTCATCGGTATGCTGGGCTGGCAGTTATATAATACTGTAGATGCTAAAGCAGTAACCAAAATCGATGATTCGATTGCACCTGTATCGGCTTACTTAAGTGTTCTTGGTTTGACAGGGCTCACTGCATATTTCGGTTTACTTGATATCGGTCAGCCGAAAGAAGGAGAGACTGTCGTAGTGTCTGGGGCAGCGGGTTCAGTGGGGATGTTTGTTGGACAGATTGCCAAAATCAAAGGCGCTCGTGTCGTTGGGATCGCAGGTAGCGATGATAAATGCGACTATTTGAAAAATGAACTTGGCTTTGATGCAACCATTAATTATAAAACAACGGAAAATTTAGGCCAGGCTTTGGAAGAAGCATGTCCAAATGGTGTTGATGTTTATTTTGACAACGTGGGTGGAGCGATTTCAGATGCTGTGATGAGTTTGCTTAATGATTATGCACGTATTCCACTATGTGGCGCTATTTCTTCCTATAACAGTACAGATGGAGATATGGGTCCCCGTATTCAGAGCAGATTGATCAAAACCCGCTCCCTTATCAAAGGATTCGTTCTTAGTGATTACGCAGCCCGCCAGTCAGAAGGCCTTCAAGAGCTTGGAAAATGGCTAACAGAAGGTAAATTAAAATATGAAGAAACAGTTGTTGAAGGATTCGACAATGTGGTGGAAGCATTCCTGCAATTGTTCCAAGGTGCGAACCTAGGGAAGATGCTTGTTAAGGTGAGCGACTCCGAATTCTAAAACAACACAAACAGCCCTGGTAGAGACTTCTATATATCAGGGCTGTTTGTATTATCACCAATCTAATTCGTTCAGACCATACCCTGTTTGGACTTCATGCATTTAAGATTGTATGTGCGGCCATAGGCTTTCGCATATTTGACGATTCGCTCAATCATGCTGGTGTCATTCAGTTTGGTAAATGGGCACGGATCGGGGGCTGTATTTACTTCCAAGATCCATGGTTTAAGGCGTCGATCCAAGGCAATATCCACACCGATTTCCTGCAGGCCGGGATAGGCTGTGCTTAGCTGTCTGGCGGAGTTCACTCCAATTTGTTGCATGGACCGGATCAACGCGCTACTATTCTCTACGTTTGTGTAGGATTCTAATAATGCCTCTACCGGATAAATCGTTCCCCCTTGGCTCCCATTCGTAACCACTTTGCGAGGATGAGCAACGCGACCCGCAATGCCTGTAGCTTCCCACCCGCCCTTAAGATTTCTTTGCACCATTACCCGGATATCAAATGGCCTTCCTTCATAAACCAAAAGCCAAATCCCCTTTTGCACCAAATAGGACTTTCCTTGGGTCTCGTTAAAGATTGCCCGATAAGCCATCTCGTAATCAGAAAATGTATGTTTATGCGTACCGGACTGATAGCTGTAGGCTGGTCGTTTTTTGGCGGAATGATCTTGTGATCTTTCAATCCGAATTACACCCTGTCCCAAAGATCCACAGCAGGGCTTAATGTACACCATTTTATGTTTTTGCAACATCTCATAGAGTACGTTTTTATTCATTTTTTTCGTTACCGGGATATACTTCCTTAGCTCTTGTTTTCTAAGCAGTACCCTTGTTTTCGTCAGCTTATTGGATATCCGCCGTATTGGCTCCTTCATTTTGTTCCTCCGTTCTATATATCTATAGGCTATATTACGGGAATACGCAGTTTTTGCTTGGGCAACCACAGAAGAATAGAACACATGCAAAGAATTCTACATATGAATATTGGAGGCATTTATTAAACTTGGGCTGCAGCATGCGGTCAACGGGAGGCGGCTATGATGCTGCTCGGGAAATTGCAGAATAAGGTGCAAGAAGTAATGGACGAATACCCTTGGTACAAGGGGTTGATCGATGGGGAGAAAACGAATTATAACCTGCAGAACTTACCTCTTATGTCTTCGAAAACACTTGAAACTTTCTATTATAACCAACCCATCGATCCTTCTTGGACTGTTTATAGGACGTCTGGTACAAGCTCAGGCCGTAGAAAAGCAATCCTCTACTCTGAGGAAGATGACAAACACTATGTGGATATTAAAACGAAGCTATTCGGCGAGCTTATTGCGGGAAGCGGATGTAACAGAGCGTTGGCGGATATGGGCACTGGACATGCAGCAAATACTGCGCTGACCATTTTTGAAAGGTTAGGATTGGAAAAAAGTTCAATCCCCTTTGAACTGCCAATCGAACAGCATATTGAACAGCTTAAAGCTTTTAAACCTGACTTGCTCTATACGATGCCGTCCATCCTTGACCATATCGTATATGCTGCCGGAAACCCGCGTGAATTCGGAATTCGCAAGATTATTTTGGTAGGGGAAATTGCTCCGCCTGAGTGGCAGCGGAACATGGCTGGCATGTTCGGTATTGAGCCTAGAGACATCATCGATACTTACGGCTCCATTGAAATCGGTACGATCGCTTATTACTCCCATGATCATGGCAGGTACATTTTTGCCGACGGAATTTTTGCGGAAGGAATCGGGGTTCATGAGTTAGACGAAGAAGTAAGGCCACTTCGGAACAATGAAAGTATTCTGGTGCTTACCTCAACTGTCCGCAAGATGCTGCCAGCTCTTCGTTTTGTTACTTATGACGTTGTAAGGGATTTTAGGCCTGTGATGATAGACGGGGTTGAACAACAAAGCTTTGAGTCTATTGTAAAAAGAGTGGGTCAGGAACTGAAGCACGGTGAGAAAATCAGCCTGTACGATATCGAGCAGGTCGTATACCGTCATATTGAAGATGCGATCATTCGGGTCAAGGTAAAAAACAATGCGCTCTCTATTTATATCAAGAGTAAATCTGTGAAGCACTCTATTATTCCGGTAATCAAAGAGGAAATCAGGGAGTGTATTCCGGAAATCGGGATGATGATTCGCAACCATCTGCTTGATGATATTGAGATCATTATAGTAGCTAAAGGGGAGCCGCTGGCCAGCGGGCAGGTCAAGAACAAGAAGTTATATTATCAGAAGGACAAAGCTAAGGTGGACATAAATATCCAAGACGGTATCTTATCGACTATCGGAAAAACACCATTAATCAAGCTGGATAATCTGTTCCAGAACAGTGAGTTCGAAGTCTACGCAAAAATGGAACTGCTAAATCCGGGAGGAAGTGCGAAAGACCGTCCAGCTCTGCGGATGATCCATGAGGCATGGAAGGAAGGGAAAATCGGGCCGGGAACTACTATTATTGAGTCGAGTTCGGGAAATATGGCGATTAGCTTGGCGATGATTTGCCAATATTTAGGGCTGCGATTTATTAGTGTGGTTGATCCAAGAACTACCACAACAAATCTGCAGATTCTGAAAGCATTAACTGCAAAAATTGACTTTGTTAGCGAACCCGATCCCGAGACCGGTGAATATCTGCCTGCTAGACTGAATCGAGTGCAGCGACTCTTGGAGGAAATACCGGGCAGCTACTGGCCGAATCAATATGCAAACGCAAATAACTATTTGTCCCACTACCATACGACCATGAAAGAAATCGTGACTGAGCTTGGCGAAGTGGATTATTTGTTTTGCAGCGTAAGTACATGCGGCACGATTCGTGGCCTCGCGGAATATGTAAGGGATCATGGTCTGAAGACTAAGATTGTTGCCGTCGATGCGGAGGGAAGTAGTATTTTTGGTGGCAACAAAGAGAAACGGCGGTTCCCGGGACTGGGTGCTGGCATCGTACCCCCTTTCTGCAGAACGGATTTAATCGACCGTATTGTGCATGTCTCAGACTTGGATATCGTAAAAGGATGCCGAGCACTCGCCCAGAATGAATCGATTCTGGCCGGTGCATCCTCGGGGGCTAACCTTGCCGCTGTTAGGCGTATGGAGCAAGAAATGGCTCCAGGATCTGTCTGTGCGGTGATTCTGCATGACAAAGGGGAGCGTTACCTCGATACAGTATACTCTGACCCATGGATTCAGAATGAATTTGGGCAGGAATTCTCGCCTGACGGTGGAGATGTTCTTGCTTAACGAACGGAAAAAGGAGGTTGTGGAATGCTGTATTTAAACGATCGGGACATCCGGGAGGTGGGGCTTGATTGGCCTTCTCTCGTGGAATCGATAGAAACTACGGTGCGCATACTTGATTCTGGAGATTACGCGCAGCCCGTAAAACCTTACCTAAGGTATAAGAATCCTCAAAATCGTATTATTGCAATGCCCGCATACGTAGGGGGGAACGTGAACGCAGCAGGGATCAAATGGATTTCCAGCTTCCCGGATAATATCCAGGTTGGTCTTCCCCGCGCGCATAGCATCATTGTCTTGAATGATCCCATTACGGGCGAGCCTATATCCGTCCTAAGCTCTCCGCTCCCCAGCATCGTAAGGACAGCTTCCATCAGTGGACTGATGATTGGTCACTTTTTGCAGGCTCGTTCACTTGAACGGATTCATCTTGGCATTATCGGCTGGGGACCAATCGGGCAATATCATTTTCAAATGGTTATGGCATTGTACGGAGATCGAGTTGAACGTATCCGCATCTTTGATATAAGGGAAGTAGATTTGTCAGACATCTCATCTATATATAAGGATAGGATAGAAGTGGAGGAGACGTGGGCGGGCGTTTATCGAAAGTCCAATATCTTTATCACCTGTACCGTATCCAATCATAGATATATCGATATGCTTCCGGCGGAAGGTAGTCTTCTATTGAATATTTCACTGCGTGATTATAAGCCTGAGGCATTAGCTTCGGTGAAGGCCATAATCGTCGACGACTGGGATGAGGTGTGCCGCGAGAATACTGACATACAGCAGCTCCATCTGAAACATGGGTTAACTCGTGCCGATACCCGAATGATTACCGATGTTGTCTCGCGCCATTGCCTGAATGAACTCAGAGCAGATGAGCCGATTTTCTTTTGTCCGATGGGGATGGCGGTTTTTGATATCGCAACAGCGGTATACTTCGTGAAAAAGGCGAGAGAAAAAGGGATCGGGACTGAGCTACAGTAAGGTGGTAGGCATACGTTCGCTATGGGATTTTTTATAGGTTTTTGTGATGTAACTAGACTATGATCCGTCACTTTTAAGGGTGGATTGCTGTCTAGTTTTTTTATTGTCTTGTTAACGTTCCATTCATAATACTCTGATAATCTCTATAAGTGTTAGGCGGATGATCATCCACCCCAATAAATGATGACTCGGAGGATAATAATGTTAACACCTATGAAAAAAAGGCTGATCGCTGGTCTGACTCTATTGGCTATAATTAGTGCCGGCTTAGGCGCAAGCTTGGTATTTCCCGGGAAACAGGCCTCGGCTGAGACCAAAATGGGTCAAACCGCGCTACCGGCAGCTCAAATTGAAGCATCTGCCAAGCTCGATGATACCGCAGGACTGACTAGCTTCGTTGATGGAATTATGGAAAAAGATATGAACCGGCTGCAAATTCCGGGAGCGGTTATCTCCATTGTAAAAGACGGCAAGATTATTTTAGCCAAAGGTTATGGCAGTTCCAATCTGGAAGAAGCGGCACCGGTTGATCCGACAACCAGCATGTTTCGAATCGCTTCAACAACAAAGCTGTTCACCTGGACAGCGGTGATGCAACTGGTCGAACAAGGCAAGATAGATCTGGACACTGATATTAACACCTACCTGAAATCAGTGAAGATCCCTGCTACTTATCCTGAGCCGATCACGATGCGCCATTTGATGACACATACAGCGGGGTTTGAAGAGGGTGGAGTGGGTTATCAAATCACTACCGACCCTGCCAAATTGCCGGGATCAATCTCGGAAGCACTCAATAAGCATATGCTGGCACGGGTAAGCCCCCCCCCCCGGCAGCGCCCACCCAGCAGTTCCCACAGATAAGCGGATGGCCCACTTTTCCGGAGGCGTCATCGCCTTGATCTTGCGTCTGTAGAAACGAAGTTATCCGAACTGCCAACCCAACAGGTTCCAATAGTAGAAAAACAGAGTCATCACTACAGCCGAAAGTGCCACTAGTGTATAATGCACACGCTTGAAAGCTGTCCAGTATTTAGGACGAAATAGGGGAACTGACACAAAGCTATGTGGAGATGGCCAGGGAGCTGAAGCAGCTGGAACAGATGAGGCAGGATTTCGTATCCAACGTGTCTCATGAAATTCAGACACCGCTTACGTCTATTTCCGGCTTTGCTAAGGCATTGCAGAACAATGATCTAATCATGGAAGAGGAACGTTCTGAATATCTTGATATCATCATTGCTGAGAGTGAGCGTCTGTCGAGGTTAAGTGATAATTTGCTGAAGCTCGCTTCCCTGGATTCTGAACATCATCCTTTTAACGCAGATTCCTTCAATCTTGACGAGCAGATTAGAACCATCGTTGTGACCTGTGAGCCACAATGGTCAGCCAAAGGCATCGTTATCGATCTTGAGCTGCCGGAAGCTGTCAAAATTAAGGGTGATGAAGATCAGCTGAAGCAAGTATGGATGAATTTGCTTAGCAACAGCATCAAGTTCACACCGGAAGGCGGGAACATCCGCATCAGTATAGATGACAGTGCAGCAGATGTATCGGTCACCGTCAGTGATAACGGGATCGGGATTTCCCCGGAAGAGTTCAACACCGTATTCCAAAGATTTTATAAAATAGACAAGTCACGGAATGGAAACAACAATGGCAATGGCTTGGGACTTGCAATCGTTAAAAAAATTGTCTCCCTGCATCAGGGAAACATAGAAGTGGACGGTGCGGTTGGAGCGGGAACGACGATTATCGTCAGGTTGCCCCATAAGTGAAATTAAGGGTTTGTCTCATTCTTGGATTGCCGTACGCCAAACATAATGAAATCCTTGAATTGCCGGTCCATAACCCGATCTTCCTCCGTAACCACACCCCCCCGCTGATGAGTAATAATGACGGCTTTTTGTAAATACATGAAATACAGGTGGGTGGACTTGTGCAGAATGTCCAGCCACTTATTTTTTTCCTCCGGAGCGACTGAAATTGTCTCAAGGAGAATTAACCGTGAATACCAGCCTTCCATAGCCTGCTTAAAGTCAGGAAGTTCCGCGGGATTTTTGGAAAGCGTGCTGTAGTAAACTCCAAAAATGGCATCATAGTAGATCAGGGCTTCCTGATGATCTCTTAACGCCAGATATTTATCGAGAATGTTCTCCAATGACTGTACAGGGTGTTCAAAATCAAAATCAAACAGCAGCTGTCCAAACATTCGCTCCAGATTAAGGGCATAAATTTGAGCGGCTAATTCTTCTTTGTCCTTATAATGATGATACAAAGTACGCCGGGAGATGCCGGCTTGTTCCGCAATCTGTGCCATATCCGTGCGCTCAATACCTTGAGCACAGAATAAGCTAAGCGCTGTATCCTTAATGATCTCCCTTGTCATTTGCATTTGCTTTTCCCGCAAATTCATTGATATTCTCTCCTGTCTTGTTGCAACTCTTCCGCTGCTTCTAGCACTATTTCTGAGCTGGCTTCGAATTCATGAGGAATTTGCTGCCCACTGAATAGGGGTTCTGCCGGTTGATCGCATCACCTAACCAATTCAGAAGCTTCACACTATCCTGTTCAGCCTGAAAGAAGGTCTCTCTGGTGGCAAAAGTGTGCGGAGTTGTACCCGTCTTAGCGTTCAGTCCATAGTCGGTGAGATAGTAATAATAATTAGGTAAAGTGGCTGCCAAAGAAGAAACAGATTGCCGCATTTCCTGTGACCACTCATTAATGATGCTTTGATCTCTTGGCCCCTTGTAATCGTTGATGTTGTTCTGAAAGTGGATTAGAATCTCGTCAAATACCGAGTAGGATTGCAATATTATCGCATTTGCAGGAAGTAGATGGCCGTTCGCTTTAAAAGCTGCCCCGATGATATCCGCTTCAGGGGCATATCCGAAGTTCTTCCCGAAGTCTGCTTGCCATTCCTGATTCACAACATTTGGCCACTTGTCTGATTTCAGGAAGGAACTGTCTGAATATTGGAAGATCTCAGAGTCCTTGTAATGAGAGGCGATCTCAGGAGCCCAAAAAGCGGATCCGAATCCACCAGCACTTTCGCCAGCAATCAGTAGTTTGCCGGGTTTATCCACGTTGGCATATATCCAATCGAGGCTGCTTCGCACATTATTGCTGCCGTTATAACGCATAGTAAAGGGGCTGCCGTCCTCTTTTTTATATTCAACTGTGCGGTTGCCGATATGGAAGTCACCGGTCGAATAGGGAAGGTAGACCACATTCCAGCCATGAAATGGATTGGCAGGGTTATCCGTATCCATCATGCCTCTCAGCAATGTAAGCATATAGAAGGGGATGTTGGGGAAATAGTTGCCTGTATCTCCACCTTTAATAAAGTTCATAAGCTTGATGGGGTGTGCGGCACTTTGGGCATCCCAGCTGGCCCCGCCCCCGGAAAAGAAGATGATCCAGTTATTATTTTCACCCTTTTTATTCCACAAAAAATACTCTGATCCATCACTTGATATGACATTTCCGTCTAGCGTGACTTTATTCCACTTGTAAGGCTTCACATCCGCGATTACGGGGGTGGTAGTCGCCGGTCTTTTGATTACAAAAGCGCTGATTGCAAACATGGCAATCAAAACAAGGCTGAATAACCCAATACCTGTGAATATTGTGATTTTCCTCATTTTTCTCATATCCATCTCTCCCTTACTCGGAGTATACGTCAAGATTACTCATTGCACAAGGTGTATACTTAAAAGCATAAGAAACAATCGTGAGAAAATATATAAAGAGGTGTCCTCGCAGCCTTTGATCCATGGCTACAGAGACACCTCGATTTTTGTATGTTACTTTATTTTTTGTGTATTACTTTATTAATTTCTCTGCTTCGATTTCAAATGTTTTTAGTTCGTAAGGTTCAAGTATAAAAGTAATGACAGGTTCAGTGTGGACTTCCCCTTCAGGACGCTCCATTAGATTACACTCTTGCCACGAAATAATATTCAAGTCGCTAGTCATATCAATTTGCTGGCGGCTTCCGGAATAGTCGTGCACACGTACGATTAATTTTTGACCATCCTCAGACTTCTTAATCGCAGAAACCATAACCGTTTGAGTAGAAAGGCGAATAAGCGACTTGGTTGCTACTTCTGCTTGACCCATGGTGCTCCGTAGAGGGTTGTTGACGGACCAAGCTTGACGGACGGTGTCACCCTGTAGCCAATCCCCAGTATGAGGCAGGATAGAGTAGGTGAAAGTATGTTCGCCTTGATCCGCTTCAGGGTCAGGGTGCGTTGCCGATTTGATTAAGGATAGACGCATCACATTATCCTTGATGTCATAACCGTATTTGCAGTCGTTCAGCAAGCTAACGCCATAACCACGATCTGATAAATCCGCCCACTGATGCCCCACAGTCTCGAATCTAGCGTAATCCCAGCTAGTGTTCCAATGTGTTGGACGCGTAACATTACCGAACTGGATATCATAAGTGGCTTCGGTAGCTCGTATCGCAACAGGGAAAGCTACTTTCATTAGCTGTTGTCGCTCATGCCAGTCTACCTTCGTCACGAAATCGATACGACGATGGTGTGCATGTAAGATCATTTGCTGCTTAATCGTGGAATCCATATAACTCCATGTGAATTGTACAACACATCGCAGTGAACCCTTTTCTATGACTTCAATGCTGCGGCAGTCGGTGACTTCACGTTTCTTTTGCTGATAGTAGATGTCAATGTCCCAAGCTTCATGGGCTAGGGGTTTATCTTCAAACACTTGGAACACGTTACCGTGACTTCCGTTTGCTAATACTTGTCTTTGTTCATTTATATCATAGATGGATACTAATTGACCTTGTTCGTTCCATTCAATTTCGAAGTGAGGCGTTGAAATTCCTGATTCATTTAGCTTGAATGGAGCGCTTAGAGACTCGGAATTCACATCTTCTACGAAGGAAATGGTTGTGTATCCGAGAGAAGGAATGTTAGATACTTCAACGATCCAGCGGTCACCTTCACGTTGAGCTTGTAGTTGTTTTCCTTCTGAGCTTATCCAATGTCCTGTTTCCATCCCGGCTTCAACAGTAATTTCTACGAGTTCTGTCAGCTCCCAAGCAGCATTGTTCCAGATCGTATATTTACCGGCTTCATTTCCGCTCACAAGTGCCTTACTGGATTGCTCCCAGACAGACTGACCTATTGCTTCTGCTTGTGCATATTCAATCGTACTGTCTTCATATACTTCACGAATCGAAGAGCCCGGAATAATATCATGGAATTGGTTGCGCAAAATAATTCTCCAGCCCTCGTCTAAATCGGTCTGACGATAGTTCGACCAGTCACCTGTCATCACACTTTGCAGTGTATTTAGCCATTCCGCCTCACGGTATAGCAGTTCAAGCTTACGGTTCATCCGCTTATTGTAGGCTTGGCTTGTGTAGGTGCCGCGGTGATATTCTAAGTAAAGCTCGCCATCCCATACATGGACATAACGATCCGTATTTGCAACAGTTTCTTGCAAGTTACGGAAGTAGTCTCCCGCTGTTCCTGTTTCAATCTTCGGCAGACCGGGAAGATCGTTTAGCCGACGGCGCATCTCTAGCATTTCACGGTTCACACCCCCGCCACCATCGCCATATCCGTAAGAAAGTAACAGATTGCGATTCACTTCTTTATCCCGATAGGTATCCCAAATTCCTTTTACAGTCTTAGGAATAATCCGGCCATTATAAGTGTAGAACCAAGAATCTTCTTCGGACCAAGGCTCTGGCGTTGTAATAAAATGTGTTAACACCTCTGTGCCATCAATCCCACGCCATTGAAAGGTATCATGTGGCATCCGGTTATATTGATTCCAGCTAATTTTTGTGGTCATGAAGGTATTAATTCCTGATTTTTTTAGGATTTGTGGCAAGGACCAGCTGTAGCCAAATACGTCCGGCAGCCATAAATAGTCACATTCAACCCCAAATTCATTACGTAAGAAGCGAGTTCCATACAGTAATTGACGGACTAGAGACTCTCCTGAGGTCAAGTTGCAATCTGCTTCAAGCCACATGCCGCCGCCAGCTTCCCAGCGTCCTTCAGCCACACGTTCACGAATATTTTCGTAGATTTCTGGATAGTCATTTTTGATATATTCATAGAGTTGCGGCTGAGTCTGTAAAAAGGTATAGTCCGGGAACATTTCCATCAGACGTAGTACGGTTGAGAAGGAACGCGCACATTTCTCACGGGTGTGTTTCAATTGCCACAACCAAGCCACATCAATATGGGTATGGCCAATACAGGTAACGGTGACGGGTGAGGACTTCTCCATTTTATTAATTTCATCACGCAAATAATTGCGGGCTTCCCCGATCGAAGCGTAGAAGTTGTCTGAACCTGGGCGAGACCAGTCGATCAGAAGAAAGGAGCGGTCCACTGTACTCATAAGTTGTGTATATTCTGGAGTTTTGGCATCGAGTACGTTCAGCGTCTCAACTACAGCAAGCGCGGTAAAATAGAAATCATCCGTTGGTTCATCCAGCCAACAAATTTCAGCCATGCGAATGCCATGTGTCTGATCCTTTTTAGGGCCGCCTCCTTCGAGTCCCGACCATAACCGGAAGGTCAGTGGAAGCTGAGTGCCTACCGTTTCATTTGGCAAGAACACTTCGGTATGATTGGAATCTACACCTTGATAGGGTTTGCCGTTGAAAAAGAATAAGGATTCAAATCCGGAGTTGTTTCCAGCACCCGTCTCGCCAAAATCAAATCGACCCAGTACTCTACGGCCTGCCCAAGTGGCGGGTACGTCTATATTTGTCGTTAGCCATAAATACAAATCGCGGCCTTTCCAGGTATCGCCAACTCGTAGCTCAGACCATTCTCCATCCACGGGCGGTTCGGCTGCAATTTCACCTTGTTCGTCAATCATTGAGTTGAAAAAAGGAATGTGTATACGATCCCGGTAACGATATTCGGAAATTTCGTTTAGTTGGGAGTTGAGTTTGCGTTTGGTTAGAAACATGAGTAATAGCCCCTCCAATATGTTGATGGGGGACGAGGAAATTAAGATCTATTTGGGTTATTATAGGTTTGTTTGGGGGGTAGAAATCAACTATAGACGATTTTTTGTGAGTTGTAAACTCTCGGTGGAGAGAAAAGTTGGAGCGCTAGAATTTATAAATAAAAAATGCATGCGCTTCCATTGCAGAAAAAGAAGTGTGATGTTAAGCTTCTAATCCTAAAGGTGATATTCAGAAAGAAGGTGGCTTTGTTGAATGTAAAGAAATTTTATCAAAACCATTTGCAGAAAAAACTGTTCAATAAAATATTAGCTATATACTCTTCAATCATCATAATTACGTTAATAGCCTCTTCCATTACCGTATATAAATACTATGAACAGACGATCACTCGCCAACATGTAGATGCCAATCGGGAGGTGCTGGATTATGTAAGTTTGTATATGAATCAGCAGTACGAAAGCATCCAAGTGGCTATCCAGCAAATATATAGCGATGCCTCTGTCAGTGAGGATTTATCCTACTTTTTGCAAAATGATTATGGGGATTATCTTAAATACCGTTTAGATCAATATGCAGACATAGGGAGCTCCGTTCCTCATACGTTCGATACGTATTTCAAAACCTATTTGAATCAGAAAAATGGGATTTATGACGTTATTTTGTACAGCACAGAGAAAGAATTTTATTATTTATATAAAAATAATACCCGACAATTCTATTTGAGCGACATGGACGGTCCTAAGCAAAAATTATCCTTACCGAAGAATGGCTGGGTCTCGCATGAAACCAAATTAGTGCTTAAGGAAATAAGAGAAGACAATAACAATTTGTATACAATGACTAGGGAGATTAAAGATCCGATTACACTGAAAACGATCGGTATGCTCATAGTAGATTTTGACGCGGAACTTATTTCAAAATGGCTTGGCACAAAAGTTACAGAAAATAATGGTCAATTGTTGGTCTTAACCCCAAGCGGTGACGTTATATATGATTCATTGGGAAGGTATATGGGACAGCGATATCCACATATCGATGCGCTTCATACGGATGGCTGGACAACACTGGATGAGATCTCCAAGGTTAACTTAAATACAACGAACAGCTCAGGTCTTATTATGGCAGGGATCATTCAGAAGTCACAGGTCAACAACGAAATGAAAACGGTTCGAACTTGGATTATCGGGATTACCACAGCGCTTATTATTACTGCAATGTCTTTTACATACGGAATTATTTTACGTTTTTCTAAAAAAGTGAAGATCATTGTCAAATCTATGAAGCGCTTACAGGAAGGTGATTTGAGCACACGTATTCACCTTAATCGAGAAGATGAATTGCAGCTAATTGCCAACAATTTTAACTATATGTGTGAAAGACTAGAACTCTATATTAACAAAGTGTATATTTCGGAGCTTACCCAGAAAAATGCTGAGCTAGTTGCACTTCAATCACAGATTAATCCACATTTTTTATATAACACACTTGAGGCGATTAGGATGCGGGCAATTACGCAAGGAGCGAAGGATGTAGGTCAGATGATTTACATTTTATCGACATTATTTCGAACGATGATTAAGAAAAGCATGGTCGTTACAATATCTGATGAGATTGAATATTGTAATTTGTATCTGGAGTTGTTCCAGATTAGACATAAAGATAGGCTCCAAATCGAATCACAAATAAGTCCAGCTGCCATGAATTGTTCTATCGTTAAATTGCTTATTCAACCGGTTATTGAAAATTATATTGTTCACGGATTTAGACCTGACCGTTTTGGCAATCTCATCCGTATTGAAGTTACTGAATCTGGCGGGGAAATTCAAATTGCTATAAGTGATAACGGAAATGGAATTACTCCCAGCAAGCTAACAGAGCTACAGCAAATGCTTCAAGTCAGTATGAGAATGGATGAACCTCCTTCTTCGGTAGGCCTATGTAATGTGAATGAACGAATTAAACTTTATTATGGGACTGAATATGGATTGACGATCGCTAGTGAAGTAAATAAAGGAACAATAGTCATCATGAATATACCAGTCGTAAGGGAGAGTACTAATAATGCACAATATACTTATCGTGGATGATGAACCTCTTATTCTTGAAGGATTACGTTCAGTGATTGAATGGGAAAAATATGGATTGAGAATCGCGGGACAAGCGTCTAATGGGGAAGAAGCTTTAGAATTTCTACGCAATCATGATGAAGGGATCGACATATTAATTACTGACATTACGATGCCAAAACTTACGGGACTTGAACTGATTCAACAAATAAAGGTTTTTGATTCAAAAATGAGATTTATTATCTTGAGCGGCTATGAGCAATTTGAGTATTTAAAAGCTGGAATGAGTCTAGGCATTGAAAATTATATTCTCAAACCCATTAATATAAATGAATTGGAATCAACCATTGAACAAATTGTTGAAGTGCTGAATCAAGAGGATGTTGAACAATTTCATGCTAAAGAGGATTGGCAAGTTCTGCGCAACAATATTCTAAACCGCTGGGTAACTGGCAATATAGGTAGGCAGGAGCTACAGCACCGTTCAAAAGTCTTAAATATCTCACTGGACTGTTCATTTTTTACGGTGGCTGCGATTCGGCTTATCACCGAACAGGATGACGATGAGGGGCAGGATAAACTCCACAGGAATCAGCTTATGGATGCATGTTATCGTATCGCTGTGAAGTCATTAGAGCAACTTGGAACCGTTATTGTATTTATAGATATGGAAGGTGATCTTGTTCTTATTATTGCTGAGCGGGCTGAAGCTGAGAACAAAGAAGAGCTTTATTGTGTACTGGAACGAGTACAATATGAGATTATGCATGAGTTGGAGAAGTCTGTCTGGATAACGATAGGAAGTAAGGAGCATGCTTTTCAGGAAGTCCCAAAAAGTTATAAAAAAGCGAAGAGTTTATATGTTGATCATCTAATGCTACCTGGTTACCCGATTATAGATGCGGAACAACTGTCAAAGATGGTTCTGCACGAGGAGAAGCTCGAAATTGATTATGAGGAATTCACCAAATTATTATTATCTGGAGATAGTGAAGCTACGAACCAGTTTATCGCAGAAACGTTCGAAAAGCTGTTTGGCTGTGGCATGATTACCCGTATTGATAATTACAACGTAGCGATTGAGTTAATGTTGATTGCCAAGAAAATGGAGAAAAACTCTAATTTTAGTGCCGTGTTTAATCCATTGCTGCGCATACATACTATTGAGCAATTGGTGCACCATGTGCAGGAAAGTGTGAAAGAAACACTGGACCAATTATCGTTAGTAAGTGATGAGCTCAGTCCGAATATGAGATATATGGTTGATCAAGTAAGCAAACACTATAGAGAAGAGCTATCCCTGAAAACGCTCAGTCAGCGTATGGAAATGCATCCTAATTACTTGGGACAGCTATTTCAGAAGGAAATGGGCCGTAGTTTCTCTGATTATGTTAATCAATTTCGAATTGAAAAGGCAAGACAATTGCTGCTACAAACTACGTTACTAACCAACGAAATTGCAGCTGAAGTAGGGTATCCGGATCCAGCATATTTCTATCGCCAGTTCAAAAAATCAGTAGGTGTATCGCCGACAGAGCTTCGGAATATGTACAAAAAAGCAAAATCCTAAAATAAAGGAAATGTTCCTGGCTATCCACGTTCAAGTACGGGTTTCATGGACGCTGATAACGAGAATGTTTCCTTTTTTTTGCTCAAATTTAAGGGGAAATAGACTTTTTAAATGTCCTTTCTGCTGTGGATCTTTAATTTTTACATCTGATTCTGGAGTTTTTCAACTTTATGAAACCGCTTTTATAGCGCAGAATTAAGGGTAGTTAAAGGGGCGAGGGAAAAAGATCGAAGGGATATATAGGGGTTGTTTGGGGATAGAGAGAAGGGGGATGTGGAATAATGCCTGCATTTTTCAAAAGTCTAATTAAGGATAAAGTACTCTGGTTTATGGTATTACCAGGGACATTATGGTTCCTGATCTTTTGCTACTTACCGATGTTTGGAACAGTAATTGCATTCAAGGATTTCAAGATTCATCGGGATGGATTCTTTGCAAGCGTTTTAAATAGTAAGTGGGTTGGCCTTGAAAATTTCAACTTTTTGTTCTCGACGGAGGACGCCTATATCATTACAAGAAATACGATTCTTTATAACTTGGCGTTGATCTCTCTCGGTTTATTTCTTGCGGTGGGCATTGCGATCACCTTGAATGAACTTGTGAATAAACGGACGGCTAAAGTTTATCAAACGGCGATGTTTATGCCTTACTTCCTTTCTTGGGTCATTATTAGTTTCTTTACCTTCAGCTTTCTGAGTGTAGATAAAGGAATATTGAATCAAGTGGTTGTTTACTTCGGAGGCGATCCTATTTCCTGGTATGGGGATACTCGCTTTTGGCCATATATCCTAATTTTCATGGGGATTTGGAAATCAATTGGTTATTCAAGTGTTGTTTACTTAGCGGCTATAGCGGGTATCGACAAGTCCTACTATGAAGCGGCTATGATTGATGGGGCCAGCAAATGGCAGCAGATTAAGTTTATTACACTTCCTTTGCTTAAACCTTTAATGGTAACGCTAACGATTTTAGCGATTGGTGGTATTTTTAGATCAGACTTCGGTTTATTCTATCAAATCCCTCGGGATTCAGGTGTTCTATACTCCGTAACGAATGTTATCGATACTTATATTTATCGAAGCATGAGTACGACAGGTAATCTAGGAATGAGTACAGCGGCGGGTCTATATCAATCGATTGTTGGATTTATCATGGTGCTTGTAACGAATTCTATTGTGAAAAAGATCAGCAAAGAGAATGCGATATTCTAGAAAGGAGTTAGTGACGTTATGGCAGTATTCAAACGTAAGCCAAAAGAAATCGACAACAACGCCATTACTCCTTTATGGAATGTGGTACTCAATATTATAATTGGCATCTTCGCTTTTACTTGTGTGTTTCCGTTCTTGTTTGTCATAGCCATTTCTTTTACAGATGAGAAAGTACTTGCTCTAAATGGATTTAGCTTGTTACCCGAAAAATATAGTTTAGCAGCTTATCAGTTTGTTTTTAACACAGGTGATCAATTACTTCGTTCCTTTGGAGTTACTTTGATGGTTACTGTACTAGGTACGCTCATTAGTTTATTTCTAATAACAACTTATGCGTATGTTCTCTCTCGAAGATCATTTCGCTATCGTAATTATTTCAGCTTCTTCGCCTTCTTCACGATGTTATTCTCAGGCGGAATGGTTCCCAACTATATCGTGGCTACGCAGTTTTTACATTTGTACAACACGATATGGGCTTTGATATTGCCAATCGCGATGAATGCATTCTTTATTCTAGTAATGCGGACCTTCTTCCAGACTAGCGTACCTGATGCACTCATTGAGGCTGCCAAAATTGATGGATCTGGTGAGTTTCGGACCTTCCTGCAAATTGTACTTCCAATCTCTTTACCGGGGATTGCAACGATTGGATTGTTCTGTACGCTGGGATATTGGAATGATTGGTTTAATGCCCTGCTGTATATAGATGATGCTAGTCTTGTTCCACTCCAAGCGATGCTGATGCGAATTCAGAATAATATGGAGTTTGTCATTCAGAACAGTATGCAGATGGGATCAAGCTTTGAGATTGCTGCAACCTTGCCAACAGAAACCGTTCGTATGGCGATGGTTGTACTGGCAACCTTGCCTATAGCACTAGCGTATCCGTTCTTCCAAAAGTATTTTGTACAAGGTTTAACCGTGGGCTCTTTAAAGGAGTAACACTACTAAGATGTATTTATTCGAATCGCTAGGATAGGAATCGATATAAATAAAGCGTTCATTAATCTAAAGGGGGAAAATAGAAATGAAAATGAAAAAAGGCTTAACACTCGCTCTTGCAGGGACAATGCTTTTTTCTGGCCTTCTAGCTGGATGTGGTTCGAATAATAATACAAATGCTGCTAAAGAAACAAACAATTCAGCGGCAGCAGGGAATTCAGCAGGGAACACATCAGAATTAAAGCCATATGAGCTGAAGATGTATTTAATTGGTGGACCTCAAAAGGATTTGGATCTTGTCTTAAAAGAAGTTAATAAATATACCCAAGAAAAAATTAACGCGACGTTGAACATTACGATGTTCGATTGGGGCGATTACGATAAGAAGATGCAAGTCATCACCGCTTCTGGTGAGCCTTATGATATTGCCTTTACCTCTTCTTGGACAAATGACTTCCGTCGTAACGCTGCTAATGGTACGTTCTTGGGTCTGAATGATCTGCTAGATAAGTATGGTAAGGAAACGAAAGAAGTTTTGGACCCTCGTTTCTTAGAAGGAACTAAGATTAAAGGTGAGATCTATGGTGTTCCTGTAAATAAGGAGCTTGGACAGCAATGGGTATGGCGCTTCAATAAGAAATATGTTGATAAATACAACATGGACATTTCCAATATCCGTACATTGGATGATCTAGAGCCACTTCTTAAAACGATTAAAGAGAACGAGCCGGGTGATATTACACCGCTAGCTGTTCCTAAAGGCTTTAAACCATTTATGCCATTTGACTATGTACTAGGTGATGAGTTACCTATCGGGGTCTATATGGATTCCACAGATGGCAAGGTTGTTAATATTCTGGAGACACCTGAACTTGCAACATCGTTAGATACGATGCGTAGACTTTACACAGCAGGTTACTTACGCCCAGACGTTGCGACACTTGAAGGTATTGATAACATTAAGACGGGTAAATGGTTTGCCGATCGCGAAATTACACAACCTTATGCAGAAAAAGGTTGGTCTCGTTCAGCAGGTTATGAAATTGTAACTTCGCCTATGCATGAGCCTTATGTATATACACAGTCCGCCGCAGGTTCGATGCACGCGATTTCCGTAACCTCAGGTGATCCTGAACGGGCTATGATGTTCTTGAATCTTTTGAATACAGATAAGTACTTACGCAATTTGCTCAACTATGGTATTGAAGGCACTCATTATAAGAAAATCTCCGACAATGTCATTGAAGATCTGCCAGCTATGCAAGATAGCTATGCAATGCCAGGCTTCACACTTGGAAACATGTTACTGACTTATCTGCATGCTGATGACCCTGCTGATAAATGGGATGCTTTTAAGAAGTTTAATGATTCTTCAAAAGAAGCCCCTACCTTCGGTTTTGCATTTGATCCTACACCTGTGAAAACAGAAGTAGCGGCCATCAACAACGTAACTAAAGAATTTATGCCAGCGCTGTACACAGGTTCTGTTGATCCTAAAACATATCTGCCAAAAGCAGCGAAGAAATTTAAAGAAGCTGGATTGGATAAAGTCATTGCAGAAGTTCAAAAGCAACTTGATGAGTGGAACCAGACAAAGAAATAAGCTAATGAACGTAACACGCCTAAGATTAATCACTAAAGGTAACACAAATAGGATTAGTGGAGACGGGCAGCTATGCTGCCCGTCTCTCTATCTATCCCCATTTATTATGAAGGAGTGAGAATATGGAACAATTCCGACTTCCCACCATCTCTATGCCGAAGCTGACGCTTCCTCAAGCGGTTCAAGAAGTATTAAACGAAGCAGAGGAGAAGTTAGCTCATCGGCCGAAGCTATTGCAGCTCTTTAAGAATTGTTTCCCTAATACGCTTGAGACAACGACTAAGCTTATGGATGATGGAACAACGTTTGTGATTACAGGAGATATCCCGGCTTCTTGGTTGCGAGACTCTGTGGAGCAGGTTATGCATTACGTGCCCTTTGCTAAAAACGATCCCGATCTTCAGCGGATTATTGGCGGGTTAATTAAACGTCATATCGAGTATATTCATATCGATCCGTACGCCAATGCGTTTAATGAGACGGCGAATGATTGGCATTGGAGCACTAGCGATATTACGGAAATGTCCCCCTGGGTGTGGGAACGTAAATTCGAGATCGATTCTCTTTGTTTTTCCATGCGTCTGGCTTATGCCTATTGGAAAGAAACCGGAAAGGCTGATATATTCGACGCCGGATTTAAGGCAGCAATGGTCAAAATATTCAACCTGTTCAAAACTGAACAGCGCCATAGTGAATTATCTCCATACCGCTTTACGCGTAACAATGGGATTCCTGAAGATACACTGCGTAATAACGGCCTGGGTATGCCTGTTAATTACACGGGCATGGTCTGGTCCGGGTTCCGCTCGAGCGATGATGCTTGCGACTTCCATTACAACATTCCGGGGAATATGTTCGCTGTTGTTGCATTACGTCATATGCAGGAATTCGCTGAATGGGTATTCCGTGATCTTGAATTTCTGGAACAGCTTAAAGCATTAGAAGCTGAGATTGATCACGGAATTCAATTGTATGGTATTTATCGTCATCCAAAATTCGGTCCAATCTACGCCTACGAGACCGATGGCTATGGCAACTACTGCTTGATGGATGATGCGGGAACACCAGGACTCATGTCGATTCCTTATCTCGGCTATGTTACCGCAGAGGATGAAATTTATCAGAATACGAGACGATTTGCTCTGAGCAAGGAGAATCCTTTTTATTTTGAAGGAACCGCAGCGAAGGGAATCGGCAGTCCGCATACTCCCAAAGACTACATCTGGCATATGGCATTATCGATGCAAGGTTTGACGGCTTCCACTAAGGAGGAAAAGCTGGAGATGCTTGCGATGTTAGAAGCTACAGATGCGGATACTGGCTTTATGCATGAGGGATTCCATGTTGATGATCCGAATACGTTCACTAGAAAATGGTTCGCCTGGTCCAATAGCCTGTTCTCCCAACTTGTCTATAAAACGATGAAGGAAGGACTACTATGAGCAGCCCGAGCAGACCTGTAATCATATTTTATGATTCTGATTTTCCAATTTCCAGTCCCATTCCTAGCGATGCGATTACATCCATGAGTGAGTTCGGATCTATTGTAAATGAGAATCAGCTTGCAGAAACGCTTCGCGAAACGGAAGGCGGCTGTTTCATCAATCTGCATGCACCCTATTTCCCGAAAACGGCCTGGATAGCCATTCTTGAATACCTGCAAAGAGGAGGCGGGCTGATTAGCATTGGAGGCGCACCCTTCAAACAACCTGTTCGTTGGGAAAATGGCCAATGGCATGTGGAAGCGGAGCAGACTTCCTATCATCAGGAGCTGTATATTCATGAGGCACTTCATGTTGAATGCTCACGCAACCATTCATTGCTTGCCTCGGATGTCATTCCTCTGCTTAAGGGTCAAGAATCTCTTTTTCTAACGAGTGCGAATACATGGAACCTCGTGCCACATACGACAAAGACGAGTGATTTACCACATCAAATGGGCTCTGCAGGTCCAATGAGCACACGGATTTGCCCGCTATTAAAAGGAGTTACACTCGAGGGTCGGGAAATTTCTGCGCCAGTAGTTCTTTGGGAGAATACGAGCGGTTTATTTGCAGGCTCACGCTGGCTGTTCGTAAATACACCTGCAACAGCTTCTTTTTGGGAGCAAAAAGGTCCTTTCGCGATATCCAATTGGGCTCGTTTCTGCAGCAAGGGTGTAACGGAAATGTGGGTTAAGCCCAATTACGCGTCTTATGAATTAGGAGAACGTGCTTCCCTAACCCTTCAGATTCAGCAGCTTGAACGAGTGAGACCTTCTATGCGTAATGAAGATACATGGAATTTCACAATTCATGTAGAGCATGAATCAGATACCTCTTTGAAGTGGTCTCAGAGTTTGGAAATGAAGGCGAATGCTGAACTAAACATGGTGCGTCTGCCTATTCCTTTGGAGATAAGTAGGGGCCTCTACCAGATTGTCTGTGAAGCAGAAGCCAGTGATGGTGAGGTTCGCATTCTGCGCCAAGGGTTCTGGGGTTATGCTCCTGAGCTGCTGGCAGCAGGCAATCCGGTAACGAGCGGCAGAGATTATTTTATAAAAGATGGGCGTCCGCTACCAGTGGTCGGCATGACTTATATGGCGAGTGATGTGGCGCGGAAATTTCTATTTCTACCGAACGTGGGAGTTTGGGACCGTGATATGGGCCAGATGCGGAAGGCCGGGATTAACTGGATCCGTACAGGGATCTGGACAGCTTATCGCAATGTGATGCAAGACGATGGACATGTCTCGGAAGAAGTATTGCGGGCGATCGACGCCTTCATCATGACGGCAAAGAAGCATGATCTTCAAGTGACTTTCACGTTCTTCTCCTTCACACCGGAAACGTGGGGAGGGGTAAATCCTTATCTGGACCCACAAAGTGTGGAAGCTCAGAAGCGGTTCATTTGGTCTATTGTATCTCGTCATAAAGATTCTTCGAATGTAGATTGGGATCTTATTAATGAACCGTCGATGTTTGATCCGGCACGTATTTTTTCGGACGGCCCGAGTTCATGCCATGATCGTTTTGAGCGACAAGCCTTTATGGAATGGCTACAAGAAAGACATGGTGTAATCGACGTGCTGCAGGAACGCTGGAATATGACACCTGCACAGCTTCCGAACTTTGCATCTGCAGGGCTGCCAGAAGCAAAAGAGATTAACTTCGACGTACAAGACATGCACAGTGCTAAGAGGGGAACACGCTGGTTGGATTATTGTTTGTTCTCTATGGAGATGCATAACCGTTGGGTGAAACAATTATACGACGCCATTAAGGAGCAATGTCCAGCTCAGATGGTTACGGTTGGTCAGGATGAGGGACTAGGAGCGCAGCGACCTTCGCCGTTCTTCTACGAGGAGGCGGTGGATTACACCACTGTTCATTCCTGGTGGTTTAATGATTATCTGGTGTGGGATGGCATCTTTGCCAAGACGCCTAATAAGCCAAACCTAATTCAGGAGACTGGCGTCATGTATGTAGAAACTCCAGATGGCCGAGCCAAACGTTCAGAACAAGAGCTGCAGAATTTGCTGGAACGCAAGTATGCTTACGCTTTTGGAACGGCAGGTGCGGGGGCTGTTCACTGGATCTGGAATACGAATTTCTATATGGATAATGCGAATGAGTCCCATATCGGAGCACTGAGAGCAGATGGAACCGAGAAGCCTGAGGCAGGCGTATCTTATGATTTCGGGAAGTTTATAGAAGGTATCCGTGATATATTTGGTGATCGGAAATTGGAAGAGATTGCGGTGGTGTTCCCTTATTCGAATGATTTCTCTAATCGGAAGTTGGCTTTTGCTGCTACAACAGAGCTTACCCGCATTCTGTCTTATGAGCTCAAGATGTCTTTTCGGGGGGCTTCCGAATACCATCTAGATGATTTGGAGAAGAACCCTGCGAAACTGATTATACTGCCAAGCGCGCATAACTTCGCTGATGCAGCAATGGAACGGTTGTTACACATTGTTGAAGAGACAGGAGCGGTATTGCTTGCCACTGGACCGTTAGGCATTGATGCCTATTGGCGTTCTTCGGATCGGTTGAGTGATATCCTTGGCAAACGTGAATTGCGTAATGTGCGCCGCGAAGAAGTGCTTATGCTTCAAGGTCAAGTCCTGCCTGTCTCTTTCGGCCACCGCCGGATAGCTGAGGTGACAAAGGAAACGATCATTCAAGAAACTGGTGGAAGTTCAACTATAGAGACTGTCGTGAACCTTCCGCTTGGCAAGGGTCGACTCCTATGGAGCCCACTGCCAGTTGAATTGAGTGAGCGTAGGGATACTACGGCTGCACTTTACCGCTACGCGGTTAATGCTGCTTTTGTGGAATGTGATTTGGAATGGATTAGTGGTGGGGACTTAGCGGGTATCTACGGACGGAAATTGAGCTTTGCTACGGGTGCGCTTTTTACCTTCGTGTCGGAATATGCCCAAGATGCAAAGATCGAGGTGAAGGATTCAGCCACTGGCCGAACCTATTCGTTCGTGTTAGAACAGGAACGTTCTGTTCTCTTTGCTACGGATAGTAAAGGAGACTTGCTTGGTGTTTATCGCCCGCAGGAAGTCGAGATCCATGTAAATTAACCACATCTTCTACATTAAGCATCTTGGTAGAGAGAACGCATTGCATATAAGGAGGTCTTCACTTTGGAAAGTTCAAATCAATCTATTAAACCTCAGACTGCCCATATCATTTCCCATACACACTGGGATCGGGAATGGTATCTTCCCTATGAGAAACATCATGTACGCTTAGTAAAACTGGTTGATGAATTACTGAACCGGTTGGATGAGGATAACGAATTTAAGAGTTTCTATCTGGATGGACAGACGATTATTCTGGATGATTATCTTCAGGTACGTCCCGAAAATCAAGAGCGGCTACAGAAATATATTACGGAAGGTCGCCTTCTAATAGGACCTTGGTATATTTTGCAAGATGCGTTCCTTACTAGTGGGGAGGCCAATGTTCGTAATATGCAGATTGGCCATCAGGATTCGAAGCGTTACGGGGAACCCTCCAAAATCGGTTATTTTCCGGACACCTTTGGTCTAGTCGGCCAGACTCCACAATTAATGCGGCAATCCGGCATCAATAATGCCTTTTTTGGAAGAGGTGTGAAGCCCACTGGATTCAATAATACGGTGTCAGATGGAGGTTACGAATCCTCATTCTCGGAGCTGATTTGGGAAGGTCCTGACGGATCAAAAGTGCTCGGCATCCTATTTGCCAATTGGTATTCTAACGGAAACGAAGTGCCTGTAAATGAAGCAGAAGCCAAAGTGTTCTGGGAGAAAAAGCTGGCAGATGCGCGGAAGTTTGCCTCCACAGGTGAGCTGCTGTTCATGAATGGTTGCGATCATCAGCCGGCTCAACTGGATTTGCCAGAGGCTATCGAAACTGCGAAGCGGTTGTATCCAGATATAGAGTTCATTCATTCGAACTTTCCTGATTACCTTAAGGCCGTAGAGGGTGTAATGGATCGCAGCAATCTGTCGACTGTAAAGGGCGAACTGCGGAGCCAGCATACTGATGGATGGGGTACGTTAGTGAATACCGCGTCTGCGCGTGTCTATTTGAAACAGATGAATCAGGAAGGGCAAATCTTGCTTGAAAAGGTGGCCGAGCCACTTGCTTCGTTCGCACATTTACTGGGCAAAGAGTACCCCCATCATCTGTTCAACTATGCATGGAAGACATTAATGCAGAATCATCCGCATGATAGTATTTGTGGATGCAGCGTGGATGAGGTACACCGTGAGATGGTCACCCGTTTTGACAAAAGCCGTCATGTGGCAGAGACCATTGTTGAGGGTAGTAAACGAGTGATTGCAGAAGCTGTGGATACGACCGGGTTTACAGCATATGGTGAAGACGTGCTTCCACTAGTTGCGATGAATATGACGGGTTGGAGTCGCACGGGTACTGTGAGCGTAGAACTTGATGTGGCGCGTCTATATTTGCGAGAAGGGTTCTCTCTGGAAGAAACGGCTAGCCGTATGACCGGAATTGACTTGCACGATCGTGTGTTAGTAGACGATCAAGGGAATGATATTGCCTGCCAGATGGAGGACTTAGGTCTTCAGTTTGGTTATGATTTGCCAGATGACAAGTTCCGTCAGCCGTATATGTGCCGCCGGGTAAGACTTACCTTTGAAGCCGTAGAAGTTCCTGCGCTGGGTCTTCGTTCATATGCTTGGGTTCGCCGGGCAGATGCAGAACTGCCAATAGCCGCTGAATCTTTGCTACAAGGAGATCGGGTGCTGGAAAATGACGTTATCAAGGTAGTTATTAATGATGATGGTTCGTTTATGCTAAGTGACAAAACTAGTGGCGTGACCTATCAAGATCTTGGCGTATATGAAAACACCGGGGATATCGGCAATGAATATATGTACAAACAGCCAGAGGCCGAACAAGCTCTGACGACTAAAGGACTAAAGGCTAATATTTGTGTACTGGAAAATACATCGTTTCGCGCCACTATAGAAATTAAGCATGACTGGGAGATTCCAGCTTCGGCAGATGATAAACTGGATGAGGAGCAGCGTGCACTGGTTTACTATCCGGAGCGCAAAGCTCAGCGCAGTAGTGACACAGTCATTCTAAAACTTCGTACTGTAATCACCTTGGAGCGGGGCGGAAAGGGATTGCATATCGAAACGACAATAGATAACCAGGCCAAAGATCACCGGATTCGTATACTGTTTCCGACAGATCTGAATGCTGTCACGCATCGTGTAGATTCGATGTTCGAGGTTGCTGAGCGGAATATTGAACCAGCTACAGAATGGAAGAATCCGAGTAACACGCAACATCAGCAAGCCTTTGTTGATATTAGTGATGGGAAGGCGGGTCTAACCGTCGCTAATTTTGGATTAAATGAATATGAAGTGCTGCGAGATGGGCGTAACACTATTGCGATTACACTGCTACGTTCTGTTGGTGAACTTGGTGACTGGGGGCTATTCCCTACTCCAGAAGCGCAGTGTCTTGGAGAGCACATTGTTCGTATGGAGCTAATCCCACACACAGGTGAGGGTATAACTTCTGGTGCTTATGCTGAAGCTTACCAATTCCAGGTTCCGTGGATTGTATGTCAGACAGATGTACATGCAGGCGTGGTTGCGCCGGTGTATACTCCATTCGATTGGGAGAGTAAGGAACTTGCATTTTCTTCACTAAAAATGAACAAGCAGACTGGAGACTTGCTGCTGCGTTGGTATAACATGAGTCAGCAGAACACCAACCTGTCCTTCCGTTCAAGTATTCCACAGCAGTATTTCTATAAAACGACGATCCTAGAAGAGGCGAGCCACCCAGTCTCTAGTGATGAGAAAGAGAAAGGAAGCTTTGACTTACAGATCGGTCCATGCGAAATTGTAACGATTGGTATTAGAAAATAAATGAAAAAGGACGGTATCCAGAGAGTCGTATGACTTTTGGATATCGTCCTTTTTTGTATAAATACGTATCTTAGGAAGAAGATTTGCCGCGCGCAGTGGATCCAAGATGATCAATCTGCTCTTCTAGAACCGCACTTGCTTTGCCTAAAAACTGCGAAATAAGGGCGAGCTCTTCATCCGTATAAGAAGCTGCGAGCTTAACCATGGCGGTATGGAGCGGTTGGTACGTATTAATGACATCATCTTTATTCTCATATAATGGCACAATAATCACTTTACGGCGGTCATTCGGGTCATTTTGTCTGCGGACATAGCCATTTTTTTCGAGCCGGTCTATTAATGCTGTAACACTTCCGGTGGTCAGACCGGTTAATTTAGACAGTTCTCCGGCAGTGATCGGACCTTTCTCCCGTAGAATATCTATAGATAAGAAATCATTATTGTATAACCCAAGTGAGGCGGCTACATTTTGTTGGTACAATACCGTTCGGTTTCCCAAACTGCGCATAAGCAAGGTGAATTGTTCCTGCTCTGGTGTAGGTTGTTCGTGGCTTGACAAAAGATAACGCTCCTTTTAAAATAATTATATCTTGATAGTCAAGATATTAGATTATAAAGTTATTTGAAAATTTTGTGATTTATCAAATACATTCTATCGAAATTAGAAATGTTTTGCAAAATAATTGCAATACAACAACTTTGGGCAACCATATGGATAGAAGATATAACTACGAACTAGTGGGTTGAATTGAGAGGGGAATAGATGTGAAAGAGACTATTGTTATTAAAGGTGCAAGAGAGAATAATCTGAAAAATGTCTCGCTCACGATTCCTAAGTATAAGCTAGTTGTCCTGACAGGACCTTCGGGATCAGGCAAATCGACGCTAGCTATGGATACACTACAGCGGGAATGCCAAAGACAGTATTTGGATTCCATGGGCATGACGTCAGATACGATCAGTAAACCAAAGGTGGAGTCTATTATTGGACTGTCTCCGTCCATTAGTGTTGGACAACATGTCACCAATCGTAATCCCCGTTCGACAGTCGGGACTGTCACTGACATCTATACGTTTGTCCGGTTTATCTTTTCCAGATTAGGCGAGCAGGTTTGCCCTTCCTGTAGTGGCAGCATCCCACCTTCTTTTGAAGCGAGGGGATTGCTGATCGAGGAAGACGAGGAAATGGATGGTCAGACGATGGGTTGTCCACATTGCGGAGCAGAGCTTGAGAAGCTGGGTATGTCCCACTTCTCTTTTAATAAACCGGAGGGAGCTTGTGAAGCCTGCGGTGGTGTTGGATCTGTGGCAACAATAAATGAAGCGGCGGTGTTTAATCCAGAGCTTAGTATGCGTGAGGGTGGGGTTGCCTCGCTGAATGGTGTTCATCGTGATATACAGATGCGTATATTATTGGCCGCTGGCAAGCATTTTGGCTTTGAGTTTGACCCGGATCAGCCCTTAAAAGATTACGGTGAAATTCAGCGCGACTTGTTGTATTACGGAGTGGAAAGTGAGGCGTTTAAGCGCCATTTTCCCAATGTTAAGCCGATTCAAGGCACCAAATTTGAAGGCGTCATTCCTGGTTTGTGGCGGCGTTACAAGGAGAAGGAAGGAGAAGCTGGTACACAGGAAAAAGACGGCGGATTTTTTCATGAGCAGCAATGCCCGGAATGTCTTGGCGCTCGTCTGAAAAAAGAAGTTCGTCTCGTACGGGTAGCTGGCGTATCGATTACGGAGGTATCGGATTGGTCATTAAGCGATATTTACGAGTGGACGAAAGGCTTAGAGGCGGCTTTGCCCGCCGAGGGACTTCATCTGCTTGAACCCATCCTTCACGATATGCCTACCCGACTAAAACGGATTATCGATGTTGGTCTAGGTTATCTTTCTATGAACCGTCAGACGGTCTCCCTATCTGGTGGAGAGGCACAGCGGCTGCGCCTTGCCTCATTGCTGGGGTCAGGTCTGACTGGAGTGTTATACATTCTAGATGAACCGACGACCGGGCTTCATCCGCGGGATACTGTTGGCCTCATTCGTGTGCTTCAGGAGTTACGCGATTTGGGGAATACGGTGCTCGTTATCGAGCATGATATTGAGATGATGCGCGCTGCCGATCATATTATTGATATGGGTCCGGGTGCTGGTCTGGACGGCGGGCAAGTTGTTGGCGAGGGCAGCATTGAGGACTTGATGGCAAGCGAGACTTCTGTTACGGGAGCCTATCTTAGAGAAGAGCGTCATAAGACTGCTGCATATGTTCGCCGGAAAGGTGACGGAAAACAGATCACCATCCGACAGGCTCAATACCGGAACATTGAGATCCCGGAGGTTACATTTCCTCTAGGTTGTCTAGTTTCTGTAACTGGGGTTTCGGGTTCAGGCAAGTCGACGCTAGTCTTTGATATTCTTGCGCAAGGTAGTGCGAAAGAACATGAGCAAACAGGCTGTGCGGAGATTGCAGGCTTAGATCAGGTTGGAAATATAGTGATTTTTGACCAATCGCCCATGGGGAGGATGTTGCGTTCTAATGTAGCGACATATACAGATGTTTTCACACATCTGCGCCAGCTGTTTGCTGCATTGCCGGAGGCGAAAAAAAGAAAACTGACCTCCAAGCATTTTTCCTTTAACACACCGGGTGGACGCTGCGAAACCTGTCAGGGTCTTGGGGTGCTGACTGTAGACATGAATTTCTTACCCGATTTGGAGGTTAAATGCCACGTTTGCAAGGGGAGAAGATTTACGGATGAGGTTCTCCAGGTGAAATATGATGGATATTCCATCTCGGATCTGCTGGACATGTCCGTGCAGGAAAGCTTGCCAATTCTTAAGTCGGAAGCCAAAATGGCGGGGATAATCGAGACGTTGTGTGAGGTGGGTCTCGGTTACCTTAAATGGGGACAATCTGTCAAAACCTTATCTGGTGGTGAAGGGCAACGGATTAGACTGGCTAAAGAGTTGAGCAAACCTTCCAAAAACCATACCCTCTATCTGCTCGACGAACCAACAACAGGCCTTCATCCGTCAGACATCAGGCAGCTCCATACCTTATTGAGCAAATTGGTTGATACGGGAAATACGGTCGTGGTTGTGGAGCACAGCTTAGAGTTGATTCGGGAGTCCGACTGGGTGATTGACATTGGCCCTGAAGGTGGCGTTGTGGGTGGTAAGCTTGTAGCTGAAGGCACACCGGAGCAGGTTGCTGAAGTGCGGGAATCCTACACAGGGATGTTCCTGAAACGGATTCTGGCTGAGGGGATGTAATCAAAAAAAGGAGGTGTCCAAAAGCCATGAAAATGGCTAGGACACCTCCTTTTTTGAACTTAAACCAACCACTGCTCTCAACTCTAAACTTCGTCTGAACGTTTGAACCGATCCCATTCACGCGTACTTAACACTTTCGGAATAACAGATGATCATGAGTCGATGGTGTATGATCCGCAGATGATTAGGATACGGTAGCATTAGACAGCGAAAGACTATGCTTCGGCGTATCGGACTCAGCGGACCTTAAATGCAGGAAAATCCGCCATTTGGAGTATTATCGGACCGCATAGCTCCTATTGGCGAAAAAAACGCCTTATAAGAGCCTGTTTCTAAGAAATAGCTGCACTGGAGTCCGATGGATTGCTGAAAAGGCGATAAATTAGTAAATAGCATCATTGGAGTCCGAAAGCCTCAGCAGGAGATCATGGTGTCAGCAGCAGTAGCAATAGCAGTTGACCCAGGGAATGACCATGCTTCGGCGGTATCGGACTCAGCAGACCAGTGAATGACCATGCTTCGGCGGTGTCGGACTCAGGAGTCCAGCAAATGATCATTCTTCGGCGTATCGGACTCAGCAGACCTTAAATGCAGGAAAATCCGCCATTTGGAGTATTATCGGACCGCATAGCCCCTATTGGCGAAAAAAACGCCTTATAAGAGCCAGTTTCTAAGGAATAGCTGCGCTGGAGTCCGAGCTGAAGAGGCGATAAATTAGTAAATAGCGTCATTGGAGTCCGAAAGCCTCAGCAGGAGATCATGCATCTAGCGCAGCTTAATAATCTAGCAGACGTCCATTATCATGCCATTGCCCGTACATTTTATTTTCTTTAGTGTTTGTTATGAATTTGTCTAATTTACTCTTAAATAAATCTGGCTGATGTTTATTGCTTTGGATCGTGTCGATCCGAACTCTTTTATAAAGGGGGGGAAAGGCCCGGAAATTCTCATATACTTGCCTGTCCTCTTTTAGCCTTTGCTCTATAATCATATCTACTATAAAAGAATCAGGGTTCATATCAGGAAGTATCCGTTTTCCTTCAGCACTCATTAACCCCAGCTTTTCGAGGCGGCGGACCCGTTCTTTGTTCAATTCAGTCCAAGAGCTTTTTTTACTTCGGGGAGAGAGTCTTTGCGCCAGCTCTGTTTCCGAAATTTTCTTTTTCACTCCATCGATCCATCCAAAACACAAACATTCCTCAACTACGTCCAAATATAGCAACGTTTCTGGGTTTGGCGTCATACTAACGAGTACCCAACAAGATTTTTCATTCTTACAATTCTCCTGCAGCCAAACTCTTAAATCTTCTCTCGTTTTTACTGTAATTAGATTTTCAATCTCCATAATTAAAATACAATTTCCTTTCTAGGTATGGAGTGGGGTAGATTGCCCATTAGTGTTTAAATAGCTTCCGCTGTTACCTGATACCAAAAAAGAGAATAGTCATTCATGGTGGAAGCGTGGCCTAACTGCCGTAACATAGTAGATATATTACCTCTATGATAAGTCCCGTGATTGACGACTTGCAACACAATTTCTGATAGGCGTGTTTGGCGGATTCCGGCGAATGGATTGTCAAGCAGAATGGTTTGCTCCAAATCGGATTGGTTGTGTAACCATTCTTTGTATTGTTCCGATAGCTGTGCAAAGATATTTACGTACTCATCCACAGAATCTAGAATGCTCAAATTTAGCGGGATACTTTGTTGAAAAGCCTCAGGCATAGCAGTGCCTGTTAAAACAAGATACCACATCGTATCAACCGCATAGATATGGCTAAGGGCATGAGCGATGGTGGGAAACGAGCTGTTCACTTCTTGACTTAGCACAGAGGATGGGAGTTCCTTGATTCTCCCCAGGATAGTTTGGTTTGCCCAAGTGTGGTATTTAAACATTTCTACTGGATAATTTGTCATTCGTATGGTCTCCTTTTGAATTGTCATGGATTTGTTTTTGTTACTGTAGTTAATATAAAAGAAGAAGTATGACATCAGACTGTCATACTTCTTCATAAAGTTTGAGTGTGTTTTGAAGCTGCTCTTTTAAAATACCTCGCAATGCAGAGGGTTCGAGGACTTCGGCCCCGCTGCCGAAACTCAGCAGAATGGACCAAAGCCAACGTGCTTCCAATGGCTTATACACAGGGATTCGCATCGTCATGCTTTTATCGGAATGAAATTCCTTATCGACTTGGTGAAACTGATCCAACGCTTCTGCCAAAGCCTCAGGTCCCACCCGTATCACTACTTCCTCGACCTGATCTGCCCTGTTTGAACAGCCAGCCTCTTTGGGTACCTCATGTTGTGATTGAAAGGTATCCTGCGTCAGGAACAAATTCAGCATCCGGGAAAGACGAAACTCCCGATAGTCCTGCCGTGCCCGGCAATAACCATAGATGTACCAGTTGCTATATTTAAAATGAAGCTTTACTGGTTCCATTTCACGGGTTGTACGTTCATTTTTTACATTGATGTAATCAAAACGGACGACAATTCGTTCCGCTATAGCCGCACGTAAAAGAGGAAGTGCGTCAGGATCCGTACGCCGGGTTTCAAGATCCACCGCGAGACTAGAAGTCTGTGGCTCCGTTCCTATCGTTTGCAGCCGTTCAATGGTTCCTTGCGTATGCTCATCTTCAAACACGGAAGAGAGACTGTTAAGTACAGTAATCAGAGAAGTGACATCATACGAACGGAGCAGGCTTTTATCCATTTTATATCCGTCCATAATGCCATATCCACCTTTAGTTCCCTGATATGATACGACCGGGATACCAGCGGCACAAATCACATCGATATCCCTATAGATCGTCCGCTGGGAAACCTGAAACTCTTCAGCCAGCTTGGAGGCAGATAAAACTTCGTGGTTCAATAGCTTGTAGATCATAGAAATCAATCTTTCCAATTTCATGTGTGCATTCCCACCCATTAGTCCATTTCGTGTTACAGCGTGATTATATCATAGATTTTTTCGGGCTAATTTTGGGAGGGAGGAGTTTTGTTGTTGGTGATGAAGAAATATCCTATGACAGAGTCTGACAGAGCCGATTAATTTATTTACAGATTAAATCCGCAGGCTCTGATAAATCATTAACAGAAATAATAGCATCGTTTTTTTTCACAGGTGGGGTCCAATATTGCTCATTCCCAGGCAGGTCATCGAACCATTCGGCGTCCTTTGGACAATCTAGAATCATGAATTTTCCGTATTCCTGATCTCTGGATTGATGGTATTTGAGATAGGCTTTCCCGTTATCAATGGCGAGAATTTCTATTTTTCCTGAGGTGTGGCTCATGGATAAGCGTACTCTTTTGCCAAGTCCTGAGGTTCTAGCTTTGGCTTCTTCTACAATTTGATAGACTTGCTCGAGCGGTAATACGAAATCCCGGTTTCCGGCAACGGGCCGGTTCACAAAGAAGTAGTAGGGTGTAACGCCAGCCCATGAAAGTCGGTCCAGTAGTTCCCCTAAAATAATGGGATCATCGTTGATGCCTTTGAGGATGGGAGTCTGATTTACGACAATTGCCCCTGCGTTGTGGAGAGCTTTAAATGCTTTTTTGGCTTCAGGTGTGATTTCACGAGGATGATTGATGTGCGCCATAACATAGATTCGTTTGTCTTCGGTAGAGTAAGTACGAATCAGCTCCAGCAGCTCTTCGTCTTCAGAGATCCGCATCGGATTAAATACGGGAATTTTGGAACCTAGTCTAATGATCTTAACATGCTCAATGCTTCTTAGATTTTCAATAATGGATCTTAGCTTCGGTGTGGAGAGAATTAAACTGTCCCCGCCCGTAAGAAGTACGTTGTTAATCTCCGGATTCTTTGCGATATACTCCAAGCCCGGAGAGACATCAGCCATCGCCTCTTTCACGTCATTTCGGAACAGACGCTTACGGAAACAGTAGCGGCAATAAGCCCCGCAGACCTCGGATACAATCAGTAGTGCAGTGGTTCTATACTTGTGCTGACAACCAGGTACCACATAATTCGTGTCCTCATCGGAGGCGTCCCAGCGCCCATACTCCAGCAGTTCACCTTCGTTAGGAATAACCAGCTTACGGATGGGATCATCTGGATCATCCCAGTTAATCAAAGACAGATAGTAGTCATTTACACGAAAAACAAATTTGTCTGTAATTTCTTTCAGATTCTCTTTTTCCAGCTCAGACAACATAGCTATTTTGTTAATATCCGTGAAGTACTTTACCTTTTGCACGTACATCTCTCCTTTGTCTCGTAGTGTGAGAAATGAGGGAGCCTTAGTGTCAAAGGCCAATCTACTGCCAGCAGGGTCCAAAAAAAGCACAAAAAGAGACCCTTAGCAAGGGTCTCTGGTTATGTAAATAACATGAAAAGCAGACCCATCCACTGCTGACGAGGTTAGCTGACGGACTCGGGTAAGATGGTACCCTACATTCTAATACTCAATGATTCGCCCCAATTAACTGGTTCCCCCGCTTTTCAACTGTAAAAGTTGGAAATTAAGCGTAGATAAAGTATACCCTATGAAGTTTTGAAAAGTCAAAAGAGAATCCTAGATTCACCTTCAATTGCTAGCGCTACTTCCGCCGAGTAGTTTAGGCAGCAGCGTTAGTAGCTTCTCCCGGGTTAACGCATCACTGGAGTTCCATTTGCTTCCATCGAGCAGATAAACATGTCCCTGACGTACTGCCGGAAGAGTGTTCCAAAGTGAACTGTCTAGTAATCGTTCCATCGCAGCTCGCGAGTCTTTGCGTTCCGGAATGAACATGAAGATATGATCTCCGGCGTAGGCAGGCAGTCGTGTTGGATCAACTTCGGCGAACCCTAACTCTTCGTCCAATATGGCTTGGATCTCTTCGGTCGGTTGTAAACCACATGGGGCATAAAGCGCAGTGGAGAATCCGGACATTCCCATAGCATATAGATGATCTCCATGATCATAGACCAAAGCAGAGGCGGTTTCTCCAACTTGGAGAGTTGTCGAGTAAAGCTGCTGCCACATGGCAGCGTTTTTGATTGTGAATGACTCCAGCCATGCTTCGGCTTCGCGCTGTTTACCTAGCCAACTGCCTAATGTCCGCATTCGGTTGTCGAGAGGCGCAAATGAATCAAAGGTGAGTGTCGGAGCGATACCAGAAACTGCTCTGTAGGCTCTTTCATCACTATTTGCCAAAATGATCAAATCTGGGTTTAGGGAAGCGGTCAACTGCGGGTCCAGTGGAAACCCGACGTTGGCGAGCTTCTTAAGCCGATGTTTATAGACGCTGTTCCGGGCGAATGCTTCATCTCCACCGATAGGCTTTACACCTAACGCGAGAAGGTCGCCAAGTGTCTCGCCATGATAGACAATACGTTTCGCTCGTTCAGGAATTTCCACCTCATGACCCGTCCAATCCTTGACGGTAAGCTTACGACCTTGCTGATGTGCATATTGTCCGGGTGTAACTCCGGTTTTTTGCCGAAAGCGGCGGCTGAAATAGTATTCATCCGAGAAGCCGACCAGTCTGGCGATTTCCCGCAGTGGTTCAGTCGATTCCTGCAGGAATCGTTTGGAATGATTAATACGCAGATCCGTCAGGTATTCAAGCGGCTTTTTACCCGTAAGCTGCTGAAAGATCGGTGTATATTGCCAGATTGATATTCCCGCCAATTCAGCTAACTGCTTCACGGTGATACTCTCTGTATAATGCTCCTGAATGAATGTTATGGTCTTTTCTACGGATTCCGTAGGACTTGGCAGGTGTTTGGAAGGGTAATTATGCTCAAAAAGTAACAGCAGCAATTCTTGGAATTTTAATTGTTGCTTGAATTGTTGTACATCATCGGTGTTATTCCTGTTCATGAGCAGGTCTTCGACTAGCCGGATTACCTTGGTGAACGGGTGCACAATTAACTCCCGCCTGCCGGAAAGCAGCTCTCCAGAATATCGTTTAGGAAGCTTGGTTGTATAAATTGCTGTAAAGGTGATGAGGTAATAATACAACGTCAGCTCCTGGTTGTTCGTACTATAGGAGATTCCAGGAGATAGTAGATAACATTTATCCGTACTTAGTATCACGCTTTGATCATCGAGGTTCAATTGTCCGTTCCCTCCAGTAAATATGAGAAGGGTATAGTCCTGGGTTGTACGCGTTATAGAGCTTGAATCGGCAGCTTGAATCATCAGTTCGGCCTCGTTTAGCTGAAATAGCAGAGAGTGGAGTGGGGGGCAGGACGATGATGTATGCAGCATGGGTTCAGCCTCCGTTCATTTGGTGAGAATGATTATCAATGAATTCATTGTATATAAAAAAAAGAAGCATATCAACAGCCGTTGACATGCTTCTTGCAGTTTTTTATCAGCCTTGTGTTAAACTCTTCATCACAGAAGGTTATTTCATATTCAATAGCTGTGGAATTTCGCCAAGCAGCCATTCTCTTGTTGTTGCATCACTTGAAGTCTTCATGATGTCTTGTGTATAGACATATCCGTTCTTGACGGCAGGAAGGCTCTTCCAGATAGGGCTCTTTAATAGATTCTCTGTGGATTGTTTTGCTTCTTCTGCCACTGGAGTCAAGATGAATATCCGGTCTCCGGCATATTCTTTCAGGACTTCCATGGATACTTCCTGGAACCCTTTACCTTCATCAAGTATCTTCTGAATAGCTGGAGTTGCATTGAAGCCATTCTCCCCATAGAGTACCTGTGAAAGTCCGGTTGCTGCCATTATAAACAATCTGTCTCCTGGATAATAAGTGAAGACCGCAGCCGTTTCGCCCTCTTTCATGCCTGCGGATTTCAATTGCTTCCACATGTTCTCTTCAGCGGTTTTATACTGGGCTAGCCATGCTTCTGCTTCAGTCGTTTTACCAACAATTCCACCAATGTCCAGCATACGTTCCTGGAGTGGGGCAAAGGTATTAAATATTATCGTTGGTGCAATTTTGGAGAGCTGCTCGAAATCAGCTTCATCTGTGCCCGCATAGATGATCAAGTCAGGTTGAAGCTCCAATGTTTTTTCCAGATTGATAGGGAAGCCTACATCCTCCACACCTTGCAATTGATCTTCAAAAATCTGGCCTTCCCCCATAGAAAGAGGATAACCTACCGCCTGCACACCAAGTGCGAGCAAATCGCCATAAGTTTCTCCAGAATAGATAATTCGCTGCGGATTCACTGGAATCTCTACAGTATGTCCTATGTAATCTGTATAGGAGCGGGTAGTCGCTGCAGCTTCATCTGTACTGCTATCTGAGGGTTCTGCTGAAGGTGCCGCGGTTGCAGCGGAAGAGTTCCCGGTTGCGTTTGCCGTACTATTGGCAGAGGATTGTTCCTTTGAGTTTCCGCACGCCAGTAGCAATGTACTCAGCAAAAATAGTACACATACCACAGCGAAGGACTGTCTTACCTTGTTCATATCTTATTGCCTCCCTATTATATGTAACGACCACCAATAATGATAATCATTCTCGATTAAAATATATCATAAATTAAAGCCTCTTTTTACTCAATGGACAAAAAATAACCCCGTAATTTGATTTGTACAATCAAGTAAAAAGGATGTGGTTGAAATTATTTTAAATTATTTTTAGCTGCTTGGAAAAATACTCTAAATAACAGCAATGGAGAGAAAGAGAGGGAGCTTGCCTTCATAACAAACTTGGCAGAAGGAATCCCTTGAAGCACATAGGATTGTGGTGTTTTTTGAATCTGATTATTGTTATGTATTAAGATGTTCAGGTGATGCAAAAATTCAGGGTTGTCCGCATTGATTGTAATCGTTATCATTACGTGGCATGTTATCTACCGTGCTTGACGTCAGTAGAAGGGCTTTGTTATGGTTTTTATAGTCAAACGCAAGCCGAAATAGCTTTTTGTAGAATATGCAGAAGGTTTTGCGTAAGATATTCTAACCAAACATAATACGAGGGAGATGGTTGATTGTGATCAAAGGAATTATTTTTGATTTTGACGGAACGATTATCGACACGGAGACTGCTTGGTACACCGCATTTAACGAGGCTTATGCAGAATATGGAGTGGACCTGACGCTTGAACAATATTCCACCTGCATCGGCACGAGCTTGAACAGTTTTAATCCTTATGAATATTTGATGACTGATCTTAAGCTCGCAATTGACAAAGAAGAGTTCAGCAAGGCTGTTAAACAGAGACACAGCAAACTTATGGAGCTTGAAACAATAAGACCAGGTATTCAGCATTATCTTGATTCTGCCAAGGCAGCTGGACTGCGCATAGGGCTGGCCTCAAGTTCTTCCCTGGAATGGGTGGAAAAATATCTGAATCAATTGGGTATTCGCGAGTATTTCGAATGTGTTCGGACTGCCGACCATGTGGCAAAAGTGAAACCAGATCCGGAGCTATATAACCAAACGTTAGCTTGTCTTGGAATCACAGCTGATGAGGCGGTTGCTATCGAGGATTCACCGAATGGATCTAAGGCAGCGGCAGCAGCTGGCATCCGTTGCATTGTGACGCCTAACGAAATTACTAATTTTCTTGAATTCGATAAGCAGCACCATAAAATTGATAATCTAAGTCTTCTTGAATTTGATCATGTAGTTACTCAACGTTGCTTCGTATAGAGAAACCGAGAAACTGAGTTCAAATTAAAGGGGGATACCAAATTGAGAGCCGTACACTTTGGAGCGGGCAATATTGGCAGAGGATTTATTGGGCCTATGTTGTCGGACTCCGGTTACAATGTTTGTTTCGTCGGAAGAAATAAGAGTAAAATTGCCCAATTGCAAAAACGTGGGCAATATCCTGTCACCCTAGCTAACAAGAACCGGGACAGCTTTATCGTTGATAATGTTACTGCGATCAATCTGAATGATACTGAGGACGTTACTAGAGCTATAGCAGAGGCTGAAATTGTGACAACTGCAGTCGGAATATCCGCTTTACAAGATATTGCTGAGACCATTGCGCAGGGCATCGAACGAAGGCTTGAAAATAGCAGAAATCTCAACCCTCTTCATATCATTGCCTGTGAGAATGGGATTGGAAGCAGTCAGAAGTTGAAAAAATCAGTTTATCGGCATATGAAGCAATCCTTCAAGGAACTTGCTGACCGCAATGTCGCTTTTCCCAATGCGATGGTTGACCGGATTGTACCTATGCAGAAAAATACAGATTCACTTGAAATCCTCGTTGAACCCTTCAGTGAGTGGGTTATTCCCCGCAGTGGAATGATTGGTAACTACAATGAAATTAAAGGCGTCCATTATGTAGATTCGCTGGCGCCATACCTCGAACGGAAGCTATTTACTGTGAATACAGGTCATTGCAGTGCAGCCTATTTTGGATACCTGGAAGGTTATACTAGCATTCAAGAAGCGATGTCTGATCCCGAAATCAGAGCTCGTGTTCACGGGGTGCTTAAGGAAACAGGGACCTTATTGGTGCATTTATATGGCTTCAAGCCCATAGAACATGACCGGTATATAGAAAAGATGATGGAACGATTCACTAACCCCAACTTTAACGATAAAATTACACGTGTCGCCCGCTCCCCGCTTCGCAAGCTTTCACCTAATGATCGACTCGTAAAACCGGCAATGCTTGCTCATGAACTTGGTTTTGAGACCTCACATTTAGTCTCAGCTATTGTTTCTGCACTTTATTTTGATTATGAAAAAGATCCAGAAGCCTTACAGCTTCAAGCGGACATCCGAAACCACGGGCTAAGTGAAGTCATTGCTACACAACTAAAAATCCCTACGGAGCATCCGCTTCATGGTCGCATTATTTTGGAGTCCAACAAATTACGCGCGAGATATCCTCATAGGACTAGAATGAAGACAGTAAACGTCAGGGTACCCTACTTTTAATATAAATTGATGGTTATAAAACTATAAAAGAGTGTTCTCTGCTGGATGGGCAAGAACACTCTTTTTATAGGTTTTGAAGTTCTGTAAGTGTCCCTAATCCAATTCAATCCGCAGAACAACCGGAGTCTCACTGCGAACCGAGGTTGTTTTTATAATCAGGGCTTCATCGGTTCTTTCCCATGCAGGTTGTTCCTCAAAACCTAAGATTTTGATCTGTTTAATCATCCCATGGAAGTGAGCAGAGTTTTCTTTAAGGGATTTGATTTGCACTATACCGTTGTTTGGATAGACAAGAACAGTAGCATAAAGATAACTGCCTTTTACCGTAAAGCGGATATCTTCATTGGTGAAAATCTTCGTGATCCCATCTGTAAACTGACCTTCAACGATCTCTGTAGGGCCTTCCCCGAAGGTGCGCCAGTAGGTCGTATCATAGATTGCTTCACCATTCACCTTTAGCCATTCTCCGATGCCAAGCAGAATCTCCTGATCCTGAGCTGGAATGCTGCCGTCCGCTTTAGGGCCTATATTCAGCAGCAAGTTGCCGTTTTTGCTTACGATATCTACTAAATCTCTGATAATTTCTACGGCAGATTTATAATCATTTTCCGGTGTATAACACCATGAATTTTTAGCTACTGCTGTATCCGTTTGCCAGAAATAAGGTTTAAGCCCGGAGAAATGACCTCTCTCAATATCTGGGATCGCTGAGCCAAACATGAAGGCATCATGCTTATAATTGATTGCAACCGGAGTTCCCCATTCCTCTCCCTTGTTGTAATAGTAAGCAGCGAACTTTTTGAGATAGGGTTTGAAGGCGGCTGTGTGAATCCACCAGTCAAAGTAAAAGATTTTCGGCTGATAATTGTCTACCAGCTCGCAGCAGCGAATCAACCAATCCTCCAGAAATTCTTGATTGGGTGGGGAGCCGAATAAATCCTGATGATCGGGTTCGGGCATAGATGGCCAATAGAGATCTCCACATACAAGCGGTTCATGGATATCGGAATCAAATTCCTTGCCATGAGACAGGAAGAACCAGTGCTCAGCTCTATGGGAAGATACACAAAACTCTAATCCCTGCTGCTCAAAAGCGTCTTTCATTTCCCCGACTAAATCCCGCTTGGGACCCATCTCATATGTGTTATAGTGGGAGTAAGCGCTCTTATACATTTGAAAGCCGTCATGGTGCTCTGCAACAGGCATCACGTATTTGGCTCCAGATAATTTAAAGAGATTGGCCCATTCCTCAGCATTGAAATGCTCAGCCTTGAACAAGGGGATGAAGTCTTTATAACCAAAGGTTTTATGCTCGCCATAGGTAGCAAGATGATGTTCATATTCCCGTGAACCCTGGATATACATATTTCGGGGATACCACTCATTGGCGAAAGCCGGAATAGAATAAAGACCCCAATGAATGAAAATACCAAACTTAGCGTTCTCATACCACGTAGGCACTTGAAATTGACTTAGTGAATCCCAATCGGCTTTGAATCTTCCAGTTACGATCGTATCTTCGATTACTTTTAAATAGTTGCTTTTATCCACCATTTTGCAATCATCCTTTCAAACGTTTATTTCTTCTTCATTGTAGTGAATGGATGTGGGAATCAAAATGTAGGACATTAACTTTTAGATGTACAAAACTAACCTGATAAGGCGGAGTAAGGGATGGATAACCATGTTTTGCTTACTAATTATTTATCCAATTTAAAGGTTGATTTATTTATGGCTGATTACAATCTTTGTGGCCGTGACTGGAGAGATCTCGACTATACGCCTGACTATAGTAAATTTTATTTTATTTGCGATGGGGAGGGTTGGTTAAAGATCGGGGATCGAGAATATTATCCGAAGCCTGGTCAGCTTTTTTTGATGCCTGAGGGAGTTAAGCAATCTTATTCTTGCATAAGTGATCAACCCTTTGAGAAGTATTGGTGCCATTTCAGCGCAAAAGTCGGAGACATTAATCTATTCAAAATGTTAGAGTTAAGTCATGTATGCAGAGAAGTAGATCCTCATGTAATCCAAGAGATTTTCAGCAGCCTAACGAGTCATATGAAATCTGATGCGGTGTATGCTCATTTATTAGCCAAAAGTAAGTTAATGGAGTTATTTTCTTATTTTATTATGAACATAGATGTAGACGAAATCACTTTTAAGAATCTAAGCTCGATCGAAAAATTAACGAAAATATTAACGTACATAGACGCCCATATCGAGCGTAATATCACCATACAGGAGCTTGCCGAGATTGCGTACATGCATCCCAACTATTTTATCCGGCTATTTAAACAGCAAATCGGAGTTCCACCCATTCAGTATATCACCAGAAAAAAGATAACTAAGGCCAAGGAGCTATTGAGGGGGACGCAAAGTTCTGTCGGTGAGATTGCCCATGATCTTGGTTTTAGCGATCTCTATTATTTCTCCAAACAGTTCAAAAAAAATGTGGGTTTAAGCCCTTCGGAATTCAGACAAGGAACAGTAGCAGTGAAATAAATAAAAGAAGACCGTCCTGTGTGGTAGAAACCAACCAGAGACGGCCTTTTTTATAAGTGGAAGAGATTAGAGCAGTGAGACAGTGAAACGGAAGATGTAC
The DNA here is from genome assembly GCF_000758725.1 of Paenibacillus odorifer. NCBI lineage: Bacteria > Bacillati > Bacillota > Bacilli > Caryophanales > Paenibacillaceae > Paenibacillus > Paenibacillus odorifer. The sequence goes on from NZ_CP009428.1 coordinate 2,526,682, forward strand.
GGGCGATTAGCCGGCAGAGTGAACTCTTCGTGGGTTGGTGCGCCCCAGCTGTCGTCACCGCCAACACCCATTTGCTTGTAGTTAACTCTTAGTACGCTTTTGTTCGAGACTGGCAATTTATAGACGTGATCATGGGCTTCCAATTCCTCAGGTTTCCAAGGCAGGGCATTAATCTCTATAGGCGTTGCACTTTCAAAATAGAGCCCTGATCCATCCTTGCTCTCTGTAATTGAAGCAAATCTGACATCTGTCTTGTTGCCGCACTCCTGAGGTTTGAGATAAGGCGTGAATTGTTCACTGACCTTGCCTGTATAACGTCCGAGTGGTGCCCCTGTTTGTCTATCCCAATAATTCTCATGAGGCCCGCGGCCGTACCATGATAGGGTATCAAGACTTCCATCTAGAACGAACATCATTCCGAACTCAGGGATTTCTGGCAGAACGCTGCTGCCCGGACTCAGTTCTTGCGTGATCTCTAAAGTCCCGTCAGCGCGAATCACATACTGAACCCGAAGCGTGGAGTCCGGACTTGTAGCCAGAAGGTAGCTGGCAGAGACGAGACAGAGAGAGCCTTCGGTTCTAAATGTAAAGCTGATTAAGTGTTGTTTATGCGATGCCTGCTTCCATACTGCACACCGCTGTGGCAATTTATTACCGCAATCATTATCTGTGACTGCTCTCCAGAAGTTAGGTCTTACAGGCTCAAGCAGACGTTCTTTGCCTGAGGAACGATAAGAGTTCAGAGCACCCGTAGTGGTACTAAAGCTCAGTTCGAAATTATCACCTTGTACGTTCAAAACATTCTCAAGCTCGCTGACACGCAGTGTTTCTGTGGTTCTCTTTGAGGTATTGGTTACGAAACGAGGTGACAGAATGAACTGTTCCCAAGCGATTTCGTGATTGGCTTCTGCCCATATAGTTGCTGAAGGCTGAATAAAGGAAAGATTCAGAACTGCCTCATGATTGCCACGCAGTGAATCCAGCTCGTAAGGAACTTTGCATGAAGTGCTCTCACCTGGTGCACATGAGATCTTCAGTAAGCCTTCTTGCGCAGTTACTCCGTCTAAACGAACTTCCCATTTGAGATCGTATTCCTTTAAGTTGGTAAATAAGAAGGAATTGCGAATCTGGAAGAGTCCTTCTAGGATATTTTCAGTCGTTACTTTAATATTCTGATAACATTTTTTGACCTCAAAGAGCTTAGGAGTAACCGTACGATCAGCAAAAAGCAATCCGTTGCCACTAAAATTGCCGTCATGAGGCGATTCACCAAAGTCCCCGCCATAAGCGAGATATTCAATTCCCTCGGAGGTGTGGGTCCGAATGGCTTGATCTACCCAATCCCAAATGAATGCACCTTGAACAATGTCATATTTGTCGAACAAGTCACAGTATAAGTGCAGCCCACCGCATGAATTGCCCATGGCATGACTGTATTCGCAGAGGATATAAGGCTTCTTCGGATTATTAAGCGCATATTTTTCAACATCCTGCGGTTTAATGTACATAGTAGATTCTATGTCACTTGCTGCTTCCGATTCTCTACAGTGAAAGATTCCCTCATAATGAACCGGCCGCGAAGGATCGGTTTCTCTCAGGTAGTCGTGCATAGCGATAAAATTGTCGCCTCCGAAAGATTCATTGCCGAGAGACCATATGATGACTGAAGGGTGGTTTTTGTCCCTTTGCATCATGGAGTTGCAGCGGTCAATGACATTGGCCCGCCATTCCGGTTTGCTTCCAGGAACATTCCCGTCATTCAATCCTTCTTGGCTGTATGCCCAAGTGCCGTGCGTTTCCAGATTGGTTTCGTCAATTACATATAATCCGTATTCATCACATAACTCGTACCAGACAGACTGATTCGGGTAATGGGAGGTTCGAACGGCATTAATATTATGTGTTTTCATTAATTGGATGTCGCGCAGCATATCTTCTTTGGCTAAAGCACGACCTGTGTCACAAGAGAACTCGTGGCGATTGACGCCCTTAAGCACGATTCTTTTGCCGTTGATCTTCATAAGTCCGTCTCTAATCTCAAACTTGCGGAATCCAACCTTACAGCTGACCGTTTCTTGTGTATGCCCGTTGTCGTCATTTATAGACAGGACTAAGGTATAAAGATAAGGGGTTTCAGCACTCCATTTAAATGGCTGCTCAACCGGGGCAGAAAGCTTGAGTTGCTGGACGCCTTCTTGCTCAAAGGAACCAGTAGTGGAGATAGGAGTCTCCCAAACAGGCTGGCCCTCTTTATTGTAAAGCTGCATTTGCAGTGTATATGGGCTTTGCTCGTTAAAGTAATTTTCCACCTTGATATCTACATTTAAATCCGCATGTACGAAGTTTTCATCCAGGTCGGTGTGGACGAAGTAATCAGCAATATGAACGGAAGGCGCCGAATAAAGATAGACTTCCCGAAAAATACCGCTAAGGCGCCAGAAATCCTGATCCTCTAGCCAGCTGGCATCACACCAACGATAAACCTCGACAGCTAGTTTGTTGTCCCCTGCAACTAAATATGGGGTGATATCGAACTCTGATGGAGTAAATGTATCTTCACAGTACCCGACAAGTTCACCGTTTACCCAGACGTAGAAAGCGGATTCAACTCCCTGAAAGCTTAGGTACACCGGTTGACCATTCCAAGACTCAGGTACAGTAAAGGTTCGTAGATAAGAGCCTACTGGATTATATTTTGTTGGGGCAAAGGGGGCTTTAAGCTCTGGCTCGGATTCCGCCCAAGGATACCGGAGATTTGTATATTGTGGATAGTCGTAACCTTGGAACTGCCAGTGGGACGGTACAGGAATTGTATCCCAAGTACTGCAATCAAAATCTGCTTTATAGAAATCCACAATTCGTTGATCCGGTGTTTCGGAAAAAGCGAATTTCCAAAGCCCATTGAGGGTTTGGTAGAAAGGTGAGGTTTCTTTATCGTTAGTTAGCGCTTGGGATAAACTACGGTAAGGGATCATGGAGGCATGTGCATCCAATCGATTCAATTCAAAAGTCTCTGGGTTGTTATTCCATTCCGGATAACCGTTAGCAGGTGGCTGGTAGACAAACTTTGCTCGCATGAGTTGATCTCCTTTATAATCATTGTAATGTTATTATATTCATATTATAAGTTGAAGTAATGTTAGGATAAATAAAAGAATTTTAGTCCCAGATAACAAAATATGAAACGAGGACTTATTTATGGAGAGCAAAATTATTTTTTGCCAAACAGAAGATGTAAGCATGCTGCCGCTTTATGCTACAACCCTTGGATTTTGGGAGCATCAGCCAGAAACTATACGTCCTGCAGGCTTTCCAGACTATCAAATACATCAGATTCACGAAGGTAAGGGTGAGCTTATCATTCATGAGAGCCGATATCTCGTGGGTCCAGGGGATGTGTTCTTTTTGTTCCCGGATATTCCTCATTCGTATGCCCCTATCAGTGGGAAGGAGTGGAAGGTATCATGGGTCTCGTTCAATGGCAGAGAGGTTGGTCAAATGCTGCTCTATGCGGGCATCCGCGAGTCTGGTCCTGCTAGATTAAAAGAAGATCAATGGCTCAATCCTCTAAAGCAAATCCTTATGCTGCCAGATAGCAATGAGCTGGAAACCAATTTAGCACGATCAAAACATCTTTACGCATTGCTTCTGGATTTAAAAAGAAAGCTAGTATCGCCTCTGAATGAGGCACATGAATTGGAGCGAATCAAACCGGTGCTGCGTTATATAGAGAGCAATCTGCATAGGACGCTTCCTTTAAAGGAGCTGGCGGAGATTATTTCTGTATCGCCACAGTATTTATGCAGGCTTTTTCAAAAAACAATTCATGATCGACCTGTAACCTATATCAATAAGCAACGTATCAATTTGAGTAAACAGCTTATGTTTAATGGACGCGATAAAAAAATGTATGAAATTGCCCAGCTAGTGGGCTTTGATAATGCTAGTTACTTTTGTTTGGTGTTTAAAAGATTGACAGGGATGAGTCCTGAGCAATTTAAGCAGCTGCATGGTTTGGATTAGATAAACGCTTACTTGTTACCGTCTAGCACAACATGATATAGTTTACTTGAGTTCCTGCGATGTTTTTTTTACTGCTTAGCCCATACTTTTACTGCCACAAGAATTCAATACATAGAACCAAATTAACGATCTGAAATGACGAAAAGCATCAGGAAGGAGACATCATTTTGAATGAGAAGCTAAAGCAAGCCTATGAGCGTTTGAACTTGCCTGAAGACGTTACCCGGGAGGAATTGAACAAAAGGTTAGATATTCATTTGAAACGCCGTCGATCGAATTCGACTGAAGATGAGGTCGCAGCTTATGAAGAGGAATTCCGCGCTTACAAAACCATCCTAGATGGCTTGGATCAGAAGGAGATTCAGGAAGCGGAGGACAAGCGCCTGGAGAAGTGGGGAGCCATGTCCGGCGTAGCACGTAAATCGGAGAATTTCTTTCGGCTCTACAAAACGCACACTATTATTTCTATTATCGTGCTGCTAGTAGTTATCTTTGGGGGGAAAGCGCTCTATGATCAGTGGCAGGAAAGAAAATATGAAGCTACGCTCCCACCGGTAGATGTTCGAATCATGTTCCTAGGCAACTATGAATCTCAGGACTCGTCAGGTAAGAATGAAGAGCTAAAACAAGAGATTATCAAACGTTACCCGACCTGGAAGAGAGTGGAGGCAGAAATCGTTTATCTACCCTCAACAGGTGGGACGGATGGTGGAGTCTTGGATATGAGCTATATGCAGCGGGCTATGGCGATGCTGGCAGCCGACCATCCGGATATCCTGATTATGGATCATGCTACTTTTGAATGGATTGGCCAGCAGTCGGGACTGCAAAATCTGGAGTCGTTTATTAAATCCGCAGGACTTCCTCTGGACGATAACCGTTTGAAACGTATGACTAACCCGGAGAGTGGTCAAGAGCTGATTACTGGCATAGATATCACAGATACGGATTTTGCTACAGAACTCCCTATCCATTCAAACCAGATGATCATCGGAACGTTAGGGCAAGATGACAGTAAGACTAAATCAACTGATTTTGTTGAGTTTTTACTTAAACAGATCACTAATCAATAAATTAATAGGGCCGATGTTGTATGGATGTTCATACGACATCGGCTTTTTTATGATCTGTAGAGCTTGCGGTACGCGATGGGTGTCTGGCCGACTATTTTTTTGAATACAGCGTTAAAGGAGTCGATGTCACGGTAACCAACTAGCTCGGCAATCGTATTAATTTTATGTCCAGAAGTACGCAGCAATTCACAGCTTTTATGCATTCGCAGATTCTTCAAGTAGGTCCCAAAGGACTGGCCAGTATGCTTGTGGAACATACGCTGAAGATGCCTGCTGCTCCACTGTGAAATACGGGCTAATTCGGCAAGTGTAATCTTCTCTGACAGATTATGCTCTAGGTATTGAATGACTTGCGTGAAGTCTGCCATATCCATCGTAGATTTGTCATCTTCTCCGTATTTTTGCCTGTACACTGCTATGATTAATTGACTCAGCAGGGTGTAAAGCATTGTTTTGGAGCCCATACCGGATACCGACATTTCATGATATAAATTCAGCATTAAGCGCTCGATAGAGCCATCTCGATCTGAGACGGAAAAGTAAGATGAGCTGCTACTCCCAAGAGTGGCTAGGTGCTCCCGGATAGATGGCTCTTGAAGGACGATATTTAATTGCTCCACCATTTGCATATCAAAAAGGCAATTATAGACGATCAGGCGATTCCCTAAAGTATCAGAAGTTGCTGGACGGAACACATGGGGAGCACCTACAGGAATCACGAACAGCATTCCTTTTCTAACGGGAAAGATCTCATTTTCAAGGTGATGAAAACCTCTTCCTTCAGCTACATAGCAATACTCAATAAATTCATGTGCATGAAAAGGGGCATGGAAGTTCTCAGAATAGCGGTTAACCAGCAGATGCAGATCGTTTTGAAAAAAGACTTCACTTTTGAACAACTCGGTGGTTCGTTGCATGTATAATTTCCCTTCCAAATTTATGGCATGATTGCAGGGGTATGATGTCCTTTTTACCGGGTGATGAAAGCGGTAACGCAGCTATAATTATAGGGCAAAGACTAATTTGTAGCTATAGAGGGAGGTTTTTATCTATATGTTCGCAATCACTAAGCTTCGTTGTGAGTACAAAGAAAATCCGCTAGGAATTGATGTGATCAGACCTAGAATCAGTTGGCAGTTAGTTTCAGATGACAGGGACTGCATGCAGTCTGCTTATCAAATTCAAGTGGCTGAGAATATGCTTTTTCAAGGCAAGCTATGGGATACAGAGGAAGTAAAGTCTTCTCAATCGATCCATGTTGAGCTTGAAGGTCTGCTGCTGGAAGCTCGCACGCGTTATTATTATCGGGTTCGGGCATGGAATCAGAATGCAACAGACTCGGGTTGGTCTGAGGTTGCATTTTTTGAAACCGGACTATTAGATGCAGGGAATTGGCAGGCGGAGTGGATCAGCGCTCCTACAGCCTCTTTTTCACAAGATTCTGAGATTTGCCCACAGCTTCGTACATTCGTGGATGTAAAAGGTCCAGTGGAAAGTGCAAGGATTTATGTTACTGCTTTGGGCTTGTATGAACTGCAGCTGAACGGAAGTCGGGTGGGAGATCATTATTTTACTCCAGGCTGGACCAGTTACAGTAAACGGCTGCAATATCAAACTTATGATGTCACAAAGCTTCTGCATGAAGGTGCGAATGCGTTAGGCGCACTGTTAGGCAATGGCTGGTACAGAGGGTATTTGGGCTGGGATAATCAAAAGGAGATTTATGGATCAAAGACTTCACTTCTGCTGGAGCTTCATATCCGGTACGCAGACGGTTCAAATGAGCTTATTAGCTCAGATCAGAATTGGCAGGCTGCAAAAAGCGCAATTATGATGTCTGAAATTTATAATGGTGAAACCTATGATGCTCGGCTGGAGCTGGATATCACCGATCCTTCATCAGAAGGTTGGCATCCAGTGGAGATTATTAACTATTCCAAAGCGATTATCGTTGCCCAGGAAAATGTGCCAGTGACACAAGTTGAAACCTTGAAGCCGATTGCACTGCTGACTACCCCGCAGGGAGATAGAGTGCTGGACATGGGCCAGAACATGGTAGGGTGGTTAAAATTTAATGTGAAAGGTCAATCTGGTCAGGCGGTAGAACTTCAGCATGCTGAAATATTAGACCGGGACGGAAATTTCTACACGGAGAATATGCGTAAAGCGAAACAGTGCATCCGCTATACTCTGAAAGGTGGAGAGCAAGAGACGTATGAACCACACTTCACTTTCCAAGGTTTTCGGTATGTGAAGCTTAGTGGGTTCTCAGCAGATCTTCAACTAGAGGATTTCACAGGAATTGTGATGCACTCCAATATGGAACGTACGGGTGATTTTCAGTGCTCAGATCCACTTGTGAATCAACTGCATCACAATATCCTGTGGGGGCAAAAAGGGAATTTCCTCGATGTGCCCACTGATTGTCCACAGCGTGATGAGCGGCTCGGCTGGACGGGGGATGCTCAGATGTTTGTCCGCACAGCCTCTTATTTGATGAATACGGCACCATTCTTTACGAAATGGCTGCGGGATTTGAAGGCAGACCAAACCCCTGAGGGCGGCATTCCGTTTTTTATTCCAGAGCTGAGAGCAGCTCCTCCTGGCGACGGAGATACTAACCATTCTTCTGCGGCCTGGGGAGATGCAGCTACGATCTGTCCATGGACAATCTATGAAATGTATGGCGACAAAAGGCTGCTTGCAGAGCAATACGAGAGCATGAAGCAATGGATTTCTTATATTTATGCACAGGGAAGCAATCCTTATCTATGGAATACTGGGTTTCATTTCGGCGATTGGCTAGCGCTTGATTCCAAGCCAGACAGCTATGTAGGGGCTACAGATCGGGATTATGTCGCCACCGCTTTTTATGCCTATTCTGTTTCTCTGACTTTGAAAGCGGCAATAGCCTTAGAAAAATCGGAGGACGTGGACTATTATAGTGAGCTGCACGCCAAAATTATAAAAGCATTCAGTGATGAGTTCATAACACCTGCGGGCAGGTTATCCGTCTCTACACAGACTGCACAGATATTAGCCTTACGTTTCGATCTTGTAGAAGGGGTCGCCAAAGAACGTGCAATTCAGAAGCTCACTGAGCTGCTTGCTGAAGCTAAGGATCATCTGACTACTGGATTCGTGGGCACACCTTATCTGAATCCTGTGCTCAGCGAGATTGGAAATAACGAACTCGCGTATAAGCTTCTTTTTCAAAAGGATTATCCATCCTGGCTGTATCAGGTGACGAAAGGTGCGACGACGATTTGGGAGCATTGGGATGGGATCAAGGAGGACGGCAGCTTCTGGAGTGCAGATATGAATTCTTTCAATCATTACGCCTATGGCGCAATAGGTGAATGGTTGTATCGTTACGTTGCAGGAATTGGAACAGATGAGTTGGAGCCTGGCTTCAAAATCGTTCATATCAAGCCACAGCCAGGCCCCGGTCTGGATTATGCAGAAGCTAGTCTTGAAACCATGTACGGAAAAGTGGAGTCAGCGTGGCGGCGATCAGAGGATAATGGAATGGTGATCCACGTTACGATTCCTGCCAATACCAACGGTATTGTCGTTCTGCCTGGAGCCAATCAACTAGGGTTATTAGAAAATGGAGTCCCTGTGAAGCAGTCCAGAGGCGTGCACAGCATCAGCTTGGTCGATAACGGAGTGAGACTCGAAATAGGTTCGGGCAGCTATCAATTTACGTATTCTTTATAACCTATACTAGGGGGCTTCCTAGTGTGAACTGACATCGAGGGGTATTCGGTGTCAGTTTTTCGTTTTCGAATTGACGAATGTAGAGAGGAGTTATTATAATGATTTATATTGATATGAACTAAGTAATATAAATATAAATCAAATTGGAATTCACAAGGAGGAAGACAAAAGAATGAAGACAGAAGGAAAATTGACGATACATACGCAGCAGCGGGGGGCGGAGTTAGGCGATCTATTCGGTATTTTCTTCGAGGATTTGAATCATGCGGCCGATGGTGGGCTTTACGCTGAGCTAGTTCAGAACCGATCTTTTGAATTCGACCCGATTGACCGGGCAGATTATCATGCGCTGATGGCTTGGGAGCCTGTAGAACGTGGAGATGGAAAGGTGAATATCTCTGTAGAAGACAGCAAGCCCTTAAATGATCGTAACCAACATTATGTTGCCATCGATATTGTGGCTGAAGGTGACGGCGTTGGCCTGATGAATCTAGGCTTTAACAGTGGTATTCCGGTAAAAGAAGGCGAGAATTATAACTTCTCGGTGTATGCCCGCCGGGAGACAAGCTTTGATGTGCCGCTTACCGTAAACATCGAAAGCACAGACGGCACCATTCTTGGTGAAGTGGAAATAGCCGTTAGCAGCTCGGAATGGAACCGATATGAAGCCGTTATCACAGCTAATAGCACTGACACAAGCAGTCGTCTTGTAATCGTTACCAAAGGTAGCGGGAAGGTATATCTGGATATGGTTTCTCTGTTTCCTGAGAAGACCTTTAAGAATAGACCCGGAGGCATGCGTGAAGATATTTCGCTGCTGCTCGCTGATTTAAAACCTAAATTTATGCGGTTCCCAGGAGGATGTCTGGTGCATGACGGTTCCTTGGATCCAGATGACAGAGACTCCTTGTACAGATGGAAGAATACGATTGGGGATGTTGCACAAAGACCGGCAAGACGCAATAACTGGTCATATAATCAGACGCTTGGGTTAGGTTATTATGAATATTTTCAGTTCTGTGAGGATATTGGAGCTAAGCCGATCCCCGTTCTTCCGGGCGGCTATGACCCGCATCATAAACGGATGGTCCCGCTGGATGAATTAACGCCTTGGATTGAGGATGCTTTGGATTTAATTGAATTCGCCAAGGGGGATTCTTCCACGAAGTGGGGAGGCATTCGTGCAGAACTGGGTCACCCCGAGCCTTTTGGGCTGGAGTATGTCGGCATTGGGAACGAAGAGGTAGGTACACCCTTTTTCGAGAGATATCCTTACTTTCATCAAGCCATCAAAGCAAAATATCCGGAAATCAAGGTCATTAATTCTAGTGGCCCGTTCTCTGCCGGTCAGGAATATGAACGGGGCTGGACGTCGGCAAAAGAGAATAAGTCTGACCTCGTAGACGAGCATTATTACTGTACACCTGAATGGTTCCTGGCTAATCATCATCGTTATGATGACTTCAAAGCGGATGAGCCAAAGGTATTCCTCGGTGAATATGCTTCATGGGGCAATACCTATTACAATGCATTAGTAGAAGCAGCATTTATGACAGGTCTGCAAAATAATGCTCATGCCGTTGGCTTAGCTTGTTATGCTCCAATGCTCTGTAATGTGGATTATATCAACTGGAAGCCGGACCTGATCTGGTTCAATAATCATGAAGTGTACGGAACGGCAAACTATTATGTGCAAAAGCTATTCATGAACCATCAGGGAGATCATTTGCTGAAGATGGAAGCAGATGGCTTCACGGCAACGAAGGAAAGCAGAAAGGAAGCGATCACTGGAGCCGTCAGTTTCGGTGTGGATGCCTCTGCTGCTCGTTTCTCCGAGATCACATTAGTCAACAATCTTACGGGAGAAGTGAAGACGTATTCTGACTTATCAGAGGAGGTTTCAAATCTGCCTGACCCTGCTCAGAACAGAACGGCTAAACGGACACTAGAGCTTGGTGAGACAGAGTGGGAAAACTATACTTTGCATTTTAAGGCTACACGAACCGCAGGGAATAAAGGGTTTATCTTCTATTTTGGTAAAGCAGATGATCAGAATCATTTGTACTGGGAGCTTGGTGGCTGGCAGAATCAGGATTCGATTGTGGCCTCAATTATCAACGGAAGAAATTCTGTTCTGACGCATGCTATGTTTACTGTTGAAACAGACGTAGAATACGATCTTAAGCTAGAAGTAGTGGGCAGACATATCCGTACTTTTATTAACGGAGAACTGGTGAATGAGACAGAAGATAAACTTCCGGTCATTGAACCGCTGTATTACACGGCAAGTGTGGAAGATTTAACGGGGGATATTATCCTCAAGACAGTAAATGTACAAGAGAACAGTGTTTCTGCAGAGGTTGTACTGGAATCTTTGGTAAAAGAAGCACTGACCATCGAAGTCTATGAAATGTCGGGATACCAGCTTGAGGACGAAAATAACTTTGAGAATAAGCAGCGGGTCTCTCCGAAACAAACCAGCTTTAAGACAGAAGGAAGCAGCTATACTTATGAATTTCCGAAGCAATCCGTGACAATTTTCAGAATAAAATAACGAAGACGCCCCCATGAATCTCTGGCTTATTAAAGATTCATGGGGGCGTTTCTATGACTATTACAAGTTAACTTAGCCGTTCACACGCAGTCGAATCACATTCCAGGAAGCTTTTGCGAGAAGGGCTTTTACATGTCCACCCTCAACAATGGCTTTGCCTTGGCTAGGCATCACATTATGTGGATTGGATTTGGTATTTACAGCTTTAATATCTTCATGTTCCAGTACAATATGCTCAATAATGTTTACGGAACTGAAGCTGCGCAGATCCACGTCGAGCTCTAGTCCTTCGGATAAATGGCGGTTTACAGCGAAGACGGTTACTTCATTCAGCTCCTCGTTGTATACACTAATGGCTTCCAAATAAGGCACATCAGTGAAATCTTTGGAATCGTATTTAGGGCTGGAAATCAGCGGGTGAAGTACGGTTCCACGACCATAAAGGGAAGCATGCAGGTACGGATAATAAGTAGTCTGCAGCCAAAGCGGTCCGCCATTTTCAGTCATAATTGGGGCGATAACATTGATCAGCTGCGCTAAGCAGGCCATTTTCACACGATCAGCATGCTTCAATAATGAAATAAGACAGCAGCCCACAACAAGTGCATCTTCAAGTGTGTACACATCTTCGAATTCTGGCGGTGCGATCTGCCAGTGTTGTTCGGCACGGCTGCTGCCTTGTGATTTCCATACATTCCATTCATCGAGCGACAGATTTATTTTCTTTTTGCTCTTTTTCTTCGCTTGAACATAATCACAGGTGGCAGCCACACTGCTGATGAAATGATCCAAATCCATGGAGCGGGCTAGGAAGTTAGGCGTGTCGTCATTGTTGTTATTGTAGTACGTATGCAGTGATAAATAATCCACATTATCATAAGAAAGATCAAGCACGGTAGCTTCCCACTCGGCAAAAGTGTCCATACCGCTGCCGGAGCTGCCACAAGCCACAAGCTCAAGCGTTGGATCGACCCAGCGCATAGCTTTTGCAGTTTCGTTCGCTAACCGGCCATATTCGACCGCGGTTTTAGCTCCAATCTGCCACGGACCATCCATTTCATTTCCGAGGCACCAGGTCTTAAAAGCGTGGGGCTCTTTATACCCATGAGAGATCCGCAGGTCACTGTAGTAGGAACCGGAAGGATGATTGCAGTACTCTACTAGATTTCTAGCTGCATCGATGCCGCGTGTTCCAAGGTTAACTGCCATCATGACTTCGCTGCCTACGAGCTTAGCCCAATCTGCAAATTCGTTGGTACCCACTTGATTGGTTTCTGTGGTCCACCAAGCTAATTCAAGAGATTGCTTGCGTTCATGCTTGGGTCCAACCCCATCTTCCCAATTGTAACCGGATACAAAGTTTCCTCCAGGATAACGGATGATAGGAACGTTTAGGGCACGAATAGCTTCGATGGCATCGTTCCGAAAACCATTCTGATCCGCAGTAGGGTGACCCGGGTCATAAATCCCACCGTAAACTGCTCTTCCTAAATGTTCGATAAATGAGCCGTAGATCCGCGGGTCTACTTCAGCTAGTCTGAAATCTTTGTCAATAATCATTGTCGATTTAATCGGCATGAGTGTACAGCTCCCTCTAGTTGAATTAATGATTTCACTAATTAAGTAATTGTTTTATGATTATATGATACTGATTTTAGCTTATAATAAGCAATGAATTAATTTAGGATTCGTTAAAATACTAATTCAATAAGCATAGGAGACGTTGAAATGTACTTAACCACAGATTCTGAATCTTTGCAGGTGTATGAAGCACTGGCAAGTGAAGTTAGGCTGCGAATTATTGAACTTCTGGACCGCAGAGAGATGCACATCAAAGAGCTGGCAGCGGAGCTCTATCTTAGTAGTGCAATTGTTAGTACTCATGTAGCAAAGCTGCAAAAAGCAGGCCTGATCAGTTCTAAAATGAGACGAGTAAATGGAGGGACCTATAAATATTGTTCTTTGTCTGCGAATTACCTGCAGATTAAATTATCGGGCTCCCGTGGAGTTGCCAGAAAGGTGGTTGAGGTGTCTATCCCTGTAGGGCAATATACCGATATTCAGGCTTCACCTACCTGCGGGATTGCTACTACTGAGAAACTGATCGGCTATTATGATGATCCACGTTATTTTCTGGACCCGGAACGGGTGAATGCCGGCATTGTATGGTTTGCGAAAGGTTCTATCGAGTACAAGATTCCAAATTATCTATTTCAAGATCAAGTGGTGCAAGAGATTGAGATTTCACTGGAAATAGGTTCCGAAGCTCCACATGTAAATGAGAAGTGGCCGTCGGATATCGGCTTTATGATGAATGGACAGGATTTAGGGAAATGGACTAGTCCGGGCGACTTTGGCCTCACTAGAGGACGATTAAATCCCATTTGGTGGCGTTCGGATGTTAACCAATATGGTTTGCTTAAGGTTCTGCGGATTAATGCAGGTGGAACCTTTGTGGATGGGCAGCAAATCTCAGATATTACCTTGGAGGATGTACGAGTAGAGCAGGATCAGTGGACCTTTCGTTTAACGGCAGAGAATAGCGGACGGAGAAGAGGCGGACTAACCATATATGGCCGTGGATTTGGGAACTACGAGCAAGACATTATGTTTAGAGTGTATTACGAATGATTTCGAGTTTGCAGGTAAAGTGTTTATAAGATTCTGTAGAAAATTTAAGCTTGTGTACCAATTATTACCTCTGATAAAATAAAAATAAAAAATATATTGTAATGAAAACGTTTTTATGTTAATTTAAATCTATAAAAACGTTTTTATTCGTAAAGGAAGATTGAATCATTATGGAAAAGGTAACGATCAAAGATGTTGCCAGAGAGGCTGGAGTCTCCATTTCTACGGTTTCCAACGCGTTAAATGACGTAGATGTATTGAACCCGGAGACGAAATCACATGTTCTTAAGGTTGCGAAGCGATTAAACTATGTTCCTAACCTGAACGGTAAGCTCCTTAGGAACGGGAAAACCAAAATGCTGGGTTTTTTCACAACAAGTGTGTCGGGTCCATACTTCTATAAGCTGGTTGAGTCCATGTCGCGTGAATGTGATCGGCTAGGTTACGGGCTGAATGTATTTGTTACCAAGGATAAACAAGTGATTATGAGCAATATTCTAGGCCGGCGAGTGGATGGTGTCATTATCTACGAGGAGCTGAGAATAGACGAAGAAGAAATTGCTGCAATGGTGAAAGACAAGATTAAGGCTGTATTTTTAGATCGACCGCTTAAGAACGACACGATGGGAAGCGTGATTTTTGATTCCTTTGAAGCGGGGTTTGAAGCGACCAAATATTTAATCAGTCTAGGGCATAAAAAGATTGCTTACATATCTGGTGTGGATGAGATGTACGACAGTGTTCAGCGGAGAGAAGGATACTTAGCTGCTTTGCGTCAGTATCAGCTACCCACTCATGAAGAGTATATTATACAAGGGTATTTTGAAGAAGAAAGCACTTACAACGCTATAAAATCTTTTCTTCATTATAGTCCTGATAAAATACCTGATGCCTTCTTGGCAGGGAACGACTTGAGTGCGATTGGATGTATTCAAGCTTTGAAATCGCATGGATACGAAGTTCCGCTAGATGTTAGCGTTATGGGGTTTGATGATATTGATATTGCGCAGTATTTCTCACCACCTTTAACTACGGTAAGAAATCAAATTGCTAGACAGGGTATTTTGGCTATTAATCACCTAGTTCGCATGATCCAGAAGAAGGAACAGGGCGAGATGATGAAATTGGCGGGTGAATTAGTCGTAAGAGGTTCTAGTCAAGTAAAGATTGGTCGGTAAGAACACATATATGTAATGGGTTCAAGATTTCACCCGATCATTTTTTATAATTTTGTTGTTTTGGGAGGGTTTTTTTTTCAAAAAAATAAAAACGTTTTTATTGTGTGGGGATCATGATTTGGAGGGGAGAAGAAAAAGTGGATAAATTAGCCGTAGTGCCAGCAAACGGAAAGAATCCAATGAGCGGGAAAAAGCCTATGGGGCAGAGGGTCAAAGAATTTGTAATTGATTACAAGAGACAATGGGAAATTCAATCCATGGTCATCCCGGGAATTATTTTTATGATTATCTTTTGTTTTATTCCGATTTACGGATTGACGATTGCTTTTAAAAGCTACACCGTAATTGATACGCTCGATTCTGCACCTTGGGTAGGGCTCGATAATTTCAGAATTATTTTATCTGATAAATATTTTTGGGACGCTGTAGTCAATACATTAGGGATCAGCTTTCTGAAATTAGCCATAGGGTTTGTTATTCCTATTATTTTATCCGTTATGATTTACGAATTAAGTGGCGGACGCTTTAAAAAGATAGTGCAAACCATCTCTTATTTACCACACTTTTTGTCCTGGATCGTTCTCGGCGGGATGCTGATTGCCTGGTTTTCCTCATCCGGTATGTTTAATGAGATTATGCTCAGTTTGGGACTGATTTCGAAACCGGTAAATATTTTGCTTGATGCGAATAAATACTGGTGGATTGCAACGTTATCCGATATTTGGAAAGAGGCTGGTTGGGGAACGATTCTCTACTTAGCCATTATGTCGAAAATAGATCCTACTTATTATGAGGCTGCCAAAATAGATGGCGCAAGTCGTATGAGACAAATTTGGAATATTACGCTTCCTAATATGAAGCCGATTATCAGTTTAAATCTGATTCTCACTGTAAGCGGTTTATTAGGATCAAATCTGGATCAAACCCTGGTATTGATGAATTCTCAGAACCGCGTTAAGGCGGAGGTCATTAATTCTTATGTGTATCGTATGGGTATGACGCAAGGTGACTTCTCTTATGCTACTGCTGTTGGTTTAGGTGTCTCCATCGTTTCAGTCATCCTACTGATTAGCGCCAACAAAGTATCCAGTAAATTAAATGATAATCAATCAGTTCTGTAGAAGGAGGCATTTCTGTGAATCGTACGGTGGCTAAAGAAGATCTCGATAGTCGAATCTTTAATACCTTAAATATTATCCTGCTCTGTATTTGTACAATCATTATTGTCGTTCCTTTATGGAATGTAGTCATATCCTCTTTAAGCTCGGGCAAGGCGCTTGCGGAAGGCGGATTCATATTTTGGTCTCCAGAGTTCTCCTTGGAAAATTATCGTGCTGTATTTCAAGATGAGACCATTGGTTTAGCATTCGTAGTATCGCTTGCCAAAACATTTATTGGTGTCATTACCCACGTATTCTTTTGTGCCATGATCGGTTATGGCTTGAGTAAGAAATACATACGTGGACGTAAGCTGTATGTTGCCATGGGTGTAATCACCATGTTTTTCTCAGGTGGAATGATCCCTACGTATTTATTGATTAAATCATTAGGCCTCTTAAACAGCTTCTGGGTTTATATTATCCCGGCCTTGTTCAGTTATTATGATGTAGTTATTCTAATGAACTTCTTCAGAAATGTACCGGATTCACTTGAAGAGTCAGCCAAAATTGATGGTGCAGGTGACTGGCGCATTTTCCTAAAAATCTTTATCCCTCTTTCCATGCCGGCTATGGCCACCATTGCGTTATTTAACGGGGTCGGGCAGTGGAACGACTTTATGACCACCAAGTTATATATTACCGATCAATCGCTCTACCCGCTGCAGATGAAGCTCTATGAAATCATTGTTCAGTCGCAAACACAATCCATGCAAAATGTGGGTGGATCGGCGATTATCGAAACTACGACTAAAGGGGTTCAACTAGCAACAATTGTCATTACAACTTTGCCGATTGTTGTGATGTATCCAATATTACAGAGGTACTTTATCTCAGGCATGATGATGGGGGCGGTGAAGGAATAGTAAGTAAATTTCCAAGTAGTGAATACTTACAAAACATTTTAGGGGGAAATAAAAGATGAACAAAGCATTTGGGAAAAAAGGACTCAAACTTTGTACGGCACTTATGGCTGTTGTATTAGTATTTACAGGTTGTGGATCGAAAGGTAATTCTGACAGCTCCAGTAAAGAGTTAAGCTCCATTGAAGGCCGTTATACTATAGATCCGGAAACACCGGCATGGAAGCTGGATACAAAAAAAGAGACAACAGATCTGACTTGGTACGTGAATGCAGACTGGTGGAATACTGATTTCGGAAAAGACCTTGTCACCAAGAAAATTAAAGAGGATTTAAACATCAACATTAAATTCATTACAGGCGATGACACTAAGCTGAATACGATTTTTGCCGGCGGTGAAATGCCAGACCTGTTGACTATTTTTGATTCCAACTCTCCAGTCGTACAAAAAGCTGCTACATGGGCATTGCCTTTAAATGATCTGGCAGATAAATATGATCCGTATTTCAATAAAGTTGCAGAAAAAGATACGATGAACTGGTTCCAGTTAGCAGATGGCAAGACCTATGGATACCCTAACTATTCCAATACGCAAAACGATTATGATAGCGGTAACATCCCTGCTAAAACAGCCTTTGTCATCCGTAAGGATGTTTACGAGGCCATTGGAAAACCAAGCTTTGGAACTCCTGAAGAATTCAAGAGCGTTATGCAACAAATCAAAAAACAATTCCCGGACATGATTCCTTTTGGTTTTAACTCCATTGGTTCAGGCACTGGTTCTTTGGGAGATGTATTGGAGGACTTCATCGGAGTGCCGATGGAAACTGAAAATGGCGAATTCTACAACCGTAACCTGGATGAGGATTACTTGACGTGGTTGAAAACGTTAAATGAAGTCTACAGAAATGGTGACATCAGTGATGACAGCTTTGCTGATGACGGTACTGCCTTTGAAGAAAAAGTGAAATCCGGTAAATATGCAACAATACTTTTGGATGGAACACCGCAACAAAGTGGTAACCTGCAAATCTTCATGACAGAAAATCCAGGCAAGGAATATATCGCTATTGATGGCCCACAAAGTACTGTTGGACATGAACCAACGTTGAATCAATCAGGAATTACAGGTTGGATGATTAGCTATGTTACTAAAAAGGCTAAGGACCCTGCCAAAGCGATTCAAATTTACACTTATTTGCTCAGCGATGAAGGACAAAAGCTCATGAACTACGGTATTGAAGGAGAAACCTATAAAGTTAACGACAGCGGTAAAATTGAATTCTTGCCTGAAATCAAAGACCTGCAATTAAATAATGCCGATAAATTCAAAAAGGATTACCGGATGGGTGAATTTATGTTCTTTGGACATGACCGTGATAAGGCGCTAAGTAACGACGCATTCGCAGATTCCATTAAACAAATGCAAGAGTGGGGCAAAGGAAAGCTAAAACCACACTTTATTCTTGAAAACATTAACCCGGCTCAAGGAACGCCTGAAGCTCGCAGTCTTACTGCAATTGATACTACTTGGAACACTACGCTTGTAAGTATGATCCGCGCTAAAGACGATGCTACATTCGACAGCACCTTAGCTGCTTACAAAACATTTTTAAATGATAACAACTGGGATAAGATTGTAGAAGTTCGTTCTGAAAAAATGAAAAACAACAAAGAAAAATTAGGCCTTAAATAAGTTAGAAAATAGAATGTGGCCCCTTCACTGGGGCCTCTTCATAGAAAGATGGAGGGAAACAACATGCCAGAGCTTAAAATTTATCAATCCACCGGGGAGAATACATTGTTTGTAGAGCAAAGTCTGCAACAATTAACTCCAATTGCTGACGCAGAGGCGACCACTACTGTAACTATTGACGAGAATCAAACCTTTCAGGAAATGGATGGCTTTGGAGCATCTTTTACGGATTCATCCGCTTATTTGATTAATCAAGTCCTGGACAACGAGCAGAAAAAGGAAGTCATGAGCAAGCTTTTTGACGCACAAGATGGAATTGGTTTGTCCGTATTAAGAAATCCAATGGGGGCATCGGATTATGCTAGAGATATTTATAGCTATGATGATAGACCTGCACAGGAAACGGATACGGAATTAACCCACTTCTCTATCGCACATGATGAAGCAGACATTATCCCTTTGTTGCAACAAGCTCTGGAAATTAACCCTGAGATCAAACTGATGGCTTCTCCATGGAGTGCACCAGGTTGGATGAAGACTAGCGGATCGATGATTGCTGGAGAACTTAAACAAGAATATTATCAGGCTTATGCCGATTATTTTGTTCGATATATTCAAGCTTTTGAAGGGCACGGATTGCCAACTTATGCTGTAACACCACAGAACGAGCCTTTATTTGAACCCAAACACTACCCTAGTATGTTAATGTTGCCTGAGGCGCAAAAAGATTTCATTAAAAACTACCTGAAGCCGAGCTTTGTTAAGCATAACATCGCTACAAAAATTCTCTGCTACGACCACAACTGGGATCGTCCAGATTATCCGTTAACCGTGCTCGATTATGCAAAAGATGAAGTGGATGGTGTAGCTTGGCACTGGTATGGTGGCAATGCGTCAGCGCAATCAGAGGTTCTGAAAGCTTTTGCTGATAAAGAAGTGCATTTTACAGAAGGTTCTGGTGGAGAATGGATTCCTCCGTTTGAACAAGCCTTCTCCAATGTAATGAGGACAGGGATTGATATTCTTAGAAATCATAGTAAATCCTTTGTGTTATGGAATATGGCCTTAGATGAAAAGAACGGCCCAACCGTACCGGGTTTTGGCAAAAGTACTTGTCGTGGTGTTGTGACAGTCAACCAAGAGACCAAGGAGCTTACGTATACGCTCGACTATTATGCGCTGGCCCATTTCAGTAAATTTATTCGTCCGAAGGCAGTGCGTATTGACGCTTCCACCAATCAAGAAGAGATTCGTTCCGTAGCTTTTAAGAATACAGATAACTCTATTGCAGTTGTTCTGTTCAACGATAGCGAAAAGGCTGAGAATGTTGCTTTGAACTTGCCGGGAGCGGATGAATTATCTTTCCGTTTGGCGTCAAAAAGTGCTTTATCCATTTTGATAAAATAATTAGAGGACGTAGCTCAGAAGCACTCGAATCTTGATTCGGGTGCTTTTTTTATGAAAATAATCGTATAAAAAATCTATGTTCGGTAAGCATAGTTTTGAATTTACGGATTTTCAATAATAGTAAATAAAAATGGCAGTCCAGAGCTGATGTTCAGCGTCTGGACTGCCATTTATTTTTTTGTGTAATTGGATTGCGAGTTCTAACGTTCTAAACGGTAACCACCGTGAAATACAGGACCCACATATTCATTAAACGCAAATCCATTACGAATGGCTGCGGAGACAAAATCTTTAGCCTTTGCAACAGCTTCATGAACCGTTAAGCCATTAGCTAGACCGCCTGTAATTGCTGCGGCAAAAGTACATCCAGCTCCATGATTGTGAGCGGGTTCGATTTTGGCTGTTTGGAATACAGTGTACTCAGAACCGTCGAAGAAGATATCAATCGCTTGATCGCCGCCGAGTGCTTTGCCGCCTTTAACCACGACATTACGTGCACCGAGCTTATGAATCAGACGGGCAGCTTCTTTCATTTCCTCAAGGGTAGTAAGTTTGCCAAGACCTGAAAGAACACCTGCTTCAAACAAGTTTGGGGTGACCACAGTTGCTAGTGGTAGCAATAAGTCACGAATAGCCTCAGCGCTGTCAGGGTTCAAGACTTCATCTTCACCCTTGCACACCATAACTGGATCAATAACTACATTAGTCTGAAGATTTTCTTTGATCGCTTGCTCTGCAACGCGCACAATTTCAACACTTCCAAGCATACCTGTCTTCATGGCATTAACCGGGCCACCAGCGAAAATAGTTTTTAACTGCTCAGCAACAATGGAGGCATCAATTGGATAAACATTATGGTGCCAGCCGTTGTCCGGGTCCATAGTAACGATAGTGGTCAAGGCACTAAAGCCGTAGGTACCATACTCTTCAAATGTTTTTAGATCCGCTTGGATGCCTGCGCCACCACTGGAGTCGCTGCCTGCAATAGTTAGAGTTTTAATAATTTGAGTCATGGTTACGTCCCCTTTATATATGTCTGAATTCATAAACAACGCATTGCATTGATTATAACAAAAAATAGCACCTACGTCTTTCTAAAAGCAAGAGCAAGGTTGAAAATACCTTCCTCTAAAAATTCCCACCCTTAGTCCAGCTTCTCTGCGTTTGGGTCAGCAATGAAGAGCGGTCCATGATTATCTGTAAAGAACTTCATGAGGGTCTCCACTACTTCCTGCTGTGGGGATGTTTGAGCTTGATGTATTCCGATACTGCGGAATAAATAACCCCATTCTCCCTTATCGTAATAGGCAGCACCCTCGTCCTGATAGCCATTCGCGTCTGCTTGAAGCGTATATCTGACCGTTCTGGCTTCAGCTCCTGCAGTACCTAAAATATGCTGTTCGCTAAACTTAAGCGGATTATTAATGGTAAATCCCAACGCGTCAGCCCATTCGGCTTTTTCCGGGAAATAGGCTCCGATTGCAGTGATAGCACAGCCTATACAAGTCCAAGCCGTATCTGAATAGTTCATGTTTTGTTCCGGATGGTTCGGATCCTGAAAGGTAACTCCATAAGAACCGTTAGCGCCGACAACCGCGGTAGCCTGCCATCCGGCAGGAGCGAGTAGAAGATAACCTCCACCGATATCAGGGCGGTAGACCAGCGTTGCTTCTACTTGGTTTTTCATGTCTTGAGATAAAGCAAAGGTCATTTCAGGTATGGGGGGGATTTCTGTGTTTACATATTCGCTGCCACTATCAATATTTAGCTGCGCGAGCGTGGTATGCAGTGGAATGATGACCTGCCCATTATCGGGATCACTGCTAGGAAATTCGAGCATTTTTTGAGTG
The DNA here is from genome assembly GCF_000758725.1 of Paenibacillus odorifer. Classification (NCBI taxonomy): domain Bacteria; kingdom Bacillati; phylum Bacillota; class Bacilli; order Caryophanales; family Paenibacillaceae; genus Paenibacillus; species Paenibacillus odorifer. The sequence continues at coordinate 2,548,834 of NZ_CP009428.1, forward strand.
GAGCTGGGTTCGTTATCTGCTTCCTTATTAGTTTGTGCGTTGGTGGACGGGGGTGGAGTGGTGGGCGTTCCCCAGTCAAGCCCTTTATATCCAATCAGCAGTACTAGTACAATTACGACGCACGATATTGAAGTTAAGATCCAGCCATTTCTAACGCTTTTTCGTTTGGATTTCATATATGCTGTACCTCCTTTGATCTTACTTATATAGACCTAAGAATGGAGTGGAAAGTTTCTTACATAATCTTTATATTTCTGAAGTTCTTCATGATATGGCGGGATAGAGCGGGAGTCCGTTTCTTAAACCCTGCATATCAATATAGAAAGAATTTCAAACAAAGCGTGTAGGAGGGCGAGTATGGTTACGATTAGTTTATGTATGATAGTACGAAATGAAGAAAAAAGCTTGCACCGATGTTTATCTACCATTGCAAGTCTCGTAGATGAAATTGTTATCGTGGATACAGGCTCGACGGATAAAACGAAAGAGATTGCGTTGTCCTTCGGAGCTGTAATTTATGATTTCGAATGGATTGATAATTTTAGTGCCGCACGTAATTTTGCCTTTAGCAAAGCTACTCAGGAGTACATTTTGTGGCTGGATGCGGATGATTATATAAAGGAAGAGGATCAGATTCTTTTTAAAAAACTAAAAGAAATCCTGCCGGGACATATTCACAGTGTGAACATGCAATATAATCTGGCTTTTGACGAAGCGGGAAATGTCACAGCTAGTTTACGCCGCAACAGGCTGGTTCGGCGCAGCTGCAACTTTCAGTGGATCGGGCCTGTTCATGAGTATTTAGAGGTAAGTGGTCCTTCTTTTAGTAGTGATGTCTGCATCACACATGAGAAGGATAAGGAATACACAGATCGTAATTTGCGGATTTATCAAAAACGTGTTGCACAGGGTGAAGTATTTTCGCCGAGAGACCAGTATTATTATGCGAATGAATTAAGAGATCATGCTATTAATGAAGAGGCTTGCAAATACTATGAGATTTTCTTAGCGGGTAGGCAGGGCTGGATTGAAGATAATTTCCAGGCTTGCCTAAAGCTTGCCGAATGCCGGGAACGGCTGGGGGATAAAGAAGGTGCTTTTGAAGCGTTATGTAAAACCTTGCAGTATGATAAACCACGTTCAGAGTTTTGTTGCCGACTGGGGGCACTTCTGCTGGAAAAAGGCCAGTTGCAACCAGCCGCATACTGGTATGAGCTAGCGATTCAACTACCGCGGGATTACGATTCGATGGGGATGAAGAATGGGATCTTTTATACCTGGCTGCCGCATCTTCAATTGGCACTCTGTTATGATCGTCTCGGCCAACACGAGAAAGCGAATCATCACAATGAAACGGCGTTGAGTTTTTATCCATCCCATCCTAGTATGTTATATAATCGCACCTATTTCAAAAATCTGCTTGGCGATAAGTATGTAACGCTTCAGGCTTAATTTAGTAAAAGAGATGCCCCAGCCGTTCTGATTATGACTGCTGGGGCATTTATGTGTTTTTTGGAGCTTGCAAGATTACTGGCGGTGGGGAACCTTCCCGTGATCCCCGGCAAGCTTCGCAGATTCGATTAGATTTCCGCGTACGAAGTAGCTATCGGACTCAGCTGACCTTAAACGCTGCTTTATGCCACATTTGGAATTCTAACGGACCGCATAGTCGCTATTGACCTGAAACACACTCGATTTGGAGCAATATCACAGTAATAGTTGCACTGGAGTCCGAAACTGTGCTCAAAAGGCGATAAATGAGCAAATAGCGTCATCTGGGTCCGGAAGCAGGGGGACATGGTGGATGGTTACTGGATGTAAGAGTAAAGTCAGGGGTGTAAGATTCCCGGCAGAGTAGGCGTAAAGGTGTGGCGGATGATTACTGTGTGTAAGAGTAAGCTCGTAGGTGGATCATTATCAGCAGCGTAGGAGTAAAGGTAGACAGTAATTAATATGCAGAAGATATCCCAAAGAGGGTAACCCAGCATCCATGAACTAGATGCTGGGTTACCCTCTTTTAGTAAGCTGGATTGTATTGTATTGTTGTTCCTTTTTATAATCGTTTGGAGGGAGACCTACCTCTTGTTTGAAAAGCTTGGAGAAATAGGAGTAGTTGCTATAGCCAACTTTGTTCGCGACGGTATATACAGACATATTTGTGGTTTCCAATAGATGTTTTGCAGCCGCGATTCGGACGTGGATGACATAACTGCCTAATGAAACCCCAGTTTCTCGTTTGAATATCCTTGCCAGGTAATCAGGATTGAGATAGACAATTTCAGCCAAATCATTTCGGGTCAGGTCATCGCCGTAATGTGAATGAATGTATTGTTTGATTTCTTCTGCGACGGACTTAGGCTGGGCAGCAAAATCACGATATTTCATGGCTGTAGTGACAAGGTATTTAAGATATTCTTCCATATCCTCGATTGAATCCAAAGAGTGCATAGATAATTTATCATTAGTTTTGCCAGAGTATAATTTGTGTGATCTTATCCCTTTCAGGTTGAGAAATGAATAGACTAGCTGTACTACATCTAAACGGAACAAGCTAAGGACAGAGGTCTCAAGTGTTCTATTGTTAAGCATGACCTTTAAATATTGTGTAACTTCTTCAAGAAAAGCAGTGAATTTATTCTGATTCAGCAGTTCTTCCAAATAGGCAAGATCCGGTGGCGTATAGCCCGGTTTATTTTGATGCAGATAAGCCTCCACCAAAAAGGTCTGATTTCTGCATCTCGTAATTTCTTCATCCATAGTCAGGGATTGTTTTAGAACATTCCCCACATTACTCAGTTTATCGTTTAAACCAATATTGCAGCAGACATCACATTTTAAATAAGGATTCGCCTTTTGAATAAAAGAAGCACATAATGCTTCAAGCAGTTGCGTATCTGGAGCCTGGTTCCATTTTAATATGGCGATCCAGTTATAATCTTTGTATTCCAGAATGCTTTCGATGGTAAAACAAGGGTGCTGAAACAATTCGTACAATACATTTAGCAGGGCAAAATCAAACAGATCCTTTTCTTCTTTTCCCATACTGCCATTGTAAGGGAATAAGTTAAATATCAAAGGCTGTAGGGTATCACTCATTTGATAGGAGAGATTTTGTTCTTCAATGGCATGTGTGATGTCTGACAATTTAATGGGAAATGATGTACTGCCACTAACTAGCTTCCGCCAAAAATGCTCAAGAATCTTCGCCTGATTTTTTTGCCAAAAGTAACCGCCCTGAATGGCTTTTTCGTTTTTTTGCTGCTCTTTTGCTTGGGTAACCGCCTTATGGATGATCAACATCAGCTTGTCAAATTCAATGGGCTTAAGGAAATATTCAAAGCTCTGCAATTCGATTGCTTTCTGCGCATAGTTGAAATCTGCATAATTGGTAAGAAGAATAGTCTGAATACTATAATTTCCCTCGCGAATCCATGCTAGTAATTCCAGTCCGCTGCCCTGTGGCATTTCAATATCTGAAATCAGAATTTGAACAGAATGCTTTTCTATTATTTCACGTGCTTGAGCGACATTATTAGCCGTATAAACAGTATCAATGTGTAGTGATTCCCAATCAATTTTCTTTTGCAATGCGGCAATAACATAAAAGTCATCATCAACAAGCAGTACATTCATAGTTTGCTCTCCATTCATTTAGATTTATTAGGAAGCTTCGGAAGATATAAGATTACACTAGCGCCGCCGCCCTCCAAATTGGAGAAGGTAACGGTTGCTCTTTTTAAATATAGGTACTCTAGTCTTTTAAGCGTATTCATAATGCCGATTTGTGTACCTTTACTTTGATCCAAAGGCTCTCCAAGATTAAGTTTCTCTAACACCTGAGATGGAAAACCGGGACCGGTGTCGGTGAGCTGGATAACGAGCATTTCTTCTTCCTGATCCATCTGTAATCGTTGTACTGTAAGCCTGATCTCGGCTTCATGTTCGCGTGAAATCGCATATTTAATTGAATTTTCGATAAAGGTTTGCAGCACTAACGGTGGAATTTCCACACTGCCTGCCTGATCCTCTTGTTCGATGTAATAAATAAATGCGTCCTGATAACGTTGCTTTTGAATTTCCATGTAGGTTCGGACATGCTCGATTTCATCCTCCAGCCGGACAAAATTCTCGCCATTCTGAAAAATGTAACGGAAATACTTAGAGGTAGACAACGTCATATTTTCAATTTCTTTATACATATGAATTTGCGCCATGCTATAGATGCTAGTCAGACAGTTTAAGAAAAAGTGTGGTTTAATCTGTAGCTTCATATAGTCCAGCTGTATTCTTTGTTTCTCCAGTTCCTGTTCGTACATAGCGATTTTAAAGGTTTTGATTTGTTCAACCAAGCCTTTAAACTGAGTGTTAGCCTGTTCCAGCTCTATAATCTCACTGCTTTTGAAATCTGCGGGTTGCCCAGACTCATTAATGAAAGCAAGGTTATCGGAGAAACTTTGAATCGGACCTAACACTCTTTTTTTGAAAAAGAGCAGAACAATGCATAACGTGGAGGTCACAATGAAGAACAATAACATAATAAGCAGCTGGGCAATCATGATTTTTTCGAATATGCCATATTTAATGACCATTTTGGTGCTGAAGGTGGTGTCTGAGAATGCGCTGTTGATTGTTGTACGCGATTGCAAAAGATTAGAGAATCCCCCATTTTCCGTTATTAGCTTTCCGCTATTGGAGATCGGACTAGTTAAAGGCTGTTCATTCTCATCTACTAGAGAAACATAACCATTGGCGCCAAGATTAATTTGGCGTAGCGGCCGGATCAGATTATCTGCGGAGATCAGTCCAATTAAATAGCGATTGTAATAGGGTACGATATTAATCACATAATAATGGTTGTTTACTAGAATAGGCGTCCATTTGGAATAAAACTTCTCATACATCTCCTTATCATCAATATAAGAAATAATCTTCTTTTTCAGCTCCCTGTAATCCGTATAGGTTACGCTGATCGGTGCGCAATTCAAAAAATAGGTCTCATTTTTCAAATAGTAGAAGAAGTTATACTCATGCCCGTAGTTTTTTTGCAGCTCGGTAAAGCGTTTAAACAGATTATCATTTGCCTTTAAGAACTCGATACTGTTGACCCCGTAAGTATTCATCGTTAGTAAGCTCTCATCGTTCCCAAGCGTCCAGCCCATATAGTGATTAATGTAGGCAAAATCATGATTAATACGATTGATGTAAAGCGCCGCAGTATCCTGCAAATTTCGAGTGGACTGCTGCTTAACGATGGAAATGGAAGCGATGCTGATTCCTAAATCCAGAATAAGGACTGTGAATGAAACCAACATCATGACTTTTATATAATGGCGAATGGGGTAGGTTTTGTGGTTCGCTGTTTTTTTGATCATAAAGTCATTATAAAACCTCTGCGTGAAAAAAACATAAGAACTCGCTAGGGATTTCCCTCAAAGTCCGGATAGCACATACAGAAGTCGGGATACTGTTATTAAATCTCCCCAAGTAGAGCATTTAGCTTTTGCATTTTTTGTAAGCGAATTCAAAGGTCTGGATAACCGTCTTAATGTGTCCGGAATACGAAAAAATAAGAAGTTATTATAAAGCTATTCAGATGCATTTTGATAAATTGAAATGGGGGATTAAGAGATGAGTCAACACAGTAAGAAAAAAACTGCAAAGAAATGGACTGTGGGTCTGCTGGCGGCTGCGATGGTATTTGGAATTGCTGGCTGCGGCGGTAACAACGGGAATAATGCAGCGACAAATGAAACGAGCAGCTATAACAAAGAAGGTCTGCCGATTGTGAATGAGCCTGTGACACTTAAAGTGCTGACTGTCCGTTGGGGGAGTATGGGGGACACCTTTACGCAAAACCAATGGCTGAAGGATCTGGAGAAAAATACGAATGTCAAAATCGATTGGCAAGTAATGTCCTCCAATGACTGGGGTGAGCAGAAGTCGATTATGCTGGCGAGTGGCACGCTTCCGGATATCGTTTTGGGAGATCAAACCTTTGGGGATGCCGATATCGTAAATAATCTGAGCTTTTTCCGGCCGCTTGATGATTATATAGAGCAAAATATGCCTAATCTCAAAGCAGCTATGGAAGAAACCCCAGAAATGAAAAAAATCAGCACATTTCCTGACGGGAAAATCTACTCCCTGCCAACAAGACTTCCTGCACGTCCAAAAAGCTCACGTCAGCCTGTGATTAACAAGACCTGGCTGGACAAATTGGGCTTGAAGGTGCCTGAAACGCTTGATGAGCTATATAACGTGCTCAAAGCTTTTAAAGAACAAGATCCGAATGGGAATGGAAAACCAGATGAGATTCCTTTTATTGAAATTGGTAATGACTTGATCAGTCCTTTCGGAATTGCCGATTTGAATAACAATAATATGATCATCAAGGACGGAAAAGCGATATATTTCCCTGTTTCAGAGGAGTTCAAAGAAGGTCTCAAATGGGAAAATAAATTGTATGCGGAAGGCTTGCTAGATAAAGAGGTATTCACTCAGGACGATACGATGAGATCGGCTAAGTTCCAGAATCCGGATGCTCCAATTGTAGGCTTTACGTACCAGTGGACTCCAGACGCCGTGTTTGGAAAATGGAGCGATCAATATGTGACGATTCCACCGATTGCCGGACCAGATGGTAAACGTTATACGATCGGGAATCCGATTGGGATGAATCTTAACCGTAATGAGCTGCTGATTACCACATCTTGCAAATATCCTGAGGTTGCTGCACGTTGGGCAGATCAGTTCTACACTGACGAAGCGAGCATTCAGAATTTCTGGGGTGCGATTGGAACGGTTATTAAGAAAAACGATGATAGCACTTATACATTGATGGATCCACCAGCTGGAACCAGCGCAGATGCTTGGTATTGGGATCAATCTCTACGTGATTTTGGACCGAAATATGTGAGCCCATCCTTTGAATCGAAAATCGTCCTGAACCCTGAAAGTGGAGATGGACTGAAGCTGCAACTGGATAAGCTGGGCAGTGAATATGTAACAACACCTTTCCCTAACGTAATGTACACTTCTGAGGAGTTCGAGGAGCTGCCAACCTTGACTACGGATATCGACAGCTATGTGAATACTATGCGGGCGCAATTTATTAGCAAAGGCGGAATTGACGAGGGCTGGGATGCTTATGTGAGCAAGCTTAATAAAATGGGACTTGAAAAGTTAGTTAAGATTCGCACGGATGCTTACAGCCGTTATATGAACGTGAAATAACCTATTCGTCTTTCGAAAAAGGTGCTGCCCTACAGGATAGCTGTGGGGTAGCATTCTCTATTTTAAATAAGGAGGGGATGTCATGAAATCTGGTCCACTTCATTTCGGGCGGAAATTCGGACAAATCAAACAAAATTGGGGTCTCTATCTATTGCTTTTTCCTGCTGTAGTTCTGACGTTATTATTCGCGTACAAGCCAATGTACGGGGTGCTGATTGCCTTCAAGGATTATAGTCCGGCGTTGGGAATTGGGGGCAGCCCATGGGCTGGATTCAAATACTTCGAGAAATTCTTTCATTCCTATCAATTTTCATCAACGATTAAAAACACATTGATCATCAGTGTGTACAGTCTGATTACCTTTCCGATTCCAATTATACTGGCGTTGATGGTTAACCAGATGAGACCTAACCGGTTTAGACGTTTTTTCCAGACGGTGTCCTATATGCCGCACTTTATCTCCACGGTAGTAATGGTGGGTTTAATGATGATTTTGTTCTCACCTAGCACCGGACTGCTGGGCAATATATATAGTCTTTTTGGAAAAGAGGCTCCTGATCTGATTGGCTCCGCTGGATTATTCAGCAGTGTATATGTTTGGTCGGATGTGTGGCAGCATGTCGGCTGGGACAGCATTATCTTTATCGCTGCGCTCTCCGCAGTTGATCCTAGCTTGTACGAGGCGGCAACCGTAGACGGAGCAAGCCGGATGCACAAAATTCGTTATATCGATATTCCGATGCTGATGCCAACCGCGATAACCTTGCTTATTTTGCGGGTCGGTGGATTGCTTGGGGTTGGTTTTGAAAAAGTGTACCTAATGCAAAATGACTTGAACATCACTTCAAGTGAAATTCTTTCTACTTATGTCTACAAAATTGGCTTGCTCAGCAGTCAATACAGCTTTTCCTCGGCGATCAACCTATTCAACACCGTTATTAATTTTATTTTATTGATCATGGTCAATCAGATATCTAAAAAACTAAGCGAAAATAGCTTGTGGTAGAAGGGAGGAGAATTGAAATGGGAGGTTTAGAGACAGTTACTAAAGGGAATGTGGGGAAAATAAAGAAGAATCGTTCTTCGGATACTATAATGGAAATAGTGATGTATGTTATATCAGCACTTTTTCTAATTATCCTGATCTATCCGCTGTATTTTATCGTCATTGCTTCGTTCAGTGATCCTTCCGCGGTGGCGGGGGGGCAGGTTTGGTTATTTCCTAAAGGGTTCACCTTCGATGGTTACAAAGAGCTGCTGCGTCATGAAAATATTTGGATCGGTTACTGGAATACCATCATGTATACGGTGGTAGGGACGGCAATCGGTTTAATTGTAAATATTTCTGCGGCCTATGCGTTGTCCAGAAAGGATCTTGTGGGACGAAAATATCTTTCCCTGTTTTTCATCTTTACGATGTTTTTTAATGGGGGGTTAATTCCGACTTTTCTAACGATCCGTGATTTCCATCTGTACGATACATTTCTGGTGATGGTACTGCCTTTCTCCGTTGGTGTGTTTAACATAATCGTTGCCCGCACCTTTTTTCAGTCGAGTATTCCGGGAGATTTATGGGAAGCTGCACAGATCGATGGTTGTGGAAATCTTCGTTATTTTCTACAGATCGTTTTACCACTGTCGAAGGCGATTATTGCCGTGCTGGGTCTATGGATCGCCGTTGGTTACTGGAATTCATATTTTAATGCCTTGATCTATCTGAAAAATCCTAATATGTATCCTTTGCAGCTGATCCTGCGAAATATTTTGATTACCAATCAGATGCAGTCGGGGATGGGAACCGGGGAAGCTGCGCAAATCGCACTACGACTCGCCAATATGATGCGGTATTCTGTTATTATCGTGGCAACGGTTCCGATCATGTGCGTGTACCCTTTTGTACAAAAATACTTTAACCAAGGGGTAATGATCGGCGCAGTGAAGGAATAGTACATTCAGCTATTCTACTAACATTCGTAAGGGAGCAAGAACGTTATGAAAAAGCAACAAAAAAACAGGATATATAGAACAATCACCGTCATTCTTTTAGTGACAACGTTGCTTGCTAGCCTTACAGCTTGTAAAGGGAACAGTGGGATTAATTCTGTTGAAACTGAACCGGGTGAATTTAACAAAGAAGGATTGCCGATAGTGGATAAGCCGGTGACGTTGAAAGTACTCACTGTCCGGTGGGTCAGCATGGGAGATTCTTTTACCGAGAATCAATGGCTCAAGGATTTGGAGAAGAACACGAATGTCAAAATTGAGTGGCAGGTGATGTCCTCCAATGATTGGAGTGAACGGAAGTCTATTATGCTGGCCAGCGGCACACTTCCAGATATCATTTTAGGGAGTCAGACCTTCGGAGATGCGGATATCGTCAATAATTTAAGCTTATTTCGGCCGTTAGATGACTATATTGAGCACAACATGCCTAATCTCAAAGCAGCTATGGAAGAAACACCGGAAATGAAAAAAATCAGCACCTTTCCTGACGGGAAAATCTACTCGCTGCCTGCAAGATTACCCTCACGTCCTAAAAGCTCACGTCAGCCTGTGATTAACAAAACCTGGCTGGACAAATTGGGTTTGAAGGTACCGGATACGATAGACGATCTTTATAACGTGCTAAAAGCATTCAAAGAACAAGATCCGAATGGAAACGGAAAACAGGATGAGATTCCTTTTATCGAATTAAGTAATGATCTAATCAGTCCCTTCGGAATCGCAGATTTGAATAATAACTTCATGGTGGTCAAGGACGGAAATGCGGTTTATTACCCGATTTCAGAAGAGTACAAAGAAGGGCTCAAATGGGAGAGCAAATTATTTAAAGACGGATTACTTGATAAAGAAGTATTCACTCAAGACGAAACGATGAGATCGGCAAAGTTTCTAAATCCGGATGCCCCAATCGTAGGCTTCTCTTATCAGTGGACGCCAGACGCTATGTTTGGCAAATGGAGTGATCAATATGTGACCATTCCGCCAATTGCTGGACCAGACGGGAAGCGCTACACCGTTGGGAACCCGTATGGGATGAATCTGGAACGCAACGAGCTGTTGATCACCATATCCTGCAAGTATCCAGAAATTGCAGCACGCTGGGCGGATCAGTTCTATACCAATGAAGCCAGCATTCAGAATTTCTGGGGTGCCATTGGAACGGTGATTAAGAAAAATGACAACGGTACGTATACATTGATGGACCCTCCAACCGGCACCAGTGCAGATGCTTGGTATTGGGAACAGTCACTCCGGGATTTCGGGCCGAAATATGTGAGCCCAGCTTTTGAAAAGACCATCTTTCTAAATCCCAAAACCGGAGATGGGCTGAAGCTACAACTCGATAAGCTGGGAAGTGACTACACAACACCACCTTTCCCTAACGTAATGTACACTGCAGAAGAGTTTCAGGAGCTGCCGACCTTGACCACCGATATTGATAGTTACGTCAATACAATGCGTGCTCAATTTATAATCTCAGGTGATATTGACGAGCAGTGGGATGACTATGTGAAGCAGCTGCGGGGGATGGGCCTCGAAAAGATGGTGAAAATTCGGACAGATGCTTTCAGCCGTTATATCGGCGTTGAATAACAAGAAATGGGGTTTTTACTTGATGGGAAATACGATGAAAGAGCCAACCCCTTTGGCGACCCAATTAAAGCTGCGTTCTGAACCAGGCAGTAATGCTGACGCGATTATTCAGGGGGAGTGCTATCGGTTCACTGTCTTAACTCCGGAGCTTATCCGGATGGAATATAGTGAGGAAGGATATTTCGAAGATCGGGCGTCACAGACCGTTGTGAATCGCAATTTTCCGGTTCCAGAGTTCCGCGTAATGGATCTGGGGAATAAACTTGAGTTGATTACGGAGCGCCTGCATTTAACTTATGACAAGCAGCCTTTCTCCCGGCATGGTCTCAATGTTCGGGTGAGAAACGAAGCGGGTCACCTAATGAGTGTCTGGAATTATGGAGATACAGTCCAAGATTTGGGAGGGACAGCACGTACACTGGATAATGCAGATGGCGCCATTCCGCTGGAGCACGGACTGCTTTCACGTGCGGGGTATACGTTAGTTGATGATAGCACCTCCCTAGTACTGGAAGAGGATGGACGGGTAGAGCTACGGGCAATGGCTGGCCTCGATGTTTATTTTTTTGGATACGGTCATGATTATTTGCACTGCTTGAAGGATTTCTATCACCTTTGCGGTCGTACGCCCCTATTGCCACGTTATGCCCTTGGCAACTGGTGGAGCCGTTATTACCGATATTCAGAAGAAGAATACAAAGCGCTAATGGAGCGGTTTGAGCTCGAGCGAATTCCGTTTTCCGTCGCTGTTATAGATATGGATTGGCATCTCGTCGATATTGATCCGCAGTACGGCAGTGGTTGGACGGGTTATACCTGGAACCGGGAACTGTTTCCGGAGCCTCAAAGATTTTTGGCATGGCTGCATGAAAAAGGACTTCGAGTAACGCTCAACGTACATCCAGCAGACGGTGTACGAGCGTTTGAAGATCCTTATCTAGCCATTGCTGCGGAGATGGGTATGGACCCGGAAAAGGGTGATGCTGTAGAATTTGATATTACGGATCCGAATTTTTTGCGAGCATACTTTAAGTTTCTGCATCATCCGCTAGAGAATGAAGGTGTGGACTTCTGGTGGATTGATTGGCAGCAGGGTGGAGTGACTAAAGTACCGGGACTAGATCCGCTTTGGATGCTGAACCATTATCACTATCTGGATAGCGGCCGGCGAGGCAACCGGCAGATTACTTTTTCCCGTTATGCAGGTCTTGGCAGCCATCGTTATCCTGTGGGCTTCTCTGGAGATACCATTGTCACTTGGGAGTCGCTGGATTTCCAGCCTTACTTCACAGCCAACGCCGCTAACGTGGGATATGGTTGGTGGAGCCATGATATCGGGGGCCATATGAATGGTTATTTAGATGATGAGTTAGCAATGCGCTGGGTGCAATTCGGTGTGTTTTCGCCTATTCTGCGGTTACATAGTTCTGCTAGTGCCTTTAACAGCAAGGAGCCATGGCGATTCAATAAGATTGCGGAAGATGTGATGAAGGATTGCCTGCGTTTGCGGCATAGTTTACTTCCCTATCTGTACACGATGAATCGCTATGCCAGCCGCGATAGTCTTCCGCTAATCCGACCGATGTATTATCATCATGCGTTGTCGAATGAAGCCTATGAAGTGCCCAATGAATATTATTTCGGAACGGAACTTATTGCCTGTCCGATTACACAGCCGGTCAACCCAAAGGTAGGCGTTGCCGAATTTAAGGCTTGGTTACCTGAAGGGATTTGGATAGATTTTTTTAACGGAAGAGTGTACGACGGTGGCAGAAAGCTTTCTCTTTATCGCAATCTTGAGAATATCCCTGTATTAGCTAAAGCGGGTGCTATCGTGCCTATGGCAGATCTGACGCAATATACCTCTTCAGTGGATAATCCGGGGCATATGGAGGTCCGTGTATTTGCGGGAGGAAGGGGTCATTTTCATCTCTGGGAGGATGAGGGCGATACTGCGGAGGATCAGGATGATCAATGGTGTGATACAGAAATGATCCTGGAAATGGGGGATAGAGCCAGCTTCAAGATTCTCTCTGCTAAGGGAAATACAAAGGTTGTGCCTGAGCGGCGATCATGGAAGTTGTCCTTTGTCGGTTTTGCTGATACGAAGGTACAGGTATTCGCTGGCGGCACAGAAATCGAAGCAAACATGGACTATGATGAGGCTACACATACGCTTACGATCATGATTTCGGATCAAGCGGTAGAGCATTCATTGGAAGTAACGTTCACAAATGCCCGGATTGCGGTGAATTCGGTAGATGATGAGGTGTTCAGCCTTCTGAACCGTGCGCAAATTCTTTTCCAATTGAAAGAGCAAATTTACCATGTAGTCAAAGCAGCAGTAACGCCGATGGCGGCCCTGGCTTCTCTTGCCTCGTTGGATCTTGAACATACACTGTATGGAGCGTTATGTGAAATACTGTCGGCAAGACTTTAAGCACTATTTCATTTAATTTAATAAAAAAGGAGGTTCTCTCTGTGCGCTGGCAACAAGAGAACCTCTTTTTTATTAGGAATGAACCGCTTCTACTTAATTAGCAGCGTTTGAATGGCATGAGCCGGAATCATGTTCTCAGCCAGTTCGTCATGGAAGCGCAGGGTGAATGGAAGCTCTTGCTCTGTGCGGTTCATAACGATAACAGCAATAGTGCCATCAGGGTTGCGGAAAGCTGTTGTTTCAAGCTTATCTGTATATTTGGAGAAACCAATGCGTTTAGCACCCGGACGAATATATTTACTGAAGTGCCCGATGTAATAGAATGAGCTCTCAAAAGTAATTTCATCGTTTTTGGTATCTCCGATAATTGGAGCGTCGCAGTAATTTCCTACATGATTAGGTCCACCTTGCTCATCCAAGACAATGTTCCAGTCTGTCCAGCTCGACATCCAGTTGTTCAGATTGCCGATGATATCATGTCCGTAACGTTCACCGGTGTTCCATGAGCCGAGATGAACGCCACCTTCTTGGCAGCCTTCGCTGAAGAACAGCTTTTTATCAGGGAAACGATCATGTACAGCAGAGAGGGCTTCGAAGTGATCACCGGAATACCAGTGAAAGCAGATTCCCCATATGTATTTGGACGCTGCTTGATCTTCAAAAGCAACCTTAGCACGGTCATACACCCGTTCTTTATTATGATCCCAGATCATAACCTTTACATGGCCCAAGCCCGCTTGTTCCAGAGCAGGTCCCAAGTAGTCACGCACAAAATCCTTTTCTTCTTCGGCGGTATACAGGCAGGAATCCCATCTTTGTACAGCTTTGGCTTCATTCTGAACACTGACAGCCCAGATATCAATCCCTTCTGCAGTGTACGCCTCAATATATTTAACGAACATGTTAGCCCAAGCCTTACGATATTCAGGCTTAAGAGCTCCGCCTCCGTTCATTTGCCCGTTAGTCTTCATGAACGCTGGAGGACTCCATGGGGAAGAGAACAGACGGAAATCTTCACCTACTGCTGCGGCAGCATTTTTTATGAGGGGGATAACCGACTCGTGATCTCTGGAAATATCGAACGAACGTAGCTCCGCATCGCCTTCCTCTACATAAGCATAGTTGCCCAGTGAGAAGTCGCAGCTTTGGATATGTGAGCGGCAAAGGGTATATCCAATGCCGTGCTCAGGATGAAAATAAGCGTCGATGATTTCTTTTTGTTTAGCTGCACTAAGCTTAGCGATAGTAACGGCAGAGGACTCCGTAAGAGCTCCACCAAAGCCTTCAATTTCTTGATACTCCAGATCATCATAGATATTGATTAGCTCTGATTCGACTCCTGACGTATCGGGAAGGAAAATCAGAGGGTCCTTTTCTGTTAAACGATCCGTGGTTTCTTTAGCGGTTTGAATGACGCGAATAGTTTTACTCATAATGCTTGATAACCTCCTACATATGAATTCTGTCTTTATTATAGAAGGAGATTCACTGCACTTTGAAGAAACTATATGGCTAAGAACCTCAACAATCTGGTCATCGACTATTATAGAATGAGGAGCATATGCGATGGAAACAAACAGCGTTCAAATTAGTCTGTGTGGATTTATCCGCCATACTCAGCCTTTTCGGCAACTATATCGCAGTGGGTTGGATACCTATATCATCAGGCTGCAAGCAGAAGGGGAATGTGAAGTCCTCATCGATGGAGAAATGACTGCCGTAGTGCCGGGGGATCTATTGTTATTTAAGCCCTACGATATATATGATCTGAGAATCGGTGAAAAGAAAAGTCCTTTGGGACATAGTGTGGACTATTTTGTAATGTGTACAGGGGAATGGGTGGACCACTGGTGGAACCTGCGTGAGCGACCCAAAAAGGTTAGAATTGCGGATGATGGTAAGCTGCAAAGTATATGGCAACAGCTTGATCTGGAGAATAGAAGACTAGACGGGGGTAGCCCTGAAATACTTGAAGCACTATTTAAAGCTTTATGTTTGTTGTTAGATCGGGCTATGGAAGAGGCACCTGCATCATCTTCGGCTTCGCTTCTACACGGACTTAAAATGAAGAGTTATGTGGAGGAGCATGCTACTTCAGAGATCAGACTAAAGGACGTAGCTGCTCATGCTGGAATTAGTGTGACAAGGGCCGTACATTTATTCAAGATCCAATTCGGTTATTCTATTATGCAATATGCGGGGCAAATCCGGCTTGCGATGGCACTGAGATTAATGGACAATACCAATTACACCTTAGAGCGTATAGCAGAGGAGACGGGGTTTGGAAGTTACACCTATTTTCACAGGGTGTTTCGGGAGCGTTATGGTGTCTCGCCAGGTATCTATCGAAAGAGAGAGTAGAAGGTTTATCGGTAAAAAGAAGCTGCCCCATAAATCACAGAGTAGGACTCAGGGGCAACTCCTCGATTAGACGTTAATTATAGTAAGGCCAGCCAGCAGAATCCCATTCGAGATCACTGATTAACAATTTGGGTGCGCCATTCTCAGCGACACTGTAAGCATGGCGGACGATAACGTTGGTTCCGTATATATCCTGTCCACCAGGACCCGCCCAAAAACTGTTGCCGCTATCGATGACCGTAGCACCGCCATTTTTCATATCGGTACCGTCCTTCGCATAGAAAGGCCCCAGTACGCTGGTTGAGCGTCCCACTGCAATTTTATAGGTGCTGTTTACGCCTGAGCAGCATTGGCCAATGGATACGAATAGATAATAATATCCGGTATTTGGATTGTAAACCATACTGGAGCCTTCAATCCCCCCGGATTTAGTGGCAATGCGATACGAGTTGCCCGTTGGCTTCATGGTTGTTTTGTTGATGGAGGTAATGTAAATCCCGTTGCTCCAGGAACCGAAGGTCATCCATAGGTTTCCGTTAGCATCTGCCGTAATGTTAGGATCAATGGCGTTATAATTGGAGGCGTCATTAGACGAGATAACGACACCTTGGTCCGTCCATTTTCCCCCGGAGATCGATTTAGTAGTTACTAAACCAATAGCAGACACTCTTGAGCCGAATGTAGAGATAGAATAATAGAGGTAATAGGTACCGTTATAGTAGAAAATTTCTGGGGCCCATACATCTAGCCCTTCTTGATTGGGAACGTAAGAGCTCCACCAGGAGGGTTTCGAGGTATAAATCGGGAGGGAGCGAATATAGTTAGTTCCATCGTTTGAGAACATCACTTGGAGACCTGATCCCGTGCTGAATACCCAATGTGTGTTCCCCTCTTTGATATATGAAGGGTCGTGTACGTTGGTATCTCCAGTCAGATTCCAGGTTGCTGCATAAGCTTGCGATCCTCCTGAGAAAACAGTTGTAAAAAGCATTAAAAAAGACAACAATAACAACCGATAACCTTGCCTACCTTTTTTCGCCATATTCCTTCTCCTTTTAGTTTAGATTTCCCTAAAGTGTTTCATTATTTTGCAATTGATAACGCTTACATAATATCTTGTATTATTTCTCTAGTCAATGATTCTTTTGGATCAATAAAAAAGCAAATCTCAGCCATTGGAGACTTGCTTTTTTATATTTTTATAATAAATCTGTGATCGCTTGTTCAAATAATCTGACACTATTTTCCCAAGTCCATTTGCGCGAATATCTTTCCCCCTGCTCCGCTAATTTAGTTCTTAAGTTGGGATCACGTATTAAGCGGATGACATCTTCACCGAGCCGGTTCTCATATCGATAAGAGAGCAAACAGTTTTTCTTGTGATGGGCGTATTCCATATTCCCACCCGAATATACACAGACTAACGCTGCTCCACAACGCATGGCCTCAAGTCCCGGTAAAGAACCTGTATCAAAAATACTTGAGCTAACAAAAATATCCGCACCGTTATAGTGATAGCAGAGCTCCTCATCATTTGCTGGCGTAAAGAACCGATATTTGCCAGTAGCTTTCATTCTTTGGAGAATTTCTGAGGTGTTGAACTCGTCAGGCGGACTGATGAAGTTAATATTTACATCGGGATATTGGCTTTTTACGTAATCCAGCTGTTCTATAAGGTAATCTTGCTCGCGGTGCCAGGAGAAACCGCGTTCTGTTTTTCTTAATATAGCTGTTATGTTTAAAGGCTCTTGAAGACTGTGACGGATATTCATATTTTTAAAAGAGGAGCTAATGCCAATGGGCACGATACTGCCGGTGATGCCATGATTTAAAAAGATCAGCTCCTGCTGCCAACGTGATAAAACGATTAGATGCTCAGTGATGTGATAGGAGGGGAAGGAGCGTCCGTTATCCGGTAAAAAAGGAGGCTCATAACATAAAGATAAACGTACATGAACCCCTTTTCCTTGTTTGCTTGCTGCTTGGGCGATGGGGACAGTTGTATAATAATTAGAAACAATGACGTCTCCGGGAGGAAAGTCATGCTCGTGAATATTCATATGTGAGGAGCGGATTACGTTTGCGCGCACATCATAAGAAATAGCGCCATCCACAGGCAAGAGGAGGTTGACCTGATGGCCCAAATCTGTCAGCCCATTGGTG
This sequence comes from Paenibacillus odorifer, assembly GCF_000758725.1. Taxonomy (NCBI): domain Bacteria; kingdom Bacillati; phylum Bacillota; class Bacilli; order Caryophanales; family Paenibacillaceae; genus Paenibacillus; species Paenibacillus odorifer. The sequence continues at coordinate 2,566,628 of NZ_CP009428.1, forward strand.
AGCTCTACCAGCATACGTTGTGCTCCGCCATGAGATAAGGTCAGAATAGGGAATGTGAATCTCATTGATAATCCCGTCCCTTCCAAGTTAGAGCTGTAATAGTGAAACAATATGATTCAATCGTTATGTTTCTTATTTTATTCAGCTCCTATAGAAAAGTACCATTTAACAAGTTTACAAACAAAAGTAGAAGGAAGAGGGATTAGTATGAGTGAAATCATTATCGAATGTATGAGAAGGCTCGATCAATCCTTGGGGTATGTGGAGCAAATTTTTGACCAGAGGCGGTTATTCATCACAGGAATTATTGCAGTATATGCTGAAGGTCAGGGAAGAAAGCCGTGCGGTGGTGGGCAATTTGACGAAGGCTGATCTAGAACGGGAGGTCACCATTAGTTTCCCTGAGGGGGCTGGAATGGAGAATTATACTTGGAGTATTCAAAAGATTATGATCGGAGCGGTAGAACATTATTCCTATCATACAGGTCAAATCGTATATGCCTCCAAATTGCTGCAGGCAGAGGATGATCATCTGCTCAATAACTGGAAACACTATTTTTGAGCATAGATAAAGCTGGGATAGATGCGCAGCTGCTGCTAACACCTATCCTCAGAAGTGGGTTTTTATTGTGTTATAGGAGCAAGCTTCTTCAGTAAAGCAACGGTATCATTAACCTCCAGATCCTTGATATCTTCTAATGACACATCGATCATTGGCTTATATTCTTGGAGTTTGCGCAGGAAAGCTTCGGTATGGAATAATCCGCTGCCTGCTTTGCCGTGGTATGCTTTTTCACCATCTTGATAGATATCTTTTAAATGCGCCAGAATGATACGGTCGCCGAATAATCTGAAGGAATCATCGACAATTTGATCCTGCAAATGCGCAGCCGTGCTAATAAAATTACAAGGGTCCAATACAACACCTATACAGCTTGATGGGACTTCATCTAAGATGCGGCGCATCTTGTCTGGTGTAGAAAGTGTATGTGTGCAGACCCCCTCTAGTCCTAGAAAAACGCCCCATTTTTCAGCTTCCTCTGCAAGTTCTTCTATAGTTGCCCTTAACGTATCCCAGCCGATAGCTTCGTAATGGACCGGATCTTGTGCTTGAAAAGTAGTCAGCGCACCGGTCTCTGTTGCCACCATAGGTGCGCCGAATTGGCGGGCATAACGAAGATGCTCTTTAAAACGATTGATCTCAGCTCTCCGGATGACAGGATCCGGATGAACAGGGTTGATGTAACAGCCCAAAACACCGATGCGTATTCCTGCTTTATCAAATTGTTCGCCAATATAGCTGGCAAGACCTGGACTTAGTTTACCGGTAGAAGTGTCGATGTCCTGAATGGCTTTGGATAATGCAAGCTGAACAAAATCGATATCATAATTCTGAAGGGTTGCAGTTAACGACTTGAGCGGCAGGCAGCCAAATGTGTGGGCTAGAGTTCCGTATCTGATGGGTAACCTCTCCTTTAATAGAGTAAGTATGAGTAATAACCTTCATAATAGTAACGCTTTCATAAGGATGCAAGTGATGTATCATTATCGCCGGTCAGGAAATTGATGATTTCAGTGTTGACTCTATCCGGTTGCTCATGATTAATGCCGTGTCCCGCACGGGGGATGACTTGGTAATGAAACTTTCCGTCCTCTAAAATATCTATGAAATCCTTTGATTGTTTTAATGCGTGTTCTCCTACTAAAAAATAGAGCTTATCTCTGACGGCAACTGCGGCGTTTCTATCGTATTTTTGAAGCTTATGAACAAACATAGCTTGTTGATTATGAGTGCGCATTAAAAGGATTAGATGAGCAGCTACTTCTGGGTGATTGTCAAATAAAGGGGAGTCAGGCGCACTTAACTTCTTCAGCACTTTCAGTAAATTGCGATCCGTGGGAACCAGAATCTCTGGGAACATCATCATTAGCGTTTGCAGCATGGCTTTGATTGGTGTGGTGACCATTCCGCCTTCCAAACAAATCACACGGTTCACTTTGTCCGGTTGCTTGGTCGCATAATTAAAAGCAATATAGGCGCCATTTGACACCCCTGCAATATTAAAGATGTCAATGCTCAGATGTTTGGCTATTTCATTAATCCATTCCACCTGCTCAAACTTTTGTTTATTAAAGTACGCATTAGGAATGCTTTTTCCGGGTCCGCCCAGAGTATCAATAGCGATGCAGTAAAAATGCCGCGATAATTCCTCGATGTTAAGGAGCCACATGACCGCCGAGTTATCACCAACGCCATGAAATAGAAATAAGGGGGGATTACTCTTTTGCCCGGTAAGGATACAATGCGTCAGCCCATATGTGGTTGGGAGATCGAGTTCTTCAAGAGGAACAGGCCACTGATCAACTAGCTGTTGGTAGGACTGCCACACTTGTTCTTGCGCCTTGGCATTCTTAAAGCTATTCACCATCACAAACCTCCTTAGTGAAAAATACAACATCTGTATCTTATTCCAATAAGTATACTACGAGAGTGCGGAAGGAGGGGCGAGAAATAGAAACATTCCTGTGAAAAGTGGGGGAGCAGAAGGTGATTAGAGGGTGAGTAGATGGTGATTAGATTAGATAGATTAGATAGATTAGATAGATTAGATTAGATTAGATAGATTAGTTTAGATACCTGTTGCTTGATCACCTAGTAGTCACAAGGAGCCAGATAAGTGTATTTCATACAACTAAATTGCTACTTTACTCTCACTTCGGTGATATAGATGTACTTTGTACAACTATATCTCTCGTAATTAGCTGATTTAGCTAAATTGGGCGAATTTAATTGCACAAAGTACACTTAATACATTAGGCGTGAGCATTGAAGTACATTTTAGTTGTAGATTGTGCAATTAAATAATGCATGCCGGTCTTTTTTGCGGTAAATTTTTGATAGGGAAGTTATTAATAACGTTCTAGGGGGGGATTATTATGCTTGTTGAGCTAAAGGAAGCTAGCATTTCAGATGGACGCGATATTTTTGAGATGATTGTGGAGATAGGTCCGGGGGAGAATGGATTCGTCAACAATGGATTTGATCTGGCTTACAGTCAATTTCCTGATTTCATCCGGGAGAGGATAGCACTTTCACAAGGTGATAATCTTCCACCACAGTATGTAGCACAGACCAACTACTGGCTACTGATTGACTCCTATCCCGTTGGTGTCGGAAAATTAAGACATTCCTTAAATGATCAATTGAGGAAGTCAGGTGGACACATTGGCTATAGTATCAGACCCAGTGAGAGAGGAAGAGGTTATGGTACGATTTTTTTGGCAGAGCTGTTAAAAAAAGCTGCGGACATGGGGATTGATAAGGTCATGCTGACTTGTGAGCCGGACAATATATCTTCGAGAAAGGTTATTGAAGCGAACAAAGGAAAACTACATGGCATTAAGGATGAAAAATGTAACTACTGGATCACCCTTTAAGCTGGTTTAAAAAATAGTGGAGGAGTTGCCAAGAGGCAGCTTTTTTTTGTTATTCACGAGGTTTTTGTAGTTCATCCAATGTAGATTCGTCTAAAATGTGAAAATAATTTAAAATTTCGTTGAAAGCGCTCTATTCAAACACAAACAAATAGTTTAAAATCAAAACAAACAAAAATAAACAAAAAAACAAACATTCAAAAACGGAGGTATTCACAAATGGTACAAAACTTACGGGATTCATCTCGGGCAACGAAATTAAACGGGGGATTGGATGCTTTAGTGTTCCGCTCTAATCTGCTGGGCGAAGATCGCAGAGTCTGTAACTTTGGCGGAGGGAATACCTCCAGCAAAACGATAGAATTGGATTTTCGCGGGCGTGAGGTAGAAGTAATGTGGGTGAAGGGCAGTGGTTCTGACCTTGCTACAATGAAAGCAGGCAATTTTACCGGACTAAGGCTTCAGGATATTGCCCCGTTATTTGAACGTGATGAAATGCCAGATGAAGAGATGGTAGCTTATCTCGCAAATTGTATGATTGACCCTAAACATCCGCGTGCTTCCATCGAGACGTTGCTGCATGCGTTTTTACCTTTCAAACATGTGGATCATACGCATCCAGATGCCATTATCAGCTTATGCTGTGCGCATAACGGTAAGGAAATTGCCCGTGAGATTTATGGGGATCGTTTCGTATGGGTGCCTTACATCCGTCCAGGCTTCACTTTATCCAAAATGATTGCCGAAGGTGTGCTCGCAAACCCGAAAGCTGAATTAGTGCTGATGGAGAAACACGGTCTCGTGACTTGGGGGGATACACCTGAATCTTGTTATGACAAAACAATCTCCATAATTAACGAAGCGGAAAGTTATATTGAAGAAAGAATTGAAGACCAGAACCTATTTGGCGGCCGCAAATCAGAAGCACTTCCAGAAGCAGAGCGACGGGCTGTAGCGGCCGCAGTGATGCCACTGATCAGAGGCGCAGTTAGCGATGAGCGTAAAATGATTTTGACCTTCGATGATGCGGAGGATGTGCTGCGTTTCGTAGGAGGGGCTGACTCGGAGAAGTTATCTGATGTAGGCGCAGCTTGTCCGGATCATTTGGTACATACCAAAATGAAGCCGCTTTTTGTTGCGTGGGAGCCAAACACCAATGATATCGATGGCTTGAAGGCGAAGCTGAGCGAAGCGATTAGCGCTTATAAGGAGCAGTACAAAGCATACTTCGACCGTAATAAACATGAGGGCGATGTAATGTTCGAGGCTGCGCCACGTGTGATCCTGATTCCTGGCGTGGGCATGATCAACACAGGTAAAAGCTGGAGCAATGCTAAGATCAGCGGAGCCTTGTATCACCGGGCGATTGCTGTTATGCGCGGAGCTACTGCACTGGGAGATTTCGTCTCTCTTAGTGAGAATGAATCGTACAATGTGGAATATTGGCCCTTGGAATTATATAAATTATCACTGGCTCCGGCAGAAGCGGAGTTCTCCCGTAAAGTTGCCTTTATTACAGGTGGTGCCGGGGGAATTGGGAGTGAGACGGCTCGTCGTTTAGTATCAGAAGGAGCGCATGTTGTATTGGCAGACCTCAATCTGGAGGGTGCACAAAAAGTAGCAGAAGAGATTAACGCTAAGTATGGTGAAAATCGTGCATTCGCCGTTAAAATGGACGTAACTCAGGAAGAGCAGGTAACCGCAGCATATGCGGAGACAGCACTTTTTTATGGCGGGGTCGACATTATCGTTAATAATGCTGGGCTTGCAACCTCCAGTCCGTTTGATGAGACTTCATTAAAAGAGTGGAACTTGAATATTTCTGTACTGGGCACAGGATATTTCCTCGTTGCGCGCGAAGCTTTTAAGGTGATGAAGGAGCAAAAAATCGGTGGCAGCATGGTGTTCATCGGCTCCAAAAATTCTATTTTTGCAGGAAAAAGCGTCTCGGCTTACAGTTCTGCCAAGGCGCTCGAAGCCCATCTGGCCCGCTGTATAGCAGCTGAAGGCGGAGAGTTTGGCATCCGTGCCAATACGATTCTGCCCGATGCAATTTTACAGGGATCAGCCATCTGGAATTCGAACTGGCGTAATGAACGGGCGGCTGCTTACGGGATTGAGCCGGATCAATTAGAGGAGCATTACCGTAAACGCACGACGCTGCTAGTTAATATTTATCCGCGTGATATTGCCGAAGGCGTTGCTTTTTTTGCTTCTTCCAAGTCAGAGAAAACTACGGGTTGTATGCTGACAATCGACGGTGGAGTGCCAGCAGCTTTTACTAGATAAGAGGTAGCTTGAATATAGATAGGGATAACGGAGGAAAATCATGCTGATTGCAGACAGATATGAACGAATCGTAGAACTAGTGAATGAACGCGGCAGCATCCGTGTCTCAGAATTGAGTACATTATGCCAAGTGACGGAAGAAACCATTCGCCGCGATCTGGATCGATTGGAAAAAGCGGGGCGGTTGCTGCGTTCGCATGGCGGAGCAGTTAGCCTGCGTGACCGGCAACCGGAGACCCCTTATGCCGAACGAGAAATCATGAATGCAGCGGAGAAACAGCGGATTGCCCGTGAGGCGGTAATGATGATTAAGCCGGGCGATCGAATTCTGCTGGATGCCAGTACAACGGCTTGGTATATGGCTTCGCATTTGCCGGATATGCCGCTTACTGTGTTGACCAATTCTACTAGAGTGGCAGCAGAGTTAAGCGGGAAGGAGCGGATCGAGGTCTTTTCTACAGGCGGACAGCTGAGCCGCAGATCAATGTCCTATGTTGGTCATTTAGCAGAACGTTCGCTTGAATTGTATCACGTGGATAAGATGTTTTTTTCCTGCAAAGGATTTCATCTCGAACGTGGCGCTAGTGAATCAAATGAGCTGCAAGCTATGGTGAAACGAAAGATGATTTCTATAGCGGAGCAAGTGATCTTATTATGTGATTCCAGTAAATTTGGAATACAAGCGTTCACACATTTTGCGGCACCTAGTGATGTGGATGTCCTAATAACGGATTACAGCCCTGTTGAAGAACAAATGAAGCAGTTGCAGAAGCTGAACATCGCAATAACGACAGTGTAGTAAATAGTTGTGCAGGAGGTGAAGGCATGAAGGTATCGATGTTTATAACTTGCGTCAGCGATGCCGTGTTCCCGAAGGTCGGGGAAGCCATGGCTCGTCTGCTAGCCAGGTATGGCGTACAGCTGGAGTTCCCGGAGGTGCAGACTTGCTGCGGACAGCCTGCGTACAACAGTGGATATTGGAATGAAGCGCGGCAAGCTGCACTTACGATTCTACAGGCTTTTGATGACAGTGATTTTGTCATTGCACCTTCCGGATCCTGTACGGGGATGCTTCATCATTACCCTAAGCTGTTTCAGGATGATCCGGTTAATCTGGTCAAGGCGCAGAATTTGCAACGCAAATCCTATGAATTTAGCCAGTTTATGGTGCAGGTACTTGGCGTAACTGATCTAGGAGCAGTCTTTCCGCATAAGGTTACCTATCATCCTTCCTGTCATGGCACAAGGATTCTAGGGATTCGCGACGAACCTATGCAGCTTATGCAAAATGTGAAGGCGATGGAGCTGGTGCCACTGCCTTTTGCTGAGGACTGCTGTGGGTTTGGTGGAACCTTTGCCGTGAAAATGTCTGATATCTCCGGGGCAATGGTCACTGAGAAATCAGATCATGTGCTGGAGACGGAAGCAGAAATCCTAACGGGTCTGGATATGGGTTGTCTGATGAATATTGCCGGGAATCTGCGTTACCGCCGCGAACCCGTTCGAGTTATGCATTTAGCAGAACTGCTGTATGAGGGGGTGACTGATAAATGAGCCAAGCCACCACCAATCCTACGGCGGGTTCAGAGAATGGAAAGCCAGCTACGGTAAAAGAACGTGCAGACTTGGCGCTGAATAATGACTTTTTACGCAAGGCTGTTCGTTTTACCACGGAGAGACTGCGTGATGGAAAACAGAAAGCGGCTAACGATCATGGCCACTGGGAAGAGTGGCGTGAACGTGGGCGGCAAATCCGTCTACACACGATCGCCCATCTTGATTACTATCTGAATCTTTTTGCAGACAAGGCAAGAGTAAACGGCACACATATTCATTTTGCAGCAACGGGTGAAGAGGCTGTGAAGATTGCCCTTGAAATCGCGCAGCGAAAACAGGCAGCTTCTGTGGTCAAATCCAAATCAATGGTTACAGAGGAGCTGCATTTAAATAAGGCGCTGGAATCCATTGGTGTGGAGACCATAGAGACGGATCTGGGGGAGTATATTATCCAGCTTGCCGGGGAAACCCCGTCACATATCATTATTCCGGCGATTCATAAGAACCGCTACCAGATTGCCGAGCTGTTGTCCAAAGAGGCAGGAGAGGAGCTTTTGCCCGAAACTACTATCCTTGCTGGATTTGTAAGGCGTAAGCTGAGAGAGAAGTTCCTTGATGCGGATATCGGAATGACTGGCTGTAACTTTGCTATTGCAGAGACGGGTTCGATGGTGCTGTTCGAGAATGAAGGTAACGCTCGTATGGTCACCACTTTACCGAAAACGCAAATTACCCTGATGGGGATGGAGCGGATTATTCCTTCGTGGAGTGATCTTGAAGTGATGGCTACATTATTGCCTCGTTCGGCAACAGGGCAGAAGTTAACGGTATATATGTCGGGTATTTCTGGTCCCCGCAGGGATAATGACGGTGATGGGCCGGAAGAGCAACATATTATTATTCTTGATAATGGTCGATCTGAGCAGCTAGGCGATCCTGAGTTTCAGGAGCTGCTGAACTGCATCCGCTGTGGAGCTTGTCTGAATGCTTGTCCTGTCTACCGTCATATTGGCGGTCATGCATATGGAGGAACGTATAGCGGACCTATAGGAGCGGTGTTGACTCCGGCGTTGAATAAAAATGTAGATCAATGGGATGACATCGCCTCAGCCTCTAGCCTGTGCGGAGCATGTTATGAAGCCTGTCCGGTCAAAATCCCTCTGCATGATATGCTCATCTATTTACGGCGGCGTAAGGTAGAACGTGGTTATGGGGATAAGGCAGAAGGTCTCGGCATGAAGGGTTTTGGGGCGATCATGGCGAAGTCACAGCGATTTAGTAATGTGATGAAGGTAGGTAGAATCGGGCAAAAGCTGCTCGTACGAGACGGAGGAATTCCGTCGAAACTGGGCCCGCTGAAAGGTTGGAACAATTATCGGATCGCCCCGAAGCTGGCAGATCAATCCTTCCGTGAGAGCTGGAAGGGGCTGCAACAGGAGCTAGATAAGAACAGTCGCGAAATGGACCCTGTGATACAGAAGCGAATGGAAGATTTACTAGCGAAGCGGAAGCGGGAAGAGCTGGAAGGAGGGGCCGGGCATGACTGAAGAGACGCACAGTAACTGGTTGGAACGTATGGAGCAGGATTCACGTGAACAGCAGCAGGCATTCATGAATGATATCGCTCGCCGCCTGAAGCGGCCGAGAATTACTGAAGCTCCTGCACATCCTTTTCGCGGCGCACCGCAGTACTGGCAGCAATTCCAGTGGAGTCCGGAGGAAAGGATTGAACAATTTACGGCGAATTTTCAAAGCGCCGGTGGTCATGTATTTCGTGTGCAGGATATGGATGAAGCCAAGGCTTTCATCGTCAGCAAAGTCAATGAGATGCTCGCACGGTATATTCTCCGGCAAAATGTCACCGAGCTAGCAGTACTTCGACTAGAGGAGGAACTCACAGATACACGGGTCTCTGTCTGGAATACAGATGATCAGGAGGCATGGAAAGCTAGGGCGGCAGAGGCTGATATTGGAATTGTGATTGCGGATTATGCCGTTGCTTATACAGGCTCCATTTCTGTGCTGTCCTCTGAGAATAAAGGCCGTTCAGTCAGCTTATTGCCTACCGCATTAATTGCCATCGTTCCATTGGAGCGGCTGAAGACTCGTCTCGGTGAGGTGCTTATTGATTTTGATGAAGCTGGGCCATCGGGGCTGCCGGCGGGCATTCATTTTATCTCCGGACCTAGCCGTTCAGCGGATATTGAGAATGATCTGACGATAGGCGTGCATGGTCCAGGAATCGTATTCGCTTTGCTAGTAGGCTGATAGGAGATAAGGAGTGTTGTATAGGGATGAATACACAAGCTCATAATCAAATTCAGAATCATATTGCTGTTGATATCGGAGCCTCTAGTGGGAGAGTGGTCTGCGGAACCTTGCAGCAGCCGGTAGGAACCCTGTTTATAGAAGAAATTCATCGCTTCAGTAATGGATTCGCTGAACAAAATGGTAATCTATATTGGGATATAGATTATTTAGTTGCTGAAATCGTCAAGGGCTTACAGCAGGCCAAGGCTAGAGGGATCGAGCGCTGCACCGTGGGCATCGATACTTGGGGTGTCGATTATGTACTTCTCGATCAGGAGGGAGCGCGGATCCATGAGGTTTTTTCTTATCGTGACTCCCGAACGGATGGAGCGATAGAGAGGCTGCATCGCAATATCTCAACTGAAAGCGTTTACGAAAAGGTGGGGATACAATATCTCCCGATTAATACATTGTATCAGCTGTTTGTGCATGATCAGGCGGAGCTGGAAGCAGCACATTCCATCCTGCTGGTCCCTGATTATCTTTATTATCGGCTTACGGGTCGCAAGATTAGTGAAGTGACGATAGGTTCCACCTCTGGGATGCTGAATCTTCACACTCGTGATTACGATGAGGATCTTCTGTCGGTGCTTGGTCTTTCAAAAGAGCAATTCCCTCCCTTAACAGAACCTGGGGAACCCGTTGGGAGGTTGACGGAGGACTTGGCGGCTCGCGGTGATCTTCCAGATTGCGAGTTCATAGCAGTAGCCTCTCATGATACAGCATCAGCTGTATTAGGGGTTCCGGCAAACAGCGAGAACTGGGGATTTCTCAGTAGTGGTACTTGGTCACTCATCGGGGTGGAACGGGGTTCAGCCATCACAAGTCCAGAGGCAATGTTACGCAACTATACGAATGAATGGGGAGCCTACGGCTCATTCCGGTTTCTTAAGAATATTATGGGCATGTGGTTGATTCAAAAGGTTCGTGAGGAGTACGGCGGACAATACAGCTTCGGCGAGCTGGTAGAGCTGGCAGCACAAGAAATCCCTTTTAGATCAATCATTTATTGCAATGATGAACGATTCATGAATCCACAGAGCATGATTGACGAGATCCGCAGCTATTGTGTGGAAGCAGGACAGTTGGTTCCTCAAACGCCTGGGGAAATGGCTCGATGTGTATTTGATAGTCTTGCTTTATCTTATTATTTCTACATTCAGGATCTCCAGCAATTGACGGGTGACAACTTAGAGAGGCTGCATATCGTTGGCGGAGGTGCGAATAACGGTCTGTTGTGCCAGATTACGGCAGATCTGCTGGAGATGGAAATTCACGCCGGACCAACGGAATCTACGGCTTTAGGCAATCTAGTGGTGCAGATGATCAGCACGGGTGCTGTAAATGATCTTCAAGAGGCGAGAGAAATTATAAGTCGTTCATTCCAAGTTACATCTTATATACCGAAGGGGATGGACCCCACGACCAAAAAGGCGGCTTTGGCACAGTTCGCCCGGCTGCAGGCCGTTAATTAGTAGCTAAGTTAAGAGGCACGCGAGCCAAAGAGAGGCAAAAGTGCCTCACCTAAAACACACTAAGCTAAAAATCAGGAGGCTCAATCATGGAGCAGAGTAAAGAGAGCTTACAGAGCATTCAGAACAGCTACAATGAAGCGAAAAAGCTTTACGCACAGCATGGGATCGACGTAGATAAGGTGTTGCAGCAGCTAGCGGAAATTAAGATTTCTTTGCATTGTTGGCAAGGTGATGATGTGAAGGGATTTTTGAATAAGGAAAAAGAACTGAGCGGCGGGATCGCAGTCACTGGAAGTTACCCGGGGAGGGCCGGGAATCCGGAGGAGCTGCGCCGTGATTTGGAACAGGCCCTTGCACTCATCCCAGGCCAACATAAAATAAATTTACATGCTATTTATGCGGATACAGAAGAGACTGTAGATCTCGATGCTTTAGAGCCTAAGCATTTTGAGCGATGGGTGAGCTGGGCCAAAGAGCGGGGACTCGGATTGGATTTCAATCCTACCTGTTTTTCTCATGAAAAAGCAAACGATGGCTTCACACTGAGCCACCCAGATCCTGAAATCCGCAACTTCTGGATCGCTCATTGCAAGGCCTCACGTCGAATCGCCGAGTCCTTTGGCCAGGCATTAGGTCAGCCTTGTGTGACTAATTTTTGGGTTCCAGATGGTTATAAAGATACGCCGATCGACCGTTTGTCACCAAGGGTACGGCTTCAGCAGTCACTCGATGAAATCTTCAGCGAGGAAATCGATCAGCAATATAACATTGATGCTGTAGAAAGTAAGCTGTTTGGTATTGGTTCGGAAAGTTACGTGGTTGGCTCACATGAATTCTATATGGGTTATGCGCTAAGCCGGGGCAAGGCGGTGTGCTTCGATGCTGGGCATTTCCATCCAACCGAGACGATTTCGAATAAGCTGTCTTCCTGGCTGCTGTTTGGGGATCAATTGCTGCTGCATGTTAGCCGTCCAGTACGCTGGGATAGTGATCATGTGGTAACTATGGACGATGAGCTGCTCGAGATTGCCCGTGAACTGGTTCGTGGCCAGTTTCTGGACAGAACGCATATTGGATTAGATTTTTTTGACGGAAGCATCAATCATGTTGCTGCTTGGGTGATCGGAACACGAAATACATTAAAAGCTTTGCTTCGTGCCATGCTGGAGCCAATCGAGCAATTGAAGCAAATTGAGCTGGATGGAGATTACACTTCAAGGCTTGCCTTGGTCGAGGAATTTAAATCGTATCCGTTTGGAGCCATTTGGGATTATTATTGTGCGAAGAATGGCGTACCGGTCCGGGAAAGCTGGCTAAATGAAGTGAAACAGTATGAGGCTGAGGTTTTATCGAAAAGATAGAGGTAGAAGTAGAAGTGAAGTAGAACGAACTTTAACAATATAAGTAGATAAAAGATAGGCGGTTACCGGCAGGTAGCCGCTTTTTTATGTTTATGAATCGTACATGATTTGAATTCAGCTCTGATCTCTGCTATGTTTTATCCAAAAGAGAGCGAGGCGTAAACTATGAAACAATATGGACCGAACCCGAATACGCTCTATCCCAATGAACAAATTAAAAGTATCTGCTATATAAAAAATGCGATTACAAGAGACAATATCATTGTTGGCGATTATACCTATTATGATGATATAAACGGTGCAGAGAAGTTTGAGGAACGTGTGACTCATCATTATGATTTTATTGGCGACAAGCTTATTATTGGAAAATTCTGCGCGATTGCCAAAGGCATTGAATTTGTCATGAATGGTGCCAACCACCGGATGAATTCGGTTTCGACCTATCCGTTTAATATCATGGCACATGGCTGGGAACAGGCGGTCCCGGATTTAAAAGATCTGCCGCTAAAAGGTGATACAGTCATCGGAAACGATGTTTGGATTGGACAAAATGTTACGATTATGCCAGGTGTGCATATTGGAAACGGAGCAGTTATCGCAGCCAATTCTACAGTTGTAAAGGATATCCCGGCGTATAGTGTAGCTGGAGGAAATCCCTGCAAAGTGATTAGACAACGTTTTGATGATGAAATGATCGAATATCTTGAAGCGCTGAAGTGGTGGGATTGGGATGCAGAGCGAATCTTTAATAATCTTGAAGTGTTATGCAGCAGCGATTTAACGAAAATCAAAGCGATCGATTAATCGTAAGTAGGTTCAGGATACGGACTTTAGTTTATCTTAAAGATATAAACCTCAATTGAGGGAATACTTTAGGTATGTACGTCATATGAACCTTTCGGAGGGAACCGGCAATGAAGAAAGATAAGGTCAAGAATAGCATGGAGCTCACTGCAGAGGAATTTCCATATAGCAAAGAAAATGAGGAAATGGTAACGCAAAATTTTTGGACGAAAACTAAAAAGTTTGCAGGCAAAATTCCATTTACTAAAGATGCTATCGCGATGTATTATTGTGCCGTCGACGCTAAGACACCTTTATGGGCGAAAGGAATTGCTTTCGGTGCATTGGCTTATTTTATTTCTCCTATAGATGCTATACCCGATGCGATTCTAGGCCTTGGATTTACAGATGATGCAGCGATTATCGCAGCAGGCATTAAAGCGATATCCGGTCAGGTAACCAACGAACATAAGGAAAAGGCGGAAGCGTTTTTTAATGGGGAAAAATAAAAGGTGCAGCATTAAGCTACACCGTTATATCTGTACTTTCAGGACAGCTTTCTGCGGAAAGCTGTTTTGTTTTGTACACCTCGCCCCAATCTTTCATGAGTTTAATAATAGGAATCAGTGTCTTGCCGAATTCAGTTAAAGAGTATTCGACTTTTGGGGGAACCTGATGGTAGACCTCACGGTGTACAACCCCATCCTCTTCCAACTCTCTTAGTTGCAGGGTCAGCATACGTTGGGTAATTCCCGGGCAGATCCGGCGGAATTCGTTAAAACGTTTCGTGCCATCAATCAAGTGATAGATGAGAATTCCTTTCCATTTGCCTCCTATAACGTCCAGTGTGAATTCTACAGGGCAAGCTTCTTTATTGCTTTCCGGGAAATTTCCGAAGCCACCTTTTCGGTCACGCATAGCTGTTCAACTCCCATGGTATCATTTTGTATACTACATAACATTATTGTGCGTACTTTTAAAGAAGTGATATATACACTAATATTAAGCATGTGATCGGCAAACAGTCAAATGCCCGTCGATTCTAATCAAGTAAAGGGAGTGTTACTCATGGATACTTTATCGTTAAACAAGAATGAAATCCTGTCTGCATATCAGTTCAGACATGCAACTAAAGAATTCGATAGCCATAAAAAAATTAGTGAATCGGACTTTCAATTTATATTGGAAACTGGACGATTGTCACCAAGTTCATTTGGATTCGAGCCTTGGCGTTTTGTGGTAGTGCAAAGTCCGGAAGTACGTGAGAAATTACGTCCTAATGCATGGGGAGCACAAAAGCAATTGGCAACTGCAAGCCATTTTGTGCTTATTCTCTCACGTCTTCCTAAAGATATGGCTGCTGACTCCGATTATATTAAAGGGATCATGGAGAATGTGCAGGAGTTGCCTCCGCAAGTAATGGAAGGAAAACGTAAAGTTTTTGATAAGTTCTTGAAGGTTGATTTCGGACTGATGGCGAATGAGCGGGCGATGTTCGAATGGAGCTGCCGGCAGACTTATCTGGCACTTGGGAATATGCTGACATCAGCTGCGTTAATTGGGATCGACTCCTGCCCAATAGAAGGTTTCGATAAAGCAAAGGTTGAGCAGATATTGGCAGAAGAAGGTATTATGGACGCTGAGCATTTTGGAATCTCTTGTATGGCAGCTTTCGGATATCGCCTGAATGAACCACGTGGTAAGACGCGTCAAGGTGCAGAGCAAGTAATTCAGTGGGTTTAACGAAATTGAATTTTAATCTTTGAGCCTGTAAAGTCTCTGTATTCTGGGGATTTTGCAGGTTTTTTTGCGATATTTCTTATAAGATTCAAAAAGTAATTGAAAGTTTCATGAAAACTCTGATACCCTTATGAAGGTGACTCAATATTAGCGCTATCGCTTTAACTTAATAATGAAGGGATCCTGCATCATGAAAATCATTCGCATTATTATCCAAGTGTTCCTGCTATATTTGTTCTACTTGGCTGGGGACTATCTGCAAAAGCAACTGCATCTCCCCGTGTCCGGGAGTATCGTAGGATTACTGTTACTTTTTGTTCTATTGCTATTCAGGGTCGTGCCTGTGAAGTGGATTGAAGAGGGTGCAACAACGATATTAGCTTATCTTCCGTTATTTTTTATTCCAGCGACAGCTGGGATCGTGAATCATATGGATATCTTTAGTGGTAGAGGTTTACTATTAATCCTAATCCTTATCGTTAGCAGTGTTCTCACGATTGCCGCAGCTGCACATTCTAGCCAATGGCTTACTAGTGTAAACAACAAGCTGAAAGCGGGTTGGAGCGGCAAGAGACTAAGCGAAAAGGGGAAGGAAATATAATGTTTTTTATCGCAACAGGTATTGTACTGCTTAACGTAGCTATTTATTTGATGATGTCAGTAGTATATAGACGATTTCGTATTCCTGTACTTATTCCCGCGCTTACAGCAACAGTGATTGTTGTAACTTTACTGCTATATTTTCATATTCCGTATGATACATATATGATAGGCGGCCAATGGATTAATCAGCTGCTCGGTCCTGCTGTAGTCTCGTTAGCCTACCCATTATATAAACAACGTAATGTGTTGATTGAGAATCTCCCGGCGATTCTGGGCGGAGCGATTGTGGGACTGCTTATAGGGATGTTTAGTGGACTGCTTTTGGCGGCAGGTCTAGGATTCTCTAAATTATATGTTTTATCTTTATTACCTAAATCGATCACTACACCTGTAGCGATACAGATCTCGAACAGCTTAGGTGGGGACTCTTCTTTAACTTCCGTATTTGTTATGATTGCTGGATTTACTGGTGCGATTGGCGGACCTTTTATCATCAAGCTGTTTAGAATTCGTAGTGAGGTTGGAATCGGAATTGGTCTCGGAACTGCTTCTCATGCTCTAGGAACAGCAAAGGCCTTGGAATATGGTGAACAATCCGTTTCGATGAGCTCGGTTGCGATGACTGTATGCGCGATAGTTGGTTCTTGTATCGGCCCACTTGTAGCGTGGATGATGTACCCTTAAATTATTCTTTTAATTGGACTATGTTTGCAAAACACTCCATCGGGTAACTATAACTAAGGAACAAAAAAAGCAAAGCACCTGAGGAGGATTTCACATGTCCGATCACACACAAGATGAAGCGGAAATCCGCAACAAGGAAAATAAAGAAGGCGATTCATTAGCTGAAATTAAGAAGATGGAGAACGGTGTAGACATCGAGCCAGAGGCAGATGAGTGGGTAGCCAAACCTGCTGAATCCTCACACCCAGATCCGCTTCCCGATAATTTGGAGTAAATGATTCGGAAGACAGGCTGTCCTTTAGGGGACAGTCTGTTTTTGTTGATGATTGTAGTAAGTATTGTATAATAAATAAAAGTACAACCTCATCAGAGTGTTTTCTCCAAGTTCGTCTTAGCTTTTCGCAAATTTCACAGATCTTTGCCAATGGGGAGGAAATGGAATGCGTAGTCGAAATGAGAACAGCCGTTACCGGCAAAAACGTGGTGAGGCTCTCGCAGGAAACTTTGAGAAAAAGTACGGTTCAAACTTTGGCGTACGCAGTGAGCTTAAGATGGATGCACTGAAGAAACAAAACGACGATCAGTTGCTGACGACACCTCATGAAGAAGAGCATAAATAATTAGAAAATAACGAGTGGGAGACTTTTACTCCTGGAATTCTGGAATGAAGGCATAACCTTTTGGGTTATGTCTTTTTTGTGCGCATATTTCCTGAACGATCAAGACATAATAGGGCCGGATGGGCAACTAAGAAAATAATGACAACGAGAGGCGGGATTAGGTCATGATTATTCCTATATTTTCGTTAAGTGAAGATATAGCAGTTACTGTGGTGGGCCAATACTTTTTTTATTTTATGGTCTATTCCTTTTTAGGCTGGGTATTGGAAGGGACCTATAATCTATACAGTAATGGAAGCTTTCGCAAAGAAGGATTTCTAAAAGGTCCATTTAAGCCGATGTATGGCTTTGCTCCACTATTGCTATTGATTGCTAGAGATTTGACGCTGCCACTTCCGCTTTTCCTATTTCTTGCGCTAATCATTCCTTCTGCTGTTGAATTTATAAGCGGTTGGCTGTTAAAAACGGTATTCCATAAGCAATGGTGGGATTACTCAGGAATGTCTTATCAACTGCAAGGGCATATTTGCCTGCGTTTTTCTCTATATTGGTGGGGGCTTTCAGTAGCTAGTGTGTATGTAATTCAGCCGCTTATGGAGCTTTTATATTCGGGTGTTCAGCCTATTTGGAAATTCGTGCTTCCGATCGTGGGGTTCTACTTTATGGCGGATTTATTATGGACCTGCTGGAGCCGATATCGGATGGAGAAAACCCCTCAATATCAGAAATAATGGTTTCCTATATGTATACAATGAGTCTTCTTTTGTGTATCAAGCACAAACATTTCGTGGACAGGCATTTCGATATTGCATATCCGTTTCTAGTCATAAATAATATAGCAATATATTAAATACTAGACGGACTGGTGGCGATAACGATGACAGGGAAGATTCTAGTGAGCGCATGTTTGTTAGGGCATAAAGTACGTTATGATAATGGCGATGTTCCGTGTCTCGATGCCCGATTCCTAAAGTGGTATGAGGAAGGGCGTTTTGTCCATATTTGTCCAGAGGTAGTGGGCGGTTTGCCAACCCCTCGTCCTGACGCACAGCGGCAAGGAGATCGGGTAGTGACGGGGGCAGGCACGGATGTTACCGAGCCATTTATGAAGGGGGCTCAAGCCACACTAAAGCTGGCTAGGGAGCATCAGGTTGCATTAGCTATTTTAAAACAAGACAGTCCTTCATGCGGAAGCCTGTATATTTATGATGGAACCTTTAAAGATACGAAAGCACCGGGAGAGGGCACCACTACGGAGCTGTTGAGGAAAAATGGGTTTAAAGTATTTGGCGAAGATCAGCTGGACGAAGTCGAGCAGGAACTCGCACGTATGGACGGGCAGGTTATTCTTTAAGTAATAAATAGGTTGCAGGATACATAGTGTGTATAAGGGGAACGAAGCAGTGTCCTTGGGAGAGGAAATGCCGTCCGATGAGCCATCCTTCATTTGGGATAGGAGGCGGACGCAGATGAGTATTGATCAGCTCATTGCTTTGCTCGTTCTTGTCATTATGATCGTACAGCTTGCTGGCACAAAAGGTAAACACTAAGTCTCACCTCATTGTAACTGCTTCCGGAGCTCAGGATTTTTTGAGTTCGGAAGCTTTTTTTGTCCCTGGCTATGCATATTGTGAAATCTAAAGGATTCCTTCATAGTGATGTCTAATATACATATAGTGGGTTTTTGGGAAGTCCAAGGAAAGAAATTAGGGGGAACTATGAAATTTAGAACATGGATAATCATTGTTCAGTTGTTTATGATTGCTGTGCTTGTAGGCGTTTTGGCGGCCGATCTAGGTAAGCCAGGCTCAGATGAGTCTAAACATGATGATATTTTAATACATTTTGATCAAAAAGATTTAAACAGGATAAAAGAAACGGTTCAAAGGTTTAGTGAAGGTAAAGGGGATAACCTGATGTTGATTGAGCCAACCACGGATAGTGGACGGTTAATTCATGATTTCTATTCTAATGGTAAAGAGCTTCATTGGGTAAAGGATGATACAAGAGATGCATGGAGTAATAGTCCTGGGAAGATCGAATATGTATGCAAGGCGATTGAACTAATAGAGACAGGTGAGCGGTTTAATGTCGAGTTATCCCAATGTAATGTTCAGCCAGACGGTGAGAAAATAAATGTGATCAGCTTTTTAAAAGAAAGATTATAAACCCATTTACGGAGAGGATGGATGATCAATATGCCGATGTCTGAGTACTATCAAGGAATTCGAGGGAAAGTGGGCTCAGAATTATTAATGATGCCTTCCGTAGCTGCAGTAATAAGAAATAAAGAGGATGAGATTCTATTCATCCGCAAGCCAGGAGAATCTTTGTGGGGATTGCCTGCGGGAGCGATTGAGCCAGGGGAGCGTCCTGGAAGAACCTTACGCAGAGAGGTATATGAAGAGACAGGGTTGATGGTTCATCCTATGTCTATTTTAGGTGTTTTTGGTGGAGCGAAATATAGATACGAATATAGTAATGGCGATCAGGTAGAATATACGGTTATTGTATTTGAGTGCTCTATCATCAGAGGAACGCTTAGAGCTATAGATGGGGAGATCGAAGAATTTAAATTTTTCAAAGAGAACGAGCTGCCAGAGATTGCAATTCTATATCCTAGAGAGATTTTTATAAAAGACCGAGAGAAGACTGCAACGATATTTGAGTGACTGAGAGGAGTGCCTCATGAAGACCTACATTTATATGGTTAGACATGCAGTGTCACCTTTTGTATTAGGGAATGAGCGGGAACGGGGATTATCCGAAAAAGGGCACGCAGACGCTTATAGAATCAAAGAGCTTTTGGCGGAGGAGAAAATTACACATTTTGTCTCCAGTCCATATAGACGAGCCGTAGAGACGATCAAGTATTTGGCAGAAGCTTCGAACCAAGAGATTGAACTGTATGAAGAACTCAGAGAACGAGCAATCGGAAGTGTCGAGATTGAAATTAATGAAGATGACTTTCTGCAGGGCATTCGGACATCATTTAGCGACAAGCATTATAAAATGCCGGATGGAGAGAGTACTCAGGAAGCACAAGAGCGTGCAATTCCTGCTATCAAGCAATTAATTAAACAGCATAAAGGCGGCAAAATCGCTTTAGGTACGCACGGGAATATCATGACCATTATCCTGAATTACTTCGATAAGAAGTATGGATATGAGTTCTTTGAACAGACGTCCAAACCGGATATTTATAAGCTGGAATTTGAAGAATTGGAGCTTACCCATGTGGAGCGGCTGTGGGACTCCGAAGTGCTGAACAGATGAAATATTTTATAAAGCTGAATGCACTAAGCGTACTTTATGCCTTTATGTTATTTATTGTAATAGAGCTGCCATTGAATATTTATCGAATCAGCAGAATTTCAGGCTTGGTGGTTCCCAATCACAGAACCTGCAGATCAACCTGCACCGGTAACAGGACTGATCATAATAGGGGCCATGATTATTTATCCGTTTTATATCGCAATGATTAGTATTATCGCAAGCATCACTTTTAAGTCAGACGCTGGATAGAGGTTGGAAATGAGGATCAATGATTTGAAAGAAAGACTTTTTTATACTTGTATCTGCCTCGTTGTTATTGTATTGGGGTTAAGCTCTAGAGTATTCACGAATCAGCTGCCTTTGTTTGTATCTAGACATTTCGGAGATGCGCTTTGGGGCAGTATGGTTTATTTTATGTTTCGGGTCCTACTGGTAAATCAAAAGCTAAGGCTCGCCTTTGTATGGAGTTTGGTGTTTAGCTTCGGCATAGAATTTAGCCAGCTGTATCAAGCGGAGTGGATCAACAGCATCCGATCTACAGTATTGGGTGGTCTAATTCTCGGAAAAGGATTCCTATGGATCGACCTCGTTAGATATTTGGTTGGCATTACCCTTTGTTATGGATTGGATCAATACTTTCACCAAAAGGTGCACCGAAATGATAAATAGTGTTTATTGGAGAGGAACCTTTAAATGGTAAATAGTTTGATTGTGGTATGCTTGCTTACGATGATTATTCACACGGCAGAAACCTTATCGTATTCGGTACGATATGCCGGAGTGAAGCTGAACAAGATAGCCATTGCGTTATCTCTCACAGGCATTATTGTTCTCGTCTCAAGAACTGCAAATATGATCCAAGCTCCACTGACGGCTAAATTCGTAGATTATGCCAAAATACATTCTGATTTTCCGCTTCTAAATTACTTGAGAATTATATTATTGGCTTCTTCCTTAGGGACATTAATTGCCATTGCTGTTTTTCCTACCTTTGTCGGCTTGTTTGGGAGAATCATCTCTAAGCTTGAAATTGAGGGTTCTATCCCAAAACTGCTTACCAGTGTAACGATCGGGCAACTAAAGAACACAAGAAAATACATAAGAAAACCAAAAGTGAATCTATATAACTTCAGATACCTGGGGATTCCTAAACGATTTATTGTGATGAATGTTTTTGTTACAGCCTTTTACACCGTAGGTGTCATATCATCTTTGTATGCTGCTCATCTAATGCCTCAATATAGCACGACTGCTTCTCAAGCTTCCGGACTGATTAACGGTATGGCGACTATTCTGCTGACCATATTTATCGACCCACAGCTTGGTCTTATTACCCATAAGGCTACTGAAAATGTAGAATACCGTGATCAGCTAGGAAAAATATATGTGGTATTGATGGGTTCTCGATTTGTAGGCACTATATTTGCTCAGCTCCTGATTGTGCCCGCAGCCCAGCTAATTAGTATGTTAGTGAAGCTGATTTGAGCCAGTGGGGCTAATCATTAGCGAAGTTTAGATTCTGCTGCTCTTAGAGCTAGCGAGATCTTCTGCTCCCAGCTGTAAATATTCTGCTGAATGGAATGAATTCGTTTCATTTGCTCATAGGATGATTTCAATTCTGTAGCGGCTCTAACTGCATCACCTTGCTTAACAGCTGCTTTATATTGTTTGTCAGCATCCGCGCGTACTTTCTGCGTGACAGTGAGATTCTTACTTTCGGCAGTTATTTGTTTCTTTAAAGCAGTGATGGGTGCCAACGCATCTTTGACGGGTTTAAGCTTAGCAGCGGTTTGCTTGCGAGCGGCTGCCAAAGCGGTTGTCTTCGTTTTAATTTCGGCTCGGGCCAGGGTTACAGCAGCTTTTAATTTATTGCGCTTCAGGTCTAGCAATGTGACTGTTTTCAAGTCTTTAGCTTTCTTGGCTGCGGTAGACTGTTTACCGAGTGTGCTGTATTGTTCCAGAAGGGGAGCGTGTTTCTTCTGAACTGAGGTTGCTTCTGAAAATAAGCGGCTTAACAGTGCTTGATCTGTTGACTGTATGACGGAACGAATAGATTTCAGAGCGTCATTATTCTGCTTGCGTAACTTCTGAATTTCTGAGTTATCTGTCTTGAGGGTGGCTTGAAGCGCGGTATAATTACCATGAAGACTGTTAATGTCATCCAGCGCGGCATCCCAGCCAGTAGCAGCAGACACAAGTGTAAGGTTACAGGTTAGGAAAGCTGCTACCAGCACTAATTGAGCCACCCATTTTAAATCCCTAATTCTGAAAATGTTCTTTCTACATCTGACGGTACCTTTTGGTTTAAACATTCATCTCAGCTCCTTAATGAATTAGTTAATATACGCAAAAAAGCACCTCCAAGATAGGCATTGACGCCTGTCTTGCGAGGTGCTTCTCCCGCACAGAAATATAAAAGATGCTCTTACTATAACTTGAAATTAATGGATAGTCAATGGACAATAGAACGTTTGTTTGCTTGTTTTTATAATTGTGAAATACAAAGGGGAGTAAATATGAGTTCACATCTAGAGTATGGGCACGATCGAGTGGCCCTGATTACCGGAACCTCCAGTGGATTTGGATTGCTGACAGCGCTCAAATTGGCTGGACAGGGGTTTAAGGTGATAGCAACCATGCGTGATTTAAGCCGTAAAGCCGAGCTGGTGCAGCAGGCAGAGCAGGCAGGAATTTTAAAGCAGCTTCATTTAATGACCATGGATGTCACCGACAGCGATTCTATAGAGACAGCAATATCTTCAGTACACGAAACATTTGGAAGAATTGATGTTCTAGTCAATAATGCAGGTTTTGCCATTGGCGGTTTCATAGAAGAAATATCTATGGAGGAATGGCGGCGGCAAATGGAGACGAACTTTTTTGGATTAGTGGCTGTGACAACAGCTGTGCTGCCCATTATGCGAGAACAGCAGAGCGGCACGATTATTAATGTGGGAAGTGTAAGCGGATTATCCGGATTTCCAGGTTATGCGCCTTATGCAGCTTCTAAATTTGCTGTTGAAGGTTTCAGCGAAAGCCTGCGTCATGAAATGTCCCCTTATGGAATACGGGTGGTATTAATTGAACCGGGCTCCTTCCGTACACCGATATGGGGAAAAGGCATGGAGCAAATTCGACGTAAGGAGGATTCTCCGTATAAAGAACGTCTTGACGCTGTGCTACGATATTCCAAACATACTGCTGAGACAGCGCCTGACCCTAGTCAAGTGGCTAATCTTATCGGTCGTATTACCGAAATGAAAGCACCACGGCTACGTTATCCTATCGGCAAAGGCACGCGAATCTTAATCTTAGGCAAAACGCTGCTTCCATGGAAATGGCTGGAGAGAATTATTGCGAAAGAATTGAGGGGATAGGATGGAGTCATCCATAAATTTAACAATCATTAAACTAATAGGTTATATGTCCAGTTTGATGACCGTTTTTTTATGGCTAATTTTTATATTCATCAATCCATATGCTGAGATTACGAATCGCTCCACTCTTGTAATTAGTATAATTATGTTGTTATTACCGGCGGGGTTATTAGCAATAGGTGTCTTTTTAAACAGAAGTCGGCTAATGCTGCTTGCATTTATCTGGAGTTTTCCCTACAGTTTATATATGTTATTAACGCCCGGAATCTTTAGGTTGTTCGGGATTACGAGCCTAATGTATTTACTTTGTTTTGTGTTATTTAGAATGAACAAGATTAGATATTGAACAAGGATAGAGGTGTGCCGATGCTAGAATCGTCCGGAATCCATATCTGCTTCAACGCAGATGGCCGTGAAATAGAAATCCTCGATGTTACTCCATTTGGCAAAGATAAATTTCGAATTGAAGAGACACCGATTTTTAATCCGGCTGTTACAATGGGAGATATTATACAGGTGAAGGAAGAAAATGGAGTCTATTATTACCAAGAGACCGTCCAGAAATCTCCTTTCAAAAGATACGCTTGGCTGCTTAGCAAAGAGGCTGTTGATTCAACGGCCATTGCAGATTTTAAACATAGAATTATAGAGAATGAAGGCAAATGTGAGTTGATCTTTGGCGGTTTGTTCGTCATTCATATTCCTAAGAATACTTCGATTGATGTTGATGGGGAAATGAATCGAATTATTGAGCGGTTCGAGATTTGAATACTAAGAAAAAAAATGCTGCGTCATGAAATGCAAGGAAACTTGCACACGATGACTGCAGCATGGAGAATAGAAGAAACGCTTTTTATTTTATTTCTTCCATAAATGTCTTGAAATTTTCAGTGATTTCTTTTGATTTGGTATGGTGCAGATAATGTCCTGCATCAAGTTTTACCAATTTTCCTTGTTTAGCATTTTTGACTTGCTCTTCATGCAATGATATCCAATCTTTTAAGAGAGTATCATCCCCTTGTACAAAGAGCAAAAGGGGAAGATCCTTTGGAAAAGTTGAATTTAGAGCCCCTTTATAATTAGAAGACATATGTTCCACTTCATTTAAGTGAGTGTAATTATAAGTGTTTCTAAGTGTAAATAATCTCAATTGTTCTTTAGTTTCATCATCAAACGGCAATCCAACATAGGGGTTTCCACTTGTTTTAAATAACAATCTGCCCAAGCCTGAGTTTCTAAGTAGTTTTAATTTTCCTGTTGGTATTTTAACATTTGTTCTGTCTTCTGTTGCAATACTGTTATCAATCCCGACAAATGCACTCACTTCGTTTGGATATTTGTTCACATAATTCAAACTGTACATACCGGAAATAGAGTGTGCCATTAGAATATAACGGTCAATATTAAGCTGCTTTACAGCTTCATGAATTTCACTTACAATATTTTCCGTGGTTCGTTCTTTTTCAGTTCTATCACTTAATCCATAACCGAAAGGCTCAATCGCGACAACTTTGTAAAATGGAGATAGTTCATCTATCAGCAGTTTAAAATCAAGTCCCGGTGCCACCGTTCCATAACCAGGTAAGAGTACGACCGTCTCTTCGCCATTTCCTTGAATCAAAACATTCATATTTTTACCGTCGACGCTTACAGACTGACCATAGGGTTTTATTTTAGCTTGGTCCGATTTATTAAGGAAAATATTAGCGACAAAAACAGTCACTAGAAAAAGTACTATTGCAGTAGCTAAAGCCCCTAAGGAAATAAGTATAATTTTCAGCGGTTTATTCATCCTTTTTTTTATAACCTCTTCTTCTGGTTTCACTCGCATCTTCTCCTGTTCTAATCGCTTTATTCTAGCTACCTTAACGAGTCGCTAAAGGAAGCTTACCCGATGAAGATGAACTATACATGACGACAATATGAACTGAATATGAACCAGCTGAAAAAGTTTGACTCATTAAAATGAATGCGAGGTGAGCAATAATGTTGAAATTTATGAAGCAATGGTTGCCGAGTATTATGATCGCAGTGGTTATTTCTTTGTTTATTAGAACCTATGTTGCTGAAGCCATGCGAGTTCCAACGGGCTCTATGATCCCAACGATTCAAATCAATGATCGCTTAATTGTTGAGAAAATGTTATGGATGACCACACTGGAGCATGGAGATATTGTTGTATTTACGCCACCTGTAGCTGGTGATGAGAATAAAAGATATGTAAAAAGGCTAATGGGGCTGCCTGGAGATACCTTGGAAATTAAAGATGGCGAACTTTACCGAAACGGAGCGATGGTTAACGAACCTTACCTCAATGAACAGATGGATTACACTTTTGGACCGGTTACGGTACCCGCCGATCATTATTTTTTTCTTGGAGATAACCGGAATATAAGCTATGATGCTCATCTGTGGGATACTCCATTTGTGTCGAAGGATAAGCTGATTGGGAAAGTGATCGCTGAATTTAGCAATCCCTTTTAGGTAGTGTGTAAGACGGATAAATGTAAGGCTTAATCTCTAAAAATAGATTTAGGGGTGCTGAAGTCGCGGGGGTCTTTTGAACTAACCGAGTGGTTTAATGAGACTTTAACCATATTGTTACTTTGGAAGAATTTAGCTATCCTTAAGGTAAAATATACCTACATATAGTAAGGGGTGCTGAATTTTGAAAGCTCATGTCACAGATCTCAAACATGGCGATTGTCTAATAGCAGATACATTCAATAGTGTTGGCCTACACGTGCTTCCGAAGGGGACAGTGGTCTACGGAGAAGAAATCACCATCCTGATGAGGCATCAGATTGATTATGTCGATATTGAACCACGCATGATGGCGCTGGATAATGAAGAAATGAATGTGGCACAAGGGATAGATGGTAATTTTGATCAAGCCATCCAAAACTATGAATCTATATTTCTGGAAGCACTCAGCAAGGGTAGCTTTACGCAGTCGGATGTTGATAATACGCTGCAGCCATTGCTGGAGAAATTGGATGAACAAAAGGATGTCGTTTCTTTATTATTGCTGCTTGAACGTGATGATATCAGTACATACAATCATTCATTGCAGGTCGGACTGTTATCCTTTTACATAGCGACTTGGTTAGGTCATACAAAAGCCGAAAGATTTGAGATTAGTAGAGCCGGTTATTTGCACGATATCGGAAAAAGCCAGATTGCTCCACATATCTTAAATAAGACGGATAACTTAACTCCTGAAGAATCAGAAGAACTAAAACGTCATACTACGTATGGATACGACATTATCCTTAAATCGATGAATGACGAAAAGACCGCACTAGTGGCGCTTCAGCATCATGAATTCGAGGATGGTACAGGTTATCCTAACAATCTCCGTAAACAGGACTTGCACCCGTATACGCAGATTGTTGCTGTCGCAAATACTTATGTAGGCATGACCTTAGGAAGAGCGAATCAACCGAAACAAGGCCTGATTAACGTTCTTCGCAAGGTACATGAACTTGGATTTGGCAAGCTGAATGGAAATGCGGTACAAGCTCTGATCGGACATTTATTGCCGAATTTTGTGGGTAAGAGCGTTCAGCTTAGCAATGGTGAGCAAGGTACGATTATTATGAATAATCCGTTGGATATTTTCAAACCTCTGGTAAAAATAAATGAGACTACGTTCAGAGACTTATCTAAAGAGCGTAATTTGACTGTTGAAGAAGTATTTATTTAACGAATATTTTTGTGGCGAAAAATAGTAAGGCTATCTCCTTGATCCGTAAAATCAGGGGATAGCTTTTTTGTGTTATAATCGGAATTGGGTTAAAAACCCTTCAATATGGAATAGGAGAGTGCTTATCGTGATTATCAAATTCATTCGTTTACGTTAATTTGAGGTGCAATTCAATGATGACATCATCCATTTTTTTGAAAATGTATTGAGTCTTATTTAACTGTGCATTCATTGATAAAATTCGAATGAAATGAGGAATGAACAATGAGCGAAAAAATAGTAAAAGTAAACGGAATTGATATATGCTCGGAAAGTTTTGGAGATCCTAGCAATCCTGCGATATTGCTGATTATGGGTGCCACATGTTCTATGGTTTATTGGGATGAAGAGTTCTGTCAGCGATTAGCAGATACCGGACGTTACGTTATTCGTTATGATAACCGGGATGTCGGACGTTCCGTTGTTTATGAGTCTGGGAGTTCCAATTATACCGTGATAGATATGGCTAATGATGCCGCTGGGTTACTAGACGCCTATAATATTGAACAGGCAAATATCGTTGGGATGTCCTTAGGCGGAATGATTGCACAAGTCCTTGCTACACGTCATCCGCAAAAAGTTCTAACCTTAACCTTGATCGCATCAAGTTTTTTCGAATCTGATGATAATGATCGGAACTTGCCTCCTATGGATGAGCGGATCCTCGCATTCCATGCAGATGGAGCAACACTGGATTGGTCTAATGAGGAAGCGGTAGCCAATTATTTGGTTTCAGGTTCCGGCATACTCTGTGGTTCAAAACATAAATTCGATGAGAAAAGAGCGTATAAACAAGTAAGGATGGAAATAAAACGTGCCAACAACTTGCTTAGCATGTTTAATCATTCTCTCCTTACAGGGGATGACGACTACGAGGGCAAGGCAAAAAATATCATGGTTCCTACCTTGGTTATCCACGGCACAGAAGACACGGTGCTTCCTATAGAGCATGGCTTGGCACTTGCTGCGGAAATTCCTAATGCGTCGCTTCTAACCCTGGAAGGAACGGGCCACGAAGTCCACCCGGATGATTGGGAAACCATAATCAAAGCGATTTCGAATCATACATTAGGCGGTAAAGCTTAACAGGGCTTAAAGAGTAAATTAAAGAAGGGCTACAATTCGGTGTTGCCGATTGTAGTCCTATTTTTTTCAGGATTACTTTGTCCCTAGGAATTAAACCGCTTCACTAATTTGTCTTTATGTGCAGTAAAAGCCTCTTCTAAAGTGATGCCATATAAGTCGGCTAACAATGCGATATTTCCGAGAACATCCCCGATTTCCTCAATCAAGTCGTTTTTCAGTTGCTCTGGAGTGCGAGTCGATTCATCCGGTCGATCTCTGCCGATTTCATAGGAGCGTACAGCTCGTGCTACTTCACCTGTCTCTTCCATTAAGAATCCCACTCTTATAAAAGGACCATAAGTAGTCCAGCCTCGTTCTCCATAAAAATGATTAATCCATTTCTGCACATCATTAATTTCCATATTATGTAGCACTCCTTAATCTTTCACATGATTTATACTCCAACATATAGTATATTAGATAGCGGACATTATCAATATATAGTTTGGAGATGGGATTTTGAAATCAATATGTGTTTTCGCAGGATCGAATTTAGGGGGACATGAGGATTATAAAGCTAAAGCTGTTGAACTTGGTAACTACATGGCTATGAATAATTATCGTTTAATTTACGGTGGCTCAAAAATCGGATTAATGGGTGAAGTCGCTAATGCTGTTTTGAATGGTGGAGGCGAGGTAATCGGGGTAATGCCTAGAGGATTATTTAATGGGGAAATGGTACATAGAGAATTAACGGAGTTGATAGAAGTAGAAGATATGCATGGCCGTAAAGCAAAAATGGGAGAATTGGCAGATGGCTTCATTGCTTTACCTGGAGGGTTTGGAACGTATGAGGAGCTTTTTGAGGTTTTGTGCTGGTCACAAATTGGCATACACAAGAAGCCGGTAGGGGTTCTAAATATCAGGAATTATTTTGATCCTCTGCTGAATCTGATTCATAACAGTATCCAAGAAGGCTTCTCTAATTCTTCGCATCTCAGTCTGCTAAACGTATCCAACGAGCCGTTGGAACTCTTAACTCTATTGAAGGAGTATGTTCCGCAAACGCTAGAGCAAAAGTGGAAACAGCTCAACTAGAAAAAGGAGAACTTACATGAATTCAGAATTTGCATTTACTGATTTCCCTGTGTTACAAACTGAACGATGTACACTACGTAAAGCAACAGAAAATGATCGCTATGATATATTTGAACTTTATTCCCAAGAAGCCGTTGTGAAATATATGCCATTTACACCCTTCATTTCGGTCGAGGATGCGATAGATGAAATGGAATGGTATGACAAAATTTTTAAGGAACAATCCGGTTTACGGTGGATGATTGAAGATCGTGAGACTCAAAAAGTGATTGGAACCTGCGGATTTCTGAATTATGAGCAAGATCATCATCGTGTGGAAATTGGGTATGACTTAATGCCTGCTTTTTGGGGAAAGGGGATTATGACAGAGGTAGTGAACCGTGTTATGCAGTTTGGCTTTTTGAACATGAGACTAAATAAAATTGAAGCAAGAGTGGAACCGAAAAATGAGGCGTCACTTATATTGATGAATAAGCTCGGCTTCTACAAAGAAGGGGTCTTAAGGCAACATGAGTTCGAAAAAGGTCGGTATGTGGATCTTGCTGTCTTCTCTAAATTGAAAAGTGAATACCGCTGAATTTGAATTTCACTAGTGGATTGGCTATGATAAATATAGAGAAACGCTACAAGAGGAGAAATGAGATAATGACCCCCGAGAATCAAATTGAACAATTTAAGAAGCTTAAGCACGATATCACTCGTTTCATGTTGATTTATAAATTTGCATTGGATGAGATGGAAACAAAGATTGAGATCCTAAAACAGGAGTTTCAGTCTCTGCATGATTACAGCCCAATTGAACATACCAAATCGCGTATTAAGTCACCAGAGAGTATCATGAACAAAATGCTGCGCAAAAATGGTGAATTATCGCTGAATTCAGTGAAAAATTGTATTAAAGACATCGCTGGTCTGCGGATCACCTGTTCTTTTATCTCTGATATCTATCATGTTAGTGAGATGCTTCAGAAGCAGGATGATCTAACGGTTCTTGAGGTGAAGGATTATATTAAGAATCCTAAACCTAACGGATATCAGAGTCTTCATTTGCTGATTCAAGTCCCTGTTTTTATGTCCGATCGCCAGGAGCTTGTCTGTGTAGAAGTTCAAATTCGTACCATTGCTATGGATTTCTGGGCAAGCCTCGAACATAAAATCTTTTATAAATATAATAAATCAGTACCTGAGAGCATGACTCGTGAGCTGAAAAATGCGGCGGATGCCGCCCATGCTCTTGATCTGCAAATGGAGCGTCTGCACCGAGATATAAAAGAAATTAAAGACGATGATGAAGATGATCTTAGCTCTTTCGAGGAGGAGCTTCGCCGTATAGTGGTTCATAATAAGCAGTTCACACTTCCAGCTAACTTTATTAAACTGCTTGACGATAAATAAGCTGTTTTGTCCGCCTAGAGTTATCCGTTTCGTTTCGGGTGACTCTAGGTTTTTTCTTGTATACATCATTGCCATAGATAACTAGAATAGAGTATTCTCAACTAGAAGAGAAAGGTTACTTCAGCTTCATCATTTTTACATAAAAGGAGAATGAAGATGAGCGAGCGTACACTTCGCGCCATTACTGTGAATCAAATCGGATATCCGCTGGATGGAGAAAAAATCGCAGTATTTACAGGTGCTGAGCATGATTTTCAGGTAGTTGATATTGATAGCGGGACTATTGTGTTCAAAGGTAGTTCAGATGCTGGAAGATTTGATAAAGCCAGTGGAGTAACTTTGCACACAGGTGATTTCTCGGAGGTCAAGGCTGAGGGAAGATATCGGATTGAGCAGGGCGAGGGTGTAGCTTCGGCATCCTTTACAATCTCAGATCAGCCTTATCATGAGCTTCAACAGGGCTTGCTGAAAGCTTTCTATTATTATCGCTGTGGCGTTGAATTGACTGAAGAATATGCTGAAGATTGGAAGCACAAGGCGTGTCATACCGCAAAAGGGATTGTATATGGGCAACCGGATCTTCAACTAGACTGTTCGGGTGGCTGGCATGATGCAGGTGATTATGGAAAATATAGCGGTCCCGGAGCGAAAGCTATCGCGGATATGCTGCTTGCATATGAATTATATCCCTCGGCTTTTGTAAGCGCTATCCCATTGCCTGAAAGTGATGGATCTACGCCAGATGTGCTGCTGGAATGCAAGGTGGAGCTCGATTGGTTGTTTAAAATGCAAGACTCCGCAACAGGTGGTGTATACCATAAACTGACTACGCTAAGCTTTCCTGGACTGGATGTTATGCCTGAGGACGATACAGCGGATCTGTACTTCTCACCAATATCTGCTACTGCTACTGGAGATTTTGCTGGGGTTATGGCTATGGCTGCAAGAGTGTACGAGTCTTTTGATGCTGCTTATGCGCGGAAATGTCTGGATGCTGCAGGGGCAGCATGGGAATGGCTTGTTCAGCATCCAGATGTACCCGGTTTTACGAATCCGCCTGAGATTAGCACTGGAGAATACGGGGATGGAGTCGATAAGGACGAGCGGTATTGGGCAGCGGCGGAGCTGTATCGTACGACAGGGAAAGAGGAGTATCATCAAGCTGTTCTCCAGCTAGTGCAGCTGGCTTTTCCAAAATACAGTTTAGGCTGGGGTGATATGGGGGGTTATGGCACTATTGCTTATCTGTTAAATGGTGAGGAGCAAGCAGAACGTGCTTTATATGTCTCGTTAAAAGAAGGGCTTGTTGCTGAGGCGCAACGATTAGTGGAACAGAGTCGTGAGGAGGGCTATAGGATCTCTTTAAAAGAGGAGGACTATATCTGGGGCAGCAATATGCTTGTAATGAACAATGCAATACTGCTGCTGGCGGCTGAATATTTTAGTGGAGACTCCGGTTTTGCGGACTGTGCCTTAGATCATCTACATTATCTGATGGGGCGTAACGTATTGGATATCAGCTATGTTACCGGATTTGGGGATCATGCCGTGATGAATCCGCATCATCGCCCTTCTGTAGGTGACCAAGTGGCTGATCCGGTGCCAGGATTGGTGTCAGGGGGGCCAGATCGTGGGCTGCATGATGAATATGTAGTTGAGCATTTACAGGGAAAACCAGCTGCGCAGTGCTTTGTCGATCATGAGCTTAGCTATTCTACGAATGAAGTGACGATCTATTGGAATTCACCTGCGGTGTTTGTTGTGGCCCGGTTTAATCAATAAAAAGCAATAGTTCGAATAGGGAAAGGCGTCCTGGATCTGGATGTCTTTCTCTTTTTTATAGTTGAAATGCGATATTCACGCGGGATCTAAGGCTCAAGCAAATGGTTGAGCAAGGTTAAGCCTATTTCTCACAAGCGATTCCGTCTTTGTCACGGTCGCTTTTTTTATTGGCATTATAGAGTTCTTTCGATACATAGGGTTTATTTTTCGTTTTGCCGCCTTTGTTCTTGGTTGAGCTGGAAATAGCAACTCCACCTTTGTAATCTTTGTTTAGCTCCGAGCAGTTTTTGTAGGTTTTGACCTTGGATTCTGCGCTTGCTGTATTTAAGGTACCGACGGATAGAGTGAGTAGCAGGCCTGATGCTAGACAAATGTTTAAGATTTTTTTCATGAGAACATCTCCTATAAAAATCTAATGGAATTGATGATTGCGTAGTATCGTATGTATTTTATATTACCAGTTTAATTCATTGAGGTATACATTATTGGTGGATTTGGAAACAGTGTACATATTTATGAGTGAAGTGGGGGAATAATTAGATTCAATTCACATGTAGTGAACAGGCTACGAATGAGGTGATTCTAATTAGCAAAAAGAAAATAGCGACTGCTCTAATTGCAGGGTTGTTGCTTCTGCCGGGAATGGCCTTGGGTGCATCAGCCCCCGTTACTATGACTCGCGTTAATGGAGAACTGCTATCGGCTATGCCCAAGCCAGCTCCGGAGTCCAAGCGCATTATATTACCTTCTGCAATTCAAGCATCAGAGCTATACGGGTTCGGATTACAGCATCGGAATGCCTCGATTCAATATTCGATCTTCTCTAAAGAATTCAAAAAGATTATGTATCCGCGGTTTGTTGAACTAAACTGGGTAACGGGTGTCTCCAGCCCCTGGATCACGAACTACGAGGTCACTAAAGAAACGATAATTAACAAGAACTCAGAGGTCATAGAAATGCGTTTGGATACTGCGACTTCAAGTGGACCAGCACCTTCTATATTTTTGACAATCTCACTTGTGCAAGAGAAGAATAGCTGGGTGATTACCGGAGTGACATCGGACCCTGAGCTGCCGCGTGGCGGATTGCCTAGGAAGTAGGTATGTTATGGATAAAAAGAGCAAGCGTATTAGGGGATTCCCATACGCTTGCTCTTTTTTTGATTCGAAAGCACAATCGTTTAGTTCACGCGGCCTGTGTCTCCACAAATCATCAGTGACAATGTTCAGCCCAGAGTGGCAATGCCAGCTCGAGTCACAAATCATCAGCCTACGTTGGTGATTAATTAAGAGACCTCGCGTCAGACATCGTTACGGACCGTATTGCAGCTATTTTGGCATTATGATCGTTCTGGCGAGAGTTTCGGACTGTATGGCTCTTATTCCCCTGAAATCACGCATTATAGGAGTACTTTTGGGTGAATAGCTGCATCTGAGTCCGATAGCATGGCTAAATCGCCGAAATTGTGAAAATAAGAGCTCCTCGGTCCGATCCCCGCTAAGCTCTAGTGTATTTAGAGTCGCAATGTTCAGCCCAGAGTGGCAATACCAGCTCGAGTCACAAATCATCAGCCTACGTTGCTGATTAATTAAGAGACCTCGCGTCAGACATCGTTACGGACCGTATTGCAGCTATTTTGGCATTATGATCGTTCTGGCGAGAGTTTCGGACTGTATGGCTCTTATTCCCCTGAAATCACGCATTATAGGAGTACTTTTGGGTGAATAGCTGCATCTGAGTCCGATAGCATGGCTAAATCGCCGAAATTGTGAAAATAAGAGCTCCTCGGTCCGATCACCGCCAAGCTCCAGTGGATTTGGAGTCGCAATGTTCAGCCCAGAGTGGAAGGCCAACTCAGCATCACAAAGCCCAGCTTGCATTATAGAGTGTAGCATACGTCACCAGCCCAGCTCATATCATACAGCGCAACTGACGTCGCATAGCCCAGCCCGCATTACACAGCGCAACTCACATCGCATAGCTCAGCTCACTTCACAAAGTGCAGCTCGAGCCACCAGCCCAGCTCGAGCCACCAGCCCAGCTCACGTCACCAGCCCAGCTCGCGAACCCCAGCTCAAGCCACAACAGCTACTAGACTATCCAGCTGTTAGGCGACTAATCTCTTCCCGCCTTCACCATCAATTCCGCCAGCATTTTGGGTTCGGTTCGAACGGTGGTCATGTGATCTCCTTTGCCCTCGATGAAGCGGAAGACGCCTAAATGACTGGATTGTGTAGGATGGAATCCGTATGGACCTTGCGGTATCGCGGTGTCCTCCGTTAGATAAAGATAACTTTTGGGGATCTGGAGACTGTAGAATTTCTTGAGATCAAGCTTTTCGAAAAGTGGACTTGCTGGCTCAGGAGGAGCTTTTTTATAAAAAGCTTGCGCTTCCGCAAGACTGGCGGTGTTGACGAATGTATCCCGGAAGAGAGGAAAGGGGAGCGTTATGGTGTTATTGCCGGAAGTATCTCTTAGCTGTTCAAAGTACTTAAGCGAATCAGCTGGAAATTGGTCCGCCAGACTTTGCCCATCCAGCGGTACGAAGGCATCGAAGAATACCAGACGTTTGATCCGATCCGGTACTTGCTGAGAGACGGTTTGGATCACCGATCCACCAAAGCTATGTCCGAGCAGAATGATATCCTTTAAGTCTTTTTGCTTGATAAAGTCGACAACAGATTGTGTAATTTGCGCATGCGTTACATTATTGTTTTTGTCCCCGCCATGACCGGCATATTCCGGAGTATAGACGGTGTGTCCTAAGCTGCGAAGTGCGGCGGCCGTTTGATCCCAAAAACCAGCAGTAGCCCAAGACCCATGAACTAGAACAAATGTAAGAGGCGCCTGTTTCGATGATGTTTTGTTATTGGCGGCCTCAACCGTGGAGCTGAGATTCATAGGCTGGAAACCCATAATTGTAAAGAGAGTGATACATAACGCTAACACTATTTTTGTGTGAATGGATTTCATACTATGCCTCCTATGTGGGGTGAGAGTGTAATACTTAGAGGATGCCCCGTTTAGAAAAGAAAGATGAATTTTTATCAGGAGTAGTGAATCTCCGCACCTAGGCATAGGCAAACGCATATCTTGTGTTTAGGGAAAGCAAAAATTTATAGCAACAGAAAGGCAGGAAAAAAAGTGACTTCATACATGGACTATACGTCCCCCAATACAGAGTTTACTTTTGATGTGAACACCAATACACTTTTTAAAAAAGATGCCAACAACTTCATTAACTTGCTGTCGATTAAACAATTGAACACGCTTGAGAACATATCGCTGCTGGATATTTTTCTTAGCAAATCAAATGTTGTGGAACCTCATTATCATCAAAATGCTGCAGAGCTTGTATATTGTATCTGCGGTTCAGCGGTAGTGTCTTTAATCAATCCGTTCACAAATGAACTTCTGCATTTTCCGATTTGTCCGGGTCAAGTGGCAAACGTGCCGCAAGGCTGGTGGCATTATGAGGTAGCTACTGTGGATAATACACATCTGCTCGCGATTTTTGACGCACCTATTCCTGAGGTCATTTTAGGTTCGGATATTCTTAGCAAAACCCCAGCAAATGTATTAGCCCATACTTACTGCTTAAATGAAGCTAAGGTAAAAGAAGCTCTTGCTCCAATCAAGCCGGGAACCTTCATCGGCCCTCCTGCTGACTGCTGCGAAGAAGATAAAGTAATGGGCAGCAGCAATATGGCTCCTAATATGGCCCCTAACATGGTCCCAAATATGCAAGCCAATGTTAAACCAAATATGCATCCTAATATGCAGCCAAATATGAATCCATACGCTCATATGCAGGCACAACCCATCCCGATATCTTCACAAATGCCTCCAGCTACACAAGCCTTTAATTATCAGCCTTACCCGATGCAAGGGTACTATACGCAGGGTTATGATCAGCATTATCGCCAACAACCCTATGTACAGCAGCAGCCGCATTACCAGTATCCAAATAACCAAGAGTAAACTAAAAAAACCTCCCGGAACTCTAGATTCCGGGAGGTTTCGTTGTTAAACCTAGGATAAACGGACAAGTACTCTTCCTCTAAGGTTTCCTTGCAGAATATCTTCCAATGCTTGCGGTAGCTCGTTTAACGTGACTTCACGATCCACGAGGTTCTCCAGTTGACTTGGCTTCAGATCGCTCGCCATCCGTTTCCAAGCCTTCTGGCGAAGGTCGGCAGGACATTCAACGGAATCTATGCCGAGAAGGTTAACACCCCGAAGAATAAACGGAAGTACTGTAGTTGGAACTGAAGTGCCTCCGGTTAAGCCACTTGCAGCTACAGAACCTCTGTAGGTGATTTTACTCAAAACTGCGGCAAGGGTGTCACCACCCACCGAATCTACTGCGCCTTGCCATAATTGTTTGTCCAAGGGTTTGCTGGCGCCGCCAATGACCTCTTCACGTGAGATCACGTCTTCGGCTCCTATACCTCTAAGGTAATCGGTAGCTTTGGCGTTACCTGTGCTTGCCACTACGCTATACCCTTTTGCGCCAAGCATGGCAATAGCAGATCCACCTACACCGCCGGTAGCGCCTGTTACAAGTACTTTGCCTTTGTCCGGGGAAACGTCATGATCTTCCAGGGCTAGTATGGACAAGGCAGCTGTCAGTCCTGCAGTACCGTAGATCATAGCTTCTTTAAGCGTCAGGCCTTCGGGAAGGGGAGTGATCCAACCTGCGGGAATCCGAGCGTATTCGCTAAAGCCGCCAAAGTGTGATACGCCAACACCATATCCTGTCGCAATGACTTGCTGCCCTTTATGAAACCGCTCATCTGTGGAAGATACCACAACACCGGATAAATCTATCCCTGGAATAAAGGGATATGTTCTTAGAATTTTACCGTTTGGAATACTGGCTAAACCGTCTTTATAGTTTACACTGGAGTAAGCAACCTTAATTACAACCTCTCCAGCTGGCAGATCCTCTAGGGTAACCGGCTTAACAGCTACGGAGAAGGATGATTCTGTTTTGTCGACAACTAACGCCTGAAATGATTCTGTCATAAGTGTGAGCTCCTTCAACTACGTTATAGGTAAGACATGTATATAATATTTATTCTGCCCGGTCAACTTGTGATTGTCTATGATATAGCGCAATTGTTTATTAAGGTTCCGTTAAATCTTGTGATAGAGGGTGAAGCTTATGAAATGGAAAAATTTAATGGGTACAGTCTTAGCGGGTATCACATTAGTCTCACTTGGCTTTAATGGATATTCTTTTTATAACAAGCCACCAAAAGAGACTAACCAAACTACCAAGGAGCTTGTTCAAACTATAGGCGAGATTTCAATCCAATCTAACTCTGAGAGTGGAGTGCAGGGTGAAAGCGTGGAGGAACTGAAAAAAATTATTTATAACTTACCTCAAGTGGAGAAAAAATTAGCTTTTATAAAGGGAGTAATCACAGAAGGGAACTCGGTTTATCTGGATCTGGATGAGGTGGAATGGTTCGGTGGAGAGGCGGCAGAAATTGCGGCTAAAGAAGATGGTATACAAGAACCCGAATCATTGCCTAATGGATTCTATATCCGAAATGCAAGCGATGAAATCGAACGACTTAAGCTTGAGACTGATGTAACTATAGCTGAACTAAATGGGGCGAGACCTCAGCAAGTTGACTATACGAATTTTATTAGCGAAGAGCTTGTGGATAGATTATTCCATCTGACATTTGTAGAAGGTAAGGCTGTTTTGCTAGAAGAGCAGTACAGACCTTAGTGAGGGAGAGCAACTGAAAGTGCCAGCGGAGAAAAGAATCGGCGGGATGCTCTACAGCATGCAGTGAAGGTAATGAAGAGTAGAAGAGCTTACGGTTTGTTTATGCTTACATACACTTAAGATTATGATGAAATTAATTTTCACGGGAAAAATGGCTCTGTGTCCGTAGCTGCCATACCTGATGTATTTGGACCGGGTGCGGATGGGAATACTGTATGAAGAAAAATTTTTCGTTGATCTAGTTAATAGGCGGAAGATATGTTTAAATGGGAAAGTATAGTATTTTTTAAATAATAGGATTGAAGAAAGAGAGGCTAATTCATGTCGATTGCGACTACAATGATTATCAGGCTCGAAATTCGGAAATCGGTTGCATCTTTTGGCGATGTTGCTTCAGGAATTGCCGCAGCTGGCGGAGATATTGTTGCTATTGACGTGATACGTGCAGGGAAGGATGTCACTACCCGAGATATAACAGTGAATGTGCAAGACGCAGCTAATGGAGAAATTATCTCAATATTATCGAAGATGCCGGGAATTAAAATAATCAACGTGTCGGATCGGACGTTTCTGGCTCATCTTGGCGGAAAAATCGAAATCACACCTAAAATGCCGATTAAAAATCGGGAGGATTTATCCTTAGTGTATACGCCGGGGGTAGCCCGAGTGTGTACGGCGATTGCCGAAGATCCCAGAAAAGCTTATTCTCTGACGATGAAAAGAAATACAGTTGCAGTCGTTTCGGACGGCACTGCTGTGCTTGGACTAGGGGATATCGGCCCGGAAGCAGCTATGCCTGTCATGGAAGGTAAGGCGATGCTGTTTAAGCAATTGGCGAACATTGATGCTTTTCCGCTATGCTTAAATACCAAAGATCCGGAAGAAATTATCAATATCGTAAAAGCAGTTTCTCCTGGCTTTGGAGGGATAAACTTAGAGGATATAAGTTCACCACGCTGCTTTGAAATCGAACGGCGGCTTGCGGAAGAGCTGGACATTCCGGTATTCCATGATGATCAGCACGGAACTTCCGTGGTGGCTTTTGCAGGACTTTTGAATGCGCTTAAAGTTGTTAATAAATCTATTGAAAATGCGCGGATTGTTGTTGTGGGTATAGGGGCGGCTGGGGTGTCCATATGTAATCTGCTGCTGGCAGCGGGCGCGCGTTATATTTATGCGGTTGATCGTGAAGGCGTTCTCAGAAAAGATCTCCAGTATGATAATCCGGAATGGCAGAAGCTTGCTGCCGCAACCAATCCTGAGGGAATTGAGGGTGGAATAACGGAGGTTATACGAGGGGCAGATGTCTTTATTGGGGTGTCCCGTGGGGGGATTCTGACCGTGGAGCATCTTAAAAGCATGGCCAGTGATAACATCGTTTTTGCGATGGCTAATCCTACACCGGAGATTGAACCGGATTTGGCAGAACCTTTTGTTCGCGTTCTAGCGACAGGCAGAAGTGATTATCCGAACCAGATCAACAATGTGTTATGTTTTCCGGGTATTTTCCGTGGCGCACTTGATTGCCGGGCTAGAACTGTGAATCTGGAAATGAAGCTGGCTGCGGCAAAAGCCATTGCATCGGTCGTTCATCCCGATGAACTCAATGAGCAATATATCATCCCAAGTATTTTTAACGAAAAAGTAGTTGAACAGGTCCGCCTGGCAGTAATCCAAGCGGCTATATCCACGGATGCAGCACGCCGGATTCCTAAAGACGTAGCAGCTATAACGGAATAAGAGCTATACGATAAATGGACTGCTTTGCTTACTTAGAGAGCAGTCTATTTGTTTTTATATTTGGAGGGAAATTGCCCGAATTGCAACTTTAAATCCACTTAAAGGTGAGGGAATGTATGAGAAAAATTCATATTATGGGAGCCTCAGGCGTAGGAACGAGTACATTAGGTTACGAATTAGCTAAAGTGTTGCCACATGTCCAGTTAGACAGTGACGACTATTTTTGGGAGCATAAATTCACTAAGCAACGTGAGGTCAATGAGCGATTAGCAAGACTTACAAGAGATTTGACTCATAAGGAACCTTGGATTCTGAGCGGTGCGGTATGTGGCTGGGGAGACGGCCTTCGACCATTATTCGATTTGGTTATTTTTCTAGGACTTCCACCGGAAATTCGTTTAGATAGATTAAGAGCCAGAGAGTACGAGAGATATGGTGATCATATTTTGCCTGGAGGAAGTAAATATGAAGCGTATCAGAGCTTTATGGAGTGGGCGGCATTATATGATGTAGCTGGAGTTGAAGTCAGGAGCAAAGTGCTGCATGAGGAATGGATGTCCGCACTGGAATGTCCTATTTTACGAATAGAGGAAGATTTATCGGTTGGAGATCGTGTTGAGATCGTGCTGAGATATTTACAAATGGTATAGGAGGAACTTTTGGTCGGCGGAATATATTCAACAGGCTACAGAAGAATTCAGCAATAATGTTGAGGGAGTCAACGGCGAGTTAAAGTCCGTACATTCTGGGATTGGTGCGTAGAGTGGGATGGACAGATGGATGAATTCGAGTTGATAGTTCGTAAATAATGGGGCTATGAAGAAGATTAAGCTGCATCCATTTTATGTGGCTAGTGCTGGGGCGGATGGCTTGGTATTATGGGCATTCTTCTTTTATGAAGATGTTGGCACAGCAGTTGGTCCAAAGAGGTTATAATTGAAAGCGTATATCTCATCCACGGAATGGTGGACTGTATGTGTATGAGCAGGGCTGTTAATTTAAAAGAAAGCAGGATGAACAATCATGGTTGATATTAAAGAAATAGAAATGGAATCTCTTCCTGAACTGGGGAATTTATATCAAGAGCTGATGAATAAACCGTCTGACCTTAATAAGCTTGAAGAAGTGTTTAAAGTGGTTAAGGCGGATAACCGGTACATTCTATTGGGTGCTTTTGTAGAGGGGGAGTTACTAGGGTCTTTGATGGGCATCGTGTGTCAGGACTTAGTGGGGGACTGCAAACCGTTTATGGTGATTGAGAATGTGGTCGTTTCAGCGCGGGCACGCCGTCAAGGCGTCGGCAAAAAACTTATGAACGCCATTGAACAAGCGGCCCGGGAAAGAGACTGCTATTATATTATTTTAGTCTCCGGTGAGCAGCGGAAGGAAGCGCATGTGTTCTATGAATCGTTAGGTTATAGAGATGAAAAGGTAGAAGGATACCGAAAACATTTAAGTTCCCATTAAAAAGTACAACAACTTTCTAGGAGGTTTTTATTTGCAGACATTTTTTCAATATAACTGGATGGTCCGCGAACAATGGTATGAGTGGTGTGCAAATATTTCTGAGGAGGAGCTGCTTGCAATACGTATAGGTGGTGTAGGCAGTATACTCAAGACGCTTTTTCACATTGTGGATGTGGAGTGGAGCTGGATTCAAGTATTGCAAGGAAAACCGGATTTCCAAGAGGATTTTGAGCAGTACAAGACTTTGCAGCATGTACGAGAATTGGATGCAAAATTCCACACAGAGGTGGAACCCTTTGTAACGGCTTGGCATGAGGGGCTGGAGCAGAGGATTTTTGAGGATCACCTTCCGGATGGCAGGATCGTGACCGATGCCTGGGGTGAGGTAATGCGCCATGTGATTGCTCATGAGATTCATCATGTCGGGCAATTATCTGTCTGGGCCAGAGAGATCGGAAAACCGCCGGTTTCAGCTAAACTGATTGGCAAAGGGCTGATAAACAGCCTGCCTGGCAAAGCGTAGACAAGCTATTCAGCGTATACTCAGATTCATATTTTACAATCTCCTTGAACTGCGAAAACATAAATCTGTACTTCAAGGAGGATTACACATGGTGAAGAAGAAAAATTTGCTGAGAAAGTTTATGGCAGTTACACTAAGTCTTGCTATCGTCTCAACAGCGTTTGGAGTTGCTGGAAACACGCCCGTAGTTAGTGCGGCGGATGCAGGTGTAACGAAAGCGTATGAATCCCTGTTCGCGGGTGACAGAATCATTGATGTTAAAGTAACGATTGATGATGCGGATTGGAAAAGTATATTAGCAAGTCCCCTCGAAAAAGAATACAAAAAAGTTAAGGTTGAAGTTGACGGGAATGTTGTTGAAAATGTTGGATTTTCTACTAAAGGGAATCTGACGTTAAAATCGGTAGCCAGTATGACAGACTCGGACAGATACAGCTTCCGGCTGAAATTTGATAAATATGATAAGAAGCAAACGTTACTTGGTCTTGATAAAATGGTACTGAACAACAATTTTTCGGACCCTTCGTATATTCGTGAATATTTACATTACGAAGCGCTCCGTTCTGTTGGTGTGGATGCACCTTTGACTGTGTTCACCAACCTGTATATCAACGGAGAATTATATGGGTTTTATGTAGGTGTGGAAGCGATAGATGACAGCTATCTAGAACGTACCTATGGAGAAACTTATGACGAAGGTGTTCTGTATGATACAGAAGAAAAAAGTTATCTGCAGTACAAAGAAGACAGTGACTACGAAACGATAACTTATGATACAGGTAAAGAAGATGATAAAGCTTCGTTAAAGAACTTCATCAAGGTACTGAATGAGATGCCTGCCGGTGAGAAGGGTTCTATTGAAAGTGTGCTAGATGTGGATTCGGCCCTGAAGTATATCGCCGCTAATGCTGTATTGGGTAACTATGACAGCTATAACGGGGATAAAGGTCATAATTATATGTTGTACGGGGATGCATCCGGTAAATTTAGTGTACTTCCATGGGATATGAACATGTCCTTTAACGGGTATTCTGGTGGCGGAGGCGGCAGAGCAGGTACAACAGCTGCTGCGGGCACAACATCTACATCGGCAACAACCATTGCAGCCAATACCAACGCAGTAACTGCATCGATTGATAATCCTACACTTGGGATAAGTTTAGATCAGGTCCCAATGATTGCTAATCTGTTGGAAGTGCCTGAATATAAGACTAAATACTTGAAATATGTATCTGAGCTGGTAGATTATTTGGAAGGAATTCAGAGCAGAATCACTGAATTGGCTACCTTGATTAAACCTTACGTTCAAGCAGACCCAACCAAATTTTATACCATGGAACAATTTGAAAGTAATGTTACTTATTCAGCAACAGGTGAGACGGGTGGTAGTGGAGGAATGACTCCACCAGCTGGGATGGAAGGCATGACACCTCCTGAAGGGATGGAGGGCATGACACCTCCGGATGGAACGACACCGCCAGCACGTCCTGATAATACAGGGACTGCGACTGATGGTAATCCTACACCTCCAACAGGTAACGCTGGAGGCGGGGGACAAGGTATGGGCACAATGGCTGCAGGTTCGATTATGACCTTTGCGCTGAACAGACTTGCTAATCTGCAAGGCCAGCTAGGACTTAACGTCACACCTCTACCCTCTGTAACTACAACACCATCAACAACTAATCCGAACACGACGGGCACTAACGGAATATCCGTACTTTTAAACGGAACAGCGGTCAGCTTTGCAGATCAGCTTCCTGTGAATAAGGATGGTCGGGTGCTTGTGCCAGTGAATGCAATCTTTAATGCTCTGGGTGCTACAGTAACCATGGATCAAACGACTAAGAAAATCACTGCAGTAAAAGACAATACAACGATCGTAATGGCCATTGGCAGCAAGACTGCTTACATCAATGGAAAAGCGCTCACACTCGACGTTCCTCCGCAAATTATCGGAAATCGGACATTAGTTCCGGTTAGATTTATTTCCGAGGGATTGAATATGGATGT
Organism: Paenibacillus odorifer; assembly: GCF_000758725.1. Taxonomy (NCBI): domain Bacteria; kingdom Bacillati; phylum Bacillota; class Bacilli; order Caryophanales; family Paenibacillaceae; genus Paenibacillus; species Paenibacillus odorifer. Next base: position 2,610,710 of record NZ_CP009428.1, read on the forward strand.
GAAGTGGGATGCGGGGACTTCTACAGTTACAGCTACGACTAAAACAGCAGCTTAATAATTAGCTTTATCGCGTATGCGGAAATCCGGGGCAAGCTCTGGATTTCCGCATTTTTTAATTCAAGCAGATCAACTCGTGCTGCTGCTAGAGAGCAGTGGCGGAAACCAGACATGACGAAGATCGACCCAACCCTGGCTATTGAAGCTAACCCCGCGGACAGAGGGGAGATAAGCTGTCTGAGTGGGCTTTTCATACAAAATATGTAGGTGGTGCTCTTTAATCAGACGGTTCTCGATGATACTGAAACTTTCCGCTCGGGCCACCGGATTAGGTTCGCGCGCGATGGTATACAGCCAGCCTTCTATATCCGCCCGGGTATACGGTTCAATATGCTGGGAGAGCGTAAGGTATAGATCAAATAAACGAAGTTGTTCATCCTCGTCACGGAATAATGAGAAAACAATCAGGTCAGATTCCAGCCGAATCGGACCTTTAAATTCCTCTGGAGACACGGAAATGACATTGCATTTATAACCTTGTTGCTCTAGTCTAGTGGCAATAAAATCAGCATCGCCAGCATATTGTGGAATCGTAGAGATTTGCAACGTGATTTCTTGATCTTTTATCGCTTCTTGCTCGATGGACGCTGAATCGTCTTTTAAACAGGAGACTATTTTTGCCCGAAGCAGGGGATCGCTTAGCGGTCCCTTTTTTTGCGTATTGCAGGTGACGAATTTCCGGATGGAAGACTCCGAATGAATTCGGCTCCAGGTCGAAGAACTGGCGGATGAGGGATTCTGAATCACGTGAAAAGCAGAACCCGTATCAGAGGATGACGTTTCGGTATCCCACGGGACATAAAGGATTTCAACCCGATCTAAATGAGCCCGTCCTTGAAAATAATAAGGAAAAACCTCCAGCACACAAGTGTCCTCGGTCATGTCCACAACCTTAAAGGGGCCAGTCCCCACGGGTCTACGGCCAAAGCTCTGCTCATCTATTCCTTCTAAATCACGCGGTACAATTGCGGCTCTGCTCGTGCACAAAAATGGCAGAAATAGTTCATTAGGCTGCTTAAGCGTAATTTGAACGGTAGATGGATTTAATGCGGTGACCCGCTGGATTTCTTTGAAAATATAGCTATAGAGTGTCCGTTTAGAGGTTCGCATCAACCGTCCCAGGGAATAGACTACATCCTTGGCTGTAAGCACTTTTCCATGATGGAATAACACCTCTTTGCGCAGAAAAAAAGTCCAGAGCGTCCGGCTCTCATCGACTTCCCAGGCGTGAGCCAGACAGGGAACAATTTTGTCCCGTTCACCGCTTCTTTTCACTAACCCGTCGAAAACATGGCTGGAAACAAATGACTCTGCCAGCAAATTCATATATAACGGATCGAAGGTATGTAGCTGCTGGGTAATGGGCAGGCGGAGAGTATCAATTTGTTTGTCACTACGAATTTCAGAATGATGCCCAAAATAGGTCAGCAGCCAACCCTGTAGTGTATCCTGCAGTGAGGTGGAGCTGGCATGGGTTTTGATGCCTTCTATAGCGTGGTGGACATCTTTGCGGCTAATCGCCTGCATCATGGATTGAAGGGCAATTTCTTCGGAGGGAACAAGAAATTGCAGCAAAGAGCGGCTTCCCCGCCCACGCTTAGGCGTCCATTTGATCCATTCCTGCAACATCATTTTATTCACAATATGCATGGCATTGCGGTGTGTACAGCCGAAAATCAATGCCAACTCATCCATCGTCACTGAGATTTCTGTGGCTCCCCCAAAATGAGATTGCAGCTTTAAAAATTGGCTATGCAGCTTCATTGTTTTGGTTCCTTTCGGAAAATAGGAAATTATAAATAAATTCTTTCTCTTTTTTTTCTTATTTTATCACGTAAAATAAGGATGAGAAAGTAAGAAAATGGGGGTAATTACCATGACCGAGGAAATGGAAACGGGAACGGGACTTAGGCTTAATCGATCGCTTGCTGCTTTGCTTGCTGCGTTCTTACTGGCAATAGTTCATCAGTATTTATTTTATGGAAAGCTGGCGGGCCTATCGTATCCAATCTTTGTGTGTCTGTTCTATGCGTTCATGCTTTATTATGCCAAGGCTAAAATCCGCAAGCTCAACAAATTCAGTTACTTCTGGTTTGGAGCGATTTTTCTACTTTCATTAACCTATTTATTCTTTCATAATTTTTTCTTCTTTGGGCTGAACCTGCTGGTGATCCCGGTGTTGATTTTATTACATATGACTTATTTGCTTAGTGATAAACGGCCGGCTTGGAGCCGGCTTGGATTAGTGGGGAACACGCTGGAGCATGTGCTTCCACAGAATTTCCGCCATTGGAGCACTGTGTTTACGATCATTAAAAGGACTGGCGGCAGTAAAATGAAGGACGAGCGTAAGCAGGTCATGGGGAAAGTGCTGATAGGACTTGCGATCTCTTTTCCAATATTGCTGGTTGTGGTTACTTTGCTGTCCTCAGCGGACGGAGTATTTCATCATGTACTGCTGGAGCTGCCGAATGTGCTGGATCGGATTTCATTTGGGGAAGGTTTTGTGCGGGTGCTGTGGATTATCCTGCTGGGCATGGGCTTTTTCGGCTTAGTGTGGGGGTATGTGGATTCGAAAATCTATGACTGGAATATGCAGCCTAAGGAATATGGTCCAGTACTGGCGCCTGTAAGCTTTAAAATGGATCCGATAATTATGACGACGATTCTTATAGTCATTAACACGGTATATGTATTGTTTGTTTTCGTACAGTTTTCTTACTTGTTTGGAGCATGGGAAGGGATTTTACCAGAGGGCAGCTCATATGCTGATTACGCACGTAGTGGATTTTTTGAGCTGATTATGGTGGCTGCGATTAATTTCGTGATTTTGCTGCTGGCTTTGGTATCGGAAGGAAAAAGAAGTGGAGGGCTGCAAAAATTTATTAATGTCCTGCTCTACATTCTGGTTGGTTGCTCGACAGTGATGCTATATTCCGCCTATACCCGTCTGACTCTATATGAAGAGGTGTACGGCTATACCACGACTCGGTTTTTAGTGCATGCATTTATGATATTTATGGGCTTATTGTTGGTGGTTGCAGCCTTACGGATAGCTGTTCAACGTGTGCCATTGGCGAAATGTTATATTGTGCTGGGCTTGATCTCCTACGTCGTCATGAACTATATCGGGATGGATGTTATTATCGCTAATAAAAATATGGATCGTTATGCGGCAAGTGGTAAATTGGACGCCAATTATTTGGTCCGTTTATCTCCGGAGGTCATCCCTTCTCTGATAAGGTTTAGTGAACAGGAAGATGGGATGCTGGATGATTTTTTAAAAAATGAATGGAGAGAACTCAATAAGCGTGAGCGGGCCTGGCAGTCGTTCAATTTCCCGCAATATCTGGCGCAGCGTGAGCTGGCTGAATATTTTGCACAGTAAAGGTAAGAAGAAGGTGTGAGGTCAGTGAGGAAGAAGCCATTTAAAAGAGGCTGGTCATTTATCATCATTTTTATTACGGTAGGTTTAAGTTACGGGATCTATCATATCTATTTATACAATGCGCCCAAACAAAATCATTACTCGCGTGTTTCCAGCACCAATCTTGAACAGGAAAGTCTGGGCGGCATTCAGCTGCTTCAAAGCCTTGATTCAATTGCTAGGGAACCTAAGCCAAATAATGATATAGAGCGGTATCAGTATTATGATCTGGGCCACGAGACAACAATAGCCACAGCACGTGGTGATGATAAAATAATTCTAATCAGCGTCTATTCCGATCATACGATGAGTACGGCAAGAGATATTCATGTTGGAGCTTCAGCGGACGAAGTGATCAAGGCTTATGGCACTTCTTATTATAAAAGAGGGGAGCAAGGGGCTGAGATTATCGGATACGTGGATAAAATCAACCATCGGAGTATTGAATTTTGGCTGCAGGATCAGAAGGTAGATATGATTCGTTATTGTGTGGATTCTGTTGTAATGTAAAGTGTCATAGGAAAACCTCATTAAAAAGGACATATGTCCTTTTTTTGTGGGGTATTCTAAATTACACTGGAGCAAACAATAGAGGGGGCACTACATGCAGACGATAAATGACCGTGAGGCTGTCCGTGCCTTGGCAGTGAAGAACGGTCTGGACGGAATATTTAGCCCGCTGGTAACGCATAAAATGGAGTTGAGACGTTACGCGGATGAAGAAAAGCTGTGTTTGGTTGGCGATCAATTGGATGGAATGTTCATATTGGTTGAGGGCAAGCTCAAAATTCAGACCTTGCTGCCAAATGGCAAATCTATGCTGGTGCGGTTTACAAATCCGATATCTGTTATTGGGGATGTAGAGCTGCTTCACCGGTTCCCTGTTAAGAATCAAGTGGAGTCTGTGGGTGAGAGCTTGATTCTTTTTGCAGGTAGAAGACTACTCCTGAGAGAGCTTGAGGAAAATACAGCGTTGTTACGTTTTCTCGTCGGAGAACTTAGTCACAAATTGCATACGCTCGGTCAAGCCTCCGCACTTAACCTGTTGTATCCTGTGGAGAATCGATTTGCCAGTTATTTAATGTCTTTGTTCGCAGATAAAAACGGTGACCGGCGAGTGGAGGAGATTCGGACCTCAAGTCTTATTGAAACAGCAGAATTGCTTGGCACAAGCTATCGGCATCTTAATCGAATCGTACGTCGTTTTATTGATGAAGGAATCATTACACGAAATCGTGGACGCTTAAGTGTACTGGATGAATCGAAGCTGGCAGAGCTGGCTAACGGAAATTTATACGAATAAAAAGATCTCAAAAGACCATTAGTTCCTGCCCTCGGCCGGAAATAGGGGTCTTTTTGTTTTTTTAAGCAAACATTCAGTTCAAATTCAGAGAGGCTTAAGGGAGAGCTAGTAGGATAAAAGTACCAAATAGACCTACATACATATAGAGATGAGGAAAAACGATGGTGAAAAGTATCCGTGGGAAAATAGTCTTAGGATTTACTGCTGTGATTATAGTCTTTCTAGTGGCGATAGCCGGAAACACATTGTTTCAGGGGAAGGTTACCCAATTGACAGATCAGGTTAATCGTAACTGGGACAAGCTGTCACTTGTTCAAGGCTTAACGGATAAGATTCGTACCGCAGATGAGCTGGGTGCTCGTTATGTGATGAGCAACACAGATGATGAGCGGAATTCCTATCTGGCGCAGTATGAAGAAATGCTCCCATTGATTGAAAATGCTATTACAGAGCTGGAGAGTGCCCGATTAATTGAAGCTGAGTTAAAGGGTGTAACTGAGCTGAAGAGCAAATGGAATGATTATTTGATCGTTCTGAAGGAAGCTTTTGCTTTAGCTAAGGAAGGCAACTTCCCGGAAGCGCAAAAGAAATTCACGGACCTATCATTAGACGCTATGATAGAATCTCAGATTGTGTTTCAGAACATGCTCATGGAGGAAATAGAGAATGGACAAAGCCTGGCAAATTCGCATCGTAATAACGCTTTGATTACTAGCTTTGGTGTGACCGGATTGTCGGTAGTGCTCGCGGTGATCCTTGCGCTGCTAATTTCTGGACGGATTATTAAACCGCTTCGTGATGTGAACACGCAGTTGAAGGAAATTGCAGATGGGGATGCCGATCTTACGCGCAAATTAAGTGTTCGTTCTAAAGATGAGATTGGTGAACTGGCGTTTAACTTTAATAAAATGACAGATAATCTGGGCACGATGATTGAACAGGTGAAGTTATCGGCAAATAGTCTCGCGAATTCCTCTACAAAGCTTAGGTCAGATAGTGGAGTGACGGCAGGCGCCACAGAACGAATATCGGATTTTATGGGTGAAATCGCTACCGGAACAGCCAAACAGATGAATGATTTGCAGACCAATACGATTACAATCTCAGAAATATCACTAGGAATCGGCCAAATTGCTGCCAGTGTCCAGGACATCTCGGAAGCCTCCCATCGCTCTGCGGCATTTGCCATTACAGGAGATGAATCCCTTCAGGCCGCAGGGCAGCAAATGGAATCGATTAATCACTCCATACAATCTTTATCACAGCAGGTCCAAGGTTTTGTGAATCGATCTCAGGAGATTGGCAGTATTGTAGGAGTCATAAAAGGAATCGCTTCGCAGACGAATATGCTGGCCCTAAATGCGACGATTGAGGCAGCTCGTGCTGGTGAGCAAGGTAGAGGTTTCGCTGTGGTTGCCGATCAGGTCCGCAAGCTGGCAGAGCAGTCCGCGGAATCCGCCAATCAAATTGCAGAAATGGCGACTGGGATCCAAAGTGAAGCAGATGACGCGATGAAGGTGATGATGAGCAGCATGCGTGAAGTAAAGGGAGGTACGGAGATTATTGAGGAAGCGGGACGATCCTTCGGTGAGATTCGATTATCTATAGATTCACTCGCCGAACAGGTTCAGGAAGTATCTGGAGCCGTGGAGGAGATTACGGCGGCTGCGGATGAGATTGTAGAGTCAATTCGTAACGTTACGCAAATCTCGGAAACAACCGCTGCGAGTACTCAGCATGTGTCAGCAGCCTCACAAGAGCAAATGGCTTCGGTTGAACAAATTGCATCCTCTGCAAGTGAATTAAGTACAATGGCGCATGGACTGCAAGGGTTGGTAGCTAGATTTAATGTATAACACGAAGCTTCGGAGAGTTAAGGGGCAATATAGTCCCCTTGTCCTCTCTGGGGCTTTTTTGTTGAACGTAATATCCCACATACAAAGCATAGAAATTGCCATCGACGGCCATCTACCTATAACTTATATTATTAGCGTTATTAGTTAGCTTGTATCCGTAATCCATCATTTCAAATGTAGGAGGCGAATGTCTATAAAACTACTGTTTTGAAAGCGCATCCTTTCTGCTGTATAGCTCCACAAAATTTTGGAAGGTGGTTATTCAATGATAGCAGCTTCTAAAAGATTTACCGGGAAGACGGCAGTACTTTATTGTTTGATTGTTATATTATTTGTAGGTCAGTTAGGATTATATCCCTCGGTGAGTTTAGCTGCGGGGAATTTAGCCCAAGGGAAGACTATTACTTCAAGCTCGTTCGGTGATGTATACGTAGCAGCCAATGCTAATGACGGCAGCCAAGGAACGTATTGGGAGAGCGCAAGCGGTGTTTTTCCGCAATGGATTAAAGTGGATTTAGGGGCAGCAAGCAGCGTGAATCAGGTTGTGTTAAAGCTGCCTACGAATTGGGAAACAAGAACTCAAACGTTAGCGGTGCAAGGGAGTACAGATGATGCAGCTTACAATAACTTAGTAGATTCCGCCAATTATACATTTAATCCAACGAGTGATTCCAATACAGTGACCATCAGCTTTACAGCTGCGAATGTCAGATATGTTAAACTGAATTTCACATCCAATACGGTCTGGCCAGCAGCACAGTTAGCGGAATTTGAGGTTCATGGTAATACAACTACAACTCCATCCTCAGGATATGAAGCGGAGAATGCCGCATTATCCGGTGGTGCCAAGGTTAACACGGATCATACAGGTTATACAGGTACAGGATTTGTTGATGGTTACCTAAATCAAGGTGCTGCAACTGCATTTAGCGTTAATATGGCTTCTGCTGGTAACTATGATGCTACATTAAGATTTTCAAATGCATCAGGCAGTACAAAAACCATTAGTGTTTATGTGAATGGAACTAAAATTAAGCAAACCTCACTTGCGAATCTGGCCAATTGGAATACGTGGTCAACAAAGATTGAGACGCTGGCTCTGAATGCTGGCACTAACACGATTACTTATAAGTACGATACAGGAGACACTGGAAATGTGAATCTAGATAATTTGAACGTCACTCCAGCTTCTGCTACAACACCAACTCCGACGGCAACTCCAACACCAACGGCAACTCCAACACCAACGGCAACACCTACCTCAACTCCAACGGTAACACCAACACCGACACCGACGGTAACTCCTACGCCAACACCGACAGTAACACCTACACCAACTCCAACGGTAACACCGACCCAGACACCAACAGTTACACCAACGCCTGGGGCGGGTTCCAATCTGGCTTTGAACAAAAGCATCAACGCTTCCTCTTCCGTCTTTACCTTTGTTCCTGCAAATGCGAATGACGGTGATGTAACTACTTACTGGGAAGGAGCAGGAGGAAGTTATCCCAATACATTATCTGTAAACCTGGGTAGTAATGCCGATATTACATCCATTGTCCTCAAACTGAATCCATCATCAGCCTGGTCCACACGTACTCAGACTATTCAAGTGCTTGGGCATAATCAGAATACAACAGCCTTTACTAGTCTTGTGCCAGCAACCGTGTATACTTTTAATCCGGCAACCGGCAATACGGTCACTATTCCGGTAACGGCCACGGCTAGTGAAGTACAGTTGAAGATTACCACCAATACTGGTTCAACCGCTGGACAAATCGCTGAATTCCAAGTGATGGGTGCACCAGCTGCTAATCCGGATTTGGCGATAACCGGTCTTACATGGTCACCTTCAGCTCCAGTAGAGACCAATGCCATTACTTTAAATGCAACGGTAAAAAATATTGGAACATTAGCTTCCACAGCGACTAATGTAAATTTCTACTTGGGCAGCACACTTGTAGGTACTAGCCCAGTGGGGGCATTAGCGGCTGGCGCATCTACGAACGTCACTTTAAATATGGGCGTAAAGGATGCAGCTACCTATACTTTAACTGCAAAGGTTGACGAGAATAATACGGTTATTGAATTGAACGAAGGCAATAACAGCTTCACTAGTCCAAATTCTCTTATTATTGCTCCCGTATCCAGTTCTGATCTAGTAGCTTCCCCAGTTAGCTGGACACCAAGCAATCCAGCAGGCGGCAATGTGGTCAGCTTCTCGGTGGCAATCAAGAATCAAGGGACGGCAGCATCCGCAGGGGGTGCGCATAACATAACCCTGAAGGTTCTGGATGCTACTACGAATGCTGTACTCCAAACCTTAACTGGAACCTATAACGGCGTGATTGGCAGTGGAGTAACAGCGCCTCCTGTTAGCCTTGGCACTTGGACAGCAGCTAATGGCAAATATACTGTGAAGACCGAAATTGCCGTAGACACTAATGAGCTGCCAGTTAAACAAGCCAACAATATTCAAACACAGTCTCTTTTTGTAGGTCGTGGAGCCAATATGCCTTACGACATGTATGAGGCTGAGGAGGGCGTGATTGGTGGCGGGGCTGTGAAGCTTACTGCTAATCGGACCATTGGAGATCTTGCGGGTGAGGCTTCAGGCAGAAGAGCAGTTACACTGAATACTACAGGCAGTTATGTAGAATTCACTACTAAGGCTGACACTAATACACTGGTCACCCGCTTCTCGATTCCAGATTCGGCGAGTGGAGACGGTACGAATGCTACACTGAACATCTATGTGAACGGAGTTTATACCAAGGCGATTAATCTGACCTCTAAATATGCATGGCTGTACGGTTCAGAGATAAGTCCCGGCAATTCACCAAGCGCGGGCTCTCCGCGGCATATTTATGATGAAGCCAACATTATGTTCGACAGCACGATTCCGAAAGGTAGTACGATTCGACTGCAAAAGGATGTGGCAAATACCTCGCAGTATGCCATTGATTTCATCAGTCTGGAGCAGGTTTCACCAATTGCCAATCCAGATCCGGCCAAATATACGGTCCCAGCCGGCTTTACACATCAGGATGTGCAAAATGCGCTAGATAAAGTACGCATGGATACGACCGGAAATCTCGTAGGTGTGTATTTGCCAGCAGGTAACTATCAGACCTCCAGTAAATTTCAGGTCTATGGAAAAGCAGTGAAGATCATTGGTGCAGGCCCATGGTATACGAGATTCTACGCTCCAACGAATCAGGAGAATACGGATATCGGTTTCCGGGCAAGCGATACTGCTAATGGCTCTACTTTTGCGAATTTTGCTTACTTTGGGAACTACACATCACGTATTGATGGTCCGGGTAAAGTATTTGATTTCTCCAATGTGGCAAATATTACGATCGATAACATCTGGACCGAACATCAGGTGTGTATGTACTGGGGAGCTAATACGGATTACATGGTGATCAAAAACTCCCGTATCCGCAACACCTTCGCTGACGGCATCAATATGACGAATGGCAGCACGAATAATCTCGTATCCAATATTGAGGCACGGGCTACAGGGGATGATAGCTTTGCATTGTTTTCGGCTATTGATTCCGGTGGTGCAGATATGAAGGATAATATTTATGAGAATCTCACTTCAATCTTAACCTGGCGGGCAGCAGGTGTAGCCGTCTATGGCGGATATGCCAATACCTTCCGCAACATTTATATTGCCGACACGCTTTGCTATTCTGGAATTACGATCAGCTCACTTGACTTCGGGTATCCAATGAACGGCTTTGGCGCTTCACCGACAACGAATTTTGAGAATATTTCCATTGTTCGTGCAGGTGGACATTTCTGGGGGGCACAGACCTTCCCGGCAATCTGGGTATTCTCAGCCTCTAAGGTATTCCAAGGCATTCGTGTCAGTGATGTGGATATCATTGATCCAACCTATCATGGTATCATGTTCCAGACCAACTATGTCGGCTCCGCGCCGCAGTTCCCAGTGACAGATACCATCTTCACGAATGTCACAATTTCCGGTGCGCAAAAGAGTGGAGATGCTTTTGACAGCAAATCCGGAGTGGGCATCTGGGTAAATGAAGCGGCTGAGGCTGGGCAAGGTCCTGCCAGAGGGTCAGCCACCTTTAACAATCTGAAAATTACCAACACGGTAACGAATATTAAAAATAATACGTCTACTTTTACGATTAACGTTAATCCGTAAAAATAAAGCTGCCAATACTGAACAGCCGTCTCCCGCTTTCGTGGGGGGCGGTTGTTTTCAGGTTGCAGAAACCAAGGGTTCTGAATCGACAGGAGGTGCTGCTCACGTTACAATAATGGAAGGTACAGAAATGAAGGAGGCTCTAAAATGACATCCTTAGTGGTTAACAATATAACAGAGCTGATTGGGAATACACCGGTTGTAAGATTAAATCGGCTGACTAGCCCCCAAGATGCAGAACTATATGTGAAGCTGGAGCTTTTTAATCCAAGTGGCAGTGTAAAAGACCGGGCAGCTTATAATCTAATCCTGCAAGCCGAGCTAGCAGGTTTGTTGAAGCCGGGCGGGACGATCATTGAGCCGACTAGTGGAAATACAGGGATAGGATTAGCGATGAATGCCGCGGCAAAAGGGTATAAAGCGATTCTTGTCATGCCTGATAATATGACCAAGGAACGAATCAATATTCTAAAGGCTTATGGTGCGGATGTTGTGCTGACGCCGGCAGCAGAACGGATGCCGGGAGCTATAGCAAAAGCGATTGAGCTGGGAAAAGAAGTGGAGAACAGTTTTATTCCACAGCAATTCGAGAACAAAGCCAACCCTGATATTCACCGGACAACGACCGCTCTGGAAATCTTGGAGCAAATGGAAGGTAAGCTGGATGTGTTTGTTGCTTCATCAGGAACTGGGGGCACGATAACTGGAACCGGTGAGGTTTTGCGTGAGCATCTACCTGATATCCGGATTCTTGTGGTTGAGCCGCAAGGCTCGCCCGTATTATCTGGAGGAAAGCCAGGACCACATAAGCTGGTAGGAACGAGTCCGGGCTTTGTGCCCGCAATTTTGAATACACAGGTCTACGATGACATCGTTCAGGTCGCGGATGAAGCTGCCTTGGAGACGGTAAGAAGGCTGGCTGCAAAAGAAGGAATTCTGCTGGGTCCATCCGGTGGTGCCACTGTATGGGCGGCGTTGCAGGAAGCGCGTCGTCTTGGGGCTGGCAAACGCGTGCTTTGCATTGCACCTGACACAGGGGAACGGTATCTTAGTATGGGAATATTTTAGTTTCGTCTGGAGGAATGGGAATGAATAAGCTCAGTGTGAGTTTTCTTATTGTTCTACTGCTGGCGGGCTGCTCAGGCTCTAACAAGCCAACCCCTTCTCCAAGTGCAGAGCCAACACCAACGGCAAGCATGCAGCAGCCAGCAACTTATCTGGAAGCTGGAAAGCTGAAGGCGAATTTTGGTTTTGCAGATGAGTCTGGCAAGAGCATCTTAGTCACCGGGCAGGAAAAAGGGCTGGATGCGCAAATGCAACAATTGAATGAGGCGATCGGCGATCATGGGCAAGTGCTAAAAGTGAAGTTGAATAAATGGCAGGAGGGTACGGAGAACAGTAATGGCCGGGAGATGGCTCACAATTTTGTGAATCTGCCAGGGTATCTTTATACGGTTGAAGAGGGGAATGCGACTCCTGATGAGACCTATTACCTGACGGATCAGGCAGAGTTTAATACGAATGCGCTAATCTCTGTTAAGCCTACGGAGGTTAAGCAAGCCTCGCTAAATGTTGCAGAAAATGTGCGGCAGAATATTGTTTCTGCAAAAAATCGTGAAGTAGAGCATATTTGGAAACTTGCTGACCTGTCTGGTGAACGGCAGCTGTATCTCGTTCAATTCATTAGGCAGGATCAGGATATGTTATTCAGTCTCGTGCTGGAAGACAAGGTCGGGCTTACCTTTATGGATTATCCGGCTGTCATTCAAGGCGATGAATTTTCCGTCTGGAGAGTGGATGATGGTGGGGAAGTCATACCAGAGATGTTCTCTATTCTTTTTGCGGCGGAAACCGCTGAAGGCCCATTACTCGGTATGGAGTGGTGGGGAGCGGAAGGCGTAAATACATTTTTCCTGAAAAAAGAGGGAGATGTTTTTAAAGAAATGGACATTCAATACGGACGCTACACATCACCACTATAACTGGGATGCAGATACATCGAAGGATGTATCTTTTTTTTGCTACAATATAAGAAAGTATAAATTTTCACTATATATTGCTTATAATATTATGAAGGATAGCATTAATTTTTTAAAATACTTAAATTTGTAACAATAAGAACTTTAAATAGCCCGATCGAGTCATGTAGCAGAATTGTGACGGTGATATTGTTAATCATAAGATGTACGGGAGGGGACAGCAACGTATAACCGAATCAAGTACATGATCCTGTTACTGCCAACGCTAATGGTAGGGATCTGGGAGGTCGTGCGCCATCAGTTTCTAATGCCTTATATTTCGATGGATCTGGGGAATTATTTGACACCTGTTCTCGTATTTTTGTTCACTCTTGTATTGCTCGTCCCTATGTTTTCGCTTATGGAGCGGAATCAGCGGGAGCTGGAGCAGGAACGTGCGCTCAAAGAGGCAATGAAAGCCCGGGAAGGGCTAGCTAAGGAACTGCATGATGGGATGGCGCAATCTTTATTTCTTTTATCTGTCAAAATAGATCGTTTGGAAGCAAGCCGCAGGAATGGGGAAGTCAGCGAAGAAAATGTGGATCAGATCAAAAAGACCGTCCACGAGGTGAACCGTTATGTTCGGCAGGCGATCGCTAATCTGAAGGTACCAGTGTCTGAGCAGCACTCTTTTTCATTGGAACAGTCGGTTAAAGATCAGCTTGCTCAAATGGCTAACGAGATTATGATTGAAGTTTCCTTGGATTGGAGTCTACAGGATGAAGCCCTCTCTCCTTCGGAAAAAGCAGAGCTACTATCTTGTATCCGAGAGGCTATTATTAATGTGCGTAAGCATACAAGAGCGGCGAAGGTTTCTATCACGGGTGCAGGCACTGAGAAAAACTGGAGCGTGGCGATTGTCGACAATGGCGAAGGATTTCAGCAAGACCCTTTTGAGGTAAACGGAAGTTACGGCCTTCAGATCATGAAGGAACGTGTCGAAGGAATGGGTTGGAAGCTTCAGGTGAGCTCCGGCAATACGGGGACAAATGTGGAAATTACGAAAGGAGGGGGAAGTTTATGAGCCGGTACCGGGTTTTGGTTGTGGATGATCATGCGCATGCGCGTGAGGCGATGTGTGAGATTTTGTCCATGGATGATAGTTTTGAGGTCATTGGTGTAGTGGAGAGTGGTCCTGAGGCGATCGCGTTCACGGCCCAGTGGATGCCTGATCTCATTCTTATCGACATTCAGATGCCGGAGATGGACGGGCTGGAGACTACTCGCCGGATCAAGCAGGAATATCCCTATGTCAAAATCGTTATCGTTACGGTATCGGACGAAATTTCCCACCTCCTCGAAGCGCTGAAGCAAGGTGCACAAGGGTACTTATTGAAGAATCTGGCACCTTCCACCTGGATTGAATATTTGCAAGCCATTGTGAATGAAGAAGCACCGCTAAGCCGGGAGCTGGCTTTTCAAATCCTGAAAGAATTTACCGTTCCTTCAGTAACGGACGAAGGAGAGTCATTGACGGCAAGGGAGAAGGAGATTTTAAGCTGTGTGTCTTCCGGATCGACGAATAAAGAGATTGCCATAAGCCTGTCGATTTCGGAGCATACCGTAAAAAACCATCTGAAAAACATCCTTCAAAAGCTTCAACTCCAAAATCGTACGCAGCTGACGCGTTATGCTCTGGAGCAGGGGCTTGCTTCACGTAAACGTGATTTTCCGCGGTAATTATGAGGATAGAGATGAAAGTGAAAAATGATAAAATTACTTAAGGAAAGAGGCACTCTAACTATGAACAGATTATCTCGCAAAATAATGACACTATTCGCACCAGCCGCTGCAACACTTCTGTTGTTCGCAGCCGTGGCAAGCGCACACGTAACCGTGGCACCAGCACAATCCAGTACCGGAGCATGGGAGACTTACACACTTAAAGTCCCTTCAGAAAAAGATGTAGCGACTGTACAAGTTGATCTACGTATCCCGGCAGGTGCCGAGTTCAAGCAATATGAGGCTACACCGGGCTGGGATGTTACCATTGAGGGGAACAAAGTTAGCTGGATAGCTAATGGAGAAGGAATTAAAGCAGGACAATTCCAACGTTTCTATTTCACAGCGAAGAACCCTGATACTGCAGGTGACATTGCTTGGGATGCTTATCAGCATTATGCCGATGGCAGCTTGGTGCAGTGGTCTGGTGAGGCAGGAACAGAAAGTCCGCATTCTATTACTTCGATTGTGCAAGCCTCCGGTGGGAATGAACATTCTCACGGTTCCAGTGACAATGGCATGAGTATGGAAGAACATAATGCCATCATGGAAAGCGAGAACAACTCAACCAGTGTCAACCCAATGGTCTATATCGCATTAGGGATCTCTTTACTAGCCTTTTTAATAGCAACCATAAGTATATTGCGCGGGCGGAAAGAGTAAGCGGGAACTAGTTGTGATACAAGAATATAGTGTTCATGCAAGAAGCCTCCGTCAATAAACGACGGAGGCTTCTTGCATGAATTATTTGTTGATGAGGATACTTTTTACTGCTCTACAGCCGTTTGCGTTTGTAGTAGGTTACGAAAGCAGCGGTTAGTATTAGGAGAAGGATGGCGACGCCAGTGGTGATGGCTTCACTCGTGCTGCCTTTTTGCTGCATAGTACCAGCACCACCAAAGTCGCCACCGCCCATACCACCAGGCATACCGCCACCAAAGCCACCGCCGCCCATGCCGCCACCACCAGGACCATTTCCGCCGCCTTCAGGGAAAGCGGGTCCGCCCATAGCTCCAGGCTCACCACCCGCGCCGCCGTCAAATCCACCTTGAGCAGCTTGGCCGTTAGTGTTGTTTTGTCCGTCTTGAGCAGTTTGCCCTGTTTGTGTAGTCTGCCCACCCGCAGTTGCTTGTGAGTTACTGCCAGGACCATCGCCGGCATTAGGGACAGCCGGTCCGCCCATGGCACCAGGCTCACCACCTGCACCACCCTGAGCAGTCTGTCCATCCGTAGCCGCTTGCCCTCCGGTATTTGCTGCAGCTGCGTTTGCGCCAGTATTACCAGTAGCGCCATCCGCACCTGTGGCCTGCCCAGCACCCGCAGCGCCTTGAGCTGCACCATTTTTAGCGCCGCCACCAAAGCCACCGCCGCCCATGCCACCACCCATGCCGCCACCACTTCCTGATCCGTCACCGGATGAAGGAATGGTGCCGTCGAGCTGCTGCTGGATACTTGTGGCCATGTTCGACATGAAGGTCTCAACAGCCTTTATCCCATTTTCATACTGTTCGAAAGTGTAGAAGGCGGATGGATCCGCTTTGACATAGCTGGAAATCATCGTGTTCAGCTCATCAATCCGAGCCTGGAACGTATCGTCCGCTAGATAGCCAGTAATCATCTCACTAACAATTTCGTGATATTTCGTTTTGTATTCCTCATTAGCGAGTAGTTTCGCAATCAGCGGGCGTTCTGCCAACGCACCTTGGGTAGGCTCGTCAATTAACACATCTGCGCTTCCCATGCCGCCAAAAGCCATATTATAATCCCACGGTAGAATCGAGAAGACTCCATCGTCTTCATATAAGTAATAATTCTGCTTATTTCCACCTAAATAACTGTCCATATTACCCGTGACCGCATTTAGAGCGATATACTTCAGCGATTCCTCTACGTCGATGTATTTTTCATAATCGGTGCCGTTATTTAGCTCATTCAGCATGTCGACAAGAATATCATCGTTGGACTTATCGGATTTCATTTCTAGTCCAGTATAGAGGGCTGGATCATCGCCCAGCCAAGTCAAATCACTGCCCTGACCGGTCATTATGCCTTTATAAAGTGCACCATAAGTGTTGCCGAAATTGCGTTCCAGATAAGCATCACCGATCTGTTCTACTGCAAGATAGAAACCCTTCAGTTCATCGTTTACATACACATTGACGAAGGAATATTTCGGCGTCGGGAGACCGACACTTTCAGCGAGCTCATAGGTCAGAAATTCACGCATATAAGAAGCATCGCTGTAATTATTATTAAGATTGATTTTAGTAATGCCGAATAAATTCTGGTTAACATACTCATCAAAAGAAATTTTGAAGCTGTAGCGGTCAGAGTCTGTCATCTGTACTACGCTTCTGAGACTGAGATTTCCTTTGGTCCGTACAGCTACATTATCGTATTTCATACCGTTGTACTCTACGGAAGCCATTTTATATTCTTCTGCACTGGCATTATCCAGCATATCCTGAAAATCGTCCGGGTCCAAAGTGATTTTGACATCCACTACCTTATCTTTTGGAAAGACCTGCTCGTCTAGCTTTTTCTCATCGCTCGAAATGACCTTGTCTTGAGCATCAGACGTTGGATTATTTGTTGCAGACGGACTTGCGTTCTGACACCCGGCTACGGCGATGACCAGCAGCAGGCAGCAAAAACTCAGCAGGATTGACTTACCTCTGGTTTTCATCTGGGGCACCGCCTTTCATCTCGTTGTAATTAAGATACATAGTCACCGCTATAGCTGATCAAGAGTGCATTTTTGACACCTTTTAGGTCAGAGACTGTGTTGACAAAGCCGCCTACTTTATCATCCAGACGAAGCTCCAGCGTCAATTCAATATTGTTTGCGGAGACTGTTTTTTGCTTCACATTGTAACGTTTTACGGATTTGGTGATATGGCTGTGTACTTCACGTTCACTTTCATCACTGTCGCAGTTAATGACCAGTAAGTATGGCGTTTCGATAGAAGAGTGTTTGATGAACAGGAACAAAATGAGGCCGATAATGATCGAACCGATAATAGCCAAGGTGAAAAATCCTGCGCCTGTTACAATCCCTGCTACAGCTGCCCAGAACAAGAAGATCAGATCAGTTGGATCTTTGATTGGTGTTCTGAAACGAACGATGGACAATGCGCCGACCATACCGAGGGACAGCACAAGGTTAGAGTTAATCGCAATAATGACAGTAGCTGTAATCATGGTCATGCCCATAAGTGAGACGTTAAAGCTTTTGGAATATAAAACACCGCTAAAGACACGTTTGTAGAGCAGGTAAATGAAGTATCCGATCAGAAAAGCTACGCCCAAGGTAATCAGCATCTTGGAGATACTAATATCAGATACAAAATTGTCGATCACCGAGTTTTTAATAATGTCCGAAAAATTATTTGTAGTATCTGTAGTCGTTGTTGTAGCTGCTAGCGGTGCTAGTGATGCATTCATAATCAATAATCCTCCCAAGTGTTAGTTTTTAAGAATTTGCGGCAGATCACGTATTTCGAAGCGGACTGCCTATTCAGTCCCTCAAGCTGCAACGCGATTTTAATGTACTCCGGAATGTACTCATCAAATTTCACTTCAAAAATTATGAAGTTCTCATCAATCGCCCGAATCGGATGCAAATCCTTATCGAAAATATCCGTAGAATGCAGGCCCGTACGTAATTCTTTATCGAACGTTATTCGCACATTGCCGTTGTGGCAAACATAAGGCTCGCGAACATAATCCACGATGACCTTGGGTCGCAGCAGGTTATGGCGCATCTGATCGTATAACTCCATGAACAGCGGACTGTCCGGGACGTTCAGCACTTCGTAGTTGCCCGCCATAATCTCGTCGTACATTTGCCGTGTTAGCGGTTCTTTGATTTTGGCGATATAATCGTCCATTTTAATTTTTTTCTCAAAGTGAATGATGTTGTCTTGGATGTTGTAAATGCGAATCCGGTATTTGGCCCGCTCTCTGAGACCGCCGAGCTTGTCTGCAAGTGCCGTGTTGTTGATATCGTCAAAATACAAACTCCGAATGTGGTATTCTCCACTCTCATTAGCGTGTTGATCTTTATCAATCAAGCTTTGCAATCGCTGGCGTAATATAAGGTATTGATGATAGTTAATGAAAAATTTAAGTTCATGCCGGAATTGAAGCTTCTTATTCATTTTCACACCTCGTTTCTCTCTCTATCTCTGGCTAACCTTCCTGCTTGACTAATTCTAGGAGACAGACCTTATGCTTAACTTAAAATAGACTGAATGTTTGCTGAATGTTTTACACTGCGTTAACAAAAGTCTGTATAAAGAATCGTGTGCAGATTTGACTTCTGACTTTGTAGGGGGCTATCTTATTTAGAAGGCTAGAGAGAAATTTTCATAAGGAGGTACCGTGATGAGAGACTATAAATTTGCCATCATCCTAGGAGTGCTTGTGATTGTGGTTATTTTAGTGGCTTATGGGTTGGAACGATCGAAAAGCGGAAGTGATGCAAATTCACCAGCACCGTATGATCTCGTGACTACCTTTAAGGGAGCCGCGAGCACAAGCCGCGCGTTTACTTGGTATACAAGTGATTCTAGTGCAGCAGGCATTCTGGAGATTGTAAAGGGACAGGTGTCCTCTTTTGCAAATACGGATGTACAAAGGGTAGAAGCGAAAAGCAGTTCCATCAAAACAGACAATGGCACCAAAGGTGTTCATAAAGTGGAAGCTACGGGTCTTGAACCCGGGACGTTATATACTTATAGAGTGGGTAGTGGCGTTGAAGGGGAATGGAGTCCGGCAGCGGAATTTACAACGGAAGAAGATGGACTGGACAGTGTGTCTTTTATCAACGTAACGGATTCTCAAGGGGAAACGGAAGAGGATTTTAAGCTGTGGGGGAATACACTGAACAAGGCTTTTCAGACATTTCCTGAAGCCAAATTTATTGTGCATAACGGCGATTTGACGGAGGATCCGGAGGATTCGGCAGGCTGGGATGATTTTTTTGGCAATGTGCAGGGCTGGATTTCAGGGATTCCGTTAATGCCGGTAACAGGCAATCATGATGAGGTGGATGAGGATGCAACGTATTATACTTCACACTTCAACCTGCCGGATAATGGGGCGAAGGGTTCAATTGCAGGTACCTCGTATTCCTTCGATTATGGACCTGTGCATGTAACGGTACTGAATACAGAGAGCAATCTAAAAAAGCAAACGGAATGGCTGAAGGAAGATCTGAAGAACACAGACAAGAAATGGAAAATCGTTGCGATGCACCGTCCGGCTTACGGGGGGAACTCCTATAAGAAAGTTGAAGATTGGACGGATATTTTTGATACGTATCAGGTTGACTTAGTGCTGCAGGGTCATAATCATGAATATTCCAGATCCTACCCGTTACGTGGCGGAAAAATAGTTCTAGAAGGTGAGATTTCCAAAGGTGCTAAACGAGGGACAGTCTATGTTGTGACTAACGCTTCTGGAGGGAAATTTAACGAGAAAAAAGAAGATCAGTTCTATCATGCGGTGCATTTTCAGAACAATAAGCAAATGTTTGCCGGCATTAACGTTACCGGGGATACATTAACCTATCAGGCCTATGATGTGGATGGAGAGCTGCTGGATGAGT
Organism: Paenibacillus odorifer; assembly: GCF_000758725.1. Lineage (NCBI taxonomy): Bacteria > Bacillati > Bacillota > Bacilli > Caryophanales > Paenibacillaceae > Paenibacillus > Paenibacillus odorifer. Next base: position 2,630,890 of record NZ_CP009428.1, read on the forward strand.
TTGTGCTGACACATTGAGCTAAGGGAATTGGTAATATTACTAAAATACCTTCTCAGCTGTAAAGGCGGGGGAGGTATTTTTTTGATTTGCATCAAAGCACCAAACCCGGCGCAACTGTACACCTTAAGACGCTTTTTCACATGTCTACCTTTTCCGTCATATAAGCTGTTAGCTTTATAATGATAAAATAGATTTAGTTATATTTGGATTTCATTTGAAGTGAAGGGGAAGTAATATGTTTATCAGAAAAGCGGTTTTTATCGGTATCATTTGTATGTTAGGTTTGACAGGTTGTGCAACGAACACTAAATCGGGTGCTGAAGGAGGGGGAGATAAGCGTGCAGAGGAGCTGCTCAGCATGTCTCGGAGTGAACTGGCTAAGCAGGAGAGCTACACTATAGAAATGGAGAAACAAGAAGAAACATCAAGCAAATCGGAAAAAAGTGAAGATAAACATTGGTCGAGCGCTGTCTCATTTCATGTCGACTATGTTAGAAATCCTTATACCGTATATCTAAAATCGGAGACTGCGGAAGGGAAGGAACGAGAAGAGTACATATCAGATACTGAATATCATACAAAGGTAATGGATGATTTATTTATCAAGCAAGACGATTATATTCCAGTGAAAGAAAAACAAATGGTACAAAGATTTATTGATCCGTACGATTATATAGACACGTACCAGATAGATTCTCAGGAGATCGTTGTTACTGAAGAGGAACAAGAATACATACTTTCGATGGAGATATCGTCTAATGATGCGAGTAAGGAAACACTCAAATTGATGAAACAGAATTTAACAGACAAAATTAAACTAAGATATACGCTGGATAAAACTACACATTTGCCGCAAAAAGTGGAAGCGGAAATATTCACTTCATTGAAATCAGAAAACTTAGATTCAGAATCAGTGCTCACTTTGCAAACAAATATCAGCCATTTTAATGGTATAAAAGAGATTGTTATGCCTGCAGATACTAGTGAAGAATAGTTATATTAGAAAGCCTCTGGGATTTATTCCGGAGGTTTTCTTTATCAACAGAATTATTTTTGATCAAAATTTAGTGAAATTGTATCCTGAAGTGTGAAAATGGTACGATTTTTAGAGACAATCTTCTGCAAAATATAACCATTTTCTCTCGATAATGAAAAACCTTACCATTATAATGAAAGCGTTATCAGAAAATGGATTCTAAGTTCTAAAGGTATGGATTAAGGGGGAGGGAGGAGCAGGGATATAGAGTAAGAAGAAGGCATAAACAAACCAATTATATCGTAGGAGGCGTAAAACGTGATTCGTAACCGTATCCGGAAAACAGGACTTTTGGTCCTGCTTGGCGCGATGGTAGGCTCTTTATTCTCTGCATTCCCAGCTACTACCCATGCAGCCTCAAGTGAACCTTACACCTGGAAAAGCGTTGTAACGGGAGCTGGCGGGGGCTTTGTACCCGGAATTATTTTTAATCAAACTGAACCGAATCTGATTTATGCCAGAACAGATATTGGCGGTGCCTATCGCTGGAATCAAGCTACATCCAGTTGGGTCTCAATTAGTGACTCGGTAGGCTGGGTAGATTGGAACAAGAATGGCGTAGATGCTCTGGCTACAGACCCAATTGATCCTAATAAAGTCTACATGGCAACGGGTACGTATACTAATCATTGGGATAATAATGGCCAGATTATGCGCTCTAATGACCGGGGGAACACCTGGCAAACTACTCCACTGCCTTTTAAAGTAGGTGGCAATATGCCGGGCCGTTCCGCTGGTGAACGCCTAGTCATCGACCCCAATAAGAACAACATTCTCTACTTTGGAGCTAGAAGTGGTAACGGTCTCTGGAAGAGTATTGACTCTGGTGTAACTTGGTCAAAGGTAACCTCTTTTCCAAATGTAGGCACGTATATTCAGAATCCGACACTTGATTATGGGAATGATCTCGTCGGATTGTCTTGGATCACTTTCGATAAGAGTACAGGTACACTTGGCAACGCTACTCAAACGATCTATGTCGGTGTAGCCGACACGGCTAGCAGCGTATATCGGAGTACAGATGGTGGAGTAACCTGGACAGCTCTGGCTGGACAACCTACGGGTTTCTTGCCACATCACGGCGAGCTGTCATCCACAGGCGACCTCTATATTACTTATAGTAATGGTGTAGGACCGTATGATGGTAGTAAGGGTGAAGTATGGAAATACAACAAAACTAGTGGAGCTTGGACCAATATCAGTCCTACGACTGGTACAGATAATTGGTACGGCTTTGGTGGATTGGCACTGGATGCTCAGCACCCTAATACATTGATGGTATCCAGCTTAAACGCTTGGTGGCCTGATGAAGTCATTTTCCGCAGTACCAACGGTGGCGCTACTTGGAGTCGCATTTGGGATTGGGGCAATTATCCAGAACGGACTTATAAGTTCAGCATGGATATCACCGCCGCTCCATGGCTCGATCATGGAACCACTTCAACATCCCTGGATCCTTCACCCAAGCTAGGCTGGATGATGGGTGATTTGGAAATTGATCCATTTAACTCGAATCGAATGATGTACGGCACTGGAGCAACAATTTATGGCTCGAACAATTTGACCTCATGGGATACCGGTGGCAAGGTAAATATCTCTGTCATGGCAAAAGGTGTGGAGGAAACTGCAGTGCTGGGGCTAATTAGCCCGCCAACTGGAACTTCCCATTTGATCACTGCACTTGGTGACGTTTCCGGTTTCCGTCATGAGGATTTGTCGGTAGCACCAACCAAATTCCAGACCAGTCCTTCATGGGCAACAACGATGAGTATTGACTACGCTGAATTGAGTCCGTCCTATATGGTGCGGGTAGGCAGTGCAGATAAAGAAAAAACGCCAAGCATGAAGTCTATTGGTATCTCTAACGATGGTGGAGTGAACTGGTATATGCCAAACTCCGAGCCTTCAAATGGAACCAAAACAACGGTGGGCCATGGACAAGTGGCAGTCTCTGCAAGTGGTAATTCCATTCTGTGGAGCACCTCAGATATTGGGGTGTATTATTCCAAAACCTCAGGCAATTCTTGGACAGCAAGTGCAGGATTACCGGCAGGGGCGAAGATAGCGTCTGATCGCGTGAATCCTAACAAATATTATGGATTCTATGCAGGAACTTTCTATGTAAGTGTGGATGGTGGAGCTACATTTACTGCCACCGGAGCTTCGGGCTTCCCGACCAATAATGTGGCTGGATTACAGCCGAATGAAGCCCAAATCAGTATGAAGGCAGTTCCAGGTATTGAAGGCGACATTTGGTTCGCCGGAGGGAATACGGTTGAGAATAAATATGGTCTATGGCACTCCACTAATTCAGGTGCGAGCTTCACGAAGTTAACGAATGTAGAAGAAGCTGATCTTATTGGTTATGGTAAGGCTGCTCCGGGCCAAACTTATATGTCATTGTACACCGTAGCGAAGATTGATGGTGTAAGGGGCGTTTTCCGTTCCGATGATGTTGGCGCAACTTGGGTACGTATTAATGACGATGCTCACCAATACGCTAAGATCAATATGGCGATTACTGGGGATCCAAGAATCTATGGACGTGTATATCTCGGTACGAATGGCCGAGGCACCTTGTATGCTGATCCTGTAAATCCACCAGCTACAGGCTCGACCATTACGCCAATAACTGCAAGCTTTGATAAGAAAACAGCGAATCAGGTAGACGTCGCAGTAACTATGACGTTGAACGGAAATACACTGAGCACGATCAAAAATGGAACGGCAACCCTCGTAGCCGGAACGGATTATACGGTAAGTGGATCAACAGTGACGATTAAAAAAGCGTATTTAGCGACGCAAGCGGTAGGAACGACTACGCTGACATTCAGCTTTAGCGCTGGAGCTACACAATCTTTGGCGGTAGCGGTAACGGATACTACAACACCAGTATCCAACTCGACCATCACCCCAAGCAGCGCAGGTTTTGATAAGAAAACAGCAAATCAAGCAGACGTTGCAGTAACTATGACGTTGAACGGAAATACGCTGAGCACGATCAAGAACGGAACGGCAACCCTTGTAGCCGGAACGGATTATACGGTAAGTGGATCAACAGTGACGATTAAAAAAGCGTATTTAGCGACACAAGCGGTAGGAACGACAACGCTGACGTTCAGCTTTAGCGCTGGAGCCACACAATCCTTGGCGGTAGCGGTAACGGATACTACAACACCAGTATCCAACTCCACGATAACGCCAACAAGCGCCGGATTTGATAAGAAGACAGCGAATCAGACAGACGTCGCCGTAACTATGACGTTGAACGGAAATACGCTGAGTGCGATCAAAAATGGAACGGCAACCCTCGTAGCTGGAACGGATTATACGGTAAGTGGATCAACAGTCACTCTCAAGAAGGAGTATCTGGCAACTCAAGCCGTAGGAACGACAACGCTGACCTTTGAGTTTAGTGCCGGAGCCGCACAATCCTTGGTTGTCACTATCTCAGATACGTCAGTAGCTCCTACAGTAGCACTGAAAGTGCAGATGTATAACGGTACAGTGACTGCTTCCGGAAATACACTAAATCCAAAGTTTAAGCTGGTGAATACAAGCACAAGTGCTGTTGCACTTTCTGATGTGAAATTAAGATATTATTACACAATTGACGGTGAGCAGGCACAAAGCTTCTTCTGCGATTGGTCACAGGCTGGAAGTGCGAATGTAACGGGCACGTTTGTGAAGCTGCCAACGGCTAAAGCAGATGCGGATTATTATCTGGAGCTTGGATTCTCGAGTGCAGCAGGTTCACTTGCTGCGGGTGCGAGCATCGATATCCAAGTGCGAGTGGCTAAAGAGGATTGGTCAAATTACACTCAAACCGGAGATTACTCCTTTAATGCGGTTGATACCAATTTTGTAGATTGGACAAAAGCGCCAGCCTACATCTCGGGTAATCTGATCTGGGGTAGTGAACCTAACTAAGAATCTCCATTAATAGTTATGCTGAAAAGGCTGTCCTAAAAGTAGAAAATTCTACTTTTGGGGCAGCTTCTTACTTTAACCCACAGGCTATAGGAGGTATGTTATATGTGCTATACGCTATGTGCTATGTACTACGTTCTATGAGGCATGTGGTATATGCTATGTGCTACGTTCTATGAGTCATGCGATATGTGATATATCGGATGGCTTCGTTCTATGAATCATGTGGTATGTGGTACGTGCTATGAGGAGGTGTGTGGTATACGTTATGTGGTATGTCGGATGCATTTATGGTTCCTACAGTGTTGGCTATATAGTATTTAGGGAAAACCTCCCTGAAAATAGCCGATATTTGCTTTAAATGAACGAAATCAGGGAATACCTCCCTAAAAATCAGGCGAATTCGTTATTTGCCAGTAAATTAGCTAATAATTAGGGAGGTTTTCCCTAATTATTGGTTGGATGGCCAGAAAACTCAGAATTTTAGGGAGAAATTCCCCAATTATTCTATTAACGCTTCACTTCCTCCTGTACGGTACGTAAGAACCAGCTAATGATACTTAAAAGTAGTTCTGACATACCATTAGCTGTTTTGACTGTTACAATGTTTGTCCGCTATCTATGGTAATGATCTGTCCAGTCATTGCTTCCTGTTCTAGCGCAGCGCAGACAAACTGGGCGATATCTTCGGCGGTTGAAATATGCTGAAGCAGCAGATTAGGGGCTAGTTTATACATCTGTTCTTCTCGTCCAGCCCACCATCTAGTAGCAACGGCGCCCGGTGCTACACAGTTAACTCTAATATTTGGAGCCAGCGCGTGTGCCAGCGATTTCGTAAGACCGTGGACAGCCGCTTTGGAGACGGCATAAGGAAGGGAGGAGCCTAAGCCTGTCTGTCCAGCGATGCTGCCGAGATTGATGATGGCTCCTGAATTTTTATGATTCATATATGGTGCAACCGCTCTGGCGCAGAAAAACATTCCTTTCACATTTACATCATATAGCTCATCCCATACTTCCTCGGTTGCCTTTTCCAGATCTCCGAGAGCAATATGTTTAGTTATACTGGCATTATTCACTAGCAGATCTATTGTCCCGAAATGCTGAATAATCGAATCCACCATACTCTGCACTTCTTGATCTTTAGAAACGTTGGCTTGTATTGCTATAGCCTGCCCCCCTTGATTCAGAATTGTCTTTACGGTTTCAATGGCTTCATCCTCAGATCTAGAATAGTTCACTACGACGTGAGCCCCGCGTTTGGATAGTTCCAAGCTTACAGCTTTGCCAATTCCAGTCCCTCCACCAGTTACTAATGCGACTTTATCGTTGAGATCCATCCTCATGCACTCCTTAAGTTGGCGTATGTTGTTGATATAAAGTATTCTATAGAGAAAAGTGGATTTCGTATAATTGAATATAATGAAGGTTTGGTTCAATTTATTTGAATTGAACACTGGAGGACACTAAGATGGATCTAAAAACAATAAAAACCTTTCAAACGATCGTAACTTCCGGAAGCTTTAATCGTGCCGCAGAAGAATTGAACTATGCCCAATCTACAGTTACTATGCAGATGCAAAGGCTTGAATCCGATCTGGGATGTCAATTGCTTGAGCGGGGTAAGCAGATTAGCTTAACAGAAGCAGGCAGATTGTTTTATGAAGAGAGCTTACATATCGTTAAAGATATGGAACGACTAGAGAGCCGTTTGGCTGATTTAAAAATAGGAGAAGCTGGCAACGTGCGATTAGGAGTAACGGACCCGACGGCGAGCTATCGTTTGCCGCAGCTTTTAAGTAGGTTTATGGTGCAATTTCCTAAAGTGAAGGTCTCCGTGGATATTGCGGGAACCGCCGCACTTAGTGAACTACTCCTGAGTGGTGAAATTGATTTGGCAGTGTGTTCGGCACCAGAGCTCGGTAAGGAGCTTTATTTTGAACCGTTATTTGCGGAGGAATTTGTGTTACTTTTGCCAGAAGAGCATCCGCTAGCATCCAAGGAGAGTATCACCCCAGAGGATATACAGGCTCATCGCTTATTGATTACGGCAGCGAATTGTCCTTATCGCAAAAAATTAGAAAGTGTGCTGCAGGAATCAGGCGGGCCGCCACTAGATACAATGGAGATTGGGAGTATGACAGCGCTGAAATATTTTGTGGGAAGTGGTTTAGGCGTGGCACTTGTTCCTGAGATTGTGCTGAATCCAGCCCCAGCAGGAACTATAGTACGGAAGCTGGAGGGAAAGGTTATTGATATGACCTGTGGGATCCTATGTAAACTTTCAGATTATCCGCTCAAGCTAGCGAGCTCCAGATTGTATCATTTTTTAAAACAGGAACTAACCGTGACAAGGATATTTTGAATTTTAAACGAATTGTTAAGAAATAGAAAAAATAGAAAGGGCGGTGTTTGATGTTTTTTAGGAGGAAATTCAGTTTCTGGCTTTCGATTATAAGTATCATCATCTGTCTGAGTGACTATCTGGGAGTGGGGATCTCGAATATTATTCTTGTACGATTGAACCCTATTATAGATACACTGATCTTTACAGAACCTTTTGAAAGCTTCATGGTTGATGTAAATAATCCGAGATGGGGAACCAATAGTGCGTTAATCAGCGTCAGATTCCCAACTTATATTATTCATTTTGGAACGTTTTTGATTTTGGGGATTCTAATTGATTACCTTATTCGTATATTAAAACAGAAGTAGAAGTGTAAATGAGCCTAGAAGAGGAAAGGTGAGCTGAGATGAGCGGAGCAAAGGGAAAGCTTGATTTGGAGAGAATTGTTTTTATTGGCAGGACCTATGAGGAATATTTACGTATGTTTGATCTGCTGGAATCAGATCTCATCGGCCAGAGAATTCTGGATTGTCCTGCGGGTGCTTGTTCTTTTACAGCAATAGCGAATCAGTTGGGTGGTGCTGTAACGGCTGCCGATATTGCTTACTATTACTCTGAAGATGAGCTGGCAGACAAAGGGGTTCAAGATATTGCGCATGCGATGTCCGGAATGGAAAAAGTACAGGATAACTTCGTTTGGAACTACTTTAAATCAATCGAGGGCCTGACCGAAGCTAGGAACGCAGCTTTAACCGCCAGCACTAAAGATCGAAGACAAACCCCGGAGCGTTATGTTCCTGTGGTACTTCCGGATCTGCCATTTGCGGATGAAGCATTTGATCTGACATTATCTGCTCACTTTCTATTTATGTACAGCGATCGGCTGGACTATGGATTTCATCTAAAGACTATTAAGAAACTAATGCGGGTGACGAGAGGCGAGCTTCGAATCTTTCCACTAGTCGACCTTTCTTGTAAAAGGTATGAGCATTTAGACCGCCTTATTGATGATTTGGTGAGGCAAGGATTTACTGCAGAGGAACTAGAGGTTCCTTATGAATTTCAAAAAGGTGCAAAGCAGATGTTGAAGATTAGAAGAGCAGAATTGTTCCTCTGAAATATAAAACGAGGGTGCCTCAAGCCATGATGACTTTGGGAGCGCCCTCGTTTTTTGTATAAATATCTATAAAGCTTACGCTACAGTTTCTTTCCGTTCTGCTACAAAACAAGCTATGCCTAATACCAGACCAAGACCCACTAGAACCGCACCGACCCAAGGAAGCGAAGTGATCGCTAAATGAGAAATGACCCAACCGCCAATAAAGGCACCCGTTGCGTTACCGAGATTCCCGGCGGAGTGGCTGGTCGTTGAGGCAAGTGCAGGGGCTGCCTGAGCCAGACTCATAATCCGTATTTGCAGACCCGGCATGACCGCAAAGGACACCATACCCCAGAAAAATATTGTGATTACCGCAGCTATTGGGCTATGCATCGTGAAGGAAAAGATCGTTAGAATCATACTGACTGCAAAATAAAGTCCCACGATAGAAGGCATCAGCTTCCAATCCGCAAGCTTTCCGCCAACGATGTTCCCGATGGTCACCCCACAGCCGAATAAGACTAGAATCCAAGTCACACTATGTTCAGCAAAACCAGTCACTTCTTCAAGCAGTGGAGTAATATATGTGAACACGGTGAACAAGCTGGCGTTCCCTAACGCCCCGATCAATAAGAATAGTAGCAGCTTTGGATTAGCCAGCGCAGCAATCTGCTGGATAACACTCGCTGGTTTCTCTTGTTTAAGCTTTGGAATAAAAATGAGAATACCGATCAGCGCGGCGACTCCCATGACAGCAATCGCTGCAAATGAGGCCCGCCAGCCCATACTTTGTCCAATAAATGTCCCTAGAGGAACTCCGACAATATTGGCTATCGTTAAACCTGCCATCATAATAGATACGGCTCCGGCCCGCTTATTGGGTTGTACAAGATTGGATGCGATGACTGCGCCAACCCCAAAAAAAGTACCATGAGTTAAAGCTGTAATTATACGAGCTACCATGAGAACGGTATAGTTGGGTGCAAACACAGAGATTCCGTTGCCCAGTATAAAAAGAATCATGAGAAGACATAACAGTTTCTTTTGTGGAATGCGTTGCGTGAGAATGGTCAGGATGGGTGCGCCAACGGCCACTCCAAGTGCGTACATTGTAATGAGTTGGCCAGCAGTCGAAATACTAACCTGTAAATCGTTGGCGACATTTGGTAAAATACCCATAATAACAAACTCAGTCATACCAATCGCAAAAGCGCCTACCGTAAGAGAAAGTATAGAGATGGGAAAGGGCTCTTTCCCTGCTCGTTCTTTGCGTGTTTGTGCCTTGTTGAGGTTTGGAATTGCATTCATGATGCCGATGTTCAACCTTTCTTCTGCCTGTAATGAAGCTCCACCTTGGTTAAGATGATAGATCCGACATGTAAGTATTGCCTTTCTATTATTTAGTTTTCTGAAAATATTTTCAAGATAAATATTTTTTCAGATAGTTTTCATTTTTATAGATCATTGAAGGGATGGTTATTTATGAATGTTGAAGGCCAAGTCCAAGTGCTTGAATTGCCGGAAATGAAGCAAGAATTTAATAACAGTTTGCAGAGTAATGATCTTGGATTGGATATAGAAATCTATCAAATTGCGAACCCTTCCTGGCCCGATGAGGCTGAAGTGTTCCTTCCTTTGCGATGAGAAAAAATTATAAGCAGGCAGCTTTAATAGCGCTTCAGAACTTTGACCTGGATTGGACGCAGATTCGTTTTAACCAGCTATCGGATAACTGTACCTTTGTAATCGAAACTAATAAAGAGGGAACTTTTTTACTGCGCCTTCATTCGGGGAGATCTAAAGAGGAAATTAACTCCGAAATCGCGTGGCTGGAGCTTTTAAGGAGCAAAATTGATGTCTCCCTGCCAAAAGGTGTTCATGATCGCACGGGTGCTGTAACGTTCAAAGTGGAACAGGGAAATGGAGAAGGCGTGTATGCCTCTTTAATGCGTTGGGTTGAAGGGGAACATGCGAATGAAAATCTTACCGAAGAACAAATTTACAAAGAAGGCGTTCTATTAGCCAAGCTACATAAGGCGGCACAGGAGCTGGAGTTACCCCCTGGCTTTAATCGTCCTGTTTGGGATGAACATAGCTTTCGAAAAGCAATGCTTCGTTTAAAGCTGCATTATCATTGTTTTCTTACGGATGATGAGTTTGTGCTGTATCAGTCGGCAGCTGAAAAATTATACAACTGGTTAAGCAAGCAGCATAAAAATAAGAACAGAAGGTCTTATGGCGTTATCCATGGAGATTTACATCAAGGCAACATCATATTTAAAGAGGGCGAACCTCGGCCGATTGATTTTGGAAGATGTGGTTGGGGTTATTATCTTTATGACGTGGCACATACCCTTCTTGGACTGTATCCATTGCAAAGAGAAGGGGTCATTAAGGGGTACGAAAGTATCGCCAAGCTCGATGGGGAGTGGGTTCAGACTTTAGAGAATTTTACGGTCATGGTTATGATCGAAAATTATTGCCATCACGTATCCGATCCTAGGGAAACTGAGGGTCTAAAAGCAGAACAGCCCTATGCGCTAGCGATCCTGAAAAATTATCTTAAGGGAGAACCCTTTCTTTTTGACAGGATTGAGATTTAACGTATAAAAATAGGGTCTCTTTGGGGAATTTATATAAAGTTCCCTAAGGAGGCTATTGTGATGAAAAAAAGCTGGATTACTCCCCTTCTTGTCGCAGTGATGCTTGTTCTGACGCCACAACCTTGCTCCGCTAATAGGTTAATTCAACCTCAATCTATAACGCCCTCCAGGTCTGATTCGGGACTTCAACTGCCAGATCAAGATTCTCGCGAACTTAAGTTTCAAGACATTCTGATGTTATTTCTTTTACCCCATATTGAGAAAAAAATTGCAGATATTTATTCACCGCTTCTGCGAGAATCGCCAATGGTTTATCCTTACTTTGTGGATGTGACTGAGGTGAAGCGGCTCAATGGTTTCCGTGGGTTTGATTTCTTGATTACACTTAACGTATATCCTACAGTAGGTCCACATATTTCAGTTGGAGAAGATACCATGACTTTTAGGATCTCTCCTGGTCCTAAGGTGAAGCTTGAATCGTTCAAGCATCTAAAAGACCCCAAAAAGTCAGACTTCCCACCAAATTATCAGAACATCCTGAGATAGTGTAGTTTCGGTAAGGCAGGCGGAAGAGTAGATGTTAATATGTGCCGCGTGTTGAGTTATGAGGCGAGCTATTTTTACATGAGTAGGGAGTTCTGCGGCAAAGGTGATGGGTTGAGTAGGGAAGGGAGTCTTAGGAGATGGTGAGTGAGAGGGGAGGAAGGTTGGGCTAGTGGCGTGATGAGGGTGAGTGGAGGGGAGGAAGGTTGGGCTAGTGGCATGATGAGGGTGAGTGAGAGGGGAGGAAGATTGGGTTAGTGGCATGATGAGGGTGTGCGTGAGGGGATAGAAGTTGGGTTAGTGGCGTGATGAGGGTGTGTGAGAGGGAATGAAGGTTGGGCTAGTGGCGTGATGAGGGTGAGTGCGTGTGTCCGGGAGCGGGCAAACGGGATAGTTGCAGTTTATACACTTATTTGCAGGAGATAAGAAGCTTAGTCACTTTTAGTTGCATTTGGTGCAGTTAAAAGAAGTCTTTTCACACTAATTTGTTAATATCGTTGAATTTAGTTGCAGAGAATACACTTATTTCGCTCGGGCAGCACTATGTATTGTTTATAGTTGTATAAAGTGCAATTAACTCATACATTCACAAAAAAATTTAAGCAAAATAAAAAATCCATGGGTTAACGTTGCAATACCCAACTCATACCCAACTCATACCAAACTCATGCCCAGCCCACCACACACACTCCGATCTTTGGGGTGTTTTTTTGTGGTTAGAATTGTGGTGGATTAATGGCGATTATGGTATTATGAAATTAGTGAATATATTGATTTAAGTTACTAAATTCAAATATGGAGGTGTGAGGGATTGGGTGATCATAAATTCGAAGGCGAACACAAGGGGAGCAGTATTAGCGAAATTAAAGATAAAGTCACTAGCGATAGCGCAAGTAACAACGAGGATAAAGTCAAAGTAGGTGTAGCTACTAAAGATGGGCAGTTGGGGTTTCTTTTTACAAGGGGAGGTCTTCGGGAGGGTGCGGGTAGAAAAAGCACTGGTGTAACTAAAAAGGTATCTTTGACGTTATCTGAGGACGTTTGGCAGGAGATAGAGCAGGCTTGTGCGGATCAGAACGCATCTCGCTCTCAAGTATTTCGGAACATTATTGAGGCGCATTTTGTAAAGGAATCTAAGGAGAGTTAGGTGAAGTCTTTGCTAATCCATGTATTAAAAGATTCTCTGAGTACCGCTTTACAGGCAGCATTAAAAGCCATATCCGCGAATAGTTCCTCACGTGTTCTATCTGGAATACTTATTCAAGCGCAAACTCAGGGTCTGATATTAACAGCCAGCAATATAAGAATGACCATTGAATATAAGCTCCCTGTAAAAATGGATTCGGTGGTTGTGCACAACACAGGTGAGATCGTAGTTCCCGCACGTTATTTTTATGAGATCATTCGTAAGCTTGATCCTGGACTAATTAGGCTGGAAATCGTAGAGTCATTGATATTAAATATTCAATCAGGGAACACTCAATTTCGTTTATGTGGAATGGATGCAGCAGAGTTTCCGAGAATCCAATACATAGATCATCCAAATATTCAAAGGATAAGCATGAAGAACATTCTCTTGAAGCAAATATTTAAAAGAGTGGTTTTTGCGGTCTCTTCATCGGAAACCAGACCTGTGCTCACAGGAGTTTTGCTTCAAATAGATAAGCGAAATATTCGTGTAGTCGCCACTGATGGCATCCGCTTCGCCCAGCATATTGTTGAAAGCATAGAAGATTACGGTGCAATTCCTTTAGATGTTGTAATCCCGGGCAGCAGCCTGGAGGATCTTTTAAAAATATTAAGCGATGATGCAGACAGCAGCACCGATTTAGAAATAGGCCCCAAGCAGATCAGATTTATTTCTAATGGATTGAGGGTTCAGTCTGCCCTTTTAGAAGGAACTTATCCCTCTGTCAATAATTTAATCCCAAAAGCGTATCTCTCCGAAGTGATTGTTAAGACAGACCGTTTGTTACATGTGGTTGAACGTATTTCTATATTGGCTGGTGAGAGTGTTATGCTCAGCGTACTTCCTTCTAACACGCTAAGTTTAGTGTCCAAGACTGCAGAAATTGGGGATGTAAAAGAAGAGATTCCTTTGGATCATCTAGAGGGTGATCATTTTCGAGTAGCCTTTAACGGAAAATATTTCAGGGACATCCTTCGGGCGATAGATAGTGAGACGCTTAGAATAAGGTTCGCGGGAAAAGAAAGGCCGCTGGTGATCCTGCCTGTAGACGCATCTTCGTCCACACTTTTTTTAATTACTCCTGTGAGGACGCATGATTGAGGATATGTTAATTGCAGTATTTGAGTAGATTTGGGTGAATAGCTGCAACTGAGTCCGAGCAATTGCTGAAAAGAACGCCACCTGCCAAATCTGCTCCTAAACGTGCTAACCAGTGCTTAAACTAACTGTCTATGGCTCAACTTATCTACTCCGTGCGCGGAATTAGCTGCCTATTGCTCAACCTATCTACACCGTGCGGAATTAGCTACCTATAGCTCAACCTATCTACTCCGTGCACGAAATTAGTTACCTATAGCACAATCTATCCGCCTACGTCTCGAAACCAGTTACCTTTTGCTCGATCTAGATCGTAGCGGACCGTACTGCAGCTATTTCAGCATATGGGTTTATTTTGCGAAGGTTTCGGACTGTATAGCACCTATTGCCCTTGATTTACTCAGAAAAGGAGTACATTTGAGCGAATAGCTGCAACTGAGTCCGATAGTGTGGCAAAACGAGCGAAATTATAGAAATAAGAGCAACTGAGTCCGAAATAGCCCAAACCCACTTCAGCATCACAGCTTTCCCAGACGGGAATGAGGTATATTTGATCTGGGAGGGGATGGAATGCATAATGCAAAGACGGCCATATTTTATTTCTCAGGTACTGGCAATACGGAGATTATTGCTAAGCAATTTGCTGAAAGGCTAAGAAGTAAAGGGCAAGACGTAGATTTGTTTAGAGTGGAAGATATTATTAAAGGCACTCGTTCTGTAGAATATGAAGCCTATGATCTTATAGGTATTGGTCATCCGGTTCTAGGCTTTGGCGCTTCCGGTTTTGTTGAACATTTTGCAGATCAGCTGCCTGAATGTAATGGAACCCCGGCATTTGTATTCAAAACGGCATCCTCTCCACACTATATCAATAACGGTGCTTCGAATACGGTTCTTCGTTCTTTGCGTGGGAAGGGATATATCCCTTTTCACAATTCCATTTTGGCGATGCCATGTAATTTTTATATCAAATATGATGACAGGTTGAATAAGCAGTTGTACCAAGCCGCACAGCGTAAGGTGGAATTGTTTGCAGAGGAAATCGTAAACCGAACACCACGAAATCTGCCGATTCACCCTGTGTTGGAGCGGGTTCTGAGAACAGTATATTATTGTGAGGAACACCAAGGGGGAAAATACTTCGCAAAAGGATTGCGTACAACGGACGCTTGCACACTATGTTTAAAATGTGTCAGCAACTGTCCAACATCCAATATTAGTAGCGGCGTAGAAGGAATTGTTTTCAGTCAAAATTGTTTATTATGTATGCGTTGTGTTTATTCTTGTCCTCAGAAGGCAATCCAAGCGACAAGACTGAAGGCTAGCGTAGTAGATCCCTATACTGGAGGTCCGAATCTTCATAAACTAATGAAGGATTCTGCGAATGATGGACGGTTTGTTACTCCCAAATCCAAGGGCTACTATAAGCATTTTATTAAGTATTTGGAGGAATGACATATGAATCTGTTTCGGATGGGATCTAAGCCACTGGGGATTGAGCGGATCAGCACATTTTTGGAGGATAATTATGTGAGTATCGGCTACCCCGGAATAGGGGATCTGGAGAATCTAAGCATAGAGGAACTTCGTGATCGATTAATCGGTACTTACCAATATAGTGAGCCGGAGCTTATGCAACATCTGCAAGCCCTTCAGCTATTTGTACATACGATGCAAGATGGAGATTATGTGCTGGTGGCCGATGGAGATTGGGTACATCTCGGAGACCTCGGAGATTATTTTTACAACGAGTTAAATGATAATGTTGACGAGGGTACATGCCATCGGCGTGGTGTAACGTGGTTGAAAAGTCTGCCGATTTCTGAACTAAACACAGGCGTGCGGGAGTTATTTAACCAAAGTGCACCGGTTGTACAATATAAGGGTCCAAAACCAAGTGCTCGCTTGGATCTGTGGATTACAGGTGTTTCTGCTAATGAACAAGAAGTGAATAGTCCGCTGCAATTGGATGAGGAGATGCTCTCTAAGGCGCTTAATATTTTGAAAGAAGCTTTGATTTGTGATGACTCCGAACGACGGGAACGAGCAGCGATTGCCATTTTACAATATGCGAAGTAAAACTTCTTCTGTATAACGAGCGCATGGTCGACTATCTTCATGATGAGTTTCAATTAAAAAACGTTCCACCCGCTACTTGCCTCGGATGGAACGTTTTGCTGTATCTATAATCAGATGAACTCAACGAATTCGTTGACTGGCTTACGGTAGCCGCGGGGTCTGATTTTATGTTTTTTGTCTTTGCCGATCGTGATCAGCATAACAGGTACCATATGATCCGGCAGATTCAAGGTGGATTGGATAACATCAGCATCGAAGCCGATCATCGGGCAGGTATCCCAGCCTTTATCTTTGGCGATCAGCATAAAGTGCATGGCCGAGAGAGAGGCATTACGTATTGCTTCATCTCTTTGAAAAGCATCCTTATCAATGTAAGCATTGTTAATCATCTCTATTTGCTCATCATATTCCTCTTGTGACATCGCTCCTAAAGCTTTAAGCCCGCCATAGATTTCTGGAGCCTGCTGATAAGCATGCTTATCTCCTAGCACTACAATAACTGCTGAAGCAGTATGGATTTTATATTGGCCGTAAGCCGCTTCGCGAATTTCTTCTTTTAAGCTCTCGTTAGATATCACTTTGTAATTTGTATGCTGTAGATTATAGGCCGATGGTGCCAATCTGGCGTAAGAGAACATTTCCTCTAATTCATTTTGAGGGATGGTGACCCCTTCCACAAAATTCATAGCGGATCTGCGGGACTGAATCAAGTCTGTAAAAGCGCTCATAAGTATTCCTCCGTTGTGTATGTATTCGGTTGTAAAATATAAACACCTGATATTTGTAAATGTACTAACTAAATGTTACTAACTAAAAATAACACAGCCTATAAAATTCGTCAATGATAAAATTTATTGAAGTTAATCTTGAATACCCTGTTGTCAAAAAATAGGACATAAATTAGGATATTAGGATATGTAAAAACACGGTGAATGAAAGGGTGGATAAATTGATTAATAGTAGAGAACGATTGATGATAGATTTACAAAGAATCGAAGAGAATGACTACGAGCTTAGAAGTGGACAGGACATAAAGGATTATGTGAAGTTGATGCTTGAGCATTTAGGAGATCCCGAGCCTGTGCTGCGTGATGAATTGATTTATTCCACATTCTACAAATGGATTAATGAGAAACATTGGTTTAATGATGCGGAGCTTCGTGAACTGCTGTGGATACTCCTTGACGAGCAGCATCTATTTTATCACATTGGGAACAAAGAAGATCAGACGGTGTATACAAGAACATTTTCTGTATTGGTTGTTGCTCTTATTCTCCAGCGGAATAGGGAAAAGGCTATATTGGATAGCTCTGAATTTACAAAGGTGAAGCAGGGTTTAATTCGTTATTATAAGGAAGAACGGGATTTAAGAGGTTATATGGAAAAAGAAGGCTGGGCACACGCAGCAGCCCATGGCGCAGACGCCTTGGATGAGCTGGTTTTATGCTCGGAGAGTGATGCCGAGGTGCGGGAAGAGGTTCTGACAGTTGTTCAAAAGATGCTTTATAACGATCAATACATATTCAGGGAGGAAGAAGATGAACGGATTGCTACTATTATAGTTACAATCATCGATCATCATTTACTTCCACAGCAGTCTATAACCGAGTGGATTCTCAACTTGGCGCAATGTGGCAGTTGGCCTAGAAGCCACAGCCAGTATGTTACTCGAATAAATACAAAGAACTTCCTGCGTTCTCTTTATTTCAGGTTACTTCTAATAGAGAAGAATATGGACATTGTGGATGTTTTGTTGAAAACTGAGAAGAATTTGAATGAATTTGTACATTAATTCACTCAAACGGTTTTAATTAACACTGGTAATTTAAATAATTTATTATAATGTAATAAAAATCACAAAATTTTATGGAAATTCAAAAACTTTGTGACATTTATAACTTGATAAGTGCTATAATAGAAATATGGCGTTAAAAGTTCTTATGTTTTTCATTACTATTAAGCAGCAAAGCTTATTGCAGAGGAGATTTGGATATGTCAGAATCAATCACTCAAACACAACCTGAACAAGAATCACCAAAAGTAGCTGTTAGCAAGGAACAAATGGATGTTCTAGAGCAGCTCTTGAAACCAGAAGTTCAGGAATCATTAACAGTCTTGGTGGAACAGCTGCCAAAATTAACTGAGCTTGTTGGCGTGCTTACAAAGTCCTATGACTTTGTGCAAACTGTCGCAGCGGATGATGTCTTGAAAAGTGATACGGTAAGTGCAATTAAAGAACTTGCTGAACCTGTAGTGCATTCCGCGAAGAATATGGCAGCTACAGTGATCGAAGCAAAAGATCGTGCGAATGAAAGTAACGAAGTTATTGGTCTTTTTGGTCTTATGAAGTTGTTGAAAGATCCACAAGCACAAAAGCTTTTCCGTTTCGTAAATGCATACCTTCAAGTTGCTGGAGAACGCAGTAAGCAGAAATAATCATTTTCATATCTTATTCGTAAGGGACGGAGGAAACATCATGTCTAAACATATTGTCATTCTAGGAGCAGGTTATGGTGGTCTACTAAGCGCCTTAACCGTACGCAAGTATCTCAAAAAAGATGAAGCTAAAATTACTGTAGTTAATCAGTATCCTACCCACCAAATCATCACAGAATTGCATCGTCTTGCAGCAGGTAGTGTTGCAGAGGGTGCTGTTGCTATGCCTCTAACTAAGCTTTTCGCAGGTAAAGATATTGACCTGAAAATCGCGAAGGTTAATTCATTTTCTGTGGAGAACAAACAAATTGTTCTTTCTGATGGTGTGACACTTACTTATGATGCGCTTGTTGTAGGTCTTGGCAGCACTACAGCTTATTTTGGCATTCCAGGGCTTGAACAATACAGTATGGTATTGAAATCAGCTGCAGATGCTAACAAAATTCATCAACATATTGAAGATCGTATTCGTGAATATGCGAAATCGAAAAATGAAGCAGATGCAAACATCCTGATCGGTGGCGGCGGCTTAACCGGCGTTGAGCTTGTTGGTGAAATCGCGGATGTATTGCCTACACTTACTAAAAAATATGGCGTTGATCCTAAAGAAATTAAGCTTATGCTCGTTGAAGCAGGTCCTAAAATCCTTCCAGTATTGCCAGATGCATTGATCGAACGTGCTGTAGCAAGCTTGGAAAAACGTGGTGTACAATTCTTGACAGGTCTTCCTGTTACGAATGTAGAAGGCAATGCGATTGACTTGAAAGACGGTCAAAAAATTATTGCTAACACGTTTGTATGGACTGGTGGCGTACAAGGAAATCCACTCATCGGCGAATCCGGTCTTGAAGTTAACCGCGGTCGTGCAACGGTGAATGAGTTCTTGCAATCCACTTCTCACAAAGATGTATTCGTTGCTGGTGACAGCGCGGTGGTCTTTGCAGAAGATGGACGTCCATACCCTCCAACTGCTCAAATCGCTTGGCAAATGGGTGAATTGATCGGATACAATCTGTATGCCTTCTTGAAAAATAAATCGTTTGAAAGCTTTAGCCCAATCAACTCTGGTACGCTTGCTAGCTTAGGCCGTAAAGACGGTGTAGCCATCGTTGGTGCAAGTTCTACTCCGTTAAAAGGCTTGCCTGCAACTCTGATGAAGGAAGCAAGTAATATTCGTTACTTGTCCCACATTAAAGGATTGTTCAGCCTAGCTTACTAATATAGTTTAACCCTAAACCCTGCTCGAATCTGAGCGGGGTTTTTGTTATTGTTTTTTTAGTGAAATGTTTGCATTATTGATGTTTCGTAGTAGGCTGTATTCATTGTATTTGATATAATAGATTGGGTTATATTAACAGAGGTAGTTAGAGGAGGATTTCATTTATGATATTCCAACAAAACGATGTCATTCTGTTTCAAGGTGACAGCATAACAGACTGGGGACGTAATCATGAAGACGCTTCATCGCTTGGAGTGGGTTATGCAATGATGGTCGCCGCTCGTCTGGGGTATTTATATCCAGAGAAGAATCTTACTTTTATTAACCGTGGCATTGGTGGCAACCGTATTGTTGATTTACAGGGGCGTTGGGATAAGGATTGCCTGGATTTGAAGCCGACTTGGGTGTCCATTTATATTGGAATTAACGACACTTGGCGCCGTTTTGATTCTGGTGAAGAAACCACTCCCAAGCAGTTTGAAGCTTCATATCGGGACCTGATTAAACGCACTCAGAAATCTTTGGATGCTAAATTAGTGCTTATAGAGCCTTTTGTTTTGCCTGTACCGGAAGATCGTAGAACTTGGCGTCAGGATCTTGATCCTAAAATTCATATTGTCCGCGAGCTGGCACGTGAATATGGGGCGCCGCTGGTTCCGCTAGATGGACTTTTTGCAGCGGCCTCCGTAAAAGCAGAACCGGCTTACTGGGCATATGATGGAGTACATCCTACTCCTGCAGGTCATGCACTTATTGCGGATGCTTGGCTCAAAACGATGGGAGCAATCTAATCAATTGTCATTTTAAGACTAGAACCACGCTTTAATAATGAACTGTGACCGTATTTGTGGAAAGTTGAAAAAAGAAGACCTTTAAGAAGCAATTAATAGGTGACTCCTGAATTCATCGGGAGTCATCTTTTTTAATGTCCATTGATATCGCTCGGAGTTATAGTAGGCGATATAGTCATCAACCTTTGTTCGTAATTCCAAGAGAGTCATACATGTCTTGTACTCCAAATCATCCTTCAGATGGCCAAAAAAGCTCTCCATGGCGGCGTTATCCCAGCAGTTCCCTTTCCGTGACATGGACTGTGTAAACCCAGCTTCGCGTACGAGAAGGCGGAATCTAGGGTGAGTATAGTGCATTCCTTGATCCGAATGCAAAAGGGCTTCTGGATGAATATTGCCATCCAGTCGTTCAAGTAGTTTCTCCAGTGTTCGTTCTACAATTGGCATAGCCAATGAAGAAGAGAGGTAGTGAGCTAAAATTTGTCTCGTAGCCCCGTCTTTCACCACGGATAAATAAGCACATTGTCCATTACCATAATGCATATAGGTAATATCCGTCAGCAGCACTTTCTCAGGCTCTCCTTGGTCAAACTGGCGCTTGAGTAGGTTGGGACATGTTTGGTGCTCTTGTGTGGCTTTTGCCATCTTGCGATAGGGATTTGCTTGCCGGATCGTAGCAACAAGCTTATATTTTCGCATTAATCTTCGAATCTTTTTATGATTCATGATGATACCATTCTCCCGTTCCAGCCACATCTTCACGACCAATGCTCCAGCTTTACCATTCAAAGCGTCATAGTGTTTCTTGATAAGGAAAGCGTCTCGTTCGTCTGCCTTCTCTCGCAACTGTCTTGCTTCCTCAGCGACTTGCCAACGGTAATATCCGCTTAAGCTCACACAAGCTAGCTTACACAAATAACGCGTCATTCGCTGCAGACCGTGCTTACGTATCGTTTGGTTAATAATTTCGTAGCGCT
Organism: Paenibacillus odorifer; assembly: GCF_000758725.1. Taxonomy (NCBI): domain Bacteria; kingdom Bacillati; phylum Bacillota; class Bacilli; order Caryophanales; family Paenibacillaceae; genus Paenibacillus; species Paenibacillus odorifer. The sequence goes on from NZ_CP009428.1 coordinate 2,652,237, forward strand.
CGGAGGGGGTCAACGTTTCCTCTGCATCTTCTGCTTTTCGAGCGCCTCCAGCTTTTTTAAGAAGTCGTTCTCCATCTCCAGAAGCTTGATTCGTGCTTCTGCACGTTTTAACTTTTCCTCGGTAGAAAGTTCCCCTGTCGGTCGTCTGCCCGGGGATCCTTTTCCTCGTTGTTCCTCTAGTAGTCCAGCCTCTCCCAGAGCATTATATGTATTACGCCAACGGGTTAGGCAATGCTTAGGCTTCTTGCGACCGATAATATCTAGGTTAAATCCTGCGCTAAGGAAGATCTCCATTGGGGCTTGGCCTTCCTTATAGGCCTTAACCGCAGCCAACTTAAACGTTGGTGAATAGGTAATACTCTTTTCCGTCACGTTCTCTACATTTGGATTGTTCTCTAGTTGTTTGATCTCATTTTCGTTGAATATCCTTGAGCTTCCTCTTGTTTTGTTATTCATGAAGGCTTCCTCCGTTATTTCGATATTTCGATTAAAACACAAAATGACCCGTAAGAGGGTCACTTTTTTCAAAGTTTCCATCTTACGGGTCACAGTTCATAAGCAGGTTGTAGTCTTTTTTTAATCGCGTGTTAGTAAAGTCGTTTTTATATATTTATAGACACTGTTATAATTGGAATATGCTTATGTATTGGAGGCGATTCGCATTAGGCGGTTAATATGGATAGCACCTTTGTTATTGGTCGTAGTGTTAAGCGGATGTAAAAGTGATTTGGGCTTCATCAATGCCAGATGGATCGAAGGCGTGTCGTTGACACCCGTGGCAACTAGTGATCAGAAACAAGCGGATCGTCCTTTGCACTCAGAGAGCTTAACGCTAAAGGATTCTGTTTTGATCAAGACGCTTGCGGAGGCTATGAACAAGAGTAAAAAATTTTCTGATGATCTGGATTGGGGTCCGGAATTTGAAATGAAGCTTGTTTATGGGGACGGCTATTCGGAAGACTATTACATAGCGCTTGGAGATCAACTTGGACATGAAGGGATGTTTACTACAGCGGAGAACAGCAGTCAGGGCTACACGATTCCTGTAAAAAACTCTGACCAGTTAAGAAAGCTCATTTATGGAACAATCGATACGGAGAACATTGAACAGGCAGACCCTGTGGAGACTTCTGTCGAGGTAAAAGGTCCAGTAACCCTATCACATAATGAACTGTCTCCGGTCACAGGCAGAGCGGGATTTTTAAATCTGCAACTGCTAGAGGGGACATATAGCGAAGATTGGACTACACCCAGTCCGTTAACGGGAAGAAACTGGAGTGGCCGATTTAGGCTAGTAGTGACTGATGAGCGTGGAAAAACGCTGAGTAGCTATCCGTTAAATGATCAATTTGCCCAGACCTTTAATGATTTTTTCCAGCTTCAGTTTGAGGATTATAATGGAGATGGTGATCCCGATTTTACGATCGGACAATATGGAACGAGTAACGGTTATTTCTATAAGCTTTTTACACTCAGAAGAAATAACGTGATAGAAGAACTGCCTATTAAACCTGAAAATCAGTTGTTTATCAGCAGTCCTGAGCGGTATTCCATAAAGCTGGATAAAGTTGATGAGCATAGCTTCAAGAGAAGTTACTACGATAACGCAGCAGGCAAACAAGTGGAAGATACTTTTCAGTGGGTAGGGAGTGCATTTCAGAGGCTGGATAATTGATTAATTCATGAAGTGAGAGGAATGTGTGTTGGATGACAAGTGATACGGTACAAGATTTAGAAGGGTTAAAAGCTATTGGAAAAGTGGTGGGCCACACCATCGCCGAGATGAAAAAGAAAGTAACCCCTGGGATGACGACTGCGGAGTTGGATCTTATTGGAGCTGAGATTCTGGAAAGCTTCGGAGCATCCTCAGCCCCGAAGATAACTTATAATTTCCCGGGCAGCACCTGCATCAGTGTGAACGAAGAGGTTGCTCATGGTATTCCGGGTCCGAGAGTGATTAATGCTGGCGATTTGATCAACATTGATGTCTCTGCTGAGCTGAATGGGTATTATGGGGATGCTGGCGTTTCTTTTCAACTGCCGCCCTATAACGATGATATTCTGCGTTTATGCACGAGTACTGAGGAAACCATGATGAGTGTGATCAATCATCTGCGGGCAGGGATGAAGGTTAACGAGATCGGCAGAATGATGGAACTTGAAGCTCGCAAACGCGGTTATAGAGTGGTGCGTAATCTGTGCAGCCATGGAATTGGCAAATCACTGCATGAGAAGCCTTTTGAAATTCTACCCTTCTATAATCCAAGAGTGACCACAGTACTGAAGGAAGGACAAGTAATTACAGTAGAGCCTTTCCTCTCGACTGGAGCGGACTATGTGGAGCAGCAATCGGATGGCTGGACGCTAAGTGTTGTAGATAACGGTCGGGTAGCGCAGTTTGAACATACGATTATCGTGACTAAAGGTGAGCCTATTATTCTGACTAGTGTGTAAGCCCGAATAGCGACTTAAAGGGGTGGAGGATGGAGGGGGATATGAGCAAAAGCCCTTACCCGGACCCTCCGTTCCTTCCATGTCGTTAGCGAAGATGTTATTAGCCGTGATAAGTGGCAATGCGGTAAATGCTTTAAAGAGACCTGTCTATTTGACAAGTCTCTTTTTTTCTAGGATGAGGCGTTACGCTTATATCCTATATTTGGCATAAATTATCGATGTTTTTTTCAATGGAATGATAAAACAGGTCTTCCGCATGAAGGACATAGGCCATGTATTCTTCCATCTGGTCAGTAAGTGTAAATTCATTCATGATATACTGCCTGGTCATAACATTCCTTAAAAGTTCCCATTGTTCGATGCTTTGCCGAGCACAATGAATGACATCGCTGAGAGCATTAGGATTTGCTAAGGAATTCAGCAGCAACAGCAATACTTTTTTTCGATCTGAATGACGGGTGAGCGTCGTCCGGGTTAAAGAGTAAAGGTCATGGGGGCGGTTTGAAATCTTTGTATTGAGGATGAAACGTCCACTTGCAAACAGATTGTTCAGTTCCTGGATGGCTGATCGTCCGATATATTCCAGGCGTCCTTCGGTACAAGAGGGCGGCTTATAATAATTCGATAGTGCGGTTCTTAAAATGAGCGAGGCTCGGGCTGGCAATTCAGCAAGCTCATCTTGATTAGGATGCACTGTGAAACAGGAAAACTGCCGATTGTAGGCATCCATAAACGAAGTTTTGGCATCTTGACCGATATTTTTGTTATGCGGATAAGGCTTGAAATACTCTTTGTTGTAATTTATATAATTGTCCAAGAAATAAAAATCAGTTGCCGTCTGCCCTAGGATCAAAAATATATGCCCATCCACAATATGATCTGTTTCCAGAGCCGGGTTTAATTCAAATGTTCTATAAAAGGGGACTCGTTTCATTAACGTATTGACAAATACGACTTCGTTATTTGCTAACAGTGTCTCTATCGTCTGGATGGCTGCCTCTGCATTGTTGCTAAAAGTATGTTTATTAGCGACTGTTATATAATCCTCGGGATCTTTGATCTCGTTCAAGCTTAATTCAAACTGGTCACTGTCAGTATGGGTAACTAATTTCAGATTAAAATCATCTAAAAACATCTTGTACAATACGCTAGAGTCATTGACATACCTCTTTAGCATGAAAAAAATATTACGGGTATAGCAGTTTCCCAGTGACTGTACCTCTGCAATAGGCTCCCCTGCAGAATTATAGTAATATTCCATTTCTAACGTCTGCAACGTCTGCATAATTGTCCCTCCAACTGCTGCTAATTCTCCAATTCATCCCTTGGAGCCGAGCGCGCTTATTATTTCGCCCAATAATTTGGTTTCGTCTGTTTGTATGGTCAACAGAGAATGTTTGAGTGCGTCTAGCACCTTGGGGTCCATGGACAGATTATACCGAAGCACCATATTTCTGTTCAGAAGAGAGCGTTCTTCAAGCTCAGTACAACGCTCAATCCATCGGTCGCTTTGCAGCAGGAGTTTTATTTGTTGGAGATATTTAAGTCTTAAAACCATAAGCTTCTTATGCTCCCACAGCAAATGATAGGCTCTAATGTCAAGCTCAGGGTCATCTTCTTTAGGATGCTCCATTTGATAAATGAGGTGTTGGTACACACTTTGTCCATAGATGCTGGTAGTGGTATGGTTAATAAAATCGAATGAGCGCTTGGAGGATAGATATCGCTGCAAGCTGTCGACAATCTGTTCGACGTTTAAGTCAAATTCTGCATCGATTTTGCTAAGCAAAGTTACACGCGTAATAAAATTTTCTTCCCCGGACAGATAGTCAAAGGCGGATTCCAGTTCGGAAAAGGTGCATTGAGCGGTCATAAATTTACCGCCCGTAATATTGTCCCGAATGCAGACTGTTTGGCGATCAAGATCGTAGCCGTAAATTAATGTCTCGTGAAAACGGTGCTCTTGGCCGAACTCCTGATATGCAGATATAAAGTACCGGTCGAGATGGCACCATACATAGCAATCGCCGTTGATAGAGTCTACTACAAAATCCGTAAAGGAAGACCACTTGGAAATGATGGTTCTAGGCAATATGAACTTATTGAGAAATGGGCAATAATCAACAAGAAGCTCATGATTGTCAAAAAAGTAAGTTTCCCAATCCGTTACATATCTCAGCTGAATGAAGTTGGAATAAACCCAGGGCCATATGCGGTTATCCGAAGAAATAATAGAAAACAAAGTCCCATAGGCGTTGGAAGTATTTATTAGTGGATCGGAAACGGGTAAAGTAATTTTACTCAATTTACACCTCCATATTCCCCTTATATGTAAATGAAAATGAAATAAATGACATTATTATACTATAATAATTGTTCATTCCAATTATGTGATGATAATCATATTATGATAATAAAGGGAAATGGTAATCTGGCGAAGAATAGTACTTTTGGAAACATTTTGACATACGTTTCTCTGATAAAAAAGCAGCAGAATGTGATGGGAGGAGCGATATATTGCGAATAGTGGTTTGTTTAAAGTTTATTGCACACGTGAACAAAGGCGATGTGCGTGGCATTGCTGATGGCCGTAAGATCTCGGCCTCACCGCCACCGAAGGCAACCTTTGAGCTAAACTATCCGGACCGGCAAGCCATCCATGTGGCATTGGAGCTGAAGAATAGCTGTAATGCTAATGTAACTCTTATTTCCATGGCCCCTCCCGGTTGTAAAACGGCTCTGCAGGAGTTTATGGGTTATGGAATCGATGAGGCAGTCCTGCTCAGCGACGCTTCTTTTGCCGGTTCGGATACATTGGCGACATCGCTGGTACTGGCTCGTGCTGTTGAGAAGCTTGGTGGATGTGATCTGGTTCTGACCGGCAGCCATTCAACCGACAGTGATACCGGTCAGGTAGGTCCGGGAATCGGCGAGTATCTAGATATCCCCCACGCGATAAATGTAACACGGTTTGAGGATATTTCGACCGATGAGGTATTGTTCCACCGCCAGCATGACGAAGGGGTAACAACCAGACAGTCTTGCCGGCTTCCGGCAGTATTGAGTATTGGTGGAATGACAGCCGTCTCTGAGTTGAAACCGCTAACAATTGCTGCCAAATTGCATGCCAGAACCAAGGATATTCTGGTATGGTCCTGTCATGACCTTGGCCTTGACCCACAGACGGTTGGTTTGGCAGGCTCGGCTACTGAAGTAGTTTCAGTGTACGAACAGCACTCCGAAAGAAAGGGGATTTTGCTAGAAAGCGATGAATATCTACGGGTATTGGAGCCGATAATCAGCAAAATCAGCGAGGTTAGAAATGGATGATTAGGATTGATCAGGAACAATGCACATATTGCCTCCTGTGTTTAAAACGCTGTCCCGCCGCTGCAATCAAGGATGAGGATGAGGGCTTGCGTATCGACGTTGCGGCATGTACTTATTGCTCAGTCTGCACGTCTTGCTGTCCTAACCAAGCCATTATAATGAAAGACAGGGCACAGGAGACCAGACAACCGTACCCTGAGCATGAGGGTATTTGCCTTGTTGTGGAACATGCTGAAGGCGCTCTCTCCTCATATTTTCCGGAACTGGTTACCGCAGCAAAACAGCTGCAGGCTATGAGAGCCCAGCGCATTTACGCTTTGGTGGTCGGAGAGCGTATAGAAGACCTAGCCCAGCGTCTGCTTCAGTGGGGAGTAGATGAGGTGTGGATGGTGAACAAACCGGGAATACAGCGTTACGCCGAAGATATTCATTATAATTTGATTTCTGCGGTGCTCCGGGATCAAAGACCGTCTGTCGTACTAGGTATGGCTACCGCATGGGGGAGGTCTATTTTCCCCAGAGTCGCAGTTCGCCTGCGGACGGGGCTATGCGCCGATTGCATCGATTTGAAGATGGGACCGGATCACGGGGATTTTATTATCACCAGACCGACGCAAATGGGCGAGCAATTCGCTGAGATAAAAATACCGGCAAGACGGCCGCAAATGGCAACTGTAAAAACCAATTTTTATTCCGCTGCTGAGACCGCACACGTCGCGCAGGGCAAGATTGTTGATCTAAGCTCCCTGTATTCTTGCTCTTCCTCAGTCCTGCAGTTTATGGGAGTAATTGAAGAAGCCGCGGGCAAGGAGAACATCGAGACTACAGAAATTATTGTTGCTGCCGGGAGAGGCATTCAAAACGCAGACAATCTTCGTTTAATCTATGCGCTCGCCGATGCGCTTGGGGGGAAAGTAGCGGTTACCAGACCGCTTGTAGAATGTGGATGGATGGATAGTATGCATCAAGTCGGACTGACAGGTAAAATGGTCAAGCCCAAACTGTACATCGCCTGCGGAGTGTCTGGGGCAGTGCAGCATAAGGTTGGGATGCATCATTCGGAGACGATAATTGCAATAAATACGGATCGCAATGCACCTATCTTTGATTACTCCACATATGGGATCGTAGGCGATCTTTTTACAGTCATACCTGAAATATTGTCGGCATTGAACACAGTACAGGAGGTTGGGCGATGATTGAGAAGGAGCTATTAAGACAACAAACGCTGCATACGATTGGCGTCATGCTCGATGAGCACTTGCTTCAGAAGGAGGATATGTTCAGGTTTCAAAGTGATGTCCACGACACATATTCTCCGGAATACATCCGGAGCGAGATGGAGAATTGGTACAGAACATTAGGAATCGAATATATCATCCAGCGAAAATTTTCACTTCGGATGCCGCAGTTTACTAGAGAAGAATTAGAAGAAGCGGACCGAAGAAACGAGATCATTTTATGTGTTCCCCAAGGCGTCAGTCGCAAGCAATTAGGCTGCTTGTTTAATATCCGCAATTGGGCGCTGGAGAGTGGACTGGTCGCAGCAACTCCGGAAATTGAGGATTTCTGGTTCACCGTTCCGCGGACAACCGAACCGGATATGCTGGATCGGACGGCTGTGGAAATACAGCGTACATACAAGAAAACCGGAAAATTGGGAATGAGTCTGGAGCGGTATCTGGTATTTGTCGCCCGCATGAGGCATCTGACAGGACAAACACCGGATATAAGGACAAAGATGTGGATTACCAACGGCAAATATGAAGGAAAGGCGATGCTTGTGGTTGGTTTCGACTCGGCTGGCGAGTTTACAGCACATGGCTGGATGCCGAATTTCCACTCGCCTATGGTGGGCGGACGTTATACCTGGATACCTGACCATATATAAACAGTAAGGAGACGGTTATTTCGGCTATGTACAATAAGTTCACTGAATCGGGGCCTCAGCCTAGTGTACACTTCACCGCTGCTCGCAAGGCGGAACCGGGTCCTAATGAATTGTTCATTACCAACCGTTTTACTTTAACGGGAACGGTAAAGGACCCATCCTGCTTGCAGCTTTTTCATGGGGCATGCCATTTACCAGGGCATTATCCTTACTCCAGTGTCGGAGTAGTGACTAAAGCGGGGCTTGGAGCAGAGCATCGCGTAGGCCAAGCTCTTGTGTTTTCTCCTCATTATACAAAGGATGTATGTGTCCCTCTGCACAGTGGGGTGGATGGTCAGATCTTTATTTCCAACGACTTAGACCCTGTGACAGCTGCGTTTGTTCCTATGTTTTGTGTGGCACTAAATGTGTGTGAAGAGCTGGCAGATGAAGGCATTAAAACGGTGGAACTGTGGGGAATGGGACTGCTAGGAAAGCTTTTATTAAGGTTGCTTAAGCAGGATGAAGATTTGAGCTTCAGTGTTGAAAAGAAGGAGGCCAAGGATGAGATTTGGGCCGGGTTAAACAGCGGTGTGTGGGACTGCGAGGAGAGAGCCATTGTTGCACTTGATTCGGACCTGCTCTCGCAGGTTCAACGGCATTCGGCTTTAAAAAACCATCCACCAGACCAGCACATACAATTTATTGATCTGACAAGACCTGGAATACTTAAGGAATCCATAACGCATGACCGTATTCAGGAAATCTCTCGCAGAATTGGGAAGCAAGAGCTTGAAGTAACCAGCCTAATTGCCCAACATATTCATGCGGAACATATGGAGCAATTTATCAGGCAAGCGGCGGAAGGCTTTTTTGAAGGGAAAACTGTAGTCTATGACTGGTAGAGGAGGTTCGTCATGCAGTTGACACAAGGTGTTATGGATGTACCCGCACTCGATATTGCATTTTCTGAGCAGGAGCGGCGTATCATTATGGAGCGAATTGATGATTGTCTGTCGAGAGGAGCGTTGAGTCAGGGTAGGTATGTACAGGAGCTGGAGGAACGTTTTGCCCGGTATGTAGGAGTTACTCATGCCATTGCGGTTAATTCGGGTACAAGTGCGATTGAAGCGGTAATGAGAGTGCTCGAAGTAAAGGGGCAGGAAGTGCTGGTTCCGGCAAATACGTTTATTGCCACGGCTTCCAGTGTCCTGTTTGCCGGAGGGCATGTTCGCCTTGTTGATATTGATCCCCGTACATTTTCGGTGTCGCTGGCTGAAATAAAGAAGCAGGCCACGAGTCGTACCCGAGGGGTTATTATCGTACATATTGGCGGAATTGTTACACCGGAGATTGAAGAAATCAGGCAATGGTGCGATGAGCAGGGGCTCTGGTTATTTGAAGATGCCGCTCATGCACATGGCAGCAGGATGGCCGGAAAAGGTGCGGGAGCTTTCGGAATTGCCGGAAGTTATTCCTTTTTTGCCACGAAAATCATTACCTCGGGGGAAGGAGGGATCATTGTCACAAACGATCATTCAATGGCTGAGAAGCTAAGAATGTTCCGCAATCATGGCAAGCCCCAACCTTGGGAGACTTACCACACCTCGCTTGGCAACAATTATCGAATGAGTGATATCACAGCAACGATAGCGCTTACCCAGTTTGAGCGGCTCGACGCGATCATTGAACAACGGGAAGCGATCGCCAACCGTTATACTTCCTTCTTTACGAAAAATCTTCCTGATTTCGAGATTGTGATGCCGCAGGACAGATGCAGTTGGTATAAGTACATTGTTATAGTGCCTTTAGACGTTGACAGTTCCGATTTGAAGGACAGACTCAAGGAGAAAGGCGTTTCGCTCCAAGGGGAGGTATATGCAACGCCGCTTCATAGGCAGCCGATCGCTGCTTCCCTACAGTTCAGTGGGGAATATCCGCTAGCGGATGATTATTGTCGGCGTCATATCTGCTTGCCGATTTATCCCAATTTGACTGATCAGCAGATCGATTATGTTTTGGCTGTATTCTTAAGTGTGGTCGCAGAGTTAAGGGGGCAGCAATGAACGAGGGCATTATTATTGATAATCTGAGAAAGGTCTATCGCGTCCCTGTAAGAGAACATGGGTTAAAGCATGCGTTCAAAAGTCTGATCAAAATGGAATACAACGAAGTTGAGGCGGTAAAAGGTATCGACCTCAGGGTTGAGCCGGGAGAAATTGTCGGGTTCATCGGACCTAACGGCGCGGGAAAGACAACCACGCTGAAGATGCTCTCCGGTATCCTGTATCCGACATCAGGCAACATTTCCGTCTATGGCTTCAAACCGTGGGAACGCCAACATAAGTTTCTGCGCAACATCAGTATGGTAATGGGGAACAAATCGACGTTAACCTGGGATATTACGGTCGAGGACTCTTTCTTTGTGATGAAGGAAATATACGGAGTCTCTGATGCTGATTTTAAACAAAGACTCAACGAGCTAAAAGAACTACTGGATATAGGGCATCTGCTTAAGAATCAGGCACGGAATCTCTCTTTGGGAGAACGCTCCAAGTGTGAATTAACAGCAGCGTTGTTACATCAGCCACGTGTATTGTTTTTGGATGAGCCTACTTTGGGGCTGGATGTTAGCATGCAGCTGCGGCTTCGCAGTTTTATCAAGGAGTATAACCAAAAACATGAGACAACCATCCTGCTTACCAGTCACTATATGGAGGATATTTCTTCCCTTTGTAAACGGGTTGTGCTGATCAATCAAGGCAAGCTGTTATACGACGGATCTCTGGAGCAGCTGAGCGGTAAAATAGCTCCCTACCGCATTCTCAAAGTCAGTTTTATGGATGAAGACGTAACGGGCACAATTGAAGAGCTAAAGGAGAAGTTTACTGACAGCTTGCAGGTCATGGAGCTTGCGGAAAGCTACGTATTGTTTAAGATTCAGAAGGAAGCTGTACCTGAGATTGTTTCAGAAATCTTTAATAGCTATTGCATTGGAAATGTAACAATCAATGATGCTCCAATCGATTCGGTAATTGATGAAGTGTATCGAGAGGGGAGGCTCCTTTGAATTTTCGCGGAGGCTTTGCGCTGATACGTAGGACTATGTTCGGGTTTATGGCTGAGAAAGGTTTCTTCTGGACATTGACGCTTGGTTGGATGATGGGACCTATCATCTATATGTTTGTTTGGACCGTTGCTGCGGGAGATGGAAGCATAACCGGGTTCACTCAGCAGGATTTTGTGAGGTATTATATTCTGTTAATTCTTGTGAACCAGCTGACCTACCCTACATCACACTGGACGGTCGGCGATCAAATCTATGGCGGCAAGATGTCGATTGTATTATTGAGGCCGATATCGCCTTTTTACGATGTGGTTGCATCAGATTTGGCTGTCAAAATCGTCTGTATGCCTTTTGTTATATTTGTTGCCGGTGTGGCTGCCATTTTTTTGAACTTCAGACTGGCTATATCCGGTCTGGACTTGCTGGTGGCCGTTTATCTTCTTCTCATGGCTCAAATAATCAGATTTATGCTGGCCTATACACTTTCCCTGTTTGCATTTTTCACCAATAAAATCAAGTCCTTGCTTTCTATTAATGACACCCTGGTATTTTTGCTGGCCGGACAGGTAGCGCCTTCGTCGTTGCTTCCGGGATTTATGCAGGATATCTCGGATTATTTGCCTTTTCAATATATGATCAGCTTTCCGATAGAGTTTTCCCTTGGAAAGTTGGATCATTCACAGCTTGTTTTTGGCATAATTGTTCAATTCATTTGGGCGGTCGTTATCATATTATGTAACCGTTTAGTGTGGAAAAAAGGGATTCGTGCATACATGGCCGTGGGAGGGTAGGGAACATGCTGAGATATATGCGTTTGCTGAGATTGTTTTTCTCTACAGCGCTTCTAAAGGAAGCGTCATTCCGCGGTGACTTTCTAATCAAAATTTTGTATACCGCAATTAATTTAACCGGGACGATTGGCGGGATCGCGATCCTCTTTTCCAACACAAATTCGCTTAACAGTTGGACTTTTGCGGATACGCTGGCATTATCGGGCGTGTACTATTTTATTTTGGCAATGAAAAATCTATTTGTTGGTCCAAGCCTTGGCTCATTAGCCGGGATGGAAGGGGAGCTATGGACTGGAGGATTTGATTTAACGCTGCTCAAACCGATTGAGACCCAGTTTTATGTGAGCACGAGATACTGGTCTCCGCTTAATCTGTTTGATGTTATGGTGGGAGTAGCGGTGATGGTGCTGGGCGTTTCTCAAATGCAAGAAGCGATAGGAATATCCACTTGTCTGATGTTTGTATGGGCCATTTGCAATGCTTTACTGCTGTTGTACTCAATACTGCTGTTATTAAGCTCTTTGGCGTTTTGGTATGCCGGAAGTCCGATGTTGAGTATATTCGACAGTATCATGCAGATGGGTAGATTTCCGGTCAATGTATATCAGAAACCAATCCAATTGGCGCTTACCTGGATCGTTCCTGTCGCCTTTATCGTTTCCATTCCTGCAGAAGCATTAGTGGGCAGGGTAAGCCTGTCCTATTTATTCGGAGGCAGCTTGCTAGCTGCGGTTTTGCTAATGTTAGCCAGTGCGTTTTTTAAACGAGCAGTGAAAAAATATGCAAGTGCTTCTAGCTGAGGAGGATTCTAAGTGAACACTTCTTCCATATTGGATTTGATCTATTTCAATTGCTCGAATAATCCAGGGCTTACGGCCATTGATTATGAAGGATCAACGATCACTTATGAAGAGCTACGGCAGGAACTGGAGCACAGTAGTGAGAAGCTGGATCTCGCGGGGATCCGGCCCGGGCACAGAGTTGCCTTAGCCGTTGCAGACAAATCTGCTTTTATCATGCTGTGGCTTGCATGCTGGCATACGGGAGCCGTTCCGATCCCATTTGAACCTGTGAAGAACTTACCGGAACTGGAGAGAATGCACTCGTCAAGCCATTGTCAGTATTTAATTTGCGATCTAATTGATTCGGAGGGCAGCAGTCAGCTTGAGCTCGTACTCAGAGTACCGATGTTTATTTTTAGGACTGCAACGCTTTTTTTACAGGCAGATAAGCAGTCTGATGAAGATATTGCTTTGAATTTTTATACCTCAGGAACGACTGGACCGCCTAAATGCGTACAGTTTAGCCATCGGGCCATCTACAATAATGTAATGGCCATCTGTAGAGGGCTTGAAATTACTGCAAACGACAAGCTGTTCACACCGATTTCGCCGTGGCTGCCCGCGACGCTAACCACTGTAGTCCTACCGGCCCTCTGTGCCGGTGCTACATTAATCATGTCGAAGGGAACAATGCCTGCTAGAATTTGCGAGCAGATCAATCGCAAAGAGGTAACGATTCTTTTTGCGGTTCCCTATATGTATGCCTTGCTTAATGAGTCAGTCGTGTCATCGTCAAGTGTAGCTTGGGATAAAGTGAGACTGTGCATCAGCTGCTCTGCTCATCTGGACGCAGCGACTTTTAAGGACTTTTATAAGCTGTCGGGCAAGTCTATCCGTTCATTGTTCTGTTCATCCGAAGGTGGGGCAATTGCCTATAATCCTTCAAATGAGCAAGAACTGATCAGAGATTCGGTGGGACAGCCACATCTGGGAGTTTCTATTCGGCTGCTTGACCCGGAGGGGCACGAGGTTGCTCATGGAGAGGAAGGAGAGATATGGGTCAGCGGCGCTCATATATCGTGCGGGTATTACGGGCAGCCCGAGTTGCAGGCAGAGGTCTTTCAACAGGGTTGGGTACGTACGGGTGATCTGGGAAGGTTGGATGAGGCTGGGTATCTGTATTTGTCGGGACGGCTTTCTGATAACATCAATGTCGGCGGACATTTGGTAAATCCGGCAGAGATTGAACAAGTCCTGCTGCTCCATAACGGCATTAAAGAAGCACTTGTATATGGTGTTTCCGATAAATACTATGGCAGCAAGCTGATTGCGGAGATCGTGCCGCTGGATGCCCAGGTATCAGCCGATGATATTATCAGATTCTGTTCAGCGAGACTTGCGGCATATAAGGTGCCGAGAGTAATCAAGTGGACGGATAACATTCCCAAGGGTCGCTATGGGAAGAAGCTGAGAAATCAGAATCAAGCAGCCAGTCACATCCTGACGCCATGAGGTTTCTTGTGACAGGTTGCAGCGGTTTTATCGGGAGCAGGTTAACAAGCAGTTTACTGGAACAGGGACATGCTGTCAGAGGGCTTGTATTGCCGAAGGAAAAAGGCGTTGGCGAAACACTTGCAGAATTGGGTATGGAACTGTGGGTAGGCGACGTTCTGAACCCTGAAACGATGGATGGCATAGGGGAGGATATTGATGTCGTCTATCATCTTGCCGGCAAACATTCTGGTTCTGTGTCCCGGATGAGGCAGCTGTATGTAGAGGGGACGCGGAATCTGCTGGACCAACTTTTGCGCAGCGGAACGTATGGCAAGTTCATTGTGGCAAGTAATGGGGCTGTATATGGAAGCGACAACGTTTGTGTGGCCGATGAATCTGCACTGTGCCATCCCGTTCATCCATTTGGAAGAATTACACTCGAAATGGAGCGGCTGGTCCAGCAATACTGCACCCATGCGAAATTTTCTTATATCATTCTCAGGATCGCTGAAGTGTACGGCCCGCTTGAGCATAATTATATCCGGCAATTAATGCGCTGCACTCAGATGCTGGGGAACGGGCGCAGTTATTCATCTAAAGTGCATATTGATGATGTTATTTCAATGATGCAGTTGGCCTGGAGTAATCTTGCTGTTCAAGAGATTTATAACGTGAGTGATGATCTTCCTCTAACACAGGAGGAATTGATAAAAGAGGTTCGGAAATATGCTCAACTGTCTGAAATACAATGGATTTCTCCTGAGGCTGTCACTGATCGTATCAGACTAAGTATACATGGTTTACGCGCCCTTTCCGTACGTATGGGAAACGAAAAGATAAAAAAGAATGCCGATGTACGGCTGGCATACCCTACTTACGCCCATGCGATTCCTTATTTAATCGAAGAAATGTCCAATAGAAGCGAGGTGAATAGTTTGTGAGTCCGCCAAGAATTATGCTTCTTCCAAGCCCCCCTAGCTCCGGTTCTGTAGGATCAGTGAGCAAAACGCTGGGCATTGCCAAGGTTCTGCAAAGCCAAGGTTGCACGGTCAGCTTTGTGATTGGCGGCAAGCTTGCTGACTTTGTCCGAGCCAACGGCTTTCAGGTTTATGACTATCCGATTCCGCTTCCTTCAGGGAATTCCGGAGATGTTCGCAGTGCTGCCGATTATGTAGAGTGGACAGGGATGGCAGAATCGGGCTTTATTCGTCAAGCGGTTGAGGCTGAACTGAAGGCGATACAGGCTTTTAAACCCAACGCCATATTTGCCGAGTCTCGTCCGAGTGCTTCCATTTCAGCTGCCGTGGCCCAGATTCCCGCTTTGATGATTGCGAGCTGGCCAAGCCATCCAGCCTTCCCGGCCAACCTACAGTATCCGGGATCTGCCAAAGCTATCGCCGCTTTTAATGAGGTGTTGGCGGATTATTCACTGGATTCTGTTTCCAATCTGGCTGAATTATTATTTTCAAGAGCAACAATTAAAATGGCACCGACACTACCGGAACTGGAGCCGGAGCTGGCTGGGTTGAAGGAGTGCGATTTCGCCGGTTACATTCTGGATTTGGAGGCAAGACAATCTTCAAATCTGCAGTGGCATCCGGACTGGCAGGGCAAGCCGCTAATTTTTATTTATTTAAGCGTTAGTGCCATTCCCCCTTTAATTTATATTGAGCTGGTCAAAGAGATCTTTGACAAGCAACCCTACCGTGTTGCCTGTTTATGCGGATTTCATTATGAGCTTAAGGTGCTTCCTGACCATACCGACAATATTCAATTCCATTGGTTTATCCCGGCTGCTGAAATTATGCCGGAAGCAGCTCTGGTAATCTTTCATGGCGGACAAGATACTATGCTTACGACAATGCTTCATGGACTTCCGAGCATAACCGTTCCCGGTCAACATTTTGAACGGGACTATAATTGTACGCAGCTCCAAAATCTTGGTCTCACTTATAAGCTACCCGTTCAAGCATTCAGACCAAGCCGTATCCGTAAGATTGTTGAGACAGCGTTGAACGATAATTTGGCTGAGCTTCGCGGGCATTATAGGTCCAAGCTGAGGACTTTAAGCGGAACTGAGAATTGCTGTGCTGCATTGATCGCACTGGCACAAAAAAATAGCTGGCAGGTGTAATTTATGAAGATATCTGTTCCATATAACGGCGATATCCAGCTTATTGACGAGCTGGGCGGATACGAATATATCAGCTGCTTCTTCGGTGGTTCTTCTCAGGAGGGCTGTGGAAGCGGAAGATCGGCTGCGGCAATGCCGATAAGTACGCGGAGCGATATTGAACAAGCGGTTAAGCGGGCCCATATGTACAACAAAGAGTTTAACTATTTGATGAACAGTTCCTGTCTCGGCAACAGGGAATATGAGGATGAAGGCTACCGACAAATTGTAGATCAAATGGATTGGGCCGCTGAAATAGGTGTGGACTGGATCACCTTAGCCAATCAGCTGCTTGTGGACATTTGCAGGAGAAGACATCCTGAGATCAAAGTGAGCTTGTCCTCCTTTGCGGTGGTCGAAAGTGTGGAACGGGCAAAATACTTTGATTCAATGGGCGTCAAAGAGATCACAGTAAGAGAAAACATAGCCAGAGATTTCAGGCTGCTTGAACGTATACAGAACAGCGTTGAATGTGAAATCCAGGTCATTGTCAATCAGACCTGTCTCTATGAATGTCCAATGCAGGTCTATCATGACAATGTAATGAGCCATGGCTCATCCAACCGTGGAACGGATAACCAAAGCTTTATGGATTATTGCTCCGTCAAATGCACTTACGAGAAATTTAATGATCCAGGGAATATCATGAAGGCGCGCTGGATCAGGCCGGAGGATTTGGCGGAATATGAGAAGATAGGCATACACCGTTTTAAGCTGACGGACCGGTCAAAATCTACTGCCTGGCTGTTGCAGGCGGCAAAAGCCTATCATGATAGGCAGTATCCGGGGAACTTGGCTGATATTTTGAACATCGTTCACACCAACCATCGCAGAACGGCCGGTGCGGTTACACGAGAAAAGGCGTTTTTTTCCCGGCAAACGCAGCAGAGCCGCCAGAGCATCCGTGCCCTGACCTTATTGGATGTTTATATTGACAATTCTAAGCTGCAAGGTTTTATTGATTTTTTCAAAGAAGTCGATTGCCGGTCACTGGATTGTGCGGTATGCGGGTATTGTGATCAATTTGCCGTTGAAGTCCTTTCGTTTCCTGATCCTTCCGCCCGGACCAAGAGCTTAAACATGCTGCAGCAGCTGGTACAAGATACGGCAGAGCGGCAACCAAAGGTTTTCTGAGAGGAGATATAAGCATGCAGAACAAGGAGATTCTGGGTAAGCTGGCCGCTATTTTTTCAGAGGTCTTGAGCAAGGAGGTTACAATGGAGGAACTGGATGCGCAAGCGGATTTACTTGAAGCGTTCCATATGGATTCACTGATTGCTTTGCAGATTATCGTTAAGATTGAACAACAGCTTGGAATCGTCATTGAAGATGATGACCTGGCACTGGAACTATTAAATGATACCGGAAAATTGACGGCATATATTGAGGGACAGTCGGAAAGGGTGAGCAGCTGACGATGAATCTTTTGTTTCTTTCTGAAGGTGCTTATTTTGCCTATTATCAAGGGGCCGTCAAGGCTAACCGTGCAGTATTCGAGTCCCTGGCTGCCAGGGGACATCAATGTAGAGTAGTCCATCTGGTAGACCAGGAAGATTCTCTGTTACAGGTGGAGGAACAGCTGCAGGAGCATGGGGTAAACAATATTATTCGTTCCGCGCATAGTCTTCAGGGGACAGTAAATGGTGTAGAATGCCATTTCACCACGAGTGTTATGCTGTTATACAGAACAGCAGGGGATTTGATGAAAAAAGGCAATCCGGACGTGGTTCTTGTGAATATGGCTTACCACACCATGGTTGCTGCGGGAATAAAGCTCGTGGCTGGAAGCGCAACAAAATTGGTTGTGATTTGTCATGATGTGATCACTCTCCCTTTTGGGCCGCATAGCTGGATCGAAAATCCGCTGCTCCGACAGGAACTTGCCCAGGTCTCCGGCTTTATTGGTGACAGTGATTTCGTAGCTCATAATATCACCGAATGGGGTGGTTATACCAATGCTGTTTCGCTACGTTTCCCAATTTATGGGGATGGTATTTTTCCAACCTTTCATAATTTCAACAGAGGATACATCGCGATATGCAACCCTACAGAGATAAAGGGTTTATCCATTTTTCTGAAGCTGGCTCAAGCTTTTCCGGACTATCCTTTTGCTGCGGTAATTACATGGGGCGATTTGAAGCAGGAGGAACAATCCGCTTTACGTGCTCTGCCTAATGTGACACTGCTTGAACCGGAGCGCGAGATGAATTTGATTTTTGAACAGGTACGAGTGTGGCTTCATCCTTCCATCTGCGCTGAAGCTTTTGGGCAGACAGTAATTGAAGCGATGCTAAGAGGTATTCCTGTTATTGCAAGCGACCAAGGCGGCCTCATGCAATCGAAATGCAAGGTTGACTATAATCTTCCGGTGACGCCGATTACGGAAACTTACAAGGATGAAGCAACAGGACATACAATGCCGGTTATTCCCGAACAGGATACTGCCATATGGGTGGAGACTTTGCAACGGCTGCTGACGGACAGGACACTCTACGAATCCATTTCTGCAACCTCTAAAGCTGCCGCGCAGGAATTTATAACGGAGGCCCAGCCTGAAAAATTCGAACTGTATCTGGAGAATATGCTGCAATCCGAAATGTCAGCAAGGTGAGGTGAAGAGTGTGGAAAAGACATTGGATACATCCGCCATTTCCGTTACATTGCTCGACTGTCTTCATCGTGCTTTAACAACAGGAGATATTGAACTTTGGCTGGAGACCCAGTATTTCGAAGATGAAATGGAAGCTGAATCACAGCGGGCATGGTTCCATGGGTATTTACAAAAAACAGTTCCGACTTGCATAGAATTTAACGTACGAAATGTCAGAATAAGTCTTGCTGAAATTGTTGCTGCTTGTACTTTGACCTTTACTTATGAACAGTTTGACCAGCTAAAGGATGAGCATATTTATACTATGCGCTATGTTGAAGACAAAAAAGAATGGAAGGTTGTAACGATCGAGAAAAGCTGGCTACCGTTTGGTTCGGCCGAAGCCGATCTAATTCATTACGATACTTATTCCATGACTGATCTCTTCTGGTGGACCAATGAAGCGGAATTGGAGATTGTTAGAAACAGCAACGATCCTCTGCCGGCGAATTTATACGCTCGGGCAATTCCACGAAATATACGTTCCCGGGAAGTGCACTCTGAATTGGAATGTGCGGCCATTCTATCCAATATGCTGTCTTTGCGCGTAGCTGATCTGGCAGCATTGCTGTTTCAGCCAACCGCTCTAGGGACGCTGGAGTCCTTATATCATTTTGCAAGTGAAAATATCAATTTCCAGATTGAGCGGCCTGATCGTAACAGCAGCTGGTCAAGCAAATTTACTGCTCCAACGTTTAGTTATGATGAACTGTTGACCTTGGCTGAAGATCACTTTCCATTAACCGCTAATTGTACGCCGCTTATGTCATTTTATTTTGCGGTGCTCCGATTATGCGGCTTGGCGGCGTCGGATATCGTCCAGCTCCGTTTAGTTAATTACGATTGTTTGCTCGTCTCCATCACTGGAGAGGCATACCTGTTTTTCACAGACCGGATTGTTAAATTAAATGCAGGTACTTACTATTATCAGACCGAAATCAGCAAGCTGTTCAATGAGAGGGAGTATTGGTCTGCTGCCGGAAGTTCGAATTTATCAGGCCGGACGGTGGAGCGATTAAATAACTGGTTCAAGGATGGCATTGTGTTTAAATTCTCGCGTCCGCTAACAACGGGAATTAGCTATATGGATGAATGCCCAATGCCCAGTTTAAAAGAATGTGCTGACCCGCTGCACCTTCATCGGTTGCTGCGTCAAACGATGCTGAGATACAGCTGCAATCTGCCGGATTCTGTATATACGTACGCCAAATATGCTTATCAGACACTATTAGTAACAAAACCGCAGGCTTATGTTCTCGCATCTATGAATAGTCCGCTTATTCGTCAGTTTCTGAGCGATTATAATACGAAACAGCATTTTTTTGAGTATGTGGATTTATTGAAGAAGAAATCCATATTTCGGGAACACGACCGACTGATGACTGCAGACCAAGTAATACGTCACGGTACCGCCGATCCGGCTTCCCTTACAGTGTTGGTGTATGTCTGGTTAAATCAAAGCCACCAGTCTCAAGGCGGGGTTTGTATAACTGATGAAGATAGCTATTGTTTTTTTGAAGGAGAAATATGGAGCGGCAAAAAACGAAAACCAGCATCAAAGATGCAAGGAAATCTGTTAGTAGCTTTTAACCATGAATCATGCTTCAGTGAGCTGATGAATATTTCTGAAGCGAAGACCGAATGGATAACATTCATACGGCAGCATATGACGATGTCTCATGAAGGAGCCGATCACATTGAATGACTGGATTAAAATTCAAGGTGCGAGAGAAAACAATCTGAAAAATATATCTCTGTCTATCCCCCGAAACAAACTAGTGGTGTTAACTGGATTGTCTGGTTCCGGCAAATCAACGCTTGCCATGAATACCTTGCAGCAGGAATGTCAGAGGCAATACATGGATTCGCTCGGTATGATAAGTGATTTTATCCACAAACCTAAGGTTGATTCTATTGAAGGGTTGTCGCCTTCCATCTGTATTGACCAGCGCCACACTAACCGAAATCCCCGGTCAACCGTTGGAACTACAACGGATTTGTACACCTTGCTTCGTATATTGTTTACCAAAAGCGGAGAAAGAGCTTGTCCTAATTGCGGAAGCCAAGTCAAGGGTTCAAGTAGTGCTGACATCTGGCAGGAAAACTATGAGTCGATCGAAACAGAGATTCAAGATCTTCCTATGTCCTATTCCGATGAGGGCAAAGCCGTGTGCCCAGAGTGCAGCCATGAGCTTAGAGCATTGACCATGTCCCATTTCTCTTTCAATAAACCTGAAGGCGCATGTCCGGTTTGTATGGGCTTGGGGGTTGAACGAAAACCGAATTTACAAGAAATTTTCGATGACAGCCTCAGCTTGAAGCAGTGTGCACTTAAGGGGAGCAATCCTCATGGAGCACAGTTAATGGCCGATAATTTGGTTGCAGCCGGTAACTATTACGGATTTGTGTTTGATCCTGATAAACCCTTGAGAGATTTGGGCACGGTCGAACGGGATCTGCTGTATTTCGGTGTATACAGCCAGCGATTTATCAGGCATTTTTCTGGGAAGACCCCTCCAACTTATGCTGCAGAGGGAAGATTCGAGGGGATTCTGACCAACCTGGAACGCAGATACAAGGAACGTGGACACGAATCGGACTATCGAGAGAAGATTGAAAAATTCTTTCATCTGCAAGAGTGTTCGGATTGTCACGGTACGAAGCTGAACGCAGACAGTCGAGCGGTTACGCTAGCCGGGAAAAGTATCACCGAAGCATCTGCAATGCCGCTCTTCCATTTGCTTGGCTGGTTGCGTAAAGTGTCCGCTCAACAGCTAGGGGGAAGTCAGGATCCGCTTATGAACATCGTTTCCGAAATGGAAAAAAAGCTGGCTCGCTTGATTGAAGTGGGTGTCGGCTACTTAAGCTTGGACCGCTCCACCGTTTCTTTATCTCTGGGAGAAATGCAGAGGCTTAAGCTCGTCTCATTAATCGGAGCTAGCTTAACAGGAGTTTTGTATATTCTCGATGAACCGACAATTGGCCTTCACCCGATAGATACCGAAGGTCTGCTCCGGGTGCTCCGGCAGTTGCGTGATCTTGGAAATACGGTTCTAGTTATCGAGCATGACCCGGATGTTATGCGGGCGGCCGATTACCTTATTGATATCGGACCGGGTGCGGGCAAGCAAGGGGGAGAAGTGGTTGCGGCTGGCTCCGTGCAGCAGCTGATTCAGTGCAGCAGATCATGGACCGGGCAGTATTTCGCTGGTAAAGATACGGTGGTTCTTCCTGAACAGCGCCGCAGAGGGAACGGGAAATGCATTGAGATTACAAATGCGAATCGCCATAACCTTAAGGATGTAAGTGTGAATATCCCGTTGGGCAAGCTCGTTGTGCTGACCGGGGTATCAGGGTCGGGGAAATCGACTCTTATGTTCGACGTCCTGGCTCGATCCGCACAGCTTCATTTTACCCAAAGCACCGAGACTGATGCCTATGCAGATGTTAAGGGCTGGGAGAATGTGCATAAGGTCATTAGCTTCGATCAATCCCCTATCGGTCAGACTGCAAGATCAAACGCGGCAACTTACACAGATGTGTACACGGCGATAAGGAATATTTTTGCTGCGCTGCCTGAAGCGAAAATGCGTAATCTCCAGGCCAAACACTTTTCTTGCAACGTCCCCGGCGGCCGATGCGAACGCTGTCAGGGAGCAGGGCTTGTGCAAGTGAATTTGCAATTCCTACCGTCGGTTGAGACCCCATGTCCTGTATGCCGGACCAAACGATTTAAGCCGGAGATTCTGGATGTAAAGTATAAAAACCATAGCATTTCAGATGTATTGGCTTGCTCTGTAAAAGAAGGGATGGAACTGTTCGCGGATGAACCATCCGTATATAACAAGCTGGATGTGATGTGCCGTATTGGACTGGATTATTTAATTCTGGGCCAGCCGGCAACCACTTTGTCTGGCGGGGAGGCACAACGGGTAAAGTTGGCCAGAGAGCTCTCCAAAAGCAGTAGACACCACACCTTGTACTTGCTTGATGAACCAACAACAGGCCTGCATCCGCATGATGTGATTAAGCTGATTGATATGCTTGGGCAGTTGGTCGACTCGGGTAATTCTGTCGTTGTGATAGAACATAATACCGATGTCTTAGTCATGGCGGACTGGATTATTGACATGGGGCCGGAGGGAGGCCTTGAGGGGGGACAAGTCTTGGGTGAAAGCACACCAGAGAACATCGCGGAAATCAAGAATTCCAAAACAGGTCGAATTGTAAATCAGCTTCTCAATCAATATCAACAAAACTTAGAGGGGGAGTATACGTGTTAATTCTTGGTTTAAGCGGTGGGCTAGGACATGATTCAGCGGCATGTTTGGTTCATGATGGCGTTTTGGTGGCCTATGCTGAGGAGGAGCGTTTTTGCCGAAAAAAACATGCTTACGGAGAGCCCCCGGTTTTGTCGCTCCTCAATTGTCTGTCACAAGCGGGCGTTGCTTTTGAAGATATCGATCTGATTGCTTTATCATGGGACCCGCAAAAAGCGGAAGAATTGGGGATATTGGAGAAATTCAAGAAGCACCCGGTATTATCAGGCAAAAAAATGCCCACTATCATTTCGGTCAGCCACCATTTATGCCATGCGGCAAGTGCCTACTATTTATCCGGGTTCGATGATGCGGTGATTTTGGTCATGGACGGACAAGGTGACGATATTTCAACCACAGTAGCCTATGGGAAGAATGAGCATATTGAGGTTAAGCAAGAATACGGGATTTCACAATCGCTTGGATTTTTTTATTCCATCGTCAGTGATTATTTACAGCTTGGAGCATCGGGAGAAGGAAAGCTGATGGGATTAGCCTCTTATGGAGAGTCAGTCTATGACTTTTCTGTACGGTTGACGGAAGACGGGTACGAGATTCCTATCGGAGAACCTGATAGTTCGCTTGGTTTGGAGGATAAGTATAACAAGCTGACCCGAATATGGATGAAGGAAATGTATCGTAAATTCGGTGATCCTCCAAAGCGTATCTATAGCAATAATACACTGTATGGCGGGCTCAATTATACGGTCGAATACAGCAAGAAGCACAAAGATATTGCCGCATCGGCGCAGCAGGCGCTGGAAGACACTATTGTGCATCTTTGCCAGCAGACCATCCGGCAAGGCAACAGTAAAAATTTGGTGATAGGCGGAGGTGTTGCTCTCAATTGTACGACGAATGGAAGGCTGGAACGCCTCGGAATTTTCGATGAAATCTTCGTATTACCGGCAACCAATGATGCTGGGGGCTGTATCGGAGCTGCCATGATTGCCTCTAAAGAACGTTCCGTTCTCCCTGTAAAGGGCAGACTGAAGACTCCTTACTGGGGAATTTCCTATGATGACAACCATATATCGGAGGTATTAAACAAGCTTGGTTTGAAGTATAACTATTCATCCGATATTTGCCGGCAGACGGCAGAACTGATTGATAGAGGTAAAGTCATTGGCTGGTTCCAAGGCGCAGCCGAGATGGGGCCAAGGGCATTGGGCAATCGTTCCATAACAGCCAGTCCTGCAAGTTATGATTCATATGTAAAAGTCAATCAAAAAATCAAATTCAGAGAATCCTGGAGACCGCTGGCGCCAAGTATTATGGATGAACATGCGGATTGGTTGGTGGAGGAGGCGCAGTATTCGCCGTATATGCTGAAAGCCTACACAGTCAAAGAAGAGAGAATGCAGGCTGTTCCTGCCATCGTGCATGTAGATGGATCTACTAGACCGCAAACGGTTCGAAGCGAGGTGAATCCGGTCTGGCATCAGCTTATTGCCGAGCATTATAAGTTGTCTGGAATTCCGCTGATAATGAACACATCGCTTAACACACGAGGAGAACCGGTGTGTGAGACTCCATACGACGCCATCAAAACCTTCTATACCTCCGCTATGGATGCGCTGGCGGTCGGCAATTTCTTAATCGAAAAATAATACGGGAAACGAGGGGATTTGACCGTTATGAACAGAGATGAGGAATATATCCAAGCGACAGTGATGGAACTAATCCGCAAAAATGGAGCCTTACCCTCAGTAGAGCAGAAAGAGACGCTGCAGGCTGCTGATTTGAACAGAACTTTAACCGAATGGGGAGTTAATTCGTTCCGGGCTTTATATCTTCTGTACGATTTGGAGGAGGTCTTCCGGGTTCAGATTCCAGACAACTGTCTCACTCCAGAGACCTTTGAGTCTCCCTTGACGATTATTAACTGTCTTAAAGTGTTGCTCAATGATAAGGCAATTTCCTGATGCATGATTTTTAATTCCAAGAATCGGGAGGATGAAGTATGACTCGAGGTTTATCAAATTGGGAAGCGCTGCTGCAGGCCGAGCGAATGCATAGAAGTCTCCCTCCTATCCGTGCTGATTCCGATTTAACCGATATTCCGCTGAGCGGCGCTCAGCGCAGATTATGGTTTTTGCATCAATTGAACCCTGCCAGCTCCGCTTACAATATGACGATACAATACCGCTTGAAGGGTTGTCTGAATTATAAACACTTGACTGAATGTCTGGGTATATTGAAGGAAAGGCATCGAATTTTAGACACTGTATTTTACGAAAAAGACGGGGAGCCTTACCAAAAGACGGTTCCACAGCCCGCAGCGGTCAGGATTGAGCGGCTGAATTGTCTTGAGTCAGAGATGGAGAGACAGGCGCTGGATTGGTTGGCAATGGAGATTAATAAACCGTTCGAATTAAATGGAGGCTCTTTATTTGAGACGGTACTGGTGCAGATGAGCCCAACCGAGCATTTACTGATATTTCGTTTCCATCACAGCATTTCAGATGCGTTGTCTCTGGATATTTTCACAAATGAATTCAGGGAGATCTACAACGCTTTGGAAGAAGGCAGGGTGGCACGCTTGCCTGAATTGCCGGTACAGTATTCTGCTTATGCGGTCTGGGAACAAAAATATATTGCAAATGCCGGCAATCCAACACTAATGGATTATTGGAGCAACAAGTTAGCTTCGGCAGATACACGGCTTGATTTAAACCTTGCGGCAATGCCTGAAGCTGCTGGGCCAACCGATTCGGAGTGCAATTATGGGGGAGAGTTGCCGCAGGATGCCTATAATGAAATGCTGGATTTTATAAAACGTCACCCCGAATTCACGGTCTATAACGTTATGCTCGCAGCCTACCGGGTCCTGATGTTTAGATATACCGGCCAGTCTAACCTGATTATCGGCTCAACCATGGCTAACCGTAACCGCATTGAAGTAAGGAATCTTATCGGTTTTTTTGCCAATACTTTGCCACTCACCACCAATGTGCAGACTGAAGACAGCTTCTTTGAAGTATTGAATAAAGAGAAAGAAACAATTAATGAGGGCATTGCCTATCAACAAGTCTCTTTCGACAAGCTGGTCAGTATTATGCATCCAGATCGCAGGCCAGGGGAAAATCCGCTGTTTCAAACGATGTTTACTTATGTGCAGAGCGGCAAAACGGATTTGGAGTTATCCAACCTAACTGTTGAAGCGTTAAAGGCAGATAAAAGCTCTTCGGCCTTTGACCTCACGATTGGGCTTAATGATACCGGAAGCGGAGTGCAACTATTTTACGAATACAACAATGATAAATGGTACGCGGCCTCATTGAGGCAATTCCATTACCACTACATTAACATTCTCCAGCAGCTGCTGCAGCGACCGGAGGCTACGGTTAGCAGCCACATGTTTTTGACCGCGGAAGAAATCAATAAAGTGATCTACGAATGGAATGATACTTGTACGGATTTCGGCTGTCTGGACAGCCGAAGGTTCATAAGCCAGATCAAAAAACAAGCTGCGAAGCATAGTCATCTGCGGGCTGTATTTTTGAGCGAAGAAGACAACATGAGTTATGAGGAGCTTGATCTGGCCTCAGATATGCTTGCTTCGAGGCTGATGCAATTGGGGATCGGGCGTGGCAGCCTTGTTGGGTTGGGCTTGGAGAGATCTGTTGAGCTAGTCACCTCAATTCTGGCGGTAATTAAATGCGGCGGGGCATTTATGCCGCTTGATCCACAGCTACCCTCCAAACGTCTGGCCCATATGATTTGTGAGTCGTCGTGTGCACTGATCATCACCCAGGAACAATATGCGGCTCTGTTTAAACCGATGCATAAGGTGGTCCTCGTCGGGATTAGCTCTTATTCAGCTGACTTAAGGTGTGAAATTGTGCACAATGAGCCGGTCGAACCCAGCGATTTAGCCTATGTTATCTATACTTCCGGTTCAACCGGAACCCCGAAGGGCGCGATGAACAGCTATGAGGGATTATACAACCGGCTTCTTTGGATGCAGCAGCAGTTTGGTTTGGATGAGACCGATAAAGTGCTGCAGAAGACACCGCTCACTTTTGATGTGGCAGTATGGGAGCTGCTGTGGCCATTACTGCATGGAGCGGAATTGGTATTAGCCCGACCGGATAAACCGCATGATCCTGAATATATTGGGAATGTGATTGTCGAGAGGCATATTACGACGATTCATTTTGTTCCGGCGTTACTGCAGCAGTTTATGGACTCCTTTCCAATAGAAAGCTGCATTTCACTTAAAAATGTCATTTGCAGTGGAGAAGAGCTGAGTACCACATTACGTGATTCTTTTTTCTCAAAATCCGCTGCGCATTTGTTCAACTTGTACGGGCCCGCTGAGGCGGCCATTGATGTAACCTGCTGGGACTGTGCGGAGAGCCGAGGCCATTCAAGTGTTCCGATCGGCAAACCGATTTCCAATCTCCGAATTTACATTCTGGATAAATATCTTCTGCCGGTTCCCGTTGGGGTTTACGGAGAAATATGCATTGGTGGAATAGGAGTGGGCCTAGGATACATCGGAAATGAAGAGCTGACCAACCGCAGTTTTGTACCCAATCCTTACTCCAGACATCCTGCTGCTGAACGTCTGTACCGCACAGGAGACATGGGCAAATTCCTCGAAGACGGCACGATTATTTATGGGGGAAGAACAGATCAACAAATCAAGCTCAACGGTGCGCGGATAGAGCTGGGTGAAATCGAGGCCGTATTTCGCCGTTACAACCGGATCAAAGAGACTCTTGTCCATCCGCTCAAGCAGAATAACGGGGGGCAGCTTATGATTGCCTATTATGTGAGCGATAAAGAGATTGCCGCTGCGGAGCTGCGAAACTATGCGAGAGCTTATTTGCCGGCCTATATGATTCCTGGCATCTTTATGAGACTTGAGAGATTTCCGTTAAATCGAAATGGTAAGGTTGATCGCCAGGCGCTTCCGCTGCCTGATGTTAGATTTAAAGAAGCGAGCAGCGCTCTACTTCCTAAAAATGAGTTTCAGGCAGAGATAGAATCTATCTGGCAAGAGTTGTTGAGTTTGGAGGGCCGTGCGATCGGCATTGCCGAGAATTTTTTTGATCTGGGCGGCCATTCGTTATTAGCTCTAAAGCTAGTTAGTATTGTCAACAAAAGATTCAATACAAACATAACTATTATGGAGTTGTACCTAGGCGAATTTACGATTGCAAGAATGGCGGACATGCTTGCTGAACCGTCCTCTGCTGCAGCCCAGGGACAGCTGACGAAATCAGTGTTATCTCAATTAGGAATGTCATTGGAAGAAATTTTGCAAGTAGGCGAAGGAACATTAGGCCAGAGATAAATGATGGACAGGGAGGATATGATGGACCAAATACAACAGCGGGTGGAGGTATTGCTGCGCCTATTTGTAAAGTGTGATATTTCCTTGGAGCCCGAAAGTGTGTTCACAGATCTGGAAATGGATTCGCTTACTTACATCAAATTTATTGTTGAAGTTGAGCGGGCGTTGCAATTGGACTTTGATCCTTACCTTTTGGTAGCAGGACATTTTCCTACGGTTGGAGATTTAACGGCATATCTCTGGAGTAAAAATGGTGAAGGATGTGCCACAGATGCCTAACCTGCCGATCAAGTACCCTATGGTGAACAGCAGCATGAACAGCTCTCATCTGCTCAGTGTAGTGGAAGTCTGCTCTAGAAAGATGGATTGGCTGCATAACCATTATATTCATTTATATCTTGGAGCGAATATGGATGTGATGGATCTTGAATTTCTGTCACCCGAGCAATCTTTGGGGCATTTCCCCTATCTGAATTTGAAAGAGATCAGGCTTGGTCCTGAACGTGTTGCTGTAAAACAGATCTTGGATTGTCTGGCCGAGAAGGAGTATGTCGAAGTAAGCTTGGATGAATTTTATATAGAAGGTAAGCACTATTTTAATAAGGTTCATTTCGAAAGGAATTTTATGATATACGGCTATGATGATCTTAGTCATACATTTAGTATTGCTGGCTCGGATTACGATAAAATCTTCGAGTTTCATGAGCTTCCCGCCGATCAGATCATATCATCGCTGCGCGCTCATGCATTCGAACGGCGTTCGATTCGCTCTGTCCGGCTAAATGAAGCTGATAAGATGCATTTTGAGCCAACTACACTGATCGCAAGCCTAGCGGATTATTACTATTCACGCCAGCCAGAAACCATGGTAACCTGCCCGGGAACAGATGGAGGTTCGTGTTGGGGAATGAAGGTGTATGGAGCGCTGCTAGACTATTTAGATAGGTTGGCGCGTAACGAAATTTTCTATTGTGTTCGTCCGTTTCATTTACTCTGGGAGCACAAAAAATGCATGGTTAACAGGCTTGGATATTTATCTCAATGTGGATATAACCTTTCTGATTTCATTATGAAAGGCTATGAGGATATATACGAAACCACTCTTATTCTCAGAAACATTTTGGTGAAATATCATCTTGAGCCTGACCTTAACCTGTTGCGGATCGCTGCACGCACAGTGGAGAGTATCGATGTGCAAGAGCGCGCGCTTCTGTCAGCGCTTTTGAAAGAATTTAGTACTGTAACCAGCAAAATAGAAGAAAAGGAGAATTCTCGGTGATACCCGATAAATGTGAAGTTGTTATTATTGGATCTGGGGCAGTCGGGGCGTGTACAGCCTACTATTTAGCCAAAAAAGGAATAACTGATGTGGTAGTGCTTGAGAAAAGCGAAAGTTTAGGCGGAGCAACCACATCTATCTGCGCAGGCGGGATGCGAAGTCAGTTTACAACGGAGATAAATATTGAATTGTCCAAGTTAAGTTTTCGATTGCTGGAGCAGCTTGATTCGTATAACCTTGTTCAGGATGAAATGGACCAGTGCGGATATATGTTTATTTTCACGGCACAAGATAATCTTTCTGAGTTTTATGATGCGATGCTTTTGCAGCAAAGGTTGGGTGTGCAAACGGAATGGATGGAGCCTAAGCAGATTCAAAAGAAGCTGCCGATGCTGGTTCTAGAGGATGTAACCGGTGCAACTTACAATAAGCAGGATGGATTGATCGATCCCAATAAGATTACAAGCACGTATATTCGGCTCTCCAGAGAGCTGGGTGTCAAATATTATCCTGGAGTCGCTGTAACGGACTTTATTACTGACGGTTCCGCGATACAGCAAGTGGTAACGTCAGAAGGAGCGATAACTTCGCGAGTTGTTGTAAATGCTACGGGCCCCTGGTCCAAATTTGTGGCTGCTAAAGCCGGAATTGAGTTGCCGGTAATCCCCTGCCATCAGCAGTTGTTGGTTACAGATGTGCTCCCATGGCTGCCCGCCGATTTTCCCGTTATTGTGTTCCCCGGGGAAGGTCTGGGCTTACATAAGGAGACAGGCGGTCTGTTAACGGGCTTAAATAAGCCCTTTGTTGCAGGGGGATGCGAAGATCCGGATTATAGCTACTCAGACCCGGAATGGGAATATAAACATCTGGAAGCTGCTCTTCGTCGGCTGCCTCGTCTCCAGGAAGCAACCATCAAATCCTGCTGGGGAGGGTATTATGATGACACGCCGGACTCCCATCCGGTGCTGGGCGCTGATAACAAAATCCAAGGGTTTTACCATGCGTCAGGATTCAGCGGACATGGTTTTATGCACAGCCCGGCCGCCGGACTCCTAATCAGTGAAGAAATAGCCGGGAATTCGGCACAAACATTAGACATATCATCATTGCGGTCCAATCGCTGGCTAACTGCAGCAGGCAGAAAAATTAATGAATACTACAAGATTTAGAAGTATAGGAGGTTTATTGAAATGGAGAACTCTAAGAACCAAATGTTAAGGCTTATAGATAATATGCTAAACGCAAATGTGCTTCAGCGGACGGATCTCAAACGGTTTACCGCAAACCTTGAGCATTCACCGGATGATCCCGAAATGCTGCGTCTGGAGCTTGAATCCTGGTATCGTGGGATGGGGGTAGATCAGATCATTGGCAGAAAATTCGAACTATCGCCTTGTCCTTTTACAAGCGAAGAGATTCGTTCATCGAGAGAAAATGGAGAAATTATTTTGTGCTTTCCCAAGGGAATTACACGGGAACAGATTGGTGAGCTTACAAGAATTTCAAGCTGGGCCTTAAAAGATCCACTTGTGACAGCCGCAACGGAGCAGGAAGATTGCTGGATTCGAACAGCGGCTGCGCTGTCGCCTTCATTAATGAAACACACAGGGCTAGAGGTTGCACACTTAGTGGAAGACAGCGGGCATCTTAACTTTAGTTTGGAAAGGTATCTTCTTTTCGTGGCTAGAGTGAGATTCTTGACAGGTAATACCCCGGATTCGGAATACTGGATTTGGCTTCCAAGAGGGAGATACGACCGTTCGGGAATGTTAATTGCCGGTTTTGACCGAAATGGCTGCTTTAATGTGCATGGCTGGATGCCCCAATTCTCTGCCAGTTTTTTGGGTGCCAGATTTGGAACACTTCCCGGTTCCGCTGCCAAAGTCGGTTCTTCCATCGTCTCAGATTCAGACCTCAGTTTCACTAAAATTTAACAATGGAGGCCGAAATCAATGGCAGATCGTCAGAGTAAAAGAGTAGCCTGTGTTATTCCCCCGTTTTACCGGCTTATTGAGTCGAAAAACAATAGGATCAGTCCTGCTATGCATTACATAGCGGAGATATTGCATCGTAGGGGTCATGCAGTCACGTTAATTAATGGCGATAATGCTCCAGATGATCATGATTATACAGAGCGGTACAGTATGACTATGAACAGCTGGCTTATGCAGGAACGTTGTACTCGGGGGCATGAAAGCTTTGATATGGTAATAAATGAGCTAGAGCGCTTTCAGCCTGATTATGTGTTTATTGGTGTTGGCGATGTTCTAATGCCTACTGTCGAGCTTGGAAGTACTCAGTCCTGTGCATACCTTGCAAAAGAGATAAAGAAGAGATGGGGAGATAAGGTTACCTGTATTGGTTATGGACATTTGCTTAAACATGCCAAGCTGAAGGACACGGCTGATTTGGATACGATCATTGTTGGAGAAGGCGAGGATCTTGCGGTTTCTGTAGTAGAGGGGAATGCAAGGGGAATGCTGCCTGTTAAATGGGCCCAGCAATTAAACGATCTTCCGATACTGACAGATTCATATTTAGCGCAGAAAAATAAGCCGGAAGACTGGGACTACATTATGTCTATGCGCGGGTGCCCCAAACGCTGTACATTCTGTTATCAGCCCTCGCTGCGCGGCTGCAATGTCTCCTTTATGTCTCCCGAACGTTTTGTTAGCGAAATCCGCTACCGCATTGAACATATGCATGTATTTGGATTTTATTTCTCAGATATGATCTTTCTGCCGGGCTTAGGCAAACGCACCTCAGAAATGCTTAGATTGCTGATTGAACTAAAAGAGGAGTACCCTGAGTTTCACTGGTGGGCAGAGGCGCGCGTGGACATTTGTGTGAGACAGAATATCCTTGATAAGATGAAGCAGTCGGGGTGCGTGCATTTGAAATTTGGTGTGGAAATGGCCAACCAAAGGATGCTGCAAGTGGTGAATAAAGGAATTAGATTGACGGAAGTCGAGGAAGCTTTCCGCATGGCAGCGGAGGCGGGAATCAAACGGACAGCCTATATTTTACTGGGATGCCCTGGATTCAATGACCAAGATTATATAGAGATGTTACCTTTTTTTAAAGCCTTAAAGGCTGATAATTATGTGATAAATATCAATGTTCCTTATGTTGGCACACAGCTATATGAACAGGTGAAGGAACAGCTTTTTGATTTTGGAATTTATAAAGATGGTGAAGAAAGCTACATGCATACTTCCTTGGTGATGCAAAAATTCTGGGGAATTTCTGATGAAACACGGGATAGTTTTTTTGCACTTCAAGGAGAGAAAGATGATGCAAAAGTAAGGAATTATAAGCGGAAAATTGTAGAGAAAGCTGCTTTTATAGAGAATGACGTGTTGTCCTTTCATGAATAGGATTCGCAAGTACTTATGAGCTGAAGGAGTAGCGATGAGCGATGGAGATTTTCGGGGTGAAGGTGGCTGAGCTAATATCTGAACCTGCGTTAGAAACATTAATGTGGCGCATCCCCCAACAAAAGAGAGAGCGGCTTAAACGCTTTAAAAGAGTGGAAGCGTTGCAGCATTCTCTTATTGCTGAATTGCTGGTTCGTGTAAGCTTAAATAAACGGTTAAAAGTGAACAACCGCGATATCGAGTTTGTTACAAATGTCTACGGAAAACCCTCCCTAAAAAAAAGGGGGGGTACTGTAGAGTTTAACATTTCGCATTCAGGAGAATGGGTGGTTTGCGCATTGGATGAATTGCCGATCGGTATTGACATTGAGCAGATTCAGCAAGCCGATCTTAATATTGCTAAGCGTTTTTTTTCGCAAGATGAATATGTCCAATTGACGGAATGTGAAGAGATGGGCCGGATGAGTCTGTTCTTTGACCTTTGGACACTTAAAGAAAGCTATATCAAAGCGATAGGGAAGGGATTATCTCTTCCATTGAACTCGTTTTCGTTTCGTTTAAACAACGGAATTCAATTGGAGAACCATGACGCAATCGGATTGTATCACTTTAAGCAGTATCATATTGATGAGAAATATAAATTAGCCGTATGTGCGCAAAACCCCTTATTTCCCGGGGAGGTTTCAGTGGTAAACCAATGCCAATTTCACCAGGATTGCATGCAACTATTGGATGCTTTTTAACGATCTAAGCCTAGGTGATATTGAACTTGTTACAGAGAAGCGGCTTATCTACAGATAAGTTGCTTTTTGTCTTGCACGTTTTCGCTTTATCTAGATTTGAAGTTTTCTGCCAAGGTGTTAATATTCCCTCATCGGTTATATGCATAAGCCATTGATGTGATGTAAAATGTCCATGAGTGATTAATGCTGGAGATTTGATCAAATATTGATGGAACAGGAAACTCGCATACGCGATGCAAGGAATCGTTCGAATCTGAAGATAACTATCGGAGGGACCAGAGATGGCTGAGCAAAAGATGATTGAAGTGCCGTTTCAGCAATGGGTAAACGATAAGGAGCTGTGGGTACAGCTTAATGATTTGATGATGCAGGAGAGTAAACTCCCAGGACCACGAGTGAATTTGGAGCTCTCAGACCATTTCGCCAAACAATTCGCGCATCCTAATCTAACAGATACAGGCTGGGAGCTGCTCGTCTCTTGGACTAATATTACTGAAGCTGAAGCTGGGGTGAATGATCCCCGTGAGTTTCTGCCGTTTTGTGCGATTAGGGCGTTCGGTGCTTATTACAGTTACGGTGGAGAAGAGCAGCAAGTAGTGATTCAAAACATCATTAAGACAGCTATGAATGACTCGCGATGGAGGGTACGTGAAGCATCTGCTATGGCGCTGCAAAGTATAGGGGAGGATGATTTCACCCTACTTAGACAGCTGATCGACATGTGGGAGAAAGGTGCGAACAGGCTTGAACAACGGGCTTTTGTAGCGGCATTAGCGCATCCTCCTCTTTTAAAAAAGAAAGAAAATACGCTATATTGTCTTCAGTTGGCTGCCCGAATCATGGAGAGTATAGATGGTGGGGGAGCGCAACATGAGGACGCTGAGCATTTTCGTGTATTATCTAAGGGACTTGAATACAGCTTGAGTGTATTTGTGGCGAATGAGCCTGAAGAAGGCTTTGTTATGCTGGAGAGATTTGCAAAGAGCCGAGATGCCCGAATCATTAAGATTGTGAAGAGTAATCTTGGCAAATCGCGTCTGAGTAAAAAATATGCTGCCCAGGTGGCTGAGATTCTAAAGGAATTCGATCACATAGGAAAAGATACTTAGGATACGAGTGCCATTTGGCAGTTGTATTTAATCATTTTTTTGTTTTTACTTATATTAGACTTAACAATTAAAGAAACAAAGAGAATTAATATAATCAAAGAAAACCATTCTATGGATTGTTCGAATATTAAACTGTAAGTTATATTAATAAATTCAAAGACAACTGTTATTATTAAAAATATTGCCCAGCGATCTTTTTTCATGAAAATATACCATCCTAATCTATATGGAGAATATTGATAGATTTTAAGTTGTTCATATCCTCAAAAGTTTGACAAACGCATGAAATGTAACTATTATAGTTGCATCTGAATGATGTTTTGCAGCAAGGCAGAAGGAGAGATTTCTATGAATATTAGCACCCGATTTGCGGTAGCCATTCATATATTAACGTTGATTGACAGCAATAAAGAAGGCAAAAGCACTTCGGAGTGGATAGCTGGTAGCGTAAACACAAACCCTGTAGTTATCCGTCGGCTTACGAGTATGCTGCAAAAAGCAGGACTAGTAAATGCCCGCCCCGGAGTCGCAGGCGCTTCGCTTACACGTAGCGCATCCGAGATTACGCTGCTGGAGATTTATAAGGCAGTTAATGCGGTGGAAGAGGACTCGTTGTTTTCTGTCCATGAGCATCCTAATCCCGATTGTCCTGTTGGTAAGAATATAGCCAGTGCAATTGTACCTGTGTTCTCACTCGCCCAAAAAGCAATGGAGAATGTTCTCCAGGAGGTTACATTGGAGCAGATTGTGAATGAAATGCCTGAATTATGATTACTCCATATCATAGCTTAGAAGGAAGGCCAGAACATGTGAAAACGTGATTCTGGTCTTTTTTTGCTTAATTAGGTTTATGGACAAAGAAGGGAAGTAAGAGGGAATATAGAATCTGTATTTAGAAGCCGGATTAAAGATAATATACATACATACATTGAGGGAGAGCTAAAGAATGTTAAAGAAATTACTGCCTATACTACTAATTATGGTAATGATTACCGGATGTAATGAATCAAGGGATACCACTAAATACGAGGATGCGAATTTTGGAATCACCTTTAACTATCCGGATCATTGGGTTGTAACTGAGAAGTATGGAGCGCCATTATGGTTGATAGTCTCTACGACTGATTATAAACCTGCTGAGGGACTTAAAGGTCCAGGAGTAATGCTCTTTGGATTTAAGCCTAAGGATATGGAGCTTGTCAACAAATGGCTCGGGGATGCCCAAACGAATTACAACAACGGGGCGGAGCTGACAAAAAGTAAAGCTAGTTTAGGCGAGTTAGAGTCCATAAAGTACGAAACTGAAGTATTCGAAGAGGAAGGGAGTAAAGGGAAAGCTATCTATTACGTTATTGAGGAACCGGAAATGTCATTTATGGTGCAGTTCCCTTACAGTGTGGATGAAGTACATAAAGAAGACATGAAGAGGATAGAGGATATTTTACAATCCATAAAGTTTACAAAAGATTAAGTGGGACTAGAACAAGATAGCTGGAATGATGAAATGTACGGTATAAATGCCGTTAAAATGGGCTGAAGTTGCTGGAATGGTGGAATGTACGGTATAAATGCCTTAGAAATGGGCTGAAGTAGCTGAAATGGTGAAATGTACGGTATAAATGCCGTTGAAATGTGCGGAAGTGGCTGGAATGGTGGAATGTACGGTATAAATGCCGTTGAAATGGGCTGAAGTGGCTGGAATGGTGGAATGTACGGTATAAATGCCGTTGAAATGGGCTGAAGTGGCTGGAATGGTGGAATGTACGGTATAAATGCCTTAGAAATGGGCTGAAGTGGCTGAAATGGTGAAATGTACGGTATAAATGCCGTTGAAATGGGCTGAAGTCGCTGGAATGATGAAATGTACGGTATAAATGCCTCAGATTTGGCTGAAATCATCCAAAGTAGCAAAATGAGAAGCAAAAATGCCCTATAAATGAGCCACAGTCGCTGATGCAGTACAATTAGAATTAGGATAAGTAACTTTTTTAAAGATCAATATATACGGAGGTTCTACAGTGGAGCAAATTGCAATAATCTCAGACATTCATGGAAATATACCGGCCCTTACGGCCGTTTTAGATGACATCCAGCAGCGGGGAATCAGCAGAGTCTTTTGTTTAGGCGATATTGTTGGAAAAGGACCGAACTCAGATCTAGCCGTTGATATCATAAAAAAGAATTGTGAAATCAGTGTTATGGGGAACTGGGATGATTTAATGAATCAGGATGTTGATTTTGAGATGGCTCGGTGGTGCCGCGGGTTATTAGGTCAAGAACGTCTTGATTATTTAAGCACGTTGCCGTTTTCGGTTGAGTTTATGATGAGTGGTAAATTTGTGCGATTATTTCATGCTTCGCCACGAAGCCTGTATGAACGTGTTCAACCTTGGGATGATTATGAAAAGCGATTATCTTTGTTTGATTATTCTGATCTCTGCCAGGAGAAACGACAAGCGGATATCGTAGGTTACGGGGATATTCATAATGCTTTTATTCAACATTTAGAAGGCAAGACTTTATTTAATGTAGGCAGTGTGGGGAATCCGCTTGATTTAACCCAGGCATCTTATGTGATTATGGAGGGAGAATACATGGGAGGGTCAGCAGCTCCTTTAAATATGCAATTTGTAAGAGTGCCTTATGACATCGAGTTAGCCGTTCAACAGGCCGTTGAGGCAGATATGCCAGCTGCAGAGCCTTATATTCGTGAGCTTAGAACCGCGCAGTACAGGGGAAGTGTCCGGGGATAATAAAGGAAAGGATAATAAAGGAAAGGATAATAAAGGAAACAAAAAATCAAACTGCAACCTTAATCCAAGCCATCAAAAAGTAATGGAGGGAACAAATTGAAGCTTAGTCACGTATTTGAGCAATTCCCTACTTTGGAATCCGAGCAATTATTACTGAAAAAGATTGAAGTCAGCAACCTTAATGAGGTATTTGGGATATATAGCAATGATCAAGTGTTTGAGTACTGTGGGATTATTCCGAAACATAATAAAGATACAGTCAAGAATATGATCGGCCATTTCGAACGTGATTTTACCAAAGGGGTGAGAGTGAAATGGGGGATTTTCCTCAAAAATAACCCTTACATACTGCTAGGTATCATCGAAGTTATGGATTTTAATCAAAAGGTGGATATGGTGACGATCGGTTACTTTTTGGCGGAACCTTATTGGGGCAAAGGGATTGCAGCTCAGGCCATTCAGTTAGTGGTGAAATATTTATTTGAGACTGCAGAAGTCAATCGAATTCAAGCTGAGGTTATGCCCTTTAATGAACGATCGAAGCGGGTGCTTTTGAAAAATGGCTTTACGAAAGAAGGCACGTTAAGGCAGGCGCATGTATGGTCAGGTAAAGGGCTGGTGGATCTGGAGATTTACAGCATTTTGGCAGAGGAATATTTTGCAAGCATCGGTAAGCCAAGAGTAAGCAATAGGATGTAATCCTAGTGAAAGAAGGGGAAAACATGGGCACTATCGTAGTTATTGGCGGGGGAGAGTTAATCGAGCTTGAAACGCTGGAAATTGATCGTGAAGTTGTGCAGCTAACTCAAAAGGCTAAGCCGAAGGCGTTATTTATTCCAACAGCCAGTAGTGATGCGCCGGGGTATTGTGATACTTTTAGCAAAGTATATGGCGATATTCTCGGATGTGAAACAAGTCACTTATTGCTTGTGAGCCAAACCTACACTCAGGATGAGATTACAGATTTAATTACAGCTGCTGATTTGATTTATGTTGGTGGAGGCAATACCCGAAAGATGCTGGAGATTTGGAAAAATACAGGGGTAGATACGCTTTTGAAAGAAGCTTATTCCTCTGGAACCGTATTGGCCGGGCTTAGCGCAGGTTCCATCTGTTGGTTTGAATATGGGCATAGTGACTCTGAAGCGTTCGACGACCAGGGTGAATGGCAGTATATCAAGCTTGCAGCCATGGGGATTCTGCCGGGCATTCATTGTCCGCATTATAATGAGGATATTCGGGTTGAAGATTTTACACGCATGGTTAAAGGTGGAGGTCTGCCGGGAATCGCGGTGGATAACAATTGTGCAATCATCTATAAAGATAATGAATATAAAGTGATGTCGACCAGAGAAGTAGCTAAAGCCTACCGTGTGATTGACTCCGAGCAAGGTGTTGTCGTAACGGAAATAGAAGAACATCCAAGCTACAGACCTCTTTATGAACTGTATGGCGCGTTATGATTATTTTTGAAAAGCAAGAGATCAGACTGAGAACACTTGAGTTAAACGATGCCGCATTACTTGTAAAATGGCTCTCAGATCCCGTTGTACTGGAGTTCTATGAAGGCCGTGATCGCCCGCATGATTTGGAGCTGGTGAGGGAGCATTTTTACGACGAGCAAGCAGAAGTCACGCGGTGTATAGTGCAATACAAGGAGCGGGATATAGGTTATCTCCAGTTCTATCTTATAGATGATGAAGAATTAGAAGTGTACGGCTACGTGGGATTCAAAGGTCAAATCTTTGGGATGGACCAGTTCATTGGCGAGCCTGTTTTATGGAATCAAGGAATTGGTTCACGGCTCATTAAAGAAACGGTTAAGTATCTTATCGAAATAAAACAAGCGGACAAAATTGTCATGGACCCGCAAGCCTGGAATAAGAGAGCCCTTAGAGTATATGAGAAGATTGGCTTTGTGAAGAAGAAATACCTTGAACAGCACGAGCAACATGAAGGAGAGCTAAGAGATTGTTGGTTGATTGAATACACGAAGCAGGCGAGACAATAAATATCTTTTTAACAATCGGATAAGGAAGGTGCACTTATTAAACTACTGTTTGTCTGCAGCCAGAATCGCTGGCGGAGTCTAACTGCGGAGAAGATCTTTCAAGGAATTGATGGTCATGAAGTGAGATCTGCAGGGACTGAAGATCATGCCAGAATCAAAATTTCTGAAGGGCATTTGGGTTGGGCGGATGTGATTTTTGTTGATGGAGAAGAAACATGTTCGAAGAATTCAAGATAAATTTAGAGGTTGTGTAATTGGCAAAAAAATAATTTGCCTGAACATAGCTGATGACTATAAGTATATGGATGAAGATTTGATCGGCCTTCTGGAATCCAGTGTATCCGAATATTTTCTGGAATGGAGCAACAAAAATGAGAATTAGAACAGAAACTGTGGCAGACTATAATGGAGTATTTCAAGTGAATGTTAAGGCTTTTGGTGATCGGGAAGATGAAGCGCGGTTGGTCGAAAACATTAGAAATTCGCAGGGGTTTATCCCGGAGCTCTCGATTGTAGCGGAAAAGGATAATGAGATTGTAGGACATCTACTGTTAAGTAAGGCTGTAGTTCAAGATGGGGAGAAGTTATCTGATGTGATTGCGTTAGCCCCATTAGCTGTTCTGCCGAACGTTCAGAAGCAAGGAATCGGCAAGGCGCTGATCCAAGAAGGGTTAGAAAGATGTAGAACGCTTGGATATGAGCTTGTTTTTTTGATCGGGCATCCCGAATATTACCCAAGATTCGGATTTCAACCCGCAGGGCCACATGGGCTCGAGTTGAAGCAGTTTGAGGTACCGGAGAGAGTCTTTATGGTCTGTGAGCTGAAGGAAGGCGTATTGCAGAGGATTAAGGGAGAGTTGAAATACCCGGAAACCTTTTTTTGAATTACTTCTTATATGTTCTTGTGAATCATGTTTGGCTGTGAACCAGTCGACATGATTTTTTATAGGTAATTGACAAACATATAGAAGGTAACTATACTAAAGATAGTTAATTTGTAACTATAACAGTTACAGCGCGATTAGGAGGAATTTATAATGAAGACTAAAACAATACTTCAACCAGACACTCAGATCGGTCTGGTGCAGATTAGAGTAAGCAATTTGGAGCGTTCGCTCACCTTTTATCAGAATGTTGTGGGATTAAGCGTTTTACGGCAGACTGGCCGCGAAGTTGAAATGACCGCTGACGGTCAGAATGTGTTATTGATTTTGCGGGAGATTGAAAATGCGCGGGTGATCCGTCCTAATTCTGTGGCTGGGTTGTATCATTTTGCTATCCTTGTTCCAGATCGTCCCAGCCTTGGATTGGTTGTGCGTAATTTGATCTCTTCGGGGATTGAGGTGGGGCAGGGCGATCATCTGGTCAGTGAAGCACTGTATATTCAGGACCCAGACAATAATGGGATTGAAATTTATCGAGATCGACCTAAGAGTGAATGGAAATATGATGCGGAAGGGCATGTAATGATGTCCACTGATCCAGTGGATGTAGATGGACTACTGGCAGCTTCTGAAGGTTTATCATGGAACGGGCTGCCAGCAGGAACAGTGATAGGGCATGTACACTTTCATGTGGGGAATTTAAATAAGGCGAAAGCCTTCTACGTCGATTTGCTTGGTTTTGAACTAACAGCCAATTATGGAAGTGCTGCTATGTTTATCTCTGCTGGTGGCTATCATCACCATATCGGGCTGAATGTTTGGGCCGGACAGGGCGCACCTGCGGCTCCAGCTGATACTGTAGGGATTGATTATTTTACCTTAATTCTTGCGAATGAAGAGGAACGTAACGCTGTGGTGGAGCGAGTTCGGCAGGCTGGTTACGCAGTTACAGAAGTGAATGGAAATCCTACATTCCAAGATCCATGGAACATTGGAATCAGACTTGTTTTAGAAAGATAAATCTATATCCATTTTCGTCCATTTATTTTATAATATTGGAAATAGGTGGGCGGAAGGGTGAAGTTTGTTGGAAGCATTCAAAATGGCGTATATAATTCTCTGTCATAAAAATCCGGAGCAGATCAATATGCTAATCGATAGTTTAACTAACGAGTCCGTAGAGTTTTTCCTGCATGTCGATCAGAAAAGTAATATTGAGGCTGATATTATTCATCGTAACGATATTCATTTTGTGGAAAAGCCTATTGATGTGCAGTGGGGGCATTACAGCCAGATTGAATGCATTTTGAAGTGCTTTTCGCTGATCAAAGAACATGGGGATTTCAATTATATTCACATCTTAAGCGGTCAGGATCTGCCTCTAGCTTCAAATGAAGTGATTCTAGATTTCTTTAAGATGAATGAGGGTAAGGAATTTGTGAAGTATTTGCAGCTGCCTAATGCAGCGGAAACTTGGGGATGTTACGAGCGGGTCTCAGTTTATTATCCTAGGTTCCTCATCTCAAGGACCCGGCGTATGACAGCGATCAGAATGAGGTACATTAAACTAATTATGAGCGTTCCGTTTCTGCAAAGAAAATTAGGTGCTTTGCCGAAAGGTTTATATAAAGGCTCGAACTGGATGTCAATTACAGGTGAATGTATGGAATACATCTTGGATTTTACAAAAAGCTCTCCGGAATACGTCAGATTTTTTAGGAACACTTTATGTGGAGATGAAATCTTTTTCCATACGATAATTTTGAATAGCGTTTATAAGATGCATGTACTGAATGAAATTAAGCGGTATACAGATTGGGAAACAGGACCGGATTATCCTAGAACACTAACGATAGAAGACTATGATCGGATCACTCAACGGGGCACGGAATGCTTTTGGGGGAGAAAATTTGATCTCGATATCGATAGAACCATCGTTCAGGAGCTTCTTGATATAAATACTAAAGCGAAAACATCGTAAACTCAGGAGGACAATCATATGAAAATCGCAGTTGTTGGAGCAAGTGGAAAAGCTGGAAGTCGAATTACGCAGGAAGCGTTGGATAGAGGTCATGAAGTTACAGCGATTGTACGGGATGCATCTAAAGTAACAAATAGGAAAGCGAATGTCATCGAAAAGGATGTATTTGCGCTTACCACTGAAGATTTGCAGGGGTTCGACGTGGTTGTGAATGCTTTTGGTGCGCCGTTTGGACAAGAACATCTGCATGTGGATGCCGGGAATGTGCTTATTGAAGCTTTGAAGGCTTCACCCGATACAAGATTGATTGTAGTTGGCGGTGCAGGAAGTCTTTATGTAGATGAAGCCAAAACGCTTAAAGTAGCGGATACGAATGACTTTCCTGACTTTATTAAGCCAACAGCGACGAATCAAGCTAAGAATTTGGAGATACTACAAGGAACAGATTCACTCTCTTGGACCTTTGTTAGTCCATCTGCTAATTTTGCCATTGGCACAAGAACGGGCTCTTATGTAAAAGGTAAGGATAATCTTCTGGTGAACTCCAAAGGTGAGAGTTATGTCAGCTACGAAGACTATGCCGTTGCTATTGTTGATGAAATCGAACAGCCGCAGCATATTCGTGAACGGTTTACGGTGGGTTCAGAGTCTTAAGTGATAATTAAGAATAGCGATCATATATGAAAAAAGAAGACAGAGCCGGATTTCAGGCTCTGTCTTCTTTTGTACAATTACAGCTTTCCTTTTCCTTCTGCTAGTTCAGCAATACGTCTGTTTGCATCTCCGCGGTAGCGTCCGCCGTGATAACAAATGACCGTATCGATCTCATACTCAGAGAACTTGGTCAGAGAGGACAAAGCCAGCTCCATGTCAGGTGTGGCGGAAGGAGTGGGACCCTGTAGCTCGCCATTCTGAACGGTCAAGGCATCGGCAGCAATAAGTGTACGGCTATCATGATGGTAAAGACTGAGATGCCCAGGGCTATGGCCTGGGGTATGGATCACCGTAATTCCACCGGCAAAAGGTAACTTTTCTCCATCCACAAGTGTTTGATCCACTTTTCCTTTAGGAGGATGGGCTAATACAGAGAGGAAGGCACGCCGCCACTCCTCAGGTACATGAGCTGGGATCATAGCCGCTGCCACCGCTAATGCTTCGGGAGTGTGCTTAAGGAGCATTCGCTCTCCTTGAATATAGGGCTGCTCAATTTCATGAGCCAGAACAGTAAGCTCTAGATCTTCTTCAGCCAATAGGGCAGGGAGGCAACCAATATGGTCTAAATCCTGATGCGTGATAATAAGGGTGCGGAGCTTCTGCCAAGGCACATCCGCTTCTTTTAGAGCCTCTTTGAAATTAGAGAGTAGACCCGGGAATCCGGTATCGACGAGTACGGCGGCATGTCCATCCCAGAGTAGCGTGGGGTAAATCGTGTCTTTTCCACCCATAACCTGCGCTGTAATCTCGAGCATTTCTATTCCTTGAGCAATGTACATAATATCCCTCCGTGATTGATAATAAGAGCGACGCCGTGAGGCTAATGCATATATTACTCAAAACTAGAAACGAACACAATAGGTAAACATTTTATTATAACACAAATAAATATTTATGTCAATATATATCTGATGGAATTTTTGTGGAATTTGTAGGGGGTTTTATTATTGAGAATCTTTTGCTAGATTTTGCCCTTGCCTAAAGCTTTGCGATATAATAATCAAATAAAAAAAAGGGAGTTGATGTGGTTTGGAGACATTTCTAGTTGTACTCGTCCTACTTGGGCTTATCGCAATATCCAACATCATAAACCGATTCATTCCCTTCGTGCCGATACCCTTAATACAAATTGGCTTGGGTGTAGTGGTCGTACTATTGCCTTTGGGAATACATATGTCACTGGAGCCAGAGTTGTTTTTCGTGTTATTTATTGCGCCGCTTTTGTTCAATGACGGAAAGCGAACACCAAGAAATGAGTTATGGAACCTGCGTGCTCCAATCTTAATGCTGGCACTAGGCTTGGTATTTGCTACAGTGCTTATCGCTGGATATTCCATTAACTGGATGATCCCCACCATTCCACTCGCAGCTGCTTTTGCGCTGGCAGCGATCTTATCGCCGACAGATGCTGTGGCGGTAAGCGCAATCGCTG
Organism: Paenibacillus odorifer; assembly: GCF_000758725.1. Taxonomy (NCBI): domain Bacteria; kingdom Bacillati; phylum Bacillota; class Bacilli; order Caryophanales; family Paenibacillaceae; genus Paenibacillus; species Paenibacillus odorifer. The sequence continues at coordinate 2,696,755 of NZ_CP009428.1, forward strand.
GGAGAGTACATCTTCCCAAGAGTATTCATCGTATTCTAGAGGGTGAATCATTGATGAATGATGCCTCTGGTCTTGTTGCGTTTAACTTCGCTATTGCAGCAGCTGTTACAGGCATATTTTCTTTGCCGAAAGCCTCTATTAGCTTTGTGATTATTGCTCTAGGTGGACTAATTGTCGGAGCAATACTCGCGTTCCTCCTGATTCGGTTCAGCGTATTTATTCGCAGACTGGGGATGGAGGACATCACAGTGCATGTGCTGCTGCAAATCCTGACTCCTTTCATTGTGTATCTGATTAGTGAAGAAATAGGGGTATCCGGTATTTTAGCTGTGGTTGCAGCAGGCATAATTCATGCTGTCGAGAAGGACCGTGCAGTTTCGCCACAGTATAAGCTACAGCTGGTGTCCGCCAGCACATGGTCTGTGCTGCTCTACATCTTGAATGGCTTGGTCTTCCTTATTCTCGGGTTGTCGATTCCAGATGTTATTGAAGTGATCTACCGGGATACAGCTGTGGACAATCTTATGGTGATTGGTTATGTATTAGCGATAACGTTGCTGCTTTTTGTGCTGCGTTTTATATGGGTGTATGTGTTCTCCCTGGCTGGCGCCGGCCTGCAAAAAATGGAAAAGTCGTCTATTAAGTCTATGCTAATCCTGACAATTTCAGGAGTGCGAGGCGCGGTTACTTTAGCCGGTGCCTTCTCGATTCCTTTTGTGTTAGGGGATGGCTCACCTTTTCCTGAACGTGATCTAATTATCTTTATCGCTGCGGGTGTGATTCTGATGTCACTGCTGATCGCTAGTATCTTTTTACCAATTCTCGCAGGTAAAGAAGAGCCGGTTGCTGAACCGGGTGATACTGAGGTTGAGCAGGCGGCCAAATCTAAGGTTGTTGCCGCCGGGATAACCTTGCTTCAAAGTATGATGACAGAAGAGAGCAAGGAATCTGCATTGCCAGCTTTGAGTGAGTTTAAAGAAAAAGTTTATAGTCTTAACCGCGAAGATCAGGCGAATGACCCCGCATTGGAGAACTTCCGCCGACTTGGGGTTGAAGCAAGGATTGTGGGTCTGCATGCCGAACGCAAAGAGCTGAGCCAATTGCTGGCCAACAATGAGATTCCTGCCTCAGTGGCGCTGAAGATGGAAGAATTCTTGGATCATAGTGAAGTCTTTCTAGCCAGAAGTCTAAACTCTCAGATCAGAATCTCCATTACAGAGATTAGACGGCTGTTTGCGGGGATGTTCTCTGGCCAGAATGAAGGGGAAGCTAGTCAACTGATGCTGCAACAGGCTGAGTGTGCCAGAAAAGCTAAGATCTCTATGTCCCATGCAGCGATTGCTGCTATTAATGCAAGTAAGAATGAGAACAACCGTAAAGCAGCTGAGAAGGTCGCAGACAGTTACGAGAAGCTGATCTCACGCCTCCAGCAGGGACAAGGCTGGACTAAAGATGGTCTTGTTGATGATCAAAAGCTTGAATTGAAACTGAAAGCTATTCAGGAGCAACGGGATAAGGTCCAGCAAATGTACCAGGATGGAACCATTAACCGCAAGCTAGCCGGTAAATTACGCAAGTTCGTCGATCATTTGGAAACATCCATTTGGGAGGATTAGCTGTGTTGAACAAAGTAATGGGAGAAAGTTTGTTATTCACTGAAATTCGCGAAGAGCATCTGTCGGATGTACTCGATATTTATAACTATTACGTGCTGAACACTACGGTTTCTTTTCATACCGAGCCTTTAAGTTTGGACGAAATGCGGCAATCAGTGATGAATGATGATCCGCGGTTCAAATCATACGTTATATTATCCTGGGACAATGTTATTCAGGGCTATGTTCTGATTGCTAGACATAAAAGTAAGCCGGCTTATGATAGCTCTGGGGAGATTAGTGTGTATTTGAAACCGGCTTGTGTGGGTAAAAGAATAGGACAGCATGCCTTACGCTTTATTGAAGAGAGAGCTGCCGAACTGGATTTCCATGTGTTAGTAGCTACCGTTTGCGCAGAGAATGAACGCAGTCGCCAGCTTTTCTCAAAGAATGGATATGAACAATGCGCCTACTTCAAGGAGATTGGCTGTAAATTTGGTCGAAGACTGGATATCGCCAGCTATCAGAAAATCTTAGGGGGAACTCAAATATGAAACTTGCGGAAGCATTAGTGAACCGAAGTGATCTTACTCGTAAAATCGCGCAGCTAAAGCAGCGGCTCGATCGGGTCGTTAAGGTGCAGGAAGGGGAAGAACCGGCAGAACAGCCGGAGGCTCTTTTGCGTGAGCTGGAAATAGCTGTTAACGAGCAGACGATTTTGATTCGAGCAATTAATCGAACGAATTCATCTGTGGCCTTCAATGAGAAGTGGAGTATTGCCGATGCCCTAGCCGAACGGGATAAAATGCTTCAGCTGCGGAAGCTTTTTAGCGATTTGCTTGAGCAAGCATCGATCACTCAGGATCGGTACAGCCGCTCTGAGGTTCGTTTCCAGAGAACGGTGGATGTCGCCCAGATTCAGAAGCAGATTGATGAGCTGTCTAAGTCTTATCGGGAGTTGGATTTTAAAATTCAGGAGAAAAACTGGACGGTAGACTTACTTACACCGTAATAAGCTAAGCTTTATCACAGCAGAAGGTAACTGATCTTCATAAAGGCGAGCGCAACCCGCCAACAGGGAAAGTTGGACAAATTGACAGATGCCGGGCCAAATCTGACCAAATCATAACTTAGCCCCGTACTGTAACAACTGTAAAGAGTACCTATTAATGTAACTACCAAGCGCTGATTTATGTAAGAACGGTGAGGGCGGGGACGGGGATATTTTTGCTGTGATTAGGCTTTTACATAACATGAAGTGGCTCTATTAGGATAGGTATATTCGTCATACATAATGTGAAATAATGTCGAATAAAGTTGAAAAAAGATGAATAAAATTTGCATTATCGTCCTGTTTTGCCTATCTTATCGCTCGTTATCTTGTATAATTTACGAATACGTACGAGGACTTCCTAAACCGCTGGTCTATTCGTATGTTGATTGTACAGGATGAGAGAGTGATTCATTGGCCGAGAAGGTTTAGTGGCCCTTGTCTCTTCAAACATTCTACTATTCCTTTCATGAAAGAGAGAAGTGACAAGTGACCATGAAATCAATTGCCTGGGTAACCGACAGTACATGTACAATCGATCCTGAGTTCGCCAAGAACAACCATGTGTATATTGTTCCTTTACGTCTGATTATTAACAACGAGTGTTATAAAGAAAATATAGATATTACGATCGATGAGTTCTATGAGAAAATGCGTCAGCATGATCAAGTAGGCAGCTCACAGCCGCCAATCGGTGAGTTTATCGAGTTATACGAACGGTTGAAGGAAGAATATGATGAGATTATTGCTGTGCATCTTTCGACAGGGCTTAGCGGAACATACAATGCTTCCATGCAAGGTGCTGAAATAGCGGAAGCTAATGTCATTGGAATTGATTCTAAGGTTGGCGCTTATCCGATACGGGAAATGATCACGCGAGGTATTCATTGGCACAAGATGGGCTTTACTGGCCTAGAGATTAAAGAAAAGATAGAGAATATCATTCAAAATATGTCCTTCTACTTAATTCCTGCAAGCTTGTCCCAGCTTCACCGTAGTGGGCGTGTTTCTGGTACACAAGTAGTGCTTAGTCAATTATTGCGGATAAATTTGCTGCTGCGTTTTGACGAGGGGAAGGTCATTGTTGTGGAAAAAATCCGTACGATGAAGAAGACGAAGCAGGCGCTGTTAGATATCTTTAAACAGGATGCTGGACTTGTTAGCGATGTGTGCATCATGCATTCCAATAATTTAGAAATGGCGCTGAAGCTAGAAGAAGACATCAAAGAGATGGCACCTGATTTACGTACGGAGATTATGACTTACATTCCTGCCGTGGCTGTTCATGCGGGTGAGGGTACCGTAGGACTTTCTTGGATTAAAAATAACCGGATCAATAGTATTGATTCGGAGGTCGAACCTGTAGCAGTACTTGTGTAGATAGGACAGTAAACAAAGAAATCGCTTCTTGGAAGAGGGACGGATGATCCTCATTATACCAAGAGACGATTTCTTTTTTTTGAATCTATGAGATGACGTTGGTTGTATGAAGATTATGCTTTGCTTGCACGCCGGCGGAACATTTGTCCGATAACTTCACTCAGTACAAGTCCAGCTGCAATTGCGCCAGAGAGCATTAATGCCCGAACAGCGATTTCTACAGCCAGATTATAGTTTTCTTCCACAAATCTGCGCATAGCATCGTAAGCAAGGCCACCCGGAACAAGTGGGATAATGCCGCCTACACTAAAAATAATAACCGGCATTTTGAAGGATCGTGCAAACAACTGGCTGACGATGCCCACAACTACAGTAGCTGCAAACGTAGCAACAACAGGCCCACACTCTACATCAAGGATCACATACACCATCCAGCCTACCATTCCAGCAAAACCACACTGCAGTAGAGCGCGCTTAGGCGCATTAAATAAAATACAGAAGGTTGCCGCGGCGATAAAACTGGTTATAAGTTGCAAAATCATGAAGGGCTAACCTCTTTCACATGGAGAATTAAAATAGTGATAGTACAAGCCCAATGCCTGTACCGATCGCAAAAGCAGTTAGAAAGGCATCGGCTCCTTTGGATATGCCTGAGACCAGATGACCGGCCATCAGATCACGAACGGCATTTGTAATGAGTAGACCGGGTACTAGAGGCATCACGGAGCCGATGATGATTTTGTCCATTTCTTGACCTATACCCAGCTTTACAGAATAGAAGGCTAGAAGTCCGATCAGGAAGGAAGCAGAGAACTCTGCAAAAAATCTAGTCTGCACAAGACGATGCAGGTAGATAACCGCAGCATAACCTAACCCGGAAATCGGCAATGCGGGGAGAGCATCCCACAAGCTGCCTTTAAACATAACGGTGAAGCAAGCGCCGGTAAGTGCCGCAGCTATGATTTGCAGCCATACCGGATACGCATGTGCGGCATCATCGACCTCTCCTAATCGTGTCCGAGCTTCCTCGGCTGTAATCTGACGCTCGTTCAGACGCCGCGAGATATCATTAACCTCCGAGACTTTCTGCAGATCTGTGGTTCGCTCGGCAATCCGATATAACTTAACGGGTTCCGTTCTATTTGTGGTGAACATAATAACGGTTGGCGTCACATAACTGTGTGCCCCTGGAAAACCGAGAGAAGCAGCCATACGTGTCATTGTATCTTCTACTCTGTAGGTTTCTGCACCGTTTTGCAGCATGATCTTGCCAGCAAGAAGACAGAGATCAACGATTTCATAATAGGTAGTGTTAGTGTTGCTCGTGCTTTCCAACTTCTCCGGTCCTCCCCTGGAATGTTACATATCTATGTGTATATACTTATGATTGTCGCTTCATTGTGTGAAAATAACAACCTCAATATAGCATTATAAACGATATGGGATATATTTTAATATAGTTTAAGAAATAAAATGTATAAAGATGCACTGTTTATTTATAGTGCCCGCCAATTTTTCCGGATCTGTCCTTAAGTTGTCCGGCATCTGTGAACGATGCGGCGCGTCCAATGATCGATTCTCCGTATTTATTCTTCAGCGCATCAGTGGCCCGTTCGAGCTCGCGGTAGCGGGGGCGCGACTCAAATAAGGTTAGCTGATATTGGCTTTCGTCAGACAGATTGGACAGGCTTAGATGAATTCGGCGCACAGGCTGACCTTCCCAATGCTGTTTGAAAAGAGCGAGGGCGGCCTCGTATACCAGCTGGGTTGCATTCGTAGGATCGCTCATCGTAGTCTGTCTCGAGAAGCCGCTGGGGTCATCAAAGCTGGCGCCTTGGCAGCCAACAGACACGACTGCACCATGCACCTTTAGTTTGCGGCTGCGCCTGCACACCAGCTCTGAGAGTTCCAGAATGATAGTCTTGATCTCTTGCAGTGTATAGTAGTCCCGTGGCAGCGTCATTTGGTGCCCGACGCTCTTGGGTGCAACTTCATAGGTAGCCGGACTTACAGGGCTATCGTCGATGCCATTGGCAATTCGCCAATATAGCTCGGCATCGATATCGCATTTTTTATGGAATTTCTCCCGCATGCGCCATTTCAGCTCGCTTATCGGCATCTCTGCCAAATGGCCAATCGTTGTGAGGCCCATGCTTTGGAAGTGCGCAGACATGCGGCGGCCTACCATAAACAACTCACTAATGGGCAGCGGCCAAAGTACATCTGGAAGCTCTTCCTGAGTGAGGGTAAATAGACCCTCCGGGTTCTTCTTGGCCCACAGGTCGCAAGCCATTTTGGCGGTAACCTTGGAATAACCTATACCGATACGTGCGCGCACACCTGTATTTCTGCGGATCAGGTCCTGAATGGTCGTAGCGATCTGTCTTGGGCTGCCGAATAAGCCGAGGCTGCCGGTGATATCAATAAACTGCTCATCGATGGAATAAGGTTCTACGAGGTCACTGAATTTGCGTAGAATGTCCGTGATTTGGGAGGAAACATCGATATATTGCTGCATATGCGGTCTGACGACGATTACTTCGGGGCATTTCGCGAGTGCTTCCTTCAAGGTCTCGGCGGTAGTAATGCCAAAAGATTTGGCTAACGGACAAGCGGCAAGCACAATCCCGCTTCGTCTAGCCGGATCTCCGGCGACAATAAGCGGTTTGTTGCTGTATTGCGGATTAGAGGCCTTCTCCACGGAGGCGTAAAAGCTCTGACAATCGGATAACAAAATAACACGCTCTTTATTCATAGATTCACACTCTCCAGGTGAGGTAGAGATACGGTAGATGATTTTCTTATTATTATAATACGAACATATGATCGTGTATATTCATATTTTTTTCCATTTCTCTTCAGTCTCCAAGGTGCAGAGACCTGTGGCCACACCCCCAGCGATAATCGTGAGGATGGAGTGGAAGAAGGTTTCTTTGGAAATCAGGAGTCCCCCCGCGCCGATAATTATGAAATCTGTCAAAAAAATGATGAGTCCAAGATTAAGCGGGAGATACCTTTTGATATATTGAGCAAGCAGATCCGTTCCGCCTGTACTGGCTTTGAACCGCAGCATAAGCCCAAGACCCGTTCCCATTAAAAAACCGCCAATAATGGCGCTGGAAATGGAGCCGAACTCAAAATAATACAGAAAGTGGTACTGCAAAGGACCGAGAAGCTCAATCAGAAACGATGAGGTCAATAAACCTAATACACTATTGAAAAAGATATCGCGTTCCTTCAGCCAGGCTAACAGGAAAATCGGAAAGCTGCAGAGAAGGACAGCTATACCGATTTTGGCATCGGATAAATAATTGATGATGAGGGCTATTCCTATTATTCCCCCATCTAGGATTTTATATGGGACAAGAAAAAAATTAGTTGCTGCTGCAATGAGCAAGCTTCCGATCAGGATGATCGCGTATCTTAATAATGACTGCATATTTAACATCTCCACATTAAAGGCATGTCTTATAAATATGCTTGTCACTTCCAAAAAATTGCAGTGAAGCAAAAAAACTGATTTCGGGCCTAATCATGCGGACCCAGGAGACCCTATTAGGTAGATTCAAGGCATTTTTTCGAGCTAACGGACCCAGTTGCAGCTATTCCCTCAAATATGGTTCAATTGCGGGCAAATTATGGGCAATAAGAGTTATGCAGTCCGAAACTTCCGCATAATAGGTGGAAAATCACAAATAGGTGCAGTGTGGTCCGATACGATCAAGATCGAGCAAAGGTAGCTGATTTCGAGACGTAGACAGCTAGGTTATGCAACAGGTAACAAATTCTGCGCACGGAGTAGCTAGATTAAGCCATAGGTAGCTAATTCCGCACGGTGTAGATAGGTTGAACCCCAGACAGCTAGTTTAAACAATGGCTAGCACGTTTAGGAGCAAATTTGGCAGGCGGCGTTCTTTTCAGCAACTGTTCGGACTCAGTTGCCCTTATTTCCATGATTCCGCTCGTTTTGTCACACTATCGGACTCAGTTGCAGCTATTCGCTCAAATGCGCTCCTTTTCTGCGCAAATCAAGGGTAATAAGAGTCGTACAGTCCGAAACTGCCGCAAAATGGGCCGAAAATCACAAATAGGTGCAATACGGTCCGATACGATCAAGATCGAGCAAAAGGTAGCTGATTTCGAGACGTAGACAGCTAGGTTATGCAACAGGTAACAAATTCTGCGCACGGAGTAGCTAGGTTAAGCCATAGGTAGCTAATTCCGCACGGTGTAGATAGGTTGAGCAACAGGTAACTAATTTCTCGCACGGAGTAGATAGGTTGAGCCCTAGACAGCTAGTTTAAACAATGGGTAGCACGTTTAGGATCAAATGCGCAGGCAGTGTTCTTTTTAGCAACTGTTCGGACTCAGTTGCCCTTATTTCCATGATTCCGCTCGTTTTGTCACACTATCGGACTCAGTTGCAGCTATTCCTACAAATGTGGTCCAATTGCGGGCAAATTATGGGCAATAAGAGCTATACAGTCCGAAACTTCCGCAAAATGGACGGAAAATCACAAATAGGTGCAATCCGGTCCGCAACGGGGAATGCTATGAATGAATGATTAAGCTGACGCGTCTCCGGGGGATACAGAGAGTAGTGTGATGGCTGTGCGGTGAGTTACTTGCTGATAAGCTTTGGAGGGTCGAGCCGCATAATCAGCGTTGACCTATGGTAAGTATGAGTGCGCCACGCCTAGGAAGGTAAACTGGTAAAATTATTGCAAGAAGCAAGAAGCAAGAAGCAAGAAGCAAGAAGCAAGAAGCAAGAAGCAAGAAGTACGAAGTAAGAGCAGCAGAAGGATTTAGGACGGATCACGGGTACACAATAAATGTGCCAATCGGAGTACTGCTCCATCACAATAGTTACCTAAGTTTCTCCGAGCTAGAGGAGCATCTCGCGTCCAATTAATCCAAAGCTGATCACGTAAGCCAGCAGCACAGAAGAAAGCCAGCCTCCCACAAGAAAGCTACAGGATCGCATTAACAACGAAAACAGCACGCCTCCATTATGAGACGTGCTGTTTTTGCTGTTATCGGGAATACCGCTTGCGGAAGCGAAGCGGAGAGATTCCGATCTGGTGAGTAAAGCGACGAGAGAAGTAGGCGGTGCTCTCGAAACCGATACGTTCTGCGATCGCAGCTATAGGCATCTCTGTCTTAAGCAGAAGCAGCTTGGCCTGTTCCAAACGGTAATCCGTTAAATACTCCATCGGAGTCAGTCCATATACGCGTTTCATGCAGCGGGCAAGGTAGTTATAATGAAAATGCAGCGCATCCGCCAGAGAGGCATTGGAGAGAGGCTCCGCATAATGATTGCGGATATAAGTCTCCGTCTTCTCGGCAATCTCTACCGCATGACTTTCTGAAGTATCATGCTGCGCTAGATCCATCATCCGCAGCATTTCTTCAAAAATCCTTTGCTGCTCCCAAACTGCACTGGAACGTCTTCCAGTGGACAGCTGTAAAAGCTTCTCAGCTTGTCCACTCCGTTTAAAGGGATCAGGAAGGGGACCAAACTGCGGGATGCGAATGGTATATGGATGAGTAAGAAACTGCCGGAAATGTGTCTCTCGGTTGATATACACAGGCTCGCCTTCAGAGCTTGACCAATCTGCGAGGGTATGAAAATGAATCCAAATAAACGAAGTCAGCTCCTCGCAAGACTTAACGGAATAATGATAGCGGTCAGGCAGCAGAAGCAGCGTATGCCCAGCCGCAACCTCCCATTGATTATGCTCTTCACCGATAAATAGGCAACCTTGCTCTACAATAATCAGATCAAATAAGCCGATATGGCTTCTATTTGGATGCTGCTCTCCGGGTTGATAAACAGTGTGATTGCATTCCAGAAAATATGGAAAAGGCGGCGCTGCGAAATGTACATAGGAAGGACTCACTGTGTTCTACCTCTCTTTTTATCGTAGTCCGAGCTCAAATTGTCCTTGGAAATAGGAGTGTGAAATAGTACAAAAAAGGGGTTGCTTCTGATTATATTTTTTATCTATTGTACGCTCTATAATTGTAATTAGCGAGTATAAAATAAGGCTAAGGGGAAGATGATGATGAATAAAACGATCCAGGATCAGCAAGTTGTAAAAGATCAATCCGTTAGCATTAAAGATGATTTCTGGGGAAGTTATATAAAGCTGGTACAGGATGTTGTAATCCCGTATCAATATGAGGCATTGCACGACAAAGCAGCGGGAGCTGAGCCCAGTCATGCCATTGCTAACTTTGAGATTGCTGCGGGCCGGAAGAGCGGCGAATTTTACGGCTGGGTTTTTCAAGACAGTGATGTAGCCAAGTGGCTGGAGGCCGTAGGTTATTCCTTAAGCATCAAACGTGATCCCGAGCTGGAGCGTCAAGCGGATGAAGTGATTGACCTCGTTGGAGAAGCGCAGCAGGAAGACGGGTACTTAAATACTTATTTTACGATAAAAGAACCCGGCAAACGCTGGACTAATCTGAATGATTGCCACGAGCTGTACTGTGCTGGGCATTTCATTGAAGCCGCCGTTTCTTACTATGAAGCTACAGGCAAAAGAAAACTGCTCGACATCATGTGCCGAATGGTTGATCATATCGATTCTGTGTTTGGTCCGGAAGAAGGGAAAATGCGGGGATATGATGGTCATCAGGAGATTGAGCTTGCGCTCGTTAAGCTGTATCGGCTCACAGGTGAGGAGCGGTATTTGAAGCTCAGCAGCTTTTTTATTAATGAGCGAGGTCAACAGCCGAATTTCTTAAAGCAACAATGGGATAGTCTGGGGAGTATCAATTTTTTCACAGGTCAGAAGGAGAATTTAGATTTAAAATATTACCAAAGTCATCTTCCGGTAAGAGAACAGGAAGTGGCTGTAGGACACGCTGTGCGTGCGGTTTATATGTATACTGCTATGGCTGATCTAGCTGCACTTACGGGAGATGATACCCTTCGCGAAGCATGCGAGAAGCTGTGGAATAACATCACTACTAAGCAAATGTACATTACTGGTGGGATCGGATCTACGCATCGGGGTGAAGCATTCACCTTCGATTATGATCTGCCTAATGATTCGGTGTACGCAGAGACTTGTGCTTCTATTGGGTTGATCTTTTTTGCACAACGGATGCTGAGAATATCGCCGGATGCACGTTATGCCGATGTCATGGAGCGGGCGCTTTATAACAATGTGTTGGGTTCGATGGCACAGGATGGTAAGCACTATTTTTATGTAAATCCACTGGAAGTATGGCCTAAGGCATGCAGCTGCAACCCAGATAAACATCATGTGAAGTCCGAGCGTCAAGGCTGGTTTGGCTGCGCTTGCTGTCCTCCGAATGTGGCGCGTCTGCTGACTTCGCTTAATCAATATATCTATACGATCCATGGTGATACGCTCTATACGAATTTGTATATTGGCAGTGAGCTGACAACAAAGCTGGGTGGAACAGATGTTGCGATACAGCAAGAGAGTAACTATCCATGGGAAGGTACAGTCTCGATGAAGATTAATCCCGCAGTGGAAGCAGAGTTTGGAATTGCCTTGCGGATTCCATCTTGGAGCCAAGGAATGGAGATCAGAGTCAACGGTGAAGTAATGAATACTGCTGAGAACATCGAGCAGGGATACCTCGTTATCCGGAGACTGTGGAGAGCAGGAGATGTAATCGAAGTGCATGACCCTATGGAGGCACATCGTATCTACGCACATCCGAATTTGCGTGCAGATGCTCAAAAAGTAACGATTCAGCGTGGACCTCTTGTGTATTGCCTTGAAAGTATAGATAATGGTGAGCCTTTAAGCTCAATTTCTTTAAAAGAAGGCAGTGAACTTACTGCGGCTTTTGATGAGACATTGCTCGGCGGCGCTGTTGTTGTCGAGGCAGAGGGGCTGCGTGTAGATAAAGAGGGCTGGAATGGTGAGCTTTACAGCAGAGTAAAAGCACCAGTTCAAACCGTTAAGGTTAAGGCGGTTCCGTATTACTTATGGGGAAATCGTGGCAGTGGTGAAATGAAGGTATGGATTCCGGAAGCCAGCGTTTAAGTTATCGGTAGACATAGATCTCGGGAATGACTGTGTTTTATCAGTATTTTCCAAGGGGGACAGCTGTAATTTACAGTCTGTCCTTTTCTTTTTGCAAAAAGGAGAACACACGCGAAATGGCGAAATTAGAAGAAACATAGAAATATTCTTAAATCCTATAACAGTGGAGGCGGGCAATATTTATAATCATGCTCCAGAGGGTTATACTTGTCCCTTTTGTTTGTTGGTTTCGGGCATTGAAAATGAACATGTGCGTTCTAAGCAAGCGGATATTATTTATAAAGATCATTACATAACGGCTTTTATTGCTTCTCATTGGTATCCGAATAATGAAGGGCATGTTCTAATCATCCCTAATCAGCATATCGAGAATATTTACACATTGGATGTTGAGATCTCAAACCGGATACATGAGCTGGAAATTGAAATTGCTAAAGGTCTTAAAGAAGTTTATAAATGTGATGGCGTTTCTTCTAGACAACATAATGAGCCGGATGGCAGCCAAGATGTATGGCATTATCATTTACATGTGTTTCCAAGATATCATGCGGATAATCTGTATGGCACTTATGGGAAGTTATCGGATGAGACAGCAAGAAAAAATTTCGCCCAATTATTAAGACGATATTTGAGCAACAATAAGAATATTGGGGCTTATTAAGTTGAAAGAGGGAGAAGTATGAAGCCAAACTTTTTCGAAAAAGTTATAGAGTCAGAAGAAGAGTTACGGTCTTTATTTGGGTACCCAAGCGAATTGGTTAACAACAAAACCATAACTTTTATAGATCATCATTGCCGTGATTATATCTCAAAATCCCCAATGCTTTTTATGGCTACAAGCGGTTCGTCCGGTGCTTGTGATGTCTCTCCGCGCGGGGACGCAGAGGGTTTTGTTCACGTGTTGGATGATAAACATTTAGTGATCCCTGAACGCCCTGGGAACAGACGGTTTGATTCTTTGCGGAATATACTTGAGAACCCAAAAGTCGGTTTGATATTCATCATTCCCGGACTTGAAGAAACATTAAGAATAAATGGGCACGCGAGTATAGTTAAGGATGAAGAAATATTGAAACCTATGGAAGCGCATGGTAAAGTCCCGGTCATTGGAATAGGCGTGGAAGTTGAAGAATGTTATATGCATTGTGCAAAAGCCTTTAAGCGGTCACATTTGTGGGATGACGATTATTGGCTTGCGAAAGAAGTATTGCCTAATCCATCAAAAATACTGGCGCAGCATGCCCGCAAACTTGGAGTTACTCCAGAGGATATCTCGAAATCACTAAAAGAAAGCTATGAAAAACGGCTATATTAACATTTTTGACTTAGAAATGGAATGGGATTTGCCCTTCATTGTATGCTATATTTGATCTGGATAAGGCAACTGATCATTTTACAGATAATATTGGAGGCATCACAATGAGTAAACGTTATCGAATGACAAGAGCAATGCAGAATGATGGAGATTCAGCACCAACCCTATCTTTAGAAGAGTGTAAGCAATATTTCGCATCCAAACCTGATTTCACCTATACATCAGTTTTTACAGTAACAGGTGCCACTACCATGTCCATTGAGGGAGATTTCTTTATGTGGAGCTATGGTGATACAACAATCCCATTTAGACATTATCAGGGTGATATTTATGTTTCTGGCGCCAATGAAGCCGTGATTCCTAGAATGCTTGAGGTTGCGAGTGAATTAAAAGCAGATATTGTGGAAGGGTAAAAAAAGATGACCCCTGAATTCTTCAGGGGTCATCTACTGTTAATTTTTGATCCGCTCAATCGTTCAAACGAACGGTTGAGCGGATTTTTTTGTATTAACCCAGTTCTACAACTACTTGGTGTACAGCACCGTCTCCAACAGGAGTGATGATGTTACCTTCTACAGCTGCGCCATCCAAGGTAAGACTAGCTACACCTTTGGATACATGGTTCGGGTTCTTGATTTGAATCACATAAGTATCTCCACGGAATACACGGGTGATTTCAAAGCTGTCCCACTCTGTAGGAATACAAGGATCGATCTTCAGACCATTGAAGTCCGCTTGAATACCAAGGATAGATTGTGTAATCGCTACATAGTTCCAAGCAGCAGTACCAGTCAACCAGGAGTTTTTAGCTTCCCCGTGGCGAACGGCATCTTTACCTGCGATCATTTGCGAGTATACATAAGGTTCAGTACGGTGAATTTCGCTGATATCCTCCAAGTAAGCAGGAGCAATTTTAGCGTAAATTTCAAACGCTCTGTCGCCATGTCCAAGTACAGTTTCAGCGATCATGATCCAAGGGTTATTGTGGCAGAAAATACCAGCATTTTCTTTGTAGCCCGGAGGGTACGTAGAAATTTCACCCAGGTTCAGATAGTACTTGGAATATGGTGGCTGTTGCAATACGATACCGTATTTAGTATCCAAATGCTCTTGCACGGAAGTCAGAGCTTTTTCAGCTTGACCATCTTCCACACCGATACCGGCCATAACACAGATACCTTGTGGTTCGATGAAAATTTTACCTTCTTCGTTTTCTTTGGAACCGATCTTGTCGCCATAGTGGTCATAAGCGCGCAGGAACCAGTCACCATCGAAACCGTGAGTCAGTGTGATTTCACGCATGTTGTCAATCTTAGCTTCTGCATCCGTAGCTACATCATTAAGTCCGCGCATCCGGCAGATTTCTGCATAGTCCGGTCCAACGAAGACGAACAGACCCGCGATAAATACGGATTCCGCTACGCGGCCTTCGATGTTGGCAGTAGTTTGGAAAGATTCGCCCGGCTCTGTAGAGAAGCAGTTCAGGTTCAAGCAGTCATTCCAGTCTGCACGACCGATCAGCGGCAAGCCGTGAGGTCCGAGATTGTTAGTTACATGCTCGAAGGAGCGTTTCAAGTGCTCAAACAGAGTAGCCGTGTTATCCGGATTGCTGTCAAAAGGAACCTGCTCATCGAGAATCGAAGTATCGCCAGTTTCTTTGATGTAAGCAGCTGTGCCAAGGATCAACCAAAGCGGGTCATCATTAAAGCCGGTACCGACTTCATTGTTACCTTTTTTAGTGAGTGGTTGGTATTGGTGATAGGCACTGCCGTCTTCAAATTGTGTAGCGGCAATATCGAGAATACGTTCTTTAGCACGTTCAGGGATTTGGTGCACAAATCCGAGCAAGTCTTGGTTAGAATCCCGGAAGCCCATACCACGGCCAATACCGGATTCAAAGTAAGAAGCGGAGCGGGACATGTTGAAGGTAACCATACATTGATATGGATTCCAGATGTTAACCATACGGTTCAACTTGTCGTCGCCACTTTGGATTTGATATTTGGACAACAGGTTATCCCAGTGTGCAGCCAGTGCAGCCAAAGCGGCGTCCACTTGAGCGTCTGTAGCAAATTGCTCGATCATAGCCTCTGCTGGTTTTTTGTTGATTACGTTCAGAGATTCCCATTTGTCTTCTTCTGGGTTTTCAATGTAACCAAGGACAAAGATGAAGCTTTGCTCTTCGCCTGGCTCCAGAGTAATGTTCAGGGCGTGCGATCCGATAGGGGACCAGCCGCTCGCTACGGAGTTAGTTGGTTCACCTGCAGCAACAGCTTGCGGGCTTTCCAGACCATTGTACATCCCTACGAAAGCTTCGCGGTCAGTATCAAAGCCGGCGATTTCTTTGTTAACAGAGTAGAAAGCGTAGTGGTTTCTGCGCTCACGGTATTCTGTTTTGTGATAGATAACAGAACCCTTCACTTCAACCTCACCAGTGCTGAGATTGCGTTGGAAGTTAGTCATATCATCTTGTGCATTCCAAAGACAGAATTCTGCAAAAGAGAATAGCTTAACGGATTTCTTCGCGGAACCCGTGTTTTTCACTACAAGACGATGTACCTCAGCATTATGACCCATAGGTACAAAAGCAAGCTGGTTTACAGAGATGCCGTTGCGTTCACCAGTAATGGAAGTGTAGCCAAGACCGTGACGGCATTCGTAGAAGTCCAGATCACGTTTTACTGGCATCCAGCCTGGAGTCCAGAAATCACCATCATCATAAAGATAGTAGTAACGGCCGCCAGCATCCATTGGGATATTGTTGTAACGGTAACGGGTCAATCTTCTGAGACGAGCGTCTCTATAGAAGGTATAGCCACCAGCAGTATTAGAAATAAGTCCGAAAAATTGTTCATTACCAAGGTAGTTAATCCAAGGGTAAGGTGTTTTTGGTGTGTTAATTACATACTCTTTACGAGTGTCGTCAAAGGTACCGAATTTCATGTGAGAAAGTCTCCTTTCGATTGTGAACGCGCGTTTATAAGTTTCAGGAAAAATTCCCTCGAGGGAAGGGATTCTTTCCGTTGTTTCTAAAAGATAGTATTAGGCAGTGATTTCGAGAACCAATGATAGCAGCTTCACAGAAAAATATGTATTCTTCAGTGAATGATGAATCTGTGCTACTTCTTCGGCGGTTGACAGGAATCTCTCTCCACTAAACGAGCTGGAAAGCTGATCGTGCTGAAAGTCGGCTGCTGCGAATCACACAGCTCGATTACTTTTTCCACTGCAGCCTTGGACATTTCATAAATCGGCAAGCGTACAGAGGTCAGCTTGGGCTGAATACGGGATGCCAGCTGAATGTCATCAAAACCAGCAATGGAGATATCCTCAGGGACAATGATTCCGTGTTCGGAGAACGCTTCCATCGCTGAAATAGCCATGTCATCGTTGGAAGAGAAGAAGGCAGTCGGCAAAGGTTCACCAGAAGCAAGCAGCTTCTTGACCTCTTCATAAGCCGTCTCTTTCAGAAAATCACCCTTTAGGATAAACTTCTCATTCATTGGCAGACCATGTTTTTTTAGCGTATCCTCATAGGCCGTGTAGCGTTCTCGACCAGAGTACGTATTCATTTGCCCGCAGATGATGCCGATCTCTTGATGGCCTAGGGAGATTAAATGTTCAATCACTTCTGTGGTGCCCTCGTAATCTTTGGAGTTCACAATGGCCAGATGATTGCGGTCAAGATGCTCCGACATAATCTCTGAGATATCATAATCAATCAGTACAAGCGGAGAATCGAGTCCCACCATTTCGCGGACGATATTAATATCCTTCTGAGTGCCGACAATTATACCACCGTCAATCCGTTTTTGCAGAAAAGCTTGTTTTACCTTCAGAAAATCGTCCGGAGAGTATACCGTATGAATCAGAACGTAACATCCGCGGGCATTCGACGTGTCGACTACGGCATCGACGAATGGTGCAAAGTAATTGTTCTGATAAATTCGGGTAGTGTTCTCTTTCTCGTTCATACTGATGGCAAACAATCCGATGGTATCGGTTTTCTTACCGGCCAGAGCCCGTGCAAAGCTGTTCGGTTCGTACTGATGTTGCTCAATCACCCGCAGCACTTTAGCCCGGGTTTCTTCAGGAACATTGGAATAGTTGTTGATCACGCGGGATACCGTACTTCGGGAAACCCCGGCCAACTTAGCAATATCTTCGCTGCGCATGTTTCCCCTCTTTTCATAAACGCGCGTTTATGAGTTTATTGTAAGCGAAAGCATCGTATAAATCAATCGTAAAAAAAGAAATTTTGCGATCAAGTTAATAAAGGGTGACCTATTTTAAATAGAAGAAGAATCCTACCAAATAATGATAGAGCAGAATAACTAGAAATAGTTTGTATAAGTTTTTTGCGGAGAAAGTGCATTGAAAGCTATGAAAGTCATGCTACTATTGTGATAAAGGTTATTGAGAATGATAATCAATGACAATAAAGCATAGGAGTGAAGGGATCAATGGCAAGATGGGGTCAGAAGTTTTTGTGGGCAGCGGTACTTATAATGGCAATCACCGCGCTGGCAGCATGCGGAACGAATAACAATACTGCGAAAGAAAACGTTGCTAAGACAGAGAATGCAGAGGAATCTACCTCAGCGAGCACTAGCGCACCAACTGAAGGAAGTGGAAATGCCGCAGAAGAGGGTGCAACCCGGACGATTGCCGGGGAATTCGGGGATGTTGAAATTCCAGTTAAACCGCAACGGGTAGCCGGGATCTATGTAGAAGATTATTTGAAGGCATTGGGCATTACCCCGGTGGTTCAGTGGTATCATCCAAGCTGGGGCAAACAGGATTATTTAAATCTGGATGTGCCAGAATTCGATATCACGGGTAGCGTGGAGGCATTATTGGAAAAAGACCCCGATTTGATTATTGTGGACGGAGGCGCTGATGCGGCGAGGTATGAACTATATTCCAAGATAGCACCAACTTATCGTCTACCTGAGTCGGTGTTGCAAGACTCAAGACAAATGCTTACAGCTATTGCAGATGCCCTTGGTATTCCGGAGAAGGCGGAATCCGTCCTTGCAGCGTATGATCAGAAGGTGGCAGAGGGGAAAGCTAAGCTGCAACAGGCCCTGGGTCAGGAAAAAGTAGCGGTGATCCGGCTTAACGTAGCGGATAAAACCTTTGCTCTATTTGGTGTTAAAAACCGCTATACCGGTGTGATTTATGATCAATTTGGGCTGACACCCGTGCCTATGGCGGCAGAAATGACCGAATTTCAATCTGTTATTTCTGAAGAGCTTATTCCTCAGCTCGACGCGGATCATATTATTGTGTTCCCTGATAATGGGGGCTGGGATACTGAAGGGAATCAGGAAGCGATTCAAATACTTGAGGGTCCATTGTGGAAGAGTCTGCTTGCGGTGAAGAACGGGAATGTCTATAGAATGGAACGTTCCCACTGGCAGTCCGGTGCCATCACAGCCAATTCGATGAAGCTTGATGACTTGCTGAAAGCTATGGTGAAATAAAACGGTAGCCGTCGTAAGGAATAGCATAAAGAAGGTCTATCAGCATAGTTGATAGACCTTCTTTTTTATTCTAAACTATAGTAAAGTGAATGAAAATGGTTCTCAATTGGAGGGCGCTAGAATGGCAGAAGATTTACAAGACAGCAATAAAAAGAGGCTATTCTATAGCTTGATTAACATAGAAGCCCAATCCTTATCGGTGAACGGACAGACCTTAGTGTTTCAAGATCATACCCTGATCATTGTATCGGAAGGACAGGGATGGTTAGAAGCCGAGAAGAAGCGTTTTCCCCTGGAAAAAGGTGTCGGGTTCTTGTTCGAACCGGGGCTTATAAGCAGAATCAATGCCGAGGAGCGAGGACTTAGCTTTTATAGGCTTACTTTTGAAGTAATCGAAACCGGGGGAAGTAAGCAGAGTGGAATGGAAAAGGGGACTAGAGAAGGAATTCTCCGGTCTGGTCCGCTAAGCTGCAGACCTTTTTCACAATGTGCACTACTGCTTGAGGCTATCTATCATAGTCGCAGAAGTACGGAAGAGATTGAATGGTTCGCAGGCCATACCCGCTTTCAAGAGTTACTGCTGCTGATCATGCGGGCAAATTCCTCTGTCATCCAGATGAAAGGAGCCCATGAGGCGGTGCAGCGTTCCATCCGCTATATGCAGGAACATTATAATCACGCCATAACCGTCGATCAATTGGCTGAAGTGGCAGGCGTTACACGTGCACGCTACACACAGATTTTTAAAGAAGTGACAGGGCGGATTCCCTTAGAGCATTTGAACGGACTTCGTATTGAAAGGGCCCAGCAGCAGTTGCTGCTTACGAATGACCGTATGCATGATATCGCGTTATCCGTAGGATATAGCAATGAGTATTATTTTAACCGGCGTTTCAAAAGATCGGTGGGCGTTACGCCCGGCCAATACAGAAGCTTCCATCAGGAAGGGCTGCGGGTGTTCGCTCCTTTTCTGGAAGACTATCTGCTGGCTCTGGATATTACACCGGTGGCGCAATATTCTCATGCTCAGTGGGGGAAGCAGGAGTATCTGTCCCTCAACGATGTGCCTGCGGTTGATATTTCAACTGGCGATTGGCAGGAGCTCTCCCAGTACATGCCCGAACTGATCCTGCTGGATGATGGCTTTCAGCGTTGGCACCTGGATGAGTGCAGCCAAATTGCTCCGTTGTTCAAGCTGCCTTTTCATCAGGAGGATTGGCGTGCCACGTTATTTTCTGCAGCAGCCGTCTTTGGCAGAACGGACCGTGTCCAGGAAGTGATCGGCAATTATGAGCATCGGGCGCAGCAAGCTAAACGAGTGCTAAACCGTTCTGTCCAAGGGCAGACTGTAGCATGCTTAAGAATATCTTCCTACGGAATCAATCTCTATGGATGCGGGCAATTGGGTTATACAGGTAGCGTACTCCATCATGATTTAGGTTTGCAGCCCCATGAATTGGTTCCGAAGTTGACCCGTGGACAGAAGCGGGTGAGCCTAACAAGAGAAGAGCTTGCGAGCCTGACTGCAGATCATTTGTTCATTACCTTTGATCGACAGGAAGGAGAAGGACGGGAACTGCTGGATACACCGCTTTGGCGCAGTCTGCCCGCTGTGCGTAGTCGCTGTGTATATGAGGTGGATTTTATGGCCTGGATGAATTACGGGGTATTGTCGCATCAGCGCAAGATTGAAGATGTGCTAAGAGCGTTAGGGTAAGTCAGAAACTAGTCCAGATAAAAACGAGGATAATAAGTGCCACTATACTGCTGAGGCGAGTCATTAATAAATAGGCATCACTGGGCTCAACATCGCCTTTCATCATCCAGCCATAGCGCATGTACCATCCCAAATGAGGAAAGAAGATATTAAGCAATGCTAACAGTACAAAGAGGAATATAAAAATGCCCATGATTTATCACTCCTTTATCTAATGTATACGCCAGACTATACGGAGCGTTCCCCAACTAACGAGTGAGCTTCCATATATTTATTTAAGCTATCGTAATGAGAACAACGGGATTCTTTTTAGGCGGGGGATACCCTAGCCACCTTGACAGGTGGTTGGGGTATTTTTGCGGCACTATTTAAGGCTGTGTTATCGAAGGTGAATGTTTAGAGGCGTGCTTGTTGTGTTTACATAACAAAGAGTTCGGAAAATATAAAAATGTATTTCTAAAAATAAAGGAGGAATTGATCGATGTCTAACCAATATACGATGCAAGATCCTACCACTCAGTACACTAAGGCTGGACCGGAATTTCAGCAGCAACAAGAGGAGCCGGGTTTGCAGAAGAAAATGAATCCAGTACCTGATACAGGAGAAGATACCTATAAAGGAACCGGGCGTCTGACCGGACGTAAAGCGTTAGTTACGGGAGCGGACAGCGGTATAGGTCGTGCTGTTGCTATTGCTTTTGCGCGCGAAGGTGCAGATGTTGTTCTATCTTATATGCCTGAGGAAGAGGAAGATGCAAAGCAGGTGCTCAAGCTAGTGCAGGAAGCGGGTCGTACTGCAATCGCCATTCCAGGTGATCTGAAGGATGAGGCATACTGTGAACAACTCGTCGATACTACGGTTAAGGAGCTAGGTGGAATTGATATTTTAGCCAATATCGCGGGCAAACAGCAATTCGTCCCAGACATCGCTGATCTCACTACGAAGCATTTTGACGACACATTTAAGACGAACGTGTATGCCATGTTCTGGCTGTGCAAAGCTGCAGTGAAGCATATGCAACCGGGCAGCACCATTATTAACACTTCTTCTATTCAAGCTTATAATCCCTCGCCGATCCTTTTGGACTACGCGACTACCAAGGCGGCTATTAATACATTCAGTAAGTCTCTCGCTCAGCAAGTAGCTGATAAGGGAATTCGCGTCAATGTAGTGGCGCCAGGTCCTGTATGGACACCTCTTCAAGTTGTGGGTGGGCAACCGGAGGAAGTGCTGAAGGAGTTCGGTGCGAGCACACCACTAGGTCGTCCGGGACAGCCTGCGGAGATGGCTCCGGCATATGTATTCCTGGCTAGCCAGGAATCTAGCTATATCAGTGGCGAAACACTGAATGCGAACGGCGGAACACCAACTCCATAAGCCGCTCAGCGGAATGTTGATATTGTAAATACGGCGAATCATTCAAAAGTACCCTGCTAATTTTAGTGCGGGGTGCTTTTGTTTTTATATATAGAAAGGAGTATTATCGAATTCGAGGCTTTTTCTCCCATTATTTTCATAGAATATGATCTATACTGATCAAGATTGTCGAATACATAGGTTTCCTGCGATTACCCAAGAAATAATTTGAACGGCTCTAAGTTTTAGGGGAGACCACAGAAAGAATTAGGAGATGTATGATGCGAAAAAAGAAACTAGCAATCCTCACAATTTGCTGTGTCTTATTCATGGCGTGTTTTCAATCGGGATCTGTCCTTGCGGATAAAGGAAACGGAACAGTAGTAGATAGTGGAACCAAGGAAAGGCTGATGGAGAAGTATGATCTTGTAGAGCCTGAACCCGCAAATCCAGCAGCGCATGGGAGTCAATACGATTTTGGAATCAGTAACCCTATTTCTTTATTGGTCAGCATCAGTAGGCTGTATTTGTATCCATATGTTTTTGCAGCACAGGAAATAATTAATCATTTGATCGATCAAAGCGAAATTAGTTATTAGTTACTTGTATGTCCTTCAAAATATAATCCCAGCTATCATAATCGTTCATATCCTCAGGAACTTCTAACACACAAATATTATTAATATTCCAACTTAATTCTTGTACCGAGGTTGCTTCACGAACGGGATTAAGAATAAGAATAATAAATTCGTTCGGTTTTAATAAACCAGATAAAATCGATTGTAGCTCTACAGCCTGTTCATATGAGGCGGACCATCTAATGAATAAAGTTTTTTTACTGGTGATTAACTTGTCCCAAAATCTATTAATTCGTAATTCCAGCTTCGCTTTATACGAAGGATAGGTTGTAGACCAGTGTTTACCTTGGTGGATTGGAAAATCATGAACGGAGATAATGTTATATAAAGTATCCTGAATAAAATAGGATTTCACTAATGCATTTTTGTTCCAATTAGGATAGACTGGTATTCCATCCTCCAGAAAAAAATGTGTTTCATCAAGGATTTGCAGATTTATTAATTCCATGAAATTTTGAAATCTATTCTTATACAGTCTATTTACATCAGCCAATGAATAAGAAACCATCCAGTCGAGTGGCATGGAGAATTTCCTCAAGCTATTTCTTTGCAGATTTATAGCAGGAGCACAAGACATCCCTAAGCTTACTATTAAATCATAGCTTTTTTTCACAGCTTGTAATTTCATGGACGCACCCATTTTCAATCAGATTCAATTCCTAATAAATTATATACACCATTTTCTAGGAATGATTGGACTTTAAGTGTAATGAGAAACACAGAAAAAAGAGAGCAGCAATTTCACTGCCCCCTAAACCTATTAGTTACGTTGTAACAAAATATATCCGCTAATGTTTGAAGTCTTTTTACGAAAGACTACTTTAAAACCAACATCGTTGTCTAATAAGCAAGCCAAAGCGGTGTTAAGCAATCCATTGGGTCTCAAGCTAGGTCTGCAAGGCACGGCATTTCCAATAACACGGGCGGCAATAATCCTACGTGCTGATCCAGCAACCAAAGGATTTCTGCTCCAACTGATCAACACTAAATCAGGCTGACGAGTAGCCATGGAAGATCTACCCCTTTCTATTAAGTTTCTTTATATAAAATGCACCATAGATTTTAATGTGCTAAACCATAGCGGAGTAAGGAATACATAGGATCGAGTAGGGAGAGGGGCGAATAATATGGACAAGGTGTTACATAAGATAGCTAATTTGATTAGCGGTGAGGCTAATAGAATCATCATTGGGATTTCGGGTCATGGTGCATCTGGAAAAACAACATTTGCTCATAATCTTTTAAAGCTTTTGCAGCAGGATGATGTGAATTATATTAATACAGACCCCTATATTGTTGAATCTAGTCTTAGAAAATACACTTCTATCGACTATGAATATAAGAATGAACATTACCACGATAAAGTGACAGCTTGTCATCCTGCTGCTCATTATATATCTGCTTTAGAGAGAGATATTCATATGTTGAGGGATGGGTTGGATTTTTACACCATTGGCACGGACTATACAAAAAGTATGTTCATATCTTCACAAAACAAGATAAATATTGTAGAAGGCATGAGCGTTGCTTTTACTGACCCAAATTTGTATGATCTGAAAATCTACTTATATACGGATGGAGAAACCGAGTTGGTGAGAAGGAGTATACGTGATGTTTCTGAAAGAGGAACGGATATAAATTATTTAAGAAAATCCCATGAACAGCGCAGGATGCAATATGAGTTGTTTATGCATTCTTATCATCATAAATTTGATATCGTTTTAAAAAACTCCAATGAAGAGTATGTTCTTGAAAAGGGAACGTTGTAAAGTCAACTTCATTCTCGTGGAGTAAAAACAGTGAACAGCGAATCAGGCAATATATTGTGTTGGTCCAGTCGGATATCAATAAAAACACGGAAGCCGCTTTACTGGCTTCCGTGTTTTTGGAACTGTGTAGATGAACAGACGCTATTTATTTACCGCTGAGTCACCTATTGGAGTGAATGTATTCTCCACAGTAATGTTAGAGAACTTAGCATAGTTCAGTTGTTCAATCTTATTGGCAACATCATTACTGTCAACGGCAAATCCGACATATACCGAACCATCCATAGCAATAGTTCGCTCGCCAATTAGCTTCCAGTCTTTTCCGTCCGTTGATCCGTAAGCATAAAAAACATCTCCCTTACGGCCAAGTTTGAGCCAATACCCTTGCTCCACACCATTTATTTTGAACGGAATATCTGGAACAAGTTGAATGCCAGCTTTTTCAGCAGCTGATACGCTGTCTAAAGTTTCAGTTAATTCATCAAATCCTCCGCTCTTAATGTTTCTGCCCGTCAGATAAGATGACCAGCTGGTTTCTTTGGACAACTTCACATAGGAGATACCAAGGGCCGCCGCGGCACTGTCTTTATTCAAGTCATCGCGGATCATTAGCCCGGTGAAGGCATGGTTGTCAACGGCCCCGATTTCTTCGAGCTTCGCGGTAAATTCCATATCTCCGTTCATTTCTTTATACACGAAGTGGAAGTCATCTTTGGTTGCATTGTTCGCTTCAGAACGTTCTGTGCCACCTTCACTTTTTCCAAGCTTTCCGTTGCCTTTAACGGTAAGCACATCATTTGTCATACTTCCGGAACCCTTAATGTACGGATCACCGATATCTGCTGTAGTCCAACTCTTTCCAGCCAGGGAAGAGGTAGCGGTATTGACATGAATGTTAGCAGCTGTGGTCTGCGTCTCATTTCCTTGGGTATCGGTCACTCTTGCAGAGATATAGTATGAAGCATCCGTTAAATTCTTGAGGGTATACGTATATGTGTTGCCTTTTTTGACTGCTTCCCCAAGATATTTAGAGCCATTATATACAGCAACTTTTTTTATTTTGTTTCCGGATTTAGGGGAAGCGTTAATTTTAACTTCGACCTCTTTCCCGGTAACAAATTGTGCATTGTTTTCTGGCGCCAAAAGCTTAGCAGCGGGGTTGTCGGCGACGTGTTTCATATCAACTAGACCGTTAATATAAAGCTCAAGCCAGGTGTAACCATTTTTAGTAACCGTTTTGTATGCATCCTTGATGCCCCAGATTTTATTTTTCTTTTCCCACTTGTCGTCTATTCCGTTTTTATTAGTGTCAAATTGCTTATCATATTGTGCCTCAATGACGCCAAAGTCTGAAATGTAACCCCCGACTTCATGTTCAGTGTTGATATATCTTCCCGAGTTCTGCTCGACTTCTGCCACAATTCTTGCATCGATAGCATCGCGACGCGGATAGGTAGCTCCCGCTTGTTGCAGAATGCTTTTTAATAGTGATTCATTCGCTTGCTTTACGCCGGACTTAACATAATTATCAAATGCTTTATTGGTAATACCATGGTTAACTCCAGTACTGTCCGCGGAAAGATATGGTGTGGCTGCAAGGGTCGTCTTTTGTTCACCACTCTGTACACCGGAAAATTTCACATAATCTGAAGAATCATTCAGTAAGCCTGTGAGCTTGCCGTTAATTCTGTTTCCAGCGATGTAGAAACCGCCCAGCTTGGTAGCTTCACCGGCATCAATGACTCTGTTAGTTACATTATCTCTTGTACCTGGACCGGCAATTTCGATATTGTTCATAAAGTTAGTAAAAGTAAAACCTCCGCCATAAGTGCCGTTAAAGCCCCAATTGTAAATTACATTGTTCGAGAACTGAACAACCGCCACATGATCAGCATCTGCAGCACCTGCGTAACCGCCGCCTAGTCTTGGGTTTCGCGAGGTATGGTTCGCATACAGATTGTGATGGAATGTTGTTTTGTCTCCGCCTGAAATACCACCGTAGCCATGTCTTCCTTTGGAATGCCCGGATAGAGTCAGACTTTCGGAAATAATGGACCACTGGATCGTGCCATTTTCGCCTCTATATAAAGATAGAGTTTCATCTGTGTTCCAACTGAAGGAACAATGGTCAATGAGGAAGTAGCTGTTGTCTCTCCCCCAAAGCGCATCCATTGAATCGCTGCCATTATACACATTAGTGGCACCCGGACGGAAAGAGGTGTAGCGTATGATGATATTCTCTGAATTGCTGATATTGGTATCCCAACCTGCAATGGTAATTCCGTTGCCTGGAGCGGTTTGCCCAGCGATGGTCAGGTTTTTAATATTATTGAGACTTAACGTGCTCTTCAGTTCAATCGTTCCGGAAACATGAAAAACAATTGTACGACCCTCTTTAGGAGTAGATAAAATCCCATAGCGAAGGGAGCCTGCAATCGGTTTGTCTTTTACAGCGTAATCTTCAAGGGTAGTTACGATGTATACATCGCCTCCTCGACCACCGCTCGTATAGGCGCCGCCACCTTCCGCGCCAGGAAAAGCAAGAATAGAGGCACCCGCAAAACTTTTGTCTCCGTCTGTCTGCCCTGAAGCTGCAAGTGTGTGACCTCCTAAAAATGAAAACGCTACCGAAAAACTCAATAAGACACCCATAACCTTACCTGATTTTTTACTCTTCCATTTCATCTTTTTGACGTATAACATGGATACAGTCTTATCGCTGAATGCTGTTCCTGTTATACTTCCTCCTCTCAGTGAAATGTTACTGGTCTGCGACAAGCAGCTTACTGGTAATACTTTAAAACTTTTAGGGCGTATTTACCTGCCAAAAAAATCTTTTTTTGTGCCAACTATTGCTCTTTGGTTCTTGCGCAAACGAACAAATTCATATTATGTTCTTAGTATTACAGCAGCTATAGTGCTTGGCATTCCATGACGATAGGGAGAAAAACATGAATATTAAATATCAGCATCGTGACCAGGCGTTTCACTCCTTTATTTCTACCAATAACACTTATCCTCTTCATCTACACAAAAATGTAGAGATAACAATGGTTTTGTCCGGCAAAATCAATATCAACATCAATGGAAAAGAGTATGATTTGTCTGAAGGAGACATAGCGATTATTTTTTCCAATCAACCTCACAGCTACAAAACCATAGAGAAAAGCCAGATCCTGCTGTTCTTTTTTGACGCCACGTTTCCGGGGGATTTTGCGGGGGATTTGCTTAATCATGTTCCGGATAACCCTATAGTTTCGAAACAAAAGGTGCTTCAAGATCTGCTGGCAACCTTGTATAAACTATATAAAGAACAATGTGATGTTCGTCTGCTCAAGGCTTATACCTCTGTAGTATTAGGGCACGCTCTGCCGTTACTGCTAATGAAAAAAGTAGACTACAAAAAAGAAATGGATCTCGTCCCCAAAATCCTTGCTTACATCGACATGCATTTTTTAGATCACATAAATCTGGATACGCTTTCAAGAGAGCTTGGCATTAGTAAATTTATCATTTCCCGAATCTTTTCGGAGCAGTTTCATATTTCATTTCGTGATTACATCAATGGCCAACGGGTAGCCTTTGCTCATATGCTGCTGTTATCCACTACCCATCCGGTCACGGATATTGCGTTTGATTCCGGATTCAACAGTTTGCGCTCTTTCTATCGTGTTTTTAAAAATGAATACGGGATAACCCCCAATGAATTTCGCCGAAAAGTATCGAAGGAGTGTGTAGAATGAAAATGCTGAAGATGGCTTATATTCTATTTGACGGAATGACTACGTTAGATTTTGTTGGTTTTTACGATGCGGTTACCCGGATGGGAGTTCTAAAGGCGATAGAAAATGTATCGTGGGATTTTTGTTCCAACAAGGAAGAAGTCACGGATGATCGAGGATTGACGTTGAAAATAAACCAGGTTTCCCCTGATCTGTCAGCCTATGATTTGATATTTATCCCTGGAGGGTTATCCACTCGACAACTTAGATTCGATACTGATTTTATAACATGGATTCAGACTGCTCGAGAGGTTGAATACAAGGTGTCAGTGTGTACAGGGGCTTTGATTTTGGGAGCTGCCGGTTTCTTAAATCAGAAGAAGGCGACTACCAACCCTTCTGCATATGAACTATTAGCACCTTATTGTTCCGAAGTAGTTAAGGAACGGTTCGTAAGGGATGGAAATGTTTTTACTGGGGGAGGAGTAGCAGCTTCGATTGATCTGGGTTTATATTTCATAGAATCGCTTACTAATGAAAATGTAGTTCGAGAAATTCAAGAGAAGATGGATTACCCATATTACAAGCCAATTAACCCTTCCAAAGGGAAATCATAACTATAATATATGGGAATTAATGATATAATATCCAAAGTGAAATAATTAAGGTGATGAATAGAGGTGTAAGTATGTTGGACACAAACTGCCAGTTTTTCCTTTTCTATTTATTTCGATAAAAAGTCAAAAGGAAAAGTATAAACTTGAAGTACTAGATGATAGTGTAGTAATTGGTGAAACAAATATTACGTGTGGTTCCTTGAAAAAAATTGTGATTCATAATCCTATTTCAATATTTTTTCATATGATTCCGGCTCAAAAAAAGAAAAAAATAATTACGATACAGGTAAATAAGGATGAAGCAAAGGATCGAAAAACAATATTAGAAGAGCCACTTAGTCCCAGAAGAGATGTTGAAGATATGAGGTGTCACGATGAAGATAGGGAAACCGATTAGAAAGAAGATATACGGATTTATTTTGCAAGACAATGAAGTTGGAGAAAAGACCTTATTAGTCTATCTTAATGAACCAGAAGTACCCTTTAGATTAGTAGGTGGAAATATCGATGCCGGGGAAACAGAAGAAGAAGCGTTATTCAGGGAAATTCAAGAAGAAAGTGGACTTAAACAATTTAAATTAGTAAAGAAAATAGGCACACAATATTATTATAAGGATTTTATAGATGCGAATGTCGAAAGACATGACTACCTTCTAATTCCAGAAACGAGATTACCTGAAAAGTGGAGCTTCACTGGAGAAGGAGAAGGTGAAGACTATGGGACTATTTTTAACTACCAATGGATAAATCAAGATGAAATATACTTATTAGACAAAGAGTTTAGAGAATACATGACGGAAGATTACATGCAAGAATTATTCAGCAAGGTAAAAAGGTAATCCATCTAAACCAAGTGCGAAATGATAATTTAAAAAAATCGGCTGTAAGTATAAAAAGCATAAAGATGGTGGGATTATTTTGCGTGCAGTTAAGCCTATAATGTTATGGTTTATTTCGACGATTTTATTCACCCTGGCAGCCTTTGGATTGGAGCTTTGGGAAGGAACTAAAATAAGTACAACAGAATATTACGGTTTTCAAAACATTGGGTTTGCTTTTATTTTTCTGATGTTCCTTTTTTCAGTTCTTCTTTACCCGGTTATACTGCTTCCTTTATCATGGGTTATTCGAAAGATAGTTAATCCTTTAATAAGCCGCATAATGATATTCTTATTGAGTGGTATTGCGGGATATGGTTTCTTTTACGAGGTGTACGATGAACGCTATACGGGAATACCATTTGAATAGTAGTACAGCTATTATTTTTTTCGGAATTGCTGGTTTCATTTATGTTCTGGTGGATTACTATTTTGAGCGGCAAGCCATTAAAGCCGAACAAAATCCCTGCTAACCGTGGCGGCCGGCAGGGACTTTATTTTTTAATCTAAGTATTAGGTAATTTGTCAACCTCATCAGTAAAAGCTTCCAAGTACTGGGTGAATATTCCTGTATCTATTTTGGTGTTTGCATCATTTGCAATAGGAGGCGTATCTTGGATTTGTTTGTACATACGATCCATCTCACCCGTGAGCTTAGCCCAGATGCTTTTAATTGAATCATATTTTGCATCAAGGTTGTTGATATAATTATCGTACTCCATTTTTTGGTTCATCGCTTTTGCTAATTGCTCGATTGTAAAATCTATATCTATTGTTTGACCCGTAGAGCCAGTTCCTGAACCTGCATACCAGCTGATATCAACAAATCCATCATTCCAAATATCTGAAACGACAAAATTACTGATTTCTTTAAGCGTCGCTTCAGGAGACTGTTCAGTTGTACCTGCATTACCTGAATCTGAAGTATTAATTACAGGTTCCTTAAAGAGTTTCCTCACTTCGTTAAATGCATCCTTGTCCTTGTCATTAGACGAATATCCCCAACCAACTTTATCATCCTTAATAAAAATGATAAGTTCGCTATTGGAGGAAGACTTCTCACCTTGGATAAGCACGAGTTTATCTTTTCCGCCATCTTTGTCCGTATAATCAGCTGTTTCAATTACTGTAGGATTCTTAAGTTTATTATTCTCGGGTGTCTCAGTAGATTCAGCCATTTGGAAAATGGGTTGTACATCTGGAAGTATATTTTCGGATACGAATTTCTTTTTCGCTTCGATATCTGAACCATTGAGGAAAATCTCCACATAGTTGAGAGCCAGTTTCTCGGAAGCTGTAAGTTTCTTTTTTGGCTCAGGAGTGGGCTCTGAAGGGCTGGCTGTTGCTTCGGACGGTGTAACTCCTGTAGACGTTGTATTTTTTTTCTCTGAATTTGTTGTGGAACTACCACATCCTGAAAGGATTACAATAGTTGCCACGATACATAAAAAAGCTTTTTTGTTCAATCTTATATCCCCCTAAATCTGCTAATAATTGCTAGTTGATTCTACCAGATATAGGAATAGTAATCTATGAATTTTAATTTATGACGGAACCAATATATTAGATTAGCGTGCTTTATTTTTCGGAGGTGAACATTTTGCTGAAAGTACTAAGGGTGTGCGGTATTTTATTCAGTGCAGCAACAATCATTCTGGGAATCACATTTTTCCGCGGTCAGGATCAAGTGATAATCTCTTGGACTATGCTGGGGATGTGCGGAGCTTTAATATTTAATGGAGCGGCATTGTATTTGAAAACTAAAGATAAAATGGCTGTGCTATCCTCGATTGTTGGGATTGTACTGTTAATAGTCAGTCTCGCTTACTCAGTTTCCTTTTTGAAAATTAAAAACAACCTCGTCAACCTTAATGGGTCGGTGGGGCTGTTTTACGTTATTTTCCTTTATATTTATTTCTTTTTCTTCTTTGTGGGTCCGATCTGGCGTCTTACCTTATCGTTCTCATCTACCTCAATAATATAAATCTCCTTCACTGTACCGGAGAGAGTAAACCATTCACGCATAGCTTCAACCTCGGTCATCGGTCCTAATATTCGTTTCCCCCTATAACATATAAAAAACACTCATACTCCTTAGTTTGTTTGCGGAAATGCAATAAATGCTTATAAAACAAATTATAAACCTGAGCGATGACTTTGTATGTAATAATTCATGCCTGGCGGGATATTTTTACATTGATTAACGAACGTACGTTTGGTTATAATACAAACAAATGTTCTTATCCTTGGAAGGTGAGTAATTATGCAAATAAGAATCGGTCAAACCATTGAAATAGTGTACCAAGATAAATCAGGTAAGATATCTCAACGTAAAATTGAAGTGAAAGGGATTCGTGGAGAATATATTCGCGCAACTTGCTTATCAACCGGAGCTCCGCGCGTATTTCTGGAGGCTAATATTCTTGCTTGGCAGCCTGTGCAAATGAAGCGACATGCTTAGTGACACCGCCCGAAAGCTACTAATGATCATGCGCCACTCTGCCGTGCATCATGCTCATATGCCAACTTTACAGGAGTTAGAAATCAAGAGTGGACGGACACCAAGTAAGATCATTAGTGGGCTTAGGGAATTAGTTAACGAAAAATATATAGAATGGACCCCGCACACTCCACCAGAGAGCGCCCGAATTATTGAAGGCTGGGAAAGGATTGACCCTAGGTTTAAAAAGAGAAAGTCAGAGCCACAAGAGCTCCAGTGGGGGATAGATGGTAGTAAAACGAATTACTGGACGGACTATTAGGAGGGCAACTTCATGATGAAAAAATTAGAGAACGTATGGGAGTGTAGCAGAATGATATTGCCCGAACATAAAAACCGGATTATAGATGACAATAATGAGCAGGAACGTCGTGAAAAACCCACTCTAGATCTACAGGAGATAGAGCGCTTCGAAAAATTGTTATATCGTTCTATGGAAGAGCACAGCCCGATTACACTCACTCTGTTTGATCCCATGGAGAATATATTAAAACGAGGTATCGTGATGAAACTGGATAAACAACAGGGAATTAAACTCCGCTGGTCGGAGGATGAGTGGGATTGGTTCAAGATGGAGGATGTTATTGCAATAACTACATAATTCACTTAATAAAAAACAGGTTAGGAGCAATCTCCTAACCCGCGCTGTACTTCTGATATTAATGTTCTGCTCCGTGGAATAAGACCACTGGTGAGGTACTTGGCAGTGCTGGCGCAATGCTGACGATAGTGAGGACCAACAATAAAGAGACGGCAAATTTTTTCACAGAGACTCAACCCTTTCTTTGAAATTTATTATTTTCTCTTCAAAATCTTTAATCTGAGTAGCATCAGCACATGAACGTAATGATTCGAAGTATACTACTGCTTGTTTAAAGATTTTATCAGAGTTTGTGACCTCTGCAGAATCTAATAATTTCATGCTATATTTGATAGCTGTATTATAATCTTGAATTTTTGTTTTATATCTGATCATATTAATAAAAAAAGTTTCTTGGTAGGAATTTATTATAATTTCATCAGCAGCGGTATCCTCAAATTTTGAAATTCTATTAGAGAAAAGAGCTAAATGAGATTCAATGTTTAAATCAAAATTAGTAGCTGCCTTTAACAAAGTTATTAGTCCTGGTAGAACTTCTTTAGAGTTGGATAAAAGGAACGAAACATAGCGATCTATGAATTGAATATTTCCAGAAAGCACTTCTACTTCTAAAAGATTTGGTTCTGATATGTACTTATAATAGGCTACCTCATTTAATCCTTCAGCATCTAATCCCTTGAACCAACTCAAATCGCTATAAGCTTTAATGTAAGTTCGAGCTTTATCATAATTTTCAATTTCTTTGTGGGCTAGTCCCAACATAAGCAAGCTGTATCCATAATAATAAATTAAAGGTCGTTGGTGTTTTAGTTCCAGTTCATTATTGTGTGTGTAATTATTATAAATTTGAGTTATTCGGTTGAAAAAGGTATCTGCTAGTTTTAGAAGATTGGGCCAGCTTTCAAAAGAATATATCATTTTAAGAACTTTTACGGCTGGATCAAGATCTAGAAGATTTATATCTAAATCTAAATCGATATTTCCATCCAACAGCCTCACCTGCCTTTATTTTACATAATATACCTGTATTATACAATGTAATCAATAGATGGTCAATTAAGTGCTCCATATAAAAAATAGATGATTAATAGGGACCAATAAAGTAAATCTATCCATTATTGCGCCATGATGTGTGCCTGGGTAAGCTTTGGCCCGATGGCACTGACACGTACTGCGTATGGCTAGGTTTATTAAGGGAAGTGAGACGTTCGGGGTAAATCTACTGTCTAGTGAATATTTCGTCAGTAAGCGAGAGCCCGCGACCCAAGCGGTCGCGCTCCCGTATTTCCGAGTTATTTTCGTCGAGGTATTGAAGTAACGGAAACGGAACGCTGGGCTGGTGAGGTATGGTAGTAGTAGAATTACCGCTCTAGATGACCACATAAAAAGTCATATAGATTATGTAATGCCTCAAGAATAGCAGCAGCTACGACATAAACTAAAAGGTTGCTATTGATTAAATCATTTACCGTATTATGTTTTGTGAGTACAAACTGAAAGAATGTGTACATCGCAATTGTTGCATATGCCGCAACCTTGGAAATATTAAATAACTTATCAAAGATCATTAACAGTGCGTCCACCTCCTTAAGGAATAAATATTATCAATAAATACCTAATTTGAATATCTGTAAACAGAAGCCCAGAGCTGCTGGCAGAAGGCGGTTAAGCTCGATCCGGAATCGGCTGTGTCGAGATTTTATCTAGCTATCTTTTCGGTAAAGAGGTGTTAATTTACTGGTTTCAAAAAAAGAGGCTAGGAGAGTCTGTCTAGCCCTCTACGTTTGGAAGATGTGACAACAGTTGCTCTACTTAATACACAGTACGCATTTAGTTGAGCAACGTGAAGTAAATAAAAGGCCTACACCATAAAAATGTAGGCCCACCCATTAAAAGTTACTCTGTTACTAATTTTGAGAAAATGCTTAAATCAATAAACTTTCCTTTGGACTTTTCGCACTTTCTCATTGTTCCTTCGAATGTATAGTTTAACTTTTGCAAAACTCTTATGGAATTATTGTTTTCGGGTTCGACTTTTGCTTCTATCCTGTTGAAATTTAAAGTGTTGAACGCATAATCCATCAGAGATTGAATGGCCTCAGGAGCATATCCCTTGCCCCAATAATCTTTACTAATATCGTATCCAATCTCTGCTTTAGCGTTTGAAGAATCTATAGAATTATAACCGCAGGAACCAATTATGCGATTTGATTCTAACTCGATTATGGAATAACGAATAGCTTTGCTTTCCAAAGACAGGTTATTAAGAATTTTAATCATTTCTACTGCTTGGCTTTCCTCAGTGAAACTATTGATATTCATAAACTTTGTAACCTCAGGATCAGACCAAATGTTAAACAAACTAGCAGAGTCAGATAATTTCATTTTTCTTAATTTTAGTCTTTTGGTTTGTATTTCTGTAATCAATATATTACCTCCATTATCTATTTATTTTGGGGTTAAGATATCGATATCTGCGCATAGTTCAGTCCCTTCAATATTTAATTCAACACTATTATAACGTAAGAGTTTTTTTATGTCACAGTACGAAGATACAGATCATTAAAGGAGTAGGAGTATCTTTCCAAAGGTTATGACGAAGTAGAAGCCTATTGCGCATCAGGGAAGAGAAGGTCGTCGTTTTGATAACGAAATGATGTTTTTATCCTTATCATCACCATGGTCCGCATTTTCTTCTATCTCTTTTTTCTCATCGTGAAACTCAACAGGAGATTGGGCCGTGATGTAGTCAAATGGAGTGTAATTATTATTTGGTAATTTTCTTGTAAGGATTACCTTTACAATGATGATTCCTAATGAGAGATAGAAAATCGCGCCTACTCCAGCCAACATGAATAGTACTAATCTCATTGTTAACACCGCCTTTGTTTGATTTTATAATCAAATGTTAATATTTACAAGAATCAGGCTGCTGAGTACTATTCATTCGACTGAGATTTGATGCACAGTAGGAAATGCTTGGGCCACTAGATTTTACAAATGGTGGAACCTTCGAACATACGGATGAAGTGTAGCACAATAGTCATACCTACAATAAATATTAATTACTTTAAAGCATCACAGAAAGGTTGTTTTACAGACACCATACTCATATGGATATCCGATCTCATCTTTAAATGTAACCTCTGCACCATATCGACAGATACTGCTCTTAGAGACAGAACCTTTAATGTTGTATATTTCATCTACTGTGCTTCTTGGTAATAAGATAGGTTTTTAGATATATCAGTTTCTAACGGTAAGACCAATTTTTATGTAGTTACTACATTGAATAATAATGGAAAGTTAAGTTTCAAACGAAGCATCAGCTACCCCTCAGAAGGCAGATCAACCTGAACCAGAACCATCTGATGTTCGCGCAATACTCACAATTACATTAATAACTGGTCTTGAAAAAGTCAGTGTGGCGGCGGTGCCCCGACTGCTGTATTTCTGTAACGTTTCCGCTTAATTGGCTTTGTCAGAAGCTTCATAGATTAGGCAACGAAGGGTCTGATCGGGATAGCGGAACTCCGCGATATAGCTACTTCCATCTTCCAACAACAGTTTAACATCCACCATTCCGCGTTTGTTGTTAAACTCGGTGTCGGTTAGATAAGCTTTGACAATGGTTCTTGTTTCTCCCTGTTTGTCCGTGATGACCTGCACGGCTTTATTAATCCAACTGGCATCCTTCTGGATGGTGCCGGCTGCGTCGTCGTCGATGGGAGTTCTCTTCAGTGCCAAATTAATGGCTGTCGTATCCTCTACGACACCGGTTGTTGCATTAATCAACACATCATATTCCCAGAATACCTCGCCTGATCCGAGCAGGGTAAGATTCTTGTAAGGAGCAAAATGAACTGTCCAGGTTGGACGTTTGTTTAGTCCCAGCTCAATCAGCATTCCCGATGTTTTTAGCTTGGACACGTCGGCATCGAACAGCTTGCGCACACTGTCAGAGGCCAGTGCCTCAGCTTCAACCTGGCTGATTTTCTGAGGCTGAAGCTGAGGCACAGTCGGATTTCGTTTGGACACGAAGTAATTCACCCGGTAGTACCAGTCAATCAGCTGTAACAGTTCCTCATCAGTCATACTCCTCTCCGGGTAGGTGTACGTATTGGTTTCTAAATCTAGATACATATCTGCTTGTCCAGCCTTTAACGGCAGCTGCTGCTTGGGGCGGAGGCCGTCATACACATACTTATCGTCCAACACTTGTCTGCGGTTGATTTCGGATTCGGTTTGTTCCCGACCTGAAATATGGGGATCTTCTGCCTTGTCTATAAAGTCATAGATTTGCTGGATTTGCGCCGCTGTCATCTGTTGATACAGGTCTTGTTGTATGGTGGATACCGGCGCCGGCGCCTCCACCTTTAGCACGGGTATCGTGCTTTCGCTCAAAGCCAGCCGGTTACTGCCCTGAATTGACGAACTGTTCTTGGCGAAAACTACGGAATTCATCAGGCTAGGGACGATCAGAGCACTGGCTGCAAGCACACCAGCTGAAAACACGATAACAACTAATGTAGCGAACCGCTTTTTCTTGTTCAATCGGATTACCTCCATTGGGATCTAAGATGATGAATCTTTATACATCTTAACACCAAGTTATTATAGAATTAGGAGGATAGTTGTTATGGAGTTGTAAAAAGATCGGATACTTCCCCTTCACCAAGGACAGTCAGGAGTTAATCTCAATTTTGTCCACGTTCTTCTTCAAGAGCCACAGCTACAATGCAAGAAGTGTCTTTACAATAAAGATGTGCCAGAAGCGGGAAGTGTTTACTTAGTGTCGTATTTACATCGATGTGATTAGTCATAACTTTTCACCTAATTGGAAGTATGATTCGTGGGATAATTACATGAACAACAATAAAGTTATTAAGAAGGACTTTAAAGCAGAAAAACGATTGGTTGCGAAGAAATAGATAGTTCGGAGAACAAGCAGTTTTTGTACTGATGAACAATAAAGATTTTCAATACAGAGAGACATACTTTATTGTGGGGAATCCAGCAACTCTATGGATACTCATACTTGGATTGGTTTCGTTTGGAACAAGATCCAATAGGTCATCTTATGGATTATGGTGGGATTGTAGAGGGGGATACACCGGATCTATTAAACTAGCTGGATCTCATTTTGTTTGGGAGTGATTTGAATTTAGAGCATGCATTAAATAACCTACGATATCACACTTCTTTAATCCGTTTGATCGCCCAAGAAGGAAAAGAAAATAAACCACTCTTAGTTCTTATTGTGAAGTAACCTGAAGAGTCGCTCTCCTGACAAAAACCAACATATGTCTCTCCACTGACTAAATGTATTTGTAGTTGTAATTCTGTTTCAATTGCGTGAAAAATCAGTGTGAGATTCATATTAAAGCCCCCTTGCATAAGATGATTATATTCATAAAATACCCACTTCATTGTTAATGAACGCAAAATAGTTGACAATTGACAATGTTGTAATATTTTAAGCGTGATTTTGGCATAAGCATGTCTATAACAAATACCCCGTCAATCACTTAAGGTTGATGGGGTATTTGTTATATTGATGAAAACTAACGATCCTTACCAGTGTTATAGAGCAGCATATATACTTCCCAATGAATTATATTAAGTTTATACAGTGAATTTTAATTCCTTTAGAATGATATTCAGGTGATTCCTAACGGATTTGTTTAATGGTTGTAAAGGCAAGGGAAGACTAGGACTTTTATTAAGCCAATTATTTCAGCAGCTGCTGAAATCACTCGAAGGCTACCGTAGCTATTGAATAACTTCCAGATCGGTTCTAGTAATGTTGAAAGGTGTTGTGCTTCTTCTAAATGGCCACTTTGAGTCATTCTTGTGATATCTAGACATAACCTCGGAAATAAACCACCTAGCACTGAGTACCATAAGTCACAACCTGCACTCAAGCCTGGATATGCGGATGGATTCCCGCTTATTCCAAACGTAACATGGAGTGGAATGACAGCTCTGAGTTTTTCTACACGTAACTTGGCTTTATCAGATTCTGACGGTATGCGGGAATCTTAATGGAACAAACATTAGGTAACCTAGCAATTTTGCTGGGCAGCTCATCACTGAAATGGAAATGTGAAGTGCCGGGATTATCATAAACACAAAGTGGAATGGAGAGTGAACTTGTCACCTGTTCGTATACAAAAAACACTTCTTCATCTGTTAGCGCCTGATAGGAGATAGGAGCCAAGAGTACTGCACTTGCCCCAGCTTGTTGTGCATCTTCCGCTAATCGAAGTACTTCTGAAGTTCGAATCGCACTTATGCTTGTCATCACGGGAATCCCTTCAGCAGAACTAACAGCAAGCTCAAGGACACGCAAACGCTCCCCTCTACTAAGATGCGCATAGTTTCCAGTTGATCCCAGTACACCAATTGAGTCTACTCCTGCCTTTACCAATTCTTTAATAAAAAAAGGGACCAATTTTAGAGGCTAGGTGTTGTTAAAAAATATGAGTTGCCACGTTTGTCCCGTAGCGATTTAGATTCAGAACAAACATAAAATAACCTGTTAAGCTTATGCCTGAAGGGTCTATTAGTGCTTATACGATAAACTCTGTAAATACTGGGCTTCGAAGCATGCCAGATTTGGTCCAGTTCCTCATTCTTACCTTTGCTTGTAGCCGGGACTCCAGATGTACAAACTCCGTATCCTTACCTTTGTATATCAAGATATCAAAGATGGCGTAATACGCTGGGAGTGTCCCAGTGAGTTGAGTTATTTTATCAGTTCGTCTCGCTTGAAATCGGCTCATAACAGATTCAAAATCGGATACTCACAGTACGAAGATACATGGACAGAGAGGGTTAATAGCCCTCCTCTCACAAAGGTTATGACGTAGTAGATACATATTGCGACATGAAAAAAGATAAAAATGCTTATGCATCCTTATCTTTTTCAAGTAATTCTATTATTCTGTCTAATTTTTTCTCTATGCTACTAGTTTTATCTGAAACCTTGTTTTTGGTTCCATAATCACCTTTTAACAGTAAAACCAAGGGAATTGCCAAAACAAATGCCAACGGTATTAAAAAAAAATATTGCAAGATAACACCTCATTAAAAGTTTTTATTTAAGTATAACAAATTTCAAAAAAAAGACTCTCTCCCACAAGGAGGATATAAGAGATAGTTTGGCTGTACTGAACTTATAAAGGGGATGGATAATCTTTATTTCTTACCCATTAAAGATATACCATAGTAATCCATAAGCTATTCCGAAGTAAGCAATCACACCCAGTAAAGAGATGGATAAAAGAATAGTGATAACTTTCTTACCGTTCATAAAATTCACCTCTTATTTAATATATCACGGAATGAGGGAGGAACTGACGTCAACGTGGATTGAAATTATTTTTGCTTTTATCGCTATCCTATCTTTTATTTCAGCAGCTGACAAAGAATCTATTCTTTACAAGCAACGTGGCATGCACATGGCAGCAATATGTGTTGCTTCAATTATTGCACTAGCTGCAGACGTTATTTTTTCATAAAACCCAAATTTGAGAGGAGTAATTATAAATGAAAGTTCAGATAGCAGCACATTTCAATAAGCAAACGAAGGATTCCAAAAAGGAACTTTTATAGTTCCACGTAAAAGGTGATACATCCTCTGAAAACTCCTATGAATTCTATCGGAAGGCAGGATCAGATGTAATCTTGGAAATCGCTGAATCTCAAATGAGTATTGAAGAGTTCCGAGGTGATGACGATGAAGAGGATCGTGAGGAGTCAAGAGAAGGCGTACGAGGAAAGGTTAATCCAGACGGTACGATTGAATTGGAAGACAAGGATCAACTCACTCTGGAGGAGGTAGCTGCTGCAGGAGATAAGAATGATCCGGTAATCCTTGAAAATGATGATAATCTGCCGTTTTAAGATGCTACACGCTCCGGCTTCGGTCGGGGGATTCTTTTACAGTGAGGTGATAGCAGGTGCAACAAAGCTTCCTGCCAGAGATAGATAGAGTACGGACGCAAGCTGCGGTTGAAGCGGCTTTTGATAAGTATCGAGAGAATAAATTCCTAACTTTTGAGGAACGCGAAGCAGCCACGACAGCAGCATGGTCAACTACTCCGAGAAGCGACACGGGAACAACTTCGGACCAAACCGCGAATATTGCCATACACAATGTTGATAGTTTAGCAGCACGTAAGGAGTACTGTGAGAGAATTGAAAGGATTGTAAATAGGCTTCCACGAATGGAATCATTTTTGATTAAAGAAAGATATATAATAACCGAATATGATTACATCACGGATCAGAAGATATAGGCAAAGCTTCCCGATGACACTCCGCCCAAAGCATGTAAAGGAAATAATGAAATTGAGTCAAGCTAAGTTATATGAGTTTTTAGGGGACGCACCATTTCATGTTGCAAAAGCAGGAAGGGAATTATATATCAATAAAGCGGTATTTAGGAATTGGCTAGAGGGTAGAAGTGATGATATTTTCCCGGAGGACCTAGCGAACTGATATGAAAAGCAAATAACGATTTGTATCAAATTCGTATCATGAAGGATTTCAATAGAATGATAAGTGAATAGAAAACAAAA
Organism: Paenibacillus odorifer; assembly: GCF_000758725.1. Lineage (NCBI taxonomy): Bacteria > Bacillati > Bacillota > Bacilli > Caryophanales > Paenibacillaceae > Paenibacillus > Paenibacillus odorifer. The sequence continues at coordinate 2,737,996 of NZ_CP009428.1, forward strand.
AAAGCCTTGAATATCAAGGCTTTCACGTATAGGACGGATGGGGTTCGAACCCATGATCCCTACCCTGTCAAGATCACGGCGCGTACTTTCCTTAACTTCCTCAAACCTCCGAACCCTTACTGTTGTGCGGTTTATTAGTGTTCGTATACCGTTCGATTCTTCCTCTAAAATCCTCATTTTACCTCTTTTGCGGCACCAATAATGGCACCAGTTTTTTTGAAGAAAACACTACCAAAGAGATCGGCGGTCTCTTGTTGCATATCAGGCATTACATGGGCATACCGATCTATCATTTTTACACTTGACCAGCCTAATCGATCCGCAATTCGTTTGTTATTTTCCCTAGCTTTCAACAGCATGACTACGTGAGTATGGCGTAAGTCATGAAATCTGATTTTTTTGACCTCAGCTTTTTCAACCAGATTACTGAATGAACGGTTAAGGTTACGGGGAGACACTGGAGTACCTAAAGCTGTACATATTACCAAATCATTATCCTGGTAAATATGCTTGTCTCCGATCTTCTCCTCATTACATCGATGCTTAAGCGTCCTCAGAGCTGTAACGGTCGTAATATCGATACCGATGGACCGTGTGCCAGCATCCGTTTTAGCTCCCGTTTGAAAAGTTTTTCCATCATGGCTTAGAATCTGCACGACAGAGATAGTCCGCTTATCCAGGTCAACATCCTTCCAGCGTAGGCCAAGAACTTCACCTTGCCGCATGCCGGTAGTCAATGCAAGTAGAAAGGCGTAATAATATCGGTCATTGGCTCTGACTGGAGAAACTTATGTGATTCTTCCTCAGACCAATAAAGCATTTCTTTTTTCTCTGCTTTCGGGCGTTTTACTGCCAAAGCAGGATTCTTAATAATCATGTCGTGTCCAGCAGCTTTATTTAGAGATTCGTTGATGATGGAGTGGACCTTCTGAATATTCTCATCGGAGAGTTTCCCAGATTCAAAGAGTTTATTGTATAAATTTTGAATATGGCGTGGCTTGATCTCTCCAAGTTCTAAATCGCCTAGAGTTGGTAGAATATGATTGTTTACCAAGGCTTTGTACATCTTAAGAGTACTCTCTTTGACACTGGTCTTCTTGTCGTTTAAATGATCCTCCATGAAATTGCTATACAGTGTTTTAGAAGCTTTTAAATCAAGGCCACCCTTCAACTGGTTGAGTAGCTCACGTTCAGCTTCTTCAGCGTCTTGCTTGCGCTTGAACCCTCTACGTTTAATACGCTTGCGATCTTTGCCCACACCATCTTCAATGACAAAATACCATTTGTTTTTCTTCAACGAATCATCTTTGAATGCTGTCATATCTTCGTTTCAACCTCCTGTCGAAACTCTATAATTTCACTTAGACTCTCGCATTCTAAAGCTTTGCATAGTTTATCTAAAGTCTCCAAATCCACTCGTTTAGCACGACCATGATAGAGCTCAGCTACCGTATTACGAGCTAAGCCGGATTTCTCAATAACTTCGGATATCTTTAGACGCTTACGTCCCATTACCTCACTTAATTTATTTTCGATCACGGAATCACTCTCCTAATGATCAATATCATATAGAAGTTTATGGAAATGATCAAGAAGTTAATCATAAGAAATATTACATAGCTATATCAAGGGAACTCATAGTAATATTTACCTATTACATAATTTAGGGGATGAGTTTGTGAAATCAATGTTACCAGAGATAACAAAAAAAGATTTGGGATATTGGATACTTATTTTAGTTTTAGCTATAATAACGATCTTAACTTGGAGGTTAGGTGATAACCCGGATGTTATAGGTTATTTGGGTTTTGGGGGGACCATTGCGAGTATTTTATTGGCTGTAGTTGCATTAATTTATTCTTTTTTTCAGACCGCTGCAAGTGGGAATACGACCGCGATCTTAGAGGATTCAGCTAAGAAGATTGAAAGTGTAACAGATAGTCTAAAAAGAGTTGATAAAATTGTGGAGATTGCCGATAAACTTGAAAGCTCTCTAACTATATTAGAATCATTAGAAAACAATGTGACGGCTGCAACTGGAATATTTGAAGAGGGAGCGAGAAAATTTGAATTCTTTTATAGCGACAAAATTAACGGTTCTGAATTTACCCAAAATATAAAAGCATCTGATGATGAATCATCAAATACTAATGATCAATCCTTATTTGTTATTGAAAAGCTTAAAATAAAAAGATTTGTTAAAATGGAATTGTTAGTTTTATACTCACTGATTTTAGTGAATGATACTGATAATTTTTTTAACTTGAATAAGTTCTCAAAATATGTAACCTCAAACGTATTTAAGTTGGCACCGAATGAGGTTGATGAAATTGCATATATGATATCTGGTTTTTTTCATGCTATTTCCCTTCAATATACTAGAAGTGATTTATTTAAATTGGTTGGAGATTCTAATATTGGGCTCCAAGTAACTAAATTTGATTCTGATTTAATGAGAATTATTCTTGAAAGATCACATCTAGACGAAAATGATCCGAGCGATTTTCCGAAAATTGAAGATATCGCAGACATTGCAAAATAATTCGAAATTATTTTCAGAATAATAAGATAACCTTATCGGTCATTAGGTTTTTGATCTGATATATTTATAGCATAGGAAATCAAGAAAGAGCAGCACCCGACACTAACCAGTACCTGTTTGACGGCGGTAGGTAGCCAAGAGCGTAAATCCTACAGAGAGTCTCAAGGGTATCATTTGCGGGATAGCTGTTCTTTTTTATTTCAAAATCTTAAGCTATGATTAGCACCTTTATATTGGTATTCTATCTTTAGATATCTATACAGGGGGTGTTTGGTTCGGTGAAAGTAATTGTAAATGGCGATGGATTAACTATTAATAGGAAGCCTGATGAATGTCCATTTTGTAAAAGAAATATTGAAGTTGCGCCTATAGGTTCGTATTCAACTAGGTACAGAAAAATTTTAGTTTTCAATTGTCCTAGACAAGTATGTTCTGAAATTTTTCTATCATATTACAGTTTTAAAAAAGGAGTTTCTGGCGCAGAAAATATGTGGATTTATGAGGAAAGCAAACCATACTCCTACGTCACAAAAGTCTTTAGTGATGACATTATACGAATATCACCTTTATTTTCAGAAATATATAATCAAGCATTTAAAGCTGAAAGTGAAGGTTTGGGTCATATCTGTGGACCTGGATACCGAAAAGCATTAGAATTTTTGATTAAAGATTATCTAATAGAGGGATCACCTGAACGTTCAGATGAGATAAAAACTATGTTGCTAGGTAAATGTATTGATGCCCTTGTTACAGACAGCAACATTAAACTATGTGCCAAAAGAGCAACATGGTTAGGAAACGATGAAACTCACTATGTAAGAAAGTGGGAGGACAAAGATATTACAAACATGAAGGAGTTAATTGATCTGACAATACATTGGATTTCATCAGAAATAATCACTAAGCGTTATTTGCAAGAAATGCCTTGAATAATAAACAGTACATAAAGCCATCCATAACCGGGTGGCTTTTTCATACTTATACCTATGAATACTTATACACTATATACATACATCATGAATGCTCTTGGGGGAGAGTTGTCCTCCACTAAGCATATACATCCTTGGTGGAGAGTTCTCCACCACCATGGGGTATGATTCTCCACCATTAGTGGGGGAGAGTTCTCCCCCTAAGATAACTAAAAGAAACATTAAAGAAAGTAATATATAAAGATATATAAGAGACACATATTCTTATGGATATACAACCTCATAAAACATGTATAAAGGCTGCTCATAAAAGAGTGGCCTTTGTGTATTTCATAGAGAAAGGAGTGATCTGATTGGTCAATGTATCTAAGTTAAAGATAGATGCACTGGATATTCAAGATAAAATGAATACGGTCAGATGGATAAAGCGTAGGCGATTGAGAAGAAAGCTTATGACACTTCTTGATGAGATTGAAAATGAGGAAGGCAGACTAAAGTATGCGAATTGACCGTATAGCTTCCCACCAGCAATCTTGCCTACAAGAGATCCGCTTAAGGATAAACCTATGAGTCATGGACTGTTGTGTAGGTGTGGTTGCTGGAAAGACAAGCGAGCACAGTACATTGGGATATAAGAAAGGGTGCTCCTGCTGCCCCTTATCGCTGCAGGACTCGTCAGAGCTGAGCAGTGATGATGCCCGTTGCAATAGCAGCAGATTCATAGGGGCGGAACTGATAGCACAAGTAGCAAGTAGATGTTGCGGCGGTCTGATGCGGGGGATGAGAGTTTAATCACACTCTCAACGCGCTCCGCCTGAGCGCGTTATGAGCATCCGGCACATTGGGATGGAAGTACGGGCTTTAAGAATTAAAGATATTAAACTGCTTCTCTTTTATCAAAGAAGAAAGTTCTGTGATAGTTGAATCAACATTGCCCATCTTTAACGCTAGTTGCGATTTGACAACCGAACGCAAATTTTCATCTTCTATTGAGTTTATTAGCTCAATTGAAAGGTTTTGCACATTATCTTCTCTTAGTCTGTCATACAACTCAGTTGCTCTTTGTCGCGTTTGTTCTGCTTGTTTAAAGAACAAGGCAGCGATCCCTTCAGTAATAACAACTGGTATTGAACTAAGGGCTTTCTCGTCTGCCGGAGAATGTGAAAGCAGTGTATAACTCAGAAGAATCAATCCAGTAACAGCGGCGGCTACGCTAAAATAAAATTGAACATTTGCTTGAGTTAAGGCCTGTTTATGATAATTCTTAACAAGGGTCTCGACAAGTTTCCACCCAGGGTCATCCTGCGTTTGAGTGCTATTAAGTTGGTCAATTACTTTGTTAATTTGAGAATCGTCGGGAGGTCCATATAAAACATTTCCTTTTTCAGGGACAGTTATAGATGCACTTAAATCATTCGTTGAATAACGTGCATTTAAATACTCTTTTACTGTTTTTCTTGTTTCCTCATCTTCTAGCTTCTTTTTATTCAAAATCTCAGCAATTTCATTAACTTCGAAGTTTGTGTGTTTTTCAATTTTTTTAGTAGTTACGAAGTAAGCAAATGTAGTTAAACTGGCTACTGCGGTAAGGGCTACACCCGATATTAATGACATCCAAGCTGAAGACAAGCAAAGCACTCCTTTTATGTGTTCTCAGAATTACATAATTCGGCTTTAAAGTAGTTTATTCCTCCTATAAAGTCAATTTTTTATCGTAATAATATGGCCTCATGGTTCAGGTAGGTTCGAATCCTACAAGGCCGATAGTCTCAAGCATTTGGGGATTTTAATTAAAAAAGGAAAACATCACCTTTCTGTCGAAACATGTAACTCCAAGGGGGTGGAAATAATGAAATTTAAATTAGCCTATAAAATGAATGATGGGTTAACGTATACAACCCAAGAGTTTGCTGATAACGAATTGCATAGCGATGCAGATTTTTTGACCGTAAGCATTAACGGGAAGAAAAATAATTCAACTCTAAATTTCGATGGCAAGGTATACCGATACGATCAATTGACTTCAATTGAAATCATTTTTGTTTAAAATCTAGAGATTTTAGGGGTCGCTGAGAAGCGGCTCTTTTTAAATTTCGACAACAACTATTATAGACTTATCGGAAAATGTATAGGAAGATAGTGGTATATCGTAATGTAAGGAGGTGGGAAACTTGGTTGTAGAACTGGAATTTCTGAATTCAGGAATAAGAGTACATGATGAGGATATGATTTATGAAAATGGAACTCTTGCTTACCCAAATGTAGGGGATAAAGTAATGATTGATCTGAAGTTTTATTTAGTAACGTTGCGTGAATTTTTTTATCTAAAAGGTGCTTCAGGTATAGATTTAAAAATATCTTTTTGGTGCGAGGAAGTATAACCTCAAACTTGATAAAGAAGGGAGCGGCTATTATGAAAAGGAAAATGCAAGTCGAGCTTTTTTCAGGAACAGGAATCAATGAATTACAAAAAGAAGTGAATGAATTCCTTTCTGGTCTGCCTGCGGAGGAAATAGTTGATGTGAAATTCACTTGTTCGAACGAATCGTGGGATGTTCTGGTCTGCTATACCAAATAACAACTGTTTCGTTTCGATAATTCGCTAAAAGTCTGATCATTAGATCGGGCTTTTTTTGTTGTACATCTATAGGAAAGGGTGAAGGAAATGTTCAGGCGAAAGACCAAAGAGAATGTTGAGAGAAAAAGCGAACTGAACGGGCGAGGTTCAGTTCGACAACAGAGTTTACCAGTGCGAGACAGTAAAACTATAAATCACGCCGAAGTTTTTTCTTTATCACAGGATCATTACGATCTTTTGGTATCTTCGGATAAGCTAAGAAATCTGCAGCTATTCCAAACTGACAAGCCTTCCTATATAGCTGGGTTTCATCTTCACCCAAATCTAGTATTTGCTCATGTTGAATCTCGAGCTCGTATTCAATGTTTGTTATCGTCCAAAGATAACTAGTGATGTAATCCATTGCCTGTAGCTTGGCATTCTCCTTATCTTTTGAAATGACCCAAACGTGAACCCTTGCACCAGCGATGTCTTCACAGTCTTTATTAGTCGGCGCAGGAATAGCATCAATTACAAACATATATGGATTCAATCAATCTCCTCCTCCCTAGTGATGGTAAGACTGGATAACTACCAATATTCGACGGCTAATGAGGAGATTCCTACAGAATTACGCCGAAATCTTAGACTTTGGGTCCTTCCCAGGGAGGGGGAGGGGTGCGGGTGCGCGTGAGCCCGATTTCTGTTCAGTTTTTATATTGAAAATTTACTTCCGTTTCCGCTTTTTAGGAGGTTATGCGGCTCATGGTGGGATTTTTCTTCATTATATGACTCCTAATAGGGTCTGGATTATATTGCCTTGAAACGGAAGCTAGGGGGGTATACGATGGCGGAAGCCAAAAAGGTAAAAGTAGATTTAACTGAAGCGGAAGTATCAACGAGCGATTTAGCCGCCATCGTGGGTAAAACCTCCCGATGGATCCGGCAATTGACTGCTGAAAAGGTGTTGAATCAGTCTGGAAGGGGCAGATATATCCTGTCCGAAGCAGTTCAAGCGTACATTTTACACGTTTCTGGTGGCGCCAAAGACGATGGAAAGCCCACATACACCGACCATAAGACGGAGCATGAGCGTATTAAATCGGAAAAGGCTGCTCTAGAATTGGCTGAATTGCAGGGGAATATGCATACATCGGACGATGTGAAGGCCATCATGGGTAATATGATCATCACAGCGAAGACCAAGCTTCTTGCAATTCCTACTAGAATCAGCCCGCAATTAGATGGAGAGCCGACAGCGGTTATAGAAAAGGCGCTTGAGCGTGAGATCTCCAGCGTGCTGAAAGGCTTGACGGAGTACAACCCCGCATTATTTAGCCGAAAGGCGGGTGATGGGGATGATATCGAAGAAGACTGAGGTACTATTTAAACAGATCGCTCAGATGTGGGAACCTAAACCGCCTATGACTGTTTCGGAGTGGGCAGAAGAACATCGGGTACTGAGTAAAGAAGCTAGCGCCGAGCCGGGTCCGTGGAGGACAGACAGATCTCCTTATACCAAAGAAATAATGAACTGCATGAATGATCCATCTGTTGAAGAGGTCGCAATCATGGCCTCGGCCCAGGTAGGTAAATCCGAAATCCTGCTGAACATAGCGGGATTTTTTGCTGACCAAGAACCTTACCCAATGATTTACATGCTACCAGATAAACAGCTGATCAAGTCGGTATCTCAGGAACGGATCACACCGATGATTAACGCTAGTCCACGGCTAAGGAGTGTGTTTGCTGCCGCAAAAGGTAGGTCAGCCAGTAACACGATTGCTAAAAAAAGTTTTCCTGGTGGATACCTTCAGCTAGTTGGGGCCAATTCTCCAGCGCAACTATCCTCTCGTTCTGTGCGAGTGATACTTGCAGATGAGGTGGATCGCTTTCCGGTATCTGCTGGTACTGAGGGCGATCCGGTAGAACTTGTTAAAAAGCGGACCACAACCTTTTACAACCGGAAGCATTTATTTGTATCAACGCCTCTGGTGGAGGAAACATCTCGTATCAACCGACTCTACCAAGACAGCACTCAAGAGCAGTGGCGCTTACCGTGTCCATGTTGCGGCGAGTTGGAAGCTTTGGGTTTCGGGAACTTGAAATTTACTAGGGACGATGCAGGAGAGGTGCTGAATGTAGAAGCAGCCTGTCGGGCTTGTGGTGGGATATCTTCGGAGAAGAATTGGAAGTCTGGAACAGGCCAGTGGGTTGCGAGACAGCAGCATCCATTCCGCAGAGGTTTTCACCTTTCGCAGATCGTCAGTCCTTGGGTAACTTGGAAGAAAATTGTCTCAGGCTTCCTTGAAGCAAAAGACGATCCGGAAATGCTTCAGGTTTGGACGAACACTGTCATGGGCGAAACATGGCGAGTCACTGGTGAGAAGCTAGATGAAAACGAACTGATGCAACGCGGCGAAGAGTATGAAGCGGATGTACCGGACGGTGTGAAGATTCTTACGGCTACTGTGGATACTCAGGACAACCGTTTTGAAATCGAAGTGAAGGGTTGGGGGGCTGGTCGCGAGTCTTGGGGAATCCGATTCCATGTCATTCATGGAGATTTAGAGCAATCTAAGGTATGGGATGAGCTAGACGAATTTTTAAAACGGAAATGGAAAGACAAACACGGGCGATCCTTTGGGATTGTTGGGGCGTTTATTGACTCCGGGGGTCACTACACAGGAAGTGTATATAAGTTCTGTGCGGCGCGTCTTGGTCGCCGGATATATGCGATAAAGGGTGAAGGTAAGGAAAACGGCGGCTACGTGCCGTTGTACAACGGTTACACCAACAACAATCGTTACAAAGCAACAGTAATACGTATTGGGGTTGACGAGGGAAAGTACCGCGTTTCAAATGACCTGAAGCGTAAGCGTTATGGACCGGGATACTGTCACTACCCAGTGAATCAATCCGGTCATGATAACCGTGGATACAACGAAGAGTATTTTTTGGGTCTTACTGCTGAGACACTTGTCACTAAAAAGAAGATGGGTGTCACATATCAGATATGGCAGCCGATCCGAAAACGTAACGAGCCCTTTGACTTGCATGTCTATCAACTTGCACTCATTGAGTTGCTTAGTCCAAATCTGGATGAGATGTTACCGATCGCTGTCGGTGAAGGCACACAAACCAAAGCGGCTCCTAAAGCAGGTCGCCGCCGACCACCTTAAGAAGGGGCATTACATCTCCCATGATGCAGGCTTGCCATTTGCTTATCAAGTTCGTTCTGAGACGGTCGGGCAATATATCGGCCGTCCTGACGAGAAAGGTAAAGATCAAGACGATCTGCCGTTCTAAGATGATATACGCCCCGGCTTCGGTCGGGGGATTCTTTACAAAGGGGTGATTGCCCAGTGCAACAGAGCTTTTTACCAGAGATAGACCGGGAGCGTACTCAGGCGGCAGTGGAGGCTGCTCTATATAAATACAGGGAAAATAAATTTCTGACCTTTGATGAACGTGAGGCAACAACAACTGCTGCGTGGTCAGATTCCCCTAAGGGATTTACAGGAGTTACCACAGACCAAACTTCTAATATTGCCATTCATAATGTAGATACTCAAGCACACCGAAAGAACTTTTGTGAACGGATAGAACGAGTGGTGAATCGCATGCCAAAGATGGAAGGGTTCTTGATTAAAGAACGATATATGACAACAGAGCATGATTATATTACTCATGAGAAAGTGTATAATTTTAAATTTCAGCCGCCGATTAGCTCGGGAACATATAGCAAGATACGTTGGAAGGCTTTTTATAAGCTGGCTTTGGATTTGAATCTAGTGATCGAGAAGGAGGAAGAAAAAGATGGTTGAACAAATGTATAAGACTACTTCTGATTATCCCTCTGTACTTACAGCGAAGGAAATACAACAAATACTTGGTATAGGTGAGCGTCAAACATATGAACTATTAAACTCGGGTCAATTTCATATCGTGCGGGTAGGTAAGATGATAAAAGTCTCAAAAGATGTATTTCTTAAATGGTTACAAGGATAAAAAAAGTGGTGCCGATTATGGCACCACTTTTGCTTTAGTCAACTACAGGGCACCATAATGGCACCAATTCGTATTTTACTCAAAACCTAAACATCCCTATACTGAAAAAGCCTTATATAATAAGGCTTTTTCAGTATAGGACGGATGGGGTTCGAACCCATGACCCCTACCCTGTCAAGATAGTGCTCTCCCGCTGAGCTACCGTCCTGCGACGAAATTTATAATACCATATGAGAGAGTAGGATGGCAATTCTTTTTTATAATCAATATAGATGTAGAGTGGTGTTTTCTCTTATCTCCTCCGACTAAGTAGTTAATAGCTAGAAAGGGGATGACCCATCATCCCCCTGCACCGAGTCAGATAAAAAACGGGAGTAGAAATAGACTGCTTATTCCGAAAAAAGGGATACGGCGTGGATAGAAGCGGCGTCTTGGGTAAAAGCCGGGCTGGAACCCGAATTGTCTATAGTTCGACTGCTCGGCAGGCATTCCGTTCATACGATCGACCATTTCATTGCTGGGAACCGCAAGGGTGATATAGTTCTGGTCCACGTGAGCGATGAAGCCGTCAAAGGATTGACCATCAGTCGTTACTATACCTACATATTTATTCATGCAATTCCAAGCGACCTGTTGATGAAAATTTGTATTTGATTCCATGGATATCCTCCTCGAATGTTTCAATCCTGATAACAGTCTATGGTCCTTAGCCTACAACGTTCACGGCGTTTGCCTATATGTAGGAAGGTTAATTTTCAGGGATAATCCCTGAGGAGGATTCGATTAGTTCTTTAATCAATACACATGCTTGTACTGTACTTTCTAATCAGTATTATTCTTGGAGTTATTGGAATGAGCTTCAATGGAGTAGATAACTTCTTTTTTGCCAGTAAGAGGGGAGTCATTTATAAAATACAGTTTGTCACCGCTCCGCTTTATGAATTTCAAAGTATCTCCTTTAAAAGGAACATCGTTATTTTCCGCGTATTCCTGATCCTTTGCTGTGAGTAGCTCCTTATACAAAAGGGTTCGCTCGCCTGTTTGGCGGTCGATTAAGGTAAGCAATCCATTCTGATTTCCACGAAGCAGTATGATTTCTTTATCAATGCCTTCTACATAGTAAGCATCTTCCTCGCCACCCAGCTTTACAAGATCAAGAGTATCTATTACATTGCCCGTGCCGTCTTGGATGAAACGTAAGGTATTACCATCATGCAAGATTAGGTTGCCATCATAAGGTTTGAAATCCGCATCTCCTCTGAACTGGTAGGCGAATGTGGCCTTGCGTAGTAATGCACCATTTTTGAATATGAGTGTGATTTCGCGTGTATTAATATGAGGCTCTCCATAGGAATCAATAATCTTAATGACTAGCAGCCCCCCCGCCGTTTTCTCGATCTTCATTCCTGCCCAGTCAAAGTTTGTTTGGAGTGAAGTGAGTTTTATCACCGTATCCTTGCCTTGTGAGACATATAAATCACCATTAGCTTTGACCAACGTATAGGTGCGCCCTCCAGAGGATTCTGTGAAAACATTGAAGGTTTTCAGATCATCTGCTAAAAGTGTGTTCGTTGTGGAGTCCAGACGGAGATGGCTGCCTTCGAAAGCCTTAACGATAAAACGCGCCGGCACATATATCCCATCTTCTTTGGATTTAAAAGGTATTCCTCCTAGATCTACCGCTTTCCCGTCAAGGACTCCAGTTTGACTCCCGATTCGAACAGCAAAACTTTTAGTCCAGCCTTTGAACAGAGCACGTTTGCCGGATTTATCCCAGTCCATTTTTAAGCCAGCTTGCTCAGCGATCCCCCGAACATCTACGTAGATTACACCATTTTTGAGCAGCGCAGGTCCGCCAATGTTTCCGCCTGGAACGCCAAATTGGTAGTATACTTGCGAAGTATTAGCAAAGGAAGCTTGGGCGAGCGCAGGCGACTCCGATACAGTTAATGAAGAGCTTGCTGACACGGTGGCAGGGAGTAGAAGTGTTGAGAGCATTAAGACGGATAACCAAGCTTTGGAGTGAAAAGAGAGCATATGAACCAACCCTTTCTTTATCTGGCAGTAAAATTTATCCAAGATAGTTGGTTTGACGCTGAAACGTTTCTAAAAGTTGCATCGTATACATTCGGAAGGACTCTTTGTTGAAATACTAGTAGTTTTTTTAAAATTGAAAGATAAAGGAGCTTGTGATCTTGCCGCAAATGCAAAATGAGCAGAAAAAGAATACTTCTACTCCGCTGAAATGGTTGGGGGGCGGAGCCGCTATGCTCCTGTTAAAAGGAAAGGCGATTTTGTCTCTGCTGAAAATAGGTAAAATTGCCGGGCCGTTAATTTCCATGATGGTTTCGATAGGGGCATATGCTTTAATTTATCCGTGGGGGTTTGCCATAGGTATCGTCCTGCTTTTGCTTGTTCATGAATTGGGACATGTTATAGCCGCTAAGCGCATCGGGCTACCCGTCAGCGCTCCGCTATTTATTCCTTTTTTAGGCGCGTTAATTACTATGAAAAAACATCCGCTGGATGCGAAGACAGAAGCGTATGTAGCTTTTGGCGGACCGATTCTGGGTACTATTGGGTCTACTGCTGTTTTTGGAGCGGCATATTATATGGATAGTCCGCTTCTTTATTCCCTGGCTTATATAGGCTTTTTGCTTAATTTGATTAACCTGCTGCCAATCCATCCGCTAGACGGTGGACGTATCGCTACCGCGGTTACGCGCTGGCTGTGGCTTGTGGGTCTGGTCGGTGGCTTAGCTATAATCGTTTACTTGCGTTCGATTTTGTTCTTTATCATCTGGGCAATGTTTGCTTACGATCTGTATAACAAATTTGTGAAAAGACGTAACAACAACCGGCCGCAGTCTGTGACTAAGGGTTTCTTAATTCCAGTGGAGCCCTTGAGAGAGGCGGGTTACATGATTCCAGGAGCTGAGCATCGCCGGGATTTACCTTTTACCACCTACAGTGATCTAGAGAGACAGCAGTATGTTGTGGTGAGATGGGATCAGCTGAATTATTATGGCAAAGCTACACTGCCACAGCAATGTATTATTGAAAAGGTAAGAATTTCGCAGCTGGAGCAAGTAACGTTAGAGAATGGTCTTCATTTAAAAATGCATTGTGACATCAGCTATACAGTCCATGATAATGATAAGTATTACGATGTACCAGCCAGTACACGTTGGAAATATGGGACAGCTTATTTTGTTTTAGCAGGCTTTCTGGTTGGGATGATGTATTTAGTCCATTTGGTTGGAAACGTCAATCTCTAAGAGGGCAACTGGAATGAATAGCTCCTATTGTTTATAAAGCTCCTGAATCGTCAAAGCTGTAGTGAGTATAACTGCAGCTGCGGTGAAAGGAGCTTTTTTAATGTCTAAAATTGTGAAATGGGAAGTCGGCGTTTGCCTAGTGTTACTACTGGGTGTAGTGGGTTGTTCTACGGCGAAACCCACAAAAGTTATGGAAATCAATGAGATGACCAATCTGGATGGCAAATCTAAAAGTCAGTATCCTCCGTTATCACCTGTGATGAAAGACGTATATAACCGTTCGATCCCTGAAGAAGTATATTCTGTGGATTAGTCTACTGAGAGGTTACGGATTCCATATGTAGGCTTTTCTTTCTAGTCATTATTTTATATAATAGACAACTATCGTTGGCTACATAGAGAGAGGAGTTTGCAACTAACATGGCGGCAGAAATCTTACGGGTAACTACAGAGGAACAGCTTCAGATGGGGCTGGATATCCGCACTAAAGTATTTGTTGAGGAACAAAAGGTACCGGCCGAGGAAGAAATTGACGAATACGATGCCATCAGTCCGAATGCGCACCATATTCTGATTATAGATGAAGGGGTACCTGTAGCAACGGGGAGATTGATCTATTACAAAGCAGGTACTGCTAAAATGCAGCGCATCGCCGTATTGAAAGACTATCGGGTCAAAGGATACGGACGTGTCTTGTTGCTGGCTATGGAAGAGCTTGCTCGGGAGCTTGGACTGGAAGCTTCAATTTTAGATGCTCAGTGTCAGGCAGAGAATTTCTATAAGAAACTCGGCTATGAAGTTATTTCTACGGAGCCATTCTATGATGCAGGTATATTACATGTACGGATGCAAAAAATGCTTTAAAGATTGGCGCACATAATTATTGGACTCTTTACGCAAGCTAGGATGTGCCGAATGATGGCAAATCCAAGTGCAAGGGGCGAGCTAAAGTGCCAAATAACGAACGAGAATCTTTCGTAGCTGTTCAAAAAAATGGGGATGGCGATTTGACAAGCTTCCAGACCTCTACAGGACGTGTGCTGGCGTATGACCAAGCCCTGCAAGAAGTACAGGCCGGAAATATTGCCGGAGTGAACGCTTTTAAAGGTAAGGATGGAGAAACTTATATCCGCGGAGATGCGGATGGAGATCCGACTAACAATCTGGATAATTTGCCGACATTTTCATAGTTCAACACGAAAAGCCGTACATACGTCAACAGACGTTTATGTACGGCTTTTTTTATATGCAAAGATCAGAACTTATAATTCACATGCTGCTCTAAAAATTCCATCTCCCCTGTAAGTCCGACGAAATCTGGTTGTTCATCGCTATAATGCATGAGCTTGATCCGTTCGCGAACATCTTTAGGCAGAGACATCAGCTCTTCCAGCGTAGTGTGAACAACGCCTGTTCCGCCTAATTGGCAGTCATGCAGGATGATCCGGATCCCGCGCTCCCGCACAAGGCTAATCAGTAGATCCGGCTGAAAGGTCATGTCCGCACTATAAAAAATCTCGTTATTTATTAGAAGGGAATAACTATTTTTGCCGGGAATATGCGGTGTTTGTACGATCTCTATTGAAAGAGTAGGAGAGAGGTTGTAGGTAATTTCAGGCTGCAAGGGCTTAACTTCGAAGATATCAGATAAGGAAGATACAGCATCTTCTTGGTACAAGCCTCCCTTTAATGTATTGTTCCACAAGGGCTCTATAAGTGTCTCAGGAAGCAGCAAGGTCATTTTTTTACCGTGCACATGCTTTAAGGTTAGCGCAAGCTCTTCCAGCCCTCCAACGTGATCCGCATGAATATGTGTAATGAGCGTAGCATTTACGTCATTGAAGGATTTTCCAAGTCTATGCATGGCAAGCGGGGCTGTTATCCCGCAATCAATCAGCAGGGTGTAATTTTCATCTAGCAGCAAGCCATTGTTGTTAAAATATTTTTTCGCAAAAGCATTGCCTGTTCCTAGCATTTGTAGGCTTAGACTCATAAGAAAGAACCCTCCTGAAATCGGTTATAGCTAATGTTTCTGCTTCGAATAAGACCATAATATCATTTTTCGCAAGATCAATGAAATATTTACCTAAAATTAGCGCAACTTGCTGAAACAAAGTAAGTATATATTAACAGCATGAATTATCTGGAGGGTCTCAAATGAATAGATGGAAAAAAATCACTTTGTGCGTGTTTGCTTTTTCCTTAATGGGTGGCTCATTATTATTCGCCGATTCCGTTAATCAGAAAATTAGAGTATGGAGCAACGGAAAAGAAATTGTAGACGGCGGTTATCTAATTGATGGAAAAACGTACATTCCTGCTAGAGAAACAGGCGGGGTTGTCACTTGGGACGGTTCTGGGAAAGTTACGATTCTTAAACCTAATGTCCATATTGTACTTTTTAAAGGGGATACGGTTTTTGGCAATGTCAACGTAGGCAAGCTGAAAATTAAGATATTAACACAGGTAGATAGCCTGACTGAAGAGATTTCAGCTGTGAAAGTAGCCATGACAGATCCGTCTGGTAACGTTAAGGATATTCAGTCGCAGGTGCTTGAAGGCTCACAGAAGGATAATTTCTGGTTTCCAACCTCTGAGTTTACTTATGACTTTAAAGAAGCGGGCAAATATCGGGTAGGCTTCTATATTAAGCCATCCAAAAATGCAGATTACGTACTTGTGTCGGAGAAGGTAATTACAGCGTTAAATTAGGTGTTCTAAATTGACCTGAACTAATCTAACGTGGTACGATACCAGATGTAGGATAATACAATTCAAAGTGAGGTATTACAATGAGCGATCACAAACATGAGCATGGTGAAGCATGCGGTTGCGGGCATGATCACGACCATGAGCACGAGGAGTTTGTGCTGACCTTGACGAACGAGCAGGGCGAAGATGTGGAAATGGTGCTTGTAGAAACGTTCGACATAGGCGAGAAATTATATGCTCTGTTGTTAGAGCGCGAGAATCCAGAAGCAGACGGCATTATTCTGCGTATGGAAGAAGAAGACGAAGAAATGGTATTGTATAATATCGAAGATGAAGAAGAATGGAAAGCTGTTGAAGAAGCTTACAACAATCTGCTTGCTCAGCAAGAATAGATTCTAGCGACTAAACTTAAGCTGTTCTATGTGAATGGGACAGTTGATGCTTATATACAGAAACCCGATACTCATTATGGTATCGGGTTTTTGTATAAATGATTGAAGTTTTTTAGGAAAAGATGGATCTTAGGATATAGGATCGGCTTCAACAATCACCTTAACATTAGTGATACTGCGGTCCTCAGGACCTTTAACCGGCAGACCGATTTCGACGTGGTCGATAATGTAGTCGATATTATCCTGAGTAATGACTTCGCCAGGGAGGAGAATCGGTATCCCCGGTGGATATACATAGATAAACTCTGCAATGATGTACCCGGCAGATTCGCGGAACGGAACTAACTGAGTGTCAGCATAAAAAGCATCTCTTGGAATCAAAGCAAGCTGCGGGATTTCTGGAACCTGAACCTTCAGTTCATAGATTTCACCCTTGCTATAATGGATGGCGGACAACACCCGCAAAGCAGCTAATAATTTATCTACTGATTCTTGAGTATCACCTGGGGTAATAAGGCAAAGAATATTATACATGTCACTCAGTTCAACTTCGATGTTGTATTTCTCACGCAGCCAGTTTTCGGTTTCGTAACCTGTGATCCCTAAATGGCGAACATGAATGTTAAGTTTGGTTGGATCTAGATCGAAAGTTGCTTCAGTTCCAAGTATTTCTTTACCAAAACTGTACAAGCCTTCGATAGTGTTAATGGTCTCGCGTGCGTAGTTGGACAATTGGATCGTTCTTTCCGCCATTTCATGTCCGTTCAGCGCGAGATTACGTCTAGATGTATCGAGAGACGCCAATAAAATATATGAGGTTGATGTTGTTGTCAGCATGCTCATAATGGTCTGCACCCGTTGTGGGTTAATCAGCCCAGTCTTCGCATTTAGATTCAGTACCGAGCTTTGCGTCATGGAACCACCAAGCTTATGCACACTAGTGGCAGCTATGTCCGCACCGGCCTGCATGGCCGATACCGGCAGATCCTCATGAAAATGAATCAGTACTCCATGTGCCTCGTCCACCAGTACGGGTACCCCGTAACGGTGAGCCAGGTCGACAATCGAACGCAGGTCGGCACATACGCCGAAGTACGTTGGATTGATAACTAGAACTCCTTTAGCGTCTGGATGACGCTTTAACGCTCGTTCCAGCGCACTGGTGGTTATGCCGTGATCTATCCCGAGATTCTCATCCTGTACAGGCGAGACGAACACAGGCTTGGCTCCGGAGAAGATAATGGCCGACATTACGGATTTATGAATGTTACGCGGCACAATTATTTTTTCACCCGGTGAGCAGACAGAGAGGATCATCGTCATGATGGCATTGCTCGTGCCCTGTACGCTAAAATACGTATAGTCGGCGCCGAAAGCCTTCGCAGCCAGCTTTTGAGCCTCCTGGATTACGCCAGTTGGCTGATGTAGATCATCAAGCGGTGCGATGTTGATTAGATCTATGGATAGAGCGTTATCGCCGATAAACTCACGGAATTCGGCATCGGTTCCTAGCCCCTTCTTATGCCCGGGAATATGAAATTGAACTGGATTGCCGGCGGCATGCTTTTTTAGAGCTGTGAAGAGGGGAGTACGGTGTTGATTCATTTAATGCTGTCACAACCTTTCGCGAATAGTTAATTTTTAAGGCAAGCATCAGTATAACAAAACAATCTTCAGAATACTAGGATTTGGATGTGATAGAATGTCCACGAAAGCTGAACAACGGATGAATATTAGTTTAGCATCACCATTTATTGTGGAGATGTGGGTAATTATTTTTTTAGTTGAATTTGTTAAAGGTTCGCTGCTTGTTGCCTTGTTGCCGGTGTATATGGAGAATATACTGGGCCTGTCGGTGACAGTAGTGGGATTCGCTTTTGCCCTACAGTATTTGGGGGACAACGTCTTCCGCAGCCCTTCAGGCTGGGTTATGGAGCGCATAGGGTTCCGCTGGACGATGACAGGTGCATTGTTGCTGATTCTAGTAGCCATTGGCTTGATAATCTATGCCAAAACGGCCGTTGCGTTATCCATCGCCTGTCTCATTCTTGGGATCGGGACATCTCCGCTTTGGCCATGTGTGATGACCGGAATTACCGAACTCGCCGGATCAACCAAAAGCGGCAGCAGTGGTGCGGCCATGGGCGCTGTTGAGATGGCCTCTCTCGCAGGAACAGGAATCGGTCCAATTGTTGTGAATTTTTTAATGGATCAGGGTGGACAGAGTTATCATGTGGCTTTTCTGGTCTTGTTAGGTTGTGCTGCCGCTGTAGTTGTAGTAGCCCTTTTCTTACCTAAACGAATCTCTTCCAGCGGGTCTCATGCTGTCGTGAGGGACATGCATGGACTTGGCGGAGCAATGGATCGTAAAAAGCTTAGTCCGATAGAAAGTATAAAAAGAACGCTGCATCAGGTGAGAACTACCCTGAAAGTCAGCAGATGGCTGTACCCGGCGTTGTTCCTACAAGCCTTCGCCATTGGCTTGATGACGCCTGTAGTTACCTTGTTTGCACGTACAGAGCTGCATGTTAGTCCCAATCAATTCAGTTTGCTCCTCATCGCAGGGGGAGGGATTACAGTTCTTGCACTTATTCCCGCAGGCAAGCTGGTGGACCGCATAGGGACAACGGTGTTTCTGAATATAGGTTTTTTGTTAGCTGCCTTTTCACTGGCCTTTTTCTCTCAGGTTCGCTGGCTGCCACTTGCCTTTATCGCGGTGGCACTGGTCGGTATAAGCTACGCGCTTATCCTCCCGGCATGGAATGCCTTTCTGGCTAAGCAAGTACCTAAGGGAGAACGAGGGACGGTCTGGGGGTTGTTCCTGACACTCCAAGGATCAGGAATGGTAGCGGGGCCAGTTTTGTCAGGAAGATTATGGGATCATGTAGGACATGGTGTCCCATTCCTGGCAAGTGCCATTGTAATGCTGCTGCTCTTCGGGCTGCATCTGCTTATTGTGCATAGAACGAAACAGAAATTTAAGACTAGCTGAGGAAAATAAAGAGCCGCTGATAACCGAAGAATGATCCGGTATATCAGCGGTTTTTTTAGAAAATTAGAAGGATATAAGATATAACGGAAGTAAGTTTCGAAGGTCTTCTGTATGACACTGTGCAGCTGAAGGACTAGAACGTCTATGCTCCAAAAGGACTAAAAGGCATTAAAATTCTCGCTCAGCGTTTGGAGAAAGGCTGTTGCGGGTAAAAATAGTCAATAAACCAAGTTACCGCTACATAAACTGAAGTATAAAATAAGATTAAGACGAACGCAAAAAGGAAGTTAACTCAAGAAGAGGTCCGGCAGCCATGATTACTCTGGAATTGAACTAATGAAGGCTGGCTTTACAGATGTGAAGCTGTTAGGGGGGAGTGCCGTGAACAAAAACGACGAGGTGGAATATTGTAACCTGGAACTGCGGTTCGACAGACAGCATATCCAGGACCTGATCAAGGATTTGATTCAAGAAGGTTATTCCCTATATTGGAGCGAGAATGAACAGGTCTTTGTGATTTCGGTCCGTACGGGTCGTAAGTTAGTGAAATTGCGGTTTCAAAGGATTAAGGACGGCTATAAGCTTGTGGGCGATTATATGATCCGTGATGCTCGCTTGTCAGAGTGGATGGAGAAATTAATTGGGGATATGCGCGGGCATGCTATCGTTAAGCGTTTCCGGGATCGGCAGATTATTATTGAAAATATTCTGTTTGGCGAAGTGATTCGCCTGGTTGAAATTTCTGGTTATCAGCAGCGTGTGTTATATCAGAAGGGACCTATGCTCACAGATGAGGAGCTGACAAGACTCTTTTATTCTATTGAAGGGGAAGAACGGGTTCGCCAGCGGAGAATTGAAGTGGATGAACAGTTGGATCGGTTAAATGATGCATTAAAGGCTGGAGATACGGTTCGCGCGGACAAATGTCGAGCTGAGCTTGCCTTTTTGACCAAGGAATTGTTTATGTTAGAATGGTAAGCAAGTGCCGGGCAAATGTTCTTTCAAGGCACCCTGTTCATCGGGGTGTCTTATATTTGTATTGGAACTTGCAGACAGGGGTTCACTTCTGACGTTAAAAACGTTAAAATAGTCATTGTGATCATTTCTTGGTCTGAATTTGTCAATGAAATTGATCTCTATTCGCAGGGCAGGCTTTGCTGTCTCTGATAAAGGGTGGTATTCTTATACTGCGAGAAATGGATTTCACAAAAATATAGGGTGCAAAGGGTGGAGGACCAGATGGCAAAACAACAAATCGGCGTTATTGGCTTGGCGGTAATGGGCAAGAATTTGGCTCTAAATATCGAAAGCAAAGGTTTTTCCGTATCCGTATTCAACCGCTCCCCGGAGAAGACACATGATCTTCTTGCTGAAGCGGAAGGTAAAAACCTCGTAGGCACATTTTCTGTTGAGGAATTTGTAGCTTCGCTGGAAACACCGCGCAAAATTCTGATCATGGTTCAAGCTGGTAAAGCTACTGATGCTACCATCGAGCAACTGCTGCCGCATCTTGATCAAGGCGACATCATTATCGACGGAGGGAATGCTTACTTCCCTGATACAGTTCGTCGCAGTAAAGAGCTGGAAGAAAAAGGTTTCCGCTTTATCGGTACTGGAGTTTCTGGTGGTGAAGAAGGTGCTCTTAAAGGTCCTTCGATTATGCCAGGTGGTCAAGAAAGTGCGTATAAACTTGTAGAGCCTATCCTAACGGCAATCTCAGCCAAAGTGGACGGAGAGCCTTGCTGTACATATATCGGACCTGACGGTGCAGGACACTATGTTAAAATGGTGCACAACGGTATCGAATATGGTGATATGCAATTGATCTGTGAAGCTTATCAGTTGTTGAAAGATGTTCTAGGTCTGGATGCAAAAGAACTTCACAATATTTTCAAAGAGTGGAACAGCGGCGAGCTCGACAGCTACCTGATCGAGATCACTACTGATATCTTTGCTCAATATGACGAAGAAACCGGCAAACCTATGGTTGACGTTATCCTTGATTCCGCTGGCCAAAAGGGTACTGGTAAATGGACAAGCCAAAGCTCACTAGATCTTGGTGTACCTCTGTCCATGATTACCGAATCCGTATTCTCCCGCTTCCTGTCTGCTATGAAGGATGAGCGCGTAGAAGCAAGCAAAGTGCTTAACGGACCAGAAGCAACAACTTTTGAAGGCGACAAAGCCGAATTCATCGAGAACGTGCGTAAAGCATTGTTCGCGAGCAAAATCGTATCCTACGCGCAAGGTTTCGCTCAACTTCGCGTAGCTTCCGACGAATATGGATGGGATCTGAAATATGGCGAGCTGGCTAAAATCTGGCGCGGCGGCTGCATTATCCGTTCCCGTTTCCTACAAAACATCACAGATGCTTATGAGAACAATGCAGAGCTTAAGAATCTGCTTCTTGATCCTTTCTTCAAGAATGTTATGGATAATTACCAATCTGCATGGCGTAAAGTCATTGCTTCTGCGGTAACTTTGGGTGTTCCAGTCCCTGGATTCTCCAGCGCATTGGCTTACTATGACAGCTACCGTACAGAACGTTTGCCTGCTAACTTGCTTCAGGCTCAACGTGATTACTTTGGCGCTCACACCTTCAAACGTGTGGACAAAGAAGGCGTCTTCCACCACAACTGGATGGCAGCAGAATAATCTAATTGACTGAATGACAAGCGGCCCGGACGGCTTCACCAGAAATGGGGAGCCTTTCGGGTCTTTTTTTACTGGAAGAAGCGGATTGTCTAATGTTTTGACCCTGTGTTATGATATGACAAATATCGCGGTTGGAGGATAGTCATGGCTGGGGATACAGAAGAACTAAAAACGATGAGTCAGGAAGATAAGAACAAAAACATTATTTTAGTAGGGATGATGGCGACTGGTAAGTCAACTGTTGGTGCTATTTTGGCCGAGGAGCTGGGCTATGAGCTGGTTGATTTGGATCATGTCATTATTGAGACTGAAGGCAGAAGCATTGCAGAAATCTTCGCAGAAGATGGTGAGGAATACTTTCGAAGCGTAGAAACTGCGGTTCTTAAGCAAATGCTAGAGTCTGAGAATAAATTAATATCCACTGGTGGTGGCGCGGTATTGGCGCCGGGGAATACAGCCTTAATGCTGAGTAAAGGGCATGTGGTTGCGCTAACGGCAACTGAGGAAGAGATTATTGCACGTGTTAGCGGGGATCAGAATCGTCCGCTGCTCGCCGGCAATGCAGAAGAACGGGTCAGACGAATCATGGAAGATCGCCAGGATGCATACCTATTCGCGCATTACACGGTCGATACAACGGGACTGACTGCGGCAGAAGTGTCGCAACATATTTTAATGCATTACCGCGGTTGAGCTTTTAAGAGAGTGTCTCATTCCATTCAATCATACCACCGCTGAGGTTCGCAGCGTTATAACCAAACTGCTGTAGATATTCGCAGACACGTTGGCTGCGGGCACCGGAACGGCAAATGAAGATCACTTTGGCGTCGCTTGGAATATCCTCAGTACGGTGTGGAATTTCTCCCATAGGGATATGTTGTGCACCTGGAATCATCCCAGAGGCCACCTCTTCGTCTTCGCGAACATCGATGAGTACAAGGTCTTCACCTGTCTCTATACACTGCCGTAATTCTTGCGGTGTGATTTGTGGTACATTATGCATGGGTTTGACCTCTTTTCATCAGAAGAATGGTTTAATGATAACACAAGAACAGAATACCCTGTCAAACGAGCATTACATACCCACTACATCTACTAAGGAGAGTTTATATTATGGACGTTATTGTTAGGCCAACGCCATCTCTGCAAGGAGAATTTGGAGCCCTCTCTTCCAAAAACTATACGACACGTTATCTGCTGGTTGCGGCATTGTCTGAAGGAGTAAGTACGATTTATCATCCTGCACATAGTGAGGATAGCGACGCGATCCGTCGCTGCATAGCAGATTTGGGTGCTGTGCTTACAGAGGATGAGGAAAAGATTGTGATTCAAGGCTTCGGACGTCATCCAAAAGACGTTAAAGAACTTAATGTAGGAAATGCCGGAGCGGTGCTGCGTTTTCTTATGGCTGTGGCCGCGTTAAGTCCTGAGGTTACTTTTGTAAATACGTATCCAGACTCATTGGGCAAACGTCCGCATGACGACTTGATTGTGGCGCTGGAACAGCTAGGTGTTCAGGTGGAGCATAATGAAGGGAAATTGCCAATCACGATCCGTGGGGGTAAACCGGTTGGAGGCAGAATTACTGTCTCTGGTGCAGTAAGCTCCCAGTTCTTAAGTGCTCTATTATTCCTGACACCATTGCTTGAAGAAGATAGTGAAATTATTGTCCTCGATGATTTGAAATCGAAGGTTGTCGTGGGCCAGACCTTGGAAGTGTTGGAGCAGGCAGGTATTGTGGTGCACGCTGCGGATGATTACATGTCCTTTAAAGTTCCAGGTCGTCAAGCTTATGCAGCTAAGTCATATACTGTTCAAGGTGACTACCCAGGCTCTGCGGCAATCCTTGCGGCGGCTGCCGTTACAAAGTCGGATGTGAAAATCCACCGTCTTGCAGAACAAAGTAAACAAGGTGAAAGAGCCATTGTTGATGTGCTGCGGATGATGGAAGTTCCTCTTACTCATGAAGAGGGCACAGTACATGTCCAAGGGAACGGTATCCTAAAAGCTGTTGAATTTGATGGAGATGCTGCAACCGATGCGGTATTGGCCATGGTGGCTGCCGCAGTATTTGCAGAAGGCACCTCCCGATTCTACAATGTTGAGAATTTGCGTTATAAGGAATGCGATCGCATTACCGATTACTTAGCAGAATTAACCCGTGCCGGAGCTAAGGTAGAAGAACGCCGCGATGAGATAATTGTTCACGGTATGCCTGAAGGTGTCGAAGGCGGAGTCACCATTAATGCGCATTATGACCACCGCGTAATTATGGCACTATCCGTAGTGGGCCTGCGTGCGCGTAAACCTCTTTTGATTAAGGATGCACATCATGTGGCAAAATCTTATCCGCAATATTTTGATCACTTGCGTGCGCTTGGTGCGAATGTGGAGTGGGTACAATAGGAATGAGGGAGCTAGCGTATCTAGCTTCAGTTAAACAAGGATCATTAAGTGTAACTATGGAAAGGGGCACTACTTATGAGCTTTGAGAATCCAAGTCGGGAGCAGATCGGAGATATCCTTGCTTCCGCAGGTAACATTGCTGTTGTCGGCTTGTCAGACAAAACAGACCGAACCTCTTATATGGTCGCGGGCGCCATGCAAAGCCGGGGATATCGGATCATTCCCGTTAACCCAACGGTGGATGGTGAGATCCTGGGAGAAAAGTGTTATCACACTTTAGCAGAAATTCCGGAGCCAGTGGACATCGTCAATGTATTCCGTCGAAGCGAACACTGCGCAAAGGTCGCGCAGGAGGTTGCTGACATTGGCGCACGTGTGCTGTGGCTCCAGCAGGGTATAGTTAGCGCAGAAGCCGCTGAAATCGCCGCTGAGCACGGTATGATCGCCATTATGGACCGCTGCATCAAGGTCGAAGAAGCGATCACAATGCATGGGCGTAGCCGGCAGTAGGGTTGGTCATATACTGTTGAACTGAACACTGAGTTAAGTGTGTGGTGATTACAGTTATCGTTGACCAACGGACGTAACAAGGAACTGACGAATAACGAACTAGCTGGTGAAGAATGAACTAGCTGATGAAGAACGAGCTAGCTGGCGAAGAACGGACTAACTGGTGAAGAATGAACTAGCTGGCGAAGAATGAACTAGCTGGTGAAGAACGAACTAGCTGGTGAAGAACGAACTAGCTGTTATGAATGAGCAAAAGTGCAATAAACTAACTAGGTTTAAATTTATGACGCTGAGGTTATAGCAAACTTAGATGATGGAGATCAGCCAAAGTAAGAGGTATTGTGTAACAAAAGGTGCGATTTTTAATGTAACTCGCCTGTTGAGCTAGTTATAATGAGATTAGACGAAGAACGTCCTTTAACCGCTTTTTGCGGTGAAGGGCGTTTTTTTATTTTGTAGGGGAGGCTATAGGTTATGGAGTTTGAAGAAGCGCATGGTTTGTTTATCGACCAACATATGAAATCAAGAACAGGTGAAAGAAGAGGGAGGCTGGTTAGAGGCAATAATTTTGCGGAAAAGCTATTTTTGCAGAATGTATGGTGGCCTATGTTTGAGTCCCTAGACGATTTGCATCCAGAATACGAAGTATATGACTGGAATCGCAAATCACAATTCTTGGACTTTGCTTTTCTTCCGCAGACGGGCAGCAGCTTTGGGATCGAGTGTGATGGATATCAAAGCCATGTGAAAGATATGGACCGCGAAAAATTCAACTATTCAGTAAATAGGGACACTTTTTTGACTGGGATGGGCTGGAGGATGATTCATTTTTCTTTTGATGATATCCAGCAACGTCCCGAGGTCTGCCGCATGCTGTTGCAACTGGTGCTGGCGCCTTACTTGGCTCGTAATTTTGCTAGCGTAGCTATTTTGTCTGAGGAAAAAGAGGTTCTGCGTTTCGCTTGGCGTCTCGGTAGACCGGTTCGTCCAAAGGATGTGGCCACGCATTTCTGCATTAATTTCCGTACGGCGCGTCGATTGCTGCAATCATTAAGTGAGAAGGGGTTGCTGAAGCCGGTTAATCAGGGAGAAAGAATTCGGTATTATGAGGTGAAGGCTCTCAGACCAGATCAAATGTGGTAAGAGGATCTTTAGAGTCTGCGCAAGGGAATAATTGCACTTTGTACAACTAAATCGCCGGAATAGTTATCTAAATGCGAAATAGTTGTACTTTGTACACTTAAAACGCATCAAAGATTAGATTAGGTGGGAAATCATTAAAAATAGTTGTATGAAGTGCAGTTAAAAAAGTGCTCAGAGTAACGTCGATATGAATAGTTGTACAAAGTACACTTAAACTCAGGTGGAATTCCTAACTGTGAGTTTAGGGTGTTGGAGATAGCTAATGGGGGGAGAAAAGTTCGATGTTATGAAGCGAATGCTCTGGGATCAGATCAGTTCAGACCAGACTAGACCAGACCAGACCAGACCAGATCAAATCCAATCCAATCCAATCAATCAAATCAGGTATGCGAGGGATATCTTTACGATAGCTGCGCAAGGGAATAATTGCACTTTATACAGCTAAATCGCCGAAATAACTATCTATATGCGAAATAGTTGTACTTTGTACACTTAAAATACATCAAAGATTAGATTAGGTGGGAAATCACTAAAAATAGTTGTATGAAGTGCAGTTAAAAAAGCGCTCAGAGTAACGCCGATATGAATAGTTGCACAAAGTACACTTAAACTCAGGTGGAATTCCTAACTGTGAGTTTAGGGTGTTGGAGATAGCTAATGGGGGGAGAAAAGTTCGATGTTATGAAGCGAATGCTCTGAGACCAGTTCAGATCAGATCAGACCAGATCAAAACAAATCAAATCCAATCCAATCAGGTATGCGAGGGACATCTATACGATAGCTGCGCAAGGGAATAATTGCACTTTGTACAACTAAATCGCCGGAATAGTTATCTAAATGCGAAATAGTTGTACTTTGTACACTTAGAACGCATCAAAGATTAGGTTAAGTGGGAAATCACTAAAAATAGTTGTATGAAGTGCAGTTAAAAAGGTGCTTAGAGTAACGTCGATAGGAATAGTTGCACAAAGTACACTTAAACTCAGGTGGAATTCCTAACTGTGAGTTTAGGGTGTTGGAGATAGCTAATGGGGGGAGAAAAGTTCGATGTTATGAATCGAATGCTCTGGGATCAGATCAGTTCAGACCAGACTAGACCAGACCAGACCAGACCAGACCAAATCAAATCAAATCCAATCCAATCAGGTATGCTAGGGACATCTATAGGACAGCTGCGCAAGGGAATAATTGCACTTTGTACAACTAAATCGCCGGAATAGTTATCTAAATGCGAAATAGTTGTACTTTGTACACTTAAAACGCATCAAAGATTAGATTAGGTGGGAAATCATTAAAAATAGTTGTATGAAGTGCAGTTAAAAAAGTGCTCAGAGTAACGTCGATATGAATAGTTGTACAAAGTACACTTAAACTCAGGTGGAATTCCAAACTGTGAGTTTAGGGTATTGGAGCTAATGGGGGGAGAAAAGTTCGATGTTATGAAGCGAGGGCTCTGAGATCAGATCAGTTCAGACCAAACCAGACCGGATCAGACCAAATCAAATCCAATCCAATCCAATCAGGTATGCTAGGGACATCTATACGATAGCTGCGCAAGGGAATAATTGCACTTTATACAGCTAAATAACTATCTAAATGCGAAATAGTTGTACTTTGTACACTTAAAACGCATCAACGATTAGGTTAAGTGGAAAATCTCTAAAAATAGTTGTATGAAGTGCAGTTAAAAAGGTGCTCAGAGTAACATCGATAGGAATAGTTGCACAAAGTACACTTAAACTCGATTCTGACTCTGTAATATTAATAGTCCCACGTAAATACCAGCCGTTCTATGGATTCTAATGAATAAATGTTTAGTGGAAAGTGAGAATATTTGTTTTAAAAATGTAACGTGAAGATCTCATGAGTTTCTTTTGACAAAAATCCCCGCAGCGCTTACCATTCAATATAGAAAGAAAGGAGAGGGTAGCCTTGAATTGGCTCGGATCATTGCAGCAATTGGGCAGAGCCATAATGCTTCCTACCATGGTACTGCCGGCGGCAGCCATTTTGCTGAGTTTGGGCAGCTTACCTTGGTCTGCATGGGGACTTTCTTCGGTGTCTGAAGTGGCTACTTACGCGGGGCAGGCAATATTTTATTATATGCCTTATTTGTTCGCTGTAGGTGTAGCATGGGGGTTATCCAATCAAGCCGGAACGGCGGGTCTTGCAGCGCTGGCTGGGATGTTCACTTACGACCGAATTGTCACCCAAATGGGAGACGGGCTTGTACAACCTGCAACACTAATCGGAATTTTGCTGGGGATCGTTGCCGGTGTCGCGCAAAACCGGTTTAAAAATATTAAGCTTCCAGAGGCGATCCAGTTTTTTGGAGGGTCGCGTTTTGTTTTGCTGTTCATGGGCTTATTTTCTGCCGGGTTCGCGTGGGTAATGTTAGGAATATCTCCGCTGCTGCAGATTGGGCTGGATAATCTTTTTCAGGGAATATTGCAGACGGGCGGGTTTGGCGTTTTTATCTATGGGGTCCTATATAGGGTTCTGACCGCTTTTGGACTACATCATATTCTTAATAATGTGTTTTGGTTTCAATTTGGGAATTTTACGACTCCTGATGGTAGTGCTGTGGTTCAAGGGGATTTGCCGCGTTTTTTTGCAGGCGATCCTACGGCGGGGATTTTTATGGCGGGGTTGTTTCCGATTATGATGTTTGCGCTGCCTGCCATTGCTTTTGCAATTATTCAGGAAGCGCGCGAGGATTTGAAGCCCAAGATTAAAAAGACTTTTGTGCGTGCGGCGTTGGTTTGTTTTCTGACCGGGGTTTCGGAGCAGATCGAATTTGCATTTTTATTTGCTTCTCCGTATTTGTTCGCGGTACATACTGTAATGTCCGGTCTCGCAATGGTACTGACCTACATGCTGGGAATCCATCACGGGTTCTCCTATTCGGCTGGAGCCATTGATTTCTTCTTGAACATGCATTTGTCACAGAGGGCTTGGCTGCTGATTCCGATTGGTATCGGCTATGGGATTGTATACTATAATTTATTTCGCTGGGCGATTCGCCGTTTTCAGATCCCGACACCGGGGCGTGAAGAAGGTTCAGAGCTTGGGGATTGGGCCGGCAATATCCCTTATCAGGCACCGCTAATCTTAGAGGCGCTTGGGGGCAAGGAGAATATTGTACAAGTGCAGTCCTGTATCACCCGTCTGCGGCTTACGGTTCATAATGACCGATATATAGATACTGGAGCGCTTAAAGGTTTGGGTTCCGCAGGGATTATCAAGCTGGGTGGCGGAAATGTCCAGGTAGTATTTGGCACGTATTCTGAACTGATCCGCGAGGAGATTAACAAGCTTATGCTTCGTGATTTGCCGCAGGTGCTGTTCAGTTCGCCAATGCAGGGCAGAATGATGCCTATCGAGGAAGTGCCTGATCACATTTTTGCAGCTAAGCTAGTGGGCGATGGGGTTGCATTTTTGCCGGAAAAAGGGGAACTTACTTCACCCGTATTCGGGAAAGTTATGCACGTCTATCCTACAATGCATGCCGTGGGTATTTCGACGCCGGAAGGGCTGGAAGTACTCATGCATATAGGGATCGACACTTCACAGCTCAAGGGACCCTTTGAGGCGGTTGTAAAAGAAGGCGACAGCGTGGAGCCAGGTCAATTGCTTGTTAAATTCGACCTCGCTTATTTGCGTGAACATGCGGCCTCATTGGCTACACCGATGGTGATCACGAATCCTGATCGGGTCAAATCATGGAGCTATGCTCCATTTAAAAATGTTAAAAAGGGGCAATCATCAGTAATGTCCGTAGTCTTACACGAAAGTAACGTTGGAGGGATTGAAGGATGATACAAGGCATAGGCGCAGCAGCAGGTGTAGCTATCGGGAAGGCCTTTGTCTTGCCGAACTGGGAATGGAGCTTACCGGATACACAAGTGAACCCAGTGGATCTAGCTAAGGAGTTTGAGCGTTTATACGAAGGTATCCGTACCTCTAAGGACGAGATTGAATTCATCAAAAAAGAGTTCAGAGAAGTGGTAGGTCCGGAGGAATCGAGTATTTTTGATGCTCATCTGGCGATCTTAGATGATCCTGTGTTCATGAGTGAAATCCGCGGGATCATTGAACGCCAGTACAAAGCGGCAGAAGTAGCTGTGAAAGAAGCGATTGATCATTTTGTAGCGATGTTTGATCTGCTAGACGATGAGTACATGAAGGAGCGGGCGGTTGATATCAAGGATGTCGGAAACCGTCTTTTAAAACATCTTTTAGGCGCTCCAGAGGTTACGTTACCATCGGATACACAGCCATATATTCTTGTTGCGAAGGAGTTGTCTCCTTCCCAGCTAGCTCACTTGAATCCAACTTATGTTCTAGGTATTGTCACCATGATGGGCGGTAAAACCTCACATTCCTCCATTATGGCTCGTGCGCTAGGCATTCCGCTTGTAGCGGGCTTGGAGAATAATCTGTCTAATCCTATTCAGACCGGGGACATGCTTGTGATCGACGGCGATACCGGATCTGTACAAATCCACCCAGATGAACTTACGATAAATGAATATGTAGCGATTCGGGATAAACAGCATAAAAAGAAAGAGCAGCTGGAACTGCTCGCCACCGTGGAGGCTGTCACCAAGGATGGTGTGAACCTGCGACTTGCCGGCAATATCAGTTCAGTTAAAGAACTCAACATAGCACTTAAGTATGGTGCTGAAGGTGTAGGCCTGTTCCGTACCGAGTTTCTTTATATGGATCGCAGATCTTTTCCAACTGAGGATGAACAATTTGAAGTGTATAAACAGGTTGTCGAGAAGGTGGGCAACAACACTGTAGTGATTCGTACGCTGGATATTGGCGGGGACAAGCAGTTGGATTATATCCAGCTGCCTGAAGAACAGAATCCTTTCCTTGGTTATCGGGCGATTCGCATCAGCTTGGATCGATTGGATATGTTCAAAACCCAGCTAAGTGCCATTTTGCGGGCAAGTGCATACGGGAATGTAAAGTTAATGTTTCCGATGATTTCTTCCGTAGAGGAAGTGCAGGCGGCAAAAGCTGTTTTAGAAGAAGTGAAAGCTGAGCTGGAGCAACGAGATATCCCTTTTAACCGGAATCTTCCCGTGGGTATTATGATTGAAGTTCCGGCGGCGGTTATGATTGCGGATTTATTGGCTGAGGAAGTTGACTTTTTCAGTATCGGCACTAATGATTTGGTTCAATATGTGTTAGCGGTAGACCGTATGAATGAACAAATTGCTCATATGTATCATCCGTACCATCCAGCGGTTCTGCGAATGATCCGTATGACGGTAGAAGCGGCACGTAATGCCAAGATTGATATCAGTGTATGTGGTGAAATGGCGGCGGATGAGCGTTCTTTGCCTCTTTGGCTGGAGCTGGGAATTAGAGATCTCAGCATGTCGCCGCAGGCGCTGCTGAAGGTTAAACACCGCACACTGAACACATTGGCCAAGGATGCCAAAAGAATTGCCAAAGCGTGTTTCCATCATCGTACAAGCTCAGAGACGGAAGAAATGTTAACTGCGTTTGCGCAAAAAAGTGGCCTTACGCTTGGATCAAGCGGAGAACTACAGGAGAAAGCCTCATCCTAAAGTTACTGTAACTTTTATTCAATTCATATCAAGGTTCGGCATTCTTGCCGAGCCTTTTTCTATATTTATGACATACTTTTAAAAAAACAAAACCGTTTACCCTGCAGCGCAGTCAATACATAGAGAGAGTTACACAGAACCGATTTAGGAATAAAGGCAAGGGGGGAGGCAGGCCGAAAATGGATCACATTATAAATGATGAAATGGAAATGGCCGCTACGGACGAAGAGCTGTTTTATGAGCAAGTGGCTGGACAGAAAAGAAAACTT
Source organism: Paenibacillus odorifer (assembly GCF_000758725.1). NCBI lineage: Bacteria > Bacillati > Bacillota > Bacilli > Caryophanales > Paenibacillaceae > Paenibacillus > Paenibacillus odorifer. The sequence continues at coordinate 2,769,977 of NZ_CP009428.1, forward strand.
TATAGCATTGCCTACAGCTATTTGCGAAATGAAGCGGATTCGCTGGAGGTTTTGCAGGAGGCAACCTGCCGCGCATGGATTAAACGAAAGAGCTTAAAAGACGCGGAGCGGTTCGCTCCTTGGTTAACACGTATTTTGATTAATTGCTGTAATGATGAGCTGAAGCGCCGAAAGAGGAACACAGTCGCAGAAGCTGCTCGAAGTGATGAGGGAATCATGGAGATGAAAAGTGACCGCAGACTGGACATGGAACAAGCGCTGGATGGAGTGAAACCCAAATATCGCCAAGTGCTGGTGCTCAAATATTACAAGGATATGACCCTTGCCGAAATTGCAGAGGTGCTGGATAAACCAGAGGGCACAGTGAAGACATGGCTGAATAAAGGATTAAAACAATTGCGTGACAAAATGAAGCGGAAGGGGGAGCTATTTTATGGCTGAGTCTGAAGAAAAGCTGCTTAAGGATTATTTTCAGAAAATCGATGCGGAGGCAGAAGAAATTTTGGATGTAAAACTGGACACTGCGATCCGCAGGGGGATGCAGCAAGGGAACCGTACACGTTTGTCTTTTAGTAAAAGGTACGCTGTTGTTGTATTGGTGGTCTTGGCATTCGCCTTACTTATAATTGTGCCTTGGGCAAATCAGATGATAAATCCCGTACGTGCACAATTACCTCCAAAAAGCTGGGGCCAGCTTGAATTGTTTAGACCCGTTATTGCTAATAATCTGACGATTAAATCAGCACTTGATGCAGGGATGATGAAGGAGGTAAGTATCTCTTCTTCTGAGGTGGATGGGATAACATGGACTGTTAACGGAATCATTGCAGATCGAAGAGGCATTGCAGTGCTTTATACAATCCAGAATAATACGGATCAGAAGATGCGTCTTTTTGGCTTGTCTTTGAAAAAGACTCCAGAGGATAAATACCACCTTAGTGGATACAGCGGGTTTAGCACTTCTAATGCACAAGAGGTTGGGTCCCCTGGGACGACTCGTATGTATGAGCAAATCGTCTGGGATAAATATCAGGATGAGATACCAGAGGAGTTGAATATCACATTATCGCTTTTTCCAGATGCTCTTAGTCAAGTTTTTAATAACAAGGATATAAAAGAAATGGGTGTCAAAATTCCACTGGAAGCCGATAACAATTATTTTCAAGGAGAACTTGTTGATTTGAAGGATAGTCTGTCTATCGGTGGACAGAAAATTATAATGGACCAGGTTTATATTGGACCTACGGGTATTTATATGCGGGAAACCTTTGGCAGAGAGAATACAATGAGGATTTTTAGTTTGCTTTCACCTAAGCTTGTCCTCGGAAAAGGGGGTCATCAAGAGGAACTAATGCGGGCAAGTGGATCGAATATTTATCACAATGACAATATGAGACCTAATGATCCAATCAAACTTGAAGTTGAAGGAATCTCTGCTCTAGATCAATCAGAGGTCGAGCTTGTGATTAACACGGAAACGCAGCAGATTTTAAAGGCACCGGATAACTCTCTCTCGATTTCCAAACGGACCGCGGACGAAGAGCAGGGGATTATAGTATTGGATTTATTGATTCCCAAAAAAGTTGAGGAATTGCATGAAGCAACCGATTTTGGGATAGACGATAATTTCGTGGATAGCACTGGAAGCGGACATTGGCTTGTACATGATAATTACTCCGGATATAGAGAGTATAGAGAGGATGCAAAAGGAACTACAATAACTTATTTTCTTAACGTGGGTCAAGAAAAGCTGCCTCAACCTTTGACCTTTAGGTTTACAAATTATCCAAATATGATCATGGAGACGGATTCTATGCGGATCAGGTAATAATTTGGAATTTTAAACGCCTCAAATCAAAAGCCCTGCTCCTCAAATTGTGAGAAACAGGGCTTGTTTGATTTTAAACTATATACCTACTGTTTATTCCCCAGCAAGTGCATCGCAAAAGGCTTTGCCGTATGGAGGAAGATCTGGCGGGCGGCGAGCGGAGATGATATGTCCATCCGTAACTACAGCCTCATCCTTCCAGATGGCTCCGGCATTCTCCATGTCATCACGGATGCCCGGCGTGGAGGTGACGGTTACACCTTCCAGAATTTTAGCAGAAATTAATACCCAGCCTGCATGGCAGATCTGCCCAATTGGTTTTTTAGCCGCATTAAAATCCTGTACGAGCTTTAGAACGGCACTGTATCTACGGATTTTATCAGGAGCCCAGCCGCCTGGAACCAAAATCCCATCATAATCTGCGGCATTAAGCTCGTCCCAGGAGTATTCTGCTTTAGCAGGTACGCCATATTTACCGATGTATGTCTTATTTTTTTCCAGACCTGCCAAGTGAACCTCGGCACCTTCTTCTCTCACCCGATACACGGGATACCAGAGCTCCAAATCTTCAAATTCATCGTCTACGAGTGCTATCACCTTTTTACCGGCTAGTCTCATTTAGTTAAGCTCCTTTCGATTCCCAAGATTCTTTCATTATTCTATCAAATTTAAAATATGAAGTCATCTTTAGGGATGTAAATTATAGACAAATTGCCAATTTAATCATTATATGCAATAAAGGAGGGTTTTAATCGAGTGGAGTCGAATATAGAAGTTGAAAAAGTCAAACTTTGTGCTTTATTAATTTTGTGCAAGAGGTGTAGAAGATGTATAAAGATAATTTGATGGAGAAGTTGTGCAGTTGTGGTGGCCTCATGAACTTACATATGCATTCTTTGATTTTTAATACGAAGATGAAGATTACGCATGTTCCTGTCTATACCTGCCCAGAATGCGCTAGTTATGAACCTTTGCAGTTTATTAAAGCAGATCTAGGCAAATTAGTAAAAGAACTCAGTGGAGATGATCCGGGAAAAGATTTTTTGTTTACGGAGAGAAATGAATTGGCCAGTGTATTAAAAGAATCCTTGTCAGAAACTATAATAGGGGGAATATCAGAACTAGAGACGATAATCCGAGAGAGGATTCAGACCCGAGTCGATATGCTTCTCGATATCTATCGTTTAGCTGAGAAGCTGTCAGACCAGCATTGGATGGAAGAAACTAGTCGAAGATTGTCTCAATTATCCTTCCAAATGACTGAAAATGAAGATTATAAAAAAATTGTGTGAAAATAATGAAAATTTTTCACGGAATGTTGGATTTTTCACTCACTTTTTGTTACGATAGATAGAAGTTACATTATTGATGCTCTTGGACAGGTTAACCAGCACTGGTCACAATTTTAATCCAGGGTGACGTTTTCAGCCTTGAAAGAAATTTTGAAAGGAAAATGAAGCGTTATCATTGCACAAATGTACAAAGTGTCGTATCATATTTTTAATTAGTCGAACGATAAAATTTATCGCAATGGAGAGAGTAATTTGACGGTAACCATTTACGATGTAGCTCGAGAAGCAGGCGTATCTATGGCTACGGTATCACGGGTTGTGAATAATAACCCTAACGTGAAACCGCAGACCCGGAAGAAAGTTTTTGAAGCGATTGAACGTTTGGGATATCGTCCCAATGCCGTGGCAAGAGGTCTTGCCAGTAAGAAAACGACAACCGTTGGGGTTGTCATCCCTGATATTTCAAACTCGATTTTTGCAGAAATTGCACGCGGGATTGAAGATATCGCGAACATGTATCATTACAATATCATATTGTGTAACGCGGATAAGCGTAAAGAGAAAGAAATTCGTGTCATTAATACCCTTTTGGAGAAACAGGTCGATGGTCTGCTCTTCATGGGGGGTACAGTAACTGACGAACATATTCAAGCTTTCCAGACTTCTGCAGTTCCGATTGTTCTATGTGCTACACGGGATGAGAAGGGAACTTATCCTTCCGTTGACATCGATCATGAAACCGCTGCTTTTGATGCTGTGAACACATTGATTCGTCACGGTCATCGTGAGATTGCTATGATCAGTGGCACACTGCAGGATCCTGCAAATGGATATGCACGTTTCCATGGTTACAAGAAAGCACTGGAACAGGCAGGAATCGAGTACCAAGAGGATTTGGTACGCATCGGTAACTACCGCTATGAATCTGGTGTAGAAGCAATGAAGTATTTCCTTGGACTCAAGAAGAAACCAACCGCTATTTTTGCGGCAACGGATGAAATGGCTATTGGCGCCATTCACAGTATTCAAGATGAAGGTCTGAAGGTACCGGATGATTTCTCCATCATTAGTGTGGATAACATTCGTATGGCTTCGATGGTTCGTCCTTTGCTGACAACTGTAGCTCAGCCTATGTACGATTTGGGCGCGGTTGCGATGAGACTTTTGACCAAGCTTATGAAGAAAGAAACCGTTGAGAATCCGCGGGTTATCCTGCCTCATGAAACGATTCTCCGCTTGTCGGTTAATCATCTGAATAAGTAATTTAAGAACTGAACAGTTATTCCGTAAAAAGCTCCTTATGGAGCTTTTTATGTTTTTATTTATTAAACAAATCATCAAAGGAGGCATTTGCTGTGAGTGAAATCATCGGATTAATCGGAGCGATGGATGAAGAAATTAAGCTGCTTCTAGAAGGCATGGAGGACAAGCGGACAAAAGTTAAAGCAGGTATACAATATTACATAGGAAATATATTAGGCAAATCCGTAGTGCTCTGTAAATCTGGGGTGGGTAAAGTAAATGCAGCAGTTACGACTCAGCTTCTAATTGATAATTTTGGCGTATCCCGTGTGCTGTTTACGGGGGTTGCTGGTGCTGTACATCCTGAATTGAATATTGGAGATATTGTTATATCGTCTACATGTGTACAACATGACATGGATGCTACGGGGCTTGGGTTCGCAAGAGGCGAAATTCCTTATCAGGAGACTTCCGTCTTCCAGGCAGACCCTGCGTTAGTACAGCTTGCTGAGAAGGCATGCAATGAGTTAGGTCAAAAGTACTTGATAGGCAAAGTGTTATCTGGTGATCAATTCATTTCTAATGCGGAGATGGTAGCTGAATTAAGAGAGCAAATGGATGGAGCTTGTGTGGAAATGGAAGGGGCGGCGGTTGCCCAAGTCTGTCATATGAACGCCACGCCCTTTGTCATCATTCGCTCGATGTCAGATAAGTCTGATGGATCAGCTGAGGTGAATTTCAGAGAATTTACAGTACAATCTTCACAACGCTCGCATTCCATATTAGAATTTATGCTGCAGCATATTTAATGCTCAATACATGAAACGTTGTCTAAAACGTACTCTGTCAAAGGTCTCCTGAGAGGACATGGGCACCTCTTGTCCAATGCGAACCATTAGGCAGTTAGCGGGATGTGAGCAGATTTCCGGATCATCCGTAGCATACCAAACCATATTAACGGTCTTCATCAGGCGTTCCATCATTTGGCGATAGGCCCACACGTCCAGCCCACTGCCTTTTAAATCCCAGTGCCAATAATACTCTGTTGTAAAAACAATACAATTCTCTAATTGCTCCCGTTCAAAAGCAGTAGAAATCAGCAGCCGGCCTAGTCCGGCCCCTCTATAATCATTACTCACCTCTATCGCTCCAAGCTCAATAAGATCCTCCATCCCACCCTGTGACCATAACTCCATTTCATCTGGATAATGGAAGGTCACATAGCCCACTATGACATCATTCTCTACCGCAGTAATCACACGGCCTTCTGGCAAGCTGGCGATCTCTACGAGCGCCTCTTGCTGCTCTAATGGCCTGCGAAAAGCATCTAGATCCTGATGCATATGCAGGGCTTCAAGGTCCTCAGGAGATCGGGGTCCGCTCACAGTTATCGTTCTACCCATATAGGAGAGAGTATGGGAAATAGGGATTTTGCGATGCTCCATGACAGTGCTCCTTTCAGATCAAAAAAATGGTATGTAAACGCTTGCTATGGTATACTAATTCAGACATAAAAAATTCACATTCACTGCATTGACATCATTATTTAAAACATGAGTCTTACCCTTAAAGCTTAAATCAAACGAGTGAGGGAGGCAAGAGTGATGGGTCAAGTCCATAGCGAAATTTTGCCGGGTCGTGTGCAGAGCTCCAATATGTCTGATTATGCGGAGGCAGTAGCCAATTTTGAGTGGGAGGATGTTGAACGTAATTTCTCATGGTATGAAACCGGCAAGGTTAATATGGCCTATGAAGCCGTTGATCGCCATGTTGATGAAGGGCGGGGAGCGGCAACGGCCCTACTCTACAGTGACACTGTACGGGAAGAATCCTATACATTTACCGATCTGCAGGAACGGTCGAATCGGTTCGGAAATGTATTGCGTAAATATGGCATCGGTAAAGGAGATAGGGTATTTATTTTTATGCCTCGCCAACCGGAACTGTATTTCAGTCTGCTAGGTATTCTCAAAATCGGAGCCATAGCAGGACCCTTGTTCGAAGCCTTCATGGAAACAGCAGTTAAGGATCGTTTGGAGGATAGTGGAGCCGTTGCGCTGGTAACTACGCCTGAATTGCTGCATCGGGTCAAGCGAGAAGAGCTTCCGGAGCTTCGTCATATTTTTCTAGTAGGTGGAGCAACAGATATTGAGCAAGGAAACTTAGGGTTCGCAGAAGAGATGGCTAACGTTTCTGCTGATCTTAATTTAGAATGGCTTGATTTGAATGACGGCCTTATTATGCATTATACATCTGGTTCTACAGGAAAGCCCAAAGGCGTTTATCATGTGCATAGAGCAATGATTCAACATTATTATACAGGCAGAGTAGTGCTAGATCTACGTCAAGACGATATATACTGGTGTACGGCAGATCCTGGCTGGGTGACCGGAACTTCATACGGCATATTTGCCCCTTGGTTAAACGGGGTGACCAATGTAGTTAGAGGTGGCCGCTTTAGTCCTCAGGATTGGTATAAGACAATCGAACGGAATAAGGTATCTGTATGGTACAGCGCACCTACAGCTTTTCGTATGTTGATGGGTGCAGGGGAGCACTCCTTACAGGGGATTGATTTAAGCAGCTTGCGCCATGTTCTATCGGTTGGTGAACCGTTAAATCCGGAAGTGGTGCGGTGGGGAGATAAATTTTACAATCAGCGTATACATGATACTTGGTGGATGACTGAAACAGGGGCACAATTGATTTGTAATTATCCGGCAATGGATATCAAACCAGGCTCAATGGGCCGTCCGTTACCGGGGATTGAAGCAGCGATTCTGGATGATCGGGGAAATGTTCTTCCACCGTTCTCTATGGGGAATCTTGCGATAAAAACTCCGTGGCCGTCCATGATGAAAACGATCTGGAACAATCAGACGAAGTATGAGGAATATTTCCGGATTCCTGGCTGGTACATTTCTGGCGATTCCGCTTATATGGATGACGAAGGATATTTCTGGTTTCAGGGACGAATTGATGATGTTATCAACTCTTCTGGTGAGCGTATTGGGCCATTTGAAGTGGAGAGCAAATTAGTGGAACATCCGGCAGTGGCAGAAGCGGGTGTAATCGGCAAACCGGATCTTGTGCGGGGTGAGATTATTAAGGCTTTTATCTCGCTTAGAGAAGGTTATACTCCAACTGCTGCTCTGAAAGAGGAGATCGCCGCTTTTGTCAAAGCGGGCCTGTCTGCACATGCTGCGCCGCGAGAAATCGAGTTTAAGGATAAACTACCGAAGACACGATCAGGTAAAATCATGCGGCGTGTACTGAAGGCATGGGAGCTGCATCTTCCGACAGGAGATCTATCCACGATTGAGGATTAGAATGAATTGTAAAAAAACACCGTTCCCGGATGAATCCATGGGAACGGTGTTTTGCTGTGTAAAGTTATTTATTAATCTTTGGGCTAACGTGTCCCTGCATTATTACCTGCTGTGGGATTATTACTGCCCCCAGTACTGTTACCTCCACCGGCTGGTGTTTCCGTCGGTAGCGGGAGAATGTTACCTGGATCCTCAATAATGTCTCCTGGTGTCGTCTCAGGCTCTGTAGGCGGCTCTGTGCCAGGTTGTTGATCAGGTGTAGGAGTTGCTTCTGGTGTTGGTGTAATCCCTCCAGCAACGCTGCCAGAAGCCGTCTCATTACCTGCAACATCCACGGCGGTTACATAGAAGGTTGCATTAGCACTTGCCGGTGTACCCGGCGTGAATACCTTGTTCTCATCTGCCATGAGTATAGATTGCTTTTGGAAAGAACCTCCATTTAATGAACGATATAAGCGGTATCCCACAACATCTGCCGAGCTGCTAGCGGAGAAGCTGATGACCGCTTTACCAGTGCTATAAGAGACGTTAACATTTCCAGGAGCAGCAGGGGAAGCCCCGTCGTCCACTCGTGGATCAACTTCTGTTGGAAAATCCGTCTTGGCATCGGCTGGCATATAATACTCCAGTGATTTATGATCCTTCATCTTAGGGAAGGCAGCCAGGAGTTCTTTGACGAGTTCCTGTATCGGCTTCTCACGTTTAACGACGATTTTTTCCTTTAGGAACTCCTCTGGAGTACCTTCCAACGGGATATAATTGACGCCTTTGTAAGTAATATACTTGGCTTTGGAAATCCCGTCGTCGCTCTCTTTTGGCACATATTTTGTATTAAATATATCCGTTGTGAATTTATCAGTCAGAGATGTTGGCAGTTTGCCGCTATATGCTGAAACTGTCTTTTTGATAATTCCTTCAGGCTGTGCAAATTTGTCTGTGACGAATAGTTCCGGCTGCTTATCAATGACAGCATTCAATACTTTTGCCCATAATGTTTGGGCTTGACGTTTTTGTGTATCTCCCGTAAGGGTGTTGATTTGCTCTTTGTAACCGACCCACATTCCCAATGTGACATCAGGAGTGTAGCCCATAAACCATACGTCCCCATAATTCTGGGTAGATCCAGTCTTACCGACAATCGGAATTTCTTTAGAGTGTTTGTATGCTCTTTTTACGGTGCTGGCTGTACCCTCTGTAATTACAGTTCGCAGCATATCTGTCATTAGGTAAGCTGTTTGCTTAGAGAATACTTGCTCAGGATTAACCTTGTGCTGATAGATAATTTTGCCCTCTGAATTGACGATTTTCTCAATCATGTAGGCATCATTAAAGGCTCCCTGGTTGCCGATAGCGGAATAGGCATTGGTTAACTCTTCTACGGATACACCGTATTTGAGACCGCCTATAACCCCAGTCTGCGCGCTGTAATCATCATCTGTGAGGGTGGTGATCCCCAGCTTTTTAGTAAAGGCCCAAGATTTCTCTATTCCGACCTTTTCATTAAACAGCTTAAGCGCAGGCAAGTTGAGCGATTTGTTAAGTGCGTAACGGGCAGTGACCAGACCTTGATAGCGGTTATTGGCATTCTTGGGAATATGGAATCCTTTTCCGCCGTCTTTTAGAATAATTGGCGCGTCATCCACAATCCCGGCAGGCTGAATCAGCCCTGCATCTAAGGCTGGTAAATAAGCTGAAATTGGCTTCATAGTCGATCCGGGCTGACGGATCATTTGGGTAGCATAATTCATCTGCTCAATATTGAAGTCGCGGCCCTCAATCATGCCGAGAATGGCTCCCGTTTTGTTATCAATTAACATGCCAGCCGTCTGTTCCATACCTTTGGTTTTGCTGTCTTTAGTAAAATTATTGCTGTCTTCTGAGACACTATGCATTGCATTGTAAACTTTTTTATCAATAGTTGTGTAGACTCGATAACCGCCGGTCATGAGCTGCTGTCTTGCTTCTTCAAGTAACACGGCATTGTCAGTAGTGCTATTGGCATCCGTTGTGCCATTTTTCTCTTCATTCAATGATAGAAGGATCTCGGATGCTTTACGCTCAGTCTCCATCATCAGGTATGGATATGTAGCATAGGCTTTTTTGGTATGTGGCGCCAGAGAACTCTTGATATCAAATTTAAGGGCTTCATCATATTGAGAGGTAGTGATCTTATTCTCCTCAAGCATACGACGAAGTACAAGATGTTGACGGTCCATAGCTCTGTTGAAAGCTTTTTCGTTGAATTCACCTATGCCATTAAATGCAGAATAAGCAGAAGGGAGCTGCGGAAGACCAGCCAAATACGCTGCTTGAGCGACATTCAATTTGTCCAGATCGTCTAGACCGAATATCCCCTTGGCTGCTGCTTTAATCCCGAAAACATTGTAGCCATTCGAACCATTGCCGAAAGGAACCTTATTTAGATAAGCCGTTAATATTTCTTGCTTGGTCAAGAAGCGTTCCAATCTAAGAGAAAGTAGAATTTCTTTTACTTTACGATCTTCTGTCCGATCCAGATTCAGGAATACACGTCTTGCGAGCTGCTGGGTGAGTGTACTGCCTCCGGTCTGAACGGATTCATTGAGAAGCTTTTGTTTGACGGCACGCAAGGTGCCTTTGAAATCCACGCCATTATGCTCATTAAAATTATTGTCCTCTATTGCGAGAACTGCATCGATAATAAGCTGGGGGATATCGTTGAATTCAATGAGCCTTCGGTCTTCTTCTGTCCGAAGCTGGCCGATCGGTGCGCCGTCTCGGAAATAAGCGAATCCGGTGATCGCATTTTGACTGACCTGCTGCTGAATCATTTCTTCGGAGCGAACAGGTTCATCCTTCACAATGGAAGCGACATAGCCTGCTACAGCACCACCGGCAAATAGAACGCCTATTATTCCAAGAATAAACATCCACTTAACTACAGAACCGAACCTGCTTAGGGCGGATCTGCGGGGTGAAGGCTTCTTAGCGTTTTTTTTCTTGTTCTCTTGAGCCATCGACGATAATTCCTCCTTTTAACGGAATTATTATAGCATAAATTGGCGTTTTTGAATGCGCTTCTACCTGATTCTCATGGTCTTAAGATTCGACTTTTGTGCAAAAATTATAAATAAAGTAATTTAGGGTATGATTTGCGAAAGCGTAATAGGCAACAAACGGCTTGGAATTTAGAATATAGACATAACAAAAAGCCCCCGGATTAATCCGGAGGCTTCGGTCATACCCGCTAAAAGCGAGATATTAACGGTTGTAGAACTCGACGATTTGTTTCTCATCGATATCCTGGGAAAGCTCGGAACGTTCTGGCAAACGGATATATTTACCTTCGAAAGATCCTTCAGCATATTCCAGGTAAGCTGGAAGGTGGTTACGGTTAGCAAGAGCTTCTTTGATGGAAGCCATGCCTTGGCTCTTCTCGCGAAGACCGATAACGTCGCCCAAGCTTACACGGTAAGAAGCGATGTCGACTTTTTTGCCGTTTACAGTTACGTGTCCGTGGGATACCAACTGACGTGCTCCAGCACGGGAGTTAGCAAATCCAAGACGGTAAACTAGGTTGTCCAAGCGGCTTTCAAGCAAGAACATGAAGTTTTCGCCCGCAAGACCTGGAAGTTTTTGTGCTTTAGCGAAGAGAGTACGGAATTGTTTCTCTCCCAAGCCGTACATGTGACGCAGTTTTTGTTTTTCCAAAAGCTGCATTCCGTAGTTACTTACTTTTCTGCGTTGGTTAGCGCCGTGTTGTCCTGGTGGGAAAGGGCGTTTCAGGTCTTTGCCTGTACCGCTAAGGGAAATGCCCAGACGGCGGCTGAGTTTGAATTTAGGTCCGGTGTAACGTGCCATGTTATAGTAGACTCCTTTATATTTGAAATTTCAGGTTAGGGCTCTATTTGCGCCGCATTTCGTATCCGTGATTAGCATTATTGGCTTCCACACTACCAGGGAAGTTCAGCCGCTGCCCTGGCAGTAACGAAATGCGTGAGGGTGACACAACGTTACGCCCAAGTAAGACTTGTTACAGTCTTGTTCAACAATAAATATTATATGAAAGTAGTATATAAAGTCAAGCGCATATTAAAAGAGTTTTTGTCATTCTTTGTCGTTAGTTCTTTGGTCCTAAAAAAAATCCCGGAAATAAGGAAAATATAATGCAATACACAAAGAAAGGGAGTAAAATATAGTTAATTAGATGTTAATTGGGAAGGTTTTTTTTCTTAATTGAGAAGCAAAGGGGATCTTCGTTATGTCAGAACAGAAAGCATACGCTTATAAAGACAGTCGTATGCTGATACAGGACAAATTGCACGCTAGTAGAGATTCCGAAGATCCCACCGCCTGGCTTAGGGAAACGGAAATAGTGTCCCATGACTTCCCATATTTGGCCAATCTGATTGCAGACAGCTTCGAGGAATGGATCGATGGGCTAGAGGCTCTACCGTTCGCTAAATCATGGGATTGGTGTGTACTGAATTTTGAAGGCAGATATTTTGCTAATATTGCCGATCAGCAAGAACGATGGAGGCACCAATGGGAGCAGGCGGCGGCAGCTAGTTTACTTTCCGGCACAACCTCATCTGTTCAACTGACGGTGCAAGGTCAGGATATGAGCTTTTTTACTATACCGCTCATCACTCGCGTTGACAAAGAAATTTTTGCTTGCCTGGGCTGTGCTATGCCGACACAACAATATTTAATGGGTGGACGAGATACTGCTGAGGCTATATCGTTGCAGTACCGGACCATTTTCTATCATAAGTTTGAACATATTTTTGTAACTGATCTTGCGAGTGTTCATCTACATGCTGAACGTGAGAGCAATCGCCGCTCCTTGTTATTTCAGATCGTTCAGCGGATGCATGACAATATTGATGTGAACGCCGTGCTTACGGAGGTTATAGATAGCATTTCTGCAATGTACCCTGGTGCCAGGCTTGAGCTGTTTATGTCGCAAGATCACCGCAGCACTCATCCGCAGGTCAAACCTTTACCGTTTCAGATGTCCAGTGATGATGTCTGCGCTAGAGCATTTAAAGACGGCCGTGTTGCTCTGAACACCAATACTGAAGATCAACACATTGTAGAAATTGGTCTTCCGCTAGGTGGCAAGCAGGGGGTTTATGGGGTATTCCACATGGTGATGGATAACTCAATCTTTATGGATGTAGATTTACGGTTTCTCTCGATGGTGGCAGATACCGCAGGTACTGCTTTTGAGAATGCCAAGCTGTATGAACGCTCCAATCAGCTCATTCGTGAGCTGCGTATGAGTAACGAACTTACACAGCGTCTGAATCAAAGCTTGCGCTTAGGAGATATTTTCCAATTTGCGTTTGAAGAGCTGCTTGAGATGTTTGGTGCAGACTACTGCTGTATTTTACATATGAACGAAGAAAAGGGCGGGCTAGAGGTTATAGCTTGCAATCATTCCTCCTTGCAAAATGAGATTTTAGAAGTAGGACAAGGTTTAGGCGGGAAGGTCTATACTACTGGGGAATCATTAATCATGTCTAACTACATAGATAATCCTAATACTACTTCTCGTTTAATGAATGCTACCGGGTCGCAGTCGCTGATTGCCACACCTTTAAGTGTAGGTGGTGAAGTGCGTGGTGCCATCATGTTGGCGCATCGCGATGCCCATTATTTCTCTTATGACAATTACAGATTGCTTCAGGCGATGGCGGGGCATATTGGACTTGCTGTAGGGAACGCAAGGCTGCATGCCGAAGTTAGACGTCTAGCGAACAGAGATAGCCTAACTGGACTTTATGCTCGTCATTATCTGGACGAAGAAATAAAGGAACGGCAGTCTACAGATTTTTGCGGTTGCTTAATCGTTGTGGATATCGATCAGTTCAAGATGGTGAATGATACCTATGGTCATCAAAAGGGTGACAAGATTTTAAAAGAGGTCAGTGAAATTGTGAAGTCCTCCATCCGACAAGGTGATATTGCTGCGAGGTGGGGCGGAGAAGAACTGTCGGTCTATTTACCATTAATGGGAGTAGAACAGGCAGTAAATGTGGCTGAGCGTATTCGCAAGCGGGTGATGAACGAAACCGAACCTAATGTAACAGTGTCCTGCGGTATAGCAGAATGGAGCTGGATGGACGAACGTGTAAGCGTGGAATCCCTGTTCTATCGAGCGGATATGGCACTGTATAAAGCTAAGAACAATGGGCGTAACCAGGTGATCGTTGACACTAAAGAGAATGGCAGTGGTGTGAAGGGATTGCCTCATAAGTAAAAAAAGATAGCAGAGCAGCGGTTCTCCCCTTATTGGAGAGTCGCTGCTTTTTGTTTTGGCAGATGGCTGGCTGCTTCGACTATGTATCTATCATCCTGCTGCGATGCATCGGACTCAGATGACGTTATTTGCGTGATTTTAGCTTTTTAAGCATGTTTTCGGACTCCGGAGACGCTATTCCTTAATAAGAGGGGCATATCGGACGCATTTCGGATCAATAGCTGCAATGGAGTCCGTTGGCATACGAAATATCGCAAAATACTGTAATTAAGGTCAGCTGTGTCCGAAAGCGACAACGGTGCGGCGACTGGCAGCGGTAACTTCGTGAGTCTGAAGGTGGTATGTACTGACATTCGAAAGCAAGCGACGAACGCGCATAAGTTAGAGCAATGTATGGAAAACGATAGCAGCAACGTATTTGCATCTGTATAAGGCGCGCAGGAAGGGAGAACCCTATAGTGGGCTGTAAAGTAAAATACTCCAAGAAAGGCCTGATGACCGTGAGAAAGTCATTGTTACTAAAGGGGTTAGTTCTTATGATTTTTACCTTGTCCTGCGTGTTCAACAGCGGTTGCAGCGTTATTAGAGACAAACCAGCCAAGAAAGATCTAAGTTTGGTGTTAGCGGGTATAACGGGCAGCGATGGGGTTACTTTTAAAGGGTCAACCATGCTTACAAAAGGTGGAAAGACCGTTCCGGAATCCATGATATTTTACGAAGGCACAGTACAGGACCATAAGAAGGTCAATCTGTATACACTGCTTCCTGATAAATCCTCATCCACAAAAAAAGCAGCTAATAGCGCTAAAGATTTAAAAAGCGGCATCACTTCTATGAAAGCTCTCCATAGTCAGCTAGAGAAAAAAGAGGGGGAATGGGTAGCGTTGACCACTGAAGGTTCATCTGAGGACGGAAATCCGCTTGCTTTGCTTAATCCGTTAAAACAGCTGGAGGAGCTGCAATCCATGGAGGCTAATGTGACTGAAGATGCGGGTGCAGGCAGAGGGACAAATGTGCTGCGGATCGAGCTGACGCCTGCTGAGGCCAGAAAGCAACTGACTGCTGAATTAGAAAAAGAGATGCAAGACCTTCGACCTGAAACACCTGATTCGGCTGGGAAAATAACAAAGAACGATCAGGCGGTTACGCAAGCTTTAGTGGAACTGTGGGAGAAGAAAAATAATGAATTACAGCAAAAGCTGAAACAAGCTAATGTTGAGACTGTCTACCATTTAACCGTTGATACAAAACATAATCTGCCGAGAAAGCTCACCTTAAATCGTAAGGTTACCTACTTGGAAGCGGGGAATAATTCTGATAATGAAACTTATGTATCACAGGTGAATTTTTCAGGCTTTCGTTGATTTTCACATTATCCTACAGGTCTTGCGCTCCATACAGGGCGTGCTACAATAGAAAAGCTTGCTTATTTTTTAGACAGAGGAAGGAAGAATACACAATGAAAGATCCCAGAATTCAAAAGCTGGCGGCTAACCTAGTCGGTTATTCCGTAAATGTCCAGCCAGGCGAGAACGTGCTCGTCGAAATGATTGGCAATGAAAGAGATTTAATTAAAGCAGTTGTAGAGGAAATCGGCAAGGCCGGCGGTCATGCTTTTGTACAATTAACAGATCGTACAGTCCTGCGCAGCATGCTTAAATACGCAACTCGTGAGAGTCTTCAGACATGGGCTGAAATTGACTTGAACCGGATGAAGCAAATGGATTGTTATATCGGGATTCGTGCAGGTGAGAATGTGAATGACCTGTCTGATGTTCCTGAAGAAAATATGAAATTGTATAACTCGTTGTACTCTCATCCAGTGCATAGCGAACAACGTGTGAAGCATACGAAGTGGGTAGTACTGCGTTATCCGAATGCGAGCATGGCTCAGCTTGCGAATATTAGCACTGAAGCGTTTGAGGACTTTTATTTCGAAGTGTGTAATTTGGATTACGCCAAGATGGACAAGGCTCAGGATGCTTTAGCTGATCTCATGCGCAGAACGGATAAGGTACATATTTTGAGTGCTGGGACAGATCTTAAGTTCTCGATTAAAGGAATCGGTGCAGAGAAATGCTCCGGGCAAAAAAATATTCCGGATGGCGAGGTTTACAGCGCCCCAGTTCGCGATTCTGTAAATGGAACGATCAGCTATAATGCACCGTCAGTATATAATGGAGTGACCTTTGAAAATATCAAATTCAAATTCGAGAACGGAAAAATTGTTGAAGCCACCAGCAATGACTCCGCCCGTTTGAACGAGATTTTGAATTCAGATGACGGCGCACGTCATATTGGCGAATTCGCTATCGGGTTTAACCCTTACATTCTTCACCCGATGAATGATATTCTTTTTGACGAAAAAATCGCAGGCAGCCTGCACTTTACGCCAGGACAAGCATATGATGTTACAGATAACGGTAACCGCTCCTCCATTCACTGGGATCTTGTGTTGATCCAACGTCCAGATTATGGCGGCGGAGAAATTTATTTTGACGATGTATTGATCCGTAAGGATGGAATTTTTGTGTTGCCGGAACTCGAAGGTCTGAATCCTGAAAACTTGAAATAAAATGTAATAACAAGAAAACTCCTTGCACAAGTAAGCGGATTCAATGTATCATAAGAAATGATAACAAAAGACTAAAGTTTTATAATCAAGTTGCGGAGGGATTTCTATGTCCAGTAACAATGCGGCAATTGTCGATATTGCCCAAACGGCAGGCCAGTTCAACTCTTCAATCGTTCTTCAAGCGGACAACAAGTACATTGATGTTAAAAGTATCCTTGGTTTGTTCACTACTTTGGTATCCAGCCAAAGCTATGAGCTTCATGTTCATGGGGCAGATGCTGAAGAAGCTAAGAAGGCAATGACTGAAGTGTTTGCAAAACACGGTTTGAAATTCACAGTTGTTGCTGAGTAATAGTCGTGCTAAAAACGTCCTACCGGTTTTCGGTGGGGCGTTTTTTCTAGAAGTAGATATGAAACTTGATAGGATAACGCAGCAGGTTCTTTTAAATATATGGTTAGTATAAACTGAATTGTTGTATTGATACCGGATTTCGTCTAATATTAAGTAAAATAGTAAAAGCAGCTTAACTTTTGGACATGGGGGGGATAGAGGCATGACTTCATCGGAATTACAGGAACAGTATAATCTTAAAGCAATCAATCTTCTACAAGAAGATGCCGATAAAATTCAGCAACTTATAGAAGTGCAGATGGAGAATCTGGCAACACGCTACTGCCCTCTCTATGAGGAAGTGCTGGATACCCAGATGTACGGTTTCTCCAGAGAAGTGGATTTTGCGGTTAGAGCAGGTTTGGTCCCAGAAATTACTGGTAAGATGGTACTAAGTAAGCTGGAGCGTAACTTAGCAGTACTCTACGAGGCTTTGAACAACAAAGCGAAAGAAGAATAAATATCGGTTTCTTAAGTATTTATAGAAGCGCACATGAGGACGAATCGCTCATGTGCGCTTTTTGTTGTGTACAATGGTTAATAATAATTATACGAGATAGAAGGAGACTCCTAAAATCAGGTAAACAGTTAATAACAAGAGGCCCTCATACCAGTTAGTCGAGCCGTCCTGGGTAATTGATTTGGCAATAAAGACGGCTACACCGATGGCGACAATCTCAATGGTCGTAAAAACAATGTCCATTGTATCACCCATGAAATAACTGGCGAAGATTAGGACAGGTGCTACGAACAGGGCGATTTGGAGACTGCTTCCAACTGCAATTTCTACGGCTGCACCGATTTTGTTCTTCATGGCCAGCATAATGGCTGCACTATGCTCTGCGGCATTACCGATGATGGCTACGAGGAACGCACCTACAAACAGCTCGCTGAATCCGAAACGTTCTGTTAAAGTCTCTAACGTCCCTACCAGCCACTCACTCACGAAGGCTACCATTACGGTGGCAAGCACTAGATAAAGGATGGATTTGTTTCTGGACCATGCAGGGGCATGCTCATGGGCTAACTCTTCTTTACCCTCTTCTGTAACGTCCTCTAGATGTTTCTTATGCGTGATCATGGAGAAGATTAGCCAAGCAATGTACGAAGCGATGAGCAGTCCGGCAACGATTAAACTGAGCACATCTGTATCCTTCTCCGTAATAGAGTGGGTGGTAAAGAACATAGCGGGAACAAATAAGGCAATGACGGCAACGATCATCAAGGAGCCATTCATTCCGGCAAGGGTTACGTTAAAGTTCTGAACTTTGAACTTCATCCCGCCGGCGAAAATACTCAATCCTAGAACAAGCAACAGGTTGCCGATAATAGAACCGGTAAGACTGGCTTTGACCATGTCGAACAATCCTTCCTTGACCAGGAAGAAGGCAATGATTAGCTCAGCAGCATTGCCGAAGGTGGCGTTAAGGAAGCCGCCCAGTCGCTGTCCGGCATAATGAGCTACACTTTCAGTAGCCCGGCCGAGAAATCCAGCCACAAACACCACAGCGATTGCTGAGAGAATGAACTGCAGGGTATGATCCCAATCGGCATAATGGCCGATTGCACTAAGGATAAAGGTGATACCCATCAGTGATGGTGAAATCCATTTTTTCAATGTAAAGGACACTCCTATCTATGTATTTAGATTGAATTCATAATCAATATACCCAAATTGTTCCTAGGTGTAAACGAGAAAGCGATAAAGTGATTTGCTTTTTAGCCTGTTTTGGAATTACAATAATTGATAATGAGTGTAGGGGGGATATGGCATGGCAGAACAACTTCAACTGGAAATGGGAAATATACGAATTTCAAATGACGTCGTCTCAAAAATTGCCGGTTTGGCTGCCTTGGAGACTCCGGGAATTGCAGCCATGTCTGGTGGCCTGTCAGAAGGCTGGGCGAAACGTCTAAGCGGTAAGAACGTTCAGAAGGGCGTTACCGTTGAAGTAGGACAGCTGGAAGCAGCAGTAGATCTACGAATTATCGTTCTCTATGAAACACCGATCCACGAAGTGTGCCGGATGCTTCAGCAGAACGTACGTGAAGCTGTGGAGAGCATGACTGGACTTCATATTGTTGAGGTAAATGTCAAAGTTGAAGGCGTAGCTTTCAAGAATGATGAAATCTCTTAAAAAACTTGTACACAAAAAAGCAGTCCAAGGTTAATTCCCTGGGCTGCTTTTTTATGTGTATATCCCCTAACCTCCGGCTTTATAAATCTTACCGGGAACGAACCTGTCTAACCGTTGTTACAGATTTCGTTACTTCCTCTTTGGCAGGAAGGTTGGTTTCTCTTGAGATGCTTAGCATAATTCCCATGCACAGCATGCTGACAAGGAGTGAAGAGCCCCCGTAGCTGATAAACGGCAAGGTAACGCCGGTAAGAGGGATTGTATTGGTTACACCGCCGATATTGACAAAGGCCTGAATGGCTATGAGGCCCATAATCCCAATTCCGACGAGCGTACCAAAGGGATCCTTACACCTTAAAGCGATTAGAATACCCCGCCAGATAAAATACAGATATAACATCAAAAATATGGAGGTCCCTAGAAAGCCGAACTCTTCACCAATTACGGGGAAGATAAAGTCCGTATAAGGGTATTTTAGATAGTCCAGCTTTTGAATGCTTTTGCCGAAGCCGGAACCACTTACTCCACCTTGGCCAAGAGCGGTTAAGGATTGAATAATGTTATAACCATCACCCTCAGCAACCTGATAAGGATCTAAAAAGGCAACGATACGACCTTTTCTATAATCCTGAGTGTCAGTGGCTTTATCGGATGGAGATAAGGAATCAATCGCTGCTTTGGCGCCTATAACTAGTCCTACACCCAGCACTAGCAGTGCTATAGAGCCCAGAATATGCTTCATGCTGGCACCACCGGCATAAATAACAAGTCCGCTGGTAGCTACGAGAATGAGGCAAGAACCTAAATCCGGTTGCATCATTATAAGTCCGGCAACAATACCCACGATAACCATTACAGGGATATATCCTGTACGGAAATCTCTAAACCGTTCACCTTTTTTGGTGATGAGTGCTGAGATATACAGGATAATCGATATTTTGGCTAATTCGGTGGGTTGAATTCCAAGTTTCCCGATACTAAGCCAGCTCTTGGCACCATTAATTTTTTCAGAGAAGGCTACCACGAGCAGAAGAATAACGGTGATGATAAAAATAGGTACATACCACTTCTTAAACTTACTGTAGTGAATGTTCATAGCTATAAACATAACAACGGTTCCGAGTACGATCCAGATCACTTGGCGTTTAATGAAATATAGAGGGTCATTACCGAACTTCGAGCTTGCTAATGTTAAGCTTGAGCTAGCACTGAAGACCATGACTAGACCGAAACCCACAAGTAGTAGTGTTAAGATAAGTAGTTGGAAATCGGGTGTTCCTCTTTTGGGCAGGCTGACATTTTGTTTCGTCGTTCCCTTTCTGTTACTCAAGCCTCTAACAGCTGCTTTAATTCAAGAATCCGCTTAGCAGCAGTGTCCAATACTGGTTTTGGCACCGGAGATTCATATTCCAGGCCATGAGGGAAGGTTGCTTTTCCTAAGTATACGGCTTCAATTGCAAGTACGGCATCAGACTTCTCTAGCTTTCCCTCGACAGCGCGAGTGTTAATGCGTAGGAAGTATTCGCCACCATCCTGTGGGTCTTCAATTTTGCAGTCGTAAGTGGCACGATAGTATTCCCATTGCCAGCGGATGAAGCCAGCTTTTGTGGCACTCTCGTCCAGATAGAGAAGATCACTCTTCAATCCTACGAGGCCCGTGTTCTCAAAAATCATAGCACGCATATCCCCCTTATGAAGTATAATGATGAATTTCTGATCCGATTGCTGATGTTCTACCTCATGATAGTATGTTTCTAAAGGTTGTGCAAGAGTAGGCAGTGCCTAACAATACCCAGTTTTTTGCGTTTCTGCTACAATAAAAGAATTATAGTCGTTCGCGGCTGGAACAAAGTGAACAGGACTGCTATCGCTTGCTATGGATGCGGGTTTATCGAGAAGGGGATGGAGAACTTATGAAGAGCTTAGCGGTTGATTCGCTCATGCCGGAGATCGTGGAATGGAGACGCCATTTGCATCGTCATCCGGAGTTGTCTTTTCATGAAAAGGAAACGTCAGCATTTATAGCAGATAAGTTAGCCAAATTCGGAATTGAAGTCAGAAAAAGCGGGACAGGGTATGGTGTGCTTGGTATATTACGGGGGAAGCGGCCGGGGAAAACCGTTGTTCTTCGCGCGGATATGGACGCCCTACCTATTAAAGAGGAGAACAAGAAGGATTACGTTTCGCAAAATGAAGGGGTAATGCATGCCTGTGGACATGATGGCCACACTTCCATACTGCTCGGTGTAGCCTCTTACTACAGCAGTCGGCTTGAGGAGCTGGAAGGGGAGCTGCGTTTTCTTTTTCAGCCCGCAGAGGAAGTATGCCCAGGAGGGGCGCAGGGGATGATCGCCGAAGGCATGTTAGAAGGAGCGGATGCGGTGTATGGTCTGCATCTGTGGACTCCATTGCCTATGGGAACTGTAGGGAGTGCTCCGGGACCGTTGATGGCGTCTGCGGACGAGTTTTTTATAGATATCATTGGCAAAGGCGGACACGGCGGCATGCCGAACCGTACCATTGATAGCATCGTGGCGGGAGCGGCGCTGGTGACCCAGCTCCAGAGCATTGTAAGCCGCTCTGTGAACCCGCTGGAGCCTGCTGTACTCAGTGTAGGAACCATTCAAGGGGGATTCGCCCAGAATGTCATTGCCGAGCAATGCCGGATCACAGGGACAGTGCGGGCATTCGACGAGGAGACACGGCATTTGATACGCCAGCGAATCGAAGAAATGAGCGTTTCTATTGCCAGCGCTTACGGGGCAGAAGCTAAGATAGATTACGTAATGGGATATCCTCCCCTCGTAAATCACGATGGTGAAGTTCAGCGGTTTTTCGAGGTGGCCTCAGCGGCTTTAGGAGAATCTGTTGAGGTGATTCGGATGGAAAAGCTGATGCCAGCTGAGGATTTTGCCTATTATGTTAAGGAGATTCCAGGCTGCTTTATGTTTGTGGGTGCAGGAAATCCGGATAAAGAGGCTGACTATCCACATCACCATAGCAAATTTGATTTTGACGAAGATGCCATGCTGCACGGAATGAAGCTGCTCATTGCTATGGCGAATTCCTGTATGCGTGAGAACACAATCGTATAATTTCGTTTCATAGAGGAGAACCTATTCCCATAACATGGAGATCATGATTAGGAGGGTTCATTCTTGAAGACAGTGAAAGAGGTTATGACGAAGGAGCCTGCAACGGTTACGCTGCAAGATAATGTGTATGAAGTTGCCGTGAAAATGCGAGATTATGACACTGGATTTATACCTGTTGTTGATAATGAAGAACATAAGACACTGATCGGCGTAATTACTGACCGCGATCTCGTGATTAGAGGTTATGCGGCTAAACATCCTGGTTCAACCTCAGTGGAAACTGTAATGAGTAAAGAGATTCAGACCGTCTCGGAGAATACTTCAGTAGATGAGGCTGCAGAGTTAATGGCTGGCTGGCAAATCCGCAGGCTGGCGGTGACACGTGACCAGAAGCTGGTGGGCGTAGTGTCGATTGGAGATCTGGCTGTGCGCGACATTTTTGCGGATGAAGCTGGTGAAGCACTCCATGATATTTCGCAGCAGCATTTACATTAAATAGTCAGATAGGGAAGCTCATGACCGTTATGCGGGGATGGGCTTTTTCCTGTTATATGAAAATAAACAAAATTACATAGCGCAAGCTTAAATTACATGAACACTAGGGAGGAAAAACTATGAATGGATCAGGAGCTTGCATCGTGCGCAGGGACCGGACAATTTTACTGGAATGTGCTCATCCGGATTTTGAGGTGGCAAGGAAAAAGCTAGGGACCTTCGCGGAGCTGATAAAAAGTCCTCCTGCTTACCATACCTACCGAATTACCCCGTTATCTCTTTGGAATGCGGCTGCGCTTAATTATACTGCTGAGGAGATTATCACTAACCTGCATCACCTTGCACGCTGGGGTGTTCCCACAGGACTGGAGGAGGAAATCGAAACTCTTTTGTCCAGATATGGAAAGCTGACTCTTCATGGCCAAGAGACTCGGAATGAGGTCGTTATGTTAAGAGCGGATGCTCCTGAGCTTTTGGATGAATTGAGTGATGAACAAGGTCTAAAAGCGTTGGGTCTACTGAGAATAAATCCTCTGGAATGCTCGTGTCCTGCGGAGAATAGAGGGCTTTTGAAACAAGAGCTGATGAGATTGGGTTATCCAGTTCTCGACTACGCCGGATATCATGAAGGACAAGCGCTTAGCTTGACCTGGAAGGAGAATCTCGATGCCTGCAAGGCTGATACGGCAAACGATTCATTTGGCTTACGTGAATACCAGCAGGAGGCCGTTCAGCTGTTTCAAGGGACAGAAGGACAAGGGGGAAGCGGTGTGGTGGTGCTGCCTTGTGGCGCAGGAAAGACAATTGTAGGAGTAGCAGTACTTGAAAGTCTCCAATGTGAAACCTTAATTTTAACTTCAAATACAACATCCGTAAGGCAATGGATGGATGAATTGCTGGAGCGAACAGATTTGGCCGGGGAAGCAGTGGGTGAATATTCCGGTGAAAAAAGAGAAGTGCGGCCAGTTACCATTGCCACCTATCAAATATTAACCCATCGTTCGTCCAAAGACGGTCCGTTTCTCCATATGAAGCTGTTTAACGAACGCAATTGGGGCTTGATTATATATGATGAGGTTCACCTGCTTCCAGCGCCTGTATTTCGGGCTACAGCAGACATTCAAGCTACACGTCGACTGGGGCTAACAGCCACTTTGGTTAGAGAAGACGGGAAGGAAGGGGATGTGTTCTCTTTAATCGGACCGAAACGCTACGATCTGCCTTGGAAGGAGCTGGAGCAGCAGGGCTGGATCGCTGAAGTGGAATGTGTAGAGATCATTGTGCCCATGAATCCGGAGCTTAAACAAGAATATATGTACGCGGCGGCAAAAGAAAAATTTCGTATGGCTTCATGCAATCCTGCCAAAGCTGAGATTGTAGCCAAGCTTCTAAAGGTCCATGCAGGCTCTTCGGTACTGGTTATTGGACAATATCTCGACCAGTTAAGTGAACTGGCTGACAGGATCGGGGCACCTTTAATTACCGGCAAAACGAAGCAGCGTGAAAGAGACGAGCTATATGCGGCTTTTAACGAGGGAGATATACAGGTACTGGTGGTGTCGAAAGTAGCGAATTTCGCGGTGAATTTACCTGACGCGTCGATTGCTATTGAAGTCTCGGGAGCTTATGGATCACGGCAGGAGGAAGCTCAGCGACTAGGTCGAATCCTCCGTCCAAAAGCGGGAGAGAATAAAGCCTATTTTTATACACTGGTATCTGAAGATAGCCGGGAACAGGATTTCGCTTTGCGCCGCCGGATGTTTTTGACTGAGCAGGGTTATGAATATGTCGTTAAAAAGATACCGAGTGGAGAGGAGCGAACCATTCATTGAACCAGCTATCAACAGAAGCATTAGAGGTCTTAAAGCGGTTATGTGCAGCTTATGCTGCCCAGCCGTTTGAAGAAGGGAAAGAAGAACGATTGCGCCCTGTGGCGCTTTGTCGTGCTGAGCAAAAGCTTGCAATGAACGAATTGCGCCGCGAGGGGCTGTTAACTGCAAGGCATAAAATTTTGGGCGAAAAGCTGTATCAGATTCCTGTTGATCAGCTGCCGGCAATTGAACAAGAATTTTTCCCGTATCAGCCGCAATACGTTGCCGGGCATTTAGTGAGTCTTACCATGGAGGCGGGGGCCGGACTGGCGATAGATCTGTTTCGGGCTTTGCTGTTCACCGCTTGGGAAGGATTGCCGCTGACAGCCAAGGGGATTATTCATAAAAAGCATCTAAACCGCTTAGCGGCGCAGCTCTCTTTTGGCGAGGAGCATTTGCAATGGCTCTCCGTGGGTTCTCTTTTAGAGGAACAGAAAACTCTTTCTGTCATTGCGACGGTGGATATCCTGCTGTGTCTTGGACTTATTCGCAGGCAGAGCGCCGGGTACACGCTTGATATGGAGCTATTGGATCGTTGGCTGCAGCTTCCTGAAGCGACGATGAGTGACATTCTCTATGGAATTGTAATTAATCGCTGCGGATGCGTGGGACCTGCCGATCAACATTTTCGTTATATAATCTCAAATGCAGATTTTATCCCCGGGAAATGGATAATGCTGCCCGCGCTATTAGACTGGATGATGGATGCTAATCTCACAGGTACCGTTGCCCGTAATGAGCTTGAACAATCAAGCTTGAACTGGTTACGTTGTTTAACAGGCTTTGGCTGGTGCGAGCTGGGAGAAACCGCTGAGGGTATGTTGTGTTTTTGCTGGACCGCTGCTAAGCCAATGTTATCTGCTGAGAGGGGATCATTCGCTGCTGTTGGGTCTGGAGATACACAGGAACAGTTTATTGTGCAGCCGGATTTCGAGGTGCTGGTTCCACCGGAGGTCCCCTATTCTGTACGATGGACACTGGCGGGCTTCGCTGAGCTCCAGCAAAGTGATACGATATGGAGCTTCCGGCTGACGAAAGAGAGGTTGGAACTTGCAGCTGAGCGTGGAATGTCACCGGATGACATCATCTCATGGATAAGTGAGCATGCACTAGGAGGACTTCCTTCGGTGGTTCAAATGTCTCTTGAGCAATGGGCAAAAAGCATTGGCCGTACCTCACTCTCCCAAGTAATTATTTTGACCTGTCAGACGGAAGCAGATGGAGCTGCTATCGCAGCTCACCCGCGTTTACAGGAGAACCTTGAACGTATCGGTCCTTTACATTTCATAGTGGACCCGCAATGTATGGAACAGATACGAAAAGAGCTGTACTCCGCGGGGTTAGCGCCTTCCAGAATCATTGGAGGACAGGTAGAGGAAACAAACCTAGGGTGGTGTTTGTTTCCTCATGAAACAGGAAACCCCGAAGCAATGTATGTTCTTCCAGAGCTGAATGTAGAACTAGGATTGCTGTCCAAAGGGAATCCTTTTCTTAACCTGCCGGTTATTGCTCCTGAACAGGAGGAAGAGATTCTCTTCGGTGGAGAAAATGTACCGCAGATCTGGAGCAAAGAATGGCGGCATTATCATAGCTCGACTGCACAAAAGGTGATGGAGCAAGGGTTAAGATGGGGAGTCAAGGTGCGTTTTGCACTAAAGGATCAGATGTTAGATTTTATCCCTTCACGCATAAGTGGGAATCCATGGAGAGTTTCCGGACAACTGCTCTTTCATGATGGTGAAACGGTTGAAGATATAGAGCTCACTCCGGAAGACTGGAAGGAAATGAAGTTAGTTATTCCCAATGGACGAAGAAATTCCTCTTCTGCTCAAGCGAGTGATTATGGTATGATAGAAAAGTCTACTGAATCGGTAGATCATTAACGAAGAAAAGAGCTGAGTTCATGAGCGTAGCTGAAATAAATACGGTCGATATGGCTGAAGTACTGACATACGCCTATGAATTAGGCGATATGATTAATCAATCCGCCGAGGTGTCGGATTACTTATACTGGAAAGGGCGGGTTGATACGAACCCCGAAATTCAGGCCATGGTCAAACGACTTCAGACTAAGAAGGAGCTGTTTGAAGAAACACAGCGTTTCGGACATTTCCACCCGAATTATCATTCAGCAAAGGATGAGGTTTCGGCAGTAGAAGCGGAACTGGAGCAGTTCGAAGAAGTTGTTCGTTTCAAGCTGGCAGAGAAGACCCTTGACGACATTCTGCATTCCATGTCGGAAGCGATTGCTTTTTCAGTATCAGATAGCATTAAAGTACCAAGTAATGATCCTTCCCCTAAAGGTGGATGCGGCAGCGGGGGAAAATGCTCCTGCGGATAAGCTTCCCTTAGGATTTAGAGAGAGAAAGGCGGTTTAGCTTATGTTTGCGGAACGGACAGGATACATCATTTGGGTAAGTGACGTTAAAGCGGCACGTAACCTTGAGAAATACGGAACATTACATTATGTTTCTCGGAAAATGCATTATGCAGTTATGTATGTAAATGCAGAACGGGCCGAGGAAGTTATGAAGAATGTCCGCAGACTCTCCTATGTACGAAAGATTGAAAGATCTTATCGTAACGAAATTAAGACAGAGTATACTAGTAATGGACCGGACAAGTCCCGTAATTACAGTATGTGATTCCAGGAGATAAACAGGCGCTTAAACAACGCCTGTTTTTTTTATGCTTATTTACAAAAAAAAGCCATTACTCTCAAGGGGAGAAACTTGTACAAGTTTCGGCAATGAGGTAAGATGACAACATTAAGTGCATACTAAGACCCTTATGGTGGAGTGTGATGATGATGCGCAACAAGGGGATGGATTGGCCCAGCACTTATGAGCCCTTCCACATCATGCTGAACGATTACAGGGTCGCCGACATCGTTATAACAAATCATGCGAAGAGCCGTTATATGGACCGCATCAGCAATGGTGCAAGCAATGCCGAAGAGGTCGCTGCATGGATGTGGCAGTGCCTAATGCAGAATCGGATCAAGCCCTTTTCAAGCAGTGATTATAACGCATATTTAATTGACGATGACTCTGTAGTAATCGCTGAGTTTACGGAATTGACAGGTGAGAGAGATCTCTCAGGCCAGCCATTATATTCTATGATCATCGTTTCGTTTCTTGGTAGAATCTCGGTGATGCCACAGCTGAGAGATTTAAAGACCTATTTTTCACTGCTGCGTAATTCTCACCGTACAAAGCTGTCGAAGAAGAAGCGAAGACGCAAATAGTCTATAAAGAAACGGGCAAGAGGCATGCGGCGAGTCTGCATGTCCTTTTTGAAAATATAAGAATTTATATACTGCACAATTATAATATTCTTAGATTTCTACGGGAAACGACTGTCGTCTTTAAAGGACGGCAACGACGTTTCTTCTTGTAATATAAGGAGTTGCGAAGCATGAACTTTCACCAGCTGCATATTTTTTATACGGTCTCCGAGCGGGGAAGCTTCTCGGCGGCGGCGCAGACTTTACATATGACTCAACCAGCTGTGACCATGCAGGTACAGGCGCTGGAGGATTATTTTGGCACCAAATTGTTTAATCGTTCCACCAAAAAAATCGTACTCTCTGAGGCAGGGCACACTCTAATGCCATACGCGCTACGCAGTATTCAGCTGATGCGAGAGACGGATCAAGCCATGTCAGCATTCACACATATGCTGGAAGGGAGATTGCAGCTTGGGGCGAGTCTTACGATAGGAGAATACGTGCTGCCACGTCTGTTAGGCCCTTTCGGAAAGCAATATCCAAACATTTCAATTATGATGAAAGTGATGAACACCTCGCAAATTATGGAGGAAATTCTCAAGCATCAACTGAATTTTGGTTTAATTGAAGCCCCGGTCACACATCCGGACATGGAGATCGAGCCCGTGATGGGGGATGAGCTGAAGTTGATCGTGCCATATGATCATCCACTTGCGGAGCAGCAAGAGGTTACCTTGGAGCAAGTGCTTCAGCATCCTTTTGTATTGCGGGAGCAGGGCTCAGGAACGCGGCGTGTGATGGAAGAGCAGCTGTTCTCCAAGGGACTTGATCCGGGAACAATGAAGATCGTGATGGAGCTTGGAAGTACGGGAGCTGTGAAATCAGCGGTGGAAGCAGGTCTTGGCATAACGATCATATCGACCTCTTCGGTTAAGCATGAAGTTGCGCTTGGACTGTTGAAAATTGTGAATATCTCCGATGCCTCTTTTAAAAGACAATTCTACGCCATTCATTTAAAATCAACATTGCTGCCAATTTCTGCAGTAACCTTCCTGACTTATTTGCGTGAGCATTCGAATGAAATCTGATAGTTAAAGCGGGGGATATCACAATGTCAATTGTTCTACGTGGAGAAAAGCTAGTATTGCGCGATATTACAGAGGCTGATTTTCAGAAGCTTTATTATCACTATCATGAAGCTGAAGACCGTGAACACTTGAAATGGGATGGTCCTTATAAATCTTTGGCACATCAAAGATTCGAAAAGTTTACCGAGGACTACATAGGTCATTTGGCGTTAGTTGAGACGGAAACCCCGCGTAACCTGTTGATCATAGAAATAGACGGCAAGGTAAAGGGGAAAGTAGGACGCTACTGGATATCGCAAGAAACCAACTGGATGGAGATTGGTATAGTAATCTTTGATTCTAGTTATTGGTCAGGTGGTTACGGTACGGAAGCGTTTAAGATGTGGATAGATTATTTATTTAATTCTCTTGATACAGTCCGTCTTGGAATAGGCACCTGGTCAGGGAATAAAAGAATGATCGGGTTGGCAGCGAAATGTGGCATGGTGGAGGAAGCTCGCGTCCGTAAAGCACGAATCGTGCGAGGAGAATACTACGATGCCATAAAAATGGGGATTCTGCGGGAAGAGTGGGAGAATGCAGGCAACCTACCTGCGAAGGATGTATGCGACCTCCATACCCATACTCAAGCCTCTGACGGCATGCAGCCACCAGCGGAGAATGTACGACTTGCTAAGGAGAAGGGGCTAAGCGCTGTTGCCATTACGGATCATGATACAGTGGCTGGCGTGAAGGAAGCCTGTGAAGCAGGGGATAAGTACGGAATAACCGTTGTGCCTGGTGTAGAGATCAGTACGCGTGCTGGTGGCAAAGACATTCATGTGCTGGGCTATTATGTTGATCCTGAGAATGAACAATTTCTCTCACGTTTGGAAGGGCTAAGAGATACCCGGGCACTTAGAAATGAAGCGATAATTACCAAGCTGCAAGACCTTGGTATTGCGATTACCTTGGAACAGGTTATAGCGGGGATCGGGCGGGAATTGAAGCCTGATGAAAGCATCGGCCGGCCACATATTGCCGACGAGCTGGTTCGGCTTGGGGCAGCTACCGATATGAGAGATGCCTTCAACAAGTATTTGGCCGAGGGTGCAGCGGCCTATGTGTCACCTCCTAGAATCACACCGGAGGAAGCTTGCGAGTGGATCATTGAGGCAGGAGGGTCTCCAGTATTAGCCCATCCGGGTTTGTACGGGGATGACCTTCTGGTGCGAGATATTCTGGAGCAAGGCGCTTTTAAAGGGATTGAGGTCTATCACTCTGATCATGGACCTGCGGAAGAAGAACGTTATCAAGTTATGGCTGAGGATTATAATCTGTTAATAACCGGAGGTTCTGACTTTCATGGTGCCCGTCAAGGCGTGATTTTTCACGGGGATATCGGCAGTGTTACGGTTTCTACAGAAGTACTGAAGTATTTAAACAAAAAGGCATGAAATTAGTCAATTTGCGGAGCGAATCATAAAAACCTCCAGCTTTAGATGTTCAACATCTGCAGCTGGAGGTTTCTTTATATCTAGTATTTAGCTTCTCAAAGTATTTGGAAGACTCTTAATTCTTTCCTCATTGGGTGTGACGAACAGTGTCTTTTGATGATCATAGATTACAAATCCCGGCTTGGAACCGCTTGGTTTACGTACATAGCGGATCAATGTACAGTCCACAGGCACACTGCTGGACTGTTTGGCTTGGCTGAAATAAGCGGCAAGCTGAGCGGCTTCTTCCAGCGTTGCATCTCCAAATTGCTCACTTCGGATGACCACGTGTGATCCGGGGATGTCCTTGGTATGCAGCCAAGTATCATTCGGAGAAGCCAGTCGATTGGTGACGTATTCGTTCTGCAAATTATTTTTGCCGACATAAATATCGATTCCTTCTGAAGAGGTGAAGACCTGTAATGTGGGTCTGGTGGCCTTTTTCTTCTTTTTGCCCTTTTTGCTCCGGTCTCGCAGATAACCTTGGCTTACAAGCTCGTCGCGGATCTCCTCAATATCGTTGAGGGAAGCGTGGGCAAGTTGCTGCAGCAGACTCTCCATATACAGAATTTCCTCATGCGTCTTCAAAAGCTGTTCATTAATGACAAGCAGGCTGTTTTTATATTTGTTGTATTTTTTGAAATAACGTTGTGCATTGTCCGAAGGATTTAATAACGGATCGAGCGGAACCACCATTTCCGCCTGATTTTCATCATAATAATTGACCAAGGAGACTTCTTTATCCCCTTTGGATACCGCGTGTAATGAAGCGAAAAGCAACTCACCCCAAATGCGGTAACGATCCGCATCCTGAGCTTCGTCGAGATCCTTCTGCAAATTAGCGAGTTTCTTAACGTTTTTGCTCCGTTCATTGCTGAGGAAGCGGATCAAATCACTCACCCGTTGCTTTACAGTATCGCGCTCGGCTTTATCCCCGTAATAATCCTCCATACATTCACTGATGGAGTTGTAATGTTTCGCACTCTCACCCAGAAGTGTTAAGGGGATCGCAGAAAAAATCATCTTACCTTTTGCGTTTGCACCTGCAACAGGAGAAAATTCGTTATCGCGTACGGATCCCATTACAGAATGGAAGGCAACCCATAATTGTGTCGGAAATGCTGCTTCGGATTCTGTGACTTCGCCTTTATCCAGGGTGTTTCTCAGACGAAGAGCAATTTCACCAGCAATCAGTGGGCTCATTCCGCTGAAAGCATGTACCATCCAGCCCACGGGGTCAGCTGAGGGAGAAGGACCGCCAGAGCCGTCAGGTTTTTGCTCTACTGCATCTTTTGTGATCAGATTAGCAAGCTCACCCTCAATGATTTCTTCTGGCTCAGTCTCCTCCTCAACATCCTCTATCAGTGCAGCTTCTTCAGCAGCCGAGATTAAATTGAGAAATTGCTCCTGACCAATCTCCAAAGGGTTCAGCTTATGTTGCTGTGGCGGCTCTGTATAGGCGATGCCGGGCATCACAATCCGATAGCTGCTGATCGATGGAGTTACATGATGAATGCCGTCTATGATCGTTCCAGAGCTGAGATCAGTAAGAATGATGTTACTGTGTCGACCCATGAGTTCTATGATGATCTTTTTGGCAAAGACGTCACCAAGCTCATCTCTAGTCTTGACGTTTATGTGAATAATTCGTTCCATACCTACCTGCGTAATACTTTCAATGGTCCCTCCCTCACAATGCTTCCGCATAAGCATGCAGAACATGGGTGCTTCCGAAGGATTAATGCTGTTTCTTTCGGTAAAATGCACCCGAGGATACGTTGGATTAGCAGAGAGCAGCAGCTTGCCGCCGCCACCTGCGCCGCGCAGGTTAAAAATTAAATCGTGATTGTTCGGTTGATATATTTTTCCTATACGTGCACCTATGAATGATTGCAATTCGTGCACGATAGCTCGGGTAACAATGCCGTCTAATGCCATGATAAAGCTCTCCTGTCGCCGTGAAATGAATTTCTTAAATATAAGAAAGTAAAAGTTTCACACAATACTTATATCTTATATTTCTCGCTCAAACGCTTACCTGTCCTTATAAGGACGCCGAAGACGTCTATGCTCACCTCTCTATGATGCCATACTTTAGGACATTCGCGCAAAAGGGGAATTGGATAGGGGTGATATTATTGGACGACCTTGAATACATTTGTCATGAACAGGTGGAAAAGCTGTGCGCCGCCGGAAGTAAAGAAACGACCGGGAGGGAAAGAAAAGTCATGGAACAAAACAGTTGGCACCGTCTCGGTGCAGAAGAGCTGCAGAAAATGTTCAATGTCCAGCCAAGGACGGGCCTCAGTGATGAGGAAGCCGCGGAGAGACGAAAGGAGAACGGGTACAACGAGCTGTCGGAAGGAAAGACAGTATCTCCGTTTACCCTGCTGTTGAACCAGTTCAAGGATTTCATGGTGCTTGTGCTCATGGGTGCAACGCTTGTATCCGGGTTGCTAGGCGAATACTTGGATGCCATCACGATCATCGCGATTATCCTACTGAATGGAGCGCTTGGATTTGTTCAGGAGTTTCGCGCCGAACGTTCGCTAAGAGCTTTAAAGCAACTCTCCGCACCTTCTGCCAAAGTGCTACGTGGAGGGAATAGCGAGATTATCCCAGCCAAGATGTTGGTGCCAGGTGATATTGTCTTGCTGGAGAGTGGAGATCGGATTCCTGCCGATGTACGTTGGTTGGAATGCAGTGCTCTATATGTGGAAGAATCCGCACTTACTGGGGAATCATTGCCTGTCTCGAAGCATTCGGAAGCGATCCGTGCAGAAGAGATTCCGCTTGGTGATCAGAAGAATTTAGGCTTCATGGGCACTATGGTGACCAGAGGAACAGGGCGAGCTGTTGTAATCCGTACCGGTATGAACACGGAAATGGGTAAGATAGCGGATCTAATCCAAAATACGGATTCTCAGGAAACACCTTTACAGCATCGGCTTGAGCAGCTAGGAAAGATTCTGATCTACGTATCTCTGGGATTGACAATTGTAGTTGTGGTAGCAGGTATTCTGCATGGACAGCCTGCCACCTCCATGTTCTTAGCTGGTGTGAGCTTGGCAGTTGCCGCGATTCCGGAAGGTCTCCCCGCTATTGTAACTATTGCGCTTGCGCTAGGCGTGCAGCGGATGATCAAACGCAAGGCTATCGTTCGTAAATTGCCGTCAGTGGAAACGTTGGGCTGTGCCTCGGTAATCTGTTCAGACAAGACAGGAACATTAACG
Source organism: Paenibacillus odorifer (assembly GCF_000758725.1). Taxonomy (NCBI): domain Bacteria; kingdom Bacillati; phylum Bacillota; class Bacilli; order Caryophanales; family Paenibacillaceae; genus Paenibacillus; species Paenibacillus odorifer. The sequence continues at coordinate 2,803,502 of NZ_CP009428.1, forward strand.
CAAAATAAAATGACGGTGACCCGATTATGGACGGGTGGACGTGGTCTTGAGGTAACAGGTGAAGGGTATGCTCCAAATGGACAGGTTCTGGAGAAAGGCAAAGCAGTGGATCTAAAACATGATCAAAGCTTACGGCGGATGTTGCAGGTTGGCGCATTATGCAGCAACGCGGAAATTATTGAGACCTTCCAGTCTGAAGTGCGGGGCAAACGAAAAGGGAAGGATAAGGATGCTGTTCTTGAAAAGTCTGCAGACAACACTTCCGTTTGGGAACTGAAGGGCGACCCGACAGAAGGAGCGCTCGTGGCACTGTCAGGAAAGATGGGACTGACCGCTCAGACGCTTGCCGTAACCTACACTCGTGAACAGGAATTTCCGTTTGATTCTGAGCGGAAGCTGATGTCTGTGATCGTAGGCCATCCGGGAGGACGGATGGTATGTACCAAAGGTGCGCCCGATGTATTGCTGAATCGCTGCGCATATATGCTTTGGGAGGGCGGTGTTGTGCCTTGTACGCCAACTTTGCGGCAGAAGGTGCTTGATGCCAATGAGCAAATGGCTTCAGGAGCCCTTCGTGTGCTAGGTATGGCTTACCGGGATATGCGTCCAAATGAACATGTGAATAGTGAAAAGGATGCGGAGAATCAATTAGTCTTTATTGGCTTGGCAGGAATGATCGATCCGCCACGTCGTGAAGTCCGCGATGCCATCAGTGTCACACGCCGGGCAGGGATTAAGACGGTTATGATTACTGGTGATCATGGAACAACTGCCGAGGCAATTGCTCACCAGCTGGGAATTCTGCAGCGTGGTGGAACGGTGCTGACAGGCGCTCAGTTAACCCGGATGGATGATGATGAGCTGGATAAGATATCGGACAATGTGTTTGTATTCGCCCGCGTATCTCCAGAACATAAGCTTCGGATCGTTAAATCTCTACAACGTCACGGTCACGTAGTGGCTATGACCGGAGATGGAGTGAACGACGCTCCAGCCATTAAGGCTGCAGATATCGGGATATCCATGGGGATCACAGGTACAGATGTGACCAAGGAAGCATCGTCACTTGTTCTCGGGGATGATAACTTCTCAACGATTGTTGCTGCCATCGAAGAAGGCAGAAATATCTATGAGAATATTCGTAAATTCATTCGTTATCTGTTGGCATCCAATGTGGGAGAGATTCTGACTATGTTTTTTGCCATGATGCTGGGTCTGCCTTTACCACTCGTTCCGATCCAAATTCTTTGGGTCAATCTAGTGACGGACGGACTGCCAGCGATGGCACTTGGAGTGGATCAGCCCGAGAAGGATTTGATGGAGCATAAACCTCGTGGTGCGAAAGAAAATATTTTTGCCCGCCGCTTAGGCTGGAAAATTATAAGCCGTGGATTCTTGATTGGTTTATGTACGCTAGGAGCATTTTGGCTAACCTTACGTATAACACCAGAGAATCCTGCACAATTGATTCGGGCACAGTCCGTTGCTTTTGCAACACTAGTTATGGCACAGTTGATCCATGTTTTCGATTGCCGCAGTTCGCGTTCAGTGTTCCACCGCAATCCGTTCCAGAATAAGTATCTAGTGCTTGCCGTGTTGTCATCAGTCTTACTGATGCTGGCCGTAATGTACGTGCCTGTGCTCCAGCCTGTCTTCAAAACAGTGCCGCTCAATTTCCGCGAATGGTGTCTGGTGTTTGTAACAGCGGGGATCCCGACCTTCTTGATGGGTGCCGGCAGTGTTTGGGGTGGCAAACGTAATCGTGGACGCAGCGGCAGTAATCCGATGATAAAAAGTACAAAAATTTCAGCATAAAGTCAATACTAATGCTCCATTCCTAAAGGTATACTTGTTGCAGTTAACCGCTCATATGCTTGCGAAATGCTCAATTACACAGAACTTTAAGCTTAAGCGAATGCTAACATAACATAACCTTTAGGAGTGGACTTTTAATGGAATTCACAAAAATGCACGGCCTCGGTAATGACTTCATCGTTGTTTTCGGCGAGCAAGAGCTGCCAAGTAATGCAGCGGAGCTTGCTGTAACCCTATGCAACCGGTTCTTTGGAATCGGTGCTGACGGACTGGTATATATCCTGCCTTCTGAGCGTGGCGATTTCAAGATGCGTATTATGAATTCTGATGGTTCGGAGGCGGAGCAGTGCGGAAATGCCATTCGCTGTGTCTCTAAATATGTATATGACCACGGACTGGTAAGCTCAGAGCAGATTGTAATAGAAACGATTGGTGCCGGAGAACAAAAGGTTACTTTAAACGTGAAAGACGGTGTTGTGGAGACTGTAACCGTAGATATGGGCGAACCTGTATTGTCCGGTCTGCAAATTCCAGTATCTATTGATGCAGAGCCAGTGCTCGCTCAGCCGATTGAAGCGGACGGAACCGAATTTAAGTTCACAGCGGTATCCATGGGAAATCCTCATTGCGTGATTTACGTAGAAGATGCAGTGAATTTTGATCTTGCCACATGGGGACCTAAGCTTGAGGTACATCCTTTGTTCCCGAGAAAAGTAAACGTTGAATTCGCAACGGTACTGGATCGGGGCAGAGTGGATATGCGTGTCTGGGAACGTGGGGCAGGACCTACGCTTGCCTGTGGCACTGGAGCCTGTGCAACCCTTGTCTCCTCTGTACTGAATGATCTTACAGACCGGGCAGCTTGGATTAGTCTAAAGGGCGGCGATCTCTATATTGAATGGAATGAAGAGGATAATCATGTGTATATGACTGGACCTGCTGAGGTCGTATTCACGGGCAGTGTAGCAATATAGAAAAATAATAAAAAGGCAGTCCAAGAGCACATTCTTGGACTGCCTTTTTTGTGTTTCTAACCTGAGGTGACTTTAAGCAGCCGAATAATGGAAGGAGTAACCGAGAATAATACTACAATGTTTATGAAAAAAAGGAGGGGAGCTTGTTGAACATCAACGGGTTAACTAAAAAAAATAAATCCGGTAAGGGACAGCAAGCTGACCCGGCAGGTCCAGGTTCTGGAGTGAGATTAACCATTCATCTGGAGCAGACGCTAAACAATATCATAACCGAGCTGGGAGATAGTCCGGATCTTAGAATCCGCCAGGTAAAGCTTGGTGAGGAATCCGTTGTTGAGGCTGCTGCGGTACATCTTAATGGTCTAGCTAAGACAGAAACCGTGAATCAATTTGTAATGGGTTCATTGCTCTCCATAACAGATGAGATGCTTAAGGAAAGTAATACTGCAGCAAATAATAATCTGAATGACCTCATTTTAAACCGTGCCCTGGAAATAGGTGAAGCGCAGCTGCAGGAGGATTGGAACGAGGTGCTGCTCGGAATTCTTTCTGGGAAGACACTGATTCTCATTGAAGGTTATGACAGTGGCATCATGTGTGAGACTGAAGGAGGGGAAGCTCGTTCTGTCACTGAACCCTCCACTCAGCTAGTTGTGCGTGGTCCAAAGGATAGCTTTGTTGAATCTTTGGCTACGAATGTCTCATTAATACGCAGAAGAATAAGATCACCCAAACTAAGACTCGAGCATGTGAAGATCGGGGCGGTAACTCAGACCGATGTGGTTTTTATGTACATCAAGGATACTGCGGACGAGAAGCTGGTTGAAGAAGTTAGAAAACGGCTGCAGCAGATTAATGTAGATGCCATCATGGAATCCGGTTATATCGAAGAGCTGATTCAGGATAAGACCTTTACCCCTTTTCCGACCATCAATAACAGCGAGCGGCCAGACGTTGCTGCAACGAATCTGTTAGAAGGGAGGGTAGTGATTGTCGTTGATGGTACCCCCTTTGTATTGATTTTGCCTGCAGTTTTCACTCTTTTTTTTCAGTCAGCTTCGGATTATGCGCAAAGGTTCGATATTGCAATTCTGATGCGAATTATTCGGTATATCAGTTTTATCGTGCTTATTCTAGGGCCTTCCGTGTATATAGCTTTGACGACGTTTCATTATGAGATGATCCCTACGACTTTGCTGATCAACCTTTTATCGCAACGGGAAAATGTGCCTTTCCCCGCTTTTGTCGAAGCTATTCTAATGGAAGGTGCGTTTGAGATCATCCGGGAAGCGGGAGTAAGAATGCCGCGTGCAGTTGGGCAGACCGTATCTGTAGTAGGTGCTCTGATTCTTGGTCAGGCTGTGGTAGAGGCTGGAATTATTACGCCCGTTATGGTGATTGTGGTCGCGTTGACCGGGATTGCGAGCTTTGCCATTCCAGCGTATAACATGGCGATTGCGGGCAGAATTATCCGCTTTGGTTTTTTGATATTGGCTGGTATGTTTGGTTTTTACGGGATTACACTGGGTTTAATCGTACTGGTTGCACATATGAACAGTCTGCGGACTTTTGGCGTTCCTTATTTGTCTCCAATAGTGCCTTTGTCATCCAGAGGTCAGAAGGATGCCGTCTTAAGGCTGCCTTTGTGGGCGCTTGGCACAGCAGAACCAGCTCCTGCTACTGCGCAGCAAGGGAACATTTCAGAAGGGAAGGAGATCACAACCGGACATGAACAGAACCTATCTCCAAAAATTCTTGATAAGACTAAAGGGACACAGCCGCATAAGAAAGGAAAGCAAGATTCTGAGTAAATGCAATTTTTTCTTAGCAGGACTTTTACCTTGCGTATTGATCTGTCTTAGTCTCACAGGCTGCTGGGATAGTGTGGAATTAAACAGAAGAGCCATCGTTTCCGGTGTGTCCATAGATAGAGGACCTACAGAAGAAGAGAAATATGTATTATCCTTTCAGGTTATCGTTGCTGACGAAATCTCTGGGAAGAACGCTAGAGGGACTTCACCTGTTTCGGTTTATAAAGGTAGCGGCCGCACTATGTTTGAAGCATTAGCTAATGCCTCGCGTCAGACTGCACGTTTTTTGTCTTTAGGACATATTAGGGTGGTCATCATTTCCGAGAAGTTCGCTCAAGAAGGCATCAAGGATATCATGGATGTGCTGGAAAGGGAAAGCGAAACCCGGCTGACAAGCCTGATTTTTATTTCCAAGGGACAGCCTGCAAGTGAATGTATGACGACTATGACCGTGTTCGGAAGGATTCCAGCCAATGATTTGGTGGAGAAGCTGCAGACAACCTCTAAACAATTCGGATATAACTATCGGATGGAAGTGGATGATATTATCCGGGGGATTCAGGTTCCTGGTGGGGGGCCTGTGATCAATGGCGTGCTAGTGACTGGAGATTTGGACCAGAGGGAGAGCAACGATAATTTAAAGAACATAAGTCCGAAGACCATAATAAAGGTTACCGGTCTTGCAGCTTTTAAAGAAGACAAGCTTAAAGGATGGCTGCTCGGCGAAGAGGCGATCGGTACCGTTCTACTTAAGAATAAAATATCTCAGATGCCGGTATTGGTCTCGATAGGGGAGAAGGACTATATATCGTTTAATGTGTATTTATCACAGGTACATATCCACGCTGATGCGAAAGATATAGAGCATCCTATCTTCACGGTTAATGTCACTCAGCAGGCTGGATTAAAGGAATCGCCCAATGGCTTGGATCTAACAGATCCAACAGTGTTAAACGATCTTTCGAAGCTTTTGGAAAAGAATATTCAAGAACAGATCCGCGCTGCCATAGCAACTGCCCGTTCATTAAAAAGTGATTATCTAGGTTTCGGTGAAGCAGTAGAAAGAGCTAATCCACGTGGCTGGAAACAAGTAAAAGATCATTGGGAGAGTATATTTGAAACCTGCCAGATTAATATCGAGGCTGATGCTGTGATCAGGCATACGGATATGCGAAGTGATTCCTTTCAATCCAAGAATAAGTAATGACAATAAAGGAGGGGCAGCTATGGGAAAGATAAAAATAGGACTACTCCAATTTTTCACGTTGACTTTGTTGTTTGAGCTGGGAACAGCGCTGGTAGTGAATCTTGGGATGGAGTCTGGTAAAGATGCGTGGATTTCCATACTCCTCGGAAATTTGATCGGTTTGATTGTATTTTCGGGGTACACTTATTTGTACAGAAAGTTTCCGGATCTCCCCTTAACGGCTTATACCCGCAAGCTATTGGGAAAATCCTTAGGTACGGTGATTTCCGTTCTCTACATTACCCTATTCCTCAATTTAGCGGGTCGTGATTTACGGGATGGCAGTTCCATGCTGGTTATGGCTACTATGCACCGCACACCTTTGTTTATTATTTCAACGTTGATGATCTTATCTTCTGCGTATGTTTTGCATAAAGGAGTAGAGGTATTATCCCGAACTTCATTGGTATTCGCAACTCTTGTAATGCTGATAGGAATATTTTGCTCGATCATGCTGATGTTATCGGGCTCAATTAATTTGAATCGATTACTTCCTATTTTTGAGAATGGGTTCCAGCCTGTGATTGATTCTGTTATTCGCCAGAACTATATGTTCCCTTTTGGTGAAATGATTTGTTTTACCATGCTAATGCCCTATCTGAACAATGTTAAAAAAGGTCCTTGGGTCATCGCCGCGGGGATATTTGTTTCAGGTTTGCTCTTAAGTCTGACTATGATGCTGAATATTTCCGTGCTTGGCACAGATATAGTGAAACGGTCACCCCTCCCTCTGATGCCCACGATTAGCAAGATTTCAATCTCCGATTTTATTCAACGTGTGGATATTCTAATTGTTATGGTGCTGATTATCGGCGTTTTTTTCAAAATGTCTGTGTTTTTTGCGGCCGCACTTATAGGAATTTCGGAATTGTTCAAGATTCCTTACCGGAGAATGGTCTATCCCTGTGCTCTGATCATTCTGTTCAGCTCGATGTTGAATGCGCGGAGCTTTACTGAACATATTAATGAGGGGGGGAGATTGTTATATACGATTTTCCCCTTCTTTATGGTGTTGATCCCTGTAATTCTTATCATCGTTGCGGCGATAAGAAGTCATCTTTCCCCGCCACGTTCTGGTTGATGTCCTGTTTTCCAGTAATAGATATCGGGGATGAACAAGCAGAGCAGCAAAATACAAGCAGTAGCTTTCTCAGAGGCGGTATAGAATAGATAGTTAAGGATATACCCGACGTTACCCAGCCCATAGCCATACAGCCAATCTAGCAAATAAATATACAGCAAGCAGAGAGTGGCTAGCAGTAAAGTTACAGCGTATTTTCGGATCAGAAACTTTCTTGTTTTTTTCTTCAAAGTATTCTCTCCTTTATGGAAATAACGGCATTAACGTTAGTATGAAGCTTTTTACATATGAACATGCATGGTGATATTTTGGTCTAAATGCTTTTCTTTTGTAAAGCTTATCATCCATACCGATTTATGTTACATTAGTATGAAACTAAAGTTAGAAACTAATGTGGCAGGGGAGGATCTTGTTGTGAAGCCGGATTTACGTTCCGCATGGGGAAATAAAGTATTAGTCGGAGACGGAGCGATGGGGACCTACTTATATCAGAAGGGTTTCCCGGTCGGCATTTCCTATGAAGAATTAAATTTGACCTCTCCGGGGGTAATCGAAGATGTTCATCGCAGCTATATTGAGGCAGGGGCAGTGCTGCTGGAAAGCAACACCTTCTCGGCGAACTATGACAGGCTGTCCAAATATGGTCTAGAATCCAAGGTTGAGGAAATAAATCGAGCCGGGGTTAGAATCGCTCGCCAGGCTGCTGGAGATCATGGGTATGTATTAGGAGCTGTAGGATCTATTCGTGCGGGCAAACGTGCGAATCTCTCTTCCACAGAGCTGAAAAAATATTTTACACAGCAGATTGCTGCATTGCTAGAAGAGGACGTAGATGGCATTATGCTGGAAACCTTTTACGATGTTGAGGAACTGCATTTAGCTCTAAGAACGCTCCGCAAGATCAGCTCGCTTCCTGTAGTTTGCCAATTAGCTGTCGATGAAACGGCACGCACATTAGATGGATTAACTTTGCCAGAAGCCTTTCGTATTCTGGAAGGCGATGGCGCTGATGTTATCGGATTTAACTGTAACACAGGCCCGAACGGAATGAAGCGAGCGCTCAAAGCTGTACAAGGGAATCTGGTTCTGCCAGCCTCTGTGTATCCAAATGCGGGTGTGGCGGATTATGTAGACGGAGAATACCGGTACGGGGCTTCACCAGAATATTTTGGCCAAATGGCACAGACTTTCGCGGAGATGGGCTGCCGGATAATCGGTGGTTGCTGTGGTACAACTCCGCAGCATATCGCAGAAATCTCCTCTGCACTGAAGAATTATGTACCGCAACCGCTTCCTAAACCGTTGCCACCTGCAGTGGAGCGTGTATCGCTGCAAGAGAATTTTGGCGATGAGGATAGAGATGGTAGAGAGCCGAACCTGGTTGATCTGGTAAAGGAACGACATACGGTTATTGTTGAGCTTGATCCACCTCGTGAATTGGATATTGCAAAGTTTATGCAGGGCGCAGAAGTTTTGAGAAGAGCAGGCGCGGATGCGCTGACACTCGCCGACAACTCCCTGGCTGTCACACGGATGAGCAACATGGCTTTGGGACATTTGGTGCACGCTAAAACTGGACTTCGTCCGCTAGTGCATATTGCTTGCCGGGATCGTAATTTGATTGGTACTCAATCCCATTTGATGGGTTTTGATGCGCTTGGAATTGATCATGTGCTGGCTGTAACAGGTGATCCTGCGAAATTTGGAGATCTTCCCGGCTCAAGCTCGGTTTATGATTTAACCTCTTTTGAGATTATTAGAATGATCAAGCAGCTGAATGACGGGGTTTCCTTCTCAGGTAAACCTTTGAAACAGAAAGCGAATTTTGTAATCGGAGCTGCATTTAACCCGAATGTTAAACATTTGGATAAGGCAGTGCAACGTCTGGAGAAGAAAATTGCCTCTGGTGCCGACTATATTATGACCCAGCCTGTCTATGATCAGGAACTTATCGTGAAGATAGCTGAGGCAACAGCACATCTGGAAATCCCCGTATTCATTGGTGTTATGCCACTGGCAAGCGGACGTAATGCAGAGTTTCTACATAATGAGGTTCCCGGTATTCAGCTTACGGACGATGTCCGCAACCGCATGAAGGGACTTGAAGGGGAAGCTGGAAGAGCAGAAGGTGTCGCTATCGCTAAGGAACTGTTAGATGTTGCTACTGCCCATTTTAATGGAATCTATCTGATGACTCCGTTCATGTTCTATGATATGAGCGCACAGCTAATGGAGTATGTGTGGGAGAAATCAGGACGCAAATTGTCCCCCTTGTTTCGCTAGTAATAATCAATTACAATAGTGTAATGGATGTGATTCCGTTGTCATTTAGCATGACCGGATACGGTCAATCGTCCCTGCAATTCGGCGGCTACAAGATTATGTTCGAAGTGAAATCGGTGAATCACCGGTACTGCGAAGTTGTACTGCGGATGCCCCGGGATTGGACGGGTTATGAGGATGTGTTGAGAAGAAAGGTTCAACAGCACATCAAACGGGGAAGAATAGATGTTACCATCAATAGAGAGCACGATGAGTCGACAGTTAGACCGGTTCTGAATCACTCTGCTGTAATGACCTATCTAAAGGCAGCAGAGCAGCTTAAGAACGAATATGGTTTGACTGGTGAGTTGACTTTACGTGATATACTTTCTATACCCGGTATTATGGACAGCAAAGACGAGGCTGCGGGTGCCGTGTCTGCGACATTAGAAGACTACTCCGAAGTATTGGAGGCGGGACTTGAGCAGTGTTTGCAGTCTCTGCTGGAGATGCGCGCCCGTGAAGGCAGTTATCTAGCCGCAGATATTGAACAGCGCCTGAACCATCTTGAGAACATGCATGCTGAAATGGTTGAACTTGCACCTGTCGTAATCATTGAATATCGTGAGAAACTTCGACATCGATTGAATGAACTAAATGATGGGACGTTCGCTTTTGATGAGCATAAATTCGGGATGGAGATCGCTATTTTTGCAGATCGCTGTAATATTGATGAAGAGTTGACCCGGTTGTATAGTCATTTCGAGCAATGCAGAGCCCTCCTGAAGGGGAAAGGACCGGTAGGACGCAAACTGGATTTTCTCATTCAGGAGATGAACCGTGAGACGAATACAATCGGATCGAAATGCAATCATCTAACTCTCGTGGGTCTTGTGCTAGATATGAAAGCAGAACTGGAGAAGATTCGAGAACAAGCTGCGAACATAGAGTAATCGGGAATAGGTAATAGCATAGAACTTTATGGGGGGAACTACCGGAACATGGCAATCAAACTTATTAACATTGGCTTTGGAAATATTGTGTCTGCCAACCGCATTATTTCTATCGTCAGTCCGGAATCTGCACCAATCAAACGTATTATCCAGGAGGCACGTGATCGGCATATGTTGATCGACGCCACCTATGGCCGACGGACTCGTGCCGTAATCATTACAGATAGTGATCATGTCATCCTATCGGCTGTACAGCCGGAGACTGTGGCGCATCGCTTATCCAGTAAAGATGACGACAACGACGAATAACAACTAAATGGAGTGTATTATGTCAAAAGGATTGCTCATCATATTATCCGGACCTTCCGGCGTGGGTAAAGGTACTGTTTGTACTGCACTACGTCCGAAGATGCCCGAACTTGTCTACTCAGTTTCTGCTACTACTCGCAGTCCGCGTGCGGGTGAGGAAGATGGCGTCAACTATTTTTTCAAAAGCAAAGAGGAATTTATGACAATGATCGAAGCCGATCAATTGCTTGAATACGCGGAGTACGTAGGTAATTATTACGGTACTCCCCGTGATTTTGTAGAGAGAACTCTCAATAGCGGCAAAGACATTATTCTCGAAATTGAGGTTCAAGGAGCTCTCAAAGTCAAAGAGAAATTTCCTGAAGGGATTTTTGTGTTCCTTCTTCCTCCATCCATGGACGAGTTGAAGGACCGCATTCGCGGACGGGGTACTGAGCATCCAGATGTGATCGATCACCGCATGACTGTAGCGGAAGATGAGATCAACTTAATGCAGCATTATGATTATGCTGTTGTGAATGATGAGATTGATCTGGCTTGTAAGAGAATAGAAAGCATTATTATCGCCGAACATTGTAAAGTCAGATAATTTATGCTGAAGGTCAAATGGTATTAACAGTAAACTATGAAGAGGTGTCCCAGTGCTATATCCATCCATTGATGAAATGATGACTAAGGTTGACAGTAAGTATTCGCTCGTTGTCGCTGCTGCACGTCGTGCTAGACAATTGCGTGAGGGTGGCAAGACAGATGTGAAGAATCCTAGATCGCATAAATTTGTTGGTGTTGCTCTTGAGGAAATTTACGAAGATCGCATTACTCTAACCCGCGGTGAAGAGTAGTCTCAAGCATAAGTAATAATGACCTATTGTAGAAACGGATGCCGCCTATTTGTTTTGAGGCGCTGCCGTTTCTTCTTGGGTTATGGAGCATTTACGGGTCTTAAATTTATGATGAAAGCCCAGAACCGGGCTCTTTATGACAACCGGAAGGTTGTTATTTTTTTCTCGTCGTAAAGATAGCCATTCGTTGTAAGAGTAGGGAACAGGGGGGAGATCATGTTGAAGAGCTTGAAGGGGAAGACTATTTTACTTGGGATCACAGGAGGAATTGCTGCTTATAAAGCGGCGTCCTTGACCAGTAAGCTTGTCCAAAAAGGAGCCGAGGTTCATGTCATTATGACAGCTTCGGCGAAGCAGTTCATTACAGAATTAACTCTACAGTCACTATCGAAGCAACGAGTATATAGCGATACATTCCAGGAGAGAGATCCATCCTCCATTTCACATATTGATCTGGCAGATGCTGCGGATCTTGTGCTGGTAGCACCCGCAACCGCAAATATAATTGCCAAAATGGCACACGGTATCGCCGATGATATGTTATCTACTACACTGCTTGCTACTACGGCTCCTATTATGGTTGCACCAGCTATGAATGTTCATATGTATCAGCATCCAGCTGTACTTAATAATTTGAATATTCTCGCTAGCCGAGGCATTCATTTTATTGAGCCTGGTGAAGGACTGCTGGCATGTGGATACGTTGGCAAAGGTCGGCTAGAAGAGCCAGAGGCTATTGTGAGTGTGGTTGAGAATTTTTTTGCACACCAAGCTAGCGTCGCATCCAAACCTCTTGCGGGTAAAAAAATCGTCATCACAGCGGGTGGAACGGTAGAACGGATTGATCCAGTGCGTTATATCTCCAATGATTCATCCGGTAAAATGGGCTTCGCGCTAGCACGTGCTGCACGTGCAATGGGTGCTGAGGTAACGTTGATTGCTGCGCGTACAGATGAGGCTCCTCCACAGGAACCAGAGATTTCAGTCATTCGTGTTCAATCTGCACAGGAAATGTATGAAGCAGTTACCGCACTGTGGGACAGCTGCGACATTATGATCAAGGCGGCTGCTGTATCGGATTACCGTCCGAAGCATAGTGAGCCTTCCAAGATTAAAAAAAGCGGAGAGACGATGACGCTTGAGCTTGTGAAGACAACGGATATTCTGGAAACACTCGGTAAGACCAAAAACAAGCAGTTTTTGGTCGGCTTTGCTGCGGAAACGGGCAATACGGAATTTTATGCTAAGGACAAGCTGGTCCGCAAAAACTGCGATCTCATCGTTGCTAACAATGTAGCGGCTGCAGGAGCCGGATTTGGAGCGGATACGAATATCGTTTCGATATATGATGTGAATGGATTGGTGCTTGAATTGCCACAATTGTCGAAGGATGAGGTTGCTCGTCATTTGCTGACGCTCGTGGCAGAGCGGATTACTGGAGCTTCATTATAATGGATATCGCCAAGGTCATTGTGGATGTGCCTGTACGCAGCACTGACCGGCCATTTGATTATAGTATTCCAGAATCCCTGAAGTTATGGATTGAAGTGGGCAGTCGGGTAGCCGTTCCGTTTGGGCACCGGACAGTCCAAGGTTTTGTAGTATCTTTAGAATCAGGCGAGACCCTAGTGAGTCCTAGCCTGAAGCCTATTCAAGAAGTGTTGGATTTGCTTCCGCCTTTATCTCCTGAATTAGTTGAGCTTGCGGACTGGATGAGTAAAAGATATGCATGTAGACGAATTTCAGCACTGCAGGCGATGTTGCCCACCGCTCTAAAAGGGAAGGCAGAACGGCTGATTTCACTTGGAGATGTGCAGGAAGAGACAGCATTTCCAGAGGATGAATTGTTCCCAATGTTTGCCGACACAGGGGATGAGGAACGACTAATCACAGAATTTATTGGACGTAGTGGCGAAGTTTCCATGAAGCAGCTTACTCGTGCATTTCCTGAGGCTGCTGAGACGGTGAAGTTCATGCTGCGGCGTGGAGTACTTATAGAGAGTCAATCCATTAAGGATAAAATGGGTAAGAAAAAGCTCAAGGCAGTCGATCTGGCGATAGGTGTCACTGCTGCCCGTGAGGCATTGAACAAATTCCCGAAAAAATCCGCACGCCAGAAGGAAGTTCTGAGCTTTTTAGTTGATATGGAAGCTACACTCCCTATGGCCCTTAAAGAAGTTTTGTCTGCACTCCAAGTAACGGCAAGTACTGTAAAGGCCTTGGAGGAAAAAGGTTTTATCGAGATCAGTGAAATTGAAGTCTATCGCGATCCTTATCAAGGACGAGATTTTAAACCTACCACACCTCTACCGCTTACAGCGGAACAAGAGGTCGTATATACAAGAATTTCTCGAACCTTAGAGGAGCAGCTTCACGAAGTATTTCTGCTTCATGGAGTTACGGGTAGTGGTAAGACAGAGATCTATTTGCAATGTATTAAACGCTGTTTAGATCAGGGCAGACAGGCTGTTGTTCTTGTGCCAGAGATTGCTTTAACACCACAAATGGTGGAGCGGTTTAAGGGGCGGTTCGGCAGCGGGGTCGCGGTTATGCATAGCCGGCTGTCTGTTGGTGAGCGATACGATGAGTGGCGTAAAATCCGTGAAGGAAAGGCCACAGTCGCTGTAGGCGCAAGATCGGCCGTGTTTGCTCCTTTCTCCAACCTAGGGTTGATTATTATGGATGAAGAACATGAGACCTCTTATAAACAGGAGGAGAATCCGAAATATCATGCCCGTGATGCTGCTATTCGTAGAGCAGAGCAGTGTGGGGCAGCTGTGATTCTTGGATCTGCCACGCCTTCGCTGGAAAGCTATCATGCTGCAAGATCGCAGAGTGATATTCATTTTTCACCGGTACTGCTGGAGATGCCTACCCGTGCGCTTGGAAATGAACTTCCAAAGGTGAACGTAGTAGACATGCGGGAAGAGCTTAAAGAAGGCAACCGTTCGATGTTCAGCCGAAAGCTTCATTCAGCACTGGAAGAGAGGCTGGAACGCGGAGAACAGACGGTGCTGCTGCTTAACCGTAGAGGTTTCTCAACCTTTGTCATGTGTCGTAGCTGTGGTTACGTAGCCGGTTGTCCAGAATGTGATATCTCACTAACGTATCATAGCCGTAGTGACAATTTGCGTTGTCATTATTGCGGACATGCTGAACCAGCACCTAAGCTTTGTCCGGAGTGTGGTAGTGAGCATATCCGGTTTTTCGGAACGGGTACACAGCGGGTGGAGGAAGAGCTTGGTAAGCTATTCCCAGGCATACGAGTGATTCGTATGGATGTGGACACAACAACAGAAAAGGGCTCGCATGAGAAGCTGCTGAACCAATTTAGAGACAAAAAAGCGGATGTTCTCCTGGGCACTCAGATGGTAGCAAAGGGACTGGATTTTCCAGATGTCACTCTTGTTGGTGTAATCACAGCAGATTCAGCTTTGAACCTGCCCGATTTTCGCGCAGCAGAGAAGACATTCCAATTGCTTACACAAGTTGCAGGCAGAGCAGGCCGGCACCAGCTTCCAGGCGAAGTGGTCGTTCAGTCCTATACGCCAGAGCATTATTCTATTATTCATGCCAGCGGACATGACTATCTCTCTTTTGTACGTGAAGAGCTGAAGCATCGCAGAGGCCTCCATTATCCGCCATATTGCAGACTCATCCTGGTCACATTGTCTCATGAACAGCTGCCGCTTCTACTGCGGATGGCAGAGAATTATGCTCTGAATCTTCAGGGAAAGGCCAGACAGCTAAGGTGGTATGGAAGTCTCGATAAGCTAACCAGCGATGTGTTAGATCTGTTGGGTCCTGTGGCATCACCTATCCCTCGATTAAAGGGTAGATATAGATTCCAGTGTATGATAAAATGGCGCGGCGCCATCGATGTGATTGGACTTGTCCGCCAAGTGGCTGAAGAGTTAGAGGATTCTGTGCGGGATACCGGTCTTCAGATCAGCATTGATGTGGATCCGCAGATGTTGATGTAAATCCGTATCATGTTACAATGTAAAAAAAGAGCTTTATCAATTGACTTTAAATATAGAAATGTTCAGAACGGGAAGGTGTTTTGTAATGGCTATACGTTTGATCGTTAAAGAACCAGATGAAGTATTGCACAAAAAAGCTAAAGAAGTAGCTGTAGTTACTCCTAATGTTAAAAAATTGCTGGATGATATGGCACATACGATGTATGACGCTGAAGGAGTAGGGCTGGCGGCACCCCAAGTCGGAATTTTGAAACGTCTAATTGTGGTGGATGCGGATGAAGAGCATGGATTGATCAAAATGATTAACCCTGAAATCATCAGCATGGAAGGTGAACAGCTAGGACCAGAAG
This sequence comes from Paenibacillus odorifer, assembly GCF_000758725.1. Classification (NCBI taxonomy): domain Bacteria; kingdom Bacillati; phylum Bacillota; class Bacilli; order Caryophanales; family Paenibacillaceae; genus Paenibacillus; species Paenibacillus odorifer. The sequence goes on from NZ_CP009428.1 coordinate 2,819,128, forward strand.
GATGTCTTAGTATTCCTGGCTTGAATGGTGATGTTCGCCGTGCGGAGACTGTAACTGTACGTGGCCTTAACCGTGAGGGAAAAGAGATTACGATAACCGGCAGTGGTTTACTTGCCCGGGCTTTTCAGCATGAGATTGACCATTTGAATGGAGTTCTATTTACAGATATCGCTGAAAAAGTATACGAGATGACTGCTAACGAGACTGAGGAGTGAGGAATATGAAGATTGTATTCATGGGAACTCCAGCTTTTGCGGTGCCAAGCTTGCAAATGCTGGTAGATGAAGGCTATGAAGTTGTAGCTGTCATCACCCAACCAGATCGTCCGCAGGGGAGAAAAAAGATCTTGGCTCCTTCACCAGTTAAGGAAGCCGCATTAGCTCTCGGATTACCTGTGCTTCAGCCAGAACGCATGCGTCGTCCTGAGGCAGTCGCCGAGCTGGCAGCATATGAGCCGGATTTGATCGTCACGGCTGCTTATGGTCAAATTTTGCCTAAAGCTGTGTTGGACTTACCGCGGAATGGTTGTGTGAATGTACACGGTTCGTTGCTTCCTAAATATCGGGGAGGTGCTCCGATTCAGCGCAGTATCATCAATGGTGAGAAAGTGACCGGCGTTACTTTGATGTATATGGCTGAGGGGCTGGATACCGGTGACATGATCTCTCGTGTCGAAGTGGCTATTGAGGATGGGGATACCTCTGGAACTCTTTTTGAGAAGCTGAGCCTGGCTGGACGAGATCTGTTAAAGTCTGAAATGCCACGTTTAGTAAGCGGAAAAGTTCAAGCTGTTCAGCAAGACGATAGTGAGGCAACTTATGCCCCTAACCTTAATCGCGAGGATGAACGCTTGGATTGGAACGCTAGCTCACGTGACAACTATAATCGAATTCGTGGATTAGTTCCTTTTTCCGGCGCATTTACGCTCTGGAATGGTGAGACCTTTAAAGCTTGGGCTTCTAAGCTGCCTGAAGCGCAGAAAGCAAGTGATAGTGCTCCAGGAACGGTGCTTTCTGTAACTGAACGAGGTGTCGAAGTGAAGACAGGTGACGGAAGTCTGCTGCTGACAACGGTTCAACCTGCTGGCAAAAAAGCAATGAGTGCGGCCGATTTTAGCCGTGGTGCTGTTATGAAGCCAGGGACGGTGTTAGGTTGAGCGGCGGTGGAAATGGTGTTGGCCGATCAGCAGTAAATCCTAGCGCTGGTAAGAGACAGGGGAATAACTCTAAAGCAGTTGGCAACAACGGCAGAGCTGGCAACAAGGGTAAGGTTACCCCTGCTTCTGCCCGGGAAATCGCGCTTGATATAATGGTTAAAGTTGAGCAGCAAGGTGCATATAGCAATTTGCTGCTCAACAGCAGTCTACAGAAGGCAACGCTTAGCAGAGAAGATGCCGGACTGGTCACAGAACTTGTCTATGGCTCTATTTCGCGGATGAACACCCTGGATTATGTGCTTGAAGGATTTGTTAGTAAAGGGATAGCCAAACTACAGCCATGGGTCCGTAATTTACTGCGGTTTAGTTTATATCAAATTATGTATCTCGATCGTATACCGTCCCATGCAGCTGTAAATGAGGCTGTTAATATAGCGAAGAAAAAAGGCCACCAGGGAATCTCAGGGATGGTTAACGGCGTGCTGCGCAGTGTATTGCGTGCTGGTGATCTGCCAGTTCTGCCTGAGGGGCTAAGTCAAGCGCAGCGGATATCGATATTATATTCACATCCGTTGTGGTTAGTGGAACGTTGGATTACCGAGTACGGTGTCGACACGGCGGAAGCGATTTGTGCATCTAATAATGAGCCGCCTGCGGTCAGCGTACGTGTGAATACAACGATGATCAGTCGTGAAGCTCTGCTGAACCAGATGATTGAACAAGGTCTGCAAGCTTCAGCATCTGAGGTTAGTCCTTATGGCATTGTTGTGAAAGGCGGCGGAAACCTGGCGCTCACCTCCTGGTATCGTGATGGATATCTCTCCGTTCAGGATGAGAGTTCTATGCTAGTAGCTGAAGCGGTAGCTCCGGAGCCTGGCATGAGGGTGCTTGACTGCTGCGCTGCTCCTGGGGGCAAAACAGCACATATGGGCGAGCTCATGAAAGATGAAGGATCGATTTACGCTAATGATCTGCATTTGCATAAAGCGAAATTGATCTCAGATCAAGCAGAACGTTTAGGTCTTGATTGTGTATCTACAGGTAGTGCAGACGCGCTGGAGCTGGAGCAAACGTTAGAGCATCAATCCTTTGATAGAATTCTTCTCGACGCACCTTGCTCTGGACTCGGCGTAATTCGCCGTAAGCCAGACCTCAAATGGCGTAAGCAGCCGGAAGATGTGGCTAGTGTAGCATCATTGCAGCGGGAGTTGCTGCAGTCGGTCTCTAAACTGTTGAAACCGGGTGGCATTCTGGTATATAGTACCTGTACGACTGAACAAGCGGAAAATAGTGAAGTAGTAGCTGACTTTTTGAAGCAGAATCCTGATTTCACCGCAGTGACCTTTGCTTCACCGTTGTGGGACAGGCTGGAGGGTACCGCGCTGGCTGAGGGTGATGGAATTCAACTGCTGCCCCATCATTATGGGAGCGACGGGTTCTATATTTCCAAGCTCCAGAGAGTCTTGTAATATAGCAAATTTTCTGACAATTGTAGTATCCTCCGCCCGCCGGGCTACCGTACGGCGGGCGTTTTCTTTTACCGTCTCTGAAATTTGTGTTAAAATAGGAAGAATGAGAAATAATACGCATATCCTTATGAAAGAACAGGTGTAGATAATAATGAAACCTTTAATATATGATTTTTCTTTAGAAGAGTTACAACAGTGGGCGAAAGACAATGGTGAGCCTGCTTTTCGTGGTGGACAAATTTTTGATTGGCTGTATGTAAAACGTGTGAATGACTTCGAAGCAATGAGCAATTTGTCCAAAGGGCTTCGCCAGAAGCTGAATGAACAATTCTCTATTGCAGCACTAACTGAAATTACTAAAATGGAATCTAAAGATGGAACTGTAAAATTCCTGTTTGGATTGCATGACGATCATGCTATCGAAACAGTTATCATGAAACATAATTATGGCAATAGCGTTTGCGTAACAACCCAAGTAGGATGCCGAATCGGCTGTACTTTCTGTGCTTCCACACTCGGTGGATTAAAACGGGATTTGACAGCGGGAGAAATTGTAGCTCAGGTTGTACGTTCCCAACAAATCCTGGATGCGCGCGGCGAACGTGTCAGCAGCATTGTTATCATGGGTACTGGTGAACCGTTTGAGAACTATGATGCAACAATGAGATTCCTGCGTCTTATGATTCATGAGAAGGGCTTAAATATCGGACAACGGCATATTACTGTTTCCACCAGCGGTATTGTACCGAGCATTTATAAATTTGCAGAAGAAGATACCCAGATTAATCTGGCGATTTCGATTCATGCGCCTAACGACGCCTTGCGTTCAAAGCTAATGCCTGTTAACCGCCGTTTTCCGTTTGATGATGTAATTGAATCATTGCGTTATTATCAAGCTAAGACGGGACGACGTGTCAGCTTTGAATATGCCTTGATCGGCGGGGTAAATGACCAACCGGAGCATGCTGAGGAATTGGCTGGGGTGCTTAAGAGCATGCTGTGCCACGTCAATTTGATTCCGGTAAACCATGTGCCTGAGCGAAAATATGTACGTACTTCACGCAATGATATCTTTGAGTTTCAACGTATTTTGGCTGATAACGGGGTGAATGTTACTATTCGCCGTGAGCAAGGCCATGATATCGCGGCCGCATGCGGACAGCTGCGTGCCAAACATATGGAGTTGGGGTGAGGATATTTGATCAGAACAGTTCATGCCAGCGATATTGGCCGAGTGCGCGCTGTCAATGAGGATTCGGTCTGGATCGGCGCGACGCGCCACGGTTATACACTCGGTATTATTGCCGATGGGATGGGTGGACATCAGGCTGGTGAAACCGCAAGCAGGCTCGCTTTGGAGACAATGAGGAATAACCTAGACGGGTTAGAGTCTGGCCTTCAAGACGAAGCTCTGCGTGATGCGTTGTCAGCTGCTATTTTGGAAGCTAACAGCACTGTGTTCAGGGAGGCTTCCGGTGACGATAAGTATCATAATATGGGTACTACTGTCGTTGCTGTTCTTTTGAATGGATCAAACGGATATATTGGCCATATCGGAGACAGCAGAGCCTATTTAATAAAAGACAGTGCGGCAGTTCAACTAACCGAGGATCATACGCTAGTCAATGAGCTGTTCAAGAACGGTCAGATCAGTGTGGAGGAATTGGATAATCATCCGCGTCGTAATGTGCTGACGAGGGCACTTGGAACAGATGCTGAGGTTGAAGTTGATATGGCGCCTATAGCTCTGCTACCTGGGGAAATTTTGCTTCTATGCAGCGATGGTTTAAGCAACTTTGTCACAAATGAGCATTTAGGCAAAGTAGCAGGTATACATGAGATATCGTTAGAGGAAAGAGCGGACCGTTTACTTCAGCTGGCACTGCTCGCCGGCGGTGGCGATAATATTAGCGTCGCTTTGTTAGAACATCATGGAGAGGCCGCTGTGCCCGAAACAAAGGAGTGGGATTGATGATCGGTCACGAATTGGGCGGCCGTTACCAAGTCATCGAACGGATCGGCGGAGGTGGAATGGCGCTCGTCTATAGAGCACATGACATTCTTTTAAACCGAAATGTCGCCATCAAAGTATTGCGCAATCAGTTTGTGCATGACGAGGAATTTATTCGCCGTTTTAGGCGTGAGGCGCAATCTGCCGCATCTTTGTCTCATCCGAATGTCGTCAGCATATACGATGTAGGACAAGAAGACGAAATTCATTACATTGTCATGGAGTATATTGAGGGTCAGAATCTTAATGAAATTATAAAAGAACGAGCGCCATTACAGGTTGATGAATCCGTACGGATCGCTTCACAAATCTGTGATGCCCTAGATCATGCGCATCAGAATCAAATTATTCATCGTGATATAAAACCACATAATATCCTGATCGGACGCAACGGCCGGGTGAAAGTAACCGACTTTGGGATTGCCCGCGCAGTTACGTCAACAACCATTACACAGACCGGTTCTGTGGTTGGTTCAGTACATTATTTCTCGCCAGAGCATGCCAAAGGTGTCTCTACAGGAGAAAAGTCTGACTTGTATTCATTAGGTATTGTACTTTATCAAATGCTTACCGGAAGCCTGCCCTTCTTGGGAGAGAGTCCGATTAGTGTAGCTTTAAAACATCTGCAAGAAGAGTTTGAAGAACCAAAACTTCTGAATCCACTCATTCCGCAAAGCGTTGAGAATGTAATTCTGAGATCAATGCGTAAAAATCCGGAAGAGCGGTACGACTCTGCCAAAGAAATGTTGCAGGATTTGGAAACATGCTTATTGCCGGAGCGCCGCAGTGAGGCGAAGATTCTGTTCAACGATGAAGAAGATGAGGATCGTACGCGGGTTATCCCGGCGATAAAACCGATTCAAAGAAGCAATGGTAATCGTAATCATCGTGAGGAACGGATGGTTCGTGATGAAGATGATGAACCGGTGCCTTCAAGCAAAGGTAAAAAACAATGGGCAAAACCCACATTATGGATTGGGCTTACCTTGCTGTTGCTGTTGGCTATGGCCAGTCTCGTATGGTACGTTAAATCACAGCTAGTTGTTCCTGAGGTTTCCGTTCCTTATGTAGTAGGTAAACAGATAGAACAAGCACAAACTGAGCTTGAGGATTTGGGGCTTGAGGTTGCTGATCCTATTCTGTATGACTACAGTCCGAATTTTGAAGAGAATGTGGTCATTAAGCAAAGTAGGGAAAAGGATGCCAAAGTGAAAAAAGGAGCGTCCCTAATACTCACTGTGAATACGGCTAAGCCACTACCTAAGATGCCAGATGTAGTTAACAAGAGCTTTGATGATGCGGTTAAAGCATTGATGGCGCTGGGTGTAGCCCAGGACCGGATTGATAATAAACCTCTCTATGACGAAAATACAGATGAAGGTCTCATTGTAAAATCTGACCCTGCATTAAATACAGAATTCGATCCTGAGACGGTTCAAATCACCCTTTACGTTAGTAAAGGAGAAGAAAGTGTACTGTTGCCAGATCTCATCGGTAAGACGGAGAGTGAGGCAAAGGCGCTGCTGGAAGGTGCCAAGCTTGTTCTTGGAGAAGTTAAACAAGAATCCAGCTTCAGCATTGAAGAAGGTAAAGTAACAAAGACTTGGGCATTTGATAAGGGGACAGGTACTTCTGTTCCACCTGGAACAGCGATTACGATTTACTTAAGTACAGGTTATCCACCTGAAGCCCTGAATTATACCTTTAATGTGCCAGTCGCTCCTGCTCAGGATGGGAAAAAGAGCAAGATTCGTATCGAATTCGTGGATGCGCGCAATAATGGAGAGAAGCAGGATTGGGGAACACGTACCATTGGAAAGAGCCAAGTGTTATCTGTGAATCTAGTATTGGCTCCTAATAAAGATGGTTCAGTTATTGTTACCCGTGACGGTGTACTTTTGGATACTTATGTAATTCCTTATATCGATGCTAAGAACGGAACCGTTCAGGAGCCTGAACCACCAGTTATAGCAACACCACAGCCAACTCCAACACCTTCTGCTGAACCTACGCCTACAATTGAACCTACGATTGAACCGGAGATCTTGCCAGGTTCAGGTTCAGAGAATGACGGAGGGAATAACGGGGCGGTGAATCAGACAGGGTTCGTAAACAATAGTTCTATAAATAGTGAATCGACTAATAATGGCAATAATAAGCACAACAATAAAGGCAAGGATAAATCTAAAGATAAAAACAACAACTAAACAGGGTTTAACCTGAACGGTTGGCGTAGCGAAATGACCCGGGGATATCAGACTTGGGTCATTTTCGCAAAATCAGGAGAGGAAGGCTCACTATGTATGCCTGAAGGTATAATTGTTAAGGCGTTAAGCGGTTATTATTATGTGAAACCGCTCCGCGAAGGATTAATTGCGACTGAAGAGCATTCTGTTCAATGCAGAGGCCGAGGAATTCTCAAGAAAAAAGGGATCGCTCCGCTAGTTGGAGATCGGGTTATTTATATACTTACTGAGCATGGAGAAGGAATGGTGGATGAACTTCTACCTAGAGAATCTGAACTGATTCGTCCACCTGTAGCGAATGTTAAGCTCGCAGTCCTTTTATTCTCCGTTCGAGAGCCCGATATGAACCTGAATCTGTTGGACAAGTTTCTAGTTCATATTGAGCATTCGGGTCTGGAACCCCTAATTGTTCTGACTAAACAGGATTTGGCGGATGATGATGGTGAAGCTACTCGTTATGTTAAAGAACTTTATGAGGATATCGGATATGAAGTGATGGTCACAAGTTCACTTACTGGTGCCGGAAGCGATGAGCTAAGACAACGGCTTACTGGTGGTATTAGCGTTTTTGCGGGTCAATCGGGGGTTGGTAAGTCCACCTTGTTGAATCGTATTGTTCCAGGGCTTAAACTGGAGACTGGAGAGATCAGTTTACGATTGGGACGTGGTCGCCATACGACCCGTCATGTGGAGCTGATGGATATTGGTGGTGGAGGTTTTGTTGCAGATACCCCAGGTTTTAGTCAGCTTGATTTCTTAGAGCTTGGTGTAGAAGAGCTGTCCACTTGTTTTCGTGAATTTGCTCAATATGCATCCGATTGTAAGTTCCGGGGCTGCAGTCATCAGCATGAACCAGGCTGCCGTGTAATAGAGGCTTGGAAAGCAGGGAAAATTGCGGATAGTCGCTATGATCATTACAAACTGTTTTTTAATGAAATGAAAGATAAAAAGCGGAGGTACTAACATCATGATACGAATAGCACCATCTTTATTGTCGGCGGATTTCGCGCGTTTAGGTCCAGAAGTAGCAGAGGCGGAAGCCAGTGGTGGAGATTGGATACATGTGGATGTAATGGACGGTCATTTTGTGCCGAATATCACATTGGGTCCACCTATTGTAAAAGCTGTATCGTTACATACCAAGCTGCCACTTGATGTTCACTTGATGATTGAGTCGCCAGAACGTTATATCCCTGATTTTGCTGCAGCAGGTGCAAGTGTGATCACCGTTCACGCTGAGGCATGCGTACATTTGCATCGTGTGGTTCATCAGATCAAGGAGCTGGGGCTGAAGGCAAGTGTAGCAATTAATCCGGGTACTCCGGCTTCAGCGGTGCGTGAGGTGCTGGAGGATGTGGATATGATTCTGGTGATGACCGTTAATCCAGGCTTTGGTGGTCAAGCATTCATTCCTAACACTTTGCGCAAAATCATTCAAATTCGAGAATGGGCGAATGAAGTGAATCCAGATTTATTGATCGAAGTAGATGGTGGAGTCTCGGAAGAGACAGCACCCTTAGTTGTGGCAGCTGGAGCCGATGTTTTGGTAGCGGGGAATGCAGTTTTTGGCCGGAGTGATCGTGCTGCGGCGATCCGCGGAATTCGAGAAGCAGCCGAATCTGCACTGCGTTAAAAAAATAGGCTATTGAGACTAGAGGTATAGGCCAAGTCCTCGGTGCATAAATATGGTTACATGAGCAGAAATCTCATGTAGCCTTTTTTGTTTTGGCAGGGAGGACTGCAGTTCGTTTCCGTTATTGACAAGAGGAAAGTCTCCTGCGTACGGCATGAATTGATGGGAGGGTAAATCATGAAATTTTACACGTTTAAGCTGCCAAGGTTTTTGGGAGGTTTTGTTAAAGCAATATTGAACACATTTCAGAAGAGTTAAGCCGCTAACAGAAAAGAAAACATGAAAAAAAGCACCTTACAAATGTAAAGGGTGCTTTTTGCTTCATATAAGTTATCGTTCGGTCTTAAAATTGCTAAAGACTAAACGCGTTCAACTTTACCGGCTTTCAAAGCACGGGTGCTGACGTACACGCGTTTTGGTTTACCGTTCACGAGGATACGGACCTTCTGAACGTTAACTCCCCAAGAACGACGGTTGCGGTTATTAGCGTGAGACACGTGGTTGCCGCTGCTCGGTTTCTTGCCTGTTACTGCACATTTGCGGGACATAGATTACACCTCCTTATTCCTAACACCTGCATAAACAATACTTATCTATAATATCACAGCAAATTTTGCTACGTCAACCGATTCAAAAACATTTATTTCTTTTAATACTTATAGTACAATGTAAATTAGTGCATTATGTCCTGTTAATCATAGAATGATTAGGCATGAAGTTAGGAAGGGGAATTCTCAATTGAGTAAGCGTTCTATAAACGGAACAGATTTTACCGCTATGGTATTGGCTGGAGCGGATAAGCTGCAACAGCATGCAGAACACGTCAATTCCCTAAATGTTTTTCCGGTCCCAGATGGAGATACCGGCACAAACATGAATTTGACGATGACCGCAGGTGCGAATGAATTAAAGAAAAATAACACCACTTCTGTGGGCCAATGTGCAGGTGTACTCTCCAAGGGCTTATTAATGGGAGCTCGTGGGAATTCCGGCGTTATTTTGTCCCAGTTATTCAGAGGGTTTAGCAGGTATGCGGCTCAACATGATGAGCTTAATACACAGCAGTTCGCTGCTGCGCTGCAAACCGGAGTGGACGCTGCGTATAAAGCAGTTGTAAAGCCCGTAGAGGGAACTATTCTTACTGTAGCTAAAGAGGCTGCAAGACATGCTGTTTATTATGCCCGCCGTACTACTGACGTTGTGGAGCTGATGACAGAGGTATTAGCCAAAGCAAAAGAAGCCTTAGCTTATACGCCTGAGCAATTGCCTGTATTGAAGCAAGTCGGTGTTGTAGATTCTGGCGGCCAAGGTTTGGTCTACATTTATGAAGGGTTTCACCAGCATCTGACGAATGGAAGTACTACCGGTCTGTCTGAATCTGTGCAAGGACAAACCCACACACCAGTTGCACCAGCGCCTAAACCCGTATTAACGAAACCTGAAAGTGAACTGTTTTCTGTACAGTCTTCTGCGCAGTCACAGCTATCTACTGAAGATATAGAATTTCTATATGATATGGAGTTTTTCATTAATCGCCAGTTAGGCGTTAACGTGAGAACCAATTTTGATGAGGAAGCTTTTAGGAAAGCGTTGTCAGTTAATGGCGACTCCATTATTGTTATTTCGGATGATGAGACGATTAAAGTGCATGTGCACTCTAAGGCTCCAGGTGAAGTGATGAACTTGGCTCTTCTTTATGGGGAGATCACGCAGATTCACATTCTTAATATGCGAGAGCAGCATCGTGACCTGCTGACTGCGGGCATGGATATTGCACCAATGCCTGATGTATTCGCTGATATGCCGAATGAGAAGAGCGCAGTGCAAATGTCTCCTGCTGAACCACCGGCCGATGATTTGGCGCCTTACGGCTTCATCGCGGTATCATCTGGCGCAGGTATTGCTGACATTTTCAAAAGCCTTGGAGTGGACGTAGTCCTAGCTGGCGGTCAGACAATGAATCCTAGCACTGAGGATTTCGTGAACGCGATTTCTTCCATATCTGCGAAGCATGTTTATATTTTGCCAAATAACTCGAACATTGTTCTTGCCGCTCAACAAGCTAAAGATCTTCTAGAGGGCGAACGTGAGATTACGGTGATTCCAAGTAAAAGTATTCCGCAGGGAATAGCAGCAGCTTTTGCGTTCCAAGAGGAAGATGCAGTGGAGACTAATTCTGAGAATATGCTGGAAGCAATCTCTCATGTGAAGTCCGGACAGGTGACGAACGCTGTGCGTGATACAAGCTTTGATGAGCTGGAGATTAAATCGGGCCAATTTATTGGGATTTCTAATTCCAAAATTGTTGCTGCTGCAGATGATCTTTTGGCTGCAAGTCAGGCGCTGTTATCCAATATGCTGGAGAATGGCGACGAAATCGTTACGATCCTTATTGGTGCAGAAACAGAATCCGAGGCTACTGATTCTTTGAGTGAGTGGCTGGAAGAGACTTATCCGAATGTGGAAGTTGAGATTCATGAGGGTGGCCAACCCCTGTATTATTATCTGTTCTCTGTAGAGCCATAGGTAGGAATTAATGGTTCTTTAACAATGGAGTAGAAATTTGTTATTGCGTAGTTGGCAAAATTATAGCTTGGGGGAGAAAATCCATGAATCGTACCATTATCGTCACCGACAGCACTTCAGATATCCCGCCAGCAATGGCGGAAACGTACGGAATTGAGGTAGTACCGTTGACCTTAATGTTCGGCGAAGAGGCTTTTAGGGACAATCTGGATATGACTCCGGAGCAGTTCTATGAGCGTCTTCCCCGTACCTCACAGCTGCCGACTACTTCTCAACCCTCACCGGTTGAATATATGAATGTGTACCGCAGTATTCTGGAGCGTAACCCGGGCTGTTCTATCCTTTCCTTTCATATTTCTTCTGGACTGAGCGGGACTTATCAATCTGCATTGCTGGCTAAATCGATGCTGGAGGAAGAGGGAGAAGGGATCACTGTTGTGGATTCTCTCTCCGCTTCTTATGGTTTTGGATTTATGGTAGTGGAAGCTGCCAGAATGTCTGCTGAAGGCAAAGGACCTGAAGAGATACTTGAGGCTGTAGAAAGCCTACGTCAATCGCGTAAGCTTTACTTCTTAGTAGATACACTTGAATATTTACAAAAAGGCGGGAGAATTGGAAAAGCCTCCGCTATTCTGGGGACACTTCTGAATATTAAGCCGATATTGTCCATTGATGCAGAAGGTATTATTTATGCGGTGGAGAAAGTTAGAGGCCGTAAGAAGGCTGTCGCCCGTATGATTGAACTGTTCAAGCGGGATCTGCAGGGTGTAAACAAAATCAATGTGGCCGTGGGTCATACGGCTGAACCGGCTTCCGGCGAAGAATTCTTGAATGAGCTTGCGGGACACTTCACCTTGGAAGAAAAAGTGCTGACGAACGTCGGCCCTGTCGTGGGCAGCCATGTCGGTAACGGTACATTAGCTGTGTTCATTTGGCCTGCAAAATGAGGGATAAATATGACACTGGCATTAAATCAAATTGAAGTAAAAAACATAACTGGCGTGAGTGCTCAAAAGCAAAGCGAGCTTCACGCCTTTGGCGTCTTTACAGTAAAGGATTTATTAGAGTATTATCCGTTCCGCTACGAGGATTATCGGCCCCGCTCGCTGAGTGAGACTAAACACGGGGATAAAGTGACCGTTGAGGCAAAAGTAATCGGTATCCCTGTACTGCAGCGTTTTGGCGGCAAGTCACGTCTTAGCTGTAAGATGGTTGCAGAGCCATGGATGTTCACAGCAACCTGGTTTAACCGCCATTATGTAAGAGAGCAACTCACTGTGGGACGGGAAATTGTGCTGACCGGGAAATGGGATCAGAAGCGCAATCAGATTACAGTGACTGATTATGAATTTCCGGATCGTGGTGAAGGGAAGACGGGAACACTGCAGCCAGTCTATTCGGTAGGTGGTAAGATCACTCAGTCCTGGATCAGGAAGGTTATTAATCAGGGACTTCAGCAGTATGGGGATCTGATTCCAGAGATTTTACCGCATTCTATTATGAGGGAATATGACTTCATGCCGCGTAAACGGGCCATTGCCACTATCCATAGGCCTGAGGACACTCGTGAGGGGCAGCAGGGGCGCCGTAGGATGGTATATGAGGAACTATTCCTGTTCCAGTTGAAGATGCAAGCGTTCAGGGTTCTGAACCGCGGGCGGATGGATGGGGTAGTCCACACAGTGGATAACGCGACGGTACGCCAGTTCGTGCGCAGTCTGCCCTTTGAGCTTACAGATGCACAGAAACGTGTAGAGCTGGAGATTTTACATGATCTGCGTTCACCATATTGCATGAATCGTCTGCTGCAAGGAGATGTTGGCTCGGGTAAAACAGTGCTTGCGGCTGTGGCGCTTTTTGCTACGGTAAGATCTGGTTTTCAGGGCGCACTAATGGTGCCCACAGAGATTTTAGCAGAACAGCATATGCGTTCACTTACCAGGATGTTTGAGCCGTTTGGGATTACTGTAGGACTCCTGACGGGCAGTGTGACTGGCCGAAAACGTAAAGAGTTATTGGCCTCGTTGCAAATGGGGATGCTTGATATCGTGGTAGGAACACATGCTTTGATTCAGGAGGATGTATTTTTCCGTGATCTGGGTCTTGTGGTAACTGATGAGCAGCATCGTTTTGGTGTGAATCAGCGTGGTGTATTGCGGCGAAAAGGATATAATCCGGATGTACTGACGATGACTGCGACGCCTATTCCACGTACACTTGCGATCTCTGTTTTTGGCGATATGGATGTATCTACTTTATCTGAAAGGCCGAAAGGCCGAGTTCCTATAACTAGTTATTGGGTAAAACATGATCTCATGGATCGTGTGCTGAATCTGATTAAGCGTGAAATTGATCTGGGTCGTCAGGCTTATTTGATCTGTCCGCTCATTGAAGAGTCAGAGAAGCTGGATGTGCAGAATGCTATTGATTTGCATATTCAGATGAGCCAAGCTTTCCCTAGCTATAAAGTTGGGCTTTTGCATGGGAAAATGACTCCCGCTGAAAAAGATGAAGTGATGCGGGCGTTTTATAACAATGAGCTGCAGCTGCTTGTGTCCACTACGGTGGTGGAGGTTGGTGTAGACGTTCCTAATGCTACATTGATGATCATTATGGATGCGGATCGTTTTGGTCTGTCACAGCTGCATCAGTTACGTGGACGGGTAGGAAGAGGGCAGCATGCCTCTTTTTGTGTGTTGGTAGCTGATCCAAAATCTGAAATCGGACGTGAGCGAATGACTGCCATGACCGATACGGATGACGGATTTGAGATTTCCCGAAGGGATTTGGAGCTGCGTGGACCGGGGGATTTTTTTGGGACAAAGCAGAGTGGATTACCGGAGTTTCGGCTGGCAGATATGACGGCTGACTTTGAAATTCTGGAGCAGGCGCGGGATGATGTCGCAGAGCTGCTTAAGGATGAAGCTTTTTGGACATCACCTGAATATGCATCTCTTCGGCATTATTTACAGAGTGAACAGATCTTCCAAGGAGAATTAATTGACTAACTAGGCACATGTAGCACCGAAGGCTCATATACTGTGAAAGATTGGATATGACGGGAGGTGCTACACTTGGGTTATCAACAATTCGGAATTAGCCCTCAGTTGGTGGATCGCATCAAGCTGAAGATGAAAAACTCGACTGTGAAGGATCGTATCAAAAGTATGATTGAGGGCATCTCGAAACAGGAGCTGCAGGATCCTGCGGTTGTTCGCAGATTGGTACGGAAAGCGTCAGGTGTATTGAACGAGAAACTGACCTCGACACAGGAAGAACAAATTGTAAAGTTTATCATCGCGCAGAAAATCGATCCGAACAACACCTTTCATTTAATCCGCTTGTGGGGAATGTTCCGTTAAGTAGCGGATTAAATGAAAAGTAGGGGTTGTCCATGGGTGTTTTTTTCATCGTATGAGACAGTCTGCAAGCAGCGATCCTCCTATTACTGGAGGATCGCTGCTTTGCGTTTTTGGCCGTAGTTACGGCATGCTGCAATATGTCTCTAATCCGGATAAACCGATGCCACCGAACATAGTCATTCGTCGTCCGGTAACGCCTAATCATAGTCAACCGCCGTCTGATGTCACTGAATCATAGCTCCGCTTATCCGATACCGCTGAATCACATTCAACCATCTTCGGACGCTACCGAATCATGGTCATCTGTCGTCCGATCCCGGCGAATCACATCCATCCATCGTCGATGCCCCCGAATTACATACCTCCATCGTCCGATACCACCGAATCATGTTCATCCACTGTCCGATACCGCCGAATCACATTTACCCATCGTCCGATCCCACCGAATCATGTACATCCGCTGAAGCTTTCGGACTCCAATGACGTTATTCGCAAATATATCGCCTTTGGAGCAAGTTTTCGGACCCCAGTGCAGCTATTCATAAGAAATAGGCTCGTAGTTGGCGTTTTTTGTGCCAATAGGGGCTATGCGGTCCGATGTCATCCAAAATTCGGGATAATTCCGCATTTAAGGTCCGCTGTGTCCGATACCACCGAATCATAGTCAACCGCCGTCTGATGCCACCGAATCATAGCTCTCCGCTTATCCGATACCGCTGAATCACTTTCATCCATCGTCCGATGTCACCGAATCACATTCATCCGCCGTCCGATGACGCCGAAATATGATCATCCGCTGAGGTATTCGGACTCCAATGACGTTATTCGCAAATATATCGCCTTTGGAGCAAGGTTTCGGACCCCAGTGCAGCTATTCATAAGAAATAGGCTCGTAGTTGGCGTTTTTTGTGCCAATAGGGGCTATGCGGTCCGATGTCATCCAAAATTCGGGATAATTCCGCATTTAAGGTCCGCTGTGTCCGATAGCTGTCTCATGCGCGTAAACGTCTTCGAATAATGCGAAATTTGAGTTCTCGCAAGAAGTTTGGGGTCTCGAACAAGAAGTTTGAGGCCTCGCTCAGAAAAATTGGTTGCGATCAAAGGCTAAATTCAAAAAGAAGGGAGCGCTCCAGCCATTTTCATGGCTTAAGGGCGCTCCCTTTTTTTATTCGTGTAAGCGTGTTTGTCTATGATCTTTAGTGGCTGATCTGAACACGATTTGGCTCTCTGAATCACACTGTAGAACGATTGCCCGAAGATGATCTTCTTCCATTCTGTTTGTCAGACAAAACAACGTGCTAACCTCTCCATCTTGCCCTGAACCTTCGGCAATCGCAGCTTCTCGGTTTAGAGAGGTTGCGATTGCTTGCTGAATGTCCAAACATCGGCTGCTGGTAATCCAAGCAGTGCGGGAGTGGGATAATCCCCGTAGTGAGATACGAACACCTTCGAAAGCCAGCAGGTAGGCAATAATAGAATACATTGCTTGCTCCCAACCGAACAATGTACCTGCAAAAAGCAGAATTGCACAGTTCAGGATCATAATGACGACTTCCGTTGATTTTGGAGGTCCGCCGCTCAGCAGAGAATACCCCTGGTCACTGGCTTGTTTATTTACACCGCCGAATCTCACAGATATTCCAATACCTACTCCAAGACAGATGCCTCCTGCCATTGCGGCAGGTAAAGGATCGCTAATCACAGCAGGAAAACGATGCAGCGCAAGAGACGCGATGGTTAGGCAGGTTAATCCCAAAACAGTGTAAAGAGCAAAGCGGAGATTTACTTGTTTTCGCGACATAAATATAAAGGGCAGATTGAATAGAAATAGAAACAATCCAAGCTGCATTTCAGTAGTATGAGCGAATAATGCGGATAAGCCTGTAATCCCGCCGACAACAAGGCCATGTGGCATTAAAAATAATTCCAATCCTACAGCAGCAAGCAATGCGCCGGCAATGACGGTAAGAACTCGGAAGGTAGAGCTTCTTTGTAGCTGTTGACGTTGATTTATTTTGTTCTGCATAGTTTTTCCTCCTTCAACAGGGGAAACGACCTTACTCATTTTCAGTGGCTATGGCAGATTTTTTGGATATTCGTGCATCATGTCGTTTCTCAAAGTTGAATACTTTATCCATTATTTATAAATCTATTTAGATTCCTTCGTCAGACAATGTCCAAGGAGAACAAGGATCAGCACGTAAATGGCTGCAAATGGTTGCAAGTGGCTGCGAATGGCTACAAATAGTGAAGAATAGCCAGCACTTCGCAATGCTTTACCCAAATTGGCCCATAATTATTGAAAATTCATCCCGCGGGGCTATGGGCAACCAATGTTGGATGAAGCATGAAGGCTGTGACCAACGCCACGTCCGGCCAGCAAGCCTGCAACAAAGTTGCCAATTAGCGTAACGATAACTGCTGCAAGGGAGTACCAGAGCGCCTCACCGCCTAAGGTGAGTGGATCTATGTCAGTCCGAAGCTGAAGCAGAAGATGACACTGAAGAAATCACGAAATGGGATCACAAGCTGTTCAATCGGTTTCACATGTTCGGTTTCAGCGAGGACAAGTCCACTAGTAGCGCGCCAATAACTTCTGTCTGTTAGATGAATGGTCTCGGTGAATCCAGCAATCAGGAATAGTGCTGCGAATATTACTAATGCAAAAAGCTCACCGGAAGAGATATTCAGGACACGTTTCAGCCAAAATACTTGCTTTCTTCCGGTGGAGGATGAGCAATGCGAGCATGTATACCAACCGGTAAATCCGCTTCTCTATAATTCATGAATCATAAGATTATTTATCAATCGAAGTTCTAAAATCCCTTCAGCAGACATTCATTTAGGGCAGAGGTGAACTTCGCTAGGGGAGTGATATTAGAAAATGAGAAGTGAATTTTAACAGGTACAGCCGAAGTCGAAGCAGGAATTTATAAATCACTGGGCGGAACAGTAAAGAAAGTACAGGGAGTATTGCAGCTACCGCAATAGACTTCGTTCCCCACTGTTCAGCTATTTTGATGGCTCCTACCTGAGGGGTTATTTGAGGTGCAATCCTTACGGGAGGTGTAAATTTTCGCTCGTAGCGTTCATTTTCGGATGTCGTTGATTCTTGCTCCGTAGTGAATGATCCTCCAGACCAGGCAGGTGGAAAAGAAAATATCATCCCCAGAATTAGGACTATACGAAGAAACCAAAGTAATGACAAACGCGCTATATATTGCACCGAAATAACACCTCCCAACTGCATGTAGTATAAAAAGCATACCATACCTTTTCCTTTGAATCCAAATTGTTTTGTGAAAAAAATTCATATATAGATGATGAAAACATGAAACCGAACGGGAAAAATGACGTATTTCGCAGCATAGATAACTTTTATTATCTTGTTTCAGTCAGGAGGGATAAATTTGAGCGAATGGCAGGATTTTAACGGTTTTGATGAGCGCAGCTTTTTCGGAAGTTTCATTCATGAGATGCCACTGTTTTTTAAATTATTTGCTTTGCTTTTTCTTGGCCTTTTTGTTTTTATAATTGTTAAATCAGTGAGAATCTGGATATCCAATAACGCAAGTCCTTTGATAAAAGCAAACTGCACAGCGGTCACCAAACGAACCGAGGTATGGGGGGGATCCGGTGAATCGAGAGCAAATACTAGCTATTTTGTTACGTTTGAGTTTGCCGATGGCTCTCGATTGGAGTTGCAGGTAAGAGATCAGGATTTTGGTCTGATTGTAGAGGGGGATCGAGGCGAACTCCTGTATCATGGGACCAGGTTTAAAAGCTTCAATCGCGATTTGAAGAAAGAACATCTAAATTTCTAAAAAAGTACATACCATTCAAGAATCACCATGCCTATTTTGGGTAAAACTCATATGAGAGGTTTTACCAGATCTCAATTCTGGAAGGAGGCTATGGTTTGAATTCAAATAATCCACAATCGCAAGGGCTGGTACCCTTCCATACACTGAGCGAGGAAGAAGTGCTGAATAGGCTGGAAACTCGGAAAGAGGGTTTATCTTCCGATGAAGCGACTAAACTTGTGGAGCGATATGGGAAGAACGTACTTCAAGAAGCGAAGACCAAATCGCTATTAGGAAAGTTTATCGAACAATTTAAAAATGTAATGATCTTTATTTTGCTAGTAGCAGCTGTATTGTCAGGAGTCTTGGGGGAATGGACGGATACGATCATTATTTTGCTTGTAGTCATTTTGAACGCGGTGCTTGGAGTTATTCAGGAAAATAAGGCTGAGCAAGCACTCGATGCGCTAAAAAGTATGTCCTCTCCACACGCCAGAGTAAGACGTTCCGGCCAGGTTACTGAGATAAAAAGTGAAGACCTTGTGCCCGGGGATATCGTATTGCTGGAAGCTGGAAATGTAGTTCCGGCGGATATAAGACTTTTGGAAGCCGCTTCGTTGAAGACGGAGGAAGCCGCGCTTACCGGAGAATCATTGCCCTCTGAAAAGCGGGCCGGTGTGCTTGAGGGTAGCGACATTGTAATCGGCGACCGCACCAATATGGCTTATATGAGCAGCAGTGTAACTTATGGCCGAGCAATTGGTGTAGTTACAGCTACAGGAATGCAGACGGAGGTCGGTAGAATTGCCGGTTATATCTCGGAAGAAGATACAGATGTAACACCGCTGCAAAAAAAGCTGGATGAGCTAGGTAAATATTTTACCTTTATTATTCTTGGCGTCTGCGTGATTATCTTTGCCGTTGGGATCTTCGAAGGAAGAGAGCTGCTGGATATGCTACTTACCTCGATCTCACTCGCGGTAGCGGCTATCCCGGAAGGGCTGCCAGCAATTGTTACGATCATTCTCGCGCTTGGTGTGCAGCGAATGGCGGGACGAAAAGCGATTATTCGCAAGCTTCCCGCCGTGGAGACACTTGGAAGTACAGAGATTATATGCTCCGATAAGACAGGTACTTTAACATTAAATAAAATGACTGTCGAAAAAGTGCATGTCAACGGAAAGACCACTGATTCCAGTGCAGGGCTTGAAGGGATTCCTGGTGGCGAGTTATTGCTTCAAGCTATGACGCTTTGTAATGACTCCAGTATTGACGAAGGAAAGACTCCTAGTGAACCTGAAGCAAAAGCTGGAGCTAAGGACCCACAAACCAAGAGCGGAAAAGCAATCATCGGCGATCCGACGGAGACTGCGTTAGTCGATTATGCGCTTAGTATAGGCACTGACAAAAGGGAGCTGGAAAAGAAATACCCACGTAAAAATGAGCTGCCTTTTGACTCCGATCGCAAGCTGATGACAACGGTTCATGAGGTCGAAGCTGGACGTTATCGTGTGCTGACAAAGGGTGCACCAGATGTACTTTTGTCCAAATGCAGCCATATCTATGTGGATGGAGAAATTGTAACTCTACAAGACGAACATAAGCGGAATATCATGGAAAGTAATAAATTACTTGCGAATGATGCACTTCGAGTGTTGGCATTTGCTTTCCGAGATGAGGAGCAGCTGCCGACCGATCTCTCACCAGATACCACGGAGAAAGAGTTAGTATTTATTGGTTTGGTCGGTATGATTGACCCGCCGCGTGAGGAAGTACGGGATGCGGTAGCTATCTGCCGTAAAGCGGGAATTAGACCTGTAATGATTACAGGCGATCATCGTGATACAGCAGCGGCTATTGCCAAAAGATTAGGGATTATTGAAGATGAATCAGGTGTATTAACGGGTAGTGAGCTGGATAAATTTTGCGAAGAGGAATTTGCGGAGAAGGTTACCGATTATTCGGTTTATGCACGCGTCTCTCCTGAACACAAGGTTCGTATCGTTAAGGCTTGGCGACAAAAAGGAAAAATTGTGGCTATGACCGGAGATGGTGTAAATGATGCTCCTGCACTTAAATCATCCGATATCGGCGTGGGCATGGGAATAACCGGAACGGATGTTGCCAAGGGTGTATCAGATATGGTGCTTGCCGACGATAACTTTACGACTATAGTTGTTGCCGTAGAAGAAGGACGGAAGGTTTACAGCAATATCCGCAAGGCTATCCAGTTCCTTCTCTCCGCTAATCTTGGGGAAGTGCTGACATTATTTATTGCCACTATGATTGGCTGGCGTATTCTAGAGCCGATCCATATTCTGTGGATTAATCTCGTTACGGATACCTTACCTGCACTTGCCCTCGGACTTGAGAAAGCCGGCGAGGATGTAATGGCGAAGAAGCCGCGTAAAGCAAGCAGTAGCATCTTTGCGGGCGGCGTGGGGATCGGGATTATATATCAAGGGATTATAGAAGCGGCGCTTACGTTGATCGTGTATCAATGGGCGCATACGCATTACAATGAAGGTATTGCGGTTACAATGGCCTTTGGTACATTAGGATTACTGCAAATCGCTCATGCTTTTAACGTCAGATCCAATAAAAAATCGCTATTCCAGATCGGTTGGTTCAGCAATCGCTATATGTTATGGGCTTCGCTGATCTCTATACTAATGCTTGTGCTTGTGATCATCATCCCGGGCTTAAACGACTGGTTTGGTGTTTCACATTTAAGTGGATTACAGTGGGGAATAGTATGTGCAGCGGCCGTAGCGATTATTGTTATAGTTGAACTTGTAAAGCTGTTTGTCCGGATGAGCGGAAGGGGCAAGAGCTGGGATTAAGAAACTGGATAAAAGTTATAGTCAAAAAGCCTGAACCCCATCAATAGGGATTCAGGCTTTTTGAATGATTTCTTTTAAAGTATGGGAAGCTTATAAAACACGTTGCATATGGAGGATTACATTACTCCAATAACCTGAGTCGAGGTCACTGATCTGAACTCCGGGTTCACCCCAGGTGTGGATAAACTTTCCGTCTCCAATGTAGATACCGACATGACCAGGTATAGCATCACTTTCAAATCGACCGGGAACGGTAAAGAAGATAAGATCTCCTACATCCAGTTCGCTTCGACTTACACGGGTACCTAAATTGTCCTGATCTTTAGCTAAACGAGGTAAGCTGACTCCGAATTTTTTGAATACATGCCTTGTAAAAGAAGAGCAATCAAATTTTTTGGTTTCTTCATAAGATCCAGCGCCAAAGTCGTAGGGAACACTCAAGAAATTTTTGGCAAAAGAGATTAACTCCTTTTTATCCGCTTCAGAAATACTTTGAATGCGTAAAGATTTAGATTCACTCGTGGATTCGACCGTCGATAATTTTTCTATAGTCTTACGTTCGGACGGTGTAGCAATGTTTATCTCACCCGACTGGGGATTCCAGCCTACTTCTGTTTGCAAAAATTTGGACAAGGCTAAAGGGGTGATATAGATTTGCCCTTCTTGCCGTCTAGGGGCTTGTGGCAGTGTGATTTTTTCCCCAAGTGAGAATACCTGTGGAGAGCCAGGGCGCAGCATATACATAACATCGCTATAACCGATTTTAGTGTATCCATCACTAGAACCATCATCCTTCATCCGATATCCGAGCGAAGTAACCGCAGGCTTGAGTGGAATCCAGTACTTTCCCTGAGCGTCAGTAATTGCAGATTGTTCATAATAACTGGAGGCATTTTTACCATCAGGAGTTAGCGCGTTAACCTTAGGTTTTTGCGATTGAGAAGAATAACCGCAGGATGAACTCGTTAAAGCGACAGCAAGCAATACAGTAGCGGTGGTTAGTAGTCTTTTGTGATTATTAGCCATTTAACACGCTCCATCTTCAAACTGTAAATTAAGTTTGTGCAGGGGGATTTTTTTTATGTAAAAGAAACGAAGGCAATCGCTGTAAGAGACAACCAAGCATTACCTCTTTTGATGTCATATATTCTTCAGAATTTGAAATCTATGGAAATATGATAAGTGATTGACGGATAAACAACCTCCATATAATATAGGTTTAATAGATTTCTATCATTAATGTGAGGTACGTGTAAGCTTATGCTTTAATGCTTTTATCGATAAAAGTGATAATGCTGAGTCGCTCACCTTGATGTATGCGTTAATAAACTAATGAAATGGGGTACTTTGATGAAAAAGAGAAACATTTTGGCGGGATTAAGCTTATGCTTCATGCTCGTAGCAGCTGGTTGTGGCAACAATAACACCGCTGAAAACTCAGGAAATGCAGCGAATTCCGGTAATTCCCCTACGAATGCAGGAGCAGCAGATTCAAAAACGTACAAAATTGCGATCTCGCAATATGTGGAGCACCCCTCACTCGATGCTACACGCGAAGGAATTCTCGCTGCTTTGAAGGATGCGGGAATCGTTGAAGGCGAGAACCTGAAGGTTGACCTTGAAAATGCTCAGGCTGACCAAGCGAATAACTTGTCCATTGCTCAAAAGATTGCCGCTGACTCAAATGATTTGGTATTAGCAATTGCAACGCCTTCCGCTCAATCAATTGTTCAAGCACTCAGCAAAGCAAGTAAGGATACACCGATTTTGTTCGCAGCAGTAACTGACCCACTCGACGCAAAGATTGTCACGGATCTGGAGCATCCAGGTGGAAATGTATCAGGTGTATCGGACACCAATCCCGAAGCGATTAACAGATTAATGCAATTTATAGCTACCCAATTTCCTAACGTGAAAAAGCTGGGCATCGTTATTAATGAAGGTGAACCCAATGCAGTAATTATGGCTGAGATTGCTAAAAAAGAATTGGATAAGCATGGAATCGAGCTAGTGAAGGCTGCCATCACGAATACCTCTGAAGTCAAACAAGCTGCGGAATCACTTGTGGGTCGTGTAGATGCATTCTACATTACTTTGGATAACACAGTCGTAAGTGCAGTGGATACCATTATTCAAACGGCTAATGACAAGAAAATCCCGTTCTTCTCCAGTGACCGTGATACGGTTGAAAAGGGCGCTTTTGCCACCGTTGGTTTTAAATATTTCGATCATGGTTATCAAGTGGGTCAAATGGCCGTGGATATCTTGAAAAATGGTAAAAAGCCAGCTGATATGAAAGTAACCATGCAAGAAAAACTTGATCTCATTCTTAACCTGAAATCTGCAGCAGCACAAGGCATAGAAGTGACTGATGCAATGAAGGCAGAAGTTGCCGATCAAGCTACCAATATTATTCAATAAGCCATTATATAGGGGCGATTTCGTGAGAACGCCCCTTTCCGCTCGAAGGAGGAAGTCATCTATGTTAAATTCGATGCTCGGGGCCGTTGAAATGGGTTTGCTTTACGCATTTATGGCTTTAGGTGTATACATTACCTTTCGTATTCTTGATTTCCCTGATTTGACTGTAGATGGGAGCTTTACCACTGGTGGCGCCATTGCCGCTGTTATGATTACTAACGGTTATGCACCATGGCTTGCTACCTTGGCCGCTATTGCTGGTGGAATGCTGGCAGGAATGTGCACGGGCCTATTACATACGAAAGGCAAGATTAATGGACTGTTATCCGGTATTTTGATGATGATTGCACTTTATTCCATTAATCTGCGGATATTTGGTGGCAAACCCAACTGGTCTTTAATGGGCGACACTACCTTGTTCACTTCCATTGATCCTCTGCTCGTACTGCCGTTTGTAGTTATTTTTGTGAAAATAGTAATGGATTTATTCCTGCGTACGGATCTTGGACTTGCGCTGCGGGCTACCGGAGATAATGCAAGAATGATCCGTAGTCTGGGTGTAAACACGGATAATACCACTATTCTTGGTGTCAGTTTATCCAATGGAATGGTGGCGCTCTCGGGAGCGTTAATTACTCAGTATTCTACTTTTGCGGATTCCTCGATGGGTATTGGGATGATTGTAATCGGTTTAGCTTCGGTCATCATCGGTGAAGCCATATTTGGTGCCAAAAATGTATTTCGGGCCACATTGGCTGTTGTGCTCGGATCCATAGTTTACCGGATCGTAGTTGCACTTGCCTTGCGGGTACCGTGGCTGAAAGCTTCGGATCTTAAGCTGATCACAGCAATTATCGTTATTTTCGCTCTTGTATTCCCGTCGATTCAGCGTTTCCTGAAGCAGAAGAATATGGCGCGGAGGCGTTCCGTTGAATTAGCTGAGCAAGCGCTAAGCAGCAAGAGAGGAGGCACCATCGATGCTTAAACTGGAGAACGTATCTAAGCTGTTCAATCCCGGAACACCAGATGAGAAAATAGCGCTGCTCGGCATTGACTTGGAGCTTCTTCCCGGTGATTTTGTCACCATCATTGGAAGTAATGGAGCTGGTAAATCTACGTTGATGAACATTATTTCCGGTGTCATGAAGCCGGATCTGGGTACAGCCAGCATTGAAGGAAATTCAATCAGCCATTTGGCGGAATTTCAACGGAGTCGCTGGATCGGCCGGGTCTTTCAGGACCCAATGGCGGGTACGGCTCCACATATGACGATTGAAGAAAATTTAGCTATGGCTTATAAAAGAGGCAAAAGCAGAGGGTTAACCTTTGGAGTAAATAAAGCAAAAAGAGCTTTATTTCGCGACGAGCTAAGCCGTCTGGGGATTGGGCTGGAGGATCGCCTGCGGGCAAAAGTAGGGTTGTTGTCAGGTGGAGAGAGACAAGCGCTAAGTCTGCTAATGGCGACATTTACTCAACCGCAAATTTTGCTTTTAGATGAACATACAGCAGCCCTTGACCCTTCTCGTGCGGAGCTGATTACTAAACTGACAGAGTCCATTGTCCGTGAGATGAAGTTAACCACCCTAATGGTTACCCATAACATGGAGCAGGCCATTCGTCTTGGCAATCGTCTAATCATGATGGATAAGGGCCGTATTATTTTGGATATCGACGAGGTTCGTAAAAAAGATCTTACCGTAGAACGGCTGCTCGGAGAATTCGAGACAATCAGCGGACATAAATTGGCAGATGACCGAATGATGCTTGGTTAGTCTGTTGTAGGTGTGAAGGTAGCTCAATATAAGGGCTTGAAGTGAACTCTGATTCTGGATTTCATTTCGAGCCCTTTTTTACATAGGATTTTTTTCGCCGAGCCATTATACTATCCTTATCTTTCAGTTCACGTAAATTTACCCAAATGGAACATTATGGTTTATAATGGAATTATAGTGATAATAAATGAAAATTATCATATTTAGGGAGCGGAGAATGCAGATGATTTGGAAAAATGTTAGCGCTTACAGAAGTTCGGGCATTTTCAACAAAATGATACTGATTATTTCCTTTTTGCTTCTACTTTCCTTTTTATTCTCGTTGACCGTTTTGCAATATGTGTATCGTATCTATGACAAGCAAATTTATGAAAAGGCCTCTGAGGTACTGGGGATGTCCTCTATAAGCATCGAAAATGCCCTAAGAGAATTGGATCAGCTTTCTTTTACAGTGGTGTCTGATGAGCAAATCCAAGAATGCCTGCGCCAATTGCAGAATGATCCACAGCCTTATGAAAGACAAGTTCTACATAACAAGATCATAAACAGGCTGGTTGCTTTTGCAGGGGCAGAGAAATACGTTTATTCCATGATGCTGATGGATACGAGTGGCGGAGTAATGACTGCGGGCAATCGTGAAGGGGTATCCCAGGATCTGCAGGATCAGTTAAAGCCATTAGCTGCGGAAGCTAGCGGGAGTATAGTGTGGTATCCGCAAGGAAACAGAAATTCACTTTTGGCGGTTCGGCAGATTAAATCTTATACAGGGTCAACGTTTACGCTGGATGATCTGGGAACACTCGTGATCCGTATTCGGATCGATCTAATCATTGCGGATAGTACGAGCGATACCGACCAATTAATAGCTGTTGATGCCACGACGGGACAGGCGATCTATCCTGAAGCACCGATTCTTTTGCCAGAAGAGCTTAAAGAAGAGACAGAACGTCCGGAGCTATATCGCACGGCCAAATATCAAGAAGGTACTTATTTTATAACCAAGACGAAATCATCTTATATAGATTGGATCTACATCAATGCAACTCCATTTAATGAGATGTTCAAACATATTACTTTTGTCAAAAAGCTGGTCGTCATCATATTCGCACTAATCTTATTAATTGGTCTCCTTTTAGGCTACAGGCTTGCTCGTAGTATTGTACGTCCGATCTCTAAGCTGACCAAAAAAATGAAGCAAATCGAGAAGGGCGATCTGGACAATCTGGAGGAACAGTCATTAGGTGTGGTTTCACAGACTGCGCAGGACGAGGTTAGTCAGCTAAACCGGACTTTTAAAATGATGATCCGCAGGATCAGAGAGCTTATTGATGAGAACTATGCGAAGCAGCTGATTATTAGAGAGACCGAGCTGAAAGCATTACAGGCACAGATTAATCCGCATTTTTTGTACAATACACTGGAATCGATCAATTGGTTAGCCAAAATGAACAAACAAGCCAAAATCTCAGAAATGGTAGAAGCGCTCGGTTACTTGTTCCGCAGCTCTATTGGTCTCAAGGATCCGCTAATTACACTTGAAAAAGAGATCACTATCGTGCGAAATTATGTCATTATCCAGAAAACACGGTTTGATGAGAGGCTTGATTTCCGGATGGATGTACCTGAAAATCTGCATGATGCATTAATTCCGAAGCTGACCTTGCAGCCTTTAATCGAAAATGCTATTCGCTATGCGCTAGAGCCTAATATTGAGCCGTGCACCATTTCTATAACAGTTAGTGAAGAAGATCAGGGCCTCGATATCAAAGTCAGTGATAATGGACCGGGGATGAGCGCTGAATTTATCAAAGATTTACAGATGGGGAGAGTTAAGACACGTGGAGAAGGCATCGGCTTAGCTAACATCGCGGAGCGTATTCAAATCGTCTTCGGCCCTGAATGGGGCACAGTCATAGAAAGTGAGCCGGGTCAAGGAACAACTATACATGTGCGTATACCTTACTTAAAAGGAGTGCTAGAGAATGTATAAACTGCTGCTGGTGGATGATGAACGCTTGATTCTGGAAGGGATATCGCAGGTTGTGGACTGGGGACGAGCGGGAACAGAGCTTGTAGGCACGGCACGGAACGGGATTGAAGCTTTGGTGAAAATTGAGGAGCTTAACCCTGAAATTGTGATCACGGATATTTCTATGCCTGGTCTAGATGGCCTGGGACTGGTGCAAAAATGCAGTGAACGATTTCCAGACGTGAAATTCGTTATGCTGACTGGTTATAAGGATTTTGATTATGCTTGTATTGCTATGCAGAACGGGGTCAAACATTATCTTTTAAAGCCGTGCAATGAGAATCAGATCCATGAAGCACTGATTGAGCTGGTAGCGGAACTCGATGAGCAGAAGAGCAGAGGCGAATTCGTAAATCGTATGAAACAACGTCTTCAGAAGGTATTGCCCCATGTGAAAGAACAATTTTTGAAGGAATGGATCTCTAATAAAACTTATGGAAGTCAGGATCTAGAGTATTATCAGGAACTATTCGGCATTGAACTTAATGACAAAACGGTGCGCTTGCTCCTGTTCCGACTAGAAGGTTCTTACGAATATGAGCAATTGTTCGCTCTGCAAAATATTGCCCAGGACGTACTTCAGGAAACACTCCTGAGTGCGACGATAGGCGGTCATTTATTAATTTTACTGGAAGACGAAGGAAATACGGTGCAGAATAGCCCCCTGCTTAAACGTATCGCTGAAGTAAGAGAGGTATTCTGCAAGTTTTATAAAATGGATGTGACAATCGCGATTAGTGATGCTGACCTTATGATTCATTCCCGGAGATTGTATCGTCAGACCTTGCAGTGCCTGAACCATCGTTTTTATTTGGAGGCGGGCGGTTTGATTACCGGGAGTGATATCCCAAGTGATGAGCTAAGTGGAAGAAATGATATCGAGCTGGATGAAGAGCATATTTGTCTACTTATAAAAGCAGGCGATCAAAATACGGTTGAGCTGGAATTGGAACGATTATTCAACTTGCTCGCAGATGAGCGGTTAGATATTAACGTGACGCGTTCTTATGTTTTACAGTTATATTCCGCTATGATTCGTTTAGCAGTCCCTGATGAAAGAAATAGCTTCACATCGGGCTTGGCGGAGCTTGCCGAAATTAGAACCTTGGGAGGTTTAAAAGCATACGTCAAAGAGGCAGCGGTTCGCTTAACAGCGATGTATGACCGACATTTTAGTTCCCGGCAATCACTTATTGTAGACAAAATGATCAAAATTATCGCAGAGGATTACAAGAATGCAGAGCTGTCGCTTAGCTCGGTCGCTGCTGAAATGTTATATATGAATCCCGACTATCTAGGCAAAATATTCAAGAAAATTACCGGGGAGAAATTCTCGAATTACGTAACCAATTACCGGATTGCTAAAGCATCGGAGCATATTTTGAGAAGTGGGGATGTAAGAGTATTTGAGCTGGCTGAAATGTTCGGCTTCGGTGGAAATGCACAATATTTCAGTCAGGTATTTAAAAAAGTAACCGGCCAGACCCCTACAGATTTCATGAAACCCCCTCAAGCGAACTGATTATTGAACAAACAAGACGGTTTTTTGTATTCAATAATCACGGAATATTTGAGAAAATTTAACCAATGAAAGCGCTACCTAAAGGGATCAGAGCCTTTACACTATCATAGGAAAAGGGGACATGAAATTGAAAAAGAGATTCGCTTTACTAGCCGTACCATTATTGCTGTCGTCGATGTTAGCTGGTTGCGGTGGAGGTAACAACAATAACAATGCTGCCGCTACGGATTCCGCTACAAATACTCCTTCGGAAACGAAACCTGCGGCTACGACCTCAGCAGAACCAGTAACCCTGCGAATCGCATGGTGGGGTGGAGATACAAGACATTCTTATACACAACAAGTTATTGATATGTATGAAGCCAAATATCCGAATGTAACCATTGAGCCTGAATATGCATCCTTTGATGATTACTGGAAAAAGCTTGCTCCGCAAGCCGCTGCAAATAGGCTTCCTGATATCGTTCAAATGGATATTTCTTATATCAATCAATATGGATCTAACGGACAGCTCGAAGACTTGAAACCTTATTTGAACTCTCAGATTCAAGTCGGCGATGTGAATGAGAACGTGCTGAGTACTGGAGTGATCGGTGAGAAGCAATACGGAATTCCGTTAGGGGTTAACGTACTTGGTTTTCAATATGATCCAGAATTGCTGAAAAAGGCAGGTGTTGATTCTATCCCAGAGAACTGGACTTGGGATCAATACAAGGAAATCGCCGCAAAAGCTAAGTCGGCTGGACTGTACATGGATGGTTCCATGGCAGCAGACGTATTCTTCAACTATTATCTGCGTACAAAAGGGCTGGCACTCTATAACAATGATGGTTCCGCACTTGGTTATGAGGACGATGCATTGTTTACTGACTTTTTCGGAATGTTGTCTGGTCTGATTAAAGATGGAGCGGTCCCTTCACAAGACAAACTAAGCCAAAATAAAGGGGTTATTGAAGAGTCGGATATTGTTAAAGGGACAGGTATCGGTGTATGGCAATGGTCGAACCAATACGTTGCTTTGCAAATCGCTGTAAATCGTCCTATGGAGCTGGCACAAATGCCTGGTCCAGATATGGATAAAGGGCTTTACATGCAGCCAAGTATGTACTGGTCAATTACTTCTAACTCTAAAGTGAAGGAAGAAGCAGCGAAGTTCGTTGATTTCTGGATTAATGATGTGGAAGCTAACAACCTGATCAAAGGCGAACGCGGAGTACCGATTTCAAGCAAAATCAAAGAATCTGTAGCTACACAATTAACTGATTCCGGTAAGCAAGTATTTAAGTTTGTTGCTGATATGGAGCCTACTACTTCACCTATGAGTCCACCGGTAGGATCCCCAGAGGTTGTAGCCCTGCTTACAGACCTTGCTGAACAAATGAACTTCGGAAAAATCGACCCAGCAGCAGCAGCGGCACAGTTCCGAAAAGAAGCGAACTCTATTCTCTCCAGCCGTTAAACGTAGGGTAACAGATAACTATACTGCGTCTCACATGGGAAACGGCATGCCATTTCGCTAGGCGGCATCCCGTTTCCCATATTATTCACATAAAAAGGAGTTGGAGACCCTTGGCCTTAACGAATCCCCTACCTTCGAATCCATTGGCTGTTAAGAAAAATAAGTTGACCGGCCGGCGGTTACGAAGCAACCTTACAGGATATGCCTTCATCAGTCCGTTCGTCATTGGCTTCCTTTGCTTCACACTGATCCCAATGATCATTTCGCTGTATCTCTCTTTTACTAAATACAATTTATTCGCTCCACCTAAGTGGATTGGATTTGATAATTACATCAAAATGTTCTCAAATGACCCGAAATATTTGCATTCACTAAAGGTAACCCTGCTTTACGTATTTATCGGTGTGCCTTTACGTCTAACCTTCGCATTATTTGTGGCTATGATTCTAAATACGAAATCGCGTATGGTAGGAGCTTATCGGACAACTTATTATTTACCTTCTATTATAGGTGGCAGTGTGGCGGTCTCCATCATGTGGCGTAATATTTTTAGTGATACTGGAATTATTAACGGCATGCTTGGCTTTTTCGGGATTGGTCCGGTAAGTTGGTTTGGCAATCCGAACGCTGCGCTTATTATGTTGATAACTTTATCTGTGTGGCAGTTTGGCTCATCCATGTTAATCTTTCTGGCAGGTCTCAAAAATATTCCTGGTGAAATGTATGAGGCAGCTAGTGTAGATGGAGCCGGATTCTTCAGAAAGTTCTTTAAGATTACTATGCCACTCTTAAGTTCTGTAATTCTGTTTAACCTCGTTATGCAGACGATCAGCGCATTTATGACCTTTGTTCCTGCTTATATTATCTCTAAAGGTGAAGGCGGACCTATGGACGGCACTATGTTGTATTCTCTCTATTTATTCCGTCAGGCTTTTATGTTTAATAATATGGGTTATGCTTCGGCTATGGCTTGGGTGATGTTGTTGCTTGTCGGCATCATGACCGGAATCTTGTTCAAGACATCCAAATCGTGGGTCTTCTACGAGTCGGAAGGAGGAAAATAATCCATGGCGAAAATTAAACTGAAATGGCCGCTTTATCACATCCTTATAGGTGGCCTCGCTATCGTTATGCTGTATCCGATTCTGTGGATGATCATGAGTTCTTTTAAAGAGAGCCGGCTTGTGTTTGTTACAGCTCAACACCTTATACCTGATCCATGGGAATGGGGGAACTATGCTAAAGGCTGGGAAGGTATTGCAGGTTACTCTTTTGGTGTCTTCATCAAGAACTCTTTCGTAATTGTCATTGTCGCAACACTGGGCGCAGTCATTTCATCTTCACTGGTTGCCTTTGGTTTTGCCCGCAATAAATTTGTAGGCCATGGCTTATGGTTCGGAATCATGATGATGACCCTGATGCTTCCTTCCGATGTGGTGCTCGTCCCTCAATACATTATCTATGCCAAATTGGAATGGCTCGACAGTATCAAACCGATCGTTGTTCCACAGTTCTTCGGTGTCCCGTTTTTCATTTTCCTAATGCTGCAGTTTATTCGGACCATTCCTGTTGAACTTGATGAAGCGGCTACCATCGATGGTTGTGGGAAATTTGGACTTTATTTCAGAATTATACTTCCGCTTATCCGTCCTTCTATGGCTACTGCGGCAATCTTTTCCTTCTATTGGCGTTGGGAAGACTTGCTTGGACCGGTATTGTACTTGAACTCACCTTCTAAATATACAGTTTCGATGGGGCTGAAAATGTTCCTGGACAGTGAGTCCGTATCCAACTGGGGTCCAATGTTCGCCATGTCTGTTCTAAGTTTGGCACCAGTCATGATTATCTTCTTTATCTTCCAAAAGCAGATTGTAGAAGGAATCAGCACCAGTGGTTTGAAAGGTTGATTTCAGCAAATGAATATAAATGTTTTGAATCTCTAATTAAGAAAGGTGCGGCTGAATTTGGATAGCTATCGTTTTGATTTTGGGATTAAGGAAGCTGAGCCTGGCTACACCAAAATTCGGCCGGACACATCTTATTCTAAGGAAATAGGGTATGGTTTCACTTCTGATTCCACCGTCTTTGGTCGTTTCAGAGGGGGAACAGATATACTGCGAAGTGATTGCTGCATCCCACAGAAAGCAGTTTTTCTTCTGGATCTCCCGAATGGGATCTACCGTGTTACGCTGCTGTTGGGTGATGCTCTGGCAGAGACCAGCACATTTATCAAAGCTGGAGAAGGCAAGTTCGTATTGGACACTCTAAATGTGCCTGCGGGCCAATATTTACGCGAATCCTTTGCAATTAGAATTAAGGATGGGCAGCTAAAGCTATCGTTCTCGGGTGCGGCACCGCGTATTAACGCCTTGGATATTCAGATGGACAATGAAGCGCTAGTCTTGTTTCTGGCGGGAGATTCCACGGTGACCGATCAAGGGGAAGAAGGTTATCCCTATGCGGGGTGGGGTCAACTGCTGCCACGCTGCTTCAAAGCGGGAATAGTTGTTGATAACCGAGCACTTTCTGGACGCAGTTCCAAGAGTTTTATTGAGGAAGGGCATTTGGAGGGCATTGCCGCAGATATCAGACCCAGAGATTATCTGTTCATCCAGTTTGGACATAATGATTCCAAAACTGATGATTTAAGACATACCGAGCCCTTTACTACATATAAAGAACATTTGCTCCGGTTGATTACAGTCGCCCGAGAAGCGGGGGCCTATCCGGTTCTTGTGAGCTCTGTACATCGGCGAAGATTTGATAGTGAAGAAGCAATTGTAGACACGCATGGAGATTATTTAATCGCCATACGGGAACTCGCAGATACCGAGCAGGTTTCACTGATTGATTTAGCCGAGAAGAGCCGCAAGCTCTTTGAAGCTTATGGCTCAGAGGGCTCAAAAGATTTATTCATGTGGAGCTATCCAGGAGAATTTATTGCGCATCCAGGTGGCGTGCAGGATAATACACATTTTCAGATTTTAGGGGCTCGTCTTCTAGCTGAGCTTATAGTGGAAGGGATCCGGGAAGCCGGATTAAACGATCTCATCATTCATCTTCGTCAGGGAGAATAATAATCCTAAAGGAAAAGTAAATATCTGTCGGTTCAACTTCTGTATGCAAGGTTAAGGTTAAGGAAAGAACTTAACTGGAAGACTTGCATGATAAGAAGGAGGATATCACGATATGGCAGATAAAAAGCTTGTAGGTAAGGTTGCAGTTGTAACCGGAGGCGGCTCAGGAATTGGCCGGGCAACCGTGCTTGAGTTCGCACGTAACGGAGCCAAAGTTGTATTATTGGACAGAACTGTGGAGAACGCTGAAAAGGTTAGACAGCAAGTGGAGAAAGAGGGCGGAGAAGCCCTAGTTATCGAATGTGATGTTGCTGAACCACCACAAGTGGAAGCGGCGATAAACAAGGCGGCCGCGAAATGGGGTCGTCTTGATGTTGTTTTTGCCAACGCAGGGATTAATGGGGCGATGACGCCTATTGAAACGATGGATATTGAATCTTGGGATCAGACCATTCATATTAACCTGCGTGGAACCTTCGCGACTGTAAAATATGCGATACCGCATCTAAAAGAAAGCGGAGGCAGCATCCTGATCAACAGCTCCATTAACGGAAATCGTGTGTTTTCCAATGTTGGTTTTTCTGCTTACAGCACGACTAAGGCAGGACAGGTTGCTTTTATGAAAATGGCGGCACTGGAACTGGCTCAATTTCAAATCCGCGTAAATGCGATCTGTCCTGGGGCTATAAAGACCAATATAGATGACAACACTTTTCCATCAGAGGATCTGAAAGAAGTGAAAATCCCAGTAGAATTTCCTGAGGGAGATCAACCGCTGGAAGAAGGTCCGGGGCGACCTGATCAAGTAGCGAAGCTGGCTCTGTTTCTGGCGTCGGAAGATTCAGATCATATTACGGGGACGGAAATTTATTGTGACGGTGCAGAGTCGCTTCTGCATGGTTAATTTTCCAACATAATCTTGACCTCTCATAACGGATTCCATCCTCGTCGCTATGCCGGACCACACGGGTCGAAAGAGCATATGCGCTGAGGATGGTTATACCGTTTTTTGTTGTAAAATAAAGCTAATCATTATCTCCAATTTCCGTTATAATGGAGTATCTCTGGAGAAAGGAGATTGCGATATGGATTTTCAATTGGAATCATTAATGAAGTTACTAGTGGCCATGCTGTTCGGGCTGTTCATCGGGATTGACCGACAGATCAAGCAGAAACCGCTGGGGATACGGACCAGTATGGTCATAAGCATTGCGAGCTGTCTTGTCACAGTGGTGTCTATCCATGCCTTTGACAAGTTCGCAGGGCCAGAGCATCCAAACATGGACCCAATGAGGCTTGCGGCTCAGATTGTCAGCGGGATTGGTTTTTTGGGTGCGGGTGTTATTCTGCGTAGAGGCGGAGATGCCATTTCGGGCCTTACTTCGGCAGCACTCATCTGGACAGCTTCTGGAATTGGTATAGCTGTGGGTGCGGGATTCTATATTGAAGCAGCATATGCGGTTATTCTGCTGATGTTTGCTGTGAATTTAGTTCCTCATTTAATCCGCTCGCTAGGACCAGAAGTACTGAATAAACATGAAGTTTCAGTGAGGATCATTATGGAAGCTAATTTCGTGCTTACAGAAGTGATCCAAAAAATCGAGCGGCCTCAGGTCAGCTCGCAGCGTAGTACTAGAGGTCCATCCCGAGCGATTCGAAGAATGAAAATTAAAGATTTGGAAGATGGCAGACAAATGATCGATATGGTGATCTCAGCCCCGGATCGAGATTACGCAACAGAAATTTATTACGATGTGAAGAAAATTGAACATGTAATGAGCGTAGAAGTGGAGCAATTGTAAAAAGAGCATGTCACCTCATGACTAGATGTGGTAATCTATCAAGTGGAGACAATTATCAGACACTGGAAGGGAGAACAATATATTATGTCAATCACAGCGTATGAAGGACAATATGAAGGAGAAGCAGCTATCTGGTTGAAAGCCGGTCGTTATGAGGCAGCTATTCTGCCAGGCATTGGCGGCAACCTGATCTGTTTCCGTGATACCGAAAACGGATATCGCTTCCTGCATGAGCCTGGAGCTGAAGAAATGGAAGCCTTCAAGGCAAGTCCGGGGATTCACGGAATTCCTGTATTATTTCCTCCAAATCGTTATGAGGATGGTAAATTTCCATGGAATGGTCAAACTTATCAATTCCCCGTAAATGAAGTTGCAACGGGCAACCATTTACACGGATTTTTACATACTGCAGCTTGGGAAGTCGAAGAATTTGGCAGCGGTAAGACTGAAAGCTTCGTAACCGTATTCATCAAGGTGGATGAGAATCATCCTTCTTATCAATATTTGCCACATAAGTATACGATCAAATTGCGTTATACCCTCGGCGAAGGAGGATTATCTCAACAGGTGCTGGTACACAATGATGGAGATGACGTGATGCCTTGCTTGCTGGCATTCCACACTGCCATTAACGCACCATTCGCACCAGGAAGCTCGGCACAAGATTACCGCGTAAAAGCTACTATTGGCGAGCGCTGGGAGCTTAACGACCGCATGCTGCCAACAGGCAAATTCCAGGCGTTGGAGCCAGGAGAAGTTCAGCTTCGTGAAGAAGGTGTGAATCCATATTTTGCATCGATGGACAATCACTACACGGCTGTACCTCAGAACGGACGCAACCGGATGGAGCTTACCGATAGCAAAGCTGGAGTAACCTTGGTGTACGATGTAGGGACTTCGTACAAACAATGGATGATCTGGAATAACGGTGCTACAGAACAGTTCTTCTGCCCTGAGCCACAAATTAACTTGGTGAATGCGCCAATGGTAGACCTTCCTGCTGATGATATCGGCTTGTTCAGCCTGAAACCAGGCGAATATTGGGAAGAAAGCAGCCGCCTGTACGTAAAATAGAGTTCATGTGAATATGAATAGGTTATAAAGAAGGGGCTGTCTCAAACGTAGTTTTTCTACGATTAGACAGCCCCTTAAATTTATCTCTTACTAATAATCTCTTCATTAATCTGTTTAATGATGTCTTGGATACTCTTCGAACCAAGATCACCTTCACCACGTTTTCTTACAGAGACAGTGTCGGAATTTTTTTCGTTCTCCCCCAGTACGAGCATGTAAGGTGCTTTTTCAAGCTGAGCTTCACGAATTTTGTAGCCTAACTTCTCATTTCGAATATCTACTTCGACACGAATGCCAGCCTTCTCCATTTGATGCTTCACTTGCAGTGCATAGTCAACATAGTTCTCAGAGACTGGCAATAACTTCGCATGAACAGGTGCGAGCCACAGTGGGAAAGCCCCAGCGAAATGCTCAGTAATGATCCCCATAAAACGATCGATCGACCCATACACAGCGCGATGGATTACGACCGGGCGATGTTTAAGATTATCTTCCCCGATGTAAGTAAGATCGAATTTCTCTGGCATTTGCCAATCTAGTTGGATTGTTCCACATTGCCAGCTTCGTTTTAGCGCATCTAGGATATGGAAATCAATCTTAGGTCCATAGAACGCGCCATCCCCTTCATTCACACGATATTCGATCCCGAGATTGTCTAATACATTTTGTAAAGATTGTTCAGCCTGATCCCATAACTCTTCAGACCCCATATAATCTGCCGGCCGAGTAGATAATTCAATCTTATACTCAAAGCCGAACACTTGATAAATATGGTCAATCAGTGAGATTACCCGTCTTATTTCATCCTCGATTTGCTCTGGCAAAACGAAGAGGTGAGCATCATCCTGGCAGAAAGTGCGGACTCTCATCATCCCGTTA
Organism: Paenibacillus odorifer; assembly: GCF_000758725.1. Lineage (NCBI taxonomy): Bacteria > Bacillati > Bacillota > Bacilli > Caryophanales > Paenibacillaceae > Paenibacillus > Paenibacillus odorifer. The sequence continues at coordinate 2,856,212 of NZ_CP009428.1, forward strand.
AGTGCTCCAGAATATTCATGGCGATGCACTTGACCGAATTCCGAGATACGGATAGGCAGTTCCCGGTAGGAATGCAGATTGTTTTTGAAAATTAGCATATGCCCAGGGCAGTTCATCGGCTTAAGGGCAAATTTTGTTTCATCTACATTTGTGAAATACATATTGTCCTTGTAGTGATCCCAGTGCCCCGACTGCTCCCAAAGCCGATTGTTCATCATCAGCGGTGTACGAACTTCATCGTAATCTCTCTGTCTTTGTAATTCCCGGGCAAAGTTCTCAAGCTCTGTACGGATTGTCATTCCCTTGGGAAGATAGAAGGGCATGCCTGGCGCTTCTTCAGAGAACATGAACAACTCAAGTTCTTTGCCGAGCTTACGGTGGTCACGTTTTTTAGCTTCTTCAAGAAACAGTAAATGTTCCTCTAACTGCGCTTTTTTAGGAAAGGCAGTTCCATAAATACGTTGCAGCATTTTGTTATTGGAATCTCCACGCCAGTAGGCACCCGCTACATTCAACAGCTTAAAGGCTTTGACCAAGCCAGTTGAGGGAAGATGTGGTCCACGGCAAAGATCGGAGAATTCACCTTGATCATAAATAGTTAATACTGTGTCTGCCGGCAGATCATGAATAAGCTCCAGCTTTAAAGGCTCATTCAACTCTTCAAAAAGTTTAATGGCCTCTGCGCGGCTCACCACACGGCGGACAATCTGGTGATTCTCTTGGATGATTTTCGCCATTTCTTGTTCGATTGCAGCAAGATCATCAGTGGATAGAGGTTTCTCAATATCAATGTCATAATAGAAGCCGTCTTCGATAACAGGACCTATGCCTAGCTGGACAGCTTTATCTCCATATATACGTTTTATGGCCTGCGCCATGATATGTGCAGTACTGTGTCTATAAACCTCAAGACCGTCTTTGCTATCCAACGTAACAATATCGAGCCGGCAATCATGTTCGATCGCTTGGTTTAGATCAACAGATTTTCCATCAATTTTTCCAGCTACAGCATTTTTTTTCAGACTGGTACTTATGGCACCTGCTGCTTCTTTAATCGTTGTTCCTTGCAGTACCTCTCTAATTGTTCCATCTTGCAGTGTTACCTTGATCTTCATGATTTTAGCCTCCGTTTCTCAAATATTGTTAGTTGTGAACGCAAAAAAACGCATCTCTCCCAGAAAGGGACGAGTGCGTTCAGCTCGTGGTTCCACCCTAATTCGACCTGTCACATGGACAGGACCTCATTGGTATCCGATATCGGGGATAAATCGGTGCCGCATACTACCGAAAAACAAAGTTCTACGGATTCAGCGTCACGGCTACAAAGGGGTAACTTCACAACCGGTAACTGGAGAAGCTTGCAGCCTGGACTTCTCTCTCTGGACAGTTCGTGTAGGAAATCATGTCTTTGATCATTGCCATATTCTGTTGCTAGTTAATATTACTCAATAGTATTCGATAAAGTCAAGGGGGGAGGTGCACAGAAAGCGGATGATCGTTTCTCCGCGTTCTTCATTTGCTTATTGGTAAAGGAAATGAGGAAGGGCTTGGCGAATTTATATTTCAACATGCTTAAGGAGGATTGTAATGCAGATTATTGCCATGCTGACGATGCTAATCGACCATATTGGCTATATCTTTTTCCCGGAGAATCTTGCTTGGAGATATGTAGGGAGAATAGCTTTTCCGATTTATTGTTATGGGCTTGTGCAGGGACATATCCATACTTCATCCAGACCTAAATATTTATTACGGTTGCTCTTGATAGCGATTATTGCTCAGATTCCCTATAATTTAGCGCTAAATTCTGGTGGCTGGAACGTGGTGTTTACGTTATTGCTGTCGGCAATCGTACTGGTTATTTTGGACAAACTGCCTTCACTATGGCTAGGTATACCTGTGGTAATTGCTGCTATAGTGTTAATGGATTATTACCCTATAGATTATAACGCGTACGGTTTGCTCTTAGTATTGATTTTTCGTTATACGAAATCGTACTGGCTTGTTGGAGCCCATTTGGCACTGAATCTATTCTATATGTTTTATAATTATTGGGTTGTACAGATGCTAAGTATTTTACCTACCTTGCTGATTGCTTTTACGCCTTTGATTTGGAATCGCTTGGAGCGGCATCGGGTTCCGCGCTGGGTGTGGTGGTCATTTTATCCTGCACATTTACTGATGTTGGCAATAGTTAAGGCTGTAATTTACAAGGAATGGGCTCAGATCGAATGGCGAAGTTTGTTGAATATTTAAACATTTTACAATAAAAGGAACTTTGATTTACAAAACTTACCTTAGCTGAGATAATGGATTGATTTCACAAAATAAGATGAAGGAGACATGCTATGAGTAGAGTTAAAGCAAAAATGAAGTGGTTTTTGCCTTTTGTCGCACTGATGCTAGTTCTTGCCGGCTGTCAGTCGGTAGGGGGGTTCGATGTTAATAAGGCGTTGATTGGGGATGTTGATGTTAAATCATCAGAATCCAGTATGACTTTTTCCATGAATGCTGAGCCCATAGAGGGAATTAGCGCGGAAGATAAGGAAATGGTTGATCTTATTAATTCTTTTTCCTTGAATATTAGTAAAGCTAAGTTACAAGATAATGGGAGTTTATCGGCCCAAGGAACTGTTGGTTATAAACAATTGGATATTCCATTCACCTTGTTTATGGACAAACAAACACTTGCTTTTACAGTTGAAGGAGCAAAACAACCGTTCTACTTCCCTGTACAAGGATACGATGAAATCTTAGGTGAAGTAGGCTTGGATACGGCAAAAGCTGAAGATGTCAGTAAGCTGTTGACGAAATTCGTTGTTAAGAATCTTCCTAATCCTGGCGTAATCAACATTACACCGGTTAGTGATGCTGTGTATGGCGAGCAGTTGAACATGACGAAGCTGCATGCAGAAGTGACTGGTGATGAGCTTCCTGCACTGTTAAAAGGCTTCCTGAAGTCTGTCTCCAAAGACACAGAAGGTTTTACTGAATTGGTAGGTGGTCTTTACGACTATCTGTACCCTGTGATCAAAGCTATGGATGAAGACGGTTCTGGCGATATTTTCAATCTTGGATTCGGAGATATTCCACTGGATGATAAAGAAGCTGTCGTAACTGTATTGCATGATGCTGCCAAATTGGCTGTTGATGCATTGCTGCTAGTATATGACAATCAAGTGGACAGTCTTTACAAATCAACTCCTGAGATTAAGACTGTGTTGAGTAAGGATACGAAGTTATCTGTTGATATTTTCGTTGATAGTGCTCTGCATGTGCGTAAACAGAATGTTGATCTGAAAGTGGCGCTTCCGGGTACCGAGGATTTCCCACTGAAGAGTCTCTCGCTTAAAGCTTCCAGTCAGGTTTGGAACATTGGCGGTGCTGTAACTGCTGATCCAATCAGCACTGAAGGTGCACTTGATATTTCTTCCGGGCTTACACCTGGAGAGACTTTGAGAAACTTTGCCCCAGATTCTGATGTATATCGTATATTGAAGGATGATCTGGGCATTACGAAGAGAACCATTGTTATCGAACCTGATGACGAATATTATTACCCGATTGTAGACAAGAACACTACTTATATCCCACTGCGTTATTTGGCAGAAGATTTAGATGCTACTGTAGAATGGGATACTGTCAATCGTGCAATTAACGTTACTGATGGTGTGTACGGAGATAAACTGGTGTTCAAAATCGGTTCTTCCGAAGCCTTGATTAACGGCACGGCTGTAAAGCTTGCCCAACCTGTATTTGTTGACGAGTATGGCGATGCATATGTATCCTTGCGTCTGCTTGCTGAAGCGCTTCATGCTACTGTGTCGGTAGATGAAGATGGTTGGATTACTATTGTACGGAACTAGTTGCATCTTAACGATCAATTAACACAATAAACCCAGCTTCCATCTGACGCATAAATGCGAGTGGAGGCTGGGTTTTTTATATGAAATACATAAACCAGTTATTGCTTCGTTAATACCACCTCTAAAGCTATATTACTAAGCTCTTTATTCTCTGTCATACTTTGGATGTATCCACCTAAGAAACCTTCTTGTAGGCCTTCCCAAAGCTTGTAACCTGGCATCGCTTTAATATCTTCTGAGGAGCTGCCGGCTGTCCCCGCGAAGTATCTTACATTTAGCTTGGCCATTACCTCAGCCATCGATGCCTTTTCAGACTGCGTAAAGGAACTCTCCTTTAGACCATCCATAGCTTTGTTATAAGAGTTTGTAGCAAAAATATCCTCAGCATAGGTCTTAAAGTTTAAAAGATTCTGATCTGTAATGCCATTAGCTTTAGCCCATCCTTCTACATTTATGGGCATTGCTTCATAATTAACGGTTCTGCTCAGAGGATCGAAGGTCATCGCTCCATATTGATGTGGATAAACAGCCATTGCACTTGTTGCGATATCATAAATTGGCATTTCTTCCGAAGAAGTTGCCGGGTCTACCCGGATGTCCTGCATATGGATATGGCCTGACAAGACTAAATTAAGTTCATTTTCACGAAGTAACTTTATTGTTTCCTGACTGTTGTTAAGCTTAAAGCCTGAAACAGACATAGAGGTGTGGCTTAGTAGGTTGTGGTGCATAACCGTGAGGACAGAAGCATGCTCCTTGGCTGCCAGTTTAACTGAATTATCTATCCATGATAGGGTAGAGGCGGTCAGGCGTCCGTCCGTTTGGGGGAAACCGTATTTCTGATTGTTATGATATTGGCTGCTGTCAATCATAAGGAGCCATAAATTTGGAGCTGCTTTAACGATGTAACTTAGCGATTCTTTATCACGTGATACAGCCTCTTTGTAGCCGAAATTCTCATACATCTTGGTAAAGTCTTTGTCTGTAATAGAATCCGTAACGAGCTGCTTATCCCCGCTGAAGGATCTGGCCCAAGGATTAAATAAATCATGGTTGCCTGGAATGACATAAACAGAGGTTCCCTGCGCTTCAATTCGCTTTAGTTTTTGGGTTAGCTCCTGATGGCTGCTGCGTTCTCCGTTATTTGTTAAATCTCCACTGAGGATGAGAAAATCAGGCTTCTGCTGCTCAGTATCATAAACCAAGGTTTCAAGGATTTCATCACTGTAAGGCAGCATTTTTCCATCACCGCCAGTTACATATTTCTGAAAAGCTGTACCGCCATCCTGAAGCTTCTTATCTAAGAAGTGAGTATCCGTTGCCACCCAGAAAGTGAGGGGGTGAAGATCAGTCGGATCTAGTTCTGTAAAGGTCAAATTAGACGAATTTGTGTCTTTACAGCTAGTTAGAGCCAAGCTCAGGAAAAGGAGCAGCAACAAAGAGGTAAAGACTGATTTTTTATGTCGAACAAGGGCTTTCTTGCTCAGAAAATTCATGATTATAACCTTCCTTCTATACATTTGCTGCACTATTGTAGCGCATTTTAGCTCGTAGTGTATATCGGAAAAGGAAGAGGGCAGTTTCTAGCCCGCATGAATTGATTAATGATTAATAGATCAGGTGCATAATTAAGCCCATAAATGCGACAATAAGAGTTGGCAACGAATATATCCGACAAAATAAGTTGTGAATAACTGTTGTGTTTTCAGAAAAAAGGTGCTAAGATATACAAAAGTAAGTTACTTAAATTAATGGAGGTAGTTATTTTATGTCTAACAATTTCTTTGAAGCAGTAAAAGGAAGACGTTCCATATATGCCATCAGTAAAGAAACTACGATTTCGGATGCACAAATTGTAGAAATCGTTGAACAAGCGGTGCTACATAGCCCAACTTCATTCAACTCTCAAAGCTCAAGAGCCGTTGTTCTTCTTGGTGAACAACATGATAAGCTATGGGATATCACTACAGAAACATTGCGTAAAATCGTTCCTGCCGAACAATTTGAAGGAACAGCGCAAAAATTAGCGTCTTTCAAAGCAGGTTACGGTTCCGTACTATTCTTCGAAGATCAAACGGTAGTGAAGAGCCTGCAAGAGAACTTCGCTCTATATGCTGAGAACTTCCCAATTTGGGCTAACCAATCCTCTGGTATTCTGCAATTTGTAGTATGGACAGCACTTTCTGAAGCAGGTGTAGGTGCATCCTTGCAGCATTATAATCCACTGATTGATGATGAAGTAAAAGAAGCATGGGGCATCCCGCAAGAATGGAAATTGATTGCTCAATTGCCATTTGGTAAAACCGTTACTCCTGCTGGTGAGAAACAATTCCAACCGGTTGAAGATCGTGTGAAAGTCTTTAAATAAGTGAGATAAGCGTTTGAAACCTCCTTAACCAGGCTAAGTATGTATATAGACTGGTTAAGGAGGTTTTTTGTATGCCATGGAACAAAGAGGATTATCCAGAATCATTAAAGAACTTCACAGCACCTGTTCGCAATAAGGCAATCGATATTGCGAATGCGCTCCTCGAAGATGGTTATGAGGAGGGGCGGGCGATTTCAATTGCCACAGCGCAGGCGAAAGAGTGGGGGGAGAACCACGATAAACAAATCCGTAAAAAAGGCCATTAATGCTTAATCAAAGGCCTGAGCATAGAAATAAAAAAAGCAGGACAGCGTTTATTAACGCTTGTCCTGCTTTTTGACGGGCACAATTATTTAGTAGATTCATTTCCTGCTGCTGCGCTTGCAGTTGGCTCAGCTGTTGCAGCTGCATCTTCTTTAGCGTCAGTAAGTGTGTTCGTAATTTTTGCTTTTTCAGTTGTTTCTGACAACCAAGTGGAGGACAGAGTGGAAACCTTTTGCGAAACTAGAGTTTTACGAATTTCATCTTTCTTTTCTTCCAGTGTATAGTCTTTAGCATCTTTATGGTCGGTTACTTTAATGATGTGATAACCATAATCGGATTTCACAGCATCACTGGTTTCACCAACTTTTAGCTTAAAGGCTACATCAGAGAATTCAGCTACCATATCGCCACGTTTGAAGAAGTCTAGATCTCCGCCATTATCCTTGGAACCCGTATCAGAGGATTTTTCCTTGGCAAGAGTAGCGAAATCTGCGCCTTCTTTCAGTTGTTTCAGAATTGCATCTGCTTCTTCTTTAGTCTCAACGAGAATGTGGGAAGCGCGAACTTGTTCTTCTTCACTGAAAGTAGCTTTATTTGTGTCATAGTATTCTTTGATTTCATCATCCGTTACAGTGACTTGTGGCTCAAGGATTTTACGCAGCTTTACTTGCAGCGGCATTTGCTTTTTCAAGTCGTCTACAGTCATTGAGCTTTGGGACAAAGCAGCATTAAAGGCAGCCTCTCCGCCGAATTGTGCTTTAAGATCTTCAAGTTCAGTGTTGATGTCTTCATCTGTAACAGTTACGTTGGCTTTTTTAGCCTCTTGATCAACAAGCTCAGTAGTAATCATAGATTGCAGCGTGCTTTCTCCGCCTGCTTCGATCAATTTATCATAAAGTTGTTCTTTTGTAATTTTTGTTCCGTTTACTGTTGCAACAGCTTTTTTGCTGTCGTCTTTTTGGACGACCAGAACAATGATTAGTGCTGCAGCTAATACGATAGAGGCAATCATCCAAGCTTTATTGCTTCTAGGAGCAGTCGGAGGTGTAGGTGGCGTAGCGTTGTTCGCACCGACTTTGTTCATTACTGGAATACTGTCTGCTTTTGTTGTATTCACAGGTTCCTCAGCAGCTGCTTGCGCTACTTCAACCTCTTCATTGATAATCTCGGAAGTGTTCAAATCTTCTTCCGTGGTTCCGTTGTTTTCTAAGTTCTCATTTCCATTCAGATCTTTTTTGTCCATTATTAGTAATGACTCCCTTCAATATAGGTGTTGCTTGTCTATTTACAACTTTAACAGAAATCCTAATCCTAAACCTTAAGAAAGTATAAAAAAAGGCAGGATCTTTTTAAGTTTCTATTAATAAAAAGCAAAAAGCCGGAAATGGCATCAGTAACATGCCCTTCCGGCTAATGGGAATAAGATGTCTACTTCAGTCCTTTCAGAAGATGACGAATGCTTTCTTGTTTTCGTCTTGGGACACGTACGTTTTTAGCATACAGGCCCATTTCACCGAAATAAATGCAGTCATCTGCGATAGAGCTGATCTTGTTCAGGTTGACATAACAGCCACCGTACACATGATAATAACTTGAATTGGACAACAATCGATTTAATTGCTCGGCAGTCATTCTCTTTTTTATGTTATAGTTTCTGCCGTGAAAAATGACCAAATCATGGTCCCCGACCTTAAAGAACAGAATGTCTGTCTCCACCTCGAAGTCCTCGTACACATTTCTGGCTTCCAGCAGGATGCTACTCATTCATGTTCCCCCTTTATACGGAATAAAAGACTAATGTTAGCGCTTTCATTATATCACAACAGTTAATCGTTGGAAAGACCCATTTTTGAATTGTTTCGTACATTTCTAACTTTATCGTTTGTAATTAACGTTTAAAAATTGTAGATTATATAGATGATCACATCTAATGAGTGTGAAGTAGCAATACTTTGAGGAGGAATATAGAGATGAATGAGCAGAATAAGTTATTGCTGTTTACAGGTTCTTATGCAAGTGCCGCAGAAAGCGGAGTGCAGGTATTTGAATTCGATGGAGCTGCAGGTGGTACGCTAAAGCTGCTGGATTCGGTGCAGGGCTTAACTAATCCTACCTTTGTTAATGTAGATGCCGCAGAGAAACGTCTATACGCTATAGGAGAAAAACCGAATGGTGAGGGTGGAAAAGAAGGCGAGGTTATTTCCTTTGCTATTGATCTAAAGGACGGGAAATTGAGTGAACTGAAACGCATTCCCTCCATGCCTGCCTCTGGCAATCGTCAAACAACCACCTGCCATATCAATAGAGATTTGAATGATGAATACGTGGTTGTATGTAGTTATCATGGTGGAAGTGTTGGCTTGATCAAATTAAATGAAGATAAAGCTGCAGATCAATTAGTTGATGTGGCCGTACATTCAGGTCATGGCCAACATCCTGAACGGCAGGACCGCCCTCATCCCCATTCCGCTATTTTCAGTCCGGACGGGCAGTATGTGTTTGTATCTGATCTTGGGCTTGATTTAATTCGGGCCTATAGAATCAATAGAGAAACCAACAAACTAGAGGTACATGGTGATACGGCGTTGCATCCAGGAGCGGGACCACGCCACTTCACTTTCCATCCAGACGGAAAGTCTGCTTATGTAATTAACGAGGTGGATTCCACCATTACATCGTTTACATATGACAGTGCCGCAGGCACTCTGCACACTGTAGATACAGTGCCGACACTGCCTGATGATTTTGACGAAGAGAATACATGCGCTGAAATCGCTATTTCCAAGGATGGGAAATATCTGTACGCTTCAAACCGTGGGGCTGATAATATTGCCGTGTATGCGGTGGATAATGCTTCTGCTAAGCTTACACATCTTGAATATGTATCTACTCGTGGAGGACATCCACGTCACTTCGCATTGACACCAGATGGAGCTTATCTTATAGTAGCGAATCGTGATGCGAATAACCTGGTTGTATTTTCGATAGAAGCGGCTAGTGGCCGACTCGAATTTACTGGAAATACAGCTGAAGTATCCAAACCGGTATGTGTGAAGCCCGTAATTGTTCCTGCATAAAGTTACTCCGCTTGAAGAGTGAATAAGTGATCTTGGGAAATGCTAAAGGGAACACCGGATATAAAGTCCGGTGTTCCCTTTTTTTGAAAATAAAAGCCTGTGATTATCTGGTTGATGAGGTGAATGAGGGAGAAGACTATTTGAGCGAAACGGGCTTAAGAGGTACAATAGTGGATACTGCAGATTTGAATAGCACATTTTGCCTGCCATCACCTTGACCTTGTAAAGTGATTGTGAAAGCATCGTACGAGGTTACGAGCCCTTGCATTTTCACACCATTCGTCGTAAAAATCGTCACAGGCACCTTTGTGGAAATGAACTGGTTCAACAATCGTTCTTGCAATTTTAAACTCTCCACTTTGGCAGCACTCCATCTTCTGTGAATTTTTTTCTCTCAATAATTATAACATGGGTTAGTCCCTCACTGGAAATGAGATCAACAGTCACTAGAATAGACATGGAGGTATTTATGCTTTATTATCAGAACTGGTCTAGAGCTTTTCGCTTTTTTTTAGGTTTTGCTGCGTGTTTCGCCGTTATAGCTGTCCTTGTAAGTATGAATAAGGTATCAACCTTTGATAACTATATTATTGATTGGGTACAATCAGCGGAATCACCGGGGTTGACCTCATTCGCCAAAGGTTTATCTCTAATTGGTTCCTCTAAGATCGCTATTGGCATATCTATCGTTACCATGGCACTGCTCTATTTTTTGCTGAAACACCGGTTTGAATTAATCTTGTTCCTATGGGTTGGATTAGGCTCACAGCTCTTGAATACAATAATGAAGTTATGTTTTCACAGAGAACGTCCGAATTTACATCGTATTGTCGAAGAGATTGGTTATAGTTTTCCGAGCGGGCACTCAATGGCAGCCTTCTCTTTGTACGGCGTTATTGCCTTTATACTGTGGCGTCATCTGCGGCGGAGGCATGAACGGGTCTTATTAATAATGTTCGCTGTATTCATGACCGTGGGGATTGGCTGGAGTCGTATCTATTTGGGTGTTCATTATCCGAGTGACGTTATTGGGGGATATATGGCTAGTGGCGCTTGGTTGATGTTGTCCATTTGTTTATTTCAAATCTACAAGAGCTCGCGTACGAATTAGGATAGATACAAAAACGGATATCTTTCATAGTGCATGAAGATATCCGTCTTTATGTGGAAGAAGATTGGTTAAGGGGTCGTCACGTGTTGTTCAGATGTTTTGCGATCCTGGAATTGTCCCATTTTGCTTATTCTTTGCTTCAGCATCGCAGGAAGTCCTGCTTTAAGCTTTTGGGCTTCGTCTTTTGTCAGACGTCCTTCGGTGATGGCTTGATCCAGCCGTTGGTTTGCCGATTCGCAGAGCTTCTGAATATATTGATCTTCCGTCCAGCCTTTTTTCTCAAGAGCAAGCTGCGGGAGCGTTTTGCCTGCTTTCAGGCTATTGATTAGCTCTGTACGATCCATTTCCAGCAGTTTAGCCGTTTCAAAAATAATGAAATGTCCACCAGCCCTAACCTTTCCGTCTTTTCCTGGATGGTGACCGTGACCTTTCTCTGAAGGGTGGGCACCAGGTGCGGTGGCTGTGGGGGTTACTTTCTCAGCAGAAGCACTTCCAATTGGCGCAAGAGCTGGAGACAGGCTGAGAAAAATAACGGTTGTGAAAGTCATTAATCTTTTGATATGGTTATTCATTCACTCACCTCGTATGTTATGTGATAGGCACTACTCGGATTAGTATTCCCTTAAAGCTGAAAGAAACATGAGTGAGAGCTTAAATGTTCTTAAAATTCATCATCTCCAGGCTGGGGTAATTAGAAGTACGAGGGTTCGCTGATGTTCATATTGTAGCGTGGGCTAATTTTTAGGAGGGATAGGTTTGGCTTTAGGAGCTCGCATATTTAAAACAGGTTTGGCCGTTACGCTAGCCCTATATTTAGCTGTAATGCTTCAATTTCCTTCTGCCGTGGGTGCAGGGATTGCAGCGATTTTCGCTATGCAGCCCTCTATTTATCGCTCTTGGCGTTATTTTCTTGACCAGCTCACGACTAGTACAATGGGGGCCGTTCTGGCTTTACTCGGAGGGATGCTGTTATCCAATAGCCCAATAGCAGTCGGTTTGGTCTGTATTCTAGTCATTATGATCAGTATGAAAATCAACCGGGCGGATACGATAAGTCTTACGTTAGTTACTGTAATAACAGTGATGGAGGCTTCGGGTGAATGGCAATTCGCACTTAATCGCTTTTTATTAACTTTGACAGGTATTGTTTCTGCATTTCTAATCAATATTATTGTCGTTCCTCCAAAACCTCGTAAGCAATACATTAAGCAAATTGAGAATGTTTTTTCAAGCCTCTCTTTATTGCTGAGAACAGCGGTTTCTCATGAGATGAAGGAAAGTGTATTTCGTGATGAAAAAAATGCCTTACATTCATCCATAAAATCGTTGGCGGATAAGTATGCATTGTTTGAGGAGGAGCAGAAGCAGTTAAAACGGGCCAAGTATAGCCAGACTAGACAAATGGTTGTGTATAAGAACCTGTTAGCTTCTTTGCAAAAAGGTTACGATGTTCTCGAGGCTGTAGATCGGCATTATTTCCAGGCGGATCGGACCGAACATACAGATGCTCTATTTGATAATCATTTGGAACATTTAATCAAATATCATCAGCACATCTTACTTAAGTTTGAAGACAAATTAAAGCCCAATGCCAATGATTCCGAACCCTTGGGAGAAGACAATGATGATTTTCTGAATACCGCGATTTTGGGGTATAATGCAGAGAAAATAGGTCAGCTGCGTTTATATGTTGTGGCAGCGGCGATTTATGATTACGGATATCAATTGGAGCGCTTAGATAAAGTGGCCGATCAGATGAATCGTATAGCAGAGGAGAAAGAATCTGTGCACGAAGCCTAAACATAACCTTGTGAAGAGCAACATATAAGCTTTGTAACAGTAAAAAAATCCGGTTCCTTAGGGACCGGATCATCTATTTAAGAGAATACTTGAAATCTCAACTTGTAATTGCTAAAATGAGAAGATATCGAATAAACATGCATTTAAAAACATAAATATGCAAATTTATCATATCACGATTCAAATGGAATGTCAACCTTCCAAAAGGGGATGAAATGTAGTGGATAACAATGAAAGTCAGTGGAAAGAGGAACAGCAACGGGTTGACGGAGTAACCAAACTTCTGTCAGCCCATATTCGCCATTTATCAGAGGAGCTTGGACTTCATCGCAGTGATGTAGTGGATATGCGGAAAGACTTCTGGGAAGAGGTAACCGTAAACTTCAGTAGCCCGGATGATTTGGGAGAAACCTCAACAAGTCTTCGCCAACAGTCCCAAATCCTAAATGAACGGGAACGTCATCATTTGCAATCAAGCAAAGCGCTGAAAAAATATAAAAAGCTGGTTGTCTCTCCTTACTTTGGCCGAATTGATTTCACCGAGGAACCAACTGGCGGGCTGGAAAAGATTTATCTAGGAATTGGATCATTGATGGAGGATGATGGTACCTTTTTGATTTATGACTGGCGCGCGCCTATTTCCAGTCTGTATTATGACGGAGCCCCTGGTCCCGCTGCTTATGAAACACCTGGAGGATTAGTCTCCGGAACAATGAACCTTAAACGCCAGTTTGTTATTGCTGACGGTGTAATTGAAGTTATGTTTGACACTGGGGTTACGATCGGGGATGAGCTGCTGCAGCAGGTGCTAAGTCATAGCGCTGACGATCGGATGAAAAGTATTGTTGCTACAATTCAGAAAGAGCAAAATGCGATTATCCGCAACGACAAAAGCAGGATGCTAGTTGTGCAAGGAGCAGCGGGAAGCGGGAAAACGTCTGCTGCATTGCAGCGGGTAGCTTATCTTCTATATAAATACCGTGAAGTATTATCAGCAGATCAAATGCTGCTGTTCTCACCGAATCCGCTGTTTAACAGCTATGTATCTACAGTGCTCCCGGAGCTAGGCGAAGAAAATATGCAGCAAACAACGTTTCAAATGTATTTGGAACATCGTCTTGGCCATGAATTCCAGCTCGAAGATGTCTTTAGTCAGACCGAAAGTCTACTAAATGCTCCTGATGGTCCTGAGGTGGCTATACGCAGAGAAGGCATTGCCTATAAATCGTCTGTACCTTTCCTAGATGTGATTCGGCGATATGCTACGTTGCTGGAACAGGAGGGCATGCTTTTTAAACCTTTAATGTTTCAAGGGAAAGCAGTGGTCAGTAAAGAAGAAATGGAACGCCAATTCTACGCGTACGATCCTGCCATAAAGCTTGCGAATCGTGTGGATTTGATGATCCGCTGGCTGCTTAAGAAGATCGCAGATTTTACCCATGAGGAAAGAAATGCACAGTGGGTTGAAGATCAGATCGAGCTGCTGGATTCCAGCGATTATCACCGTGCGTATCAGATGTTGCGCCGGAAGAAGAAAGCTTCGCAGGATAGCTTTGACGATTTTGATACCGAAAAAGAAGTGTTATCTCGTTATGTAGTCAGCCAGCGGCTCAAACCACTGCGTGGTTGGACTAAACGGGGTCGATTTGTGGACGTTAAGGGCTTGTACAGCACGTTATTTACAGATCGCGAACTTATGGAGCGCCTCAATGGTGATTATCCTTTACCAGAGGTGTGGGATGATATCTGTGAGCAGACATTGGAATCTATTGGAGTGAACGAGCTTGCTTATGAAGACGCTACGCCATTCCTTTATCTGAAGGAGTTAAGCCAAGGCTTCCGGACCAACACACTGATCCGCCATGTGATTGTAGATGAAGTACAAGACTACTCTCCATTTCAATTAGAGTTCATGCGCCGTTTATTTCCAAGAGCAAAAATGACCGTATTAGGCGACCTGAACCAGGCCATTTATGCACAAGGTGAGGTACTGGGGGATTTGTCTAGTCTCGTAAGTATATATGGTGAAGAAAACACAGAAGTGATTTCGTTAACCCAAAGCTACCGTTCAACTTATGAGATCGTGGAGTTTACGCGGTCAATGATCCCTGGAGGAGAACGGATCGTACCGTTTAATCGGCGGGGAGAAGAACCCCAGCTAAGTGTGGTATCCAGCGAGAAGGAGCTTCTGAATGCTGTAGAACAGGATATCCGGAAGCTGCATTCTGAGGGATATCATTATGTAGCTGTCATCTGCAAAACAGCGGAGGAAAGCGCAAGGGTTCATGCTGAACTGAATCGTAGCCTGCCGGTAAGACTTGTTACAAAGGAAACGCCGAATTTTCAGAAGGGGACACTGGTTCTGCCTGCTTATTTAGCAAAAGGTGTGGAGTTTGATGCGGTCGTCATCTTTGATGGCTCGGCTGAACAATATGGCAGAGAAAGTGAACGCAAATTGTTTTATACGGCTTGCACTCGGGCTATGCACTTACTGCATATTTTTAGCCTGGGTGAACCTAGTCATTTTATTCCGTCCGCTAATGTGGCATCTTTAAGCGCCGGATCGCTGTAACCATAGATCTCTTCATTTTAAGATCGTCCTTTTCGCAGCAGCGGAGGGACGGTTTTTTTGTTTTCATGAATAAAGAAGGGCGAACAAACCACAATAAAGAATGTTGTACACAATGACAAAGGTGGTCAGTTCATGAAGGAAAGAAAATGGGATCTGCTTGCCTTAGCATCAATCCCACTAATAATGACCCTCGGTAACTCCATGCTGCTGCCTATTCTGCCGCAGATCTCCAAAGAACTAGGCATTAGTGCTTTTCAAGTCAGTATGCTGATTACCGTGTATGGATTGATGGCAATTGTAATGATCCCTATTGCAGGTTATCTGTCAGACCGTTTTGGGCGAAAGAAGGTTATTCTTCCTAGTTTAATCATTGCCGCAATTGGTGGTGCCGTCTGCGTGGTAGCTGCTTGGTTTATGAAGGGGGTTAGCGCTTATTGGGTGATCTTAGCGGGGCGTCTGTTGCAAGGAATTGGTGCAGCGGGTGCTTTTCCAATTGTAATACCCTTTGTAGGCGATTTGTTCAAGGAAGAAGAGGATGTGAGCAAAAGTCTGGGAATCATTGAGACCTCCAATACGTTTGGTAAAGTTCTCAGTCCAATTCTTGGTGCCTATCTTGGGATATGGCTCTGGTTTGCTCCTTTTATTGCAATTCCCATTCTATGTCTAATTTCATTTTTTTTAGTTTTATTTCTCGTCCGAAAGCCCGAAGCGAAGGATGAACCTGAGAAACAGGAAATCCGAGCGTTTTTAGCTGGAATTGTGAGTGTTTTACGTAAAAAAGGGCGTTGGCTGTATGCTATTTTTGCCATAGGCGGCATTTGTATGTTTGTGACCTTTGGTGTTCAATTCTATTTATCAGAAATGCTGGAAACTAAATATAAAATGCACGGGGCGACGAAGGGGTTTGTGCTGGCGATACCGCTTGCCCTCTTATGTCTGTCCTCCTATGGCACAGGAAAGATCATTGGTCAGAATAAAACGCTAATGAAATGGCTGGGCTTTGGAGGAATGGTGTTACTGACTGCGGCCATGATTTGTGCGGGATTCAACAAAGGCATTTATTTTTTAGTAGGATTTATGGGTTTAGGCTGTGTTGGAATCGGGATTGTACTTCCTTGTATGGACGCTTTAATCACGGAGGGGATTGAGAAGGAGAACAGCGGCACGATAACCGCTCTTTATAGTAGTATGAGGTTTATAGGGGTAGCGTTGGGACCGCCGGTGGTATCGCTGCTGTTAAGCAGTGGGCATTGGGTATTGTTCGCGTTGATGGCTACAGTAGGGGCAATTGGTGGATTGCTGACCTTATTTGCGGTAACTCCGAGTAAGGGGGAAAAGGGAGAACCAGGCGTTAAAGATACAGAGAAGATAATTCCTCCGATCTGGCCGAAACGTGTTCGCCAAACCTCTGCAATGTCTCTGGATGGAAAAAAGGGCTATCCCTAAGCTGCGTTGCCGCAGCTTGTGGGATAGCCCTCTTGATAAAAGAATAAAAGATATTCTTAGGCTTGTGGAACGGATTCCCAATCCTTCAAGAAACGTTCAATACCGTTATCTGTCAGCGGGTGCTTCCAGAGGGTTGGCAGAAGTGAGCCTGGGATTGTAGCGATGTGAGCACCAGCAATAGCTGCTTGCTCAACATGTGCAATGTTGCGGATACTTGCTGCAATGATCTCGGATTTCAAGTTGTAGTTAGTCAGGATAGTCTTCAGATCCTTGATCAGCTTCATTCCATCAACACCGATATCATCCAGACGACCTACGAAAGGAGAGATATAAGTTGCGCCTGCTTTAGCAGCCATCAACCCTTGAGCCGCGGAGAATACTAGTGTAACGTTAGTTTTGATGCCTTTTTTAGTAAGCTCATAACAAGCTTCCAAGCCATCTTCAGTCATAGGGAGTTTAATTACAACGTTTGGAGCCCATTCAGCAATTTCGTATGCTTCTTTAAGCATTTCTTCTGCTGTAAGTCCGATTACTTCTGCGCTTACAGGTCCTGGAACGATTGCAACGATTTCTTTGATAACATCCTTGAACAATCTTCCTTCTTTAGCGATCAGCGAAGGGTTAGTCGTTACGCCATCCACTAGTCCCAGGCGAGTAATACGTTTGATTTCTTCAATGTTTCCGGTATCCAAGAAAAACTTCATTTTAAATTTCCTCCCTTGATTTCCATATGGATTGACAAGCAACATTCATATTTACATTATGAGACATGCAAATCAAAGTTTCAACTGTTATTTTGAATATTTCAAAATAACTTTATAGAACCAGTATTACCTGTATGCGCTGAATTTCAGATAATATAAGATTGGCTTAGGCCTCCCTCCATGATAATATATAACCGGAATTGTTATTTTGGAGTGGGGGGTGGGGATGGGATGATGTATGCGATATTGCTTATTTTACTTGTGCTTGTGCTGGCAGCAGCGGGATTCCTTGCCTACCAGAACAGCAAGTTGGTGTCTAATCAGAAGAAACTCGGTACTGCATCAAGTGATCCTTCCCTTATGTATTCTATCTTTGACCAATCTAGTGCAGCTGGTGTTGAAGAACCTGAGGCCATTCCGTTATTTCAATACACTGTATTTGCGCGGTCGAATGGAGCGGTTGTTGGGAACAAGCCTGTAGCTATGATTATTCTGTGCAGAGTTGCTGCGGGTAAAGGTGATTACTTACTGGCCGATGTTGAGCGTAATATGCTTGACAAGATTAGTAGGCCAATGCCTTTGAATGCGTATTCTGAGCATAAAGCCTACTTACACAGGACGGCTAATCACACAGAAAAAGAGATGGTTCTCAATCTAGAGGATGCAGTGAATTTACAATATACATAGAGTAGGTTGAAAGATATTGATTTTTTGCTCTGCGCAAAGCATAATACAAATTTGGATATAAAAAAGAATCAAACAGCCGGAAGCAATCGCGTTTTATGTTAAACACAGCTACCGCGGCACATTGATTGGTAAAATAATGGATGCCAGTCAGCACTTAGGCATGATATCTCCCTACGGGTGCATTAAGCACCCATTCCAGCATCATGATCATATCTTCTACTCTAGTGAGCTGAGTTTGTAGGTTATCTTGCTGTGGACTGTCTTCTGTTAATGAAGCTAATCTTGATTCCAGAGATCTGCGCTGCAGTGTCAATTCGTTGATTTTAGATTGAATTTGGTTTTCGGTTCTCATCCGGAATCCTCCTGAACAATAGGTGATTTCAACATCATCATAGATCATTATAACGGATAACATGGGGGTAATAAAATGAGTATCAATGTTAAACAATTAGCCGCGGAAAAAGCAGTGGAATTTGTAAAAGATGGCATGAAGATCGGCCTTGGCACTGGATCTACTGCCTATTGGGCGATCAACAAGCTTGGTGAGCGCGTCAGTGAAGGTCTAAAGATTACCGCTGTAGCAACCTCCCGTGCTTCCGAAGAACAGGCGCGTGAACTTGGGATTCCAATCGTAGCTTTTGGAGATATTGATAGTCTGGACCTGACCATTGACGGAGCGGACGAGCTGGATAGTAGTCTACAGCTTATTAAAGGCGGCGGCGGCGCGCTGCTTCGGGAGAAGATTGTTGCGAGTAACAGTACTCGTATGATCGTTATCGCCGATGAGAGTAAAGTGGTAAATACACTCGGCAAATTCCCGCTGCCTGTAGAAATTGTTCCTTTTGCATGGGAATGGACTGTGGCTGAACTTGCCAAGCTGGGTTGCAATCCTGAATTGCGTCGTAGTGGAGAAGAGCTGTACAAGACAGATAACGGCAATTACATCGCAGACTGCCGGTTCGAAGCGATTGAGTCCGCACCGAAGCTGGCACTGGCCATCCAAAGTATTCCGGGAGTTGTAGAACACGGCCTATTTATCGAAATTGCAGCTATGGCTATTGTGGGTAAAAAAGATGGAAGCATTGAAATTATAGAAGTTAAACCGGGCAATTGATCGTTCGTAGATCTAGAGAATCTAGCAGTTTACGGAAGCTGAGAGCATTGACACGGATAGGGCTGACTCTGTATAGTGCTACTGTTATCTATTGGATGTTCATCGGTTTTGGGCGTGAGATTCATACAGGTGGCCCGCTTCAGTACAATTTGATCCCATTACGTACGGTGTCACTTTATTTCGACATGAATAACGGGTTATCGCTGATCAGCCGGTTTGTGAATCTGCTTGGAAATGTTGTTGTGTTTATTCCATTTGGTATACTAATTCCACTTGCAAAGACACGGCCAATTTCTTGGATAAGAATCTCTTTATATGCTGTTCCTTGCATCCTGCTTTTGGAGTCTCTGCAAATGCTGCTGCATGTGGGAAGCTTTGATATTGATGATTTATTGTTAAACATGTTAGGGATATGGACAGGTTACGGTATGTTTCGAATCGGGTACAGAAGCAACAGAGAAGGAGGAATGTGAACAATGTTGGTAGATCTTAAATCCCTTATTGGTTCGCCTGAGGTGAACGAGCTGTTGACGTATGCGGTCATTGATGACCCCAACGCTTTGGAGCAGACTTCGTCTGAGTACAACGAACAAGCCGGGCTGAAGTTATATGGCTGGGAAGAAGAAGAACTCCTGCTTGGTCTTGTAGGCTTCGAAGAAACCGAAGACGGTTCTTTGGACATTCGGCATATTGCCGTCTTGCCAGAGAATAGAGGGAAAGGTTATGCACGGGGGATGATTCTGGAGCTGCTCGCTACTCGTCAGCCGCGTTATCTGGTAGCTGAGACTGAGGATGAAATCGCCGCAGATTTTTATCGCAGTCTAGGGTTCATGGTGTACAGCTTAGGAGAGAATGAAGCCGGAATTGAAATGTTAAGATGTGTATACGAAGTTGAAGAGACCGAGGATGAGGACTAAAAAGTCTTTGGAGGTCATAAAATGGCAGGTCGAGAGAAATCTCGGCCTGTTTTTTTGTGCATTTCGCCTTTAAATGCCCGAAAAAAAGCCAATTGACTTTTATAAAAGCAGGTATTATAGTTTGACAATGAAACTGTTCGACAGTTGAACTATATTTTGGAGGTAGGAAGCTTTGGATAACGAAGTGCAACATTGGATCAATCGCTACATGGATGCTTATTTGATTGTGACCAGACAAGTAGCAGCAAGAATTAAAGATAGTATTGCTGCGGAGACAACGAATGATCAGTATCAAATTCTTCGGTTGATTAATGCTCAGGAACAATGTACGTCTACATATCTTGCTGAATCTTTTTGCGTGGGTAAAAGCTCCATTACTGCAATCATTAACAGATTGGTGCAAGCGGGTATAATCGAGCGAACTCGTGACGAGAATGATCGCCGCCAGGTGTATTTGTCGATGTCTGAGCATGGAAAAAAAGTTTTTGAAGCAGCGGAGACGCAGGTACATGAAGTGATTTCCCCGTATTTGTTTCATTTTGAAGAGAAGGATATTGAAATGTTCGTCATGATGTTCGAGAAGCTGGCGAATTTAATTCAGAATGATGATGGAGGGAAGAATCCATGAAGACGATTCTAAAAGCAAGATGGGCGGTTATCGCAATCTGGCTCGCTGTGGCCGTAGTTTTGGTCATGACGGCCCCTTCGTTCTCTGATCTTGTACGTGAGAAGGGGCAGGTTACTGTACCTGATGGCTATTCCTCATCTAGAGCGGCAGAGATCTTAAAGGAAGCGGCGAATGACAAGGGCGGAGAGACACTGCATCAGGTAGCTCTTGTATTCAATAATCCAGAGGGAATCGGAGCCGATGAAACAGCTAGTATCCAGCAGGGCGTTGAGAAGTTGGCTGCGAATAAGGAGACGCTGCGGATCGATTCCATCACCGATCCTTTTTCACAAAGTGAACTTAAGGATACGTTGATTGCCAAGGATGGCAAGACGATAATGGTGGCGTTGTCTATAAAGGGCGGAGGAGAGTCTGTCACCGCACTTCCTGATAAAGTGGATGAATTACTCTCAGATGTTAAGGCGGATCATTATTTAACCAGTGAGGGTCTGATTACTGAGGATATGATTGCTAGCTCGGAAGCCGGGCTTAAGAAATCGGAATATATTACGGTAGTATTTATTTTACTTATCCTGTTCGTGGTGTTCCGTTCGTTCGTGGCACCGTTTGTTCCGCTACTGACCGTAGGACTCAGCTATATTGTTTCTCAGTCTGTTGTGGCTTTTTTAGTAGACCGTTATGATTTTCCATTATCTACGTTTACTCAAATCTTTATGGTTGCGGTCATGTTCGGGATTGGTACGGATTATTGTATCCTGTTGATCAGTCGTTTTAAAGAAGAAATGATGACAGCAGAAGATACCAAAAGTGCTATTATTGCAACCTATCGTAAGGCTGGTGGGACGGTGTTCTATTCCGGACTTGCGGTATTCGTAGGTTTTGTAGCGATTGGATTATCCAAATTCATTCTGTATCGCTCGGCGGTAGCCGTTGCCGTGGGGATTGCGGTTATGCTGCTGGCGCTTGTAACCATTGTTCCATTCTTTATGGCGGTACTTGGCAAAAAGCTCTTCTGGCCTTCACGCGGCAAGCTGGAGCACAGTGAGAGCCGTATTTGGGGAGCAGCAGGTTCTTTTTCCTTAAAAAGACCATGGGCCGCGCTGCTAATTGTTGCAGTAATCGTAGCTCCGTTCCTTGTTACCTATAGCGGAAAGCTGTCCTTCAACAGCTTGGAGGAAATTGGCTCAGAATATGCCTCGGTAAAAGGATTTAACATCATTTCGGATAGTTTCGGGCCGGGTGAATCCATGCCTGGCAAGATCGTAATCAAAAATGATGACCGGATGGATACTTCAGAATATCTTGGACTTGCAGAAAAAATCAGCCGCGAGCTGGAAAAAGTGGACAGCGTAAAATCGGTGCGCAGCATGTCTCGTCCAACGGGAGAGCTGATCAGTGATTTTTTAATCCCGAATCAGGTGGGGACTTTATCTGACGGTCTGGATCAGACCAGTGAGGGACTGACCAAGATTCAAACGGGATTGTCTGAAGCAAGTAAACAGCTGAGTGAAAATGCACCTAAGCTTACAGAGGCTGCTCAAGGCAGCGCTAAGCTGACGGAAGGCACAGCAGAGCTGAAAGATGGTATCGTCGCGTTAGGTGATGGGCTGGCACGTATTGAGAACGGAATAAAAACCGGCTCAGCAGGTGCAGGAGAGATCAAAGCAGGACTTCAACAGGCAGCTGCTAGTGCTAAGCAGCTTGCGGATGCCAATACGAAGCTGCTGGAGGGCTATAAAAAAATCGGCAGCGGTTTAACTGCGTTGGATCAAGGGCTTGGGCAGCTTCCGCAGCAGCTGCAAGGTGTGGCAGAAGCATTGAAGGGACTGGATGGTTCTTTTACGGGTCTTGAGAGCAGTTATCCGGAAATTCTGCAGGATGTTAATTACCTGACGATTAAAGGCACCGTAACGCAGAGTGGTACTGGGGCAGCGCAGCTGGCGGCGGGTCTCGGGCAGATCTCAGAGCAGCTTAAAGGAGCAGCAGCAGGCTTAAACGAGGCGAATGCTGGTTATGCCAAAGCTTCGGCAGGGCAAAGCGCACTCGCACAAGGTTTAGCTAAGCTCGTTGCGGGCATCGGTCAGCTGCAATCTGGGCTGGAGCAGGCCGCAACAGGCCAAGGACAGATCGTAGATAAAATTCCATCCATTACTAGTGGCCTAGATCAATTGCAAGGTGGACAGCAGCAGCTTGCGGATGGTTTTGGTCAATTAACAGGGCAGATAGGAGCCTTAACTACTGGATTAAGCGACAGTGCAAACGGCTTGAAACAAATTACCAGTGGGCTGGTTTCCGCACAAGATTATTTGAATCAGATTCAAGCGGCTAAGGATGATGAGCTGAGTGGATTCTTTGTACCGGCTGAGGCTCTTGAAGCTGAAGGTATAGAGCAGGTATTCGATACCTACTTGTCTGATGACCGTAAGGTGATGACGCTGGATGTGGTATTCACTGAGAATCCATATAGTTCAGAAGCTATCGACAGTGTTGATGATATTCAAGCAGCAGTAGATCGTGCAGTGAAAGGAACGAAGCTGGAAAATGCGGAGTCTGCAATCAGCGGGGTTACAAGCAGTCAGAACGATTTGCGTAATATTTCCAACGAAGACTACACACGTACAGTAATCTTAATGCTGGGTGGGATCTTCATCATCTTGGTGTTGCTGCTTCGTTCAATCGTAATGCCGATTTACCTTATTATTTCTCTTTTGATTACTTATTTTTCGGCATTGGGTGTTACAGAGGCTATATTCGTTCACCTTCTGCACTTTGAAGGGATTACCTGGACAACGCCATTCTTCAGCTTTGTTATGCTGATTGCGCTTGGTGTAGATTATAGTATTTTCTTAATGGCCCGCTTTAACGAATATAAAACATGGGATGTTCGAGAAGCGATCCTGCATGCCATGCGCAATATGGGAACAGTCATTCTTTCAGCGGTAGTTATTTTGGGCGGCACCTTCGCATCGATGTATCCTTCAGGCGTATTGTCGATGATGCAGATTGCAACAGTGGTGCTCGTAGGGTTGGCCTTGTATGCGCTAATCTTCTTGCCATTTTTTGTCCCTGTTATGGTACGGATCTTCGGCCGTGGGAACTGGTGGCCATTTGCGGTCAAACAAAGTGAAGAACCCACTAAACAAGATGTAAACATGTAATCACTCTACACAGCAAAAAACCTCTAGTGTTCGCCTAAATAAATAGGCGGCTAGAGATTTTTTGGTTGAAATATAAGTGCAAAGGTTATTTCATCTTGGCAAAAAAGCTACGTAACGCCCAGCCGCGTTCTTGCCGTTTTTTATATTTGGGTAGCGAACGGTAGATGGCGGTGGATTCGTCGAAAGCACGTTTAGCATCCTCGGTTCTGCCCAATGCTTTGTACATGGAGCCGGCTAAATAATAGGCTTCACTAGAGGAAGACTGAATCTCTTGAAATTGAGTAACGTAATGCAACGCTTTATCGTGATCTGTATGGCGAAAGGTTTCCGCTAACCGAAGATATGGCTGACCATATTGGGCCTTTCGGTTGATTTCTAGACCACGAAGCATCTGATCTTCGCCTTCTTCAAAAGCGCCCAGCTTAAGATTCACATGACCCAGCTCTACCCAATATTCGGCAGACTGTTCGTAACGGTCTTCGATCTGTAGCAGAATATCTTTGGCTTCCTTATACTTTTTACGTTCTGACAGATTCCGGGCTAAATCAAATTTAGCAGAAACATCATTTGGATTCAAAGATACCGTTGTGCGCAGCTTGGAGATTTGCCGCACTCGTTTGAAGGGCTTTGTAATACTAGGGAAGATCCCCACGTATCGCCGATCTAAGAAATACAAGATAACAAGCAGGATGAATAAAGCCAGAAAAGGGTTGCCCACTAATCTGAAAAGCATCATAATACCTATAAATTTAAGCATGATTTCCCTCCATGATCATTTGGTTCCGGTATTGCGGTTGAATAAGAGCAGATCTAAGGCAGCGTAATTATATCATAATTCAAACCAATCTGAATCCCGGGATTTAAGATAAAGTACAACTTTTGTCAGCTTTATAGCGTCTTAGTGTAATAGAAATAATAATTACAATAATATCATAAGAAGGGAAAATCAAGATGCACTTATTTGCAAGGAAGCTAAGGCTGCTTAGTTTGTTGGTTTGTTCAACTCTGGTGACTGCATTGTCTGTCCCTCAAGTTATAAGTGCAGCTCCATCACCTGCGAAGTTGAGTGGGATTAAGGAGATTGTTGCTTCGCCAGGTTTCTGGGGTGGAAGCTCCTTCGCAGTGAGAACTGATGGAACTGTTTGGTCATGGGGGAGTAATGTTTTTGGTCAATTTGCTAATGGTGCCGCCGGGCCTGAGGGTTGGACGATTACTCCCCATAAAATAGCTGGGCTTGAACATACGAAACAGCTGGCGATCGGCGAAGCGTACTATGTAGCGCTGAACGAAGACGGCACGGTTAAGGCTTGGGGAGATTATCGGGATAAGAGTGTTGCAGAAGCTGGCAATGGGGCAAGTGCTAAACAACACAAGGTTCTGCTTCCTCAAGGGATCTCTGGAATGACAGATGTGGTTAGTATAACGTCAGGATTGCATAGTGCATTAGCTTTGAGAAACGATGGAAGCCTTCTCCAGTGGAATCCTCCAGAAGCTTCAGATGTGGGCTATACAGAGCTGCCTGCTGCCACTAAGGTACAGGGTTTAAGCGAAGTGAAGTGGATCGGAAGCAGTATTTATCATGCCGCCATTCGAACTAACGGTACCCTGTGGATTTGGAGTGCTATCCCGCAAACAGAGAACACGAACGTGATGAAGAAACCGACCCCAGTTAAGGATTTATACCATGTGAAGTCTGTTTCCATGAGCGATCGCAGTATACTGGCTTTAACCGAGAGCGGGAGCATCTGGGGAACAATTGACAGCAATAATTATAACGAAGTCACGATGAGCAAGATGCCAGGTCTTACGGATATTGTATCTGTCCAGACGAAAAACGGGTTCAACCTTGTTGCCAATAAAAAAGGAGAATACTGGGTATGGAAAGCTGGTACCTCACTACAAGGTCTGCAAAAGATTACAGCCGTAAAATCGATCTCGAAACTTACGCTGGATTTAGGCAACTTTGTAGCTGTTAAAAAAGATGGCACCGTGTGGACTTGGAGTACCCAACCTACAACCGACAACCGTTTGGTTTTTACGCAGCCTAAGTTAATAAAAGGACTAAGTGATCCTGTTTCTTTTGCCAAGGGTGAGAATAGTAAGTATGCAGTCCTGAAGGATGGTACAGCTGTGGCTTGGGGAACGAATATGTTTGGTCAACTCGGAATTAGTGCTGTTGATTCACGTCCTTTTGCTATATCTCCTATTTTAAAGCCTGTTACTGTAATTGTAGATGGTCAAAAAATTGACTCCGTACAGTCCGCTATTTTTAAGGATGGTAGTGTAAAAGTACCGATTAGGGATGTAGCAGAAAGTCTGGGATATACCCTCTCTTTGGAGGGGGAACTGACGTTGACGAAAGCTGGGAAGAAAATTTCATTACCGTCAGCAGAATCCATAAAAGTAAGCTATACTTCGCTAGTTCCAGCAGCAGCTTTGGCTAAAGCTCTAGGTCTTTCTGCGGAGTGGAATAGTACGCTGTACCAATTAACATTACAGACAAAAAGATGACTTTCATTTAACACCTATATTAATATTCTGAGGTACAATAAGTGAATTAATCTCAATTGCACCATAATAACCAGTCTGGAGTGATAGGAATGGCTTTTACAATATGCGTGTTTGCCGGATCGAATCCAGGTCTTAACTCTGAATATACGGAAATGGCTAGGGAATTAGGTTATCATATAGCGGCACAAGGCTGTAGGTTGGTCTATGGAGGTTCGCGGAATGGCCTTATGGGACAGGTTGCGGACGGGGTACTTGCGAATGGCGGCGAAGCTGTAGGAATTATGCCAGTGGATCTTTTTCAAGATGAAATCAGACACTCCGGATTGACGAATTTGATTGAGGTCTCCAGTATGCATGAACGTAAGGCGGTAATGAGCGGTATGGCGGATGCTTTTATTGCTTTGCCGGGAGGTCTTGGAACCTTTGATGAGCTGTTTGAAATTCTGTGCTGGATGCAGATTGGTATTCATCAGAAGCCTATAGGGCTGCTGAATGTTCGAGGTTATTTTAATCCACTGCAAGCCTTGATTTCACATAGTGTGGCTGAAGGTTTTGCACCAAAAACTGCACTCCAAATGCTGCATACGAACTCAGATCCCGAATATTTGCTTGAACTGATGCGCGGTCGGATTGATCATAGTAATGAAACGAATGGGAAAGCAAGGTTCCCGTCACAACGCTAGATTCAAGGTTTCCACTGCTCTAAGGTGCGAATAATTGGTTTAACACACTATTCACAATAAGGACGCAAACACTTCACGGTGTCTACGTCCTTATTTTTTATTTTCTTTTTGTTAAATCATTCAGTAATAGGGGGAAGGTTTATGATTCGAAAATTAGGCTTTGCGGCTGACGACCGTCTGTTAATAATTAATGCCGACGATTTCGGAATAACTAAAGGAACTAATGAAGCTATTGTTAACTTATTTGAAGGAAAAGCTATAACATCTACATCTATTATGATGCCTTGCACAGAATCAAGTGACGCTATGAAGATAATTAATTGGAAAGGAATAAAGAATATTGGAATTCATCTAACGCTAACGAGCGGCGAGAAATATCCGTATCAACCAGTATTCAAAGAAAAAATCTTGAGTAGCTTAATTACGGATGAAGGGTATTTTCATCAAGATGCCACTCTTCTGGAAAGAAACGCTGCTGATGACGAGATTAGAATAGAGTTAGAATCGCAAATCCAAAGTGCAATCGTACAAGACATTGATCCAACTCATCTGGATAGTCATGGGGGGAGTATTATGGGGTTATACACTGGGCGAGATTTTTTAGAAATAATATTTGATTTGTGTGAAAAGTACCGCTTACCCTTTAATTTACCTATTAGGATATTAGAACAACCCTTTTTTAATAATGATCAGTTGAGATTGTTTCAAAAAAGAATTTCTTCAGCAAAAGAAAGGGGGATTTTCTTAATCGATGATATAATTTCTCTTCCTTACTGTTTTTACCCTGCTGCGGAATATAGCAAAATGAAAATGAGATTAACTGAATTGTTAAAGAATTTAAAACCTGGAATAACACAGTTAACTATACATCCATCTAAAATAACAGATCAATTAATAGCAATGACGAAATGTTATACAGAAAGAGAATTGGAATATCTTCTTCTAAATGATATTGAAATTAAGCAATTGATTATCAATGAGGAGATTAAACTTATTTCGTGGAAAGACATACGTGATTTACAAAGATGTATTTAGCATATTGTAAAGAGTGCACTTTTTCATTTTTTAATATGAATCTGATAAAACTGTTTAAATTTTGGCGAAGCTGGGTAAATAAGCCGTAAGTAATTAAGCAGAAATGCAAAATTCAGGAACATCACGGAAGGAGGTTGAAATCCAATGAATGTGATCGTACATAATCTTATGGCTTACAATCATCAGTTTTTTAGACCTCAACCCGTGGTCAATCCCAAGCAAGGGAAAGCAGACAAGAAGAGAATGAGTTTCCAGGAAGTTCTGAATGAGAAAATGAAAGTGTACAGCACCTACAACAAAAATTAAGTATGAAAGCTATAACCTATGTTTGTTAAAGAAAGCCGGAACGCGATGATCTTAGAGATCATTGCATTCCGGCTTTCTTTAGGGTCTGACCTCAAAAAATTCGCAGCTCTTGCGAGAGTAGTAAGTCAGATCACTAACTCTAGATTGAATAACAACATCGAAATCAGTGAAGCGGACAACGGTAGCTCCTGAATTTACTAAATGATCGTCCTGAAATACACGAACAGGTAATTTGCGGTCAACGGCTTCTTGGAAATCGCTGTCGGTTAGCAGCGGGCGATTAATTGGCATGGGGAATAACTCCTTTGATCATGTAATGAAGTAAGAAATAAAAATAGTATACCTGCGGAAGCACAAGAAATCCAATTTAAGATGAAGTACATGTATCCTGTGAGGAACATAATTGGACAAAATTCTATACTCCCTCCTTAGCAGGTATAGGCCTGTACGAAATATTTGTTTGAGCTTTTCCGCGTTTCGTAATTATTTCCACCATAAATCGGAAGTTTACCTCCTCAAAAAAAGAATTTAAACCCTGTACACTAATTCTTGTAAGAGAAACCTTTGAAAGGGGTACAGGGGAATGAATAAAGTAAAACACTTGGCGCTATCGTTAGTCGCTATCATGCTCGTAGGTTCACTGGCAGCATGCGGAGGCAACAACGCCGAGAACAACAACACATCGAACAAAAATACAGGTAACAACGCAGCAAGCACTAGTGAACCCACTAAAGATGAGGGTACAGAACCGGCTGAGAAAATCGAACTTTCTTTCTGGACGCTGGGCAACGTGAACTACGAGGATTTAGCGAAGGAGTACACTAAGGAACATCCAAACATTACGATAAAAGTACAAAATACCGGTGACCAAACCGCTCACCATAATAATTTGACCACTGCTTTGTCGGCCGGATCGGGTGCACCTGATATTTTCCAACTTGAAATCGGTTTCATGGAACGTTTCATCAACGCTCAGGACAAGTTCTATAACCTGAATGATCTGGGTGCCAAAGATATTCAAGCCAACTATCTGGATTGGAAATGGAAACAAGCATCTTCCGTAGATGGCAGCTTCCAGCTGGGTCTTCCAACAGATATCGGCCCAACGGTCGTATATTACCGCACAGATTTGGCTGAAGAGGCTGGACTGCCAAGTGATTCCGAAGGATTCGGCGCTGCTATTGATACTTGGGATAAGTTCGCAGCTGTTGCCAAAGCTTTCAAAGAAAAAACAGGCAAACCATTTGTAGACCTTACGGATCTTACCTTTAATGCTTTGCGTGACCAATCTGCTGATGAAATCTATTTCAGCAAAGCTGATGGCAGCTTTATTGGAAATACCAATCCGCAAGTCAAAAAAGCTTATGATTTCACGGTTAAAGGTATTCAAGAAGGCTGGATCAGCAATGTTATGCTCTGGTCTCCTGAATGGGGTCAAGGTATGAACGACGGTTCATTTGCAGTAGTTATGGGACCAGCTTGGATGGCAGGAAATGTTAAGAGTAATGCTCCAGACTCCTCTGGGAAATGGAAAATTGCTCAGCTCCCTGAAGGTGCTGGTAACTGGGGTGGCTCGTTCCTGACGCTGCCAAAAGAAGGCAAACACTCGAAAGAAGCTTATGACTTTATCGCATGGATGGATAACAAGGAAAACCAACTGGAATCTTTCAAAACCAAAGGACTTATGCCTTCCATTCCTGCCCTGTATGAAGATCCTGCATTCGTAGATTTCAAAGATGATTTCTTCGGTGGACAACAAACCGCTGTAGAATTCGGTAAAGCAGCAAACCGGGTAAAACCTGTATACTACGGTCCGCTTCATGACCAAACCGATACTTTCTTCAAAAACGCATTGAAAAATGTGTTGGAGAAAAAAGCAGATCCGACCAAAGAATGGAACGAAGCAGTAAAACAAGCGAAAACATTGGCTGAACGCAGCTAAGATTTCAAGCTTTTGAAATTCAATTTCTAGAAGGTCCGGATTCATAGAGTGAAACATTCTCTGTGAATTCGGATTTACACGTTAGATTACCTGGAGGTGTGACATGGCACAACCTGTTATTTCAAGTCCGCATGCCGAGAGCAAGCGCCGCTTTTTAACTGAACAAAGAAGGAGCCGCATCACTGCGTACACATTTATTTCGCCCTTTTTTATTCTGTTCTCGATATTTGGACTATATCCGATCTTTTTCACGATCTATCTCTCGTTCTTTAAATGGGATGCCCTGAATCCTATGAAATTTGTAGGGTGGAAAAACTATGATCTGGTCACAAGTGATCCGACTTTCTGGATTTCTTTTAGCAACACCTTAATTATGGGGCTTATGGGTACTGTTCCACAGATATTACTAGCTCTATTGATTGCTGTTTTGCTGAATTCAGCGATGACTCGCTTTAAGAAGACTTTCCGGGTTTTATTTTTTATGCCTAATATTACGTCTATCGTTGCGGTTACGCTCGTGTTCAGTACACTGTTTGGCAACAACGGAATGATCAACTGGATTCTAAACGGCTTGGGATTAGATAGTATGGCCTTCAACTCTGGTTGGTGGGGCGTTAAAATCGCGATTTCTACGATGGTAATGTGGCGCTGGACGGGGTATAATGCCATTATTTTTCTATCAGGATTGCAAAGCATCCCTACGGATCTATATGAAGCGGCTCGTATTGATGGTGCGAACAGAAGACAACAGCTAACCTTTATAACGTTACCGCTATTGAAGCCATTCATTGTATTTGTTACCTTGCTTTCTACTATAGGTGCCTTGCAGCTGTTCACTGAGCCTTATGTATTTTTGGGCCAAGCGGGAACTGGATCTACACGTCAGGAAGGAATCACTATGGTTACTTATTTGTATAGCGAAGCATTCCGCAACGGATTTTTTGGTACGGCAGCAGCTACGGCAGTCTTGCTGTTCCTGGTCACGATTATTTTCTCTGTCCTCAATATGCTGGTCTCAAATCGCATGGGTGGAGATACGGGAGGGGGTAAAGCGTGAGTACGCTGCGTGTATTTAAAAAAGATCCGGATGATCTAGGGATCATCGGCAAGTTAGGATTTTATCTATTGCTGATTGTTGGTGCGCTCGTGTCCATCTTTCCTTTTTACTGGATGTTTGTAGTTGGCACTAATGACAGAGGCGCAGTATTCCATGTGCCACCTTTACTTACGGTTGGAGACCAATTTTTTGAGAATTTCCAGCGGGTACTGGACAAAACAGACTTCTTTCAAGCCTTGGGCAACTCTTTATTTGTCTCATCTATGGTTACAATATCAGTCGTGTTTTTCTGTACACTGGCAGGTTATGCCTTTGCCAAATATGAATTTCCGTTTAAAAATTTTCTGTTCTACTTTGTAATTGCTACATTATTTGTGCCTCAGCAGCTTGGTGTATTACCTACTTACGTAATTATGGCCAAGCTCCACTGGATTGACTCTTTCAAGGCACTTATTGTCCCAGCGATGGTTAATGCCTTCGGGATCTTCTGGATGCGGCAGTATATCACTACAGCTGTACATACGGAATTGATTGAAGCAGGTCGGATCGATGGCGGCGGACATTTCCGGATCTTCTGGAACATCGCTATCCCGGTCATTACTCCAGCTATGGCAACACTAGGTATACTGAATTTTATGACCGTTTGGAATGACTTCTTCTGGCCTTTAGTGGTACTGAAGAATCAAGAGCATTTCACAATTCAAATTGCGCTCCAGCAGCTGTTCTCCAATCGCGATGGTCTAGACTACGGAATGATCATGTCAGCAACATTTACGGCAACCTTGCCACTGCTGATTGTATTCCTGTTATTTAGCCGCTGGGTGATTGCTGGACTTACTTCTGGAGCTATTAAGAGCTGATCTTACTTTTTGATCTTTACAGGGAATAGGCGGTTTTGTGAAGAATACTAGAGGACAGAGACAGCAGGGGGAAGGGGAATATCATGAAACTCCGCCGTAAAATCTTGTTCGCTATTATTCTTCTCGTCTTTATTCCGGTTATTCTGATGGGGATCGTCACTTACGTTAATTTTTCTAATGCAATGGAGAAAAAATCAAGCAACTTCTACTGGATTTCACTGCTTGAAACGGATCGAAAGCTTAAATTCGCGCTTAGTGAAATCACCTCGATCACGAATTCAAAAATTACGCAGCCGGTTGTTCAGCAATCACTGAAGCAGAAGAACTTTGTAATCACTTATGATCGAAAGCAGGAGCTTAGCAGTTATCTTATTGATCATCCGATGATTACTTCATTTAGTTTTTATAGTAAAGATCGTTTAATTTATCAATACAATGCATCGATGTCCTTTGAGGACTTGAAGAGACAAAGCTGGTTTGACGCGATGGAGGGCGCCGAAGGGCGGCCCGTGTGGTCAGGACCGGGAGAAAATGGCTCGGAGATCTCCGGCAATCCGGTACTTGTACAAGCAAGAGTAATCAAAGATTCATATTCTCTCGAAGATATCGGATATCTGGTTGTTAATGTAAAACCTGATTTATTGGATCAGATTTTCTGGGAAGCAGCAACCCTCAAGAAGGGAGATATTTTGCTGGTCAACAAGCTAGGAAATATTGTTTTTAATAAATCCGGTGAACATATTGGACAACGCACAGATTTCCCCTTTTTACAAAATGATTATGCTAAAGAACATGACTATTACATCGACAACTATCAGGGGGAAAAATCACTTATAACCTTCCTACCTTCTCATAATGCAGCCTGGTATTTAGTAGCCATTACACCTATGAATCTAATCTCGTCAGAATCTGTATCCATCCGGAATATTGCGATTATTTTAAGTACTGTTTCGCTGTTGTCCGCCATTTTGTTCGACCGCTATTTCGTACGGAGGCTCGTTCATAGTATTAATAGTGCGGTTAACGGGATGAAGCGGGTGAAGCAGGGGATATTTACACCGATCACTACACCCTATCGTGCTGATGATGAAAGTGATTTGCTGATTGATGGCTTTAATCGGATGAGCACGCAGATCAATGAGCTGCTTGTGCAGGTGGAGACTGAGCAGGGACGTAAGAAGGAAGCAGAAATGCAAGCGCTAATGGCGCAGATTAACCCTCATTTTATTTATAATTCACTTGAATCGATTAATTCGATGGCAGTGCTGCAAGGCAATAAAGATATTAGCAAAATGGTCATCTCACTCGGCAAGCTGCTGCGAATCAGCATCAGTCAGAATCAGGAGCTGATTCCGCTGCATATGGAGTTCGAGCATGTCCGTCATTATTTGGATATCCAGAAGTTTCGTTTTGAAGATAAATTCTCGTATATCATAGATCTTTCGGATGGTCTTAAGACGTTCATGACACAAAAGCTGATCGTTCAGCCGATTGTAGAGAATGCGCTGTATCATGCGATTGAGCAGATGGAGGACCCAGGGATCATTGAGATTACGGCCTATGAAATGGGCACGGATATGATCATTATCGTAAAAGATAACGGCCCCGGCTTTGACCTTGCCAAGATGATGAGTCTTTGGGATAACGAGGGAAGTGCTCAGAAGAAATACAGTGATAGCGGCGTGGGGCTTAAAAATGTGCATGAACGCTTGAATATTCGATTCGGCAGTCCATACGGCATACTAGTGTGTTCTTCCCCCGGCTTTGGTTCAACCATCCGAATCCGAATACCAAAAATACTGCCGTAATCGACCGTGCGGAAAGAAGGGGGAGATTGTTATCAAAAAATGGTTATTGAAATGGGGCTGGATGTGGTTATATCTAGTGCTGATTTCGGGTGCTGTTTTATTTATAACTTTAGGAAAGCAAGAACCCATTGAAGATGATTCACCAGAAAAAATCACATTAACTTTCCGTCATTTCTGGATTAAAGAGCATGATCGGCCACTGTTGACTATTTATGAAGATATCGTGGACAAATATCAATCAGAACATCCAAATGTGAAAGTTAACTTTGAAGGTTTAGATCAGACGTTGCACCGTGATCAAAAGCTGAAGAACGAGATGGTTACTGGCACCCCGCCAGATATGTTTGTTTTGTTCGGTGGAGCGGAAATTGAGCCATATGTGCGCTCTAAGCGCCTGATTGATCTGACTGATTTCGTCAGGGAGAATGCGCTGACCAATCAATTCAAGGATCTGGATCTCTGGACCTTTGACAACCATATTTATGGCTTGCCTATTGAAGGGAATGCTGAACCCTTATATTTTAATAAAACCATATTCGAAAAGCTGGGTTTGAAGCCGCCAGAAACGCTGCAAGAGCTTGATGCTGCCATACTAAAGCTGAAGTCGGCTGGGTATATTCCATTTGCACTTGGCAACGAGGATCGTTGGCCCGCAGGGATTTTTGCACATTATTTAATGGATCGTTATGCCGGCGCCGACTTGATCGAGAAGCTAATTACTGGTGAAGATCAAGCCAGCTTTCAGAATGAGGTCTATTTAAAGGCTTTTCAGCACTTGGAGCAATGGATTAAAGAAGGTGCCTTCAGCACGAAATCAAATGTGTTATCCACAGAAAATGCGGTGGGACTATTTACGAGCGGCAAGGCTGCGATGTATCTAAACGGAAACTGGGATATCAATTTATTTGCCGGCGCAGCAGCTCCTACGGATTTTCAAAATGAGGTAGGTGTTATTCCGTTTCCCACATTGAAGAAGGGGGAACAACCTTCGATAGCCGGCGGTTATACATTTGGCATCGGCCTTTCCTCCGAACTAAGCGGAGCGAAGCGGGAGGCTGCGCTCGATCTCATGAAAGCTTTTTACACCCAGGAGGTTCAGACACGGATTGTATATGAAGGGTTGAGAATTCCGTCCATGCGCATCGCCTTTGATCCTGAGAAGACAGGACCCGTATTCGCGCAAGTCATGAATATGATGGAAGTTAACCGCAAGAGCTTTGTCCCTTATGATAATGTATTGTCACCAGAAGTGAAAAAAACGTTCCTGAGTGTTATAGAACAGATGATTAATGGAGAAATGTCTGCTGAGCAAGCGTTAAAGCAAGTGCAGGCATCCTCCATTCAATATTGGAATTTGATCCAAAGCTCAAGTGTACAATGATCCTGGAGGTGCAGGGAATGGATGAGTTACAAGAGAAATATAAAGTAATAATCGTGGATGATGAGCCGATTATTCTTCGTAGCTTAAAAGCAGCCATTCCATGGAATGATCTTCAGATGGAGATTGTGGGAGAGGCACGAAATGGAGAATTAGCTCTTCGCTTAATAGAAGACACTTCACCACATATCGTGATTAGTGATATTCGCATGCCCGTAATTGACGGGATTACGTTGATGAAGGAAGTATTGTCTAAAAATCCGAAGCTGGTGTTTATTTTTATAAGCGGGTACGGAGAGTTCGAATATGCAAGAGAAGCATTACGTCAAGGCGCATTTGATTATTTATTGAAGCCGATCGATCATGATGAACTGGTTGAAATGTTAAACCGCGCGAGAACCAAGCTGGATGAACAGAAGCAAAATGATCAGCTGATTCATTCTGTGCAGATGCTGTCACTGCTTGCACGTGAACGTCTGTTTGCAGAAATCACTTTGGGAAATGCAAGGCCGCTTGAGCATCTGAAATGGCTGGAGAACAGTGAACTGGAGAGCGGTTATTTCATGGCTGTTGTCCAGTTAGATGATTACTCCACACTGAGCAATCAATGGAGTGTAGAAGAAAAACGGCTATGGCTGTTTGCAATCCGCAATATTGTGGAAGAATGGTCACTGGAACATGGAGTGCTGACGGTTTTCCCGTTTCATAATGGAGAGTGGATACTACTGTTCCCTGGATCTTTAAGCGCCAGCAGAAGAGAACTTGGTGAACATTTGATAGCGGGGATCAAGAGATACTCTAAGCAGTCTTGTTCCGTAGGCATCAGCCGCACCACACAAGGCATTGATCAATTAAGTACGGTTTACCCTCTGGCTGCGAAGGCCTTATATCAACGGTTCTATTCGGGTCTTGCCGGGGTCTTTATTGATGAAGAGATATCGTTCCCTAGCAGTAAAGAGGTGAAATACCCAAAAGAGCTGGAAACCGCGCTGATTGAAAGTATACGTACCTTAAATAGAGACCGGATGTGGTCTTTATTTGATGAGCTTGCTTTA
Organism: Paenibacillus odorifer; assembly: GCF_000758725.1. Classification (NCBI taxonomy): domain Bacteria; kingdom Bacillati; phylum Bacillota; class Bacilli; order Caryophanales; family Paenibacillaceae; genus Paenibacillus; species Paenibacillus odorifer. The sequence continues at coordinate 2,892,559 of NZ_CP009428.1, forward strand.
TTTATTGAGTCACAAGCTGTTCCTAAGGATATGGCTGAACGTCTTCTTGTTGAAATGATCGTTGTTTTGTACAGAAATTATGAGTATTTGAATATAAATTCAGATTGGTCTTTACATGGATTGCTTAGTAAGATGCACAATCTTGGCACTTTAAATGAAGTGATCTCTGCTCTGAAAGAAGAGTTTGGTGTGCGATTGGAGCAAGGGAACAAGCCTGTGAATCGCGAGGATACGCGTAGCGCCATCGAGAAAGCGAAACGTTATATTGAGAGTAATTACCATAAAGATTTGAGTATTGAGGAAGTAGCGGAGCTGGCTGATCTCAGTATCAGTCATTTCTGTACTTTATATAAACAAATAACGGGCTATACCTTTTTGGAGTATGTTACACACTGCCGGATGGAGAGGGCGAAGTATATTTTGCAGAGCAGCAACGTAAAAGTGTATCAGATAGCTCCTCTCGTCGGTTATCAGGACCCGCGTTATTTTACACAGGTTTTTAAAAAGGCTAGTGGTCAAACACCAACAGAATACCGAGAAGAGCATACTAAGCAGATCCATTAACAAGGAGGTAAGGGATGGAATTTCATTTGGAGATGATTGTTAAGTGTTTAACGAACCATAAGCTGCAGAAATATTGGAAAGGATTCGAGGCTGTTTCTTTTGCATTTTATAATAAGGATAACGTGTATCTGTACAATCATCCCAAATTTAAAACGGTAGGATATCATCCACATTTGCTTCCTTGGAGTAATGAATTCTCAGGAGATACAATCATTTTATATGAGGATCACCCTACAGCCATCGTTAATCTGGAATTACATGAAGAATTCGAAGACTTGTACGCCATTTGTGTACACGAATTATTTCACGGTTATCAATTCCTAATGGGAGATGAACGTTATGCAGATGAATTATTGATGATTACCTACCCTTTATCCCTCGAAAATATGGAATTGCGGATTCAAGAAAGACATCATTTATATCTTAGTGTAATGGCAGCTACTATTGAAGAGCGTAATCAAGCAATGTACAGATTTATTGCCTTACGTCAACAAAGAGAACAGCTGCTCGGGGAGTACGTGCTAAATGAATATCTTATTGAAACGATGGAAGGACCCGCTTGGTATGTTGAATTAAATGCCTATGCCGAGAAATCCACACTTCCTAATGAGGAGGTATTGCAGAAGTTCAGTTCGTATTTAATAGATGAACTTGAATCATCGGCAAATATTAGAAGAAGCTGCTATGGTTCTGGACTGTTTATATGTTTGCTGCTGGATGAGCTTCGCACCGATTGGAAAGAAGAGTTTATGAAGTCGGAGTTAAGTTTATATGCGTTTTTTAAGCAATTTGTGGATCAAGTCATCATTCCCTTCGAGGAGATATCCATCAGCAAAGAAACGGAAGAAATTATGCAATCGGTCAAAACAATCAGGGAGAAGGAATTCATTGATTTTATCAGCCTTGAAGGGTACCACCTGTATATTGAAGGAGATATAAAATCTACGGGTTTTAATCCTATGGGTATTATTGGTGGAGATGAGAAATGTATTCATAAGAATAATTTACGAATCCAAATCAATGATGCGGAGTATTTTCTGGAAAAGCCAGTGATTAGCTACTATAAAGCTGACCTTCGAAATATTAATAAACTGCACTTAGTATTAGATGAACCTCCAACTTTTAATAAAGATTCGTTAATCCTTAATGGAATTGGTGAGATCAAAGGTCAATATGAAGTGAAGGAAGATGGATGTTGGCTGCAATGCTGACGGAAATTGATTAGAATGAGAGTATGACATTTGTCATACTCTCTACTTGATGTTTATGACTTATAGGATGATACTTCATCGCCTATACTTAGAGTAGATGAAAAGATCCTTAGCCGGACACATCAAGGAGGAAACGATATAGATGACTACAAAACAGACATCACAGCTCTCCAGCCTTAAAAAGAGTGTAGCCCCTTACGAGAAAAATGACCGCAACGCAAGTATAAGACAGCTCATCAATACTTTAGGACCACTTGTGCTGTTATGGGGCGGAGCTTATTTCTCTTTATCCGTTTCCTATTGGCTCACCCTTCTGTTAGCTATTCCTGCAGCAGGATTTGTAATTCGAACTTTTATTATTTTTCATGATTGCACACATGGATCGTTTTTTAAGAATCGTAAAGCGAATGATATTATCGGAACGATCACAGGTGTACTGACACTGGTTCCTTATCGGCAGTGGAAACATAGTCATTCCATTCACCACGCCAGCTCCAGTAATCTCGATAAAAGAGGGATCGGCGATATTTGGATTATGACGGTCGATGAATACGCAGCAGCTTCCTTCTGGAAACGTCTATATTACCGGATTTACCGCAATCCCATCGTGATGTTTGGTCTTGGACCGATTGCTGTTTTTATGATTCAGTATCGTTTTAATGTTAAAGGTGCTAGACGCAAAGAGCGGATGAATACCTATTTGACGAATATTTCAATCGCAGCCCTTTATGGCTTGCTGATATGGGCTATTGGCTGGCAGGCATTTCTTATGGTGCAGCTGCCTGTAGCATTTGTATCAGGGTTTCTCGGCATATGGTTGTTCTACGTCCAACATCAGTTTGAAGACTCTTATTTCGAGAATGAATCCGAATGGAGTTATGTGATGGCCGCGGTTGAAGGCAGCTCATATTATAAGCTGCCGAAGGTGCTGCAATGGATTACGGGCAACATCGGCTTCCACCATGTGCATCATTTAAGTCCAAAGGTGCCAAACTATAATTTGGAAAAAGCGCATAACGCGACTCCACCGCTACAAAAAGCAACAACGATTACGATTGGTACCAGCTTGAAGGCTCTTCACTTCCGTCTTTGGGATGAGGAAAATAAACGTTTCATCAGTTTCAAAGAGATGAAGTCCATATTAAATAAACCTAAAACAGCAGGCGAGGTCCTGCAAGTTCATAAGCCCAGACTCCAGGGAGAATAATGGTCCACATTGTAATCAAATAGCAGCAAAATGGAAGGTTAGAGCCGGAGAACTCATTCGCGCTCTAATCTTTTTTCTCTTTATCGTTGTGGTTCACCGGATTTTACCGGATTTATGCTAGAATAGGGTGAGTGGCATATGGCAAAAAGGAGAGCGAACATGCAGAAGTGGCATCATATTTTTCATAAAAGTACAGGTCTTAGCCCTTATGTATGGGTCGTATTTTATATTCTACCGTTTTATTTCATCTTTCGGTCCTCCTCTCCCTACCAGGTAGTTTCGGGAATCTTGATGATCGCTGTGTTTTTTGTTTGTTATGTGCTTTCTTTTGTCTCCAAGGGTTGGTTAGTTTATTTTTGGACGAGCGTGCAGATACTTGTCTCTATAACGATGACGTTGTTGTTTGGATATATGTATTTTGCGCTTTTTTTAGCCTTTTTTATTGGGAATATCCAGAATCGAGTAGGGTTTTTCACCCTATACTCCATTCATTTGCTGACTACGATTATTACGATCAATTATGAGCTGCTGTCGCGTAATCCCGTATTTATCAGCCAGCTTCCGTTTGTGCTTGTCAGTATGATTGCAGTGATCCTGCTGCCAATCAGTACCTATAACCGCAATAATCAAGGGAAGCTGCAAGACCAATTGGAGGATGCTAATAAGCGAATCTCTGAATTGGTTAAGCTCGAGGAACGCCAGCGGATTTCACGTGATCTACACGATACATTAGGTCAGAAGCTTTCGTTAATTGGTCTGAAAAGTGATTTGGCAGGAAAGCTTATCGACAGTAATCCGACGCAAGCAAAAGCCGAGATCAATGATGTACGCCAGACGGCGAGAAGTGCACTGAAAGAGGTCCGGGAGATGATTACGCGAATGCGTGGCATTCGCCTTGAAGACGAGCTCGTTCATATTCAGCAGTTTCTTGCGGCTGCGGAGATCGATTATGTTTTGCAAGGCAATCCTAAACTTTCTAACACTTCATTGATTACGGAGAATGTGCTCAGCATGTGTATTAAGGAAGCTGTCACAAATGTTGTGAAGCATAGTAATGCACAGTCCTGCTCAATTATCATCGAACCTACGCGTACAGATCTGATCATTAAAGTGAAAGATGATGGAACCGGCATCCCGGGCAATGATCTTTATTTTAAAGGACATGGGCTGCAAGGCATGCGGGAACGTCTTGAATTTGTGAATGGCTGTATGGATATCGTGCAAGATGGGGGAACTACGATCGTGATTAAGGTCCCTAATGCATTTAAGCATCCGGAACAGGAGGTAACCTTATAATGATTAAGATTGTAATCGCTGAGGATCAGCGGATGCTCCTTGGAGCGCTGGCATCTTTGTTGGATTTAGAAGAGGATATGAAGGTAGTGGGCCGGGCAAGCAACGGGGAAGAAGCTGTAGCGATGGTTCAGCAGCATAAGCCGGATATCTGTATTATGGATATTGAGATGCCAGCGATGAGTGGTCTCGACGCTGCGGAAGCGCTGAAGAATAGCGGCTGCAAAACGATGATATTAACCACCTTTGCCCGTGCGGGATATTTCGAACGTGCGCTCAAGGCGGGAGTTCATGCTTATTTGCTGAAAGACAGTCCAAGTGAAGAACTGGCACTTTCGATACGTAATGTGATGGCAGGCAGACGCATGTATGCACCGGAGCTAATGGATGAAGCCTACAGCGGTGAAGTTAATCCTCTGACTCAGCGGGAGAAGGAAGTACTTGGACTCATTGCCGACGGTAAAAATACAAAAGAGATCGCCAGCCAATTGTACATTACCACGGGAACAGTCCGGAATTACATCTCTGTTATACTAGATAAGCTGGATGTAGGTAACCGCATCGAGGCAATCACTCGATTTAAGGAAAAAGGTTGGTTTAAATGAGCGTGGGTAAGAAACGATTAGTTGGCAGAAGCAGCTTGTAAACGTGAATAGCTAATCGCTGATCGCTAATCGCTGATCGCTGTTTATACTCACCAATCGCAAATAGATGTATTTCCTACAACTATATGCTATAAAATGCTCTGCAGATGCGATTTAGTTGCATTTCTTACATCTAAAAGTTCGCTTAGAGGGCATTTCCATTATTTTTCGGGGAAATAGTTGTAGAGAATGCAGTTAAAGAGTTGTCTAAGCAGAAAATATACTTATAATTGTACTGAGTGCAGCTATTTCTTTTATTCGCATTAATGAAATTCAATATAATCTGCTAAAAATAAAATTTTTAATGTTATTTTGATGTTAACACTCGCCAAATGTTCCCGCGCCGTATATCATTAATTATCGGCCTATTATTCACAATAGGACAGTTAATCAAAAGGAAGTGTATTTTCTGATGTCAAGAAAGCTAAGAGCCGGCATAGTTGGCGGCACAGGTATGGTAGGACAACGTTTTATTGCCCTTCTAGAGAATCATCCTTGGTTTGAAGTAACTGCGATTGCTGCCAGTGCTAGATCTGCTGGAAAAACGTATGAAGAATCGGCCAAGGGCAGATGGAAGTTATCTACTCCAATGCCTGAGAACGTAAAGAATATTATGGTCCAAGACGCTTCTAAGGTAGAGGAAGTAGCTGCGGATGTAGATTTGATCTTTTGTGCTGTAGACATGAAAAAAGATGAGATTAAAGCGCTCGAAGAGGCTTATGCTCGCACCGGAACGCCAGTAATCTCCAATAACTCAGCGCATCGCTGGACGCCTGACGTGCCTATGGTCATTCCTGAGATTAATCCGGAGCATCTTGAGGTTATTGCACAGCAAAGAAAACGTCTGGGAACAGAGACAGGGTTCATTGCAGTTAAACCTAACTGCTCCATTCAAAGTTATGTGCCTGCACTTCATGCGCTCAAAGACTTCAATCCATCTAAAGTGGTGGTCACTACCTACCAAGCTATTTCTGGTGCAGGAAAGACTTTTGCGGACTGGCCAGAAATGCTGGACAACGTGATTCCTTACATCGGTGGCGAAGAAGAGAAGAGTGAGCAAGAGCCTTTGCGGATCTGGGGAAGCGTTGAAGAAGAGGGTATCGTAAAGAGTGAAGCGCCAACGATTACTTCGCAGTGTATCCGTGTGCCTGTAGCGGATGGACATATGGCTGCTGTATTTGTTTCTTTTGAGAAGAAACCGTCCAAAGAAGAGATTCTGAATCTCTGGAAGAGCTTTAAAGGACGTCCTCAGGAGCTTGAACTGCCTAGCGCACCTAAACAGTTCATTACCTATTTTGAAGAGGACAATCGTCCACAGACCAAGCTGGATCGTGATATTGAGAACGGAATGGGCGTATCGACAGGCAGACTTCGCGAAGATGCCCTCTATGATTACAAATTCGTAGGTCTATCTCATAACACCCTGCGCGGAGCGGCTGGCGGTGCTGTGTTGATCGCTGAGCTTCTGAAAGCAGAAGGTTATATTCAACCGAAATAAGTCTATACATGAGCTGCAAAGCTGATGTGAATAGACGCCTCATCAAAGCTTAGTCTTTGGTGGGGTGTTTTTATTTTAATTTTACATTTGGTAAAATAAGTTATGGAAGGAGAGGATACCTTTGAATAAATATTTATTAGCTTTTATTTGGTTACCATTAATCCTGTTTACAAGCGGTTGTACATCGTCAGCTCAAGAGGAACAAGAGTATGGAGTGTCATCTATAAATGCCGAAATTCCAATTCCGAAGAATGCCAAAGAAATCGAAGTGATAACAAATTCAAATAACCCTAATATAAAAATTGGAGCAAAGTACGAGTTGGATAATATAGGGGGAGAACAAGGTCTTTATCGGCCTGACAGCTATTTTAATAAATTAAGCGATGATGGATGGATAGAGCTGGAGGACAAGCGGTTAGGGCATGTGCAATTTTTTGAAAAAAAGGACACCGTCATCGCCATCGAAATACATGAGGATAGCTTTGATATTCATGAAATGAATAAAGATGCTAAATTCTAAACAGTGGCTAGTTAGATGAAGCATTTGTTATTACTTAAACAGAAAGGTTGAGAGTGTGGTAAGATAGGTAAAGTGTATAAACTATACGAATTCTGAATGACTGACGGAGTGATATAATGGGTGCAAAAAGTAAAGGTGGCGGCACAGGCAGAGGTACGGGGAGTAAAGGCTGGACACGCTGGAACAAAACAGCAAAACCAGTTAAACCTGCTAAAGGTGACCCAACGACGGGTCCAGGTGCTAAAGGTGCAAGTGGAAGCAAGGGCAGTAACGTGAAAAAAAGCGGAAGCACCAAATAGCTCCAATAAACTGGGTTATTCCTGAAGGTTAACATCTGATTTTGATCGTTAAAATCAGGTGTTTTTTTATGACCAGATGTAAGTATATAGAGAGAAAGTAGGATCAGCAGTGAGAATCGATAAATATATAAGCGAAACAGGCTTTTGTTCCAGAAGGGAAACCAAACGATTAATTGCTGCAGGTCGAATCGCTGTGAATGGTATCGTCTGTGATGCGAACATTCTTATAGAGCCAGAGGATATCGTATGGATCGATGGGGAGCCGATAACAAGCAGTAAAGGGGAGCCAGTGTATCTCGCTTTGAATAAGCCGATAGGCATTACCTGTACAGCAGCCCCACATGTAGTTGGGAACATTATTGATTTTGTAGGGTATCCTTCACGGATCTTTGCGATCGGCAGATTAGATAAAAACTCGGAAGGCCTCATTTTGTTAACCAACGATGGAGAGATCGTAAATAAAATGATGCGTTCCGAGAATGGGCATGAAAAAGAATATGTAGTTAATGTAGACAAACCGGTTACATCAGAATTCTTACAAGCGATGTCTAGCGGCGTGAACATTCTTGGAATCACAACGAAACCTTGTGAGGTCTATCGGATCACAGAATGTCAGTTTAGAATTATCCTAACTCAAGGTCTTAATCTGCAAATACGCAGAATGAGCAAGGAGTTAGGATATAGAGTACTAAAGCTGGAGCGCATAAGAATTATGAATATTACATTAGACGGCTTGGAGCTAGGACAATGGCGGCATTTAAGCAGTGAAGAGCTGAATGAGCTTATGTCCCGCTTAAACTAACTTTGTCAACAAAGCCTCTGGCAGTTGGGGTAATGTCTACAGCTCCGGTAATCGCTGAGATAACAGAGATCCCATCCGCACCGGCTGCTAATACAGGTGCAACATTTTGCAGCGTGATTCCCCCAATGCCAACCAAAGGGATGGTAATGCCTTTATTTCTTAGTTCTTCAATAATCGCAGTGCCTTGAACAGCTTTGGCATCCTCCTTGGATGACGTAGGATAAATGGGACCCACGCCCAGATAGTCGGCTCCATCGGCAATCGCTTGCTGAGCTTCAACGAAAGAGTGAGCGGATACACCAATGATTTTATTCTCTCCAAGTAGCTGGCGGATTGCCAATGCAGGTGTATCCTCCTGTCCTACATGAATTCCGTCCGCATCAAGCGCGATCGCTAAATCAATGTCGTCATTCACGATAAAGGGCACGCCATTGGCATGACAAATCTTTTGAAGTCGTCTCCCAAGATTAAGTCGAGCCTTATCGCTTAAGGAACCGGTACCCTTTTCACGGAATTGAAACATGGTTATGCCCCCAGCAACCGCTTCCTGCAGCACCTTAACTGGAGCTTTACGGCAATTTACGCTGCCCATAATGAAATAGACTTTTAATAGATCTCGCAGATGTTCACTGTTCATTCGTTGCACTGTTTATCCCTCGCAGTCTGTTCTGATAAGCAAAATGATTGGTTGGTCCATGCCCAGCCCCTATGCTCAGCTCGTCCTCGATCGCCGCTTGTATAAATGCTTTGGCAGTTTGAATGGCCTCTGCTACGGATTTGCCTTTGGCTAGCTCGGCGGTGACTGCTGCTGAATAGGTGCAGCCTGTACCATGCGTATGTCTGGTCTGAATCCGGCTACTCTCCAATAAGGTATATTCGTCGCCATCATATAGAAGATCGGTTACGGCTGTGGTCGAGGTATCATGTCCCCCTTTTAGCACTACATATTTGGAGCCCATGCCATGAATGATTTTGGCTGCTTTTTTGCGTTCTTCGATGGTGGAGATCGTCATCTTTGTGATCATTTCGGCTTCGGGAATATTGGGTGTCGTCACCAATGCTAAGGGCAGCAGATGGCTGATTAAGGATTGAACCGCCTCCTGCAGCAGCAGTGTGGACCCTCCTTTAGCGACCATCACAGGATCAATTACAAGATTAGACCAGCCGTAATACTTAATTTTATCTGCCACAATGCGGATGATGTCACTGTTAAATAACATCCCGGTCTTTACGGCATCTGGTTGCAGGTCAAGTCCTATAGAATCAAGCTGCTGAATTATGGCGTCCAGAGTCACTGGATAAACCCCTTGGACACCAAGCGTATTCTGCGCTGTCACAGCTGTGAGGACGGACATGCCGTAGACAGAAAGCTCCTGAAAGGTTTTTAGATCGGCCTGAATGCCAGCACCACCGCCGCTATCGGAGCCGGCAATGGTTAGAGCTTTGGATATAATCATCGAATTCACTCCTTTGAGGGTCATTAACTGAGCTGTTTGATGCTGGATCTTTCTAGGAAGACTTCTGGTGTGACCCATGTCAGTTGATTTAGAAACTCAACCTGAAAGCTTCCCGGCCCTTGACCAGTTGTTAGTTCAGCGGCGATTTCAGCTGCTACTCCATAGAAGGAGAGGGCTTCCACTGCGGCCTCCAACGAGTCACCGCCACTTACCGCGAGAAATGCCCCCACAACAGCGCTGAGCAAGCAGCCAGTTCCTGTAACCTTCGTGAGAATAGGGTGACCGTTGCTAGCAATATAGGTGTTTTTTCCATTCGTGATCACATCGTCTTTTCCAGTTATGATGACCACACAGCTTAACTTCCTCGCAGCAGCTTCAGCCAAAAGGACTACATCGCCTTCACCTTCGCCAGCATCCACCCCTTTAATGGACCAACTCTCTCCAATGACATTAGCGACTTCAGCCACATTCCCCCGCAGTGCGGTGATTTGCATCTCATTCACTAGCTTTTGAGTGACAGCGGTCCGATAAGAAGTTGCGCCTGCACCTACCGGGTCAAGCACTAGGGGAACCCTGTGTTTATTAGCGGATTTACCAGCAAGCAACATAGATTGAATGGCGTAATCATTGAGTGTGCCGATATTTAGAACTACAGCAGACGACATAGCGGCGATGTCGATCACTTCTTCGTGGGCATCCGCCATAAAGGGAGAGGCGCCAAGCGCCAACAGACCGTTGGCTGAGAAATTGGCTACCACAATATTAGTGATGTTGTGGATCAACGGGTTGGATTCCCGTACTTTGGCTAAATAACTCATCATAATTCCTCCTCAAGCTTGTATGAACAACTAACTAAACATTACAGATTGATAAAAGCTTCCTGTGCTTTAATATCCTCTGGTAGAAGATTGTTGGTGGATAACCACTGCTGAACCTTTTCCCAAGATGTCGGGTCTTGATATCCAAAAGATTGATCGCCAGCATTCATCAGCGGCAGCAGAATCTCAAGACTTTTTTTCTCAATCTCCTTGTCGAGCGGTGAAGTTGCATCTTCATGTGCAACCAGTAAATCCAGGGCTTGTTCAGGATTCTGCTCCACAAATTCCTGTCCTTTTGTAATGGCATTTAGAAATTTTTTAAAGTAGGCTTCAGAATTTTGCAATCCTTGTTCGCTGGCCACCAGCACAAGCTCATAATAGTCAGGCACTCCGTAATCCGTTGGATTAAGCGAAGTGACCGGATGTCCCTCTTTTTCAAGGATTAGTTGTTCATGGTTGATGAACCCGCCCATTATTGCGTCTACTTGTCCAGTAGAGATCGCAGGGATGAGGTCAAAACCTACGTCAATCAGCTTGGCGGATGAAGGATCGCCTCCATCACTCTGGATCATTGTCCGAATCATCGCTTCATAGAGCGGAATGGAGGAATAGCCGATTTGTTTTCCCGCGAGCTCTTTTGGACTATGAATACTGCCAGCCTGAGGAACCATCAGATGATTCAGTGGATGCCGCACGATTGCTGCAATCGAACGTACAGGGATTTTCTCGCCGCGTGCCATAAGTACCTGAGGCTGATAACTGAGCGCTAGATCAATTTGATTCGCTGCAACAAGCTTTAGGGAATCATTGCTGTCTGCAGGCATTTTGATCTCGACATCCAAACCTTCCTCTTGGAAAAAACCTTGCTGTTGCGCAGCGTATAGAAAGGAATGAACGGCATTGGGATACCAATCAAGCATAATCGTCAGCTTGTGTGACTGCTTATTTTCGGTATTGGAGGGATCGGTTTGGGAGTTGTTATTTATCTTGTCTGCCTTCCCGCAGCTGCTTAAGAGCAAAAGTGTGCATACTAGAAATACAGAAATAAGTCCTCGTTGTGGGGATTTTAAATGATTCATTGGTTTGATCCTCTTTTCTTTAAAAATAATTGTTCGAGTAAAGCTATCGCCAGAAAAAGCACCACACCAAGCGCGGACAGCAGAAATACAGCCGCGAACATTTCATCGCTCTGCATATTTCCGGCCATTCTGCGGCTGAAGTAACCGAGTCCTTTACTGCCGCCGAGCCATTCCCCGATAGTAGCTCCGATGACGCAGTATACAATGGACAGCTTTAAGCCAGAGAAAAAAGCAGGCAACGCCAGTGGAATTTGGGTTTTGACAAGCAGCTGCCAGCGGTTTGCACCAAATGTTAATAATAAGTCCTTGTAAGTCTGGCCACTTGTACGAAGTCCATCATATGTACTCACTACGACTGGAAAAAAAGCCGTCAAAAACACCACAGCCACTTTGCTCCACAGCGAATATCCGAACCACATAATAAAAATGGGGGATAGCGCAATTAATGGGATCGTCTGGCTAATGATAAGAAAGGGATAGATGGCCTTTTCTATGGGGCGATACAGGAACATTCCAGTGCCCAGCAATACACCACAAATAACAGAAAGGACAAAACCCACCAGTATCTCCTGTAACGTTGCCAATAAATGCTGTCCGAATAATAATTGCCTGTGCTCGATCAATGCGATTCCAATAGAGGAAGGTGCAGGGAGAATAAAGGCTGGAATCATGTGAAGGCGAACAGCCGACTCCCAGATTACAAGAATGAGCAGTACCAGAAGAAGGAAGGGACCATAGTTGTCTAGATATTTTTTAAAAGGTATAGGTTGCATGCAATCTTCGCTCCAACTCTTCCCGTAGTGCTATAAACCGGGGTTCATAGTTCATCTTATAATGTCTTGGCCTTGGTAGATCCACAACGATCTCCTGTAATTCGCTGTGCGCACCGCCAGATAATAAATAAATCCGGTCACTGAGCAATAGTGCTTCTTCCAGATCATGAGTGATGAGCATAATCGTCTGATTCAATTCACCCCATAACTCCAACAGCCAACGGTGTATCTCGCGTTTGGTCATGGCATCGAGAGCGCCAAAGGGCTCATCCAGCAGCATCAGACCAGTTCCGCCTCCAGCCACTAAGGTGCGCAGAAATGCGACTCGCTGTTTCATTCCACCCGAAAGTTCATGGGGATAAGCCTTCTCTACATCTGCTAAGCCGAAGCGGGTCAACATTTCCCGAATCTGAGTGATCGTTTCTTGTTTATTGAATCTGGGCTTGATCTCCCAAGGCAAAAGGCAGTTGTCGAGCACTGTCCTCCAAGGCAGCAATAAATCCTGCTGAGGCATATAAGCGATCTGACCTAAACGACTAGCGGTTGACGGGTGCGTAGAGAGTTTTATTTTTCCGTGAGTAGGTTCGAGTAAACCGGCAATCGTTTTGAAAAATGTACTTTTCCCGCATCCGCTAGCACCTACTACGGAGACGAATTCCCCTTGCCTGATATCCATAGATAGATCTGCGAATACAGGGGGGTGCTCAGATTCCGGAAAAGAGTAGGTTAGGCCTTGAATAGATAAAATGGTCGTGATGATCTAACCTCCTAAAATTTTTGTGGAGCGCCTAAACAAATAAAGACCCATCCATTTCCAGAGGAAATGAATGGGTCAAAAAGTTCATTCTGCATAATAACACTTAACATGCTTGATGAAAATTCTGCTCCACTTCCCTCCGCTGGTATGATCCAGATCAGGTTCCAAGGGTCCGGAGCTTGAAGCTCCGTCTCAGTCGGCCGACTCCCCTAGTGAAATAACAGGTCCATATTAATTTGTTTATAAATATACCATATCTTTCTGAGAAGTAAAGAGAGAAAGAAGTGAAGGATTAATCCAAGATTGGGTAAGATATAGGTAGGAATCTAGTTAATATTATAATTCCGATGTATATAATCGGAAAAAAGTATTGACGATCATGTGATGGCAGTGTACTATTCAATTTACCGGAAAAAAACCGGATAGAGAGAGGGGATTTAATAATGAAAAAATGGAGTTTAACTATTATATTGGCGTTAACCGTGGTCCTTGTAGCGGCTTGCGGCAATAATTCGAATACCAATACGGCTGCTGAACCTACAGCTGGAACGAATGGTGGAGCAGCATCTTCAGCGCAAAACAGTTTGGAGGCTGTGAAAGCCAGCGGCAAATTGCGGATAGGTACAGAAGGGACTTATGCGCCTTTTACTTATCATGACACTGCGGGGAAATTGACTGGTTTTGACGTGGAAATTGCTGAAGAAGTAGCAAAGCGTTTAGGTGTTAAAGCTGAATTTTTTGAAACTCAGTGGGATGGTATTTTCGCTGGAATGGATGCGAAACGGTTTGATGTAATCTTTAATGAAGTTTCCATTAACGAAGATCGCAAAGTGAAATATGATTTCTCTGAACCCTATATCGTATCCAAAGCAGTATTGATTGTGAGCGAAGACAATGAGGATATTAAGACCTTTGCCGATCTTAAGGGTAAAAAAGCCGGACAATCCCTGACAAGTAACTTATCCGACATCGCTCGTGAGAACGGTGCTGAAATCGTAGCTACGGACGGTTTCAATCAAGCGATGGACCTGCTGACTTCGGGACGTATTGATGCAACTGTGAATGATGGCTTGTCTTATCTGGATCTGAAAAAACAAAAACCAGATGCAAAAATTAAAGTGGTTGATGAGATTCCTGAAGGATCACAAAGTGCCGCGGTATTCCTGAAAGGTAATGATGAGCTGGTGAAAGCGGTCAGTGATGCGATTACAGAGATGAAGAGTGATGGAACGTACTTGAAAATTTCCGAGAAATACTTTGGAGCTGACGTTTCAAAATAATACAAGGCTAGCAAGGCTAATTAAGCCTGGAAGCTAAAAAGGATGTCTGAATAATGGATGACCGCAAAATACAAATTTTCTTAGACACACTGCTACCCCTGCTAAAAGCCGGGGTGGCTTTTACCATTCCGTTGGCGCTACTTTCCTTTGTGCTTGGATTGATTTTGGCGATCCTAACCGCGCTGGCACGTCTTTCACCGTGGGTAATTCCGAAGCTAATCGCCCGTTTTTATGTGTGGGTTATTCGAGGAACCCCATTGTTAGTGCAGCTATTTATTATATTTTATGGTTTGCCGGCTGTTGGTATTGTACTCGACCCCTTCATTGCCGCCACCATTGGATTTACCCTTAGCGTAGGGGCTTATTCATCGGAAATCGTACGCGCTGCTATCCTGTCGATACATAAAGGCCAATGGGAAGCTGCCTTCTCAGTCGGGATGACTCGTGGGCAGGCTCTGCGCCGCGTAATTCTGCCACAAGCTGCGCGCGTTTCTGTACCGCCGTTGTCCAATTCCTTTATTAGCTTGGTTAAAGATACTTCGCTTGCAGCGATCATCACCTATACGGAGATGTTTAGAACCGCACAGCAGGTAGCCTCTACCACTTATGAGCCTCTGCTGGTATACTCCGAAGCAGGATTGTTTTATTTAGTGTTCTGTTCTGTGCTGTCGGCGCTGCAAAATTACTTGGAGAAACGACTCGATCGTTACTCTGCGACCTAAAGGAGAGATACTTGTGATTGAAATCATTAATTTGCATAAATCCTTCGGCGCACTCCAAGTGTTAAAGGGTATTGATCTGAAAATGGAGCATGGAAAGGTACTTGTCATTATTGGGCCATCTGGCTCCGGGAAGACTACACTGCTGCGCTGTTTTAATCTGTTGGAAATCCCGGATCAAGGCAGCCTGTCGCTCAGTGATATCACCATCAATTTTACAGATCATAAGAAAATTCCTCAGAATTCCGTATTGGCCCTTCGTCAGAAAACAGGGATGGTCTTTCAATCGTATAATTTATTTCCGCATATGACTGCGCTTGGCAATGTGATGGAGGGACAGGTAACTGTCCTGAAACGATCCAAGGAAGAAGCGCGCAAGCGGGGGCTTCAGCTGCTGGCTAAGGTGGGTTTGGCAGATAAAGCTGATAACTATCCACATCAGCTGTCAGGTGGACAGCAGCAGAGAGTGGCCATCGCCCGGGCTATGGCAGTAGATCCAGAAGTGTTATTGTTTGATGAGCCCACTTCGGCGCTCGATCCTGAGCTGGTAGGGGAAGTGCTTAAGGTTATCAAACAATTAGCGGCAGAAGGTATGACTATGGTGATTGTGACCCACGAGATGAAATTTGCCGCCGATGTAGCGGACCGGATCATTTTGATGGATGGTGGTCATATCTTAGAGCAAGGGACTCCGCAAGAAGTGCTGGAGCATCCGAAGAATCCCCGGGCTCTGCAATTTCTGAACAGACTGAATGGTGAAGAAGAGTAGAAAGACAATATACACGAAAAAGCGGCTCGGGAATCATCCGGAGCTGCTTTTTCATGTGTAGATTATTCAAATGAGAAGAGTATCTGAAATTTGGCTTATACTCCAGTTTTCAGAAATTCCAAAGCGTTGTAGAGCATAATCGCTGCTTCGGCGCGGGTGAGTTCGCTTTTTGGATTAAACTTTCCGTTAGCATCCAGGCTATTGATCTTGTATTTCAGGGAGCGCTGAATACTGCCTTGATACGCAGGAGTCAGAGAAGCTTCATCAGCGATATCTACTGGAACGATATTGATCATCGGCAGATTGCCAACGCCTTCGATCGCTTGCACTAGATAGTTAGTGAATTGCTCTTTGGTCATAATGAGGTTAGGATCAATGTCTTTAGGAAGCTTAACTTCATTGTAATAAGCATTGATAAAGGCTTCAGCGTACCAGGCTTTGTCTTTTACTTTTGTGAACAAGCCGCTGGCAACAGGAGCTTTGTTAAAATCAATGGCCGCGAGGCTAAGCTGGAGACCGCCGGAGATAAACTGAATCCCTTGGGCTGTAGTTACCTTAGAGCCAGGGAGAAATTGAGATTCGCTGACACCTTTAATTAACCCTTGATTTTTTAAAGAAATGATTTTTTCTTTGCCGTTTATGTTATCAATATCCTTAAAGGTGTTCCCAGCTGCAAACATCTGACCACCTAAAGAAAAGGAGAAAATGGCTACGGTTGTGATCGCTGCTAGTGTGCTTTTTTTCATGTTCATGTCTTTTCACCTCGTTGTATGGATAGGCTCCTTAGCCTTTGTCACTCCTTTAACGTTGTAAATTATGGAAAGGTTGCGGTCTAATCTGTATTATTTCACGAAAAAGTAGATTTTAATAGAAATATGGGCCAGATTGGGGTGTAGTACTTTGGATAAGTGGCATGAAATGATATAATGATGTCAGGCTCTTTTCATTCGTGGTTAATTTTGTTATGATTATATCGTAACGATTACTATTTATGGTTTGTCCAAACTGCATAAATAGGAGCGTCTCAGAGGGTACGGATGTTAAATCGTTCCGGGAAGGTAGGAGACCAAATGGATCAAATATCAAATATCAGTCAATTGTTTGCGGCGCAAAAATATAAATTAACGCCTCAGCGTGAAGCTATAGTGAACGTTCTGCTCGACAATGAGAAGGATCATCTAAGCGTAGAAGAAGTATATATGCTTGTTAAGAACAGCTATCCACATCTGGGCCTGGCAACGGTATACCGTACACTTGAGCTTTTATGTGAGCTACACATTGTAGAGAAGATGAACTTCGGAGACGGAGTTGCCCGTTACGATTTGCGCGGGAACGATCATTCGCATATGCATCATCATTTGATATGCAGCGTATGCGGTCGGTTGGAGGAAATTAAGGACGACTGGCTTGTGGAGCTGGAGAGAAGAGTGGAACGTGAATATGGCTTTAACGTCACGGATCATCGCCTTGATTTCAAGGGTACTTATGGAACATGTAAACGTACAGGCTGCAAAAAAGCAAAAGCAGAAGCAGATAAAGCAGTCTCGTAAGATCGCTTTCTAACCTAAAGACACAGGGTCCAAGCCTGTGTCTTTTTTGATTACTGCGTTTTAGGAAGTCTAGCTTCGAGTAGGTACAAAGGATTTGATCCACGTTCCGAAGCTGCCAGGGTTACGGCTCTGAACGAGAATTACACCTTCTCCACGAAAGCGGCACACAAGTGCTTCACCACTGGTTATGCTGTTTAGCCAGCCAGAGGCTGCCTTTTCTACCTTATAGTCCATATAATCTGGCCATGCTACGAGGTGTCCGTTATCGATAATCATTTCTTCACCAGGTCCTAAATTAATCGCATGGATAGCACCGAAGGAAGACAGGAACACCGTTCCTCTGCCACTGATTTCTACAATGAAGAAGCCTTCACCGGAGAAGAGCCCTCTGGTTAAATTCTGCATTTTGGTATTTACTTGAATGCCTTCAGTTCCGGCGAGAAATCCGTCTTTTTGAACTAACAGTTTATACGATCCGTCTAATTCTATCGCCTGAATATCGCCGAGTGAGCCAGGTGACAGCAATACCTCACTTTGACCACGGGTCGCTCTAAGTTCTTGAAAGAAGAATTTCTCACCGCTCAGCATTCTCCCGAGACCGCGCATTAAACCACCATCCACGGTTCCTTTTAATTCTACGTTAGGTGACATCGCGACCATTGCGCCCATTTCAGCCTTTACGCTTTCACCGGGATTTAGTTGGACCTTTAACATAGCAAAAGCACCTTCATACAAAACCTGGTAATTCATCCTTTAAACCTCCGCATCTATTTAGATAAGATAGAATACTAGCTTTGCTCTAAGTGTAACGGAATTCTTGCTTCGCTCATAGTCTGGAATATGTTAAAATGAAGTTGTCTTATAGATGTAAGATCAATAATCATTCACCCATGAATAGGAGAGTGGTGTCACATGGCACGAACCAAGACACAAAAAGCCTTGCGTAAGGCAGAGCGCTCCGGAGCCTGGTGCGCAGCACAGAGTCGTAGATCGAATAGTGATTATGGAGCCATTTCACAGCATGTACGGTTAACACCAAGCAAGCAGGAACAATTGAATAAGAATAGATATAAGGGGCAGATCTTCCAAGATGATGCTCCTTTTTTATTGGCTATTTGATAAGAGGACGTCGCTCAGCGTATAGTAATTGAAGAAATAATATATAGGAGATGTATCCCAGATGAAACAAAATAAATATGACGATTCGAATTTCTTCTCAGCTTACCAACAAATGCCTCGATCTATCGGAGGGCTTGCAGCAGCAGGAGAATGGCATGTATTAAAGGCACTTCTTCCAGACTTACATAATAAAAGTGTGCTTGATCTAGGCTGCGGCTTCGGCTGGCATTGCCTATATGCCCGTGAGCAGCAGGCGAGTTCAGTTATAGGTGTGGATATCTCTGAAAAAATGCTGCAACAGGCGCGTGAAAAAACGAACGATCCTGCTATAACTTATATCCAGCTGCCGATTGAGGACATTGATTTTACGAGCGAGCAATTTGATGTGGTCCTCAGTTCATTGGCTTTCCACTATATTGAATCTTTTACAGCCATCTGCCGCAAAGTCCATGCGTTTCTTAAGCCTGGTGGGAGTTTTATTTTTTCAGTGGAGCATCCTATCTTTACTTCACGGGAAGAGCAAGACTGGTATACCGATGAACAAGGTAACCACCTGCATTGGCCCGTAGATCATTATCAATCAGAAGGACTTCGTGAAACTAAATTCTTAACAGAAAATGTGATTAAATACCATCGCACGATTTCCACCTACTTTAATGACCTGATTGAAGCTGGCTTTACTATTAAAGCGGTTAAAGAACCAAAGCCTTTAGAAGAAATGAGTAATGATCCATGGATGAAGGATGAGGAGCGTAGACCGATGTTCCTGATCATTTCGGCTGTAAAAGAATAATTTCATTCTCATGTTTCTTCATTTACACCTGTTCTCTGCTGTGCACACGATATTCTCTTGGTGACATACCAAAACGGCTTCGGAAGACGCGGTGAAAATAGGTATAGTTCGCAAAACCACAAGTTTCTGCTACTTGCTCCAGCGGCATGGGACTGAAGGTTATCCGTTCTCTGGCCATTTCCAGTCGGACATCGTTTACATATTTAATAATACTGGTCCCAAAGGCTTCTTTAAATAAATGAACGGCTCGCGAGACGGATATACCCACAAAACCTGCTACATCCTCCAATAGAAAGGGTACGGTTGCGTGCTCCTCAACATATTGCTTCATTCGGTATGCCAAATAACCTTTTGGAGTAATTGCTGGCTGGTCTGTAATTAGCCGGTCGATTTCCATACATAGAATTTGCAGATAGCAGGCAGATATTTCTGGAGAGAAGTCGGAAAGTCGACGGTGCTCCAGAATTAACTGGCGAAACAAGCCAAGAAAATTCTCACTAAGCGGCACACTTAGGCGAGTGGGTCTTTGTGAACGTTGCCACCATTCATCAATCCATGTTCCCCCACAAAAAATATGATAATCTCCGCTTTCAATTCGTGGCTTGCCTACAGGGTACTCTTCTTTATCTATGATCAAATAGTAAGGATCATTTGGAGCGAATAACATAATATCCCCGCTTTCCACAGGTGACATCACACCATCGATCAATGCACGGCTTCTTCCTTCCGTTTGCAGACGTATAAGAAAGTTCTGGTTCCCTTGACTTTGAGACATATGAAAAGGCTTGCGATGAAAAGAAAATCCGGCTGATAATACGTGACAGGTAGCAGAATGAGTCATAGGTCCTCCTAGGTGTATTGAAATGATAAGCAGATTGTTCATGTTTTAATCATATTCTTCATTTTAATATATACGCTTTCATATTACTATGTAGCTAAGCAATAAAGAAAGAAATCGACCATCAACGCTAGAAACAGTCGGTATTAGCTGTGCTTACAAGAATGACAGTTTAAGGAAACTGATGAGAATCAGATTAGTCAATTCTGTTACAGCATTATTGTTCAAGTGATTATCACTACAGAAAGCTAACTTTAAATCCAATTGGAGTGATTCGAAAATGCTGAAGATAGGCCTGCAATTGTATACGCTCAGAGAAGAACTGGAACAGGATTTTGAAGGGACACTGCGTAAAGTGGCAGCCCTTGGTTATAAAGGCGTGGAGTTTTTCCATTACTTCGGCCGTAGCGCAGCAGAAGTCAAACAACTGCTTGATGAACTAGGATTAGTTGCGCTGGGCGCACACCGTCCCTATGACGCGTTGTTAAATGATACAGAGGCAGAGATTGCGTACAACCTAGAGATTGGAAATCATAATCTGATTGTGCCGTATCTGTCAGAAGAACAACGTAACTATGAAGAAGTTGCTGCGAATCTGAAGATCATTGGAGAAAAGTGCAAGGCGCGTGGAGCGGTTCTTTTGTACCATAATCATGACTTTGAGCTAACTGATCGATATGGTGACCGTACAGCGTTTGACGGTTTGTTTGAAGAAGTGCCAGCTGATTTGCTGCAAGTTGAAATGGATACATGCTGGGTACATCACGCAGGTTATGATGCCGTAGAATATATCAACAAATACGCTGGCCGGTTGCCGATCATCCATCTGAAAGATTTGAAGAAACATGAGGATGGTTCACCAGAAACGGTTGTTCTAGGCGAAGGAGAAGTAAACCTTACAGCAATTCTTGATGCGGCTGTACAGGCAAAGGTAGAGTGGGCGGTAGTGGAGCAGGATTATTGCAGCCGTTCACCATTAGAAAGTGTAGAAGATAGTTTGAAATGGGTAAAAGCATACGCTAATCAAGGGGGAAATGTTCATGTCTAAAAAGTTGAGAATTGCTATTGTCGGTTGCGGTGGAATTGCTAATGGAAAACATATGCCAAGTTTGTCACGTCAAGCAGATGCTGAAATGGTAGCCTTCTGTGATATCGTCGAAGAACGTGCACAGGAAGCAGCAAAAACCTATGGTGCTGAAGGCGCGGCTGTATATACAGATTATCAAGAGCTTTTGAAAGCCGGAGGATTCGATATCGTGCATGTATGTACACCGAATGACAGTCACTCCGTGATCACAATCGCAGCATTGGAAGCTGGCAATCATGTAATGTGTGAGAAGCCTATGGCGAAGACTACAGCTCAAGCACAGGAAATGTTAGAGGCTGCTAAACGTACAGGCATGAAATTGTCTGTAGCTTATCAAAACCGTTATCGTGCGGATAGTGAATACCTTAAAGACGTTTGCGAAAACGGTGAGCTTGGTGAAATCTATTATGCAAAAGCGATCGCAGTACGTCGTCGTGCGGTTCCTACATGGGGCGTATTCCTGGATGAAGAAAAGCAAGGTGGGGGTCCACTGATCGATATCGGTACGCATGCGCTTGATCTAACATTATGGATGATGGACAATTATAAACCGCGTAGTGTTATGGGCTCGACTTTTCATAAGCTAGGTAACCGTAAAAACGGCGGAAATGCCTTTGGTCCATGGGACCCTGAACAATTTAAAGTAGAAGATTCAGCATTTGGATTTATTACCATGGAAAATGGTGCTACAATTGTACTGGAATCAAGCTGGGCTCTTAATGTATCGGAATTTGGAGAAGCGAAGACGCTCCTCGCAGGTACAGAGGGTGGCGCAGATATGAAGGACGGGTTACGCTTAAATGGTGACCGTGGTGGCCGTCTATACGAGACTAAAATTGACTTGTCCGCAGGGGGAGTAGCTTTCTTTAACGGAGGACAAGAGAGTGAATCCGATCGTGAAGCTCGCTTGTGGCTTGAGGCAGTTAGGGAAGATAAAGAACCAGTAGTTAAACCTGAACAAGCCCTTGTCGTTACCCAAATTTTGGAGGCTATTTACGAATCTTCCCGTACAGGTCGTGCTGTGTATTTTGACGGAACATCAGATAACTAAACGAGAAGCAGGTGTGAAGTTCATGAGTTCAAACAGACATTCTGTAGTCATTGTTGGTTTTGGAGGAATGGGAAGTTATCACGCAGGATTGATAAAAGAGACCTCTACCTTAATCGTAGTTGGAACGTACGATGTGCTTGAAGCACGTCGTACCAATTCCAACGACGCTGGCTACAAGGCGTACCAAAGTTATGAAGAAGTATTGGCAGATTCTTCGGTCGAAATTATTCTAATTGCCACACCGAACGATGTGCACAAAGAAATTGCGATTCGTGCATTACAAGCTGGCAAACATGTCATTTGTGAGAAGCCAGTTACTCTATCGAAGGTTGAATTTCAAGAAATACTGGCAGCCGCTGATGAAGCTGGACGTGTGTTTATGGTGCATCAGAACAGACGTTGGGATGAAGATTTTTTAACCATCAAAAAAATGTACGATGAGGAGACGATTGGATCCCTATTCCAGATCGAATCCCGCGTGCATGGAGCGAACGGAATTCCTGGAGACTGGCGTCATGTTAAGGCACAAGGCGGAGGGATGCTGCTGGATTGGGGCGTTCACTTATTGGACCAGCTATTATTCATGATTGATAGCAAAATCACCAGTGTGAGCAGTAGTCTAAGCTTTATTTTAGGAAACGATGTCGATGACGGCTTTGAAGCTATTCTGCAATTTGAGAATGGAATTAAAGCGATCGTAGAGGTTGGGACGACTAACTTTATTACATTGCCAAGATGGTATGTGAAGGGTATCGAAGGCACTGGAATTATTGAAGACTGGTCATTAACCGGAAGATTGGTGACAAGAAATAACGCAGGTGAAAAAATCGAACCGAAGCCGATTCGTGCAGGTGTAGGACTAACTAAAACTATGGCACCTCCATCGGAGGGGGCAACGATCACTGAGGAATTACCTCAGCCGTCGGAGTTAAGCTCTAGCTTTTATGATAATTTCGCTGCTGTCATTGAGGGTACTGCAGAACCTATCGTTAAGAACGCTGAGGTTATGCGGGTACAGAATTTGATTGAAGTTATTTTTGAAGCTGCTGAGAGTAATCAAGTGGTGAAGAATTTTGATATCTACGGTAAATAATAAGTAAACTATTTCCAAGAGGAGGTGGCCTACAATGAAACTTGGAGTATTTATGGTCTTGTTTGGAGGTCGTAAGCTGGAGGATGCTCTTGATTATGTAGTATCCAAAGGGCTAAAGGCGGTAGAAATCGGTACGGGAGGCAATCCTGGCAACAGCCACTGCGACCCTAAAATGCTGCTGGAGAATGAAACAGCCTTACAAGAATTCAAACATGCTGTGGAATCTCGCGGACTTACAATCAGTGCTTTGAGCTGCCACGGTAACCCATTGCACCCGCAAAAAGAACTTGCTCAAAAGGATCATGAGGATTTCGTAAACTCGGTCAAATTGGCGCAGAAGCTAGGGGTTCCGGTTGTGAATACCTTCTCTGGATGTCCTGGAGATCATGAGGGTGCTAAATATCCGAACTGGCCTGTAGCTCCATGGCCAAATGATTATCAAGAAATTCTGGACTGGCAATGGGAGAACAAGGTTATTCCTTATTGGAAAGAATGGGGTGCCTTTGCCGCTCAGCATGATGTAAAGGTAGGTCTTGAGCTGCATGGCGGATTCTCTGTTCACACACCAGGTACTCTGCTACGGCTGAGAGAAGCAGCAGGTGAAGTGATCGGTGCGAACCTTGATCCGAGTCACATGTGGTGGCAAGGAATTGATCCTGTGCAAGCGATTCATATTTTGGGACGCCAAGGTGCAATCCATCACTTCCATGCGAAGGATACCGTTATCGATCCTGTGAATGTCAATATGCACGGATTAACTGATATGCAGTCGTATACCAAGATGCTTGACCGTGCTTGGCAGTTCCGTTCTGTCGGCTTTGGACATGATCTTAAGACTTGGGCTGACATTATTAGTGCACTTCGTTTGGTTGGGTATGACTATGTGGTTAGTATCGAGCATGAAGACGGGCTGATGTCTGTTGAAGAGGGTTTCTCCAAAGCTGTAAGTAATCTTCAACAAGTATTGATTGAGGAGCCACTGACAGAAATGTGGTGGGTTTAAACGAAATGGAGAGCTTCACGAAAGTTAAATTAAATGATGAACAGCTGGATATTTTGGTGAAAGCGGTTTTCGGTTCAGAAACTGTGATTAACCTAAGTTCAGAGCTTACGGGAGGCTTTTTTAATACAGCCTATGATTTGGAACTCAGCACTGGGAAATCTGTCATTCTAAAGGTTGCCCCTGCTGTAGAGACAGATACGTTAAGTTACGAGAAGAACATTATGCGAACTGAAGTGGAAGCTCTCCGAATGGTTGCAGATAAGGGTGTCGTGCCCGTACCTGCCGTCTACCATTATGATGAAAGTCTGCTGCTCATTCCTATTCCGTATTTCTTTATGGAGAAGGTGGAGGGCCAGCCCTACAGTGACGTGAAGGAGAGTCTTTCACTTCCGGAGAGAGACGCTATCGAAACTGAGCTGGGGCGTTACAATCGCATAATCAATGAGCTACGCGGAGAACGTTTTGGCATTTTTGGAACGGATTCAGAGGAGCCAAGAGCCTCGTGGAGAGAGACCTTTTCATGCCTGATGGAAAGTGTACTTGCTGATGCCAAGAGGCTGAATGCACAGCTCCCTGCGTCCAGTGAAGAGATTATGCAGGAGGTTTCCAAGTATCTCCCTGCATTAGATGCTGTAACCGAGCCACGACTGGTGCATTGGGATTTATGGAATGGGAATGTATTTGTGAAGGATGGAGTCATCGTATCGCTGATTGACTGGGAGAGAGCCCTATGGGGTGATGTGCTGATGGAGTATTATTTTAGGCATTTTGAGAATTCTTCCAGTTTCTATAAGGGGTACGGAACAACCTACGACAGTCCGAACGAGATTCAGCGGAAGAAGCTGTATGATCTTTATCTTGATCTTATTCTTGCTATCGAATGTTATTCACGCAAATATGCAGACGAAGGTTATGTCCGTTGGACGCATGATAACTTGACTGAGGGTTGGAACCGTTTTAAAAGCAGCAGTGAATGAAGGTTATAGGTGTAAAAAATGACGTGCGAAAGCACGTCATTTTCCTATATCTAATTAGATTGGAGGATTACTATGCAGCCGTTAAAAATACCGAGAGAACATAAGCTTCAGATTACAGCTAGTATTCAAGAATATTTTGATACAGAGCTGTCCAGTGAAATTGGGCAATTAGCCAGCGAGAACCTTCTCGATTTTATGCTTAAAGAACTTTCACCTTATATTTACAATCAAGCGTTGGCAGATGCACGTAAAATGATTGAGCAAAAGATGATTTCTCTGGAAGAGGAAATGTATGCTCTCGAACAACCCTTATCCTCAGGCAGAAGATAATCTAAAAACACGATAATTTTTAGCGCAGATTTATAACAGTTACATCTGGATCAGTGTCAGCTTCGTAATCTACACCTTCTGTCTCGAATCCAAATAGCTGGAAGAATTCCTGTTTATAGCTATGCAGATCCGTTAGGGCGTAGATATTGTCTGAAGTGAGCTGGTCCCAGATTTCGATAACTTCTTGCTGGACTGCCGGAGACAATTCCCAATCATCTATACGGATACGACCTTCTTCATCCACAGGAGTTCCTTTCGCTGCATAGAGATGTTCAGCAAACAACCGATAGGTCTGCTCAATACAACCTTCATGAAGACTGTGCTCTTTCATGACTTTGTAAAGGGCGGAAATATAGAGGGGCACTACAGGAATCGCCGAGCTGGACTGTGTGACAAGACCTTTTGTGACCGCTACATAAGCTCTACCGTGAGTAACAGATAACGCTTCGTTAAGTGTTCTCGCCGTAGCTTCAAGATGGTCTTTAGCAAGTCCAATGGTTCCCTGGCGATATACCGCTTGAGTAAGCTCTGATCCGATATACGAATAAGCAATAGTGGTTGCGTGATCTGCTAATACTCCGGCTTGCTGG
Source organism: Paenibacillus odorifer (assembly GCF_000758725.1). Classification (NCBI taxonomy): domain Bacteria; kingdom Bacillati; phylum Bacillota; class Bacilli; order Caryophanales; family Paenibacillaceae; genus Paenibacillus; species Paenibacillus odorifer. The sequence continues at coordinate 2,918,680 of NZ_CP009428.1, forward strand.
AGTGCTTCTATCCATAGCTGCCAATCATCACCGCCCATCACCCGTACGGTATCATGAACTTCCTTATCGGTCGCGGGTTCAATGGAGATTTGACTTACCTCACCGGTGTGAAAATTTACAGTTTTGTTGGTAAAGGTGTCGCCAATAGGTTTGAGAACAGAGTTATATACTTCACCTGTCTCCGGATCTGTACGGCGCCCAGAAGCAACACTGTAGATGACCAAATCGACTTGTCCTAATTCGCTGCGGATCAGCTGAATCGTTTTTTCTTTGGTCTCTTTGGAGTATGCATCTCCGGTAACGCTGTAGGATTGCAGGCCTGCAGACTCCGCAAGTTGTTCGAAGGCTGCAGAATTGTACCACCCAGCAGAGGCTGTACGGGTTCCATTGCTGCTGCTCGGCCGATATACGCCTACTGTGCTGGCTCCAGCCCCAAAGGCGGCTGTAATCCGTGAGGCGAGGCCGTAGCCTGTGGATGCGCCAATGACTAGCACCTTCTGTGGTCCTTTGATCTCGGGTTGTGCCTTAATATACTCAATTTGCCGCTCGACTTGACGAGCGCAGCCTTGCGGATGTGCGGTTGTACATATAAAGCCACGTGTTCTAGGTTTTATGATCATAATAATAGTTTCCTCTCTTTCATGAAAAGCAGCTAATGATACGTGTTATTTCTAATTTTAACAATTTTCATTCCAATGGAGAAGGATTGTTTATCTTTCTTGTATCAAATACAATAAATCCTGGGCTTTTAAAAGGTTGGATTTTTGCATTTTTACTTAACTCTGTATGGTGGTGAAGTCTTGGAAAGTCAGACTAAAACAAAATTGACGGTTGAGCAGCAGGACATCCTGGTGGGTGCTGCTTTTGGAAGCCATGTGAAAATCATTCAAAGTACGGAATTGACGGGAGGTTATTTCAACGCAGCTTATGACCTTCTATTGTCAGATGGCAGGGCTACGATTCTTAAGATATCGCCATCTGATGAGACAGACACGCTAAGTTACGAGCACGATATCATGGCTACAGAGGTTGCGGCAATGCAGCTAATGAAGTCTAAAGGAACGGTACCTGTGCCTGAGGTATACGCTTATGATAACAGCAGAAATTTAATATCGAGTGACTTTTTTTTCATGGAGAAAATAATCGGCCAGCCCTATAATGAAATTAAGGAAGAGCTTAGTCCGCAGCAAAGAAGTTGTATTGAGGAAGAATTAGGTCGTTATAGCCGGATTATTAATGAAATTCAAGGGGATCATTTCGGATTATTTAATGTATCCTCGAAGATAAAGGGGACTTCTTGGCGGGAAACCTTTCAAAATTTAATTGGCAACCTCCTTGATGATGCTCGGCGATTAGATGCAAAGATGCCCATTCCTTTAGAAACGATTGAGGCGGAGATCAACAGCCGTATACATGTGATGGATGTGGTGACTGAGCCACGTTTAGTTCACTGGGATCTATGGGATGGGAATGTGTTTGTACGAGAGGGAAGCATTGTTGCTTTAATCGATTGGGAACGGGCGTTATGGGGCGATCACCTTATGGAATATTATTTTCGCTATATTGAGAATTCTGAGTATTTCTGTAGAGGTTATGGGGACAGCTTTGATAGCCCTAATGAATGTGCACGCAAAAAGCTCTACGACTTATATATCGATTTAATTTATTTCATTGAGTGTTATTCGCGTAAATACGATAGCCAAGGCCATTTCCAGTGGGCACATGATAATCTGCTGGAAGGTTGGGACCGTTTCATGGGTTAGGACATTTTCAGCAAGATCACAACATGAGAAGGTAAGGAGGCTGAGTAGGAGAAGGGAGAGGATTCACATGTTTGAGTGGCTAAGTGTACATATAGATATCGTAAGTTTGCTGTGGCTGTTGCCGATCCTATTTATGTTTCATGATTTTGAAGAAATATTAACGATTGAAGCATGGGGTGCAAAGTATAGAACCAAGTTAGAGGCTGCAATTCCTTCGTTTATGCGCAAGACATATCATTCGATGTTACAAATGACTACACGTAATTTTGCAATGGACGTATTATTCGTGTATATTTTGATAGTGACGGTAACTTGTATTGCAGTTTTCTTTTCTAATTATTTATTGTACCTGGCAGTGCTTGCGGTATTTTTCTTACATGTATTTACTCATCTAGGACAGACGATATATTTAAAGGTATATGCACCAGGGGTAGTTACAGCAGTACTAGTAGTTCTTCCCTATTCTCTTTATGCGTATTATCGACTATTGAATGACAACTTGGTATCCCTTGGAGATATCGGATGGTCTCTACTGTTAGTTCTTTTGCTGCTTCCGCCAATATTGTGGTTGTTAGTGAAGAATAGAGCTCGCATTAAACAGAACTAGTACATAAGGCTGCTGCTGGCCATATCTTTTTCAGAAAAATCTTGACTAGAACCCTTAGAACTAGATAAAATAATACTTATTGCTTACAACTTGGTGAGAATCATTATCATAATTGACGAGGAAATGAGAGGGTGACAAGATGGAGCGCCTTTTAGAGGTAAAAGATCTAGCGATATCATTCAAAACACACGGTGGAGAAGTACAAGCGATCCGTGGTGTTAGCTTCCATGTAGATAAAGGTGAAACTCTAGCGATTGTTGGGGAATCCGGTTCCGGTAAAAGTGTAACTTCACAAGCGGTAATGAAGCTAGTTCCAACGCCGCCAGGAGAATATAAACGTGGACAAATTTTATTTGATGGACAAGATTTGATCGGTAAGACTGAAAAGCAAATGCAGAAGATTCGTGGTAAAGAGATCGGTATGATTTTTCAGGATCCGATGACTTCCTTGAACCCGATGATGAAGGTCGGCAGACAAATAACTGAAGTACTGCACAAACATGAGAAAATCTCCAAAGAAGCTGCAAATAAACGTGGGATTGAGCTGCTTACGCTAGTAGGTATTCCTTCACCAGAGCGCCGCTTCAATCAATATCCACATGAGTTCAGTGGCGGTATGCGTCAACGTGTCGTTATCGCAATGGCACTTGCAGCAAACCCAAAGCTTCTGATTGCGGATGAGCCAACTACAGCGCTCGACGTAACCATTCAGGCACAGATTCTTGACCTGATGAAGGAATTACAGAAGAAGATTGATACGGCGATTATTTTTATCACCCATGATCTTGGTGTTGTAGCAAGAATGGCGGATCGTGTAGCGGTAATGTATGCCGGACAAATTGTTGAAATGGGAACTGCAGAAGAGATCTTCTACGATCCAAGACATCCTTACACTTGGGGATTACTTGCATCCATGCCAAGTCTTGAGAGCAAAGGTTCTTTGCTTACCGCGATTCCTGGTACACCTCCAGATTTGATCAAACCGCCTAAGGGTGATGCCTTCGCACTTCGCAGCACCTATGCTATGCAAATAGATATGGAGAAAGAGCCTCCAATGTATAAGGTTTCGGATACCCATATGGTGAAATCTTGGCTAATGCATCCGATGGCTCCTAAGGTGGAACCACCAACAGTTGTTAAGAATAGACAACGTGTGCTTAAGAACGCTTATCCAGAGCCTGTTTTAGTGCAAGAAGGCGCTAAGTAAGCAACTTGTTTTAACTAAATAATAAGAGGAAACGTTAGGCCATTTAGTTGGCTTAGCGTTTTTTTTATTTTCTAAAATGTTCACTATTATTTAAATAAGTATGAATTAATACGAACTTAATTAAATAAAAGGGTTGACTATTTATCGTTTTCATCTCAAAATGAAAAGGCATACATAGGGGGTATAACGATGAAGAAGATAATTATTACTACTTTACTTAGTATTTCATTATTAGCTGTAACCGCATGCAACAACGACACGGCTAACTCTGGCAACACAAACAGCGGACCTGAGCCTGTTCAGCCTGTCTTTAAAAATGTTTCTGTACATGATCCATCCATTATTTTGGCTGATAATAAGTACTATGTGTTTGGCTCTCATTTGGCTTCTGCTAAATCCGACGACCTGATGTCCTGGACTCAATTGTCCTCTGGAGTTGTTGATGGAAACGTACTCATCCCGAATGTCAAAGAGGAATTAAAAGAGGCCTTAACCTGGGGAAAGACGGACACCTTATGGGCTCCGGATGTCATTCAATTGGCGGATGGCAAATATTATATGTATTACAACGCTTGTAAAGGCGATTCCCCATTATCAGCACTCGGTATAGCCGTGTCAGACCATATTGAAGGACCTTATAAGAACAAAGGGATCTTTCTGAAGTCCGGTATGGTGGGCGCAGGGGATGACGGAGAAACTTATGATGCCACACAAAAGCCGAATGTTGTAGATCCGGATGTGTTCTTTGATAAAGAAGGCAGATTGTGGATGGTGTATGGTTCTTATTCTGGTGGTATTTTTATTATGGAACTGGATACAAGCACAGGATTCCCACTGCCAGACCAAGGTTATGGCAAAAAGCTTCTAGGCGCAAATCATGCGCGGATAGAAGCTCCCTATATGCTGTACAGTCCTGAGACGGATTACTACTATCTGTTCTTATCCTACGGAGGTCTGGCTGCAGATGGCGGATATAACATCCGTGTAGCTCGCTCGAAGACACCTGATGGACCTTTTGAAGATTCTGAGGGCCAGGATATGATCCATTCACAGGGCACAGCTGGCGTATTGTTTGATGATCCTGCTTATGCTCCTTACGGAGTTAAACTCATGGGGAATTTCGAATTCCTGAATAATGACGATGAGCTCCCAGTAAGTGGGGAAGGATATGTATCACCAGGACATAACTCCGCATTTTACGATGAAGAGACTGGCAAGTATTATTTGATCTTCCATACACGGTTCCCGAATCGTGGTGAAAAGCATGAGGTTAGAGTACATCAAATGTTCATGAACGCTGATGGCTGGCCGGTGGTCGCACCACACCGTTATGGCGGCGAGACCATTGATAAATATACGAAAGAGCAAATCGCAGGCGAATACAAATATGTAAATCATAATAAAGAGATTACGGCTGATATCGTGCAATCAGAGCTAATTCAATTGACGAAGAGTGGTAAAATCAAAGGCGCGGTTAAGGGCAAGTGGAAGCTTATCGACGATCATACTGCGGAGTTAACAATAGGTGGTTCTACTTATAAGGGTGTGTTCCTGAAAGAGTGGAATGAAGCTACAGCCAGTAATGTTATGACGTTTACTGCGGTTTCTAATGAAGGAATCTCTATCTGGGGAAGTCATGTATCACCTTCGGAATAAGCTTTTGTAAAGGATTAACAGCAGAAGGGGTTTCAACTAGTCGTGTTAAATGGCTAAGTTGAAACCCCTGTTATAATGTAAGATCAGTCTTCAAACTTACGGATTACAATAACAGCATTATGGCCACCGAAACCAAATGAATTGGAGATGCCTATTTCGAGATTAGCTTTTCGTGCAATGTTAGGTACGTAATCCAAATCACAGATGGAATCAGGCGTGTCCTGATTGATGGTAGGAGGAATGATCCCTTCTTGGATACTCTTAACTAACGCAATGGCTTCTAAGCCGCCAGCGGCCCCCAAAGCATGTCCAGTCATGGACTTATTAGCGGTTACGGGGATGTGGTACGCATGCTCGCCAAATAATTTTTTAATCGCTAGTGTTTCAGAGTGGTCTCCTACTACTGTACTTGTCGCGTGTGCGCTGATTACATCTACATTGTGAGGCTGGAGATTAGCTTCATTTAGCGCTAACTTCATAGCTTGATAGGCACCAATTCCCTCTGGATGAGTGGCAACCATATGATAAGCATCAGAGCTAGCACCATACCCGATCACTTCGCCGTGAATCTTGGCGTTTCTACGCTGAGCATGGGAGAGTGACTCTAGAATGACTATGCCGCCGCCTTCACCGATTACAAAGCCATCCCGTTCTCCATCGAAAGGACGACTCGCTTTCGTAGGCTCCTCATTTCGTGTAGATAAAGAGGTGGCATTCCCAAAGCTGGCCAGCGAGATGCCAGTAATAGCAGCTTCAGAACCCCCGGCTATAACGATATCCGCACCGCCATAACGAATTAAACGGAAAGCCTCGCCAATCGCAGTATTGCCAATAGAACAAGCTGTTACTGGAGACATGGTCGGGCCGAGAGCTCCAAATTTAATGCTGATCATTGCCGCAGCCATATTGGAGATCATCATGGGAATTAAGGTAGGGCTAACTCGATCAGGACCACGATCCTTCAGGACCGTACCTTGATCCATCAAGGTCTGAATTCCTCCAACGCCAGATCCTACATAAACGCCAAGTCTCTCCTTGTCAATCTTATCAAGCTGGAGATCAGAATGTTTCCAAGCCTCTTCAGTAGCTGCGAGGGCAAACTGACTGAATCTGTCCATTCGGCGTGCCTCTTTACGGCCAAATCTGCCCTCTGCATCGAAATCACGTACTTCGCCAGCAATCCTCGTCTTAAAACCTGTTGTATCAAATGAAGTAATCGGGGATATACCCGACTCACCAGAAATTAGCCGATCCCAAAATTGCCCGATTGTATTCCCAAGTGGTGAGATTAAGCCCATGCCTGTAATCACTACGCGTTCCATAATGAACCTCCTCAGCTAGTGTATACTAGTATTTTTTCATTTTATTTATCCTATTACAAGTTATCGTTTATCCTAGTATAATTTGTACTATACTAAAGGAACAGGAATCCCAAAGTGGAGGTAGCTTATGGCTAATCAAACAAGATTACAAGCATTATCCGATTTTTTGAAAGCACGTCGTGCGGCCATTTCACCAAGCTCTGTAGGCTTGCCGGAAGGCGCACGCAGAAGAACGCCAGGACTCCGCAGGGAAGAGGTTGCACAGCTTGCAGGGGTAAGCAGCACCTGGTATACGTGGCTTGAACAAGGCAGAGATATAAAAGTCTCGTCATCTGTTTTGGACTGTATTGCCACTGCACTTAGGCTGACTAAAGATGAGCGGAAGTATCTTTTTGCACTGGCTTTAGAAACTGGAACTGGAACCACACCCTACCCGCAAGATGAATCTTCTGTAATTAGTCCTTCGCTGCAGAAAATTTTACAGGAACTCAAATATTGTCCTACGATAATTTCTGATAGACGTTGCGGGATCGTCGGTTGGAATGATGCTGCCGCGCATGTTTTTCTTGATTTCTCAAAGCTGCCCATCGAAGAGCGGAATATGATCCGATTGTTATTTGTTCGTAAGGAGTTCAGACGCTTAGCGGTGAATTGGGAACAGTTCGTCAGCGGTTATCTTTCTATCTTCAGAGCGTATTACGGACAGTATGTAGAGGATTATTGGTATGATGAATTTATAGAGGAATTGAAAGAATTGCATCCGGCTTTTAATGAGATGTGGGAGCAAAGTCGGGTTAGTTCGGCCCCGGATGTGTTACTAGAATTCAGACATGCCAAGGCGGGGAAAATGTTATTTCATCTTACCTCTTTGCAGGTTCATGGCAGTGCCGATTTACGATGCAGCATCTATACTCCTGCGGGAGATTCGAATACTGAAACCAAGCTAAAGCAGCTTATGGAGCAGCATACAATAGAAGGATTAAGCTAGATTCACATAGAGAAGCATCCCTAGCTGAACTTTCAGCTAGAGATGCTTAATACTACACTATTAGAAATCTGATGTTGAAATTTCAATAGTTCCGAATGTGGTGCCAGCAGGAGTGCTTAAGAGTGCAGCTACCAAAAGGGCATGAACTGCAAGCGTAAGGCTATTGAACGCTGGAATCGTGTATGTGATAACTGGAGCATTCACACGAGTGATTACTAAATCTACTGGGAAGTTGGAGTTATTGTTCACAGTAACAGCAGCGTTAATACCACCTGCAAGGTTTTCATAATAAGATTTACCAATGACAGGGGCTAAATTGAAATATTGAATCGGTAATACGATGGCCATAGTAACGACCTCCTTTTCGTTTGATAGGATATTCTATGTTGAAAATCTATTAATGCTAGAGCGAATGCCATGGTGAATTAGCACTTTTTGATAGAAAAAACCGGGGATGTCCTATAGCCATTTAGAAAGTGGCTGGGACAACCCCGGTTTATTTTGGTACACTTAATTCGTTTTTTTTCGATAAAACAGATACAGTATCAATCCGAACAGCATGCCGACAAACGACATCGCGGAGATCGTTAAGTAAAGAGCTTTACCCCCAAAGGCATCATATAATGCCCCGCCAGCATAAGAAGCCAGGATACCTGATACACCGAAGAACAACAGTGCAAGTACGGTCTGGCCTGTAGCACGCCATTCCTCGGGTACAATACTGTACAGGTATTGAATAGCAGCCGAGTAGAACACAGGGAAGGTAAGAATTTGTAGAATCTGCAAATAGGCTAATAAGTGTGGATCAGTGATCCAAGCTGAAATAAAGAAACGAAGGAAATAGAAGCCTCCGGAAATCGATATGATGATCAGTTCTTTTCCTTTACGCAACCACCAGAAGCTTAATGCAAAGACAATGATTTCACTTATTGCCGCGAGGAAAAACGATTGGCCTACCAATTGAGGACTGCCACCAAGCTCACGAATATAAACTCCAATAAATGTATCGTTCATTCGTGCGGGTACAGAGCTAATAAATATGAGCACCAGAAACATCAATGTCTTTTTGTTGCCAAAAAAGTGCTTGAGGCTATCCAGCGTGACCGGCTTACCTGTGACGGGGGCATCTGGCATGTTCCAGCTTACTATAAAGCTTATAAGGCAAATGGCAACAAACAGAAGAGCAATTCCATGAGAGCCGAAAAAACCAAGCACATAGCCAGTAATCAAAGCCATTACACCATAACCTAGCGCACCATATGTACGGATAGAACCATAGCTAATTCCAGCCGCCTCAGAGACTCGGAAATTCAAGCTTTCTGTCAGCGGATCAATGGGCATCAAGAAGAAATACAGCAGCATAGCAAAAAGAATGAGAACAGCATAACTGCTGGAATCGAACAAAAAGTATCCGGTCACCGCTGAGCATAACAGCAGAGCTAACAGCACTTTGCGGATGGTTTTTGTTTTATCACTAATCATCCCCCATAAAGGTTGAGCAATGATGGTAACAAAACCACCAGTTCCAATAATTAAGCCGATTTGTGATGGGCTTAGACCTTGTTCACTTAGATAGACTGGCAGAAAGGGAATAAACATGGCCAGCAGAGCAAAATACAAAAAGTTAAACCCTCGTAAAAGATTTGGTGCATTCATAAGTTTTTTTACCTCACGTGTTAGAAAATTTGTATAGAGTCAATTTTGCTATTGTATCATGGATAGTAAATGATTAGGATATAAATCTATTCGCGGAATTGCTCAAGATGACCCTAATCCTCTATAAATTTCTGGTCGTTATATGATAAACTGGTTACTATCAAAGCAAAATGCAAGGAGAAACGTTAATGATAAATTTGGTATCATGGAATGTGAATGGCCTTCGGGCCTGTGTGAAAAAAGGGTTTGATGAATATTTTAAGGAAGTAGAAGCAGATATTTTCTGTGTTCAGGAGACAAAGCTGCAAGAAGGGCAGATTGTTCTGGAACAGGGTGAAGAATACAATCAATATTGGAATTATGCAGTGAAAAAAGGGTATTCAGGCACAGCTATATTCACCAAAATCAAGCCGATCTCTGCGAGATACGGAATGGAAGAGGATGAAGAAGCGGAAGGCCGGATTATTACGCTGGAGTTCGAACATTTTTATCTAGTGAATGTGTATACACCAAATGCCAAACGAGATCTGGCTAGATTGGATTACAGAATGGAATGGGAGGACCGCTTCCGCAATTACCTTCTGGAACTGGACAAGCTAAAACCAGTCGTTGTATGCGGCGATATGAACGTAGCCCATCAGGATATTGATATCAAAAATGCTAAAGCTAACCGCGGAAACTCTGGCTTTACCGATGAAGAAAGAGGAAAAATGAGTACGCTGCTGGAGTCCGGCTTCATAGATACCTTTAGATATTTTCATCCAGAGCTTGAAGGCGTTTATTCATGGTGGTCTTATATGCCGAAGGTGAGAGAACGGAATGTAGGCTGGCGGATTGATTATTTCCTAGCTTCTTCTAGACTTGCACCTAATCTGCTGGATGCCCAAATTGATTGCCACATTATGGGGAGCGATCATTGCCCGGTCATCCTCAAGCTTGCTGATTTCACTGACTAGGATCGAATATTTAAAAGGCCGCTAAGTCTCTTTAAAGGACGAAGCGGCCTTTTTTATTCATTAAGAATTATAGTCTGCCAATGATCTCAGGGAATTCAGTCGGTCCCATATTCACATTAAACTTTTGTTTAAGAATTAGCTGCTTCTCTAGTAAGATTATTTCAAGAGTTATGCAAAAAGGCATTTCAATAAACAATAAAGTGAGCTGCAGCTGATCATCAGCAACCCAAGTAAAGCTGGACATGATTCGGTTCAAGGAAGCATCAATGATCTGTGCGAAGCTTTCGAGCCATTCCCCTCGACCAAGACAGATCACAGAATCCTCTCCAGTCTTAAATTGTAAAGTAACTGCAGCTTCGTTGTTATTGAAAGAGATAGAGAAGGTGTCCAAGGCAAATTGGTTGTCATCGAGCTTATAGGTTAAGCTGTTTATTCGTTCTTCTTGTGATGAAGATGGCTGCAGTTGTGGCGGTTGGATAGATAAATACTTTAATTGTTCAACCAAGTGGGCAGAAGCAGCAGGCTCTAATGGCAAGGGTGCTTGCTCCATCGCGGGAAGCAGATGTTCCCACACAGCATTCAACATTCCTTGTATACTGTCTGATGCAGCAGTAGTAATAATTACGGCATCTTGCTCCGGAAGCACGACACAGAGTTGACCGAAGGCGCCATCTGCCCGGTAGGCACCGTGCTGGCATTGCCAGAACTGATACCCATATCCCATTGCCCAGTCATGATCGCCTTCGCCATTGGAAATATGTTTGGAAGTAGCCTCATTAATCCACTTTTCAGGCAGAACCCGTTGATTATTCCAGATTCCTTTTTGTAAGTATAGCTGGCCGAATTTAGCGATATCCTCGGTTGTAATGTTTAAGCCAAATCCCCCTGTGTTAATTCCGCGTGGACAAGACTCCCACGTTGCGCCGTGAATGCCCAGAGGAACGAAGAGGCGTGGTTCTAAATATTCTAGCAGTGTTTGGCCAGTAACCCGTTGAAGGATCGCGGCCAGCATGTAAGTAGCACCGGTATTATATAGGAAATGTGTACCTGGTTGTTTCTCGACCGGGACGGAGAAGAAAGCCTTCACCCAATTCCCGTCTGCACTTTTGCGAAGTGTGTCCATAGTATCCACGACATGTCCGGTACCCATCATCAATAGATGTCTGATTGTCATATTGGTTAGATTGTCTGTGATTGGATCAGGAGCATCTTCAGGGAAAAAGGATAGGACAGAATCATCGAGGGTGACGAGTTTCTCTGTAACAGCAAACCCGATTGCGGTTGAGGTGAAACTTTTGCTAAGTGAAAATAACATATGCGGAAGATCGGACCTGTAAGGGGCCCACCAGCCTTCAGAGACCACATAACCATGTCGAAGTAGCATAAAGCTGTGCAGGCCTAAATTTTGTTCCTCTACTGCACTAATAAAGCTGGATATTGCGGTTGATGAAATGCCCTGTTCTTCTGGAAGACTTCTAGATAACCGCAAGCTGCTTGTAGTTTCCATACGCTCATCTCCTAAATTTTGAGAATGCTCACCTCCTAATTCTATAATAATTTCCAATGTTAAAATACCCTTTAAAAAATAACTAGTTTAGCTTTCTACAGGGCTGTTGCTGGATACATCAGATTGGAGCCGTTTCTCTGGCCAAGAAATAACATGAGAAGTTTGACTTAGTTTCTCATATATTAGCTGAGTTTCTTTTTTGAATATACTAATGACTAAATGAATAAAGAAAGCCAAGTCTATCAATAGAACAAACAGATGAATAAGCATATTCCATACGGAGGAAAGATGCCCTAGAAGGGCGGAATCAAGCAAAAGAGAGTGAATCCCAAGCAGCAACCAATATAGCAGGCCATATCTGAGCATCAGAGCCCAGAAAAAAGCATGATTCCCGCTGCTCTTCACCCGAATCCGCACCATCCATTTCCCTAAGGTCCGTCCGCCCGTGAGAGCCGGAACAAGCATGAAGTAAATACCAGTTACAATCCAGAAGGCAGCTTTTATATCGAATCCGAAGAGTACCCCAAACCCGATGCTCCACACCATACTATCGATTAGAAAAGCTATTCCTCTGCGGGTATAGGAGACTCTTTTGGCAGAGCGGTTAATGTTTGTATCCAGTTGTTCTATACGTGGCAATAGCCCGGAGATCCAAATGGAAATTCGAAATCCAAAGATTCCTCCGATTGTGTTGGTAATGAGATCATCGACATCAAAAAGACGGTAAGGATGATCGAAGAAACCGTAAATCCCTGTAATCTGCGTGATCTCAAAGGACAGGGAAAAGGCAAAGGATAGTAGAATGCACACGACCCAGCGTGTACGAAAATAATAGCCCAGAAACATTCCAAACGGTACGGTCAATGCAACGTTAAAAATGACCTGTAAAAATGCAGGCTCACGCAGTAATGACCAGTAGGTAGAGATTTGATCAGGGATGATCGTCGATCCATCCACAATATCCTGAATAAATTGAAGGGGAATGAATTGGACGATACTCCCAGAAGGTGCAGCATTGTGCCGGGAGGATGGAAAAGGAAGCAAGACTAGAAAATAAGCGTTCATCAGATAGAGCAGCAGCAGATATAGGATTAAAGCTCTAAGCTTATGTATATAGCCATGTCTGCGGTATTGTACGATAAGAAAAGGAAGTGTGAAGAACAGCGCTGCTATTGGAAACATCATGAACGCATACGAAATTGGAAAAAAGTACGAATGAAACATAAGTCACCTGCCGTGGAATTGTTTTTATAAGAAATTTGACTCTACTTGGAAATTAGCTATCCCCGGCTCATTATAAGTTTTTATGATAGGGAACTCAACTAATTTATCGAACGTTTCCGGCATACATATGTCTATGAAGGAGCGTGAAGTGGATGGAGAAAAAGGTTCAGCAGTATTATCGGCTCAAGCAAAAGCAAAAAGATATTGAAAAAGAATTGGCCGAGCTTCGTCAGGATATTTTAAATTATTGTAGTGAGCAGGAAACCACCGAGACTGAAATTGGCAGCTATAAAGTGAAGCTGGTCGTGCAAAACCGCAAAGAATATGATGATGCAAAGTTATATGAGACCTTATCGGACCCTGAAGTGTGGCGTTTGCTCTCCAAATCAGATCCGGCAAAGGTGGCAAGCTTGACCAAGTTGAATGTAATTTCAGAGGATAAAATCATGCATACTTATGCTTTGAAGACCGTAACACTGCTACAGGTGGATAAAAAATAGTGATTCAAGTGAGCGGTTCCTTGTGGGAGCCGCTTTATTTGGCTGATAACTGTCCAGATTAAGGAAATATGTTACAGTATTAGGGTAGAAGGGAGGTTGAATAGTGAAAAAAATAATCATCGGAGGCGTCATGGGCTTAACGATTTTACTTTTTTTCTTCTTTATTTTGCAGCATAATAATCAATCACTTGAGGTGAAACCGGAAGTTCTGTTCCCAACAGCGGAATACAGGGTGACTGATAGTAGTGCTCCAGGATTACCTATGCTTATAACTGCTGAAGGGGCGAATGTTATTAAGATACAGGCTACGTCCGGCAATTTATTGTTATGGAACCCCCCTGACTACAAGGTGCATAACAAAGGTCTTGAGCTGAAAATCAAATCTGGAGATCAAATTTATTGGAGTCCAATGGATGGAAAGAATAAACAAATAAATGAGCCTCAGGATACCAAGATCATAGTGATTGCTTACCATAATGATAAGCAGATCGGAACGTCCATTGTAGAGATTCATAAGAATGCTCTAGGTGTCTATACAGGGGAAATACCTGAAGTGAAGTAACTGAGAATCTAAATCGAATCGCAACTATCCTCGTTTTGCGTTAAAATAAGAAGTGAAGCTGACCGAGTGCTTATAGCAACCCTAGAGATGGAGGAAGAGAATTCATGAAAGATTTTGAAGTAATGCTGGAGAAATACGCGAACCTAGTTGTAAAAGTAGGAGTAAATGTACAGCCTGGACAAGTCCTTATGGTACATGCACCGATAGAAACCGCAGAACTTACTCGCTTGATTGTAGCGAAAGCCTATGAAGCGGGAGCAAAATATGTAATTGTTGACTGGGACGATGAAGCAACTACACGGATCCGTTATGAAAAAGCCCCAGAGGATTCTTTCGATTACTATCCACAGTGGCAGGCTGAGATGATGGAGAAATTCGCGGAAGAAAATGGTGCCATCTTACATATTAAAGTACCTGATCCGGAACTGTTTAATGGCATTGATTCTTCTAAGGTATCTAGAGCAGTCAAAGCAGCAGCTGTTGCTCGCAAGAACTACTCCAAATATACTCGGAACAGCAAAATCAGCTGGTCTCTGGTCAAAGCGCCAACACGTGCTTGGGCGAACAAGGTTTTTGCCGATCTTCCTGAAGAAGAGCGGGTAGAGGCGATGTGGGAAGCTGTATTCCAGATGAATCGTGTGGGCAGCGATGATCCGGTAGCTGCTTGGAGAGAGCATATTGGTCAGTTGAAAGAAAGTCAGGATAGAATGAACGCTAAACGTTATAAAAGCCTGCATTACCGTGCTCCGGGAACGGATCTGCATGTAGAGCTTCCGGAAGGCCATTTATGGCGCGGGGGTGGCGGTGAGAATGATAAAGGTGTTTATTTTGTTGCTAATATGCCAACAGAAGAGATTTATTCCATGCCCCATCGTACTGGAGTGAATGGCACAGTTAGAAGCACGCTCCCTCTTAATTTGAATGGACGTTTAGTTGAAGGACTTTCATTCACTTTTGAAAAGGGGAAAGTCGTAGCTTATGAAGCTGAATCCGGACGCGAGCATTTAACCTCACTGCTGGCAACGGATGAAGGTGCATCTTATCTAGGAGAAGTAGCCTTAGTGCAGCATGATTCTCCAATCTCTCGCTTGAACCGCATTTTTTACAATACAGGGATTGATGAGAATGCCTCCTGCCATTTCGCGTTAGGAAGTGCTTATCCTGTAAATATTGAAGGCGGCACAAAGCTTACGAACGAAGAGCTTGTGGCTAGAGGAGCTAATGTCAGCTTAACTCATGTCGATTTTATGATCGGTTCAGCAGAGCTGGATATTGACGGAGAGCTGGCGGACGGCACGATTGAACCCGTATTCCGTAAGGGAAATTGGGTGTTGTAAGGAGAAGAAAAAAGCCGGATCTCTTCCAATGAGCTTCCGGCTTTTTTGAGTACCTATAAATATCATTTTTAGATTGAAAAATAGTTAAGACTCATAGCCTCACGTACTTCGGCCATTGTTTCCTGAGCAATGCTGCGGGCATGCTGTGTTCCAGAGATTAAGATTTCCTGCACAAGCTTGGGCTTAGTAGCATAATAGGAACGCCGCTCTCGCATCGGTTCTATAAGCTGATCTAGAGCTGTCGAAATCAACTGTTTGCAAGCAGAACAACCCATGGTACCCCGCTCACAGCCTTCACGAATTTCGGTTACCCCCGCTGAGCGAAAAGCACCATGATAAGCAAAAATAGGACAGATATCTGGATGTCCAGGATCATTTTTATGCACACGCGCAGGATCGGTTGTGGCTTTTCTTATCTTGAAGGTGATTTCTTCCTTAGTGGAGTCCAGCTCGATGGCATTGCCAAGGCTTTTACTCATTTTAGCGTTGCCATCCGTACCCACAAGTCTCGGCGTCTCACTGATCAGCGCTTTGGGTTCCACCAGTATCGGGCTGTACAGCTCGTTGAATCTGCGGACGATTTTGCGGGTTAATTCCAGATGGGGGAGCTGGTCTTCTCCTACAGGAATGATCGTTGCTTTACAAAAAGTTATGTCAGCAGTCTGACTAACTGGATAACCTAGAAAACCGTAATACAATTCATCTAAGCTGGAATTTTTTGATTCGGCTTTAATCGTGGGATTATGCCGTAAAGAATTCACAGTAACAAACATAGAGAACAAGATGGTCAGCTCTGCGATTTCAGGGATCATCGATTGAATAAATATAGTTGTTTTTTCCGGATTTATACCTGCAGATAAATAGTCCAGTGTGATCTCATGCAGATGTTGACCCAGCAGCTGCGGACGATCAAAATGGGTCGTTAGGGCTTGAATATCCGCTAAAAACACAAAAGTTTCATATTGCTCCTGAAGGGCTACTCGGGTCTGCAAGCTGCCGGCGTAATGGCCAAGGTGAAGCTTTCCAGTCACTCGATCTCCAGTTAAGACACGTTCGTTCATCATATAAAAATTCCTCCTGTTATTTAGCATTTGGTTACACTCGAGTCGCCACCACCAGCCATCATCCATGGCCATCACCTCCTTTAAATGACAAAAAAACCTCATCCAATAAGGACGAAGTTGTCGTGGTACCACCTTAAATGATCGTGTCACCTTACGATTCTTGGCTTCCGATCTTCTCTTACCTGTACGGAGAGGTTGAATTAATTCTCGATACAGGTCCCTTGATAACGGCGGGAACCCCGGTTTTCCCTACTGCATCCATTAAGATAGTTCGGAAAAACAACTA
Organism: Paenibacillus odorifer; assembly: GCF_000758725.1. NCBI lineage: Bacteria > Bacillati > Bacillota > Bacilli > Caryophanales > Paenibacillaceae > Paenibacillus > Paenibacillus odorifer. Next base: position 2,935,315 of record NZ_CP009428.1, read on the forward strand.
TAAAGGCCATTCGAGCATACGCTGGTCACCGGTTCGCACCTACCACCGGCTCTCTGAAGACCATGTTCGTCTGTCTACTTACCCTTTGTCATCGTTGTTCATGATATGTGAATTATTGTAATTCTGAACAGGGGTGTTGTCAATGAGTGGAAATCGTATGGTGATTGACAAGGTAACTAGGTTTATTTGATCTAGCAAAGTATACCTTAAATGTATATAATCATCAGGAATTTAGTCCAATCTATCATTGCGGATTCACAATATACTACTCTATAACCTTGAAATGGAGTGATGATAAATGGCGACAATAATAAGTTATGGGTCACAGGCAAAAATCCCGTTAGATCCGTTTACTACAGCTATAACGGTTGCAGGGATTCCTGGAGCTGGAGCGGGTCTAGCCACAGCGCAAGTAAATATTAGTCCGGCTAATCCGGCTTCTTTCTCCAGTAGAGTCGAGTTAAATGGTAGTTTTAGTCTTACTGCACTTGCTAATAGCCAATTTCTTGTTATCATCCGACGAGCTGGAGTCGATATTTATAGATCCTTTTATCGTTTTACTACTATTACTGATATTCAATTAAGTGCTCAGTGGGTTGATGGTGCTTATATTGGAGTCCACAACTATGAATTGGTAATTCAGAATGATAGCAACTTGCCTATAAATCTATTTGGACCCATATCATTCACAGCAACTGCTATTGGAGGAGAGGGCGTAATTTAAGTTATGTTCCTATGCGCCATTCAAGGGACGGGTGAATCAAAGCTTTGGACAGTTGAATCGATCTGATTCAGCTGTCCTTTTTTCATGAACGTATAATTGAAGTGCAACTCTCGCAGCATAAATATCCAACCATACCCTTGATAGAGCGGTTTATTTATTTAAAATGTTATCCTCTAAAACAGCGTATTTATCGCCGAATTGCTTAATGATATGTTGTTCTCCCCAATTACATAATGCAGTCAAAATATCGCTTAAACTATCACCATATTCACTAAGCTCGTATTCTACTTTTGGTGGAACCTGATTATAAACAATTCGGTTGATGATTCCATCTGCCTCAAGCTCGCGTAGCTGCTGGGTTAACATTTTTTGAGTAATGCCGGGCATCAACTGTTTTAACTCGGAGGTGCGTTTTTTGCCATGAGTTAAATGACATAGAATTACGCATTTCCATTTCCCTCCGATGACCTCTAGTGTGGCTTCAACAGAAATATTGTATTTTTTCTTGACAGTTGTTGTTGGTGTTGTTGTCATGATAACCTCCATGGTATGGGTACTTTTTAGTACCTATGGCACTTTTAAGTGCGTACTATTGATTATGTCCAATTTAACCTATCATAACATTTTTCGTTCAATTTTTATAGAATGCTATAATTTAGAGAGCTTTTGGCAAAAAAGTTAAACGAAACAAAAACCGTTTCTATACCTCCCCCGTCTTAATCTATGAAAGGTTGAAGAGGGGAGGCTAAGGAAGGACATGACGATGACTAATGCAGAAATGAAAAAAGTAACGATTCTTGATACTCGGAGCGAGACGGATTTTTACGATTCGATATTGGTACATAGAGAACAACTGTACAGTATTGCTTATAGTTACTTGCGGAACCGAAACGATGCGCTGGAAGCGATGCAGGAAATGACTTGCCGGGCCTGGATTAAAAGAAAAACATTAAAGGACCCCAAAGCATTCAAATCATGGATTATTCGAATTCTAATTTATGTCTGTATAGATGAACAAAGACGAAGAAAACGTTCCATGCCGCTGGTAGATGAAAGAATAGGAGAACAGGTCACACATATTGGCCATCATCGGATGGAAATGTTGTGGGCACTTGAGCAGGTTAAGCCCAAGTATCGCCATGTGCTGCTGCTAAAATACTACAACGATATGACCTTGACTGAGATCGCTAACATTATGAATAAACCCGAGGGAACGGTTAAGACTTGGCAGCATAAAGGGCTCAAGCAGTTGCGAACCATCATAAAGAATCGGGGTGAATGGAACAATGAGTAGTCAAGAGGAGCTTGCCATGTTAAGCGATGCCGAACGTATCCCACAAGAACAAAAAATAGAGAATGCAGCCGCTCAAATCTATGCGATCCAAGCAGGCTTGGAATTAGGCAAGAAACGTGGCAGAAGGTTAATGTTCACAAAAAGCGCGATGTCTGTGCTGGCGGCTGCAATGATGATAGCGGGCCTGCTGTTCTTCAATCCAACCCAGCTGATGCCACAGCAAGGGACTTCGAGTGCTGAAACGTTCGATTGGGGCGTATTGGAGCCTTTTAAAACATTGGCTGCAGCTGATATTGATGCTCTTACTTTAGAGTCTGCAATCCGGAATGATTATGTACAAATCGTTAATAAGAGTGCTGAATCAAATGGATATAAAATTACTCTGAATGCTGTGCTTGCTGATGAAAACAAAATCATGCTGCTGTATACAGGAACAACAAGTGATGGTCAGGAAGTGTACAGTGTAAATAGTGTGAAGCTGACAGATGCTGAAACTGGACGAGATGTAATGGAGGAGAATGGGAATAGAGGCGGAATGGGAGCACACGCAGAGGGAACCATATATACTTGGCTCGGCAAAACTGCATTTTCACTGGACCGAAATAAACCAAGACCAACAGACGTAGTGGCGGATTTTCAGATTGCCTCTGTAGACCCGGGAATGTTAAGTAAACCGAAAACAGGAACGGTTTTATCTGACATGCGGTATTCTGATCGTTTAAAAGTAAACTTCTCTATTGATCCTAAGTTTTGGGAGCTGAAGACGGAGACGTTAGTTGTGGACCACCCTTTCAAAATTGACGGACAGGAAGTAAAACTAGCCGAAGTCGAGCTTTCTCCGTTAAGCATAGCGCTCAAATTTACGATAAATGAGGAATTGAAAACGGATTGGATCGTCCGAAATGAACTGTTTCAAAAGCTCCCCTATGAATTAACTGCGCAGGTTGGGAAGCACGACATTAAAATTAATCCGAATTCTGGTAGTGGAGCTGATGATGGATTTATAAGTTACTTCAGCAGCAATGTGTTGGATCACCCGAAGTCACTGCGTTTGAAGCTTAGTGCGGGGGCAGATCGAGAGAAAGAAGAGTATATTGATATTCTGAAAAAATGAGCGGTAAGCGATATTAGTGAATATGCGTTGGAAGTCGTAATATAGAAAAAGGCCGCTGGTTGCGGCCTTTTTGTTATTGTTGGGACATTATACTAACTTTGTGAACGACCATTAACACCAAATTCGTCACTTGTTAATGAGGACAAACTCCTAATGCTCCTATCGGGACTGTATGTGCATAATGCTCTTCAGGGGCTACAGGCTCTTTATGTTCCTCAGGCTTCTCACGTTTCACAGGCTTCTCACGTTTCACAGGCTCTTCATGTTCTCAGGCTCCACATGTTTCACAGGTTTCTCATGTTCCTCATGTTTCTCACGCGCGTAACACTCCTAACGGACTGTATTGCAACTATTTTGGCTTTTTTGACCATTTTGCTGAGTTTTCGGACTGCATAGCTCTTATTGGTCTAAATCCACACCAAAATTAAGCATATTGGGTTGAATAGCTGCATCTGAGTCCGATAGCACTGCGAAATGCCCGGATTTTTCGAAATAAGGGCTCCTGAGTCCGAACCATCTGGCCTCGTAAATACTGCACTGTAAACTGTAAACTCGCCATCTGACCTCGTAAATACTGCACAGTAAACTGTAAAACACCGTCTGAGCGTCTTAGATATTTCGGCAGAACAAAAGTGGCGTTAGTGCGGTACAAAAGTGTTGCTAAGTGGCAATTAAGTTAATAACGCTCCTCACTTTTCTCATGTTCCTCATGTTTCTCACGCGCGTAACACTCCTAACGGACTGTATTGCAACTATTTTGGCTTTTTTGACCATTTTGCTGAGTTTTCGGACTGCATAGCTCTTATTGGTCTAAATCCACACCAAAATTAAGCATATTGGGTTGAATAGCTGCATCTGAGTCCGATAGCACTGCGAAATGCCCGGATTTTTCGAAATAAGGGCTCCTGAGTCCGAACCATCTGGCCTCGTAAATACTGCACTGTAAACTGTAAACTCGCCATCTGACCTCGTAAATACTGCACAGTAAACTGTAAAACACCGTCTGAGCGTCTTAGATATTTCGGCGGAACAAAAGTGGCGTTAGTGCGGAACAAAAGTGGTGCTAATGTGGTGTTAATATGGCGCTAATATGGCGCTAATTTGGTGCAAAGGTGGCGCTAATGTGGCAACTAAGTTAGTAACTTTTCTCGTTGTAGTTATGGGAGTATGTGTTCAGTGATTAGTTAGTCGCATTAGTCGCATTAGTCGAATTAGTTACTGTAACTTGTTTTCAACCATTCCTCGTTTGACCAGGACAATTTGCCAGCCCCTGAACCGTCAACAGCGGTAAGTCTAGATTTTAGACTAACTGGGTCATCTGAAGTGTAGCTATAAGGTAGTGTTGTGAATCCGTTCCATGCAAATGCTTTAACGGCAGCGGGTGCAGGGGAGAGAGGGCTGTTCTTAGATGTACTGTCTCCTCTGAATGTTGCTCCATCTAGTGAATAGATCGTATCTAAAGCTGCGATTGCACCCGTATATTTGCTATTACTCGCATCCGCTTGATTGTTGCGAAGTGGATTCACTACATCAATGATTACAGAACTTTCAAGTAATACAGCTCCTCCTTCTGTCGAGATTGCTCCGTTACTTGTAACCCCGAAATGATACCCCTTGCTTGAGATCGCTTTTTCCATAGCGGAGGTTAGACGTTTTTTAGCCAATCTGGTATCTTCGTTGTCCATTACAATGTTATAGGCATGCGCATTACCACTACGAAGGCGGGGCATGCGGTCTTGTATATCTTTATAGTAGTTGTGATGGAGCGTCACAGAAAGAAGCGCATTATCAGCTGCAAATTCTGTTGCGCCTATTAAATGGCCCTTTTTTTGACTAGCGGCAATCGCAATGATGTCGTCTTTACTTAGGCCAACTGAGCTGCTTCTTAAATAAGCGTACATGGGATAAGCAGCCTTGTTGGCTTCCATAGCATTAATTTGCTGAGTAACCCAGCTGTTTGCGTTTCTATCATCCCCTAAGAAGGAAGACCATGAAATGGTGACGCCGTTGCTGCCTTTTTTAACATCGACAACTCCGTCATAAGATTTATTGAAGGTGCAGTGGTCGATCCATACGTTGTTGCTATTCTCAATGGTGATGTAGTCCCAGTCGTTTTTATCGTAATTTCCTTTGGTTGCTTCATCCCATTCCCACAGCTCATCAAATTCAAGGTTGCGGATGATGACGTTAGAGCTTCTTTTAAAAGTAAAAGCGGCATGTTTAAGGGTTGCACCCTTAGCAGAGAAAATGGTCAAACCGTCGAAGTTGTCTATAGACACTTTGCTGACACCAGTCTCTATTAATACGGGATGTGTTAAAGCACTGTTATGAGCGCTAAATGGGGAGATCTTTGCCGCATCAGAAATTTCATTCCATCCCAGATCCAAGTCGTTCATAATTTCAATAACCTTTATTTTGGATCCTTTTCTCAGTGCAGTGGCAAGATCTTCTGCGCTATATACCTTTTTATAGAGTGGACTGGTTTCTTGGATATTTCCACCACCTGTTGTTCCTGTGGCAAACCCAGCCAAATCATATTCACTAACCTGTACCGGTGTAGGCGTTGGTGAAACAGTTGGTATCGGCGTAGCAGTAGGTGTTGGTGTAGCAGTCGGAGTCGGTATTGCAGTCGGTATCGGCGTAGCAGTAGGTGTTGGTGTAGCAGTCGGAGTCGGTATTGCAGTCGGTATCGGTGCAGCAGTAGGTGTTGGTGTAGCAGTAGGTGTCGGTGAAGCAGTTGGTGTCTGTGAAGCAGTCGGAGTCGGTATTGTAGTTGGTGTTGGTATAGCAGTCGGAGTCGGTATAGCAGTTGGTGACGGCGTGACAGTCGGTGTCGGTGTAGTGCCATTGGTGTCAGAAACGGTCACGTTGTCGAACATCGTAATTGTCTTAAAGGTAACGAGCCCTGCTGTACCTTTTTTTAATTTGGAATCGGAAGCTGAGAGCTCCAGCGTATCATTTACATACATGTTGATGGTATTTCCGCTCATTTCAAGTTTTACATTATACCAAACTCCTGTTTGCAGAGTGTAGGGTTTGCTGGTCAAAGTTGTAGTAGATCCAGAAACCTTTTTTCTGATTTCCAGCATGCCATCATTATTATTATACAAAGAAGCTGCATAAAAATTATTTCCATCTATGTATCTGCCTGCAACATAAGTTCTGTTTGAGCCATTAAAATCAACTACTTTTACATCCGCTTCCACAGTGTAATCGCTCCAGGCTGAATCACCTGCAGAAGTACGTCCTTCTTTTGTGGCAGACTGGTAATATACGCTGTTGCCTTCGTCCTCAACAATAGTCCAATTCCCACTAGTGGATGTCCATAGATTACCGCCCTCTTCAAAGCGGTCTTGGAAGAAGGTAGAAGCACTTGCCGGATACACAATAAAAAGAGAAAAGAGCAGGGTTATGCACATAGTAACACTCACATTTTTCTTGATTGATTTTAGCAAACTCATTGTAATCCTCCTTATGTATTTATAAATTTATATTAATATAAATACATATATCGGAAATAAATATAAGTAATAATATGATTATAAAGTCCTTTTTTTAATTAGTGCTATAATAGCTTTTTGGGTATTCAACGATGAATTCTGATCTATACGAACTAGGAGTGATAGACTTGAGCGTAATCCGAATGGAGAACGTAACTAAGAAATATGAGAATACATTGATCTTTCGAGATATTTATTTTCGTGTGAGCAAGGGTGAACGTATTGGCTTAATCGGACGAAATGGAGCAGGTAAATCTACTGTTTTTAAGCTAATAATGGGAAAAGAGGAGCCAACGGCAGGAAAAGTAGAATTAGATCCCAATGTGAAGATCAGCTACTTCTCTCAATTTTCGGAGCTTTCCGGGTCTTTGTCTGTACAACAAGAGTTAGAACTTTGCTTCGAAGAGGTAGCACGCATTGAACAGGAGCTTAACCAAATAGGAGAACAGCTTGGGCAGGTGTCGGATGATGTCCAGATGAATGTACTTTTAGAGCGCCAAGCTGAGCTTTTTGGACAAATGGAGCATTTGGATGGCTGGAATGTATCTGTGGAAATCAATACGGTGCTGACTAAATTAGGATTCGATGAGAGATCGCGGCATCAACCTGTAGAGGAGTTATCCGGAGGCTGGAGGAACCGCGCGGCACTGGCTAAAGTCTTAATTGAAGGGCCTGATGTTGTATTGCTCGATGAGCCTACTAACTTTTTGGATATGGAAGGGATCGTATGGTTGGAGCAGTGGCTGCACCGTTTCAATGGGGCGATGCTTCTGGTCTCTCATGATCGGCAATTTATTGACAGAGTGGTCACGCGGACGATAGAAATCGAGAACTATCATTTCCAGGAATATGAAGGGAATTATACCGATTACGTTCGTAAAAAGAAGATGCGCAAAAAAGTGCTCGATCGGCAATTTGAGTGGGAAGAAGAACTTCTCCTTATGGAGTCTGAGGCCATTGAAAACCGCGGTAGTAAGAAGTCCTCTAAGGATCGTCTTTCGCGTAAGCTAACGGATATGAAAAAACGAGTGGAACCTCATCCAGTTAACGTATTAATCACTGATATTTATAGTAATTTACGTTTTCCTGACAAGCTGGGGGAAGTGAAGCGGATTGGACAAAGTTATGATGGCCGCTCCATCTTCCAGAACATTAGCTTCGATATTCAAAAGGAAGACCGGATAGCAATCGTGGGTCCGAACGGCAGCGGAAAGTCGACACTCATCAAAGTATTGACTGGACAAGAAGCACCGGAATCGGGGGAAGTGACTTGGGAACGCGGGGTCAGCTATGCGTACTTTAATCAGATGTGGGATGAGCTGGATCATAAAGATACTGTCAGCCATGCCGTAAATGTTTATGGACTGGGACTGGACGCACCGCGGAAAAAGGTGAATAAATTTCTATCGATGCTGCAATTCTCGGAAATGGATCTGAGCAAAACGATTGGCAGCCTTTCAGGCGGACAGCAGGCCAGAGTGGCTTTAGCGAAATGCCTTCTCTCCGGAGCTGCTGTCATTATTTTAGATGAGCCCACTAACCATTTGGATTTAACTAGTATTCAGGTGATGGAGCAGGCGTTGATTCATTTTCCTGGCGCTGTAGTAACAGTTAGTCATGATCGGTTTTTTATTGATAAAATAGCGACGAAAATGCTCACCTTTGATCCTAAATTAGGCATTACTGAGCAAAATGTCTAGGATTACGCGGGAAGACGGATGATCACTGTCGTTCCTTCACCTACGTGACTGGAAATTTCAATTCCATATTTTTCGCCAAAATGAAATTGAATACGATCATGAACATTTTTAATGCCAATATGTTCCTCATCTAAGGTATCTGAGGGTTGAGAGAGACGGAAACGAAGCTGTTTAAGTTTCTCTTCCTCGATTCCAATGCCGTTATCTTTAACGATAATCAGCATATCATCCCCCGATATCACCGAGGATACCTCAAGCAGACCTGGTTCACTGCGACTTTCTAGGCCGTGTACGATAGCATTCTCTACTATGGGCTGCAAGGAGAAGTGCATGACCTTAACGATCTCGCATTGCGGATCTAGCTGTTCCATATACTGTAATTTATCCCCAAAACGTAACTGCTGAATTTTCACATATAGCCGGACATGCTCAAGTTCTTCGCGCAAGGTAACGGTGATTTTCCCAGTCTGAATATGAATCCGAAACAATCTGCCCACGATTCCCACCATCTCGCCAATCTCTCTTTGCCCATTGATGATGGCTTTCATTTGAATTGATTCAAGGACATTTGCCAGAAAATGAGGATTGATTTGGCTTTTGAGCGCACCATACTGGGCTACCTTTTGTTGAGCCTTGGCCATCGATGATCGCTCAATATAGTTTTGCAAATCTTTTACCATTTTACGAATTCCATTATATAGAACCCCAAATTCATCTTGGCGGTTACTGTACAAATCCACATCGAAATTACCCATCCCCACCAGCTTCACCTTCCGGCTTAACAGAATAATAGGTTTGGTTACACGTTCCGAGAGGATATACATAAATAAGAGTGCAGTGACAAGCGATAAGAGCGCCAAAGTTAAAATGATTTTGCCAAGAAAAGAAGCCTGCTTAGTCATCTCTTTTTCATCAATATATTGAATGACCTTCCAGTTGGAGTAAGGAGAAGTAACAAAATTAATGTACGAATCCTTGTCATCAAAAGTACCATATAAGCTCCCGGCGTCATTGTTCATAAAAGTGTTAAGCGCCTGTTTGTCGATGGGGATAGGCTCTAAAGGACTCGTCTCCAATGAATCTGAGCTATAAACGTTGCCTCCTTTATCGTCTAAAATAATGAATTTCCGCTTGCTATTCTCGGACAGCTTTAAGATTTCACGTAATGAATCCAGCCGGATATCAATTAACATGACACCTAAGGGCTGCTTGCTTCCTTTTTTATTAATGACTCTGGCGATGGAGATGACGGATTGTTTAGAATTGGTGCGATAGAAGGGGAGATGACTTCCAAATAGGATTACACCACCCTTTTTTTGTTGCGTCTGTAAATACCAATCCTCTTGGGTGTAGTCCTTCACATCATAATCCGCACGATTGAAATTGGCGGAGTAGAATACACGTGACCCCGCGAAAATCTGCACACTGTCGACATTTTTAATCGTCATTTCAATCCCGCTGATGAACTGTTCAATCGTGTTTCCATACTGAATACTTAGATCATTCCCGATATTATCTTTGTTGATAGTCCAATGCTCGAGGGCGGTTTGTAATTGACTATCTACTTGGGCATTAAGGGTCCCTTTTTCAATACTTTGCAGATACTGGTCGATGTTGAAAGAAAGATTATTAAGGATGAGATTAGAGCTGCTTTGATATTCATTTTTGACGGCTTGATTTGAAAAAATATAGATAATCGCGGATATAATCAGCAAAGGAATGGTAATGGTCAGGATCATCAGCACAAAAATCTGCCTATTGACATGCCGCATCCGATAACGCTTTTTTGGCTGGTTTATTTGCATCATTTTGCTTACCACCCCGATTGTTTTCTATAGTCTGATGGGGTCATGTTGGTAAAAATCCGGAACGTTTTAACGAAATGCTTATAGCTTTTGTAACCACACATTGTGCAGACATCGGTCACCAGAATCTCCGGTTTTTTTAAGCATTCCTGCGCGTATTCCATACGGATTTCGGTTACAAATCGCATATAGTTCTTATCGAGTTTTCTTTTGAACAGACGGCTTAAATAAGAAGGGTTATAGAAGAATCGATCCGCTACCATTTGTAGAGTAATATCTTGATCAATATTAGCTCTAATGAAGGATTTAATATGTTCAAAGATAATCACATCCTGCTGATGGTTATCCGTCAGACCTTCGGTATAAATGTTTCCCAAATGAACCATCCAATTCCCCAGCCACTCGAACATGACCTCAAGGGAGTGGAAATCCTCTACAAAAGTGAGGTTTAAGAGTTTATCGCTGTACACACCATCCATATGAATCTGATTTTTATTAGCGAAGCGGATAATGACACTTATAATTTCTTGTAAATACGCAAGCCATAGATCAGTAGAAGAGCCATCTGTTTTATGCGAAATATCTTGTGCCAATCGTTGCGTTAATTGCAATATCTCTTGTTTATTGGCGTTTTCGATGCAGGAGATTATTCGTTTCTTATCGTTGTCATCTAGTTGAATAAGCGTTGGTTTAGTAGCTGTGGCGCCTGCCTTTATGGATGAGATATGGAATATATTGCGCTCTTTCTGATAGAAGCGCTGATATAACAGCTTTTCAGACTCGTGAAGTAATGAAGTGATTTGAGATAGTTCGTTCGTTACTGTGCCTATAGCAAGATAAAGGGCAAAATGATGTTCTAGTGTAAGCTTGTTCAAATGCTGATCGAGTTCAGTAAGTACTTGTGTCTCAAAAGGGATAGTGCTCGTTGCAGTCTGTGATCCCATGACTATTAGCCCGTATAGTTTGGATTTAGCAGAATATGTAAAAATAGATCGTGGCAGATCTGCCGGGAGATAGGCCTCCGTAGCAAGATGTATAAACTTAGTAGCCTGTTCTCTCATCCACAAGGTGGATTGTAAAGGAGTTTCTCTGATAAGGAAACCTGCCAAAACAAAAGGGAGATACAAATAATGTTTACTTTTGAAACTACATAATTCAGCGATTAAATTAGTGTCCATTGCAGGTTGTTCTTCTTCCAGTAGTAGCTTTATAAGTTGTGAGCCTTCCAGAGTAGAACGTTTTCTTTGTTCTTGTTGTTTAAGTTGCAGCTTGTTCATGCATTCTTGAATCACGGTTAGACTTTCTTCATATTCCAAAGGTTTGAGCAAAAAAGCATGTACACTCCCAAGTTTGATGGCTCGTTGAGCGTATTCGAAATCATTAAATCCCGTCAAAATGATAAACAAAGTATCAGGAAGGAATTGGCGAAGCTCTTCGATCATCTGAAGACCATCCATTTCGGGCATGCGAATATCAGTGATCACTAAATCTGGCTGCTCACGCAGTGCGGTAACGAAGCCTTCTTTTCCATTCTCCGCTTCAACAATACTCTGAACACCAAGCTCCTGCCACGAAAAGTAATGTTTTAATCCCGTCCGTATTAACGGTTCATCCTCTACAATCATAAGCTTGTACATGAAATCCCTCCGGAAGACTAGATTTATAGTGGATTATTCAACATCGATACCATCAAATGTAAGTTATAAGCTAAAAATTAAAATAATTATAGGTGAATATGTAATGTATTATAACATTGAAGAGGGACTGAAAGAAGGTATAGGTCAGAATACGACCCTAAATGTAAAAGGAGTGGGATTCTCCTAAATTTATAATTGATTTATGATTAGCGCAAGGAATGATAAAGTATTTTATTCCACAAAAATAATAGGGGGTAGCACATGAGAGCAATGAAAAAAGGGCTAATGAGCATTGTTGGTGTCGCACTTTTAGGTACACAGTTAGTTGCATGCGGAAATACGAATACAGCGAATTCCGCCAATGAACCAAGTAATAATACTGATAAGAGTGAGCCCGCGGCCACTGAGACTGCTGCTAAACCAGCAGAAATAACATGGTGGAATTTTCCGAGCTTTCAAGCTTTAGATGGTGAAGTTGGCAAATATGAGAAGGAAATCATTGCAGCTTTTAATGAGAAGAATCCGGAAATTAAAGTCAACCTTGAGATGATCACATTTGAAGGCGGCCCTGAAAAACTGAATGTGGCGATTGCTTCGAATACCGCACCTGATGTAATTTATGATGCTCCTGGACGGATTATTGACTGGGGTAAAAAGGACTTATTAGCACCTCTTAATGATATGGTGACCGATGAAGTGAAAAATGATATTTCGGAAGCCTTTTGGAAGCAGTCTAGTGTTGGCGATGAGACCTTTATGTACCCGATCAATACAGCTCCTTTTATGATGGCGGTAAACAAGACCGTTTTTGAGAAGATTGGCGCGCTAGATTTGCTTCCTCTGGATAAGGAAGATCGAACTTGGACGTTTGAAGAATATAAGAAAGCGCTGGAAGCAGTTAAAGAAAAAGCACCTGATGTTATCCCTACCGGATTCTTCGCGAAGAGCCAAGCTGGAGATCAAGGAACTCGTGCATATCTTGCTAACTTAGGTGTATCCAGATTTCTAAATGAAGATAATTCGGCAGTCGCTATCAATACTGATAATGCTGCAAAAGCGTTGGATTGGATCGTTCAAGCTACAAAAGATAAACTTAGCGTTTCTGGTGCGGCTTCCCTTGCGGCTGCTGACGTGAACGACTTATTTTTACAAGGGAAATTAGCCTTTACACTCAACTATTCTGCAGTACTTAAAGCTCAGAACGTATCTAAAAAAATGGTTGAATTCGAAGATGTTCTGCTTCCATTCCCTACTTTAGATGGATCGGAACCTAAGCTTGAACCTTACCTCGGCGGTATGGCTGTATTCAATAATGGTGATGAAGCTAAGATTACAGCTTCTAAGAAGCTGATTGATTTTATTGCTAATGATCCTGTATGGGGGAAGAAAAACTTGATTCAAACAGGTGGTCTGTCTGTTCGTAATTCGATTACAGGCCTCTATGATGATGCAGAGTACAAATACGCTGAGTATGCTCGTAAATTCACAACAGATGCACCTACCATTGCCGATGGATATGCTGATATTCGTACTTTCTGGTTCCCTGAATTACAACGTGCTTTAACTGGAGGAGCAACCGGTAAAGAAGCTTTGGACAGCTTTGCTGCAAAAGCAAACGAAGCGATTACGAAAGCAAAGGCTGCAATGAAATAAAAAAAGTGAATGGTGTCTAAAAGAATAGAGTGCGGCAAGCACTCTTTTCTTTTTAAATCATTGAAGAAATGGGGAAGGACTGTGGGGACAACGGTTCGCAAAATAAAAGGTTATGTGATTCGTGACTGGATGATGAGTTATCTCTTTTTAGTGCCGGCATTTGGGTTTTTCCTGCTTTTTGTGGCTTATCCGATGGTGAAAGGGGTCTATATTAGTTTCTTTGATTACTCCTTGAGAGATTTCAGCTTTATTGGCCTCGATAATTATATCTCCTTAATAAAAGATGATAACTTCAGGAAGTCGATGGGAAATACATTATTGCTTGTACTCATCACTGTACCCATCGTTATTATTTTCTCGTTATTTATCTCTATGAATATTTATAAGAAAAAAGAGTTTGCCAGATCGTTTTTCCGTGGAGTGTTCTATTTGCCGGCTGTATCCTCGGTTGTAAGCATCACAGTCGTTTGGGGCTGGATTTATCATCCGAACTATGGGATTCTAAATTATTTGACCAGCTTTTTGGGAATGGAGCCTATATCCTGGTTAGGAGATACGAGGACTGCACTGCTTGCAATTATCGTGGTTCTGATAACGACCTCTGTTGGGCAGCCGATCATTTTATATGTGGCATCTATTGGGAACATTCCTACTTCTTACATAGAAGCAGCTGAGATTGATCGAGCGACGCCTTGGCAGATTTTCCGGAAAATATTATGGCCAATGCTAATGCCAACGAACTTATATATTATCGTGATTACCACGATCAACACCTTTCAATGTTTTGCGCTAATTCAGTTGCTCACCTCGGGTGGACCTGTGTATAGCACATCGACTGTTATGTATGGCGTTTACGAACAAGCCTTTATGCTCGGTCATTTTGGATATGCCTCGGCGATGGGTGTCATCCTTGCGATTGTGATCGGGATCATTTCTATCATTCAATTCAAATACTTTGGCAGTGATGTTGAGTATTAAGGAGGGGACATCATGAATTCTACGAATCCGTTAGAACTGACAGCACCTATTGGCCAATCTAAGAAAGTAAGCAAATGGAAAAAAGAATTGACGATTCCAAAAATATTAGCGACCTTCCTGTTGATTCTAGCAACGTTGTTTTTTATCTTCCCTTTTTATTGGGTGGTTTCAGGGGCATTTAAGCTTCAGACTGTGGCAACAACGATCCCCCCGGAATGGTTTCCGGCTAAGCCGACTCTGCAAAACTGGACCGAGTTATTTAAGAATCCCGTTGAGCGCTGGATGTTTAACAGTTTCATCATTGCTTTTTGTGAAATGGCAGCGATTTGTATCGTTTCTTCCTGTGCTGGATATGTGCTAGCCAAAAAGTCTTTTCCTGGCCGAGGGATTATCTTTACGATGTTTGTTGCCGCTATGGCATTGCCTAAGCAAGTTATTCTTGTCCCGCTGTTTACGATGCTTGCAGATTTTGGGTGGGTCAACACGTATAAAGGGCTTATTTTACCAGCGATTGGCTGGCCATTTGGAGTCTTCCTAATGAAGCAGTTCGCGCAGACGATTCCAGGAGAATTAATTGAAGCAGCCAAAATAGATGGCAGCTCTGAGATTCGTTTGTTCGGAACCATCATTTTACCTTTGTTAAAGCCTGCAATAGGGGCACTGGCAATCTTTACCTTCATCACTTCTTGGAATGATTATTTCAGTCAGCTGATCATGACCAGATCGACTTCAATGATGACATTACCACTTGGGGTAGCGACTCTTCGGGGTGAATTCACAACAAACTATGGACTGCTTATGGCGGGTGCTGCGTTAGCCTCTATTCCTATGATTGCAATTTTTCTAATGTTCCAAAAAGCCTTTACCCAAGGGATTACTATGGGGGCTGTAAAAGGTTAATTATTCTTATAACAACGAAAATTAGTAGTATGAATTAAACGATGGAGGCTGTAATTTATGAAATCATATGATCTTGAATCCTTTAAAGGCATTATTATTGCTATGTACTCCAGTTATGATGCTGAGGGGGAAATCGATAAAGAAGCAGCCCGAAAATTAGCTCGTCAGTATGCTTCTACGGGAGTAAAAGGTCTTTATGTTGGCGGAAGCTCTGGCGAAGGTATGCTGCAATCTGTAGAAGAACGCAAACAAATGCTCGAGGCAGTTATAGCAGAGGTTGGAAAAGAGCTTACAATCATTGCTCACGTGGGTGCCCCATCTACAAGAGACAGTGTTGAACTAGCTATCCATGCTGAGAAAGTTGGCGCACATGCCGTATCGGCTGTTCCAGCGATCTATTATCGTCTGTCACCGGAAAGTGTTGAAAGTCATTGGCAGGCGATTATTGATAGTACGGCGCTTCCATTTATTATCTATCACATCCCGCAAACTACAGGCTTTCAATTATCGAAAAGCTTGCTGATTAAGATGGCAGCTCAGGATAAAGTAATCGGGGTGAAAATTTCGGCGGAGAGCACGTTTGAGCTTCAGCAATTTAAAGCCGCAGGCGGGAAGGATTTTCTAGTCTTAAATGGACCAGATGAGCAGTATTTGGCGGGCCGCAGTATTGGGGCAGATGGCGGGATTGGTGGAACTTATGGGGTGATGCCCGAGTTATTCCTAAAAGTGGAACAATGTTATGTGCAAGGAGAGATGGCTGAGGCGCAGAAATGGCAGTTTATCATCAATGATCTCATTGTTGAATTGCTTTCCTTTCCTTCATTATATGGTGCGTGTAAAGCGATCCTTAGTGTGCGCGGATTTGAAACAGGTCAGCCAAGAATGCCGCTTTTACCGATTAAGGATTCCGATCAGGAGCGGGTGGAAGCTCTGAACAATAGAATATTAGATTATATTCTTGAAGCGAAGGGATAGGGTTAATAATGACTCGAATAAGTGATATCTTTCCGGTGAAAGGTCTGATTGTTTCCTGTCAGGCACTTGAGCATGAGCCGCTTCATGGTGGGGATACAATGGCTAAAATGGCAAGAGCAGCGGTTCAATCAGGAGCTATAGGAATCCGGACAAATGGTGTTCCAGATATTGTAGCTATCAAAAAAGAAGTAAATGTACCGGTCATTGGACTTATTAAACGGGATATTCCCGGATCAGCCATATTTATAACACCAACCTTAGATGAAGTGAAGGCGATTGTTTCTGCAAAAGCAGAGATTGTTGCGCTTGATGTAACGAATCGGGAAGAACGCTTAGAGTCAGTAAAGCCATTAATAGAATATGCACATCTGAGAGGTGTGCTGGTTATGGCGGATATTTCGACATTTGAGGAAGGGCTTGCCGCTGAGAAATTAGGTGTGGATTTCATCGGTACCACGCTTTCAGGCTACACCCCATACAGTACACAGCAAGAAGGACCGGACCTTGTCTTAATTCAACAATTAAGCAAATTAGTGAACATTCCTGTTGTTGCGGAAGGACGGATATGGACACCGGAAGACGCAGCAAAAGCTAAGAATGCGGGGGCATCCTATGTTGTTGTAGGAAGTGCAATTACTAGGCCACAATTGATCACTTCGAGATATGTTAAGGCCGTGAGCAATTTCAATGACTGACGGAGGTGAGTCCGCGATGGAAGGGTATGATCCTCATATAGAATATGCGATCGGAGTAGATATTGGCGGCACGAAAATTAATGCCGGACTCGTCTCTTCACAAGGGGACGTTTTACATACTGTAAGCCTAAGCACATTGGCTGGACAGACGAAAACAATAGATCGCATTATACTAGCTATTCGGACATTAATGGATGAAATAACAGCACAACAAGCGGGAATTCAACTCCAAGGAATTGGCGTAGGATCAGCAGGGCAAATGGATTGGGAGGCGGGACGTGTCCGTTCCGCTTCGGAGCTTATCCCTGGCTATGCTGGCACAGCTTTGAAGGATTTGCTTCAGACACAGTTTCATCTTCCGGTAATCGTTGATAATGACGTGAATGTATTAGCATTAACAGAGAAATATTTAGGCTCAGGCAAAGAGGTAAAAGACTTTATCTGTCTTGCCCTTGGTACGGGCGTGGGTGGAGCGATAGTCGTAGACGGCCATCTTGTCCACGGTTCTTGGGGTGGGGCTGGAGAGTTAGGGCATATGTCCGTAGATTTCAAAGGACCTGCATGCGTTTGTGGTGGAACAGGCTGTTTGGAGCAGTATGCTTCAGGCACAAGTATCGCACGTCGCATGCGCGACAAGCTTTTATTACATAACCAGTCCCCAGAGAATGTAGACTCACGGGAAGTGATAGCGAGATGGCGGGCAGGTGACTCTCTGGCTACAGCGTTAATGGAAGACACGATTGCTGCGCTCGGATCCGCGATTGCTTCATTAATCCATATTTTTAACCCTAAAGTCATCGTCATTGGCGGTGGAGTTGCTGAAGCAGGCGAACTTTTGTTTGAAGGCATTAGAAGGGAAGTAAAGGGCAGAGTAATGCCATCGATGCTGGAAAATGTTCGTATTGAAGCAGCCTATCATGGTAATTTATGTGGAATGATCGGTGCGGGGCTGCAGATGTGGGAGTATAGTCCCGATAAAGTAAAGAGAGCAGAGCTATAAGGGTCTATTCACCATCTATCTGTATAGAAAGTCACGGGGAGCAATACGTAGAAGCATTTAATTGTAATTCGTACAACTATATTTCTCGAATCCCTCAAGCCGATGGATATAAGTGTATTTTGTACAGCTATTTTCTTGATTTACAGCCTTAGTGGTGGCTTCTCGTGTTTTTAGTTGTATAAAATGCAACTAAAGTCAAAATGATTGCATTTGCCTACGAAATAACTGTATAGAATACATTTATTCCATTCCTCAGATTCCCCTGAGATCCGGTGTAATTGAGCCATTGAAGATTGATTAGTGTTTTGGGATTGATTAATTTTTTAAATAATTAAGTTAGAACCACATGTGAATAATACTCCATGTGGTTTCTTTTATTAGTTATAGCCCACCCCAGTACCCAATGCCGAATGAACCCTTCGTTCAACCATCAACACAATTAACCTATGTTATAGAGAGCAGTTTTTCGCTTTTTACGTTGAATTTATGATGGTGATTCATTAATGTGAGTATATCACACGATATCGCTACGACGAATTCAATGTGTCCAAAGACTCGGGGAAATTCGACCTTAACTGGTCCGGCTCGGATAAACTTGTTTGACCAAACCAGCCTAGCTAAGATTTTAATTAGGCTTAAGAAATACAAGATATCCAATTTGTATCCCTTAACTTATATAACAAAGGATGGGCAAACTATGGTCGATTATAATAACAACGAAGGAATAGGCGGTTTTCAACAAGGTAGCTATCGTCCATTAGCCATTCATCCCATTGATGCGAATTGGACCAGACAATCCCGATTCAGAGCTCCAACATCGCTTTCAGTTTTGAAGCGAGTTGTTGACTCGGGGCGGCCGGATTTTTCATATGGATTAAGCTCGTTTACAGTGGATGAACAAGGGAGAGCCATTTTAGCTGTGGGGCAGGGTGATTTCGAGCTTAATCATCAATACGGCAAACCATATTTACCTGTGTACATATGAAGATGAGTCACAAATTATTGGGAGACTCTATGCTTTTGACGCGGATGGAACCATAAGATGGGTTTACAAGTGCTCGTCCATATTTTGGTGCGATCCGGTTATTTCCCGTGAAGGAATCATATATGTTGGTCAAAATGTGAATTCCAAACTTTATGCTTTTAGTCCTGATGGAGAGTTGTTGTGGGAGAAACGGATGGGTCAAGGAGAAGGGCACCGTCCCCCTGTCATAGATCAGGATGGGGTTATGTATTGGTGTCTTTCTAGCCAGTTATATGCCATTGCTCCGGATGGCGAAGTGAAATGGATATACCAACCGGAGGAAAGTTACGGTGACACCAGCCCTTCCCTGGGCGCAGACGGTAATTTATACGTAAATTTGACCGGCGGGGAATTCATTTGTTAGGTGGTTGAATAATGGGAACTTCATTTGCTAATCTCCACGTGTTTACAAACGATAAGGAAGCCGTGCTGAAGAGCTTGAAACGGCTAAGACCTAAAGGAAGCTACTACATCGGGCAGTCCCAAGGCTGGACAACAGTACTGGGGGAGAAGTTCAACTGGGAAACGATTGGTGAAAGCGCCAGATCTTTGTCTAACTTGATCTCTTCCCTTGTACTTGCTATAGGATACTTTGATGATGAAGTGTTGGAAATTTTCATTTATCAGAATGGGGAAATGCTGGACAGATATGCTGGAGGTGATGTTCTAGAAGAATATGAAATGGAGCCGGAGACTTTTGACTACGCTGCAGTCGTCGAACGTTTGGGGTTGACCGTTTCGCCCGATTCTTTGGGTGTCATGTTCCAGAATGATGATGTCCGGGAGATTGTAGAGCAACTGGAGACTGTTGTGCCTGCTCCGCTTATTCTGAAATATGACTGGGTAGAGGACGATGAGTCGTTTGGTGGGGAATTTGTTCACGTCCGCAGAGACCTTCAAACTATCAAAGCCTAAGAGGATTTGCTCCGGCACAGTGAATTATATAGTCCTAATTAGAAAAGTATTTTTTTTATAAAATGCTATAGATATGATAGGGAAAGCTAAATGAAAGGGAATTTTTCTTTTATAGTTCGTGATGAAAATATAGATTTTGAGGAAATAAGTAAAAGGTTAGATCTATCACCAACTTCAATTATTAAAAAGGGGCAATACATTAGAGATGGTGGGAGAACAAAAGCGCTGTAGCTCAAATCATAATTCGATTTTGATGGAAGGAGCATTAATATTAAGAAAACCACCTTGTCATCCATAATTCTTGCTGTAGTAATGTGTACAGTAGCAGCTTGTACTAACAAGGAGCCAACATTTGAAAACCACATAAACGAAACTAAGCCAATCGAAAATCAACACAGCATTTCTTATGAATTATCTCCGGAGTTATATACTTACAATGAACAAATTAATATTAACTATCCGCAAATATCTATTTTTGGAAAACCGAATGAACAAGAGAAGTTAAATGAAATGATCAAGGAACGTGCTTATAGTTATTTGGATAATTACTCTCCGGAGGAAAAAGAGACCTTTAGTTTAGATATGGATTATTCTGTATCTTTAGAAAATGAAGGCTTACTAAGTATTCAGTTTTCAGGATACAGTTATGTTGAAGGTGCTGCTCATCCTGTAGATATTTTTGATACTATAAATATTGATATGAAGAAATTTGAACCCCTACAATTAACTGATATCGTGACCATCGATGCGGAATTTTTGAAGGAGCTGAAGGAAAGTGAACTTCAATCCGATATTATTGAGCAAAAGAATATTCTTACTGAAAGATCAGATGAGGAATGGCTGACTTCACTTCAGCACGCAGATACTAGTGGAGCGGATATAAGATGGTACTTGACGGAGAATACGCTGGGGATAAGTGTGCAGATTTCTCATGCTATCGGAGATCATGCTGAGTTTGAAATCAAGTATGACAAACTGAAGCCTAAGCTGAATACTTTTTTCTTCCAGAAATAATAGAGCCTATTAAATTCCCTTGATTTAATAGAATAATTTACCGATAATGTTAATGGGGAACCCAGAATCAAATCCGTCATGAAGCAGGAGGCACTATCGGACAATGATGACTTTAATGAACATGGTGCGGGGAACGGAGAACGATCTTCCTGCTAAAGAAATGATTAAGTATTGGAATCATGAGCCTGGAACTTTAAAGATGGTAAGGGCCAGTAGCAATTTTATTTATACCTTTCAGTGGAATGGTAAACGCTTTTATTTAAGGTTTACTCATGAAGAGGATAATTCTGCAGACAATATCCAGGCAGAGCTGGATTTTATGATGTATTTATTAGAGCAAGGTTATGAGACCGTCGCTCCTGTGCGTTCTAAGTCTGGCAATTGGATTGAAACGTTGTTAACGAATCACGGGCGATACCACGGGGTAGTTTTTGAACAGGCCCAGGGTGAATATGTTTCACTTGATGAGATGAAGGAACCTCATTTTTATCAATGGGGCCAATCGCTTGCACGTCTGCATAATTTTTCGGAAACCTATGCACCGAGCACGCCTTATCGCAAAAGCTGGGTCGATTCATTGAATTTTATTTATTCCGTATTGAGCAGGCATCCTGAGGAGCATAAGGCGCTTAAGGAATATGAGCGGATTGAAGCTTGGTTATCAGAGCTCCCTTTTGGAGTGGGGCATACTGGGCTCGTACATTATGATTTTGAGATGGATAATATCTTTTATATGCAAGAAGAATCCCGCTACAGTGCCATCGATTTTGATGACTCTATGTATCACTGGTTTGCGATGGATATTACATCGGCGTTAAGAGACCTGACGGAATCGGATGATGATAAAAGTAGAAGAAACATTGACCATTTTATTAGTGGATATAGATCGGTTAAGCAGCTAGATGATGAGTATATTAAGTTGATACCTGAATTTCAAAGATTTGCAGACTTATACAGTTTTGCTAGATTACTTCGGTGTATGGAGAATTCGGATGATTCTATTTTCCCGGATTGGGCGCAACAGCTTAAACTGAAATTAGAAAGAGTTTGTGACCGATTACGAACCGGCTTTCAACCACATATAGTGCTGAAGGATATCACTGAAAAAAACTGGTACGCTTGTACTCAATTAGAAGTATCGGATGAGCAAAAGGCTATTTTTCCTGTACCGGTGGTCTATTGGTTAGCAGAAGCAGCTTATTGTGGTATGACCCCGCTCGCTTTATACGCAGATGAAGAATTGGTAGGTTTCTCTGTGTATAGCGTAGATCCTGAGGACGGAAGTTATTGGATTATGGCTTTTATGATTGACCAGAGATACCAGAACAGGGGTTTAGGCAGAACGGGTATGGATACCTTAATTCGTTATATTAAAGCAGAACATCATTGCGACAAAATCGTTATTGGCCATCGGATCGAGAACGAACGTGCTTCGAATTTATATACATCACTCGGGTTCGTTGAAGTCAGTAGGGACGAGGTTGAAGTTATACGAGGGTTGGTAGTGTAGAAAGGGAGAAGCCGCCAAAGGTTTGGCGGCTCTTTTTTTATATAAGGAAATAAGATTAATCTACAGAGCCGGTAGTCAGCAGCTGATCAAAAGAGACAGGGAATAGTGGCTCAATCAGCGATAAAATTGCTTTTGCATACTCCTGAATTTCTTTCTGAGCGTCATGCTCCAGTCTTTGATTTAAAAAATGAGCTACAGATTGAACTGAAGCTGTCCAGTACCAACGAACGAATAATCCATAAGCAGGTAGAAACAGTCTTGCTTGTTCAGCACATATGCCATCTGCTAAAGCTGCTTCATACTTAGATAATCCTAACTCGGTGTATTCTTGAAGCTCGCGGGTGTATTTTTCACCAAGCTCCCATGCAATGATGTCGCCACTGCCTTGTTTGGAATTCTCTGGTTTGGATCTCCATTCTCCCGCAGCAGGTTGATAAAAGACGGGTTCTTCTGTAATGTATCTTCTGCTGGATTCGTTCCAGGCTTCCAAGCTATCCCCAGTACCTTCGTAATGAGCAGAACCGACTACGTATTTCCACCACTGTCTCGCAACCATTAATGGGGCATAAACCTCAAATTGAGTGATGGCATGGCGGAAAGGAGAGGTATGTCCTTCACGGGCAAGGAATTTTATTAGTTTAATATCCCGATCACTAAGCTCAAAAGATTGTTTAGCATAAGATACACGCGCAGCGTTAGCAACCGTTAAATCTGAGCCCATATGATCTACTAATCTTACATAACCTTCATTTAAAACTTTGATTGTTGTCAATTTAATGTAGCCTCCTTTTCTAGAGCAGAGTAAATGAACTCGTCACACCATTGTTGATTGCAAAATCTAGTCTCTCTGAGGATTCCATCTCTAATCATTCCTGCTCTAATCATAACTTTTTCAGATTGAAGATTCTCTGCATTGGCATATGCAACGACTCTATGGGCATTAAGAGAGCTAAAGGCGTAACCTATCAGTGTTTTGACGGCTTCAGTCGCATAGCCCATTTTCCAGTATTCCGGCAGTAGGACCCAGCCAATCTCCCATTCTCTGATCTCTTCCTAATTTAACTTTATACTTACGTTACCTATGGGTGTTCTATTTTGCTTAGTACATACTGCTAAATCATAATGCTCACGCGGATCGCTGGTAGTCTGAGTCAGAATCGACAGGAAGTTCTCTTTAATTTGTTTGGCATCTGGTGCGGTATTTTCATATTTGTGAGACAAAGGATTAAGTTCCAGTTCTTCATAAAAAGAAAAATCATCGCTTGTATAATCTCTTAATATCAATCTGTCGGCTATTATCTCCACGGGCTAACACCTCCTAATCCATGATTATAATGGAAGACTCTGTAATTATCACGGAGTAAATTCACTAGAAATACAAAAAAATATTTCTGTAAATTTTTCTCTAGTAAAATTGTGGAATTGTGATACAGTAATTAAGGTTTATATATTTAGAGGGGGATCTAAGGAAAATGAAAGCTATTAAATGGAGCATCACTGCAGCATTAGCAGTATCTATGTTGGGTCCAATACATACAGTGAAGGCGGCAGATTCGCGTAACGTCGATTACGATCAAGGTAGTATTTTACGGAGTGCCAGTTCAGTTTCGTCATCATACAATGAAGGCAATCAGCAGGTTGAAGATTTGATATTTCAGATGGATGCTACGGAAATCACTGTTGGGGATAATGTTCCGGTACAAATCTATGCTAAAGATGCCGATGGCATATCCGAACGCGTCCCGTTAGCTCAAGCAAATGTCGTAATTGAAAAGCCTTATTTGCTGCAAAAGCAAGCCGATGGCACAATGAAAGCCTTAGCGGTAGGAGAAACGAACGTAACGGTCATTTCAGGATCAGATACCAAAACAATAAAAGTTTCGATCAGTGCGGACCATGATATTGATCAAGGTGCCTTTGTTAATGGAACAATGTATTTGCCGGTTCAATCGGTTTTTCAAACGTTGGGAGCAACAGTCCAAGTTAATACAGCAACTAAAACCTTTAGCATTCGTCTAGGTGATTTGCCAATACAGCTTCAACTCGGAAGCGATATTGCAATGGTGAATGGTGCGAAGGTCAAAATGAGTGGTAAAGTGCAAAAGATCGACGGATCTACAGTTTTTCCTGCCACGCTTTTAAAGACTGCACTGTCAGCAGAGTTAATTTGGGATGGAAATTATCAGACGATGGAGATCTACTTCGGCAAAGCAGAGTTGTTCGCCTATACGAAACAAACCGCGCAGATTTTTAAGAAGGAAGAACAAGGAAACCTCGTTAAGTTCATTGGAAAAACATATTGGCTCAATCAATTCGACTCCGATTATAAGTTCCAAAAAGTCACTATTGTAGATATTCTACCTGATTATGAAGGTGAATTCGCCATTTCATTTAAGGTTTTATCGACGGGGCAAATTCTTAACTCTTATAAAATGTCGGGAGATGAGTTGATCCGTACATTAGGAAATAAAGAATATTTCTTAACAACGGATCCATTTAAGACCTATAAGTGGTCGGATGCGATTTGGACTAAGATTAAAAAGAGCATAGTTGCTACTGGGATGACCAAGCAGCAAGTGGAGTTTAGTTGGGGTAAGCCAATAAGTAAATCTACACTATCAGGTAGTGGCATTCAAGTGGAGACCTGGCAGTATGGTAATTATAACTATGTTACCTTTACGAACGGTGTTGTCTCCATGATCTATACGAATTAATTCTTCCTTATTTCTGCGTTACTTTAGTCATAGAGCCTGTCTTTGCGACATATCATTTTGGAGAAGCACTTTCAGAATTAAAGTGTTGACTATTGTTGTTCGAAATGAGGGGTTTATTCATGGCAAAGTCAAAACGTGGACATGCACTTTGGAATTTACCATCAAGGGGCAGAGGGACTTGTCCAATCTGTCAGAACACCCGTATTAAGCTGCTTTATCCCAAGAAAAAAACGGATGGAGCAGTCGTTAAGGTCTGTAAACGCTGTGACAAGGCTCCGCAGACAAAAGTAGATGCCGTGTTGATTTAAAAAGAGTACACAAAAAAGAGGCTGTCTCAAAAGTGGATTTTTCTACGTATGAGGCAGCCCTTCTCATGAATAAAACAAAGAAGCGCTTCTCTAATAAGAGAGGCGCTTCTTTTAAATTCTACAGAGATTTAATACGTATATGATTATTTCGTTATCCGATTAATGACCTGTTCGCGTCTAGGACCCACGGAAATCGTAGTAATACGCGTGCCAATAGAGGTTTCAATAAAATCAATGTAAAGCTTAGCTTGTTCTGGCAGATCTTCGAAGTCGGTGATCTGAGAGATATCACTGTTCCAGCCAGATAAATGCGTGAATATCGGTTTTGCAGAGTTCAGTTTATTCGTAGCCGGGAACTTGTCGGTGATCTCTCCATTTTCAAGCTCATAAGCCACACAAACCGGAATCTCATCCAAATAACCAAGTACGTCAAGATTAGTTAACACGACTTCAGTGGCACCCTGCATTTGGCAACCGTAACGAGTAGCTACAGCATCAAACCAGCCCATACGTCTAGGACGGCCAGTCGTAGCCCCGAATTCCCCGGCATCGCCACCTCTTGTACGAAGTTCATCCGCTACGGGTCCTTCTAATTCCGTAACAAAAGGTCCAGCGCCGACACAACTGGAATAGGCCTTGGTTACAGCGATGACATTCGTGATAGCTGCTGCAGGAAGACCAGCACCGACAGGTGCAAACCCGGCAAGTGTTGAAGAGGAGGTGGAGTAAGGATAAATACCGTGATCAGGATCACGCAGAGCCCCAAGCTGACCTTCAAGTAAAATAGTCTCTCCCTTGGCATAAGCCTCTTGCAGTAAGTCTGTTGTATTGGCTACATAAAGCGCTAGCTGTGCAGCTTCTTCTTGCAGCTGAACCATTAATTCCGAGATTTGGATAGGCGTTTTCTTATATAAATGCTCAAGTAATATATTTTTGGAAGCGAGTAATTGTTCAAGACGTTTCTCAAGTCGAGCAGGATCAAATAAATCCGCTACCTGTATGCCTAGCTTTGCATATTTATCTGCGTAAAATGGTGCGATTCCTCGCTTTGTTGAACCGAATCCTTGAGATCCCAGACGTTCCTCTTCTAGTTCATCAAACAAACGATGGATTGGAAGCACGATTTGCGCCCGTTCGGATACGAATAACCTAGGTTTTGGCACGCCTCTATCCGTTAAAGCTTTCAGTTCTCTTATTAATACTTCTGTATCAAGTGCTGTTCCTGGTCCAATAATGTTTGTAACGGAAGGATAAAATACCCCAGATGGCAGCATATGCAATGAAAATTTTCCATATTGGTTTATGATGGTATGCCCAGCATTACTACCACCTTGAAAACGAACGACAAAGGAAGATTGTGCAGCTAGCACATCCGTCATTTTTCCTTTTCCTTCGTCGCCCCAGTTTGCTCCTACAATTGCAATTACGGTCACGCGTTTTCGCCTCCCAAGCTTGTTTTTGGCTACAGGACTAAGTATAATGCTAGTTAAATCATTAGAAAAATTGATATAAGTTATATCTATTATAAGGTGGAGTAATGACGTGGGGATGGACATTAATTTGGAGTGGTATCGCTCTTTTTATTGGGTAGCAAATACAGGGAGCTTAACTGCTGCGGCAGAACGACTCAATATTACACAACCGGCAGTAAGTCACACGATTAAACAATTAGAAGAGAAAATGGGCGGCCCGTTATTTTTTCGCACTTCTCGCGGGGTCGATCTAACAACAGAAGGAAAAGTACTGCTTAGCTTTATTGAGCAAGCCTTTCATCATGTAGACATGGGCGAAAGAGCGATCGCAGATATGAACAATCTGAACAGCGGCGAGATTCATATCGGAGCAAGTGACACCTTATGCAAATATTATCTGTTGCCTTTTTTGGAGCAATTTCACGAACAATTTCCCAATATCCGCATTCATATTACGAATCGTACGACACCAGAAACACTTACGCTTTTAAAAGAAGGGAAAATTGATTTTGGTATCGTCAGCTTGCCGACATCTGATAAACAGATTGATTTTCGCAAAAGTACTCAGCTTCAAGATTGCCTTGTAGGAGGCAAAGGTTTTCGTCATTTAGCGGACAAGACCATGCCGCTTGCAGACATTCAGCAGTATCCGTTGTTATGCTTAGAAGCGGGTGGGAGCACCAGAAAGTATATGGATCAGTTTTTAGCTTCTAATCATTTGACGATTACACCTGAATTTGAACTGGGCAGTGTGGATTTGCTTGTTCAGTTTGCGAAACGTGGTTTTGGCCTAGCTTTTGTTATTCGTGATTACGTAACCGAAGAATTGAAGAAAGGTGAGCTTGTCGAGATTCCTCTGGACCCACCTTTGCCAGAACGTAACATAGGAATTGCTACCCTGCGTGGAGTTCCTCTTACAGCTGCTTCAAAGTCTTTTCTAACATTATTAGAGTAGAATCAGGATAAAGAGCTATTTGAGCATACCTAGTGAAGAGGAGGAAAGGTAATGAATTCTTTACTGGCTCGGCTGCGTAAGGGATACGGGAAAAAGCTTCGGGAGCTTCATACCTGGAATGGCTGGCTGATTGTGTTGCTCACACTCACAGGACTTGTACTTGTAGGTGGCTTCTGGCGTGGCTTCTTAGGGGAAGGCAGAGTATGGATCAAAGGGCTTCATATCGTGGTCGGTGTCGCTTCGATTATTCCGGTTATTTATTATTTGCTGCTGGCAGGGAAACATTGGAAACAATTGAAGGAGCGGCCTTGGCAACGTTTTAATGTAATCGTTGTACTTTCATTGCTGCTAGGCTGGTTCGTCTCAGGAGTGCTACTTTGGCAATTCCGCGTGGTGGGTCCACATGTATCGAACGTTGCTCTGGTCGTCCATGACTTATTGACCTGGATAGGTCTTCCTTATATTATTTATCATTCTTTGACTCGGGTAAAATGGCTTAAAGAACCGAACCGGCGGGTAGTGAAAAGCGGCATTGAGACAGGTAGCCCTTCGAATCATCGGGAAACCCCACAGCCGGTTTATACACGTAGAGCTTTCATACGCGGATCGATTGGTGTTGGGCTTGCGGTAACTATAGGCCCATCGTTTATAAAATGGCTCGGCAGTTCAATTGGAAATATCGGGGGCAGCGAAACGATTGATAAGCTGATCGAAAGTGATCGCAATCAGTTGTTGCCTGCACCCCAGCCACTGGCAGCATCCTCACCCCCTCTCGGAGGAGGGGCGCAAGGACAATTCCGTGTTTACACAGTCACTCCGATTCCGGAGTTTACGAACAACAATTGGTCTTTTACGATAGATGGGCTTGTGGAGCAGAATTTCAAGTGGAACTGGGAACAGTTCGTAAAGCTGAAGCGGACCGTTCAGGTGAGTGATTTTCACTGTGTGACAGGCTGGTCAGTCTATAAGAATACCTGGGAAGGCATCAAGCTAAAAGATCTTTTGAGTCAGGCCGGTGTGAAGCCCACAGCTAAGACTGTGAAATTCTATTCGGGTGATGGTGTATACACGGATACGCTCACATTGGAACAAGCCGACATGGATGATGTGCTGGTCGCGGTAATGCATGATGGAAGGCCGATTCCTAGCGATCTCGGCGGTCCTGTACGGTTAATCGTTCCGAAGATGTTCGCATACAAGTCTGTGAAGTGGCTGAACCGGATTGAGCTGATCGAAGGCGATCATACGGGATATTGGGAGCAACGCGGGTATTCAAATGATGCGTGGGTATAAAATAGTGATTGTTAACCTTAATGGGCTTATTGCCTGTTAAGGTTTTTTTGTTGATTAATTCCTTATTTTTTTAACATATAGCAAATGAAGAGACGTAATAACAGAAATTGCTCCATACAATAGAAGTGACTGGATGCAGGAGGTGGTTGTGATGAACGGGGTTAGAGCCATAAAGCTGTTGGGACTTATTCTCGGTGTGGTACTACTGAACATTATCGTGTTGTCACCAGGTTTATTAGGGGTGGAAATCGGAGGAACCAGTGTATTTGAAACCGCTTTGGGTGTGACATTGTTGTTTGTTAGTCTACTTGTTGTTCTTTATGGAAGTTATATTTTATTGTTTAAACCTTCATCTATCCCTGCTGTGAAAACACTGAAATCTTATGAGGATTATATAGCCGCGCTTACTCAATACAAAAATGTCAAAGTACTGAAAAAAGACATTGCGCTTGCTCTAGATCAGATATCCCGGATGGAAAAGAAGAGAAGTACCTTGTTAGATGTTTTAGGTCAGAGATTCGAATCCACTGAACTTAGCTTCAAAAAATTTAATGCAGTCAGTTATGAAGTAGCGAAGCTTTTTTACCTGAACATTCGAGGGATTCTGAATAAACTCAGTGTATTTGATGCCTCAGAGTTCACCCTTTTCTCCAGCCGGCATAGACCCTCACAGTTCTCAGATAAATTGGTGCAGAAAAAGACAGCTTTGTACAATGAATATTTGGCCTACGTAACAGGGTATCTTGGGGCAAATGAAGAGATTCTGCTGAAGCTGGATAAGCTGCTGCTGGAAATATCGCTACTCGACAGTACAGATTATACAGATGTTGAAGAGATGCCTTGTATGAAGGAAATCGATGAGTTGATCAAGCAGACGAAATTTTATAAGCAATGAAGGGGAGATGTGTATGGCTAATAAAGGAAAAACAGTAGCAGTTTTAGGGACCATTACGGTGGTAGTTTTTGCTCTCGTGTATTTTGGAATCACCTTAACCTCTAATATAGGAAAAACCGAAACCCAGATTTCTTCCGAAGATGCGGGGAAGCAGCTAGAGAAGCTATACAAGAACATAAACGTGACTACGGCTGAGCAAATCAAAGGCCAGATTGACCTGGATCCTGTTGCGATTGGGGATTCATTACCAGATATCTCAAAGTTTCCTGTATCCGTAGACAATACAACAGATAGCTTTGTAGAGATATTCTCTTCTACTGAAAAATCAGGAACAGGTAATGACGGGTGGCTGAATGAAGTTGCTACAGATTTTAACAACTCTAATATTGAGGTGAACGGGAGTCACGTTTCTGTGAAAATCCGTAATATTGCTTCAGGTACAGCGACAGATTACATAAGATCTGGGAAGTATGTGCCAGATGCCTTTACCCCTTCAAATGAGTTGTGGGGCGAAATGGTAAAAGCAAACGGGATGAACACGCAGCTAATCACTAAACGCCTTATAGGTAATGTAGCTGGTATTGTTACCAGTAAGGCGAAATATGATGAACTAATAGAGAAATACGGTTCTTTAAACGTGAAGACGGTTACAGACGCCATAGCAAATAATGAATTATCAATGGGTTATACCGATCCTTTTGCCAGTTCTACGGGTTTGAATTTTCTGGTAACAGCGCTTGGGACGTTTGGCGGTGCAGATTTACTTGGTGAGCAAGCAGTGCAGGGCTTTGAGAAATTCCAAGCAAATGTTCCCTTTATTGCCTCAACCACTTTACAGATGCGAGAGGCTGCAAAAACCGGTAAGCTTGATGCTTTTGTCTTAGAATACCAGATCTTTGTGAATGCAACAGATTTGAAAGGGGGGTATGTATTCACTCCTTTTGGTGTAAGACATGACAGCCCGCTTTATGCTTTGGGTGATCTTCCTCAGGAAAAACTCGATATTATTAAGAAGTTTGCTGAGTTTGTTGAACTGGATAAATACCAGGAACTGGGTGAGAAAAAAGGCTTCAATGGTCTTAATGATTACCAATCAGAGCTTAGTACAGTGGATGGTAGTCTCATATCCTCAGCTCAGAAGCTGTGGAAAGAGAAGAAAAATGGTAATAAACCTATCGCCGCAGTATTTGTAGCAGATGTCTCAGGAAGTATGAACGGGGAACCCTTGAACCGTTTAAAGCAATCTTTATTAACAGGCCAGAAGTACTTGGGCAAGGATAACAGCATTGGTTTTGTCTCTTACTCTGATAACGTTACAATCAATCTTCCGATTGGAAAATATGACACGAACCAGCAGTCCATGTTTGTTGGTGCGATTGACAGCCTCCAAGCAAATGGGGGGACGGCTACTTTTGACGGAATCGCGGTAGCCATTCATATGCTTCAAACGGAATTACAGCTAAATCCGGATCTGAAGCCGTTGATCTTTGTATTAAGTGATGGGGAGACCAATGCAGGGCATTCCTTGAATGATATCAGAGGTCTGATTGAAACCTACAAAATCCCGATTTACACGATTGGCTACAATGCGAATATCAAGGCGCTTGAGAGTATTTCGAGTATAAATGAAGCGGCCAACATCAATGCAGATACAGAGGATGTAGTCTATAAAATCGGCAACCTGCTCAATGTTCAAATGTAAGCTATATTTTATAGGAGGGGTTCTATGTCGTTTACTATGGAAGTCGTAAGTCAGGAAAAGCTGAAATCAGTAATTGAGGAGCAGGTCAAACCTGAGCCCGAGGAAGTATCACAACTCAAAGCACTGGCAGTAAACAATGTCTCCGCCATTCTGGATCTGAATTTAGAGTCACTGGATAAGCGAAAAGGGGTGCTGCAATCCATTGATAGCTTCGGTATGGAAACGATGAGATCCTCTTCGGACAAAAACTCCCTGTTGCAGATTTCTGTGGGGAATTTATCAAAAACAGGAGATGAAGGCGGCCAAGTAGCAAAAGGTTTGACGGAGCTTAATCTCCAGCTGAAGGATTTGGATCCCAGTGCAGTAGATTTTGCCAAGACGGGTTTTCTAGGTAAGTTCTTTAATCCATTACGTAGTTATTTTGCTAAATATCAAAAGGCGGATGCTGTGATTTCAGATATTATAATTTCTTTAGATAAGGGTAAGACCGTTTTGAAGAACGACAATACTACGCTGGAATTCGAGCAACAGGCCCTTCGGGAACTCACAAAAAAGCTACAAAAAGAGATTCAGCTCGGCATGTTGATGGATCAGGAGATAGAGACGCAACTGGAAGCGGCTAAGCTGCGTGATGAGGATGAGGAGAAAGTTCGGTTCATTACAGAAGAAGTGCTGTTTCCGTTGCGGCAGCGTGTTATGGATTTGCAACAGATGCTTGTAGTGAATCAACAAGGAATTATGGCCATAGAAGTAGTTATTCGAAATAATAAAGAGCTGATCAGAGGGGTGGACAGAGCTAGAAATGTTACCGTGTCTGCCTTGAAAATATCGGTTACGGTAGCTAGTGCGCTGTATAATCAAAGAATTGTTTTGAAAAAGATCGAACTTCTAAATCAAACCACCGATAGCCTGATCAGCGGTACCTCAAAAATGTTGAAAAACCAAGGGGCGGAAATCCATAAACAGTCGTTAGAATCAAGTATTTCAGTGGATACATTAAAGCAAGCTTTTACAGATGTGCTATCCGCTCTCGATTCCATCAGTACTTATAAGCAGGAAGCTCTCCCCAAAATGCGTGAAACCATTAATCAGTTCAGAGAGCTGGCAGATAATGGCGAACAGCAGATTGTGCGGCTGGAAAAGGGAAATAAGTTGGGACTGTAGCCTAGCAAAATCATAAAACCGGTCAATTATGCGCCTTGAAGCGATAAATCCTAGCCTTTAGTCTGGTATGACTCCAGCCCCAAGACTGTTTTGAGCCTTCTCTTTCCCACGTATAATGAGATTAATTGAAAAACGTGAGAGGAAGGACAATAGAAATGAATGATAAGTTATACTCTATGCCGATGGGAGCTCTTGATTCCATGCATATTCCAGCAGAATCCCAACCCCAATCTAAAACGCGCAAACGTGGAGCAAGTCCAAAGACATATCGGAGTATTTTATACTTCTTAATCTCTTTGCCGCTTACGATTGTATATTTCGTGTTTATGGTGACAGGGCTGACGTTATCCATTGCGTTAACCCCAATATTCATCGGAATTCCTTTGTTTTTTGCAGTAGCTAAGGGATTGAATTACATCGTACAATTTGAACAAGAGCTGGTCAGATCATTGTTAGATATTCCTAGACCTAGTGAAGAGGCCAGATCGGAAATGCAGCTGGAGGGAGCGGGCTTCCTGCAACGAATGAAGTTAGGTTTTCATGGAGCGAAGTTTGCCCGTAACGTCATGCTGATTATGGGTCGATTCGTATCCAGCATTATATTCTTTTCAATAACAGTAACTGTAGTAGCGGCTGCATTGGGCCTGATTACACTACCTGTGCTGCACCAGATTTTCTTGCAAACCATGGATTTGAACATTTTAGAGAATAGTGTGTTTGCTTTGTTCCAGATCGACTGGACATTATCCCAACAATATATCTCCTATGTAGTAGCTGGATTTGTTGTTGCCTTGTTAGCAAGTTGGGTGATTCGTATGCTTATGGATGTGCAACGTAGAATGCTGTTCGTATCCTACGAGGAAAGACAACAGTACTAATTGGAAAGAAGAGATTGTCTCAAAACAACAACCCTTTCTGAATCTGAATAAAACACCAGACAGTGATCCTTCAGTTCGTGGAGAATCACTGTCTGGTGTTTTTTAGTCTACGGGGAGGTTTGCTTTTGCAAATGATGAGCTAGTGGAGGTTGTCTGATTGCTTCTTTGATTTTTTCGTCGGGTTGTTGGTGTGGGAAGTAGAAGGAATCTGCGAAATAGCTGTACTTTGTGCAGTTATTTCGAGTGCCAAAAGAATAATCCTGACTTTAACTGCACTTTATACAACTAAAAACTAGAGAATCCACTTATAAGGGAGTAATTTCAGAAAATAGCTGCACGAAATACACTTATATCCAGTGATCGAGCGTTCTGTTTGATTATAGTTGTATGAAATACAATTAAACTCGAACGCTTTTACACATTGCCCCCCCGTCAACTCAACTCTCCATGCATCACTTGTCGCTGGAGTGTAATCGCACAAATTATATAGATTTATATGTTCATTCATAAGCGCGTGTATCAGGTTAGAGATCAGTTAGTCTTCAACAATCATCTCTTTGGGAACTCCAAGCAGGCTTTTCCTATTCCTTTATGCCTTTGAATGATGTTATAAAAATATGCCCTATTCCTGCCTGCTATGGCAATGCTACAAATTGTAGCCCTCACGGAGCGATCCGTAAACCGTTCTTTCGGGTTGTTTGGACGTTGTCGGAGTTGGTTTGTATGTCCCAGGATGTACTTGGTTTAGAGCTTACTATAATGCTCCTCCAACATGTGAAAAAATGTTCATAATCCCATATAAATCCTGTATAATAAGAGTTGTGAAAACGTTTGAACAAAAATCAGGAGGGGTTCTATGCATTCAAATGGATTATTTAGATGGAGGTTTTGGGGATTTGCAGTATTAGTTTTGTTAGCGCTTTCGGGATGTTCTAGTAATGGAAATGTAACTGAAAAAAATGCGGCATCATCAACTCCCAATCCAACTAAAAGTAATACTTCAAAAGCTTCGGAGAATCCAACCAATAAGGAGATAGCAAAAGGTACTGTGCACATAGAGAATCTAGGTGAGCGGAGAATATTTGTTTATTTACCTGCAGGGTATGAAGCTGACAGTGAGCGTTATCCTGTTGTGTATATGCACGATGGGCAGAATATTTTTAACACAAATACCAGCTCTTTAGGCAAAGAATGGAGAGTTGAGGAGATCATTGATCAGCTTGTTGCTGATGGAACCATGGAGAAGGTTATCGTGATAGGAGTCGCTTCAAGTGATGGATCAGAACGGGGAATGGAGTATGTTCCATTTCCGGATCAGTCTATTCCTTCGGATGGAGCGAGTGCAGCCGAATTTACCCAATATTTTATCAATACAGTTATTCCCTATGTGGATGGCGCTTACCGGACCATTCCCGATCGGGATCACCGGATGATCATGGGATCGTCATTCGGTGCTGTTCAGGCATTATGGATGGGGTATCAGCACCCGGAGACCTTCTCAGCGATAGGGGCTTTATCCCCTGCCACTTGGGTAAGCAATGGGCGTATATTGGATGAGTTGGCGAAAGAGTCCGGGAAGCCTGCATTGAAGATTTGGCTCGACATGGGTGTAACCGAAGGAATGCCAATTGATCCGCTTGTGACGGTACTAAAGTCGAAGGGATTTGTATTAGGGAAGGACCTATTCTTTCAGATGGACCCTTTGGGTACACATGAAGAGAAGTCATGGAATAGACGTGTACATAGTCCATTGATTATGTTCGCCGGGAAAGAGGCTGGACAAACGATCAAGCATGAAGTTAGCGACTATCTGACATTAATCGGACCAGAAGCTATCGATGTGCGTCTTAATTTACTAGTTACTATGGATAATGGGATGGATTTTACAATCCTTGACGGAGTTGAATATCAAGTGTTGAATCCTGAAGTAGGGCAGTTAGACAAGGCAGGTAAGGTGAGCTTCCTGAAGCCGGAATCCTTGAAAGTAAATGTTTCATTTCAAGGTGTTACTGAAGAACATTTAGTTAACTATGAGCATTATGTAAAGGTATTTAAAGTTTATGTGAAATCTCTTGATGTTGACGAGCATGGGGAGGAGTTCTCCATTAATCTGAAGCCCTCTGCTCGGAAATTAAATTCAACTCCTGAGTATATCTCAGCGCTAGTGAGCGCTGCTGAAAAAATCGGTATATATACAATTAAGGAGATTCAGGAGGATTCCATAAGTATAACCTTTAATACGAAGTAGTCATTGGAGTTCATAATCAAATGAGGTTATGCTCCTTATTTGAATTTACTATGATCTTAACTAAGGGAAACGGATCCCCTGGCTGATAATCAAGGAATTCTTCCCTAATTCTTTAAACTAAAAGAAGCTGACTCAATAAGTAGAAATTCTTACTTATTGAGTCAGCTGTTTTTTATCGCAAAATATATCCCCCATCCGGAAATAAAGTACTTCCTGTTGTATAGCCATTGGTCATCAAATAAATCGTTGTATGTGCTGCTTCGTCGGCATGGCCAACCCTGCCAAGGAGATTGATATTCGTATATTCGTCGTAAGCCTTGTCTCTAGTTTCCTGTTCTGCGCCTTCCCAATTAAAGTTGGTATGGATGGTTCCAGGGGAAATAACATTTACCCGAATCGGAGCCAATTCTACTGCTAATGCTTTTCCCAGACTTTCAATTGCGCCGTTACAAGCTGCATAGGAGGCACCGTCTGCAAGTGGACGTTGGCTGAATGCGCCGGACATAAGAACAATGGAGCCTGTAGGGTTGATAAAAGGGATAGCATGCTTTACAGCATTATATTGCGGCCAGAACTTTGCATTAAAGCAATTGTGAGCAACCTCTAAGCTCGAAGTTATCGGTCCTCTAACATAGGAGGCTCCCAGAGTGAACAAATGGTCAAATGCGCCGATTTTTTCAAAGAAAGCTTTCAAGTCCTGTTCATTTTGATTATCTAGTGAATATATTTCAACAGAATCGAAATCTAAAAACTGTTGAGCTTTCTCTAATTTATCTTGTGAACGCCCAGCGATTATGACAGCTGCGCCTTGTTCAACCGCTTGTTTGGCAGTCGCAAGCCCTATTCCGGAGCTTCCTCCGATAATGACGATACGCTGGTTTTTTAATGAAATAGTGGACATATTTATCTTCTCCGTTCATAGTTAATTGGACTTATTAAGTTCTGTTTTTTATTATTGGCTATAAAATATAACCTGCACAGTACGCACTTTTTTCGTACTAGGTACGATTTTTCGTACTAGCTGGTTCGAACATATAGTTATATAACTATCGAAAGAGGGGATCACATGGATTTGCTGGAGCCGAGATTGACTGGGGTTCTTACAACACTTGAAAAGATCGGTGGAAAGTGGAAGCCGCTCATTTTATTTATTTTATTGATAGATGGCACAAAAAGATTTGGGGAACTTAGACGGATCATCCCTGATGTTTCCCAAGGTACGTTAGCTAAACAATTACGTGAGCTTGAAGAGGATCAGCTTATCGACCGGGTGAGTTATCATGAGCTTCCTTTGAGGGTAGAATATAGTATTTCAGAACATGGAAAATCGCTAATTACAGTGTTGGATAGCATGTGTGGCTGGGGTAGGATGCATAAAGAATATTTGAATAATACAAATAAGTAGAGGGGGGACATTATTATTCATACTATTTTGCAGGAACCAACGGGTCAGACCTACAAGACGCTGGTACAGGTAGCTATGGAAGTATGTGATGAATTTATTCTAGTAAAACGTGATCAGATGGAGTTGGAGCCAGAAGGAGTTGAACTGCTTGAACAGCTGCAACCTTTTCTCAAAAAGGTCATAAAAGATGACTATTGGCCGGGGACTCGGCTTATGGGGCATTATGCAGATGTTTATTTTTTTCATTGTTCACCTGAAGCGGTCGATATTCTTTTATCCTATTCCACCAGCTTGTACTCGTGGGTACAGACCAGGCTGCCTGATGATCTTTGTTTTCTAAAACAAGGACAACCGTGGCTAATCAATACAGCCCATGAGAGAGAAAGCAATTTGATCACTGATGTGAATGAGGAACTTAATAGACTAGAGGAGTGCGGATTGTTGTTCCGTGACTTATCTGAGTTTTATAACGTTGATTAAAAATTTAACTCATATTTAGTGCAGAAGAACCCGCATTTGGTGCGGGTTCTTCTGCATGCTCATTAATATTTCTACGCATCTGTTAAACTACAAGATTTCATATATTCAAAGAAAAGTATTGATAATTATTCTCATATGATTTAATATGATAACGATTCTCATTATCATTACTTTGGTTTGAAGAATGATAAATAAAATATAGATGGGGAGATTGAATATGAATCAGAAAAAATATTTATTAGCTGGGGTATCAGCAGTTTTAGCTTTGAGTTTGGCAGCTTGCGGTAACAATGAGAAGGATAAGACAGCTTCAGAAAAAAGCACAAATAATGCTGCAGTAGCAGCAGAAGGAA
This sequence comes from Paenibacillus odorifer, assembly GCF_000758725.1. NCBI lineage: Bacteria > Bacillati > Bacillota > Bacilli > Caryophanales > Paenibacillaceae > Paenibacillus > Paenibacillus odorifer. The sequence continues at coordinate 2,973,620 of NZ_CP009428.1, forward strand.
CAGCAAATAACAAAGGAAATGCGGCTCAGGAGGCAGTTGCCACTGAACAAACCGTTACATATTTGGGCAAGGATTATGTCGTGCCTGCAGAGATTAATAATATTGTAGCAGCAAGTCTCGAATCTATGGAGGATGCTGCCATACTGGGAGTGAAACCTGTAGGTGTACTTGCAATAGCTGATGCTATTCCAGGTTATCTGTCAACTGAGCTAGCGGGTGCATCCTTAGTGGGGGATAAATTTGCTCCAAGTAATGAAGCGATTCTGCAGCTGGATCCAGATGTTATCTTAGGGTCTTCCAAGTTTGGGGAAGATGTAGCCGGCGCACTTAATAAAATTCAAACGATGATTCCTTATTCACATATTTCAACGAACTGGAAAGATAACTTGCTCTTATTAGGTCAATTATCCGGTAAGACGGCAGATGCGGAAAAGATTATTAGCGATTATGAATCTAAAGCCGCTGATGCTAAGGCTGAAATCGGAGAAAAGCTGAAAGATCAATCCATTCTAGTCATTCGTATTCGTCAAGGCAGTATGTGTGTATATCCTGCTGGCGTTTATTTGAATCCGGTTATTTATGAAGATCTGGGCGCTGCCATTCCTGAGGTGATCTCCTCTACAGAGGCACAAGCGGAGCTTTCATTAGAAGCTTTGGCGGATATTAATCCGGACTATATTTTCTTGCAGTTTGAGACTAGTGAGAATACTGATAATGCAACAGCACTTGATGATTTGCTCAAGAATCCGATCTTCAAAAGCGTTACTGCTGTCAAAAATAATCATGTGTTTGTAAATGCAATTGATCCGTTGGCACAAGGTGGAACGGCTTGGTCTAAAGTAAGATTCCTGGATTCAGCAATTGAAAACCTGTTGAAGTAAAACCAAAGGTGCGATGAATAAAATGAATACAAAAAATTGGAAAGTTATATTGATCCTATCAACTTCTCCATTATTCATCGTATTAGCAATTGTTGTATCCGTCTTATATGGTGTTAAAGATATTGGAATATTGACAATATGGCAGGCGATTACACACTTCGATGCTAATAATGTGGACCACAACATTATTATGACATCTAGATTTCCGCGTGTAATCGCCGCTTTATTAGTTGGAGCGGCTCTGTCTGTTTCAGGGGCGTTAATGCAGGGGGTTACACGTAACTATCTTGCATCACCATCGATTATGGGAGTAAATGACGGATCGGCATTTGTTATTACGTTGGCTATGGTGTTTTATCCGGGATTATCGAATGTTCAGATGATTATTTTATCCATGGTGGGTTCAGCCATCGGAGCGGGTTTGGTTTTCGGATTTGGTTCATTGGTCAAAAACGGTTTATCACCAGTCAGGTTAGCTATTATTGGGACTGTAATTGGTACTTTTTTAAGTAGTATCGCCTCAGCAGTAGCGATGTTTTTTCAAGTCTCACAAAATGTTAGCGTTTGGTATAGCTCGAAAATACATACCGTTAATCCAGATATGCTAATATTATCGATTCCTTTTATAATCGTTGGACTGCTCTTGGCGGTTAGTATTTCTAAATCAGTAATGGTTGCTTCCCTAGGGGATGAAACGGCGATTAGCTTGGGTCAACGAACAAAATGGGTGAAAATTGTCAGTATTATATCTGTTATATGTCTGACCGGGACAGCAGTAGCTTTAGTTGGCAAGATAGCCTTTGTGGGCCTAATCATTCCTCATATTACACGTTTTATCGTAGGTATAGACTATCGCTTTATCATTCCTTGCTCAGCGGTGATTGGAGCTGTTTTTTTAGCGTTATGCGATGTCTTAAGCCGTTATATTAACTTTCCGTTTGAGACGCCAATCGGTGTTGTAACAGCCTTTATTGGAATCCCGTTCTTCCTTTATTTAATTCGGGTTAAAGGGGGAGAGCAGCGTGGATAGAAGTAAAATACAGTTTAGCCGCTATATGCTGACACTATTAGTTTTTATCCTGTTAACCCTTGTGGCGGGGTATTTTCATCTTACGAATGGCGTGTTTGATATGTCTGTAATGGATGTGATAAAAACGCTGCTGCGAATAGATCCTGACCCTAAATTTGATCTGGTTATTTTTCAGTTTCGGTTACCACGGATCATTATTGCTTCTTTAGTAGGAATAGGTCTGGGGATGGCGGGAACTGTCATTCAAGGAATTACCCGTAACGGGCTGGCTGATCCAGGGATCCTTGGGATTAATGCAGGCGCTGGAGCTGCCATCGTCGCGTTTATGTTTTTCTTTCAGATGTCGGGAGTTACTTTTTTCAAAGAAAGCTGGTTCTCGATACTAGCCATGCCGCTGTTTGGTTTTGTAGGTGGGCTTGCCGCAGTTGTGATTATCTTTATTTTCTCTTGGCGGAATGGTGCACTCGATATGCAACGCTTGATTTTGACAGGGATCGCGATTAGTAGTGGTTTTGGTGCGTTGTCGTTGTATATTTCTCTGAAAATGAATGCAAGTGATTATGAAATGGCTGCGGTTTGGAGTGTCGGAAGTATTTATAGCGCGAACTGGACTTATATCATTATGATCGCACCTTGGGTGCTTATTTTAGGATTTGTAATGTATCGAAAAAGCTATTTACTCAATTATTTTCAATTGGAGGATTCCAGTACAAAAAGCTTGGGGATCTCCGTAGAAAAAGAAAAGCTGATCTTTCTGTTATGCAGTGTGGGGATTATAAGTGTTTGTGTATCTGTATCCGGTTCTATAAGTTTTATAGGCTTGATGGCTCCTCATATCGCCAGACGATTAGTAGGAATTAATCACCGCTATATTATGTTATCCAGTGCAGTGGTTGGGATGTTTTTGCTGGTGATCTCAGATTATTTTGCCAAAACAATATTTCAGCCGGCAGAGTTACCCGTGGGTATAGTCGTTTCGATTATTGGTATTCCATATTTCTTATATTTATTAGCCAAGTCAAGAGTGTAGGGGAGAGTGTACAGAAAAAATGACAACACAAGTAGAGCTCGAACACACAGAATCATGGAAACTTGAATCTCAGTATATGGGTTACACGTACGATATAAAGGTTTCTCTTCCCAGAGAAGCAGCACCAGAAAAGGGCTTTCCAGTATATTACATGCTCGATGGTAATTCATATTTTCAATTAGGTCGGGATGTCGTAAAACTGCAGTCAAGAAATGCCCCAAAAACTTTTATTGCACCAGCAATTGTGATTGGAATTGGACATTATGGTACAGATGAAGAGGTCTCTAAAAGAAGATTTTATGATTTCACACCTCCTGCGAGGTTGTATGTATATCCGGATCGATTGAAAAATGCTGACATAGGACCACATGGTGGGGCTGAGAAGTTTTTAGCTTTTTTAGAATTAGAGTTAATGCCAGCAATCAACAAGAAATATAATGTGGATCAGCATAAACAAGCCTTGTTTGGTCACTCTCTCAGCGGTTTATTTGTCCTCTGGACGTTATTCACTCGTGCGAAGCTATTCCAGTATTATTTGGCCTCTAGTCCATCCATTTGGTGGAATGATCATGAAATCCTGACGTATGCGGAGCGGTTCTATAACAATGGTCAAGTGAAGATGACCGATAAACAAAAGTTATTGATTACCGTAGGGAGTGAAGAGTCGTTTATGGTCGATGACGCAGCATTATTATTTTCAAAAATGAATGAATATGCTCTGCGTAATTTAGAGGTTGAGCACTATGTCGCACCCAATGAAAATCACGCTTCTGTAGTGCCAACGATTATGAGTAGAGCGTTTCGAGTGCTGAACTGTTAAGGAGTGGGGATATGACGCAAATGAGGGCAGGCGAGCTTGTGCTTTTTGAACATATAGATCGTCAGATTACCGTGTATTTACCGAAAGAATATCATCTATTTCCGGAGCGGATATTTCCAGCGGTTTTCTTACAGGATGGAGATTTTTTGTTCAAAGAGGCGATTATAGCTATAGAGAAAGATGTGGAAGAGGGAGTAACAGAGCCGGTTATTTTTATCGGGATTGATTCTCAACTGCGGAATGATGAATATACACCTTGGGAAATGCCTGCTCTTTTTAAGGATTGGTCCTTTGGGGGCAAGGGCGATGATTATTTGAATTACGTCTATCAGGATCTTGTACCCTATATCAAAAGCTCCTATCGCATCTCTAACGAGCCGAAGAAATTGGCTTTGGGTGGTGTTTCACTAGGTGGATTAATAAGTCTGTACGCAATGTACAAGACTGAAGCTATTTTTGGAAATTTTATATTCATATCTGCGTCTGTATGGTTTAAAGATTTCATTCATTACATGGAAGCTTCAAGACTAGATAGGGAATGCAGAATTTATATGTATGTTGGTGAACAGGAAGGTATCCACAAGACAAATGTCCAGAAGGACATGGTGCCTAACAGCAAACGTGCTTATGATATTTTAAAAGAGAAGATTGATGAAGCTGATCAGCGTGTGAAGTTTGAGACGGATCCGCTGGGCACGCATAATGACATGTTTTTCCTGCAATATTTTCCGAATAGTATCAGGTTCTTATTTCCTGCAAAATAAACATAATAGGACGAGCGGGAGAGAGTAGCCTTGCTTCGTCCTATTTATCGATGAAAAGGGTCATGGCTAGCACATAGCTGCTCTAGTTATTCTTCTGTAAATTCTCGAGATGGGCATCCAAATTGTCGAAGGTTTGGGAAATCCCCTCTAACATCCCCATATCAATAACTTGTTGCAAGGCTTCCGGAGAAGAGTATTTACCGGTATTCACCAGCTTCGTTTGACCATCCAGGTCGATAAAATCTAGTTGGACAAGCGTCTCAGGCAAATCTTTTGAAATATTCCCCTCTGCATCTGAGAACCCATCTGTATAAATGACTTGTTCTGGGACTGTAATTTCCTTATACAATGCCTTGCCCCAAGACTCCATACCGTAGAAATCACCTTGATTCTTATCCTCGCACTTCATGCAATAATGCCAAGTACCCCCTGGACGGAAATCGACATTACATACGGGAAGCGTCCAACCTTTTGGACCCCACCAGTGCTTCAAATGCTCAGCCTCAGAAAAAGCTTTGAATACAAGTTCACGTGGAGCTTGGAATACGCGCTCTAATACTAATGTGTTGCCATCAACAATTTTGGATACCACTTGGTTGGACGGGTTAGAATTTGTCATGGGATAGATCCTCCTCAAATTTGTATGCTTCCTGCCAATTTCAGCCTGAGACTATGATTTTTTATTGTTTTCATTGCTCTGTAGCTTTTGCAAATAATCATCCAGTCGATCATATCGTTCTTCCCATATATGGCGGTAGGAGTCTAACCAATCGTCTATTTCCTTAAATGGATCAGGACGTAGCTTGCAAATGCGCTTGTTAGCAACAGCTTGAACTTCAATTAAGCCCGCTTCACTAAGGACGCGCAAATGCTTGGACGCTTGAGGCTGCCGTAGCTGAAGACTTTCTGCAATCTCCCCAACGGTTAAGGGATTAACCCGTAATAGTTCAACGATCTGCATGCGGTGGGGCTCAGCTAAGGCACTCATAACGTTAGTATTCATAAACGAGGATCACTTCGATTCATTAAATTCATTCGCTCTATTATGACGCACCATGGTTAAACGGCTCTATAGCGCCTCCTTTTTGTTATTTCCTGTTTGTAATAATAATTTTAATATACCATGACAGGAATATTCCTGTAAAGGAATGTATAAAATGCATTGAATGACACCTGCAAAAGAAGGGCATGATACAAGCATTAAAAAGAAATATGTTCCATGATAACCATCAAACTTTACAAAAAACATAGGAATAGATATAATTAAGTATAACTTATCGGGTTTTAGTAATACGCAAGGGGCCTAACGCCAGTGGGCTCCTTTTGTATTTCTTGGCCATGTTACAGGAGGGTGAAGGTCATACACAATGAAAAGATTATGGTTTGTGTTCATTATGGTCCGCATGGGGAGCGTTTAATCCGGCGTGGTGTCCAACTATCTGAAATTATAGGGGCGCCATTGTTTGTATTAAATGTCGATAGTTCGGATATTGATGAATATAATCAGAGCAAAGAAATGTATATGACGGTCTGGAAACGTCTTGCCGATGAAGCTGGCGCAGAGTTTATCATTCGGAAACGTGAAGGCCGAAAAACAACAGATATTATTGTAGAAGTTGCTGAAGAAAATGAGGTCACACAGATCGTCATTGGACAATCTGCTCAAACTCGGTGGCAGGAGCTTACCAAACGTAATTTCATCAATGAACTCATTGGTAAAATGAAAATGATGGATCTGCATGTCGTGGCTGTGCAGCGGATGCGCGCCGGGTTGGAAGAAACCCATGAGGAAGGCGTTATCGCCTACCTGGTCAAAAACGGGGCTGAATATCAGCTCAGTGATGAACCTCAGGGAGAGTATTCGCTTAAGGGAAAGTTCTTTCACGAACTACACACAGAATTTGAGAACGGTTTATTCAGAATTGAGCAGGAAGATGGAAAGGCTAGATATCTGCATATTTGTGATGGCACATTGACCGATTCTTTATAATCGGGCTTGCCCTTATCAACATTGGGGCCTTGTATATAAGGCCCTACCAATCATATGATCTTTGGCTTTTGGTGAAAAAGTAAGTACTAAAGTTCACAACTTGATAAGCTCAAGTGGAAAAGGAGGACTGCCTTTGCTGCATGTAATCATACTTGTTCCGTTTCTAATGGCCTTAGTAATCGCACTTTTGTCCAAGAGAGCACCCAACCTTCATAGAGGATGGCTTGTTTTCCCTGGTTCACTCGTTTTGTTTGTTTATTTCTTAACCCGGATTCCCGTTATTAAGGGTGGGGATTTGGGATATGAAACCATTTCATGGATTCCTTCACTAGGAATTGATTTGGTTTTCCATCTGGATGGATTAAGTTTGTTGTTTGCTTTGCTAATCACTGGGATGGGTAGTCTTGTAATTATCTATTCAATTTATTATCTTGACCGGCGAAAAGAAGCGTTAACCCCTTTTTATATTTATCTAATGTTGTTTATGGGGGCGATGCTTGGCGTTGTGCTCTCGGATAACTTGATGGTGTTATACGGCTTTTGGGAATTAACAAGTGTTTCGTCATTTCTGTTAATTGCCTTTTGGCATCGGCGGCAAAAATCGCGGTATGGTGCTCTCAAATCTATGTTGATTACCGTATTTGGTGGTTTAGCGATGTTTGCCGGCTTTTTAATGCTTTATGTAATGACAGGCACCTTTAGTATCCGGGAAATTTGGAGTGAGGTTGGCGATATTAGCGGGCATGCTTTATTTATTCCGGCGATGCTACTAATTCTTTTAGGCGCCTTCACCAAATCAGCGCAGTTCCCGTTTCATATCTGGCTGCCAGATGCCATGGAGGCACCTACACCCGTTAGCGCCTATCTTCACTCGGCAACGATGGTTAAAGCTGGATTGTATCTTGTCGCCCGTTTCAGCCCTGTTTTTGCGGGGCAATATGAGTGGTTCTGGGTTGTGTCAGGCGTCGGTTTGATCACCTTGATTTATGGCTCTATCCAGGCGATGAAGCAGACGGACCTGAAGGCTCTATTAGCCTATTCAACGATTAGTCAACTTGGACTGATTATGGGATTGCTGGGAATGGGATCGGCAGCGGCATTTTATGTAGGGGGAGATTCAGTCTTTTACACTGCTGCAACAACAGCGGCTATCTTTCACCTTATTAACCATGCCATCTTTAAAGGCTCTTTGTTTATGATGGTCGGTATAGTTGACCATGAGACGGGTACCCGCGACCTGCGGAAGTTGGGCGGACTGATTTCCATTATGCCGGTTACCTTTACGGTAGCGATGATCGGCAGTTTCTCGATGGCTGGTTTGCCGCCATTTTCCGGGTTTTTAAGTAAAGAAATGTTTTTTACAGCTGTTCTGAATATCCGAAACCTGGATATATTGTCTGTTCCCTCGTTGTTTACGCTCTTCCCGGTTTTGGCCTGGATTGCCAGCGTGTTTACTTTTGCATACAGTATGATTTTGGTTTTTCACACCTTTTTCGGAAAATATCAGCCTGAGAAGCTGGACAAAAAACCGCATGAAGCCCCATTTGGACTTCTGCTTGCCCCGTGCCTGCTAGCAGTGCTGTCTATATTTATCGGTTTTTTCCCGAATATATTATCCAATACACTTATTATCCCTGCAATGAATGCTATTCACCCAATCTTGCAGACCGGAGAACCCTTTGTTGTGAATATTCATTTCTGGCACGGCTTTACACCAGAAATATGGATGACACTTGGTGTTGTGATTCTTGGTATTATTGTATACCGAATCTATGGCCGCTGGAGTCTGGTCGATAAAGAATGGGGCAGTGGCTACACTTTAAATCAAGTCTATGACGGAGTAATCCGGCTGGTCGAGAAATCGTCTAGGGCGTTGACTGGCACCTATATGACAGGTTCCATGCGCCATTACTTGATGTATATCTTCGCTTTCCTGATCGTAGCCATTGGTGGAGCCGTGTGGTATACCGATGGAATTACGCTTGGGACAACTGAATATGCTCCGTTTTCGTTGTTTGAAGTTATTGTTGTTATGGTTATGCTTGTGGGCGCTTTGGCTATCCCATTTGTACGTTCCAGAATCACAGCCATTTTGTTAACAGGAATGGTTGGTTATATGGTTACTTTACTCTTTGTTCTGTTCCGGGCACCTGATCTGGCGCTTACGCAGATGATTGTCGAAGTAGTATCCGTTACATTGTTCCTGCTATGTTTTCGGCATTTGCCTAAGCTGGAGAAAGAACCGTTCAAACTTCGGTCCCGCTTGCCTAAGCTAATTATTTCCATCGGGATGGGAATAACCATGACATTGGTTGCACTTGCTGCTTTAGGCAGTAGTCCGTTCGAATCCATCTCGAAATATTATGTGGAGAATAGCTATACCTTGGGTGGCGGTAAAAATATTGTTAATGTTCTGCTCGTTGATTTCCGCGGCTTTGATACCATGTTTGAAATTACAGTGCTTGGCCTTGCCTCACTTGCTATTTATTCCATGATCAAACTGCAGTTGGATACAGATGGAACTATTGCCCCACTGAAGCGGGCTGTGAAGGATAATAAACCACGTTCTTCTGTAAGTGATGATGTGTTACTACAAGCGGTAGCTAAAGTAGCCTTCGTTATGATACTAATATTTTCGCTTTATCTGTTTTTCGCCGGACATAATAATCCGGGAGGCGGATTTATTGGAGCATTGATGGCATCAGCCGCATTGGTACTACTCGCCATTACTTTTGGGATTGATATGGTTGAGAAGGTATTGCCTATCGACTATCGTAAGTTAATCGCGATAGGGGTATCTGTAGCTTTTCTTACAGGAATAGGTTCGTTTTTATTCGATGTACCTTTTCTGAGCCAAGCGTTTGGCTATTTCCAACTGCCACTTATGGGCAAAACAGAACTGACCACAGCAATGTTCTTTGATCTCGGTGTTTTCTTAGCTGTTATTGGTGTCACTATGAATATCATATTTACGATCGGGAGGGATAGCTAATGGAGCTTATTATTGCCCTGGCGATCGGTGTACTGTTTTCCGTAGGTGTTTATCTAGTTCTTTCCAAAAGCTTGCTGCGTATCCTTCTGGGAACCACTTTAATAACGCACGGCGTTCATTTGTTGTTACTGACAATGTCTGGCCTCAAGACAGGTGCTGCACCATTGCTGGGTGAGGAAGCGGAAGCTTATGTCGATCCTTTGCCGCAGGCGCTCATTTTGACCTCTATTGTAATTAGCTTTGGAGTAACAGCATTTTTTATTGTTTTGGCATACCGGACTTACCGCTCGACGGGTACCGATGATGTGGAAGGAACCAAGGAGGAGAGACGATGAACAACTTGTTAGTGCTGCCTCTGCTGATTCCGGCCATTACGGCAGTTATACTCATTTTTCTGAAAGAACGAGTACGTCTGCAACGAATCATAAGTGCCGTCAGTGTGTTTTTAAATATCTTTGTTGCAGGATTCATTGTGTATCAGGTAAATATAAACGGTATCCAGACCTTATATATGGGGGGATGGCGTCCACCTTATGGCATTGTGTTTGTTGCCGATATGTTTTCGGCATTGCTCGTGTTGACAGCGGCCATTGTTGGTGCGGCTTGTCTGTTTTTTTCCTTCGCTAGCATTGGGGAAGACAGAGAACGGTTTTATTACTACCCGTTTTTCCATTTTTTATTAACCGGGGTTTTTGGCTCTTTCCTCACCGGGGACCTGTTTAACTTGTTTGTCTGCTTTGAGGTGCTGTTAGTTGCTTCTTACGCTTTGATCGTACTTGGTGGGTCCAAGGGTCAACTGCGAGAGACATTAAAGTATGTATTAATTAATGTGATTTCCTCTTCCTTGTTTGTGGCGACGATTGCTTATTTATATGCTGCGACAGGCACACTGAATATGGCGCATTTATCTATGCGTGTAGCAGAGGCGGGACAAGGCGGTGTAATGAACGTCATTGCGGTCCTGCTGCTAATTGTATTTTCGATTAAGGCAGGTTTGCTGCTCTTTTTCTGGCTTCCCGATTCCTATAGTGCACCGCCATTGGCTGTTAGAGCCCTGTTTGGGGCTTTGTTAACCAAGGTCGGATTGTATGCAATTACACGTACCTTTACTTTGATTTTTATTCAAGAACCGGGACTCACCCATACATTGATTGCCTGGATGGCGGGGGCGACAATGATACTTGGGGCAATCGGGGCATTGGCTTACAACGATCTGGGCCGAATATTTAATTATAATATCATCATCAGTGTAGGATTTATTGCTTTTGGGATCTCTGTCGCGACTCAGGATTCGTTAAATGGTGTAGTGTTTTATTTAATGCATGACATGGTTGCCAAAGCATTATTATTTTTCCTGGGTGGGATGATTATCTCAGCTTCGGGCACCGACCGATTAAAAGAAATGGGTGGTTTGATCCGACGTTATCCGTGGACCGGCTGGATGTTTTTTGTACTGACTTTGGCATTGGTTGGTGTTCCACCCCTTAGTGGTTTCGCTGGAAAAGTGATGATGGTGCGTAGTGGATTTGGAGAGAATCACGTGGCTCTGGCGCTGATTGCACTTGCATCCAGCTTTGTAGTGTTATATTCCTTGATCAAGGTATTCCAGCAAGTATTCTGGGGTGGCGAGAAAAGGGAAGAACAAGTCAAACCGCTTCATTATAAAGCCATGATGGCACCGGCGGCTGTTCTGTTCGTGATTGTAATTCTGATGGGTGTAGGTGCGGAGACGGTAAACGGTTTTGTGAGTCAAGCCGGAGCCGTACTGGCTGATCCAGCACTATACATTAACGCTGTCATGAAGGAGTGATACTATGGCTTTTCAACTATTATTGAATTTCATGATAGCATTCCTGTGGATGTTCCTGCACAATGACTGGACTGGGCCACGTTTCGTCATTGGTTTCTTGATCGGTATCCTCATTCTGCTCGGAATGCGACGTTTTTGGCCCAAATTATATCTAGGAAAAGTGTGGGCAATTATTAAGCTAATCCTTTTACTGCTGCGGGAACTGGTCGTTTCAAGTTATGTAGTGGTAAAAGCCGTTCTGAGACCGGAGCTTAATATACGTCCAGCAATCTTGAAATATACTACAGAGCTGAAATCGGATTGGGAAGTGGCTACTTTGATCACATTGCTCTGCCTTACTCCCGGATCTGTGGTACTTGAAGTATCGGATGATAACCGGACTTTGTATATTCATGCCATGGATGTTGATGATCCCGCACAGTTCAGAGCGAATATCCGTGACACCTTTGAGCGTGCGATATTGGAGGTGACCCGTTAATGATCCATTTTATTCTTATGCTCTCGCTTACGATTATGGCGCTGGCGATTGGTGTATGCGCCTGGCGTTTGTTGAAGGGACCTTCTTTGCCTGACCGGGTAGCAGCACTGGATACGATTGGAATTAATCTGTTAGCCATGGTAGCCGTTCTTTCTGTTTTACTCCGAACGCAGGCTTTTATCGAAATTATTTTGTTAATAGGCATTCTTTCCTTTATCGGCACGACGGCATTTGCCAGATACATCGAAAGGGGAGTGGTGCTAGAACATGGAAACGATCAAGACAGTCGGTGAATTGCTGTTTGCTTTGTTAATTCTGATGGGGGCATTGCTTAGTGCTGTAAGTGCTTATGGACTGATTCGGCTGCCTGATGTTTATCTGAGATCGCATGCCGCTGCTAAAAGTGCAACCCTTGGTGTTTTATGTGTTCTGAGCGGGGCCTTTCTATATTTTGCATTTTTTCTAGATCATATAAGTGCTAAGCTGCTACTGGGGATTGTCTTTGTATTTATGACCTCACCTTTATCTGCGCATTTGACAGGTAGAGCTGCTTATCGCTCAGGGGTTCCCTTATGGAATCGCAGAATTCAGGATGATTTAAGAGAGGTACTGGAGAAAGAAAAAGCTGTAGCAGCATCCCCTGAACGGGATGTGCCTCAAGAATAAAATTCAGGAAATGTTAGTCTGTAATTTCGGATTACAACAATAAGTTTGGATCGCAATAGCTAAAAAGCAACAACCCTGCATGAAAACGCGGGGTTGTTGCTTTTTTAGATTAAAACTACTCTTTTTTTGTTATCTTAACGAACTAATATTTTGCCTTCTCCAGCAAGTATGCGAAGTACCCTTGGGAGTCGTTCACCGTCATTCTCAGGGATGTCCAACTGAATGCCGTAGTGGAAACTGCCTTGTTGTTCTTTGTTCCATTTCAATATTCCTTCTATGTACATAGATTCATCCGTAAGATTCATTTCCATGCCAATGCGTACTAGGTTATTTTCTGGGTTGATATTGAGGGGTAACGATAAGTGGCAACCCGATCGACTGATGTCGAACAATACAGCCCTTACAGGCTTGGAAGGAACCTGGATGCCGTTAATAGTAAGAATATGAAGATCAAATGTTACAGGTTCTTTAAGGGTATATCGAAAAGGTTCGGTTCTGCGATTAGTGTTCATATGCTCCTCCATACTTTTCCATGTATTATAAATTATCGACATAAAAGTAGGATTAGTGAAGAGCTGATTCTATTTTTGATTTATTTCACTACTTGAGCAGTCTCGTAGGTAAGGCAGCGCAGACTTTGATCAGGATAACGCATTTCTGCCGTGTAGCTGCTGCCATCTTCCAGCATCATCTGAACAGCGACCATGCCGCGTTTATCATTGGTTTCAGTGTTGATTAGTGTTGCTGTAACAATTTTTCGGCTTTCTTTTTGTTTATCTGTAAGGATAGTAATGGCCGTATTGATCCAACTAGCATCTTTATAGATGGCGCTGGCAGCAGAAGCGCTAATTGGTGTTCTTTTCAGAGAATTATTAATCGCGGTCGTATTCACTACCATACCGTTTATGGGATCAATTAGTACATCGTATTCCCAGAATTCCTTACCTTGCCCTTCTAGGGTCTTGGCGTTATATGGACTGAAATGTACAGCCCATGTCCACGGCAGCGAGGTTCGGGTATCACTCAGAATAACCCGCATCTGCAGCTTTCCCATGTCCACTTCGAATAATTTGCGAACGCTTGAAGCAGCGAGAGCAACGGTATCGCTTTGACTCAAATGCCCTACAGCAGGCGGTGTAACAGTGTTCCGTTTGGATACAGAAGTCTCATTACCAGCCATGTCTATGAAATTGTTAATTTGTTGTATTTCTTTAGGGCTCGTCTGCTGTTGTAGATCGTCATTCTCTGTGGACACCCGCGTGGGTGCTTCCAACTTCACCCCTGGGGTTTTGATGCTGGTTAAAGCTAAATGGGTGGTGTTTTGAATGACTGCACTGACGATTAGCAGACTCCCCGAGAACAGGAGTACAGCTAAAGCAGTGGGGAATTTTTTGTTATTCACTTGAATAACCTCCATTTGCTTCGGATGATGCTGAATCTTCCTAACCTTAAACTATAGATGTTATAGAGTAGGTGAACAGATGTTATGGAGTTGTAAAAAAATGCGGATACTTGTTCCTTGACCTAAAGTAGAATTCAGTGAAATTCTGGCTTGATGTGCATCTGCGATTTGCTTGCATAAAGATAAACCAAGACCCGCACCCCCGTATTCGCGTGTGCGCGATTTTTCACCTCGATAAAAGGGTTCAAAAACACGCGCGCTCTGTTCCGGGGTCATCCCAAATCCCGAATCACATACTTCCAATATGGCTTCATTTTGCAATGCATAGGCAAGCAAGCGGATGGTGCTCCCTTGCGGAGATGCATGAATGGAATTTTCGACAAGGTTAACCAAGAAGGAAGTTAGCAGATCATGATCACCCCAAACCGCAGGGATCGAATAATCCATTTCTAGTTTGATGCCTGCTTCGTCCAATTTAAGCTGCACAATCTGTTTAACCGATTTGAACAAATCTGATATGTCTACTTGTTTCAGAGTCAGAGGATGATGCCGTAGGACGGACAAATCCAGCAGTTTGAAGGCAAAATTCTTCAGGCGTAAGGTTTCACTAAGGATATATTGACCAGCCATCTGCTGTTCTTCCTGGCCTATATTCGCGGAAGTCAGAAATTCAGCAAATCCCTGCATACTGGTTAAAGGTGTGCGCAGTTCGTGGGCGAGGTTATCTACCATTCTCTGCTTTTCATCGGCCATATTAGACAGTTCGATCACGTGCTGTTCCACTGCGTTTGCCATTCGGTTAAAGTTCAGGGCTAACTCACCAAATTCATCTTTACTGCGCAACTGCACACGCTCGGTATATTTGCCTTCAGCGATCGTTTTTGTAGTCTTTGAAAGCTGTTTAAGTGGTTTGGTCAACTGCCGGATCAGCAAGTAGAGTAATAGGAGCAGAATTGGACCGATAATCCAGTTAATCATTACAAAAAAACGGTTCAGCTCATGCTGCTTAGCATACAGGTCACTGATATCACGTTGATAAACGATCGTCAAAGCTTGATAGGGAGCAGGGAGCTCAGTAGAGAGTTGAATAGAATGTGATTCCGGCGTTGAGACGGATGGGACTCCGGCATTCGGATAAACCAGCTGGTCATTCTCCCAGAGCTGTAGTCCGATTCCCTGCTTATGATAAAATTCACCATAGGATTGAGCCACGCTGGAGATTAAAGTAGAGGTAAGTGTGGCCCCACGGGTCTGAATCGATTCAAGATTTTCATAAATGTTGTTTGCAATTAATAGCTGTTCGCTTGAAGCACGCTGCATTTCGCTGTCCATGTTCAGCTGCCAGCTTTTTTTCATAATCATTATTACACTCACATCTAGGGCGACGATGAAGAAGGCGAGGACTGACAGCAGAATTTTATGCCAGAATCTCATACTAGACCTGAACTTCCAAGCGGTAACCAAGCTTAAATACGGTTTTAATTCGTTCTTCCCAGCCTAGTTTTTTGCGCAGCTGCCTGATGTGGACATCTACGGTACGGGTATCTCCTTCAAAATCATAGCCCCAGGCTAATTCCAGCAACTTTTCCCTTGATAAAGCAATGTTTCTGTTGCGGATAAGGACTTCAAGAAGCTCAAATTCCCTAGCGGTTAAATCTACGGGTAGTTGATCCACCATGACAAGCCTCTCAAGATAACGTACCTCAACGTTTTCACAAAGAAAATTGGAAGTGCCTTTTTCGCTCCTGCGTAACACCACATTGATTCTTGCCAACAATTCAAGGATTTCAAAAGGTTTAATAATATAATCATCGGCGCCCAGCTCAAAGCCCTTGATGCGATCAGCCAGTGAATCTTTAGCGGTGATTAGAATCACCGGAATTTGTAAGTGAGCAATCCGCTGCATGATCTCAAAACCATCCAGTTCGGGCAGCATTATATCGAGCAGAATTAAATCGGCCTTTTCACGTTCCAGCAGTTCAATAACCTCCAGCCCGCGATAAGCCTTGCTATAGGTATGTCCGACTAATTTTAGATTCATAGTAATTAAGTCACTGATTGCACGTTCATCTTCTACGACTATGATATGGCCCATAGTTCATTGTTCCCTCCTAAGCTAGCAAATCACTTACTAATGCTAATAAACTATAAACAACTTATTACAGAATTGTCCAGTGAAGGTATGAAAAAGCATCTAGTTCTTCATAATTTTGATTGTGAATAGAGCTCAAAAAGGACTGAAAGAGAACGAAAGCAGTCTCTTAATCAATCCTAAAACACATCATTATAAGCCTTTGCAACTCTTTATTAATTGGAAATTCCATCCGTTGTTGACTTAGGCAAGGGGGGATCGGGGGCAATAAAATCGTGAACGATTTGACGGAAATATTCGTGATTATCATAGCTGTTGTACATACGCCAGGCCACCGTTTGGGAGTTGCCGAAAAATAACCGCTCGAACTGGGTTTGACGACCTCCGAATGCACCCGCTCCTAGTTCCCACGCCAGCCGGAATAAGGCATTTCGATACCATGCATCCGAGACATTCCCCTTCAAATACTCATAAAGATAAGAACCAGCGCTTGATGTAAAGTCGGCTTCAGAGGGGATCATGATGAGACCGCTTGAACTGAGGTTTTGAACCATTTCAACCATTTCTGGATAAAACTCTGAAAAGTGAATGGTTGAAGCCAATAGTGGTCCCTTGTCTGGAACGAGATATCCAAATTTGTCGAGCGAAGCCCCTATTTCCGCTGCAAGTCTTAAGGCTTTGAATGTTTCTAAATAGGTTAATATTCTGGAAATAGGCAGAATCGTGTAGGACTCAAGGACAGCGTTTTGTTCTTCAGCCAAAGACTCTAGCATACCAAGAAAAAACTCGGTTTTTGCAATATAGCGGGTGACAATTTGGTGGGCCATATGCGTATGAAAATTACTCTCGCCGAATAATCGGGAACAGTACATCTCATCGCCATAATAAAATATACGATCATGAGGGATAAGTATACGGTCAAAGATAACAAGGGTATCCATTTCTTCATATCTTGAACTTAACGGATGGTCGTAAGTAGATGAGGCAGCGTAGCTTTCACGGCAAAAAAAAGTCATTCCAGGCAGATCATTAGGCACCGCAAAGGCAAACGCAAAGGGATTATCATCATCCACAAGTGAGGGTGAGGGAGTCGGGAATACAAGCATTTCATCGCAGGTAGCTCCCTGTGTTGCCATCATAAAAGCACCGGTAACAATCATCCCCTCATCATTGATTTCTACGACTTTAGCAGCGATAGAATCCTCTGTAGCATCAATCTGGCCGGATATTTTGCTGGCTTGAGGCTGGATGAAGGCATGGGATAAGGTAATGTCATAATCACGACAGTAGGCATAGTATTTTCTGAGGTTCTCAGCATATTTCGGATTAAGGTCCTCAAGGATATCAGCAGCTGTGAAGAGAGACATAATGGCTGTATTCATATAATCGGGGGAGCGTCCTAAAAATCCATGATGTCTATTGGACCAGAGTTCAATCATTTTTCTCCGGCGTTCTAAATCTTCAGCATTTTTGGGTGGAAGAAAAGATAAACCAACAGGATCTCCAGTATCAGGTGAAGGAAAGGTCATCTGCGCCAAATAACGTTCATCACACTGCATGTTATACATTTCAGCTTGTGTTTGTATGAGACCCTGAAAGGCAGGGTGTTTGGATAAAGGACCTTCAATACGTGTTCCTCTGTACCAGATATTGATCTTTTGCCGGTCGATTCGTTCGATGTATTGATTACCTGTTTTTATAGGCATAGGTTCCACCTCATTGAAGTCATCTTTGACTAATAAGCCGTATTATTGCTATTAATGTACGTGACCATGAATCTACGTGTACATTGTCCATATACCGTGTGTGAACAGGGAGTTTGGGGTTGACATAAACGAAGCTGACTTGTATATTTTGGATATTGGATTACAAATGTAGTCATGCCAGGAAAGAATGGTGGATAGTATTATGTCTAAGGAAACTCCAAGGATTTCGGATGCCGAGTGGGAAGTGATGAAGGTGCTGTGGGCAAGTGCCCCGCGCACTGCAGGTGAGATTGTTGAAGCACTAGAAGGCAGCAGGGACTGGAACCCAAAGACGGTACGGACGTTGATTAAGCGTCTGACAGAGAAGCGGGCTATTGGTTATAACCAGACAGGTAGGGTGTATTCATATTATCCGCTGGTGAGGGAAGAGGAATGTGTCCAATCGGAGACACGATCCTTTCTGAAGCGGATCTACGGTGGAACTCTGCGCCCGATGTTGGTCAATTTTTTGCAGGATGAAAAGTTGTCCCGGGAAGATATTGAAGAATTGAAGAGAATTTTGGATGAACGAAAGGACTGAGCCGCTTGTTGGAAGCTGCATACAATCTGTTCGTCAAGGTATTGTCGCTGTCTGCCATGGCGAGCGTGCTGGCTCTGCTGATCTTATTGACCCGGTTCCTGTTCAAGGATCGTCTAAAACCTACCTGGACGTATCTTCTGTGGATACCACTGATCGTGAGGCTGGCAATACCTTGGGCACCAGAAAGCACATTTAGTATTTTTAATCTGTTGCCGCTGGAGAAAGAAGCGGCGCAGAGTACCATTTTTCCGTCAGTACAGTCGGAAATCGGCTTTACTTATATGCCCGGGTTGACCGGAGAGGAAGAGGAAGCAGCGTCAGTTACTGGAATTGCAGAAACTGGACCTTTGCCGGGAGCATCAGCATCGGATGATGTGGCACAAGTCAATCCGCAAATAGACAGTTCTTCCAGGGCGACCGATTCAGGGTGGGAGCCTCTACATTTACTGGTTTTGGTGTGGCTTGGCGGAGCCGCGGTGGTACTGGGCTTGTCAGTTCGAGTACAACTTCGATTTACCGCACGGGTTCGAAGGGAACCAGAGATTCATTCCTTAGAAATCCAACGGTTGTTCCGAACCTGTCAGCAGGAGATGCAGGTACGGCGCCCAGTCAAGCTGATCGAGACGAAGCAGATTGCCGTACCGACACTACTTGGCGTTATAAGGCCCATGTTGCTGCTGCCCACCTCTACCTTACACACTCTGGAGACGAACGGGCTCCGTCATATATTCCTTCATGAGCTGGCGCATGTGAAGCGCCGTGATATTTTGCTAAATCTGCTGACAGGTCTGCTGCTGGCCATGCATTGGTTTAATCCTCTGTTGTGGTATGCCGTACGCCAAATGAAAGAGGATCAAGAGGTTGCCTGTGATGCTCTGGCCTTGAAGCATCTTGAACCAGCGTGCCACAGAAGTTATGCCCTGACACTTCTCAAATTGTTAGAAACCTTACCCGACCCGATCCGGTTGGCAGGTACAGCTGGCATTTCGAGCAGTAAAAAGGAAATGGAAAGAAGGATTATCATGATTACCAGACACAAAAAATTTACGGCAAAAAACTCACTGCTGGGCCTAGCTGTAATTATGATCTTAAGTGGCTGTACCCTGACAGGGGCAAAGCTGAATTCTGCATCAGCCCCGGCAAAGAGCGCTCCTGCTACTTTTCGGGCAGAAGCGCAGGATAAAGAGAGCACGGCTTCCAGCGTTAAAGGCACTCTATTGGCGGAAAAAAACGGAATCACGGTATCTGCTAATCCCACTGGGGAGAATGCACTTTTGCATAAAGTCACGGTAGATGTGCGTGGTGAAGTAAGCCGTACGTTCTTGTGGAATGCCGGGGAAGATGAAACTCGGCCTCCATTGATTGAAGAAGCAGATGTGAACGGGGATGGGACTAAAGAAATCTTCATACGCATTACGACCGGCACAGGTACCGGACTTTCTATGAGTGAGATTCATGTGCTCCAGCCTGTTACCTTGGAAGAGCTTGTGGTCGAAGATCCGATCGAAACGTTGAATCAGAGGCTGAAATCCTCCATTACACACCGAAATAACCATACCTATGTATCTGCTGAACTGGACGGAAAGCATTTGACCAAAGTATATGATTACACTGAGGGAGCTTGGGGAGAGAAGGTCGGATTTGGCTCAATAGTTTCATACGAGCTGATAGATGACCAAATTATAGCCCACTTGGCTGGTGCAGCCTCTATGTCTGAGTTTCCGCTCGAAGTTATTGCCGTTTACGGGAAGAATCTGACCATTGAGAGCGCACAGATGTACTATGGTTCGTTTATATCTCCACCGCTCAGTGAACAGGACATCAAGTCCATGATGGAAAAACAGCTTCCGGCAAGCGGTTGGACCTTTAGCAAAGACGGAGATCAATATAGGGTGGATATAGATCCACTGAATGGCGAAGGGGAAGGCAACAGCTACAAAATTAATCCGCTTACCGGAACGGTTCATGACGTAACTTCTGGCAGTCCACTGAGAAGTCTTGTAAACCGAGAAGCGATAGATCTGTGGGATATCTCTAACGGTACAGAATACCAGAAGGAACTGTATAAGTTACTCCAACCTATCTTTGATACAGAGGGTTTCAAGCCAACAGGTACGGACTGGATTTCAGGGTTTATCGGGGATGGTTATTTGTTCAGTGATGTTAGGCAAGGAAGCAGGGAATTCACGATTAAAGTAGATGTCTTTACTGGTCAGTGGGAGGAAATTCCTTACCCGTATAAATAGTTAATTATCATAGGTCTGTACCGTACGATTGAAGAGACCATTACTAGCGAATTGAAACTAAAAGCAGCCAGTGCGCGCCGATGGATTATCGGCATGCACTGGCTGCTTAATTTTTCTAGAAGGGAGGATAGTCTCATGACTGCGTAACTTACGGATGACTAGAGGGCTATTCGACCTGGAACTGGTTTAATTCGTCCTGAAGCTTTTTGGACAACTGGTTAAGCTGCTGGGATAGCTCGGCAACCTGTTCAATGCTGTCCAATTGTTCCTGCGTGCTTGCGCTAACTTCTTCCGTCGAAGCGGAATTCTCTTCTGTAGTTGAAGAAATGATTTCGAGTGCCTGTAGGATTTCATCTTTGTGCTTATGGACTTTGGAGGTGTTGCTGCTGATTTGAATCATACGTAATCTCAAAGCCTCCAAATCGCTGTTGATGCTAAAGAATACCTGTTTCGTAGCCTCCACGGATTTTGCATTTTCTTCGGCAATTTCAAGTCCTTGGGCTGTGTATTCCACGGATGCTCTAGTTTTTTCCTCGATTTCATGAACCTTTCTGCCAATCTCCTGTGTGGCCTGTGCGGTCTGCTCCGCCAACTTGCGAACCTCTCCGGCAACAACGGCAAATCCGCGCCCCTGTTCTCCCGCACGTGCTGCTTCAATGGAAGCATTTAGCGCCAGCAGATTGGTTTGCGTAGCGATTTGATGTACCGTGTCCACGATACTTGAAATTTCATGACGGCTTTGATCAATATCATGAATGGCAGACGATATCGAATGAGTGGAGTTGTGATTTTCTTCTGCCCATTTCGATAACTGATTCAATACACCTAACCCCAGTTCGCTCTGGTCGGCAGAAGCCTGCACCATCGTCTCTATGGCTATGGCATCATTTGCGATTTCGTCAATTTGACCAGATAATGATCCGGTTTTTTGCAAAATCGTATCCGTTTCAATCGACTGGTAGTTGGTCGCATTCGCAATCTCATTAATGGCCGTTGCTGTATCGTTCATCGTTATAGCTGTACGGGAAGAAATGGATTGCAGATCTTTTGAGGACTGGTTTAATACCTGAGCGGAGGTACCCACTATTTGAAGCATCCCTTGAATTTTCTGGACCATGTTGAATATTCCGTTGGAGATCTGTCCAATTTCGTTGTTGGAATAGGCATCAAATTGAACAGTCAAATCCCCATTTTCCACCCGTTTGATTTTGGTGAGCAGCTTCGGTATGGATCTGAGCAGATAACGGAGTGTGATATACGAAAATAGAACGAGCAGAATCGCCGCTGCCACAAACCCGCCAATCGTTATCCAGGTGAACTTTTTTAATTCGGAGAGCACTTCACGCTCTGAAATAGTTAAACCTACGGACCAGCCGGTATCTTTACTTGTAGCATAGCCGATGTAACGGCGTTCTCCGTTGTCATTAATCAGATGTACGCCGGATTCACCAGCGATCATTTTCTTGCCGATCCCCCCAAGATCACCTGGCAGCTCATTAATCCTTTCCTTTGTGACCTTAGACTGGTCTGGGTGATACAGTATATCACCTGTTTTGGAGGCGAGAATGGAATAACCAGTGCTGCCTAGCTTATAGCTTTCCATTATCTCAGGGATATTTTTAGACGCTATATCAACCGCGACAAAACCGATTAATGTATTGTTGTCATTTTTTATCGGATAAAAAATACCCATCAGCATATCGCCTGTAGTGATGTCAATATAAGGATCGGAGTAGTACAGGCCGTCTGCTTCGATTGCTGGCTTATAATACGGCCGTTCTTTAATGTTAAAAGCAGCATCTGATGTCGTACCATTGTTGAGGATGTAAAAACCTTTGCCGGCAGTACTAGCAATCCATGCATCTGCAAAAGTGGGTTCCACCTTTACAATGGCAGCTAGTGTCTTTGCTACTTCAGCGGCATGCGGTGAAGTCTTGGCCATTTCTGGAGATTTGGTGGTTTCGATGTATTGTTTGAATAAGTTATTCGTTGACATTTGCTTGACCAGTGAACCCTTTTCCTTAAATAGTGCATCAAATTGACTGACAAGTGCCTGTGTTTTGGTCTGAAGCATAGATTCTTGTTGTTTCACAAGTATGCTGCGAGTGCTGGAAAACATAAAGGTTCCCAAGATTGAGAAGACGACAACAATAATAACTAAAAGTACAATGGACAAAGTATTTGCTATGCTTGATGAACCGAACCGCCTTTTTTTTAGTTGTTTTAACATGCTACCATCTCCCCCAAGTTGTCTCTGAGCAAATAGCTCATAAGAACATATCGGAAGATTGTGAGATTTTCGAAATAGTAATTTTGAGAATAAAAAAATTAAATTAAAATGGATAACGCACAGGATAAACCCTTGACTGGTGCGGGATTTCAAGATGGTGGGGGGCGAGGGAGATCTTAACAATTAGTCTGTTGACTTGGCACATTGAAGTTACCGATTAGAGGCGAATTGTTATTTTTTTAGATGATGCTTAACTGCTTTTTTCGGACTTCTTGTTTGTATATTGCTTCCAGCTCTTGCGGTTGATAATGATTATCAATTATACTTCCGATAGGAAGGAGGCGAGTAAAGATTTTAAATACTGATGATAATTTGATGCTCTGGGATTATGCACATATCCGGCTGGTTGATATTCGCCATATGTGGTTTAAGGCCGGCGACAAGCTGACCTCCTATAGGTTCCCGGCTGCAGGTTTTTTATATATGGTTCGCGGCAACGCAGGTTTTCGGCTCAATGGAAATAAACATGCTGCAGAACGTTTTCATATCCTACACAGCGGAAAGGGAGGGCAACTGGATATTGATTGGGTCAGGGAGGAAATGGAGTTTTATTTTATTTTCTATAAAGCTTCGCTTTCGCTAACGTCCGGATCAGGTGTACGTAGACTTTTTGAAAGAAACAGTCCTTTTCAAAAACAATATGAATTTGCTCCGGATGCTCCAGTGGTTTTACTGTCTCAAGTAAAGGAGATGCACCGAAAATGGCTGGACTCAAGTTCACTTGAACGGATTCAGATCAAAGCAATGCTTTATCAATTTGTCTACGAAGTTGAGCGGCAGAGACAGGCATATGGAGTCTATCCCGTCAAGCCGGATCTGGTGGAGCAAGCCGTTCGATACATACGGGAATATTACAGTCAGCCTATTACCTTATCCTCTATTGCAGAGCAGCTTAATTATAGTGTGACCTATGTGGCGAAGCGGTTCAAAAGCAAGACGGGTACCAGTCTGATTGATTTTCTTATTCGGACGCGAATAGATAAGGCGCAGGAACTGCTGCTAAATACCGATGCATCATTGCAGGAGGTTGCCGCCGGAGTGGGGTACACGGACCTGTCCTATTTCATCCGTATTTTCAAGAAAACAACCGGTGTGACTCCGGGTAATTTTAAGTCATTGGCCCAAGACTCTGCCAAAGGATCAGATCGTCCTAAAATCAGGCTAAGATTGTCTAATGCAGGATGGGCTGAGCCAAGTTATATTGATAATGATCATGATAATCATTATCAATATAGAGGAAAAGGGGATTTACTGATGGTTAGAAATACAAAAATGTCAATGGGAGCAGCGATGCTGTTATGTCTGGTTTTAATGCTTAGTGCTTGCTCTTCAGGGAACAGTCCTGTTAATTCTGCGAATGCTGGCCCTAGTCCGGTATCCTCTGTGCAAACAGAGACAAGTCCACCGGACTCAGCCACCAATTCAAAATCTACAAGAGTATATAAAGACAGTCAGGGGCATGAGGTTGATATTCCAGAGCGTCCACAGCGGATTGTGCTGCAGGGTAATTCGATCGGTGACCTGCTGGCACTCGGGATTCAGCCGGTCGGTGTCGACCGCCGGTTTATTGAAGAATCAGTCTATTTGGACAAGGAGACAACCCCGGCACAGGATATCGGATTTCCTACAAATCTGGAACTTGTTTTGGATCTGGAACCGGATTTAACAATGCTAGGTTATGTGATGGACAAACAATATGAAGAAGTGTCCAAAATATCACCTACTGTTGTATTTGACCAGAGTAAACCCTTGTCTGAGCGTCTGCCTGTCATTGGTGAGATAGTGGGTAAAAAGGCTGAAGCAGAGCAACTGTTGTCCGAATATAATCGCAAGGCCGAGAATATGTGGAGCGGATTGCGTCAGGAAGGCAAACTTGCCGAAGGAGAAACAGCGGTAGTGCTGATTTATTATTGGAACAAGACAATGTATTTGATGAAAACTGGTGGCATTCCTGCACTGCTGTATCAGCCGCAGGGCTACAAAATGTCAGAAGCAGTGAAGGAAATTGAGCCGGCAGAAGGCGCGCCTTATATTGAGGTCTCACCTGAGCTAATGCATAAGATGCTTATTGGTGACCATTTGTTTGTCATTTATCCGGCCAATGCTGATGCGGAAAATTCCTTTAATGATTTAATGAAAACTGCGTTGTGGAGCTCGCTCCCTGCTGTTAAGAGCGGAAAAGTTACTTTTGTGGAGACCAAATGGAATTATGACGATATGCTGACCAGCAGCATGCTGCTGGATGAGTTCCCTAAACTGCTGGCTAAATAAATGAGATCTCAGGTTAACCCTTGACGTGAAGTTTAATGACCGTTTTGAATGAGAGAAGTAAGATTCAACAAAGAAGCAGTGAAGTAACTCGCTGCTTCTTTGTTTTGCTTATAAAGTAGAGGGTGTTGAATATAGGAAAGTAATCGGCTCATTGATTTTTGTTGATTAGCTAGACGCTAAGAGTAGCATCGATTAATCTGAAGAAGTGGAATGCGGGTTATGCTTGAATCGTGGACACAGATAAACGGAGGCTGACTATGACTTACTCACAGATTTGGAACAACTCAGGAAATGAAGCCGATATTCTCTATTTGGAACAGCAGATTGAAACCGTTAAAAAAGAAATAAAACGAGCAGAAGCTGCAGAGCTTCAGGAAATATTGGATCAAGCGAATCGTAAGCTGGCTGAACTGGAAGCGAAGCTGGACGAGCTAGAGTATTAGGGGCAAGACGTCCATCGTACCACCCATAGAGTGGCTTTTCTGCGCTAGTTTAGGAACAAAACAGCTTGGGGGCTGACTTGACTTAAGTATTTCCTTCTGACCCCTGGCTCGTGTGCTATGTAGAAGTTAAAATAAGCAGATTTGCACCGATGTCTTTATAGTTTTATAATTGTAGCTTACAGAATCGTATTACTGGGAGGAATGGGAAATGGATAAAAATAGAAAATACATGCTTGTCGGTGCGCTTCTGACAGGGGGAGGTGTCTCTTTGATGGCCTATACAGCAAGCCGCTATACTTCGTTTAAACGAATCGTAGCCAATACCATCCGATTGGAAGAAATCGCCTCTCTAGAAATCTCGCGATTGTCTTCAGTTCCCGGTGAAAAGAAAGACATCATTATTACTGATCCTGCTGTTATTGAGCGGATCTTTACTGATTTCTCTCATGTTCAATTAATGAAATCGGCCCGAAATGTCAGTTCTGACAAAAAATTCAGCTATTATATTACGATAGTTCAGGCTGATCGCAAGCAACGATTTGATATTATTCTAAAAAGCAGACAGCATATGATCATCTATGACAATGATTTAAGCAATCCTCACTTGAATGCATATAAAATTATCAGTCCTTATAATCCGCAAGCACTGGAACAGGTTTTTGACTGATTATATAGAAGTGCGCAATGAAGTAATATCGTAGCCCATTTCCTGCATAGCATCCAATCCATATATGATTTCTATTGTCCGGGTGCCGTCCCAGCCTTTAGCCGTTCCATATTCGATCCATTCGCGGATACGCTGTGGATGGTTTAGATTATAGACAACATCAAACCCTTTTTTATGGTTTTGCAGCAGATAGCCTGTATTCAGCGGACATCCGGCAATCGGATCATCCCATGTTAGGATTTGGATGCGTAGCGGATGGAGCTTTACATTTTTATGATAAACCTTTAATTCAAGCAGACTCCGTTTGTCATGGATTCGCATGCCCAGTATGTAGCTGTATTCCAGTCCCCTGAGCGTGATAGAACGCAGCTTTTTTTTCATAATAATCGCCTCTCATCCCAATAATTTTGTTATCATAGCAAGCATAGGGATATTTTTCAAGCAATCAACAGGGAGGATGTTCATATGAAGTATGAATTTGGGATCATGGCATCCATTACAGAATTGGTGGAGTACCCGGATGAGCAGAATGATGCCTACATTGCGCACCCGAATTTTCAGATCATCATGGATCAATTGGGCATTACAGTACCCGTTGCGGAGATTTATGAACATTTTTTTGCCAACCCTGTTCACAACGGACATGTGCTTGTTTACAGTAATCCAGTGCAGCCAAACGCTTGTATTGTCCTCGACACTTACCGTGATCCGCTGGACCAGCTAGATATGATTTATTTCGGATGGCGCTGTTCGTCCGAGATAGACTTGATCCGCGAGCTGTCCCGGCGTTTTTATGATGAATGTGAATTTGCGGTCCGTTATGAAGAAGGTCAATCCGTACTTTACAAGTTGTTGAAGGAGGATGCCTATCCGCGAAAATTTTACTACAATACCGTGTTTGAGCAGCAGTTGAAGCGATACCCGGCAAAATAGGCGATAGAAATACATAACCGAATAACTTAGCAAAAAAGCGCGAGTTCAGGGCAGTGCTACCCGGGCTCGCGTTTTCTATATACTTGATTTTGAAATGTTCTGCTTCATTCAGGCAATTACTGCGCCGTCAGCAGCTGCTCCAGAATTTCGGAGGGAGCAGCGGATTTGGGCGAACTTTCATTTTTTTGTTGCGAACAGGCACTTAACACAGCAAACTGAGACACAAGGCATAAACAGATTTAGCTTTCATCGTGAGTTCCTTTCAAGCGGTTATTTTGACTTCTAGAAGGTAATATCGATGAATTATATTGATAATCATTCTCAACGTCAGCGGAAATAAAAACCTATCATAAGACATGATAGGCCTGCGCACAACTATTGTTTGCTGCTGCAAACGGCAATATAATTCAGATCTTTACCCGTCGTATTAAAAAAGGTATACATCTTTTTGAACTGTTCCCGGTTCTCTTTCTTGAGCCCGTTTTTCACAATACGCAGCGCCCCGATAACCCCTTCATCACGAATGAGTCCATTGATACTCATCAAGGACATGGGACCGGTAGCATTGTCTACTTGTTTAAAGCCTGCGGAGTGGAACAATCCCGCCCAATGCCCAACAGACAGTGGCTCGACATTGATGTGAATGGTGCGGCGCAGCTCGGCCAGATGTTCTTCCGTATTTTCCTTGGCAAAGGTAATATCATGGGTAAGCAGAATGCCGCCAGGTTTCAGTACCCGATAGTATTCGGCGACTGCCTTTTCCTTCGCAGGCTGGTTAAGCATCGTGAGCATGGCTTCATTAATGACAACGTCAAAGCTCTCATTCTCAAAAGGTAGCTTCAGTGCATTTCCTTGCCGGACACGGATATAGTTTTCCAAGTTGGCATTTTTGATATTTCGGTTTGCTTTTTCCAGCGCCCGCGGGTCCATATCAATACCGGTAATTTGACAGTGATATTTACCGGCCAGTTGAATGGAGGTGGTGCACATATTGCAGGCTACCTCCAATACCTGGTTGTCCGTACTCAGATTGGCTTGCTGGATCAGCCAGTTGGTTGCTGCAACGCCGCCGGGCCGCAAACGTTTTTTTCCCAGCCGCGCCAAAAAATTATGGCCTACTTCCTTTTTCATCGCATTCACCCCATTACTTATCCGGCTTGACTACAACCAGAAGCATCTGAAACGCCACTGTTGCGTGTAGGGCATGCGGAATATTGGCCGGCATAACGAGGGTCTCCCCGGCATGAACAGTGTACTTGTCTTCTCCAATTGTAATTTCCGCTTGCCCGGACAAAATGTTGACCATGGCATCACCCGGGGAAGAATGTCCCCCAATCGACGAGCCTTTGTCCAGCGAAAGAAGGGTCATTGCCAGATTTGGCCGCTGTACAAGGGTCAGACTGGAAACCTGCTGTTCCTCTATTGTGATGATGTCCTTCAAATCAATGACTGCGGATTGCGGCAGTTTTTTAATGAATAAACCTGTTTCCATTTTGAATACCTCCGTTTTATATACTAATTTGCAGAAATTTGCAGCTGCTGCGGGCGGAATAATCATGCCAAGTGCCCGCTGGGACGATAACGGATGCGCCGGCTGTCAATTGATAGGGCTCTTCCGCCACCAGCAGATGAAGCTCGCCTTCCAGCACATGGATGATTTTAGATTTGGGGGAGGTCTCTGAACTGATGGTCTCCTCCTGATCCATGGCATACAATACCCATTCCGGTTGTGCCGCTGTTTCGGCTGCAGATACGGGCAATGCCAGCACTCGGCTCGCAATCCGGTGTGGCTTAACGCTGATCATATCTGTTAAAAAAAATACCTTGCCTGCTGTAATTCCACTCATACGATCCCCCCTGTTCAAAGTACAGCATTTTGTTTATTTCCAAATTGCTTGATTGAATGATTCCTGCAATTTGATATAATGAGAATGACCAATGAGAATTATTCTCATTTATTTTATTGTAGCAGAGTATTTATCATGACTCTGTTGCCATGGCAACAGGAGGCTGAGAAAATTGCAGAAATATCTGAGCAGGATACAGAGCACTATTTTGTTTAAGGGGTTCGCGGAGCGGGAGGTGCAGCAAGCGCTGAGCTGTTTGCAGGGCACAATCAAGGATTTTGCGCGGAAGGAGGTTATTTTTAGAAAAGACGATATTCTGGATTCGGCGGGCATTATTATCCATGGCAATGTTCTGCTGTGCAAAGATAATATCTCAGGCATGAGATTTATTTTCTCGGAGCTCGGGGATGGGGAAATCTTTGGCGAAACGGCGCTTCGCCTTGTCCAAGAACACAGCGGCTATGAAGCGGTGGCGGGTTCGGAATGCCGGATTCTGTTTGTCAAAATAAATAAAATTGTCCGGCCCGGCCAGGACACTTGCCATTTAAGGGGCCGGATCATTGAGAATATGCTGGCCCTGCTGCTTGAGAACAACCGGTCCATCTATCAAAAGCTGGATCTGGTCTCCCACAAATCGCTGCGGGACCGTATTCTGCATTATTTAGCCCTCCAGACCAAAAAAAACAATTCCGCCTGTTTTGAAATTCCGTTTACCCGCAGCGACCTGGCTGATTATTTGACTGTTGACCGCAGCGCCTTGTCCAGAGAGCTGCAGCGGATGGCGCAGGACGGGCTGATCCGGTTTAATCGAAATCAATTTGAGCTGTTGGACGCGGAGAATCAGCTGCGGATCAGCGATTTTTAGAATAATTCCTCCAAACCTTGAAAAGAGTACGCAGCTAGAAAATGCACTAGAAAAGTATTTGACCGATCTAAACAGCATAAAAGAGGTAGTTGAAGTTAGTTAACTGTTGACTTGAGTTTTGATTTGTTGATTTTAGCTATCTATCGGAGTTACTCATAAATACAAGAGCCCGCGTCGGACGCGGGCTTTTGTATGTTACTCTCCTCCAGTAGCCACCGGGTTCTCCTCATATGAAATCCAATTACTCCGACTACCCGCATACAACTTCCTTTATAGTCTTCCAATTGCCACGATCAACGCCAGAACTACAAAAAAGATATTTACGCCGAGCTCCCGGTACTCTTTTCGCCCAATATGAAACAGCATCCCGAGCAGTGCAACCGCAGCCAAAGCGATCGCGGCGATCAGCGTTAGCAACGGAGCTATGTTCAGTGCCCACGGCAAAACAAGGCCCAGCGCTCCGAGTAGCTCCGCGATTCCGATCAGAACAACTAGTCTTTTCGGCACATCATTTACCCAGGCCCATGTCTTTTTTGACGACTCAATACGAACGGTTTTCATCCATCCCGAATATACGAAGCCTGCCGCCAATACGATATGTACGATGCTGTACGGTGAAGAAGACGAAGCAGAGGCAAACGTATCCGACCTTCGGAAAATCGATTTCTTGCCGTAAACGTTTCGGTATATAGCGCAAGCTAAAAAAGCCCGCAAAGATTGCGGGCTTTTCCTTTTCTTAAATATACAAATAAAAACGAACGCTTAACCCTCTCCCGTAGCCACCGGATTCTCCTCATATGAAATCCAATCACTCCAGCTTCCCGCATACAGCTTAACATTCTTGTACCCGGCTTTGCCTAGCGCGAGCACATTAGGGCAAGCACTTACACCTGAACCGCAGTACACAATAACCTCTTGCTCAGGATCAATTCCTTCATAATGCTCTTTCAGCACCTCAGTTGATTTCCAGCGCCCTTGCTCATCGAGAACATCCTTCCAGAACTTATTGATCGCCCCAGGAATATGACCTGCCTTCGGATCAATCGGTTCTTCCAAACCTTCATAGCGACGGGACTCGCGGGAATCAATCAATAGTGCGCCACCGGCGTTAACTACATTTTGCACATCTTCCATGCTAGCAAGCATCTTCTTCTGAACATCTGCTTCATACTGGCTAGGAATCCGAACCGCTTGATGATCACTGACGGGGAAGGATGCTTTTTTCCAAGCAGAGTAGCCTTCATCCATTACAAACACACGTTCATGCCCCAAATATTTAAGCATCCACCACAGACGGGAAGCGTAGGCACCACCTTGATCATCATAAGCAACAACAATACTATCTCTGTTAATACCAACCTTACTAAGTGCGGCAGTTAGCTTTGAAATTTCTGGCAGTGGGTGGCGTCCCCCGTGTGAGCTTACAGGAGCGGAGAGTTGTTCTTCCAGATGTAGATAAACTGCGCCGGGAATATGATCTTCTGTATAGGCTTTACGTCCAGCTTCCGGGTCAGTAAGTAAAAAACGGCAATCAACTATAACAAGTTCAGGCTCGTATAACCGAGCAAGCAGCCATCGAGTAGAAACGATCGGTTCCATAAAGTAGCCTTCTTTCCTGTTTAATATGTATGGAGACATTATAGCGGAAAATAAAAGAGGGCGCACCTTAAGCTTATGGCTTAAACTGCGTCCTCTAAAAATTAGATCAAACGATATCCCGAAGGCAAGTTACCGCTGCTGCGGATATTACGGATTTGTTCGAGGGTTAAGCGTTGGTTAGTAGAAATAATGGACTCCACGTCATTACCTGAAATGAAATCATCCAGATCCCTAATGTTGCGGTTCCCGCGAAGTACACGGAAGTTCCCTCTAAACCGTGTTCTAGTGAAAAGTACCAGTGTAGCATTGCTGCTAGTAGAGAAGAACCGAAGGCTCTCAATACCATCGAGGATGTTGTCCGTATTACGAATACCCAGGTTGCCAGTATATATTCTACGGCGTCCATTGAAGTTTTCTTCATCGTACACGGTCAAGCGAGGGTAAGTCTGCGATACATGAACTTCTTTTTTCATTTGTAATTCCTCCTTTGTTATCTAATCTATGTTCATATAAATTTTTTGCTTGGCTAATAGTCTAATAGAAAGCCCTTATTTGCATTAACTTATCATTTTGGGCTTTACTTCAATAACATATTAGTGTACTATTCAACTATAACACTGACACAATAAAACGAATGAACAATACATTAGTTGGCAGGGAGGATCCGCATGAAACAGGGGAGTGGTGTAGAGATGAAAGATTCAGTCGTTCTGCAAATGAATGAGGTAAGTAAGATTATCAAAGGAAGACCGATTGTGGATAAGCTGACATTTGATATCCGTAAGGGTGAAATTGTTGGGTTGTTAGGTCCAAACGGTGCAGGTAAGACCACAACGATTCGAATGATGACGGGTTTAATACGGATGAGTGAAGGCGATGTGATTATCCAAGGTCACAGTGTAAGGAATGATTTTAAGCAGGCGATTGGCCATATCGGTGCGATAATTGAGAATCCAGAGTTTTATCCGTATATGACTGGACTTGATAATCTGAAGCAGTACCAAAGAATGACGGATAATATTGAGGCTGGCAGAATAGATGAGGTTGTAGAACTGGTAGGACTTCAAGAAGCGATGAATAAAAAAGTAAAGGCTTATTCGCTGGGCATGCGCCAACGTCTAGGGATTGCTCAGGCGCTACTCAATCGGCCCAAGTTATTGATTTTAGATGAGCCTACGAACGGACTTGATCCGGCTGGAATACGGGAAATGCGTGATTATATGCGTACCATCGCCGAAGTGGAAGGCATCTCTATTCTAATTTCCAGCCACTTGCTCACTGAAATTGAACAAATATGCCATCGGGCTATCGTAATCCAGAATGGTAAGCTGGTAACCGTAACTGCGATTGGTGAAGAGCAGGAAGCAACCGCACAAGTAAAGCTAACCATCCGTGTAGGATCGGTTGAAGCGGCGATAAACCTCTTGGAGCGTTTAGATTATGCGGAATTGGCCTCCATGGACAGCGCTCGTTCTGAAGTGATAGTAAGTCTGCTTGATAGCAGAGTACCGGAGCTTGTATCTGCTTTTAGTGATGAAGGTGTGGGAATTTTCCGGATTACGGAGAATAAACAGAGTCTTGAGGAAGATTTCTTGAAATGGACAGGAGGAAACCGCATTGCGTAACTTCAATAATCTTATTGTTAATGAATGGCTCAAGATTTCAAAGAAACGCACATTTATTGTGCCATATGTGATATTAATTCTATTATCCCTGCTATTAGGTTATATTGTTCATTCTGTTTCACCTGACATGTTTGAATCAGCTTATGATTTTTCAGCTATGATGCTGCTTTCCCAAGGGATTGGCCAAGTGATTACAATTCTTGCGATCATCGGAACAGCAGGTATTGTCTCAAAAGAGTATAGTCAAGGAACCATTAAGTTCCTGCTTATCCGCGCCAGAAGCCGTACAGCAATCCTCGCATCCAAATATGTGGTTGTACTGTTGTATGCTTTGACTTTGACCGTCATCGGAGGCATAGCCGTTTTTGGAACAGGAGCTTTGTGGTTTGGACTAAGTGGTGGAGAAGCGGGTATGAGTGAGATGCTTACAAACCTATTGTATAATCTCGTTAGTACGGTTGTGTATGGAACACTTGCTTTTATGCTGGGGGTATTAACCACTTCAACTGGGGTAACGATTGGGGCTACTATGTTTGCGCTAATGATAGACAAATTGATTATTTCTCGTGATTTTTACAAATATGTTCTGTTTCCTAACTTAAATTTAGCTGCTTATGAAGGTGGAGGAGCACCTATGCCTGGAATGACGCTGACCTTTTCCATCGTGATGCTTGCCTTATACACAGTTGTCTTTCTTCTCATAGGTTTCTCCGTCTTTAGACGAAGGGATGTTGCTTAATCATGACAATCGAATTCGATAACAACCTGCCGATTTATATCCAGATCATGAATTACATCAAAGGTGAAATCGTCACAGGCAAGCTGAAACCGGGTGATAAAATTCTCTCGGTACGAGAACTTGCCAGTGAACTGCAGATTAATCCGAATACGGTGCAAAGAACTTTTCAGGAACTGGAGCGTGAAGAAATCGTGGAAACCCGGCGTGGAATGGGAAGATACGTCACAAGTAATGAAGGTACTATCCTGACTATCAAAAAAGAAATGGCAAAAGATGTGCTGGATCGTTTCATTCGTGGTATGCAGGATCTTGGCTTTCAAGGCGAAGATATTTTAGCGGCGGTGGCGGAGAATATCCGCAATAAGGATGGAGAATAGGGGGATACGCAAGTTGGAAAATATACTTGAGGTTCATGAAGTTACAAAAAAATATAGTTCCAAGCATGCCCTCCGCGAGGTATCCTTTAATCTGAGTGCGGGTAAGATCACGGGACTGTTAGGCAGTAACGGCAGCGGCAAAAGTACACTTATGAAAATCATCGCCGGGCTGTCACAGCCTACGACCGGTCGTGTATCGGTCATTGGGGGTTCTGTAGGAACAGAAAGTAAAGCGGTGGTATCGTTTATGCCTGATAAGCCGCTTACAGAATCTTGGATGAGTGTTTCTGATGCTCTAAAGTTCCAAACTGACTTCTATCCTGATTTTGATCTGACTAAAGCCTCGCGAATGTTGGAGTTTATGAAGCTAAGTCCGCAAGATAAGGTAAAGGATCTGTCCAAAGGGATGAATGAACGTTTACAGCTTACACTTGCTCTATCACGCCGAGCTAGCCTTTATTTGTTGGATGAACCCATTGGTGGTGTGGATCCGGTAGCTAGAACAAAAATTCTTAATGCATTGGTAGAGTTTTATGAAGAGGATAGTACCATTCTCTTATCAACCCATTTAGTATCGGATATTGAGCGGATCTTTGATGATGTGATTTTTATAAAAGAGGGAGAAATTGTGATGCATACGGCGGTAGAGGATATCCGGCTTCGCCAAGGCAAAAGCATAGATGAACTGTTCAGAGAGGTGTACGCAGAATGCTAAAGCTAGTGAAGTACGATTTTAGACGAGATAGGGATAAGTTCCTTGCTGTTTTTGTAATCATAATTCTGGCGCAGATCGGGTTGGGGTTCACTAAATTACATGACTATGAAAGGTTTATTTTGAACGGATTAACTTATGTCATCGCAGGGCTGATCTTTCTTGTCATGGCAGCACGAACCTTTTTTAACAATATAAATTCCTATAATCGTCGCCTATTGCCCGTAAGAACCCTGAACACAGTCCTTTCTCCGTTAGTACTTTTTTTAGCTCTGCTGCTGGGTATTATTTTAATAGCTTTGATGCATTTAGGCGTGTATCTCTCGATGTATTCCACATTAGTTCTTCCAGAGAATTTCTGGACAGTGGGATTGTTAGTTCTTTTGCAGGCATATTGGTTTGCCGGTTATATCATGCTTACCTTGATGGTCTCCATTACGGTTGCGCGAAGTATGAAATTTAAGGGGCGAGTATGGATTGGGCTGGCCACTGCGTATTTGTTACAGAATGGAATATCCTATTTGGAATATTTGATTTTCAATAGTAACTTCACTGCTTGGGAAAGTGTATTCCAGTTCGAGGTCATAGCTGAGACCGATACCCGAAGTGGGATACAGCTTACACAGGGTCATTTGAATCTAGCTCCTCTTCTATTTGAAGCGGTGATAGCAGTTCTCCTTATAGCAGTCATCATCAAGCTCGTTAAAAAAAGAGTGGACGCCTAACCACATGGCGGAATAGTTTTTAGAACGGAGGCAGAGCGATTTAGCTTTGTCTTCGTTTTTGTGCAAAAAAAAGACGTCCTTCTAAGTGAAGGGCATCTGTTATGGTAAGTTCTACAGACCTTCAACCCGAAGGGTGGCGGTCCATGTCTCAAGCTCTCTTATTAGGTGGTCTTCCTCATTTTCGTCCAAGCGGAATTTAACTCCATATTGATATTGGCCAAGTCCAAACATCCAACCCCAACGGGCGCTGCATAAGAGCTGAAGCTTCTCTTCATTTAATCGAAGATGAATAATAAGCCTGGTATCTCTTGCCGTGAATCGAAGATTCAAAGGGGTGCGTACTTTACAACCCGAACGGCTAAGATCGAGTAATACAGCCTCTGTTAACTTTCCAGCACCTGGACCGGAATTGTTAAGCGGAACTTCAATCCAGCATTCAAGCGGATGGTTCATAACATAACGGAATGGTTCTTTCCTGCTGGACACATCCATAATTTACCTCCCCATTGTTTATTTGCTATTATATCGAAAGGGAATGTTGAGAACAATCTACTAAAGTGCTATTTTTAATTAAGAATTAATTTTTTTAATACTGATGAAGGTGATGAGACTTATATGTACCAATACCTTAATGAAACGTTCCGTAATCACAATTTTGACCAAGGAAGCTTGCAGGATGGTGAGTTAAATAACTGCACATTCGAGCAATGCTCCTTCAAAGGCACTTCTATGGAAGAGATGAACTCTATTGGCTGTCGATTTATTGATTGTGATTTTACAGGAGCCATGCTTAATGCGTCTCACCATAAAGGTTCAGCTTTTACCAATTGTAAATTTACGGGAGCGAACCTGTTTGTATCTAAATTTGAAGATTGCAAGATGGTAGGATCGGATTTCTCAAACGCTTATTTGGACGGAATCTCGCTGCTTGGAGGGGACTGGTCGTACACGAACCTTAGACATACCAATCTAAGCAGACAGGATCTGCGGGGGATTCGATTTACAGAAGCGGATTTAATGGGCTGTAATTTGCAAAAAAGTGACTTGCGTGGAGCGGATTTGAGCCGTGTACAATTGTCTCAATGCAAGCTTAAGGGAGCGGATATGCGGGAAGCGATTGTTGAAGGCATTGATTTAAAGAGTCTGGATCTACAGGGAGTGCGGATGGATATGGAACAGGCGGTACTCTTGGCACGTTCATTTGGGGCAAAAGTAGGGAATTAGTAAATAGGGGCATCAGTTGCTAGTACTTTAGCGATGGGTGCTCTTTTTAATTGAATTTGAAGGATTTCATCAGGAAAGATGCCTAAAGACCTCCGCTAGCAAACCAATGCTTAGAGCGGAGGTGGTGGCAAACGCAGATTATTATAATTAACTCACTGCTGAACCTATGTATTATTGCATATGAAATATTATGCGTTAACGTAACCGTTTTCTGGGTTTTGCCCACCATTTGATCCATAAGAATCCATCATCATCACGAAAAAACTTTATACCTACCCAGCGTAAGGGTGTCCATACTTCTTTAAAATAATATGAAGGCATAGTCTGTTAGACCCTCCTATATAGTAAATTATTACTATATATTACGCTAATTCTACGGGATTCACAAGCTAGATTTACTAATAATTACATATTGTCCGGGTAAAATGAGGTGAAAATGCATTATGCAGGACCTAAGGCACCGCTTGTGCTACCGAGAAGTGCACCCCTCCATTTCACATATACGCTCCAAGCTTCACCATTATCCAATAAGCTTTTGCAGGTATACAGCCCTTCCTCGATAGAGTTGACCTTTCCAGCTAGATGTAATCTTGCTGCACCGTTCAGCAGAGTTTGATTATAGAAAGCCATGTGACCGCCGCCCTGTAGAACTGCCTCAGCTGTCATTAGCTGTTGATGTGGTGTCCAATGGACTTCAGGAACAATTGTATCCAAACCAAATCCTTCCGGATCAATAATATCAAGTGCCGCCACACCGTTCTCGACAGTGTAAACGCGGGTAGGTCGGTCGATGAAAAGATCCTCGGAGCCTTCCACCCCTTGGACAATTAACGCCTTTTGATAACCAAGCTTTATGAGTAATCTAGATAATCGGTCAAAGACTGTATTATGGTATATCCCGAAGATAATAAAAGGAGAGCAGGCGTAGTCAATCAGCTTCTCGGCGGTGTTGAATAAGGTTCTCATACCAATTTCCTCACGGATGCTGCGAAGGTCGCCTAGAGGAGGGCACCATTCTTCAGCATCGGCAAATAGTACATTACTCTTGTTAGCAGCTGCAATGGCTTTTGTACGTTCTAGCGCAGTTTTCTCAATCCCAGATTGATAGATGATATCTTGTAAAGTGATTCCCCATTTAGGAGGCAGAGAAGCAGTACCGTGTAGTGTGACTGGCAGTCCGGCCGCGGACAATAGAAATGCAGTGGGAAAAGTTGCGATGAATGAGGATTTTCTACCATCATAGGGTCCGGCGCAATCAAGACCTTCCGCAAAAAGGGGTTCGCGATGCGCATATTTACGTAAAACGTAGACGAAAGCTTCAAGTTCTTCTACGCTTTCTAGCTTAATCCGCTCAGCAGCCAGAAAGGCTCCAATCTGAGCAGGAGATGCTGTTCGTCCGAGTATAGATTCTGCGGCATATGTAGACTCTTCATAATTTAAATCTCGGGCGCCTCTTTTGCCTCGGGCGACTTCTTTTAAAATGTTGATCATAGGTATATTCCCCCCTTAGGTTTGATCTTGCAGTAATTGATAGACTCTAACGATTGAAGTAGCTACATCAACCATACGTTTACGTTCATTCATTGCTTGTTTACGGAGAAGATCATAAGCTTCAGATTCGGAAATATTCTTGACCTTGGACAGGATACCTTTAGCCATATCAATCCATTTCCGTTCTTCGATTCGAGCATGCAGCTGTTCTCGCTCTTTACGCCATTGTTGTCTTTCGAAACATTGCTTGGCACTGAAATGAAGGATCCAATGGATCTCCTGTGAGAGCATGGAAGGCGATAATACACCATCCACCATGATATTATCTTCACATGCAGCAAGTGAAAGTGTGGCTGTTTCGTCAGTACACCACCAAAGGATTGGTGCAATCTTATGACTCATTAGTAAAGTACCCCAGCTATTGATCTCTGTGATGGGTAAATGGAGTATGGAAGCATCAGCGTCTTTGATCCGTGCCACAGCTTCTTCTTGTGTAACGGCTACTGTGACAATATATCCGGAGGAACGGAGAATGGCATCCGTTTTACTATTTGAGCGCTCGGCTGTGTCCTTCTCTGTCGTGCTATTCTGAATAATCAACAGGGAATGCATAGTTCGACGCCCTTTCTTAATCGTTATGTTATTTTATATAACACAGAAACGATGGGTTGTCGACGAATTTAAGATTTTTAAATTTTATATGTCATAATTGTTGACGTTCTCTGATTCCTGTTGTATAGTCGGTTTAACAAATTAATCATTCACGAATACAACGGTGTATTCGACTGAAGCGGCAATGGTGCCTGCTTTCACTTATCGCAATGGAAATGTAAGTTTCCGTGTGGAGTGGAGCGGGCTTTTTGGGTTTTCCAAACGGAGAGGAGAGATATAGATGATAGCTGCGCGCAAGAAACTGGTGTTAGTCGGCAATGGAATGGCGGGGGTTCGTACGATTGAACATTTGCTCAAATTAAATCCTGAGGGGTATGAGATTACCATCTTTGGTTCGGAACCTTATCCTAACTATAACCGGATCATGTTATCTTCCGTTCTTGCTGGTGGAGCGAATATGAGTGAGATCATCATCAATGATCTGGAGTGGTATCACAGCCAAGGTATTAAGTTGTATATGGGACATACGGTGACTTCAATAGACAGTGAGAGTCGAAAGGTATATTCCGATAAGGGGATCACTGCCGAATACGATGAGTTAATCCTAGCTACAGGATCGAATCCCTTTATGTTGCCTATACCGGGTGCGGATAAAGAAGGGGTCATTGCTTTTCGTGATATTAAGGATTGCCAGATCATGCAGGAGACTGCAGGATCTTATAAAAAGGCGATTGTCATCGGTGCAGGCCTGCTAGGGCTGGAAGCGGCTAGAGGTCTGTTACATCTGGGAATGGAAGTCACTGTAGTGCATATCCACGATTATATTATGGAGCGCCAGCTGGACGAAGCTGCATCAGTAATGCTCAGAAGAGAGCTGGAAGCGCAAGGAATGAGATTTCTGCTCCATAAGCAGTCCGAGGGGATTTTAGGTAAGAAGAGAGTAAGAGGTTTACTATTCACAGATGGTAGCACAGCCGATGCGGATCTTATTGTCATGGCAGTTGGGATTAAACCAAATGTTGAATTGGCAAAGAAAAGTGGTGTGCAGATCAACCGCGGAATTATCGTAAATGATTATATGGAGACGAATATCCCCGGTATCTTTGCTCTGGGGGAATGTGCCGAGCACCGAGGAATCGCTTATGGTCTGGTAGCTCCTTTATATGAACAAGGTGCCGTATTAGCAAAAAGGCTGGCTGGAGTTAAGGTTGAAGGATACATGGGTTCTGTAACTTCTACCAAGCTGAAAGTATCTGGTGTTGATGTATTCTCAGCAGGACAATTCACCGAGCCGGACGGATCCAGGGCGCTGCGATATCAGGATGAAATAGAAGGAGTCTACAAAAAGCTAGTTATACAAGATGACATGTTAATCGGGGCAGTACTATTTGGTGATACCAGCGACGGTGCTCACTTGTTCTCGATAATTAAGAATAAAGAAAATATTAGTGGAAGAGAAAAGGAACTGTTATTAGGAATCTCAGCGGATGTGTTCTCATCGACGCAAGGGAATCGGTTGGAAGTTATGCCGGAAGATGAAATCATTTGTGGATGTAATGGTGTTTCGAAGGGGACTATTGCTGAAGCGATTGAGTCTGGAGGCTGTACCAGCGTAGGGCAAATTAAGGCGTGCACCAAAGCATCCGCTTCCTGTGGGGGCTGTAAACCACTTGTAGAAGGGTTATTGCAACTCTATGCAGGTGATGCGGTCACCGTAGTTAAAGAAGGAATATGTGGCTGTACAACGCTGAACCGTGATGAAATTGTTTCTGAGATAAAAAGAATGAAGCTAATGACAGTTAAAGAAGTGATGAATGTTCTGGAGTGGAGTCAGGAGGAAGGTTGTGCGAAATGCCGCCCGTCGCTGAACTATTATCTGGGCATGTTGTGGCCTGAGGAATATATAGACGAGAAAGAGTCTCGTTATACAAACGAGCGATATCACGCCAACATTCAGAAGGACGGGACTTACTCTGTGGTTCCGCGAATCTATGGGGGGGTAACTTCACCTGCAGAATTGAAGAAGATTGCAGAGGTTGCCGAGAAATTTGCTGTTCCTATGGTGAAGTTTACTGGAGGACAAAGACTAGATTTGCTTGGCGTTAAGAAGGAAGACTTGCCTAAGATGTGGGAGGAGCTTGATATGCCTTCCGGGCATGCTTATGGCAAAACGTTACGTACAGTGAAGACCTGTGTGGGGTCTACCTTCTGCCGATTTGGCACTCAGGATGCGATCAGTATGGGGATTACACTGGAAAAACAATTCGAACGCCTGAATACGCCGGGTAAAGTGAAACTTGCAGTTTCCGGATGCCCTCGTAATTGTGCGGAAGCGACGATTAAAGATTTTGGTGTTGTGGCGATAGATGGTGGATGGGAACTGCATATTGGTGGGAATGGAGGGGTACATGTGCGGGCCACGGATCTTCTATGTGTGGTGAAGACTGAAGAAGAGGTAGTCGAATGGGCAAGTGCGTTCTTACAATATTACCGTGAGCAGGCCGGCTGGAATGAGAGAACTGCACACTGGGTCGAACGAGTAGGGGTAGACAATATAAAGAAAGCTCTTGAAAGTCAGGAGGAGCGCTTGGCGCTCAAAGAACGAATTGAGACAGTGCTGGGGCTCACTACTGATCCTTGGAAACAAATTGTGAATGAGCCAGAACTACGTAAGAATTTCGAAGCTATTGCACAAATAGAGAGTGTTTAAAGGGGGCTAATGATGACTATAACCAAAATGCTCGTTGGTAAAGTAACTGATATTGATACAAGGGGTTCACGAACTTTTAGGGTCAATGACATGGAGATCGCGTTATTTCGACTTTCAGATGGTGAGGTTCTTGCGGTAGAGAATAAATGTCCTCATAAAGGTGGCGCATTATCCGAAGGGATGGTATGTGGTACGAAGGTTCACTGTCCTCTGCACGACTGGAAGATTGACCTGCATAGTGGAGTTGCTATGGAGCCGGATAAAGGCTGTGTTGTTACATTTGATGTAGAAATTGATCCTAATAGTGGTTCGATCTATGTAACCATTTAAAGAAAAGACCGTTGAAGGGGGATTAATCATGGATTATATCAAACCACGTGAAGTGCTGAACGCTATGATTGAAAGCGGCAAGAACAAAGCAGAGTTATCTATCCTGCAGTTATTGGTGAGAGGTAGTCTGGGTGGAGCGATTCTGGCTTGTGCTACTACACTTGCATTTACAGCTGCGGCGCAGACCGGGATTCCTATGGTAGGAGCTATTATTTTTCCGGTAGGGTTCGTAATGATTATTCTACTTGGTCTAGAGCTAGTGACAGGCAGTTTTGCGCTGATCCCTCTGGCGGTTCTGGAAAAGAAGACAACAACGAAGCGGATGTTGAACAACTATTTATGGGTTATATTCGGACATCTGCTCGGTTGTGCGGTATACGCTGTTCTTTATGGCCTTACGATTACAAAAATGGGCACAGATATGAGTCATCCAATGATTCAAACCCTCATTAATACAAGTGAGGCCAAGACCATTGCCTATAAAAATATGGGTGGAGACGGAATGCTGTTAGTTATTATTAAAGCCATGCTCTGTAACTGGATGGTTACCTTAGGGGCTGTTATGGCTATGACTTCGAGCTCTACCTCCGGTAAAATCATTGCCATGTGGCTGCCAATCCTAACTTTTTTTGGACAGGGGTTTGAGCACACCGTCGTAAATATGTTCGTGATCCCTGCAGGGATGATGCTGGGAGCGAGTGTTAGCTTTGGTGACTGGTGGTTATGGAACGGCATTCCTGTTCTCCTTGGAAATTTTATTGGAGGTGTTATGTTTACTGGAATTCTATTCTATCTCTCTCAAAAAAGTTTCAAGGGCAGTCGCTTAACTCCTGCGTCTGATGTATCGACGGGTCGCGGAGATTCTGTTGTGCTGGAACAGGTTGTGTTGGAGAAAACGATATGAAGCCGGGATGCGTAGCTATAGTTGGAGCGGGACCGGGAGATCCAGAACTTATAACGATAAAAGCGATGCGGCGAATCCAAGAAGCAGACGTTATTTTATATGATCGCTTGGTAAATGAAGAATTGCTTAACTATGCCAAAGCCGGAGTAGTAGTAATCTATTGTGGTAAATCTCCAGGCCAGCATTCAATGTCACAGGAGAAAATTAACGGGCTGCTCATTCAATATGCTAGCGAAGGCCGTAGAGTCGTCCGACTCAAGGGTGGAGACCCCTTCGTATTCGGCAGAGGCGGGGAAGAAGCACTGGCTGTCGTGCAAGCTGGTATTCCTTATGAAGTCATTCCGGGTATAACTTCCGCAATCGGTGTAGCCGCTTCCGCTGGAATTCCCCTGACACATCGTGGTATTGCAGCGTCTTTTGCCGTCGTCACGGGTAGTCGCTGCCCTGAGCATGTTGCCCCTATACAATGGAACCGGTTAGCACATAGTGTAGATACTCTTGTTATTTATATGGGAGTTAGTCAATTAAGCCATATTCGTGAACAACTCTTAATACACGGAAAAGATGCCCAAACACCGATTGCGTTGATTGAGAATGGTACATTTGCTTGCCAACGAACAGTGACA
Source organism: Paenibacillus odorifer (assembly GCF_000758725.1). Classification (NCBI taxonomy): domain Bacteria; kingdom Bacillati; phylum Bacillota; class Bacilli; order Caryophanales; family Paenibacillaceae; genus Paenibacillus; species Paenibacillus odorifer. The sequence goes on from NZ_CP009428.1 coordinate 3,017,097, forward strand.
GGCACGCTGGAGAATATCGATAAGCTGGCAGTGGCCACAAAGATTAAAAATCCTGCTCTTATTATAGTAGGGGAAGTTGTGAAGGTGAGAGAGCAGCTGATACATTTACAGGGATTAGTGAGATCGGAAATTAGCTAAACACGGGAAAAGTGTTCGATCACAGTGGATAGCAGATGTCGATGTCATGAAAAGATAAAGGAGCAGCGGTTCTCCAATAATAGGAGAACCGCTGCTCCTTTTTTAGAGCGTTGTTTGGCTGTTTTTACACCGCCGAGTCATATTCAGTCTGCTTAAGCTTAAGGACCCGGATGACGTTATTAGCATGTATTTAACCATTTGAGCATGGTTTCGGACCCCAGTGACACTATTCCATATGAAGAGCTTGATATTGAGTGATTTTGGTGCCAATTGCGGCTATGGAGTCCGTTAACATTCCAAATGTGAGCTAATGCTGCGTATAAGGTCAGCTGAGTCCTATAGCGGAAACGAATCTAGTAAAAACACAATGTTAGTAGGGGATAAGCACAGTCATTTTATGATGCCTCGCATTTAATAAATGGAGAGGATGTGATGAGATGACAGAAGGCGAGTTTATAGCGAAGATTGCAAATTTTGCTGTAAAGGACATGCAGCTCACTAAGGTTCCCGCTTCGTTAACCATTGCTCAAGCGGCTCTGGAGTCAGGCTGGGGCAGCAGTGGATTGACTGTGAAAGCGAATAATTTGTTTGGGATCAAAGGAAGTGGACCTGCTGGCAGCATTACTGTACAAACTACTGAATATATTAACGGTAAAGCTGTTAAAGTTAATGCCCCTTTTCGAGCCTACAACAACTGGGGAGAATCTATCGCGGATCACTCCGAATTGATTGTGAATGGAGTCTCATGGAATCGCAACCTTTACAGCAAGGTTCTCGGTGCGAGTGGCAAGGCGGCCGCACAAGAGATTGCCGCAGCTGGCTACGCTACTGATCCGAACTATGCAGCTAAGCTGATTCAAATTATGAATACCTATAATCTGTATCAATATGACGACAAATCCATGGGAGGAGATGATGAGATGTCCGCAGAGGATAAGCAAAAGCTTGTTAGTCTAGAATCGGAAGTAAAGGAACTGCGTGCCCTTATTGCAGTTCTTACAGCTAGCAGGGATACGCTGAAAACAGGTGTGCAAGAACAGGGGCAGTCGATCACTAAGCTTACAGATCGGGTGGCATTAATTGAAAATCGAGCAGTCATGAATGTCCCTGCATGGGCTGAGGCGGCTGTGAAAACAGCGACTGCGGCAGGACTTCTCGATACTCCATCGGGTGGCAGTTACGATTTCTATCGCATATTAACGGTGCTGAACCGTGCAGGTTTACTTGTAACAGAAAGTAAAAAATGAAATAAGGAGGATTAAAAAACATGTATAACGATGCTCTCAACAGTGTGCTTGCCTTTGCTTCAGTCCTAGCTGTTTTTGTAATGGCACTAGTACAACTTGTGAAGAATAGCATTGAACTTCCGCGGAACATTGTGCCAGTTGTGGGGTTGGGTATTGGCTTGCTGGTTGGAGCAGTTGCCTATCCGTTCACTGATATGAATCTGATTCTGCGACTCTGGGCGGGGGGGCTTGCGGGACTATCAGCGACCGGGTTGTTTGAACTGGCGTTTAATAAAAGGGATGGGACGAAAAAAGATGATAAATAGATTTTGCCTATGAGTTTTATAAAACAATCGTTTTACACTGGTAATGTGGCTATGCATTCTATCGAGAACACTAATATATTATGGTATGCCAATATATAAAGGGGGTGCAACGATGGGAACTTACCTTGATGCAAGAACATCTCAAAATGCCAGCCTCGCCAACTCTATATCTATTCCTATTACGGTACTTAACACGCCGCAGCTCTTTGGACAGATTGGGTTGTTAACGGCTGGAGTGACTACCAATCCACGCGTTCTTCTTAAAGGAACGATATCTGTAACGCTTCCGTTAGCTTTAGTAGGTATCACAATTACGATTGTAAGAGGAACCTTGGCTACTGATCCAAAAGTGTATTCTGCTACTTCTACTTTTTCTCTTAGTCTTCTGGCTCCGCAAGTAATAACCTTTTCAGCAGCGGATTTCTTACCAGCCATTACACCTCAGCTCACTTATACAGCATTTGTATCTTCTAATCTTCTCGGTACAGTACGTGTGGGTCCGGAAAGCTTTGATGGTATTTTAGTTTCTGATTAGATGTTGAGCTCATAACCTCGCTGGTAGCCCAGTGGAGGTCTTTTTTTTTAACCGTACGCCCAATCTTCTAGGGGGATAAATACATATTATATATTGTATTCTAAATACGGAGGAGGTCTTCTCATGGGTGCTGAATATGGTCAGGTTGGTGGCGCTTTTACTTCTACAGGCGCAATCTTAGTATTGTTCATCTTATTAGTAATTATTACAAGTGCATGTATGTTCTAAATTTCTAAAATAGCAGGGCTCCATGTTGGCATTTTGCCGACTTGGGGCTTTTTTTTGTAAATGTTGTGTCCATTAAAGCTATATAAATTAATAAATTAAAAGAATACTAATCACGTAGTGAATAACATGAGTTTACAATACTGTGATTTTGAATATTCAAATATACATGGTATCTTAGTCTGATAACATAGATTAATACTGTTAAATTTTATTTAGGAGAGAGCTAGTTTGAAGAAAAAAATGATGATCGGAATTTCTTCTGTTATTGTACTTTTAATCATTGTTGTGACTGTGGGAAGTTTTTATTTCTATCATGTTGCTATTGCACGTGCTTCAAAGGATTTCTTAAATGAAAGCCCTGACCTGCAGTCCAGTCCAGAGGTAGAACAATCTAAAGATACCTCGAAGGCAGACCAAGAGTGGTGGGATACCCAGAGCTTTGATAGATGGGAGATAGATTCTGATGACGGAATACAGCTTAAAGCGTACTATTTAGCTGCCCCTGAACATTCCGATAAGACAGTGATTGTTGCTCATGGGTATGCTGGAAATGCAACTCAAATGAGTGGATATGCCAGAATGTATTATGAGAGACTTGGATATAATATTTTGCTGCCGGATGCCAGAGGACATGGTGAAAGTGGCGGTGACTATATCGGATTTGGATGGCCTGAACGTAAGGATTACCTGAAGTGGATTCAGAGTGCCCTAAAAGCAAATGGTGAGGATACACAGATCATCCTGCACGGTGTTTCCATGGGGGGAGCTACCGTTATGATGACAAGCGGAGAGGATTTACCAGCTAATGTTAAAGCAATTGTGGAAGATTGCGGTTATACCTCAGTGAAGGACGAGCTTACCTTTCAATTAAAAAGAATGTACCATCTCCCCGCCTTTCCAATTGTAGATACGACCAGTATGCTAACAAAGATTCGGGCAGGTTATTCCTTTAGTGAAGCCTCGGCTTTAGAACAGGTGAAGAAATCTAAAACGCCGACCCTGTTTATTCATGGCGATAATGATACTTTTGTTCCTACGGAAATGGTTCATACCGTATATGAAAATAGTCCGGTCGAGAAGGAGCTTTACATCGTTCCTAATGCGGGCCACGGAGAAGCTTTCCGCATGGACCCGGTTAAGTATGAGAGCGTAGTTACTGAGTTTGTCGGAAGATTTGTGAAATAGTTGCTGCTGAAAAGGCTGCCGAAAGGGTAGTCTTTTTGTGTTTATAAAACCGTTAAACATAAATTCGGGGCCCTATCTCTAGGGCCCCTTTCATGGGAGAGGAGAAACCGGACGAAGAGCTTATGGGGAAACGTAAGCCTGCTCCGCGGTTGTCTACGACATTTGTGGTGTCGATAATTACATGATGTCCCTGGAAGTCCAATCTTATACATTAAGATGACTTATTTCTCTGAATAAGCTGTTTCGCCTTCTTATTTCATATCTAGACAAATTTTTTATTTCATCGCGCAAATGTGTTACGATAGGCGTGGACTTATGCCCTTTTGGGCATAACAAACAGAGATATAGAGCGGGTGAATAACAGTGAGAGTGGTATCGGGAAGTGCAAAAGGAAGGCCGCTGAAGAGTGTTCCGGGAAGTGGGACAAGGCCTACGACCGATAAGGTGAAGGAAGCTGTATTTAGCATGGTAGGCCCATATTTCGAAGGTGGAGCGGTGCTGGATTTGTTCGCCGGTACTGGTGGTTTGGGGATCGAAGCCTTAAGCAGAGGGATGGAAAGCGGTGTATTTGTTGATATGGATCCTAAAAGTATCGACACGATCCGCGCCAATCTGAAGGCTACCAAGCTGGAAGAACAAGCGCAGGTCTACCGTAATGAAGCTGGAAGGGCGCTAGGTGCGCTGGAGAAGCGGGGAAAAGTTTTTGATTTGGTCTTTTTGGACCCTCCCTATCGCTTGAAGCACGGGGATGAACTTATGCTTATGATGGTCGAAAAAGGAATGCTGCAAGAGGACGCGATTATTGTTCTGGAGCATGAATCAAGTTATGCCTATCCTGAAGATATTCCAGGATTTTATAGGCTGCGTCAGGCCGTATACGGAGAAACGACAATTTCTATTTACCAGTATGAAGCTAATCCTACAGAGGAAAGTGAAGCTGGTGAGGAGGTAGAGAATGAGTCAGCAAATTAGAAAAGAACGTGTTGCCATTTATCCAGGTACCTTTGATCCCGTGACTATGGGACATATGGATATTATTCGGCGCGCATCCAAGCAATTCGACCGTTTGATTGTAACGGTGCTTAATAATTTGAGTAAAAACCCGCTGTTTACTGTAGATGAACGGACAGAGCTATTAAGACAGGCAACCGCTGATATTCCCAATGTGGAAATTGACAGCTTCCGTGATCTGTTAGTGAATTATGTTCGTCAAAAAGATGCTCAGGTCATAGTTCGGGGTATCCGTACCGTTACTGACTTTGAATATGAGCTGCAAAACGCATCGATCAACCATAGCCTGGATCCCGATGCGGAAACGATTTTTATGATGACTAATCCGAAATATTCCTACTTAAGTTCCAGTGTTGTTAAAGAGATCGCCCATTTCGGCGGGAATGTGACTGATTTTGTGACGCCTGAGGTTGAACAAGCGATGAAGCGTAAATTTAACCGAGTCGATGGCGAATAGTACTTACCAGATAAGTTCCAGCAGATAATCCCAACAGTATGATGAGCAGAAGTGCTTGCAGACTTAGCAGCTGTGGAAAAGAGCTCCATATGTCCGTAACATTCATGGTGCCGGTTGGAGTCGGGCGTGAGTCTGCAAGTGCTGGTAAAGCAGCTTTACGGATAGCCAGCAATGGTTTCCAGAGCAATAAAGTTAACAGAAAAGCATAAAGTCCATGCATCAGACGAACCGTAGCGTAGGGTAGAAATCTGACTCTGGCTTGTTTGAGCATGGTCAGCACCTGTAGTTGTGCACATAGTCCGCTCCAGCCCAGTGCAGCAGACAGCAAAGCTATCCCGAGCATACTAGAGGGACCTGTTCCAATGCTTTCCAGCCCTTTGCTGATTGCGTCGGCGCCTAAATGAATTTCCAGTAGGCTTGCTGGCAGAGCAGCTGGCAATGCGGGAAGTACAGTAGTGATGATATTGATGACTACAGCGAACATAATCATGTAACCGCCCACGACCATCAGACTTTGCACGGCATTAGCTACGGACTCACCGAGAAGCTTGCCGAAGCTGCGACCGTCTTTTGCTCTGGCATCTGTTGCTGCAAGCTGAACACGACTATATAAAGAAGGACGTTTGGTGTCCGCAGAAATCTTATCAACTGGTTTCGTGTTCGCTGACCGTCCCTTTAACAGAGCATCGGTATAGCTGGCTAGAAGTCCAGAGATCCAATGGATGGCCAGCAGGAAATAACCTGCTGAATTACTGTGTAGAAAAGCTATGCCAATTACTATAAGCATGGTTACTGGGCTGGCGAAGTGTGTAAGTGCTGCAAGTCGAGCGGCTTCCTTGTCAGAGATGCTGTTCTGCTTGTGTAGCTGCATGACCCCTCCAGCTCCACCGGGGAATCCGGCTGTGATTCCGAGTGCCAAGGTCCAGCCGCTGGCACCGGGCAGACGAAAGACCTTTTTCATCAATGGCTCCAGAAGCACTCCAAAACCATGCACGAAACCCGAAGCGGTAAGCATCTCTGACAGCATCAGGAAGGGGAGCAGGGCAGGGAATACGAGTGTCCACCAAAGCTTCAATCCTTGGAGTGAAGCCTCAAAGGAGCTCTCTGGTGAGATAATAATTGCAATGGCTATCAGGATTGCCATAATCCCGGGTATAAATGGTGTGGAGCGTGTAGCTAGTCGGCGTATTTGAATATTTTTCATTTCTCAGATCACCTCTTCATAACTTAAGGCATGGACGATGTGTTATCAATTTATGCAGAGTAGACAACCATCATGCCAAACCACTAGTCGAAGCGGTAATGAAGTTCAATCATTCATATCCTAAATGTGCCGCGGGAAAGAAGGGAAGAGCAGTGAAGCAACTGAAGCATCGGCCGGGTTTCCGCGCCACAGCTTATCTGTTTACGTTTGTAGTTATCGTGTATGTATTTGTTTTTATGAACACCCCGTACATCGTATATCAGCCAGGCAGTGCATCTGAAGTTGCCCCTATGATTAAGGTGGAGAATGCCGATCCGGCTGAAGAAGGAACGTTTATGATGACTACGGTGTCTGCTAGTTATGCTAATGTGGCCTTATTGGTCGCCTCTGCTTTTAATTCCAATTCAGAGGTTGTGCGAAAAGAAACCCGGCTAGGGGATAAGTCAGAAGACGAATATGCTGCGGAGCAGGTTTTTTATATGAATAGCTCACAGTCTTATTCTGTTCAGGCCGCTTATCATGCAGCGGGAATTCCATATGAGGATGTAGTGGATTATCTCTACGTCTTTTCGGTTCCTGTAGAAAGTAATAAAGGACAATTTCTGCCGGGTGATAAAATCATTAGCGTAGAAGGACAAAAAGTGCCCGATCCTGAAGCACTGTCTAAACTGCTCTCCACTAAAAAAATCGGAGATCAAGTCGCTGTTGTTTTGCAAAGAAATGGCAAGGAAGTTAAAGAACGAGTGACGCTGGTTGAAATAAAGGATAAAGAGGGCGCGGCCGTTCGACCTGGTTTTGGAGTCACTATTGCCGCCGTTCAAAAAGTAAAACCAAAAGAAGCAGGGAAAGCTGTCAGTTTTGTAGATACAAATGTTGGCGGACCTTCGGCAGGGCTAATGTTCACTATGGAAATTTACAATCGCCTTACTTCTGGTGATTTAACTAAAGGCCATAGGGTTGCAGGGACGGGTACGATTAACGCTGAGGGTGTGGTAGGTGCTATCGGTGGAGTGAAACACAAGATCGTGGCTGCGGACCGAGAAGGGGCGGAGATTTTTTTCGTGCCTGTTAAGAATTATGACGAAGCCAAAGCAAAAGCTGATAAAATCGGCACATCTATGAAGCTGGTGCCTGTATCTACGCTGGATGAGGCGCTGAAGTATATGGAGGAACTGCCGGTCAAACCATGACCGGAGGTTCCAAATAATCGCGGTACATATCAATTCTGCGGGGTTCCTTAAAAGCTCCCGCGAAAGCGGAAGCGGCTTGAAGATCTCGCTCAAGCTGCGGATGGGAACAAAGGGACGGGCGCATGACGATGGGCAACGTAGCTTTTTGTTTCATCTCTTTAAGCAGTGCTCGTCCGCTTTCTCTAAAACCAAGAATGCGAATATATCCGGGCCCCTCTGCTAGTATGGAAGGGGTCATTTCTTTTTTAGAATGATTTAACAGAACATGTAGCAGCAGCCGTTGGAGCCGTGTATGCGTGTAGCGCTTACTCTTAAGGGTGTGAAGCAGGCCTGAAACAGAGAATTGCTCCAACTCAGGTAAAAGCCGCAGTATCCGGTTTTCCAAGCCTTCATTCATATCGTGGATTGCTTGTAACTCGGCAGCGGTATGGGTAGACAGCAGATGGCGGAGAGGGATATTGAAGCTCTCTAAGCTCAGAGGACCCCTTCCGGCTGCATGCTCTCTTTCCAAAATGGACACGCTATAATCCGGCATATAAGCAGCAGGAGAGCCACCTTCTTGCAGCAGCTTGCGGATGGCCGTCGCACTTGCAATAGAAGAGTCGGCTTGTAATGGATCATGGAAGCCTGCTGCCGTGCGCGGAACGGTTAGTGGCATTATCTTGCTGTGCAGCCGCTGCAAGGCGATAAGATAATGCAGGCCAAGGCTGTTATTCGGCTGGCGTAGCAGCTCGCCTGCATCTCCGGGACTCTCCGTTTCCGGGAGAGTCCCTTCAAAGGCCACCGCCGCCGCTGCGCTGTAGGCGGCGGGAAAGCTTGCTCCGAGCGCCATGCGGCGGCGGATCTCGCTCTGAAGCTCGCTACTTTCCTCAGCCAGATATCTGGCCAGCGGGAGCAGCGAGCCCAAAGTGCCGGCTTCGGAGCCGAAGCACAAGCTGTCCACGACCCCGGTCGCTTCCAGCAGTGCAACTGCTCCGAACGCGAACCACTCGGCTGGCTGGACGGCATAGGCCACCGGCAGCTCAATGACGAGGTCGGCGCCCATATGCAGCGCCATCTCTGTCCGGGCCTGCTTGCTAACCGCCGCCGGCTCGCCGCGCTGGGTAAAGGGACCACTCATGACGACGATGGTGCGCTCTGCGCCGGAGAGTCTTTTGGCTTCCGTGAAGTGATGCACGTGTCCGTTATGTAAGGGATTGTATTCTGCGATGATTCCAACCGTTGTCACTGTGGCTTCCCTCCGATAAGTAAGGTATATTTATTGAGTTTAGTAGGGTAGATTTCTAGAGATACTGTTAGCACAAGCTGATCTTTTGATTTACACTAATAGTTATATCATAATTCACCGCATTTTCTGAAACAATATAAAGGGAAAATGGTTGACAAAGGTATAGAATACTAGGTATAATAAATTTTGTTTGTTTGGGAGTGATAAGTATGCAGATTCACTTTCGCAAATTAGCGAATGCCGACGAACCGTTACATATTCACGATGTTGTGGATGTCAGCGAGGTAGTCAAAGGGCGCAAGGATATTCTAACTGTTGCTCCGCTCTCAGTAGACCTTAAAGCGCTGCCCGCGGGAACCGATTGTGTGAACGTGGTGGGGAAACTGAGTGGAGATGTGGACATGTTATGTTCACGTTGTCTCACGGAGGTCAAAAGTGATTTGAACATTCCTTTTGCTGAGACTTTCAAGTGGCTTAAGCAGCCAGTTCTTCCAGATGATGACGAAGATGAGGATCTCATTTACGTCAAGGATGAGGTTGTGGATCTTATCCCGTATGTGGAAGAAAATTTCGTACTGCACTTACCGGATTCGGTATTGTGCAAGGCAGACTGTCTTGGTCTTTGTCAGAAATGCGGACAGAACTTGAACGAAGGCACCTGCAGTTGCGACAACACAGTGATCGATCCTCGACTCGCTGGGTTGAAAGACTTTTTCAAATGAAACATTACAACAAAACACATCCTGCTCTGAGGAGCAGGCTGACAGAAATATCACGAGGAGGTGGAACACATGGCAGTACCACAACGTAGAACGTCTAAAACACGCCGTGACAAACGTCGCACCCACTTTAAGTTGGTTGTGCCGGGCATGGTGAAATGTGAACAATGCGGAGAGTTGAAACTAGCTCACCACGTATGCAAAGTTTGCGGAACTTACAAAGCAAGAGAAATCATCAAACAATAGTTTCAGAATAAGTAGTACTTCACTTCGGTGAGGTACTATTTTTTTGCTTAAATATAATAAAGATAGGGTTTGCACCTGTACTTTATGTTCCGCTCAGAAGTCAATGCTTTATTTTTGGTGCGGCATGCTTTATACTACATATTAGTACCTGGTTCTAAATAATATTTATGATTGTTTGACCTAATATAACAGCGGCCATTCAAGAGGCCGGATGCTTTCTTTAAAATATAAGGAAGTATAAGTTATGCACCTATACTTTATGTCTTATATTTCTCGCTTAAACGCTTACCGTCCTTATTAGGACGCCGAAGGCGTTTACGCTTGGCATGTGCCAGGAGGTGAGCCGCTATCGAGCGGATGTCCAAGAAAGAACGTCAGCAACAGCTGCTACATATAATTGCAGGCAATCCTTTTGTGACTGATCGGGAGTTGACTCGTCAGCTGAAGGTGAGCATTCAGACGATTCGGTTAGACCGGATGGAGCTGGGAATACCAGAACTGCGTGAAAGAATGAAACAAATGGCAGAGCATTCCTATGATCAGGTGCGCTCTTTGCCTGCGGATGAAGTGATCGGAGATATTGTGGATTTACAGCTCGATAAGAGCGGGATTTCGATCTTTGAAATTCGTGAGGATCATGTCTTTTCCAGAAATGGGATCGCCCGTGGCCACTACGTGTTTGCTCAAGCCAACTCGCTTGCGGTTGCTGTGATTAACGATGAAATTGCCTTGACTGCTTCAGCCGACATACGCTTTGTTCGTATGGTTCTGCTTGGTGAGAAGTGCATTGCTAAAGCTCAAGTGCGGTCACTTGCAGGCAGAGGCGGCAAAGCAGAGGTGGACGTATTCACCTATGTCGGAGAAGAATTGGTATTTCAAGGCCACTTTATAGTGTATCGTTCCGCTAATGAAGAGTATAGTGAAGGGGGTAACCGTAGTGCTGATCGCCATTGATGCCATGGGCGGGGACAACGCTCCTGAATGTAATGTCGAGGGGGCGTTGTCCGCGGCCGCGGAATGGAAAGATACGCAGATTGTGCTCGTAGGTGACGAAGCCAGACTAGAGCCGCTGCTGAAGGACAAGCCGTCCAACCTTAGTGTGCGGCATGCAGGAGATGTTATTGGTTCTGATGAAGAGCCGGTTAAGGCGGTTCGCCGCAAAAAAGATTCATCCATGGTTGTAGCTGGACGTATGGTGCGTGAGGGCGAAGCAGATGCTATGATTTCATCAGGTAACACAGGGGCGCTTATGACTACAGGGTTACTCGTAGTGGGCCGTATGCAGGGGATTGAACGTCCTGCGCTGGCACCTATGATTCCGACACTTGATGATGTTGGCGTGCTTGCGCTTGATCTTGGTGCTAACATGGATGCGAAACCTGAACATCTGGTGCAATATGCGCTGATGGGCAGCATTTATCGGAATAAAGTGCACGGTATTGCTAAGCCGCGGGTTGGACTTCTAAATGTAGGAACGGAGCCTGGAAAAGGCAACGAGCTGACCAAAGAAGCCTATCCACTGCTGGAGAACTTGCCAGGCATTCATTTTATCGGTAATGTTGAGGCACGCGACGTACTGACAGGAAACTGCGATGTGCTTGTCTGCGATGGATTTGCTGGTAATATCCTATTGAAGTCGCTTGAGGGTACAGCAGGTGCATTGTTCTCTTTGCTGAAGGAGCAATTCAGTCGTTCTCTGAAAACTAAGCTTGGAGCGGCTATGCTGATGCCGGAGCTTAGAGCCCTGAAGGGCAAGATGGATTACAAAGAGCATGGTGGTGCACCGCTGCTTGGTCTTAGCGGATTGGTAGTTAAGGGGCACGGATCTTCAGACGGAAATGCGGTTAAAAATGCGGTAAGACAAGCGCGGATTGCTCTGCAAGCCGATCTTGTGCCAAGTATATCCAAGGAAATTAGCGGGAAGTGAGTGACGAAATGAAACAGTTGCGGCCGGTTGGGATTATCGGTACGGGTAAATATGTACCTGAGAAAATTTTAACAAACAGTGATCTAGAAAAAATAGTGGAGACTAACGATGAATGGATCGTCAGTCGGACAGGGATCCGTGAAAGACATATCGCTGCACCACATGAGGCAACTTCTGATTTAGCCTATGAAGCTGCACTTAAAGCTTTGGATTCTGCAGGCATGAAAGCTGAAGATCTGGATCTTATTATTATTGCAACGGTAACCCCTGATAGCTCCTTTCCTTCCACAGCCTGCATTTTGCAGGATAAACTTGGAGCTAAAGGTGCTGCGGCATTTGACTTGTCAGCAGCCTGCTCTGGTTTTGTATACAGCCTAGCTACTGCGGTTGGCTTTATTCAGAACGGAATGTACAATAATGCACTCATAATTGGTGCGGACACTTTATCCCGCATCACTGATTATACGGATCGTAACACCTGTGTACTGTTTGGCGATGGTGCAGGAGCAGTAATCATCGGTGAGGTTCCAGAGGGACGCGGTTTCCAATCCTTCGATCTGGGTGCTGAAGGTTCTGGAGGAAACTTGCTTAAGCTGGAAGCTGGGGGCTCGCGCTTGCCTGCATCTCAGCAGACGGTTGAAGACAAGAAACATTTCATTTATATGAATGGCCGTGAAGTGTTTAAGTTTGCCGTTCGTGTTATGGGCTCAGCTACAGAACGTGTGCTTACCAAAGCAGGATTAGGTAAAGAAGATATTGATTTGTTCGTGCCGCATCAAGCGAATATTCGTATCATTCAATCCGCTATGCAGCGGCTTGACCTGCCACCGGAGAAATGTGTAATCAATGTTGATAAATATGCTAATACATCAGCAGCTTCTATTCCTCTAGCTCTAGTGGAAGCGGCGGAAGAAGGACGCATGAAGGAAGGCGACACGGTTCTGATGGTTGGATTCGGCGGTGGCTTGACTTGGGGCGCGTCCGTATTGATCTGGTAATAGAGGAAGGAGTTCTTACTTATGAGTAAAATCGCATTTGTCTTTCCCGGTCAGGGTGCACAGGCAGTTGGAATGGGTAGAGATGTATATGAAGCTCTTCCGCACAGCCGCGCGGTATTCGAAAAAGGTGATGAGGTCCTCGGATTTTCACTGAGCCAGCTGATTTTTGAAGGACCTGACAGTGATTTGAAACAGACCGTAAATACGCAACCAGCTCTGCTAACAGCAAGTGTGGCTTATCTGGAAGCATTACGTGATCAAGGGATGAAGCCGGATTATGTAGCTGGTCATAGCCTAGGAGAATACAGCGCACTGGTTGCGGCAGGCGTATTGTCCTATGAAGATGCTGTAAGACTTGTGCGTTTACGCGGTCGTTTTATGGAGGAAGCTGTTCCAGGTGGACAGGGAGCTATGGCTGCAGTGCTTGGTGCGGAGCGGGATGCTCTGGCAGAATTATGCCGGAGCGTATCCGAGGAGAGCGGCGTGGTAGAACTGGCGAATGTGAACTGCCCGGGACAGATTGTTGTTTCTGGTTCACAAGCCGGGGTTAACGGTGTTGTGCAGCGTGTTAAGGAAGCAGGCGGAAAGCGGGCTATTCCGCTGGAAGTAAGTGGACCTTTTCACTCTTCGATGATGAAGGCTGCGGCAGACCGCTTGGCAGACGAGCTGAAGAGTGTTACTTTTAATGCTCCGGCTGTACCTGTTATTGTCAATGTTACCGCAGCACCTGTAACGGATCCTGAAGAAATCCGTGAACTGCTTGTCCGCCAGGTGTACTCCCCTGTGCTCTGGCAAGACAGTATTGAATGGCTGATTGCTGATGGTGTGGATACTTTTGTGGAAATTGGTTCTGGCAGTGTTCTGGCAGGTCTGATCCGCAAAATAGACAAAACGGTCAAAGTAATCAACATTAACACGCTAGAAAGTGTGCAAGCTGTCTTGTAAGATACGTTCAAACATTGTTTATCAATAGCAATATGATCGAAGGGGGAATAAATGATGTTCTCAGTATTGCGGGGTCAAACGGCCCTTGTAACTGGTGGCTCTCGCGGCATCGGCCGCAGTATTGCACTTGCTCTCGCGGAACATGGCGTGAAGGTGGCCGTGAACTATGCGGGCAGTGAAGCAGCCGCACAAGAGACCGTAGCTCGGATTGTCGAGCTTGGCTCGGAGGGTATTGCCCTTCGTGGCGATGTCGGCAATAGTGAACAGGCCGAGAACCTTGTCAAAGAGGTTCTGAATACCTGGGGACGTATTGACATTGTTGTCAATAATGCCGGCATTACCAGAGACAACCTGATTATGCGCATGAAAGAAGAAGAGTTCGATCAAGTGATCGAAACGAATCTAAAAGGGGTGTTTAACTGCCTAAAGGCAGCTACACGCCCTATGATGAAGCAACGCTACGGGCGAATTATCAATATTTCTTCCGTAGTAGGTGTAACAGGAAATCCTGGACAAGCTAATTACTCCGCAGCTAAGGCAGGTGTCATCGGTTTAACGAAGGCATCGGCTCGTGAGCTTTCCTCACGGGGGATCACGGTGAACTGTATCGCTCCTGGCTTCATTGATACAGATATGACGCGTGAGCTCTCTGAGGAAGTGCGCAGTGAGCTTGAGAAGGGCATTCCACTTGCTCGTCTGGGGCGCCCTGAAGAGATTGCTATGGCTGTAGTCTTCCTGGCCTCTGAAGGCGCTGCGTATATGACCGGCCAGACACTACACGTGGATGGCGGGATGTATATGTAACTCTCCGTCAAGGAGAAATTACACTGTTTTAATGCTGAAATGTGAGGGATAAAGAAAGCGTTTTTGACGCTCTATGGTATTTTGAACTCATATCTCGTATAATACCAAAAGAGGAGGTGAACCGGATGTCCGATGTATTAGAGCGTGTAAAACGCATTGTCATCGACCGCTTAGGTGCCGATGAAGCTGAGGTAACATTAGAAGCGTCTTTCAAAGATGATTTAGGTGCTGATTCTCTTGATGTAGTAGAATTGGTTATGGAATTGGAAGATGAATTCGATATGGAAATCTCTGATGAAGATGCAGAGACGATTACGACCGTGGGTGAAGTTGTGAAGTACATACAATCTCATACCTAGAGTCATATGATTGAGAGTCCCGTTCCTGCTAGGGCGGGACTTCTCCTCATTTATAGAGCATTAAAGAGGAATCAAAGGTTGCCTTGAGCAACTATATAAGGGATATAACAGAACCGCAGGATGGTTATTGATGCGGTTATCGCTGTTCATATAGTAGCAACAGAAAGTATATAAGTTCTGAATATAATGTATACAACCTATAGATGGGGTGATTGTGTTTGAGTCATAGAGTGGTTGTTACCGGGATGGGCGTAGTTACATCATTGGGCAAAGATTTGGAGACGTTCTGGGATAATCTTATGAGCGGCAAATCCGGTGTATCACAGGTTGAGACCTTTGATGTCAGTGAGTATACTACGCAAATAGCATCCTCTGTTAAAGATTTTGATCCAGAGGCACTTTTTGGTCGTAAGGAAGCCCGCAAAATGGACCGTTTTGTACAATTTGCAGTGGCTGCCGGTGAGGACGCGTTGCGAGATAGCGGACTTAAGATCGGTGAAGATATTGATGCCGAAAGAATAGGTGTATCTGTAGGATCAGGTATTGGTGGTCTTGGAACTTGGGAAGACAATCATAACTTGTTGCTTGAAAAAGGACCGAAGCGGGTTAGTCCGTTCTTCATTCCGATGATGATCGCTAACATGGGTTCTGGACAGTTGTCCATTAACCTTGGAGCAAAGGGTCCTAATACGACGACAGTAACTGCTTGTGCTACAGGAAGTCACTCCATTGGGGAATCCTTCCGCTTGATTCAACGTGGAGACGCAGATGCAATGATCTGCGGTGGTTCCGAAGCGACCATTCGTCCAACAGGTATGGCTGGTTTTTGTGCAATGAGAGCAATGTCCACTCGCAATGATGAGCCTGAGAAGGCAAGTCGTCCGTTTGATGTGGATCGCGATGGTTTTGTTATGGGTGAAGGCGCCGGGATTCTTATTCTGGAATCACTCGAACATGCTGAAAAGCGCGGAGCGAAGATCTATGCTGAGGTTATCGGTTATGGTCTAAGCGCAGATGCTCATCATATGACTGAGCCTGATCCAGATGGTGCAGCTCGCTGCATGAAGATGGCAATCCGGGATGCTGGTATCTCTCCTGAAGATATTGATTATATCAATGCTCATGGTACTTCAACGCCTGTAGGAGATAGATCAGAAACTGCTGCTGTTAAGAAAGCATTGGGTGATCATGCATATAAAGTGGCAATCAGTTCAACGAAATCCATGACAGGTCACCTTCTGGGTGCCGCTGGTGGAGTAGAAGCTATTATTTGTGGCCTTTCCTTGCAAAAAGGGATGATTGCGCCAACGATTAATTTGGACAACCAAGACCCGGAATGTGATCTGGATTATGTACCAAATGTGCCACGTAAAGCTGATCTTGATATTGTAATGTCGAATTCGTTCGGCTTCGGGGGACATAACGCAACAGTTATTCTAAAAAAATATAATTAGTAAGGGGACAGTGCGGTGAAAGGAGAACTGAAGCAGTTACAACAGCAACTTCAAATCCAATTTCACGATTCTGTGCTTCTGAAGCAGGCCTTTACCCATGCATCCTATGTGAATGAACACCGTTTCAATCAGCATCAGGACAATGAGCGTCTCGAATTTCTTGGGGATGCAGTTCTGGAGTTAACGGTTTCTGAATATTTGTACAATCTATTGCCAGACCGACCTGAGGGAGAGTTGACCAAGCTGCGGGCCGCTATTGTATGCGAGCCTTCACTGGTCAAATTTGCGGAGAGTTTAGGTTTTGGCCGTTATGTACTGTTGGGCAAAGGGGAAGAACTTACGGGCGGACGTACTCGCCCGGCCCTGCTGGCTGATGTATTCGAATCCTTCGTGGGAGCGCTTTATCTCGACCAAGGACTGGAAACGGTGCGAAGTTTTCTTGATAATCACGTATTTCCTCTGGTGGAAACGGATGGGAAATTGCAAATGCAGATGACCGATTATAAGACGGAACTGCAAGAGCTAATTCAGCAGCACAATATGGGTACATTGGAATATCGAATTATAGAAGAACGGGGACCCGCACATGAGCGTGAATTCGTCTCAGAGGTGTATATGGCTAACCGTTCACTTGGTAAAGGAAGCGGCCGGTCCAAGAAGGAAGCAGAGCAGCAGGCAGCGGCAGCTGCACTCTTGCATCTGAAAGAGGACGGTGCCTGAGTTTTGCATCAAGGGGACAAGCGGAGGAGAGCAGCAAAGGTCTGAATACCGGCGTTTAGGCGGAGCTCAGACCGTTGCTGCTCTTTTTCGACAATATAAGAACTTATATGTCCACGTTATAAAGTAGCCTTCTATTTCTCGCTTAGACACTTGCCGTCCTTATAGGGAAGTTAAGCGAAAGCGTTTATGCTTGAAGGATAGAATAAGCTGCATCTTAATGGTTTTTTAGGGTACAAACGCTATGGTATAATGGGTCAGAGGTGATTGGCAAGTATGTTTTTGAAACGGATAGAATTAGCTGGTTTTAAATCATTTGCCGACAAAACAGAAATGGAGTTTGTGCGCGGTATAACGGCTGTAGTTGGCCCGAACGGAAGCGGCAAAAGCAATATTTCTGACGGCATACGCTGGGTACTCGGCGAACAGAGTGCTAAATCACTGCGTGGCGGCAAGATGGAGGATATCATTTTTGCTGGAAGTGATGCGCGTAAAGCCGTGAATTATGGCGAAGTATCACTTACGCTTGATAATGAAGATCACACACTTCCGCTGGATTTTAGCGAAGTTACAGTGACTCGGAGAGTTCATCGCAGTGGAGATAGTGAATATTTAATTAATAAGCAATCCTGCCGTCTGAAGGATATCACAGAGCTGTTTATGGATACCGGTATCGGACGTGAAGCCTATTCGATTATCGGGCAGGGTAGGATTGAAGAAATTCTAAGTACTCGTTCCGAAGATCGGCGAGGCATCTTTGAAGAAGCATCAGGTATTGTAAAATATAAATCGCGCAAGAAAGACGCAAGTCGAAAGCTGGATGATACCGAGCAGAACCTGCTTCGTATTCATGATTTGATCAGTGAGCTTGAGGATCAGATTGGGCCACTTAAGGATCAGTCCGAGAAAGCTATCCGCTTTAAGGAACTTCGCGAACAATTAAAACATCAGGAAATTTCAGTATACGTACACCAGATTGAAGGCATTCATACCGCTTGGCAGGAAGGTAACGCAAAGCTTGAAACGTTGAAGGACGAGCAGCTGGAGCTGTCTACCGTTGTTTCGGCTCATGATGCCAAGCTGGAGAGCGGACGCTCTGAACTGCGCACACTCGAAGCACAGATCGAGAAGCAGCAAGAGCAATTGCTGCGTTATAGCGAAGCATTTGAGAAGAGCGAAGGTTACGGTGAAGTGCTGAGGGAACGCAAGCGAAATCTGGAAAGCAATCGTGAGCAGTTAATGCTCACGTTAGGTTCGGTTGGCGAGCGTTCTGCAGATCGTCAGCGTGAAGTCGTGGATCTGGAGCTTAAGCTTGAACAATCGCGGCTTAAGCTTGTGGATCTTCGGAAACAGATCGAAGATGAAGAGACAAGGCTTGAAGGTGTGGCAGACGGGATTAGCCAGAGCCAGGAAGAAAAGCTCAAAAGTGCTCTTTTGGAGTTAATGAACCTTATGGCGAATGCACGTAACGAAATTCGTTACGCGGATCAACAGAAGGAGAATCTGGAACGTCGTATGAGCCGCAGTGAAGAAGAAAGCGGCAAATGGACAGCCCGGCATGAAGAGTTGTCTGCCAACCAGAAAGGGCTGAAGGACAAGATTGCCCAGCTAGGGAAGGAGCTTAGCAATCTTCGCGGGGCTTACATCACTGAAAGTGAACAGCTCAGTAAACGTCAGAAGCTGATTGAAGAAACACAGTCCGGTCTTCGGAAGTGGGAACAGAAGCGGGAAGCGCAAGTCTCTCGTCATGAGACCATGAAAGAGATGCAGGATGATTTCGATGGCTTCATGCTTGGGGTTAAAGAAGTGCTCAAGGGCGCCCGCAAAGGACAGCTCAACGGAGTGCATGGTGCGGTTGCAGAGCTGATCTCCGTTCCGGAGAAGCTGGAAATGGCGATTGAGACTGCTCTAGGTGCATCACTTCAGCATGTGGTCATGGATAATGAGACTGTGTCCCGCCAAGCGATATCATTTCTAAAGCAGCGTCAGCTGGGACGAGCTACCTTTCTTCCGCTAGATGTTATCCGGCCGCGCCAGATTTCTGGCAGTGACCGTGGTATGGTGGGTGATGCTGACGGATTTGTTGGAATTGGTTCCGAACTCGTTGGTTACGATGATAAATATACTAGCATTATCGGCAGTTTGCTCGGCAATGTGGTTATTGCGGAGAGCTTGGAGCAAGCGAACCGCATTGCCGCTAGATGCCAATATCGTTATCGGGTAGTTACACTGGAAGGCGATGTAGTTAATGCCGGCGGTTCGATGACCGGGGGTAGCCAGCATAAGAAGAACAATAGCTTGCTTAGCCGCAAACGTCAGCTGGATCAATTAAGCAGTGAAATTGAAGAAAGCGAACGTCAAATAGTGAAGCTGAAGCAAGGCATTGCCAGACTTCGTGAGGAGCAGGAGAACGCTAGCGTGAAGCTGGAGGACCTGCGCCGTGATGGTGACGAGAAGAGACTGGAAGAGCAAAGAGTCTCCGGTGATTTGAAGCAGCTCGAGCATGAGCTTCGGCATGTGCAGGAGCAAGTGGAGAGCACAGGTGCGGAACGCAGCGGCTTTGAGAGTGAAGTACGTGCGCTTGAAGAGACGCGGAAACAAGCCACTGCTGAGCTTGAACGCCTTGAAAAGGAAGAAAAGGAAGCCCATGAGGGTATCCGTAACGCTGAATCTGCGCGTAAAGCGAATGAATCAGCTAAGGAAGAGCTGCAAGGCAAGTTGACCAGTATGAAAGTCTCGGAAGGCAAGCTTGATCAGGAGATATTCTCCCTGGAGGAGCAGTTACGTCGCCTTAGACAAGATGTGGGTTCACAGGACAAGGAGCTGCGCCAGAATCGAAATCTGTTACATACGATAGAACAAGATCTGGCTAACAATGCTTTGGAAGCTGTGAAGCAGAAGGAAGATTTGAACAGTTACCGGTTGAAGAAGGAAGAGACGACTGGAACTTTGGATTTTGCCCGGGCTGAGCGTACAGCGTTAACCCGTAAGCTGGAACTTGAGGAAGGCAAAACTAAAGACCAACGTCAGGCCCTTAAAGTAGTGGAGGACAAGCTGCGTGCCACTGAAGTTTCTGTTGGTCGACTCGATGTGGAGCTGGATAATATTCTACGCAAGCTGAGTGATGACTACGAGCTAAGTTATGAATTAGCGAAACAGAGATATCCGGTGCCTGAAGATGTACCTGCCGCACAAGCCGATGTACAACGTTTGAAACGCAGTATTTCTGCGCTAGGTGAGGTTAACTTAGGGGCGATCGAAGAATATCAGCGGGTCCATGAACGGTATACGTTCCTCAGTGGACAAAAAGATGATCTAGTCGAAGCTAAGACTACTCTGTATCAGGTAATCCGTGAGATGGAAGATGAAATGTCCAAGCGTTTCAAACAGACCTTTGATGCGATCCGTAAACAGTTCGGGACCGTGTTCTCAAAGCTGTTCGGAGGCGGGCGAGCTGATCTTATGCTGCTGGATCCGGAACATATGCTGGAAACAGGTATAGATATCGTAGCCCAACCACCGGGTAAAAAATTGCAAAATCTGCAGCTCTTATCCGGCGGCGAACGCGCTCTAACTGCGATGGCGTTATTGTTTGCTATCCTGCAAGTGAAGCCAGTTCCGTTCTGCGTATTGGATGAGGTTGAGGCTGCACTCGACGAAGCAAACGTTGTTCGTTTTGCACAGTACTTACGCGAGTTCTCTGAACAAACTCAGTTCATCGTCGTTACCCACCGCAAAGGAACGATGGAAGAGGCGGACGTGTTATACGGAGTAACGATGGAAGAGGGCGGCGTCTCCAAGCTCGTCTCAGTACGTTTAGAGGATGAAGAAGCTGAGATTGCTTAAATTCATCAAAGAAGAGAAACTTTTAGGAGGAACCAAATGAGCTTTTTTAGAAAATTAAAAGAAAGCATTTCCGGCAAAACGGAGAGTGTAACGAAACAATTCCGCGACGGATTAGAGAAAACCCGTAAAGGTTTTGTAGAGAAGGTCTCCGACCTTATCATCCGCCGCAAAAAGATAGATGAAGAGTTCTACGAAGAGCTGGAAGAGATTTTAATTGGTGCAGACGTGGGTGTAAACACTGTTATGACCCTTGTCGAGGATTTGCGTGCCGAAGTGAAGCAAAATCGGATTGAAGATGCTGCCGAGCTGAAGCCGATTTTGTCCCGTAAGCTTATGGAGCTGCTGCGCGGAGATGATGATAACAGCCTGAAGGAAAATCCGAATGGAATTACAGTTATTTTGTTCGTTGGGGTTAATGGCGTGGGCAAGACGACTACCATCGGCAAGCTGGCTCATCGTTACAAACAAGAAGGTAAAAAAGTTCTTTTGGCTGCAGGGGATACGTTCCGTGCCGGAGCGATTGAGCAGCTTGAGGTTTGGGGCCAACGCGCAGGCGTAGATGTCATTAAACAACAAGCAGGCTCTGACCCGGCGGCTGTAATGTACGATGCGGTGCAAGCGGCTAAACAGCGCAATGTGGATATCTTAATCTGCGATACTGCTGGCAGACTGCAGAATAAAAGCAATCTGATGGAAGAGCTCAACAAAATCTTCCGCGTTATTCAAAGAGAAATCCCAAGTGCTCCACATGAGGTACTGATGGTGCTAGATGCTACGACAGGTCAAAATGCACTTACACAAGCCAAGTTATTTGGTGAAAAGAGTGGCGTCACTGGCTTGGTCTTGACGAAGCTGGACGGTACGGCTAAAGGCGGAATCGTTGTAGCGATTCGTCAGGAAATGAATTTGCCGGTGAAGTTTGTAGGTCTTGGAGAAAAAATGGAAGACCTGCAGCCATTTGATTCGCAGCAGTTCGTACATGCTCTTTTTGCTGGATTAATTGCCGAGGAAGAAGAGTCAGAAGAATCGGAAGAGCAAGTGTAATCAACAGCACAATATAATCATAAAGAAGTCATATTTACAAGGAATGCCCTCGAAGCTATATTTAGTTTAGGAGGGCATTCCTTTTCTTTTTTATAAAGGGTTTGTCCGTCATTTTGTAGCAACTGCTAAGCGACTCTTAGAAAGTATAAATGCATCGCGTAAGGGATCCCTTTAAATAACAGCTTTCCCTCACTAACTAGCCTCCAGAAGCGATATTCTATGAATGAGGTACTGATATACAAATTCCATTGCCCTATAATTGTGCCTACAATCAGACCTGCATTTACGTAGCCATCTCGATCCTCATACTGTTGAAGTTGCAGAATTAAAGAAAGAATTTCTTCGTCATAGTAACTCTCGGGAACATTCATAAGCTGGCCATCAACCCAAACTCTAAGCATATCCTCGGTGTTGCTGATTTTTTGCCACTCTAGTTCATACTGTTTTCTTTGAGCGGAGGTGACAGGGGATGTGTTTTCGGTGATTTTTATAATTTTATGCACAGCTTCGTTTGGGAGCTGACTAAGTGCTCTGGGATATAATCCGATTTCAAATGGAGCGGCAATCTCCCTATAAGCCTTGACGGGATCAATAACATGAATAGGTTGCGTCCTCTCATTAAGAATAGAAAGCGCAAATCGTAAACCTGTCTGATCATGGGAGTTGTCTCCGCACCAAATAGTGATTTTTTTGTCCTCGGGAATTTCTTTTAAGGTCTGTATCACGGCTTCCAGTTTGTGCTGGGGATTGAGATGATAACCATGATCCGGAAATCGTTCCTGAAACCATAACTCACGGGTATGATAGCCTTCATTATTATGTAATTCACGCAACGGTCCAGCAGAGAATGTCTCATTAAATGAAAGTACTCGTATTAAATGGCGATAACCCAAATGACTAAGGGCTACCTTCATTGACCCCGCTTCCGATAGACCAAATAACAGATAAATGTGATTCCGCCTAAGCTCTTCCTGCTCAATTGACATAGTATATTTGTGCTCCATAGGTCACTCTCCCATCGCAACAAATTATACCATACTCAATGAATCCACATCCGCAGGCAACTATATAAAAAATACATTATATGAAAAATTCATAATAGTAATGCTTGTCACACTTCCTGCATACAATTCAATGATGAATGTACATTTCATCTCCGGCAACCTATATAAGAGAGAAAGGAAGCGATTCCAAAAAATACAAATACCTCTGGAATCACATTTCTCTGTTATATATGTTGACATGAACAAGTAGATTTACGTATTATGAGAATATAAACCAATATTTTCATGGATGTTTTCTGAAATGAAAGTATAAGTTGTTAACAAAGATTACATCTATCGAAAGGAGTCGGGCTCATGTCCAAATTAGATCCTCTGCCAGGTCTGTCTCCGTATCCATTACAGCATTTTTTCGATGAAATGTATGCTGATAAGAGGAATGTCCGGCCGCACTACAGACATGTGAACCGCATGTTTTCCGGAATGAGCTCCGAAGAGCTGCAAGGGAAGCAAAATTTAATGCAGCGTAGGATGATGGAAGAAGGAATTACCTTTACGCTTTACAATCCGGCTCAAGATCATCCTATGGAGCGAACGATCCCCTTCGATATGATTCCACGTATAATCCCTAAGAATGAGTGGGAGAGGCTAGAAGCTGGAATAATTCAGCGTATCACAGCTTTGAATTTGTTCATTCATGACATCTACCATGAGCAATACATTGTTAAAGATGGCATCGTCCCTAGGCGTATGATTATTTCCAACTGTTACTTCCGGCCAGAAATGTCAGGTCTGCGCGTGCCCGGTGGAGCTTACATCACCACCTCAGGAATCGATCTGATCCGCCATCACGATGGGCATTATTATGTACTTGAAGACAACCTGCGAACACCCTCCGGCTTTTCCTATCTTTTTAAAGGCAGAACACTTATGAATCAATTGTTTCCTGAATTGTCCTTTGCCAGCTCCATCCGAGATGTAGATCATAGCTTAAATCGCTTCTTATCCGTGCTTCGTAGTCTATCTCCATCAAGGAGGTCAGATCCGGTTATAGCACTCCTAACGCCTGGAGAATACAATTCTGCATATTATGAACATGCTTTTTTGGCACAGCAGATGGGTATACATTTGGTCGAAGGACGAGATTTGGTAACAAAGGATCACAAAATATATCTGAAAGAAATGAACGGACTACGTAGAGTGGATGTGCTGTATCGTCGGTTGGACGATGATTACATTGACCCGCTAGCCTTTCAACCTGATTCTTTACTGGGTGTAGCAGGACTTATGAATGCTTATAGGGCAGGCAACATAGCGATTGCTAATGCTCCGGGAACCGGTGTTGCAGATGATAAAGCGATGTATGTCTATGTACCGGATATGATTCGTTATTATCTGAATGAAGAGCCGATCCTTGGCAATGTGCCGACGTATTTGTTGTCCAGACCCGATGAACGCCTGTATGTTCTTGAGAACCTATCCGAAATGGTTGTTAAGGAAACCTCATTATCCGGTGGATATGGGATGTTGATCGGAAGCGAGGCAACCAAAGAAGAATTAGCCGAGTTCCGAATGAAAATTATTGCTGATCCAGATCGTTATGTGGCACAGCCAATTATGTCCTTGTCTAGAGCACCTGTATTGTCGGGAGGCACTATGGCACCCCGGCATATCGACCTTCGGGCTTTTGTATTAATGGGTGCAGACCGGAAGCCGCATGTCATACCTGGCGGATTAACCCGAGTGGCTATGAAAGAAGGTTCATTGGTTGTGAATTCCTCGCAAGGTGGTGGCGTAAAGGATACTTGGGTTATGGCGTGATCTATTATCTTGTAAGCCTTGATTGTGAATCAAAAATATGCAGCATCAATTTGGAGGATAAAGGAGTGGCTAAAGATGCTGAATCGAAATGCGGAGGCTTTATTCTGGATCGGCCGATATATTGAAAGGGCAGAGAATCATGCGCGGCTAATCAATGTACATTATCATATCCAGCAGGAAGAGGATTTTCAGGAAGAAGGACATAAATGGTCGAGGCTTATCGATGCATTAGGGGTTCGAAGTGAATATTTACAGCAGTTCGAAACCTTTTCTGAACAGGACGTGTTATCCTTTATTACACTTGATTTAGGCAATTCGAATTCATTATTCTCTTGCGTACATCATGCCAGAAATAATCTTCGCACACTGCGTCAGCATCTTCCAAGTGAGCTATGGGATGTCGTCAACAGCTTTAATCTATGGCTTGGTGAGCGGTCAGTTGCTGATATTATGAGTGGTCCACATCATTTCTACCAGCAGGTGAAGGAACGTGCAGCTATGTTTCTAGGAGCAGAACAATCCGTAATGCTTAGAGGGAATGAATGGCACTTTATAGAGAGCGGCCGTTTTTTGGAACGGGCCGAGAATACGACGCGTATTTTGCAGGCAGTTATAGCCTCTTGCCGTTTCAAAGAGCTTAATGCAATCTATATTCAGTTACAGGCTGTGCTGAAATCCGTAAGTGGGTATCAGGCGTTTCGCCGTTATTATGCAGATGCCATGTCACCGGAGAGCATTTTAGATTTTTTGATCGCGAATCCCAAATTTCCACGTTCGATCCGCTTTTCTTTTCACCAGCTGGAAGAACATTTAGCTAGACTTGAACTGGATTCCTCAGAAAAAGGCTCAGGTCATGAGAAGGTCATCCGTCAAGCAGGAAAGCTGAAGGCAGAGCTGGATTATATGGAAAAAGAAGAAATGTCCGGTGAGCTGGTGGAAGATGTACTGCAATCACTCGTAATATCTTGCCAGAGACTGGGCAAAACGATGGAGGGCGCCTTTTTTCGGCGAGAAGGAGTATCTGTATGAAGATTCAAATCAATCACACCACCACATACAGTTATCCAGAGCCAGTTACGGACAGTGTCAATGAAATCAGACTCACCCCTCGCACCAACTATCGGCAATCCTGTTATCACCACGAGGTTGAAGTATATCCGGCAGCTAATCTATTAACGTATGAGGATTTCTTTGGTAATCGGGTGCATGCCTATTCAGTTAATAAGCCACATACGGAAATGGTAATCCATACGAAAGCTACTGTAGTAACATTGGATAAATCTCAAGGTACCGATCTTCCGCGAACCAGCCTTGAAGAGCAAGTTAAACTGCTAAATGATGAGAAGTTTCAGAACCGGTACATTGAGTTTATTTTGCCGACCCGTTATACCGAGGTGACTCCTGAATTGGTAGAGTTCGCCTCACAGTACCCTTTTAGTGAAGCTGAAGATATGTATCAATGGATTCTGAGGTTATCTTCGACGATTTATGAACAGTTCACCTATGATCCTGAGGCAACAAGCGTAAATACAACGGTAAAAAAAGCCCTGAAGCTCAAGCGGGGTGTCTGTCAGGATTATGCTCATCTTATGATCGCTGTCTGCCGCAGTGTGGGTCTGCCTTCCAGATATGTTAGTGGATATCATTTTGTCGGTGATCTACAGAGCAGCAATGCCAATTTCGAGCAGGCTTCACATGCTTGGGTGGAGACCCATATTCCGGGTACGGGCTGGCTTGGTTTTGATCCGACGAATAATGTTGAAGTGAACTGGCGTTATATCAAGCTGGGTCATGGACGGGATTATAAAGATATAGTACCTGTAAAAGGGGTATATCGCGGCGGAGCAGGCACACTGACTGTAAAAGTGGACGTACGCAAGCTGGACAATTGAATTGAAATAATCGAAACATCGAACATCGAACATCGAAACAATCAAAAAAATCAAAATATTCGAAACAAACTCTCCGCTCATCTTATTGAATGGGGAGATTTTTTTGTGCGGCGTGCTTAAATTATGAAGATTTATGAACGAGATGATTCCATTACAGGTTTATTTGGGTAATCTTGATCCATAGTACTTATCTTACAGACATTAGAGGAGAGATTACATATGAGCCCAAACATATCTAAGAAACAAAGATTTATTGGAAAAACAGCGATTATAACCGGAGCGGGCTCGGGAATTGGCCGTGCTACCGCTATTAAGCTGGCGCGGGAAGGTGCAAATGTAGCATTGTTTGATTTAAATCTTGAAAGAACCTCTTCCTTGGCAGAAAAGCTTAATAAGCTTCGAAAAGATTGCGCGCTGGCCATAGAGGTAGATACTTCGGATGAGAAAAAGATGGAGGAAGCCGTACGTTGTACGGTGGAACAATTCGGAGGCGTGGATGTAGTATTCGCTAACGCGGGAATTAATGGCGCTGTGGGTCCGATAGAAGAACTAAGCTTGAGCGACTGGGAGCGTACGATGTCGGTGAACTTGACGGGGACTTTTTTGACTCTAAAATATACTATTCCTCATCTGAAAGATAAAGGGAAGGGCAGTATTATTATTACTAGTTCCATTAATGGGAACACTAGATTTGCCAGCTTTGGGTGGTCTACTTATAGCACTACCAAAGCTGGACAGGTGGCTTTTGCCAAAATGGCAGCTCTCGAGCTTGCTAAGTTTAAGATTCGTGTGAATGTGATCTGCCCTGGGGCTATTGCTACGAATATAGATGAAACCACTGAAATGAGCGAGGATGTTGAAGCAATCGTCATTCCGATTGAATTCCCTGATGGAGCGCAACCCTTGGCAGATGGACCGGGCAAGCCGGATAATGTCGCTGATCTCGTTGCTTTTCTGGCTTCGGATGAATCTATCCATATTACAGGTGCGCAAATCGTGATTGACGGCGCGGAGTCCTTGTTATCCTAATTTCGAGATCGCTTCCCGGTATTGCTCGTACCATTTATTCCATTCGTCTTTCCGTGACTCCAGCGTCGTGCCTTCCAAAAGATGCTGGATCACTTCTAGACAAACATGCCAGCCAGCGAGATCACGTGGTGTATGCGGGGTAAGCGTTTGTAGTGTTTCGTTCAAGATGAGTAAACAGCCTTCTGAATTAGGGTATAACTCAAAACGAACAAGATCCTCAGCCCATGTAAACTCAAAAATAGATTGATGCTGTAGCGCGGTAATTTCCATATCCAAAAACGTTCCGTTTTGCATATCAAACTTTATAAGTCCGCCTTCACGCAGGTCCTCGATTTTTAATTCAGAGAACCATAAGGCAAGCTTCTCATTTTCGGTCAAATAGGACCAAATCTCAGTTGCGGAATGCTTTAACTGGCGTTCGAAACGAGCGACATAATGTTGATCTTCTTTTTGGATGTTAGCTAACATTTATATTTCTCCTTTGGACTACTGCGGTAGTCCTTTTTTTATTGAGTTGAGGCTCATTAGAAAGAGTATAGCAATCGCCTGTGTTAATTGCACGATGGGGCTGAAGACTAACTTATAGGGTATCGAGGGCGATAGTATAGTGGAAGAAATACGGTCACGAAACTGATTTACGTACGGCGCGAAGAAGTGTTGGCGGACATAAGTGAGTGATGAGGGTGAAAAGTGAGTGAAGACTGGGGTAAGTGTGTGTTGAAGGGCGGAAGTAAACAGTAGCATTTTCGGTGGCGAGGATGCATCGGCGTTGCGGACTGTATTGCAGCTATTTGGCGTTTGTGGTGTGTTTTTTGAACGTATCGGACTGTATAGCTCTTATCGCCGCGACTTTGAACAAAAGTAGGGTGTGTTTGAGCGAATAGTTGCATCTGAGTCCGAAAGTAGAGCAAAAAGGCATGAATTTGCGAAATAAGGGCTTCTGGGTCCGAACGATCAATGGAGACGAAGATGTAATGAATGTATAACAAAGGATGTAGTATACGAGCAAAAGCTCCAGGGTCCGAACGTTTTACGGTGGCGAGTGTGCGCTAATGTATCGGACTGTATTGCAGCTATTTGGTGTTTTTCGTGTGTTTATTAGCAGTATCGGACTGCATAGCTCTTATCGCTGTGATTTTGATTAAAAGTAGGGCACATATGAGCGAATAGCTGCAACTAGGTCCGATAGTACAGCGAAATGGACTGAATTTGTGAAATAAGGTCATCTGAGTCCGAACGATTCACGGTGGCGAGTGTGTGCTAATGAATGGGACTGTATTGCAGCTATTTGGTGTATTTCGTGTGTTTATTAGCAGTATCGGACTGCATAGCTCTTATCGTTGCGATTTTGAACAAAAGTAGGGTGTGTTTGAGCGAATAGCTGAATCTGAGTCCGATAGCAGAGCAAAAAAGCATGAATTTGCAAAATAAGGGCTACTGGGTCCGAACGCTGCGACGAGGATGTAACGAAGGCGTAAAGGATGTAGTATACGAGCAAGAGCTGCTGAGTCCGATCGATTTGTAGAGGAGAGTTTGCGCTGACGTTGCGGACTGTATTGCAGCTATTTGGTGTTTTTCGTGTGTTTATTAGCAGTATCGGACTGCATAGCTCTTATCGCTGTGATTTTGATTAAAAGTAGGGCACATATGAGCGAATAGCTGCAACTAGGTCCGATAGTACAGCGAAATGGACTGAATTTGTGAAATAAGGTCATCTGAGTCCGAACGTTTCCCTGAGGCGAGTGTGCTCTAACGTTACGGTTATGGACTTAGAATATACTTAGCATACGATAGTTACAGAGTCCGAGCTGCTCAACTGTGCGACGAGGGGCAAGGAGCATTTGAGTGAATAGCTCGCCACACCTATAGTTAACGTATAGGCAAAATCTGAGAAAGCATCCCGGTAGCTTGATGCAAATCCTAAGTCTTTTATGCTAAAATTAACGCAATTCCGTAAAATATACTTTTGATTAGGCAGGGTTGATAATAGTGTGGCATTGGTGAAGGAGGCTGCGTATATGGGGATGATGTCTTGGTTAGCTGAGCAGCGGATTCAGGAGTCTATGCGTAACGGGGAATTTCGAGATTTACCTGGGCATGGCAAGCCGCTGGAGCTTGAGGATTTATCAGGTGTGCCAGAAGAATTACGGATGTCTTTTAAAATCATGAAGAACTCCGGACTTGTGCCTGAGGAAATCTCTCTGCGAGCTGAATGTGTTACGTTGGAAGGATTGCTAGCGGCGTGTCATAATAGCGGAGGTGCAGAAACCAGTGAGGGCAAGGCTCTGCGGTCAAAACTGTCTATGAAAAGACTGCGTCTACAGGAGTTATTGCGTGAACGCGGCTTGGATAGTAACCCTGCTTTTATGCAATACAGTGCTCAAATACACGGACAGATGATAAAGGAAGAGGATTAATGCTGGTTAGGTTACTGCCTAAATACCTACGGTCATTTGGACATCAGAATAAATAGTGTAAAATAAAAAGGCATCTCTTGGTCGTTTTAGACAGAAGAGCTGCCTTTTTGCTTGTTGTGTGTAACTAATCATGTATGCTCATCTAATTTGTTTGAAATAAACCCATTCCGGGTCGCCATCATCTAAATTCTCAATGACTCCGCTTTTAACAAACCCTTGAGAAAGACATAGTTGCTGCATGATCGTATTGGATTCATTGGTGGAGGTGAAAAGCTTGGGGGTTGGGCATTGTTCCTCGATGTAGCTAAGGAGTGTTTTGGCTATGCCTAGGCGTCTGAACTCAGGATCCACAATGACCAGCTGAATAAAACAACATTCGAAAAAGGTGGTATCGTAGCAAGCAAATCCTACAAGCGTTCCATTATGCGATGCTACGTAACACTGCTCATGATTGATATATTTTTCAATCTTCGATTTGCGGCTTTCATTGCCAATGATCTTGCTGTCTACTTTGGTTAGCATGGGTAGATCTGAAATTGTAGCTTTTGTTACGAATATCATAGTAAGTCTCCTTATTAATATTATAGAGGGTATGAATGGTAAGTCTTGATCTTTAAGGTTTTTTCACACATGATGAAGATGATCTAAGATAACTTCTAGGAAAATTATAACATATGATTATAGACGATGGAGAGATAGAATGAAACAGCTTCCG
This sequence comes from Paenibacillus odorifer, assembly GCF_000758725.1. Classification (NCBI taxonomy): domain Bacteria; kingdom Bacillati; phylum Bacillota; class Bacilli; order Caryophanales; family Paenibacillaceae; genus Paenibacillus; species Paenibacillus odorifer. Next base: position 3,047,759 of record NZ_CP009428.1, read on the forward strand.
ATTATACAGGTGCTTCCTGACCTGAAAAACATACTTAACACTGCGCAGGCAGCAGTACTTATCGCTGAACCGGGTGCAGGCAAAACAACTGGAACGCCTCCGGCGTTTTTGGACGAACCCTGGATGGCGGGTAAAAGCATTTTAATGTTAGAGCCTAGAAGGCTTGCTGCTAGATCTGCCGCCACTTACATGGCATCCTGCCTTGGAGAAAGTGTTGGACAGACGGTAGGTTATCGGATGCGGAATGACACTAAAGTAGGCAAAAATACGCGGATTGTTGTAGTCACTGAAGGAGTATTAACGAGAATGCTGCAAAGCGATCCTTCTTTGGGTGATGTGGGTTTAGTTATTTTTGATGAGTTCCATGAGCGCAGTCTTCATGCGGATTTGGGACTTGCCCTTGCACTGGAAGCACAGGCTGTGTTGCGGGAGGATCTAAGGATTCTTATCATGTCAGCTACCTTGGACAGTGAGCGGGTGTCTGCTTTACTAGGGGATGCGCCTGTAGTAAATTGTCCGGGCAGAACCTATCCTGTAGAAACAATCTATGTGCCAACTACTGGGAATCTTCCACTGGAAAAAACTGCTGCAGCTGCTGTGAGACATGCGCTTGCTGAACAACCCGGAGATATTCTCGTCTTTTTACCGGGGGAAAGAGAAATACGCAGAACTCAAAGTGAGTTGGAAAATGGGAGCTTGCCAGTTCCGGCAATTATTCGCCCTTTATATGGTCAGCTGCCACAAAATATCCAAGATGCAGCCGTGGCTGCATCTGTTCAAGGTGAACGAAAAGTAGTGCTTGCGACTTCTATAGCTGAGACAAGTCTAACGATTGAAGGCGTGCGAACGGTGATTGATACAGGGCAACGCCGTACACAGGTATTCTCACCACGCACAGGAATGCCGAGTCTTACGACGGTCCCGGTATCAAAAGCCTCCGCGGATCAACGGCGGGGACGTGCCGGACGGACAGCCCCAGGCGTGTGCTACAGGCTGTGGAGTCAGGAGGAGCATAATCGACTTCCGGATGACAATGTGCCGGAGATTATGCAGACGGACCTTGCGCAGCTTGCTTTGGAGCTGGCGCTGTGGGGCGTGCGCGATCCTGCCGCGCTATCTTGGCTTGACGCGCCGCCCGCTGCGCCTTATGCGCAGGGCACCGCGCTGCTGCGCCAGCTCGGCGCGCTGGACGCCGGCGGCGCCATTACGCCGCACGGCCACAGCATGGCCGCGCTTGGCGCGCACCCGCGAGCCGCGCATATGCTGCTGCGCGCGGCAGAGCTTGGCGCAGCACCGCTCGCCTGCCGGCTGGCGGCGCTGCTGCAAGAGCGGGACCTTTTCAAGGGTCCCGCGGCCCTAGGTTGCGACCTCACGCTCCGCGTTGAGGCGCTGCTCCGGTTCGAGCGCTCCGCTGATAGCGGCGGAGCGGACCCGGCGGCTCTGCGCGCTGTGCAGCGCGAGAGCCGCCTTTTCCTGGCGCAGCTGCAAGCCGCGCCGGGCGAGAACGTGAACGACATCAGCCGCTGCGGGCTGCTTCTGTCGTTCGCCTATCCCGACCGGATCGGGCAGAAACGCGGCGATGGCGCGTTTCTGCTCTCCTCCGGTCGGGGGGCGGCCATGCGGGAAGGACAACCGCTGGCCCGGTCACCTTATATCGTAGCTGCTTCGATCGATGATCGCGCTACACAGGGCGCAATTATGCTGGCAGCTGAGATAGAAGAAAGACAACTGCTTACCTATCATGCAGACCGCATCACAGAAGAAGCGGATGTGTATTGGGATAAAGAAAGTGGGAGTGTGAAGAAACGTCGTCGCACAATGCTCGGCGCGTTGGTCTTAAAAGAAACTTCACATGAAAGACCCTCCGCGGAAGAAACGGCAAACGTACTGTTAAGTGTCATCGCTACAGATGGCATTGAAACTCTACCGTGGGAGAAGGGAACCTTACAGCTTCGCGAACGTTTGATGTTTATGCATGCCTTACGTTCAGATTGGCCGGATGTATCAGATGTTGCTTTAATTGCTACGTTGGAGGAATGGCTTTTGCCATATCTGCAAGGTATGAGGAACCTCCGTGACCTTCAGCGTGTACCGTTAGCACGGGCGCTTGAGGGGATGTTGGACTGGAATCAGCGACAGATGCTGGAAAAGGAAGCACCTACACATATATCTGTTCCCAGTGGCTCGCGTGTGCCCGTAGATTATACTAATTCTGCTGCCCCGGTATTGGCAGTAAGATTGCAAGAGATGTTTGGACAGCTGGACACACCTCGAATTGGAGGGGGAAAGGTGCCGGTATTGCTGCATCTTTTGTCACCAGCTAGACGGCCTGTGCAGGTAACCTCTGATCTAGCAAGTTTTTGGCGGGGGACCTATTTTGAGGTCAAAAAAGATCTGAAAGGACGGTACCCGAAGCACTATTGGCCAGATGACCCATTACAGGCTATTCCGACTAATCGTACACGTCCCGTAAAATAATTTATGGTACATATGCTCTTGAAATTTTTCCTTAGATGTTTGGTCTCCCGTTTAAAGGGTAATTACTAGCGAAGACAATTACTAAGGAGGGCTTCAAGTGACTAAAAAAATCGTAGGTATTTTCGACACAGAACAAGAAGCAACCAGAGCAATTGAAGGACTTCACAATCAAGGATTTAGTAATGATGAAATATCAGTAATCACACGTGATCGTGATGAGCTTAGAAACATCTCAGAGGATACAGGCACAAAAGCTCCAGAAGGAGTAGCAACAGGCGCTGCTACAGGTGGTGTAGTTGGCGGCGTTGCCGGACTATTAGCAGGGATCGGAGCATTGGCGATTCCGGGGATTGGACCGATCCTGGCGGCAGGGCCTATAGTTGCTACCCTTACAGGTGCAGCAGTTGGTGCAGGCGCAGGTGGATTAGTAGGTGGCTTGATCGGACTCGGTATTCCTGAGGATGAGGCTAAAGAGTACGAAGGGTATGTGGAAAGCGGCAAAATCCTTGTACTAGTCGATGATAATGGACGCGGCTATCAAGCGCATGATGTGTTCCGCGGCAACCGTTCGCTGAATACTCAGCGTTACGAAGGCGTCTATAACGAAGACACTAGATTAGGAAATTCGATGGCTAACAGAGCGGATCGGACGGCTGAAGTCTACAACCGCGATAAAATATAATCATTATAATAACCTGCTTTAAAAGCGGTAAAAGGTTACAAGGAGCGATTCTCCGATTAATGGAGAATCGCTCCTTTGCGTTTTTAGTCCATCGCGTCTCATGGAATCACCCATAACTCATCCACTTTTGAGGCATAGGGACCCAGAGGACGCTATTGGCTAATTTTTAGCCTTTGCAGCAGGATTTCGGACTCCATGGACGCTATTCTATAGAATGAGGCTCTTATTTGCTGTTTTTTTTGCCAATAGCTGCAATGGGGTCCGATAGGGCTCCAAATATTGAATAATATTGCGTTTAAGGTCCCCTGTGTCCTTTGCTAATACGTACCTGCATCGTTTCGGAGTGTCCCTATGCTGCTACGCCACGTGCTGTCTTTGTACTGCTACGTACACGCCCGATCACTGTGTCCTTTCCCACTACGTACCTGCATCGTTTCGGAGTGTCCTTATGCTGCTACGCACGTGCTGTCCTTGTATTGCTACGTAAGCGCACCCGGTCACGTGTCCTTATGCTACAGAGTATTCGCATCGGATTGCAACTCCGAACGTGCCCCATTTCGCAGTGTCCCTATACTGCTACGCACGTGCTGTCATTGTACTGCTATGTATGCGTACCCGATCACTGTGTCCTTATGCTGGAGGTGCATCGTTCCGCTGTGTCCTAATGCTGTTACGTACATGCAGGGTTCCCTAGAGTCCTTATGCTGCTACGCACGTGTTGTCTTTGTACTGCTATGTATGCGCACCCGATCACTGTGTCCTTTTGCTATACATACGTGCATCGTTCCACTGTGTCCTTATATTGCTACGTAAGCGCACCCGGACTCTGTGTCCTTATCCTACTGAGCATACGCCCCCGGTTTGCAGCTACGAAATCGCCCCGTTCCGCAGCGTCCTTATGGTTGCTAAGCATATGCCCCGTTCCGCAGTGTCCATATGTGCTGCTACGTGCACGATCTTAATCAAGGATACGAAGCATGCGGACGAAAGAATCAGCTGCTACGGATAACCTCATATCGCGATGGATTGCGAATCCTATATTCCGGGGTGGAGGCGGATCATCTAATTGCAGCTCGAAAAGTTCTCCTTTTTGAATCTCCTCAATTACAAAAGAACGGCTAATAAACGCTACCCCGTAACCAAGTCTTGCGAATTCAGAGAGTAAATCGATGCTGCCCAGCTCTATATCTGGTTTAACGGACAAACCCTTACCAGCAAACCAATAATCAACAAACAGTCTGGTACTGCTTTCTGGGGATAATAAAATAAAAGGTAACTCTGCAAGTTCTTTCGCCGTAAGCGAACGGTTTGCCAGTTGCTGAAAGGCTCGTCCCACTACAAAACAATCTTCAAGGGTGGCAAGCGTCTGAATATTTAATTGTGGATCGTCAATAGGCATATGGACGAGCGCACAGTCTATTTCGCCTTCTTTCAAACGTTTGGTGATCTCATGCGTTTTTCCGTGTGATAGCCGAATTCGTATACCGGGATATTGTTTGTGGAATGCGTTCAATTGTGGAAGCAATAGATTTTTAATAAGGGAATCACTCGCTCCAATCCGAACTTCTCCTTCGTTTAACTGCTTTAGATTGTGAAGATGCTTTTGTGCAGAATCCAGCATGACTAAAGAGGGCTCAACATATTCCAATAACGCCAGTCCTTCCTCAGTTAGCTCTACACCTTTAGATAAACGATGAAATAATTTGAGTCCTAAAGAATCCTCCATTTGTTTAATGGCATAACTTACGGATGGCTGTGTAATATGCAATTCATTTGCAGCCTTTGTTAGATTTTTGTAACGAGCCGTATATAAAAAAATGCGATACCATTCAAGATTAAAGAATTTGATATAGATCACCTCTATGACAGTCTATTGAAAATGTGATTTCATTAATTGCAACAATCTTATTATAATTTGGATAGATAAATAATAAAAGAGTCGGCAATGGAGGTTTGAATATTATGGCAGGTAACACATTTGGGGAAGTATTTAAGATTACTACCTTTGGAGAGTCACATGGTGCAGCGGTTGGGGTCATAGTGGATGGAGTTACACCTAATGTTGAAATTGATGAAGCATATATCCAGAAACAGATGGATAGAAGGAAACCAGGCCAGTCCTCAGTAACTTCACCGCGTAAGGAATATGATGTTGTGCAAATACAATCAGGAGTATTCGAAGGGAAAACAACCGGAACTCCACTCTTTGTGGTCCTGTACAACAAAGATATGAAACCGGAGGCCTATAACGATATTCAGCATTCATTTAGACCCGGCCATGCGGATTATACTTTTTTGCAGAAATACGGAATTCGCGATCATAGAGGCAGTGGGCGGGCATCAGGTAGGGAAACAGCGGCAAGAGTAGCTGGCGGAGCGATCGCTCGGAAACTGCTTGAAAGAAGAGGAGTTGAGGTACTGGCCTACACGCAAGAGGTCGGAGGGATTAAGTGCCAAACCTTTGATGAAGATGTCATTGAACAAAATGCAGTCCGCGCCTGCGATGCTAAGGCAGGAGCTGAAATGATTAAAAAAATTGAACACTTAGCTTCGATTGGAGACAGCTGTGGAGGTATCGTGGAGTGTCGGATTAGAGGGGTTATTCCGGGTCTTGGAGAACCCGTATTTGATAAATTGGATGCAGAGTTAGCTAAAGCGATGTTATCTATCGGTGCTGTAAAGGGAATAGAGTTTGGAGCTGGATTCGAAGCGGCCTCTATGCTTGGAAGTGAACATAATGACGCGATGAATAAGGATGGATTTCTTAGTAACCATTCCGGTGGGATTATAGGCGGAATTAGCACAGGAGAAGAAATTATTTTTCGAATAAGTGTAAAACCTACATCATCGATTTCTGTTACTCAACAGACCATAAACACGAATGGTGAAGAAGTAGAGATTAAAACGGAGGGCAGACATGATCCATGTATCTGTCCGAGAATCGTGCCGGTTGTTGAAGCAATGGCTTGCTTGGTATTGGAAGATCTTTATAAAAGACAAGCTGCTATTTTTGGATAAAAACACTTTATGATAATGATTCAACTCAAAGATTGCACCTCTTAGCCTGCTGTGAGGTGCAGTCTTTTTTGCATATGTGGTATCATATGGATAATCATTCAAATTATGCTTTAACTCTAGCTATGCCATAAGATACGGTACAGCAAAAAGGAGGGAATAGATGAAAATCTTTGTTGCAGGTGCTGCAGGTGTGATTGGACGGCTATTGCTTCCTAAGTTACTTCAAGCGGGGCATGAGGTTATCGGTCTGACCCATAAAGAAGAAAACAAAACAATCCTTGAGAGCATTGGGGCACAAGCGGTAATCGCGGATGTGTATGAGCGTGAGTCTATATTTGCGGCTATTCGCGCAGCTCAACCTGAAGTGGTGATTCATCAGCTGACTTCACTAAGTCAGCGGAATTTTGCAGATAATTCAAGGATAAGAATAGAAGGAACACGAAATATTGTCGATGCTTCATTGGCATCCGGGGTTGAACAGATCATTGCCCAAAGTATCTCTTGGGCATATGAAGCTGGTGAGGGACCTGCCACGGAGAATACTCCATTAGATACTAATGCTTCTGAATCACGGATGAGAACCATTGAGGGTATCCGCTCCCTTGAAAAAGCAGTCGCTGAGATTCCTAATCATGTGATTTTGCGGTACGGAATGTTGTACGGCCAAGGGACTTGGTATGATTCTGCAGGATTAATGACAGAAGAAATTCGGCATGGAAGACTGACAGCAACAGAAGCAGTTACGTCATTCCTTCATGTGGAGGATGCAGCTAACGCGGCGGCGCTTGCTCTGAACTGGCCTTCTGGTCCAGTCAATATTGTGGACAATGAACCTGCGCGAGGAATAGATTGGATGCCTGTTTTTTCAGAACTCTTGGGAGCTCCTGGACCTGCTTCGCAAATGGGCAGAGAAGGCTGGGAACGGGGGGCGTCCAATACAAAAGCTCGAATGGATTACGGATGGAGCCCATCTTACCCGTCATGGAGGTCAGGTTTTGCTCAGAGCTTGAAGGGTTAGAGAGATGAATCCTTACATGTAGAAGGAGAGATGACATGAGTAAATTAAAGAATTTTTCTTTAGTAGTCGTGAATTTAATTGCTGATCTATGGTTTGGAATTGTTCGAAAACCAGAGTTTTATGATAAGCACGCCGTTACTAGAACAAAGAAAGGGTATGTCCTGTTTGTAACTATGGCAGGCATTCTCGCAGTGGGTTCTGCTTTTTGGTTATGCTCGAGAATATATTAGAAAAAAGACTGCCAATTGGCGGTCTTTTTTTTAGATATTGGACGTCAGAAAGCTACAATGTTATGTTAGTATTTAATAGATGGTTAAAAATTGAATTTTTTAAAAAGAGGAAGGTTCCAATGAATTCTCCTACACCGAACTAACGGGCGCTCACTTATTCTCAACAATCTATAATTGCCTCACGAGTCACCATTCCAAAGCAGGCTCCTTATTATGTTCAGCGCATAAGATTAATGTCCAAACTCATGGATGAAAACCGTGCTAAAGTAACGCTTATTGCCGCCTCAGCTGGATTTGGAAAAACGACACTTGCGGCTGAATGGGCTCGCACTCATTCCGATGAGGTTGCATGGTTGTCACTGGAACTTGCAGATAACCATCTTGTACGGTTCTGGTTAAGTTTGCATACCGCAATTGAGAGAATCTTTCAGCCCTATGCTAATCGTTGAGGTTAAAAACCGGGTACAAGCCGTTTCTAAAATAAAAGAAAAGCATTTGCTTTAAATCGGCAAAAGATTAATATAACAGTTTATTACCAAACATTTACTTTAAGAAGTGATACTATGGAATACAGAAGGTGATAGGACTAGCGAGGAGGAAATGTAAATGCAATTAATGGCATGGTCTGAATACGAGATTTCATATGACTTAAATAATGATTATTCTATTCGTATGGCAGACTCGGAAGAATGGGGACTGTACTGTTCCATTTATTATAATATGCAATATAATGGTTTTTTTAAAGAAGAAGGGTTCAATTCTGCCCAAAGAAACGCTTTTTGGATCTATAGAGGGGAGTCAAAAATAGGTGGAGTAAGGATGTCGCCTAATCGGATATATCATTTATTTGTTATTCCACCTTTTAACGATACATTTGTGGTGCTGAAGCTATTAAAAAAGCTTTTGATTTATTGGTCAGATAGCACAAAACCTATAAAAACCTTCGAGGTTCTGCCAGACCAGGTTCAATTATTTGCGCGGGCAGGGTTTTGGCCTGATGAGTTCAGATGCCGTTGGATGCACCGTCCTACAGATCATTTTGAGGTCGAATGGAACGAAGAGTTAAGGATTGAAAGTCCTCAGATCGAAGATAATGGTATGGGCGCTAAACGATTTATTCTTGAAGAGCAGATCGCCGAATGTAACTATGCGAGCTTTGATGGAAGTCTTGAGGCAACAAGAAGAAAGAAATTCTCTTATGAAGATTTTATCCCAAGTGAAGAACCTAATTATACAAATGAAGTATTACTTACAGCGTCCACGCTTGTGTATGATAAGAAATCGGGACAGCTAATTGCGAATTGTCTCTTGGGTTTACAAGATGATTACGCAGCAGTTTACAGTATTGGTGTAATACCTGCTTACAGAGGAAAAGGGATTGCTACACGGATGTTGAAAAGAGGACTTAATCTCCTGAAAGATAAGTATCCGATCCTAAGGTTATATGTCATGGAAGGTAATGACGCGGAGTCTGTTTATTTAAATCTAGGATTTGTCCCTGGAGTACAAGAGATACAGAGTATGTATATTCCTATGCACGATTAAGAAAGGCTGCCATGTGGCAGCCTTTCTTTTCGTTAACTAGGCATGAGAGGTAATAGGAAACATGAAATGTTGAGGGAGTTCTTTTAATAGCGGACGTATAAATAAGGTATCTTCACTTTGGAAAATTAATTCTGCCTTAACTTGATCGATTGGATAATCTGGTGTGAAATAAAAATGTATAACCTCAGTTTCCGGAGAAATAATGCTTTTCAATACTGTGTTGATATCAAAACTTGTTGTACTGATAATATCAAAAATATGAAGCTGATGATCCTCATGTTTAAAGATCACAATAACGTCAGCCTCTTCAATATAATAAAAGGAATCATGAAAAGGAAGAATAAAATAAAACAGCAGCTGATGTTCATTATTTATCACACTTAGCGCGGAGGATACCGGTGTTCTTTTGACTGCGAAATTTTTGATCATGCTAAAATCAACGGGGTTACCTATAGATAAAGGCCGCACAGAGTAGGTTGTAGTTGGCTGATTGCTAAGATGAGCAACTTTAAGTGAAAAGCTGCTTTCTTGCATGCGTTCAAACCCGAATTTAGGATAAAAATCCAAAGCGCGCTCATTAGCAAATAAGTAGAGGAAGTCGTATTCATGTTCGTACTTAGCGATAATGTGGTCTATTAATTTTCTGGATAAACCTTGCATACGATAATCAGGATGTGTCATCACCGTCCCAATTTGGATGGCGTTGTATTCTTTTTTGTTGATGAGAATAGTCATTTTATTAATAGATGCATTCGCAATGACGTGATCTTCATCGATAAAGGAATAACAAATATATTTGTCATTCCAGCCCCCTTGTTCATACCAAGGTTTAAAATCAATACCAAAGATTGATTGGGCTAAAGAATTGAAGCTAAGCTTATATTTATCGATGTGTTTATAATCGCTAATCAATTGATATTCATTCATAGTATATACCTCTATTTCAGATGATTTCGGGAATCGCGTTTTATGAATATATAATACTATGCTTTTAAACCGTAAAGTTGATTTTAAAAATACTATACCAATATAATCCTGTAGATGTGTTATCATAATCTCTAAATTATTAAACTCGGAGGTACAAGATGAGAGAGGTAGATTACACTCATTATTTTTGGCAGGATGAGAAAATAAGACTAAGATCCGTTCAGGAAGAGGATTGGGAAGGTCATTACATCAACCGTTTCGATACACCAGCGCGGCGACTTTTAGAGTGTACTGTTGAACTACCACCTACCATAGCTGAATCCCAAAAATTTGTAGATACATTTGCAGAATTCTCATCACAGCGGCTGATGTTTACGATCGAGAATCTAAATGGCGAATATGTGGGTGGAGTAAATCTTAATAGCATAGACGAGAAAAATGGTACGTTCAGTATAGGCGTGCAAGTGGATAGAGATCATCGAGGTAAGGGGTATGGGACAAGAGCTATCAACATCCTGTTGAAGTATGCTTTTTTGGAGCTAAGACTCAACAAGTTTAACGAATGTGCGCTCGAAGGTAACGAACCCTCAGCAGCTATGCTCAGAAAAGTGGGCTGTGTCCAAGAAGGCGTGCGCCGGAAAGTAATTTATACAAATGGACAGTATTTAGACTTACTGTTGTTTGGATTGACGAAGGATGAATTTATGGAGAAAAACGCTATGAAATAGTGATTAGGAGAGGCTACTTGGAATGCGATTCTTCAATAACTGGAGGATCGCTTTTTTGCGTTTCGTTTTGTGGATCGATGTTCTATTGAAGCTTGCGGACTCAGAAGACGCTATTTGCAAATATTAAGCTTTTTCAGAGTAGTATCGGACACCAGTGCAGCTATTCCTCTAGTTTAGCTGTATATATGTTACTTTTTATGCCAATAGTGCCCATGGGGTCCGATAGGACAGCAAAAGTGGGTAAAAGCAGCGAATAGAGTCAATGGAGTCCGATAGTAGCTCGAACGAGCAAAACTGACCAAATCAAACATTGAATGGGAGGGGAGCGTGCTGAAGCATGTGGATTCAGATAGAGTTTGTTTCGTGCAGAAGTATGTGGGCTCAGATGGAGTTTATTTTGTGCTGAAGTTTGTGGTTCCAGATAGAGTTTGGTTTGCGCAGAAACATTCGGACTCAGAAGACGCTATTTGCAAATATTAAGCTTTTACAGAGTAGTTTCGGACTCCAGTGCAGCTATTCCCCAAGAATAGCTGTATTAATGTTACTTTTTATGCCAATAGCGCCCATGGGGTCCGATAGCACAGCAAAAGTGGGGAAAAGCAGCAAATAGGGTCAACTGGGTCCGAAAGTAGCTCCAACAAGCAAAAACAGTAGCTCGAACGAGCAAAACTGATCAAACCAAACAAAGAATGGGAGGGGGGGCGTGCTGAAGTATGCGGACCTACTTCTTCGAGGAATCATTCAACGCAATCAACGATGTACAGCCATTTATTCCGTACTTTCATCATATGAAAAATGCACAATAGAAGACCAGAAAAAACTACACTCTCCCTGTTCACATCCACATAAATCATCCTACATACCACCAAATCTCTATAAACAACGGAATAAGTGAACCCTCTATCAAATTTCAGGTTGTGAAAGTTGGAAAATAGTGCTTATACTAGAGTAATAGAAGGAAAGATTAGCCAACAACATTTACAACATGAGGAGGGTTTATATGGCGTTTATGATTGCTCAACGAGCGTTTATCAAGGTGTATCTTATAACAATGGTAGAACAACACCGCGGTTACGGATATCAAATGCTGGAGGATTTACGTCGGGATTTCAAAGCCCATGGTTATTCCCCTCCACAGAGTGAAATCTATCGCGCCCTGCATGAGCTGGTGCAGCAAGGGATTTTATATCGTACCAAGCAGCTGAAAGGCAATGACCCTAAAGTGGATTTTCAAGAAATCGTACTTTACCATTTCACTTCAGATGGAGAAGAGAAGGCAAAGTTATATAAAAAGCAGGTAAAGACAGATCTTGACCGCTGCTTAGGCATTTTGAATAAAGCTGTTGTGGACAACTATTAGAACTGCAACTATAGTAATATTTTCAGGATGCTCTCACCCTGTTATAATGGTTACTGCCGGATGATTGCAGTATATACTTGGAGGTAGCAAAAGATGGATGAACATATGAAACGTCGGTTAGACAAACAGCGGAAGCTGTTCAGTCAACTCGGCATCACATTAGACGCTCTAACCATACATGAAAAAGAATTCAGCATGAAGCTGCGTGGCTACGATGCGGAGGAAGTAGATACATTTCTGGACAGCGTAATCAAGGATTACGAACGTTTCTATGCGACGATCGCTGATCTGATGGATAAATGGCAAGAGCAGCAGCTGGAAATGCGGGAATTAAAGGCAGAAACCAAAACAGAGGTAATCCAGGTACCTGTTTCCCGAGGCATTGATCCAAAAGAATTGGAAGAGGTTATTCTGAGGCTTGAGACTAACGTCCGCCAGCTTAAAGATAAGCTTCCTCGCGTGGAAGAGTTTTTATAAGGAGTTGTTTGGTGTAAAGGGAGCTCCGCTTGACATTTCTAAATTTACCATTGACGAGTTAGCAGTTCATGAATTATGATATGTTCATAAATGATCATTTATATTTTAGTGGCGTGTTACCGTTAAGGGCATGAGCCAAGAATTGTCTTTATTTCCATTAGACAATTCTTGGCTTTTTTTGTTCCAATTTGACGATAATTAGGGAGAGGAGTGATGAGCTTGTCGCGAGAGATCGAGCAATTTCAAGTACAGCGTGTAATAGGGAATAACGTTGTAATGGTTCAGGGAAGCAAAAACGGGAAGGAATATGTCATCATTGGCAAAGGTATTGGATTTGCAGTGAAGGGTTCTGGTGTGATCGAAGGAAATGATGCTCGGATTGAGAAATTGTTTCGTCTAGAAGATCGCGAAGCCTGGAGCCAATATCAAGTTTTGCTGGAAGACATAGATCCCAAGGTTATGAAAATAACTGATGAGATAATTGCAGATATCCAAAGTCAATTTCCTGACAAGTTAAACGACAAGATTTATCTGGCACTCCCGAGCCACATACAGTTCACCATCTACCGTCTGCGCAACGGGATGGATATTATTAATCCGTTTTTGCAAGAAACCAAAATGTCATTTCCGAAGGAATTTGAGATCGCTTACAAGGCATCGGAGAAAATCAATGCTGAATTTCAAGTACAAATCCCCGAAGATGAGATTGGATTTCTTACTTATCATGTGTATTCGGCAGTTAATAATGTATCGGTTGGTCAGTTAGTCAAGGCCTCTAATATTGTCAATGAGCTTCTAGACATGATTCAGCAAGAACGAAAGATAACTTTTGAGCATGGCAGTATGAATCATATCCGATTAATGATCCACTTGCGTTTTTCGCTGGAACGTATTTTAAAAGGATCACTAATAGATAATCCCTTTGTGAAACATATTAAGAAAGAATACAAAGAGGAATACAAGCTGGCTCAAAAGCTCGGTAAAGTAATGCAAAGGTCGCTTGAAGTCGAAATCCCGGAAGAAGAACTATGTTTTCTAGCCATGCATTTGCACCGGTTATTTCAGACCTTAGTGAAATCAAATTAACATCTTAAGAGGAGTGGAGCATATGTTTTCCAAATGGAAATCAAAAAAAGAAGAGAAACATACTGAACATACCATCGAAATCATGGCACCAATCAGCGGGGAGTCAGTTCCACTAGCACAGGTTCCGGATGAAACCTTTGCTGGCGGTCATATGGGTAACGGAATTGCAATAAAACCATCTGAGGGAATTTTGAAAGCGCCTTTTGACGGTAAGGTTGCTCATATCGTGAAATCGAGTCATGCAGTCATTCTGGAACATTCCTCCGGTATGCAATTGCTATTACATATCGGAATCGATACTGTCAGCCTCAAGGGCAACGGTTTTGTCAGTCATATAACCTCTGGAGATCAAGTAAAAGCAGGTCAAACCCTAATCGAATTTGATCTGGACGTAATTCGCGCGGCAGGTTGTGACACAATTTCGCCTGTAATCGTGACCAGCACAGAGGAGAATCCACCTCAAGTAAGCGGACATTATGGTCAGGTTACAGCAGGACAGGATCTGATTCTTACCGTGGCTTCAAAGTAATTGGTTTATAGAGCACTACTACTATTGAACCGAAAGGATGATTTTAAATGTTGGCTTTTCTACAAAAACTAGGTAAGTCGTTAATGCTTCCTGTTGCAACCATGCCGGCGGCAGCTATTCTTCAAGGGTTTGGTTTGCTTAACTACGAAAAAGATATTCCGCTAGGAGCGACCATTGGTGGATTCCTGAATCAATACTTTGCGCCATTTCTAAACGCCGGAGCGAATGCGATCTTCGGTAACCTTGCCTTAATCTTCGCGGTAGGGGTTGCCATTGGATTTGCCGGTGACGCCGTAGCAGCTTTGTCAGCAGTAATTTCTTACATGGTACTGACCAAGATTCTGCTTATCGTACCGCTTCAGTTCTCTTTCATCAATGATGATGTTGTATTGAACATGGGTGTGCTTGGTGGTATTTTTGCCGGTGCTTGGGCAGCATTCTTATACAAGAGATATCACAATATAAAAATGCCTGATTGGCTCGGATTTTTTGCAGGTAAACGTTTTGTCCCAATCATTACGGCAGCTTCTATGATGGTTCTTGCTGTATTTGTGGGTATGATCTGGAGTCCGATACAAGATGTTATTAGTGACTTCGGGAACTGGGTTGTGTCACTGGGGGCTGTTGGAGCATTCATCTTCGGTACAGCTAACCGCTTGCTGATTCCGTTCGGTCTTCACCACGTGCTTAATACGATTGCTTGGTTCCAAATTGGTGATTTTACGAATGCAGCTGGTGAACTGGTGCATGGTGACTTGTACCGCTTCTTCGCTGGAGATAAAACTGCTGGGATGTTTATGACTGGATTCTTCCCAATTATGATGTTTGCGCTTCCAGGGGCAGCACTTGCATTTATTCATACAGCTAAACCGGAAAAACGTAAAATGGTTGCTTCCATCTTCATCGGTTCTGCCATTGCTTCTTTCTTAACAGGGATCACTGAACCACTTGAGTTCTCCTTTATGTTCGTAGCACCACTCTTGTACGGAGTTCATGCTTTATTAACAGGATTCTCCATGGCCTTGATGTACATTTTAGATGTTAAGCTTGGTTTTGGTTTCTCCGCAGGTTTGATCGATTATCTTGTAAACCTGAAACTGTCTACTAATGCATGGATACTTATTCCTGTGGGTCTTGGATTCTTCGTCTTGTATTATGTACTATTCCGCTTTATTATCTCATTGTTCAAGCTAAAAACACCTGGACGTGAAGATGATGATGAAGAAAGTCTGTTAGCACCACCTGGAGGTAATGGAACGCCTTCATCGTCTTCTAAAGCTGCTCAAATTCTTGAGAACATCGGCGGTCCATCGAACATCCGCAATATCGATGCATGTATCACACGCCTTCGTCTGATTGTTAATGACGAAAAAGCCGTTAAAGATTCCGCATTGAAACAGCTCGGAGCTTCTGGTGTTATGAGACTGGGTCAAGGGGCTGTGCAGATCGTATTTGGTCCAAAATCAGAGCAAATTAAAGATGATATTCAAAAGCTGTTATAACTAAATTGATCATGTTAAATTCATTAAACAGGGCTGGTTCTTATACCAGTCCTGTTTTTTTGCTGTGTCCAGAGATAAAGGGTTGCTTTATAGATAATGCCTAGTATAATACTTGGTATAAGTAGGCAAAGGAGTCGGTACACATGTCAGTCGATGATTATTTGGATCTTTTAAATTACGCCAAGGCGATTAAAGATGGACAGTGGCAGGCTGACATCATTGAGCGCTTAAAGAATCTTAGTGCAGCAGCGGAAAGTCCTCAGATTCAAGAAGAAAGTGTAATAGAATTATGGTCAAGATTTGATGCCATTAACATAATGATCATGAAGCTGTTTGAGAAGCTACGTGAGAATGAACATTCAGAGCAACAGTTTCAGTGGAAAGAGCAGCTCTGGGAGCTTAGGCTGGAACGAAGTATTTTATCAAAAAAGATTCTTAATCGTTACATTCGAATTAGGTAAACACTAAAAGACAGTTTCCTTATTAATTTAGGGGCTGTCTTTTTTTACGTAATCTTGATACAAAAATGCATTGATAGTCGTCTTACTTATAGCTGCAGCTGATAAGGAGGATTTACAAGATGGAAATTCCGGAATCTGAAATTTTTAAAGCAATATTCTATGAACATTATCCTATTGTCAGACGTAAGCTGACCGCTTTGGTTCGTGATGAGTCGGCAGCAGATGATTTGGCACAAGAAGTTTTTCTGAGATTGTATCGTAACCCCCCAGATGATCCAGCAGCGCTGGGTGCCTGGCTTCATAGAGTCCTTACTCGTATTGGATATGATTATCTAGACAAAAAAGCAAGGGAACGGCGGCTGCAAAATAAACAAGAACAGTTATACGAAGTGGGGGAATCACCTCCTTCAGGAGAGGAAGTCTTAATCAGTAAGCTGGATCAGGAGGATGTTCATGAATGGTTGAACGAACTGCCTGACAGAGATAGACAAGCGCTTCTGCTTAGATACTCTGGTTACAGTTATGCGGAAATAGCAGGCGAGCTTGGTCTAAGACCACCCGTAGTAGGGACATTACTGCACCGTGCGACCCAGAGGTTAAGACAAAATGCAGCAAAATCACTATCTCAGTCAGATTAACAAACCGAGATAAACGAAGCTCCAAATTATTTAGGAGGGTTTACTAATGACTAAACAACCGCTAAATCAAGATCATAATAAGCAATATACAGATGAAGCCTGGGCCAAATTGCAAAACAAGTTAGCGTCTGAGCCTGCAAGTCCTAAATGGGCTGTGTGGAGTCAGCAGTTGGCAGTGGATGTTATGAAAGATGATGATATACCACACCCAGAAATGGGCCAGCCTCAATCTACAGATGACAATCCGATAACTAATCGCCGATCCAAGCGACCTCGCATGAATCGTCGGCGTAAGTGGGGAGTAGCAGTGGCAGGTGCCGCGATCGTTGCGGTTATACTTGGAACTCCAGTAGGAAATACGGCTATGGCATCGCTGCTGAATCAGTTTCGGATGGAAGAAGTTACAGTTGTGAATGAAAATGATATTCGGGATATTTTTTATCAGGTAAATGAAAGTCAATCCATGAATGAAGCTATGAACAAATTTGGTGTGTTTACAAGTACTTTTGGTTCAAATAAAGGGATTATTCCGCTAAATCAGGTGGAAGAGACTCTAGGTTTTACACTTCCAAGCGGAACTTTGCTCAAGAATGTGAAGAGCGCATATATAACCAATTCACAAGAAATAACCTTGAAGCTTAATATTGAAGCGGTTAATAAAGCAATGAAAAGATTGGGTGCAAAACAGCTTCTTCCAGAGGCCATAGATGGGAAAGAAATTAAATTAGATCTTTCGGAGATCGTGAATTATGATCTTTCGATGGATAATGATAAATGGGCTAATCTTACACAGACGAAGACTCCTTTAATTACTGTAGATCCAACTATAAAGGTTGATGAAGCTTTGGAAGCTATAATCGATTTTCCATTGCTGCCAGATTATCTGAAATCCAGCTTAAAGCAGAGCCGCATTTTATCAGGTGAAATTCCTCTGCCACTGGTAAAAGGCCTGAATACCGATCAAATAAAGATTAAAGATACTACGGTTCTACTGAATCAGAATGAATATAGTCAAGGGATTGTATACTCGGCCATTTGGGTACAGAACGGGCAATTGTTCGATTTCAACGGGGGAAGCGTGTATACAGATAAAGCTGTATTCTTAGAGAAGCTAGAGGAGTTGATTGAATAATGACGGTTGCTGCAATAGAAGCGAAGTCTTTGACCAAAGAATATGATAACGGACGTGGTTGCCGTGATGTAACGATTACTGTTGGGAAAGGGGAAGCCTTTGGCTTCCTCGGCCCTAATGGTGCGGGGAAAAGTACCTTTGTCAAAATGTTGGTAGGTCTCATTCGTCCATCGAGTGGTAGTGCTACTCTATTAGGCCATAAGATCGGTTCACTTGAAGCCAAGTCTCAAATCGGATATTTACCGGAATTATATCGCTATCAAGAATGGCTTACCGGGGAAGAAGTAGTAAGACTGCATGCCAAGCTGTGCCGTGTAGAGCGATCTGTAGCCGATAAAAGAGTTCCAGAGCTTCTAGCGGAAGTTGGAATTGGAAACCGTGGACGGGATCGTGTGAAACATTATTCCAAAGGGATGCAGCAGAGATTAGGGCTTGCTTGTGCTCTTGTAAACAATCCGGCCATCGTTTTTCTGGATGAGCCCTCATCGGCGCTAGACCCGATTGGACGTCAGGAAGTTCGGAATATTTTGCAGAGGCTAAAAGAGAAGGGAGTTACGATATTTCTTAACTCTCATCTACTGGAGGATGTTGAACTCATCTGCGACCGTATGGCACTGCTGAATAACGGAGTTATACTGCGGCATGGGAAAGTATCTGAGATCTTAAATAAGCGAACAAGCTGGCATTTTAAAGTGGGCGGTTTTACGCCTATTTTGTTGTCTTGGCTACAGGATAGTACTGATCTTAAGATCAAAGTTTCAGCGGATATTGGATCTCAATCTGAAAAAGGAGCTTCAATCCCAGCTACATTGGAAAGTAGCACAGTTTGGCTGGAAGCGGAACTGGAGAATGAGGAGCAAGTAGGCTGGCTGAACACGTTAATTATTGAACAAGGAATGACCTTATATGAAGTCTCACGAAAGCAAGAACGTCTGGAAGACTGGTTTATGAGTGCTGTATCCGGCCTAAGTCACAGAGGTGAACACGAATGAGAATAATCATGGGAATGACCTGGAAGGAATTGCTGCGAAAACGAGTGATGATATTAACACTGCTTATGACCATTGTCTTTCTTATAGGATTTTGGTTTGTGGCAAATACGATTGGACAAAGTGGAATACCGAATAGAACAGATATTAGCAGTGGCGAGCATCTCTTAGCTAATTTTACAAATGGTGCTTTTATATTATCACTTGGATTCTTTTTTGGCGCTTTTGTAATCGCCTTTTTGGCGATCTTCAGTTCCTTCTCAGCTATTGCAGGTGAAGCGGAACAAGGGGTTATGCAGGCTTTACTGCCAAGACCGCTGCCGCGGTGGAAATGGTACATAGGTCGCTGGCTTGGATATGTGACGCTTGGGATTGGTTATGCCCTGATTTTATTTATTTCTATTTTATGGATTACTGAGATCCATGCAACCGTTCCTAGAGATGCCGTAGTCCTATTGAAATCATTTTTGTTATTCTCCTCTATAGTGCCTTTGCTAATTACGATTTCTATGCTGGGTTCTGGATTCTTCTCAGCAGTGGGGAATGGCGTCTTTATGACAATGTTATATGGAGCGGGCTGGTTAGGTGGGATGATTGATAAGATCGGAGGATCGCTTAGATTAGAACCCGATGTTCTTGACACATTAAATAATCTGTCAGGAATGATGGCACTGCTTATGCCAGTGGATGGTTTACAGCGGAAAATGACCGCCGTCCTGTTCAGCGCTAATGAAATGAGTGGAATGATGGGATTGTTCGGCAGCATGAATGGATTGCTGGATTTTAATACGGTTCCGTCAAATATGTTTATTTTTTATGCGCTAGGATATACCCTGTTAGCTTTTGTTATAGGTCTCCTTCGCTTCGAGCGAAAAGACTTATAAAGGGGATGTTAATCCAAAAAGAGCCCTCTTGTCTTATGATCGGGACAATTAGGGCTCTTTGTGTTGTGTAGCGGGAATCATTTCTTAATACCAAGCTCAATCCATTCGGTAGACCAGTTTCCAATTTCACCAAGTATAGGAGCAAGCGCTGTGCCTTTTGGAGTCAGAGAGTACTCAATACGTACTGGCATTTCAGGATATACAGTTCGCTCTATAATGCCTTCGGTTTCCATTTCCTTCAATCGGTCAGATAACACCTTGCCACTGAGATTGGACAGACAGCTCTCAATTTCACCAAAACGGCGTGGCCCTGGCATAAGCACGAAAACGATCAGCGCGACCCAACGTTTACTTAGCAAGTCTACCGCTTTTTCAAAGCGAGGACACATGTTGAAATCATTCATAATATCACCTCGACATTCATTATATCATAAACTTACATAAAGTAATTATAAATATTTAAATATATATTATAACTTGACGAAGTTATATTACAATGATAAACTTACTTACAAATAGTTACTTATAATTTAACTAATATTTTATCCTTATGCTTAGCTCTATCTAAGCATTGATGAACAATGAGGAAGGTGTAATTATGATTAAACCAGAAATCACTTCTATTTTACAGAATAAAATCACGCGAATTCCTTTAGCAAATTCCACAAATATATTGGTTGGACCCATCACGTTACCCGTGAATTTAGACGGCGAGACCGTTGTTTTTAAATGGTACAACTGGCTGAATACAACTGATGCAGAGCTTCTTCAAGAGGATAGCAGTAAAGCAACGGCAGCTTTAATTTCACGTTTGCCATCCATGAACTTAGCAGAAGGACAACAATCCAGTGTGTTGGTATATGGCGATTTCGAAGGGTCTGAGGATGCATTGATCCGGATGCATAGCATCTGCCATACTGGCGATATTTTTGGCAGTAAACGTTGCGATTGCGGATTCCAGCTGCATCAATCCATGAAAATGATTGTTGAGCATGGCTCTGGGGCATTATTTTATCTCGCGAATCATGAAGGAAGAGGCATTGGCCTGTTCAGCAAATCTTTAGCGTATCTTTTACAGGAAGAAGGATACGATACAGTTGAGGCTAATTTAGAGTTGGGATTTGCTGATGATTCAAGAAACTACGAAGAAGCAATCAGTGTTCTGCAAACTTTACGTCACAAACCAGTGACGCTGATCACGAATAATCCGAAGAAATTGGATGCGCTCAAGGCTGCAGGGATGAATGCCGTGAAAAGAGTAGCGTTATGGGGAGATGTATCTTCTTTTAACGAGAAATATTTGCGGACTAAAGTCGCTCGCTCAGGGCATTTAGAAGCTGTGAAGGACACCCATTCGCTAAATGAAAGACTGGCTAAGTAAAGATTGAAGTAGTGCTTTTGCGCTTCTTCTATTATAATGGGGTACTGGGAACCAACTCTAAGCTTAGTGAGGTACAATATGACTGCTATTCAAGTACAAGACTTACGCAAAACATTTAAAGTACAAAAAAACCGCGAGGGTCTCAAAGGGGCCTTCGCTGATTTGTTTAAAAGGGAATATACGGAAGTGACTGCAGTGAAGGACATTTCCTTTTCCATTCCTGAAGGGGAGATCTGTGGTTATATCGGCGAGAACGGTGCTGGGAAATCGACCACGATCAAAATGCTCACAGGTATTCTCGTGCCGACTTCCGGAAATCTGACAGTAGGTGGTTATGTTCCGTATTTGGAGCGCGAGAAATTCGTGAAAAATATCGGCGTGGTATTCGGGCAACGCAGTCAGCTATGGTGGGACATTGGGGTGATTGAGTCGTTCCAGCTCCTGCGCAAGGTTTACCGGGTGTCTGAACAAGATTTCAAGAAACGGCTGGATGAATTGGTCGAACGGCTGCAGCTGCAAGAACTGCTGAATCGTCCGGTTCGTAAGCTTAGTCTAGGTCAGCGGATGCGTTGTGAATTAGTAGCAGCATTGCTTCATAATCCGTCGATTGTATTTCTGGATGAACCGACCATTGGCTTAGATATTGTGGTGAAGTCAGAGATCCGTGAATTC
This sequence comes from Paenibacillus odorifer, assembly GCF_000758725.1. Taxonomy (NCBI): domain Bacteria; kingdom Bacillati; phylum Bacillota; class Bacilli; order Caryophanales; family Paenibacillaceae; genus Paenibacillus; species Paenibacillus odorifer. Next base: position 3,069,496 of record NZ_CP009428.1, read on the forward strand.
CTAAAAGATATGAACCGCGAGCATGGGACAACCATACTGCTGACTACACATGACCTGCAAGATATTGAGGCGCTTTGCTCCCGAGTGATAATGCTTGATGATGGCCGTATCATTTATGACGGAGGACTGGAAGACCTGAAGCAGCGTTGGGGAACCGGACGTGAGGTTCAATTTCAATTTGGAAATGCAACGAAACGTCAGCAACTTGAGTTATGGACTGAGGGGTTGCCTGTTACTTGGTCTGCGGAGAACGATCTAGGGGCATCTGTCTGGATACCGCTAGATATAAATGTATCGGATGTATTAAGCAGAGTAGTGGGAAAAGCAGACATTACTGATATCAAAATCATAGAGACCAATACGGACGATATTGTTCGCAGTATTTATCAATCCGGGTCTGCAGACAAGCCTGATGAAATGGCTGCCGCTCTGAAGGATGAAAGAGAGGCTTTACATGTCTGATAAGCTTAATCCTGCAACGGCTATGTCCTCCTCCTCAGGAGGCGCGTCTTCTGGTGGTCCTCAGGAGAATAGCCGTAAATTACTATTCGGGGCTTACTTAGATTTTATACGCATCCGTTTCCTTACCATGCTTGCTTATCGAATTAACTACTACTCAGGTATTCTTATCTATTCACTGAATATTGGGGTTAACTATTTCACTTGGATGGCCATCTATGGTAATGGGGATTCATTGGGTGGATTTACTGCAACGCAAATGACATCATATGTTGCTGTGTCGTGGATGGCTAGAGCCTTTTATTTTAATAACCTAGACCGCGAGATCTCTACGGATATCCGTGATGGAAGTATCGCTATCCAGTTTATAAGGCCCTATAACTATGTCTTAGTCAAAATGATGCAAGGTCTTGGAGAGGGAATGTTCCGCTTCCTCTTATTTATGATTCCCGGCATGGCCATAGCGATGCTGCTGTTCCCAGTACAATTGCCAACAGCGCCATCTGCTTGGGCGGGGTTCCTGGTGATGCTCTTTTTCAGCTTTTTAATTAATTCACAGATCAATATCATTACAGGGCTCTCGGCTTTTTTCGTGGAAAATAATGAAGGCATGATGCGAATGAAGCGGGTAATTGTAGACTTATTCTCCGGCTTAATCGTACCGATCAGTCTGTTTCCTAACTGGTTATCTTCCGTACTTGAGGTGCTGCCGTTTCAGGCGATTACCTACTTGCCAGGTTCAGTGTTTACGGGACGGGTGCAAGGGGTTGGAATATGGAATGTATTAGGGATACAAATTATTTGGTTCCTGGTATTGCTGATTCCAATTGTCTGGTTATATCATGCGGCGCGGCAGCGTCTCTTCGTGCAGGGAGGTTGAGGAAACATGTATTACCTGGGATTATTAATTGAATATATCAAAAACTATATGAAGAGCCGGCTCACCTATCGCGCTGACTTTTGGGTAGAGGTCATTTCAGACTTGCTTTTTCAAGCTACCAACTTTATCTTTATTCTCGTAATTTTTATGCATACAGATAGCCTGGGCGGTTGGAATCAGAATGAAGTAGTGTTCGTTTATGGATTCTTTATGGTGCCTTTTGGGGTGTTTAGTTGTTTTGTGAATCTATGGGGATTTAGTGAACGTTACATCGTTAAAGGTGAGATGGACCGTATTTTGACACGCCCAGCTCATAATTTGTTCCAGATCTTTTTGGAAAATGTTGATCCACCAGCACTTATGGGCTCATTCATAGGTATTATTATTATGGCCATCAGTGGCAGCAATCTGGGTCTTCCCTTTGAATGGTGGACGATACCGGCTCTGATCATTCTGACGTTAAGTGCGGTCGCCATCTATACGGGGATTTATACAACGTTGACTTCATTGTCTTTCTATTCGGATGCTCCTACTGGGATTCTTCCGTTAATGTACAACATTCAGACTTATGGCCGTTACCCGGTAACGATTTACAATCGTGCTATACAGGTATTGCTTACTTGGATCATTCCATTTGCATTCGTCGGAGTGTATCCAGCCGCGCTTTTTCTGCAGCGGGAGGAGATGACCAGCCTTGCTCTGATGACACCTGTAGTAGGCGCTATATTCCTGGGGATTGGTTTGTTAGCCTGGAGTTATGGCGTACGAAGATATAAGGGTGCGGGGTCTTAAGTTAGGCTAGTGTTTTGTTAAGTTGGAAAGGCTACCTTCGGGTAGTCTTTTTTTTACCCGGAATTCATGAATATGCTAAAATCATTAATATCTACATTGGGGAGGAATCATAGATGAATGTGTTAGATATTTTACCAGCACCCGAAAACTTAAAAAAACTTATGAAAATACTTGCTTCTCTAAATATTGTCTTATGTCCAGAGGACTGGCTTCGCTATCATAGTTTTGATTCTATATTTGATAAGAATGTTTCTCTAGCATCGATCGATAATGGCTCAGGTGATAATTTGTTTATTATTTTTACACCTCAAGGAACGATAATTAAAGGTTTTGATCATGAGTCCGAAGTAAGTCCATATGCGCGTGACGAACATGAAGTTTGGCCAGGAATCTATGAAGAGGTCCCAACCTCGCTATTGTCTTTACTGGAAGATGAGGCGATAGCTAAGGATGATGTTACTTTTTGTTTTTGGCGTGAAAATAACGACATGGCGTGGCAGAAGGGAGAGGTAGAGATTCCAGCGGGGGCAGAAGATGGTTCGGACTTTTTGCTAGGGACTATTTTCCGCACAGCTGAGGATTTTGTGGAATTTGCCGAAGGTTATTTTGAACTCACACTCCCTTTAGAGGTCGTTGCACAAGTTTATGAGGGTGCAGTCATTACCAAAGAGATGATCAAAGCGTTAAATCCTGATGGTGATGTAGAGACAATTCTTCAGGAGTTAGCAAAGCTAGACTCTTAGGGACTTATCGATTTTGAAAACAAAGGGGGATGCGAAATGGAACTTTACGTGGAAAAGCTGAATGCTGATGCTGCTAGGGATATTTTAAGCTGGCAATATGATCCACCCTATGATTTTTACAATAATGAAACAACTCCTGAAGCTATAAGTGAAATGCTAGAGGAAGCATTTTTTTCTGTACTTGATGCAAATAAACAATTGATCGGATTCTTCTGTGTAGGAAGTCCGGCACAGGTTCCAAATGATAAATATACATATTCTCAGGATTTTATAGATGTGGGTTTAGGAATGAAGCCAGAGTTAACCGGACAGGGGAATGGGACTCTATTTTTCACAACAGTCCTTAACTATATTAATGAGAGATTCGAGGAAAAACCAAAGCGGCTGACAGTGGCGAAGTTCAACGATAGAGCGATACGCTTGTATGAAAAACTAGGATTTAGCCGGGAAGCTGAAATCGTTAAAGGAACTACAGAATTTATTATTATGATTTGTAATGAAAATGATAATCTTACTCCCATGTATGAGCGGGCAAAACCCGGCGAAATAATTACTTTTGGCTCTTATCCGCAAATGGCGGACGGAGCAGAAAAAATGCCGATAAAGTGGCGGGTGCTGCAAAATTCAGGTAGAGAGCTGTTCATTTTAAGCGAGTACATTTTGGACTGCAGGCGGTATCACAGTGAATATGTTGATGTTACATGGCATGACTCCGATTTGCGAAAGTGGTTGAACGATGATTTTTATAATGCCGCTTTTAATGACTCCGAGCACAGGCTCATCAAGACTACACAATGCACAGATAACGGAGAGGGAAGTATAAACACGGAAGATAAGATTTTTCTGCTCAGTGTTTCGGAGGCGAATGAATTGACCTTTAAACTTGGTGAAGATACTTTACGTGCGAAGCGTAGGGCGATAGGAACGGGATTCTCCAAAGTGAAAAAGAACGATGGATGTAAATTGTATGTGTATGATAAAAAAGTCAAAGCTGATTATATCCTTGAGAAGGATGAAGAGTTTGGCTGCTCATGGTGGTGGCTGAGAACTCAACCTGCGATTTCTTCACGTGCGTATTTTGTAGGTACCCGTAGCAGTATTCGCAGTTACGGACATGTAAACTTAGCTTGTTACGGTGTGCGCCCCGCTATAATCCTTAATTATTAAGCTCTTTCTCCAACATCGTTTCATGGGAAGCGAATCTTACCACAGAAACAAAACAGCCTGAACCCCTAGGAATACATGGCTCAGGCTGTTTATTATTGTTTCTATTTCATGGAATTAGATTTGTCTTTAGCATTGAGTGTAGCAATCAGTTTCTCGCCTTCGACATCCAGGTTTGGCAGAATACGGTCGAGCCATTTTGGAAGTGCCCAAGCTTTGTTGCCGAAAATAGACATTACAGCAGGAACTAATCCCATTCGAATAATGAAAGCATCGATTAAGATCCCTACGGCCAGTGTAAAGCCGATTTGTTTAATCATGACATCATCCGTAAAAATAAACCCTGCAAAAACGGAGATCATAATTATAGCAGCGCCTACTACGACACGACTCACCTGGTTGTATCCATGAACAACGGACTCTGATCCCTCATGACCATGAACGTACGATTCACGCATGGAACTGACAAGGAAAACCTGATAGTCCATCGCGAGCCCATATAGGATACCCGTAACGATGATTGGCATAAAGCTTAGCAATGGGCCACCGGTGTCGAAACCGAAGAGAGTATGGAGCCAGCCCCATTGGAACACGGCTGTGGTGATCCCGAAGGTAGCGAGAATGCTAAGCAGAAAACCGATCGTAGCTTTGATAGGAACGATAATCGAACGAAATACCAACAGAAGAATAATGAGCGATAGGAGAATGATGATTCCTACATAAATGGGAAATACATCTGCCAGTTTGGCCGACATATCGATGTTAACAGCGGTAAAGCCGGTAACCCCGAGTTTAACATCATTACTTTGAGCGATACTAGATTCCGTAGCCCGTAAATCATTCACCAGATTTTTGGTTGTTATATCGCTAGGACCCGTTTCTGGAATCAGACTGAAGATAGCTAAATCCTTAGTCATGCCCAGAGGAGTGACCTGCGCGACATTCTTTTGAGCTTGGAGCTCTTTTACAAGATTTCCTAGGAGTTCCGGGGTGACTGGAGTGGAAGAATTCTTTGGTTCTGCAACCAGAATAAGCGGTCCGTTAAATCCCTCTCCAAAACCCTCGGATATAGCATCATAACTTTGTCTTGCTACCGTGTCCAAATTCGCTGAGGCAGCTCCGGGAATGCCCATTTCCATTTTCGCTATGGGGGTTGCTGCTACGCCAAGTACCAGGACGATGGCAACAATAGTGACCCAACGATACTTGATGATAAATTTAACCCATCTATCAGCTATACCGCGGTTACCCGTTTTATGATGATCCTTGTTTTTCTTGCGAGCTTTAGGCGAACAGATGCGTTCACCCACCAATCCGAGCAATGCCGGCAATAGGGTTAAGGCAACAAATACGTTGATGAGGACGGTAGCTGCTGCTACTAACGCCATCGTAGATAAGAAAGTAAGCCCGATTACAAGCATACCGCAGAGAGCGATAATAACCGTCAAACCGGCGAAAAATACGGCGCTGCCGGATGTGCCAATTGCTCTAGCCGCAGCTTCTTGTGCGCTTAATCCTTGATCAATAATCATCCGGCGTTGGCGATTTACAATGAAAAGAGCATAATCGATTCCGACGGCTAATCCAATCATAAGCGCCAAGACGGAAGTGACACTAGGCATTTCAATGAATTTGGAAATAGAAAATGCTCCACCCACACCGATGCCGACTCCAAGCAGTGCAGTTATAAGGGGCAGCCCTGCTGCAACGACAGAGCCAAGCGTCACCAGCAAAACAATTGCAGCAATGACAAGTCCGACAATCTCAGCTGATCCTACACCGATAGATACTGATTTGAGTGTCTCACCCGGCAGTACAGTAATGTTGGTATCTTTCTCGACATTCATGACGGTATCAATTACAGAATCAAAAATATCTTGAGAGATAGCTGATTGCTCAATGGTAAACTGGAATTGGAACAATGCAATTCTACCGTCTGCGGAAAGAATAACACCAGGCACCGGAACACCATCTGCCATCAGAGGACCATAGGAAGGGGGTGCTGTGGCTGTTGCAGACTGATCCATACTGGCAGCCTGAGTTGCTTCAGTAGTTGAACTACTTGCTTCCGCTGCATAATCCGCAGGATTAATCACTTCGTTTATACCGTAAACCTCATTAATACCCTTAGTGATCGCTGCCAAACGTTCTGGCGTATCCAATCGCTCGCTTTGAGGTGCTTTGAACACGACACTTCCTTGTCCACCAGATGCAGCCGGAAGTTCTGTTGCTAATTGATCCAAAATCTTTTGCGATTCCGTGCCTTCAATCTTCATTTCCGAACTGATATGAATACCATTCATGCTGATCATAGAGATGACAATTCCTAAAATTAAAATCCAACCTAAAATGAAGTACCCAGGTTTACGATAAGCGGTTTTTCCCACTCTGTATAATAATGTTGACATGTATCTATTTTACACTCCCTCGATGATGAAAACTGATTGTTAGCCTATTAGAATCCGTTGCGTAAATATCCGTAAATAGTTTCCAAAAATTGATCGAACGTAAGAGTTTCAGGACTTGGATCGTCGCTCGTCGTTTGTCCCGGAAGCAGCACATTAAGTTTTCCGTCAATTAAGGGAAGTACAGTTCCGTAAACCGAATTTATAAGCAGATAAGTATAAACCTCGTCATACTTACCATTTGACAAGTGCAACAATGTTTTTTGTGCTCCAGTTTGCGTAAGGTGTATTGCTCTTAAATAATGGGGCTCGAGGGCTGGGAATTTTCGGGAAAGTAATGAAAGCTCACGCAACCTCCCTATAAGCTCAGCTGTAAGTTGCATCTTAATTAGTTGATATAAGGTATCCAGCAGGGAGGCATTTTCAGGGATTTTGGTGAGCAATTCTTCATACTCATTCGTGTTCCGTACGGTAACTGCTCCCATCGCAACTGCCTCTTCCTTGCATGTGAAATAGTTTGCGAAAGTTCTTCTGGAGTAGCCGGCTTTTTGCACGATATCTTCAACAACAAAACCGTCCAACCCATGTTCAAGTGCAAGTTCGAATGCCGCTTCAGCTAGCGCTTTTTCAGTGGCTTCTTTTTTGAAATCTCTCAAAGTTTGTTTAATCATAACTTTATGTATACACCTCCCATACGGCTGTTTTTGTGGTGAAGATTAGGATTACTGACTATATACTAATGTAAACTTGCCCAAAGTGCAAACTTTCTCATTGGGCAAGTTTATGCTTTGGGATCTGCTTATAGAAAACTCTCAGCTGTTACACAGCAGAAAACAGGAAATAAAAATAGAATAATTTCTCTTTATCAACAGATGAAAAGAGTACATAATTACAGACGACCTCATTAACTCTAGAAATATTTTGTGAGTATTATAAATGATCTTTTCCAAAGAGGGGAGTTCGTTGTATGTATGGAATTCTGGCTGTTTCCGGCCTGTCTTTTCTTCTGGTGGCGGTATTTACACCTCTATTAATCTGGACGCTGCATAGACTGAGGTTAACGCAGCCGATTCGTGCCGAGCTTCCAGCAGATCATCAGGCCAAACGGGGTACACCACTAATGGCAGGGTTGATCCTGCTTATCGGGATAGCGATTTCGCTGCAGTTTCAACCCGGGCCTCTAATGTTACTCTTATGCGTTACGTTTTTGTTGTTTAGTTCAGTCGGATTTTTGGATGATTTCAAAAAGGCTTTTTGGCAAAATCCTTCCGGCATCAGCGGCCGCTCAAAACTAGTGCTTCAATTTCTTTTTACTGGAATTATATTATATGTGTTGTTCCATTCGTTCGGCCTGACGAGTGATATCGAGTTATTTAAAGGGCAAAATCTGCAGTTGCCTGTGTACCTTTATGTGGCCATCATTTTGCTGTTTGTGGTCGGCTCCGCGAATGCCATCAATTTTACAGATGGTCTCGATGGGCTACTGATCAATGTTGCCATACCGTCGTATTTTTTCTTTTTTATGATTTCGGACAAACCTGAAGTGCAGACATTTTCACTTGTTATGATCGGTTGTCTGCTAGGGCTTTTGCTTTACAATATTTATCCTGCAAGAGCGTTTATGGGCGATACTGGATCACTGGCGATCGGGGGCTCCCTTTCCGTTCTGGCTGTCATTGAAAAGGTTGAGCTTTTGTTTCCAATTTTGTTTTTCGTTTATTTTGCGGAGCAGTTGTCGGTCATTTTACAAGTTTGGTACTACAAACGGACGAAGCTGCGGCTATTCCGGATGGCTCCGATCCATTACCACTTTAGCTTAAAATACGGATGGAGTGAGAACAAAATCGTGATGATTTTCGGTTTCATTTCGTGGGTATCCGTACTGCTTTGCTGGTTGATTTGGAAATATTTAATTCACTAAACGAACAATTCGATACGAAACATGAATCTACATAATGTTATTGCAACAACGAGACATCGGCATCTTTTGTATTTACAAATCTATAAAAATAGATATAATGGAACACATGGAACCTTTAATGATATTCAAAGCGTTGTCTAACGAGACTCGTAGTCAAATTATGATGTGGCTAAAAACTCCCGAGGAATTTTTTGATGAAAAGCCTTATTTACAACAAGGCCTAAATTTTCAAATCGGGATTTGCGTGGGCGATATTCAAGCTAAAGCGGGGCTTGCACAGTCGGTTATTTCGAGCTATCTATTGACCATGCAAAAAGCTGGTTTGCTGGAATCTGAGCGAATTGGGAAGTGGACGTATTATCGTCGAAACGAAAAGATAATTCAAGAATTTTCCGATTATATTAAAGAGAAACTATAGGAGAGAGGAGGAAGGGCTTTTTTTTGATAATACATATCTACAAATCTAAATATGTAAATATAAACGGAGGATTATTTTAAAATGAAAAAGGTTAACCCTTTACTTATTATTATTTTGGCTTTAGGCGTATTTGGCATTATTACAACGGAAATGGGGATTATAGGTGTTCTGCCACAGGTAACTCAAAAATTTAATATATCAACTTCTCAGTCTGGATGGCTTGTAAGTATATTTGCTTTAGTTGTTGCTATTTCAGGTCCATTTCTGACCTTATTGGCTTCTGGAATTAATCGTAAAGTAATTCTATTAACTGCTGTACTTATTTTTGCAATTTCAAATATTGTTTATGCGTATACGACCATGTTTGAAGTAATGCTGATTTTTCGTATTATCCCTGCTATTTTTCATCCCGTATTTTTTTCAGTTGCACTTGTTACCGCTGCCCAACTTGTCCCTCCGGAAAAGAGCACCAAAGCAGTTACAAAGGTTTTCGCCGGAATAACGGTCGGGTTTGCTTTTGGTGTGCCTTTGACTTCTTATCTCGCGGACAAAATTTCTTTAGAAGTCGCTTTTCTCTTTGGAGCTGTCGTAAGTATAATTGCCTTTTTAGGAATACTAGCTTGGCTTCCTTCCATGCCAGTTAAAGAAAAAATGTCTTATGGTAAACAACTTGGTATTTTACGCAAACCCCTATTGTGGTTAAATATTGTGGCAGTTATTTTTATCTTTGCAGCTATGTTTTCTGTGTACAGTTACTTTGCTGAATATCTTGGGCAGGTAACACATATGAACGGGTCATGGATTAGTATCATGTTGATGGCCTTTGGGATAATCATGATTTTTGGGAATTTTTTATTTGGAAGCCTTTTGCATAAAGGCATTACAAAGACCGTTATCATGTTTCCATTGTTATATGCGGTAACTTACTTATTCGTATATTATCTAGGTTCTTATTTCCTTCCGATGGTTGTTATCATAATCATTTGGGGGGCAGTGCATTCCGGCGGACTGATTGTCAGTCAAGCATGGTTAACGACCGAAGCGAAAGAAGCTCCCGAATTCGGTAACAGCTTGTTTATCTCATTTTCTAACCTTGGAATTACTATAGGGACTGCTATCGGTGGTTGGTTTATTTCTCATGCAGGAATACATCAACTCATCTGGATCGGAATTATGTTTTCCCTGCTTGCTTTCTTATCGATCATAATCAAAATAAAGATTTCCAAATTAAACGTGGTGGAAGTAGAGTAAAGGCGAAACAGCGATAGCCAAGTATCTTTTTTCTGGTACATGGCTGTCGCTGTTTTCTATGATTAGTATTACAGTCTTGTGTTTTTAAGTTTTTTAATTTATTTTTATTAGACCCCATGAAATTACATACGTGTATAAGAAAGAGGTTATCAATGAATAAGATTTATCTATTAAAAAGCTTTCTAGCTATCACACTCTTACTTGGAACAACAACTGCCTGCAACTTAGCCGAGCAGATTACTTTAGAACCAGTTCCAACGATTACGGCCGATTCCAGTTCTGGATTAGATTCTACGCCAGACAATACAACAGAGGACAACAAACGTTTAATAGATGCAAAGGTAACACGAGTAGTCGATGGTGACACCATGAAGCTGACTATAGGCGGCAAAAAGGAAACCATTCGTTTATTGCTGGTCGATACTCCAGAGTCAGTGAATCCGAATATCCCCGAACCACAGCCATTTTCGCTAGAAGCTTCTGATTTCGCCAAAAAGATGCTTACGGATAAAGATGTACAAATTGAACTAGATGTATCGGAGCGGGACAAATATGGCCGCCTACTTTGTTACCTCTATATAGATGGGAAAATGTTCAATGAGATTCTGCTAGAGCAGGGTTATGCACGTGTAGCCTATGTATTTGCACCTAACACAAAATATGTTGATCAATTTAGAGCGATTCAGGATAAGGCGCGAGAGCGGGAAATAGGTATTTGGAGCATTGAAAATTACGCGCAAGACAAAGGTTTTCATGTGCAGAAAAAGAAATGAACTTCTATTAACGTAGGGTATTTGAGCCTATTAGAAGACAGGGGATAGTTTATTGAGCGATTATATTATGGAGTTAAGAAAGCTGGTAGGTACCAGACCGCTTATAATGGCAGGAGCCTGTGTTTTATTGTGCAGCAATCATCAATTATTATTGCAACGTAGAACGGACAACGGGTGCTGGGGTTTGCCAGGTGGTTCAATGGAGCTTGGGGAGACTTTAGAAGAGGTCGCTAAGAGGGAGCTTTTTGAGGAAACAGGCTTAACAGCCAAAGTTCTTGATTTGTTCGACATGTTCTCTGGAAAAGATCTTTATTATAAATACCCGCACGGTGATGAAGTATATAATGTTGTAGCTGCGTATCTATGCACGGACTTTGATGGGGCGCTAAAAGTAGATGGAATTGAGGTGCAAGAATTGCGTTTTTTTAGTTATGAAGAATTGCCAAGCGAGCTGTCTCCTCCAGATGTTCCCGTCATTAAGAGGTTTATGGATCGTTTTGTTTGTAACTGAACCGGCTAACGAAACCACATCTCACTCAAAGCGTCACCTTTCCCTGGGTACATTAATAAGATGAACAATGAAACATGACATCAGCCCGGAAAGGTGTGCGATTATGGACGGAACAATCCTGAATTTCTTTGCTGGCGGCAACACAGCTCACGGCTTCTCTAACCTCTATGAGTCGTCATTGCAAGATTTAACGCGTTTGTTTGTTTTAAAAGGAGGCCCCGGTACGGGGAAAACTAGAATCATTCGAGAAATCGGAGATCTTCTGGCTCAACAAGGTTATGAGATCTGGTTAATTCACGCAGCGTCAGATAATGATTCACTCGACGGAGTGGTTATTCCTGAATTAAAAGTAGGAATTATAGATGGCACGGCTCCACGGGTCATTAAGCCAGAATTGCCTGAAGAGGCCATCGTACATGTGAATTTGGAGCAGGCCGTCGATACGCTCCAGTTAAGCCAGCGTTGTGTTGAGATCGACAGCTTAGTTGATCAGTACACGGAAGAGCATGAACTCGCTTATTCAGGCTTTGCTGAAGCACTCCGCATTCATGACGAGTGGGAAGCGATTTATATTGCGACAATGAATTTCCAAGCCGCTGATGAGCTGACTCAGGAGTATATTCAACTTCTGTATGGTGATCAGAACTTCGAAAAAGTAAGCCGGGTGGATCACCGTTTTTTAGGTGCAGCTACGCCTAAGGGTGCAGTGGATTTTGTACCTAATTTAACCGCAGGACTAAAAAGATATCTTGTAAAAGGTCGCGCGGGATCCGGTAAATCTACACTTTTAAAAAAATTGGCAGCTGAAGGAATAAAACGTGGTGTCAATGTTGAGATTTACCACTGTGGTTTCGATCCGAACAGTCTTGATATGATTATCGTACGCGAGCTTGGGTTTGCTATTTTTGACAGCACAGCTCCGCATGAGTATTTCCCTGACCGTGCCACCGACGAGATTGTTGATATGTATTCACGGTGCATACAGCCAGGTACGGATGAAGCTTTTGCCGAAGCCATCGCAGGTATTAAAGAGCGATATTCCAGCACCATGAAACAATCCATTCAACATCTGACAGATGCCAAATTATTTTTGGATGAGTTAAAGACAATCTATGCCGCAGCTACAGATTTTGACCATGTAGATCAGATTAAATCCCAAATTCAACAAGAAATCAGCGGGATTGTGGAAAGTCCTCAGGAGGTTTAACCTTCATTAAAGATCGCTCTCTTAGCGGGCGGTCTTTTTTCTATGTCAAGAAATTGGTATGGTACATACGCACCCATGCGGTTATTTCCACAAGAATTGTATCCAAGTATGCTCTCTCTAGGGACAACGATAAGGGAGAGAGAAACTTATGAGTGATCAGAAAGTGATGTTTAGAAAGGGTCTTAAGGATTCTGTAGCTATTGTTGCAGGATTTATTCCTGCTTGTTTTACGTTTGGATTGGTCGGTAAGGGATTAGGCCTAGGGAGTCTGGAAGTGTTCTTATTGTCAGCGCTCGTATTTGCGGGAGCCAGCCAATTTATTGGCGTGAAAATGCTTGCTGCTGGGGCCGCCGCTCCAATGATCCTGCTGCTTACGTTGATCATTAATTTAAGATATTTGTTTATCAGCCTATCTTTTGGGGGTCAGCTTGACCGTACAATCAATCCTCTGGCCAAAGTCTGGATTGGGTTTAGTTTAACAGAAGAAGTGTACGCTGTTAGTATGATCCCCCGCAATCATTCAAAAGAAAATATAACTCTTCCATATTTGCTGGGTCTACAAATTCCTCCGTATATAGCAAATTTACTGGCAACAGCTGCGGGAATATCGCTGGCATCCTACATTCCGGCTATATACTTACCTGCTTTGAACACCTCATTATATGCCTTACTGATAGCACTAATAGTGCCACAACTAAAGGGAAGCATTCGGAATTTGGCCATATGTTTAGCAGCGGCGGGTTCTTCATGGCTCCTACATCCCGTACTTGGAAACTCCTCGATACTTGCAGCTATGTTAATTGGTATGGCAGTAGGCTCCTTATTTCCAGAGCAAGCTGAAGTAGAAAAGGAGGTATCCGTATGACTATTTTGATCATTATCGGGATGGCAATCCTTACATTTTCATTTCGTTTTGTACCTTTGCTGCTGACAAAGCATACGAATGGCTCTTCCAAAGTCCAAGCTTTGTTGGAATATTTGCCTATCGCGGTTCTTAGTGCTCTAACGGTTCCTGGGATATTTCAGGTGGACGCAGATGACAATCTTGTAGGTATCGCTTCGGGTATAGTCGCTGTTATACTGGTATTAATTAGGAAAATCCCGCTGTTACTCGTGATCTTAGGTGCTGTTTCTGCAGCAATAATTGTAAAAATCCTTACTATGAACCATTAAGAAAACCCGGATTAGAAGGGTAGGAAATCTTATGAAGCATGAATTGCTGATTACTCTCGATAAACAAAGACCCATTCCATTAAGCCGTCAAATTTATGAGCAGGTTCGTAATGCTATCCATTCAGGAGCTTTAAGTGGGGGAGATTCGCTACCTCCATCAAGAACTTTGGCCAATCAACTGGAAGTATCCAGAAGTGTAATTCTTCAATCCTACGAGCTACTTCAAGCAGAGGGTTATCTGGAGATGAGAAAAGGGGCAGGTACCTATATAGCGGGGCTGCCGGTGGAGGAGAAAGACCCCCAGGATTCTGATAACCCTTACAATTTTATAACGAAGGGTCCTGATTTCCTTACACTCAATCCTTCTTCTATTATAGAAAACGACTTGAACACAGTATTATGTAATTTTCGGCACGGTGTACCTGCATGGGACGCTTTTCCAATGGATCAGTGGCAAAAAGCATTAATGAATGCCTGTCGTCGTGCATCTCCTGATACTTTGGGTTACGGTCCGGTCGAGGGCTCTTTGGGACTACGCCAAGAGATTGCACGTTTATTACGGTCCACACGTTCGATGCCCGTGGTTCCGGAGCAAATTGTGATTACATCCGGGGCAACGCAGGCATTGGATATATTATCGAGAATTTTTGTTTCAAAAGGTGATCATGTTGTTGTTGAAGATCCATCACATAACGTTGTGCGGGAGATTTTTTCGTTCGCTGGAGCGGTGGTTACACCCATCAGAGTTGACCTAGAGGGTATCTCTGTAGATGAGCTCCAAGCAAGCTGTGATCACATCAAAGAAGGTCCTCATAAAAAACCAAAACTAGCTTATGTCACTCCTTCGCATCAGTTTCCTTTCGGGGTGACCCTGTCGATGAAACGAAGAGTGCAGTTACTGGAATGGGCCAAAGCCAATCAAGCTTTTATTATTGAAGATGATTATGACAGTGAATACAGGTACGAGGGTCCGAAGCTATCATCGCTTGCTGGACTAGATGTTGACGGTAGAGTAATTTATGTAGGCAGTTTTAGTAAAGTGTTATTTCCTTCTCTGCGCATAGGTTATGTAGTATTGCCTCCGACTCTGATTCAACCTTTTTTGGCGGTCAAATGGATAACAGATCGTATGTCTTCTGCTCTGGATCAGGAAGCGTTGGCGGAATTTATTCAGAATGGACATTATGCAAGGCATGTTACGCAGATGGGGAAACTTTATGCTGCCCGCAGGGCTTGTCTAGTAAAAAGTTTGGATGCTGAATTTGGCAGTCGTGTCCGCTATTATGGGGAAGAGGCGGGTCTTCATTTATTAATTGAGCTGGAATCTGGTGCCGATGAGCATCGTATAGCTGAATTGGCGTTACGATATGGAGTTCGGGTCTATCCTGCGTCTTCTTATTTTGTGGGCAGTAAACCTCAAGGTCCTGTCTTTCTACTTGGTTATTCTAATCTCACCGAGAATCAGATTAAGATGGGTGTGAACCGCTTGATGTTAGCTGAAACGGAAGCGGCAGTTAGTACTAGAACTTAATCGAAAGCGATAGAATATCTAATTCTGGAGGTTTTTATGAAACGGTATATGATAGGGATTGATCTTGGCGGAACCAATATTAAAGCAGGGATTTACGATACTGATTTTATAGCTGTTAAAGAAAGATCTATACCAACAGAGGCTGCTAAGGGCCCAGCCCATGTGTTGGGACGGATTAGAGAAGCCGTACGTTTAATCACGGATGAAGCGAATATTCCATTAGATTTGGTAGAAGGAATGGGAATCGGAGTGCCAGGATTACTTGATCCGGTAGCGGGAATTTCTTTTTTTTCACCGAATTTTCCGGATTGGGAGCATGTGCATGTTGTAGATGAGATGAAAAAATTCTATGACTTTCCTACTTTTATTGATAATGATGTTAGGGTTAATCTTTATGGTGAATGGCAACAAGGTGCAGGAAGAGGGTATAACAATCTGGTTCTGATTACATTGGGAACGGGATTAGGGTCAGGTATCGTGAATGACGGAAAAGTGATCTACGGTACGTCTTATAGCGCTGGTGAAATTGGGCATATGAATATGTACAGGAACGGACGTCCCTGCAAATGTGGAAGCTCCGGTTGTTTAGGGCGATATGTGTCCGCGATTGGCATGGTGAATACTTTTAAAGAGAAGCTGAAAGAAGGACGAACAAGTATTATTCAGACTTGGACTAAGGAACAAGAAGAGCAAATTACCGCGTTAATGATATCTGAAGCTTACGAACTTGGAGACGCTCTCTCTATGGAAGTAATGCAGGAGACTGGAGCTATACTTGGATTTGGATTAGCGAATGTTGTGAATATCCTCAACCCGGATCTTATTATTGTAGGTGGGGGAATGGCAGCGGCGGGAGATAAATTGCTCCAACCCGTAAGAGAGACTGTGCATCAGCATGCGTTGAAGCTATCAAGCATTAAGTGTAAAATTGTTCAAGCAGAGCTTGGGAGTCGGGCAGGAACAATAGGTGCGGCCTCTTATGCGTATAATAAGCTGCAAGATGCAGGAAAATTAAACTTTGGTTAGTGTTATTTGTTTTTTTTACATGAAATGGAACCAGATTGAGCCGCCCGGAATACAACTGTATAAAATCCGTGGAGGTGCTCTTATGTTTGCAATCATGCAATTAATAGGTGGAGTGATTCTTTCTTTGGGATGGATCCCGCAGATTGTTCAAATCCTCAAATCAAAATCCGTAGCCGATTTAAATCTAAAATCGTATTTACTTATGCTGCTCGGGATTAGTCTAATGGAAGCTTATGCGATTAGTTTGGCGGTTACGGGGGTTGGATTAGCTTTTTTGATTACAAATACGATGTCTTTATGTGTTGTATTGCTGGTTATTATTCTAGTGATTAAATATCGAACAAGACAATGAATGAAGCTTATAAATTTAATCTAGATAGTGAATGCAGGAGGTTAATTTGCGCGAAAAAAATTATACATATGAAATCGATGCGGTAACTTTTCAATTGCAGGAAGCCTGTGATTTTGCTTGGTTAACTAAGCTGGGAAAAGTGTTTAAAGTGTTCGATCAGCAAGACTCCGGAAATTTTTCTTTTGGTGTGGAGCAGGATGGAAAGAAGTTTTTTGTGAAATTTGCTGGAGCGAGACCTTTGACTTATGCCGGCAATCCTCAGGATGCTGTTAACCGTTTAATTGAAGCTATTCCGTTATATAACGAACTTAGATCTGATGCACTGATCACGCTACTGTCGCATTATGAGGTTGAGTCAGGGTATGTAGCAGTCTTTGATTGGTTTGCAGGTGAATGTTTACATTCGCATTGGCTATTTGCGGGAGAAGCGAAGCTGAGTCATCCGGAGTCGCCTTTTTTTCGTTATAAGCAATTATCCGTTGAAAAACGTCTGTCTTCATTAAATGTAATCTTTTCGTTTCATGAACATGTTGAGTGTCGAGGGTATGCAGCTGTGGATTTTTATGACGGAAGTATTTTATATGATTTTGTAAACGATGAAACTAAAATTTGTGATATTGATTATTATAGACTAAAGCCTACTGTAAATGATCTGGGAGAGAACTTCTGGGGTTCATCCAGATTCAAGTCACCGGAAGAGTTTAGCTTGGATGCGCCGATTGATGAAGTTACGAATGTATTTAATATGGGCGCCACAGCATTTGTTTTATTAGGAGGAGCATCCGATCGATCGTTTGTAAAATGGGAAACCAGTCAAGCCCTCTACGAGGTAGCTTTACGGGCCGTCAGTGCGGTGAGGGAGCAGCGGTATCGGAATGTAGCAGAATTTAAATTGGCTTGGGATGCGGCAAAAAATGTTTGAGGCTGGTGGGAAGGCGAGGGATATAATTGCAGGTAAACTTTTTTGATTGGGTAAAGGAAAAAGAAGTTGAGCTGAAGTACGTTGTTATTATGGTTAAACACGGTGAAGAATGGATCTTAGCGAGGCACCAGGACCGTTCGACGTGGGAGTTTGCCGGAGGACATATAGAGGTTGGGGAAACCCCGGAGCAGGCTGCTGCCAGAGAATTATATGAAGAAACGGGTGCGGAACAATTCTCACTTTTTCCAATAGCTATTTATAGGGTCACTAGTATCGACGCTCCAGAAAATTATGGTAAGTTATATTTTGCAAATGTGGAACAGTTCGCAGAACTTCCTCCTTATGAGATGGCAGAAATCAGAGGATTTACTGAGATACCAAAAGAGCTGACGTATCCCTTGATATACCCAGCTTTGATTTCAAAAGTTCAGGATTTCATTAACCATTCATCTTCAGCTGTAAGATAAGAATGATAGCCCTGCTGTTGTCACATGATATGATTAATAAATAGAACAAGCAGGAGGGATTTCATTGAAAAGAGACATTCAGCATGTACCCTATGGCTATGAGCAACCAGTTGAGCAACGTAAAGGGACTTTAGTGTTTTACGATTCTTTTGAACATATAACAGATCAAGAGCTTGAAGTGGCGGCAAAAACTGCAGCAGACCGGCGTTTCACTAAACTGGTGTTATATCCACTTCATGAGGAAACGGTGCGACGGATGACCAAAGAGCCGGTGAGTGCTTATTATAAGCGAGAGGACCGGCTGCATGAATGGAAAAGAGAGCAAGGACGTAGCTTTATCACGGTAGAGAGTTTGGAAGGGAAGCGAAAAAAGTATACTCCGCTTGATTCTGCGCTGCGGCATCTTTTGGAGATCTATCCTTCGCCGATTTTTCTGTATTTAACGCCTGAGGTGGCGAATCAGTTTGCGTCTTATTCTTCTTTTGAAGAGTGGATTGTAAAGATTCGGTTATTGTTGCCAGCTGCACCTTCATCACTGCATCCACGGTTACTAAAATTTCGCCATCGCTGGGATGTTGTTGGAGAAGAGAAAGATTAAGAATTAACAAATTTAATTTGTGCTGCTTTGTTTACGTCTGTAATTGTACATTCTCCATTGATAATGGATAAAACATCCGATACAAAAACCAAAAATCGCCACAGTGGCAGCCACTGCAACGAGCGCTGTGAAAATGTAAGCTGCGATCGTCCAGCCAACGATGAAGCTGATCAGACCCCCTGCGAGGCAGAAGACAGCTATGCTTTGATTAAACTGTTGTTGTGACCAGTCTTCGAGTACATAGTGGGAACGCTCTTTTGTCAGAAACCTGGCAGCTAGCTTAATGATGGGATTATAACCGAACAAAAGACCGAGCAATCCGGCAAACAAGGGCAGCGCTAGTATCCAGTGTTGTCCTGTTAGCCATGTTAATATTACAGAAATGACGATAAACGCCTGATTAGTTTTTACTAATGGCCGGGCGATTCCTTTGGGCACATTTTGCATTTTATTCACACCTTTCTCATTGGAATAATTATAGTATACGCTGGGATTGGGGGAATGGGAAGTAGATAATTTCGTGCGAGAGTGGATTATCGAGGGATGGAGAAGGTATGGAGATGGCTGGAAGCGGATGGGGAAGATGGGGCGGATGGAGGTAGGTGGAGCAGATGGAGCGAATGGGGGCAGATGGAGCAGATGGAGCAGATGGAGTAAATGGAGTAAATGGGCTGGATGGAGGCAGGTGGTAATTTATTGAGAAAATACAGATGGACATTAATAGCATCCCACCCACCTAGCATGTTACGTCCTCATCTCCTCTCGACAGCACATTGGACCTTCTCTCCTTTACCGCATCTGGTTCACTCCATTTCCTTCAGTCCAACTGATCCACTCCATCTGATCCACTCCATCTGATCCACTCCATCTCCTTCACTCCATCGGACTCCAGAGTCCTTATTTGCTCGAAAAGTAACCTTTTGAATGATTAACGGACCCCAATGCAGCTATGAGCACAAAAAGGAATGAAAACAGCCCGGTTTGAGTGGAATAGCGACGGTGAGGTCCGAAAATGTGTCCAAAAGCCTGATTTAGCGCAAATAGCTGCATCTGAGTCCGATAGAAATGTTAGCTTGAGAGCAAAGTGTAGTACATGGAAAACAAAAGTGTGGGAGTAAGTGCGAAGCAAGGGAGTACACGGACAAATGCATGCGCGGAAATAGTGTGGGACAAGTGTAAGAACTAACGAAGCTAATAGCTCGATGAGAAGTAAATGTGATGTAGAAGGATGCTCGAAGTTAGGAGCCATCGGACCCCAGAGTCCTTATTTGCTCGAAAAGTAACCTTTTGAAAGATTAACGGACCCCAATGCAACTATGAGCACAAAAAGGGAGGAAATCAGCTCCCTATGAGCGGAATAGCGTCGCTCAGGTCCGAAAATGTGTCCAAAAGCCCGTTTTAGCACAAATAGCTGCATCTGAGTCCGATAGGGAGGATGGAGCTAAACCAACCCAACCCAACCCAACCCAACCCAACCCAACCCAACCCAACCCAACCCAACCCAACCCAACCCAACCCAACCCAACCTCCACGATCTTCCACCAAAATTACTTTGAATTTAAGTAATTTATGTGTTGACATATCTCTTTAAAATATGGTTTTATTATGTAGACCAATTGTTATAATGCAAAGGAAGTGTCAGCTTGTCGAACAAGCCGAATACGCGTGAGGCGATTTTGGACACAGCTTCGAAATTGTTTTTTTCTCAGGGATATCATGCAACAGGACTGAATCAGATTATTAAAGACAGCGACTCGCCGAAGGGATCTCTTTATTACTACTTTCCCCACGGCAAAGAAGAACTGGCTTTAACATGTATTAACCGGACTAGTGAAGTTGTCGCTCAGAAGCTTAGACATCATATGGAGAACAGCAAGAGTGCGTCTGAGGCAATGGAGGATTTCATTCTAGGAATGGCTAAAGATGCAGTGGAATCCTCATACGAGGGGATAGTTCCGTTTAGTTTTTGGTTGGCGGCGGAAACATCCTGTATTAGTGAAGAGCTGCGGACAGCATGTAAATCTGTGTTTATGGACTTGCAGGATGTGATCAAGAAACGTCTTTTGTATGAAGGCGTAGAGAACAAGCCCGCGGCCGATAAGGCTTCAGTGGTAATCTCTTTATTTGAAGGGGCGCTTCTCCAGACGCTGACTTTTCGGGATGAACAACCGCTTCTCGCGGCGGCAAAGATTATCCCAGCAATACTTGGTTAGATACAGACAAATAGACAAGATTATCAGGAGGATTAAGGGTGGAAGCAACTATGCAAGGGAATCAACAAAAAGAGGTCAAGAAGTTTAAGACTATTCCGATTCTTGTCTCTTTATTACTAGCAGGTTTTATCGGAATGTTCAGTGAAACGGCATTAAATGTTGCTTTAAGCGATCTAATGAATGTCCTACAAATTACCCCAGCAACAGCACAATGGTTGACAACAGCTTATCTGCTTACACTGGGTATATTAGTACCAATTTCGGGGATGCTGCTTCAATGGTTCTCGACGAGACAGCTGTTTATAGCGGCTTTATGTTTTTCAATCCTAGGAACATTCCTAGCAGCAGTCTCACCTAACTTTGAGTTCTTACTTACAGCAAGAGTGGTTCAAGCTATGGGAACAGCTCTTCTGTTGCCACTGATGTTTAATACAATCCTTATCATCATTGCTCCTGAAAAACGGGGGGCTGCAATGGGGATGATCGGACTGGTTATCATGGTTGCTCCGGCGATTGGACCTACCATTGCTGGACTTCTAATTGAAAGCCTCAGCTGGCACTGGATTTTCTGGTTGTCATTGCCATTCTTAGTGATTGCATTGATATTTGGGATTCTGTTCATGCAGAATGTAACAAAGGTGACGAAACCGAAAATTGATATCCTCTCCATTGTGTTATCTTCACTCGGGTTTGGCGGTATCGTGTTTGGTTTCAGCAGCGCGGGTGAAGAAGCGGGCTGGGGAAGTCCGAAAGTGATCATTGCGATCATCGTAGGTGTAGTAGCATTGTTATTGTTTGGACTTCGTCAAATGAAGATGAAGGAGCCAATGATTAATCTGCGTGCTTTTAAATATCCAATGTTCGCTATTGGTGTAGCTATGGTATTTATCTGTATGATGGTTATTCTGTCCTCCATGCTGATTCTTCCGATGTACCTTCAACAAGGACAAGGTTATACAGCTTTCAAAGCGGGTCTATTGCTGCTTCCAGGCGGAATTATAAACGGATTGATGTCCCCAATTATGGGTCGTATGTTTGATAAATACGGTCCGAAATGGCTCGTTATTCCAGGTCTGATTATTGCAGCGGTAGCCTTGTGGTTCTTCTCCAGTATTAGTGTAGCTTCTACGGTTGTGTTCGTAATCGTACTTCACAGTACGCTTATGATTGGTATTTCGATGGTATTTATGCCGGCACAAACAAATGGTATTAACCAGTTACCGCTAGAGCTATATCCAGATGGTACAGCTATCATGAATACACTGCAGCAGGTTGCTGGTGCAATTGGTACTGCATTAGCAGTCAGCATTATGTCCGCGGGTTCAAAAAGCTATATGAAAACTGTAGAGAACCCAGCAGATCCAGCTAATATGTTACCTGCGTTCACGAACGGTGTACAAAATGCTTTTATTTTCGGAATGAGTATGGCGATTGTAGGACTAATTCTTGCTTTCTTCATAAAAAGAGTAGTTGTTAATCATAAAATGAATACTCCAATGCATTAATAATTAGAGGAATTCGATTAAAAGGAGTGCTAACTGGCAACAGTTCTAGCACTCCTTTTTTGTCGTCAATCATTGTGTCCATTCCATCATATATACTCGTTTTAATTCCACGTTAAGGATCACGATACAGTAGCTATCATCATCTTTTTCTTATAGTAATACAATCCACTTTCTTCGAGTTCTATAAGGTTCGCCCAAAATAATTTTTCGTATTTTTCTTTTTCATTTGGATAAATGGCTATCACGGAATCTTTGAAACTTGATATTCTCTCTTTTAAGGGGTCAATGGATTCAACATTGAGGGGATGCCAAAATGCTGCGTTTTTGATTTCTTTGAATTGCTTATCGTTATAATCTAATACGTAATAGCTTTCGCCATCCCCATGGAAACTGGGTGGACTTTCAAATATCACTTTTGACTCTGTAGGTTTAGAGATCGCTATTCCCCAATTTATCTTCCACGCCTCATAATAGGTCAAAGAATTGTTATGGAGCATATATCCAACGAAAATAACTATGAAAAGAACGAAAAACTCCAGATGGCTATTGTTGTTTTTTGCATGGTAGATCTCCTCAAAATGTCGCTTGTATTACCATTATTATACATGTGAGAGTTGGGAATAGGGAGGGAGTAAGGGGGGGAATAAGAGGAACTTTACATACATAGATTTACGATGTATAGTTGTCCTAGGTATAAAAGGATAAATAATATTCATGTATACAGATATTAGTCATTGGACGAAGAAGCAAATCAACGGTATAAATCCCGTAGAATGAGCCGAATCCGGACGGAGGAAGCAAATCAACGGTATAAATCCCGTAGAATGAGCCCACGCCGGCCCGGGGGTGCAAATCAACGGTATAAATCCCGTAGAATGAGCCGAATCCGGACGGAGGAAGCAAATCAACGGTATAAATCCCGTAGAATGAGCCGAATCCGGACCGAGGAAGCAAATCAACGGTATAAATCCCGTAGATTAAGTCCACGCCGGCCCGGGGGTGCAAATCAACGGTATAAATCCCGTAGAATGAGCCGAATCCGGACCGAGGAAGCAAATCAACGGTATAAATCCCGTAGATTAAGCCCACGCCGGCCCGGGGGTGCAAATCAACGGTATAAATCCCGTAGATTAAGCCCACGCCGGCCCAGGGGTGCAAATCAACGGTATAAATCCCGTAGATTAAGCCCACGCCGGCCCGGGGGTGCAAATCAACGGTATAAATCCCGTAGAATGAGCCGAATCCGGTCCAAGGATGAAGATCAACTACTATGATGAGTGAAATTTGTTTAGTGGATCAGATACATCCACGCCAATTGTAAAGTTTAGAATTTAGGAGGTGTTAGCCGTTGAAAGTAAGTAAAGAGATGCTGAAGGGCAGTACGGGTACTTTGATTCTGACTCTTTTACTGGAGAAGCCATTATATGGTTATGAGTTAATCAAAGAGCTGGAGCTGAGATCTCAGGGTGTTTTTTCATTAAAAGAAGGAACCTTGTATCCGATTCTGCATGCGATGGAAAGTGAGCGCTGGGTGGAGGCTTACTGGATGGAGGTAGAAGGAAGGAAGCGTAAGTACTATAGAATCCTGGATGAAGGTAAAGAGAAACTCAAGGAGAAAAAAGCAGAATGGGTTATGTTCAAAGGTGCAGTTGACTCCGTTCTGGGAGAGGGTGGTGTATGATGAAAGAGAGGCAGCAGCAATTTTTGGATGTAGTGTGTGCAGAGATTAAAGCGAAAAAAACTCATCCAGAGATACGTCAAGAATTAGCTAGTCATCTAGAAGATTTAATTTGTGAAAAAGAAGCCGACGGTGTATCACGGGAAGAAGCCATAGCTTGGGCGATCGAACAAATGGGGAGCCCGCAAACGTTAGGGAAGGAACTTCATCTAATACATAAACCACATGTACCTTGGGGATTGTTTGGAGTTGTAGCTTTGTTATCCGCGATCAGTCTGATCGGAATGAGTTCTGTGGATGTAGGCTACAGTGATATCGTTAAGGGTTCTTTTTTGGATAATGCGTTTAGACGCCAAGCGATAAATATACTCATTGGAATTGTATTGATGTTTGGATTGTATTTTATCGATTTCAGAAAGCTGAAAAGTTTCTCGTGGGTATTATACGGAACATCAATAGCCGGAATTCTGTCGAGTATATTCTGGGGGATAACAATAAATGGAGTGAATTATGGTCCTAGGATTTTTTTGATCTTACCTGATATGACATCCTATCGTCCTTATGTATTGATAGTCGCGTTAGCAGGGATTTTAGTGAATCGTAAGGAATCGGCTAAAAAGAAAACTTGGCGGAGTGGTTTGTTCAACATAAGCATTCTCTTAGCACCTGCCTTGCTTCTTATCTCTTTAAACTCTCTTCCAGAGCTTGTGGTGTATCTAATTTCTTCATTAGTATTATATGTATGGATTACTCGCGATTGGATAAAGAGTGTAGTATTATTAGGGTTCTTTGTAATAGTTGGACTAATGTTCATCTTCAATAGCGACTACCTGATGGTCAGAATCATTAGTGCTATAAATCCCTCTTTAGATCCAGACGGTTATGGCTATATATACCAAGTAATGCGTGAAGTTATTAGTTCAGCGGGTTGGTGGGGGCACGGATTCGGAGCAGTAGAACAAAAGCTGCCGTATGTCTACTCAGATATGTTGCCTGTCTATCTTATTCATTGTTTTGGTTGGGCGGGGGCACTGCTTTTGCTGGCAGTTATCTCCTGGTTCTTCATCAAGCTTCTATCTACGATACGAGCGATTCGTGAGCCCTATGGACAAGCTCTAGTGTTGGGTTTGGCATTTTTGCTAGCGATAAGACTAACCTATGGTCTTGCTATTTTGAGCGGTGGAATGATGCTGACTTCTATCCCGTTCCCTTTCCTGAGCTATGGGAGTCATGTGTGGTTTGAATATGCGGCTATTGGACTTCTGATGGGTATTTATCGTAGGAAGGACATTGGAGGCGTCCAGAATAATACCGTACTAAGTTAGATTCAGGATCCTCTCGTATGTCTAATTATTAAGTATGAATACTTAAGGGAGGTCTTTTAATGGGATGGAAAAAAACAGGCTTGTTAAGTGTTGCCTTTGCCCTAGGCTCTATGGGAGGGTTTGGGAGTATACATACAACAGATACTGTAGCTGCCGCAACTGTGAAAGAATCTGCAAAAGTCTATAATCAATTCCAGCAATATGTACAGAAGCCGGCATCTCTGGCTAACGCCCGGAATTATTTGATTAACCATATCAAAGAAGTGGATACCTGGACAGCAACTCAGATGACACTCCAGCTCGAAAATGCACAGAAGGCATATTTACCTGTGTACTCTGAGAAGGTTTTTCCGGAGAATGTTCAGAAAGAGATAAATAATGCTTTTTCCAAAAGCAAAAATCTAACCTACAGCACACTCCTTAATGCGATCAAAGATGCTAATGTGCGCAATATGTTAATTGAAGGACGGGATAAGGGATATAAGCTGGAGACTAGTGAGGGCATGTACTATCCAGTGATGCATTATGAGGGCTTCAAAAGCTTTAAGCCGTATGTCACGAAGGACATCGCAGCTTACATTGACATCATGGCCACTGAATCGAATCAACCAAGTGTATTTGATGCAGCTATTGTGATTAGTTGGACAGAGTTAACGAACAGGGCGCTTGCACTGGAGGATTTTGTGACGAAATATCCAGCTTCCAATCGGTCAACCGTTCTTCAAAAAGAGCTGCTCAATGCAACTTCACGCTTATTATATGGATCAAGCAACACACCAGCTTATGACTATGATGAGCAAGTAATCAAACCTGAAGTGAAAAAGGCGTATGAGAATGCATTAAAAGGAAACAAAGGCGACACCAGAATCCTAATGATTTTAGAAAAACTACTACAGTTACTTGATTCCACGAATAATAAACTCACACCTGAAGTGGAAAAATTTCTGAATCAAACGGTTAATTCGAAATGAAGAGGCGGGATCCTTTTAGAACCGGATTTAGAGGAACAAAAATCATAGTTTTCGCATTTGTGCTGTTGTTATGGACAAACACTATTGTTATGGGCAGCGCAGATGCAGCTTACGTTGGCTCATCTACAGACAATGTACTGCAGCAAATGCAGCTGGAGAAGAAAAACAGCCTGCCGCAAGGATTTGTCTATTTGGATGAAGTAATTCCTACTGCTCAATTTGAGATTCGTTATTACGGAGACAATAATTTTGTAGGGAAGCGGATTGATGGATATAAAGCGCCTTTAGCGATCTTTTCACAGACTGCAGCTACAGCCTTGAAGGCAGTAAGTGAGGATTTAGCCAAAAAAGGATATATCCTAAAAATCTATGATGCTTATCGTCCGCAGACCGCGGTGAATCATTTTGTAAGATGGTCACAGAATTCCGCGGATACTAAGATGAAGCAGCAATATTACCCGCTACTGGATAAACGTAATTTATTCAAACTCGGATTTATAGCGAAAAAATCAGGACATTCCCGTGGCAGTACCATCGATTTAACGATCGTCAATAAAGAGACCGGTGTAGATGTAGATATGGGCAGCCCGTTTGATTTTTTCGGAGATATCTCTTTTTATGATACATCGTTAATCACCAAGACTCAGAAAGCAAATCGCGCAATTCTCAAAGAGGTTATGGTGAAGCAAGGCTTTAAACCTTATAGTAAGGAATGGTGGCATTTTACGCTGATAAAAGAACCTTTTCCTAAGCAGTATTTTGACTTCAAAGTGGAATAGTTATTTAAAAGAAGCGGCCCAACATAATGTTGAACGGCTTCTTTTTTTTGCTTGTCTTGATTATCATTAGGATTAGCACATGCTGGAAACGCACATAATACTTGTAATAGATAAAAGGGAGGTTTCGAACGGATGATCAAAATGGCAGCGGTTGTTGTGTTAGGTGTTCTATTTTTAACTAATGGATTTGGTGGATTTGCCGCTCCAACAGTATGGGCAGACTCCGGCCAGGTTAGCGTAATTTTGAATGGGAAAGTACTGGATACTGATCCCCATTCAGCCTTCAACAAGGGTTCCACAGTCATGATTCCGCTCAGAGAGGCTTCTAATGCATTGAAATATAAAACAACATATCAAAAAAGTTCGGAAACTATAACACTAACAAGGATAAATGAAATAATTAAATGGAAGCTTAACGAACATTTGGTTAGCATCAATGATGCACAAGAGTTGTTTTTTAAAGATGATATCGAATTCAGAGAGGATCATATCTACGTTCCAATCTCTTTTTTTAAGACTATTGGTTTAGTAACCATATATGATGGTGATTCCAATCAAGTTGAAGTGTATACCCCTGAAGTGACAGCGAGCGTTATAGCGGGGTTACTGGTCGGCGGTAAATATAATGAATTATCGGAGCGATATCATTATGATGTGGTCGTAAATAAGCCGAGCTTAAATGGATTACTGGAAGACTGGAAGCAAATTACGGTAAAAGCCGGGAATTATCATGGGATTAAATCTACAAAAAGTAGCTATAACGAGGATCAATTTTCTATTCGCTGTGTATTGGATTTTGCAGAGATAGAGATTCCACTTGAAATTATATTGAACACATCGGGCAAAATTATAGAATTAAGAGAGACGCTCTAATCGGAAAATGATTCCATGATGACTATGCACATTTCCCAAGCGAGAAGATTTAAGGGGATTATGCATAGTCTTTTTGCTGTTCTAATATACATTTCAAGATAATTTCTGAAGGGTATCGTAAACTCGATGTGTTTTTAATGGGAAAAATGGTTTTATTTGTTGACTTCGAGATTCATCGAATGTAAATTAAAATTTGAAATAATCAATAAAGCATTTAATTAAATTAGAGAAATGAGTGGAGTACTGGATGACAAAAACTATGACTGGAATGAGTACTGCAGAAGATCAACCCTTTTCGTTAAAAGCAATCATCCCCCCGCTTCTTGCTATTATTGTCGGTATGATTATGGTTATTCTGGATGGTACTGTTGTGAATGTGGCCGTTCCCAAGCTGGTTAATTATTTTGCTTCCGATCTCAAAACGATTCAGTGGGCGATTACGGGTTATACTTTAGCTTTAGCGGCTGTAATCCCACTCGCGGGCTGGATGACCGATCGTTTTGGATCGAAACAAGTTTTTCTGGCAACTCTTACGATGTTTATTCTTGGCTCTATGTTATGTTCGGTTGCACAAAGCTCATCTCAGCTCATTATTTTTCGAGTCATTCAAGGTCTTGGCGGGGGGATGGTTGCTCCCATTGGGATGGCGATGGTTTTTAAATTAGCTCCAGTAGAACGTCGAGGTTCTATTATGGGGATGCTTGGTATTCCAATGCTCTTAGCTCCGGCACTCGGTCCAGTCTTATCCGGTTGGCTGGTGGAGTACGTAAGCTGGCACTGGATCTTTCTGATTAATGTACCTATTGGAATCGTTGGCATTATTCTTGGTGTTAAATATTTGCCGAAGTCTGAAAAAAAGAGCAAAGGCAAACTCGATATCCTAGGCATTATCCTTGCCCCAATTGCCTTCTCTATGTTGGCTTATGGGGTGAATGAAGGCGGTGGAACAAGCTGGTCGTCTACTCCCGCTATCGTTGGCTTATCTGTTGGAGGGGTTGCATTGATCCTTCTTGTCATTGTGGAGCTGCTTCACAAAAATCCGCTTTTACAACTGCGAGTTTTCCGTTCGTCGGATTTCACTAGGGGTATTATTTTAACTTGGGTTATGCAAGCTGCTTTGTTTGGGTCCATGTTATTTGTGCCCCTTTACCTGCAGCAGATTCGAAGCTATACCCCGCTGGAAACCGGTCTGATTCTACTTCCGCAGGCTTTAGCTTCAGCAATCGGAATGCCGATTGGCGGTAGGTTGTTTGATAAGATCGGGGCTCGTCCGCTGGCGTTTGTTGGACTTAGTATCATTACGGTCACCTTGTTCCTGTTATCCGGAATTAGTGTTACAACAAATTTATCGTTAATTATGACATACCTGGGTTTCTTAGGTTTTGGTATGGGTCTAACGATGATGCCTTTGAATACTCATGTCTTGAATGCTGCTCCACGTGAATGGGTGGGAAGTGTAACTTCACTTACTGCTGCTGCTCAACAAGTCGTTGTTTCATTTGCTATAGCTGGAATGACAGGTTACCTGACTAGTCAGATCGCTGTTCATATGGGAGCACTGAAAGCGGGAAGTAATCCTTTGACAGCCGCAGTTAGTGGTTTTGATGATGTGTTCTTCCTGTCTGGCTGCATAGGTGTGGTAGGTGTATTAATGAGTATTATTTTGCGCAAGCCTAAGCTTTCCGCTGGCGATCCTTCCTCTGGAGAGGGACAGAAGGCAGATGCGGCGATGATGATGGGGCATTAATTGAACCAATAAACATAGAAAAGGCGTCGTTCAGCTTGTATAGTTGAACGACGCCTTTATTGTTATAAATGCTCTGGTTTCTTCTGAGCCCACGATGCGGGGAGTGTTGCTTTACCAAGCAATTCAGAAGCCACGATTCCGAGCAGAACAAGCGCTGCGCCAGCATAACCCTGCATCGATAACTTCTCAGCAGCGAACCAATAACCAAACATCGCAGCGAAGACCGGCTCAAGGGAGAAGATTAGTCCGGTGCGGGTCGGTGAAGTATATTTTTGAGCAATAGGTTGCAGGATGAAGCCACAGGCACTGCATAAGATACCAAGCGCAAGAATTGCAGTCCAACCTGGCAAAGTAGACGGTAGCGCAGGTGTCTCGAAGAGTGCGGACAACACTAAGGCCAACCCTCCGGCAAATCCTAACTGCAAGATTCCGATATTCAGGGAATCACATTCTTTTACCGCCTTGCCTGTAAATAAGATCTGTACCGCATAGAACACTGCCGAAAGGATACACAGGAAATCACCCGGCTGAATAGTTAAGGTTGCATTTAAGGTAAGGAGTCCAATCCCGGCTATGGCGAGGATGGAGCCGAACACTTGTGGAGGTGCAACTCTTTTTTTGAAAATAACTCGATCCAAGATCGGTACAAAAATAACCGTCAACGCAACTAGAAATCCTGCGTTTGAGGTGGTGGTTGTTTGAAGTCCGAAGGTTATACATGTGAATACGCCGAGCAGGAGGAATCCGAGTAGGGCGCCATATTTTAATGTTTTGATGTCTACTTGTCTTAATCGTTTGTGGAATATCATAACGGCTAATATAAAAGCAAGTCCGAAGCGCAGTGCAATCAGATTGAATTCGCCTAACGTACCTAACCCCATTTTCATAAATATGTAGGAGGAGCCCCAAAATAATGTTACAACTAACAGCAGCAGCTCAGCTTTGAGCGGTTTCATCTCTTCATCCATCCTTCTTCATTTTCAACTCAATATAGTATAATACGGCTCTATACATAAGGTAACTGAATGTTTATCATAGAATACATGAGTAAAACTTATGCAATTTATAAGGGTGGGAACAGAGGTTGAGCATTAATAAATATGAGATTTTTCTGAAAGTTGTGGAGCTAGGCAGCTTAACAAAAGCAGCAGATGTACTGGGTTTTACGCAATCCGGAATTAGTCACACCATTAGCAGCTTGGAGATGGAGTTTGGGTTCGCGTTATTAATTAGAAATAGATCCGGTGTGAAATTGACGGTAAACGGAGAACAAGTTCTGCAGCCTATCCGTGAAATCTTGAAGTGGAACGAGAAATTGAAGCAGGAGGTAGCGGACATCCACGGGCTAGAGATTGGCACGATTACCATCGGTACGTTCACCAGTGTGTCTGTGCATTGGCTGCCAGGGATGATTAAGCAATTTCGCAGTGAATACCCTTATATAGAAATCAAGCTGATGGAAGGCGGTTATTTGGAGGTTGAGCAATGGATAGAGGCTGGAGTCGTAGACTGCGGTTTTATTTCACTGCCTACACGTGAGAAGTTTGATGTAATTCCTTTAAAAAAAGACCGGATGTTAGGGATTGTATCTAAAGAGAATCCGCTAAGCACGGAGCCCTTTCTTTCCTTATCGCAAATTGCTAAGGAGGATTTCATTATCCCGAAAGCAGGTTCGGATTATGATGTTAGACGTGTGCTGGATAAGGCGGGGATTAAACCAAATGTTAAATTCTCTGCGGGTGATGACTATGCCATTATGTCTATGGTGGAGAAGGGGCTTGGGATTAGTATTTTGCCAGAGCTTGTCTTAACCCGGCAAAATTATAATGTAGCCATGTTAGAATTAGAGGAACGAAGTTTCAGATCGTTAGGAATTGCTGTCCACTCTATGAAATACGCTTCTCCCGTCACCAAAAAATTTCTAAAGCATGTGCAAGTGTGGCTGAAAGATAACGCCTAAATAAATACGTCAAAAAATAAGAAACTGATACCTCATCAACGTTAGGGGAATCAGTTTTTTTTTAGATACTTAGTTGTTTTTTAGAAAAAGGGAAATACACACTGGCCTCTGTAATCGATTTTAAAGGTTTTTCATTAAATATATGTATATCTCCATTATTGCGTAGTTATAACGGCAATGTGATGGATTCTAGGGATGTTAAAATGCGCGTTTGTTCTCTAGCGATATCTGTTTTTTAGCGAATGATATGTTATAATTAGAAGAGTGGGAAAAAGAAATGTATTCCAGATGATCTGTCTATGTGATGATTTTATACACAATTACGGATGGATGAAATTAGGAGGGGGATAAACGATTGTCCGTTACAATTATTACACTAGTCGTATTAGCAGTATTTATAGGTGCCTTGATGAGAACCATGTTTGGTTTTGGTGAAGCGATTGTGAGCATGCCACTGCTTGCACTGCTCCCGGTTCCTATACATACCTCAGTTTCTTTGATTGGATTGGCAGGCCTCACGGTTGCCTCACTTACAGTTGTGAGTGGGTGGCGGCATATAGAACGACCTATTCTGATTCGATTAGCACTCTCAACTGTGATAGGAATTCCTGTAGGACTAGTCATGCTTTATTTAGCACCTGCAAGTGTAATTATGACTGGACTTGGTATATTTTTGATTGTTTATGGAGTTTATTCAGTGATTAAGAAGAGAATAGTTAAGACGATCGATCATCCCTTGCTTAAGGCAAAAGGCTGGGTGTATCCCTTCGGATTCGCTTCGGGTGTACTTGGCGGTGCTTATAACTTTAATGGTGTCCCGGTCGTGATCTATGGTACTTTACGACAGTGGAATCCTGATCGCTTTCGGGGTACGTTGCAAGCTCATTTTCTTATTTCTGGTGTACTCGTTGTAACTGGTCATGCTATCGGGGGATTGTGGACTGCGGATGCTCTTGTTCTTTATGGATATTCTATTCCAGCAATTATCTTAGCTACAGTGCTTGGTGTATATGTGAATAAACGTATTCCTGCTAAGAAATTTGAGAGTTACTTATTTCTGATTATCATTTTACTTGGTGTCCTATTGCTAGTACCTCGCGGATAGTTGAAAAGAAATAGAAAGACGTTCTTCTCCTTAGTGTATATGAACGTCTTTTAAATTTATCCAATCTTAGGGTTGACGAAGAGCCTTGTTCATGAGAAAATGTACGCGCGTACATTAAATGAATGCGTTTTCGAATAGTGTATTGAACGAGGCTAAATGTCACTGTTCATAACCTATGAGAAGGAGGAATTTATATCGCCAGCCGTAAAGAGGTTGCCGAGCTTGCAGGTGTGTCAGAAGCCACAGTATCTCGCGTGTTAAATAACGTTGGTCCGATTAAGGAAGAAACGAAGGAACGTGTGTTGGCAGCTGCTCTGAAGCTAGGCTATACCCCTAGTTCACTCGCTCAGAGCTTTGCACGTAGACGGAGCGGGAACTTGGGTGTAGTGATGCCTTATTTGCCGAAAGCCCGCTTGTTCTCCACTTATTATTTTTCGGAAATATTAAGTGGAATAGGGAGCAAGGCGCGAGAAGAGGGTTATGATCTGTTAATGCTGTTTCGGAATGCCGAAGAGCCAATGGATTATAGCGGGTTGTTTAAGATGCGGAAGATCGATGCTTGCATTGTGCTTGGCGCTAAAGAAGAGCCAGGTGAGCTAGCCTCACTCCGCCGTTTGAAGGAAGAAAACCATCCTTTTTGTCTGATTAATCAGCATTTTGCAGGGGAAGCTTTTCACGAGGTGGATGCCGATCATGTCGAAGGAAGCTGGCAAGCGGCTAAACACTTACTGGAACAAGGTTTTACGAGGATTGCTTTTCTAAATGGGCCTGAATCTTATTCCAACAGCCGAGATCGTCTAACGGGGTATGCCCGCGCTTTGGCAGAGGTGAATCTTTCTGTAGATTCTTCACTTTTGTTCGAAGGTAACTTCAGCCGGAAAAGCGGGATTATAGCTGCCCAAGAAATGTTGCCTCTGCTGGATGAGATTGATGCGATTATGGTCGCCAATGATCGGATGGCCATTGGTTTGCAGCAAGGGCTGCAGGAGCTAGGAATACCAAGGGATCGCCTGCCAGCTATTGTGGGTTATGATGATTCGGAAGCTGCGGAGCTTACCACACCTGCATTAAGCAGTGTGCGGGTTCCCTTTTACGAACTAGGTGAACTTGCCGCAGCCCAAATCATTGAATTGCTGGGGAACAATCTGGCAGATATACCCGCACCAGCCGTACAGATCAAATTACCGACAGAACTAGTTATACGAGCTTCATCTAAATCTATCAACACTTAGGAGGAATAAGATGAAACAGCTTCGCATTGGAATGATCGGTTATAAATTTATGGGTAAAGCCCACAGTAATGCTTATCGCAGTTTGCCTATGTTTTTCCCGAAGGCGCTTAAACCGGAAATGTCTGTAATCTGTGGACGTAATAGTGAAGCGCTTGAAGAAGCTGCATCGCAGTTAGGCTGGGCGGATTGTGTTACGGATTGGAAGGATCTGATCGCTCGAGAGGATATTGATCTTATAGATATTAATGCTCCCAGCAACGCGCACAAGGAGATAGCTTTGGCAGCAGCCAAAGCAGGTAAACATATTTTTTGTGAAAAACCACTTGCGCTGACCTTGGCAGATTCCCGTGAAATGCTGCAAGCTGCTGAAGACGCGGGAGTTACACATATGGTTGGTTTTAATTATCGCTTTTCTCCGGCAGTTCGACTGGCTAAGAAGCTCATAGAGAGTGGGCGTCTGGGAAAGATTTATCATTTTCGGGCTTGGTTTCTACAAGATTGGATAATAGATCCGGATTTCCCTTTAGTATGGAGACTGCAGAAGGATATCGCCGGTTCAGGTTCGCATGGAGATTTGGGGGCGCATCTTATAGATTTGGCTCATTTCTTAGTAGGCGATATGAAGGAAGTAATCGGCATGAGCGAGACCTTCATAAAAGAGCGTCCGCTTGCCGCTGAAATGACTGGTTTAAGCGCTAAAGGAGATAAAGATGCACCCAAGGGTAAGGTTACCGTTGACGATGCCACCTTGTTTTTAGCCCGTTTTGATAATGGTGCTCTGGGCAGCTTTGAAGCTACAAGATTCGCAGCGGGTCATCGCTCTACCAATTCTTTTGAGATCAATGGGAGTCTTGGTAGTGTGAAATTCGACTTCGAACGTATGAATGAATTAGAAGTTTATTTGACCTCGGATGCCGAGGATGTACAAGGTTTTCGCCGTGTGCTGGCGACCGATCCTGCTCATGAGTATGCAGAGGCTTGGTGGCCGCCTGGTCATACGATTGGTTTTGAACATACGTTTATTCACGAAATGCTGGAGCTTTCTAACGCAATTGAAGAAGGTCGTCAGCCAGAACCAAACTTCAATGATGGAGTGAAATGCCAAGCGGTGTTAGAGGCTGTAGAACGCTCTATTGATGAACGCCGTTGGGTCGATTTATCCGAAATGTAATCTAACCTTAGAAGGAGTGCTGAAGATGAGAAAAGCATTGATTGTATGGGGCGGTTGGGATGGTCATGAGCCTGAGCAGGTAGCTGATATAATCGCTAAAATGTTGCAAGAGGAACAGTTTGAAGTTGAAGTATCGAATACACTGGAGGCTCTTGCTGATGCAGATAAGCTTCTTGGACTAGATTTGATCGTGCCGGTATGGACAATGGGCACAATCGAGCAGGAACTTGTGAATAATGTCTCCGCAGCTGTACAACATGGAACAGGTCTTGCCGGTTGCCATGGCGGGATGTGTGATTCTTTTCGTAATAATGTAGATTGGCAGTTTATGACGGGTGGACAATGGGTAGCTCATCCTGGTAATGACGGCGTTAACTATACCGTAGAGATTTGTCAAAGCTCAAGTCCTCTGGTAGAAGGATTAGAAGATTTCAGCATTTGCTCAGAGCAATATTATCTGCATGTAGATCCAGCTGTTGAAGTTCTTGCTACGACTCGTTTTCCAGTAGTTGAAGGGCCTCATTCGTATAATAAGGCTGTTGATATGCCAGTAGCTTGGACAAAACGTTGGGGCTTGGGCAGAGTTTATTATAATTCACTCGGGCATCATGCGGACATTGTAGATCAGCCGCAAGTGCGTGAAATGATGCGCAGAGGATTAATATGGGCAGCTGAAGGTAAAGCGCAAGCATTATCCAATGTTTCGGGGGTTAGTAATAGCTATAGTGGAATGGCAGACAGTCAATAAATTCTGGGAGCGATCAGCGAATGGATAAAGTCAAAGTTGGTATTATTGGATGCGGTAAAATCAGTAGTATCTATATGGAGAACTGTCAAAAGTTCGAGATCCTTGATCTAGTTGCATGTGCGGATTTAGATTTGGTGAGAGCACACGAACAAGCGGATAAATACAATATTCCAAACGTCTATACCACAGAACAATTACTGAATGATCCAGAGATAGAAATCGTAATCAACTTAACGATACCAGCTGTTCATGCGGAAGTATGCCTGAAAGCTATTGAAGCGGGTAAACATGTATACGTTGAGAAACCTCTAGCTGTGACGAGAGAAGAAGGACGCAAAGTTCTGACTGCGGCGCGGGAAAAGGGAGTACTTTTGGGCAGTGCACCGGAGACGTTCTTCGGAGCGGGAATTCAAACGGTTTTGAAGCTGATAGATGAAGGAGTAATTGGCGAACCTGTTGCAGCTACTTCGTTTATGCTGGGCCGTGGACATGAGCATTGGCATCCAGATCCGGAATTTTATTATGCCGCTGGTGGAGGTCCAATGTTCGATATGGGTCCTTACTATTTGACGGCTTTGGTGCAGCTGCTGGGTCCTATTCATACGGTTAGCGGAATGACTGGGAAAGCGCTGGAAGAACGTACGATTACAAGCGAGAAGAAATTTGGGAAAAAAATTCCTGTTCAAATTCCAACTCACGTAGCCGGAACCTTACGATTTGAAAATGGTGCCATTGCAACGTTGATTACAAGCTTTGATATCTTTGGCGGGAGCAACCTGCCGCATATAGAAATCTACGGAACGCTAGGAACGATTCAAGTTCCAGACCCGAATAACTTTGGGGGTCCCGTGAAACTCCGGCTTATGGGTGAGAATGAGTGGACGGAACAGCCGTTGTTGTCAGGGTATGATCAGAATACCCGCGGGATTGGACCAGCAGATATGGCTTACGCCATTCGAACGGGTAGAGGGCATCGTGCCAGTGGAGAACTGGCTTATCACGTATTAGAAGCAATGTGGGCTTTCCATGATTCTTCTGATGCTCATTCATTCTACGAAATGGAAAGCACCTGCACTCGTCCTGCGGCACTTCCAATCGGTCTTGCTCCTAACACTTTGGATTAGAGAATTCTTCCTGAATCTGCAACCTATCACTTCCGGTCTTCGTTTGAGAAGATGAAGAGTGGAGGTGTTAATAGGATGCGTAAGATAATTATTGGTTGGATATGGATTCCCGTTGTTATTTTGTTAATCAGTGGCTGTTCAGAGGCTCAACAAGCGAATAAGGAGCCGGTTCCTACTCCTGTAATTAGTTCAGAACCACAAATTCTAGCTTCTAAGAACCCTGCAATGGATGATCCAGGCGAGGTTAAGACTTTCTTATCTGCTCAGAAGATTCCTAACGGAGATATTTATCTGCAAGATAACAAGGTTCATATTAATATTGTAGGTTTGAACTCGGAGATTGAGCAGAGCTTTGCTCAGGCTTTCACTGCAGGTACTTATGAGCTTCATGATGTGAAATATACAATGCAAGAGTTATTAGCTGCTCAAGAATTGTTGCATGAACAAGAACTCTACCAGAAGCTGAATCTCTACGGCTCTGGTGTAGATACTATTGGCAATAAAGTAACTATTACCATTCCGTCTGATGATGCGGAAGCAGCCAAGCTTGAAATTGAAAAGTGGATCGATCCAGAGATGTTGACCTATGATATTTCAGAAATAGGTGATCCACATGTAGTGGGTACAATCGTTGAGATCGACACTAAACAGGCGAAGCGGATTCTAATCCTTGAACCTGGAAACGAAGATCCATCTTACTGGTTCACATTCAATGCGAAATCTGAAATGTTTAATGACGCTGGAGAGTCCATCAGCTTTAAGGATTTGCAGGTTGGACAGCAGGTTAAGTTATGGAATACAGGGATGGTGCTGGAATCTTTTCCCGCGCTTGCGAGTGTGCGGAGAATGGAGCTATCAGTTACTGAATAATCTAATAGACCCGTCAACAGGTAGCAAGTGCTCCACGCATTTGAACAGTAGATGGAAAGTGAGGGTGCTCTAACCCTCACTTTTTCTTAATTAGGAATAGTATACTTTTTCTACTTTGTATAATGTATGCTCGATTGTTGGACAGAGATTGGCATCTACTTTGTAATACTTAACTCGAAAATATAAACTTTTCAAGAAATTCTTTATATTATTTTTTTGTTTAAAAGCAGGAAGAAATTCTGGATTTTTCTCCACATCACCAAAACTTCGAATCCATTGCTCTACATAAGTCTGACTAAGCATTTTTCTATCTAAAACACTAATTATGGGTCTTACCATTCGCTCATCTTCCCCATCGGAGTATATTCGATCTGTTATGGTCATCTTTTCGTGAACCAAATCGAGGATAGTTATAAGGTCATTTTTATCCAGTTCGGAACATTGAGCCAATACATCTAAAGTATCTGCTGCATGGGCTATGGCATGAGCCCAGCCTTTTTCTTCGTCATACCCCCGGTAATCGCGCTCATTTTGCACACTGCAAAATACCTTCTCCTTTATCTGATGAATTTGCTCTCTTGAGAGAAATGGTGATTCTTTATGCCTCATGAAGAGGAGTGGGATGACTAGCATAGAGAAAGATCTGGTAAAGACAGAGTCTGCATTGGTTTCGCCAAGCTTAAAATGCAAATGGTTTTTATCCAAGATAACGGGTATAAGTTGCTCCAGTTCGTTTGTAGTTAGAGCATTACCTGGGATCCAATGTGATAAGGTTGTATAAATTAGCTCATCCCGTAGTTGGGCATCTAAAGAACCAATGTTATTTATCATTTCTTGTACCAACTGGATTGTATCGGGAGGTGCTTGGTAATCATTTTCTTTTATGCATATCAGCGTTTCTTTTAAATTCATTTTACATGCTCCTATTTTCCAGTGTGAATTATTTTCTAATACCGGATGGTGTAGTTCCTTTATATTGCTTAAACAGCTTGGTAAAATAATTAGGATTGTCGCAGCCCACTCGTCCAGCAATCTCCGTTACAGTAAAATCTGTCTCCAACAGCAGTCGTTCTGCTTCATTTACGCGGCAAAGATTAACATAATCGATGAAGGTTCGGCCGGTGAGCTTCTTAAAGGTTTTGCAGAAATGGTATGGATTTAGATTAACGGATCTCGCGGCGCTTTCAATAGTCATTTTCTCATCAAAGTGGTTCTCCATATACTCCAGCAGTGGCTTAAAACGCTCACGATTGAAGGAATGACGTTCATTTGTTCTGCCAGAAACCCGCTCAGGCAAAAAGGTACGGGAGAGCAATACAAAAAGCAGATGAAGTTGATTTTTGATGATTAGCTGAAATGCAGGACCTTTCTGATGCACTTCATCCACGATAGTGTCTAGAAGAGAGTAATAAGTAGAACAGGTTGGAACTAGTGCTGCTGGTTTAACTGGTAGCTGATATCGATTTTCCAAATAGGGAGCTACGAACTGCTCATGTTGAGGATCTTGCTTCCAATCTTTAAATAAAGAACTATGAAATACGACGGATATAAATCGGACATGATCATCCCGCAGACTATATCCAACGTGCAAACCTCCAGAAGGAACAAACAAAACCTCTCCGGGATGCAGTTCGTAGGGCTTGCTGTCAATGTGGAAAATGGCGCTGCCTGCTTGCATGATAATGATTTCGAAATGTTCATGCCAGTGTAGAAAAAGGATGTTCTGGCCGATTTTCGCATGTTTACATTCATTAAAAAACAATCGAAACGGATAGGTGTTTCCTTCTAATTGAGGGTATTCTTTAAGATCATTAGGATAGCTCAATATTTATTCAACTCCCACAATATACGACTATATAAACACAATATAATAAGAGTTTTAAGCTTAAATGCAGTATATACTCGGGTTATAGAACTTACTATAAACCAATATTGGAGTGGTACACAAGATGAAGGATACAATGCGTATAGGCACATTAGTTGGTGGCGGAGATGCTGTTAGAGTGATTCCGCAAATCGTAGGTCATGGCTTCGAATCTTTTAGCTTAACCTTCTGGCAGACTACAGGTGAAACAGATCTTGTGGAAACTGGTAAGCGTGTGCAAGAACTTGCGGCAAAACATGATTTTGTGATTTCATCGGTTGGCATCTTTGGCAATCCTTTGACGAATACTGGTGACAATTCCGATGCATTAGCGAGCTGGGAACGGCTTATTGATCATGCTCATGTATTTGGTACTGATATGGTATCAGGGTTCACGGGACGACTACCAGGAGTGTCCATTGATGAATCGATTCCGAAGTTTACCGAGGTATTTGGTGAGCTGACCAAAAGAGCAGCAGATCGCGGTGTACGAATTGCCTTCGAGAACTGTTCCATGGATGGCAATTGGACTTCAGGGGACTGGAATATCGCTCATCATCCAATAGCCTGGGAAAAGATGTTTAACGCTGTACCTGCTGACAATATGGGACTTGAATGGGAGCCCTGCCATCAGATGGTGCAGCTGATTGATCCGATTCCACAGCTGCGCAAATGGACAGATAAGATCTTCCATGTACACGGCAAGGATGCCACCATCGCTTGGGATATTGTAAAAGAATATGGAATCCACGGCCCAAAACCTTATGTATGGCACCGTACTCCGGGTTTTGGTGATACGAACTGGACGGATGTTATTTCCATTTTGCGTCAGGCTGGTTATAAAGGTACCATTGATATTGAAGGTTGGCATGATCCTGTCTATCGGGATGAGCTGGAAATGATGGGTCAAGTACATGCCTTGAATTATTTAAAACAATGCCGCGGGGGCAGCTTTGTGCCTAATCCGCTTTAATAAGTCAGGGGGAGAAATATGACAGCACAGTACCGTGTAGCGGTTGCAGGTTGCGGAGGAATGGCTAACGCATGGATTGAATACGCTTTATTGCGTCCAGATACTAAGATCGTTGCTCTAGTAGATATAAGGTTGGAGTCGGCTGAGGCGATGGCTGCGAAGCATGGGATTTCATGTCTGACGTTTACGGATATTAAGCAGGCAATTCAGGAGACCGCAGCAAATCTCGTCTTTGACGTTACCGTTCCCGGAAGTCATTTCAATATTTCTAGTACTGCATTGGAACTTGGGTGTAATGTGTTTAGTGAGAAACCGTTAGCTGAGACTATGGAGGAATGTAATAAGATTGTTGAGATCTCGGAACGGACTGGAAATGCTCATGCTGTGATGCAGAACCGCCGTTATGATCCTCGAATTCGTTCTTTAAGAAAAATCATAGAATCAGGAACCATCGGAAGAACAGGATTTATCGGTGCAAGCTTTTTCCTTGGGGCTCATTTCGGGGGATTCCGTGATGTTATGAAAAGTCCGCTGCTGTTGGATATGGCAATTCATACCTTCGACCAGGCCCGGTTTATTAGTGGCGCGAATCCTGTGTCCGTATACTGTCAGGAGTTTAATCCTCCCGGTTCATGGTATGAGGGGAATGCGTCGGCAGTGTGCATTTTCGAGATGTCCGACGGTTCAATATTTACCTATCAGGGATCTTGGTGTGCAGAAGGTGCATCCACGTCATGGGAAGCTTCTTGGCGGGTTAACGGGGAGAAAGGAACAGCAATCTGGGATGGTCATGAGCTGCCATATGCTGAGGTAGTTACTGCAGGAGATCAGAGCGATAAGTTCATTCGTGACGTAAAGCGTATAAATGGAGATAATGTTGAGATGAATAAAACATTCCATCACGGGTGTTTGGATGAGATGTTCTTGTCATTGGCAGAGCAACGTCCTGCAGAGACGAATTGTAGAGATAATCGGTATAGTATGGCAATGGTGTTCGGAGCGCTGGAAAGTGCTGAATCTGGCCGGAAAATCGATCTAGTGGAG
This sequence comes from Paenibacillus odorifer, assembly GCF_000758725.1. Lineage (NCBI taxonomy): Bacteria > Bacillati > Bacillota > Bacilli > Caryophanales > Paenibacillaceae > Paenibacillus > Paenibacillus odorifer. Next base: position 3,111,271 of record NZ_CP009428.1, read on the forward strand.
TTCTGAGATTGACTTCTGTTACTACAATCGCCAGCAAGGAGATCAAAATGGATATTAGAGCTTACCGAGAATCGGATATTAGTCAAATTGTCTCATTGTTCTACGAAACAGTTCATTCCGTAAACAAACAAGACTATTCACAGGAACAGCTAGATGCTTGGGCACCTAAAGAGGAAGAGGTACTTAAGCATAATACTTGGAGAGCTTCTTTGCGTCAAAATATCACTTATGTAGCCGAAATTGATAATATTATTGTGGGCTTTTCTGATATGACAGCAGAGGGACATTTGGATCGATTATATGTTCACAAAGATTACCAAGGACTAGGTATAGCCTCTGCATTGGTGAGTAAGCTTGAATTGAAAGCGAAAGAACTGGGTCTTTATGAAATGGATGCCGAAGCAAGCATCACTGCTAAACCTTTTTTTGAACGACGGGGATACCAGCTTATTGCGAAACAAAGTGTAGAACGAAAAGGTGTTCTGTTGGTCAATTATAGGATGAGTAAAAAAATAATGTAATTCAAAAAAGCAGGTTGCTCATTAGAGCAGTCTGCTTTTTGTGATAAGAAGGATATTCAAATTCACCCATCAATCCAGTTCATTAATGCTACAGTATCAAATCGATCCCCTTGCACTAACCATTTACCGTCCACATCAAAGAGAGTCAATATACCTTCCAAAGGCACACGTTTACTTTCTTTGTCATCCTTATCCAATAAGACAAGATCCACCGTATATTTTAACTCGATAATATCTTTTTTTTGTTCGGAAAGGTTAAATTTTAGGTTTTCCGGTTTTAAAGAAAGCTTTTGTTTATCAGCGATTTTAATTGGGATAGTTGTAATTCGGCTCGCTATAGCCTTTTCAGTAAAGTATTCTGTAAAATACGGTTTCATCTCTTCATTTCGCGCAAGAATGGATTCATCAGACATTAAATCCTCAGAAGCCTTGACGGTATATTCTACATTTTTATATTTCTCTGCGGCTTTAGTGGCATCATCTACCTCTGAACTACATCCGATAATTAACGCAAGAGATAATAATATCATACTCAATATCAACGGTGATTTACGCATTAGTACACCCCCAATGTATTTGATCTTGCATTATTATACTTATATTACCATGTTGTGGTTTCATAATTTCAAGAAGAAAATGATTCAACTCCCTAAATATGGTATGGTGTAAATATGATCGTAAATTTGCGGTGATTAAACTAAAAAGTAGAATCGAAAGGATTATTAAAATGAACACATCCTTAAAATTCACACACGGGAATAAAGTCGGACTGATTGCTTGTTCAGATGGTGTGAGAGTAGAGAACCTACCTAAAGTAGAGGAATTAAAAAAAGTTTTGCATTCATTTGGACTCCATGTAGTGGTGGCTAATACTTTGTTTAGAAAAGATGGTTATTTCAGTGGAAATCCAAAGGAAAGGGCAGCGGAGCTGAATCAACTATTTAAAAATACTGAAATTAGCGCGATATTCGATATTTCAGGTGGGGATTCTGCCAACCAAATCTTAGAGTACATAGACTACGAAAGTATCCGTATGAACCCCAAACCCTTTTTTGGAATGAGTGATTTGTCAGTTATTTTGAACGCTTTATTTACGCAAAATAATTCGAAATCCTATCATTATCAGTTGATCAATTTAGTGTCTTCTGATGGGGCAGAGCAGCAGAGGGCTTTTTATCGAACATTCTTCGAGGGTCAAAACGATCTTTACGATTTCCGGTATCATTGGGTCCGTGGTAACCAGATGAGCGGGATAGTAATCGGAGGGAATATTCGCTGCTTTTTGAAGCTGGCAGGGACAAGCTATTTTCCGGATCCTTCGGACAAAATATTATTGTTGGAGAGTTTAAGTGGCAGAGCTAACAAAATAGTCTCCTTTTTTGCTCAGCTCCAGCAATTGAAATATTTTGATGCTTGTGCTGGATTGATTCTAGGGTCATTTTCAGAACTAGAGAACTTTAATGAATTTCCGATAGTAGAAGAGTATGTGAAGGAAATTAGCCATTCCACCTCCATTCCTATCATAAAGACAGCTGAGATTGGGCATGGCAGTAACAGTAAGTGTATTGTTGTGGGTGATAAAATCACTTTGTAAAAAAGGTGGAGTGTGCGATGGGCAAAATTCTTTGCTTCATATCTGATGATTTTGCGGATTTTGAGATTACCTTGGCACTACATAAGATTAGAAATGTTGGAAAAAAAGAAGTGTTATCCGTAGGATACAGTTATGAATCTGTAGTTAGCGAATCTGGTCTGACTTATCAACCTGATTTGGTCCTCAAAGAAGCAGTTAAGCTTAATGATATTGAAGGGCTAATTATTCCCGGAGGTCCGATTGTAAATCAAAAACAGGATTTAACTGATCTGATAAACCATCTTGATCGAGAAGAGAAGATGCTGGCAGCCATATGTCATGGACCACAGTATTTAGGACGAGCGGGCATTTTAGATCATTGTAAATTCACTACTTCGTGTTCAGTAGAAAGAATCAGTAAACTTAATGTAGAGGATCCATTTCCAAGAGACAATTATGTTGATAAGAGAGTAGTTAGAGATGAACATATCATTACTGCTAAAGGCCGTGCTTTTGTTGATTTTTCATTTGAAATCTTTGATTATTTAGGGATTTATCAGGATCTAGATGAAGAAAAAGAACAATTGTTTAGGGATATTATGGATAAATAGCAGTGATAGATGATAAACAGGGAGAGTTGACGTGGAAACTAATTTAAACGAAAAGAAAAATGATTATAAACCATTAGGGATATCAGGACTTGGGGGATGGTTGATTCTTGTACAAATCGGTCTTTATGGGACGATTATCATTCAGTTGATGCAGCTTTTTCAGGATTCTTTTACAGCATTTGATGCCGATATCTGGACTGCTTTTACTTCTAAAGGTTCGGATTTCTATCATCCCTTGTGGGGATTTATAATTGTTTTTGAAACCACTTTCAATATAGCTATATTAGCGTTTAGTGTATATATTCTAATTAATTTCTACAGAAAAAAAGCATTTTTACCACGGTTATTGATTATTTTCTATATTGCAATCCCTGTAGTAGGAATCATTGATGTTGTACTTCTTTATCAAATTCCTCTTGCCAGAGAACTTGGAAATGGAGATTCACTCAAAAGGATCATTAGGTCAGCGTTTACTTGTGCAATTTGGACTGCATATTTATTGAAATCAGAGCGAGTACATAATACATTTGTAAAGTAATTTAATAAAGTGATTTAAAGGAGGGGTATGATGTCAACCGATTATCTATCAAAAGAAGAATTGAAAGATGCGATTCATATTGCCTATCAGTCTCTTTATCAAGAATTTGATGGCATTGAGAACTCCCAAAGAGACAATCGTATGGAAGGGGTTGATCGAACCCCAGCAGAAATCATTGCTTATCAATTGGGCTGGTTGAATCTTGTTATGAAATGGGATAAGGATGAAAAAGCAGGGTTAACCGTTATTACACCTTCCCCGGATTATAAATGGAATCAACTTGGCGGATTATATCAATCGTTTTATCATACATATGCTGCCTACTCATTAGACGAGTTAAGATCTTTATTTCAAGAGACAGAACATCAGTGGCAGAACTGGATTGATTCTTTAAGTGATGAAGAACTTTTTACGCAAGGCGTGCGGAAATGGACAGGAAACAATCCAAGATGGCCTATGGTCAAATGGATTCATATTAATTCAGTAGCACCGTTTAAGACTTTTCGTTCTAAGATTCGCAAATGGAAAAAGCTTAATGTAACTAAGGAATTATAAATCAAGCCCCCGCCTAAGAGAAATCTCTGAAGCAGGGGCTGTTTTAGGCTGATCAATGATCAGTATGAAGGATATAAGATTAGTGGAAGAGAATGTATAGCGGTAGGTGAATAGATTAGTAAAGGACGGATTATTTTTGAAGAAAATATCTATTATTGTAAGTACATTTATATTTTTGATTGCATTAAGCTCGATTATATTTGTCGTGGTAAACAACTCTGCAAAACCCATTAAAAGTCCTGAGAACATTGAACTAAAAGAGTTGGCGAATGGAAACAAACTACTAGTGGACTTCTCGAAGAAACCCACTGTATTCGTATTTTTCACCTCATGGTGTCCATATTGTAATGACGACGCTCCTAAGATTGTCTCATTGTATGAGAAATATAAAAATAGAGTGAACATATACGGAATCAATTTGCTTTATCAAGATGATCTTTCTGATGTAAAACAATACGTGGCGAATTACAACATTAAGTATCCCGTTCTCCTAGATGAAACAGGTGATCTCCATAAACAATTTGGTGAACAAGCTTTTCCTGCGTTGTTTTTTATAAACTCTGATGGCAAGGTTATGGATCAAATTATTGGCTCGACTGATTTTGACGCAATTGAGAGCTCGTTTAAGATTTTCATTAAAAACTATGATTAAGGAGGTTGAAATGAATACGACCCATTTAGAGATTTTTGTAGCAAAAAATCAATCGGATGTGGATATATTTTGGGGACTCTTTAATAGTTACATAAATGAATTATCTCTCCATGTATCTATGGGCGATGATTTTGACCTGGGTTACTTTTATTCAGACGAGTATAGAGAGATCATTGAAGAGCTAAGAACAAGAGAAATAAATCCTTTAAATTTGTTTCTTATACATAAGGACGGTACTATGCTTGGATTTTTAATGTATGTTACTTATTTTAATGAGGGTGGAAAGTGTTTTTTAATGGAGTATTATATTGAACCTATGTATCGGAATTTAGGGTATGGTGAATTTACCTATTCAATGGTCGAAAAACATGTTTATGCAGACGGTGCAAAGTATATCGAGTTAACCCCGACTAATGATGCAAATGAAAGGTTTTGGCGCAGTGTGGGATATATGAAATCATCGGATATGGATGAGGATCATAAATATATTTATCGGAAATCTCTTTGTATCTAAACCGTAAGGAGTTAATCCCTATGATCAAAAGAAGAAAGAAACTCATAATCATCTCCGCATTTCTCTTTCATTTTTACTTCTGATGCTGATTGTAGTCTATATGATAAATCCTCAACCTGTTAATGCAATGATGGTAGACTTTTCTAGTATGGAGAAGCAAGGTGAGCATATTTATGTAGAACCAGATATTTCAGAGGTCACAACAACGATACTTTTGAACGATTTCGAACAATCGAGGGAGAGAGTTTCTGGGTTCTTCGAAGATTTACAAGACAATCCAACCCTTCTTTTTGTTCAATCTCCACACGCTCTTGAGAAGTATGCTCAGAAGAATCGAACGGGCCAGACTTATTATACTTATTGGGGAAATTACATTGTTATTGGTCCAGACGGATTTAACGCGGATGTAATCGCCCATGAATTGATGCATAGTGAGTTAAGAAAGAGGTTGAAGAATAAGGATGAGGTTCCGGTGTGGTTTGATGAAGGTTTGGCTACCTTAGTTGACTATAGATATAACAGCGATAAGTTTATAAGTTTTGACAAGATAAATGAGCTAAGTAGTAGAGATGTCTTTTATGAACCCTCACATGTAAAAGAAAATTATGAGATCGCCCATTCAGAAATTAATAGATGGTTTGGAATCGTTGGAAAGTCAGGTTTAGTAGAGCTTATTGATGGATTAAATAATGGAAAAGAGTTCAAAACAATCTATAAATCAATCGAATCCCAAAGCTAGGAGGTTGAGATGAAGAAATTCATTATTGTAATTCTAGCCATAATTGCTTTATCACCATTACATGCAGTCTCCGCGGATTGGGCCGGTTCGTTTGTTGTTTATTCAGGTGACATCTACGAAATATCAGACGATGAACTCATCCCCTCGGAAGAAATCAATAAGAAGATAGGGCATGTAACTAAATATTCCGATGAGGAAGGAACGTACAGGGGGAATTTCTCGAATATTTATCCTAAAGGTACGCCTTACTATTCGATTATCAATACCGATCCAAAAGATTTCATTGCTATTAAGACCCAAGAGGGTATCTTTGTAAAAGCTTATAACAAAGGCCATTATCCCAATGATGAATTGGTTAAAAAAACGATTTGGATGTATTTCTTATTGGGGACATCGATTATCGTCTTATTAATAATAATTTGGATAATAAAGCGGAGGAAAGGATGATCTATGACAACTAATACATCACAAAAGATAGAACAAGCCTTCAAAAAAACGATAAGCTCACGTCACATTCACGAAGGCGTCCTATACATTGAGAATACAGATGGCGACTACTCCTATAATATTGGATATGGGGAGAAGAATATAGACTCACCTTTGCTAATGGCCAGCATCACCAAGCTGTTTACCACCACCTGTATTTTGGCCCTACAAGAGCGAGGTAAACTGTCGTTGGATGACAAGGTTACACAGTATTTTGATAACGCTGTGTTAAGTGGTCTTCATGTCTTTGGTGGTAATGATTATTCGTTTGACCTGACAATATCCGATTTATTGTTTCAGGTTAGTGGCTTGCCAGATGTATTTGAAGAAGGAAAAGAGAATGACAAGCGTCGTGCGATTAAGGAGGATTATTATATTACCTTCGAGGAACAGATTGCATTAATTAAAAAATTGAAGCCTCATTTTATGCCTCGTACCAAACGAAAAGCATATTATGCGGATATAAATTTTGATTTACTAGGTGAAATCATTGAGAAGGTAGAGCAGTCAACATTAGCAGAAGTCTATAAGCGGTTCATATTTGATCCCCTGTCACTCGTAAGTACATATCTCCCTGAAGGTGACAACGATTTTGTACCGAATATCTTTTATCAAAATAAATCAATTAACCGTTCCAAATTTATTAGGAGTTGTCGTGCGAGTGGAGGATGTATCACCACAGCTCGTGAATTAATGATATTTATCAAAGCTTTCTTTGGTGGGATGCTATTTAAAAATGAGTTGTTTAAGATGCTATCGGCTTCTAATAAACTTCAATTATCGATGGGACCTATTTACTATAGCAGCGGCTATATGAGAATTCCTTTGGATGGCTTGTCCACGCTTTACATGGGGAAAGGTGAGTTACTAGGGCACTCCGGTTCAACAGGTTCGTTTGCCTTTTTTTATCCTATTAAAAATTTATTCATTGTGGGGGATCTAAACCAGATGGGTAATCCTGCACTCCCCATTAGGCTATCAATGAAACTTGCTATGATGATGAAATAAAAAATAGTGAACGCCAAGAGTTAGGATATTCACTGCTGAATTATTATACTCAGTCATCCAACCTTCATAAATCTTTAATAAAGGAGACGTACCAGTGAACAACATCAAAGTGCTTCATTATGATGCGTTTTCTCCTTATCCGAACAAAGGAAATCCAGCTGGTGTAGTATTAGATGCGGCTCATTTGAGCGAAAGTGACATGCAATCGATAGCTCATAAGGTCGGTTTTAATGAAACAGTTTTTGTAGTCTCATTGGATGTAGCTGATTTAAGGCTTAAGTATTTTACGCCAGGCCATGAGATCAATCTTTGTGGGCATGCAACTATGGCTTCTTTATTTGCTTTAAAAACAAAGGGTATCCTTGGAGAGGCAAGCTCGGTAAAGATCGAAACAAACGTGGGTGTGCTCCCCATTCAATTCAGTATGGACAACAATAATCACTTACTAATAAAAATGAAGCAAGATCATCCCGAGTTTATTGAATTTGACGGTGATAGAGCTAAGCTTGCCCATGCTTTAGGCTTAACAGTTGACGAATTTGATGAGGATATGCCGATTGTTTATGGCTGTACTGGCGCATGGACTCTATTAGTTCCAATTAAGAGTATAGATAGCTTTAATAAAATGAAACCGATAAACGAGTTGTTTCCGGAGAATTTCTCATCGCCTTTTTCGGGAACCGTTGAAGATCCAGTAACAGGTACAGCATCGGGAGTTATGGGGGCTTATTATTTAAAATATATTAATCCGCACATGGACTCAATCCAATTTGATGTAGAACAAGGACAAGAAATCGGTAGAGATGGGAAAGTAAATGTAGAAGTGTACCGACTAGATTCTGATAGAATGGATGTGTTTATTTCTGGAACTGCGGTGTTTGTGGGGGAGGTAGATTTAGGGAAATGATAAAATATACTCACTTGGAGTGTACGGAGTCTTAGTGATACCCAGTTAGAAGAGTTACATCAACTCCTTTTGTGAAGAAAATAATGCTGGGTCATTATTAGAACTTTAATGATCTATGGAATGGAGGTAACCTCATGATTGAAATTGATTGTCTGGGAGAAATCTGCCCAGTACCAGTAATGATGTTAAAAAAACATCAAAAAGCCATTCAAAATGGCGAAAAGGTGATGCTGGTTACTGATCATAGCTGTGCAAAAGTTTCCATCACGGATTACTGTCGTGGTTCAAATTTGAAATGCTCCATTCAAGAAGTCATTAATGGGGTATGGGAGATTACGATTGAGCTATAAGTTCAACATAATGTATCAATCAATGTCTTTTCTATATAACGAATTAATTGTTTCGTATCATTGTCACAACGCTGATTGTGTTTTTTTACCATGTAGACATCGTTATTTACCTGGAACTGATCAATATGAATAATCTTGAGTTGTTTACTATACAACTCTTTTTTTATGGACATATAAGGCAGAAAGGCGACACCATGTCCTCTAATTGCTGCAAGCTTTACCGCCTCAAGGGAGTCCAAATTAAACAGTATATTTAGTTTAAGCTCCCCTGCAGATATGTTGTTCAAAGCCCTTTGCACACAATGAAGCTGTGAGGACCAGATTAACGGATATTTAGGGAGCTCATTCAGTGTGATTTTATCAGGACATACGGTCGTACTGCTTGCCACTAACATAACTTGATCAGAAAACACCATATTGGAGCATAATTCAGATTTCGGGGAAGGCCCGGAAATAAAGCCAACATCACCTTCTTCAAGAAGCAAACGTTCCTCTACTAGTGACGATGCCCCTTCGTTTAGAGTGATATGGCAATTGGGAAAATGTTTTTTTACCTCATATAAGGTACAGGGCAGGGCATAATTACAGACTTCTGGAATCGCATAAATAGACAGCTCATGTTGTGTTGGCTGTAAATGATTGATTTCTGTGACCATATCATCATATAATTTACAGATTTGCTCCGCATACTTCTCCGCTATAATCCCTGCTTCTGTAAGGCTGGCCCCTTTATTACTTCTCACAAAAAGCTCAGAACCCAGGGTATTCTCCCAGGATTTCAACTGCTGACTAAGTGCGGATTGGGTGATATGAGATTTCTGAGCGGCTTTAGATATACTTTTTAACGAAGCAATATCTAAAAATAATTTAAGCGTTTCCATATTCATACTTATTCCTCCTGTTGCCCGCTGTTAGTGCACACTATAGCATACTTGATTACGCTCCATCTGTGCCATTAGTAACACTTATACAGCATAAAGAAAGCAGATAACCACAGCTCAAATAAGTATGTTACTATTTTCACATAGTCAATTACATAAAACGATGGAGGTGTTAGACTATGGGGCAAACCGTAAGTCCCGAAACGAAATCAACCCGAACCAGAGCTCCTAGAAAACCTAAAAAGAGTCAGTTGCCCATCGCGTTGCTGGTTACAGTTCTCATTATTGGGTTTGGTTTTTTCCTAGACCATTCCCACGATAAAATGGTTGTCTACCTGCTTTTCGGTATTTCGTTTGGCGTTATTTTGCAAAGATCACGATTCTGCTTTACTGCATCACTTAGAGATCCATGTATTACAGGCAGCACATCGGTAACAAGAGCTGTACTGATAGCATTTTCTCTCGCTACGATCGGATTTACAGCCATTAAGTATCCAGCGTTCCTGGAAGGTAAACCGATTCCTGGGATGGACAATGTGGGTCAAATCAGTTTTGCTTTGATAATTGGCGCTGTATTATTTGGAATTGGCATGGTTATTGCAGGTGGTTGCGCTTCGGGTACATTGATGCGTGTAGGTGAAGGGTTCACAATGCAGATGCTGTCGCTTGTATTTTTTATCATTGGTTCACTTTGGGGATCACATGATATGGGTTGGTGGAGAGCTAACGTTATAAAGGATGCACCAACAGTATTTTTACCAGACGTCTTTGGTTGGCTTGGAGCACTAGTTGTTCAGTTCCTGATCATTCTTCTGTTGTACATCGCTGCAGTTAAATGGCAAGAGAAAAAGATGGGAAGCGCAGATTAGTATAAGTTATTACGTGAATATTTTCACTATTGGTATTTCAAAAAAATATAAAGGTGGTTTTTAAGATGGCTGAATTTACACTTGATTGCATGGGAGAAGCTTGTCCGGTACCGTTAATGAGAACAGAAAAGAAGATGACTGAACTAAATGTTGGAGACGTTTTAGTTGTTGCTATTGATCATAGTTGCGCAATGAAAAACGTACCAGAATGGGCGAGAAAACAGGGACATAATGTGGAAATCGAAGAGGTCGATGATGGCGAGTGGGAAGTTGTTATTGAGAAGGTAAAATAGGATCGCTGAGTAGGAAAGGACGGTGAATGAAACGGTGAACGAATTCTGGTTGAAGATATCGTCTAACCGCTTTTACAAGCAATTGCTCAAAGAACCGTTTACTTATGTAACTGGAGCTGTACTTCTGGCTGTGTTCGCTACAGCACATCTGGCTGTTTTCTCAAAAGGATGGGGAGTAACCAGCGCCTTCGCGGACTGGGGAGCTTGGGCGTATCGACTGGTAGGAGGAAATGTAGATAACTGGGCTTACTTTAGTACGGAGAAAGCTCAAAAAACATTATCTTCCGGATTTTTAAATGATGGTGGGTCCATTCGAAATGTAGGGATTATCTTAGGTGCATTAGCAGCGACATTGTTTGCTTCCGAGTTCAAGCTTAAGAAAATTAAGTCCAAAAAGCAGGTAGTGGCGGCTGTACTTGGTGGGTTGCTCATGGGGTACGGAGCTAGACTGGCTAATGGATGTAATATAGGTGCATTATTTACGGCTATAGCTTCTTTATCGCTTTCAGGCTGGATTTTTGGATTGTTCCTGCTGGTTGGTGCATTTATAGGCAGTAAATTATTAGCCAAATTCTTTATGTAAAAGTGAAATAGGCTGAGCTTATAGTGCTGACGAGAGTCAGCCTATTTTATTGAAATCAAAATCTACACAGGAGGGACAATTGAAATGGAAAAGAAGACAGAACAGTATGATGTCGTCATTATCGGTGGCGGGGCTGCTGGATTAACAGCAGGGATCTATTGTGGACGAGCAAAATTGAAGACACTCCTTTTGGAAAAATCGCTGGTAGGCGGTCTTGCGACTTATACTAATGAAATAGAAAATTATCCTGGTTTTCCTGAAGGAACGACCGGAACAGACCTTATGGGATTATTTCATAAACAAGCCAAAAAATTTGGTGTTGATTTCAAAATGACAGATGTCAAATCTGTCTCGGTAGTAGAAGACATTAAAGTAGTGGAGACCTTTCGGGTACGATATGAGTGTAAAGTCATTATCATAGCCAGTGGAGGAAAACCAAGAATTACAGGTGCAGCTAATGAAGATATGTTCTTATATGATAAAGGGATTTCCTTCTGTGCAACCTGTGACGCTGCGGCAAATACGGGGAAGACAGTTATGGTCGTTGGCAGTGGTGATGCAGCTATTGAGGAAGGGATGTTTCTAACTAAGTTTGCTGATAAAGTGATCGTATCTGTCATGCATGATCATGGGAAAATGGATTGTAATGAAATTGCCAAAACGCAGGCACTAGAAAACCCTAAAATGGAATTCATGTGGAATACGGTGGTAAGTTCTTTCGAAGGTGAGGAACGTTTGAATTCCGTCGTCCTGAAAAATTTAAAATCTAATGAACTGCAAAACGTAAAGGTCGATTCATGTTTCTTATTTATTGGATACACCCCGAACACAGAAATCTTATCAGGTGTAGTAGATTTGAATCGAAATGGTTATGTATTTATTAATGAGAAAATGGAAACGAATATCCCTGGTGTTTTTGCAGCGGGAGATGTGTGCGATAAGTTTCTTAAACAAGTTGCTACTGCTGTTGGCGATGGTGCCATTGCAGGGTACGGTGCAGAGAAGTATATATCTGAATGTGAGGTTTATGAGCATCAAATTCTAAATCAAGGTAAATCATCCGTTGTTTATTTATGGAATGCCACAGATCCTTCCTGTCGGGAGTTATTGCCTCTAATTGAAGGATTTGAGCAATCCCATTCGGATGTCAGGGTCACAAAGGTAGATGTATATAAGTCACCCGGACTTGCTGCCAAGCTAAGAATAGATTCAGTTCCTTCTATTGTTTATCTGGATAATGGGAAGGTCCAAAAAGTAATTACTGAAAAGATAAATGAAGAAATACTGAGTACTCTTGCTAATTAAGGAGAAAGTCAAAGACACATGCAGATGTTATCTCTGTATGTGTCTTTTTTTATTCAAGCTTAAGGAATATGAGACGAGCTAATGCAAGAGAGTGTCAAAGTATCAATAATAGTTGTTTTGTCATATATTTTTGAAAGCGCTTAAACCTTATGATTATTTTATAAATGTTGCAACTATAGCGGAGGGAGAAAGGACATTAATTATCTGTACATATCTTCAAAATCATCACAAGGAGGATTCACCTATGGCGAACGCAAGCGTCGCACCAGACAAGAGATCCGGACCGAATCTCAACAAGCAACGAACTAGCGGGATCAGACGCTTTTTTAAGCAAATAGATCTACAGCTTATGGTATTACCAGCACTTGTTCTAGTTTTTATTTTTGCCTATATCCCCATGTATGGGATTCTAATTGCATTCCAGGATTACAAGTTAGGGAATAGTTTTATTAGCAGTGACTGGGTTGGCTTTAAGCACTTTATTTACTTTTTTAATGCACCTGAATTTGAAGTGGTTATGAAAAATACAATCATCATCAGCTTACTGAAATTTTGTTTTGGATTTCCTGCACCGATTATTTTGGCGTTAATGCTGAACGAAGTTCGTAAGATGTTCTTTAAACGGGTTATTCAGACCGTTACATATTTGCCTCACTTCTTATCTTGGGTAGTTATCGGCTCAATGGTTACCTCGATGTTATCTGTAGATAACGGCAGTATAAATATGCTGCTTGAGAAATTGAAATTTATTGATGAACCGATCAACTTCCTTTCCATGACTGAATATTTCTGGGGCATTTTAGTTACAACCAATGTATGGAAAGAAATTGGATTTGCTTCAATCGTCTATTTAGCTGCCATTGCTGGTATTGACCCGCATTTATATGAAGCGGCTTCGATGGATGGTGCAAGTCGGTTTAAACAGATATATTTGATTACGTTGCCTTCAATTATGCCAGTTGTAATCATCTTTATGATTTTGGCAATCGGTAATCTGGTGAATGCAGGATTCGAAGATATTTTGATCCTAGCTTCTAATCCAGCACTACGAGAAGTGTCAGATTCAGTTGATGTATATGTTGTACGTGTCGGTATAGACAATTTCAGGTACTCCTATGCGACTGCTATCGGATTGTTCAAGGCCGTGATCAGCGTGACATTACTTACCTTTGCCAACTTCATTGCCAGAAGAGCAGGGAACAGCTTGTGGTAATGAATTACTCAATATAGGGGGACCAAACTATGAAACGTATTAATATAGGAGATCGAATATTTATAGGATTCATATATGTATTCTTGACTTTACTGGCATTTTCTGCTTTTTATCCATTTTGGAATTCACTTGTTATTTCCTTTAATGAGGGGATGGATACTTCGAAAGGCGGAGTTACTTTCTGGGTCCGTGAGTTCACGCTTGAGAATTATAAGATCGTTTTTGAAGATTCCCGTCTAATGGGTGGATTCGTCATTGCTACATTGCGGACGGTAATCGGTACAGTAACAGCGATACTGGCCACTTCGATATTCGCTTATGGAATGTCGAAGCGTGAACTGATGGGTCGCAAATACTACATGATTATGTGTATCATTACTATGTATTTCGGTGGGGGACTCATTCCGTCATACATGCTTATCAGAAGTTTAGGTCTCTTCAACTCATTTTGGGTGTTTATTATTCCTGCACTGGTCAGCGTATGGAATATGATCATATTCCGGACCTTCTTTCAAGGTCTTCCACAAGGTTTAGAGGAGTCAGCAAAGATTGACGGTTGCGGGTATTGGGGGACTTTTGTCCGCATTGTACTTCCTTTGTCGGGGCCAGTTATAGCAACATTATCTTTGTTCACAGCAGTAAATCACTGGAATGAGTGGTTCGTAGCGAGTATTTACATTACGAAAGAGGAGTTAATGCCGATTCAGACCATCTTAAGACAGATACTGTTCTCTAATATTGCTTCAGAACAGCTGTCTAATGTAGATGCAAGCTCCATTGCTCATATTAACTCGGCTAAGAAAATAACCTCGAAGTCATTAACGATGGCTACGATCATGGTTGCAACCATTCCGATTGTATGTGTGTATCCATTCCTACAAAGATTCTTCGTTAAAGGGGTCTTGGTCGGATCATTAAAAGAGTAGGATGATAGAATGAGATTGGGTTTAGAGCGTATTGCTTTGAACATAGATTACAAATTGAAAGGGGAAAATACATTGAAGACTAAGAGAAAGATGCTTCTCGGTATGATGTCTACCTTGCTATTAACGACTTTGGTGGCGGGTTGTAGTGGCAACAATTCAAGCGCTCCAGCGGCAACTGCTGAACCAGAGAAAGAAGGAGGAACAGCGGTCAACACAGCAACTGAAGCTCCCGCGGCTGATTTGTATGAATTAGGGAAAGAACCGCTTGAAGTCTCATTCTACGGAAATTACGGCTGGTATCAAATGCCGAAATGGGGCAAAGATGCTGCTTCTAAATGGATTTTAGATAATCTGAAGATTAATGTCACAGGAATTAGCTCTGGTGGTAATAACGCTCAAAAGCTACAAACGATGATCGTTGGTAACGAGCTGCCGGATATTGTGTGGACCGAGAAAGGTGCTGACGTAGAACGTCTTCGCCAAGCGGATATGCTAGTTCCTTTAGATGAATATATTGATAAATATCCAAACTTTAAGAAATACCTAACATCTGGACATTTGGAATTACTTCGTTCCCCTGATGGGAAGATTTATCAGCTGCCGAATTATTATACAACTCAACCAAACGGAAATGCCGGTTATGCTATTAATAAGAAGATTTACAAAGAGCTTGGTTCTCCTAAGCTAGAAACGACAGATGATTTGTATGCATATTTAAATGCTGTTAAGGCGAAGTTCCCTGACGTTATTCCGTTCGAGACAGGCTTAGCGAGAGATGGTAACGGAATTGACCAGTTATTTTCCTCTTTTAAAGAGAATAATCTGTCGTATACTAGAATATACGCCGTACCTGATGGCGACAAAATGGGTTCGATATACAAGGATGAAGGATTCCGTGAGTCTGTTGTATTTGCTGCTAAATTAATGCGTGAGAAGCTAATGACGCAGGATGCGAATACACAAACAGAAGATCAAATTAGAGAGAAAGCGATGAATGGCAAGTTTGCTGTTATTGCGACTTTTGATCCAATGAAATTGCTCGCCACTGCTGATGAAGAGATGAAGAAGACGGATCCAGAAGCTGGTTATATGTTTATTAAACCGATTTACAAAGCTGGTTTGGATCAAAGTAAGATTACTCCAGGAACGTACAATCAGTTAGGTTGGAACGTTGCTACAATCACTAAAAACGCTAAAAATCCAGAGGCTGTATTCGCTATGCTTGACTGGATGACAGGACCAGAAGGTTCTATGGTTCTTAACTGGGGTCCTCCAGGACCAGATGGTTATTGGGATGGATTTGAAGCAGATGGACTTACTCCTAAATTTAATAAAGATAAGTATCTGAATGAGCCAGAAGCTCTGTCCGAAATTAGCGGAAAAGCCGGTGACTTGGTATGGGTAGGTAATACAGTTTTCTTGGATAATACAAAGAAAATGATGTTGCAAACCCTTCCAGCTGACAAGATTGACTTTAGTAACCGTTGGCAGATGGAAGTTACTTGGGCTTCACAAGGTGACTTTACGGAGTTCCTGAATTGGGATCCGGCTCCAGACAGTGAAGAAGGTATTATTAGACAAAGTGTCAGAGATATCTGGTTAACAGCAAGAGCAAAATCTATGTATGCGAAGACTGATGCAGAAGCATTAGCAATTCTTGATAAAGCACATGAAGATTCTATCAAGGTTGGCTATGAGAAATTCCTCGATTATGTAACAAAAGTATGGACAGAAAATAAGAAAGCTTTAGGTAAATAATAATTTGTAATACGAAGGTTTGCTATTTAGCGAGCCTTCGTTTTTACGTCCCATTTCTAGTGCTCATTGCTTTATAAGCTGTTAGGTAAGAGAATGAATGGTATACTGAAAAAGATTGGTTAGTAGAATTCAGCAGGTTGGTTTAAAAACATTTCAAAGGAGGATTGTGTTGATGTACAACGTATTATTAGTAGACGATGAGATGCTTGATCTTGAAGGCATGAGACAATTCATTCCTTGGAATGAACTGGGGATGCAGGTCGTGGAGGCAGCGAATAACGCGTTTACCGCATGCGATATTTTAGAACAGCATGTTATTGATATTATTGTTAGTGATGTGAATATGCCGAATATGTCGGGTCTAGAGCTGGCTCGGATTGCCATAGAGAAAAAAAACGATATACGTGTGATTTTTGTAAGCGGTTACCAGGATTTCAGTTATGTGAAACAGGCGCTTTCGCTAAAAGCGTATAGCTATGTCCTTAAACCAATGGATGACAAGGAACTTATTGCTGCACTTCAGAAAGTTAAGCAGGATTTAGATGATGAAAGTAAACGGCGTGACGTTGAAGAAGCTTATCAGCATATGATTCCTATGGCCAAAAATGATTTGTTGATCCGCTTGTTTGAAGGGGAATGGGAGGGGGATACTCAAGCTGGAATGTTGAAGCTTATGAAATCTTACGGTCTGGATAAGCTGGAATGGCCTATACGTGTGGCGGTCTTGGAGCTGGACTATTTCAACTGGTTTCAAGAACAAGATAATCTAACTAAACATCTAATGTCCAAGGACTTTCTATATGAAGTGAATACAATTGCTCAGAAGCACGGGATGCCTCATTGCTATAAGGTATCGTCTTATCGAATCGCGTTGTTGATTAACGAACAGGAGATGGAGAGGTTTATTGAAGAAATTTATGACTCGATTCGTACAAAATTTCCTGTCACTATGACCGTAGGTGTAGGGAAGCCTACATTTGCTATGGAACAGGTCCACACCTCCTATCGGCAAGCTATGGAAGCCGTTGACGGAAAGATGTTTCTTGGCAAAGGCAAACTTATTATGTATGAAACGGTTAGCAGCGAACCTGGAATGATTGATGCCCGTACGTTGGATACCCGTATGGATACGCTTTTTAAAGCGATGAAAGAATATGAGTTAGTCCTTATTTATGATGAGATCGATAAGCTGTTCAGATCCGTGAGTAGTCTAAGATCTAAATTTACGATTCATAATCTAGCCATGTATATTATATGGAAGCTGGATCAGCAGTTGAAGGAGGTTAGCGAGGATTTATTTGAAATCTTAGGTATGGAGTTACATAGTTTAGATATTTTGCTTCAATTCGATACGATCAGTGATATACGCTCTTGGCTTGTACTCAAAACGTTTGAAATATCCGAGTACCTACGAAGCAAAACAGAGTCAGTGAACAATAAACTGATTAGAGAAATTATGCAAATGATGAAGGATAAGATGAGCGAGAATTTTACGTTAAAGGATATTGCACAGCAGTTCTCTTTCTCACCCAACTATTTGGGATATCTATTTAAAGAGGAAACTGGGAAAACGTTCAGCGAAGTACTCATTCAGCTGCGAATGGAACAAGCAGGCAAGCTTTTGAAAGATCCGAAGTGTAAAATCTATGAAATCGCGAGCCAGGTAGGTTACCGTTATCTTCCTTACTTCAGCAGACAGTTCAAAGAAGCCTATGGTATGACACCTATGGAGTATCGTAAGCGGGAGAAGTGATGGGGGATGATGTTGCATGAAACAACCAAGAAGAAAACATAAGTATGTGCCGATAGGGTATAAATTAATGCTGACCTATATTTTTTTCATTATTATCCCTGTATCCGTGATCGGTTTTGTCTCTCACTCTATGTACAATGATTCATTACGCGAGCATACAAGTTCGAATATTAAAGGTACGTTGTTGCAGATTCGCGATAATATTGATTATAAAATGGGGGAAGTTATTCGGATATCAACGCAATTATATAGTGATTATGATTTCTATCGGAATTTGCGAAGTTATGAAGAAGGCTGGGAAAATTATGATAGGATGTCTATGAAGGTACTTCCAAAGCTGGACGTAGCTATTCAATCAACGGGTATGAGGATTGGGATGTCGCTATTTTTAAAGAATGAATCCATTCCTGAGATCTATTCGAATTCACTTGAGGGCTATCTGGATAATAGTAGCTTCTATCATCTTTACCATATGAAACGGATTGAAGGGAAATCCTGGTATTATGATTTTCCAACCGAGAAATACGCGGAGACTATGAAATGGTGGCAGATCGAGCGCGATGTAGAAAATAATCGGATCTCGTTGCTCCGTAGATTAATAGATACATACGACCCTCTCGTGCCTAAGGAGATTGGCTTCTTGCGGATTAATGTAGGCATTCCAGATCTGTTTAATAGTGTGAATTATACGAAGATAGGAAAAGGAAGTATTCTAATTTTAAAAAACGAGTTCGGAAGAACGATGTACCAATCGGGAGAACTACCAGAGCACTATACCAATGAAGCCGAACTTAATAAGGATTACCTGACGATTAGTGAAACAGTTACGGTTTCTAACCAAGCTTGGCAATTAAACGCGCTAGTTCCAATTACAATACTTGAACAGGATGCAGTGAAGGTACGACTGTTTATTATTTCAATGTGTCTCATCTGTTGTATTGTCTTTAGTTTTGTCGGCATATTTATATCCCGATATTTTTCAATTCGGATTAATAAGTTCGTGTACGTGCTGAATGCCTATCGGGAAGGTGATCTTCACAAGCGTATTTCCTATCGAGGTAAGGATGAATTCTCTCAGATTGCAACCGCGTTAAATGATATGGGCGAGAATATCGATATGTTGATTAAAGAAGTATATTTGACGCAGCTTCAGAAGAAGGAAGCAGAGCTTGAAATTCTACAATCACAAATCAATCCTCATTTCCTATATAATACGTTATCTTCTATTATTCAATTAGCCAAGTTTGGTCAAAATGAGAAGCTGCAGCAGATGGTGCTGGAATTAGCGAAGTTTTATCGCCTGACGCTTAATGAAGGACGTACCATGATTCCGGTCCCCACTGAAATTGAACAGGCTAACGCTTATTTAGAAATTCAGAAAATTAAATACGGTGATCGTCTGGAAGTTATGTTTGATTTTGATACAGAAATCTGGCCTTATGAGACCATAAAACTGATTTTACAACCATTTATCGAGAACGTGCTGAAGCACGCCTGGTGTGGTGACCACATTCATTTACGCATTGTTGGGCGTAAAGAGGGCAATGATATTCTGTTCCGCATCATTGATGATGGAATCGGCATGAGACAGGAACGTATTGATCAAATTTTTGATCCAAAGGGCCATACGAATACAGGTTATGGGGTCCGTAATGTGGATCAGCGGATTAAACTGCAATATGGATCTGAGTATGGCGTAACCATTTTTAGTCGTGTCGGAATTGGCACTTCTGTTCAGATACTTATTCCGGCTAATAAGGGCAAGCGTGGCATTCGTTCAAATATTGTACATGATGAAAAGGGGTCTTAAAGCTAGTTTTTCTAGCCTAAGACCCCTTTAGCTTTAATTAGAACCCTTTATATTGAGGCTCTTCGGACTCTAATTCGGTTACCCGGTTCTCTACTTGAGTTACGATTTGTTGTGTTTGCTCAGCTGCGTTTGTGAACAAGGTTTTTGCACTCTCGTTTTGTGTTTCTAGTGCAAATTGTTCAAGACTGGCTTGAGCACCTTTTAAAGAAGATAAACATGTTTTTACTTGTGAGGCTACTGTCATTGAGTTTCTCTCCTCTGTGTTGGATTATTAGCAAGACGATTGCTATTGTCCTCAAATGCATCTATCGTTATGCAGGAAAGAAATTCATGTTTGTAGTAATAGAGGATTTTCCATAAATAAGTAGTGGAATTCCGGAGTGAATGCGGCTTTATTGACAAATAATGAGTGTTAGTAAACAAGCTTTGATTCAAAAAGGAGGGTATTTGTAATGCCGGAGTGGTTGGAGGTTATAGTTCGAACGCTCTTTGCTGTGGTTGTACTTTTCTTTTTAACAAAATTACTGGGAAAGAGACAAGTATCGCAGCTCTCGTTCTTCGAGTATATTACGGGGATAACTGTCGGCAGCTTAGCCGCTTATATTTCTTTGGATACGGATAAGTTATGGCATTTAGGGCTCATTGCACTGATTGTATGGGTAGCTTGTTCTTTAGGGATCGAATACCTTCAGATGAAGAGTAAAAAAGCAAGAGACTTTATTGATTTCAAGTCTACCGTACTAATTAAGGACGGAAAAATTCTCGAAGATCACATGAAAAAAGAACGTTTAACCACAGATGAACTGCTGGAGGAGTTACGCAAAAAAGACGTTTTCAATATATCGGAAGTGGAATTTGCGATTATGGAATCTGATGGAGCCATAAATGTTTTACTTAAGAGTGAAAATCAGCCGCTAACCCCTAAGCAATTGGGTATAAAGGTTGCTCCAGAGAAAGAGTCACAAGTTGTCATTATGGATGGTAAAGTGCTCGACAAACCATTAGATACTCTAAATCTAACGCGAAGCTGGCTTGATGGTGCCCTTGAAAAAATGGGTCTGACTGTTGAAAATGTGTTTCTTGGACAAGTTGATTCTTATGGTGAGCTGACAGTCGATTTGTATGCCGATAACTTTAAAGTCCCACAGCCGCAGGATAAGCCACAATTATATGCTTTGCTGAAAAAGTGTGAAGCTGATTTAGAGATGTTCAGTTTATCAACAGATAACGAAAAAGCTAAAAAAATGTATGAACAATGTTCGGAGCAATTGCAAGCTTCACTGAAGGTTTTGAAACCGTTAATTCAAAACTAAGGGTATAGATAAGGCACTCTCGAGTGAGATCGAGGGTGTTTTTTTATATTAATTTAAATAAATGTAATAATATGGGTACAAAGTAGCTGTACAACTTCAAAATATTAATTATAGTTGAGATTAGGCTGGAGTTATAGATGACACAGGATTGGAGGAATGTCCTCGCTTTTTATTTAAATCACAAAAACAAGGAGGAAGATGTTCACGTGAAACTAAAAGGAAAATTTTCATTCGGAATTATGGTTACGCTTACAACTTCGCTGGTTCTAGGTAATTTGGTATGGAGTAACCCTACCGCACAGGCAGCAAATATTTTTAGCAATGATTTTGAGAATGGAAATGCCGACAATTGGACGAGTACAACAGGAACTTGGTCTGTAGTTGAAGAGAGTGGCAATCATATGTATTATCAATCCAGTCAAAACGAAGGACGTTCGTTCTCCGGTAGCAACACGTGGACAGATTACAGTGTTCAAGCCGATGTGAAGATTGATAATTTCAATGGAACTAATCGAACTTATGTGTGCGGGCGCTATGTTGACGGAAATAACTATTATGCTGCATCTCTGTCTAACAGTAATGGTGGGACGCTTGAAATACGAAAAAAGGTGAATGGTTCAAGTTCAACACTGGCTAGTAAAACTGATGTTCCTATAACCACTGGAACTGCCTATACAGTTAGGCTGGAGCTTAGTGGAGATTCGCTTAAAATGTATGTAAATGATGTTTTGCAGTTAAATGCACACGATAACAATTTGACGGCAGGAGGTATTGGACTTGTAGCTTATAAGACAGCAGCGAAGTTCGACAATATCAATGTCTCCGATATCACAACGGGCACTCCGACATCTACGCCTACCGTAGCACCAACAATTGCACCAACGGTAGCTCCTACGGCTACTCCAACAGCAAGCGCAACCCCCACTGCAACACCAATTGCAGGCTCGATTTATGTAGCCCCTAATGGTCTGGACAGCAACGCAGGAACAATTGGTAGTCCAACCACACTGGCCTCAGCGATTACGAAGGTAGCCCCCGGGGAAACCATCTATATGCGTGGAGGGGTTTACACGTATTCTTCAACAATAATTGTTGGACAAGATAATAACGGAAGCTCTAACTCACGAAAGAACATCGCTGCATATGGGACTGAGAAGCCTATACTGGATTTTTACGCCCAGCAATTTGACCCAGCTCAACGTGGTTTGCAGATATACGGTAACTACTGGAAGGTAAAAGGATTAGAAATAAGAGGCTCAGGAGACAATGGGCTCTTTATTGGCGGGAACTATAACATTATTGAGAATGTTGAAACCCATCATAACCGGGATTCGGGACTGCAAATCAGCCGTTATGCTTCATCTCTGACCAGCATGAGTCAATGGCCGAGCTATAATCAAATCATTGGAGTATACTCTCATGATAATTATGATCCAGATAATGGAGAAGACGCTGATGGTTTTGCTGCTAAGCTGACTATAGGTCCTGGTAACGTATTTGATAAATGTATAGCTGCATGGAATACAGATGACGGCTGGGATCTTTACAGTAAATCAGAAACAGGCCCCATCGGAGTGGTGACGATCAAGAATAGTATCTCCTATAAGAACGGACAGACCTCAGATGGAAATTCAACGGCAAACAGCGATGGGAATGGATTCAAACTAGGTGGTGAAAAGATTGCAGTAAACCACATTGTACTGAATAGCATCGCATTTCAAAATAAAAAACACGGATTCACTTACAACAGTAATCCAGGTTCCATCCAGTTAACAAATAATACTTCTTGGAGTAACGGACAGAGTAACTTTGCTTTTGATACCGGTACTCACCAATTTACGAACAACTTGTCTTTTGCAGGAGGATCGAGCGATAAAACAAGTGGCACCGATATTCTAAGTACTAATGTGTGGTGGAAGAGTAATGCAAGTACCAATGCCAAGGG
Organism: Paenibacillus odorifer; assembly: GCF_000758725.1. Taxonomy (NCBI): domain Bacteria; kingdom Bacillati; phylum Bacillota; class Bacilli; order Caryophanales; family Paenibacillaceae; genus Paenibacillus; species Paenibacillus odorifer. The sequence goes on from NZ_CP009428.1 coordinate 3,134,374, forward strand.
TTTGGTAGCCAGTGCCGCTGATTTTGTAAGTCTTACGCCTTCAGTGGTGCGAAATGCTGATGGATCTTTTAGTCTGGGCAGTTTCCTCAAATTAACTGGGGGTAGCGACCTAATCGGATCTGGAACACCTAGCGGAACTAATATTGGTGCTACATTTCCTTGATTTGAAATCTAGGGGTTTGATGGGCATGAGTTCGGTACTATACCGGACTCATGCCTTTTTGCTCTGATATAAGAATAAACCTTCCATTTCATTGGCAAACTAAGCCAGATTAACAAGTCACAATCTTGGAGGTATGCCGCAGATGTCTGGAATTATTGAAACAATTAAAGAACAACTAGAGGGATCTAGTGATGCAGTTTTTCAATCCATTCGCCTTCACGGGCATTCCTGCCACTTGATCTATATCCCATTCATTGTGAATTCCCTGAGTCTTCATAAGGATATTGCATTGCCGCTAAGAAATGAAGCAAATTCAGAGCACAAATGGTCTGATTTTTTAGAACGACTGGATCGAGGAGCTGTTTTTCCAATCCCGTATCTTAAGGAGTTTGACTTAAACAAGGCTGTAGATCTGATCGTCGCTGGAAAAGTAGTGCTTTGTTTTGAAGAGCTTCCTTATGTTTATTATTTTGAGATCACGCAATATCAGAAAAGATCGGTCACGGAATCACAAAATGAACTTGTGGTGATTGGACCTCAAGAGGCATTTATTGAAGATATTGAAACGAATCTGTCCCTGCTCCGACACAAAATTAAACATCCGGATCTAAAGACTATTCATTATACGATTGGTAAATATACAAAAACCGATGTGTATGTTGTATACATTGAAGGTCTTTATAAAAAAGAAGTTCTTGCTGAAATTGAAAAGCAAATAAATGAAATAGAAATTGACGGAATATTGGGCATTAGTTATATATCGGAACAATTGCGGAAGGGGAACTTGACACCATTTCCGGTATTTCAATATACAGAACGCCCCGACTCGGTGGCAGCTTCTTTAATGGAAGGCCGGATTGGAATATTACAGGATGGCACACCCACTGCAATGATTGCACCTACATCTTTTTTTACAATGCTACAATCCTCTGAGGATTATTATCAAAGCTTCTATGCAGCAAGCTGGATTCGAATCGTTCGATTTGTGTTCTCCATCATATCCATGATTCTTCCATCGCTTTATGTTGCGATTACAACCTTTCATCCTCAGATCATTCCCTCAAACCTGTTAATTACGATAGCATCTGCCAGAGAGAATATTCCTTTCTCAGCCTTGACTGAGGCTTTAATCATGGAGCTTACCTTCGAGGCCCTTAGAGAAGCTGGAACCCGAATACCAAAGCCTGTGGGCCAGACCGTTTCTATTATTGGGGGTATAGTCATCGGTCAAGCTGCGGTACAAGCAGGAATTGTATCTGCTCCAATGGTCATTGTTGTTTCTATTACCGGAATTGCCACCTACATCATTCCCCATTATGAGCTGGGTTTGACTTTTCGTTTACTTCGTTTCCCTTTATTGATTATGGGGGGGACGATGGGATTACTCGGGGTATATATTACAGCCTTTTTGATTTACGGGCATCTGGCTAATCTTAGGCCGTTAGGTTCACCGTATTTACAACCCGTTGCTCCTTTGGTGTTACAAGACTGGAAGGACACATTATCTCGTTTTCCCTCTAACTATATGAAGAAACGAAGCAACATTTATAGCAACAGGAATCTAAGGAGACAGAAACAAAAATGAGAACTCTAAAAATTGGAGTTGTTATACTTCTACTCCTAAATGTAACAGGCTGCTGGTCGTCCAAGGTGGAACTGGACGAATTAACCTTTGTATACGGCTTGTTTATAGATGTAGGCAAAGAAGCAGGCACCGTTGAAATTACGATTAACTCTCCTTTGCCCAATCGTCTTAACTCATCAAGCCAACCCGCTAGTGGTGGCGGCGATGGAAATAGTTATTCTACAGTTTCCAAGACCGCAGATACGATAGCAGATGCCATGTTACTAGTCCAAAAAGACCTAACACGTCAGCTTAGTCTTTCCCAATTAAAAATAATCGTCTTAGGGAAAGCTTATGCAGAACAAGGAATCGGTGAACTTCTGTTATGGATTAGACGAGAGCCAGCCCTTCCCCTTGGAACCTATGTCATGGCGAGTCCCGGCAGTGCCAAAGAGATGAATACATTAACACCTATCTACGAACAATTGCCTTCTGATGTACTAATGAGCTTTGGAACAGAAAAATATATGTTTTCAACTACAATCAAGGACTGCTTGTTCGCCGAGGCATCTGGAGTTGGGTTTGCTATAAATAATCTTTCATTTGGTAAAAAAGAGGAAACTACAAAAGAAGGTAAACCACAATATTGGGCAGGCATTCAAGGGGCCATGTTGTTTCAGAATGAGAAAATGAAGGGAATACTAAAGCTTAAAGAAGGTAGGGCATTGGCATGGGCCGCAGGCAAGCTTAAGCTGTCGGTTTATTCTGTTACCTGGGATGGAGGAGAAAGTGCGGCAAGTGTTGTATTTGTTAGCACCAAAGCTTCAAAGAAAGTAAAACTAACGGATAAAGGCCCAGTGTTCACAGTGAAATTAAAAGGAAAAGCTAGTGTGATTTATTTAAGGGACCCTAAGAAAAGAAATCTAGAAGAGATCAGTAATATCATTACAGAGAAACTAAGCGATAAAATTACTGCTAATCTGACCGAAGCTATACGTTTATCCCAAGAAGCAGGTGCGGATGTTCTACAATTCGGCATGTTACTGGAATGGAATGATCCGAAACTTTGGAAGGAAGTAAGAGAACGTTGGGATAATTACTACACTCACGAGGCAGATATTAAGGTGGCAACGGACTTTCGCATTGTAGATTTTGGAACAGCAAAATAAAGAACTGAGGAAGGAAAAGTTATGCGTACAACAAAGTGGCAGCTGTTCCGGTTTATCACTATTTTTTTCAGCTCACAAACCACCATTTTTTTGATTCCAACTATTATTGCTAGTTCCTCCTATCAAGGCTGGATTGCATTAATAGTTGGCTCTTTATTAGGCTTGATTTTATTATGGTTTACAATCTATGTTGGTAAGCTGCGACCTAATCAAGCTTGGGTTCACTTTGGAAAAGAGATCATTGGCAAATGGCCACATAAATTTATGCTACTGGTCCTACTATGCTGGTGTGTTTATTATGTTTCTTACGATATAGAGAACTTTGTACTATTCTTTGGTTCAAATTATTTAAGAGGAACTCCGCCGCTGTTTATTCAGCTTGTAATTGGTTTGGTGATTATGTACACAGCAAGTCTAGGTTTTGTAACGATTACATATATGGCCGACGGATTATTTATTATTTTTCTAATAACCACGATCATTTTATTTAATTTGTTCCTTTCGAACGCGGATTTTAATATGTTACCAGCTTTTATTCATTATCATGATCCTGGAATCGCCATGAAAGACTCTATTGTGGTCATGTCATGGTTTGGAGAATGGATTGTTCTCTTGTTCGTTGCACCTGATTTAAAAATTGAAGCAAAGATGTTAAAAAGATTGGTATTTGCACAGCTCTATGTATCAATCACTGTCTTAATTGGATGGATATTGACGATGCTGAGTTTTGGTCCACATCTTGGTCAGCAGCTCCAATATCCTTTTCTTGAGATGGTGCGTAGTTCGAAAGAAGAGAATTTATTAGGGAATACTGACCCGCTTTTGATTGGAATATGGTCGTCATCTATGTTTATTCACAGCTCTTTCCTTATCTACATAGCTTCAAAATGTCTATCGAGTTTGTTCAATACTAATGGTAAAAAAATTTACGTTCCTCTTTTAACACTGGCTTCAGTGACAATAGCATACTTATATTCACGAAACGTCGGCAGATATTACGAACACTATAAAAGCTTTGCAATTGTGATCATTTGGCTAATCGTAGAAAGCATACCTATCTTTTATGGGATTGTAGCTTTCATTCGATATCGGCATAAGACTGTGAAATGAAAATCGAAAGGATGACGGGGGCTGTCTAATTATGGACAGTGCCTTTTTTGTGTGAATTATAAATTGGGTACGCTTTCTGTTATGATTAAAGCACTTATTACATAATTATCCTCAGATTGGATGGTGCATTCACATGAATCTTCAAGAAGTTACTGAACTTATCAAATCTATTAGGGCCAATCTTGCCAAAGTCATTGTAGGAAAAGAGGATGGAGTAGACCTGCTGCTGACCGCATTACTTGCGAATGGACATGTTCTGCTGGAAGATGTACCAGGAACGGGTAAAACCTTGCTCGCAAAGGTTCTTGCCAAATCATTAGATTGTTCATTTAAGCGCATTCAATTTACACCGGATTTATTGCCTTCTGATTTAAGCGGGATCAACTATTACAATCAGAAGACGGGAGAGTTTCAGTTCAGACCGGGTCCGGTATTTGCTAATATACTGCTGGCTGACGAAATTAATCGTGCAACACCTAGAACTCAATCCAGCCTATTAGAGTGTATGGAGGAACGGCAAATTACTATCGATGGCGTAACGCACAGATTAGAAGCACCATTTCTTGTCATTGCTACTCAGAATCCGATAGACAACCAAGGGACCTTCCCACTGCCTGAGGCTCAGTTAGATCGATTTTTGATGCGGATTACTACGGGTTATCCTACCTTCGATGAAGGGATACATATTTTACAGCGTTTTCGTGAGAATAATCCGCTCGAAGAGTCTTTTCCTGTAGCAACGGCACAAGATATTCAAGCCGCACAGCGTTTAGCCGCATCGGTAAGTATCAGTGATGATTTATTAGGTTATATCGTACGGATAACGGAAGCTACCCGCAAATCTACGGCAGTAAAACTGGGGGCGAGTCCACGTGCTAGTGGCGCGTTGCTTAGATCTGCTCAGGGATATGCACTTATTCAAGGCAGGTCCTATGTAACACCGGATGATATCAAAGCCGTGGCTGTTTCCGTGCTTGCACATCGTCTGCTGCTTCATCGGGGATTAGGCTCAAGAGAGGGACAAGCCGCGGATATTGTATTGCAAGTGCTTCGTGAAGTTGAGGTGCCTGCTGAACCCGTGACGTCCTTAAGAGGCGGAAAGGTGGAATGACCTATGGCTTTGCCTTGGTTCATTTTCATTACAGTGGCGTTGGTGTTACTTCTTGCTGACATTTATAAACGGAATGGCCTGAAAGCGCTTAGTTATTCTCGCTATTTTTCGCGCAAGACTGCATATGAAGGAGAACGTATTGAGATGATCGAGGAGATCGTTAATGCGAAACTTCTTCCTTTGCCGTGGCTCCGATTGGAGTCTAGTATTGCGAGAGGTCTGGAATTTGGAAGTCAGGATAATCTTGGGATTAGTACAGGAGAAATCTCTCAGAATCATATTAGTTTATTCTATTTAAAATCTTATCGTCATATTAAAAGACGGCATCAAGTAACATGTGAGCGTCGTGGTTTATATCGTTTGGAATCCGTGACTATGACAACGGGAGATCCATTTGGTTTGACTCGAAAAAACAAAACGTATCCACTCGAGTTAGAGTTATTGATCTATCCCGTTCTGCTGAATCTAGACGAGCTTCCATTACCCATTCATAGCTGGCTGGGTGAGCTTCCTGTGAAAAGATGGATCGTTGAAGACCCTTTTCTGACTGCTGGCATTCGTGAGTATAGCTCAGGAGATTCTATGGGATTGGTAAACTGGAAGGCTACAGCACGTACTGGTGTTATGCAGGTTCATAAAAAAGATTATACTGCTGACTCCCGGCTCGTCATCTGTCTGAATATAGAGGACAGTGATTCCATGTGGAGAACGGTGACTGATGTGGAACGAATCGAGCAAGGAATAAGATATGCAGCGACTATAGCTGAATACGCAATGCAGCATGGAATTGAGACCGGATTAATCTGTAATGGCAGATTGGACGATGCTGGCGAAAGAGATCCAATTGAAGCAGAGCCGATGGCTCAGCTCGAAGATATGTTAGAGCTGCTGGCAAGGCTGAAGCTGGATAGAACACTTCCTATGAGTCGACTATTGGAATTGCAGGTTGAGAGTGGAATTAGTGACACAGACTTTCTAATCATAAGCTGCCATAGAGGAGCAGAATTGCAAAAGGCGACGGATCTCCTAATGCAGCAAGGCAATGGTGTGGAATGGCTGGATATTCCGGAACAAGGGAGAGAGAGCGCATGAAGCTTACGTTGTCTGGCTATGTAAGGGAAACAGTCAAACTCTGGTTGTGGTCTGTTATTGAATTGTTGCTATTTCTACCGGTTTGGGTTCTATTTCAGATTTATTTGTTGCCCCAACAAGATGAACAAATATGGTTGATTGCGCTGCCTATACTAGCTTTAGCGGGCATTCTTTTGCGCAATTTTTGCAATGTAAGATGGAAGCAATTGCTTGCCGCCTTAATCCTCGGGGTATTATTAGGTGCGGTTTCAGGGAGTTTATCCATCGAAAGCCTTCCCTTAGGTGTGGCTGGATTTATATGTACATTTTTAGGGATGACGGTAGACTCTAGAAATAATAGATTCAGAATGTTTTGGATAGGTATAATAATCTATTTTGTAGCTACTATAGCGTTTCATAGAGTTCCTGAATTGGAGCCAAGTGTGCCGTTATTGACCTGGTGTGGCAGTCTGTATTTAATACTGACTTTACTTATTTCTAATAGCAGCTATATACGATACAGCGCACTTACTGTAGAGAATGAAACGCTGCCCAAAGGGATACAACGGAATAATCGTATATATGTCATTGTGATTGGAGTTATTGCAGCTGTACTAGCAGCAGGTGTCGGCAAAGCTATAGGAACACTGGTATGGAGACTCTTACGCTCATTTTTCAATTTTATTAATCAGTTATTTTCTGGCACAAAAGAACCAGAGCCTCCGCCAGCAGAATTGCCGCCAGCAACTCCGATGTTACCGCCTGTCGGCGAGCAAAAGCGGGGCTGGCTAGCTATTATACTAGAGTATGGATTCTATATTTTGGCAGCGGTATTATTGGGGTTTGTAGCCTATTATGCACTTCGCTGGTTGTACAGAAATGCTGGAGAAAAGTGGCGGAGAGCCATAGATGCATTGTTATCGATGTTACGTAGGGAACATGCCCCTAAGAATAATACAGCATATCTTGACGAAGAGAAAAGCGTCTTTACTTGGGAACAAACCGTTCGAGGGTTGAAGGATTTCTGGAGCTCACGTCTTCCTTCAAAACATCGAAAGGATCGCTGGGAACAGATGAATGGCGAGCAGGAACGTGTACGTTGGCTTTATCGGCGGTGGCTAAATATAAAGCGCGATAACGGTTATGAAATGAAAAGTTATCTTACGCCGCAGGAAACAAAAAGGGATGTTTTGCTATGGGGAGATCGTAACAAGCATAAACGTAAGGGAGATGAAGATTCTATAGCTGCGTCAGAACAATTGATTGAAATATATGAAAAAGTTAGATACGGAGAAGACCAGCCTGCGGCTTCTGATATTGCAGCCTTGAAAAATCAACTGAAATTATAGAATCGTTTTCAGAATATATGCAAATTGGAACAAATAGGTTACAAAAGGCCTGTAAGTGTTACAACATGGATACAATTGGATCTGCTCTAACCACTATAATAATTCTAGTAAAATACTCGTGGAGGGAAGTCAATGAGAAAGCATAGCAGTACATATGTTGTTTTACTCTTAAGCACCTTTGTCATAAGCCAGTTGACAGGGCATACCGCTTCGGCTGCATCAGTTAGTTCTGTTCAGCCAAAATCTGCGGTAGCTGCTGCAACTGTAGCAGCTCCTAGTAATCTGGGTTCCGTTTCTTTAGGAGCTAATATCAAAGCTACACTGGAAGATGTGAATATTTGGTCACAACCTGGAGGCAATATTTTAACTTATACAATTAACTATTCGAATGGCAGCAACAAAAGTGCTAGCCTATTGTATTATTTTTCGAGAGTTATGACCTCTGGCGGCTCTGTCATTCCAGGGAATCCACTAAGTGCTGACTCTACTAAGAAAAAAGTGGGTTCTAATGAAAGCTTGCGCGTTACATATTATGTTAATGTCGGCCAGGTAAATTCGTTAAAAGGTATCAAGATTCCAATGTACGTTTGGGATTCCAAAACCAAGGGGTATCTCAAGCAAGTAGGAACTTTTAATATACCCGCCAACTATTCGCCAACCGCTGTAAACGGTAAAACTGTAAGCACTACAATGAATGACATTCCGGTTGTTGCTAAAAGCGAATCCTTGGAGCTCTACAAATACAGCGGAAAGGTTTATGCCAAGGTGGGCATAAGCTTGACCAATAAAGGCAGCAAAGTATTAAGTGATCCTGGTTACGCAGCATATTTGGTCTCGGCAGGGGGAAGCTCGTATGAATTAGCCCTTGACCGTTCTCAGCTTAGTTATAAAATTCAGCCACAAGAGAAAAAGACCATTTATTATCTTACAGAAATTCCTTCGTATATGAAGACGGATAATATGAAACTGCAATTCACCCAAAAGGATGAGGCGCTGAAGCTGGAGATTGCCAAATCTTCGTACAAGCTGCCTGCGGCTACAACACCAAATTTGGTAGTTGGCAAAGGTGTAATCAAGAAAATTACCATCAATAACAATACGATTGAAACACAATTAAATAACGCAACCGTATACGCAGAGAACAATAAGGGATTCTGGACTTTTCAGCTGCGAGTGAAGAATACAGGGAAGACAGCCGTTACGTTACCTTCTTATGAGCTTGCCGTCAAATCCTCAACTGGGACAACCTTTCCGATCAATTCTAAGGGCTTGAGCGGATTAACCATAAAACCTCTGGAGGAAAAAATCATCCCGCTTACCGCACAAGTCCCCCTTGAAGTAGAACAGAATTCACTGCAATTGCAGATGATTGAGGCTGTTTCTGCTCCAGATAATAGTGAGACGGGAACTACCGGAGACGGAGCAGGAACTGGAAGCACTGGTGGAACCAATGTCGTTACGGGCAACACTGCTAAACTAACTGTTCCGGTTGCTTACTTTACAATCTCCTATACCTTGCGTCCAGAGATACAGAAAGGGCTCGAATATAGAGCTACAAATGAATATGGGACGTTTACTTACAGTTTAGTTTCCTTACAGCGTTTTCCATGGAAAGACGACGATATCGTAGTTGCCAGATTAAATATTACGAATACCCAATCGGTTGCCTTGTCTCTGCCGGAATTAAAGGGAGCTGTTCAGGTAGACAATGAGGACATGTCATCTTCAACGGAACTGTTTATGGATAAGGAAACTTCAACGATTGGACCAGGTAAAAACGCTGAAATCTATGTGTTTGCCAAAATTCCTTATACACAAGAGTTCGATAAACTAAAATTAAATCTTTATTCTATGGTAAAAGAAGAGAAGAGCTCGTTCTTATCAGTTACTACTAACAGCATGATGAACGCTGTAGCTTCTATTGAAACTGGAGGAAGTTATGTTATCTCTGGTAAAGGTAAGAACGCTAAAGTGCAAGAGAACAAAACCATTATTTATGAAGGACTTAACTCCAATCTCGTATACACAGAGCTCCTTTTGAGCAGTGAAGAGAAAAGACAAAGCAAAATGGCTCGCCTCCAAGCTTATTACAAAACGGGAGACGGTCAGCTATTCGAAGCTACAGCCAATCAACCAGATACTTCTGCTACTCCGGGCGGTAAGCAATTAATCACCTTCTGGGCGAAGGTTCCGAAGGCCGTTAATACTTCTGATGTTAGCCTGTTCCTAGGGCCAGGGATTACTGGGAATAAGCTGACGGAACCGGGTCAGGAATCCACTGGATTTATTAATATGGCTTCACTGTCATTAAATCCGGTTACCACTCCACCAGAGAAAAACTTGACGAAGGTGGCAATTTATCCGTATACCATGTCCGTTCTAAGTTCAGAAGGGCGCTCATTGCAAGGCAGTGACTCTATAAATATAGTTATGAATTACAATCTTCTTCGTGATAGCAGCTATGATATGGGTACCTTCACGCATAAACTGGTCCTGAAAATGACGGACCCATATGGTCTTTCTCAGGAACGAAGCTTGAACATCGGTACTGATATTCTTGAAGGGACCAACAACTCGTATACAGCAAGCTTTAGCAATAATATGTATAAGAATTTGTCAGGAGGTACCTACCGGATCACGCTGTACGATGAATTCCAAGGCGAACGGATCGAGCTGGCTAGTCAAGCTTATAACATCAAGATTGATAGAGCAGTTGTAACTGAGAAATAGCATTTCATATCTATTATTGTACGAAGAGGAGCAGCTCCAATGTTGCGAGTGGAAAATGTAACGCATTCTTATAAAAACGGTAATGATACTACAGCAGTGCTTCATCAAATTGACTTTTCTGTGAAAGAGGGGGAGATGGTAGCACTGCTAGGGAGCTCGGGTTCCGGTAAGTCAACGATGCTGAATCTGATGGCAGGACTAATGAAACCTACTGAAGGCCATATTTATATTGCCGATCAAGATATCGTGAAGATGAGTGAGAATAAGCTATCGGAATTTCGCAGAAAAAATATCGGGTTTATCTTTCAAGCGTATGAGCTGATTACTAGCATGACAGTCCGTGAAAATGTAGAGCTGCCGCTGGTTTTTCAATCCGTTGCACCCTCTATACGTAAACAAAAAGCTTTAGAATTGTTGGAAGGGGTCGGCATTCCTGATAAAGCCGACTTGTTCCCTTCCCAGCTGTCTGGCGGACAGCAGCAGCGTGTCAGTATTGCGCGCTCCTTAATTACGGAACCGTCTGTTATTTTTGCAGATGAACCAACCGGAAACCTAGATTCGAAGACAGAAGAAGAAATTATCAATATCCTGCTTAACCTGAACAAGAAGATGAAGACCACCTTCATAGTTGTAACTCACGAGCTAAAAGTCGCGGAGCAAATGCAGCGGATATTCACGCTTCGTGACGGATATATGATTACTGAAAACCAAACTTCTTCGGATACTGAACTCGAAGGGGGTATACTCATTGAGGATTAGTGATATTTCCCGCTTGGCTTGGGAACAGGTCAAACGGCGGAAAGTTGTCACAGGTCTTTGTATGGCTGGCATATCCATTGGATGTGCTGCAATCATAGTTGCATTAAGTATAGGAGACTCCGCACAGAGCTACACGGAGCGGGAAATCAACCGCAATTTCAAAATGGATGAAATTACGGTGTCGCCCAACGGAGGTATACCCTCCCAAGGAGGAGGCAGCGGTGGCAGCGGATCGTCTGCGGCCAATGAAAAGCTTGATCCCGGCAGGCTGACGGCGCAAAAGCTGGAGATTATTAAAGGCTTGCGGCATGTAACTGCAGCAGCTCCCTTTCAAGAGCTAGGGTACATACAGATGTTGACTATCGATAATAAAATAACAGATGTACAGCTTATTGGAACCGATCTACGCCTGTTAACGAAATATGATAAGAAATTCAAACAAGGCGGGGCTTCTGATTTAGTGGGAATGGCTGTACTGAACTATGGTGCAACCGTTGGACTGATTGATAACGAAACTCGGCAGCGGCTTTTTGAACAACTGAGTACAGATCCATATAACAATAAGTTGATGGAACAGTACAACAGCTTAAGTATGCTTCCAACAGATATGTACAAGCAACAGGTTCAATTACAATCTTTTGATCCCGCCTCTCAAACCGGAGGGATGTTAGTTAGCTCACCGATTCAAGTGGTGGGGATCCTCGACAACCCGAGTGGAACGAACGAGAATATGGCTATGTACGACAAGAAGATCTATGTGTCACTAGAGACTGGCGAGCGGCTTGTAGAACAAATGAAGCTATCGAGTGGAACCGCTGGGCAAAAGGGTGTCTATAACTCAGCGATTGTAAAGGTAGACAGCACTGAGAATATCGTGGAACTAGAGAAGCTTATTCAGAAACTTACACTAACGACAAGCACGAATTTGTATCAAAAAGAGGCACTCGCTGATACCTTCAGCATGGTCAAGAAAGCGGCTCTCGGTGTAGGTGTATTTATTCTAATTATTGCTTCGATCTCCATTATCGTTGCGATGACTATGTCCACTCATCAACGACGGCGGCAGATCGGTATCATGAAAGTGCTGGGCGCCAATATGGGCCAGATCCGCAATATGTTCATTACAGAAGCGGCATTGCTCGGGATGTTGGGCGGATTGCTTGGTATAGTCTTTTCATACTTGATTGTATTAGGAATTAATAAGCTCATCGGTACCTCTTCAGGAATGGGTGGAGGCGAGCCTTTGGTGATTTATATTCCTCTGATGACTCTCCCGGTAGGGATCGCATTTGCGGTAATGACAGGGGTATTATCAGGTATTTATCCGGCGATCAGTGCATCCAGAACGAATGCACTCACGGCGATTAAACGGGATTAGCTATTTTTAAGTTGAAAGGAAGCCAAAGTGATGAAGAGGAGAATCAAGTGGATAGTATTGGTACTGATTATAATTGCAGCAGGTTATTTTCTATACAATAAGATGTATAAGCCTGAAGCGCAGTTAGAGCCTGTTGAACCCCCACAAGCAATAACTTTTGAGGTCACACAGGAGACCATTACCAATTCCATACAGGTTAAAGGTAATTCTAATTATGAGAAAGAAACGCTTGTTTATGCTCCATATGCTTCAAAGGTGACAAAGTGGAAGGTTGAGAACGGTGGACAAGTCAAAAAAGGCGATTTACTGTTTACTCTCGATCAGGAAGCCTTAAAGAATGAGATTGCTACACAAGAGGCGACTATCCGAAAAGCAAAGCTGGAAGCAGAGCTGAATGAATTTGTGAGCCAGCAAGATGAGGAGAATGCAGCCCTTGGTGCGACTGAAGCAGAACGGATTAAAGCACTCACAGCCCAAGAAGCAACACGGCTAGGGGACGAGCTTAATCAGGTCAATGCCGAAATACAGGCACGCGAATTAACAGAGAAAAAAGCCAAACTCAAAACAGCACTTTATTATGCTCCGGCAACCGGCATTTTCTTATTTGACAGTGCAAGCGAAATTCCGCAAACAGTGACAGATAATCAATATATCGGAAAAATAGTAGATATGAACAAGCTTGAATTCATTGCTCTTGTAGGTGAACAAGACGTCTTCCGTATAAAGACAGGCATGAAGGTCGACGTAAAAATGACAGCTATAAAAGATTTGAAGTTATCTGGAGAAGTTACGAAGGTAGCGAAATTTGCAAAGACTGCTTCAGGTCAGAATGCCACTACCAGTTCAGTTCCTCAATTCGAAGTGGTGATCACGCTGCAGCCTGACGAGCATTTGATCGGTGGCTTAAGCTTAAACGGAGAAATTGAAACAGTTCGCAAAGAAAATGCCACCGTTGTATCCAGCATAGCTGTAATGCATGAAGGAGACCTCTCCTACGTTATGCTGGATAAAGGGGACGGGCAATATGAACGAAAAGATATCGAAGTGGGTCTGGAAACAACGGACAAAACAGAGGTTCTCTCTGGGTTGAAGGTTGGAGATGTTGTTGTTCTTCAGTAAAAATGACTAACGCTTGATTTACTTCTCAATCGTTTGACGCCAAACGTTAATATCTTTATTAAGATCGGTAAGATCAGGAACCGGGATTTGCTCATCGGAAAGGTTATATTTGGCTTTTAAGGCTAAGATCCGATAGACGCTTTCATCAATCCGTGTTTCTTGAATCTTACCGTTTTTTACGTTTTGCAGGAGGGAGTCCATGACCCGTTTTTCATTATCATAGCCATGAGCGACAAGGAGAATATCACTACCTGCATTCACAGTATCTACAGCTGCAGCAGCCAGATCGTAGTTCTTCATGATGGCTCCCATGGTTAGATCATCTGTAATTACGATTCCTTGGTAGCCCATTTCATCTCGAAGCTGTTCACCAATAATGGTACGCGATAAGGATGCAGGTTTGTCTGGATCTAATTTTGGAAACAAAATATGAGCGACCATTACGGCGTCCGTCCCCTCTTTAATGGCTGCTTGGAAGGGGAGCCATTCTAATTCGGCTAGCTGACCGGCTGTTTTATTCACAATCGGCAGAGCCAGATGGGAGTCGACAGAGGTATCTCCGTGTCCTGGGAAATGTTTGACAACAGGAACGACGCCTTCACTCTCAATTCCCTTCATTTCGGCAATCCCTAGTTGAATGACTTGGCCAGCAGCATTACCGAACGAACGATCTCCGATGACTGGATTATCTGGATTGCTATTGATATCGAGAACGGGAGCAAAGTTCATATTAAATCCGGCTGAACGTACTTCTCTTGCGAGCAGCTTTCCCATTTTCTCGGCAGCAGCAGCGTCATTACTTGCACCCACTGTTCCGTTAGAAGGGAATGTAGCATATTCTTTAGGCATCCGGCTGACTTTTCCACCCTCTTGATCCACACTCATGAATAGTGGGGCAGGGTTGCCAGTGTTACTCTTTTTCATAGAATTGATAAGACTGATCATCCCTTTCAGGCTTTTAATATTGTCCTTATAGAGGATGATTCCACCGATTTTGTCTTCGGTAATCATCTTTTTAGCTTGCTCATCAAGGACAGTTCCATCAATTCCAACTAGGAGCATTTGTCCGATTTTTTCTTCCAAAGTCATCCCAGCAACCTGAAGAGCAATTGGATCGCTGATTGCTGAGGGGGTGGGAGCCAAGCTAGCGGTTGGTGAAGGTGTGGATTGGGAGGTCGGTGTAGCGGTAGCTTCAGATTGTGAATTATTGCTGCTATTGGAACAGCCAGCTATGAGGAACAGTGACACCATAGCTGCAATAATGAAGAGTGTACCGGAAATCTTAGGCTTTAGGCTGTGACGGGTCAATCTAATCATCTGAATAGTCGTCCTTTCGTTAGCTAAATTAGATATTGGGAGAGGAATCCTTGCTGACTTAGAAGCACGGTGATAAGATAAACTTAAATATTTACATATTAAATTTGAATAATGAGGTGACGGTCCAATGAAAGATGGATTAGTACAAGCACTTAATGAACAGATGAATTTCGAGTTTTATTCCGCTCATGTTTATCTAGCGATGGCTGCTTATTGTTCCGGCGAAAGTCTGGATGGATTTGCAAACTTTTTTCTAATTCAAGCCGAAGAAGAACGGTTCCATGCCATGAAGATTTATAAGTTCCTTAACGATCGGGATAACCGTGCTACGCTAGAAGCACTACCAGAGCCGAAGAACGAATATAACTCGATGTTAGATGCTTTTGAACATGCCTTCGCGCATGAACAACAGAACACTAAACGGTTCTATCATTTGGCTGATCTTGCTCTGGATGAGCGTGAACATGCGACGATTTATTTCTTGAAATGGTTTATAGACGAGCAAGTAGAAGAAGAAGCACTCTTTAGCAACATCATCAGTAAACTGAAACGAATTGATAAAGATAGCAACGCCTTCTACATGCTGGATGCCGAGTTTGCTGCACGTACTTTTACAGCTCCGGCTGAATAAGTTATTGAAGCCCAAAAGCCTGAGAAATCAGGCTTTTTTATTTTATAGATGCAGGAAGTTTAATGGCGAGCAGCTTATTATCCGTTCGAATCATCAGCATCCCTCCAGTTTTAAGGGAAGGGGCAAAGTTACGAGAGCCTGTGTTCACAGTGAAAATAGGCTTCAGAGTTAACATGTCATAAGCGTGAAATAGGCCATCAGATTGTCCACTATAAACCACGTTTCCGAACAGATCCGTCTGTACCACTGGATTCTCTCCAATATTGAGGTCGACAAGCTGTCCAGTTCCTAGCTTAAGTGCGGATAAAGTACCTTTATCTTGATTTTGAAATAACATTCTTTGTTGATAAACTTGGTTCAGTGGAGAGTCTTTTTCTTTAACCATCGAGGTCCAGGTTTGCACCGGTTTACCCTCTGCAGAATAATTCCAGAAATCATATTTCACAAACTTACTACCCTGAAAGATATAAAAGTCTTTTCCATCCAAAAACGCGTTTCCATTCATCCCATTATAAGTGTACACACCATCCTTATTCTCGGTATCTGTCCATTTATATAAACGTTCTCCTTTTAATTCTCCCGTCTTTATGTTGAACACGGATACTTTGACTTTACGATTTACCGGGTCATCATCCATCATAAATGTATTCGTAATGGAGTAGAGAAGTCCATCCTTCACTGCTAACGGCATCCATTGCCGGGTCTGGTCCCATAGTTTTTTTCCTGTCAGACTGTCATAGGCGGCTAGTCCAGCAGTTGTTAAGGCCCCTTGAGACAGATAGCTGCGAATAACGACCCCATCTGTTTCCATGAGATCTGATAAGCCTGTAAAGTTATTACTTTTTTCTACAGCCTTCCATTTGATCTTTCCGGTTACGGCGTCAACTGCTGCTAATTGTTCCTCTTGTGTAACATAAATAGTAGATCCTAAACGCTGTATATTTGTAGCTTTGGGGAGTGTTATGGAAGCCGACCATGCTTTTTTACCTGCCTCACTAACGGCATATAGGGAGCCGCTTTGGGTCAGACCGTAGATAAATCCATTATTGTATGTGAATAGCGGCGCTAATCCACTTCCGAACTCCCATAATTTTTTGCCTGTTGCCGCATTCATTGCGGTTAATTTTTCATTGCGCTGCAACGCAAAGATCTTCCCGTTTTCCGCGAGTGCTGTAATGTCCTGTCCGGTGATTCTGTCTTTTTTTAAAATGGCGAGTTGTGCTGACCAAACAGGTTTTAGGATCGGGGCTGTGACTTCACTGTAATAAGTGTTACTTAGGCTTACAACTGCTTTTTCTGCGGAAATGACTGACGTTGATCCACTGTTTGTTACTGGAATTAAAATACTCCCTATAGCTAAACACGTAACAATTTTCTTCGGCAAAGACTGAATCATCACTCCACGCTCCTTTAAATTTGTCATTACTATAATTAGACAATAAAAATAGCAAAAAGTTACTATTCCAGAAGAATGGAAGCAAAGTTGAACGGGGGCAAACTATGTTACGTTCTGCAAAACAGTTACGACCTTGCAACTCTATTTGACAGAGGGAACTATTACGCCCCGTAGCAACACTGTTTCTCTAGACCCACCCGAATCTCAAAGTGTAGTATAGAACAATACTATTCTTTGGGGGTTCTTTTTTTGGAAACTTATAACGACATTAAACAAGGCGAAAAAGGAGCTTGGCTAAGCATCGTTGCTTATATCTTTTTATCAGCTATCAAGCTGTTCATAGGTACAGTCTCAGGATCTCAAGCGTTGCTTGCAGATGGATTGAATAACAGTACCGATATTATTGCTTCTATCGCGGTACTAATTGGCCTGAAGATTTCCAGAAGACCGCCGGATTCGAACCACAGCTACGGGCATTTTAGAGCGGAGACCGTGGCTTCATTAATTGCTTCATTCATTATGATTGCGGTAGGGCTTCAAGTTTTGTATCAAGCTGTGAACAAGTTTATTCAACCAGCACTGGAAAGTCCTGATCTTATAGCGGCGTGGACGGCAGTGGGGTGTGCTGTAGTTATGATGGCTGTCTATATGTATAATATTAGGCTGGCCCGCGCCATTAACAGTAACGCAATGCGGGCAGTAGCACTGGATAATCGATCAGATGCTATAGTTAGCGTGGGCGCTTTTATCGGAATTGTGGCTTCCTCCTTAGGCGTTCCTTGGCTTGACCCGCTTACAGCTATCATTGTCGGACTAATCATCTGTAAGACGGCATGGGATATCTTTAGCAAGGCTACGCATGATCTAACGGACGGATTTGATGCGGAAGAGCTTGAACAGATGAAAGAAACTGTGGCAGAAATTGATGGCGTACAATCCATAAAAGATATCAAAGCCCGTATCCATGGGAATAACGTATTAGTAGACACAACTGTACTAGTGGATTCTCAGCTAAGTGTGGTGCAGAGCCATGATATTACGGAAGAAATTGAAGAACAGTTAAAAGACCGGCACCAAGTTTCCAATGTACTTGTACATATCGAACCCGTGATGAAGTAGAGATTATTAAATAGGTACCAAATCAGTAGGTGCTATATGTACAGCTAAAGGTTGAATATAGACGCCTGTGATGTTGTTAATAGTTCTTTTGTGGAGAAAGGTGGAAAATAAAATTGAAATGTAATTTTCAAGAAACGGAATGGTGATTTCATGATCGCTTGGAAAGATTCATATGATATCGGTGTAGAAAAAATTGACTGCCAGCACAGACAGTTGTTAGCGAAATTGAACGAGTTCTTTGAAGCATGCAGTAATCAGCAAGGGAAAGAAAAGATCGAGGAAACGCTGAAATTCTTAAAAGAATACACGATTGAACATTTCAGTAATGAAGAGCAGCTGATGGAGGAGATCAACTTCCCTGAACTAGCTGAACATCGTCAGACACATGCTGATTTCGTGAAGGCTGTTCTCGAATTGGAAGAAACGGTCAAAACAAAGGGAGTATCCGTACTCTCAACCATCAAGCTTAATCGAACGTTAACAGACTGGCTGATAAATCACATCAATAAATGCGATAAGCTGATTGGTCAATGTATGGCCACACGTGATAAAGCGATATAAGATAAACCTCCAAAGGAGATGCCGAAGGGCATTTTCTTTTTTTAGTTCCGATGTTTTCCGAACACCGCATTACAGTTTATACTGGGTTAACGGTTTGTGTTATGATTTGAGATAAGAAGTAGAGAAGTAGTAAGGTAAAGGGGAGAGAAACGATGAAAACATTACGAATGTTAGCTTCAGGATTTGCTATGCTGCTCATTCTGGGTCTTGTTAATTTCTACATTGGCTATCACGGCTGGTTACTTATTCATGAATGGTTTTCAGGTGTTTCGTCAGCAGTATTCTGGACATTATTTATACTCATCGCTTTTGCGTATGTCATTGGAATGATTCCATGGCCAAAATCGGTTAAACCGATCGCCAGATTCTTTAAAGTGATTGGATCGTATTATCTAGCCTGTATGGAATTTGCTATCATTACGTTACCTTTGGCAGACCTATTATATGTGATACTGGGATGGTCGGGAATCGATCGTACCTATTACATCGCAGAAGCGGGCGGGACAATTCTGATATTACTGGCAGTTTTTCTGGTCTGGGGTTCAATCAACGCCTGGAGTACCGTGATCCGCACACATTCCATTCCTATTGATAAATCTATTGGCACCAGCACGCCATTAACGATCGCGGTTGCTTCAGACCTGCACTTAGGGAATATCGTGGGCAATCGTCATCTCAAAAAAATGGTTTCACAAATGAACGCTATGCAACCCGATGTGATTTTGCTGGCTGGAGATGTCTTGGATGACAGCATTGAACCTTTTATCCGCAATAGTATGAGTGAACAGATTAAACAGTTAAAAGCTCGTTATGGTGTCTACGCAGTACTGGGCAATCACGAATATTATGGTGGATCAATTAAGGAATATACCGATTTGATGAGTAGTATTGGGATCAAGGTCCTGCAAGATGAGGTTGAAGAAGTCGCAGGAACCTATATTGTAGGCCGAAAAGATAAGACAGCCGAGGCGATGGAAGCCGGTGGCAGACAAAGTGTAAGCTCCTTGCTCGAAGGACTTGATCTTACACGTCCTGTGATTATGATGGATCATCAGCCTACAGGCTTCGACGTAGCCGCTCAAGCTGGGGTAGACGTTCTACTCTCTGGTCATACACACCGAGGACAGATTGCTCCAAATCACTGGATCACTAAACGTTTGTTCGAGCTGGACTGGGGATATCTTCGTAAGGACAATTTGCATGTAGTCGTGTCGTCAGGTTATGGAACATGGGGACCCCCAATTCGTTTAGCAAGCCGGTCGGAGATCATTAAGCTAGAGGTTATGCTGGAGGGTTCTAAAAAATACAGTGAAGAGCCTGTTTCCACAAAAACGGTGTTAATCTAAGGTGAGTTTATATTTAGAGGCTGTTTCATCAGCAGATTTATTCTGCTAGGTGAGGCAGCTTCTTTTTTTTGACAACGCATGGGGATTGTAGTATGTTTGAAAAAAGTTAAGGACTTAACTATATTGGAGCTGAATTATAGATTATGGATCATTTACAACAGTTTGTGCTGAATCAGCCATTGCATACCAAAGCATTTTTTACATTAGTTGAAGCTACTGCAAATTTAGTTTCTGTTTCTGAGAAATATTGGCAGTCGAAAGGATTGAACGGAGCAAGAATTCGTATCTTGGTGGAGATATCTAAACAAGGAGGTGCGATTTTACCTTCTACATTGGCTCAAATTATTGGAGTTACCAAAGCTAATATAAGCATGCTGTTAACACCATTGGAACGAGATGGATTAATAACCCGTTCGAATGATACCAAGGATGGCAGAAAAAGCGTCATTTCGATTACAAGTGAAGGCAAGCAATTACTTTTAGAGCATCTTCCAGAGAATCGTCAGGCTGTCGCAGAGAGAATGCAGAATCTGAATGATCAGGAGCTGCACCAACTTATCTTTTTATTACAAAAACTGAGTACATTCGAATAACAGAAAGGGTGTTATGTATGTCGATTATGGTTACAGGAGCCACAGGCCAATTAGGCAGCTTAATTATGGAGAACCTTGAGAAGTATGTTCCGGCTAGTCAAGTTATTGCGTGTGTTCGTCAGCGAGAGAAAGCTGCTAATTATTTAGAAAAAGGGTTCGAAGTCCGTTTTGGCGATTATGACCAGTTGGATTCGCTGATTGAAGCTTTTACAGGGGTCACAACATTACTTCTAATCTCCAGCTCTCATACCGATGATAAGATCAGATTAAATCAGCATGCTCAGGTCATTCATGCAGCAAAAAAAGCCGATGTGAAACATCTGCTTTATACTGGATTTGCATTTCCCCCCAAAGGTCCGATTCCTTCTTATCATGTTCATTTACTAACTGAGCAGATGATTCTTGAATCAGGGATAGATTATACGTTTCTGCGTAACGCTTTGTATATAGATTTTGTGGGTGTGCTTGGGTTGAAGGAAGCCATGGAAAGCGGCGAGCTAACCACTTATCCAGGGAACTGGCAGTTTAACTCAGTCACTCGTGAGGATCTCGCTTTAGCTACGGCAAAGGTTCTTACAACGAGTGGACATGAGAACCAAACCTACGAACTAGCCGCACCTAGCGTTTGGGACTTTAACGAATTAGTTGATGTATTATCAGAGTTATCAGGGAAAAGAATTACGTTTCGCGAGGATTCAAGCGTTCAACATTGGATATATTCGTTTCTTGCGAAGATAGACACTGCTTCTACATCAAAAGATCTGGAGAGACTGATGGAGCGGCCGGTTACCACACTTAGAGAGAGTATCAAGCCTTTTGTTTGATCTGACTTTAGTTGTTCTATCGTTATAAAGTTGTTACTATGAGTTCATCCATTATTCAGGGAGTGTAAATGATGAAGAAGATTTTAGTAGCAGATGACGATGTGAATATTCGAACATTATTAAAACATGTACTAACAAGGGAAGGATATCAGGTGATGGAGGCCAGTGATGGCCGAGATGCGATACATAAATTGCAGGACAGTATTGCGGATTTAGCGGTCGTAGATGTAATGATGCCACATGTAGATGGGTTAGAGCTATGTCAGCATATTAGAGAAACGTATGATATTCCGATCATTTTATTGACAGCACGCCAGCAGCTGAGTGATAAAGAGCAAGGTTATTTGCGGGGGACGGATGATTATGTAACGAAGCCTTTTGAGCCTGAAGAGTTGCTATTTCGGATCAAAGCTTTATTCCGCCGCTATTCCATTGCTTCAGATGATCGGATTCGATTAAATTCTCTAGTTATTGATCGCAAAAATTATGAAATAACCGATGGTGATGAGGTTCTGCTGCTGCCGGTAAAAGAGTTTGAGCTTCTGGCTCAATTGGCGCAATATCCAGGCAGGTTATATACACGTAGTGAGTTAATTGAACTGGTATGGGGCATGGATTATGAAGGTGATGAGCGAACAGTCGATGTACATATCAAACGTTTGCGTCAGCGCTTCGTAGATTATCAGGAAGATTTTGTGATCCGAACAGTTCGAGGTATTGGCTATAAATTGGAGATGGTTAACGTATGAGATCCTTGTATGTCCGGATGTGTATTGTCTTCTGTTCAGTAATTGTGGTGAGTAGCCTTCTTGGATTTTTGGTGTCTAATATTTACTATCAAGCCCAGATTAAATCTCAGAACGATGCCAAACTTACCGGAATGGCTATCGAGGTTCAACAATTCGCAGAATCACATCCGGAAACGATGGAGGATTATTTGCGGAGTATAGCCAAGCTGGGTTATAAAATCTATTTAACTGATGCTGAAGGGGAATCAAGATTCTACGGTAAGCCCTTTAGAAAAGAAGATTTGGATGAGCAGCAACTAGAGAAGGTTCTGAATGGGCAAATTTATCATGGGGTCGCGGATTTCCCGGACAGTGCATTTATTACCGGATTTTTTGATAATCAACTGCGTAATTCAATTGGCGTTCCTGTAAAAGTAAACAATGAGACGTATGCTTTGTTTATGCGGCCGGATGCTGAAGTACAGTTCGGGGAGCTGCGCGTCTTTTTTGCTGTGATCATTGGGTTCACCGTGTTGTTTAGCTTAGGCTTTGTAATGATTAGCGTACTGCATGTGGTAAGACCTATTACACGTTTGACGACGGCCACTAAACGGATCTCAAAAGGCAGATACGATATCAAATTGAATACGTGGCGGCGTGATGAGATTGGTCAGCTAGCTTCCCATTTTATGATTATGAGCCGGGAGCTGGAACGAACAAATCGGGCACGACAGGAATTTGTGGCCAATGTATCGCATGAAATTGAGTCGCCATTAACATCTATTCAGGGATTTGCCCAAGCTTTAAAAGATTCTACCTTACCTGAGGATGAACGGTTACAGTATCTCAATATTATTGACCAAGAAAGCCATCGTCTTTCATTGCTTAGCAAACAGCTGCTTACCTTGTCTTCACTTGATTATGATCCTAATTCCATACAGAAAAAGTCGACAGACTTGCGTGCACAACTAAGACAGGTCGTACAAATCATGGAATGGAGATTAACGGAGAAACAACTGGCCGTGCGTTTGAATCTTGCTGACATCAGCGTTCTAGGTGATTCAAATCTATTGTTCCAGGTATGGATGAACCTGCTCTCCAACGCCATAAAATACACACCTGCTGAAGGTTCCATTATGATTTCCGCGAAGCTAGTGGAACAGAACTGTATTGTTTCTGTGTCGGATACTGGTGAAGGCATTTCAGCCGAGGAGTTACCATTAATCTTTGATCGTTTCTATAAAGTAGATCGAGCACGAACGCATGAAACACATAGCAGCGGACTTGGACTTGCGATTTCTCAAAAAATCGTAGAAGCGCATAACGGAACCATTGAAGTAACCAGTACTTTGGGTGAAGGGACTACCTTTACAGTTACACTTCCGCTTTTGTAATTCATTATTCATACTCCGTTCATTTTCATCTTCTAAACTGTGACTATACAGATTAGAAGGAGTGGTAATATGTTTTTAGCCTTAAGGGAAATGCGACATTCTAAAGCCAGATACCTATTAATTATGGTTATCATGTTATTGGTTTCCTTTCTTGTACTTTTCGTCACGGGACTAGCCAGAGGATTAGCGTATGCAAATATCTCTGCAGTAGAGAACATGCCGGCGAATTATTTTGTAGTACAAGGTGATGCGGATCAGACCTTTAGACGTTCTCAGTTAACAGATACGGAGCTCCAGAATGTACGTTCAGTAGTTGGAGACAATAATGCGTCTTCACTTGCAATGCAGATGAGCACTGTCACTGCTAATGATGCAGACGTTAAAGCAGATATTACTTTTTTTGCAGTAGATATGAATGGGTTATTAGCCCCTAAAGTAGCTGAAGGTGACAAGATTACTAATGAGACAAACGGTAAAGTCCTTGTTGATCGTGACCTCGAACAGTCAGGAATCAAACTTGGCAGTATTATTCGTGATCAGGCAACCGGGATGGAATTTACTGTTGCAGGTTTTGTTGAGGATAGCTCATACAGCCATACCCCAGTAGTTTATATCAACAATCAGGATTGGCAAGCTATGAAGCAGGGGGTTAACCAAGGAGAAGAAACCTCTTCGTCTGTACCGTTTAATGTGATTGCCCTGAATGCGAATGCTGATCAAGTAGATAAGATTTCAACGAATGTAAAAGATGTAGAGGTCATTACGCAAAAAGTAGCTATATCCAATATTCCGGGCTACTCGGCAGAGCAGGGTTCACTGCTAATGATGATTGTTTTCCTGTTTGTGATCGCAGCGTTTGTTCTGGCGGTATTCTTCTATGTCATTACGATTCAGAAAACAAGTCAGTTTGGTATTCTGAAGGCGATGGGTACTAAAATGTCTTACTTGGCTTGGAGCGTGGTAGGGCAGGTCATGATTTTAGCTATATCAAGTCTTTGCATTAGCTTACTGCTTACCTTTGGGATGAATAAGGTCCTGCCAGATTCGATGCCATTCCAACTGGAGCCTTCCACCATTCTTTTAACCAGCTGTTTATTCGTTGGGATGTCTCTTTTAGGATCACTAATTTCTGTCGCTAAAGTGGCAAAAGTAGATGCATTAGAAGCTATTGGGAGGGCTGGAGCATGAGTGCAAAACTAATTATGAAGCAAGTAACCAAAAACTACGGTGATGGCGACACAACGGTGTCTGTGCTGAACAATTTGAATCTGATCGTTAATGAAGGGGAATTCGTTGCTGTCCTTGGACCTTCGGGAACAGGGAAAAGTACATTCCTTTCAGCGGCTGGTGCGCTTCTAACACCTACTAGCGGTGAGATTTTTATAGATGGAGAATCACTTACAGATAAAAGTAAAAGTGAGCTGACAGAGCTCCGTTTAGAGAAGATAGGCTTTATGTTCCAAAGCGCTCAACTATTGCCTTATTTGAAGGTAGAGGAGCAACTCCTTTTTGTAGCTAAGCAGGGGAAAATGAGTGCTAAGGAAGCGAAGGAACGGGCTGCCGATTTGATGAAACGATTGGATATCTGGAAACGGCGTAATCACTATCCGGAGCAGCTATCCGGTGGGGAGAAGCAGCGTGTAGCTATCGCTAGAGCATGGATGAATAAACCAGCGATTCTCTTTGCAGATGAGCCGACAGCCAGTCTGGACTTCAAACGCGGAAGAGAAGTTGTACGCATGATCGCTGATGAGGTGAAGAGTGAGGGGAAAGCAGCGGTAATGGTCACTCATGATGAACGGATGCTCGAATGGTGTGACCGCGTTCTGCATCTGGAAGACGGGCATTTGGTTGAACATCAAGTATAATTTCATAGTGTGGAAGAAAAAAAGCTATTTGTCTTTTCTAAAGACAAGTAGCTTTTTTATAAAGACATCGGTAGCTAAGGAAGAAGAACATTCTTGATGTCGGATGATCGAGAATTGCCTTTCCAGATGATGTTGCCTGATTGGCAGCTCCTTGATCTCACCACTTTCCAGTTCCTTCCGTACAATCCATCTGGAGAGCATGGCGATTCCGAGACCGGAGGCCACAGCTTCTTTAACACCTTGAGAGCTGTTGAAGACATAGGATCTTTTAACAGAAATATCTTCCTCCTGTAGGAAATGATCGCTGAAAGCTCGTGTGCCCGAGCCATGCTCGCGAAGCACCCAAACCTGATCCTGCAACATGCTCTGCTCCACAGAAATCGCTTTTGACAGAGGGTGGGTAGCAGGGGCGACCATAATCATCTCGTCTTTCATATAAGGAGTGACGTTGAGATCATTCTCATGGACCTCGCCTTCAATAAACCCTATGTCCAGTTCGTTGGATTTAACGCCTCCAATAATCTCCTCAGTATTGCCTATCGTCACTTGCAGCTTGACCTGCGGATATTGATTGGCAAAATCAGCAAGTCTTGCCGGCAAAATATATTCACCAATAGTAAAACTAGCGCCGATATGTATACTCCCAGTGACTTCGTCCTGAAGCATATGGATTTCCTGACTTGCTTCATCGAAATGAGCCAATATTTGTTTGGCGTGTTTATAAAGAATACTACCGGCTTCTGTTAATCTAACCTGTTTAGAAGAACGATGCAGGAGTTTAGCACCGAGCTCATTCTCAAGATTCCGGATATGCAGACTGACACCGGGTTGAGATAAATTCAGCGCTTCTCCTGCTTTGGAAAAATGACTCAGTTCAGCTACAGTAACGAATACGCGTAATGGATCTACAATCATTTTAATCCCTCATTAGATTAGTCTATACTCCCGAATAAGCCAAGAATCCACCGTCAACGGGGACGGTAACTCCGGTCACAAAGCTGGACATTGCTTCATCTGCTAACCAGAGTAGTGTGCCAAGCAGATCCTCCGGCTGTCCAAAGCGGCGCATTGGAGTATGAGAGATGATTTTTTGGGAACGGTCTGTAAGCTCGCCATCTTCACGAACCAACAGCTTCTCATTTTGTTTAGTAAGGAAAAAGCCAGGGGCAATGGCATTCACACGTATACCAGACTCAGCGAAATGAACGGAGAGCCACTGGGTGAGATTATTAATTCCTGCTTTGGCAGCGCTGTAGGCAGGTACTTTGGTCATTGGAGAAGGTGCGCTCATGGATGAAATATTAATTATAGATGTGCCCGTTCTGCCGAGCATCTGCTTGGCAAAAACTTGGGTTGGGATCAATGTTCCAATCAGATTAAGGTCCATCACGTTGCGAAATCCATCTACACTAAGGTCAAAAAAAGTGAATATGTCCGGGTTCTCCAGGTCATCATTTTTGAAAATCTCTTGGGTCGTATTTGCTGAGGAATCATTTCCGCCAGCACCGTTAATTAATAGATCGCAAGGACCCCAGTGATTCTTAACAGCTTCTGCGGCTTTCATAACACTCTGTTGATCTGTAACATCACAGGAGAGTGAAATTGCTTGACCGCCTGCGGCAGTAATTTCAGCGGCAACCAAATCTCCCTTAGCTGCGGTACGATTTAGAATCGCGACTTTAGCTCCTTGTCGACCTAACTCTAGCGCCATAACCCGGCATAATACACCGGCTCCTCCGGTAATCACAGCGATTTTTCCTTCTAATGTTGGATGCAAAGTTAATTCTAGCATAACCATTGAGCCTCCCTAAAAGTCCTGAGTGTGATTAAAGTTCCTTATCAAGTACGAACTAATCCCTGTTTGGATTGCCCATCGTTCACAGGTTTCTACAAGCTGTCTGCCAATTCCTTCTCCGCGGCAAGTCTGATCAACAACAAGACCTCCGATTTCAACAAATGAAGGAGACTCAAGCAAAATTCGAACGGTCGCATGTATCCATCCTACCAATCGGTGATCTGATTCAGCTACATATACAGCATGATCTTTATGGGTTCCGATTTCTTGTAGTCGTTCCCTAATTGTTCCAACACATAGATCCGGACATTCCCTAATAAATTTACTTAGTGCTGTTACGATAGGCAGAAGGGGAGATTCCTATTGTCTTTTTGAAATATTTAGAGAAATGGGCTAATTCCATACTTACTTGCTCCGCGATATCTGAAATGCTGAAATTGCTATAAGAAAGCTGTCTTTTAGCATGCTCCATTCTTTTCAATTGTACATAATGCATGGGGGGAACCCCTATAAATTTCTTGAAGTAGGGGATGAAATAGTTCGGATGTAAGTGGACAATTTCTGCTAACTCTTCTATTTCTATGGGTTTATCCAGCCGCTCATCAATATATTGAAGAACATAGGCGAGCTTTCCTTGATCCCCCGTATGTATAAATTCTTGCATAAAGTCTGTTTTGATATTCTCGTTCGATTCAAGGCAAGTAGCAATTAGATTGAGGACGTTCGCCTGAGTACGCAGAATGGACAATACATCATCTTTTTGAAACTGTTCGATCATTTCTGTGAAAATAACCCGTACGGAATCTGGGTCGGGCGCATCACAGATAAACAGTTTGTTTGCCGAATGGAATAAGGGCCACTCCCCAATATCAGCATCAAAATGGCAGAAATAGCGTGTATAGGGATCATTCATTGACGTTTCTGTAGTTTGAGTGCTTCCTGCGGGCATGATCATTAGCTGACCTGCTCTCGGATAATAAGTAACACCGTTAATGATAACTTTTCCCTCACCGCGGTCAATAAAATACAGTCGATTAAATGTTGGGGTTTCCAGCGTACGATTCCACCCGCTATATCCGCTTCTAAGTTGGGCATGGGTCACTTTTACGGTAAGATTCTGGAGGAATCTGCCGGTAAGGTTACCTGGATTATTCATCATCTAGCTCCTCTATGACTTGATTATCCTTATTATAACGAATTTATTTAACTAAATCATCTTATTATTATGCAAATAATGCTTAATTTCGATCATGTTCATGTCTATTAATTAAGTATATTCTCATAACATAACCTCAAATAGGGAAGTGATCTGATTGAATAAAGTACGGTATGGCATTATTGGAATTGGGAATATGGGGAGTGCACATGCACAAAGTCTGTTGAATCATATTAAAGATGCTGAGCTTGCAGCTGTATGTGATGTAAGGGAAGAACGTTTGAAATGGGCAGAAGAGCATTTACCGGAAAGTGTACAGAAATTTGCAACACCCCAAGAGTTATATGAGTCTCATCTCATAGATGCAGTATTAATCTGTACTCCACATTATGATCATCCAACTTTAGCTATCGAGGCTTTTCAATATGGTTATCATGTATTGGTAGAGAAACCGGCTGGGGTCTATACCAAAGCTGTTAAGCAGATGAACGAAGCTGCAGCAAAGTCTGATCGCAAATTCGGAATCATGTATAACCAGCGGACGAATCCTTTATATCAAAAGCTTAGGGATCTCATAAAGTCTGGTGAACTAGGCGAAATCCGCCGCACAAATTGGATCATCACCAACTGGTACAGATCACAAAGTTACTATAATTCCGGTGGTTGGCGGGCTACATGGGCAGGCGAAGGTGGTGGGGTGCTGCTGAATCAAGATCCTCATCAACTAGATTTATGGCAGTGGACGACAGGTATGATGCCTAAGCGGATCAGAGCATTTTGTCATTTTGGTAAATACCGCAATATTGAGGTTGAAGATGATGTAACCGCTTATGTGGAATATGAAAATGGTGCGACAGGGCTTTTTATCACCACAACAGGTGAAGCACCGGGAACTAACCGTTTCGAAATTACTGGCGATCAAGGAAAAATCGTAGTGGAAGACGGGAAGCTAACCTTTTGGCGTCTACGCACGCCGGAGCCGCAATTCAATGCAGAGTTTACGGGAGGATTCGGCAGCCCAGAGTGTTGGAAATGTGAGATTCCTGTAGAAGAAGGTGGCGGTGAACAGCATAAAGGAATTTTGCGGAACTTTACGAATGCCATTCTACACGATGAGAAATTGTTAGCTCCGGGTGAGGAAGGTATTCACGGTCTAACGTTATCTAATGGAATGTATTTATCGGCTTGGACCGACGATTGGGTGGAGTTACCGATTGATGAAGATTTATTTTATGAGAAGCTCATGGAAAAGGTAGAGAATTCTAACTTCAACAAAGAAACCACAGTCGCCCAAACCTTTGATGTTAAGGGAACTCATTAAATTCTAATCAGAGAGGAAAGATCCTATGAATCGTTCAACCATTGCTGCTCAAATGTACACATTACGTGATTTTACTAAAACTGCGGAGGATTTAAGATCCACTTTTCAAAAGGTATCTGCTATGGGTTATGAAGCTATTCAGATTTCAGCCATCGGGCCGATCGATCCGAAACTCGTAAAAGAGTATGCGGATGAATCAGGTCTGGCAATATGTGCAACCCATGTGTCATGGGATCGCCTAACGAACGATTTGGATGCTTTAGCCGCTGAACATAAGCTGTGGAACTGCAAAAATATTGGACTAGGAAGTTTACCGGAAATATTCCGTACGGGACAAGAAGGTTACCGTGAATTCGCAAAGCTGATGTCGGACATTGCAGTTACTTTAAAAGATCAACATGATCTGCAATTTGTTTATCATAATCACGATTTTGAATTTGAACGCTTTGATGGAATGACTGGCATGGAAATTCTGCTCACCGAGTCTGATCCTGCCGTTGGTTTTGAGCTGGATTTATATTGGGTTCAAGCAGGCGGAGGGAGTCCGGCTGAATGGATACGCAAAGTTGCAGGCAGAATGCAGGTAGTTCATTTAAAAGATATGGCGATCGTTAATAGAAAACAGATCTTTGCTGAAATCGGTGAAGGGAATATGAACTATAAAGAAATTATCAATGTTTGTCGCGAAACAGGTGTTGAATGGTTCGTAGTGGAGCAGGATGTTTGCCGTCGTGATCCTTTTGAAAGCTTGGAGATCAGTCTGCGTTATCTTCTTAATACGTTATAGAATGGAGTAATACTGATTAGGAGGGGTTTTATGAATCGGAAAAATGGGATGACCTATGCACCAACATATGAATCCAAACCAGTAGTGAAGCCGGGTGAATTCATCATTGCCGCTATTGCCCTAGATCACGGTCATATTTACGGGATGTGTAACGGACTGGTTGAAGCAGGGGCAGAGCTGAAATGGGTATATGATCCGGATGAGGAAAAGGTCAGAAATTTTATTAGTAAATATCCCGGTGTCAAAGCTGCTGGATCTGTGGAAGAAGTTCTGGAAGATCCCGAAGTGCGATTAATAGCAGCGGCAGCAATTCCATCTGAACGCGGACCTTTAGGCAATCGAGTAATGGCTCACGGGAAGGACTATTTTACGGATAAAGCACCCTTTACAACCCTGGAACAGCTTGAATCCGCTAGAGCAGTGGCAGCAGCAACTAATAAGAAATATATGGTCTACTACAGTGAACGCCTTCACGTTGAAAGCGCTATCTATGCTGGGCGGCTGATTCAGCAAGGAGCTATCGGCCGTGTCCTGCAAGTCATTGGATTAGGGCCACATCGTCTAAATGCTCCTAACCGGCCGGAATGGTTTTTCCAAAGGGAGAAATATGGTGGGATTTTGTGTGACATAGGCAGTCATCAAATAGAACAATTTTTGTATTATGCAGATTGTCAGGATGCTTCGGTTATTCATAGTAAAGTGGCCAATTACAACCATCCGACTTATCCCGAATTAGAGGATTTTGGTGATGCTACTCTTGTAGGTGACAATGGGGCAACACAATATTTTCGCGTGGATTGGTTTACGCCTGATGGGCTGGGCACATGGGGAGACGGGCGCACGATGATTATGGGTACTGAAGGATATATTGAACTGCGTAAATATACTGATATGGGTCGTTCAAATACACCGGATCATGTGTACTGGGTCAATGGGGAAGGGGAACATTATGAGCATGTAGCTGGGAAGGTTGGTTTTCCTTTCTTTGGTGAGCTAATCCTTGACTGTCTGAATCGGACAGAGCTGGCGATGACACAGAGCCATGTGTTCAAAGCTGCCGAGCTATGTCTGAAGGCTCAAGAACAAGCGATCAATCTAACCCCTGCAATACTCAGATAACGATTGAATGATGAACGGAGGGTAATATAGATGAAAGAACTTGGAGCAGCCATTATTGGATGCGGAGCCATTTTCCCTCTACATGCAAAAACATTAACAGGCATCGATGGTGTGAGCCTACTTGCAGTTGCAGATATTGATGCTGACAAAGCATTACATGCGGCTAAAGAATATGACTGCCAAGCTACTAATGATTATAGAGAAATTTTAAAGGATGACCGTATTCATGTTGTACATCTCTGTACGCCTCATTATTTACATGCAGAAATGGCTACGGAGTTGTTACAAGCAGGAAAACATGTCCTTACCGAAAAGCCTATGGCGGCAGATCTTCCTTCAGCCAGACGAATACTTGAAGCCGCACAGCAAAGCACAGGTCAGCTTGGTGTGGTGTTTCAGAACCGTTATAATGATGCCTCCATATATATTAAGCAGGTCATTGATTCAGGAATATATGGGAAGCTGCTCTGCATGAAAGGAATCGTGACCTGGCACCGCAGCGAAAGTTATTATAGCGATAGTGACTGGAGAGGACGCTGGTCTACGGAAGGTGGAGGTCTGCTAATTAACCAAACCATTCATACACTGGATTTACTTCAGTGGTTTGGTGGAGAGGTGGCATCGGTGAAAGGCAGTATTACCACGGATGTGCTAAATGGGGTCATAGAGGTAGAAGATACCGCCCATGCCTGCATCGATTTCACTAGTAATGTCAGAGGGCTCTTTTATGGTACAAATACCTATCTGGAGAATTCTCCAGTGGAGCTGGAGCTAGTTTTTGAAGAAGGTACTATCAACCTCCGCAGAGATCATTTATATCTTTGGAAGGATGGAAAGGAAACCTTGCTGTGTGAGCCTAGATTTAGTGCTACGGAAGGTAAATCCTATTGGGGTACCGGGCATAAGAGACTGATTGAGGACTTCTATGAGCATGTCGCCAGGGGTCAAAAGTTTTGGTTGGATGGTGCTGAAGGGATAAAAGCGTTGGAGTTGGTGGCGGGGATTTATAGTTCATCGCAAAAGGCTGAATAAATAATAAATAAGCTGTATCAAAAGTAGATTACTCTACGAATGATACAGCTTATTGTATTTTTAATGTGAATCACTTATTCTCAATCCTCATCAACGGAACTCTAAATAATCTATAACCTACCTTTTTAGCTTGTCCATGGGGGTGATTTATGTAATTATGTTCATGGGTAAGTAATTCGTAGATTTACAATAAATATAAAATGATGATTAACGGCAGGTAGGAGGGGTTAGGAATGAGTGTTACATGGAAAAGAAGGATTCTGATCAATGATCCTATTTCACTAGATCCAGTTCAGATTCAGCAAGACTTGTACAGCGGCAACCAAGTGATTGTTCAGTTCTCTGATCCATCGACCTATGGCTCGATTCTGGATGAAGTAAATGAGCTTTGCGCGCGTTTTGATGAAAATTTTGGAGTGCGTTTTTATGGCCATTATTCTGTATCCTTTGATTGTGAGACACTCCTGCAGATTCCAAATGTTAAAATGCTGCTGCTGAATTGTCTTCGCCAGGCACATAACACGAACGTATTGGCTAAGCTGAATAACCTGTATAGTCTGAGCGTGGGTATTTATGAGCTTGAGAATTCGGAGATTCTGAGTATAGATACGTTGCGGTCTTTAAGCATTTTAAATATTAGTTCGGAGAAAAAGACGCTTAATCTGGAATACCTAAAAGAATTCTCTCGTCTAGAACAGTTGCATGTAATAGGAAAGGTTAAAAACCTTGATGCTATTGGAGATCTGGAGGATCTTACCTATCTCGCGCTGCACTCCATCAGCAACAAACCCTTACATTTTATTAATCGACTAAAGAAATTGAAAGAACTTCGCATTTTACTTGGAGGCAGAGAACATATTCAGGACATCGAAGAGAATGAGATCGAGAGCCTGGAAATTTGTAGAGTCCGTGGCTTTCATGATCTGAGTAATATTTCGGTTTTTCGTGCGTTAAAAAAGCTTGTGATTGAAGATCAAATCCAGCTACGTGAGATTAACTTTGATCAGCAGATGAAGGCATTGGAAGAGCTAACGATTATGAATTGTAAAACATTGGCTCATTTGACGGGAATGGAGCAATTACCTTTTCTGCACAAGCTTCGTATTTTCAAAACTGCGATCGATTTTGATTCATTTATAGAACAAGAGCTTCCAATTGGCTTAACTACATTAGAGTTTGCAACTTTTAAAAGAAAAGTAGATCAGGAAATTCAAAAAACAATAGTAGGGTTGGGATATCAAAACGGAATTGTCTACAATGAGAACAGGGGATGATACAGCTTTTTTTATTCCATAAATCTTGAGGACTTATTTCTATCTTTTTTACAAGCTTTTAAATATTTTATTTTTTTCATATAATAGTAGATATTAAATTTATAAATAATTGTAATACACCATGATAAGGTTATAATTGATACAGAAAAGGTGTGACGCCTAAGAAGGAGCGCCCACATCCTTTCTGCAAAATTCAGGGGATAAGGATGGTAATAATGGGCAAAAGTGCAACTGATACAGACGTCATTTTAATTGGTGCCGGAATCATGAGTGCGACTTTAGGAACACTTTTGAAGGAATTAGTACCGGAATGGAAAATTAAAGTATTTGAAAAGCTTGAAAAAGCAGGGGAAGAAAGCTCTAATGAATGGAATAATGCAGGAACCGGGCATGCGGCGCTCTGTGAGCTTAATTATACTGTTGAAAAGCCAGACGGATCTATAGATATTAGCAAAGCTATTCAGATTAATGAACAGTTTCAGCTTTCGATGCAGTTTTGGTCTTATCTTGTAAATCGTAAGCTGATACATAATCCCCAGGACTTTATTATGCCGTTACCTCATATGAGTTTGGTGCAAGGGGAGAAGGATATAGCTTTTTTAAAGAAAAGATTTGAAGCGCTCTCAAAAAATCCATTATTCCAAGGTATGGAATTTTCTGCTGACTCTAAAAAACTGATGGAATGGATTCCGCTTATTATACAAAATCGTCCAGCGAACGAATCCATTGCGGCTACAAAAATTGACTCTGGAACTGATGTTAACTTTGGTGCTTTAACGCGTATCTTATTTGAGCATTTAAAAAGTAAAAACGTCGATCTCCACTACAAACATAGTGTCAATAGTATGAAGCGCAACAGTGCTGGCTTATGGGATCTGAAAATCAGAAATGCCAGCGGTAACATTGAACAACATACAGCGAAATTTGTGTTTATTGGTGGCGGGGGAGGAAGCCTGCACTTACTGCAGAAATCAGGTATTCCTGAAGGAAAACATATAGGTGGATTCCCAGTAAGTGGTATTTTTATGGTGTGTAATAATCCGGAAGTTATTGCGCAGCATCATGCCAAAGTATACGGCAAAGCTAAAGTTGGAGCCCCTCCAATGTCCGTACCGCACTTAGACACAAGATTTATCGACAATAAAAAATCACTGTTATTTGGGCCATTTGCCGGCTTCTCACCTAAATTCTTAAAAACGGGCTCAATGTTTGATTTAATAACTTCTGTGAAACCGGATAACCTCATAACAATGCTGTCGGCAGGTGCTAAAAACATGTCATTAACAAAATACCTGATCGAACAAGTGCTGTTATCGAAAGAAAAACGTCTGGAAGAACTGAAAGAGTTTATCCCCAATGCCAAAATTGAAGATTGGGATCTTGTTGTAGCTGGTCAGCGTGTGCAAGTTATCAAAGATACAGAAGCTGGCAAAGGCACACTTCAATTTGGTACCGAGGTTATTAGTGCCGCTGATGGTTCGGTCGCAGCACTGTTAGGGGCTTCCCCTGGAGCTTCTACGGCTGTTCACGTGATGCTTGAAGTGCTTAACAAATGTTTCCCTCAATATATAAAAGAATGGGAACCCAAAATAAAAGAAATGATTCCTTCTTATGCCTTGTCACTAATGGATAATCCCGTGCTTCTGCAGAAAATTCACACTACAACAGCAGCTGCACTGGGTTTAGGTGGAAAAGAACATGTTTTTAATCAAAAGGTGTTTTAGTAATAAGAGGGCTGCCGAAAGGCAGCTTTTTTTTCTGCTCAAACCTGAACTATTGACACAAAAGTGTATTACACGTATAGTACATAAATAAGATGTATGAACCACTTAGTACACACACTTAGTATATGGAGTTGGTTGTATGACAGAAGAACAGAAATCAGGCGTCAGCTTTAATATTCGTGAGCCGGTATATATTCAAGTTGTGCGTCATTTCAAGGAACAGATCGCCACAGGGCAAATCGGAGCGGGAGACAAAATTCCTTCACGGCGTGAACTTGCATCAGTAATGAAGATTAATGCGAACACGGCGCAGAAGGCATATAAGGAAATGGAGGAACAGGGTTTGATCGTAACAGAAGGGAATTCCCCGAGCCGAATTACACAGGATCAGCAAATACTTAACTCGATTCGAGCTGAATTAATCGAAAGTGCAGTGGATATATTCATCAGCTCCATTCAGAATATTCAAATTCCAGTTGAAGAACTGGTAGATATCATAAAGACAAAATATACATCCGAGCGAAAGTTATCTCCAGAGGATGGTGACACAAGATGATCCAAGTGAATCAGATGGTGAAGAATTATGGATTCAAGAAGGTACTTAATGGCGTTAGCTTCACTGCTGCCAAAGGAGAGATTACCTGCCTGATCGGAATCAATGGTGCCGGGAAGTCAACGGTGCTGAAGTCCATCATGGGACTGACACCATTCAAAGGGGAAGTCTTAATCGATAATGTATCACTAACACCTGTGATGTATGAGAAAATCACTTTTATTCCAGATTCGTTAACGATGCTCTCCAATATGCGAATTGCTGATTGCTTGATCTTTATGGCTGACTTTTATCGGAATTGGAACGCTGAACGTGCAAAGGAATTGCTTAAGTTCTTCCAACTGAGCTCTTCGGATCGCGTATCCTCATTGTCGAAGGGGATGGCTGCGAAGGTAAATTTGTTGCTGGGACTAGCCTTGGATTGTGATTACATCCTAATGGACGAACCGTTCTCGGGGATTGATATGTTCAGCCGCGAGCAAATTACTGATGTGTTCACGAGTGAATTGATCGAGGACCGTGGTGTGATTATTACAACTCATGAAATTAACGATATTGAGCATTTAATTGATAAAGCGGTCTTGCTACAGCACGGGAAGGTAGAGCGTGAATTCTACTGTGAAGAAGTTCGCGAGCAGGAAGGTAAGTCCATTACGGACGTAATGAGAGAGGTGTACATGAAATGAGAGCTTTTGTGAAGCTATTGAATTTTGAAATGAACCGATTTGCCAAAATATATATTGGACTCATGGTGCTGACAGTTGCCTTGCAGCTTGCAGCAGTCACCATCGGTGCTAATCATTGGCTGGATTCTGCGAATGAGGCAATGAGAGTGAATCAATGGACGCTTGAGCAATATCACAATGTGACTGGATATATTCAGCTAAACAGTATGATGTATGCTCGCTATAATGGACTTCTATATTTCGGACCCATATTCTTGAGCATAACAGTGTTACTAATATATAGCTGCTTCATCTGGTACCGTGACTGGAGAGGTAAAAATACGATAGTATATCGCCTGCTCACCTTGCCATCCAATCGGGCGAATTTGTATTTTGCCAAGCTGGTTACGATCTTGCTATTCGCATTTGGACTTGTTGCCCTGCAAATTGTGCTTGTGCCACTGGAGCGTTTGATAGCACAGTCGATTCTTCCTGCTGAACTATATCGGAACATCTCGGTATTTGATTATTTGAAGTATCCTACTGTGCTTAGAGTACTGGTTCCGCCCTACTTTTCTGAGTTTGTTCTATATTATGGACTGGGCATTACGGGCTTGATCGTCTTGTTCACAGCGATTCTAATGGAGCGGAGCTACAGACTGAAAGGGATCGGCTTTATCGTATTATACTTAGCGGTTCTAGCTGGATTAGCCTCAATACCCTATCTTATGGGTTATAGCAGATACGATAGCTACTTCTATCCCGGAGAAATCTTAGGTGCTTGTCTCGGATTAATAGTGATTATTGCTGGAGGTTCGCTTTGGTACAGCTTGTATCTATTGCGTAAGAAAATATCGGTATAATTGAAGGGGAATGGAGGTTAAGGAATGAGAAAATATATGGTTACCGCCGTTCTTGTAGTGTTCGCGGTTGTTACAATCGGGACGTATTATGTACAGGCTTCACAAGAGACACCACCTAATTATAAGCTGACGATGGTTCAAGGGGATGCTTCTCTCGTTGAAGATATAGCTTTATACGGAAATTATCTGACTAAGGATAGTGTTTTTGGCATCAAACGAGCTAATATCACTACAAATGGTACAGATTATCCAGATGAAAAGTTAACGATCAGCCAAAGCTTAAACCGAAGACCAGTGAACACACAATTGGATAAATGGAGGGATCAGCATCGTCAGTTCATGCGTGGAAAGAAGAACTTAGCTGGGTTTTATGAAAATCAGGATATGCTTGCTTACGTGAATTGGACCGTAGATAAGCAGCAATCCAATGATCCTTCAGCGAAGAAAAATGCTAAGCTCAGTATTTCTGTGCTTAACAAGCAGAAGAACAATACGCTGGAAATCACATCCGATATCAATGTAGATCATGATGTTTCAGATATGTATGTACAAAATGTACAGCTTGTTGATCAAGAGCTTGTTGCAATGGTGTTTTTGAATCACAGCGCCAAAGGTTATGTATCTGAACCGCAGATTATCCGTGTTAATCTAACAACAAAGGAGATTACAAATGAGCCGCTCGTGTTACCAGGAGCTAAATCTGAAGCAGCAAATGGGGATAATCAATTCGTTAGGTTAGCCAATCAAAATCTGGATCACACGGATCAATGGATTTTAACGGTTAGTAAAGATAATCATAAAAAGGCATATCAAGTAGATGTTGCAACAGGACAAATCTCGCCGCTCGCGTTCCAAGGGCATGAAATGTTATTGAATAATATTATGAATGCGTATGGACAGAAAATTTATTTCCTGCAAAAAGCTGTATCGGGTAAGGAGAATATAGGATTTACTGTTATTTCTTACGATCTCGTGAGTAAAGAATATGAGACTACTTTGAAGAATACAAATATAGATTTAAGTGAAAACATTACCTATGATTTTAAACAAAACTATCTCTATATTGTGGGTTATAAGAATTTCAAAGGTAATCGTCTATATGTATTCAATTTGACAAGCGGTAACCTTGAATACGAAGGAAAAGTAGTATCAACGGAGGCTGCAAATCAGGCTGAAGATGAAACTAACATGGATTTGAATTTTATCGATCTCGGTCAGTATTAGAATTACTTGTAGAATAGAAAAATAGAGATAAAGAGATATGAAAAGGTACCAAGGCCGAGCTAATGACTTCTAATAGTCAATTAGCTTGGCCTTTTAGTCGAAAATTATAAAACAGCCAATAATAACTGTATTTCGATTAAAATATATTGTAAAACGATAAATAATGTGATAAATTCAATTCACAATAAATCTGTGAGGTGTGTTTTTTATGGAAAGAGGATCAACACTTTTTTTAAGGGCAGCGGTTATTCTTATAGGTATCCCGGTGCTTGCTTTGTGCATATTTGTGGTGCCGGAGATAGCGAGTTTCGCAGCAGAACTGTATCCGGATTATAGTTTATTGAAATATCTCATTGCCATTGATTTGTATGCCTCGGCGATACCTTTTTACTTTGCACTGTATCAAGCTTTTAAACTGTTAGGCTATATTGACAAGAACAATGCTTTCTCGGAAATGTCTGTACAGGTTTTAAAGAAAATAAAATATTGTGCAATCATCATCAGTTGCTTGTATGTAGTTGGTATGCCACTCTTTTACCTCATGGCGGAGAAAGATGATGCCCCCGGGATTATAGTCATCGGTTTGATTATCATTTTTGCCTCCATGGTGATTGCCGTTTTTGCTGCAGTTCTACAAAAGCTTTTAAAAGAAGCTATTGATATAAAATCAGAAAATGACTTAACTGTCTGAGGTGAAAACAATGGCGATTATAATTAATATCGACGTGATGCTGGCTAAAAGAAAAATGAGTGTTACTGAGCTTTCGGAGAGAGTTGGAATAACAATGGCTAACCTTTCTATATTGAAAAATGGAAAAGCAAAAGCGGTGCGATTATCAACGTTAGAGGCAATTTGTAAGGCTTTGGAATGTCAGCCTGGAGATCTATTAGAATACAAAAATGATGAGGAAAGTTAAGAATGAAGTCAATAACACAATTGCTGCATTTTGGATATCATCAGGCGATGAGTTGCATATTTCCTATTGCGATTTTTGGGACTTTAGCTCTTTCTAACATAATAGAAATGCCTTTTCTTTACCGTTATGATGCCATTCTTCTAATACTGCTTACAGTGCAGTACCTCATGTACCGTACTGGATTAGAAACACTGGATGAAATAAAAGTAATCTGTGTATTTCACGTTATTGGTTTGTTGCTGGAAATCTATAAGGTAAAGATGGGTTCATGGGCATACCCAGAGCCAGGGTTTACGAAGGTGTTTGGTGTACCCCTCTATAGTGGATTTATGTATGCGAGTGTCGCAAGCTTTATGTGCCAGATATGGCGAAGACTGAAAATGGATATGACCGGTTGGCCGGGGCTTGCTTCAGCGGGATTGTTGGGAGGAGCCATCTATTTAAATTTTTTCACACATCATTTCATTCCTGATTTTCGTTGGTGGCTGACAGCGCTTGTGGTTGTTGTCTTCTGGAAAACATGGATCATTTATAGGGTACGGACGGTTACCTATCGAATGCCCTTGACACTGGCCTTTTTTATTGTAGGATTTTTTATCTGGTTAGCTGAAAATATCGCTACATTTTTTAATGCATGGAAATATCCTGATCAATATCAAACGTGGCAACTGGTTAGTTTCAGTAAGATCAGTTCGTGGTTCCTTCTAGTGATCATTAGCGTCATTATAGTTGCCCAGCTTAAACATGTTAAGGCTAGCCGTAATCCGATAAATTCATAATTGAGCTGAGTTCGGACAATACGGTTGATTTGACGAATAAATCATTCGTTTGTTACAATGACGGCATCAATTAGGAAAAGGATGAGGACGATGGTTCGTCGTTTGAAAAGGTTTAAGAATGTCGCTACTGCATCAAGCTTCTAAGTATAAATGAATTACATTACTTAGAAGCGAGGGGAAGAAAATGAAACAACATCAGTTCAGCCACTGGTCTGAAATTAAGTATTTAAAGGATATTGTCACCAACCCAATGATTGAGGTAGGAGAGTACTCTTACTACTCTGGTTATTACGATAATCTTGATTTTGAAGATGGGTGTGTTAGATACCTTTGGGGTGATGAACAATCAAGAAAGTTGTTTAATCCCAGTGAAGATTATGGTTGGCATTTAGATAAATTGATTATAGGAAATTATGTTTGTATTGCTAGTGGTGTAATTATTCTCATGGGTGGGAATCACAATCATCATCCTGAATGGATCACCGTGTATCCTTTTGTAGATCAGATTGCAAACTCTTACGAATCCAAAGGGGATACAATCATTGCAAGTGATGCCTGGATTGGGATGAATGCAATGATTATGCCCGGTGTGAAAATAGGCGAAGGTGCTATTGTTGCGGCAGGATCAGTTGTTGTAAAGGATGTCCCACCGTATACGATAGTAGGCGGCAATCCTGCTAAAGTGATCAAGCAACGGTTTACAGATCAAGAAATCGAAAAGTTAAAGGAAATGTGCTGGTTCGATTGGAAACGTGAGAAAATTGAACAAGCCACGTCTATCTTTTCAAGTTCATCTATTGATCAATTATATGACTTTTACCTTAAAGAAATAAAAAAATAACAAAATCAGAACAGGCTGCCGGTATATTCTGCAGCCTGTTCTTTTATCTGACAGGGTAGTTTAACAATAATTGTTTTTACCAGATTAATCCTAATTAGTATGTTAATATAGGAATGGACTCATTTAATAAGTTAGGAGGAATTATATTATGGCCTTACCTTTACAAATCCGTCGAATGACACAAAACGATATTGCTATTATACATACGGGGTTATCTGAGCATGACGTAAGCCAACCTCTTGATTATGTCCAGCGTTGTTGGCAAGAAAATCAAAATGAAAAGCGAGTTACAATTTTAGCTTTTTGTGAAAATGAGTTTGTTGGATGGGGACATGTGGTATACAGGTCGGAATATCCTTATTTTGCAGAGAATAATATACCTGAAATTCAAAACTTTGACGTCATCCCGCCATTTAGGAAACGTGGGGTAGGAAGTGTATTAATTGAAGCTCTTGAAAAAGATGCTTTTACTATATCTAATACTATTGGTATTGGATTTGGATTATACGCTGACTATGGAACCGCACAACGGATGTATATAAAGCGTGGTTTTATCCCTGATGGGCGGGGAATCATGTACGATAATAAGCCTGTTGAGCCTGGGGCACATGTTTGTGTGGACGATGATCTCTGCCTTTATCTAATAAAAACTATTGAGCAATAAAAGCAGCTCTTGTACGGGGGAGATAGATTCTGAAGTATATCGAATTTGGTCTTGGCAATACATGGCTTATTAGAACTGAAACGGAGTTAGAGGATGGAACGGAATATGAAGAAAAAGGCATAGTGAAACCGGTAAAGTTCCGCTCGTTATATTTTAGAGTTTGGATTGGCAAAACCGTAATCATTCTAGACTTAAAACAAGGCTTAAAAATAAGTAAGAAGAGTCGTAAAACGTTGAAGATTATTTTTGGTATAACAAGTCTTTAGGTTAAGTATGACAAGGTTGCCGTCTAAATGAACAAATGGAGGAGACCTGACACGAGACTTAGCGCTCCACCTGAGAATTAATAAAAAACTCAAAAATATAATGACAAGCGAGGTTTATATGGATCAGCCAGAGATTTTGACCCAAGCGCTGTCTAAGTTTTATGAAGAACTTGAACGATCTGATTTACCGGTTAATACTTTTATGCTATTGCGAAAGGGAGAAGTTATTACCGAGTTTTATCGTCAACCGTACCGCAAAAACGTTCCCCAAATTTTATTTTCCCTGAGTAAGAGCTTTACATCTATTGCAGCAGGCATAGCATGGGATAACGGTTATTTTGAATTAACGGATAAAGTGGTCTCTTTTTTCCCGGATCAGCTTCCTAGCTCAATCTCGCCTAATTTAGCTAAGATGACGATACATCATCTTCTTTCCATGAATACGGGGCATAACAATAATATATATGGTGCGATAGCCAAGCAAATTGATTGGGTTCGTGCCTTTTTAGCTTTGGACGTAGAAGATGAACCGGGAAGTTATTACAATTACAATACACACGCCACTTATATGGTTTCGGCTATTATCGAAAAGACGACTGGAGAGAATCTTGTTGATTTTCTAATGCCAAGATTATTTACTCCATTGGACATAGAAAGACCGGATTGGGAGACTTGCCCGTTAGGAATTGTTGCTGGTGGAATGGGACTAAGCATACCAACAGATGGAATTGCGAAATTTGGCCAGATGCTCCTCAATCAAGGGGTTTACAATAGCCGTAGAATTGTTTCTGAAGATTATTTAAAGCTGGCGCTAAATGAACAAAGCGATAATCGTTGGGGACAAAATAAGGCTGACTGGTCAAACGGATATGGTTATCAGTTCTTTATGTGCAGGAATGGATGTAAGATGGGGAATGGAGCTTTTGGTCAATTGTGTTTCATTGATCCGAGTCAAGAGATTGTGATTGCTGCAACTTCAAGTTTTACCGAGATGAAGAAGTTACAGGATTTTTTAGATATCATATATGCAAATTTACTGAACCATGATTGGTCAACGGATGTTTCTAACATTATTAAATCT
This sequence comes from Paenibacillus odorifer, assembly GCF_000758725.1. Classification (NCBI taxonomy): domain Bacteria; kingdom Bacillati; phylum Bacillota; class Bacilli; order Caryophanales; family Paenibacillaceae; genus Paenibacillus; species Paenibacillus odorifer. The sequence goes on from NZ_CP009428.1 coordinate 3,177,735, forward strand.
CCTACATTTATCTCCTTAGTAGACAGGATAGTTAGAGTAGATTATAGATCGTACAGTGGAATTTATATCTTTGAAGATAATAAGCATAAAATTAAAGAATTAATACTGAAGTTTGAAGAAGATCACCTTAGTTTTTCTTTACTTTACGACGATCATTTAGATGAATTTAACTTCAATTTTTTAAAGCCTGCCAATGCAAAATGTTTATTTATTAAAGACTTATCCCTTAGTGAGCAGGAAGTTTGTACATCTGCAAGCTGGCAATATGCTGATTCTAAATTAATCCTCACGGTATATTACATTGAAACCCCTTACGTAGTTGATTACACCTTGAGTTTTAGCGGTAAAAAAATTGAATTGCATATGCATAGGAATCTTTCCTTGGAGGATAGAGAAGACATAACTGTTATTGGTTGGGAGGGATGAAATGATCAAGGGTAAAGGATGGATGGCTGTTTTATTTTTGCTGTTTTCTTTAGTTTTTGTGGGAATCACACATCAGGGGACTATGTTTGGGGATTACCTCTTCAGAACCATTGGAATTCCGCCTTGGAGCGAGCCTGCGACAAACCATGGTTTACATTACTCAGCGATATTCGGGATCATTATGTTAATCGTCAGTGGGAGTTTAACTATAAAGCACTTTAGACAGCGTTATAAAAAATATGTAGGTAGAACCGTTTTGCTTGCTATCATCATTTTCATTACGTTATATCCATTTCTAACAGAACGATTGTATTATCTTGTGAATATGAACAATGAAGGAATTGAAGTTGTGGATTTTCTGGAAAAAGATTCGCACTGTATGTACGGTACTCAAGAGGATATAGTGAAGGTTCAATGTACAATCAGGCTAATCAACTATGGCGGGCAAAATGAAACCGTTATGATTCGTCCAATCTTTCGAGAGTATGGTAATTCTCAAGGGATTTGGTCATTCGCAGAGGTTCAGCCGCAAGAGATTACATTGTTACCAAGATCTAATATTAAACATAACATTCACTTTGAGAGTAAGCCTGATGCTCGGATCGCTGAATTCGGGGCGAACGGTAATACCGATTATTTTGGTGTGGAATTCGTCAAGGATGGACAGAAAAAGGTAGTCTTTAGGGACTGAATTGATAAAAAAATTTATGTCAGTTTTAGCTTTGGTATTATTACAGCTGAGCAGTAACGGAGGGGAAGGTTTCCAGTGACTCAACGACTGATAACAAAAGTGAACCAGCGCCTCGATAGTGTGCGTGTGCTGGTTCAAGAAATGATCATGTCTTTAGGTAGCGAACAACGGAAACAGGAAGCGTGTGTTCACCTGTACGGAGTGTCTAGCTTCGCTTCATTGCTTGCCATGAAAAGAGAACAAAATCAGGAATTGGCAGCCATTATAGGACTGCTTCATAATTATTATTTCTTCAAAACCGGAGTCAAGGATTTTCCAGGTCCCAACAGTGCAGATACCGTAAGGCCTTTATTAAGAGACTTGAATATGTTCACCAATGAAGAGCTGACTCAAATTCTAAAGGCGATCTTCCATCAAGGGGATAGGAATAAAGTTAAGGGTCCCTATGAAGAGATTCTAAAGGATGCTCAAGTTCTACAATTACATTTGCAGAATAGGGACTGTAATGTAACACAACAGGACACGAATAGGCTTCGGAATGTACTTCGTGAAATGACGATTCCAGAGGATTTTTTGGAAGAGATAGATTACAGTAGCGGGGCTGAAGTTCACCAGCCTACGGATAAACGAGGCAAGTTGGCTAATATTGCTGAAGCATTTGGAAAAGAAAACATTGTTGGAATACCAGGAAACGAACGATATCGAGAAATCTGTAAATATTGGCCTGACCAAGGGATTTATAAAGTATTACAAAACAATTGGTGCGCAGCATTTGTATATTACTGCTGTATGCAAGCTGGCTTTCTGCTGCCGATTCGATATCCGAATGCTGATTTTCGATTAGCTGGCGTAGGGGCATGGTTAGAGTGGGCGCAACTACCTGAGACCGCATTTTTTTATTTTGACGGGCAAGAGGGGTTTACTCCTCAACGTGGTGATATTGTGATTTATGAAAAATTGCTAACTAATGACCGTCACGATCATACAGGTATTGTTTTAGCATGCGATGACAAAGAGATCTTAGTTGCTGAAGGAAATAGGGATAATCAGAATTATTCCAGTGTTTTCTACAGAGATCGCTGGCATTGCGTATATGGCTATATCCGTATCGCTAATGACTATGAATTTGAGTTTAATGGAAAGTATACTCCAATTAGTTGAGGATGAAGAAGATTGCTTAATGGGCGAGTGTAGGAATTATATACTTGCCTTTTAAAAATGTTAGAGTTATCATAGATTTCTAAAGTCGTTAATGGAGGTGCTGAATGAAATATTCCCAAGCGACAGATTATGCACTTCATGCAATGCTCTATATGGTGACGGTGGCGTCTGATAAGCCGGTGGGTGTTCAATTGCTTGCTGAGAAGCTGGGTGTTTCCCAAACCTATCTGTCCAAAATGATGACTAAGCTAGTGAAGGCTGGATTAATTCAATCTGCGCCTGGCGCTAATGGTGGGTATCGTCTCAGACGCAAGTCGGAGGAAATCTCTTTTCTGGATATTATTCATGCGATTGAAGGAACTGCTTCCTTTTTTGAATGCAGTCTAGATCACGGAAGTGAATGTCTGATTCAACAGGTTGTGATTGACGCTGAGCGACAGATGGAGCAGTACTTAGAGAACACGAAAATTGCAGATTTGGCAAAAACGATGAAGACGGAGTAAAGATCCGTTCTTTTTTCGGGCTTATTAGAGATAATATAAATCCGTAATAACTTTAATGTGGGTTTTGATACTAAAATGTGAAGTTTAAAACAATGGAGGATGATTACAATGACTGATGAGCAAAAATTAAATGCCAAGAGGGCGACCTATGAAAAAACAACTCGTATTTCGATTCCCTCTTATGATTCATTATTTTCGATGATCCAATCTTATTTTCGCTTCGAATTAGGTGACATCCCTGTATCTTTGCTCGTGGTCGGTGCGGGGGGAGGAAATGAATTTTCGGCATGGGGTCCATCTAACCCAAACTGGACATTTACTGGAGTGGATCCTTCGGAAGATATGCTTAAGATCGCGAAGTTAAAGATAGATGAACTGGGCATAGAGAGCCGTGTCAGTCTGATTCCTGGGACAATCGATGATCTTCCTCAGCAGGACTCAAAGTTCGATGTGGCAAGTTGTATTTTGGTCGTTCATTTCATCCATGATGTTCAAGAAAAATTGAAATTGCTTCGCTCCATAAAGGATAATCTGAAACCGGGTGCTCCGTTTGTTCTCGTAAGTGCATATGGAGATTTGGATGATCCTGAACTCCACGACAGAATAAATGTATGGAAAAGCTTTTGGGTTGCAGGGTATGAATCTCCCGAAGCGTTTGATAATGTAAGTAGCAATATTACGAAAATTTCTTTCCTTCCTGAAAAACAAATTGAAGAGTTATTGAAAGAATCAGGCTTCACGAGAATCACTCGATTTTATTCTACTGGAATTATGGCAGGCTGGATGTGTCACGCGGAGTGACTTGAATACTTTCGGACTCAGATGACGTTATTTGCATATATTTAGCCTTTGGAGCATGATTTCGGACTCCAGTGCTGCTATTCCTTAAATAGAGGATGATATATGGTGATTATCAAGCTCATAGCGGCTATGGAGTCCGCGAGCACCCTTAATATAGTAAAAAGTAGCGCATAAGGTCAACTGTGTCCTATAGCGGCTTCGTTCGTGTGAATAATATCTAATCAAACCAAGTTTAAGGATTAGATCAGCGATCAGTTAGATTCAAAAAGTAAGGGTGCCCAACAGCCATTGTATGGCTATGGACACCCCATTGTTTTTAACGAAAGTGACTAATCTATACATGAAGCTTGTAACGATTTGCTTTGCTCATCTGCTGAATGTCTGCAAGTTCCTCCGAAGTGAGTGGAGCTACATCAGCAGCCATTACATTGCTTTTTAATTGCTCCAGACTGCTTGCCCCAGGAATAATAACGGCTACAGATGGATTAGCTAGTGGATAATGCAGCGCTGTTTGTGCAAGATTGCGAGAGTCGCTAGTTTCCTGTGAAAGCCGATCATGCAAATTCAGAAGTTCCTCACTACTGTAATCTAAGTAATTCTTTTCCGCCTTGCTGCGACCACGCTCTGATAGAATGCCCCCTGCTAAAGGTCCGCGTGCGATCATGCTAATTCCATGCTTAGCTAGCAGAGGAAGGATTTCTTCCTCAGGACGCCGATCTAAAATGCTATATTGGCTCATAACACTTATAATATTTGATTTTTTCACATATTCTCTAATTACATTAGGACGAATAGAAGAGATCCCATAATAGCGGATAAGACCCTCTTGCTTAAGTTCTTCAAAAGCTTCAATCGTTTCGTCAATTGGATCTTCAATAGTGCCGCCATGCAGCTGGTATAGATCGATGTAATCCGTTTGCAGCCGTTTGAGACTATCTTTGACTGCATTTTTAATATAGGCTTTTGAAGGGTCCCAGCTCCAGCCTTCTTGACCGGGAATTCTGCGGTTGCCAACTTTTGTTGTTAGGATTACATCCTGACGACGTTGACGAATGGCTTTGCCAATAATCTCTTCATTACGGCCCTCATCATAAAGATCTGCTGTATCAACAAAATTGATTCCTTGATCGAGTGCTTCATGAACAATGGAAATGGCTTTCGCCTCATCCGTACCCAAAGACATACAGCCAAGTCCTATCTCACTTACATACAAATCGGATTGTCCTAAACGATTTTTTCTCATAGCGCATTCCTTTCTACTTCTGTTGTTTTTATATTATAACGTTTTGGAGATTTGAATTCTAATGGTGCTGCTGACTTCCATTGACTTTATGATCTTTTGGCTTTATCGTCATAGCATATATTATTTATTAGATGAAGATAGATAGGGAGAGATTTGATCATATGGAACAAGCGATGTTTGCAGGCGGATGTTTTTGGTGCATGGTGACACCGTTTGAGGAATTACCAGGCATTCATGGAATTGTATCGGGATATGCGGGAGGGTTAACTGAGAATCCAACCTACGAAGAAGTCAAAACCGGAACAACGGGGCATTACGAGGTTGTGCAGATTACGTTTGATCCAGCGCTTTTTTCATACGAGAAGCTGCTTGAATTATATTGGCCTCAGATTGACCCTACCGATGATGGTGGACAATTCCAGGATCGAGGAACTCAGTACCGGACAGCGATCTTCTATTATAATGAAGAACAGCGGTTAGCGGCTCTTGCCTCGAAAGAACAGGTTGCGGGCAGCGGCAGATTCTCCGGTCCAGTCGTTACGGAAATTCTTCCGGCGCCAACTTTTTATCGTGCAGAAGAGTATCATCAGGATTATCATCATAAGAATCCTAAGCACTACAAAGAAGATCGGGAGCAATCCGGTCGGGATACTTTTATCGCAAAACACTGGTAAGCATTGAAAAATCTAGACCAAGAGCATCCTGAGTCATTCATGGCTTACGGGATGCTCTTTTTGCATTATATACAAATTTTATTTATTTTAAATTCTACATACTTTCCACACATTTGTAGACTAAACTACTCTAAATCAAGCGAGAACATCACACAGGAGGGTTTAGGATGAAAAAAATCATACCATTTGTTGCCGTTAGTTTGCTTTTGAGTACAGTGATAACAAGCTGCCAATCAGGCAATAATGTTCCATCTAAGGTTAATTCGCATGCTAGTTCTGCAACGGTGGAGCCACCTTGGATAGCTACGAAGAATACTACTCGCATTAACACTTCAGATCCGATTCAAGCCGCAGTGTTAGTTTCTCAGACTTTATGGACTGTGCAAACAAAGAATAATAGACCCTCAAGTGTAGTTTTGACGGATGTGAGTAATTGGCAGATTGCCGCAGTTAGTGCAGATTTGATTCATCATCCCAGTAACGGCCCCGTCCTGTATACCACAAAAGATGGGGTTCCTGAGGTTACGCTCGCAGAACTTAAGCGACTGAATCCAATAGGTGCTGATGGCAATAATGGGGTTCAGGTAGTGCTTGTTGGGCCTATGGCATCTAATGTAGAACAACAATTAAAGGCCATTGATTTAAAAGTAGACCGGATAGAAGGGGATGAGCCAGCGGCTGTAGCTCAGGCTATAGATACTTATTACGCTAAAGCAGCCGGCGAACTTCCAAAGTCGGTCATAATTGGTTCTATGGATAGCCCTGAGTACACGCTGCCAGCAGTGAATTGGATCGCACATATGCAGGAACCTCTACTCTATGTAACCAAAGACGAAATTCCTAACTCAACGGTCGAGGCTTTAAAAGAACGTGGAGGTAGTGCAACTATTTATATCCTAGGACCAGAAGACATTGTCTCAGCAGATGTAGAAAAGCAATTAAAAGAATACGGAACAGTTACCCGTATAGCTGGACAAGATGTTTTTAAGAACGCTATAGCTTTTGCAAGTTTTAAGGATGCCAATAACGGATTCGGCTGGGGAATCACTACACCCGGTCATAACCTGTCTTTGTTAACCACGGATTCAACGATGCTCGCTATCGCCGCTGCGCCGTTTTCCCATTTGGGGAAACATGCGCCGCTTATTTTTACAGAAAAAGACGGGCTGCCAGATTCAGTAATGGAGTATATGATGGAGCTTCAACCTAAATTTCAAGATTCACCAGCGGAAGGTCCTTACAATCATGCTTGGATAACTGGAGATAACCTTGCAATAAATGAGCGAGCACAAAGTGAAATTGATGATATGCTAGAAATCTCACCTACTGCAGGAGGCAATCCGCATTCCGGCCACTAACCATAATCACAGGCTGGCATCATTTAGGGATGATGTCGGCTTGTTCTGTATTTTTTTGTATAATGAGAAGAACTAGGTCATAAAGAGGGTGAACGGCTTGAATAAGCTACAGATACTGATCGTAGATGATGAATGGAACATGCGGAATTTATTGCGGATTTATTTAAGTAAAGAAGGGATGTCTACAAAAGAGGCGTCAACGGGTCATGAGGCACTCCAACTGTTGAAACAACACAGCTTTGACCTAATTTTGCTGGATGTGATGATGCCGGATATGGATGGCTGGCAGGTCTGCAAGCTGGTGAGGGAGACAAGCTCTATCCCAATTCTAATGCTAACCGCACGTTCTGAAACCAAGGATAAGGTACGTGGTCTCGGTATAGGAGCAGATGATTATCTTACTAAACCGTGTGAGCCGGAAGAATTAGTGGCTAGGATTTATTCTCTGCTGCGGCGTTCAACACTTACATTTGCCCACCAACCTCAGGATAAGGTGCTCACATACCCTGATTTTAAAATATACCCAGAAGCTAGGGAGGTACATATTCAGGATACATCCATTGAATTCACTCTCAAGGAGTTTGATCTACTGGCGACTTTGGCGCAAAACACTACCCGGGTTTTTACGAGAGAAGAACTGGTGGAACGATTATGGGGGAATAATTATGAGGGGGAGAATCGTGTTATCGACACCCATATTAAGAATATCCGTGAGAAATTGCATAAGGCAGGCCTCTCCTATAATCCAGTTCAAACAGTGTGGGGGTTAGGTTATAAATTTCACGCTCCAGGTAATCTGGTATGAAAAATAACATCATCGGACTTAAGCTTGGTTATATTATAATGTCTGTTTTTTTAGTAGTTTTGCTTGTTCTTGGAATTACTATAGACCGGATGTTTACAAGCTTCTATTACAACGAGATGCAAAAAGAGACGGAGGAACTCACCTCACATTTTATCGGAATGGCGGAATCGCAGGATAGTTCAAATGAGCAGATGATGAGTACCTTTGCAGAATTTTCGGATGTCAGTATCTTTAATATCTCGAAGGATGGCAATGTGATACTCCACTCGGGTGTACATGATCGTTCGGATCGTTCATTCATCCAAGCTTCGGATGTTAGCCGGATTTTCGCTGGGAAAAGTGTTGATTTTGAGTATAAAGATCCTGCTGGACATTCTTATTTTATCATTGGAAAACCAATAATGGAGGGGGATACAACTCAGTCTGTACTTTATGTAATGTCCTCTACAGAGAGTATGAAGCAATCTTTGGCTTCCATCCGGAACCTGCTGCTGATTGCAGGAATAGGGGCTTTTATATTGGCTATAGGGATCACTGGTGTGATCGCCATGATTTTGTCCAGACCTCTGATCAAGATGCAAAAGGCAACCCGGAAAATCGCGGCTGGCGAGCTGGAAACGAGACTTTCTATACGTAGCAACGATGAGATTGGTTTTTTGGCAGAGGCTATAAATGATCTGGCTGTCGATCTGCAACGATACAGGGATACACGTCAGGAATTTCTGGCAAATATCTCACATGAGCTGAGAACGCCCATTACATATTTGGAGGGGTATACCAAGGTAATAAAAGATGGACTTTACGAGACCGAAGGGGAAAGAGATCTATACTTGGATATCATTCATCAGGAAGCACATCGGCTCCAGCATCTTGTGGATGATTTATTTGAACTGGCAAAGATGGAGGAAGGAAAGGTTACTCTTACCCAAGAGTGGATCGATCTCAGTCAGCTAGCGGAACAAGCCGTGCGCAGAGTTGAACTGAAAGCAAAGGAGAAGGGGTTACTGCTGAAGCTTCAGCTTAGCGGAGATGCGTATATGATCCGTGGAGATCAAAAACGTATGGAACAGATTATTATGAACCTTCTGGAAAATGCAATTCGTTATACGGATGAAGGTGAGATTATTGTTCATATGGAATTTGCAGCGGATGCTGCAACTCTAATTGTTGAAGATACAGGAATAGGTATTCCTGAGGAAGAGCTTCCCTATATCTTCGAGCGTTTCTACCGGGTAGAGAAATCACGTTCAAGACAATACGGCGGTTCAGGTCTGGGACTTTCCATTGTTAAAAAGCTGGTGGAATTGCATGGAGGCAAGATTCGAATGATAAGTCAGCCTGGAGCGGGTACTCGTTGCGAGGTGCAACTATTGAATCTATCTAAATCCGAATAAATGTAAGTAAAAAGAGACTTCAGATACAAAATGAGGTCTCTTTTTTGCTTGTTTATAATGTTATTGATTCGACTCAAGCTCTTCAAGTGCCCATTCGCAAAATTGTATAGAGCTCTCCATATCAAGCACACGTTTGCGGATCAGTAAATAACGTCCAAAAGTTGTGGCTTTTAACTCACGAGTCTCACCGCGTTCATCACGCAAGACTTCGTTTGCTTTGAGCAAAACCTTGTATCGCTCCAACTCACTCTTACAAAACTCTGCACGTTTTAGTAATAGGTCCTTGGCTTCTGCCGGGTTGGATAGCCATAAGCTATACAGCTTAAAATGCAGTTCATCCCGCAGCACCGGAGGCTCAGCAGGAGTTTCCACCCATTGCCGCAATTGCTTCAGTCCTGCTTCCGTAATGGAGTATTCTTTTTTATCCGGTTTGTCGGTCTGTTCAATGAGCTTAAAGGTGATATAACCTTGTTGCTCCATGCTCATTAATAGAGGGTAGATTTGACTATGTCCAGCACGCCAGAGCGGCTTGATATTCTGAGTTAATTCATATCCAGACAATGAGTTAGCGCTAAGTAAAGCTAGAAGTCCATAAGACAGTGTATTCATTACTATAAAGCCCTCCAGTTATTATAAATCCGTTTTCATTGAATTTTTCGGGGATATGTCATCATTGACATATTGATCATACGATTATAACATTATTCAAGTCACCTTATATATGTAAAAGTAGACATATAAAAAATAATGAGGAGGGGAAGCATGGAAGAAAATCAAGCAAGCAAAATACATTTTTGGCCGATCATGATTGCCATATTCTTCGGAAATTTCGTCTCTGTCTTAAGTACAACGACGATCAACATTGCTGTTCCTCTTTTAATGGATCATTTCAATACGAGTCTGAACACCATGCAATGGATGGTCACCGGTTTTATGCTGGCGACAGGAGTAACCGCACCACTCGCCGGATATCTCGGAGGAAGATTCAGCTACAAAAGGCTTTATCTTTTCGCCTTGATGGGATTCACCATGTTCTCTTTGCTTTGTGCTTTGGCATGGGATCCAACATCATTAATTGTATTTCGGATGCTTCAGGGTTCGTGTAGCGGTCTCATTATGGCTTGTACGATGACCATCATATTTCAAGTAATACCGGGAGAACGCAGACCGTTTGCTGTAAGCCTCTGGTCGCTATCCGCGATGGTCGCGCCAGCCATAGGTCCGACGTTTAGCGGTTGGCTGCTCCAATATGCCAGCTGGCATTGGTTATTCTTAATTAACATTCCTATTGGAATTATAGCTGTTATTCTAACCCTAACGTTAATCCCATATTATCGAATGAATATTCCGAAGTCATTTGATATTCCTGGTTTCCTCACCGTTGTCCTCGGTAGTTTATCGTTATTAACCGCATTTAGCCAAGGCAACAGCTGGGGATGGACTTCATGGAAAACTTTATCGTTAATCCTTTTGGGGGTTGTGTTGTTAATTTTGTTTGTTTTGCGCGAGCTGAAGGCGGAGGTGCCTCTGCTGAATTTGCGTGTATTCCGTAATCGCCGTTTTACCGCCATGCTTAGTATCTATAGTTTGGTTACGATTGCGATGTATGCCGGAACCTATTTAACCCCTTTGTTCTTACAAACGGTAGAAGGGGCTACAACGCTTAAAACAGGGCTGATTTTATTGCCGTCCTCGATCCTCCTTGCCTTGCTGAGTCCAATCGTAGGTAAGCTGTATCCAAAGTTCGGACCTGTGAAGTTGATTTCTGCGGGTATTTTATTTATATTCATCGGTTTATTCATGCTTAGTCGGCTGCAAACGAACATATCTTATAGCTTTATTATGTGGGCGATGGTCGTTCGTAATCTCGGCATTGGACTAGCCAATGTTCCAAGCAGTACAGCCTCAATGGAGGAAATTCCCGTCGAATGGTCTGGGCATGCTACGTCGATCAACAACTGGGTCCGCAATGTGTTAAGCTCACTTGGGATTGCAGTATTCACTTCCCTGTTGTCGAGTAGATCTTTACTCCACTCTAAAGAGTTGATCAGCTCCGGTGCAAGTAATACAGATTCGATACGTTTACTATCGTTCACGATGGGTGTGAATGATGTTTTTGTGGTAGGTTCCATTATCGTGTTGTTTGGATTTCCGCTGATGTTTTTATTACGCAAGAAGCGTACTGTGGTAACTGTACAAAGCGCGGGATAACCGGTACGAGAAAAAAAGCAGATCAAGGTTTTATCCTTGATCTGCTTTTTGACTTAGATTACGTTATGTTAATAAACTTTAATGCATCATATCGCCCATTCCACCCATACTGCCCACAATTTCCGGATTAATCATCCCAAATATCATCGCTATATGCGCCACGACCAAGAAGCCACTAATTAGCAGAAAATGCAGCTTCATCTTGTGCTCTTCCGATCGTTTACGGGCAATCAGATCAAGATCTAACAAAGCCAGTGGCAATAAGAAGAGTACTCCGCTTAAATAGAAGCCCACGGCTACGATATCAACCCATGTGTGCCATTCCCCATTCACAGACAAAGGAATAAACGCAGTTGGGAACAAGTAAAGGAATACCCCTGTGAAATATAACCCTGCGAGTATGCTGCAGACTTTGTTGAAGGATCGTAGTGGGCCTTTTAGGTTCTTGGTGAATAAAATAATAAACTCTGTAATGGTAATCGTCTCAGCAAAAATCACGGGGATTGCCATGAATATAATCAAGTTCCAAGGCTGGTTGTCCGCTAGCAAAGACATGTAATGCGTCATGTTCATAAGATACTCCTCCGATAATATGTAATAGCTTCGGTTACTTATCGTATTCGAGAAGTATGTGGAAAGTATGTGGAAACGAAGGTATGATAAATATATGCAATAATAACAGTCGAGGGGAGCAAGACAACCGTGGGAAGAGGATTACAAAACATTTTATTTGATTTAGATGGTACTTTAACAGACCCCAAAGAAGGCATTACCAAAAGCGTAGAATACGCTTTGAACAAATTTGATATACAGATCGAACATTTGGATGAGCTTCTTCCTTACATAGGTCCTCCGTTATATGATTCATTTATCGAGCTGCACCATTTCACTGAGGAACAAGCGCTTCAAGCGGTTGCTTTTTACCGGGAGCGTTACAGTGCCACGGGATTATTTGAGAATATGGTGATTGAAGGTATACCCCAATTGCTGGAGGGACTTAAGACGAATGGATACTCATTGTATGTAGCAACCTCCAAACCGACTGTTTTTGCAGCACAGATTCTTGAGCATTATAAGCTCGATCATTATTTCAAACATATCGGAGGAAGTAATCTGGACGGTACCCGTTCTAAGAAGCAAGAGGTTATTCAGTACGTGCTTGATGAGAATGACATACATCCAGAGGAAGCGGTAATGATAGGAGATCGTAAGCATGATATGATCGGTGCTATTGGCTGTGGTGTCGAATCTATTGGAGTGACTTTTGGTTATGGTCCCAAGGAAGAGCTTGAACAAGCCGGAGCAGACCATATCGCCTTTCGTGTGGAAGAAATTGCAGATATCATTCAGCATATTTCATTGAGAGAACGGTGCACCAAATGAGTGTTATGAATACTGAACTACTTGACGGGAAAACAATTAAGCTGGTTCCAATAGATGAAAGTCATGCAGAAGGATTGGCGAGAGTGTTAAGAAATCCAGACATCTGGGAATTTACCTGGCGAAAAATAACGTCGGACGAGCAGGTGCAAGGATTAATCTCAACAGCTTTAGCAAATCAAAAAAACGGTTCACAAATTACCTTTACTATCATTGATAAAGCAACGGAGCGAATTATCGGAACCACAAGGATTATGCATCCGGATTTGGTTCATCGCAATGCGGAAATCGGATGTACCTGGATCTCGCCTGATTATTGGAGGACTAGTGTGAACACAGAGGGCAAGTCGCTGCTGCTACACTATTGTTTTGAAGAACTTAAGCTGATCCGTGTAGAATTTACAGTGGTCGCGAACAACTTGAGGTCACAAAGAGCAGTAGAACGAATTGGGGCGGTTAAAGAAGGAGTTCTGCGCAAACATAGAATCAAGTCTGACGGATCGATTCATGATAATGTGGTCTTTAGCATATTGGATACCGAATGGCCTGCTGTAAAAGAGAATCTGCATTATTTGATAAATGATAAATACGCATAAGTATAGATAGTAGCAAACAAACGGGCTAGGGGCTGTTCCATAGGGAGCTACACTTCATCTAGAATAGATGAATCAGAGTGGCGATGGAAGCAATTAGTTGAAGCAGAGCGTTTAATTGTATTTTGTACAACTATAATTCCTTAATTGGTTGGGTCATAGATATAACTGTATTTAGTACATCTATTTTCCTCATTTACTTCCGTATAGGTAGATTTTTAGGTTTTTAATTGTACAGAATACAATTAAAACAAGTATAGTTGCTTTTTCATCCGGAATAAGTGCACAGAATGCAGTTATTTCACATTTACCCTATATCACTCTCCATTATTCATTCAAATCCTTTAAATTAGGTGCTAGAAGTATACTAAGAGGGGATACAACGGAAGCTACGGACGGTTCGAAAGGATCCCTCAAGAGCATCAGACTTGGCAGCTCCAGCATAGTGTGTGGACAATTATACTTTGGTGGATCAGCGGATGTTTAAGCGGGTTAAATCAGAGTGTATAAGGATTTGCCCATAAATTTGCTTAAGCCCCGCTACAGATCAAAAACACCAGGCAGCGATACTCCAATTCCCGGAGTATCGCTGCCTGGTTGTTTTTTAATAACAGAGACCGCTACAAATTCTAGAAAGAGCTGCTTGGGGCAGCGCCTTCTTTTATGATTCAGCCAATAGGCTGCTTATGGTTATTGTTTAGGACTTACAAGGATTTTCACTTGATTTTTTTCTTTCAAAAGTGCCTCAAACCCGTGATCAATCACTTCATTCAGTTTAATTCTCTTAGTAACAAGCTTCTCAGCAGGGAAGTACCCTTGTTCCATCAAGCTAATTACAGCTGGGAAAACATCACGGTATCCGATGATACCAGTTAAGTTGCGTTCTTTAAGTACGATATTGTTTGGAGTAATCGTAGCATCTTTTTCGAAAATACTAACGATCATGATTTGTCCACTCAATTTAGTGGAATTAATGGCTTGGGTTAGAACGGGAGGGACGCCAGTGACTTCAAAAGCAACATCTACGCCACCATCGGTACGTTTTTGAATTTCTTCGACCACATCATATTGTTTAGGATCGATTACAATACCACCGAGTTCTTCAGCTTTACTCTTACGTTCTTCAGAAAGTTCTACAACATAGATTTCCGCTGCACCGGATGCTTTCAAAGCTTCAATGACCAGCAAACCGATTGGGCCAGCACCGAATACTACAGCTTTATCTCCAACCTTTAGTTGACTGGAACGAACAGCGTGTAGAGCAACGGCAGAAGGTTCCACGAGAGCACCTTGTTCATAGGATAAGCTGTCTGGAATTTTGTGCACCATATGTTGGTCTGCTGCGACGTATTCTGAGAATCCACCGCCACCACCAGCCAAACCTAGGAAGCCCATTTTTTCACAAAGATTATATTTACCTTGTCGACAAGCCACACATTCACCACATGCAAAAACAGGCTCGACGACGACGCGATCACCAACATTAAACTTGCTAACGCCTTTACCTACTTCTACGATTTGTCCAGAAAATTCATGTCCCATTACGACTGGAGCTTTTTCACCAGTAAGGGGATGAACAGTACCTTGGGGGATGAAAATAGGGCCGGCTACATATTCATGAAGATCGCTGCCACAAATTCCGCACCATTCGATTTTGATTTTCACTTTTCCTTCAAGGGCTGCTGGTTCTTCAATCGTTTCTAACCGTAGATCTTTGACGTTATGCCATCTTAATGCTTGCATATCATTCATCTCCTAGATTAATAATTGATAATAAATAGTGTTTTATTTTTGGAAAAGAGGAAACGTTTCCGAGAACAAATATGTCACATAATTTTCATATTGTCAAATTTAAATAATGAAAATATTAATATCGAAAATTAGTGAAATATTTCACTAAAACAGAGGTATATCAAGACTTTAGGTTCGCATTAGCAGCTGAGATAAGTATTCTTCTATGTACTATTATGTTATAATCTATACATTGAAATTTTGACTTTAGATGAGCGGAATAAAGATAAATACGAAAACGATTCCGGAAATAAGGGGACTATCAGAGTGGCTAATAAAAACAAAGTAACCATAGAGGATGTAGCGAAACGGGCGGGGGTAGGTATTGCTACTGTCTCAAGAGCCATTAATAATTCAGAGGGAATTAGTTCCAAGACCAAGGCGCTGGTACTTCAAGTGATTGAGGAGATGGGTTTCACTCCGAACACCTCTGCGCAAAGCCTTAAAATCCGCCAAACGAAGCAAATTGCTCTGGCCGTTCCTGACATCCGCAACGCAATTATTCCGGATATCGCCTGGTCCGTAGAGCAAGCCGCTAAACAACATAGCTATCGGGTAATTCAAATTAATACTTCTGGCAACCCGCGCACTGAGCTCGAAACGATTCGTGAGGTCAAAAAATTACATGTAGATGGACTCATTATCATGCCTCTTGCTTATCCAAAGACCATGGTAGAGTTAATTAATAAATCGAGTGTTCCGGTCTCCATCATTAACTACGGGAAAAGAATCACAGAAAATGTGAAAGCAGACATCGTCAGCTTGTCACGTTTTGAAGGTCAATTAGTGATGGAGCATTTAATCAATATCGGTCGAACTAGAATTGCATATGCAGGAGCTCAAAAAGATCTTATTGAAGATCGTTATCTTGCCTATCAGCAAGCTTTAAAACAAGTGGATATTTCGCTTGTTTATTTTGGCGAAGACTTTTCCTTGCAAACGGGGTTACAAGCTGCTGATTATTTCTACAGCCTGACACATATGCCAGACGCTATTTATGCAGTGAATGACATGGTGGCGATAGGTATTGTAAATCGTTTTAAAGAATTAGGCGTTCGTGTTCCGGAAGATGTGGCGGTGGTTGGGGTGGATAATAACTCATGGACAACTATTACAACGCCTCAGATTAGTTCGGTTTCCATCATGGGGAATGAAGTGGCGCGTTTAGCCACACAGCTTCTTTTACAACGTATTCAGGATAATATTACCGGGGAGTATCAAAGGGTGCAGCTTGATCCACGATTAATCGTGCGAGAGTCGAGTGTTTCGGTTAGACGTAGTACGAATTAACGGCCTTAATTTGCGACTAATAAGAATCAATAGGTTGTAAATCCTTTAAATCCTGCTAGACTTAATACAGAGTAATTTGATTGGAAATTAAGAAATGAGGTGCGGATCATTATGGCTAATATTTACAAGAGCTTAACCGATCTGATCGGAAATACACCGTTATTAGAGATTTCAAAGTATAGTAAAACCCAAAACGTAGAAGCAAGGGTTCTTGCCAAGCTGGAATCCTTTAATCCTGCAGGTAGTGTTAAGGATCGTATTGGGTATGCATTGATCAAAGATGCGGAAGAGAGAGGTCTCATCAATAAAGATTCTGTCATTATTGAGCCTACCAGTGGAAACACTGGGATTGGACTTGCTTTTGCAGCTGCTAGCTTGGGGTATTCACTGATCATCGTCCTACCAGATACATTTAGTATTGAACGCCGTAAATTAATGCTGGCACTAGGTGCTGAGCTTGTGTTAACACCGGGAACTGAAGGGATGAGCGGAGCTGTAAGAAAGGCAGAACAATTAGCTGCGGAAATTCCAAATTCATTTATTCCCCAACAATTCAGCAATCCTGCGAACCCGGAAATACACAGAACGACTACAGCTGAGGAAATTTGGCGGGATACCGATGGAGATGTAGATATTTTTATAGCAGGTGTTGGTTCTGGAGGCACTATCTCGGGTGTTGGAAAAGCGTTGAAAGAAAAGAACCCCGCAGTCCAAATCGTTGCTATCGAGCCGTTTGACTCCCCTGTTTTATCAGGAGGCCGTCCTAAGGGACATGGGATTCAGGGCATTGGAGCTAACTTTATTCCGGAGAATTACGATAATGAGGTAGTGGATGAGATTTTTCAGGTGAAAAATGATGATGCCTATAGCGTATCACGTGCACTTGCGAGAACAGAGGGTTTGCTGGTGGGTATCTCCTCCGGAGCAGCTGTTTACGCAGCTACACAAATCGCTAAGCGTCCTGAGAATAAAGACAAGACCATCGTGGTAATTCTGCCGGATACCGGTGAGCGTTACTTAACAACTACTCTGTTTGATTTTTAACGGAACATGAGCTCGAGATCCAACTAATTGGCTTTAAATTCATGAGGCTCAGCAATATGCTGAGTCTTTTTGTTGTTGGAGTATTGGCTGGGTATCTCAAGATAACGGGTACTCAAGTAACTAAGAAGTTTAAGAGGAATCCAAAACTCCAATTTTGCATAGTAGCCAAGGAAGTTCAGTGTGTTACGGACCGTATTGCAGCTATTTCGCCTTTTAAGCTCATTTTGCTGCGTTATCGGACTGTATAGCACTTATTGGCCAACATTTATGGATAAGTGGTGTGGTTTTAAGTAAATAGCTGCAACTGAGTCCGATAGACTGCCACAAACCCGCAAATGAACAAAATAACGTCTCCTGAGTCCGATCCATCAGCGAAAAGTATGTTATCCAGTAGGAGGATTCCAAAACTCCAATGTTCTTGAGTTTGATCCATCAACACAACACGATGATTGCCCCTAAAGCGACTCGCACGCCTTAAATCACCCGCCTCACAAATTCTAATCGTTTTTTCCTGTTGTGTAATTTCCAGTTTAGAATAAAATGGAACTATTCCGCTAACCGCGCGTAACCGATAAATAAGAGAGATAATGATAGATCAGGAGGTACATATGAACACGAGAACTCTAAAAATACTGCTACGTACCACACTTGCTGCCTTATTGTTAAGTGTATTGCTTTTGCCGGCTGTAAGTTTAGCCAAAACTGCTGTACCTAAGCATACGGGTTCATTTTATGTGAATGATTTTGCGAATGTGATTGACGAGAAAGCAGAGAATTACATGGTGAACTACGGTATTCGATTACATCAGGCTACTGGAGCTCAAGTTGTGCTTGTAACTGTCGACTCTACTGAAGGGGTTTCGATGGAAGAGTATGCAAAATCGCTTTTCAATAGCTGGGGTGTGGGGGCTGCGGATAAAAATAACGGTCTGCTGCTGCTCCTTTCTATAAAAGATGATGATTATTGGGCGGTACAAGGTAAAGGTATAGAGGAATCATTGCCTAACAGTAAGATTAAAGAGATTCTTTCACAATATCTTGAGCCGGATTTCGCAGCTAAAACATACAGTAATGGTGCTAGGAAGACGTATGGAGCTTTTATTCAAGCTATGGGCGGTACTTGGGCAGAAAATGTTGGCACCAAAAATTACGTATCCGATAATGCGGGTGTGCTCAAAAAAGTAACTAAAGACTATCTGAACGATTCCAGCAACAGATATAAAACAACAACCGGAAGTGGAATTTATGTGGTTACCGTAAAAAATGCTGGAGATAAAACATTGCAGGACTATACCTATATGAAGTTTGCTTCGGTAGGTGCTGGTCCTAAGGATGTTATGCTTGTATTGGACATAGGCGGAGACAACTATCATGTTCTACAAGGCAAGGATATCGACAAGATTTTAACCAATGAGGCTATTAGTAATATTTTAAATACCGTGCTTGAACCCCAATTTGTGAAAAAAGATTACGGAACGGGAGCTACAACGACAGTTAATTCGTTCTACAGTTTCTTGTTAGCGAGAGCGGATCATCCGCAAGGAGTCACTGGAAACAACGGAAACAATGTTAATCCTGGAACTACAACGAATTCTGGTACTTCCTCTACTACAGCTACAAGTGGAGGTGAGGCGGTTAGTAAAAGCAAGGCTTTTCTAATTTTCTCAGCGATTTTTGGTTCGCTCATCTTATTTGGATTTACTGCTTCACGACGCAATAGATATATAGAAATGTATGGTTTGCCATTTAATCCATATAGTCAAAGGAATATACGCCGTTATGGTCCTTGGCATGGTCAAGCGGATTACGGTTATGGCAGACGATGGCACAGACGTTATTATCATCACCATCATAATCATCATAGAAATACACCATCCAATAACTCACAGTCAAGCTTCTGGGGAAACAGTGGTGGCGGAGGCTCTACTAACGGTGGCGGTGCAGGAAGGTATTCCTCAAGCAACGAGAACCATGGTGGTGGAGGTTCCAGCAGTGGTGGCGGAGCAGGAAGACATTCTTCCAGCTCTTCAAGCAGCAGCAGATCTAACAATGATAGTGGCTCTTCCGGTGGAGGAGGTTATTCCGGCGGTGGTGGCTCATCAGGTGGCGGCGGTAGCGCTAGCGGCGGAGGTGGAGTAGGAAGACATTAGAATTTGATTAGCTATATGTGAGCAGGTAGCCAAAACTTTGGAAACCTGCTCTTTTTTGTTTTTGAAATGATGACTATTACTCAAATAGAAACTTTTAACGAAAATCATCGTCTATGATAAGGACGAGTTGTACATATTATCAAATTAGTAATATTTAGGGAGGAATACTTAGAAGTGAGCACTTCATCATTACCTCAACGTTCCAATGCACGCAATAAGAAACCTGTTAAGAAACCAATAAAAAAGCGTAAGAAACGGAGTTTTTTTCGCACCTTATCCAAAGTTTTTTTATTCTGCTTATTCTTAATGATCGCTGCTGGTGGATGGCTTTATTTTGCACCCTCGGCTCAGAACTTACGTTATACGATCGCAGATACGCTAATTACAACACA
The DNA here is from genome assembly GCF_000758725.1 of Paenibacillus odorifer. Lineage (NCBI taxonomy): Bacteria > Bacillati > Bacillota > Bacilli > Caryophanales > Paenibacillaceae > Paenibacillus > Paenibacillus odorifer. Next base: position 3,197,642 of record NZ_CP009428.1, read on the forward strand.
ACATCGCTATATGGCTAAATATATTATAGGTGAAGATCAACTGAAGGACCGGGTAACCGAGTATACCGCCCGTTTTGAAGAGATGGGGGACGAAATAGATACACATACGATCGCTCCCGAACCTGAGGTGGTAGAGAAGCCACTTGTCGAGATTGAGAATGTCTCAGGCAGTGGTTATACCGGATATGTAATGATTGTTAATGATCCAACCAAAGTCCGGCTAGGAATACCTAATAAGATTGGTTCAGGTGAAAAAGTAACCAGTATGGTGAAGCGTACAGGCGCTGTCGCCGGAGTTAACGGTGGTGGGTTCGCTGATCCGAACTGGAAAGGTAACGGTTTTAAACCTATAGGAATTGTAGTCTCTCAAGGTAAATTATATTACAACGGTCTAGGCGGTAAAAAATCTACACAGATTGTTGGTCTTGATAAACAAGGAAAAATGGTTGCCGGGAATTATACACTAGATGAGATTAGTAAAATGGGGGTTCAGGAGGCAGTTACTTTTAGCCCGCGGCTAATCGTCAATGGCAAAGGATTGATTAAGAATGCAGCGGAAGGTTGGGGGATTGCACCTAGAACAGCAATGGGTCAGCGGGCAGATGGCGCTATTATTTTTGTGGTAATTGACGGTCGACAGCCTACTTATAGTATTGGAGCAAATCTCTATGATGTGCAGCAAATTTTGCTTAAGCATGGAGCCGTGATAGCGGCTAATCTTGATGGTGGATCTTCTACGGTACTTGTAAAAGACAATGAGATTATGAATAAACCTTCATCCCAATATGGTGAGCGGTATTTGCCTACAGCCTTTTTAGTTTTTGAGCATCCAGAACAGGTTGATATGCCAAATATTTGGAAAGGACTAGATCCTGCCAAGATTGATGCTGGGAAAAAGAGAACACAATAAGTACGCGTTATTGGGCACCTGAAAAGGATTATCTTGGAATGAGAGATGTATTTATGCTACGATATCAGCTAGTATGAAACAGAATGCAGTACGAATAGGTCTGGAACAGGGGGAATAGGAGTGACGTTGCAGCAGCTCCGCTACGCTATCGAAATTGCAAATAGTGGCTCCATGAATGAGGCGGCAAAGAAGCTCTTTGTTTCTCAACCGAGCCTGTCCAACGCTATTAAAGAGCTTGAAAATGAACTTGGGATTACCATCTTTGAACGGACGAACCGTGGAATAAGCATTTCTGTAGAAGGAATGGAATTTCTCGGATATGCCCGTCAAATCATTGAACAAACAGAGCTTATGGAGAATCGTTATACTGGGAAAAAGCGTAGCCCAATCTATTTTTCCATTTCGACTCAGCATTATGCTTTTGTGGTAGATGCTTTTGTGAGTCTCATGAAGCAAAGTGATGTCTCAGAGTACAACTTCAGCTTGAGAGAGACGCAAACCTACGACATCATCGAAGATGTGCGTACCCTCCGTAGCGATTTAGGGATTCTTTATATTAACGAGAGCAACTATAAGCATATGAATAAGCTGTTCAGTGATGGTAATCTGAAATTCACGCCACTCTTTAATACCGACCCACATCTTTATGTCAGAACTGAACATCCGCTTGCCCAGAAGGAAAGGATTTCGCAGGACGATATTTTACCTTTTCCGTATATTACTTTTGAACAAGGTGAGAACAATTCACTTCACTTCTCGGAGGAAATGTTAAGTTTTTCTCAGATTGAGAAGAATATTAAAGTGAATGACCGGGCAACCTTGACCAATTTATTAATGGGCACGGACGGTTATACGGTGGGTACAGGAATCATGGCATCCGATCTGAACGGTAATGGACTGAAGACGATTCCATTTGAGAGTAATGAAGTATTCACGGTTGGTTGGATTGCACATAAAGATCGCAGACCTAGTGTGATGGCATCCAAGTATATAGAAATCTTAAATGACTTGGTTTCCGGAAGTTATTTTGATCTAAATCATTTTTTACTATAGCTGTAGGAGGATCGGTATGATTAGACCCGTAACTGGCACCCAGAGAAATGCTCCACCCTTTCGCTATGATATCGTCGGCAGCTTCTTGCGTACGGAAGAAATTAAAGCAGCCCGCCTCCAATATGAGAATGGTGAAATCACAGGAAGTGAGCTTTATGAAATAGAGAATATTGAGATTGCTAAACTACTGGAACTAGAAAAGGAAGTAGGATTATTAGCAGTTACAGATGGTGAATTTCGCCGTTCCTGGTGGCATCTTGATTTCTTTGTTGGAATTAAAGGAACTGAAAAAATTAACTTAAACCAAGGGAGTGGAAGAGCGGAAACGGTTCAGCGCGCGGAATCATTCCGAATTGTTGACCGAATTTCCTTTGAAGATCATCCGATGCTCCAGCAATTTATCAAGCTCAAGCAAATGGCGGGAGACCGAATACCCAAAATGACGATTCCTTCACCTGCATTATTTCACTTTGTGGAGGAGTTTAATGGAAATGAAGTTTACCCTGATAAGGAAACTTTATTTCAAGATATCATAGCGGTTTACCAAACTGCGATTCAAGCATTTTACGATGCAGGCTGCCGTTACCTCCAGTTAGACGATACAACTTGGGGAACGCTGAGCAGTGGTAGACATCGCGCACATTTACGCAGTAGAGGTACAGATCCAGATCAGTTAGCAAAGGATTATGTTAGGCTGATTAATGAGAGTATTGCGAAGCGTCCGCATGATATGACCATCGCTCTGCACGTATGCCGAGGTAATTTTCGCTCCACTTGGTTCGCTGCTGGTGGTTATGAGCCTGTTGCCGAGGTGCTTTTTTCCAATACAAAAGTTGATGCCTTTTTCTTGGAATATGATAATGAACGAGCTGGTGATTTCGAGCCTTTACGATTTATTAAAGACCAATTTGTAGTGTTGGGATTAGTGACAACCAAACATGGGGGTCTGGAGAGTAAAGAGCAGCTTAAGGCAAGGATCGAAGAAGCCGCGCAATATGTAGATATTGAGAAGCTGTGCCTAAGTCCCCAGTGTGGATTTGCTTCTACGGAGGAAGGAAATATTCTAACCGAAGAAGAGCAGTGGGATAAAGTACGCCTTGTGATCGAAACCGCCCGAGAGGTCTGGTTATAATTAAATAAGCTAATTTGGTGGCCTGCTATAGCGTAAGCTTATGGTAGGCCATAGTTTTTAGGAGTTACCCTGTCCTGATTGTACAGTGCTATAGTGAATTCAACAGAAAAGCACAGACAATGAAGGAGGACGAACCCCTATGAGTACCATCCAAAAAGGAAATCAAAGAACTGAAGTGCCATTCAGAGTAGATATCGTTGGCAGCTTCTTACGTCCGGAAACGATTAAGAGAGCTCGTGTCCAATATCAAAATAATGAAATCTCCGCTGATGAATTGCGCAAGGTTGAAGATACAGAGATTACCAGAGTCGTGAAAAGACAAAAAGCGGTCGGATTAAAAGGTGTAACGGATGGAGAGTTCCGCCGCTCTTGGTGGCATTTAGATTTTATGTGGGGCATTGAAGGGGTAACAAAGAAAGTCAGCCCAGTGGGCTACCTGTTTAATGGTGTAGAGACTAGAGCGGAAACTGCAGAATTATCCGGAAAAATCCGTGGGACTAACCATCCGATGATCGCTGACTACAGACAATTGGTTAGCATAGCGGGAAATGATGTAGTAGCTCGCCAAACGATTCCTTCGCCAGCGCAGTTCCTTGCTGAACTTCAGCGCAATCAAAAGACTACTGTAGCGGTTTACAACAACCAGGATGAACTAGTGGCTGATATTGCTGCAGCTTATCGTGAAGTTATTCGCGACTTCTATGAGGCAGGTTGCCGTAATCTGCAATTGGACGACTGCACATGGGGGATGCTCTGTGATAAAGGATATTGGGAAGCTCGTCAAAAAGAGGGTGTAGATGTTAACGAAATCGCTAAGCTATACGCATTTGTAAATAACGAAGCGATAAAAGATCATCCAGCAGATATGGTAATTACGATGCATGTATGCCGTGGGAACTATGCGTCCACTTGGGCAGCATCCGGCGGATACGAGCCTATCGCAGAAGTGTTATTCGGAACGGTGGATGTAGATGGTTTCTATCTGGAGTTCGATACGGATCGGGCCGGAGATTTTGCACCCCTTAGATTTATTAAAGATCAACAAGTGGTTTTAGGTTTGTTCAGTTCGAAGTCAGGTGAGCTTGAGAATAAAGAAGAAATCATAGGACGGATTAAAGAAGCTTCGCAATATGTGGATATCAATCAGTTGTGCCTGAGCCCACAATGTGGTTTTGCCTCTACGGAAGAAGGAAACCATCTGACAGATCAACAACAATGGGACAAACTGCAGTTTATTAAAGAGATTGCAGATGAAATATGGCAGTAATCTATAAAAAATTAGCAGGCTCCTGATTGAATCAGAAGCCTTTTTCTATGCGTATTGTGACAGCTTAGAGGATTAACCTACTACTGCACTTTACTAGAGCTATCGAAGAAGGGTATAATAAGTAACAATTGTTTTTAATTCATGTTGAAAGAGAGCGGGAACAATATGGGTCGTAAGTGGAATAATATTAAAGAAAAGAAAGCTTCCAAAGACGCAAACACAAGTCGTGTTTATGCAAAGTTTGGTGTTGAGATTTATGTAGCAGCAAAGAAGGGTGAACCCGATCCAGAAGCGAACCGGGCTCTGAAAGTTGTATTAGAACGTGCAAAAACTTACAATGTACCAAAAGCGATCATTGACCGTGCGCTTGATAAAGCTAAAGGCAGCGCTGAAGAAAATTATGAAGAGCTTCGTTATGAAGGATTTGGACCTAGCGGTTCAATGATCATCGTTGATGCGCTCACAAATAACGTTAACCGGACAGCTCCATTGATCCGTTCAACCTTCAGTAAGAATGGCGGAAATATGGGTGTCAGCGGATCAGTAGCTTACATGTTTGACTCTACGGCCGTTATAGGTGTGGAAGGTAAAACTGCTGATGAAGTAATTGAAATGATGTTTGATGCAGAACTTGATGTACGCGATGTGCTGGAAGAGGATGATGCAGTTATTGTTTATGCAGAGCCTGATCAGTTCAATGCAGTGCAAGAAGTATTCAAAAATGCAGGCATCACTGAATTTACTGTTGCTGAGTTAAACATGCTTCCACAAAACTATGTGGCACTCCCAGAAGATGCTCAAGCTCAATTCGAGAAATTGATTGATGCTTTGGAAGACCTGGAAGATGTTCAACAAGTGTATCATAACGTAGATTCAGAAGAAGAATAATTTAAGTTTTATAAAGGGCGATGGAGTTCGCCATAACTGTCTCTCTGAGACTAATGACTCCTACCAGTGTGAGCTTCCCTGGTAGGGGTCTGTTTTATTGTTGAGACTAATTTATTTTGTCCTTAGGAGCTGTCGAGATGAATCCATGGTCTACCCGATGGTTTGAAATCACTAAGAAGCGAAGTTATTTTGCACTTTGGAGTACTTTTATCAAATGGATTGTGCTTGGTAGTGTGGTTGGCATTTTATCCGGCACCGCCTCTGCTTTTTTTCTGAAAAGCTTGGATTACGTTACAGATGTACGTTTAGAGCATCCGTGGCTACTTTATTTGTTGCCTCTTGGGGGAGTACTTGTTAGTTTCTTATATATGCGATATGGCAAGAACAGTTCTAAAGGCAATAACCTCATTCTAGAACAAATTCAGGACGGACAAGAAACCATACCTTTGCGAATGGCTCCATTGGTGTTGTTCGGAACATTAGTAACCCACTTATTTGGTGGATCCGCTGGGCGTGAAGGGACAGCTGTTCAAATGGGCGGAAGCCTTGCGGAATGGTTCGGAAAGCTGATTAAAATCAGTCCTATGGATCGCAAAATATTGTTAATGTGCGGAATTAGCGGTGGTTTTGGATCTATATTCGGCACTCCACTAGCAGGAACTTTGTTTGGTCTAGAGGTAGTAACCATTGGACTTATTAGTCAACAGGCATTACTTCCATGTTTTGTGGCTAGCTTTGTTGGTGATCTGGTCACCACTCGATTGTGGGGCGTTCATCATACACACTATGTAGTGAATGAATTTCCAGCCTTAAGTTTAATGATTATTCTAAAAGTGGTATTGGCCTCTGTAATTTTTGGTCTCGTGAGTATGCTTTTCAGTGAACTGACTCATTTTCTAAAAAGAATCTTCACCGCCATGATAAGCAATCCAATGATAAAAGGTGCAGTAGGTGGATTAATTATCATTGCCTTAGTATTCCTTGTAGGGTCTCGTGATTACTTAGGCCTCGGAATTCCATTAATCAAGGATTCTTTTGAGGGAGATATCTCACCGTTCGCTTTTTTATGGAAGCTGATCTTTACTGCCTTTACCTTAGGAACAGGATTTCAGGGTGGTGAGGTTACTCCGTTATTTGTGATTGGTGCCACACTAGGCAATGCTTTGGCTGAAATATTACATGTGTATGGACCCTTTTTAGCTGCCCTCGGTTTTATTGCTGTCTTCTGTGGAGCTACTAGCACGCCTATCGCTTGCTTTTTAATGGGGATCGAGCTGTTTGGTTCGGAAGGAGCCATATACATGTTTATCGCTTGTGTGGTGAGTTATTTATTCTCCGGACATAGTAGTATTTATACTTCACAGCTTATCGGTGTATCGAAGAGCCAGTTCATTACAATTCCTCAAGGGACTAGGATCGGTACGGTCAAACGCGCCCGCAAAAAATAACAGCACCTCTCGGATGGTGGTTGACAAGTGCGGGTACACGATTTAAAATGTAGCCAAACGAAGGGATGGTTCAACATGATTCATGTGGAAACTGAAAAATTATATACCAGAAGCTGCTCCGAACAATCGGATACAAACGATGAAACGTTGTCCGGAGCTTAATCAAAAAGCGAATCGCTTTTTATATCATCGAAAGATAGCTAGGTCATTTTAGTGTGATTATTCATGCTTATTTGATTACGCCATCTTCCGATGTTAATGATTAAGAGGCTGTAGACAATTTTCGTCTACAGCCTTTTGTGTTTGTAATGTTCAGTTTCCAAACTGACAATTATCTATTTGTGCCGTCTATTCGTGCACGGATAAGCAGAAGGCTTGCGCCCAAGGGCGCGGTGTCTTCTGCTTTTTTTGTGCTTAAAAACAATTATAGAAAAGAGGAAAGTAAATGAGTTTACTTGAGGTTTCTAATTTATCACATGCTTTTGGAGATAAAGTGCTGTATAAACAGGTTTCTTTGGAAGTCTACAAAGGGGAGCATGTAGGTGTGGTGGGTCAGAATGGAACAGGGAAAAGCACATTAATTGGTATTCTGACGGGCGAGGTGATCCCTGATGGTGGAACGATTAAATGGCAGCCCAATATCAAAATAGGCCATCTTGATCAATACGCGGTTATTGATGGGTCAAGTACAGTTCAAAGTTATTTAAGGCGAGCGTTCACTGAATTATACAAAATGGAAGAAAAGATGAATGCACTTTATGCGGAATGTGCAGTTACTGGCAATGAAGTGCTTTTGCAGAAGGCAGCAGACCTTCAGGAACGACTCGAGGCGCTCAACTATTATTCTATCGAGAGCAATATCAGTAAAGTGGTTACGGGGCTAGGATTAAACGCAATGGGGATGGACCGTCCTATTGATCAGCTTAGTGGGGGGCAGCGAACCAAAGTTATATTGGCAAAGCTGTTGCTTGAACAACCTGATGTGTTATTGCTCGACGAGCCCACCAATTATCTCGACACCACGCATATTAACTGGCTTGCTGAATATCTGATAGCGTTCGATCAAGCCTTCATTGTGGTCTCTCATAACTATGCTTTTCTCGATAAAATATCAACAAGCATTTGCGATATTGAAGGGGAAACGATTAAGAAATATCATGGCAAATATGCTGATTTTTTGAGACAGAAGGAGCATTTTCGCGAGAGCCATATCCGGCAGTACCATGCACAGCAGAAAAAAATTGAAGCCACTGAGCAATATATCCGGAAAAATGGTGCTGGTGTTAATTCTAGAATTGCCCGTGACCGTCAGAAGCAGCTGGATCGTATGGAGAGAGTCGCTGCACCGACGTTTGTCACTAAAGCATCTATCCGTTTTCAAGAGCTTCCTGTTAATGCACAAGTTGCGCTTAGAGTAGACCATCTGGTGGTTGGTTACGTCAAACCGCTGCTGCCCAAATTAACATTTTCGATTCGAGGAGGACAAAAGATAGTCATTACAGGCTTTAACGGCATCGGAAAATCAACATTGCTGAAAACATTAGTTGGTCAAATCCCCTGTGTTGCCGGGGCTTTCCGCTTTGCTGAACAAGTCTCTATTGGTTACTACGAGCAAGATTTAATTTGGGAAAACGATAACATGACACCTATTGAAATCGTCTCATCGTTTTATCCAAAATTGACTATTAAGGAAATACGTCGTCATCTAGCATTATGTGTTGTAAAAGATAGTCACGTTACACAGCCTATCCGTACACTCAGCGGTGGCGAACAATCTAAAGTTAAGCTGTGTCTTTTATTGCTTACAGCATGTAATTTCTTAATCTTAGATGAGCCCACCAATCACTTAGATGCCGAAACAAAAGATGCTTTACAGAAAGCTTTAATCCAATTTAAAGGTACAGTGATTCTGGTTTCTCATGAGGAGCAATTTTATCAAGGGTGGGTGGATCGTGTAATCAATATTGTGGATGAAAATAGAAATAGAGAACTAAAGTATAGCCATAGATAAGGTTAACTAGTAACATGAAGCTGTTCCAAATTAATACAATCGTCTTCAAATGGCTTCCTGGTTTAAGTGGTTTAAGTGAATATTAAGGAGGGTTCCAATCAGACATGTACATTAATAAATCTTCGTTAGCTCAGTTTGCTCAGGGCAATAAGACCTCAGATGTAACCATGGATAGATATCTTACACAATATTTAGATCTTTACGATAAGGTAGAACCACACGTGCGTGCTTTTGTGCCAGAGAAGAACCGAGCAGATAGAATAAAAAATGAAGTGGCTGGGGTAAGAGAGAAGTATTCAGAAATTCCTAAACCATCGCTATATGGAATACCTGCTGGAATCAAAGATTTAATTCACTTAGATGGGTTGCCTACCCGTGCAGGGTCGAACCTCCCCCCACAAGCTTTGACGAAGTCTGAAGGTAGTTTTATTCAAAAGCTTCGGCAAAAAGGGGTTTGGTTCACCGGCAAAACAGTGACGGAGGAATTTGCTTATGCCGGACCTATCACAACCCGCAATCCTCATCAGCTGGATCATACGCCTGGCGGTTCTAGTGCAGGCTCTGCTGCTGCGGTTGCCGCGGGCATCTGTCCATTTGCGATAGGTACACAAACCTTGCGTTCTGTTATGGCACCTGCTTCATTTTGCGGAGTGGTCGGCTTTAAACCTAGTTATGCGCGTATCCCTATAGATGGTGTCCAATTGATGTCGCCATCTTTTGATACGTTTGGATTTTTCACTCAGGATATGGAGGGTATAGACTTTCTCGCCGCTGAGCTTGTAACGGGATGGAGACCTTTTAAAGAAGCTCGTAAACCTGTACTGGGGATACCCGAAGGTGTATACATGACATTATTGGAGGATGACACCAAGATAACCTTTCAGAAGCAGCTTAAGAAGCTTGAGGAAGCAGGGTTCAGCATAAAAACAGTTGCGATGCCGTGGGAAGATAGCTTTATCTACGGAGATGCCATGGTGCGGTTTGTTCACGGAGAAATGGCGCAAGTCCATCATTCACTATTTGATATTTATAAAGATCTTTATGATGATACCGTACGGCAGGCTATTTTATCTGGACGAACCATCACTGAGGAAGAACTGGAAGGATATCGTAGCGGACAACTCAAGCTCAGAAATGATCTATTAGATGTGCAGAAGTCACAGGGGATTGATCTGTGGGTTTCGCCGGCTCAGGCAGGAACAGCTCCGCTGTGGGGAACACGAACCGGATGGACCGGAATGACAGCCATTTGGTCATATGCTGGAGCGCCTGCGGTGAGTATTCCAGCTGCCACTATAAATAACATGCCATTAGGGTTTCAATGTATCGGGGCATATGGTAGGGATGAAGAGTTAATTTATTGGAGTAAAGATGTTTCTTTAGCGCTTCAGTGATTTTATTGCTGTAGAAATGGAAGGTGTTAAGTTGAACAGTCAAAGTGTTGTGTTTCCTGCGTTGCATACAGAAAGAATTGAATTGCGGATTTTAAATCTAGAGGATGCAAATGTAGTCTTTAGACATTTTTCTGATGAAGAAGTAACTAGATATATGGACATTGAGCCCTGCAAAGATCTAAAAGAAGCTGAAGAGATCATTCAGTATCATTTGGACGATTCGGGTTGTAGATGGGGAATGTTCGAAAAAGCGAATAATGAGTTTATCGGCACCTGCGGATATCATTATTTAAGAAGAGTAGGCAATGAATTTACAGCAGAGGTAGGCTATGATTTATCCAGATCGTTCTGGGGCAAAGGCTACATGTACGAAGTGATGAAAGAGATTATTGATTTGGGATTCTTGAAATTGGGGTTTACTAGTATTGACGCTACAGTTGAGCCAGAGAATGTTAGATCCTTAATGCTGCTAGAGCGATTAGCGTTTGAGCAGGACGCTGAACTTCGTGATCAATTGTTGTATTTTGTTCTAAAACGTAATCGGTAGATTACACAGTAGGTCTTCGTTTTATTTGAAGATCTACTTTTTTTTGTATAAAGTGAGAGTTTTTTAAATAGGGATCGTCTATACAGTATCGTGCTTCAAGGAGGCTTCATGGTGAAGGGACATGTACCGAAAGTTGAAAAAGAGGATGAGAGGCTATGGATCCAAAATATTCTCGATGGACATAAAGAAGACTATTCGTATCTTGTAAATCGATATAAGAATAAAATTTATGGGCTTATGCGAGGAATGGGAGCCAATCATCAAGATGCACAAGACATAACGCAGGAGACTTTTATTAAAGCTTACCGCAAGCTAGCCTCACATGATTTGGATAAGAATTTTGCGGCGTGGCTATATGCTATCGCTACTAATTTACTGAAGGATTTGTGGAAAAAAGACCGACCAACAGCGAGCTTGCCGGACAACAATGCCGAACATTCTCTTTCAGATAATCCAGAAGAAGAATTAATGCGATCGGAGCATCGCACAGAGCTGCTTCACCTGATGCAGAAGCTCCCGTCTAATTATCGTACGGCTTTACTGCTTCGTTATACCAATGATTTAAGCTATGAAGAAATGTGTATGGTTCTAGATGTTCCATTAAGCAAGATTCAAAATGATTTATACCGGGCTAAACAGCGTTTGAAGCAGCTAATTACACTCCAGGAGGTGAAGACCGATGAGGTGCTTAAATTCCTATGAGATCGAAGAATATATTTTAAGCAAATCTATCTTACGAGATCAAGCCGTAGCTGAACATATGGCAACTTGTACGCATTGTAATATGATCTACGAAGCAGAGCTTGAAGAACAAGCTGAATGGTCGCAGGCTATGTATGAAGAGCGCTTACCAGATTCATTTACTGCTCAAGTAATGGCTTCTTTGGAACAAGTAGAGCTTGAGGAATTTACTCCAACACAAAGGAATCGCAAGCATCCGAAGCGCAATAAGTTGCTGAGATTATTTATGGGCGCGGCGTTGTTACTGGTTGTACTAAGTGCCGTGATCTTATATTCCGTTCCTACACTGGCAGAGACTTTACGTTCTCTTTTTGTTAAAAACAACATGGACATTGGCCTTCTACGAGCACAAGAATTTGGGTTAGTAGAACATCCTAATATTAAGGTGAAGGATAAGGGCTACACTATCAAAATAGATGAAGCGGTGGCAGATCCTACACGGGTAATTGTTGCGTTACAGTTGTTTGGACCGGATGGAAAGCATGATAAAAAACGCTTGGCCCTTAATGATGGGAACAGTATTGCGATTAAGGATGATCAAGGGAAGGTTGTTGGGGAGTTATACGATATAGGATTTACCAGTGACTTTTACTATTTGATCGCTAATTTCACTGAACCTCTGCAAACTGATCGAATTACGGTCGAAGGTCATATTACTGAATTGGGAAGTGAACGCAAGAACATCCCTACTCTTAAAGGCGATTGGAATTTCAATTTTTCGATGGATATGACGGAAGCGAATAAACAAACGACCTCCATGCCACTAACGGGTAGCTACACCTCCCCGGACGGTTTAACTGTGACCTTGAATAAATTAACTCATATGGTGCAAGGTGTTCGTTTTGAGTTCGATACTCAATTGAGTGAAGAGGCGTTGACCCGTTCTCCAGGCGAACTATGGAAGCAACAAGGTTTGAAATTCCATTTTGAGGATACAGTAGGAGAAGAGATTCACAGTGTTAATGCTAGAAAGTTTCCTAATAAGAACAGCGTTATGTCCTACTCTAACATTCCCGGGGCAACAAAGGGACTTATGCACTGGAGCTATACGTTTAAATATTTACCACAGGATACGCCTTATACTTTCGTATTGGATGGATATTTTATCCCAGAGAAGGATGGTTCTAGTGTGCAATTTGAGCCAGCCAAGTTGAAAGAACATCCGATTCCCTTTGCTTTTGACGGGGATGAGCTGATGTTAAATGATTTTATAGTGGAATCGTCTCCCGATAACAATGTATCAGCGAAGGAAGGTGTATTACATTTTAGCGGAAGATTGAAAAATGAATTTATGAATGATGAATGGATGTTCAAGACAATGGATGGCAAGGAATACAAACTCACTAAACAAGGAGCGCATTCTATCAAAGGGGAAGGATGGAAGGATGGATATATTATAATTGTTCAATCTCAGTCAAATAATCAAAAGAAATATTTCCAATTCCGTGCCGAAGGCCTTACACAAATTCCCGAGCAGCTTCAATTAATACGCACGATAAACAATCGAATGTATACTAATGTAGACTGGTCCGTTCCTATCATGGAAGCTAGCAAAAAAGAGTAAATATAGTTATTTGGTTTCCGGATTGTACAAGCAAATAAGGGGGAATAAGCATCTCATATACTATCACAATCGAAAAGAGGTGGTAGTTTATGACTGCTGCAGAGAAGAGAAAAATTCAAAGAGCTTTGAACGCATTGCGTAAGCAAAGAGTGATTCTGAAAGAAAGTCTTAAAAGAATTGAAGCCATTCTTTGCAGGTTGCCTATTGGCAGTCGTGAAAGATTTGAATTGTTAGCAGTAAGAGACTCAATAGTAGAAGCGCTTCGACTAAATGCAATTGCCATTAGAAATTTAAAAGATGCTACTTGTTCTTGTTAATTACCCTAATACCAGTTCTACGCAGCTTTTGCGTGGAGCTGGTTTTTTTGAAATAATAAGATTCACACTATCCGTTATGATACTATAAACTTAATATGTCGATAACGTAAAAAAGAGAGGAAACCATTTATGACCAACAAATTATACTACAATTCAACATACCTGACTGATTGGCAAACCCGTGTGACTGAAACCATAGAACGAGAAGATGGTCTTTATGTTCTTTTGGAGGAGACGGCTTTTTATCCGCATGGTGGTGGACAACCCTGTGATCTAGGATCTATTCAGGGAATTCCTGTGCTTGATGTAATCAGTGAGGAAGAGCTTGTACTACATAAGCTGGAACGTTTACCTAATGATGAATCGGTAGCTTGCCAGCTCGATTGGAATAGAAGATTTGACCATATGCAGCAGCATAGTGGCCAGCATTTGCTCTCAGCGGTTTGTCTAGAAAAACATAACTTTATGACCTTAAGCTTTCATTTAGGTGAGGATTATTGCACCATTGATATAGAAGTGCCAGAACTGAATGCTGGTCAACTGTCCTCGATAGAGAGAGAAGTTAATCGGCAGATTTACTTAAATCACAATATTCTCAGCTATTTCGTAACAGGGGAAGAGGCTTCACAGCTTAAATTGGTTAAACAGCCAAAAGTGACAGAGAACATCAGGATTGTTGAGATCAAAGATGTTGAATACAACGCTTGTGGGGGGACACATGTGTCCTCAACAGGTGAAATTGGAATGATTAAGCTTCTGAAAGCTGAAAAAATAAAAGGGAATACGCGGATTTATTTTAAATGTGGATACCGGGCTTTAGAGGAATTTAATACCAGTCAGCAAATCCTTGGTACACTATCTTCCAAATTCAATACAGGCAAAGATGAAATTATCGATCGAATTGAAAAATGGGAAAATGAACAAAAGCTTCTGCAAGCTGAAATTAACCTGCTTAAAGAAAAAAATGACGACTATGTCGTGCAAGAGCTTTTAAATGAGCAAGCGGGAAAGATAATCGCACAAGTATTTGAGGATAAATCGCTAAAAGATCTACAGAGCTTAGCTAATAAGCTGACTTCGAAATGTGATCTTCCTGTATTATTAGCTACTTCTGCGGAGAATAAGGTTGTGTTTGCGCAGAATGGGAGCCTGGAGATTTCCTGTGGAGCTTTTTTCAAAGCTCATCTAGGCAGCTACAACGGTAAAGGCGGGGGCAGCGATAAACTGGCGCAAGCAGGATTCCCAACTCGGGAGGATGCTTTGGCTTTTTATGAGTTTGCTAGAGGGTGAAATGAAACTTTTTCCATTATCTTCCGTCTAATTACATATGATTATAATGTCGAAGGAGACGGATAGAAATGAATAAATGGAAAGTAACGCTAGGGATCTTTGCTGTTTTGATTTTAAGTACTGGGTATGGATCGGCATCTGCGCAAGCAGACAAGCAAATTCAATTCAACTATAAAGAAATTGGAATCAGCAGTAAACAAGTCATCGCGGAGAATACAACTTTTGTACCTTTGAAATCACTTGCAGATGCTATGGGTTATACGTTATCGTGGGATCAAAAATTAAAAACGGCCAAGCTGGTACGTCCAGAGCGTGAAGTCATCTTCACTGCGGGTGCTACAACGTCAAAAGTGAACGGGGGAGCGATGGGATTAACAAAATCTCCACGTATCATAAAAGGTTCGTTGTACGTGCCATTGGTCTCTGCGGTCAGTGTACTTGGGGGTAAAGCGGGGCTAAATAAAACGGATGGAATTATCCACATCGTTGATGAACCTAGATTTGTTGCCGCTTCTGTAGAAGGAAGATCCTATTGGATATCTCAAAAAAACGGTGATTTATATTACCGGGCTACAGCAGCTGGGAAACCAGTAATTATTGGCCAACTACCGCTCAAGGGATCCGCTTACAATCATGGATTTGAGATCAAGAAATTTGGAAATGGCAAGTACTTGCTCCAGTTAACAGACAATCACTATGCTATGTTTAATGATTTCAGCAACAGCTATCAGGTACTAGTTCAAGCAGGTACAATAATTCAGCAAATGGATTATCATTATATGATCTCTGCTTATCCTCATGCGCCTCAAGTGCCCTCCACTCAGGTGTATATGACCGATGGGAAGAACGTTCAGTATATTACTAAGGATGGCGGTTTGGGCAAGTTGTTTGAGATGGAGAAATTAACCGGGGCAACCGGTGATTTCATAGTGGAGTACGCCGCGGAGGATGTGGCACTCGTTCGCTTATTAGATACAACACAATTATATATTGTCTACAGCAGTACAGGAGAAATCGTCAATCTCAGTGAACAACTGATTACTAGTGAGGATCGTAAAGAATGGGATAAAGTAAATGATGGCAGAGATCAATACATTCTGAGCAGAATGTTAGGGATGAAAAGCCGTAAGGGGAATGTACTGACCTTCACCTACACGCCAATCCTTGAGGAAAAAGCAAAAACAGTGACATATACACTTCAAGCGAAATAATTCGGAATCACATCAATATAATTAGTACAAAAAAAGAGCGATGTTGAACATCGCTCTTTTTTATGTATTTATGATTATTTCGTCGTCATCATACTTCCACCCTTAATCTGAACGGGTTGATCATTTATAGATACCCAAACATCTATGGCAGAATTGTTGCGGATAATCGTTTTGTCGGCACTTAATTTCAGTGAATACAGGGCAGTGACATAATCATAAATCTCAATATTGGTTGCGTACCAAATATCTGAATGCCCACCTGCTTGTTGGCAAAAGGTTTCGATAAGCTCCCAATTGTTCTGCTGTGCGAACTCATAGCTATGGCCCCAAACATAACAGAGTCTTAGTTTCTGGGAGGGTCCTTCCATTGTGAATCTCTCCCAAACCTGATGCAGATCTTCAATATGGTGGCAGGTTGGATGCCATTCCATGAAATTAAGAGGCATATCAAACTGTTTGGTAGAGTGAACAGTGCGGCTGTATTCAATTCCAACGGACTGAAGTGGTGCAATTATCTCCTGTGAGTATGTACCGTAGGGGTAGGACATGCCTCGCACTGGATAATCCACCAGCTTCTCCAGTCGTTTACGGTCTTCGAACAGCTCTTCAATTACCATCGGTAAAGGTAGACGCTCTAGATGTGGGTGAGTAACGGAATGGGCGGACACTTCATGATTCCTGAGTGATTGCTTAACATCAGCGGGAGTTAAGAACCCAGGTGCATTGATCATTGCACTATTTAAATGGAAGGTCCCTTTGATTCCATATTGATCAAAAATTTCTGCCAAGCGGATATCGTGTTTCTGGCCGTCATCATAGCTCATAGTGAGCGCCTTAGGTAATCCGCCTGGGAATAAGTTGAATTGAAGTTTCATGAATTCACACTCCTATAATTTGGTAAGATCGAAATTACTTCTTCCAATTATAAACAATTAACGTTATAATCAGATTCCACGTTTAAAAAGGAAAGAGTTTTCAGTGAAAAATATACATTTAAGGAGAGATGCTATCTGCCTGACTTTCTCTACGTTGTAAAACTACTCTATGTAAAAGACAAAAGAAACTCACTTTTATATTTTATCACTAACCTGCTGAGCCCACCAATTCTATTTGCCGAGCTGTTCATAACGAAATATGTGGTTGACCTCATTCAGAACTTCACGCCTAACGCCTACCTACATATCTTACTATTGGTAAGTTCACTGATGTTAATTTTATATCTAGCTGGCATCAATGGTTCTCTTCGAGCCATTTCTGTAACCAATTTAACGGCAACCAGTATTTATGAACTGGAACATAAAATTTTGGCTAAGACCTCTAAATTATCGATGGCTTTATTGGAAGACCCCGCAACAAAAACGATTAGAGAAAAAGCAAAACGGCTTTCCTTGATCGATTTGTTAGATCAATGGACCGGAGTGACAATCCACTTTATAACATTAATCGCACTAATCTTAGTCCTATCCTGTTATGGCTTTTATATCCTGGCAGTGTTCATTTTAGTTGTACAAATTCTGCAGCTTTACCTCATGAGATGGATCTCTCGGAAAATAGAGGCTATTTCAGCGAATCAAACCTCCTCTGTACGAATGATTAATTATATCTTTGATTTGCTGATTAGTAGAAATACCCTCCCGGAAGTAAGAATGTACGGAATGTCCTCCTACTTGTTTTCCGCAATGAAAGAGCTCTTCAATGGAAATTTCAAACAAATGCACCGAAAAGTTGTTTTATCTGAGACCTTAAGCTTCTCCCAAAGTATACTTATGACTTTATTAAACGGGCTTACGATTGCTATTTTAGCAATTACACTTGGAGGTAGCGGGCAGAGCGCCGGACTTTTCGTATTATTACTTCAAATATCTAGTCAAATATTTATTGTCATACCTGCACTAACAAGGATGTATTCTGATCTGACCAAAAGTCGCTTGCGCTTCAATGAGTATAGTGCGTATTTGGAACTTGAAGAGCAAGTTCAAAGAGATCCGGAAGATTCCATAAGGAATACCGATGCGATGCAGATCACAATTCAGCAGTTGAATTTTCGTTATGCAAGCAATGCACAGGACACGCTTAATAGTATAAACATGACTCTCAATCCTGGTGAACGAGTTGCTTTTGTAGGTGAGAATGGTTCCGGAAAATCCACGCTCATCAAGCTGATAGCAGGGTTATATCATCCAACAGCGGGAAACATCCAGTGGTTTAATGGAGAGCAGGAAGTGCTGGCTCATAACATCACAAAGGGTGTGAGAGTTGTTTTTCAGGATTTCACTAAGTTACATAGACCGATTCGAGAAAACATAGCCATGGGGAATATTGCTGCCATGTATGACGATTCAAGATTATTAGCTGCGATGAGAAAAGCAGAAGCCGATTCTTATGGTGTTGCGTTGGACACTCTAGTAGGTCCACAGTTTGGGGGGATCGATCTGTCTGGTGGACAATGGCAAAGACTTGCGATTGCACGTGCTTATCTCAACAACGGCTCGCTTACGATTTTTGATGAACCTACTGCAGCCCTCGATCCTTACGCGGAACAGCAGGCGTTTGAAACCTTTATGAAATTAGGAGAGCAGCAGACCTCCATTATTGTGACACATCGGCTATATATGTCCAAATTCGTAGATAGAATTTTTCTGTTTGAGCATGGAGAAATCGTTGAAAGTGGAACACATGAAGAATTAATGAAGTTGGATGGTAAGTACAGGGGAATGTTTAACCGCCAGTCCTCTTTATATGGCTGAGAAAGGAGAGATTCTGCTGAGAAGAGACCTTAAGAATATTTTAACGATACTGGCACGGATGATTGGAAAAAGTCCAGTAATCTCAATAATAACGATCATAGTTCCTATAATCAGTGGATTATTAACTTTTTATTCGTATTCTGTTCAAGTTCATATCATTAATGCAGTTGCTGCTGGTGCGATAACCTTTATTCCGATTCTATGGTTTGTTTTAATTCATGGAGTACAAGCCTGTTCATTGAGTATAACCAACATAATGAAAAGTCGAATGAATGCGGAACTAACTCTCGCTTTCCAATCCGAGCTGATAGATATTGCAAACCAAGTTGACTTTGAGGATTTTGATGATGAAGAGTTTGGGAACAAGCTGCAAAGAGCTAAAACAATAGTTGGAGAAGATTTAGAGGGAATTACTGGTTTTTTGGTGTCCAGTGTAGGAAATATCTCAGGACTTATAAGTATCATCTGGTTATCGGCTACAAGTGGATATTTTTTAGTCACACTGGTGGTGGGTTTAATGATCGTATCTACTTTATCTTTTCGAATGTTTACTGAGATTAAAGTTAGAAGAACAGGGCGAGAGCTTACTTTTGACGGAAGAATGGGGGATTATCTAGCTGTAACTTTGGAAGATCCTAATGCGATTAGGGAAATGCGAATCTATAACTCTATCTCCTATTTTACGGATCTCTGGGCAAAGCTTATGAAGAAGCAGCATGATGAAAGGTATAGTGCGAGGAAATTCGAAATCAAAACAGGGATGATTGTGGCTATGGTTCAGACGAGTGCTATTTTTATCGTATTGGTCTATCTGTTAAGTAAAATGGGGGAGTCAAATACAGTTACTGTGGGGACAATCTCAGTATTATTTCTGGCTTTGTTAACTTGTGGTGGTAAAATCATGAGTTTGACCTGGCCGCTAAGCAAGCTTTACATCAGCAGCAGTAAATTATATGACTTAAATGAAGTGCTTACCTATAAAAATAGAGATTTCCGAAAAAATAATATCAATAATAGCTCTGAATCTATGCTTCCTATTACCGTTTCAAATGTTTATTTTAAATACGCCAAATCCAGTAAGTATGTTTTATCTAACATCAATATGGTCATAAAGCCCGGTGAGAAAATAGCCATTGTTGGAGAAAATGGAGCAGGAAAGTCTACCTTGATCAAATTGTTATTAGGGCAGTACACTGCTAGTTCTGGATCTATTTACTGGAAAGACAGTCCAGAATCTCAAGGTAAAGTATCCGTCGTGTACCAGCATTCTATTAAATTCGAAATGACACTAAGAGAAAACATCCTGTTGGGTGATGCCAAATCTTCGCCGGACGATGTGAAAATACTAAGTATTCTGGAAAAATGTGAGCTGATGGATTTGTTTTACGAATTAGGGGGACTAGATGTAAGGTTAGGTCAAATGCTTGAAGGAAGCAGGCAGCTATCAGGCGGACAGTGGCAAAAGCTGGCGATAGCGCGTGCGTTATATAATGATGCGGATCTTATAGTGTTTGACGAACCTACTTCTGCGATTGATCCGAATGCTGAGATGCAGATCTATACACAATTATTAGATATCTGCCAAGATAAAGCTGCCATTTTCATTTCACATAGACTGGGCTGGGCGAAAAATGTGGATACGATCTATGTTATTGATAATGGAAGTATAGCTGAAGTGGGGCAGCATCAAGACTTAATAAATAATAAAGGGATTTATGCAGATATGTACGCTTTACAATCATCTTGGTATAACTAAAAATGCTTAGCATAGTAGTTTTCACCTTAATTATATTCATGAGGTTTACTAAAAAAATCCACAGCAAATTTCCGGAAATGTATAGCTGCTTGCGATAAAAAGTGCTTTCTGCTCCATGCGATGCCAAAAGAGCGTTGACATAGCGGATCTGTTATTTTTAATTGAACAATTTCGGTATTTTGACTTCTTCTGCCTAAGGAGAGAGGGAGGGTGAAGGTGATTCCTAGTCCCATTTCTACTAGGGTTTGAATGGCGCTTACTTCTTCAAGCTCGAACGTAATTTGAGGTTCAAATCCAGCTTGTCGGCAAAATTCATCTGAAATTTCACGGAAATTATATCTAGAAGATAAAGAAATGAAATTCTCACCTGCTGCTTCTATCAAAGAAATACTCTTTCGATTAGCAAAGCGATGATTCTTGGGCACAGTCAAACATAATTCTTCTTCTGCTAAGGTAAGCCACTCGATATCTGGTCCGGTAACAGGTGTAGATGATATGCAAAAATCAATCGCTGCACTCTCTAAATCATTTCTCATTTCTAACGCAGAGCCAAGCTGGCGTTGGATAATCCGTACATGCGGATGAAGGGTAAGAAATTCTTTTAGTAAAGTGGGCAATACATACGGGAGTGTGGCCGCAATAGAAATTACACCATGTTCAAGTCCAGCCATATCTGTGAGCTCACGCTGTCCTTCTTCAAGTTCCATAAAAGCTTGCTCGACACGTTGCAGATAGGTTTTGCCGAATTCGTTCAATTTTATATTTCTGCCTTGTCGCTCGAATAAGGGAACACCTAAGTTTTTCTCTAAACGCTGTATGGAATTACTAAGGGAGGGCTGAGATACATTTAATTCTTTTGCGGCCTTAGTCATGTGTTCATGGCGTGCAACTGCCTGGAAATATTGAAGCTGAAGGAATTCCATAACAAAAACCTCACTTTACTTATAACTCTAATGTGATCTATCGATCATATAATATGTATTTTACTTAATTAATTTTCAGTCCTATACTATTGTAACATATAAAAAGTTATAGGTAGGATGGAGAGAGTCTGTTGTGATTAGAGAGAAAATATGGACCCGGAATTTTATTGTTGTTTGCTTAAGTAGTTTTTTTATGTTCCTGACCTTTTACATTCTAGCAACTGCATTCCCGTTATACGTAAAGGAAAGTTTGCACGGGAATCAGCAGCAAATGGGGTTAGCGATTACTATCTATGTAATAGGGGGAGTATTGATCCGTCCTTTTTCGGGACAATGGGTCGATAAATTCGGTAAAAAGAAAATGGCGGTTATTGGCCTAACCATTTTTCTAATCGCCTGTATTGGTTACTTCGGATCTAATGGAATTGTATTATTCCTGGTGATTCGTTTCCTACACGGAATGAGTTATGCTGTTGCCTCTACAGCTACAAGTACAATAGCCTCGACGCTAATTCCTTATTCACGTCAAGGAGAAGGCATCGGTTATTTTAGCATGTTTATGAGCATTGCTATGGTCATTGGACCCGCATGGGGGCTTTTTCTCTGGAAAGATGAGAATATTAATGTATTACTGTTAGGCGTATGTGTGATTGCTGCTCTTTCGCTGTTATTCACGTTAGGTGTTCGGATGCCAAAAGAAGATAAGGCTAACGTTATTGAAGCTATTAAGGAACCTGCGAAGACGCGAAAAGGGCTCCGCTGGAGAGACGTAATCGAGCCAAAAGCCTTGCCGATTTCACTTGTCGGATTTACACTTGCTTTTTCCTATAGCTCATTGTCTGGATTTATAGCTTCTTTCACGAAAGAAATCCATCAATCACAGCTTACTGGTTATTTTTTTGTGGCTTTTGCAATTATGATTGTATTGTTTCGTCCGGTTATAGGTAAAGTATTCGATAAATATAATGAGCATATTCTCATCTATCCCGGAATTATTATCTTCGCCGTTGGATTGCTTAGTTTAAGTCAAGCTCGGTCTGGTTTGATGTTAATGATGTCTGGTGTCATTATGGGAATTGGATATGGTGCACTTATGCCATGTTTCCAGACTCTTGCGCTTAAATTAGCGGCTAAAGATCGTAGAGGTAGTGCAAATGGGACCTTTTTCTTGTTATTTGATTTGGGTTATGGAGCGGGCTCCTATTTCATGGGTTTGATTGCTTCTTATACAGATTACCGAATGATGTATGAGGTTGCAGGGGGAGTAACACTTCTTTCTCTTGCTGCGTACTATTTGCTCCATCATGTACCTCAGGCCAAAGCTAAGCTGCACATACAAAAATCAAATATAGACGTTGTATAAATAGATGGTCTTGGCTGTATGATATAATTATCAGAAAAAATATGGGGAGAACTTTATGACTACTATCATTGATAAAATTGCATGGATTCATTTTCAGAATGGACAAGTTTTGTGTGCGCGTTCCACAGGGAAAGATACCTATTATTTGCCTGGAGGAAAAAGAGAAGCTGGAGAAACAGACGAGGAGACGCTCGTGCGGGAAATCGAGGAAGAGATCTCTGTTCGTATTAAACCAGAAACCATCTCCTATTTTGGAACCTTTGAAGCGGAAGCTCACGGTAAAGCTGAAGGCGTCATAGTTAAAATGACATGTTATATCGCGGATTTTGAAGGTTCACTTAGTCCTGCGTCGGAAATTGATGAGTTATCCTGGTTATCTTATAAGGATCGAAATCGAGTTTCTGTCGTTACACAGATCATTTTTGATCAATTGCATGAGCATAAATTACTTTCCTAATCTACAATTTAAAGTTCTGAAAGCCCGTTTTAAGCCTAAGAGATGGCTTGAGGCGGTCTTTTTTTTGAAAATATACGAAAGGCTTATAGGGGCAACAACATCGTTTATTTTGGTTTAGGACAGATGTCCTTTTTTAAAGACCTGAATTGCTTTTTAATATGTAAGAGATCGAAATTGAGGAGAGAGAGAAATGAGAGGAATTATATTTGCGTTTTTAGCGGGGGCTTGTATCACTCTGCAAGGAGTATCTAATGCTCGAATTAGTCAAGATATTGGGACTTGGCAAGCTGCGACAATTACACAGCTAACTGGGTTTATAATGTCCTTATTAATCCTGCTGTTCGTCCGAGATGGCAAATCACAGGGCTTTAAACAGGTAAAACCTTTATATTTGATTGGCGGCGCCTTTGCCGCAGTCATTATTTTCAGTGAGGTAACAGCTATTCAGCAGATTGGTGTAACGTTTACGATATCCACATTGCTGATTGCTCAGCTATGCTTGACCTTCATCATCGATATTAAAGGCTGGTTCGGGATGGAAAAACGAAAGATGAGACTGCCACAATTTATCGGTATCGCGTTAATGATTGCTGGCGTCGTGATCCTGAAATTCTAAATGATCCTGATGGACAATCGATAAATGGAGGAATGAAGTTATGATTATAGGTTTGATATTAGCGCTTATCGCGGGCTCACTAGTGAGCCTGCAAAATATATTTAATACGAAGGTTAATGAGAAGGTTGGATCTTGGGCTACAACGACATTAGTGTTAGGCATGGGATTTCTGGCTTCTTTTATCATGAGTCTTATCTTTGAAGGCAACCGTATATTTACTTTGCGAAACATGGAGCCCTGGTATTGGATCAGCGGGTTGATCGGAGTGGGAGTTGTAATCTGTCTCGTGCAAGGGACCAAGCGGCTTGGACCAACCTATGCGATCTCTATCGTGTTAATCTCTCAGCTTGGATTCGCTTTATTGTGGGATTCCCTCGGCTGGTTAGGGCTTGAGAAGGTTCCTTTCACTTGGAAGCAGTTGGTCGGAGTACTTGTGATTGTTGGCGGTATTCTAGTGTTTAAGCTAGGCGGTGCCCGGGAGACTCAAAAGTCGGCTTAAATCAATCCTCTAAATAGAGCTAATAAATTTGTAAGCGTGGACCCATAGGGTTCATGCTTTTTTTTGTTATGAATAACCTATTCTCGGACGCATGACTGTCAAATTAGAAGTGATGGCAGTCACACGAGAGGAGAAGAAAATCGATTTATACTTTGCCAAAGCAGTAAATCTGGAGCATAGAAGGAAAGGAGAAATTATCTAATGTCGGGAGCAGAATTGTTAGTAGACTTGTTATTGAGGAAAGGTATTTCAACGATTTTTGGTTACCCCGGTGGGGCTGTACTGCCTGTATATGATGCATTGTTCGATTGTGAAGGATTAGAGCATATTTTAGTACGGCATGAACAGGCTGCAGTACATGCCGCAGATGGTTACGCGAGAGCGACAGGAAGTGTAGGCGTTACACTCGTAACTAGTGGTCCTGGAGCCACCAATGCTATAACTGGGATAGCGACAGCTTTTATGGACTCCATTCCACTGATTGTACTAACTGGTCAGGTCCCCACGGATATGATTGGATTAGACAGCTTTCAGGAGGTTGATATTTATGGCATGACCATGTCCATCACGAAGCATAATTACATAGTAATGAATAAGAGTGATCTCCCACGCATCATTGATGAAGCTTTTTATTTGGCAACTACAGGACGTCCTGGCCCAGTTCTTATTGATCTGCCTAAAAATGTTATGATGGACACAACTCCAATAATATACGAAATTCCCGAACAACAATCATTTGTTTCTATTCGTGGATATTCAGTTGCTAATCAGTCTAATGGGAATGACTTGGATACGATGGCGGAGAAACTTCGGAATGCTGCCAGACCCTTACTATTGATCGGCGGGGGATGTGTAGCAGGTGAAACCCCTTCCTTATTGCTTAATTTGGCAGAACGCCTCGATCTTCCAGTTGCTTCTACTCTGATGGGTATAGGGGCGTTTCCATCTGATCATCCATTGCACTTAGGAATGGTAGGTATGCATGGAACGGTGGCCGCGAACCGCGCTATACAAGCAGCTGATGTTCTAGTTTGTCTCGGCGTCAGATTTAGTGATCGTGTAACAGGAAAACGCAGAGCGTTCTCTCCTCATTCGTATAAAATCCAAGTGGACATAGATGAAGCTGAATTTGATAAAAATATAGAGATGGATCTAGCTCTTTGTGATTCTATAACAAACGTATTACAGGAAATGCTTAATCGCTTATCAGATAGAAAGATTCCTGAATGGCATGACCAGATCAATAAATGGAGCAGATGTCCAATTCAACCATTTAGAGATCATCATGAATCGAGATTGACACCTCAAGACGTTATTCGGTACGTTGATCATGCAACTGTCTCCGATGCTATTATTTCCACGGATGTAGGACAACATCAAATCTGGACAGCACATCACTATAATTTTAAAAAGCCGCGTACCTTTCTAACCTCTGGAGGATTGGGTACTATGGGTTACGGGTTTCCTGCAGCTATTGGAGCAGCAGTTGCTTTTCCGGAACGGCAGGTTGTATGTATAAGTGGGGATGGAAGCTTTCAAATGAATATGCAGGAAATCATGACAGCTGTAGATTTGCAGCTCAATGTAAAAGTAGTTATTTTGAAAAATGGTTATTTAGGAATGGTGCGTCAGTGGCAGGAACTATTCTTGAACAAAAGATACTCAGCCGTACAGATTAGTTCACCTGACTTTGCCGCACTCGCTAAATCCTTTGGTGCACAAGGTTATCAAGCCAGCACTAAAGAAGAGGCTAAAGCCATAATCCAACATGCTATGAATACCGAAGGTCCTGCTATTATGGAATTTGATGTCATCGAAGAAACAAATGTCTATCCAATTGTCCCGCCTGGGGCAAGCAACGATGAATCGATTGAAGGGTAGTCTAAATTACAAAATAAGGAGTAGAGTATCTTATGCACATAGAACTAAACGCACTAACAGTAGATAAGTTAAAAGAGAACCTTGGGGAACGGCCAGGTGATTTTAAATTGTTCTTCGATACAGAGGGTTGTGGTTGTAATGGCGTGATCGTAATTCAGATCATTAGTGAACCCTATGCTACAGATATTGAAGTTCAGAAAGAGCCTTTTACATTTTTTGTTGATCGTCAACAGGAATCTTTATTTGATGAACAGATGCGACTTGAAGCAGATGCAAATTACCCTACATTTAAATTAAGTAGTGATGCCAGTCTGTTAGGAAATAATATTCGAGTAAAAGATATTCGCTGAGTAGAGCACTGCTACACTAAAAAACCAGAGCATTTGAGATCATCTCTCAATGCTCTGGTTTCTTGAATTTTTGTTTCCGTATTAGCTGCTTGCGTTTCGTTTCTTATCCATTTGATTTTTTCATAAACGCTATATGGTCTATTTTGCTGTTAACCAGTGTAATTAACTGTTCTGCCATATAGCTCGCCGAATATTTGAAATTGACTTCAGCCCAGTGCATAATGACACCTACTGTAGCAGACATTTGGTAACTCAACATAATTTCATAATCCACGGGAGCAGCATCAGCTTCTATCTCAATCCGCATATCCTCACGCATGGATTCCCGTAAACGGTCGAACAGTTCAACAGTCATTTTCCCACGTTCCACAGCGGATAAGGCCAAAAACTCAGCTTTATGCCCCTCAATATATTCGAACAATTGCAAAATGGAAGGGAAAACCTCTGTTGCCTCAATACGATCCAATCCCTCATAAGGGTCTATTAGCGCTTCACCTATGCCCTGTAGAAATTCATCATGTATTTCCTTAAGCAAAGCCTCTTTACTCTCAAAATGCTTATAAAAAGTCCCTCGATTGTAATCCGCTCGATTAGTCACGTCCAATATCGTAACTGAATCATAACTATTTTCCAATATTAGTTCAACGAATGCAGATTTCAGAGCTTGGCGTGTTCTTCTGGTTCTTCTGTCTTCATGCTCTTCCTGTATCAAAAAAAACTACCCCCAGCTATGATCTTTTTATCGTTCATTTATAATTCCTACTTTAAAAGTAACAAAAGATCAGCCAATGTTCAAGATTTAGACATAAGTAAACACAGAGATCAGTTCTGTTGGTTAGGCGACATTGATTAAAATTCTGATTATTGAACAGATTAACTAATGGGGTGTACTCTAGTAATAGAGATAGGTTATCCCATCTCCTAAGACTATAATATATAGCCAATTCATAACAAAGGATGCGAATATACAATGAGTGAATCATATGTAAAAACTGCTGTAATTACTGGAGCTGCAGGAGGAATCGGTAAGGAGCTTGCCCGTCGATTGTCTGATCGTAAACTGAATCTTGTACTTGTCGATCTGAATGAAGAAGCGATAAAAAATGTTATCCAAGATTTAGGCTTAAATGAATCTAACTCTTTAGCTGTAGCTGCGGATGTCTCTAATGAAGAAGACGTTCAGAATTATGTTAATAAAGCGGTAGAAAAATTTGGTGCCATTGATTATTTTGCAAACAATGCCGGAATTGAAGGTCCAGCAGGTCAAATCGAAGAGCTTAACGTCAAAGCACTTGATCTTGTATACAACGTCAATGTACGTGGTGTATTTCTTGGACTACACTATGTAATTCCTGTGATGAAAAAACAAAACTCAGGTGCTATTCTGAACACTTCTTCTCTGGCAGGACTCATGGGCGCACCAGGCATGGCCCCTTACATTATGTCTAAGCATGCTGTAATTGGTCTGACTCGCGTAGCTGCAAATGAGCTTGCACCACTTGGCATTCGTGTTAATGCGGTACTGCCAGGAACGATCAATACACAAATGATGCGTAAAATTGAGAATAATTTCGGAAGTGCAGAAGAATACAAGGCAGCTAACGAAGCTGCAACACCAATGGGTCGCTACGGTGAACCGCAAGAAGTTGCCGCTGTGATGAACTTCCTTCTGTCGGATGAGGCTTCATTCGTAACGGGTTCTCTATATACAGTCGACGGTGGTATGATAGGTCAATAATGCAAGCTGATTTCGGTCATTATGGATACTCCAAATAAAGGATTGGGCCTGTGCGTTAAGCATTGGGTTCAATTCTTTTTTATTTAGGATACCCGGATCGGATTTAATAATAAGCAATCTGTTGAATTATCTTATAGAATATACAAAGGGGAATTATTCTTTTAAGTATTGCTCAGTTATTTAGATAAATTGTTGGCGAGGAGTGTTCATATGCTTGAATTATCTCAACAGGATTTTATTGAAGTGAAACCGTTACTTACAGGTGCTCTTATTCATCCTGAAATTCTCTCCATCATCGAGGGAAATAATCCGGGCTGGATTTTTGTAGATCAACTTGTAACACCGAAAAGCGCGTTGGTATGGAGTAAGGGGATGCAAGGATTTTATATTATAGGCGATCACACCAATGAGATATTTATCAAAAGCTTAGATAGTTATGTATCCAGTCATATTGCACCGAGGATGAAAAAGCTTGGGCTGGAGTATTTTGAAGTCTCAGGTCAACACGATGAATGGAATCTGGCATTGATGTTTCCTTCTAGGAAGCTATATCCTTTTGAACAAATGGTGTTCAAGTTATTCCACAAGCCCGCTGAGTCCCTTAATAATGGGATTAGAACTATAAATCTTAAAATACAGGATTGGGAGAACTTAGATTTAAAGCACATGGAATTTGTACATGAGAATATTGATTTATTCTGGTCATCGAAAAAAGGCTTTAAGGCAACAGGCTATGGATATGCTGCTATTGAGGGAGCTGAGATCATTGGTGTATGTTATTCTAGTTTCGTTACTGTGGATACTCATGCTATCGGAATTGAAACCCTCTCCAAGTATCAGAATAGAGGAGTGGGGACCCATTTAGCGGCTTTAGTAGCGGAAGATATACTTGCAAATGGTTTTACACCTTATTGGGACTGTTCATTAGATAATGAAGCTTCCCAAAAGCTAGCTCTTCGTTTAGGATTTCAGCAAATTCATCAATATAAGTGTAGCGCTTTTTCAATATGACGGTTTCGCAAATTATTAGGTTAGGATGAACATATATGAAAATATTGCTCGTAGAGGACGATAGAACCATTGCGTCAGGACTTGAATATTCCTTGCAGCAGGATCATTTTGAAACTATTTTATGTTATGATGCAACCTCTGCTAGGAGGGTGTTGGCGGAGCAGATATCTGAAGTAACACTTTGCATTTTTGATCTCTCTCTACCGGATGGCAGCGGATATGATCTGTGTAAGATCGTGAAGGAGCGGAGCGATATTCCGGTCATCTTTTTAACTGCGATTGATGATGAGGTCAATGTAGTGATGGGACTTGATATGGGAGCAGACGATTACATAACTAAGCCATTTCGGATTCGTGAGCTGTTATCACGCATTAAATCGGTGTTAAGGAGATATAACAAGCAGGTTCAGACCCCGTCTAATTTTGAACTAGAGAATGTACGGATTAATACGCTAGAAGGAAAAGTTTATAAGAACGGCAATGAAGTTCTGCTAACAGCATTAGAATATCGTCTGCTTCTGATATTTGCTAATCATGTGGGACAAGTCCTTTCCAGAAATCAATTGTTAGAGCGGATTTGGGATGTCGCCGGAGAATTTGTAAATGATAATACATTGTCTGTGTATATTAAACGCTTACGGGAAAAGTTAGAGGATAACCCGCAAGAGCCCACCTTAATCAAAACAGTACGAGGTTTAGGGTATAAGGTTGGTGATTAGGATGTTACGTAACAAAGAATTTAGATGGTTATTACTAACGATGTCTACGATCAGCCTTCTGGCGATTATAGTAACGGCATTTATTTCATCAGGGGCGATGGGGATCACGGCGGTAACTTCAGTTCTGCTTATAGGTTGTTGTTTATTATTTACCCGCTGGAGATACCGCGAAATTGAGAAGCTTTCAGGGTATCTACGTCAAATTAGCAGCGGTAATTATTCGCTCGATGTTCGTGATAATCAGGAAGGCGAGCTTAGTATTCTGAAAAATGATATTTATAAGGTGACGTTGATGTTATCGGAGCAGCGTTTGCTGTTGCAAGAGGATAAAATAAAGCTTACCAATGCGATCTCCGACATCTCCCATCAGCTCAAAACACCACTTACCTCCATGACCGTGATGGCAGATTTATTAAGCGACCCTGAACTGAACGTTGAGAAAAGAATGGAATTTACGCGGAAAATCAGTCTTCAGCTCGATCGGATTGGCTGGCTGGTTTCTTCATTATTAAAGTTCTCAAAGATCGATGCCGGAACCATTCAATTTAAAAAAGATTCAATAAAAGTAAAGAGGCTTGTTCAGAAATCTATGGAGCCCATACTGATTCCAATGGATATTAAGGAGCAACGGATCCAAATCGAAGGAGAAGACGCTACCTCATTCATAGGCGATTACAATTGGACAACTGAGGCGATGATTAATATTCTGAAAAACTGTGTAGAGCATACACCTGCTGGGGGAGTGATCACGATTTCTTTTGCAGAAAACACGCTGTTCACGGAAATTGTCATTACTGATAATGGCAAAGGAATTCCTAAGGCAGAGATCCCCTATATTTTCAAACGATTCTACAAGGGGACAAATGCAAACGAAGACAGCATTGGAATTGGACTTGCCTTGGCGCAAAGTATTATCACTGAACAAAACGGAACGATTGATGTGATGAGTGAAGTAGGGAAGGGTACACAATTTCAGATCAAATTTTACAAGCAAGTGATTTAACACTTATAGCTTAGTGACTAGAATGTCACTTAAGAGTCACTGGAGAGTCATTGTAGACAGATATACTGATCTCATCAACAAATGGAGGTCTAACAATGGATATTTTAAAGATTGAACATCTGTCTAAAACATATGGTAAAGGCGAGACTGCAGTAAAGGCTCTGGATGACGTATCGTTTTCAATTAAAAAAGGTGAATTCGTAGCGATTATCGGACCATCCGGCTCAGGAAAATCAACCATTCTGCATTTATTAGGTGGAGTGGATAGACCGACAAGCGGCAAAGTATTTGTAGATAACACGGATATTTACGATTTGAATGAAACACAGCTGGCGATCTTTAGACGCAGACAAATTGGTCTGATTTATCAGTTCTATAATCTCATACCGGTGTTGACGGTCGAAGAGAATATCACACTACCGTTACTGCTCGATCAGCATAAGGTGGATAAGAAACAGTTTGCGGATACCGTGAAGGCGTTGAATCTGGACAATCGTTTAAAGCATCTGCCGAATCAGCTATCAGGCGGACAGCAGCAGCGGGTATCCATAGGCAGAGCGTTAATTAGTAATCCTGCAATTATGCTGGCAGATGAGCCAACTGGTAATCTAGATAGCAAGAATAGTAGTGAAATTATTGAATTATTAAAAATGTTTAATAAAACGTATAATCAAACACTTATTGTTATTACTCACGATGAACGTATTGCCTTGCAAGCAGATCGGGTCATTACTATTGAAGATGGAAGGATCGCTAAAGATGAGGTGATTCGTCCGTGAATATCGTAAACAAATTAACTATAAGACATTTGAAACAGAATAAGCGAAGAACATTGGTTACTATCATTGGAGTCATTATTTCTGTAGCTATGGTAACGGCTGTCGCGACCTTAGGTTTTTCTTTTATGGAATTAATGAAGAAGCAAAGTATCTCGACAAATGGAGAATGGCATGTCCAATATAGAAATGTTACTAAAGCTCAGCTCAAAGCGATAGAAACAGATGATGCGACAAAAGCACTAGTGATCTCCAACGATCGTGGTTACGCCCCTTTAGAGGGTGGGAAGAATGAGAATAAACCTTATTGGTATATCAAGGAATATAATGCAGCTGGTTTTAAACAATTTCCGATTGAACTGCTGGAAGGTAGACTCCCGAAGACAAACCACGAAGTAGTCATTTCTGAGGAGATTGCAAAGAATGCAAAAGTCCCTTACAAGATGGGGGAAACTTTAACGCTTGATGTTGGTGAACGTGTCACTAGCGATGATGAAAATAGTGGCCAACCCCTATCTCAGAATGAACGATTACGGACTGAAGAGGACACCCTGCTTGAAAAGATTATTCATAAAAAAACAATGAACTATACGATTGTGGGAGTGATAAAGCGTCCTACTTGGGAACCAACATGGTCTCCGGGCTATACTGCCTTAAGTTATGTGGATGAAAGCTTGATTGGAGCAGCCGAAAAAACCACAGCGACGGTAGTATTAAACAAGGTGGATAGCTCCATATACAAGCATGCAGAGGAATTGGCAAAAGAAAACAATATCGAGTCGATCTCTTATAATAATAGTCTGCTCCGCTACTATGGTGTGACGAATAACGATGGCTTACGTAACACACTTCTTTCATTGTCAGTGATCATTATGGTTGTGATTATCATTGGTTCCGTTTCATTAATCTATAATGCTTTTGCGATCTCTGTCTCGGAGCGTGCACGTCATTTAGGGATGCTCTCCAGCGTAGGGGCTACAAAGTGGCAGAAGCAGAATTCAGTGTTTTTTGAAGGAATGATTATCGGTTTAATTAGTATCCCCATTGGGATCATTTGCGGAATAGCAGGCATCGGGATCACTTTTATGTTTATCAATTCAATGATTCAAGATGTATTAGGCATAACAGAAAAATTAACGTTAGTTGTTACACCTCTGTCTCTACTAACCGCTTGTTTAGTTTCAATACTGACAATTTTTATATCCACTTATCTTCCAGCCAGAAAGGCTTCAAAGATCTCGGCTATTGATGCGATCAGACAAACAACCGATGTTAGGCTCTCTGGTAAAGCTGTGAAAACATCCAAGTTCGTGCGCAGATTGTTTGGTATTGAAGCAGAAATTGGTTTGAAGAATTTAAAGAGAAATAAACGCAGGTACCAAGCAACCGTGTTCTCACTTGTCATTAGTATCGTTTTGTTTTTATCTGTATCAGCGTTCACTTCTAATATGACAAGGTCGGTAGAACTCTCACAGGATGGGTTGAACTATGATATCCAAGTATATATGGGGACTGAGGACGCTCAAAAAGTGGATCGGTTGACGAAATCGATATCCAAATTACCTAATATAACGGAATATAATGTGACTAGGGAACTTAGTGTGAGTTCATGGATTGATGAAAAAAATATGGCGAAAGAATTGCAAGAGATTGTGCAGGCGGATAAGAGTGTTCTAAAGAACGGGAAATATCCTTACTACATTCAGATTTATGCACTAAATGAACAGAGTTTGAAAACCTATGCAGAAACGGTCGGCACAAATTATGAACAACTAACGAAGCTTGATCAGATGACTGCTATTGTGAATGATACGGTTACTTTTGAGGATGAGAAAGCCAAAAAAATTGTCGAGACCAAAGCTTTTCACTCTGAAGTCGGCCAAAAGCTTGATCTTTTTTATACGGATTGGGATACAAAAAAAGAGACGGATTTATTACCCGTAAAAATTGCCGCTCTAACTGATAAACGTCCCATGGGTGTACATTCAGCAATGGTTGGTGGAATAAACATCATCGTCTCTGAACAAGTCTTCGATAAACTAACAAATGATACGATGAGTAAAGATATTCAAAGTCGGCTTAACTTGAACAGCACAGACCCATTAGCGACACAGCAAGCCATAGAGGAAATGAAAGAGCGTAATATCTATGTTCAAAATGTGTATCAAAATAGACAAAATAGTGAGCAGATGATCATGTTAATGTCTATTTTCACCTATGGTTTTATTGCTTTGATTACTTTAATATCAATTGCGAATATTTTTAATACGATATCAACCAGCATATCCCTTCGTAAAAGAGAGTTCGCAATGCTGAAGTCTGTGGGGATGACACCAAATGGTTTTAATAAAATGATTAATTACGAAAGTGTTTTTTATGGAATAAAGTCACTACTATACGGGCTTCCGATTAGTATCGTTATTATGTACTTGATCTATAGATCAATGATGAGCAGCTTCTCTTATGGATTCACACTTCCGTGGATGAGTATCTTGTGTGTCATAGCGGCTGTATTTATCATCGTTAGCGCAGCCATGTTATATTCAAGCTCAAAAGTGAAAAAAGAGAACATTATTGATGCATTAAAACAGGAAAATATATAATTATTAGCCCATCATTGCCGCGTTTAACGCGGCTTTTTTGTGTCATATCTGACACGTTGGTATGTAAATTCTTATAAATTCCTATGATATAATGTACACAATTGAATTGATACAGATTATAACCACGAGGTAGGTGTCAACGAATTGAGAACAGTTGTCGTGATTGGCGGGGGAATTACTGGATTGTCTACCGCTTACTATTTACAGAAATCTATTGAGCATAACAAGCTAGATGTAAAAATTATTTTGGTTGAAGCCAGCGATAGACTGGGCGGCAAAATCAGAACACTAAAACAAGAAGACTTCATTATGGAGTCTGGGGCAGATTCTATGGTCACTCGCAAAACGAATGTTGCACCTCTGATTGAAGAGTTGGGTATACAAAATGAAGTCGTATATAACGCGACAGGAATATCCTTTATTTATACAGAAGGTAAACTGAAGCAAATTCCTAAAGATGCAGTCTTTGGCATTCCGCTCAGTATGGAGTCGCTTGCTACTACAGAACTGATCTCAGCTGAAGGAAAGGTTGAAGCACTTAAAGATTTCTACACACCCAATAATAAGTTTACGAAAAACGATTCCGTGGGTGATTTTCTAGAAGCTTTTTTAGGAAAGGAACTTGTCGAGAAGCAAATTTCACCTGTTCTTTCAGGTGTATATTCCGGGAAGTTGAGTGAACTTACAATTGCCTCGACACTGCCTTATTTGATTGATTATAAGAATGAATACGGCAGTATTATTCAGGGTTTATCCGCTAATAAAGCCAAATTTCAAGGAAATGGCGATAAGAAGTTCATGTCATTCAAGGGAGGTGTATCTGCCTTGATCGATTCTATGGAAGAACATCTTTCTAATTCGGAGATCATCAAAGGGATTCGTGCCGAGAGAATTGAGAAACGTGGAGAGCAGTACCGGGTAACTTTGGCAGATGGACGAATCATAGACTCCGATGTTGTCGTACTTGGAACGATGCATTCTACTGCACAAGCGCTACTTCAAGACGAAGAACTAAATGAAGATTTCAATCAGTTATATAATAGTTCAATGATTAGTGTATATTTAGGATTTAATATCCCTGATAGTCAGTTGCCTGCGAATGGCACAGGGTTCATCACTGCCAACAGCGATGATGTTCTATGTAATGCGTGTACGTGGACAAGTCGCAAGTGGGAGCATACGTCAGGACAACAGCGTTTGCTTGTCAGACTCTTTTATAAGAGCTCAAACCCTCATTATGATTCGTTGATCAAGCTATCTGAAGAGGAACTATTGAAGGTGGCTTTGAAAGATATACAGACCAGTCTCGGGATAACAGGACAGCCAGCTACCTATGATGTGACCAAATGGCATGATGTAATGCCAAATTACCATAAACTTCATCATCAAATTGTAGTATCCTTAGAGAAGAAGATGACAGATAGGTATCCTAATGTTATCCTTGCCGGATGCTCTTATTATGGAGTTGGTATTCCGGATTGTATTGCGAATGGAGAAAAGACAGCTGAGCGTATTTTGGAACAAGTAACTATACAATAAAAAGGAGGGTGTACAATCGTGAGAAGATTAGCGATCAGCTCTATGCAAAGTCTAGACTTATAAACAACGGCGGTTGTTTGTATAGAGCGAAAAATTGAGTTTACCGCTAGTGCAGTGTGCATGGGTTGTTTACAGAATAGACTTTGCTACCTTCAAACTCATTAAAAAGTTTAAGGAGCAGAGCGATTATGAAATATGTAAATGCAGATACGATTTTCCCAAAAGAATTATTAGAGGAAATTCAGAAATATATCAACGGTGGTATGGTTTATATCCCTAAGCCTGAAGAATCACATGTAAAATGGGGCGAAAAATCAGGGAGCAGAAAATACTTAAGATCTAGAAATATCGAAATCTGTCTAAGATTTGCTGTTGGTGCAACGGTTGACCAGCTTTCAGATGAATATTGCCTTTCTAGAGATAGTATCAAGAAAATTGTTTATTCAAAAAAATAGCTTATCATCCAAAAAAACCACGTTAGAGGAAACTCTGACGTGGTTTTTGGAATTTGATTATAATTTAATCTTAAATACCATATTTTTTCCGATATTTATTGATCCCATCTACAAACTGTCCTTCATACTTCACGCCTTCATCCATCTTTTTATTTGCGGCATTAATAGCTGTACTAGAAACCTTTGTTTTGTATAGTGCTTCTTTCATCATTGTCATTGCTTCTAATTGCAACTTAATCGCTTTTAAATAGATATCATGTAACACCTGCAATTCTGTATTGGGTGCTTTGATCTTTTTCGCCTCTATTACCAACTTAGTGTAATTAGGAATGATCACATTATTAAACGCTGTATAGCGTTGTTTTCTATTGTTACCTGTATCTATTCTGTTCTTTACATATGCCTCAGAGGCAATTTCGTCAAATTTAAAAATCGCTGCTATTTGATTAGAATAGGTTGTGAAATCTATTACTTCTTGTGGCGTTTTCATCTTTTCTTCATAATCTGCCTCAGATAGAACGGTAATAGGGAATCTTTCTTTAGACCAACCAGGAATGTTGAAGACTACTTCTGCAGAACCTTCTTGAACTCCTGTAATAATATAATCTGAGTAACCATCCAATTCAATGGTAAGTATAGATTCATCAGAAACTTCAGGTGTCAATTTTGCATATGTAAGACTGGTCATTTCGGCTAGTAAGCGAACTTTTATTTTTGTGGTTCCACCCACGGGAATAACATCACTAGACAAAGTAATACTCGCTTCGTTGAGCAATTTCTTATCAGCAGCAAACACAGTGGATGGCATTAATAGAGCAATAACCATAGTGCATAGTATCAAATATCGACCAAACCTTTTCATTTTCAATCATCCTTATCTATTGATTTTGTATTTACTGGTAGCAATCCCGCATTCCATAAACTTACTATTCCTCCCTGAGTTTTACTATAAAGTGTTTTTTCTCAAATACCAACTACTTTTTGTGCTTTAAATCTCTATACATCGATTGGGAATGGATTACTGAATTAAATGAAGTCAAATATAAAGATAGATAGGGCGACAACCTGTATTTTTTGATACAAGTTGTCGCCCTATCCATTAAATATGTAATGCTATACGATTTGTTTATTCATATTCAAAGAGGCTTCAAATGCATCAATTATATACAGGAATCGTTCTGCTTCTCGGAATACATGATCCGCAAGTAATGGATGGATGATGCTCTTTATTCGACATTCCTCAATAAGATCTCGTGCCGTTTTCTTAAAGTCACGGAGAGATTTAACTGAGACTTTATTCTCGTCAAGTTGCTGACTGAGCAGGGGTTTGGTTTGGGATTGAGGACGCATGGAGCTAAGATCAATAGCTTGATACAGCAAAACATCAAAGTCATGGCTGAAATTTCTTGCTTGTTCAACAAGTTGACGTTCAGAAGGGTCCAATAAATGACCAATGAATTTAGCATGGTCTGCCATTATACGTAGGAAGAATACATTTTCATTAATAATTGCGTCTGGTAAAGGATCTAACCTACCCTGATTCAGTTCTTCCAGTCGATTTCGAAAATAGTTGGCTTCCCTACTGACATGATCCACTAATAAGGGGAAGTTCGTTCCGCCTGGAAGCTTACATTGTAGAATTAGACCTAGTATTTTTCTTTTGAACGCCCAGATATGTGAAGCTGCACTATGAACTTCCTCATTAAACTTCCGTATTACTGCTGGATCAGAATCCACAGTAAATCCGAGTGATCTATTCTCTATGGCTTCGAATGTGGCATAGAAATGGTTTGCTTCATTAATTAGTTGCGTGTCTTCACAACGAAACCCTAATTTAAGAAAAAAAGAGTGTTCTTTCATGATTCGTGACCAGAATCGTATTTCATCTAGAGATCTCGAAACAAAAGGATCCGGCATATCTGAGCACACCTCCCATTTTTATACAATTATAATATGCTAGAGGTTTGTACTATATCCGCAGAAGTTAAGGCGAGTCGAGTATATAGAAGTACAGGTACGCTTAACTTAATTATCAAATATAAATGGTGACATTATATAAAAATTAATTCTAATCGAATATGGCATATAACTAGAGCGAGGTCGTAATTATACTGAGAAAAGAAGTAATTATGGAGAAGAAATTGTGGGGGATGATGGAGATTAAGTTTGTTCCTGAACCGTTGAAGATAAAAAGTTATTCTGCCATAATATTTTAACGGAAAGTACTTACAGAGTATACAAAAGATAATTATACAGAATGTTATTTGAGTGATCTCCATTAATATATTCAAAAATTCGATAGAAGGTAGGAAGGTAACGATATGAATATCACAATCACCTTAACTGATAGTGCCTCGAAGTTTATTATTAACAACCTCTACCCACTATACTTACACGATCTATCAGAAATATGGGGGACGATTCCTAATCGATACGGGGTATTCGAGGAGGACGAGACACAGACACTGAAGGAACAGAATAAAGTCTTCGACATTTGGTGGGAGAAAGCTGGCGTTTTGTATCCTTATTTAATAAAAGAAAATGATATTCCAGTAGGGTTTGCATTAGTTGCTACACCGCCTTACACACCGTCTGCTTGTGAATTCTATTTGAATGAATTTTTTATTCTACGGCCCTTCCGTGGTAAGGGAATTGCTGAATATGCAGCTAAGGAAGTCTTTAAGCTTCATTTGGGTAACTGGGAGTTGCAAACAAATCTCACGGGCACAAATAGGAGAGCACAGCATTTTTGGAGGAAAACTTTAAAAGAATACACTGGTGATAGTTATTTAGAGGAATGCGGGAAGTCATATGATGATGAATTAAAGATGATTTTTACATTTAGTAACCAATCAAAATTATCGAATCCATAAAAGGGGATTATTTCGAAGTTATGTTTAAGAATTCATTCCTAAAAGCGAAAGCTTATAAGTACAGTTCTTTGCAATATTTGGATGTTGAAGAGCTGGAACTACAGGCGCCTGAGGATATTCTTATTGATGAACCTGGTGTGTTTATATTATGTAAATCGGTTGATGAGGGTCATAATATTCATTGGGCTGCCGAGTCTACAGAATTATTTAGGACTGCACTAATAGATCTGACCAGTAAGTTTATTCAATTACCTGTGGGTGGAACTCATAGAATGTATATCGAATTTATACATCTAGATCTCATGCCAGTTATGGAGTCTTTGGGGTTCAAGGTAGTTAGTCAATTTATTGATTTCTGGAATGAGGATATCTCAAAGAAGATCACCGATCAAGCAGAATCACCATTCATAAGAAACATTGAGCCTAAAGACTATTTACAGGTTAGTATGATCACCAAAGCATGTATAAATCTTTCAAGAGGTTTCTATGGTGAAGAGTTGGATTTCATACAAACATGGAATGAATCGGATCATTCTTGTATTCTTGTAGCAGAATTGAATAAAAGCATTGTTGGAGTATGTTTATTGAACATCTACGGATTTGAAAATGAAAAGGGACCTGTGTTATGGCTTAGAGAATTAGCTGTAGATCCGAAATATCATAACCAAGGTATCGGACATAAGTTAGCTGTTGAAGGTATACGCTGGGGGAATAACAATGGTGCTAAGCGGAGTTTTCTAGCAGCAGATAAAGAAAATCGAAATGCGATCAGAATCTATAATAAATTGGGGTATAACCATAAGGACGAAGTAGGGCAGATTAATATGGCTTTAGTGCTTGGAATTGAAGAGCCGATCTAACTATCATAGTTAGATCGGCTTTTGTTGATCTTAGCTATTTGATGCGTTTAACTTGCAAATATATGCTTACCAATTTTTAAGTTTTGCGGACGTGACCAGATCCATGCACTTGTTGCTGTATCCGGATTGAAATAATAGATTGAATGGTTTGTGGGGTCCCAACCCCGAACAGCATCAAGAGCAGCTAAATAAGCTGTCTGATTTGGTGTAAGCCAATACTGGCCGTCAGATACGGCTGTGAAAGCTCCTTTTTGGAATACAACTTCTTTAATATTGTCAGGAAATTGACTAGATTGTATACGATTCATGACTACTGCACCCACTGCAACTTGTCCAACATAAGGCTCACCGCGAGACTCACTGTAGATAACTTTAGCCAAAATATCCATTTCATTAATATTAAGCGTGTGTTTTTTTAAAATATTCCAAGTTTTTGTCCCCGAAATTCCATCAGCGCTTATTACATAGGCCTTTTGAAATCTAGCAACCGCTGCTTTCGTTTGTGATCCGTATACCCCATCTAAGGGCTCAGTGTAGAAATCAAGGGTTTTTAATCTATATTGTAGATCCCATACATCTCCTGAAGAACTTCCTATGGTTAATACCGGAGCTGCATTAGCAGAACCGATCATAGTAGCCATGCTCACCAGACCCAAAAGAAGCAACAAAGTGAATATTTTAGTCTTCATTATAGCAGCCTCCTTTCAGAAAACATTATAAATATAGTTTAATCATTGAGACAACACTCATTTAATGGAAAATAAATTACTGTTTTACAAACTGTAAATCCTTAGTTCAGTTTGTGATTTTCTGAAATGGGTAAAATAATACTTATAGGCAGATAAAATTTCGGAGGTCTTTTATATGAAAAAGCAATTATTTCTACTAGTCGTCGCAGCTGCTTTCAGCTTAAGTGCTTGTAGTAATGACAATAGCTATGGCAATCAAATGTCTTCTAACGATACACAAATGGAACATAACTCACATTCAAGTTCAGGTGAAGTTCCAAAAGATCTGAGGGTAGCGGAGAATCCTACTTACAAAGTAGGAAGTGAAGCTGTGATCCAAACTGACCATATGGAAGGGATGAAGGGAGCCATTGCGACAATTGTGGGAGCTTATGAGACGACAGCATATAATGTTTCCTATAGACCTACTACAGGAGGTCAGCCGGTCACAAATCATAAGTGGATTATTCATGAAGAAATAAAAGAAACAGATGATATATCCTATCAACCAGGCTCAGAGGTTATTATGGAATCTGATCATATGAAGGATATGAAGGGTGCAACGGCTCAGATTAACTCCGCAGAAAAAACCACTGTCTATATGATTAATTACAAACCTACTACGGGTGGAGATGAAGTGAAAAATCATAAGTGGGTAACAGAAGATGAGCTTTCACCTGTAAAATAATAGATCAACACAAAAACTGCAACTTACTCAGTTACGCATGAGTACGTTGCAGTTTTTGTTGTTTTATAGTCAGCTTCAAAGTAATTTGCGGTTAGGCTTTATCCACTGCAAGTTTTGAAGATTTCATGTTTGACGGGTCCTGTTCAGCTTCTTCAGGAACTGGCATTTGGTTAGAAGTACGAAGTGGAAGCTCCTTCAGGAAGAAGACAAGCACGAAAGCTACAACAAGCACAATGGTCCCGGTTAAGAACACGGATGACAATGTCTGTCCTAAAGCGTCACGGATACCCTCAATCATTTGTAAGAAGATAGGCTGTACATCGGTTGGCAGACTAGCTTGAGTCTGTTCAAGCAATGGTTTGTTCATTAATGCCTGTGGATTAGCGAAGGAGAGCATTTGCTCAGCAAGTTTTGGATCTATCTGTGTGAAATCCGGTGCTGATGACGATTGCAGAGCTTCCTTCAAGTTTTTGGTAAGACTATTTGACATAACGGTACCCATGACTGCGATACCGATCGTACCGCCTAAATTACGGAATAATTGTGAGGAGGCCGTTACTACACCCAGTTCTGTGTGTGAAACCGCATTTTGAGTAGCTAGTGAGAATACTGGCATTCCCAATCCTAACCCAAGACCAAACACAATCATACTTAGGACAGCCATCGGTACATTATTCATAAATACCATAATTGTCATACCAGCAATCATAATGGGTATTCCAATTAATGCGTAACGTTTATACTTCCCTTTTTTCGCCATCTTTTGTCCGGTAAGGGCACTGGCTACAACCATAACGATCGACATTGGCATAGTAACATACCCTGCATATGTCGCGGAGATCCCCAGAACACCTTGTACGAAGAAGGAAAGATAGATCATAGCTCCCATCATACCGAAGTTCATAATAAAACCAATAATATTAGATATGGTAACTACGCTATTCTTAAATAGATGAAGCGGAAGAATTGGATTTTTAGCTTTGGATTCGACAAAAATAAAGAGAAGTGCCGAAACGACCGTTCCCGCCAACAGGCCGAGAATTTGCGAAGAACCCCAATCATATTCTGTACCTGCCCAGGTGAAGGCAAGCAGTAGAGGCACGATGGTAGTTGTCATTAGCAAGGAACCTAAATAGTCGATGCTTGTTGACTCCCCGCGTTTGCCTTTAGGAAATAAGGTAAGAATCATCACGAAGGCTACTACACCAAGCGGTAGGAAGATCCAGAACAGCCAATGCCAATCCATATTGTCAATCAAAAAGCCACCAAGCGTTGGTCCAAGCACACTGGAGAAGCCGAATACTGCCATCATCAACCCCATCCATTTACCACGTTCACGCGGAGGGAATAAGTCACCTACGGCAGTAAATGCGGTGGATTGAATAATACCTGCACCTACCCCTTGAATCCCACGGTAAATGATAAATTGATAAACATCGGAAGATGTACCTGTCAGAAAAGCCCCAACCATAAATAAGAGAATACCTGCTAATAGAAAGGGTTTACGTCCGAACATATCAGATAACTTACCGACAAGAACGGTTGCTATTGTTGATGTTAATAAGTAAATGTTAATAGTCCAAGTATAGTAATCCATGCCATCAAGAATTGCGATTATACGCGGCATAGCAGTACTTGTAATTGTCTGATTAATCGCTGCGAACAGCATTGCAGCCATTATTGCTATCATAATACTAAGTTTTCGTTTGCTGGATAAATGTTCCATTTGATTGTTTCCCCGCCACTTTTTAAATTTTATCTCTTGTCTAAATCAGAAATTATTACTGCGAAAATTCTTCTTAAATGCTCAATATCTTCATCGGGCAGTATCTTAAAGTAAGATTCCATAAGTTCTTGATGGCGTTCCTGCACCTCTTTAATCGTTGCTTCTCCTTTCTGCGTAATGGTGATGTGTACAACCCTTCGATCATCTTTGGCGCGTTCCTTATTTACGTAATCTTCAGCGATTAATTGGTCTGTTACGCCTGTAATTGCTGCTGAGGTAATACCCAGAGCTGCAGCAATCTGTGATACGTTTTGTGGACCGTTCTTAGATAAAGTCCTGAGGGTTTTGAACTGTGTAATATTTAAGGGGTAGTCTTGTTTGTTCCAATCTTGGGAGATTCCTTTTAAAAAGGATTTGAACATAGTAGAAATCTGAAGAAAATCTTCATTATTAGCCAAATCACGCCTCCTAAAGTTATGAAATAGGGCGGAATAAGTAATTCCATTAAATTTTAGATAACAACTAAATGATTAACTACTTAATTATTAAAGCGTGAAACAATATATCATCCTTTTTTATATCTCGTCAAGAAAAGGTTTGTTTTTTTCGAATGAAATAGAGTGTTGTTGTTGAAGTTCGTTCCTGAGCTAATGAATTATTTGTTATACTGTGTATAGTTATCGTTATTATCATTTCATTAAAAAAGGAGCATTTATTTGAATCTAGCAACTCCTGTAACACCTATTCAACTTATGCAAGTACTTCTAAACGTTTCTGTGATTCGCCCTGTTTTTATCTGGGGGGCGCCTGGTATTGGGAAATCTTCGCTAGTAGAAGCTTTTGCTGATCAGGTGGGTCTTCCTTGTGTGTCACTATTAGGTTCTCAATTAGCACCTGAAGACATCATTGGAGTCCCGCAAATCGTTAACGGTAAGAGCCAATTCTGTCCTCCAAAAATGATTGCTCGGGATGAACCATATTGTTTGTTCCTGGACGAGCTTAATGCCTGTTCTCAAGAGGTGCAAAAAGCTTTTTATAGTCTCATCCACGAACGCCGCATCGGCGATTATCAACTACCTGAGGGCTCTATAGTAATAGGAGCTGGTAACCGTGCACAAGATAGTGCAATTGTTAAACCTATGTCCTCCGCGCTTATCAATCGGATGTTCCATATACAGTTAAATGTATCGTTTCAAAATTGGATCTCTTGGGCATATGAGCATAGCATTCATCCTATGGTTATTGAATATCTGGAATTGCGTCCCAATCATTTGTGGAGTGCACCTCCAAAGACTGAAGAGCCTTTCTCCACGCCACGCTCTTG
Source organism: Paenibacillus odorifer (assembly GCF_000758725.1). Lineage (NCBI taxonomy): Bacteria > Bacillati > Bacillota > Bacilli > Caryophanales > Paenibacillaceae > Paenibacillus > Paenibacillus odorifer. The sequence goes on from NZ_CP009428.1 coordinate 3,242,050, forward strand.
GCATATGCTTAGTGATGCACTACATGAGTTTGGCGATGATATAAATGTGGATACCGTGGGGATTTTAGCGAATGGTTCACTGACACCTTCTCACGCCACACAATTCAGGGCTTTTTATAAAAATCTAACTGGAAAATATGAACTTAATCAAATTATAGATGGTAAATCCTCATTTCCAACGGCTCCAGAAGATCGGGATCTCCTGTATTTTCTGGCGCAATCCTTGCGTGCCCAGATTATCAAAGAACTCCCTCCGATTAAAGATAACGTACGAGATGGACATCGCCAATTTGCACATACGGTTAAAAAGCTGATTAAAGACCTGTCCGTCATTAGCTTTGAAATTGCACAGCTAGTAGTTGCTAAGCAGGAGCAAAGTGATAATATTCCAGATTGGTTAATGGTTGAAATTGTACGTGATTTACCACGTCTTGCAATAAAAGAGCGGGGGTAAATATGGCTAAAAAAACAACTCCAGATAATCCCGCTTTGAAAAATTTTAATGAAGCATGTTCGTTAATCGCGGATCATCCTATTTTTGCGCCGTTATCTGTTCGAGCTTCGATTATCCATAATGAAAATAGTCCCTATCCTGAAGACGGCTGGGCAATTGTCACTAATAACGGTTATATTTACACTCATCCTAAACGGCGTGGCGAGGTTGCTGAATGGATGTACGTTTTGGCACATTGTTTTCTTCATTTAGGTCTTGGACATTTAAAGATTAAAGAGAATCAAGTGGCGTGGAACGTTGCATGTGATGTGTACATAGCAAAGTTTTTAAATGACTTGAAGTTTGGGAAAATACCCGCAGATATGGAGTCGCGAATTGATCTTACAATTAAAGATGAACAACAGCTTTACGAGCAGTTTATGATAAAAGGAATTCCGGACAACTCCAGATATTTTGGGACTGCGGGTGTTTCAAAACTGGATATGAATGTTAGAGATGCCACCAAAAGATACTGGGGAAAAGCACCGGATTGGGAAGCCTATTTTGCTTATGGGTTATCTAATGCTGTGACGAATGCAGTAAGTGTTGCTGGAGGACATGCTAATACTATTAGTGACCCTGCACTTTCATTAACAGCTCCACAACGGGCAAAACGATGGTTTATGGACAGATATCCTTTATTAGGAGCGCTTGCCGCCGGCTTTGAGATTATAGAAGATCCAGCGATATGTCGGCGATTAGATATTTCCATAGCTGCCATTGACGTTATTGATCGCAAAATATTCATGAACCCTGCAGCTGGACTAAACGATGAGGAGTGTATTTTCGTGATGGCGCATGAGCTTCTGCATGCGGGGCTTCAGCATCACGAGCGATGTCTTGGCCGGGATCATTATCTTTGGAATGTGGCTTGTGACTACGTTATAAATTTATGGCTAGTGGAAATGAGTGTAGGGGAGTATCCGCGAATTGGACTCTTATTAGATCCTGAGCTTAAAGGTTTATCTGCTGAAACGATTTATGATCGTATGGTCGGAGATATCCGCACTTATAAGAAACTGGCAACCTTAAGAGGGAATGGACTCGGTGACATTTTAGATAACGGTTCATCAAGTTTTTGGGATGCGAGAGAAGGACAAACGTTAGATGATTTCTGTAAAAATGCTATGCAACAGGGACTTATGTATCATGAAGAGCAAAGTCGCGGTCTTTTGCCATCAGGCCTAGTTGAAGAGATTAGAGCGCTGGGCCAGCCACCTATTAAATGGGATGTAGAGCTTGCACGGTGGTTTGATCATTATTTTTCACCGCTTGAGAAGACCAGATCTTATTCACGAATTAGCAGACGTCAATCTTCTACGCCTGATATCCCTCGACCACAGTGGGTTCATAGCGGTGCTGCAGATGATGGCCGTACTTTTGGAGTTATTTTAGATACCTCAGGCTCAATGGATAAAAAACTTCTGGCCAAAGCATTAGGGGCTATTTCAAGTTATGCGCAGGCTCGTGATGTTCCTTTTGCACGGATTATCTTTTGTGATGCTTGTCCTTATGATGCAGGTTACATGCCCCCCGAGGCTATCGCGGATCGGGTACAAGTGAAGGGAAGAGGGGGAACGATCTTACAACCAGCTATTGATTTGATTCAACAAGCTGAGGATTTCCCGAAAAAAGGACCGCTTCTAATTATTACAGATGGTTATTGTGACAAGCTGATCCTTAAAAGAGACCATGCTTATATTTTGCCCAAGGGTAATGACTTGCCTTTCTCACCCAAAGGACCTGTATTCAGAATTAATTAGGGCTTAGAATAAATTTAGAGCGAGGTAACAATGGATATGAATCCCCCCAAACATATTCTTTCAGCAGCTACAGTTGTATTCAATGATCAAGAAGAAATCTTATTAATAAAAGGTCCACGTAGAGGCTGGGAGATGCCAGGCGGACAGGTTGAAGAGGAGGAGTCCCTTATAGAAGCAGCAATCAGGGAAGCCAAAGAAGAATCGGGCATTGATATAGAGATTAATAAGTTCTGCGGAGTTTTTCAAAATGTTGATCGATCTATTTGTACTAACCTATTTCTAGGGAATGCCATCGGCGGCGAACCTGCTACTAGTTCCGAGAGCTTAGAAGTTGGGTTTTTCTCGATAGAACAAGCATTAGAAATGGTCACATGGAAAAACCTCAGACTGCGGCTGGAGTATTGTCTAAATGATGAGGTACAGCCTTTTTACGTAGAGTTACGGGGTACAGAAGTTGAAGAAATTATATTTAAATTAGAAAACCAGCAAACTTTTTAGAGGTCCTCCTGCGTCCTAGCTAATGAGTGTCATCGGAAGGCACTTATAAATAGAGATGGAGGATGACGAGATATGAACAAAAGAACAAAAAATCTATTTAAAATGAGTGCAGTGGGATGTGTAGCCATTATGGGAGTGAGTGCAGCTTCTTTACCGGTTCATGCTATGGTTTCCACACAAGTAACAGCTAATGTTTCTGCGGCTTTACCGTCCAAGATACCAGCCCTTGCTGGCATTAAAGTACAAGAAAAAGTACTTAACACAACAAGTAAATACCTGATTGCAGATTTAAAAGTACCACAGCTAACAGGAATGCTGGATACTCATTATCAAGATGAACTGAACGATATTATCCTCTCTCATGCTGAAAAGGATCTGGCACAATGGGAGAAAGACGCTGCAGAAATGGGCAAAAAAGCACAGGCTGATCAAATGGAATTTCATCCTTATACTCTTTACATTACTTATGATCTGAAATCAGATGGAACAGGTTCTCCAGCAGGCGTTATCTCTTTGACTGTTACTACTGAAGGCTCTGAAGGTGGAACAAGCATGCCGCGGATCGATACTTATAATGTGAAAAATATAGCTGAGGCAGAACCTGTTACACTAACGGATCTACTGGGCGCTAACTACAAAGAGAAGCTCGATGCAGACATTCTGGCAGAAATTAAAAAGGATTCAGATAAGTATTTCTTAGAAGAGTACACAGGAACTTCAACTGAGCAGTCGTTCTATATCGATAAAGGTAACTTAGTAATCGTATTCCCTAAATACAGCATTGCACCAGGTTATGTAGGTTCACCAGAGTTTCGGTTCAGCTTAAATCATAGTTCAACGGATACAACCAAGCTAGATTTGAAAAAAGTAGCTACTTTCACGAATAAGAAAGGCGTGCTCATGGTATCGCTTCGTGATGTGGCCAGTCAACTAAACTATGAATTGAAATGGAATCAGTCTACCAAAACCGCTGAATTGATGAAAGGTGCACAGTGGACAAGTGTTACGCTTAACAAAGATTCATACTTCTTCGCAAAAATGACTCCTAAAGCTTTAGGTGCTGCACCTGTTCTACAAGATAACAAAACCTATGTACCTGTTCAATTCGTATCAGAAATTCTACAGGTTGAAGTTCAGAAATAACCTTTTAGAAGTTTGTGAAAGTAGTTAGATTTTTTAAAAACATCCCGCAGGGTAATTCTTGCGCGGGTGTTTTTTTACTTTTGATAACAGAATAACCAGTTAAAAGAACTTTTTGTGCTACTCCTGCGTCCTGCCTATGAACAACAAATTAAGGGTAAGGACTGAAACAGAATGAATGACAACAAGCGTTATATGCCTGGAATTGATGGACTAAGAGCTTTTTCTGTACTCGCTGTCATAGCCTATCATTTGAATTTGAAATGGGCTGGGGGTGGACTGCTGGGAGTGGGAATCTTTTTTGTGATCTCGGGTTATCTCATCACAGACCAAATCATTAACCAATGGGAGCGTCATCGAAGATTGGACCTTCTGGACTTTTGGATACGTAGAGCACGGAGGTTGCTGCCGGCGACGATAGTCATGCTGATCGTTGTCACCTTATGGCTCTTAATCATAGATCCCACGAGATTAAATGGGCTGACAGGAGATTTCATGTCATCACTATTTTACGTTAATAACTGGTGGTTAATATTTCATGATGTTTCGTACTTCGAAAGCTTTGGACCTCCTTCACCGATCGGACATTTATGGTCACTTTCTATTGAAGAACAGTTTTATATTCTATGGCCGCTGCTGCTCGTATTAGGACTAAAGATCATACCTCGTCGAGGTAAACTTACTGCCTGGATTCTGGCTTGTGCTGCTGTCTCAGCTTTAGCCATGGCTATGTTCTATGTACCGGGCACAGATCCAAGCAGGGTCTATTATGGAACAGATACTCGCATATTTGCACTTCTAGTTGGAGCGGCGCTTGCCGTTGCATGGCCTAGTCAGAAACTTAAAAATACAGTCACAGAAAGATCTCGTTATATGTTTGATATCATTGGTGCTCTGGGACTGCTGGTATTAATGGTGCTAGTTTACCGGATTAACGAATTTGATGAATCACTATATCGTGGTGGATTTTTGATCATCTCTATCATTACTGCAGTAGTGATTGCCGTGCTTGCTCATCCTGCCAGTTCTCTTGGCCGGAAAATAGGCTGCAAACCTTTGCGATGGATAGGTGTACGTTCATATAGCTTATACCTTTGGCATTATCCCGTAATTATTCTTACCAGCCCTAATGGGAATCCAGATGAGAGCGGCGTGCTTCGTATGATCCTTCAGTTAGCAGGAAGTTTTCTACTGGCAGCCTTATCATACAAATATGTGGAGGAGCCGCTCCGGCGGGGATCATTAAGAAACATTTGGAACCATTGGAGTGCGAAACAACGCCGCAGCTACCGCCCAGTCTTTCTTATGACCATGATCTTTTTGATTCTTATTCCGATTGCCTGCAATGGATATTTATCCAATGCTGAATCTGACACGCCTACAATCGAAGTTGCAGATAAGCAGAATGTACAGCAAGAAGGAACAGCGCAAGATCCAATAGATCACAACTCATTGGCACCACCCGTAGAAAAAGATACGACGGATGTTGAGAAGCAAAAACCTGACACTGAAGAGAAACAAGCTGAACCAGAAAGAAACATAGCGGTAACCGAAAAAAATCAAACCGGAAAGAATATTACGGCCATTGGCGATTCTGTCATTTTGGATGCGGCACCATTTTTGGTAGAAAGTCTCCCTGGTATTGTTATCGATGGAAAGGTCGGCAGACAGATGATGCAGGCACAGGAGGTGGTTGATCAGCTTAGAGCAGAAGGACGGTTAGGGAAGCGGATGATCATAGAGCTGGGGACGAATGGAGCTTTTAACTCCAAGCAATTACGTAAACTATTAAACTCGTTAAGCGATGCGGAGCAGATTATTTTGGTCAATACACGTGTGCCGAGAAAGTGGGAGCAGACTGTGAATTCCACCCTTTCAAAAGTTTCCAGTGAATTCAGGAATACGACCATAGTAGACTGGTACTCAGCTAGTGAAGGAAAAGACGACTACTTCTACAAAGATGGTGTTCATCTGAAACGTGAGGGTGCCAAGTATTATGCATCAATTCTAATTAAAGCTTTGGAAAAAGAAAATAAATAATTTATTTGGAATCTCCAAACTTTTTTATACTCACCAAACGTCTTACTCCTGTTACAACACCAGATCACAAACAGAGAAGGATAATCGACCATGTTGAATAGGAAAACCGAGAAAATATTGACGCGATGTATCAAAGAAAACAAAGAAAATGTATACCGGCTTGCTTACAGTTATGTGAAAAACAAAGAGGATGCCCTCGACATTGTGCAGGATTCTATTTATAAAGCGATGACACGAATGGATTTGCTAAAGGATCACGATGCCGTGAAAAGCTGGTTTTACAGGATTGTCGTGAATACCTCTTTAGACTTTTTGCGCAGAAACAAGAAGGTTCAGACGATGGAGCCAGAGATAATAGAAACCTATAGTCCGGCTGTTGAGGATAACTATACAGATATGGATTTGAAAAGAACACTGGAAGAGCTGCCGGCGAAATACCGAAGTGTGATCGTGCTTAGATATTTTGAGGATATGAAGATTAATGAAGTGGCTGAAGTTCTTAATGAGAACACCAATACAATAAAGACAAGGCTGTATCAGGCCCTTCAGTTATTGCGAGTGAAGCTGAATGATGAAGCCTTAAAGGAGATAAAGTAAGATGGACGAAAGAATACAAGAATTACATAAAGAGTATACCGATATTCCCATTCCGGATGAACTTGATTTGATTGTAAACCGCTCTATAAAGCAGTCACTTAAAGCCAATAGAAAAAAACACACAACAACTAAGTGGGTGGCTAGTGTTGGAGCGGCCGCAGTTATTTTTCTAGTAGCCATAAACACCAGTACAACCGTAGCTAGTGCATTATCTTCCATCCCAGGCGTTGATCGGATAATAAAAGTGCTAACTATTAAAGAATACGTTGTAGAAGAAGAGAACTACGATGCTAATATCAAAGTTCCAGCCGTAACGGATATGGAGAACAAAGAACTGGAGCTTGGATTGAACAGCAAATATTTAAGTGAGAATAAAGCACTATACGAAAAGTTCCAAGCGGAGATCGAAGCGTTGAAGGAACAAGGTGGGGGCCATTTGGGGCTGGATGTTGGTTATGAAGTGAAAACGGATAATGAGCATATTTTCTCCATTGGCAGATATGTTGAGGAAACCGCTGGTTCATCTTCAATGGAAGTTACTTTTGATACGATAGACAAAGAAAATCAGATCCTTATTACATTACCAATGTTATTTAAAGATGATCAATACATTGAGCGCATCAGCGAAAATATTAAAGAACAGATGATTGCTCAAATGAAAGCAGACTCTGAGAAAGTTTACTGGATCCCTGAGTATGGCGATGATGTGCCAACGGATCAGTTTACATCCATTACGAAGGATCAAAGCTTTTATATCAATACCGAAGGTAAGCTTGTGATTGTGTTTAATAAATACGATGTCGCACCGGGTTATATGGGCTCCGTTGAATTTGTGATACCAACCGCGGTGCTTGCTGATGATTTGGTCAGTCAGAAGTATATTCAATAAAAGAATTCTGGGAATAACGTCATCTGCGTTCCGAAACTCTGCGCAAAAGTTGATAAATGTGGAACTAGCGTCATCTGAGTCCAAAAGTTTAGCCAAAACTCTTTGTCAAAGCCTTAAACATCGTTTGATGTCATTATTTTACGGGGGACGCAGCAGCTATCGGACTCAGCTGACCCTAAACGCAGCATTATCGCACTTTTGCAATCCTAACGGACCACATCGTCGCTATTGGCACGAAAAACACTCCCCAAGCACTCTTTTCTAACGAATAGCTGCACTGGGGTCCGAAACTCTGCGCAAAAGCTGATAAAAGCGGAAATAACGTCATCTGGGTCCGAAAGTTTAGACGTAAATAAATCGCTCTACTGCCGCAACGGTAGCATTAATATCCGGGTTAGAATTATCGATCAACGCAATATTTTCAGCCGGGAGCGGCCATGCTACCGTACGGTTGCCAAGAGAAGTGCGGAATTCATTCCAATGCTGGAACTTCCATTCATCTAGTGGTGATTGTCTGTCTTGAATTCGTTCCCGGTACAATTCCTCGTTGGCTAAACCTACCAAGACAACCTTGACTTCAACATCAAGGAGGGAACGTCCGATCCGAACTAACTCATTGCTGATCCAGTCAGGATTGGCCGCCTCTTTGGTGAAGGGACCAACCACAAAAGCATCGACGTACAAGCCTATATTATCCAGCGCAGCATCCATAGTGATTCGATAACCTAAATCGCGGCATAACCTTTTGTACTCTGCTGAGTCTCTATCTGCCGGATCCAGTCCGTGTAAAGTCATTATGGCGTCGGCAGCAGGCCGTAGCAGAATATCCATATCGAAAAATGGTATTTTGCGCCGCGAAGCAATCGCTTTAGCTAACGTTGTTTTGCCTGCTCCAGCTGGACCAAGAAAAAATACAAGTTTATTCATTTCTAATTCTCCTTAGTTCTCAAGTCAACTCCAAAGTGTATCTATGCATACTATCATATAAAAGATGACGAGCGATCGCCAGCGCAAACCTAATCTCGGCAAGTGACGGTCCACAAAAACTAAAATTGTTCGCAAATTAGCCTGAAAAATGATAATTTTTTGCTTCTCCATTGAGTTTTTAGTTAATCCTGCTTATAATATAGCGAGAAAAATAAGAAAAAGGTGTCCATAAATGAGCATATTAAATGTTGAAGGATTAAGTCATGGCTTTGGGGATCGTGCGATTTTTAAGGATGTTTCATTCCGTCTCCTAAAAGGCGAGCATATCGGATTATTCGGCGCTAACGGCGAAGGAAAATCCACTTTTATGAATATTGTTACAGGCAAACTGCAACCTGATGAGGGTAAAGTCGAATGGTCCAAGCGGGTGCGTGTTGGCTACCTCGATCAGCATGCTGTGTTAACCAAAGGAATGACGATTCAAGACGTACTCAGAAGTGCCTTTCAATACCTGTTTGATCTGGAGCAAGAGATGAATGATATGTACGGCAGAATGGGTGACGTTTCACCTGAAGAGCTGGAAAAGCTGCTTGAAGAAGTAGGTACCATCCAAGATACACTTACAAATCAAGATTTTTACATGATTGATGCGAAAGTACAAGAAACTGCGCGTGGACTAGGGATCACTGACATTGGATTGGATCGTGATGTAGCCGATCTTAGTGGTGGTCAACGTACCAAAATCTTGCTTGCGAAGCTATTGCTTGAAAAACCAGATATTTTGCTCCTCGATGAGCCTACCAACTATCTGGATGAGCAGCATATTGAGTGGCTGAGACGTTATCTTCAAGAGTATGATAATGCCTTTATTCTGATCTCTCACGATATGCCATTCTTGAACAGCGTTATTAACCTGATCTACCATATGGAAAATCAAAAGCTGACCCGCTATGTGGGTGATTATGAGCAATTCCAACAAGTCTACGAAATGAGAAAACAACAGCTTGAATCTGCTTATAATCGTCAAAAGCAAGAAATAGCAGAGCTGAAGGATTTCGTAGCTCGTAATAAAGCCAGCGTGGCAACCCGTAATATGGCAATGTCCAGACAGAAGAAGCTCGACAAGATGGAGATCATCGAGATTGCCAAGGAGAAACCGAAACCACAGTTTAACTTTAAAGAAGGTAAAACTGCGGGCAAGATGATTTTCGAAGCAAAAGAATTGGTTATCGGCTACGATTCTCCATTGTCCAGACCGCTTAATTTGCTGATGGAGCGTGGACAGAAGATCGCGTTGGTTGGGGCAAACGGAATTGGTAAAACAACTTTGCTGCGCAGCATTTTAGGTGAAATCTCTGCATTGTCCGGTTCGGTAGAACGTGGATACCATCAGGAGATTGGCTATTTTGAGCAAGAGATGAAGGAAGGCAATTACAAGACTTGTATTGAGGAAATCTGGGACACGTTCCCGTCTCTGTCACAATTCGAAGTACGTGCTGCCCTTGCTAAATGCGGATTAACTACGAAGCATATTGAGAGTAAGATTGCTGTTCTAAGTGGTGGGGAAAAAGCCAAAGTGCGTCTATGTAAGCTCATTAATAGCGAAACCAATATTCTCGTATTAGATGAGCCGACAAACCACTTGGATATCGATGCCAAAGATGAACTGAAACGCGCTCTAAAAGCATACAAAGGAAGCATTCTTATGATTTCTCACGAACCCGATTTTTATCAGGACATCGTAACAGATATCTGGAATTGCGAAGATTGGACGACGAAAGTATTCTAATTATACGAGTTCAATTAACGAATCTTAAATAGGATACCTTACTTCGATTCTCCGAAGGGTATCCTGTTTTTTTATCCCGAGGCACCATCTGCATTAACTGTGACGATTAAAATTGGCGTCTGAGGCAATGATTCCATCTCTCTGAGAAATCTTGAACAGTAACGCAAAAACACCACTGAGGATGGATAATGTAACTACACAAGGTTACTAGGATACCGATGATCCAGCCTGCAAGATGGGAGACACTTTCAATGCAGATGCCTTTTATAAAATCGACTGATTTATATTTCATCCGTACCTCAAGATAGGCGTAGATGATTACAAATAGCATAAATAGACCACACCAGAGGTAAAAGTATTTTGGCAGATTCCCAGATAACAAATCCGTCAAAAATTGAATGGCCGTCTTCATGATTTCCATAATTAACACAAACAATAGATCACTCCTCAAAACTTTCCGCCGGTAAGCAAACTTTAGGCTTCAAACTTCAGATTCTGCGGTTCCGTCGGAAATTCTTCTGTCCGTGCACGGGAATCAGTGACGGGAACGTCCAGGCCTACTTCTTCAAAGGTGCAGTCATCCAGCCAAATCTTTCCGGATCCGGATAGGAGAATACCTATGTTGATACAATCCGCCTCTGCCGGGATATCCAGCACACAAGCGTAAAAATTCCAGGAAGCAGTTCCTTTAATACTTCTGTACTGCATGTTGTCAAAACCCAGCATATTCTGGAGCTTGTCATCAATACGCATCCATAAGCCGCACCAGTCGCTTACTTCTTCGGTCCGGATAAAGCCGGCAAACCGCATCCGTTTCCCAAGATAATTTTTTGCGTCAAACTGCTGCATTAGAGTACCGAATTCGTTCCCTTCGAGTGGTTCAGTTTCTGCGCATTCCAGTGATACAGAGTTCCTTCCCTTATGGTAAATCTGCATATCTAATGATGCCTTATATTTGCTGGGAGATGTTCCGGTGATGAACCAACCTTTAATTTCGGACATGGTAAATTCCTCTCTTTCCTGAATCAATAGTTTTATCTGTGACCTGTATTGGGCTGGGGGGAGAACATAATGTCCTTTAAAAGCTCTTGTAAAAGCCTCTTGACTATCAAAACCATAAAGAAGTGCAATATCTAGAATGCGTTCTTCGGAATAGAGCAGCAGTTGGGCAGCAGAACTCAACCTACGGGAACGAATGTATTCAGCTACACTTTTGCCGACATATTTCTGAAAGAGCCGATGGAAATGATATTTGGAGAATCCAGCCTCTTTCGCAATTCTGTCCAGATTCAATTCTTCTTCTTCCAAATGGTTCTCAATAAATTCAATACTATTGTGAATCATCTTGTAATACAGCCTGATCACCTCCTTGTTCTGGTCTTAATATACCTCATCTATTTAAAGGGATTTTGATAATTCTTGCTTAGTTGTACTTCAGTATGTAGAAATTTGCACCTGAATCTAATACTATCAGCAGAATATATAAAAGAAGAGTATTAAAACTATAAAACACAAAAAGGCGAATTCTTACTCATAATGGAGTGAGAATCCGCCAATATCTATTTGGATGCATTCCTACATTAAACCTCAATGATGATTGGAAGGATCATTGGACGCCGTTTCGTTTTCTCGTATAGGAACTTACTTAATGATTCTTTGATGGTCTGCTTGATGATATTCCATTGGCCGAGATCAGTTTCGTTCATCTTTTTAAGGGTCGATGTTACATGCTGGTTGATCTCGTCCATTAAATTATCGGAGTTACGGACATAAACGAATCCCCTGGAAATGGTGTCCGGCTCATTTAATAGACGTCCATCGGTTTGGCTCAGTGTAATCACCGTAATCAGTATGCCGTCTGCTGACAGCTGGCGACGATCGCGAAGCACAACATTTCCAATATCACCGATCCCAAGGCCATCCACTAGAATTTGCCCAGCAGTCACTCGACCGGATTGGCGGACAACACCAGACGATGACTCGACGATGTCCCCATTTTTTAGAATAAAGATATTTTCTGGTTTGACGCCTACCGCCTCCGCTAACAAGCTGTGATGATGCAGCATGCGGTATTCACCATGGATCGGAATAAAGTATTCAGGTTTCATTAGAGTCAGCATTAGCTTAAGTTCCTCTTGGCTACCATGCCCTGAGACGTGAAGCTCACTGCGTGAACCATAGATGACTTTAGCACCCAGCATATATAAATTATCGACAATCCTTGAAACATTTCTTTCATTTCCTGGGATGGGATTGGCTGCGAGCAGAACCGTGTCCCCAGCCTGGATCTCCATCAATCGATGGCTTGAGTTCGCTAAGCGTGAGAGGGCGGCCATGGGCTCTCCTTGACTGCCTGTACATAAAACAGTTACCTGAGCCGGAGGAAGCTTAGCAGCTTCTGCAGGTTCGATCAGCATATTGTCCGGAATGTTTAAGTAACCGAGCTCTTGGGCTACTCCGACTACATTAACCATACTTCTGCCGAGTAAGGTCAATTTACGTTCAGTTAAATGAGAAGCATCAATGATCTGCTGTAGACGATGTACATTTGAGGCGAAGGTAGAAATAAAAATTCTACGTTCTGCTTTTAAAAAGGCTTCTTCTATGTGAGCGCCAACAAGCTTCTCAGAAGGGGTGAAGCCAGGGCGCTCAGCATTGGTGCTTTCTGAAAGCAGGATCTTTACACCCTTTTTACCGATATCGGCCATTTTATGTATATCTGGATACTGCTTGTTGACGGGCGTCATGTCAAATTTGAAGTCTCCCGTATGAACTACGGTACCTTCAGGTGTATCGAATACTACGCCAAGGCAATCTGGAATGCTATGATTTGTATTAAAAAATGTTGTAGTAATGGCACCCAGGGTTAAAGTAGATTCTGAATCAATACAATTGAGTTTCGTTTGTCGTAAAATCCCATGTTCCCTAAGTTTATTTTCGATTAATCCTAGGGTTAAACGGGAAGCATATATCGGGATATTCAACTGTTTAAGCAGGTAAGGAATCCCACCGATATGATCCTCATGTCCATGAGTAACCACCAATGCTTGTACCTTATCAATATTATTTAATAAATACGAAACATCAGGAATAATTAGGTCAATTCCTAAAAGACTTTCATCTGGAAATTTAGAGCCGCAATCAATAACGACAATGTCATCTGCGTATTGCAGGATATACATATTTTTACCGATTTCATGAACCCCGCCTAATGCTGCAATCGAGAGCTGCTTAGCTGCCATTTTCATTGAAGCCCCTCCTAAATAAATTTCTCTATATTATGTTTGATTCCCATTATAATTATCCATTCTGAAGGCTGATACAATATAATAACTGAAGAAAGCTAATCGAAAGATAGGAGAACGTTACTCATGAATATCCGACTATTACAAATGAAAGATAATAGCTCCATTGAAAAGGTCATCAGGGACTGCCTAATTGAGTTTGGCGGGAATCGCGCGGGTCTCGCCTGGGAGGATGACAGCCTGCATCATTTATCAGATTATTATAATCATAGTGAGAATCGGGCTTATTGGGTTGTTGAAGAGGGAGGGGAAGTATTGGGAGGTTGTGGAATTGCTCCTTTCGGGAATGATGACAAGATATGTGAGTTGCAAAAAATGTATTTATCTCAGTCGATTAGAGGTAACGGGATAGCCAACGAACTTTTAAATACAGCGCTGGACTTTGCCAAGCTTCATTACAACCAATGTTATTTGGAGACACTGCAAAACATGCACGCAGCCAACCGTTTCTACACAAAAAATGGATTTGAGCTTTTAGAAAAACCACTTGCTGGGTCGGAGCATTTTGCTTGTGATGCTTGGTATATTAAAAATTTAATGTAATTGATTTAAAAATGTTGGAGGCCTGGATTACCAGGCTTTTTTTGCTCTAAGATAATGATTTTTTATTTGACAATAAAACCGTCCAGACGGTATAGTAAATAACAGAGGTGATTATCGTGAACAGTAATTCAAAACGAAGTAGTATTTTATTAGCAGCTTCTATTGTTGTTAAAAATAATGGGGTGGAGAAGCTTACGCTTGAAGCTGTTGCCAAAGAAGCCGGGGTCAGTAAAGGTGGACTGCTGCACCATTTTCCGAATAAGGAAGCTTTAATAAAAAGTATGGTGGAAGAGTTAACAAGCGATTTTTTCAGTAATGTTCAAGAAAGAGTAGCGAATGCATCTAGAGAAACGGGGAAGTGGGGACGAGCGTTTGTTCAGGCGATTGACGACGATCTTAAGGAAGAGCAGGAGATTAGCACAGCGCTTTCGGCTGCTCTTTTTACGAATCCGGATATCCTTAAGAAATTTCAAGATCAATACTCAGTATGGCAAAACAATATAGAGAACGATGGAATAGATCCTGTACGTTCAACGATTGTCAGGCTGGCAGCGGACGGTTTATGGTATTCAGAAATGTTCGGATTAGGAGTTTTAGATAAGGAGTTACGCAGTAAAGTGATTCAAGAATTAATAAACATGACGGAGTAAGGAGGGGCTATTGTTGAATTCATATCTGTTACTGGCAACAGCGATTATCTGCGAGGTATTTGGTAGCTCCATGCTTAAGGTTTCTAACGGGTTTAAAAAGATTTTACCTTCAATAGGAGTCGTACTCGGCATGGGTTCAGCCTTTTATTGTCTTTCTTTAGCGCTTTCAACGATTCCTCTAGGGACGGCTTATGCTATTTGGTCGGGGGTAGGTACGGCTTTAACTGCGTTAATAGGAGTAATCATTTATAAAGAAAAATTCAATCTGAAGAAATTACTCGGTCTGATTCTTATCATTGGTGGAGTAGTCATTATGAAACTTTCTGGTGGATCTCATTAGAGCTTGGAGGAATTATTATGAACAAGAATAAGGGTTTTTTGGTACTAGGGGTAGCTATTATAAGCGAAGTAATAGGTACAACTATGCTGAAAATGTCAGAAGGGTTCACACAAATATTGCCTACTATAGGTGTTATTATTGGTTTTATAATCGCATTTTATAGTTTGTCTATAAGTCTCAGAGTTTTACCTTTAAGCTTAGCTTATGCGATTTGGGCAGGTGTAGGTACAGTTCTAACCGCTATCGTTGGCATAGTAATATGGGGGGATCCATTTAGTGTGCTTACACTTGCAGGCATAGTATTAATAGTTGGAGGTGTAGTTTTATTAAACTCTCCAGATTCAGCTGATGAAAAAGAACTTAAAACCACAAGCTAATCTTTATAAAAAACAAGGGCCTGAGAAATCAGGCCTATATTTGATTGGCGTGATGTTGATAGATTCCATATTTAGGGTAGTTTGGCGATATTGGTATCACATATCTTTTCCGTAGAATTACATCTTATAGCTTGAACTGTTCTTTCTCTATAATGAAAGTGTCTCACATTGAAAGGAGGATCGGTTGTTATTTAATGTGCTCTGAGATGAATTTGAATGTAAACGCTATCATTTGAGCACTCAGATAGGGTGACACGTTAGTGATAATCTACATTAAGAGGAGGATTATAATGCGCAACAAGTATGTCGTATGGTCGCTTGTAGTAACCCTGTTGATTTCAAGTTTATACCTGGCAGCGGGTCCGTTCACATTTGTTAGTGCCTCTGGTGGCGCGAATTTGACGCTGGGCAAAACTGTAACGGCTAGCGGTCAATCACAAACGTACAGTCCAAACAATGTGAAAGACAGCAATCAAGAGACGTATTGGGAAAGCAGCAATAATGCATTTCCGCAATGGATCCAAGTTGATCTCGGTACAGAGACAAGTATTGACCAAATCGTATTGAAGCTGCCAACGGGCTGGGAGACGCGTACGCAAACACTCGCCGTTCAAGGCAGCACAAATGGATCTACATTCACTGACATTGTTGGTTCAGCTGATTATGTGTTCAATCCTTCAGCAGGAGGGAACACCGTTAAGATTGATTTTTCAGCAACCAGCACTCGTTATGTACGCCTGAATGTAACAGGCAATACGGGTTGGCCGGCAGCGCAAGTATCTGAATTCGAAATTTATGGAGCTAGCACACCAACACCGACGCCAACAGCCACACCGACAGCCACACCAAGTCCAACAGCCACACCAACGCCAACTGTCACACCAACGCCAACAGCCATACCGACAGCAACGCCAACGCCAACAGCCACACCGACAGCCATACCAACGCCAACAGCCACACCAACGCCAACTGTCACACCAACGCCAACAGCCATACCGACAGCAACGCCAACGGCTACGCCTGTTGCGGGCAGTAATATCGCGGTTGGCAAATCGATTACCGCATCCTCTAATACGCAATCATTTGTGGCAGCAAATGCTAATGACAACAACACCAACACATACTGGGAAGGTGGCAGTAATCCTAGTTCATTGATACTTGACCTGGGGTCAAACTACAATGTTTCCTCAATCGTTCTAAAGTTAAATCCAACCGCTGCATGGGGAGCACGTACCCAAACGATTCAAGTGCTCGGTCACAATCAAAACACAACGACATTTGGGAATCTGGTGTCAGCACAATCGTATTCGTTTAATCCAGCTTCAGGAAATACAGTAACCATTCCTGTTACCGCAACTGTCAAACGTCTACAGCTTAATATTACTGCCAACTCGGGTGCTCCAGCTGGACAGATCGCCGAATTTGAAGTGTACGGTACTCCAGCTCCGAATCCGGATTTGGTGATTGCTGGCATGTCCTGGTCACCAACGAATCCGGTTGAGTCTAATGCGATTACGCTGAATGCAATCGTAAAGAATATCGGCAATGCCAACTCATCAGCTACTACTGTTAATTTCTATTTGAATAATGAGCTTGTAGGCTCAGCTCCGGTAGGTGTACTAGCAACTGGAGCATCGACAACAGCATCGATGACACTTACCGCAGGAGTTAAGCCTGCCGCAACGTATTCAGTTAGTGCCAAAGTTGATGAAGACAACCTAGTTATCGAACAAAATGAAGCGAATAACAGCTACACGAACCCAGCCTCACTTATTATCGCTCCAGTGTCCAGCTCTGACTTAGTGGGAACTGTTACATGGACGCCAAGTAATCCTGTTGCTAATAACAATGTAACGTTCAATGTAAATCTTAAGAATCAAGGAACCATCACCACTGCAAGTGGTTCACATGGTCTAAGCGTTGTTCTTAAAAACTCTGCGGGTTCCACTATTCAAACCTTTAATGGATCTTATAACGGTGCCTTAGCAGCGGGGGCATCAGTTAATGTTGCGATTCCAGGGACTTGGACAGCGATTAATGGTAACTACACAGTCACCACTACTGTTGAAGTGGATGCTACTGAGATAGCTGCCAAGCAAGCGAATAATGTAAGTGTTTCTAATCTCGTTGTCTATGCTGCGCGTGGTGCAAGCATGCCGTATAGTCGATATGATACCGAGGATGCTACTCTCGGGGGTGGCGCGACATTGAAATCGGCGCCAACCTTTGATCAAGCATTAATCGCTTCTGAAGCTTCTGGCCAGCGTTATATAGCTCTTCCTTCGAATGGTTCGAACTTAGAGTGGACGGTCAGACAGGGTCAAGGCGGCGCAGGTGTAACGATGAGATTTACAATGCCTGACTCTGCAGATGGGATGGGATTGAATGGTTCACTGGATGTGTATGTGAATGGAGCGAAAGTAAAAACAGTTTCCTTAACCTCATACTACAGCTGGCAGTATTTCTCAGGTGATATGCCTGGCGATACACCTAGTGCAGGACGTCCACTATTCCGTTTTGATGAAGTTCACTGGAAGATGGATACACCCCTCCAACCTGGGGACAAGATTCGAATCCAGAAGAACAATGGAGATAGCTTGGAATATGGTGTGGATTTCATTGAAATTGAATCTGTTCCAACAGCAATTGCCCGCCCAGCTAACTCCGTATCTGTAACAGATTACGGTGCTGTGGCAAACGACGGACAAGATGATCTGGCAGCTTTTAAAGCTACTGTAAATGCAGCCGTGGCAAGCGGAAAGTCTATTTATATTCCAGCAGGAACCTTTAATCTTAGCAGTATGTGGGAGATTGGTTCTGCTAGTAATATGATCAATAACCTCACTATTACTGGTGCTGGTCTCTGGCACACCAATATTCAGTTCACCAATCCTAATGCTGCGGGCGGTGGTATTTCACTCCGTATTTCAGGTAGGCTAGATTTCAGTAATGTATATATGAATTCTAATTTGCGCTCACGTTATGGGCAAAATGCAATTTACAAAGGTTTTATGGATAACTTTGGAACCAACTCTATTATCCATGATGTCTGGGTAGAGCATTTTGAATGCGGAATGTGGGTAGGCGACTACGCTCATACACCTGCGATTTATGCTAACGGGCTGGTAGTTGAAAACAGTCGGATTCGGAACAATCTTGCAGACGGCATCAACTTCTCGCAAGGTACTAGCAATTCAATTGTACGCAATAGCAGTGTGCGAAATAATGGTGACGATGGTCTTGCAGTATGGACCAGTAACACAAATGGTGCACCTGCTGGTGTGAATAATACCTTCTCGTATAACACCATTGAGAATAACTGGCGTGCGGCAGCGATTGCTTTCTTTGGAGGAAGTGGTCATAAGGCTGATCATAACTATATCATTGATACAGTTGGTGGTTCCGGCATACGTATGAATACCGTTTTTCCAGGTTATCATTTCCAGAATAATACGGGTGTAGTTTTCTCAGATACAACCATTATTAACAGTGGCACGAGTAAAGATCTTTATGGGGGTGAACGTGGCGCAATTGATCTTGAAGCATCAAATGATGCTATCAAGAACGTTACATTTAACAACATAGACATCATTAATACCCAGCGTGATGCGATTCAATTTGGATATGGTGGTGGATTCGAGAACATCGTGTTCAACAACATCAATATTAACGGTACAGGACTTGATGGAATAACAACTTCACGGTTCTCAGGTCCACATAAAGGTGCAGCTATTTACACCTATACAGGCAATGGTGCGGCAACCTTTAATAACCTGACAACTTCCAACATTGCTTATCCGAATCTGAATTATATTCAGAGCGGTTTTAATCTAACGATTCATTAATTTTATGTACGAGGTTAAGGGAGAAGCTCTTAGGAGCTTTTCCCTTTTTAGCTTGTAACGAGCTGGATATCTCTAATTTGCCAGAAGGATAATGACTACATGAACAAGAAATTAATATATGGGGAATTTAAACTATTAAATTTTTGAAATTCTTTTGCAGATGTGTTGATTTCATCATCTTATGTTCGTCATAGCAGATGCGTCGGATCTCAAAGGACCTCCTGATTTTGTTAAACAACTTACTGCGCTTATTCAGGCAAACCATTTAATTACTTAAAGGGAGAGATGAAAAATGAATCAGGAAGTAATCGATTTTATTGAAGCGCTAAAAGAATCATGGCAGGTGGAGTTGTCCACCTCACTACGTGAGGTTGTTCATCAGGCTATACCGGATGTGCAGGAACGTATTCAGTATAAGAAACCTCATTTTTTGAAAAATGGAAAATACGCTGCGGCCATCTCGACATCAAAAGACGCAGTCAGCTTTGTAATCTTTAATACAACCGAGCTAACGCTTCCAGAGGGAGCATTTGAGGGACCACCTGAAAGGAAAACCTTAAAGCTTCGAAAAGGAGACACATTTGATTCTGCACAGTTGGTCTCTTTAGTTGCTCAAGCTTCAGCTTCTCTTTGATCCATACTTATATTAAAAGGACGATATCTCAAAGTCATTTGACTTCATGGGATATCGTCCTTTTTTGATGATTATACAGTTTTAGTTACTAGTTGTAGTGCTGAGATAATGAATCTGCTCTTCCAGGATGGTACTTGCTTTGCCTAAAAATGTTGTTATCAACTCAAGCTCCTGCTCAGTAAAGGAAGACGCCAGTTTAACCATCTTAGTGTGCAAAGGAAGGTAGGCATTTCCAACCTCGTTATTCTCATATAAAGGGACAATGATCACCTTACGACGGTCATTTGGGTCATGTTCTCTGCGAACAAAGCCGTTTTTTTCAAGTCGATCAACTAATGTGGTAATGCTGCCTGTAGTAAGTCCAGTTAATTTGGATAGCTCGCCGGCGGTGATAGGACCTTTTTCCTGAAGGATATCTATAGATAGAAAATCGTTATTGTATAACCCCAAAGAAGTTGCTACTTTTTGCTGATACAAAACCGTTCGGCTGCCTAGGCCCCGCATGCGTAAAGTTAAGTCTTCCTGCTGAATTGTAACTTGATTGTGTCGATCTCTTGACAAAAGAGGACCCTCCTTTTAAAATGTTTATATCTTGATAGTCAAGATAATTAATAAACAAGATGCTTGATGAACATCTAATTAATTGTCTTGATTTTATCGAATTATTCACTAATTTGCAAAGGATATAACATCACGTGGTTTGGAATGAAGCCTGTGCACAATCCTTTAACAATTAGAGTAGAACTAAACATTTGGGAAAAGTGGAGGAGAAAAAGGAGCATGGAAAAGAAAAATAAAGTTGGGGTTATTATAGTAGCTCTATTGTTGGCCACCCTTATGGCATCAATGGATAATACTATACTTGCAACCGCAATGGGAACCATTGTAGGTGACCTTGGCGGTTTTGACAAATTGATGTGGGTTACGTCCGCTTATATGATAGCTGAGATGGCGGGTATGCCGATTTTCGGTAAATTATCGGATATGTATGGACGTAAGCGATTTTTTATTTTCGGTATTATTGTCTTTATGATTGGTTCAGCTTTATGTGGTACGGCAAATTCTATTGTCCAGCTTAGTATTTATCGGGCAATTCAGGGTATTGGTGGAGGGGCACTCGTTCCTATTGCATTCACGATTATGTTCGATGTAGTGGCCCCAGAAAAACGGGGGAAAATCGGGGGGTTATTCGGTGCTGCCTATGGTATTTCCAGTATTTTTGGTCCTCTTATTGGCGCTTATATAGCGGATTATATTCATTGGTCTTGGGTCTTTTATATCAATTTACCCATTGGTGTTATTGCATTCTTTATGATCGCTTTCTTCTACAAAGAATCTGTTGAGCATTCCAAAGAGAAAATTGATTATCTTGGGGCTTTTACACTTGTAGCTTCAATCCTTTGTCTCATGTTTGCGATTGAGCTCGGGGGTAAGAAATATGCTTGGGACTCGACAATGATTCTGGGATTATTTATGGCTTTTGTTGTGTTTTTAATTGGTTTTATTTTTATTGAACGTCGTGCAGAAGAGCCAATCATTACCTTTGGCATGTTCAAGAATCGTCTCTATTCTACGAGTAATGTTATGGCGATATTTAGCGGAGCGGCATTTATTACAGCCTCGGTGTACATTCCAATTTATATTCAAGGGGTTCTTGGCGGGTCTGCCACAAATTCGGGGCTTGTTCTACTTCCGATGATGATTGGTTCTGTTATCACTGCTGCTGGCGGAGGATTCTTGCTCTCTAAATTTAATTATCGCACGATCATGATTTCTACGTTAGTACTCCTTGTTGCAGGTATTGCTCTGCTTACCACACTAACACCAGACTCCTCCCGGTTTATGGTCACTATTTTTATGTTTCTGGTGGGTCTTGGCATAGGTTCATCATTTTCTGTTCTAAGCAATGCAGCGATTCATGGATTTACAGCAAGACAACGGGGTTCTGCAAGTTCGACACTTAGCTTCACACGGGAGCTGGGAATGACACTTGGTATTACGGTATTTGGTATTATTCAAAGTCACATTTTTTCGAATAAATTAACTTCCATGTTCAGTAAAGGAGGCGCGGCACCAGAAGGTGTTAATCTAAGTGATCCAAGTACAATTTTGACTCCCGACACACGGGCCAAAATTCCCTCTGAGGTTCTTGATAAAATCACCGAAGGATTATCTTCTTCTCTTGTTCATACCTTTGCTTGGGCGATTATTCCATCAGTTATAGCTCTAATGGCAGCATTTGTGATGAGCAGGGAGAAGTTTGATCCTGCTTCTGAGCTGGAAGAATTTACGGCATCGCATTAAGGAAATAAAAGATAAAATAAAAGCCTAAGTCCTTTGTTAATAAAGGCTTGGGCTTTTTTGATAAGAAGCTCGGCGATCCTATTTCTCTGAAATGCTATATCGAGAATGTAAATGCCAGATAAGCTCTCTACGGCTGCTGACACCTGCTTTAGCGAAAATGGATTTTAAATGATCCTGAACCGTGTAAGCAGAAATATGTAACTCAGCAGCCAATTCTTTAGTAGATAATCCACGAATTACTCCTTCAAGTAAATGCTGTTCCCGTTTCGTCAGATCATACGCTTCTGCAATGATAGGAAGCATATCTGCTGGACGTGCAGGCTCGAATGAAATAGCGATTTGCGTCTGACCGTCGTATGCATGAAGCCGGCTAGCCCGGATCACTAGATAAGGTCCTTCTGACATCCGGATACAGGACTTAGCCATCCCCGAAGATTCAGAGGGACTATTGATTGCTTGTGTGCTCACCGCCCGAATTGGACGTGGCAGGATATGGTGATCAATTTTTTCTAATGAACGAAGTTTCTCTAACCAGCGGTCTGCTGTAGGATTGGAGGAGAGGAGCACTAGTTGATCAGAAAGGACAGCAATTCCGGAACCGTAATCTTCTTCCAGCCAAGTCTGATTTCTCTCAGGCAACTCAAGACTGAAAGCCCGCATTCTTGCGGCAATCTCAGGAAGCATTAAGGCTATCCACTCACAATCCTCCCGCGAAAATACAGGCTGACCCGACTTTCTGTAAAGTGTCAGATACCCCCAACACGCATCTCCATGAACAAGTACAGCGCGTAATTCATCCTCAAATCCTGCCGGAGATAGTACCTTTTGATAGCGAGCACTCAAATCTGGCTGCCCTTCGGTTGCTTCATATAAAGTAGCTACGTGCACTTTACTATGAACCATTTGCTCATAGGGATTAATATCGTCTTCACCGTATTCGATCTGGAACAAGTGATGGTGAATGGATTCCACGTTATCTTCTGTAACTGCACCTGTCGAGAGTAGTGTACGTGGATCAACATGGGTACAGCAGGCAGCATCAAAGGGTACAGCATCGCGTAAAATCGACAGTAATGAAGTACGGTAGCTATGTGAAGAATCAGAAACAGCACCGAACCTTATGATTTGTTGTTTAATATGATTAAGTTGTCTTATGGTTTTCATAGGTAAGCCCTCTAGTCATGGAGTATAAAAACAGGTATCCCACATTTATGGGATAGTGAATGTAAACCATATCCGTATAATTGAGAATGGTTCTTAATTATTTCTATTATATAGGATGCGGTGATAAAATGCAGAGAAAAGAAGATATTGTAGTCGTCGGTGGATATGGCCATGTAGGGCGTACCATTTGTGAAATCTTAGAGAAAAAATATCCTGGAAAGGTATATGCTGCAGGGCGAAGCCTTGTAAAAGCAAAGCAATTCAGTCAAGCAACTGATGGGAAAATTAAGCCGATGCAGGTGGATATTAATAAACCTTTACCTACTGATAAGTTAGAACGAGTTAAATTAATCATTATGTGCTTAGATCAAACGGATACAGATTTTGTA
This sequence comes from Paenibacillus odorifer, assembly GCF_000758725.1. Classification (NCBI taxonomy): domain Bacteria; kingdom Bacillati; phylum Bacillota; class Bacilli; order Caryophanales; family Paenibacillaceae; genus Paenibacillus; species Paenibacillus odorifer. The sequence goes on from NZ_CP009428.1 coordinate 3,265,737, forward strand.
AGAGCTGTGTTTCGAAGCGGTATTCATTATGTGGATGTATCTGCGAACGGTTTGTTTTTGAATGAAATTGAGAAATACAAGAGAGAGGCTGAAGATAATGGGTCAAGTGCTGTCTTAAGTGTAGGACTTGCTCCCGGCATCACTAATCTCCTGGCCCTTGAAGCAGAGCGGCAGATGGATCAGATCGAGGAGATAGAAATTGCAATTATGCTCGGACTAGGTGATTCTCATGGCAAAGCGGCGCTAGAATGGACAGTCGACAGTTTAGCAGCTAAGTTCGAAGTGAAGCAGGGTAATCGCCAGGTTGAGGTGGAGAGCTTTACAGACAGAAGGTTATATCATTTTGGTGATAAGATGGGTAATCGATATGCTTACCGTTTTCCATTCTCAGATCAACAGACACTGAGCAGAACACTGAAAGCATCGTCTATCTCCACACGATTTTGTCTTGATTCAGCTATGGTTACTAAAATACTGGCAATAACGAAAAAAACAGGAGCCGTTCGCTTACTGCAAATAGGCTGGCTGAAGAATTTAATTGTTCGTGCTATGGGGCGGCTGCATTTGGGGGATGATGGGTTCGCTATTAAGGTTGAGGCAAGTGGAAGAAATTTAGAAGGTAAATTACTTCATGCGGATTTTTTATTACAAGGAAAGAATCAATCTATCATTACGGCAAAAGTAACAGCGGCAGTAGCAAAACATCTATATGATTCACCACCCCCAGGTGGAGTTTACCATATTGAGCAGCTGACTGATATAGCGTATATACAGAAGGAATTAGGATCAGCAATTTCTCTCAAGACTGCGGTAAACTAGTATAATATTAATCATATAGAAAGGGGCGTCATAGAATGAATAGAAAAGATTGGGAGCTGTTGAACGGTCATAAAGCGGGCGTGTTTTGGTTCACAGGATTATCAGGTTCAGGAAAAAGTACACTAGCACAACAAGCTGAAAAAGAATTGTTTAAGCAAGGCATAAGATGTGCTGTGATCGACGGCGACCAGCTAAGAAAAGGTTTAAATATCGATTTAGGTTTTTCAGAAGAGGATCGTAAAGAAAATATGCGGCGCGCGGCCGAAGTAGCGTCTATGTTTTTGGACCTTGGCTTTATAGTGCTTGTCCCGATGATTTCACCTTCTTCAGCTGCTAGAGAAGCGATTAGATATCGTTTTCAGTCTGGCGAGTTTGCAGAGATTTATGTGCAATGTTCATTAGAAACCTGCGAACAACGTGATCCTAAAGGGTTGTATAAGAAAGCTAGAAAAGGTGAAATTCGTGAGTTTACAGGTATTGATGCTATTTATGAACCCCCTAAACATGCCGAATTGACAGTTGACACAGAGATTTACAATATGGAGAGCAGTGTGAATCTGCTAGTTGATTTTGTTACACATAATTACGCTAAAAAGATATAGTGGGAAGTTAACAGAAGCCTAATTAAGTAGGGCTTCTTTTTTTGCATTCTCAAATGGAATTTTATCGCATAAAGGGAATCAAGGTGCTACAATATGAATGAACAAAAATAAATTCATTCATATTTATCGGGATTATTCAAAATATGCGATATATGGAGGACTCCAAATGAAAAAAGTTACTGCATTTATTGGGAATCAGCAAAAGCATGCGACCTTTGAAGCGGTTTGTGAATTTGGCAATAATTTAAAAGCATATGGTGATATTGAATTTGAGTATGTCTTTTTAAAAGATTATCGGCTTGAATATTGCCGGGGCTGTAAGATATGTTTCAATAAAGGTGAGGAGTATTGTCCACTAAAGGATGATCGTGATGTATTGATGGAGAAAATGATTCATTCTGACGGGGTTATTTTCGCTACCCCTAATTATGCATTTCATGTATCGGCACCGATGAAGAACCTCTTGGATCGGCTTGCCTTTGTATTTCATAGACCTCGTTTCTTCGGAAAAACCTTCACGGCTATTGTCAATCAGGGGATCTTTGGAGGCAACAAAATTGAAAAATATCTTAGTAATATGGGCGAGAATTTCGGATTTCAAGTCACAAAAGGCTGTGTCTTGACTACTTTGGAACCAAGAACAGAAGTTGCGCAGAAAAAAATGACGAGAGAAATTAAGAAAGCCTCCGAAAGATTCTATAAGGACCTCATGTCACCTAAGACTCCGGTTCCTTCATTTTTCAGGTTAATGCTGTTTCGAATGTCACGTACAAGTATAAAAACAATGCTTGATGATCATTCCAGGGATTACCGGTATTACAAAGAACAAGGCTGGTTTGAGTCTGGTTATTATTATCCTGTTTCATTGGGTCTTATAAAAAGGACAGCGGGTCTGATCTTTGACTTTATTGGGAAACGTATGGCGAAGAATTCGTAACCATAAAGACACTTCCCCGTATAAGATATGAACATGACCGACAATTAACCAAAAGAGAAGTTGAGGTAATCCACCTATGAATGTAAATTTAACCGATCATGCCGATTCAGCCTATTCGCTAGCCGAGCAGAGGGCGGCTCAGTATTTTGTTTCACTGCATATGCAGTTCAAAGAAAAAACGTATGTATCTACTCTGACTGAAGATATTCAATTATGGAAAAAACATCATATTCATCACCGCTCATGGTTGTCCTTTTTCTCTAGAGGGAAGAGGAAACCTGATTCTCAGGATTATCATAAGTATATAGGGTGGCTGAATCTTTCCGGTAAATTGGATGATTATTTAGATCGCAGCGTTTCCTATTTATATATGAGAGATCTGGGCAAAGCCTTGGATTCTCCTGACACACAAAACAGGATTAAGCGAATGGTTGCTGACATTAGATCTCAATTGATCCCAGACGGTTCAACAATGATAAGAGAACAATCAGAATTTATGAGCTTGGCAGGAGTATATCGCTGGGCGCAAAAAGAAGGCGTCGAGACCGCCACCATCTGGGTGATCGACAAGCTAAAGAACGTATCAACCCATATTCCGCAGGAAATGAATGCCGAACAAGCGCAGCGTAAGTTAATTAAGATCATTATCGGGGTCATTCTGCATGTAATGGAGGAAATGGGGGAGAGTACCCCACCTTTGGAACGTTCTAAGAAGCTTAGTGAAGCCATTAGACTTGGTTATTCTTATGGGCTGACTTACCCTTTTATTGATGATCTTCTCGATTCCAGTGTCTTAACGCTTCAAGAAAAAGAGCAATATTCCCTCATGATACGCGACGCTATCCTTACTAGATCTGTGCCTGAGCTTGGAGAATGGTCCGGAGAGAACATGGAATTCATTCGATACGTACATTCGGAGCTTAGTGAAGCTTTCCAATATATTAAAAGCTATCAACGTCCAGAAATGCAGAACATATTTTTCGAGCAATCCTTTGTGTTTTTTCAATCTCAGGAGCTGGACCGTGTTAAGGAACTCTCCAACGCTAAATACACCAATGAAGAGCTTTATATCCCCATTATCTTAAAATCCTCTTCTTCCCGTTTAATTGTCCGATCCGTTATTAGTGCTCCTACAGATGATGGATTTGATCAACGTACTTTTTATTATGGTCTTTACAATCAACTGGCTGATGATTTTGCGGATATGTTTGACGATATGAAAGAGGGAGCGGTAACGCCGTATACCTATTTTCTGAAATACCGTGATCAACGTTCAGATTTGATAAACCCTTTTGAATTATACTGGACCGTCATCTCTCATCTAATCCATTCCGTATATCACTCCGATGCCAAAACCCGTGAAGTGATTCTAGATCGAGCAATTAACGGTTTGAAGCGTTGTAAAGAACGTGTGGGTACTGAAAAGTATAAAGAGATTATGCAGATCTTTGCTTCGGGTCAACCCGAATTTAATCATCTCGTGCAGCAAATGGTGTTGAAAGCTGATGATGTGGATTTTTTTGACAAACTACTAAGAGATCAACTGCTTACGAATTTAAAAAACAACAAGCAGGAAAAGGTGGATTTTCACAATACGATTCAAAAGGTTCGTGGTGAAATCAACAATCAATTGCCGATTAATAAACCTGTTGGGACACCAGCTATGAAAGAAATGTTAATTGATGCAGCCAATTATAGTTTAGAGGGTGATGGCAAGCGAATACGACCTATCCTGACTTGGGTTATGGGTGTGAACGAATACGGATTAGACAGCGCAGCAATTGTGCCGCTTTTGAGGTCTTTGGAATATATGCATACTGCATCCTTAATTTTCGATGATCTGCCCTCTCAGGATAATGCCCCCACTCGAAGAGGCCGTTCAACTCTACATGAGGTGTATAATAGCGCTACGGCGGAATTGACAGGACTCTTTCTAATTCAGAAGTCGATTGAGGAACAGGCATCCCTTCATACATTCGATGCTAAATCCGTAATTGCTTTAATGCAATATTCAGCTCAAAAGGCGGAAGATACCTGCATGGGGCAAGCGATGGATTTGAATTCTAAAGGAAAAGCATTGACGCTAGAGCAATTAAATATGATTTGTTTCTATAAGACGGGCATTGCGTTCGAAGCTTCACTAGTTATGCCAGCGATTCTTGCACAGGTTAAGGAGACAGAAATAGAAGCTTTGAAGAAATTCGCTTATCATGCGGGGATTGCTTTTCAGATTAAAGATGATTTACTCGACTTGGAAGGGGATTTACAATTACTAGGTAAGCCGACAGGGCAGGATGTTGAGAATAACAATGCAACGTTTGTCTCCATTCTGGGTTCAGAAGGTGCTAGAAAAGAGATGTGGGAGCACTATTGTCTTGCCATGGAGGCGTTAAAAGAGATCCCCCGCAATATCAATTTTTTAAAACATCTATTGAATTATATGGTTAATCGTGATCGATAAATATGAAAATGGAGTGTTGGCATCTTTGCCAGCACTTTTTTATGAAAAAAATCAATCGTTTTTACGTTCAGCTCCGTCTTACTTATAAGAACATCAGAACGATGACTTTATCCTAATACCGACACTGACAAAAAAAGAGGGGGTGTAGTGAGTGGTGGATAGGACGATGGACGAGGTCAGAATGGTTGATTTTGCCCGTATGGATGAGGAAGTTTTCTTTAAACGCCTGTATGTGGAGCATCGGAAAATGTACACCGTCGCTTATAGTTATCTACGAACAGAAGCGGACGCGTTAGAAGTTGTACAAGAGGCTTCATGTCGGGCCTGGATGAAACGTAAGAAGCTTAAAGATGAACAGTCATTTACACCTTGGTTGATTCGAATTACGATCAATTGCTGTATGGATGAACTACGACGAAAAAAACGAGTGATTCCTACGGAGAAGCTGGCAGAGGTTGCAACTCAGGAAATGAAAAGCAACGACCGGATTGATCTGGAACGCGCTATGAACAGGTTAAAGCCCAAATATCGGCATGTGGTACTTCTTAAATATTACAATGACATGACTACAATCGAAATCGCAAAAGTGCTAAAAAAACCAGAAGGTACAATCAAAACCTGGTTACGTGAGGGACTTAAACAGCTTCGTAATGTGCTGAAGTGATATGGGAGGTGAACAGAGTGACAGATAAAGAAGATCGTATTTTGCAGAAAAATGTTGATGAAATGAATCAGAATACTGAAACTTTACAGGAAATGAAAATATATAACGCGATGCGAAAGGGAATTATGGAAGGAAAAAAACGTGAGAAACGCCGTGTTTATACCGCAGGTTTGGGAGTGATTGCAGCTGCAGCCGTAGCCCTATTATTTACATACTCTTCAATCGGATTACCGGCCAAGGAAGTGGCCCAACCTTCAGTTCAAACCGCCAGCCCTAAAAATACAGATGATTTTGCAGCTTATCGCTCATTTTCAAGGTTAGAACCAGCACTTGCAAGTGCTCTGGAACAGAATCTCGTGATGCCGGTGGGTCAGAGCGCGGAAAACAAGGGGTACCGAGTGGATGTAACTGGTGCAGTAACAGATGGAAGGAAGGTGTATATTCTATACAGTGTTCAGAACAATACAGACAAAGAAGTTATACATGCGGATTTTGCGCTTCAATATGAAGGCATACAGGAGTCGAATCTACATAAAGGTGCTGCACTAAGTATGCTTGCCAGCGATAACCGAATTCAACCAGGCCAGTCTAAGGATTTTATATACACCACTAGTCTTTCACCAACGATTAAATATCCAAAGGAAGTAAACTATAATGTCATTCTCACTGAAACTTCAGATAAGGCGCTACAATCCAGTAGTAATAAATACCGGACTAATCTGGATGTTGCTTTCGAACTTAATCCTGATATGCTCAAAGCACAGGAAAGAATTCTAAAAACGGATAAAACGCTGACAGTTGACGGGCAAAAGATTAAAGTGAATCTAGTGCAATATACACCGCTTAGTACCTATGCAGATTTGGAGTATGATCTGAACAATGATAAACAAATTTTCCAATTGATTAATCCAGTTCTGATTAGTACAAATGGGGGTGCTACCGAAAAATTATTTTACCCCGACATCGTCAACTCTGACAATTCTGAAGTCTATTCGGACAACACCAAGTTTACGCTGGTGTTCAGGAACAGCCAGAGCGGCCTAAAGCATCAGCCAGACACCGTTTCATTAAAAACCTTTGGTATCTCGGCAGTCGAAAAAAATAAAATGAAAATTGTTGTCGATCTCAATAGGCAGCAAATCATTGAAGCACCGGGAAGCGGCCTTGAGCTTGTTGCTCCAACGCAAGAGAATTATGCAGATGAAGGAGAGATCTTGTTGCGGCATACAATTACTGATGCCGAATATTTAAAATACTACACTAGACTTGCTGAGACTTTTACTGATGCGGAAGGAAATGTGCATAAAAGAGCAATCAAAACAACTTCGGCAGGAAACTTCGGTGGCTACATGACTTCAAAGGATGGTACAGCCGTGGATGAAATGCGTTATACTTTTGGAAAGGGAGCGAAAGATTATCCTCAACCACTAACGATTACGCTAGAGAAATATATCAATCCGATTATGGATACGCAAGCCGTAGAGTTATTTTCTAAGTAATAGATTAAGCTTAACGATTAATAATCTTGTATTTGTTGTAATCCTATAGGAGGTAGTTATGCGTAAATATAACACTGTAATCTTTGATGTGGATGGAACCTTAATTGATACAGAAATTGCTGTTTTGAGTTCTCTGCAAAAGATGTTAAAGGTGGATCACAACAAAGAGTATGAATTGTCAGAGCTTAATTTTGTGTTAGGTATTCCAGGTTCAGCTTCATTACCGCAACTTGGGATCGAAGATATTCATGAGGGCAATGAGAGATGGAATGTTTTCATGAAAGATTTCTATGATACTATTAACATCTTTGACGGAATTGTAGATGTAATGAGTTCATTACAGTCAAAAGAGATCGTTCAAGGAATTGTGACTTCCAAGACAAGAGATGAGCTAAATGACGATTTCGCTCCATTTGGCTTAACTAAATATTTATCATATACCGTTATCGCAGAAGATACAGCAAAGCATAAGCCACATCCAGACCCCTTGCTAGAATTTATTAGAGTATCAAAAGCAAACCCTGAATCATCTATTTACATAGGGGACACGATTTATGATTATGAATGTGCACGAGATGCTGGTGTCGATTTTGGATTAGCTTTATGGGGATGCAAGCAGCATGAGCATATTCCCGCGAAATATAAATTTGAAACTCCGCAGGATATTTTAAAGCTGCAATTGTAAAGTGAATAGGATGAATATAAAGCAGAGCGGCATTTTGCCCTCTGTTTTTTAATGGAAAAACCTTCATTGTATGTTCTTAACATTGACTCTTCTCTATCTTATCGTTAATATTACCTCTGTGCTTCATTGCCCAAAAGCCTAAAAGCTTAAAAGCTTAAAAGTAAGGAAGCGCCGCATTCTTCGGATTTTATCCCAATCACAATGTTAAGGAGCACTATCGTTATGGACCGTCAGCTTAGTTTTTCAAAAAGTATGATTATCATCGCCTTTATTCTTGCATTTCTTTTTGTATCTATTTTCCTATTAAAAGCAGAACCTCATATCCCGCTTCTCGCAACCACAGTTGGCACAGCAGTCTTATTGGGTTTATTTGGTGTGTCATGGAAAGATATTGAGGCAGCTATCATCAAAGGCATACAAACAGCTATAATGCCCATTCTTATTCTCATGCTAATCGGAATATTGATCGCTGTATGGATGATGAGTGGTACGGTGCCTACACTTTTATTTTATGGTATGGATTATATTAATCCGAACTACTTTGCAGTAAGCGCGTTATATGTCACAATTGTCGTCTCTATGTTTACTGGAAGCTCATTCACCACCGTTAGCACGATTGGTGTAGCTTTGATGGGTATTGCTTTGACGACAGGGATTTCTCCAACACTTGCTGCTGGAGCGATTATTTGTGGAGCTTGTTTTGGTGATAAAATGTCACCTTTATCTGATACTACAAATTTCGCACCTGCAGTGGTAGGTATATCCTTGTTCACACATATTCGTAATATGATGTACACAACGATTCCAGCGCTTATTATAACTACTGTCTTTTTCTTGTTCGCACCAAAAGCCGATGCGATTGATTTATCGTCGATTCAGGGGATTAAGTTTGCTCTACAGGATGGATTTAGTATTCACTGGTTAACGTTGATCTCACCACTTGCCGTTATTATTTGCTCAATCAAACGAATCCCAATCCTTCCTACACTGATGGTTGGCATTGTCACTGGTCTTCTGGTGACCGCTATTATTCAGCAGCAGACAGAAATCGGTGTCTGGTTCAGTGTGATGCAGAATGGATACGAAAGTACTATTGCCAATGAAACCGTTGCTTCTATCGTTAACCGAGGTGGAATGCAATCAATGATGAGCTCCGTTTCACTTATCTTGATTGCTTTATCATTAGGCGGGCTAATACAATATTGTGGTGTCATAGAGGCTTTTTTTCGCAAAATCATTCAACCTCTCAAACGTAAAAGCAGTATCGTGCTTATGAGCGGCGCATCATCCATTGCGGTTAATGGGATGACTGGTGAACAGTATCTTTCTATTTTGCTGCCCGGTCAAATGTTCAAAGATGAATATAATCGCCGAGGCATTCCAGCAAAGACACTATCCCGTACGTTAGAGGATTGTGGAACCCTTGTTAATCCTTTAATTCCTTGGGGAGTTAGCGGTGCTTTTTTCGCAGCTACACTAGGTGTACCGGTAATTGAATATATACCTTATGCCACCCTTCTGTGGTTAAGCCCATTCATCACGTTTGCGTATGCTTTGATCCCGAAGCTGCAAAAGAACTCGTTAGGCTAACCTTCTCTGAAAGAATGTATTTATTGAACGGATATAAAGAATAATAAGAGTGATTTCTGATTTATATCTGGGTAATTCAGCGGGGGTATTGATAGTGAGTCGCAATAAGTTGCAGGATAGAATCAGGTTAGCAAATGTCGAGACTAAACATGCAGAGCAATTTAATAATTTATTACGTTATGTATTTCAAGTGACGAATCGTGATTTACAAATCTTTGGTTGGGAAAATCGTGAAATCACCCAAGCGAAGCTGCCAGTTCTAAAGTATGCTGATGTAGTCGGTTGGTTTGATGGTGATAAATTGATTTCACAGTTAGCAGTATACCCATTTCAAGTAAATATTTTTGGGCGAATTTATGAGATGGGTGGCCTGACGGGTGTTGGAACCTATCCCGAATATGCTAATTTAGGTTTAATGAATAAGCTGATGCTGCATGCATTAACTAAAATGCGGGGCCGCAAGCAATCAATTTCTTATCTATTTCCGTATTCCATTCCATATTATAGGCGGAAAGGCTGGGAGATCATTACCGATAAAATCTCATTTGAAGTTCCGGATACTCAGCTGCCGAAAACTAAAAAAGTTCCTGGGAACGTGGAGCGGGTAACTATTGAACATCCGGATATCAAGGAGATATATGATCAGTTCTCCATGCAGCATCATGGAGCTATGCTTCGAAATAAGTTGGCTTGGGAAGAATATTTACGCTGGGATCTGGATGAAATGACGGTAGGCATCTATTATAACAATGATGATTTGCCCACGGGGTATTTGTTGTATTGGGTTGCTGAGGAGATCTTTTATATCAAAGAAATGGTATATATTAACGAAGAAGCTCGGGTGGGATTATGGAACTTTATAAGTGCACATTTTTCGATGATTACTCTTGTCAAAGGGGATATTTATAAAGGGGAGCCGCTTTCCTTCGTTTTAGATGATGGTGACATCAAGGAAACCATTGCTCCTTATTTTATGGCCCGGATAGTGGATGTACAATTATTTATCGAACAGTATCCGTTTAAAAAACAGGATAAAGAGGGTTGCCTTATCTTCACCTTGAGTGATCCGATGCTGGAATGGAACCGGGGTACATTTACGCTTAATGTGGATAAAGATGGAACAGGTGTTTTGCACGCAGGAGGGACTAACCCTTCCTTGTTGATTGACATTCCGACTTTAACCACGATGTTAATGGGCTATAAGCGACCTACCTATTTGGCTAGGATCGGTCGGATCCAGGCAGATGAAGCGACAGTTCAATTCCTGGAAGGGTTAATCAGGCCAGAACATCCTTATTTCTCTGATTATTTTTAAAAAGCATACTCTAATGAGTGTGCTTTTTTGTTCTTTTATAGTAGAATTGATTCTCGGCAACACTAAATGATATGGGGTGTAAGAATGGCGATTAATTTCACCAAACCAATGATCCAAAGGTTAGAACAAGAAATCATAGAGGTAGAGAGCAAGCTCAAAAACGTGAAGAACAAAAAGGAAAAATCCAAATTCAAAATTAATCAATTAGAACAGGATATGAAATTTAGCAAGTCTCACACAGATTTGAGCAGTAAAATGACGCGAATCAAAAAGCTTAACGATGAAATTAAAAACATGAATCGCCTGCAAGCTGATCTTTCCAAAGAATTAACAGCAAAGAAAAACTCGTTAAAAAAACTCCAGGTAAATGGAACCGCGCCTACTACAATTGATTCCACAAAAGGATAATCGATGATGGTTGCACAGATAAAAAACCGCGTAACTGGCGGTTTTTATTTTTTTACCAGCTCATCTGTATCTCCCCTTAACAAGGAAATCTCATGCTTATAGGGTGCGTTTACATATTTCTTTTCACCGATGGAGGGAGTCTCTAAGAGTTTGGGAATAGCTGGAAGTTATTCAAAAGAGACTCCACATTCACTACCTTTTCCAGCCATAGTTTCTAATGAAACCTGAACATTTCGTTTATCTGTTAGCACTTCGTTTAAGCCTTCCGCGATCCGAGAGATGCCGGCTTGAGAGCCAGGATGTAGGACGATTTGGGTTGAACCCAAAGCTTCTGTTCTTATGATTTCTGATTGAAGAAACTCTATACTATGCTCAAAGACCTGTGCCGAAAGTGTATTTCCTAAGTTAACAATAAATGGAGCGTGTACAATAATATTAGAAATACCGTTATCTCTCATATGAGCATGTCCTGCTTCAATATTCAAAGCTTCAATGGGTTTGCGGCGTGTATTTTGTGGGGCTCCGGTATAAAAAAGGAAGGTGGCCGCTCCATAAGAAGCTGCCTCTTCACTAGCTCGAAGGAGCATTTTTGTTCCGGTCATAGACACATGAGAGCCTAGGAGTAAAGACATCGGGGTTGACACTTCCTTTCCTCAGAATACAGGAAGTTTTTTAGGGAAGATCAAGGTTGTCTTATCTGATCTATTATTTATGAGAGACAACCTTAGCGACCCGGAATTTAGCGCTAATTAGCGGCGAAAATAGTCTCGCCTTGAATTGGTTTTAAATCTTGCTCCCATTTAACTCTGATTGCCCGGGAAGTGAATAGATCAGCTCCATCTGAGATTTGGAAGTGTAGATGGGCCTCGCTCGTATTACCAGAATTACCTGTTAAGCCAATAACCTCCCCTTTTTCGACTTTATCCCCCGGTTTTACAGTAACTGACCCTTGTTTGAGATGCGCCAAATGACTATATTCCCCGCCATGATCAATGACAACGATATTTCCGGTAGCTTGATTCGGATTCATGACCCCAACTGGCTCATTGTCTTTAATGTCATTCACAACCGATACAACGGTGCCGTCCGCTGGAGCGAGAATGTTTTTGCCAAAGGCATAATAGCTTTCATTTTTTAGTGGGTCTCCTTTATAGGAATAGTTATCTTTGGTTTGGATAAAATCGTAAGCGTAACGCTGGATTTCTAACTCATAATGATAATTCACAAGCACATTCTCGCCACCCCAAAACACATACCAATCCCCCTCAAACGGCAGCGCGTATTCATGTTTACTTAGTACATTGTCGGTTTCAGGAGAAGGGATAAGCTCTTGAACTTGAATTAATGTAATCATCCCATCCGGATCAAACATCCCGACGAGCCCCTTATTGCCAGCATCACTAACCCATGTGCGTCGATCAAATCCATTAAGCTGCATGGTCGATGCCTTTTCCAATGTATGGATACCCTTAGTGAATTCTTTTCCTGTCTCTGCTAATTCTGCTTCACTTATTTCATCTTTTAAAGGCTGGTTAAAGCGGGCATACAACTCCTTATACTTCCCGTCCAGTAGAATCTTTGATAGTTCATCTGGAGCAAATCCGCTCAGAATGGCAGCTGTGGCCGGGTTTGTTGTCTGCTCCGCCTTTTCAGTAGTCGGCACATCAGCATTCTCTCCTCCACAGGCAGCCATTAATAAAGACAATGACCCTACAGCCAAGACAGTTCTTGTATTCAAAATAACTTTATGAATGATTTTTTTAGGTTTTTTGTTCATATATATCGCCTCCCAGTATTACGATTGTAGCAGTCTATCCTTAGCTCTTCTGAAATTCTATATTAACACTTACATAATTTACTAGCTATTTAATGAATACGAATTAAGCTTCCGTTAAGATTAGTAAGATTGCTAGCCAAAAAAATCATGCTATGATGATAAAAACGTCTATTGTGAAAGGGAAAATTTATATGAATGAGGCTTCAATTTTATTGGTTGATGATGAGGTATCACTTTTAGACATTATGGAGACAGTGCTGCGTAAGGAAGGCTACGTCAATATAGATACAGTGCAAACAGGTGAAGAAGCAGTAAGTGCCTGTGAATCCAAAAAATATGATTTAATTGTGCTGGATGTAATGCTGCCCGGACGAAGTGGCATCGAAATCTGCCCTTTTATCCGGCAGACGACGGATGCTCCTATTCTTTTTCTGACTGCTCGGACGTCTGATTTCGATAAATTAACGGGCTTTGCTATAGGTGGAGATGATTATATCACCAAGCCCTTTAACCCGCTTGAAGTGGTGGCTCGTATAAGAGCACAGCTGCGGAGATATTTTGCTTCTGCTAACCAACAGGCTACTGGCAAGAGTGTAGAAATAGTCCCCCATAAATCTGCAAATGTATATGATTACGGAAGGTTTAAGCTAGATGAGACAGCGGGAGAACTCCTGGTAGAGGGTCAGTCTGTTGCTTGTCCGGCACTTGTATTTCAACTGCTGGTCTTCCTATGCAAACATCCCAATCAGATTTTCAGCAAAAGTGAGTTATATGAGAAAGTATGGGGCGATGAAGCACTGAGTGATGATAATACGGTCATGGTTCATATTCATCGAATTAGAGAACGCATCGAAGCAGACCCGTCCGATCCAAAATTTATTGTTAACGTTAGGGGCCTTGGTTATAAGCTGGTGAAGGTAGACCGCCAGGAGTTGTCCATGCCATGAATATCAAACGCCGGTTAACGTTAAGGTTCGTTCTACAGCTAGCTATTACGGGAATGGTTGTTCTCGCTATTGCAGCAGTAACGTTTACTTGGATGCTGTTGCGTTTTCTCGATATCAGTATTACGCGTGATTTTGCTAATGTTGGCTTAGAGCAACTGGTTGAATCCTCCAAAATTGATGAGAAGGGCATTCAATTTTCCCCGAGCTTGCTGGAGCAAGTGAAGAAGAATAAGGGCTGGCTGCAAAACATCGATGAAAATGGAAAAGTTGAAAGTGCCTACAACACTCCAAAAGATGTCCCAATTCAATATGGACCGGGTGAAGTAGTCGCCTATTGGACAGGGACTCAGCCTTTTCCGTATACTCTGGCTGTATGGATTCAAGAGAAAAATGGGAGACAATTCACGCTTCTTTATGGCGCGCCAAATATACTAGATCCTCTGTTAAAAAAAATGAGCGAAGGTACATTTGATGCAGTAGATGGAGATCTGGTTCTGCCTGATTCGATTGAAAGAGAAATTAAATCATCACAGGCTTTTGTTCAACTCATTGATTCATCGGGTACGGAGCTGCTCTCCTATAATAGGCCAAAGATGATTCCCACCAAGTACTCAGTGCCAGAGCTAGCACTACGCACTCTCTACAGTGAACGTTACGGCTATCATGTCCGATCTTCTTTTGATAAACAAACCGGCCAAACATGGATCGTTGGACAACCAAACGTAAAGGGAGCAGATATAGGCCAAAAGGTATGGGTACCTGAAGAGGTTAAAATTGTTATTAAAGGCTCATTAGCAATGCTCGCGGCTTTATTGCTTGCATTTATATTGCTTTCTTTATGGCAAGCTCATAGGTTTGGAGCGCCAATGCTGCATATGCTTGTATGGCTCGATTCCATTGGAAATGCCATATATACAGAGCCTATGGACCGTAAAGGAAATCGTCGTAGTCGAACACACGTAGGTAAATGGAGACGGAGATACCGGGTTTTTTCTGATGTTATGGTATCCATAGAGAAATTATCTGCTAATTTGCAGAGAGATCAAGCGTTGCGGCAACAAACAGAGAATTTGAGGGAAGAATGGATCGCAGGTGTTACACATGATTTAAAAACTCCTTTATCTTCTATAACTGGTTATGCCCATTTACTGGCGGAGCCTTCGTATGATTGGTCGAAAGAGGAAGTTCGCAAGTTTACAAGGACTATGCTGGATAAATCAGCCCATATGGACATGCTTATTAGTGATCTTGCCATGACCTATCGGCTAAAAACAGGGATCAAGCCACCAGAGCTGATGGAGGTGGAATTGAACTTTTGGCTACATCAAGCCCTTGATCAAGCTGCTGCAAATCCCGAATACGGGAAGCAACGAATTATATTTGTGCCGGCACCAAACGAAGTGAGAGCTCGATTGTATACTCCATGGCTAGAGCGGGTGGTCAACAATTTGACTGCGAATGCTTTACTTCATAACCCCTCAGATACGATTTTAACGGTTTCGCTTACTATGAATGATGAGGACAGTGGATTTACTATTCAATTTTCCGATGATGGCGATGGAATGGATGAAGTCACACTTAACCGTCTATTTGAACGTTATTATCGAGGAACGGACACCGTATCTAGCTCCAACGGATCCGGCCTTGGCATGGCGATCTCCAAGGGATTAATCGAATGTATGGAGGGCAGGATTGCTGTTGAGAGTAGCCCTGGACAAGGGACCATTATTAAGTTGATATGGAGCTGATCATAGAACCAGCGTTTTTCCTAACGGAAATGACGGTGGTTTTTTTGTTGTGAATATAGTTTTTTAATTCTTCTGTTTATTATCCAGCCAGAGTTGGGATCATAAATAAGTTGACATCTAAACTGATTGTAACTACAATAGTTACAGGTAGTGATTAAAAATAAATTTATCATCCTAATTTGAGGAGGAAGTAAAAATGAAAATAGCAATAACAGGAGCAACAGGTCAATTCGGATCATTGGTGATAGAAGCTTTACTTAAAACTGTACCCGCAGGTGATCTTGTAGTTAGTGTGCGGAACCCAGAAAAAGCAAGTGATCTTCAGGCGCGTGGAGTAGAAGTCCGTCATGGTGATTTTGATCAACCTGAGACGCTGGAATCAGCATTTGCCGGTGTGGATCGACTATTAATTGTATCCGCAGATGGTGATAATGAAACCCGGATTCGTCAACATAAAGCAGCTGTTGTTGCTGCGGAAAAAGCAGGCGTTGGCTTCATTGCCTACACAAGTGTAGGACAAGCAGACAAGAGTGAACTATTTCTTGCTGAAGTTCACCGCATCACCGAAGAAGCTATTCGCGCAACAGGCATTCCTTACAGCTTCCTCCGTAATAACTGGTATTTGGAGAATGAGATCGGCTCCATTCAAGGCGCTCTAGCAGGTGCCCCATGGGTGACTTCAGCAGGGAACGGTAAAGTTGGCTGGGCTACACGCGGAGATTATGCAGAAGCTGCAGCTAATGTACTGACAGGTGACGGACATGAGAACACAGTGTATGAATTGTCTGGCAAACCTTTAACACAAGAGGAATTGACTGAGATCATAGGCACTGTAATCGGTAAAGAAATCAAAGTAATCCAGGTTGACGACGAGGCTTATGCCAAGACCATGTCGGAGGTGGGTGTCCCAGAAGCTGCGCTTCCAATAGTTGTAGCTATACAACGTGGTATTCGTGAAGGTTGGCTTAATATTGAAAGTAGCGAATTAGAGAAACTGCTGAAACGTTCAGCTACTCCTCTTGCGGATGTCATTCGTGTTATGGTCGGTAATTTACAAGCATAATAATATAAAAGATAAAAGGCTTCCTCGAGGTTGAAAAACCAGTGAGGAGGCCTTTTTTTGTGTTGATAGAGGATGAATCAAATACATAACTTTTCACTATTTTGCCTTGTTCATAATTGTGTTAGTTTAGTTTAACTAGTTATACTAAAAGAAATGGAAGATACTCTGAGAGAGTACATAATCTGGCGAATAAGCGAAGGAGATGATTACAAATGAAAAGAAATATCTTGCTGGTATCTGGAGCGGCGGTTGTTGCATTAGGTGCGTATTTGTTATTGGGAGGTATCGACAAGGATACGCCCTCAGCACAAGATACAACCGACATTAAGCAATTAGTGCAAGAATATAGTTCAAGCAGTATGGAAAACCTGTCCGCTTCTATCACTTCTGAGCAACTTATTGTAACCGATAGTAACAATAAAGAGAAAACTTACGACTTGCCTAAAGATGAGTTTTTTGTTTCTATAGCTCCATATGTGGAGAATACGCATCCTTGCGCTACACATAGCTTGACCGGCTGCCAAGGGGAATTAACGGATGATGAGTTTAAAGTATATATCGAAGACAGCGAAGGCAATGTGATTGTGGATAAAGAAATGAAATCGCTATCTAACGGATTTATTGATCTTTGGTTGCCCCGGGACAAAAAATATAACGTAACCATTGAGCAGGACGGAAAAGCAGCAAAATCTGAACTTTCCACTTTTAAGAGTGATAATACATGTGTTACCACTATGCAATTGGCAGAAAGTATCTAAAAAGTTGTAGAGAGAAGACTTGGAAAGCGAATGCTCAGGAGGATGTTTCTTAAGCGATGTCGAATTCGTTATTCATAGTCCAATCTGATCTTCCTTCTGATGTATTCTGTGTCGGACTTTCGCCAAATGTCCATCGTATCGGACTCCATTGCAGCTATTTTAGATTTTCGCAGCATTTTTCAAGCTTATCGGACTGCATAGCTCTTATTGGGTTGTAATGGCACAGAATCGGAGTGTTTTTAGGGAAATAGCTGCATCTGGGTCCGATAACCTGGTGAAATGCCATAAATCTTCGAAATAAGAGCCTCACGGTCCGATCCAGCGGAGAGTTAGAAACTGTTTGGGAAAAGGAACAAAAGTATCACACGAATGATCAAAAGAAATTGCTTTACAGAAGAGAGGAGAGAGATGAATGGTTAAAGAGCTGATCATTGGGGATGTTTTGCAGGAGTTGGCTGGTACGCGTCGGATACTGGAGAAGCTGCCTCAGGAGCATATGACATGGAAACCACACTCTAAGTCAATGAGCCTGGGTGGGCTGGCCACACATCTTGTTAACCTTCTGAGCTGGCAATCCGCAATTCTTCTTTACTCGGAGTTTGATTTGGCAACCGTGGCATACCGACGAGAAGCACTGGAGAGTCCCGATGCGATTCTACAAGAGTTCGACCTGAAAGCTCGTGAGATAGAGGAATTAATTACTGCAAGCAATGTGGAGATGCTCGGCGCCGAGTGGACCTTGCGGAACGGGGAGCAGATCATCCGTCGTCAGACCCGGGCTGCTGCGCTTCGTACCATCGGATTGAATCACATGGTTCACCACCGGGCACAGCTTGGAGTATATTTGCGGCTGCTTGACGTGCCGGTACCTGGTCTTTATGGACCCTCGGCTGATGAATTAGAATTAGCAAACGGGGAAGTTTGATTAGTGAGGAAGCCCTACACTGCCAAGTAAGTTCAAGATATAGCTCTTACTTTATATATTGGAGTATTAAGTTACTTCCAAACATACGGTAATGGGCTTATTTGCTTTTTTCTAGCACTACACTAAATAAAACTCATGGAGGATCGGGAGGTTTGGGTTGACACTTTAGTTAATTTGGAGATATTATAGATTCATTAAATCTATGATGTAACAGATATTTTTTTGATTTAATAATAGATAAAAAGAGTCTTTAATATCTGCATATAGGAGATGATTCATATGATTTACGATTGCATTATTGTTGGTGGTGGACCCGCAGGCTTGAACGCAGCCCTTGTTCTTGGTAGGGCAAGACGAAAAGTAGCTTTAATTGATAATAATCAGCCAAGAAATGCTGTTACCCATGCGTCATATGGTTTTATTACAAGAGACGGGGTTACACCAGCCGAGTTTCGTCGTATTGCGTATGAGGAGGTACTACGTTATCCGTCAGTTGAGCATATCCAGACTGAGATTATTTCGATTAACAAAAATGATTCTGGATTTGCAGTACTTGATTCGTTTGGTCGTCACATTGAAGCTCGCAGATTGATTTTGGCGACTGGGTTAAAGGAGGTCCTTCCTGAGATAGAGGGCCTACGTCCATTATACGGAAAAAGTCTGTTTAATTGCCCGTATTGTGACGGCTGGGAATTACGAGATCAACCCCTTGTCGTTGTTTGCGAAAATCCACATATTTTTCATATGGCAAAGATGCTGCTCAATTGGAGTAAAGATTTGGTTATCTGCACGAACGGCAAGACATTCCTTTCAGATGAACAGAAAAAAAGTCTTGAGGCCAAGGGGGTTGTAGTCAAAGAATCATTAGTTTCCTCTTTTATGGGTCATGACGGGCAACTTCAGGCGGTTCGTTTTGCGGATGGTACTGAGATCATAAGAACGGGAGGGTTTATTGCTCCGAATTTGATCCAAACGGCATCGATCGTAGATCATTTGGCTGTAGAGCGGAATGATTCTGGTGGGTTTAGCACAGATGGTGCGGGGAGAACCTCGATTCCAGGATTATATTCGGCTGGAGATGTTTCTTATTTTATGCCTTCTCAGCTAGTGTTTGCCGCGGCTGACGGGAGTCGGACAGCTATGAGTGTAAATATGGATCTTACAGAAGAAGAATTTGAACTTTTTTAACGAATTATGGGTAGGAAGTTGAAAATAATAAGTATGCATGATAACATAATTACAAATTAATGATCGGAGTTGAAAAGTATAGTGTAGTAATTATTCTTGCGTCCTATGATGAATAAAACAACAACAATGGTTTATTTCGTTTGTTTTATTCTTTGTATGCAAGAAAGTTACTACTTCTTTTCACTCGAAAATATATCCATATCTAACTCCATTTGGGGCTGGATTTGCTGTATTTATTTGAGTCACAAGAAAGTAACTTTCTTGTGGCTTTTATTTTTTAAAATACAGGAGGATTATTTTATGTCATTAATAAATGTCACAAATCTAACCTTTGCCTATGAAGGCAGCTACGATAACATATTTGAGAACGTAAACTTTCAAATCGATACCGATTGGAAATTAGGTTTCACAGGGAGAAATGGTCGAGGAAAGACTACATTTCTTAGCTTATTGCTTGGAAAGCATGAATACAGCGGTAATATTTCTGCTCATGTCAGCTTTGAATATTTCCCTTTTCAGGTGAATAACAAGGAGCTTAACACCATAGATGTGATCAGCGAGATTTTTCCGGATTATATTCATTGGAAGTTAATGCGTGAGCTTTCTTTGCTAAAGGTTTCTGAGGATGTGTTATATCGTCCCTTTGATTCATTGTCTAACGGAGAGCAGACGAAAGTGCTGTTAGCCACATTATTCATTAAGGAAAATAGCTTCCTGTTGATTGATGAACCTACAAATCATTTGGATATGACGGCAAGAAAGCTTGTCAGTGATTACCTCAATTCAAAAAGTGGATATATTCTGGTTTCTCACGACAGATCCTTTCTTGATAATTGTGTGGACCACATCTTGTCAATCAACAAAACCAATATAGAGATTCAAAAGGGCAATTTTTCTAGCTGGTGGGAGAATAAAGTCAGACAAGATAACTTTGAGTTAGCAGAAGACGAAAAACTTAGAAGAGATATCAAACGCTTGTCAGCATCATCTAAACGGACAGGTAACTGGTCACATGAGGTGGAAAAAACTAAAAACGGAACTAGAAATTCTGGATCTAAGTTAGATAAAGGTTATGTTGGGCACAAGGCCGCTAAAATGATGAAACGCTCTAAAGCCATCGAGCAAAGACAGCAATCTGCCATCAACGAAAAGTCTAAGCTTCTTAAAAATATTGAAAATTCTGAGAACTTAGAGATTACGCAGCTTGCTTATCATAAACGTCATCTTGCGGAGCTGGACAATGTTTCGGTTTTTTACGGAGAGAAAAGGGTATGTTCAGAAGTAAGCTTTACCATTGAGCAGGGGGAGAGAATAACACTCTCGGGTAAAAATGGTTCCGGGAAATCAAGTATCATCAAATTGATCTGCGGTGAGGAGATAGATTATACCGGCACCTTCACTAAGGATAGCCAGCTTATCATTTCCTACGTATCGCAAGACACTTCTGATCTACGGGGCGATTTAACAGATTATGCTAGAGAGAATGGGATAGATGAAAGTCTTTTTAAATCTATTCTGCGAAAGCTTGATTTCTCCAGAATTCAATTTGATAAGGATATTTCCACATACAGTGGCGGCCAAAAGAAAAAAGTCCTGATCGCCAAAAGTCTTAGTGAAAAAGCTCATTTGTATATTTGGGATGAACCGCTTAATTTTATTGATGTTATTTCACGTATGCAAATTGAAGAGCTATTGCTTGAATATACACCAACACTCGTTTTTGTGGAGCATGATCGCGAATTTTGCCATAATGTTGCCACGAAGATCATTGAACTTAGCTGATATTTTTAACATCGATTGAAAATTTCCAACTCTAACAGACCAATATTATTATATTAATAAAGATAATTATTATATATATTACAGTTATCCAATGTACTATAATGGTATAGTTAAACTTTATGATATGTAATTGATGCCTAAAGAAACAACCTATAGAATTGAACAACAGGAGGAAACAAGTTGAGTACACAGAGTGTGGGAATTCCATTAGAAGGTTTTGCAGAATTTAGCCGAACGGTAGCCGCTGAAGGTGCGGTACTGTTGAAGAATGATCATCAGGTGCTTCCGCTTGGTGAAAATGATAATGTTGCTGTATTTGGCAGAACTCAAGTGAATTATTATCGCAGTGGTACTGGTTCGGGCGGTAGTGTTCATGTTACTTATACGACCAACCTGCTAGGCGGTCTTCGCAGTAAAAAGAACCTTACGGTCAACGAAGATTTGGCAGCAGTATATGAGAAGTGGATTGCGCAAAATCCATTTGATAATGGTGGCGGCGTTTGGGCTGCAGAGCCATGGAACCAGAAGGAAATGCTTTTATCCGACGAATTGGTAGCAGAGGCTAGAAGAAAATCGAACAAAGCAATCATTGTAATCGGACGTACAGCAGGAGAAGATCAGGATAATGTCGATGGTTCAGGGAGCTACCAACTAACAGCTGATGAAAAGGCGATGCTGAAGCAGGTAACTACATATTTTGAGCAAACGATTGTTGTACTGAACGTCTCTAATATTATTGATATGAGCTGGCTAAACGATGAAAGTTATAAAAATCCGATTTCGTCTGTCATCTACTCTTGGCAGGGGGGAATGGAAGGTGGTAATGCAATTGCGGACGTGCTGGCCGGAGAAGTGACTCCAAGCGGTAAATTAACAGACACGATCGCATATTCCATCAACGATTACCCGTCAACACATAACTACGGCAATGAATTTACAAACCTTTATCAGGAAGATATCTATGTTGGTTATCGCTATTTCGAGACATTTTGCCCAGAAAAGGTTCAATATGAGTTTGGTTATGGAATATCGTATACCAAGTTTAAGCTCGAGCCAGAAGAAGCAAAACTTATTAACAAAGCTGGCGAACTAAATGTTGAAGTCGGCGTAACCGTAACCAATATAGGAACTACCTTTGCTGGAAAAGAGGTCGTTCAGGTCTATTATGAAGCTCCACAAGGGAAATTGGGACAGCCTGCTAAAGCTTTGGCAGCATTCGCAAAAACAAAAGTCCTTCAGCCAGGCGAAGCACAACGTCTTACTGTGAGTTTTCCTGTTCATTCTATGGCTTCCTATGATGACGCTGGTGTGACAGGGCATGCTTCTGCTTATGTGCTAGAAGAAGGCACGTACCGCGTGTTTGCGGGAACGAGTGTTAAAAAAGTGGAGGAAGTCAAGGTTGAAGGGAATAGCGGCTATGTCGTGGAAACTCTTCAAGTTGTGGAACAGTTACAAGAAGCTCTTGCACCAACGCAAAGCTTTACAAGAATGCAACCTGGCGTTCAAAATGCAGACGGTTCGTATGAACTTCTGTATGTAGAGGTTCCAACACGCAAGATTTCGTTAGCAGAACGGATCGAGAGCAATCTACCAACAACGATCTCCCAGACAGGCAATCAAGGGCATAAATTAAGAGATGTATTTGAACAAAAAGTTAGTATGGAAGCTTTTATTGCCCAGCTTAGTGACGATGACTTGGCTGCCATTGTCCGGGGTGAAGGCATGAGCAGTCCTTTAGTTACACCGGGTACAGCTTCTGCATTTGGAGGAGTAAGTGATAGTCTATATAACTTAGGAATCCCTGTTGCATGTACGGCAGATGGTCCTTCAGGAATTCGTATGGATAGTGGAGCAAAAGCGACTCAGGTTGCGATCGGAACGCTTCTTGCAGCTACTTGGAATGCCGAATTAGTCGAAGAGCTGTATGTGTTAGAAGGACAAGAGTTGGTAAGAAACAACATAGACACCTTGCTTGGACCAGGTCTGAATATTCGTCGCAGCCCGCTTAATGGCCGCAACTTTGAATATTTTTCTGAAGATCCTTTGATCTCTGGGGTGTTTGCCGCTGCATGTACACGTGGGATTATGAAAGGTGGCTCTAATGCCACACTGAAGCATTTTGCCTGCAATAATCAGGAGAAACATCGCAGTAAGGTTGACGCTGTTGTGTCGGAACGTGCGCTTCGCGAGATTTATTTGAAAGGTTTCGAAATTGCTGTGAAGCAGGGTGGGGCAAATTCAATTATGACCTCTTATAACCCTGTTAATGGACATTGGGCCGCTTCAAATTACGATTTGAACACTACAATTCTCCGCGGAGAATGGGGCTTCAAAGGTATTGTCATGACAGACTGGTGGGCCATCATGAATGATGTCGTTAATGGTGGAGCTGCAGACCGGAAATTTACAAATTGGATGGTCCGTGCACAAAATGACCTGTACATGGTTGTAGCTAACTATGGCGCCGAAATTAATGGATGGAATGACAACACCATTGAATCCTTGGAAAATGGATCTTTGACTAGAGGAGAGCTGCAACGTTCTGCAATGAATATTTGTGAGTTCATCATACATGCTCCAGTATTCTCGAGAAAACAGCAAATTGTTGAAACAGTTGAGTCCTTTAAGGCTAATCCTTCACTTACTGCAGAACAAGTACAATCCTTATCTCAAAATCCACAGGTTAAGCCAGCCGTTGAAGGATCGACTTTCTTTGAAGTTGGCCAAGCTGGTCAATATCGGATCCTCGTGCATATCATGTCAACAGAGCCTGAGCTGGCTCAAAGTGCATGCAATGTTAATTTGAATGATCAATTGATGACAACCATTCAAACCAACGGGACAGAAGGTCAATGGATTAGACAAAAGCTTGTGAAAGTAGAACTAGAAGCAGGTCTTTATGAAATGAAACTGGAGTTCATTAAACCAGGTTTACAGATCGACTGGATCGAATTTAATAAAGTTGACTAAGTAGCTCTAAATATAAGTTAAAGGAAAAACCCTGTGCTAATGCGCAGGGTTTTCTTTTGGTAAGCGATTAGTTTAAAGTTGAAACTATCTTATTCTGCTTGGAACTGGAACCACTTAAAGTCAAACTGGCTCCCCGGTAGAAATATAAAGGTGACGGTTTGTGGACCGGTTACGCGCTCCAACACAAATTCTCTTTCGCAATAATCACTTGACTGTGTAAACTCCACAAGCTGTCTCTTTTCACCCTCTGGTCCGCTAAATAGAATATGCAGAGTATTTTTATCGATAGGCGAATGCCCGCATAAGGTTAGTTTAGTGCTTCCAGTATCACCGAAGTCCATATCTTTAAAGATGAGAGAGACGTTGTTACCAATATTTTTGATTTGTCCATCTGCCAGTGTAAAGGAATCTCCATAAATCTGATTGTATTCCAGAACGTTAAGTTGTTCGTACGCTTTTAAAGGTTTGTTAAACTGAAAGCCCTTGAGATGAATCTTTTTATGAAGAACAAAACAAAGGGTGGTGACACCTTTTATTCGCTCAGGTAATGAGTAGGTTTCCTCTTGATATACATTCCATATAGAAGGTTTTTGATAGGTTACCTGTGTCAGCAGAGCTGCGTTTGGAGCATCCGGAGTACCTTTCCATATATCAATCGTATATTTATCGTTATCTAGCGCGAAGATAGGAAGGGTAAGTTCAGTAGCTCCATAATCACCGAAATCGATGTTGTCGAAACAGATCCAGCTTTCTCCTTCTCTTGCAGTAGCCACTCCGCGTTCATTCCCATTTGTTAAGTTCCGGCTCGTATTGCTATGATAACCAGCGGAAACAAACTCATAAGGATTCAAAAAGGCAGCTCCCATATCTCGAATATGGAATTCCATAAGCGAGTACAGGCGCACTTGATCTGCACCGTTTTTCGTTGCACACCGTACATAGACGTCTCCGTCTCCCAAAGCCGATATTACTGCTTCATGCCCATTTGCCTCAAGAACGGCTATATTGGCGTCAATGCCGGCAGCATTCGTAACTCGCCATTCAATTTCCTGATAGGTTGCGTTCTCTGGATGAATTTGCACACGAACCGGAAGTGCTCGGGTGTCCTTCGTTAGTTGATTTCCTTGTGGGCATATGATTTCCAGCTTGCGAACGGGAATTTCATCTGATAAATAGTCTTGGGATAACTCGCTCACATCCGATAGTGATTGTGACGAATGCTGATAAAGTACAAGCTCTTCGTCCTTAGAATGATCTAGCTCTCGTGCTTCGGCAGTCAGTGTAAGCTCAGCGGACTGTAAGGCTTGGGAAGATGCACGTACAACGATTTTACCTGGCTCCAATGAAGAGGCAATGACTGCAAGCAATTTTCCACTGAACATCCGGCGACTTGTTCCTTTATATGAATCGTAGTCAGTGCTGTCACCATTATCCAAACCAACAAGACGCCCCGGTCCTTCTACAGAGATTTGGATACGATTATTGGCGTTCTCCACGGGACGTCCTTCTTGATCGAGGGTCGAGATCTCAACAAATACCAAGTCCGATCCGTCAGCAGTGATCTGAGTTTTATCAGGCTTCATGACCACAGTAGTTGAATCTCCGAAAGAAGTTACCGTATCTTCAGCGATCTGTACTCCGTGTTCATCATAAGCGACTGCTCGTAGAGTACCTTCGCTAAATGGGAGCTGCCATTCCCCAAGCAGCTTTTTACCATGTTTATGGTCAATGTTAAAAGTGCCCATGGATTGATCATTAAAGAACAATTCGATTTGTGGTGCGTTGGAGCATACTCGCACATCAATAAGCTGCCCTTCAGAGAAATCCCAGTATGGAAAAATATGAATCATCGGGGCGACCTTGTAATCCGTCCATTCTGCTTGATAAATATAATAGGAATCCTTTTTGAATCCCGCGGTATCCAGTTGACCGAAATACGAGTTTTTAGTGAAGTACGGGGTCGGCTCCCCGATATAGTCAAATCCAGTCCAAATAAATTGTCCCGGTGAGTAGGTCGCATCACGATCTGCAATGATGCAAGCTTCTGTGTTCTTGGCACCCCAGCTAGTGGAGCTATTTCCTAAAGCTGAGCATTGTTCATCATCGTCAGACAATACAGACTGAGCAAAAGGGAAGTGATAGATGCCTCTGCTCTGTACAGTAGACGATGTTTCACTGCCATAAATAATCCAGTCTGGATGTTCCTCATGATGCTGATCATAGTATTTTTCGGCATAGTTATACCCTGCGAACTTCACTAGATCTGCGCATTTCTGTGCATTCTCCCAAGGCATATAGTTGGAACCGATAGTAACCACTGCATTTCCTTTAGGGTCATGAACCTGCACCAGATCTCGTAATTCTATGGTTAACTCTTGGCCGCGTTCATCGGCATGGGTGTCGTATATTTCATTTCCGATACTCCACATGAGCATGGAGGGGCGATTTCTATCCCGGCGTACCCAACTGGCAATATCTTGTTTCCACCAATCCGGATAAAATCTGGCGTAGTCAAAAGGAGTTTTACTGCGTTCCCACATATCGAATGCTTCGGAAACTATGAGCACGCCCATCTCATCGGCTAGTTCCATCAATTCAACGGCTGGCATATTGTGGGCCGTACGAATAGCGTTTACGCCCATCTCCTGCAGGAGGATAATCTGTCTTTTTAGAGCTACCTTATTCACCGCAGCCCCCAAACATCCCAAATCATGATGTTGGCATACGCCATGAATCTTCACCTTTCGGCCATTCAAAAAGAAACCTTGTTGGCTGTCAAACTCCATCGTACGGAATCCGAAGGTTTGGACTTCTTCCTCGATCACTTGTTCGTTCTCTAACAGCTCCGTTTTTAGGTTATAACAGTAAGGCTGGTTAATATCCCAGAGCATTGGATTATTGATGGATAAGAGGGCAGAGCTGGATACAGCAGACCCGACTTGTACTGGGATTTCATTTTCTACATGAGAGATACAAGTTCCTGAAGCATCTAGTATACTGTGACGAATTATGTAGTGCTTTGCGCTTTGCAATAGATCATTGCACAATACTTCGGTATCTACCTCAACATTCCAGGTATCCTCTTTTTTGCGAGTAGAGATATAAATACCATCAGGCACAATATGTGTCCCTGGATACGTCTTCAGCCATACACTCCGATAGATGCCCGCACCGGAATACCAGCGTGAATTTGGAGACTCATGAACCACTTGAACATAGATTTCGTTGACACCTTCAATAATGTATGGCGTGATATCTAATTCAAAAGTGGAGTATCCATTTTTCCAGACACCTGCGATATGGCCGTTCACATAGAGAGTGGAGTCCATGTATACGCCTTCAAAACGAAGCGACACACGGCTATTTGGCACGTGCTCATCTATAACTATGCTTTTACGGTACCAGCCTTCTCCGCTTTCATATAGATTATGTGTATCAAAAATTAGCCAGTCATGGGGTAAGGTTACGTCGATCCACTCCGAATCAGCTGCTATCACCGATTCTAAAGTAGACTTAAGCGGCTGTTTGCTGAATAACCAGTCATTATTTAATCTTGTTTTCTGACTCATGAATGAAGTTCTCCTTTATCTTTGAAAAATTTAGAAGTGGTTATTATCGATGTGAATGATTTCCGTAAAGCCTTTTCTATTCTTTTTTATCATATCAAAGATTTTGCAAAAAGACATTCACGAAGAAGAGTAAAAAAACCGTTATAACAAAGCTATTGAAATCGCATTCAAAATGATAACATGCCATTGGTAAATTATCTATTTATTTCTTAATATATCTTTTATTGCGGAGGATGAAATTTATACAAAAACAGTACTAATGAGCGATACAGAGGAGTATCTCTGGTCTATGAAAAATGTTTTTGCTACAGAGGATAATGAAAGTGAGGGAAATTGCCTGGTATACCAACTAAGATGTGGCGGCTTATTGCTGATTAAATACTTTACAAATACTTGTCTGCATGTACTTGTGTTTGTTCGAATAAGTTAGAAAGAAGGACAGGACAAACCATAGGTGGAGATGCGTATAAATGGGGATGCGTAAACAAAGTTTTATTCGTGGCACGTTCATATTAACCGTGTCGTCATTTTTCACAAAAGGGCTTGGTTTTTTGAACGGAGTCTTGCTGGCACGTTTTTTGGGAGCAGAGGGAGTAGGGCTGCTTATGATTGCTCATCCACTGCTTCCCTTATTTATTACGCTGACAGAGCTGGGGCTTCCTGTTGCGATTTCAAAGCTTGTATCGGAAGCTGAGGTTAAGCAGGATGAAGCGCGAGTAAAGCGTATTCTCACTGTATCCTTAAGCATTACGGGTACGTTGAGTATTATATTAACTTTAGTGGCTCTATTTGGCTCCAAATGGATCGCATCGATTTTTTTGGCCGATCAGCGGGCGTATTATGCTATGGTTGCTATTACGCCGATCATTCCAATTATTGCGATGTCTGCTGTACTGAAAGGTTATTTCCGTGGAAAACAGAACATGAACCCACTTGCCTTTTCCGATATTATTGAGAATCTGGCGCAAATCATTGTTATTATCGGTGTTGTCAACGTTTTGCTGCCCTACGGTATTGCTTATGCAGCTGCTGGCGCAATGGCTGCCTCCGTTGTTGGAGAAGGTTTTGGTTTGCTCTACTTGTTTGCAGTTTTCAAATGGGCTAATCGAGGTAAGATCAAAACCTCTCCACCACCACCGTCAAGAATTTCACTTAAAGGAGATAGTACGTTAAGAGATTTGCTGCGCATCGGCTTACCGATGACAGGCAGCGGTTTTATTCATTCGCTCTATCATGCCTTTCTACCACTGCTGATTACGAAAAGTCTAGTACTGTTTGGTGTAGGTGTTGAGATGGCAACCAAGCAATTCGGACTTCTGGCGGGTTATGCTCTTCCCATGTTGTTTCTCCCCAGCTTCTTCACACAATCGCTGTCGACTGCATTAATTCCGGCGATCAGCGAAGCAAGTGTGAGCAACAATAGCAAGCTTATGCATAATCGGATGGATATGGCTATGCGATCCGCGCTTATAGTAGGTTTCCCATGTACAATCATCCTGTACTTGTGGGCTGTACCCTTAACAACTATGATCTATCATTCGCCAGAAGCGGGCGAGCTGTTAAGGTTAATTGCCCCCTTATTTTTTCTTTATTATTTCGGAGCGCCACTGCAAGCGATTTTACTTGGTTTGGGGAAAGCATCAACCGTTATGTGGAATCATATTCTTACGAATATTTTCGAAGTGATTGCGATCTTTGTTCTAGGTTCTAATATTGGAATCGAAGGGGTGGCCATGGGATTCGGACTGGGACTCTTGCTGCTGACACTGTTGAATTTCTTATCTGTGGCAGGAACGATCGGATTTTATTTTGACTTTCGTATTGTATTTAAGGTGGGAGCAGGAGGAATTGTCATGGCGCTTAGCGGACTGGCGGCTCACGGAATTCTGGAACGATTGGACCTGGGGCAGATCATTGAACTGTTCGGAGCGTTGCTCGTTTCGTTAATCACCTATGCAGCAACATTGCAGGTAACCCGTGCTTGGGAAAGAGCACCGAAACCACCAACGATTACGCCTGTTTCTTGAAAGGGAATATTTCTGATATTCCGGTACCGTGCTCCAAAAAGTAAACTTAGTAATGATGCAACCCTCTGTGTACCCGTATGGAGGCGGATGAAGGTAATGGATGGGGAGCAGCGAGGTGTTTAACTGTATTTTGTGCAGCTATAATCGTTCAAAATAGTTGTGCATTAAAAATAGCTGTATTTCATACATCTATTCTCATGAGATTAAGGCTTCTAGGTGATTTCTCTTGATTTTAATTGTATAGAATGCAGTTAAAGTCGAAGTTATTCCCTAGCAATATGGATTAAGTGTATAAAATGCAGTTATTTCATTAAATTGCGTGAAAATCTTGCGCTACAAATATACGGAGTGGGGATATCAGACGTTACAGTCTTAATTGCTCAGGCAAACCGCGAGTGATCCAAAATATCAGGCAGCGATCCTTGATTATCGGAGATCGCTGCCTGATTCTAATTAGCTTTATGCTAACTATGCTCGATTGACTCACATGCAAAAATGGAGTCTATCTCATAAGTAATTTAAGTAATTTCTATAGGGTTGCTCCAAATGGCAAGTTGGCTTGATAGGTAACATTTTGCGCACACGTATTTGCTATCGGACTCAGCTGACCTTAAGAGCAGATTTAGCTTACAATTGGAATTTTAACGGACACTATCGCAGTTATTACTATGAAAAACACCCGAAATGACTCTCTTTTTAAGGAATAGTTTCACTGGAGTCCGTAACTTAACTCAAAAGCCTAAAAACAAGCAAATAGCGTCTTCTGAGTCCGAAAAGCTCTAAGCTTGATCAAGACTGGGTGATTTAGGTAGGTGCAACGGACAAAAGCATTCATCTCTCGATTCATAACATCAGAGCAACGAGATTCTCCAGTAACGACGATTGCTGCTCTGGCGATCCAAGCTTTTTCGAGACAGTTAAGAAGTGGAGCAGGACAACGCTAGTTATTACCGAGTATTACCGAGTATTACCGAGTATTATCCTTGACCGTATTTTTTTCTGTAATGACTCAATGTGAGTAGTGGCCAGATATAGCGGTAACTATGATAATTGGAATAGAAATTACCGGGGAGTCCAGCGCCAGTGGGATAAGAAGTTTTCCAATCCTCTTCATGAATAGACGTGATTAGTCTTTGAATCCCTTTTTCCACCGCAGCTGTTGGCTCTGGCTGAACGGCAATAATCGCATCAAGTGCCCAGGCGGTTTGTGAAGGTGTGCTTTCTCCTAAAGGAACATATTGTAGAAGCCGGTCGCTGTGACAAGACTCCCCCCAACCGCCGTCCGAGTTCTGAATGCTTAGAAGCCACTTCACTCCTTTTTGCAAAGTATCATGATTTATAGGGAGCCTAACAGCCTGCAGGCCTGTTAATGATGCCCAAGTGCCATAAATATAACAAACACCCCATCTTCCATACCACGAACCATCCTTCTCCTGATGTTGAATCAGCCATTTCGTACCCCGTTTAATGAACTCGTGTTGTGTATTTAAACCAGCGAAGTTTCCGAGAAACTCCAAAGTTCGTCCGGTAAGATCTGCTTCCGAAGGATCAATGGCTGCAGATTTAGCACCATCGATAGCGAGCCATGTGAGCATTTCTTTATTGGTGTTTTTTTCGAATGCCGGCCAGCCGCCGTCGTTATTTTGCATCGATAGGACCCAATTCAGACCGCGATTCCATGATTCCAGATATGAAGGGTGAATTGTTGATAAGCTTCGGATGGCTCGCAAGGCTGCCGTTGTATCATCTACGTCCGGATTGATTGTATTGGACTCAGAGAATCCCCACCCACCGGGAACTGTATCCGGATTATGGATGCTCCAATCAGCAGTTTGATGATGCTGTTTATCCAGAAGATAAGCTGCAGCGTGTTTTATTCCTTTGTGATCAACCGGAATTTGAGCCTCTTGTAAAGCATAGGAGATTAACGCTGTATCCCATATTGTAGATGGAGAGTTTTGAATTGTAGTTTTATGATTTGATTGGCATTGCAGCGCGGTGAGCCCTTGAATGGCCTGTGTAATTATTGGATGCTGCCGATCATAATCGAGAGCAAGCAGGGCAAAAACCATAAGAATTGTACTGCTGGCATAGCTGTAAAAGGTACCGTCGGATTCGATTCGCTGGAGCATATATTGCTCTGCTTTGTTTTTGGCAGCTTCATGTATGTAGTGTGGACTCCCGAGTAATCTGCTCAAACCCATTTGAATAACATCCTGCAGCTCCTGATATCCACGGGTAGGCGATTCATCTGCATCCAACCGTGTCTCCATAAGATCTGACAGATCAGGAGCATGGGCTGTAGTGATCGAAAATCGCCGATCGGCCATAATGAGCATAGGAGTGAGGTGTACCCTAGAGTAGCCAGAGAATTCGAAATAGTTAATAGGGAAGTAAGACGGAAACAAAAGCACCTCCAGTGGAATCGAAGAAATTGCTAAAGGCCACTTGCTTTGACCCGTTGCGGCGAGAATGACTCTAGTTAAGATACTTGTGACTTTGCCTAATCCATCTTTAGACAGTATATAACGCTTAGCACGCTGTATTGGCTCGTCTGTTATCTTACTGTACCCAGAGTAGAGCAGGGCATAATAAGCTTCGACCGATGTGGATAAGTTCCCAGCTTCTTCGTCCTTATATAACTGCCAGAAACCCTCTCGCTGTTGTGCGTCAAGAATGCGTTCATGTAGCTGCCGAATGAGGGTTTCATTCTGTTGGTTCAACACCCTAAAGAGAATGATCATATAAGCATCGATCACAATCCCGTTCTCAAAACAAAAATGCCATGAGCCGTCATCCTTCTGCTGTTGTAGCAAGAACGTTGTCAAACGTTCGATTTCTTCATCTACTTTTCTTAGTATATCCGTCATTTTTTGGGTTCCTCCGAAGGCATCATTTTTAACATTATATGAAGTCGGAGAACAGGTCATGAAAAGAGCTGCTTAGTCGCTTTTACGCAACTTTGCAGCTCTCTTAGCATTATAAAACGGTTAATTTTCAATCACAATACGATGTAGCTTGAGATTAACCGGAGCAGCAATGGTGTCACCTACAGGGCATTTACTCTCCAGAAATTGTACGAACTGTTCGACCTTCTCAGCAGGGGATGGAGTCTTTATGTAGAATGTATACCGAATATCGGAATAGCCAGGACGTACTTCAGAGCGGTTGAAGAATCCGTCGAGATCCAAGTCACCTTCCACATCTACTCTGAAATCTTCAAGCTCCACCTCAAATTTAGAGGCGTAGACCCGAGCTACAATGGATTGGCAGGCACCCAAAGAAGCGAGCAAAGCTTCAACAGGATTCATTCCTGTATCCGTACCCCCTAGACTTGTCGGTTCGTCGATGACCAGCTCGAATTGTCTTACATTAGTAACGACCCTAACGCCGTCTTGCAAATGAGCAGTTGCTTTGAAAGTTTGAACATTTGGCATGTGTTTACACTCCTTCTTCTGGATAAACCAAGTATGATTTAATGTTTCTTATTGTTTGTAATCCTGAGTAATTAACTAGGAAATGTATAGATTATAGTTCTATTCTGTATACCCGTCAATACATGATTAAAATAATAGATAGGAGGCAGCTAGAGTGTCAATCGAAATTGAGAGCTATTTGGACTATCCTATGGTTGCAATTCCAGGGGGAGAAATAGAATTAAGAGACGATCGGATAAAGCGTAGATGGAAAGCAGAAATCAAACCGTTTCTTCTTGCACCTTATCCTGTAACTGTGGATCTATACAATGCTATAATTAATAACTCATCTCATGGAGATCTAAAACCGGTTGTGAATATTTCATGGTTTGAAGCCATCTCTTTTTGCAATCTGCTTTCCCAGAAAGCTGGATTTATAGAAGCTTATACTATAGGTGAAGATGGTAAACTCATTACTTGGGATAAGGAAACAAACGGATATCGACTTTCAACAGAAGCAGAGTGGCAATATGCATGTAAAGCAGGAACTTCCGGTTATCAATATGGAGAACTGGATAAAATTGCTTGGTATAATGAAAATTCAGGTGGCGAACTCCACGAAATAGGACAAAAGGAACCCAATGCTTGGGGACTTTATGATATGTTAGGAAATGTATGGGAATGGTGCTGGGATTTATATGATGAACAAGTGTATGGCTCCTATCGAATTTTTCGGGGAGGCAGCTGGGCAGAAGAGGACAGAGGATGTGGAGCCACATGCCGCCGTCGTAGTCATCCAACATTTAGCGTAGATGATCTTGGCTTCCGTCTTGCCCGGTCTTATTAATGGGCCATACATTTGTAATCAGAGTTAGAGGAGGAAATAACATGCGCGAAGGACACATAGAAAAGCACAGTTATAACGAGCATCGAGAATACGGAGAGCATGGAGAAATGAATATAAATGGAGTCAAGGAGGGTTCGGAGCATCCTCACAAAAGCGCTCAGACCTTTCGTCGTGCTAGGGCTATCGCATTTTTGGACAAGCTAATGATTAATCGTTCGGCGTTGCAGCAGCAGCTAAAAGAGTCAGAGGTTGAAACGACAAAACAAGTCATTAGTGGTGAACTAAAAGCTACGGAAGCGATCATCGATGAGTTCATACATATGTTTCAGATTCATGAGATAACTTCTGATAAAAGAGAAAACTTTAATTTGGATAGAACCTAAGCCACTCAGCTATATAGAGGTGTTTATGCCCTAGGTTTTGATATGAATGAAAAAAGAAGACTTCTGAAGAAATCAGAGGTCTTCTTTATGTGTAGTTAATAAAGAAAAATGTCTAATGTAAAGAGAATACATCATAAAGTAAAACGCTTTCATGTTCACTTGATAAATTGATTTATATAATTAGTCCTGTAAGCAATATAAAAATGGGGGGCGAAAAAGAATGAAAAAAGTCAACAAAAAAAGGATGAACCTAACTCTAACAGTGTTGATGGCTATGTCCATGCTTATCACTGCTTGTGGTGGGAACAACGGGAATAACGTGAATTCCGAGGCTAATGCAAACGCAGGCAATACGGGAAAAACAACTGCGGCGGAAGAGAAGCTCAAGATTACCATGTGGTCTCAATTCGCGGATCCAAATTCTAAAGATGGTGGGTTTGTTGGTTTTTATAAAGCACTTGAGGCAACCAAGGCTAAATTCCCTAATGTAGAAATCGAGCATGTAGGTGTTGGGGGCGAATCTTATAAAACAAAAGTGAAAGCGGCTTCAGCAGCCAATGAACTGCCCGACATTTTTTACACCTGGGGTGGCGGATTCTCTGAGCCATTTATAGCGGGGAACCGGATTCTGTCCATTGATGATCTCGCAAAAGATGGAACGCTGGACCAAATCGTACCAGGTACGACAGACAATTTCGTCTTCGATAGCAAGCTTTACGGTCTGCCGATCAATATAGCTACTGCTCAAATGTACGTTAATAAAGAACTATTTGAGCAAGCAGGAGCAAAAATTCCGGAAACATGGGATGAGCTTGTTGCTGCGATTGAAGCACTAAAAGCAAAAGGTATTCAGCCGATTGCACTTGGGGCTAAAGACAGATGGCCAGCCATGCAATGGAACGCGATTCTAGCCATCCGGATGGCAGGCGTGGATGCTGTAAATGCCGCTTTAACGAAAACAGGATCATTCGACACACCTGAATTCACAGAAGCTGCTGCGAAATACAAACAATTGATTGATGCGGACTCCTTCGGCAAACATTTTGTTGGAACTTCTTATGATGACGCGACAAATATGTTCCTATCAGGCAAAGCAGCTATGATGTTCATGGGTGCTTGGGTCAACGGACAGATTGAAGATGATAACTCTCTGGTCAAAGGTAAAGTGGTACCGATTAAATTCCCAACCATTCCAGGGGGGAAAGGAAATGCTGACGAGTGGTTCGGAGGTTCGGGTGAAACATTCGTGCTCAATGCCGATCTGAAAAACAAGGAAAGAATATGGGAAGTATACAAGTTCTTTATTGAGACCATGTCTAAAGAAGTATTTCTGGCTGGTTCAGGCTCCTCAGCATGGAAAGTTGATGTAGGTGACACTTCTCAAATGAATCCACTGGCTCTGCAAATTGGTGAATTGTCTTCTTCAGCAACAGGTTTCTCCTACTGGTGGGATCAAATGCTGAATGGTAATGACACTGAATCTATGTTCGGCTCGCTGATGAAATTCGTTGCCGGAAAAACAACACCTGAAGACTACACGAAAGAATTACAGAGCAAGGTCAATCAAGGACAATAATCTGCGTCAGGCGGCGAGAATTGTTCGCCGCCTGATCGATTTAAAGGTGGAGTGAAGCATGCATCAAGTATTCGGAAACAAAAAGGCTATCGCCGTATTTGTTGTTCCTGCTTTGATTTTATACATTCTTGTTGGTTTTTTCCCGATCCTTCAGTCCATGTATTACAGTCTGCTGGACTGGGATGGGATTCAACCGGCTAAATTTATCGGTTTAGCTTCTTATAAGGATTTATTTTTTACAGATACGTACGGCATGGATTTTAATCATTCGATACTTAATACGTTGTATCTGGCAGTTCTTTCTGTTTTCATGCAACTTCCGATAGCTCTGGTGCTCGCTCTGGTTCTTGCCAGAGGGGTCTGGGGTGAAAAGCTGTATCGTACTTTGTATTTCATTCCAGTCTTGGTATCCTCCTCTGTCATCGGCGTTATGTTTCTGAAAATCTATCAGCCTGAATATGGCTTGCTGAATACGATACTCAATCAACTAGGCTTGTCCTCCTGGACACATGATTGGTTAACGGAAAGCGGAACAGCACTAATAAGTGTTATGATTCCAATCGTTTGGCAATATATCGGCTACCATATGCTTCTAATGTACGCTGCCATCAAAGGGATACCTGAAGATTTGTACGAGGCTGCAAAAATTGACGGAGCATCAAGTATAAGAACCGCCTTCTCTATTACCATTCCACTTATCTCACCGATCCTGAAGGTATGCGTCATATTTGCTGTTTTGGGATCATTAAAGTTTTTCGATTTAGTCTTCATTATGACCAATGGCTACCCTACACCGGAAACTAGTGTTCCAAGTACATTGATGTATTCATCGATTTTTAATCGCAATATGTATGGGTACGGCAGTGCGATGGCCGTGTTTATGGTTGTGGAATGTCTCTTTTTCTACTTAGTTCTACAAAAACTGATCAGAACCTACGATGATAAGGAGGAGAGCTAATGACAACAACACATAACCGCCGCTGGCCAAAGGTTGTTTTGCAGCTTGCGTTTCTAATCTTCGCCGTTATTCAATTGTATCCGCTCGTGTGGCTTGTATTTTCATCCTTTAAAACAAACTTAGAAATTACAGGCTCAAATGTGATGGGCTTGCCTAATGAGTGGCGGTGGGCGAATTACGACTACGCACTTTTTAAGGCGAATATCGCACGTAACTTTTTGAACAGCCTTATGTATACAACGGTAACTGTCATTATTTCTGCTCTGTTATCGGCAATGGTTTCTTTTGCTGTCGCAAGAATGAAGTGGAAGCTTAATAATGTGGTGCTTACTTTCTTTATGCTGGGATTGATGATCCCCGTACATGCTACGCTGCTACCTGTCTTTCAGATGTTAAAAATGACAAGTTTGCTGAATACACCGTGGGCTTTAATCATTCCTTATACCGTTAGTGCACTTCCTACTACAATCTTTATCATGATTGGTTTTTTTAGAGCGCTGCCAGGGGAGTTGGAAGAAGCCAGCGTTGTAGACGGCTGCAATATTTATCAGGTTTTTTTCCGTATTATGCTTCCGCTTGTAAAGCCGGCTATCGTAACCACTTCCATCTTTACTTTTTTATCCGCTTGGAACGAACTGATGTTTGCTAATACGTTCATTAATGATCCTGACTTAGCAACAATTACCGTCGCCATCAATTCGTTTAAAAGTGCCTATGCCACAGAATTCGGACCTATGTTCGCAGGAATGGTTGTGGCTACACTACCCATGATCATTATCTACTTGTTCCTAAGTAACCAAGTCCAAAAAAGCATTATTGCCGGGGCAGTTAAGGGCTAAAGCAATGGGATAGGAATCCTTCGAAAAATGCTATACTAGTTTCGTATTGAAGTAGCTATAAATAAAAGTCCGTATTCGCTTAATTGTCGGCCAGGAGGTTACCGATGAGGTTTGCACGTATCCGATCACAAATCGTTTTTTACTACTTGGCTTTATTAGTGGTTTCCATGATTGCAAGCGGTATTATGTACCAACGAATCAATGAGAAATTCACCGAGGAAAAGGTAGGTGAGGTATCGCTTCAAACCTTAAACGCCATGAATTCCGGAATCGAATCACTTCTTGACAGCACGAATAATTATTCCAAGATGATCGTGTCGAACAACACAGTTCAGGAAATTTTGGGCAGTGATCTGGCGGGTAACGACATCGGGATTTTAACTTACAAGCTAGAGGTGGCTCTGTCAGATTTTATGCTCGCAGAGCCCTCTATCTCTTCTGTTTATCTATTCGATAATGCAGGACGTAAGTTTGCGATTGATTTGCAGTCTGCAAAACCGATCAGAACGGATGGGATCGAGTCAGCGGAATGGTACTCCGAGGCGGTCGCCTTGGACGGAAAAGCAATTTGGAGGAAAAATGCCGGAGGTATCTTCAATTTTGAGACGAAGGAACCCCAGCAGGATCCACAATATATTTCTCTGATTCGCATCGTAAACGACATGAACACTTCCAAGAAAATAGGAGTATTAGTCGTGAACATTACCGTTCAGGAGCTGAAAAAAAGCTATGAACGTTCGATCAACGATAATAAACCTGATTTAATGATCGAAACTGGATATGAGACACTCCTTGATTTTACAAGGCCTGAATTATCGACTTATACAAACTCTTCTATGCTTGATGTGCCGCTCGGCAGTAGCAAAATCGTAAAGATCAAAGATCATAATTATCTGATCTCTTCTCTGGTTTCAATGGATCGTGGTTGGAAGTTTACTAGCGCTCAGCCTCTGGGGGAATGGGAAAGCCCCTATCGTCAATTTAATCTAATGCTGTTAATGATTATGTTGTTTAATTTCATTTCTATATTTTTAGGTTCCGTCTGGATTTCTAGATTCATTACAACACCTATTTTACATATGCTGCGATCCATGAAAAAAGTGGAGATTGGAGAGTTCAGTTTGGTTCGGTACGAGGCAAGAACTGATGAACTGAACCAGTTGAAAGATAGGTATAACAATATGATTATGACCATTGAGCAAGCGCTGAAGCGGGAGAAAGAAGAACAGAAATTGATTCGGAAACTCGAATTGGATATTTTGCAGCAGCAAATTAAACCACATTTTTTATATAACACGTTAGAATCAGCTGGCTATTTAACTTTGTCAGGAAATAATAATGAGGCGTACCAGATTATTTCTGAGCTTGCAGCCTTCTATCGTCAGAGTCTTAGTAAGGGCAGTGATGTAGTAACGTTAAGAGAAGAAGTAGAGATCACTAAAAGTTATTTGAGTATACAAAATATTCGCTATCCAGAAATTTTCACCAGTGAAATTGAGGTGCCGGAAGAAGCTGAGTATGTTCGGATACCCAAATTGACGCTTCAGCCGCTTGTAGAAAATGCGCTTTATCATGGTATTCGCCCTTTAGGGGAGTGTGGTAAGATTCGCATCCTTGCCCGAATTCAGGGGAATCGACTGAAGCTAGTCGTGGAAGATGATGGTGTGGGGATGAATGAAGACAAACGTCGGGAAATGCAAGCTGAGCCCTATGGGCAAAATGAGTCCAGTTTTGGGTTGCGCGGTACTTTGATGCGTCTGAAGCTGTACTATGGGGCGGACATGAATTGTAGTTTGGTCAGTGCACCGGGAGAAGGAACTCGGATTGAATTGGAACTACCGCTTGAGGAGGGGAATAGTCATGGAGCTTGAACTGCTCAGAGCCATTATTGTGGATGATGAAATTAATGCGAGAAAAATTGTTCCCATTATTATAGATTGGCAAGCGGTTGGTTACAGATTCGTAGGTGAGGCCTCGAATGGAAGCGAAGCGTTAGATTTGATCGAAACGATGAAACCGGATGTAGTATTTACAGATATCAGTATGCCTTTTATGGATGGGCTGGAATTAAGCCGGTTGATAAAAGAAAGGTATCCGCTAGTCAAAATTGTGATCATCACTGCACATCCCGAATTCGAATATGCAAAAAGAAGTCTGGACATTGGAGTACAAAATTTTATCTTGAAGCCGCTTCAAGCCGAGGAAGTACGAAGAGTTGCGGTAGATCTTCATGGGAAAATCCGGGAAGAGACAGAGCGGTGGAACGAATATCAGGAGCTGAATCGACAGTTAAAAGAAAATGCCGTTCAACTAAAAGAAAAATTTCTAAATGATTTGCTATCAGGCCTCTGGGACCCCGATCAGCTGGACAGCCGGTTCTATTACTTTTTTCCTGACTCAGAGAGCAGCCTGTTTTCAATCATGCTCATTGAACTTCAAATCTCCTTAGAAGAAGGGGAGGAACAACGAATCCTGCAGTCTTTGCGTTGTAAGAGGTTTATTGATTACGCGCTTGAAGAGTATGAGGGAATCGAAGTTTTTTTTGATAACAGTCAACGAATAGTCCTTCTCAATAGAAAAGATAATCAGAATCTTACGAAGATTGGAGAGTGGCTGGCCCAATCGCTCCATGAAAAGCTTGAATGTAAAGCTTCCATTGGCGTAGGGAGTACCTGCAAGGATTTCAATAGGATCAAAGAATCCTATAAAGAGGCGCTGGAGGCAGTTAGATATGGTAAGTTAAAGGGCAGTAACGCTATCTATTTTTTTAATGAAGAAATTCATTTCGGAGGCCGATCCTGGGAAGTTAAGACGAATGAAATTGAGGAGATTTTGTTTTTTGTAAAAGCTGGTGTCTTAGACAAGGCTATGCAATCCATCGAGAAATTGTTTCAGGATTTGGAGAAGTCCAAAGCTTTTTCTGTGGAACGAGCTAGGTTGGTTTCCGCCCAATTTGTCTCCACATTAATCAATTCACTCGCTGAAATGGGAGTTATACTAGATAATAATCTTTCATTCGATATTTCGCCATATAAAAGGATTTTTGAGCTCGATAGCCTGCCAGACATGCAACAGACATTGCTAGAACTCACAGAGAAGGTAACCTCTCAAGTAACCCGGGCACGAAGTAAAAAAACCAATAATATTATCCATGAAGTTAAAGATTTTATTCAACAGGAGATGCACATTCCGGAGATGTCTTTATCCTATGTATCGAATAAATTCCACATGAATTCCAGTTACTTTAGCCGGATCTTTAAGCAGGACATAGGGATTAGCTTTACGGATTATCTTCTCAAGTGCAGAATGGAAAAAGCGGTGAAGCTTCTGAATGAAACGGATTGGAAAGCTTATCAAATTGCTGAAAAGGTAGGCATTAAAGATCCATTTTACTTCAGTAACTGTTTTAAAAAAGTAATGGGAGTATCCGTTCAGGAGTATAAGAAAAATAGTTTTTCCCTATAAATCACTCCGTTGAATTTGATAATTTTTCTCTTTAAGCCCGCACTTTATGCGGGTTTTTATTGTTTTTTCAGATATAAAATGAGCAATTATGATGTTACAAAATGGAAAAATGATCTTGACAGAAATGGATTCTATCGTATACATTTGTATACATGAAGAACGCGTATACAAATGTATACACTACTGCAAAAGGAGGAAATAAAATGCGTGAAGGACATATCGGCAAACGTGGCGGTCATAGGGAGCATGGAGAACACAGAGATCGAGGCTTTATGAAACATGGGATGACAGA
The DNA here is from genome assembly GCF_000758725.1 of Paenibacillus odorifer. Classification (NCBI taxonomy): domain Bacteria; kingdom Bacillati; phylum Bacillota; class Bacilli; order Caryophanales; family Paenibacillaceae; genus Paenibacillus; species Paenibacillus odorifer. Next base: position 3,307,247 of record NZ_CP009428.1, read on the forward strand.
ACCGATGGATCAACATCCTAAAAGTGCTCAAACTTTTCGCCGTGGCAGAGCCATCGCTTTTTTAGATAAGCTTATGGTTAACCGGGCTACATTACAGCGGCAGTTAAATCAGCCTGAGCTTGAATCGATTAAACAAGTGGTTAGCGGTGAATTAAAAGCAACGGAAGCGATCATTGAAGAGTTTAAACAAATCTTTCAGATTCATGAGATCGCTCCAGAAGATACAACATCAAATGTAAAAAAAGAGGAGAGTAAAGAAAAAGATGAAAATAACTGAGCTCATTAAAACCCGTAGAAGTATAAAACAATTCAAACAGACTCCAATAGGTGAAGAGGAGTTACATTCATGGCTGGAGGCTGCAAGTTACGCTCCTAATCATCGTATGACCGAACCTTGGGAGCTTCTTTTCATCGGATCCAATACTAGAGCGAAATTAAAACATAAGACGGATTTTGGCAACGCACCTGTTGTTTTTGCAGTTCTGTCTAAGCCTGCCGCAACTGCGTTTGAACGCGATGAGAATGTTATGGCTGCTGCTTGTTTCGTACAAAATTTCCTATTAGCTGCACATGAAGCAGGTGTAGGTACGTATTGGGCTTCGCTGGGGGCTTTGCCTCATAATCGTGAGATTCTTAATGTTCAAGAAAATTACGATGTTATTGGGATATTTGGAATGGGTTATCCGGAGGAAATGCCGAATGCGAAACCCAGAACACCGATTAGTTCTAAAATCACGTATTTATCTTAAACAATTGAAGGTGGCGGAATGTGGAAGCTTAAGCATTATTTGAGGCCATATTGGGTGTGGTGTGTGTTGGCACCATTGCTGATGCTGGTCGAAGTGACTATGGATTTACTGCAGCCCACGCTCATGGCGAGCATTGTGGATAAGGGTGTTATGACAAAAGATTTGTCTCATATTTTCTCGACCGGACTGATTATGCTTGGTGTAGCGTTTATCGGTCTAATTGGTGGGGTGGGCTGCACTATTTTTTCGAGTATTGCTTCTCAAAACTTCGGTAATGATTTGCGGATTAGCTTGTTTGAACATATTCAGAAATTTTCTAACAAGAACCTGGATCAATTGAAGACGGGCTCACTGATTACGCGATTAACAAATGATGTGGTGCAGCTGCAAACCTTTGTGCAAATGATTTTGCGGAGTATTCGATCTCCATTGCTATTAGTCGGAAGCTTGGTGATGGCCATCCGGATTAGTCCTATGCTGACCCTCATCCTAGCCGTTGCCGTGCCACTCTTGAGTTTAATATTGTATGGGTTAATCCGACTTTCTTTTCCTTTGTTTCAAAAAATGCAGGTCAAATTAGACGGTGTGAACACAGTGTTGCAGGAAAATTTATCCGGCATCCGTGTAGTCAAAGCATTCGTCCGCGCTAATCATGAACAGAAACGCTTTAATACAGCTAACAAGGATTATACAGAAATTGCGATAAAAGCGGTACGGTTAATGTCATTAAATATGCCGCTAATGATGCTTGTACTCAATGCCAGTATTGTTGCTGTACTATGGTTTGGGGGAGTGCAAAGCTGGAACGGTGGGCTGCCAGTTGGTCAGCTGATCGCTTTTATTAACTATATAACCCAATTGTTGATGTCAATGCTGATGTTAAGCAATATGTTGACCTTCTTCTCACGAGCCAAGGTTTCTGCCGATCGGGAGAATGAAGTATTTTCCACCATTAGTGAGATTACAGAAGTTGCCAACGCTAAAAAAGATGCCATACACAACGGTCGGATCGTATTTGACAATGTATCTTTTGCTTATGATCCTACGGATGAAAATCTAGTGTTAGACGGTATTAATTTCACTGCGGAGCCAGGAGAAACAGTGGCCATTCTTGGTGCCACCGGTACTGGTAAATCATCATTGGTCAGCCTTATTCCCCGGTTTTACGAAGTGTCCTCTGGCGCAATCACAATTGACGGCTCCGACACTCGTATGATTGCTCTGGAAGATTTGCGCAGCAGAATCGGATATGTTATGCAGCAGGCTATTCTGTTCAGCGGTACTATCCGCGATAATATCCGATATGGCAGATCGGATGCCACAGATGAGGATGTGGAAGAAGCAGCAATAGCCGCTGAAGCTCACAATTTCATTTTAGAACTTCCACAGGGTTACGATACAGAGCTCGGCCAGCGTGGCATTAACCTGTCCGGTGGGCAAAAGCAGCGGCTTTCGATTGCACGGGCACTTTTAATTCAGCCAACAATCCTCATTATGGATGACAGCACTAGTGCGCTCGATGCAGCGACAGAGTCACGAATCCGGCAGATGTTAAAAACACGGCTGCGCAGCAGCACGAATATTTTGATAGCTCAGCGTGTCACCTCTGTAATTGACGCTGATCGCATTCTGGTATTAGAAAACGGCCGAATTGCTGTACAAGGTACACATGAGGGGCTGATGAACAGCAGTGAAATATACAGAGATATTTGGAGATCACAGATGAAGGGAGAGGAGGTGCCTTATGTCAAAGCTTAATAACGGCATGAACACCACTCCTTTTAATCGATCAGGCGGATTCGGACCGGGACCTGGATCTGGACAGGGATCTGGTCCCGGACGCGGCGGAGCTGTGCCGATCGTACGCGCTAAGAATCAAGCGGGCACACTCAAACGCATCTGGACTTATTTGAACCGCCAGCGGTTCGGGTTAATCATTGTATATGTATTTACTGTGTTGAATGCAATCCTTTCGTTGATTGGGCCTTATCTAATCGGTAAAGCCATTGACACTGCCGTAATTCCCCACGATTATCAGGGTCTAATTCGCTTTTGTCTACTCCTAATTGGTATTTATGGGCTAAGCAGTGTGGTTGCTTGGGTGCAAGCCTATGTTATGACATCCGTTTCACAAAATACCGTATTCGAGCTGCGTCGTGATTTGTTCAGCAAATATCAACAGCTACCGATCAAGTTTTTTGACACGCAAGCTAACGGAGAACTAATGAGCCGGGCAACCAACGACATAGAGAGCGTATCCAGTACACTTAATCAGAGTGTGACCCAGTTATTAAACAGTTTGATCACATTAAGCGGTTCACTAGTGATCATGTTAATGATGAACGTTCCGTTGACCGTAGTTTCACTGATAACGATCCCTCTTGTGTTATTGTCCAGCCGTAAAATCATAGGTTTAAGTCGAACTTATTTTAAAAATCAGCAACGCCATTTAGGTGAGTTGGGTGGATTTATCGAAGAAACCATCAGCGGACAAAAAGTGGTCAAACAATACAGCAGGGAAGAGACAGAAGTGAAACGGTTCCGCAAAATCAGCGGAGAGTTGAATAAAGTCGGCGTTAAGGCACAAATTGTTTCCGGATTAGTGGGACCGGTTATGAACATGATTAATAACCTTGGATTTGCAATCATTGCCGGGGTGGGTGGCTGGATGGCTTTTCATAACATGGCTACGGTTGGCGTAATCGTTAGCTTCCTTACGTATTCCAAACAGTTCGGACGACCGATCTCCGATCTTGCTAACCAGTACAATCTAATTCAGTCGGCAATTGCTGGTGCGGAGCGTGTGTTTGAAGTTATGGATATGCCATCCGAATACGGTGACGGTGATGAACAAAGTGACGATCTGCCGAGGTTAAAAGGGAATGTTGTTTTCAAAGACGTTTCATTTGCTTACAAGCCGGATTCACCAATTCTGAGTGGGGTTACGTTTGAAGCAAAACCCGGAGAGAAAATTGCGCTTGTCGGCCCAACGGGTGCTGGGAAAACGACCATTGTGAACTTGCTGATCAGATTCTATGATTTGAGCGGCGGCTCCATATTCATTGATGGGCGCGACATTGGAGAGCTGGATAAAAACGCACTTCGTAGTCAATTGGGAATGGTATTGCAAGACGCGCATGTATTCTCGGGAACGATTCGGGAAAATATTCGTTTTGGCCGTCTTGATGCGACAGACCAAGAGGTAGAGGAAGCGGCAAGATTGGCCAATGCAGATGCCTTTATCAATAGACTTCCACATGGATATGAGACCATTCTCCATGCGGAAGGCAGTAATTTGAGCCACGGCCAGCGCCAGCTTTTAACGATTGCCCGCGCCATTCTAGCTGATCCAGCTATTTTGATCCTAGATGAGGCAACCAGCAGTGTGGATACGCGTACGGAAATGCATATTCAACAGGCGATGGAAAAGCTAATGAAGGGACGAACAAGCTTTGTGATCGCCCATAGGCTTAGTACCATCCAGGATGCTGATCGTATACTCGTTATTCAGGGTGGCGGAATTGCCGAGCAAGGCAGTCATAAAGAGCTTCTTGCGCTGCAAGGTGTTTATTACGAGCTGTACAATACCCAGTTCAAACGAGCGATTTAAAAGAATCTTTACTTGAACCGATAACATTTGTAAGTAGATGCTTTTATCGGACTCATCTGACCTTAAAGGCGAGATTTTCTGATTTTCAGAATGTTAAAGGACCCCACTGCAGCTATTGGGGTGAAGGAATAGCATCCCAGGGTCCGAAGTCCTTAAAAAGATGTGTAATCTATTGCGTAATTAATGCCCGATAAAAAAGAGCGACGATTCACCTATTATAGGAGAATCGCCGCTCTTTTAATAAATTCCTCTCTAATAACGTTCCGAGTTGTTCAGCCAAGACTTGATGTGCTACAGGTCTTTCATTCTTGAACCACCATTCCACTACCCCTGCATAAGCCGATGCAACAAAACTAATAATAACCTCTTCATTTAACCCTTGGTTTATTCCTGCGGTGACATTTACTTCATGCCGAAACTCATCGAGAAGAAAGCTTAAGAAACGATTTCGAAAATAAGGAGCACCTTTACTCGCTAACATCATAGAGAAGAAAGAATAATTTTTATCGAAGTATTCCGTCCAGATCAACGTTGCCTCGATAAAATCCAATTCAGACGCCGATTCACAAAGTGCTCTTAGGACCTCTATATGTTCTTCGATAAGTTTATCTAACAAATCATATTTATCCAGATAATGAAGGTAGATCGTTCCCCGGCTTACATTTGCTGTGTCGGAGAGATCCTGTATGGTAATGTCGTCAAAATTTTTCTTAGTCATCAGTTCAATGACGGCCTTTTTAAGCGCATCTTGAGATTTGAGTATTCTTCTATCCACTTTAGACATTCGAGGTTCACCTTACTTTCTAAAAATAATAAACACATTTATAGGATCTGTTTAGTATTGAACAAAACAGACTCATCGTACAATTGAATGTATTCTGTAACTGTTTATAATAATAGATTGTAGTCTATTAATAAATCAATATACGATATCGAAAGGGTGTTTTTTCACATGCCAAATATCAAAGATAAAGTCGTAATTATTACAGGTGCTTCTAGTGGGATTGGGGAAGCCGCCGCGAAAGAACTAGCCTCTAAAGGTGCTAAGCTTGTTCTAGCCGCTCGTCGTGAGGAACGTCTTCAAAAGCTTCAAGGAGAAATTGAACAAAGTGGTGGAACAGCCATCTACAAAGTGACAGATGTGACTTCCCAAGCACAAATGGAAGAACTGGCTGCTTATGCACTTAAAGAGTTTGGCAAAATTGATGTATTAGTTAATAATGCGGGAATCATGCCACAAGCTTTTCTTTTTAAGAAAAAGGTGGATGAATGGGATCAAATGATTGACGTAAATATCAAAGGGGTTTTATATGCGATTGCAGCTGTTCTCCCATCAATGAGAGAGCAAAAATCTGGTCATATTATTAACTTATCATCGGTTGCTGGCCATAACATTTACCCAGGGGGTACAGTATATTGTGGCACCAAGCATGCGGTTAGAGCAATTTCTGAAGGGCTTCGTCAAGAAGAAGCGATGAGTGGAACCAATATTCGTGTTACCAATGTTTCTCCAGGAGCCGTCAGCAGCGAATTGTTAGATACTACCTCAGATGCAGAGTCAAAAGCTGGCTTGAATGAATTTTACAAAATAGCCATTGATGCAGACAGCATCGCTCGTGCCATCACATTTGCCATTGAGCAACCTTCAGATTTGGCTATCAATGAAATGATTATTCGCCCAACAGTTCAAGTAGGTTAAAAGGGGATCGTTATGGATGTAAAGCTTGGATATGTGGCAGGATTACCATGGAGGAAAATTTTACGTTAGGCAATAAATTAGAATTAGAGCAGAGTAACACTTCAAGCATTCCTAGAACAGAATTTATCGCTCAAAATGATGCCTCAACATATGCAGTAGCTGTAGATCCCTCGGGAAAACTGGGCTGGACCAAAAACTACATTTCAGAAGGAAGTCACAATAGAACAGAGCATCATATCATTGAAGTGCTTACAGAACAGGTATCTGATGCTTATCTAGCTTATCTGAAAAATCTAGGAATCTCATATATATTCGGTGGAAAAGAACGATTGAATTTTTCTGTAGTCGTGAGAAAGCTGAAACAATTATTCTCAATCGATGAATTGATGCTGGAGGGTGGGGGCGTTTTAAACGGCTCTTTCCTGAACGAAAACTTAATTGATGAGTTAAGCTTGGTTATTGTTCCCATCGTAGATGGTGCCTCTAATTCTGTGACCATATTTGAAATGGATGCATCTATGAAACAACAGACCCCAGCAAATTTCAGCTTAAAAAGTGTAGAAAAACTTGCGGATGATGGGCTATGGTTGAAGTATGTAACACGGCGTGATTAAATCTATGTTTCTTAAAAAGCGCAAAGCAAAATATGCTTTGCGCTTTTTGAATTCGAGAAAGTAGTAAGCAAGCTTCTCATTCGAAGCCTGCCAGATGCATCGTTTGTTTCAGACGATCTACGTTCACATAGATGTCCTCCAGTCCTGGAAAACGAATCGCAGGATCTGCTACACCTTGCCCGTACACCATATAATATTCGAGATTATTATGGTTGCTGATCATCCAATAGGTTGGAACAACATGCTGGGCATGGAAAATTTCAATGACCTGTGTTCCAGGCTGGCAAAAAGCCAAATTAGCGAGTCCAGCACCATGTGGACCTACAATTACTTTTGCTGAGGCGAATAATTGGATTTGCTGGGCAACCGTCCAGTCCTCTAGACAAATCGGTACGATATTAAATTTCTCTAGGCAGCGGATGACATCATCTTCATTAACCAACCTTCTTGAGCTTGCTTTTTTTCGTGAGATATAAATTCGTTCTGGAGTGACTAGTGTTGTTTCTCTATGCGGTAACAAAAATCTCCGCAGTGTATCCGTGGTCCAAGGAGGATAATGTGAATTCATCATTAAGGAAGGGACAAGTAGCTGGTCAGCCTGAACATATGCTTCTGAATTCGTCCGGATCACCAATGACTCGGATATCCCAAGCATGGCCCACGTTTGTTCCACAAAGGGTCCATACGGATTTGGATTCATGATAATAGTGGAGTAAGTGATTCCGCTCGATTGAAGCATCGCTAATCTAGGAAGCACATCATACATCCAATGAAAATAGTTATGGGCTCCGCAAAATGTTAACACCGCCGCGGTCCCGGCAAAATGTTGAAGCTGAGGATCGTTCCACCGGTGAAACACAGGGTGCTCATCTGCTTCAAGCATCCTGTATTGTTCGGCATCATATTCTTGGGAAAGATCAAAGATCAATTTCCCTTCTGGTGTTAGAAGGGCACCAGATTCTCCCCATACCTTCCCTCTGGAAATGGTGGCTACGTATCCGCCAAAGGGCTCTAAACAATAAGGTGTTAGTGCTGGAGCAATACTCGTTTCAATGCTTTTGGGCGCTCTGAACTCAGCCGCCCGTCCGAAGTCAAAAGGAACGACACTCCCAGCTTCCTTTGTACTGTTTTCGTTGTGGGAAGTAAAGTCCCAGATGCTTTGGTAATATCCTTGGGGTGGTACCCCTTGTGCAGAAAATAACATCATGTCACCTCATATTCCCAAGTAGAAGCGCAGAAACCTTATTAAGCTATTTTATGAAATGAAGATTCTTTGGACACAGGCTTACTCGGAAAGAGGCGTATGAACAAGAAGACTTACGTGAGACTGAGCAGAAACAACTCATCGCACAGAAACAGATCAGATCCAAAAATCTAAATATATGCGTTAACCTATGAAGAAATTGCGTTTCTGGAAAAGACATATGTTCCATTGTTGGTATGAATTAACTTATTAACTAATAAGCGACGAGCACGCTAACGCTGAATAGATAGCCGATGGATGCGATGTGTACCAACGTTTAACTGCATTTCGTACAACTATATTCCTTCAAATCACTCAGCTCGGGGATATAAGTGTACTTCGTACATCTATTTCCTTGATTTTCTACCCAATAGGTGGATTTGATCGTTTTTAGTTGTATAGAATGCAGTTAAAGTATGAAGGTTCTTTTTGCGTACGGAATAAGTGTATAGAATGCAGTTATCTCCCAGATTCGATTAAGACACAGAACTAAGAGAATACGGAGAGGGCATTCCGATCGGTTACATTCCAAGGTTTGCTATAAGCGATATGCGGACCATTAGTTTGTTTATATTCACTTGCCCATAATCTGATCAGGTAAGCTGGTTAATCCAAAAACACCAGACAGTAATTTTCCAACAATAGGAGAATCGCTGCCTGGTGTTCTTTTTTTACCCTCAAAGCTTGTTCCTATAGACCTTGGGTGACATCCCATAGATTTTAGTGAATTGGCGGGTAAAATAATTGCTATCACTAAATCCGCATTCATGTGAGATTTGGGTGATACTGAGGTTAGAATGCTTTAATAGTCCGCAAGCCCGTTCCAGACGTAAACGATGAAGATAAGCGATCGGGGTTGTCTGATAGTAGGAGCGAAAGATCCGGTTTAAGTGTCTGACTGAAATGTCCGAATGTTTGGCGATCTGATCCAGTGTTAAGGGCTCAAGATAACGATCTTCCATATATGAGAGTGCATTCGCCAAATGCATCAGATGGTTCCCTTGAATCCCTTTTTCCTGTTGGTCATAATGTCTGGACAAATAGACAACCAGTTCCATAAACTTGGAGCCCAGCATGGTCTGATAACCCTGTAGCTTGTTGTGATATTCTTCAATCATGCCCGCTATGAGAAAAGAGACATACTCCAGGTTAGGAATCGGCAAGCTGAGTTTGCTTGTGTAGGAATGTTTATGACGATACAGGGGTTCCAACACAAATAATGCTTGAAAGCCGTTGGATGTCCGCAAATCTGGCCCAGCTGTCGATAGCATTTCAGGCTGAAACATAATATTGCAGATCTTGAAATCCTGAGGATCTTTAAAAGCATGCGGGGTCGAACCATTAATTACAAACACATTTCCCTTTTTGATAAAAGACTCCTCAGTATTAACAATATGTGTAGCTGTGCCACTCAATACAATTACGAGCTCTGAAAAGTCCGCATGTCTATGTAGATCGGTGTCTTCGTCGTGATAGCCGTATTGAATAAAAAATGGAAATTGACGATCAGATGTAAACCATTTTAAATAAAATTCACTCAACTCGTTACCCTCCAAAAGCTTGTCTAGATGAATGTCTATATCATGCTATTTTAGGACCGAATAATCAAGGCTTTCTATCCAGCTGAAGCAGTATAATCCTTGACATAGGTTTCAGTGATTAAGATAGAGAAGGAGAATACTACATGAAATATAACAATCCGATTATCCCGGGGTTTTATCCAGATCCAAGCATTTGCAGAGTAGACGAGGATTATTATCTGGTAAACAGTTCATTTGCCTATTCTCCGGGAATACCTATTTGGCACAGCAAGGATTTGGTGCATTGGAAGCAGCTTGGGTATTGTTTGACTCGTGAGAATCAGCTTCAATTTGATGAATCAGTGGTTTCCGGAGGTGTGTGGGCGCCGACTCTTCGTTATTATAACGGACGTTTTTATATGGTTACGACAAATCAGGATAGCGGAGGTCATTTCTACGTTTGGGCGGATGACCCTGCAGGCGAATGGTCGGATCCACTTTATGTGGAGCAGGAAGGTATTGATCCCTCCTTGTTTTTTGATGATGGAAAGGTTTATTTCACAAGCACAGGCTCCGAGCAAGGAATGGGGATCTACCAATGTGAGATTGATATTGAAACGGGTCAAAAGCTTAGCGATACACGCTTGATCTGGACTGGTAGCGGAGGGAAATTCCCGGAGGGTCCACATCTTTACAAAATAAACGATTACTATTATTTGATGTGTGCAGAAGGTGGGACAGAATATGGACATATGGAGACTATTGCAAGAAGTAAATCGCCATATGGGCCTTATGAATCGTCTCCTCACAATCCGATTTTGACTCATCGAAGTTCAGATTACCCCATTCAAGCTACAGGACATGCCGATTTAGTTGAAGCACAGGATGGTAGCTGGTGGGCGGTATTTCTGGGGATTCGACCAGTAGGTTATCCTTACCGTTATCATCTTGGCAGAGAGACATATTTGGCTCCGGTTCAGTGGACGGAGGAGGGTTGGCCAATGATTGGGGATAACGGAGTGGTTGGATTAGAAATGGAAGCTGACCTGCCTTCACCAATGCCGTGGGAAGAAGAGCCTGAAACCGACGATTTTAATCAATCTGACCTAAGAATGAGCTGGAATTTCATTCGTAATGCTAATAAGGTGGATTGGTCATTGCAGGAACGGGGAGGGTGGCTAGCTTTACGTGGATCAGATGTGAGATTAAATGAGAAGGGAACGCCTGCTTTTATTGGCTGTAGACAGCGGCATTTGAATTGTGAAATTACCACCAAAATGGAATTTAGCCCTCTTGATGGTGACGAAGCTGGTCTTGTAGTTTTTATGGATCAGAAGTATCACTACGCAATTGGACTAACGCAGATGGAAGGTAAAAATGTTATTGCGCTGCGCAGACAGGTAGGGAGCATTAGTGATGTGGCATATTCTTCGGCTTTAGAAGGTACAGGGGTAGATTTGAGAATCCAGGCATCACCTGAAAAATATATGTTTTACTATCGAGGTGTGGATCAAATATGGCATCAGCTTGGCGAAGCCGAGACACACTTGATTTCTACTGAAGTCCAGGAGGATTTACTGGAGTATTTTTCGGTATGTATAGCTACTCTCCTAATCAAACAACTGCTTATTATGATTGGTTTAGCTATCAAAAGAAATAAAAAGCGGTCGGCTACGTGTTCGTCAGAAAAAGCAGTGTTAGCTTGTGGAAAACACAAAGCAGTGATTCTCCAAGTATGGATGAATCGCTGCTTTGTGTTTTTTGGTTGTCGTTGGTTGTTTGCCTCAGCTTGTATTTATAAACCTCTTGGGCTTAAGGACTCAGAGGACGTTATTTGCGTATTTATCCCTTTTTGAGCTTAGTTTCGGACCCCATTGCAGCTATTACTTCGAAAGCGATTCAGATTGAGCGTTTTTTGAGCCAATAGCAGCTATGCGGTCCTTTAGCATCCCAAATGTGAGATATTACTGCGTTTAAGGTCCTCTGGGTCCGATAGTAATAAGCTCATTAGCGATAAACCCGATAGAATCAGCGTGTGCGCAAAGGTTACCTATACATGTTGGTGTTTAGCGGATAGTTCCATATTATGAATGAAGCACGCTTTTATCCAATGAGCATATCTTCCTTCAAACGCTTGATGTCTGCTCTAGGTGGTGAACCGAACATCCGTGAATATTCGCGGCTGAATTGTGATGCACTTTCATAGCCAACGCGAAACGCGACATCCGCTGCATCCGCTGATTCAGATAATAAAAGGCGGCGAGCTTCCTGTAAGCGCAGATGCTTTTGAAACTGTATAGGACTCATAGCAGTTACCTCTTTGAAGTGTCTATGGAACGAAGAAATGCTCATACTGGCTGTTTCAGCAAGCTCTTCAATGCGCAAAGGTTTATCACATTTCTCGATAATCTGTTCGATGGCCTCCCGAATGCGGTAGGTGCTGCTACCTTCCATCGCAATTTGAGCGAGTGTAACTCCATATGGTCCCTGCAGAAGCCGGTATAGAATTTCATCAGTATAAATCGGAGCCAAAAACGGAATGTCCTTGGGATCATCCAGCAAACGTACCAATCTCAGGATCGCATCCAATAGTGATAACTCTATCTGCCCGACATACATAGCTCGCTTAGCATTTTCTTTCGGAGCGAGTTTAAATTCGGAATCATTTAGTACCTTCAATATCTGACTCTGCGTAAATTCTAGCTTAAAGCTTAAATAGGGTGCATTGGGAGAAGCTTTTATAATCTGACCGATAACCGGTAAATTCATTGATGATATTAGATAATTTGCGGGACCATACTCAAAACGGTCCTTGGCCAGTATGATCTCCTTTGTTCCTTGCGCAATGAAACATAAAGAAGGTTTGTATACTCTGTATACTGGCTCAGTCACGTTGGAGTTACGAATCACAAACAATGAGGGGATAGCGGTCTCATATACTCCATCCTGGCACGAATGATGTTCGATCAATCTGGCGAGTTCTTCTTTCCGCTCTAGTAATTCTTTAGACATGTGCTCCTCCTAATGTTTTATTCTTACTCAATTATAAAGTAAAAGCATCTTTTGTGTTAGTGCTAGTGAGAGGAATAGGCAATCATTTAAGATAATTGAGATAACGGTGTCAACTTCATACATCGCATAATTAGAACTAAGAAAGGGGTTTTGAAATTGAGCAATGTTTTGATCTTAGGCGCTAACGGTGGAATTGCTCGTCATGCGATTGATTTATTCTTGAACGAAACCGATGCTCAGTTAACTCTATATCTTCGCAACTCGGACAGATTAAGCTATATAACATCCAGCCGTGCTCGAGTAGTTGAAGGGGACGTTATGGATAGTGAGCAATTAAAAGAAGCGATGATCGGGCAAGATGTTGTTTATGCCAATCTGGCTGGTAATTTGGAAGGAATGTCTAGATCTATCGTAGAGGCAATGAATACAACTGGTCTTAAACGTTTGATTTTTATAAGCTCAATGGGCATTTACGATGAAGTTCCCGGAGAGAAGTACAGCAGTATATTGGATCCATATCGAAAATCAGTAGAAATCATTTGACTACGAAACAACTCAGAAAGGTGAACCTTTTAAAGGGAGAGAAGTGTCGCGAAAAAGTGTGGCTGCGTTAGTTGTTAAATTGGCCGAATCACCAGATATGGAAATTTGCCGCAGTTTAGGAGTTAACAAACCCAAAATCTAAAGGAGGCACAAGCTAATGGAATATATAAAACTTGGACGTACTGGTTTGGACGTATCTAGAATTTGTCTTGGCTGTATGAGTTACGGAGTACCTGAACGTGGAATGGCTCCGTGGTCGCTGAATGAGGAGCAGAGCAGACCTTTTATTAAAAGAGCACTGGAGCTTGGGATCAACTTCTTTGATACGGCTAATGTATACTCTGACGGAACTAGCGAAGAAATTGTCGGACGTGCCTTAAAAGAATTCTCTCGCCGGGATGAGGTAGTCATTGCGACAAAGGTGTTTTTCCGGATGCATCAGGGACCAAATGGGGCAGGACTTTCACGCAAAGCGATTATGACCGAAATAGACAACAGTCTAAGACGGCTGGGCACGGATTATGTGGACCTATACCAGATTCATCGTTGGGATAATGACACTCCTATCGAAGAGACCATGGAGGCACTCCATGACGTAGTAAAGGCAGGGAAAGTTAGATATATAGGAGCGTCCTCTATGTATGCATGGCAGTTCTTGCAGGCGCAGCATGTTGCTGAGCGAAATGGTTGGACTAAATTTGTCTCTATGCAAAATTACTTGAATCTACTCTACAGGGAAGAAGAACGGGAAATGTTGCCTCTTTGCCGGGAAGAAGGAATCGGTGTGATCCCATGGAGTCCGCTTGCTAAAGGCCGACTAACCCGTGATTGGAATGAACAAACAGCTCGTTCAGAGATAGACGAAGTCGGAAAGGCATTTTATGCAAAAATGGCTGAAGCTGACCGCAAGGTTGTTGAGGTAGTTGCCGAAATTGCGGCTAAGCGGGGGATTCCACGTGCACAAGTAGCGCTTGCTTGGGTTCTGCAAAAAAAGCCAGTAACATCGCCTATCATTGGTGCAACCAAACCTAATCATCTGGAGGACGCCGTTGCAGCGTTATTAGTGACGCTGGAGCCAAGTGATATAGCGAGACTAGAAGAGCCTTATGTGCCACACCCAGTTATAGGAAATCTAAGCTAGATAAAAAAGCGTGATGCCCTTTGGGATCGCGCCTTTTTTTATCTAAGTTAACTTTCATCTCTTATTTAGTGCCTTTAGAATCTTATCTTTAGTTTGGCTTAATCGTTGCTCAGCATCATGCGGGTGCAAGGGTTTGCTTAAATAGGTGAATAAGAAAACACATTCCAATCAATAAAAATGACATGTTAATTCTTCTTTAGCCAAGGTAATATGTATCCGACATGTGAGAGTGAATATAGAAAAGGAGGTGAACTCTTTATTATTAATTCCACGTTAAAGCATACGCACATGACTACTGAAATTGGTCAACCAGCTATCCTCAAGCCTAGGGAGGGTTATCCGACGGTTTCCTTCACATCGTGTGTTGACGGAAGGGTTGCCGGTGAATTGATTTTTGATAGAACGAAGCTGGTTGATAGTTTGCCTGAGACTCCTATGGTCAAAGACTCGTTAATGGAATGGACACCGTTAGGCACGGCAGAACAACTGGGTACTTATGAACTGCGAATGACCCTCAAGCAGGACGGAAAAGCTCCTCAGTATGACTCATATTATTTTACCGTGCTGGATCCAAAGAGCATCCCCGCGGGACAGAGCCCAATTGCTTTCCTTGGTAACGATGGAATGATGATGTATATCGGTGATTATCGAGGTAATCGGATCTTAGATTTTTCCAATGCGGGTTATAGGGGTGGCGGTGTTGAAATCCCGAATATCCCCGTTAAGTCGACCGTTCTACCCTTAGACGGAGACGCGACGGAACGTATTCAGGTTGCGATTGACCAGTTGGCCAAGCTCCCGCTCGATAAGAACGGATTCCGCGGAGCGATCCTGTTGAAAAAAGGCAGATATGAAATCGGAGGCACGTTATTCATTAAAGCAAGCGGGATCGTCCTTCGCGGCGAAGGTCAGGACAAAGAGGGCACAATTATCTATGGTACCGGAGCGAAACCACGAAATTTAATTGAAATTGGTGAAAATGCAGATCTTATGCTGGACAGCAACTCGAAACGGATGATTTCAGATTTGTATGTACCCTCAGGCTCGTGCACTTTCCATGTAGAAGACGGGAATGCTTATCGTGTAGGCGATCAGATCATAGTCCGCAGAATAGGTGATAAAAACTGGATTCACGAAATTGGCATGGATAACATATATAAGCGCCCGGGTGGAACCGTAACCCAATGGTCACCGTTCAATCTGGATTTTGACCGAGTCATCACTGCTATTGTAGGTAATGCGATTACGGTCGATGCCCCACTAGCGAATGCTATCGAACTTCAGTGGGGCGGCGGAGAGATCTATAAATATACAGACCATGCCCGCATTCAGCAGGTGGGGGTAGAGAATATGAGGGTAGAGTCCGATTTTGACCCGAGCATTATAGATATTAAGATGGATAACGATACAACGGATCCTTATTATGCGGACGAAAAGCATGCTGAGCGTTTTGTCGTATTCAACAGTGTGAAGAATGGCTGGGTTCGAGATGTGACGGGTTACCATCTGTCCTATTCTCTCGTTCAAATGAAGCGTTATTCCAAATGGATTACGGTTCAGGATTGTCAAATGTACGATATGATCAGTATGGTTACTGGGGGTCGCCGTTATGTCATACATCAGATGGGCCAGCTAAATCTCGCTCAACGTATTTATACAGAAACGGCGCGGCATGCTTTCACCGTCGATAGCTGGGTACCGGGGCCAAATGTATTTCTGGATGGGGAAGCTGTTAACAATTATAACACCAGTGAGCCTCATCATCGCTGGTCAGTCGGAGGCCTGTTCGATAATATCAAAGCTCCCATCTCTATTCGGGATAGGGCGTGGTTAGGCAGCGGACATGGCTGGGCAGGCGCGAATTATGTAACCTGGAATACGCAAGGAGAACTCACTTTACAGCGGCCACCAACCGCTCAAAACTACGCCATTGGCCATGTTGGTAGCAAGGTACCCGGACTGGTTCCTAACGATTATGATCCCCGGCCCCGTGAAGATGGATATTGGTGCAGTTGCGGTCAACATGTCGTCATTAATAGTCTCTACAAGCAGCAGCTGATGGAACGTTTAGGTCGAAATGCGCTCAGTAATATAAAAAAATAATTTACAGTAGGGTGCGGAATCTTCCGCATCCTTTTTAGTTTGGATCATAAAAAAACACAACCCCTAACAATCTATGCCATGGAGAGACATCAGAATCAAGAGTAGCATAAGAAGTGGAGTTACTGACGAATGATATGACCTGAAAATAGGAAAGGCCAGGTGAACAAGAGTTGAGTGAAAGAAGACGAGCGAAACAAGAGGTGGCATTACCGGCAACCATGCGGGAATCAGAACGTCTTCGATTATGGTATACAAGCCCGGCGTCAAATTGGAATGAGGCTCTTCCCATAGGAAACGGGCGCCTTGGGGCGATGGTGTCTGGTATGATCGGCCAAGATAAAATCCAGCTTAACGAAGATTCAATCTGGTACGGCGGCCCTGGACGCGCAGCTAATCCTGCAGCTCAGCCGTATTTGACGGAGATTCGGCAAATGCTGAAAGACGGCAGGCAGGCGGAGGCAGAACATTTGGCTCGAATGGCTATGACTGCTTCACCAAAATATGAACAGCCGTACCAGCCACTTGGCGATTTGATTTTGAAGTTTCTGGATTCCAGTGAGGTTATTGAAGAATACGAGCGGGAGCTCGATTTGGAGCAAGCGGTTGTTACGGTGTCGTACCGTTGTGGCGGGGTTCGCTATTACAGGCAATATTTTGTAAGTGAACCGGACGGTGTATTAGTAGTCCGATTGACAGCTGACAGACTTGGCAAGATCACGTTGGCTGCGAATCTTATGCGTCGTCCGTTCGATACCGGCTGTAGTACTGGTCCTGCAAACACAGTTCTAATGAATGGGGAATGCGGAGCGGATGGTGTTCGCTTTTGCACAGCACTAAGGGCAGTTCAACAAGGAGGCCGCCAGAGGCTCATAGGGGATTTCATCTCTATTGAGGGAGCAGACTCCGTCACCCTTATGCTGGCAGCGCAGAGTACCTTTCGTGTGGATCAACCTGAAAAAGCCTGTCTGGAGCAATTGGATCAAGCCACGGCTCAGTCTTTTGCAACTCTAATAAAGCGGCATAAGGAGGAATACAAGTCCCGGTTTGCTCGATTTTCAATCGATTTAACAAGGGATGGCGACCCGTACGCCGAGCTTCCTACCGATAAACGATTACTGCGGTTACAGCAAGCAAAAGATGAAAGAAGCAATTCCAATGAGTTTGGTGATCCAGGACTAGTTGCACTATATGTGCAGTATGGGCGCTACCTATTGCTTTCCAGTTCTCGACCAGGTACGTTGCCTGCTAATCTGCAAGGCATATGGAATGATAGCTTTACCCCGCCATGGGAATCAAAATATACAATTAATATTAACCTCCAGATGAATTACTGGCCTGCCGAAGTCCTAAATATGGCTGAATGCCATGAACCGCTGTTTGATCTGATCGAACGGATGCAGTTGAACGGTCAAGAAACGGCAAAAGAAATGTATGGCTGTCGCGGTTTTGTTGCTCATCATAACACTAACTTATGGGCGGAAACCCGACCTGAAGGCATCCTAATTACCTGTACGGTCTGGCCAATGGGTGCTGCTTGGTTATGCCTTCATTTGTGGGAACACTACCGGTTTGGACTGAACCTGTCTTTTCTCAAGGAAAGGGCCTATCCAGTGATGAAGGAAGCAGCGATTTTTCTGCTTGATTACATGGTAGAGGAGGGTGGTGTACGGATTACTGGGCCTTCGGTCTCCCCTGAAAACCGCTTCCTTCTTTCGGACGGAAGCAGCGGCAGCCTCTGTATGGGACCATCTATGGATTTGCAAATCGCATATGCAATGCTTTCCGCCTGTTCGGAAGCGGCATCAATAATTGGAGAAGCAGATACAATGTTTCTCTTTGAACTACATGAGACGCTTGAACACATTCCACAGCCGAGTGTGGGCAGTCATGGACAGATTAAGGAATGGCTGTTTGACTACGAAGAGCAAGACGCAGGTCACCGGCATATTTCTCAGTTGTTCGCATTACATCCGGGTGAACAGATTGACATGAGGCACACCCCTGAGCTTGCCGCAGCAGCCCGACGAACGCTTGAACGCCGTCTTGACGGAGGTGGAGGCCATACCGGCTGGAGCAGGGCATGGATCGTCAACTTTTATGCCCGTCTCGGTATGGGTGCGGAAGCCTACGAGCATTTACTTAATCTCTTAGCCTCCTCCACGTATTCGAATCTTTTAGACTGCCATCCACCCTTTCAAATAGACGGAAACTTTGGTGGAGCAGCAGGCGTAGCAGAAATGCTGCTGCAATCCCACCGAGGAGAACTTCGACTATTACCTGCCCTTCCTAAGGAGTGGGCTTCAGGCAGCATAAGGGGAATGAGAGCAAGAGGTGGTTTTACCGTTGATCTTTCTTGGAGCCAAGGAAAGCTTGATGAAGCGACGATTCACTCTACGTTAACCGCTGAATATCGAATTTGGTCTGCTGTTCCGCTTGATCTGCCAGAACAATCTCTTATTAGCGATGGTCAGGGATTTGAATATACTTTTTCTTCAGTTGCAGGGAAGTCCCGCAAGATTTGTGCACAATAGTCAATCGTAATAAAACACAGGCAAGCCGAAAAATCTCCATTTTGAAGACCTGGATATTGGATTAACATTAGCCATACAACAAAATCCAAACTGCAACCAAAGGAGCGATATTTATGCCACAACAAGTGCCAGCCGCATTGCCAGCGAGCAGGCCAGATCTTTCCCCATTCCAAAGAAGAATGACCAATTTGCGCAAATATAAGGCGCTATATCTCATTTCACTGCCGGGCATTATTTTTTTTATCGTATTTAAATACTTACCCTTGGCGGGTTCCATCATGGCCTTTCAAAACTACAACATATTCAAAGGTTTTACAGGCAGTCCTTGGGTTGGCCTTGATCAGTTCCGGCGGATGTTCACCTATCCAGAGTTTTTGAGAATTCTTGAAAATACTATCCTGATCGGCCTATATGATATGGTCTTTGCGTTTCCGGTTCCCATAATATTCGCCCTCCTTCTTAATGAAGTGAGAAAAGCTTTCTATAAACGGATTTTGCAGACCGTCGTTTATTTGCCCCATTTTCTCTCATGGGTCATTATTGGGGGGATTATGATCGGCATTTTGTCCCCAACGACAGGTATCGTGAACCAGATCTTAAATGCTTTTGGGCTCGACTCCGTTTATTTTCTGGGCGAGGACTCGTATATTCGTACCATCCTGGTTGGAACAGGCATATGGAAAGACAGTGGATGGGGAACTATTGTTTATTTAGCCGCACTCGCAGCTGTGAATCCCGAGCTGTATGAGGCGGCCCGGATTGACGGAGCAAATCGGTGGAAACAAACCTTATCCATTACGATCCCGACGATCTTGCCCACCATCATGATTATGTTCCTGCTTCATATCGGTAACTTCCTTGATTTTGGCTTCGAGCGAGTGTTTGTATTTATCAATTCGCTTAATGAGACCAATGGAGATATTCTCGATACGTATATATACCGAGTGGGTCTTATTGATCAGCAATACAGCTATACAACAGCTATAGGCCTCTTTAAATCGGTCGTCGGACTGTTGCTAGTCATGATCGGGAATACGCTTAGCAAAAAAGCATCAGGGGATGGACTTTACTAGAAAGGAGTCGAAGAGTAAATGAAAAATAAAGGTCGCCTGTTTGACGTTTTTAACTATATATTTCTGATGCTGGTCGGGTGCTTGATGATCTTCCCTCTGCTGCATGTGCTCGCCAAATCATTTAGCAGCACTCATGCCATTAATGCAGGCGAGGTTAAGCTATTCCCTGTAGATTGGACGCTTATGAATTATCAAGTTATTCTTGGGGATACCTCCATCTGGAGAGCTTTCATGGTAAGTATATTTATTACAGTTGTCGGAACAGTTATTAATCTGATTTTAACTGCATCACTGGCCTATCCTTTATCCAGATCCGAATATTCGATGCGCAAAGGAGTTCTGATTTTAATCCTAATTACGATGATATTTCACGCTCCGCTCATACCGAACTATATGGTCATCAAAAACTTGCACTTGATCGACTCTTTATGGGTATTAATCATCCCATCGGCCATCAGTGCATATAACCTGTTCATCATGCGTTCTTTTTTCTCAGCCCTGCCTACTGAACTGATAGACAGCGCGCGAATGGATGGAGCGGGAGAGCTGCGCACGATGTGGAGCGTCATCCTTCCTTTGTCCAAACCTGTTATGGCAACTATGGGCTTGTTCTACGCGGTATCCCATTGGAATTCTTATTCATCGGCGTTGTATTTTATCAATACACGAGCGCTTTATCCACTTCAGCTGCGGCTTCGGGAAATCGTACTGAGTAACGACCTTGGGCAAGCGGGCAGCTTATTAGAAAACGTAAATGAAGTATCTCCGGCAGGTGTGCAAATGGCAGTTATTGTCGTCTCCGTCATACCGATTATTATCGTGTATCCGTTTCTGCAAAAGTATTTTATCAAAGGGATGTTAATCGGATCTATTAAGTCTTAAATCAACCAGCTTGCATCATCCTTTAAAAGAAACAGCCATCTGCTTATCAAAATATGGTAAGATATAATCCAAACTCAAAAATGGAAGCGTTGCCAATGATCGCAACTTCAAATCAATTTCATACCACAAGACAACTGATTCTGATTCCATTCCGGAAGGGATTTGATACAAGTGCGAGTATTGATTGTAGAAGATGAGCCTGTCATTCAAAAAGGATTGGTGAAGATGGTCCAGCGTTATCCGGTCTCATTCACCGCGATTTATACAGCCGACGATGGCGAAGCAGCCTTAGAAACTATCCAAAAGCTAGAACCGCATTTAGTGCTGACAGATTTGCGCATGAAGCGGATGGATGGCCTTGATTTATGTGAACGAATTCACCGTGATTACAGTCATGTCCAGGTGGCAGTCATTTCCGGGTACAATGACTTTCAATATGCTCAACGAGCAATGGCATACGGCGTTAAGCGATATTTGTTAAAGCCGGTTCTCCAGCAGGATGTGCATGATATGCTGAGAGAACTTATATCCGGAATGACAGGCAACATTATTCCTGTTCATAAATACGTGGATTGGGCCGAACAGCTGGAACAACATATCTGGCTGCTGCAACGTGATGAGACAAACCGTCTGCTTGATGACAGAGAAACATCCGGTTTATTTGAAGGGTTGAACGTCTTTAGCATGGATGCAGTCCTGAATGATTGTCTACAAATGGTCGTAGATCGCTTGGAACGCCGAGGCTGGAAGCCTCAGTCCCGGTGCTGTGGAGATGTGAAAGCCGCCAATACGAAAAAAGAAACGATGTTAGCATTTGTCGCGATAATAAACGGTATACTTGCGGAGCTGCAACTTACTCGCAAAGGCAACTATAAGGACCCGGTTGAAGAAGCAAAAGCTTTCATTGATAAACATTTGGCTGAGGATGTGTCGTTAGAAGAAGTAGCCAAACGGGTGGGACTTGCCCGCACCTACTTCAGCGCATTATTCAAAAAAATGACGGGGGAAACCTTCGTACACTACCGGATCCGAAGAAGAATGGAGGAAGCGCGCAGACTTCTTGCCGTACCTACCATGACAATCAGTGATATCTCGATTCATGTAGGTTACGAGGATTATCCCCATTTTACGAAGACGTTTAAAAATCTCGTGGGTGTGTCACCTTCGGAATACCGTGCTTCGTTTGGCATTGAATAATGAGAGCAACCCTCAGCCGGAAGCTGCTATTTTATTTTACCATTGTCATCTTACTTTCCCTGTCAGCGCTGGGGATTTCCTTCTACAGCATTTCTGCCAAGCAATTGCAGGCAAGCACTGAAAACCAAATGATTCAGATCGTAAATAATGCAGTTCATCATACCAATCTCTATATTTCATCCTATCAACGGTCGACCGTGGCGCTACTAACGGATTTGAGAGTTAAAAGATATATTGACCTATCATCAGACCGTGAGGAATATGAAAATTACCGCTACACGACCGATATTCGCGATGCAATTGTCGAACCAGTATGGATTCGCAATCCCGAGATTGAAGCCTTATATATTATCGGGTATTCCGGAAATGCGCTTTATTATTATAATGGCGGTTCAGCGCCATCTTTTACACAGGAAGACACCGCTAGACAGATCAGGTATTTCAAAGAACATACAGATGTCAGTGGACAGTTGAATGTAATCAATTACAGTATCCGTGGGGATCAAACGCCGATGTTGACCTTAATCCGCAGCATTCGTGGCCTTCAGTCACCAGAGATGAAAGGATTTGTAGGCATCGAAGTCAAAGCGCAGGAGCTCTCCACGTTATGGAAAGGGATCGATCTTGGTCCCGAAAGCTATTTTTTTATTGTAGATGGCGAAGGCAGGATTCAATATCATAACGATCAAAACAAAGTAGGGACGTTGATTCCCGATAGTCTTGGCAAGCAAATTGAGTTAGCAGGAGATGCGATGTTCCGCAGCTCGGCAGAGGGAGTGGAAAAATCTTATATCAGCCGTAATGCGGAATATTCCGGTTGGCATCTGGTTGTATCCATTCCAGACACTCAGCTGCAAAAGCCGCTAATTACCATCAGGAATTATATTATTGCTGTCGCGATTTTGACATTTATGATAGCGCTGTTTCTGGCAAGCCGATTTGGTAAGTCTGTTACTACACCAATCCGTACACTGATGAAAGGAATGAGCCAGACCGAAAAAGGAAATTGGGAATTAATCTCCCTTCCGAAAAGCCAGGATGAGGTCACTGGGCTTATCGTTCGTTACAATCTGATGGTAACGCGCCTGTCAGAGCTTGTGGACACCGTGTATCAATCAGAACTGAAGAACAAGGAAGTGGAAGCCGAGCGGCAGAAGGCCGAATTCCAATCCTTACAGTTACAGATCAACCCCCATTTTTTATATAATACGCTCGAAACGGTGGTCTGCTATGCAGTAATTCAGGATTCAGATGAAATATCAGAAATTGTCGGAGCCCTGTCCTACATGCTGCATTATTCGGTGCGCACCAATCTTGAAGAGATAACCGTGGCCAATGAGCTGAAGCATGTCATCCATTATATGGTCATTATCAATCACCGGATCGGAAGGCCGTTTGATATCGATGTGCGGATAAAGCCTGAAATGCTTCTGCGCAAAATGGTCCGCCTGACCTTACAGCCACTTGTGGAAAATGTGTTCCAGCACGCTTTTCGTTATGGTGTTGAAGATCATCACACGATTACGATTGATGCTGGAGAGGATGGCGATATCTTCTGGGTCAGCATTACGGATAATGGCAGCGGGATGACCCCGGAGCGGCTTGAAGAACTTCGCCTCAAACTGAGCGAAAATCGACTCGCCGATGTGGAGGAAGGTAAAGGAAGCCCAGGCGGCATCGGTGTGCAAAATGTTCACCGCCGGATACAACTTGTCTTCGGGGAAGAATGCGGTGTTGACGTAGAGAGCAGTCCAGAATGGGGAACACGCATGATCATGAGAATGCCGATTTCCGGAAGGAAGGAACATCAAGTGCTTAACGCATAGGCGCTACTCGCCGAAGAGAACGAGGATCAAAAGGCTGTCCTGAGGTCCGAGCCGCGGACTTTTTGGGATGGCCTTTTTTTATAACGGCAACCGATCACAAAAAAACACATCCCATAATAATCCACCCCATGGGAGTGCTGATGATACAGCTTTATGATGGGTACAGGTAAACCAAATACCTTTTTATACTAATAAGGGGGATTATCCAGATGAAAAAATGGGTTAGTCTGATCCTATCCACGGCGCTTGTATCAAGTCTCGTCGCAGGATGCGGAGGCAATGAAACATCGGACGGTAACGCCGATGCAGCAGGCGAATCAAAACCGCTTAAATTTAGTATTTCGTTAAACACAAGCGGAAACGCTTACACGGAAAGTTCTAAAGACATTAACACCGATAAGTGGGTCAAGGAGTTGGAAAAACGGGCGAATGTCGATTTAGACATTAAGTTAATTCCTTTGAAGGACTTTGATTCCAAAATGGCTGTTATGTTCGCAGGCGGTGATATTCCGGATGTGGTTCAAAATGTCGGAGGGGCTACAGATAAATCGATGGCTGGATCGGTTCAGGCTGGTGTTTTTATGCCGCTAGATGATCTGCTGAAGGAGAATGCGCCTAACTTGATGAAGGTTGTCCCGCAGGAAGCATGGGATGAAGTCAGCTACGACGGAAAAATATATGGCATTCCGACTTGGCTCAGCAATCCGTCTCGACGTGCCACCTTTATCCGAACAGATTTATTGGAGAAAACCGGTCTCCCGGTACCTGTAACGATTGAAGATTTCTTGAATGTGCTACGCGCTTTTAAGAAACTCGGTGTGAGCGCGCCTTATCAGATGCGTGAGAACTTCAAATATGCAGATATCGCATTCGGTGCATATGACGCGCTTGGCTATCAGTTTACAGAGGATAATGGAGAGATCGTACCCAAATTTTATAATTCCGAGAATATGGAAAAAGCACTGAACGTATACAAAACGATGTATGACGAAGGCCTCATTCAGAAGGATTTTGCGACAATTCAGACGGCGCAGTATGGCGAAAATATTGCTGCAGGCAATGCAGGAATCTGGACAGCTAACGCGCAAAATCTACTGGATTTCCGGACCCAAATCGCCGCATCCAATCCGGAAGCGAAAGTGGATATTATCTCGTCGCCAACCGGTGACAATGGACAAAAAGGATATGGCTTGTATAGTTCGGTCAATACCTCACTGTATATCAACAATAAGGTCAGTAAAGAAAAGGCTGCCCGGATTATTCAAATGTTTGAATGGATGCAGACCCCGGAAGCAAGTAATTTCTATAGTTTTGGGATTGAAGGCGAGAATTACACGGTAAAAGACGGAAAAGTTGATTATAAGCTGCCAGAGAACAAGGCTGCCCAAGATGAAGAGAAATTCCGCACACAGCTGCGCTGGGTAGGGGACGGAACGATCAACCGCGAACGAACTGAGCTGCTTTCGGGTGGTAAAGATGTCTTGAAAGCATTGGATGAAACGCTGAGCAAAGAAGGCTTAGGGGGCATTGGATTTGTACCTGATCTGGAGTCTTTTAGCAAGTTCCCTGATCTTGCCTCCAAACGTCCCGATCAGGCACCAAAATTGATCATAGACCATATGGTCAAAATGATTTATGGCAAAGAACCGATTAGCGATTTCCCAAAAGTCATCGAGGAATATAAGCAAAAAGGCGGCGTAGAAATCTTAAAAGAAGCAACAGAACGCTACAAAAATAATGAGGGAATCCTTAATCAGCAAAGTCGTAAATAGATAGATTCTCAGGAAGCCTCTTCATTCGAAGGGCTTCCTGCCAGTTAGGAGGGAGAACGATGAGTCAAACTTCATTGTGTGATGAAATCATGCGTCTGCCTGTAATCGATACACATACCCATCTCGTCGGCGATAAGCTAAACGCGGCTGACTTCTGGGAAATAGCCGATTATTTCTGGTTGAACCAAGAGCTTCAGTCAGCAGGATATCCGGCGAATGCGGACCAACTTTCGAAAGGGAAACGGGCTGACTCTTTTGTTAGCGCCTACCACGCTTCCCGTAATACGATGATGAATCGTGCTTTTACAGCAATCATGAAAGATCTGTACGGTATCTCCATCACAGATTCAGAGTCGGTGTTCAAAGCGGATATAACGATTAAACAGCAAAGTCACGATCCCGGCTGGGCGCAGAACGTAGCTGACCGTCTGCATGTGCAGCGGTTTATTGTAAACCGTCCGGAACATGCCAACTTTGCACACATGAGGGAAAATGCTCTACTGATTCCTCGAATTGACTCTTGGCTGCCTGAGCTGGCAAAGAATATTGCAGATTCCTATGATCCCAGCCGGGAGGCTGCTTATGCTCAAGCGAAAAAATTTATTAGCGAGCAGCTGCAGTCTTATCAGACTATGGGCTGTCCAGGAATCATGACTACGTTGCCAGCTTTTGAAGCCAAAGCTCATGATGTTTACAATCTTAGCAACGTAACTGGACCGGATGAAATCATGATGCTGCTCTTTCATCATATTTGTTCGGAACTGCAAGCAAGAGGAATGTTCTTGCAGTTGTTTCTCGGCGTCGAACGCAGATGGTGTAATACATCAGCTGCGCCAGTTAACGATTCGCTACGGATTGTTAAACTGTACGGTTTATTCGAACGGTATTCCATTCCGTTTGAGCTGGTGGTGGCTTCGGAATTAAATAACCTGGATGTTGTGCAGGCTGCATGGAATTTCCCTAACGTTCATGTAGGCGGGATGTGGTGGTATAACTTCAGACCCAGTACCTATTTGCAGAGCATGCAGTATCGGTTAGAGGCACTCGCCCCGCTCAAGTGTTCGCTCATTGTCTCGGATGCGCGCTGTATCGAATGGACATATGGCAAGCTGCTGATCGTTAAAAAAATACTTGCGCGCTTTTTGGAAAGTCAAATAGCGGAAGGCTGGATCAGCCGGGATGAGGCGCTGGATATTGCTGCGGAATGGCTGCATGGCAGTGCTGCTAAACGTTATAGACTAATGGATGTTAAGCAATAAGCCATGGAGGGAGAAAATGACTTTTTCATTAATGGACCGAATGTTGCCTGCTCCTTTGAACGGAGGATTCCGTATGGAGAATTGGTGGGTGTGGTGCGGATCAGCTGTGCGTGGCGAGGATGGGCGTTTTCATTTATTCGCATCCCGTTGGCCGAAATGGCTGCCGATGCATCCGGGATGGTTACTTCGCTCAGAAATTGTCCGCGCATCTGCCGATAACGCGGAAGGACCCTATACGTACGAAGAAACCGTACTACCCGCAAGGGGAGCGGAATACTGGGACGGACGAAGCACCCATAATCCGCATATCCTTCGGTATGGCGATAAGTTTCTGTTGTATTATATGGGCTCAACTCATCCATTCGCTGAGCCGCAACCTAATGAAACAGTGGAACTTGACGACTATCGGGTGATTGCCGCTCGTGCCAACAAACGTGTTGGCCTAGCTGTAGCCGACAGTGTATTCGGACCATGGACAAGGATGGATGCACCTATTCTGCCTACACGTCCGGGCAGGTTCGACAGCTTCCTCACATCCAATCCGGCTCCTTGTATCCGCGAAGATGGCTCCTTGCTATTGGTATATAAAGCCCGCAAATACGAAGGCAATTCCTATGGACAGATGACGCTTGGCATTGCCGGTTCATCTAAGGACGAAGGGCCATATAGAGTAATTAACAACGCACCTCTGTTTCCACCAGAGCGGTCCCATATTGAAGATCCATTTATCTGGCGGTCCGCGGACGGGTACCAAATGATCGCCAAGGATATGGATGGCCGGATATGTGGAGAAAAGCACGGTGGGATATTTGCATCATCTACGGATGGAACCGACTGGCAGCTGGCTGATTCAACGCAATCGTATTCCCGGCGGGTTCTCTGGGAGGACGGCACTGTGCAGTGGATGGGCAGCTTTGAACGTCCGTTCCTATTATTTCAGGAAGGGGTTCCTACCCATTTATTCGCTGCAGTAGCAGATGGACCGGGAGGGTTCCGAAATGCGAAGCACACTTGGAATATGGTCATTCCACTACGGACAACGTTTTAAGAAATTGAATTTCATAAATATCATCAGTGTTAACAGGAGGAACTAGAATGGGAGAAGTACTACCAACTCAACAAACTCGCGAACTGCTGATTTCGGAGTCTACTCTGGAATGGGCGGATAGCGCATGGCAACAAATTGTAAATAAAGTGGAAAAGAATAGTAAGCGAATTGGTGTTAGTTTTCCGCATGCTTCCGTGAGCGGAGTATACGATAACATGCGTCCATCATGGTGGACAGCAGGGTTCTGGCCGGGTATTTTGTGGCAGATTGCCGCAGAAGGTAATCATCCGGCACTGCAAGAAATCGCCGAGCAAATTGAAGAGAAATTGGATGAACCTCTTTATGCCCTTACCGTACATCATGATGCTGGTTTTATATGGACACTCTCAGCTTTGGCCAATTACCGAGTGACTGGTAATGAACGCTCCAAGCAGCGCGGGTTGATGGCTGCCGCTCAACTGGCCAGCCGCTTTAACCTGAAAGGGTCATTTATCAGAGCCTGGCATGACACGGAGAAGATAAACCGGGCGGGATGGTCCATCATTGATACTGTAATGAATCTGCCCTTATTATACTGGGCATCGGAAGTTACAGAGGATCCGCGTTTCCGGCATATCGCCGCTGCGCATGCGGAAACGGTAGTGGAGCATTTTTTACGTCCAGATGGATCAAGTTATCATATTCTGCAGTTCAACCCGGAATCAGGAGAAAAAATCGGCGCTATGGCCGGCCAAGGTTATGCGGAAGAATCCGCTTGGGCACGGGGCAGCGCATGGATGATTTACGGTCTTACTTTGTCTTATCACTATACCGGAGAGAACAAGTTTCTATCGGGAGCTAAAAGAGCTGCGCACTTCTTCTTGGCTAATCTTCCGGAGGATCATGTACCTCACTGGGATTTCAGGGCACCTGATGCAGGCGAAAAGCCGCGTGATACCTCTGCTGGTGCATGTGCGGCATGTGGCTTGATCGAGCTGGCAAAGATCGTACCACAGGCAGAAGCCTCTTTTTACCTCCGAGCAGCAGAACAAATCGTTCGCTCACTTTATGAGAATTATGGGGCTTGGGACATTCCGGAAGAGGAGGGATTGATTCTTTCTGGAACATCCAATCTTCCAGGGGGTGTGCATATTGATACGCCACTGATCTATGGCGATTATTTCTTCGTCGAGGCTGTTTCTAAACTCCGCGGAGCCGTTCTTCAGTTATGGTAAGGAACGGAAAAACAACAGAAAACCTTCTCGATGATCCGTATAGTATACAGTCGGTCGACACTCCGATAGATAACGAGCAGGCTCGGCGTATGGAATGGTGGCAGGAAGCAAGGCTCGGCTTGTTTATTCACTGGGGACCTTATGCCCTGCCTGCGGGTGAATGGAAGGGAAAAGAAATACAAGCTTCTTACAGTGAGCATATTATGCTACGCGCGAAGATCCCAGTTGCTGAATATGAGGAAATGGCCGCGGCGTTCAATCCATCAGCTTTTGATGCAATGAAGTGGGTGCGGACTGCCAAGCGTGCTGGCCTAAAATATATCATCTTTACAGCTAAACATCACGACGGCTTCGCGATGTATGACTCGAGTGTATCCCAATATTCGATCAGTAAGCACACCTCATTGGGCCGTGACCCCCTTCGGGAACTAATGGAGGCATGTCGTGCGGAAGAAATGGTACTCGGAATTTACTACTCCCATGCGATGGATTGGCATGATCCAGACTCTCAAGGGAATACCTGGGATTATCCACTGAATATCGGCGCTTATGATGACGTTCAAACTTGGTTAAATGATACCGATAAACACACCCGCTTTGAACGATATTTGCACAGCAAATCAATCCCTCAAGTCCGTGAGCTGCTGACGGACTACGGAAAAGTTGGTTTAATGTGGTTTGATTGCGGGGGCAAACTGACCCGTGAGCAAGGAGAAGCGTTTTTGGCGGCGGTTCATGCAATTCAGCCAGATTGTTTGGTCAATAGCAGAGTATGGAAAGCACCACTTGGAGATTATTCAAATACATCTGATAATCAACTTACGACTCGTAACCTTGGTAAGTACTGGGAGAATATTATTACGTTAAATGACTCATGGGGGTATAAGAGATCCGATCACCATTGGAAATCCCCTGTAACTATCATCCGCCAGATCATCGATGTTGTAAGCAAAAATGGGAATCTGGTTATCAATATCGGCCCAACAGCGACAGGGGAATGGGATCCGGTATCCGAATCCATTTTGCTTGAAGTAGGAGATTGGTTAAATACCAATGGGGATAGCATTTACGGTGCTGGAGAATCGCCCACAGCCAAACCGTCTTGGGGTAGATGCACTTTGAAAGGAAACACATTATATCTGCATATTTTCGATCTTAAGAAGAGAAATAAGCTAATCGTTCCCGGTCTGAAGACCGCTGTTCAAAAGGTATTTGCTTTAGATGGAGGGGAGGAGCTGTTTTTCACAAAGCTATCTGAGCAGGATCTGGAAGTCGAACTCCCCAGCTTACCGAACTTTGCCGAAAATTCTAACAACATGCCGCTGGTCATCGCAATTGTCTGTGCAGAACCTGTAGGAGGTAATCCAGTCCGATTATTGGACTTTGGAGAAGATACCTTACTAGAATTGGGGGTATTTGAAAGCGAGATCTTTGGTCCAACCCTCCGTTACGATACAGGAAAAAAAGACCATGATAATTTGTTGGACTGGAAGGATAGAGAGGATACCACAGTTTGGCATGTCCGGACATTAGGTCCGGTAAGATTTCAAGTTAGTATCGCATATCGCAGCGAAGAAGGAGAGAATGGCGGTGGCGGAGTCTACCTCATCAAGGCTGCGGATCAAATTTTGCAAGCTAAAGTTATTTCTACCGATGAGGTTAATAATTTTCAAAGCTTTCAAGTAGGTGAACTGTATCTCCCCACGGCAGGAGAATATACGATTCAATTGCAGGCAGAGCTTATTACAGGGGGTTATTTGATGCAGCCTAGATGTTTAAAACTACTGCAACTATGATATTTTTATATTGTAATAATGAAAAAGAACTCAAATCACTTGGGTTCTTTTTTTTGTTGATTTAAGGATTGTTGTTGACATATTGCCCTTGGGTAAATATATTGTATATAAGAATAAATGTTTACCGAGGGAAACAAATTGGATCAAAGGAATCATTGTTTCTATTAGGAAATAAATTAACCGGGTGAACAGAACAGTGCTACATATGAACTTAACAGAGATAAGGAGTTTTTTTTATGATTGAAATCAGAAACCTAAACGTAGATTATTTCGGTAATTCTGCACTAGAAAATGTAAATATTGATATTCCCTTTGGGTATGCAATCGGAATTATCGGACCAAATGGTGCCGGGAAATCTACATTTATCAAGTCTTTGTTAGAGGTGATAAAGAAGAGAACAGGATCAGTTATGGTGGAGGGAAAAGATATTTCTGAGTACAAACGGAAGATCGCATATGTGCCGCAAAAAAATGACATTGATCTTTCTTTTCCAATCACGGTGAGGGATACAGTACTGACTGGAACTTACCCAAATTTGCGAATCTTTCAGCGCCCCGGAAAAACAGAGCGGCAAAAAGTCGAGGAATGTATGGCGATGGTGGATATAAGTGATCTTGCGAATAAACAAATCAGCAATCTGTCCGGAGGACAACTACAAAGAGTTTTTATCGCCAGGGCTCTTGCACAACAAGCAAATGTATTTTTTTTAGATGAACCTTTTGTTGGCATAGATCTAGTCAGTGAAAAAATCATTGTAAAGCTGCTTAAACAACTTCGCGAAGAAGGAAAAACCATACTCATCGTTCATCATGATTTGCATGAGGTCGAAGAATATTTTGACAAAGTCATCATTCTCAATAAGAAATTAATTGCTTTTGGTGACGTTAAAGACACCTTTACGCCAGAGAATATCCTCAGCGCCTATGGTGCGTCCTTAGGTAATCTGGTGATCAAAGGGATGGGGGCGACAGATCATGATTGATTATTTCTCAGGGGTATTAAACATTCCAATATATGCACTTAACGCGGGATTATCTGCTATCATTCTTGGAATTGTATCAGGGGTTTTAGGAAGCTTTATTGTGCTCAGAAAGATGTCATTAATGGGAGATGCGTTATCACATGCAGTGTTACCTGGGGTGGCGTTATCTTATATCTTAGGAATCAACATCCTTCTTGGAGCTTCACTGTTTGGACTATTAGCAGCAGTTCTCATTCAATTTATAACAAGTCGCAGCAATATTAAAAGTGACACTTCTATTGGCATTATTCTTAGCTCATTTTTTGCGCTAGGCATTGTCCTAATTACTTTCGCCAAAAGCGGGCTTGATCTAACTCACATTCTGTTTGGTAATATTCTGGCCGTCCCACAGTCGGAGTTAATGCAATCCTTTATTATTATGATTGTTGTTATTGCCATCATTTCATTGCTGTATAAAGAGCTTTTAATGAGTTCGTTTGATCCGGTTGTTTCCAAAGCCTATGGGTTAAAAACAGGGTTCTATCATTATTTATTGATGATGCTCCTATCTGTGGTTACCGTATCTTCGTTATCTCAAGTAGGAATTGTGCTTGTGATTGCAATGCTGGTTATTCCTGCTGCTACATCCTATCTCTGGACGAATAAGCTGTTCCACATGATTATCCTGGCTTCTACAATCGGCGCTGTATCCGGGATTATAGGTGTAATTGTAAGCTTTAAATTCAATTTACCTACAAGTGCCACGATTGTTCTGGTCGGCGTAAGCATGTTCGGAATTTCATTTATAATCTCACCCAAAAATAATTTTTTCAGGAAAGGGTTGAAACAAGGATGAAGACCATAAAAATACTCTCTTTGACAATGTTTATCGTACTTCTTACCGCATGCTCAAAGGTTAGTGAAGGAGAAGCAGACCATGATAAGCTGCAGATTGTTGCAACATACTCCATTATCGCTGATATGACCGAAAACATTGTAGGGGAGAAAGCTGAAGTTTACAGTATGGTACCCATCGGAACAGATCCGCATATGTACGATCCATTACCCAAGGATACAAGTAAGGTTTCTAGCGCAGATTTAGTGTTTTATAACGGTTTGAACCTAGAAACAGGTAAGGGGTGGTTTCAAGATCTTCTAGATGTGACTAATAAAAAGGATGTTGCTTTTGCAGTCTCAGATGAAGTATCTCCAATGTATCTAACAGAAAAAGGAAAAGAAACTCAGGTAGATCCTCATGCTTGGCTGGATATTCAGAATTCAATAAAATATGTAGATATCATCACAAAACGTGTAATCGAAAAAGATCCCGACAACAAAGAATTTTATCTTAATAATCAATCGGAATATGTTAAGAAACTGAATGAATTGGATCAATATGCAAAAGAAGCAGTCGAAAAAATTCCACAAGAGAAACGTATCCTTGTTACCAGCGAAGGAGCATTCAAATATTTTTCTAAAGCTTACGGATTTGAATCGGCTTTTATCTGGGAGATCAATACGGATAGTCAAGGAACGCCAGAGCAAATGAAAAATATAATTAAGATCATTGATGAAAATCAAGTGCCTGCATTATTTCTGGAAACTAGCGTAAATCCAAAAACAATGGAAACCATCGCAAATGAAACGGGAGTACCGATACACTCTAAGATTTTCACCGATTCTTTAGCTAAGAAAGGCGAAGAGGGCGACACATACATTAAGATGATCAAATGGAATATTGATAAAGTTATAGAAGGTTTATCTCAATCCTAAATGCCTGGCTCCAAGCTTATATCAACCGACAGAAGGTTCAGTTTACAGCTGATTCCTATGTCGGTTTTTTATTGAATAAAATCTACATTCGAGCCTCGAAATATTACGTTTATGCCTTGGGATAACCTGCTACAGGAAATATCTTCTTGTCTACTTTTCAAAAAAATCTTGGTAAGGTAGAGGCTAACACTTAATAAGAGGTGAAAAGTTGTCATGATTAAGAAACACTGTTTGTTCTGTGATGAGATTGTTTCCATTGAACCAGAAGGCGATAACGATAGATATATAGGCTGTTCTTGTTCACCAGGCGGGTTTTATAGTCTACGTAGAGACAGCTACGAACCCATTAATTCACTCCCGCATCAAAAGAAACGCGATATGCTGCATGTAGTATCGGCTTACATACGTGAGCTGACTGATTGTGATGAAAAGATCACTATATCTGCTGATGATTTAGAGTCCATTGTAAATTCACCCAAAATACCTGTGAGCATTGAAGATAAAGGAAACCGTCTACTGCAATATTTATATAGACATTCTGAAGGCCCGGGGGAAGCGGTTGTCATTCAACCCCTCTCTAGCAGCTATAACTTGACGTATTCTCCCAATCTGCAAGAGCTGGTATATATCATAGACAAGTTGATAAGTGATCAGCTTCTGATCAGGGAAGGCATGACCTTTAAGCTTACTGAAACCGGCTGGAATGAAGCTGCGGAAAGCGCTGGAGGTAAGAAACTAAAACCTTGCCTCGTGCTCGTGTCGGATGAAGAGAATTTGTCTACAACATGGCTGGAGAAGTTATTGCCCAAAATAGAGCAGTGTGGTTTTCTTCCGCGCTTATTAACACATACGAAAACTCAGAGTGGTGAAAAATACGAGTTGGAACAAATCGCAGATAGCAAACTGATTATCGCAGATTTAACGGGACAATCCCCAGAGGTGTATTTCTCAGCGGGATATGCACTTGGTTTAAACATACCCGTATTATGGACCGTAAACAGTATTGAGGCGGATAAACTTTTTGTACAGCTTAAGGATATTCGTCCTATTGTGTGGGATTCAGCAGAAGAACTAGCAATTATACTACAGCAGAAGTTGAGTTAACCCGCAAAATCATTGCCTATGACTCGATAAGCTGGCTGAAATTCAAACAGGTGTCTTCTTAAATGAGGACGCCTGTTTCGTTTGGTACTGTAAGAACACTATCAAATTTTCTTAGGAAGTGATATTGTAACCGATATAAAAAAATGAGCAAATGTATGTAAATGTATGCTTCAGTTAATATTAGCTCATATTCATACTCTGGATAAGAAAGAGGGATAGAATTGTTTTCAAAACGGCAAAAAGAAATACTTTTATATTTAATTAATTCTAATCAACCTGTCACAGCTGCATGGATTTCTAAAGAACTGAATGTTAGCGATCGAACGATCCGTAATGATTTAAAGGAACTACAAAATATATCTTCCGTATTAGGCCTGAAAATAGAATTGATTCGTGGGAAAGGCTTCGTTATAAGAATCATCGATAAAGATACATTCTCTCAAAAATTACATGAGTTAACTAATGATAAAATCAGTCATTCTACATTTGATTTTTCAGAACAAGATAATAGGGTTTTTTATTTGTTGAGCCGTTTTTTATTAGAAAATAACTATATCAAGTTGGTCACTATTGAAGATGAGATGTTTGTATCTAAATCAACAATCCAAAACGATCTAAAAGAAGTGCGTAAGATACTGGAAAAATACAACCTGAATTTAGTTAATCGGCCTCATTATGGCCTGTTTATAGAGGGCGATGAATTTAAGAAACGAATATGTTTGTCCAATTTTTTATACAAAAGAGAAGAAAACTCCGATCCGACCCTCGATAACTTTACTTTGTTTGACAAAGAGGTATACACGAAAATTAAAGAAATTATCATTGGCAAAGTAAATAAATACAAAATTGAGATTTCAGATATTTCCTTGGAAAACCTCGCTATTCACTTAATAATAGCTTGTAAACGTATCGAAGAGGGATTTTTAATCGAAGAACCGTCGGTAAATCTTATGGAAGAGTACCCGTTTGAAAAAATTGTTGCCCATGAAATTGTTAAAGACATAGAAGAGTTCACAGATTTGCTCTTTTCTGATTCAGAGATTAATTATATTATCATCCATTTAGTTGGAACAAAGTTGCTGCCGAAAGAAAATTTAACGGAATACAGTAAGTTCGATGAAGTGGACTCCATTGTCAGCTGTATTTTGAAAAGTTTACAAACTGAGTTGAATTGGGATTTTGGCCATGACCATGAATTTATTCAAGCCCTGACCCTTCACATTAGGCCTGCGATGAATAGGTTAAGATACAACATGAATTTTAGAAATCCTCTGTTGAATGATATTAAGACGAGTTTTCCAGCCGCATTCGAAGGAGCACTTATTGCGAGTAAATGTATTAACTACTATTTGGATTTAGAAGTTGGAGAACATGAAGTTGCTTACATTGCTTTGCACATTGGGGTTGCTTTAGAAAGAATGAAAAATAAAAACAAAAAAATAAAACGAGTTATTCTTGTATGTGCGTCCGGTGTTGGAAGTGCCAAATTACTTTATTACCGATTGATCAATTCATTTGAGAATCTATTGCAGATTGTAGACACAATTAGTTTTTACAAATTAGCAGAAACGGACCTATCCTCGATTGATTTTATTATCAGTACAGTTCCGATCAATGAAGATATATGTATTCCCGTCTATGTTGTAAATACCTTTTTAGAAGCTAAAGACCTCAAAAGAATCAAGGACGTCTTATTGTCTTCAGAACAGGTGGCAGAAACTCATTCTTACCTTGACGCATCTAGAGTATTCGTGAAAAAAGAATTTACCACAAAGGAAAGTGTGATTCATTTTTTAAGCAATGAGCTAACAAAACAAGGGCTTGTACCAGAGCATTATGAATCCTTAGTAGTTGAAAGGGAGTCCTATGCACCCACTAGTTTTGGAAATCTTGTCGCTGTTCCACATCCTTCACTTCCAGTTACCTCGGAAACCTTTTGGACAATCTGTACGTTAAAACGTCCTATTCGTTGGAATGATAAGCAAATGGTGCAATTAATTTGTTTATTAAACATTAAAGAAGGAAACAATGTCGACCTAGATAAAATGTATAAAAAGCTAGGATCATTGATAGAGGATAAAGAGATTGTTGTGCAGATCCTTGCCAAGGACTCTGTGGAAGAAATTATACAATTACTAAACTAGAGTGAGTGAGAAATTAGGTATGGCCTTACTGTTTGCAATGTAACCGTTTCCTGTTGATTTGGAAAAAGGTTAGCTTAAAAAGAAAGCGATTTAAGTTTACACTAAAGGTGTTCAATAAATGATAATTTTAGGGGGAAGTCAATATGAATACAATTATGTTGGTGTGTTCAGCAGGAATGAGTACAAGCCTTTTAGTAACAAAAATGCAGAAGGTTGTTGAAGAAAAAGGGTTGGATGTCGATGTTTTTGCTAAATCAGCATCTGAAATTGATATTACTTTGCAAGAGAAAAAGGTTGATGTCTTATTGTTAGGACCTCAGGTGAAATATATGAAAAAGCAATTAGAAACAAGATTAGCAGATAAAAACATTCCTATAGAAGCTATTGATATGTTGAATTACGGAATGATGAACGGTGAAAAAGTACTTGAACAAGCATTGCAATTAATTGAAAGTAAATAGAGATAAGAGAGGAGCAGAGAGTAATGGTAGATGAAGTGAAAGAGGAATACTATACTGTGGCTTTTAACATTATCAGTAATGTAGGCGCAGCTAAAAGCTTAGTAATGGAGGCGCTTTTCGCAGCCAAAGAGGGAGAATTTAAAGAGGCACAAGAAAAATTAGAAGAATCAAAGCAATTTTTTAGAGAAGGTCATAAAATGCATAAATCATTAATCAAAAGAGAAGCAAATGGCGAACAGCTTCAATTCTCACTGATCCTTATGCATGCTGAAGACCAACTAATGAGTGTTGAGACCATTTCTTTACTTGTTACGGAAATAATTGAACTTTATAAGCTTTCAAAATAGGATCAAAAAGAAGTGGCATCGCAATAAGAAAATACTTCTTCGGGAGCGTGCAAGAAACTATGGATAAAATAACGAAATTTTTAGAAGATAAGGTAATGCCAGTTGCAGGTAAAATCTCTGGTCAGCGGCATTTACAAGCGCTTCGCGATGCAATGGTTTTAACTATCCCGTTTATTATTATCGGTTCCATTTTTTTAATCTTAGCAAACCTGCCAATTCCAGCCTATTTAGATTTCTTGGTCGCCCATCCAAATATCAAAACAGCCTTACTATATCCGTACAATGGTACATTTAACCTTGTCGCATTAGTTGCAACATTTGCCGTTGGTTATAGACTAGCAGAGAGCTATAAAGTGGATCCGCTTTCCTCAGGGGCTGTGGCATTATGTTCATATTTTGTAGTCACTCCATCAACATCTTTCACAGTAGATGATGTTGTCACAAAAGCAATGAACGTGAACTATTTTTCGAGTCAAGGATTATTTGTAGGATTGTTAACCGCAATCTTCGCAACAGAAATATATCGCAGAATCGTACAAAAAAATATAGTTATTAAAATGCCGGATGGTGTGCCGCCAACAGTTGCTAAATCCTTTACAGCGATTATTCCTGGTTTCTTTGTTATCGTGAGTGTCTGGGGAGTTCGCCTACTCGTTGAGAACTTCACTGGTTTTGATAACGTGCATACCATTGTTGCCAAACTTCTTCAACAACCATTAACTACTGTTGGTACAAGCTTAGCGGGAACAATTGTTGTGTTTTTGTTAATCAACTTATTATGGGCAATAGGATTACATGGTTCCACCATTGTAGGTTCTGTCATGTTGCCTATCTGGTTGCAATTGACCTCAGAAAATGCTGCAGCTTACGCAGCGGGTTCACCCGTCCATAATATTGTTACAGCAGAATTCAGATATCTTATCTTTATCGGGGGTTCTGGTGCAACTCTAGGACTAACGATTGCAATGTTATTCTTTGCGAAGAGCAAACAGCTGAAACAAATGGGTCGACTGACGATTGGACCAGGACTATTTAATATCAATGAACCGTTAATTTTCGGGATGCCCATCGTATTAAACCCAATGATGTTAATCCCATTTCTTATAACACCGATTGTTACTGTTTTGATAACCTATCTCTCCATGGATTTTGGATTAGTAGCGTTGCCAATAGGTGTACTGCCTCCGGGAACAATGCCATTAATTATCGGCGGATATTTGATGACAGGTAGTATCTCGGGAATGATCTTACAAATTGTACTGTTTGCAGTAGCGTTTATTATTTACTATCCGTTCTTTAGAATAATGGATAATCAAAAATATAAAGAAGAACAAGATGCCCTTATCCAACAGGTTTAATCCGTAGTATATGTTTTATTTAACAACAAGGAGGGTTTACACATGTTTGAATTGAAAACGACATTTCCAGAAAACTTTTTATGGGGGGGAGCAGCAGCTGCTAATCAACTAGAAGGAGCAAGTGATGTTGGCGGTAAAGGGCTTTCTCTAGCAGATGTATATATTTTTGACGAAAACACCCCTAAAAAAAACTGGTCTGACCAGTGGCACCTCATGACTCATAAGCAAATAGAAGAAGCACAAGATCCCGCAAGTGAAAAGTATTATCCCAAAAGACATGGGGTGGATTTTTATCACCACTATAAAGAAGATATTGCTTTATTAGCCGAAATGGGTTTTAAAGCCTTCCGCATGTCCATTGCTTGGACTCGTATTTTTCCAAATGGGGATGAATTAATCCCTAATGAAGAAGGTCTTGCATTTTATGATCGTGTGTTTGATGAATTGAACAAATATGGAATTGAGCCTATTGTTACTTTATCCCATTATGAAATGCCACTTCATCTAACAACTAAGTATGGAGGTTGGGTGAACCGGAAAGTTATAGATTTTTTTGTTCGCTATGCAACCACTGTAGCTGAAAGATACAAACATAAAGTGAAATATTGGATGACTTTTAATGAAATTAACTGTGTAGTACACCACCAATATGTAAGTCTAGGAGTTATCGAAGAAAATCACCCGAATATTGAACAAGCAATGTTTCAAGGAGCACATCATCAATTTGTAGCAAGTGCACTTGCAACCAAAGCGTGTAAAGAAAGTAATCCTCAAGCAATGGTTGGATGTATGGTTAGTTATCAACTTCTTGTTCCTTATAGCTGCGATCCTGACGACGTTCAAGCCACAGTTGATAAACAACGTACCTCTTTATTCTTTACTGATGTACAAGCGAGAGGTTACTATCCGGCTTATACCGCTCGAATGTTTGCAGAAAAAAATATAGTTCTGAAAACAGAGCCTGAGGATGAACAAATCATGAAAGACTATCCAGTGGATTATGTATCCTTTAGCTACTATATGTCTGGTGCAGTCAGTGCACATCCAGAAAAGATAGAAGGCGCAGAAGGGAATTTGCTTACAGGCGGAGTGAAAAATCCTTATTTACCATCCAGTGATTGGGGTTGGCAGATTGATCCTAAGGGTTTACGAACTGCAATAAACCAATTGTATGACCTTTATCAAAAGCCGGTACTTGTTGCAGAGAATGGCCTAGGTGCTTTAGACGTATTACAAGAAGGCGATGTTATAGAGGATGATTATCGAATTGATTATTTAAAAGAACATATTAAGCAAATAAAAGAAGCCATTGCAGATGGTGTAGATGTAATGGGCTACACAAGCTGGGGTTGCATAGATATGGTGAGTGCAGGAACAAATCAAATGTCCAAGCGTTATGGCTACATTTATGTGGACCAAGATGATATGGGCAGAGGTACAAAACGTCGTATAAAGAAAAAATCATTTTATTGGTATAAAAATGTTATCGCTACTAATGGAGAACAATTAGATTAATTATTAAATCGTAAAACGAAATGATTCATCTGGAGGCATTATCAGGAGCAGTCGTAAGCGGGACTTGCTTTTGGTAATGCTTTTTTTCACTGGATTGTTGACATGTGACCATTTGGTGTCTTATAATCAATCAGACACCAAATGGTGTCCTATTAGGTAATATTGATGGATACTCGGTGACATTACAGGAAATATTACGGAAAAGGTGGGGGTGGTTGTGAGCGACAATAGTCAAGTGAGGGATGTTTATGACGCTGTTGCGGATCCAACAAGACGAAAACTTCTTCAAATTCTGGCTGATGTTGATGAATTACCTCTGTATGAGATAACGATTCATTTTGAAATGGGTCGTACAGCCGTTTCGAAGCATTTAAATATACTTAAAGATGCTGGTCTCGTAATTGCTCGAAAGGTTGGCAGAGAGACGAGGTATCGGTTGAATGCCAATCCTTTGAAAGAAATTCAAGATTGGGTATCTTTTTATGAAGGATTCTGGAAGCAAAGAATTGATAAATTAAAACTTATATTGGAGGAATAACTATGAAACCAGATGTATCATTAGATTTTCAATTTACAAGTTCGATCGAGAAGGTATGGAATGCTTTAACGGATTCGGATACGCTTGCGAAATGGATCTGGAGTAATGATTTTAAACCCGTCGTTGGTCATAAATTTCAATTCCGTGCTGAGCCAAATGAATGGTGGGATGGAATTGTAGATAGCGAAGTACTCGTCGTGGATGAGCCTCATACGTTATCTTATACTTGGAATAGTGCGGGAGAAAGTACTACTGTTACTTGGACTGTGAGTCAAGATTCAGAGGGGAAGGTTAATCTCCATCTAGATCAATCAGGATTTAGTGAAGAGACGAAAGCCCGCCAAGGAGCCATCGAAGGTGCTAAATATGCTTGGACAAATATGGGTGGTCAGCTCGAAAAGGTATTAGCAGAATTGTAATTCAAGAATAGGGCGCTTTTCTGGAACAGGGAAAGTGCCCTTTTTAATGGAATAAATCATGGCAATACTAGATGAAGAGAATGGAGATGAGATGAGCTTACTATGAAAATAAATCAATTAATTGCGAACAATATTAACAGATTAGAAACGGTACTGCCAGTGGATGAGTCGTTAGGAATTGCTGGTTTGTCTGGATCTGGTAAAACAACTTTTTGTCAAACGATTGGGGAAGAATCAAAAAAACGTCTCGTTTCCTTATTGCCAAAAGCTGAATACCAGTATTTATTCCCCAATATTATGGAGACTAATTTCAGTGCGATCAAAATGGAAGCAATGCCCCTTGTTCTTTTTCTTGGTAGGTCATCCATATCTTCAAATCCTCGGTCAACCATTGGCACACATACAGGTGTGTTTACTGAAATTCGTGTCACTCTTGCTGAAAAATATAATCTCTCTCCAGAGGTTTTTTCATTTAATAATGAATTAGGTTGGTGTCCTGATTGTAAGGGGCGTGGAACTACAAAAAATATCGAGTGTAAAAAGTGTCAAGGAAAACGCTACAATCAAGCAGCTGAACAATATAAAATTGAATTATCGGATCAAGCACAGAGTATTTCCGATCTAAACGACTTTAGCATCGAAACCATTTTTAAACTAGCAGAAAAGCTTAAGATAAGTGAGGGTAAACAACAAATCCTGAAAAATATAATCAATATGAATATTGGTTATTTAACATTAAATCGTATTATGGGTACATTGTCAGGCGGAGAATTAACACGACTTTACTTGGCAGAATTTATGGCAACAAGTGAAAATACCGTGATTATCATTGATGAAATCTCCGTGGGTCTCGATCACCAAACCCTATTGAAGATTTTAGCGGAGATTAAACAATTGGGATATAAAAATCAAATTTGGCTCATTGACCATTCTGACACGGTGCTGGACACAGCGGATAAACACTTGTTCTTTGGACCTGGCAGTGGCAAATATGGCGGGAAAATTGTTGAGGAATCACCACGTCCTGAGCCCATCAATAAAGAACTAAATCAGGCAGCACCTGCAGAATATTATCAATTTCATGATCTTTATTGTCGTAATATTCAAATGGCCGAGATTCAGATTCCCCAAAATAGGCTGGTAACTTTTACAGGTGAGTCCGGATGTGGTAAATCTACGCTGGTTAATGAATGTATGGTCAAAGATTTTCTAAAGCGTTATTCCAAAGATAAGCTGGTGATCGTAGGGCAAGATCGAAATCAGTCGATTACCAGTCGCTCGACCGTTGCCACTTTTCTTGATATTAAAAGGAAACTGACAAAATACAGTGAGGATATTGATGATATTTTTGAGCGCTCGATTGAAGATATTATTGTTGAACTGCCAAATGAGGACATTGCTCATAAAAGACTAAGCTTATTGATCAAGCTTGGACTTGGTTATTTGACGTTGGAGCGAAAAACACAGTCCTTATCCACGGGTGAATTTCAATGTGTCCATTTAGTTTCTGAGCTGTTTGCGGGCTCAAGAAA
Source organism: Paenibacillus odorifer (assembly GCF_000758725.1). Taxonomy (NCBI): domain Bacteria; kingdom Bacillati; phylum Bacillota; class Bacilli; order Caryophanales; family Paenibacillaceae; genus Paenibacillus; species Paenibacillus odorifer. The sequence continues at coordinate 3,350,232 of NZ_CP009428.1, forward strand.
TCCACATACACTTTTTATTTTTGACGAGCCTTCCAAAGGTTTATCACAAAATATTTTAAATCAATTCATTGACAGCATTAGGGACATTTTGCAGGATGAATCTGTCTCCATAATCATGATTGAACATAATTCTTATATGTTAGATAACTCTGATTTTATCGTTGATTTTGGCAAAAGACAGCTTGCACCTGTGGAGCATCTTGATGTTCTCAGTCATGATGATTATTATCGTCAACAAAACAGTGCAGATAGCGTGGCGCCTGCGCACATTTCTTCAACACTCCAGCAACAAAATGGAATTGCCTATTTAAAAGAAGATCAGATCGCCTATTTTAAAAATGCAGAGAACATCTATAAAGGTGGCATATTAAAAAGCTTATCCTCCATGGCCCGCCTGATTTATGGTGAATATGAATCGGATACGATTGCACCTGTCATCGCCATTGATCTGGAACGACACTTGTATAGTCAGTTTACTTTCCTTTATGAAATGGGTGGCTTGATCAACCATATTGTGGCAGCGCATCCCACTAATAAGGATACAAAAAGCTTTGATTTCTATCAATCAGACAATCATTGTCCAAGCTGTAAGGGCCGCCGTGTGATTGAAGAATTTGATTTTGATATTGTACTTCAGGACAAGAACGTCCCCTTTTGGGACGGCTCATTACATCCAGATGCGATGGAGATTCTGAAATTCTATCAATTACCAAAAATAAAATTCATCTTTGATGAGTTAAAGAATGAGCTCGGACAAGATATTAGCAAAAGTTATAATGAGATGACAGAAGCTGAAAAACACACCTTTTTATACGGGTATTGGGAAAAGTCCTTCTATGATAAAGCAGCTAAAGCCTCGAGAACTTGGGAAGGCTTTAATACCATTATCGGGAACTATATGGTCATTTCGAAATCAATTATTAAAGAGCATATTAAAGCGTCCAAAAAAATGATTACTTGTCCAATCTGTCAAGGAACGGTGTTAAATCATCATAAAAAGCTTAAATTCGGCGACACTGATATTCGCGAGATTATTGGGATGCCCCTTGATCAAGTCATTAGCACCGTTGGTGAATTACAGGTACTAGAAAAAATGAAAGCCATCGTGGGCGGAGATATGGTTTTGACAGAAGAGGTCTCTCTATTACCCAGGGAATCACAAGTCGCACTAAAAATGCTTGAACTAGAGTTAGGAAGTTTTGCGCAATATGAAATGGTGTTACAAAATGCCTTGCCATTCTGGGACAGCATTAGCAGCAGTATCGAATCCATCAGCAGGAAAAACCGGATTACGATCTGTGATTTTGCCAATATCCACGAAACAAGAGAAAATATCATAGATAAGTATTTCACTAATGGAAAATATAAAAAGCTGACTTATGTCTATGAAGCGTTTGGTTACAAAAAAATCGTCACCTTAATTAATAAGATTAAAGCAAGCCATCCATGTCCATTCTGTAAAGGGAAAAAAGTTATTTCGGAAGATGGACTTCATGATGGCGTATATAAATTAACGATTCCTTGTGTAAGTTGTTATGCGAGTGGCATCAATGATGAAGGGCGTAAGGAAGTCGTTGAAGGTATAGATGTGCAAACTTGGCTAACGGGTAAAATAAGTGACGTTGTTTCTAAAAGCTTAAACATTGAGGCTGTAGCTGATATTCCAATTTTCAATCGTATTCGTGAGTTGAATAAACAAGAGATGATGGCAGTTTACCAATTTCTTGAGCAATAGAGTTTAGTTTTCTCAAAAAGACGATATAGAAAAGTAACGCATCGAGTCCATAGACCCGATGCGTTTTTTTACAATTGATTATAAAGCTTACCATCAACAGGTTCTAACCATTCTGTTTCTCCGGGTGAAATGGCTAAGTGAACAAACCAGCTGTCTTTTGTAGCACCATGCCAATGTTTTACGTTCGCTGGAATATTCACAACATCCCCGGTTTGGAGGAATTGAGCTGGTTTGCCTTCTTCTTGATACCAACCCTCACCACCGGTAACTAATAATACTTGTCCGATTTTATGGGAGTGCCAGTTATTGCGAGCTCCCGGGGCAAAGGTTACGTTCCCAATAGGCGCATTCAAAGGTGTCGCGTCAGTATAAATCATCTGCAAGTATGCATCACCTATAAAATTAGCTTCAACCTTTTGTCCGAGTGGAAAGATAGTACTGTTGCTTAGTTGCTCATTAGCCATAATAAAAAACCTCTTTCGTTTAATTTTTATAAATTTCTTTGGCAATATTAAATGCCGCCCAAGCTTTAGGCCACCCTACATAAAACGAAATTAACTGCTTCAAAATGAAGTATAGACCTTAAAGTACACTTTAAGGCAAGCCATAAAAATGGATTCATACTCCGACATTTGGTTTTTTATTAGTTTAAGTATATCCTTTGGATAGAAACAAAATTAGAAATGGAGGTGGGGATCATGCCTTATTCCATTGGAGAATTTGCAGAAATCGTCGGTGTTAACAAGAGCACGCTCAGATATTACGAAATGGAAGGATTACTTACTCCACATCGAAGTGACAATAATTTACGCGAATATACAGATCAGGATATAGGTTGGGTTCAATTTTTACTTCATTTAAAAGATTCAGGAATGACGATGGCAGAATTGAAGCAATATACCGAGTGGCGGGCTATGGGGGACGAGACAATTCCTGAACGGAAAAATTTACTTGAACAGCGTAAGCAACAAGTGGAACAAGAAATTAAGGCATTGCAACAAAACTTAGATATACTGAACCGTAAAATTGTATTTTATAATGATCAACTAACGGGGAATAAATACGAATTCGTCCTTTATCACAATGAATAGATATCACATCAAGAAGAAAAGTAGATTCCTAACAAGTTAAGAGGCAGATGAACAACCTTTGATAATCAAAAGTTGTTCATCTGCCTCTTGTTCATGATTTTGTCCATTTAGCTGGATTCGTGTCATCCGGGATTACCTGATTGATAATATCTAGATAATGATTGGCTTTGTCTTCCATATATTTGACTTTAAGTTTGGCCTCTTCCAACTGAGCTGCAGCAGCGGCTTTATACTCCATTATGATTTGATAACGATCGTGGATGGTAGAATCGCCTAGTAAACACAAGTCTACATAGCTTTTAATGTCTTCTACTGACATCCCACATTGTTTGAGATATTTTACACCTGTTAGCCAATTAATGGAGTCATCATCAAAAAGACGAATGTTATTTTTGTCCCGTTGTATCGTTGGAACTAAACCCTTATCCGTATAATAACGGATGGTATGTTCAGTCAAACCCAGTAGTTTGGCAACTTCCTTCACAGTATACATTGTAATTCCTCCTTGAAAATGGATGCGAAAAGAACTCAGCATCGCTTGACTTCGTGTTACTCGAACCTGTTAGGCTAATTATTGTAATCTTAATCACAGAACATGTAAATAGGAGGATTTCATATGCAAACAGTAACTCTGAACAATGGTGTAGTGATGCCTATCCTTGGTTTTGGTGTCTATCAAATGAATGATGCTAGCGAATGCGAGCAGAGCGTTTATGAAGCTATTATGGCAGGCTATCGCCTGATTGATACTGCAGCAGCTTACCAAAATGAAGAAGCCGTCGGTAGAGCCATCAAACGCAGTGGTGTACCAAGAGAAGAAATATTTATTACTACTAAACTTTGGATTCAGGATGCCGGTTATGAGCGTACTAAGAAAGCCTTTGCCAAATCGCTCGATCGATTACAAGTGGATTATTTAGATTTATATTTAATTCATCAGCCATTTGGTGATGTATATGGTTCCTGGCGTGCTATGGAGGAATTGTACCGTGAGGGTAAGATCAAGGCGATTGGAGTCAGCAATTTTCAAATGGATCGTCTAATTGATTTGATTAGCCACAATGAAATTACACCTGCAATCAACCAGATTGAAACACATCCTTTTCAGCAGCAAATCGAAAGTGCGAATTATATGAAAGAGAAGAATGTGCAGATCGAGTCATGGGGACCTTTTGCGGAAGGACGAAACAACCTTTTCAATAATGAAGTATTAGTTTCTATCGCTGAAAAATATCAGAAATCCGTTGCTCAGGTAGTTTTACGTTGGTTAACTCAAAGAGGCGTGATTGCTATTCCAAAGTCTACGCATAAAGAACGGATCATCGAAAATTTTAATATTTTTGACTTCGAATTAAACCAAGAAGATTTAGAGACAATAGCTAAATTAGATACGAAACAGAGTGTTTTCTTCTCGCATAATGATCCCCAAATCGTAGAAGGACTCGCCAAACATAAATTTGACATTTAACATTTGTATAGCACATCCAAGGGGTGCCCTAAAAGCCATGAAAAGGCTAAGGGGCACCCTTATTTTATAAACCAGATCTAACTCCAAAACTTTATTGAGGAGATGATAATCTACTTGAGTAATCATATTGCATGATCCGGTCGAGATATTACATTCTCATTTATCCGTTTATTAATTATATTGAAGCTGTATTCGTTTAAAAAATCCCAGAGTAAAGGAGAAATTACTTTTGAGAAGAGAACTGAGGAAGGTTTTGTCTTTTTTGTTGGTTTTAGTGACAGTGGTTGGCACAGGGATTAGCTTTGATGGTAATATTGTAAACGCTTTCGGACCTAATGTCTTATATGTACCACCAGCAGATTCACCATCCTATGGGGCTTTATCACCTAGGGCAATCCAGCTTAAATATAGTGGCATCAACAATAATAAAATGTATGCTACATTTGAACAAACCTCTAATACCACACCTGTTTTCCCTATTTATGAAAGCGTTGACAATGGTGTCACTTGGAATCAGGTTGGAGAAGTGGAGGATACTCAAAACGGTTGGGGAATGTTAAATTGCCCTGAATTGTTTGAACTCCCCCAATCTTTAGGTAACATGCCTGCGGGTACTATGCTTCTTGCAGGAAATTCTGTGCCAAGCAACAAAGCAGCTACCAAGTTGGAATTATATAAAAGCAATGATTTAGGTAGAACATGGACATATGTAAGCACCATTGCTGAAGGTGGACGAAACGATATTGGTTACGATCCCATTTGGGAGCCTTTCTTTTTGGTTCACAACAACAAACTCATTGTTTATTATTCAGATGAACGTGATCCAGCCCATGCCCAGAAGTTAGTTCATCAGACTACGTTGGAGGGCACGAACTGGGGACCTGTGGTAGTTGATGTGGCATTTGCAGACAGTAAATTACGTCCAGGAATGCCTACAATCGCTAAGCTGGGCAATGGTAATTACGCAATGACCTATGAGATGGTCGGATACCCGGGCGTGCCCAATTATTTGAAAATTTCAGCAGATCCTGAGAGCTGGAATCCAACTGAAGTAGGAACTCTTGTAGGGTACGGAGGAAGTCCCTATATATCTGCTTTGGGAGATGGGAGACTCGTATTAAACGTTGCAGGAAAAAAAGAAGTGCTGATCAACTCTTCTAGAGTGGATGCATCCGGCAGCTGGGTTCCATATAATCCACCCGTAGACGCAGGGTATAACCGCCAACTACTGCCGCTTAGCAATGGCCGCTTATTTATCCCACAAGCCGGATTTTTTAGTGGGAAAAACACGGTGAAATACGGTGATATGTCCGTAGGTTACTACAAATTAATTAATGTGAAGAGTGGGAAGGCTTTAGGTGTATTGGAAGGCGGAACTGCGAATGGCAATCCGCTCGTGCAATGGAGCAGTGGGACTAATTCCTTGGATCAATATTGGCTCATTTCCACTGCGGAAAGTGGTTATGCTCCTAACGGTTACAAATCCATTGTGAATGCAAAGAGTGGTAAGGTCGCCGGAATATTAGAAGGATCAACAACAGAAGGAGCCAAAGCCGTATTATGGACTGAAAACAATTCCGATGACCAGCAGTGGACTTTACAAGCCTCTGGTAACTACTACAAGATTGTTAACCGTAACAGTGGTCAGACGTTAGGTATAGCGCAGGGTTCTACTGAAGAGGGTGCCCAAGTTATACAGCAGGCTGATGCAGGCAGCACTGATCAGCTGTGGGAGTTGGTTCCAGATGAAGGACATATTATGGTGGACAGTTATCGATTGGTTAATGAGAACAGTGGTAAAGTGTTGGGTATCTATCAGGGTTCGATGGCAGATGGAGGGAAGGCGGTTCAGTGGACCAGCGGAATTTCATCATATGACCAAAATTGGTTTGTAGTCAGCACAGCTGATGGTTATACGAAACTGGTCAATACTAATAGTCGTAAAAACCTGGGCATTTTAGGAGGTTCATTAGCTAACGGTGCTCAAAGTGTTCAATGGAATGATAACGGATCGAATGACCAGCAGTGGACTTTGGAGTCCTCAGGTGAGTTTTACAATATTATTAATCGTAACAGTGGAAAAGTTCTGGCAGTAGATCAGGGTTCAACGACAGAGGGTGGAAATATTATTCAAGCAAATAATACAGGTTCTGCTAGCCAGCACTGGAAACTAGTCACGAATAGATAAAATATCATGTATCAAAAAGTCATCGGCCTTAAACTAAGGGTGATGGCTTTTTTATCGAAATAAGCCTTGAATGACTAAATCGTCACCTTCAGTGTCACTGGAATGTCACCTTGGAGAGATATACTATTTCCATCGACATATGGAGGGAATTGTGAAGTTATTATGGGAGTGAAATTACGGAAGATCCTTATTATAGGAACTATTTTGTATACACTGTTGATCTTATATTTTTTGTTTTTTGCTTTCAATAGAGTAGAGCATGCAACAAGCCAGTATGAATACACGTTTATGTTGATTCCTGAAAGTGTTCCGCTTCTTTTTCCTGATCTCTTTGACCTATCCTTTTCTTGGGTTTATGACTTTGGGAACATCGCTGCTTTTATTCCTTTTGGCGTATTATTCCCTTTGCTGTATCGTACACATTTTAAGAAGTTTATTTGTTTGTTTATCTTAACAATTTTTGGGCTGGAAACTCTTCAAGCTTTAACTTTTTTAGGTTCCTTTGATGTAGCCGATGTCATCTCCAATACGTTAGGGGCAATGATCGGATTTTGTGCATATAAGATTGGATTTTCCCCGGAAATCACCAGGAGATCGCTTTTTACTTCGACATTATCTGTTGTTGTGCTATTGGTTGGAATCATGGGAATCTCTGAGATCATTGATTTAACTCTGAAGAAAAGTGAAAGACCTGTGCAGGGATTACAAACGTTGGAAAAGCTTACGGGAAGCATGCCTATCACGCATAATCTTCCCAGTTTCACTATCGCTGGTGAAAATATAATACCAAAAATGAATTTATACAGCAGTGAAGGTGAAGAAATTAAAAAATACACCTATACTTTGGGTGATAAAAAAGAGGTATGGTTATATTTCAGCTTTGGATTCCCGCAAAATGAAAATTCTAGCAGTGAACTAATGATTATAGCTGATGGTAACATGATCCTTCAATCCAGTGAACAATATAGTTCCCAAGCTGAACTCAACAATACGGCATTAGTTACCGTAAAAGAAATAACCTTTATCCTTAAAGGGAATGTGAAGTTATGGGATGTAGGATTTAGTGAAATGAAGCATTGGTGGGAATGAGAAACTAACCCTTCGTTAATTTTATTAACGGAGGGTTTCTTTTGCTGATCGCCTCATATACATATTCCGATATACAGCCGGGGTGAGGTTCTCGTATTTTTTGAAGGTTTTAATGAAATAGCCCGTGTCGCAAAAGCCCAAATCATCACTGACTTGATTGATCGGGGAATCCGTGGATTCCAGCAGTTGCTTAGCCCATTCAATCTTGAGTCTGGCAATGAAGACGGAGAAATTCTCTCCAGTTTCTTTTGTGAAAATACGGCTGAAATAACTGGGGCTGATATGACAAAGCTTAGCCATTTCTTTGAGGCTGAAATTCTCATTTTTGTGTGCATAAATGTAATTAAAAGCAGGCTGAAGCACAGAATTTACTGAGACGAACTTTTGAACACCATTCTTTAATTTGGTCTCGATCAAAGCCCCGGATAACTCCTGCTGTATGGATTGGATTTTTCGGTACGTACGGTCTGACTCGTCCATAGCTTCAGCAGAGGCGGGTTCTTCTATATTGGTGGTCAGAACCTTTTTGTACAAATCCACGGTAGTATGCTTTTGAATGGCTTCCTCCACGATATAGGTACTTAACTGCAGCAGCAGCTCAACACACTTTGTTACTTCATCGTAGGATAAAACAGGCAGTGCCTGGTAATGCTCTTTGAGTGCTTTAAATTTCATGTTCGTCTCCACATTCGGCGGCCGAGAGACAATCTGCTCCAGTTGTGGCACGTCAGGTTCACGAAGCTTGAGCTGTCCGGCCATAATTGCACCTAGATATTGATTATCTATAATGATGGGAATCGCGATATCTATAATATTGAAATGACATAAATAAATAAACGGTTTGTTCTGGCGAACCGCTTCAATCCCAGCGCGGGCATCACATTTTTGACAATATTGAGAGAGATGGGAGTCCTGGCGCACACCTTGACAGAAAGGCTGACAATAGCTGTGCTTGGTCACGGGAACACCCTTGTAATCAACAGTAAGAATAGCCATTTTGGTTACAAGAGATAAGGAATCCTGGAGATTTTCCCATTTCTTCAAATCAATAATTTCTTCTAGATTGAACCGGGATTTTGACATCACAAAATTCTCCTATGTAAGTTATAGAATCTTAATGAACATTATACAGAATAATTCAACACAATGACATGAAAGTTCGATTTTTCACGATTATGACAAAAAAATACGATAAGAAAACGCTTTAATAAGCTTTTATTGTTTCATGTTTCTTAAATTAGAGCAATCTATAATGATAACTATAAACAACTGAGGAGGAACGAAAAATGAGAAGAGCGTTTATCAGTCCGACGAAATATGTACAAGGTGAGAATGAATTATTGAACTTAGGTTACTTCGTAAAAACATTTGGTGATTCTGCTTTGTTAATTGCCCATCCAGATGATGTAACACGTGTGAAAGACAAACTGGAGGCAACTAAACAGAAATTTAATATAACTCTTGTTGAAAGCGGCTTCCACGGGGAATGCTCAAGACAAGAAGTCGCCAGATTACAAGCGCTAGCCAAGGAGCATCAATGTGCATGTACGATTGGCTTGGGTGGAGGTAAGGCGATTGATACGGCAAAATGTGTAGCTGAAGGAGAAGCACTGATTATCGTTCCAACGATAGCAGCAACTGATGCTCCGACAAGCCACTCAGCGGTGCTCTATACTCCGGAAGGTGAATTTGATGATTATGCTTATTTCAAGCAAAGCCCGAGTGTAGTCATGATTGATACAACTGTTATTGCTAATGCACCTACAAGATTTCTTGTGGCAGGCATGGGAGATGCACTTTCAACCTATTTTGAAGCAAGAGCTACTGCAAATTCGTATTCCAATGTGAATGCAGGTTTACCTTGCGGAGTTCGTGAAGGGGTTTGCGGTGAAGCTAAAGGGACGGTAACAGCGCTGGGACTTGCAAAGCTCTGTTATGAGACATTGCTTGAGAATGGATTCAAGGCGAAGCAGGCTTGCGATCTGAATATCGTAACCCCAGCTTTGGAGAATATAATCGAGACGAATATTCTTTTATCGGGTCTTGGGTTTGAAAGCGGTGGTTTGGCAGCGATTCATGCGATTCATAATGGGTTAACTGCTTTGGAAGGAACTCATCATTATTATCATGGTGAAAAGGTAGCCTTCAGCACGATTGCTCAACTGGTTCTTGAAAACGCAGACCGGACTGAGTTAAAAGAAGTGTTGGACTTCTGTCTTTCGATTGGTCTCCCAGTTTGCTTAGCGGATATTGGTGTTGAGCATGTAACCTATGAGGAACTGCTTGAGGTTGCTAAAAAAGCTTGCATTGCTGAGGAATCTATCCATTCGATGCCGTTCCCAATTACGGAGGATGCGGTTGCATCAGCAATTATGGCAGCCGATCAATTAGGCCGTCAATATAAATCAAGTAAGGAGCTTTAAGATGAAAAAAATCATAAACAAGCCGGAGACTCTGGTTAGGGAAATGTGTAACGGGCTTGTCTTGGCGCATCCCGAGCTGGATTTCGATCCGAAATTTAAAGTGATTTCTAAGAAAGAGATTAATCAAGATAAAGTTACCCTGATCAGTGGTGGCGGAAGCGGGCATGAACCGGCTCATGCCGGGTTCGTAGGAACCGGGATGCTGGATGCAGCTGTATGCGGTGATGTGTTTGCTTCACCATCCCAAATCCAGGTTTATCAAGCGATTCGCCGCACAGCAAGCGCCAAAGGTTCGTTGCTTATTATCAAGAATTATAGCGGTGACATCATGAACTTTAAAAATGCGGCCCATCTAGCAACTGAAGATGGTATCGAAGTGGATTATGTCAAAGTAGACGACGACATTGCCGTTGAAGACAGTCTTTATACAGTAGGGAGAAGAGGCGTAGCCGGAACAGTGCTTGTTCATAAGGTAGCCGGAGCAGCAGCAGAAGCTGGATTGTCTTTAGCAGAAGTGAAAGAAGCGGCGCAACATGCAATTGATCATGTGCGCAGCATAGGCTTCGCCTATACCTCTTGTACCGTACCTGCCAAAGGTACTCCGACATTTCATATTGAAGAGAACGAGATGGAATACGGGGTTGGGATCCATGGAGAACCTGGAATACGCAGGGAGAAAATTGTACCCGCAGATGAATTAGCACAGCGAATGGTTACCTCTTTGCTAGACAACTTCCAAATGAATGATCAGAAGCAGGAGGAAGTAGCCGTATTAATTAATGGATTTGGCGGCACCCCGCTGCAAGAGTTATATTTGCTGAACAATTCTGTCATCCGCGAATTAACTGCTAAGAATAAACAAGTGTTTAAAGTGTTTGTTGGTAACTACATGACCAGCATTGACATGGCAGGTGCATCGGTGACGATAATGAAGCTGGATGAGACGCTGAAGAAATGGTTATCTGCGCCTTGTGATACACCAGCCTTGTCGATTAAAGGCCCCTTTGAGCCTGTGAACTATACTGAAGTAATCCAGGAAGAGAAAGCAGACAGCAATGTATCCTTTAAGAATAATACGGATGCTGCTGCAGCGGTGATTAAGAACAATCGGTTTACTTTGCAAAATATCGTCTATCTGCTCGATCAAATGAGCCAGGTTATTATTGAGAATGAAGTTCCGTTCTGTGAGCTTGACTCCCACGCTGGAGACGGCGATTTTGGGATGAGTGTAGCTAAGGGCTTTAAACAGCTGAAAGTCGAGTGGGAGGATATTTTAGCTCATCATCTCACTAATATCGGCGAGTTCCTTGATGCCTGTTCCATGGTCATTATGGAATATTGCGGCGGAGCATCCGGACCGATCTGGGGATCAGGCTTCCGCGCAGCGAGCAAAAATGTTCAACAGAAGGAAGAGCTGACCATTCAGGAGTTTGCTGATATGATGCAAGCTGTTGTCAAAGGGATTCAAGATACGGGTGAAAGATCTTTTGGCAGAGGGGCTGTTGTCGGAGACAAGACATTGATTGATGCGCTTGTACCGTTTGCAGATGCCTGGACCCAAAGTGCAGAACAAGGCGACGATATCAAAGTGGCGGCAAGTAAAGCAGCGGAAGCAGCTGTCCAAGGTTCTAAAAATACTATAGAAATCGTTGCCCGTATGGGAAGAGCCGGCACAGTGGGGGAACGTAGCATAGGTTATCCAGATGCGGGTGCTCATGCACTTGGGGTTATTTTCACAGAGCTGGCAAAAGCAATGAAATAAGAATCACACATAACCTGAATCCGAGGGATATCTACTCATGGGGTCTACTAATGAATTTTTCGGATTCAGATTATTTTTTTTTGCCCATTTTGTGTTACACATTTTGATTTGATACTTTTTTTGGGGGGGAGACCAGATGAAAAAGTTTCTGTCTACGAGATTAGCATTGAAATTTTTATGTGTCGCTTTATCCATGGTTTTGATCAGTTGTGTGGGAGCTTCTTTCTTGCAAACAGATTTCGGAAAGGTCCAGATTAGTAAGTTTAAGATTCCGTCCGATAATGGTACTTGGATTGAGGGAAATCTGTTCAGGCCTGTCTCAGCAAATGCAGAGCATAAAGTTCCACTCGTCATTACTAGTCACGGTTTTTTAAACAATAAAGAGATGCAGGATAGTACCGCAATCGAACTTTCCCGTCGGGGAATTGCCGTGATTGCAATGGATTTCTTATGGCATGGAGGCTCGAGCTCTCCTGATATGCCATTTTTCCCAACGATAATGTCAGAGAATAATGGGATGATTCCTCTGGTGGAATATGCATCATCCAGTCTTGATTATGTAGACTCTACAAAAATTGGCATTAGTGGTCATTCTATGGGTGGAATGATTACCTGGAGTACACTCCAGTATTATGGCCAACTTTATTTGGCGGAGCTCGAAGCGGCGAAAGATCCCTCTTCGGAAGACGGCGCAGTTATTACGGTAAGTGAACAAGCCAAGGCTGATGCTTCGAATAAAGTTGCATCCGCTTTCATTGTTTCTCAGGTCGAACAGTCTACCGATGAGACTTTTCAAAACATCCATGCCAATGTAGGCATCAATGTAGGCAAATATGATGAAGGCGGCTCCGGATTTGCGAGAGGGAATGCTGATCTTTCGGGCGATGCCCCAGAATCACTAGCTGCTATAAATTCAGTAATGCCGGAGAATCAAAAGATAAACGCTGTGGAAATCGGCAAATATTACGGTAATGCAGCTGATCAAACCTTGCGCGTCGTGTACAATCCAGCGGAGATCCACCCTTGGCAACACTTTTCGGTGGCGAGCACTGGTTATTTAGCAGACTTTTTTACGAAAGCGTTTCAAATCAATAATCCGTTATCTGCCGGCAACCAATTATGGTTATGGAAAGAGATCTTTAACTTTATCGGCTTGTTAGGATCCTTTTTATTTATTGTCCCCTTTGCGGTATTGCTCCTCAAGCTTCCTTGTTTCAATAGTCTAATTCAACCTACTCCTGCCAAGTTACCGGAGCCTAAGACCAGAAAAAGCAAAATTCTTTTTTGGGGTTCTTGGATAATGAGTTGGGTAATTTCCGCAATATCATACCTTCCGATCAGTCGCTGGAGTATTATAGCTGGACAGGATATCCTTCAGCCTCGTAGTTTGTTTCCACAAACCGCCATGAACTTTATTTTAATCTGGGCGATCTTTAACGGCCTTGTGGGTCTATTGTTATTCTGGTTAACCACTCGTTTATCAGGAAAAAATTATAATGAGCACTCTGAAAGCTGGGGAATAAAAACAAATTTGAAAGAACTGCTGAAGACTTTTGCACTTGCTGTATGTATATTCACTGGATTCTATGCTTTGGTTGCATTTGCAGATTATTTCTTTCAGACAGACTTCCGCTTATGGGTACTGGCAATTAAAGTATTCACTCCGAATCAATTATTAATTGGCTTACGTTATATGCTTTTCTTCTTTATATTTTATGTTGCACAGTCAATTGCCGTGAACTCTACCACCCCAGTTGAAGGGCAGAAAGAATGGAAGGATCTGCTCATTAGCGGGACAGGCGGTGTACTCGGAATTCTAGTGCTCATTGGGGTACAATACGGAACGTTATTTTCAACAGGTGTAACTTTTTGGCAAAATCAAGATTGGCTCAGAATACTAGTCCTTTTCCCTCTCGTTTTCCAGCTCTTTATTGCAGCTTATATTTCGCGTTACCTCTTTAAGTGCACAGGAAAAATATGGCTGGGAGCCATGGTGAATTGTATGATTATTGTGATGATGGGCGCAGCCAATACATTTACATTTTGAGAGATGCAATAATCTATTCTTCTACGAAGAATATGCCTACGGCGTAAGAGGTTTAGATAGAAAAAACGTACTGCAGCTTATGCAGTACGTTTTTTGATTAAATAATAAATTCAACGATGTATTGTTGGCAAATGAGTTCATATCCCAGCGATTGATATAGAGAAATGGCTCCTACATTCTCCTCAAAAACATTCAAATATACGTTAGCTGAAATGGCATGTCCTTGGCGTGTTAGCTCTGCACAGACTTTTTTTCCATATCCATTTCTTCTCCAGGCTACATCCGTTCCGATATTTCCTAGTTCAACGTAATCCTCACTATATATGTGGTATCCTCCTACAGCAATCAGCTCGTCTTGTGCCATCACACCATAGAACGGATTCTGTAATTCTTCTTTTGAAAAAGCCATGGTTTGCAGCTCGTTCATCTTTGCTTCAATTCGCTGGAAATGAGCAGGTCCTAAGTGCATAACATGCTTGTCCGCTGTTGGTAGAACATCTTCATGAATATGTTTCATTAGAAGCAATTTTTGGGGAGGGCTGTAGAACTCAAGCTGAGAAGCAAAGACCTGCAGCTCTTGTTCGTTAATAATAAAGCTACCCACCGCATAGTTATGTAGATGTAATTCATCTTTCATGAACGCCAACATTGAGCTGAGACAAAAGGATTGCTGAACTGGATATACAGAAAAAGCATTAAACGGAAGGCCACTTAAAAAGGCTAATACTCCAAGCAACTCGCCCTGGTCAGAATACTGACCGTAATGCACTGTGTTTTGTCTGCGAAAAGTAAGGTATGAATAATATAAAAAATGCTGTTCCTTATTAATCGAGCTTAAAATAACATCCAACTCTGCTGCTGTTAATTTTTTATACATATACGACCTGCCTCCATTAACAATTGCTGTTGCTATTTCCTCTTGCCGAATTAGCACAACCTTTTCTAATATATCATAAATCAGAACTTTAATTGCTTTATTGCTGGGTTGAGCCAAGTATGATACTATTGTCCCCTTAGAAACATAAAATGAGATATGAAGGTTTTCTTGAGAGGATGATATATATTAAGGCAATCTTAGTTCGGTACTTCGGAAATCCGCAAGATCGAACCGCCATGTTCAACGCCGCTTCCCTAGTCATCAATGCTTTTATTGGTATAGGCAAATTAATTCTTGGGTTATATCTATTGTCCGGATGGTTCATCACAAATGCACTTTATTATCTGATTCTTTGTATAGCCAAAGGACAGGTGCTTCATAAATATACATTAGCTAAAAAAGTCAGTTCACCACAGCAAAGGTATTCCATGGAGCTTTATGTTTATAAGCGTGGCGGTGTTTTTCTTTGTCTTCTAGGTGTTTCATATCTGTTGGTCTGCCTGCGGATTTATCTAGTCGGGGACGCTTTGGTTTATGAAGGTTACATTGTATATCTGGTAGCACTGATCGCTTTTACAAAACTTGGTTTTGCCATTCATGGAAACATTGTTAACCGTCATCTCAACAATCCCATTATATCAACATTAAAAATGATTAGCTTTACTGATGCCGTAGTCTCCATTGTTGTCACTCAAATGGCTGTGCTTACGATGAAAGGCTCACCTCAGGCATTAAACGCCAGCGCGTTGTTTGGCATGGGATGTAGTGTTTTATTTTGTCTGGGGGGGATCTGGATGATGCTCCGTAAGACAAAGGTTCCAATGAAGGAAGTAGAATTAATTAAAAATTAGAAGATATTATAACTTCCCCTTATCCCATAGGATGAGGGGTTATTTGTATTTTTATGTCATATTATCAGCGTTGAATGCCGAAGCTTATAGAAAATTATATTTTAATGCAACCTAAACACTTCTTTTCCTACTTTATAAGTGAATGCTTAATCAAATCGAACGGAAGTGATGGAGTGGAAGATAGTGAAATCATACAATTGTATTTTGCACGTAATGAAAGGGCAGTAGAAGAAACATCGAAAAAATATAGAAATTATTGTACTCGGATCGCTCATAACATTTTGTCTAATGCTGAAGATTCGGAAGAATGTGTTAACGATACCTTTCTTGGTGCATGGGAAGCAATACCGCCGAAGTCTCCTGCAAAGCTGTCCTCTTTTCTGGGGAGAATCACACGAAATATTGCTTTGAACAAATATGATTATTACATGGCTAAAAAACGGAATAAAAAATTCGATACGATTCTTGATGAATTAAACGATTGTTTATCCTCTTCAGACAACGTTGAAACCCAATACGAGGAAGCACAAATAGCCGAATCTATAAGCAAATTTCTACACAACATTAAGGAAGATCAGCGGGATATTTTTTTGAGGCGTTACTGGTATTCTGATTCTTTGGCCGATATTGCCGCACGCTTCTCAATCAGTGAAAGCAAAACCAAATCAATTCTTTTCAGAACACGCAAAAAACTCCAAATATATCTTCAGAAAGAGGGTTATTTCCTTTGAATAATAAAGAGCTCTTCAAAACAATCGGTTACATAGACGAAAATTTGATAGAAAAAGCCAACTCCGCGAGACGCACTAATAAAAAAGCTTATGTAAAGTGGGGCTCATTCGCAGCTTGTGCTGCATTGGTGTTAGGTGTGGCCGTTTATAAATTTCCACAGACGCCGTTGCCTAATTCACCACAAATATCGCAGCAGACAGCAGTCTCGTCTCCCACAGGGGTTCGCAAAATTCTGAATTACAATGGATACCGTTATGCATTCGTAGCAGATGGCGCTCAGTTTAAGTTCACAGGTATGGAGCCTGACAAATCGCTTGGTGCATTAGAGTTTGATCTCAACCAAGAGCCCGGAAAGAAAGACGGGGATAAGAATGCGGAAAAGGATTATGCCGCTACGTTCGCAATTGGTGGAAAGCTGTATGAAATCCCAACATACCCATCCCATTTTCGTATTGCAGTTAAGGATGAGCAATATTTTTATCTAGCTGAAATTGTGGCGAAGGTAGACGATTCTGCAATGAGCGCGAAGGAGTATTTAGATCTGGCTAATCTGAAGGAGCATGCAAAAGATATCTATATTCTGAATCATGTGGGGAATGACGTGCAAAAGACTATCACTGATCATCCTATTGTTGAGTCCATTATCGAAGGTTTGTACAGCGCAAAAAAAACAGAGCTAAGCAATAAGGAATATGAAGCTCTTGCAGCGGCGCAATCCCAAGGGAAATCATATCAATTACAGTTCAACCTAAAAGACGGGACTTATATCGCCATGTATATCATTCCCGAATTAAAGGTGGTGTCTATGGGTGATGCTTATTATTATTTGCCTGATGCCTTTTTTGTTCAAACCAGCGACCTCTTTTCAGGGCTGACCCAAGAGGTGCTACCGCTTTACTGAGGAGGCGGAGATAAGTGATCCTTACAAACTGTACATTGCAGGTTATCCAATATCTCGCATATAATGATCTAAATGATAATCGTTATCATTTAATAGAAGAGAAAAGGTGATCTGCTCATGATAAAACATAATATTGGGATTACGGAGTGCAGCTTACCTGCTGAGTGTATAACAGAATGACAAGTTCATCTATTCATAACATCTATAACGGGTATTTCGATGCTTTGTTTGAGGCTCCGTCTATGAGGGACACTACAGAGAGGAAACATTTTGCACAATCCAGTACCCAAGGATACGTCGATAGGGTGATCACACCCTCCGGGATCGAAATTGTTGATAGTGATTACCGTTTTGCTGATGATCGCCTAGTTCAGGTTCAATCCGAAGCAGCAATGATTGAGTTAAGCTTTTGTCTGCAGGGGAGCGGGGAAGTTCATGTTACAGATACTAGCCATGAGTTAATGCCC
Source organism: Paenibacillus odorifer (assembly GCF_000758725.1). Taxonomy (NCBI): domain Bacteria; kingdom Bacillati; phylum Bacillota; class Bacilli; order Caryophanales; family Paenibacillaceae; genus Paenibacillus; species Paenibacillus odorifer. The sequence continues at coordinate 3,367,863 of NZ_CP009428.1, forward strand.
GATAGTTGTTCATTGCAGTTCATGCAGGATTTCCAGGCGGAATTTCACTATCGCAGTGCTGAACCTATCCGTTTATTGTCCATAGGTGTACCAGTTACACTATTTGATTCATGGATGGAGGATCAAGGCTCTTCACATGCTCGCAGCTTATCCGGACTGTTAGATTCACGTGCTTTTCGAATGTTCCGTATGCCTATTCTTCCAGAAACCACCCGATTATTGGTGCAATTGAGAGACTGTCCATATCATACCTCCATGCGCCGGTTGTACGTAGAGGGGAAGGCATTAGAACTCTTATCTGTATATTTTGACGTTTTTCTTTTTGAGCAAAAGCATATTAAACGCAGTTTGCATTTATCACGTAGTGACCGAGAAAACATTCGGAAAGCCAGGGATATCATCCTTGACCACATGGCAAACCCACCATCGCTAATCGAATTGTCCAAGCTGGCAGGCATTAACGAATACAAATTAAAAGTTGGATTTAAGGAAGAGTACGGAACAACTGTATTTGCATATTTACGGAACAAACGTTTAGAAAAAGCATGGGAAATCATAAGTACCGGGGATATTAGTGTCAGCCAAACAGCGACGATGGTAGGTTACAACAACTTTAGTCATTTTGCCGAAGCTTTTCGGAAGCAATATGGAATTAATCCTTCAGAAGTAATTAAAAAACGATAAAAATTAAATAAATATCCGCCAAACCGTTATTCAATCCCTCTGCCGGTAGTTCTGTCCTATCAGCAGAGTGTATGATCGGACTTGCTAGAAGTGAGAATGATTATCAATAGATTGGAGAGGGTTGGAAAAAATGTTCAGTTTAAAACGGATCTCTTTTGCCGGAATCGCCTTAATCATGATGGTGATGCTGTACGGGTGTGGGAAATCAGGTCAGGAGGCTAAAGGAGATGTTGAATTACCGGTGAATCCGGTTAGAATTGCCGATGTATCCGGCTCAACGGAAGAACTTCTGGTGCTTGGATATAAACCTGTTATTACTGGGAATACAGATATGGCTAATTCATTAGAAATCACTCCTATTCTCAAAAAAGAACTGCCTGATGTAACTCCCGCTGGATGGTTTCAGACGGAAGTCAACTTAGAAGCGATCATTGCAGCAAGCCCTGATTTGATACTGGCAGGACCTACCCAAGAAAAAATCTATGATCAACTAAATATGATTGCTCCAACAGTGAGGGTGCCTTATGGCTTTAACGCTTTTAGAGAGCGATTTGCATTTGTTGCGGAGGTGCTTGATAAGAAAGCGGAAATGGAAGCGTGGTTGAAGGTCTATGATCAACGTGCTCTACTACTACATGATCAAATCACTGAGATAACCAAGGAAGAGACGTTTGCGGTAATCGAAGCTACAGAGAAAGAAATACGCATCTATTCCCGCACAGGTATTGCGGATATGATTTTTAATGATCTAGGATTACCCATCGCGCCAGGTACACCGAAGCCAGATCCATGGGGAGGGAAAGTGACAAGTCTAGAAGCACTGTCCACCTTTAATCCAGACCATATCATTTTATTATCCGATAATGACCAGAATGTTCTTGACCAAAGCAAGGTCTGGAGCAATCTGAAAGCTGTAAAATCGAATAATATATATCGTATGACAAGCAGACAAAATTATAATGAGGCTTTCTTTGCTTTAGGAAAAGAAGCATTGTTGGAGCAAATAGCCGAACAAATCAAGGAACATATCAAACAGTAAAGGATAATTTAATCTTTTCTCGAATAATCTCTGAGTTGCAATGATTATTATTTGAAGGGATGATTAAATTGAAGCAAGGGATATTAGTTTTTCTAAATGGAACTTCAAGTTCCGGAAAGACCTCCATATCGACTGAACTGATAAAACAGAAAGAGATTCCTTTTTATCATTTATCAATTGATGATTTTTTTAATAATTACAATGATTTTATTAATAATAAATTTCCAGATGAACCTACAAGAGAAATAGATCATCAAGTCGTTTCCCAAATATTGGATGATTCCATATTCTCAGTGTACCATTCGACAATTAAATTGTTATCAGAATTTGGTTTTAATGTAATAGTAGATACCGTAATCGACAACGATAAGAGGTTTAATGTGTTTCTTGATCAATTTTTCGATCACCCTACGTTATTTATAGGTGTAATATGCTCGAAAGAAGAACTCATAAGAAGAGAGCAAACAAGAGGAGATAGAATGATTGGACTAGCAGCTTCACAGTTTAGCAAAGTATATTGCTTTGAAGAATATGACCTCGAAGTAAATACGGAAGAGATGAATTCATTAGAATGTGCTGAAAAGATATTAAGTTTTATTAAGTCCAATAAGGAATACTCGGTATTTAAGAAATTAAGTAAAAGAAATGTTAGTGTTTCCTAGATGGTGTATCCAGATAACACCATATTCAAGCCTTGGGGCTATCACCCCTCGGGCTGCCGAGGGATTTCGGGATAAATACGGGATAAATCCCGGCAAGCTTGTGAAACAGTTTGCTTCTTCTGTACTGTTGACTTCAAAACAAGAATCGAACCTTTAAAGAATACTAAGATAACAGTTGCAAATAACCCACCAGTCACAACTGGTGGGTTATTACATTTATATATGAAGATAAACACAAATCCCTCAGAATTTATTCTATCTCTCGACTACTGTTTCTCCTTCAATTAACACAGGTTGATAATAAGTATTGTTGGGAAGATCCTTTTTTCCTTGTAATTTTTTAATGACCCAATCCGCTGCATCACGGCCCATAGTTTCTTGGGGATGCGTTAAAGTGGTCAGTTTGATGTTCGCATTTTGGGCAATATAGGAGTTGTCCTGGCCAATAATTGATAATTCCTCTGGTATAGAAATGTTCAGCTGTCTGCAAGCATTGACCACTTCCAAACCAACCTCGTCGTTGTAGCAGACAATCGCAGAGAGGGTATCTCTATTTTTATTTAGGAAATCCTTCAAGTTCGTAGCTAAGGTTTGTTTGGTCTCGGTGTTGAACGAAAATATTTGCTCTGGATAAAACCGCAATTTAGCTTCTTCGAGGGCTTTGATATAACCCTTCATTCGATATTTGCCTTGTAAATCATCCATTTTTGCGATAAGTCCAATTTGAGAGTGGCCTTTGGAAATCAATTCTTTTGTTGCCAGATAACTGGACTGCACATCGTCAAGACAAAGGAAGGGGAGCTCTATTTCCTCATAAAAAGCATTAATCATAATGAGTGGAATATCTTGCTCCTTAAACGACAGATAATACGCAATATTGGGATTATACAGATTACTTTTCGTAGGTTCAATAATTAAACCATCTACGCCGTAGGACAACATCATTTCGAGAGCTTTTTTTTCTTGCGCAACATCGTTATTGGTACTAGCCAATAATAGAGAATAGTTATCCTCATTCATTCGGCTTTCAATCCCCCGGATAATAGAAGGGAAGATGTAGTCAGAGATATACGTCGTAATTACACCGATCGTCTTCTTATGTGAACTCCCGCCGGTCTTTGTGCGATATTGGTTGCTGACATACGTGCCAGAACCTTTTTCGCTGCGGAGGAATCCTTCGTTGGATAGCTCTAAAATGGCTTTTCTAACAGTCTGTCTGCTAACCTCGTACAAGGACTGCAAGGCAGACTCCGTAGGAATTTGTTCGCCTACATTGTAATCTCCTGAAAGGATCTTGCTTTTTATATCCTCTATAATCACTTGATACTTTGGTTTCATGTAATTCCTCTTTCCATACTTGTTCGCTTTTTGATTCGTTCATTTCGTTAAGTTGTATGTACAAATTATAGCATGACTACGAATTAAATATAAAGGGGCTCTTTTTTTATGAAAAAATGTAAATATTTCGTACCTTTAGATCATCATAAACAAACTAAGTACGGAGTTAAATTATTATCATCTCCATATTTGTATGTATATATAACTATTTTATTGACAAATGTACGTACAAAAATTTATACTAAAGCTGTTAATTAAGAAAGCGAATTCTTTTATATTAAAAAAGCGCTGTCAGAGAGGTGACTAACGTGATATCGAATCGATTAAGCATCGAAGAAGCAATCAATAAGGGAGAAACTTCGCTAGGGATTGAATTTGGATCCACGCGTATTAAAGCAGTACTTATTGATCATAGTTTTCAAACGATCGCTTCTGGAAGTTATGAATGGGAAAATCAATTGAAAGACGGCTTTTGGACGTACAGCCTAGAAGATATTATCAAAGGTCTACAAGATGCTTATCGTGAGATGAAGCAAGAAGTTCAACAAAATTACGGAATCACCCTCCAAACCGTTGGTTCAATCGGGTTTTCTGCAATGATGCATGGATATATGGCTTTTGACGAACAGGATCAATTGCTCGTTCCGTTCCGGACTTGGCGTAATGCAACAACTGGTAAGGCAGCCAAAGAATTGACGGATGTATTTAAATTCAATATCCCGGAACGTTGGAGTATTGCTCATCTTTATCAGGCGATCTTAAACAAAGAAGAACATGTACCGGAGATTCGGTTTGTTACGACGTTGGCAGGATACATTCATTGGTTATTGACCGGCAACAAAGCACTTGGTGTTGGGGATGCTTCAGGTATGTTCCCGATTGATGAATCCATAGGGAATTATAATGAATCCATGATACAACAGTTTGATGAGCTTATTGCTGGCAAAGGTTATTCGCTGAAGACCAGCGATCTTCTTCCTAAGGTGTATGTTGCCGGTGAGCAAGCGGGTCTATTAACCGAAGCAGGAGCCAAAATTCTGGATCCATCATTGCAATTACAAGCTGGGATTCCGCTTAGCCCTCCAGAAGGGGATGCGGGAACCGGTATGGTTGCTACCAATAGTGTAAGAAAACGTACCGGGAATGTCTCCGTAGGAACCTCTGTTTTTGCCATGATCGTATTGGAACAAGAACTTTCTAAGGTTTATCCGGAAATTGATATGGTGACTACACCAGACGGAAGTCCGGTAGGTATGGTTCATGCTAATAACTGTTCAAGTGACCTTAACGCCTGGCTCGGATTATTCCGTGAGTTCTATGAAGCAATGGGGCAAAACGTAGAAGCTGATAAATTGTACAGCGTATTGCTGAATAAGGCTTTGGAAGCAGACGCAGATGCGGGTGGATTGCTCAGTTACGGGTATTTCTCGGGTGAGAACATTACGGGGTTAGAAGAAGGCCGTCCGCTATTTGTACGTTCGCCTGAGAGCAAATTTAATCTGGCTAACTTTATGCGTGCACATTTGTTCAGCGCCTTTGGTGCTTTGAAAATTGGAATGGACATTTTGACGAAAGAAGAGAATGTAGCCATAGATAGTATTTTAGGACATGGCGGTATATTTAAGACTCCGGTTGTTGGCCAAAAAATGATGGCAGCTTCACTGAATGTTCCTGTTTCCGTAATGTCAACTGCTGGAGAAGGCGGCGCATGGGGAATGGCTATTCTTGCCTCCTACATGATGAACAAAAATCAGGAAGAAAGCTTGGAAGACTTCCTCGATCAAAAAGTGTTCAAAGATGTAAAGGGAGAAGAAATTCATCCCGATGCAACCGACATTAAAGGCTTTGAAACCTTTATCGAACGTTATAAAAAAGGTTTGGCGATTGAGCAATCCGCTGTTGATAATTTAGTCTGAAAATGGAGGGACCAAGATGTTAGAACAACTTAAAGAAGAGGTTTTTCAAGCCAATCTGGAATTGCCGAAACATGGACTTATCAAGTATACATGGGGAAATGTGAGTGCAATTGATCGCGAAAGTGGATTATTCGTAATCAAACCTAGTGGTGTAGATTATGAAACAATGAAAGCCAGCGATATGGTAGTTGTTGATCTGGATGGCAATGTGGTTGAAGGGGAGATGAGACCTTCCTCCGATACACCTACTCACGCAGTACTTTATAAACATTACTCCGAAATTGGCGGAATCGTGCATACACATTCCACTTGGGCAACTATTTGGGCACAAGCAGGACTTGACGTTCCTGTAATGGGAACTACGCACGCTGATACATTCTATGGCTCCATTCCTTGTGCGCGTTTCTTGACGCAAGAGGAAATCGATCGGGGTTACGAAGCGGAAACAGGTAATGTAATCATCGAAACCTTTGAACAACGCGGGATAGATATTATGGCGGTTCCCGGTGTTTTGCTTAAAGGCCACGGACCCTTTACTTGGGGGAAAAATGCAAAATCCGCTGTAATGAACAGCGTAGTGTTGGATGAAGTATCAAAAATGAATTTATTTGCTAGAGAGTTAAACCATTTTGCGGAAGAATTGCCACAACGTATTCTAGATAAACATTACTTGCGCAAACATGGGAAAGACGCTTATTACGGTCAAAAATAATCAAACTACAAAATGATGAAAAGAGGATGAATATGTCAACAGCAGTAGCAAAAGAATTTTGGTTTGTCGTAGGTTCGCAACATCTTTATGGGGAAGAAGCATTGGCTGAAGTTAAAGCGCACGCACAAACGATGACAGATGCTTTGAATAAAAGCGGAGTTTTGCCTTACCCACTAGTATTGCAGGATTTAGCTGTCAGCGCAGATAAAATCACCAACATTATGAAAGAAGTTAACTATCGTGACGAAGTTGCCGGTGTCATCACTTGGATGCATACTTTCTCACCTGCAAAAATGTGGATCCGCGGAACAAAAATGCTGCAAAAACCTTTGCTTCATCTAGCTACGCAATATAATGAAAGTATTCCATGGGCAACAATTGATATGGACTTCATGAATCTAAACCAAGCAGCTCATGGTGACCGTGAATATGGTTTTATTAACGCCCGTTTGAACAAACAAAACAAAGTGGTTGTAGGCTATTGGGAACGCCCTGAAGTTCAAAAGCAAATTGCAGAATGGATGGACGTAGCTGTTGCTTATAACGAAAGCTTCAATATCAAAGTTGCTCGTTTTGGTGACAACATGCGTAACGTTGGTGTAACTGAAGGAGATAAAGTTGAAGCCCAAATTCAATTTGGCTGGACGGTTGACTACTTTGGTATTGGTGACCTGGTTCAAGTCATTAATGAAGTTAAAGAAGAAGAAATCGATGGTTTGTTTGCTGAATATGCAGAGCTGTATGAATTCGACTATGGCACTAACAGCAAAGAAGCATGGGAAGCTAGCGTAAGAGTTCAAGCAAGCTATGAAATTGCTATCAAACGTTTCCTTGATCAAGGTGGCTACAATGCCTTCACCTCAAACTTCGAAGATTTACATGGAATGAAACAACTTCCAGGACTTGCTGTTCAACGTTTGATGGCACAAGGATATGGTTTTGCTGGAGAAGGAGACTGGAAGACTGCAGCTCTCGACCGCTTGCTTAAAGTGATGAGCCATAACCAATCCACTGGCTTTATGGAAGATTACACTTATGAATTGACGGTTGGACAAGAATCTATTCTTCAATCCCATATGCTTGAAGTAGATCCAACTTTGGCAAGCAACAAACCAAAAATCATCGTGTCTCCACTAGGTATTGGTGGCAAAGACGATCCAGCCCGTTTAGTATTTGACGGTAAAGCAGGAGACGGTGTAGTGGTTTCCATGGCTGACTTCGGTACGCATTACAAACTTTTGATCAATGAAGTGACTGCTTTTGAACCAACTGTTCCAGCTCCAAACCTTCCAGTAGCTCGTGTGCTTTGGAATGTTAAACCAAACTTCCAAGACGGGGTAAAAGCTTGGATCGAAAATGGTGGCGGTCACCACACCGTTGTTTCTTTAACTCTTACAACAGACCAAATTATTGCTTACGCAAAACTTGTTAACTTGGAATATGTAGTAATTAAATAATAGCAAAGCTTTATTACGATTAATAGGACTCCATTCCTCGACCTTTTCGAGGAATGGAGTCCTATTGTTTTGTTCGATATACTTCAATAAATGCGATAGTTTCCACTTAGGGCTAGTAAACTAAAGAAGTACAGACAGTTATCATAATAACGACGTTGTCCAGTTCGCAAAGGTGTATCCCAAAACAAACGGACAAAATGCTCTGCCTCCGGGCCATCCGAAGCAAGCGAAGCCATGGCATTGGTCGCCAAAAGGCCTACTGGATGCAGCGCCGGTTCGTCGAATGCCTGTCCCTCAATGGTGTACCGCCGGTAATTGGAAACTTCGATATTCCTAAAAAAAGCTTGAATTCGGTTACATTGATTGACCTGCCAGCTGTCCTTTTGGAACCATACCCAGTCCAGACCGATATTAGCCGCAACCCGGTAAGCATCACTGAAAAAATGGCTGAAATCACCATGAGGCTGGGGTTCTGCCGGGGTGCCGTTAAAATTGGCATATTCGGGAGCGAGACCAGTTATAGGATGGCATGTAGTGTGTAGATATGTGCGGCTGGCTTCCGCCGCTTCTCGCCAAAATATATGGTCACCTTCATCAGCCCACAAAGCGAACAAATCATAGAAATGGGGGAGATGGTAAGATGGATCACTGAAGGTGGATTCCGGTACGAATTTAATCAGTTTCGTTTCCGCGTCCCACATTGAGTCACCAGCGCCTGTTTCAGTTTTATGTACACAAGCACGCAATATTATTCGAGCCTGCTCGGAATAATTATAAGGTGCCGGACCGTTCCCCCAACGTTTTGAGGCAAAAAACAAAGCCATGGCGAAAAACTCTTCCCCGTCCGGTGCGGGTCCTGGTGAAATTCTTGTACCGTCAGGCTTGCAGTGCCAAGCAAAGTAATCGGCATAACGGCCTTCTTTGTGCTGCATAAACGTCTTAGAGAAGTTCCATAAACGATCAAACTCATCTTTTTTATTCATTTGAACAGCCATCATCATCCCGTAGGACATTCCTTCAGACCTAACATCCAGATTACCTGTATCCAGAATATAGCTTTTATCCTCGTCCAGCGGATAGTAGATTCGTACGTTCGGATCTCCGTAAAACAAATCACTCCAAGTTTCTTCGAGTTTAGCGTTGATTTCATCTTCAGAAAAGCCAAACTCCTTAAATAAATTGCGATATTTCCCCGTATAAAAAGCACCTTGTTGTGTCATTGGCATGATATTTCCCCTCCTGTGCACTCCAGCATGCACTCCATTTCAATAAAAACTAAGGATGGATGGTTTGAATGGTGCCATCATCGTTGTATTTCAGCTCCGTATATTTTACAGATCGCTTGTTGTCAGCACCACCAGATAAAGAACTATCATGATAAAATAAATACCACTTCTCTTTAAACTGAACAATAGAATGGTGTGTTGTCCAGCCCAGGACGGGTGTAAGTATTTTTCCTTGATATACAAAAGGCCCAAGCGGATCTTTACTGATAGCGTATACAATATTATGGGTAGTTCCCGTGGAATAAGAAAGATAATAATAACCGTTATATTTATGAACCCATGGACCTTCAAAATATCTTCTTTCTTCATCTCCAGCAAGAATCGCATTTCCGTTCGTATCGATGATGGATATTTCTCTAGGCGCACCTTCAAAGCTCAGCATGTCCTCGCTCAGCTCCGCTACGATAGGTCCAAGAGCTGGTGCCGTTTCAGCCGGTCCCTCGGCATTCGCAACAAATGAGCCGGTTTGCCATTTTTCAAGTTGACCGCCCCAAAGACCCCCAAAGTATATATATGATTTGCCATCATTATCAACGAAAACAGCGGGATCAATGCTATAACTGCCAGGAATGTAGCTTGGTTCAGGTGTAAAGGGTCCGGAAGGTGAAGTTGAGGTGGCAACCCCGATTCGGAAAATATCGTCATGGTCTCGGGCTGGGAAAAACAAATAGTAGGTATTGTTTTTGTATGCTGCATCCGGAGCCCACATTTGCTGTTTAGCCCATGGAACATCCTTCACATGAAGTACTTCACCGTGGTCGATACAAGGGGAGCCATCTCCATCAATAGACAGAACATGGTAATCCTCCATATTATATTGGTCACCGTTGTCATTAGAGATCATATCGTGATCCAGGTCATGAGAGGGATAAATATAAATCTTGCCTTCAAATACATGAGCAGAAGGATCCGCAGTATAAATATGAGTTACGAGAGGTTCATTGGGTTGCACTGGCTTTGTCAAGTCATTTCCTCCTATAAAGTTAATCGCTTACAAAGTTAATGGTATAAGAACTTTAGGACTCTGTATATATAGCAACTATAGTTTATACCCCACAAAGTTTAGATGTTGCTTCTTGACCTTGCAGACCCTTTCCCATTTATGCTGCCTCGCAATATTTTCTCTAGATAATCTGGTACAATAGAAATCTCCAAGCTTTGACCTTACAAATACATTGAGGTGGGATTAACATAAGGGAATATAAATCATAATTTTACACAAGAATGAATGTTAGAGCGAAAGTCACCAAGTATTCTACATTATATTTATTAAAAGATGAGGTCAGCTTAATGCAAAAAATTCAAAATTCTAGAATCTACTTTATAGGTATACATGTGCTTTTGTTAATCTTATTGTTCACCTCTTTGTATGCTTATTCCCCCTGGATTCGCATTAAAGTAAAGGAAATTATCATGCCTGCGGATAAAGTATATACAATCGCTCACCGTGGTGCTTCAGGATATGCTCCTGAGAATACAATACCTGCATTCGAACTAGCTATTGATATGAAGACCGATTATATCGAGTTAGACATTCAGTTAACAAAAGATCATGTTCCTGTTGTTATTCATGATGGGACCGTAAATCGCACCACGAATGCTAAAGGGTATGTAAAGGATTTTACTTTAGAGCAGATCTCAAAATTAGACGCGGGATCATGGTTTAATGAACAATATCCCATGTTCGCTAGAGATAAATATGTAGATTTACGTATTCCGACACTAAAAGAGGTATTTGAAAGGTTCGGAAAAGAAGTGGACTATATGATTGAGATTAAAGATCCCACGTCGAATTCGAACATCGAGGCATTGTTAAATGAAGAAATCTTAAATTATGATCTGTCGGCTCATGTTGCTATACATTCATTTAGTGAAGCGAGTTTACGTAGATTCCATTCCATAAATCCAGCAGTCCCTCTTTATCAAATTGTATGGTATGATTTTCCTGTTTATAAAATATCAGAATCCTATGTGAATAGATTAAAAACTTATGCGGTAGGCATAAGTCCTAACTTTCAAAAAATAAATGCGGCATATGTCGCGCAGGCAAAAAATTCAGGGCTAAAGGTGTTTCCATATACTGTGAATTATCAAGTGAATATGGATAAAGCCGTAATTTGGGGTGTAGATGGTGTACATACAAATTTCCCTGACCGCTTTAGCGAAGTAATTAAGAATAATAAAAGGTAAAGGGATGTGAAATCACCCTTTTCTGGACATAAATAAAGCTGCCGAGACTTTCTCGACAGCCGAAGAACCTTTATCCGAAGGTTCTTTTTTTACGGAAAAATAGAATATTTTTGATTCTTCGTATTACTGAAGAAGTCTTTTCTCGTGAAATTGTAGATGAAGCTCCCGTACTTGTTCTGCAAGATCCGGTACAGGGCCATCTACGAACGCATCGTGAATAACCTCTTGAATCCTTAAATTACGGACGGGTGATGCTGCAATTCCCATATCATTTAACCACGCCGATAATTGCTTCGAGGAACTGGCATATACAATTCGTCCTAAACGAACCCAACCGTGTGCCGCTGCACACATAGGGCAATGTTCTCCGGAGGTATACACTGTTGCCTGCTTACGTTCTTCCAGTGTCATATTCTGAGCTGCCCAGCGGGCTAAAGCGAATTCGGGATGCTGAGTATGGTCACCGTTACCTACATGGTTGCGGTCTTCCGCCAGCACTTCTCCACTTGCTGATACAAGGACTGAACCAAAGGGTTCGTCCCCAGCTTCTAGTGCAATTCGGGCAAGTTCAATACAACGCTTGAGATGTTTTATATCCGTGTCGTTTATCATGATGGTAGAACCTCCTGGATTTTAATTTATAGATAAGTTTCATGAATTGTAGGCCTGAGCCTGTTTGTTCACCACATTCTTCTATGTTAGCATGTAAAGTATTCGATGAAAAATATATCATGCAATATCAAACTAGGGAGGATATATATAAAAATGAAGCACCCATTTATATTGAACGCCGTATGGAACGGTGGCCGTAACAGTGACGGAACTATTGAAGCTGGACAGCTTAAGACTCAAATTTCCATTCCGAAAGAAATGGGAGGACCCGGAGTAGGAACGAATCCGGATGAGATGCTTTTGGGAGCAGCAGCAACCTGTTATCTCATTACACTTGCAGCAATGCTGGAGCGGGCAGGGCTGACGACTTCAGAGCTGACGTTAACCTCAGAGGCGACGGTCGATGTAACGAATAACATTTTTACATATGAAGCCATCAAACATTCACCCCTAATCACCCTTACCAAAGATGCGTCACAGGACGATATTGATAAAACCATCCGTATTGCCCATAAAGCAGAAGGCTCCTGCATGATCTCCAGAGCCGTTGCAGGAAATGTAGAAATCACGACAGAGCCAACGGTGCTGACTGCAAGCCTATAAAATTGAGTTCTAGGTAATCAGAGAGGAGACGTTAACTTTGAATGTTGAGTTATATAAGGATTTGATCAAGGATGATCGCGGAAATTATTACGTAGCTGTACAAAAAGAGGGCAATGAGCTGACTTTGGTAAACGCAATGCTAGAGCGGTCTTACCAAGAGCTGTGGGAGTTTAATGAAGCTTTCAAAAAGAAGTACGCGGAATACGAGCATCAGTTCATCGGCAAAATGATTATGGATAAGCTGCGGCACGATGTTGTTTTTGCCTCCAAAGAAGACGGCCATGGCCGAATGTATGATCTGGCCGCGGTTGCAGTTGATTACAAGCTTATTTTTATCGATATGATCGAATTTTACCGAAACCCTCGAGTAGGACTTAACCATGACAACAACATCCATTAAGCTTAGTGTATTAGATCTCGTACCTGTCTTTAATACTGTGGATGCTAGTACCGCATTGGGACAAGCAGTGAAGCTGGCTCAGACAGCAGAAAGACTGGGGTATTCTCGTTATTGGGTTGCTGAACATCATGATATGCCGGGATTAGCATGTACCTCTACGGAGGTGCTTTTATCGCATATTGGAGCGAAAACAGCACACATTCGCCTTGGCTCAGGCGCTTTATTGCTGCCACATTATAAGCCGCTAAAAGTGGTGGAAGCATTTCATTTGCTGGCCAGTTTGTACCCGGGACGCATCGACCTTGGATTAGGCAGAGCTCCCGGCGGTACTGCTGAAGTAAGTTTAGCACTGAGTGGAAATTTTCTCGAAAATGTTTGGAAAATGCCAGAACTGCTTAAAGGAGTCACTGAATTATTACAGGGCAACTATTCCTATGAAGGACGTTCAATAACCGCCCGGCCGGTCCCACCCGTATCTCCAGAGCTATGGCTGCTGGGTACAAACAAGAAAAGCGCGGCATATGCTGCCGAGTTTGGAGCAGGTTATGTGTTCGGCCAGTTCATGAGCGATGTAGCAGGGGAGGAGGTTTTGCAAGCTTACCGTGAAACATTTACTCCTTCTTCACTTTCTCCTGAACCGCGGGCCATGGTTGCTGTTGGCGTCATTTGCGCCGAGACTGAGGAAGAGGCAGAGCGATTGGCCTCATCTGGTACGGCATTATTCCAACAAGAAGGTTCTGCCGAAGCGAAGTCTGAGCCCTTGGAACGCAAGCTGCTGGTAGGTACTCCGGAAAGTGTTAAAGGTAAGTTGGAACGGTTATCTCTTTTGTATGGAGTTAATGAATTCATTATCGTTACCATGATTCCAGATTATGAGAAACGATTGCATTCGTTCGAACTGCTTGCCCAAGCGTGCTGGAGTTCTTAATAAAGGAGGTCCATATGTATGAAGTCTCATACCTCTGATCAAATTAAAATCCCACCAGGATTTTGGGCTGGATTAAGTCAATTAGGGATAACTGCACAAGATGTAGCCAGCAAAGCAAATCTTCCACTTAGCCATCTCAGAGAGTCAGAAGTCACCACTGCTCAATATTTCGCAGTCTGGCAGGCATATAACGATCTCATTGGGGATACTGCCGAAGGAATCATTAAGCTTGCAACCGTCTTTGAAACCACACAATATCCGCCGACGGTTTTAGCAACATACCATGCTAAGGACTATCGCGATGCTCTTAACCGAATGGTACGATACAAACAAATGTGCCCTCCTGAAAGCTTGCGTATTACCGAGGAAGGCGAGCTATGTACAATCGAATTGGAATGGCAGCATCCCGGGCATTCTGGTCCACCGCTGCTGCTCGGCCTCACTTTGGCATTTCTTCTAGAACTCGGACGGCGAGGCACAGGTCTACCTTTGACAGCACAGCTTGTCGAGTTTTCACAGCCTATAGGAAATGTAAAGATTCTTGAAGCTTATTTCGGTTGCCGAATTCAGATAGATGCTCAATATAATCGTTTGACGTTGCGTCGAAATGATTTGAATCATCCTTTTATCTCGTACAACGAAGAGTTGCTGGAGATTCTGACTCCCGTTTTGGACCGGACGCTTGCTGAACAGAAGGGCACACGCTCTATAACCGAGAGGGTCAAATGGATCATGAAACGCAGCTTCAGCGGAGGACGCCCTGACATTCAAGCTGTTGCGAAGGTATTAAGTATGAGTGACCGTACCTTGCAACGCAGGCTTACTGAAGAAAACACAAGCTTCAAGCAATTGCTGACACAAGCTAGACATGAGCAAGCACGAGAGTATCTGGCAGATCCTTCGCTTGATATTAAAGAAGTGGCTTTCTTGATTGGATATGAAGACCAGAACTCGTTCTACCGTGCCTTTCGTCTTTGGGAAGGTGATACTCCTTCAAATTGGCGTAATGAACATTTAGGTTTAAACACGATACCCTCTTCATAAAGACAGTATTTTCAGAGTTTTATCATTGGCGTGTTAAACAAGAACTTTGGCGCAATCCGCTAGTTACTGAACAACCCCGGTACGATAATATAATCCTAGCCGGCACACAGGACTGTTCTTAAAATGACAACTACTCAGCACGCCGGGATAAAAGGAGAAATGTAATATGGATATGGGATTAAATAATAAAACAGCTTTAATTACAGGATCAACAAAAGGTATTGGTAAAGCAATCGCCATTGAACTCGCTAAAGAAGGAGTTAATGTACTAATTAATGGACGGAATTATGATCAGGTAGAACAGACTGTAAATGAAATAAAGTCGAATTTCCCGGCTACCTCTCCACAAAATGCTACAGCGGATATTGTGGATATTGCGCAAAGAGAAGCCTTATTCGAAAAATACCCTAATATAGATGTTTTAGTTAATAATATGGGTATCTATGAAATTATGAAATATGAGGACGTTAACGACGAAATATTTGAAAAATACATCCGTACTAATGTCCTTGCTGCGAATGGATTAACAAAATTCTATTTACCTAAAATGTTACAAAAAGATTATGGCCGAATTCTCTTTATTGCTAGTGAAGAAGCCATTATGCCTTCAGGCCAAATGCCTCAATATGCAATGACCAAATCAATGTTATTATCATTGTCAAAAAGCTTATCTAAGTTAACGATAGGAACTGAAGTTACAGTCAATACGATCATGCCAGGACCAACACTATCTGAAAATGTGCATCAAATTATTGATGGGATATACTCCAATGAGGATATGACTTTTTCAGAAAAAGAAAGAAAATTCATGACTACAAATCTTCCTCAATCTGAAATACAACGATTTATTAAACCTTTTGAAATAGGCAGACTAGCAGCATTTGTATGCAGTCCTTATGCCTCTGCATTTAAAGGTTCTCCAATTCGCATGGATGGGGGAATGGTGCCGACTATTTTTTTTGCGTACTCTAAAAGGATATAGATAACGATACAAAAAAGCCACTCCTTATGGAGCGGCTTTTTTGCTTGAAAAGTTATCACTGTCCTCTGGTACAACAAAGGATACCAAGGTGCCTTCTCCAGGCTTACTCTGGATCGAGAGACCTTGACCATATAATTGACTTAACCTCCGATGGGTGTTGGCCAGCCCGATGCCACCTTTGCCTTCCATCAATGGCTTCAGCAGTAAAGAGAGTGTTCCGGAATCCATGCCTTGCCCATCATCCTCCACTTCAATCTTTACAGCCTTGTGCAGACGGATAATTCGTATTTGAACAGTTCCACCCTGTTGGCGCTTAAGTATACCGTGCTTAACAGCATTTTCTACCAACGGTTGGATGGATAGAGGAGGGATTAGGATATCAATATTCGGATCTATCTTCCAGACAACAGATATCCTTTCTGCAAATCGAGTCTGTTCAATATACAGATAAGATTCTACCAATTCCAGTTCATGGGAGAGGTTCACGAGCTCTCCGACATTTAAAAAGTCAAAACTGATTCTTAAGAAAGAAGTAAACGCACCAATGAGCTCCTGCATTTTTTTAGTATCCAAATCACTGAGTGCGGCAATAGAGTTTAACGTATTGAATAAAAAATGTGGTTGTATCTGTGCTTGTAGATATGCTGCTTCTATCCGCACCCGTTCATTGAAGGATAACTTCATTGCAGTTAAAGCCCGAATACGATATTTAAGCTCCACTGCGTCCACAGGTTTTGTGACATAATCATTGGCACCGGACAAAAATCCAGTATAAATATCCTCAGGCTGACTACGGGCAGTAAGCAATAGAATTGGAAGCTCATATAAGGAGTAGCTAGTACGAACCTTCTGTGTTAATTCGTATCCCGACATCTGTGGCATCATAACATCGCCAATAAGTAAGTCCCAGTTCCTTTTATCCAACAATTCCAATGCTTCATGGGCTGAGTTCACGGTAGTTATGATATAAGGTTCGGTTTCAAGAATACCCTTTAGTACATTCAGATTGACAGGATCATCATCTACCACCAGAATATTTACCTTAATCTCTGTAAAAAGCGGTGGAATTTTTTCAGAGTGATTACTTGGCTGATGTTCGGAAATTCCCCACTCAGTCATCTGTCTATGAATCTCATCTGCCATATACGAAACTGTAGGTTCCGTCTGTCTTATTATCTGTTCGCTGTAAGAATCGGCAAGAGAGAGTGTGAAACTAAAAGTTGAACCTTTACCAAGCTCTGATTGAATGCGTAGGCTGCTTCCATGCAGTTCTACCAGCTGCCGGCATATGCTTAATCCCAGCCCAATTCCACGCCCGTCATTTATTCCGTGAGGGCCTTGCTCATAGGGTAGAAATATCCTTGCCATAGTCTCTTCAGTCATGCCCACTCCGGTATCTGTCACATAGATAAGAACCTGTCCGTCCTGTTCCTCACCCTTAACAGCTACAAGTCCTGCTTCGGTGTATTTGAGCGCGTTGTGCACCAGATTTAATAAAACCTGCACCAGTCTTTTCTCGTCCGCAAGAACTGGCGGCATAGCTTCCGGGATATCCATAGATAGCTGTACTGGCTTACCTTCAATCATATATTGAAGCATACTAATCACACCGGGAACTACCGATTGAACCGAAATAGGTTCCTGTTGTAAAATAACACGATGCTCCTGAAGACGGACCACATCCAGTAGATCACCAAGCATATGAGACATACGGCGGCTGATTGTAATCAGCAGCTCCATATCTTGACGGCTACTTTCGTAAAGTCTGTCCTTTTCCTTTGTGACAATATTTTGTGCGATATTCATGATTCCGTGAAGCGGTGTGCGCAGCTCATGTGAGGTGTTAGCGAGAAACTGGTCCTTAAGTTTGTCTGCTTTTTTCAGCTGCTCATTCAGTTCCATGTTCTCTTTAGCATTTTGAAAATACTTTTTAAACCAATATGCTGAGAAGCCCACGATGGCTGCGATAATATCCAAAGGATAATAGACAATTGAATAGTGTCCGTTACTATCCCACAAATTCCATAACAAATTAGAAACGATCGCCGCACCTGATAACAGCAGAAAAACAACATCTTTATCATCTTGCTTTTTGAACAATAAGCGCCCTAAGCTATAGAGCAACCAAATGAAGGGAATATACTGGAATACTTGAATGATTCCCAAATGAATGGATGTGCTGACCCAATAAGCTGGGACGGTAAGTATAAAAACAGAATAAAGACCAAGACTCACTACGTATGCACGTAACCCCTTATTGATTTTGGCAACTGAGGTGAATTTTCTAAAAACAAGAAGAATAAAAAGATTTTGCCACAAAAAAGCAAGCAAACGGATCTTTAATGACCAGGTATAATTAATCGGCACTATTGCAAGAAGTAAGTTGTCATTACGGGCTAAAATGATAACAGCTACGGATAATGTCATTAACCCTACAAGAAACAAAGCACGTTCTTTAGGATTAAATAAATAAAGAATGCAGGCATAGAGCCCATGCAATAACAGGATGATTGCTGTTAACATTTGAAAACCTACGGTATAAAAGTATGTACGGTCAACTTTTTCCTGAGAACCAAAATAAACAGGCCCTCCAATCCCCCCCTTATAGGGTAGATCAAAGTTTGCTACACTAATAAACACATCAATTACTGTTGTGTTTTTTGTGAAATAGGATACTTTATATGAGGTGGTTTTGGGCACATAAGTATCGGCATCAAGAGATATTGTCCCATTATTGAGCAATAGGCTACCGTTAATTTCTACGCTGGATGCAGTATAGATTTGTTTGATCCACAATGCTACAGGCTGCTGAAGGGGTTCTACCAAAATTCGCAGACGATACGTACCAAAACCGTACGAAGAAGGGTCATCCGTTCCTATCGCGCGGCTCCAGTCTCCGGGAACTTGAAGCGGGAGGGAAGGTTCTGGTAAAGTTGAAATATCCTTGGACGTTACGAATTGCGAAGGATAGAAGCTCCATTCACCATCCAGCCTGAATAAGTTAGACTGCTCCAGATCCTGGCCGCGTAAATCCAGTACACCATTGTTAATCACAGGTACAGTGTTGGAAACCTTAAATATACTCAACCAAATGCAGCGTAGGCCAAAGAGAATGCTTATAAAAAGTAGAATGATAGCTAATTTGTTTAGAATAGTTTTATTTTTCATGAGAACATTATAGCAAATAATTCTAATCTAGAATCTAAAATGAAGATTATTTACATAAGAAGGAGAAGTAATGAGCAACGGACACTGCGTGGGGTTAGGAGGAATGATCCCCAAATGGAAGAAGCATGATGTAACTCCTTGAACACTTGAGTACTCGAATCCTCGAACACACAGATACTTCAATACTTGATTGGTGCTTTGCTGTTGGGCGTTTGTATTACTTGATGTGCGACTATGCTGTTTGTTTGACGTCTGTGATACCGGATGTGCGACTATGCTGCTTGTTATGCGTTTTGTATTCCCACACTCCCACGCTCTCTCTTCACCATGAGCGATCGGACTCAGTTGCAGCTATTTGGCTGAATTTTGTCTTTTAAGAAGTGTTTCGGACCCCAGAGGCGTTATTCGTTCCAAATATGCGCGATATGAGGGATTTTCGAGCCAATAGCGACTATAGAGTCCGATAGGTTCTCAAATGAGCCGAATTATGGCTAATAGCGACTCTGGAGTCCGATAGACTTCACTCATGCTTCTATTGTCATTTGTCTTAAGCTTGGCTTCTCGTTTATTGGTGAATATGATGTTGAATACCCCGTTGGCACTACCATTCGATGTAATGACTGGAGGTTAACGGTGGATTCTCCTTAATCCTAAAGGGTATATTATTAGATAATTTAATGCAGACAGGAGTGTAGATACGATGATTAAAGGTTTCGGAGGAATATTCTGGAGAACTAAGAATCTTGAAGCTACAAAAAAGTGGTACAGTGAGGTGTTGAAGCTTGACATAGAGAATTGGAATGGGACTGTGATAAAACCTCAAGTGGGAAATGAGACTATCTTTTCTTTCTTTACCGAGGATGATAGTTATTTTCCAACAGAACAACAAGTGATGTTAAATTTCCAAGTGCATGATCTAAACGAGACGATTAAGCATTTTGAACAGATTGGTGTACCTCTTGCAAAGAAAATAGAGATTAGTGAATTTGGAAAGTTTATTTGGATTGAAGACCCAGAAGGTCGACTGATCGAGCTTTGGGAGAAATAAGGAGTTGCACATCTTTGCTATTGAGCTAACAGGTGCGTTAGTTTAATAAAAACTCAGTTCAACATCTAACTGTAAATGAATTAGGGATTAAAGTTGAATTAACTCCTTGGGTAATACTTCTTCAAAGCTTTCAGCTCCTTGGAAGAATTCATTAGCTTCTATCACCTGAGGTGCGGCGCTTGCGTTGCATGCATGGCTAACAGAATACTATTCTCACCCAAATAGGGAGCATACCATCTAGGTGTACTCCCTATTGCATTGAAGGAACTGGAAAATTAGTGCAACATTTCACCTATTAATAAAGTCAATAAAGATGTTATGAAATAAAATCATAAGAGCAGGTGGTAAATTGAATCTTCGTTTAATCACGTTAATATGTTTATTCACATTCGCGTTCTTTATTGCAAATGGACAAGATGCTAAAGCTTTATCCTGTGTCGAGATAGGAAGTCCCCAAGAAGCCCTAGAGGTCTACGGTGGAGCTATTTATGGTGAAGTAAAACAAATAAAGGTTGATTTGAAACAAGAAGGATTTGCGGGGCCAAAAGAGAAAATCAGATATATATTAGTGGATGTTGAACGAAGTTGGAATACTGAAGTTGACTCTCAAATTATTGTGGGAACAGACTACACTTGGGGTTTTGATTTTAAGAAAGGTAATAAATACTTAATATACATAAGCGAAGTGGATGGCGTAACAAGCAGTAGTCCATGCAGTTCAACCATTGAAATGAATAACCTTAACCAAGCAACAGAACTATTCGGTGAAGGACTTCGACCCAAACAGCAAGTACACATAGAATACAAGATGTGGTTAATGTTTGAGCAGGATACTGATTTGTATATCGTAATTGCAATAGTACTAGTAGTGATTTCAGTCATTTACCTGAGAGCAAGAAAGAAAAAGAGCTAAGTGTAATCTTATTGCACTAACGGTTAGGATAGTTCAAATAAAATTAAGAAAAAGATAGCTGAACTAATTACTATTTCATTCATAACATGTGAGGTGCGAGTTGAACTTAGTAGAAACGATCATAAAAAGATTTAACCTTAATGTATTAAGTATAGATAATGTTCCTGAGTCCTTTAGTTCACAAGTATACAAGCTGAATCTTACTAATGGAGAAACGGTGTATGCGAAGATCCCTTATAACAGGGATAAGCTATATCGCGAATATCGTATGCTTGAAATGTTGAGAGAGGTATTACCGGTTCCAAAAGTGTTAGACTTCTGGAGTGGGGATGACTTAATCTCTGGTGCATTACTTTTATCTGAGATTAAAGGTATACCATGTACAGGTGCTATTAACGATGAATTAGCATTTCAAATTGGGTTACTTCACGCAAACCTGCATGAAGTTAAAATGCCGGGATATGGTGTGGAAGGATTAGACGGTTTTCAATTTTCTAATCAGAACAATTGGAGACTTTATATAAGAAATAGCTTTGAAAAATTTATAGAACCTTGCAAGGAAGTCCTTGAGAGAGGACTTTTCGAAAAATGTATTAATTACTTTGAGGGTTCTTTCTCAGTTTTACCTCCTCCTGATGGCCCGTGTGTTGTTCATATGGATTTTCGACAAGGTAATATACTAACAAATAATAATATGGTTGTTGGAATTATTGATTTTGAGAGTGCACGGGGTGGATCCTCTGAAATTGATTTCACAAAAATTAACCGATATGTTTGGGAAGTGAATCCTCAAAGTAGAATTTCGTATAAAAAGGGATATTCAACAATTCGTCCTCTAATGGATTTGGAAACAATACTACCCTTTTATAATTTTTACGATGCTTTTAGTGCTGTTGTCTGGTGTAAAAATAGAGGGATTGAAAAGAACAGGGCGTTCCTAAAGGAAAGTATTTCTGTATTGCAGAAATCCGTAGGTTGTTGAAATTACGGGACACGTTAGTTTGCGAAGGATATTCCTTGTTTTACGGAGGAGATGATAATCTGAAACTATTTATTGATTGGCTAAACCGCAATCGAATACGTCGATGCGAAGCCTGTAACACTGAGCTTAATATTTATTCATATTTCTCCGATGAATCGCAGATTTTGTACTGTGTTGCATGCAATAGGTATTATATTAGGGCGGACAAAAGCTCTCCCATATTTAAGTATGAAGTTTCCGAGGGGCTTTTAAAGATATGGGAAATGGACCCTTATCATTGTTATTATACAGGGATTCCAATTAGCGAAGCATACGAGCCGAAGTGGATTAAATTTCTCCGTAAAATATTAAGATAACAGGAAACGATAGTTAAATAACGAGTTAAGACGACGAGCTACCTGCATTATGGGTAACTTTGTTACGTTAGCGGACATGATAGTGAATAAAGGATAGAATGATAGAGAAGGGCGAAGATTAGATTGGTAGTAGCTGTCGAATTGTAATGTTGCAACGATGAATATAATAGCCCAAGAAGATTTTCGTCCAGCTGGTTGAACTTACTCCAGCTGGTGCAGAAATATTGGGTGCTATCTACGAACAATATCCTGAGTGGAACCAGCATCTAATAACTAAACTTGTACTTGTACCAGAGCAATGGGATAAGATAGCAGACTCTATTGACAATTTCATGCTAACTTTTGAAAAAAACAGAAAATCGAAATGGGGAGTGTGTTTATGGAAAATATATACAACAAATTACATACCGCAGAAATACTGAGCCGTATCGAGAATTTAAGTCCAAATTCTAAACCACAATGGGGAAAGATGAATGTTGCTCAAATGTTGGCTCACTGTTCAGCGTTTCAAGACATCGCAATCGGAAGTTCCTTTCCCCCAAGACATTGGCTAGGAATATTAATAGGAAGGTTTGTAAAATCTATTTTTTACAATGACAAGCCGGTACCACACAATATGTCAACAATTCCGACCATACTTATTTTAGATGACAGAGATTTTGGGAAAGAAAAAGAAATACTGAAACAAAAGATTTTAATTTTTCAAAGTAACGGTCCGGAAAAATGTTCATCCCATCCACATCCTTTTTTCGGAAAATTCACTCCGGAGCAATGGGGTAAAGGGATTTATAAACATCTAGACCATCATTTAAGACAATTTGGTGTTTAGTGTTTTTTCGCAATGAACAATAATATATTATTGACATAAAATCCCTATTACTTTATATTGTATCTAATTACATTGCAATCAAATGCGACGAAGAGGACAAGTAAATCCGGATATGTCGATCAGAGAACTGCCGGTTGGTGCGAGGCAGTGGACACCCGAATCGAACAATCGCCTCAGAGCTGGCTCCCGAAATCATAGTAGGCGGGCCCGGGATTCTGCCGTTACAAAGAAGCATCGTTGTTGGACGATGGCAGAGAGGGTGTATTCACGAATACACTAATCAGGGTGGTAACGCGGAATCTACTCCGTCCCTAATGGGACGGAGTTTTTTGCGTTCATATAAATAAATAAGGAGGAGTAACGATGTTCCAAACAATCAATGTTTCCGATCGCATACTAAGCCAGGATATGTTTATTGCTGATGAGGTTCAATACAACCTGATTCACCTTATTTGCGAGTCGAAGAGTTCTAGATGCTTAAAAGATTCTGGTGAAACAATGATCTATGCCCAGTCAACGGGACATAACGCATGGCTTTGGAGTTCTAAGGAGATTGCCGAGGATAAGAAGATCGTTCTCTACGAAGAACTTATAGAATTCCTTAAAGGGACAACATTATCGGGAGTATCTGGAGAACCAAAAACAACAGAACGTTTTGCACAGCTGTATTCTCAGGCAAATAATCTTCAATATGAGTCCACGATGACTATAGAATCTTATTTCTGTACAGATCCAAAGAAACCTTTGAACGTAAAGGGCATAATGCAACAAGCAACGAGAAAAAATGTGGCCATTGTAGCAGAATTTTTGGCGGGTTTCTCAGAGGGGGCTTATGGGATTACGGTGAACCCAGAAACTAAAATTCTAGATGCCAAGAGGATGATTGAGACAGGTGACTTGTATTTATGGTTTGTAGACGATAAACCTGTATCGATGGCGTACATTGCACATCGGTCGGCAAGATATTCCAGATTAAATGCGGTATACACACCTCCGTCTTGCCGGAAAAAAGGTTATGCAAGTGCACTAGTAGCAGAGTTATGTTCTGTTCTTTTATCGGAGGATTTAGTGCCCATGCTTTATGCTGATTTAAAGAATCCTGACTCCAATAAGGTTTATCGAAATATTGGTTTTGTGGAAAGCGGAAAGATTGTTGACATCAAGTTCAAATAGGCACGAAAGGGCTACCGCAAGGTAGTCCTTTTTCTATGATCAATATGTTACTTGGCATTACTTTTATACAATTTAACATAGTTTGTAAGTTCAGCTATCGCGAAAAATTGCTTCGTTAATTGAGAATTCAATTTTTGTAAGGCAAGCTGAAAGGATACCTCCACTTTTTTGTAGTTATGTGTTTCTATTTCATTCAAAAGCTGTTTCATATTCTCGATATAATAAACAGTTTTCCTTAAACTGCTGATAAGAATAATTTTTCTTAATTCCGTTAAAGTGAAGACTCTGTAGCCATTATCTTTGTTCCTATTCGAAGAGATTAGCCCTTCTTGTTCCCAATGCCGAATAGCTGATGGATTAACTCCTGCCATTTGTGCAACTTCACCAATCGTCATTGAATCTGTTACAGTTAAATCTTTGTATTTTGATAAATCAACATCCCGAAACATGCGTAAAACTTCCTCTAACCTTTCTTTTTCCACTTGGGTCTTATGTTGCTCTTGATTGATTGCCCAAAGAGCAGACTCCATCTGCTGGCCTTTAATCTTCCTCATCACATCGTACACAACCGGAATTTCATATCCCTGCAATAATGCGCGAATGGTAATAAAAGCTTGTACATGGATGGAAGTGTAACATCTGCGGTTGCTGGCGGTCCTTGATACATCTGGAATTAAGTCTTGATCTTCGTATCTCCTTAAAGTAGTGGTACTCACATTTAATTGCTTAGCTATCAGTGTAGGTGTATATATCTCTTCCATAATCATCATCGCCCCAAAACATTAAAGTTGAACCTTCAAGTGCTACAACAATATTAAATCGAATTTAGGCAGATATATCAAGGGAGGTAAAGGGATAAACCGAAAGATTGCATGAATGTTATATGATACTTTTATAGAACACAAAGGAGTGAGTTCATTGAAAAAGATAATACAATTAGCAAACCAATCAGAAATAGAAGTAGGTATGGCAGGGCTTCCAAATCGTCCAACCATCATGTTACCCATCGCTAAAAAATCTGTGTACAATCAGGAAGCAGAAAACTTAAAGCTGTGGGGAGTAGATCCCGAATTAGGTAAACATTTTGTTGAAGGACTAGCGGATACTTTTCAAGTGCTTTATTTCGATTATGAAGGTCATCTATTTCAACATCCAGTGGAAAATCTAACAGCAGATCATATTGTGAAGGATCTTCTCCACATTGCGGATGAAATGAATGTTACAAGCTTTAGTTACTACGGTTATTCCTGGCTTGCGTTGATTGGATTGCAAATGGCTATAAGAACAGATCGCTTGGAGAGTTTGGTAATGGGAGGTTTTCCACCCTATAATGGCCCCTATCAAGAAATGAGGGTTGTGACCCATAAAACACATACACAAGCTTTGAGTAACCAAAATGAATCTGTGGAAAGCCCTGCTGGACCGGATAATCCAAACGAAATGGATTGGGACAATATAAAGGTTACCATAGATACCCGTGTTACAGCACAATTTGTCTCCCTATACCATAGCCTCACAGCCTTTGATGATCGCAGAATTCAACATTTGCCTAGTCTCCCTAAACTAGCTTTTGCAGGTGGAAATGATACGATCGTTTACGGTGAAAATTTCGGGAGCGTTACCGTTGACATCGTCGGGTTGTTAAAAAAGAATAAGGAGCAGTTGGCGGATTTAGGCTGGGATGTTGAAATCCTTTCGGGAGCCCAGATGGACCATACAAAAGCTATGCAGCCAGCAGTAGTTGTACCACTGATTAAGACATGGTATATGAACGTGTTACTAAAAAATACTGGATTGTAATTGTGGCAGATACAAAAATCCAGTGAATAAGGTATCCCAAAAGAACAATACTTTTTAGGGTAAAATCTTTAATTTGAAGAGATTAAATAGTAAACGATCTATGATAAGATTCCATATGTAATCGCTTACATTAATATATATGGAAGGAAGTGGTGTTGCGAATCTGCCCCAACAAGAAATTGCTTCGACTACTAGAAATACAGACAAGCAGAATGTAGGTATGTAGTGACAAAAAATTTCAGGAGGTAGATTATGTTTAAATTTAACAAGAAAATCGTGACTGTAATTATGGCCGCTTCAATGAGTTTCAGCTTGTTTGCAGCAACCTCAAGTGCAGCGACAGACTATTGGCAAAATTGGACCGATGGTGGCGGGACAGTAAATGCTACTAATGGATCTGGTGGGAATTACAGTGTTACATGGTCAAATACTGGTAACTTTGTTGTTGGTAAAGGTTGGAATACTGGATCCCCATCTAGAACAATAAACTACAATGCAGGCGTCTGGGCACCATCCGGCAATGGGTATTTAACTCTTTATGGGTGGACGAGAAACTCCCTCATAGAATATTACGTCGTTGATAGTTGGGGCACTTATAGACCTACTGGAACCTATAAAGGTACCGTGACTAGTGATGGAGGCACATATGATATATATACGACTACGAGAACGAACGCCCCTTCTATTGATGGTACGGCAACCTTCACACAGTTTTGGAGTGTAAGACAATCCAAGCGAGCAACGGGAAGCAATGTCGCGATCACTTTTGCCAACCACGTTAATGCTTGGAAAAGTTACGGAATGAATCTGGGCAGCAGTTGGTCTTACCAGGTATTAGCGACAGAAGGATATCAAAGTAGTGGGAGCTCAAACGTAACAGTATGGTAATAACAGGTTATCTATAAGTATTCACTATCATTGCTAAGGTTGTCGGTCCACAACCGGCAGCCTTAGATCATTCTAGATCATTCAGCAAATGATACTTAACTACATACCAGTGGTTGGAAAGGAGATATATCCATGAGAAAACTATTAATTTCTCTTTTAATAGTTGTTGCTATCAGCGCTTGTTCGCAAGAAAAGCCTGAACAGAAGGATACTTATGTATTGGTCAAAGGTGGAAATTTCATTAACACAAATTCCAACTACAAAAGTACAACTATATCAAATTTCTATATCGGCCAATATGAAGTTACTCAGAAAGAGTGGGTTGAAATAATGGGAAGCAACCCTTCAGCATTCAAAGACGAAAACTTGCCAGTAGAAATGGTTAACTGGTATGACGTAATAGATTACTGTAATAAAAGAAGTATAAAAGAGGGGCTCAAACCTTATTACAATATAGATAAAAATAAAAAAGATCCGAATAATAAAAGTAATAACGATACTTTAAAATGGACAGTAACGCTCAATGCAGGAGCTAATGGTTACCGATTGCCTACAGAAGCAGAGTGGGAATATGCTGCGGGTGGAGGACAGTTGAGCAAAAGTTACACCTACAGTGGAAGCAATAAAGCAGATGAAGTAGCATGGTATTGGCAAAACGCTGGAGACAAATTCTTATCAGGAGATTGGAACTGGCCGATCATAGAAAACAACCATAACAAAACAAAATCTATTGGTGGCAAAAAACCTAATGAGCTAGGTCTTTACGATATGTCAGGGAATGTTAGGGAATGGTGTTGGAACTGGTACGGAGATATAGATAGTAAGAGCGGTTCTTTCCGGGTTGTAAAGGGTGGCGGGTGGATCGGCGGCATTAACAACAACGAGATTTCATTTCGGGGAAAGTTCGAAGCGAATGGTATGGGTCCTGATCAAGGTTTTCGAGTGATTCGTGGTGAGTAGACGGGAACAAGACATACCAAGTATAATCGGAAAAAGCTGAAAAGGGTTTGATTAATATACAAGCTTTGCGCTCGAATATAATCAAACCCCAATATGTATGTTGCTATATTTCTTCGATCATTTGGATTAATTTTGACAACGCACTAGTAAAAACCGCGTTCCGGCGATACACAAACCATACCTGCAAATCTCGATATCCTTCAGGCAGACGGTGGGAAGTAATTACTCCCGCCTCTTCGGCCTTAGAGATCGAAGATTGGGGCAGCATAGACACGCCGAGTCCAGCGGAAACCCCACTTAGAATTACATCTAACGTTCCGTATTCCATAATCTTATAAGAGCTCATCCCGCTTTCATTCAGGAAACTCTCAGCTTTGGCACGATGTGTACATCCGACGTCGAAAAACAACATTGGCTTTGTAAGCAATTCGCGCATATCGCTCTTACCTGGTTGTGAGATAAGCACCAGCTCCTCTTCGAAAGCAACTACATGTTCTATATCAGGCTGGTCAATGGGTCCATAAACAAAGGCTCCATCTAGTTGGTAATCAAGCACTTTTTGTAAGAGTTTATGCGTTTCTCCCGTTATAAGCGATAGATTAACATCGGGATATCGTAAGTGATATTCGGTTAGCAGGGGCGTTAGATGAGTAGCCGCTGTTGTTTCGATGGAACCTAAACGGAGCGGACCAGTAGGGTGCTCAGAGTATTGTGTGGTTATTACAGCCTCGTCCATTAATAATAATATTTTGTCTGTATATGCCAGTAAGTTCTCACCTGCCGGCGTTAACGTCATCCCTCGATTGGATCGGCGAAATAGGGGGATTTTCAGCTGAGCTTCTAGATACTGAATCCGGTTTGTCACATTTGACTGGACATAATTTAAGACTTGAGCAGCCTTCGTTATGCTACCCTCGCGAGCAACCGCTTGAAATATTCTCAAATCTCCACTTTCCATTTCCTTTGCACCTTCTTGGTATGATGATTTATGATAGTCACCTTCAGTTTTGATCATTTTACTGGATTACACCCACTATGTAAAATTTATTATAGATTCATTAATAACAACTTGAGGAAGGGGCTTGGATGATGAAAGCCATTGTACATGCTGGAGAAGGTGGCCTGAAGGGCTTGAACTATAAAGAGATTATGGATAAAAGACCGGGGATTGGAGAAGTGAAGGTTAGGTTAAAGGCTGCAGGGCTGAACCACAGGGACTTGTTTATCATGGATGACAGAACAAAACAGGATACTCCTTTGATTATCGGCTCTGATGGCGCGGGGAGAATTGAAGCAATAGGTGAAGGTGTACTTGATCATAATGTTGGTGAAGATGTCATCATTAATCCGTGCATCGGATGGGAATATGCCGACAATGTTCCTAACGTTCCAGCCATTGTAGGGGGACCTTCAGAGGGTACATTCGCTGAGTCAATCATCATTCCAGCGCAAAATGCCGTCAGCAAGCCAGCTTACCTGTCATGGGAAGAAGCCGGCGTGCTGCCCTTATCAGCCTTAACAGCCTATCGGGCGCTGTTTACTAGAGGCCGCTTAAAGAAAGGTGAACACGTTCTTATACCTGGCATTGGTGGTGGGGTTGCGACATATGCCATGATGATGGCTTCAGCGGTGGGTGCACGTATCAGTGTCACTTCACGCAGTGAATCGAAAAGACTAGCTGCACTCGCTCATGGAGCTGACCATGCTTTTGACAGTCATAGCAATTGGAAGGAAAGCATGAATGGAGACACCGTTCATCTCATCCTCGACAGCATTGGGCCTGCGACGTTCCCGCATTACTTTGATATTATTAAACCCAATGGACGTATTGTCACATTTGGTGCAAGCTCAGGAGATCGAATGGAAATCCCGACGCGAGCCATATTTTTCCCGCAAATTAGTATCATAGGTAGCTCAATGGGAAGTAGTGAAGAGTTTGCGGATATGCTTCAGTTTATGGAACATCATTCGATTCGACCTATCATTGATCGAGTGTATCCTTTACAAGACACAGTTCAGGCATTTCACCGAATGCAGCAGGGAGAACAATTTGGTAATATCGCGATAAGAATAGAATGAGCTGAGTCCCTTATAACTGGAAGTCAAATGCCAAAAATATCGATTTCGGAGACAGGAAACCACTTCTTCGAAGCCACATCTTTAAAAAACACTTGAATAGTGTAGGTGCCCTTTGTATTAAAGGAATATGTATACTCGTTGGTTTTGAACCAAAAGTTTTCTTCGCTGTTCTTAATTTGTTGAGCATCAATGGTTTCTGTTTTGTCCGCAGGATCGGTGATCACAACCTTAATATCTGAAATTTCTGTTTTTAAATGATCCACCTGTAATAGAGTAGAAAATGCAAAACGTGACGGGCTTTTTACTTTACCAAAAATCTCTCCATTATTATCGAGCATAACCATGTTTATATTAGGCTTGTAGATTCGAACCGTTTTACCTGATTCATCCAAGGCGAATAGTGCAAATAAATCTTTAGACAACTGTTCAGTCGTCAAGGAAACCGAACCTTCGGACAATATTGCGGGCTGTTTTTGAAGCACATTATTCAAATATAATGATACTTCAGATGAGCCAGCTGCAGCATAAATCACGGTTCCCGGTAAAATCATGATGCAAAATCCTAAAAGAATCAGCTTCCTTATTTTTCTCAATGATTTTCCCTCCTATAGAGCTTTATGTTAATTATACCCATAAGATGGAAGATAGTTTCTTTTACACCATTAATAAAATATAAGAAGGTCAGTAGAGGGAACTACCCTTACCTGACCTTCTTGGTGTTAAATGAAAGAGTTATTTTTTCTCAGGAGCCAGGATAAGAATGTAACAAAACATTGTGGCATAAAAATAGCATTGGGACTAGATTTCATTTGACAGAGGAGATGTGTTTGGTAAAATTATACATAGGTTTTATTAATAGGAGGTTAGCAATGGATATCGCCATTGAGTTAATTGAAAGTATGTTAGTCAAATTTAGATCGGAAAAGAAATGGACGCTCCAAGCAATCGAGCAATGTACCCAAGAGGATATTACATGGTCCCCAACCGTGGAAAGTAACAGTATTGCAAATTTGGTTGCTCATATTAGCGGGGCAGTACATTCACGAATTGAAACTATCCTTTTAGATATTCCGGATACTAGAGATAGGGAGAGGGAGTTTGAAAGAGGCCTAGAAATGACAAAAGAACAAGCCATAACCATGACCAGGGATGCTTTTGATATTATCATCCAATATCTTGAACGGCTCCAATCTAACCCGGAGTTATTGATGTCACAACCCTTTCTTAATTTACCACCACTTACATATAGCCAAGTAAATAACGAGACTACCGCTCTTAATCTCATGATAGCGATGGTGAGAGAAGTCCATTATCATACAGGCCAAATCATTTATGCAGCAAAAATAAGAAAGGGTCAGCTTGTATGGCAATGACAGTTTAACTAGAGGAACGATACATACACTAACAAAGGACTGCCAAGAGGCAGTCCTTTGTTCACTCTAACTAGAATCCTCTCACACTGCTAGGGGTTACCTTTTTATGTTTTTTAAAGGTGCGGCTGAAGTAGTAGATATCGCTGAAGCCAGTAGTGGTAGCGATTTCAGAAATCGTTAGCTGGGTATGGCGGAGCAAATAATCTGCACGGTCTAAACGGACAGCATTTACATATTCCGATATCGTATGCCCAGTGAGTTCCTTAAAGAGACGGCTGAAATGGAAGCGGCTTAACCCCGCTAGCGCCGCAAGTTCGTCAACTTGAATCGGCTCCTGGTAATGGGTATCGATATAACGCAAAACAGGTGCGAAGCGTTCAACGGTCTGAATACGTCTTTCTTGCTCCGCTTGTGAGAGTACGGTGACGATATGTCTGCGCAACAACAGTGTTAGCAGGCGGTACAGCTCGGATTTGACAGCCAGCTCGTAACCAAATTCGCGACGTTCCAGTTCCCGGATAATCGCCAACGCACAGTCTGTAATGTGCTGATCCCCCCGGATATGGTTACGTAACAGCAGCTGGTTCCGCTGAATCGGGGCGATGAACTTGGTTTCAGCAGCGTCGCTTACCGCACTATGCAGCAAGGAAGTATCTGCAATAATCGCATAATACAATAAATCAGAAGAAGCGCTTACCCCATAATGCAGCTCGTTGCTGTTCACAGCAACTAAATCGCCAGCCCGGACGTTAATTGGTGTTCGTCCGCACTCAAAAACAGCCTCACCACTTTCAATAAATATAAACTCAAGATGCTCATGCCAATGATGTGGGAACAACATAACTCCTTCTTGGTTGAAGCGCTGGGTATGTACTTTAATCGGGAACTCGGGATCCGGCATGTCCATGGGTTCCTGTAGATGTTTATCATAGTCCAACATTTATAGACTGCACCTCCTATAGCACAATTGTACAAATGAAACCGCAAGGCTCTGCATGGTATTTAGGGTTGAAATCATTATAATACGAATCATAACCTATGCAAAATAAAGGAGCGAGTGTTAATGGATAAGATCAAAATTGGCGTAATAGGTACGGGCTCTATCTCCGGCATGCACTTAAGTGCTTATCGGAATAATCCGCAGACAACCATATATGCGGTATGTGATCTGAATGAAGAACGTGCACGCGAAGTAGCTACAGAATATAACGTCGAGAAGGTATATACGGATTACCGTGAATTACTGGCCAATTCCGAAATAGATGCAGTCAGCATCTGCACATGGAACAACTCCCATGCCGAGATCAGCATCGCGGCGCTTGAGGAAGGCAAGCATGTGCTTGTGGAAAAGCCGCTTTGCCGTACGGTTGAAGAAGCGCTTCAGGTACAGCAAGCAGTGGAAAAGAGCGGCAAGATTTTGCAAGTAGGCTTTGTACGACGTTATGACTCCAATGCCCAGCTCCTTCAGACATTGGTGGAACAAGGAGAATTCGGCGAAATCTACTATGCAAAGGCAACGACGTTCCGTAGACTAGGCAATCCCGGCGGCTGGTTCAGTGATATTGAACGCTCCGGCGGCGGACCGCTGATCGATATTGGCGTCCATGTGATCGATCTTTGCTGGTATTTGATGGGCCGTCCGAATCCAGTATCGGTAAGTGCCAATACCTACCGGAAGCTCGGCAATCGTTCTAATATCAAGAATCTCTCTTTCTATAAAGCCGCGGATTACGACGCAGCGAACAATACGGTGGAAGATTTAGCGAATGCACTGATACGCTTTGAGAATGGAGCTTCACTGATGGTCGATGTCAGCTTTACACTGCATGCCAAAGAAGACGAGCGTTCGGTACGCCTGTACGGTGACAAGGGTGGTTTTGAAATTGATCCTGAGATAGTCATTGTTAAAGAACAGGCGGATACGATCGTCAATACCTATCCGCAGACCGATAATAAGGGGTTTGAGTTCAACAGTGCATTCCAGAATGAAATTAATCATTTTGCGAGCAACATCAGTACCGGCTCTACACCGATTAGTCCTGTGCAAGACGGCGTTACAATCATGAAGGTACTCGGCGCGATCTATGAATCCGCAGCCAAAGGTGAAGAGGTGAAACTATGAAGTTAGGAATCAGCACTTACAGTCTGCATTCAGCTTTTTCGACGGGTGAGCTCACGCTTGAAGGAGTCATTGAGACGATCGCCGATCTGGGCGCAGAACATGCGGAGATTGTACCCTTGGGTATCAATTTGGTTGAAAATCCTGAGCTAATTGATCAGATTGCACGAACAGCAGCGGGTCGTGGACTAGAGTTATCCAATTATGCTATCGGGGCGAACTTTGCCGGGCTGGAGACAGCGGAAATGCAGCGGGAAGTCGAGCGGGTAAAGCGGGAAGTAGACGTGTGCGCGGCATTAGG
This sequence comes from Paenibacillus odorifer, assembly GCF_000758725.1. Lineage (NCBI taxonomy): Bacteria > Bacillati > Bacillota > Bacilli > Caryophanales > Paenibacillaceae > Paenibacillus > Paenibacillus odorifer. The sequence goes on from NZ_CP009428.1 coordinate 3,401,705, forward strand.
CATCCAGCGGATGCGGCATGATGTAGCCTCCTCAAACGATCTATCCATCACGCATTTTTTGGAAGAGCTTCCACGTTTGGCTGAAGCCTGCCGAGAAATTGCGAATTATGCTTCAGGTTTGGGCATTACGACCAGTGTGGAGAATCATGGATACTTTATTCAGCACAGCGATCGTGTACAGGCGCTGGTTCATGCCGTAGGAAGAGACAACTTCCGTACAACACTCGACATTGGGAATTTCCTGTGCGCAGATGAGAACCCGCTAATAGCTGTACCTAACAACATCAAGCTTGCTTCGATGGTGCATTTCAAAGATTTCTATATTCGTCCGCAAGACCGCCAGCCTGGCGAAGGTTGGTTCCAATCCTCCGGTGGGAACTGGTTGAGAGGTGCCATCGTTGGTCAAGGAGACATCGACATGCCGAGTGTAATTCGAATCGTTAAAGAAAGCGGTTACGACGGATATATCTCTGTAGAATTTGAGGGAATGGAAGAGTGCCGTAAGGGAACAAGACTGGGGCTGGAATACATCAAGCGGGTTTGGAACCAAATCTAATTCATTATACTGGAGGATTATTGCCATGGTTAAACCAATTATCACTAATAAAATCGGTGTTATCGTAGACAGCTTTCAGGTTGGAGTGAAAGAGGGATTGCGTAAGGCAAAAGAAGCTGGGGCAGATGGAGTTCAGATTTATGCGGTGCAAGGCGAATTTGATCCCGCTACTCTCTCTCAGTCAGCACGCCGTGAATGGAAGGATTACATTGCTTCGCTGGGTTTAGAAATCTCTGCCCTCGTTGGAGATTTAGGCGGACATGGCTTTCAGGATCCTGCCCAGAACCGTGCCAAAATTGAAAAGTCCAAGCGCATTATGGAACTGGCTAAGGAGCTAGGTACAGATATCGTAACTACACATATCGGTATTGTTCCCTCTAACCCAGCCAGTAAAATTTATGAAACCATGCACATTGCCTGTGAGGAACTTAGCAGATATGCACATGAGATGAATTCTTATTTTGCGATTGAGACTGGGCCAGAACCCGCTGCACGTCTGAAGACTTTCCTCGACGGTCTGGGTTCCAGAGGGGTTTCCGTTAATTTTGATCCGGCCAATATGGTCATGGTGACTGGTGATGATCCGGTGCAAGGTGTTCATACTCTAAAAGATTACATTGTACACACCCATGCTAAAGATGGTCTCAAGCTTGCCGATATCGATCCGCGCGATGTTTACGGTCAATATGGTTATGAAGCACCAGCATTAGACCATGAGAAGATCGCTGAAATGGCCGAGACCGGCTCGGCATTCCGTGAAGTTCCGCTCGGAGCGGGTTCTGTTGATTGGAACAACTATCTGCAAGCGCTGAACGACATCGGTTATACAGGATTCCTGACCATAGAACGGGAGGTTGGCACTAATCCGGAGGAAGATATCCGCCAGGCTGTGAATTTTTTGAAGGGTTTTCGGGTCTGAACACGGTAGTAATAAAGATTAAATAGTTCATCCAAACAGTCCCTGTGAAAAAAGATCTTACATCCATTGGGACTGTTTGTGTTATAGAGTGTGCGGGAAAGACCTAGGACGGTAATGTTCTGAATTTGGAAAGAAGGTGTGACGATGACAGCAGAACGTTTACTCCTCCGCCGGGCGAAAGTCCTGAATGGAACGGAAATGGACATTGTCATAGCTGATGGTAACATAGTCCAGATAGTTCCCGGTGGCACCGCCGAAGAGCATGGGTTCAAGGTCGTGGAAGCCAATGGGGCGTATGTTTCTAGCGGCTGGATCGACTTACATGTACATGCGTTTGCAGAACTGAATCCGTATGGTGACGAGATCGATGAGATTGGAATCAGATGCGGCGTGACTACGCTCGTGGACGCAGGTAGCTGCGGAGCGGAGCGGATGGGTGAGCTGGCGGAGGCGGGGGAAAAGTCAGCAACGCAACTGTTAGCTTTTCTTAACATTTCAAAGATTGGCCTGATGCGAATTGACGAGTTGTCCCAACTAGAGTGGATTGATCATGAAAAGGTGCTTCAGGCGGTAGTTGCTTATCCAGAATTTATCGTAGGCTTGAAGGCCAGAATCAGCAAAAGCGTAGTGGGTGACAATGGCATTCAACCGCTTCATCATGCGCTGGAGCTCTCGGAGAAGACCGGGCTGCCGCTGATGGTACATATTGGCTCCGCTCCGCCGGATATTCGTGAGGTTCTACCGCTACTTCAACGCAACGACGTGATAACCCATTATCTAAATGGTAAAAGCAACAATTTATTCGATAAGGAGAATCGTCCGCTCCAGGTGCTAAAAGATGCTATTGAGCGAGGAGTTCACTTGGATGTGGGACACGGTACGGCTAGCTTCTCGTTCGCTGTGGCCGAGGCGGCCAAACAAAACGGTATTGATCCGGATACGATCAGCACAGACATATACAGAGGCAACCGTATGAATGGTCCCGTCTACTCCATGGCGAATCTGTTAAACAAGTTTCTCGCACTGGGATATTCCCTTGAAGAAACAATTGCGCGAGTGACGAGCAGAGCAGCCCAGTGGCTGGGACGCCCGGAACTTGGGGAGATTCGGATCAATAACAAGGCGAATCTGACCCTTTTTCGTGTGACGGATGAGAAGATTGAGCTGGTAGATTCTGAGGGGGAACGCCGGGTAGCGCAGCAAACCATTCAAGCAATAGGGGTGATCATAGGTGACAAATACATGGAATGCGAAATACGGCCTGAAAAGAGTTATTAATGCAAGCGGCCGGATGAGCATCCTCGGGGTATCGGCACCGACCGATACGGTGATGGAAGCTATGCGTCAAGGCGGACAGAGTTATGTGGAAATCGCCGATTTGGTGGATAAAGCGGGAGATTATGTTGCACGTCATACAGGTTCTGAAGCAGCGGTGATCGTGAACTCGGCTTCCAGTGGAATCGCTTTATCGGTGGCTGCGCTGGTAACCCGCGGTAATATTCGTACAAGTCTGCGGCTCCATCAGGATAGCATTTTTAGAAATGAAATTGTAATGCTAAAAGGTCATAACGTACAATACGGTGCACCAGTAGAAACCATGGTTTATCTCGGTGGCGGTAAGGTGGTGGAAGCAGGTTATGCCAATGAAGGACGGGCGGAGCATTTGGCCGCTGCGATCTCGGATCAGACTGCAGCTATTTTGTACGTCAAATCTCATCATGCCGTTCAGAAGAATATGATCTCTGTAGAGGAAGCTTGGGCTGTGGCCCAAACTCATAACGTACCGCTTATTGTAGATGCTGCAGCGGAAGAGGATCTGCAGAAATACGTGCAAATATCCGATCTGGTTATTTATAGTGGCTCCAAAGCTATAGAAGGTCCAACATCCGGACTTGTGGCGGGAAAACGTCTTTATATTGAATGGCTGAAAGTGCAGCTTCACGGCATTGGCCGCAGCATGAAGGTTGGTAAGGAAACATCCTTCGGCCTGATGCAGGCGTTGGATGAATATGCTCACAAGCAGGATACAAGCGAAAAGGAAAAAGCTACGCTCCAATTGCTGATGCCGCTCGACGGGCTTCCCGGAATTCGGGTAGCTATCGTGCAGGATGAAGCAGGCCGGGCAATTTATCGTGGACGCATCCATGTGGACCCGAATCAGTGCGGAATAACAGCACTTGAGCTATCCCAGCAGCTTCAACAAGGTGAAGTGGCTATATACACTAGAGACTATGGGGTAAGGCAAGGTTATTTTGATATTGATCCGCGTCCGCTAATGGGTGATGACATAGAAATGATTACTGCGAGGATAAGGGAATTGACAGGAGGGGCAAGCAATGTCTGAAATTAACAAGCGGTTCTATAAAGGTCGGGTGGCCTTAAACGTATTGGCTAAGGATATAGAAAATGCCAAAGAAGTGTTTACTGCCGCCGAAGGTTATGTACTGGTCGGTGTATTGTCCAAAGATTATGCAACGGTAGAGGAAGCCGTACAGGCGATGGAGGCATATGGGCGGGAAATTGACGGTGCGGTATCGATAGGACTAGGTGCGGGTGATAATCGGCAAGCTGCTGTTGTTGCAGAGATTGTCAAATCCTATGCTGGCAGCCATATTAATCAGGTGTTCCCGGCAGTTGGGGCGACCCGTGCCAACCTTGGAGCGAAAGATAGTTGGATTAACAGCATGATCGCACCAACGGGACAACCTGGTTTTGTGAATATCTCCACCGGCCCGGCCAGTGCGGCACAATCTGTACCAGCTGTAATTCCCGTAAATGCGGCGATTGCATTGGTCCGGGATATGGGCGGAAATGCTTTAAAGTATTTTCCGATGCAGGGGCTGAGCCGTAAAGCGGAGCTAATCGCTGTGGCCAAAGCCTGTGCGGAAGAGGGTTTTGCGCTGGAGCCGACCGGCGGTATCGATCTGGACAACTTTGAAGAGATCTTGTCCATTATATTGGAAGCAGGAGTGCCGCAGGTGATTCCCCATGTCTATACATCGATCATCGATCCGCAGAGCGGAAGAACGAGAGTGGCGGACATACAACAGCTGTATCGGACGATGAAAAAGCTGGCGGATCAATATGCCTAAACATATCGCCGCTTTTGGTGAAATAATGATGCGGCTACAGGTACCAGGCTTTGAACTGTTATCTCAGGGTAACCTGCTGAAGTATTCCTTTTCCGGCACCGGCGTCAATGTACTGTCTGCATTGTCCCGATACGGACATCAAGGAAGCATGGTGTCGAGGCTGCCTGCGAATCCTATTGGTGACGCAGCAACAGCCTATCTTCGGCGACTGGGTATCCAGCCGGAGCATATCCAGCGCGGGGGCTCAAGTATAGGGATGTACTTTCTTGAAAACGGATTCGGGGCTCGCCCCTCCCGAGTGACTTATTCCGGTCGCCCGGAGAGCAGCTTCAATACTGCTCCTCCGGGCACTTATCCATTCGCAGAGCTGGCAGACCTCGCGGATGCTGTTCATTTCTGTGGGATAACGCTGGCAATGAACGACGGTGTGCGAAAAGCGATGAAAACTTATGCAGAAACGGTTAAGCAGCGCGGTGGTCTAGTCGTTTTTGACTGCAATTACCGCCCATCGCTTTGGGGAGAGAGAGGCTATGAGCTGGCGCGTTTCCATTATGAAGACATGCTGCATTTGGCCGACATCGTGCTGATGAATGAAAAAGACGCAATGCTAATCCTTGGTATGAAGCCCGAGGGAACTTCAAGGGAAGAACAACTTCAGGAGCTAATTCCCGCAGTAGCTTCACGCTACAGTCTATGTACGATAGCAGGAACGCATCGGTCCATCCATGAAGATAACCGCCATTCGTTGCGCGGTTATATCTTCAAATCCGGTCGCTTCGCATATTCCGAGACCTTAAGCTTTCCGGTGCTTGATAGAGTCGGGGCTGGAGATGCATATGCCAGTGGTATAATTCACGGAGAGCTGGAAGGTTTTGATCCTCAGCATACTGTAGCCTTTGCGGCCACGGCCGGTATGCTAGCCCACACAGTAGAAGGAGATTCTCCGCTGGCCACCGAGCAAGAAGTTATTGGTGTGCTGACAGGTGCTGTAAGAGATATATTGAGATAAAGAAGAAGCTGCCTTACAGGAGAACAGGCCTGTGCGGTGGCTTTTTTTATCGCTACAGACACTGTAACTTTGCTCAGATCAAGAATCTGATCCAATGGCTACAGGCTAGATTTGGCTTATTTAGGTCTTTTTAAATAGGTGTAAAATCTCATTTTTTGCAACTTTATCCTCTAACCGGCGTCAAAGAAGAGAGAATAAGAAGGGGGAGGCTATATGAAAAAGTTAAATCTACTAGCCCTTTTAGCAGTTATTTCAATAATCTTTGTTGGATGTGTCAATACAGGGGATAAAGATAAAGCGAATCAAACGCTAATCGATCTGAGTTCTGTGGACTCCATTACAATCCATGATGATAGCGGCGGATTAATAACCATAACGGACCAAAAGCTAATAGAACGTTTCAATAAAGCTATACATACTGCTGAGTATGACAACGCGAAGCTTGATATTGCAGCACCTGAATATGAGGCTACTGTTGAATTGAAGAATAAAGAAAACGAAAAGTTCTCATTCTGGATTATGGGCAAGAATAATGGTCTTTTCACCAAATCAGGACAAAATGGGCATTACAAGTTATCTGAAACGGATAAGGCTGCTTTGCTTAACTTATTTGAATCAAATGATCAGCATGTAGAATCCGATAATCTAAAGATCGATGAGACCATCAAGCGAATCACATTAGCAAACTCTCTAGCACATGGTTCAGTGAATGCTAACATAAAGGATGAATACACAGATCATGAAACCATAGATATTTTCGTCCGAGCCATCCGTACCGCTGTACAAATACCAGGGAATTTAAATACCGCAACGCCTAACTACGATATCGTTCTAATTTCAGATAATAATAAATATGCCTTTCATTTATGGATTACCGAGACAAGCGAGCAAGGCATGTTAATGAATGTGAACGAAACGGATACAGGCTACACACTTACTAAGGAATCAACTGCTGAGTTAAAAAAGATTCTGTTCTCGGAAGCAAAATTTAATGGTTTGGAGTTTAATACAGAACGGAACTCTATTGGAGATCTGGTGGCCAAACCGATGGGCCTATCCGAAAATAACTATCTATTAAATGGTGGAGCAGTAGTTGAACTGCAAGGGATCTCTTATCATACCATTCATCTTTTCTATGGCGACCACAATGCTGTCAACGCTTTGTTAGCCCATGATCCTGCTACGGATGAGGTGAAGGTGAAATGGAGCGACGAACTCAACGATTCCAATAATCGATGGAATAACGCTTTTATGAGCAACTATAATATGCTAATCCCGCTGGATGAGGATCATCTATTATTTCTGGAATCGGATGTGACGAAAAAAGCCGGGCAATATCATTTGTCCTCATATAATGTTGTTACAGGAAAGATTGAACGACTTCGGGAAAACTTCTGGCCGCTTTCTGATGATTATGATTACATTTATAAATTTCAATGGAAAGCTGATGAGCAAAAATTGTTTATGCAGAGTTATCTCGGCAATGTATGGATCTTTGATCTGAAAACAGGAAAGGACGATGTCCATCTTCTGAAATATCGCGTAATCCCACATTCGACGACCGGGGCGCCATCCCTGTTCCTCTCACCAACTTTTAAGAGATTTGTACATGATGATGAGAGCAGCGAATTAACCTTTTACGATAATAAAGGAGTTTCGCTACGTACTGTACCGTTACCACAAGAGCAATATGTACCTTCTGAGAAAATAAAGTGGAACCCGGCGGGCACGATTGCCTGGATGGATACAGCAGAAATCAACGAAAACCGAATTCTTGACATCGATATCGATTATCTGAAAATAGCTGCACAAAAAATTAATTTTTATAATCAGGATGGTCTTTCCATCGGATCCATTAAGACTGAAGGCAATCATGAAGATACGGCTATTGAAGTTGTGGGGTGGATGGACGCTAATGTAGCCGTGATAAAATCATATACTGTAGAACTTATGCACAAGGATAATATAGGGCTTAATGTTAAGGGTGTTTCTTATTATCTCTATGATGTAAAAAAGAAGCAGAAGGGGGCAAGCTTTTCGTCCATCCCTTCCAGTGCTACCATTACTACAGATCTTCGAATGGGCGATATCGATAATACGGGGGAAATCACCGTGAGTTTTAAAGAAATCACCTATAAAAAAGAAAAATAAATAAGCCTCGGGAAGTTCACCGTAACGATCACACAAGATCATTGGGGAAGCTTTCCGAGGCTTCTTTTTATATTTAAAAGACAAATATTTAAGAATTCTCGAATTCTATATTTGTCCCGCTGTAGAACGGACGGAGGACAGCAGGTCTAGCCGGAAGCCTTGTACTAGAGTGTCACCGTTCATAAGATCGGTCTCATACGCACGATTAAAGCCTAAGCGCTGGTACAGTTTGATGGCTGAAGACATCATTTCCGAGGTGTGTAGGTTCAAGGTGGTGGCACCCAACTGTAGTGATCTCCGTGCAGCATCGCGAATCAGAAGAGTTGCAACGCCAAGACCACGAGCGGATGGAGATACGGCTAGCAGACGTAGGATAGGGGAGTGAATCCCGAGCTCCGGTTTCCCGTAAGCCGTTTCCGAGGAACTGAACAAGAGTGCGCTACCAACGATTTTCTTGTCGATTTCAGCGATGATCCGAACGAGCGGGGTATCACCATGAACGGAATCAAGAAGCGATTTCCGATACTCCAGCCACAACGGCTCAGGCATGATCTCCGAATATTGGTGGTATGCATCTAACAGCAAATCGGCGATAGCATTACGATCTTTATTCTCAGCTTCACGGATAATGATCTTTTGTGACATGTTTTCGCTATCCCCTTTCAAACAAATGTAATGTTCATTCGAATGAGATTATTATATATGATAATTCCCAGTGGAATAAGAGGGGTTTCATAATTCTGATATAGGAATAGAAAAGTTCTATACGAAATAAACATAACGTTTGATCCGAAATCCGATTGATTTACACGGAATTAATTGTTGACAAAAAATAGGGCGATGACTAAGATATAAACAAAATCTATAGGGAAGCATCGCTATAATTCATTGTTTTTACATCGGAATAGTTAATTTAATAAAAGCATAGGGGGATTAGGGATGAACATTGAAAATATTGAGGCTTTTGTCTACATCAACCATTATGGAAGCTTCAATAAAGCGGCCGAAGTTCTATATATCTCACAGCCGACAGTAACGGCCCGGATTCAATCGCTAGAGAGGGAACTGGATTGCAAAGTGTTTGATCGGTTGGGCAAGCAGATTAACCTAACGGATAAAGGTAAACAGTTTCTTCCCTATGCCCAGCAGATTCTCCAGATCTATCAGAACGGTAAATATCAGGTTCAGGCTAAGGGACACATTCCAAATGAACTGAGAATCGGCAGTACGGTCTCGGTTTCCAATTATTTAATGCCCCATCTGATGCTCCATTTAAAGCGCAGATATCCTCATATCACAATCAAGCTGATGACAGCTTCTACGGAAGTATTGACTGAAAAGTTGAAATCGAAGGAGCTTGATTTGGCTTTTATCCGTAAGATCGTAAATCCGGCAATTCAAACCTTTCCTTTCTGCGAGGACCCCATCTCACTGTATGTACATGAGGGACATCGCTTTGCTAGAGCACAGCGGGCTTCACTGGAGGATATCCGCCAGGAGACGTTGGTTTTTTTTGAATGTGGCTCTTTAGATTGGATGCGGCTGCATCGTGTATTTGAGAGCATGGAACAGCCACCGAAGATTGAATATCAGGTAGATAACCTGGAGACAGCCAAAAAGCTGGTATTGAAAAAAGCAGGCATCTGTTTCCTTCCCGCCCTCAGTGTGCAAGAGGAAGTGGCGACGGGGTCGCTGATCCGGGTGGATATTGCGGAGACGGAAGGCATCTCCTTACGAACCAGCTTGATTTCGCTAAATGGAGAGAACGCAGAATTCATCGAAACCTTGCTTGAACTGGGGATTGGTAAAGTCGGAGATCGACTAATTGTATAGATGTATTAAAAAACTCTATTAGCGCATGGACACATGCAGTGATAAAGTTAATTGCATATAATCACGACTAATTCGATAGGGATTATAAAATTAATTTTCGAAAGGCTGGAGGGCATGTGATGAGTGAGGTATACAGGCTGGCAGAACTGAAGGATGCGGAGCAATTGCTGGATGTTACATATCGTGCTTATCAGCTGATTCGTGAACTTGGGCTGCATTGGCCGGCGGCCACAGCCGACTTGGCGCTTATTGAAGACAATATAGCTACGAATGAGTGTTATGTGCTTGAAGTTGACGGAACGATAGTTGCGACCATAACCCTTTCAAAGGAAGAAGAGATTAAGAAGATTAGCCCACTGCCTTTTATTAAATGGTTTGCTGCTCATCCAGATTACAGTAACAGAGGTTATGGTGGAAAACTTTTGGATTGGGTGGAAGAGAACATTATTGCTGGACAGTTAGGTTCGGCTGCAGTCACGCTGGCAACGGCGAAGAAACATCCGTGGTTGGTTCAAATGTATGAACGCCGGGGGTACGAACGGTTTTTAGAACTGGATCAGCAGAACGGTGACGGCATTATGTATCTGCTGAAAAAAACACTTACAGACAAACCACAGTTCATTCAAAGGGGATAAAACAATGAAAAAGTCCATTTCACTAGTATTTGCATCGATATTGACACTGGCGATTGCCGGCTGCGGAAACAACAGTAACAGTGCTAGCAGCAATCAGAATGGAAATACAGCAGAAGCTGCGGCACCGGCAAAGGATTCGGCTAAGGTAACTAAGATCATTGTGGGCACGGGTACTGCTTTTCCGAAAGTCTGCTTCATAGATGAGAACGGCAAACTCACCGGATTTGATGTGGAACTGCTCAAAGAAATCGATAAGCAGCTTCCAGAATATGAATTCGAATTTCAAACCATGGATTTCAGCAATCTGCTGCTGAGCCTGGAAACCAAAAAAATCGATTTGGTCGCCCATGTCATGGAGAAAAATCCGGAACGGGAGCTGAAATACTCTTTTAACAAAGAAGCCTATGCCCACTGGAGAAACCGCATTGTAGTGGCAAAGGATAATAATTCAATCCAATCGCTTGATGATCTCAAAGGGAAAAAGGTGCTTGTAGGTGCAACGAGTGCACAAGCACAAATACTCGAGAACTACAATAAAGAGAATGACAATGCGATTGATATCGTGTATCAGAATGGTGCAGCGAATGATACCGTCGCACAGATTAGTACTGGTCGTGTGGACGCAACGCTGGCTGCAGATTTTGTCCTACCGATCATTGATCCGCAGAATCAGCTAAAAGCAACGGGCGACGAGCTGTCCTCCGCGGACATTCTCTATGTTTTCCGTAAGGATGATGCCGATTCACAAAAGCTGTCAGATGCGATTGACAGTGCGATTAAAGAGCTGAAGACAGACGGCACACTAGGCAAGCTTAGTACGGAATGGTTGGGTGCGGATGTTACAGCGGATTCGGTTAAATGATTGAGCCGGTGAGCACGGGAAGGGAGGGAATATATGGGCGCACAGTTTGATATCAGCTTTGTATTTTCGTTTTTGCCTAAGTTACTAGAGACTTTAAGCACCACGCTTCTGATTGTCGCCTGTTCTCTACTGACAGGAATTCTTGTCGGCTTTCTCGTAGCTCTGCCAAGACTTTATAAAGTGCCTGTGTTAAAAACCATCTCCGAAATCTATATTTCTTTTTTTCGGGGAACTCCGATTCTTATCCAGCTCTTCTTGTTTTATTATGGTCTGCCCGAAATTATGAAGCTGGTTCATGTCGATATGACCCGGACTCCCGTGCTTGTTTTTGTGATACTTACTTACGGGCTGCATACGGGGGCATACATGTCCGAAATGATCCGGGCTTCTGTAATGGCGGTGGATAAGGGGCAGGTAGAGGCTGCTTATGCTACAGGAATGACGGGGGTTCAAGCCTTTACGCGAATCGTGCTGCCGCAGGCGCTCGGAATCGCAGTTCCGGTATTCTCCAATCTGGTGATTGCTCTACTGAAAGATACGTCATTGGCCTTTACTCTTGGGGTGATGGAAATGTCAGGTAAAGCACAGACGCTAGGCAGCTTAACTCAGCATTTTATTGAAACGTATATCGCGCTTGCGCTAATCTATCTGGTCATCAGCTTTACAATCGAGAAACTGCTGCTTATAGCAGAACGCCGGCTGCTGCGGCATGAGAAACGGAATACACCGGAGAAAAAATCGTTCAAAATCAACAAAAGCTGGTCCTACCGCCGCATCATTGCTGAACTTGGACCGGGTAAAGGAGGTAGCGGATTATGAAGCTGGACCCATCTTTTATCTGGACTGCTCTGGTGCAAATTTTAAGTGCAATTCCTGTGACCTTATCTATTACTGTTGTCTCAGTACTCATTGGATTTGTGATTGGTGTGGCTGTAGCGTTGATCCGGATATACAGAATTCCGCTGCTGTATCCGCTGGCTGTCGGTTATGTTACGTTCATCCGCGGGACACCGATGCTGACACATCTTTTGCTCATCTATTTTGGGCTTCCCGTATTAATCGATGGTCTGGCGGTACAGTTCGGCTGGAGCTTCAGGTCGGTATCGATTCCCATGATCGGTTTTGCCTATATTTCGTTCTCGATTACAGCGGGAGCCTATATGTCCGAAGTCGTCCGTTCAGGTCTGCTTGCGGTGGATCGCGGTCAGCTGGAAGCGGCCCATTCTATCGGCATGACCACGCCCCAGGCACTGCGGCGGATTGTTTTTCCTCAGGCGCTGGCGGCGAGTCTGCCCAATCTGTCAAATTCGGTAATTGGTATGCTGCATGGATCTACCCTTGCTTTTACCGTTTCGGTGGTGGATATCAATGCTAAGGCGCAAATTGTTGCTTCAACGAACTGGAAGTTTTTTGAGGCTTATCTGGCGGCAGCACTGATTTTCTGGGGACTTACGTTCCTGATCGAACGCGTGACGTCGCTGATTGAAAAAAGAATTAATCTGTACAATCGAGGTGGAGTAGCATGATCAAGCTTGCGCAAATTTCGAAGTCATTCGGTCGGAATCAGGTGCTCAACAATATAGATTTAACGGTGACGAAGGGCGAGGTTGTCGTCATTCTCGGTCCCAGCGGCTCAGGCAAAACGACACTTTTACGCTGTGTGAATTATCTGGAGAAGCCAAGCAGCGGAGAGATCGCCATCGGCGATTTCAAAGTGAACTGCAAGCACGCCCGTAAAAAGGAGATTCATCTGCTCCGGCAAAAAACGGCAATGGTGTTCCAGCAGTACAATTTATTCCGCCATAAAACCGCGCTGGAGAACGTGATGGAGGGACTGTTGATTGTCAAAAAGCTTCCGAAGGAAGAAGCGAAAAAGCGGAGTATTGCTCTACTTGAAAAGGTTGGTCTTGGCAGCAAGCTGGACGCCTATCCAAGTCAGCTGTCCGGAGGCCAGCAGCAGCGGGTTGGCATTGCCCGTGCCTTGGCACTCGAGCCGGAGGTTATATTGTTCGACGAACCCACATCGGCGTTGGACCCAGAGTTAGTGGGTGAGGTGCTGGCCGTCATCCGTAAAATTGCCAAGGAAGGCATCACAATGATTGTGGTGACTCATGAAATGGGCTTTGCTCGTGATGTGGCGAATCATGTGGTTTTTATGGACGGAGGCGTCATTGTTGAAGAAGGGACTCCGGCAGAGCTGTTTAACCATCCGCGCGAAGAAAGAACGAGGCAGTTCCTGAAGCGGATCACACCTGAATTTAACTATTCCATATAGGAGGAAAAACAATGGCTATTACAATCAGCGTACTTGATCAAAGTCCGATCTATCCGGGAGAAACGCCGGAGGAAGCATTCCAGCATACAGTCAAGCTGGCACAACTGTCCGAAGAGCTTGGATTCCACCGGTTCTGGGTTTCAGAGCATCATGACTCCGAGCAGGTAGCCGGCTCTTCCCCGGAAGTACTTATCTCACATCTTCTGGCTAAAACAGAGCGAATCCGCATTGGCTCCGGTGGCATCATGCTCCAGCATTACAGCCCGTATAAGGTAGCGGAGAACTTCAATGTGCTGTCTACACTGGCTCCTGGACGAGTGGATCTCGGTGTGGGACGTGCTCCCGGTGGACTCCCGCGCAGCACACAGGCACTGCAGCAGGGAAAAGCTGAAACCCCAGACCTGACGGGCAAAATCATCGAGCTGGAAAAGTATGTACATAACCGCCTCGAAGAAAACCATCCGCTGGCAGGGTTGAAGGCAGGTCCCCTTCCTGGTATTCCTCCCGAGTTGTATGTCCTTGGTGCGAGTGTAAGCAGCGCGGAAATTGCCGCTGAACTGGGGTTACCGTACGTATTCTCCCTGTTTATTAACAGCGATAAGGCGGTAGCGCTGGATGCCATTCGTGCTTACCGCAGCGGTTTTGCTTCTTCACAGGGCAGACAACCGCAAGCGATTATCGCTTTATCGTTAGTGGTGGCTGAGACTGAGGAGGGAGCGAAAGAACTGGCAGGTGCGCATAAGCTGATCCGGATTCAACTGGCGAGCGGGAAGAAGCTGACAGTAGGGACCTTGGAACAGGCGGGAGAATTTGCCCGCCAGAGCAATGAAGCCTACACGATTGAAGAGCTGGAACCGGAGATTACCAAAGGAACTAAATCATCTGTCCGTGAACAGTTGTTGGAACTTTCAGAGGCATCCGGTGTCGAGGAGTTCATCATAACGACGAATGTACAGCCCTTTGACAAACGGCTCCGATCCTTTGAGCTATTGAGCGAAGCAATCGCTGAAGTGGCGGCAGAGGCATAAAGCGGGCGGGCTCGGTATCACACAGGAAATCGTGTAAAGGAGGGTGACTGTATATGACAAGTAAAGCTAAAGAGTTAAGTGCGGAAGCGCTTGAAGAAGAATTAATCGGGATACGCCGTCATCTGCACCGGCACCCGGAACTGTCCAATGAAGAATATGGCACAACAGAATATATCATTTCCCTGCTGGAGCGGGCAGGAGTCAGGATCGTAGAATACGGTCTGTCTACCGGCGTGATCGCAGAGATTGGCGGCAAAAAGCCTGGTTTGGTCATCGCACTGCGCGCAGATATTGATGCCTTGCCAATCCAGGAGGAAAGCGGAGTATCCTTTGCTTCATTATATCCCGGCAAAATGCATGCCTGCGGGCATGATTTCCATACGGCTGCCTTGATTGGTGCCGCCTTTCAATTGAAACAGCGAGAGCAGCAATTACAGGGAACGGTGCGCCTGTTATTCCAACCAGCGGAGGAGAAGGCGCAGGGTGCACAGCGAATCATTGCTAGCGGGGCACTAGAAGACGTCCGGGCAGTGATCGGGCTGCATAACAAGCCAGACCTGCCAGTCGGAACCATCGGTATTAAGGGTGGTCCTTTAATGGCAGCAGCTGACGGGTTTGTGATTGAAGTGCAGGGTGGCAGTTCTCATGCTGCCGTTCCGGAAGCTGGCATAGACCCGATTGTAGCGGCTTCGCATATTGTGACGGCATTCCAGTCCATTGTAAGTCGCAATGTCAGTCCACTGCAGAGTGCGGTGGTCAGTGTGACGCAGATTCACAGCGGCAATTCATGGAACATTATCCCCGAAAAAGCCGTGCTTGAAGGGACGATCCGCACCTTTGATGAAACGGTGCGCAGCAAAGTGCTGAACCGGTTTCAGGAAGTGGCGGTCGGTGTAGCAGCGGCTCTTGGAGCAGAAGCTACCGTTCGCTGGATAGAAGGGCCACCTCCGGTTATCAACGACCCCTCCCTAGCAGCGCTTGGAGTTGAATCGGTCGAAGCTCTTGGTTACCGAGAGATTCAGCCAGAGCTTTCTCTGGCTGGAGAGGATTTCGCCTTCTATCAGCGCGTGGTACCCGGACTGTTCGTTTTTGTTGGTACTGAAGGAAGCCAGGAATGGCATCATCCGGCCTTCAATCTGGATGAACGTGCACTCCCTGTGGCAGCACGTTTCCTTGCGGATGTAGCTGTTCGTTCCCTAGTGCAGTACAGTCCCGATGGAGGTGCAGAATTATAGCTGAATATAACAGTTACGATGTAATTATCGTCGGCGCAGGCTCGATGGGCATGAGCGCCGGTTACTATCTTGCGAGGCGCGGAGTGAAGACGCTGCTAATTGATGCCTTTGATCCTCCACATACACAGGGAAGCCATCACGGGGAAACCCGGCTGATCCGGCACGCTTACAGTGGTGATCCCGCTTACATTGATTTGGCTCTGCGGGCAGATCGTTTATGGAAAGAAGCCGAGCAGTTGAGCGGAATAGAACTGCTTGTCCGCTCGGGCGTATTGAATCTAGCAGATAGTGCAGTGTATTCCTTCAGCGGTCGTCTCGCGGAAGCGAAGAAACGGAAGGTGCAGGTTCAGCATCTGGATGCCGGAGAGGTCCGGCGGCGCTGGCCGGGATTGAACATTCCAGAAACATTCGCAGCAATGTATGAACCAGATGCCGGGTATTTGTACAGCGAGCGCTGTATCTCCGCCTACCGCCAGCTTGCCCTTGGACAGGGTGCGGAGCTGTTGACGAACACTTCGGTAGTAAACATCACCGCCCGCGAAGGCAGTGTGACAGTTCATACAACAAACGGCGATTATCACGGAGCGTCAGCTATCCTTAGTGCCGGAGCCTGGTTTGGTGCGTTGGCGCCTTTTGTGCATTTGCCAATCAAGGCGATCCGCAAAGTTGTGGGCTGGTTTGAGAGCTCACCTGCTTTTGCAGCCGGTAACTTCCCTGGCTTCACGCTAGGGGCTGAGGAAGGTGGCTATTATGGCTTTCCCAGCATTGATGGAACCGGTCTGAAGATCGGCCGGCACGATACGGGGCTGGAATGGAAACCAGGAACACTACTTGCTCCCTTTGGCAGTGAAGTCAGCGATGAGCAAGACCTTCGTAGAGTACTGGAGTCTTATATGCCGGGTGCAGCTGGCCGATTACTTAAAGGTTCTGTATGCAAATATGAGCATACGCCTGATGAAGATTTCATTATTGACCGCCATCCGCTCCACTCCAATGTGCTGGTAGCCGGAGGGTTCTCAGGGCATGGTTTTAAATTTTCTAGTGTTGTAGGTGAAATACTTGCTGATATGGCGACAAGTGGAGCTACCAACCACAACATCCAACCTTTTTCGTTATCACGTTTTGCACCTGATCATTCGCAAGCAGGCTTTATATTGGAGGGGATTTAATGAGCAAAGTTCAAATCAGTAATTTTTTAAGTACTTACAACCAGCTGGTGCATGCAACTGCAGGGTTAACAGAGGAACAGCTGAAATGGAAGGCGGAACCAACAAGTTGGAGTGTCACTGAGGTGCTGGCTCATCTAGCTGATCACAGCATTGTGGTTTCGTTCCGCATCCGTGATATTCTCGCTGCTACAACTGCGCAGCTGCCAGTCTTCAATCAGGACGCTTGGGTCAGCGGCCAGTACGCCAACAGTGGTTATGCTTCCGATAGCCTGGAGTTGTTCCGCAGCCTGCTTTATTATAACAGTCTATTGTTTGAACGGCTCAGCGCAGAGGATTGGGAGAAAAGCGGGATTAACTTCAAGGGGGAGATCGTGAAAATTTCCGATATCGTCCATAGCTTCACCGCACATGTGGAAAGGCATCTTGGCCAGATCGAGCGAATCAAGCAGGGCGCTGCCAATGCATCGTTCGTGCAATGAATACTTTCAAAGTTAGTTTTGCATGAAGTCAAACCTGGGAATCGTATGCTCACAAAACTTTTAGGAGGAATGAACATGACCAAACCAAAACAACTGAAGCTAGGGGCACTGCTTCATGGAGTAGGAGGCAGCACGTCGATGTGGCGCCATCCTGATGCTAAGCCGGATGCAAGTGTAAACTTTGAATTATACAAAGCGTGGGTACAGAAGGCAGAAGAAGGCAAGCTGGATCTGATCTTCATCGCAGACGGTTTGTACATTAATGAAAAGTCCATTCCGCATTTCCTTAACCGGTTTGAGCCGCTGACCATCCTTAGCGCACTCGCCGCCGTCAGCACCAACATCGGTCTGGTTGGTACCCTGTCCACCTCCTACAGTGAACCGTTTACTGTCGCGCGTCAATTCGGCTCACTGGATGTAATCAGCGGAGGCCGGGCCGGCTGGAATGTGGTGACTTCACCGCTGGAAGGCTCTGCCTCTAATTACAGCAAAAAAGAGCATCCTGACCATGGCAAGCGCTACCGCATTGCTACCGAATATTTGCAGGTGACGCGCGGATTATGGGATTCCTGGGAAGATGATGCGTTTGTCCGAGACAAGGAATCAGGTGTATTCTTTGATCCGCAAAAAATGCATACCCTGGACCATCAAGGTGAGTTCTTCTCCGTGAAGGGACCGCTCAATATTGCTCGTTCGAAGCAGGGGCAGCCAGTCGTGTTTCAGGCAGGTTCCTCAGAAGTTGGTAAAAATTACGCCTCAAAGGAAGCGGATGCTATCTTCACTGGCCACGAAACGCTAGAAGATGCCCAGGCATTCTATAGCGATGTTAAGACACGGGTAGCTTCATTTGACCGGGATCCGAATGAGGTGCTGATCTTTCCTGGCATTGCACCAATCATTGGCGACACACCAGAGGAAGCAGAGCGCAAATATCAGGAGGTTGCTGGTCTCGTGACGATTGAGAATGCACTGAAATATTTGGGCAGATTCTTCGAGCATCATGATTTCTCGCAATATCCGCTGGATGCACCGTTCCCTGAGCTTGGCGAGTTGGGGCGCAATAGTTTTCAGAGCGGCACGGATAAAATCAAAAAGGACGCGAAGGAGAGAGGCTTAACACTAAGACAGGTCGCCTTACAATCCGCTACCCCGCGCAGCAGCTTTATTGGCACACCTGAGCAAGTGGCGGATCAGATTCAAACCTGGTTTGAGGGTGGAGGAGCAGACGGATTTATGATCGCAGCTGCTGTTCCTAACGGACTGGAGGAATTCGTCGATCGGGTAGTGCCGATTCTGCAAGAGCGGGGTCTGTTCCGCACTGAATACGAAAGTAGCACCCTGCGTGGAAATCTCGGTATTCCATTGCCTGAGAACCGCTATTCCAAGGCATCTCAACCGGCAGGGCATAAAGCCATACATTAACAATAATATTAATTTGAATTTCAATATTTAGCTTTCGTCATAAAAAATGTAACGCAGCCGTTTAAGGCTGCGTTTATTTGCGTGCGCGCGGAGCTTGTCTATCAACGTAAGCGCTTTAAATATCCAATCAGAGCAATAGATAACCAATCACTGTTATATAGGCAGGGTTCCCGCTGCAGCTTATGATAGAAATATCAAGGAGGGATGTAAATTGTACGCTAAGTTCTACAAGTACCGATGGCAATATTTAATGATTCTTCCGGGAGTTCTGTTGCTATTTCTGTTCAGCTATATTCCGATGGCAGGGATTCAGGTCGCCTTCCGCGACTTTCAGATTGGCACCTCGATCTGGAATAGCGTATGGGTGGGATTAGACAACTTTTCTTTCCTGCAAGATCCCCAGTTTTTAACTGTTGTCAAAAACACGTTATATATATCCGTGCTTAAGTTCATCTTCGGATTCCCGGCACCGATTCTGCTGGCGCTGGTGATTAACGAGGTAACCCGGCCTGTATTTAAACGATTCGTGCAATCGGTCAGCTATTTGCCACATTTTTTCTCATGGATTGTAGTCGCTTACATCCTGCAGTCTTTTCTGACTTTGGATGGTGGGCTGGTCAATCAGTTCATCGAGAAAGCAGGTGGTGATCCCGTATTTTTTCTAGGTTCCACGGAGTGGTTCCGGCCCATGGTTATATTAAGCGGCTTGTGGAAAGAGACCGGCTGGAACACGATTCTCTATTTGGCTGCGATCACAACGATTGATCCGCAATTGTATGAGTCCGCCAAGGTAGAGGGGGCAGGAAAGCTAGCCCAGATTCGGCATATCACCTTCCCGGGTATTCTACCGACGATATCGATTGTGCTAATTCTAAGTATCCCAAGCCTGATTACTGTAGGGATGGATCAGATTTATCCGCTGATGAATTCTGCTAATCAAGGGGTCGCGGATGTACTGGATACGTATATCATCCGCAACGGATTGCAGCAGGGATATTTTGGGATGGCGACCGCAGTAGGACTGTTATCCTCAGTGATCAGCTTGATATTGGTTGTTTCGACTAATCAGTTATCCAGAAAAATAAATGGTGAAGGATTATGGTGATGGCATATGAAGCTCAGCAGAGGTGAAAAAATAGCTCAATACGTCATCGTCATAGTACTGGCCGGTCTGTGCTTGTCTGTACTATATCCATTCCTGTACATGCTGGCAATCTCACTGAATGACGGTGCAAGTGCGGCCAAAGGTGGCGTGTATCTATGGCCCAAGAATTTCACATTAATAAATTATGAGATCGTATTAGGAAATGAAATTATCCGGCAGTCTTATCTAATTACAATCGCTAGGACAGTCATTGGCACATTCGCAGGACTTATCGTCACACTTCTGGTGGCATTTGGCTTGTCCTACCGCGGTCTTCCCTTAAGAAGCACGATACTAGGCTATATTCTTTTAACCATGTTATTCAGTGGAGGACTGGTTCCTTTCTATATTCAGCTTAATAATCTCGGGCTTATCAACACGTTCTGGGTGTATATTTTCCCCGGGCTGTTCTCGGTCTGGAACATGTTTGTCATGCTGAAGTTTATACAGGGAATCCCTGAAGCTCTGGTAGAATCCGCTGAACTAGATGGAGCCGGTCCTGTTCGTACTCTGATTCAGATTATTATTCCACTCTCTCAACCTATGCTTGCAGCGCTGGGACTGTTTACCGCAGTGGGACACTGGAATGATTGGTTCGCCGGTGCTTTCTTCGTCACGAAGCAGAATCTGATTCCGGTGCAGACCTTCCTGCAGCAATTGCTCGCTGCTCAGGATTTATCCGCTGTCCTTGGCTCGAATACCAACCAGGAAGCTTTGGCGAGGAGCTCACAAATGCAGAATATTACGCTGATGTCGATTAAGATGGCAGTCGTTATGGTGAGTGCAATCCCCATCCTGTGCGTGTATCCGTTCCTGCAGAAATATTTTGTGAAAGGAGTTCTTGTAGGGTCAGTAAAAGGTTGATCTACAATAATAGAACAGGGGGAATTAAACAATGATGATCAAAAAAACGGGTCTAGTCGCCTTGGCTGCAGCAACCTTACTGATGTCTATTGCCGGATGCTCCGGATCAGGTGGGAATACTGCGAACAAGCCTGGAAGTGACAATGAAACGTCAAATAACCAGCCCGCCAGTGGCTCGACTTCCTTTAATCTCTGGCTCGGATGGACGGCAACCATCAATAATGATAGTATGGTCCAGAAATATTGGCGTGAACAGGAGCCTGGAGTAAATGTGAAGCTGGAAACCACCCAAGGCGACGCGATGACTGCACTTAATTTGAAGATAAACACTGGCGGCTTTGAGGATGCAGCTATCTTCAGCCGAAACGAAACGGTCAAAAGCGCGATGAACCGGTCGAAACAGCTTATGCCGCTAGAGCAGTATTTCGACATGCCTGACAAATATCCAGGACTTGCGTCTATTCCAAAGCAGTATCTGGAACTTATGAAGGATAATGAGGGCCATATCTGGTCCATCCCTACCTGGTTTGACCAAAACCCGGAAGATCCGTGGCCAGGTTGGGCATCTCAAGCCTGGATTGTCAGAAGTGATGTGCTGGAGAAAACAGGTATGACCAAAGAGGACTTAGCAACGTTAGAAGGAGTTGAGACCTTCCTTAGGAAAGCTGCAGAAGAGAAGGATGCTTCCGGCAAATCGCTGATTCCTCTATCATTCCTGATGGACACTAGTGATAATCTGGGCTGGAGCGATGAAAACGCGATTTTGACAGCATTCGGGGTGACTACAGCGGGTAATGGCGTTGACAAACGCGGCGATGATTTTGTATTCGCTTACGACGATCCCAATTATAAAGCAGCTTATCAATGGATGAACAAGATGTACCAGGAGAAGTTGATCGATCCAGAGGTCGTCACCAGCAAAAAAGAACAGTATACAGAAAAGAACAAATCAGGTCGTATTGCCTTCAATGTCGGCAGCTTCTGGAACATTCCTGCCTCAGCCTGGGAGACATTGGACGGCCCAACAGAGCCAGGGTGGTTTTACGAAGCGATCCCTTTTCCTAAAGTGGATGGTGTAGAGAAAGTCGGAATTAATCAGGTTACCAATCCGAATCCAGGCTATGATGTCTATGTTAGTGAAAAAACTAAAAATCTGGAAGCTATTCTGAAATTCTTCGATTATACCTTGCAGCCGAAACCCGAGCAGCAGCAGGTCATTAATGAAGGACCGGCGGGATTATACTGGGATTGGATTGATCAACCGTTGGGTAAATGGAAATTTACAGACGAAACCTACAAGACGAGCCGCAATTCCGGAGACACCGCACAAAAAGCTAAAGTCACCCCGGAGCTTTACATGACTGCCTCTTACAGCAATGAATGGTACCCATGGTGGAACACAGAGGATGCAGGAAAAGCCGGAGCTGCTAAGACAATTAAGTTCACAGAAGCTATCGGCAAAATGGGAACGATCCGCGTGGCAGAGCCTTATGATCTGTTCCAGATGAAACAGGGCGGCGCATGGGAGAAATATTCACCGGAGATCGAAAATATCCGCAAGGAATATCGAGCCAAGCTTTTAATGGCCAAAGACGAGGGGCAATTCGAGAAGAATTGGAGCGATTTCCAAGCAGCACTAGAGAAGCGTGGGCACTGGAGTGAAGTCAAGCAGGAGTGGCTGGATACGTACAAGGAGGAAGTAACAGCCTTGCAATAGACAACCGTGATGCTCATTCAGTCGCGGATCTTAAACGATAAAAAAATTAATGGAGCACCTCTCACTTGGAGGGGGCTCCCTTTGCACTTCATGGGGGGGAATCTATGATTAAACAACAAATAGAGAAATGGATCATCCGTATGACCCATTCTATGAACCTGAGGAGTAAGATTGTATTATTCTACGGACTAATTGTATTTCTCCCCACCGTACTGCTGGCTGCAGGTGCAGGGTACATGATGCTTCATACAGTGCGGGCCAATTATATGCTTACGATCAGGGAAGCCGTTCGGCAAAGTGCGCAGAGTATTGAATTCAGGAAGCAAAGCTATGATCTGCTGGCTACCCGGACGGCTACGGATGGTGAGCTGATCTCTAGATTAGCCAGGGACTATGCGGATATCGATGAACAATTGGGTACGGTCAATTATGTGGACCGTTCCTTCCTGCTCACCAGTAAATACTTGCCAGGTATTGAGAATTTCCGGATCTATCATACCAACGATACACTAGTGCAAGATGGAGGGCTTCTGTGGAAGCCGGAAGAACGGAGCCTTTCGGGAATTCGAGAGCGGGAATGGTATACGAAAATGCTTCGCACAACAGACAATATGGTATGGACTAATGCAGCTGACGACAGGACTAAGCTAGTGGTATCCCATAAAATTCTGAACGCATATGGAGATGTTTACGGGATTGTGTACCTGTTACTGAACTATAACGGTGTCTTCATGGAATCGTTCGAGCATCCTTTTGAAGGGGCCGGAGAATTGTATATTGTTGACGACAACGAACGAATTATTGCATCCTCGGAGCCCTCTGAAATTGGCAGCCGGTTATCCTCATCCTCCTTAGGTCAGTACTGGAATAACTCGTTGGAAACATCGGCGACAAAAAGCGGGATGATGCTGATCACTCAGGAGATTAAGTCTGGCTGGACGGTTGCCGCGCTTGTGCATCTTGACCGACTGGAGGAGCAGTCTACGCGGATTATGTACTATATCGGAGCAGGTATTGCATTTTTCCTGCTGTTGTCCATCTTTCTAATCATGATTGTACTTAAAAATGTGATTTGGCGGATCCGCAAGCTGGGCATCCGAATGACAGATATCTCACAGGGCTATTTCGAAGTTACAGTGAGAAACCGTGACAACGATGAGCTGGGTGAACTTGAGATATTGTTCAATTCCATGTCTGGCCGTTTGAGAAAACTGGTCGAAGAACATACAGAGGCCATGCTCAAAGAGCGGGAGCAATCATTCAGGGCGTTGCAGGCACAGATTAACCCTCATTTCATCTATAATTCGCTAAGTCTGATCCGTTGGCGGGCATTAGATCAGCAGGACGAATTGCAAATCCGAACCATAGATGCGCTGACGACATTCTATCGGCTGGCACTCAATAACCGGGTTAATGTGACGCTGATCCGTGACGAAATTGAGCATCTTAAGGCGTATATCGAAATTCAGCAGCTGCGTTATCCCGGTCAGGTATCCGTAGAGTGGCTGGTAGAGCCTGACGTTCTTGACCTGTACAGCATTAAGCTGATTCTACAGCCAACGGTCGAGAACTGTTATCTGCACGGGGGCATCACAACTAGAACTCATGCTTTTATACAAATTACGATCAAACGAGTGGAGAATACGGTGCAGTTTCAGATTTTTGATAATGGAAAAGGGATTGGCAGTGAGAAGCTGGAACAGATCCGTACCGGCAGCTACACGGGGACGCAAAACGGATTCGGGATGAACAATATCCGTGAACGTCTTGCCTTGTATTTTGGCACAGAGGGCCGCTTTGAGATTGACAGTGTAGAAGACGAATGGACTTGTGTAACCATTGATATCCCTGTTTGCAAGGAAAGTCCTGAGATAAAAAAGGGGGATGGAGCTTAATGCGGGTATTAATTGTCGACGACGAGCCTATGCAGATTCAAGGGCTTCTTCGTCATATTGGCTGGAAAGCTCTGGGGTATGAGGAACCGTTAACTGCATTATCTGGTGAAGAAGCACTAACAATCCTAGGAAAAACTCTTGTGGATGTGCTGATCGCTGACGTCTCGATGCCCGGTATGACAGGGATCGAACTGCTCGCCAGATGCAGAGCGGATTATCCGTTACTCCAGTCTTTACAGACTGTGATGATCAGTGGATATGACGAGTTTGAATTTGTGCAGGAGGCTATACATCTGGGAGCTAAAGCTTACGTTCTGAAGCCCATCAAGACGGAAGAACTCGAAATGAAACTGGCTGCGTTCAGAGAAGTAGTTGAGAAGAAAAAACAGATTGAACAGGAAACCACTGTACTTAGGGAGAAAGTTACAGAGAGCTATGAGGTGCTGCAGGAACGTTTCGTCAAAGATATGGTCGAAGGCTGGATCCACAGTGATGAGCTGCTCGAATCCTGGCGGCGTCTGCTGGATCTGCCTAATGGGGAATGGCAGGCAACTTTATTCCTGTTCGGATATGACCGCAGGTTCCTAGATAATCCGCATGATGCCAAGGATCGGATCCTGCTTAGCGAAGGGTTATTGAACTGCGTTAAGACTGGTCTATCTGGCTTCTCCGGTACCTATATAGGGAA
Organism: Paenibacillus odorifer; assembly: GCF_000758725.1. Lineage (NCBI taxonomy): Bacteria > Bacillati > Bacillota > Bacilli > Caryophanales > Paenibacillaceae > Paenibacillus > Paenibacillus odorifer. The sequence goes on from NZ_CP009428.1 coordinate 3,426,678, forward strand.
GACAGGAGCGGATGAACTGGCCGTCATTGTGCTGAACGCAACGCCATTGGTGCGGGCAAGACTTGAGAAGCAGCTTGCGTTTATCCAAGATATCCTAAGAGAGCAGTATAAAGCCTCCGTCTCGGTCGGAATTAGCAGAGAGTGCTTGTTCTGGACGGAAATACCGTTGCTTTATAAGGAAGTAAGGCATATGATGACCGGTGCCAGGCTGGCCGGCTACGGACAAATCCTCTATTTCGACCGGAACTTGATGAATGAATATCATGATTTCAGGTTGCGTGAAGAATACATTCCGGAAATCGTTAAGCTATTGGACAGAGGAGAGAGCGATAAAGCTTCCTCTTATTTCAATCATGCTTTCGAAGTGCTACTTGCACGAGAACCTGTATCCTTTTCCTATGTGCAGGCTTTCGGAATGGGTTTGCTTAGCGAACTAGCCAGAAAACTGAAGCGTATACATGAGAAGGATACAGAGATGAACATCCTCATGTGGCAGCGCCTGATCGACTGTACAGGCGTAGATGAAGTCAGGAAGGTCGTACTGGAATATTTGGCGCAATATGCTAAGCTTAATCAAAGAGAACAGGTCGCTCAGCAGCATAACCTTATCCAGCGGGTCGCCCGCCAATTGGAGGAGCATCTGCATGAGAACATGACTGTAAAGCAGCTTGCTGAGCAGTTTCACTTGAATCACAGCTATTTAAGTGTTCTCTTCAAGAAAGAAATGGGCCGGACGATTTCCGATTTCGTGCAGGAAGCGCGTGTGAACAAAGCCAAGGAACTACTTCGTGACCCCAATATTAAGGTTTACGAGGTTGCCGAGCAGGTGGGCTTTCAAACCGCGGCTTATTTTGCCTTCCTTTTTAAGAAAACAACCGGCACCACACCTCAGGAGTTCAGAGATTATCATTATTAGGAGTGATATTTTGCAGACAAAGATCAGCCTGGAAGGCGAATGGAAGTTGCAATTGGATGAGGGAAATCAAGGACTGGCATTGCCTTTTACAGATGTTATCACACTGCCGGGAACAACGTCCTACGCACGCAAAGGTTCGAAGAACGAGGATGTTTTAGTAAGCGCATTAACGGATGAGTATTTGTTTGAAGGGCAAGTCTGGTATTCAAAAGAGGTCGTCATTCCGGAAGAACTAGCCGGCAAAGTCTGCTTCCTATATTTGGAACGCACGAGGCTGACGACTCTATGGCTGGACAATCAGGAAATAGGCAGCCGTAACAGTCTGAACACTCCACATATATACGAGTTGCCGCAGCTTCAACCTGGGAATCATACGCTCATCATACGCGTGGACAATACTGGTTATCCAACCAAAGGTGGACATTTAACGTCGCAGGATACCCAGACCAACTGGAACGGGATTACCGGACGTATGGAGCTTCAGTTCTATGGTGAGTCACGGCTCAGCGGCATCCGGCTCGATCCGGATCTCTCAGCCCGCTCAGTCCGAATCACGGCAACCTTGGACAGCAGGAACGAATCTATACTTACAGTGTCTGCTCAGAGCTTCAACAGCGACAATACACATGCTGTGGACGAGAGGGAGTACCCAGTCTCACCGGGTAGTTTTTCCGTCAACTATGAGCTTGGTCAAGACGCGCTGCTCTGGAGTGAAGGCGCTCCCAATCTTTATAACATAAACCTTGTTTTGAAAGACAGCGATGGATATATAACGGACCGACAGGAGCTCGTTTTTGGATTGAAGGAATTCCGGGCAGAGGGCGATAAGTTTACAATCAACGGAGAAAAAACCTTCCTCCGCGGCAAACATGACGGCCTGATCTTCCCGCTAACCGGTTATGCCCCGACTGACGTCGAGGAATGGGTAAGAATCCTGGGCATCTCCAAGTCTTACGGCATCAATCATTATCGCTTTCATACCTGCTGTCCGCCGGAAGCTGCTTTCACCGCAGCGGATATGCTCGGTATCTACATGCAACCAGAGCTTCCATTCTGGGGAACAATCACAGAAGAAACCGACGAGGGCCATAATCAGGCGGAGCAGGACTATCTGATCAGCGAAGGCTATGCCATTCTTCAGGCTTTTGGCAATCACCCCTCCTTCGTGATGATGTCGCTTGGCAACGAGCTATGGGGCAGCAAAGCCAAGATTGATTCCTTCCTAAAGGACTATAAAGCATTTGATAACCGGATTCTCTATACACAGGGGTCCAATAACCACCAATGGGTGCCAGAAATTCTGGAACATGACGATTTCTTCAGCGGCGTGCGCTTCTCCAGAGATCGGCTGTTCAGAGGCTCCTATGCGATGTGTGATGCTCCATTAGGTCATGTCCAGATCGATCTGCCAGGCACGATGAAAGACTATGACGATCAGATCGTCCCTCAGGATTTCTTCAACGGAGAGGGGATGGAAGCTGCCGCTGGCGGCGAGATCCAGATCCAGTATGGTACGGAAGCCAAGACGGTGAAGGCTGGAGACGCTTCCGCAGAATGGATACCGCACATTCCGGTAATCTCGCATGAGATCGGACAGTATGCTACCTATCCTAATTATGAGGAAATCGATAAATACAACGGTCCGCTCAAAGCTGAGAATTTCAAAATTTTCCGTGAACGACTGGAAAGTAAAGGGCTGGGTCATTTGGCCGCCAAATATTTTGAATCCTCGGGGCAACTGGCAGTAGCTTGCTACAAAGAGGAACTTGAGGCGGCATTCCGCTCCCGGCGGCTTGCGGGCTTCCAACTGCTTGATTTGCAGGATTTCAGTGGCCAGGGAACGGCGCTGGTGGGTGTCCTCGACGCCTTTATGGATTCCAAAGGAATGATAAGTCCGGAGGACTGGCGAACTTTTTGTAATGATGCCGTTCTGTTGGCAAGATTCCCTAAGTATAACTATGTCTCTGGTGAATCGTTCGATGCCCATGTTGAACTGAGCTGTTTCCGCAGTGGTATGCCGAGTGCATTTGAACTGCATTGGGAGCTTACCGCGGATAATGGTATACTCGCCGCAGGTTCAACCGAGGTGGACGTACCTGCAGGAACGAATTATATCGATATCTGCGATCTGGCAATAAAACTACCTGAAGTTGACCGTATGAGTACTATCGTATTGTCCCTCTCCATACAGGGAACAGATATCCGTAAGAGTTACGACCTGTGGATTTATCCAGTGAAGAGTGGCAACATGCTGGAAGGTGTCCATGTCTTCGACAAGCTGTCTGATGATGCGCTTGCATTGCTGGAGCAAGGTGAGAATGTGCTGCTTATGCCGAAACCGGAATCTCTCCAAAATGCCGTTGAAGGTTATTACTGCACAGATTTCTGGTGTTATCCAATGTTCCGCTCGATCTCAGAGAGCATGAACCGGCCAGTACCCATTGGTACTATGGGGCTGTTGATTGATAACAAGCACCCGGTGCTTCGTGAGTTCCCGAGCGAGGAATATTCTACCTATCCCTGGTGGAGTATTGTTGAGAATTCGAAATCGCTCATCATGGATGCAGCTGACCGCGATTGGAATCCCGTTGTGCAGACTATCGATAATTTTGAACGCAATCATAAGCTGAGTTTCCTAGTGGAATGCAGTGTAGGAGCAGGCAACCTGCTGATATGCGCATTGGATGCTGATAAGGTTAGCGATACGCCGGAAGGCAGACAGTTCTTATTCAGTCTTGCGGTTATATGAAATCAGATGATTTCAAGCCACAGTACAAGGCGAATGTTGCAGAACTTCTTGAGCTGATCCAATAGGCAGAGGCAGGCGATTGCTAAGGTTACCTGTCAAATTTCATATGGATGAATAGTCCAATGGGGCTACAGTGAAAACTACGTTCTCCACTTGAGTAAAACAGACTGTCGCATCGTAAAAAACTGAAGAGCAGCGATTCTCTTAATGAAGAGAGATTCGCTGCTCTTAGTTTTTTGCTGCTTTTAGTTTATTGGTAGCCGCCAGCTTCAACAGTGTCATCGTTATCTGAGCCTCTGAGGGTTTCGGACTCAGATGACACTATTTTCTGATTTTCAGCCTTGTGAACAACATTTCAGACTCCAGTGACGCTATTGCTTATAAAGAGGTTCATATGTGGTATATTTCATGCAAATAGTGGCTATGAAGACCGTTAGCCTACCAAAAGTGCAATAATACTGCATTTAGCGTCATCTATGTCCGATAGATGGTGCTAGTTTGAAAGATACAACAATGCGAAGAAGGTTTCAAATAGGCAGCATTTCGAAGTTGAAAAATTAAAAGATATTCCTTTAATTACTATACTTTTTCAAAGCTTCTGCCATATCCAATTTATATTGATCTACTTTTTTGAAATTATCGATAGTTGTTACAACCATTTGGAAAAGATACTCCGATGTTCCTCCTAATTTTAGATTGTTACGTATTAAATTCATTACAATGTCTAAAACGATTGATGACGGAATGAGGACATCTGTAAGTCTAAACGTATGAGATAAGGATTGTGACCCTAAAGGCCATGGTAAGTCAATCGAAAAAGAAACCGGCACTTTAATATCCAATTTGAAATTTTTCATATTTAAACCTTTTTCAAGTTGATTCTGGATCTCCCCAAAAATATAATCGTTAAAAATCTCAGAAAATTTAGTAAAAGTAAAGTTGGAAGCGTCACGGCAAAGATCCACGAGCTTACGAGGATTGAACTTGATTTCTTTCACTGTCATAACAACAGGAGGGATGATTGCTTCTTGAATTATAGCTTCGACTGCTCCTCTTAACCCTTTGAAAAATTCATCTTTTACTTTACCGGCACCGATTAGAGAAAAAATGTTAAACGTTAATACGTCAGCGGCTTTTTCAGCAATTTCCATTACCGGATCAATCAGTTCTTTCATTAGTTTTTCTTGCATCAGCTTAATTATGAAATCGGTAATAGTATTTAATATCTTGGCTATTTCATTTAGCCAGTGTTCGATTATGGCGAGTAGTTCATCGATCAAGGCTTGAAACAACGCTGGAATCAGTTTTAGAGCGAATTGAATCATATGATCAGTTAAATGATTTATCAAAATTTTGGCTATTGCTTCTATTTCAGCCATTTGAGGCATCCACATCGGATCGCTTTGCAAATGGTTGGCGAAGTCCACGGCGTTACCTTTTATTGGAGTAAATATGTTTAGAGCATTCTCAAAAAGTTGTTCTTGTGCTTCAGGTGTCAAAGGCGCTACCATTTCCGCAATAATTTTAACAGCTGCCTCCAACGGTTTCTTTAAAATATCTTGAGCTCCAAGTGGTCCAAGAACATTTGCAGCCTGACCAGCAGCTTCGCGAAGAAGACCCTCGATTTGTTTATTAACTGAAGTCTGAATTCCGTCCATGACATGAATAACGCTTCTTCCAAGCATTGTGAGTAATACGCTGGATAATGCTTCTTGCATAGTTTTTATGTCAAAATTTTGAAATCCATTAACGATCTCTGGAATTAGAACATCAGAAGTCAGTTGTATGCAGGGAATCAGGGCTTGCTCAAATAGAATCTTAATCTCTTCCTCGCCAGCCAAAGTGTTCGAGATTGCAGTTTTTCTGGCACTTATTTCCGTATCCACGTAATGATCGAAAGCTTGATTTATGGCTCCAAGTGTTGATCTAAAAGAGTTTTCCCCTGTAGTCGAAGGAAATGAGGGACTGAATAAGAACTTCATTGCATCTTGGGCAGTTCCTGAAACGGCAGGTTTGAGAATTGCTGCTATCTCCCGAACGCTATCTACATGTTGTATGGTAAGCGTCAAAGGTTTATCAAGTAGAAATGAAAGAAGATCCTCATGGTTCAAATTTGTGTCAGACGGATGGTTCAAATCTGTATTAATTGCACTTTTGACAGCGGGAGGAGGTTGGTAAGACAATTGTGCCGTAAAAGTAGGCATGGTTGCTTTATCTGCCGCTTGCACTGCAAAGGGGAGCAACAAAGCTGATACCCACAAAGCAGAAATACTTCGGTCAAACTCCTTCTTAAGCTGCTCGTTTTGAATTAATGCTGATAATGAGTCTAAACGAACAAAAATTGCATGGTTATCCGGTACTAACTGAAAAGAATTAAAGCCTTTCAGGGTTTGAATGACTTCTGTGGTTTGTTCAGCTGGTAAAGAAGCAAGGCCAATTAAACGAAGGATCTCTTCCTTAAAGAACACATTCATAGTCAAGAAGAACAACGATTGGAACTGTCCGCCAATAAATGTAAGAACGGTTTGCGCTAGTTTTTCGTTATTGCTCCCGGTACCTTCATTTAATTGTCTACTGACCTCATAGGCTGATTTCACTCCTATCCTTAGCATAGTACCGAGCATTAATGCTTGTTCCTGCTGTGTGTCAATAGCTTTATTAACAATGCCCTCAATTAAGCGGTCCCCATAACGATTGACCAGTTTTGCAGGATCGGGGAATTTAAAATTGATGCCACCTCTATAGCCACCCCCCGCAATAAATCCCATTCCCGCCTCATAGACAAATTGGAATCCAGATTCCCCTAGAGTAGCTGTCTTATGTAAATTACCAAGCATAACAAAATTGGCATACGCCATAAAACCAACCGCAAATTGGGCGTACAAATAACCTTCGAGCTCTGATTCTTCTAACAATAGCTCAATCAATTCACCGGATAAACCATTTCCTGACGGTTTATTCTTCAGGATTTTCAATAACTCTTTAACTGTCATATTCATGCTTAATCCAGCCGCTACCGCCGCTTTAAGAACGGCTTGAAGTCGACCAGCTAGCCCGGCTTCGTCGAATAGATCCAGGGGCGTTTGTATCTGTACTTGGAGAAGAAGCGAAACTTCGGCACTCCCCAATATTTTTAATTCAGCCCATTTATTTAATAAATTATTGATTTGTGCCATAGCCTGAGCGCCTAACTTATAGTTCATTCCTCTTCTCAAGCTACCCTGGCCTGCAACTAAGGTCTGTCCCTGGATATTTCCCCAGCTTTGAGTTGTTGTGCTTTGTTGAAAGATCTGCTGATCTTGATTCAGTGGCAATCTAACACCTCCATATTACATTGTTTTAGTATTAAGTAATATGGGGTGTGAACTCATTTGATAACTTTTATGGAAAAAATTTGCTTGGATCAAATCGAAAACTTCTCATGAAACATTTCATCCAATAATATTATTTCTGCTTTTCTGCTGACAGCTTGGTTTCCAAACTTAACATCAATGATAAACTCATCACTCAGCATCTGCCGATACCGGGATATAATCTCTTCTTCCATCAGTTCTCCCATTGACTTCGTTTCAGTCGGGATTACAGAGATTCCAGCTTGCTCTACCAAGTAAAGATTTTGTTTGATATCTGTAGCTACTTTGCTAAGAATGCTTTCGCTTATTGCTGTCTCAATATCTACCATTCCTTCACTCGTATAAAAATGCTTGTTGACTGCAGCGAGTGCAGCATGTGAAACATGAAATGCTTGAATATCTTTTTGTATTTCATACTGCATTTCAGCTGTTTCGAATATCAAAGCAAGCTGCTTAACTCTTTCGGTCGTTTGTCCATTTATTTCACCAAAATAAGTTTTGGAACCAAATTGAGCGTATAAAATATCCTCTTTAATGTCTCCACCTGCACCAGGGAATCCTGGAAGTAACCGATCACCCACGATTTCAAGCCAGGGATTATAACCAATAGTGTTGGTCAGTGTAATTATTGTTTTGCTCTGATTATTTTTGATCGCAGACAGGGCAGATTCTGCCTGATCATATCGTACAGGAACAAAGATAAAATCATAGATGTCATCATCTACAAGCTTTTCGACCGTCTTAATGGATAGTTGCTTTATCGTACCGTTGTCGTTGTATCTCAAACCCTTCCGCTTAAGTTCATCCAGCCTTTTTCCTCGAGCCAGTAAAGTGACGTCAAACCCCGATTGTGCAAATCTAAGAGCGTATAAACTGCCAATTACGCCAGCGCCAAATATTAGAAGTCTATTTTGTTTTATGTTCACTATTATCATTCCTTCCGAATAACTAGTCACTGATTGTTTAAGCAACATCTGTTTGATAAGATAATAGTATGACAAGATTATGCTTACAACCGTCATTGTAAGAAAAGAGTTGCATAGACAACACATTCCGATAATTGATGTTTTAGAAAGGGGAGACTCAGATGGTACATCAAGAAGATCCGAGAGTAATACGGACTCGCCTGTTAATAAGAGAAGCTTTCAGAAATCTTTTACAGACTAAAGGATTTGATTCAATGACAATAAAAGATATCTCACAGAAAGCTACGATAAACCGGGCTACTTTTTATGCCCATTATGAAGATAAATATGCTTTACTCGATGAATTTACAGAACATTCTTTTCATCAGATGATTCCTGAACAAGTAATGAATGCACGGGAGTTTTCAGATGAAATATGTAACCAGTTGATCTTGTTGACTCATCAGTACATCGTTGATTTTTATCAGAAATGCAGAATGGATTCCAAATCTATTGCTAAGCTGGTGGATGAGAAAGTAAAAAATATGCTGCAGCAAATCATTGAAAACATATTTTTGAAGGGGATTAATTATGATATCGCAGACCGCCAACATACAAAGATCATTTCAGCAATGACAGGTTCAGCGATCTATGGCGCTGCATTTACTTGGTTAATTGAGGGGGAGGCTGATCAGACCGATTTACTTGTGGACATTGTTCGTCCTTATGTAATGAGTGGCCTGGGACTCTTGATAAGATAGAATAGGAACGCTTACAAGCATAACACTCGGGACAAGTCCCACGAACAGGAAGGTTTAATCACTTCGCCAAGATTATCAGAAAGGTGGAACCTATGGTTGATTTTGACTGGTCATTTTGGGAGACGATATTACTTTATTTCATGCTCATTTTTTTCGAATCACCAGTAGGTATAATTATCGTAATTATTTTTGTTATTATTTTTATTATGTTTATAGTTGATAAACTAGTCATCAAATCCTAAATTGCAAATATCCACAAAAACTAACGCTTCGGACCATTCCGAAGCGTTAGTTTTTGTATGCACAAGTTATGTTTAGTCATCTAACGCATGCCTAAATCCAGAAAATAATAATTCTCAAATTAGCTATTTTAAATTTGATGAAAATGATATAAGATAATGTAACAAATGAAACGATACGTATCGTTCTATAATTACATACTTTTAATAAATAACATCTAGGAGGTGAAATGAAATTGAACGTGAAAAACAAAGAACCTCGAAGTAAAAAGGAGATTCTTACTGCAACTCTAGAAATGTTGGAATCTAACAGTTATTCATCATTAACGATTGAGGCTATTGCAGCACAAGCTAGAGTTGGCAAAACAACCATCTATAGATGGTGGGAAAATAAAGCACGGCTTGTATTGGACGCTTTTCTAATGACCGTAGAATCAGAGTTTGAATTTGATAGCAATAAATCCATTGAGGTTAACTTTAAACAACAGCTTGAAGCTTTAGCTCGTATCCTCAATAGCAAAATCGGGAAATCCACTTTAACTATAGTTACAGAGAGCGAAGAAATCGCGAAAGATTTTTACGTATTGTTTTTAATGACTAAAAGAAATGAAGCCAAACAATTACTCCAAGCAGCCATAGATAAGGGAGAATTGAAGTCAACAATTAACCTGGATATAACTTTAGATCTGCTTTATGGTCCCATTTACTTTCAAATTCTCATCTATAAAAAAATTCCGGATGCGGATTACATAAAGGATTTGTTGATCCATGTCTTGGAAGGCATCACTGTTGCAAATTAATAGTAAACCGGGGGATATTCACTTTATGAATCAGACGATAGACGTTCAGAATTACAATAAGAACTATTCATTAATGACGATTATTTTATTTTGGTGTGGTTTAGTTATTCTAACTAGCATGTATATTACAATTCCATTATCCGAAGTGTTTTCGCATGCCTTCCAGATTAGCCCGAGTGAGGCGGCTTGGATTGGGAGTTCATTTTCTCTTTGTTATGCTCTGGGCTGTCTTTTGTATGGACCTTTCTCAGACAGGTATGGACGTAAAGTATTTTTAGTAGCTAGCATTATTGGGTTAACCGTAGTTACGCTTGCGCTAGGATTTGTGGATAGTTTTTACGGGCTTATTATGCTCAGAGGAGTGCAAGGCCTAGTGGCTGCTGCATTTGCACCTATTGCGCTAGTGTATGCAGGGGAAATGTTCCCGCCTCTTAAAAGATTAACAGCCGTTGGATTTATAAGCTCAGGACTGTTAATGGCAGGCATAGTAGGCCAGGTTTTTAGTGGGATTGTTAACGAAGCTCTTGGCTGGCGTGCTATTTTCTTTATTTTGGGGATTGTGTATGGTATTACTTCAGTGATTGTAATGAGGTTCCTTCCTAAAGATGAAATGCTAAGACCGAAAGAAAATGTTCTGCGGAAGTTTAAACAAATGACATTTCTGCTAAAACAATCACAATTGCTTTTGGCTTTTGCGATAACCTTTATGCTTCTATTAACTTTAGTTGGCATGTACACTGTTTTGGGAAGTTATTTAAGCTCAGCTAAGTTTGGACTTTCCTCACAGGATATCCTTTATATTCGTGCATTTGGAATCGCGGGGATGCTTTTATCACCCTTTTCCGGAAGAATTGCTCAAAAACTGGGAATGGCCGCTGTTCTAAGGGGAGGCTTAGCTTTAGCTGCAATTGGGTTGCTTGCTCTAGGTTTTAGCACGAACCTGCCATTTCTTGTCCTAATGAGCGTTGTATTTGTGGCTGGTATCGCGCTGGTAACTCCCGTTATCATCTCAATCGTCAGTCAATTAGGGGGAAATGCAAGAGGGTCTGCTATTTCATTCAATGCATTTATTCTATTCCTAGGTGCTAGCACAGGCCCGATATTAGCTTTGAAATTATTAAAAACAGAAAATTATTCGTTATCCTTTACTATATTAGGTTCTATTCTTTTATTAGGTTTTTTAATCTCTCTTTTTCTTAGATTATCGGCTAGGGTTCCAGTAGTGAAAAATGAACGGGCTGCTTCTTTACCCACAGAGTGATAGGAATGATTAAAGAAACGGAGATTTGCATTGTTGGTGGTGGACCTTCAGGTCTCTTTCTAGGGCTGCTGTTAGCCAAAAACGGAATTAGAGTTACTGTACTGGAAAGTCAAACAAGCTTTAATCGCAAGTTTAGAGGAGAAGTTCTCCAGCCTCGATTTGTAAGGCTCATGAAAGAGCTGAACCTGGAACAGCGTCTTGAAAAGTATGAGCATATAAAATTATTTAATGCCGAAATATGGAATAATAAAAAATATATCACTCAAATTGATTATAAAAAGGAAATGCCAGAGGGACCTTACGCAATTAAAATAAAACAATCCGTCCTGTTAACTTTTCTTTATGATCTAGCAAAGGATTATACTAATTTTGTGCTCGTTTTTAACGCTAAGGTCACTTCAACTATTAAAAGTGCAAATCGAACAGTCGGGGTAAACGCCTTAGTAGATGGACAAATAGTAACTTCATAGGACTTCCTTATTCCTCTGATTGTGTGCAAATAGGTTTTACAATGAAGAAAGACCAATGGAATACCATAAAAAGAAAAGGCATCGAACCATTAAAGCTTGAATTCATAAAGGCCTTTCCTGAGCTTGAAGAAGACATTGAAAAAATCAGTGATTTCAAATCGTTCGTTTCTATCCAATCAGAGACTTTTATGGTGGACAATTGGCATGATAAGGGTTGTATTCTAATCGGTGATGCTGCACATTGTTCTTCTCCACTCGGAGCTATCGGATTGTCCTTGGCTTTTGAAACAGCGCTGGTCACAGCTGAACTTATTGTTACATCAAAATTAGAGCCAAATCATGAATACAAGCGTTTAGATCGTTTGCAGTCCATTCGTAATCGGGAAATTCGTTTAGTGCATTTTGCTCAACAGTTGATAATCAGCATGATCGTTAAATCCCCTAAAGGGATTAAAAACTTCTCGCTAGCGTGCATGAAACTGATGGGAAATAGCAGGATCGCTAGATATTTAATGCGGAGATTCTTTTTGGGGAGTCCTAAAATAACGGTTGATAATGCCTTTAAATTTTAACGAAGCCTCATTCCTAAGTAGAGTTCATTGGGAATGAGGTTATTTTAATTTGTTGAAACGCAAAGAATTTGTATAGAAAACGCTTTCTATCCATTGTAAAATACAGGTTGAGGTGTAATTACAAAACAAGGATGGAAATCCCATGCGGATCAAATTTAATATTTTTCAGAAAATGTTAGTGTTATTGCTGATTCTGCTAACTCCGGTTGTGGCGCTGTACTATTATTCTACCTCTAAGAGCATCAACGTCATACAGGAGGAGCTTATCAAAGCCAGCCTGAACCGGATGGAGCTTTTCGTGGCACAACTGGATGCCAGCATTGAGAAGTTCGACTTAGTCTCCGCACCTATGCTCGTTGACACGAACGTGCTGGAGTACCTTTACAACCTCAACATGAGCGATTATTCCCTAATGAAAACAAGGCTGCTGATCCAAGAGAAGCTGTCGCTGGCCAGCGCATCGGGCAACTGGCGCAATGACGTAACCGTCTATTTCCCGCAACGAGACGATAGTATTTCTTCTTCCCCCTCCTATGAATATGACCTTCAAGAGTTTGAAAGCCGATTTTCGCTAGGGTGGAGCTACAGCGAAGATTTGGAGATTGGCTCCGGTTTTACTCGAACTTATGTCACTACGGGTTACAAACCAGCCCGTCCGGACGATCTGGATGTTGCCGTTCGCATTAACCTCTACAAGTGGAGCTTCGAAAATTTGCTTGATACCTACAAATCTGGTCACTCTGACAACCCGTTTTTTTACAAAGAAGGACATGCCATCATCGCCAGCCGGTCCGCAGATGGGCCCAAGATGGACCAAATTATCACGGAATTAGGCGACAGGATCAATAGCCGGGATTCAAGTTTTTTAATTCATTCCTTCGACGGCAGGCCTTATCTGATTACCTATTATTATTCCAATATTCTTGAGTGGCATCTCGTCGATTCTGTTCCACTTAACCAGATTATCGGACCTATCAAGCAACAGCGGTTATTGTTTGGAGCTTCTTCGATTATTTTGCTCCTATCCTGTATTACCGCCGCGTCTGCCTTGTACTGGAACGTACATCGGCCTATCTTTCAACTTGTGCGTGCGGTGCAGCGGATTAAGGAAGGCGATTACGCCTACCGCCTGCCGAAGAAATCAAACAATGAATTCACGTTCCTGATGCAGAACTTTAACGAGATGGCGACGCAGATCCAAGATCTCATCGAGAATGTCCTACAATCGCGTATCCTTGCGCGCGATGCTACGCTAAAACAGCTACAAGCACAGATTCATCCTCATTTTCTGTACAATTGTTTAGGTTTCATCATTAATATGACCAAGATGGGAAAGAATCGGGCTGTCATAGACATGGCGTATCATCTGGCCGACTATTACCGGTATACGACGCGAATGGATAATCAAGGAGTCAGCCTGGGGGAAGAACTGGCGTTCGTGCGCATTCACCTCGAGATTCTTCGGCTTCGCAATGAGACGCTGTCCTACAGCATCGAACTGCCTGAAGAGTTGGCGGAGCTGCGAATTCCCCGGCTTCTTATCCAACCGATCGTGGAGAATGCGATCGTGCATGGACTTGAGAACGTCGAATATCCAGGCCGGGTTGAAATTAGAGTTTACGTCAATGAAGACCAATTGCACTTGGAAGTGGAGGATAACGGAAAAGGATTAAATAAAGAACGGATGGACCAACTGCAAATGGAGCTTCATATTCCGGCCAGCGAATATGCAGGCTGCGGTCTTTGGAACGTATATCAAAGACTGCAAGGCAACTTCGGTTCAGACGCTCAAATTGAGTTTTGCCCGTCCAGACTGGGGGGGCTAAACGTGAGGCTGATTTGGAGACTTGGGATGAAAGACGAAACGAAGGAGGAAGAGCAATGAATAGCCTGCTTGTAGTTGATGACGAGAAACATTATGCGGACAGTCTGGCAGATACAATTCCATGGGCGACACTTGGTATCTCCCGCGTTTGGAAGGCTTACAGCGCGAGCGAGGCACTTGCTCTGATAGACACCTTCCCCATTGACATCCTTATGACGGATATCCGTATGCCCCGCATGAACGGTCTGGAACTGATCGAACAGGCCAGGCTTCGTATTCCAGGGCTGAAGTGCCTGCTCCTCACAGGTTATGCGGACTTCGATTACGCCCGAAAAGCGATTGAGCTGCAAGCGCTCGATTACCTGATGAAGCCCGCGAAGGACGAGCAGCTACTTACGGCAATGGGCCGGATCATTAAGCAGCTTGAGCAGGAGCGATCAATCGAACAGGGCTTCCGTATCTACCGAGACAATAGTGCAGAACTGAAAGCAGGGTTGTTGCTCAAAGTGCTCAGCGGAAATCTGAATAGCAAGGCGCTTGCAGAGAAGTTAAAGCTGTTTGACCTCCCTCTTCCGATACCAGGTCATGTCTCGATGTGCCTGGTCCGATTGGGTTCCCCCTTCGATGGACAAGACCTCTATTCGCAGTCACTGATCCGGTTCGCGGTAACAAACATGCTGGAAGAATTGCTGATGGACCGCTATGACTGCTGGTCGGCGGCGGATGATGAAGGAAACCTGCTCGCTCTGGTATACGACCTGTCAGGAGCACCACCCGATCCGGAATGGGTGCTTGAGCGGATAGAGCGATTAAAGCAAGAAGTACAGGGTTTGCTTAAAGGTGAAATTTCTGTAGGGGAAACCGACTGCTTATTCCCGGAAGGACTGCAAGCTAGTTATATGACAGCTAAATCACGATTGGATAGTGACGGTTTTTCGGGTGGGCAGGTGCCAGAGCGGAATGAAGAGGAAGCGCGTCTTATGCGCAAGCTCTATGAAACGCCTCTGCTGACACATCTTTTGGAAACGGAGCAATGGGAAGCGGCGGAAGTTAAGATCCGAGCGTTTGTGTCACCGCTAATGCATACGGGTTCGCCTTACCTCATGCGCGATGTCTTTTTCTTTCTCTCCAATGCCTTCCAGTATATCGCGAATCGCAGCGGCAGGACGCTGGCCCAAATGCTCACTCCTGAGCAATCGGCTTTCGTTAAAGGAAAAGCGATGCTGCACGCGTCGCAGCTGGAAAGCTGGGCGCTCGACTTACTACGCACACTTCGCGATAAGCTAGGGGAGGAGACCGAGGATCACAGCCAGGTGATCATCCGGAAGACGCAACTCTACATCCAGAAAGAGCTGGACAAGGACTTGTCACTTACTTTGCTGGCCAAACGCGTCTTCGTACATCCTAACCATCTGTCAAAAATCTTTAAGCAGTGTACAGGCACTACCGTATCCCAATATATTTACGAGCAGCGTATGCTCAAAGCCTGCGAGGTGCTCAAGCATACAAATAATAAAATCTACCATATTGGTGAAAGTATTGGCTATCCCAATACCAACTGGTTTATTCGGAAATTCCGTGACTATTATCAGGTGACGCCGCAGGAATTCAGGGATAGATACCGATCGGGAATGGAGTGATTGGGCCGGTGAAGAAGCAAAAAAGAAAGGCCAGATTTCTATGGGCAGTTCTGAGCGGAGTACTGCTAGTTTCCGGCTGTTTAAGTAACACAGGGAAAACGGCACAGAACAGTACATCCAATGGGGAAACGAAGCCGGTATGGGATTTTAAATACGATCCGCCTATAACCATCACAACAGGAATCGTGGACGAGAATCGGCCTAACGCATTCAAGCCAGATGAGAGCCTTACAGACAACGTGCATACCCGCTGGATGGAAGATAATCTGGGAATCGTCACGAAGTTTGATTGGATTGTCAGCAAGTTCGAGGATGCAGATACCAAAATTCGGCTGGCGCTGGCTGTGAATGGCAAGCTGCCGGACACCCTTAGCGCTGAAGGAGACATCCTGAAGTATCTGCTGAAAGCCGACAAGCTGCTTCCGCTGGATGATGCCATCGAGAAGTATGCGCATCCTAAGCTAAAAGAAGCGCTCGAGAAGTACGCTTATACTATGGCAGAAGTGACCAAAGACGGCAAGATATATGGACTTCCCCGTTTTAGTGCAGGAGATGAGGGAACGGTCATGTGGATCCGTAAGGATTGGCTTGAGAAACTGTCGCTGAACCCGCCTACGACGATAAGTGAGTTGGAGAACGTGCTGAAGGCATTTTCTGAACAAGATCCTAATGGGAATGGCGAAGATGACGAAGTTGGTCTGGCGGTTCCGCTAAAGGAAGGTCCCTGGAGCTGGATGGGGCAGACAGATGCGATCGGCGGAGCTTTTTCAAGGCAGATGATTAGCACGTCTGACATCAAACTGTTCTGGAATGAGGACGAGAAGGGCAGCTTGATGTTTGGCGCCGTACATCCGGATGCTAAGAAATACCTGGAAACGATGGCGTCCTGGATGGCGAAGGGCTACATGGACAGAGATGCAGGCATGCAGGACCCGAGCCAAGCGTCCGAACTGGCGGTTAACGGAATGGCTGGTGTCATGTTCGGCCCGTTTTGGATGGGAGCCTGGCCGCTCGGCGATACAGTGAAGGTCGACCCGGAAGCGGATTGGGAGGCTTATTCCCTTCCTGCCGGACCGGATGGGTTAAAGGGCAAGGCACAAAAGCCGTTGTACGGTATCTATACGGTGTTCAGCAAGGATTTCACGAATATGGAAGCCTGGTTCGCTTATTATAACAAGTTGCTTGCCAAAAATTTCGGACCGGATGATCCGTACTTCGATCCCCGATTCGCACAAGGGTTTCACGAAGGTTACGATTATGTGATCATGAACGACAAGGTCATTACTGTCAATTTTGCGACTGAAGGCGTGCCGAATGATAAGTGGCCGCTTGCGGACGGGTCTTCAATGGATATGCGCTGGATGCTCTATCCGCTGACAGGTGGCGCTCCAGCCTTGCCTTATATGAATGCGGATGCAATCAGAAAATTATCTGAAAATTCGGAAGCCATAGTGACGACGCCGATCGAACAAGCCATTAAAGGTTTGAATTCGGCTCAACTTACGGCGGCTGGGGTAGCGATTGCCGAGCAGGGACTCGAAATCCCGAACCGGTACCACGGACCTTTAACGGACGGGATGGAGAAACACGGAGTGTTCCTGCAGAAACTCGCAACGGAGAGTTATCTGAGCATCATTTATAGCGAGAAGCCGCTCTCCTACTTTGATGAGTTCGTAGCCCAATTTTACAAGAATGGCGGCGACGTAATCACGAGAGAAGTAAATAATTGGTACATGGAAAACAAGCCATAATATTGTGGCTTGTTTTCTTCTATGTTCCTTTATTTCTTCTATATAACAGGATTAACTTATTGAATTAAAATGATTTTATTAGAAAGCGTTTTCAATAAAAAGAGGTGATGGTATACGAAGCTAATCATAGAGTAACTCTCACAACTAAGTGTAAACTTTCGAACTGAGTTTTGTTTGAAGCGGAGCGAAGCAATTTTATGCTCACAAAACTTTTTAGGAGGAGAGGTAATGAGGAAAAAAGTAAGCGTGTTTCTGGCATTAACTATGTTTGTGACTATCTTTTTTTCAAATCCGATCAAGACTAATGCGGCAACCCCCGAAGCGCCTGCAGGATGGAGAGACTTACTAGATTACCAAATATTCAGTAATATATCCGATGGCTGGGCAGGAGATAGCGGGTTTGGATTGGAGACGGAGAACAGCAAGCTGCCCATAGATTCTACAGCAATGTACAATGGATTGCCTTCATTATTGTTGAATGCGAAGACGCCTACCAGTCCTTCCTGGTACAACGCTTTAATTACGGTTGCCGGCTGGAAAGCGTATGACTTTACCTCTTATCATCCAAATGGATTCCTTGAGTTTAATATCAAAGGAAATGCGGGTGGAGAGTCCTTTTTACTGGGCTTCAAAGACCGGGTATTCGAAAGAGCTGCCGGCAATGAAATTACCACTACAGTAAACATTAACAACTACGTCAGCATTACTACAGGTTGGACCCATGTGAAGATCCCGTTAAAGGATCTAATTCAGGTCTCCCAAGGAATTGATGTATCTTCCATAGATGCATTATCCATCAAGAATAATGGTTTTCAACCTTTAAAAGTCTGGCTTAATGACATTAGGGTTACGTCTCCCGATAAGGAAAAAGAGTACGCACCCATCAAGGTCAATCAATTAGGTTATCCCGTAGATGGAGTAAAGCAAGCGCTCGTAACCGGTTTTGAGGATGTGCTCACGGTCGATGCAGGTACTCCGTTTAACGTTATTAACGCCACAAATAATTCCACAGCTTACTCCGGAACGCTTGTACTCACCAAGAATTATGATGCTATTGACAGCGGGGAGCGTATTTTTACCGCCGATTTCACAAATTTAACGATTCCGGGAAAATATTATGTTTCAGTTCAGGGTCTTCAGAATTCGCCCAAGTTCACTATCAGCGAAGCTAACGAAATCTATGAACCCTTTTTAAATGACGTAACGAGATACTTCTATTACCAGAGAACCGGGATTAATATTACCAGCCCATACACTCAAAATTATCAAAGAACAGATTTTACTCCTGACACCGCAGTGCCTTTAATGTCCAATCCTTCCATCAAAAAAGATGTTTCCAAGGGATGGTACGATGCGGGCGATAAAGGCAAGTACGTTAACGCAGGAGCCAAAGCCTTGTCGGATCTCTTCTGGGCCTATGAAATGATGCCGGAGAAATTTACGGACAATCAATTTAATATTCCTGAGAGCGGAAACGGCATTCCCGACATCCTGGATGAGGCAAGATGGGAACTTGAATGGATGCTCAAAATGCAGGATGCTGCAACTGGCGGTTTCTATGCTCGAGTGACCTTTCAGGATGACGACAATATGGTAGACAGAGAAATTATCGATAAGGATACGGTAAGCTCGCGTACTGATATCAAAACGACCGCCGATACAGCTACCGCAGCCGGTGTATTGGCACATGCCTACTTAATGTATCAGAATATTGATCCGGCTTTTGCCCAAAGTTGCTTGGATGCGGCAATAGACGCATGGGGGTACCTGGAAGCACATCCGGAAAATATTCGGACGCCTAACACGGGCAGATGGCCTTACGATGTGACGGATGACGCTTCGAATCGTCTGTGGGCTGCAGGCTCCCTGTACCGATCAACCGGCGATGCCGAATACAACGATTATTTCCTGGCGAATTACACTGATATGGGAATATTTTTTGAGGATACCCTTGATTTCGCCAGTGGTTGGGCAAACACCTGGAATACAGGCTTCTTCAGCTATCTGAAAGCCGCTAATCCGGACTCTGGAGTCTTAAGCTGGTATTCGGATAAATTCCAGCAATGGTTCAATGATAAAGTGAGCAGATACAACGACAGCCCTTGGAAAAGCATCATAAAAGATGGTAACTACTATTGGGGAATCACCATGCAGGTTGCGGACACACCGATGGAAATGATCATCGGTACGAAATTGCTGGGAACTTTTGAGAGCAACCGCGCTATCATTAATGAGATTAACAATAGCCAGTTAGACTGGATTCTGGGGCAGAACCCGGTAGGCGTATCTTTTGTATCAGGTTACGGCGATAACAGCGTGAAATATCCGTTCAGCATCATGTATAGAACGGATGGTTTACCTGGTGTACCTAAGGGATATCTGGTCGGAGGACCGAATAAATACTCCAATGACATAACTGTAGGAAACCAGATATCAAGATTTGCAGCCAAGAACTATACCGATAACTTCCAAGAATGGACTACAAATGAACATACCGTTTATTGGAATTCAGGGTTGGTATTCATTGCCGCATTCGCAACCGGAAATAGCACCAATTCGACCATTAATCCAACGACTGCTGCCTTTGATAAGAAAACCGCAAATCAAGCTGATATTCCGGTGACCCTAACGTTGAACGGCAACACGCTCACCGACATTAAGAACGGTACGACATCTCTGGTTGTGGACACGGACTATACCGTTTCGGGTAACACGGTCACTCTACACAAGAGCTATCTCGCGCAGCAGCCAATCGGCACGGTCAACCTCACTTTCCAGTTTAACGCCGGTTCATCTGCTACGCTATCCGTTGCTGTGAACGATTCGTCGGTTATTAACTCGACGATCAGTCCGACGACCGCTACCTTTGACAAGCAAACCGCGAATCAGACCGACATTCCGGTGACCTTGACGCTGAACGATAACACACTCATCGGCATTAATAATGGCACGACTGCCCTAGTTGCTGGTACGGACTACACCGTATCAGGCACGACAGTGACGATCCAGAAGGCTTATCTGGCTGCCCAACCGGTGGGAACAACGACACTGACTTTCAACTTTAGCACAGGAGCAAGTGCGAATCTTGCGGTCTCCGTGGTCGATACCTCCTCTACCGGAAGTGGTTCTATCACAGTGCAGCAGTACAATTCTCCTGTTACGGCAACGAGCAATTCGTTAAACCCACGGATAAAGCTGAAGAACACCGGTACCACTGCCATCAATCTGTCCGACGTGAAGCTTCATTATTATTACACGATCGATGGGGAGAAGGATCAGAATTTCTGGTGCGATTGGTCCACTGTCGGCAGTAGCAACGTAACTGGCGTCTTCGTCAAGTTGCCGGCTCCTTTGACAGGAGCTGATCATTATCTGGAAATCGGCTTTACGAGCTGGAAGTTTGGCTGCTGGAGACAGCATTGAGCTTCAGATCCGCATGAACAAGACCGATTGGACGAACTACACGCAGACGGGCGATTACTCCTTCGATTCGACCGATTCGACTTACACCGATTGGAGTCATACAACTGGCTATGTCGCAGGCGCTCTTCAGTGGGGAACAGAACCTCAATAAGTAACGTCACAATTGCCATTACGGCTCAATAGCGAAAACCTGAACTCCCCATTACCGCCTAAACAACGGTGTGGGGAGTGTGTAAGACAGTGAAAGGAGTGCAACAACTCTATTGAAAGCTATGCCACTTCCTACAAATAGGAAACCGATACGTACTGTACGTAATTTTTCCATCGTGAAGAATCTTCGTACTTACTGGATGTTCTACGCAATGATGCTGCCGGGAATCGTTCTGCTTGTAATAAATAACTACATCCCTTTGTTCGGGATCGTAATTGCCTTTAAAACAATTAACTACCAGGACGGTATCCTTGGAAGCCCCTGGACAGGGATGAAAAATTTCGAATACCTGTTTGCCTCGAAGGATTCGTACATCATCATTCGCAACACATTGCTTTATAACTCGCTGTTTATTGTATTGAACATGGCGCTTCCACTGGGGTTCGCCTTGATGCTTAACGAGATGAAGAACCGCTTCCTCTCGAAGCTACACCAAACGATCATGTTCCTGCCATACTTCCTGTCGATGATCGTCATCTCGTACTTAGTGTATGGGTTCATGAGCGACGAACGAGGATACTTCAACGGCACATTGCTGCCGGCGCTTGGTCTTGATTCCGTACGCTGGTACTTCACGAAAGAAGTGTGGCCGATCGTCTTGCCGATCATTAACACGTGGAAAAACATGGGGTACTACACGGTTGTGTACATGGCAGCAATCATTGGTATCGACGAGGAGTACTACGAAGCCGCGACGATAGACGGGGCGAACAAGTGGCAACAGATCAAGAAAATCACGATTCCCTTGATCATGCCTGTCCTCACGATTATGACTTTGCTGCAGGTTGGCCGGATCTTCAATGCTGACTTTGGCCTATTCTTCCAAGTGCCGCGTGAATCGGGGGCATTGTTCCCTGTGACAAACGTTATCGATACCTATGTCTACCGCACCTTCCTGACCGTTGGGGATATCGGACTTTCCTCAGCAGCAGGCCTGTTCCAATCAGTAGTTGGTTTCATCTTGGTTTTTGTATCTAATTGGGTCGTTCGCCGCTTTAACCGCGAGAACGCGCTGTTCTAAGAGAGGAGCCCTTATGACCAATACAAAGAGTAAATCCTTATCTGGGTCCAATCCAAAGAATCAGCTGTCGGGATGGGCGTCAACCCTCATCAACATCTTCTTCGTCATCTATTCGGCGCTCTGTATCCTACCGCTTTTGCTGATTCTTTCGGTATCGTTCTCCGATGAGCAGTCCGTTATGACACACGGATATCGATTTATGCCCGAAAATTTCAATCTGGCAGCCTATCGATTCCTAATGAAAGATATCAGTCAAATCGTTCATTCCTATGGAATCTCACTAACTGTCACGGTGATCGGCACGATACTAAGCGTCATCATAATAGCACTGTATGCGTACCCCATTTCCCGGAATAATTTTCCACAGGCTAAGTATTTTACATTTTTTGTTTTTCTAACGATGCTGATTTCCGGCGGTTTAGTCCCTTGGTACTTGGTTTACGTACAGATGCTGGAATTAAAAGATACACTTTGGGCACTGATCATGCCGCTGATCATGTCCGCATTCTGGGTACTGATCATGCGCACTTTCTTTAAGGAGACCGTACCTGAAGCTGTGCTGGAGTCAGCCAAAATAGATGGGGCAGGGGAGCTACGGATATTTATCCGAATTGTATTGCCCTTATCTCTGCCGGTTCTGGCAACCGTAGCACTGTTCCAAACACTGACATACTGGAACGACTGGTTCCTAAGCTTAATGTTTATTACAGACAACCACAATATATCCGTGCAGTACTTTCTTTACAAGATGATGGTCAACATCCAGTACTTATCCAGTAACCCGAACGCGATGGCTGAAATTACCCGAGCTGGCGGAATGATTAACTTCCCAAGTGAAACCGTGCGTATGGCGATGGTGGTTGTAGGTGTTGGACCTATTGTATTTGCTTACCCGTTCTTCCAGAAATACTTTATTAGAGGACTGACAGTAGGCTCCGTTAAAGGCTAAGATTGCTGATCACTTACGTGGGCACGGAAACGGCTAAAACCAGTATATGGTTTAGCATATCATTCTATTTTACGGGGGGATTACTTGAAAATGAAGGATACGAAAAGCAAGGCTTCACTGCTTCTCACACTGATGCTTATCTCAGCAGTAGGCACTACGGCTTGCGGCAATTCAAACAACTCGAACAACGCTACACCGGATAATGCCGGAAAAGAAAGCGCCACACCGAGCTCATCAGCGAATTCAACCACCGATAACACATCCAATGAGCCCTCGAAGCTGGAACCCTACAAACTAAAGCTGGTCTACGAAGGAGCTCCACAGGCGGACGAGGCTATCGTCGAGGAAGCGCTGAACAAGATCTTGACCGAAAAAATCAACGCGACGGTAGATATCGCACCAATCGATTGGGGAGCATGGGATGATAAGACTAACCTCATCATCGCTTCTCGAGAGCCCGTAGACATTCTATTTACAGCCTCATGGAACGGGTATGCAAAGAACGTTGCCAAAGGTGCTTACTTAGATCTCGGTCCCTTGCTCGATCAGTATGGCCAGGGCATTAAGGATAGCTTGGATCCAGCTTTTCTCGATGGCTCCAAAATCGGCGGCAAAAATTATGCAGTTCCTACTAATAAAGAATTGGCATCGTCAGGGGGCATTGTGTACCGGAAGGACATTGCCGATGAACTCGGCATCGACATGAGTAAAGTGCAAAAAATCGAAGATTTAGATGCCGTTTATAAGATCGTTAAAGAGAAGAAGCCAACCATGTATCCGCTGTATACAACGGGTGGCACGTTCGCCTCTCACTCTTTTGTGGAATTGGATTTTTTAGGTGATACGACGATACCTGGCGCTATCGATAAGAATGGCACGGAGGCGACAGTCAAACCGGCCGAAGAGTATCCCCAATACTTAAATGCATTAAAAGTAACCCGTGATTTCTTCCAGAAGGGGTATCTAAACAAAGATGCGGCCACTTCCCAAACGTCATCCCTTGATGCTTATAAGACGGGCAACGTATTTTCCACTGTAGAGCCTCTCAAGCCAGGCAAAGCAGAGGAAATCGCATCCGCGACAGGACTTGATGGCAAGCTTGCACAAATTACTTTGACAGGTAAAACGGTCGCCACATCGGAGACTACCGGTGCCATGTTAGCCATCTCATCAACGTCCAAGAACCCGGAACGCGCCATGATGCTGATTAACCTGCTTCATACAGATCAAGAGATTATTAATCTGCTTAACTTCGGTATTGAAGGTACACATTTCACACTTAATGGTAATGTTATGACGCAGACGGAGAAGTCTGGACAGTACGCACCGGGCGTCGCTTGGGAGCTGGGAAATCAGTTCCTCAACTATGTCTGGAGCTCGGAAGCTCCGGACAAGTGGGAGCAGTTCAAAAAGTTCAACGAAGGGGCCAAATCGTCACCAGCGCTGGGCTTCACCTTTGACAGTGAGCCAGTCAAATCAGAAGTTGGAGCACTAGCAAACGTCCTAAGAGAATATCAGAAGATGCTTGAGACCGGCTCGGTTGATCTGGACAAAGAATTACCGAAATTTATCGCCGCCCAAAAATCGGCCGGCCTAGATAAAGTCATTGCTGAAAAGCAGAAACAGCTTGATGAATTCCTTGCCAGTAGGTAATATGCGTTCATAGCGAACAAAGGACCTGCTTATTGTTCTTATACTGAACAATAAGCAGGTCCTTTCGCTATATAATTCACAGTTCAACTAGGATTTAAGAGGCTTGATCAAATTGGCTATTATAAAGCTCCGCATAGAAACCATTTTTGGCAAGTAGTTCTTCGTGGCTGCCGCTTTCCAGAATATCGCCTTCCTTCAGAACCAGAATCACATCGGCGTTCTTAATGGTTGAGAGTCTATGCGCAATAACAAAGGAGGTTCTTCCTTCCATAAGCTTATCCATTGCCTGCTGAATCAAGAGCTCTGTTCTTGTATCGACTGAGCTTGTAGCTTCATCGAGGATGAGCATTGGAGCATTCTTGAGCATCGCGCGGGCGATGGTAAGCTGTTGCTTTTGGCCGGTGGATAAATTAACCTTGTCATTTAGTATGGTATTGTAACCGGCACTTAAGGTCTGAATGAAATGATGCAAGCCTACCGACTTACAAGCATCTTCAACTTCTTTATCGGTTACACCTGTTTTGTTGTACACCAGATTTTCCCTGATAGTGCCCTCAAAAAGCCAGGTGTCCTGCAAGACCATACAGAATAGATCATGGATGTTTTCTCTTGTTAAGCTGCTGATGGGGGTATCATCAATATAAATCTCTCCGCCCTTTAATTCATTAAACCGTATTAGAAGATTTATCAGTGTAGTTTTACCTGCGCCGGTAGGGCCGACTATAGCAATTTTTTGCCCAGGCTTAATCTCTGCAGAAAAATCTTTAATCACAAGTTTATCTGAATTTTCATAAGCAAATTGCACATGTTCAAAATCCACTCTGCCCGTTGCAGTTTTAAGATGTCTTTCTTTATGACTTTCATTGTCCATTTCATCAGCATCGAGGAACTCGAAGACACGTTTGCTTGCCGCGGAAGCCGATTGCAGACTTTGTGCGGCTTGAGCAATCTGAGAGAGCGGTTGTGTAAAGTAACGGACATACAGTATAAAGGCTACAATGACCCCAAAGGATATCGTTCCGTTCATAGCAAGTACAGCACCAACGACACAAACGGCCACAAAACCTAGATTGCCTATAAACATCATAATCGGCATCATAAGACCGGAGAGGAACTGCGCTTTAAATGCACTATCTTTAAGATTCATATTCAGGGATTCAAATGTATTGCGCATTTGTGATTCACCATTGTAAGCTTTCACTACAGTATGTCCTGTATATACTTCCTCCACATGACCATTGATTTTCCCTAAGTATTCTTGCTGACTTTGAAAATACTTTTGGGATTTTTTCATAATTGCCGCTATGAGGCCAAAGCCAATGATAGTTGCAACAACCGCCGTAATAGTCATGATCACATTTGTTTTGAACATCATGATGATGGATCCCGTAAAGAGGGCAAGGGCAGTTACCAGTGTGCCGACGCTTTGGTTTAAAGCTTGCCCGATCGTATCCACATCGTTGGTAACCCGGGACAGAATGTCACCGGTTGTAGAATTATTATAATAAGAAATTGGAAGTTTGTTCATTTTGCGTGAGAGATCGGCTCTTAAGTTTTTGGAGACCTTTTGCGTAACTGCGGACATAATTAATCCTTGTACCAAAGATAACACAGCGCTAAGGATATAGATAAATACAAGGAAAAGGCCGATAGAAGTTACTGCTTCCATATCAATTCCGGTGACGAGGCCCGCCGTGATCAAGTCTGTCATCTCCGAAAGCTTATCCGGTCCAAGCAAAGTCAGAACCGTACCGATTGCTGCACTAATAATAGCTATAAGGACTACAGGGATATATTTTCTGCAATAGTGGAGAAGTTTGCTCCACGTGTTGAGTTGCTCTTTGCTTTTGTTCATTAAGCTAGCTCCTCCTTTGAAAGTTGTGAGTAAGCAATCTCTTGGTAGACATCACAGGTCTGCATCAATTCATCATGTGTTCCCATGCCTGCCATTCGTCCGGCTTCCAGTACAATGATTTTATCTGCGTCTTTGATTGTACCGATCCGCTGCGCAACGATTAGTATCGTCGTACCGCTGGATTTCTTCTTCAATTCACTACGCAATTTGCGATCCGTCTTATAATCAAGTGCTGAGAAGGAATCGTCGAAGATCAATATTTCAGGACGACGGGCAATGGCTCGGGCAATGGAAAGACGTTGCTTTTGACCGCCAGACAAGTTCGTACCGCCTTGAGAGACATGAGCCTCGTAGCTTCCTTCCATCTTTTCAACAAAATCTGAAGCTTGAGAGGTGTAAATGGCATCTACAACATCAGAGGACAGATCACTGCCATTGTCGCCGAAAGCAACATTAGAGCTCACCGTGCCGCCAAACAAAATCGCTTTCTGAGATACATATCCCATTTTATTGCGCAGTGCAGTTTGCTCATATTGGTTAACATTAATACCATCCACCAACACTTCACCTGCTGTAGCATCATAAAAGCGAGGGATCAGGTTCACTACGGTACTTTTTCCGCATCCGGTTGAACCGATGAAGGCCACAGTTTCTCCTTTTTTCACCGTAAAGCTGATATCCTCAATAACGTATTCTTCTGCATCCGGATATTTAAAGCTGACTTTTTTGAATTCGACTTCACCCAACCGATTTGTCTTAGAGGAAGTAAGTGATCCGTTCTCTAAGCTTGGCTTAGTATCCAGCACTTCATTGATTCTTTTAGCGGATACATGGGCACGAGGCATCAGGATAAAAATCATGATCAGCATCATGAATGCCATAACCACCTGCATCGCATAGGATGAGAAGACAATCATATCTGAAAATAAGCCCATCTTCGCCGTACCATTGGCATTTTGAATCAAAATAGCACCAATCCAATATATTGCGAGACTTAAACCGCTCATAATGAGAGAAATACTTGGCATCATCATGGACAGTACATTGTTGGCAAATAAATTCGTTCGGGTAAGCTCGCTGTTGGCTACGCTAAATTTATCTTCCTGGTAACTTTCCGCATTATAAGCACGAATGACACGAAGGCCTGTAAGATTTTCTCTTGCAACACGATTAAGATTATCAGTCAGTTGCTGCAATTTTTGGAATTTCGGAAGCACAAGCACGATCACTATGCTGACAATAAGAATCAATACCCCAATTGCGACACCGGTAGCAAGCGACCACTGCCAACTCTTGCCTGTAATTTTGAGCATTGCCCAAACGGCAAGGATGGGAGCCTTCACCAGCAGTTGCAGACCAATGACAATTAGCATTTGCACTTGTGTAATGTCATTCGTTGAACGGGTAATTAAACTAGCTGTAGAGAAGTTGTTGATTTCTTCCATAGAAAAAGACTGTACCTTATCAAACAATTTGGAGCGTAATCTTGAAGAGAAGTTAGCGGCAATTTTAGCGGCGATCCCTGCCACTATGATTGATGTGGCTAAACTGCCGAGGGCACAGAGCAACATCCAGCCTCCGGCTGCAATGATTTCGCTCATTTCACTTCCTGGTATCTGTACAAGACGAGTAATCTCGCTCATATAACCGGGCAATTCCAGATCCAGCCATACCTGTGTGACAATGAACAGGATGCTGATACCGATTAGGGTCCATTCCTTCGGTTTTAAGTACTTAAGTATAGTTACCATACATCTGACTCCTTTATGTGGCGTTGCTTAAATGATAACGAAAGAAGATAAACTGAAAGTTAACTTTTCTGAAAAATGAAAAAACCCTGAAAGAACGATGAGGTTCTCCAGGGCTCGTACTACATTCCAATCGGAATCGTAACTGTAAATGTGGCTCCTTGTAATGGAATGCTTTCGCAAGAAATGGTTCCATTGTGTAGATGAATGATTTTTTTAACAATTGCTAATCCAAGTCCATTGCCCGCAGTCGAATGGGAAGTATCCTGCTGATAAAATTTATCGAATATCTTGGGAAGAGCCTCAGGATGAATACCGCTTCCGCAGTCACGAACTAGAATCACCACGTTATCTTCGTTTCTCTTCATGTTAACTTCAATTTCGCCATGTTCAGGAGTGAATTTGATCGCGTTATCCAATAAATTTAACCAAACTTGATTTAAAAGCTCTTTATTGCCGGAGAGTTCATAATCCTGAATATTAACGTTCAGCTTCAGGTGCTTCTTCTCAAATTTAGCAGCTAGCAAAAGCACAGATTGGCGAATTTGTTCCCCAACATTAAACCTCATTTTGTTTGTCAGAATCTTTTGCGTCTCAACTTGTGTCAGCTCCAGTACATTCGAAGCAAGGGAGGCAAGTCTGGTCGATTCCTCAATGACAATATCTAGATATTCATTCCGTTCTTCTTTGGTAAGATCATCGTTCTTTAAGACTTCGGCAAATCCCTTGATAGATACAATCGGTGTTTTGAATTCATGGGAAAAATTATTCACAAAATCGGTTCGCAGAATTTCAATACCCCCAAGCTCTTCAGCCATCCGGTTAAAGTTCTCTGATAGAATTTCAAACTCCGGCGGGCTTTTGAGCTGAAGCCGCATGGAGAAGTCACCGCTGGCAAGACGCTCTGTGGCCTCAATAAATAACCGGATGGATTTTACCATTTTCCGGCTTGTGATGGCTGATATCGTGGTACCGATAATTGTACAAGCGATTAATACCATTATGGGTAGTACGAATCCATCCTGGGCAAGCTCTTCGTTCAACAAACCAAAAACCTGTGCGAGAAAGAAGAGTAGTCCTGTAATCACAACGGTAATAAGAAAGATGAAAAATATGATAAGAGAAAAATAGATGGGAAGGCTGATTCTGTTGCTGAGCTTGTTACTTATTTTGCTCACTGGCTTCGCACCGCCTTGTATCCAAGACCTCTGACGGAAACCAGTTCAAACTCTGGATAAGCGTCAAACCGTTTCCGCAGGCGATTGATATGTACATTAACGGTTGTATCCGTACTTTCACTTTCCATGCCCCATATTTCGTCCATAAGCTGGATACGGGTGAATATCCGTTCCGGATAAGATAATAGCTTATACAACAAATAGAACTCTTTTTGCGGAAGCGTTTGTTTCTCGTCCTCCCGGGTTACTGTCAATGCGTCATAATCAAGGATCACTTTACCCACTACTAATTTACGGGCACTTGCGATTTGCGAACGGCGAAGCAGCGCTTGGATTCTGAGCAGCATTTCTTCGGTATCAATGGGTTTGGTCATATAATCATCAGTTCCAATCCGGAACCCCTTTTTCTTATCTTCAGGCAGCTGTTTTGCTGTAGCCATAAGAATGGGGACCAAGCTATCGGCATCTCTTACTTCCTTGGCGAATTCATAACCATCCATATTAGGCATCATAATATCCAGAATGATCAGATCAATATGTTGTGAATCTAGGACCTCCAAAGCTTTAACTCCGTCTTCAGCAGTTACTACATCGTATCCTTCGCGTTTCAGAACAGCTTCAAGAAGTCTTCTTACATGCTTATCATCTTCAACAACGAGTATGTTAATCATTACTGTTCACTCCAATAGTAGGTTTGTATCCATTATTACCTGTGGGGAATTTGTTTTAAAGGGAGCAGAATCAATATTTATCTAATCTTAAGATTCGGTTTGAAATCCTTGTAGTCGCTATAAAGTGACTCATATATCTGTCTATTCGTTAAAATGAGAGGAATAGGCAATGATTTAATACTATTATGATATCTGTTTTGTGAAAAATTGTTGCATACTAAAATAGTACCCAAACTAATTTAGCTGAATTAACGTGCTGAAAATAATGCAGACTACGTTGAACGTTGAACTTTGACTGAACTTCATGCGAAAGGAAGATCTCAGATGCAAATGCGTAAATTAGGAAATAGTGGCTTGGAAGTTTCGGCAATAGGGCTTGGCTGTATGGGAATGGATCATGCCTATGGAAAGCCAGCAGATCGTAATGAAATGGTTAAATTAATTCGCAGAGCAGTTGAACTAGGATGTAATTTCTTTGATACTGCTGCTTTTTATGGACAATCCAATGAGGAATTAGTAGGCGAAGCTCTTGCACCACAAAGAGATCAAGTTGTGATTGCAACTAAATTTGGAATTTTAGGACAAGAAGCTGTAGACGGTCAACCTCAACTTATTTTAAATAGCACACCAGATTCTATTCGTGAGCAAATAGAAGGTTCATTAAACAGGCTGAGGGTCAATTGTATTGATTTATATTATCAGCACCGAGTGGATCCGAATGTCGAACCTGAAGCTGTCGCAGAAACAATGAAAGATTTAATAGCTGAAGGGAAGATTAAAACATGGGGTGTCTCAAATGCACCGATTGATTATATGAAACGAGCACATGCTGTTTGTTCGATTACTGCAACCCAAAATCAGTACTCCATGATGTGGCGTGAACCGGAAAAAGAGTTGTTTGAACTTTGTGAAGAGTTAGGAATTGCTTTTATCGCTTACAGTCCATTAGGAAATGGTTTCTTAAGTGGTAAATATACTAAGGAAACCAAATATGATGAAGATGACTATCGAAGTTTCATGGGAAGATTCAAACCTGATGTGATTGATCATAACCAAGTGTTATTAGATTTAATTACTCAAGTTGCAGAAAGTAAAAATGCAACACCGGCTCAAGTCGTATTAGCGTGGGAATTAGCTCAAAAACCATATATCATTCCAATTCCAGGCACTACAAAATTAAACAGATTAGAAGAAAACCTATATGGAGCTGATCTGAAATTAACAAAGGAAGATGTAGATAGACTAAATGAAGCTTTGTCTAAAATGGAAATTGATAGTACACACTTCTAACTAGAGGTGTATCATCAACTAATAGGAGGATTTTTTATGCAAAAAGTTATTTTGAACAATGGTGTTGAAATGCCGATACTTGGTTTTGGAGTTTTTCAAATTCAAGATGAAGCTGAATGTGAACAAGCTGTTTACGATGCGATCATGTAAGGTTATCGACTGATAGATACCGCAGCCTCTTACCTAAACGAAGAAGCGGTGGGAAGAGCCATCAAACGGAGTGGAGTACCAAGAGAGGATCTATTTATTACTACGAAATTATGGGTTCAAGATACCGGATACGAACGTACAAAGGAAGCATTTGAAAAATCCCTTTCAAGATTGCAACTTGATTATTTGGATTTGTATTTAATTCATCAGCCCTTTGGCGACGTGCATGGTTCTTGGCGGGCGCTGGAGGAATTGTACCGTGAAGGAAAAATCAGAGCGATTGGCGTAAGTAACTTCCAGAACGATCGTCTGATTGATTTGATTATTCATAATGAAGTAACGCCTGCCGTTAATCAAGTTGAAACACATCCATTCTGCCAACAAATTGAAAGTGCTGCATTCATGAAAGAAAACAATGTTCAGATCGAATCATGGGGTCCATTTGCTGAAGGTAAAAACAACATGTTCCAGAACGAAGTTTTAGTATCAATAGCTCGAAAATATAATAAATCTGTTGCCCAAGTGGTTTTACGCTGGTTGACGCAAAGAGGAGTTGTTGTGATTCCAAAGTCTGTCCGGAAAGAAAGAATAATTGAAAACTTTAATATCTTTGATTTTGAATTAAATTCAGAGGATATAGAACAAATTGCGCTGTTAGACACAAAAGAGAGTTTGTTCTTTTCACATAGAGATCCTGTAATGGTAAAAGCGTTAAGTACTAGGAAGCTGGATATCTAATTTTTCTTAGGATCTTATTGGTTTTGATAAAAGATGGGTTAACCATAATTAAGGGGTTAACCCATCTTTTATTTATAAGAACACCCTTAGCCTTGTACAGTTCATTCTAATTTGGAGGTTTAAGAATAAAGGCAGCTAAAATTTGTGAATATCGCATTATAATCTTGGTCTTCTCCAGTGGCGTACAAACCAATAAGCACACCTGTGAATCCTCCGGCTATTTCAGAGGATAAATATTTGGTTTGCGCAGCTCCGAGTAAGATCTCAGTACCGTCTACCTGGATATAAAAGTGATAATGCGTTGGACTGCTTTTGACAACTAATGAAGCATGGTTACATTGACCTATATGTTTTGTTTTTTCAATGGATTTGATATCTCCGATATTCAGCCGTTCGATAATCTCATAACCCTCTGGATGTTTACGCAAGGCCAAGTCATAATGGTGATTTTCGTCCATGTAAAGCGTAATTCCGGCTTCACCATTCGTAAGGCTGACTTCGCATGAAATAATCGCGTTAAAGTCTTTTTGACGAATACCAATAAATGTCGGGGTAGCCGGGATATCTAACGTTATTGGAGTTCCTTTAAGCTTTATTTTATCAGCTTCTAACCGATAATTTTCTGTAACCGGGTGACGCAGGTAACACCAGTCCAAATTCCAATCTGTGTTCTCGAACGTATAGACTTCTTTCTCCTGCTGAATGACTGTGTCCGCAATACGATCAGTCTCGAAACTTATTAGAGTGGTACCTTCATGACCTGCTGTAAACCATCCATCCTCGCCAAAGGTAATCGGAGTTAGAAAAACCTCACGCCCCAAATGGTGATAGGTAAGATACTGGCCAGTCTGCCGGAATCCAAGATGTAACAGCCACCAATCCCCCTCATGATCTTGTACCAAATCTCCGTGACCAACACCCTGAAGCTCGTAACCGCCTAAATTTCGATTAGTCAATACGGGGTTATGCGGATAGGCTTCGAATGGGCCAGCAGGAGAATTGCCCCTTGCATAAGTGACCATATGCCCATATTCGGTTCCGCCCTCAGCTGCTAGCAGATAGTATTGTTCATTAATTTTGTATAAATGAGGACTCTCCAAATAACGCCCACCGGATCCTTGCCAGATTGAACGGCTTGGCGACAGCTTCTGCCCAGTTTCAATTTCAATTTCACATTGGATTATACCATTAACTCCGTAATCGTCTGTCCCATTACTCATGAAATACGTTTTGCCGTCTTCAAAATACAAGTCCGGATCAATACCGCCTTGATCTACATTAATCGGATCAGACCATTCGCCGTAAATATTGTCAGTCCAGACATAGAAGTTCTGGCGCAAAGTGTCATTAGTGGTCGTCATGTAGAATCGTCCATTATTGTACCGCAGGGTGGGGGCGAATACACCACCGGAGCTGTCCACAGTATCCAGTTGAATCTGGTTCTTTCGGGTTAAGCAATGACCGATTTGGGTCCAATTAATTAAATCTTTGCTTTCAAAAATCGGAACACCGGGAAAATACTGAAAGGAACTGCAGACCAAATAATAAGTGTCTTCAACTTTACATGCGCTGGGATCAGGATAAAACCCTTTGATGACCGGATTATTGTATTTCATTTCTCCACCTCATTAATAAATTTATATAAATATGAATTCAATATATTTAACTACTAAGAAAATTAAACACTATTGCTTATGGGTTTTCAATGAATCGGGGTTGAAGATATACGTTATATTTATTAAATTAATATATATGTAATTTCAATAAGCACAGGTCAGGTGATTATGATGATGATCAAAGCAAACGGTGAAGCAAAATTCATGGCGTTGTATGAAGCGCTGGCAAGCGAAGTCAGATGGAGGATTATGAGCCTCATTGCAGATAATGAAATGAATGTGAAGGAGATCGCGGCTAAGTTAGAGCTTAGCCCTTCCATAGTTACTATGCATATCCGAAAGCTCGAACAAGCTGGACTTATAGGAAGCCACAGGGTACGCCTAAACGGAGGAACGCACAAAATGTGCTTCCTTAAACAAAAAAGAGTTGAGATCGAACTCCCCACTGCCACTCAAACCCCGAGGATCAGAGAGCAGACCATTTCAGTCGGTCATTATACTTCGTTTGATGTTCAGCCTACATGTGGTCTTGGGACACAAGAGAAAGAAATTGGGGTTTGGGACGATCCCCGCTATTTTCTGGATCCCGAGCGGGTCAACGCCGGCATTTTGTGGTTTGGGAGAGGTTACGTAGAGTACAAAACGCCTAACTACTTACTTCCCGGTCAAATGCCCGACGCCATCGAGATTTCAATGGAAATTGCTTCTGAAGCCCCGGGCTTGAGAGATCATTGGCCTTCGGATATTGAGTTCTTTTTTAACGGTGTGAAGCTTGGAACTTGGACCAGTCCGGCAGACTTTGGAAGAGCGGCACGAGGCATATATACTCCGGATTGGTGGCATCGGAATGTAAATCAATACGGGTTATTGAAGACGATCCGCATTGATACTTCGGGCACATTTATTGATGAAGAAAGGATGTCGGACATTACTGTCGCAGATATTTTGCTACGGGAACAATTCTGGACGCTTCGTTTCGCAGTTGACGAGAAGGCTGTTAATGTTGGTGGTTTGACACTTTATGGGGCTGGATTCGGTAATCATGACCAAGATATTTTAATTCGTGTGTACCTAGGAACGATGACCTAATGAAGCAGGATATTTCAGTTATAGTTGTTTTCTCCATGCAGTTTATCAGCTGGAGCTGGTAAACTAACCATATATTGAAGGAGTTGAGAGGAGAGATATTCTGAATTATAACGAGGTTATTAAAATTGCTGATACACACATACTTCCATTAGTGATGGAATTGTACGGATTGGAAGGTTATGAAATCAGGCTTATCAATGCACATGAAGGAGGACGGAATGTTGCATATAACTGTGATAAAGCTGATTCTGAAGCAAAAATAATCAGAATTGCCTTCTTAAGCGACAGAAGCCGAGAAGATATTCTGGGTGAAGTGGAATATATCAGGTACTTGTACGAGCATGGCGGCAGTGTTTCGAATGTGGTTAACTCCCAGAAGGGGAATCTGCTGGAAACGATAACTCTTAATAATCATACCTTTTTTGTCTGCTTGTTTGTAAAGGCCAAGGGGGGTATGCTCGTGGAAAATAATTATCAGTATCGGGAAGGCGTTCCTATTACGGAATACTATTATAACTGCGGTAAAGTCCTTGGAAAAATGCATCAATTATCGAAGGGATATACGCCTGTCCATTCTCGGTATGATTTTTTTGATAAATACAATGCCGATTATATAGATAAGCTAATACCTGACTCGTTATCTCTGTTGAAGGAGAAGCTGGTAGATCTCCTTACAACGTTAGAAGGGATGGACAGGCATCACGAGTCTTTTGGGATGGTCCATTTTGATTACTGCGATGGGAATTATATGATCGATTTTAATACAGGGCAAATAACTGTGTTTGATTTCGATAACTCCTGTTTTTGTTGGTATATGTATGACCTGGCAAATCTCTGGACACTTGGAGTGGGCTGGATACAATTTGAACAAGATACTGATAAACGCAAAAAGTTTATGGATGATTATTTTAAAACAGTCCTTGGTGGCTACAGATCCGAGACCAGGATCGAAGATTCGATGTTAGATACATTGCCATTATTTATCCAAGTAACCCTCATGGAAAACATCGTTGATGCATTCGAGGTAATGCGGAACAATGGTGAAGAGCCGGAATGCGATGAAGAGCTGTCATATCGTATAAAATGTCTAGAAGACGATATCCCATATGTAGGGTTTTTCCATGAAATTTACTCATGTGATGAACCCTTTGAGTATGAGGAACGAGATATTTAGGATGATGGTGTTTATGATATGCTGCGGATAAATTCATAGTAGACTCAAATAAGCAGGAGTTGGAGTAAAAATGGTTTACGAAAAACCGGAATTGACCATGAGTGAAATTGAAAAAGTACTGTGGAATCATCTTGGACAGGGAGCAGCTGAGATTACACCGATGTCTGGCGGCAATATTAGCAACGTGTTTTCTTTTATTCTCGAAGGAAAAGACTATGTTGTTAAATTCAGCGATTTGGAACGAGCATATGAGACCGAACAATTTGTATCCAATTTGCTACTCGACCAAGGTATCCCTTTCCCAAAATGTTTGGGGTTAGGGAGGACTAATCAGTTAACCTATTTGATCATGGAGCGAATGGAAGGTCGCAATCTATCCGATTGTTCAGCAAAGGAACAAACCCGGCTGATGCCTGGAATTATCGGCATTTTAACAAGAATGGCCGAAACGGATATTGGGGGAACTAACGGGTATGGTTGGATCGGGCCTGACGGCAATGGCTCCTATTCATCTTGGAAAGACTTCGTCATTGCTGTAAATGCGGAAGATCAGACGGGGACATTCTGGGAGAATTGGCATGAACTCTTCCGCACGTCTTGCTTGGAAAGAGACGTATACGAAGAAATCTATAGTCGTTTGATGACCTACGTACCCTATAATGAATCTAATAGAAGCTTTATACACGGAGATTTTCAACAGTGGAATATTTTGTCCAACGGAACAAGGATAACCAGCATTATTGATGGAAATTGCATGTATGGCGATTCTCTCATAGACCTTGCGATTCTCGACAAGCATATGCCTTGGTGTAATGTCATTAACGCGTATCAAAACTATCAAGAGAAAGCTAGAATAGTGACCCCGAATTTTGAGGAGCGGCTAATCGGTGCCTATTATTTTAAGGGACTCGA
Source organism: Paenibacillus odorifer (assembly GCF_000758725.1). Taxonomy (NCBI): domain Bacteria; kingdom Bacillati; phylum Bacillota; class Bacilli; order Caryophanales; family Paenibacillaceae; genus Paenibacillus; species Paenibacillus odorifer. The sequence continues at coordinate 3,463,598 of NZ_CP009428.1, forward strand.
TGGACTTCGATTCTATGCTAAGATGGGCTGGACAGATGCTTATCAGGACACACGGCATTTTCTTTTAAACCTGAAAGCGTAATAACTATACACTTTACCTTATCCTATACATTTACATTTACTAGCCGCATAATTGCGGCTTTTTGTATATAAATATCAAATTTATAGGAGCAAATTCCCCACTGAGATTATTGACCTTAGACTTACGACCTGTAATAATTGCACCTGAACTTGCCATTAATCCACTATCTATAGCTTTGTTCAACTTGATAAAATGTAAGCGCAATCATTTAATCTATCGATTGGAGGAGTATGGCATGAAAAAGATTGGGGCAGGTTTTATATTCTTACTTGTGATGTGCGCAGCCTTATCCACAACTGCGTTCGCGAAACAGCCTTATTCATCCTATTGGTTTCCGGAGCAATTGCTTCAGTGGAGTCCGGCATCCGACCCGGATGCGGCATTTAACCGGAGCACAGTCCCGCTGCAGGACCGTTTTGTAGCAGATGGAGTCAACGCTCATGCAACCAAAGCGCCAAAAGTCATGGCTTTATCAGCACTGAACCCGGGAACAAGCGGAGTTCCATCGCAGGGTTCAAGCAAATTCGAAGCTAACACATTTACCTATTGGCAATATGTTGACAAGCTGGTCTATTGGGGTGGTTCCGCGGGCGAAGGGATCATCGTACCTCCAAGCGCTGATACGATCGACGCAGCTCATAAAAATGGCGTGCCGATTATCGGAACGGTGTTCTTCCCACCAACCGTATATGGCGGGAAGTATGAATGGGTCAAGCAGATGCTTCAGCAGAATAGTGACGGCTCCTTTCCTGCTGCTGACAAGTTGATCCAGGTTGCGAGCCATTACGGATTTGACGGCTGGTTTATTAACCAGGAGACTGAGGGCGGAACACCGGCCGACGCACAGCAAATGAAAGCTTTCCTAAGTTATCTGGAATCACACAAGTCAAATTCTATGCACATCGTATGGTATGATTCCATGACCAATGAGGGCAGTATCAGTTGGCAAAATGCACTTAACGACAAGAATGCGATGTTCCTGCAAGACAATAAAAAGCAAATTACAGACAATATGTTCCTGAACTTTTGGTGGAAGGATCTTAAAAGCTCGGCAGAGAAGGCTAGAAGCTTGGGCAGAAGTCCATATGACTTGTATGCAGGCATCGATGTCGAAGCCAAGGGTTACGATACAAAGGTGAACTGGAATCTGTTGTTTCCGGATAAAGATCCTGCCGTTACTTCCCTTGGTATTTACCGCCCGGATTGGGCTTTTAACAGCGCAGAGAGTATGGAAGAATTCTTCGTACGCGAGAACAAATTCTGGGTGGGTCCAAACGGGAATCCGAGTAACACCTCGAGCGATCAAGCCTGGAAAGGTATCGCAAACGATGTGATCGAATCATCACCAGTAAATGAGCTGCCTTTCACCACTAACTTCAACACGGGAAGCGGACAGAAATATTTTGTACGAGGGAAGCAGGTGCGGGATAAGGGCTGGAACAACCGGAGTCTGCAGGATATTCTTCCCTCCTGGCGCTGGATTGCAGACAGCAAAGGTACCCCGCTTTCACCAGTGCTCGATTGGTCCGATGCCTATTACGGCGGCAGTTCGCTGAAGGTATCAGGCGTGCTGAACCCTAACAATGCGACACATCTGAAGCTCTACAAGACCGACCTTAAGATCGAAGCAAGCACAAAGCTGTCTATTACGTACAAAACACAAAATAAGCCAAGCCTGAAGGTTGGTCTCGCTTTCGCAGACCATCCCAACCAATATGTCTTCCTTAACGTGAAGGATAAGACATCGCCAGACTGGACTACTGAAACATTGAATTTGACCCCATACAAAGGGAAACGGATCGTAGCGTTGTCACTGTATTTTGACTCTAAGGATGCGATTAATAATTACAACATTCAAATTGGCCAGCTCTCTATTCAAAATGCTAATGACTCGATCAAACCATTGCCCGCGGTTCGCGATCTTAAGGTCACTCAATCCGATTTCCGCAATGGTATTTATGGAGACGCCCGATTACAGTGGAAACAGCTTGACCAGCAGGTCAAACAATACGAAATCTATCGTGTACTGCCAGATGGTAGTGAAATGTTCATAGGTGCAACACCAAATCATGTGTTTTACGTTCCTGAGATACGAAGAATAGACAAAGAAACGGTCACAGTATTGAAGGTTGTTGCCATCAATGGAAGATACGAGCAAGGTCAACCCTCTAGCGTGAAGATCAGCTGGCCGGATTATCCAAAGCCGATTGCGGAGTTCAAGGCTGATCGAACCCTAGTGGCTCCAGGCGAGAGCGTAAACTTCACCGACCTGTCGACTGAAGTGACAGAAGGATGGTCATGGACCTTCGAAAGCGGAAGCCCGGCGGTCAGCACATCGAAGAACCCAGTTGTGACATTCGCTCAGGAGGGCGTTTATAGCGTGACGCTAACTGCAACCAACAGCTCGGGCCAAGACACAATTACGAAAAAAGGGCTCATCACAGTGAGCAAGGAAGCTAGCGCAGTGAAAAATCTGGCACTTGGTAAAACTGCAACAGCCGATCATGCCTGCGGGGAAAAGGAAGGGGCACCTAACGCCGTAGATGGTAAAGTGACGGATAACAGTAAATGGTGCGCAATTGGCAATCTGCCCCATTGGCTTCAGGTTGACCTCGGCGCCGAACATCAACTCAGCACTTTTGTCATCAAGCATGCTGAGAGCGGAGGAGAGTGGTCCGGTTTTAATACCAGTGATTATACGATTCAGGTCAGCAGCGACGGAACGAACTGGACGGATGTTGTCAACGTCCAAGGAAACTCGGCTGCCGAGTCGACTGATTCAATTGCGTTAGTAAAAGCCCGCTATGTAAAATTATTGATTCTCAAACCTACGCAGGGAGCCGATACAGCAGCGCGGATCTATGAGTTTGAAGTGAAGGGATTATAATATACCCTATTACGACATTCTAATATTACAGCAAATAAACCGTAGGCCACTTGAGGGGCTGCGGTTTATTTGCTTTAACACTAATGATAGCTGAAATCAAAAAAAAGAACCTGATTTATCTCATCAGATTCTTATATATTGCATATGAAAAGACACGATGATATAATCAACTCACGACTGATATTCAAAGGTTAGGCATAATAATTGCATCTTATATATTTATATTATCATGCCGTTAAATTCTTGTCAATTTTTTTCTCAATTTAATAGTTAGGAGCGATAATAAATGCGTTCTTTAGTTCTCGGTTTTCAGGAAGTGGACAATACACAGCTTTTGCTCGTTGGCGGAAAAGGGTTAAATTTAGGGAGATTATCAAAAATAGAAGGAATACAAGTACCAGAAGGATTCTGTATTACAACAGTAGGATATCACCAAGCCCTCGAACAGAACCAAACGTATCATGCTTTGTTGGATCAACTAACTATGCTAAAAGTAGAAGATCGGGATCAAATCGGTGAAATCAGTAGGAAGATTCGGCAAATCATTATGGAAGCAGAAATTCCTTCCGATGTTGTGAAGGCAGTTTCTCACTATCTCACCCAGCTTGGTGATGAACATGCTTATGCAGTGCGTTCTAGTGCCACCGCTGAAGATTTACCACATGCCTCTTTTGCAGGTCAACAAGATACCTATTTAAATATCATCGGCATAGAAGCAATCCTTCAGCATATCAGCAAATGTTGGGCTTCTCTATTTACGGATCGTGCCGTAATCTACCGTATGCAAAATGGATTTGACCACAGTCAAGTTTATTTATCCGTTATCGTTCAAAGGATGGTTTTTCCACAGGCTTCAGGGATTTTATTTACCGCTGATCCGATTACTTCTAACCGGAAACTGCTATCCATCGATGCTAGTTTTGGACTTGGCGAAGCACTGGTCTCTGGCTTGGTATCTGCCGATTGTTATAAAGTACAGCAAGAGAAAATTGTCGATAAGAGAATAGCAACCAAAAAATTGGCTATCTACGGACTAAAAGAAGGCGGAACAGAGACCCGGCAGATCGACCTCGAACAGCAAAAGACTCAAACACTTACTGAACAACAAATTTTAAAAATAGCAAGGATAGGCAGACAGATTGAAGCCTATTTTGGTTGCCCACAAGATATCGAATGGTGTTTGGACGAGGATACATTTTATATCGTCCAGAGTCGGCCAATCACGACTTTATTCCCCATCCCTGAAGCGAATGATCAAGAAAACCACGTTTATGTATCTGTTGGTCATCAACAAATGATGACAGATCCCATGAAACCGCTGGGATTGGCTTTTTACCTGTTAACGACTCCTGCACCTATGCGTACAGCTGGCGGAAGATTGTTTGTTGATGTCACATCAAGTCTTGCTTCACCTGGCAGCAGAGAAATGATCATAGAAGCCTTAGGTAAATCTGATCCCCTCATAAAAGACGCACTCATAACCATCGCAGAGCGAGAAGATTTTATAAAATTTTCGGCAGATAATGAAAAAGCTTCTACTCCGAGTAAAAGCAATACAAGCCTGCCACCTAGTGATTCTCAAGTACAACTCGAAAATGATCCGACAATCGTTTCTGACCTCATTAAGAGCAACCAAGCATCGATAGAAGAGTTGCAACAAAACATTCAAACCAAATCAGGGGCGGAGTTGTTTGATTTTATTCTGGAAGATATGCAGCAATTAAAGAAGATTCTATTCAACCCACAAAGTATGCGTGTGATTATGGCGGCTATGGATGCTTCAGCATGGATCAATGAAAAAATAAACGAATGGTTAGGTGAAAAAAACGTAGCAGATACGCTTTCTCAATCTGTACAGGGCAATATTACTTCGGAAATGGGTCTGGCGTTACTCAATCTCGCTGATGTGATTCGACCTTATCCGGAAGTCATTGATTATTTACAGCAGGTTAAAGACGATAATTTCTTAGATGAACTGGTTAGTTTTGAGGGTGGGCAGGAAACCCAAGAGGCTTTCTATGACTATCTCAGTAAATACGGAATGCGATGTACCGGAGAAATCGATCTTACAAGAACTCGTTGGAGCGAAAAACCAACTACACTTGTCCCCATGATTCTTAGTAATATCAAAAACTTTGAACCTAATGCTGGCCATCGGAAATTTGAGCAAGGTCGACAGGAAGCTTTGAAAAAAGAACAAGAGCTATTAGATCGATTGAAGCAATTACCCGATGGTGAACAAAAAGCTAAAGAAACAAAACGAATGATTGATCTCATCCGGAATTTCAGCGGGTTTAGGGAATACCCCAAATACGGTATGGTTAATCGCTACTTCGTTTATAAGCAAGCTTTATTAAAAGAAGCCGAACAACTCGTACAAGCAGGAGTTATTCCTGAAAAAGAAGATATATACTATTTAACGTTTGAAGAACTTCGCGAAGTCGTAAGTAGATGCAAACTGGATTACCAGATCATCAGCAAACGAAAAGAAGAGTACAAATTATATGAAAAACTAACTCCACCACGTGTTCTCACGTCTGATGGTGAAATTATTGCGGGTAAGTACAACCGAGAAAACCTCCCAACAGAAGCTATTGTAGGTCTAGCGGTTTCTTCCGGTGTTATAGAGGGACGAGCGCGTGTCATCTTAAACATGGAGGATGCTGATCTAGAAGATGGAGATATATTAGTTACCTTATTCACTGACCCTAGCTGGACTCCATTGTTTGTATCTGTAAAAGGCCTAGTTACTGAAGTTGGTGGACTAATGACCCATGGGGCAGTTATTGCGCGTGAATATGGCTTACCAGCAGTTGTCGGAGTGGAGAATGCTACCAAATTGATAAAAGATGGGCAACGAATTTGTGTGCATGGTACAGAAGGCTATATCGAAATATTGTAATGGTTGAATCACGAATGTAGTTTGACAAATCGAATCTTTTGAATTATTTTTAATAGTGAATTTTTAATTCATTATTAAAGGTGAGGGGCAATATGCAGTCTAAAAAAGACGAAGTAAAACAGGAAATTGAATCCGCTGCTTTAAAGGTATTTTTCCGAAAAGGCTTTTCTGATGCCAAAATGAATGATATTGCCGATGAAATTCAAATTTCTGTTGGCAATATTTATACTTATTTTAAAAATAAAAAAGAGTTGTTCTATTCGGTTGTTCCCCCGTCTTTAGTGGACTATTTGAAGAATGTGCTAGTGGAAAATATTCGTATCGATAACCAGACTTTTTTTGATGATGTTAATAATGAGAAAAAATCAGCTATCGTTCAAGAGCAAATAAATATATTAACCCAGTACAGCAGGCAGATTGTCATTATTTTTGAAAAGAATAAAGGGACCGTATATAGCAATGCCAAAAACGAGCTGATCGATCTGATGATCGAAACTAAAAGACCCTATATAAAAGATCATTATAAAAGATACGAAATCGGAACCGAAGAAAATATGATTCTGCTGAAGATCATCGCGAACAATGTCATCAATATGATTCTGGATTTATTAAAGCACGAGATGAGCGCCGATAGCCGGAGAAGGATTTTTGAGGCATTAAGCTTATACTGGCTGCATGGACTAAAAAGCTTAAACGAATAACATCAATGCGCCGAATTTAGGTGTGGGGTAGAACTGGGGCGCAACGCAGCAATGAGGGACAACCAAGTGGATATGCACATTTAGCATCTACGAGGGTCCCTATTTTTTTAATCCAATAATGAATTAATTATTCATTTTTGGGCGGTGTAATCAAGAAACGGGGGAAGTTACGATGAAGACAGGTTATGCGTTTATGGACTGTAATGTTATTTATGGAGATGCGAAAAAAGGGACTGATTCCCATATGACGATTTTGATTGATGAAAACGGCTTGATTCAGGAGATCGGGAAAGCAAGCGCTGTAACTGTCCCCACCCATTTCCAAACGATCGATTGTTCGGGGAAATATGTGATGCCCGGTCTCATCAACGCGCATGTCCATCTTTTTGCCGATGGTAAGCCGTTTACGCTGTCTGCCAGTGAAGGGCTGCTGAATTTTGCGTTTCATCATATTTTGGATACGAGACTGGGCAGAAACATGTTGAAGAGACGGATGAAAAAAAATGCCCTAACCGCACTGCATTCCGGAGTAACAACGATACGTAGCGTAGGTGAATTTTTTTATACTGATGTTCAGTTGAGGGATGATATTAAGGCAAATCAATCTATTGGACCTAATCTTTTGGTATCTGGGTATTTCCTGAGCGTAACGGATGGCCACGGTGCACCTTATTTGGCTTTGGTCGGTGATTCACCATGGGAAGGGAGAAGAAATGTAAGAATCAATGTAAAAAACGGAGTGGACCTAATCAAAATATGTGTAACTGGCGGGGTCACTGATGCCAAAAGGATCGGAGAAGCAGGCCGCTTGCAAATGACGGAAGAAGAGGTGGCTGCCATTTGCGAGGAAGCTCACAAAATTGGGATGCGTGTGGCGGCACATGCAGAAAGTACCGAAGGTGTAAGAGTTGCGTTAAAGGGTGGAGTGGATACTATTGAACACGGCGCGGTGATGGATGAGGATATGATCAGGCTGTACAAAAATAATCCCAGAGCCTTAAAGGGCTACACCGCTGTGATTCCTACTTTACAAGCAGCTTATCCCAGTGCGAAATTAGATCCGATCCTGACAAAGTTGAATACAACCATTAAGGAAAATGCCCGGCTTGTGTATGACTCTATGTTAACAGGGCTACAGCAGGCTATAGAACATGATATCAAAATCGGTGTGGGAACGGACGCTGCTATGTCCTATGTAACCCACTATGATCTTTGGCGTGAGCTTGATCATTTCATGCGACAAACAAAGCTGAACGCAAGTGAGGTTATTGAACTAGTAACCAAATCAAATGCAGATATTTTGGGAATCGATCACCTGACAGGTTCTATAGATGTGGGCAAATATGCGGATTTAATCATGATGGAGCAAAACCCATTGGAGAACATAAAAGCTTTGTCTGATGTAGCTATGGTTATGGTCAGAGGGAATTTATTACAAACACCATCTGTGACCAGAATTCAAGCAGTGGACGAGCTGCTGGATACGGTTTGGATTTAGGAGTTACTCAGATATTCCAAAACAAAAGAAAAACCCCCTCTTTACTATGGAGTAACTCCATACCTTATGATACCCTTTGTCAGGACAGATGACCTATGTAAGCCTGCAAATCATCAATCACTCAAAGGAGACAAGGATATGGATCAACAATTGAAGCAAAAGAATCAGTTAAAACAAATTAGCGAGATAATAATGAATTGTGTCGAACGTGATGAGGAGAAGATTGTTCAGTTCTTCTCAAGTCTAGTTAAATGTGAAACCCCTAGCCCTCCAGGTGATACGCGTGAGGCAATGGCGATGGTTCAGAGTTACCTCGACATCGAGGGACTTCCGTACAGGCAAGTCAACGCCAAAGATACCATGCCAAATATCATTTCTTCGGTGCAAATGCCAAGCGAGGGTAGGTATCTGATGTTCAACGGACATCTCGATGTACTGCCTGCTGGAGATGAACCCGGGTGGACTGACGATCCATGGAGCGGAAAGATTGTGAACGGTCGGGTATGGGGACGCGGGACGTCAGATATGAAGGCAGGCGTAACGGCGATGCTTTTCGCCTACACGTATCTATCACAATTACGCGATCAACTGAAGGGCAAACTATCGCTTACCATCGTCTCCGATGAAGAGACTGGATATGGACGGGGCACCGGCTTTATGTTCGAGCAGATCGAAAGCGAAATGGAAGCCGACTGCGTCCTCAGCGCCGAACCCTCTGGAACGGATGCGATTTCGTTCGCCTCGAAGGGTTACATGCAGTTTTCTGTACGAGTGGCGACACGGGGAGCTATATCCGGGTATCCTAACGAAAGCAAAAGCTCGATCCGTATCGCCACCGATATCATCCGCGACCTTGACGAGTTGGAAGGTATCGAAGTAGACGTTCCCTCCTCGATTACGGATATACTCTCTAATCCGCAGCGGCGTGAACAGTACAACGAGTCCAGAGGAGAAGGTGCGGCTGAGATTCTGCCATTAATCACGGTTAATGTTGGTACGATCGAGGGTGGCAATTCACCTAGTGTCATTTCACCTGATTGTATATTCTCGGTATCCGTTGTTCTTCCAGTCGGAGCTGATCCGTATACGATTTTCTCGAAAGCCAGAGATATTGTTGCTCGCTATCCCGAAGCAGAAATCAAATTGGAAGGCGTCGATTCGGCGGATGTATCGGATCCAGACAGTGAGATGGCTAGGATCTTGCAGGAGACGGTAGAAGATTTGGGGTGGAACAAACCGGTGCTGGTTCCTGATGTTGCAATTTCCGATTGTCGGTACTGGCGTTATCGTGGTACGCCTGCTTTCTGGTATGGTCCGGACGGAAGCAATTGCAGCGCGGCCAATGAGTCGGTATCGATCAAGGAATTGCTGCATCTGGTTCGCACCCATGCCTTAGCGGCAACGCAGTACCTCATGAATAATTATATAGAAGAAGACACAGAAGAAAAAAGTGTTGAAGGATCAGCAGTGTCTGAAGAAAAACCTAAGTTCGCTGCACACAAACCAGAGATCAAATCGCTGCCGGCTCTGCGCGTCGCCCGCATCATGGCAAAAGCGAAGAGCTTTAATCACATCAACCTTATCATTGGTCCAATGTTTAATCAGCTCTACCTCAGCCTTACCCAGGCAGGTGTGATTGTTGGTGCGGTATCGCTAGCCACCTTTGAGGAAGACGTGGACGGTAACGGGTTAATTGTGACTGCCGCATTTCCTGTCGGACCAGAGGTTGTCTCCGGAGACGGATTCGAGGTCGTAGTACTCTCTGGTGTTGAAGCGGCTGTAACGACGGTCCACCGTGGCTCAGAAAGCACTGCTGCCACCTGGAATAATCTCCGACGTTGGATTAGTAGAGAGGGGTATCGGTCTCAGGAAGTATACCGCGAGTTCTACATCGTGGCTCAACCGAATCCGCAAGAGCTCTGGGCTACCGAGTTGCAGCAACTCGTCACACGACGCTAAGCTATAAATTAAATTTTCTACTTTATAGCAAGACTGATTTTCGTGACAAAGTCTTCTCCTCTATTGGTTGACAATGCATTGACCAAATATTCTTCATAAGCATTACCGGATACATGAAACCCTCTATCCCTAATTTCATTTAACAGGAACGGATAAACTTCCGTTATGCTCTCATAGCTGCCTTTATGATAAAGAATGGCATAAAGACCTGCGGATTTTAATTCGGCATTCGGAGTTTCAGTGTGAACAAACAAACGTTCAACTCGGTTAAACCGACCATGCAAGATATCCTCTTTGCTAGTCACAGAACCAATGAAAGCTGGACCTTTCATTCCTGTTTGCTCTAAAAAAACTTCATAATCGTAATTCCATTCTTCGTTAGAGGTATCACCGGTACGTGGATTCGGGGCACTATATATCACGTGTTCCTCCGGTAATTCAACGATTGTAACTTCACCTAGTGTGGTATTTATTAATTCTTCTGATATGGATGTCAACTTCGAAAGGAACCAATAAATTTCTTGTAGCTTTTTAATTTCTTCTTCCACCTTTATGAGTTGTTCTTCAGCAAGCTTGGTCAATTTCTCCGAGGAAGGTGAACTGAAATAGCTCTTCAGATCTTTAATAGGAAAGTTCAACGATCGGAGTGATTGTATAGCCCAAAAGGTATCGAGCTGCTGTATAGTGTAATATCGATATCCGTTATCGCTTATTCCTGCTGGTTGAAATAGCTTTATTTTGTCATAGTAGAACAATGTATCTTTTTTGATTCCGAATAGCTTAGCAAATTCACCAGTATAAAAATTCGTTAGATTTTTTCTAATCATGAGTAAATTATCCTTTACTATAGAGTAAGTCCATACCCAATAGTACCATTTATACGGAAAGATATCATTTATACTGCGGTTTAGATGTAGTTACGATTGCCATTCCACAGATCACAGAACAAGAAACTTCCGTAAACATGCGAATCGATACAACGATTCCTACCACAAAAAAGCCATACTGATTAACCAGTCTTTTCTTCTTTATTGCATACTACCCGGTATGAATAACTATAAGCCTGTCAGCCTTTCTGGTCGGGAAGCTTATTTATTATGATTCCTGTAAATAACGGACCCGCCTGAAGGGAATTCTAGAAATGAGAGATATCTCAAATTCTAATCAGGATGAGGACGGAATTCATGAAGCAACCTTCCAGTAAAACTGAAGAAGACGATAAACTGAAATGGTGGCAACTAAGCTTGTTAGGCATAGCAGGCACTATAGGAACCGGGTACTTTCTTGGCTCAGGTCTAGCAATTTCTATGGGAGGGCCAGCAGTGCTGCTAGCCTACATTTTAGCTGCTATTGGAACATATGTCGTATTTGATGCACTGGCTCAGATGACAGCGGAAGATCCGGAGCAGGGTTCATTTCGATCCTATGCAAAAAAAGCATTTGGAAATTGGGCAGGGTTCGGGAGCGGCTGGGTATATTGGTTTTCGGAACTGTTGATTATGGGAAGTCAGCTCACAGCATTGTCCATATTCTCGCGTTTTTGGTTCCCGGCCGTACCGATGTGGGTATTTGCTGCCAGCTTTGCGGCCGTGAGCCTATTGATTGTGTTTTTTGGTAATAAGGGCTTTGACAGGGTTGAAAATATACTGGCCATCATTAAAGTGGCGGCTATACTAATGTTCCTTGTTATTGCTGCCGTACTTCTGACGGGTTGGATCGGCGGTTCTAAGTTCTCACCGAAAGTTCCACTTGGGTTTAAAGCGTTGTTTCCATCTGGAGGTATTGGGTTGTGGTCTGCCTTTATTTTTGCTTTTTATGCCTATGGTGGCATTGAGGTGCTGGGAATTATGTCCTACAGGCTAAAGAAACCTGAGGAAGCTCCAAAAGCAGGAAAGGTGATGTTGCTGGGACTGGCTACAGTATACGTTCTCTCAATCGGGCTTGCAGTAATCATGGTGCCGCTTAGTGCTTTTAATCCAAAAGAAAGTCCTTTTGTGCTCGCGCTCAGCAGCGACCATCTGACCTTTATACCGCATTTGTTTAACGGGGTGTTGATCATAGCTGGGTTCTCCACGATGACAGCTTCGCTTTATGCCATTACCTCGATGATGATCACTCTTTCACAGGAAGGGGATGCACCCAAGGTTTTTTCGAAGAAATGGAAGGATAAATATCCGTTTTTTGCCCTTTGTTTAATAGCTGGAGGTTTAGGGGGTGCCATTATGATGTCATTGTGGTTGCCAGGAAAAGTATACGAATACATTACAACAGCTGCCGGACTGATGATCCTCTATAACTGGTCCTTTATATTGCTCTCCTCCCGCAAGCTGCTTAAGCCCAGTCTTCTAAACGGGGTGAAACGCTGGCTAGGCTTAGTGCTGATCGTACTGCTGTAGCAGGTACGCTATTTCATGCGCTCAGTCGTCCAGGCTTCTACATCAGCCTGCTAATTGTTTCGCTGATTGCCTTGAGTGATTGGATCGTTCAACACATCCGTAATAAGAAGGACAGTTATGTTATGGGGCATGGGGCGGACGAACAGACCCATGAATATCATTCTTTACCGGGCGGTCCTGAATTTCGGATTAAGGGCATAAGGATGCGAAAAAACAAGGTTTAATGAAAAAAGAGAAGTCGGGCAGCCTGTACACCAAAATAAAAACCAAATCCAATCAGCGACAGACCTGACAGAACGGAGATCGCCTTCAATACCCGAACGGTTAGAAATTTACGAAAGAGACTGGAGGCGGCAGCCATGGTTACATCCCAGAAAAGAATCCCTAGTACGATTGCTCCGCTATAGATCAATAATTGCTGCATCGGATACTCGCTGACCGCCTTGGCTAATATTGAGCCGTAAATACCCAACCAAAAAAGGATCGAGAGGGGATTGAACAAGGACATGAGAAATCCCGACAGATAAGATTTGGATAGTGAGGTATCGTTGCCCCTCAGCCCGTCAGCTGAAATGTCACCTGTATTTTTAATGCTGTCTACACCTGAATAGACGAGGACAAAGAATCCGAACAACCATAAAAACACTTTAACAAACGGAGCATCCAGCAGATGAATGAGGCCAAAATAAACAAGCAGCATGTAGATGATATCGGCACTAACCGCCCCTAAACCGACTATCCAGGCAGGCATAAATCCTCCGCGGAGTCCCTTGTCCAGCTGTGCTGCATTAATGGGTCCGAGAGGTGCCGAGAGGGATAATCCTATAATCATATAACCTATAAATACGTTAATGTTGTCCTCCTCCTTTATATAGATAGCTTATTCTGATAAAGGCAGTGGTAGGACAACCAAAAAAAGGCCCGCGGAAGATCGCGGGCCTTCTTTTATAAGAAACTAAAGAGTGAGTAGAATTACGCCTTCACGGATTCAGGTCTTTTAACAAGAAGAGGTGGAGGAATCAACCAGCCCTTTTTCTTAGTCAAATGTAGAATTTTAAGGCCGATGGCTGCTTTGGTAAGGTGATATTTAGCAAACAAAGCCCCTATATCTTCTCTGATCGATTGTCCCATTGCCTGACTACATGCCACAAGTCCAACAGCATTATCAGCTGCAAGTTTGGCTGCAATTTCAGGATCTGTGAAACGTGCCCCTACAGGAATATCTTCAAGTTTAGCATCGGGCCGATTTGGCATTACTGGTGCAGATGCAATACCTTGCTCTGAGAGCAGTGTATCACACTCACTGATTTCAAGCTCCGCTTGATCAATTAAAGCTCCTAATATTTTTTTCAGGTCATTGTCGCCCGCGTGGTACATATAAGCTCTGTAACAAGAGAGGGCTCCCTTTGCGACCATTGAGGCTTGCCAAACCGTAAAAATCTCTCCATAATGCATCGGTTCTTCTTTGGGGTTACCGCCTAGAATCCCTGTCATAAATAGTCTCCTTTATTGTTGGATTTGAACAAACATTAGCATGCCCACAACAACAAGAAAATTGCAGCTTTTCACATAAAATAGGTATGTCAATTTGAGGCTTCGACATCCGTGCAAGTTTAAGGATAAATAGCACTAATTTTCTCATAATAGGATAAATGTGAAAATAAGGAACGATAAAATTGAACACGAGTTGTGGAGGAATCAAATGTTTTTCATCGTGATGATTGGATAGATACTTCCATGGACGATGGCAGATACTATTTTAGAGAGGACTTATCAGTAATCGTTCTAACGGACCGCTTGCAAGTATAATTGCCTTTGCATTCAATGAAGTTGGTTATCACTGGAGAGAGTCGAGTGTATCTCCAATCGAGGCATGGATTAGGAGTCATTACTTCCAACACTTTTGGTAAAGTGTTAAGCCCTGTCCTCGGCGCTTATTTAGGTACATTGTTATGGTTTGCACCCTTGAAGGAATTGAAAAAGAAAATCGAGGCACGATCACTTCTTTATATAGCAGCCGTAGGGGCGGAACGTGACTGCTATCCTTATTCGCTGTTACTCCAAGCGAGGGAAAGACAGGAGGGAAGAACAATCAGAAGCAAAGCTATTCCTCAAAATTCTCGGATAGGAAGGATTAAATAGGGGAAAATAGCAATGGGTGCTGCCTGCCCAATATTGTTCTGGAGGGAAAAAAATGAAGAAGATTGCTACTTTTGCATCAGTTGCATGTCTTAGTTTACTTTTAAGTATTCCAGCATTTGCGAACCAAGATGAAGCAAACCTAGGGATACAAACACATTACTCGGCTAATCAAACAAATGATAACCTGAATGCAAGGAATGTTAATGCAACGGGTAATCATAATTCAACAGCGGTCGAGAATGGAAATTACCGAGCGCAGGCAGTCGGGGATGAGAATCGAGGCACTAATTGGAGCTGGTTGGGTCTCTTAGGGTTGCTTGGACTTACAGGCTTGCGGAATAGAAGCCGAGAAAAAAGCTAAACTTTTTAGAGTTAAAGGGAACTATAGGGGCCATTTTTATGATTAGAACTGAGGACTGCATTTACAGACTCGGCAAAAAATTTATACCTTTAATTTGTTCTAAATAAAAAGCCGGTTTCAGGATGATCCTGAATAACCGGCTTTACATTTTTTTAGCAAACCATTTTTAGGAGAGATTTAAAGATAATCGCACTTGAATTTGCCATTCACCAGCCACAGGTTCCAGAAGTCGTCCGTAACCCGCACATATTGGCATGCTCAGTGAGGAATTCAGGAATTCCGCGTATTCCACCAAAACAGGACTTCGTAATGATAATTTTATTCCGAGTTTTACGAAAATTGGGGAACCGGACAAAAGTGGGAGAGCAACGGCAGTACTTCAGAAGACAGAAGCTTCTGGACCATGTTTATGATTGAAGAATAATTTTTTTTAAAAACTAGAGGATTTGAATTCATAGACCCTGTTTGATTAAACTCCAGATGCGTTCAAACCTGTCTTGGTAGTCAGGTAAATTCCAGGATTCTTTGAAGGATGGGAGGCTAAATACTGCAAACGCAGAGAGAATCGCCTCAGCCCGTTCCAAGTGGGGATCGTGATAGTCCATGAAGCCGTCAATAATTTGGTAGGAATCCCAGAGAACATCGCGTAATACCAGTGGATTGCTATCCACGTATTGAGTATTCAAGGCAAACATCTTGGGATTCTCGTTATAAGCCCGTTTTTTTGCGTTAACAAATGCCCATAACCAATCGTGAAGCAATTCTTGCGGTTTAGTTAAACTAGTCATATCTAATTTAATTTGTTCTGAAATCATCCGGTTGAACCAGCTCTTAGATACGGCTGCCCAGAGCTCTTGCTTATTTTTAAAGTGCTTATAGAGCGCTGCATGGGTGATACTTAATTCATCCGCAATTTGTGAGAGTGTCACTTCGGATTTTTCCGTGCGTTTAATTAATGCCTCAGCTGTTTCAATAATGAGCTCTTGTGTGATTTTAGCCACAGTACTGCCAACCCTTCTTTCTTCAATAAATTCCTTTTTATCATTAATACACTTGCGAATATTTTAACATATAAAATAATCAGTAACAATTATTGATTTTTGTAACTTATTGCTTTATGCTTATTGTATAAGTTACAAAAATAAATAAATGTTACTTTTTTAACGCATAGGAGGTCATTAATTATGAAAGCAGCACAGATCACCAAATATTCAAAAAAGTTCATAGTAAAAGTGAACGATATTCCAATCCCAGAAATAAGTGATAACGAAGTCTTGGTCCAGGTGAAAGCAGCAGCAGTTAATCAATTGGAATTGCTCATTGGTACCGGAAGCGTAAAGCTGATTCAGGATTATGAATTCCCATTGGTACTTGGTAACGAGCTGACGGGTGTTATTGAAAAAGTAGGTAAGAAGGTGCAAGGCTTCAAAGTTGGCGATGCAATTTATTCACGTCTGCCACTACAAAAAATCGGTGCTTTTGCGGAATACGCGGCAATTAATGCAAATGCCATCGGGCACCTACCCGCTAATTTGAATTTTGTGACTGGTGCAGCTGCGCCATTAACAGGATTGACAGCCTATCAAGGATTAAATGAAGAATTAGATGCTAAAGCTGGCGAAATCGTGTTTATCCCTGGAGGTTCTGGTTCATTTGGCCAAATGGCCATTCCTATCGCCAAAAGTATGGGGCTCAAGGTCATCATCAGTGGAAATCCAGAAGCACGTGAACGGACAATGGCCGCTGGTGCAGACCAATATATTGATTATACGACTGAGAACTATTGGGAACAGCTTGGTGATGTAGATTATGTGATTGATACCTTGGGACCAAGCGAATTTGATCATGAGCTTTCAATTATTAAAGCAGGAGGCCGCCTTCTTTCTCTGCGGACCGGTCCTAACGAACGTTTTGCAGAAGATCTGGGCTTCTCTGGCTGGAAAAAAAAGCTCTTCACCATCGCCGGGGCTAGGTATGATCATAAAGCGAAGAAAAAGAAGATTCAATATCATTTCATTTTTGTTCGCAGTGATGGCGAACAATTAAAGAAAATCACGAAGATTATTGAAGATAATGGGATTGTACCAGCAGTGGACCCAACAGAATTCCACATAGAAGAGATTAACGAAGCACTGAATTTTGTTGCTGAAGGTCATCCTAAAGGGAAAGTTATTATCAGATTTTAAAGGAGTATATCTCAATTGGTTGTCAAAAATTTCTTTACTGATCATTCTAGAATTGATATACTGATTTAAATTAGAGTTAATAGTGTAGTTTTTTTTGCCGTAACTAGAATGATCGTTCTTGAATATTTCGAAGAAATTTATTAAGGGAGGGATGAACGAGATACAAGTTTAATCGTGAACAAAACTCTATCGAAATGTTGTTAAATGATCAAAAAACTTAAAAGGGAGAGAATAATATGAAATATACAGTGATTACAGGAGCAAGCTCAGGAATTGGGTATGAAACAGCATTGGCGTTTGCTGCACGCGGTAAAAATTTAATTTTGGTAGCTAGAAGATTAGATAAATTAGAAGAACTTAAATCAACAATTCAGAATATTGATCCTAATGTAAATGTTCTTGTTCGTTCAAGTGATCTGTCTGTTACAGAGCAGGCTTACACACTGTATAACACTTTGAAGGAATACCAAATAGAAACCTGGATTAATAATGCAGGACTTGGTGAAGCTTCTTTTGTGGTAGAACAGAATTTAGATAAAGTTGAAACTATGTTACGTGTTAACATCGAATCCTTGACGATCCTTTCTACACTATTTGTGCGAGATTATGCTGATGTAGAAGGAACTCAGTTAATTAACGTATCATCCGCACTCGGATATGCCATTGCTGTTGGGAGCGTTGCTTATTCTGCATCTAAATATTATGTTAGTGCCTTCACCGAAGGGCTTGCAAAAGAACTAGAGCTTAAAGGCGCGAAATTAAAAGCAAAAGTTTTAGCTCCAGCAATAACTGAAACGGAATTTGTGAAGAAATCAATAGATGCTGAAGAATTTGATTACAAAGCAAACATGCCTAAGTACCACACTGCCAAACAAATGGCGAGTTTCATGGTAGAACTTTATAATAGCAATGATATGATAGGGATTGTTGACCAGAACTATAACTTCAATCTGAGAGATCAAATCTATCCAATTATATCTGAGTTTTAAATCGAATTAGATATTAGTCACGAAAACGATCGTCGAAGAAACTGGAGCAAAAAGAACTGGCTTCCCTATTCTTAAACGTAGGGTACAACTTTTGCACACGCTGGAAAAAGATTGGACTCTGGATTGTTTAAAAACAGCCAAAGTAAGAATCCAATGGTAAGCATCAGTTCAGTTATCATGTTATGAATAAAATCAAGCATCTTGCTTGATTTTATTTTCGTTTTATATATTAGTTTGCGGATCGTTTACTTAAATGTATAATGATTGCTTGAGGTGATTACAATGGCAAGAAGCAAAGAATTTGAAATTAATGAAGTACTAGATAAAGCGATAGAACTATTTTGGATGCAAGGTTACGAGAAAACTTCAATGCAAGATTTGGTAGACTGTATGGGAATTCACAGAAGAAGTATCTATGATACATTTGGTGATAAGCACGCCTTATATTTGACGGCACTCCAACGGTACGAATCTACTCAAAACAAAAAAATGAGATTCTTGGTTGAGAAGCAAGAACCGGTAAAGGAGATCATTCGACAATTTCTAGAATCCTCGATGAGGAGCGAAGGAGAACCTCAAGGATGTTTCATAGTTAATTCGGGTGTGGAGTTGGGAGTACTGGATCCGGAGGTTGCATCCTTTGTTGAGAATAGCTATTCAAAAACGGAGAAGTTGTTATATGACCTCGTTCAGACTGGCCAGCAAAGAGGTGAACTTAGAATTTCACTGGAGCCCGAGGCCATTTCTCATTATTTAATGAATGCCTGGTTAGGACTGCGTACAATGGTAAAAACGGCAACGGATCATAAAAAATTAACAAGTACTATTCATACCATACTGATCACTCTAGATTAAAACTCCTTTATCTATCTGCAATGTAAGAGGAGAAGCACTTGTATCGAATGCCGAAAATAGACAATCAACTTACTGCTACCCGAGTACGCAAAGAATAGAACCGGCTTAATACGCCCAGCTTAACTATATATATACAGCATCCGACACCAGCTGTAAGGATCTAAGAATGAAGACACTAAAAAAAACCATGCTGACGATGGGCTTCTTAGTCAATGTGGATATTAATCTGTCCAAGATCGGTAGATACAGCGCACTTCACGAAAGGATTGTTTGGGTTTACGGTATTCATTAACCAGACCCTTATTGTTGAAGCCGCGGGCCCGGTCGCGGAAGTTCTTACTGCTGCTTTTCAGATCGCCGCGGATGTCTGCAAACTGCCAGATGTAGGTCCCGCCAATTTTCGAATCATTCTTGAAGATTGTCAGCGCTTCAGTCACAATATCTGCCTGATAATCCTCGCTGAACAATCTCGGCTCCCAGCCCACATCCCCGAATAGTCCAGCACCACCGAATTCGGTCATGAGCACAACCTTGTTACCGGCTCCCATCTGCTCCGCACGCACATGGAACTGTTCCAGCATGTCTTTGAAGCTGGCTGTATCGCCTTCGTACCAGCCGAAATATTTATTTATACCGATAACATCGAATAATGGAAGTAGAATATCTTCGAGTGGATGCATCGTAGCGTAGGTGACAAGCCTAGTGCTGTCGAGTTTCTTCACCAACCCGACTAGAGCTTGTGTGAAAGCATATGCTTCTTGAGTCCGGGTATCAATCTCATTATGAACGGACCAGAAGATCACACTTGGGTGATGAAAATGCAGGCCAATCATTTCTTCAATCATAGACAGTGCACGCTCCTGGAAGAGCGGCTCACTTACCGTTTCGTTCGGCAGAAAGGCTCCCCATATCGGAATTTCGCTCCAGTATACAATCCCTTGCTCATCGAGTAGATCAAGCCAATATGGGCTCTGGGGATAATGCGAGCCCCGGACGGAGTTGCAACCTAATTCCAAAATGATACTGAGCTCCTTGTGCATCAGCTTCGGTGGGAAGGCAAAACCCCACTCAGGATGCTCTTCATGTCGGTTCACCCCCTTAAGATATACGGGTGAACCGTTAATTAGAATCCGATGATCCTTTGTTTCAATACAGCGAAAACCGATCCGTTCAATCTTGTCGTCTTCCTCTGTCCGCAGTTGAAAGGTATACAGTTCTGGAAGACCTACGTTCCACAAACGTATTTCAGGCATAAGCAACTTGAACGTATGACTGAGGGTTTGGCCAGTCTCAATCTGTACTTCTTCCGAGTGCAATTCATGTCCGCTTTCGGAGAATGTGATCTTGGTAGTATGCTGCTCCTTATGGAAGGAATGGAGCTGCACCTGAACAGTAACATCTGCATCTGATCCATGCAGTGCATAATCAATCTTCAGCTGTTCGATGTAAATATCAGGCAAATATTGCAGCTCCACCGACCGTATGATACCCCCGTAATGATACCAATCCACCTGCTCTGTCGGAATCGTAAGTAGGTCCAAGGTGCTGTCCGTCCGGACGATAATCTCATGTTCTCCTGCCCCTAAGGAAGGAACAATAAATTCAAAAGGTGTAAATCCGCCATAGTGATACCCAAGGTGCCGCCCGTCCAAATAGACATCGGCATGGCCCAGCACGGCATGAAAGATGAGTCTGACATGCTGCGAATTCACAATTTGTATTTTTTTACGATACCAACCGACACCTTCATAATCGTACATTCCCAGTTCATTATTCCAGCACGAGGGCACATAAAGAGACTGCCTAGAATGTGGAAATCGCTCAAACCATTTTTCTTGAACACCCGTATTTAACGGATCCTTCATGAAATCCCAAGGCCCATCCAACAGCTCAGTTCTCCGAATTTGATACTCGCTAAAAGTCCTTAACAAGTGTGTTCCTCCTTTTTTTTTCTGTAATGTATTGAGAATTTCAGACATCTTGATAATATGGATAGTAACATTTGGAGTTTAAGCATTGAATAGAAAAAAACGTTACCGTCTTGTTTAAATCGCTCTTTTAGCAGCAGGAGGGGATATTAATTGGAAGAAAATGATTACAAGCTGAATGACCTCACCGTGCATATCCATTTTGTACTCGACAAAGCTACTTATCCCGGCTGGGAGGACATCCGTAACATGGTAAATGTGCACAGCTTGTACTGGATTCATGAAGGTAAAGGGGTTTTCCTGACCAATGTTGAGCACAAAGTAGAGGCTGGAATGCTAATCTATTTAAAACCAGGCCTTAAACTGTCCATGCGCTCGCAGATGGATGCTCCACTTCGTATAACGATGCTGCTCTTCGATTGTGCCGAGCTTGGTTATGATGCGGTATGGAAGGAAGTCAAGCCAATCGGAAAACTAAGACTTCCCTTCTTAAGCCAATATAATCAACAGGAAGCTGAGGAAATTAGCCGGTTGGTCTGGGGGATTCACCAGGAATGGCTGCCCGGACTAACCGATGGCATAGCTGTTTCCCGGGCTAAAATGCAGATCCTGCTGCATATGCTGCACCAGACCGTACAACCGGACTGGAATCTGATGGAGTCTGGAGCTTTCGCCGCCTTCGAGCAAATCAAGAAAACACTCGAGAACGACTATAAGGATCATCACCGGATCGAAAAATTGGCGGAGAAATACGGCATTTCGCCATCTTACTTGCGTAAGATGTTCCTAAAATTTACGGGGATGGGCCTAAGGAATACCATATGCACATACAGAACCAGCAAGCTTGCCGTTATCTAGTCTTTACCGATTATCCAGTTAAGGAAATAGCCAAATTATGCGGGTACTACGAAGAATATCATTTCAGCAAGATTTTTAAACAGCTTAACGGGATCCCTCCGACAGTATACCGAAACAAACAGAGAATCAAAGATTAATTGTCCGTAGAACCACTGGTAAAAAAATCTTGAGGTTATGGTTTTTTTACGGGAAGGGCTGTACCATGATAGTATTGAACTCATTGAAGCATGTATAAGGAGGGAAAATTGGGCATGATTATATCACTCAAAAATGTATCATGGCAACGTGATAGGACAATGATCTTACGCGATATGAATTGGGAAGTGAAGCAAGGACAACACTGGTGTATCGTCGGTCTGAACGGTTCAGGAAAAACGACGATGCTAAATGTAGTGAACGGCTATATCTGGCCGACAACAGGACAAGTCGAGGTGCTGGACCATCGCTTTGGCGATGTGGACTTGAGAGAGCTACGCAAACGAATCGGTTGGGTAAGCACCTCCTTGCAGCAGAAGCTGTACGGCCATCAGACTGCCCTGAACATCGTCCTAAGCGGAAAATTCGCGACGATTGGTCTGTATGATAAAACGAATGAAGAGGATCAAAAACAAGCCGAGGAGTTAATGGAGTTTCTAGACTGCTCTTCCTTAGTTAGTCGTACATATGATACCTTGTCGCAAGGACAGCGGCAGAAAGTCCTCATAGCACGCGCACTAATGGCCAATCCAGATCTACTAATTCTTGATGAGCCATGCACGGGACTTGATATTTTTGCCCGAGAACAGCTGCTGCAGATGATCGAGAAGATAACAAAGCAACCCGGTGGACCAACCTTGCTGTATGTAACCCATCATATCGAAGAGATAACACCATGCTTTACGCACACGCTGCTGGTAAAGAGCGGCGAAATCTACAAAGGGGATGAGACAGTAAACTGCTTGCAGTCGGATGTCTTGAGCGATTTCTTCGATACCCCTGTTGAAGTACAGGAACATCATAACCGCAAGTGGCTTACACTTGCCGGTGATAAGTAGAATATCAAGGCACATCGAATAGGCGAGCAAACCGTTCTGAAGTGGTTTGAAGGATTGCTTGCAGATATATAAAATGAAAACTGATCACAATATAATTTTAAAATAACCCGCGCGGGGCGCGGGTTTTGTATTTTTTTGCAAGCTTATAAGCCACCTCCCAGAAACAGCGGAACAACATACTAACGGTACCTGCAAAAAACATTTTGATATATCTAACAGGTACCGTTATAATACAAATTAACAGGTACCGTCACAAAGAACAACAGGTACCGTAAAAATTCAACGGAGGATTCATTATGGACATGAATGATGAGTTATACGAAAAACTCGCGAAACTGCAATGGCTGTTGCAAAGGCAACACTTGAAAACTCACGCCGCGGTTGGTCCTATGGCCGACGCATCACGTGGGCAAGGCAGGATATTAGCATTTCTTCGGATGAAAGACGGTATCAGCACCAAAGACTTATCCTATATGCTGGACATCCGTGTATCATCCCTCAATGAATTGCTTGGTAAACTGGAGAAAGCAGAATACATCACCCGTAAGCCCTCAGAAACAGACAAACGTATCATGTTGATTTACCTAACGCAAAAAGGGCAAGAGGAAGAGAAACAAGAGATAAACAGCGGCAACATATTTTCTCGCTTATCGCCAGAAGAGCAGATAGCTTTCGGGGATTACCTAACTCGCGTCATTACAGCTTTGGAGGAAGAACTTGGAACGGACGGAGAACGTGATGTGATGGCTATGTGGATGGAGGCCGCAAAGGAGCGTATGGGAACAGAGGAATTTGAAAAACTGATGGCTATGCGCGGACAAATGCACAAAATGTGGGGAAATTCTAGGGACGAACGCTTTAGCGGCAGATTCCCTGGGTTTGGCGGAGAAGGGCATGGTGACATGCGCGGATTCGGCTGGCCTTCCAGAGATGACAGTAATTCGTCACCTGACAAGTCACATGGCCCGGACGATAAGTAATTAGAGTCTTTTAGCAAACAGTAGCTGAGGCGCTGCCTTTTCACCAGAGAAAGATGAACGGCAAAGGCAGCGTAATGTGAAACTGAAGAATAGTCAAATTTCGTACGCCAAATCTGAGACTCGACGTTAGGGTACAGGTTTGCTTGTTGCTGCGTCACGGTTCATATTGGACCGATAGTTAGAATTCTAAGTAATTTCAAAAAACAAAATAAAGAAAGATAGTGGTGAACCCTATGGATGCAGAAAACCTCCATTACTTTGAAAAAGCACCTGTCGCAAAAGCCGTAGCTCACTTCGCAGTACCGATGATGCTAGGCATGTCGATGAGTGTCATATACTCCATTTTGAACGCCTATTTCCTTGGTACACTGGGCAATACTGCGATGTTAACCGCACTCGCACTAACTTTACCGTTATTTGCCGCCATAATGGCGCTTGGTAACTTGATTGGCATCGGTAGCAGTGCATTTATCTCCCGTTTGTTGGGAGAGAAAAAATATGATGATGTAAAGCATGTGTCTTCATTCGCCTTTTACAGCAGTTTAGTTCTCGGTCTTATTTTGATGGCTGCCGGCATCCCATTGATCGATTCAATCGTTCATGGCTTGGGAGCGACGCCTGACTCCTTCGGATTCACGAAGGACTATGTCACGATTATGCTTATTGGTTCACCTTTCGTCGTTCTATTCTTCACGCTGGAGAATATCGTGCGCTCGGAGGGGGCAGCAATCACTTCGATGATCGGTATGCTTCTCAGTGTTGTTGTGAATATTATTCTCGATGCGCTAGTCATTTTCGTCTTCCATTGGGACGTGATCGGGGTTGCATCTGCTACAGTCATTTCTAACTTGGTTGCTAGTGCATTCTATGCCTTCCACATGGGATATAAGAGCCAATTCTTAACCATCTCCGTAAAATGGTTCAAAGCTTCCAAAGACATTCTCAGCAATGTATTTAAAATTGGAGTTCCAGTCTTTGTTATGAGTCTCTTCATGGGTGCAATGTCACTCATCTTTAACCGTTTTCTGGTCGAATATGGGGAGCAGGCCATTGCGGCCTTCGGGATTTCATCACGTTTATTACAATTTCCAGAGGTTATCCTGATGGGCTTATGTGAGGGAGTCGTGCCGCTGATTGCCTTCTCTTTTACAGCTAACAAATTACGCATGAAGCACACCATTACTTTTACAATCAAAGTGACTGTGGCATTAGCAGCCGTGTTCGGCATTATTGTATATCTGATTTCAGACCACTTAATCGGTTTATTTACGAATGACCCTCAATTAATTGAACTGGGCAGCTACATTCTTCATGTAACGTTCTTATCCCTGTTCATTTCAGGAACGACCGCGTTGTTTACAGGGATATTCCAAGCGACAGCACAAGGAACCGCCGCCTTTATTATGTCAATTATTCAAGGTATTACTCTGATTCCAGTATTGTATATCGCTAATCGAATGAACGGTTTTCACGGAGTAGTCTGGTCGCTCGTCATTTCGGATGCTGTTGCGTTCCTTGTGGGTGCCATCATGCTGTATGTTCTGCGGAACAAATTGCAGCCTGATTTAGATACTTTAGTACAGTAAAATCCTAAGCTTTAAGTTGATACTTTAAGTTCATCTAAAAAAACCTTGGATCAGCAAGGTTTTTTTGGCTCGTATGATGACGCAGCCTGCCATGAGGCAGCACATAGCTGCTTTGGAGGCGAAGCTCCAGTTAAATTTTAATGCTGACTTCTCCACTTGAAAGATACTCCTCGTCACCATTCTCATATCTGACTTTCAGATGGCAATCGTCATCGATATCAATGGCTGTTGCTTTACGTTGTTCATTATCCTTTATCACGGTCACAGGTTCTCCAAGTGAAATTAACCTTTTTTTGTATTCGGAAAGAAACAATCTGTCCGTTAAATGCTCATAATATCTCATGAAATTGTTTAGTACTTCTGCAACGAGACGGTTGCGGAGATCACCATAAGGATTGTTTTCGGAAATTACAGTTGTTGCAATCTCGGTAAGATCAGTGGGAAAGCCTTCGGAAGGGAGGACTACATTGATACCGATGCCGAGAACAGCATAATCAAGCCAGCCGTTTTCCAGTGACACGGATGCTTCGGTAAGAATCCCGCACACTTTTTTCCCTTCCATGAAAACGTCATTTACCCATTTAATCTGCGTTTCTTTACTGGATACGCTCTCGATAGAAAGGGCTACAGCTACTGCGGCGCAAGTGGTCAATAAAGCTGAGTCTGTTGCGGACAGCTTTGGACGCAGCAGGATGCTCATATAGATACCCGTTCCAGGTGGAGAAAAGAACTTCCGGCCCATTCGCCCGCGACCAGCTGTTTGTTCTTCCGAAAGAATCACCTTACCTTCAGCTTCTCCATTTGAGGCAAGGTTTTTTACGGCTTCATTCGTGGAAGATATGGTCTTAAAGACTTCAACTCGTAACTTTTGCCCCCGAGTATCCAGGTACTTTGAAATTGCACTGGCTGATAAGATATCCGTTTGTGGTGACATGGAATATCCTTTATTGGTTACAGCTTGTATGGAATAACCGTCTGTCTGTAAAGATTTTATGGCTTTCCAGACCGCGCTGCGCGTCACGGATAACTGAACGGCTATTTCCTCGCCGGAAAAATATTCACCCTTATTACTGTCGAGTAAGGCAAGAATATGTTCTTTTACTGTCATGAACTTAAACCTCCAAAAGTATAACTCTCCGACCAAAACCCATTGAATAGATTAACATCCAACGATTGCGACTGAATACTCTAATTCTATATAACAATAGGAAAAACTCAAGCATGGTATTTTATTCTATTGTAAACCATATAATAATTTATGGTTTACAATAAAGAATATCTCCATTATAATTCAGCTTACTGGACGTATTTACTAACCAGAATACAATCATTGATATCCAATGGAGGTCATTTTTTTGAAGACAAAAGAACTTATTTATGCTGCATTATTCGCAGCACTTATCGCGGTGTTGGGGATGATACCGCCCATCCCACTAGGCTTCATCCCCGTTCCGATCACTGCCCAGACACTTGGCGTCATGTTGGCTGGATGTTTTCTGGGGAAACGGATGGGCGCTCTCAGTCTAATTATTTTCATCATACTAGTAGCCATTGGGCTGCCTGTACTGACCGGCGGTCGCGGCGGAATCTCGGTGCTAGTTGGACCTTCTGCAGGATACATATTTAGCTTTCCAATTGCGGCCGGCCTTATTGGCTGGTATTCCGAAAAAATCTGGCCGAAGGTTCGAACTTGGAAGCTGGTAGCTATCAACATAATCTTCGGTGTATTACTAGTGAGTCTGATTGGTGCCCCTGTCATGGCATTGATAACCAATACTTCGATCTGGGCTGGTCTTGTCGGAGCGTTGGCCTTTCTTCCGGGAGACATCATCAAAGCCGTTATTGCAGCCGTCATAACGATGCAGCTGAAAGCAATTAGCCCTATTGAAGAAAAAACACAAATATAATGTGATGTGAAACTCGGGTAAATAAAGCCCGGGTTTTTTTATTGAAAAATAATAGGGTTATGGTTGCGAATTTGTTTATACTATAAAAATTAAAACGAAATTAAGTGGGTGTAGAAAAATGGATAAGGGATTTAATTTAGCTAGTCAACTATTAACGCTGCTTGATACGGAACATAGATGGTTTACCTTAGCGGAAATTGAAAAAAGTTTAGGGATCTCTGATAAGACCATCCGGAAGATGGTGGAGGAAATCAGCAAGCAATTACCATCTACTGTAACCATTGAGGTTTCTAGAGGAAAGGGAATAGTTCTTCAACGTGATGGGCGAAGTACGATTAGTGAAGTGATTTCTTCTATGTTCAGACAAACCATCTTTTATCGGCTGATGGATTTTTTGTTTACGAATGTAGGGCGACTGTCTGTGGAGGAGCTCTCCGAAGCCATGTTTATGAGTACCTCGTCTTTGAAGAAATTGATTGTGCAATTAAATAATGATGATCTAAAAGCTTATAAGCTACGCATTAGTTTTTCTACCCCCATGATCAAAGGGAATGAAATGAATATTCGATATTTTTATTGGAAGTTATATTGTGATGCGTATGAGTTTACAGGCTGGCCCTTTGCGAATGTTGATTTTGCTTATATTAATCAGTTAATCACAAATATAGAAAATGAGAATAACATTGTATATTTTATCAATTCCAAAAGGAGATTATCGTTTTTGTTGGCCATTGTTATAGAAAGAGTGGCTAAAGGAAAGTGTGTGAAAATAGACGAAAATGCTTACCCTTGGGAAAAGGGGATGTTTTATTTTCCAGTGAAAACTATTGCAAAACGTCTTGAGGACAAGCTGTCCCTTAAATTTCCAAACAGTGAAATATTCTTTATGCAATCCATGGTTAGTCTCAGCCAATATCATTATTATGAAGGGTCAGAGATCACTCCGATGAAAGAAGTAGAATTACATAAGGATAAAGAAGAATATCAAATGGGGAATCTGCTTCTAATGTTATTAGCAAAGGTATACCCGAACTTGCATATGCAAGAACGGTTTATTTTGGAGATTTACGGGTTCTTTGACAAGCTATTAATCGAAAATGCCATTCCTGAGTGGATGATGATTTCAACAAGTCATTTAACAACATATGTTCAAAAGGAGTGCCAGCAGATTTATCAAGAATTGCAAACCTGTATGCAAACGTGGAATAAAACTTACCCTTCTGTTTTGTTTAATCACTTTCATTTAACAAAGCTAACCTTAATTGTCCGCTCGAGTTTACGTTACAAAAGTAAGAGGGCTTTTTTAGTGATCGGGGAAGAATTTTCAATTCGTCATTACATAGCAGATTTGATAAAAAAAGAAATTGGGGATCAGTTGATCCTTAATACTTCCATAATGAAAGGCCTGACCAACGAGATCATGCAGCAAAATAATATCGATCTTGTCATTAGTAATATCCCGGTTGCATTAAAGACAGTGCCTGTTGTTATTATTTCTACGATCCCCTCTAAAAGAGACTTAGACAACATTCGTAAAGAACTGCTTTTATAATTTGACCAATTATTTTCCGTAAGCTCCGTAAGTTTTTGGTCTAGTTTGTAATGTTAAAAAACCTTATGCTCAATCTAGTTTCGAAACTGATTTTACTTGAAGGCAAGTGGAAAGCGATTTCGGTAAACCTCAGTTTACTATTAAAAGTTGGAGGAAGAACTATGAGTAGGCATTTAGGTGCAAATAAGGGAGAAATAGCAGAGCTCGTTTTGCTCCCAGGAGATCCCTTGCGTGCAAAGTTTGTGGCAGAACACTTTTTAGAGGAGGCTTATTGTTATAACGAAGTAAGAGGGATGTATGGATACACTGGATTATACAAGGGTGTGCCTGTGTCGGTTCAGGGGACAGGGATGGGAAATCCATCGATGAGTATCTACGCGACAGAATTGATCGTCGATTATGAAGTTAAGAAATTGATTCGCATTGGTACATGTGGCGCGATGCAGGAAGAAATCAATATCCGCGATATTATATTAGCCCAAGCAGTATCTTCAGACAGTAATATGACGGAAAAGATCTTTCATGGCTGTAATTTTGCACCAACGGCAGATTTCTCATTGCTAATGAAAGCATATCAACAAGCACAAGCTAAAAATGCCAATGTGTTTGTTGGTAACATCTATAATTCTGATGAATTTTATCGTGAAAATTTAGATCGGCTTCACAAGTTTATGGATTTCGGTGTATTAGCTGTAGAAATGGAAAGTACCGCCCTATACACTTTAGCCGCTAAATATGGTGTAAAAGCTTTATCGATTTTGACCGTCGGCAGTCAATTGTTAAGACAGGAACACCTAACTCATAAAGAAAGTGAACAATCCTTTTATGAAATGGTCGAAGTAGCTCTTAACACAGTCATTGAAGGCTGATTTATTGATAAGAGTGTAGTGTTGTTAGAAAAGAGAGTGAGAAAGAAATGAAGGTAATACTGTCAGGATTGCAGTGGATGATTTTTATGATCGCTGGTGCAATTGCTGCACCCATTGCTATCGCAGATTTATATAACTTAACACCCATAGAGACTTCCGGACTTATTCAGAGCACCATGATTACTTTAGCAATAGCTGGATTTTCACAAGGCCTGATGGGTCATAAATTCCCTATTCATGAAGGTCCGGCAGGGTTATGGTGGAGCATTTTTACCATTTACGCGAGTTTAGTGGGGGGACTCTATTCCTCTAACAACGGAGCTTTACAGGCTTTAAGTGGAGCGATGATCATTAGCGGAGTGTTGTTTATCCTAATTTCAGCATTTAAGCTAATGGATAAAATCGCTCGTTTATTTACTCCAACCATCACCTTTATTTATTTACTTTTATTGATCTTTCAATTAAGCGGATCTTTTATGAAAGGGATGATGGGGATTACCATATCCCACACCATGTTAGATGTTAAAGTATTCATCCTTAGTGTGATTGTGGTCTGCATTACCTTTTGGTTAGGCAACAGCCGCTTTGTATTACTCAGCCAGTTTTCAATAATTTTCAGTATAGTGATAGGCTGCCTATTATTTATAATCTGCGGTAGTATGCCGGCGGTTTCTCGTGCGGATACTCTATTTAAGCTGCCGGAAATATTCCCATTTGGAAAACCCCGATTCGATGCCGGGACAATTACTACTGCATTTTTACTAACCCTATTATTAATAACCAATGCAGTGGCATCCATCCGTTTGATGGAGACCGTTATGAAACCCAAGCAAGGGGATCATCGTCGTTATTTGCGCGCCGGGTTTACTTCTGGAATTACGCATCTTATTAGTGGTGGTTTAGGAGCGATCGGCTCAGTCCCTATTTCGGGAGCGGCGGGATATGTTGAGCAAACAGGGATGAGGGAGCGCAAATCATTTTTAATAGGCTGCAGCTTAGTGATCTCAATATCCTTGTTTCCGCCTATGATGAATTTCATATCTGCGATTCCAGCTCCCATAGGCTATTCTGTTACCTTCGTCATTTTTGTGAAGATGGTCGGACTAGCGCTAAAGGAATTGAAAAAGGTTATTCATGAAGAGCGAACATTTATTGTCAGTGGGCTTTCCCTTTTAGTGGGTGTAGGTTTAATGTTTATTCCTGCATCAGCTACGGCCCATTTATCTCCGATCGTGATAGCCATTTTAAATAATGGATTAATATGCGGAAGCCTGTTAGCGATTATTTTGGAACAAGGGTTAATGTGGAAAGATGCATTTCGATATGAGGATTCCAAGAAAATTAACCGATAATTTGGAGGGCTAAAAATGCATTATCTAATTTCTATTGCTGGTCTGGTTATTGTTCTATTACTGGCATGGCTAGGAAGTAACAATAAGAAAAAGATTAAATATCGTCCAATCATTGTAATGATTGCTATTCAGATAGGTTTGGGATTAATTATCCTAAAAACGAGCATTGGAGAATTTTTGATTAAAGGGTTTGCTGATAGTTTTGCAAAATTACTTGGATACGCCAATGAAGGTACTGACTTTGTGTTTGGCGGGATTGCAAATGAAGGGGCGCATACATTTTTCCTTTATGTTTTGATGCCCATTGTTTTTATGTCAGCATTGATAGGGATTTTGCAACATTACAAAATACTGCCATTCATTATAAAGTATATTGGACTGGTACTGAGTAAAATAAATGGCATGGGTAAATTGGAATCTTATAATGCAGTTGCAGCCGCAATTGTCGGACAAAATGAAGTGTTTATTTCAGTGAAAAACCAACTTGGACTATTGCCGAAACATCGCTTGTATACATTATGTGCGTCTGCAATGTCTACGGTTTCCATGTCAATCGTTGGTTCCTATATGACGATGCTAGAACCTCGGTATGTAGTAGCTGCATTGATATTAAACCTATTTGGCGGATTTATCATTTCATCCATCATTAATCCGTATGAAGTTACACCTGAAGAAGATATTGTTGAAGTTCAGGTAGAAGAAAAACAAACGTTTTTTGAAATGCTGGGCGAATATATTATGGATGGCTTTAAAGTAGCCATAGTAGTTGGGGTAATGTTAGTTGGTTTTGTGGGAATCATTGCTTTGATTAACGGGGTCTTCAGTGGCATATTCGGAATCTCGTTCCAAGGAGTGTTAGGCTACGTCTTTGCACCCATCGCCTTTCTTATCGGTGTGCCATGGCATGAAGCTGTTGAGGCCGGTAGTATTATGGCGACAAAGCTTGTTGCGAATGAATTCGTTGCTATGCTTGACTTTGTTAAGATTCAAGAAGGTTTAAGTGGCCGTACTACAGCCATTGTCTCCGTTTTTCTAATCTCATTTGCTAACTTTGGGTCGATTGGTACCATTGTGGGTGCAGTGAAGGGATTGAATGAAAAGCAAGGGAATATCGTCGCACGATTTGGATTAAAGCTGTTATTTGGCGCCACACTTGTAAGCGTTTTATCAGCTTTGATTATCGGTATCATATTCTAGTTGAAGCAAGGAGTATTAACATGAAACAAACACCCCGGTTTAAGCGGATTTTCGTCATCGTTATGGATTCTGTAGGCATTGGTGAAGCTCCAGATGCTGAAAAGTTTGGGGATGCAGGATCACATACATTACGGCATATTGCAGAAAAAATGAATGGGCTACATGTTCCTGCGTTATCCAAGCTAGGGTTAAGTCATATTGACCCAATACCCGGAGTTCCCAAAGTAGAGCGCCCTTTAGCTTATTGGACCAAAATGCAGGAAGCTTCTAATGGAAAGGATACGATGACAGGTCACTGGGAAATCATGGGCCTACGAATTGACGTTCCTTTCAAAGTGTTTCCTGAAGGGTTCCCTTATGAATTAATTAATGAATTAGAAGAAATAACAGGACGAAAGGTGATTGGGAATAAACCCGCTAGTGGCACAGCTATTCTCGATGAGCTTGGACAAGAGCATATGAACACAGGTGCACTCATTGTCTATACTTCAGCAGATTCCGTGATTCAGATTGCGGCTCATGAAGAGGTTATTCCTTTGGAAGAACTGTATCAAATCTGCGAGATTGCCAGAGAGATTACTTTACGTGAGGAGTACATGCTAGGCAGAGTGATTGCTAGACCATTCCTCGGGAAGCCCGGAA
This sequence comes from Paenibacillus odorifer, assembly GCF_000758725.1. Lineage (NCBI taxonomy): Bacteria > Bacillati > Bacillota > Bacilli > Caryophanales > Paenibacillaceae > Paenibacillus > Paenibacillus odorifer. Next base: position 3,496,461 of record NZ_CP009428.1, read on the forward strand.
ATTTCAAAAGAACATCGAACCGTCATGATTATGCCTTGAAGCCTTATGGAAGAACCGTGATGAATGAGCTCAAGGATGCCGGGTTCGATGTACTAGCGATTGGCAAGATCTCAGATATATACGATGGGGAGGGTGTCACCAAGTCTTTGCGTACAGTGTCTAACATGGATGGCATGGATAAACTCATGGAGACCCTTCATACTGATTTTACAGGACTTAGTTTCTTGAATCTTGTTGATTTCGATGCACTTTATGGCCATCGTAGAGATCCGATCGGGTATGGGAAAGCGCTAGAAGAATTTGATGATCGATTACATGAAGTTCTAAAGGAGCTATGTGAAGACGATCTTCTAATAATTACGGCAGACCATGGGAATGATCCCATTCATGCGGGTACGGATCACACCCGTGAATATGTTCCTTTACTACTCTACAGTAAGAGTTTCAATCGACAAGGGGAGCTGCCTATATCGAAGACTTTTTCGGATATTGGAGCAACAGTTGCTGATAACTTTGTTGTGACCATGCCCCAATTTGGTCAGAGTCTCCTACAGGAGCTTAAATAAACTTAATTTGAATAGACACTTTGAAAAGAAACAGGGTACCTAACTTGTATTAGTAAAAGGTATCCTGTTTGTTTTTTATCTACATATCTTCGTATCTAAAAAGCTGCCGAGTAAGCGGCTTTTTTTGTTATTACGGATCAAATATTAGGGTAATAATCAATTATTAAAGGGGTTAATTTTATAGCCACCTGTCGTTAATCCTTTATTCGATGAATCGCATTCTAATACAACGTTATAAATAATCTAGTTTCTACTCATGCCACTCCTTCGATAGTAATAGTGTTGACAACCTGTATATACAGGTTTAAACTGTGTGAAGTGTTTGAACTTGTATATACAGGTTTAATGGTTGAAATAAAGAATTCTTTTTGGAGGTGTTCAACTTGAGTCAGTCCCAGTATTCGGAATGGTGGCGCCGCTCCACGGTGTATCAGGTGTACCCGAAGAGCTTTAAGGACACTACAGGCAACGGAACAGGAGATATTAAAGGACTTATTGAGAAATTAGATTATTTGCAGAAGCTTGGAATCGATATTGTCTGGTTACAGCCGGTTTATGTTTCGCCGCAACATGATAACGGTTACGATGTAGCAGATTATGAAAATATCAACCCGGATTTCGGTACGATGGAGGATTTTGACGAGCTAGTACAGGAATTGCATAGACGCGAAATGAAGCTAATGATCGATATCGTGGTTAACCATACTTCGACTGAACATGAGTGGTTCAAACAGTCCATTTCAAGCAGGAACAACCCTTACCGTGATTACTATATCTGGAAGGATCCGGCTCCGGACGGGGGCTTACCCAACAACTGGCAGTCGAAGTTCGGGGGTCCTGCCTGGCAGTTCGACGAAACTTCGGGACAATATTATCTTACTCTCTTCGATAAAACCCAGGCGGATCTGAATTGGGAGAATGAGAAGGTACGTAGAGCAGTGAATGATATGATGTTATTCTGGGCTAAAAAGGGTGTCGACGGCTTCCGCATGGATGTAATTAATTTAATCTCCAAAGATCAGCGCTTCCCTAACGATGACGGGAGTGTTCCACCGGGGGATGGACGTAAATTCTATACTGACGGTCCACAGGTCCATGAATACATCAAAGCAATGTATAAAGAGGTGTTTGGTCCGTTTGAGATGGTGACTGTAGGAGAGATGTCCTCAACTACACTGGAGCATTGTATCCGGTACTCAAGTCCCGAAGAGCGGGAATTTTCCATGACCTTCAATTTTCATCATTTAAAAGTCGACTATCCGAATGGACAGAAGTGGGAACTGATGCCTTATGATTTCGAGGCAATGAAACAGTTGTTCTCGCAGTGGCAGACTGGAATGCAGAAAGGCGGAGGCTGGAACGCACTATTTTTTAACAATCATGATCAACCACGTGCCCTTTCCAGATTCACTGATGATAGGGTTTACCGTGTGGAAAGCGCCAAGCTGCTCGCGACAACTCTGCATGGCCTTCAGGGAACACCTTATGTATATCAAGGGGAAGAAATCGGTATGCCGAATCCGGTATGGAAAAGCATCGATGAGTTCCGCGACATTGAGTCACTAAATATGTACCGCATTCTGTGTGAACAGGGGAAAAGCCCGGAGGTTGCTCTCAGCATTCTCCAAGAACGTTCGCGGGACAATTCACGTACGCCGATGCAGTGGGATGACAGCCGGAATGCCGGATTTACCACTGGTACTCCATGGTTGAAGGTAGACGAGCGGTATCCAAACATCAATGTGCAGAAGGAGCTGGAAAATCCTGGTTCCATCTTCCACCATTACCGTAAACTGATTGCACTACGCAAGGAATATGAAATATTTATAGAAGGTATTTTCAAGAGACTCGATGAAGGTCATCCGGAAGTATTCGCATACGCCAGAACAGGCGATGAAGAGACACTTGTTGTGGTCTCGAACTTCAGCAGTAAAAAGATCTCTTTCCGCTTTGAAGATAATCACTGGTCTGAATTGTCGCCAAGTGGTAAGGACGAGCTTCTGATTGGGAATACAGCAGATGCACCTAAATTAACACAAAAGCTTCAGCTTAGTCCTTATGCTTCCTACATGTGGTTAGTCCGCTAACGAGGTGTACTTAAGAAGGAGCACACATCAATTTTGTAAGGAGTGAAGATATGGCTATAGACCGCAAAAATGTTGAAGATATTGTACGGGCGGTTGGGGGCAAGGAGAATATTGAAGTTGCGACGCATTGTGTAACCCGGCTGAGATTCTCGCTGTATGACGAGAACAAGGTGGATTCGGAAGCCCTGGACCGTAACGAACTCGTAAAAGGACAATTCTCTACGCAGGGGCAGTTCCAGATCGTTATCGGACCAGGAACTGTAGATAAAGTATACGATGAAATGATTCAGATCACTGGTGGTGCCCGCTCTTCCAAGGATGACGTGAAATCAGCGGCAGCACGGAAACAGAATCCACTGCAGCGGGCGATCAAAACACTGGCTGATATTTTTATTCCGATTCTTCCGGCCATCGTAACCGCAGGTTTGCTGCTTGGGATTAATAATATTTTGACCGGACCTGGTATCTTTTTTGATAGTAAGTCATTGGTAGATGTCTATCCTGCATGGAAAGACATTGCTGCGATTATTAACACGATTGCCAGCACAGCCTTCACCTTTTTACCAGCACTTATCGGTTGGGCAGCTGTTACACGTTTCGGGGGCAGTCCTCTGCTCGGGATCGTGCTAGGTCTCATTCTCGTACACCCGGATCTATTAAGTGCCTACAGTTATGCAAGTGCTTCAACTGAGGGAACCGTTCCGACCTGGAATTTGTTCGGCTGGCATTTGGAGAAGATCGGTTATCAAGGGCAAGTATTGCCTGTACTGGTTTCGGCCTATATTCTGGCTAGACTGGAGAAGTTCCTCAACCGTCGGGTGCTTGATTCCATTAAACTACTGGTCGTTGCTCCAGTGACCCTGCTGGTTACAGGTTTTCTGGCCTTCACCATTATCGGACCGGTTACGTTCGCCATTGCCAATGCTATCACCTCGGGTTTGATCTATGTATTTGATCATTTTGCGCTCCTTGGTGGTTTGATCTATGGTGGATTCTATGCACTTCTGGTCATCACTGGGATGCATCATACTTTCCTGGCAGTCGATGTACAGCTCATCGGCAGTGAGGGGGGCACCTTCCTCTGGCCGATGCTGGCGCTCTCCAATATTGCACAAGGCGCTGCGGCACTGGCGATGATGTTCGTTGTTAGAGAACAAAAGGCAAAAGGTTTGGCGGCTACGTCTTCCGTCTCTGCATTCCTCGGCGTGACTGAACCGGCAATCTTTGGGGTGAATATCCGCTATCGCTACCCTTTCATCTTCGGGATGATCGGCTCAGCAATTGCCGGTATGCTCCTTACCGTTAACCAGGTTCGCGCTTCATCCATTGGCGTAGGGGGAATTCCCGGTTTCCTTTCGATTTTCCCGAACCAGTGGGGCGTATTCTTCATAGGTATGGTTATTGTTCTCGTTGTGCCATTTGCCGCCACAGTATTGTACGGACGTTCTGTAGTGGGTCGTTCCGAAAAGAACACAGCTACAGAGGCTTCTAGTACTACGAGCGAACCAGAGGAATTGAGCAGCCGTCATTCAGTTCAAGGGTCACAGGAATCAGTTAATATTCTGGAGCTTGTCTCCCCGCTTAGTGGAACTGCAGTATCGCTAGAACAGGTACCCGATCCTGCCTTTGCTGAAAAGCAAATGGGTGAGGGAATTGCAATCGAACCTTCTGAGGGGAAAGTATATGCTCCCTTTGATGCTACAGTAGCTCATGTGATTAAGAGCAAACATGCGCTTATACTGGAGCATGCCAGCGGTGTTCAGGTATTAATCCACGTTGGAATTAACACGGTGGCGCTTAAAGGTAGCGGTTTTACCAGCCTGAAGAATATTGGTGATAAGGTGCAGGCAGGCGAGCTTCTACTAGAATTTGATATGGAAGCTATCCGCGCAGCAGGTTACCCGGTGATTACTCCAATCATCATTCCTGCAGGTCAGGAGATGGTCGAGAAGATTGAAGAGAAGACCGGACCAGCTACGGCCAAACAAACAAGCATCTTGACTATTCATCTCAAGGGTTGATAAAGGCTATATTGGCAAAGACTTTATACTATAGAAAGACAGCCCCTTGGGGGCTGTTTTTCTATAAATATAAGAATTTATATGTTCAACGCTATGAATTCCCCTCCAATTGAATCGATGCTTCCAAAGGCATGACGTGATACAATAAAGGGCGGTGATCAAAATTGAGAGAAAATAAATATTTGCAAATTTATAATGAATACAGCAACCAAATCCATTCTGGACAACTGCTGCCGGGAACCAAGCTGCCTTCCGAAAGTGAACTCGCCGAAGCTTACGCCACTTCACGAGAGACCGTGCGCAAAGCGCTGAATCTACTTTTCCGAGAAGGATATATTCACAAAATTAAGGGAAGAGGCTCCTTTGTGCTTGACATGACCCGAATGGATTTCCCCGTTACCGGTTTGATTTCATTTAAAGAGATGGCCGATACACTGGGTACTGCCTCGCGGACACTGGTAGAGCGGACGATACAAGAGCCGGCAGGCTCCGCTCTCGCCAGACATCTGCAGATTCCACCTGAAACTCTGGTTTGGAAGGTTGTTCGTGCCAGAGAGATTGAAGGTGAACGGATCATTTTGGATAAGGATTATTTTCGTGCGGATATCGTTTCCTTCCTGAGTGCGGAAATCGCCGAGGGCTCAATCTATGAATATCTGGAGCTGGAATTGGGCCTTAAGATCAGTTATGCGAAGAAGCTGATATCTGTTGAACCTTCCACAGAGGAGGATCATAGACTGCTCGATTTGAAGAATTTTACGCATATTGTAGTAGTACGAAACTATGTTTATTTGGAGAACACGGTGCTTTACCAATATACCGAGTCTAGACACCGGCTGGATAAATTTCAGTTTGTGGATTTTGCTCGGAGGGTGAGACGATAAGCTAATCAGAGGGTGTCCCAGTTTGGGATACCCTTTTTTTTATGAGAGTTTCCTGAGAAAAAATACAATCTAATTGTGAAATCTCTATCCCTTTCAATCACTATCAGGTGTGTTGGAGTTATATAGCCAATACTGTGCAAATTTTCGATACAAGAGCGCTTTAAAGGTTCATTCGCTCCATTCGTAAAAACGATATATTAAGAAAAAAAGCTGCCCTCAGAGGCAGTTTTTTTATGTAAGACGATCGAATGTTGAATCTCAATAGGAACAGATAAATGATTAACGACCCTATCTTTTCATGTAAAACCCATTAAATACCATATTGTCATATGACAAAAGTGATGACAACCCACACTATTTAAATGTTCTTTATACATATATATTGTTGGAATATGGAAACAGCGATACCTTCGTTGCCAGTCGTAACAAATACGGTATACGTTGCATGCCAGAATTAGTAGGTGGAAATTTCCTGCATTCTGTAAAAATTATTTATTGCATTAATAGAGCAGAGTTGCATACCCGGCTGTCTTTTTAAGCTTATCATTATTTGTGAAACTGGCTAATAGCAACTTTGGTTGTCTTGAATGCAACGCTAATAGAATGGTAGATTTAGGGAAAATGTCGAATATAGGAGGAAAAGCGATTGAATATTAGCATTATATTGTTGGCTCAGCACTTTAACCTGACCGTACAATGTCTGGATCGGATTAAGAAATATACGTCTATGTCCTATGAGCTGATTGTCGTCTCGGATAACGAATCTGCCGAAGTGTCGAATTACCTTGCGTATGAATACGGCGTTCATGTCATTCATAGCCGGAGCAAAGGGGTTGCAGCAGCATTCAATCTGGGCGCGGTGTCATCTTCGGGAGATCATCTTGTATTCATCCGCGATCAGATTATGGTTAACGAGGGATGGTTAGAACAGTTGTCGGGCTGTCTGGACCATCATTCCAATGCTGCAATCGTGGGTCCGAGGATGAATGATGTTAGCGGCGCTCAACGGATTCCGATTGTATATCAGAACATGGAGCAACTCTATCAGTCGTCATCGATGCTTTCCATCGGGAAATCAATGTCTTGGACCCGGGTTCCTAGACTTGTCAGTTTACTAATGATGATACCCCGTCGCTACTTTGAGCAGATCGGGTCCTTTGATGAGCGATTTGAGGTCGAATCTTACGAGGATGACGATCTGTGTTATCGCACGTTATCTATGAACCTGGATATTTACATAGCCGAAGGATGCGTAGTCTTCCGGAATGAACCTCCTTCAGTAGATCCCAATGATCCTGATTGGTACAATAACCGATTAATCTTAAATCGTGCTATGGCCATAAGCAAGTGGGGATTCGATTTAACTTCTTCCTTGTATAGTGGCACAAGGAAAGTCACTGTCAGCCTATGCATGATCGTAAAAAACGAAGAGTACACCTTAGGGCGTTGTTTATCCAGCGTGAGGGAGCTTGTCGATGAGATCATTATTGTGGATACAGGTTCGAGTGATGGAACCAAAGAGCTCGCGGCATCTTATGGAGCACGGGTTTATGATTTCGAATGGGTGAACGATTTCTCCAAAGCAAGAAATTATGCCTTCAGTCTCGCTACTCAAGAGTACCTGATGTGGTTGGATGCGGACGATTATCTGCAGTTAGAGGATGCAAAGGCTCTCCAGTCCATCGTATCCGATCTACCATGGGATATCGATGCTGTATCGATGCATTATTATCTCGACCGTGACAAAGACGGAAGTGTAACTTCGAGCTTGAGACGTAATCGCCTTCTAAGACGAAATTGTGAATTCCGTTGGATTGGAGTCGTTCATGAGTACCTTGAGGTCGCAGGCAATGTGTTCTATGCCGAGTTAGGCATAACACATGATCGAAAGCATACGCAGTCCTCGCGTAATCTTCTCATCTATGAGGGGATGTTGAAAGCGCAAACGAGGTTCACTCCGCGGGATTTATTTTATTATGCCAACGAGCTATACGATCACGGCCAATGGCAGCGAGCGATAGAGCAATACGATGCCTTCATAGTCATGCCGAATGGCTGGTTGGAGGACAAGCTACTTGCGAGTCGGCGTGCCGGAGATGCATTGTCACAATTAGGTCTCTTTCAAGAAGCCAAGCTTAAAGTACTTCAAGCTTTTGCCTTGTCGCCTCCCCGAGCCGAAGCCTGTTGTCAATTAGGGTCTTATGAGCTAATCGAACAACGGTTCGAGAATGCTGCTTTTTGGTACAAGCTAGCCACGGAAGTACCAAAGCCGACTGAGCTTAACGCTAGAGTAGACCTTCCGGCATGGACGTGGCTGCCGCATTTGCAATTATGCGTCTGTTACGATCGCTTAGGACAATACGAACAAGCGCATTATCACAATGAGATAGCTGGGGGCTATGTACCGGATTATCCGAGCGTCATGGTTAATCGCGATTATTTGAAGCAATACATAACTTTATAAATTTGAGGGGGATTTAGTAATGGCAAGATTAAAGAGGACGAAGACAAGTGGCAAGAAAAGTGGCAAGCAGTTAGCTTACAAGAGCTCAATGGCATTTATTCTGATGAGTCAGTTGATTGCACCCTTGAGCCCTGCTTATAGCAGTATTCTACCCCGGGCAAGTGCAGCAGCTTACAGTGATGTCGATTCTACCTCATGGGCATATCAGTATATCACTAAAGCTTCCGCGCTTGGGGTAATCGAAGGAGACGGTTCCGGAAACTTTAGCCCTAACCGACCAGTCACGAATCAGGAAGCGGTTGTTATGGTACTCAGGTTCATGGGATATGAGCAACCTAAGGCTACTAGCGGCAGCTTGCCCTTCACCGTAGATTCTTGGGCTACTGTTTGGATTCAGCAAGCGATTGACATCGGCCTCGTGATTCCAAGCGAGGAAGCGAGACCCAACACCGTCATCTGGGGAAAAGAGCAAGCAAGTCGAGAGTGGATAACACGTCTAATTATTCGTGCCGCAGGCAAAGAATCCGAAGCTATCGAGTTTAGGGATAGCGACATAGGTTTCTCGGATGCATCAGACGCATCGGACTGGGCAGCAGGCTACATTAATGCCGCAGTTAACCGCAAGGTCATATCTGGCTTCCCTAATAATACTTTCAAGCCTAAGCAGACGGCTACTCGCGCCGAGTTTGCAGCTATCTTGTCTAAGACTGAAATATTTGCGAGCAAGGTATCCGATCGGATTATCCATGGCTCTGTCGTCTCGATGTCCAAAAATTCGATCGAACTCTTAAGCAGCAGCGGTCAGACAGAGAAGCTCGAAATCAATAGCAAATCTGTTCTGTTCGGGGACAATGGCAAGGGCGTGTTTCCTGCGGGGTCTTTGGTGACGCTTATTCATAATGGAGGAATGGCATCCTTCGTTGAAGTGTTGGGATTAGGGGCTGTAGGCCAGACTAGTTCGAAAGGGGAAAAAGGAGACACAGGTGCTACCGGTCCAGCGGGTCAAAATGGGGTATCTGGTTCAAGTGGACCGCAAGGTGTCACTGGTGCGACCGGAGCGACTGGTGCAACCGGAGCTGTCGGGGCAATTGGGGCTGTTGGAGCTACTGGCACAACCGGGGCGAATGGTGCTAATGGAGCGACTGGTGCTGTCGGGGCTACTGGTGCTGTCGGGGCTACTGGGGCTGTTGGAGCTACTGGCGCAACTGGAGCAACTGGTGCTGTCGGGGCTACTGGGGCTGTTGGAGCTACTGGCACAACCGGGGCTACTGGTGCTAATGGAGCGACTGGTGCTGTCGGAGCTACTGGGGCTGTTGGAGCTACTGGCGCAACTGGAGCAACTGGTGCTGTCGGGGCTACTGGAGCAGCCGGAGCAAATGGGGCAACAGGTGCCACGGGTGCTAACGGTGCAACTGGCGCTAATGGAGCGATGGGGTCAACTGGCGTAACGGGTGCACAGGGTATTCAAGGGATAACCGGTGCTCCCGGATCGACTGGCGCAACTGGCATTGGTCTTGATAGCATTGCTCCGTTCAATTCAGCGACTTCCTATCATGCAGGACAAGTCGTTACTTATTTAGGAAGTATCTACATCGTTACTATAAACAACCCATCTGGAGTACCTTCTGATATAAATAACGACTTTACCCTGCTTGTCTCTAAAGGTGAAACCGGAGCTACCGGGGCACAAGGAGTTCAGGGAATTCAAGGCGTAACTGGCGATACAGGCGCACAAGGAGTTCAAGGGGTGACTGGAACTACCGGAGCTACAGGTGCAATAGGAGTTCAAGGAGTAACTGGCGCAACCGGAGCTACGGGAGTACAAGGAATTCAAGGGGTAACCGGAGCTACCGGGGCATCTGGCGCATCAACTATAATTCCATTCTCTTCCGGATCACCAATTACTGTAACAACAATCGTCGGGGGATTAAAAGGTACAGTTGCGATGCTTGGATTTGGCAGTTCGTACTCAGGAGCTAGTATAGTAGGTGGAAAAATAGATTTAACCAGAAGTAATGGTTCTGATCCTACAAAAGATCCGTACAACCAAGCTTTTATCGTTCCACGTAATGGTACGATCACTTCAATATATGCTTTTTTCAGCCCAACTTTAGCGTTTTCTTTAATAGGCACGACCATAAACGTTCAAGCAGAAATATATAAAGCGGATAGTAATAGCAACAGTTTTACACCTATTATTGGTTCAGCAGTATCCTTGGCGCCTAGTTTGACAGGAATAATTTCTATTGGATCTACTAGTGACGGATCAGTCAAAGGCATAAATACGGCTGTTCAGGCTGGCGATCGCTTAATGTTAGTGTTCTCTTCGACGGCTTCCGGTCTAAGCTTGATAAATACTGTAACAGGTTATGCCAGCGCCGGAATTGAGATTAAGTAATTCAAGATTTGAGGTAGGAACCATCCATTTTATTTGATAGGAAGTGATTAAAAATGGCAAGGAAGCTATTTCCGATAAAAAAATTGAGCTTAATGTTGGTGTTAGTTCTTATATTTCCATCCGTCATTCAATTCCCGTCTGTAGGAGATGCAAAAGGACGCTCTTTTGAACAAGTAAAGCTATTGGCTGCACCAGCGAATCTGGCAGTCAGCGATTCAACCTCCACAAGCATTCGCCTTACCTGGGATGCCGTAGAGGGAACCTCTAACACGGATGTGAGTTATAAGGTAAATCTAATGGAGTCTACCAATCCTAGCGTAACCGATGTGGTCTATACCTTCGATTCAGGCGAATTAACGGAGTATACGGTGAAGGAATTGGTTTCCGACCGGAGCTATACATTTACGGTCCAAGCCGTAAACATATCCGGACCCGTGTCAAAAACAAGTCCACCTTTAACCGCAAGTACGCTTCCAGCGGAAGCGTACCCACCAACAACGAAGGAAGAGGAACTCCCTCTAGCCGATCAAGAATCACCGAGTACGCCCGAGCTAACTCTTTTCAGTCGCACATCAGATAGCATTAGCTTGGCATGGACTTCATCCGAGGATAATGTCGGAGTTGCGGAATATGTTCTATATAAGGACTCTGATCTGTTGGCAGAAGTAACAGTTAGCACAACGGTCTACACGGCCGTCGACTTGAAGGCTGGACAGGAGTATACCTTTGTAGTACAAGCTATAGACGAAGCAGGGAACAAATCAGCAATTAGTAACGAGTTGAAGGTTAGTACACTTGATGTTGTAAGTAATGTTGGTCCCATTATGAGCATGGGCAACGGGAATTCCTTTCATACATTGACTGTACAGCCGGATGGTACCGTATGGGCTTGGGGCAATAATAGGATGGGCCAGCTCGGTGATAGCACAACCATTGCTCGTAATAAGCCTGTGCGAATTGTTGGCTTGCCGGAGATAAGCGCCACATCCGTTGGACAAGACCATTCCATCGCGCTCGCGACGGACGGAACGATTTGGACATGGGGAAGCAATAGCGTGGGCCAGCTGGGTAATGGTACGTCGGCGCCCCAGCTTGTGCCGCAGCAAGTGACTGGATTAGTGAATGTCATAGCGGTTCAAGCAGGTGAGCAGCATTCGTTAGCGTTGTTGTCCGATGGAACGGTGTGGGCATGGGGACTTAACACATATGGTCAGCTTGGAGATGGAACCACCGAGGATAGTGCATTACCGGTGCAGGTTGCAGGTTTGGACTCAATCGCATCGATCTCAGCCGGAGCCTTTCATAATCTAGCGGTTAGCCACGATGGTCAGGTTTATGCATGGGGGTTCAATGCCTACGGTCAGCTCGGAGATAACACAAAAATCGACCACGTGACCCCAGTGCAGGTTGCTGAGTTAAGCAGCGTTACTTCCGTATCTGCCGGCTTCTATCACAGCATGGCAGTGAAAAAGGACGGAACCGTATGGAGCTGGGGAACGAACGTTAAGGGAATCTTGGGGGATGGGACAACCGAAGATCATTATACTCCCGTTCAAGCCTTGGATCTTGGTTCAGTTATCAGTGTATCCGCTGGCGCCTTGCATAGCATGGCTCTGAAAAGCGATGGAAACGTATGGTTATGGGGAGCGAACAATGAGGGCCAGCTCGGTGGTAGTGCTGAGTCGGAGCGTTCCCTCGCTTCTAAGCTCAACATTGGCAGTCGTATCGTCGCTATTAGTGCAGGTTATATGAGCGGCGGTGCGGTTAGTGAGGAGGGGACCTTGCTGACCTGGGGGTATAATGGGTTAGCTCAGCTTGGTGATGGCACTTATACTAATGTCATAGAACCTGTTGCAATTTCGCTTGTAGAAGAATCTTATTAGATTTGAAGAGTAGGGAATTTCATGCCTAAATGGCAATGAATTCCCTATTTTTATAGGTGAGTCAAAAAGAGAAAACTCTTTTCATATTCATACTTTATTATTACAGCTATCCGTCTAGACTGTTAAAATGATGGAAGTATGGTAGACAAAGGGGATAAGCAATGAATAACGGTTTTCAGATCAATACTGAGGAGAATCGACTCCGAACTCTGAGACAAGTAAAACAAGCGGCCTTTCATGCTTTGCAGGAATACGAAATAGACTGGAACTCCATTCACTTCATTCAAGTATCCGAACATGTCACCTTCCGCATTGTAAGCGAAGTGGGGGAACAGTTCTTGCTCCGTATTCACCCGAATAACAAACAACGCGAAGGAACCATTTCAGAAATAGAGTGGTTGTTCGCATTGAAGAGTAAGGGCCTCATCTTGCCCGAAGCTGTAATCAATCGTGAAGGGGCCTTTATTACGGAAACGTCGGTGTGTGACGGACAACGGTTTTATTCGAGCATAATGAGATGGGTCGAGGGAAAGCATGTAGACAAAAGCGAACTAACGGAGGAGGGCATCCGTAAAACAGGATCATTGATGGCAAAGCTTCATGAGGCCAGCTCTGATTTTAGTCCTTCCAGCGGCTTTACTCGTCCTTCTTGGGGTGCACTGAGCTTTAAACGGGACTGGGATCACCTAAGTCTACATCGCAAACATTTCATATCGGATGAGGGTTTTAAGTTGTATTCCGTAGCTGCCACTAAAGTGGCAACATGTCTCGAAACGTTCACAAGACATGAACAAAATTACGGGATGATCCACGCTGACTTACATAATGGAAATGTCATTTTTCAGGATAATGAACCGTACCCTATTGATTTTGGCAGGTGTGGCTTCGGCTACCATCTTTACGATATAGCTCAGGCTATTATGGGATTATACCCAACACAAAGAGCTTATTTCGTCGAAGGATATCAGAGAATCAGAAAGCTGGAAGATGAACATATAATGAAGCTAGAGTGCTTCTTAGTCATGGCAATAATCGAAGCCTATAGCTTTCATGCAGAGAATCCGCTAGAGACCGAGGGTTTGATCGAAGAGCAGCCATATGCTCAAGCGATTTTGAGAGCTTATGTGAACGGGACAACCTTTTTATTTAATTCTCTGGATACTTCAATATAAAAGATTAGAAAATGATGTGCGTTATATTCTTCAAATGGTATTATTAGGATGAACTGCTGAAAACTATTTAAATTGTATTTGGAATCTTAGCAATGAAAATGGTTGACAAAACTTTATAAAAAGTGAGGAGTAGAGCAATGAACTTTAATAAAGAACAGCTTTTTTGGATAAATCCAATCAATGATTATTCTATTACAGAAAACAGGATTGAATTTGTAACGATGCCGAATACAGATTTTTGGCAACGAACCTATTATGGTTTTAGAAATGATAATTCACCTGCACTGTTAATGAAAACTGCTGAGAAGTATTTTTCATTTATAGTAAGAACAGATTATGATAGTGCAAATAGATACGAGCAGTGTGGGATAGTCATCTATCAGAACAGTGACAATTGGTTCAAAGCATCGGTAGAATATGAAAATGAGGAATTCCAAAGACTTGGAAGTGTGGTTACAAATCACGGATATTCAGATTGGGCAACAACAGATATCGATGCAAATATTAAAACAATGTATTATAGACTAAGTCGACGTGAAAGTGATTTCTGTATTGAAAGCTCTTTGGATGGAACTACGTTTGAACAGATGCGTATTTTTCATTTGTTTGAAGGGAATGAGGAAATAAATTTTGGCTTATATGCTTGTAGCCCAGAGAATTCTTCATTTAAGGGCGTTTTCACGGAAATGGAAATTACTGAGTGTAAGTGGTTGGAGCATAAATAGTCGTTTACACAGCTGAAAGTGAATATTACTCAATAATGGCCTTCCTATAAAGGAAAGGTCTTTTTTAGTGGAGCGGTTATAAAGTTGTCATCAGTTTCCATTTTCTACAGTTATCCATGTGGTAAAATTAGGATAAGTGGATCTTGGGAGGAGAGGACATTGAGTCTTGTGATGATCATTTTGTTACTGTTCTTAAATATTCCAGTATATAGATTTTTGTTTCGTGTGTTCTTCGTGGATAATGATGATTATAACGAATCGATTAGGCATACTTTTACGCCTAACATCATTTCTTTATTCCGGGGAGAGTATTGGAAGGATAGAATGAATACGGCAAGACTTCAGTTTTTTATACTCATTTGCGGTGGGATTGTTGTTTTGGAATACCTTGTTTTGCATAAAATAATTGATATTTTTCGTTAAATAGAACTTCATTTAGAAACTTCTGCTTATGGTGAGCAGGAGTTTTTTTATCTTGCATAAGCACCGCTCTATTATGGAAAACTTATGTAGTGCGAATAAACAGCATGAATCCATTTTGCGAGGTGATAATGATGACAAATCAAGATCCGCAGGAGCTTCTTAAAAGTAAACATAAGCTAGATGAGCAGAAGAGGCAGTTCACAAATTTTGCCCGAAGTGCTTCCGGTCATGGTGAAGTAGAAGCAGGCCAGGAATTCAGTAATGACCGAGTGCCAGATGATCAAAACCGTATGAAATCTGTTGAGAACAGGCAAGATTGATCTTAACAAAGCTATCAAATAAGCCGATCCTTTTCTGGATCGGCTTAGAATAATAATTATTACGTTGTAAGGTTGTTCAATAGGTATCGGATGCTAGAGTTTTCTTGCTTTAATTACAAAAGTTACAGGAAGCATCTTTGCTTTTTTTGCAAAATCGCTTTTATCGTCCCGCGACTGCATAAGTTCATCATCAGATTGCTCAATCATTTGCTCAATAACAAATCCAGCTTTAGAGAGCGCATTCACATAGGTTGATAATTTACGATCCGATAAGGTTAGCGTACTTTCTTCAAGAGATACTGAATACCAAGATTCATCGAAATAACATTTTTTGAAAACAAGCATATCATTTTCTGCAACAACACATTTGTGTATAGGGTGAGACCAGCTGAAAATAAATGATCCATCTTTTTTAAGGTAAGAAGCAATCCGGCTAAAAGTACCCTCAAGGTCTGTTGTCCAGCCTATGGCATAAACCGAATAAACAAAGTCAAAATAATCCTCTGGCAGGCCACATTCTTCTTCCATGGGAGAACAGATCAAATTTGCTGAAAGTCCGTGCGCCGTCAAAAGTTGCCTAGTCTTTTCGATTTGATTCTCTGATATATCCGTACCCCATAGTTCAGATGCATTGCGTTCCCCCAAATATTGCAAAGATTGACCGCTTCCACAGCCTATCTCCAGCAACTTTTTCCCTGAGACATCACCAAAAAGTTGACATTGTTCTTCTGAGACAAATGCTCCATATAAAGGTAGTGCGGTAGCTCCTAAAACATCATTTCCTTTTGTATCCCAAAATAAGCTGTTTGTTTCATGAATAGCATTCGTATTCATATCGACCGAGATGGCGACGCCAACCTCACCCGCGCCTATAACGTTTGTTCTATGACCAGAATTTTTGTCCATGCAGACACCCGCCCCAAATATAGATTATATAAGCCTAAACATATCTCCCGACTTGCGCGTAATCCTAATAACATATATCGAACACGAACAAGCTGAAATATCAACCATAGAATAATCTACCATTTTCCCATGAACATAACCATCCATAATTTTCTATTAAAACTTCCATTTATGAAATAAAGCATGATATGACCATATCAGAAAAGGAAAGTTATGCCCCATGAATTTGTTACAATATGTAAAACCGCTGCAAGGTACCGCTTCAAATTATGAATATTTCAACGGGAACACCCTTCCCTTAGTGGCGCGGTCATTCAGCATGGCAGCTTGGAAACAGGAGCTTATTTTTTCTAACCGTATATACACAGTTTCTTCCTCCCGCTAATATGTACTCCCCCCGTTCAATATGAACATTATTACCTAGAACAGTTTTAAATAGATGTAACTCATTTTTGCATAACCCGGTACATACAGCAGCAGCTTCACAGATCGGGCAATGTTTCTCAATGAATAAAAGACTGCCATCATCCTGCTCCTTAACCTCGGCCATATACCCTTCATTTGTTCGAATCTCGGCCAGTTTCTCCAGCTTCACTCTAACATCTGCTGTATCACCGAGTTGCTGAAGATATTGTTCTTGCATATTCTTATTTCGAACAGCCAGCAGCTTGTCCAGCCCCTCGTTTCCGAAAGCTTCTTTCATGGAATGGATCAGACTGACGGATAAATCCGAATATCCGCTTGGAAAAAACCGATCGGCCGCGGGGGTTAAGATCCATAGCTTGGTGGGCCGCCCCATGGGACGGGCCTCTTCTTTATTAGTAACCAGCCCTTCTTCTTTCAGCGCATTCAAATGTTGACGAATAGCCATTCCAGATAGCGAAAACTGCGAGGAGAGTGCCATAACATCCATTCCCCCTTGCTGCTTTAACAGATCAATGATCGCTCTTCGGGTCTTGGTTGAGACATCCTTTTTGGTTTGATTTCGGCTCAAGGTGCACCTCCTTTTGAAGCAACTAAATCTACATCACAGACTACATTTTAAACAAAAATGTTGACAAAGTCAAAGCTGAACTGTAGCTTAGACATTATAAACAAAAATGTTTACTAAGTGTCCGGATACGATGTATACATACCAATTTTCTTGGAGGTCACATTTCATGTCGTCTAATCATCAAAGTATTTTCAGCCCACGTTATTTTGCACTATCCATAGGTATTATTCTGTCAGTGATGGCTGTTGGATTCGAAGGTCTGTCCGTAACCACCATTGCCCCTTCGATTGCTGGAGATTTGAACGGCCTTAGCCTGTTTGGCTGGATATTCAGCACGTATCTGCTTGCGCAGATTATCGGAACTCTGGTCGTCGGTCGAATCATAGATAGAAGAGGACCTGCAGTACCGTTCACTATCGCACTACTTTTGTTTATCGTTGGGTTGATCGCTGCCGCAACATCAGGCGATATGTTTACCATGATAGGATCACGGGCCATGCAGGGTTTGGGCGCCGGAGCTATGATGACTTGTGTGTACACAGCAATATCCTTAAGCTACCCGGATGAATTACGCGCCAAAATACTAGGAGCGTTTGGTACGGCCTATGTTCTTCCGTCCATGCTCGGTCCATACGTTGCAGGTCTTATCGCAGATCAGTGGTCCTGGCGGTTTGTTTTCTGGGGAATATTACCGATCCTGATAATTTCAGCGCTGCTTAGTTTACCTGCGTTCACGAAATTAAAAACACCGAAGACACAAGGGGATATCGGAGCTTCATCGACTTGGATGGCTTTACTGTTAACGATGGGTACAGGGATTTTCTTGGTTGGTCTAAGCATGCTTCCGAGTATTATGGGATTTGTTTTAGTCCTTATCGGCTTAGTACTGATGATATTTCCGCTCCGCAAACTGCTGCCGAAGGGAACTCTTACGCTTCGAAGAGGCATGCCAGCTATTCTGGCAACACGTGGGCTGTTCTTCGCTGCCTATACCAGCACACAGAATTTCTTGGTATTGGCTCTAATCGATGTGAAGGGAATAACGCCTTCTCAGGCCGGATTGATTGTAGCGAGTGCTGCGTTGAGTTGGTGCGTCATAGCGTATCTGCAAGGACGGTGGGATTCGGCAGATCAGGGGCGTGGACGGCATACGCGAATTATTCTGGGTGTATTGCTGCTTGCCATAGGGATTACTATCGTATTTTGGATACCCGTGGTGACCGTTACCGTTGCAGTTATTGGACAGATCATCGCTGGAATCGGCATTGGATTGGCGCATCCGATTAGCGGTGTTGTGGCGTTTTCTCAGACAAGAGAAGGAGGTGTCGGCAACACCTCGGCAAATCTGCAATTTGCGGATTCTTTTACACCCGGTGTAGTTATCGGGATCGGCGGTTCCATTCTTGTGGTTTGTCAGGCTGGCGGAATGTCACTCCAATCCGGATTAATTGTAGCAATGGGTTTCCATCTCTTGTTGATTGTAATGAGTTTATTTGCGAGCACTCGGATCTCACCAGTAGCTGAACAGATAGGAACGGGTATCCAATCTTTAGGTTTGAAAAACAAATAAACGAAGGAGGAGTTCACAATGATCATCGAGGTCAGTGATAAGGCATCAGAAAAAATCGCCGAAATCTTATTAAGTGCGAATATCCGAAATCCATTCCTTAGAGTGGGTGTTGATGAAGGGGGATGCAGTGGATTATCCTATACCCTAGTCGTAGATGAACAGCAGGCAGAAGAGGATATTGTATTAAATAAAAAGGATTTTAGTATATTGGTTCACCCGAATAGTATTCCTTATATTGACGGTCTTGAAATTGACTATGAAGAGAGTGGAATGGTAGGCGGATTCACTATGAATAACCCTAATGCAAAAGCTTCATGTGGATGCGGAGCCAGTTTCAGAATGGCCAATTATCGTGGCGAAATAAAAAAATGTGATTGAACAGCAGAAAGGAGAGAAGAGGAATGATAGCATTTGCAGTATCCGAAAAAGCATTGGATTCATTTAAGAATGAATGGGGTTTGGAAGAGGACCAATATGTAAGAATTTATGCAAAATATGCCGGTGGAGGCTCAAATGCCTTCACTGTTGGAATTAATGCAAGTGCTACACCGATCGATCCCGCATGGGTTCAATCCATTGGCGGATTTCATTTTTTTGTTGAAAAAACTGATATTTGGATTTTACAGGATGAACTTCTTCAAATTGATTGTAATGAAAACGGCATATTTTCAACCAAAATCTCCTGAGCATCTTCTTGGGTACAATGTACATTAGAATATCTACTACACTTCTAGCAATTTCGCACACTATTGTCTATACTGTTTTAAATAAATATCAGAATTGGATCTGATCTTAAAAGAAGCATGGTGCTAGGAAGCAGGTGCAGAACATTGATAAATTTGGACAAATTAGCAAAGGCATTTACTAAAGGTGTCTATGAAATAGAAGATAGAAGCCGCTTAGTCATCCAGCCCAAAAGCTTATTAAGTGAATTCACCACCGTTAAGCATGGATTTCTATTTATCATTCGCGGGGGAGCCAGAATACGTGTGAATGGAACGGTATATGAATTACGGCCAGGATCAGTTTTTCATGCTGCTCCGGGCATGCAGATGGATTCACAGGTTATAGGACAATCTGAGCTCGAGTATTACTCACTTTTTTATAAATTGGATATGCCGGAAGAAATGAATAGTACTCACGAATTTGACTCTCATTTCAAGCTGGAGCCGGGAGCGAATCTAAAGATTATTGAATTACTAATTATGCTCCATCAGAATGCCCATCCATCCGGAGAAATTGGGAAGCTGCGTATCAAGGAGTTGTTCTTAAGCCTGATGCATCAGGTTCTGATTGCGTGCAGTTACAGAGAGAACGATAGTTCTCCGAATCAAAGAATGGTAGACGAAGCTCTTGCGTATATTAAACTTCATTATATGAATTCACTTACACTCGGTGAGTTAGCGGAACAGCATGCAATGAGTGCCAACCGCTTCTCTTACCTCTTTCATAAATATAC
The DNA here is from genome assembly GCF_000758725.1 of Paenibacillus odorifer. Lineage (NCBI taxonomy): Bacteria > Bacillati > Bacillota > Bacilli > Caryophanales > Paenibacillaceae > Paenibacillus > Paenibacillus odorifer. Next base: position 3,516,333 of record NZ_CP009428.1, read on the forward strand.
GGGACTACGACCAATCGACTATGTCGTTAATTATCGTTTGGAACGGGCCTGTGAATTACTCAAAGCAGGTAATTTTCCTATCCGCGAGATTGCTGACCGTGTTGGTTATGACAATCCACTATATTTCAGCCGATTATTCAAAAAGAAATTCGGTGTTTCTCCCTCTGCTTATAAATAATGTACATAATGAGCTTCTTTTACTTGAACTACGTCTGCAGCTACTGGTGATAAGCCAGAAGTGCAGACTTTTTTTATTTAGATTAAATAATGATGCATGCTGGATTTGAGATTTGTACATTTGAATTTATTTAAATTTTTGATAAACTCACCTTTGTAACTGAGAATCATTATCAGTAAATTGATTTATAAATGAAAGGCTGGTAGATATGACAGAAAAAAGACCAAGACAATTATGTATTGGCCTGTCCTTAAATGCAACCTGGATGAAAGGAGACGGCTGGCGGCACCCGGATAGCGGAGTAGAGAAGATGGAGTCTATTGATTACTATATTGATTTGGCAAAAATGGCTGAGAATTCAAAGCTCGATTTTCTTTTCAGGGCTGATTATCTGTATGTTAGCCCGCAGATGTTAGGAGACTCCTCAAATTTCGGCAGCCCCGACCCTGCATTGTTTTTTGCAGCGATAGCTCGTGAAACCGAGCGGATCGGACTGGTAACGACGATTTCCACTACTTTTAATCCGCCGTATGTTGTTGCAAGGCAATTGCAGTCCTTACACTGGCTGAGCAATGGACGCGCCGGCTGGAATATTGTCACTTCGATTGAAGGTGCCGATAATTTCAGCGATTCACCTATGCCGTCACCGGAAGAAAGATATGCCAAGGCTATGGAATTCACGGATGTTGTACGCAAGCTTTGGGAGAGTTTTCCGAATGAAGCGATTGTTATCGACCGTCAGTCAGGTATGTTTTCGGATAAGGATAAAGTGACTGCCATTAATCATTCCGGGGAATTTTTCAGTGTAAAAGGGCCGCTTACTTTGCCTGCTCACAAATCAGGAACACCGCCGCTATTTCAAGCTGGTGCTTCAGACATTGGACGGAATTTCGCCTCATCTGTAGCCGATGCTATTTTTGCGGCAATGCCGGATATCGAATCGGGAGTGGAACTAAGGAATGATCTGAGAAGAAGAGCGGCTGAGCAGGGCCGTGATCCGGATGCTATCAAAGTTTTGCCGGGCTTATATTTTTTCCTGGCCGATACGCGCGAAGAAGCACTTAAATTACATAAGGCTGCACATGCGAATTTAAGCCTTGAACGCAGACATGCTTCGCTCAAATCGGTGATGGGTCTTGATTTAAGCGGTTATCCCTTAGATAAGCGAGTAACTGACGATATATTACCCGATTCCAGTCAGGCCGTCCGCAGCCGGACTCATGCCGAATTGTTACGGCGGTATATTATCAAAAACCAGCCTACAGTGAAAGAAATCTTGGACAGGCCGGAGGTTGTCGGATCTGCACATTGGGTATCTGTCGGGACAGTAGAGGATGTGCTGAACGATATTATTGAACGGTTTGATGCGGAGGCTATGGATGGCTTCATCGCCTTGCCAGGCGGCTCGGAACAATCTATGGAGTTGTTTTTTGAGAAGTTGGTACCGGAGCTGGTTGAAAGAGGTTTATTCCGGAGTGAATATACTGGAAGCACTTTCCGTGAGCATTTAGGGATTTAAAAAAGAGAAATGAGGCGATTGAACGATGCATGAAGAGGAATTGTTTGATGTTACGATTATTGGCGGCGGTCCGGCTGGATTATTTGCTGCATTTTATAGCGGACTCCGTGAAATGAAAACCAAAATTATAGAATTCCAACCTGTGCTTGGCGGCAAGGTGCATGTCTATCCGGAAAAGATGATCTGGGACGTAGGAGGCTTACAGCCTATTCTTGGCTCACAACTTATTGAACAAATGGTTGCTCAAGGGATGACTTTCCAACCGGAGGTTGCCTTTAATGAAAAGGTCACATCCATCTCGCAAGATGAAGCAGGTTACTTTATTTTACACACCGCCGCAAACCGGAAGCATTTCACTAAAACTGTGATATTGGCCATTGGAGGAGGCATTCTGAAGCCGGTCAAGCTCGAAATCGAGGGTGCCGAAAGATTCGAAATCACAAATTTGCATTATACGGTGAAGTCACTTGCCCGATTTAAAGAGAAGACTATCCTAATATCGGGAGGCGGCCATTCTGCTGTTGACTGGGCGAATGAACTGGCTCCGATTGCCAAAAAGGTGTCTCTGACGTACCGGAAAGAGAACTTAAAGGGGCATGAAGCCGATATTTCACGCTTGGCAAACAATGGCGTAGAGTGCTTGTTAAATACTTCAATCGAAAAGTTGATTGCCACACCGGATCACGAAAGAATAGGGACTGTACTGCTGAAAAGTAATGACAACGGAGAGGCATTTGAGCTGTCTGTCGATGAGGTCATCATTAATCACGGTTATGAGCGCGACAAAGAACTGCTGGTGAACAGTGAAATTAAAATGGATCTGTGGGAACATCAGATTTCAGGATCAGTAACGAGCGGGACATCCGTGCCGGGTATTTATGCGGCAGGTGATGTTCTACACCATGATGGGAAACTGCACCTGATCGCGGGGGCATTCCAGGATGCTGCCAATGCGGTAAACCAAGCCAAACAATACATCACACCGGAGGCAAATTCGTCCGGGATGGTGTCTTCACATAATGACCTGTTCACGCAGAAAAACCGTAATTTAATGAAGCATTTATACAGACAGTAATGATAACAACTCAAGGGGGAGCCAAATGAAAAGACTATATGGATGGATTGCATCCTTAATTATACTTGCAGGATTATTGGCTGGATGTTCCGAAACTTCAGTCACGCCTACACCGGAAGCCGGCAAGATCGATGAAGCGGGATGGCCTAGAACAATTGCGGATGCCAGCGACAATGGAGTGGTGCTTAAGACACGTCCTGAGCGTATAGCGGTTTTGCATCCCTTGTATTTAGATTACTTTTTTGCTCTAGATACTCCTCCAATCGCATCAACCAATGCAGCGGAAGCGATGAAGGATTTTGCTACTTTACAGCCTTATGCTGGAACTGCTGAAATTATTAATTTGGGCAGCAGCAATGCGAACCTGGAAATGATCATGGATGCAAAGCCAGATGTGATTGTAACCTTCAAGGGTTCTGTTGATAGCAATTATGAAGAGTTGAATAAGATTGCACCAGTCATCTTAATTGACTACACCGATACCTGGGAAAAAACGGCCATGCTGTGTGCTCAGATTGTTGGTAAAGAGACATTAGCGGAACAAGCCATTAAGGAAACCCAAGAAATGATTGCAAAAACAAAAGAACAGTTAAGTAGTCTTGAGAATAAAACATTTGCTTTACTACGGGTCGACGGAAAAGCCAATTTTAATGCTCAAGGCTCTAAAAACACGATGTACTACAATCAAACTGTAGGCTTTGGGTTGTTGCCACCAAAGGGATATCCTGAAGAGGGAGGGGCACTTTCTCTGGAGGGAATATACAGCATGAATCCAGATTATATTATTATCCAGCATGATATGGATATCGCAAAGGCAGCCATCAAGGACAAGGAAACTTCGAACGTGTGGAACTCACTGGAAGCAGTGAAAAACAATCATGTACTTATCTTTGATAACTCACTCAATAGCGCAAGTATCCTGGCTGTCCGTTTGGCTGCAGATCATTTTCTGCAATTGGCGTCTGAACAATAAAATTATATTACAAAATCCGATTGCACCTTTTAGGGCAATCGGATTTTTGTTATTAAGTTAAATATCTTGACTGTTATTGATAATGGTTATCATTTATGATGAGTATTAGACAGATAACGGAGGGGTAGTCATTATGCACAAAAGCAATCAAATATTGCTTTGGGACCAAGCGACGGTCAAGTTATTGGATGTGCGCCGTATTGAAAGGGTTCGGGGCGAAATTCTTCATAAATATAAGATTCCTGCCAGTATATTTTTACTTTCGGTACAAGGGAGCGCTCAAGTTCAATTAGATCAGTCTGAATTTTCTTTTACAGGATTTCAAGTCCTGCATAGCGGGAAAGGAGCGACCCTTAATATTGTTCCGACAAGCAAGAATTTTGTTTACTATATCATTTATTACCGTGCATGGATGCAAGAGGAGGATCTGTTCCAAACACAATATTGTTTTTCCCCAGATGCACCCATTTTACTTTATAACAAAATGCAATTGATGTATCAAAAATGGAACGAGCAAGAAGAGAGACTCAATGTAAAATCACTTTTTTATCAATTCATTCATCAGGTTTTAAAAGAATTACATAGAAAAGAGACTGAAGTGAAACAAACAAGTGTTGCAGTCCAGGTAATCACCTATATCCAGGAGTACTATGCGGAGCCAATTACATTAGATTCGCTTGCGGAAGTATTTAATTTCAGTGCTTATCATTTGTCATCCTTGTTTAAAGAGCACACAGGTATGAGTCCGATTGATTACTTAATTCGGTTTCGGCTTGAACTTGCAACGGAGCTTTTAATGACAACAGATGCTTCGGTCGGGGAAATATCAGCAAGTGTTGGTTATAAAGACGTATATTATTTCAGCCGAATTTTCAAGAAAAGAAAAGGTGTATCCCCTGCACATTTTAGAACAAGAGAGTTTCAGCGGCCTAAAGTTGCTGAAAGTCCATTAAACTTCCCCACATCCTCTATTTTTGAACCCATCGTTCAACAGTATATTAATAATGATAATCATTATCATAATACGGAAAAAGGGGAATTACCTATGTTTAAAATGACAAAATCTCAGACGACGGCAGCTTTACTGCTTTGCAGTTCTCTATTATTAGGTGCTTGCTCAAGCGGGACGGGTACTGCTACGAAGGAACAAAGTAATGGGAATGGAACCGTAAATCAAGCAACATCAGAAGAAAGTACGAACACTCGAATAGTATCAACGCCTAAGGGAGATGTGGAAGTACCAGCAGAGCCGAAAAGAGTGGCGGCTGACCAATATATGGGGCATTTATTGAAATTAGGAATTATACCCATCGGAGCAAGAACGTTTATGCTGGATGAAGGGTGGATGGAAAAAGCGGACATACCCAAAGAAACGATCGAGAAAATTGAGGATTTAGGGGATTTTCCTTTAAATTTGGAAAAATTAACGATGCTAGATCCGGACTTAATTATCGGTTCGATCGATGAGAACATAGAACAATATGAGAAAATTGGGACCACTGTTTTTCTGCCTTATTGGGAGGGGTTAAAAACAGCAGGGCCGCTTGATAAATTTAGGAGTGTAAGCAAAATATTCGGAAAAGAAAAAGAAGCAGAAGAATGGATTACGGAATATGAACTGAAAGTAGCTGAAGCAAAGTCGAAACTTGCCGGGGTTATCAAGGAAGGGGAAACCGTTTCGATTGTTCAGTTTTCACAAAAGGCCGTGTACGTCTTAGCGGCAAAGGGAGAAAATTATGGTTCTTCCACTATATACAATATGCTGAAGCTGCCTCCAACAGAAAGTGCCAAAAATATGGCGGAGGGGTTTGAATCCATTTCACTTGAAGTGCTTCTAGAATACTTAGGTGATTATGTTTTTGTATATAATGGCGATGCGGATGCAACCAATAAAGCAATGGAAAGTAACATATGGAAAGGCATCCCTGCAGTGAAAAATGGCAAAGTTTATTTGTATGGCGATAATTATCATGATGAATTCGTAATGGAGGACCCTTTTTCATTAGAGCTTCAGCTTGATACGATTGTGAATTTGTTACTTGGTTATCAGTAACTTAGGAGAGAGCGAAACGGAGCATTTATCCGTTTCGCTTTTTTTTGTACTAATATCCCGATAGCCCAATCCTTCATCATGAGCCTCAGCAACTGTGACTTTTTTCATAATACCCTTTCTATATTCGACCCGTTTTATAGGCCAAAAGTATAATTTTTACAGCAGTTTACATAAATCTATCTTTTTTTTAATTGTTTTGAGATAGGATAGTAGATGTCAAGCAGGTGGGTATTTATGGTAATTACTCACCGGACTATTTCTTGAGGAGGAAGGGTATGAAGGAGAAGAATTCAGTTTGGAAAAAGAGGCTGATGAACAGCACTCTATCTGTGGCGGTGGCCGTACCACTTCAGCTGTTCACGTTCGGAGCCGGTTCGGCGGTATTCGCAGAAGGACCAAACGATCCTGCACCGTACATTGAGGCCAAAGTGGTCAATGAGCATGCAGGCCAGAAGATCCTGTTTGACAATACCCATGAGCAGACTGCGGGAGCAGCCGATTGGGTGATTGACGGCGCTTTTTCAGACTTTGGGAATGCCCTTGCCCAGGAAGGCTATTATGTCAAAGAACTCCGCAAGACGACTCCAATTACTTTGAGTGATCTTTCCGATTATGATGTCTACATCGTCGCCGAATCCAACGTGCCCTACAAAGCAAGCGAGCAGCTTGCGATGGCGGAATATGTGGAGGATGGCGGCAGTATTTTCTTCATCGGCGACCATTATAATGCCGACCGCAACAAAAACCGCTGGGATGGTTCTGAAGCTTTCAACGGCTACCGCCGTGGAGCGTGGGACAATCCAGCCAAAGGCATGAATGCCGATGAGGTCGCTTCTGCAGCCATGCAGGGTGTGGTTAGCTCTGACTGGCTGGCGGACGAGTTCGGTGTCCGTTTCCGCTACAATGCGCTTGGCGACATTAACGCAACCAACATCGTGGCTCCCGATCAAGCCTTCGGCATTACAACGGGCGTATCGGCGGTAGCTATGCATGCCGGTTCCACGCTGGCCATTCTAGACCCAGCACGTGCGAAAGGTATCGTCTACCTGCCGCAAACCAATGCTGCCTGGGCCAATGCCGTAGACCAGGGGGTCTATAACGGCGGCGGTGTGGCAGAAGGTCCTTATGTAGCAGTTGCGAAAAAAGGCGCCGGCAAGGCAGCCTTCATCGGTGACTCATCTCCTGTAGAAGATGCAACACCGAAATACCTGCGCGAAGATACCGGCGCCAAGAAAACAACTTACGATGGCTTCAAGGAAGTGGACGATGCCACACTGCTGGTTAACACCGTCAACTGGCTCGCTGAGCAGGAGAGCTATACGGATTTCACCCAGGTGAATGGCCTGATGCTAGATCAGCCGACAGCACTGCTGCCATTCGAGGAGCCAGCGCTGTCCACTGAGCCGCAACCGGAGCCTTGGGCTCAACCAAATGCTGGCTACAAATGGTATGATCGCAGCACCTTCAAAGCAGGCTCCTACGGCGGACCAGCAGCCACTGCAAGTGCGGTTTATAACTTCACGCACCAGGCTGTGCTGCCAAATGCACAGAATTTTCAGATTCGGGTGAGTGCAGATAATCTTCCAGCAGGCACAAGCGTTTCCGGCTTCCAGGTAGGTGTCTACCAGGTAAGCAGCGGCGCCCAAATCGCCAAGATTCAGAACAGCGACGGCACCTGGCCAAGCAGCTACGGCTATAGCTCCTCATTCAATCTGACGGCTGATCTGAACGGTCATGCCTACAAGGACCTGACGATCCAGATCAAGCCGGGCACCACAGCTGCATCCAATCTGCGCCTCCGTCAGAACAGTACAAACCTCAAGACTGAATCGGTGACGCTGGGCAATGTTCCTGCTGAACCGCTTCCGGCTGAGGAAGATCCCATTCCGGCTACAATCTCTATCGGCGATTCCCGGGCTAAGGCAGCCGGATCACTGGTAACGGTGGAGGGGACCGTGACGACCGAGCCGGGTATCTTTGGCGGACAGTCCTTCTATCTCCAAGATGGAACCGGTGGGGTTTATGTCTTCCAGAGTCAGAGCGGCTTCCACGTGGGCGATAAGGTCAAGGTAACAGCGTCCACCGCACTGTACAACACAGAGCTGGAGCTGACCGAAGCAGTACAAATTGCGAAGACGGGCACGGCGGCACTGCCGCAGCCGATTGCGGCGAACATGGTGAATGATGCCAACCAAGGCCAATTGGTTCAACTGAACGGTGTGACAGTGGCGAACATTATCAACGCTACGCCAAGCGGCTCCTTTGAATTCGACGCAGTCAACGCCGACGGGACAAGCAATCATGTGCGCGTGGATGCCCGGACAGGCATTACTAAGGATATCTTCCCTTATACTGAGGGACAAAAACTTAATATCACAGGTGTTGCCGCAATTTTTAAAGGCATCTACCAGCTCAAGCCGAGAAGCCTCGATGACTTCGCCGCAGCAGAAGAAGAGGGGGCTCCGGTGACAACGGCGACGCTGTCTGCCGAGCCTAATGCTTCCGGCTGGTTTAACCAGCCGGTCACCGTTACCCTGAAGGCGAATACAGATACAGCTAATGTTTATTACTCGCTTAACGGCAACAATGAAGCTGAGTACAGTACACCTGTGGACCTGAAGGAAGACGGGCGGCATACATTGACATACCATGCTGTGCCGGGAAAAGGCAAATCGGAAGATCCCAAGACGTTGAACCTCAATATTGATACGGCTCCACCGGTTGCCGAACTGAAGGAATCCGGCCATGAGGTGAGAGATGTAGAAGAAGGAGCGCAGCTTTACTTTGAATTGACTGCTGACGATATATTGTCAGGTGTCACCTCGAAACAGCTTCTATTAGATGGGAAAACGATTGCCGAGGGCCAGACCCTGAGCGCCGCCGATTTAGGCGCCGGCTCCCACACCGTGAAATACACCGTGCAGGATGCGGCCAGCAATACGACTGAAAAGAGCTATACTTTCCAGGTTATTGGCGGCCAGGTGATTGCGACTGGTAAGCCAGGACAGGCTGATCTTTCCTCCAACAGCAGCTATGCTAATGGACTTAGTGATGGTAACTATACGGTCACCATGAACCTATGGTGGGGTAATAACGGCACGAGCTACAAACTCTATGAGAACGGCACACTGATTGATTCTAAGACACTGAAGGATGTATCGCCGGCTGCCCAGACGGCAAGCACAGAGCTTCATGGCAAGGTGAACGGCACTTATGTATACACTGCGGAGTTAACCAACAAATATGGCACGACCAAGATCGATTCGCTTACGGTCACCATAAGTGACTCTGCGCCGGGCAAGCCGATTCTGTCCGAAGATAACTGGGACGGAGATGGCACCTATAAGGTGTCGATGAATCTTTGGTGGGGAACTAACGCTACAGAGTACCGACTGTATGAAAACGGGGAGCTCATCGACTCACAGCCGCTGAATGCCCATACACCTTCGGCGCAAAGTGCAGCAACCACCATCAGCGGACGCTCTGCCGGTGTGTACGAATATCGGGCGGAGCTGGTCAACGCGGCGGGAGTAACTGCCAGTGATACGATCAAGGTAACGGTCATCCGCTAAACTGAATGGCAGTAACAATAACAGTAAAAAACGAAGAGCGCCGGATTCCAGGCCGCTCTTCGTTTTTTACATTACCATTAGTTCATTGTGCCTCGCAAAAAGCCCTGGTTCGCACCAGGGCTGCAAATCATATGGATTATAGGCCGCTATCATCGGTAGTTTCGTAACCATAGTCGAAGGTCTCGATAGTACCATCATCATATTGAAGTGTGAGCTGGTCAATAATAATCGTATGTATTGTATTCTGATATGTAAAATCACTGAAAATAAATAAAGTATCATTGGGCTCAACCGGCCCCACATATTTAAGCGAAAAGCTGCTCTTGCCGTTCAGCTGATCATTGGAAGGATCGCCTACTGGATTAAACGTGCTGATGTGGGCTGTGTAATAATTGATCCTTTTACCGGTTAAGTTGTCAGCTTCCCAGGTCAGCTTAACAGCATCGGCAGAGTTCGTACTATACTTGAATTCTAATGGCGCACCAATCCCTTGCCCGGATGGGGTATCTGCTGCTGGCAGATCTTCAGCTTCATCACCGGCGGGTCCGGTATCATCGTCCGAAGGCATATCTTCCAAGACAACGGCTTCCGGGGAAGGTGAAGATTCAGTAGGATCTGATTCAATAGAATTGGACCCAGTAGTGTTGGATTCAGCAGCAATAGCAGCTTTATCTGCGGTACTAGGTGGTATTTCTTCGATAACGGGATTACTTGCCACATTCTGCCCATTCAAGCGTGTTTCAACGCTAGGGGCCACGTAAATTCCTAAAAGAAAAGCTATCATGATGGATAAAACATAGATGAGGACTAAATTGAACCGATTCAAATACACACTTCCTTTATTGTTATTTTTAATATGAACCTACTTATAATGACATGATTATTAAGGATTTGACAATATTATTGCAAAAAAAAGTTGCGACTGTGCAGAGGCCAAATGTTTAAAGATCAACTCATTTAATATGGGTTGATTTTTTTATGTCCTACATGAAATAAATCAAATTAAGACTATTAATTTAAAAAGATTATGCTATAATCGTAATTATTACGATTAAGATCTTGGAGTTGAATGCCATCAATCGATACTTGTTGCAACGCTTATTGCAGCTCATCCCCGTGCTGCTCGGTATCTCTTGCATTACCTTTGCGCTGATGCACTTAACGCCAGGTGATCCAGCGGAGATCATGCTGCGTGCTGACGGCATTAAACCCACGCAGGAAGCTGTTGAGGTGACCAGACTTGCACTTGGTCTGGATGGTCCTGTACATAAGCAATATTTTCATTGGTTGAACCGGGTGTCCCATCTCGATTTAGGCCTATCTTACAGCAGCGGTCGTCCAGTATTCACAGAGCTAATGAGTCGCTTTCCGGCAACTATACTGCTCAGTGCCTGTTCCGTATTGTCCGCTATTCTTATTGCCTTGCCTATAGGAGTGGGATCTGCACTAAATCCGGGTAAATTGCTTGATCGACTGGGAAGAGTATGTGCACTGCTCAGTGTTTCAATGCCGGGATACTGGCTAAGTCTGCTCCTAATTTATTATGGTGCGGTGAAGTTTAAGCTATTTCCTGTGATGGGAATGGATGGGGTATCCAGTGTCATTCTACCTGCCCTCACACTAGGATTTGGAATGGCAGGAGTCTACATCCGCTTGATTCGTTCCAGTCTTCTAGACGTTTTGGGCAAGCGGTACATCACAGCAGCTAGAGCTAAGGGGCTGCAGGAATGGAGAATAATCATTCGGCATGCACTTCGTAATGCGCTTCTTCCGAGTCTTACCCTCCTTGGAGTTAACATAGCGGGGCTATTGGGCGGTTCCGTTATTGTTGAAACTATATTTTCTTGGCCGGGAATCGGTAAGTATGCCATTGAGGCGATTTTTGCGAAAGACTATATTGTCATTCAGGGTTACGTATTATGGATGGCTGTTGTCGTTGTCCTGATTAACTTGACAGTGGATTTATTACATCTGCTGCTGGATCCGCGAATCAGGCTGCGGTGACGATTTAGAAGGAGCGGATTGTCATATTTCGTATTAGCTTATTTAAGAATAAGGGATCAAGGTTAGGAGCGGGCATAGTACTTTTGTTCATATGCGTTGGAGTCTTTGCCCCATGGCTTTCACCTTCCGATCCGCTGCAGATTCACATGGAACACAAACTGGCTATGCCTTCCTGGCAATACCCGCTTGGTACGGATCATCTGGGACGCTGTGTCTTATCCCGATTAATCTATGGGACCCGAACCACCCTGAATTATTCGTTTATGGTGTTGATCGTTGTTTTTGCGATTAGCATCCCTGTTGGTTTACTGGCTGGTTACGCTGGCGGCAAGATCGATCATTTGATTATGCGGATCATAGATATATTGCTTGCCTTTCCCAGCTTAATCCTATCCCTTGCGATTACAGCCATGCTAGGTCCCAGTATGAAGAATCTGCTAATCGCATTTGCTGCTGTCTGGTGGACGGGGTATGCCAGAGTGATACGCAGCATGGTCCTTCAAATCAAGGAAAGTGAATATATTACAGCGGCCAAAGCGTCAGGCACTTCTCATTTACAAATTATTTTCAGGCATATTCTGCTGAACGCAGCCCGGCCTATTCTGGTTCTTGCTTCTATGGAAGTGGGTACGATTATGCTCTCCATTGCGGGTTTGTCCTTTCTGGGTTTGGGAGCTCAGCCGCCTACACCGGAATGGGGAGTAATGCTGAACGACAGCCGTGCCTATATTCAAACGGAGCCACGGTTGATGCTATTTCCGGGAATGATGATCATGCTGGCGGTTCTGGGCTTTAATCTGTTGGGAGATGGCTTGCGACAACCAGAGCGTGTTTTCGATTCTGCAGTGAAGTGGGGGGCCAGAACATGATGGCAGAGTCTCCACTGCTGAAGGTCAGTCATTTACGCACCTGCTTTCACACAGGCAGTTATAAAGTTACGGCAGTTGATGATGTCAGTATCGAGGTGAAATCCCGGCAGATTGTCGCACTTGTAGGCGAGAGCGGCAGCGGTAAAAGTGTTACGGCAATGTCCATATTAGGATTATTAGATTCTCCAGGCTTAGTTGAGAGTGGAGAAATCTGGCTTAAGGGTAACAATCTTCGTGAGTGCTCCAGCCGTCAGTTACGGAAGCTTCGGGGAACAGAAATGGCCGTAATCTTTCAAGATCCTATGAACGCGCTGAATCCGGTACTTACTATTGGCAGGCAGATCACGGAGACGATTAAACTGCATAAGCGGGTGTCGGGAAAAGAAGCAAGATTACTTGCCATGAAGCAGATGGAGCAAGCAGGGCTCAGCGATCCTGAATTACTTTTCAATAAATATCCTTTTCAAATTAGCGGTGGTATGTGTCAAAGAGTAATGATTGCCATCGCACTGGTATCCGGTGCAAAATTATTAATTGCAGATGAGCCTACAACGGCATTGGATGTAACCATTCAAGCCCAGATTCTTAAAGAGCTGGACCGAATCAGATGGACGAACAATGTCGGCATCCTATTAATTACCCATGATCTAGGCGTTGTTGCGGAGCTTGCAGATTATGTATATGTGATGAAGTCCGGGAAGATCGTGGAATCAGGCAATGTGTTTGAACTCTTTTCTAATCCCGTGCATCCCTATACTCAATACTTAATGGAGTGCAGATAACAACGGTAATATTACATTTTTCAGGGACGTGGTGATCTTGAAGTTATTGGAAGCGGTAAGCCTGAACAAGAAATATGGGATGGAAAGGGGGTGGTTCACACGTAATGCCAGAAGTGTTCATGCCGTCAACAACCTGTCTCTCAGTCTGGAGAGCGGCGAAACCCTTGGATTAGTGGGGGAAAGTGGCTGTGGTAAGAGCACTTTGGCCAGACTTCTTCTGGGACTGGAGAAACCATCCTCCGGAAGAGTTATGTACCGGAACGAGGATTATACGGACTGGAGCTTCAGCGAAATGCGCATGATCCGCAGGAAGATGCAGATGGTGTTTCAGAACAGTCTGGCTTCATTTAATCCGTTGTTTACGGTAGAGCAGATTATCGGGGAGCCTCTTCGAAACTATGGAGAGAGGAAGGCTGGAGCCCGCAGGGTTACGGTAGCAGACACACTTGAGCTTGTGGGACTTGAACGGCAGCATATTCACCGCTATCCGCATGAACTCAGCGGTGGACAGCAGCAAAGGGTCGGAATTGCACGAGCGATCACCTTGCGGCCGGAGCTGATTATCTGTGATGAACCTTTCTCGAGTCTCGATGTCACCCTGCGAAAGCAAATGATGGATCTGCTGCAGGAGTTGAAGCATGAGCTGGGATTATCCTATGTATTCATTACACATGACTTGTCAGTTGTAAATCGTTTTTGCGACAGTGTGGCAGTGATGTGTCAAGGGGAAATAGTAGAGAAGCAATCAGGTGCAACTATGTTGCAGCAAGCAGACCACCCTTATACAAGAACATTACTCTCTTCGGTACCCGTGCAGGACCCCCGCTTAAGGAAGAAGAGACTGGGCACAGAGTGGCAACCCAGCCATTCCTATGATGTTAAGTAGAGAAAGGATGTACCAAGAATGAGAACGAACCTTAAGACAAAAAGCCTATTATCAAAATCGTTATTCTTTATGCTTCTTGTGGTAGTTATGGTGATATCAGGTTGCGGTAACAGTAATAACAGCAATTCTACGGCTAGAGCCAATAATACCGCCAATAATGAAGCTGCACAAGGATCTGAAGCTCAGGACAAGACAGTCACTGTTGCTATATCGTCCGATGCCGGTATAGACCGATTGGATGCCGGTGCCTATGATGGTTCGATGAATGTGCACGCGATGATATATGAGGGATTAGTGGAGTATAGTGAAAAAGGCGAAATACTGCCGTCGCTTGCGGAGTCTTGGGATATTTCAGAAGATGGGAAAGTATATACGTTCCATCTTCGCCATGACGTCAAATTCTCTGACGGTACGGAGTTTAATGCTGATGCGGTTAAATTCTCCTTCGAACGCTGGATTAAGGATCCAGCCAATTCGTTAAATGTGGCGACTGCGATGCAATCCCTTGTTGTTGTGGACGAACATACGATTACAATGACATTCAACAAAGCGTATTATCCCTTCTTAACCGAGTTATCCTTTGCAAGACCGGTCCGAATTATCAGCCCTTCCGCTGTGGAACCCACAGGAGATATTACGGGTAAATTCATCAAAGCGATTGGAACTGGCGCATGGATGGCTGAGAGCTACAAAACAGATCAGGAAGCCGTACTCGTCAGAAATCCGAATTATTGGGGAGAAATGCCGAAGCTGTCGAAAATTATTTTAAAGGTAATCCCTGATCCACAGTCCAGAGTACTAGCGCTGCAAGCGGGAGATGTTGACATTGCCGGGGGACAAATGGGAAAGATTCCGGTCGAAAGCGTGCCAGTGATTGAAGCGGATTCTTCGCTGACCTTGCAAAAAGCACAAGGAACAAACTCTCATTTCATGATCTTTAACTACAAAACGCCCGCACTTCAAGATCTGAATGTGCGCAAAGCTATCAATTTGGCAATTAATAAAAAAAGCATTGTCGATGATCTTATGGACGGTATCGGCAGTGAAGCCCAAGGTCTGTTCCCGTTGACGGTTCCTTATGTGACGGAATCCAATAATACCTGGTACGGCTTCGATCCGCTGGAAGCGAAGCAGCTGCTAGCAACTGCCGGTTACACGGATTCGGACGGAGATGGAATGGTACAGAAGGACGGAGCGCAGCTTGAGCTTAATTTCGTGCTGCAGCAGGCTGAGTATCCCGAATGGAAGTCCATCAGTGAACTGGTTCAGTCTGAGTTAAAGGAGATTGGCATTAGAGTGAATCTTCAGGTTCTTGAACCGAATGCCTATTACGATGCCTTATGGACAAGCAAAGCCTATGATCTAATTATGTACCGGACTTATGACGATGCCTATAATCCGCATGCATTCTTGCTCTCCTTATTTCATAAAACAGCTGATGCATCTGCTGTGGTATGGTCTGATCCTGCACTAGAATCTCAAATTGACACAGCAGTAGGAACAACCGATATTCAGGAACGTCAGACCGCATATGACTCCATTTTTTCCAAATTGTATCAGGAGGCTATGTTTGCAGCTATTTATTTCCCTGACGATATCTTGGCAGTAAATAATAGAGTGACTGGATTTAAACCGGGGTACTCCACCTTTATGCCGGTCTTCTGGAATCTACTCGACATAGGAGAAAAATGATGTTAAAAGAGATTTCGAAATACTGGACATCAAGCTCGGAGAGTTATGACAAAGTCATACAGACTCAATTCCGCAGTAAAAAAACTATAAACCTCTGGAAACAACTGCTTATTAAAGGGTTGGGAACAACTCCCCAGCAAAAGGTGCTGGATGTGGGAACAGGACCTGGCTTTTTCTCCATACTCTTATCACAGATGGGTCATCTGCCTACAGCGGTGGATGCCTCTCAGGGAATGATAGATAGAGCTTCACGAAATTTTGAGAGTTATGGATACAAAGTTCCAGCTTATGTCGCTGATGCTGCCGACTTGCATATGGAGCTAGAGAATAGCTTTGATGCAGTGGTCTGCAGGGATGTAGTATGGACGCTGCCTGATCCACAGAGGGCTTATGCTGAATGGTACCGGATTCTAAAACCGGGCGGGACTCTGATTATTTTTGACGGCAACTATTTATATAAAGAGAGCAAGACTGTATTCCGTAAACTTTGGTATGCTTTGTCCTGGACGCTGATTCTGCTCACAGAACAAAGAATCCGCCAGCGAAGCAGTCAAGATAAAAGCCTGCTAAGCGAGTTGCCATTTGTTAATGTATTACGGCCTGAAGCTGACGAGACAGCGCTGAAACAGGCCGGGTTCCGAACCATAGATGTTCACCGAAACTTTATCCCTGCCCGTGCGATGCCGCTAGATTATTTGAAATACGGTTACCAGAATGTAAACCGGTTCATGATACTTGCCAAGAAGGAGTGAATGATAAATGGGTATACAACAAGAGGTGGAAATGTATTGGGAAGGCGAAGCTGAGCTGTACAGCGAAGGCATTCAGAAGGAACTGAACGGATTCCAGCGGGAGGCCTGGCTGAAGCTTATCCTCGCTAACGCACCACAGAAGGAAAGATTGCAGGTTCTAGATATTGGCTGCGGGCCTGGCTTCTTCTCTGTGATTCTCTCAAGTGCCGGGCATCTGGTTACTGCGATCGATTGTACCGACAATATGCTGGAAGAAGCACGTTCCCACTCCAGTCGGGAAGGTGTCACCGTTACTTTCCGCAAGATGGATTCGCACAAGCTTGACTTTGCTGCGGAAAATTTCGATCTGATCGTGTGCCGCAATGTTACCTGGAGCCTTACCGATCCGCAGTCAGCTTACAAAGAGTGGAAAAGAGTACTTAAGCCTGGGGGACGGCTACTGGTTTTTGATGCCAACTGGAATCGCCATCTCTGGGACGAAGAGATGCAGCAAAAGCGAGTAGAGGATCAGAAAGTCTATGTAGATAAGGGCTTTGGTGAGCTCCCGCATCATAAGGACATAGAGGAGACAGACCGTCTGAGTCTTGTATTGCCACTGACCAGAGAGTGGCGTCCCGAATGGGATATACGGACTCTCAAGGAAGAAGGATTCACCACTATTTTTGCTGAAGAGAATTTGAACGCCAAAGTACTGGATGAGAAACAGCAAGTCTTAAACCGGTCAACACCGATGTTCATGATTTGTGCTGAAAAATAATATAATAGTGAGAACCTACACATAATTAAATGAAGTAACAATAAAAAGCAGCGATCCTCTAAATGAGAGGCGCTGCTTTTTGAGTAAAGGACAAGAACATTATTTCATTTCCGATTTGATGTTGATCTAAAACCTCTTTTTTGGCTTGTTCATATTCCGTTCATATTGTCGTCACGAAGAGTACATCTTGATTGATTACACTTTGAATATGTCGTCAAGGCGGCACTTCAGATACAGGGACAAGGAAGGGAAGAGATCAACGTGGCAAATAAGGTGGAAATAAAAACAACTGGGACTAAGAGCCACAAGAAACGGAACCTATGGTTAAAAATAATCGGAGGTATTGTAGGGGCGCTAGTGTTGTTCATGGGCATCGTTTTTATCGTTGATGCAATCAGCGACGGGGTAGAGAAAAAGAAAATCGAATCGTATGGCCAGTATGTCAATGTGGATGGGAAAAAGATGAATGTGCTTATTCAAGGCAGCGGAGAACAAACGGTTGTACTCCTACCAGGACAAGGAACCCCGACACCTGCACTTGATTTCAAATTGCTGATCGATGAGATTACCCCTAATTACAAAGTCGTGGTGGTCGAGCCTTTCGGTTATGGTTTGAGCGATGAAACCGAGAAGGAAAGAACGACTGAGAATATAGTAAGTGAGGTTCACGAAGCTTTGCAGCAACTGGGTGTAGACCGTTACATTCTAATGGGACATTCCATCGCGGGACTATACGGAGCGACCTATGTGAACACATATCCGGATGAAGTTCTTGCTTTTGTCGGCATCGATAGCAGCGTTCCCAATCAACCCGGAATGGATGTCAAATTACCTTTGAAAGCCATGCAATTTCTTCAAAAATCAGGTCTAATGAGATTGGTCCAAAAAGTGAGCGGAGATCCGTATGAATCGCTTGCATTCGATGAGCATACCAAAGAACAAATGCGTTTGATTTCGAATCAAGTCGCGACCAATCCAACGTTGATGAATGAACTGAGCCACCTCGGTTCCAATTTCAAAAATGGAGAAAAAATCACAATGCCAAATGACTTGCCGTTGCTTCTCTTCGTTCAATCGAATAACGAGCACAATAAACAGTGGATTCC
The DNA here is from genome assembly GCF_000758725.1 of Paenibacillus odorifer. Lineage (NCBI taxonomy): Bacteria > Bacillati > Bacillota > Bacilli > Caryophanales > Paenibacillaceae > Paenibacillus > Paenibacillus odorifer. The sequence continues at coordinate 3,534,551 of NZ_CP009428.1, forward strand.
GCTGCATGAGGAGCAAGTCAAACAATCCGCACAGGGCAAAATGATCCCAATGGAAGGTTCACATTATCTGCATCATACAAAATATAAAGAAATCGCTGAGGCATTCAAAGAGTACATGAAACAAATTCAAATTCAATAGTAGGGTTGATAATTAAACTGCGGAGCCGAACTTGGTTCCGTGGTTTCTTTGTTTTTTTATTTATAAACACGATTTTTAAACCTTATTCCTGGGACATTGGAGTATGGTATACCTCAAGACAAATTTTGGTCATTTCGTCAATGGATTTTGCAAAGTCTGATTGTATCCATTTAAGGAGAACATTATAGAGGGCCCCTGCTTTAAAGTATATTCGGTACACATTCTCGTCGCTTTTGTCATGAGCAGTAGAAAGCATCATTTCATTCAAGCAATCCAGAATTACATGATCAAATTTTGCACTTTGAAGTGCTTTGTAGATGTTCCGCTGCTGAAAAATAACTTCAAAAAGCACTTTGATAAATTTTTGAGGTTCTTTAGCTTTGCCTGTTAATTCATTGGTGTAAGGTAAGAGTTTTTGATTAATTTCGAAAATAAGCGAATCGACCAAATCCACCAGGATCTCTTGCTTGGAGGAATAGTTGTTGTAATAGGCCGTTCGAGAAACCCCTGCGCGTTTCACAATATCGGTGATGGTGATTTTACTAAAAGACTGTTCCTGGATCAAGAAGACTAATGCCGTGCAGATGGCTTCTCTTGTCAAACGGTTAGTTTCTTTATTGGAACGATGCTGAGAGGTATTTGGACTGTATAATTCATGATTTGAGATGACATTTTCCCTCCGTTTGTACATTCTGATGTTCGTTTCATTGTTTTTCATGAGTCTTTTCAATATGCTAAAACCATAAGGCATTACAAATGTAATGTCAAAATAATCGTTAGTTAAAATGGGAGGGCGTCATGTTAGAAATCTTATATAGACGATTGTCAGCGGTGCTGCTTTTGATCCTAGCACTCTGTGCTACGGTATTCATTGGCAAAGAAACGGTAATCTCGATCGTGACCATTATCTTTTTGTTAGCAGATTTAGGCATCTCTTTTTTACTCTTAAAGAAACGTGAGAAGGTACATGTGGTTTTTATTAGTGTGATGGTGGCAGAAGGGCTATTCTTACTAACAAGAGAATTTTGGCTGCTTGCGCTTTCTATCCTGCTGCTGATCGTAGCGGGCATATGTAGAGGACTCTTTGGGCAATCGGGGAGCAAAAGAGTCACTCCGTTTCTAGCCGTTCGTAAAGTGTTATTCAGCATTACTGCACTTATCGTTACTGCACTTTGGGGGATTGGAATCTATGCAAAACCTATTACAACACCTGTGGCATTATCAGCTGATGCGGCTATGACGATCGATGAACGTAAATTGGATTCTGCAGCAATGATGCTGAAAGATATTGAAGTAATGAATTCTTTTGGAAGCCGTACAACCGGCTCTGAGGGTCACAATCAGTTTATTGCTTGGCTGGAGCAGCAGGTAACGGATATGGGGCTGCAAGTATATCGTGATCGCTATACTTTTGACCGATGGGAAGAAAAGAACAGTGCTTTAATGATTGATCAGCAGGCAATTCATGTCTCTTCAGCTTTTCCCTATTCCGGGGAAACTGACGAAAAAGGTGTGACAGGGGAGCTGGTGTATACGAAGCGTGGTGAATATGGCCAGGCCAGTGGAAAAATTGCTGTCATTGAAATTGAGAATTTTAGAAATTTTCCAAGTGGGATCGTTATGAATATGCGGGCTTCATCTCCAATGGACAACCAAATTGCCCCAAATGAAGGCGATCTGGTCCTCACTACAGCTTTAAAAGAAGCTAAATTGGAGCAAGCGACGGAAATGGGCGTAAAAGCTGTTGTTTTAGTCTGGAAAGGGGTATCTGACGATAAGGTTGAAGAGCAATATGTGCCTTTTACCACCGATTATGCAGGAATCCCTGCAATCTGGGTTAATGAAACGGAAGGGAAAAAGGTGATCAGCGCAGCTCAAGAGCATAAAGAAGGTACGGTTATTTTAGAAGCGGAAATACAAAAAGATGCCCCAACAGAATCCTTTTATGTGAAGATTGACGGTAAGAATAAAGACGAAGCGATTATCGTAAATACCCATACGGATGGGATAAATGTAGTGGAGGAGAATGGCGCTGTGGGTATGCTGTCTATGATTCGTTACTTACAGCAGGAGCAGCCGGAACGTACGATGATTTTCGCTTTTGTGACAGGGCATTTTAGATTACCGGAGTTCAAAGGGTCCTCTCAGGCAACTTCCACCTGGATGGAGGGGCATCGAGAGCTCTGGGATGGCAAGAATGGCCATTTAAAAGCTGTAGCTGGAATTACGGTTGAGCATTTAGGCAGCATGGAGTGGAAGGACGATGATACGGGTCACTATGGTCCAACTGGACAAATAAGTACAGAATATACGTATGCAGGCAATGAAATGATGGCAGCCATTTGGCTGAAGGCTATTGAAAAGACAGATAGCACACGTACTGTATTATTGCGTGGACATAACAAGTTTGAGTTTGGAGAGAGTCAGCCCTTATTTGAAGCAGGGATACCGGTGATTGGATTCATTCCAATGCCCGACTATCTGCTCGTGGATAGTGACAACAGAGAGATGGACAAATTTGATGCAAAGCTAATGCATACGCAAATTGTATCGTTGCTGAAAGCGGTCAAGCTAGTGGACGGAACGGAGACAACTAAGCTTGGGAAGTCAGATGGGTATTCTTTTTTCTACGGTCGTACTAAATGATAGTGGCAGTTCAAGATTTGTCATGACGAAGATGACATTAGCTTGAATTCAAAAACACTGATGATTTAAGTCAGTGTTTTTTTGTTGCAAAAAGGGGGTATATTACGGCTTAAAATCAGAAAATTTCGTTTTTTTGTTAGCATCGAAGTAGGAGGAAACTTGTGACATCACATATACGCTAATCAATCAATAGCTCCTTCGGGTGCTTTTTGTGTTATTCACTGAGTTGTTAGAAAGATTTGTCCCTTTCTTGAACGTTTAGGGATTAAGAGATGTCGATGATTGAAATACTTAAAATTTAAGATAAGATAACTTTAATTATTAGGCCACGTTATTAATTTGACTGCTCAGTAACAGGTAAATCAGGTTCGCCAACTCTTGCTTTGTGAAATATTTCTCTTTTTACATAGCAAAGAACGAGGAATGTCATACTAAAACGAACAGGAAACGATGTCGCTGAGCCTTGCTAAACCTGATATTGAATGCAGCCTACAGTTAGCGGGCCTAATCATAAGTATCAACTTAAGACGAAAAATGAACAGAGTTTTGAAGGGAGCAGTAAAGAATGGCAATTGATACGGTGCTATGGAGCAGGCTAGTGACAGGCTTGACTCTCGGATTCCACGTTATTTTTGCGACGATTGGCGTCGGTATACCGCTAATGATCGCTATAGCAGAGTTCATCGGGATCCGGAAGAAAGACCCCCATTATACACTTATGGCAAAGAGGTGGTCTCGAGGATTTGTCATTTCTGTGGCGGTTGGTGTTGTGACCGGTACAGCGATTTCACTACAGCTGGCCCTGGTATGGCCGAATTTTATGAAACTGGCTGGGAATGTCATTGCACTTCCGTTATTCATGGAGGTGTTCGCGTTCTTTTTCGAGGCTATCTTCCTGGGCATTTATTTGTATACGTGGGATCGGTTCAAAAATCCATATACCCATTGGCTGCTGACGATACCGATTGTCGCCGGGGCAGGCATGTCTGCCGTTTTTATTACGACGGTGAACGGATTCATGAACCAGCCTGAAGGCTTTGTCATGGAAGCAGGCCAATTCACAGCGATTAACCCGGTGCAAGCGATGCTGAATACGGCGACGTTCTCCAAAGTGTTCCATGTATTAAGCTCGGCCTATTTAACAGGAGCTGCCTTGTTAGCCGGGATTGCAGCCTTCGCGATGCTGAGAAAAGGTGTGTCCGCATACCACAAAAAATCTTTAAATCTCATGATGGCGGTCGTTTTACTATTCGGTTTGCTGAACACGTTAGCCGGTGATGTGTCCGCCAAGTTTTTGGCCGAGCATCAGCCAGAGAAGCTTGCAGCGGCAGAGTGGCATTTTGAGACGAGTAGCAGGGTGGATTTGGTTCTATTGGGATGGCTGAATGCAGAGCATGAAGTTCTAGGGGCTCTTCATCTTCCGAAGCTGCTCAGCTTCCTGGCCTTTGGAGACTTTAATGCAGAGGTGACGGGGCTCGAGGAATTCCCCAAGGAAGAATGGCCACCACTTCTCGTTCATTATCTGTTTGATTTAATGGTCGGAATCGGATTTACTCTGCTCGCGATTTCGTTCCTATATTTTCTGTTTGTGTTCTGGAAAAAGCGTAATGAGCTTAACAAGTGGATGCTTCGCATCATCGCACTGAGCGCCCCCCTCGCTTTTCTGGCTGTTGAGCTGGGCTGGTTTTATGCAGAGGTTGGCCGACAGCCGTGGATTATCCGTGGATATATGCGTGTTGAGGAGGCGGCCACGTCTTCACCGAATGTAAGAATTATATTCTTCGCCTTATTGCTCTTGTACATCGTTCTCGGCAGTATGTGTGTAATCGTGCTAAGACGCTTGTTCAACAATAATCCAGCAGAAGCTGAGATGGAGAAATGGATGAAGGATCATCCTAATCAATCTACGGAAAAGGGGGGCACTGAATGATGAGTTACGAATTGATTGGCATCTCGGTGCTCTGGCTGTTTTTGTACGGCTATTTAATTATAGCTTCCATTGATTTCGGAGCGGGCTTCTTCGCCTTTTATGCCCGTTTAACGAAGCAGGATCATCTCATTAATCGTCTGATTTCGCGTTATTTATCACCCGTTTGGGAAATTACAAATGTATTTTTTATCTTTTTCTACATTGGCATCGTCGGTTTTTTTCCGGACACAGCCTATTATTATGGCTCCGCGCTACTTGTTCCGGGAAGCATTGCATTGATTCTTCTTGCGATTCGCGGTTCATTCTATGCTTTTGAAAATTACGGTTCCAAGAAAAACATAGTATATCTTTTTTTGTACGGAGCTACAGGTTTGCTTATTCCAGCATCGTTGTCAGTGGCGCTAACTTTGTCTGAAGGCAGCTTTATCGTGAAGCAGGGGGAGACGGTTTCTCTGGATTACTGGGCGCTGTTCACCAATCCGTTATCGTGGAGTATCGTTGGACTGGCAATTGTGTCCGTTTTGTTCATTAGCGGCTCATTTCTGACATTTTACGCTTCTCGGGCAGAGGATCATTCCGCGTTGAAGCTGATGCGCAACTACGCCCTGTTTTGGAGCACACCGACGATAATCCTCGCACTTACAGCATTTATCTATTTGGGTCAACACAATGAGCGGCATTTTCAAAATATGATGGATTTATGGTGGTTGCTGGCACTTTCCGTTGCTTTCTTCATGATCGCGATGTGGCTATTATATAACGGACGCCGTTACGGATTAGCTTTTATATGCGTCATGTTGCAATTTTTCTGTGCCTTTTTCGCTTATGGAATTGGGCAATACCCTTATATTCTTGATCCGTATATCACGATTCAGAGCAGTGCAACTTCACCGGCAATGGGCTTAGCATTAGTTATTGTGTTTATCGGCGGTCTATGCCTGTTGATCCCATCCCTTATTCTGGTCTTCAGACTCTTCCTGTTTGATGCGGATTATGTAAAAGGGAAAAAATAAAGCTGATTAATCCATTACGGCATGTTTGAGGTTTCCCTACAAGCCTATATATAAAGGAGGTGTGATCTGTGAAGAGGAAATCCAGTTTGATTTCTCAACAAATGTCTTCACAAAGGAAAAACATGGCTCTCCTCGCAATCATTTCGTTCGGGCTTGGTATAGCTATTGTGAGTCAGGCTGGACTGCTTGCTGAAGCAGTCCAACGGATTTTTGTGGAGAGAGCTTCATTTTCATCGGTTATCCTGTTGCTCGGTATACTTCTGGCTATTATGGCTGTACGCACACTATTGTCTTATGGAAACGGTATTGTTGGCTTGCATATGGCAGCTGCTGCCAAGACAAATATGCGCGCAGCCGTGCTGCAAAACTTGACCCATGCTTCCATGCCTTCAACCCTTAGTGGACAGACGGGAGGGAAGGTCAGTATTGCTCTGGATGCTGTGGATGAGGCTGATAGTTATTTCAGTCAATACATGCCGCGTATGATGGAAGCTGCTATCATCCCGGTTCTGATTTTGGTCGTTACATTTATCCAACATGCCAACACGGGGTTCATTCTATTGTTTACTGCTCCGTTCATCCCGCTGTTCATGATTTTGGTAGGGCTGAAAACGAAGAACAAATCCGAAGAAAAATATGCGCAACTGGCTGAGTTTTCAGGGACGTTTCTAGATTCTCTTCAAGGACTGGTGACATTGAAAATATTTGGACGGGCTCACCGTCAGCAACAGGAGATTGAGCGCAGTAGCTTAGGTTATCGTGATGCCACGATGGGTATTTTGAAGATTGCGTTTACGAATACATTCATGCTGGAATCAATCGTGATGCTAAGCATTGGTATTGTGGCTCTCGAACTGGCCATCCAGTTGCTTGTTTTCAAAGCTATGACGTTCCACACTGCCTTTTTCGTTTTGCTGCTCGTTCCCGAGTTTTACAACCTGTTAAAGAATACGGGAACAGCCTTTCACAGCGGCCGGACAAGTATGGGTGCGGTTCGTAAGGTGGAACAGATGCTTGAGGAAACGGCAGGGGAGAGCAGGGACGCTAATGGCATTGAAGGAGCATTAACAACCGATGGAATCGACGAGATCGACAGCATAGATAAGGTCGGGGATAGGACCGACAGAATAAGCAAACTGGAACTTGCCCATTCTGGAGACCTTTTAATACCACCGTCTATCGTAATTGACCAACTTCGGTTTCAGTATGCTCCAGATTCTTTCGAGCTTAAGACGGGGCGGATCAAGCTTAGCCCAGGAGAACACATTGCCATTGTTGGCAAAAGCGGTTCCGGCAAAACGACTTTGCTACATCTCATTGCCGGTCTGCTGAAACCAGAATCGGGTACGCTTCTGGTGAATGGAAGTCCACTCTCGCAATACGATGAAACCGAATGGTTCGAACATGTTAGCTACATTACACAGCATCCGTATATTTTTGCAGGCACATTTTCTGAAAATATTGCGATTGGTGCTGGTGGAAACATCTCCAGAGCTGAAATTGAGCGGGCGGGGGAGGAAGCCGGACTCGCTGCGCTTACAGCCCAATTAGAGCATGGATTTGATACCTTTGTTGGTGAAGGAGGCCGGGGACTGTCTGGTGGGGAAAAGCAGCGGCTTGCCTTAGCACGCGCTTTTTTGAAGCGTCCTGCTATCATTTTGTTTGATGAACCCACAGTTGGACTGGATTTGCACACCGAGCGGGTACTGCAACGATCCATAGCCAAACTGGCAAAAACGGCTACGATGATTACGGTGGCTCACCGATTATATACGATTCAACAAGCCGACAAGATTTTGTTTATGGACAATGGAGTGTTGGTGGACTCGGGACGACATGACGAGCTTCTGGAGCACCTGCCTCAGTATGCCGAGATGATTGATGTAGAGCGGAAAGGGGGGATATCCTCATGAATGAACTGGCTGTTCTGTCAAAGGCGATGATTCAGGAGCGCAAGGATATCATTCTTTCGATTTTGGGTGGATTTATCGCCGGCATAGCCGGTGTGGCACTCTTTTCTGCGAGCGGGTATCTGATTTCGCAAACGGTATTTGCGCCACCGCTTTATACTTTAATTGTACTCACCTCCATGGTCAAACTGCTGGGTCTGCTTCGGGCGGCGAGTCGTTATGGAGAACGCTTGTATTCTCACCGGGCGACATTCTCCATGCTTAGCCGTTTACGTACATCCTTTTTTGCCAAGCTTATTCCTTTAACGCCTGGTATATTGAACAAAAATCGAAGCGGGGATCTGCTTGCGCGGATCGTTGGGGATGTGGAAAGTTTGCAAAATTATTTTTTGCGAGTCGCTTATCCTCCGATCATGGTTGTCATGGTATTTTTGGCTACGGTGCTGTTTACTTCTACCTTTTCGATCTGGATTGCCGTTTTGTTTGTAATAGGTATGCTGGTAACGGCATTCGTTGTACCGGGAATTGTGTTACTCGGGCAGCGGAGAACACATGGACGCGTTCGTGAGCAGAGGTCGCAGCTGTCCACGGAAGTTACCGAAGTGTTGTACGGTTTCCGGGATTTGAAAGTATATGGTCAATTGGCACAGCGGGAGGAGCAGCTTCAGCATGCTTCCGCTGTATTAGCAACTGAACAGCAACGAGCAGCCGGGCACTTGCTGCGCGGGCAATCGATGCACACTTTTGTTACATTTCTCGTTTCCTGGGGAGTGCTGACGCTCGGCGCCTATTTAATTATGGAAGGAGCGCTTGCAGGCGTATTTCTTGCCATGTTGGTTATGGCATCACAAACCGTATTTGAAGAAGCGACGGCTATGGCCACATTACCCGCGTATAAAGAGGATAGCGAACACGCAGCCAAACGACTGACGGAAACAGTTCAGACTTTTGATGAGCAGTCTTCGCAACCAAGTGGCACATTGCCTGTTAATCATGCTGTTACGATGGAACTATCCAATGTTACATTTCAATATGAAGGGGAGTGGAGACCGGCACTCAGGGATATGTCCCTGCACATTTTACCTGGCTCCAAAACGGCAATAGTCGGGCCGAGTGGGTCAGGAAAATCAACAATTATCGAATTGCTGCTCAAACTGCGAACACCAACGGCTGGCGAGATACGATTAAACGGTATTTCGGTGAAGGAACTGGACGAGACGAGCATTTGGCAAACGGCTAATGTGGTATTTCAGCAAAGTCATTTCTTCCGGGGAACGATTCGGGACAACCTGCTGCTGAATGGAGAAGAACACGCTGACAAACAATTGTTGGATGTGCTAGCTAAAATGCAGCTGCCCGATACATCGTTGACCGATATGGTGTATGAAAAAGGGGAGAATCTGTCAGACGGCGAGAAGCAGAGGTTGGCTATGGCGCGAGCGATGCTCCGCAAAGGACGGGTATGGCTTCTGGACGAACCAACTTCATCGCTGGATTATGTGACAGAGCATCACGTATTGAAGCATCTCTACGCACAGGCGGCTAATGATACGCTTCTCCTGATTTGTCATCGGCTAACCGGATTAGAAGAGATGGACCAGATTGTGGTCATGGACCAAGGCAGGGTAGTCGAAACGGGGTCCTATTCGGAGTTGATGGGGCAAAAAGGCTATTTTTATGAGATGAAACAAATCGAACAGCAAATGATCGGAGAAGTTGAAGTGTAAATATAGACCAAACACATCAACTTGTTGCAAATGTCACTTCTCAGATTCCGATGGTTAATACACGATTGATTCAAAAAATGGTTAAGATAAAAACTAAAGGTTGATCTTGTTTGGTATTATCCCCTTCAAGTAGACACTCGAAAAAACCTGCATGTTATCATGGAGGTTCGAGTGACACTTGGAGGGGATATTTTTATGGCGAAAAAAGGACAAACATTCCAACGGAAAAGGGCCACACAAGCTCCTTGCGAAGCTCGATTTAGATTGTAATGATCTTTATTGCTGTCACATTTTGGGTCGAGCTCTTCGTTGTATAGAGCGTAAAAACAGAATCGAAAGATGAGGCAGATCGTTTCAAGGCATTTTTTGAACTGAAGGAAAAGGTGCTAAAGATCGGGGAAGCTGGGCTGTTCTATATGGTTGCCAATAACCCGAATCATCAAACAGATCTTGGAACAAAGTTGACTATCTTCCACAATCCATCTCAATTGCGCGATAAGATTACGGATAAATCCATTAAGATCGCAGACAACATCAATGGAAATTATACTTTCCAAAAGGCGGACGTAATCTTTAAAAATGCTCAGGAAGTGAATCCTCCTTCTTCGGAAGAAAAAAAGAAAATGGCAGAAAAGCTGAGAAAACAGGCGGAAGAGTCCAATAAGGGCTATGCAATGATGTCTGTTGAAATGACAGATCAGTTTTCTCTTCTCAATGTTACGTATCAAAATGGCGAAGATAAAATCGGGGTTATGATCAATAATCTGAGCGGGAAAAGCGACCCAACATCGTATATTGACGAGAAAGTTGAATTTAAGCAGGAGAAGGTTCAAGTGAAGGGTGTAGAAATGCTGCATACAGAATTTGGTCCTTCGCAGTGGCACGAGCTGAAATGGGTATACGAGAGCCCAGACAAAAAGGTGAAATACGCCTATACTATACAAGGAGACTTGAATAAGGTAAGCAAAGAAACCTTGATGAAACTTGCCGAAGGTTATTTGGAATAATAAGTCCAACAACAACGGGAATCTTCTCCAATCCAAATGAGGGGATACCCTCTAGTAAGTCATAGTCCTTCTCCATTTTTTATCATAATCGTTTCTAAGCACCGTTTTTAATTTCGTGGAACAATTCAAAAGAACGACCGCTGTTCGCATCATTTGCGACAGGGCGGTTCTTTTGTTTTCATAGGTTAGCTGTAAATTGCTATTCTTGCCAAACACTCATAGGGTCCCATGGCTTGATCTGATTGTCATATTTTCCAGCCAAAAAAACTTTCATGTCTTCCAGCTTAGCAGGCACCTCGTTCCAAATTGGAAGGGGTGGTAACCCTCGTTTGCTTTTCAATAGGATATCCACTGTAACATACAAGCGTTCTGGCTGAATCCAATGAAGGAAGCGGGAAATCTCCATTTGCTTGGTCAGGGACAAGGAATCGATTTCATCATTGTAATGCTTGTTGAACTCGCTGATCAGGTTCAAGAGGTAGTCTCTCTGTTCCTTCACGAAATCCAAGCCGCAAATGGCGCCATGCCCTGGAACAACGATTTCGGGTTTAATTTCATCAATAATGCGATCAAGCACTTTAACCCAATTGAGGGTTCCCTCTTCGCTGTATGCCGTACAACCATTAAACACGACATCGCCAGCGAACAGCACTTTTTCTTTTGGCATCCACAACAGTAAGTCACTATCAGAATGGGCTGGAGCTACGTTGTGAATCATAACTTCTGTATCGCCAAGACGGATGTTGATATCGTCCTTTATCTCAATACTCGGGAGCACCCATTCTACGCCTTCCAGGTCGAATCCTTCAAATTCCGCTGCAAAAAACCGCTCACCCGGAGTCGATTCCGGAGAATTCTTTCCTCTTCTGATGACGCTGTCCATCCAAGCGATATTTTCGGTGAGACGCTCTCTGGAGGCTTCCTTGTGCATAATAATACAAGCATCTTCAAACACTTTGTTTCCCCAGGCATGGTCGCTGTTATAGTGCGAGTTCACCACATATGCGGGAGAGCCGCCGTTGCTTACTTCCATAAAAACCTCCCGCATTTCCCGCGCATGGAACAAATCGAAGAACGTGTCATACACCAACCCATCACCCTTGTTGATGAATCCGGCATTGGCCCAACTGATCCCACGATACGGCGAAATACCAGCAAAGACACCATCTGCGACTTCAAAAAATTTAACGCGAGGTTTTTGGATAATACGTCCATACTTCATAAAAATTCTCCTTTACGTATATGTTTTTAGGATAAGGCATACTGACTAAGTCATTATTATAGAGAATGAAAAGAATAAATGCAAGCGAGTACTTGCTTGCATTTATTCTATGCGATATGATAGTAAAAGAGCATGCTCACGCAAATGGTACCTGACTGCAAAACTTGTAGTAGAATAGGATTAACATATGCAAAAGGAGAAATACAATGCAAACTTCAGACAGAATCATTGAAGCCGCGACACAGCTCATCAAAAAGAATGGCTATCGGGGAGTAAGCACCAAAGCCATTGCAACGGAAGCTAAAGTCAATGAATCTACGATTTTCCGGCAATTCGGAAGCAAGCAAGGCATATTGGAAGCCATCATTGAAAGACATTCGGATATTCCGCAATTTGAGAAGCTGTTAAAAGAGGAAGCGACCGATAATCCGGAAGTCGATCTGCTGAATGTAAGTCAGCAGTACCGTTTATTTTTCCATAAAAATGCGGACATCATTTTGATTGGCATCCGCGACAAAGGAATGCTTCCCGAATTAGACAGAGTGCTGGCCGATCCGCCGGCGAAACTTCACTCCTTGCTGGTTGAATATTTTGAACGCTTGCAGAAGAAAAAAGTTATCGCCAGGCAGGATGAGCGTCTTGTCGCAATGTCTTTTCTCTCGATGTGTTACGGATTTCAGATGAGCGAGCTGATTCACCGGCAATATCAATCCCAATTCGTCACCGAGGAAGAGTTCTACAAGCATAGTGTCTCATTGTTTGTTAAAGGAATTTTGGCCTAGTCATAAGCATTATTGATTTATATATTGAGAAGTCTAAACTTACGTGAACAGGGATGGAGGATGCCTTTTTTGCTCATGAATGTAGTTTTTAGTAATGGAAAATAAAATACGTGGATGCATTATATAAAAAAACATGACTCATTAAATTAAGCCCAATTTTTTCTAGGGCTTTTTTTGTTTGGGACCTCAGGATTGTATTTGGTCTATACTGAAACTTTCGAGCCAGAGTTATTGTACAGCTTTAAATCAAGACAATCATGCCTATTGCATTGGAATTATCCAGGGCTGTACTTACTTAATATCTTATAAGAAATTCTTGAAATTACAGAAATTTATCCAATAGGGGGATGCTATTATACAAATACAAATAAAGACGAGGTGATGATATGCAAGCAAAATTGGCAGCGGACGCCATTCCCCTCCCCAAAAAGCGGAACTCATGGATAAGGACGATAAAAAAGTATAAAGTGATGTACGCTCTCTTGTTCCCGGCATTAGTTTACTTTGCCGTATTCAAATACATTCCTATGGCGGGAATCATTATTGCCTTTAAAAACTATAATCTGGCTTTGGGACTATGGGATAGCCCATGGGTGGGATTTAGAAATTTCACAGATTTTATGAACGGCGTTTATTTCTGGGACATCATGAGAAATACGATTATCATATCCCTGTATAAGCTGTTGTTCGGTTTCTCAGCTCCTATCATACTTGCTTTGCTGCTCAATGAAGTTTATACCCAATGGTTTAAGAAAATCGTACAAACGATCACTTATTTACCCCACTTTCTATCATGGGTCATTGTTTATGGAATGATGGTGGCATTATTAGCCCCAGGGGATGGTCTTTTTAACATGATTTTGAAGGAAACTGGAGTTGAACCCATCTCATTCCTAACGGAACCTGCCTGGGGCAGACTGCTGATCATCTTATCTGAAATATGGAAGGATATTGGATGGGGAGCGATATTGTACCTTGCAGCATTAGCAGGAATCGATCCAAGCTTATATGAAGCGGCTAGAATTGATGGCGCTTCCAAGTGGAGACAGCTATGGCATGTAACACTTCCCGGCATTCGAGGCGTTATGATTCTGATGCTGATCCTTAAACTAAGCCATATTCTGGATGCTGGTTTTGACCAAATATTCATGTTTGCCAACAGCTTTAATCAGGAGAAGATCGACATTATCGACACATGGGTATACCGTGAAGGGCTCGAGCGACTTAAGATTGGCTTGGCTACTGCTGTGGGATTATTTAAAGCGGTCATCGGATTTGTTTTAGTGTTGGCAGCGAATAAGCTCGCCAAAAAATTCGATGGGCAAATTTGGTGAGGTGGTTATCAAAATGATCAATTTGACAATCGGAGAAAAGGTCTGGCAAGCATTCGTTTATTTTATTCTTATTTTGCTAGCTCTACTTTGCTTACTACCCTTTCTATATGTGGTTGCTGTTTCAGTAACGCCAGAATCGGAAGTGCTAAGAAGAGGAATTGTTATTATACCAGAAACCTTTACCTTTCTAGCCTATAAAGAAGTATTTATTTCTCATGGTATTGGGCAGGCGTATAAAATTACATTGTTTCGAACGATTGTAGGGACTGCTCTCAATGTGTTCTTTACGGTAATCGCGGCATATCCGTTATCCAAAAAATATTTGCCGGGTCGCAGCCCATTTTTACTATTCATTGTCTTTACCATGATGTTTGGGGGAGGATTAATTCCGACTTATTTACTAGTCCGCTCTCTGGGATTGCTAAACAGTCCGTGGGTATTGATTATTCCAAATCTCATTAGTGCATTTAATCTGGTAATCATTAAAGGCTTTTTCGAGCAATTGCCTGCTGAAATCGAGGAATCAGCGAGGGTAGACGGTGCAAGTGAACTTCAGTCGTTATGGCGGATCATTTTACCTCTGTCCTTGCCCGTCCTTTCCACAATTTCTTTATTTTACGCAGTCGGGCATTGGAACAGTTACTTCGATGCTATTGTTTATATCAATGATTCCAACTTAATGCCGCTTCAAGTGATCTTGCGCAACATCCTGCTTAATGTCGCAACACAAAGTGCTGATTCGCTTGCCAATACCGGAGCTGTTAGTACGTTCGCTATACAAATGGCAGCAGTTGTCGTGACTACAGTTCCGATTTTGATCGTTTACCCATTTATGCAAAAGCATTTTACCAAAGGTGTGCTCTTGGGATCGGTTAAAGGTTAAAAAGATATTCCAACCTGAGTTGTTACGGGGAAACCGTGATAATATAGAAGCAAAGGAGAGGTCATTATGCAACGTAAAGCGATTACATTTGCTATTCTGACAGCAATGGTCGGTGTGGGAACAGTATTGTCAGGCTGTGGGGAACAAAAAGAGGTTACATCGACAGCTTCGGGCAATTCACAAGGCCAGTCTAGTCCCTTTGAAACCAAATTGAAAATTTCGATGTTTAACCAAGGAACTTTCAATGCTGCTGCTCCGATTCCTCCCCGTGAAGAAGATATCCAACGCCAAATGTTGGAGAAAGCAGTAAATATCGACTTGGAAATGCTGATTCCTCAATCAGGGCAAGCAACGACTAAATTAAATACGCTCATTGCTGGCGGAGATATTCCAGATTTGATCTTCTTAAAGAGCCGGGCTGATCTTGCACAATATTATGACCAGGGCGTTCTTGCGGATTTGACACCGTATCTGGATCAATTTCCTGAATTGCAGAAACGTTTTAGCAACGACTCCTGGGAGGCGATGTCCTATCAGGGAAAAACCATTGGGGTTCCAGGTTATGATAACGTAAACGGTATTAGCCGAAGCTTCTTTATCCGTAATGATTGGCTGAAAAAGCTGAATATGGAAGTGCCAACAACACCTGACGAGCTATTTGAAGTTATGAAAGCCTTTACTGAGAAAGACCCTGACGGCAATGGCAAAAATGATACGTACGGATTCATAGGCGGAATGAATAAAGAAGGTAATCTGCAAACCTACGGCTTCGATAGTTTGATGTGGATGTTTGGTGTCAATCCTCCCTCAGCCATTGATGTGAAAGACAATGAACCAGTGTTCCTGTTTACCGACCCAAAAATGAAAGAAGCACTCGCTTATATCAATAAAATGATGGAAGCTAAAGTTGTAGATCCAGACTGGGTGACGATGAATACTCCCGATTTATTGGACCAAAAGTTATTTAAGGGTAAAGTTGGCTTCATGATAAGAGATGCCCGCAGGCTGGAACCAGATTATCAGCAAAAAATGAAAGAAATCAGTGGAGAGGTGCCGGAATGGATCGTCATTCCTCCAATGACAGGTCCTTATGGTGATCAAATTGTAGAGAGAAAATCGTTCCAAGGCAATTCATGGGCCATATCCAAGAAAGCGGATAAGGACAAAATCATTCGGATCTTGTCCATGCTAAATTATCTCTTTACGGACAAAGAAGCATATCCGAATTTTGCATACGGAATTAAAGGGATTCATTGGGATTCGGTAGACGGCAAGATCAAAAATAAAACCTCCGAATTATCAAAGGAAATGAAAGAAAAGTACTTATGGGTCGATCATTATAGAATGCCGCGTCGTGGTGATGATGCTGAGTACTTCAGCTTCCAGAATCCTAAGACGGCAGAAGCTTTTGAGAACAATCAGAAATACGTGGCGGCTACGTTGCCCGGGAATTTATTGACTGAAGACCCGAACGATTCATTGGCAGCTGACCGCCAACGTTACATTAATGAAAGCTTGGTCAAATTTATGACTGGCAAAGAGCCTCTTTCGAACTGGGACAATTTCCTCAATACATTGGAAACTAAGTTTGACATGCAGAAGTATAAAGACTCAGTAATCAAGCAATTTAAAGAAGCAGGCTTAATCAAGTAAATCAAGTAGAAACGGCTTCGCCGTCCTTTTAAAGGGCGGTACCGTTTCAGCGAGAAAGATAAGGAACATTTATGCGCGAAGCATATAAATTCTTATCTTTTAAACGAAGAGAGCGGCTATAATTAGCCCCTCTCTTTATTGA
Source organism: Paenibacillus odorifer (assembly GCF_000758725.1). NCBI lineage: Bacteria > Bacillati > Bacillota > Bacilli > Caryophanales > Paenibacillaceae > Paenibacillus > Paenibacillus odorifer. Next base: position 3,550,939 of record NZ_CP009428.1, read on the forward strand.
AATATAAGAAAGTATAAGTTTTACTTTATACTTTATCCTTCTATTTTTCGAAGAAACGCTTATCGTCCTTAAAAAGGACGCCGAAGGCGTTTCTTCTTATCATATGCTATTATTTGTTTATTACAGATTTAAAAGGAAGATGATCGATGCGAAGAAGAATCAGCTTGCCTTTAAAACTATTTTTTATCGTGTTTGCATTTGTATTAAGCTGCATAATCTTGATAAGTCAATTGTCTTATCGCTATGTCCAAAAGGAAATAAGAACCTCTGACATTTATTACACCAACCAAATACTTGATAAGATTGATCAGTATTTCACAGTTAATTTTTCCTCCTTCCAGACGATGCTGTTCTCGGTCGAGTCATCGGTGAAAGCCAACATTGACAATCCGGACGTGATTAAAAAGCAATTAAGAGAGCTGTATGAACTCAACAGTAATTACGTCAGTAATATTTATTTGATCAAAAGCGATTTATCCATTCTAGGCGGAAGTACACCTACCCGAATATTTGATGAACCTTTATCTGAAAGAGAACCATTGTTTGAGGCAGCTGACAAGAACAGAAGGATTACATTTGTCAGTGATCCTTACAAATCTAAATATTCCGGCTGGACAGTTACGATGGTCCGATATCTGAACAGTGCTCCGTTTCCTATGGCCATTGCGGTAGACTTAGATCTAAATGCCATTGAAGAAACCTTGTTCAAGATTAATAAAAAAGAACAAATGAATTTGGCTCTAATCACCGCATCGGGAAAAATCATTGCCGGGTTTTCGGAAAATAAAGGACCCCTGAATGTTCAAGATCATACTTTTTCAGTCGGTGAAACGTCAGCGGAACAAATTCTGGATACTACAGAAACAAACCTTCAACTGCACACCAAGGAGGGGATTCAGGTCTCCCTTCTGAAAAAACCGACTGAAAAATTTAATTGGACCATCATCTCAATCAACGATGAATCACGCCTAAAAGCTGCTTTATCCAGATTGGAAACCTATTATATAGAGCTTCTAGCTGCAGGTTTTCTCTTAAGTCTGTTCGTTTCCTTCTTTATTGCCAAATATATAAGGACTCCGCTCTATGCACTCAAAACAAAAATGAAGCGGGTGGAGCAAGGCTCCCTCACAACTACAATATCGATTAACCGAAACGATGAGTTTGGAGATCTTTCCCGAGCATTCGATCGTATGCTGCAGCAAATTGTGGAACTGATTCGGGGAGCAGAGCTTCATAATGAACTTGAACGCAAGCTGGAAATTCAAGTACTGCAGTCTCAAATAAACCCTCATTTTCTGTATAACACGCTTGGTTCTATCAGCAATGTCATACGACTCGGACAAATAGAGAAAGTAGATGTGGTGATTGAGTCTCTTATTTCAATATTGGAATATGGGATAGCCGACGCTTCGGAGAAGGTATCACTGCGTCAGGAATTGCAAAATGTATCGGACTATATCGCGATCCAGAACATCCGCTATAACAGAAACTTCCACTTAATCGAAAATATCGAAGCAGGGCTAATAGATTTTCCGGTTTTTAGAATGCTGTTGCAGCCCCTTGTGGAGAATAGTATCTTCCATGGTTATAACGGAGGGGGGATCGAAGGCCCTATTACTATTCATGCGTACAGGGAGGGTGGCAATGTCATCATAGAAGTAGTTGATCAGGGCGAGGGAATTCCAACTGATAAAATAAAGCATATTCTAATTTCAGAACCGGGGGATGTGGAATTGAAAAGGAAAAGAATCGGGTTAAACAATATTCATGACCGAATCAGACTTCACTACGGAGAAGAGTTCGGGCTCCAAATCATAAGCATACCTAAGGAAATAACCCGGGTTCGCGCCTTATTCCCAGCAGGCTTGTTTAAAGGAGATGCATGATGATGAGAGACTACACCTGCTTCATTGTTGACGATGAAGATCTAATCATTCAGAGATTGGAATTGTTTTTTCACGAGCGCTCCCTTAGGGATAAGCGATTTCATTTAGTGGGAAAAGCGAATAATGGGCTGAAGGGGATAGAGGAGATCGTAAAGCTTAAACCGGATATCGTAATATCTGATATCGTCATGCCGCGAATGGATGGGATTTCCATGATTGAGCAGCTAAAGCCAAAGCTTCCCCATACCCAATTCATTCTTTTGACCGCTTATTCATCCTTTGAATATGCCCAGAGAGCTATTCAAGCCAACGTATTGGAGTACATTGTTAAGGTTCCGCTCAGAGATGCGGATTTGGATCGGGTTTTAGATAAGGCAGCCGGGATTTTAAATGAAGTTAAGAAAAAAGAAGCGGAATTTCAATCGTTAAACGTATCCGTGCTTGAAAATAAATATAGAGTCCGCAAGCAATTTTTTAACGAGCTTATCAGAGGCGAAATCCCTTCTCATCGGGCATCAGATTTTGCCAATCGTATGCAGTTTCATTTCTTTCAAGCCAACTATCGCTGCTTCATTGTCGAGATGAATATGTATGAAAGTTTCCGAAATGATTATTCAGCGTCTGATCAGAACATATTGAGGTATGCGATTACAAATATAATCGAAGAAACGGTGATGAATGGTGGCAGTGGTGTAGCTGCGGATCTATCCGATAATCGGTTTATTGGCTTTCTATCCTGGGAAAATAATCGTAGTGATCTGGAAACGGAATATGATTGCCAGACATTGGGGGGGCAGATCGTCTCCCATTTGCATCAATATTTGAATCAAAGGGTATCCGTCGCTTTTGGAGGTCCACACCGAGGCTGGGAATCCATCAAACAAGCTTACACGGAAGCACAAAATGTGAGTGATGATTTCTATTATCATACAGAGAAAGTAGTAAAAACACCCATGCATCGGTTCCATTACCATAATGACAGAAAAGAAGAATTTCAGCAGAAATTGGCTGATTTTCTTGCTGGGGTGAAAAGAAAGGTTTCCAAGGAAGAGCTGGAGAAAGCATTTGCTGATCTGAACCAATTTGTTACGGACCATAAAATCCATAAGTCCATCATGGCGCCTATGTTAAGAGACTTGTACAGAGACATTATTGTGAAGTTTAAATCGGGGAACAAGTTGGCCACGGAAGTAGCAGAGTTTCCCATAGAATTTTTAGCTTTTCGGGAGCAGCTTGCCTATATTGGCGACTTTACCTTCGAATATGTACACGCTGGCCAACTTTTACATCGTATAGAAATCATGAGTGCTATGCGGTTTATAGAGAAAAACCTGAAACAGCGATTAACGCTCGAGGCGATTGCCGAGGAAGTGAATTTAGCTCCATCGTATTTTAGCAGCTTATTCAAAAAAACAATGAACGAAGGTGTTATCAGCTACATCAATCGTAAAAAAATCCAATTAGCTCTCGAGCTGTTAAATGTTCAGGATTATTCTATATTGGAATTGTGCGAGGAAGTAGGAATTGTGAATGAAGGTTATTTTTGCAAATTATTTAAAGAATATACGGGTGATACTCCTAAGCAATATCGGATAAAAATGACACGGTATGAATCCAATTAAGGTTGCAAAAAATGTGTGATTTTTTCGCGAAATCATGTAAAAAAAAAGGGAGCAAAAGGATTACCATGATAAAAGGATCTAATCATGGAGGTTATCAAAATGGAGCTTATTAAAGCAGATGTAACCGTCGTCGGCGGAGGTATTGCTGGGATATGCGCTGCCATTGCTGCCGCACGCCAAGGGCTGCAAGTGTCACTTATTAATGATCGACCGGTTCTTGGGGGAAATGCGAGCAGCGAGGTCAGGGTTCATATCAACGGGTCGGCATATCTCGGAAACAGTCCATCCTATTATGCACGCGAAGGAGGGTTGGTGGAAGAACTCAAGTTGAAGATTTTCCACTATAATCCGTTATACAACAAGAAGCTGATGCTTTCGCTTTCGGATACGGTCTTGTTGGATATGGTCTATGCTGAGCCTAACATTTCTCTATTTCTGAATACATGCGTGCATGAAACGGGCATGGAGAACGGCAGAATTAAATGGGTGGAGGGCCTTCAATTGGCTTCCGAAAGGAAATTTCGTTTTGAAAGCCGAACCTATATCGATTGCTCCGGAGATGGAGTTGTCGGATATCAGGCAGGTGCTCTCTTCCGATGGGGGAGAGAAGCGAAACATGAATACAAGGAAGAATTGGCTCCTGAAGTGGCGGACCATTACACCATGGGCGATACGATCCTGTTTCAAGCCCGTGACGTAGGATATTCCGTTCCATACAAAAGACCTGGCTTTGCGTATGATATTACGAAGTTGGCCTTTTTCGATAGTATCAGAAAAGGCTTGAACCATCGGGCTTTTCCAAGAAAAATCAACGGGCTTGGCGGATTGTGGTGGCTGGAATACGGCGGACATATGGATATTATCAAAAATAATGAAGACATCGCGTTGGAACTGCGGAAATTGGTGTACGGGATTTGGGATTATCTCAAAAATAGCGGTGAATTTGATGATGTAGACAATCTCATCTTGGATTATGTATGCCCGATCCCGGGAAAGCGGGAGTCGAGGAGGTTTATTGGGGATCACATGTTGTCTCAGAACGATCTCACAGCAAAGCCGCATTTCGAAGATGCTGTATCCGTCGGTGGATGGTATATGGATTTACATGCTAATAAGGGTATCTACGATGAGGGGCCGGCTACAGCTTGGAATTTCGTGCCCGGATTGTACAATATCCCTTTCCGCAGTTTATATTCACGAAATATTCCTAATCTCTTGTTCGCTGGTCGCAATATAAGTGCTACCCATGTGGCTTTCGGATCTACAAGGGTTATGGCAACCTGCGGTTGTATGGGGCAGGCGGTTGGAACAGCTGCTTCTTTGTGCTCGAAATATGAGGTAGACCCCGCGGCCATAGTCGAAGCTCATATGGGGGAGCTGCAGGCGCTACTGCTTCGAGACGGGCAAACCATTGTAGGCCTTCAAGAAGAATTGGATCCTTACTTCGCTGACGGATTAACTATTCGTGCCTCGTCTCAGCGCAGTTATGACAATCTTCATCCAACCGTAGAGATTTCCTTGGAGAAAGGGTTATGTTTGGTCTTGCCGATTCAGACATCCGTGGCTGAAAGCGTACGGATCAAAATTAAAAATAGGTCCAAGCATTCGGAAACTCTACATGTGAAGCTGTTTGGCGGGGAACGGAAGGAAAATTACATTCCAACCAGCGAGTTGAGAGACTACCACTTGGTTATTACAGCCGGTCATGACGACTGGATTACGCTAGACTTGGACTGCAAGAAACCGGCTGACGACAAAATCTACATCATATTGGAGGGCACGGCGAGCCTTGCCATATACGGTAATGAAGAGAAATTGACAGGTGCGGTCAGCTTCCATTATAGGCCGGAAGAGCCGTCCAGGCTGAAGAAATTCAATAAGAGCATTTGCTTTAAGGACCTGATGCCAGCTCAGAATATGTATAGTCCTGAGAATGTTGTCAATGGCTACTCCAGACCTTATGGCCAACCGAACGGCTGGATTTCTGAACATTCGAAAGGACAGGAATGGTTGGAATTCTGTTTTACAAGCCCCAAAAATCTGGACGAAATCCATCTTGTTTTTAATTCACAGCTGGATTTGGAGCATTTCAACGATCCGATCGAGTCCCTTATTCAAGATTATGATATGACCTTGACCTTAGAAGACGGAACCGATAGGACAATCATAACTCGTGGGAATTATCTCACCTTGAATAAACATAAGGTGGATGAGAAACGTGTATCCCGAATCCGGATTAATTTCTGCGCAACTTATGGTTCGCCTTATTTCGAAGTGTTTGCTGTAAAATTGTTTGCTCCTAAAATCGATAAATGAGGTCAGGTGAAGTCACGATGAAGGAATTATTCCCTCGTAAAGGGCTCCCCAATATAATTCAAAAATTGGAAAATGGGGATACCGTAACAATCGTCTATTTCGGCGGCAGTAATACACGTTCTGAAGGCTACAGGGTCATGACGGCGGATTGGCTTCGTAAGCAATATCCTAAGGCGGATATCCGCTCTGTGAATGCAGGCATTGATGGGACAGGATCGGATTTGGGCTGTGCCCGTTTGGAGACAGATGTACTGCGTCATCGGCCTGATCTAGTATTTGTTGAATTTGTCGGTAACGATGGCGGAGATCCCGAATCCAAGGCGCGTATCGAAGGGATTGTCCGTCAGATCCGCAAGCGGAACCGGTTTACTGATATCCTGTTCGTTTATACGCTGAAGGAGCGGGATGTGGCCTTATTTCAGTCTGGGGAATACCAGAAGGGGGCTATAATGCAAGAGGAAGTGGCCGACTATTACGGCATTCCTTCGATTCATCTAGGCGTAGAGGTCAGTCACTTGGTGTCGGAGGGAAAACTCGTTTTTACCTCAAGGGAAGACGTGTCCATTTCCGGAGCCGTTGTTTTTACGCATGATTCGATCCATCCGACTATTCCCGAAGGACACCAGATTTACACGGATACGATCACCCGGTCATTTGAGAAAATTAGAGAACTTCAAGATCATCCGGGAAGGTCAGTACATCACTTACCTCAGAATCCGTTGGTTCCGGCTAATCCTTGGGAGTATGCGACCATGCTGTCACTGGATATTCTTACCGATTTTTCCGCAGGATGGTCTTACATGACTCCGGATGATTGTGCTTTAGTGCGCGAGTACAATTGGTTGTTCCCCGGCCTATGGCGAGCAGTCGATCCTGGAGAGGCTATCACGGTGCAGTTCGAGGGAACCCATATCGGGTTATTCGATATCGGGGGGCCTGATTCTGGCAGATTGAAGGTGTCGGTGGATGGTGGAGAACCCTTTATTGTCGATCGATTCACACTACACAACGATCATAATCGTAATCAGTATGTATTCTTGCCAGAGCTCCCGAATGGGAAACATACAGTTCGCTTCGAAGTCGATACCGAAAAGACAGACAAAGCGGCTGTGTTTGAGGCATGCGGCAATGAACGAAGTATTGAGCATGTTCGGCAGCATCCAGATTGGTATGATCAAACGGTGATCCAGCTTGGGAAGTTGTTATTGGTGCAGCCGCCATTATAATTAATCTAAAGGTTTTATCCAATTGAAAGACCTATTTTATACTGACTGCAGTTGAGCGGCCAGTTATGATGTAGGTCTCTTTTTTAAAGGAAGACAAAGTCGTTTCTTCTTGCTTAAAATCTTATAAGAAATTCTTGAAATCAAAGAAATTTCACAGTTCTGTGACATGCTATGATAAAAACGACGGAGCGGGATTAGCCAGAAGGATACGGCTGATCGCTTCTTTATGATCTTCGAACAAAGGAGGGTTTTATTATTTTGAAAGCGTTATCAACTTAAGGGAGGCTGTGAGTTGTATGATAAAAAGGAAGCTGTTTTTCTTAATCGTTTTCATCGTGACGATATTAGTTCCTTTCAGCCTAGACGGAATAAGGACCGCTTATGCAGAGACCTTACCGTATAAGACGATTATCATCGATGACGGGAGCATCACGATCAATGATGTTGTGACACCTGATGTGGGTAACGAGAACAACGGATATTTGGCACCGAATTGGACCACAAGTACAGGGGTGAAGGGGTATGATAACTCCAGTTCCAAATATACGAGTACAGCAGGCAGAACGATATCATGGAATCCACGATTGGAAGCGGGAACGGCGAGAATTTCGTTATACAAGCTTAACTGGGAAGATAAAGCAGATAGCAATGTAAAAATTGAAATCGTCCACAATGGAACGACGGATGTTCTTTTTATGGATTTGAGACCTTCATTTGGCGCTTCTGTGGGATGGGTTGATTTGGGAGAGTACTATTTTTCCGGAGTGGGTAACGAATTCGTTAGATTAACTCGGTCTACCAGCACAACCAGTACGATACTTACTCGTGCAGATGCGGTCAAGTTCGAAGGTAATATTCAGCAAAAAGAACCTCATAAGACGATCATCATTGATGATGGAAGCATCACGATTGATGATGTCGTCACCACTGATGTAAATAACGCAAATAACGGATTCTCCGCTCCTGATTGGACTACAAGTACGGGAGTGAAGGGATATAATAATTCCAGTTCCAAATTTACCGATGCAGTAGGAAGAAGCATCACATGGAATCCGCGATTAGAAGCAGGGACGGCGAAAATTTCATTCAACAAGCTTGATTGGGCGGACAAAGCAGACAGTAATGTTAAAATCGAAATTGTTCACAATGGGATTACGGATGTCATGTTTATGGATCTGAGACCCTCGTCGGGACCATCGGCCGGATGGGTTGATTTGGGGTCATATTATTTCAGTGGTGATGATAGCGAATTTGTCAGACTGACTCGAACACAACCTACGACCGGAAAGATCATTACGCGGGCCGATGCGGTCAAATTTGAAGGGAATATCCGGCAGCAGGCTCCCCCGTTGCCTCCGCTGCGCAGCCGTACATTGGCGAATCTCAGTTACACGGAAAAAGGCAGCATCGAGAATGACGGCTATAAAGCAACCTTCTATGAAGCAGCTTGGGATGGTGGCAAATCCATCGTTCGTGATTTGTTCTACAAGGACGCGGATACGGAGAACTGGGTACCTGTCAATAATGTATCAGAAAGACTTGAAGAACAATGGGTCTTATTGGATGGGAATGCGGGGAGTCGTACCAATTACTACGATACGATGAACAAACACTGGATTACATTCGACGAGATCGACTTCCCCGACAGCCACACGGCGATATTAACCGATTCATCACATGAAAGCGATTACGATTTACAAGTGAACTGGTCTATGTCAGGGGACAAACCTGATGTTTCCTTCGCCTTTACACCTCGCAGGGATGGCAATTATGTAATCGGTTATCAGTCCTTCACAACAGAGCAAATCTCAGGTGTCAATGAAGTGTTAAATGGTTTCAGATCACACGCCAAAATGGTAGGTTCAGTGGAATCAACAAGCTTAAGGGAACTGAGCGCTCCGATGAGTCTGGTTGAGAAGAATGACGGTTCGGGGAATCCATTGACGTATGGGGTATTTGTACCGTCGGATGAGCTTCCGGTTGAATTTGAACCGACGGGAGGTGTTACGAAGCAAAGGCTCGGCATGAGCCTTGTCAACAACGAAGGCAGCGTGCAGCCAATCTTGTATGCTCCTCAATTAGGGACCTATTCGCAAATGAACGCAGAAAGCACTTATCAATTTCATATGGGACTAATCGCTCAAAAAAGTAATTTGTATGAGTCCTACGCGGATATTCTTCGCAAAGAGTACGGTTATTCTGCATACCGTGAGAATGTATCAGATCAGTCGCTTACTGACGCGATGTTCAATATGATCGATTTACTTAAGATAGAGCCGCAAGGAGATGACTCTGTTGATTATGTCCCGTCACCCAGCGGGTGGTGGAGCCGTGCCAAGGGCTTCATTGACATCGAAAACGAGGATAGCGTTCGAACAAGCTCGAATGCGGTTCTTTTGGGGGCTTACTATTTGACTGGGGATGACCAGCTTTACGATACGAGAGCATTGCCGTCCGTCCAGTATGGCTTATCGCGAAATGGCATAGGTTGGTCGCCGACGCAGAAGCCAGTATACGGTGTGCCGTCGTTATGGAAAATGGCAACCTTGCCGTTTGATTTTTCAAGCGTAGCCGCTGTCAATCAGATGATGGGTACTTCGGCAGGAATTGGGGCGCTAGCACAGGAAGAGTACCTCGTGCGTGATCCTGACCAGAAAGACCGCGGTCCTGTCATTCAGCCCCTGATGATGTATCGTATGACGGGAGATGCGCATTATTTACAGGCTGCCAAGGATGCAGCCGACAGCTATATCATGCAGCATATTGATACGCCTGCATCTGTTAATGTGAGTAAAAATGAGTTCATTTATTATTATAGCAAGCTGTGGATGGAGATCTTGGAGCTTTACGAGGAAACTCAGGATCCCAAATACTTAAATGCTGCTTATAAGGAAGCCAAACGGTATGCAACGATGTTCGTTGCTCGTCCGGTTCCTGAAGGTGCCGTTACGATTCCGCAGCCTGAGACGTATAATTACGCGGAGTCGTTCCATTGGCCGGAAAGTGGTAAATATCAATATCCTCGGATCAAGCTCCCAGAAGATGTAGCCGGAGGCGTACAAGCGGATAGTGAGCTTGTTTCTCCCAATGGATTGACGTTTGAAGCGGGAAGTACAACTGGCTATTATCGGATGAATGCTCAGGAAGCTCCATTCATGCTGAGATTGTCGCTCTATACAGGTGATAAACTGCTGCAGGATATTGCTCATAATGCGGTTATTGGTCGGTATTCCAGTTATCCAGGTTATTACTATAAGGGCTTCGCCGTTAGCCAACTTGAACCAGAGTTTCCTCTGGAAGGCCCAAGCGGGGCTACATCTATCTATTATCACCATATACCGGGACAACTCGGGCAAACGATGGATTATTTGATCAGCGAACAATCGTTGAAATCGAATGGTAGTATTACATTCCCTACTGTATTTGAAACTAATTTTTTATGGTTCAAATATCACCTCTATGGTAATAAACCAGGTCATTTTTACGGTAATTCCGACGTTTGGCTCTGGATGCCCAAGGGGATTATTAAGACCAACCATCCTCAATTGAACTGGATAACGGGAGAGAGCGGGAATAAATTCTACATCGGGTTAAGCAACGAATCGTCAGCTGAAGTCCAGACTCCTATCGAATTGAATGCGCAAATCATAGGGTTCAACCCGGCACAAGATTATACCGTAACCATCATCCGCGACAATGGTACACCAGAGCAAACGGTTATGAGTGGCGGAATCATTCAAGCCACGGTTTCAAGCAAGGGAATAACCGCTATTATTGTAGAAGGCCTAAACATTGATGTGCCGCTGCACCAGGTCAGAACTGCTGATACATCGGAGGCAAGCTATTTCTTCGATATCCACAGCCCTATAGATGCGGTTAAAGGTATGCTGATTGTCAAGCCCGACGAAACGGCCTATGATGCTTATGTGCAGGCAAAAACGACAAAACCAGCGACGATCCATTATTCCTTGGATGGCGGGGCGACGTATACGACGATTCCAGATACGATTTATCCGATGGAATGGTCGATACGGGTAAACGATTTATCCCAAACCCTCACTTATTATGTGGAGTCGGACGGGAAACAGACTCGCAAGCGGACACTCTATTTGCCTGATCAGGTACAAGAAACTCCGGTTCAACCGGATTGGCAGAAGGGTTCATCGATCATTGTGGATAATACGGAGGCGGAGACAGAAGGCGTCTGGATACGGGATACAACCGCTAACGACTATTACTATGATAACTATGTGTACGCCAAATCGGCTGCCGGCACAGCGACAAGCAGAATTAAATGGCAGCCTGAGCTGCCGGAAAGTGTTACTTACAGTGTGTATTACAAGGTTCCGCAAATAACCGCTACAAGTGAAAATTGGGCAACGAATGCCTCATTTACCGTTTATTATAGTGGAGGCTCCGAGACGGTTACCGTTGATGAGACAACGACCAATGGGACTTGGGTGCACCTGGGAGATTATCCTTTTGCAGCAGGCGATAGCGGATATGTCGAATTAACCAATAAGGCCAACAAGTCACGGGTAGTTGCCGATGCGATGATGTGGGTGGATCCAAACAGTATGCCGCAATTGGAGTCTGTGGTGATCCTGTCGGATCGGGGTGAACTGCAAATGACTCAAACCGCACAACTAAGCGTGACCGGCTATTTGGATAACGGTCTGATTGGTGATCTATCACAGGCAAATGTGCAGTATGTCGTTGATCGAACCGATCTGGCTGAAGTGGACAGTAGCGGTATGTTGACCCTTCTAAGTCTCGACGGAGAAACGGATCATATTGAGGTATGGGCCACTGTAACGATTGACGGGGTGACCTTAACAACGCCGTCTTTGACAATTGCGATCAGGGACTTAACGGTTATTGTCGACAGCACGAATACGACTGGGTTATACACAACAGAAGGATCTTGGAGCCAAAGCAATTTAGCCGGATACAAAATTGGGGTTAAGTCCCGTTACTCTACCGTGCAAGGATCATCAGCGACGTGGAAAGGCCAGTTCCCAGAGGGGAAATATACGGTCTCCATCTACAAGCTCGTCCATACGACGGCAAACGATAATTATGTCAAAGTAGAAGTGAAGCATCAGTCGGTTACCGAGGTCACGTATATTGATGCAACCGTCGGCTCCTCAGGTTGGGTTAATCTAGGAACGTTCGACTTTACTGGAGACGGCAGCGAGTACGTTCGTCTAACCAGGGTTACTCCCACAACGGTAGATCCGCCAACTCTACCTGCCGATATGATTTATACGAGGGCTGATGCAGTCAAGTTCGAACGGCATTCCGTTAGCCCGGAATTGCTTGCAAATAGGGTGCCAGGTAAACCGGCACTTTCGAATAACAGCGGTGTTGCCACAGGCATAAATGATGGCAATTACGAAGTTACGATGAATATGTGGTGGGGAAACAATGGCTCACTGTATAAGTTGTACGAGAATGGCCAATTGATCCAAACGAAGTCACTGGCCGATGTTTCGCCTGCTGCCCAGACTTCCATTATTCCTATTCAAGGAAAGCCGAATGGAACCTATGTGTATACATGTGAGTTATCGAATTTGTATGGAACGACTTCATGTGATCCACACACCGTCACCGTGACTGAAGCGAATCCCGGCAAACCTGTGTTGTCTAGTGACAACTGGGATCAAGATGGGGACTATAACATTACTGCTAATATGTGGTGGGGCACGAACGCAGCACAATATCGATTATATGAAAATGGCGAACTCATTGAAACGCAATCTTTATCTTCACAAACACCAAGTGCTCAATCGGCCATTACACAAATCTCAGGGAAAACTCCTGGCATTTATCAATATCACTGTGAGTTTATGAATGGAAGTGGAACTACGGAAAGTGATACTATACAGATTATTGTAAAATAAACCTATGAGCTGAGTGGATGAGAACGATCCATTCGGCTTTTTATTTCTAGGAATTTAGTATTGAATTATGCAAAACACTTGTAAAACGATGATGTAAGAAGACAGTACATTTTTGGAACATATGCCGGAGCATCCGATCGTATTTAATCTAATCTTTCAAAGCTCACAACTGGGTGATATTTACACGATACTGCTCATGCTAGATCAGCAGGGCGATATCAGCCAACCGTATTATTTTGAACGTGAGATGTGCCAGATTAAAAAATATAACTATGTGCATCCTTGAAAAATCAATTACGGCTTTGATCGGCCCCTCCGGTTGCTGGAAATCAACCTTGTTGCGAACGATAAATCGAATAAATGATCAAGATCAGGATATGAGAGTGGAGGGAGGCGTCCAGATTTCGGGATATTCAATCTTTAATAAAGAGATACGAGCAAATGTCGCAATGGAAATGGTTCTTATTCTCCTATATTCGAAGTGAAGTCCATATAGCTGCACATCCAGTGATAATACGGTTTATAGAACCGTCGCTGGCCTAAGCAAAAGTAACAAAGCCTGACGGATTCATATCCGCCAGGCTTTATTCAATTAAGAGCCGTAAACCTCGAAATCGAATATTGAATATCCGTATACGGTCCCTCTAGCAGTACACAGCACTCTGACGTAACGTCCGCTATTTGCGGTAAATGTAATATCGTCAATAGAACCATTACCGGTCGTTGTTACGTAAGTATCCGTCCATGTTGTTGCGTCGTTAGACACCTGAACTTTGTAGCCTTTAGCGTAAGCATCTTCCCAATTCAACTTGACGCGGTTCACACTTTGGGTTGCACCCAGATCGACGTAAATCCATTCATTGTTGCTTCCTTCCATGCTCGCCCAACGGGTAGTGGAGTTGCCGTCTGTTGCTTTGGAAGCTTCAAATCCTGCACCTTCGATAGAGCTGGCTACCGCTGTCTTACCTAGCGCAAGGTTGGTGTTGTCAGGAGAAGTTGCACTTGTAGTTTCTGTTGCGGTATTGCTGTTAGCAGACAGGTTGCCTGCAGCATCGACAGCTTTCACCGTATAGCTGTAAGCTGTCGATGCGGTAAGTCCGGTATCGCTGAAGGATGTGTCTGTAGGTGCGCCTACTTCCACGCCGCCACGGAAAACCCGATAGCCTGTTACACCGACATTATCTGTGGAAGCAGTCCAACTCAGATTAATTTGGCTGCTTGAAACTGCTGTTGCGGTCAGATTCGTTGGATCCGAGGGAGCTTGTGCATCCGCTGCACTGTAGGTAGGCTTCCACCAGTTCCCCGAGATGAACAGTAGGTTCAGCATGTTAAAGGAGTCGCTGAAGTAACTTTCCTTTTTGTTCTTCATCCAGTCCCAACCGGCATTGACCCAAGCTTGATGCGTGCTGGTAGTCGTCGCTGCGGAGATGAAAGGCGCTACGAATACCGCTGTTGCATAAGTACCGCGATTCGAACCGTTCAGTTGGTAACCGTCCTTCACATTGTTCGGATTGTTGCCTGTTTTTCCTTTGATCCATACCACCATTTTATTAGCGATATCCTTACCGCGGGTATCTCCGTACAAGGCGTAATCCATTACGATCCGAAGTGGTACACGGCTTGCATTGTAGTTGTATTCATTTGTTTCAGGGAACTCTTCCAAATAGTTTGGGGGAGCCGGCTTAGGCGGGTTGCCTACCACGAAGTCCGATATCAGACCTGTGCTAGACGAATAAGCTGCTGTAAATTGGCTGTATACGTTATACAGATTGTTGATGACATTTAGCCAAGTTGAATCTCCAGTTACTTCATTGAAAGCCCGTAGATGGCTGAGCATCCAGTCGGAGGGACGGGTATTCAAGGCGCTCTTCGTATCCCAGTCACCAAGGTTCAGCCTGTTGTTAGTTGTCACATTGCTAAGCTTAATAGCGCCAATCATCTTTTTGGCTTCAGCCAAATAATTGATCGTTCCGGTCGAGCCCCATTGGCGATCAGCTAGAATAAGGGAGTAAGCGATATCGAGGTCCCCGTCTGTTGCCGAACCGAAGTGCCCTTGAGCCCCAGTACTATCTGCTACTACCCATCCCATCAGGTTCGGGTTGTTAGAGCTCTTGAACGCTCTAGCCGTTTTGAACAAACCGTCATAGATTGTTCTGGAATTCGTATCGTAACCGGCCATAAGCACGGTAATGACCATACCGTATCCTTGGCCTTCCGATGTGCCTAGCGGATCGAAGCCGTCCGCTTCGCCAGTAATGTCACCTTTTACATAGTATCCTCCAGTCAGCGAGGACAGGTTGTTTTTAAGATAAGTAGCCTTCCAGTAGTCATAGTAGGAAGCTACAGAACTATTCAACGAGGATTGACTGACGTGGTTTGGTTTAATGATACCCGGATAGCTGACTTGTTGAGGAAACGGTTTCAATTCACCCGCTCCATGAGCTTTTGGTTGAAGCGGTGCAGGTGCGGCTAATGTCGATAGAAGCATAACCGCCGAAAGCATAACAAGTAACATCACTTTCATTGTGCCTGAGGTCGATTTCAATGAGTACATAAAAATTCCTCCTTAAGTGATGGTTAGTTTAATTAACGTCAATGAATTCTCCTTCCCTATAGAATGATCTCCAAAGTAAAACGCTTAACAATAAGTGCTACACACGCTTATAATGTTTAAGCGCTTTAACTTTAGGGCGGAAGTGACATTTACTTATATGCTGAAAAAGATTTGGAGATACGTGCTTCCTTAGGGAATCATCGCATCCTCAACGTTACTATTAACACTTTCATTGTGCCCGAGGTCGATTTCAATGAGTGCACAAAAATTTCTCCTTAAGTGACGGTTTTTAATTAACGTCAATGAATCCTCCTTCCCTATAGTCTGATCTCCAAAGTAACACGCTTAACAATAGATGTTATTTAAGCCTATAAAGTTTAAGCGCTTTAACTTTAGGGCGGAAGTGACATTTGACTTATATGCTGAAGAGATTTGAAGATATGCGCTTCAATAGGAAATCATCGCATCCTCAACGTCACTTTTCACCTATAGGTAGAAATTGCTAACCCAGCAGCATTACTTATGCTCAAATGTATCACAACTATTTTCGCCGTGTCTAGGTGTTTGTGAATAAAATTTAAAAATTAATATCCATAAATAAAAGCGTTTACACCAAACGACAGTTCCTTTTTAAGATATTGATCCCCTAGCACACACAAAGTTGCGAACTAGGACTGTTTTTTTATAAGTCAAATTTGTTCTAATTCAGTCTAAATAAGCGCTTACATTAAGGGGTGGCTAAACTTACAATAATGTCTAACCATTTAAATTTGGGAACTTCTCCTGCAACGGGGAAGAATTTCACTGTCATGGCTTTCATGCAAAGCTAGGTTGAATATTGGAAAGGGGGCTGTCATGGGGATTACAAGACGAAAACCAACAGTGATTATCTTGTTTACCGCTCTGATTGTTCTTGCTTTACTCATGTTGGGCTTAACTAACAAAAAGGCGGAGCTGCCTGAAAACTGGATATTTACAGTAGATGGATATGCCGTAACAGAGGAAGAATTTCATTTCTATGTAACAGAGCAAAGAGCTGTAACAGCAGACTATTTCTTCAGAACTTATGGGGCTCAAGTAGATGAGGGCTTCTGGACACGTAAATACGGCAAAAATCATGAAACCCCCTCTGAATACGCCAAAAATTCTGCGATGACTGCATTGCTAAAAACCAAGCAGGAGCAATTTATTGCAGATGAGCGGGGGATCGCCCCTTATAAAAGCTTTGATGAGCTAGAATCCGACATGGATGATGAAAATGTTAAGCGAGCTAAGATGGATGATTCAGGAGAGACATACTATGGGCTGCCTCAGTTTGAGTTATATCAATACATGCAATATTTAAGTGGCGCCCGTTGGCCGGATTTGGTAGAAACCCAGGTTAAGAAAACGAAAATGAGCAACGCGGAGTTACAAGTTGAGTATGCATCAAAAAGTGCGGAATATACTCGTGTTGCTGATAAATTAACGGCTGCGTTAGCAACAACGGGGCAGGCCAAGAAAGAGAAAGTGCTAAATCGTTTGGATATATCCAAAGAAGATACCGAGTCTCTTAAGTTCTGGGAGTCATTAGCTGCTGCTTCTGTAGGTGAGACAGTAATCGGTAAATATATGGACGAGGATGTCATTGCCACATTAATCACAAAACCGGAAATCACCAAGCTTAAACTGGAAGAAGTGAAAGATTCCATTATATACGAATGGGCGGAATCTGACTTGCGAGCGTTAATAACAAATACGAATAAGTTGAAGATCGTGTATAACGGTAATCGATTCAGTGAATTAGTAGTGAACTAGAATAGTTAGTTTTTAAGTTTATAAAAATCTATGTCTATTGAGATTTCCATAGATACAGATTTTTTTATAAAGTATAAATTTATTAATTTCAAAGGGAGGAAATTTTGGAATGATACGATCGAAATGGATGCAAAAAGCTTTGTCGATAGTTACGGCAACAACGTTGGCATTCCCTGGTCTGTTCGGCTTGGCGCCTTCATCTGAAGTATCAGCTGCGGGAGGGGGCGAATCTTTTGACTCCGTTGTACTAGAATTGACACAAGCCGCAGGTCAGGCAGGCAGGGTAAATCTTTCCTATAAAGGTTCGCCTTTAAGCAGTCTGGTTAAAGGACCGGTTATTGACGAGGTAAGTTATGATTCCAGCAA
The DNA here is from genome assembly GCF_000758725.1 of Paenibacillus odorifer. Classification (NCBI taxonomy): domain Bacteria; kingdom Bacillati; phylum Bacillota; class Bacilli; order Caryophanales; family Paenibacillaceae; genus Paenibacillus; species Paenibacillus odorifer. Next base: position 3,568,609 of record NZ_CP009428.1, read on the forward strand.
TTCGCATCTTTTAACTGTTAATAATCAGGGTAACATTACTTTATCTAACGGTTATACATTTGCGTCGCCAGGTGCCCCGGGCGTCCCGGTGACAATCACGGCCACGGCAGGTTATTACCCTGACTCAGAAGTGTTATTCATGGAGGACTTCGAGAACAACGATGGTCCGATGACATCTATGAGCAAATTAGGCTCGTCATTCACGCTGTCCGATGCACAGTCCCGCTCTGGATTGAAAGCGATTACACCATCGGATGATACGAATAATGAAAAGGTAGCCCAGGACGTGGCATTGCCGGCTGGCAGCAATTATAAGATGACGGCATGGTATTTTGACCCGTATCCTAATGAGGAGAAGACTGCGACGGATAGAACGCAATTTGCTATTGTAGATGGCAAAAATGCCACCTTTGCCGGGACATTCTATCAAAGTTCAGAGGCTGATGTTATTCATAACCCGACGAAATATACTTGGGCTTATGAACCATCATCAGCGGGTACAGCAGGCAACCGTTGGAAAGATAGCGGGGCTTTACGTTCCACAGGCTGGCATAAATTCGAGTGGCTTATTACACCGAATGGTGCGACGTTACAAATAGACGGAACATTAATATCCGATTCAGCGCAAAGTGATATTTACAAAGCTATGAAGAGCGGTACAACCATTCAGCCTAAAATAGCTGGAGGATGGAATAGCCAGTCAGGGAACAAAGCTTATATTAAAAATAAACATCTAATTGACGATTTTTATGTTGTAAAAGATGTGGATACAACAACAGGTACCAGAACATTAACAGTGAATTTGGTACCTCCCGGCGGATTGCCAAATTTAGAAATAATCACTCAGCCAACAAGGGCAGAAGTGAAACAAAGTGAGACAGCAACATTTAGCATTACGTCATCAGCCGCTACTACTGCTTATCAATGGTATGTATCTGATGACGAAACTGGCTTGAGCGGGACAAAAGTCAGCGGAGCTGATAAGGCAGTATTAACACTTTCCAATGTGGACGCAGCTTCACAACAAGGCAATTTTTATTATTGCGAAGTGTCCTCGGCAGAGGGAGTTGTGGTGAAATCCCATGCTGTACCGTTGTTGATAACCACCAATACGCAGGTAAATGCACCAATTAATCCAACGCTTGACTCGGATACGGGTATTTATAATGGCGCTTCCAATTACGGCGATACCCTTGTAACGCTGTTCAAAGACGGTGGACCTGTTGGTTATTATTTATCGAAAAATGGGGGGCCCGACCAGCCTAACAATCATGAAAGGCATCATGTTCTGCCCTATGCAAGGGCACTGGGAGTGGGCAACTACACTGTTACAGCTATTGTCATAAATAATGCGGGAGATATCAGTGAAGAAGTTGCAGTATCCGGAATATTGAAAATCGAGAAATTGCCTACACCGGCAAATGCCAGATGGAACGGCACATACGCTACATGGGATCGCGTCACTAACGCATCTGCCTATTCGGTTCAACTCTTCAGTAATGGAGTGGTTAATGGAAGCCCGATTGCAGCGACAAGCAATGATACGGCTTTGTCTCCGACTTTAAACGATACCTTTAAAGTAAAGGCAAACGGCAACGCAACGTCACGATTCTTGGACTCTGATGAATCAGGGGAGAGTGCACAATATTCAGCGAACATTGCGCTAATTCGCCAGAACGATACATTACGGGCAGGAGATAGAACGCGGTTAATGGTTGACACAGCTGATGTGTTCGTTGCTGATAACATCAGCTTCAGTCCGGCGGATCAAGACAAGAATAAGATTGAAGTTGATGATGCCGGATTCGTGACGGTTAAGAAAGGTTATATTCCGACAGGGAACGAAGAAGTTACTGTACATGTGAGCGTTGATTACTTCAATAAGGCTGACACTAAATTTTACGATGGATTTGAAGGGGAGAAGAAATTTTCAAATGGTGCGAACGGATATATTCACAGCGATGTGATGTCCCGTACCGGAGGAAAGGCCGCGACATCAAGCGGCGCCGGTCAGGTGGCGACTGTTCCAGGTACCTATAATTACGCCCCTGCAACCGGTAAGACAACAATCGTTACTGCTTGGTACTATGATGATGGCAGAGCGGCTTCCAATGACCACGCTGTCTTTGGCTTAACCCCATCGTCCAATGAACATATCGCAATAAATTATGGCAATGGAGATGGTGACTGGACGGCAAATCTGACCAATTACGCAGTCAGACCCGGTTCATCCGGGAGATTCTATCCTGTAGATGTCAAGCGAAGTGAAGGCTGGCATAAATTTCAATGGTTCGTTACATCAACAGGAACAACCTATAAAATTGACGGACAAGACATTCAAAGGCAAACAACAGCTGGCGGAAATTTTGATACCCTAGTTAAGAACAATATTTCCAAGATCGATGCATTGCAGCTTGCTACGAACTGGGGCAACAAGGCTGGAACGGTTAAGGATATACAGAACAGGCACTTTATCGATGACGTATATGTTATCGATAGTGGAATAACAGCCCAAACCGGAACATCTTCTATTACGCTAAAGCTTTTGCCCAAAGAGTATAGCCACTTGGAAGACAGCACATATGTTATGGGTCTGGACGACTATAATATCACCGTAAATCCTGATTTAGCAGATCTAGCTGGAGTGGAGATCGGCGCTGTAACACTGCAGCGGGATGTGGATTATACGGTTAGCGGTAATGTATTGAAAATTAACAAAGAATCATTCGCAAGAAATAATATCGTACCGGGGAAATATACCGTTAGACTTGATCTGTATCCTGCCGAAATCACATTCGAGTTGAACATTGTACCCCTTGAAGTCCGTGATTATTATTTCTCCAATAACGGTGACGATCATGCAGATGGACGCACACCGGCTACAGCATGGAAATCAATCTCCAAAATTAATGAATATGTATTTATGCCAGGTTCAACCATTTATCTGGATGCGAATAGCGTATGGAATGAACAAATCAGACTGCGTGGCAATGGTGAGGAAGGAAATCCGATTACGCTAACAAAATATAATACGACCGACCCTAACCAACGCCCGGTAATTAATGGTGGAGGAACAGCGTCGAGCCCATCTGGCATTTCCTTAAACGGTACCATTGAGTTATATGACGTTAACTATTGGATTGTCAGTGGAATTGAAGTAACGAACATCGGCAATGCGGCAGGTGACGGCCGTTCCGGTATCGCTGTAATGTCACGGATTTCCAAGCTGGGACAAGGACAGTTTAATATTCAAGATTATGCTGATGCTCGTATGCAAGGAATCGTCATTCGAGATAACTATGTTCATGATGTTAATGGGCTGCACCAAGCAAATGGAGCAAGTAAGGTATCCGGCGGCATCATTATTAATGGTTATGTAGATATATTGGTTGAAGGCAACAAAACCCTTCGTTGTGATAACGAAGGTATTCGCAATAATGCCTACGGGCCAAGCAATCCAGGGACTAATAACACAGGCATTACTTGGAGTAACTCAAGCTATCCTTGGGCATCCAACGCTGTGTTTAGAAACAACTGGGTTTCTAGTTCGGTTGGAGATGGCATTGTCATGTCCGGCGGGAACAACTCCCTTGTGGAACGAAATGTGGTCACAGACAACGGTTATAGCTATTTAAGCGATAAGAGCGGCAATCTGGTTACGAACTGGGGTCCAAATAATACAACACCAACATATCTAGGTTCGCAAAACTATGCAGCAGCGTGGATTATGGCAAGTAAAGGCACCATCTTCCGCTATAATGAAGCTGTGGATAACCCTTATCATGCAAGTAATGACGGTATGGCTTGGGACATTGACAACTATTGTCAGGACAATGTGTATGAATACAATTACAGCCGAAATAACTATGGTGGTTGGTACTTACAGATGAACGCTGCCAAGGGCAATATCGTTCGCTATAATATTAGCGTGAACGACGGCCGCAGCCCGGATTTTAACAAGAGTTTTAACAGTCTAATATTGCTTGCAGGAGGTTCTTCAACGAGCGAGGAATTAAGTGGCTTATACTATAACAATGTTATCGTCACACCATTGAAGAATAGCAGTTCGTTAGTATTTGACCCGACAGCCTCCAACTTGCACATTTATTTCCAAAATAATATATTTGCCTACACTGGGGCAAACAACCAGGTTGGTCTGAAAGGCGGGGGAACATCAGCTCCATTTGCAACCGGACGGTTTACAAACAACATTGTATATCCGGCTAATCTTTTTGGCAGTATGAACGCAGGTGGAGGCGGATATCTAGGTGCAGGCGTAACAGCAACAGACAACCGCTATGTAACGGAAGAGGAACTAAATTCTATATTAAATGATTATAAATCTGCGCCGGAACATTGGATTACCAACAGCGGAACAGTGGATGCCAAGCTTGATTACAGTGCGATGAACGGGTTCCGTCTTGCTGATGGTAATAACCTGGCCTATGGTGCAGGTGCCGAGATTGTAAGCCCATATGTGGATCGGGCGAACGCTCTGCCTCATATGACGGAGAGAACAGACTTCTTCGGCAATCCACTTAGCGGAAGAACGCCTTCCATCGGCGCGCACAACCCTTATGCGGTAACTTTTGATTCCAATGGTGGCAGCGAAGTTGCGATGAAGTTCGCTGATATGGGCGGGACAATTACCGAGCCAACAGCGCCAACAAAAGAAAAAACTGTTTTCGGCGGTTGGTATCAAGATACAGGATTAAACGATGCCTGGAATTTCGTTGCTGATCCTGTTACAAGGGATATTGGATTATATGCGAAATGGGTTGAAGACGCAGGTACGGCACCAACGATTACGACGAATTCGCTTGCGGATGGCAAGGTCGGACAACCTTATTCGGCAGTTCTTACGACTGAAGGCGATAAGCCTATCAAATGGGCCGTTGTAGAGGGACAATTACCATCAGGATTGAGCTTGGATGAAGGTGCAGGTGTTATCTCTGGTACACCGGATCAGTGGGGTCAATTTACGTTCAAAGTTCAAGCAAATAATGACGCAGGCAGTGACACAAAACCTTTCAATATAGTGATCACTGAAGATGTCTCAGTTGACACAGCTCCGGGGATTATCACTAAGAATTTGCCAAGCGGAAAAGTTGGACAACCGTATACGGTAACACTAGCGGTATATGGCAGCAAACCGATTACTTGGAAGGTCCAGGGAGGAGATTTGCCAGTAGATTTGAACCTAGATGAAGCAACAGGCGTTATCTCGGGTACGCCTCAAGAGACAGGATATTACGAATTCACGGTTGCAGCAACGAATGACTTTGGTATAGATGAGCGAGTATTGAGCATCGAGATTAAAGAGGATAAGCCAGTTGTTACAGCTCCGGAGATTATCACTAAGAATTTGCCAAACGGCAAAGTTGGACAACCGTATACGGTAACATTAGCAGTATACGGCGACGAACCGATTACTTGGACAGTAAGCGATAATTATTTACCTTTTGGGTTGAATTTAGAAGGAGCTACGGGTGTTATTTCAGGCGTGCCTACTGAAGCGGGAACTTACAAATTCAATATTACAGCTTCCAATCATGCTGGCATGGATACGATAGAGTTAACTATTGTAATTACTACAAATGACAGTGGTGGCAATAATGGCAATAACAATGGCGGCAATTCAAATGGCCACAGCAGTACGCCGACTCCTTCGCCAGAGTTATCAGTAGCGGAGCGTATTGATGCTACAATCAAAGAGAAGCTGAAGAAGGGCAATTCCATTGAATTGACGATGTCAGCCGGAAAAGATGAGCTTGAGATTCAAAGCGATACGATCGGTGCGATTATTAAAGCTGACAAACCGCTAATCGTTACGAATGACACCTTATCTGTTGAATTGTCCGCTGAATTGTTGAAGCAATTGAATACAGGAAAGCGGATGAAGGTTGTTATTAAACCTGTAGATGAAAGAGACGGAGCTATAGGGCGGGGATATGAATTGAAGATCTTCGCGGATGGCCGGGAAGTAACGGATTATACAGGGCTTATACCCGTAATCTTCGATCTGTCAAAAGAGAAGTTGTCGACAAACGATCTTAGCATGTTATGCGGTGTCATGCTTCGATTGAACGGTAATATGGAACGTTTAGGCGGCAACTATGACCATGAGACAGGTAAATTTACCTTCAAGGCAAAAGGACTAGGTTATATCTTCGTTACAGCCAAGCCTGAACCTGTGAAATTGGAATTCACTATAGGAAAGACAGGATATAAATTAAACGGAATCGAAATGAGTATGGACGTTGCTTCAATGGTAGTTAAAGGCAGAACGTTAGTCCCACTGCGCTTCGTTGCCGAGAGCTTAGGAGCAAATGTAAGCTGGGATAACGTTATGAAAACCGTAATGATTACCTTGAAAGGTCAGACTTTGTCGATTAAGATCAGTGAACTTGCACCAGGAATGGATGTAGCAGCTGAACTTGTAAACGGTCGTACTATGCTCCCATTACGTTTCATTGCTGAGTATTTTGGTGCAAATCTATTCTTCGATAATACTTCGAAATCTATTAGTATCATGAAGTAGTATTTCCTAAAATTAGCAGCTACGCTCGAAACCCTCTAACATGCACTGCTATGTTAGAGGGTTTTCTAGTGTGCGCCCGGCATGGACGATAACTTGGCGGTGAAAGTCCGCACGAACAATAAAATTGTCTTAACTGGAAACAATTCTTTAGATTGTGTTAATCTGTCTAATAGTGAACTCGATTTTGAGAGAGGGATGTTACTTGAAAAGAAACGTGTTATATATTGAAGACAATGAGAAGATAGGCAGTTGGGTAAAGGAAGAATTGGAACAACGAGGATTTTCAGTACAGTGGCTGCTTTCTGGTGAAGGAGCTGAAAAAGTAGTAAATCAGCATAAAATTGTTATTTTGGATATTATGTTACCCGGTTTAGATGGATTTACTGTGGGAAAACGATTAAAAAAGGCAGCTCCTGCTGTTCCTATTTTGCTGTTAACTGCTCGAACATCGATAGATGATAAGGTAGAAGGGTTACAATTTGCTGATGACTATTTAACGAAACCATTCCATACGGATGAATTAGTGGCAAGATTAGAAGTACTAATCCGTCGAGGTGGCGGAACACATCCCGAACGTATTTCTTTAGGGAGTTATATTGAAGTAGATCCAGAAGTCCAAATGGTATTTGACAAACACACAGGAGAAGAAATTATATTGACAGGGAAACAACATCATATTTTGATGTACTTCTTACGCCATCCTAATCAAGTTTTACCAAAAGAACAAATCTATGAAGCCATCTGGGAAGAAGCTTATATAACAGGTGATAAAACATTAATGGTACATATCCATCGACTGCGCCAAAAGCTGGAACGTCATCCAGACTCCCCAGAGATTATTGAAACGTTGAAGGGAATAGGCTATCGGGTGAAACTATGAAACAGACTAAATCATTATTTCGTCGTTTTCTAAAAGGACATTTTCTATTTATCTTTTCACCTCCGATCGTACTTATTTTCTTATCTGCGTTCATTGAGTCTCCTATTAATGGTGAAGAACTGAATGCGTTAAATCTATTTTACGTTGTACTACTTTTGTTTGGTTTTATTATTGTCGCATTTGTGGTAATCTCTTGGATTTTCTTCTTGAGACTTCGTAAACGTCTCACCCACTTACAGGAAGTCATGTCATTTTCCGCTAATCATAACTCATTTCCTAAACCAATATCTGTTCAAAGTGATCGTATGGATGAAATAGACCAGTTAGGCAGTTCTTTTAATTGGATGATTCAACAGCTTGAAGACAGTCGCAAGCGAGAACATGAAGAGGAATTGTTACGACATCGACTCATCGCGAATTTATCTCACGACTTACGAACACCGCTTACCATTTTGAGAGGACATGTCACCCGATTAAATAAAGAATCATTGAGTCTAGAAGGACAAAACTCATTATCAGAGATGAACCATACGATTACTAGAGTCGGAGATCTAATGGATGATTTACTTTCCTATACATTGCTTACATCAGGAAAACATCCTTTTGAGCCCATTTCAACAGATATTGGACGTTTAGTAAGAGCATCTGTTGCTGCGTGGTATCCTGTATTTGAAGAAAAAGAAATCCAGATCGAGGTTGATTTACCGACAGAGGCGACTTTTTATTGGGAAGTAGATCCTAAATGGATGACACGGGTTCTTGATAATTTATTTCAGAATATTCTTCGACATGCAGCAGAGGGGAAATATGTAAGCATTGGGGTTGATGTAGAAAAAGAACAGATCATTGTTGCAGACAGAGGTCCAGGTATGGATAACTCTTCCTATGAGCGTGGGGCGGGGATTGGTTTATCGACTTCAAATTATATGTTAAAAAAAATGAAACTGAAAGCTGACTTTACATCAAATGAAGATGGCACAAGAGTAGCTATTGGTAGAGAGAGCTTAACCTAAAGTTAACCCAGAAGTAAATAGCAGGATAACCGAGATGTAACTTTGCTTCTTTATAATTAGAACCATAACAGAAGGGAAGTGTTATGGTTGCTTACAATTAATAACTTAGTCAAACATCGCGGAACTGTGGAAATCTTATCAGGTATCAGTTTTAAAGCTAGACCTGGTAGAGTAACTGGTTTTTTAGGTCCAAATGGGGCAGGTAAAAGCTCTACGCTTCGTATCCTGCTTGGGTTAGATCGTGCCACCTCAGGGAGTGCCCTAATCAATGGAAAGCCATTCGCAGAACTACATAATCCTCTAGCAACAGTAGGTGCTGCACTTGATGGATTTGGAGCTCATCGTATGCGAACAGGACGGGCACACTTGCGTTGGATTGCTCGTGCCGCAGGATTGTCTAACTCACGTGTCGAGGAAGTTTTGGAAATAGTAGGTCTTACTAATGCCGCTGGAAAAAGAGTTGGGAAGTATTCTCTTGGTATGGGGAGAAGACTTGGAATTGCAGCTGCGCTGCTTGGTGATCCAAAAATATTGATTTTAGATGAGCCTGTAAACGGGCTCGACCCAGAAGGAATTCGTTGGATTCGGACATTTTTACGTGAACGTGCTAAGTCTGGAAATACGGTGTTATTATCCAGTCATCTAATGGGAGAGCTTGCAGAGACCGTTGATGATGTGGTGATTATTAAGCATGGAACCATCGTTGCAGATGGAACTTTGGAAGAAGTAATAGGTAACTATTCCACGCTGGAGGAAGCCTTTTTTGCCCTGACATCTGAAAATGCAGGTGATGTTGTATGAGGGCATTCAACGCGGAACTATCTAAATTGATCTCCCTGCCAGGCATTTGGCTAGCCTTACTTATTGGAGCATTTGCTCCGGCGGCCATTGCTGCTTTGGACAGCATAGCACAAAAAGAGGAGATTATAGCTGGAGTTAGCACACGGCTATCGGAAGTTGGCTATATCGGGTTAGCTCTTGGTGTGCAAGGTGTTATTATTCTTGGTGTGCTAGCTGTTAGCAGTGAGTATTTGACAGAGAGCAGTGAATCTGGTGGAGGACAACAGATTACAACGAGTTTAACTGTTGTTTCATCCCGAATTCATTTTTTGCTGGCAAAAGCAGGTGCTGTGACTGTGATCAGCATACTGCTTTGTATTGCTGCTATTATGACAACTGTGTCAGCAACGCATCTTATTCTTGGTGAATATGCCCCTGCATTTGAATGGTCCAGACTTATCGGTGCAGTTTGTTACTGGACATTTACTGCTCTTCTAGCACTTGGGATTACTTTTCTAACTAAGAATGGCATCATCCCGCTTGCTGTGCTCATAATAAATTCATCCGTTGTATCATTTAGTGTCCTGTTGTATAGGGTTACAAAGTTGGCGTTTTACTTACCAGATAGGGCTGGCGCTGAAATGTTTATGTTTACGGACAACACGTCCACAGGCAGTTTATTCGACGGGTTTCACACCCCCTTCACAGGCGGTTTAGTCATGTTTGCCTGGGTAGTCGTTGTTTTCATTGTTGCAGCTATTGTATTCCATAGGAGGGACGTTGCAGCATGAGTGTCTCATCTAGTAGAAAGATAACACAAATCCTTGGTGCTGAACTGGATAAATTAGTTACATTACCATTGATAGGGCTCACTCTTATGGTTACATTCATACTTAATTTAGGTTTAGCCGCAGCTTTTACTTCTGTTGATCTACAAGAGGCAGCAGGAACGCAAAATATACTGAATACAGGACTTTCTTCTATGGGATATCTTCAAGCAGGGTTTATTATTCTTGGTATATTAACTACTTGTTCGGAGTATACAGGGGGACAGATTCGAACTACTTTAACTACGATACCTTGGCGAGGGTTTCAATTATCCACGAAGTATTTGGCCTTGGCCATTATAACCATTCCTGCGGCGTCTATTACTACTGCATCAGGTGTGCTATATACCTTTATCATGATGAAAGACACAGCAGTAGTGATTGAAATAGACGAAATGATAAAATCATTAGCAGGTGCAACAGGCTATCTAACTTTAACCACACTTCTCAGTGCAGCTATAGGTGCTTTATTAAGACGAACTACTCCTGCTTTAGTGGTACTGCTTGGCTATTACTTCATTGTCAGTCCATTGTCGAAAGATTTTCTACACAATACTAAATATTTTTTTCCAGATACAGCAGGTTATTATATGTTTATGCCGCCTTCCTCCGATGAAATAAATGTCCTTACACCAATGGAAGGGACAGGTATTTCCATGTTATGGACACTGGTCTTTATTACAGCAGCCATTGTATTTTACCGTAAACGAGATGCCTAACTCTGAACTAGCTGATATGATCATTTAACTAGATCAATATGCAACAAACATTAATGTTTGAATAAAAGATGTTTTTGAGCAATTCAATGAATAAGTATTTCATCTAAGAACGGACACCAATATGAGTGTCCGTTTATTTTATAAATCAAAAGAATAGTCTGGATTAATGACATTGCCTAGGAGTTTTAATAATAGAAAATAAACGTACAAATATCGCAAAGAATCATGAGCGAAAGTTCTGCTCACTTTTTTCTGGACTGATCAGTTCAGATATGTTATATTTCAATGACGGGAGGTGTTACTTATCGCTAGGACAAAAGAATTTAACAAAGATCAAGCGCTGCATCAAGCCATGCTGTTGTTTTGGAAAAAAGGATACGAAGCGGCTAGCATACCAGATTTACTAGAAGTGATGGGCATTAGCAGATCCAGCCTTTACGATACGTTTTCCGACAAGCAAACCTTGTATACAGATGCCCTTGAGCATTATAAAAAGGGGAATTTCAATAAGCAGGCTATTCTTGAACAGGCATCAAGCGTTAGAGATGGAATTCTTCAATTTTTTGAGTATCACATTGCTTCAGCATACGATACCAGCCTGCCGGGCGGATGTTTTGTTACGAATGTAGCTACAACATTGGAGTCGCCAGATGAAAAAATTAATGAGTTGATAAAGACTAGTTTTTTGGAATTAGAGCAAGCTTTTTGTGACCTTTTAGAAAAGGGCCAGCAACGGGGAGAAATTGATAAAACGACTGATATCAAAGTGTTATCTTATTTATTGCTGAATTTACATCAAAGCATAAATATTATGGCCAAAGCAGATCAGCACCCGGAACGTGCAAAAGAGATGATTAGCTTTGTAATTGCAGGAATCTAATTTTTTTTAATTATTTTGGAACGATCGTTCCGTCATCATGTTTCCCATATTATGAAGGTGATAATTGAAGAGTATATGTTAGACTATATTTTTTTTGATTATTTCGGAACAATCATTCCGTTATTCAGAATTCCATCAAAATAAGGAGAGGTGTCTAATGAAAGTATCGTTTATTGGGCTTGGAAATATGGGGCTCCCAATGGCCCAAAATCTATTGAAAGCGGGTTATGAATTAGTCATCTTTAATCGGACCCCTGAAAAAGTTGAACCCTTAATGAAACAGGGAGCACGATATGCCAAAACACCGCTAGAGGCAGTGAAAGAAAGCAATCTTGTAATTACCATGCTTTCTGATGATGCTGCTTTGAAGGAGGTCGTCGAGGGACCGAATGGTGTACTGAATGGATTATCGGAAAATGGAATTCACATCTCTGCCAGTACAATCAGCGTAGATCTGGCTCGAAAATTATCCGTCTCGCATGCGGAGCGAAAGCAACACTTTGTGTCTGCCACGGTGATGGGGCGCCCAGATGCCGCTAAAGAAGCTAAATTGCGTATTATTTTAGCTGGTCCGGAACAAGCAAGACAACGGGTACTTCCCGTTTTAACAGCAATGAGTCAAGAGATAGTAGAGATTGGGGATCACGGCGAAGAAGGGAACGTTGTAAAAATTGGCGTTAACTTTCTAATTGCTTCAATGCTGGAAGCTTTGTCGGAAGTGCAGCTAATGGTAGAAAAGCACGGTATTGATTCGTCCCAATTTATGAATGTTGTAAATGCTCTTTTTCAGTCTCCAATATATCAGAACTATGGAGCGATCATGAGCGAACAGCGCTTTGAACCGGCCGGTTTTAAAATGAAGCTTGGGTTAAAAGATGTTGCATTGGCTATTGAGGCAGCGAAGTCCGTTCAAACTCCTCTACCTTTAGGTCAGCTTATCCACCATCACTTGTCTGAAGGAATTGCCAATGGTTATGGTGAGTTGGATTGGACGGCTTTAATCCGTTGTCTTGAGCATTCTTCTTAAGAAATTGGGTTGTCACCGATGATGTCGGACAAATTGCAAGAGAAAATATAAGGAGAGATTAACTATGGAAATAGGTGTTACTTCGTTCATAGAAACAAAGCCAGATACTGAGACCGGAGTTGTGATGAGTCACGCACAACGATTACGTGAAGTCGTCGAAGAAATCGTCCTTGCGGATCAGGTAGGACTAGATGTGTTTGGCATAGGTGAACATCATCGTGAAGATTATGCAGCTTCATCACCAGCAGTGGTGTTATCTGCTGCGGCCCCCCTAACAAAGCGGATTCGATTGACGAGTGCTGTGACGGTCCTTTCATCAGCTGATCCTGTCCGTGTGTTTCAGGATTTTGCCACGCTGGACGGCTTATCCAATGGACGTGCCGAGATTATAGCGGGCCGGGGTTCCTTTGTTGAATCTTTTCCGCTTTTTGGTTATGACCTGCATGACTATGAGGATTTATTTAATGAAAACATTGAGCTGCTTCTGAAAATACGGGAATCTGAGAAAGTAACATGGAGTGGAGGACATCGATCAGCGATAAATAATCTGGGTGTATACCCGCGCCCTGTTCAGCACTCTTTACCCGTATGGATTGGTAGCGGCGGTACTCAGGAGTCTGCCGTACGTGCAGGACTTCTGGGTCTGCCATTAGTCCTGGCGATTATCGGTGGAAACCCAACCAATTTTGCGCCGCTTGTACAACTGTATAAAAAGGCGGCAGCTCATGCCGGACATGATGTTTCGCGGCTTCAGGTAGGTTCACATTCCATTGGATTTGTTGCAGAAGATACGGAACAGGCGGCAGAACTCTTTTTTCCGTCTACCCAGTACGGTATGAATAAGCTCGGTAAAGAACGGGGGTGGGCGTACTATGATCGTTCCAGCTATGATGCTGCCCGACGCTTTGATGGTGCGCTGTATGTAGGGGATCCGGAAACAGTCGCCCAAAAAATTATCCATCTGCGTAAGCATGTAGGGATTACACGATTCATGATGTATGTTCCCTTAAGTACGATGCCGCATGAGTTGGTTATGCGGGCTATAGAACTGCTCGGTACAGAGGTTGCGCCGCGAGTACGAGAGGAAATTGCCAAGTGGGAAGCTCAAATGGGATAAGGATTATCTATGAATAAAACGTAAACGAACGAATTCATTATTTTATTTGGAGGGATTATCATGAGTAATGAAACACGTATACTACCAGAATTAAGAGAGGTTTATTCACAATTTCCTGGGTTTGAATTGGAGAAGAATTTAGAGTGGAGCAGGAGCTTAGTGTCAGCTGCATCCGTGAAAGGATCAGAGCATGTAAACACAACCAGTCGTAAAATCCCGAGGGATGGAGGCGAGATGCTGGTGAAAATTTATGAACCTGCCGGGCGAACGAATGACTTGTTACCTGCCATGCTATGGATTCACGGGGGCGGATACGTGTTAGGACATCCGGATATGGACGACGAATTATGCGAACGTTTTGTTCAGACAGCTGAATGTATTGTCGTATCGGTTGATTATAGGCTTGCTCCCGAGCATCCTTATCCGGCGGCGATCGAAGATTGTTATGCTGGATTGGTATGGATGACGGAGGAGGCAGCCTTGCTTGGCATTGATGTGAATCGGGTTGCAATTGCCGGTGCTAGCGGTGGCGGCGGACTGACAGCAGCGCTCGCGCTGATGGCGCGTGATAAAGGAGGACCCTCTCTTATTTTCCAAATGCCATTATATCCGATGCTTGACAACCGTAACATCACACCGTCCAGTCATGAGATCACAGAAGCAGGCGCAATCTGGAACCGAACAGACAACATAGCAGCTTGGAACATGTACCTGGGCGAGGAGAGCGTTGGCAGAGGAGAATCTACTTATGCAGTACCCTCGAGAGCGGAGAACTTGGCAGGTTTGCCGCCAGCCTATACTTGTATAGGTCAGCTCGATCTATTCCGAGACGAGACAATGGAGTATGTGGCACGACTTGCACAAGCAGGTGTAGATGTTGAATTCCACCTGTATCCTGGTTGTTTTCACCTTTTCGAAATTTTCGCTCCAGAAACAGAAGTGAGTCAGCGCGCTGTTCAGGGCTATATGGATGCGATGGCCCGGGCACTTCACCCTAACTAATTACTGGGACTAAAGTAAATTGCGAATACGCAGAAAAACTTGATTGGTTATTTAAGTAGAGACACGTAATTATTCGGGAAAGATTCATAAAAAAGATGAGGTTGTTGATTTTTAAAAACAGCCTCATCTTTTGTTATGTATTGATTTCAAAATAGGCTTAGATTACTATCGTATTGTTCATTGGAAGCTTATTTTTTCAATTTTTATTTAGATGATGCAAAACAGTTTAAATATTGATAGGGTAGGCTTATATATTTGTAGGCAACTTGATCCAAATTATATCTAGTGATAAGGAGAATACAACATGTGGGATAAAATTAAGGGTGGGCTTTACGGCTTATTGATTGGAGATGCTCTTGGTGTCCCCTATGAATTCAGATCAGCGGAGCAGCTCCCACCTCTGAAGCATATTGAGTTTACTCCTCCTGTGGGCTTTCAGCCCACCTACCGAGATGTCCCTGCAGGCACCTGGTCGGATGATGGTGCGCAGGCACTATGTCTGCTGGAGAGTCTGATCGATAAAGGTACACTGGAGCTAACTGATTTTGCAGACAAATTGGTCGATTGGTATCACGAAGGTAGATGGGCAGTAGCCCAACAAGTTTTTGATATTGGGATACAAACCAGTCGTACGCTGACTACTTATTACCATGGAATGTCCCCTTACGAGAGTGGCAATACGGTTCCTGATGGGAAAGGGAATGGAGCGCTGATGCGCGTGCTACCACTTGCCTTGTGGCATAAAGGAACAGACGAGCAGCTCGTTCAAAACGCACATACTCAATGCCTTGTAACTCATGGACATATCTGTAATCAGGTATGTTGTGCCTTGTATGTGTTAATTGCACGTGAACTGTTGCAAAAGCAAGACTTCAATCTGTGCTACCGAACTGCTCTTAGCAAGCTTCGAAAGATCTACCAGCAGATGCCTGAGCATGAACGGGAGCTTGAAGAGAACATTCAGCCTGATAAAGTATTCTATGGCGAAGGATCTGGTTATGTCGTGGATTCCTTGTTCAGTGCATGTATGATCCTCCAAACCTGCACTTCCTACGAAAATGCCGTCAAACGAGCAGTTGCCTTAGGCAACGACACGGATACAACGGCCTGTATCACAGGCGGTCTTGCCGGAATCCGATATGGCTATGAGCATATCCCTCAGCGCTGGATCAACCAGCTGCGAGAGACAGATCTGGTTGATCAACTGCTGCTCCGTCTTCAATCTGCATGAGGAGTACTAAGTTCTATTAGCATTAACTATGAGGAGGAGTGGGAATGAACGCAGCAGTACAGAGGTTTTTAAACGATGTGTGGAGCGAGATGATGACCATATATAACAAAGAGACTATAAGAATAAATGAATTCATAGGCAATCGTCCGCTTCAGGCTGGGATAAAGGATTATCTCCAAGTAGCTTGGCGTGAAGGAAAAATACATATTGATGTTGAAGAACCGCTTGATTGGACGGACAGCTCTTATGAAATCGAAGCAGGTCCTTATATCGCCGAGCTCACGGATGAATTAATTAGATCTGAACTTTACCCGGCATTATGCAAGAGAGTGGAGGAGCTTTTTTTATCAGATAAACTAGGTCCTCGTTTTTTTGATTACCGATTCCAGATCGTACTTTCCTTTGAAATGGAGGACGAAGACTTAACGCTTTGCGTGCATCTGGTAAACGAAGAGAAGCTGAACGAACTCCGCCAATCATTACAGAAGTTTATAACATCCAAAATCATGTCTGATCTTCCGGTATTGCCGAGTGTTGATGACCAGTTTTTCTTTTCTCATCACTTGATGAATCCTGATCTTTTGAAGCAGGAAGAGAATGCGGTTGGCCCATTAATAGAGCGTTTGTCCGACAAGCTCAGAAGTAATAGGGGACGCTTAGACGAATGGACTGGCCAGTATACTTCGGCTATGGATGATTGGATTCAGAATGTTTTTCTTCCTCGCCATTTTGTGCGTACAGGCAGCTTTAGAATGGATTGGATACCTAAAGAGAATATGGCGCTTATGGATCCGAATGCAGATCAACTTTCCTTTTTTGTATATACCGCTCTGCAAATTGGAAAAACGAAACCGGACATCCGGGAACAATATTTGAAACTTGCTGTCCAGCTTGGTTCAAAACGCGCAGCGGAGTATATTCAGGGGGGAAGCGGGAAATTCACTCCAGTATATAAAGGAACCCGTGTTGAAGTTGATAATAATGATGTAACCCAGAGCATTGAAATCCGGATTTTGACCGAGGAGGAAACAGCTTATGGAGAAGCATTAGATCACATTACCGAATTGCTGCAGCAAGGATTTCCGAAGGAATATTACCTGAAGCTTAAAAGCAAACAAAAGAACTATCTTCCTCTAAAAAAAATGGCTAAATCAGGTCTTCATCAGTTTTTTGCTGGTGCACTCGCATATCCGGCTCTATATCCTAAGCTAGCTGCGTATGCGAATATTGCTATGGAGCCCTTTGCGTGGTACAAGGACACAAATCCGGGTGAAAAGTCGGTCATGCCTGGTACCTATGCTGTACTCGGATTAGGATTGTATAGCAAGGAATATTTTTCACTCATCTCTCGTTATATGGAGATGGTAGATACGGAGCACCAAATGATACAAGACGGCTATGCGGAGGCCTTTATTGATGCGCACGGTGTAGAGGCTGAGCTTATACCAGTCCTAGTAGACATTCTGCTAGCAGGAAATGAGGAAGCAAGATCTGTCAAAAACTTCGTGATCGATCGGGTCGAGCTAGCAGAAGTGCTGCTTCAAGAGGTGTCGCCTAAAGAAATATATGAACGGGAGCAGGTTCTATACCGGATATTCGGAAGTCGAGCAAAGCTGGAAAAAGCCGTGAAGTCAGAGCAGACGGAGCATGAGCTTAGAGTTATTCTATCAGAGCTGCTGACTCTTATAAGTTGCTGATGCTATATAGAGATAAGTGAAGCTAGGATCTGAAATAGATCTTGGCTAAAGGAGGGACACAAATGAGTAACCTAACCTCTCAAAATTGCAATCTAAATATATGGTATTACCTATCAGATGAAGTCTGGGATAAAGTAACTAATATATATGAGAGTATGCCAGGTTGGATAGGATATAAAAATGGAATTCCTTATTGGTTCGGGCAGGAAGATGATGATATTTTTATTGTGGCCTCAGTAGAGCCAAGTGGATTATCATTTTATGCACAGATGAGTAATGGTGATTGGAATTCTTGGATAGAGAGATTTAAATTGGAAGCGACAAAAGTATTAGGATTTGATGTTGGTGAACCCGAAGACGGGTTTATCTGATGTAGTGCACAATTTAATTGTGGAGATGATTTCGTGTTTCAATATAATGTGTGTTTTTTAAAGAGTGACGACCGTATCTTAATGTTGAATCGTGAAAAACCACCAATTATGGGCGTGTGGAACGGTGTTGGCGGTAAAAATGAAGTAGGCGAAAATGCTGATGATGGTGCAAAACGTGAAGTATTAGAAGAAACGGGTATTAAAGTAAGCAAATACTATTCAAAAGGTATCATTACCTGGGATAAAAATGGCGAGGAAAAAGATGGATTGTATCTGTACTTATTCGAAGTAGATAAGAATTTAGGAAATCAGCCCATACAAATAACGAGAGAAGGTATTCTCGATTGGAAACAAATTGATTGGATATTGAACCCAAGTAATTTAGGAATTGCTGAAATGGTAGCTCAATATTTACCTGTTCTCTTAGAAAAAGAGGGTGATTATTTATTTAAGTATAAAGACGGAATAGTAAACCTTATAGAGTGAGAATTATAAAATACATACCTAAAAAAACAGTTCACCTATTGGTACGTTAGTTGAACAAGATTGGAGGAAACCCCTTTTATTAGGGGTTTTCTTTTATTTTCACACAATTAAAGTTAGTTCTGTTGAGAAGCCTTCTGGACTTCCAAACGCATACCTTACTGGCGAGGAGTTCAATTATCCCTAGAGCAAAGGGCTTATGCTTGATCCTATAACGAACCATTACAAATGAATAAGTACCTGTCTGTAGAAATAGGAAGAATTTACTTGCCCTTCGCAGGATTTTCTGTTATTTTTGATAGTAACAATATGTTATTAACAAAATGATACTAAGTAAAACTTATGTTTTTCACTCTATGAATGAGTCGAAAAAGCGGAGGGATGCAAGATGAAAAAGGTGGCGGGTAGCTGGAATCTGTTCGAAATTACGTGGTTGGTACTGTTTACCTCAATCGCTGTCGGGTTTACGGTGATAACAAAGGACTCTTTATTCGGATTTACGGTTTTTATTACTGGGGTGTTATGCGTGGTGCTTGCGGCGAAGGGCAACCTGATGAGCTATGTTTTCGGCATGTACAATACAGTCGGTTACGCTTATTTGGTCTATATTAACGGTTTGTTTGGAGAGGTTATGCTCAATCTGCTATTCTTCGTTCCAATGAATGTCATTGGCTTCTACATGTGGAAAAGTAATCGGCAAGAAGACGGTAGGCTGACCATGAGGCAGATGGATCTTAGAAGACTGCTCCTCGTTGGGATGGTCTGTGTAATCGGCTGCTTGCTCCTCGGATTTGGTCTTTCGTTCATTCCGGGACAGAACTCGCCTTACATCGATGCTACTACGACGGTGCTGTCTGTTGGGGCGACCTTCTTAATGGTTAGAAGATTCAAGGAACAATGGCTGGTCTATATCGTGCTAAATCTCTTTACGGTGCTATTGTGGGTGATTCGTATGCTGGAGGGTAGCGGAGAAGGCCTGCTGATGATCGTGATGTGGAGCGCGTATCTGGTCAACGCAGTATACGGGTACTATATTTGGAATAAAGGGGCTAAGGAGGTGGCGGCATGAAAACGCTTGGACTAACACTGGGGAAGTTTGCCCCGCTGCATAAAGGCCATCAGTTCATGATCGAGACGGCACTACAAGAAGTCGATGAATTGATCTTGGTCATTTACGAAACGACGGTCACCCCGATCCCGCTTCATGTCCGGGCAAATTGGATTCGCAGGCTCTATCCGGAAGTCCGGGTAATCGAGGCTTGGGACGGTCCGGACGGGTATTCGGATGACAGGGAGCATGAGATTCGGGAAGAACAGTATATACTCGGTTTGCTGAACGGAGAGCAAGTAACGCATTTTTACTCGAGCGAGTTCTACGGCAAACATATGAGTCTCTCTTTGGGTGCAATAGACCGGCGGGTGGATGAAGCCCGAGAGCGGGTTCCGATCTCAGCGACGATGGTCCGTTCCAATCCATATAAGTACAGGGAGTTCGTAAGTGATATCGTGTACCGGGATTTGATCACGAAAGTGGTGTTCGTTGGAGCGATGTCGACGGGGAAGTCGACGATCACCGAAGCGCTGGCACGGCGATATTGCACGACGTTCGCGAACGAATACGGACGCGATTATTGGACCGAACATCAGGTGGACCGCCGAATCGGCTTGGAAGCGTTCGATGAAATCGCGGTGGGTCATATCGAGCGCGAAGAACAGGCAATACTTGAGGCGAACCGGGTTCTGTTCGTCGATACCAATGCGATCACGACGTATATGTTCGCCCTGGATTACCACGGCCGGGCCCCAGAGCTGTTAACCCGGATCGCTCTTGAGAATGCGCAACGTTATGATCTGTTCTTCCTATGCGCTGACGATATTCCTTACGACGATACTTGGGACCGCAGTGGGGATCAGAAGCGGCATGTGTTTCATAAACAGATTATCGCGGATTTGAAGGAGCGGCGGATCCCCTATATTACGCTGCGGGGGAGCCTGGAGGAACGTATTCGCAAGGTTGATGAAGTGTTGGCAAAGTTCGAGCCCTACGGCAACTATTTCGGAGAGCTGAACGGTTAAATCAAATATAAAGGAGGCGTACCCACTTGGATTTGTTGGATAAGGATGGACTTATAGAACGCGAATTTTTGGAGCAATACAGAGCAGGGGATTACGAGCGGCCTTCAGTGACAACGGATATGGTTATTTTCACTGTGACGGAAGAGGATGCTGACAGTTATCGCAAACTGCCGGAAAAAGAGCTACGCGTCCTCCTTATTCGCCGGGGGGCTCACCCCTTCTTGGGCAAATGGGCTCTGCCTGGCGGTTTTGTCCGGCCGAATGAGACGACTGAGCAGGCAGCAGTAAGGGAACTATGCGAGGAAACCGGTGTGGAAGACATTTATCTGGAACAGCTGTATACGTTCAGTGATATCGGGCGCGACCCACGAACCTGGGTGATAAGCTGCAGCTATATGGCTCTGATCAACAGCGACAAGTTGGAGCTTAAGGCAGGAGATGATGCAGCAGACGCCGCCTGGTTCAAGGTATCCTATCGGCCGCTGCGGGAGCAAAAAGAGCTGATTGAGGACGGATACATCAAGACGCTGGAGTACGAACTCAAACTAAGCAGTGAAGAAGAAGAACTTTCGGCGGTCGTGGCAAGGACTATGACAGCGAAGACTACATCGACTGGCACGGATTATGAGATCGTATCGAATGACGGATTAGCCTTCGACCATGCGAAGATCATAGCATGCGCGATTGATCGGTTACGGGGAAAAGTAAATTATACCGATATTGCACTGCACTTGATGCCGATGCTTTTTACCTTGACGGAACTGCAGCAGGTGTATGAGGTAATTATGGATAAAGAGCTGTTGAAGGCGGCCTTCCGGCGTAAAGTAGCAGATCTTGTAGTGGAGACCGATCATTATACCGAAAATGCGGGGCATAGGCCATCCCGCTTATATCGGAGAAATTTGGAGGGTTAACGATGATTTACAATATCGATGAGTTAAGAAAAGTATATAACGAAGGAAAAAAGTTCAAATTCGTATTTTTTTGGGGACATACACCGCCTAAGGACGGGAGCGTCGATAAAAGCTGCTTCAGCCAATGGTGGATGTGCCCGTTCACGGTAGAGGGAACGCAGTACTCCTGCGCCGAGCAGTTTATGATGGCCGAAAAGGCAAGGTTGTTCGGCGATGACGAAATGCTGGAGTCCATCCTTAAAGCTAAGCACCCAAAAGAGATGAAGGCTTTTGGACGTGCGGTCCAAAACTTTGACAAAGATATTTGGGATAAGGAATGTTACGGTATCGTCAAAAGAGCCAGCTTGGCCAAATTTTCGCAGAATCCGAAGCTTAACGATTATCTTAACTCGACGAAGAACCGCATCCTCGTGGAGGCTAGCCCGCGGGACCGTATTTGGGGGATCGGCATGGGCCAGTCCAATCCAGATGCGGAGAATCCCGTGAAATGGCGGGGTAGAAATCTGCTGGGGTTCGCACTGACGGAAGTGCGGGACGAGTTGCTGCGGAGTTAGATTTATACAAGATTAAGAAAATAGACATGATGAAATCAATGAAAGGATGAGGGAAGACCGTGAGATATACCGATTATATCCGCCTGAAAACAGGTAGATACCAATCTGTAGGAAAGTTTGGCGACAATATTTATGCATATGAGGTCCTAACGGGGGTAACCGACTCCCCGGAGTACCATCAAATATCTATGGCGGAATTCGATTCGTTTGAAACTTGGAGCCAAGAGTACATTTCCGATCTTAAAAAAATGTATGAAATCATTAACCGCCCCGTTATCTGCAGCGGCTACTTGGAGAGAGGAGCTTAATACTTCACTGCTTCGTGATATTTAGCTGTAAACTATATCTTCTGCTGAGATTATAGAATCGATTCTTCGGTCAGAGGACAAGAACATAGTCTCAATGGAAGCCGCGCTGGGCGCGGTTTTTTTTATTGGAACAAGTTCTTGTCTTTTGTTCAGGGCAAGAACTTGTGATTGCCGATTCGATGTTCTTCTAAATTTCTCGAAGCGGAAGTCCGCTGAAACGTTCATTTTTACGATATCTGTGTTTAAAGGTGGGGTTGATGCAACGATGACCGTTCATGAAAGCATCCTAGATAAGGATCCTATACATTTATTCGGCCCCTGTCCCCAATGTCACTTAATGATGATATACTTACCTCATGAATTATGATATTGATAATCAATATCAATTGATAGGTGATATATAAAATGGAAAAAGTGAGATGAGGGAGCGCAGATAGATGCAAGACGAAGCAGCAGCAAGCCAGGTATTTACACCGGAGATGATCGATACGATGGCCCATATTTGGACACGTTCGATCATTACATTAATAGACGTGCGTTTTCAGAATGTAGCGTCCCAATACCCGTTGGAGCAGTATAAAATGCCTAGTAGCATGTTTATCTATGCATGTGGAGGAGAAGCACAAATTCAACTGAATGAAACCACATTTGGAATGGAACGCTTTGGTTTAGTTCACGGAGGGAAGGGGAGCCTGCTCAGTATTTCACCTATAGGGGAGAATGTGAAGACCTTTATGGTGTTTTATAAAGCAGAATTACCTCTTTTTTTCAAGAGGCACCTGCAGCAATTACTGGAGGAAGTGAACCCATTTGTTCAACAGTTTGGTTATACACCAAGTAATCCTATCTTGCTACTCGATTGGTTTCAACAGATGATGAATGGCTGGAACCGCGGCAAGGCGATGGATCAGCTGCAGGCCAAAAGTTTTCTATATCAATTGATTCATGGGGTCTACAGAGATTTTGAGAGTGGTGAGATTCGGTATCTCCAGCCAGATCCGGCTTGTTCTGCCAAGATATACCTCGATAAACATTACATGCAGCCGATTATGTTTCAAGAAATTGCCGATATGTTTGGGATCAGTGGCGGGCAATTGACGCGGCTGTTCAAAAAGAAGGAAGGCATGAGCTTACAGGAGTACCTCATTCAGAGAAGGATTGAAGCTGCCTGCCATGACTTGAAGCATACAGAAGCAACCATTAAAGAGATCGCAACAGGATCTGGTTTTGCAGATGAGAAAAATCTGTTTCGGATGTTTAAGAAGTATTACAAGATGACACCAAGTGATTATCGGAAAATAAACGCACTATCCATGCAGGTTGATGGTATTGATAATGATTCTCATTTTCTTTACTATGAGAGGGAACTAGCAGGTCTAGTCCAGTCTTATAGAGAAGGGGAATCAACCATGTTTGGAAAAGTAAGAAGTAAAGAAATGATCTTGGCGGCGGCGATGAGCTTGATGCTGTTATTGTCGGCATGTGCGTCGGGAACGCCATCGAATAACGGGGGAACGGTAAATCCAAACCCTGCACAGACACAACAGACGACACAACCGGAAGTATCGGAGACGAAAGCTTCAGAAGCAGTCTCGCAGACGAGAACGCTATCCACAGTAAAGGGTGACGTTAAGGTGCCTAACAACCCTCAGCGTGTTGTAGTCGATTACTTAGTGGGTGATGTGGTAGCCCTGGGTGTAACTCCTCTAGGTGTGGCGAGAGCAGCAAGGGACGGGAAAGAGGCTGTTTTTGCTAACCAGATTACAGACTCCATTAAAATAGCTATGGAGCCGGAAGATGTCATGACTCTTGAGCCTGATCTGATCATTTTAGCATGGGGTGATGAAAATTATGAAGATTTATCCAAAATTGCCCCAACAATTTATGTCCCTTATGGTGATATGACTACAGAAGAGCGTATACATTTTATTGGCGATGTTTTGAACAAGCAGGAAGAGGCTAAGGCTGTTTTGAGTGCTTATGCCGGAAAAATCGAAGAAGCGAAGTTAGCCCTTCAGAATGCAGGTCTTTCAGACGTGACGATTACTATGGGGGAATTCAGTGATAAAAGTAACTACATCGCTGGAGCCAAACATGCGGTTGGCGAGCTTGTTTATAATGAACTTAAAATGAAGGCACCATCAAAAGTTCAAACTGATATTATTGACGCAGATAAATATTGGGGAGATATCTCTATGGAGGTATTGGCTGCTTACATAGGGGATTATCTAATCGCTATAGGAGATACGGAAGTTCCTACTAATAATGCGGTCTGGAAATCACTACCTGCTGTGCAACATAATCGGATCATAACGGTGGGTACATCGCTATCTTGGTCCACGGATATAATGACTTCCAGTGCATTGATTGATCATATTATCAAACAATTGCTGGCAATGCCTCAATAAGGGTTTTGACAAGGTATTAAGAAGTACTCCAATTTACAAATATGACTGTCAGTAGGTAAGGAAAGGAAAACGTAATGAAAAACAAGCCTGAACAAAAACGCCGTGGGGCGGTGAACTTCACCATGTACATGGTGGTAGGGCTTGGATTAACGGTTCTCATGTCGGCGGCGTCGATTAGCTTCGGTGCCGCCGACATGAGGTTAGCGACTGCATGGGAGGCTATTTTCCGATTTGATCCAACGCTCACTGAGCATCAAATTATTCAAACCCTACGTCTTCCGCGTACCGTAGCCGATCTGATCGTCGGGTGCAGCCTTGCGGTATGTGGGGCTATTATGCAGGGAACGACGCGCAATCCGCTGGCCGACTCCGGGCTGATGGGGATCAGCTCTGGGGCAGCATTCGCGATTGCTCTTTGCCTGGCCTTTCTGCCGGGTTATTCGTATGGGCAGATGATGCTGTTTGCTTGTCTGGGAGCAGCGCTCGCGACCGGGATCACTTATTTCATCGCGTCACTCGGCAAGCGCGGGATGACGCCTCAGCGGCTGGTACTGGCAGGACTGTCCATCTCCATGCTATTTGGCGCACTCAGTCAGTATTTAGCGATCAATTATAACCTGGGTCGAGCATTGGCATTTTGGACGGCAGGCAGTACAGCGGGGGTCAAGTGGGGGGAATTGCTAATTATCTCACCGCTATTTGTTGGAGGTGTGCTGCTGGCGCTGATGCTATCTCCTTCTGTTACACTGCTCAGTTTGGGGGATGATGTGGCAAGTGGACTCGGTATTCGTAGCGGACTTGTCAAGGGGTTATCGACGATTATCGTGCTCGTGCTGACTGGATTGGCTGTTGTCTTAGTTGGCCCCATCGGTTTTGTTGGTCTGATTACCCCACATATTGTGCGATACATGATCGGTGTCGACTATCGTTACATTATTCCGGCAGCTGCGCTATATGGTGCGTTGCTGACCGTGTCGGCCGATCTGGCTGGACGCTTGATCAATAAGCCGTTCGAAACACCGATTGGCATTATATTTTCTATCATTGGTGTGCCGTACTTTCTCTTCCTGGCTCGCAAGCAAAGGAGGGAAGCTGAATGATCAAGCAGCGTTATACGGTGCAAAGGGGCATAATCGTCAATATAGTGCTTATGGTGCTCATCCTTATGTTTGCTGTCATTAGCATGAATTCTGGCAAAATGAATCTTTCACCGCTAGAAGTGCTGAATGTTCTCCTGGGAAACGGTACAGACAAGCAAAATCTGATCGTGTTCGATTTTCGCCTGCCACGAATCACACTGTCGATCTTGGTAGGTCTGGGAATGGGAGCGTCTGGGGTCGTGATGCAGAGTTTGCTGCGCAATGACATGGCTAGTCCGGGGACGCTGGGGATTAGTTCGGGATCAGGTTTGTTTGTCCTGTTCTTTGTCGTATTCATCGCATCAACAGGAAAGGGCTCCTTTATTGCTCTGCCACTACTGGCCTTTGTTGGCGGATTGTTGGCGGTGGGATTAATCTTCTTATTATCGTATCGCCGTGGGCGAGATATCTCACCAATCGGTTTGATCTTAACCGGGGTCGCACTCGGAAGCGGGTATGAAGCGCTGACCACCTTCCTGACACTCAAGCTGAATGATTCGCAGATGGATTTCATGCTGCACTGGCTGGCAGGAAGCTTATGGGGCGCTGATTGGCGCTATATCTCCGTACTGGGACCATGGGTCTTGATTTTACTCGGCTATATTTTCTACAAGTCTCGCATACTCAACACCCTCCATCTGGGCAATCAGACGGCAGTAGGGCTGGGTCTTGCCGTGAAGCGGCAGTTTTTGGGGTTGTCGATCGCTGCGGTTGCTTTATCCTCTGGCAGTGTGGCCGTAGGTGGAAGCTTCTTTTTCGTTGGCTTGATCGCTCCGCATATGGCAAGAAAACTGGTCGGGCCCGATCACAAATTGCTCGTTCCCGCTGCCAGCCTGACCGGGGGATTAGTCGTGGTACTTGCTGACACGATTACGCGCACGGTTAGCCTGGGGGGAGATGTGCCGACGGGAATTGTCATTACGGTCATCAGTGTTCCGTACTTTCTTTATTTACTATCGAAGGCCAATTAGGAGGACGTCATGGAAAGTATTACAGCGCAACAAATCGATATTGCCTATAATGACACGCTTATCGTACAAGAACTGGACTTGCAGATTCCGCGTGGACAGATTACCTCGATTATTGGTCCCAATGGATGCGGCAAATCAACCGTACTAAAGGCAGTTGGTCGGCTGCTTAAGACGAATAATGGTACGGTTTATCTGAATGGTGCAGATATCCGCACGCTGTCCACCAAGGAAGTGGCCAAGCAGATGGCGATTCTGCCGCAGACGCCGACCGCACCAAGCGGTTTGACGGTCGGTCAATTAGTCGCCTATGGGCGTTTTCCACATCAACGGGGCTTCGGCAAGCTCTCCAAAGAGGATAAGCAAGTAGTAGCCTGGGCCCTATCGGTTACACAGCTTACAGCGTTTGAGCATCGTGAGGTCGATACGCTATCTGGCGGTCAGCGTCAGCGCGTATGGATTGCGATGGCTCTCGCCCAGCAAACCGATCTGATCCTGCTGGATGAACCCACCACCTATCTGGACCTGGCGCATCAGCTTGAAGTGCTGGAACTGCTCTATGAACTGAATCGCAGTCAACAGGTGACGATTGTGATGGTGCTGCATGACCTGAATCTGGCAGCACGCTTCTCCGACTATATGGTGGCGATTCGTGAGGGCCAGGTGGTGGAGCATGGTTCGCCAGAGCGTGTAATGACGGTACGAACGCTGCGTGAGGTGTTTGCCATTGATGCCGAGATTATGCTGGAACCACGAACAGGGCGACCGGTGTATGTGACGTACGAGCTCTTGCGTGATAGTCGTAGAGAACAAGGAGTAGATCAAGGATTCCCAAAAGCTAAGGAACAGAAAGAGGCGATTGCCACTTGAAAATCGCATAGCGTGTCCTCCTAGGAGCACGGAAATACTGGTGCAGTTAGGCATTGGATTTGCCGGGGTCGTGATAGCCACGATTCAACGCGTATAGCCTTTGCTGTAGCTTCCACAAGCAACTCCATAAAAGGGGGCTATGGCTTTGTTGGGGAGGGGAGAGATAATAATAAATTACAACATATCCTAAATAAAATTCAAAGCCGCAGGTACCTAGCTTGCGGGCTTTTTTTATTATTCGGAGCACTAGATTACGTGATTAATTTGAGAAAACCAGTATATATAACTCTAAATGAAGCAAGGAGGACTATTGAAGGTATCAGAGGAATGCGCAACAAGCAGATTGCCCGGAAACTGCAGATGGGGACCGCAACACAGCAGTTGAGAAGATCAGCTGGTTCAGACTCAGGGCGCACAATCACAATAGAATCTAAACGTGGCTGAAAGCTTGGAACAGATGTATCCCGCGGTGAGGACAAATCGGGCTGAACCGTACCATAAATAGGGTGAAAAATTAGTTGTGATTGAAGTTTATATAGAGATAAAATCAACCCCTAAGATGACTCTTAGGTTTTTGTATATGACTTAATACAACAATATTTACAAATTCATGATACGATATTGCTAAATTGGGAAATAGATGCTCCATATGTAAGATAGAATTAATTATTGATAGAACTGTTGAAGATGAATCATAACAAAATGATTGATGATCAACCAAGGATGTTTACTGAAACTATTATGACTCTGTAGAATGGGGGCCACTATATGTCGTTAGCTAATAAAAAAGAAGAGTGTTTACTTATTGAGACATTAAAATCGCATATACCAAATGTAGAGGAATTACTGAATCCAGCACTTGAGGAATCAGAAATAGATCTTTTCGAGAGCATGATGAACTGCAAATTTCCAGAAGATTTCAGAAAGTTATACATGAATTCTAATGGAGAAGGAGAGCAGATTTTTGGTGTTATGGCTGGTCTTGGTTGGATGAACATTGAATCGATAGTAAGCAACTGGAAGTCCCTTTTGGAATCAGCATACGATATTATATCCAGCAAATCAGATGTAATAAAAGATGGGAACTACAGAGAAGGCTGGATTCCTTTTGCTGAAGATGGTGGTGGCTCATTTTTGGCAATAGATTTAGACCCCGGAAATAAAGGCGTTTATGGGCAAATTATTACGATTGATCATAATTCTAATTTTTCCTATGTTATTGCTGAAAGTTTGGGGCATTTCTTTGAATTTATTGATTCGAGCCTCAGAAATAATAGTATTGGTATTCGTGAAGAAGATGATGTAATCATATTATCTCGTGAAAATGGAAGTTTGTTAGATGATATTTTAGCTTTGACTAATTGGAATATCGAAGAGAACAGCCTTATCCCTGTAAGCGGATTTTGGGAAGAGTATTTTAAAGACGATGTTGAGAGTGGTTTTGTATCTTCAAAAACATTGAAAAAAAAGAGAATGGTATTTATTAGAGCTGATCAAGCTCAAAAATACGGAGCAATATCTTTGGATATTTTAACCCATATGGTTAATCTTAAAGAACTTATTATACATGCGGATGAAATTACTAATTTTGATGTACTTCAACGGTTGACTTCTTTAGCAGAACTTGTGATAGGATCAGAAGCTTTTAAAGAGTCTGATTTGAAGTACTTGGTTTCTTTAGATGGGTTAAGGAAGCTAACATTAATAGGACTTCCATTAAAAGATATACATAAACTGAAAGATATAAAGAATTTAAAGAGTTTGAGATTATGTAGAATGAACTCAATTGAAATGGAATTAATAGGAACTATAAAAAATTTGAAGGAACTAAGTTTAGAAGAAATGGAGGTTGGCGACCTGCTTTATATTTCAAACCTTAGTAAGTTAATAAAACTAGAGCTCAAACAAGTGACAATACCACATTTATCATTCTTAAAAGCTTTAAAGAATCTTACGGTTTTTGAGACAGATAGCTGTGCAATAGATGAATCACATATAGAGGTTATAGGAGAATTGAAGAAATTAAAGCAGTTCACTTATCCGGTTGGAGATTTAACAATACTCAAAAATTGTATGAGTCTAAAGCAGATTGGAGTAGATGCATCAAGACTTAAAGGTTTGGAGGAAATTTCAGACTGTAATATAGTCGATATAACTATATTTCATGCAACATCGAAAGAGAATGCGAAGTCCGTAGTCGCGGAGTTTAGTAAATACTTTAAACTTCAGTCATATGGATGGCAGGTAACATGGAAAGATTAATGAAACTTGCCTACGCTGAGCTTTATCATAATAGGGTGGAATTTTTATAAAAGAAAGGAGACCTTTCCGGTAAGCAATCAGAGGGGTCTTTTTTGCGAAACAAGAAATAATATACATGGGTCTGTGAAGTTTACAATTGTAATCTAATTATTGAACGTCTAGCATTAAGTAAAATGGAACGATACATTAGGTGGATAAGGCGTACTACGGGTTGTTTATATTATCCTCGCATAATTTTTTCGATATGGAGAGTTTATGAAAAAGACTATTGTTTGTGTGATAACGATACTTATATTAATCTCAGGATTCGCAACACAAAGTTATGCGTCGTTGTCAGATACGCAATCTGCGGCAATACACGCGTTGCTGGATGATGCCCGTCGTATATCAGGTGTGCCGGGAATGTCAATCTCGATACTTGCTGATGATGAAATGTTCTACTTTTCTTCCGGGTATGCAGACCGTAAAAGTGGGTTGTCTGCAAGTGAAAATACACTATATGAGTTGGCCTCGGTCAGTAAAGCCTTTACCGGCATGGGCATTCTGCTGTTGGAGGAGCAAGGGCTGCTGTCAATGACTGACACTGTCCAAAAATATTTACCTTGGTTTACGTTAAAGTATCAAGGGAAACCTGTTGATATGACAAGCCTTACACTCAATAACTTTCTTCACCATACTAGCGGCCTAACAAATAGTAGGCATTCTCAAAATATTCCACAAGGCAATACACCAGATTTGCTGCAAAAGACTGTGGAAAAGCTGGTAGATGCTGGGTTGGCGTTCCCTCCCGGTGAACAGTATAGCTATGGAACCGTTAATTATGACGTATTGGGTTTGGTTATTGAGATTGTGTCGGGACAAAGCTATGAAGACTTTATGAGGGAACAGGTATTTCAGCCGTTAGGTCTTCACCAGACGTATGTTTATAAAGAAGATGCTCAAGCCACCGGACAGTTGGCACAGGGCTACCGTTCTTCCTTTTTTATGACAACTCCATATAACGCACCGGATTATTCCGGGAATAAACCCGCAGGCTACATCATTTCTTGTACAAAAGATATGGCGCGTTGGATGAGCATACAGATGGGTATTGTGAAGGACATACCCGAAATATTCCATACGGTTATCGAAAAATCACATCAGGGTGATATGTCTGTTCCGGCTGTCAACGAAATGTATTATGCGGCGGGCTGGACGGTAAACGCCAACCAAACGATTATAGAGCACCCCGGGGGAAATCCCAATTTTGGAACCGAAGTGATCATACTGCCAAATGAACGAACAGCCGTCTGCTTGCTGACCAACGGCGCAAATATCAACAGAAGCATTGTACTAAAAGTTAAAGATATATTAGACGGCAATCTAACGCAGTCATATGAAATAAGCGGCACACAGCTTTTGGACATCATTTTATCGTCTACCACAATTATTTTTTGCTTATTGGCCGTTCTGTTCTTTCTCTTAGGATTACGCAGAAGGAAGACGAATGAGCGGCAGCCAATGACAAAAAAGCGAATAATCGTAACAGCTATTTTGCTGATTGCTACGATTGCCCTGTGTATAATGTGCTGTGCATTAGATTGGTCAACGATACTTATTTGGCAAACATATAGTGTTCTTACAGCCTTGATTTCGTCAGCATTATTAACAGCAAGCATTACATGGTTTGTATACACTCACCGATATAATAGTCTGATAAGAGGAGGGGCAGAGCGCGGTTTTTTTTGATTTATGAATACATGTTCTTGTCGCGATCAAAGGACAAGAACATGTAAACATTGCCGCTAGAAGCAGAGGGGGGAAGGAACATAAAAGGATATTTTTGATTTTAGCAATTTATTTTACAACCCGATTGCACCTATTGAACTTCCATATCACTTAGTTAGTATATTTATCAACATTGTCTAATCCCCATCCTTAGCTGGCCCTCGCTCTGCGACCCTTCCTTACGACAAATCCTTTTTATACTGGATGGCCATGTAAATTCCACCAGCTAAAAATGCTAGCGCATATTTGAACAAGAAAAAGATGTTCCACATATACTCTTTAGGAAAAATCATGTCACATAGAATAATTGTCAACAGCATAAAGTAACTGCTTTTCAAAAAGATTTTATTTGTCCGTTCATCGTCTTGCCCAATCTTCTTATAAAATACATAGGTAAAAATCGCACTACCCATGAGCAGTAAAAAACCGACTCCAATGAGAATATTCCAATTTCCCGTAGATTGCTCAGCCCAGGACTTTAAAGGGTGAAAAATTGCGTTATGGATATCAGAAATAGACTTAATTTTCATTTTGATCATTTCCTTTCAAATAAGTAAAAACATCGTTTACATCAACATTAAAAAAATCGGCAATTCGAAAAGCCAATAGAAGAGTTGGAACATAATTCCCTTTTTCCATTACGAAAATGGTTTGTTTGGAAACCCCGACTTTCTCTGCTAATTCTTGCTGAGACATTCTGGCAAGTACACGATATTCATAAACCTTATTGGATATCGAATCACCAAAATCTTTCTTCATGACCATCACCTCTTGAAGCAAATTATAAACTTATTTTTAACAAAAGTAAAGTATACTTATACTAAGTAATATAAAACCTTTATGTTTACTTAGATTGCTTTGATTTACAAGACTAGACTACAAAAAGAACCTGACGAAATTCATGATTCCGTCAGGTTCACATATCGATCTGATATAATTTATGGTTTTTGGTGCTGCATTTTATGATTTTCAGTGGCGCAAATCGATGAATGATTGCCACAATCGTGCAAGAACAATTCACAGTCAATAGCAGACGGATGGCAATCGGATTACTTAACGGCTCTGGGATGGGCGAAATCCATACCTTTTAGCACGCCAGGCAACAAACAGAGCAAGAAGCAAGAGAAGCAGGAGTGCCCAAGGAAAGGAGGTTGTACCCCATTGATTCAGAAGGACTCCTCCCAATATCCCACCGCCGGCGATAGCCAGATTCCAAACCGTTGTATTGATAGGCATCACGATATCCACACCTTGCTTCCCGGCAGCCTGGGCAAGTGCCGTCTGCAACAATGTTGCCGCACCACCGAATGTCAGCCCCCACAGCGCAACAGAAATGAAGATAATAGTACCATGCTCACTCCAAAGTCCTAGTACAAGAGATATCAGAGCAAATCCGGTAAGACTGATGAGAACCAACGGACGCAACCAACGATCAATGAAAATCCCAATCACCCAGATTCCCACCAGTGCCATAATTCCAAAAATAAGTAGAATCTGTCCGAGATAGGGTTCTAGCCCCATATCATCCAGGAAAGGAGAGATATAGGTGTACAAAATATTATGTGCCAGCATCCAGGTAAGAACCACAACCAAGATAGGAATCACCCCAGGTGTGAGTAAAACTTTGAATACTGAAATGCGTTTATCAGCCGACTGTCCCGGATAATCGGGAACTTTCCAGAGCACCCAGAAAATTAGCAAGAACGCCAACAACGACATCAACCAGAACACCGAGCGCCAGCCCATTAAGGTTCCTATCAGCGTACCGGCAGGAACTCCAAGGGATAAAGCAATGGGTGTTCCAATCATGGCTACAGCCATGCCCCTTCCCTTTAGATGATCAGGCACCATACGTAGAGCATAACTGGCAATCAAGCCCCATAAAACACCGGCAGCTACTCCGGCAAAGAAGCGAGCGACAAGTGTTAGTACATAGTTCAATGAGAGAGCTGTAATAGTGTTGAAGATAAGAAATCCGATAATCGATAGAAGCAAAAGCGGACGCCGCCGCCACCCCCCAGTCAGTACTGCCACGGGTATGGCGGCAACCATCGAACCAATGGCGTACAATGTGACAAGTTGTCCAGCCAATGCTTCCGACACCTGTAGCCCTTCTTTGATTTGCGGCAACAACCCCGCGGGAAGGGTTTCAGTCATAATTGCAATAAAACCAGCCACAGCTAAGGCTA
Source organism: Paenibacillus odorifer (assembly GCF_000758725.1). Lineage (NCBI taxonomy): Bacteria > Bacillati > Bacillota > Bacilli > Caryophanales > Paenibacillaceae > Paenibacillus > Paenibacillus odorifer. Next base: position 3,602,632 of record NZ_CP009428.1, read on the forward strand.
ACAACCCCAACCATGGGAAACGATTAGAAGATAAATCAGACATCTATGAGCCTCCTTCTAGGCAGATATGAAAAGTTAATCGACTTGTGGATCGATCATTCCTTATGTTATTCAACCTTTCACACCTTGTCAATAACTTTTGGATCGATTAGTATATAATTAAGAAAAACAAGGGGGGGATCTCTTATGGCAAGAACTGGACGTCCACGCATTTTTGATCGGGATGAAGCGCTTTTAAAGGCGATGATGCTCTTTTGGGAACAAGGATACGAAGCAACCTCGTTGCTACAACTTCGAGCGGACATGGGGAATATTTCAGCAGCCAGTTTCTATGCGGCCTTTGAGTCAAAAGAAGCCCTGTTTAAAGAAGCTGTTGAACAATATATGGGGACTTTTGGACGAGTCACGGAAAGTCTTGCGGATCACACGCTTACTCCTCGGGAAGCAATTGAAACAACTTTAAGACGTACCGCAAAAATGCAAACGGATAGCGATCATCCGAATGGCTGTTTGATTGTGCTGTCAGCTAGCACATGCTCCTCCAAAAACAATCATATTCGTGAAATTGTTGCTGAAAAAAGAAAGCAGATTCGTAGCCACCTGCAAGATTGCATCCAGCGTGCCATAGATGTTGGTGAAATTCCTTCGTCCATAGATGTCTCGATGATGACTACCGTCTTTGATACCTTCATGCATGGCATATCTACACAAGCAAGGGACGGAGTCCCTTTTGCAACGATTGATCGCGCCATCACGGAGGTAATGGGCATCTGGGAGTTATTTAAACATTCAGCCTGACTTTAAAGCGATAGAAAAACCAAAATAGAGCACTCGGCCATAACGTGAGTCAAATCAAAACACCTTTAAGAAAGTTCTTCCCAGTCGTAAGATAGGGGGATCATTTGAGAGGTGTTTTTGTGTTGGTAACCAAAGTGGGCTACTCCGTAGAAGTGAAGATGAAAGCCATAGAAATGAGAGTGGCGGGCGTTTCGGGGAGAGATTATCATGGGGCGTTTTGGACTTAATGGATTGCAAGTTAGGAAAAGTGGGAGGGGAACGTTTATGAGTTTTGATTATTACTGGGGATTCTTTAGTGCGATATGTGGATATGTATGGTGTTCTGTGAAAAAAAGTCTTAGACTGGGTCCAGTAAATAAAGCAGCGACAGAAAAAGACTTGATAAATAAAGTCTTAGACTGCCGCTGTTGTTGCTCAATTATCGTTTCCCGTTAGTTTAGTCAAGGATGTTACGAAAAAACTATATATTTCGATTTTCATATTTAGATTAACCCCAATTGAAGGATTTAATGAAAATAAATTAAAAATCACCATACTATTTTAACAAAAAATTACTGAACATGTATTTCCGATTTGATATCATTTTGACTTAAAAATTTCATTAAATCATTACTCAGCTGCACAATCTCATTGTTAGCATTATTCGCATAATCCGGCAACATCATATCCCTAACCATTTTAGTTCTTAGCCATGTCATAAAGAAAAGATCCAAAAATAAGTTTGGAAATTTCAGCACCATTTTAAGCATTGATGGATCAATTGAAACGCCAGCTTTTTGTATTGCCCTTAGATACGCTTTTAAAGTGACTGTTATTTTGCGTGCCGTCTTTCTGGTTCTGGCTGTTTTTTTGTCAATTATCTTATTCTCAGAATGCAAAAAACTCAACATGGCAATATCTGATACGGAATGTGTGATTAAATACGCTTGCATATCCTTTTTAATAACGTAGGGAAGCTTTGCTGTCTTAAATAATTTTGCGAGGTTTTCTATGCGTTCTGTCACTACACTATTAATTTCTCCAAATGCAGTTGCCGCTATAAACTTTGGTAGAAATCGAGTATGCAATACTCCATCTTTAATCTGTCCGCCGAAGCCAGGAAAAGCTGGTAAAAGTCTATCCCCTACGATATCCAGCCACGAAGAAAATCCAATTGAATTACTAATCATCGTAACTATATTTTTGCTTTGATTATCTTTTAGCGCTAACAATGCTGATTCCGACCGATCATAACGAACGGTAACGAAAATAAAATCGTATACATCGTCATTTTCGAGCGTATCAATGACATTCACTTGTATCGATCTAACTGTACCTTTTTCTATATACTGCAGGCCATTTTCTCTTAATGATGTATATCTATTCGAATGTGCAAACAGGCTAACGTCAAACCCTGCTTCAATAAGCTTAATTGCGTACATGCTCCCGATGACACCTGCACCAAAAATTAAAATTCTATCTTGTTTTGCTGACAATTAAACCACCCCTACTTATTAGCATTTTCTTTTAATTATCCGACAACATGTTGTATGATGTGATTATAAATCTTCATTATTCCTTGATCAACCATCAGTTTTTTATGATTTGTCGGATGATATTCTTATTCACTAGTAGGAGGGTAACATGAAAAAGCAACCCCAAATAACGGAGAAAACAAGACAAAAGTTTGTAGAAGTTTTTTGTGAGTTATATAGCCAAAAGCCGATTGAAAAAATTTCGATTCAGGAAATTTCGAATAAGTCAGGATATAACCGCAGCACCTTTTATCAATACTTTACTGACATTTACGAATTGTTAGACTCTGTTGAAAATGACTTATTGAATGACATGAAAAAAGAATTGGCGAATAAAGAGCTATCGAAGGATACGGTTCAAGATACGCTCAATTGTCTGGATAAAAAAGAACATCTCCTGGTTCTTAATGCCCTTTTGGGTGATTATGGAAGTGCCCGTTTTTTAAAACGCTTAAAGAAAGAAATCACTTTGGATCAATTAGGATTAAACGTTCCGCAAAACCAATCCTTAACGCCATACTTCATTGAGTTTTACCTGACAACTGCTCTTTCTTTGTTTCGTCTTTGGCTCCAGCGTCAAAAGGATTTATCGTCTGAAGAATTTTTCAAGTTAGTGGAGAACCTATATTCAAGAGGGATTACGCCCTATTTTAAAGAATGAGTCTGTCATTCAAACCAAATCCATATGTTCTATAACAATAAAAAAGCGCGCATAAGCTTGTTTACACAATATACTCCATAAAAACTGACCTAACTTACTCTTAAGGTGGACGATGTTATAGAGCACGAGATAGGGCGTTATTGCTTATATATGTACGGAGCGACATTCCATACGATCAGTTTCTGTTATATTGAAATATCAACGAAATTGTTTGTAACCTTTTGCAAATTCGTATCTAACAATTGATTCAACGGTGTAATCATAATTATTAGGGCAAAGGAGAATCATCTGGGAAGAAACTTATATAACTGGCGATAAAAGTACCTAATTATCAGTATTTGATCCAAATTACTTGACTATGACGTTAGGTCATAGTGCATAATTCTCACTATAGACGACTAGGAGTGAGAGATATGAACATAAAAACATTGCGTTCAGACCACATTTATCAAAAAGTTGCCCAAGCTTCGCCCGAGGAAAAACTTGAATTATTCAGAAATGAAATGATGGCTCCCTTTATGAAACAATGGCAAATTCAACAGATCCCTTTTAGAGCTGAAGAGGGGAATGGTTTTGACGTTGTTACGTTTAATAGTATAATGCATCGATCCCCTGATCAGATTACCCAGCAGATTTCATCTGAGGTAGAGTTGATTTCATCAGATTCTTTTTGGTTAGAGTGTGAGCACGCGGTAAGGAAAAGCCTCCGTCTATTTATAGAGCATGAAATAAGTCTCCCCGTATCCGAATATTTGTTTACCATTCAACTAGGGAATCCTGAAAGCAGTGCCTTAACAATAAACGAAGGATATAGTGGCTTTGGGGGCATTCCCGGGTTTATCTGGGGTACACTCTTGCCAAATGAGTACACGATTTCTCGAATGAAGGCTGCGCTGGCGCACGAGTGCAACCATAATGTGCGATATCAATTTATTCAGTGGGATCACACCGTTAATTTGGGCGAGCTCATTGTAAGTGAAGGATTAGCTGAAAACTATGCTATGTTCATGTTTGGCGAAGAATTGCTCGGCCCTTGGGTAACGAAAACAAACGCAGACACACTTAACAGGCGCATAAAGCCTGTCCTTAGAGAGCAATTGCAATTAACAGGGTTTGATAAATTTGCTCCGTATCTTTACGGTGACGAGATCGCCAAACTTCAAAACTTTGAACCGGTCAATATGCCTTATAGTGCTGGCTACGCTTGCGGATATTATTTAATCCAATATTATTTAAGAAAAACAGGAAGAACAATCTTTGAGGCCACAATAACACCTGCTGCTCAAATACTAGACGAAGTAAAAGGATTTTGGGATGAAGAAACCATTATTAGCTGTTAAAGATATTGTTCAGATTACAGGCATTACAAGCCGGACCTTGCATTATTACGATAGGATTGATTTATTTAAACCGACACATCTGACGGAAAAAGGGTATCGCTTATATGATCGAAGCAGTTTGGAAAAACTTCAAACTATTTTGTTCTTAAAGGAATTGGATTTTTCCTTGAAAGAAATTGCGGACATTTTAAAGCTGACCAGGCAAGAACAGAATCAAATATTAAAGAAGCAGAGACAAACCTTATTTTCGAGAAAACAAAGACTAGAAACCATCATGGTTGCTCTCGAAGAATACGTTTCGGGGAATGATATTAGTAATTTGCAAATTTTCAACAATTCTTCCGTTTTGCCATTAAAAGAACAATATGCAAATGAGGCGAGATTCATCTATGGTGAAACAGAAGCGTATAATGTGTTTAATGAAACGTTGGATAAACTATCACAAGATGAAATAGATGAACGTTTTCAATCGATGGAGGAAGTATTCAAGCAAATTGCGTCTTGTGTCGATCAGCATCCTTCCTCCGATGAAGTTCAGCGATTAATCAAGGAGTGGAAAAAAAATCTAATGCAATTCATGCCATGTGATAAAGAGCTACTGGCTTGCATTGCCGATACTTATAAATTCGATGTACGATTCAATAACTACTTTAATCAATATAGCAATGAGGATTTTGCAGATTTTCTACACAGTGCTATTATGCATCATATATCTCAATCGTGAACAGGAAAATTCGTTTGAAACTTCGGTTGATAAGCGGAGTGTGCAGATAGAAGAGAGGAACAATATAGAAAAGACAGCCAAGATAAATAATTTGAAAGCCACAGATAATGCAGTTTTTATAATAAAAAATGAGGAACAGATAGAGAACGCCATACCATATAAATCGAAAACATTTTGGTATGAGTCTTGGCTGAAGATAAAAGAGTTCTTCGGAGTCTAACACGGTTGAACTAACGGGAAACGAAGGCCCGCGATGGAACTCGCCCAACAATTGGGCAGACGCATGGGGAATTTCATCGTTATAGGACTCTTTATGAAGTATATTCATGCTGGCAATGGACAACGCTTAAGGTTAAGTATTATCTTATACGGGAGGTCATCGCTTCTTGAAATTTGAACTAGGACGTTGCTTACTGAATGAACGATTGATGGAATCCGGAAAGTCAGCAGAATGGCTGGCAAAAGACTTGTTTTTAAACCGGAACGAGTTTACGACTTTATTGAAAACAAAAGAGTGATGCCACTCAAAATTGCCATATCGATCGCCGATTCCATCGGTTGTGATGTTCGTGCCTTGTATGAATTAATTCCGAACGATAATGAAGTAAAGGGAGATTAAGGGAATAAGTGGTAGGTTGCATTAAACTACAAATGTGATCCATTAAGCTAGTTAATGATAAACGATAGCTCAATCAAAATGAAAAGGCAGCCGGTCAAATGATCGGCTGCCTTTTCATTAGCTAATAAGCAGTTTACAGTAACGAAACTGATACATTTTGGATTGAGAAACCGTCTTTATACTGAAGCAGCAAAAGGAGGGGAGGTTAGGCTAGCTAGGCAGGAATGATTTGAACAAATGAAAATGAAATTTTTTTTAAAGGAGACTTGAGATGAGATTGTTTGAATTATTGCTATATTTGTCAAACATCAGTTTGTTTGTATTAACAGTTGTATTAAAAAAAGGTCAGCGTATAATTCCAGTATTCGTTGCAAGCGGGATCGCCGCAGTTTTACTGGTCATTCATTGGACGGTGGAAGGATACAGAGTGCAGCTGTTTTTATCATATTGCATAACGGTCTTTTTTTTAGCCATTTCAAGTTATAGTTATTTTAAAAAAAGCAGTTTCCAAAAAATCCCTCGATTCCTGTTGGGTTCAGCTTATACCGCTATAGCGATCATGCTGGTCGGAACAGCGGTCCTCATGTATACTTTTCCTGTGTTTAAACTCCCTGAACTGACAGGCATATTTAAGGTAGGAACGCAAACGTTTCATTTTGTGGATACCAATAGGGAAGAGATTTTTGATAAAGCAAGAGAGGGTAAAAGAGAATTGATGGTTCAGGTATGGTATCCGACTCAAGCTGGTAGTGGCAAGCGAACTGCTTTTATTCCCGATACGCGGATTTTAAGTTATATGGCCGCGAACTATGGTCTTCCCGGGTTTACTTTTCAACACCTGAAGTACGTATCCAGTCATGCATATTCGGAAGCGGAAATCTCTACGGCAAAGACTTCATACCCACTGATCCTTGGGAATCCCGGCAACGGCTCTTCTAGGTTCCTCCACACGTCGCAAGCCGAATATCTCGCGAGTCACGGATATATCGTGGCAATGATCGACCACACCTACAACACATCTGCAACCGAGTTTCCGGACGGTCGAATCACGACCAGCACAACCAACGACTTATTCTCGCCTGACCATGATTATCGGACGGAAAGCGGAAATCGCGACAAGTTAGGCAAAGTTTTAACCGACGATGTGGTGTTTGTGCTGGACCAATTCGAACTTATCCAATCGGGGCAGATTCCAAGTCATCTAAAAGGCTGGATTGATCTCGACCATGTCGGGGTGTTCGGTCATTCTATCGGTGGAGCAACGGCTTATGACGCTTCTTACGATCCGCGAATCGCGGTTGGCATAGACCTAGATGGAGGGCTTTATCGTTTGCGTGAAAGAGAGGGACTGCAAAAACCGTTTTTATTCCTCAACTCGGAAAGCTATTTTGAAAAATTAAAAATGGTGATGGATAACCGGGTCTACACGGATGCAGAAATTAACCGTATAGGCTCAACCAGAGAGTGGGAGGATCAAGTAACGGAAGATAAAAAGTTAGAGCTAGAACGGATGCGCAAAGCGGTCGACGAAGGGGGACAAGTCCTCTATATCGAAAATACGGAGCATTTGAATTTTACCGACGTACAGTTCATTTCTCCGATTTTCAAAATGCTGGGCATTACAGGAAAGATTGAGCCCGATAGAGCGGACTCCGTTACCAATACCTATATGCTGAATTTCTTCGATATGTATCTGAAAAATCAAGACGGAATCTTAATGAAAGGACCGGATAGCCGTTTTCCGGAGGTGAAGTTCGTAACCTCGCTATAAATTACGGAGCAGGTTAATATGATTGCAGTTATTTTAGACTGAAGCAACATCATTACGCTTACGGGGAATGATCGATCAATCCATACACGATAGCAGCCGTCTAGATGATCGGCTGTCTTTTTATTAAGCTAACGGCCACCCGTTAACTTTACCCTTTTAAGTACCGTAGCCGAAGTAGAATATTGTTACGCCATCCCGATCATACGATCGAGGAAGAAAGTGCTCCAATTTCAGTCATTCTGAAAGAAACCAAAAGAATGAGCAACATGGTAGACGGCCTACTTCTTCTGGCAAGAGGCGATTCACATGAGGAAGTTATCTCATGCACACCTGTTCGTATTGACGGGATCATTAAAGAGATCGCCAAAAAAATGGAGCCAATAATGGATTACAGGCAGTTGCGGGTACAGCTTCATGTCGAAGGCTCGGAATTGCTCATGAATGGAGATGAGAATCGTCTCATACAGTTGTTCATGATTTTGTTGGACAATGTCATTAAATTTACGCAGGCGGATGGGCAAATCGATCTTGAGTGAGGCAGGGGAAATCAGTTCTTGTAACCGTCAAGGATAACGGAGTGGGTATTTCGGAACATGAATTACCACTCGTATTTAATCGCTTTTATAAGGGAGATTCCTCTAGAAGTAGAGGGGATCATGGAGCAGGTCTAGGGCTATCGATCGCACGTTGGATCGTCGATCAACATCAAGGTACTGTCCACATTAGCAGCGGGGTAGGGTGTGGTACGACAGTTATGATTCGTTTTCCGGTGATTAGTTAAATAATAATAGTACTCTTCAAAAGAGACTTACAATTGTTGTCGGGACTTTTGGGGATATCTATAGAACGCAGCAAAGTTCTTTATTATCTAATCTTTTCAAAAAAGAAGAAATTAGTACATACTGTGTGCAATAAGTGAAGAAGATTATCTGGCTTCGCTACCGGTTATTAGCGCATATAAACAAAGGGTGATTATCGCTCAATGTTTAACTTGGATGTGATGCCTTGTAGGAATTTCAAAAAAACCGTTGAACCAGCTCAACGGTTTTTTTGAATGCATTTGTGTGCCGTCCTATAAGTGGTTGATGAAACTCTGAGCAATTGATATGGCCAGTCGAAATCGCAAGGCTCTAATTAATGATGTGGTTATTGCTCGGAACTCAAAAGAGGAAGTGATAAATAGATCAAATAATATAAACCCCTAGATTGTGACACAATCCATATAGATCTATGTATAATCTAAGTAGAATGCATCTTAGTGACATATGTACAAAATACGGGTTTTGTGAGGAAGTAGTATATAAATTAAAGGAACCAACCAATTTGATGCAAATTATTGCCAATTTACTGTCTATTAATGATTATCTAATCAATGTTCAAACCTGTTCAAAATAACTGCCCTTTCATAAGCAATTGATTCTTATTTAGTAATCGATTTATCTTAAACGAGTATTAAGCTTTAAAGCTCATCAAGTCTCGCATAAAACTTTAAGTGCTGATAATGTTTTTATTGTTGCATTAGATTACATAACTCTTGATTATATAAATTGACTATTACCATTATTTAACTTTTATAATCATCCTCATACATGTTCATCTTTAAAGCTTTAATTTCAAAGCAACTCTTCAGCTATCCTTAATTGTCTTTCCCGTTCTTTAGTAGCTGCCTCTGCAACTGAAGAATGATCTGATATGTAATTCACCAGTTTTACTGCATAGTCACTGCAAACCATAGCGTGTCCTCGCATATGTCCAGTTGCTATGGCTTGTGCAAAAGAACGGGCAGCATACTTACTAGCCTCGGTTGTGGACTCTTTGGCCAATTCATTGACTATGAATCCAACTTTTCTTAAATCAAAGGCTCTAATCTCACCAGTTATACGCTTTTCTAGCGTTTCTATACCTAAATCAATCCGCGGGTCATTTACAAGCTGCTGGTCCAGATGATCCAGGTGCTCAGCTGCTACTTTCAAAGCCCATTTGGCCAGAAACTTCTGCGGCAGCTCTTCAAGCGTTTCTTCAAGCCGATTTCTTAATTCATGGTTATCTATAATCTTTATCTTTGGACTAGTATAAGTAAACATGTTAGTTTCTCTTAATTGCTGTTCATGTTTATTCCATGCATATTCCTCAATATTCAACGAATCACTCCCCCATTACAATACGGCACTATTTAATTGCTTCAGATCTTCTTTTATAAAAAGAGTGTACCATACTGAAAAAATGTAAATTAGCCATATTCTACGCGAATAGTCGCCTTTATTACTCCGATGCTGGGTAAACATCTCTTCGATGATATTCATATTGAATATTTCTTCAATGCCACTATATCGTATTTGTTCGAACATTATATCTGAAATTGGAGTTTTGAGCCAATCACGAATGGGTACGGGAAATCCTAGTTTCGGGCGATTCACAATAGCTTCCGGAACGATTCCTTCCATAGCTTTACGCAAAGCAAGTTTTGTTGTTTTTTGCCCAATCCGATTGGATACAGGTATTTTACTAGCCGTTTCGAAAACCTCTTTATCTAAAAATGGGACTCTTAATTCTAATGAATGTGCCATGGATAGCTTATCTGCTTTTGATAAAATATCTCCAGGTAACCAAAAATTCATATCAATAAACTGCATTCTTGTCGCAGGGTCTAGGTGAGCTGTCTTATCATAAAAAGGCTTAACGATATCCGCGGGATGTAAAAAGCTATGCTGAGCGTGTACCGATTCGTGGAGCAAATTCATCTTACCGGTTTTGTTGAAGATGTTCGCATTACCGAAAAAACGTTCTTCTAAAGGTGTCAGACCCCGAAGCAAATAATTTTTTCCATAAAAATGATAGGGATATACGGATAATGATTTTCGTAACGAATCCTTTATAAAGTTAGGCATCCAGGTTATCGGTCTTAAAGCATTTGGCTCTCTATAGATTCTGTATCCTCCGAATAATTCGTCAGCACCTTCCCCTGATAAGACAACCGTAACATGTTCTTTGGCAAGCTGGTTTAGATGATAGAGTGCAATGGCAGAAGGATCCGCTACAGGTTCATCTAGATGCCAGACCGTTTTCGGGATACTTTCAAAAAAGTCTTTTTGCGATAAGATGTGAAAATAATGATCTGTCCCCAGTTTGGCTGCTGTTTGATTTGCAATGATTGTTTCATTGTTCAACCCTTCAAATCCAATTGAAAAGGTTTTGGTGGATTCTTCTGTTCTCATCATTGCAGCTATAGCTGTAGAGTCAATTCCACTGGACAAAAAACATCCTCTATTCACATCACTTTGTAAATGAAGGTTTACAGACTCTTTCAATTTCCACTGAATTTCTTCTGCGTAGTCTGCTAAAGATCGTACTACCGGTTGAAAATGGGGTTCCCAATATTTCTCGATCTTCATTTCACCTTCCGAGTTAACAAATACTCGCTCTGCAGGTCCTAATTTATGAATGTGTTCAAACATCGTATCAGGATGCGGGACATACTGAAAAGTTAAGTAGCTGAATAAACTTTGATACTGAAGCTTTCTGGGTACCCCTTGCACTGCAAGTATGCTTTTAATTTCCGAAGCAAATAAAAGATTATTTTCGTCTTTGTAATAATAAAAAGGCTTGATCCCGAAATGATCTCTAGCAGCAAAAAGAGATTGTTCCTTAAGATCCCAAATCGCAAAACTAAACATTCCACGTAAATGATGGACACAATCCTTGCCGTATTCCTCAAATAAATGCACAATGACCTCTGTATCGGATTGCGTCTGAAAGTGATGTCCCTTTAGCTTAAGTTGATCTCGTAGTGTTTTATAATTATAGATTTCACCATTAAAAATAATCCAAAGAGTACGATCTTCATTCGTCATCGGTTGATTGCCATCACGTAAATCAATTACAGACAATCTGCGAAAACCAAGTCCAATGCGAGAATCGAGCCATACTCCCTCATGATTGGGACCTCGGTGATTCATAACCCCTGTCATTTGTTTTAAGGTTTCTTCATGTGGTGGCTGTCCATTATATTTTAATATTCCTGCTATTCCGCACATACTCTGGCAGTCCTTCCTATTATAAAGATTAGGATATAGAGTGCCCATAATTGCTTTGATAAATTTATCATTTTTTTCTAAAGGATTCACTTATTTGAAAATATAAAAAAAGAAAAGCCTGTATTAGCAGGCTTTTCTCATTCATTTTTACTTTATCTCTCCCAGAAAGCTTCTAAAGTTCTCGACAATGTCTTTAGATCGGGTATGGTGCAAATAATGCTCCCCATCAAGCAACATCAATTTCCCGTGTAAGGAGTCGTTAATCTGTTCTTTATGCAGGGATTCCCAGCCTGGAACATCCGTATTGTCTTTCACTAGGAAGAAAATAACAGGAAGATCTTTAGGGAAATTTAATGTTTCCGTGGCTTTGAAATTGCTTTTAAAATGCTCTGCTTCGCTGATGATATTAGGATTCATCATGTTTTTAAGTGAAATCATTCTATCTTGTTCTTTAGTTTCCTCATCATCACTTGGTGTAACGATTTGGGCCGGGTTGAGTTTTACCAGCAATCGCATAAATCCTGATTTTTTAAGCAGCTTATAGGTTCCTGATGGAAATTCTTCATCGTTGCCCCCTTGTGTGGGTACGCTGCTGTCGATGCCTACGAATGCACTAACTTCGTTTTCGTATTTGTTCACATAGTCCAGTCCGTAAATTCCTGCTATAGAGTGTCCCATCAGAATATAACGATCTATCTTTAATTCTTGTAAAGCTTCATGAAGCTCACTCACTATATTGTCGACCGTTCGTTCTTTTGTGGTGACATCACTTAGTCCATAACCAAACGGCTCAACTACTACAACTTTATAGAAAGGAGTCAGTTCATCTACAAGTGGTTTGAAATCAATTACGGGTGATGCGGTTCCAAACCCTGGGAGTAACACGACCGTTTCCTTGCCTTGCCCTTGTATGGTTACATTCATTTTTTTCCCGTCGACAGGTACAAGCTGACCATAGGGTTCTATTTTTCCTTTCTCCACTTTATTGCTGATCACATTGACTGTAAAAACGATGACCAGAAAAAGTGCTAGGAGGATGACTATAGCGACTATTACTTTAAGTAAAATTAATAATGTTTTCTTCATACTTTCATTTCCTTCCTTGATGTTTCTTTTAGTTTCTCCAACTTCTGCACCCCTTCTTGTTATCCCTTATCTTTTGTCTATTCCATTCTATCAATCCAGTCTTAGATCCTGTGTAACGCAAGTTTAATTGATTCTTAACTTTCAACAGCCCCTAATGATAACGATTTAAGCTTCTGTTAAGATTGGAATAACAAAAAAACACCTTTAGTTATCCGTCGATTAACCATAGGCCAATTCAACGTTTTCTAAAGGTGTAGTTTCCACTTATTAGTTCATTGATTATTTACGCGCTGCACGAAGCTTCTCAGGAGTTACATCATTTCCATCCGGATCTAAAATTGTCACTCCAGAAAGACTGTTACGAACTTGTCCACGAATTTCACGCAGGTAGTCTTCACGCAATGCGATCTGTTCAACCCATTCGCCTTGTGTCAGACCTACTTCACGTTCTTTCTTAGCTAATTCATTGATGCGAGTCAAACTTGTAATCATCTATGTTCCTCTTTTCTTAGTTTTAATTAGCTTACTAACGGTTATGGCGATTAGTTCCAGATTCAAGCTAAATTATCAGCCATTTGTTTCATAAGTCTTCTTAATAATAAACGTTCTTCAGGTATAATTCCGGCTAGTAATTTATCCAGCTGTTTGTTCCAGATCTGTTCCACAGGTTCGCAGAGATTACGTCCGGCTGGGGTTAGATACACTCGGCTAACTCTGCCATCTTCAGGATCTCTTTTTCGAACAACAAACCCATGATTTTCAAGAGATTTCACCATATTTGTTATGGTTGGAGGCTCACAATTCAAGCGTTCACTTAGCTGTATCTGTGTCATTCCATCTGTTCTCCATAACCGGCATAATAACTGTTCTTGACCCACATGAAGATTAAGTTCTCTAAGCAGCTCTGCATAATCTCTACGCATTTCCGCTGATATTCTATCCAGTAGTTCCCTTATCTCATCTTCTACCACAGATATTTCCTCCGTACTGCCTTACAAATTACTTAGCAAGCTAATAATATCACGATTTATTAAAAATTTCAAATAAATGTCCGTAACGTTCATCCTGTTTGCTGACCAAACCATTAAAAAAGGAGTAACACCACAAGATCACGTAGATCTTATTTTTTTACTCCTGCCCAGTCAACACTTGACTTCGTTCTCAATTATTTTGTGGAAGCCGCACTTCAAACATCGTCCGAACTACACTGCTTTGTGCAGAAACTGTTCCAGCATGTTGTTCCACAATGTTTTTAGTGATAAATAAGCCCAGTCCCGTACTCCCTGTGGGATGCGTTCGCGCTCGATCTCCGGTGTAGAACATATCAAAAATACGCGGTAGCTCTTCCGGATCAATACAATCTCCATAGTTAATAATCTCAATAACGACTTCGTTTTCTTCTAAATACCCATGAATATCAATAAATTGACCGTCGCTTCCGTATCGCGCTGCGTTAGTGAGAAGATTCTCAAATACACGTGCCAGCAGCTCACCGTCACCCTCTATCTTCAGAGGTTGGGTTACATCCAAACGGGAAGTAAGACCATTTTTCTCAAAAACGGGATATAACTCTTCATTTAATTGTAAAAGAAGCTCACTAAGGTCGATCGAGGTTTTCTCAAGCGTAAGCTTACCGTAGTTCATTCTTGTAATTTCAAATAGCTCATCAATTAATTTTTCCAAACGTTGAGATTTAGTATAAGCAATCGTTGTGTAATGTCTGGTCTGTTCTGGCGTTAATTCATTGTCCCTAAGGATAAAATCCAAATAACCTATAACTGAGGTAAGTGGAGTACGCAGATCATGTGCCAGATTTAACACAAGTTGATCTTTACTGCTCTCCGCAAAGTCTCCCCGCTCAATAGCTTCCTGAAGATGATCAATAGCCAGATTGATATCATGGCCAATAAGGCCGAATTCATCTTTAGAAGGGATATCCACCCGCTCCGAGAAATCACCCGACGCCAGCTGATGGATCCCTTTCGAGATTTCCTTGAAATAATTTGCATATGGTTTAGTAAATATAAAAAAGAATAAGATGGCCAAAGGAATGAAGATAATCAAAAACGCATTAACATCACCGATATCCCGCATCAAGTAGCGAACTTTAGTCAATGGATTTTCTAATAAGACCTCTGATCGATAATATCTCTGCAGAATTTTATAGATTGAAAAGGTAATTCCACCGGATACAAGCATACTGGCCATCAGCAGCATAATCATTTTTGTACGAAAGCTATAAATCATTTTAGGCATTGGTTGTATACCCTTCCCCTACTATTTATCTTTGTAGTGACAATGGTATATGAATTCATTCAAAATCTCAAATCCTTCGAATCAAAGATCTTTCCGCACAAAAATCCGCAGAGAAATGATATATGAACAGCTAAGCAAGAATATATAAGCCAGCCCTAGGATTATAAAGGGAATGACCGTACCTTTCACTCCAAAACTTAGCCATCTGTTCACATCAGGTATCCACTGGATCAAAAAGCTAAACACGTTCGGGCCAAACATAACAATCATCATAAAAACAAGATTAACCACTTGTGCCCCCTTTGCCCCTAACCAGTAATGAATCGGTAAATAAAGCATCGCAAGGAGAGGGAAAATGGATATCGTAATACCAACCTCTTGCCAAAAATGAGGGGTTACGGCTTTACCTGTCACAACAATCAGGAGATAGGTAAAGGCCGTTGCTGCCAGCCCGACAAGAGCAAACGGAAGGATCGAAAAATATTTGGCACGGACAAGCTCTTGTCTCCGTACAGGGAGATTAACGAGAAACCGTTGCGTCATCTGCTGAGTATCCATTGAACAGGAGCTTATCAATAACAGCATAGGTGGCATTACCGTAAATAAACTGAAGCTATGATAGTTTGAGTATGCTATGAAAATAAAGAAAGGGATTAGCAGCATCAGAAATTTACGCAGAAGAATGAAGTCTTTTTGAATTAAAAAAAATGATTTATACACTTTACGTCCTCCTTAGCTTATAACTCTTCCTTACTAAACAATCGTAGTGAAATTCTATACGAGCAGTACAATATAGATAGATAAACAATCCCTGTCAAACCAACCGGCACCAGATGATCTTGCAGCTTTAAATGGGTAATCGTTAAGAAAAAGGATGAATTTGAGAGTGAAGATCCAGTGTTTAGGGTGGTTATCGTTATTACTACATTAAAAAGGATATTGAAGTAATAGTTTTTGGAACCAAGCCAATAATGAATCGGCAGATAAATAGACGCAGTCAAAGGAATCATCAGTAATGTTAAAGATACCCCTATCCAATAAAACGGGCTTATGGAATATCCAAATGAAAAGGAAATTAGTAACAAAGCTAAAGAGCAAACCAAACCGATGAAACAATAAGGAACAAGTGATAAGTATTTAGCCAAGATAATCTCTTGCCGTCTTACTGGCAACCCTATAACAAACTTTGTGTTGTTATTCAATGCATCCATAGAACAGGAGTATACGAGCAACAGTAAAGATTGAAATGTAGCAAACATGCTGGAGTTATCCAGTTGAACATATGCAATAAACAAGATACTCAAGAGAAATATAGGGATAAAATTCCGCAGTAGGATAAAATCTTTTCGAATCAGCAAAAAGAGGTTAAACATACAAAGCGTTTCCCTTTACCGTAAAATACATGATTTCTTCCAGGGTAGGTGTTTCGCATATGGCATGATCTCTAAAGAAGTGTTCCCCCTCAGAGCGATTGTTCAGAAGCCCCTCGAAACCAACTTCCGTCTCTCTAAGCCCGATGAACCATTTTCGCACATCCCGATCAAGCAACTCTTTGTTGCCTTTAACCATCATATATTTGTTGGCTAGTGATTCCTTCATTTCATTAAATACTAAGCGCCCTTCGTTCACAAAAACAATATAGTCCGCGATCCGATCCAAATCAGTCGTATTATGCGTTGAAAAAAGAATAGACTTCTTTTCATCCTGGATATGCTCACTAAGCAAATCAAGCAACTCTCTTCGGAATATAGGATCAAGTCCTGCAGTAGGTTCATCCATAATGAGCAGATCTGCACCATGTGATAAGGCAATGGCGAGTGAATACTTCATTTTCATTCCTTTGGAGAGCTCCTTAATCTTTTTCCGCGGGGAAAGCTTGAACATCTCTATGTATTTCCTATACGTTTCTTGATCCCAACGACTATAAAAAGGAGCAATAATCTTACTCATCTGATCGATGGTTAATTGATCGTAAAAGTAATTCTCATCGGAGACATAGCCAATCCGATCCTTATTCTCTGCTTCATGAATAGACATCTCTTGGTCAAAAATCTTGACGCTGCCGCGATCAGGAAACACCATCCCCATCATCATTTTAATTATTGTTGTTTTCCCTGCCCCATTCGGCCCAATTAGCCCCGTGATATACCCTTCTTTGATACCGAACGTAAGTTCGCATAGGCTAAAATGGCCATATTTTTTAGAAATTTGGTCCAATTGAATGACTTCTTTCATTCTGTCTCCTCCTCATAAAGCAATTTCAACATCTCACTAAACTCAGCAAAATTAATCCCCAGCATTTTACTCTCGTCGATAATCTCCTTCATTTTTTGCTCCATAATCCGTAGCCGTTGTTCCCGAATAAACTCCTGATCTGCACCAGAAACAAAGGAACCTTTCCCCACAATTGAATTGATAAGCCCTTCTCTCTCCAGTTCTTCATAGGCTCGTTTCGTTGTAATTACGCTAATCTGCAGCTCTTTGGCTAATAGCCGGATAGAAGGTAATGGGGTACCAGACACTAATTCTCCTTGCAGAATCATCTGGCGGATCTGGCTGACAATCTGTGCATAGATGGGTTCACCGGAAGTGTTGGATATCAATATGTTCATGGAATCGTGCCCTCACTCCTAGTTTATGTGTTATCAATGTATATATGTAATATATACACTATACTCAATGTTGTCAATTACCTTTCTTGTATCGGCAAAAAAGCTGATTCCTAGGATCTAAGAACCAGCTTACATAGTTATCAGATATTTTCTTCATCACAATAATCCAGCACTTTTTAAAAAACGGCTAACAATATCTATCTGATAGCGAATCCGTAGGTCACGATCAAGGCTCCAGCAGGTTTCCACAGTAAATGCTTTAGCTCCTAATATACGGGTAACGGCTGCCCTTGAGGAGCCGGGGCGCTCCCGTAAACGGATATTAAAATGATAAGCGGTTTTGGGAATCGTTCGATTAATGCCTTTGATGACACGTTTTGCTGTACCTATTCCTCGGCTTCCCGGAGTGACGATGATCGACTGGCCAAGTCGCTTAGGATTTTTTTGTGACAACCCATTTGCTTCATGAAGGTCCAGAAACCAGGTGGGACGATATCTTAGTACTAGCTGTAGCAAAGCTGAAGCTAATGGATGTCTTGCCGCTGTTTTGCTAGAACGTGGAAAGGTGCGATTTAAATCAGGTACACCTCTGATCCGTTTGCGGTAAGCTTTTTGATTCAATAGAGGAACTACAATGATCGTGCCCCGGTGTATATACAACCTTCTCTGGTTAAAACGTTCTACAATGATCTGTGCGGCACGAATACTTCCTGTCTCATTCCCATGTATCCCCGACACCACCATAAAGACAGGACCAGGAAGCTCACCTCTAATCACATAATAAGGGGTAGCATAAGCTGTGGACGATGCTAAGGTATAGCTTTCAACGATCATAAAGGATCACCTCCACATTTAGATAATCCATATATGTGTATTCCGATATACCCCAGTTGTCCTAGACAGATAAGCAAGAAGAAATGACGTTGTCTTTTTTAAAGATAACATTCGTTTTTCGTAGAAATACAATCAAAAAAAGCCTGATTTCTCAGGCTTCCTTAGTCCTAACTAGTTAATTTATTTATACGCTGGGAGCCAGTCTCCATGGGCTGTGATCAGCTCGTCGCACATATTTGTAATGTCATCCATCGACAATTCAGCTGCTGTATGTGGATCGAGCATTGCGGCGTGATAGATATGCTCTTTCTTATGGGTAATCGCTGCTTCGATCGTTAACAATTGTGTATTAATGTTTGTACGATTCAGTGCGGCGCACTGTGGAGGCAGATCTCCCACGTAGGTCGGAGTTACTCCGCTTCTATCTACTAAACAAGGGACCTCTACACATGCTTCATTTGGCAAATTGGTGATAAGACCTGTGTTCATAACATTGCCACCTATTTTGAAAGGCACATTAGTTTCGATGGCTTCCATGATATAAGACGCATATTCATGCGAACGTTCATGTTTAAGTTCTTTGTTATTAACCAATTCTTCCCGCATTTGTTGCCAACGTTCAATTTGATCTACACAGCGGCGTGGATACTCGTCGAGTGGAATTTGAAACCGTTCGATAAGCTCAGGGTAATTACGTTTGATAAAATAAGGATGATACTCTGCGTTATGTTCCGAAGATTCCGTAATGTAGTAACCAAATTTAAGCATCATTTCATAACGGACCATGTCTCCGTGATGTTCTTTTTGCTTCTCAGCTGCACGGCGTTTAATTTCCGGATACAAATCCTCGCCGTCTTTAGTAACCTCCAATAACCAAGCCATATGGTTAATCCCAGCGATCTTAGCCTGAACACCTGTCTGATCCATACCCAGATGCTCGAACAAGCCCGGAATACAATGCTGCACACTATGACATAATCCCACCGTCTTTACACCGCCATAGGTATTCATCACATTGGTCAGAACTGCCATAGGATTCGTATAGTTCATAAAGAGTGCGTCCGGACAAACCTCCCGTACATCCGCAGCAAAGTCCAGCATCACTGGAATAGTACGCAGGTTACGGAATATCCCACCTATGCCAACTGTGTCCGCAATCGTTTGCCGCAAGCCATATTTCTTCGGAATTTCAAAATCTGTGATGGTGCAAGGATCGTAACCTCCCACTTGGATTGCATTAATGACATATTTAGCTCCACGCAAAGCTTCTTTACGATCCGTATAGGATTTCACAACACAAGTGCTGCCGCTGCTCTCTTTTATATTATTAAGCATATTCTCGGAATCTTTAAGGCGTTGCAGATCAATATCATACAGGGCAAGTTCAAACCCTTGCAGGGCTGGCGTTCTCATACAATCTCCCAACACGTTTTTGGCGAATACGGTGCTACCCGCTCCGATAAATGTAATTTTAGACATATGAAATATTCCTCCTTATAGGTGAGGTGAACGGTGTTAACATCGCAGTTTTATGGAGTAGAGTAAACTATAATTCCCTTATAAACACTAGGATGTTAGATCATAACCGTCTGCTCTCTTCACTAATCACTATAAATGAGAGCGGTCCCAATGAGTATGGAGAAATACAAGAGAAATATGGACGTTTGTTGCATTTGTATATTCAATCCTATACTCTAAATGTATTATAAAAGCAATCTTGGGGAGGTCCTAAGTGAATGGCTTCAGAGCATTATCATTTTACAGCAGGGTTTAATCTGGCTCCCGATGATCATGACCTATCTGTATTATTCAGCGGAGAAGGCAAGCCTGTTCCTGGCCATAAAATGGGCCCCTCTGTTCATGATTACTATCTCATTCATACAGTAATTGATGGTAAAGGTGTTTTTCAAAGTGGCAGTAATTCACAGGGATGTAGTAAGGGGGATACCTTTGTAATTTTTCCGGGTGCGTTATTTAGCTATCAGGCAGACATGGATCGTCCGTGGACATATGTATGGGTGGCCTTACAAGGGGAAGCGGTTGAACAGCTACTACACGAAGTGGGAATTACAAGGGACAAGCCAATAATCCACTTAGATAACCTAATAGAGATACATAAAATATATGAACATATTCGTTTATCCTTTCAGCAATCTGCTTATCCTCGACTGGAGAGCTTAGAAGCTTCGGGTTGGCTGCGGCTGCTAGTGCACAAATTCGGTGTTGCGAACATAAGTTCGCTTTCCTCTCAATCGATAGAATTACCGGATGTTATCGACCGCCAGATCGATCAAGCGATCCGTTGGATTTCTCTGCAGTTTCATCAACAGATCAGTATCGACCATATGGCATCGTCTCTAGGCTATCATAGAGCGCATCTCTCTAAAGTCTTTAAACAAAAGATCGGCATGTCTCCCAAACAATATTTATTAAAGGTTCGGATGGATAAAGCAAAAAAACTGCTAGGAGGAACGCTGACCATCGACCAGATCTCCTCTTCGGTCGGTTTCAATGACGCGTTATACTTCTCCAAGCAGTTCCGTAAGTGGAGCGGCATGTCTCCCAGTGAATTTCGAAATCATCTTCGAACGGGCAAGTGATTGATATTACTTACGTTTCTTTCATGGCTTTAGATAAAATAGAGGTAACAAACGTTGTCTTTCCTTCACAATAAGCATCAATGTCATAACGATGTTGTTCTGCCAGGCGCTGCTTGACCTCTGCATACGCTTGACGCGCTGCTGTATTCGATCGCAGATAGTCTCTGAAAGCGATATGCTCCAAGTAGCCTTTTCCATCCTTAGGGCAAACATACAGATGATATTTCATAAACCCGTCATCCTGAAGTCTTTGAAAAGCTTCTCTGCCCTCTATTCCCAAGTTCCCTTGGTGTTCATAACCACGCTGTTGTAAACGTTCGATGATTTGTGGGAGTACATCGTAGCTTTCCATCACAAGATCTAGGTCGATGATAGGTTTAGCAGCCAGCCCTTCAATGGAAGTACTGCCCACATGCTCGATAGAAATAATAAGATCTCCGACATAAGATAAGAGCTGTTCTTTTAATCTATTGAATTCTGCCTTCCACTCTGGGTTATACGGGACAACCTCTATAACTTTCGTCTTCTCAGCGATGATCAAACACCTCCCGGGTATAATAAAAGGTAATGTAATACGTTTCTAGCTAATCTCCGGTATATCCTCTTTCTCGATCACTCTATAGACTATCCATATGCATAGAGCGGCTACAACAAGCGTTCCCCCCATTAAGCAGACGCCACTCCAGCCCCAATGCTGCCATGCAAAACTTCCCAGCGTGGATCCAATCGCTCCACCTGTAAAAGTGCTGACCATAAAAACAGTATTTATACGACTGCGAGCCGCTGGTTCAAGTGCATATATCCGTGTTTGGTTACTGACCTGTGATCCCTGTACCCCAAGATCCAGAATAATAACTCCTGCAATCAAACTCCAGATTGTAAATCCGGCTAAACCAAAAAATCCGTAAGCAATCAATGTAATTAACAGTAAGATTCCTACAATCTTTTTGGGAGCAATTCTGTCTGCTAACCTCCCGATAAATGGAGCACCAGCAGCACCTGCTACACCAATAAGACCAAACAATCCTGTGATTGAGCTACTGTAGTGATAAGGTTCTCCTTCCAGAAAGAAAGCTAGAGAAGTCCAGAACACACTGAAGCCGCCAAACATGCAAGCCCCAATTAAAGATGACTCACGAAGCGTCGAATATCTGCGAATCAGTTGCCCCATTGATTTCAGCAGATCGGAGTACGAAGAATTATTGTCTGGTTTCGTTGCCGGGATTAGCCGATAAAGAATAAGGGATAGCAATAACATAACTACTGCGGCAATCCAGTACATCGCTCTCCAGCCGAACATATCCCCTATAATTCCGGATATTGTTCTTGCTAGCAGAATACCAAAAAACAATCCGCTCATTACTGTACCTATAACCTTCCCCCGCTCCTCCGGTAAAGCTAACTCAGCCGAGAGAGGAATGATGACCTGCGGCACCACCGTAGTTATGCCGATAGCAAAGCTGGCGATATACATCCAAGTGAGGTTTTGTGCGGTAGCGAAACCAATTAGGGACAGTGATACAGCAATAAGAAGTCCGGATATCAGTGTTCTGCGTTCACGAATGTCACCTAGTGGAACAAAAAATAACATTCCCAGCGCGTAGCCGATTTGAGTAAGCATCGATACATATCCCACTGAGTTAGAGGAAGCATTAAAGGTGCGTCCTATCTCAGCTAGGAGCGGCTGATTATAATACATATTTGCCACGCTTAGTCCTGATGCAATGGCTAGAATTAGGATGAATTGCTTAGATAGACCTTCTCCTACACGAACAGCAGCGCCTGTGATAGATTGTGTCATGAAATTATGTGCCTCCGTTCACGTATGCTGCTTCAAACAGCGAGCTTTATTTTCCCTAATATATTATATCAGTCACTGTCAACCTTCTTTTTTCAATAGATTAATGATTAGTAAAAGCAAAAATATAAATATCTGCATAAGTACAATTTATAGTAAAATATATAAATCTGAGCTAGGAGTGGATGGGTGTGCACCAGAACGAACAAATCATAAACAAACTACAAAAGAACCCCTTAAAGAATGTAAGCTTGTTAAAAATGTTAACCTCCTTCCACGAAGTCATGGAAACACATCTAGTTGAGCATGGTGATCAGTGGGGTATTGTATTACTTCTTCCAGCCACAGCATACGCATATGATCATAGGGTATATCCTCAAGCGGATTACATCGTATTTTTGGATTACAGCTGCCCCGATATATTTCCAGCATTACTAACGCTGCTCCCCACAGAGGCGAAGCTTGTTTTTAAACTGCAGGATGTGAAGTACCAAGAGGCACTGTCTGCGCATTTTTCTTTAGAAAAAGTTCGGGGGTTTTTCTCTTACAGCACAACTGAGGGGTTAAGGTATGTTAAGGACAAAGAGGTAACAATCAATCATTCATTTGACGACAGACTACTTCCACTTTGGGCTGCTAACCATTACAATAAGGAAGAAATTGAGGAATATTTCCAAAAAGGAGCGTTTTCCGTTTCAATCTTTCAGGGCGACAATCCGGTTAGTACCTGCCTAGCGTTCCGCAATGAAGAGCAGATTTGGGAAATCGGCGCTGTACATACTTTAGAAGCATTTCAAAGATACGGATACGCGAAAATGGTAGTTCGCACAGCCATACAAGAAACGTTAGAACGAGGCTTTATTCCACGCTATCACGTCCTTGAAAGAAATCAAGCGTCCATTCGTCTAGCTGAATCTATTGGACTTGTCCCTTGTGTGCAGCTAGAGCACTGGATTAACTACATTCAATAACAATTTCTATTGGAGGTGATTTTAATGAGCTATCCACCAAACGACAATTTGAACTATTATCAGCCTCCACCCCCTCCGGCACCAACGAATGGCAAATCAATCGCTGGTTTTGTCTTGGGAATCCTCTCCATTGTTGTGCCTTATATTGGTTTTCTGTTAGGAATTATTGCGATTATTCTATCCGCCTTATCGCTGAAGGAAATCCGTAATCGTTATGAACAAGGCAAAGGCTTAGCGATTGCAGGTCTGGTATGTGGAATTGTGGGCACGCTGATGTACGCAATTATTATATTATTCGTCGTTGTGTTTGTTTTTGCAGCTTCTACTTACTAACCACGAAAAGGATCTCAATAGCCATCATCGGCTGCTGAGATCCTTTTTGAGTTAACACGTTTATCAAGTGAACCCTTCATTCAGTCGTGGAACCAAAATCGGTGATTTTAAGCTTTACATCAAAGGTTAATGGCATCCGAATAAATTCCTCGTCCCAATGATCCTTGACCTTTTTCCAAACCTGCGGTTTTTCTATGCTGAACCAATTTCCGAACCCTGCCACATCTACTTTATAGGTGGAATGCATTTTGTGAATAAGAGCATTAATTTTTTCGGTCAATCTCTCCTCGAATATCTTCTCCAATTCTTTGAAATAGGCAACTTCCGCGGAATGCTCATTATCATCCCAATGCTCAATAAGACGTCCATCAGACTCAATCGCAACATGAAAGGAAAACTTCTCATCAGCAGTCTCCTTCAGTGTAATCTTGCTCTTGACTGATTTAATCTCATAAGTAATTGCTTCGTTTGACTGATCATATGTTTTGATGCTCCCGCCTTTAACATCGCCTTTGATCCAGGCAATACTCTCCACATCCTGTTGGTTCAGATTGCCGATCCAATATCCTGTGTCTCCCTTGATAATACCGGCACCGGAAAACTCCACCTCACCATTTGCCTCAATAACGTTCTGCAAAACAAAGCTTTGCTTCGAATACATCAATGCATCTAGATTCGACAATGTTATGCCCTTCATAACTTTACTAGTCCTGAAGTGGTTATGGACCATGTCCTCCAGACGAAAAGAAGGAACCTCCTCTGCTGTCGTGTTTAGCGTATCAGACGCACGTCCTTGGCTAAGAAAGATGAGGCAGCTAGGGCGAATATCGTTATCACGCAACAGAAAGTCCATTAGCCGTCGGATTTTCTCCTCTTGTATCAATTTCTCGGATATGACAACAACCTTGAGGTGATGGCCTATAATCGGACGGTTCTTGCGGATCGAAATCTGGCGGAATACTTCAAGCAGGGAATCTCCAGACTCTGAAATATTATGGAAATGAGTTTTGGGTGTTTCACCTTCTTTGCCGGAGTTTCCAATTACATTTTCAGGCACAATTTGTACCGTAGCCGTCAATTTATTATGCTTAAGGTAACTTCCTCCGAGTTCCTCAAATTTCTTTTCGACTGTTTGAGGTTCCCCCTTGTCAAGCGCCAATCCCGTATAAACACTCAAGTCTTCAATTTCCTTACTGCTCCAGCAGCCGGACTGCGTAAGCAGAATCATAAATACCAATAGTAAGCGAATAACCTGCTGTCTAAACATTCTGCTTGAGTCCTTTCTTCCTAATGATTAATACAATCGACAATAACAGTGGCAGCAATATAAAGATCAGCACACCCATATAGCCAATCGCATCACCAAGACTGAAGACATCATTGATGCGTTGAGGGATCATCGTGCAGATGAAGATGATGGGCATTAAAGCGAACATAACCGGATGGATCTTTAGGTGAAACACCTGGGAGATTCCGAGTGACGCATTAAAGAAAAAGCTGCAAAAATTGCAGAACATCTGCATCAGCCAGATAACCAGCAACGGAAATTCAAATCGTTCAAAAAAGAACCCTGAAATTTCAAAGCTCCGCACCAAATCTATCGTCGGCCAGGTGCTGGAGATTACAGAATTAATAGATAAGCCGCCGATAACCATTACAACAGTAACCAAATATAATACAAATGGTATGCTTAAACCAACCAACATTCCCTTGACTGCTTGCTGTGGATGCTCCATAAAGGCCGTCATTGTCATCACAACCTCACAACCGGTAAAGATCAGGATGCTCGACTTCATGCCTCGGATCACCGGGATCATACCTTCACTCAGAAAAGGACGCAAATGCTGGATATCAAATATTCTGGTACTTAAGATATAACAAATTATCAGGATAAAAATACTGATCGGAAATACAATCTGAAACACGCGGGCCATGGAATTAATCCCACCATACACCAAATAAGTGCCCACCCAGATGAACGGCATCACAATCGCCCAGATCGGTGTCCCTTCCAGAAGAAAAAACAATGTTACTTCCGCCAAAACGCGGATTTCGAAACCCGCTATCACAATAAAGTACAGAATCAATATTGTACTCATTACACTGCCTGGAATATTCCCAACAATTCTTTTAGAATACTGAAAGACAGTCTTCCCTGGAAATTGCTGGCTAAGCTTCACCATAACCAATATCACCAAAGATACGGTGATACCTCCCAGCACTACTGAAATCCAGGCATCGGGAGTCTGTACAGCCTTAACAACATTTCTGGGCAAAGTCAAAATTCCCGCACCTAGCATTGAATTGGTCAAGATTATGGAAGCCTGCGAGGTTGTGATCTTGTCATCAGTTCGTTTGAACACTGTGGTCTCCCCTCTGCTCCTGCTAAGAATACATTCTCTAGGACCTGCGCTTTTTCTTCTGGGTCTTCAGCATCTCCGGTCTTCGCTTCATGATTGATAACGGTGCACGGACGAACAAATCCTTCCAGTCACTTAACCGGAAAGGGGAAATAGGAGTGACGTAAGGAACTCCAAAGCTTGAAAGCCGAGTCAGATGACTGCAAATAAGCAGGAAGAAAAGGATGGTTCCGAACATGCCCAGGACCGCCGCAAATAACATGCCTGCGAATCGTAAGATCCGGAGAGTAATCCCCGCACTGTACATCGGTATGGAAAACGAAGAGATCGCTGTCACGGCTACAACAATTACCAGAAACGGACTCACAATACCAGCCTGTACCGCGGCATCTCCAATGATCAGACCTCCGACAATCCCCATTGCCGGACCTATGGGCTTCGGCAGCCGGATTCCAGCTTCACGCAAGATTTCAATGGAAATTTCCAGAATCAACACTTCAATTAATGCAGGAAAGGGTACACCTTGGCGTGTTTCGATAATGGAGATCGCCAGTTGTGTAGGAATCAGTCCCGGATGAAAGGAGATAAAGGAAATATACAGCGCCGGAGCCAACAGAGCCAGAAATGATGCGCAAAACCGGAGTATCCGCAAAAGTGTACCCGGAATCCAGCGCTCATAATAATCCTCAGGAGACTGCAAAAGCATACTGAACGTCACTGGAACAACGAGTGCAAACGGTGTGCCATCCAGCAAAATAGCGACTCTTCCCTCTAACAAGGAAGCAATTACCCGATCGGGTCTTTCCGTATTCTGTGTCTGCTGAAACGGGCTTAAATAATCATCCTCGATCAACTGTTCCACATAGCCGGATTCCAGAATAAAGTCCATATCAATTTTGGAGATACGTTCCTTCACTTCCTGGAGCAGATCAGGATTTACAATGTTTTTCATATAAGCGATAACCAGGTTCTTCTTGATTTCGCTGCCTACTTCAACCATTTTCATTTCCAGATTCTTATTAAGCCCTTGGCGCCGCAGCATAGAGGTATTCTCACTGAGCACCTCGGTAAAGCCAATCCGAGGCCCCCGCAGCAAAGCCTCTGAGGTCGGCTCAGTAATCGAGCGCACTGCTCCATGCGGAGAACCCACCAGCAACATCTCACACATGCCTTCGACAATCAGCGCAGTGTATCCGAATAGGACAAACTCCTGCAGCTGGTCTAAATCCTTGGCTTCACTGAGCTGAGCTAGCGGGAGCATATTCTGTTTCAAGTAGTTGTATATTCCTTCTGAAGCTTGCGTTTCGCCGGCAAACATCAAATTCTGCAGCACCTGCTGATTGATCAGTTCTTCGTGCTGCATCCCCTCTACATAGACTAATGCGGCACGTGCCTGAATACCTTTAACTGAGAATTCACGAAAATGTACATCACTGTTCTCCCCCAATGCCGTTTTTATCGCTGTCAGATCGGCATCATAGTCCTGAGTAAAAGCAGTAGACACAGGAGGCTGCGGATTTACTTCCCGATTGTCATTCTTCTTCAGTTCCGCATCCTGTGATTTGGCCTCTGTTTCCTTAGAGCGTCCGCTTCCAACATAAAAATACAAATGCCTGTAAAGATAAAAAATCCCTACGGGAAAGAGCAGCGTAATCGCCGCCTGCATAAAAATTGTCCAGTCCGGAATATAAGAGACTATTTTAGGCCACATCGCAATCATCCTCTATAGGAATCTGTTAGTACTATTCTCCTTCCACCCTATTCTTATGCAACATTTGAAACTTAAGGAAAGTTCATATATCACCATGGATCCGGACATAACAAAACGCCCGCTTATGCGGGCGTCTGCAATTTAGAGTATTTTCGATGTTTACTGCCCAAGGTTAATTAGGTTACTGCCACTGCTTTAAAACTTCAATCAAACCCGGGACATCTAATCCATCCAAGGAAAAAGCTTTGCGCAGCAGCTCATGCGGGATGAACTCATCGTATTTTCCGAGGTAGGGTGCTTCATCTGGTGATAACAATGATAATGGATCTGTGGCAGCCATACTTTCGGCAATGATCTCTGCTTCCAGCGTTTCTGCATCAGTTTTACCCGCAACAACCATATAATAAGGTTCCATCGGAACGATAGAACGCAGTCCCAGAGGGCTCTTCAGATTGTTCTTCAGAAGGCGCTCCAGCGTGCGGAATTGTCGACTGCCCGCCCAGGGCAGAATGAACATAGAATCTCCACCCGCCGGCATAACGGATCGCACAAGCATTCCGCTTTCCTTCGCTAAACGACGAGCTCGTTCGAGCCGCGCAGCGGCACTCGGAGCTAAATACGGATACAATGAAGTGGCTCCTAAGATTTCACGGATCTTGTTCATGATGCGTGTATGTACATCCCCACCCGCACCAAGCCACAACGTATCTACTTTGCCGCGTGAGGTTTTCACATAAACGGCTTTATGGCGATTATCCACCTCTTCTACCTTCCAAAGCTTACCTGCCAGAGTAAAACAGTAGCCTGGTGGTGGAACCGTTGTGATCGATCCGATTTCCTCAGTTCCGTTATAGACCACATGCTCTTCATCATCTTTGAAGACCGCGTAGAAGCGGAAGTTATTCACGATCTTCTCTCCCGCCATCCCGATGATCAAGCTGCCTTCGTCCATCTTCTCAATTTGTCCCATGCCTAACATATAGGTCATGAAAATATCATAATCAGTAGGATCTATGGTTTTAAACGAAGGCAAACTCAGAACCGCTTCTTTTAAATCATCCGGTTCGGCCTCACCCATACTTTTCAAAATGCTCATCGTCTGATGGTATAGCAGTCCAACTGGCAGCTGACGCACGACCAGGGGTTCAACCCATTTCTCGCGCACATATAGCTCAATAACCGCTATCGCTCGAAGCAGTGTCCACGGCATCCGCGCCGGAAGCTGAGCTTCCTCGTCCTCTTCCTCGGGCGTGACAAAGATCATCTCGGATGCAGCGTCTCCACGCCTGCCCGAGCGGCCTAACCGCTGCACAAAGCTAGCACAGCTATAGGGAGCGCCGACCTGTAGCACTCGCTCCAGCTCGCCCAGATCAATGCCCAGCTCCAGCGTCAACGTCGCTGCGGCAACAGCCGGTCCGGTGCCTTGCCGCAGCGCGGCTTCCGTCTCTTCACGCAGCATCGCGGAGATGCTGCCATGGTGAACGTGAAACACATCCCGTTCACCACGCTTCGCGGCCGTTCTCCGCATCTCTAGGGTCGCCGTCTCCGCATCTGAGCGGCTGTTGGTGAAGATCAACGCCTTCTTCAGATGCGTATGATCATAAATAAAATCGTAATAAGACTGCTTCGCACGTTCTAAATGCTCCGCCTGCACCTCATCCCGTGCATCCGGGAAAGAGAAATGCTCCACACTTAACCTGAGCTTACGCCCGCCTTGTGGAGCGGACACTTCAACGCTCTCCCGTGTGCCTGCCGCTAGCCACTCCGTGACAGAAGCGTAGTCGCTCAGCGTAGCAGATAGACCGATTCTGCGAGGATGGCATCCCGCCATTCGTGAAATTCTCGCCAGCTGGCTTAACACCTGGATCCCCCGGTCAGCTCCCATAAAGGCATGCACCTCGTCAATGACAATAAAACGTAGATCATGGAACAACGCTGGAATAGCATTCGGGCGGTTCATCAACAATCCTTCAAGCGATTCAGGGGTGATTTGCAGCACGCCTGAAGGATTCTGCACCAGTTTTGTTTTATCAGCTTGTGGTACATCTCCATGCCAGTGCCACACCGGAATGTTGCCTTCGCGAAGCAAATCATTCAAACGTGTAAATTGATCGTTGATCAAAGCTTTCAAAGGGGCGATATACAAAATGCCAACCGAACCGGAAGGACGTTCATACAGCTCAGTAAGCGCAGGGAAAAAAGCTGCCTCTGTCTTACCTGAAGCGGTACCTGAGGCAATCAGCAGATGATGCGGGGTATCAAAAAGCACACGGCAGGCATCCACCTGTGCCTCACGCAAAGTCTCCCAGCGGTTCTTATAAATAAACTCTTTAATGAAGGGTGCCAGCCTATAGAACGGATTATCACTCATAATTCAAACTCCGCTAAGAACCCATCCAGTTCATTTTGCTCGGTCTCAGCTGGCTTAGCTGTTTTTTCGCCCACTAGCTGTTCAAAAGTAATCTCCGGATGCTGGTGGAGCGTATGCAGCAGATCCATGAAATCACGAACTACCTCCCGTGGAGTCAAGAGTTCCTCAGCCCCTAATCTTCCAACCGCTTCCTCCATAAAATGAACCAATTGTTCCTGTGATAAACGCGCTTCATAACCATAATGTAGGGCGTGAATCCCTTTAAGCTTTTGCAGCAGTACCAGAATTTCCTCGTGTGATAACATGTCCAGTGCAATGATAGGTCCAGTATAATTGTTCAGACCCGCCGCCCCGTACCGGCCTGCAACCAATCTCGATCGCAGTGCCTCATAACTAAATAATCCGCGCCGTCCATCTTCCACAAATTGCGGTGTTCCCCCTATAAAAATCCCAAGGTTCTCTGCCTTCCCCTGCATCGTATCATTGAACATGGTAAGCAGCTTTTCATAGTTGCTCTGGCGGGAAATACTGTTCGTAATTTTATAGAGATTGACACCTTCATCAATAAACAGCAGCAGACCTTTATAGCCAATAGCCGCGGTAAATTCCGCCCAAAGCTTCATATAGTCATACCAATTATCATCATCAATAATCACGCCAACTCCAAGCGCTTTGCGGGCTTCTGTCCGAGTTGCAAATTCTCCACGCAACCAGCGAAGCGAATCCTGTTTCTGGTCATCATCAGCCAGCTTGTGTGCATTCCAATAAGAGGCGAGTACTTTGGCAAAATCAAAACCATGTACCAAACCACGCATTTCAGAGGCTACAGCGTAAATTCGCTTCTCTACTTCTTCACCAAGCTGAGGGTGATCAGGTCCATATTCCTTCTCCTGCATCACGGACTGCTGTAGCGTAATAATCCATTTTTGCAGGATGATCTCCAACGCTCCACCATCTGGACGTGTGCGGGTCGATAAATGGCTCATTAGCTCCCGGTAAGTCGCTAGGCCTTGTCCTTTGGTTCCCACTAATCTGCGCTCAGGGGAGAGGTCAGCATCTGCTACTACAAAATCACGATCCATAGCGTAATTACGGATCATCTGAAGCAGAAAGCTTTTGCCGCTGCCGAATTTGCCTGTAATCAGCTTAAAAGCTGCCCCACCCTCTGCAATGTTCTCCATATCTCTTAATATGGCTTCAATCTCCGGCCGGCGGCCAACGGCTATATGCTCTAGTCCGATACGCGGAACAACACCAGCCGTCAACGAATTGACTAGCGCAGTTGTCATTCGTTTAGGTATTTTTAATTCACTCATCCAAAGTTCACCTCATTAAATATTGCGCAGCATAGAGATATATTCCTCAACAATGTCTTCCCCCTCAATGATCAGATCACCGAGAATATTCATTGCGATTTCATTAATCTCATCAATTAAAAGCTCTGACATCGTGCCATTGGCAGCAGCCAGCTTCAGCATAGATTGACTTCCATCCTCATCCAAAAGAGCAAGCAGTGCTTCCCGTTGTAGTGGATTTAAAGCATTGGCAAACTGTTCTGCCTCCGACCCTATGTTAACCACTTGAGCTTCTTCAATCACATCTACAGGCAACAATTCTTCCTTGCTGTCTTTTATTGGACCGATTTCATCGATAGTTACATCGATCTCGCTATCCTCGTAATCTTCCTGCTCGTCCATATTCTCAACCGTAAGCATCGTCCGTACAATTTCAGAATCACTTTGCAGGCGTTCTAGCTTCTCCGGATCTATGACGACTGCCGGTCCCTTGTCTTCCTGCGTCTCTTTAAGGTACTCACGCTTTAGAAAACGAGTGATCAAATCGTCCATATCGGCATCCACATTAACACCTTTAAGTCGTCCGCGGTAGCCCATCAGTTCCCGTAGTTTAT
The DNA here is from genome assembly GCF_000758725.1 of Paenibacillus odorifer. Taxonomy (NCBI): domain Bacteria; kingdom Bacillati; phylum Bacillota; class Bacilli; order Caryophanales; family Paenibacillaceae; genus Paenibacillus; species Paenibacillus odorifer. Next base: position 3,634,934 of record NZ_CP009428.1, read on the forward strand.
TCTCAGTCAGACGAAATAGCCTGGTAATCAGACTGCGAAGTGGTGGAGATTTACTAATACGTACAACCGGTATAAGAACAGAATAGCCATATAATGAAATGTCATATACGGCACTTCGGAATAAATAACGCTCCCGCATCACCGCTGGTCCAGGTGGAAACATTTCAACTAGATTGGAGCCGTGTTTCCGGGTGACATAAGCATTGATTAACGCCACGACCTGCGGAATGTATTGTTCAAGAGCTTCTTTGCCTTCTCCGATGTAGAACTTGGATTTACTAATATCATAGTCCGACATTGCCGTTAATACTGCAAAGGTTAGTTGCTCAGGCGCTGCGGTCAAGCCTCTCATTAATTCAAGTTCCGCCAGATCTCCTGCAAGACCACGTGAACGAGCCACAATGATAGAAAGCGGGACATCCAAGTGATGTACAAAAGAGAAGTCCGCGATCCAGCCGCCAAGATATTGATCCAAGCGTTTATAACTTTCCCGGTAAGCTTCCCAGATCTGATTTAGCTGCCTATAGCCATCATAAGGATCAGTCCACCCCACACCATTAATAAGCTCATATACATGCAGAAAAATATAAGAAAGATCTGTTTTCAGATATCTGCCTTGTCTAACTTCATTCCGCCAATAGAAATACCATCTGCTCTGCGTGCCTGTCATATGGCCATATGTAGGCCAGTAACTCTTAAAAGGAACAAATAGCGCTGAATCCTCAGTTTTATCAACCAATTCCTTCGCTCTTGTTACGAACTGCCCTTCGGTGGTAGTCACAGGCTCCGGTGTTTCCATCTCTGTATCCCAAAGCTGCAGCTGTAATGATGGTTCAGGGGATGAATTCGTTTTGCCTCTATTCGTTGAAGATGACTTAGACAACAGCGGTTCAGGGGAATTTCGCGGCGGAATCGGTACATTTTGTTCCGTACTTTCCCAGACTAATTCTGTGAAATGCGGCTGCTTCCTATCATTACTCATGTGCGATCGCTCCGTCCTTATAAATAAGGATTAATGTAAAAAAACGGTCCTGTTCACAACTGTGAAGGAACCGTTTTGTTCTTACGTAATAGTAGTGGTCATCCATACAGGACGACAACATCGTTTCTCCTTGATATTTTAGCATTGTTGATAGATTAACATCAAGTATGTAATGCAGAATCACACTTTAGAGAAGCTCGGTTCCCTTTGTTTCTTTGCCAAGGAACAATACCGCTAATGCACCGATAACAATCGTTACAAAAAATAACATAAAGATCGAGCCAATCGCCATAGATTTACCTACTAGAACCCCTACCAGCAAAGGTGCGATAATGCCCCCAATCCGGCCAAAGGACGTTGCTAAACCAGCACCTGTGGAACGAATAGCCGTTGGGTACAGCTCTGGCGTATAAGCGTACATGCCACCCCAAGCGCCAAGATTGAAGAAGGATAAACAAATTCCGGCAGCCATCAGCATTCCTTCAGTAGTCGCATTTCCGAACCATGCAGCGCTAACCGCAGTGAACAGCATATAGATGACTAGGACAAATTTACGTCCGAACTTTTCAATAAAGTAAGCGGCAGTAAAATATCCAGGCAGCTGAGCGAGCGTCATAATAAGCACATACTCGAAGCTTTTGACCAAGCTGAAGCCTTTAAGTACCATAACTGTAGGCAGCCATAGAAACATGCCATAATACGAGAACACCACCGTAAACCATAAAATCCACAACATAATTGTAGAACGGCGATATTCTGGCGACCATACGGTAGCGATTCGTTTCTTTAAGGAAACGGGTGCCTTTTTAATCTCAGCAAATTTCGGTGAATCATCAATCGCCCGTCTTAGATATAAAGCGTAGAGTGCAGGTACAGCCCCAATTCCGAAAGCTATACGCCAGCCATAATCAGGGATAATGAAGAACGCGATTAATGCAGATGCAATCCAACCGACTGCCCAAAAGCTCTCCAAAAGCACAACCGCACGGCCTCTCTCCTGAGCAGGCATGCTCTCTGAGACCAAGGTAGAAGCGACAGGCAGCTCTCCGCCAAGACCAAACCCAGCAATAAAACGAAGCACACAGAGGATCGCAAAGCCTGTTGCAAATGCAGATAATCCGCTTGCCGCCGAGAAAATAAGGAGTGTCCACAGCAATACCGGTTTACGACCAAAGCGGTCTGCTAATATCCCTGCCGCTGCAGCACCTACAGCCATACCGACGGAATTAATACTAGTCAATATACCGATCTGCTCCGGTCCCAGATTCCAATCCTTAGCTAAAGCTGCTACAACAAAAGAAATCATTCCGACGTCCATCGCATCGAACATCCAGCTCAAGCCAGCGCTGAAGAGTAATTTCCTTTGTTTCGGATTCCGCAGCAGTGTCATTTGATTCACTTCGAAGCCCCCTTATTTCAACCTGCTAACTAATAAAACTTACTTTTGATTGTTTCACTTATACATTTTAAAATTGAAGTGCTCAAAAATCAAGAAATAAAGCAGCATTAAAGTATTGCCTAGCCAGCGATTGAAAATAACAGGTCTGCACAGAAATTGTAGCGATAAGCAGCATATTACGAACGGATTCTCTCTGCGCTCTCGACAAATGTGTCAGCCGGTTAATTACACGATCTATAGAGTTTTTTAACGAGGTATCTTCTTTCCAAGAGAACTCCTTGTGCAACACTTGATCTACTTTACATTGCGTCTGAATCGATGGACTGCTTTTGATCTCCTCAAAAAGCCCTGCATATGCGTAATACAGCTTGGCCGGTTCAATTAGATCATCATCATCGCGATCCGGCTTTAGGAACATTAGCTGGAACAATTGGCGAATACTTTCAAAGTTAAGGGCTGATTTGAGATCATCAATAATAAACAAAAGCGCCGCCTGATTAACCGAATATTTCTTTCCTTCTTTAGGCGAACCGAGATATTCCTTGAAGTCGCGCTTGACCCAATTTTGCATAGCTGTGACGGTCAATGTGGAATACTCTATAAGATGGCCCAATGAAGCAATTTCACCAAGTGAAAAGCCTTTTACATGGCCGCCTTTAATGATCTTTTGTAATATGGGTGGAACATTGGTTGATAAAAAAGCGGGTAACGAAGTCCCCTTTTGTAATTCTTCACGGTGAAACTTTGCCCATGCCTCTTGGAGGATATTCAGCGGTTTCCGGTCTGACAATCCGGTCAATGAGAGCAGTAGACTGGACATCTCCACACGAGTCAATGCAAATGATTCCATATCTGTTTCCCTCCACCATTTGATATTTCACTGAAAAGTTCGTAGAATAGTTCATAAGAACTCATAATAATGAGTATAACCTATTTTAGGAACGAAAGGGATGGTAAAGATTATATGGGTATAGGACTTAGTTTGACGTTGGTGGTTATTTTGATTATTTTAACCGCTTTTTTTGTAGCAACAGAATTTGCATTGGTGAGACTTAGAGGTAGCCAGATCAGTCAAATGGTGCTTGACGGAAAGAAGAATGCCTTAGCAGTACAGAAGGTATCCGCTAATCTCGATGGCTATTTATCCGCTTGTCAGCTCGGGATTACTATCACTGCGCTGGGTATTGGTGCACTGGCAGAGCCTGCATTCGAACAGTTATTGCTTCCTATTTTCGACTGGGCCAATATCAGTTCTAGTGTGAGTCACCCTCTTGCGTTTTTACTCGCATTCATCATTGCAACATTCTTACACGTCGTTGTCGGAGAACTTGCTCCGAAGACGGCAGCTATAAACATTCCGGAAAAAATCGGTCAAATTACTTCACCGCTGATTATTTGGTTCTACAGAATTTTGTACCCTCTCATTTGGTTCATGAACGGTTCCGCTAATATGCTTGTTCGACTTTTTGGGATGAAACCAGCTAGTGAGCATGGAGACGCGCATAGTGAAGATGAGATTCGTTTGATCTTGTCCGAGAGTTACGAAAGTGGGAAAATCAATAAAGCCGAATATGGCTATGTTAACCGAATCTTTACTTTTGATGAGATGCTCGCCAAAGAAATCATGGTTCCGCGAACCGATATGGTATGTCTTTTTACCAATCATTCGTTGAAAGAAAATTTCGAAATTATCCGCAAGGAGCAATATACTCGTTTCCCTGTGGCACAAGGCAGCAAGGATAATATTATCGGAATGATCAACACGAAACAGCTCTATTTGCAGTATGATAACAATCCTGATTTTGATTTCCACAGCTTAATTCAACCCGTACTGACAGTATCTGAGGTGACACCAGTCAAGAATCTTCTAACTCGTATGCAGTTGGAGCGTGTGCATATTGCCTTGCTGCTTGATGAATATGGTGGAACATCCGGTCTCATCACGATTGAAGATATTTTGGAAGAAATCGTTGGTGAAATCCGTGACGAGTTTGACGGTGATGAACGCAGAGAAGTCGAAAAAATAAGCGATACTAACTATCTATTCGATGGTAAGGTATCTCTGTTAGAGGTCAAGGATCTTACAGGGCTTGATTTCGAAGATGAAGAAGTGACCACAGTTGGAGGTTGGGTATACAGTCATATTACCGATCCAGCCATTGGCAAAAGTATTGTTCGTGACCATGTAACATTGACCATCCGCGAGATGAACAGATACCGTGTCCGCAAGGTTGAAGTTGTTATCGAACAATCAAGCAACACTGAATCATCATAAATTACGAAATCATAACCTTTATTCATAAAAAAAAGGATAGGGTCATCAGATTAAATCTGATCCTCTATCCTTTTTTCTTTTGGGAGAATTTTGCTCATATAATATTCGTCCACCCACTCACCATCGATAATAAGAGATTTCCGCTTCGTCCCTTCGATTTCAAACCCGTTCTTGATATATAGCGCCAAAGCAGCTTGATTATGGGTCATGACGGATAACTCAAGACGAACAATCCCATTGTTCATAGCCCAGATGTCCATCTCACGGAACAGGCCAGCTCCAATCCCATTCCCCTGATATTGTTTCTGAATCCCAATCACTATGTACGCGCTATGTCTATTACGTCTAACACTTCCACCTCTAACAGACAAGTAACCTGCCAAATGATTGTCAACCTCTGCCCCTATAAGAATTGAAGTTTCTGCTACCAGAAAGCTTTCGATCATTTCTTTGACCTGACAAAGACTAGCTTGTCTTTCATCCGGTTCCAATAACATAAATTTGGACTCCTGGTCTAACTGATGCTGAAGTCGAAGCAATTCACCTGCATCCTCCGGCACCAGTTCTCTAAGTGTAACCATCATATCATCACTTCCAATCGTAAATAACTATAAATACTTCTTGAACAACTTGCTGGAGCTGCCATCATAACCTAGATGCTCGTAAAAACGATGCGCTTCTTCTCTCTTTGCAGCACTTGCTAACATAATCTTAAGGGCTCCCTTGGAGATTGCTACATTCTCGGCATGTCTCATTAGCATTGCGCCATACCCTTTTCCTCGTACTTTTTCAGCCACAATAACTCTTTCTATAACAGCAAAGGGCCTATCGTCACACAAAGCATCCATACAAAAATGAAGATGTAACGACCCGACAATTATTCCTTGTTCTTCGTACACATAAAGAAAACTATCCGGATGATCTGCTATCTGCTTCAGTCGCTCAGGGGATACATGAATAGCTGGATGCTCAGGCAGCAAAATCCGGTATAGTTCTTCAATATTGATAGCGTCTTTGGGCACAGCTTCTCTTATCATTCGTCTACTCCCTTCTATATAACGCTTAACAACGACAGACCATAATCACATTTCCATCGGGATCTTTAAAATTAAACCAATGATCATGTTCGATATCCGTCAGAATCTCTCCTCCGTTGGCCTTTACATAATCATAAGCAGCATCAATGTCCTCGGTGTTTAGATGAAACGAAGGGATGTTTAGAACAGATTCAGCGGTGTAAATCTTACTGTCCAAAACGATGCCCGGTCCCTGCATAGGGACTACATATAAATGGCCGAATAATACCTCTCCATCTAGTGGCAGTCCAAGCAATTGGCAATACCATTGTTTAGATTTCTCAATATCCTTTACCGGAATAAAAACAGCACCAATCTGATTCAGAATCGGACTTATCATCATTAAGAAAGCCTCCTCTTTAAAGTTGACGGATAGGGTGTTATTCTAGAATAATTCGATAAAATATGTCAATTACCTCCCTCCATTTAGGGAAGGGCTGGTAAGTTGTGTTATAATTCTGTGAGCATTACTCCAATATCACGTACGTCAGGAGAATTACATTGGCTAACCTGAACTTCGGTGGTTTTAAAATGACCCCGCCCAAAGTTTTATCACTAGGATTCTTAATCCTTATCACTGCCGGGACTTTTCTGCTTAGTCTCCCGGTCTCCTCAACATCCGGACAAATATCCTTTATCGATGCCTTGTTTATGGCGACTTCAGCCACATGTGTTACAGGTCTTGCAGTCATTGATACGGGAACTCAGCTAACTACCTTCGGACAAGTTGTTCTACTCATTTTATTTCAAATCGGAGGATTAGGCTTTGTAACGATGGCTACTTTGATTACCTTGGTCCTTAATAAACGGATATCCTTGAAAGAGCGAATCCTTTTGCAAGAATCTATGAACCAAAATTCGATGCAGGGAATTGTACTCTTAATCCGTAGGGTCCTGATCTATTCTCTTGTTATTCAGCTGTCGGGTGCCGTGTTGTTTGCTGGAAGGTTTATGATGGATATGCCCTTTGGGAAAGCAGCATATTATGGGATTTTTCACAGTATATCTATCTTTAATAATGCAGGCTTTGATCTCTTCGGTGATATTCATGGGCCTTTTAGCGGACTTACTCGTTTTGTAAATGATCCCATTGTTAACTTCACCTCAATGAGCCTTATATTTCTTGGAGGGATTGGTTTTATCGTTCTGTCTGATCTTATGGACTTTCCTAAACGCAGAAGACTCACTCTTCATTCAAAGGTTGTTCTTTGGACTTCTCTTATATTGATTATTATTGGTGCGGGGCTGTTTTTCCTACTGGAGTATAATTCTACGCTGAAGCCCTTGAGTGCAAGCGGAAAGTTTTGGGCGACCTTTTTACAAGCGGTAACTCCGCGATCTGGTGGTGTCACCACCATTGAAGTTCCACTTTTACGGCAATCCACACAATTTCTGATGATTCTATTGATGTTTATCGGTGCTGCACCTGGGTCGACGGGTGGAGGAATTAAGATCACTACATTCGCCGTACTGGTTACTGCGGTAGCTGCACGATTACGGGGGAAAGAAGATATTGTAATGTTTCGCCACCGGATCGCTAAAGAAAATGTATATAGAGCCCTTACCATCACATTAATGTCTCTTATGCTGCTTGTCATCGCTACGATGTTATTATCCTTGACCGAGAGCGCTGAATTTCTAACTGTACTTTTTGAAGCTGTATCTGCTTTTGGAACCTCAGGCTTATCTATGGGCCTTACTCCGGAACTGACTACGGCAGGAAAGGTTCTAGTGATTATCCTGATGTTTATGGGCCGGACCGGACCACTTACACTTGCTTATGCTTTGAAACCAAAAGGTAGTAAAGAACTGTATCGTTACCCAGAAGGTAAGATAACGATTGGATAGTCATGATATGGCCAGCGGCTACCAGATAATGCCGCTGGCGTCATATCAATAATAGTATTATTCTTCCACGATTTCTTGTTGATCAAGTGCCGCATCCAGCAACTGATTGTACACATCATCGTCATTCTCCAGCAATGCATCCGTTTCTAAGAACTGTTCCTCGCTCCCAGGCTCACCCGCAAAGCTTAGACTGTAATCCCATTCCGTTCCTCTTGTACTGAAGAAAGTAATTTCATATGGAGCCTTATGATTTTCGAGAGTGAATACAGTCCTCCCTACATAACTTTTATCTTCTTTACGGCTCATTTCAGCACTTACGATCTCTAAATTCATCCACTTATCTTCCTTCCTATCATCAAATCAGCTACCCTTTCAGTATATCATTGAAATGATTGTAATTCCTTCTCTTTGCTCTGTAAATTCCACGTAATTGACTTTTTTCATCCGGCGGTTAATAATTTAGTACAATGCTTGTAAAGTACTAAACTATTAGTAAATGGAGGAAATTACAATGACTGATTTTCAGGCTAAGCTTAGTAAATATGCAGATTTAGCTGTACAAATAGGTGTTAATGTTCAACCCGGGCAAATTCTAGTGGTGAATGCACCGATTCTTGCCGCTGATTTCGTACGTCTAATTACCGCTAAGGCATATGCCATCGGAGCAAGTTTAGTTAAGGTGAACTGGAGTGATGCGAGCATTACACGCCAACAGTTTGAACACGCTGCGCCAGAGGTATTCACTCAGCCTCCTACTTGGTACGCAGGTGAAATGACTGAATTCGCCGAAAAAGGTGCGGCTATCCTTAACGTGATCGCTGAAGATCCTGATGCACTTAAAGGTATTGATCCAGTACGTATCTCCAATTTTCAAAAAGTACGTGGAGCTGCCCTCACCAAATATCGTGAAATGCAAATGTCCGACAAAGTTAGCTGGAGTATTGTAGCTGTTCCTTGTCAAGCTTGGGCGGATAAAGTGTTCCCTGAGGTTCCAGCCGAAGAACGTGTAGATAAACTCTGGGAAGCCATTTTCCACACCGTGCGTCTTGACCGTGAAGATCCAGTAGCTGCATGGCAGGAGCATCTCGACACCTTAGAACAAAAAGCAAATGTACTCAATGCAAAAAAATATAAAAAGCTGCATTACATAGCACCTGGCACTGACCTTAGCATCGAGCTTCCTGAAGGCCATATCTGGGCACAAGGAGACAGCATTAATGCAAAAGGTCATTCTTTTGTAGCCAATATGCCTACCGAAGAAGTCTTCACTGCACCACTAAAAACTGGTGTTAATGGCACTGTAAGAAGCACAAAGCCACTTAGTCATGGCGGCAACATCATCGATGGCTTCTCTATTAGCTTTGAGAACGGCCGTATTGTAAGTGTTACTGCTGAGCAAGGTCAAGAAGCGCTAGAGCACCTCATTAGTATGGATGAAGGAGCGAAATACTTAGGGGAAGTTGCCTTGGTTCCTCATAAATCCCCTATTTCTGAATCCAACATTCTTTATTACAACACATTGTTTGACGAAAATGCTTCTAATCACCTTGCTATAGGTATGGCTTATGCCTTCTGTTTAGAAGGCGGTAAAGATATGAATCCAGAGCAGTTAATTGAGCATGGCCTCAACAATAGTGTAACCCATGTGGATTTCATGATCGGGTCAGCTGAGATGAACATTTACGGGATAACTGCTGATGGAACTGAAGAACCTGTCTTCCTGAATGGAAACTGGGCGTTCTAATTTAAGCACACAAGAGATACAGGATATTGGGAGGAATAGAAACTATGTTGGATTTCAAGCAAAAGCTGGAGAATTACGCATTGCTGGCCGTGAAGATTGGCGTTAATATTCAACCGGGTCAGACACTCGTTGTGAATGCAGATATTGTATCCGCAGAGCTTGTGCGACTTGTGGTTCGTAAAGCCTATGAAGCCGGCGCGAGACTTGTAAAGGTGAATTATAGTGATGAAGTTGTATTACGTACACGATATGATCTTGCTCCATCCGATTCCTTCCTGGAGCCGCCGCAGTGGCAAGCCGATGAATTAGAGGATCTTGCTAAAAAGGGAGCCGCATTTCTAACCATTATCTCTGCTGACCCGGATCTTTTAAAAGGCGTTGAACCTGGAAGAATTGCCGATAATCAGCGTATCTCTGGGCAGACCCTAGCGCCATATCGTGAGTACTTAATGGGAAATCATGCGAGCTGGAGCGGTCTTGCCTTCCCATCAGCCTCTTGGGCGGAAAAAGTGTTCCCTGATGCTCCATCCGAGCAGCAGGTTGAACTGTTATGGGATGCCATCTTTAAAGCCACACGTGCGGATCAGGACGATCCTATTGAAGCATGGAGCCGCCATTTAGATGGACTCAAAACTCGTTGCGCTTCCTTGAATGAAAGTAAGTTTCGCAAGCTGCACTATACAGCACCTGGTACAGATTTAACTATTGAGTTGCCGGAAGGACACATCTGGTGTCAGGCAGGAGCTGTGAACGGTAAGGGCGTCCCTTTCTTAGCCAATATTCCTACGGAAGAAGTGTTTACTGCCCCTTTGAAGTCTGGTATTAATGGTAAAGTGAGCAGCACTAAGCCACTTAGCTACGGCGGCAATCTAATCAATAACTTCACGCTGACCTTTGAGAACGGTAAAGTGATTGATTTTACTGCTGAAGAAGGCGCTGAAACTTTGGCATCACTAATCGCGCTGGATGAAGGCTCTTCCTATCTTGGCGAAGTTGCTTTGGTACCTTTCCACTCTCCGATTTCTGAGAGCGGTATTCTTTATTACACTACGTTGTATGATGAGAATGCCTCCTGTCATTTGGCTTTAGGTGCAGCTTATGCCTTCACAATTCAAGAAGGAATTACGATGACTAAGGAACAGCTGTTGGAAAAAGGAATGAATCAAAGCCATACCCATGTTGACTTTATGATGGGCTCTCCTGAAATGAATATTGACGGAATTAACGATGATGGAACAACAGTACCTATCTTCCGTAATGGGGATTGGGCTTAAGGCTTAAACAACACCCGTTAGATCCTAGATAGAACCAACTTCAAACAACCCGCTTAGCTCTCTAATTAGAGAGTAAGCGGGTTGTTTTTGTTTTAACAATAACATTTCAGGTGGTGAAATGCCCAAATTTGAATAAATGTTCAATATTTGTTCACACTATTGTTGATTTTCGTTCACAAATATGTCACAATACAATTAAGGATTGAATTTCCAAGGAGGGGATTATCATGTTGAGAGACCCAGTATCCAAAGAAGTTGACAGCATCGAAGAAGAACAGCTAGAAATTCAACCACCGGTAGATTCAAGAATTGTTGCATCTAATGCTATTAAATACACTGCCTATGTTATGCTGCTTTTTGGATTCTTGTATTTCCTGATTGCTTACTTGGCGCCTATGTTGGAACCTTAATGTGATGGATATAACTTTATTGGAAAACGCTTACGGTTAATCACTCTCTATGGAGTAGTGATTAACCGTTTTTATTAATTCCATGAGAATGCTTTGTTTGTCCAAGCTATTGCTGTAGGCGACCATACCCCGTTCATCTTCGATTGTATCCAAGCTATGGCCTCTTCTCTATCCCCTTCAAAAGCGGATAAACCGTTATCTGACATCCAGTGACTGACCGTCTCGAACGAGGTACTACTCCAACCATTTACTTCACCTTCATCATTCAGGCGTTGCTTGATGCCTGAGATCACCATATCTAAAGATCCTTGCAGCTCAGTAACCGCGTTATCGAAGGCTGTTTTCTTTTCTTTTGCCTTCATATCAGCCTCTGCCCGAAGTTTACGTGTATCAATACCTTCATGTTCACGAACAATCTGCAGCAAGGTCACAGCTTCTTTACTAGCCAACCCATCCTTATACCGCTCTTCAATAGATTTGGTACTGCCTGCTGCTGCTACAAATGCCGGGAACCACTCCCTTGAGACCAAAATAGCCTTTTTCTTAATAAACTTTCCGTATCCTGCAAGGCCCTCACCTGGAAACTGCGCACGCCATGACCACGGATCTAAATCTGTTCCAGTATGCCAATTCTCGGGCTTAGTTAAGCCGTTTAAAGACGGGTGCCCGGGGATGAGCGCAGCAAGCGGTAAAATCCCCAATTTCGCAATAACCTCTGCTGTTTCACCATAAGTGGTGACACTACCTTGTTCATATTCCTGACCCATTTGTTCATCATCTCCTAGATCTAATTTAATCAGATTTCATATTTCCAATTCCGGTTATAAAAGTGCTAATCAAGCGGGTTAGACTCTCGTTAGTATCGAGCGCCATACCGAATCCACCCTTTTGCTCCAATGAGGCGAATCCATGCAGGATACTCCGTAATCCCCTTACGGCATGAAGTTCTCCTTCTTCGCCTAATAGATAACTCTTCATCACCTGAATTATAAACTGCAAAATATGCTCACCAGCCGCTTCAAGCTCCGTGTTCTCCTGCTCAGGCGCTCGTAGTGTAGTCTCATACAGACCTGGTCTACTCCTAGCAAAATCCACATATGCCCGGCCCATTGCGTGTACAGCAGCATCTCCATTTAATCCTTCAGCTGCGTTCGACATGCTTGTAAATAATAACTCTAATCCGTAAATGGCGAGCCCAGTCCGCAAATCCTGCAGTCCATTTATATGGTTGTATAATGACGGGGAACGAACACCTAGTTTACCTGCTAATGCAGCCAAGGTAACGGCCTCTATACCTTCATCATCGGCAATTTCTGCTGCTCTAATCACTAGTGTGTGACGATCTAATCCTGCTCTAGGTGACATTTAATTACTCCTATCCTGAATCATTTGTGCCTTACGTATGGCTTTCTCCATCTCCTGCTTTGGCGCTTTAAGTAAGTTGCCGTGACCAACAGCAAGTAAAGCTGGAGATAACTCTAGAAGCTTAATCGCACTATTCAAAGCTTGAGCTTTATTCCATGTAGCCATTGCTGGAAAAGGAAACAGGGGGATGATGGTTCCAGCCACCGCAGTTCCCCGGAAGGTCTGAAGAGCATCCCCAACGATTACAGCACCGCTGCGTGAATCAAGGAAAGACATAGAGCCGGGGGTATGTCCTGGAGTGTGAATCGCTGTTAATGATCCAATGGTATCCCCTTCGTGGAGAAGGACATCTGGCTTGGTAGCTATCTTCTTCGGCACGCCTCCCTTAATAGGGGTCTGAGGTTCTCCTTCCCGAAGTGAACGATCTCCACGCAGTAATGCCGAATCTCGCTCAGAGATGTACACCTGAGCCTCTGGACGTTGCTTTTTTAGTCCATCCAGTGCCCCAATATGATCATCATGCGCATGCGTTAAGATTATGCGTGTAAGCTTCTTATTTAGCTTCGCTTCAGTATCCATAATTCCTTTTAGACTAAATGGCATAGCGGCATCTATTAAAGTCAATCCATCCTTTTCCTCAATAATGTAACAATTCACTGGAAAAAAATTTGGCATCCAAGTCAACTGCAATAAATGACCTTCACGTGTTACTCTCATCCTTACCCCTCCGATAAACTAATGGTATTAGCTTAAATATAAACTAATGACATTAGTTTTGCAAGAGATTGTTATCTTTAATCTTTAATCTTTAATATTTAACTCTCAATGTTCTTGTCAGCATTTTTGTTGGATTTATTAATTATGTACCACATCGCCCAAGTGATCCCTATGAAAAAAACAACCGCCCCCACGAGAGTACTCGATATATTTTTTCTAATATCCACTTCTCCCGCTTCTCTAAAATCAAGCAAAAATGTTAGCGTGGCCCAAATAATCGTGCTGATAACACCCGATATTAAATGAATCTTCTTAAACCGTCTGAGTTCTCCTTCCTTACTCGGCAGCAGGTATATCCCATCTTTGACACAACGAACGGTAACATACAAGCAACCTAACAGCATAATCCCAAAAGTATCTACCCAATATTTGATGTCCCATTCCAGGATAAATACTTTTACCAAAAGGCTGATCATAAATCCCACTAACACAATCAATAATCCGTGCGTACTAAACTTCTGAATTTCTGTGATAATTCGTTCGTCTTTAATCTTTGGCCCTTTCACAACTAATCCTCCCAAAAAATATCGTTTAATGACGTATCTAACGCCTTGCAGATGGCTATGCACAGCTTAATCGTCGGGTTATAGTTACCAGCTTCAATCAGGCCGATCGTCTGCCGTGTAACCCCTACAACTTCCGCTAACTGTTCTTGGGAAAGATTCTTTTGGATCCTTGCCAGCTTTAACTTGATGTTTTTGTTCTCTCCCACTCCATAACCTCCCTTTAATGTTTGTGATGCATTCCATTTTCCACCATTGTAATCTATATCGGTCATTATGTACATTATATATTACATTTGTTTATTGGGATCAACATTTCACTTTAGGATCGACGTGTCATTTTAGGATCCAGACTTCATTTTCCATTCCCTCTCCGTCAGGAATACTTTCTCCCCACCGTTGGATCAAATGGTGAAGAGTGATTGTAACTGAGTCCATAGCCAGTCAGCTGCGATGCCTAACTCGCCGCCTTTGCTAGTATGTAAGTACACTTTTGCCAATAGTTCGGACTCAGATGACCTTATTATGCAAATTCGAGTGTTTTCTGCGGGTTATCGGACTCAATTGCAGCTATTTACTCAAAACCACACCAATTCTGCGCCTTTACAAGGTAATAAGAGCTATGGGGTCCGATACTTCTACAAAATGACTCAAAAAGCTCAAATAGCTGCAATACAGTCCGCAACATGAGGTTCTTTAGTTAGTTTAGGTTAGTTTGGGGTTAGTTTGGGGTTAGTTTGGGGTTAGTTCGCTTATTCGCCGTTGCATCGGACTGAGGAGTCCTTATTTCGTATATTTGCAGCTAATTGACGTGCTATCGGACCCAGTTGCAGCTATTTACTCATAACCACACCAGTTCTGCACAGTTACATGGTTATAAGAGCTATGTGGTCCGATACTTCTGCAAAATGACTCCAAAAGCTCAAATAGTTGCAATACGGTCCGATGCGGAGGTCAGTAGGATATCACTAGGGAGCCCGTAGGAGGTCTGTATGAAGCCCGCTGGAGGTCAGTAAAGATCATTAAGAAGTAAGTAGAAGGTTGAGCCACATCAGCAGAGGAACCAGCAGCGAAACGTGATCAGCACCTAGCACCCAGTAGCCCTCCCCCTACTATCGCTAGTCAAAGTAACAAAAAAAAGCATCCCTAAGGATACTTTTGATCTTTCGATGCTTTTGATCTTTCGATCTTTTTGATATTTCGACGCTTTTTCGATGTTTATGATCTTTCCGCTTTTAATATACGAATGCCTTCGACTTTCCTTATTCCACTACGCCATTCTCTGGATAGAAGTCTACGATCTTCAGCAGCTCCGAAGCGTCTGTGCGTGGACGGCTGTCAGGTACAGTTTCCGGATATCCGGCATGGATCATGGCTACAATTTTTTCGCCGGGCTTCACACCAATTTTAGTGCGGAATTCAGGGTTGTTGATGTATGGATCAGTCTTCCAAATCGTTCCTACACCTTGTTCCCAAGCTGCGAGCTGGAAGTTCTGTACTAGTGCGGACGCTGCTGCAAAATCCTCGTCCCACTCTCTTTGCCGAGGATCTTCAGGCATCACTACGATTACTGTTAATGGAATATTCGAGATATATTCTTTACGTTTAGCAGCCACTTCTGGATCAGCTATAGCACGTTTTACAAAAGCAAATGCAGATTCAGCTAGGAATTTCGAACCTTCCCCTTGAAAAGCAATAAATCTCCACGGCTCACGCACACCATGATTCGGTGCCCATACCGCTACATTTAATAATTCCTCTAAAAGGCCTTGTGGAAGTGGATCTTTTTTAAAAAGCTTAATCGAGCGTCGTTCTTTTATTATTTTGGCCACACTATTCTGTTGAGTCTTCTGAGATTGCGTCATAAGATCCACTCCCTAATATAGCAATAATGATAATCATTATCACAAATGATACAGCATCTTTCTGCCTTTTGCAAATAATAGGCAACCATTCGAATCACAGTTAATTTCATTTAAAAACAACCGATATACTTCGCAGAAACTTTCGGATGTCATTGTTTCTCTGCATATTAACTCTTGAATTCACAAAAAAACACCGTTCCCGAAAGAACGATGTTCACAGCTTCAGCCGAATCGGCCCATGATATATTCTTGCGTCATTTGATTCTCTGGATTGGTAAAGACTTTATCCGTCTTATCATATTCGACAAGGGAGCCTAGATAAAAGTATGCGGTATAATCAGAGATCCGAGCTGCCTGCTGCATATTATGTGTCACAATAACGATGCGAAGCTCTTCTTTCAACTCCTTGATTAGCTCCTCTACTTTACCTGTGGAGACCGGGTCTAGAGCTGATGCTGGTTCGTCCAAGAGCAGAATTTGCGGGTTAACCGACAACGCTCTAGCAATACAAAGGCGCTGCTGTTGTCCACCGGAAAGTGCAAGTGCTGAATCTTTTAAACGATCCTTTACCTCATCCCACAATGCTGCTTTGCGAAGACTGCTCTCAACAATCTCATCAAGAGCCTTTTTGCCTTTAATGCCGTGATACTTAGGTCCAAAAGCGATGTTATCGTAAATCGATTTATAGAACGGATTTGGCTTTTGCCATACCATCCCGATCTTCTGACGCAGCTTAATCACATCCGTACCCGGAGCATTAATATCCACTCCATCAATCCAGATGCTTCCTTTTGTTTTTGAGCCAGAAATTTCGTCATTCATCCGGTTCAAAGAACGAAGAAAGGTTGATTTACCGCAGCCGGATGGGCCGATCAGTGCAGTAACCGTATTTTCAGCAAATGGAAGGCTTATCCCCTTTACTGCCTCATATGTTCCGTAAAAAATACTCAGGTCTTCGGTTTGAAAAGATTCACGCACTGCTGTTGCCGACGTTCCCATCGATTACTCCTCCTACATCTCTACTTTAATTTGTATGATTAGTTCATTCTTTTTGAAGCTGTAAGCTTACGATAAATAAATCTTCCGAAATAACGTGCTGCCAGATTGAAGATTAACACCATAATTACAAGCACCGCCGAAGCTCCCGCAGCAATCTGTGCAGCATCTGGAGCTAGACCTTCACTGTTGACCTTCCAAATGTGGACAGCCAGCGTTTCCGCTGGACGGAAGGGATTCAGTGGCGAATTCGCACTAAGTGGATTCCAGTTGGTGAAATCCAATCTAGGGCTACTCATTCCTGCTGTGAACATCAACGCAGCTGCTTCCCCAAAGACACGGCCAGCGGACAAGATAGTACCTGTAATAATTGTAGGTAATGCTACCGGAAACAACACCGAGGTAACAATTTTCCACTTGGATAATCCTAGTGCAAAACCGGCCTCTTTTTGTTGTTTTGGAACACTACGAAAAGCTTGCTCCGTAATCCGCACCATCAGTGGTAGATTAAAGACCGTCAATGCCAATGCACCGGAGATTAAGGAGAAGCCTAGATTGAAATAGTTAACAATCAGCAATAGACCAAACAAGCCGACTACGATGGAAGGGAAAGATGACAATACTTCAACAATCAAGCGAATAAAGCCGGTAATCTTACCGGGACGAGCATATTCCGCCATATAAATACCGGCACCCAGTCCAAGCGGAACTGTAATAATAAGTGTCAGTACTAACAGGAATAAGGAGTTAAATAGCTGTGGTCCGATCCCTCCACCTGCACGAATCTTTTGCGGTGCGGAGAAAAGAAAATCCCAACTGATATGGCTTAAGCCTCTAAAGAGGATATATCCCAAAAGTCCAAGTAGAATGGCAACGATGAGCATCGCGAAAAATACAATAAGACTGGTGGCAATTTTATTTACGGTTCTCGGCTTCAAATTTTATTTCTCCTTTCAAGCATTCTCACAAAGAAGACAAATACGAAAGTCATCAGCATGAGAACCAGTGCCATACTCCACAGTGCATTATTGTGAGGTGAGCCCATGGTCGTGTTCCCCATACCGAGTGTGATCACACTGGTCAAGGTAGAAGCTGACTCAAAGAGTGATTTTGGTACGAATGGCGCGTTCCCGATAACCATTTGTACAGCGAGTGCTTCACCGAAAGCACGAGCCATTCCCAATACAATCCCTGTCATTATGGCAGGAAAGGTTGTTGGAATAATCACCCGCGAAATCGTCTGCCACCGGGTGGCACCAAGCGCATAGGAAGATTCTTTTAAGTTTTGCGGCAATGAAGCCAGCGCGTCTGCAGCCACGCTTGTAATCGTCGGAAGAATCATTACCGAGAGCACAAGCGCGCCTGCAGCTACCCCGATGCCTTGGCCCGGCAGGTTGTTGCGTAGAAACGGTACAATTACACTTAATCCGATGAAACCATATACTACCGAAGGAATCCCTGCCAAAAGCTCAATAACAGGTTGAAGTAATTTTTTGCCCCACCCTGGAACAATCTCAGTCATAAATAACGCAGCGCATAAGCTAAGTGGACTAGCAATCAATGCGGCAAGCAAAGTAACCAGAAAGGAACCCGAGATAAATGGAAAAGCTCCGAAGGAAGGCGTATCCGCTTCTGGCGACCACTTTGTACCGAATAAAAATTCAGAAACTGTAGCATTACCACTTGTGAAGGTTGAAATTCCTTTAGACGCTACAAAATATACCATCGATACAATGATTGTTATCAACAGTAATACACAGAAGGACATATAAGTACGTCCAACAAAATCTTCAATATGATGTTTTTCGAATCGTGAGTTCTTTAGTTTCACCCTCAATTGCTCCCTCTTTCTAAAGTGAAAAGAGAGGCAGATGTATCCGCCTCTAATCACTTGAGATTCTAATCAATAACATTGCCTAGAATTTAATTACTTAGCGGTAACAGTTCCTGCAACGTCGCGAACAACTTGCATTTTAACAGCTGGGATGTATCCAAGTTCAACAACTTCACCAGTTTGCACTTCGTCAGTTAAGAAAAAGTCGAGGAATGCTTTTACTGTCGCGTTAGGTTCACCATTTGTGTACATATGCTCGTAAGCCCACACTGGGTATTTACCAGAAACAACATTATCAACAGATGCTTCCACACCGTCAAGACTAAGTGTTTTAATGGAATCATCCAGGTAAGAAAGAGCAAGGTATCCGATTGCCCCTGGAGTTTCACCGATCATTTTCTTAACCGTACCGGAGGAATCTTCTTGAATCGAACCTGGGATATCTTCTGTTTTGGTTCCAAGTGCAAAGCTTTCAAAGGTTGCACGAGTACCGGAGCTGCCTGGACGGTTGATGATTTGGATTTTTTGATCCGCTCCGCCTACTTCAGACCAGTTAGTGATTTTACCAGTGAAAATGTCCACCAGTTGTTGTTTAGTTAAGCTATCCACACCAGCATCAGGATGAGCTACTGCTGCTATCGCTACTACTGCTACTTGATGATCTACGAGTGCTGCTGCTTTTTCTGCATCTGCATCTTTTAATTTTTCTTCTGCGAATACGTCAGAGTTTCCGATATCTACTTGTTTCTCAGCTACTTGAGTAAGACCAGTACCACTGCCACCGCCTTGAACTTGAATGTCCACGCCAGTGTTTTTATCCATGAAATTCTCTGCTACCAGCTCAACCAAGGGTTGTAATGCTGTTGAACCAGAAGCCAGAATCGAACCACTTATTTCAGCGCCGCCGCTTCCTTCGTTAGTTGCTGCAGCGTTTCCTCCTGTGTTGTTTGCCCCGCCGTT
This sequence comes from Paenibacillus odorifer, assembly GCF_000758725.1. Taxonomy (NCBI): domain Bacteria; kingdom Bacillati; phylum Bacillota; class Bacilli; order Caryophanales; family Paenibacillaceae; genus Paenibacillus; species Paenibacillus odorifer. Next base: position 3,654,242 of record NZ_CP009428.1, read on the forward strand.
ACCGCAAGCCGATAGTGCCAGTACGCTTGTTAAAGCCAAAGTCATGATCCAAGATTTTTTGAATTGCATTGTTTTGTCTCCTCCTAAATGGTTTGTTAGCATGGCTCCCTGATCAGTTCATACCAAACTGGCTTCGAAAGCTTTAACATGGTGTTGTGGAGCTTGGCCCCCATATGCATGGTTACTGTAAAAGTTCATCAAACGCATATGTTATATGTTGTCCGGGACTTCTTGGCCCCTCTGACTCTTCTTATTCTAGAGCTCGTTCGTTAGAGAAACTTCTTATCTTTGTAAAGTGAACGAAAAAAATACCAATATAAAGTGTATATCTGTATAGATATAATCTATAATGGAGATATAATTTGTAATCCAACTTAGCATTATGTGGAGGAAAGTCATGAATATTATGAAATTGAACATCGTAGTTCTAATTGAAAAATATAAAAAGGTAACCGATGTAGCCGCAGAATTAGGCCTTAAACAGCCTACTGTTTCTTTTCATATGAAGAATCTGGAGGCTGAGCTCGGAACCCCTCTATTTCTTTACCGCAGCGGAAGAGTGCTGCTTACGGATGCTGGGCGAGCCCTTTATCAATACGCCCTCAAAATCGTTTCCCTCACAGCAGAAGCTGAGCGTACAGTCAAACAATTTTCTTCCCCCTCAAAAGGAACATTAGAGCTGGAAGCCAGTTTTATTCCTGCAACTTATATTTTACCTAATGTGTTAATCCAATTCATGAAACTCTATCCGGGGATTAACAACTCCTTGACGGTTCAAAGCGATGCTTTGTTACGCGAACGTCTCCGTAGTCGGGATATTCAGATGGCCATTTTACATACTTCGGATTGGCAGGACGAATCTTTTGATTTTCAGCTTATTGTCCGTGATGAACCTGTCCTAATTTTTGCACCGGGTCATCCATTTGAAGGCCTAGAGAAATTAACACCTGAACTAATTGCCAATGAGCCGTGGATTCAGCATGAGCAAGGATCTTGTTTACGAGGGTATGCCGATCAATGGGCACAATTCAATCAAATCCGTTTATGGAACCGATCCGAGTTGAATTCTCCAGAAGTGATTAAGCAGCTAGTTAGCGGGAGTGACTGTGTTGGCATATGTTCTAAAGCGGCGGTTAAAGCTGAGATTGTGCTAGGCAAGCTTAGCTATGCTAACCTGCCAGGGATTCTGCCTGAAAGCGGTGGGTTTGTGCTCGGCTGGCGTAAAGATCATATTTTAAAACCGTTGCAGCAATCCTTTGTTGACCTTGTTGAGTCTCTTACCCCTTAAACAAAGGGTAGCTCCTAAAGCCACGAATGGTTTAAGGAGCTACCCTTTGTTTATTCTATAAAAGGAAACATTAATTTCTCATTTTCACTTAAATACATATTCTCCTTCGTGATGACCACGGAGCCTGTGTCTATTATCTGTTCCACTTCCTCACCCTCAACAGCTTCAATCGCCGTCTTCACAGCTAAGTACCCCATATTAAAGGGCTTCTGCATGACCGTGCCAAGCAAAATCCCTTTTTCGAGGAGCTTCACCTCATTGCTAGAATTGTCGAACCCAAACAATTTCACTTTGTCCTGAAATCCCATATCCATAATCGCCTCCCCAGCACCTAGTGTAGAAGGTTCATTAAGACCGATTATTCCCTTTAAATTTGGCTCGTCCTTTAGCAAATCAATAGTTAACTGATACGCTTTTCGCACGGAACCATCACTGTATAATGTAGGCTGCACATCATGAACTCCATTTTCTAAAAGGGCGTCACGAGCTCCTCTTTCCCTCTCTATTGCTGTCGCAGAGCCTTGTACAAAGTTAACGATGGCGACTTTATCCTCTGGATCGATATATTTTCTTAACTCCTGCCCTGCCTTACGTCCTGCTTCATAATTATCCGTAGCAATAAAACTCTCTGATACACCACCGCTCAAGCCCGAATCTACAGTAATAAGCGTAATGCCAGCTGATTTGATCTTTTCCGCGATTGGAATGAGACGATAATAATCCGTAGCAGATAAAATAATGGCGTCAGGCTTCTCCTTAATTGCTTGCTCCAGCAGTTCTATTTGTTGATCTACATCAAGCTCTGTATCCGTTCCAACCGTGCGAACCTCTGCACCGAACTCCTTAGCCGCTGTTGCCACACCTTGTTTCATCACTTCCCAGAATTCAATACTGCTGTCGATAGTCTTGGGCACATAAATAATGGTCCTAACCTTTGCGTCAAGCTCATTTGCAAACATACGATAGGCTAATGAACCCAAAGTAACAATGAAGAGCAGCAACAGAGTATACAGGCCAATTTTTGACCGTAATGCGCTCATTGACTCTCCTCCTCATAAATTACAGGTATTCGTAAAGTGGCCGTCGTTCCTTCCTCCATCTCGCTTGTAAAAGACAAACCGTATTTCACACCGAAATACAGCTGGACACGATGGTTCACATTTGCGACACCTACACCGCTGCCAGTCTTGAAATCTGATTTTTGCAGCAGTACCTTACCCATCTGCTCTTCATCCATCCCAATACCGTCATCAATGATCTGTACGATAATATCGTTCTGTTCTTGTCTTGCCCGGATCAGAATGTGCCCTTGCTCAGGATTATGTTTTATGCCGTGATAGATCGCATTTTCAACCAAAGGCTGAAGTACCATTTTTAAAATGCTGCAGGTTAGGATATCTTCTTGTACCTCTATGGAATAAGTGAATTTATTACGATAACGCATGTTCTGAATCGTTAAATAGTGCCGAATATGCTCTAATTCTTTGGCCAGCGGAATCAATTCCTCACCCTCACCAATTGTTGAACGGAGCAGCTTGGATAGAGATGAAGTCATCTCCACCACTTCCTCCATCTTTCCTGTCTCTGCCATCCAAATAATCGAATCAAGTGTATTGTACAAAAAGTGAGGTTTAATCTGCGCTTGCAGCGCCTTCAGTTCACTGACACGCTTCATCTCTTGCTCCAAGACGATCTGCCCCATTAACTCTTTAATCTTCATGATCATAAGATTAAACGTACGAGCAAGCTTGCCGATTTCATTCGTGCTCTCAATCTCTACGCGTATGTCGAACTCTCCACGTTCCGCTTTTTTCATATTCAGCTCCAAATTCTTCAGCGGTTTGGTCAGTGCGTACGAGAGAAATATCGATATAGCCATAGCAAAAATCAAACTAATTGCTCCCCATAAGGCGGCGGTTCCTTGCATACGTTGCTTGTTCGCGACCAAATCATCCGGATAAGTGACTCCAACTATTTTCCAGCCAAAGCTGGTAGTGTCCACAGTGTACAGTTTCTGGTCATTCCCCGTGTTAACCGTAACAGATCCATTTTTGATCCCAAGGACCGTCTCCAATTGTTCGAACTTGAGCTGGGAGTAGATCAACTGCTGTTGTGGATGATAGACAAGGCTACCTGCGGGATCGACGATAAAAACATAACCGCGTTTTCCCAGTTCGATTTGTTTACATAGATTATTAATTACACTGTAATTGAGATCTACGAGCAGTACACCTTGTTGATCCGCTTCCGTCACAGCATTCGCATTCGAGAGCTTTCGGCTTATCGACACTACCCACCGGTATTCATCTTGAAAGATGTGCTGCACATGAGAGGAAGAAACTGCAACGTCTAGTTGATTCATAGCTTTTTGATACCAATCTTGAGCTATTAGTTCAGGAAGCGGTTTCAAAACAGCATGCTGTCGATCCGAAACGGTCATGCCATCTGAGCCTGCATATAATATAGAGGAAATATCCGAGCGGGACTGAACGACTGACCGGAGATAATGACTGGCAAGCAGTTTATCCTTAAGCGCCTCTTCTTCATCTAATTTCGAGCCTTTTATATATTTCTCTAGATCACTGCTAGTTAACACCAGAGCAGCTATGCTCTCCATATTGCCAATGTAATTCTCGATATTCAGTTTTACTTGTTCTATTAATTGTGAAGTGTAGGCTACAGAATTGCCCTTGACTGCAGCTGAGGACAGGCGATAGGAAGTATAAGTCAGGACAATAGTTGTGCAGAGGATAAGAAGTGAAAAGGAGACAGCAATATTAGTATGAATACTTCGGCTGCGGAAAAAGCGCTGTGATCTCATAGAGAGAGATTCTCCTTCTGCCGGTGTCGATATTCCTTCGGTGTGCTTCCTACATTACGTTTGAAAATAACACTAAAATACTGTGGATCAGCATAACCAACTCTGGCAGCGATATCATATGTCTTCAACTGTGTGACCGTAAGGAGTTCTTTTGCTTTTTCCAAACGGAGTCGAGTCAGATATTCTATAAATGTTTCTCCGGTATGCTGTTTAAAAGTTGCACTGAAATAACTGATGCTCATAAAAATATGGCTACACAGCTCATTGAGTGAAAAGCTGTCATTACAATAATTCTCGCGAATATAAGCTTCTGCGGCTTGCATCTGAGAAGTCCGAACCGTTGTTCTCTGTTCCGATAGTTTAAGTATCAGCTCATGGCAAGTCCTCTCCAGATAATTCCTAGCTTCATCTAAAGTCTTAAGCGCAGCAACCTCTGCAAACATATTATGCGAAACAACTACTGTATTTGGGAAGCCGATGTCGACTACATAGTTCATCAAAGAAACCAGCAGCTGATAGATGCTGCTACGGCAACCTTCTATAGAGGAGGTATTACTTTTAAGCTCCTGAAACCACTTCAATAGAATTTCCGATACAGCAGAAGCTTTACCTGTCTTTAAAGCGGATATGAATTGCTTTTCCCATGAGGTGAAATGCGCCTGATCCAATCCCTTGCCAAACTCAAGATCCTGTATGGAGATAACTTTATTTATGCCTAAAAGGTAACGATATTCTATGGAGGAGACCGCTTCTTGGAAGGATAGTGGAATTTGTTGTACAGTATTATATTTTCTACCGATGCCTATGGTTGATGACAGCTTCAAATATTTATTTAAGCTACTCTGGACTTGCTCTGCGAGAAGCTGCGTTGCTACTTCTAACGCCTCTGAATTGCCGGATAATATCGCAGCGATTTTTCCATCTCTCGTCTGGAATACCACTCCGTCTTGCTCTTTCTCCAGCTGCTCTTGAACAATGTTAAAGGCGCCGAAACGCAGTAGCTCTGCATCAAAAGTTATGTTCTGGCTTCGTTTCTCCAGTTCTATATCTATAACGAGCGCAAGGTACACTTGACCCTGCAACTGAATATGAAAATAACTCAATTTATTCTCGATTTCTTCGCTTTTCATTCGAGTAGTTACCAGCTGCTCCAAAAATCGTTCCCGCAGCAATGGAAGACTCTGATTAAGTTGCATACGAAGCTTAACTAAATTCGCTTTCTGTAAATGCTCTTCATCTAAATCCTGCTTCATCTTACTTAGAAATTCAGCAAACTCACGTGCATTAATCGGTTTTAATAAGTACTCAGTCACCTTTAGCGTTATCGCCTGCTTCGCATATTCGAAGTCTTCATATCCAGTGACGATAATGACCTTCATATCCCGGTACCTATCCATCACAGCTCTGGCCAATCCCAGTCCATCCATAAAAGGCATACAAATATCAGTAATAATTACGTCAGGCCGATGCTGCTCGATCGCTTCCAGCGCATCTCGGCCATTATCGAAATCACCAACCAGCTCAAACCCATATTTACTCCATGTGATCTTCTGTTTGATCCCTTCGCGAACCTCATCTTCATCATCAACCAGAATTATCTTATACATCCAACACCTCCACAACTTTAAACTTATCAGCATAAGCATAATAGAGGCCGCCTGCGTGAGGCAACCTCTATTATTAAACTCTATTTGTATAGTAGAGGTTTGATCTCATCGGAATCCATATTGTTTTTATCATACCAGTGGAACCCCGTGTCGATGTTCTTTTCAACCGCTTCCCCTTTAATCGCTTGCACAGCTGCCTTCACAGCTTGATAGCCAATACCAATGGGGTCTTGTGTAACAGCGCCAGCCACAACACCACTGCGGATAGCATCCATCAACTGCTTGCCAGAGTCAAAGCCGACGACTACGATCTTACCATTCATTTGCAATTCATTTACTGCATTAGCCACACCTACAGCAGAACCTTCGTTAGAGCCATAGATTCCTTTCAGATCCGGATTTGCCTGCATCATCGCTTTCGCAAGGTCTGTGGACTTTAACTGATCTCCACCCCCATATTGCGGCTCTAACACTTGAATATCCGGATATTTTGCTTTCATTTGTTCCAAGAAGCCATCGCGACGCTGTTGCCCTGTGCTGCTCGTTTGGTCATGTATGACAAGGCCCACTTTACCTTTCTTGCCAATCAGTTCAGCCATTTTATCTGCGGCCAAAGCAGCTGCTGCTTTATTGTTAGTCGCTGCTGTTGCTACAGGGATATCACTGTCTACACCAGAGTCGAAGCCGATGACCGGAATCTTATTTTCCTTTGCCTTTTCTAGATAAGGAATCGCAGACTTGCTGTCTAGTGCGGCTAGCGCAATTGCTGCTGGCTTCTTGTCGAGAGCTGTTTGCAGCATCTCAATTTGTTTATCCACCTGACTCTCATTTTCTGGACCTTCGAAGGTAATCTCAACATCAAACTCCTTAGCAGCTTTCTCCGCTCCTTGCTTTACCGCTTGCCAGAATTGATGCTGGAACCCTTTTGATATGACTGGAATGTATGGTTTGTCTGAACCGGATGCACTCTTGTTACTATCATTGTTGTTACATGCACTCAGCAAAGTAGTGACTAACAATAGACTGGCAAGCATGATAAACCCTCTACGACGTAGTTTCATTTGAATCTTCCCCCTCGTCATTTGCTTTGTATATCACTCCGGATGGAGATCATACCAAGTTTATTGCTTACGGCGGCGTAGAATATCAGCGTAAACCGCAATGATGATTACAACACCGACAATAACCGTCCGCCATTCCTGAGCCACGGACATAATCTGCAAGCCATTCGTCAGCACACTCATAATCAGTGCGCCAATAATCGTGCCTAGAATAGAACCTACACCTCCACTTAAGGAAGTTCCGCCAATGACCACTGCCGCAATAGCCTCTAGTTCATAGCCAGTGCCTAGTGATGGCTGAGCTGAATTCAGACGTGAGGCCATCAGGATACCTGCGATTCCGCTAAAGATTCCTGTAATGGAATAGATAATAATCTTCCATTTGACTGTGTTCACACCTGATAAGCGAGTGGCTTCTTCATTACTGCCAAGCGCGAAGTTGTAACGCCCAATAATCGTCTTAGACAAGATTATGCTTGCGATCATACCGAGTAATAAGAAGATAACGATGGTATTGGGTATACCGGGGATCATTTTACCCATAGCGATCTTGGCGAAGATCGGATCATCGTTGAAATAAATGGGTTTGGCTCCTGTAATGACAAGCGACAAGCCTTTGGTGACCATCATAATCGCCAGAGTGGCGATGAAGGGTGGAATGTTCATCTTCGCCACCATCAAACCGCTGATAAAGCCGCACAGTGCTCCAGCCAGAATCCCACCTACAATACCTAACGGGACGGGCAGACCCCAGAAGGTAATAATGACTCCAACCATAACAGATGAGAATGTCATTACAGTACCCAGAGCGAGGTCGATGCCACCCGTAATAATAACAAAGGTAGCTCCAAGCGCTAATACTCCGATTACAGCTGTAGAAACTAGAATTCCGACAAGATTTGAGAATTGAAAAAAGTTACTGGAGGATAAAGAGAATACGATGACCAATATGATCAGACTGGCAAATGCCAATAATTTTTGTTTGAATCCGGATTGCCCTCCCGTTTGCTTCATACCCGCTGGCTGACTAATCTCTTTATCCGCGATCTTCATAGTCCTGACACCTCCGGTTAACTCTTGAACAGTTATGAACGTTTCGTCGCATATTTCATAATCGCCTCCTGCGATGCTTCTTCTGCGGGGAGTTCTCCTGTTATACGCCCTTCACACATAATGATAATCCGATGGCTCATTCTTAGAATCTCAGGAAGATCTGAAGAAATGATAATGATCGCCTTCCCTTGACTCGCAAGCTGATCCAGCAGCTTATAAATTTCACTTTTCGCGCCTACATCAATACCTCGTGTGGGCTCATCGAAGATGAGTACATCACAGTCTCTAGTCAACCACTTGCCGATGACCACTTTCTGTTGATTACCTCCGGACAGAAACTTAACCTTTTGACCTACACTTGGAGTTTTGGTGGCTAGCGCTTCAACATGCTGCTCCGCTGAGCTTCGCATCTCCCGCTCCTTCATCCAGCCAAATGAATTACGGAATTTATAAAAGGAGGCAATCGCATTATTCATGCTGATATCCATATCCACAAGCAGTCCGAAACGTTTACGGTCTTCGGACAAATACCCAATACCATGCTGTACCGCTTGATGTGGCTGACGTATACGAACCGATTTTCCATGGAGCATAATTTCACCCTCATCGATGGGATCGGCACCAAATACGGCACGAACAACCTCGGTACGTCCAGCTCCCATTAAACCAGCGAAGCCCAAAATCTCACCTTTATACAGATGAAAGCTAATATCCTTGAACGCATGCCCTCTAGAAAGATTCCGAACTTCTAAGACAACTTGCTGAGTCTGTTTCGCAATCGTTGGTTTCGACGTTTGATATAATTCACGTCCAACCATCATGCTGATGATCTGATCAATCGTTATTGAATCGGTACGAACGGTATCTACATAACAACCATCGCGCATAACTGTAATGCGGTCTGTAATTCGCTTCAATTCATCCATGCGGTGAGAGATATAAATAATTCCCACACCTTTATCTCGTAGCTGCTCAATCATTCGAAATAACTCGTTAATTTCTGTATCTGTTAACGCGGCGGTTGGTTCATCCATGATCAATACCTCGGCTTGGAAAGACAAGGCTTTAGCGATTTCAACCATTTGCTGATTAGCAACTGTCAGATCTGATACCAAAACTCTGGGATCCAGCTTCAGATTCATTTGATCAAACAAAACCTGAACTTTTCGGTTTATCTCTAAATCATCAACGAACCATTTCAGAGCTTTTCGCGGCTCTCGTCCAATGTAAATGTTCTGGGCGACCGTAAGATGAGGCATTAAATTCAATTCCTGATGGATGATACTAATTCCAAGCTCCTGTGCTTCACGGGTATTAACAATTTGCACTTCATTTCCCTTGTACCACATTTGACCAGCATCCTTGGAATAGACACCTGTCGCAATCTTCATAAGGGTAGACTTGCCAGCGCCATTTTCTCCTACTAACGCATGAACTTCTCCACGCTTCAGCTCAAATTGACATTCATTCAAAGCATGAACACCTGGGAAAAACTTGTTGATTCCCTCCATACGAAGCAACACTTCGTTCATTTTGATATCCACCTCAAATTCTTTGAGAATGCATTAACCCTTAAAGTAATCGCTTACAATCCGGAATGTAAAATCATTGTATTCCCTATAAGTTGCCATTGTAATGGAATAATCTCCGTAAAAAAGTTTAAAATTTTATGTTTTACACACAAAAAAACTGAACCGAGAGCACCTCAGTTCAGCACAAATGTTATATCCTAAAAAATCACATGTCAGCGATCCCTCTTACAGGCTTGCGCCATTTCCAGCCACCAATGTGAAGGTCTTAGGAATTCCCTTATCATACACGTCGGAAGATAGATTAGGTTCTTCTACTAATTGGCGGATCACTAGTCCGCTATTAGCTGCTGCGGTTACAATTTCTCCGAGTGTCCAGCGGCGCCAATACACAACACTATGCTCTTGTACACCTGCTGGTTTACCTGTGGAAGGCAAATACTTGGAATAGGATACCTTTTTCTCTTCCAATGATGAGTCAAAATAATCTCCGTTTACTTTGTGTTTGCGTACCTTCGCAGTAGATCCCTTCGAGGAAATAAGCTTGGTCGTTACCGGATGAAAATCGCGGAGTACAAATACGCCTCCAGGAGAAAGCAATCGGCGAGCTGTTTCCATGAATAGTGTAAGGTTGGTAAAGTAATGAACAATTCCTAACTCCGCGAAGACGATGTCATATGAACCATCAAGGACGTCTTCTGGCAGCTTAAGAATATCTGAGACGATATAGGTTAGTGGTACCCCTGCTTCTTGGGCAAGATCAGCCGCATATCGCGCATTGGCTTCCGAGAAGTCAGCAACCGTTACTTCCGCACCTAGTAATGAGAGTGCCACGGCCTTCATTCCGTTTGAGCCCATTAAATTCATCATTTTCTTCCCCTTCACCTCTCCAAAAAAAGAAAGGAGCGGGTAAAGCTTTGCACTTGGTTCCTTTATTAATTTTGCAGCTGCTTCTGGCGGTGTACCAAACCGAGTTACCCAAGCGGTATAAGTATCTTCGTTCCAAAGCTCTTCGCTTGTTGGCACAGCGTTTTTTTCTGCCTGATTATTTGAATATTGATTCTGCTCTTCCATCCATTGCTACCCCTTTATGTGTAAAATATCTGTTATGAAGCATTCTGAATGGCATCAGCCATCCGGATAGTTTTCCTTCTTCCCGCGTACAAATATACTGCGAGTCCAATCATAACGAGCAGCCCACCTGCCCATTGTAAGGTTGTTAGCTGTTCACCCAAGAGTAAATACGCTAAGATACTGGCACCCACTGGTTCTCCTAAAATGTTCATTGAAACCGTAGTCGCAGATACATATTGTAGTAACCAATTAAACAAAATATGGCCAAACACCGTTGGCACCACTGCTAACAATACAAAGATTCCCCATTCCTTGGCCGGATAATTAAAAAAGGAAATCCCCATGAACAGATTGTATACGGCGAACACGCCAGCGGCTGACAAGAAGACAATCAAGCTATATAAATAAGAGGGCATGCGCACCACTAGCTTTTGACCGATCAGCATATGTATAGCTACCGCCACAGTGCCTCCGACCGATAATAGATCACCTTTAAGATTATCTGCAGAGATTCCAATATCACCCCAGCCGATAAACACGACACCGCCAATTGCAATGCCAAGCCCTAGAATAGCAGACAGAGCTGTCTTTTCCTTATACAAAAAATAAACACCCAGCATAATAAATACAGGCTCCAGCGCCATGATCATTGTTGAACTAGCTACCGAAGTATACTTTAATGATCCCATCCATAGCAAAAAATGCAGCGCAAGCATTGCGCCTGAAAGGATGAGCATTAGCCAGTCTTTTTTACGAAGAGCAAAAGCAGCTCCACTATAGGGTCTTGCAAAAGGCAGCATCAGCAGTGAGGTAAATAATAATCTGTACATGCCTTGTATAGATGCAGGTGCATCAGACCATTTAATAAAAATGGCGGAAAAAGAGATGGCCACAATCCCTATCAACATTAATAGTGGAATCGGAAGTGGCGGTTTTTTAAGTTTCACATGTTACGCGTCCTTTCAATATCTTAAGTCACTTATGTTAATTTAACGCAGACCGTGAAAAAATGCATCTTTTTTCATAAGATTTCACTAAAAAAAGCACAAGCAATGTCATTTCTGACGAAAGCTCATGCTTCTTAAAAGGCTACGGCTTCAGAACAACCTTGATGCAATCTTCTTTTTTCTCACTAAAAACGTCATAGCCATGCTCCGCTTTACTAATTGGCAGACGATGCGTAATGATATCTGTAGGATCAAATTTATTTTCTTTAATCATCTTATACAGCAACGGCATATAGTGAATCACCGGCGCTTGTCCCATCTTTAATGTGATGTTTCGTTCAAATAGCTGACCCAGCGGGAACATATTGTAATTAAGTCCATAGATCCCTACAAGCTGGATGGTTCCGAATTTACGTACGATATCCGCGGCCATTCTGAATGCACTGAGCGAGCCCCCTTGCAGCTTCAGAACCGTTTCCACTTTCTCCAAGGCAGATATTTTGGCATCTAGACCCACACAGTCAATAACCACATCTGCGCCCCCATGAGTGATCTCCTTCAAATGAGCACCAATGTCCTTGATCTCTTCGAAGTTATAAACTTCAACATTATTGGTCAGCTTCGCATGTTGCAATCGGTAGCCGATATGGTCAACAGCAATGACTCTAGAGGCTCCTTTGATCCAGGCAAACTTTTGAGTTAGCAGTCCCACGGGCCCGCAGCCGAGAACAATGACCGTATCTCCCGGCTTCACTCCCCCGCTTTCTACTCCCCACCAAGCAGTAGGCACAATATCAGATAAGAAAAGAATTTTCTCATCTTCCATTTCTGCATCCTCCGGAACTACAAAAGGCCCAAAATTACCATAAGGTACCCGCAGCAATTCAGCTTGTCCGCCAGCAAAACCGCCATAAGTATCGGAATAACCAAGATAACCGCCTGTGTCCTTGGCGTCATTAGCATTGTCGCATTGGCTCTCCATCTCATGCTGGCAGAAAAAACACTGCCCACAGGCGACATTAAAGGGGATGATGACTCGGTCACCTTTTTTGACTCTAGTTACGTCAGGTCCCACTTCCTCAACAATCCCCATCGGCTCATGACCAATAACATAATCATCATGCATACCTGGAATTTCTCCGTTATAAATGTGCAGATCCGAGCCACAAATCGCCGTAGTGGTAATCCGAACAAGAATGTCATCTTTTTTCTCAAGCTTCGGATCAGCTACTTCTTTAACTTTCACTTTTTTCTTCCCTTGGTAGGTTAGTGCTTTCATGCTGTTAATCCGCTCCTTTGGAGATGGTCTAGAGATATAACGTTCATACCTTTCTATGTTATATCCCTAAGCCCTAACCTCTTATCCATGAAGAAGCGGAGAATACATCATCAGTGCGTAATTATCAGTTACAGCTTCATCTCCAATTAGATCTCCAGATCGGGTATATACTTTTCGACTGATCTTATTACTGCGTATATATCCGCCCCAAGGCTCTAGACTAATCCTATGATCACTTTCGTATACTTCATAATCATAAAGCGCCTGCTCATTGCATCTCCATTCCCCGTGTAAATGGCTATCGTCCAGCCAGAGCTTTAGTTGATACGTTTGAGCGGTGTTATTTTTCAATTGAAGATCCAAATAGTTATAAGAACAGGTCGCCCCGCTTCCAAAAGGTTGTGTACGTTGTTCATCTGGAAATACATCATAGCTGTGACGATGCCGTTCAATAACGGTAAGTGGTGTGTGCAGTGCCATCCAATAGATCAGATTAGACAACTGGCATAAGCCTCCTCCAACCCCGGAATGAAAACCACCATAATGCAGCACCATACCCTCCAGATACCCTTTTCGTTTAGTGGGCTTACCAATACTTCTCCAGTAGGAAAAAGTCTCCCCCGGCTGCACAACAAGTCCATCCAGCTTCGCAATTGCCAGCCGTAAGTTAGTAATTTTATTGTATTGAAGCAGCATATCTACATTCCGAAGACTTCTTAATAACGGGGTAGCATGAGTCATAGCTGCATAAGATAATGTTTCATCCGTACGCTGCTTCGCTATTTTGCTTCGTCCAGTGTACCATTTCAAATATCTTTTCCAAATAAAATATCGTTTGCCAGCAAACAATCTAAGGCGAGAACGCTGAATAGGCTTCATGGCAGCCTGGGGTGTATTCATCTAGAACTGAACCTCGCTTTCAGCTCGTAACTGGGCGAATCTACCTCCAATTATCGCATTATGATGCTTAACGATCTCCCTACTACTCAGAACCCCATTATCAAAGGTGCTATGAGCATCTGAAACCAGTACACTTTTATATCCCATGCTGTATGCGCGTCTTATTGTCGTATCCAGACAGAATTCACTTTGCATCCCACAGATCACCAGATTCGTGATCTCGAGCTTTTGGAGTTCATCTTGCAATTCCGTTCGGTGAAAAGCATCCCAAGTAGGCTTCTCAACGATAACTTCGCCTTCCTGCGGTGTGATGCGGTGACTGATCTGCCAAGTGGGTGTACCTTTTGTGTACTCCTCATCTTCGGTATGTTGAATATACACAATAGGAGTACCTGCTAATCGAGCTTTTTGCTGAAGGGAGACAATCCTGTCCATCACACCCTCTTCATCGTACAGCTTTAGTTCATAGGAGAACATGGCTTCTTGAACATCGATAATTAATAATGCTGTTGATTGTTCCAAATGAATAACCTCCAAGAGCTTTTTTCAAAATCATACCAGAAACTGGGACAGACTATCTACCTACTAGAAGTTACAAATGTTAAAAATAAAAAACGAGCATCTGTAAGCTGATACCCGGACGATTTCATCAATCTTTTATTTGCCACGCTTATTATGCCAGATCAATGCATGCAACTGTGGAAGTACACGAACCTTGTTCATATCCGAATCCACGATTACTTTATTAAACAACCACTCCAGCCTTCCCAGAAGTCGAGCAGAAATGTTGCCCTCTTCCGTGACATCATCATTACCAGGCTGCAGAAAGAGCTGCACATTCGGATATCGCTGGTGAACGTTTTTCGCATAATCAAAATCATTATCATCAAACACTACGACCTTCAAGCTATGCGTAGAACGACCCAGTTTCTCCATCTTACTCATGATGTTATCTAACATTTCCCAATTCGTTGTCATTCCTGAGCTTGGGGGTTTAGGGCTGATTGTCAGCACATCCACGTCATTGAACCAATCCTGCCATTTACTCCCCTGAGTTTCTATCGCTGCTTTTATTCCACGCTCATGAAGCAGACTGATGAAGGTACCCATTCCTTCACCAATCAAGGCAGGATTACCGCCTGAAATCGTAACACAGTCGAAATTATCTCCAGCTAACGCCAATAATTCATTTATGATTTCTTCTGCTTCCATCATGCGAACCTTATTCTTAGCCGTACCATCCCAAGTAAAAGCGGAGTCACACCAGCCGCAGCGATAATCGCAGCCATAGGTGCGGACAAACATCGTCTTCACTCCAATTACCGCACCTTCGCCTTGAATAGTTGGACCGAACATTTCAATTACAGGAATCTTACTCACAGTCACAGCCTCCATACAAACGGTAGGATGGCCCTTCATCCGGAACGTCTTCAGCCAGCACCTCTGCCCAAGAGGTTGGAGTCTCCCATAGCTTTACCGAGTATAAAGGCAACCCTGCTTGCTTAAGCTTGTAGGCAATATATGAAGACATATTCTCCACTGTGGTGCGGAAAGACAATAAGGCTACTTTGGAGCCCGTATTCGTTAACGTCTCTAACACAGGTTCATTTCCCATAGCAAGAAAAGCGTGATCTAAACGATCTACAAGGCTTTGTTGTACTGTCATTTTGATATCGCTAAAATCAATGACGAAGCCTTCATCCGAGTGGCCTTCCGCGGCCATAGGTTTGCCCTTAAGCACTACTTCGAGCTTATAAGTATGTCCGTGCAGATTGCTGCATTTCCCTTTGTGTCCCACTAACTGGTGTGCCGCATCGAACGTAAATATTTTGCAGACTGAAACCTCGTTAAGCATTAAGAACCGGCCTCCATTCTCTCCGCCTCATATTGCTCAAGACCACGCTGACGCAATAGACAGGCTGGACAAGTACCGCAGCCACTGCCAATAATACCGTTGTAACAGGTCAGTGTGTGTTCGCGAACATAATCAAAATACCCCAGTTGATCGGCCATTTTCCACGTTTCTTTTTTATCCAGCCACATTAGGGGAGTGTGGATCGCAAACTCATAGTCCATAGATAAGTTCAGCGTAACATTCAATGATTTCACAAAAACATCACGGCAGTCCGGATAACCGCTAAAGTCCGTTTGGCAAACCCCAGTGACGATATGGGAGTACCCCAGTTGTTTAGCTAATATAGCGGCAAAAGATAAAAACAACAAATTCCGTCCATCGACGAAAGTACTTGGAAGCTCATCCCCTTCCCCAGCCACGATATCTATATCCTGACGGGTAAGTGCATTGGGTGCCAGCTGATTAAGCAGCCCCAGATCAAGAATATGCTGTTTTACATTAAACTTAGCTGCTATCTCTGTTGCAACTTCGATTTCAGCCGCATGACGTTGATTATAGTTGAAGGTAACTACCTGCACTTCCTCATACTGCTGCAATGCCCAAACCAGGCAAGTGGTGCTATCTTGTCCGCCGCTGAATACGACGAGTGCTTTTTTGTTCATATGAATCTCTCCTTATCACAAGTTGGAATTTAGCGGTTGTCCACTTTTTCTGGATAGAGGTCGTGATTGATTAAGCGGTGTTCCGCCATCGCCTCATACTTCGTACCCGGTCTTCCATAGTTGCAATAAGGATCAATTGAAATGCCTCCGCGCGGAGTGAACTTGCCCCATACCTCAATGTAACGCGGATCCATCAGTGAGATCAGTTCATTCATAATAATGTTGACACAGTCCTCATGAAAGTCACCATGGTTGCGGAAGCTAAACAGATACAGCTTTAATGATTTGGATTCCACCATTTTTTGTTCAGGAATATACGAAATATACAGCGTGGCAAAATCCGGCTGACCCGTTACAGGACACAAGCTAGTGAACTCAGGGCAGTTGAATTTAACAAAATAATCACGTCCGGGATGTTTGTTATCAAACACCTCCAGAATGTCTGGATCATAACCAAACTTGTACTGTGTTCCCTGATTACCAAGCAAAGTAACTTCTTGCATTTCCTCTTTCAATCTTCCTTCTGACACGACAAAAAACCCCTCTCTTTTCCTTCGGCCTTGGCCGGTAATGGAAAGAAGAACGAGATTTCGAAAACTTGGCTCCACTAAGAAGAAACGGAAGCAACGTCCGGATAAAGGACAGCAACCGCTTGTACTGTTTAATATATTCTTAGTTTTTTATAGAGGGAGTTCGCGAACCTCTCCTGCACAACTTTAGTGCAGACTTCTTCTTAAAGCATAAAGCATATTGCGTCTTGAACTATACCATGGGTAGCCCGCTCCTGACAAGTTCTACTCTTTACTGTTACCTTATACAGATCAGCAAATCACTCCAGATTAACGTGGATAGACCTGCGTATGTAGAGATTAGGAAGCTCAAAACCAATGCCAATTTGATTGTGGATTTCTTTTTAATGACATGAATTATTCATATGGTTAATTAAGATGCGGCAAAAAAAAGGATTCAAATCCTAAGAAAAGGGTAACTTATTCATAATAATCTTCGAGCTAAGGGTGGGAGCATTTTATGGAACAAAGTATACAGCAGCTTATGGATTGGCTTAACAATCATTTGAATGAAACAATCGCTATTGAAAAGAAAGAACTTCGTGATTTGGATAAAGTTCATTTCAATTTAGAGTCCGTAGATTTCCGGAGTGCAGACGATGTTATTGATGAATATCTTGGAAGTGCACTGATATTAAGAGGTTTCGGCAGCACACTTAACGCCGATGGTGAACTGGTATCCCTGCCACAATCCACTTATGATTTAGCTGTTGAAGGTCTTCAAATCGTAGACTTAGCCGACCGCAAGGCAGAAATAACTACGGACAGAGCTAATTACACCCTTTCAGTAGATTAAACGAACATGATTATGATAAGCAAAAAGAGCCCACAGCGATTGCGGGCTCTTTTTGCTTATCATTTATTCTTCTCCAATGATCTCCACTTCAGTTTCCAGCTCTACACCGAATTTATCCTTCACAGTCGCTCTTACATGGTGGATTAGCCCGATGTAATCACTGGCTGTTGCATTATCTGCATTCACAATAAATCCCGCATGCTTCTTGGATACCTCAGCACCGCCGATTCTTGTACCCTGTAAGCCGCTCTCTTGAATTAACTGACCTGCAAAACGGCCTGGAGGCCGCTTAAATACACTCCCACAGGATGGATACTCAAGCGGTTGCTTCGATTCACGTAAATAAGTTAGTTCATCCATTTTTGCCTTGATCGTTAAAACATCACCGGAAGTCATAGCAAATTTGGCCTCAAGTACAATGTACTCACCGCTTGCGAACACGCTTTTTCTGTAACCCCATTGCAGCTCATCACCTTGCAGAGTTACCAATTGCCCGTTCTTATTTATAGCTAGTGCACTATGCAGGACATCTTTGATCTCACCGCCATAAGCACCTGCGTTCATATAGAGCGCTCCACCAACTGTTCCTGGAATGCCACAGGCGAACTCAAGACCCGTAAGCTCCTTATCAAGTGCATATCTGGAAACATCAATTATTTTGGCACCACATTGCGCATATAAGAGATTGTCGCGAATCCCCATTTCGGTCAGTCCTGCCGTTTGCAGAACGATCCCACGTACACCTCCATCACGGATAATCACATTGGAGCCATTCCCAAGTACCGTAAGGGTTATCCCATTTTGTTCTGCATATGTAACGATCTTTTGAATTTCATCATAAGTAGCTGGTGCAGCCAAAATATCAGCTTTGCCGCCCATTTTAGTGTACACGTGATCTTTTAAATTCTCATGACTTTTCACTTTTCCTGCAGTCATTAGCTGCTCTAGGTCATCTTGAATTTTGTCAATATTCATGTTTTCATGCTCCTTTAACCATGTATAAATGATGGTCCTTGATCTATTTTAAAGAGTTATTATGAAATTGTAGGCAACCACAACTGTAACAACGAACAGGCTCCCTTGTCAATGACGGGAGCCTGTTCGTTGTATGATTTTAGATGATAATTACACAGCTTTATAGGCAGCAAGCTCGTAAGGAAGACACAGTGGCACACCCGTACGTGGATCCGGAACGATATCCGCTTCAATTCCAAACACTTCCCGCAATACATCTGGTGTCATAACCTCAGTAGGTGAGCCTTCGCTAACCACAGTACCGGACTTAATCGCTACCATATGCTGCGCATAACGAGTAGCATGATTCAAATCATGCACGACCATGATGATGGTACGACCTTCTTCCTCATTCAGCTTTTGCAATAGCTGAAGAACTTCGAGCTGATGCGCCATATCTAGGAAGGTTGTAGGCTCGTCAAGGAATAAAATATCTGTTTCTTGAGCTAACGCCATAGCGATCCATGCGCGTTGACGTTGTCCACCTGAGAGACGGTCAATAGGGCGATCATGAAAAGATTCCATGCCCGTAACAGAGATGGCGTTGGAGATGATGTTGCGATCCTCAGCGGTCATCGTGCCAAATCCCTTCTGATGAGGGAAACGACCGTAGCTGACCAGCTCAGATACCGTCAGACCGTCAGGAGCCGTTGGGTTCTGCGGTAGAATCGCTAGCTGCCTAGCAACCTCTTTAGTTGAAAAGTTATGGATCGATTTGCCGTCCAGCATTACGGTGCCACTCTTCGGCTTCATAATCCGGGCCATCGTTTTGAGGATTGTAGATTTACCGGAGCCGTTAGCGCCCACTAGTGCGGTGATTTTTCCCGTAGGGATAGACAAGTTCAATCCTTTAACTATAGTAGCCTCTGCATACCCAATACTTAATTCTTCTGTATTCAAACGTTCTGACATGATCTACAACTCCCTTAAAAGTTTTATGGAGCTTTGCTCCTAAGTATGAACTAATTTACGCTTTAGACTTGGCGAGTAAATATAAAAAGTAAGGTGCGCCAATAATCGCAACCACAATGCCAGTAGGAACTTCCGCAGGTTGCAACACCCATCTGCCGATGGTATCAGCGGTAATCATAAGAAGCGCCCCTGTCAAAGCACTAGCAGGTAATAACACCTGATGACGGGGTCCCACGAGCCTGCGAGCCAGGTGTGGTGCTATCAGGCCGACGAAGCCAATACCTCCGCTTACTGCGACGCAGGAGCCGGCAAGCGCTACGGCTGTTACCAGAAGGAGAATACGTTCCTTCTCCACACGCATTCCTAGACCTAATGAAGTATGGTCCCCTAGATTCAATACATTTAGAACCCGGGCTTTATAGAAGGCGAACGGTAACAGAATCGCGATCCAAGGCAGCAAAGCAAGGACGAATCTCCAATCCCCACCCCATATTTTCCCGGCGATCCAAGTAGCTACAAATTGATAATTATTAGGATCAAGCCTAAGTGCCAATACAAGCTGGCAAGCATTGATTCCTGCAGCGACCGCAATCCCGATAAGGATCAGCCTTGTAGGAGACAGACCATCTGCCTTCCGGTAGGCAAGAATATAGATTAAAGCTGCGGTCAGGCCAGCCCCACCAAGCGCTAGGAGAGGCAAGACAAATACCGGAGCTGCTGTTGTAGCCGGAAAGAACGAGATAAAAATGATTACAGCAAAACCTGCACCAGCACTTATGCCCAGCGTAGCCGGTTCGGCGAGTGCATTACGTGCGAGACTTTGTAGAATACAGCCTGATACTGCAAAGCCCGCTCCAACTAACAATGAAATTACGATGCGGGGTAATCTGAAATCAAATAAAATAAGCTTTTGCTGATGTGTTCCATCACCCAGCAGTGTATGTAATACCTCCAGTGGGGATAGACGCATAAACCCTGTATTCATACTGACTATAAACACCACGACGATCAGTATAGCAAGGAGCGATAACACCGTTAGGGCGCGTGTACGGCGTTCTTTTTCATCTGGAGTAAGGGTTATTTTGGGCATTACAGCTCCCCCTTCCGCTTACTCGCTAAATAAATAAAGAAAGGTACGCCGATGATGGCAATTAAGGCTCCTAGCGGTGTCTCATACGGTGCATTTATCATTCTTGCGGCAATATCTGCAAAGATAATCAATAAGCTCCCCAGAACAGCCGAGCAAGGTATAATCCAGCGGTAGTCCACTCCAACGAAATAACGTGTAACATGTGGAATAATTAGTCCTATAAAAGCAATCGGGCCAACCGTTGAAACCGCACTTCCAGCTAAGATAACCACAACAATCATACATGCCAACTGAACTAACCTTGTCCGCTGCCCCAGACCAACCGCAACTTCTCTTCCTAAGCTGAGCAATGTAACGGATCGTGATAACATCATCGCTGCAATTAAGGCTACGGCCACCCAAGGGAATATAATCTTGATCTGAGTCCAGCTAGCTCCACCCATCCCACCGGCTAACCAGAAGGCTATATCCTGAGATAAGTTGAAAAGAATAGCTACTCCCTGACTAATAGCAACCAATAAAGCACTAACTGCCGAACCTGCTAGTGTCAATCGCAAGGGGGTCAGGCCATTAAAAGAAAGCGAACCGATTCCGAATACGATAAAAGAGGCCACAGCGGCACCGATAAAGCAATACAACATTAGTGAAGTGAATGAGAGTGAGGGTGCAAAAGCAAATACTATTGCCAGCGCTACTCCTGCTCCTGCATTCAAGCCTAACAGCCCTGAATCCGCAAGCGGGTTTCTTGTCATCCCCTGCATGATAGCCCCTGCTACTGCGAAGCAAGCACCGACTAAGGCGCCAGCAATAGCACGTGGAAATCGCAGTTCTCTAATCACCTGATGTTTTTGTAAATCTGGATTGAAATGAAATATTGCTTCCCATACCGTAGCTAACTTGATATCTGCCGCACCCACTGAGACCGAAAGTGCCAATCCGAAGGCAATGGCAGCAAGTCCAAAAATAAGAATACCAATGGCAGCTGCCGGTCGGGTATGTAGAGCTTTTTTGGGTTCATTGTTAATACGATTTGCGAAATCTGAGGGTGAAACCATGGGTTGTCTCCTTATTCAATAGTTACAATGGTTTATATGATAACAACAATCATTCTCATTATCGCAAAAATATTTATGTTGTACAATTGCAGGAACGATTTTTCCGTACTATGGGATTGGTTTATAAAAAAATGGTGCAGATCTTTGTATCACGAGATACTTGATCTGCACGCCCTTCCCCACCGAAATGATCAGTCTCATTCATGGTGAATTACGACTTTTATTTCACAAGACTTTTTAGCACATCGTCAATGATTTTGCTGCCAGCGTTCGCACCACTGTAAAGCCAGCTGCTTGTTGAGCTCATTTCATGCACATTTCCAGCTTTCACAGCTGGGATGCCCTTCCAAATTGCACTATCTAAGATCTCCGAACCCTCAGTCTTATCACTATTTACAAGGAAAATATGATCTGCAGTCAGCTCAGAAAGCTTCTCTAGCGAGATTGGATTCCAAGTTGCTCTTGTTCCTACTGGGATCTCTGTTACTAAGTTAGGAAGCTTTACGCCAAGGTCTGTATATAATACAGCACCACTGCTGCGGGTTTCGTCTACAATATAGAAGTTTTTTTGCACCAACCATAGAATAGCCGCGGACTCTTGTCCAATAGCTCCTGCAAGCTGTTCTTTCGCAGCCGCTGCTTTAACATCATAATCTTTAATGGCTTTTTCTGCTTCAGAGGTTTTGTTCAAAATCTCACCAATCTTGAGCAAAGATTTGCGCCAATCTTGATTTAGTTCATCCCCAATTACATAAGTGGGTGCAATCTTATTCAACTGATCGTAAATCCCGTTCTGAACAGAAGACTCCGATGGGATGATAATAAGATCCGGAGCAAAGCTGGTTACAGCCTCTAACGGAAGATCGTAACTAATTGTAGGAACATCCTTCAATTCAGTGGCCAGATAATCCTGAACGCCATTTGTAACTGACCATTGAGCTACTGGAGTCACACCCAGAGTTACCAATGAGTCTTCCAAATATGAACCCAGGACGCGCTGTGGATTAGCCGGAATCGTTACTTCATGGCCCATTGCATCTGTTAATGTCTTAGGAGCAGCAGGTGCCTCTGTAGATTCTGCTGTAGGAGCTGTTGTAGGCGCTGTTCCTGCATTTGATGAACTTTCAGCATTATTATTACCACAAGCGGAAAGTAATAGCGTCATCACTATTAGTCCGCTCATTGTCACTTTCATGCTTCCTGATCTTTTTCTGTTAAGCCAAAACATTAAAAACCCTCCTATATGTAACTGCTTTGATATTCAAAGGTGACCTTTACCTCTGCTTCACTTTTAAATGATATTGATTCTCATTCTCTGTGTCAACATATAAATTTCAAATTCTGTGGATTTGCAACAATTTCCTTCATATAAAATACAAAAGAGGTTATATTCCGAACGTTCCGGATATAACCTCATCTTTAATCTTCTACTTATTTATTTAAATGATAAGGGACAGTCGCTACTACAACGTCCTTTTGATTCATTAGATACGAGCGGATTAAAAAGCTGGTCTGATTATGAAGCACGGCTTGCCACCAATGTTTGGTAATAAACTGTGGAATCAGAATCGTGATGTGATCCGTCGCAGCTGTCTTCCACTCAACCGTATCGATAAACTTCACTAACGGACGAATGATACTACGATATCTGGAGCGAAGTACAATCAGGCGTACGCCTGGATTCCATTCCTCCCACCGTTGCTCCATCTTATGAATGTCTTCTTCATCAAAGCCTACATACACAGCAACAACATTATCTGTTAGAGACTTCGCATAGCTGATGGAATGTAATACAGCACGTGTAACCCCTGCAACAGGAACAACTACAGTACTTCCTTTAATTATAGGTTTATCAGTAGCCGGACATATACGCAGTTGATCCGCAGTGTTCAAATAGTGCTTATGAATACGGTGGAACACGAACATTACAGCAGGTAAGAAAATGAATGCCATCCATACGCTTGAGAATTTAGTAATAATAAATATAAGCGTAATCGTCAATGTAGTCAGCATACCGATGGTATTTACAACAAATCTTTTCACCCATCCAGCAGGTCTTGTTTTGATCCAATGCACCATCATCCCCAGTTGGGATAAGGTAAAAGGAATGAACACGCCTACCGCATAAAGTGGAATCAAACCTTCCGTATTCCCATGGAATGCAGCCACAAGTATGATAGACATAACTCCTAGAAAAATAATGCCGTTTGAGAAGCCCAGGCGGTCACCACGGACCATAAATGCGTGTGGCAGATATTTATCTTTTGCAAACATAAAGGCAAGCAGCGGAAACGCTGAATATGCTGTATTAGCTGCCAAGAACAAAATCACTGCTGTAATCCCTTGAATGAAAAAGTACAATCCGCCACGGCCAAAGGTCGATTCAGCGATCTGAGAGACAACCGTAGCCTTTTCATCTGGCACAATACCATACCAATACGCCAGCACAGTGATTCCGGTAAACATAAAGCCAAGGATAAGTCCCATGATCATTAGCGTCTTGGCTGCATTCTTCTCAGCCGGTGCTTTAAAGTTTGGGATCGCATTAGATACGGCCTCAACCCCCGTTAGGGCTGAACAACCAGAGCTAAACGCTTTTAATAGTAGAAACAAACTTACATTAGATACGGCGCTGCCTATTTCAGGAACATTCGCATGCGCGCCACCCATTGCATATTTAACGATACCGGAGATAATCAGAACAACAATCGAAACCACAAACAAATACACTGGAATTGCGATGAACGAAGCCGATTCAGTCACTCCGCGAAGATTAATGATTGTTAATAGAACGATAACAGATACAGCGATGAGAACAGTATGATTATGAAGACTTGGAAAAGCCGATGTGATCGCATCCGTCCCTGCCGAGGCACTAACCGCTACGGTAAGAATGTAATCCACCAATAATGAACCCCCAGCGAGCAGCCCTGTCGGAATACCAAGATTGCTCTTGGCTACGATATAAGCTCCGCCTCCTTGCGGATAAGCAAAAATCGTCTGCCGATAGGATAAAATCAGGATGGCCAGCAGGCCCAATACGGCTAATGCAATTGGCAGGGAATACCAGATGGCAGTAAACCCGGCAGCCACCAGTACAATCAGTATTTGTTCCGTTCCGTAGGCTACAGACGAGAGCGCATCAGAAGACAGGACAGCCAGTGCTTTAACCTTGGATAACTTTTCATGATCGAGTTCATTCGACTTCATCGGACGTCCGATCAATAGTCGTTTTACCTTGCTTACCATGGTGGATACAGTTCCTTTCTTTGGGAGCTGAAACGGAATTTCCGTGCGCTGTTTTCATCGGTGGATTTCATAAATGCAGACACAAAAATAAGCATACGGAAATGATCCGCATGCTTATGCATGGTCATTTTCCCACCTTGCTTACGAGGTTAGCTGGCGGATTCGGGCTGTGGTTATAGCCCTACGGTACAGGTCTGTTCGACCCGGTTCCGATTCACCCCATTGGCATGAATGCCAAGTTTGGTTCCCCCGTTTTTCCTAAGAAAATTCAGCGCATATTCAACTTCTCACAAGGTCTAATATTAGTCTACAAAGTGCCTACAGTAAAGCGTTGAAAAAAATGAAAAAAGAATGAAAAAACATCCAATAAGCTCAAATATAGCGTCTTATTGGATGCTCTCTTTCATTATCTTCAATTATCCCTCTAGCCCGTGATTTTAATACCTTTTCAGCTTTTTTGTAACTTCCAAAGCGAAAACTAAAATCCTAAGCTCTCCTCTGCATCTACTTCAATCATTTCTTCTTCCTTACGTCCATACCAAAGAAGGAGACTAATTAGAGCAAAAGCGATTAAAGCTAACAAAGGAATCGTAATAAATCCGAAGTAGTTCAAGTAATCTTTATTACAAGGAACAACAATTGTACAAGGTAGAACTTTACTTAACGCTGGAATCTTCTGTTCCGCATAATGATAGATTGAGATACTGCCACCAATCAAACTTAATGGAAGCACATAAGGAATGATGCGCTTATCTCCACGGAAAGTGGCAATTCCCAACAAAAATAACTGCGGATACATAAAAATCCGCTGAAACCAGCAAAGCTTACAAGGTTCATATTTCAAGACTTCACTTAAATACAAGCTACCAGCTACAGCAACCAAAGAGACAAACCAGGCCAGATAGAGGCAGTTACGCTTGCAAAAAGATAGGAATTTTGTCACTTTGCCTCCACTGCTTTTGCGGCGGTGTTAATTTCAGATGTAATCGCTTCAATATCGAAAGGTTCAGCCGTTTTCACCCCATTAATGTAGAGCGAAGGCGTAGTTGTCACGCCTGCGTCAGTTGCCAACTGAATGTCTTTCTTCAGCTCATCTGCATAAGTTTTCTCTTGGATGTCTTTACGCAACAGATCGTAATCGATCGCTAATTTCTCTTTTTCAGCAAGGCTTATCAAGAAATCCTCAGTGGCCCATTCGTCGCTCTCATCCCCTTGCTGCGCATATACAGCATCATAGAACTTCCAGAATTCATCCTTATTCTGATGGTATACAGACAATGCAGCTAGTGAAGCTGTCTCAGAGTCAGGACCAACGAAAGCCATATTTACAAAGTAAAGAGCTGCTTTTCCCTCGTTGACAAAATCTTGAACAATTTTCGGTTTCATGGAGCCAGCAAACTGGGAACAAGCTGGACATTTGAAATCGCCAAATTCAACAAGCTTAACAGGTGCATCCTCATTACCAATCCTAGGTAGCTCACTGTAATTGAATTCTACCGGTTCTCCTGTAGAGACATTCTTTGCTGCATCTTTCGAAGCTAACATAAACAATCCAACAAAAATGATAACTACTACAGCTATTGAACTAATAACTAAAATTCTCGTTTTCTGCTTCTGTTGCTCCTGTTCTACCCGTCGTTTCTCTTGTTTGCTCAACTGGGGAACATTTGGACTTTTTTTAGGTTTACTCAAGGAGAATTCCTTTCTGTCCTCTAGGGACTAATGTAGTTTTTATCATATACATTTAAAATTATATAATTATTAATCTCTTTTTGGCAAACAGTATAGTCAAAAAAAACAGCGTGACTCCAAAAGGAGAAACGCTGCTCTTATTTTAAAAATATATAATTCCATCAAGCTCCAGCTTCTTCATTCAATAACTGTAACCGCAATAGCTTAATTCGAGAAATTCGCTTATTCTCAGTCTCTTCTACAATAAATAGATGATCATCAAATTCTACGGATTGCCCTTTTTGAGGTGGATTAACCTCCAATTTAGAATACAGCCAGCCGCCTATCGTATCGTAATCCTCAGTCTCCATATGAAGACCCAAAAGATCATTAATCTCTTCAATAAGCATCAAACCGTCAATGGAGTGTTCATCCTCGCCAAGCTTCTCAACACCGGGACGTTCCTCATCAAATTCATCCTGAATTTCTCCAACAATTTCCTCCATGATATCTTCCAATGTCACCATTCCTGAAGTTCCACCATATTCATCGATCAATATGGCGATTTGTGTCTTCGCACGCTGCATAACTTTCAGCAAAGCGCTAATCTGAATGGATTCCGGCACGGTTAATATTGGACGAATTAATTTCTGATAACTTTGCGGGCGATCCTTAATTAAGTCCTTTATATGGATGAAGCCTAAAATATGATCCTTATCACCATCACAGACGGGATAACGTGTCCTCATGCCATCATAGGCAATCTCAAGGTTCTCCTCAGCAGAAACATGATTATTCAGACAGATCATCTCTGTCCGCGGAATCATGATCTCCCGAGCCATGGTATCCACAAATTCAAAAATATTGTCAACCAAAGCCATTTCAGTATTATCGATAAAGCCGCTTTTGTTACTTTCCTGCATGATAATACGAATTTCTTCTTCCGTATGCGCCGTTCCCAGCTCTGAAGCCGGGGCTAATCGGAAAATTTGCAGTAAACCACGCGCCAGCCCATTAACGATCCATATCACTGGATACATGATTTTGTAAAATACATTCATCGGTCCTGCTGTTAGTAAAAGGACAGATTCAGCCTTGTTAACAGCAATGGTCTTAGGTGCAAGCTCACCTAATACGATATGCAAGATAGTAATGAACATAAGAGCAATAACCAAAGATACAACATTAACAGCAGTTTCTCCTAAACCTATGCTTCCTAATAAAGGTCCTATAAGATTAGCTATAGCTGGTTGACCCAGCCACCCTAATGCAAGTGAAGCCAATGTAATGCCGAGCTGACAGGCTGAGAGATAGCCATCCAGGTTGCTGACAATGCTTTTTGCATTAAAAGCTTTTTTACTACCTTCTTCAATCAGGGTATCAATTCTACCACTTCGCACTTTCACCATTGCATATTCGACTGAAACAAAAAATCCATTTAACAATACCAACAAAATAATAAGACCAACATGTAATATACCGGGTAAAGGGTCGCTCAATTTATACTCCTATCCACCATTTTCCGTACATGGATGGATAGGCCCACCTCCTTCGTTTTTTCAGAGTATTGGCAAAATGCTCGCCGTTTGTTCCTTTCAGTATCAATTTCCCAATGGTTTCATCTCCAGTCTAGAATCACGTTTTTGAATATATACTTTATTATATTAATATATTGGGGCAAACCGCAAGCATGCGTGTCCTTTCGAAAAAAAATGGGCAGTGATTATCAAGATTATTCCATAAATTAATCACAAATAAAAAGAACTCCTAACCGTTTGGCGTTGGAGTTCTTCTCATCGAAGATGGATTACATTTAGCGACAATTTCTCATCGTTGGAGGATTGCCAATTACACCTGGGTATTGATAAGTAAGGGGCTCATCGAAGGTAGCATAATCAAAATAAATCATAAGTAAGACGGTGCGTTGGCCAGTCGCAGGGTCACTGATAATAATGTGGTCACGGCCTGCCGCTTCCAGCACACCCTTGTAAACTTTGGCATTCCAGTCTTTGTTGTTCTCATAAGTAAAATAAAACGTACCTACTTTTCCTAAATTCAGGCGGAAAATATTTTCGATGTAGGATTGTTCGAACGTTTGTGGTGGATTCTGAACTACTACTCCCCCTGGCGTCATTGGACTGCCACTGCTTACTTGAGGTGGCATGCTGCCCATGCCTTGCATTCCTGATGACATCGGCATTCCGGAAGACATTGGCATACCTGAAGAAGAGACACTACCGATGGTATAAGTTACGGGGCGGTAAGGTTGAACGATCATTTAATGAAACCTCCTAAATGTTTATCGGAGCATAAACTCCTTTGGACACAATTGAAATCACTCTTACTTTCTGTGAGAATTACTCATTTTATTGAGTAATTCTCTTTGCACAGTTACCATTCTAATTGCCGATAAATACAGTCGGGCAATCTTCTCCGGTCGGAGTAAAGAAGCAATGGGCTTTGAAGCGGCCTGTGTTTTGTTGGTTATACCAGGTTGCAGGACAATCACCTGCGGGTCTGAAGAACCACAAAGCATTGGTAGCTGGCCAGGTTCTTTCACCTGCAATTACACGTTTGGCTAGACGGATATCTGCTTCTCTGGCTCGCTGATAGAAGTATCCCTTCTGCGGCGCTTCGAAACCTCCTGGACTTTGATAGACCATGTCATTCACATTCCGAATGTTATTAAAGTCCAAGCAATTGCCAAGAATCCGGTTGACGCCAACATTGCCGACCATGAGCATACCGAGTTCTCCATCTTCCTCAGCTTCCGCTCTCATCAACCGCGCCAGCACCTTCACATCTTCCGAGTTCGTTTTGATGACGGCCACGCTGTCTCCTCCTTGGGGTCACTTCTTGTAGCAACCTCGTTCTTAACTGCATGCTGTATAGTATGTGCATTCGCCTAAGAGGTGACAGTTCCCGCCTATTTTTTAGAGTAGGGATTTTTCCTTTTAACCACTCAGCAAATCCCCTTTATCTACACTCTAAGCTGCGTTTGCCCAATTACATTCGCGTTACAGCGTAAGAGTCGGGGGCAGCTGCGGTGTTAGCGACAATGTCAGCGTCAGCATCGATGTCCTCGTTAACGACAGCGTTAGCGTCTGAGTCGGGGGGCGGTGTCGGTGTTAGCGACAATGTCAGCAGCGTTAGCATCGATGTCCTCGTTAACGACAGCGTTAGCGTCTGAGTCGATGTTGGTGGCAGCATCAGGGTCGGCGTCGGTGTTAGCGCGTCAGTACAGCATCAGAGTCGGCGTCGGTTTTAGCGTCGAATCGGTGCTGGAATCGTTGTCGGTGTTAGCCACAATGTACACGTCAGCGTCGATGTCCTTGTTAGCAACAGCAATAGCTTCAACGTCAGCAACAGCATCCACGTCAACGTCCGCTCAGAAGGCGCTATCGGACACAGCTGACCTTATTCGCGATATTAATCCACTTTTGGGATTCTATCGGACCCCAAAGCCCCTATTGGCCCGCAAAGCACCGATTATAAGCATCTTTCTAATGAATAGCTGCATTGGAGTCCGAAACTAGGCTCAAAAGGCTGTGAAATTACAAATAACGTCATCTGGGTCCGTAAGGTAAGAGGGTAATGAATATCTGACACTTAATAGATGATCGCACCTACAGTGAGCTTTGAGAGCTATAGTATCAGTGAGCTTTGAGCGCTACGGGATCAGTGGGCTTTGAGAGCTACAGGATCAGTGGGCTTGAATGGTACATAACCAAAACGCAAAGCAGCGCTCCTCCATTAGCATGGGGATCGCTGCTTTGATTTTATATAACAAATGACTACTCCGCAGTTGAGTATTGTGGCTGTCGTTGGAATCCATGATATCTAGTTCCTTGATAAGTAAGCATTCCTCTATCGCCTTCTGCGCTCAAGCCATATTCATGGCCATCTACTTTAAATTCCATGCGACTGCCGCCTTCCAGCTCGTACGTTAAATAGTAAGTTGTACTCGTACGAGTTGAGCCATTCTCTTCCTGAAGCTGCTGCTGTCGTACTTCAGTCCGTTTGCTAACGATATGTGCAGGGATTGTTAGTATGGGGGAGCCATTGTTCCTGCCCCATTGAAGCAAGCCCCTGCCTGCTGATATAGCAAGAATACCAATCATAACAACGATAAAGATCGGCATCACCGTTCCGGCAAAATCAAACATCCATGAAAGATCCGGGCCCATTCCCATGACAGTTTCCCCCTTCTTCCTCTTGTAATTCAGCCTAATTGCTGCGTTCTGGGTACTTCTGTACATGTATATGCCTCATCTAGTCCAGAAAGCATTAAATAAGTGAGACTAGATGCAAAAAAGACCACTTCGTTTTCTTAGAAATCAAGAATTCGAGTGGTCTCTATACAGAGTTTTCAGTTATTAAATTAAGCATGAACTAGGTCTAGCAATTTCTTAGTTTCGTCTGTCTGATCATCTAACATTCCATTTTCAGCCCAGCAAGCTCTGCATTGTTCTTCAGTTTCACAAAGATGAGCGTCATCACAGTTGTAGCAAAGTTGCAAAAGGTTTCTTGTCATATAATCTGTTTCGAATGTTTTCATTGTAATCTCTCCTATTCGATGTCTGAGTTTGTGAAAATTTGAACTTGTTTTCTATGTGTTAAATATATCACAGGATTCTTTAAATGTCATGTGATTTTTTTCACATTTATAAAGAAAATTTTAAATAAGTTTTTTCCTTATATTCAATCATTCACAAACAACAATAAACCCCCACTCTGCTAACAACAAAAGAACCTACCAACAGGCAGGTTCTTTTTCCTTATTACATTACGCGCCAGCTGATACCACCATTCGTAGTCTGTAACAGTATCGAGCGCTTGTCCTCTTTTTTCTCAATCAAAAGCCACCCCACCTCAGTGGAAAAAAACTGCAGCTTTACAATCTCCGGATATTCCAGAAGCTTAGATCGCAGTACACTGCTCTCTTTAAGAGGTAACCACGTAACTCCTTGATCCACCGTATGGTAAAGGGTGTCGCCAAGTATGGTCCAACCGATCTGTGAGTTCAAGAACGTCGGAGCAATTTGACGATTGACACCAGCTTGTGCGTTCAATCCAAAGGATGCAAATTTCCAGTTAGCTCCACCGTTAGCCGTAAAATATCCATGGTAGGCGATTGTTTTTTCTTTATCCTTTTGGCAGCCAACAGACATCCAACCAGTAGACTTACTGGCATCAAAGAACTCCGGTTTGCCCGTAATTACTCGGTCACAATCCTCTAAACGTTCGTTAACCAGAAAAGCTGGCCCGAGGGTCCAGCTCTTACCGCCATCTTTTGTCATAAAGATTTTGGGAAGAGCACCTGTCTGCATTGTCACAAATCCATGTGTACTATTGCGAAAAATCATTCCAGTGGTAACGCCGGCAAACGGTATCGAATCATTAGGGAAATTCGGATTGTATTGCTCATTCTGCATCACTTCTTCCCAAGTGGCCCCACCGTCTGTCGTTGAAAAAAGTGCCTTGTTCTCTTTATTGGAAGAAGCGTTCCATGAGGTCATCAGCCAACCCTTTCTGGGTGAGTTGAAATATACAGAGGATACTGTATTCACATCTCCTAAAGATGAGATTTTCCAGCTTTGGCCGCCATCTGTGGTTCGCAGCACAATCGTCTCTGTCGAGCCAAAAGCACTTCTTATAATCCAACCATGAGATGGATCCGTGAAGAAAATCCCCTTCCCATACACAGGATTGGAGAGGAACTGCACATTTGGTGCTGGTGAAATATTAGCCCAAGTTGCTCCGTTATCCCTGGTCAAGTACAACCGAAGTTCGTTTTTGGTAACCCCCCAGGCCAGACCCTCACTTTCACTAAGCAGCTGAAAATCTGTAAGACGAGTCTGAATTTGATATTTCGGAGCGCTATCATTATCAATATGATTGGCGTCTGGAGTAATCAGGGTTATCGTCTGTCCTTCTTCAGGTGCCTCTGTCGGCTGGGGCTGCTGAGTAGGTTCCGGGGGAGGAGATGAACAAGCCGTGACCACCCACGCTAACAAAATCAGCATCAATATTAATCTTATTCCCTTCAATCCAGCAATCTTAGATGCCAATAACCTCTCTCCTCTCGGATGGATTGAATCTTATTTATGATTCAAATTACTATTACGATAGCCGTATAGTGCATAGATTAGAAGTCCAACAACTGTCCAAATTAGAAAACCAATCCATGTCTCACTTCCTAGATTATACATCAAAATACCACAAGTTGCCGCACTTAACAGCGGAATGAAAGGTACCCAAGGAACTCTGAACCCTCTTTTTAAATCCGGATGAATATATCTAAGCGCGATTACCCCTAAAGACACTACAAAAAAGGCAAACAATGTTCCTATGCTTGTCAGATTTGCCAACCGATCCAGTGGGATGAAACCCGTTAACACGGCTATTAAGATGCCTACCATCCATGTGCTTCGTACGGGTACCTGTGTTTTAGCATTAATCTTAGATAAACTTATTGGCAGTAGGCCATCACGTGAGATGGCAAATAACAGCCGGGTTTGACCGAATAACATCACGAGGAGTACTGTAGTCATTCCCGCGATGGCTCCAACAGAGATCAGACCGGCAATCATATCCTGATTTACAAAGCGAAGCGCATATGATACAGGATCACTAACATTGAGATCAGTATATGGAACAATACCTGTTAATACGAGTGAGACAAGAACGTACAAGACAGTGCAGATAGCAAGGGATGAAATAATTCCAATCGGCAAATCGCGTTGGGGTCTTTTCACCTCTTCTGCAGCGGTTGCTAGCGCATCAAAACCTATGTAGGCAAAAAACACTGTGGCCGCGCCATTGATCACGCCATGGTATCCAAAGGGGAGAAATGGAGTCCAATTCTCTGGCTTCACATAGAAAAATCCAGTTACGATAAATAGAAGCACCACTGCTATTTTGATAAAGACCATGATGGCGTTAAAACGTGCCGTTTCTTTCGTTCCCCGAGTCAGTAAATAGGAAATTAACAAAATGATGATTACTGCAGGCAGATTTATTATTGTACCCGCTTCCGGATTATAAGCCCCCGATAGTGCAGTTGGGAGATGTATCCCAAAGCCCTCTAATAACCCCTGAAAATACCCTGACCAGCCACTGCTTACAGCCGCTGCGGCAACTCCGTATTCCAAGACGAGATCCCAGCCTAAGATCCAAGCTAATAGTTCTCCAAAGGCTACATAACTATAAGCATAAGCACTCCCGGAAACAGGAATGGTCGAAGCAAATTCCGAATAACATAATGCCGAGAGCACACAGGCAAACGCCGCCAGTAAAAAAGAAATTATAAGACCAGGACCTGCATGTTCTGCTGCGGCAACTCCTGTCATTACAAAAATACCTGTGCCGATAATGGCTCCTACCCCAAGCATTGTTAGATCCAGGGCACCCAACGTCTTGTTTAACTGCGTCCCCTCAGAACTTGTGGGTATGTTTAGAGCCTTTTTACGAAATAAATCCATCCTTACATTCTCTCCTGTCTAGTCTTGCTAAGATAATGAAATAAAAATCACATTTTAGTATGGCCTTAATTAGGGTAATGCATTAAATAAGATCAGCTTGAAAACACTACCGTTAACGATTATGATGGACAAGATTGAAACCAAAAATTTGAAATATTAAGGAGATGGAGACATGGCCCCCCCAAAACCCAATCGGGTCGTAGTTATCGGTACTGGAGCAGTTGGTACAACTACAGCCTATACTTTATTGTTACGTAGACGTATGCCCGAACTCGTACTTATTGACGTTAATCATCAGAAAGCACTTGGCGAAGCACTGGATATGAATCACGGCATGCCTTTTGTCGGTGGTGTGAAGTTATGGGCTGGTACTTATGAAGACTGCCGTGAAGCAGATATCATTATAGTAACTGCCGGTGCATCACAAAAACCGGGAGAAACCCGGATAGATCTGCTTCGTAAAAATATTTCAATTTTTAAAGATATCATTGAAAAAATTACAAAGTATAACCAACATGCCATTCTACTTATTGCGACTAACCCTGTAGATATTCTGTCTTACGCGACTTTGAAAATAAGCGGGTTTGACCGCAGACGTGTAATTGGTTCTGGTACGGTACTTGATAGTGCTCGTTTTCGCTATTTGATCGGTCTTCACAAAGAAATCGATCCTCGCAGTATTCACGGACAGATCATCGGTGAACATGGAGATTCAGAGCTTCCGGTTTGGAGTCTTGCGAATGTAGCTGGGATTGATCTTGGTTTTGACGAAGCAGAACGCGAAGAAATCTTCCAAGATACCAAGAATGCAGCCTATGAAATAATTGATGCCAAAGGCTCAACCTCTTATGCAATAGCGCTTGCACTGGACCGAATTGTAGTCTCCATTCTTCATAATGAAGGCGCCGTGTTGAATGTTTCTACTTTATTAAATAACTATAACGGGGTTTCGGATGTCTATCTCGGTGCACCTTGCGTAGTAGATCGCTCGGGTGTTCGACAGGTACTGGACCTCCCACTCAATGAAACCGAACAGGCTTTATTCCAGAAATCCGCTGAGAAGCTAAAAGCAGAAATAGCTAAGCTAGAATTGTAAGCGAATCTGGCTGGAAACAGCCCTTTTTGACTACAAAAGACACAAGAAACCGTCCTTTTTATATGTGGAGCGTTGCCTCCACTATGAAAAGGACGGTTTTTAATATAACACGAATTAACTTAGCCTGCCAATGACAAAAAGATCCTTTAGCAGGCCAGGCTCACCTGAAATTCCGGATCTTTTTTATCAATTTATTTAGTGATAGTTTGCTTATAGTATTCTTTGAGAACTTGTTCGGCTTTTTTGCCATAAATATCAAAACCACGGTCAATGGAAGCCTCTTCTAAGTCATACAATTTCGTGCTCCAATCCCACCAGAAGTAACCGGCAAACCAAGGTTCATTCCAGAATGCTTCCAGCGCTGAGCGATAGAAGTTGGCCTGTTCATCTTCTGAATATGGTAAGTCTGTGTATGTAAAGTCCCATGGCATGGTGGCACACCCATGAGCACTTCGGCAGCCAATCTCGATGAATACGAGAGGCTTGCCAAATCGCTCAGAGAGTGACTTAAGCCGCGGTTTCTGCCGCTCCCAACCAGCCAGCATATTCTCATAAGAATCTCCCGGCACTGAAGCTACCGGATAATAAGCGCTGGTTCCGATAAAATCCACCTCATCCAGCCACTCGATTCCTTCTTCTTTGCCATGATTGGCATTATAAATGATCGGCCCTGTATAAAGATTGGTGACCTCTTGAATCAATTGTCTCCATTCCGCAGTTCTAGACTCTGTGCCGACCATTTCGCAGCCGATACAGAACATCTCACATTCAAGTTCTTCCGCCAACTCTGCGTAGTGTTTAATGAAATTAGTATAAGAACGGAACCATGCTGCCCAATAAACATCTCCCTCTTCCGGAAATCCAATCCTAGCTCTCCAAATGCCATCCCTCGAATTCACTACAGGTTTAAGACAAACTTTAAGACCAAGCTGTTTTGCCAGTTGTACCGCATGTGTGAGATCACGATCAGTCAACGTGTAACCGTAATCATAATGAATTTCTGTTGAATGCACAGTGTCTTGCCATGTCCAAAAAGATAAGGCAATCCATTCACTACCTGTCTCTGCCAGCTTTCTCATCGAATCTTCTGCATATTCTGTACGGTATTCACCTCGTTTTGATCCCCAGCCATAAGTCATCCCTTTTAGAAAAACATTCTTCACGATTAGGACCTCCTATAAAACTCTTAATAACTGTTAGAATAAATCAATACCGTTATAATAACAAGTTATTTTTTGTTATCGATTTTCTAAGGAGGTTGCTTTCTTTTCAATCACAGCTGGATTTGTAATTTAGACATGGCCTCTTCCTTCTCACGACTCGTGATATGTGTGTATACGGTTGTAGTCTGGATCGAGGAGTGACCTAGCAGTTCCTGTACGGTACGCAGATCTGCCCCTTTTCTCAGCAGCATGGTTGCAAAAGAATGTCGGAGCTTATGGCTTGAATACGGGCGTCGCTGTGCTGCTGGCACATCCCTTTGGAAACGATCGAAGGTATCTGCTGCGATTTGCTGAATGCCTCGGATAGACAACCTGCGTCCTTTTTGTGAAATGAACATCGCTTCCTCTTTACTGCGCCAAGGGTCTAACCTTTCTGCTAACGCGGAGTCGAGAAAAGGCACTACATCCTCGGGAACCGGCACATTACGCCATTTACGCCCCTTCCCAAACACACGGAGGGAATGTCTTTCTACATTATAATCACTCAAATTCAGCGTGTGGACTTCCCCCACCCGAAGCCCCATATAGGACATCAACAAAAAAACTGCTAAATTACGCTTTTTGTATTTACCATCTATAGAAGATAAAAACCGCCCCAGATCACTTTCATCTAAGTAAACCGGCTCACGATTGATCTCAGTTTTGGATTTCTTAATTCCGGCTGCCGGGTTGTTCTGTAGTAGTTCCAGCTCGATCAATGACTTGAAAAAACAGTTAATCGCAGCATGCTTCCGGTTACGGGTGGCATCACTCACTCCACGTTCGCGGACAGAGGTCAAAAAGGAAATGACATGCAGCTTCTTCACTGTCTCAAGCTTTTTACCATTCAGACTGTCTAAAAACTGTTTCACATCTACTAAATAGGATTTTTGCGTATAGGGAGTGTACCCGGCATCCTTCATCCAGATGAGAAAGGCCTCCAGCCCTTCTTCGTAGTCTTCACACCACTCATTCATGCCTTAGAGCCTCCTTGTTAATGTTGATCTATATTAGACTTCTCCATTGCTCAGCATGTTTTTTTATTGCAAGTAAGAACTCCGTAAGCACGGGCGATTTCCATTTTTTATGATGATAGGCGATCTGCGTCGCCACACGCTGTGATTCATCATTCCAATTTAATCTGGCAAGTTTGCCTTCAGCCAGTTCATTTTTTACAGTAATTAATGGAAGAAAGGCAATGCCAAGATCAGCCATTACACATTGCTTTATCGCCTCGATACTCCAAAACTCTAACGTGGGGTCAGGAAATACACCGTAACTGTTCAAATGCCGTTCAAATAAAGTCCGGTAGGAACAGCCAGTTTCGGTATGAAGTATGGTCACTCCTTTTAAATGAAGGGGTTCTACCTCAGCAACGTTTAATAAGGGATGATCTGGCGCTGCGATCAGCGTCATCGGCTCATGTACTAATGTTTCTATATTTAAATCTTTATCTTCCGTCTCAGGTTGCAATAAGAACGCTAAATCCAGTTCACCCGAACGGACAAAATCTGATAGTTCCCAGCAAGCTCCAGGCTTCAGAATAATTTGCACCTGCGGATATTTAGCACGAAACTCCTTAATAATGCCTGGTAAGCGAAAAGCAGCCAGAGATTCAGGAGCCCCAATCCGCAAAGAACCCGTTAGTTCACTATCCGAGCGTAACGCGTCCTGTGCTAAATTGTGCATTCTGGATATTTCCTGTGCGAACGGAAGCAAACGACGGCCTGCGTCGGTTAGAATAATCTTTTTACTGATCCGATCAAATAATGGCTGGCCAATTTCAGACTCTAGTGCTTGGATTTGTGCAGTAATACTGGACTGTGCATAATCAAGCTTCTGTGCTGCTCTAGTAAAACTGCCCGTCTCCACTACCACTAAAAAGGTAAAAAGATGACGTGACTCCATGAATTTCCCCCTAAATGAAAATGAACCATCGGAATATCGAATGGATACTATTCAAAAATTCTGTTTTTCCAATGGATCTATTATCTGCTACTCTAGAAAAAAAGACAAGGAAAGCAGGATAAAAAAACATGAAGGAATCCGCTTCAAACACTTTACAAAAAAACATTGGCATGCCTCAGGCTATTGCCCTTTACATCGGGGCTGTGTTGGGTTCTGGGGTCTTAATTGTTCCTGGTTTGGCTGCAGAAATGGCGGGTCCCGCTTCATTACTGGCGTGGGGATTTATGTCGTTGCTGATTTTGCCGATGGCCTTATCAATGGGTCTGCTCTCTGCTAAATTCCCTAACGCTGGAGGCGTGTCCCATTTTGTAACGCTTGCTTTTGGTCCAAAAGCTGGCTCACTGGTGGGATGGTTTTTTCTGATGTCCGTTCCGATAGGTGCACCTGTTGCTGCACTGACTGGAGCGGGTTATATGACAGCCGCTATGGGCTGGGACGAATCTGCGAGAATTACTATCGCCGCTATTATGCTGGTCATTGGTCTGATTACGAACTGGATTGGCATGCAGGTCGCTGGAAAGGTACAGATAGCGGTAGTAATAGCGATTGTTGCTGTGCTGGTCTTCTCCTTTGCTACTGCACTGCCCCGCATGGAAGTCGAACACTTCACTCCCTTTGTCCCACATGGATGGATGAGCATTGGCCAGGCTGCAGCAATCTTATTCTGGTGTTTTATTGGCTGGGAAGCTGTCTCACACCTATCTGAGGAGTTCAAGGACCCACAGCGTGCCGCCGTTAAAGGGGTCACCATCGCCGCTATTATAGTAGGGATTCTATATTTTCTCTCCGCACTAGCAACTGTTGGTACACAAAGCTACCTCAAAGGTGGAGCAAGCACATCACTCGTCTGGATTATTAGTCAGCCTCTTGGGCGCTGGGGAGGATTTATCGCCGGACTTACCGGTCTGTTCATCTGTACAGCCACAATTATTGCCTATGCAGGAGCTGCCTCACGTGTGGCTTATGCTTTATCGCGCCAAGGCTCCGCACCGAAATGGATGGGTAAAATATCCAAACTATACCATACCCCTATCGGTGGCATAGCTTTTCTTCTGCTCTGTTTTGTATCGGTGATGACACTGTATGGCAGCGGATCCATCTCCATCACCACTCTGATTCAGTTTCCGAATGCTACTTTTATCCTGACTTATATCGGAGGGTGTGCCGCAGGGATACGCCTGCTCAAAGGAAGTCGCTTAGGTGTGACGATAAGCTGGATTTCTTTTTTAGCAACAGCTGCTGTGTTTCCTTTTACGGGTTGGGCGATAGGCTATCCGCTGCTCATCACTTTGGTGTTCGTTTGGATTATCCGTAATAAAAGTAAACAGAGGATAAGTGTCACTGAGGAAATTAGTCGTGGAATGCATGAGAAACAACAAAAGGTGTTGTAAGGCTCTAACTGCGTTTGAACCTCTCCCAAAGGAATAGTTACACTGGTGTCCGAAACCGTGCTCAATAGGCGATAAATGTGCAAATAGTGTCAAATCTCTAACTAGTCGTAAACTGGCATTCGTTTCAGCAGCTGCTTAGATGGTTATGGAATGAAGAGGGTATACTAGACTATGACCAGTCAAAGGAGACGATAAATCATGCCAAACAAAACTAAGATCATTCTTGAGCCAGCAGCTCAAAAATTTGCCGATGATAATGCGAAACCTCCCTTTCTACCTGACCTTGGGCCAGAAAAAGGTCGTGAAACGGTAGATAGCGTACAATCCAGTGAGATATATAAACCTGAAGTTGATATTGAAGATCTAATGGTGCCAGGTGGACCTAACGGTGATGTTTCCATAAGAATCGTTCGCCCCCCAAGCTCCTCATCAGCGTCGCTGCCTGTTATCCTGTACATTCATGGTGCAGGTTGGGTGTTTGGGAATGCTCATACCCATGATCGCCTGATTCGTGAACTAGCTGTCGGAGCGGAGGCCGCTATTGTTTTCCCAAATTATAGCCTCTCCCCAGAAGCTAAATATCCAACAGCTATTGAAGAAATCTATGCTGTACTCCAGTGGACAGCTGAAAAAGGAAGCGAGCACGGATTAGATACTAGCAAGCTTTCTATAGCCGGAGACAGCGTCGGTGGGAATATGGCAGCTGCTATTACTCTCATGGCGAAAGAACGGAGTGGACCGAAGATAGCGAAACAACTACTATTCTATCCGGTAACGGATGCCTCGTTTGATACTGAATCCTATCATGAGTTCGCCGAAGGTTATTTCTTGCAGCGGGACGGCATGAAATGGTTCTGGGATCAGTATACCACTGACCCTGAGGAACGAAATCAAATCACTGCCTCTCCTCTTCGGGCTAACCTAGAGCAGCTACGGGATTTACCAGATGCACTGGTTATTACTGGTGAAGCAGATGTGCTACGGGATGAAGGTGAAGCTTATGCCGCCAAATTGCGGGAAGCTGGCGTGAATGTTACGGCTGTCCGCTTCCAAGGCATCATTCATGATTTTGTCATGCTGAATCCTTTAGCCGAGACTCATGCTAAAAAAGGAGCTATCAAGTTAGCGACTACATGGCTTCGTGAAGGTTTCTAAACAAATCAACTGTTGACATATTCTTTTACTAGGCGAATTGGTTCTCACAAGAATTTTGTGCGAAACTGATTCGTCTTTTCTTGTTAACATAATATTTATTATGTTAACAAGTGTATTTTTACAATTGAGAAACAAATATCCATTCTCTGCGTCAATATATTATAAATGATCTATAAGGAGCTAAAATCGTGAAATATGTACCGTTTATCCTAAAGACCGTTATATCTTCCTCCTTGCTCGTATCTGGAGCTGGTGTATATTTGCCTGGTGCTCAAGCAGCAGTAACAACCCCTGCCTCCTCTTCAACAACCGTCGACTCTATCACCACAATTAAACCCTTATGGCACGACAAGGCAGATGGTC
This sequence comes from Paenibacillus odorifer, assembly GCF_000758725.1. Lineage (NCBI taxonomy): Bacteria > Bacillati > Bacillota > Bacilli > Caryophanales > Paenibacillaceae > Paenibacillus > Paenibacillus odorifer. The sequence continues at coordinate 3,695,333 of NZ_CP009428.1, forward strand.
AAGGGATTTATAGCCAACAGGCCCCTACTGCAAATGGATTATTCTATTATTCATCAGGCGGGACACTAAAGGCCGCCGATCTCAGTACAGGCAAAGTTAAATGGTCCTACAAAAACGGAACAAATCCTGAGATTATAACGAATAACTCGGTTTTCTTTATCACTTATGAGGGTTATCTTGTAAAAGTTAATGCCCAAACGGGGAAATTGCTTTGGAAGGTTAAGGCTGCCAAAGATCCGATTGAAATCGGTGCTTTCGCGGAGTTAGTTAACGGAGTGTTGTACTTCCGGAACGAGCATGGTGGAATTGCAGCTTATCACCCGGTTACTGGCAAAAAAATCTGGGAGAATAAAGACATCCCTATGTATGTAGGAAGTATCGACGGCCTATATAACGGGGTATTGGTAGTATCCAGTACTGTTGATAATAGGCGTACACAGTTTTTCGGGCTCGATCCGGCTACAGGCAAGAGGTTATGGAGAATTCAGGGATTTTATAGCTTTGTTGCTTACCGGGATGGTGAATTATTACTCCGCGAACAAGCAAATGCTGCAAATAATGCCTCTAACGAGCCTCTTAAAGGCTATCAGTTGACCTTGGTACATGTTGATGTTAAAACTGGAAAAGCGAAGACCAAAAAGAACTATAAACCGCTCGAAGATGTCAGTAGACTCGGTAATTATTTCACATCACTTCAAGGCTCGTATCTATATACAGTCGATGGAGGTTTAGACCAATGGGGGGGTCATCCCCTATACCGCTTTACCTTAGGTCAAGAAACAGCGAGTGAACCCAAAAGTTATGAGGAGTACGGAAATTGGGTGGCTGGTCCAGTAAATAACATGGCTTTTTTCCAAAAGGATGCACAGATCACTGCCGTTCAAATGAACGATAATCGCATTATAAGCTTCAACGGGCCGGACAGTCCTGCGTTAAGCATTCAATCTATGGGTAAGGGGCTATACGCCGGCTATGAGAACGGATATTTCCTTATCATAAATGCAGAAACAGGAAAAGCGCTTGGCAAAGTAAAAACTGGAGCACAACAATACGGCAAACTATTCAGTGCGAATGGTATTCTCTACATCCAGACGGAGCACAATATATTCGCGATTTCTCTGCCAAAAGAATTAAAATAGTTGTTGTTACTCCTTATCTTTCGCAGCCACTTCTCGTTTAAACTCAATGGTTCGACTCTCCAGATGAACTGACCCGCTGTTTCCAATCTGGAAGGTCGTGCCAGACCCAATCGACAGAATTTTGATATATTGTATATTAATTGTTGATTCCGCGGAATCCTTTAATATCACAAATTCATCCACTTCATTCCCTTGGTTTGTCCATACAGGGATAGGAATGTCTATGAGTGTAGTATCTTTCGTGCGATTATTAATCTCCTTTATGTTAAAAAGGTAATTCTCCTTGCTTCCCAGGAATTTAGATTGAACCCGGCCTACAGATCCACATATAAATATAGAACTGTCAGACAGATTGTTGATATAGACATCTTGTATGCGTGAGGTGTGCATAGGTTAACTGCCTTTTTTGACTTGATCTGGAGCGCTCTGAGTATATTCTATTACGCTGTCAAACGCCGAGGAGCAATGAATGGATTGAGTATCCCCTACTAAAAATACTGATGAACCCGAGATCGAAACGACTTTCACTGCATTGACACTAATATCTCTATTGATCACCGTTATCTTCATTCGTCTCCCGCCTTCCGGTTATATTTATTTCCAAATGCCGCTCTACTGCCATAACGATATCTCGTTTGATTTGCTCTACAATAGAAGCGCATTCCTCATCAGTGTATCCACGCCCTTCTTCTGTGGCTGGGAGTTGGCTTACATACTCGTTAATCCGTCCATCCATCTGATTCAGCAGATCCTGAGTCACCATTTGGATATATTGCTCATCAATGCTTAAATTCTTCTCTTTTTCTAAACGTGAAAATTGCGAGGGAACCTCTTCTTGCACATACTTCAGAATCTGTGGGCGAATCTGATCCGATAAGGCAGTTGTACCTACCTCCTGCTCTCCAATAGGTTTACCGTTGATCATCGCTTCATCCAGATTGTTCCCCTCATTCGGTGTAATGCCTATATTTAAAGTGCCTTCCAGCTTTTCGATTTTTAATTGTTCAAAATGATAATTGATAGGTCCTATACTTGCAGATTTATTGTTCTTTATGCTGTCTACATCGCCTTGCAAATCTCGAAGTTGCTTCTCTAGCTGTTGAATCTTCTCCGCTTGCAATCTTAGTGTATTAAAAACCTGCTGAGCGTAATACGGATGCATACAACCCCCTCCTATGGTTTATTGTATGCGGGGACAAAGAGCCTAATTCAGTTGTGCATATAGTTCTGCCGCTGGCGGCAAGGACACAAGGGGTGAATCCATTTTTTCCGCTGGAGGTGTTGAAGGCGATGATGGTGCTCCAGAGGTCTCATAATTATGAGACAAAGAATTGATACGTCCCGATGTACCAATCTGAAGTACCGAGGAATTAGAGATAGTGCCGATTTTTAGATTATAGATCGATATGCATTGATATACCGTAATGTTCATTTAAACCCCACCCTTAAGGAGGTGATACTTGATCCACCACATCTGAATCCATCGTATTTGTACTGCTGGCCGCATTATTCGTTATATTCGTACCTATGGAGTCACCTATGGAGAAGGAGTTGGCACCGGCATAAATTTTAGAGTTGCTGCTCAGGATAACGGATGCCGTATTTCCTACTAAGACTGTGGAGCTGGGGCCTACGCTATTGATTTTAATATTGCCGATGATTGAAACCACCAAACCACTCCTCCTTTCGGAATGATAAGCTATTCTATGTAGATATTCGCCCAGATGTCACTGAATAAGTCAAACGCCCATACAATGGATAAAAACCGTAGGAGGCGCAGAGCTATGAGTCCCAATAAGACGAACCCTTTAGATTGGATGAATGAAGATCCTTTTTTTAAGAAAAAGTTATCCTTGAAAGCTCTTGAAGAGCAGTGGAAGTTGGATCCTAACCAAATTGACGGGTATGTCGAAAAAGTCATCCGAGAAGCAACTGCAGCGACCTCCTCTTCATTTATGAACGAAACCTCAAGTTTAAGCTTTGAGCATATCGACACTCATAATCATCTGATTACCAAAATTCGTATTCCGAGCGGAATCCACCCCGAAAGTATATGGGCACAAATCAATCGCACACAAATTAAATTAACAGGTTTAGGAAAAGATCATAGCGAGATTATTCAGCTGCCAGTTCCCGTCATTCCAGATCAGAGCAGAGGCACTTATAAGCAAGGTTCCCTGCAATTCAGAATGGCTAAAATGTCAGCGGGAAGATTCAAAGATATCGACATCCGTTATTTATAAAATATCCCTTTAAAATCCACCTGTTTTACTCGTCCAAGTGCCCCATTCCCCCTAAAAAAACGCCTTAAAATCAAAACAGCGTATAATTTAAGTTATACGCTGTTTTTTAAAGGTGTTTTTGGCCCTTTTTCATCCGATTTTCTATTCTTTTCGCTCTTCGAACTTTAAGTTCCTCTTGGTCATAAGATGGAGTATCCAGAGTAAAGGTGGGGTCAAATCATGTCTAAAAACAAACGCGGCAAAGCACTTTGGCGCATTCCATCCCGGGCTAGAGGAACATGTCCGATCTGTGGCAGCACACGTATTAAGCTGTTGTACTTCGGGAAAGGCATTTCAGGTGAAAAACTTAACGTATGTAAGAAATGTGATGGAAAGCAAAAGGCATGAAAGCATTTAGCAGTTGATTCACAGAGCGGATTACCAAATAAAGTGCGACCTTAACTTCGAACCTAGGCTCGACAAAAAAGCTATCGTACTTGCTTGGTAATCCTTCACTCCAATAAATTTTATAGCTCAATCCGATATCGTCTTTCCTCATTCGTTAGAATAAATCCCACTGATTCATATAGCCGTAATGCAGAATCATTTTCCGTAAGCACCATCAGGCATGCCTCTTCCAGTCCGTGGGTTCTAAAATAGTTCAATGCTTGAAAAAGCATGTACTTAGCAATTCCGGATCTTCTCCATGGTTCAAGTACAAATACATTTTCGATATAGCCGCCCTTCTCTTCCTGCCAGACCATTAAGCTACCCGCAACCTTCTCCCCTTCTCGAACAACAAGTGATGTCCAGAGCGGATTTTGTTTGAATTCAGCTAACCGTTCTTTCCCTAGCGGAGTTTCCGGCCAAATCTCAGCTTCTAATTCCAAATAATGCTCGTCTTCTTCAGGCGTCTCCATATTCCAAGTTGCAAATTCAAGTTCCTTAGCCAGAGTGGGTTCGGACAAACCATCACTTAGATTGTGTTTCATCTTAAATAAGCTATTATAATGAGAGAAGCTCTTCACTTTTTCGAAAAATTGAGTATTCAAGACCTCTGCCGAATCGTTCCCTACACATAGAGTGGCTTTATACTCCTTCGATAACGTTTCTTTTAATTCAAGTGCTCTTAATAAGAGTGACTGATACACTTTTTCTAATAAATCAAAATCACTTTCACGTTCTGGTATTGTTTTTAAGTTCAGGTAGATCGAATGTCTGCTATCCTTGGAACGGCCGGGCGGCACAATATTAATGATGCTCACTTGGCCTTTGGCCACCATTTTACCGTCCTCGAAAGCGCAATATACATTTTCCCAATTTTCCTCATTACCAACCCACCAAAAAACAACATTCCCCTTTGTAGATACCGAGTTATAAAGTTCCCCAAGTAATGGCATGTCACCTTGTTCAAAATGACGAATAGTAGTCAATGCAAAACCCCTTTTCAAATCATTAATATGGAATATATTTATAATAACATGCATGTCCACGCTACATTTGGTAATTAATTGTTATAAATAACTTCTCCTTGATGTAACATTTTTTAAGTAAACCCTGTCTTACTTATATAGGGGGACTAAAAGATGAGAAAACGATTTTTTATAGGGATTACGATATTTCTGATTGCTTGTGGAGTTGTTCTTGGCGTAGGGACGATATCAAATCTTCTGAGTCCGTTTAAAAGCTTCTCAGTCATCGTAGATAATCAATCTGATGTTGATATTAGCTCTATCGAAGTAGGATTAATTCGTGCGGATTCAAAGAAATCGTATACAAGTCCAATAAAAGCAGGACAAAAGAAAAAATTCACACCAAAATTGAGTCTAAATGGTGAAGGTGCTATATATCTTCGATACACCAACTCTAACGGACAGTCTAAAGAACAAACCGTGTGCGGTTATACCGAATATTTATCAGGTCATTCCAAAGTCACGATTACTAATGAACGCACAACCGTTATTCAGCAATGTAATTAAATCCAATCTTCCAAAAAGAGGACGTAAACCCTTTCAGGTTCACTTCCTCTTTTCAGTTATGTACTTTTAGATTCGACTCCTAACCGGAAACCCTCGAGATCATATAATAGTCGTTGAATGGCACCAGCGTATCGCCCTCAATTTTTGCATAACCACTATTTAATAGCGCTATAACTCTTTTCTCAGCGCTAGGAATCGCCTTGGTAATCATCGCATCAACCCCAAAACAATCATAGAACTCCTTCTCAATCAAAGAGAGGATCTCATTAAGGTTACCTTCATTCTCCAGCCTTGAGATCAGATCGATTCTTAGGACACCAACTACTCCTACCCCTTCAACGCCCTCATTTCTCGCAAAAAATTCAATAGTGCCAACAGCCTTACCACTATTCTTCTCTACGATACTAAAGCGAATGTAACCATGTCCTTCATATTCATCCAGCCAGAATCGAATACACCGATTCATCTCTTCTATCGTTTGAAAGTTAAAATCGTTATTACAGTTATCGCTATTGAACAACGGAATGGAATCAGCATCTGAATAGCATTCTAATAAATCAGCAGCATCTAATTCTTGAACCAGTCTATATACGAACCTTTCACTTTCAAACACTGGACATACTTGATATGGATTAAAGGACACCCTACATTCCTCCTTTACTCTAATGGGAGACAAGTATTCGAAAATAGATAACAAGCCGCCATTAAAGCGACTTGCTAATCAAATAAGATTTAGTTTTTAAGTTGCCGCAGCAGTTATATAGGGATGGTTGTCCCTCAATTGAAAGAGAAGATTATAAATGAGCTGAAGGTTCACTTATCTAACGCTTTAGGAGATCTCTACCCAGATAACGTGAAAAGCTTTTATGTACCGATCATCGCACAAATGATCCATGAGGGTGTCTATCAATGGGTAACAGGAAATAATACTATAAATCAACAAGAAGTCGCCGAGAGAATTTCATCATTAGTCATAAGCGGGCTGCAATCGTGAGTTAAAATCAGAAGAGTCTTCAGACCTTTCCGCTGCCTGACACTAAGGGGCCGAGTTCGTCATTTTATAGATGACCTCGGCCCCTTGTGATACAGCGTATTATCTGTCTGTGCAACACATCAATCGTTTACACATTCCCCAGAAGATTTAATTGCCAAGACACGCCAAATTGATCCGCCACCCAGCCAAATTTCGAACTGAATGGATATTCACCTAGTGGCATGAGCACCTGTCCACCCTGGGATAATGCTTCATAAACGCGGTCAATTTCAGCTTCACTTTCACAATTCACATATAAGGATACCGCTGGAGTAAAGGTGAATCCATGCTTCACGTAGCTATCTATACACATAAAAACTTGTCCATGTAATGAAAAAGTAGCCTGCATGACACTCCCTTCAGGGCCTGCTTCATTTGCTCCATAACGTTTAATACTGATGATTTCGGAGTGATCAAATAAAGAAGTATAGAAATTCATAGCTTCTTCAGCCTTCCCTTCGAACATTAGAAAAGTCATTATCTTTTGATTCAGTTCCTTCATAATCGTCCAGCTCCTTACAGTCATTTTATACAGATCATCTCATATCATTAACGCTTTCGTAAACTTTCAAACGGGCATATGCAGTTTCGAGAATGGGATACATAACTTGTCCAGGTACAGCCATCGCCATCGCCAAAAGTGCACCATGCAGATGCTCAGCTTCCACTGGCAGATGTTTTAGCATATCCCTATGCATAGAGGAGGTAAATTCGGGCAGGACCGAATCCATCTTTTGCATCGTTACCGACACCATATCTGGTCCAACAGGCATACCTGCACTTTGCGCTATGCTCACGATCTCATTCAGAAGCTGCTCATAAATAGCACGAGCTGTAGGTGAGGCTAAAATAGGTCCAACCGAGCTATCCATTAAAGTTGTAATCCCGCTTAAACTAGCTACGAATATATATTTCTGCCACACTTCGCGTTGAATATCAGAACTTAATATCACAGTGAATCCTGCTTTATCCAAATGGCTGAGAAGTATCTGCATCCGTTCTGACTCCCCACCCGCCCATTCACCAAACACAATACTATGGAAAGAACTACTTTGTATGATAGCTCCATTCGAATCTAACGTTGTTTCGATATAACAAAGACCACCCAATACCTTTTCTGCTCCAAAATGCTTGTGCATAATACCAAAATGATTATGACCATTGAGGAGCGGGAGAATCATTGTATGTTCACCGACGAAAGGGGTTAGATCCATCATCACCTGAGGCAAATGATAGGCCTTCACTGCAATAATAATACAGTCAAAAGGCTCTGCCTTCTCCCCGTATGTAATCGTCCGAACGGGAGTCTGAAAGTCACCATGCACACTTTTTATTGCCAGACCCTCATCTTCTAACTGCTTTTGTTTAGTAGAACGGACTAGAAAAGTTACATCTTCCCCTTTTTGAACTAGACGCCCTCCAAAATAACCACCAATAGCTCCTGCACCCACGAATAGAAAACGCATGTAAGTCTCCCCTTTTTCACCTTATTTTAAACAAATAAAAAGACCGCTTAGCTTATCCGCTAAACAGGTCCGAATGGCAAAAAAAGAGTCAAGTATCGACCGTTCTTTTGTCTCGGTCCATACGGATCTGAGCAAAATCCAACGAGTTCACCTCCATGGCTACAATTAAATTACTATTCATAAATCTGATCCAACTAGAGCACCATTCGATTCTATCGATACAGCCTCCCTGGAAAGTATAACAAAAGAAAACCTTAAAGCCTAGTTTTAATCCATAACTTGGAGATGTCCAAAAACCCGAAGGAACCGGTGTGCAGACCAAACAGGCTTTGATTTAGCTGAGCTTTTTTATTCATATGACAGCCATGCAGCACCCAATAATTGTCTCGTAAAATTCCCTCCGCTTGATTCAGCAGCTTCACCCGTTCATCCTTTGGAGATTCTGTGAAAGGACCTAACACCTTTGAAAACAATGAAATCTGGTCCTCTCTAAGCAAAGAAAATAAATAATTAGATTTATTATTAAAGTAGTTAATCATTCCCCATTGCCAATCGTCTTCTAAAACCTCTTCAGCAAGCTGGATCTCGGCTGTTGTCTGTATATGATCTGCCTTAAACTCATTGAAAAAGTATAACTCAATTTGCAAACCTACGGAGGCAGCGCGTGTTTGGAGCCATAACGCTTCTTCTCGTTCTTCTTTTTTATCCTTAGTTGCTAAAGTAATGACTTCTCCCTGATACCCATTTTCCGCTAAAAGCGCTCGGGCATGTTCCAAAGTTGGATCTAAAAGCTCTCTCTTACTGCTCTCCCATGGCAAAAAGCTATCTGCTGGAGTGATACGATTGCCACCCAACTCTTTTATTAAAGCCGTTCGACTGTAAAGGATACGGATCACTTGACGAAACCATAGCTGCTGATGAATTCCCTCTCTATGAAAATTAAACAGAATATATCTACAGCCTAAGGCCGGGTAATCTATACTGTGATTGCTGATGATATCAGGTAAAAGTTCTCCATGTTCAGGATCTGGCAGCTGGTATTGGCGTTCATTAGAAGCCTCTTTTGGCAAATACCAAATCTCAACACGATCCAGGAGCGGCCGAATTCCGAAATAAAAATCAAAAGCTGCGAGCACCAAAACATCCTCATTCAGATCCATTAAACGGTAAGGACCTGTACCGCTCACTTCACTAGTGATGTCTATATCGTATGGGAGTATGGACATGTGAATGCAACTAAACAGATGCAGAAAAAAGAGATTTGGACGAGACAGATCAAACCGGATTCGATGATCTCCTTCAACCTCTACTCGTTCGATATCCTTATAAAGGTTCACCGCAGGGCTGTTCAAGTCAATAAGCCGTTGGAGCGTCTCTTTTACATCTCTCGAGGTCATAATTCTTCCGTGATGAAAGCGTACCCCCTTGCGGAGGTAAAAAATATAACTTGTATGCTCCTCATTAGCTTCCCACATATGGGCCAAACCAGGAAGAAAGGCATCGGTCGTTGCGTCATAAGTAACTAGTGTGCTATAGATCTGACCCAGCAAATAGGATTCAAAAGCGGTGTATACATAAGCAGGGTCCAGTACTTCCTTATGCCGGTTACGGGTAATCCGCAGGACGTCCAGCCCTGAGGTTGACTCTGCTTCACTACGGAAACCCATCTGTTTATTTAACATCGTTAACAATCGTTCCTTTAAGGGTCCGGTCACCTGATCGCTGCTCATCAATTCGATAGCTTCTTTTATCTTGCCTTTACTGACTAACTCCTGAAAGCTATCCTCGAACACCTCATCAATACTTTTTAAAAAAGTAAGTTGAGAGATATGCCCCCTGCCTCTCCCCGGCTGCCATAGAATATATTCCTGCTCTTCCAGTTTCCGCAGAACGAATTTAACATTGCGTGGAGTGCAAATTAGGATCGAAGCCAATAAATCTATCGTCACAGGAACAGGTTCATTCACTTTGAACGAACTAGTAACGCTTGCTGCTAAACATAAAAAATGATTACTTATCTGGTCCAAATGGTTCACTCCTTTAAAGGTGAAACGGTCAATGTATTTCTTACACTTTTCCTTCCCCCTTTTATCATTATAATTATACATAAATCAACAATGAATATGCAGCAACAATATTAGAGCAATAAGGAGATCGTAATCATTATGAAACAGCATCTAAGGCACATTCACCCTCTAGCCTGGACAATTATCATCGGCACTATGTTCGGACGTCTGGTGACCTCGATGAGCATCCCATTCTTATCCATTTATCTGACCCAAGTTCTCGGAGCTTCCCCGACACAAACAGGGATTACGGTCGCGGTTAGCTCGCTGGCAGGCGTATTGGCTAGTTTCTATGGCGGTTATATTTCTGATATTGTTGGCCGCAAAATTGTGATGTTAATCTCGGTATTTGGCTGGGCAGCCGTCTTCTTCGGATTCTCAGTGGCTCAGCATCTATGGGTATTTTTCTTGGTAAACACCCTAAATGGCTTATGTCGATCAGTATTCGAGCCTACTTCACGGGCACTTTTGTCCGATATTACACCACCCGAGAGCAAGCTGCTTGTCTTTAATCTTAGATATGCAGCAATTAATCTTGGTGTAGTATTTGGTCCGATCATTGGGCTACAGCTCGGCTCTGCGGAATCAACTTTTCCTTTTCTAATCGCCGGAATCGTATATGTTGCATACGGAATTGTATTATTCATGCAATTTAAGGCACATCGTTCAAGCATGCCCGCCCGTACACAAGCTCAAGCACCACGTTTACTCGAAGCTTTGACAATCACAGGAAAAGACCGTGTGTTCCTGCCAGTATTGCTGGGTACAATCTTTTGTGTGTTAGGATACGGTCACTTCGGCTCAACAATGGCTCAATATTTAGCGATGAACACGCATTTCACCAATGGGGGGCAATTGTTCTCCTATATGCTTTCACTGAATGCTATAACCGTGTTAGTGGTGCAGTATCCCATTGTACGTACGGCAAGTAAATTTCCACCGATTGTCCCTTTAATACTTGGGAATATCTGCGTTGCACTTAGTCTTCTCTTAGTGGGGCTTGCTGGTGGTGTGGCTCTACTAATGATCAGTGTAGTTCTGTTCACTATAGGGGAAGTCTTACTCTTTACGATGATGGATATGTTAATCGATCGGATTGCCAAACCTGAAATGAAAGGGACGTACTTTGGTACGATTGGCTTTAATAATTTAGGGAGTGTTATGGCACCTATCTTCGGTGGGGTGTTGTTAGACCATTATGGCGCTCAGAATGGCCTTGCGATCTTTGTGCCGTTGGCTTTAACAACAGCTTTTGGTCTTCCTTTTCTTCTCGTAGCGCACAAAAGACTTGTTGCCAGAGAGAAATTAACACTTGGTATTAAAAATAGAGCAATAAAAGGATGATTTTCCAATTCAATACGTTGTTTATTGGATCATCCTTATTTCGGTTAACATAATCATTATTATGTAAACCAATTATGTGAATTAATTCTTTTAATCAGAAAAGAGGGACCGTATCTTTGCAGAATATGCAATAGCTACGGTCTCTTTTACATAGAAAAAACGGTTAATCATATATTCCCTGAAGAAAACTCAGCTGGCCTTTTACATATTGCCTTAGCTCTAAGGGCTCCATGATTTCGGAATGACCCATTATGCACCAGACATTAGCACATGCACTTTCATAACCAAACATATTCACCTTTAAAATGAATGCATCCCCTTCTTCTCTCATTTCCATGATCTCTAGCTGAGATAAAGAAGACATTGTTCTCTTATCAGCTCTGATCACAACAGGATAGACCTCTTCTTCTTTACACGCTTGCTTAAAAACCTGTCCCTGCTGCTTCCAGTGCTCTTCTAATGAAAAATCCATAGGTATAGAGTACTCTTCTTCCACAAGCTGCGTAGAGACAATTCGCTCACATTTAAACGTTCGGATTTGATTAGCTTCTTCACAGTAGGCTATAAGATACCATTCCTCTTTTTTCACCACAAGACCATAGGGCTGTAATTTCCTGCACGATACTTCTCCGTTAACCTTTTGGTACTTAACCTGTAGTTTCTGAGATCGCCAAACGGCTGTCCGGATAGATTCCAGACAGGGGATTTCTATTCGTTCTGTCCACCAAGGTGTGTCATCGAAATAAAAGCGCTTTTGCGCTTTCTGAATGTCAGGTTGATAAGATGCGGGCAATGTTTTTTCTAATTTCAACAGCGTCGTCTTCAGCTTAAGACCAGATTCAGAATGTCCTCCAGAATAGATGCCCATACCTGTTAAATATAGATTGATTACATCTTCACCATGTAACTGCTTCAGGTTAACTGTATATCCCTCCATTAAGGAGATACCACCATTCGGCCCCGACATAGACAACAAAGGAATTCCAGCTTCAGCTAGTACATCAATATCTCTATAGATTGAACGTACAGAAGTCTCCAAGGCTTGAGCTAGTTCATTGGCCTTCATTTTCCCTCTCGACTCCACTAATAATAAAATAGCAATCAAACGATGCAAGCGCATGGGAACCTCCGAGCTTTTCTTTTTTATCAAGTATACTTCAAAATTCTTGCCATGATGTTGTCAACAATAAGAGGTTATGATTAGTTCATTACATAAAGGGAGCTGAAACATATGAAAATTGCCGTTTTAGGAACAGGGTTCGGAGCTTATCATGCAGAATTATTGACGAAAAATGAGCGTGTAGACAAAGTTATTGTTTATGGTAGAAATGAAGCTAAGCTGCAAAATTTAAAACAAGCGTTAGGCGTTGAGATTACCACAAATATAGAGGATATCATGCTTGATACCACAATTGATGTGATCGATATCTGTCTGCCCGTAACTTTACATAGACAGTTTGCCGTTGAGGCGCTTAAGCATGGAAAACATGTATTCTGTGAAACTCCCGTATGCTTTACCATTGAAGATGCCCTTGCGATGAAGGAAGCAGAACAATTGTATGGCAGACGAATTCTCGTGAACCAATTTATTAAATTTGATCCTGCGTACAAATATTTATACGAAACCACTTCTAATGAGAAATATGGAAAGCTTTTAGCCTTCACCTTAAAAAGAGAAACGTCTCCTCTCTGGGGGGATCTCGGACTTCATTCTATCTCCACAAATCTGATGATTCACGAACTTGATTTTGTAACCTGGCTGCTTGGATCTTTAGAAGAATACTCTGTGTGGGGAACCGATGGTGGACGAAATGAACAAGCTTTAGTACGTACCCATTTTCAGAAAACGAATGTCTCCGCAGAGATCGTTGTATCCTCACAAATGCCAGCTGGTTATCCTTTTTCCGTAGGGTATGAAGCTTATTTTGAACAAGGAAAGCTTGTCTATCAAGAAAGTGACGACATGAACGGAAAGGTTGAAGGATCATTAATTGAATATACCTCTGCAGGTAAACAGCAACTATTGATAGAACAAGCTAATCCTTTTGAAAAGAGTATTACGCATGCTCTCCAATGCTTAGAGGATGGTACTTCATCCATAATCGAGTTAGACCATGCCCTACAAGCTATGGAACTAGCAATAAAAATAGGAAAAAAGCTTGTGTAAACATAGAGGTTGGTGTTAGGTATCCTTTTTCATGGTTTTGTTTGTGGGGGTGTAGAACTTATGGAATTAGTGGATTGTAGCTAGGGTGAGGAATAGGTTTTGATTTTTCTATTGTGAATTTTTCATATGTTGAAATTATAGAACAAAGTAGTAATTTTAGTCCTTTTTGGTAAGCTGTCCTTAGTTCTAGTTTATAAAATGCTGTTATTTCACAGCATTTTGGAGGGATTTCATCCTGGGATTAAGATAGTTCAATTAGAGGTTAAACTAGTCATACGATGGAAATTCTCAAAGATCGTGGTCCCTGCTGATATTGAGGAGGTAATGACCGAGGCAAATAGGGTTTTTAGAATGGCGCCTTATAAAACCAGCGGCAGTCTTGGACTGGAAAATAAAGTCCTATCTTTAATCCACCTCTATTACTCTTCTCATTTAAAGTACACACCTACATCACGTTATTCTGCCCGTTAGCTGAACAGGCTGCCTATGATCTCGGCAGCCTGTTGTCATTGCGCTATCGTGCCCCATTAGCGTAAATAGCGAGATTTATTAAATCTAACGATTAGTTTCAGAAAACTGAATCGATTGGATTGTATCAGTTGATGGGTCAAATTGGATTGATACAAAAACCCCAAACTCATTACCTGCTTTGCTTCTAATCCATAGTTTGAATTTCTCTTCAGACTTTTTAGGTGTTAGTTCAGTACGACCAATGTGCTTATAATCAATTATGACTGCATTGTATCGTTTTTGTGTTTCCTCTACTGCAATTTTGCCCCATTTTGCGTATTCAGGCGCAGCCTCTACTGTAACAGTGGAAAAAATAAGTATCACCAAAAATGATATCAGTATTTTTTTCATAATAACCGCCCATCTGGAGAAGTTTTCAGTAATATCTCCCACTTTATCCAAATGTATTCTTAAACAACTTAATGCCAGCGTGCAGTCTACAACTTTATTTTTTCAATTAATCAAGATCTAGATTTAGGAAAGTCAGATATAATAAAGGGTTCCACATATTATACATGACTAATATGTGGAACCCTTTATGCTTAACTATCGTACTCCATTAGGATTCCTATGGAAGGAATATTTTAAGTCGCATTGTTACTCATGTGGCATCTTGTCCATATCCATATATACAACACACTTTCACTTTTCCTTAAATGCTGATACCTTCATTGTATTGAATTCATCAACTCATAGTAATATTTAGAATCATTAGTCTTATTAAGGTTATACCAGGCGTCTAATGTTTTTGGAGAAAACACATCCAAAGCTTTCAAGATGTGTGCAGAAAATTCCAATGGAGCTATTCCAGATGCTGTGATCAGTTTTCCATCCGTTACAGCAGACTCCATTTTGTAATACTTTTCTCCTGTATAAGTGGGACAGATCATTTTAAGGTATTCCAGATCATTGCTTGTATGCCCACGTGAATTCAGCAATCCTGTCTGGGCAAGTCCCATTGTAGCACCACAAATCGCTGCAACCCATATACCTTCCCTTAAACACCTTTCAGCGATTTTCAAGAGGGGGTGGTGAATAGTTTCTGTCCATGTATTTCCACCAGGTAAAATCAATAGATCTGATCTTTCAATGCTGCACTCATCCAATTTGATGTCAGGCAGTATTTTCAATCCGCCCATTGTAGTTACTGGAGTCTTATCAATTCCCACGGTAACTATTTTTGACGGGACCAGCCCCTTTTTATAATATCTTCCCGATTTCAGTTCGGCAGTTACGTAGCCTATTTCCCAGTCTGCCATTGTGTCAAACACATAAAGATATACCGTATTATTCATTTGCAAGTTCTCCTTATTTTACAATTCATCTAGTGATACCAACCATCGGTAATCAATGATTATCGTCATTATAAAATGACTTCACTGACATCCGCTGTCAGTGAAGTTATTAAAGTTGATAATATTCCATTAACTCCGACACAACACCAACAAGTTTTTCCTTCAAACTCTGTGGTTCGATTACTTGAATGGATTTCCCGTAGGATAAGAGAAAATTAGGAACATAGGTATGAATTGATTTTTCCTCAAGTAAAAAGATTGCTTGATTTGATGTACGCTCTTTCAGATGATGCCCCAAAAACCAATGCAGGCATAAGTCATCCAACGCCTCTGATCTACCTTCGATAATTAAAGCAATCAACCCGTCCTTGCCGACTAAATCAGGTAATAGATTTCGCAAAAAAAATTCTCGAGCCAAAAAAGCTTCGGAACGTTTAAATATGTTTTGAGTACGCTTGATTTGTAAAATCCGTTCTACCCGAAAGCTGCGGATCTCATTTCTCAGATGGCAAAATGCAACAATATACCATTTATTGTTCCAGTAAACCATTCCATAGGGATCTATCACCCTAGTCTTGGGTTGATCATCACGGCGTGTGTGATAATCAATTTCTACAGAGAATTCGTTTGCTACAGCTTGCTCCAATTCCGCTAATACTGGCTGAATAGAAGGGTCTTCCCTACGGTTTATAACTTCAAATCCGGCTAAATGACGGCTGAGAACACTTTCCTGTTCCTCATTCGAATACATTTTCAATTTGGATGTCGCATTACCTAATGCCTCACTCAAAGGGTATCCGGCTTCTTTTGCAAAAACAGCAGCATGAAGAAGTGCTTTTTTTTCTTCAATATCAAATAGCAGAGGTGCTCTGATAAAATTATTCAGTAAGCTATACCCGCCATTATGACCAGTGTCGGATATTATAGGCACTCCACTGGCACTTAGCGCATCAATATACCGATAGACTGTCCTTATATTTATTTCTAACTTTTCGGATATTTGTTTTGCGGTCATTTTAACACCCGAATTCAGCATCCATAGGATTGCCAGCATATTATCGTTTTTTGGCATCACATATACCTCATCTTTTATTAGGATCGCTCAAAATTATTAGCTTTGCGAATCGCCTGCATCCCTTTATTCATCGATCTTCCAGCCTTTCAATCCTCACTTAGCAATCTATAAACAACAATCTGCAATTTTTAACATTGCTGCTCTTAGCTCAACCCAACAATCTACTTTACCACAACTTGTGATACAGTTCACCGCGCTGTTTGTAACGGTAAGTTTTTGGGTCATCCTTTGCAGGATGCTCTTTCTTTGATCCGCTAGGTTCCAATTGACCTAACCGCCGTTCAGGGGACTAAAGAATATACTCAGCATATACATCACCTGGAAGAATGGATATTTCCAGTTCAATAAACTTGAGTGATGCGTATAGACTTTACCAAGTAGACAGTTAATAACGCCTTTACATAAAAACAAACTTACCATGCGTCTGCTCATGAGCAGTAACGCACGGTAAGTTCCATCAATAATAACTCTTTATTTGGTAATATGTTGTATTTTTACGAAAATATCTTCCTTCTTCATTTATTTATGCCGTCATCAGTATTTAAGCTCAATATTCTTCCACATGGTATTCCCATCCTTGTCGAAGCCTGTCATCTCGGTAGCGCTCATCAATTCACCTGTTTTGACTTCAAAGAAAGCGCTCATTCTCAAACTGTCATTCTCACGATTAGGAGAATTCGGCGAGATACCCATAACTCTTAGCAGCAGACGTGTTTTGGAGGAGTTAGGATCAGTATTATACCCGCTGATAGTAAAATGATACCCCTTGATCCAGTCATCTGCTATAGCAGGATTTCCTGGTTTCATCCCCAGTCTCTCAACAGCTTGTTTAACTGCATCGGAAGAATCGATTTGAATATCAGATATCGCGTACTGTCCTTTTACAAGTAAATTCTTATCGTGCTTTTTCACATCAGTCTTAATGGCCATTCCATTATCGATCTTGATATAAATAAAAACATTCCCTTTCTTGCTGCCAAATTCGAGATTCCAAGCATCTCTTGTTCCATCCGAACCATCGGTTCGTTCCTGGGAAACAGAAGTGTCATCCGTGCTTGTTATGTTAATAAGTAATGGCTCTTCTTCCGTCAGCTTATTCGCCTCTGAGTACCCAAGGCGCAGTGCCTCCATCGCGGTTACACTCTTCTTTTCATTGGTTCCCTTATTCGTTATTGTGGCAGCTGGTTTCTCTGTCTCGTTAATCATCTCACTGGTTGTTGTGGCGGCCTGTTCCTCTGATTTGTTAGAAGAGCCGTCGAAAAGAACATTTTTCATACTGAAGAATAGAACGACCATAATCACAATCAATGTAATTGAGGCTATGCTAACATATTTCTTCTTACGCAAGGCTGCTTCTCCTTAGTTAATAAGTATAAGAAACTTTGGTTACGCCATAATTAACTGCTGAAGTAGTATCCGTACTGTCCACACAATGACGATTAAATTTTCCAATTTTTAACACACCAAATCATACAATAATATTTCTTCAAATGCAATTTTTGTCGCATATTTAAAAATAATGGCTATTATTCACATTAACTCGAAACGAAATTGATCCTAGCTCACTGGTTTCAAGGGTTAAACTTGCCCCTATTTATGATACAGTTCACCGAGTATGATCTTAAACTAAGCTGCCCGTAAGCTAAATATGCTAACAGTCATTCCCTCAAATCCTTTGATAGACCTCCGCATAGGAAAACTTAAGTTGTTCTCGCAACTTTTTATTTTCTTCTTCGAGTTCTTCATCTTTCGTTTTAACAACGCAATGATGGCGTCCTTGTTGTTTTCATCCATCTCCCGCTTAATTTGTTTCGGTGTCGGCACTTGAACTTGCTGCTGACGAAGCGATTCAACGCGAACACGTATCTCAGGATTGTCTACCCGGTAAGCACTTTATTATTCAGTCTAATACTTGTTTTCATCGAACGCCAACAGATAATTGCATTTCTCCCCCTCATGCGTTACACTCTTTATATTGACAAATTTGCAGGTCTATATTAAAAAAGGAGGTTAACGCGCCCATGTGCCCCCGTACCAAAGAACAAAATGAGCTCATACGCATGCAGCGCAGAGAACAGATCCTGGACTTCGCCGCGCATACCTACTTCCGTACGGGCGGAAGCTTTGATATTCGCGACGTCGCCCGCGAGGCTGGTCTCGGTTATGGCACGGTATACCATTATTACCCCAACCGGCATTTACTAATAGAAGATGTGCTGAGCAGCGGCTTCGAGCGATGTGAGCAAACCCTGACTCAATGGGCGAACATCAGCCGGGACAACCCTGACGACAGGCAGTTGTTAACGTATTGCAAGACGCTACTCCAGTTGTGGCAGTCAGATGCCCGCGCATATCTCGTCTACAAAATGGCAGCGGAACATTTTACAGGCTTGCCAGAGAAAGATCGGCACCCTGCCAAGAGACGATTCATGGAAAGGCTGTATGTTCCACTCCAATCGACTATGCAGCGTGAAGACGACAGCATCAACCTTATGCTTGCCGTGTTGGTCGGCTGCTGCGGGCTGCACTACTATGCGAGCAATTCCGAGCTGGACATCGATCGAATCGCCCAGCTCGCGATACAAGCCATTACAAAGGAGTCCTGAAACAAACATGGTCATCTTAAAAAGCAAGTATGAAATCGAAGCCATCCGCAAGGCATGCCAGGTTGTGGCCGAATGCCATCGCACAATTGCCCCGCTCATCAAACCGGGCATCACAACGAACGAGATTGAGCGCATATTCGAGGATATTATTTTGAAGCACGGCGCCAAACCATATACGAAGGGCTACAATGGTTATCAATATGCGACCTGTGCCTCCGTCAATGACGTAATTGCACATGGCTTCCCTACAAATAAGCCACTTGAGGAAGGCGATATCGTGACGATCGACACGGTAGCGGAGCTCGACGGCTGGCTCGGCGATTCAGCCTGGAGCTATGCGGTCGGGAAGATCTCACCGGCGGCTGAGAAGCTGATGCGCGTCACGAAGGAGTGCCTTGACCTCGGCATCGCGCAGGCACAGCCCGGCAATCGGCTCGGAGACGTGACGAGCGCAATCCAGCAGCATGCCGAATCGAACAACTTTGGCGTCGTGCGCGACCTTCTCGCTCATGGCATCGGTCGTGACCTGCATGAGGAGCCTACCTATATGCATGTCGGCAAGCCCGGCAAAGGCCCCCGCATCAAGGAAGGCATGGTATTCACGATCGAGCCCATGATCACTGAAGGCACCTACAACATGACAATTGATCAGGACGGCTGGACCGCCCGGACGCTGGACCGCAAACTCGCCGCCCAATACGAGCATACGATCGCCATCACCTCTGAAGGTCCACAAATCCTGACCGCGCAATAGAACAATTAGAAGCCGACCAACGAGAGGGTCGACTTCTTTTTTATTTATTGAGCAGAACTTCTTTCTTCATCCGATACATGTGTGATCTTCTCACATAGGTGGAGAAAACGAATGTCCCGCGGACCGATTGAATTCTTAATGCGAAAAGTATGCTAAACTTAGGAACAACAAAATCCCCCTCAATCTGAGGGGGAGTTCTATTGCAATGCATTACGTTTCTCCTAACATTTCCTACAAACGCTAATGATAGATGAAGATGACGGAGAAAACGGCGTTTTATTCCAGTCAGCATATAGATGTTCGACGCGAAAGCCGTGACGGGTTAATAAAGAATGCAGCGTATTCGGATCCGTGAACCGACAAGCAATTCGGGAAGTCGTTCGTTTATACCCCCAATCACGCATCGTGACCCAATGCATGATATGCTGGCCAGCATCGTAACATTGTGTGCCTGATACCTTGACGTTATTTCCATCCTTATCAATAAATGATCCCCATTCTGTCTCCTCTTGATCGGATAAATCCGTTCCCTCCGGATTACGGGTCTCAAATGCAAAGATTCCATGAGGTTGTAAATGTTTGTGAACGGTCGTGAGCAAATCGCTTTGATCTTGATCACTTAAAAATGCCTGAAATGCATTACCAGTCAAATAAATCATCGAAAATCGCTTGTCCGATTCGAAGGTACGGGCATCACCTTCCATAAAAGTAACAGTCAGCCCTTTCGCCTTCAACCGCGCATATGCAATCATTGCTGAAGAGATATCTACACCGGTCATTGTTATACCGGCTTTCGAGAGGGGGATCGTTGTTAAGCCTGTACCACAAGCAAGTTCTAACACTTCCCCAGGACTCGATCTAGCAAGCTCAAGATAGAACTGATATTTGTCCATTTCACCGTCAAATTCAAGATCGTAATTTACCGGATCTTGAAATTCTTCAAGATTGCTATGTTCAATCAACACCATTCCCCCTTTCATTCCTTGTTATAATATAATCGAAATAAATGCTCATCGACAGCCATCGCGCTTAACAGTATTATTTTACTATTTTTTTGATAACACGTTTGGTGACAAACGGATATAATCAATTTTTATCAAACCTACCACTCCTCGTTAGTTCAACCAAGAACATTCCATTTCATATTTTATAAAATATACTTTCACCATTGAGGAAGGGGCGACAATACTCAGCGCATAATTTGGGCATTCTTTCACGCATCCAGACATGAACATGTACATTCTCCATCTGGAAGACGTAATATCCAATAATAGCGACCAACATTAAACCTTCCAACTGCAGTAGATCATTCGCTGTATTTTCGCACTCTCTGTAGTAACCCTTTAGGAAAGTATCTCTTCGATCGGATGGCAGCATCATAGCTCCCATGGCTACATCAAGTAAGGCATAACCGTTACCGAAAAAGCCAAAATCGATGATGCGCACCTCACCTTCGGTTGTGATGATGATATTACCCATACACAAATCCCCATGAATAAGGTCAGGGCCAGCCTCCCCGCCACGGTCATCTAACCGGGAGTTGATCAATTGCAGCGTTTGTTCAATGACATTAGCATCAGAAGGCGTAAATAAATTCTTTTTCACACCCGAATGAATCACACGGATCATCCGTTCATTATAAGCTTTACCTTGACTCGGTCGAATCTCCATACCTGTATGTTCGTACTGCCGAAAAAAAGTATGCAGTTCTGTTATTTGCGATCCCAGTTCTTTTACCAGTTCAAGATTGTTAACATCATTCATATTCATGTCTCTTCCATCCAGCCAGGTGAGGACGGAGCAGTTTAGCAGTTCACCTTCGTATTCAATGATCGTAATAAGTTCACCCTCATTGTTTCTTACGGGAGTCTGTATTTCGTTGCTGCTCCAGCTTCCCAGCTTCTCAAGCATTTGCAATTCTCCAAGAATGCCGCCGTATGTATGTTGCAGACCTTTCATGTCATCTATAAAAGGGTCATGAATGCGGAGTAAATATGATTTCCCCGTTCTGTCATTAACACGATAGGTTCTGTTCTCGTTATGCCTTAAGAAAATAATCTCAGGCTGTTGGATATCGTACCCGCCTAGTAAGTCCAAAAGCTTCTCGTTCGTCATAAGGACTCCTTTAAAATAGAAGGATTCATTGATTCAATCTTCGTCTGAATCATAAAAATTGAAATCTACTACATTCCAAAAATCATTCAATTCACCTATTGTACTTCTACAACATTTTCGAAATACCCTGCCTATAGCTTGACGAAGCTGCTGGAATGATTTTTCGCGGCAGCTTCGTAGTGAAAGGATATTCAGCTCTCAGTCTCATTAGTCCAACCAAACTCTTTTATTTCTTACTGATAGGCACCCATATTTCGCTTTTAAAATTTGGCGATGTGATATCTTTGTGCTCATTCCAAAGAATTTCAGGCCCTTTAATTAGCTCATATCCCGATGACGGAGCCCATTCCGAATATATTCGCCCCCAGATCTCTTGTAGCGCACTAGGAAAAGAGCCGACGACTGTGAATACAGCCCACATGGAGGCCGCCACTTCCAGCTGATCCAAGCCATTCCATGCGTCTTTCGTAGTGGCAACGCCAATATAATGATCGAACTCTCCTTTTTCCTCCATACGCCCCTCAGAGAAATTTGTAGAGGCGCTTATAAACCCTGAGGGCTCAACATCGGAAAATCTCTTCATCTCATCAATCATTTCCGGCGTCAACCCTTCATACATCGACGCAATCTCCGGATTGACCCCTTGGAAAATGATTGGTACCCGTTTTTTTATGCCCACGATGTGAAAAGATTCTTTGTTTTCAATACGGTAATTCATTTCATTTCCTCCTTTGATAGTCAGCTGAAACGACATCCGAGGGAACGCCTTAAGGGATTGTCCATGGACCCGAGCTTCCGAAGGACTTACCCCATGCATGCTATGGAAAGCCCTAGAAAAGGAATCAGGCGAATTATAACCATATTTCAGAGCGGCATCGATAATTTTGATATTACTTTGTGATAGCTCGAGTGCTGCCAAGGTTAGACGTCGACGCCGGATGTATTCCGACAGAGTAATGCCTGCTAGGAATGAGAACATGCGAGTAAAATGATATTCCGAACAACAGGCTATTTTCACAACCTCCTGATAATAAATTTGATTTGTTAGGTTCTCCTCAATATAGTTTATTGCTTTGTTCAGTTGTACCAGCGTATCCATGACGTTGCCTCCCTCGTTAATTATAGGTTATCAGAGAAGGTTTTTACCTTCCCGACTTTTTCTGCACGATTCTGTAGGGTTTTCATGTTTCGATGAACAGAGACTCGATATGAGGAAGTAAAATTCTTCTCACAAGAAGGACTACTTTTTTTGAATGTCAAGGTCATAGTTAACATAATCATAATTATGTTAACTATGACCTGAAATGACCTGAAGTACGTTCAGCAGTTCGTTTGTCCACTCACTTTCACTGCCTTTTCATAGCAAGCGCAAAACGCTCTATCGTCTCTTTTGACAACCCATTTACGTTCTTATTTTTTCCTTTTACCATCCGCAATACAAACCGATCTAGCAAAGTTAGCTTCTCTTCATAGATCTCATCTCCAAAAACTTCTTTCGTCACCGATTGGTTATATAACACTTCTGGAAATGCAGATTTCAATTCTTGTGAGGCCTCCTCACCTTTTGCTCCTGCACAAATAAACAATCCTACTCGTTTTTTCCCTAGTTCATGTTGATATTTTGCTGTAAAATCAGTCATTTGTTTTTGGATTTTCCCATAATAAATAGAACCTCCCAAGATGACCGTATCATATCGTTCCAGTGTCGGCTCTTTAGCATGCATCAAATTAACTACTTCGGTTTCTTCGCCCAGTTGAGATTTTAATAAATAAGCCGCTTTCTCCGCACACCCATATTTCGAGGTAAACATAATTATTGTCTTCATTCTAATCGCTCCCTTCCACTCGCTGGTCACTTATTATCTTAAGGGTTCACGTACATGCTTTAACAAAATAACCATACAAGCAGCAATAGCTAAAGCCATCGTCGGAAAAATTACACACTCGGCTATAGACACAACCACACCGCTATAGATCATTGCCGCCAGCATTGCCGTAATTGCTAGCAGTAAGGTAACTCCTTTGAAAACAACGACAGTTGCCAGTAGGTACCCAAAAGGTTGTCTACGAATGACCATAATCCCCGTTACAATTGCTAATGGGACCAAGATCGCAAGATCCAAAACTTGAATTACCAACGTACTATAGTGCTCTAGCCCTTGTGGCGGTATTCCCCCCAGTAGTGAATTCAGTATTTTCCCTAGCCAGAGAAATAAAATCATAAAAGCAATAACCATTAGTGAAAAGCCGATTCCTTTAGAAGGTAAACTGTTTTTAAAGTAAGTATGTATGGATTCTTTATCGAAAGAAAATAAGGCTAGGATGAATGCGAAAAAACTTAAAGAAAACAACAGCACATAAACTAAAAACAATGAATTGTACATCGTCAGAAAGCTGTAGGATGCGTAAGTATATAAAAAGTACCCCAGAGTGCCCGTAAGGAGCATCCTCCCCTTTATCGAGCCTTTAATTGTCATGATGAGCGAACTGAGCAGTAAAGGTATGGCAAGAAATAATGTAACTCCATCCTGTGCTTTAGCTTGTGCCGCCGCAGAGACAGAATCATGGCTGTACACTCCTGACCCCTGAAGCTTTACATCCTCGCCCCATATTGACGTAAAAGTATATTTTGTTCCATCACTTATCCCATCTGAAAACAACCCAACCGCTGTTGCAAACACTGCAATAACCGAAATCAACACCGACAGCACTACGACTTTCCTTATATGTTTTATAACAACCTCCCCCTCCCTTCATGAAAATATTTAGATTTTACCTGGAGGCAATAGCAACCATTGAATCCAAATGACATGAAATCAGAGCTTCGACCTGATCATCAGGCAGATCTTTTTCGACAAGCAAACGCATAATTAAACCGAACGCTGCACTCCATATCACCTGAGCAGTGAGTTCTACGAAAGCTTCCTCACGGTTTTTCTGTGCTTCAAATCTGAACAGGCCCTGGCAGAGCATCCCAATCGCTTTACGCTCCTGTGCTGCTCCTCTAAATAGAACAGCTGTGTAACTAAGAACAGCCGGCGTATCGTTTAGCATGACATTCCGGTATTCTACACCCGTGGAAAGAGACATCCTGATGAACTTCTCCAATGATCGTTTTAAAAGTGTATCTGGAGGTAATTCCTGCTGTACCTCTTGTTGCACAGACTGAAGCTCAGTAAGCATATCCGTATATTTTTGTTGCAAATAGTTCTCGATAATCTCTTCTTTGCCTTTAAAATAATGATAAATAATTCCCGGTGAATATTCGATTTTCTCAGCGATTTTTCGGATAGAGAGCTTCTCTATTCCCTCTTCAGCAATCAATAAAGCTGCATTTTGCAGGATTAGATTCCTCATTTCTTCACGCTCACGTACTTTTCGTTGTTCTTTAGTCATAAATTTGTCTCCTCATGTGTTGAACACTGTTTAATCTTTGAACACTGTTTAATATATGTTTTGGATTAGTATTATGTCAATATCCTTAGTCACATGTATTCCCCTCCTCCAATGTACATATCTGGACATAAAAAATCCGCCAGTCATTTAGACTGACGGAACCTTTAATTTGTGAAGTTAAAGGATTACAGACAGAGGGTTTTAGTAATGATAACCAACAGGATAAACAGAACCAGAATAGCTCCTGTGGAAGTGAAACCACCGTATCCTCCTGCAAATTCGCCCATTGTTGACTCCTCCTTTGTAATTGAGTACATCATAAGATATGCAATATTGCCCTCACTGACTGGGTATTTTGAACACAAAAAATAAACCAACGACCCTTTTTATGGTGAATGGTTTTAATTGGTTTACATAAATAATGTTATGTTAACTAAAGTAGAGAGCATTAGATGCTCATTACTTTACAATTCGTATATATTCTTAATAGCTAGCCAGTTATATAAAAAAATACAGTTTCCTAGCCGTCCTTCTTGACGCTCTCTTGGTCATCCTCCACTGTCTAGCTCTCACTCGCTTAGCACCACTTTTCCATTCCATTTGCTGTTAATGGTAAACTCCTTCTTTAAGAAAAACCCGAAAACACACGGATTTTCATTTCTTAATTCGATTAATAGTTAATGTGTTGAAGTATTGGCTGGGATTGCCTTGTTGTGGATTAAAGCGCTCTTGAAACTCTCCATGGGTATAGTCCCCGATCACTTTATGCCAGAAATCACGAGCGGGCGTATTCGCACGGACTTGTGAAACCTTCCATTCACCAGGGTACATATCAAAAAGCTTATGCGCAGCCCATGTACCTACACCACTTCGGCGGTATTTTTGCATCACAAAAAACTCAGTCATATAAAACTGGCCTTCAGGATTACGCAATAACCTGTCCACCAAAGCAAAACCAGCAATATGCCCGTCCACCTTAAACAAATACGCTGATTTATTATTTCCGCTACTCCAATAAGCTTCTAGACCCGGATAGGCTGGAAATACCCCGTCTTGATTGACATCAAATTCTAAATAACGGGTGAAATCATATAGGTAGAACTGCATTAATCTGCTTATAGTATGCTTACGTTCTTTGGGAACCAGCTCAATTTCAAGTTTCATTATGTGCACCTCTGACATTTATGTTTACTTCACATCATAAAGCTTAGCGGCATCAGGAGCAAGGCTCGGCCCTAGTTTTCCCTTCATTCGAAGTCCAATCTGGGACAAAACATGTTAAGATAGAAGGAAGAGATTTTATGCAATCTATGGAAAAAGGTGAATCACATGAGCGTTCAAAAGAACGATGACCGTAAAAAACTTGATCAAAAGCTACCCCTCATGCCCTGGTTCGTTCAGCAGTTTATTGACTATAAACGACCTGATCTCTCCCCCTCCACACTGCTGGAGTATATCCGGGATTATGAATCTTTTTTCGGCTGGTTGCGGGCAGAGGGCTTATCCCAAGCCGGCTCAAATACCGAGATCACGCTTCTAGAATTGGAAACCCTACATATGGACAGTATTGTCGGATATCGGTTGCATCTAACTACCCGAGCCGAAGGTACGAACACTCGTGTTACTGTATCCCGTAAACTATCTGCATTACGCTCCTTATTTCATTATTTAAGTCAAATCGCTGAGGACGAGAACTTTTATCCATTGCTTAAGCGAAACATTATGGCTAAGGTTGAGGTCAAACGAACACATAAGCCAAAAGACACTGCCGCTAAATTAAAGGGTAAGATTTTGGAAGATGAGGAATTACTGGAGTTTGTGGGGTACATTTATGAAGGGTATGGACGGGATGTGGAAGGCAACAAACAGGCTTATTATTCGTTTCAATTGAATCACGAGCGTGATGCCTGTATTGCCAGCTTGATTCTGAACTCTGGCCTGCGTGTATCTGAGGTAGTCAATCTAAACGTAGACGATTTGGATATTAACAACAAGCTGCTCTATGTCACCCGCAAAGGGAATAATGACGAAACGTTTAAGACACCCGTCTATTTTAGAGAGCAAGCTAAAGATGATCTAGCTCTTTATCTTAGTCTGCGCCAATCTCGCTACAAAACACCCAAGAGAGAAAAGGCCTTATTTATCTCTCTCCCTAACGGGCGTCAAGAAGGCAAACGTATGACCAAACGTGCGATTCAAGAAATGATTATTAAGTACGCTAAACGCTTTGGTAAACCGTATCTTACGGTTCATAAGCTACGTCATTCTTTTGCAACAGATTATTATCTGCAAAATGATATTTATAAAACGAAGGAACAGCTCGGGCACGCATCCACCGAGACAACTGAGATCTACGCTCATCTAACGGATAAAACGATGTCTGAGGCGATCGAGCGGCGTGTCGATAATTAATCATCACAAAGGGAGCTCATACTTCGGATGAGTAGCCGCTCTTCGCTATTGCAGAGTTGTTATCGGACTTAGCTGACCTTAAACGCAAGATTATCTCATATTTGGGTGGCTAACGGACCTCAAGGTCGCTATTGGCCTGAAATACGCAAATATGAGCTCCATTCTATGAAATAGCGACGCTGAGGTCCGAAACCCCGCTTAAAAGGTGATAAATATGCAAATAAGATCATCTGGGTCCGTAAGCATCAGCGGGGGATTAATCTCGGCAGTGGCGCAGCCAATAACTCAAAACAATAGAGCAGTAACTCTTCCGATAGGAGATTTACTGCGATTTGTGTCGCCTACCCGGAAACTTTACTTTCGCTTTTCTTCAAATTTGAATTACAACCGGCGGGCACCCCTAACCCGATTATTGTTGCACTAAAAACCCACTTACGGTACGCAAGTGGGTTTTCTTATTCTAATTTCTGGGGTAACCCTCCCTTTAAAACCGGTTGTTAGCGACTATTGGGTTAGCAGGAACGCTGTTTTTTTGCTTATCTATTGTGAATTTTTCATATGTTGAAATGTTGGAAATAATACCGTTGACCTAGCAATTCTATGACGATTTCTGTGCGTGCGTGGATATCAAATACCTTTAATTACTCCAATATCTGCGGTGAAATTTTGTTCATCATCGATGGGCAGAGTACCATCCACATCTAGCCCCGAATCTCTCCTGGCAGCTTGATCACCGTTACCTTATCTCCGGCAGATAGCCCCTTTTCTTCTGGGGGTACAACTATCAAACAGTCGCTATCCTTGATCGTGACCGTTACGGAAGATTCATCAATGAGTGCCGGATAAGCAAACAAGCTGCCGTCTTTTATTTCTAAGCGAGCTCGCACAAATCTAGTAAAATTATTCACTCTTTTATAATCTGTACCGAGTGTAACGTTCCATTCCGGTAAAAAAGGCTGAGAAGCACTTTGCATCAGTGAAATCACAGGCCGTGCAAACAGTTGAAACCCAACGAAACAAGCCCCCGGATTCCCGGATAAAGCTAACAGCAGCTTACCCCCTCTAACCGCAGCAGTAGTTACGCTTCCTGGACGCATCGTCACTTTGTTGAACAACATATTACCACTTTGTTCACGAACCAAGTCGCCCATGATATCATAATCCCCCACAGAAACGCCACCCGTTGTGATCACAAAATCATAAGTTTCCAGCGCCATCTGTACTTTACTTCTAGCCAGCTCCAGATCATCCACAATAGCGCCTAACATTACTGGAACACCCCCTGTCTCTTTGACTAGAGCTTCGAGCATAGGGGAGTTACTATTGCGGATTTTGCCAGGCTCCAGCGGCTCATGCACTTCCAGCAGTTCTGTTCCTGTGGCAAAGATGGCTACCTTGGGACGACGATAGACTTTCACGGTATGTAATCCAAACGCTGCAAGAACAGCTATATCCCCCGCAGAGATTAACCTTCCTGTTGGCAATACAAGATCACCTTGGCTTAATTCGAAACCTTGAGGTGTGATATTGCTGTTTGCTTCTAGTTTTTTTCGAATACCAACGTAAGTCTTTCCTTCCTCTTCACGTCTCTCCGTGACCTCCAGCATCACCACAGCATCAGCCCCAACCGGTACTTGTGCACCAGTCATAATTCTTGCGGCTGTTCCCGGAGTTATATCTACCGCAGGCACTGCGCCACACGGAATATTATCCACAATTTCTAACCATACAACTTGTCCATTAACACAGTTACGGGTATCCCCCGCGATAATCGCATATCCATCCATACTAGATCGATTAAACGCAGGAAATGGGTGTGGAGCAATCACTTTTTCAGCCAAATAACGTCCACAACACTCATCCAGTGGTACGTCTTCTGATTCTAGCAGATTGGCATATTTGATTATTTTGGCCTGAGCTTCTTTTACTTTCAGTGCTTCACGCTGAAATTTATTATCCTTCATAAAGACCTCCGCTCTGAAACGTCGATGTTTGCAGTAATAGGTATTATTTTAACATGAGACCTCTTGAAGTAAAATTATAAACACAAAAGGCCACCATCCATGTTTATGGGCAGCAGCCTTTTCTACAAAAATGTTTTCCCGGTATAGTGATCCATTACTTCTCTACTAGGCTAGGATGCTCTAATTACCTTTACATCCCCAGGGATTATTTTCTCCCCTTCATAAAGCATAAACCGTCCATGTTGCCACTCTACGCGCAGTAGACGTGAATCATCTGATTGATATTGCCACACATGCTGCTCTCCACCATTCATAAATGGCGTCTGACCTGCAACAGCGACAAAACCTTCATATTCTTCCTCCAGGAAAAATGTATAGCCATCGAGCTCAAGAGTTGCTGGAACCTCAGCAGGATTATCTAACCGCCCATCGATAGGTCTGTACAATCCATATTGCAGCTGTTCCCGCTCTTCTATATGAAGATAAGATATCTGGCTTCCATCTCTAAGGGTCAGAACTACAGCATTACGGCCCCGATTATGTGTCCGGCCAGTGACTTCATAGGTGACAAGCGATACTTCACAAATGTCTCCGGGAGACAAATTAAGCATACTTTTTTGAACTTCCTGAGGCGCTGGCTTAGAGAAAAGGTTACCTATACGTTTCCACATACTCAACTTGATCGTTCCTCCTACATAAAGGCAGTAATAATTAAAGCACCCGTAATTTGCAGTGAACCTGATAGCAGGCCATATCCGATTTTACCAAGCTGTGTACCATGATCCAGATCCAGCTTCCCCCAATTTGCTAGTAGAAGCCGAACCGTTCTTTCTAGAATTAACAAAAGTAAAAATGATACTAACGAAATCAGCAACGCATCTAGCAAACTATTGGAAGCCGCTATCGATGAAGATAAAATGAAGGCCTGAGCTAGAAGCTTCATTACAAACCGTGTAGTCACCGCCATATTTCCAGCCTTTAACTCTTCTATATCGTTATAACGAGTAAAAAGTGAATCTATATACATCAGTACAAACAGCAACACAGCGCCGCTCACCGTCCACACGACCATGGACACCAGAATATGGAGATCCATTCTATAGCCCCCGCTTAATCATTTTGCATGCCTTTCATAAGCATAGATAAAGCGAAGAAGAAACGAATTTCTGTCTCCCCTTCGCCTGTGAACACCAGCCGTGAACCGGCTAAAGATCAAATGTTATTGCTTCTCGTATTGTTTCATCAGAGCCGCCAGTTCATCTTCAACCGCTTGATCTTTGTTCAGCTTCTCGAATTCGTCATCCAGAGATTTATTGCCTGAACTCATCTCATTGCTGGCTTCAGCCTGAGCTTCTGCTTGCAGCATTTTATCTTCCATACGTTTGAGACCTGCAGACGCTGAATCGGAGCTAAATCCGCTCATTGCTTTGTTGATCTCGGTTTGAGCTTTGGCAGCGTTATAACGTGCAACCAATGTCTCACGTTTGTTCTTCATTTGGGTAAGCTGTTTGCGCATCTCTTCAAGCTTGCCACGAAGGTTATCCGCAGAGGCTTTGTTCTGATCAAAGCTGGCTTTGTATTCTACCAGTTTAGCTTCAGCAGCATTTTTCTCTTCCAGAGCGCGGCGAGCAAGGTCAACATTACCCGCTTGAGCTGCTGCATGAGCCTGTTGGGTACGTTTGTTAACAAGCGCTTCTTGTTCTTCATACAGCTGTTTGAATTTCTTCTCAATGGCGATTTGCGCCGCTACAGCTTTTTCTGCATCTTCTAAATCTTCGGTCATATCACGAATGTATTGATCTGTCATTTTAATCGGGTCTTCTGCTTTGTCAATAATCGCGTTCACATTAGACATGGTTAAATCGCGCAATCTTTTAAATATAGACATGGTTTCATTCCTCCAAAAGATAATTTAATTCCTCACATGCTATCTTTTACGTAGAATTGCCACTACCGTTTCATATTTGTTGCGCTAAATATTGATTTACTTTTAAATTCACAATTTCCACGACTTCCATAATACCTTCTTTCGTGAGATTGTCGTAATGAATCCCCATCACTACTGTGACCGTCTTGTTCAGCGCTTCAGCTACTCTGATCGCAATGGGCTCGCTTATCGTATGCTCTTTATGATGAGGAACCGCTGAAGTCAGTACTTTAACCTGCTCCCCCTCCAGATAAGCAGTACTCATCGCACCAATATGCCGAACACCTCCACTAATTAAGAGCAAGAGATCACGTCCGACAGCCGTCGCCTTCAGCTCAATATCCTCAGGATCAATCTGGTTAGTAGTCAATAGTATTCCCCTCACTGCTTCACTTTATATAATGCCCCGTATTTCCTCTAGTGATTGAATATTTTCTTCAACCATAAATTGCTCAAGCTCTGCAACTAGCTGACTACCTGCACGCAAATTCATGAAATTATAAGTTCCCACTTGGATAACTGCAGCACCTGCCATAATAAACTCGATGATATCCGTCGCTGAAGTGATGCCACCCATTCCGATCACGGGAATCGTTACGTTTTGTGCAACTTGATGCACCATACGCAGAGCGACAGGCTTAATCGCAGGTCCAGACAATCCAGCATATAAGTTATTAAATACACTGCTTCTGCGGCGGACATCAATCTTCATTCCTGAGATCGTGTTGATGAGCGAGACAGCGTCTGCCCCCTCTTCCTGACACATTTGTGCCATTTCAACGATATTTTCGGCTCCCGGCGACAGCTTTACAGCGAGGGGCAGTTTAGTTGCGCGTCTAACAGCCTGTACTACTTTTTGAGCTTCTGAAGTTTGGATCCCAAACGCAATGCCGCCCTCTTTAACATTTGGACAAGAAATATTCAATTCAATCATGTCCACTGCTGTCTTACCTGCACTCGCACGAGCATCTGCATCCCGCTGAATCATCTCAGCACCAAGAACATAATCTTCAAGTGTGCCTCCACCCAGGTTGACCAAACGAGCAGTATCGAGTGTTTCCCAATAAGGGCATTCTTTATCTATAAATGCAGCTACACCCGGATTCTCGAGTCCCACACTATTCAGCATACCAGAAGCTGTCTCATATACACGAGTGCCGGGATTCCCCGCTTTCGGATTGAGGGTTAACCCCTTGCCAGAGATTCCACCCAGCAGAGACACATCATACAGCTTGCCATATTCACGGCCAAAACCAAACGTTCCAGAGGCCATTATAATTGGATTTTTAAAATGAACGCCAGCAATTGTTGTGTTCAACTTAGTCATGGAAAATCACCTCCTCAGAAAGAAACACAGGTCCGTCTGCACAGGCCTTCTTTTGACCATCACGGCAGGATACACTGCAGACCAGACAGGCTCCAATCCCACAAGCCATTCGGTTCTCTAGAGAAAGGTATACTTTCGTTCTACTGCCTGCTTCTTCAGCAGCAATGCCTTTACGTTGAGCAGCTTTAAGCATAGGGTGTGGGCCGCAGACAAAGACATGATCATATTGGCTGAAATCCACACTATCCAAAATTAAACCGCCAACATCGACTACAAGTTCACTTGCAAGTGGGCGAAACGCTTCTGTCCGGTAAGCTTCACGGCTAAAGCCCAAAAAGATATCACTCCCCGGAAGCTGCTTCGCACAATAATATAGCGGTGCAATTCCGATCCCACCGCCGATGAGCGCAACCTTCCCTTCAACCTGTGGAAATCCATTTCCAAAAGGGCCCTCAAGCTCTACCGAATCACCTGAACCCAGTCGTGAGAATATCTCCGTACCTTCCCCAACTACGTGATACAGAAATTCAACACTATCCTCGTGTACTTCATGTATACTTAAGGGTCTGGATAGGATGGGGTAAGCTCCCCATGCCCGTAACATGTAGAATTGACCCATTGCTCCGCCACTATTCGTCTCTACCTTAAGGTGATACACACCATCTGTCAGCCGTTCGTTACTTAGAACCGTCCCCACGTTATCAAGCTCCTTCAAATTTTATCTTTATTAAGATTGCCTTAGAAGGAGCATAAAATCTGTGACAAACTTCACATCGAAAACGGTCTAGCCTCTTTTCCAAATCCCACGTTCATAAGGTTTAGGTACATCATGTACGCCACCAAGCGCTTCTTCAGCATGTAAAGCCCAATAAGGATCACTTAACATCCCACGGCCAATAGCTACAAGCTCCGCCCTTTTTTCTGCAATGATGGACTGTGCCTCAGAATAGGCTTCAAGCCGTCCTACCGCAATTACTGGCACTTGTAATCCACTGCGAATATATTCTGCCAGATCTGCTTGGTAGGCTGGGCCCGCATTAGGTCCACCATTAGAGCCAATGGGCCCTTCACCACCTGAAGACACATGGAACATATCCACTCCAGCATCCTTATATCGGCGGCAAAACTCCAGGGCATAGGCAGCATCATATCCACCATCAACATATTCTTTCGCGGATACCCTCATGATCAAGGGCATATCTACTGGCACTACTTCTCGGATTGCTGCAACTACTTGTTCTCCAAAAAGTGCAGGATCTTGTCCATATTCATCCTCTCTGAGGTTGGACAGAGGTGAATGAAACTGGTGAATTAAGTAACCATGCGCACCATGAATCTCCACAGTATCAAATCCTGCCTCCACAGCTCTACGAGCGGCATCACGAAAGGCTTCTATCATCTCAAGGATGCCTTCCTTAGAAAGCGCCT
This sequence comes from Paenibacillus odorifer, assembly GCF_000758725.1. Classification (NCBI taxonomy): domain Bacteria; kingdom Bacillati; phylum Bacillota; class Bacilli; order Caryophanales; family Paenibacillaceae; genus Paenibacillus; species Paenibacillus odorifer. The sequence continues at coordinate 3,729,558 of NZ_CP009428.1, forward strand.
GTGGCTACTTAGAACGAGCATCAAAAGGAATTGCAGAAGGTGCAACCGGCGGCTCAGCATCGACCGCTTTACGTCCGGCATGCCCTAGTTGAATGGCTATTTTTGCTCCATAGGCATGTACACTATCTGTGAGCTTACGATACGCCTCTATATGCGTATCACTCCAAATCCCTGTATCCCGGTTCGTTATTCTACCGTCCGGATGTACTCCAGTCATCTCGACAATGATTAGACCAGTACCTCCAATAGCACGGCTTACATAATGAACAAAATGCCAATCATTGGGGATGCCATCCTCTTTATCCACCGAATACTGGCACATAGGTGGCATAACAATACGATTTTTCAGCGTTAAACCCTTCAATTCATAAGGTGCAAACAATTCTGACATCCTTGTCCCCATCCTTCCACCTGTCTATAATTGGCCCGGGAATATCCCGTTCTATTTAGTATACACGCATTAGTGTGTGCAAGAAATCTTTACCAGAGACCTTGAAGAAACGGCATAAATTCATCCTTCAATGGAGATAACAATGAAGAATATGGTGATGATCAGGTAGTAAAGGAGGCATTTGGGGATGTATGATCAACGGAGAGTCCAGAAACTGCTAGTAGTATTAGGATCAATCATTGTCCTGCTATTTCCAACCTCTTCAGCAGAGGTTGCTTCAGCTCCAGCTCAGAATCAGAAGTCCTCACAGGATCAAATTAAAAGTACGCAGACCACTGACGAAGACAAGGCGATATCTGCGGGAACTTCTACTACAAATAATTCAACGAGCAGCAACAATAAGAACACTAAGGGCTTGTCTCTGAGTCAGCTATTACACAAATATCCCGAGACCTTTAAGACCAGCGGTCCTCGGAATAAAGTCATCGCCTTAACTTTTGACGATGTGCCTGACCCAAGGTTTACACCCCAATTGCTAGATGTTCTTAAAAAATATCATGTCAAAGCAACCTTCTTCGTGGTAGGAAGCCGAGCTGAGAAACATCCTGCTCTAGTGAAGCGGATGATTAGAGAAGGACATGCTATTGGAAATCACTCTTATGACCATCCTCAGTTTGTGAAGCTGAAGATGCATGATTTCAGATCACAGATCATTGAGACCGAGAACATTATTCAAACCTTGGCCGGATATAAACCACGCCTGATTCGTCCACCCTATGGAGATATCTCTGAGCAACAATTGAGATGGGCAAAAAATCATGGTTATAAGCTCGTAAATTGGAATGTGGATTCGTTGGACTGGAAGGGACTTTCCAAAACTCAAGTTAGAAACAACATCTTAGCTAATGCAGGAAAAGGAGCAATTATACTTCAGCATGGTGGAGGTGGGCCGGGTAGTGATCTTAGTGGAACGATTCAGGCTTTACCTGAGGTAATCACGATTATGCGTAAACGCGGCTATTCTTTCGTTACCGTGCCTCAATTGCTTCAGGTCTCTAAAAATAAATAAATAAATAAGAAACGGAGGCAGCCGCTAAGGACTCCCTCCGTTTCTTATTTAACCTATTTAAAACCATTCCATATCTCTGTATAAATCTCTATATTTTTATCTAGCTATTTAACAATGTATAATTGTACATATTGATAACCAAAATCCGCTACAAAGCTTTGGCTGCCTGGAATAAAGATATCGATGCGGTTACCTTTAATGGCACTTCCCATATCGGTTGCAGTAGCCAGAAAAGCTTCTTTAGGCAATCCTGAGTGTGAATGGCCGGTAACCAACACTTTTGTTCCAAGAGGAATTACACTTGGATCAACCGCAATGGTTCCTAGCTTAAGTGGGTTTCCAAAATAATCAACCGCACCCCAGCCTCCATTCTCACTAGCCGCTGAGGAATAAGCAGAAGCCTTAACTTGTATCGTTTTCTCATAGTTAAATGACTTGCCCCATGCTTCAACTGTTTTTGATTCTGGAGTAACATTCAGGCTTGGGGTAAGCACTGGAGTTTCTGTCGTAGCTACAGACTCTGCTTGCATTTTACTAGGGATCGTTATTTTAAGTCCATCGTAAATATTAAGAGCTGCAACGTTTGGATTAGCTTTCATTAGATCATTAACACCGACATTGTATTGTTGAGAAAGAGTATAGAAAGTATTGCCTTCCTTTGCAATATGAACGCTGTCTGCAAAAGCAGGAGCGGTGTGCAGCAATGCACTAATTCCCATAACTGCAGCAAGGGTTTTAATGGTTCTGAACTTGTTCTTCATAAATGCCTCCTCTTTAGATGGGCGTAAGCGGTATGACTTCCGTATACGCTCGTGTACATTTCCTGTACTTATGTACATCTTGTGTGATGTCCTGATGTATTGTTGTCTTTTGTAAAACTGACAGGACTTAATATATCACAATTTTGTAACCTATGCGTATGTAATTGTTACCATTCTGAAATAACATGTTTAATTATTGTCTTTGATCCGCTGATTAGTTAACATAATTTTCATTATGTTAACTAATCAGCGACAATCATATCCTATTATATAAGATAATTAAATAATATTCTTTGAGATTTTACATAGATTTAACATTTCGTGCCTCATCCAATAGTAAAATGATAGAATATGATAAATAGATTTGAGATACAGACATCGAAGCATATTTGGAGGTCCCATGAATACAGAAGAGATTAAAAACAACCAAAGCAGTCCAGCCACTGCTTACCTCAATAGGGATTTGAGCTGGATCGAATTTAACCGCCGTGTACTCAAGGAGGCGCAGGACCCTGATAACCCTTTAATGGAACGTGCCAGATTTCTGGCAATCGTCTCGAGCAATCTGGATGAATTCATAAGCGTTCGCGTAGCGGGAATTCAAGATCAGATCCGGGCGGGTTATACTAAAAAAGATTTCACAGGCTACACCCCTTCCGGGCTGTATAAACGCCTCATCAAACGCGTAACCAAAATCATTGCCGATCAATACCGGACATTCCGTGATATTTCGCGGAGTTTGCATAAAGAAGGCATAGTATTTGTGGATTATAAGGATCTTACCCATGCCCAAGAGCAGTCCATAGAACAGTATTACCGGGATATCATCTATCCTGTACTTACGCCAATGGCTGTTGATCAGAGCCGGCCGTTTCCACTCGTGCACAGCCAGTTTATCTACCTAGCTGTTGTTCTTACTCGTAAGAATGGCCTTGAAGAGGAGCCTTATTTTGCTATCCTGCAAATTCCTTCGAATCTGCCAAGATGTATCCCTCTTCCACACCGCTCTAATAGTAAGAAAAGACAATTTGTATTTATTGAAGATGTGATCCGCCATCACATTCAAACCTTATTCAGCGGTTACGAACCTGTTGCGGTTAGTGAGTTTCGTTTGACTCGTAACTCAGATCTTACAATCGATGAGGAAGGTGCCGAGGATCTGCTGGAAGAGATCGAAAAAGAGCTGCGCAAGCGTCGTCGCGGGGTGCCTGCTCGTCTGGAGGTACAAAAAGGTATCCATCCCTATGCTCTTGAGCAGCTACAAGCTGAATTTGAGCTGGAGGACTTCGTATTTGAAATAGAAGGTCCGCTCGATCTGGGCTTTCTTCGTAATTTTGCCGGAAGCTTAAAAGGTTTTAGTTACTTGAACTATCCACCTATTGAGCCGGTCTACCCTGCTGAATTTCAAGAAAACGAGGATTTCTTCGAGGTGCTGCGTGAACGGGATGTATTAGTCTACCACCCTTACGAGTCTTTTGATGCGATGACAGACTTTATCATTCAAGCTTCAGAAGATGAGCAAGTGATGGCTATTAAAATGACCTTATACCGCGTCAGCGGAAATTCTCCACTTATCACTGCACTAGCCAATGCTGCGGAGTCTGGCAAGCAAGTTACAGTGGTTGTAGAGTTAAAAGCCCGATTTGATGAGGAACGGAACATCGCTTGGGCACGCCAGCTTGAAAAATCAGGCTGTCATGTCGTTTATGGTCTGATCGGACTCAAAACGCATGCCAAAGTGACCTTGATTGTCCGCCAGGAAGGCCCTGAACTGCGTCGTTACGTGCATGTAGGCACAGGAAACTATAATGACAGTACAGCCAAGGCTTACACGGATCTCAGTCTATTCACCGCCCAAAGCGATATCGGACTGGATGCTTCCGAGCTGTTTAATCAAATGACTGGATATTCGGCTAATTTTGACTGGCATTCCTTCATTGTAGCGCCAACGAATATGAGCTTATCCCTGCAAAAGCTAATGATGCGTGAAGCTGAACATGCGCGGGCAGGCAGACCCGCACGAATAATCGCCAAGATGAACTCACTCTCTAATCAGCAAGTGATCGACGATTTATATGGCGCAGCCCAAGCCGGTGTCTCCATTGACTTAATCGTGCGAGGGGTTTGCTGCCTACGTCCGGGAATAGAGGGCTTAAGTGAAAACATTACAGTACGCAGTATCGTAGACCGTTTTCTGGAGCACTCCCGGATCTATTATTTCGAAAATGGCGGCAAACCTGAGGTGTATTTATCCAGTGCCGACTGGATGACTAGAAACCTAACCCGCCGGATTGAGCTGATGTGTCCTGTCAGAGACAGCGGCATTCGCAAACAGATCGTCAAGATTCTAGAGTTGTCTCTACAAGATAATGTTAAAGCCAGCTTCTTGCAGGCTAATGGATATTACGAACAACCAGACGACAAAAAGGCCCCTTTCCGGAGCCAGTTTGCTGCAATGGATGTTACACGTTGGAAGGGAAGCCGAGTTTTACCTTCACCGCCCAAGCATTCTTAAACGCTTTTATCGCGTTCTCAATGTCCTCTAAGCCAATTAGCAGTGCTGATGCGCCCTCTAAGTCCAGATGAAGCGTATTGCCGTGCAGATTGGCCTTCAGGCCGCTTACAATCCCAATCTCGGTGCTGTCCAGCGCAATGCTAAGCTGGACAAGCGATCCGAGCTTATGAATCCACTCTTCGTCGGATGGCAGCAAAATGTCCTTATGTTGTTGGGACAATTTCTGCTTCCGGCTTTTTGTGCTGTATGAGGCAATCATAGCGCAAAGAATAAGCTGACGGTGGGTAAGTCCACGAATCGGTGAATTCATCAACCAATACAAAGTATGTCGTTTGGATTGGTAATAGTTAATATTCGTTCCCGTACGATGCAGCATGATGGACACATAGATTAACATCTCGTGCTCTGCTCTATTCGATTCATCTTTAAATGCGTCAAACAGGCTGAGCGCTAGCTTGTTGATATGATCTAAATACCGTTTAGAGGTATGAATATCAAAGCGAATGATCGTGTTTAAGCTATATTCCAAAGCACTAGCACGCACTGGCTGCTCCGGCTCCAGCAGATCATGCAGCAAACCTTCTCTGAGTCCTTCCCCGCTGATCACCGCCTCACTCGCCCCAATATACTGATACACCGTATGAAAAATAATCAACCCGGATACAATGATATCCGCCCGACTCTTAGATAATCCATCTAAATCCTTACGTTTTTCGTAAGGCATTGAAGGTAGGGTGTTCATAAAGTGCTCGATTGTCTCACTGGTCATCGTATAACCGTGGGAGTTAGGCAATGAGTATGCTCGTGTCTTCTGATCCAGCTTCCCCAAAGAACGAACCGTCCCTCCTAAACCGAATAAAGGAAGCCCAGCTTTGGCATTTAGCCAATCATGCTCAACCAGCCTGCCCAGAACAAAGGTCTGCAGCTTGTGAATCTGCTCATCGCTCCAATTCCCACCTTGGCCAAACATTAGGTTGGTATTTACTGCCCCAAACGGGAAAGAAATGCTGTGTTGATAACGCCGCTGACAAAAAAGAGTGATTTCAGTACTCCCGCCACCAATATCAATGACATAACCATCCTCAACATTAAAGGCATTAATAACACCCAAGAAGCCATAATATGCCTCCTGGTGGCCACTGATCACCTCAATCGGAATGGAAGAAGATTGTGACAAAAAGCTTATTATTTCGCTTGAGTTAGCTGCATTACGAATAGCTGCCGTTGCACCCGCCCGAATGGTTTCCACTGCAAAAGCATTGCAGATTTCCTTAAACTGCCGCAAGACCGGAACAATCGTTTCCATGTCCTTTTGTTCCAGTCTATTCTCCTTCGTAATCTTCTCACTAAGGCGAGCGGAGTACTTACACTCCTTGATGATCTTATAGCCTCCTTCGCGCGTTGTATCATAAATTACAAGACGAATGGAGTTCGAACCAATATCAATAATGCCTATCCGGTGTAGATCATCTCTCATTATGTATGTACTCCTTTTCCTGTTGATTGACTGACCATCTATTATACATGGTTTACATAAATAAATGAACTCAGTCCCAGCGATATATCCCCACATTACCCTCAGGACCCTATAACAAAACGGCCACCGGATACTTGTCCAGGGCCGTTTTGACGAATTCTTTATAATACTTTACTTAAAAAATCCTTAGTCCGAGCATGTGTAGGATTACCAAATACTTGTTCAGGAGTACCCTGTTCAACGATTACCCCGCCATCCATAAACAGAATGCGGTCACCCACTTCACGGGCAAAGCCCATCTCATGTGTAACAATAACCATTGTCATTCCGTCTTCGGCAAGCTTTTTCATAACCTCAAGTACCTCTCCTACCATTTCCGGATCAAGCGCTGAGGTAGGCTCATCAAAAAGCATCACATGCGGCTGCATGGCTAATGCACGAGCAATCGCAATCCGCTGCTTCTGTCCACCGGACAATTGAGCTGGATAAACATCCTTTTTATCTTCAAGCCCTACAGTCTTGAGGAGCTCCATTGCGAATTTATCGGCCACAGCCTGTTGCTGTTTTCTTACTTTAATCGGTGCGAGTGTAATGTTTTGCAGAACGGTTTTGTGCGGAAAAAGGTTGAACTGTTGAAAAACCATCCCCATCTTCTCACGCGTTGCATTGATATCATGCTTCTTTGAGGTGATCGATTCCCCTTCAAAAGTGATCTCTCCACCTGTAGGCTGCTCCAATAGATTCAAGCAACGCAGAAAGGTACTTTTTCCCGAACCACTGGGCCCGATTACAACGACAACCTCACCCTTTTTAATCTCCAAATCGATTCCCTTGAGAATCTCCAGCTTTCCATAATGCTTCTGCAGGTTCTTAACGGCGATCATCGGTATTCAGCCTCCTTTCGAGTCTACCTAGGATCTTGGAAAGCGTAAATGTTAGAACAAAATACATAAAGGCAGCAATCACGAGTGGTGTCATACCATCATACGAAATCGTTGTAACCGTACGAGCTTGAAACATCAAATCCGTTACTCCGATAAATGAAATAATTGATGATTCCTTGATAATGGTAATGAATTCATTACCGATTGCCGGAAGTACACTTTTAAGTGCCTGAGGAAGTACAATATGACGCATTGTCATCCCTTGTTTCATTCCAAGTGAACGTGCGGCCTCCGTTTGTCCACGATCGACACCCTGAATTCCGGCGCGAAATATTTCTGCCAGATAAGCAGAACTGTTAATGGAGAGTGTAATCGCCCCGGACTGAATCGGAGTAAACTCAATCCCAAACGTCGCCAGCCCGTAATGGATGAGAAACAGTTGCACAAGCATTGGAGTGCCCCGCAAAAATTCAACCCAAGCAGTGGCTAAGAAACGTAACACTCTCCATTTTGACATCCGTAGTAGAGAGACGATAATCCCAAGAATGAAGCCAAAAAAGACACCAAGAACAGCAAGAAGCAAGGTATATTGTAATCCAGTCAAGAAAAGATCACGATAATCATAAGCCATTCTAAATAAAGTAATATCCAATATCTTATCCCCCTATCTCCAAAAAAATAGAAAATAGCAAAGTTCCGCTATTTTCTGTAATACACATACAATTTACTTCAGCAGACCTAAAACAATATCCATTCCTTACTTCGTGCTTTCAGCAAGCTCACTGGCTGCCGCTACATATTCATCAATCTTACCTTCTGATTCTAGACGTTTAAGTGTTGCATTTACTTTATCTAGAAGCTCTGTATTGCCTTTTTTAATACCAATTGCGTATCCATCATCTTCTACTTCAGGCTTAGCATCGGTAATTACAAGACCCGCTAAATTCTTAACAAAAGATTTGGCTACAGGTCCTTCAATAATTGCTGTATCGATACGGTTAGATTGCAATTGCAGAACGATCTCGGAGATTTTACCAAGAGAAGTGATCTTTGCGCCTTCAATCTCTTTGGCGATTTCTTCTTGAATAGAGCCTGTCTGTACACCAATTTTGGTGCCCTTCACCGCGTCCATAGTAGCGTATTTATCTTTATCTGCTTCGCGCACTACAATAGCTTGCTCTGCTTTGTAATAAATATCTGAGAGTTCAACCGCTTTTTTGCGTTCTTCAGTCGGGCTAAGACCGGAAATCACCATATCTACACGTCCACTGGACAATTCGTTAAGCAGTGAATCAAAAGGCAGATCCTTAACTTCAAGCTCAGCGCCCATGTCAGCAGCAATTTCCTTAGCGATGTCGATATCGAAACCTACGATAGTATCTTTTCCGTCCACTACTTTATGGAATTCGTACGGAGGAAAATCTGCACTTGTTCCCATAATCAGCTTTTTAGTAACTGCACCGGAATTTGCATTACCACTAGCAGCGGTATCATTATCATTTTTATTTTGACCGCAGCCTGAGAGCAGACCTACCGCTAATACCATTCCTAAACTAAGTTTACCCCATTTGTTCATTTCTATATCTCCCCTATTCATATGAAAAAATCTAAGTTGACCCAATGACTGACTTATTATAAATCAGAACGCATGAATATGCAAAGGCATAATTGTGACAATAACTTCCTTTTAATGGATTTCTATGAGGGTAATTCTATAATACACAACTAAAAAACCGCTTTTATTCACGATGAAGCAAGATTTATACATTTTTACTATCCCCTATACTAGCTAAATCATTCGATTGTTCATTCCCTTATGTCATAAAAAAAAGGACTGCTCCCAGAGTATTTACCATACTCCCGGGTGCAATCCCTTATTAACCCATTACAGAATTTGTTAAACTTTATCTTGTTATATCATCATAGATATCCATGTACTGTTGAGCGGATACATTCCAGCTATAATCTCCCGCGAATGCATTTTTTGTGATCTTTTTCCAATGTTCAGGCTGCTTGTAAAAAGAAAGTGCCCGGCGCAGCGTAAACATCATATCGTGAGCATTATAATTGCTGAACGTAAAGCCATTGCCTTCACCGGTTTCTTCATTATAAGCGTGCACAGTATCATTGAGGCCACCTGTCTCACGTACAACGGGTATACTACCATAGCGCAAAGCGAGCAGCTGACTGATGCCACATGGCTCAAACTTGGACGGCATAAGGAAGATATCGCTGGCAGCATATATTTTACGTGAGAGTGCATCATTAAATAGGATCTGTGAAGACAGCTTTGTCGGATAACGCCATGCTGCTTCCTTGAACCAACGCTCGTAGGATTCATCACCAGTTCCAAGCAGCACAAATTGAATATCATCGTGATATAGCAGCTCATCCAGCACTCGGGTAAGCAGATCTAAGCCTTTGGAGTCCACAAGACGCGTGACCATAGCTACCATTGGGATATTAGCATCTACTGGTAATCCCAGCTCTTCCTGCAAGGCTACTTTGTTCTCCGTCTTCTTGGTCAAATTAGAACGATAACGGGTGACAAGGCTGGAATCTGTCGCTGGATTATAACTTTTAGTATCAATGCCATTCACAATCCCACTTAAAACATCTGACCGTGCGTTCAATAAACCATCCAGGCCGTAACCATAATAAGGTGTGCGAATTTCTTCTGAATAGGTCGGACTAACGGTCGTGACCCGATCACTGAATACAATCCCGCCTTTTAAGAAATTCACATTACCATAGTACTCCACACTACCAAAATAACTGCTATCCAGACCTAACAGCTCTCCAAGTACCTCATAAGGAAACACTCCCTGATACAACAGGTTATGTATTGTAAATACACTCCGCATTTCACTGTAAAATGGATTGTGACGATAATGCCCCTGTAGGAGCATTGGAATTACGGCCGCGTGCCAATCATGGCAATGCAGAACATCAGGCTGGAAATCAATGGCCGGCAGACACTCCAGTACTGCACGATTATAGAACGCAAACCGTTCACCATCGTCCATATAACCATAAATTCCATCACGCCCAAAATAATACTCATTGTCGATAAAATAAACGGGGATACCCTCATAGATAATGCGTTCAATTCCACAGTATTGTTTTCGCCAGCCAATTGGGACATACACTTCCGTTAAATGCTCCATTTGAGCGGTGAACTTGTCAGGAATCCCACGATATTTAGGCAAAATCACTCGTACATCTACCCCGGCAGCCTTCAGCGCTTTAGGTAGTGCTCCAATGACATCGGCCAAACCACCCGTTTTGACAAAAGGATGGGCTTCAGCTGCGGCAAATAAAACTTTCATGATTATTTCCCCCTTAAACTGTACGGATTCTCTATTCGTACTTAGATCTATAACTCTTTTGCCTCTTTATTCTTACCCATTCGTGACGTTTTTTTAAACACCAGGAAGCTAAGGGGCGGAAGAGTCAGCTCTATGCTGTTCACCTGATTGTGCCATTCCAGCTTAACGCTCTTTTGAGGGACATTGTGCAATCCGGAACCGCCGTACTCTACATTTTCGGAGCTAAAGAACTCTTCATATGTCCCAGCCCGTGGCACGCCTATACGATAATTGTGCCGTTCTACCGGTTGGAAATTGATGACAATAAGCAGCGTATCTCCTGGTTTCTTCCCTCGGCGTATATACGAAATCACACTTTGATCATTGTCATCTGCATCAATCCACTGATAACCTTCTTGAGCATGATCCAGCTCCCACAGCGCTTTTTCGGAGCGGTACAGTTTATTAAGTGCAGCCGTGTAGGCAAGCATCCGACGATGGCTCTCATAATCCAACAGCAGCCAGTCCAGCTGCTCCTGATCCTTCCATTCGATAAACTGACCGAACTCTCCACCCATAAACAGAAGCTTTTTACCGGGATGTGAGATCTGATATCCCAGCAGCTGTCTGAGCCCTGCAAACTTCTGTTCATAAGCACCTGGCATTTTGTCTAACAAAGACTTCTTGCCGTGGACAACCTCGTCATGCGATAGCGGCAATGCGTAATTTTCGGCATAAGCATAACATATTGGGAACGTAAGTAAATTATGATGATAAGGGCGCCCACCAAAATCATGTTCTATGTAGCCTAGCGTATCATTCATCCAACCCATATTCCATTTGTAATTGAAGCCAAGGCCTCCTTCATGCACTGGTGCAGTAACCCCCGGCCAAGCACTGGATTCCTCCGCCATCATCAATGCTTTTGGGAAATAATGAAAGATAGCCTTGTTCAGATTCTGGATAAATTTGATGGCTTCCAGATTCTCCAATCCACCGTTAACATTCCGCCGATATTGATGATCCCGCTTTTCGAAATCTAATCGAAGCATACTGGTAACCGCATCTACACGCATTCCGTCGATATGATAATACTCAAACCAAAACAGCGCATTAGAAATAAGAAAAGAAGAAATCTCCGGCTTACTGAAATCAAACGAAAGTGTCCCCCAGCCTGGTTTTTCAGCTAACATTGGATCGGCATATTCATAAAGTGGCGCTCCATCAAACATACGTAATCCGTGTGCGTCTTTGGCAAAGTGAGCTGGAACCCAATCTAAAATCACACCGATACCTGCCTGATGCAGCTGATCGATCAAATACATCAACTCATGGGGTTCGCCATAACGGCTGGTTGCCGCAAAATACCCCGTCCCTTGATAACCCCAGGATAGATCGTATGGATGTTCTGCCAGCGGCATAAATTCCACGTGTGTATAGTTCAGCTCCACCAAATAAGGAATTAAGAGCTCGCTCATTTCCCGATAGGTGTAGAACTCTCCATCTTCTTTTTGACGCCAGGTACCGAAGTGCATTTCATAAATGTTCATTGGTTGTTGATAAGGCGCTTTGCTTTTCCGACGCCATGCTGCATCTCCCCATCGGTAGCCATCCAGTTCTGCTACTACCGAAGCCGTTGCCGGTCGAACCTCGGCTTTGAAAGCAAAAGGATCCGCTTTTAGGAAACTTGATCCATCTGAGGCAAGAATCCTGTATTTGTAAAAAGTTCCCGGCTGTATTCCCGGAAAAAAACGACTCCAAAATCCTGAATCGGGTATCTTATATAACGAGTCCACGCCCTGTGTTCCGTCCCAATCATTATGATCACCAGCTAGTCCTACATATGTCGCATGAGGAGCCCACACGGTAAAGCGCACACCGGTAACGCCTTCTTCAGCGGCAGTGTGTGCACCCAGCATAGAATAGCTGCGATAATTGGTGCCCTCATGGAACAGATAGATATCAGCAGCTGACGGAAGGGTCTCGATTTTTGCTTTTTCAGCCAATTCTACACCACCTTTTTCAATGTGCTTGTACCTATTACCTTACCCGAATATTACCATTTTGAAAATGTTTTGATGTTAAAAGAAAAGATTTTCTGATAAAGAAATATTAATTGTAATTTTTCTGTTTACAAAGCAATATATTTCACCTATGTCGTTTCAAGCGCTTGTCGTAAGTTTATATTACAAGCATTGACAAAATAATGGGAGGGATAACAAATGAACAACAAAAAAGATTGTATCGCCATGTTATTGGCAGGAGGGGAAGGCCGCAGATTGGCTCCCTTGACTTCCAGTATGGCTAAGCCTGCAGTCCCTTTCGGTGGACAGTATAAAATTATTGATTTCCCGCTAAGTAACTGTGTAAATTCGAACATTGATACAGTAGGTGTTCTGACACAATACGAAGCTGACTCTTTGCATAATCATATCGGTGAAGGCGAGCCTTGGGGCTTAGTTAGTCAAAAGGATAAAGGTGTCACATTGCTTCCTTCAGGTGTTGAAGGCAGAGACAGTTATACAGGAACTGCTGATGCGATTTATAAAAACATTGACTTTATTGATAGCCGCAACCCAGAACATGTGCTCATTCTATCCGGTGATCATATTTACCATATGAATTACCGTAAGATGCTGAATTATCATATTGAAAAAGGAGCAAAAGCAACTATCTCCGTAATGGAGGTTCCTTGGGATGAGGCTAGTCGTTTTGGAGTAATGAACGTAAACGATGATCTGAAAATTTCCGAATTTGCGGAAAAACCTAAAGTACCAAAAAGTAATCTTGCTTCAATGGGTATCTACCTGTTCGAGTGGGCTTATCTGAAGGAGCACTTGTTGCGGGATGCAGCTAATCCTAATTCCAGCCATGACTTTGGTAAAGACGTTATTCCTACCATGCTGGATCAGAATGATGATTTATTCGCTTACCGTTTCAAGGGTTACTGGAGAGATGTAGGTACAGTCGGCAGTCTCTGGGAAGCACATATGGACCTTCTGCAAAAAGACAATGGCATGAAGTTAGACAAGACTCATTGGCCTATGTATAGTCGGGTTCGCCGGACTAAGCTTGCAGTTCATAAACCACGTGTACAGATCCCGTCAACGGACTCTCTCGTGAATGAATCCTGCTCCCAAGAAGGTAGTCTACAACGTTCTGTAGTCTTTAATGGGGTAGAAATCGGTAAGATGAGCCAGATCAAACAAAGTGTTATTATGCCTGGAGCTCGCATTGGTCGTGGAGTATTGATTGAGAATGCCATTATTGGTGAAGGGGCAATCATTAAGGATGGCGCAGTCATCAAGGGAAGCATAAATAATATCGTTGTCGTTGGACCACATGAGACTGTGGCTGCCAAGCCGGCGGTCCGAAACCAACCTTCCCGTCTGTTTCAGGATGTGTATGAGAAGACAGGACGTTTGCGTGAAGTTCTTCCTTCATAACAACCATTATATAGAAAAATACTTTATATAAAAAGGGGCTGTTGTCCTGGTCGATCATGACCAGAGCAACAGCCTCTTCGGTTGTAAAGAATTAATGATCTTATGAATTACGGCTAGCCGTCCATTCTCTGTCTAATATGCTCATTTCCACACAATCTACATAATGCTCTCCGAATAAAGCGGACTCACGTTGAACACCCTCCCGCTTAAAGCCAACAGCTTCATAAGCTTTCAGGGCAGCTGTATTGAAATCGAAAGCGCCTAGAGACAGACGATGCAGGTCCAGACCTTCAAATCCAATTCGAAGCATTTCTTGCATCACCCGTTTACCAATGCCTCTACCTTGAAACTCAGGGTCCACTACTACCCTCCCGATACGTGCAGAACGATTAACCCGGTCAATGGCAGAAAAGCTAATATGGCCCACTACCTGCTGCGTAGCTTCCTGAATTGCACAGAAGATAAGGCGATCGGATAAGCCTGGATGATTAGCATCCGTTAAGTATTTAACAAGCTGCTCATCGTCTAAAGGATAAGTAAGCGAAGGTCCTGCCCACTGCTTCAGATACTCTGGAGAAACACTCCAGCGCTTTAAGTGTTCAAAATCAGATTCTGATATAAACCTGAGGATCAGACGGTCTGACTCAGCACTCTCCTCAAAATGTTCATATAAGTTCACTAAACGACCATTTCCCATATCGTTAGTGCCCATGTAGTGAAAACCCATGCTCTGATAATAACGATTGAGCTTAATGTTATGTGCCACAGTGTCAAACCTAAGACTCTTACAGCCTAGATCTTTGGCTAGCACTACTGCATATTTAAGCATTTGCTGTCCAAGTCCTCGGCCGCGGTGGGAGTCTTTCACAGCCAATCGGTGCAAATAAGCGTAGGACTCATCATTTTTACTGCCCCAGTACTGTGGATCACTGAATTGCAACGTGAACATGCCAACTACAGCCCCATCGTCAAGGGCTAAATAAACATGTCTGTCAGCGAAATATCCTGCAATATCGGTCTCATTAAATTGTCCGGGTGTCCATTGGTTAATCCCGTTACGCTCCATCCATCCTGCCGCTTCTTGCAACAGCCTCAAGATGTCGTTAACCCGATCAGGCTCTCCACGAACTATACGGATCGAATTCTTCGTTATCCCCATCTCAGGTCACGTCTCCCAATCATCTAATTCAGGAAAGGTAGCTGTAATTTGAGTTACCTCATCTGAGTTAACTTCCGGCTGTGGTTCAGTAAGAGGCAAGATGACGGTTACTTCCGTTCCCTTTCCAAGCTCACTTGCCATATCAAGTGTCCCATTATGAAGTTCTACAATCTGCTGTGAGATCGCTAACCCCAAGCCTGTTCCTCCATTAAGTGCATCCACTTGAAAGAAACGGTCCTTAACTCTGGATATATGCGCTTCACTAATCCCTATCCCGCTATCTCGTACCATAATCGCTGTTTCTGTAGCAGACAGCCTCTTTGCTGACAATTCAATACTGGAATCTTCATGTGAGAATTTCACTGCATTGTCTACCAAGTTCAAGAATACCTGTTTTAATCGATTGGCATCCCCTTTAACAAAGATCGCGTCTTCACATTCCAGCAGCAGATGAATTCGTTTCTTTTCCGCTTTAGCCCAAACATTCAGTATCGTCTCTTGTAGCAGTACCTTTACATCTACAACCCCAATCGACAGCTTCATTTGGTTCTGCTGCAGCTTAGAAAAGTCGAGAATTTCCTCCACCAGCCCAATCAGACGTTCACTTTCTTTGGAGATGATGCTGACTCCAAGTTTTGTCTCCTCCGGATCATACCCGCCGGAAACCAAGGTTTCGCTCCAGCCCTTGATACTTGTAAGAGGTGTCCGCAGCTCGTGAGAAATGGACGAGATAAAATCATCCTTAATCTGATTGCTGCGCACAATTTCCTGAGCCATATAATTCAGCGTTGAAGCCAAATCACCAATCTCAAATTTATAGTCTCCCTTAATCCGTACGTTGAATCTCCCCTTGGCCATCTGCGCTGAAACTGCCGTAATATTATTCAGCGGCTTCACAATCGAATTGGCCAGTCCGAAGCTAAACCCAACAACTACAGCCATAACAGCTGCAGCAATAGCAGTAGACAATAAGGTAAGATTAAGCAAATCATTATTGATTTCTTCTAGTGAAGTAATATACCTTAGGACATACTTATCCTGTCCATGAATCTGCAGCATTTTGGAAACCGCCATTACGCTCTCATTCGTGCCTGCCTGACGCCCTACCCAGCGTCCAACGCTGCCGCCAACGGCTTCTGGTACATCACTGGTCGTAATGGTCCGATCCGGCTGAAAGCCAGTGGAACTAGTGATGATATCCCCATTTAGCGATAAGATTTCCAGCTCCGTCTTGCTCAATGAGAACCTCTCCAGTACTTCTTGTAGCAGATAGATGCTATTATCGCTTGGTATCATGTTCTTTTGAAAAAACGACTCTGAAACAGAAATGTGATTCTTAATCTTGCTGTATACACTGTCATAATAATATGTTCTGATGGCCAGCAGGAAGATAACTTCTACGAGGAGAAGCGCCAAAAAAACTACAAGAATGTAGTGCAGAACAATCTGTCTGCGCATCCCCTTCTTAATCATTGTCCTTGGCCTTTCCATCTATATCCGTGCCCCCATACAGTCTGCAAAAATTCCGGTTCCGAAGGATTGTTCTCAATCTTCTGGCGTAAGCGCCGGATATTTACATCTACAATTTTGGGATCACCCATATACTCCTTGCCCCACACATGATCCAACAGAAGATCGCGGCTAAGTGGAGTGTTTTCTTTTTCAAGAAAGAATTGAATCAGAGAGAACTCCGTAGGCGTCAGTTCAATGGCTACATTATCACGTTTGAATTGTTTGGTAATAAGATCCAAGCTGAAAGGCCCCGAATGAAAAGAAACCTTGGCCGACTGTTCACGATGCACATTTACACGGCGCAGCAAAGATTGAATACGCGCAATTAGCTCCGTTGGGCTAAATGGCTTACTAACATGATCATCTGCACCTACGGACAAAGCGTAAACTTTATCCTGCTCCTGAACCTTGGCGGTAAGAAAAATAATTCCCAAGCGTTCATTAGTCTCCCTAATCCGTCTACAAACTTCAAATCCATCAATGCCGGGAACCATAACATCCAATAACGCAATATCAATATCAGGTATAGTGGTTAATTTATGCAATGCTTCATTTCCGTCAGCAGCCTCCAGCACTTCGAACCCATTACGCTTCAAATTAATGACTATGAAACTGCGAATGGACTCTTCATCTTCCAATATCAGAACTTTACTCATCTATTCCCTTCCTTTCAATAGGGGAGGCAATCTTATTGCTTCCTTCTTTTGTTGTACTTTGTTCTAGCTCACCACGGTAGCCGATGACTTTATCTGAATCCCGCCCAAGCAGCTCCCAGCCTTCATTCTTAGCCTTATCCCATTCCGAAGGAGAAAAGAAGGAAACCTCAGCAAACGTCTCTCCGGTGTCGGTCATGATGAACTTAAGGTTTTTATCCAGAACAGATTTCGTGTCAATACTTACCTTTCCATGCAGCTCTGGATCAAAATTAATAGTAAAGCGATCCGATGGATCACGATATAGCTGGACTGCAAAGGTTAGGCCATCTTTTCCATCCCATTTATAATAGGAGGTGAAATAAGGAATATCTGCGGGGTCGAAATACTCCCATCCTTTTGGTGCTTCAAGCAATCCAACTTCAATAATGCCATCATGATCAATATCTTCGCTTGCAATCAGACGATCTTTGTAAGTCCTCGTATCACCTGGCAAAACCACGCGCAGCTTGTTATGCTCCATAAGAACAATTAAACTGTAGGCGGATTGGAAATCCACCGAAGCGTCCAATACGATTCCTTCTTTATCTTTGGCAATCTTTCCTGCGACAATATTGTAATAATTAAAAAAATACGGATCGATATCCTCGATCTTATCGAGCACCTTAAAGCCATCATTGTACTGATAGATCGAAATGGTTGCAAATTCATTTCTTTTAAAATAAACAACGGTGATGTCTTCAATTCCATCCTTGTTAAGATCATCAATCATATATTTGGTGTAAGGAAGTGAAAGCACTTCTTCTAATGATCCACTGGAATAGCTATACACGACGAGGCCTTTTTCTTCCCCACGTGAATAACCTGTAATGATATTCAGCTTCCCGTCACCTGTCATATCTTTCAGATCGACGGACTCCAGCATAGTTCCATCCCCATCAAAAACAAGCTTTTTGACCCAGGCATCTCCTTGCTTCTCTAAGATCATCCCGTGAATCTCTACAGCTTCGCTTGGCGTTCTATAGAACACCAACGACTCCATAATTCCATCGTTATTGAGATCCTCTGTGAAAATTGAGCTCTCATCATTAACCGGACGGATCAACTCCGTACCCGCTGGAATATGTGAATTAATAGCAGCCATAAGTGTTGCTTTGTCAGCAGACAGCTGCGGAGCTTTCATCTTCGAAACGGGATCACTGATGAAAGTACAACCCGAAAGTACGGATAACGACAGTGTTGCAGCTGCCAGGCACCTAAGACTTTTTATACTCAACCTCATCACTCTTTTCCTTATCCGTGTCCGAACTTTACAAATTCGCGCGTTCCTGAGACGTTAATCTACGTCCCTTTATATCATGCTTAATTCGTCCATCTTCTAGTACCCATATACGTGAAGCGAAACGTTCAGCCAGTTCAATAGGCAGCACCGTCACTACGGTAAGCCCCGTCTCTTTACATAGTCTGCGCAAAGTTTCCAATACACTCTCTGCCGATTTGGGATCAAGACCCGTAACCGGTTCATCCGCTAGAATTACTTTGGCACCATGAGTTAATGCTCTAGCAATCGCTACACGCTGACGTTCACCACCGCTTAGCTGGCTAGTCTTCATCTTCGCTTTATCTAGAAGTCCAAGGGCATCTAATTCATCCATCGCACCCATATAATCATCTGAACGAACCATCCCTGTAACCATACGCCACATTGGCGTCTGTGCGGACTGGCCGATCAGCACGTTTTTCAGCGCTGTGCGGTTAGGATTGAGCTCTGCATTCTGCTCCAGATAAGCCCACTCCCGGCGGATTTTTCTTTTTCCGGAAAAGGCACTCGCCATAATATCCGTACCGTCCACTCTAAAATTCCCTCTGTCCCACTTCTCTCGCAGCGCTAAACAGCGTAATAAAGTGGTCTTACCGCTCCCACTCGCTCCAAGTATGGCTACGAGCTCACCCGGCTCTAATTGAAATCCTATATCCTGCAGGACCGGATTTTTGTCTTCCCCAACTGCCTTGGCTAAGTGTTCAACTGTGATCATAGTTCAGCCTCTCCCTGTCTTCATCTATAATCTATAGTGTACTCTGAATGTGAGTTCAATTTCCATGCGAGCACTCGTTCTTATCTTACCTCAATTTCTAGGTTGTGGCGAGAATAATAACCCAAGCAAGCCGAACACGATATATAAACCACCCATCAGGGCAAAAATACCGCCGCTTAAGCCCACTTGCAGCAACAAACCACCAATGCCGGGGCCGATAATACTGCCAATACTAAAATGGAAAGAAGCAACCACATTGGCAGCTGGCAGTAGATGTCGTGGCAAAATATCCGCGGCCAGACTTAGCCCTAACGAGAAAAAGGAGCCCACTAGTCCTCCTGCGATCATCAGAAGCACCATTGTCAACGTAAAATGATCACCTGCCAGCGGCAACATCGTAAAGGCGATCCCGCCTCCGATCCCCGCAATAATCAGTACCCGCTTGCGGCCAAACCGGTCGCTCCACAGACCTAATGGAAACTGCAGAAGCAGTCCTCCGATCCCCGCAAAAGGCAATAATGCTGCAATTTGATCTGTGCTGTAACCGATACGCAGACCATATACCGGAAAGCTGCTATTTAAGCTGGCTTCCATAAAGCCATATAAAAGGGCTGGAATTAAAGCGAACCAGGCTAAGCTGTAACAACGACCGAAACGGCGAACCTGACTTTCACCACTCTCCGCTTTATCTGGCCGGGAATCCGGCAGAATTGTAGTCACAAGAATTAAGACTAACAAAAATAGAAATGCGAGAACAATAAAAGGCACGGCCTGTCCATAACGCAGCAGACTTATCCCAAGTGGCCCTAAGCTAAAGCCCAGACCATAGGACATGCCATATAGTGAAAGATTACGTCCGCGATGCTCGGCAGGTGTCATGAGTAGAACCCAAAGCTGGGCCCCGTAATTAATCGCAGCATCGCCCACACCCACAAGCAGACGCAATACAAACCATACCTTGATCCCTGTAAAAAAGGGAAACATGAGCAAGCTTACTAAGACTAAACTAATCCCACCAGCTATCAATTTTTTAAATCCAACCGCTCCAAGAACACGTTCAGCAATCAAGGTCATCCCAAATGATCCTATGTATAGGGCAGCAGCATTCAGTCCGTTCAGTGACGAGGAGACTCCTTTTTGCTCCAAAAGAATGGATAGAATGGGCAGCAATAGCCCTTGGCTAAGCCCCGCGGCTATAGTAGCTGTAATAAGAATCATGAAAGTCATTTTGCTATTACTTCGTATAGATACTTTAAGCCGGTCTGACACGGATGATATCCCCCTATAATAAAAACAATGATGTAATGGCAAACACCGAACATTATAGTGGACAACCTTCTTCAAAACAAGAGATAATATGTAGAAGTTACGGATTTCTGGGGGTGCATGTTACATGGATTACGAATTAAAAATCGACGTATCGCCGGTTTATGAACTGCTGGACAGTTTTATGATATATGTAACCAGAAAATGGATCTCCAATTTGGACCTCGGTCCCCACTGGGTAAGTGATGTGGAAGATCGCATTACTCCTCATAAAGTAACAGCTCTCATGCAAGCTGCGGAGTGGCCATTTACGGATTATGATGTGTTATATGCTTGGGTTTACAGCCGAGGGCCCGCAACGTCAGTGCTGCATTTTCTGGATGATCTGGATTCAGCTTCTATAGAAGAGTGTTATCAGCAGATCGCACCGTTAATTCATGATTTCACCATAGATGAAGCTTCCCGGATCAAGAGCAGCTATAGTCCGCTTCTAAGACTCTGGTATGAGCAATATTTTCGTCATGTAGAACACAAGATTTTACCGTTATTAATTGAAGATGCCTCCGAGAAAAAAATGCTGGAAAGCAAAATGGACCCTATTTCTTTAATTGAATATGCATCTGGTGGTGTAGTTTTCGAGGATATACGGGATCTTAAGACTATAGTATTATTGCCTACCGTTCATAATCGACCAATTAACACCTACTGCTTCTACAAAACTATGGTGATTGTACAGTATCCTGTAGATGTGCCATTGGAAGATGAAAATGAGCCACCGATGGTGCTATTGCGCATGACCAAGGCGCTGTCGGATCCAACCAGACTCCGATTGCTTCGGTATGTCGCCCATGAACCCAAATCTTTATGGGAGATGCAGTCCGATTTAAATCAATCCAGAGAAATGCTTATGCATCACCTAATGATCCTACGCGTAGCTGGTTTACTCCGTATCCATCTTCGTGGGGAACAAGATGAGCGCTTCAGTATCCGTCCAGACGGCGCTTCTGAGCTTCAAATGTTCTTAGAATCTTATATTCACCTATAGAACACTATACAGATACAGATCCAAGGAGTGAGAGATATGAAATACATGACTCAACAAGTAATTTTCGATCTAGATGATACGCTGGTTCACTGCAACAAATATTTCGATCTAATTTTAGGGCAATATTTCGAGCTCATGACTGATTGGTTTAATGAATTTGGCCCAAGCACCAGTGAATTACGCAGCAAGCAAATAGAAATTGATGTTGATACCGTCAACACGAGTGGCCTGGCCAGCGACAACTTTCCCAAATCCTTAATCGCCACCTACCGTTATTTCTGCGCCAAATATAACCGTCCGACAGATCGCTTTCATGAGCAACAATTACACAAGCTCGGTCTAAGCGTCTATGACCAAGAAATTGAAGCTTACCCTGGCATGGTTGAAACACTCGATACGCTGAAGCAAGAGGGTCACCATTTATTCTTGTATACTGGCGGGGACGACACCATTCAGCAACGTAAAATTGAACAAATGAAGCTGGATGCTTATTTTGACGATCGTATCTATATTCGGAAGCATAAAAATGTTGAGGCACTTGAAAATATTTTGGCTACCCAAAGCTTTGACCGCAAACGTACCTGGATGATTGGCAACTCGTTACGTACAGATGTACTTCCCGCAGTTACCGCAGGCATTAACAGTATCTACCTGAAGCAACAAAATGAATGGAGCTATAACCTTATCGAGCTGGAGCAGGAGATGCAGCAAGCCGTGATGACTATTTCGTCCATCCACGAGGTGCCTCCTGTCATTCGCTCAGCCGCTAAATTCAAAAACTAATAATCTAGCTACAACGTTACGTAGCATTGTTACAAATGACATATCTACACTACCTACTGGATGATTATACTATTTTTATAGTATTCCTATATTGTCTAGGAGGTGAGATATGAATAAGAAAGTGTCAGCTAAACAATCTCAGACCAAAAGACCTTTGCTTCCCATGATATTAGGTGTCGTTGTTGTAATCCTTCTCGCTGTAATTGTTTTCATCTTAAGCAATAAGACTGATGATACAGCAGATCTACCCAACTACACCGACGTAAAGGGAAGCATTGTTGTTGATGGGCTGAAATATGAGAAGCAACCTCATCTTGGAAGTCCTGATGCCAAAGTTAAAGTTATCGAATTCGCAGATTTCAAATGTCCCGCCTGCAAAATGTGGACTGAAAAGTATCTGGATACTTTTATTAAAGACTACGTGGATACCGGAAAAGTGGAACTTTTTTTCATGAACTTTGCATTTTTGGACCGGGACTCTTATCTTGCTGCTAGCGCCGGCGAAGCCATCTACAAGCAAAGCAACGAGAAGTTCTGGGAATACCTTCATAAGCTGTACGCTAATCAAGGCGATGAGAGCGAAATTTGGGCCACTCAGAAATTCATTCTAAAATTCGTTAAGAATAACATCGAGGGCATTGATTACGCTCAATTTGAAACAGATCTCAAGAATCATACCTACATGTTCGATGTAAAAGAAGACTTTAAGATCGCTGGTTCCTACGGAGTGAACGGTACTCCTAAATTTATGGTGAACGGAGTACTGCTTCAGGATTCTTCCTATGAAGGGTTAGCAGCAGCGATTGATAAGCAGTAAGCAGATTTTAACTGCGCCCTATAAGCTGTTCACTTTGAAAAAAGCGACCTTCTTATAGGGCTTTTTTGTGTGTATGAATTAAAAAAGATGACTTCTGTGATATACAGAAGTCATCTGCTGATTACTTAATTAAGCCTCTGCTTATTCTACCAAATGACACACGGCACTATGGCCTTCTGACACGATTTTCCGTTCAGGCTTGACAGCCATACATACATCCGAGGCAAAAGAACACCGCGGATGAAAAGTGCAGCCTCTTGGTGGATTGAGCGGTGATGGCACCTCGCCTTGAATCGATACCATCTGCTGCTTCTGCTCCACACTATCCGGAATCTTCAAAATCGAATTTAGCAGGACCTGCGTGTAAGGATGCGTAGGTTTCTTGAACAATTCATCCGCCGGAGCTTGCTCAACCACCTCTCCTAAATAAAGAACCGCGATATCATCACTCAAATACTCCACTACTGCCAAATTATGCGAAATAAAGATATAAGTCAGGTTAAATTCCTTCTGCAAATCCTTTAGTAGTTGAATAACTTGAACCTGAATAGATACATCCAATGCGGACACCGGTTCATCACAAATAAGCAATTTAGGATTCAGTGACAACGCTCTGGCAATCCCAACCCGCTGCAATTGTCCACCTGACAGTTCATGCGGATAAGCGTATTGGACTTCAGAAGGCAAACCGACCCGCTCAAGAAGTTCGATCACACGCTCATGCCGGCTTACTTTAGTTCCGATTTTGTGGATAGCCATTGCATCTTCAATAGCGTCTCCTACCGTCATTCTCGGACTTAGGCTCGCCTTGGGATCCTGGAAAATAATTTGCATATCCCGGCGCATCGCCCGCAGCTTCTCTTTATTTGCCTTTGAGAGCTCCACGTCCTCAAAAAATATTTTTCCTTTGTCAGATTCGAGTAGACGCAGAACCATTCGCCCTAAGGTTGATTTTCCTGAGCCACTCTCCCCAACAAGCCCCAGTGTTTTCCCCGCTTCCAGGGTAAAAGAAACATTCTCGATGGCATGCAGCTTTTTTCCTTGTACCCGAAAAGTTTTCGAGACATTTTCTACGCGCAAGAGCGGATTATTGGGCATAGGAAGCGACCTCCTCAGCATGATGGCAGGCGATCTGATGATCGGTGCTAAAGTCACGAAGTTTAGGAACTTCATTCTGACACCGCTCAGTTGTATAGAAGCAACGATCGGCAAATGGGCAGCCGGTCAATGTCTGTGTAAGTGTCTTTGCCGTCTTTGGAATAGGCATTATTTCTTTTCCCTTGTGGCCCACTTCGATAATGGAGCGTTTCAATCCAAGTGAATAGGGATGCGCCGCCTCACTTATGAACTTGTCCGTAGTGGCTTTCTCCATGATTTGGCCCCCGTACATCACGATGATTTTGTCACAAAAGTTGGTCGCAAGGCCAAAATCATGCGTTACCATCACTACGCTCATCCCATGTTTTCTGCGCAATTCCTGCAATAGTGCAAGAATCTGCATCTGCACAGTGACATCAAGCGCGGTTGTTGGCTCATCGGCAATCAATAATTGTGGTTCACATGCCAAAGCAATAGCAATCATGATACGTTGGCGCATACCCCCGGAAAATTCGTGAGGATAACTTTTAAACCGTGATTTGGGATCCGGAATCCCCATTTCATGCAAGAGCTGAATGGTTCGGTCAAAAGCTTCCTTCCGGTTTGCATATTGATGCGTCAGCATGGCTTCCATTATTTGATCCCCGATACGCATGATCGGGTTCAAACTGGTCATCGGATCTTGAAAAACAACGCCGATGTCACGTCCACGAATATCTTCTAATTGTTTGGGACGCATTTTAAGTAAGTCCTTACCATTAAACTGAGCTGTCCCCGATGTTATTTTTCCATTTTCGCGAATGAGCCCAATTGATGACATCAATGTAACGGACTTGCCGGAGCCACTTTCACCAACAATCCCCAAGGATTCATTTTCATTGATTGAAAAACTAACGCCGTTTACGGCATAAACTTCATCTTCACTGCGGGAGAACTTCACATGAAGGTCATCAATAGAAAGTAGCGGTTCACCCATATTAATTGCCTCCTTTCGGACTGAATGCTTCCTGGAGACCGTCTGCTACAAACAGAAACGAAAGCAAGGTTATTGCAAAGATACCTGCCGGAAAATACAGCAGCCACGGAAAGCCGAGAATATTCTCACTGGCTTGAGCAATCATACTCCCAAATGAAGGGATTGGCGGCCGAAGCCCCATGCCAAAAATACTTAAGC
Source organism: Paenibacillus odorifer (assembly GCF_000758725.1). Classification (NCBI taxonomy): domain Bacteria; kingdom Bacillati; phylum Bacillota; class Bacilli; order Caryophanales; family Paenibacillaceae; genus Paenibacillus; species Paenibacillus odorifer. The sequence goes on from NZ_CP009428.1 coordinate 3,754,952, forward strand.
CTGCAATCTGGATGAGATCACCGGGAATCCCGAAGGCAAGAGAGACACCCATACTGCCGATAACATTCGGCAACATATACCTTCTAGCAATATGCGCCTGAGATGCGCCTAACGCTCTTGCCGCTTCCACCATCTCCCCGTCCCGCATACTCAGGACCAGACTTCGGATCAAGCGCGCATACCCCGCCCAGCCCGGAATCCCAATCGCTAGAATCAAAGATAAATACCCACGTCCCAGCATAATGACTAATATCAAGGCGAACAAAAATCCCGGCAAGGTCATCATGAAATCCACAGCACGCATAATAATCATATCGGCAATTCCGCCGCGCAATCCGGCCCATAAGCCCAATATGATCCCGATGATGAAGCTGACCAAAGTCGCGCCAAAGGCAATAATCAAAGCGCTTCGAACACTGAACAAGATCTGGCTGAACATGTCATGCCCCACATTATCCGTGCCAAAAATATGCTGCCATGTCGGCCCTTGATTGATGGCCAAAAAATCTCCCGTGCGATAATCATACGGAGCCACCCAAGGTCCGATAATCCCCGCGATCAAAAAAAGGACAACCCAGACCAAACCAATAACGGCAAGACGATGTCTTTTAAATCGCTTCCAACCTTGATAAAACTGGGATCTCTGAAGATTCTTTTTTCTCTTCAAAGCTACATCCGATTGAGTTGCTGCAACTGTGCCAGCCAATTGCTCCCCCTCCTAGGTTCGTATAGTCTGTGCCGCTTATAATCTGACACGCGGATCAATAAAGGCATAAATAATGTCAACAAGTAAATTCATAATCATAATCATGGATCCCAGCAGAAATACAGATGTGATGGCGAGCGGATAGTCGAAACTGGTAAATGCCGTCTGCATCACCTGACCAAGCGCTGGAATGGCGAAAATTTGCTCCACCCAGATCGTGCCCATCACTGTAAAAGCAAATTGAGGTCCGATGACGGTTATCATCGCTGTCAGCGAATTTTTGACACCATGCTTAAAAATCATCGGCCAATATTTGACGCCCTTAGCTTTTGCGGTCCGCATAAAATCCGACCTCATGGTTTCGATCAGACTGCCCCGCATATATCTGGCCACAACACCGACATTTGCCGCAGATAAACAAATAATCGGCAAAATTGCTTGCCTCCAGTGACCCCATCCCGTTACAGGCAGAATCCCTTGAAACACAACACCAAATAACAAAACCATAATCACCGCGAGAACAAATGCCGGAATGGCCTGACCCGTCAATGAGATGGTGCTTACAACATAATCGATCCAAGTGTTACGTTTGAGTGCTGCAATAATGCCAAGCGGAACCCCGATAATTACCGAAAGAACAACAGAACCAAATGCCAAAAGTGTACTGATCGGCAAAGCCTGCTTCAGTTGAGTCGCAATTTGCAAAGACGGATTCTGCATCGAATTACCGAAATCGAAGGTTAATTGATGCCATATATACTTCATGATTTGCTGCCACAGCGGTAAATTTAAACCATACCGGCTTTGAAATTGGTCCATGACTTGCTGATAGAGAACAGGGTTTTGCCCTTGCAGCGGAGCCAGTGCCGTAGCCATGGTATTCGTATTCATGAAACCGCCAGGTGAATAATACATCATGGTATAGCTGACTGAAATGACCAAAATTAAAGTGATAATGATTTGTAAAATGCGCTTTGAAATAAATTTCAATATGGTCAAATTCGACCCTCCTTTACCGATTCACGGGCACCATAATTGGCGCCCGCGATTGGTAATTATTCAACCCATTTAGGATTATTCTACAGATAAAAGATGCAGCCCATAGAAGTTGCCCCATGCCCAAGGATTTGATTGCACTCCTGTAATGCCGGGTTTTACCAAGAAGTATTGCTGTTGATAATACAACGGAATAGCATAAGCTTCTTCTAGCAGGTTATTAACTACCTTAGCCGCGATAGGAGCAGCGTCTTCGACGGTCAGCGCATTTACGAATTGCGCTTGCCACATTCTCAAATCTCTTAAGGTATCGGATTGATAACCGTTGTAGTATACCTGTACATCAAGTGCATTTTGATTCAACTTGCCACCTGGCGCGTTTGGTGCTACGAAGGTCCAAGCGGTTACAAAGGCGGCATGTTTTTCATCGTTATTTTTAGCATTTTTCCAAAGATCTACAATCTGTTGCCATTGTTCGGCGGCCGTTGGAAGCCCCGGTTGTTTCAGATAAGGCTGCCAATCCGCAGGCTGCTCTGCTGTCCATTTATCCAAAAAGGCGATATCCTCTTTGGCAGCTTTTTCTAATGCTGCCCAGTCGCTCCATTCCACACCGGCGTTCTTATTGTCCGGATCTCCATATTTTTTAATGGCCGGTTTATAATAAGTTTCCTTGGTCCAATCCACGAATTGTTTCGTAGCTTCTAATGGAGCATCCAGCGTTCCTATGGAATATAGTTGCTGCGTTGCACCCATGTCCAAACTTCCTGGTTCACTCCAGTTTGTTGCGCCCGACGCCAGAATAAAGCCCGGTTTTGCATCGCCCTGAGGTCCGCTGTACTGATAAGCGTTAAACTGCGCCTCATTGAGCTGAACTAGCTCTGTTTTGATACCAAGATTTTGTTGCAGTAATTGACCTAACGCCAAAGCGATTTGCTCACCCTGAGCATCTACTTGCTTGACCCCAACATACAGCGATAAGGTTGGCAGACCTTTACCGCCTTCATAACCGGCATCCTTCAATAATTGTTTGGCTGCCTCGAGATCTTCCGGAAGTCCTTGCTCCAGTTTTTCCGTTGGCCAACCTGGTGAAGCAAAGATATTGGTCGCCCCGCCCATGCCGTTCAGCACCGATTCTACGATCGGTTTACGTTGGATCGCTTTGGCGATAGCCTGGCGCACCTCTTTTTTGTCATATGGAGATTCCGTTGTCGGGTTGCTCCAGAGCAAATATTTGATCGCATAAGTCGCTGCAGTATACAACTGGGACTTTAGCTCATCCGTTTTCTTCACGTATTGTAAATCAGACGCGCTTTGGATTAGAACAACATCCGCATGGCCGGACATATAATCCTCCACCGGCACGGTTGTTGCCGGAAGAACATGGATGGTCTCTACATTGCCGTGATTAAGCTGGCCAGCTGCACCTACATAATTCGGATTGCTCACCATGACGAGTTCACCGTTTGGTGTAAAAGATTTAACCATGTAAGGGCCATTGCTCACAAAATTCCCCGGTTCAAACCACTTACCAGGGTTCGCTTCGACCGCTTTAGGATTCATAGGCATCGACCCGGAAAGAACCATATCACCCAAAATCGCGTGAGGCAGCGTGGTCGTAATTTCCAGAGTGTAATCATCAACTACTTTTAGACCAACTTCTTCTTTACTTACAGATCCGGCATGGTATGCATATCCGTTCTTCACAAAATTAAGCACGCTTAGCCAAAGTTGTGCGGTTGTGTTAGCTGGATCCAATTGATACATATAAGAAAAATAAAAATCATGGGCGGTCACAGGATCGCCGTTAGACCATTTGGCATCTTTACGGAGGGTAAATGTCCAAGTTTTTTTGTCGTCGGAGACGGTATAACCTGTCGCAATTTTCGGAACGATTTCATTATCCTGATTGTAGCCATAAAGCCCTTCGAGCAAAGTTCCTTGCCCTACCAGAATTTGTCCTTGCCATTGTGTAGGATCAAGCGTCGGGATCTTTGGATTGAAAACGGTTACCGAACTTCCCGCCTTAATTTCAAGATCAGCAGCACCTTCATTCTTAACTGCCGTTTGACCCACATCACTGGTTGCTTTTACCGAAGTATTGCTATTGCCTGCAGCATTTTTACCGTTCTCATTGGCACTATTAGAGGAATTACTGCAAGCAGTCACAGATAACAAAGAAAATGACAGAAGTAGAGCTAAGAACGCGTTCTTTTTTTTCATCCTCAAGTGAACCCCCTCGTACATAGTCATGAATCTAAAAAATAACATTTTATTTTTTGTTATCTATGATGTTATCTTTCACCTTCTCATGTTTTGCCCCCCTAAATTTAAACTCAGATGTTTGTTTGTGAACTTTCGAATATCTTCTTTTGAATTTCACTTAGAAAACTAAGAGTAATCGCTTACATTCTAAAATTTTCCACAAAGATTGTCAAGAAAAAATGTTACTTTAGTTAGCATAACTCGTTATAATTAATATAACTTATTTGTTGAATATGAATTTTTCGTTAATATTTTATTAGCTTTTTTAGTGTTATTTCGTAAATAACACTAACTTATTGACGAATTTTAGCTTATTTCTTGTAATGCTGTTATAAACGCTATAGAAGAACAGTTCTATGAGTTCCATAGAACATAATAAAAAGAGTGTATCCCAGCAGTCATTTTATGACCTTTGGGATACACTCTGAACCATTGAGATATGGGAATCGGAATAAAATACTGCTATCGATACAAATATCAGAATAGGTGGACTCCGCCTCTACCGGAAATTATCTATACACTCATGTAGAAAGGCGTCTAGTGTGCGTGGATCTCTGCCGAGCAAACGCTTCACAGTGTCATTTGGACTTTCTGGCACCATCCTAGACATGGTTTGAATTTCCACAACGTGGTTCGCGAGCCAAGGAGGCAGATTCCCATGCTCAATAAGATTACGGAGTAGTACTTGAGGTTCCATGTTGATGTAACTTATCGGCCGATTAAGCAGGGCAGATAGTCGACTCGCGATCTGGGGATAACTGAAAATCTCCGAACCAGTAAGCGTATATATATGGCCTGATACCTTGTGGTTGGTCAGAACTTCTGCGGCAACGTCTGCAATATCGCGACAGTCAATAAAGTTACACGGTGAAACGCCCATAGAGCCGAAGAAAACATTTTGGGTTGTGATCGTTGGTGCAAAGCGCATTAAATTTTGCATGAACGCATAAGGGCGCAATACGGTATGGGTGATACCCGATTCCCTCAACGTGTTCTCAATTTCTTGATGCCAGCCCGCCACTGCCACTGGAGAGCTCTGCTCAAAAGCTGGACTGGATATTTTTACGATGTGTTTGATTCCAGATTCGGTGGCAATCTGAATGATTGAGGTTTCCAATTCGATTTGTCTTGGACTGTTGGACATGGCAAGGAAGAGCTGGCTAGCACCTGTAAACACACGTCGCAGCGATTCAGGATCGGAAGCGTCTACCCTTGCGACCTCAGTAGTCGATCGGCCTTTCTCTCCGATTTGATCACGCAACTTCTCTGGCTCTCTGCTCAGCGCCCTGACAGGTACGCCAAGATCAACCAAACGTTCCAAAAGCGCACTTCCAATCGTACCTGTTGCTCCGATAATAACTATCATTTTTATCTTCTCCTTTTGGATGAAAAATTAGTTGTGAAGGCAAGTCGCCACCGCCATGTCACTATCGTGCTCGCTATGAATCCAGACAACGGGAAATCGATCCAGACACGATTTACCCAGGCCAAGTGATTACTCGGAATCATAATTTCTACTACAACAGATGTCACCCATGCAGCGTATAGCCCAAATGAGGACCCGGCCATTGCGAATACCCCTACCACAACCAAGTGAGGTGCACCGATGACCCATCGCAAACGGCCCACTCGGCTGTGCAACAAAAGTCCAATCATCAAGGCCATCAAGGCCGATGCACCGCCAATAGTAGTCAACGCCGCTATTTGAAGCCCCCTATCTACAGTAACCAATCCCCCGATCCCTGCCATAATGGCAGGAGCAGCATAGGCCATTACAACTTCACGCCATAGTACAAAAGTCTTTTTCTTGGAACCAACAGCCTTGATGCTGTAAACATCTTCTGTCTGATTCGGGTATTTCATCTGGTTCATTTAGTTGCTCCCTTCTTCTTTGAAATAGTTCAACGATTGATTTCAGTAAATTATAATTAGGCACCTAACTATATAAGAGTAAAAAAAGGCTAGCTTCACTAGCCCAATTCTACTCATTACTGATGTTTCCCTTTGGTTTCGAGCCTAATTCGCCCGTAAGTGCTGAAATGCCCTGTGTAACTCGACCCAGCAAGTCGAGAAATACGCTGCGTTCTTCGATGTTGAGCAACCCCACCATCGCTTCCAGCCGAGCGAAATGCTCAGGAGCCATTTCACGGAGCTTCTTCGCTCCTTCTTCCGTTAAAACGACTGATTTCTGACGGCCATCGTCTGAGCTTAATCGCCGAGATACTAGCCCATCTCGTTCAAGAATGTCGATAAGACCAGTCACTGTAGCACGTGTAACGCCTAGATGCTCCGCTAATTGCGAAGGCAACTCTTCTCCTTCGTTATCTTCAAGATCTGCCAATAAACGATAACGCCCTGTTGATAAACCGAATCTAGAGAAATGAATCTCAGAGGCGTGTCCAAGCATGGCTCCCGCTGCCATTAGCCTAGACGCGACGAGTATAGCCTGTGCGTCTATGTCTAGGTTATAACGATCAATCTGACGCTTGGATTGTACAAGCGAGGGAATAGCCTCAATGTCGTTTATTTTTTTATTATTGTTGTTCATATATGTAGTATGGTCCCTAACTACTTTTGTGTCAACTCATTTTTTTATAACTCGTCAACCCTGGAGTTATACAGTTGGATTTGGTTGTAACTCTATATTTCTCCCAAAGCTCGATCAATCGACCTTCAAGCTCTTCAATTCAAGAGGTCCTTTGCAACAAAATCTGTTGATGCTAGCTCATACCATGTGTGACGATAATTTTCCAGAGACTGCTTACTCCATCCTGTCTCTACGAGAATTCTTTTGGCACCTACAGCTGCAGCTGCAAGCATATCTGTTGAACCTACATCACCAAAACGCGCCGTCGTATAGTGAATATTGTGCTCTTATTTTCTAAAGTAGTAGAAGTTCTGTCCGCATCATTCTACTATTCAAATTTTAACTGAAGCGAATCACAAATTGGCATATAGCCTATCTTTTGATAGATGCTATTAGATGTGGGATTTGCTAAGTCCGTATATAAGACGCACTTAATAAACCCTTTATCCAATGCAAGTTGGCTTATTTGCGCCACAATTGAAGTAGCGTAACCCTTTCCGCGCTCATATGGAGGGGTATAAACAAATGCCACGCCAATTGCCGTCTGCATTTCCCTTGTATATCCTGCCATAGATACGGGTATCCCGTTGTCCTCTAAAATATAGAGTTTCTTCGATGCTATTCGGTAGAGGTAAGGGTCTGCATCTTGCGGGATGGACATTTCTGTTTTACCATAATTCCCCGCTGCATAAAATGCTTCAGCCCAGTATGGGAAAAAGTGAATATCCTTTTCATCTAGCAATCGAACGATACCAACCTTTTGAATGTCTGGATTTACTGCAGTAAGTTCATATATACGTTGGCTCATCATTGTTTTAAAGGATATTCCCTTGCGCAAGGTATATTCTTTGGCAAAATACTCTGCCAAGGTTTTTTCGGTCATCACACCTGGAATTTCACGGTCTTTCAGCCCATCTATCAGACAGTTTATAGCTTCTGGGTTTATTATGTTGTCTGTTGCATAAAGCGTAATATTGTGTAGCGGTGTCATTATGGCGGTAAGTTGTATGCCCCTAGAATCTGAAATAGTTACCATAAGCCAATTTACAGGGTCACGCCAGTCTGTTTTGTCTTTTCCTTCATGCCCAATTATGATATTGCCAAGAGGAATCAAATTTTGTGCTTCATGACGCATCAGCATACCATAGGTATCATTGTAAAACTCATGCACATCCGTATACAACTTGAATTGCATTGCAATATCACCCTTTCATCTGCTCAACGTTTTTCCAGATTTTTCGAACTAATCGTTCTTCTTACAGTTTGTTGATTTTTCGCCTGCCAATTTAATAATTAATTAATGAAGACGCAAAAAACCCCATCCCATTAGGGACGGAGTTGCTCCGCGTTACCACCCTGATTGACGTTTATAATAAACGCCCTCTTAGCCATCGTCCAACAACGATGCTTCTTTGTAACGGTAGAATCCCGGTCCCATCTACTATAATTCGGGGGACAGCTCTGAGGTGATTTTTTGATTCGGATATCCGCTGCCTCGCACCAACCGGCAGTTCTCTGAACGGCGTTTCCAGATCTAATTGTCCTCTTCATCGCATTTGGTAATTATTAATTAAGTTTAATATAAGATAATAGGAATATTCTGTCAATAACTCAAACAACAATAGGGATCTCTAAACTTATATTGCTTCTAAAGCAGATAATCCAACTAATCATGCGACTATATGATTGCGGAGACTACACTACAGTCTGCTTATTTTCTTCATCAACACATAGCACCTGCTTAATCTGTTTCGATTAGCTTGGAGGTCAACTTCACTACTGGCCTGATATACTTCAAAAACCGCTCCGGATCGTGATAAACGTAATGGATTCTCCCAGGGGAAGTATCAAAGCAGTAACCAGTGTCTGCAAAATTAAAAGCTGCCATTGCCCTTTCCATCTTTTCCTCTACACTACGATTTTCCTGTTCATAATTGAATGGCCCATGTTCAAAAACAATATACTCGGCTTCGAGAACATCAATCATAAGCATTTGTGGAGGTACTTCACCTTTATAATCAAGAGGAAGACGTACACCAAAACACTCTGTACGTGGAATACCCCAATCGCAGAGTCTGCCATCCGGGTCATTAATGTAAGCCATAATCTGACCGCTGCCACCGTTAGATTCACTCCCGCCATCGTCATCCAATTTGCCCTTGATACTATCGAGTAAGCCGCAAATAGTTTCGCAGTCCTGTCCTGTAATAAGGCTTTGCTTTTGCCAAAAATCCCAATACCCATTACTCTCATAGTTTTTAATGTGCAAAAATTTGTGAGTGGGAATGGTTACAAAATAAATGTCAAGATCATCTGTAGATTTCATCATACCAATCTCTCCAAATCCGAAAAAGTAGCGGTCGAAAGAGTTTATTTTTGTACGAAGGGCGACAGGCATAGGCCTTTTCCGGTATTCACTTGGAGTTACACCATATGTTCCCTTGAAAGCCCTGGTAAAAGCTTCATGTGATGAAAAACCATAATCAAAAGCAATATCCAAAATGCTCTTTTCACTATCCCGAACCTCTTTTAGTGCGAAGGCTAATTTTCTATGCCGTAGATAATCCCTAAATTGCATTCCCGATATTTCCTTAAATTTTCTCGTAGTATGAAATTCGGAATAACCTAACTTGTGAGAAAGAAATCGTAGCGTTATTGCTTCACTGTTACGATTCTTAATACACTCGTCAATTTCATTAACGATTATTTGGATTTGCTTGTGCCACTCGTACAAATGGTCTGTTCACCTCGTTTCAACCACTCTATAGTCATTGTAGAGTAATGGAATTTGCATTACTTGATTCTACTTGCGGAAAAGAGAGGAGAGGATATATTTGTTCCTTAAATCGCCCTGGAAAATATCAACGTTATCATTCAATGACAATTCAAACGTTTTGGTCCTACTATTTCGGAATCTCATCAGATTTCCTCTTTGCATTTAGTGGTCGGTGTATAACCCTATCGTTATGTCAAAGTATTTCCGCAAGCAGCTTAAGCGTGTCATGCATTCGCAGGATGGACAAGAAGCACGGAGTATCGGGAGGCATTAAACAAAAGGGCTCGGACCCGTTGAGACATGGGAGTGAAAATCACATGCCCTTACAGTTGTTCCAAGCCACCGCCTCCTCAATTTCCTTCTTATCTCACATTTAGCTAAAGGTAAAATCCTACGAATTCATGAGCCTGCGTGAGTAAACTAGATCATATCGGATTAGTTCAATGCCCATCTCATTCCGGGTAATGGTGATGATTAGGCCCTGTTAGAGTCTCGCGAACGTGATGTAATCGACTTGGACAGGCTCTGCCAATTCGATCCGCAGTGCCCGGTTGATCTGTCCCCGGTGATATTGCCCATGTAAAATGACCTGCGACAGGATGTCACGGACGGACGTTCGGAACGGGACTCCGTTCTGGTTCGCATAGTCGATCATCACGTCCAAATCAAATTCCTCCAGCCCTTCGATATACACACGATATTGCTCGGCGTTTTCTTCGAACATCGTTCGGATCACTCTCAGGTCTTCCGCTTCCTCCCACAACGAATATTGCGCACTGCCCTTGCCCTGCAATCGGGACAGCCAGACTCGTTCCGCAACCGCGACATGCCGAACCAGCTTCAGAAGGTCATTGTTCTTCATCTCACTCTCCTCGAGCGCTTCCAAGATTCGTGCGTCCGCCCAGTACAGGTGGTCCATCATGCGCTTGATCGTCTTCATTTCCGTTTCCCCCTCTTCGTCTCATCGATTACTTGAACCTACTGTTTCCCGCATTGGTCATTTATTTCTCTAATCGTCATAATCTTCAGCAGTCCAAGGTTCTTTTTTTATCGCGCTCATTGGAATCAGGAGACGTGTATCGCCTTTTGGTTAGAATCAGAAAATATAAAAGATGAGACCTTTGCCCTCGGCTACAGTTTGGCTGTAAAAACGCCGAATTTCGTTAAAATGTTGAAGCATGTAGGCAAAGAACGCGTCCTCATCCTCGTCTGAAACAATATCAGGTTCAAGAGGATACACCTCTTCCTTCACCATGGCCGGGAAATTATACCGCAAGCGGAGCTGCGCTTCATCCATCTCAGAAATAGCCTGAAGCGCTTCTGCTACTTGCTCAGCGCGTAAGGAAAACGCCCCGAATGAGCCAAAATCGATGCCTTTGTCTGACGTCAGCGGAACAACATAGCCAAGAGGGGCATCTCCATCGGAAATAGCTCCACAAAGCAAGTAGTGAATCGCCTCCCAGGTTCTATCAATGTCCAGTCCGGGATAATCGTCTATTTTCAAGCTCTTCAATGCAATGTCACCTGCAACGATTTGCTGCACCAGGTTGTCAGACATAGCAAAGTAATATCCACGCATTCCCATGTAGTCATCCTTCCTTCCATTCTAGTAGTGACTATACTGCCCAATCAAAATGTAACCTCTGGATTTATCCCGCAAGATAGAAAAAGAGTGAAGATCAGCCCCCTACGTAATCATAATATCTTGTGCGCACAAGTTACTACATCCCGTTTAAGATAGGTATGTCCTACACTCTTTAACTAATGAATTTTATGTGTAAAAGATATAATCTCCCACAGCCGACACTGAAACCATATCCCCTATACGGCGAGTCTGACTAATAGTCTTGACTACGGACCCAGCTGAAGCTATTGGCGAATTTATAGCCGTTGGAGCAAGTTTGCGGACTCCAGTGCTGTATTCTCCCGCAAGCGGTGCATCTATAGCCCTTTACGCCCATAACGACTATGGGGTCCGATAGCAGTCCAAAAAGGACGTATTCCCGCGCTTAAGATCAACTGTGTCCGATAGCGGCTTTGTACGTGCAAATTCGCTGTAATCATCCATGATCCATTCAAGCTTCCAGTTAGACTATGACTCCACTGTTAATTGACCCGTATCCATATTATTGAGCACAAGTTTGCCTTCCAGCGGGGTTCCGTCTTCGCTCGTAAGCTTCAGCTTTCCCGTACGGCCTTTTTCTATCAATGCCTTTACTTGAGTATCTGTAAGGGTACGTCCGTGGTTTTCTTTCCAGATCACGAACTTGCAGCCTTCTTTGTAATGAGAGCAGCCGTAGCCTTTTTTACCCATAAAAATCATCCCGCCACAGCCAGGACGCGGGCAGTTTCCGATAATTTTCGGACCGGAATTTGCTGATTCCTCTTCATTAGCTGGTTTACGTTTTCTTGGCGCGGCAGGTTTATCGATGGTTTTACGAGATGTACCTCCACCACTCCGACCTTTAGCCCCTGTATTCACAGAAGGAGTTTCCCCTTCAAAAGAAGTTTTGGACGCCCGAGACTGCTCACGAACCTTGTCCACGATCATGCAGGCAAATCTTTTTACATTCTCCATAAATTGTCCGTCCGACGCCGTTCCTCTGGATATCTCGTTCAAGCGACGTTCCCACTGGCCGGTCATTTCAGGTGAAGTCAACAGCTCGATGCCCGCTCCACGTATCAGTTCAATAGCCGTTCGTCCTTTTTGCGTGATGGCGATTTTTTTACCTTGCATTTCAATGTATCCGACATTCTTAAGCCGTTCAATGGTTGCAGCACGTGTGGCTGGAGTGCCTAACCCTGAATCCTTCATAGCATCCCGAAGCTCTTCGTCCTCAATCTGTTTTCCGGCACTTTCCATCGCTCTAAGCAGCGTGCCTTCTGTATAGTGTTTTGGCGGCTGTGTATCCTTCTCTTTAACAATCGCATCACTACAGATCACTTCATCTGCCGGAGCAATTGTGAACGGTTCATTCACTTCAATCTCTTCGTCTTCCTCATCATCCTTGTTTTTTCCCTTGGACGACTTTGCTTTGTCTTTTTTCTGGTCCGCGTAAATGACCTTCCAGCCGAGACTTAATAATTCCTTAACAGTAGTTTTGAACTTTTCGTCCTCTACATCAGTCATAACCGTATGCACTTTATATTCCGCAGCCGGATAGAACTGTGATAAAAAGCGCCGCACAATCAAATCATACAGCTTTCCCTCATCCGCACTAAGCCCTGTTGCTTTTCGATATGTAGGCAAAATCGCATGGTGATCCTCGACCTTCGAGGGATTGCAGATAAATTTATTTCCTTTATGAACGAGATTACGATTCGCGCCTTTCACCCATTCATCATAAGCCGTCCCTTGGAGCGCAGATAAAGTCTTATGCATCTCCGGAATATTCTGTTCTGTAACATAGTTAGAATTTGTCCGCGGATAGGAAATCACCTTATGCTTTTCATATAACGCTTGTGCGATATCGAGTGTTTTTTTAGCGGAAAAAGCGTACTTCCCATTCGCCTCCCGCTGCAACAGCGTCAAATCATACAGTTTATTCGGATACTCTTTCGTTTCCTTAACCTCATAAGAGTCAATTCGTCCCGGTTTTCCTTTGACCTTGGCAGCCAGCGCCTCCGCCTTCTCACCATCAGTCAGCCGGTCACCCTGCCACATGCCTTTATAAGTCATTTCATTTTGTGTAAAATGGCCCTCTACCTCAAAAAACTTAAGGGATGAGAACGCCTCAATCGTCTTCTGGCGATCATAAATAAGTGCAAGTACTGGAGTTTGAACTCTCCCCACCGACAGCAGCACATTATGTTTCGTAGTAAATGCACGTGATCCGTTCATACCGATTAGCCAATCGGCTTCACTGCGCGCTTTTGCCGCTTTTGTTAGATTCTCGTACTCCGCCCCATCCTTTAGCTCTTGAAATCCTTTGCGGATTGTCTCTGGTGTCAAATCGGAAATCCACAGCCGTTTCACAGGATGTTCAAGCTTCAAATGCCGCTGAATGAGCGAAAATATATGCTGGCCTTCCCGCCCGGCGTCACAAGAATTTACTAGCAGATCGCTTCGTTTAGCCAGCTCTCCGATTACCTTCAGCTGATCAATGGTCCGCGCATTAGGAACCAGCTTGAATTGGTCCGGAATAATGGGAAGATCATTAATATTCCATTTTTTGTATTTTACATCATATGCATCCGGCTCAGCCAATCCTATTAGATGCCCTATTGCCCATGTAATAATGTACTGCTCCCCTTCAAGATAGGAACGGTAATTTTTAGCCTTTGGTTCTATTGCGGCGGCGATATTCCGCCCCATGTCCGGTTTCTCCGCAATAATAAGTGTCTTCAAAAACATTCGCTCCTTACCTTCTCGTTCTTAAGTCCAAAATAGGTCCAGTACTCTATTATAACATTAACCTCGGTTTTTTTTAATCGACCGGACTTTTCATAGTCTTTCGTTTGATTTAAAATAAGTTGGTATAAGCGTATTCATGTATCGGAGGGAAACAAACCTTGTATGAGAATCACAGATTTACAGAACCTTTTTCTGATCGAAGCCTCTCTGCCCTGAAGGCGGATTGTGAGCAGTGCTTCGGCTTATGTTGTGCCGCATTACCTTTTGCTGCTTCCGTAGATTTCGCTAGAGACAAAGACGCTGGACAGCCGTGTCACAATCTACAGTCGGACTTTCGCTGTGGTGTACATACAGAGCTAAGAGAATTAGGCTACCGTGGTTGTACGGTCTATGACTGTTTTGGAGCTGGGCAAAAGATTTCTCAAGTCACTTATGCTGGAGAAGACTGGAGGAAAAAGCCGAAAACTGCGAAGCAGATGTTCGAGGTATTTCCGATTATGTGGCATTTGCACGAGCTGCTTTGGTATTTACATGAATCTTTGAACCTAGAAATAACCCGTACAATCCATACTTAGCTGCAAACAGCTCTCGATGAAACAGAACAGCTCACCTTGCTCAATCCTGAAGCTCTTATAAAGGTGGATGTTTCCGCTCATCGAGCAAAAATCAATATGTTACTGTTGCAGGTCAGTGAAATTGTAAGAACTGACGCTCGTCGTAAACTAAAAAAATCCACGAAGAATTTCAGTCGAGGTGCCGACCTTATGGGAGCAAAGCTCAAAGGAGCCGATCTTAGAGGCGCCAACTTGAGAGGAGCCTATTTAATAGCCGCAGACCTTAGGGATGCTGATCTCAGAGGTGCAGACCTTATTGGGGCAGACTTTCGCGATACTAACCTCAGAGGTGCTAATTTAGCAGAAGCTCTCTTTCTCACCCAGGCACAGATCAATGCGGCAAAAGGCAATACTCTCACGAAATTACCAGCAGCACTCTTGTGCCCTGATCATTGGCACTCTCATTAGATTAAAAAGATCATTTATATCAGCGGTGAATAGAATTTTTTGATCCGAGACACAGCTTCCATAATTTCTAAGACTTCTTTCTCCGCTGTGTTTCGTTCCAGATACTCTACTCTTCCCTGAGATGCTTCCTTGCCCACAACTATTGATAAAGGTATCCCGATCAAGCTTGAATCTTTAAATTTCACGCCAGCGCGTTCATCCCTATCATCGATCAGCGTCTCAATGCCAAGCTTGGTTAGTTGATCATAGAGACCTTCTGCAACCGTCCGCTGCTCACTATCCTTGACGGCCATTATCAAGATATGAACCTGATAAGGTGCCAATGCTGCTGGCCACATTAATCCATCCTCATCATGATGCTGTTCAGCAATAGCGGATAAAAGCCGTGAGATACCAATTCCGTAACAGCCCATAATCATAGGTTGACTTTTGCCTGAAGAATCTAAGTAAGAAGCGCCTAGCTTTTCACTGTATTTAGTACCTAATTTGAAGACATGACCCACTTCAATCCCTTGATGAAAATGCAGAATACCCTCCAAACAATGCGGACAAACTTCACCTTCTGCTACATTCCGTAGATCCCCCACATGCTCAAGCGCAAAATCTCTACCTGGTACTACGTTACGGAAGTGATAATCTTTTTCTCCCGCCCCTGTAATCCCTTGGGTCATATCTGCTACTGCTGCATCCACTAGGACAGTCAGGGTTAAACCCACAGGTCCTACAAATCCACTCTCTACACCGGCTAAGGATTTCACAGCCTCGTAGTCAGCAAGCTTAATCTCATTCATTCCTAAATATTTACTTACCTTAATTTCATTGACTTCATGATCTCCCCGGACCAGAACAGCAAAAATCTGTCCGTCACCTTCATAGATTAATGTTTTAATAATCTGCTCTGGCCGGATATCTAGCTCCTGCTCTAGTTGCTCAATTGTGCGCAAATCAGGAGTGAGGAACTTCTCTATCTCCGGTACTTGCATGACAACTTCATTTTTTGCAGGCCGCACGGACTCTGCCTGTTCCAGATTGGCCGCATAATCACAAACGGAGCATGCAGCAATCGTATCCTCCCCAATCTCAGCCAGCGCCATAAATTCATGACTGCCGCCCTCGCCTCCAATCGCACCGGAATCCGCATGGACAGCACGGAATTTCAATCCACATCGCTCAAATATCCGGTGATAAGCCTCGAACATTTGGATATAAGATTTATCGAGACCTTCCATGTTTGTATCAAAAGAGTAAGCATCCTTCATCAAAAACTCTCTGCCTCTCAGCAGTCCAAAACGTGGTCGGCGTTCATCACGGAACTTGGTCTGAATCTGATATACGGTAATAGGAAGCTTACGATAAGAGCTGATCTCATTCCGTACGAGCGTGGTTACTACTTCCTCATGTGTAGGACCTAATATGAATTCCCGCTCATGACGATCCCGCAGCGTCATCAACTCCTTACCGTATACCTCATATCGGCCTGATTCTTTCCAGAGCTCCGCAGGCTGCATAGATGGCATCAATACCTCCTGAGCCCCAGAGAAATCCATCTCATTCCGCACAATCGCTTCTATTTTCCGTAAAACACGTCTTCCAAGCGGTAAATAAGTGTACACACCCGCTGCTAATTGGCGAATATATCCCGCACGCAGCAGTAGCTGATGACTGCTTGTCTCCGCCTCTGAAGGTGCCTCACGCAGAGTTGTTAATAAAAGATTACTTTGACGCATATTTGTACCCTCCCTAAAAAATGAACGCTCTAAACGCAAAAAGACACATTCGTCAGGGACGAATGTGTCGTGATACCACCCTTATTTAACCGCCAGCCCATTATAGTCTACATGGCGATCCTCGATCGAATAACGGCCGATTCCGGCAGCGGTTGTACGCTGCAGCTACCCAGGCAGGATACCATCCACACGTATTTGAGGAACCTTTCAGCCGGTGAGTTCCCTCTCTGTTCTAACGCTTCTAGGATCGTAAGTCCTTGGTCAATGCTTTTGTCATTTAAATATTGTATTAAATCTATATGAAAATAATATTTCCGTCAAGCGTCGGCTCCAAAAAAAAGCCGCTTCTCCAGCAGGTAAACTGCTTTTGAAACGGCTTCTTAAATTAAAGCCTAGACAAGAACGCTTGAGCCCATCAGATATTTATCCACTTCACGTGCAGCTTCGCGACCTTCGTTGATGGCCCAGACCACCAAACTTTGACCACGACGCATATCGCCAGCAGCAAACACCTTATCCACGTTCGTGTTGAACTTGCCGTAACGTGCTTTCACATTGGTACGACGATCGGTCTCCAGTTTAAGCTCCTCAACAATATCTTGCTCTGGTCCATCGAAACCAATAGCGATAAGAGCGAGTTGAGCAGGATATACAGCTTCTGTTCCAGGAACGGGCTGATAGATTTTACGACCTGTCTCATCCACGATCCGGCGGATCTGCACGGTATGAAGCTCCTTCAAGTTCCCCTCTTCATCCCCAACAAATTTAGTGGTCATGATTGAGAATTCACGCGGATCATCACCAAAAATAGCTTTCGCTTCTTCTTGCGCATAATCCAAGCTGTACACATTCGGAAATTGCGGCCAAGGATTAGCAATCGGATCCCGTTGCAGAGGCGCTTTTTCATGTGTACCAAATTGAGTGATACTGCCGCAGCCATGACGAAGTGCTGTGGCAACACAGTCAGAACCTGTATCCCCTCCACCCAAGACGATTACATCTTTACCTTCAGCGGATACATAGTTACCATCCTCCAGATTGGAATTCAAGTAACTCTTGATCGTTCCATTTAAATAATCCATGGCATACATAACGCCCTTAAGCTCACTGCCTTCAATGTTGAAACGGCGTGCTTTAGTAGCTCCACCACACAGAACAACCGCATCATATTCATCAACAAGCTGCTGAGCCGGAATGTCTTTACCGATCTCAGTGTTCACCACGAAGTTAATTCCTTCAGCAGCCAGCAAATCCACACGACGTTGTACAACTTTTTTATCAAGCTTCATAGTAGGTATTCCATATGTCAGCAGTCCGCCAATGCGGTCACTGCGCTCAAATACAGTTACAGTGTGTCCAGCCTTGTTAAGCTGTGCTGCCGCGGCAAGTCCAGCAGGTCCAGAGCCTACAATTGCAATTTTTTTGCCAGTCCGTTTCTCAGGAGGATTAGGTACAACCCAGCCCTCTTCAAAACCCTTATCAACGATCGCAAGTTCAATTGTTTTGATGGTTACCGGCTGTCCGATCAGACCCACTGTGCAAGAGCCTTCACATGGGGCGGGACAAATACTGCCTGTGAATTCAGGAAAGTTGTTTGTCTTATGCAGACGTTCCAGTGCTTCTTTCCAGAGTCCACGATACACCAAGTTATTCCACTCCGGAATTAAATTGTGTACTGGACAACCTGAGGTCCCGCCAGCCATATCAATACCTGTATGGCAATAGGGGGTTCCGCAATCCATACAGCGTGCGCCCTGTGTCCGAAGCTCGTCCTCGGATAAATGATGGTGGAATTCTTCCCAGTCCTTTACCCGCTGCTCAGGATCCCGATCACCTGGGAGCTGCCGTTTATACTCCATAAAACCTGTAGGTGTAGACATGTTTACGTTTCCCCCATCCGTTCTCTTCGTGTTGAAGTATAGTACATTGTAGCATATTGCGGCTTCGTATGGTTGTCAGCAACGCAATGAAGTACCTGCACATTCTATTCTATACCTATACATAATCATTTCTAATTTTAATTATAGTAACATTCATCACTTTTGCACAGTAATGGATAAATCTACTGATTATTTGTACTATTTCACATGTTATGTCAGAGAAAACGTTTTATTGCTATTCCGTACGTTCATAAACAAGGAAACGGTAATCATACGGATTCTTCTCATCACGAATTCCCTTGATATTGGAGACCTCTTTCCACATCCTCCAGTCAATCTCAGGAAACCGGGTATCTCCTTCAAAATCCTGATCGATCTGCGTCAACATTAGCTTGTCAGCATACGGCAGCATCAAGCGATAAATTTCTGCACCACCGATCACCATCAGCGCATCTTCTTTTCTACCCTCGCTGAGAGCCTCTTCAAGCGTGTGTAGAACCACTGCACCTTCAGCTGAATAATCAGTATCCCTAGTTAGAATTAGGCTCGTTCTGCCCTTCAAGGGCTTGCCTCCGAGCGAATCCCATGTTTTGCGGCCCATTAGCATTCTTTTGCCCAATGTTTCTGCTTTGAAATAAGCAAAATCCAGCGGTAAATGCCAAGGCATATCGTTATCTTTTCCTATGACATGATTGGCACCCATTGCCCATATTAAGCTAATACTCATGAAGTTCCCTCCTTCCTTCATACTAAATTAAAAAACTACGCTGCCAGAAATTATATTTGCGAATCTTAATTTATAACAATTACGCTATACTGCGATCGGCGCTTTTATCGAAGGATGCGGATTGTACCCCTCAATGACCAGATCTTCCAGTTCAATATCAAAAATTGATTTCTTCTGTGAATTAATAACCAGGGTAGGCAATGCTCTTAATTCTCTTGATAATTGCTCTTTCACTTGCTCAACATGGTTTGAATAGATATGCGCATCACTAATGCTGTATACAAACTCACCTACTTCTAGACCACATTCATATGCAATTAAATGCGTAAGTAATGAGTAAGATGGAATATTGAAGTTTGCCCCGAGAAAGGAGTCAGCACTGCGTTGCAGCAAGTGGCAGCTTAGTTTACCATTTGCAACATAGAACTGGAACATAACGTGGCAGGGCGGTAACGCAGCTTTACTTCCTTTTGTTCCGGCATTTATAACATCTTCCGGGTTCCATGCGCTCACGATTAAACGCCGAGAATCAGGATTTGTTTTGATCTGATGAATAACGTCTTGTAATTGGTCAATTGATTCACCAGTAGAAGATGTCCAATTCCGCCATTGCTTACCGTAAACATTCCCTAGCTCACCATATTTCGCAGCAAACTCATCATCTTCTAAGACACGATCACAGAATGATTTCATCTCTGCTTGATACACTTGATTAAAATCTTCATCAACTAAACAACGATTCCCGAAGTCTGTCATATCCGGGCCAACATATTCGTCTGATTCAACCCATCTTTTAAAAGCCCATTCATCCCAAATATGATTATTATTTTTCAATAAATAACGAATGTTGGTATCGCCTTTAATAAACCACAATAACTCACTTGCAATTAAGCGAAACGGTGTACGTTTTGTTGTAAACAGCGGGAACCCTTTTGATAAATCAAATCGCATTTGATAACCAAAAACACTAATTGTACCAGTTCCTGTACGATCTTCTTTTTTTACACCATGATCTAAAATATATCGTAAAAAATTCAAATAGGTTTGTTCTAACTCATTCGTCAATGTACTGCACCTCCGTAATATTACACCTCATATATTATATCTGAAAAATCCGAATTTTGTAGAAGGTAAGATAATTTTTAAATATATTTAATAATCGGGTTACATATTCAATTATAAAGGATTGGTTCAGCAAGTGTATCTTTACTCCGCTATCCTAAGCTCCACTCTGGCCCCATAAGCACGAACGTTTGCTTGTCCACCCACAGGAAAGGTAATCATCGGCGATGTATGTCCAAAGTCCACGTCTGCGATCACAGGAATATCAGATAATTCTTCTTTTGAGCGGATAATTGTAGTTAGCAGCTTCTTTGACATACGCGATTCTTTTTGGAATCTGCCGATCACCAACCCTTTGACCCCTTCAAACTCAGGCTGATGAATTAGGGATTGCAGATCTCGATCAAAGGTTGCAGGTGCTGACTCATAATCATCCTCGATGAACAAAATAGAATTCTTTAAACTAGGCATATACTCTGTTCCCTGCAAAAGATTTAAAGTGCATAAATTGCCACCAATAATCGTTCCTTTCGCTTCCCCATCATTGATAATGAACGGACCTTCATTTTTAATAAATATCCGGTTTTCCTGATTCAGATACCACTCATCATCACTCCAATGCTTGGAAGGCTGCACGAGAATTTCTTTATTGTCCATCATCAGCCTGCGGAAATATTCGATGGTATATTCATTATCGTGGAGCATCGCAAATGTGGAAAAATGCGGCCCGGAGTATGTAACTAATCCTGTTTGAGCATAAATCGCATTACTTAGTGCAGTAATATCCGAATAACCACATAAACGCTTTGGATTCTCCGCAATGATTGAATAATCTATATAACGCAGCAGCTGGTTACTATTGAAGCCTCCAATGGACGTTAATATTCCTTTCACTTTGGGGTCTAAAAAGGCTTCGTGCAAATCCTCAATTCTCGAATCAATAGAAGAGGAAACAAAATCATCCGTCTCAAAAGAATTTGTTGAAATGGATATCCGAAAACCTAACCGTTCAAGCTGCTCTTTGGCAATTTTTCTTTGCTGAGCATCGATTAATGACAAACTTCTGGAAGGAGAGATAATACGCAGCTCATCTCCAAGCTTTAATTTATCAGCTCTCATCATTGAACCTCCCTATATTCATGAATTACAGATTAGGTAATTACTCTTCCTTCCAGTATATCTCTTTTCAAAAAAGTGGAAAACACAAAAAAAGGCGGAACGCATTTGCGTCCGCCTTTCTGTTGCCTGCTAGAGCAATTTTGGAGAAAAATTATTTCATTACATGAATTGGGTGACCTTCAACCAATTCAGCAGCTTCCATGACGATTTCGCCAAGGGTTGGATGCGCGTGAATAGTCAAGGCGATATCTTCAAGCGTTGCGCCCATTTCGATTGCTAAACCAAGTTCAGCGATCAAGTTGGATGCTTCGATACCAACGATTTGAGCTCCCAGTACCAAATTGTTCTCGGAGTTAGCAACAATTTTGATGAAGCCCTCTGGGCTGTTCAAAGATACTGCGCGACCATTTCCTGCGAATGGGAATTTGCCGCTTTTCACTTTGTAGCCTTTGTCTTTTGCTTCTTTCTCAGTCAAACCAACGCTTGAGCACTCAGGATCTGTAAATACAACAGCTGGGATGACTTTGTAGTCAACAACAGATGTAAGTCCTGCGATTGCTTCTGCAGCGATTTTACCTTCGTAAGAAGCTTTGTGAGCCAAAGCAAGACCTGGAACAACATCGCCGATAGCGAAGATGGTAGGAATGCTTGTGCGTCCTTGGTGATCAACTTTGATCAATCCGCGCTCGTCGAGCTCAAGACCGATCAGGTCCAGACCAAGTTCACCGTCAGTGTTAGGACGACGACCTACAGTAACAAGCAAGTAATCTGCTGTAACTTCTTTGGACTCGCCACCAACAGAGTATTTCACGGTTACTTCTTTGTCGTTCTGAACAGCACTTTCAGCTTTAGCGTTAGTTACGATTTCGATGCCAGTTTTAGCCATGTTTTTCGCAACAAGACGAGTCATATCTTTATCGAAGCCTGGAAGTACAGTATCCAAACCTTCGATGATTGTTACTTTAGTGCCAAATTTAGAGTACATTTGACCAAGCTCGGCACCGATGTATCCACCACCGATTACGATCATGCTCTTCGGAATTTCTGGAAGTTCCAGAGCTTCAGTCGAAGACAGAATACGTCCGCCGAATGGGAAAGGTTTAAGTTCAATTGGACGGGAACCTGTAGCAATGATGCAGTGTTTGAAGCGGTAACGTGGAGATTCATGATCATTGAACACACGTGCTTCTGTGTCGCTGATAAACATGCACTCGCCGTTAAATACTTCAATTTTGTTGCCCTTCATCAAGCTAGTCACACCGCTAGTCATTTTTTTAACTACGCTGTTCTTGAATTCTTGAGTTTTGGCAAAATCCACTTTAACATTCTCAGCTGTAACGCCGAAAACTTCACCATGCTGTGCAGATTCAAATTGATGTGCAGCAGCGATCAAGGCTTTAGAAGGAATACATCCACGGTTCAAACATACACCGCCGAGTTCCGATTTATCCACGATGAGGACTTTTTGGCCGAGCTGGGCGGCACGAATTGCCGCCACATACCCACCAGGACCTGCACCAATGACCAATGTATCAATATCTAGTGAAGCGTCTCCTACTACCATAATTATACCTCCATAACCAGCAGCTCAGGATTATTGAGCAGCGATTTAATGTAGTTCATAAAGTTTTGAGCAGTCGCACCATCGATAATACGGTGGTCAAAGCTGAGTGACAACGCCATTACTGGAGCAACTACGATTTCACCATTTTTCACAACTGCTTTTTCACTGATACGGCCAGTTCCGAGGATAGCCACTTCAGGGAAGTTGATGATTGGAGTAAAGAACATACCGCCAGCAGAACCGATGTTACTGATGGAGATCGTGCTGCCCTTCATTTCGTTAGCAGACAATTTACCGTCACGGCCACGAACAGCCAAGTCAGTGATGCTGCTAGCGATCATCCAAATGCTCTTACGGTCAGCGTCTTTGATAACTGGAACGATCAAACCGTTTGGTGTATCAGTAGCGATACCGATATTGTAGTATTTCTTGTAGACAATTTCGCCTGCTTCTTCATCAATCATAGCATTAAGTGCTGGGAATTGACGGGAAGCTGCAACAAGAGCCTTAACGATGAATGGAAGGTAAGTAACCTTAACGCCTTTTTTCTCAGCAATAGGTTTCATACGCGTACGGAATGCTACCAGTTCAGTAACATCTACTTCATCCATGATGGTTACGTGCGGAGCAGTGTAAGCCGATTTAACCATTGCGTTGGAGATCGCCTTACGAATACCCTTGAATGGTACACGTTCTTCTTCAAGACTAACGTTACCGCTAGCTGCTGCAGGTGCTGCTTTAGCTTCGGTCTTAGCAGCCTTAGGAGCTTCAGACGCCGCTGCTGCTGCAGGAGCCGCAGGTGTAGAACCACCTTTCAAGAAGGCTTCTACGTCTTCACGAGTGATTTTGCCACCTTTTCCAGTTCCGTTCACTTTGGAAATATCCACTTTTTGCTCACGAGCAAATTTGCGAACGCTTGGTGTAGCCAATACATCGCGGTCAGGAGCTGGTGTTACACCTGCAGATCCGCCTTCTTTAGCATCAGCAGGGCTTGTTGCTGCAGGGGAAGAAGTAGTGTTTGCACTTCCTTTTGCTGCATCAGCTTCAGCAGATGCATGACCTTCTTGTTCAGGAACGTCGCCTTCAGCAGCGATAATAGCAACAACTTCGCCTACGCGGCAAACTTGGCCATCTTTAGTCAGAACTTCCAATACAGTACCATTCACTGGACATGGAACCTCAACTACCGCCTTGTCATTTTGAACTTCCATGATGATGTCATCATCAGTTACCTTGTCACCGGCTTTGATATGCATTTTGATGATTTCACCTTCATGCAGACCTTCACCCAGCTCAGGGAAGCGATATTCAAAATTCGATGCTTTGTTAGATGCTGGAGCAGCTGGTGCAGCTGGCGCTTGAGCAGCAGGAGCTTCAGTAGCAGCACCCTCTTGATCAGGCACGTCACCTTCTGCTTCGATAATAGCCACCACTTCACCGACACGGCATACTTGACCGTCTTTAGTCAGAACTTCCAATACAGTACCGTTTACTGGGCAAGGCACCTCAACTACCGCCTTGTCATTTTGAACTTCCATTACGATATCATCATCCGTTACCTTGTCACCGGCTTTGATATGCATTTTGATGATTTCACCTTCATGCAGACCTTCACCTAGTTCAGGAAATCGGTATTCAAACTTTGCCACTTTGAAAACCTCCTCGTGAAATTGGGACTAACCTTATGATTTAAACTTTATAAGATGAAACAACGTTGTCATCCATATGGATGACAACTGTTTCTCGTAAAAATATTTAGAATTCCAAAACTTTCTTCACGCCTGCAATAATACGCGCAGGGTTTGGAAGCCATGTATCTTCAATTTGTGCAAATGGATATACAGTGTCAGGACCTGCGATACGAAGCACAGGAGCTTCTAAGTGCAGTAGAGCTTTTTCATTGATCTGTGCGATAACTTCAGCAGCTACACCCGCACTCTTTTGTGCTTCTTGCACCACGATAGCACGGTTAGTCTTCTTCACAGACGCTACAATAGTGTCGATGTCGATCGGACTTACAGTACGAAGGTCGATAATTTCAACATTAACGCCTTCTTTTTCGAGTTGCTCGGCTGCTTTGGTAGCTGTATGTACCATCAGCCCGTAAGTAATGATCGAAACGTCAGAACCTTCACGTACTACGTTCGCTTTACCAAGTTCAACTGTATATTCACCTTCTGGCACTTCAGCACGGAATGCATGATAAAGGTTCAAGTGCTCCATGAAGAATACAGGGTCATTGTCGCGGATAGACGCGATTAAAAGTCCCTTAGCATCATATGGGTTTGAAGGAATTACAACTTTAATCCCTGGGCTTTGTGCAATCAAACCTTCGAGTGAGTCAGTATGAAGCTCAGCAGCCTTAACTCCGCCACCAAAAGGAGTACGGAATACTACTGGAGCATTATATTTACCGCCAGAACGCCAGCGCAGACGTGCCGCTTGAACAACGATCTGATCCAGAGCTTCAAAGATAAAACCTACGAATTGAATTTCTGCAATTGGGCGGAAGCCTTGTACACCAAGACCAAATGCCAGACCGCCGATAGCGGACTCAGCTAGTGGTGTATCAAAAATACGATCTTCGCCAAATTCCTTTTGCAGACCTTCTGTTACACGGAAAACGCCACCTACATTACCAACATCCTCTCCGAAGATAAGAACGTTAGGGTCACGATTCAGTTCAACGCGCATCGCGTCGCGGATCGCTTCTTTCATATTCATTTGTGCCATTGCCTGATATCCCCCTTATTCAAAATCGGCTTTTTGCTCTTCCAGATGTTTAGGTGTTACTTCGAACATGCTGTCGATCAAGCCAGGTATTGTCATTTTTTCGGTTTGTTCAGCTTTTTTGATCTGCTCGTTAACAGTAGCTTTCGCTTCATCTTTCACGCGCAGTGTATCTTCTTCAGTCCAAAGACCTTTCTTCTCCAAATACTTGGCAAGACGGGCGATTGGATCCTTTTCACTCCATTGTCCTTCTTCTTCTTTCGAACGATATTTACTTGCATCGTCAGAAAGGGAGTGTGGACGGAAACGGTAAGTTACAGCTTCGATCAATGTAGCACCTTCGCCGTTGCGTGCACGTTCAGCAGCATCGCGTACAGCACTGATTACTGCAAAGATGTCCATACCGTCAACCTTAATCCCTGGAATACCAGCTGCAACCGCTTTGTGAGCGATCGATTTGGAAGCCGTTTGTTTAGCGAACGGAGTCGTAATCGCGTAACCATTGTTTTGAACAAAGAAGATTACAGGCAGTTTAAAACGACCAGCAAAGTTCAAGCCTTCGTAGAAGTCACCTTCTGAAGAACCGCCATCACCAGTGTAAGTAATTGCAACATTCTTTTGTTTTTTCAATTTGAAGCCCATAGCAATACCAGTAGCGTGCAGGATTTGCGCACCAATGATAATTTGTGGCATCAATACATTAACACCATCAGGAATAGCTCCACCATGTTGGTGACCACGGGAATATAAGAAAGCTTGGTACAATGGAAGTCCGTGCCATACTAGCTGCGGAATATCACGGTAGCCTGGGCATAAGAAGTCTTCTTTCTCCAAAGCGAACTCACTACCAATCATGGTAGCTTCTTGACCGGATACCGGTGCGTAGAAACCAAGACGACCTTGACGGCCAAGGTTTACTGCACGATCATCCCAAGTACGGGTAAATACCATACGATACATAATTTCTTTCAGTTGATCGTCAGTTAAATCTGGCATCTTATCCTTATTGATAATTTCTCCATCCGGGGAAAGTACCGATAGAGCCTCGACGTCCTCTGTATACACTTCATAAGGAACTTTACTCATTATCTTCACCTCAATAAAAAAATTTGAATATCAGCTGCCTCTGTTATAATATTATTATACACCTGTTTAGTTACTTTCGTCAAAGAAATACTTATAAAATTTATATTTCTTTAAATTTTGTATGTATAACAGGTGAGATAATTTAATATAACAGTTTAACACTTTTCCAACAAGTAAATGATTAATAACACAGTTACACATTTAATAATTTTAGCGTAACCCTGTGTGTATTGCAAAATTCGACAAAAAAGGTGACGTGACAACGATGAGCGATTCTGTTTTTCTGAAACGCACAATTGTAAAAGAAACGCTTTGGAGTGAACATCTGCAGGAGGAACGTAAATTACGTATCTATCTGCCCCCAGGCTACAATGAAGTTCTCAGTTACCCCGTGGTGTACTGCCAAGACGGAGAAGAATTTTTCAACTTTGGACGCATTGCTACACTTGCTGGACAACTTATTATAGAAGAAGATGTCGAGCCCTTCATTATCGTCGGTGTAGAAGTTAACGTCGCTGTTCGGACTCAAGAATACGCTCCGTTCGGCAGCCGATTCAAGCAGTACCTATCTTGCTTTTCCGAAGAGATTATTCCCTTCATTGAAAAAAATTATCCCGTACGCCGTACACCCGAAGAACGAATCTTAGCCGGCGATTCCCTTGGAGGCAGCGTCTCCCTCCATCTCGCACTTGCTTATCCAGCTATCTTCACACGTATCATCAGCCTATCCGGTGCATTCTATCCCGAATCACAAGCCATGCTGGCAAAAGAAGAAGATCTCGCCTGGCTTAACATTAATATGGTCGTTGGACTGCAGGAAACAGATTACCAGACTGATACAGGGACCTATGATTTTGTTCAGATGAACAGAGAAACAAAAGCGTTGCTTGAAGCACGTGGAGCTACCGTATCCTACCGTGAGAAAGACGGTCGTCATCTCTGGGGCTTTTGGCAAAAGGAACTCCCTGAATCTCTACTCTATTTTTTAAACACATAATGCCTTATTGATAGAAGCAAAAAATGAACATCTAAAGAACGTATGTAGATTTCAGCCGTGTTTGCGCTTACAGTTTAATCCAGCGAATTTCCTTAATTTACTTTAATACTAATCAGAGAGGGCTGGAACCCAACCGGGTTACAGCTTTTCTCTTATCACCATTTCAAGCAAAACGTCACAGCCTGCATTGATTAAATCATATACCTGCTCAAAATTCCCTGTAAAATAAGGGTCTGGCACTTCTCTCAATTCTTCCTCAGGCAATAAATCCATGAAGAACAAAAGCTTAGCCTCTTCCCCACCAGGAACCTTTCGAACATTCTCTCCATTAGACTTGTCCATACAAACGATATAATCAAACTTCTGAAAATCCTCGCTACTGACCAAACGCGCTGCCATATTTGCATAACTAATCATGTTTTGATCAAGTATACGTCTAGTCCCTTCATGCGGTTCCTTACCAATATGCCAATCTCCAGTTCCCGCACTGTCAACCAGAATCTTATGTGAAAGCTCTTGTTCATCAATCTTATGGCGCAGAACTGCCTCCGCCATTGGTGAGCGACAAATATTACCCAGACATACAAATAGCACGTTTACGATTTCATTCACCTCCCAATTGTTAAAACATAAGTAAATATGAATTTATGCACATAAAAAATCGCACACTATCATTTTAGCGTTGTCTTGGTCAATTGTGCAACTTTTCAATCTGCATTATACTGGGACAGGATAACCAACTAGAGTTTTAGAGGAGGAATGGATGTTATGCCATCCAAACGTGTCGTTATTTTTGCCGGTGGAGAACTATCTCCGGATTATTTCGCTCTATTAGATGAAGAAGATTTTATTATCGGTGCGGACCGGGGTGCATTATTCCTAATCTCACATGGATATATACCAGATATTGCAGTAGGTGATTTTGATTCTGTATCGCCTGAAGCTTTTCAGGATATTCAATCCAAAAGTAAAAAAACCATCACTTGTGATGCCGTAAACAAGGATTTAACCGACAGTGAGATGGCGCTCGATATTGCGATGAATCAGCAACCTGATTCTATTTTACTATTAGGAGTTACAGGCACTCGAATTGACCACTCCTTAGCCAGCATTCAAATGATGACAAGGGCTCTGCAACGTCAAATCAATTGCTACGTCATGGATTCTAATAACTATGTGACACTTACCGGATCCCAAACAGTCATTGAAGATTTGGGCTACACCTATGTATCTTTGCTTCCATTAACTCCTGAAGTAACAGGGATTACATTAGAAGGATTTCAATATCCTTTGAATGACGCCACTTTAAAGCTAGGCCAATCTCTAGGTGTAAGCAACAAACTGATTTCCTCCACTGGAACAGTTAGAATACGTAGTGGATTATTGCTGATTATCCAGAGCAAAGACTAAATACATAGTGATATAGAAACATCCTTGTAACTTTTGTTTTAAAATCAAAAAGCCGATAAATCCCTTATATATCAAGGGGTTTACGGCTTATTTTATTGTCCAAAATATCAAGTTATTAATTTTTTGTAACTTTTAATGAATTTTTAATAAAACGTTTACAACCCAGGCCCAGCCTCACTTTATTGCTGCTCTACCAAATTTTATGACATAGATAACCTGCTATACTACGAATCAGGCAAGCAAGACAAGACACAGCAAGACAGATTGATATACTAACTTTGGAGGTACTTACAACATGAATAAACAACAATGGATAAAAAAAGCGATTGTCATAGGAATGGTTACTACGATGGGCTTAGGAACAATGATGGCAACAGGCGTAGGCGCAACTAAAGTCGAAGCCGCTACGGTGTCCAAAGGACAAAGCGTTGTCAATTTCGGGAAAAACTATATGGGAACTCCATACAAATTCGGAGCATCTACTTCTACTACTAAGGTTTTTGATTGCTCTTCATTTATGAAACATATCTTTAAAAAGTATAATGTATCATTACCCCGTACAGCTGCAGCTCAATCAAAAGTAGGAACTTCTGTTTCCAAAGCAAACCTTCGTGTGGGCGATCTTGTATTCTTCTCTAGCGGCAGCAGAGCAACTGGTAAAAATGTAACTCACGTAGCTGTTTACGCCGGAAACGGTAAAATTCTGCACACTTACGGTAAACCAGGTGTTACGGTTTCTGATCTTAATTCTGGTACATGGAAAAAGACTTATCTAAAGGCTCGCCGCGTACTGTAAACAACAGCTCTATAGTAGAGTCTTTTCTATAAAAGAGAATAAGTCTCAGGATGTGGTGCTGCCTTCGGGCACCCTCATTACATATCCTGTTCCGCGAACAGTGTGAATTAACTTGTTCCG
Source organism: Paenibacillus odorifer (assembly GCF_000758725.1). Taxonomy (NCBI): domain Bacteria; kingdom Bacillati; phylum Bacillota; class Bacilli; order Caryophanales; family Paenibacillaceae; genus Paenibacillus; species Paenibacillus odorifer. Next base: position 3,784,873 of record NZ_CP009428.1, read on the forward strand.
GTACCCTTTATCAATCTTTAAGCGGATATGCCTGATGTATACATCTACAACATTGGTATCTGCATGGAATTGATATCCCCATACTTGTTTGAGTATTTCCTCGCGGGAACATATAATCCCTCGATTCGCAGCGAGATAATATAGAAGATCGAATTCTTTATGCGTCATCTTAAGCTCGATCCCTTCACGGGTGACCAGCCTGCGGCTGGGATCGAGCATTAAACCATCCACCTTTAACAGATGTTTTAAATTTCGACGCCGACCCGTGAGGGTTAATAAATTTAGAATTCTACATTTGAATTCACCGGTATGTAGTGGTTTTGACATAAAATCATTCCCCCCGGCTAAAAAGGCCGCAACCGCTCCGTTACCCGATAACTCTTCGGAAATCACCATGACCGGAAGAATCATTCCCTCATCTCTTACTGCGGAAATGATTTTCCATCCTTCCCATGTTCCCACCTCGCCTAAATCAGCAACCAGCAATACCGGTTCTACTTCAGAAATGGATAAGCGAAGATCTTCGGGATCTTCGCTTTTTGTTATTTGCAGACCGATATCATTAAACACTTTTTCTATAGCGATTCGCTCTTCTTCTCCTCTTTCGTTTCCCTCAGACATATACCATATCAGTTGCTCACTCACAAAGATCCCCCGTATCCATCAGGCATGCATCAGCATCCCATTAATAGATATAGAATCCCCGGAAAGCAAAGAGACCATTCCTAGGAAATGGTCTGAAGATCAGTTTATCTTGCTTTTTAACCGAAATATCGATGATAAAAGCTACGGGCGGCGGCAATATCCTTCGTCCCATGAATCAATGCCCGGCCATCTGCGAAGATCACCATCCGGTAAGGACCTTCTTTAAAGGAAATTAGATAAGGATTGCTCTCTACCTCACCGTCTCCTAAACGAGACAAGCGGCTGGCTGTTTCCTGCAGGTTAAGGCTCTGCGGCCGGGCAGGGCGGATTTGTACGGTATCCCTACCACAAAGCACATCACTTCGTTCCGTATTCAAGGCTGTTAGATAAGGGTAGATCGGATGAGTCCCACAAGAAGGGCAATTCTCCTTTTTGGCACTTTTCACTCCAATTTCTTGATGTTCATTACGCCATACATCGAAAGTGAGCAGTTTATTTCTTAATTGGTCCTTACGGTGACCGAGAAGCTTTAACGCCTCAGCTGTAGCATTTGCAGTAACCAATTGCACGGCCTGTGGAAGAATACCCGCTGTATCACAGGTATCTCCCCCTAGTGGGACTGTACCTAAAAGACAATGAAGACATGGCGTTTCTCCAGGCAAAATCGTATATGTAATTCCATAGCTTCCTACACAAGCTCCATAAATCCAAGGGATATTATTCTTTTGGGCAATATCATTAATGATGAGACGTGTATCGAAATTATCGGTCCCATCCATAATCAGATCCACCCCTGAGATGAGTCCTTCCAGTTCTTCCTTCCGCACATCCATAACATGCGCTTCTATGACAACCTCAGAATTAATCTGCTGCAGTCTGTTCTGGGCTGCTATGGCTTTCGGAGCTCGCTCCTGTGCATCCATCTCGGTATACAGCTGTTGCCGCTGCAGGTTACTCCACTCTACATAATCGCGATCAACGATAAGGACATGCCCAACACCACAACGGACCAATGTCTCTGCAATCCCTGTACCTAACGCACCCGCACCAACCACAAGCACTTTTGATTTTGCGAGCCCTTGCTGTCCTTCAGTACCAAATGGCGCGAAACGTATCTGTCGTGAGTATCGATCTTCTCGCCCGGCGTAATGAAACATACATTATCTCCTCCCCATATCCAAAAAGCGGAGAACAGCAGGATGTCTGCTATTCTCCGGATTTATGATTATTCTATACTTGTACAGCTGACCACTGCTCAACATCCCAAATTTTCGTAACCCAATCTTCATAGAAATCAGGTTCATGGGATACAAGCAGGACTGTGCCTTTATATTCTTGCAAAGCGCGCTTCAGCTCTGCTTTAGCAATAACGTCAAGGTGATTGGTAGGTTCATCGAATAGTACCCAGTTGCTTTCACGCATCAAAAGCTTACAAAGACGCACCTTCGCTTGCTCCCCACCGCTCAGCATACTAAGCGGACGTGTAATATGTTCATTTTTTAGACCACAGCGAGCCAGATGCCCACGAACTTCGTTCTGAGTTAAACTGGAGAATTCATTCCAGACATCCTCAATAGGCGTAAGACTAGCTGCTTTCACTTCTTGTTGGAAATATGCAGGGTTCAGATAATCCCCAAGATAGGTTTTGCCGCTGTATGTTGGGATCACTCCCAGAATAGTCTTCAGCAGTGTAGATTTACCTACACCATTGCAGCCAACAATAGCAATCTTCTCCCCACGTTCAATGACCATATTTAGCTGTGGCAGCAGCGGACGATCATAACCAATCTCGAAATCAATTCCTTCGAATACGGTTTTGCCGCTTGCCCGGCTCTCTTTAAACTTAAAGGTCGGCTTAGCAGCTTCTTCAGGACGATCAATTCGGTCCATACGATCAAGCTGCTTCTCACGGCTTTTTGCCCGGCCTGAGGTTGAAGCACGCGCTTTATTCCGTTGGATGAAGTCCTCTTGTTTTTTGATAAAATCTTGTTGTTTCTCATAGGCATCGATATGCTGGTTTTTGTTCATCTCCGCCATATCAAGGAATTTCTCATAGTTCGCCGTGTAACGGGTCAATTTACCAAACTCCAAGTGATAAACGACATTAACGACTTTATTCATGAACTCAGTGTCATGGGAAATCAATATAAATGCATATGGGTACTGTTTCAAATAGTTGGTCAGCCAATCGATATGCTCAACATCCAAATAGTTGGTAGGCTCATCAAGCAATAGTACATTGGGTTTCTCAAGCAAAAGCTTTGCCAGCAGTACTTTGGTTCTTTGACCACCGCTAAGAGAAGCTACATCACGATCAAGCCCAATCACGGACAGGCCTAAACCATTTGCCATTTCCTCCACTTTTACATCAATCAGATAGAAATCTCCGATGTCCAGTTGTTCCTGAATGTCCCCCATCTGCTCCAATAGTACTTCTAGTTCCTCAGGCGAAGCATCACCCATCTGCTCTGTGATCTTCAGCATTTCCTGCTCTAACTCAAGCAGTGGCAGAAAAGCGTCCTTTAGAACATCGCGAATCGTTTTTCCTGGTGTAAGAATCGTATGTTGGTCCAAATAACCGTAACGCACCCGAGGGGTCCATTCTACTTTACCATTATCCTTCAAAAGCTTTCCTGTCAAAATATTCATTAGCGTCGATTTACCAACGCCATTTGCTCCAACAATTCCAACATGTTCTCCTGGTAACAACCGGAAAGACACGTTCTTGAACAACGTCCGATCCCCAAAATTGTGGGAAACGTCTTCTACAGTAAGTAAACTCATAAATTCTCCGCAAGCTCCTGTCTATACTTAAATAATGCGTAAATCAAATCACGTATAAATATATATTTTATCACACTTTAGCGGAACACTGAATTAAATGTTAGTCCCAATAGCCTATCTTAAGAAAAAACCACGGCGTTTTCCATCGTTTCGTTCGCCCTTAATGTCCCCTAACAGCTCAGCAATTACATCTGCCAACTTCCCTTTTTGTAAAAATGGATCTTGCTGACACGGTAAATTATAAACCCTATCTATACCTAAAGAATTTCGCAACAGTTCAACAGATTGCTGTTCAGCAAGTGGTAAACCCACTCTCCAATCCCGTTCAGGCTGCAGCCCCTTCCTCCTAATCCATAATAAAGTTTCCTCCAGTCGCCAATCTGCGCCAGAAGCAATTAGAATGGGAATATCGCTATGTTTGATTTCTTCCAGCGCTCCATCAAATCCACCCGTGCCCAGATCTAATACCACAAATTGATAAGCCCCTCTCATAAGCTCTGCTACATCCCCATGGTGAGGTCGCTTCCAGTAATGAACCTTCATCCAGGAAAATACAGACTCAGAGCTCTCAGCAGGAACTGAAGCGCTCTGCACATCAAGCAAATTGTGCATGCGATCATAAACCGATGAATCCGGTGATAGATCAACCCAAGCTGTTGAACCAATCTGTGCCAGATAACTGCTAATCGCAAATGAAGTATGTGTTGTTCCAAGTCCTGGCCCTACTCCAAGTAAGGCAATCACTTTAGCTTTCCGTTTGTCAACTGCTAGGGGTACAGACACTGCTGAATGATTACCTTCATCCATATCAGCCTCCACATGAACCAGTGCTTGAATAACAGCTGTTGCCTCCTGATATCTTTCCTCCGGATGTGGCCGTAATAAACGTCTAATTATCGGAATAAAAGCTGCGGGAACTTGGTCACGCAACTTATTTTCCATTCCTGACTCCCAGTGGCTGCATAATCCTCCGGTAGCCATATATAAAAGCAACGCACCAAGACCATATAAGTCAGAAACCGGTTGACTCTGCCCATTCCCATACTGCTCAGGAGCCGCGAATCCTACCGTACCAAGCTTCACCGTATCTTCAGCGATGCCTTTTCTAAAATTTCGAGCGATTCCGAAGTCGATTAACATTAATTCTTTTTGCTTAGTTAACATAAGATTGGAGGGCTTTAAATCACGATAAACAATGGGCGGATGATGACCATGCAAATATTGCAGGACTTCTAAAAGCTGTTTAGCAATTTGTAGGATGAATTCACAAGGCAAAGGTCCGGGATTATCCCTCATCAGCTGACTTAAAGTTATCCCTTCAATATAATCCATGACTAAATAAGAATACCCTTCTTTATCCGAAAGATAGTAATCAACAATACGTGGAAGCCGCGGGTGATCCAGCCCCATTAGCATCTCCGCTTCCGCTTCAATGTCCGAATGCAGCGTTGCTGAGCTAACACTTTCTTTTACAGCCCAACGTTTCCCCTTTAAACGCAGATCCTCCGCAAGATAAACAATACTCATTCCACCTGTTCCAATCTGGTCAATAATTCTGTATCTGGCGTCCATTATCTGCCCTACCCCAAGCTTCGATGCAAAATTCACTGAACTTCCCCCTTTTTCACATAAAAAAAAGAGAAAGCTTCCGCCATTAACGTTGTTACCGCAGATTACGATAACGTTAATAACGGGATGCTTTCCCTTAAGATTTTTAAATTAGGATCTTACCTAGTATTTAATCATATAAAGCGTGATCTCGTCACGATTATGAAACAGCTGCTTAGCCCGCTGAATCTGCATACGTTCGCCCTCAAACATTGCAATGATCTCTTTGATCATCGCTAGAGGTTTCTTATGCATCAGCTTTACGGTCACAATCGCTGTTCCGCCTGGTGACAGGCTGTGCAGCAGCCCGGTTACAAGCTTTGCCATCAGCTTAGGACTCCAGCTCATATCACATACAAGCAGATCAAATTCATTATCGCGGAATTTCACTTCTCCGGCATTTTTGCGCAGGATCTTCAGACCCGGGTAATTACGCAGCGATTCATGCATCAAAGCAGGGTCAACCGCTGTTACCTTCATTCCACGCTCCAGCAAGAAAGAAGTCCAGCCCCCTGGAGAGGCGCCAATATCAAGCGCATTACGGAAGCTGTAAAAAGGAATAGCGAACTCCTTCTCCGCTTCCATCAGCTTGAACTTAGCACGTGAGATTTGTCCGTCTTCTTTGCGGAAGCGGATTGCACCGCCATTCCAGCCGGATAGATTCTCTTCTGGTCTGGAAACTCCTGCATATAAGGCATTCCCGTCTGCGTAGACAGAAATGACCCATGCCGGATCTTGTACTGTAAATTCTGCACCCAAGCTTTGTAATTGCTCCTGCAGCCATTCACGAAGTTCGCCCGGACTTTCCTGCCAGAAGGAAGGATCCCCTTTACGAACATTTAGGGATACTTTCTCCCCCTCTAGCTCACTGCGGCGGCTTAAATACACAGCCAAACGCTGTAGTGCTTCCATGGTTCCTTCATCCTGAAACTGCACAGGCTGTATATGACGAAGGAAAATGGGCAGATTCTGTGTGAGCAATCGTGATACTTCCTCGGGTTCAGACTGCAAGGTGGCGAGAAAGATTTCTCCCGGCAACAGCAGCGTACTCTTCACTGCGCCGAACAAGCGCCGAAGCTCTTCCTGAGCATATGGCGCAAAGCCGTGATTAGCTGTACAAATATATCGGGAGTACACTATTTCTTCCGGAGCAGTGGTCTGCTCTTCGTTATCATGTCTTAATTCGTTCAAATCGTTTTGCCTCCAGGTCTAATTTTAATCCAGGGACGACCGCTATCCCATTCTACATCAACAGGAATATCATAGGTGGCCAAGATCATTTCTTTGGTTAATACTTCTTCTTTCGGTCCGGAACCAGCTAGCTTACCGTCGCGAATTAAAGCAACATGTGTAAAAAGCGGGACAATTTCTTCCACATGATGAGTTACATAAACAACGGAGACATTACGTTGTCTTAGCTTATCTACTTCAGCCAGCATTTTTTCTCTTTCGTACAGATCAAGACCTGCACAAGGCTCGTCCATAATCAGTAGTTTGGGGTCAGCCATAAGACATCTTGCCAGCATTGCTTTTTTTCGCTCTCCCTGTGACAAGGTTCCAAAAGGATGAAGTGCCATATTGCCCAGATTCATATCCTCTAGCAAGCGGATTGCCTTCTCCTTCACTTCGTGTGGAATGCTCTCGTAGAAACGCAAATAAGCGTAAGCTCCTGTAGCGACAACCTCCCACACCGGATCATTTAAAGACATCTTCTCCATTAAGGAAGGACCAATATAACCAATTTCTTTACGAACCTCGCGTAAATCACATTGACCATATTTATTCCCCAATACCTCAACAGTTCCTTTGCTAGGGAATAAATAACCTGTCATAATCTCCAAAATTGTTGTTTTGCCAGAACCATTCCGTCCCAAAATGACCCAGTTTTCGCCTTCCTTAACTTCTAAGGACACATCGTCCAAGATTAGGCTTTCTTCTCTGCGCAGAGATAAATGTTGTAATGAAATGATCATGATATAACACTCCTTATGTATTCCAGAATCCGCTCAACTGAAACCATTGAATAATAAATATGCGGATCCTCTATCCGGTCAGCAGAAGCCACTAGTAGAGCAGGAACACTGGTAATACGGTATTGTTGTACCAGATTAGGCAACATGTTCACATTTCCAGCAACCATTTGGAGTTCAGCAGGCAACAGATGTGCCGCCACTTCCAACATGCGTTCTGTTGCCTTACAGGTACCACACAGCGGAGTATGCAAAAACACTACCAGCGGTTCTCCCGGTCTCGTGAGTATCTCCAGTAAATCCGCTTCGTTCATTTCCTTCATTTTAGTCCCATCTCCCCAGCGATATCTTGAAGCTTATCAGAACTCAGGGGACCATTAAACAAGCGCATCCCCTCAGGTTTAGCCGCGTATAAGATTTCATACATTTCTTTTCTCCCTAAAACGCTGGAGGTGTGTAGATAGATTTCACAGGGGTACAGTCCTTCCAGAACAATCCGTCTAGCCACTTCCCCACCTGAATAATCATCCGGTCCCATATCATAATCTAACGATAAAATACCGACCTCACACTCACGCAGCATCAGAAGACATTCTTCTGTTGTCCGGGCTAAAGCAAATCCAAGCGGACCTTTACGGAGATCGTCCATATAGATATGAATCACTTTCTAGCCCCCCGCTTCAAACCAACTGCGAACAGTAGCTATTTCATTCCGATGACTGCCATCTGGACCCTTTTCAGTTTCCAAAACAACAGATGTTTTACGTAATGGATCAGAAGTTATTAAGCTTTCAAGACCCTTTTCGCCGATAAAACCTTTTCCTATTCCAGCATGCCGGTCCCGTCTTGAACCAAAGGGAAACATAGAATCATTAAGATGAACAGCTACAAGATGCGGCCAAAATCCAAGCTGGTTTCCTCGTTCAAGCAAGTCTTCCGTATGTTCAGGATTCCAAATTCCTGCTGCAAAAGCATGACAGGTATCCAGACAAAATCCAATCTTCTCGGGAAACTGGCTAAGCTCACGAACCTTCACCAATTCTTCAAGTGTAATCCCTTCGGTACCATGGTTGCCCGCTTGATTCTCAATTAGCAGCTTGGCGTTACCTTCCCAGGACTCCAGCGTCTCATTCATACATTGTATAATATTTTGATAGCCTTGTAACGGCTCCATTCCAGCAAAATGTCCAAAATGAACAACAATGCCTAAGGAACCACAGGCTTCAGCAATTTCCAGATCGTTAAGAAGGGAGTCTACATACACCTTTCGAGGGGTAGCGTCATCCCTATTCGCAGCCATATTGATTGCATAAGGGGTGTGGGCGATAGAGGTGATCCCTTTTTCTTGGCAAAAGAGTGCACAATCCCTTGTATCTCGAATATCAACCGTCTTTAACTTCAGACTGCGCGGATTTTTCGGAAAATATTGAAAACTTGTTGCACCGCTCTCCCAAGCAAATCGGGCAGCTCTCCCATATCCACCACGAATGCTGACATGAGCCCCTATTTTGGGTTTAGGCTTCATGCTGACAGTCTGGGCAATAAAATACTTTGCGTCCAGACAGCTCTGTTTTGATAATCGTTCCCCCATCGCGTAGGCAAGGCTCGCCCTCACGGTCATAGACTTTACATTGATCATTATAGGAACCCGTAACCGTGTCACCAGTCATAAACGGCATTTCCATGTATCCGCCGATCACTGTCGCATCAGTTAATACTTTTTGAATGCTTTGATACAGACGGGAAATGGCTTCAGGTGATAAATTTTGTACTAAAACTGAAGGCAGAAGCCCAGCGTCAAAAGCAATCTCATCCGCATAACAATTTCCAATACCCGCCATTACATGCTGATTCACTAACAGACTTTTTAACGCACCACGCCGCCCTTTTAATATTCCTGCAAAACGTTCCGGCGTCATCCGTCGATCCAGCAGCTCAGGTCCAAGCTTACCCATCGTTGCTTCGCTTTCCTTCACGGATACTAAATGTAAGAACCCTAACCGCAGGCCCATAAAATAAAGGATCTGATCACCAAATGCGATTTCTACTTGCGTATTACGATCCGGCCGCTCTTCTTCTGAACCATAAAAAAGCAATCCACCCAGCATTAAATGCAATAGTAATCTTCGTCCATCATGGAGATGAAACAAAATGTACTTGGCGCGCCGCTCTACAAAAACAACACGCGCACCGATCAAGGCATCAATGAAAGCTTCTGTTTCCATGTTAATTGTTTTTTCTCTGTTCACAATTACATTAGTTATCGGAACATTTATAATACGCTGGCTAAGCAGCTGTCTATAATTCTCCATTTCCGGCAATTCTGGCATACTCATCGTCCCCTCTAAGTTGGTGAAGTAATAAGACCCTAGCTATTATACACCGAGAAACATTTTAAGTTCAGCTAAATCGGCACATATTTCATCGGGAGTGATCCCTGTGATACTTTTATAGTGCTCCAGATTCTCTGTAGTGGTTAAACCGGTAAGAACAAGGATTGTACGACAGCCCGCATTAACACCGGCAGCGATATCCGTACGCATATTATCCCCAACAACAGCAGCATGTTCAGGTTGAATTTTCAGAAGATCTGTCGCATATTTGATCAGATGCGATTCAGGCTTACCGATCACTACTGGCTTCACACCACTGGCAGCCTCAATTGCTGCACCGATCGTACCCGCACCCGGCATAACCCCATCATCTGATGGTAACATTAAATCTGGATTGGTGAGCACAAACTTTGCCCCGCTCAAAATCCAACGCGAAGCTTGAGCTAACGAAGCATAATTAAAAGAACGATCGATACCTTGCACCACATAATCAGGTGATTCTGTGACGATTTGGAGCCCTGCCTCAATGCAAGCCATACGCAGTCCCTCTTCTCCAAGTATCGCCACTGTAGCCCCAGGTGATTCCTCAGCTATGTAACGTGCGGCTGCCATAGAAGAGGTACATACCTCCTCAGCTTTCGCCTCAATTCCCATTCCACTTAAGTGGGCAGCAACGTTAGCTGCCGTGCGCGATGAGTTATTGGTAACAAATAAAAAAGGGATATCCGCTTCACGAAGAGCCTTTATCAGCAGATCAGCACCGGGAATCATTTTATGCCCATGGTACAATGTACCGTCTAGATCAATCAATAATCCTTCAATTTGTTCCATCACTAACCCCTCAGTTTCCATAATAAATTTAATTAATATAATAAATAAATAATAGTATTAACAAACTCGCAGCCTTTGCCCTGCTTGGATTTACAGGCATACTCAAGCCCTTTAGGTGGAAGATATCACCTACTGATTTTCGGCAATATGTCCAGCCATTCGTTCGTCTTTTACTCCGTGATTACTTTAAATCTAACACACTTCGTCGAATGAAATCGAACAAGCGTCCCATCCAGCATTTTTTAGCATAGCACTGTCATTTCCTGCGCTTTCCCGGAAAATAATCATTCCCCCTATTGCCCATTTAGTCTGCGAGGTACCGGATATGCATTAAATTCCTCAGCTAATAATGTCTCAGGGAATATGAGTTCAGCTTCCTCAAGCAAAGGAATTAACTCTTCATGCGAGCTGTAACGAGAACTGAAATGAGTCAGCAACAGCTGTCCTGCTTTGGCTTCTTTTGCTAACTCTGCAGCCTGACGCGCTGTACTGTGATGATATTGATACGCCATGTCAGCCAGATCATGGGCGAAGGTTGCTTCATGAACAACAAGGTCTGCATTAAGAGAGAGTTCTAAGGCTCCCGAACAAGGTCTTGTATCCCCAAGGATAGTAACAATACGTCCTCGTTTAGGTTCCCTGACAACATCAGCAGCACAGATTCGTACACCTTCATCCGTAACAACATCTTCACCTTTTTTTAATTTCCCATAAATCGGTCCCGGTTTTAAACCATAACTCTTAAGCAATTCCGTATTGAGGCTTCCGGGACTATCCTTTTCCGTTACCCGGTAGCCATAGCTGTCAATGCGATGCTCAAGTAATGCAGCTTCAACTTTAAAGCCATCATCCTCGAATATAGTTCCTCCTGTATGCTCCACAATCTCAATCTTATAAGGAATTCGGGATTGGCTCACAGCTAAGGAGATCTCTAGGTATGCTTTTAATCCAGGGGGGCCGTACACCGTTAACGGCGCTGTCCCTCCCTGATAACCACGACTTGATAATAGACCTGGAAGACCAAATAGGTGATCACCATGCAAGTGGGTAATGAATAGCTTTTCCAGCTTTCCTAGCCGAATCGGTGAACTAAGAACCTGATGTTGTGTACCTTCCCCACAATCGAACATCCAAATACTGCGACGTTCTTCCAGCAGTCTTAATGTAACGGACGTTACATTACGTTGTAGCGTTGGCACACCTGCATTAGTACCTAAAAAATATAAATCCATTCTTTTTCCTCCCTTCTACTTATTGGCTCAACCATCTCTTTTCAATTCTAAACGACCTTCTTCCAGCAAAAAACCCCCCAGTTACGGGAGGTTCCGCTGAAGGGGATACAATCCCCTACAGACCAGGTATATAAATGAAAGAATTACAGCTTCTCTACATTAAAATACTGCGCTTCTGGATGGGCAAATACCATAGCCGAAACGGAAGCTTCGGGCTCCATCATAAAGCCTTCTGTAAGGTGAACACCGATATCCTCCGGAGATAACAACTTAAACAGTGGACCTTGATCTTCTAAATCCGGGCATGCAGGATAACCAAATGAAACACGGATCCCTTGGTATCTTGCCCCATGTCTTTGCTTCATCGTCATATCCGCCGGATCTGAGAAACCCCAAGTATCGCGCATCATATGATGGACACGTTCTGCCAGTCCTTCTGCCACTTCAAGTGCAACCGACTGCAAGGCGTGTGAACGCAGATAATCTCCGCTTTCTTTCAGCTGAGTAGACAATTCACGTACACCGTGACCTGCTGTTACAACTAGGAATCCAACATAGTCCATAATACCACTGTCAACAGGTTTCAAGAAGTCCGCCAAGCACAGATGAGGCTCTACCCCTTGTCTTGGGAAAGTAAAGGTATGCAGGATCTCGGACGTATTCTGTGGATTATACACTATAATATCATTCCCTTGCGATTGTGCAGGGAAGAATTGATACATAGCATGTGGAGTAATGGTACCCTCTAGCATCGCTTGATGGAGAATATCGTCTACGGTACCCTTCAGTTCAACAGTCCGCTGATCTCCAGCAGCTAATTGGGCTTCTACAGAACCCCGTAACCCCAAATGATGACCCAGCAGCATTTGCATATTCACATAGGGGATAATATGCCCCAATGGATAGTTACGCAGTACGTGGCGTTCTAAATCCGGTGGAACAAAAACAGGTGCATCTGGAGATATTTTGGAACGCACTGCTCTGGTTAGTTTCGGCAGTTCTTGCTTAGGCGCAACCGCAACCGCTGCTTCTGCCTCCACACGAATTTCCTCGGCAATCTTCTCCCGTTCTTCAGGGTTCATAAGCCGATTGGCAATATCCAGCCCGTCCATAGCGTCCTTAGCATACAATACTAGGCCGTCATATTCTGGACGAATACGGGTCTTCGTAAATTTACGGGTCAAAGCTGCGCCGCCAACCATAATCGGAACATCGATCCCAGCTGTACGTAAATCCTGAGCGGTGAGCACCATCTGCTGAGCAGATTTTACAAGCAGCCCGGACAATCCTATCGCATCAGCTTTTTCTCGACGGAAGGCTTCGATAATGGTCTCTGGTGGTACTTTTATACCCAAATTAATGATCTGATAACCATTGTTGGAGAGGATGATCTCCACTAGATTCTTACCAATATCATGCACGTCCCCTTTTACGGTCGCCAGCATAATTTTTCCTTTAACCGCTGTCTCATCCTTCTGCATAAACTGCTCTAGGTGATTCACAGAAGCCTTCATCACTTCAGCGCTTTGCAGCACTTCAGCAACAATCAATTCATTATTATTAAATAACCGGCCGACTTCCGACATCCCTGCCATCAGCGGTCCATTGATGATCTCCAGCGGACCAGATTTAGTCAATGCTTCATTTAGATCAGGAATGAGTCCTTCCTTCGTACCTTCAACCACATAGGAGGCTAAACGTTCTTCAAGTGACAGGTTGGAAATCTTCTCTTTTTTCTCTACTTTTTTACCACGGAAAGCAGCTACAAAAGCAGAAAGCGTCTCATCATTCGTATTATAAATCAGTTCCTCAGCAAGATGACGTTCTTCGGCAGGAATGGAAGCATACCGCTCCACTTTCTCTGTATTTACGATCGCATAATCTAATCCAGCTTTTGTACATTCATAAAGGAATACTGAGTTCAACACTTCACGTCCCGCTTCTGGCAATCCAAAGGAGACGTTGCTGATGCCCAAGATCGTATGAACACCTGGAAGTGCTTCCTTGATCAAACGAATGCCGTCAATCGTTTCTTTTGCTGAACCGATATATTGTTCATCTCCGGTTCCTACAGGGAACACCAGCGTGTCAAAAATAAGATCTTCTCCTGCTAAACCATACTTGTTCACTAGCAAGTCATAGGAGCGTTTAGCCACTTCCAGTTTATCTGTCGCCTTAATTGCTTGTCCCGTCTCATCGATGGTACCCACAACAATAGCTGCGCCATATTTATGAATGATCGGCGTCACCAGCTCGAATTTCTCTTCACCATCTTCAAGGTTAATAGAGTTAATTATCGCCTTACCTTGGCAGTACTGCAAAGCTAAATCAATAACCTTAGGATCGGTAGTATCGATCATCAGAGGTACTTTAACCTTTTTTACAACCAGTTCTAAGAAAAGCTTAATATCTTCAATCTCATCGCGGTCAGGGTCTTGTACACACACGTCAATAACCTGTGCCCCACTCTTTACCTGAGCTCGGGCAATTTCTGAGGCTTCCTCATATTTACCTTCGACGATAAGACGTTTGAATTTACGAGAGCCAAGTACATTCGTACGTTCACCAACCATGTAAGGACGGTTGTCGTTCTCAATATAGATAGGCTCAATACCTGAAAGTGCAGGTGGATGATTACCTGCCAGCGGGCGTGGAGGATATTCGAAAAGTGCTTCCTTCATCGCACGGATATGCTCTGGTGTCGTTCCACAGCAGCCCCCCGCAATATTCAGCCAGCCTTTTTCAGCAAAGGCTGCAATCTTGCGAGCTAAAGAATCTGGAGATTCATGATAATGTCCATTCTCATCCGGCAATCCTGCGTTTGGATAACAGCTCACGGCTGCCGAGGAGATCTCCGAAAGCGAACGAATATGATCCCGCATGAACTCTGGACCAGTCGCACAGTTGAGGCCCATAGAGATAGGCTTCAGATGTTCTAATGAGATATAAAATGCTTCAATATTCTGACCCGCCAGTGTAGTACCCATTGGTTCAATTGTTCCTGAAATCATAACCGGTAATGTGATGCCAGTCTTTTCAAAAGCATTACGAATACCAATACTTCCAGCTTTAACGTTAAGTGTATCTTGAGAGGTCTCCAGCAGCAAAACATCTACTTTACCGTCGATCAATGCCACTGCTTGTTCCTCATAGCTATCAACTAGCTCTTGGAAAGTAACGCCTCCAGTTACTGAGAGCGTTTTTGTTGTTGGACCCATAGCCCCCACGACGTATCGCGGACGGTCAGGTGTGTCATATTTGTCTACTGCTCTGCGGGCCAACTCTGCTGCCGCTAGATTGATCTCACGTGCGCGCTGAGGAATATCATATTCCGCCAGTACAACAGAGGTTGCACCAAATGTGTTAGTCTCAATGAGATCAGCCCCTGCTTCGAGATACTGCTCATGAATCGTCTGAATGACTTCTGGACGTGTTAATACCAGCATTTCATTACAGCCATCCAGCTCATCGCCACCAAAATCTTCTCCAGTAAGAGGCACCTGTTGGATCATTGTGCCCATTGCGCCATCAAGGATCAAAATCCTTTGTTGTAAGCTTTCCTCAAGTGTATATTTAGCCAACTAATAGTCCCCCCAGTAAAACATTAGAGTAAGTTTAGCAGAATAAAGGAATTTCGAAAAGCCTTCCTTTCCACTCTGCTTTATCTGTTATTGCTCAGCAACCGTTGTGAACCTTTGAATCATGGTTTCACAGACAGCTCTTTGCTAGGCATAGAGTGCTGTGTCCGGGCTGTCACATGTGAAGTGACATTATATTGTCCTTCCTTTTCAAGGGTCCCTTCTGCTTGATAGACTCCTTTACCTATTAGCTTTCCCTTAAGCTCTATTTTCTGTCCCTCATCATTTTTATTCACAATTTCGAACAGAACCTCTTTTGCATCATCTACTGCCTCGTTATCTTGGGTCACCACAGCTTCAAAGGTTACCTTTTGATTTACAACAACTTCTTCAGGACTCCATTGTAGTTCGACTTTGATAGGTTCCATAGACATGTTCATATTCATGTTATGTATTTCTGAATGCTTGGTTCCATTTGAAGAACATCCACCTAGTACTAGAAGTGTTGCACCTAATAATACAGCGACTAATTTCTTCGATCTCATCATTTGGAGCCCTCCCAATCATTATCGAATAATAAAAATCTACCAATTCATGTTATACATCTCCATCTATTATACACATTATTATTGGTTTTTCAGTATTTTGCATCAATTCCGCATTAGACTTGTGACTTAAATCATTTACTTAAAAATCTAATGAAATCCTTATGTTAGTATGTATGTACAGAAAAGCAGCGAGTTTCTTAGGATCTCAGAAACTCGCTGCTTTTATAAAGTCTTTATGTTGGAGCTAATAGCTCTGTATATCTTACAAGGATTGAACTAGTGGAAGAAGTTCCTCAAGGTGATTGATTTCATGATCCGGATGAATATCAAGACTAGGTGCTCTACCTTTTCTATTAATCCAGACCGTGGTCAACCCTGCTGCCAGCCCCCCACGGATATCCGTTGTAAGCTTATCGCCGACCATAACCGCTTGCTCAGGAGTTACATCAAGAAGCTCTAAAGCATGCAGGAAAATTTCCTTATCCGGTTTGCCTTTACCAAAGCTTCCGGAAATCACAATATGATCAAAGAAAGGAATTAACTCTGGCACACCATCTAGTTTTTCTTGTTGCAGTGCAGGACAGCCGTTCGTAAGTAGCAAAAGCTTCACTTGACCCCGTAACTGCTCCAGTACATGCATTGTTTCTTCATAGATGTATGGACGTTTTCTGCGCTCTGCTGCGAATTTAGTTGCCAAGGTCTCAGCTAGTGCTTCGTCTTCCACCCCTAAGGCTGCAAGTCCGCGACGCCAAGACTCTTTACGATATACCGGTGCAAGCTGCTCCAATTGACGGAATTCTGGTTGTTCACCTGCCGTAAAGTTAGCCCAGAGTGCTTCATATGGATTAATTCCGATCATCTTTGTAAATGGGAACGTCTCATAAGATTCATACAAGCTACTTGCTTCCTTACGAACTGCAACTTCTAGTTCTTGTGGATCAATCGTATCCCCGGCGGCTTCACAAGCAGAACGAAATGCTTCTTCGACGCTCCGATCATCCCACAGCAATGTATCATCAAGGTCAAATAGTACAGCAGAAATTGGCATTACAGGTCTCCCTCTCCCTTTAACTGGTCTAGTTCTATTCGTGAACTACTTCAATGTTGTGAGCTTTAGCAAATGCTTCTAATCGTGTACTCATCGCATTAGTATCATAGCGATTCATAAGTCTTGTGAAAATCCATTTCGTACGTTTCCCTTTGTGCTTAATGACTACAGCTCCACGCGAAAGGGTGATTTTCTCAATATCTGCAGCTGGAAGCCCGCGTTCGCGATTGAATTTAATAGTAGACAGTCTTGCTTTTTCCACCTTCAAGTACGGACGACGGAAGAACAATAGCGCTGCCAGCAAATAGTACAGTACTACTCCCAACCAATTAGCCAGCATGCCATTTCCTTTGGCCTGATCAATAGAACCAACTACCCAAAACATAGTGCCAAGTATCACTAACACTACCGGAAATGCAATGTTGCGACCTTTAAAGACTTCGGCATTCTGGGTAGGAGATTTAGAGGCATAAATCGTATCCTTGCCTTGTTTCTTTCTTTGCTTGTTGATTTGCTGTGTGTTGCGTTGAACCATTCTTTCCCAAGAACGGGCCATGTGCGTTCCCCCTAGTCATCCTGAAATATCTATGAAAAGGAACAGCGAGCTAATGTTTAAGCCCCTTGTTACCTTGTTCATGCTCATCGTTATCTACTACTTCAATAGTATTTAATTGTGCTCGGAAGTTATTGCGGATATTCCCCAGGTAAATTTCACGAAGCTTGGCGCGTTCCGCCACTTCCTCTTGATTAAGGCCTACGCTCTTCTGTTTGCGTGCCAATTCGTTAATTCGCGCGACCAACTCATCAATATTCAATACTTTCCCTCCCCCTATAAATTAATTCTAACTCTGCCATGAGAAAAAGAGCTTGTCAAGGTCTACTCCCTGCAAGCTCTACTGGTCATTCTATTATGTTCTCAGAAAATTAATAAATAGGTAAAGTAAGTATGTCTCCAGCGTTAATTTGACTACTCTTAATCCCACTTGAACGTTTAATTCCTTCTATATAAACAACTGTCTTCATATCAGCCGGTTTATTCTTAAGGGCAATACTCCATAGTGTATCTCCACGTTCAACCACAATCCGCTTCTCTTCCTTCATTATAGTCGTCGATCCTGCAAATACATTTCCCACTACTGTTAGGCCAGAAAATACTAGCACGATAATCAATATTAACTTAATAAAGAAGTCCTGACGGAACAACGAAATCATCCCTCCTAGCAAACGTTCCGTTATCTCTTTTACCTTAGCGGAATTACGGGCAACGTCATTATGTCCTAAAGATTCAACCACTGGGGCCTTATCGTAGATGCTGCGGTATGTACTGTATTTTAGCATAATTATCATCCTCCAAACACTTGTTCTTACTTTCGAATTCATAATAACACGAACATGTGTTTTGTTCAATACTATTTCAGAACAATTGTTCTCTTTTTTTCGAGAGACTCAAGTGGTACATTTTATTATCATTCGTCTACCATTTTTTAACTCTAGCAGATTAATATTTATAATAGTTAGAACTTATGTTTGTGCGAACGGTAGTTCTATGTTATAATTTTCCCAAACATTACTATATGGGGTTGATTCCAATGTCAAAGATTTCAAGTCGCCAGCTGGCGATCCTGGAATTTATACGAAGCGAAGTCCGCAGCAAGGGTTATCCACCTTCCGTCCGGGAAATTGGAGAAGCTGTTGGCCTTGCTTCCAGCTCCACAGTTCACGGTCATTTGGACCGGCTTGAGAAGAAGGGACTTATTCGTCGAGATCCAACGAAGCCACGTGCAATAGAATTACTAGGCCAAGAGGATTCAGAGAATGTTCACCAATTCGCCCAGACCATCTCACGGATTCCTGTCGTAGGTAAAGTTACCGCCGGGGTACCTATCACTGCTACAGAGAATATCGAGGATTACTTCCCACTTCCTACTCACTATGTAGGTGACAACAAAGTATTTATGCTGTCAGTTATGGGTGATAGTATGGTGGATGCTGGCATTATGAATGGTGATTATGTAATTGTTCGCCAACAACAAACAGCGGACAACGGAGATATCGTTGTAGCCATGACTGAAGAAGATGAAGCAACCGTTAAGACCTTTTACAAGGAACGTGATCATATACGGCTTCAGCCGGAGAATCCAGCTTATGAGCCTCTTCGCCTTAATCGCGTAACTATTCTCGGAAGAGTCATCGGATTGTTTCGAGATATCCACTAAGTATGCACTCCTACCATAAAAGGCTGTTCCGCAAATGCGGAACAGCCTTTTTTCTGTGTATTTTGCTTTCTCAACCACTAACGAACATTTGTTCTCGTTCGCTAAAATGGGCATTTTCTATGAATAACCGTTTAGGCGTTCTGCTCATATCCTAATTAGAAAGGAGTGTTGTGCATAATGCCAAATTACCGAATTATTGTAGATCTGACCCAAAGAATGTTATATCTTCTGGACAATGATATTGTGATTAGAGGTTTCCCTGTCGGCATTGGTAAGATGTTAACCCAATCCCCAGTGGGAGAATTCACGATTATTAACAAACAACCCAATCCAGGTGGTCCCTTTGGTGCCTTTTGGATGGGACTGTCTAAACCACACTACGGGATTCATGGAACGAATGATCCTTCCTCCATTGGGAAAGAGGTATCCCACGGCTGTATCCGGATGTACAACGAGGATGTGTTAACACTCGCAGCTATCGTCCCTATAGGAACACGAGTAACGATAAGGAATTGAATTCGCTGAGGACCTCACAACCCCCAAATCACCATATACAGAATGGGGGTCATTACATAAGTAAGTATTTTTTCATTAGCATACTAGGAGTTTGGTGATTATATGTCGAATATTGTTAACAGGATTGCAAATTGAAAAGGATGTGTTTAGTTTTGAATAACTCAAAAATTAGAACCCTCGTCGATTTTAAAGTCGATGCACTGGGTAAGCTGTCCGGTTTACTTTTAAATGATGAACAAGCTAGTGGAAAAAAAGTGAATTTGCTCACCTCTTTTGGCAGCATTCAGGGAATCGTCTCTCCAGCCGTCTCCAACAAAGAGGATGTATTTGATTTAAAATCTTTGATGGATGATGTAATAGTAGACGAATACATATCTTATTTGGGAGCAGAACACCCTGATAAAAATTTCAGCTATAACTTTGTTGTCCTCAATGACGTTACTGTAAGACCTTATGCTAGTTATGGGACTCCGATCGAGTACAAACAGCTGATTGTTTATACCGATCATATCACTGCCTTCAATTTTCTATAGGTTATATACTTACCTTAAAAAGCACCCTTGCAGCAACCCCCAATTTTGCGCCATTTGCAGAATCGGCAGGTTTCTCCGGGTGCTTTTTTTGGGCTAATTCCGAAGCCGATCCTATAATTCCACGAATTTCCCTTTTAAAAGATACTAGTGGGGATCATTCAGGCATATCTTTCAATAAGCAACAATTTGAGTCTAATGAGATAACTGGGAGGTGATTATATGCTGATTATCTTAGTGTACTTATTTGCTATTTTAGGAGTTGTTTTAATTCTAAGTGCCGCCATTATAAAATTGAAAACGCTATCCACTTCATCTGATATTTCTATGCTAGTTAATGCGGCTGCATCCTTTAACATCATTTTCACCAAAACATTCATTCCCCCCAATCAATCTCACTTGATCGCACTTAACGAACCTAATAAAAAATTAGCAATAGGCGCCAGAAATCCGAAGAACAACAAAAAAGCAGTAGCAAAGCTATACTCTTTCGATAATGTAATGGGATCCGAGATTGTGGTTAACGCACTTACCCTTTCAAAAGTCTCCAAAAGACAACAAAACAGCAAAACAACTGCAACTAGTGCAGATATTAACGTCCTTAAGGAAGCTGATGAAGAAGCTAATGTGATTGAAGAACTCACGCTTAAAATATATATGAACAGCAAAGAAACGCCTGTGTATTGTATTTCCTTCTTGCCGGGTTTATTGCCTATTCAACAATCCGACAACCAGTACAAGGAAGCTTACTCCCAAGTACAACAATTGCATGCACTCTTCAGGTCAATCGTATCTGAATAATTAAGTTGTTATCGCCACACCTCTCATTTGTTTTCGACATTGAAAGAACTAAAATTGCACACTGAACCCATCAAACTGGTGAATACCCGTACCATGTGCCACTACCTTTTGCTCACGCAACTCACGAACTGCCTTTTTGACCCCTTGCAAAATAGATGGATCTAGACCCAGCGTATTATGAGAGCCGTATACTTGGGTAACCCCTGGAATTTCTGTAATCTTCTCTAAGGATGCCACTAAATCAGCCGGACTAGTCGAAGGGTAAAAAGCATAGATTGGCGTAACGTCATACAATAAATCACCTGTAAACAGATATCCGTTGGCATGATCAAATAGGCTGATATGACCTGGCGAATGACCTGGTGTGTGGTAAATTTCTATTTCGCGCCCACCTATGTCGAGCACATCCCCCTCTTGTAAAAGAGCCGTTGGTTTCCCTTGAAAAGGTATGTAGGTGTTAGGATCAAAGGTTTCAGGAACAGGAAGGGTGATGTCTCGACTCATATCCTTTCGAATCTGGGCAAGGGACAAGCCTTTTATTCCGTTAATCAGCCAATCCTCATCCTCTTTATGAACATAGATTGTCTCGAATTGTCCGTGACTGCCAATATGATCTGCATGCACATGTGTAGTTATGACAGCGATAGGTAAATCCGTTAACTGATCCGTTATTCTTTTTATATTATCAATACCTAATCCCGTATCAATTAACGCGGCTTGTTTTTGCCCCAAGAGTAAAAAAGAATGCACCTTTTCCCAATGTCCATATTCACTGATTGCATAGGTGGTCGGATCAATTTCCGTTACTGTAAACCAACGATCTTTAACCAATTACGCTCCCCCATTCCATTTTTCCCTTACATGCTCTTCTCCCTTATAATAATCCGCCTGTTCATCCGCTTGATAGATTTCTTGATAAGGCAAAATGTTGATTTTGCCTGAGTCTGGATATTCGCAAACATCTATTCCCTGATTCGTTCGGAGATCCAGATACCTGCATGGTGCATCCGTATGATTATAAAGCTGGTGCGCCCCTTCCGGTCCCATTTCGAAAAATATTACATCTCCTTCCGTAACCTCCGTAATACCCTCAGGCGTTCTTAACATCGCTTTTCCCGCTAAAATCACAAATATCTCTTCAGCATTTCTATGAAAATGATAAGGATAAGAATATTTATCAGGATCTAAAGATCTGATATCAAAAACTAAATGCTTGGAGCCCACCATTTCAGCTAATCTTTCACTCGTATGCCAAGCAAACTCTGGGATCGGGGACTGTTTTTGAGTAAATGAGACCGTATTTTCATTAAAAATCTTTACCATCTGCACACTCCTCCTCCTTATATTTTGCGTTCAATTACAACAAATAAAGAATCCCAGCTATAGCTAATGAAATAAGACCACCTAAAGCGGACCCATTCGCTACTTTGTTTTTAGCTTTACGGTCTTGCTTAGATTCCGAATAAAAGTTACCTCTTTGTTGTGTACCTGTCGTGAAGGCTCCAACACATATACCTGAAATTATAAAAAATCCCAAGCCTATGTAAATAAAAATTTGCATGAACTTACTCCTTCGCAGGTAAGAATTAGTTATCTATATATAAGATATTTTAACATTAAATTCCTCTGCTACGCGCCATGACTTTCGGACCCAGATGACGCTATTTGCTTATTTTCAGCCTTTGGAGCATGGTTTCGGACTCCAGTGACGTTATTCCTAAGAATGAGGCTCATATTGAGTGTTTTTAATGCCAATAGCGACTATGGGGTCCTTTAGTATCCAAAATGTGGGATAAAGCTTCATATAAGGTCTGCTGGGTCCTATACCGGGCTCATACGCGAAATTTGCAACCTCAGCAAATGGAAATTGGCGTTCAAATGAAGTAAGATACCAAAAAGAAGAAGTGTGCCAACAACCATTTTTTGATTATGGTTATGGCACACTTCTTCTACTCCATACAACCCCTTCGGTTCTGTTTACACTTAATTCCTTTCAAGTTCAAGTGTTGCCAGTGAAACCATCACCCAAGGTGCAAAGTTATTCGACGAATCACCCTTAGGATTGTGTATCCGAAAAAGAAAAGCTTCCCCCGCCTGATTTTTCCAGACCATATAATCTTCTATCCCCTTATCACTGGTAGCCTGTAGATATAATTCTGCAAAACCTAGAGGATGTTCAATTAGTTCCCCGCTATGGTCGTTTGCTTTACCAATTGCAGAAAGCTCGGTTTGTCCCTGTTGCTTCAAAGCTGTGAGATCGTAACCGGCAGGCAAGTGTTCAATTTCGGCATAATAGGTTGGATCCTCAGTTAATGATAAACGACCAGACTGTGAGTCTAGTGTGAAACCCTGAAAAACATACAGGGAATATCCATCACCTTGCCCAAGTGTACCTTCTTGCCCTGAGACCCCTCCCTCCTGTTCACCAAATGCTTTGGTCTTTGGTCGATCGGATGCTAGAGGATCAGTGGCCTCCGGACTGGCGGACTCCTGCGCCTCCATAGAAGGAGTAGCAGAAGGTTCGGGAGTGGTTGTAGCTTCGACAACTGGCGTAGGCGCTGCACTTGACGCTGTAGGCTCTGCCTCGTTTGTTGTTTTATTGTTACTACATGCACCGAGAATTGAGGCAGACAGAAGAATACTAGTAGCTGTAGTTAATAATATTTTTTTCATTACGCACCTCCTTATTACTATAATAGTTATTACCCACATGACTAACGTATCCTCTTATTATTCAAACCTTTTCTTCATTTTTATTGCTACGGATTGAAAAATTTCAAACAATCGACTCGTTCTTATTTACAGCTATGGAGTTGTGCTCGAAATTCAAATTGTTCCCGGACGATTCGGGCACCTGCTATCTTAATAGGCAGACGACACATCAATTAAGTAAAAGACAAATTCCACGAAACACTTTACTTATAACATTTTCAGAAAAAAATAATATAGCGACTCACAGCCAACCGCGGGGTGGTTCTGTAAATCGCCATCCTTAATGATCTGTAACTCAGATTTGTGTCAACACTCTTTGATAAATCCTTTTAAAGTCAGAGCGATGCGGGAATATAACCAATATCTGTCATGACTATGCAGACTCGTCTGAAGAGTTATTTTTTTGATTTATAACTTCTTACTAATAAACTTATACCTTTAAAAATCAAAACCACTAATATCCCGAAAATTATCAAAGTTAATATTAAGTTTGACCAAACTATATCCAAATTCACTCCTCCGTCTCTGCATTTAATTCTTCTATATCAAATCATATCCCATTATTTATGATAAATGAACAACTTCTTACACGTTAAAATTGTTAATCAACAATATGCCAATTTTGATATTCACCTGTAAAACATCCTCGAATAACCTTAACCTCAGCTATTTGTGGGCATTTCGCGGGCATTTTTCGTAGACATATCATTGATGGTTACAAAACCACTATTTTGCCCAAACAAAAAAACCCTCAACACCAAAGGTGTCAAGGGTTTAAAGGTTCTAGTACAAAGTCATGTATTGGTTTCTTTCCCACTCGTGCACTTGTGTACGATAGATATCCCATTCGATTTCTTTCAGCTCGTAGAAGTGAGCCAGCGCATGTTCGCCGAGAGCTTCGGTAATTACATGGCTGCGGATCATTTCGCTTAGCGCTTCTTTCAAATCGGATGGCAAGCTCGGGATGCCTTCTTCAATACGCTCTTCCTCAGACATCACATAGATGTTACGGTCAATTGGGGCTGGAAGATCAAGCTTACGCTTAATTCCGTCTAGCCCTGCTTTCAACATAACAGCAAGTGCGAGGTATGGGTTAGCTGCCGGGTCCGGATTACGAACTTCAACACGTGTGCTAAGCCCTCTCGAAGCCGGGATACGAATCATCGGGCTACGGTTACTTGCAGACCAAGCTACGTAACAAGGTGCTTCATAACCAGGAACAAGACGTTTGTAAGAGTTCACTGTTGGGTTAGTAATCGCTGCAAAAGCACGAGCGTGCTTCAAAATACCAGCCATATAGTAACGTGCAGTTTTGCTCAGACCTAGCTTGTCACTTTCATCGTAGAACATGTTTTCTTTGCCATTAAACAAGGATTGGTGAGCGTGCATACCCGATCCGTTAATACCAAACAAAGGTTTAGGCATAAAAGTTGCATGCAAGCCGTGTTGACGGGCAACCGTCTTCACAACGAGCTTAAAGGTTTGAATTTGGTCAGCAGAAGTGATCGCGTCAGCATATTTGAAATCAATTTCATGCTGGCCGGAAGCCACTTCATGGTGGGATGCTTCGATTTCAAAGCCCATTTCTTCAAGGGTCAATACGATTTCACGACGGCAGTTTTCTCCTAAGTCCGTAGGAGCTAAGTCGAAATAACCACCTTGGTCGTTCAATTCTGTAGTTGGGTTACCTCTTTCGTCTGTTTTGAACAAGAAGAATTCAGGTTCAGGTCCAACATTCATCGCTGTAAAGCCCATTTCTTCGGCTTCCTTCAGACAACGCTTCAGGATACCACGTGGGTCTCCAGCAAATGGAGTACCATCAGGCATATACACGTCACAAATCAGACGTGCAACACGGCTATCAGTCACCCAAGGGAAGATTACCCAAGTATCAAGATCTGGGAAGAGATACATATCGGATTCTTCAATCCGTACATAACCTTCAATGGAGGAACCATCAAACATCATTTTGTTGTCGAGTGCTTTTTCCAATTGGCTAACCGGAATCTCTACATTCTTGATAGTACCTAACAGATCTGTAAATTGCAGACGAATGAAACGAACATTCTCTTCCTTGGCAATGCGTAAAATATCCTCTTTAGAAAAGCTCACGTGATCCTCTCCCTTTCAAAACTCTGTATATTATTATTTATTAAAAAACCGGGATAACTCACCTTGAATAAGCGATACCTGTCCCGGTCTTTTACCGGAAACTAGTTCTTGCTTCAGCAAACGGTGAAGCTGCGAATCTGATAGCTCTCTACGTCTAACCTCTGTGTCAGGGGTAATCACAGTAGCTTCTTCGGATTCCTTAGAGACTGGGTTCATTACTTGCTTGATGCCAGCAATGTTAACACCCTTTTCAATCAAGGCCTTAATTTCTAATAGGCGCTCAACATCATTAAAAGAGAACAAACGTTGATTCCCAGATGTACGTGCAGGTACGATTAGACTGTGCTGTTCATAATAACGAATTTGTCTTGCAGATAAATCAGTTAACTTCATTACAATTCCAATAGGAAATAATGCCATATTTCTGCGGATTTCATCACCCATGACTCATCCAACCTTCCAATGATCTTTTTCTGATCTCATTGTACATTTCCTAATACAGCGTGTCAATGGTGTGTAAGATTTTCTGACAGTAATTTTCGATCACGCATACTTTGGAGTGCCATCAAAACGCCATATTTGACATGGGAGTAGGTTAATCCCCCTTGCATATAGCCGATATAAGGCGCACGGATAGGCGCATCTGCCGATAACTCTAAGCTACCACCTTGTATAAACGTACCTGCCGCCATGATGACAGGATGTTCATATCCCGGCATATCCCATGGTTCTGGAACTACATGGCTGTCTACCGCCGCAGCACGTTGAATTCCCTGCACGAAGGCAATTAAGTGATCCGGTCCATCAAAGGAAACCGCCTGAATCAAATCTGTACGAGGTTCATTCCACGCTGGTTTCGTCTCAAACCCGCAGCGCTGAAATACAGCTGCCGCAAAAATACTGCCTTTAAGGGCTTGTCCAACTGTATGCGGAGCCATGAACAGTCCTTGGTATAACCCGCGGGTAGTTCCTAACATTGCACCTACTTCGCCGCCGATACCAGGAGCTGTAAGACGGTACGCTGTAAGCTCTACTAGATCTCTGCGCCCACAGATGTATCCACCCGTCTCAGCAATTCCACCACCAGGATTTTTAATTAATGAACCCGCTACTAGATCCACTCCAACCTGTGGAGGCTCAAGTTCTTCAGTAAACTCACCATAGCAATTATCAACGAACACAATAACATCCGGTTTCAATGACTTCACTCTCGCTGTCATGTCACCTATTTCGGCTACTGTGAAGGAAGCACGCCAATCATAACCACGCGATCTTTGAATTCCAATTACTTTAGTCTTCTCATTGATAGAGAGAGTTACCTCTTCCCAATCAATCTTACCCTCTGCGGTAAGGGCAACCTCCCGATATGTAATTCCGAAGTCTGCGAGTGAGCCTGTCCCATCTCCTGCTTGGCCAATCACCTTGTGTAAGGTATCGTATGGACGACCTGTGATGTATAAAAGCTCGTCTCCTGGTCGCAGCACACCAAAGAGGGCTGTTGAAATGGTATGTGTTCCTGAAGCAAAATGCGGACGCACCAAAGCTGATTCCGCACCAAAAACGTCAGCATAGACAAGATCCAGCACTTCGCGTCCACGGTCGTTGTAAGCATACCCCGTTGAACCCGCAAAATGATAATCACTGACCTGTTGACGTTGAAACGCTTCAATAACCTTCCATTGATTCTTATCGACAATTCGATCGAGGGCTTTGACTGCACCTTCAATTTCAACTTCTGCGGACTCTGCCGCTCCTAAAATATCTTCTGCAAAAACTGCCATTAGTTCTTATTCGCTCCTTACATTTACTTGCCATCATAATGACAGAAAGCGACAGTTGCCTGACGCTTTTTGTCATTAGCTATTATTTTATACCTATACTACAAGCATTTCCACTTTAGGGGAACAAAGAAGATTACGGTTGGTCCACAAAATCAGCAAGCATGTAACCCCATTTATCATAATCCTCTTTATTAAGACGGACGTTATAGATAACATCGTTCTCGTCATAGGTGGTTTCCAGAACCTCACCTACTCTGTAAAGCAGGGAAGAAATATCGCCACGGTCTCCAGGAATTCGAAAATTCAGCGTATCTCCGGCCAATTCATCAGAGATAATTTCGATAATCCGGGTTAAATCCTCAGGGTTAAACGCACTGATCTTCAAAAAACCTGTGCCGGTTGGCAGCATTTCCAGTTGCTCAGGCTCACATAGATCGATTTTATTAAAAAGCACTATTTGCGGTTTGCTGGCTGCCCCTAAGTCCTGCAAAATAGTTTGCACAATCTCCATCTGCTCCTCACGCATTGGAGATGAGGCATCCACTACATGCAACACCAGATTGGCCTCATTGACTTCCTCCAGCGTTGCGCGGAAAGATGCCACAAGATCATGCGGAAGATTCTGAATGAAGCCTACAGTATCCGTAAGCACTACCTCTTTGCCACCCGTTAGCTGAAGCACACGTGAAGTAGGGTCAAGCGTAGCAAACAATTGATTTTCAATATAAACATCCGCATCCGTAAGCTGCTTAAGCAGCGTCGATTTACCAGCATTTGTGTAGCCGACTAGAGCAACCTGCACTGCCCCTGCCTTACGGCGGCGTTCACGGTGCAGCTCACGGGTCTTAACTACCTCATCCAACTGGCGTTTCAACTCCGTAATCCGATTGCGAATATGCCGGCGATCGGTCTCAAGCTTACTTTCACCTGGCCCTCTGGTTCCTATACCCCCGCCTAATCTGGATAAGTTTTTGCCTTGACCGGATAACCGCGGCAAAAGATAGGACAGCTGTGCCAGCTCTACTTGAATAATACCCTCTCTCGTTTTGGCCCGCCCAGCAAAAATATCCAAAATGAGCTGCGTCCGATCAATAATCTTCAGATCCAAAGACTCTTCAAGGTTCCGTACCTGCGCTCCAGATAATTCCTGATCAAAAATAGCCGTATTAGCTCCAAGACCATCAGCGGCCATGCGGAGCTCTTCTACCTTACCTTTCCCGATAAACCATTTTGAATCCGGTGTTTCCTTATTCTGACGCAACACATCCAGGACTTCAACACCTGCTGTTTCTGCTAACTGTACTAATTCCTGCAGAGAAAGCTCTGGGTCAATACCGGTACGTTTAATTTTATCTGTGACGAGAGTGACCAATATCGCCCGATCTTGAATATCCGTTTCTGTATCATGCGTAGTTATTGCCATTTATTCATGCTCCTTATGACGGTAATAGAATCTTTGTGTACCATTTAATCAGTTTTTCACTTCTTGCTGATGTTATACAGATGAAACTGTTCATTCACAGCACTTCAAAACATTTTATCATAAGTTTCATTGGTAATATAGGCTGATAATGGAACGGCTCCCCATGCTGTCAGCATTTTCATTATGATAATCTTCAATCTTTTATAAAAGATAAACCGACTAAGCACGTATAAACTTAGCCGGTGTCAATTTATTTAAGAGATTATACTCTCCCCTTTTGGATAATCATCGACCGGAAGAACAAGGTCTCTCGGTAAGATCTCCATCAAAGATTGCTTGGATATTTTGACATGTCTGCTTATTAATCTAACCGCTTGATGGCGAATTGCCTGCTCGAGGATATTGCGTACATACCGCGCATTACTAAAATTTTCTTCAATAATTTTCTCATTAAGGATTAACTCTTTTAGTTTCCCGTTTGTTTCCGGAGTAATTATATAGTCTCTTTCAGCTGCCATTTTATGTGCAATCAATATCAGTTCATCTGTTGTATAGTCCTGAAAATCAAGTTGAATTGGAAAACGTGAGGGAAGCCCGGTATTAGCCTCCATGAACATCTCCATTTCATTTGGATAACCCGCTAAGATAATGATGAGATCATCATTCCTGTCCTCCATAACCTTTACAAGACAGTCGATTGCCTCTTTCCCAAAATCCTTATCTCCGCCTCTAGCCAAGCTATAAGCCTCGTCAATGAATAATACGCCACCCATAGCTTTCTTAACAAGGTCTCTGGTCTTTTGAGCTGTATGCCCTATGTATTCCCCCACTAAATCCGCTCTCTCTACTTCGATTAATTGACCTTTACTTAATATGCCCATATTCTTTAACAGCTTGGCAACGATCCTTGCTACAGTTGTTTTTCCAGTCCCGGGGTTGCCTTTAAACAACATATGATAAACCTGATTAACTACATTTAACCCCAGTTCTTGTCTCATTTTTTCCACTTGGATAAGCGCATGAATTTCATATATAAGATCCTTCACCTTTTCAAGACCGATAAGCTCATGAAGCTCTTGCAGGATTTCTTTTGTAGATTCTAAATGATTATTTTGAGCCAGCGCGCTCTCCAATGTTTCATTCGTAATATTTGTTGGGTCTTGATTTTTGAAAGTTATATTCATTCTGGAATCATTAATGGTTATCTTTCTTAAATTTTCTTCACCCATTGTAATCACCTCGTTAGAGCATTATATGCAATAACTGAATGACATCATGCACTTGTTTTAAAGAATGGGGTTTCGACATTGGATTCCCTGCTATCTCTCGCATCTTCTACGATGGTACACGAGGATAGAATGACCGAAATACATAAAAGCCATAAGCAAACGC
Organism: Paenibacillus odorifer; assembly: GCF_000758725.1. NCBI lineage: Bacteria > Bacillati > Bacillota > Bacilli > Caryophanales > Paenibacillaceae > Paenibacillus > Paenibacillus odorifer. Next base: position 3,814,933 of record NZ_CP009428.1, read on the forward strand.
TTATTTTTTTATCATTTTACACTCCCATTATTTTTGATATACAAATAACAAATAGCCCCCAGTTAGAGTTTAATCCATTTGGGGGCTGGCTTTTCTAATCAAGTCTCTTCCGGAATAGGAGGCGTTATTAGAAGATTCTGATATTCGGGAACAATTACAGGAACAACTGCTGGATTTTCCATTTCGTATAGGCTAGAATTTCACGCGACTTATGCCTTGTCATCGACAGAACAGTGGATTCTGTAAGTCCCAGTTCAGGATTCACATAACCGAGCTCGTCCGCGATTTCGTGTGAACGCCATCCATGATATGTATGCGTAATAATAATTGCTGAAGACAATCCCTCACTTGTCATAATGGCTTTGCTATACAGAAGATTCTCGTAAGTGCTGGTAGCTTTATTTTCAACAGAAATGGCGCTATCCGGAACTCCATGAGCTACTAAATAATTGCGCATGCCTTGACCTTCGGTATATTTAAGATCAGGTTTATCCAAACCTCCAGAAACTATGAAATGCGAGAACATCCCCTCTTGATAAAGCTTAAGCCCGTAATCCAATCGTTCCTTCAATCCCGGGCTAGGTTCATCTCCCCACATCGACATGCCAAGAATGATCCCTGTATCGGCTTTGAGCATAGGATCTGTCGTTGCGGCTTTATTGATATTCCTCAATGCGTACGCACACCACAACAATCCAACTACAACAATAAGCATTAAAGCAATAAGCAACGTTCGTTTAGACCAAATCCGGCGTTTTTTGGGAACAATCCGAATCGGGGAAGAGTCTCTTCCATAAACGTACCATTCCATCTTTATTTCCTCCTGAATTCTCCATGATGAAATAATTCGGCACGATGTTTCAAAGAGAGAGAGAAATAAGGGAAAGCATGAGCATCGATGCCACGTAAAATAGTATGGGCAGTCTCCCAGGCTAGCTTATAATCGCTTTCTGAGATATCTTGCCTCTCCAGTGCTTCCTCCAGTTCATCCTCATCGAGCAAAAACACCTCGCCGTTCCAAAGTACTACCACGTCCAGATACAAATCGTCAAACCAAGGCACACCTTGGTCAGTGACGCCTTGCACCTTACAGGTGTCTATGTACCATTGAACAATATTTTGTTTTTCGTCGAACATAGCCGTCACAATATAGTGACTGTCTTTCGGAAAATATTGCAGCCAGGAATAACCTTTATCTGCAATACGATATGTATGTCGTCCATAGCTCTTCCACAGTGGTTCTTTCAGCCCGTAGATGGTGTAAAGCGTAATATATCCGCTGAATTCCCGGCTCTCCACATAGCGGCAGGCAAAATGGCGACGCGTAATCCGGCGCCAGTTGGCCCGGTCTCCGAATTTACGTTTCATAGAAATTACCCTCTCCAGTATGGTCTATTCAGCTTAACACATTTAGAGGATACACTCAAAACATCCCGCAAAATACAAGAAATTTTCTTCTAAACCTAACAAAAACGGCAGCCTAGCTTCGCTTTTTAAATAAAGCGAAGCTGGGCTGCCATGGATAAAGCTTATTATTTGAAATTCAAACTCGTTTATTGAGCGGAAGAATCTCCGTTCACAAACCCCGCCTCTGGATCAGGGTTTGTGGACACATTCCCGCTCTCATCGCCGGAACCTTCTCCACCGATAGTGGGTTCTGGAGTTGGAGTCGGCACTGGTGTTGGCGGTGGCGGGGTGATTTCAGGGATCGTCCCTGTACCTCCGTCATTTCCGCCACCCTCGTTGCCGCCTCCGTTATTGCCACCATTTCCATTCTCTCCGTTGTTGCCACCTTCCTCTGGGGTCGGGGTCGGAAGATTAGGATCTATGGTTGGTTCAGGGGTTGGCATTTCATCCTGCACGGATACACTAACCACATTGGATGGTTCGCTCTCCACTTTCAGCGCAGGGTCATAAGAAGTTACATAATACTCGTAAACCAAACCAGGCAGTGCACTAAAATCCCCTGCGCTGGTAGTCACTGTATTTAACAGTGAGCCAAACTCAGCTTCCGATGTCTCTCTACGATAAATACGATACTCAACTCCGGAAATAGGAACTGCCTCCCAATTGAGATTTACAGTCATCGTAGAAGGATCATATGCTGCTGATAGTCCAGTAACGGTCTGAGCTGTTTCTGGTGTTTCTGTAGGCTCAGGGGCAATCTCGTTATCGATCTGCGGGAAGGATTTCTTAGGAACATCCTTCAGCGCTTCCTCCATGACCTTACCCCAGAAAGCAGCGGCAAGCGGACTGCTGTTCTTAAGCAGATGCTTTTTACTTGGCTTGTCATAACCCATCCAGACTGCTGCTGTCCATTCCGGCGTGTAGCCTACAAACCACACATCACGGTTCGAGCTGATTCCAGAATATCCACTTTGCGTCGTACCGGTCTTACCCGCCACAGGACGGTCAATCCTAGCTTTTCTACCCGTACCGCTCTCCACGACCTTCTGCATCATCTCAGTCATTTGATAAGCCGTTTCCTTACTCATCACACGCTCAGGCGTTGTATTCGCTTTGTAGACCGTCTCACCACTGCTGTCAGAGATGGATTTAATGGAATAAGCCTCTCTTAGTTCGCCGCCATTTGCAAAAGCGCTGTAGGCTTGCGCCATTTCCAGCGTATTGGTTCCTTTGCTCATGCCTCCAAGAGCCAGCGAGAGGTTCTTATCCTCGTCTTCCAATCCAATGCCTAGTTTCTTGGCAAATTTAAATCCGGTATTCACACCAATTTCATTGAGCAGCCAAACAGCAGGAATATTCTCTGATTTCTGAATGGCATCACTCATGTTGATGCTCTTAGAATATCCGTGCAGGTTGGTTGGACAATAGTTCGCGAAACATTGCTTCTCATTGCTTAGCGTTGAATTCATGGTGAATTTCCCAGATTCCAGCGCTGGAGCATAAGAGACAATTGGTTTGAAAGCAGAACCTGGAGAACGACGGCTGCCAGTTACACGACTGTAGCCTTTTTTCTCATAATTCCGTCCGCCAAGGAGTGCGACAATGCTGCCATTCTCCTGATTCACAATCGTCATTGAGCCTTGTACCAGCTCTTCATCTACACTCTTTTCAAAATTATCACTATCTGCAAAAGCATCTTCAACCGTTTCTTGAGCATGCTTATCCATGGTAGTGTAAATTTTGTATCCGCCGATATTCAGATCATCTTCTGACAATCCAAATTTTTCTTCCGCCTCATCTACTGCAAAATCAATAAATGCTTGATAACGCTGTTTCTTTTCTGGCGGCTTATAGTTATAATCTACGGCTTTTGCTTCGTCTCTTTCCTGCTCCGTTATGTACCCTTGCTCATACATAAGCTGAAGCACTACTGCGCGCCGTTCCTTCGAAAGATCTGGGTTACGCAGCGGGTTGTAACGAGACGGGCCTTTTGGCATTGCCGCCAATGTCGCGATTTCCCAGACCTTAAGCTGACTCAAATCACTTTTACCAAAATATCTTACTGATGCTGCTTTAATTCCGTAAATTGTACCCCCGAAGTTAATCCGGTTCAGATACATCGTAATGATCTCTTCTTTAGATTTCTGATTCTCAAGGGCTACGGCAATAGACACTTCAGTTGCTTTACGGAAAAACGTCTTGTCCCGTGTCAGGAAGATGTTTTTGGCGAGCTGTTGAGTAATGGTACTACCGCCCTCTACCATACTTCGTGCGGCGATATCCTTTACTGCTGCCCGGCCAATCGACCATAAATCCACACCAGAATGTTCGAAGAAACGTTTATCCTCTGTGGCTACAAAAGCATTAACCAATAACGGTGGAATTTCTTCATACTCTACTGGATCACTTTTCTCCAGTGATAATTCGCCGATTAAATTAGCATTGCGGTCATATACCTTAGTAGTTTCATTCACTGTTAGCTTATCTTGGTTCTCAAGCAGAAGCTTTTGACCATTTAGCATAATGAACAGATATCCACCTAATGCACAAAAAATGGCTAATGCCGTAGCGAAGAACAAGCTCCACAGCACACGCTTCTTCGTCAAAAATTTCTTTTTCTTTTTTGGTTTTGATTTTGGTTTTGATTTGGAACTGGACGATCCTCTATCTCTATTGTGATTCGTCCTGGATGTATCGTCTCTAGACATAATGCCTCCTGACTCCCTTTCGGAAATAAACATAAATGGTCTGCCATGAATGAAAAGAACAACCTTCACAGGTTGCTCTCTCACACTCTATTCAAACGATTTATAAACAAGAAAGGTTTCAATTCATTTTTGATAAATATTATTCTTCACTACTGCTGTCTTGCATCAGTGATACACTACGCTGTGGTGTGAACGTGGAAATTGCGTGTTTATACACCATTTGCTGGCGTCCATCACTGTCAATGACGATTGTAAAATTGTCGAATGCTTTAATTATTCCCCGGATTTGAAAACCGTTGGTCAGATATACCGTAGCAGGGATATTTTCTTTGCGTAGTTGGTTCAAGAATGTATCTTGGATGTTAATGGACTTGTTCATATGACGTACCCCCAATGGTTCAATTAGATTGTTCAGAAGTATATTCAAGACCTGAGAGAAACTTTCCTGCTATTATACCACGTATTTTTGAGAAATTCTCAGAAAAGTTTTGTTCACCTTCGACATCGATCCACTCGATTTCCTTCATGTGGCGAAACCATGACAACTGTCTTTTGGCGAATCGGCGAGTATCGCGTTTAAGCAGTATCACAGCTTCTTCCAGCGTCAGTTCTCCCGCCAGGTAAGCGGCAATTTCCTTGTAACCCAATCCCTGCATGGACACAAGGCTTCTGCTGTAACCGTTATCCAGCAGTCCCTTCACCTCAGCAACGAGACCATCCGCCAGCATGCTATCAATTCGGTCCTCAATACGTTTATATAGTATTTTCCGGTCCATTGTCAAACCTATGAGACATAAGTCATAGGGTGATTCCTTCTTTTGAGCAGCATGAGAAGCGGAAAGTGTAGTGTTTGTCTGGTGTTGAATTTCCAGTGCACGGATAATTCTGCGACGGTCGTTAGGATGAAGTTTGGCTGCGCTGACTGGATCAACCGCCTCGAGTCTGGCATGCAGTGCAAGCGCTCCATATTCTTCCGCAAATTGATCCTGCTCTTTACGGAAGGCTTCATCAGCCACTGCTTCCGAGAACTGAAAGCCGTAACATAAAGACTCAATATACAGTCCAGTCCCCCCTACGATAAAGGGAAGCTTCCCTCTAGCGCTTATCTCCTCGATAAGTCTAGTGCCCTGCTCTTGAAATTCAGCGGCAGAATACGCATCCTGCGGATCATGAATATCGATCAGGTGATGGGGAATTCCCTTCATTTCAGCGGTTGTAATCTTAGCTGTACCAATATCCATACCACAATAAACCTGCATCGAATCGCCGGAAATAATCTCAGCGTTATAAGCTGCTGCCAGCTCCAGACTTAACCGGGTTTTGCCTACGGCAGTTGGTCCTAACAGCACTAGAACCTTATGCCTTTCTTTAGTTGTCAATGTGTATCACCCCGTACGATGTTTTGGAGTTGCTTCGGAGCAGCTCAGTAAACCCTAGGCGTTCAAATTCGCCACTCAAAGCCTTTTCTTTTAAAAGAACAGTCTTACGGGCGACCCTAACCGCCTCTGCTACACTCTCTGTCGATAAGGCTGCACGGTTAGCGAATTGCCGCAGCGGGGAAATCGAGGCAGAACCCGTCAGAGGCACGCGAAACATAGGATCGAAGTAGACAATATCCACACTTCGATCTGGTTGAGACCGTAAATAATCCAAATGTTCACTATGCACGACATTAACTCTGCGTAAAGCCTCATTGACCTTTACTTGCCCAGAGGTGTAATGAGACATCCCTTCACTGAGCAGTGCGTACAGCGGTAATGAGCTCTCCAAAGCGGTAACCTCCGAGGACTCACCACCATGCACAGCAAACAGTAAGGAGTCGGCTCCTAATCCGGCTGTACAATCCAATACGCTATCTCCGGGAAGCATTCGAGCAGCAACAAGCATCGGCTCGATCTCACCCTTTAGGATTCGTTTAGCGCGAACGAAGCCCATGCTTGGATGAAACTCCATAGGCTCCATTCCTAAGCGGTGTAGTCGAACAGCGTCCTGAGATAGAATCAGAATATCCTCATCTCCGTAATGTTCAACCATCCTTGTAATTGAGAGTTTCTCACGTGAAGCATAACTACAACCCGTTCTCTCCGCAAGGCTTTGCGCGCGTTCTACTATTTCCATTATCGGGCTATACCCCGTAGTTATAATCATGGTGCCTCCAGTCTTGCTCTCAACAAATTTCAAAAAATGTATAATTACATAACCCGCTTGAACAATTTCTCTAAATCATAGGATGAAAAAGAGATCACAATCGGCCGTCCATGTGGGCAAGTATACGGTTGCTTGCACTCTGCAAGTCGGGATAACAGAGCTTCCACTTCCTGTTCTGTTAGTTTATGGTTGGCCTTAATCGAGGCTTTACATGAACACAGAATCGATGACTTTTCTCTTAGCTTCGCAAGATCAATCATACGCTCACTTAAGACCCACTCCGCCATTTCTTCAACGACCGCCTTCTCATCCCCTTCAGGAAACCAATAGGGCAAGGAACGAACGAGAAAGGTTTGTCCGCCAAAGTGCTCAAGGTATACCCCGGCCTGCTGAAACCAATGTAGACGTTCACTAAGCTGGCGACTTTCAGAAGGCGTGAACTCCAGCGTAATCGGCAGTAGCAGCTCCTGTGAGGCATCCTCCGGCCGACCAAATTTCTCATAGAAGTATTCGTAATTAATTCGTTCATGTGCCGCATGCTGATCGATTAAATAAAGCCCTCCATCATTCTGAGCAATAATATACGTCCCATGATGCTGACCTATATAATTAAGCTCAGGAAAGGCCGGAAGTCCAGGCTCTTCTTGTTGTGGTGGAGCCCATAGCTTCTCAACCGAAAGGAGCTGCTTCTGCGACATTGAGGTTTCTTGCGGGCGATAGCTATTGGAATAACTAGTATTCGCACTAGTTTGGCGCCCCTGCGAAGATGAAGACGGATAGCCTGACCCGTAAGCTGGAGCCACCTCGCGAGCCACCTGATGATCCGCCTGACCTTCCTTGCTAAAATCACGGGTATTACGGTCAAGGCTCGATGACTGTAGTCCACTTAAGAAGTTGGCAGATCCCGTGGGAGCTGTATCCTTCACATCACCAGTCGAAGATGACGGTGGAACGGCCCCTTTGGAAAAAGCAAATTGCTCCTGAATAAAGGAGTTGCTGCCCTTGGGTCCGATTGTTTCCTTGCTTGGACGTGGAATCAGACTTTGCCCCAGCAGTATTTTGCGGATCTCCTGCTCAACAAAGGTGTAAAGCTCATTCTCTTTACTAAATCGAACCTCCAGTTTTGCTGGATGTACATTGACATCTACCAAAGAGGGGTGCATATCCAGTTCAAGAACTAATAGCGGATAACGGTTAATCGGAAGCAAGGTATGATAAGCGCGCATGATTGCTGCGTTCAGACCATTACTGCGAATATAACGTCCACCGACAATAGTAGTGATTGCATTTCGATTGGAACGAGTCCATTCTGGACGACTAATATATCCGGAAATCCGGTAATCCAAGTCTTCTGCCGTAATCGGCAGCATTGCTTTGGCGGCATTGGTTCCGTAAACAGCTGCGATGACCTGCAGCAGATCACCATTTCCGAGCGTATGCAGCAGCTGATTGCCATTATGATGCAAGGTAAAAGAGATCCCCGGATGAGCGAGCGCCATGCGGTACATGGCATCTGAGATATGGCCCAGCTCCGTCTGAATACTCTTCATATATTTCAGCCTTGCCGGCGTATTAAAAAATAATTCACGAACGGCAAGATCACTTCCCCGGCCGGAAGGAGCGTCCTCATTTCGTATGAGATTGCCACCCTCAATGTCTACTAGGCGCCCTTTGCCGTCATCGGCAGTTGCAGTTAGAAGCGATACCTTGGATACCGCGGCAATACTGGGAAGTGCCTCTCCGCGGAAGCCTAAGCTTGTGATTTGAAATAGATCACGGCCATTCAGAATTTTACTTGTAGCATGCCGGTAAAAGGCGGTCTCACAATCTTCAGGATCAATCCCAGAGCCATTATCTTTAACGCGGATGCTCTGCAAGCCCCCCTCTTCTACCGATACCTCAATTCTTGTACTGCCAGCGTCAATCGCATTCTCGACAAGCTCCTTTACAACAGAAGCTGGCCGCTCTACTACTTCACCCGCAGCAATCTGGTTGGCAATATGCTCGTCCAATATATGAATTTTGGCCATTTCATTCACCTCTTATTTAGGCAATCAATTATTATAAAATCTTTATTGCAGATCCTTAACCTTCATCTTCAGCTCGTTCAACAGACTCATCGCCTGCAGCGGCGTCATATTCATAAGATCAGCGTCACGCACAGAAGAAATGAACTCTTTTAGCGCGGGATTCTCATGGATTTCAGTTACCGCTACTTGATGTGCACTACCTTTGCGGTTCTTGGGTGGTTCTTCCTCACCAAAGATAGACAACTGAACAACCTCATTTTCTACAGGTGCCTCAGTGATGACACTTACGGCTTGCGCCACGGAAGATGTGCTAGCAACTTCTCTTACAGCCGCCTGTCTTTCGAGGCTTCCCCCGTAATGAAGTTCAGTACCACCAGGATGGGCTGCCTGCTCAATGCTCTGTAAGAGACCATAAGCTCGGTCAATAATCCCTTCAGGAAGACCCGCAAGACGTGCACAATAGATCCCATAGCTGCTGTCAGCCGCTCCAGGAACTAGCTTGCGCAGGAAGTTTACTTTATCGCCGCTCTCTTGAACAGCCATAGAGTAATTCCGCAGTCCTTTAAGACTCCCTTCCAAATGAGCCAATTCATGAAAATGGGTCGAAACTAGAGCTTTGCAAGAAATAACATCATGTACATATTCAATAACCGCCTGAGCGATGGCCATACCTTCACTGGTCGAGGTACCTCTTCCCAGCTCATCAATAATAATCAAGCTGCGAGCTGTTGCTTTCTCTGTCATAACCTGGATGTCAGCCATTTCCACCATAAATGTACTTTGACCACCGATCAAATCATCAGCTGCTCCAATACGAGTAAAGATCCGGTCTATAAGCGGAACTTCAGCACTGTTTGCTGGAACAAAACATCCAATCTGAGCCATGATGCAGATCAGCGCCACCTGACGCATGTAGGTGCTTTTGCCCGCCATATTAGGACCTGTAATTAGAAGAATGTTACCTTCTTCCTTACTCAGCGTGCTTCCATTTGCAATAAACGCGGAATCTTTAAGCACCGCCTCCACAACAGGATGACGGCCCCCTTCAAGCCGAAGATCATAACCATCCGAAAGGACTGGCTTCACAAAACGATGTTCGGCACTAACTGCCGCCAAGCATTGATACACATCAATCTCGGCAACCTTTTCTGCAAGATTTTGCAGGCGGGGGATTTGCCCGCTGATGCGATTACGCAGCTCGGTAAAGAGGCTGTATTCCAAATCCGTCATTTTATCCTGAGCTTCAAGAATAAGTGCTTCCTTCTCTTTAAGCTCAGGTGTGACAAAACGCTCTGCGTTAGCAAGCGTCTGTTTGCGTTCATAACGTCCTTCCGGCAATGCAGCCAGATTGGATTTGGTGATCTCTATGAAATAACCGAAGATTTTGTTATAGCCGATCTTCAGTGACTTAATGCCAGTGGCCTGTCTTTCCTTAGCCTCCAGTTCAGCGATCCAACGTTTACCGTTACTGCTAGCTTCCCTAAGCTCGTCTAAACGTTCATGATAACCGGAACGGATAATTCCACCGTCGCGCACAGACACCGGGGCATCCTCGACGATTGCACGGTCAATGTCCTCTCGCAGCTCGGCGCATTCATCCATGCTTGCACCGATCTCTCGTAAAGTAGCTGAACCGGAGGTCATACATAATTCCTTCAATGCAGGAATTTGCGCCAGCGATAATTTCAGGGCATTCATATCACGGCCATTGGCGCTGCCAAAAGCAATACGACCCACCAACCGCTCCAAATCATAAATTTCTTTAAGCGCTAAACGCAGGTCCTCGCGAACGATAAACTGATTGTACAAATAATCGACAGCCTCTAGGCGCCGTTCGATCGGAGCTCGCTGCAATAGCGGCTTATCAATTCTACGGCGCAACAGACGGGCGCCCATCGACGTTTCCGTTCGATCCAGCAGCCAGAGCAAGGATCCTTTTTTGGAGCGTTCGCGAACCGTTTCGGTTAGTTCAAGGTTCCGGCGTGTAAATGGATCTAGAATCATATAATTGCCTGGTTCATAAGGAGAAATCTGACTAAGCTGCCCTAACGAACGCCGCTGGGTCTCATTCAGATAAGAGATCAGAAGCGCCAGACATTGTCCACGTTCCTTCTCTAGACGTACCCATGCCGCTTCACCGAACTGACGACGTGCCAGCTCCTCCTCGCGTTTCTCCCAAGGGGTGTAAACTACAGGTTTGGCTAACAGCGGCGTTTCGCTTCGCAGAATCTCCAACAGTGCAGCGTCTCCGATGATCTCAGCCGGTTCATAGATGCCAATCTCATCACGCAGCCATTCGGCTCCAGATAATACCGAAGTAACATATAGCTCACCAGTTGTTAAATCGCAGGCAGCTAATGCCATCATTCCGTCACTTTCGGTAACGCAAACGAGGTAGTTGTTGCTCTTGTCAGCAATGATTTTTCCATCCATCACGGTTCCTGGTGTCACGACGCGTACAATATCCCGCTTCACCATGCCTTTCGTGACTGAAGCATCCTCTAACTGCTCACAAATGGCGACTTTATATCCTTTTTCTATCAGGCGTTGAATATATCCCTCGGCGGCGTGGTAAGGCACTCCACACATAGGGATTTTCTCCTCGCCCCCGCCTTCGCGGCCTGTCAACGTAATCTCAAGCTCCTTGGAAGCCAAAATGGCATCTTCAAAGAACATTTCATAGAAATCGCCCAGTCTAAAAAATAGGAAGGCATCCTTAGCCCCTTCCTTTACCTTTAAATATTGCTCTATCATCGGCGTATATTGTGCCATGGTCAACCTCCATGCCTATTTAATGCTGTCCCCCATTATAACAGAAAATTGGTGGACAAAGTTACCCTGAAACCTCACATTAGTACAACGAAAGACTAGAATACTTATCAGACAAACACTTACAGGAGGTATATTCTTCTGCTTTTAAATATTGTAAAATATTAACACAGAGCATCAGCCCATATGAAAATCAAAGGAGAATACAATATGATACGAAAGCTAACGAAGGATGATCAAGAGCTGCTGATGGCATTGCTGCGGAAAGAGCCGGCGCTTAATTTATTTATCATTGGCGATGTGGAGAATTTTGGGTTTGAACAGGATTTCATGGATTTGTGGGGAGAGATTGATCCAGCTGACGGGCGGATAAAAGCCGTTCTGCTGCGCTTCTATAGAAGCTACCTTCCTTATGCAGATGGCCCTTTTGATGTCGAGGGGTTCGCTGAGATTATCCGAAAGGATAATGACATGCATATGATCTCCGGAGCCTCAGAGGTGGTGAAGGCTTTTGACGGGGAAATTAATTTCAAACAAGTAAAACAGCTGTATTTTGCTGAATTAAAAGATATGAACAATAAAATAAGTGAGTCCTTCTCTTCAGCTGAGCCTATCAAAAAAGCTACAGTTCAGGATGTAGAAGCGATTTGCGCACTCACCGATACCATTGAAGAATTTGAAAGCAGCCGGAATGGTTCAAGAACCAGCCTGCGTAAAACGCTGGAAAGCAACACCGGCCGCACGTATTATATGGAACGGGAAGATAAGGTCATTGTCACAGCTTCAACTTCAGCGGAAAATTCCATGTCAGCGATGATTGTCGGGGTTGCCACACATCAAGCATTCAGAGAGCAAGGCCTTGCTTCGCGCGTAATGGCACAGCTATGTGCAGACCTGCTTCATGAAGGAAAGTCATTATGCCTCTTTTATGACAACCCACATGCCGGAGTTATTTATAAACGACTTGGCTTTCAAGATATCGGTTCATGGACCATCGTTAACATGTAGACCAAATAGTAAAATATCACATTTTTACTTTGCTGCACCATAACTCACGTATATCACGCGACTCATCCCACGTCCGCTCAGCGGCAATATATTCGAATAAAGGCTCGATATAGGGGGCGGCAATCTCGTAGCCGCCTAGGGAACGCAGCTGCGCCAGCAATGGGGGGATTGCGGCGCGCAGCGGAGGTTTATCGCCGCTGTAGTAGGCGATATGCAGGTCTTCCCGGTCTAGCGGGCGTTGCGTCAGGTCCTCATAATGGCTCACGATCAGATGAGCCAGATAGACCGCGCCTTTAGCGATGACCGGGGATACCAGGAAGCTCGGCAAGGTCCGGTACTCGAAGCCGCCATGCGGCTGAGTCCGGAAATCGCCGAGCACGCCGTATCGGGGACGACGCGCCCCTGCGCGGACGTCTTCGAGTAGAAGCATGGGCAGCGCGAGATAGTTATCGAGCGCGCGCAGCAGCGGCGCCGTCAGCGTCACGCCGCTGAAGTGCAGATGGCCGCCGAGGGCCCAGCCCGTCAGCGGCATGCCTCCCGCCCGCCAGCGCAGCGAGCGGTCGGCGATGAGCCGGTCCGCCAGCGCCGCGGCGGACATCAGCTGCGCCAGCAGCGCGCGCGGTTCCCCGCGCGGCTGAGGGCGCAGCTCGGCGACCGGGAACGCGCCGCGCGTTCCCGGAGGTCCGGCGTCGCAGCCAGCGACGCCGTCCGTGGGCAGGTACCGCGACGCAGGCACGACGCGGCCGGTGGATTCCCGGAGGATGATGAACTCCGGGTCCATACCCATCAGCAAGCCGCTGCGGCCCGGCTGCTCCAGAGCCAGCTCTCGTTCCAGCGCTAACGCTGCGGAACGATAAGGCTCGGGCAATCGTTGCCCGGAGGTCTTTACTAGTGGAGTGACTCCCTCCACCACATACCTCCGGTTCCCCATTGCCCTCAGCAGTACCTCACCGCTATCCAGCCCCAAGCTGTACAGCGTGCGGACAGCAATCCGCTGGAGCAATTTCATCACCCCGCGAAGCTCTCCCCGCACTCGGCCTCCCGTGGTATTGCTCTCGGCATTAGCAAAGCTCACAGCTTCGCTATAATTATCGGTGGCCGCACGCATTCCAAGACCCGCTCCAAGCAAAGAGATGTGGAGCACAGTCAAATGATAAACCAATATCTTATAACACTGCCTGTGCCCCTTCTCAGTAGCGTGTGAAGCATATGTATCGACAAAACGTTTTACAGATGGCGTCAGCGTTGCTTCAACTCCGCTTCTAAGCAATCTAGACTCTCTCTCTGCCACAGACAATTCTGAATACACCTTAAGACCTTCATTCATACTCTTTAGCGCCTCCATCCGAGCGTGAACCTTTTTTCATCCTAAAAATAAATAAAAAAAAGGAGGGCATTCGCCCTCTACGCCGCCGCACTCCCTACATATAATGGACCATAACCCATTGATACTCAGTTAACGGCGGCGTATCCTTCCTTACAGCTCATCATCCAGATTGTCAGGGTCCAGATCATCGTAATCGAAGCTATCACCTTCAAAATCATAATCCTTGTCTTCTGGATCATCACTTTGCTCAGTGACATACACACGGACTTTGGTCTCAGCCACCAACTCCACTTCGAATTCGCGCTCTACGCGAAGTGTCACACTGCCTCCGCCTGGCGATACGCCCGCTTCTACACAGTTGGGTTCCTGCGTTGCCTCCGCAGAGACCTCAACTGTTGAAGTGCGGTGTCTCGTGTCCAGGTAGGAAAGCGGGATGAGCTCCACATAAGAGACTGTTTCCTTTGCTACCTCGGTCTGCTTGTTCTTGTCGTACGAGTACCAGATGTTTACATCATAAGTACCAATTACTTCGATTCCGTTCCCGGCGGCAACCGCTTCGTATTGGTGGTTGATAATCCAAGCCCCCAAAATACTAGTCGGATGATGTGGCGGAGTCACGGTATGGGTTGCTGTAGAGAACTTACGACCTTTGCCGCAAATTGCCTTCGTAATGATCTCCCTTGTTTGACGTTTATGGCTTAATGACATCTTTGAACCTCCTCCATACAATCATTCACTATCAAGTGTATGCAGGTTCTAGGCATTTGTTGATTGTTAGACTATAAATAAATTTGAGTAAGCCCTCAAGAAGGCTTTTTCAGGAGACTCATAGTTCATTTTATTTCAAAATTTGTACATATATGAGTAGATTCCAAAAATGGTCCAACCTGTTCCAGAGCCATTCCTGACCCCTCAAAAAACCTTAAAACACCAGCTATTGCGGGATTACCCGCACAATTCCAAGCGATCTATGTTTGCTTAAGTCAATAAAATCCTCATCAATATTCACCAGTGGCCGCAAAGGGTCTGTAGCAAGAATCATAACAATTTTTCCTTTTCGCCCATCTGTCAATTCCACTTCGTTCCCTAGCATTGACTGCATTAACTTATTAATAAACACTCTGCAAATATAAGGGTCGAGCTTACCGAACACACTCTCCTCCATTTGCAGTAATACTTCGTATAAAGGAGCCGCTTTGCGATAAAAACGGTCGGAGGTCATCGCGTGAAACACATCAGCCACAGCAACGATTTTACTGAAATCAGTAATCCGGTTCCCAAGCACACCAAATGGATAACCACTGCCGTCCATTCTTTCATGATGCTGTAAGGCTACTAGCGCTTGGGTATGGTTTGTGCCTACCGTATCCCTGATCATCTCATACCCAAAGGTCGTATGCTTTTTCATCAGCTGAAACTCTTCGTCGGATAATGGACCGGGCTTGGTTAATATGTCATCCGGGATTCTCATTTTGCCGATATCATGAAGAGTCGCTGCAATGGTCAACATGCTCAAATCCTCAGACTTTAGCTTCAGCCATTTGCCTAGCAAGGTAGATATTATGCCCACGGCTACATTATGTCTGTATGTATAATCATCTTTGGTCTGCAAAGCAGCCAATACTCCGTAGAAGTCATTCTTTTCGCTTACCTGCTGGATAAACGGAATCACTTCATTTCTAACTTCCAGCATAGGAATTCTTTTATTTTTGTTATGACGAATCTGTTCAAAAATATTCTCAATCGCAGCTGTACAATCATCAATTGCAAGCTGGAAAAATTCCGCGCTATCCAGCTGGACGACGTCATGAGATTCCAGAGTGATCTTATGTTGTCGAATTAATCTAATATGTTCAGCACTCAATAAAGTCAATGCGGGTAAAACAAATACTCCTTTGTCATTAAAGAGGTTAGCTACAAGTTGTTTTCCGATAAATGATTCCATATCTTTGTCCATACGCCTCACCTGCCAATGCGGAAAATTCGTATATGAATTTCCTGCTTGAATTTGAACTCACCCTATAATTGTTAATCCCTTTCGGAGATCAACTTTTAGTTCATACATATTTTATCGTGATTTCAGGGGCGAATGTTAATACTTCACTTTATTAAAGCCTAATTTTAAGCTTTTTTCCGGGTGAGCAAACGTTTCTCAGGCTTATAGCTGACCGGTATTTTATGGCGTTTCGCAATTTTCAAATAAAGTGCCAATTCTCTGCAAAGCTGCAGAATCGCTGATCGCACTTCGAATTCCTCACGTGTCTCCGGCAAATCCATGCTTTCAAATTCTTGTTCAAGCTCTTCCAGCAAATGTTCCGTGCGGCCTGTATATTCTTCAGCCAAAACATCTCCGCTAAGCTGGTCGAACAATTCAGCTACCATCTCTCCATGCGGTAAATGGCGATATACTTGAGAAATCAGCTGCATCATGCTTTGAATCGATTCCAGCTGCTCCTTACGCATATAGAAATAGACATTCCAAGCTTCATCAGGATGAATCACATGATTCTCCATCTCACGAGTAGCGGCAGTCAGTCCCCGCTGCACTGCATTATCCGCATCAATTAATTCTTTGCCATCCCACATATACGCAGGTTCACGCAAAGTACGGGCCATCTGAGTAAAAATAACTGAAAAGTATCTATCCACTTCCTTGCGGATTCCATAAATAACTCCCCCGGTCTGTGGCATGTAAATCAAGTTAACCACCCCCGCTGAACCGAGACCTATGGCCAGAAGCTCTACTTGCTGCAACAACACATGAAGCGATAACTCAGCTTGTCCAAAAACACGAAACACAATAACAGAGCTAGTGACAATCCCTTCCTTGTAGCCGGACTTCACAATCATCGGAAAGCCAACCAGAACGTATAGTCCAAGCACCCAGTAATGAAATCCTAATATCCAAAATAAAATACACCCAAAAAAGAGTCCCACGAGCGAGGCCAAAAAACGCGCCGTTATCGTCCGGAAACTCCTTTTCAAGGTAACCTCCACACCCAAAATGGCTAAAAGCCCTGCACTTTGTGCATTGGGTATGCCTACTGCAGACGCGAGAAGAACGGACATTAACGTCGCAGCAGCTGTTTTAATCACACGAAATCCCATAACCCTATCTCTCCTTAAAAGCACTAACCGTTAATAGGTAAAGATATAGACATGTTACAAGATTTTGTGTACGGACACAACGTTACATTAGACTTACCGCCGGTATAACAAGCGCTTCTCCAGATACACTACCAGTTGATACATTGCCGTTGCTACGGCTGCGATAATCAGCAGACTGGACATCACAAGCGTGAAATTAAACACCTGGAATCCATATATGATCAGGTACCCAAGACCGGATTTTGCTACTAGAAACTCTCCCACGATAACCCCGACCCATGACATACCCACATTCACCTTTAGGGTAGAGACAACCGTTGGAAAAGATGCCGGAAGAATCACTTTAAAAAACACCTGAACTTTAGAAGCTCCAAAAGAACGAACCACCTTCACCAGATTAGGATCCACACTACAAAAGCTATTGTAAACAACAAGTGTAGTAATGATCACCGTAATCGATAAGGTTGTTACAACGATAGCGGTGAAACCCGCCCCGAACATTACGATAAAAATCGGCCCCAAGGCCACCTTCGGCATACTGTTAAAGACAACCATAAACGGATCAAGCACCGCTGATAAAAACGGAGACCACCAAATAATCACTGCCAGCAGCGTTCCTAACAAGGTTCCCAGAACAAACCCTACCGCAGTCTCTCCTACCGTCATCCCCAAATGAGGCCACAAGCTTCCACTGATCATATCCTGCCAAATCTGCTTGAAGATTTTTGTCGGGTAGCTGAACAATAACTCATCAATCCAGCCCATTCTTGCTCCCGCTTCCCACAGCACAAAGAACAGCAGCAACAGACTGCTTCTTACAGCAATTACCTGATTACGCTGGCGCTGCTTTCTTTTTTTGAAATCCACATGCATTTGCTGCAGCCACAGTTCACGGGAAGCTAAAACTCCCGCTTGCTCTGTTCGTTTCATTAGCTTTCCCTCCCTGCGATCTCCATCTCTGTCCATACTTCATGAAAAAGCTCCGCAAACCCTGGCTGATCACGCGCATACAGCGGTGGGGCTGAGCGGATTAGCTCCGGAACAGGAAACACTTTACGAATCTTCCCTGGATTTCGCTGCAATAAAATAACCCTATTGCTGACCGCAATCGCTTCTGACAGATCATGCGTGACCAAAATAGCCGTGGTTCCCCGGCTGCGTAAGGTCTCTGAGACTAAATCCTCCAGCTGAAGTTTGATCTGATAATCAAGTGCCGAGAACGGCTCGTCTAGCAGCAGCAGTCCTGGATTGGTAGCTAATGTTCGTACAAGAGCCACCCGTTGCCGCATCCCTCCGGATAGCTGAGAAGGATAGGCATGTTCTTTCCCTTCTAATCCCATCTCGCGAAGCAGCTCCAAAGTCCGTTTATGGCTCTCCTCGTTTAAGCTTCCGGTAAGCTCCAGTCCAAGCACAGCATTGTCTAGAATACTCCGCCAAGGAAAAAGATAATCCTGCTGCAGCATATATCCAACCTCAGGTGAAGGGCCTAGAATGGGTTGGCCATTTACGAATACTTCACCCTCAGAGGGCTGCAGCAGTCCGGCAATAATCGATAGGAGAGTCGTCTTGCCACAGCCACTTGGACCTACTAAGCTGACGAACTCTCCCTGCTCGACATTAAGATTTAGATCCTCAACGGCCAGTGAAGCTTCCCGATCGCCGAGATAGGCATGCGTTACTCCCTTTAATTGCACTACTGGAAGCAAGGTCATCCCCTCCTTATAGTTAACAAAATCCATTTAGGATCTTATCTCTCTTATTTAGAGCCACTGCTCTTTATGGTCTTTTCAGCTTTTTCAGCAAAAGTATTGTTCACGATTTTTTCTGCTGGAACACGTTCTTTAAGTTCACCTGCGTTATCCATAACATCCAGCAGATTATTCCATTCTTCATTATCAACAACCGGATTAATGGCGTAGGTGTCCTGTTCCTTGTAGCGTTTTACAGCAGAAATCACAATGTCACGATCCGTTTTATCAAAATAAGTTATTATGGCATCCGTAATTTCTTCAGGACTATGTTCCTTCACCCAAAGCTGAGCACGCTGGATGGCATTAGTGAACTTTTGCACGGTGTCCCCATTTTTGCTTATATAGCTGTTCTTTGACATAAATACTGTGTAAGGTAAATAACCGCTCTCTACCCCAAACGATGCCACTACAGCTCCCCGGTCTTCTCGTTCGAAGATAGAGGCCTGCGGCTCAAACAGCTGCACATAATCACCAGTACCTGAAGCAAATGCACCGGCAATATTAGCAAAATCGATATTTTGGATCAAGGTAATATCCTTCGCAGGATCAATTCCTTTTTTAGATAAAGTAAACGCGCCTGCCATTTGTGGCATTCCGCCTTTTCTTTGACCAAGGAAAGTAGAGCCCTTCACTTTATCCCAATTAAAATCTCCATCAGCCTTCCGGGCGAACAGGAAAGTTCCATCCCTTTGAGTCAGCTGTGCAAAATTAATGACCGGATCATCCGAGCCCTGCTGATACACGTAAATGGAGGTTTCTGAACCAACCAACGCCACATCAATAGCACCTGAAAGCAATGCGGTCATCGTTTTATCGCCACCGGGAATCGTCTGCAGTTCTACATCCAGCCCTTCATCTTTGAAGAAACCTTGAGTCAAGGCAACATACTCGGGTGCATAAAAGACAGAGCGGGTAACCTCCCCAATCTTCACCTTTACCGTCTCTGACTTTCCGCCGCAACCGGCAAGTACTGAAAAGCATAAAGTAATGATCATGAGCGACAATGACAGCTTTTTCCGAATCTTCATTCTTCATTCTCCTTTCTTACCGGGTCCTTCGCCCTTGCTTAAAGCATATGCACATGCCTACTGAAAGGTTAAAATCCCGAATATCGTGGGGAATTAAAAGAATATCCATGATAATAGCGGTTTTTATTGAATTTATGGATAAATATCACTGGATTTGCTGTTTTTATATCTGTGCAAACGTTTTACCTGAGGATTTGATTACAGTACTATAAGAATTAAAGCGCTTACCATTTCCTTTATAGGAAAATTGCAGCAGAAGGGGTTATTTTATATGGATAAACGAGCAACACCTATCACCAAAAAACACACAATAAACGGACTTTTGAGTCTTAGCTTAACTGCCTTTCTGCTATCCGGTTGTTCAGGAAATAATAACAATATCCCTTCCTCTGCCTCCCCTTTTCCATCGCCAAAAGCAAATACTGTTCAGGATACTACAACACCTCCCGCTGCAAAAACGATAACTACTGACGAACAACCCTCAACGGTTTATTATGAGATTTTTGTTCGTTCATTCTATGACTCTGACGGGGATGGCATCGGTGACCTCAAAGGGATTACCAAAAAATTAGATTACTTAAATGACGGAAATCCTGACACCACAGACGATCTGGGGATCGGAGGGATTTGGCTTATGCCTATCAACCCTTCACCAAGCTATCATGGTTACGATGTGACTGATTATCGTGCAATCAATCCAGATTATGGGACGATTGAGGATTTACAGGAGCTCGTTACGGAGGCGCATAAACGTGGGATTAAAGTAATTATGGATTTGGTCGTGAATCACACCTCCAAAGAACATCCTTGGTTCGTAGATTCCGCTAAAAATAAGGACAGCAAATATCGCGACTGGTACATATGGGCTGAAGATCAAGGACGTCCTGCGAATGGAGCCAGTGCCGCTGGTAGTGGCAATGCATGGCACTCTTTACTGGGTAGTCATTATCTAGGTGGCTTTTGGGAAGGCATGCCTGATCTAAATTTTGATCATACGGAAGTTCGTAATGAAATGAAGGATATCGGCAAGTTTTGGCTGGAACAAGGGGTTGATGGATTCCGTTTAGACGCTGCTAAACATATTTACGAAGACCTTCTAACCGACAAAAGCCAAGCCACAACCCATAAAAATGTATTTTGGTGGCAGGATTTCCGCAAAGCGATGAATGAAGTGAATCCTCAAGCTTATATTGTTGGTGAAGTATGGGAGAATTCTGCAGTCACCGTAGGGACTTATTTGGATCAAGCCTTTGACTCCAGCTTTAACTTTGGTTTAGCAGAGACTCTTATTAATTCCGTGAAAACTGAAAAAGACAGCGGGACTGCCTTTACGCTGGAACGTACGTATAATCTGTACTCCAAAATATCTGAGAGCCATTTTACCGATGCGATTTTTTTGACAAATCATGATCAAAACAGAGTCATGAGTCAATTAGACGGCAATCTGGATCATGCAAAAATGGCAGCAGCCCTGCTGTTAACCTTGCCTGGAAATCCTTTTATTTATTATGGTGAAGAAATAGGAATGCTTGGTGTAAAACCAGATGAAGGAATTCGTGAGCCCATGAGATGGATGACAGCGGATCAGGGTGAGGGGCAGACTACTTGGGAGGTCGGCAGCAATAACGCTGATGATGTTAGCATTAATGTCGAAAGCCAGACTAACGACAGCAGCTCACTGCTTAAAAGATACCGCGAACTCATTGCGTTAAGAAACGAAGTCCCTGCGCTCCGTGATGGCGGAATTCGAGACTACACTTCTGGCAATGTAGGGGTAATGGCCTACGAACGTATAACAACAAAGGATCAAGTCCTCGTTGTTCATAACCTAACTGGAGATGAACAAATCATTACGCTTCATCCAAATGTCGAAGGTATCTCTTACACCAAGATCCAAAAGACAACTGCTGACAAAGTGACCTTAAATTCAGATCAGCTTACTCTTCCTCCCTATTCAACGGTTATTGTGAAGTAGGAAAAGAGGAGGAATCTAATACCCACTCTGCCACTGAACTACATAATTGTGCTTTCGATATAGGAAGAGCTACAATCCAGTCTTGGGAAGGATCGCTGCTCATTCGCAGCAACCAGCCACTTGAATGATCGCTTATGAAGCTAGCATACTGAAACTTCCAGCCATTATCACTAGAAATGCAAAGTCGTAATTCTCCCTCTGCGTCGAAGCATTTCATCACTCGTGCAAGATGGTTGGAATGGACGTCATCCCCTGTCTCTGCAGCTAAACACTCTGAGAGACTGTGAACCGTAGAGGAATCCGAGCCTTTTTTCAGCTCCTCAAACCTTTTTTTTGACATTAGCAACGCCGGAATCCCGTGAGCAAAGGGCTCCATCGCTCTCTCACATTCGAACAACTCGAGACAAAAGCTCTCTGTTTCATCTCTGCTCTTCAGCACACACGGAGGAGAGTCCGGTGTATTATTGCAGTAGGCTAGTATTTTATCCTTATGTATTTGCAAACACAGATCTTTAGTTTTCTCCTTCTCTCTATATTTGAATCTACCTATCCTTTCTGCTGTAGGCGCAGTATTTAACAATTCATTTAATACTACTTGGTCGGTTACCCGATCTGGAAATAAAAATTCCGTTAAATCCGTTAAATCCGTTCGTTCTTTCTCATTCACATTATTGTATCCTTCCTGTATTACATATAAATGTATATTAAACTAGCAATCTTTATGTTATCATAAGCTAATTTTAAGGTAAAATTAAGAAACAAGGGGTATGATCATTAACATGAAATACTTGTAGCGAGGTGATTTCAAAATGAGAATGCTCATCACATTTCAGAACAAACTTGTACCTGTGTATTTCACAACAGAAAATAAACAGCCCACTCAAAAAGTACTTAGATTACTTAACAGTACGCTGGAGCTCAAAATTCAAAAGGGCAAAAGTGCCCTCCAGAAATGCCTCAATTCTCTGATTAGTATCGAAATTAAAGGCTCTGAAGCTATATTGCACAGTTACAGTGAAAATGATTCATTGGCGCTATCCCTCTATTAATGGAGGGGTAGTTTTTTTGTCACAACATTGCAGTCCTACGCTTCTAATAAAGAGCGTCCTAAGCAACTAAGAATTGCTGCTTAGACTCGTTTTCTTTTTGAAGCTAAACTTGATCCAAAATGACACTCCGTTTGATTTAGATACCATTTGCGCATACATAGCTTCTACTATCAAAATCATCCTTGGTTCTGCTTGGTGCTATTTTGTACTGCTTTGTGCTATTTCATAGCACATTTTAGATTGCTGCTTGCCGGCCATCCCATAGCCGACTGCTATCGGACCCAGAAGACCTTAATCGCAGCTTTTTGACTCATTTGGAATCCTATTGGACCCCAGAGTCGCTATTGGTACGAAAACACTAATTATCGACCTCAAAAAGCTGAATAGCTGCGCTGGAGTCCGAAACTCTGCTCTAATGCCAGTAATTTCGCATATAACGTCATCTGAGTCCGTTGCCTGCGATGGATGTTTATTACTCGGTGGTGCAGATGTATGTATAGCGGGTTACATGACATTCCAGGGAGTTGTCACTTAACACTATAATAGCCGCTGGGACTCTTGACCATTTTGGAGCTCCCTCTAGCATCTTGATCTAAATCCGAGCCATCATTTGTATTAGATACCATTTACACATACATAGCTTCTACTATTAAAGTATGCGACCTTAGTTCTGTCTGGTTCTGCTTGAGTTCTGCATGGTTTGCTTTGGTTCGACTTGGGACTGCTATATAGCAAAATTGAATTGCTGTTTACTGACTAGTCACATAGCTGACTGCTATTGGACTCATTGTTGGATGCTTTCGGACTCAGTTGACCTTAATCGCAGCTTTTTGGCTCATTTGGAATCCTATCGGACCCCAGAGTCACTATTGGCACGAAAAACACTAATTAACGACCTCAAAAAGCTAAATAGCTGCGCTGGAGTCCGAAACTCTGCTCTAATGACTAAAAATTCGCATATAACGTCATCTGAGTCCGTTGGCCGCTGAGGATAACTTGGAAGGTCACTTAGTGTGTAACTCGACAAATGACTTTGCATTTGTCAGCAGATTAGAGGTAGCGGGTTACCTGACGCTACAATGTCACTTGCCAAAGTAACGTTTGTGGTCGGTCAGCTTCCTTTGCTGATTCTAAGCTGAAACAATCTGCCCAAGACTAAAAACGCAGAGCAGTGATCCCCCTTAACGGGAGGATCACTGCTCTGCTATATTTACGGACTTTTTTAACCCAAGGACTCTGTCTCATTCAGCGAAAAATCTACTATTAGGTAGAGCTAAGCAATTATCAGCTGATCTTGTAATTCTTCTGCTCTGCTTTTTCAGCTTTTTGGATTCGAAGTCTAAATAGCTTCACTAAATTCTGACGCGTATGCTCTTCGTGACAGCTGTCCAATTTTTTAATGATAAACCGATCGATGGACATGTCAATCGCTCCTTTTAGATCATTCTGGAACTTATAGAGACAGGAAATTATTTCCTGTTCTCTTGTATCTCCTATTAACCTTGTTTTCATTTTTTCAAACTCCTTGAGCGTAAACAAATTTCAATGACAAAAAAATAATTTACAAACAAAAGATTACATGCTATATTAAATATAGTTAATATTAAATACACACATGCAAGGGAGAAATCATAATGTCTAAAGTTCTATTTATTAAAGCAAACAACCGTCCAGCAGAACAATCCGTAAGTGTTAAGCTTTACAATGAATTCTTGGAGAGCTACAAACTCAACAACCCAGAAGATGAAATCACTGAGCTTGATCTGTTCGCAGAGCAACTTCCATACTACGACAATACCCTGATCACTGGTATGTATAAAGCCGCTCAAGGATACGAAGCAACACCTGAAGAAGCAGCTGGTGCCGCTATCGTTAATAAATATCTTAACCAGTTCATCGCTGCAGATAAGGTAGTATTCGGTTTCCCACTGTGGAATATGACTGTACCTGCTGTATTGCACACTTATGTAGATTACCTTTGCCAAGCTGGTAAAACATTCTCTTACACTGCTGAAGGTCCAGTTGGTCTTTTGACAGGTAAAAAAGCAATTGTTCTGAATGCAAGAGGCGGTATCTACTCTGAAGGTCCTGCAGCAAGTGCTGAAATGGCAGTAAACTTCATCGTTGGTAACCTTAACCTGTGGGGAATTAAAGATATTACACAAGTAATCATCGAAGGCCACAACCAACTTCCAGCACAATCTGCTGAAATCATTGAAAACGGATTGCAACTGGCTAAGGAAACTGCTGCATCCTTCTAAACCATAACCGTTTAGATGCAATTCAATAATTAAGGGCGCCCCTTAGCTGTCAAAAGCTAAGGGGCGCCCTTTTCCAATGTCTATGCCGTTATATCAATTCTTTTTAATATTCATCCAGCTCTTTACGCCATCCGTATCCTCTGGTTCTGGATGAACTCACTTTAGTGGAAGCTGCGCTTTTTCTCTTAAGCTTGGCTTCTTTATTATTTTGGTACAATACTTCTCGTTGTGTTTTTCGGTAGTTGATTAGTCTCTTCTCTTCCAGTTCACCTGTTTGGACTGCTTCAAGTACAGCACAGCCCTCTTCGCGTTCATGACTACAGTTACTAAAGCGGCACTTAGTAGCTAGGCCGCTGATATCACTAAAGGCTAGATCAAGACCACCTTCATCTTCCCAGAGCTGCAGCTCCCGCATCCCCGGTGTATCTACGATAATCCCCCCATCCGGCAAAACAAACAGTTCACGGTGGGTAGTAGTATGACGTCCGCGGCTATCCCCTTCTCTAACATCCTGAGTAATCTGAAGGTTCTTCCCGCATAGCCAGTTGACCATTGTCGACTTCCCACAACCGGAGGAGCCCGTTAGAGCTACTGTTTGACCCTCACCAATGTAAGGCAGCAGCTTCTCGCGCCCTTCATCTTGTATTGCACTAACAGCATGTACTGATACTCCGGGAGCCGCGCTCTCCATTTCAGCGATTTTACTGTCTGCATCCGGACAAAGATCCGCTTTAGTGAGTAGAATAACTGGATTTGCCCCACTATTCCAAGCCATGATCAGATATCTCTCCATCCGGCGAACATTAAAGTCATCATTCAACGCGCTGACCAGAAATAACGTGTCTACATTGGAGGCAACAATTTGCTCATCTTGTGTATTTCCTGCGACCTTGCGTGAGATCACACTCTGCCGGGGCAATACGCCATGTATAATTCCATGCTCGCCGCCATCTTGCATTGCTAATGCTACCCAGTCTCCAATGGCAGGAAAATCACCCGAGGCTACAAATGTGTGTCTCAGCTTCCCGGCAAGCTCTCCCCACGTCTCTCCTACATCAGTTAACACTTTGTACTTACTGCCGAAATCACCAACGATTCTCCCGGGTATAAATTGTTTATCCTCTGCATGACTCCACTTTTCATTCCATTTTGTACTCCAGTTTTCATTCCAACCATATTGCTTTATGCTATTCATTCATTTCCTCCTAAAAGATATGTTTATGTTTTTTCTTGCCCCTTGGCGTTTTCCGAGAACACAAAAAGCCGCCGGAAATAAAGACTCCGGCGGCGGTATATAGACATGTGGATTTATTACACCAAATCCAATCTTTCTACACACGCAAAAAAGCCACCGGACCCTATACGGTTCCCGGCGGCTCTAATAAGCGTAATTGAGCTTACCTGCTAAACTGCACGAATCAATTATTCAGCAGCAGCTGTTCCCGGAAGACACGTATCCACAACAGTTGAGTTCATTACATTTAAAACTGTCATAAAACATCGTCTCCTTCCGAAATTTAAGATGCTGTTATCATAATTGGTGCAGCAGTAAAATGTCAACCCCAAATTTTCCAGATTACAAAATAGCCTTTAATTCTTTCAGCTCACGGATCATTTTCCAAGGTTGGATGTCCAGCTGATCGTCCCAAGGATGTTTCCTTTGCAGCCAAATTCCTTCAAGGCCAGCCTTACCTGCACCCCAGATATCATTTACCGGATGATCCCCTATAAACAAGGTTTGATCCGCAGAGGCACCCAGCTTGTCTAGTGCCAATTGATAAATCGCAGGATCAGGCTTCGCAATGCCAACTTCTCCAGATATAACTATAGCCTTGAAGTACTCTCGCAGGCCGAGAATATCGATTTTGGTGTTCTGGATTTCTTTTTTACCGTTGGTGACCAGCCCCAAAGTATATCCACGCTCCACGCAATACTCCAGAACCTCCAAAGCATGCTCCATGACTGCGCCATGATTGATGTAGCTCGCATCATAATACGCCCGGATATGTTCAGCCGTCACAGGCTTTTCCCAAGGCAGGATCTCACTAAGTTCTAAGAAAAATCCGTCTTTATCACGATAGCCATCAGCGTCTCTGTGGATCATATCCTCAATCACGGCCTGCGCTTCCGCAGGTTTCAGATGCCCAAGAAAATCCTGCACGAACTGAGTGCTAAAGCTGCGAAATGTATAGTCGCGATCCATTAAAGTATTGTCCAGATCAAATAAAATAGCTTGTACTTCCTTCATCAAGCGATTCCCCTTACATGCTGTTAATTTTCAAACCTAACCTACAGAATGTAATTGTACTATGCCTTAAGAGACAAAGAAAAGACTATTCAACAAAAAGGATTTATGGCTTCCCTTTTACTGAACAGTCTTTATGAAGATTCGTATCTGCGTCATTCCTTTACTCGAAATGCTCTGCCCGATGGGTCAGCATCATTTCTTCATCCGTAATATACAGCGGAAAAGGAGGTGTTTCTTTTAGATAACTTTCTGTAGATAACAATCGATAATGAACCTCTGGCAACCAGGTGTCTTCAAGCAACGGTAGCTTGCCTGTATCACTAATATAACTGTCTACAGCAGCCTGAACTAAATCCAGATAATACGGCACTAACTTGTCTTCTTCCTCGAAAATTTCATAGGTCTCTCGTGACATATAGAAATTCCGTTCGGGTATTCCACCCAAATAACGTTTCAGGCGACTCATATCGATTCTTTTGTCCTCTAAGATTAATGCTGTTCTATTAATAGGTCCAGGCATATCTTCTTCGAACTTTCGAATCGCCTGTTTCACTTGGGGTAATGTGACGGTTACATGATCTGATTTGGGTTGCTTTTTTGTGCGTTTAAATAACATAACGAAAGTCTCCTTTCTAAATATGTCTCAGATAACGCTTACAATTCCATTTTATTCGAAATTCGAATAATTAATCAGTACATTTCAAATCGACACAGAATGTTAATATTTAAAAGATCATTATTTGACATATTCCCACCGAGTCCATACTTCTCGAGGATTTAGTTCATACTTGTCCTTCTCACGATACATAAACTGATGCATGATGAATTCACGACGAATAGTGGCGAAATCTTCATGAAACTGCTTAATAAACTCATTGATTTCCTTTTCCGTATAAACAACTCCTGGCTCCAGCTTCTCAACCATGTATTGAAGCGCTATCAATTTCTTCTTGTATTGTGCTGGAATTTGCCGCAGCCGGCCATCTTTAGAGAAAAAATTACGAATTACAGTATCCTGAAGACTATTCTCAGGTAATTGCTCTTCCATATTCTCAGCTCCTTTCGAAAAAATAAACTGCAGTGAAGCCTCAGCACCATTATTGATAAACTCCGGATTCAACTTAAAATAAACTGTATTTTTGTCGCGTCTTTCTTTTATTAGAGCCGCTTCACGTAATTTAGCCGCATGATGAGTGACTGTAGGCTGCGATAAATTCAACTTCTCAGCCAGCGCTTGCCCGTGCATTTCTCCTTGGGA
Organism: Paenibacillus odorifer; assembly: GCF_000758725.1. Taxonomy (NCBI): domain Bacteria; kingdom Bacillati; phylum Bacillota; class Bacilli; order Caryophanales; family Paenibacillaceae; genus Paenibacillus; species Paenibacillus odorifer. The sequence goes on from NZ_CP009428.1 coordinate 3,843,008, forward strand.
CAGAAGCAACAATAAGCGAAGACGCGTTGGATCAGCTAAAGCTTTATGATAACTCACGATTTTCTCCAACTGCACTGGGTTCACGCTCCTAGAATTTCACAATAAATTGAAACATTAGATATATATCTAATTATATAATAATCAACGTTATTCTTGCAATGGTTATTATACTCAATCTGCTCTTATGGAAAAATTCATGAATTTAGGGTAGGATTTAAAGAAAAGATAGTAACAATCAGGAGGTAACCCGCTTTATGAAAGATGTCATTATTATCGGTGCAGGTCCTTGCGGCCTCTCGGCAGCTATCGAATGCCAACGCCAAGGCCTGTCCAGCCTTATCATTGAAAAAAGCTTTATTGTACACTCCATTTATTTGTATCCAACAAATATGCAATTTTTCAGTACGGCTCAGTTATTAGAAATCGGGGATGTTCCGTTCACTTCGACCAACGACAAACCTTACCGTCACGAAGCGCTTGTCTATTATCGCCGAGCCGCTGAGCAATATGGTCTAGAGATCGCCGCTTATGAAGAAGCTTTATCCATTGAGCCGCTTGAAGATGGAACCTTTGCCGTACATACGTCAAATATGCGTGGTGAGCATCAGAAACGTATCACTGCTAATGTAGTTATAGCAACAGGTTATTTTGATCAGCCGAATATGATTGGCATTCCAGGTGAAGAACTACCTAAAGTTACTCATTATTTCGGTGAAGCTCATCCTTACACGGGAATGAAGGTAACTGTAATTGGCGGCAGTAATTCCGCAGTAGATGCAGCGCTGGAGCTTATGCGTGTAGGAGCTACGGTAGATATGGTATATCGTGGTGAAAGCATCTCAGAGAATATTAAACCTTGGGTTCGGCCAATCTTTGAAGGCATGGTGCAAAAAGGGAAAATCACTCTGCACTTAGGCTCGCGTGTCACTGAAATTACTGCAAGCTCAGTAATTGTTACGGATCATAAGGGGGACAAGAAAGCATTGGATAATGATTTCGTTCTTGCCTTGACTGGCTTCCGTCCTAGCCGTACCCTCCTCACTTCAGCGGGTGTGATCATGGATGACGACATGGATAAGCCTGCTTTTAACACCTCTACCATGGAAAGTAATGTTCCAGGGTTGTATGTTGCTGGAGTAATCGCCTCCGGCCGCAATGCTAACGAAGTGTTTATTGAGACCGGAAGAGGGCATGGTAAGCTTATCGCAGATCACATTGTGTCAAAAGAAAGTTCTAATCCTAAGGAGTTGAAACATTAAGATGGACATGACCTCTTTGCTTTTGCTTGGACTTGCAGCGCTGGGAATTATCAGCAGCAATTCCCCTGTAACAATAGCAATGGTCGTCCTATTACTGCTAAGAGTACTTGGCCTGCAGCAAACCTTTCCTTGGCTAGAAAAATACGGTTTAACCATCGGGATTATCATCCTGACCATCGGGGTCATGACCCCATTAGCCAGCGGCAAAATATCGCTGCAGACAGTCGGTCAATCCTTCTTGCACTGGAAGTCCTTGCTTGCTATCGCTATTGGCATTCTCGTCGCTTTTCTTGGAGGCCGCGGTGCTACGCTCATGACCAACCAACCCACAGTTGTTGCAGGTCTGCTGATTGGCACGGTGATCGGGGTTGCGTTATTTAAAGGCGTTCCGGTCGGACCGCTGATCGCAGCCGGCATTTTATCACTTATGATCGGCAAAATGTAATAGAACAGCACAAAAAAGACCGCTTTTGGCGGTCTTTTTTATTGTGCCTTTTATACAACCATCTTCTTCACTATTCCTCCACCTGAGAAATGGACTGCGGAATTTGCTGCGCCGCTCTTTTTTCAACGACTAATAAATCTTCAACGCCATACTCTGTCTTAATTTTCTGCAACTGCTTCAAAGCCTCTTCTTCTGAATTAAAATATCCTGCTTCCACGAGATATAAGCCTTTCTGATCCTTTAACATCCGCACATCCTCTAACCCATATAACATTTCTTCAGCCATACCCAGCGCCTCACCAGAAGGCTGTGAGACCGTTCTTAAGGAATATACAGAGCCCCCTTTTGCTTCGTCTCCTTTCTCTTTTAACGTAATCACTACCTGTGCTGGCTCTTTATATTCTTTCACCTCATAAGCAACCGAGTCCGTAAGTGTGACATTGAACCGAATGGCCGAATCATCTAGTGTAATTAGTGGATAAGCATCCTGAACATATCGGCTTTGTTTTAATGTCTCCAGATCTTTGACTGCTGAGAATTTTCTGGCCCCACTTACTGTAATCGTCATTGTTGCCGGATTTTCCGTAAACTTTACGTTATATGAGCTTGCCATCTGTTGAGTTTCATCCGGATTTGCAAAATTCAAAATCAATTGATCACTATTCTTCAGTTGTTTGACCGAAATAAAATTCACATCTACTCCATCCTGAATGGTTCCCCCTCCTGCGCTTCCCTCCGTAAATTGCAGAACACTGACCAGCTTACCTAGAACCGGTATTTGATCCATACTACTCGCAAAAGCAGGAACCGTATTTACACCCACCGTAAAAGAAATCAATACAGCAGCAGCTACTGATCCTGTCCATTTCAAGGCACGTTTTGAAGAACTGTTTTTCTGTTTATAGATTTTCCCTCTTTCAATTCCTTTACGAGAAGCGAATGATAGTTCTTTAGGAATTTCAATCTCATTATAGGCTTGTTGTAGACGTTCTAGTTGCTTATCCAAAGTTCTCACTCTCCTCCATACTTATTTTTAATTTTTCCAAACCTCTATAAATAACGGTTTTGACGCTGCTCAGGGGCATATCAAGAACCTCTGCAATTTCCTTTATGGGCAAGTCCTCCAAATATCTCATCACAATCACCATTCTTGATTTTTCATCAAGGCCGCTGAGCGCTTCATGCAAGTCCATAACTTCTTCCCTAGATTTCGGAGCATAGCTGCCTCCTAGCTCTTGATCTATATACACGATTTTTTTAGATTTACGGATAAAGTCCAGCGCACAGTTGACAGCGATCTTGGTGAGCCAAGTTTTAAAATATTGCGGTTGCTTCAATTTATGAATGGAGATATAGGCTTTGAAGACGGTCTCCTGCACAATCTCCAGCGCATCCTCTTGATTCCGCACATAGGAGTAGGCCATTCGGTATAAACGCTCCTGCATGCCGTCAATAAGAACAGTAAAGCTGTCTTCATCACCAGCTATCGCCTTTTCCTCAAGCGTGGTTTTATTCACGTTCCTCACTTCCTTTCATGATGTTTATAAGCTTTAGACGCACATGATCACCGAAAAGACTCAAGTCCCCTGTAGAATTTTTGCCATAGTATAAGTTACTGTGTGCCACAAGCCTGATTGGAATTCAAAAAAAGTGGCCTTCTCTTTCGAGAGGACCACTAAAGTGTTTAATTATTCAAAACATATTAAGCGTCTAAATGCTGTACGTTAAATAATCGCGCATAACTACCCTCTATCGACATCAGCTGTTCATGCGTACCCCGTTCAGTAATTTCACCATTCTCAAGTACGACAATCTGATCTGCATGAGTAATCGTTGACAGTCTATGCGCTACAATTAGTGTAGTACGTTGCGAAGAAAGGGACTGCAGCGCTTGTTGAATTAAATGCTCCGATTCCAGATCCAGCGCCGAAGTAGCCTCGTCTAATATAAGAACCTTCGGATCCTTGAGAAATACCCTTGCGATAGCAACCCGCTGCTTCTGTCCTCCGGATAGCTTAACACCACGTTCTCCCACTTCTGTCTCATAACCCAGTGGCAGCTGCTCAATAAAATCATGCGCATTGGCAGCTTTCGCTGCTGAAATGACCTCTTCTTCCGTGGCGTTAGGATTACCGAATAAAATATTCTCACGCACAGATCCGCTGAATAAGAAATTATCTTGTAAGACCATACCGACAGACCTGCGCAAGCTTTCCTGTGTTAATTCCTGTATATCATAACCATCCATTTGGAGGCTGCCTTTACTGATGTCATAGAATCTCGGGATCAAGCTTATAAGGGAGGACTTTCCTCCACCGCTCATTCCGACGAACGCAATGGTCTGTCCGGGCTGAATACTCAGATTAATATCTTTTAAGACCCAATCATTCTCTTCGTTATATTTAAACCATACATTCTGAAAAGCAATCTCACCACGTGCATCCTTTAGCACTTTTGCTCCCGGCTTGTCTACAATATCGTAAGGCTCATTCAGCAGCTCAAGCACCCGTTCAAGAGAAGCAGAGGCTTGTGTAAGCACCGTCGAGGAATTAATCAATCTTCGCAGCGGAGAATACATCCGGTCCAGATAGCCAAAGAAAGCTACAAAGGTACCTACTGTCAAATTGCCATGAATGACCTGATAACCACCATATCCGATGACCAAAAGAGGTGCTATATCCGTTAATGTATTAATAATTGCGAAGGTCATAGCGTTCCAGCGGGTTTGCGCCATCGCTTTTTTAAGAAAGTTACCGTTGATGTCTTCAAACTGCTTCTGATCCACTTTTTCCATCGTAAAGCTGCGGATAATTGATATCCCTTGAATCCGTTCATGGAGATAACCTTGAATGCCAGCCAGAGCTTGGGAACGATCTTTCGTTAAAAGCTTAAGCCGCTTATACAATTTGTTAACAGCAATTGCGTAAAAAGGCAATACCGAGATAGACACGAGCGCCAGCACCGGATTTAAATAAAACATAAATCCCAAAGCAAAAACTAGCGTAAACGTGTCGAGCCATACATTCATCATGCCGACTTCGACCAAATTTTTGGTCTGCTCAACATCGTTAATAAATCTGGAGATGGCTTCTCCCACCTTGGTATTCTGATAATACCGCAGTGACAGCCGCTGTAAATGACTGTAAAGCTTATTTCGCATATCGAACAACACTTTACTTGTGATAAGCTGAGCAAAGTATTGGCGATAATACTCCACGGGTCCTCTTACGATAACAAATAAAATTAAGGCACCACCCAGAATAAGCATCAAATGCGATACCCGTTCCTCAATCCCCATGCTCGGGTTCATTAGGAGGTCATCAACCACGTATTTCAGAATCATTGGCAGTGTTAGCGGAATACTGAATTTGATCATGCCGATAAACAGCGTAAACACAATCAATTTCATATAAGGTCGTACAAAAGTAAAATATGATTTCCATTGCTTCACAGGAATATTCTTTCCCTTCTCTTTAGTGAGTTGCTAAGTACAGTTGACTTTTGCTCTCTACAGTGTTTTTATAATTTTAGATCATAAGTACAATTGCAGTACCGAACTTCAGGAGGATAACGATGTCTAGACAATTTGTGACGGAAGCCGTCATGATGGCGATTTACGGCCAGCTTCTCGTATCGAGCAGCCCTGTAGAATATATAGTGCCTTATACTACTGTGATGGAACTATACGAACTGCGAGACAGCGATGATCCGTTGATGAACCGTCCGGACGACGACAAGCATGTTAAGTTGAAGATTAGTGAGCTCATTGCTTATTTTGAAGAACCGCTCAACGCGAAGAAGATCAACCGCTGTTTAGCAGTGCCATGGGCGAAAAGCTCAGGTATTCTCCTTGGCGGGCAATCCAAAATCACCATCATTAACAGTATGGATACCGCTGTCTACGGTGAGATGTTCGATCCCATCGAAACAGAGCTTCTGCTGTCCTCACAACGTGAGAAAGTACCTATCCTAACGGATCAATTTGAATTGATTCAACGGATCATCGAGGGTGGAGTTCCAGTTCAGGTGTACGATATTGACGACTTCGACTTCGCTCTGGAGGAAGAAACCTCTCGCAATTTGCACTGATAACACCTATGTATTTCCAACTGGAATACCCTCATTTTTAAAGACAGCATTTGAAAAGCCCCTGCCTTTTGGCAAGGGCTTTTCCTGATTAAAATAAACAATCATTAAGACAACTATACCTGCACTTCGCCGGATACCGGCTTTGGTTCGTACTTATATTCAATGTCATCCTCTGACTCAGAGTATACGATAGATAGGTCATAACCTTCCATATACCACAAGTCCTGCTCCTCCATGTAGAACACAATATCATCCTGTTTGACCTGAATAGCTGGACGCCCAGGCGCTTCTGTAGCAATGCCAAGCGAAAAACCGGGGTGAAGTCCACCTCCCGAGCTATACCGGGGAAATAAACGAATATAGTCTCCATTCTTAAGGTCCAATTCTCTCTTAAACCAAGCTGCCGCTGCTTGACTAATTTCCATGTTCATTTCTCTCAGCTCCTTTGTATATTCTAATCATAACGAAAATAAGTCGATATTCAAACAACTTTATGCAATTAATGATTTCCCAATCCATTTAAAATTAAGTTTGACAAATTCGCGAACCGGATGATAAACTCTGAACATAACTAAACGTCTTCTAGTTATTACCAAATTAATGAAAGGGGTGAGCGCGGTGTTTACGAAGTTACAGCCATATTATTTTACTATTGTTGGAATTTTTACTCAACCGAATACCGAAGCAGCCCAAGTGATTAAGCCATCCTGAAGTTTTTGCGAGTCTTATGGACCGTATAACTTTAGTTCTTGAAGGTCTCTCACATGCTTGGTGCTGTAACGCACCGTGCGCATGATAGCTGTAAATTACAGGCATATCGTCCGTTTTCGGATGATATGCCTTTTTTGTTTGCTGAAGAGATAATCACTTGCGCTTTTATCAGCATCACAAGCAATCATTACAACCTGAAAGGAAGGGATTTACTTGTTCTCTGTTCTTCGCGATCTCGGCTGGTTTTTTCGCCGAGAAAAAAGGCGTTACCTGATTGGACTCATATTACTCATAGGTGTAGGCGTTCTTGAATTACTCCCTCCACGTCTGCTAGGCAATGCCATTGACGACATAGTACGCGGTTCGATTACTACAGCTTCGCTTGCCAAATATATCGGCATGATCTTTATTTTGCTGCTAGTTATTTATTGGATTACCTACATATGGATGCACAAACTTTTCGGAGGTTCCAACCTTGTTGAGCGCCTGCTGCGCTCCCGATTTATGAATCATCTTATGACTATGACACCCTCGTTCTTCGAAAAAAATAGAACTGGTGACCTCATGGCCCGGGCAACCAATGATATCAGAGCCGTCTCAGCTACCGTAGGATTCGGGATGCTTACACTGGTGGATTCTACAATCTACCTCACGGTTGTGCTGTTTGCGATGGGCTTTCTCGTGAGTTGGAAATTGACCCTTGCAGCAGTATTACCATTACCCCTAATTGCAATAGCTATGATTTTTTATGGTAAAGCTATTCATGATCGATACAGCTTAGCGCAGGATGCATTCGGAGATATGAATGACCAAGTGCTCGAATCTGTCTCTGGTGTACGCGTAATCCGTGCTTATGTCCAAGAGCGTCTTGATGAAAAACGTTTCTCGGATATTACTGAAGATGTTTACAACAAAAATATGGCCGTAGCTCGTGTCGATGCTTTCTTCGAACCAACTATCCGCTTCTGCGTCGGACTCAGCTACATTATTGGTCTTACTTATGGGATTTACCTTGTATTCCGCAATCAGATCACACTGGGTGATCTAGTCTCCTTTAATATGTACCTCGGTATGATTGTATGGCCGATGTTCGCTATTGGAGAATTGATCAACATTATGCAGCGTGGCGGAGCTTCCCTCGAACGTATCGACGAGACGTTAAACTCCAAACCCGATGTTCAAAATGCTGCCCATCCCGTTCAAGTTCCCCATCCTACTCGAATCGAGCTTAACGATGTGACTTTCCGTTATCCTTCTTCGACGATAGACAATCTAAGCCATGTCAACTTAACCCTGAACCAAGGGCAGACATTAGGTGTAGTCGGGCGTACAGGAAGCGGGAAATCTACACTGCTCAAACAATTGCTCCGCGAATATCCGACAGGTAATGGAGAGATCCTTATCTCTGGCGTGCCTATTCAACAGATTTCCCTGGATCAGCTGCATAGCTGGATGGGTTATGTTCCACAAGAGCAAATCCTTTTCTCCAAATCCGTTCGGCAAAACATTCAGTTTGGTCTAGACAACGCCGGTGACGATACGATTATGCAAGCCATTACAGCTGCCGCTTTCCAGAACGACCTGGGCACATTGTCCGATGGTCTGGATACTCTGGTGGGTGAACGTGGTGTATCCCTCTCCGGTGGACAAAAGCAACGTGTCTCTCTGTCCAGAGCTTTTATCGCTAATCCTGATATTCTTATTCTGGACGATGCCTTATCAGCCGTTGACGCTCGTACGGAAGCTCAGATTATCGACAATATCCGGAATGAACGTGCCGGAAAAACCACATTAATCTCTACTCACCGTCTCTCCGCCGTCCAACATGCCGATATGATTGTTGTACTGGATAACGGACAAATCGTTGAGCGAGGTACACATCAGGAGCTGTTGGATTTGAATGGCTGGTACCGTGAACAATATGATCGGCAGCAAGTCGAAAATAACTTATCGAATGATTAAACTACAACCATAAATAAACGAGCTACGACTACGCAAAACATTTTAGGAGGTGTCACGGTTGACACAAAGTACAGGCAAACGCCTGCTGGAATATGCATTGACCGCAAAGAAAACCTTTATCGCAGCCCTTCTGCTGCTTTCAATCGGGGTAGCGGCAGAGCTGGCAGGTCCATTTATAGCCAAAAGCATGATCGACAATCACATGCTGGCCATCGAGAAGCCCTATTTCAGCACCACGTCTCCCGATAAGGCGGCTGAATATAACAATAGTTTATACAAACGCGGCGATCGCTTTGAGCCTGGTGAAACTAAAGGCCAAGAAATTCGTGTTCTTCAAGCAGGGAGAAGTTTTTATTTTATTAACGAAGCTGTAACACAGCCTGACGGTGAACGAAAGTTCATCGATGGAGAGATGCATATCACCCGTGGTGATAACGAAGTTATCTATCCGGCGGTTAAGCTATCGGCCGATGAGCTGTTCGCTTTTTACAAACCTGAGCTTCCTGGAATCTATCAGTTGGTCGGAATGTATGCTATTTTTCTTGTAATCTCCATCTTTGCTGAATTCGGAAAAACCTACTGGCTGCAATCTTCGGCGAATCAGGTAATCCGGAAGCTGCGGACAGATGTATACGCACATATCCAGCGACTACCCGTTCATTTTTTTGACAATTTGCCTGCTGGTAAGGTAGTGTCGCGGGTTACAAATGATACCGAGGCGATTAAGGATCTATTCATTGCCGTCCTTTCCAATTTCAGCACCGGTATTATCAATATAACTGGCGTATATATCGCTCTGTTCTTACTTGATGTCCGTCTGGGTCTGATCAGCTTGTTCATTGTACCTATTCTTGTGCTGTGGATCGTGCTCTATCGCAAAATTGCGACCAAATACAATACGATCATTCGCTCACGTCTAAGTGAAATTAACGCCATTATTAATGAATCGATTCAGGGGATGTCAATCGTCCGGATATTCCGCCGTCAGAAGCAGCTTAGTGCAGAATTTGAGAACCTGAACGATGATTACTTGAAATATCAGAATAAAATGTTAAATCTGAATGCTTTCACGTCCCACAATCTGGTGAACTCACTTCGTAGTCTCTCTTTTGTGATGGTGCTTTGGTATTTCGGACATGGCAGTATTACTGGTTCAACCTTTGTATCCTTAGGCGTTCTGTATGCCTTTGTCGATGTGCTCGGACGTTTGTTCCAACCTATCACAGGTATGGTGAACCAGTTGGCGAACCTGGATACTTCTATGGTATCTGCGGGACGTGTGTTTACGCTTATGGATGAACCTGGAGAGAATGTTACTGACGGCTCCATGCCACGCTACAAAGGAAAAGTGGAATTTAAGAATGTATCTTTTGCTTATAAAAAAGACTACGTCCTTCGCGATATCTCCTTTGAAGCACGCCCGGGTGAAACTGTCGCTCTTGTAGGTCATACGGGTTCCGGCAAAAGCTCAATCATCAATCTGCTGTTCCGGTTCTATGATCCACAAAAAGGCGATATTACGATTGACGGTCAAAAGGTTACGGATATTCCGAAGCAGTGGCTGCGGAATCACATGGGCATCGTGCTGCAGGATCCGTACCTCTTCACGGGCACCATTGCTTCGAACGTCAGCCTAGGGGATGAACGAATTTCACGTGAACGTGTAGAACGTGCATTGCGTGAGGTTGGTGCGGATAAGTTGCTCGCTCATCTTCCACAAGGATTTGATGAACCGGTAATTGAGAAAGGAAGTACTTTATCTGCGGGTCAGCGGCAATTGATTTCTTTTGCGAGAGCTCTCTCCTTTGACCCAGCTATTCTTATTCTAGATGAAGCTACCTCCAACATCGATACAGAAACGGAAAGCGTCATTCAGGATGCGCTGGAAGTTCTCAAAAAAGGACGCACCACTTTCATCATCGCTCACCGCTTATCCACGATTCGCAGTGCAGATCAGATTCTAGTCCTACATCACGGAGAGATCGTAGAACGCGGTAGCCACGATGAACTGATGGCGCTTGGCGGAAGATACTTCCGTATGTACCAGCTGCAAGTAGGTGCCGCTGCTAACAGCTCTGACGATAACGCTGGCGCAAGCAACCGTCCAGCACTCGGAAACTTGCAACCCTCTCTTGAGAAAATGTAATTTACAACCCTGAGTCACTTCATTGTGATTCAGGGTTTTTTCCTGCTTGATCTTAGAACAGATGTTCTGTATTATGGGAATTAATACATATCCTTGGAGGAGTAAACGATGCTTACTTATAATCTGACTAAGAAACAAGCCAGGCTGTTTCTGCTATCTCATCAAAAGTTAACTGCCGGAGCTATCCCTTCCGGAAAACTTAGTATTTATGACTATGTTCGTCACGTAGGCTGCATCCAATATGACCCCCTTAATATTGCCGGCCATAATCATGAGCTGGTCCTCCAAGCACGGATTCCGGGATTTACGCCAGAACTGGTCCAAGAGCTTCTGTATAAAGACAGGTTGCTCGTTGATGGCTGGGACAAGAACATGTCTATTTATTGTACAGAGGATTGGCCTTATTTTAAGCGGAGAAGAACAGCTGCTGCCTCCCACCATCAGGCTAATGAGCCTGTAATGGTCGCTGTAGCACAGGTTCGTGAAGAGCTTCAGAAGCGCGGTCCCCTCTCCTCTTTGGATTTAGACGGAAAGGAGAAAGTAGATTGGGCTTGGGCTCCGACAAGATTATCACGAGCTGCAATGGAAAGCATGTACTTTTGGGGAGAGATTGTTGTCCACCATCGTGTACATACTCGGCGATATTATGATTTCGCTGAACGTTTGTTACCCTCAGAGCTGCTGAGTTCAGCCGATCCAAATGTCACGGAAGAACAATTTCACGATTGGTATGTGATACGTAGAATAGGAAGTATCGGCTTGTTATGGAATAAATCTGGAGACGGATGGCTGGGCATATCCGGACTGAAGAGCAAAGAGCGTGCGGCGGCGATTCAGAGATTACTGGAGAAGGATAGTCTCAGAGAAGTTTGGGTCGAGGGGATTAAGGTTCCGCTTTATATCCGCAGTATAGATGCTCCAACCTTGGAGTCTGTGATGCTGCGAGAATCTGAAGAGATTGGGCTTCAACCACGTGATTCATTTGCGGCTGTTTTGGCTCCGCTGGATAATTTGTTGTGGGAACGCGAGCTGGTTCGGCAATTATTCGGATTTCATTACCGCTGGGAGGTCTATAAGCCGGCAATAGAACGAGAATATGGTTACTATGTACTGCCAATATTATATAATGATCGTTTTGTTGGCAGATTTGAACCGGTGATGGATAAGAAGAACCAAACATTGAATATTAACAATTGGTGGTGGGAACCTGGAGAAAGCCTAACACCGGAGATGATTCCGGCATTAGGCGAAGCTTTAACTGCACTCTCTCGCTGTGTTAGAGCTTCTTCGGTTCATTTTAGACCAGAGGTTGTAACAGCTTGCGGCTTAGAAGGATTATTACAATAAGTTTTCCTCCTCTAATCCAAGCTTCGTGAACATTTCTGTGCAGTAGCCTTGCAGTTTAACTTCAAGTCTACTTGCTTTATTTTTAAAACGTTTCAGCTCCCGAATCATTTTAGCTCTTCCGGCAGGCGTAAAGGTTTCCTGTATACGCTCTTTAAAGTAATCATGAACGATGTAATTACGTTGTTTCCACACTTCCTCCAACTGAGCGGTTTCTTGCTCCGAGAAAGGAAAATGATGTTGGATTTCTTTGATGAGTTGGCCGAGTGAATTGCTGAGTTTTCGCTGATAAAGGTCTGTCAGATCTGCTTCTGTTGGCGTTTTTCCTTGTGATAGCTTAGTAAGCAATAGCAAGTTGGTAAGCTGCTGCTCGAGGGCCTGTCCATAATAAACTGCCAGTCCAAAATAGGCGAATAACTCTTTCGATTGTTCACTCTCAGGTACATATGTATCCTTCATCTTTTCCCCCACTTCTGTATCCTTGTTCCTTTTATCTATACAAGTTATGTTTTGTTGTAATCCCTCTGTCTTGATCTGTACAAATAAAAACCGATAAGCAGTGTTATATATACTAATGCTTGTGCAAATGAACCTAACAACTCCGCTAATGACAATGTATCAGCTTTCATCATGGCCTCCATTACAGGAGTTACTGGCGGCAACAACCAGATCAAAAAATGAAATATACCAGGCAAACTTTCGCTGATTTGTGCTCCACCCAGTGATAGTACAACGATAGCTAATAACATACCTGTTGCGTGACTGCCTTTTTGAATCCAAGAAGATTGAAAGAATAGGGCAATAGCCACACCAAGCATACCCAACAATCCATGTCCTATAAGCGCTAGAATTAACCGATATGCCCCAGGTGATTCTGCGAAATGACCTGTTACCCAAGGATAAAGGACAATCAATATATCTAGCAGCAACGTTAGAAAACAAAGCGTTAAGATACTACCTGCACTATGTTTTGCCGCACTTCGCATGTGAACAACTGCAATCTGCCGATGAACAGCGTGCTCATGATTCAAAAAACTAAGACTCATCCAAGCGCAGCTTATAAAGAGCATTACTGCTGTAGCGGCATAGCTATTCATAACTGGATTGGGCTTATAAGAATACAATATCAAGACTGCAATCACAATCCCCGCTAACGGGCCGAAATAACGCTGAGATCGAGTATAACTTCGCAGCATGTAAACGATAAACGGATACACGTTAGCCCCCCTTGGTTCAACTCCTAGGATTCATCCATTTTTCTAAGTCATGCGATCCTCCGCGAGGTTCTACCGATTGTATTGAACCACCCGACTCCAAGATAACCCGCAAAAAAGTATCTGATTCTGAACTTGTTACTGTCAACGCTGTACGTGCTATGTTACAACTATCCTTAAACGTATTTATTGCAATGAAACCTGCCATTTCCTTCAATTGCTGCAATTTCTGAATCGACAGATTAGACAATAGTATGTATGTAGAGGGTTTAAAGTTCAGCTTCTCTGACCCCTGAATTGACTTTACAATTTTCCCTTCATGTATCACATGAACCTGATCCGCAAGCAATTCAATCCATTGGGGTTCATGTACAGAGAAGACTATAGCAGTACCCTTATTTCTCAAACCAATAAGAAGATCAGCTAACTTATTCATTGAGGGGAGATCAAGGCCCGACATAGGTTCATCAAGAAGCAGCAACGAGGGACTTCCCAGCAAGCTTTGAATCAAATTAATTTTTTGCAGCATTCCTTTGGAGAAATTTAGCATCGACTGCTTGCGAAAGTGCTCCAGCTTAAAAAGTTGAAATAACGTTGTTAGCTCCTGCTCGATCAGGACTGGCGCAAGGCCGCTAATCTGTCCCATACTTCGCAAGTACTGTTCTGGGGTCAGCTTCAACCCTGGAAACATCTCAGGTGCATAACCAATTCTCAGATTTGAATCCTTACAACTCAGCTTTCCAGAGGAAATATGGACCAGTCCAGCTAAGATTGACAACAGCGTACTTTTGCCGGATCCGTTCCGTCCGATCAGAGCAGTTGCAGTCCCCTTTTCAATAGTAAACGATACATCTTCCAATACGGGTCGGCGTCCATACTGTTTACTGATCTGTTCTAATTCTATCAGGGGAATAGCAACATCTATACTACCGCTGGCAAAGTTACGATCTACTAAGTTCGCCACTTAACATTCTCCCTTCATATCTACTGTTAATTCTCCGGTTCCCTACGAATTTCCTCTTCTAGGAATCAAAAAAATGAAAGAACTGCCATAGCAGCCCTTTCTAAAACTTCCTTTCTATCCAGTATTCCTCCCCTTTTTTTCTACCAGTAGCATTAATCAAACAGACCTGGATATAAAAAACCAGACTATTGCTATATTTCTACAGCAACAGTCTGGCTATTAGTTCATATATGAGAGTTAAGCTATACGATCTTACGCATATACCTCAACAGCATCGCTAATCAAACGGCATGCCTCTGCAGCTTTACGGCAGGCATTAATACATTCTTGGCAGTGATTATGTATATGCTTGCTGCTCTCATCTGCGCATGCTTCACAAATCTCCGCACATAGTTTTAGAATTCCAGATACAAACGGACTTTGACGAGTCATTGCTTGAATGGCATAAGAACAAATATCCGCACATTCACGATCGAGTCGCATGCTCTCACGAAGTGATGCAAGATCATATTCTTTTAGGCTTGAGACATAGCTGTAGTTACAGGCATTCATACTTTCGAGACAAGCGTCAATGCACTCCTGATATTGAATTCGGGTCATAGCCTTCAACCTCCTGCATTTTTAATGGGTATGCCTTACTATTAACCTACAAGATTAGGAATGAACCACAGCTTCTTCTGAAGCAGAACGGATTACAGGCTTCTTTTGATCGTGCCAGGCCGAACTAAAATACGTCCTTCCATCTCCAGCAGCTTCGTGCGTAACTCACTGGATGAGAAGTGTTCCCCGATAAATACAGCTACGTCTGGGACTTCGCCTTGAGGTGTGATTTTCATAAAATCAGCTTCACGGTAAGCATATTGAAAAAGAAAACGACTGGAGGTGTCATTAAAGGTCACAATGCCTTTAGCCCTATAAACATCCCGCGGAAGCTCCTTGACGAACTGTTCAAAGGTCTCGCTGTTGACAGGTCGTTTGAAGTAATGTGTGTATGCCATCACGTGATCATGAGAAGCATGGGTGCCTCCTAAAGGTAGTTGAGCTTCCTCATGCACTTGGCTTTCGCTGTCGCTCTCTTCAAGCTGTGTATCCGTAAGAACTCCACCTGCACTACGCAGGAGCTCCTCTGTGTCGATCTCACAACGCTCCGCTGGCATAATCGGTGCATAAGAATTCCATTTTCGCAGAACAGTTGTGATCTCTTCCGCTTCATCTGCTGAGACACGGTCAGTTTTATTCAGAATCAAAACAGATGCGCAGCGAATTTGCTCCTGCATCAGTCGATAGGTTGCCCCCTGCTGCGCACGGTACAATTCGAGCAGATGCGCGGCGTCAACGACGGTGATCAAGCTTTTTAGCTCGACTTTTTGATACAGTGAAGTTTCGGTTACACCATCTACAATTTCCAACGGGTTCGCCGCACCTGTGGCCTCAATAACAACCACATCAGGTGATTCCTTCTTGATAAGAGTAGTTAGCTCTGTGCTAAGATCCCCTCGGATAGAACAACAGATACAGCCGCCGAGCAGCTCTGCCATAGGAACGGTTTGCTCAACCAGCAGCCCATCCAGGTTCACTTCACCCAGCTCATTCATCACTACGGCCGGGCGCAAGCCCTGATCTTTCCAATGTTCCAGCAGGCGCTGCAGCAGGGTAGTTTTGCCGCTTCCCAGAAATCCTGACAATATATACACAGGTACAACCTGTTCCATGATTCATCGCTCCTTGCAAATTACGGGTATGGTAGCGAGTTTACTACATGATGCCAAAGCACGCAAGCGGCACACCTATAACCTCAAAAGAATAGCGATTGATAACAAAACTTGTCTTTGCCTTCCCCATACCCTATCATGAGAACATCTCTAATTTAGGAGCTGATCTCATTGTCATCCGTTGAAGAACATCGGAAGGAAGCACCACAATCCGTTTCCTGCTACATCATTACCGTCTCAGACACCAGAACTACTGAAACAGATACCGGTGGAGCATTAATCAAATCCATGCTCGAGGCTGCCGGGTATGAAGTTATTGGTCATACCATTATCAAAGACAACTATCAGGACATTCGTGAACTACTCTATAAAAACGCTGATCACACTGAAGTTGAGGCCGTGTTGCTGACAGGTGGAACAGGAATCTCTCCCCGTGATACCACCTACGAAGCAGTTTCATCCTTGCTTGATAAAACGCTACCGGGCTTCGGTGAGATTTTTCGAATGTTAAGCTACACAGAGGACATTGGTTCGGCGGCAATCCTTAGCCGGGCAATTGCAGGTACGATTGGCAACACAGCTGTTTTTTCTATGCCCGGCTCCACTGGAGCCGTTAAATTGGCTATGGAACGGCTCATTATCCCGGAGCTTCGTCATGTAATGCGAGAGATATACAAACAATAATCCCACCCATTTTTTTATAAACTAGACAAATAACCAAGCACGCCTTTGTTCTGTGCGTATAATACGGTAAGTTCACACACAAAGGAGCTGAAGGAAATGTCAGAAGGATGTCCAAAATGCCCGGCCCAAACTGTCACTGACCCACCTAAGGTGGTTTATCAAGATTACTACCACCCTCAAGTTGTGAATGTTATTCACCCGGTAGAAATCGTTAGACGCCATCACTGTGTCCCAGTTCCTCGTCATTGCTACACCTATTCTGTTAAAGATATCATGTGCGATAACTCCATGATGCCTAGAGGCAGAAGATAACTCTACTTCATAACTCTATCAAAAGAATCCTATAAGTGAGAGAAACATCCATGTCCATCGCATGGGGATGTGCTCTCGCTTTTTTCTGTATAAAAGATTTGACAAACTTGACCATTCCCCCTATAATTTTGAACACTTTACGCGAAAGTGGTTTTTGATTAACCAAACAGTTAATCGGAAAGGAAAGAGATGAGCTCACTCCAAACTTTAAATCGAAAGATCAAAACGGTCGTCAGTCCTTTTCATGAGTTATTATGCAGTCTGCATGTCTTCCATCAACCAGAACACCATCCAACAAGATTACAATGGGCTCTGGAGCTCAAGAAAAGGATGCCTCTTGCTCTACAGGAGAACATCCACACACTTGGGCAGTTGTCAGACCGTTGGATCGCTCTGCTAGATTTACCGGACCGTATGGGTGTCCCTATTTCTTGCAATCAAGGAATCACCCTACTCAAAAAACTTCCGGATGCAGAGCTAGTGTATCTATTTATGAATCAAGAAATTGCACTAAGTACCCTAGTCGAATGGCTGAATGAATCTGAAAGCAAGCGTTCGCTGATGAAGTTGAGTGGAAACGTGAAGTACCTGATAAACAATCTGGCTAGTGTTCGCAAGCTGTTAATCTCAACATTAATTACATACGAACATGATTATTTCGGGCAGGAATGGGACTATATTGAACCATTTATGAACATCTCAGCCGCTCAGTTTCAAGACTTAGCCAGTCGATCCCCGGAAAAGGCACTAAATACGCTCCACCCACGCCTCCTCGCAGAGAACGGGACTCTAACAGTTCAAAAGGCAGTAACGTATTACTTTTCTTATGAACAGCTTGGACAAGTGTACGTTTTTCCTTCTACTTTCATATTTCCGCATCTGCTTGTTGGCTGGTACGAAGATACTTTATTTTTACCACTCACGGTGGATGTTCCCGGTCTTGCCTTTAGTGAAGGACCGCCGAGTGACCTGTTGCGCCAACTCAAAGCTTTAAGTGATGATACGCGGATGCGAATTCTGAAACTACTGTGGAAAAATCCACATTGTACCAAGCAGCTTGCGCCAATATTGGGTATTTCTGAAGCTGCGGTCTCTAAACAGCTAAAACAACTAAGTGAAGCAGGATTTACCCAATCACAGCGAAAAGGGAATTATTTATTTTATTCAGTGAACAAAGAAGTCTTTGATAATCTTCTCGTTCTGCAAAGGCAGTACCTTGAACAATAAGGTTAATGAAAGGTGTGAGTACAGTTGTGGCATATCGCTATCGCAACTCTAAAAAGAAACCAAAAATCTAATCTTAGAGCCTTTCCCTGGACCTTTACATTCGGGCACATTATTGATGGAGTTTATCTAGTCATCATCTCTTATTTTTCTTATGTGTATCTAATCAATGGGGATATAGATTCAAAATTCGCTATCTATAGTGGCAGTGATGACTATCTGACCTATGTAATTATTGGAGGTATGCTCAGTATATTTTCCGTCAGTATGATGATGAATGTATCCAGGGCACTTATTACCGAATGGAGAGAAGGTACACTTGAGGCACTGTTGCTCTCCCCTTCAAGCCGGAGCGGTTATTTTCTAGGAAACGCAGTCCAGCAGTTGTATCGAAGCGGGGCGGAATTGCTGGTGGTTCTCTTCTTTGGCCTTTTGGCAGGACTTCGGCTCCCCTCTGTTCACTTTATATCTCTCCTCGTGGGAATTTTGCTGTTTTTACTATCATGTTATGCGATGGCGCTGGTGCTAGGAAGCATTATGCTTTATACAAGGGACACCTTCATTGTTCAAAATACTCTATTTACGATAACTGCTCTACTATGTGGATTTCAGTTTCCAAGGCAATACTTGCCTGACTACTTGCAGGCTATAGGTGAGATTTTCCCATTGACCTATGCGCTACAACTGCTACGAGGCACGCTGCTAACTGGAGAATCACGATTAATTGATGCATTGCCTATCATACTACTTAGTGTTGTATACATAACGGTTGGTCAATGGACAAATCGGCGCATAGAGCGCGGGTTGTTCGAACGTTTCTAAAACCTTGGAGGGTGAAAACCATTGATAAACATGCATGAAGTTACTAAAATTTACGAAAGCAAACATAGACTGGGCTGGTTCCGTTCGGAAAAAAGATCAGTGACTGCAGTGAAATCACTATCTTTAGATATCGCTGCGGGGGAAATCGTAGGTCTTCTCGGTCTAAATGGCGCTGGAAAAACCACTACAATACGTATGCTCTCTACTCTCCTAGAGCCAACCTCAGGCAGTATTGAAGTCGATGGAATGTCACTGCACAAGAATCGACAGGCCATTCAGCAAAAAGTAAATATGATCGCCGGAGGAGAACGAATGTTGTACTGGCGACTCACTGGTAGAGAGAATCTTCAATACTTCGGTAAACTCTATGGAATGAACAGCCCTCAAATCGCTAGAGAAGCAGAACGTCTTCTGGAGGAAGTAGGTTTGACCCAAGCTGCTGACCAACCCGTTGAGCAATATTCTAAAGGGATGAAGCAACGGCTGCAAATCGCCCGCGGACTTATCAACGATCCACAATACTTATTTCTAGATGAGCCCACACTTGGCCTTGATGCCCCCATTGCCAGGCAGCTTCGCGGTACGATAAGAAAGCTTGCACTGGACAGTGGAAAGGGTATCCTTCTGACCAGCCATTATTTGCAGGAGGTCGAAGAACTCTGTGACCGGGTTTATGTACTGAATCGAGGCGAGCTTCTGCTCTGTGACAAACCTGAGCGGATTGTCCATCAGGTTGCAGGCTCGCAAACTGCTCATTTAGAGGTTACAGGCTGGCATGAATCACTTCGTCCCAAGCTACTAGAGCATCTACGAACATATACTCAGCCTGCGGAATTAATGGGTGTCTGCGCAACAGAAAAACTTGAACTTCGAAATGATGGACTGCAGCGCATTTCTGTAAAGACACCTTCGGCTGATAGGATCATTACAGAGCTGCTGCCATGGACTACGGAGCATGGGCTTAGCATTAAAAGCTTCGCATCCGAAAAACCTAATTTGGAGGATGCGATTATCCTCCTTTCGGAAGGAAGGGTATCATGAACTTACATAGCTTATGGTTTACCCTTAGCGCGGAGATCACTAAGCAGCATCGAAATAGAGTTAAGGGACGCGCAGTGTTTTTTTCACTTCTACTCTGGCCGGCGCTCACCTTTTTAACCACCTACTTTACTATGCAGCCCTTTAGAACAGGAGCAGGATCAGCACTCTCAAAAGTAATACCAGATGGACGGATTCCCCTTTTTCTGCTGAGCGGATATCTCGTCTTTCAGTTATACTGGACGGTTGTGCAAGCCGCATGGTTATTCGAACAAGAACGCAAAGGGGGCACACTTGAGGTAGTGTTCCTAACCCCAGCGTCAAAAATGGCCTTCCTGTATGGACGTTCCATATATTCACTATTTCACGGAATATGGATGTTCGCTTGTTTCTCCATCCTGACTTTCATTTTTCTTGCGGATGCAACGACTGTTAACTGGGGCGCCTTATTGCCTGTATTAGTACTTATCATGATATCAGCGGTTATATGGGGAGCTTTGCTGTGTGCGATATCTCTATTCTCAAGGGATTCAGGGCTAATCTATTACATCTTTCAAGCACCAATGGAGCTGTTTGGTGGGGTTCGTATTCCACCAGCGGTATTCCCAGCATGGGCAACGGGCCTATCCCTTCTGTTTCCACTCACATATAGTCTGGTTCTCGTGCGCGGGGCGTTATACGATAATATCGGGATTAGCTGGTGGTGGGCTCTCGGCGCTTTAATCGTAGGTAGTTCTTGTCTTGTCATTTGTACCCGCTATCTTCTGGTTAGGGCAGAACAACATGCAAGAGTAAAAGGGAATTGGACTTTATTCTAATTGTAAATGACCAAGTCTTTAACACATAGGACCTAAATGACGTTATTTGCCGGTTCTTAGCTTTTTCAGAAGTTTCGCGGACTCCAGTGACACTATTCCTTCAAAAAGGGTTCATATTGGGAGTTTTTAGGGCAGATAACTGCTATGCAGTCCGTTAGAATTCCAAATGGGAAAGAAGACTGTGTTTAAGGTCAGTGGTGTCCGAAAACTGTTTCTTACGCGCAAATGCTCCCTAACCACAAAAAACCCGACAGACAAATCTGCCGGGTTTTTTCATATTTTATATGCTGGAGATAAACACATCTTATAAGTCAGGATGTTCGTGTTTTGCCTTGAGACGATTCCAACGGCGCTCAACTTCTTCTTCGAAGCTGTGCAAAGCTGGCTCATTCTCAGGTTTCAACAAGTGACGAGTTTTACCCATTGTCTTCAGCCATGCTGAGAGCTCGACACGTTTGCCCTTGTCTTCGGGATTATATGTGATATTCGTAGAACCATGCTCTACTTCATATAACGGGAAGAAGCAAGACTCAACAGCTAATGAAACGATGTTAGTGCCTTCCTTATCATCAGACATCCAGTTTAGCGGACATGCGATCAGGATTTTACCATACACCAAACCTTCGTTTTGTGCGTACCACTGTGCTTTTGCCGCTTTTTTCACCAGATCCTGCGGATAAGCCTCCGAACCCGTGAAGACATAAGGAATGTTAGTAGCCGCCATAATTTGTGCTGTATCTTTATGCTGAGTCACTTTACCTTGCTGCTGCTTGCCGATACTGGAGGTTGAAGTACGGTGACCCAGTGGTGTCGAATAGGACTGCTGTGCTCCAGTATTCATGTAACCCTCGTTATCGTACTCTACAATAATCATTTTGTGACCACGCAGTGCAGCTCCAATTGCCGGTCCCATCCCGATGTCCATGCCGCCATCTCCGGTTACCATAACAAACGTAAAGTCCTCTTTAAGCCCTAGTCCATCCAGCTCACCGCGACGTTTGCGTTCCCAGAACATCTCTACGACACCGGACAAGGTAGCCGCTCCATTTTGGAAAAGATTATGGATAAACGTTGATTTATGGGAGGAATACGGGTACCCCGTAGTCGTTACCATGGCACAGCCTGTATGATAAAGTGCGACGATATCCCCTTCAATCCCTTTGAAGAAAGTCTCTAGTCCTGAGAAAATCCCACAACCCGGACACGCACCATGCCCTGGGGAGAGCCGTTTAGGTTTCTTCGTCAAGCTGCGTAGCGGCGGAATCCGTACGCTTAATTTGCCCGTTGCTTCATCCTGTTTCACAGTGATCAAGCCTGTCTTCAGTGAGTCAAAGTCCATTGGCTTCAGAAGACGTTGTGGAGCTTTATCTGGTGTACCCGGATTGTGGCCGTAATAATCAAATGGTATGTCTACTCGATCTGCAGCAACAGCATCAATTGCTAATTGGAAAAATGCATGACCATCTTCTGCGTAGAAGTCCTTACCACCCAAACCGTAAATACGGCTTATTACTTTAGTCGTAGTGTTGCCATATGTGAACAGGGCTGCCTTGATTTCATTGACCATGTTACCACCGTGTCCGCCAACAGAATCTGCGCGGTCACCAACGGTGATTGCTTTAACGTTTTTCAGCGCTTCAGCAATTTGCTTCTGCGGGAAAGGACGGATCATATTCGGCGAGATTGCACCGGCTTTGATTCCTTGCGAACGAAGCTGATCTACAACATCCTTAATAATCTCAGAGGCAGAATTCATCAAGAATACTGCTACTTCAGCATCTTCCATCCGATATTCCTCGATCATTGGATAATAACGTCCGGTTAACTCAGCAAATTCCTTCGCGATTTCTTCAAAAACTTCACCCGCATTGTACATAGCTACGGACTGTTGATAACGGTTGTTAATATAGTCAGGTTCGTTCATATAAGGGCCAACGGTTACCGGATTATTGCGGTCTAAAGTATCGGTGAAACCTGTTGGAGGTTGTGCTCCAACAAATTTATGAACATCCTCCCGATGAGTAAAGGCCTGTACGCGGCGCTTCTGGTGGGAAGTGAAATATCCATCTGAGGCCACCATTACCGGAAGACGAACTTTAGCATGTTCAGCAAGCTTCAATGCCATTAGATTCATATCATAAACAGATTGTGGATCCCGGCACATTAAAATTGGCCAACCTGTATTCAGGGCAAAATACAAATCAGAATGATCCCCGTGAATATTCAGCGGTCCAGAGATCGAACGGCAGATTAGATTCATAACCATAGGCATACGCGTACCAGCTTGTACAGGCAATTGCTCAAGCATGAACATATAACCTTGGGCACTGGTAGCATTAAATACACGTCCGCCAGCCGTTGAAGCGCCATAACAGATTCCAGCAGAGCTATGCTCGCCATCTGACGGAATCAGCATAATATCATGCTGGCCGTTCGCTTTCATCGTATCAAGAAATTGCGCTACTTCTGTCGATGGAGAAATCGGAAAATACCCCATTACATGATAATTAATCTGATGAGCAGCATAAGCTGCCATTTCATTGCCGGATTCATATAGGAATTTCTGCTCTACTTTAGCAGAGCCTACTTCTTTTTCATAATCTATTGCCACGTGTATTCCACCTTTCCTCCGTTAATTAGGCCTCAGTAACGAGATCAAAAATATGCCGGACCGTATGACTCTCTGCGTAGCCTTCTTCCTCACGTTCGCCAGACAAGGCAGTTGTAGGACAAGCTTCTACACATTTTAAACAGCCTTTACAGTATTGGTAATCAATACCTTGCAGGAACATTTGTGGACGCCCCTTCTTATCAGGCTGCTCATCCCAAACAAAACAGAGATCAGGACACACCGTATCGCACTGCGCACAATGAATACAATCCTCCTGCTTAAAATGAGGCAGCAAACCGGAGCGAGAAATGCTCAAGTTCTTTAAAAAGCTACTGCCAGGATTCGTAATGGTACCGCCGATAGGCTGTGTTTCATAACCCAATGCGGAAATATCAGACCGCACGAATTCAGGCATTGTCACGCCCGCAGGCAGTGGAAAATGCATAAACTTAACTTCATTAAATCCACGGTCGAAAGTAGTCAGCGCTGACTGTACTGCCTGTGGATACTTTTTGCCTAGTGATTTCTCTATAACGCCTTTCATAATTTCAGGGTCCAAGAAATCACACATCCGGAACAACGCGCCCAGCATCGCCATATTAACGCGGTTTTTCTCATCTAAGGCGATAGTTGTAGCATCAACGACTGCAATAGTTCCTGCCATCATATTCAGGGAGGATTTCAATTCCTCCGGCGATTTTGCTGAGTTTACCAATACTGTGCTATGTTCATAAATTCCGCTAATTACGTTAACTGTCTTTGCTAGTGCTTCGTGAAATACCCCAACAACATGCGGGCGCTCAACCGGAGACGTGTCACGAATAGGTGTGTTCAAATCACAAAACCGGATATGCGCTTTTACCGCTGATCCCTTCTTCTCCGAACCATATGACGAAAAGCTGACCCCATTCATTCCAGCACCGACAACGCCTGCTTCCGCAAGCATTTTACCAGCCAGGTTCGCACCCAACCCTCCAATTGACTCCAGACGAATCTCAAAAAATCCGAGCTCGTTCACTTTTGGTAACTGTACCACCGACATAGCCCCTTTCAGAATGTCATCTAGTATAATATCCTTTTGACTTTTTCAACGATTGTAACTTGATTTCGCAAGACGCGAAGTGACAAATCTTGCATTTTCCAAGTGTTGCCTAAGCTTATTTATCTACTTTCATTTAGCAATAAAATTAAAAATTAAGATGTTAAATTCATCACATTGTTCATGATAAATATCACACACCGATGAAAAATCACCTCTATTTCTGCAAATGTGTATCATTTATACTTTTCAACTAGTCCATTTCAGGATAAACTGATTCTTGGTGTAATTTTTTGAACCTACTTAGGAGGCATTAAATGTGAAGTCAAACGAAGCATCATTACAGAAAAAATTGCTTCCACGGCATATCAGCTTTATGGCGATGGGCGGCGTAATCGGTACGGGGATTTTCAAAGGAAGCTCTGAGACGATAAGCATTGCTGGACCAGGGGTTGTTCTCTCCTATGTATTGGCAGGCTTGCTGCTACTAGTCGTTATGGGTGCAATTGCCGAAATGGCCACGGTATACCCGAACAAAAATATGAAGGAATTCATTCGCGAGGCTTTTGGAGAACGGCTCTCCTTTATCGTGGGTTGGCTATATTGCTTCATGTGGTTGACTGTCTGCGTGATCGAAGTGCTGGCGGCAGGAAGCTTCTTGCAATACTGGTTACCGGATGTTCCGTTATGGCTACTGAGTCTAGCAAGTGGTGCTTTAATTATTGGCATCAATATGATGAGTGTAAGCGGTTATGGAGAGACGGAGTTTTGGTTAGCAGGAATCAAAATAGCTATGATTATCATCTTTATTATTCTGGGAGCTGCATTATTGTTTGGGCTATTGCCTATGTCTGAAGGGACACCCTATTTAAGTAATTTTACGGATTATGGCGGATTATTCCCACAAGGCTGGACACCTATCTTCTCTGCCCTTCTGGTCGTCATGTTCTCATATGGCGGATCTGAGCTGATTGGACTAACTTTAACAGAAACTCAAGATGCAGAAAAAGTGTTGCCTAGAGTTGTCAAAAGCTTCATTTTGCGCGTTATTCTGTTCTATACGATTCCAATTCTGATCATCTGTGGGTTAATTCCTTGGAATCAGCTTAACGAGCATACCAGCCCCTTTGTGCAGGTTTTAGCAGCTACAGGACTTAAGGGTGCTGACCATGTTATGAACTTCATACTGATTACAGCTGTGCTCTCTGCTGCTAACTCCGGTATCTATGGCGCCACACGGATGTTGCACTCTTTGGCTTCACAGGGTGAAGCTCCACGTAGCTTAGCAAAGACCTCAGCAAAAGGTGTGCCGATCAACAGTCTTAAACTTTGCGCTATAGTTCTTTTTGTTGGTTCTATGTTAGCGTACTTCGCACAGGATGGACTTTTCCGGCTGCTGATGGCTGTTCCCGGCTTCGTAGTAAGCTTGGTATGGATCAGCATCTGTCTATCACAGCTGAAGCTGCGGAAAACCTATCCTAAAGAGCCAAGCTTTAAAGTCTGGGGCTTTCCTTATATAACGATTTTGACACTTATCTGTTTGTCGGTTATTACGATTTCCTTCCTTTTCGACACTCAGAACCGGATCAGCATAGGCACATGTCTGGGCTTCCTGCTGATGCTTACCATCTGGTCATTCGCGAAATTCCGGAAGAAGAACTAAACTAAATTGCTCGCATTGACATGTAAAAAGGTGTATCCATTGTTCTACGCGATCGCGTAGAATGGGGATACACCTTTTCTTATGGGAACGGTGATTCGCCTACTCGCACCGGATTCGTCCCGTTCTGCGGTATATATACCGTTGATATGCCCACTCACACCGGATTCGGCTCATTCTACGGGATTTATACCGTAGATTTGCCCACTCGCAACGGATTCGGCTCATTCTACGGGATTTATACCGTAGATTTGCCCACTCGTACCGGATTCGCCTCATTCTACGGGATTTATACCGTAGATTTGCCTAATCGCACCGGATGCGCTCCATTCTACGGGATTTATACCGTTGATATATCTACTCGCAACGGATTCACCACATTCTACGGGATTTAAACCGTAGATTTACCTACTCGCAACGGATTCGCCACATTCTGCGGGAGATATACCGTTGATTCGCCTACTCGCAACGGATTCGTCCCGTTCTACGGTATATATACCGTTGATATGCCCACTCACACCGGATTCGGCTCATTCTACGGGATTTATACCGTAGATTTGCCTCCTCGCACCGGATTCGCCCCATTCTGCGGGATTTATACCGTTGATTTGCCCACTCACACCGGGTTCGGCTCATTGTACGGGATTTATACCGTTGATTTGCCCACTCACACCGGATTCGCCTCATTGTACGGGATTTATACCGTTGATTTGCCCCCTCACACCGGATTCGCCTCATTCTACGGGATTTATACCGTTGATTCGCCTACTCGCACCGGACGAGCCACATTCTGCGGGATTTATACCGTAGATTTGCCTACTCGTTCCGCATTCGCCCCGTTCTACGGGATTTATACCGTAGATTTGCTCACTCGCACCGGGTTCGGCTCATTGTACGGGATTTATACCGTTGATTTGCCCACTCAACACCGGATTCGCCTCATTCTGCGGGAGATATACCGTTGATTCGCCCACTCGCACTGGATTCGCCTCATTCTACGGG
The DNA here is from genome assembly GCF_000758725.1 of Paenibacillus odorifer. NCBI lineage: Bacteria > Bacillati > Bacillota > Bacilli > Caryophanales > Paenibacillaceae > Paenibacillus > Paenibacillus odorifer. The sequence continues at coordinate 3,870,064 of NZ_CP009428.1, forward strand.
ATTTATACCGTTGATTTGCCTACTCGCACCGGATTCGGCTCATTCTACGGGATTTATACCGTTGATTTGCCTACTCACACGGATTCGCCACATTCTGCGGGAGATATACCGTAGATTTGCCTACTCACACCGGATTCGCCTCATTCTACGGGATTTATACCGTAGATTTGCTCACTCGCACCGGGTTCGGCTCATTGTACGGGATTTATACCGTTGATTCGCCTACTCGCACCGGATGCGCCTCATTCTGCGGGATTTACTTATTCTTTTGGGTTTATGGTAATTTGTCGATATACTTTAACTAGTGTTCTGCTGCACAAAATGCAACGAAAGCCAAATCAGATATACGCAGACAAGCTGGCTTAATATACTTTCAGAAATAAACTCGCGGCGTTCGAAGTTAACAAACGCAAGCTTCACCCAAACGTCGGCTTCATCCAAACGCAAAAAAGCACGGGAATCTAATCCTCCCATGCTTCTTTCCATCGAAACTACAAAATCTACTCGATCTCCGGCTGAATATGCTCCGCGATCAATTGTTGCTTGTTGGTCCAGACCTTCTCACTCAGATTCACCCGGTACACCTCAGGATTGAGCTTACGCAGATATTCCGGCCAGAACAGATCCTTCTGCTCCCGATGGTAACGGCGAACTTCATTCAGATCCGGCAAAGTATAGACCTGGAAGCCGTTCACATAGATCGGCTCAAGCATAGGCAGCGCTTCATAGCGCTCCACATACTTGTGCATGTATGGATGCAGCGGATTAAACAGCTTCACCCGACCGCCGTTGCGCGGAGCTTCCTCTTCCGGGAAGCAGATATAATCTGCTAGCGCTTTGCCATTTTTCCCGATAATCCGGAATACGTCCTTGCTGCCTGGCGTGGATACTTTTTCAGGGTTAGAAGAAATCTTGATCGTCGGTACCATTTCTCCCGTTGCGGACTCAATTTCTACCAGCTTATAGACCCCACCCAAAGAGGGTTGATCCGAAGCCGTAATCAATTGTGTGCCTACGCCCCACGTGTCGATGGCTGCACCTTGCAGCTTCAGATCCATGATTGTATTCTCATCCAAATCATTGGATGCCACAATCTTCACATAATCGAGCCCAGCTTCATCCAGCATGTTCCGCGCCTGCCGGGATAGATAGGCTAAGTCACCGCTGTCTAAGCGGATACCGATCATCTTTTTACCTTGAGCTTCAAGCTTTTTGGCGGTTCTAATCGCATTCGGCACACCACTGCGCAACGTATCGAAGGTATCAACTAATAGTGTAACTTCATCAGGCATCACCTTGGCATAAGCATCAAAAGCTTCCTGCTCGCTGCTGAAGCTCTGAACCCAAGAATGCGCATGTGTACCTTTGGTAGGGATGCCAAACATTTTACCTGCTAGCATGTTAGAGGTTGCATCAAAGCCGCCGATATAAGCCGCTCTAGCGCCCCAGACCGCCGCATCCGCTTCTTGTGCCCGTCGGGTACCAAACTCCAGCAGAATATCATTCGGAGCCACCTGCTTAATTCGGGAAGCCTTCGTAGCGATCAGCGTCTGGTAGTTCATGAAGTTCAGAATGGCGGTCTCCACCAGCTGCGCTTCCATGATCGTCCCTTCCACACGGATTAGTGGCTCATCCGGAAAAATCAACGCCCCTTCTTTCATCGAATAAACATTGCCCTGAAAATGAAATTGCAGCAGTTCTTCCAAAAAAGCGGGAGCGTAATTTTCTTCTTGCTCCGACAAGTAACGGATATCATCTTCGGTGAAACGCAAACCGCCGATGTACCCAACGATACGCTCTAATCCTGCGAACACGGCATAGCCGTTTCCGAAAGGTAACTTGCGGAAATAAGCTTCAAATACAGCTTTTCGCTTATGGCTTCCATTCACCCAGTGAGCATACATCATATTGATCTGATATTTATCTGTATGTAGCGCAAGTTCTCTCTTCAAGTCCTCATCTCCTAATATCCACGTTGCTGTATGTGTATGTTTTTTATAGTATTATGCCTTAACAACGTCTGCTCCTAAACTTCCCCGGAAATGATTTAGTGCCCATTTATGTCCATCCGCGTTGAAGCTGGCGACCGCATCTTCGTGCAAAGTAATAATAAAACCTTTGTTATATGCATCCACCGCAGTGTGCAAAACACATATATCTGTACATACACCAATCAAATGAAGGTCAGTAATGCCACGTTCCCGCAGCTTGATCTCTAGATCGGTTCCACTAAAAGCGCTATATCGAGTTTTGTCCATCCAATAGATGGAATCCTGGTCAGCTTCATAAACAGTTTTCAGACTTCCATAAAGCTCCCGCCCCTCAGTCCCTCGTACATTGTGAGGTGGAAACAGTTTACTCTCAGGATGATAAGGATCATTGTCTTCATGTAAATCTACAGCCATTACAACATAATCGCCATTTTGGACAAACTCAGATGTTAATTGGCTGATTCTTGGCTCGATGTCGATTGCAGGCTGCCCAACCGGTAAATTCCCATTGACAAAATCATTGGTAAAGTCAATTACTATTAGTGCTCTCATGAGAATCGTCCCTCCCCTGATTTAAGACACTACGTATAAATGGACAACAATGGCTCGTGATCTGTAAACATATACAGCTGAGCCGGGCGTTGTGAGTATTGATTGGAGCTGAGTGCATTGCCCTCTTCATCTCTCACTTCTTTTAATATACCCTGACGGCTGCGTGTTGACGTGATTTTACGAATAAAATTTGGCTCTTTAAATTCCGGCACTACTGTCTGAATCACCTGATAAAGCTCACTTAGCGTAAAATGCCTAGGCAAAAACTGTCTTGCTATCGTTGTCTGCAGCATTTGCTGTTGGATACGTACGTATGCATCCTTGATGATTTCATGGTGGTCAAAAGCGAGCTCCAGTTCTTCTAACGCTTCCTGCAACGTAAATAAACCCACTTCACCCGCATCGTCGGAAGCTTGTCTTTGTTCCAGCATCCACTCTTCTACTAAGGCGAAAAAGGCATGGCTGATTATCCATCCCCGAGGGTCGCGGCCAGGTGTACTATAAACTCCAAGATATTCTAAGTGACCTCCATCGACACCGGTCTCTTCTTTCAGCTCACGAGTTGCAGCATCATAAATAGACTCATCTTCCTGACAGAATCCGCCTGGTAGAGCCCACATGCCTGCACATGGCCATTTTTTCCGTCTAATTAACATTACCTTTAATTCACGTAAAGGCAGCGTCTTAGTGACCGTCTTCCGTTCGCGTTTGGTCAGTGTAAACATTACAATGTCGGCCGGAACACCATCCGGTGTACGATATTTTTTGGCGTTATAGGTTAATTCCCCATTGTCGCTCATAATTGCCCCATCCTTTTCCGAAGCTGTAGTTTTACTTATTCGTATCTTTAAATGTACCAAACATGTTCTTCATAAATCAACAGCTAAATTCCATTATTTTACATCATCCTACAAAAAAGACTATATGAGAAACGACCTTGTCGTTGAATTATAAGGATTATGTATATTCTTGAATCTTACTTCTACCTCTTATATTGAAATAAAGGGACGGATCTGCATCCGCCCCCTGAACTGAGTGTGGGTTATCCGCATGTGGTCGGAGGCGCTTCGGTGCCGGCTTCCACATTTATTTTTTCCGAAACGGTATCTCTAATCACGGAAATTACTAGCTGGAGCAAATAATTAATATCGCTCTGGCTTTGCTGAAATTCATTGACGACAGGAATACCGTCGATCTCATCTTGCAGCACTTCAATTTCACGTTCAATTTTGGCGACCATATCTTTATTATTGAAGCTTTCGAAGGCCACGATTTCTTTTTGTTTTTTCTTAATGGTTGCAATCAGTCCTTGCACACGCTCGTGATTAAGAATTTTTTGCTCCGCCTGCTGAAAATGGCGAACCTCTTCGCTGGTTGAGATTAATGACGCTAATTCTTTAGCTTTGCCCATAATATCCTCGCGAACGATCAGATCACGAGTATTATAAGTCTTCATTCCATATTTATTCAACCGTTGTTCTTCCGTACTCATTAGTCATCTCCCCATTCGTATGTGATTAATGAACAGCTGCGGCCTCAACCACAATATCCCCTTTAATGTACCATGTTTTGGTATCTGTAATTCTCACGTTTACAAATGTGCCGATAAGCTCCTTCGGACCTTCAAAATGGACCAGCTTGTTAGCTCGGGAACGGCCAGAAAGGACTTCGGAGTTATTCTTACTCTCCCCTTCAACCAGCACCTCTACAACTTCACCCAGCATCCGGTCATTAATGATCCGGCTGTTCTCTTTGATGAGATCATTTAATCTTTGCAGACGTTCACTCTTCACCGACATCGGTACGTTATCTTCCATCGCCGCTGCTGGTGTGCCTTCCCGTGGAGAATAAATGAACGTATATGCCATATCATACCCAACCTCACGCACAAGCGATAGGGTATCTTCAAATTGCTCATCAGTCTCCCCAGGGAAACCAACGATAATATCAGTACTTAATACAGCATTCGGCACACTTATCTTAATCTTGCGTACTAATTCCAGATAAGCTTCCCGGGTATATTTACGGCTCATTTTCTTAAGAACGGCAGTACTTCCCGATTGAACCGGCAGATGGATATGCTCCACCAAGTTGCCGCCTTTGCCTAAAACCTCAATCAATTTATCGTCAAAATCTCGCGGATGCGATGTCATAAAGCGAATGCGCGGAATATCAATCAGACGCATATCATCCATCAGGTTACCGAAAGTGTAATCAATGTCTGTAAAATCTTTACCGTAAGCATTTACGTTCTGCCCCAGCAACGTTACTTCCTTGAAGCCTTGGCGGGCAAGCTCTCTCACCTCAGCGATAACGTCCTCTGGACGACGACTGCGTTCTTTACCGCGTGTAAACGGTACGATGCAATACGTGCAGAACTTATCACAGCCATACATAATGTTCACCCAAGCGCGCATGCCTTCCCGCTTCTTCGGCAAGTTCTCAATAATGTCGCCTTCTTTAGACCATACCTCAACCACAAGCTCTTTACTAAATACCGCTTCTTTAATGAGGTGTGGCAATCTGTGAATATTATGCGTACCGAAGATCATATCCACGAAGCCATGCTTTGACATAATCCGGTTGACTACGCCTTCCTCTTGGGACATGCAACCGCATACCCCTAACAACAGACCCGGCTTCTCGATCTTCAGGTTCTTAAGATGTCCTAGCTCTCCAAATACCTTATCCTCGGCGTTCTCCCGAATCGCACAAGTATTCAGCAAAATGAGATCCGCGTCATTACGGTCAGCGACACTGCGGTAGCCCATCTGTTCCAATAGGCCCTTCATCGTTTCCGTGTCATGCTCATTCATTTGGCAGCCATAAGTCGTTATATGATAATATTTGCCCACTCCGAAATTCTGCATCTCTTCAGGAATCTCGAAATCATAATGCACTTCTATTTCTTCCTTGCCGCGCCGTTTTCCTTCTTTATAGTCAGGCTGGCTATTAATTTGCACATTTCTTCCTTTAATCCGGTAAGTAACCTTACCTTCTTCTTCACTAATTACCTTTGCATCACTAAAATCAAAATATTTCGAATAATCCTTAGAACCCTTGCCGGATTTTAAGTCCGGTGAGTTGTGGTTCCCCTTTGTCATGCTGTTTTCACGTCCTCTATTGTTCAACAATTATTTTTATACTTTGCTAATTTAAAATTATAACATAATGCTGGCCTAACATAGAAGTGCCCGATCTATTAATGATGTAAAGGAGCGTTGCATATCGACAAAAAAATACCCCGCCAACGTTTGGCAGGGTCAAGTTCTATCATATTAAGGGGGGTATGCTACTATTATAAGCAGATACACTACTCTTGAAACAGTTATACAACCTCTTACCTAAAAAAATAGTCATTGTATATTCTGCTAGTTTTAGTAAAGAGTATTCGTCGCTTCAGGAGTAAATGGGATGATTTCGTCTATCGCTCCGCTTTGTACTTTGGCAGGCCAAGCTGGATCGCTAATAAGCGCTCTGCCCACTGCTACCAAATCAAACTCCTCCCGAGCGAACCTTTCAGTTAACTCATCGATATTATCCGTAGGCTTCTGAGCTTTATCTTCTGCGAAGAAATCGCTTTGCAGGCCAATAGAGCCCACTGTAATACACGGCTTCCCGGTAAACTTCTTAGTCCACCCAGCTAAATTAAGATCAGAGCCAGCAAATTCAGGTTGACTGAAGCGTCGGGTCGAGCAATGAAAAATATCTACACCCGCTTCGCTAAGCGGTGCCAGGAAACTCGCAAGTTCTTCTGAAGTCTTCGCCAGCTTCTCATCATACGCCCCCAACTTCCACTGGGAAAAGCGCAGCACGATTGGGAAGTCTGGTCCAACCGCTTGACGGCATGCTTTAATGATCTCGACAGCGAATGTTGTTCTTCCTACCAAATCGCCACCGTAACGATCGGTACGTTTATTCGTTCTATCCCAGAAGAACTGGTCTATCAGATACCCATGAGCGCCATGCAGCTCGATGCCATCAAAGCCAACGCTTTTGGCATTTGCCGCCGCTTGAGCGAAGGCTGTTACTAAGCTTTCAACCTCTTCTGTGGTCAGCGGCTCTGTCACCGGCTCACCTGCTAAATTCAGACCCGAAGGGCCTACAGGAAGGGCTTCAACGTTAGGATACTCGCCGATTGTACGCGCCATCCCCACATGCCAAAGCTGCGGGATGATCTTGCCCCCAGCTGCGTGAACCTCTTCCACAACCTTCTTCCAGCCTTCTAAAGATGCTTCTTCATGTATATTAGGAATATCTTGGTGACTGACAGCCGCTGGATGATTTACCGCAGTACCCTCAGTAACAATTAATCCCACTCCACCCTCTGCACGTCTACGATAATAAGCGGCAACATTGCTTCCCGGCACACCATTCGGAGACTGCGCGCGTGTCATCGGCGCCATTACAAATCGGTTCGACAGCGAAAGATTCCCCACTTGAAAAGGTGAAAATAGTTGCTCTGTATTCATATGTTACCTCCAATTTATTAATTGATTACTTTAAGTAAGCTTATTATCTACCCAAAAGATGGGAAATGCAAATTTTAAGAAAAAGACAAATAAAACCGGACCTCGCAGAATCTACGAATGCCCGGTTTTCACCTAATTATAATGACTCTCTAGACTTCAAGAATCCCCGCTTTAGGTGTAACTCCAAATGCTTTAGCTAAATCCCATAGCTGTTGGTCTGTGATCTTTTGTTTGATTTCTCTACCGCCAATCAAGTTGTAGATCGTCGCAGCCTTTTCAACCGTTTCTACTAGACCAAAGGTAGCATCCATGGTGGAGCCCGTGCCAAAAATCCCATGCTGCGGCCAGATGACTAAACGGTGATCCTTCATTTTCTTAGCGGTTTCGCGGCCGATCTCACTGCTGCCCGGAACAATCCACGGAATAACGCTGACCCCATCAGGGAAAACAACAAGGCACTCTGTGCACATTTCCCATAGTGTTTTGGTAAACTTCAGTTCGTCCAGATCATGCGTGAAGGTCATCGCGATAACATTTGTAGCATGTGTATGCAGCACGATACGGTGTGTGGGATCTACTTTCAAGCGTTCAATATGACTCATAAAATGCGAAGCGAGCTCACTCGTAGGAACTGCACCATTCCGCAATCCCCACAATACTTCCACACTTTCGCCATTGCCGCTAACCCTTAACACACCCAGATTCGCTTCAGGGTCTTTAATCACATTTCTGAAATATTTGCCCGAACCTGTTACGATAAAATACTTGCCTGCTAATTCTTTTACCGGAAAGGTGAGTTTGATCGTGCGCAACGGCTCCAGTACATTAATATACTTAGCCACCTCATTCTCATCCAGCAAATAGCTGACATTCCCACCATTCAGTTCATCCCAGCCAAGCTCCCACATATGACGGGTGATCTCTGACATTTCCTGAATAAATGGAGCTTCACTGCTGGCAATATAACCTTTTGACTCTAACAAGGAAGTACTCATAGTCTATTCTCTCCTTTGTATTTGCTGCTCTCCGTATCCACTTTTATCTTAAAGACAAAACGTCCTGTTCATAATTTTTCACTTCAGTAAGCCATTGCTCACGCACCGGTGTACCTTGTGATGCACAGTAGTAATCCCAGACCGCTCCAAACGGATACGATTTGAACTCTTCTACCAGAGCAAGACGTGAAGTATAATCCCCGGACTGCTCGATTTGCTTAAGTTCTTCCACTGGTTCCAGCATCGCACGCAGCAACGCCTTAATAGTGTTGCGGGTGCCAATGACCCATGCCGCGAGATGATTGATACTGCCATCAAAGAAATCCAATCCAATATTCGTACGAGGAAGTAAGTCCCCACGAACTAATTCACGGGCGATTTCCAGCAGCTCATCATCCATCGTTACCACATGGTCACTGTCCCAGCGGACAGGTCTGCTAACATGCAGCAGCAGCTGCTCACTGAACATCAGAATCGAAGATAATTTATTCGAAATCACTTCTGTAGGATGAAAATGTCCCGCATCCAGACAGATTGCTTTTCCATTTGTTAAACCATAACCCATATAGAATTCATGAGAACCTACCACATAGCTTTCAGAGCCAATTCCAAACAGTTTACTTTCCAAGGCATCCATATTATAAAGCGGATCTATTTCCTGACTAAAAATCTCATCCAGCGACTCTTTTAAACGTACTCTTGGAGCTAGCCGATCTACTGGCGTATCTTTATATCCGTCTGGAATCCAAAAATTCGTCACACAAGGCTGACCCAGCTCCCGCCCAAAATGCTCAGCGATCGTACGTGAAGCTTTACAGTGTCTGATCCAGAAATTCCGAATCTCCGCGTCCGAATGACTGAGAGTGAATCCATCGGCTGCTTTCGGATGTGAGAAACAAGTAGGGTTAAAATCAAGCCCTAAGCCCTGCTCCTTCGCCCAATCCACCCAGGATTGAAAATGTCGTGGCTCTAGTTCATCCAAATCTACAGGTTCATCTGTATCTGCGTAAATAGCATGCAGGTTAACCTTATGTTTACCAGGAATAAGAGATAACGACTTTTCTAAATCTTGACGTAGTTCATCTGGTGTACCCGCCCGGCCCGGATAACTTCCCGTTACCGCAATGCCCCCGCTTAGTTCTTTTTCCTTAAAAAGAAAACCTTTTACATCATCACCCTGCCAGCAATGTATGGAAATTTTAATTTGCGCGAGTCGCTCCAGCACTTTATCCACATCAATACCGTGGGTGGCGTATAGTTTTTTGGCTTCGTTATAGCTAGTGATAATGCTCTGATCCATACTGTTTATCCTCCTAAAATAGTGCAATGTCTGTTTCGCTTAGATAAGCTCATTCACTCTGGACAGATGAAGGCTTCTCCAGCGATTTAGAATGTTATCAAAATGCTTGATCGGCTGCGGAATGTATGATGTTATTTCAAAAGATTGTTCGATAATAGCTCTTGCCTCAGTTATGTCTGCAATGGAATCTGTGCTAATCATCTGCACTACTATATTTCCTAGAGCAGTCGCTTCCGTTGGTCCAGCCTTTACTTCCCTGCCAATAACGTCAGCTGTTAGTTGGCATAAAAGCCGGTTGTTCGCCCCGCCGCCGACAATTTGCAATCCCTCGATCCGACCTTCTGTCAGCTCCTCCAACTCTTCCAAATAAGTTAGATAGGATAACGCCAAGCTGTCAAAAACACAACGTGCTAACTGTCCAGGTGTCTCCGGAACGGGCTGCCCACTCTCCATACAGGCACTGCGGATTTCTTCTATCATGTTGGATGGATTTAGAAACCTTGGTGCATTACAAGGGATGAGGCTACGAAACCCCTCTTCTCCCTGCGCAAGCTCTGCAAGCTCCGCAAAACTATAACAATTGTTCAGTAATCTGCGAACCTCTTGGATAAGCCATAAGCCCATTACATTTTTGAGGAATCTATAAGTTCCGTAGGCTCCCCACTCATTGGTGTAGTTAGCCTGCATGGCTTGTAGAGAATTTAGAGGCTCCGTTCTTTCTACACCGAGTAAAGACCAAGTTCCACTGCTGATATAAGCTGAACCTTCTTGAAGTGGAGCACCTAGCACTGCTGAGGCCGTATCATGGGAAGCCACACAAATCAGTTGGCATTCAGGCAGGTCATATTGTTGGATTAAAGCTTCGTCAAGAGGACCAACCACTACACCAGGCTCAGTTAATTTTGAAAATTGATCTTTCCTGATATTCAAGAATTCTAATAGGTCATCGTCAAAATCCCGGTTTTCCAGATTCAACAGCTGTGTTGTAGATGCAATAGTAACCTCATTGATCTTGCGGCCAGTCAGTCGGTAATATAGATAATCTGGTACAAGTAAAATTTGATCCGCTTGCGCTAACTCTTCTTCATTATGAACATATAACTGATTCAAGGTATTGATGGATAACTGCTGGATTCCTGTCTTTTCATAGACGGTTTGTGGTGAAAGCTGCTTTGCCACCAGATCCACAGCCAGATCCGTTCTGCGGTCCCGGTAGGCGTATACTTCCTGAACACGATTCCCGTCCGCATCTACCAGCACATAATCTACACCCCATGTATCGATACCGAGCGTACAGGTAGTAATTCCATCGGTTTTAGCCTTCTGAAGCCCGATCATAATCTGCTCTACTAAATAATCAATGTCCCAGAAACAGGAACCCTCTTGTTCCGTAAAGCTATTGCTAAAGCGATGAAGCTCTTCTAAGGAAAGAATACCTTCTTGCAATATTCCGCGCACCAGCCGCCCACTTGAGGCACCGATGTCAACGGCGATGTGATTATTCATAAACAATCTCCTATGATAAGGGGTGATTTATAATATTTTTTTGAACAGTGTAATAACTTCTTCTTTAGTAGGAATAAAAGGGTTCCCTGGTGCACAAGCATCCTTCATCGAATTTTCAGCCAGAAGATCAAGATCTACTTCTTCTACACCAAGCTCGGATAATTTGGCTGGAATCCCTACTTCTTTAGACAACGCCTTGATCGACTCAATTACGAAATCCGCGCATTGTTTATCCGTTTGGTTCTCTACATTAAGTCCAATCGCTTTAGCAATGGATCTGAATTTCTCAGGCACATATTTGGCATTTTCTTCTTCCACAAAAGGCAGCAGCATCGCGTTACATACGCCGTGCGGCAGATCGTATACGCCGCCCAGCTGATGCGCCATCGCATGCACATAACCAAGCCCCGCATTATTGAAAGCCAATCCGCCAAGGAATATCGCGTATACCATCTGTTCACGCGCTTCGATATCATGGCCATTCTTCACAGTACGAGCCAGGTTAGCAAAAATTAGCTCCACTGCGGCTAGTGCCGTAGCATCAGTTACCGGATAAGCTCCTGGCGTCACCAACGCTTCAATCGCATGAGTCAGTGCATCCATACCCGTGGCCGCGGTAAGTGCAGCTGGTTTATCAACCATAAGCTCAGGATCGTTGACTGAAATCGTCGCAAGGCTGTTTTTATCTACCATAACCATCTTCACTTTGCGATCTTCGTCTGTGATTACATAGTTAATGGTCACTTCAGCCGAAGTACCAGCAGTGGTATTTACGGCGACAATCGGCAGTGATTTATGCTTAGACTTGTGTACACCTTCATATTCTTTGATATGACCGCCATTTGTGGCAATGATACCAATGGCTTTGGCAGTATCCTGTGGTGATCCACCGCCGATGGAAATCAGATAATCACAATTCTGCGACTTGAGATAATCTACGCCATCGTGGACATTTTTACAGGTCGGATTGGGTTTCACTTCATCATAGATGGCATATTCAATCCCCGCTTCGTCCAATACCGCCAGCAATTTACCAGCAATGCCACTTTTCATAAGGAATTTGTCCGTAACTACAAGCGCCTTTTTTAATTTAAGCTCTTGGATGTATGGACCAATCTCCTGCAAGCATCCTTTTCCCATAATATTGATCGATGGAACATAATACACATGCGTGCTCATTGCTTAACCAGCCTCCTAAAGTTAATTTATCAACACCAAAGTTTTACACACTGCTCTGCAAGCTAGAGCGTAGTATTCCGGCTGCAGCGCCTCAGGCTGGCCTCTGAATCGCAACCGGGCCGGCTCTGGTATCTTTCAAATCTAATTACCACTACAGGACTTCTTTTCTCCTTCATCGTATGCCCGTGAATCTTTGTTGTCAACATTTTAAATATTATTTATGTTGTTTTTATTTGTTTTATATCCGTTTTGTGAATATTATTGGAAAACAAACATGATTCTACGTTGATTTTATTGCAAAACACAGATATTTGGAGCTATGATTAAGGAATATACAGATTTCGGAAAGGTGATCCCTATGCTTGCAGCTGAAAGACGCAAAAAAATAATAGATCTTGTTCATCAGGATAAACGAGTATTAGTCTCTGATCTAAGCCGGATGTTTGAAGTTACAGAAGAGACGATACGCAGAGACTTGGAGAAGCTGGAGAAGGATGGCATTCTAAGCCGAACCTATGGCGGGGCCATGCTGAATCGTCACACGAACGAGGATTTGCCTTTTGTTACACGCAATGCGCTGAATACAGATATCAAACGGGGAATCGCCCTTAAGGCGCTCGATTTAATCAATGATGGAGATACGTTAATGGTGGATCCTAGCTCCACAGCCTTTGAGTTTCTAAAACTGCTTGGCAATAAAAACAATCTGACCATTATCACGAACTCGATTAATATTTTGCATGAGTTCTCGAATTCAGGGATGGATATCATCTCTACCGGAGGTTCTTTACGTTACCGATCCATGTCACTCGTGGGTCCTGTAGCACATGACACCATTCAAAGATACAATGTGGATACTGCGGTTATCAGTTGTAAAGGAATAGATATGGAGCGGGGCATCACAGATTCTAATGAACCGGAGTGCGAGCTCAAGAAATATATGCTACGTCAAGCTAACAAGGTCATACTCCTGGCCGATCACACCAAATTCGATAAGACCGCCTTTACGAAGCTGATCGAGCTTGGCCAAATCGACTTTTTGATCACAGACCGCCAGCCTTCTGAGGTTTGGTTGAAGCGCCTGAACAAAGAGAATATTGAAATTCTCTATTAATAAAGCAGAAATGTCTTCGACGCCCTATTAAAAATGCCGCTCCCCAATGAGTAATGGGTGACGGCATTTGTTGTTATGGAGATGATTATCTTTTTGTATAAACCTGAGAGATTGAGACTACGTTGACTGTTGATTTGGGATTTTCGCGTTGCACTTGCGTTGTGGTTTTTTTCCTGCAAATATATACAAGCGCTGGTGGAAAATTCAGCAGCACCCACTTCGTGTGTAGGATCTCAAAATGCTGGCTCAACTCTGTTTTCATCCGCGGAAAATATTCATAGGTTATAAACCACCCTCCTTCTTTTAAAGAAGCAATGATCTGTTCCATAAACCTATTGCGGTCTGGCTTCGAGAAATTCATCAAAGACAAACTACTCACGATACAATCCAGCTTCTCCAGACTGCTGTTATGAAGCGCAAGACGCAGCCGGAGACAATCGTTGTTGCAGAAACATCCGGGGAATTCCTCTCTTAATTGACTGCGAAAATCAGGATCTATTTCAAATAGAAGAACATTCATACCGGTCTTTTCTCCACGCGGAATAAACCTTGTGATTGCACCAGTCCCCGCACCTAACTCAGCCATAGAATGCACTTGGTTCCAAGGCACAGGATCAAGCAACGTCTGGGCCAGCCAATGTGAACTGGGAGTCACACTACTATATTGTCGGGGCGCATGCAGAAATTTATTTAGAAAATGAAGTCGCTCACGAATTCCACTTTGCATGAAATCTCCCCCTTGCTTCCTAACTTACCCTTCTACCCCTAAAATATGTAAAATGAATTAAATTCGTACTCCATCTATACTTCCCATTATCTATTCCCCTTAAAATAAAAAGCCCAAATTTCTCCGCAACATAAATTGCGGGAAATTCGAGCTTGTAAACACTCAATTCAGAGTCAGCCAATCTTATTTAGTTTCCACAGCATGTCCGCCGAATTCGTTACGCAGTGCAGCAACTACTTTGCCAGTGAATGTGTCGGTCTCAAGGGAACGGTAACGCATCAATAACGCCATTGCGATAACCGGAGTCGCCGCTTGTAAATCAAAGGCGGTTTCAAGCGTCCATCTGCCTTCACCAGACGAATGCATAATGCCCTTGATCTCATCTAGTTTAGCGTCTTTCGAGAAGGCACGTTCCACCAGTTCCATCAGCCACGAACGGATTACAGAGCCGTGATTCCACACCCGAGCTACTTCCTCAAAGTTGTAGTCAAATTCACTCTTTTCCAGAACCTCAAAACCTTCACCGATCGCAGCCATCATGCCGTATTCGATACCGTTATGCACCATTTTTAGAAAATGGCCGCTACCTGCTTTACCAGCATATAAAAAGCCGCTTTCTACAGCTGTATCACGGAAAATAGGCTCCACAACCTCCCAAGCTTCGGGATCTCCGCCAACCATGTAACAAGCGCCATTACGCGCCCCTTCCATACCACCAGAGGTACCTGCATCCATAAAGTGAATTCCGTGCTCCTTCAATTCCTCATACCGACGAATCGATTCCTTGTAGTGCGAGTTTCCTGCTTCAATAACGATATCACCTTTAGACAATTGTGGAGTGAGTTCAGCGATTACAGAATCAACGACCTGATGCGGAACCATGATCCAAATGATTCTTGGCGTTTCCAATTGCTGCACCAATTCAGGAAGCGTAACTGCTCCACTAGCGCCTTTAGCTTTCATTTCTTCTACAGCAGGTGCATTCAGATCAAAAGCAACAACCTCATGTCCATGATCCAGCAAATTTTGACCCAAATTAAAACCCATTTTTCCTAACCCAACTAATCCTACTTTCATGTAAATTCCCTCCGATTTATAGATTCTTATGATGTATTTTAGCTAAATTGGCAAAAAAAACAGGCAGGGGCTTAAGCCCCTGGCCGTATAGATTCCTGCGCTGCTGCAACTTCTGCTTGAGCGTCGAGAACATCTGACTCCTGATCTGCATCATCAAACCACCAGCGGTCTTCACCCAAAAGCTCCATAGCCGCATTTGGACCATAAGAACCTGAAGCATAGGTATGAAGTGGCATTAGCCCCTCCTCCATAGCTTCCTGGATTGGTGTAACCCATTGCCATGACAGCTCGACTTCTTTCCAGTGAGCGAAGAAAGTGGCGTCACCACGAAGCGCATCAAAGATCAGATTTTCGTAAGCTTCTGGTACGTCTGAAGTTCCGGCTTCATAAGTAGCGAGGACAGGTTCAAGTTTCCCTTTCTGCAACTGATCCTTCGTATTCAACTGAAGCGTAATGGCTTCATTCGGACCGATCTCGATGATGAGTAGATTTGGAACGTCATTCCCTTTATTTTTGTTATTGTTATCATTAAACGGTTCTTTAAATTCTATAACAATTCTTGTTGATTTCTCTTTCATTCTCTTGCCGGTACGGATATAGAACGGAACTTCATTCCACAATGGATCATCTATAAACAATCGCGCTGCAATAAACGTCTCATTTTGTGAGGATTGGCTAATTTCTGGTTCATCTAAGTATCCTGCAACAGATTTACCTTTAATTTCACCTTCAGCATATTGTCCGCGGATAACGTATTGATTAACCTCGTCTTTACTTAACGGAATGAGGCGCTCCATGACATATCTTTTCTTCCCGCGGATCTCTTCAGGTGTACTGCCTTTTGGAAGCTGCATCGCCATCATCATGAGCAATTGCAGCATATGGTTCTGGAACATATCACGAAGTGCCCCAGCTTTATCATAATAGCCTGCCCGTTCTTCAACGCCGACAATCTCACTCGCCGTAATTTGCACATTTGCGATATAACGATTTTTCCACAGTGCTCTAAGTACAGGATTTGAATATTTTAGAACTTCCAGATTCTGAACCATCGGTTTACCCAAGAAATGGTCAATTCGGAAAATCTCTTCTTCTGCAAATACGGCATTCAAGCTGTCATTTAACTCTCTTGCTGTTTGCAAGTCTGTACCAAAAGGCTTCTCAATAATCAGACGCTTCCAGCCCTTCGTCGATCCCAGACCACTGGAGTGAATATTGGCGGCAATTTCCTTGAAAAACTCAGGACCCACCGATAAATAGAACATCCGATTCTCCGGAATGTTAAGCAATTGCTCACGACGTTTAACATGCTCCAGGAGCTTCAAATAATCCTCTGTATTACCTACATCTAGAACGCTATATTCAAAAGCTTCCAAGAAAACCTGCAACTGTGGAGATTCTACTGCCGGCTGTCTAGAAAATGTCTGCAAAGATTGCAGGACTTGCTTACGGAAAGCTTCAGTTGAAACTTCTCTTCTTCCTAATCCAATCACTGAGAGAGGACCTGAAATTTGACCATCTAAAAAGAGGTTATATAGTGCAGGATAGATTTTACGTTTTGCTAAATCTCCTGTAGCGCCAAAAAGCACAAATGTTGATGATTCCACTTTCATTCCTCCCGCTATTATATATTATTTATTAACTTACTTTTAATTACTAGCATACTCAGTAGAATCAATCATACGACTGATATTTTTATTCGTCAACCTCATTTCGACATTTACGAAAAGTTATTATTTTCACAAAGCTTCAAATTGGTAATTATGATTAATGTCACACCAATTATCTTATTGGATTATTCATATTAAATTACTAGGAAATAATCCGCGAGCAAGTTAACAACCCGCTCCCAGCATGGGTTTAGGTGCTCTAACTTTACACACTCTGATTTAAAATTCTTCATACAAAGCTGTTTATAACATGATCAAAATTCCCAGTCGCCTAAATGTGATCATCCTTCCACTGTGTTTCAAACTAACTTTAAGTAATTGACTGGATTGGTCTGGCGCGCCTCGAAGAAGACTATGCGATTTGATTCCAAGTTTGGGAATTAAGCATAAAAAGTGACTACTTCGAGGAATATTATCAGAGAATACTTCGAAGGAATTTTCACTCAGCATTTCGGAATGACTTGGAGTCTCCCAAGAGGACAATATGTTGTAAAGAGTACCTTTGGGAACGAGTTGAGGTTTGCTAGGTGAACCCTGTGAATGTCTTGAAGTTTGCTAGGTGTGCGCTTTGGGGGATCACTTTAAAGTTCGCATAGAGCGTCTTTAGTTTCTGCTTGGAGTAACATTTATGTTTGCCCGCATCTCCGACTGCTGCGAGATCGGACCTAACAAGACCTTATTCGTCGATTCTCACTCGTCTGCGTTGGCTGCATGTCCACACTATGGAGGGGACGGACTCAGGTGGCCTCAAACGTCGATTCGTTCTCATCAACCGAGGCTGTATGCCCACACTAACTATGGGTTCGGACTCAGGTGACATTATACGTCGATGCTTACTCATCTGCCGAGGCTTTATCTCCACACCATGTATGGTCCGGACTCAGGAGACGCTATTTCGCAGATTTAGGTCATTTCGCCATACTATCGGACTCAGATGCAGCTATTCGACCAAATGTACGCCTCTTTGGAGCAAAAACTTGGCAATAAGAGCTATGCGGTCCGATACTCCTGAAAAATGCTCCAAAAACACCAAATAGCTGCAATACAGTCCGTTACGGCGTGTATTATCGTCAATAGTGGCTAGTCGGACTTAGTTGACCTCAAACGTCGATTCGCACGCGTCTGCCGAGGCTTTATCTCCACACCATGTATGGTCCGGACTCAGGAGACGCTATTTCACAGATTTTGGTCATTTCGCCATACTATCGGACTCAGATGCAGCTATTCGACCAAATGTACGCCTCTTTGGAGCAAGAACTTGCCAATAAGAGCTATGCGGTCCGAAACTTCTGAAAAATGTTCCAATAACACTAAATAGCTGCAATACAGTCCGTTACAGTGTGTATTATCGTCAATCTTGGCTAGTCCGGACTCAGATGACCTCAAACGTCGATTCGTACTCTTCAGTTGAGGCTTTATGTCCACACTAACTATGGGTTCGGACTCAGATGACGCTATACGTCGATCTTAATCGTCTGCTGAGGCTACCGTCCTCGCCATCGAAAGTCCGGACTCAGGAGACGCTATTTCGCAGATTTAGCCCATTTCGCCATGCTATCGGACCCAGATGCAGCTATTCGACCAAATATACTCTTCTTTGGAGCAAAAACTTGGCAATAAGAGCTTTGCGGTCCGATACTCCTGAAAAATGCTCCAAAAACACTAAATAGCTGCAATACAGTCCGTTACGGTGTGTATTATCGTCAATCTTGGCTAGTCCGGACTCAGATGACGCTATATGTCGATTCTTAATCGTCTGCTGAGGCTACTCGTCCTCGCCATCGACGGTCCGGACTCAGGAGACGCTATTTCGCAGATTTAGGCCATGTTGCCCTGCTATCGGACTCGGATGCAGCTATTCGACCAAATCCACTCTTCTTTGGAGCAAAAACTTGGCAATAAGAGCTTTGCGGTCCGATACTTCTGAATAATGCTCCAAAAACACCAAATAGCTGCAATACAGTCCGAACGATGATGTAGTATCGTCTATCTTGGCTAATCCGGACTCAGGTGACATTACGCGTAGATACCTCGTCATCCCCATGGATCAATCAGATCCGGAAGTCCTTATATCGCAGATTCAAATCCCCTCACAATAGACTAGTTACCAGCCGAGTTTACAATACCATTTGTTTAGAGCCGCTACATTAAGTGTTATAGTTAATGAACATAAGAATTTTCATTCAGTTCACGAAAGGAAGGAGAATTTTCATGAATATGGAGCAATGGGAACGAATTCGGACGGGACAGGGATTTATAGCTGCCTTGGATCAAAGTGGTGGCAGTACACCAAAAGCGCTGCTGCAATATGGTGTTGCAGAGGACAGTTACTCTAATGAAGATCAAATGTATGGGTTGGTTCACGAGATGAGAACGCGCATTATCAAGAGCCCTGCATTTGATTCTAAGCATATACTGGGTGCAATCTTATTTGAGAACACAATGGATCGTTCTATAGACGGTCAATATACTGCCGATTTTCTATGGGAGAAAAAAGGTATTGTGCCTTTCCTGAAAATCGATAAAGGGCTTGCCGACCCTGAGGACGGAGTACAACTAATGAAGCCTATTCCCGGCTTGAATGATCTTCTGAAGCGGGCCAACGAACGTAACATCTTCGGTACAAAAATGCGCTCGGTGATTAAAGAGGCTAACCCTGCCGGTATAAAAAAGGTGGTAGAACAGCAGTTTGAAATCGGCAAGCAGATTTTAGCAGCGGGACTCGTTCCTATTATCGAACCGGAAGTTGATATCCACACTGCTGATAAAACAGCTTCAGAGAAGCTGCTAAAAGAAGAACTATCGGCCCAATTGTCTACGCTGGGCAAAGACGTGAAGGTCATGCTTAAGCTCTCCATTCCAACGGAGAATAATTTCTACCGCGAATTAATGGATGATCCTCACGTTTTGCGAATTGTCGCTTTATCAGGCGGTTACACACAAGCAGAAGCAAACGATAAGCTCGCCCATAATCAAGGGCTGATTGCCAGCTTCTCACGTGCGTTATCGCAGGGACTAAGCGCTGGACAATCAGAAGAAGAGTTTAACGCGCTCCTCTCCAAATCTGTAGAAGCGATTTATACAGCATCTATTAAATAAGATCCTCATTTAACCAGCACATAAAAAGAGCTGTTTCCCGACAGGTGATCCCTGCTGGGAAGCAGCTCTTTTTTATGATAAGGTTTTACTTTTAAAGTCTAGAACTTTCAGATTAAACGCCATTTCGTCTACTCTTTCAGCCCACACAAGCATGCAATAGGTTTGCTAAAGTCCCCCTTTCATCTTATCTAAAGGCCGCACCTTTACCTAAAACATATTAATCTACCACTTCTTTGCTGTTTCTTTAGTACACCTATTCATAATTTCTGCATTTAAATCAGCGCATATCCTTTCCCAATAATTTCTTGATCTTACGCAAAAAAGGGCTCCACCACGCATGTACGCGAGGTAGAAACCTAATCGATTACTTCTAAGTTATCTTAAATCGAAACCACGAGGATTAATGCAACTAAGGCTGGAAGACCTTGCATAAACAAAATAGACTTTTTCACCGTCAGTCCGCCATATAATGCCGCCACAATAACTGTTGCCAAGAAGAAGATTTCAATTTGATGGCCGAAATTTACATTCGGATGAACCAATCCCCAAATTAAACCTGCCGCCAAAAATCCATTGTATAACCCTTGATTCGCGGCCAGAGTTTTAGAAGCATCCGCAACTTCCTGTGTCATTCCAAAAACTCGAAGCCCTTTTGGCTTTGACCAAGCGAACATTTCTAAATAAACAATATAGATATGTATTAACGCAACAACACCGACCATAATATTAGCTACCCATACCATCAAAATAACCACCTTTATTTAATTTGTGTACAATTTAATTGTATCATACCAAAGTTAAAAAGTGTATACATAATCCCATAAACAATTCGAAACTAAAAAAGAATAGCCATAATCTTCAAAAAAAGACTATCGCTATTCCATACGTAATGTTTATGAAATTCTAAAATATTTTTGCAGCAATATAAACGGTCACGCTATTGTAAAAACCATAGTGAGAGCCATTGCTCCAGACGAAATTGCTAGGATCTGAAATTGCTGTGTTTTGAGAAGGTTGATGTCCATGTTTCTCTGACCATAAACCTGAGCTATTTTGAAGCATGAAGTGGTAATCAACGTTATCCTCAGGAATATCGACTTTACCATTCCCATTTGAGTCGATCCACCCCACTCTAAGTGCAATGCGATGTTCATCGGAATTAATCGCTGCAGTTCGGCCCGGAAGTATCCGCCAACCCGGCTTAAAATATAAAGGATTCGTATTGCCATCTTGAACCACAAGACCAGCAGTATAATACACATTAGTAAAATAGGCAGGATCTCTGACATTTGAGACCCCGTCTCCATCACCAGGGTTGATTGCCCCTGGAAATCTTAAGGCATAACCATAACAGTTAATTCCATAGCTATTTTCGGCTGTATACGGCCATGCATGACCATAAGCGGAAGATAGGGTTGCTTGCGGAGAATCTGGTTCAAAAGTAGGTGTTATTAGCTCCGGTGCCAACAATTCATTATTTATAAGGTTGTCATCTGCTGGGGGCACAAAGCTTGAAGACTCTTTGAGTTCTCCAACAGTAGTAACATTTCCTTGTGTGTCCACAATAATCGTATCGTCGCCTTTCCATTCTCCAACCCAAGCCTTTTCCGGTCCAGAAGTTTGGACTTCTTTCAAATTACTCACGTCGACGTCGATGGATGCGGCCATTGCAGCAGAGGACAGGGCCAGATTCAGCAAGAGTGTGCAGGTTAGTGCGACTTTATAAGTCTTTTTCAAAATCACAAACATCCCTTTCTATGTAAGATAAGTAAAAATTAACATTTTATCCTAAAATAGAATATGAAGAATGTTATGGTTTTTTCGAACACCTATAAAGCTTTATATTCAAAATAGTCAAAATAAGCCGGCTTCGCTTGCTGATCCAAATCCTGAGCACATACCCCGACATAGGAACCGGTAAAGCCGAGCTTACCGCCATATTCATCCGAAAGCGTGCCAAAATCTAAGGGAGTACAGACAGCTGTCCAATTCACCCCATCTGGAGAGGCATAAAACAACAGATCACGTCCATGAATTTCCGCCTTTAGATAATAACGATCCCAATTCTTCACAGATAGCTGCATAGAGGAAATCTCATCGTATTTGCCACCTCTACACAGCACAACGCCCAAACTAGTTCCACGGATCTCATCTGCGGTAACACGCAAATAATAGTAATCACTGTCATCATAATAGAGGACTAATCCAGCCATTTGCAGGAAGCTATCCGGCTCGAATTCCAGACAGGTTGTCGCTGAGCATTCAAAATGTTGAATCGGCCGGGCAATTAAGCTCTGATCATGCAGTGAAGCTAACGACTCTCTACCGCGCAGACGAAGAAACCCTGGGCGTTCCTTCAAGCTAACCCAAGATTCATCAAAGGGCACACGCAAGCTTTGGTATGGAAATCCAAGAACCTCTCCATCAAAATCATCTCTGTTTGGCAGCTCCTCAAAAGTGAATATAGGCAGTTCAGGAGCCACTGTCTCCAATGCAGGCAGCTTCCCTCCGTGGGCCAATCGCAACCAGCCATCCTCTGTCCATTCACAGCGTTGAATAGCAGTTTCCCGGCCTAACGGATTCATCGTTGACGTTCCCGGAATCGGACGTGTGCATAAATGTGCCATGTACCAGTCCCCATTCTGAGTCTCTACGAGCGATCCATGACCTGCTTGCTGAAACGGGTAGGTCAGATCATGCGCCGTGGTCATAATCGGGAAATCCGGATCAGTCTCATAAGGACCTGTGAGGCTTCGGCTTCTAGCTAAGGTAACCATATGGTTGATGCCGGTGCCCCCTTCAGCTGTCAGTAAGTAATAGTACCCATCCTTCTGGTACAATTGCGGACCTTCGGTCACTCCGATAGGTGTCCCTTTATAAATTTCATGGATAGGTCCCGTTAATTTGCCAGTCTCCGGGTCATATTCCTGCATAATGATGCCAGAGAAGTTATTGTGATTTTTACGGAAATCCCAACGCATATTAAGCAGCCATTTGGTCCCGTCCAGATCATGGAACAAAAATGGATCAAACCCGCTGCCATTAAGTCTAACCGGCTCACTCCACGGACCCATGATATCAGTCGCTGTAATTAAATAGTTATGCAGATCTTTATATACACTTTTGCGAGATTTCACATCTGTAAATAGCAGATAGAACACGCCTTGATCATAAGAAAGCGCTGGTGCCCAAATGGAACCAGAACTTACGTTACCACGCAGATCTACTTGTGAGGCTTCTGTCAGAACACGTGAAATGGAATACCAATGGACTAGATCCTTGGAATGATGGATTTCTACACCTGGAAACCATTCAAAAGTAGATGTTGCGATATAATAATCATCCCCTACTCTAATAAAAGACGGATCTGGATGAAAACCTGCCAACACCGGATTAACAATTTTTCGCGTCATAATGTTACCCTCCACTACCGGATTTTTCATAGTTTAACGTATTTATTGTATCGCTTTCATAATAATTAAAGTTATAATGGGATATAAGAAAATGTTTATATTTTGTCATCTTGGAGGGCCTATGAAGCAGCTGTTCGAACCTGTTGTTTTTGAAGAACACAAGACCTTGATTTGGGATTATAAAATATATACCGACGACTATTACAAAGGTTATTATCACTGGCATCAATGCTGCGAAGTCATGTTCGTGTATGGCGGACAGGGAAACGTTGTTGTGAATCAGCAGATGTACGATATTCGCAGGGGAATGTTATTCTTTTTCCAGCCCTATCAGCTGCACCGGATCTATTCTGAGGTTTCTCCCGAGTGTCCTTTTGAACGAACCATCTTCTACATTGATCCACATGTTGCTGAGCACCTGCTGGAGGGTTTTGCGAAAAGAAAGGCTTTATTCACAGCGCTTTGGCAAGGAAAAAATACACATTGTGCCTTTGATCTTAAGGACCACGTTGAGTCTGTGGAGTGGATTCTGGAGCATTATAATCACAATAAAAAAGTCAGTCTGACTGAGGATACCGAAGACATTTCACTGTTAATTCTTCAATTATTGAGCAGTATAGGAACTGAAGATCAGCATGTATTCCAATCAGGAGAACGGCGAACCTTGCGCTATTCTGAGAAAATCATGAGTTTTATCGAAGAGCATTATCATGAGGAGGTTAATCTGGATCAGTTGGCTGAGGAGATTCACTTGTCCAAATCCTATATCTCCAGAATCTTTCATCAGGAAACCGGAGGAAGGCTTGTTGATTATCTGACTGCCCGCCGGATCAAACAGGCCTGCCGCTTGTTAGGAACGACAGACCTGCCTGTGGAGCAAATCGGAATCACTGTTGGTTTTCCAAATGCCTCTTATTTCAATCAACTGTTCAAAAGAGTCCTAGGGACGACTCCATTAAAATATAGAAAAAGTAATTAGATCTAATCTACACAACCGTATTTTTTTCAGTAACGAAGAGTATATTTTTAGCAAAATGATTAATATCTATCAGCTCTGGGCGGGGGGCGTCCATCAGTTCACCATTGATCCTTAAATTGACAAAGGTCACATTTTCAACAGCTCTCTCTTCGTCATATCCATAAATTCGTGAAGGGTTCGCCCTCCCGCTATAGCTGATGTCTCGAAATGTAATGTCCCGGATGCTTGTCCCCGGCTCTGGATTGTAGTCCTTATTATAGACCACTCGCACATCAATTAGCTGCCCCTGCTCAATACGTTCCACACGTATATTTTCATATAGAACATTACACACCTTATTTCGATCCCCGGCATTAATCGCCAGTGCCCCCCAATAATTCTCTTGCGGTTCGTGATGATTCAAGATATCAATATTCGCAAAAACAATAGACTCAATTACGTCACCATTCCGTTCATGGTCACCATGAGTGCCAATCATCAATGGATGAGCAACATCCGCCCACAGAATAGAATCATGAACGCTAATATTGCGGGTATCCCCATAAAAATCCCATCTTGAGCCATAGATAGCAATACAATCATCAGAATTACGCATAAAAACATCCCGGATTCTAATCTCAGAACTAGACATGATATCAATGCCATCAGACCAACCGCGAGTGCTAAACGATTTGAAATTATCAATCACAATCTGCTCAGACTGCCCGATGAAAATGCTATAATGTGGCGGATCAATCACGGTAATACCTTCCACATTTATAGATCGTGAAAAAACAATTCGTATCCCTCGAAAGGCCGAGAATCGATGAAAATCCGCAAGATAAATTACACCGCGACCACGAATGGATACATCATGAACTCCCTCGCATACCAAGGAACCTACAAGCACAGAACCTCCGGCAAGATACACCGTGGTTTCCGAAGGGACCGGCAATACTGTTTCTTCTATATAATGTGTGCCCGGGGCGAAATAAAGCACCTTCCTCTTTTCACGAGGATCAGCAGCGGCATTTTCCAGCAGACGTAAAAGATCAGGTTTCCGGTGTATACCCGGTTGGACTACTAGGACATTAGCATCCTCTGGTTGAGGGGCATCCTTCTCCTTAGGGTTAGCAAATAAATGCAGATTCCGAAAAATATCACCGTTGATCTCAATCGATAACTTTTGCGGACCCGTTAGCTTAAACAAAATGGTATTTCCATGATGTTCGTAAGTGACCTCTCGCGAAGCCGGAGCAATGTTCACACAATCAATCTCCGTATAAAGACAGGTGACTTCAACTTCTACTGTACCTTCCAGATCAAAATAAGCCATGGATGCAGGACGTACCTCATGCATATCTACCTTAACCTCGTAAATAAACAAGCTATGCCATTCTCCTTCAGGCTGCCGTACTCTGACCTTATAATCCTCACGTCCCGGGAAATCTTTAGGTGCTTTATATACTTGTAAATCATCCACTTTACCATCCTCCTGTTCATTTAGATTGTATCGCTTCTAACACCGATAAAGTTTTAATGTGTTATGCAGAAATGTTTGTATTTTGTCAGGTATAGATTAAAAGCCTGTTACAACATGACAATAATCAAACATTTCCTTATATCAAAACACAACTTTCCTGAGCTTTAGAAAGCTATACTCATAACATCCTAAATACACTGGAGGCAGTAACAATGACAAACCCTTATTGGCAAGAGATCATGGGTAGACTCGATACAAAAGTAGAACGTATGATAGAGCAAATCGGTGATAAGTGCCCGCATTTCGCCGGAAAAGATGGCAAATTTGATGATATCGGTTCAGACTGGTGGACTACAGGGTTCTGGCCTGGACTCCTCTGGATCATGCATGATATGACCGGAAAAGACCTTTACAAGGAGGCCGCTTGGCATTGGGACGGTACCTTGGAGGAATGGTTTATTAAACCAACGGTTGAGATGCATCACGATGTGGGATTCCAATTCCTACCGACAGCTGTAATCAAACATACAATTACAGGTGACGAAGATGCCCTGCGCAGAGGAATTGAAGCGGCGAATTTCCTCGCTGCCCGCTATAATCCTGTAGGCAAATTCATCCGCGCATGGAATGAAGATAAATACGGCTGGGTAATTATCGACTGTATGTTAAATATCTCCCTGCTGTTCTGGGCCAGCAAAGTGACAGGTGATCCCCGCTATAAGCATATTGCAATTAACCACGCCGAGACGACGATGCAATATGGCATACGTGAGGATGGATCCACCAAACATATTATTTCTTTTGATGCAGAGACAGGTGCTTATATTGAGAATTTTGGCGGTCAAGGCTACTCGGCTGAATCCTCTTGGAGCCGTGGAACGGCTTGGGGACTGTACGGCTTCATCAATACTTATCGCCACACTGGAGATGAACGTTTCCTGAACACTGCTAAACGGATCGCACATTATTTCATCTCTGCTTTACCCGAGGATCAAGTCCCTTTTTGGGATTTCCGCCTAGAGGATGACACACGGATGTTTCGAGATAGCTCTGCAGCCTCTATAGCCGCTTCAGGATTATCAGAGCTTGCAGATATCGTACCATTAGGCGAAAAAAGTCTATATGCAAATGCAGCGGAGCGAATTCTGCGCTCACTGACTGAAAATTACGCAACCTGGGAGCAGCCGGAGCATGAAGCGATTTTATTGCACGGAACTGGCAGTGGCGATTCCTTCATTGATGTATCCCTGATCTATGGAGACTACTATTATATTGAGGCTATCGCTAAATTAAATGGCTGGAAGCATCGAATCTTCTAATTGTAGATAGTTATTCAAACAACAAAAAGACACCTCTCTTGAGGTGTCTTTATATTTTATATGCTACTCGTTCGCCAGTGCCGCCGCACCCTCCAGCAGCATCAAGCCGCTGAGTTGAATGCTCAGCTGAACCGGAAGCTCCGGTTTCACTTCCCACGATGAACTGCACAGACCCAGTTGTTTATCCAGACCTTTTTCCCATAACTGCATTGCATTGGCCAATACGACCTCGCGAATACGGATATTTTCAGGAGATTCTTTACAGAGCTGAACCAAATAACGAATCAGAATACCCTTGAACAAACCCGTATCATCAATGCCTTCATCAGGCAGTATCAGATTAACCGGATCACATAACCGATCAATACAAGTATTAGCCGTTCGATTCGCATCTTCTAAGTAATGAACATTACCCGTATTCTTGTAAAGCTCTAGGCCAGCGCCTAGAAACACTCCCTGACAGTACGTAAACTCCCAATCGTAATCGATCTGGCCATCCCCGCGTCTATTCATCCCATCCCACACAAAACCAGTCGCAGAATCCACTAAATATGTCTTGTTCCATTCATAGATACGGAATGCCCACTCCAGATCCTCTTGCTTATGAAAAAGTTCATATAACCGGGCTGCAAGGATAACGGCAGGTGCATTGGCAGGAGTGTTTTTATAATCGAGCTGATCCTTCTTCCACGCCAGACCTCCACCCAACTGTTCATTCCAAGCCGTCTTAATATCCTCCCATAGATCAAGCACAGCACTTAAATAGGCTTCATATCCTGTAACCCGATAAGCACGCAGCAACGCCAATGCTGTCCATTCTATATCATCATAGTAATTATGCCTGAAAGTCCCCCCGTTATAAGCTTGCAGACTTTGACTTAGCTCCTTAATTCTCAAGGAATACACAGGATCTCCACTACGCTCATAACCATCTACTAAAATATCAATGACATGAGCCTGCCACCAATAATAAAAGTTTTCCCCCGCAACGTTGTACTCTCTGGGATACCATTGGTTCATGATCCCAGTCTCAGCATTATAATAATTACGTAGTAGACATTGTTGGAACCACTCGGACTTTTCCTGCCAACTGACCCCTTCTATGGCTTCCTTTGCTTGTGTCATTAAGAACTCACCTCAAACCTGTTCCTTAGTTAATTCAGCCATCTTCTCCAGCAGCTTGATCGCACTAAGCTGGGAGCTGAGCTGAATTACACCAGCAGTGGACGAAGTCCAATCTGTGCCAAACAACACTGTGTCCTCTGACTTTCCTTGTTCCCAGAGACATTCTGCATTCGCACGCAGGAAATCAACAGCATCAACTGCTGCAGAATCAGCTTTAACCCATTCAGCTGTATAGCGAATCAGGATCCCTTTAAACAGTCCCGCATCACCATTCCCTTCATCTGGCAGCACACCTCCCTGAGAGTCAGCAAGTTCATGTGCTGCGGCGGCAAAGGTTAGGTGAGCATCTTCTAAATATTCTTGCTCTTTAGTAATACGGTACAGTTCAACTGCTGCGCCAATGAAGACGCCTTGATTGTAGGAGTATTTCCAATCCTTATCGATCTGGCCATTGCCAGTGCGATTCATGCCATCCCATACAAAACCCGTTGCCGGATCTACCAGATGCTCTTTTTGCCATCTGTATATTTTTAACGCCCATTCAAGATTGCTAGCTTCACCAAAAGCTTGATATAAGCGTGCCGCAAGTATAGCTGCCGGTGCGTTGGCTGGTGTATTTTTATAATCCAACTGTGACTTCTGCCAAGCAATCCCACCGCCCATATGCTCGTTCCAGCCTGTCTGAATGTCATTCCATAAAAGAAGGGCTGTATCTTTATAACCTTCCACTCCTGTTGCTTGATATGCACGAAGCCACGCGAGAGCCATCCATTCCATATCATCATACAACTCGTTTGGCCATACTCCACCATTTCGCTGAAGCAGACCTTCATGAAGTGCGGAAAGCCTTTCGGCATACCAGTTCTCTCTAGTCCGCTGTAGTCCATCTACCAATACATCCACAGCATGAGCCATCCACCAATAATGAAAAATCGTGTTGCATTCTCCATTTGGACAAGGTGTTTCTATATTGTACATTTTGATCGCTTCATTCCAGAAGAATGAATCCAGCGCAGCTTGTGCTTGATTCGCCCGTACCTCCCAAATCCCTATCTCCAATTGGTTCATATAGACTCTCTCCCTGGTTCGATTTTTGTTGCATTAACCCTTAATACCACTAAAGGCTATTCCCTGTACAAAATAACGCTGAAGCGCTAAAAACAACACCAATATCGGCAAGATCGCTACTAGCGCACCAGCCATCATTGGACCGTAGTCTGTTTGAAAATTATAAGAAAAAGCTTGAAGTCCCATTTGAATCGTTGCTTTGTTGGGATCATTCAGCACAATCATTGGCCATAAGAAACTGTTCCAGCCCGCTTGGAAGGTAAAGATACTTAAAGTAGCCAACGCTGGTTTAGTCAACGGCAAATAAATCCGCCAAAATATTTTAAACTCTCCACAGCCTTCGATCCGGGCCATTTCCATCATGTCACTAGGCAAGGTGAGAAAGAATTGCCGCATAAAGAACACAGCAAAGGTTCCTGAAGCACCCGGAAGAATAATCCCCCAGAATGAGTTCATCAGCCCGTTACCCCCGCTACCAAAAATATCATTGCCTCCAAAAAGAGGAATATGGCGCATAACATAAACCGTGGGGATCATCGTCACAATGCCTGGTATCATCATCGCCGCAAGCAGCACGCGGAATATTGGCTTATTGAGCTTAAAATTCAACTTTGCAAACGCGTATCCACTGATGGAACCAAAGAACAGATTCGCCAGTACACCCGCTACTGCAAGTACAAGCGAATTCCAGAAATAGAGCGCAAACGGAACCGTAGTAAATGCCTTACGATAGTGTTCTAAGGTCAAATGTGAAGGAAACCACCGGATGGGCATGGCGAATATCTCTTCGTCAGGCTTCAAGGATGTAAGAACACTCCAATAAAAAGGTAGAAACATTACGATGGCAATAACAATGCACACTATATAATAGATAGTTTTACTTAAGCTTCTTTTTAATAACGAACTTCCGCTAGTATCCATACCTCTATCCCCCTTCTGCATGGCAAGCCCGGCTTATACAATGGACTCCTCCGCCTTTGTGATCCGCATGTTTATAAGTGAGAATATGAGAATCGCCACAGCAAGCACAAATGCTTGTGCAGACGCATACCCCATTTGCAATTGATTAAAGCCCTGCTGATAGATCAGATAAACCGGGGTCTTTGTCATATTCGCCGGACCACCCTGCGTCAGCACAAAAGCTTGGTCGAACAACTGCAACGCACCAATGATTGACATCGTACTGACAAGAAAGGTCGTTGGTCGCAGCTGCGGCCAAGTAATAAACCGGAAACAAGCCAGCTTATTAGCACCGTCCAGCCGTGCAGATTCGTACAAATAGTCAGGCACGCCTTGCAGACCTGCCAAGTAGATAATCATATTAGAACCTACCGACTGCCAGAGGGTAAGCATAATAATGGACAACATCGCCGTTCGTGTCTCGGATAACCAAGCCGGACCTGTAATCCCAACATAAGACAACAATCCGTTAACCAAACCAAATTCAGGATGCAAAAGCCAGATCCATACCGTAGCTGCAGCAACAGCGGATGTAAGGGTAGGCAGATAATTCAGTGTGCGGAACAACTTTACCCCACGCCAGGATCGACTAAGTAGAATCCCGAGGAGAAGCGAAATCAGAATATTAAATGGAACGAAAATGATGGAATACAGAAATACATTTCGGAATGTTTTCCATAACAAACTGTCCTCTATCAAACGGCGATAGTTATCAAAACCGATCCAATCGTTTCTACTAAGTACATCGTAGTTGGTAAAGCTTAAATATAGCGCCATTACCACGGGGATGACCGTGAAAACTGTAAACAGCAATACCGTGGGTGTAATAAACAGATAAGCCGTCCGCGCCTGATGTTTCTCTAGCTTTCTGATGGAAGCCATTTCAGCTACCCCCTCCTAAGCAAAAGGGAGGCGAAACCTCCCTTCACTTCAAATGTCTTACTTATTACTTCACTACTTCATTATCCTTCAGCATTTTGTCGCCCTCTTCTTGTGATTTCTTTAAGGTCTCATCAATGCTCATCTTGTTTTGCTGGTTAAGCTGCAAATTAGGGGCCAAAGCATCAGTCTCCATCACGGAATAACCAGGGTGGTTCGGACGAACCTTAGCGAACTCCAGCGTTTCCAGAAACGGCTGCCACTTTGGATCATCCTTGAAAAATGGATCTTCCATCGATGGCTTATAACCCGGCAGATTTAGACTCGTCTTAGCCCAGAGCAACGCGTTATCCTTGTTCGCTGTCCACCATTTGATGAACTCCCATGCCTCTTCTTTATGTTTGGAGCCTTCTGGAATCACTAGACCAAATCCACCCATGACACTGCCTTTATCACCATTTGGTCCGGCCGGAGGAGGAACGATTCCATAATCCAGATCTTTACCATATTTGTTATAGGTGCTGAGCATCCACGGACCGGAATACAGCATAGCCACTTTACCTGTGACAAAAGCATCTTGCCCTTCACCAAGTCCAAGTTCGAACCCTACTTTATATACCTTATCCTTGTTCATCAATCGATCCCAGAACTCAAGCACTTGCTTGCCCTGCTCATTATTAAAATTGGTCTTTCCATCTTCTGTAAGCATGGTGCCGCCAGCCTGTTGGAGATACATATTAAAAAGTCCCAAATCCCCCATAGAAAAACCTGCGGTCTCCAATTTATTTCCATTCCATTTGGTTAGCTTCGTAGCCGCTGCCTCTAGTTCATCCCAAGTTGTTGGAGGCTGAAGTCCAGCCTCTGCGAGCAGCTTCTTATTATAGAAAAGAGCACGTGCATCTACCGTAAGCGGCAGCCCATATAATTTGTCATCGTATGAAAGCTCCCGTAGCGATTCGCTGTAAAAATCATCTTCGGAAATGCCGTCACGCGTTAAGTATTCATCTACCGGATGCAGTACATTTTTCGGAGCATACAGTGAAGTTCTCCAACGGTCCCAAAACAGTACATCAGGAGTGCCGCCATTGGTCGCAGAAGTTAGGAATTTCGTAATCATATCCTGTTGCAGCACATATTTTACGTGAATTTTATCCTGCGATTTATTAAAAGCATCCACCATGGTCTCGAATTGCTTCTGCCCCTCACCGCCCCAATCTCCCCAGAAGGTAAGCTCTGTCTTTTTCCCGGTACTGCTCCCAGCTTTGCTTGTGTTTCCGGTCTCTTTGTCCGCAGATCCGTTATTACCACCGCAGCCCGCAGCAAGTGTAGTAGTCATTACCAAAACAATGGAGGTAACCAGCCATTTTTTCATGTTCTCTATCCCCTTTAGAGTCGATTATAAAAACCTTGTTGGTCTCAACCGCGCTTAATTTGCCTACCACAGCGCATGAGTACAAGCTCACAGAACATCATGTTTGCCCAAGAGAACCATGGACGTGTAAATTCATCAGGATTATCCACATGAAACCCTTCATGCATAAATCCAGTTCCAGCATCCGTCTTCTCCAGCAGATGAAGTAAGACCTCCTGTTCCTCTATGCTGACAGATGTCATTCCCTGTATCGCTAAAGCTATGGGCCAGATATACCGATTTGGCGTATGCGGACTTCCAATGCCAGCAGCCGCTTTTCCAGCGAAAAAATAGGGATTAGTGCTACTTAAAATAAGTTCACGGGTATTTTTATAGATAGGATCATCAGCAGTCACATAACCCAAATAAGGGATGGAGAGAAGACTCGGTACATTTGCATCATCCATAATATTCACCTGTCCCAGACCATCTACTTCATAGGCATAGACCGTCCCAAACTCTGGATGTTCTACAATTCCATACTCACTTATTCCCTTATTGAGCTGGTCAGATAGTTTCCTAGCTTTCTTTTCCAGCTCCTGATCACCTAAAATCTCACGGGCAATTTCACACACATATCGTAAAACAACCACCGCGAACATATTGGCTGGAACCAAATACCCATATTCACAGGCATCGTCACTAGGACGAAATCCAGACCAAGTCATTCCGGTATAAGCCGTCAACGTCCCTTTGCCTTCTCGAGCTAACGTATCCGTGGGCGGACAGTTCATCCGTTGAAAAAGATATTTTGAATCGCGCTCATGGTTCTGTTCGGTAGTCCATAATGTTATGATTCTTTCTATGCCCGTTACAAATGACTCATTAAACTGACTTGTGCGACCCGAATTCTTCCAGAGCAGATAACTCAGTTGGATTGGATAACATAACGAATCAATTTCATATTTTCTTTCCCAGACTCCCGGGCTCATCTCTGTCAGATCCTCTTGGTGACCATGCCCACTTTCTTCTTCATTGAATGCGTTAGCATAAGGATCAAGCAGGATGTAAGTAAATTGTCTACGTACAAGTCCCTCAATCATGTCTGCAATTTCTTCATCTTCGGAGGCAAGGATTAGGAAAGGTCTGACCTGTGCGGCGGAATCCCGTAGCCACATCGCTGGAATATCCCCGGTAATAACAAAAGTGCTTCCGTTTGGCATTCGTTTTAAGGTTGTGTTCCAGGTGTTAGCCATACATTTCTCGAACATGTCGGCTAATTTCGGACGATCACTCAGCTGTGCTTTTACGCTAGATGCCAGTTTTTGCATCGACTCGGGTATTTCTCTAGTTGCTTTCAGTTATAATACCCCCTTTTTCTTTTGAGCTTTGAAGCGCTTTCATTGATTAGTATATTGTCATGTAATTGGTATGTCAATATGTTTATTTATTATAATAATATATCAATACATCTATAAAGATAAATATATTTCTAAAATAAATAAAAAAACCCATCCATAAAGATAGGTTTTCATAACAACTAATATATGTTTAATTTGGATAATAACCCAAATTTCTATTTAGAGATGGATTGTTTAGCAGAGCTTGTTGATTCACCAGAAATCAACTCAGCTTCCAGCATTATCTTATTGGACACACTTTGCCCGTTCATAATTCGCAATACATTTTCTACTGCGAGTCGCCCCATCTCTTCTTCATTTTGCCGTAAATGGGTAAATGCATAACCCGAACCGAGTGGAGTTGGCGGACTATCAAAGCAAATGATCGAAATATCTTCTGGAATCCGTAGCCCAAGTCGTTGGACCGCAGTTCTAGCCAGCAGCGCAATATTATATTCCACAGCAAAAAGCGCTGTTATTGTTGGATTCTTTTGCAAATGAGAAATAAGCCGTGAAATGTCATGTTCAATATTCTCATCGTTGAAGGAATCCGGTAGTGTTGAGGTCAAATCGCTGACCCACAATCCCTTGTCTACAGCTACCCCCCGCTCCGCATGCGCTTGAATAAATCCTTCTACCCGCTCTTCAAGAGCTGTGGTATCCGCTGGAGGTGGAGAGAGAAAGGAGATGTGAGTATGCCCGAGATCAAATAAATACTCCGTACCTTTGAGTGCAGCCTGCATATTATCAGTACTGATCGATGCTGCTGCCACTCCTTTTAAATGGCGATCTACCAGAACTAGCGGGAAGCGCCCTATCACCAATTTTAGAATCTCAGCATTAAAAAATTCGCCTTGAGCCGGAAAAATGATCAGACCATCTACACCTAAGCTGAGCAACTTCTGAATAGACTTCTCTTCGTTCTCCGGGACCCCAAAGGTTCTTCTTAAAACCAGAAAACAATCATTATCACGTGAAGCCTGCTCCATGCCATAAATCAAGCCTGTGCCATAGCTGTTGCCAAAGTCGGTAATAACCAGACCGATCGTCTTTTCCTCATGGTTAAAGGAATTGAAAACAGTTCCGTCGGAGACCGTCCCCGGAGATATCGCTGATTCCATGTAATCGACTGCTGGATCAGCCACAAATGAACCTCTTCCAGGTTTTCTCACAATTAATTGTTCCGCGGCGAGCATTTCCAGAGCTTTTTTACTCGTAATCCGACTAACATTATAGGCTTCAGCCAGTTCTTTCTCAGAGGGAACCCGTTCGCCTTGTCCATAAGATTTATTAAGGATAAGTTGCTTCACTTCATCAAATATTTTTTCATACATCGGTTTGGATGATGTTGTCTCACTCATGACTTTCGTTATCTCCTGACTCTAATTTTTTCATCTTATACATAATAATATATCATGATATATTAAGTTTGTCGACATTTGTGCTGCTGCTGCAAAAAAAGAGGGAGGAAGGATGTATGGTGTAAAGTGGAAAAATACAAATATTCATATATAAACAGAGATAACCCGTATTCAGCGAATGCGGGTTAAATAAAGGCTAAGTAATCGATAAGCTGTTGAAAGGCAACTGCTCCATGTTCAAATTCGTTCCCAATGATCCCTTTGGTCGGGAATCCTAATCCATCCTTGTAAAAAATAAAAGCCTTCTCCAGATCGTCCACACCTAGTGTTATTACTGTAATCCGGGGTTTCATCTATATCGAGCCTCCTATTTTCGTTTCATTACATTGTACGGATGCGCTCATAAATTGCATTTTTACTATATTCTTAGATAATATCAAACCGTATTTCATCTAACAAGTTTTTACACTTTTGTCCATTTGTTCTTTTTTTATTCAAAAACAGCTAACACAGGTCTATCGTAAATTGCTGTTCAGAATATATAATAGAGACTATCTGGTATAGAAAGGAAGTTGAATAGTTAATGAAATTTAATGATTATCGCTATGAGCGCCCGGATGTAGAGAAGTTCAAACAGGATTTTAACAACCTGCTTAAAGATCTCAATGACACCGAGCCATTAGAAGTGCAAAAGGCTTCCGTTACCGCTATTAACAAGCTTCGCAATGAGTTTGACACGCTGCAGACATTGGTTAGCGTTCGCCATTCGATCAATACAACAGATGAATTCTACAAGGCTGAACAGGAATTCATGGACGAAATTGGGCCTATCGTTCAGGAATACATAACGGACTATTACAAAGCACTCGTCAATTCCAAATACAGAGCCGAATTCGAACAAGAATGGGGCACACAGCTGCTTCAGCTTGCAGAAGTAGCTCTGCGTACTTTTAGTCCAGAAATCATCGAAGATTTACAATTGGAGAACAAACTCTCTACAGAATACGCTCAGCTTATCGCGTCCGCTAAGATTCCATTCGAAGGCGAAGAACGCACACTGACTCAGCTTACTCCTTTTGAATTGTCCACGGACCGTGATATGCGTAAACGTGCTTCACAAGCCAGATATGATTTTATGTCTGAACATGAAAGTGAATTTGATCGAATCTATGACGAGCTAGTTAAAGTCCGTGACCGCATTGCTAAAAAGCTTGGTTACAGCAACTTTGTGGAGCTAGGTTATGACCGGATGATGCGGACCGATTATAACGCCGACATGGTAGCCAACTTCCGCAAACAAGTTCTGGAGCATATCGTACCCGTCTCCCAACAGCTTAAGAAACGGCAGACTGAACGTCTAGGCCTGGATGCCTTGAAATTTTATGACGAGAACTTCAGCTTCAAGACTGGCAACGCCACTCCTAAAGGAGATCCTGACTGGATTGTAGCTAACGGATCAAAGATGTACAAAGAGCTCTCTCCGGAAACTGATGAATTTTTTACTTTTATGTTGGATAACAATCTAGTGGATTTAGTAAGTAAAAAAGGAAAGCAAGGCGGCGGCTATTGTACTTACTTCAGCCAATACCAGGCACCTTTTATTTTCTCGAATTTCAATGGAACCTCAGGGGATATTGATGTCTTGACCCATGAAGTGGGGCATGCCTTCCAGGTGTATGAAAGCCGAAATATTAATGTACCCGAATATGCTTTTCCTACTTATGAAGCCTGTGAGATCCATTCCATGAGCATGGAGTTTTTTGCTTGGCCATGGATGGAATTGTTCTTTGAAGAGGATGCAGACAAATACCGTTTCAATCATTTGGCAGATAGCCTTCAGTTTATTCCTTACGGAGTTACTGTAGATGAATTCCAGCATTTTGTTTACAGCAATCCTGAAGCAACCCCTGCTGAACGTAAGCAAGCATGGCGAGAAATCGAGAAAAAATATTTGCCGCACCGCAATTATGAAGGTAATGCTTATCTGGAACAGGGTGGATTTTGGCATAAGCAAGGCCATATCTTCGCTTCCCCGTTCTATTACATTGACTATACACTAGCACAGCTATGTGCCTTCCAGTTCTGGAAACGCTCAAATGAAGATTTCAAATCCGCTTGGAGTGATTATTTGGAGTTATGTCAAGCCGGAGGAAGCAAATCCTTTATCAAGCTAGTTGAACTTGCGGGCCTGACTTCACCTTTTGAAGATGGCTGCATTAGCTCGGTCATTGGGGAGATTGAAAGCTGGTTAAACAGCATTAATGATAAAGAACTTTAATAATACCTTGCAGTACCGATAAAAAAGCAATCCCTGCTTCTTAGCTGGGATTGCTTTTTTTTGCACATCGAGGTTATTTAGCGATAACGAATCAACAAGTCCAGTGGATAACGACCTGCATTACGGCCATACAAAGCTAGCCCGCCGTCCTCTGCTTGCAGCTCCAAACGAAAAACACGATTGCGATCCAGCTTCGCTGCTAACTGCCCCGGTACACTTGCCTTGCATAGGTAGCCGTAAGATCCAGCCTCATCCAGCTTATTCGCTATTGGCTGATAATGCCAAGACAAAATCCCTCTGCTATCAGCCGGATCATCCGGTAAATAGAAAGAACCAATCCGCTGCCCATCCACCAGAACGTTCACTCGGGAAGGATGACGCTCTTCATCCGTCATATAATACGTATTCGGATTATATTCCACCCTCGCATCTGCCCCATGCATAAGATCAAGGCCCATATCATTAAGCTTCGTACCTTCAACATGCCGCGCCAGCAATCGTTTAGCACTTGCTTCGAACATGATCTCAATCTCACCAATCATCGATTTATCTGCTGCATCTGGCAGTGTAACCTCATATACATAATGACCTTGCCCAGCACC
Source organism: Paenibacillus odorifer (assembly GCF_000758725.1). NCBI lineage: Bacteria > Bacillati > Bacillota > Bacilli > Caryophanales > Paenibacillaceae > Paenibacillus > Paenibacillus odorifer. The sequence continues at coordinate 3,907,943 of NZ_CP009428.1, forward strand.
ATTAATCTTAGATCCTTGGATAGCATCCCATTGATGCTTAAAGTTATGTTCGGTATAAGCTCCCACTGGAATTTTTATAAATTCTCCTTCACCTTTAAACAATACAGTGTTATTACCGCCTCTTACATCGAAAGTAATGAAATTCCGCGTGATCACTTCACCCTTCTCATTAATCAGAGAAACAGCAAGTATTGCAGCCGCCTCCTGACCAGGCATTGTAATGTTCAAAGAAGGAAGTATAGTGTTTCCAAAGTTATCCCATTTCACAGACATATGTCCACTTTGCGCAGTGACCCGAATCCCCAAATTGTCGTACCACAGTTCCCATTTCAGCTTCAAATTATGACCGTGATAGCTGTCCGCGAAGCTGGAACCTAGCAAAGGTACTTTAACACTCTGCCCTGCTTCTACTGTCTGGCATGGAGGAGCATCTATCACGATAAAATCTGGGGAATGCAGATCCGCAATCGTCATCCCGGGAACAAAATCCCCATATCCAAAATCCTTATCGCTCCCGTCTAGCCGGTAATAACCATTGAACTCATTCGTAACATCACGGAATTCTGTAAATACGAATCCACATAGCTTATCATGCCGCCGGAATTCATTCATCATATAGCGGTAATGCCATGCCAAATCACTGTCCCCTGCACCACCTTCGATCCCCCACACGTTGCCGCATTCGCTGTTCATTAGAGGTGCATCAGACTGTACGTTGCCGCCAATACAGTTAAACTCCGACCCTGGGAATGTTTTATCTACAACCTCATTCATGTGGGCTTGCAGCTGCTCGTAACCATTAATGTAAAAGTGCCATGTATTAATATCCGATTCCACATGATCATAATTACAAGGCGAGTTATCCTCAACAATTCTAGTCGGATCAAGCTGCTTCGCCCAGCGATATTTCTCCCGCACCCATTCCTGTGTCTCTTTAAGATAACTACTCTGCTGCTGTACATCACTTGTGAGGCCAGCCTTCTGAGCATCTGTCTTCAAACCCCAGGTCTCATTGAACATAACCCACGAAAAAATAGATGGATGATTATAATCTCGTTCAATCACCTCAAGGGCTTCACTCTCATAGGAGGCTCTGGCTTTGTCATCTGGATTACCCCAGAAACAAGGCATATCTTCCATAACAAGAATGCCAAGCTTATCCGCCCAATACAGCTTACGGGGTTCTTCGGGCTTGATATGAATTCGCACCATGTTTAGTCCCAAACGTTTCATTAGATAAATTTCATCCCGCATGTCTTCATCCGTTGGATAGGTGAAATAACCTGTCTTGTGATAGGACTGATCAAGAGTGCCGTTCAAATATATCGGCTTGCCATTTAAGGTGATCCACCGATAATCACGATCGTCAAAGCGGGCAGTCTGAATTTCGCGAATTCCGAAATAAGTGCTGACTGTATCTGTACCAAACGATCCACTAAGCTGCAGTTCACCTTCGTATAAATAAGGAGTTTCTGGACTCCACAAATGCGGATTGGGAATATCGATAGACAGCTTACATTCGTTCTCCCCTGCTATAAGCTGCAGCTTCTCTGTATGAACAACGGAATGATCAGCGAATTGCAGCGTAAAATCTGCCGAACCCGTTTCATGCGAATTTATTCTTGTAGTTATAATCACCTGTCCATCTATACTGGTCACAAACTTTGCATCTTTCATATAAGTTTCGGGGCGTGCTTCAAGCCATACTGGCTGCCAAATTCCACGGATTTCTCCATATCCTTGTTTGCCCCGCGCTTGATAAGCATGATCGGAATCCTCAGCTCTTACGACAATATTATTCTCACTGTTAGCTGCCCAGTAAGGTGTAACATCAAATTCAAATGAACCATATCCACCTTGATGTGAACCTACATGTTCTCCATTTATCCACACATCACATGAATAATCTACTGCCCCAAAACGTAAAAACAATCGTGTTTGTTGGTCGATAGCCTGCCCATTCACGGTGCGTCGATACCAGCCGATTCCTTGTTGATCGCAGCCAATTCCGGATAAGGGACTTACCCAAGAAAAAGGTACAGTGATCATTGAATCGTAAGCGATTTCAGGATTGGAGTACCATAACGCCTTCATACCTTCGTTGTTCGGATCAAAGTTAAATGACCATTGCCCATTCAAATTCATCCATTCCTGACGTTGCCAATGTGGATGAGGGTGTTCAGATCGAGGAATCTCAAGTGTCTCAGAAGCTAATATAGAAGTTGTCATTTGGCGAGCACAGCCTTTCAAAATAAGAAGTTGAGCCCATTTTAGCACCAGTATATTATTTTCGCAATGTTTATTATGATTTTACAATACTCACTCTTCATTGTACAATAACCTCAACCCATCCTAAACGAAAAGGAACAAATATGATGAATGATATTTCACAAGAAACGATACGTTATCCCGCGTCACGCATTTTAGATGTAGCTAAAGCACTGTCTGGTGACGTCCGCGTCCGCATTCTTGAAGCCCTTGGCGAAAAGCCTATGAGTGTCAGTCAATTAGCTGAGACGTTAGGTGTAGCTCAGCCAACCATATCTATCAATGTGCAGACATTAGAACAGGTTAATCTTATCTCGTCTACGCAAGGAGCAAATCGCGAAAAAATCTGTGCGGTTACCTGTCGCTCTATTCATCTCGATCTCCCTTCGAAACTAGGGGATGGCCTGCATCAAACCGAGGAAATACATATGCCCATCGGCATGTTCTCCCGCTGCTCCATACAACCGTCCTGTGGGATGGCTGGAAAAGATGGTGGCGTCATTGGCTCCCAGGATGATCCAAGAGCATTCTACATGCCTGAACGAGTCGATGCCTCACTCTTATGGTTCGCGGAAGCGGGTTATGTCGAATACTATTTTGCCAACCCCCTGCCTCCAGGCGTCGAGTTGGATGAAATCCGCATTTCGGCAGAAGTATGCTCAGAAGCCCCTTCGTTCCGAGAGGATTGGGCCAGTGATATCAGCTTATCCATCAATGACCAGTTAGTCGGGACTTGGACTTGCCCCTCCGATTTCGGTAACCGCAAAGGGAAGCTGACCCCTGAACGTTGGAGAAGTGGAACTGAATATGGAGCTCTTACTACATGGAGTGTCTCTAAATCGGGCAGCAGTTGTAATGGTTCTCTCTCATCTTCCACTACAATCAGCTCTTTAAAGCTGGCGTTTAATGAACCTATTCGTGTACGTTTTGAAATTCGGGAGGATGCACTCAATAAAAGAGGATTAAATCTGTTCGGAAGTGGGTTTGGGGACTATGCCCAGGATATTATACTGGCATTCGTACGACGTCCGCAATGAGGATAGAAAGGCAAGAAGTGCCTCGTAAGAGGATCCAAATGTTCACTAGCTTCAAGAAGAAGATCAACAATGGATACACACTTCCAGCCCTAGCCAGACGTACAACTCTATTTCATACCAGTAGACGCCTTATTTTGCTTCAACTTTTTTTAGATTCTCAGAGACTCTGAAGGTTACAATCTTGCTAATTAATTCATAAGGCATAGGCTTATCAATGGGGAATTGAACGGAACCTTTAGCACCTTTATAGCCTGATAATTCATCTTTAAAAGCATTAATTCCACTTGGTGTGGGGTAGAATCCAATATGCTTGGGATAAGCAGCGAAATGCACCAAATTTCCGTGTAATGCAAAAGTAGGCATCTGATAGCTTATTTTTTCCTCTGCTTCCGGTGCCGCCTCTTTTATCACCTTTCTTAACGTATTAAGGATTTCCTGAACCTCAAGCGAAAACCCGGAAATATAGGCATCGATCGATTCATATGTGATTTTACTTTCATCCATGATATATCTCCTCTCAAGATCATCTCCACGATTTGCATAAATGAAGGGCTGCTAAAGCCTCAGCTTCAGTACTTTTGAACAACATCTTATCGCCTTGATTGCATTCGTAAAAAAAATCATTCAGACTTTTGCTGTTATAGCTTGTAAATTCTCCTACGATAGCAACTCTCATCTGATAGTTTGTATATTTTTGAGCAATCTCACCAGCAATTCCAGACTTTAGCTCGAAAAAATCATCCGTAATCTGTTCCTTCCTCAGAAGCATTTTATCGCATCCTTGGTATTTCACATTCATCATTAAGTCTAAGGCATCCCTTACATTATTGATAATGATCTCTTCTCCAGAGATTATAGCTACCGTTGAATCATTCTTATCATCCACTGTGATTTTCATTCAAGACTACTCCTTTTCCGCGGAGAAATTCTGCAACATTATGATTACTCTGCTTAATCGCAACCGACCATGCAGATTCACCACTTTTAATTTTAGCAGAAATGTCGGCGCCATGTTCGATTAACAACTCTATTAGTTCTACATTATCCGTATGAAAAGCAGCAGAATGTAAGGAAGTATAACCATCACTATCAAATATATTGGTCTTGGCCTGATGTTGCAAAAGAACCCGGATCACCTCCATATTTCGCTCACCAGCAATTGCCGCATGTAATGCTGTGTTGGATGGAATATAGCTGATTTGGGAATGTGACATTGCATCAATGTCAGCACCATAGTCTAACAAAACCTGAACAGCTTCCACTTTACCAAAATGCGCGGCATAACCAAGCGGTGTAAGACCCTCGTTATTCTCCATATTCGCAAGGTACGGATGAGCTTCCAGGATTTCTTTCAGCCGTTCTACATGGCCTGATTCTGCTGCCTGAAATACATCATTAATGAGTGGATTTATTTCCATAGATTTCGCCTCTTTTCTAATTATCGTATAAACGATCTAAGTTATTTTTTCTGGATAACTAGCCATTCTCCTGCTTGGCTAACCATAAAAAGAAAAGAGGACTCGTTCAATGTTCTTTGAACGAATCCTCTTTCTTCATCACAATTCTGGAGCTTAGTAGATTAAATTAAATCTGACTTTTCAAGTAGCCGCTTCACGATCTCTGCAACCTCAGCTCTTGTCATATCATCTTTTGGAGCAAGCCCTTTACTGCTTCTTCCCATGATAATGCCTGCCTGCAAAGTGTCAGTAACTCCACTGATCGCCCAGTTAGAAACCTCACTACTATCTGTAAATGGAGCTAACAAAACGTCAGCCGATTGAACAGAAAGCTTAGTCTGTAGCGCTGTAATTTTCATCGCTTTGGCGATAATTAACATCGCTTGTTCGCGGGTAATATGTTCATCAGGGCGGAACATACCATCTTCAAAACCATTGATTAATTGATAAGCAAATGCTGTGTTGATCGCACTGTTATACCAATCCGTGGTCTTTACATCTGAGAATGGTGTTGCAGCTTGTTCCATCTCAAGTCCCAGACCGCGTACAACAATCGCCGCAAACTCTGCACGGGTAATGGCTTGATCCGGAGTAAATTGACCATTACCTGTTCCCTCAATGACTAATCGAGAGCCCATATCGTTCACTGCCTCTTTTGCCCAGTGATTAGCCACATCACTAAATTCAAGCGGATGCCAGATTACGGAGTAAGTACCTCCGCTTAAGCTGTTGATAGTAGCAAAATATTTGCCATCAATTACAACCACTTTAGTAGGTACATGGTGTACCGAACCTTCGGAATCAACATACACTCCAGTTGTAATCTTGTTCGGGTCCATCCCCTCAGGAATGGCTATGGTACGTTTAACATACGTATTGAATTGGGAAAGTTCAATACTCTTATCTCCGTAGATACCTCTGGCCGTAAAATTAACTGGCGCGGAAACTAATGAAAAGGATCCTTTTTGCGCAGCTGCTTCTAAAGCTTTAACTTTATCGGCTGTAGGGGCGCTAATTTCAATCTGTATCTTAATATCTTGCAAAGCTACCGACTTGCCGATTTGCTCGTTCAAAGCGTCAATATTAATTTGCTGAGCAGGCAGTGTAAATGTCGCATTTCCTGTTTTGATCTCAAGAATTGCCTGATTACCCTGCATATTTTTAACCATTTGTCCGTTTAGTTCGCCAACTATAACATCAGATTTACTATTTGCAGCGATAGAAACTACCGTACCTTTACCTTCAGTGGCGAGCTTGTCCTCTAGCTTCTTCTGATCTAACACAATGGTGGTTAACGTTTGCTCATTCCGTTTACCATTCGTTGCGGTTCCCACTGTTTCCGCTTTACCATTGATTAGGATGGAAGCATCATTTACCACAGGTGCCGGAGTTGCTGATGGGGTTGGTTGCCACGGAACAACAACATCACCACCAGATGAAGTGCTAGGAACAACTGCATTGGACTCAGCAGAGGATTCGCTGATGCCAGCTTTATTGATTGCCTGTATCGTGAAGGTATAGCTTGTTCCATTCGTCAAACCACTGATTGTCAGCGGACTTCCAGTTCCCGTAACCGTCAAACCTCCCGGATTAGCAGTTACAATATATCCTATGATTTCGCTGCCTCCATCGTTCACCGGCGGTATAAAGGTGATGATTGCTTGACCATTCTCTGCAGTTGCAGTTACAGATGTTGGAATTCCTGGTGCTGTAACTGGCTTAACAGGAGCCTTCACAGTGACGGTTGTAGAAGCCGTATAACTTCCATCTTTCGTCGTTACCGTAATGATGGCTGTTCCCTCACCAATCGGAGTTACTACTCCATAAACAACCTTAGCTACTGTCTCATCGCTGGAGCTCCAGATCACACCTTTATTTGTCGCATTAGCAGGTGCTACTGTAACTTGTAGATTACCGTCGCCTTCACCCACCGTTAAGTTAAGTTCTGTCTGGTCTAAAGTCACCCCAGTTACGATAACGCTAGGTGGCTTAGGAGCGGCTACATTTACTGTGGTTGAAGCCTTAAAACTTCCATCTTTGGTCGTTACCGTAATAACAGCTGTACCCTCACCAACCGGAGTTACCACTCCGTTTATAACGGTCGCGACTGTCTCATCGCTGGAGCTCCAGATCACGTCTTTATCCGTTGCATTGGCAGGCTCTATTGTTGCTTTTAGGATTCCATCAGCTTCTCCAGCTGTTAATTCCAGTGTCTCCTGATCTAGCTTCACTCCAGTTACGTCCACAATGGGAGGGATTGGGGCACTCACACTAACTGTGGTTGAAGCCGTAAAACTTCCATCTTTGGTCGTTACCGTAATAACTGCTGTACCCTCACCAACCGGAGTTACTACTCCGTTCACAACGGTCGCGACTGTCTCATCGCTAGAGCTCCAGATCACGTCTTTATCCGTTGCATTGGCAGGCTCTATTGTTGCTTTTAGGAGTCCATCAGCTTCTCCAGCTGTTAATTCCAGTGTCTCCTGATCTAGCTTCACTCCAGTTACGTCCACAACCGACGGGATTGGAGCACTTACATTTACTGTGGTTGAAGCCTTAAAACTTCCATCTTTCGTCGTTACCGTAATAACAGCTGTACCCTCACCAACCGGAGTTACCACTCCGTTTACAACGGTCGCAACTGTCTCATCGCTGGAGCTCCAGATCACGTCTTTATCCGTTGCATTGGCAGGCTCTATTGTTGCTTTTAGGAGTCCATCAGCTTCTCCAGCTGTTAATTCCAGTGTCTCCTGATCTAGCTTCACACCAGTTACGTTCACAACCGGCGGGATTGGAGAACTTACATTTACTACAGACGAAGCAGTAAAACTTCCATCAGTAGTCGTTACCGTGATGATCGCTGTTCCAACGCCAACTGGAGTTACCACTCCGTTTACAACGGTTGCAACAGTTTCATCACTAGTGCTCCAATTTACTGTTTTGTTCGTGGCATCAGCAGGTGTTATTACGGCACTAAGTGTGTCCCCTGCTTCTCCTTGTGTTAAACTCAGTGATGGTTTATCCAAAGACACTCCGGTTACGATTACATCCCCCGTATTGTTTACCGTCACATTAAAAGTGTAGGTGTTGTTTAATGTTCCATCACTTACTTTGACTGAAATCACACTGGTGCCAAAAGCATTCGCTGCGGGTGTTATTTCTAAAGTTCGTTGCTCACCACTTCCACTTATTTTCAGTCCATTATTCGGAATTAAGAGCGTATTCGAGGAAGTAGCTGATACTTGTAGGTCATCTCCATCCACATCGAGGACCTTAAAGGATCGTGAGACCGACTTGTTTTTATCGGTTGTAGTATTCCCCATAAAACCTGTGTCCTGCTTCCAGGTTGCCCCAGTAATTGTACCGTTCTTAAGGGGAAGACCAGAAGTATTAATAGCGACATTCCCATCATTGCTATTCGCTAATTTATAGTTTAAAGCCAGATTAGGCTCCGAGCCTGTCAAGTCGACATTCATTTCTCGAACAATATCACTTTGGGTCTTGGCTTTACTCCAGAACCTCACGTCTCTCATTCCACCGTTATAATCTCCGTCCTGTCTCCACGTGCTTTTTCCAAGCCAGTTATTCGGACGTGCAACGTTGCCTACAGTACTTAAATCCATAGCCCCTTCTGCCTTAAGTACACCATCCCAATAAATCCGTCCCTTTTTCTGACTGTGATCATAAACAATCGCGACATGAACCCATTTAGAAATCGGGAAATCCTCAGTGACATTAATATCTCCCTTATTAGTGTAGGCAGTGAAATTCATCCGTTTGCCGTTAAAACCCACAAAAATATTGTGGTTCTGCTCTGCGATCGATGATTCAAAAAATCTCATCCAGGTCTGAAAAGCATCTACCTTCAAAAATCCTTCAACTGTAAAAGAATTCCCATAAATCCGTTGATCCGGGAAGGTCACATAATCCCCGTTGCCGTCAAAACTAAGATAGTCCCCACCATTTAGTTCTGTCAGATAAGGTGCATCGTTCACTGGATTTACAGTAATTACGGCTATACCCGGATCTGAGCTGAACGCGGCAGATACTGTGGTATTCGCATTTTTTTGATAATTTTGATAACCTGATGCTGTTGTATCCCATAGCTTAAAGCTAATGGAAGCAGTTCCGTTCCAGTCTTTAGCCGGGACAAAACGGATTTTCTCCGATTTCAGCAGCAGAAAAGCATTACTGTTCGACACCGGCTCGATATTATACCAAATTCTTCCCACCGTGTTGTAATACTGCCAGGCCCCTTTGGTATTATCTAAAGCTACTACAGCAATCCCTGTTGACGCTGGATCCGATACTTTTCCTGTCAAAAAGCTGGCTACCTCAACCCCTGCGTTGGAATAGTCATCTTCATTGATGGACGTTATTATAGCTGGGCTATTCTCGATCCAACCGAAACTAGCTTTTGCACTTATGATTGGAGTTTGCATAGGACCCACCCCCTGCACCACAAGTCCAGTACATAAAGAAATACTAATGCCTATTTTCATAAATGATGGCTTCAAACTCTATTTCCCCCTCTAGCATAAATCATGTCATTAATTCGACAATAATCGAGAGTATTATACAAAATTAAGATAAACAAAAAATAAACAAAAAAAGAACCCTCGATAACCATCCATTCGAAGGTTCCTTCCATTACAATAACTTCTGTTTCATTAACGCTTTGAGTTTAGGATCAGGTGTTGTTCCGAGCTCTTGCTGCAACATCTCTTCCAATTGGCCAAATTTCCGCTGTGCTTCATTCATTCGCCCTAATTCAATTAATAAGTTGATGATTTCATGATAGATGTCCTCTCGCAAGGAATCTAATTTTAATATTTCTCCAAAATAATGTAGTGCTTGATGCTGCTGATTCTGCTCTAAATGAAATCTTGCAGCCAGCTCCAGCAATCCTATATATTCATGCTCGAGTCTCCGGGTCCTGCTACTAGCCCATTCATAGGCTTTTCCTTTGAGTAATGCTCCTGAGTATAAAACTTCTGCTTGAATCATCCATTCAACATGTCTTTCAGAGGTTTGCCTAATTTGCTTTAACAATCGCTCAAATTCATACAGATCACAATAAATGCTGCTCTCTACTACATGAATTTCGTTCCTGCTTGCTTTTATATAATTGGCGCCGATTGCTTTTCGAATATAATACAGCGTCGAGTTCAGATTCTTCCATGCTTTTTCAGGCTCCAATCCGCTCCACAACGTGTCGATAATTTCCTCCCGGCTAACCGTTCCTTTACTAACCAGAAAAGCAAATAATTCTTCTGTTTTTGGACTTCTCAGCTTGATTAGCTCTCTGTTCTGCGTTCTGCGATACACTTTTAAACCATTAAACAAAAAAACTTCTAACGTAGGCTCAGCCGTTGTATTTCGATTCATTTTTTTGAGTTTCTCTAACGTCTTAGACAACCGCTCCGCAGTTACAGGCTTCAAAAGATAATCCACTGCACTTAGGTCAAAAGCCTGCAGCGCATACTCATCAAATCCGGTTACAAAAACCACATCTATCGATTCATCCAATTCATGCAAAAGGCTAGAAAGCTTCATCCCATTCGTCTCAGGCATAGAAATATCCAAAAAAGCTACATCTATCGGATTGGCCTTCGCAAAAGCATAGGCTTCCGCTGGATCCAAAAACGTCTCATAGACTTCAATCTCTCCGCTCTGCGATAAGATCCGCTTCAGGCGTTTTACCGATAACTCCTCATCATCTACAATAATCGCTCGCAGCATGCCTTAACCTCCCATCCGCTTAAGCTGCTGTATTGGAATTTCAAAAGATACCGTTGTGCCTAATCCTTCAGCACTTTGAATATGAATATTTTTTCCATATAATAGCTTGATGCGCTGACTGATATTCCACAGCCCCACCCCTCTTTTATCTACATCTGACTTCATTACTTCTTTCAATTTATGCTCACTCATTCCAGATCCATTATCCTCCACAATAAAGCTAATCACCGAATTCTCTAATTCTTTTACAGATATATTTACCGTGCCACCCCGCAAATTGGACATTAGGCCATGCCTTATTGCATTTTCGACCAAAGGCTGTAGAATCAGCGGAGGAATCCGGTAATCCGTATTAACTCTCACATCATATTCCACATTTAATCTGGCACCGAAGCGTGCTTTTTCAATATTGATATAAGCCTCTACCAGCTCAATCTCATTCTCCAGACTCGTTAGTGAATCCAGTTGTTTGAAATCAAAGCTGCTTCGCAAATACTGTGACAGCTGCAGTGTCAACTCTTCGGCCTTCTCAGGTTCTTCCACACATAGTTCAGCAATTGAATTCAGAGCATTGTATAAGAAATGAGGTTTGATCTGGGATCGTAAAAAAGCTATTTCGGCGTCTTTGGCAGTCTTCACGGAAGCTCTCAATCGGGTCAGACTTTTAACACGTGCCATTAGCTCTTCAGCTTCAAAAGGTTTTCCCACATAGTCATTTGCACCGTTATCCATGGACATCTTCATATCGCTCACCCTGTTCTTGGCCGTCAACATTAACACAGGCAGCTCAAAAGGAGTAAATCTCTCTCTAATCTTTTGCAGAACCTCGTAACCCGAAATGTCCGGCATGGTAATATCCAGTACCACCAGAAAAAAATCTGTGTTTTTCGCTAGCTCCTCAAGTGCCATCTGCCCGCGATTAACAACCACAATAGAATATTTCTCTAGCTTAAACAGATTGATCATAGATTGCAGATTGGCAAAATCATCGTCCACTACTAAAATGGGCTCATCGATCTCGCCTTTGATATAAAGGGGATAACCACCATGGGAGAAACTTAATTCTTTATAAGAATGTACCGCCTTAAGGGTAGGTCTCGTGATTGGCTTAACCGCTTTATCCCACCGTGGAAGTGTAAAAATAAACACCGAACCTTTTCCCACTGTAGATTCCACAGCTATGTTCCCGCCATGCAGTTCTACTAGCTTCTTAGTAATACTTAATCCGAGTCCTGTTCCACCATGACTATGAATCTCCGCCTCATCCACCTGCTCAAAAGCTTTGAAAATACGCTCCTGCATTTCCGGTGAGATTCCCAAACCTGTGTCTGCCACACGTACTTCCACCCACTCCTGAATAACTCTGGCACTAATCTCTATTTCACCCTGTTCCGTAAATTTAATCGCATTATCAACCAAGTTGTGGAAAATTTGAATCAGGCGATTGCCATCTGCATTCACCATAGGGAAATTCGAAGCGACTCTGTTAACGAGCAGGATCGACTTTTCTCCGAGCAGAAAAGAATGAATGCCAATGACGGAATCAACAACGGCTTTCAAATCCAGTTTGCTTTTGTATAATGTGATGTCTCCGTACTTCATTTTGGAATAATCGAGTAGTTCATTTACCATATGTGTTAATCTTCTGCCGCTCCCGATTACGATCGCTAGATTCTGCGCTTGTTTTTCATTAACTGGACCCTCAACCCCATCCAGCAGCGTAGCTGTAATGTTCACTATGGCATTTAGAGGTGTTTTTAGTTCATGTGAGGTGTTGGAAAGGAATTCATCTTTAATTTTATCCAGCCCAATCAACTGGTTTTTCATCTCGTCTATGGTATGGTAGGCTTCAAAAAAACGTAGAACAATCAGCACGATCATGATGATATTAAAAGCCACAATGTAAAACTGTCCGAGCCAAAGGTTCTCTTTTATAGATAGAGCAAACAGAATAATATCTATGGAATATAGATTAATAGCTAGAATCGCCATAAACATCAGCAGCAATTTGATTCTATTTACTTCTGCGCTTCTGATATACAGGGTGGCCACTCTACATAACATCCAAATTAACATCAGCTCATATAAAATAATCACATACGGATAAATGACCGTGTAAGAACGAATCGGCAGGATGGCGACCAGAATTATAAAGCTGCCTAAAACAATCGTTATGGCTTGAGTAAATTTTAAAGATATTATGCTTTTGTGCATTTGGTAAAAAAATATTGCGAGCACAATAAAGCAGGAGATGGAGCTTATATCCTTTACTTTGTAGAGCATTATGAACGAAAGTTTAGGGAAAAAGAGTAAGAGTGAACGCTCACCGATCAACCCATGATATATCGCAAACAGCAAACAAATAGTCGCAAACACAAGTAAAGAGTAATCCTGCTTACGGTATAAGGACGCTGCCCCAAAGCAGATAAAAAAGATAAGGGCAAGTGTGCCTAAAATAGCAACGGTGCTAAATTCACGGGCCGTACTCTTCTGCTGAACCTCCATCATTGCTGCTTCCTCACCAAAGGATAAAGAAACCGGAATGCCCCCATTTACATAATCGAAGTTGGAGACTTGAATTATGATTTCTACATCTCCCTTATCAGACGAAAAAAGCCCAATCTGCGGGATATTTCCTGACCGATAATCAGCTTCATTAGCAGCAGGATTACCATCCTCAATAACTGACTGTCCATTAACAAAAATCCTGCTTGAAAAGCGGATATTTGTTTTTTTCAAGGCGAATACCCCACTTACGGGCAGGTTTTTTAGAACCATCCGATAGGTGGCAGAACCGAAGGCGGGTAAAGGGCTTCCATTAACGATGTTGCCGTTCCACCGGGAGGGCACCTCCATCCAAGCTGAAGAAGCAGGTATATCTGCGCTACCCGCCCTAAAATGCTCAGGAGTTAATAAGTGATTCCAATAAAACTCCCATTCACCGTCTAACTTGATAATCTTATCCTGTTCGTAATCCCAAGCTGCGAGATCCATGACTCCATGCTGCACTTGCAGGTGACTCCCTTGTTTATCGTGACCCATAAGAATGGATAGAGGAATCGCAGATAATAAAATTAAACCAATCAGATAGATAAGTAATGTCCTTTTGAGCATCGTATCGGCCCCTTTTATGGAAGAGTAAAGCTGCAGCAATCACCAGGGCCATCCTGCAACACGTGTTGAAGAGTAAAAAGTTTAGATGAACATAGATAATTCTATAAAATTTTCTAATTTCCTTCACAATTCGACAAAGTAATGGGCCTTTATTAGGATTTTTTTCTGAAAAAGCGGGACTTGTATGAAAAGATGGTCTGATATGACCATGATGAGTAGGATGACGGTGTGAGCACGATGAGTAGGACGACGGTATGAGCATGATGAGTAGGACGACGGTATGAGCATGATGAGTTTAATTGACGAAATGAAAGGACCAGTTGGGCGACTTGTGCTACTTTGGCAACTCGAATGTATCTGCCGGGCGCATGCGGACTCAGGAGACCTTATTTGCTGAAAAATGAGGGTTTTGCCACGCTATCGGACTCAGTTGCAACAATTCGCTCATAACTACCCCATTTTGAGTCGATTTGCAGCTAATAAGAGCTTTGCAGTCCGTAACTTTTGGAATACGAGCGAAAATGTACGAATAGCTACAATACGGTCCGTTCATCCGGAGTTACATGACTTTGGTGACATAGACAACATGGATAATCTGACGACTTGGACTAGATAGACAATTCTGACGTCGTTGGGAACTCTGAATACTTACACCGCGCGCATGCGGACTTAGGAGACCTTATTTGCTGAAAAATGAGGGTTTTGCCACGCTATCGGACTCAGTTGCAACTATTCGCTCATAACTACCCCATTTTGAGTCGATTTGCAGCTAATAAGAGCTATGCAGTCCGTAACTTTTGGAATACGAGCGAAAATGTACGAATAGCTGCAATACGGTCCGCAACGTTCGAAAATGAATAATGATATTGCGCAGAGCACGTAATCCATTTTTGCGGATCAGTAACCACATGATGATCGTCCTAGAAAAGCCATGCGGCCGCGCGGGGGAAGAATCCGCTTTTAGAGTAACTATTAACTTCAGCAAATTCAGCTCGTTCACCCTGCTAGCTTCCTTCATCTAAAACCTATTTGGATTCGTCATCCTTATACACAGTAACTCATTGAAGAAATCCTCAGCACTCGTTATAATAGCAACTATAGGTCGTGAAGAACACGCCGCTTTTATACAATCTCTATCCTGGGTAAGCTCAGGAGGAATTGTATGGGAGCGGCTTTTTCTTTTTTCAAAAAAAATTACTTAAGGAGGATACACAAAATGTCCAGATTCGAACAGCAACTAGAGGAATGGTTACAGATCAACTTGGATAAGGAGAACAATCCCCGCAGACAGGAGCTTCTTGCAAAAGGGTTGGGCTATGGAACAGTCGAATTTCTACGTGCGGTATGGTTTCCTGCTGTAGGAAACTTCAACTACTTGTTCCCGGAATGGGAAGTGCGCGATTTCAACAATGGTTATCGTTATCTTGATCTGGCCTATATGCCAGGTGGAGCAAAGGGCGGAATTGAGATTCAAGGCTACGGTCCGCATGCTAGAGATCTTGATGTACGACGATTCAAAGATTTATGTAGACGCCATTCCTTATTATCGCTAGACGGTTGGACCTTCCTATCCATCGCCTATCCCTCAATCACGGACGAGCCTCAGCTATGTCAACAACTAGTACTCGCATTCATCGGCAAATTCATGGCTTCAGACGTGCCCTCTTCATTAACATGGTTAGAAGCTGAAACACTTCGTTTCGCAAGACGTCTTCTGCGTCCTTTCACACCTGTTGAACTCACCCATCATCTTAGAGTCACTAATCGTCATGCCCGACGTGTTTTACATGAGTTAGTTGAACAGCAGCTACTAGAGATCGTCGGTGGAAAAGAACGGAATCGAAGCTATCAGCTTAGAATGTGATGATTTGATTTGATTAGTTTGTTTTGATTAGTTTGGTTTGATTAACAAAGTTACGTTCGGACCGTATAGCTCTTATTTCCCAATTATCTTCGTTTTCGCCACGCTATCGGACTCAGTTGCAACTATATGCTCATAACCACCCCATTTTGAGTCGATTTGCAGCTAATAAGAGCTATGCAGTCCCTAACTTTTGGAATACGAGCGGAAATGTACGAATAGCTGCATTACGGTCCGTAATGGCAACTCTAAGGTCATACCAGCAAGGCTCATACAAAAAAATGATCATGAATCTAATCCGTTGCACCCCCGCATTGTCCTTCCAAAATCTAAGTCTTTTTCAATACCACCCATTACTATTACTAATCATTATTTAGAAAAAAAGTGCTCTG
The DNA here is from genome assembly GCF_000758725.1 of Paenibacillus odorifer. NCBI lineage: Bacteria > Bacillati > Bacillota > Bacilli > Caryophanales > Paenibacillaceae > Paenibacillus > Paenibacillus odorifer. The sequence continues at coordinate 3,923,814 of NZ_CP009428.1, forward strand.
CTTATCCCGTATTTTAATCGACGCTTGACCTTAGGTCTGACCTAAGGTTTATAGTTATTTTATCAAATAACTTACAGTTAGGAGCACCGCCCTTGAATCCGTACCTTACAATTGGAGAACTATCAAAACTTATGAATGTATCTATCCACCAGATTCGATATTTTGAAGAAAAAGAAATCCTGTTTCCATCCTATATAGACAATAATCAGTACCGGATGTACGGCATCGATGAGATCTATCAATTGGCACATATCCTGTTGCTCCGCAAATTAAACATCCCTGTCAGTACCATTAACCAAAGTATGAATAAATCCGCAACGAATGACTACCAACAGCTGTTAGAGAAATCGCTAAACAAAATCAACTCAGAAATAAACCAATTAATAATGCTGCAACAATTTATACAAAAGGTACTAAAAGAACATGCAGATTATGGCAACATGGAGGGGGATTATCAAATTAAACATGTGGACAATCGTTATCTGAAAAAGTGGTTGGTGCTAGAGGATAACGAAACACTAACTGCGCGAAGTTTATATGAAAAAAGACCGCAGAACCATCATTTATTTGAAACAGATTTGCATTATGTATACGATTCTGAACAAGTAACCTTATGCTTTGAAACCATTGAAACCACTCCCGCCCCTGACATTTTTTTAGAAAAAGGGTGCTATCTCTATAAAGCATTTTTTGTAGCTGACGATCAGGATGTAGATCATGAAATTGCCAAGCTGGAACACTTTTTAAATGGGCATCACTACATGGTATTGGGACCAATCATCATTCTGGAGAAATCGTACCTATCCATGTTTAACAACGACAAGCTTCATTATGAGCTTCAAATTCAAATCGAGCATGCCCTAGCTGATACTACTAAATGAGTACAAACGAGGTTATCATCGCCCATTACCAGGAACAAGATCGTGAGGCTGTAAGCAGGCTATTGGTAGATGCATTTCAGGGGAAATTTCACTCTCTCCTCTCTCTCGAGGACAATGAAATTGCTGATCTACTTATAAGACTTTGGGAACAAGATTCTACTTCCTTATCATCTAAACAAATAATCGCTTATGAAAACGGAGAAGTGGTTGGCACTATCTACTTAAAATGGCAGGATACTCTCTCCCTTAAAAAAGGATCAATTAAACCACTGAATCGGGCTCCCTTTTTGCAGCTATTCAAGAAATTTGGATACTTAAATGTTTGTAAGTTAATCCTTGGGTTATATTTTTTGGATTATCAACCTAGAGCAAAAGAGTGTTATGTGGCTCATTTGGCTGTTCGGTCCAGTCACCGTAATAAGGGAATTGGCAAAGAGTTGCTGGGTTGGGCGGCGGATTTTGTAAACAGTCATTCTGAGGTTGAAAAATTAACACTACATGTTGCTAACAAGAATAAACGAGCCATTAATATGTACCAGCAGTTGAACTTTGAGATCCATAAATCTAACTATAGCGCGGTAAGACATTTACTTTTTAAAGAGCCTATTTGGCATTACATGACAAGAAAAACATCGCTACAATCTGGGGGATCAATGAATGAAAAAGAAAATTAAGCTAACTGTCTGGATGATTACCATTTCGTTGTTAATTGCAGCGGTCTTGTTCGTACTACAGCAACATTCTTTCTCAATGACTGAGCAAAAAATTGAAATTGATACGCCTCAAGGTCAACTAACAGGAACCTTAGTTCTGCCCGAAAGCTACTCTGGAACCGTCGGACTGGTAGTTTTTGTTCATGGGGATGGCCCAGTTAATGATACTTACGATGATGGATATAAACCTTTGTGGGAAAAGCTCGCCTCTGCCGGATATGCTTCCTTATCTCTTAACAAACCAGGTATTGGGGGTTCCTCAGGGAACTGGCTAGAGCAAAGCATGGAGGATAGAGCACAAGAAACTATATATGCGATTAACTGGGCTAAAGCCTTACCTATGATTGATGCTCAAGCTATTGGTTTGTGGGGAGCAAGTCAGGCGGGCTGGGTGATTCCCAAGATTGTTAAAAAAGTGCCTGATCTCGCCTTCAGTATTCTTGTATCCCCCGCCATTCAATGGATTTCTCAAGGACAATACAATACCAGACAAGAGATGATTTTAGAAGGTTTTTCGGAAAAGGAGATAAAAAAGAGAGAAGATTATAACGCGCAAATCCTACTGCTACTTAAGGAACAGGCGTCATATGAAAGTTACTTGCGAATTGCACAATCGGACGATTTAATTTCCAAAGAAAAATGGGGTTTTTTCTCTAAAAATTATCAGTCAGATGCGAGCGAGGATTTAAAAAACTTCACTACTCCTGTCCACTTAGTTCTTGGCGGGCAAGATATAAATGTAGATGTTGAGGAAACCGAACGTATTTACCGTGAAAAAATTCCTAAAAACCTACTCTCCGTCTTCTATCTTCCTGATGCTGATCACTCTATGCTCTCAAAAAAGAATGCCTCATCACCATTAAGAACATATTTGACCGCAGTCTTTTTCCCACGACATATTGTTGTTGAGCAATATTTAGATGATTTGGTTCACTTTGTAAGCCAGTTTTAATCTGTTTGCCATCCATTAATACACTCTCGCCAGTTGAACTCCCTACGTTCGGACCGTATAGCCCCTATCTGCCAATTTTCTTCGTTTTCACCACACTATCGGACTCCGTTGCAGCTATTTAATCTAAAGCACCCCTCAAATCCACTTTTTCAGCTCATTAAGAGCTATGCAGTCCGAAACTCAGGGAAAATGAGCGAATTAGCAGAAATAGCTGCATTACGGTCCGTAACGGCAACCGCGGAAGGAATTACCCACAGCCAAGCCCGTGTGTTGGCTTTGATTTTTCCACAAACTAAGCATTTTGTAGAATACCTAAGTCTGTAACCACTCAACTCCCTACGTTCTGACCGTACAGCCCTTATTTGTTGAATTTCCTCGTTTTCGCCACGCTATCGGACTCAGTTGCAGCTATTTACTCAAAAGCACCCCTCAGATACACTTTTTCAGCTCAATAAGAGCTATACAGTCCGAAACTCAGGGAAAATGAGCGAATTAGCTGAAATAGCTGCATTACGGTCCGTAACTCCAATGGCGGGCGTAATTTTCGCTCAAACGATCGCGGACTTCCACTGCGAACGTACTTATCGGCAGTTTCGGCGCCCGTAACCACCACGCCAGCGTGCTAACCACCAACACCAAGCTCCGAAAACTCCACATAAGTAGCAGAAGCAAAGGCATAAACCGGGTGTCATTAACTCAGATTCTCCCTCTCCTACTGCATAAACAGCGTTATATGGCGTATTGATTATAGCTGTACGCTTTAGTGATAACGTATAATTTCGGATGATCAAGCTTAGCTTTGGTCAAAATCGATCATATAAGGAGAGGTTTTAATCATTGAGAAAACAACAACGTTTGTTAGCCATGCTCGTAACCTTCCTGCTTTTGTGTTCCTCTTTTCCGTTATCGATGTTTGCAGAGGAAGCACCTGATCCTTATGAAGGAATGATTAACATTCAAAGTGAATGGCAAGGCAGCGTATTTGGTGATGTTGGGGGGCAAGACAAGATTACTGCAGCCAACTTTGGCATTACGGAGAACACGGATGGATCAGCTACACTGCGAAGCTCGAACGATAGAGGCAAAGTATCGGGCAGCACGGAAGGTATCGCGTATTACTTTAAAGAGGTTGATCCAAGTGTTAATTTTGAGTTGAAGGCAACGGCTCACGTGGATGCTTGGACAGCCAATAACCAAGTTTCCTTCGGAATAATGCTGCGCGGAAATGTGTGGGATAACCAATTCGGAGCCTACTCTGGAGATTACGTCGCCGTGGGTGCTTTGGATCAAGAAATGAAAGCGCTTCACAAATTGCAAAATACAAGCCTACAGAAACTTGGGTACGTGTTTGATAACGCTAATCGCCCGGCCCAAGGAGAGAATTACGAATTAAGCATCAAAAAGACCGGAAATCTGTATATTGTCCGCATCGGTAATGAAATCAAAATGATCGAAAGCTTTGACGGCTCCATTCAATATGCGGGCCTTTACACCGCTAGAAATACTACGGTTACGTTCCGTAATATTCAATTCAGTCAAGAAGGTCAAATCGAGTTAGGACCTTGGGGCTTCAGCGCCTTCGGAGGCAACACTAGTCCAACTAAGAACCCCGAGCCTATAATTGAAAGTCCAACCTCTGTAACGATGACGACCTACGGCGGCAAAATCTCCAGCAGCGATGAGGGATTATCTTTTTATTCGAAAGAGATTCCGGTGGATGCGAACTTTGAACTGAAAGCGACCGCTTCAGTGATTGCTTTTAATAGCAATAGCACTGTCAGCACACCTAACCAGAAATCCTTCGGTCTTATGCTCCGCGACAGTATTGGGACGAACGGAGATACAAGCACAACTACTTCTAACTATGCGGCGATGGGTGCTTTGGATCAGGTAATGAAAGGTTTTTATAAAAAAGACACCCAAGTGAAGTTAAATCCTTTTAGCGATATCCAAGCCCCGTCCGCAGGAGCTGTATATTCGCTAAGTATTAAAAAATCAGGAGATACTTATCGATTAAGTGTGGGTGATCAGACCGAAATCATAACACTGGACGATACGTTCACAGATACTCTTTTTGCCGGAATCTATGTAGCTAGAGATGCAACTGTTACTTTCAGTGACATAGACATCCAGCTTGAATCCAAAATCGTAACCAGCTTAACCGCTGATACCAGCGCAATGACGAAAACCACTTATCTGGTTGGTGAATCCCTTGATTTGACTGGATTAGTCGTTAAGGCTATTTTTTCTGATGAGAGTGAGGCAGTTTTGTCTTCTACGGATTATATTGTTACAGGCTTTGATAGCAGCAAGGTTGGAGAAAATATCATAACCATTAACTACAACGGTGCTTTCGTGAGCATTCCTTTGCAAATCGTTCCATTATCTATGACCTCATTATCAGTGAAGTATTATCCAGCTAAAACCGTATATTATCCAGGGGATACGTTCGATCCAGAAGGTCTTGTTCTTGTTGCCAATTATAATGACGGCTTCTTGACCAAAGAACTGACCAGTGATCTTTATTCCCTCTCCATTAACGGACAACCGGTCAGCGATTTATTACCGTATCTATTTACGCAATCAGGCTCCACAGCGGTATCCGTTACTTCAACAGAGGCGCCGGCAATCACAACGACCTTTAATGTGGAAGTAAAAGCAGCGACGTTATCCGCTTTAGAAATTCGAAATGAACCTAAACAAACACTCTACTATATCGGTGACTCCCTCAAACTAGAAGGACTTGTAGTTTATGCTCATTACAGTGATGGTACACAGATTCGGCTGTTGAACAATGAATACAAAGTCTCTCCTCTCGACACCACGACATCTGGCGATAAAAAAATCACAATTACGCATAAAGGCTTAACAACCTCTTTTCAAGTTAAGGTCAACGTTAAAAAACTACTTGGCATCGAAGTCACCAGCTATCCTAAAACTACCTTTTTTATTAACGACAACTTTGACAGCAAAAATCTGCTCGTATCCAAAGTGTATGATAATTCAGATAGAGAGAAGCTAAACAGCTATACGCTCGACACTTCCAAGTTCGACAATCAGGCAGCTGGAGTGTATGAAATTGGTATACTCCCTACCGATTCTTCTATTAAGCCCATTACGTATTCCGTTACAGTAAAAGAAAAGATGGATCCCATTTGGAAAAGCATTCAATTCGGTCAGTCCACTTCAGCTGCTAACAATCAGACGATTGTCAACGAGGATGGATCCGCCCAGCTGATCGCTTTGGAAGGCGGCGGTAAAGTCACCGAAGATCATGACGGCATTACCTTCTATTACACCGAGCTAGATGCTTCGGAAGATAATTTCGTGCTGTCTGCGGATGTCCAAGTGTTGGCTTTTGCAAAAAATCCATATGACGGGCAAGAATCTTTTGGCATTATGGCACGTGACGTCATCGGCACACAAGGAAATTCTAGCGTCTTTGCATCCAATATAGCTGCCCTCGGTGGTTATAGCGGTGGGACGAAAAGCGATCTGGGCACACAGCTTTTTGTCCGCACTGGAGTTGAAAAAACGGATGGGACTGGCAGTAAAGGGATTCAAACCATCATGCTTCAAAAAGAACGTCCGGCACCTGCCAATACTGTTCCTGCAGCACCTTACCATTTAACGTTAGCAAAGACGAATAGTGGTTTTACAGGACAGCTCAATAATGGCCAGCAAGCTATTCATTTCACACCAGACATTCTTAGCGTACAGGATTCAAAAATGTACGTCGGATTCTATGCCGCTCGTTTAGCCACAATTAATGTAAGCAATATTCAATTAACAGTCACTTCAGCAGCTACAGATTCTCCTAAAATAGAACCACCTGCGATTCCCGTCACACCTAGCTTAAATATTCTTTCACTAAGTAAAACTTCAGATCCAGCTTACCAAATGATTGTACGCTCTAATGTCAACGGAACGGTGACGTTGAAGCAAGGTTCTACGATCATCGCTCAGGATATCGAGGCAATAGCTGGTAAACGTCTTTCTATTCCCACGAGACTTCTTGATCAAGGAGATACGAACTTTAGCATTACTTTTTTACCAGATGATACTCAGTATTTGACCTCTTATGAGAAGATTATCAGCAACTTTACCGTCACCCTAAAAAGTTATAACGAAGATGATGAGATCTACGTATCGCCCACCGGATCAAGCTCCGGAGATGGAACGATCAATCTCCCACTTTATATCGATACTGCGATTGATTTCGTTAAACCAGGTCAGCATATTATTGTGCTTGAGGGTCGTTATGTGCGGAAATCACCACTTGAGATTAAAAAGTACAATGATGGTAAAGCCTCCGCCAAAAAGTATATAGAAGCAGCACCAGGAGCAAGACCTATCTTTGATTTTGACAAAAAAACAGAAGGCGTTCTCTTGAGCGGAAACTATTGGCATGTGAAGGGACTTGATTTCACTCGCTCAGCTGGGAATACCAAGGGCTTTACAGTGGGAGGCAATTATAACATCGTTGAAAATAGCCGTTTCTATGCGAATGGTGACACTGGTCTACAAATCAGCCGAACAGATGGTACCGCGATAGAACTCAGTGAATGGCCTTCCTACAACTTAATTCTCAACAGTACCTCCTTCGACAACCGTGATCCATCCGACAATAATGCCGATGGCTTTGCGGCGAAATTGACTGCGGGTGTTGGTAATATTTTTAGAGGTTGTCTGGCGCATAATAATATCGACGATGGCTGGGACTTATATACGAAAGCAGGCTCAGGAGCGATAGGTTCAGTGCTGATTGAGCACAGCGCCGCCTTCAACAATGGGTTCTTAACAGACGGAACCGTAGGTGCCGGTGATAAAAATGGCTTCAAGCTTGGTGGCGAAGGCATTCATGTCACACATACCATTCGCGATTCAATCGCCTTTGGTAATGGCGCTTATGGTTTTACAAGCAATAGTAATCCAGGTGTGATCGCCATCAACAACATCGGATTTAACAATATGCGTGGCAATATAAGCTTCACCACTTATGATCACATTACTGCTGACTTTACGATTGACGGTTTCTTATCTTACCGAACTGCCAACATTGCAAAAGACCAATATCCAGCTTCTTTAGCTGCGGACAATAATTTCATGTTTGACGGTACGCGATCGGCGAATAAATCAGGTTTAGAACTGACCGATTCTAACTTTGTCAGCTTAAATCCTGTAGTCAATTACTCTCGGGATGCCGACGGGAATATAATCTGGGGCGATTTCTTGAAGTTCATTCCTTTTGATGGACCGGAACCAAGTCCGACGGCTTCTCCAAGTCCGACGGCTTCTCCGAGTCCGACCGCTTCTCCGAGCCCGACGGCTTCTCCGAGTCCGACGGCTTCTCCGAGCCCGGCGGCTTCTCCGAGTCCGACTGTTTCTCCGAGTCCGACGGCTTCTCCAAGTCCGACGGCTGCCCCGAGCTCAGGCAGTCCCGGATCATCGGTTGGAGATTCGGCCACTACTATACTCCATTTGGACGGTAGCGTAAGGATTGAGATACCTACTACTATGAATGGAGGAAAAACTAGTGCGATATTGACTGAATCTTCCTTACAAAAGATTATCGCTTTAGCCAAACCTAATTCTGCAGGCCATAATATCCTAAGAATTCAGCTTGCAGAGGAACAATCGTCAGATGATAGCTCATTTGAAGTCACTCTCCCTGCCGCTGCATTTCTTGTTGGAACTTCCACATTGCAGCTTGAGATCAATACAACACTAGCTACCTTTGTACTTCCGGATAATCTATTCCCGGCGAAGACACTGGACAATGTGAAGACAGTTACTTTGCTCCTCAAATCTGTCGATACAACAGGAAGTTTAAAGAAGCGATTGGGTGAACGTTTGCTTATTGATTACGAGCTACTTTTGGATGGTACAACAGTTCAATTAGAGAGCTTAAATTCAGCCATACAAATTGGGCTTCCTTATCTAGAAGCTGTACCTCCATTGAGCAACACCTTTATTGTAGTGTGGAACGTCAATGAGTACGGAGTCATCCAACCGGTATTAGGCGGGAATTATGATTCAGATAAGAAGCAAGCTATTTTCTCAACAACAAATTCATCTGGACAATACGCCGCCGTTTACAATCACAAAACGTTCAGGGATATAACAGATTCTCATTGGGCGAAGTTTATTGTAGAAGTACTAACATCAAAAGGTGTCATTAATGGTGTAACGGAAACAGAGTTTAGACCCGAACAGACTATTACACGTGCAGATTTCGCACTTTTATTAGTTAGAGCTTTAGGTCTATCCGCAGCAGAAGGAAATAGCTTTGCTGATGTGTCACCTAACGATTATTTTTATGAGGGACTTATGACTGCTCAGAAATTAGGGGTCGTTACGGGCCAAACCGACGGTCTTTACCACCCTCATGATTCCATCTCCAGACAAGAGATGTTTGTTATGGCAGCTAGGGCATTGAAGGCTGCAGAGGTATGGAAATCGAATACGACCTCTTCCTCTGCATTAGACGGCTACACTGACCATAATCAAATTTCTAATTATGCGGCAAATGATATTGCGGCGCTGGTATCAGCAGGTCTCATTAAAGGAGACTCTCAGCAGCAGCTTACACCAACTGCCCATTCCACACGTGCCGAAGCAGCCATGCTGATTTACAGAATTATGATGCAACAATAAAAAAAGAAGAACTCCAAGACCACTATACTCGTGGTTTTGGAGTTCTTTTTATCCTCTTCCCTACCCTCTTAAAGTCTTCTAGTTCATTTTCTTATCAGGCGGATTGGAAACCCGATACCCTTTCGGCGATTGATGGGTGATTTTCTGAAAATTCCGATGAAATGACCGTAAGTTGCTATAGCCGCAAAGGTTGGCGACTTCACCAATAGTCACATTCGAGTTTTTTAATATATAACATGCGTGTGAGATCCGATAGTGATTCAAGTAATCTGTGAAGGGTATTTTCATCAGCTGGACAAACAGCTTTGATAAATACGGGTAATCATATTGCAGATGTTTTGCTACAGCTTTTAATGTGCAATCGGCAGAATAATTTTGTTCTACAAAAAGCAGGATTTTATAGAGCACCTTTGTTTGCGGGGACTGTTTGACCGGAGCAAATGATGTCTGACAGATCAACCCCGCGCATACACCATACAGGAAACTTTTCTGGCTATAAATCGAATCCAGCTTTGAACAATCAGGTTCATTCACAGCATGGAGGACATTGTCAGTTGGAATAAAGCTTTTATAATTCATGTGAAAATCACCTATCAATTCTGTGGAAAAAAGGATCACCATAATCTCCGAAAAATCAATCGTCTCAAATTCATGCATCTGATTAGGAAAAATAAAAACCAGATCATTTTTCTGCACCTGATAGCTTTTCCCGTCAATGGTGATAGATAACTGCCCGTCGTTGACATAAATAATCTCAAATGCCCGATGAAAATGAAGTGGAAAATGATAGTTTTTCAAGGGAATGAGTTTAAAGTAATCTTTTTCGCCGACACCATGTTTTTCAAAAAAGGGCCACAAGTAGATTCTCCTTCACGAAAACACTAATTTTGTCTTAAAGTGTACTATATAAAGTATAGAACTAACAACGTTATTTCCTATAATATTGGATAAAGTCAACCAAGCGGAGGTTATAGGACAATGGAATATCACGTATCAAAAACTGGTTCAGATCAAGGTCAAGGTACTCAACATGATCCTTTTTTAACCATCAATAAAGCGGCTTCAGCAGCTGTGGCTGGGGATAAGGTTATCGTTCATGAAGGGATATATCGCGAATGGGTAAAACCGAGATACAAAGGATTAAGCGAACAAAGAAGAATTATTTATCAAGCCGCTGAAGACGAGCAGGTTGTCATAAAAGGCTCTGAACATATACAAGATTGGCAGCAGGTTGAGAATCATATTTGGAAAGTGATCTTGCCGAACACGTTTTTTGGCAGCTTTAATCCGTATGTTGAGGAAGTGTCTGGCGATTGGCTCGTCACTATAGAGGAGACAAGACACTTAGGCGATGTATATCTAAATGGCATGTCTTTTTATGAGGTCAGTCAGTATGATCAACTGGCAGCTCCCGTCGAAAAGCTGGAGTTCAAGGATCTCTGGACACATGAGATGGTTCCGGTCCAAAATCCAAAACAGACGACCTATGTTTGGTTTGCCAAAGTAAGCCCTGACCACACCACGATTTACGCTAATTTCCAAGGTGCCAACCCGAACAAAGAACTGGTAGAAATCAATGTACGCAGATCTTGTTTCTACCCTGAAGAAACCGGGATTGATTATATTACTGTAAAAGGTTTTGAAATGGCGCATGCGGCAACACCTTGGGCACCTCCAACGGCAGACCAGCCCGGACTGCTGGGCACTAACTGGAGCAAAGGCTGGATTATTGATAATAATATCATTCACGATGCAAAATGCAGCGCTATCAGTATCGGCAAAGAAGCTTCCACAGGCCATAATTACCGTACCATTCGAAAAGACAAACCCGGATATCAATATCAGCTTGAATCCGTCTTTACTGCTGAGCGTCAGGGCTGGAGCAAAGAATCGATCGGTTCACATCTTATCCGCCATAATACCATTTATGATTGCGGCCAAAATGCCATCGTCGGCCACTTAGGTTGTATTTTCAGCGAAATTCATCATAACCATATTTACAACATTGCGATAAAACGGGAATTCTGGGGCCACGAAATTGCCGGGATCAAGCTTCACGCACCGATCGATACTCACATCCACCATAACCGGATTCACGATTGTACTTTAGGTTTATGGCTGGATTGGCAGACCCAAGGGACAAGAATCAGTAAAAATCTGTTCTATCAAAATCACCGGGATTTGTTTATAGAAGTAAGCCATGGCCCCTACATTGTTGACCATAATATCTTGACAGCTAAACATGCTTTGGAGAATGTAGCCCAAGGTGGAGCCTATATCAACAATCTGATCGGCGGCAGGATGGTTCATCGTAAGGTACTAAATCGGTCCACGCAATATCATCTTCCGCATAGTACAAAAATTGCCGGTTTCTCACTTATTTATGGTGGGGACGATCGGTTCTATAACAATATCATTGTTGGAAAAGACGGATGGACAGGCGTAGGAACATCACATTTCAATAACTACACCACCTCTTTTGCGGAGTATATCGAGAATGTCCATAAGTTACACGGTGATCTTGAGGAGTTTGAACTCGTTGAACAGCCTATGTTTATTAATAACAACGCTTACTTAAACAGTGCTGAACCTTTCGAAAGAGAGAATGTAAAGCTGGTTGAGGAAAGCTTTGATCCAGACTTCTTTATTGTAGATCAAGGAGATGAAGGATTCCTTTCTATTGATCTGCCTGAAAGCTTCGTTAACTTCTTAGGTGAGGTACATTCAACTGAGACTTTGCCGCGGGTGCGCATCGTGGATGCCGAGTTTGAGAATCCGGATGGCAGCAATATAATTCTGGATACAGATTTTCTGGATAACAAGAAAGAGAATAAAAGCACTTTAGGACCTCTTACACTTTTGAATAAGGGCAAAAATTATATTAAAGTGTGGTGATCGGTAAAGCAGGTGGCAAGTCCACCTGCTTTTTCATTGCTATAATTGAGTCTGCTATTTAATATCCTTAATCTTTTGAATAGATACTTCGTTTTGTTCTATTAGGATCTGATATTCAACAATCTCTCCTGCTTTAAATTCTTCCTTAAATTCTTTACTGACCGAGTAATTATCTTTCGGATTGAGTGTAACCTTAAATAAATGCTTTCCATTATCTATGGGGAACTTTGCTACCCCACCATGCTTAATATTACTGTCGATTAAAGAGTTAATTTGAACGTCATTTCCTTCATCAACGGTAACAACTACACTTTTTAAAAATAACGGACTGTTATTCGTAATCAGCAAGTTATATTCTTGATCATCAGTTACATCTACATCTGTATTATTGGATATATCGGCATTGTTTTTTTCGCAACCCGATAACAGGACGATAAACAAAACGAATAAAGATACGTATTTTTTTCTAGACAAAATGTTCTCCTCTCCATTCCTATAATCTTTTCTTGTGAAAATCTTAACATGTTCTAGAAGTTTTATGGGAAATATTTGAAGGCTTTAGCTAAAATGATACACTCTAATAAATAAGGGTAGCCCCGTTGGCTACTCCTTTCTGAATGGCCATTTACCTATATATTGTCGTAACCTTGGAATCGGTTCACTATTTTGCTGTTGACTTTGACCTTAGGGTAAGGTGTTAAGTAGATCTAGAACCAAACATCGATGTTTTAGCTTGGAAGCTTAATTCAAACGAAAAAAGGAGATGACTTTTTGCTGTCGATTGGAGAATTCTCGAAGATATGCGAAGTTTCTACGAAGACGCTTCGATATTATGATGAGATCGGATTAATTCATCCCGATGAGATTAACCCTGAGAACGGTTATAGGTATTACTCCATCAAACAACTTAAAAAAATGCTTTTTATCAATCGTCTAAAAGCTTATTATTTCTCGCTGGAAGAAATCAGAGACATTTTGCAATGGGAACAGGATCATTCAGAAGAGAAGCTCTACTCAGCCCTTAATCTCAAGAAAAAAGAAATACAGGAGAAAATAAGTACTTATGAATACACCTTAAAACAAATCAATAGTGATGTATTAAATTTGGAGAAAGGTATCCCCATGATGTCCTACCTGAATGAGATAAAAGTAGAGCTTGTTGAAACTCAGCCTATGAATATTCTTTTTACGCGTCAGATGTTGAGCAGTGATGACTATGCGCTAGGTTATGGACATTATTTTAGCGGGCTATATGAAAAAATCGCCACTGAAAAACTCACTTTGCTCGGTACGCCAATAACAATTTATCACAGCCATGAATATAATCCAGCCGGAAATGATACAGAGTTTGCTCTCCCCATAGAAGAGGTTGTAAAAGGTACAAGAGATTTGCCTGATGCTCTTTGTGCGAGATCTGTTCTTAAAGGCGCCTATTCAGAATTGACCTCGGTCTATGCAAAGCTGAGAGAATGGATAGAAAATGAAGGTTATGAAATGGTGAATTCGCCCTATGAAATATATGTAACGGACCCGATACAAGCCGCTGTGCCTGAGGATCTGGTTACCGAGGTCTATTTTCCAGTAAAGAAAAAAAATTCATAAAGGAGTTACTTTCATGCTCAAAAACAATTATCCAACTTCAGATTGGCAAATCTCAGCCCCCGCAAACTTGGGAATGGATGCTGATTTGCTTTCAGAACTAGAATCAAGGATCAAATCCGAGTATAGCAATATCAACGGGATTGTTGTGATAAGAAGTGGAACTATCGCTTATGAAAAATATTATAATGGCGCTGGCCCGAATGACACACATCATGTGGCCTCTGTAACAAAAAGTATCATATCCGCGCTCATAGGCATTGCCATAGATGCTGGCTTTATTAACAATGCAGATCAAAAGGTACTGGAGTTTTTCCCGGACTATGTTCCAAACGCTGCTCAAGATCCGCAAAAACAAGAAATCACCTTGCACCATCTCCTTACGATGACCGCACCTTATGCTTTTGCAGATTGGCACGAACCGCTGGAGCAAATGTGTATGCAGCCTGACTGGGTAAAATATACGCTGGATATGCTAGGCCAACAAGGAACAATTGGGGATTTCAAATATTCTACCGCTGGAGCACATCTGCTTTCTGCCATCATCACGCGCAGCACTGGACAAAGTGCCCGTGAGTTCGCCAACGAACGTTTATTTAAACCTATCGGAATGAATGAAATCCCGGATTATGAGATGAGCTCATTTGGGTTCGATGATTTGTTTGGGGTAAATGTGAAGGGGTGGGTGGAAGACCCAAATCGTATCACCACAGGAGGATGGGGACTTACGTTGTCTCCACGCGATATGGCGCGTTTTGGTTTATTATATTTGAACCGTGGACAATGGGAGCAAAATCAGATCATTTCGGAGACATGGATTGAGGAATCAACAGCGATGAACCCTAATCATTACGGTTACTTGTGGTGGCTACGCGAAGAAGACGGGGTTTACACCTACTCAGCGTTAGGTGATGGTGGTAATGTCATTTGCTGCATTCCAGAAAAGGATCTTGTCGTAACCATCGCCTCAGAATTCACACTTCAGCCTCGTGACCGCTGGCCTCTGATTAAGGAGTGTATTATTCCGTCTGTAGTAGAGTAAAGAAGATAAAAAACATGCTGGTTGCCCCTTCATTCACAACTAGGAGAGCAACCAGCTGTCTACACTCTAAATCATATTGCTTCAAGGAAAAATAATATCACCTTCGTTGCTGCTTACATCAAAAAATCCAACTTTATGTTTTATAGCCAACTCCCGCATCGCCGTATAAGCTTCGTCAGCTACGGAATACGCAAAAGCCGCATAGATGACGGATGAGCCAAGCGAGTAGTCAGTTAACCGGTTATCCGTTCCGGCTTCCTCCATCGCCTCAAAAATCTCGTCCTCTACATTCATATTAGGAAATTGCTCAGACAACTCACTATAAAAGCGTTGCAGCGCCTCCGATAAAACCGATGGATCGTTATAGGCATGGTCTTCCGACCACTGCACTTGCTGCTCATACCACTCCATAAACGCTGCTCTCTCTTGCGGCGCTTTAGACGTCTCGAATGCCATCAAATCATAGCTCATTTAAAATCCTCCTCTAACCCACCCTAATCGTGCATTTTCAGTTCCTATAAATTGTTGGGCTGTTTTGATTATATATTAAAAATCATCAGACCCGTACTATAGAATCATGATACTTACTCAACCGTTAAATATCATGTGAGCTCCGGTGTATCTACAAAAGTAACCACTGGCTCCATTACGCCATGTAGTTCGAATAAGATAAGCTCGTTATCACCTTGACGCAGAAGCGGCGCTGGTAAGTATAGTGTTTTAGTTGGACCCTGCTCCCAGTAGCGCCCTAAATTAAAGCCGTTTATGAAAACCTGACCTTTACTCCATCCGTCCAGCCGCAAAAAAGTATCCTCAGGCTTACTGACTTGAAAGCTCCCCCGGTAAAAAGTAGGCTGCTGACGTTGCTCGCAATCTATCGGTGTGAATGATAATCCCTTAAGATTGGTTAAAGGCAAAGAATGAATGGTCCAATCATGCAGGAATTGATAGCCGAGTCTAACGCCACAGGTTATGCCTTTTGGATCACAAAGCAGCGGGCCATAATTTACACGCCCCATATTCTCCACAAGGATGTCGATCTGCAGTCCCTCCGTTGGAACCTCTAATGGAATTCCTCGCGGATCCCAGCGTTCAACTGTACCGACAAAGGCCCCATTCGCGAATACAAGCGCACGATCACGTACTTCTTGAAGGACGAGCTCCATACTGCTGCGGGGTCCACTGATCCTCGTCGAATATAAGATGAACCCATGATTCTGACCCAGTTTCTCCATTGGCTCGGGACATGCTCTATGTTCTGGGGTAGACAAAACGTCTAACTGAGTGAACAGTGGTGCTGCTTCTGTCATCAACACTTTACCATAAGCTTGTGACTTTAATAACGGCGGTAATTCCAGTGGCGGTAACGTTACGTATTTCTCAATTATTTTTCGTGCTGCATAGAATTTTGCAGTTGGCTTACCGGATTCGTCCAGCAGCGTATCATAATCGTAGCTGGTTACGATGGGCTCATATTTGTCAAAAAGATTTGCCCCATTCATAAATCCAAAATTCGTCCCCCCATGGAACATATAGAAGTTAACAGAGGCTCCTAAAGCCAGCATTTCATCCAAAGTCTCCGCTACTTCAGATTCGGGGCGTGTATTATGCGGTTTCATCCAGTGGTCAAACCATCCATTCCAGAATTCCATACACATCAACGGTCCCGTAGGCTGATATTCACGTAGTTTAGCAAAGGCTTCCTTTGCCCGTGAACCAAAATTCACAGTGGCGAACACTCCGTCAATCATACCGCCTTGGAGCATATGATCTTCAGCTCCATCTGAAGTAAACAGCAGAACGTCCATGCCGCGGGCGATCATTCCTGCTTTTAGATCATTCAGGTAAGTCTTATCACTACCAAAGCTTCCATATTCGTTCTCTACTTGAAGGGCAAGCACAGGCCCACCGTTAGTGCTTAACAAGGGCCGCAGACGTGGAAGCAACTCATCGAAATAGGCATCCAACTTAGATAAATAGACGTTATCATTACAACGCAGTTGTATGTTATTGTCCGCAAGTAACCAAGCTGGCAATCCACCGAATTCCCATTCCGCACAAATATAAGGACTTGGCCGCAAAATCACGTGCAAACCAAGCTCTCCGGCAAGTCTAACGAAAGCCTCGATGTCAGCAAATCCAGCAAAATTGAAGTTCCCCTCCTCTGGTTCGTGTAAATTCCAAGGAATATAGGTTTCAACAGTATTCAATCCACAAGCCTTCAGCTTCAGCAAACGATCCTGCCAATATTCCGGAACGATCCGGAAATAATGAAGCGCACCAGAAAGCAACCGGATGGGTTGTTCGTCCAATATAAAATGATCCCCTGATATGGATAACTTCCGCATATAATTTCTCCTCCAACATTGAGATAGACTATTTAATTATAGGTAATAAAAATATCAACCCATATGGACGATTCTAATGAAATATATGGAGAATTCATTGGTTGCTAGGGGCTTTTGTGATGCTATACACTATATTCATAGGGGGTTATTACGGATGTCAAAAAGAACTCATATTTGGTTAATTACCACAGATCAAATGCGCGCGGACGCACTAGGTATCGAAAACGCTTCCGTACTGACACCTGAACTTGACCAGCTTGCTTCGGAAGGCACACTCTTCACTGGCGCTTACTGCGCTAGTCCCGTTTGCACGCCTTCACGTTCTTCCATTTTTACAGGCAGGTATCCGCATGTTCATGGTGCCTGGAACATCGGTACCACACTCAGAGAAGACGAACTTACCTTATGCGATCATTTAAAGAAAGCGGATTATAAAACCATCGGTATAGGAAAGATGCATTTCCGCCCTCAGATGAAGGGGAACTTTTCACAAGAATATGAAGAGCCTGCTTATCGTGACCGCGGAAGAGCTTCCGATGGAACGTACTACGGATTTGATGAACATCATATTACGGAAGACAATTGTATCGGGGAATATATGGAGTGGCTTAGACAGCGTAACCCTGAAGTGGCAGAGCGTTTCAGCAAGGATCATTACAGAGCTTCTAATGCTCAAAACGATGTGTGGGAGAGCGAACTCCCTCCGGAGCTGCATCAGACTTATTGGATTGCTGAACGGAGTATCGATGCTATCCTCGCCCACAAAACCGAGCAACCGCTATTTTTATGGACCAGTTTCGTCGATCCACATCACCCCTTTGACCCTCCAAAAGCTTACGCGGATATGTACGCTGACACTGACATTCCATCTCCAGCCAGAGAAGCAGATGACGTGCATCTTCGTCCTCCACATCTGCTGCGTCAGAGTCAGGGAGGATATTGGCCTGGTGGCGGTGAGGAGCATTCTCTTGATGAAGCGCATATGAAACGGCTCACCCGAAATTATTATGCGATGATTACCTTCATTGATGCGCAGATCGGACGTATTATAAAAGCTTGGCGTCAAAAAGAAATGTACGATGATGTAGTCATCCTCTTTACCAGCGATCATGGAGAACTGCTCGGTGACCATGGACTAATTTACAAGGGGCCGTGGTTTTATGAAGGGTTAACACGAATCCCGATGATCGTACGCGGTCCTGGGATTGCTTCCGGGCAACGGGTCCCTGCTTTGATGGAACATGTTGATATTGTCCCCACACTGCTTGCAGCCGCAGGTCTCAAAACTCCCTACGGAATTCAAGGTGTGTCACAGATGGAGGTGCTGGCTGGAAGAGAGTCCCATGTGCGCAATTCTGCCCTGACCGCTTATATTGCTCATGACCGCGGCATTAACGCTAAGTGTTTGCGTACAACACGTTATAAGCTGGTGATTTTCGCAGGTGAGACCTACGGCGAATTGTATGATTTGAAAGAGGATCCTCATGAAAACTCCAATCGTTTTGAAGATCCCGATTATAGTGATATTCGCCATTCGATGGTTGAATTGCTCGTCCATCGAATGATTCAAGATCAGGACCCTTTGCCTGAACGCCGGAGTAGCTGGTAAATTCACTAACCTTTCTTTATATCCGTAACAGACGTAGGGCAACCTGTGAGTTCTGGTTGCCCTATGTTATGATTATTTCCCCAATTGGGATGCCTTTAGAATATGAGATATTGGGCGTCCGGCAATCCATTCGCCGTTGTTTACAAACCCTTCCTCTCGTCCCTCCAGCTCGTGAATAAGACGCTCTCTCCACTCTTTTATACGCTCAAATTTATCAGTACAGCCTATCGCATTAATCTTCTCTGAGGGGTCTGCCGCTAGATCAAAATACTGCTCTTCCCCTGTCTGAGAATACCAAATAAATTTCTCTCTTCCATCCGTTAAGAAGTGGTGGGACTTTTCTCCATAGGCTTGTTCCCCATGAATATAAGATCGCCATAATGTCTGATCTCCCCTGCACAGCGGCAACACACTTTGCCCTTCTACTGGAACTGGTATTTGGACGCCAGCAGCTTCAAGAAATGTGGGCATAATATCGCGAAGCTCTACAATGGAATCAGGCCGGGAGCCTGCAAGAAGTCCAAGCGTTTCTCCCGGATCAAACACTATGAAAGGAATCTTAGCACTTCCTTCATAAGGAAGAGATTTGCGGAAGTAATGGTGATCCCCCATCATTTCACCATGATCAGAAGTAAATAGAATCAAAGTTTCATTTAAAACTCCATACTCCTGCAGCCCATTGATCAACCTCCCAATTTGGTCGTCAAGATGCGTAATTAGCGCGTAATCGCCGCACGGGCACGATCCAATCTGCGCTTTGGCAAATTAGTGAACGAAGAAGTTGGATCCTTAGCTCCGTTTAAGGCCGCACTCTCGTCCACCCAGTCTCCGATTGGAGGATCGGGAAATTCCAAGTCCTTGTACATATCTAGATAACATTGTGGCGGATCCAATGGGGAATGCGGGCGAACGAAGGAAGACCATAAGAAAAATGGTTTCCCAGGGTCCCTTCTTCGCAAAAAGTCTAGCGACTCGGTCACGCACCAATTCGTGGGATGCATCGCTTCCGGCAAGTGCCAGGGGCGGGCAACCGTTGAGGCGTTGCAATCAAGGCCTAAATCAGTGATATCCGAGTTAGCATTAGTTTGTCTTCGCAGCCACTGCAAATAATCATCCACTTGATCATAGTGTTCATCCTGTAACGTTTTGCTCTTATCCCGATTGTAGTGAAGATATCCATCATGAAGCACCACATTATGGAATCCACATAGATTACGTGCAGGATACACATGCATCTTGCCAACACACTGCGTATGATAACCAGCTTGAGCAAGCTCTCCGGCAATCGTATGGGCGTAATTCCATTCAACCTTATCCCGATAACCAACCCGCCCATGTGATCTTTGCCCCATTCCTGTCATGATAGCAGCCCTGGCGGGAATACAACTGGGGGTAGCCGAGTAAGCGTGCTCAAATAAGATCCCCCTTGATGCCAGAGCGTCCAGGTTGGGTGTCTCAACGACGGGATGTCCCATAATGCTCAGGCAATCAAAACGCATCTGATCTACGGTGATAAGCAAAAGGTTGGGCTGCTTTGTGCCCTTTTGATGGTCCAGATTAGTATCAATCATAACCTCACCCCCTCCTTAAACCCCAGCGATCACGGATGGTGTTGCAATCGTGTGCCATAAATTCGCACTTATCGTCCTGGGGTCGCCCTCGTCAACAAGACCGTCGAACGTCAGAAGCTCCTCTTCTAATTCAGCAATCTGCTCCACGTTCCCTTCGACATAACGATTGATTCGATGAATCGCCGTTCTGATTCTCTCAAGCATTCCTCCCATACGAAGATCAAAAACATCAAGACCAAATACCTTATTTTCCAGCTCCCATTGCACTCGATAGTCGTCCATGAATTGTCTGGCCAAATCAGATAATTGTGGCAAAGTCACCTTGGCAAAGTGAGCCAATTCCTCTAAATTCCCCCGATGATAAGCGTCGCGTATAGAAATCCCGATTTCGCTATTTATTTCGAGCAAGCGACACAAGCTGGCTTGTACAGAGAATAAGGATTGCCAAGGCGAATTGCGAGTGATCGCCTGTTCGAGCTTTTCTGCACTTTGCTGATAATGCTTCGAATACGCGTTAGGAATAACATGTCGATCAAACAAACCACACAAAATATCTTGATAAAGCAAGTATTTAGCCGGATTGATAGAACATCCCCCCGGAGCCGAATTACCCGGAACCAGGTTGGCCGCATCAAGTGCCATAAAGTCATCATAATTGCCTTGCACACAGCTGCTGAATCTTTCTTTGACATGGTTCTCCACGAAACATCCCGTGTAGCTCAGCTCCGCCCAAAGTTGAAGGGTAGGAAGAACCGAGAAAACGGAAGCTTCAGCGCCATTATCTCCCCATGCGGTAATCAACACTACTTGAATTCCATGCTTAACACAGCTATCATGAGCCAGCAGACTGACATGGCGACTGAATTCATTGTTTGGAGCGAAGCCCATCCATTTCCAAGCACCACCTGCAAATCCAATATGATCATTCAGCTGCTTATGTTTGCTTAACATCCCGTCGTATTTCTCCTGCGTTTCCGAATAATAATCCCAGTAGATCAAGGTAACATCTTCAGGAATCAGCTTTACAATATCAGGGCTAATTGGACTTTCAGCATCGTAATATTCTCCGGAACTGGCCAGACGGAAAAACATGTCGCTCCACATCATCGTCTGGAAAGCATATTTTCTGGCGATCTCCATAACAGTGCTAAAGTGTTTTAACATTAATGAAGATCGATCCTGATACCCATGCTTATCCAGGTATTTACCAAGTCCCATCATATGAGCTTCGTCCATCCCGATATTTATGCGGCGACTGCTTACATGAGCCGACATAAAAGCAAACATTCGATCAATTAACTCATAAGTTCTGGGATCATCAATAAGGAGAATATCCTGGAAATCCACAAGCGGTGCATGTGCCTGCCATTTCAATGCTTGGCCGAGATGGGCCAGGGTCTGAATACAAGGAACCAGTTCTATGCCAAATAACGCGGCATACTGATCCAGCTCCCGAATTTGATCTCCAGTATATCGGCCTCGCAAATAGCCGAAATAAGGGTATCCCTCCAGTTCGTAGGTGTCTTCCGAATACAACTGAACCGTTGAATATCCCATAAGCGCTAAACGCCGGATCAATTCCTTATATCCTTGATAGTTAAGAACCGCATTTCGCGAACAGTCTACCATGAAGCCTAACTGTTCATAAACCGGCCGTTCATTAATTTCAACTCGTTCTCCACGGCGTACGTTCTCAAGAAATCGGCTGAGTGCCCGGATCAACTGATGTTCCTGTCCATACGCAATGATGACTTGAGCCTCATCGTAAGATATTCGAAAGCCCTTCCCTTGCTTAATACAATTCACTGGTATCCCTGAGCGTTCCATTCGTATACTCAATATTCCCGCTACTTCTGAAACTGCTGCTAACTGTTTCTCGGTTAACCCGGTCAAGTGAATGCTAAGTTTCATAAACTTTACCCTCCCAATCTTATAAGTATGCGGTTAGTAGCGCCGCACAGTCTAAACCATACTTCAAATAATTAAACGGAAGATCCGGGCTACTTCCGCCCG
Organism: Paenibacillus odorifer; assembly: GCF_000758725.1. NCBI lineage: Bacteria > Bacillati > Bacillota > Bacilli > Caryophanales > Paenibacillaceae > Paenibacillus > Paenibacillus odorifer. Next base: position 3,946,094 of record NZ_CP009428.1, read on the forward strand.
GATCTTCTCTATCCATCCATTATTCAATACCTTGTTCCTTGGCCTTCTCATTTACTTCCTCTATCATTTTATCAAGGCCTTTAGCCTTATAATCGTTCACAATGCTATTCCAGTAACTCTCAACGGGTTCTTTAGAAAGCATGATCTTAAGCAAATCATCATGGTCAAGCACAGTAAATTTATCCTTTGTTGGGGTGGACATATAAGTTAACCGAATGTCGTATTCTGGCACCTTTGTATTGTTCTGAATCCAGTCGATGTAATCGACAGCTTCTTTGCGGATTCCTTCGTTAGCAATCGTCGGGTTATCCATGTTATAGCTATCTGAAGTTTCATAAGCTACCAAATTCTTCAGAAATCTGCTAGCTGGATACTTCTCATTTAACGAACCCTTTTCAATGACAACCTTCTGCCCATTTTCGAGCTTATAATCTACACCTTCGATGCCATAAGTCAACAGATCCTTGCCTTCAGGAGACAACACATAATCATAGAGTGCCATGATGCGATCCATCTTTTTATCGTCAATCTTATTGCTGAAATAGCTTTCTGACCAGTATGTTTTAAAGATGGAATGTGAACGTTCACCATCAGGACCGATAAGCGGCTTGAGCGCCTTCACGCTCTCCGTCATATCCTTATCCGGATAAGCTGTTTTCCAGCGTTTTTCATACATATCGCTATTTAAATTTATGAAACCTCCACCGCTCAGGAGAGCAGCTGCTTTGCCTGCTACGAAATTGTCATAGGACTCTGCTGGTTTAACAAGCGCGATGTCTGGATCGATCAATCCTTTTTCGTACATATTCTTCATGTTTTGCAGCGCTGGCAGCGCATTTTTAGAGAATACAGCAGGGATAAACTTTCCATCCTCTTTGATCCATTTAAAATCACTGCCGCTTCCATCACTAGTAGCAACCGGGTTGCCATACAACCAGAAGAATCCGCCCAGCATCTTGGTAGTTGTCGTCGTAAGACCAGTAACATGCTTGCCTTCCGGATCCGACTTTACGATTGCATCAAGCATGGCTTCAAACTCTTGCCATGTCTCTGGTTCTTTGGTGATCCCAGCCTTTTGAGCAAGATCCCAACGATAGAAAACCATACGGTCCAGTGCACTCCAATCGACACTCGGGAACATCCGGCGAGGTACAGTATAATACTTTCCATCTACTCCTAATCCTTTAATATCTGGCGATTCGAAGTATTTTGCAAGATTCGGATACTTTGAAAGATCCGGGAGCGCTTTAACAACGCCTTGATTCACCCATTTGCGCTGATATTGTGTACCGACGGCGTCGATCGCGAAAATGTCTGGCAATTGGCCGGAGGCGGCCCACATTTGAATCTTCTGGGTATAGTCATCCCAAGACAAATTGACAGGTTTTAGTGTGATGTTGAATTTCTCCAACACTTGTTTAGCGATCGGGTCCTTTTCGAGGTTAGCAATCTCGGCATCCGCATCCCAAAACCCAAGAGAAATAGTCATTGGATCCTTGTAAGGATTATCCGTAGAGTTAGAAGAATTCGGAGATGTTTCACCGTTTGAACCAGCCTGCCCTTTGCCGTTATTGCCTCCACCGCAAGCCGTGAGTACTGAAGCGAACAAAGTTATACATAATGCCAATGTCATTATTTTCTTTCTATGCATGCTTGAAACCTCCCTTTATACTATTTTAGGATAGAATTAATCTATTTAAAATCTTTCTTATCCTTTTATTGAACCCACCATAATGCCTTTATTAAAATGCTTCTGCAGGAACGGATAAACAACAATAATCGGAATACTCGAAACTACAATCGCTGCCATTTGAAGTGCAGGTGTGTAGACCTTCCCCGTCTGCTCCTGCTCGGCCATCGTTTGTGCCATTTGGCTTAGCAAGGAATTCGAAGTAATAAGTGTCTCCCGTAGATAAATCTGAAGGGGTGCTTTTGCCGCGTCACTGATAAAAATTAATGCATACCACCATTCATTCCATCTTTCCACAGCATAGAACAAAGCAAAAGTCGCCATGAATGGAGCAGATATTGGAATAATGATTTTGAAAAGAATGTACAGATCATTCGCCCCATCCAGCTTAGCCGATTCTTCCAAGCTTTCTGGAATGGTATTGAAATAGTTTTTCATAATGATTAGATAAAACGTATTGAGACCCGCAGGGATGATCATGACGAGTATATTGTTTACGAATCCTAGATCCTTAACGACTAAGTAAAAAGGAATTAAACCGCCATTGAAAAACATAGTGAACAAGATCAAGCTAAGCATTATGTTTCTGCCGGGCATACCCCGCTTGGATAATGCATAAGCTCCCGCCACAGAGATTGTCATGCTGAACAACACGCCAACCACTGTTACGATGACAGAATTAAAGATGGAAGTCCAAAACTTCATATCCTGAAGCAAAAGCTTGTAAGCGGACAGGTCAAACGAAAGCGGAAAAATATAAAAGTCGCTTTTACTAATCGCTTCGAACTTTGCCACAGAGATAATAAGAACATTATAGAAGGGAAAAAATGTTACTATTGCTAGGAGCCCCAGCACCACGAATGCGGCGATATCGAAAACACTCCACTTTTTTCTCTTTTTAAACGTTGTGTCGGTCACTTGCTTCTCCCCTTTTCCTGCAGATTAATACAGTCCTTCCTCGCCCATCTTCTTAGCGAACGTATTGGCCGCCCATAAAAGGATTAGGCTGATAATGGACTTTACGACACCCACGGCGGTCATATATCCAAAGTCTCCTCCAATCGTGAATGAAGTCCGATAAATGTAAGTATCGATCGTGTCGGCAACCGAATATACCGGCGAACTATACAGGTTGAAAATTTGCTCGAAGCTCGAACCTTGGGTTAGTAGTTGTCCAACTTGAAGGATTAGCAGGACTGCGACTGTACTTTTCAAACCCGGCCATGCGATGTTTAGCAAACGGCGAAACCGGTTCGCTCCGTCTACTTCAGCCGCTTCAAACAGCTCAGGATTGATCCCTGCCAGAGCCGCCAGGTAAATGATTGAATCCCAACCGATCTCTCGCCACACATGCGTGATATACAGAACGGGTCTGAATGCACTTTCATCGACAAGAGGAGAATTCGGATCTCCACCAAACAGCATGATGATCTGGTTATAAATCCCGTCTTTGCTTAAAATATTGATAATAATCCCCGACAGTACAACCCACGATATAAAATGCGGGAACGTCAGGATCGTCTGAAAAAACCGCTTCATTTTTGTCCTGGAAAACTCATATAAAACAATCGCCAGGATAATGGGCATCGGGAAATGAGTGACCAGCTTCATCAAGCTGATAATGACCGTATTCCAAAACGCCTTGCGAAAATCGGGGTCGGTCAGCAGCGTTTGAAAATTCTCCAATCCAACCCAAGGACTGCCCAGAATCCCCTCACTGTAATTAAATGTTTTGAACGCTAGCGTTACACCGTACATGGGAGCATAGCTGAAGAGGGCGTACCAGATTAACACCGGTAGAACCATAAGGTAAAAATACTTGTACTGTAAAATCGTTTTCCCTAAACTTTGCTTTGGAGCAAGAGTTTTTAAGCTTCGCTTAGGCGTTCGAGTGGTTACAGAATCAGCCAATCTTCTCCCCACCTTTCTGTATGAGATTGTTATGCTTGTAAGCGATTTATATGGTAAATTATATCGGGAGTGTAAATTCTCTTGTATAGAGAATACAACTCCGGTCATGTGGATTTTTCACACCTTTGCGGGAGACCTTCCTGTAGCACGTAATATCGGACATAGTGAGCGTAAGATAGTCCATACCCCCCATGGTCCACAATCGCTAGGATAAATCTAAGAGCTCTATAAAGAGAGGGGGATTCACTTATGCGTTCAGTAATTATTGCAGATGATGAGAAGTGGATTGTAGAAGGAATTAAAGCAGGAGTGAATTGGAAGAAATACGGCTTTGAAGTGATCGACGATGCCGAAAACGGGCAAGAAGCCCTTCAATTAATTCAATCGCTTCGCCCCACCCTTGTTCTAACAGATATCAAGATGCCTGTTATGAATGGACTAGAGCTCATTCAACGTGGCAAGGCCATCGCGCCTGATACGATCTTTATCGTACTCAGCGGACATGCCGAGTTCGCTTATGCACAAAAAGCAATGAATTATGGTACTTTCGGATATTGTCTCAAACCCTTTGAAATCGAAGAAATTGAAGGTATGCTCAACCGAATAGCCCAGCAACACGATTCCAAGACAGTTAAAGAACAACCTATCCACGACTTCGAACTTTATGAAGCGGTTTGTTCCGGAGATCTTGAACGAATTAACTTATGGTTGGATGAGAAGAAAATACCCTTGTCGAAAGATACCCCTCATATCCCCATTGTTATCCAAGGGTTAAGTTCACCTGTAGATGTCAGGCAGTTCTCTTCCCTGTGTTTCCCAATGAGCCGCCGTCGGTATGGTTACTTATTGGAAGAGTGCCAATACGAAGTCTTCCTCCAGGGTCTTGAACAAACAGAAGTTGTACAAGAATGCGGAGTCGGGATCGGTCCTCCTATTTCGGATATACACCAATTGGATGCGTCTTTAGAGTCCGCCTCTCATGCTGCTTTCAGTATGTTCGCAACGGGGATGCCCGGATGTTACCGGGTGAATCCACAGCAGGAAATAACGATCGACGAGAAACTCAAAGAGATTTCCCGGATTCTTCATAATAAAGACCGGCTCGGTTTCATAGCAGCCATGGAATCGATAAAGAAATTATTCAAAGAGGGAACGTTCACCATTAAAGAAGCCTATTTGCTCTATACATCGATCCTCTACTTATTTCCTCGGGAAGGGACTCGGGTTAGCGGCCGTTTTTTTGAAGGATATGAACAGCTCTATTATCGGTACGGCACGGCTGAAGCTATGATTGATGATCTGATTCTTATGACACTTGATATTTTTATGAACAGAAACGAAACTGATATTTCACGAATCTCAAACCACAAAGTCAAAGAAATCATGTTATACATCCGCAACCATTTCAATCAAGAAATTTCGATCCAGCATTTAGCCAATCAGTTTTTTTTAAGTCCAAATTATTTATGCCAATTATTCAAAAAAGAGGTCGGCGAGACCATCATCGAACATATCAGTCGTTTACGAATTGAATACGCTTGTAAAACGCTGATCAAAACCAACCTTTCCATTTACCAAATCGGTGAGAAATGCGGTTTTCAGGATTATTTCTATTTCACACGAATTTTTAAACGGCATCTCAAAATGACACCTACACAATATAGGGAACAAAACAATGAAGACATTTAAGAGACTATCCATCCGAACTCAGGTTTTGCTATTCGGGTTATTTATTGTTGCCATTATCCCAATCATCGTTTCACGAGTCTACCAACTATCAAGCGAAACTATCATTAATCAAAATACGCAATACAATACAGAGCTGGTCTCCCTCCTCAAGCAACGGATTTCTGACAACTATGCCAACGTTTCTTCCATGATGATGAATGTGGGTTACGATTCGACCGTCCAAAAGTTCCTAGTCGAGAATGATAAGCTTCGAGTCTACGATCTATCCCAAAAAGTTGAAGGATTGTTGAGCATCGCCCGAAATATGAACACGGATATCTTAGATATTATTGTTATCGGCAGCTCAAACACACGTATTTCCTTAGCAGGAAGAACAAAATATGCTATCGATCTTATGAAAACAGCTGAGGAGGATGGAATCGTTCATTATCGCGGATACAGTCCTCCAGACAAAGTCATCGACAAGAGAAAACTGCTTTTCGGGATGAACATCTTCGCTTCAGGTGACACGTCCCTATATGGTGAAAAAATTGGCTATCTCGCAGTTATTGTAGATATGAAGGCCATTCAAACTGAAATTTCTGAGTATCCCCGATTGGTCGGAACCAGCTTTTTTATGATGGATGATAAAGGCATGATCTACTCTAATAGCAATGAGCCGGAGGATATGCTCCAGCAGTTTCAAACTCGGGCAACTGGAAGGGATGGAGAGTCCATCGTCGAGACAGTTCATGGAAAGAAATATGCCATTCAGTCCTTTAGCTTACCGGAGATCTCTGGAAAAATCATAACCGCTGTTCCTGTCCATAATTTAATGAAAGAACTGGAGAAATTGAAGAAGGTCAGCTATGCTCTTCTAGCCTTAATCTTGCTGGTCGTCTCTATTCCTTATTCTGTGCTTATGATGAATCTCTTAAGGCCGTTGTCTAGACTTATGCGCTATATGAATCAATTAAAGGGCGGAAGTCTGGGGATATTGAACAACAAGGTCGATTTAAAGGGCTATGCTGAGATTGAAATCATCTCCCGACAGTTCAACGATATGACCACACGGATCCACGATTTGACGGACCAATTAATCGATGCTTCAACTCAACTTTATCTGACCGATCTGGAAAAGCAGCGGGCGGAATATTCGTATTTACAAAGTCAAATTAATCCGCATTTCTTAAGCAATACTTTAGATACAATCAAGGGCGTTGCGATCGTAAAAGGAAATCGGGATATCTTCGAGATGACTACCGCCTTAAGCACAATGCTCAAGTACAGCATCAAAGGCAAAGAGGAGGTAACTCTTGGGGAAGAGCTGAAAATCGCGGAATCTTGTGTGAGGATTTACCAAGGCCGTTTCCCGGACAAATTTACTTACAAGCTATTGTGTCCCCAGGAATGGTTACACATTCCCGTGCCTAAAATGATCCTTCAACCTATTGTTGAAAATGCGCTTGGTCATGGGCTTGAGGCACAAGGACAAGGAATTTTGCTGATCTCCGTAGAGAAAAACGAAGCGGGGCTACTTGAAATCGTGGTAGAAGATAATGGTGTAGGCATCGATACAACAAGACTGGAACAACTTACGGAGTTGCTGGCTGGTAAGAATATAGAATCAGGAGATCATATCGGTCTCCTAAATGTCAATAATCGTCTAAATCTTAAGTATGGCGATCCTTGCGGCGTTCTGCTGTATAGTAAGGAGGGTAGCGGGACGAAGACCGTTTTGAGGCTTCCCGGATCTTTAATAGATCCACAAAAAGCGAGAACATAAATAGGGAGGTTGCCCATTCAGGGCAACCTCCATTTCGTATGTCTTTCATTCGTCGCATTTACTAGGATATTATTAAGCATCCTATAAGGATGAGCTCAGATACTCTTTGGCATGGTAGGGTCCACCTTCCATAAGTACCGTCCATAATGGATCGATATCACAATCCATGGAGCCCATCATATTATCATGCCATTCATTCAACAGATAGACAGCCTCCATACAAACGTCTTTACGCACTTCGGCAAGATTATGTTGTTCATAAGGATCATGCTTCAAATCAAACAGCATTTCTTGCGCGAATCCATGGTGTCCGTCATGATAGGTACGTATATATAACCAATCCGCAAACCGAACGCTGCGTTGACACACATGCGCACATTGTGAGATTACGAGATACTCACGCCCTCCCAAATCCCCCTCCAGAATGGTACCTGCATAACTTTCACCATCCCAAGAAGCAGCCGCTTTCAAATTCAAAAGGCTTGCTAATGTAGGTCCTAGATCAAGGTGATAATGTAGCCCCTCCTCCACGATTCCCTTCTTGCCCCCTGGCCAGCGAACAATCATCGGAATACGGCAAGTCGCCTCGTCTGCTGTGCCATGTTCGGAGTAAATTCCTAGTTCACCCAGACTCTCTCCATGATCCGCAGAGATCAAGATAGCCGTATCTTCCATCACGCCAAGTTCTCTCAGCTTAGAAAAAACTTTTCCGAGATGCTCGTCCAGATACTTAACTCCAGCATCATAGTTGTCAAAGATAACACGCAGGTCATCACGGTTCTCTATCTCCTGCTGATGCCTGAAATGCAGCTGATAATGCGATTTCGCGAGCGCATTCATATCTTCAATACTATGCTGCCCCTTCTTATTTCGGTGAAGCTCAAACACGTCTTCCGTGATCCAATCGGGTAAAGGCTCCTTCTCGAACGGATTACCGTAGCTCTCAGGTGTACGATAAGGTGTATGCGGATCCCAGAAATTCAGGTGCAGAAACCAATTTTCGGACTCCCCATTATCCTCAAGCCATTTAAGTGCCACTGGAAGCACCTGCTCTGCCGTCTCATGCCCTCTGCCACCAACATTAAATACTTCTAGGAACCCGGCGTTAAAGGTCCAAGCCGAGTGTCGTTCGGAGAAGGTGCTGATCGATGCAGTTTTCATCGCAGCTTGCCTTAATATAGCCGGAAGGCTCTCCATCCCCAACCGGTCATTGAATTCACGTTTTGCTCCTTCTCTACGCATATCAGCAGCGGTTCCGCCATGCCCTACAATCCCATTATGAATGCCAAATCGCCCGGACATTAAAGCAGAACGAGACGGCAGGCAAGGAGCATCTGAACAATAGTAGTTGGTAAAGGTGACACCTTCTTTTGCGATTGAATCGATATTCGGGGAGGTATTCCGATGATAGCCATAACATCCCAGATGGTCCGGGCGAAGCGAATCCAAATCCAAATACAAGATTCTCATGAGTTATTCCCTGCCTTTCCTTTTCATCGAAATGGTTACGCTCGATTCGGGCAGCTTAGAATGATCTGCTCATGCTCATAAGAGTAAATGAATATGGAAAGCTCCGCTATGGAGTAGCGATGTTTGTTTTTGTAAATTCGATACTTTTCCGGTACTCTGCCGGCCCCTTGCCGTATTCGCCACGAAATACCTTGCTGAAGTGTGAAGCATCATAATAACCACATCTCTGGGAGATATGCTCGATTGTAAAATCCGTATATTCCAGCATTTGTTTAGCTTGCTGCAGCCGCAATTTTCGCAGCATTTGCATGGGTGTCAGTTTATATATTTTCTGAAATGCCCGGCTAAAATAAACAGGATTCATATGATAGAGCTTGGAAAGCTCCTCTCTACTAATCTCCTGATCAAGCCTCTCCTCCATGTATTGCAACGCTTCATTAAAGCGGTCCGTGATAAAGGGATCTCGTGAAGAACGTCGCCCGCCAAGCTTGGTACTCTCCATAATTTCATAAAGAAGAAAAAATGCCAATGAACCGACCTGAACATTCCTGAAATCATCTTCCTCCTGCAACCACAGGCTTCGCAACTCGTCAAACCTCCGCTCATATTCGCTTCGATCCCGGACCCGAATCACCTTGCCTAAAGGGAATAACTTAAAGAAGTCATCTCCGTCTTTAACTTTAGCGTTAATATTAAACAGATAATGTACGCCATCCGTTTTGGAGATCACATTAAAAGGCTCGTTAGGACGGTGGATCATCACATCTCCGGCAGAAGCAACATATTCTCCTTCGGAGGATGTCGTCAATACCTCACCTTTTTGGATATAAGAGACGGTATAACAAGACTGGACATAATCGAACAGGATCCGCTTCTGATATTGAATCTTTAGGACGTCCAGCACGTTGATGTCAAACTGACTATGGATGATAGAGGACAAGGAAGTTCCTCCTTCTTATGTAGTAGTCGTAAAAGTGCTTTAACTTGTATAATCAGCCGTACATCGAAAGCCAATATTTCCGGCAGAGCTGTCTGGAGTATTTTTGCTTCTAGCCGCCACCCGATAACGGTTGCAGTAAGATTTATGGCACAAATATGATCCTCCGCGCATCGATCTTGCGACACCACTTACTGGACCTTTCGGATTCACGGATTCGGAAGATAAATGATAGTCCTTAGTAAACCAATCCGCGCACCATTCCCACACGTTTCCTGACATATTATAAAGACCATAGCCGTTAGGCAGATAGGAACTTACAGGTGCGGTACCTGCAAAACCATCGCTGGCATGATTTTTATCGGGAAACTTTCCCTGCCATATATTACAGCGATGCTCTCCGCCTGGTTTTAATTCATCCCCCCAAGGATACCGTTTCTGAACCAGTCCTCCTCGTGCGGCATACTCCCACTCCGCTTCCGTAGGCAGACGTTTACCAGCCCAGCGACAATATGCATCCGCATCATGCCATGATAGGTGAATAGCCGGATGATCAAGTCGTTCATCTACATGGGAATCCGGACCTTCAGGATGACACCAATCCGCTCCCTCCACCACCCACCACCAGGGGGTTTGAGTGGCTACTTGGGTCACCTTTTTCCCTGTCTCCATGGAAACAAAAGAATGAAACACGTAAGACCATCCAAAACGTTCCGCATCTGTAACATAGTTTGTTTCCTTGATAAAAGCAGCAAACTGCTTGTTCGTAACCGCCGTTACATCCATCAAAAAGGAAGATAAGGTAACCTTCCTAGTCGGCCCTTCTCCATCTGCGGGGAACCCTTCCTTATCATCCGTCCCCATAAGAAAAGTGCCTCCAGGGATAAGGATCATGTCCGAGAAATCTTTTTCCCCTGTTACTCCTTGAACCGTTGTGTTCTCCTTACAAACATCAATAGATTCTTGTTTCGCGACTTGATTTCGACTAGCTGAACAACATGCCCGTATATTCTCTGACATGATTTACCTCCAATCTGGAATCGTCCCGGCTCTGTCTAAAAAAAAGCTACCCCAAGAATGCCAGAAGCAACGATAATGGTGAGCGGATGCAGCTTATATTTCATTAAACCATAAAGTGCAGCGAATACAATGATCAACATGCCAAGGGTCTGCCAAGTAATAAAAGCATGTTCCACGCTATTTAAGCCAAAACGAATCGCAGCATAGGCAATCAAGCCTGTAATCACTGGCCGCAAACCATAAAATAACGTTTTAATCCATTGACTATCCCTCACCCGATAAAAGAAGACAGAAATAACAATGATGATTAAAAATGAGGGCAGAACCATGCCTAATGTTGACACAATCGCTCCTTCCATTCCGGCTATACGATATCCGATTAAGGTTGCACTGTTCGTCGCAACAGGACCAGGTGACATCCCTGCGATGGAAACTACCTCTTGAAATTCCCCTTCGGATAACCAACCCCCAGCCATGGCTTCATGCTGAATCATCGGAATGATGGCGTACCCTCCTCCAAAAGACAGAAGACCTATTTTTATAAAAGTGAAAAATAAATTCCAAATCACATCGCTTCCCCCTAAATGTAATACTCCGGATAATTCGATTCTTCATCAGAAGCTTTCAAGGACTCCTTCTCCGTTCGAACTTGGAGCCCTAAGAGCTGTTTAATTTGCAGATATACAAACCCAATACATAAACCAACTGCAATCACGTAAATGGGATTAATTCCGAAAACCAGTAAAACAACCGGTATAACTAACGCCGTAACTGCGGTAGTCTTGTCAATTATAGCGTTCTTGGCCATTCGATATGCAGCTACTAGGATCAAAGCAATAACTGCACCATTAATCCCTTTCATAGCGGCAATGACTTTTGGTTGGTCGGCCAGTTGGGAGTATACGGCGCTAAGCAAACAAACAATGATAAAGGTTGGAATCGTTATCCCTGCGATTGCAGCAATCGCCCCCTTCACACCAGCAAGACGATAACCAATGAATGCCGCTGCATTTACACCTACACCCCCAGGTGCAGCACCAGCTAAAGATAGAATTTCATCCATCTCTTCTTCACCCAGCCATTTTCGTTTAGCGGAAATTTCCCGTTCGATCATAGGGATCATCGCATAACCTCCCCCGAAGGTTACTGGACCAATTCGAACAAATACCCAAAACAACTGAAACAGTAGACTTATCCTCAGGTCTGTATTCGGTATCATATTTGTTTTCATAGTTGTTCTCATGGAATCCACCCTTTTATAATCTGTCGTAATTTCATTATATCACTTTTTCCCAAAATGGAATTAAGTTTTTTGAACGGTAAAATACAACCAAGGGTTTATGAGTTATACTATATTCATGTTAATAAATACAAACTATATAAAAAACGATCTTACAAGTTCATCCTATATATAGCTTGGAGGTATATCGTGGAAAAGCGCTCGACACAAATTCCATCACCAAAAAAACTTCTATACGACCGAATCGCCGAACAAGGCACTGTTTCCAAGTTGGATCTTCTACAGACATTTTCACTTACCAAAAGCACAATGACGCGGATATTGGATGAGATGACCGAAGAAAGCTTGCTGATAGAAAGCGGATTTGGAGAATCTAGCGGAGGCAGAAGACCTATTTTATACCAGATCAATCCTTTCTACGGTTATATAATCGGTTTAGAGATTTCCAGGGTGTATTCTTCTCTTGGTTTATTTGATATGCAAATGAACCCAAAATCAATTGTTCACTGGCGAATGGATCAGGCATTCACACCTGAAAGATTTATAGATCATATCAGTAATCAAATACGCGCTTTCCTTCGGGACCATCAGTTAGTGGACAGTCAAATCATCGGGATAGGAATAGGGGCTGTGGGGCCACTTGATCGGGAACATGGCTTGATCCTAAAGCCGCTGCACTTCCCTTCTTCGGGCTGGAACAATCTTCCGATTTGCAAATTGGTGGAGGAACGGACGGGGTTCAAAGCTTGGTTGGACAACGGTGCCAATTCCGCATTGCTTGGGGAACGATGGTCTATCCGTCACGCAAACATTCAGCATATGCTTTATGTACATGCTGGAGCAGGACTCCGCTATGCGATGATGTCGCATGGAAGTATTGTTCATGGCACAATGGATATGGAAGATGCCATTGGTCAAATGATCATCCAGACAGATGGACCCCGATTAAATCATGACGGGAACTACGGGGCTCTGGAAGCATTTGTATCTGTGCAGGCCATAGAACAAAGTGCACGCTCGGAGGCGAAAATGGACAACGATCTGATCCTCCAAAGATATAAAGTGGCGCCTGAGAAGCTGACTTATGATGTATTGGTACAAGCCTTTAGAGACGGTAATCCACATGCGCGTGAATTATTTACCCAAGCTGCCAGCCATTTCGGGATCGGGCTCGCTAACGTTATCAACCTGTTTCATCCAGAGACCATCATTCTAGGCGGTGCGCTCATTCACTCTCACGAGTTGTTTTTCCAAACAGCGGTGGAGGTGGCACAGAGAAACACTTACCGTTATCCTGAATACCAACCTCACTTCTCCCTAGGTATATTAAAAGAAGAAGCTGTGGTGACTGGTGCGGCAATAATGGCGAGAAATCATATGGTTCTATAGCATAACAAAAAGGTTGTTCCCAATCCTTTGCATGACTGTTGGGACAACCTTATCTAGTCAAAGCTATAATGCCTGACAGCAATTTTTGAATTTCTTCCCGCTTCCGCAGAGACATGGATCATTTCGACCTGGAAGTGGTTTTGCACTTTTCCTGTACTCCAGCATCCGCTCCGATCTAAGTCGGTTCGCCAGTAATAACATGCGTTCATAGGCGTGTGAGTAGAACATTTTGTAACTATGGCAGAAATAATCAACCTCAGTCCGATCATTAACATCAAGCCAATTCCGGTTGCGCGGACATCCCCCATTGCAAAAGCTAAGGTACTCACACTTATAGCATGATTCATTCATATTGGGCTTCATTAACAAAAAATCATCATATACTGGGCTGGTTAGCAGCGCTTTCAGGTCAGTTTGGCCGATATTTCCTAACCTATGCTCTTCATCAATAAAGAAATCGCAAGGGTAGGCATCCCCGTTCGTTTCAAGCACCATCATCTTCGGGCAACATGAGTTGTGAACGCATAACTCTGCCTCACGATGCATGAATACAAGAAGCATATTCTCAAAAATACGAATAGGAAGCTCTGGATACCCACCGTTGTACCAAAGGTCAAATGTACGGCATAAAAAGACTCCGTATTGTTCAGGTGTAATTCGGAAACGTCCCGCTACATCACTTTTCTGAGAAACAAAATCCATGCAGGGGATAAACTGAATATTCGGAAAGGTATGTTCTAGATAAAATGCCATCAACTCCTCTGGTTTCGTCACGTTATCTTCATGAATCACCGTCAGAATACTATACTCCACACCCTCATTCTGTAAATGACGAATCCCACGCATAACTAGACTATAACTGCCTTTCCCCGAACCCGTTACACGATGAGCATCATGAATAGGCTCTGGGCCATCCAGACTAATCCCAACCAAAAAGTTATACCGTTTAAAAAATTTCGCCCATTTCTCATGGATAAGCGTTCCATTGGTCTGCAGTGCATTACTGATCATCGTATGAGGCGGAGCGTACTTAGCTTGAAATGAAATCACTTGTTCAAAATACGAAAGTCCGGCCAATAATGGCTCCCCACCCTGCCAAGAGAAAGTCGCTATCCCTGATGATCTTTTCATGTACTGAGCGATAAACCGCTCCAGAAGCTCCGTATCCATCACCCGGATCGGTTGCTGAGGATGTCCCCCGGCTGTACTGTAATAGCAATAATCACAGGCTAGATTACAATCCTCTGAGACGGTTTTCCACATGACATGAAGGGTCTCCTGCTTAGAGGTTTGTATACATGCAGTCATACGATTCTGCCCCTCCTATGTAATACTATCTTTGTAGAACCTAATTCCTATTTGTTCAATTAAATCATAGATCTGCAAGTCAACGATGAGTAAAACATCATAGCTGGTCGAATAACTGGGCATAAAAAAGCTGCACTCCCCATTGTCCGTTGGAACAAAGCAATAAGGGTGTGCAGTTTCTTTGTGGATGAGTCTAACTAACGGTAGTTAGAGACTAAGTCTTATTAATTACGGACGTATTCTCTATTTGCTGTTTCCAACATGGATTTCCAATCCGCAAACTTCGTCTCCCTAACAACATGACGATCAAAGAGTTCATCAGGTATGTCAGCAACATCTTCTTCTGTCTTTACTTGAAAGTTCCCTTTGGTTACAAACTCATCGAAACTTTTGTAATTGGAATACTTACTCATAAACGCTTCATTAAACAATTTCTCGAAAGAGATGTGATTGGGATCTTCTTGATACGTTTTCTGTCCTTGTAACTCATTCATCAATTCTTCCATGGTCATTGGTTTTTGTCTTCTCAAATTACCACTCCTAATTTTCTGTTATAGTTGTAGAATATCATGTTAATCCATAAATCACACGAATCCTAAGCTTACCATAATTTTGACGATTTCACCTTTCAAATTTCACTTAATATGCAAATAGTCTGCCTCTATACTTAAAATACAACAAAAAACCTTCCTTATTCATAAGGAAGGCTTCTTATTATTAGGACAATTTCACCAGGCTGTAGTTTTTCTTACCCTTACGGATAATGATAAAACGTCCGCCGATGGCTTCGCTGGCTGTAACTTCAAATGCTACATCGCTAACTTTTTCACCGTTCATGGAAATTGCGCCTTTGGTGATGTCTTCACGCGCTTGACGTTTGGATGGCTCAATTCCTAGATCTACCAGCCACTCCACGATATTTTTGGACTCCAATGTCGTTTCGTAGGTCGGCATTTCCTTGAAGCCTTGCTCGATCTCGTCAGCGGTCAGAGATTTAATATCTCCACTGAACAGAGCGGCAGTAATGCGTTTAGCCTGCTCCAGCAATTCCTCACCATGCACGAATCTGGTCATTTCTTCAGCCAGTGTTATTTGCGCTTCACGTTTATGCGGTTCGGTTTGCACCTTTTCTGCTAGTGCATCAATTTGCTCTTTAGAGAGGAATGTAAAGTACTTCAGGTATTTCACAACATCACGGTCATCTGTATTTGCCCAGAACTGGTAGAATTCAAAAGCTGTCGTTTTGTTCGGATCCAACCAAATGGCTCCACCAGCTGTTTTACCGAATTTTGTACCATCGGCTTTCAGCATAAGCGGGATGGTAAGTCCGAATGCCACCGCTTCAGAACCTTCTTTTTTACGAATCAGATCTAAGCCACTTGTGATGTTCCCCCATTGGTCAGAACCACCGATTTGCAGCTGCACATCTTCATGCTGGAACAGGTGCAGGTAGTCCAGGGATTGCAGGATTTGGTAGGAGAATTCCGTAAAGGAAATTCCGCTGTCCAATCTGCTCGCTACAACATCCTTGGCAAGCATCGAATTGATACTGAAGTTTTTACCATAGTCACGCAAAAATTCGATAACATTGATTTTATGCGTCCAATCGTAGTTGTTCACCATGCGGATTTGATTGTCGCCATCAGTCACGAACAATTTTTTCATTTGTGCTGTAAGTGCATCAACGTTGGCTTGGACTTGCTCCAGCGTTTGCAAAGAGCGCTCGGATTGACGTCCACTTGGATCACCGATCGTTCCCGTAGCCCCACCAATTAGAATAACCGGACGATGTCCTGCCAGCTGGAATCTTTTGAGCACCATGAACGGAATCAAGTGGCCAATATGCATACTGTCACCAGTTGGATCTACACCGCAGTACAGGGATACCGATTTTTGATTGGTCAGTTCTCTAAGCCCTTCGGCATCTGTTTGTTGATTGATGGCATCGCGCCATTCTAGTTCGTCGATAATATTCATTGCCTTACACCCCTCAAAATTAGTAGTTATCCTATAATGAAACATCAGTCCGCCAAGCGGAAACGGCTTTGCCCTCCTGATTAGGACGGTACCGTTTCAGCGAGAAATATAAGGATCATTGATGAAGTGAACCCTATAAATCCTTATATTTAAAAACAAAAAAATCGTCCCCTTGTCTATTGTAGACATAGGGACGATTGAATAACCGTGTTACCACCCAGATTGCACCCATGAAACGCTTATGCTCAAGCATACCATTGATACCACTCTTGACGAGATATCGTTCGCCATTCCGCTCGGTGTTACCCGAGATACTCCAAAGTGTAATTCGCAAGCTTAGTGTGTACCGGGTTTCATCAACCCCCGGCTTTCTGGAACAGGGACTAAGTTACTACTGGGCTCCTTCAACGTATATCGTATATAAGATTACAGCCAGTATAGTGAAATAATTCTTTTATGTCAACTATCTTCAGCAGAGAATGCCGTCACACACTTCTACTGTAAAGCGCTACTAGGCATTTCCACTTTTTTTCTGATACAATTACGAAAAAAGAGGTGAACGAATCCGCATGCTAGATCCTATCGATAACCATATTTTGATGCGGCTGGCCCAAAACAGCAGAATTTCCTATACTGATCTAGCTAAAGAAGTCAGTTTATCAAGTGTCGCGGTGAAAGACCGTATTGATCGGCTAGTCAATCAAGGGATTATTGAACAGTTCTCGATTGTCATCAGTGCCGAAAAGTTAGGAAAGAAAATCTCCGCCTACCTGGAACTTGAAGTAGAACCTGCTCATTTGAATCATATCGTCGACGTATTAAAAGAAAACGAACGTGTAGCTGTATTATACGAAATGACAGGACCTTGTATTCTGCATATTCACATCTTAGTTGAGAATCTTGAAGAGATGGAACGGTTTATGCATGAATCAATCTATTGTCTGGATGGACTGGTACGTGTAGAAAACCAAATTTTATTGAAACGCCACAAAAATCAAGACGGCTTAAATATATAAGAAAAAGAACCGCCTATAAAGACGGTTCTTTTCTCATCTGGATTTTTATTAGAATTATCAAATAATTGCTATTTCGTCCTACTCTGTCTTAGCCAGCTTAGCTTTATAAAAGTTCACGAAATATTCGCTGACCACAACCTTCTCATTCACAACACTTAATGGGGCTACAAGCTTCACTGTCTCTCCGTTGTAAATTCCCGTTGTCGCTCCAACCTTCATCTCCAGTACATTGCCATTGTAGCTCAGCGTAACTGTCTTAGTGGCTGGCTGCCAGCCAACCTTTGCTCCAAAGTTCTCAAAGCTGCTCCGTAAAACCACGGGCTTGCGCTCGGAATCGCCGAATTGACCTTTATCAATTAAGGCGTGAACGCCCCAGTTTCCATCCACCACTTGTGTAATTCCAAAATCAGCTGACACCGACATCAGAGAGTATGCTTCATCTTCGCTCAATTCCATTCCAGCCATTAAAAAATCTTTTGTTTTATGAGCGGCATCCTTCATTGCTTTGTCGATGGATGAGTTTTTAAAGATATCCGTCTGAGCACTAGCCCCCAGCTCCTCCAAATAATTAGCGTAGCTGAATCCATGCACGACCCACTCGTTCTCATTTTCAAGTAATGGGAAGTTTAAACCTTTCAGCTTGTTGTTAAGCGATGTTTTTTTATGAAGAATAACTTGTATATCCCCAGTGACCGATGTCTCAATCGCAGTACCGTTAATCTCCGAATCGCCTTGACCGGCATGCGGGTCACCGATCGACAGTAGTGCACCAGCTACGGATACAGGATAATACATCGTTGCACCTTCGGTAATCCGCCAATCATCTACGTTACCGCCGTTGTAAGAAGGTGGAACGGAGTCAACAACATCCGCTTCTTTCGGCGCCACACCCATTGTACCAAAGTGGAGACGCACCGGAATTTTCACACCTTTTAGCACACCGAAATTCTTATCAATCGTTTTATGGTCAACGATAACACCCGGGTAGTCAATTGTCGGGTGCACTTGACCATCCGGATCGGTTTGCACAGACCATTTGTAGTTATATACAGCTGTTGCATAATCTGTTCCACCCTCCGTATCCATCTCATAGATGGTTACTACCTCACGCTTTTTCGGCTCCTCCACCATATCTCCGTATAGATAACCCCAGTTCGCCGCGGCATTCACGCCATATGTTTTTCCAGCGTATTGTTCATTTCCATTAGGTCTCAGCTTCATGTCCAGAATCTTCACTTCCAGCACATCCCCTGGTTCAGCACCTTCTACTGCGATGGGACCCGTCATAATATGTACGCCTGGCCCGCGGAGCGCTTCGTTCTTCTCCCCTTCAATCCAGTGGAAAATATCCTCCACTCCCGCATCTCCTTTAATCATCCGCTCGTAATCATCACCAGAGTGATGTGTAATAGCCTCAACCGTTACGATGTCTCCCGAATGTACAGTCAGAGCTGGATCTCCCTTACCAATATTCCCCCATCGAACAGTCTCCGAATTCGCCTTCAGAACATGGGTTTTTGGCTTATACGCATCATTCGTTGTGTTAGCATACATGACACTGGATAACGAATTCACCACTAAAAACATGGATAACGTGACGCCTACATTACGAATTATTTGTTTTTTCATACGAAAATCCTCCATTCCTTTAATTAGTGTTAGTTTTTGTAACATTCGGTGTTTCTGAGTATAACAGATGACCTGAGGATTAACAATATAAATATTTTCACGAAGTTTGGTTTAAATAATAAATAGGAAGTAGTCTTTCTCTTGAATTATCCAAGTTAACTCCATAATAAAAAAACGCCAACACTTATTAGCCCATAGTGTTTGACGTTTGATTATCCAGTCTAAAGTGATGCACTAATTTTATTTTTGATCAGTAATACTTCTTGTAGCCCGGGTTACAATCCGCTTTGTTTCCTTGGTACCTGATAGGTTCAACCATTCATCACAAATTTGCTGTACCCATGCCGGATTGATTTTGCTAGCATCATTTAACCAATTGCTTACAGAATCCTGAACGTATTTTGCCGGATCAGAGTTAAGCGGTTCTAATAGCGGTAGGGCAATCGCTGGATTTTCTTTGAGCGCTGTAATATGCTTTGCCCATACCCCATGTGGGCGCGTCAATTCGACCGCAAATCTCCTAATATTCGCGTCCTGGTCATGAACCCAAGCCTTTAACGATTCAATGGACGCTTCCAGCTCGGCAATGACTGATTCCCTCAAAGCCATCCAAGAAATCTCACGCACCCCAAAATGACCATCCGCTGCAAAAGGACGGATTGCTGTTAGTTTTTGAACTAGACTCCATTGATGATTCTGCCCCACGATATAAGCAGCCCAGCAGCGAACACTATCGGAGTTATGATGAGCTAACACAGCAAATAGTCGGGAACGTTCCAGCTCTGATTTACAGTCAAATAGAAGCTGCCACTCACGTGAAATCACCGGGATGAGCTTCATGATTTTCTTTTCCGATAACGCATTCAGCCTTTGTAAAATTGGTTTAGCTTCCTGTTCAAAACCTAGCTCATTCAGTACATTTTCCAGCAATATAAGATGATCCACAGCAAGCCATTCCGTTAAATTCACGCTCTGTAAATATCCTTTATTCAGCAGTTCTACAATCTCAACGGGAATTTCAGTAACCTTCCGAGCGCCCTTCCTGCGTTCCATGGAAATCGTCCCTTCACTATGATTTGAAAGCTTAAATCACCTTCATGTCATAGCTAGGATACCGTTGTTTCTAAAAATGAAGCTGTAATCTCGTTTACAACTCGATAGCTATGTTATATTTCTTTCCAAAATCTTGTCTCGCTGGATATAGATAGTTCTGAACCCTGTCCGAATAACTTCCGCTTTCACCAATTCTTGTAATGCCACTGTTACAGCTTCTCTGCTGGCTCCAATTAAATTAGCGATTTCTTGATGCGATAGAGGAACATTAATTTTGTAACAATTATCCTTATGCTCAACCCCATGCTGATCCGCCAGCTTTAAAAGAACACACAATATTTTATCATGCAGATTTCCAATGGCTAGATTTTGAGTTAACTGACTCATACTTTTTATGCGGTCGCTCAATACTTGCAATAATGACATCATAAACCTAGGCCGGTGAGAGATGAATTCTTCAAACCTTCCAGGATCAATTGTGCAGATATGGCTTTCCTCAATCGTTTCAATATAATGTTCCTTCGTTCCAAAAGAAATCACACCCATTTCACCAAAAACATTGCCTTCATTAAGGATATCCGATGTAAATTGCTTACCGTTTGCATTTAATTGGTATAAACGAACCTTCCCTTTTTTCACAAAAAACAGTCCTTCAGAAAAGGTTGACGGTGTTTGGATATATGTATTTTTGGGGACTACTGTTATTCGCGTTAATTCTTCCATTTCAATTAGATCTTCCAGTCCTAACGATTGAAGCAAATTGAATTGAGATAAATAATGAATTTTATCCATTGCCCCTCCTGTATAAAACGTTATTCATTTCTTCAGTATACCTTACAAAAAAAGCCACGTCCTAAGGACGCAGCTTACTAAATTACCGATTACTTGCTTCCCAGCGCGCTACTTCTTCCCGAACACGTGGGGCCACTTCGGTGCCCAGCAGTCTAATCGCCTGCATAACATCCTCATGCGGCATCGTGCCGTGCGGCACATGTAAAAAGAATCGCGTAATTCCCACATGCTTGCGCAGATGAATGATTTTATTAGCAACAGTTTCTGGATCACCTACGTAAAGGGCGCCATCTAAGCTGCACGCTGCATCATAATCTGCACGATGGTACGGAGGTGTTCCTTTTTCCTTCGCCCGCACATTGGTCCGGGCATGCGTTGAAGGGAAAAATTTCTCCAGCGCTAACTGATTAGTCTCCGCTATAAACCCGTGTGAATGCGAAGCGATTGGAAATTTTGAAATATCATGCCCGGCTTCAGCTGCTGCTTTTTTGTAAAGCTGTACATGTGACGCATAATCCAGCGGTAGAACATTCCCTATAATCGCTAAAACAAAAGGCAAACCTAGTGATCCTGTGCGGATCGCAGACTCTGGACTTCCTGCACTCCCGATCCAAATCGGTAAAGGATCTTGAACCGGACGCGGATAAATCCCCAAATTTTCTATAGCTGCTCGGTGTTTGCCTTTCCAGGTCACTTTTTCTGACTTTTGGATGGCTAATAACAATTCCAGCTTCTCATTAAACAGTTCTTCATAATCCTTCAGATCATATCCGAATAGAGGAAAAGACTCTGTAAACGAACCCCGGCCGATCATAATCTCCGCACGTCCGTTCGAAATTCCGTCCAGCGTTGCAAAGTCCTGAAACACACGCACCGGATCGGCTGAAGACAGGATCATTACAGCACTGCTCAACCGGATCTTAGTAGTCAACGAAGCAGCTGCAGCCAGTACAACCGCAGGTGAAGATGCCGCATAATCATGCCGATGATGCTCACCTACTCCGTATACATCTAATCCCACCTCTTCGGCAAGTACAATTTCCTCCACTACTTCACGTAGTCGTTCTGCATGACTTATTGTCTCACCCGTTTGGACATCAGGTGTGGTCTCGACAAATGTGCTTACTCCAAGTTCCACTATTCATTTCCTCCTAATATTCTGCACGATGCATTATTCTCTGGATGTAAAAAACCATAAAGGGACTACCTAATTATTCTAACTAATTTAGTTCCCTTCGACTATAATCGAAGTTCATCTAATTAGATCCCCCTCACTATAGATCGGACTGAGGAGCCGTTATTTTAATAATTTCATTCATTTTGCTAAATTATCGGACTTAGATGCAGCTATTCGTGTAAAGTAGCTTCCATAATGTGTGTTTTTATGGAAATAAGCGCAATACAGTCCGAAACTATCGTAAAATCAACTAAAAAGTGAAAATAGCTGCAATACGGTCCGAACAAACAAAACCTCGTGTGAACTGACTACAATACAACAATTATACTGGGACTTTGCCGCCAATGTGCAAGAGTGTAGCTAATGTTAGGTAACGACGAAGTTAGTTTAATTGCCTCTACCGCAAACGCACAGTGTAGCTAATGCGAGGTTACGACGAAGTTTGTTTAATTGTATTTTGTGCAACTATATACGCTTTGAAGGTAGCCTTTGTGGATTTAGTTGCACTCTGTACACTTAAATACGAGCATTTGCCTCAATATGGCGGGATTCTAGAATAATAGTTGTAAAATATGCAATTAAACTGCCCCAAAGCTGCGAGCATAAGAGCTTAATTGTACTTTTTACAACTATTTTGCTTTTTTAATGAGAATTGAGAGGATGCTGCTAGTGCGATGTAATCGCGATGTAATAGCAATGTAATTAGCAATGTAATTAGCAATGTAATTAGCGAAGTAATCGCAATAAATGCAAAAACAAAAAAAAGACCACTAATCACCTAAACACAGACGATTAGCGGCCGGTCAAATCCAAGCTAGTTTGCATTCCCAATACTCGGAGTTATCGGCTTATCCAGCGATTTCGGTGGTTTGCTTGGGTTTATCCCTACGCCGATCCGACCGAATACATACGCTCCGCCAGGAATTCGATTCGCTAAATTCATTATAAGTGCCGAGCCTACCACACAACCGACAAATTGCAGCAGAACACTAAATAGTCCAAGGTTTTGCAACCCAAATGAAGCTGGAAGCTTGACGAATATAGCCAATAGCAAAGGATGAAGCAAGTATATGCCAAAAGAGTATCTGCTGCTCCATTCCAGTACACGTGGCACTTTCTTCATTTTCGATGCCACGGAGAAGAGCAGCAAAATCATGCTTAAGGCGAATAGAAGCATATCAATTCTTTTGGAGCTATGCGCCGTTATCCAGCCTTGACTATTCACGAACAGCACAAGCGCACCTGTCAGAACCGGGAGCGTGTATACCGCTATGCGGAACTTTTTTAATTTTTCCCGGAACCACAGCTCATTTCGTCCCAAGTAATAGGCTACTGTAAAGTAAAAAATCCAACCTGGTGCGAAAATCCAGTACATTTTATCCCAGAAATAATGGGCGGCAGCCGTATCTGCGGGCGTAGTAAAGTTGAAGAAACCCAAATAGATAACGTTAATAAGGAACGATACGATTAGAATAGTGCGGGGGTTAAGCCGCTTCGCATACGTCTGAAACCAGAGGAATAAAGCATAAAACTGAAAGATAATCAGTATAAAATAGCCATGGAAATCTCCAATCAGCAAATGACGCCAGAGGTAATACCAAAAAGCCTGCAGCAAAGGAATGCCGTCACTACCCGACATCTCCAATCCTTTTAGTCCTGCATACAAGGTCCCGAAAAAAAAGTAAGGCAATAAAATATACTTGATTCTTTTCTCCCAAAATCTCGCTGGAATTTCATTGGGATAGGCAAATGACAACACGAATTGGGAGATAAATACGAATACAGGTGTGCCAAACGTTAGCAGTAAACCCACCGATTCTACCCAAGGTGTATTTCCATCGTCATAAACCCGATAAAGAGCATGCAGCAGGGCTATACTTAAGCAGGCTACACTACGAAGAACGAACATTTCCGAGTTCATTTTGCGTTCCATGCGGAGTGCCCCTTTCAATGGGTGCTTTTAATGATCTACTGCGCTTCCTACACTTAAGCGGTCAGTAATTGTTTTTTCCAGCCCGGTATGAAAGTTATGGTTAGGGAACCAAGACAATAATTCCTGGGCTTTTTGATTGTTTAAATAGCTATGGAGAATATCCCCCGGACGAGGATCCGCATAGGTTGTCAGGAAATCCCGACCCGTGATGTCCCCTAATATCCGAACCATCGTATTTATCGAGGTTGGTATTCCGCAGCTAATATTCATCGTCTCATTATTCACTCTGCCGTCGGTCTGAACCGCATCAACGAACGCCTGCGCCACATCCTCCACATAGACGAAATCTCTAGTCTGCTCACCGTCCCCATAGATAACGAGATCCTCCCCTTGCTTTATACGATCCAGAAAAACGGAAACAACGCCAGCTTCCCCATGTGAACTTTGCCTTGGCCCATATACATTAGCGAGACGCAGTATCGTATATTTTAGCCCATGTAAGCTGGCAAACATCCGAATATATGACTCTGGTACACTTTTGGATACACCATAGCAGGACTCGGGATTTAAGGGATGCTGCTCATCAATGCTCAAATATTCCGGGTTCCCATAAACCGCTGCCGATGAGGCATAAACTAGCTTTTGAACCTGATGGATCTCGCACATGCGCAGTACATTCAGCGTGCCAACAATATTCACATTCGCATCAAATAACGGGTTCCGCTGTGATTCTCTGACGTCGATCTGTGCAGCCAGATGAATGACTGCGTTTGGCTTTTCAAGGCTAAAAACCTCATGCAAAGTCTCATCCCGAATATCGTACTTATACAAAACCGCAGCAGGATTCATATAAGTCAGACCGGAGGCTCCGGATACATTATCTACAATCACAGTTTCTATGCCCTTTTTTATTAGCCGATCAACCACATGGGACCCAATAAAGCCTAACCCCCCAGTTACCAATACCTTCAAAATAAAAAACTCCTTTCGCCCGCTAAGAGTGATCTTTGTACCGTGCATTCCCCGAAAAATTCACATAAAATACAAAATCAAAGTATAAAGGAGTGAAGTATATGGCTACTGCCCCTATTCCAGACAGCTCGGTGACTACGTCCATTCTTTCTGATGGTGCGGTCACATCTATTAAATTAGACCCTGAGACTAACGGTTATGTGAACGTCCGATCGTACGGCGCTGTAGGAAACGGTATCAAGGACGATACAGTAGCGATTCAAAATGCTATCAATGCGGGAAACGCCAAAAACAAAGTAGTAATCTTTCCTCCTGGTGTATATAAGGTATCTTCGGGACGCATGCGTAACCCCTCCGTCCTCGACTGGTGGTGTCTTCGAATTCCGGCCAAAACGAATTTAAGCTTTGAAGCCGGCTCCAAACTTGTGCTTGCCCCGAATCCACCCTCAGACACTAGGGTTCTAGTCATCTTAAATGCCTCAAATATTACAATCGCGGGAACCCTTGAAATTGATGGAAGTGCATCGACTGTTAAAACAGCCGTCAACGATCAGCTTCACGGCTTGTTCATTTCTTCTTCGCAAAATATAACGATAGAGTCAGTGTACTCTCACGATTGCTATGGGGATAATATCTTCATTGGGGGGACAGAAGAAATCCCCTCCGTTAATGTGCACATCGGATATGCACGCTGTGAGACTGCTGGACGAAAGAACTTTGTGGTCCATTTTGTAGACCAGCTTCATGTCAACAGAGCAGTCCTGAATAATAGCCGCGGTGGCGCACCGGGTTTTACTGGCGCTAACTCTCTCGATCTTGAACCCGACGTCTTTAAAGGAACGCGCAGCTTTTATCAGCGATTCGACTCCTTGACAACCATTGGTTTCGGTAACGATCTATCAGCAGGGCTTACAGATGCTATCGCTAGACTCTGGACACTCGACATCGGTTCACTAGATATGCGTGTAAGCGGATCGGTAAGTCCAGCCTTACTGTCCTATGGATTGACGCTGAAAATCAATCATTTGGCTATCCGCTCCACCGATCACAAAGCTAGCTTCGGCCTACAGACGATCTATTCACAATTTATTGATATCGCTAGCGCCAAGTTCGATGGCATCGGAGGCCCTGCGATCTATGCAGCGTTTAATGCTGCCGGAGGTAAACCAAGATTGCATATCGGTTCGTTAGGAATGTACGGCTCGGGTTCCACCTTAGCAAGTGGTGTCCGAATCGACGGAGGAGATCTTTATGTGGGGACGATAGATGCACAGGATTTAACGGGCAATACCTTGCATTTATTCACAACGGAGTCTGACGCAATGGCTACTGTCGACAATATGATCGTCCGCAATAGCGGAACCAATCAGGTAGTGCTAGTCTCTTCTTACGGTGCAGCTAAACCGTCTCTGCGCCTCAATAATGTAGCGGTGTTTGATACCCGAGCAGTGAAGGTAAAGCGAATTCTAGAATTCGAAACACTAATCGGCATGCAAGGCACATCACTAGGCACCTTGTATAATCCTTATTCGCTTCTTGAATGGTTCTCGACCTACGGTAACTTCAAACGGGCCATTCGCCTCACTGGCGGGGCAGTGTTGCCCGCAGTGTTCATAGTGGAAGGTTCGCCCGAGGGAGTCGTAACCGCCCCAGTTGGCAGTCTGGCTATGCGAACGGATGGCACCGCACAAGCCACTTTGTATGTGAAGGAAAGCGGATCAGCTGCGAGTGGATGGAAGGCTAAATAAGATGAATCAACGGTATTGGTTACATGTCTCTATCGCATAAATGACACGTTCCAAATCCTCATCCGATAAAGAGCTTCCAGAAGGCAGACAGACACCTGTTGAAAATAATTTATCCGATACACTGTATTCCTCACTGTAAGGATAGTAGTAATTGCTCTCGAACAACGGTTGTAAATGCAGCGGTTTCCATACAGGTCTAGCTTCTATATTGTGATGTTCCAGACATGACAGAAGTTGTTGTGAAGAGAACCCTGCCACTTCTTCATCAATGGTCAGCGCACTCAACCAGTGCGTGCTGCGACAATTGCGCGCTTCCGGCATAAAATGAAGACCCGGTATGGAACCTAAACGTTCCCTATATCGCCGGCCAATAGATCTGCGACGCTCTACTCGCTCTTCAAGCAGTTCTAATTGACCGCGTCCTATGGCTGCCAACAGGTTGCTTAACCGATAGTTGTATCCCATTTCGGAATGTTGATAATGAGGGGCAGTGTCTCGGGCTTGCGTAGACCAGAAGCGCGCTTGCTCTAGGGCTTCGGTATCGTCAGATACGAGCATGCCCCCACCTGAGGTCGTAATAATCTTATTTCCGTTGAAAGAATAGATTCCGAATTGGCCCCAGGTTCCGCTGGCCTTGCCTTGGTAGAAAGCACCCAGTGATTCGGCAGCATCCTCAATCAAGGTAATTCCATATCGGTTAGCTATTTCTACAATGGGCTCCATGTCTGCGCTTTGTCCGTATAAATTGACGACAACAGCCGCTTTTGGCAGCAGCCCTTTGTCATTCAAATCTTGGCAGGCCCGCTGAAAAGCTAGCGGACACATGTTCCAGGTCTCAGGCTCTGAATCGACAAATACGGGGGTGGCCCCCAAATATAAAATAGGATTGGCGCTAGCTACGAACGTGAGCGTTGAACAGATCACGTAATCTCCTTGTGTGACACCGGCTAGACGAAGTGCGAGATGAATCGCCGCCGTGCCAGAGCTTAACGCTAGTGCACCCTTTGATCCTGTGTAGGCGGCCATCTCCCGCTCGAACGCATCGACTTGCGGACCAATAGGAGCAATCCAACCAGAGTGTATAGCGTCCTCCATGTAGACCTGCTCACGTCCACTAATATGCGGGGGGGATAACAAGATTCGTGGCAAAATGCTCGTTTGACGAATGCTCATGCGAGGCTCCTTTCTCCATTTGGACCGATTTCTCCAGATGGAATACATATCATATCGAGTTCTGGATGCCGATAGAGCGGAAAGTAACTTCCTGATACTCTAGTGTCACAAAAGGATATGATCCGCTCATACAACTCTGGAAAAAAAATTCGTTTACCTAAGTAATAGTCAAGGGGTTCCAGTTGTGTCGCGAATCTATGCTTGAATTGAAATAAGTCGTCATTCCCCTTATATCCCCCGCCAAGATGAAAACGTTCAAAGCCATTTTCCATCCCCCACTTGGCTGCTGCGTGAATTAGCAATTTGGTAGGTGACCACTGCAGATAGGCGCGATCCCAACCACATAGGTGATAATGCATCCACGGTCGTTCATGTAACACGATGCTGGTTGCCACCGTTTTCTCCCCAACCATAGCTTCGAATAGCTCTACTCTCCCCTCAAGTAGATAACTAGTATCTTCTATAAATTTTTTGGGGAAATAATAAAAAGAATCCGCCTGTAAATCATTTAGTGTTCCGTAATACAATTCACTGAAGGACTCAATACGATCTTTCAGATTGGAATTCCGAATTGTAAAGGGCGCAGACTTTATTTTGTGAATATTCCGTTTATGATTGCTGCCATAATGCCGGATGAGCTCTGCCTCCGAACCCACAGTCAAATCAATATATATTGTATTTCTATTCCACTCAGTGGTCAGACCGCTTTGATATTCCGTAGCGTTGCCAATCAAGGGATGAAATCTTACAAACTCGGTCATGATCTTTTTCTCTCTACAGTAATCCGTGAACGTTTCACTGAATTGCCGGTACAGCTCACTTCGTTCGGCTCCTGGAGGGAGATTCGATATCGGTCCCCCGTATCCATAAGGTGTACTAATGTCGTACCAATCACCTTCAAGCCCCAGTTGGATTACAGCAGGAAGATGGCTTATGGAACGAAGCAAGTAAGGATAAATGATGAGCTGGTCTCCCTGCTTGAATACAAACAGCTCTGCCTGCTGGTGCTCTCCGTCCTCAAACAGCCGAAAAAACGCTGAGGAGAAATAGATATCCTTCGTCTCTAACTGGTTCAAATAGGCATCCCATTCCTCTGAACTAGAGCTGCCTAGCACGATGAAGTTACTCATACAACACCTCTTGATTCTCCAATATTTTGATCATACGTATACTTTCAGTGCTTAAGATTAGCTCGGGGTCTCGCTCACGCAAATAAGCATCTGAAGAAAGCAACAGCAGCCTTTTCTCCCGGTCTAAATCCATTAATACGTCTGTCAAAAGATTGCAGCCACTCCACCCTCCACTTTGCAGCTGGATACGATAATACTGTTCACCTAACCGGCCCACTACTGAAGTCTCTTCCTTCGTTCTAATCTTAAGAGAAGAGAATCCATACTTTTGATGATGTGCTTCTGCCATCGGGTAATCATCTATGATGTACGCCAATGCTTCTCTATCCCTATCAATCGCTGGAGCCAAATCTCTTACATACCAGTAAGTCCGGCCTTCCTCTGCAAAACCAAGCCGCAAATACCAAGCATGAGCTTGCTCATTCCACGAAAATACATCAAGTGCCAGCTTCGAAATGCCATCCTTTTGGGCTAACGTCTCCCCGTAGGCCATAAGCTTGCCGCCGATGCCGTCTTTTCGATAAGCTGCGTCCACATTCAAGTTATTCAGAACCAGCATCTGCTCCATTCTTCTCCATTCAGCGAATCCAATAAGAAGATCTTCAGAATAGGCACCAATCAGCAGTGTTGCTGAATGGCTTCCGCATTTACATGCTGCTTTCAAATATTCGGGATAACCGCCACAGGCGAATATGGTTTGATTGTAGACCGACTCTGGCAAGTTGCTCTGTAAGAGCCGGCATGCAAGGTGAATATCATCTTCCTGAAGCGGACTAAACCGCAAATTCATGCCGACCCCTCCTTTTGGTTCATTCTGTACTCATCGAGCGGCAGACTATGCTCACCCGGATTGGCCACAACGTCATCTTGGCGGATAACCTTCAGCACAGTTTTACATAAGATCAACGCATCTAATCTAAAGCTCAGCTTCTCAACATAGGTAACGTCATAGGAGAGCCGCTGTTTCCATTCCGAAGTATTACGTCCAGATACCTGCGCCAATCCCGTGATTCCGGGTCTTACAGTGAATCGCAGCCGCTCCCGTTCAGAGTAATGCGGGCTGTAACGGATGAGCAAAGGTCTTGGTCCGATCAGGCTCATTTCTCCCTTCACAACATTCACTAATTGCGGCAGCTCATCCAGACTCAGCTTTCGAATCAATCCGCCGAATTTGATATAACGCCGAGCATCCGATAACGGCTGGCCTTGCGCATCATACATTTCAGCCATGGTTCGAAACTTGTAGATGTAGAAGGGTCTTTCTCCCATGCCCGGCCGCTGCTGCTTGAACAAAATAGGACTTCCCAACTTTATCCGAATCAGCAACGCCACTACAGCCATGACCGGACTAAACACACCTAACATAAAGATCGCTCCCACCAAATCGAAGCCCCGCTTCATATGGCGATACATGGTAGTCATCCCCCCGCCTTTCTCTTATTCCGTAAAAAGACGTTCTGTGAGTGACTTTACCTCTTCCGAATTAGCACTCCAGTAATACACTTTAGTTCGGACGAGCGGATCTAGAGCAGAGCTGTTATGGCCAGGAATCTGTTCGTAAGCAAAATCCGCGGAATCCATTCCCTTGAATAGCCAAGCTAAGCTCATCAAATCACTGTCACTAAAACTCGTATCAATAATGTCTTTCTTTTCACGCAGTAGCAGTCCAGCTAGATCAGGAATATGCTCCGGACTTAATAGCTTTTTGGCTACAGCCCGAACGATATTGAATTGCTCCCGTTGGCGGCTAAAGTCACCCTCCGGAGTCGAGTAGCGCTCCCTTGCTAAATAAAGCGTGTGGGCACCATCCAGATGCTGCTCACCTTTCTTGATGGTGATCTCCGGAGTGATGGTCACATCCTGATCAATTAGCATATCGATCCCGCCAATCGAATCGATGAAATCACGAACACCGGAGAAGTTCGTCTTGATGTAGTAATGAATAGGAATATTCATAAAATCACTAACGGCTTGAATCAGTGTCAGCGTACCCTGCTGATTCCCACCCTTTGTCTCACCAACGATATGTGCATGATTGATCTTGGTATAGCCGACATTCTGCACATAAACCCGCGTGTCCCGCGGCACAGATACGATATTAACCTTCCGTTGATCCGGCATCACATGGGCAACCATGATCGTATCTGCCCGCGAGCTTTCTCCGCCCCAAGTGTCTGTTCCAATTAGCACTACATTAAAGGATGAGCTTTTCTTGTCTGCTGGGGATATCGCCGCAGCTGGAGTTTGTGTAGGCGTTGTTAGGATAAGCTCATCCGTTTGCGCTTGTGGGGCTGGTGTGCTGAGCGACTGTACCATCTCTTCATTGTCCGTAACCACATTAGAGCTAGGGATCGTCAAGGGGTTAAGAATCGCCTTGTTAAAACGATGCTCTGGATTCAATATCCCTCCAATCCAGATCCCCCCAACTACAACCACAACAAGAATAACAATCAGGCTGTATCGTCCCACCCGCCGCATGCGTGAACGTTTACCTGTAATTGGCTTGTCGCGCTTGCCCCATAATCTTGTCATCCATGAATACTTAGTCGACTTCATAGGTCAGATTCCCGCATGAACTTCGGATTTAATGCGTTCAAGATCATGTGTGCCCACCTGCGTTTCTTCCTGAAAACCCGAATAGCTTGGAATTAGCTGCTTTAGCAGTTTTTTGATCTGATGACTGCTTGGCATCAGTTCATACCGTTTGCACAAGTTCTCCAGAACCCCCAACACCAAATTCAGTTCAGATCTGGAGACACTTTGCGGGCGGCTAATCATAATACGGTAGTTGTTAGTGACCAATAACCCTTCTTCTTCAGTCAAAAGCTCCTCAAACAATTTTTCTCCAGGACGAATGCCAGTGACCACAATGGGAATATCTTTGTCAGGCTCGAGACCCGACAAGCGGATTAAATCCCTCGCTAGATCGTATATACGAACTGGCTTACCCATATCCAGCACAAACACTTCTCCCCCTTGTGCCAGCACACTTGCTTGAATAACCAACTGTACCGCTTCGGGTATCGTCATGAAGTAACGCACCATATCCATATGTGTAACCGTCACCGGGCCGCCGTTTTCGATTTGTCTTTTGAATAACGGAATGACACTTCCCCTACTGCCCAGCACATTACCAAAACGTACAGCAGCAAAAACCGTCTTGCTTAAGGAATTCTGATCATTAATGATCATTTCCGCGGCTCGTTTCGTGGCACCCATAACACTGGTAGGATTAACCGCCTTATCCGATGAGATGAGGATGAACCGTTTAGCGCCATATTTAGCACTCGCTTCCGCTACATTCCTTGTGCCGATCACATTATTTTTAACTGCCTCTACTGGATTCATCTCCATAAGAGGAACATGCTTGTGAGCAGCGGCATGATACACAATGGAGGGGCGGAATTTTTGAAAAACGTTATCAATCCGCGATACATCCTGAATGTCCGCTATAATGGGATGAATGATCTGATCGGGATATAACTGCCGCAATTCTTGTTCAATAAGATAAATGCTATTTTCTCCATGCCCCAAAAGCAGCATTTCCTTCGGACGGTACGCAGCCAATTGCCGGCATAACTCCGAACCAATTGAACCGCCTGCACCGGTGATGAGAATACACTCGCTTCCCAAATTCTCACGAATCTCTTCCGTATTAATTTCTATTGGGCTTCTCCCCAGCAAATCATTTACGGATACTTCACGGATCATGTTAATGGCCATTTTCCCGTCCAAAATATCGGTCATACTGGGCATTAACTTGATCTGAGCTTTGGTAGATTTGCAGATTTCGATGATCTCCAGTAATTCCTTTTGTGGAGCCGTAGGCAAAGCGATGATAATGAACGAAATATCCAGCTGCTCGACTGCCTGGGGAATGAAGTTACGGTTACCGACAATCGGTAACCCCATAAGCTCCAGCTTGCGCTTTGAGATATCATCATCTATGAAAGCGACTGGGTTCATGAATTTAAATCTTGAATGCTTGATATCTTTGGTAACGAGGATGCCTGCTTTCCCTGCCCCTACGATTAGCAGATTGCCTTCGGATGAACCCTTTGCCCCCGCTGTTTCAAATCTATCGTTGATGAGACGGTTTACTAAACGTAAGCCGGCAATGCCGAGAAATACGTATCCCGCTGCAAAATAAATCGAAATCGGCAATCGATAAGAAGGGACGAATACATGCGTAGATACATTGACAGCGACCACTCCACAGAGTGTTAAAGCACTCACTTTTAGCAGCTGCAATAACTCACCTATACCGGTGTATCGCCAGATATTGTTATACACCTTGAATCCAAATGAGAACGTTGCGTACACCATAATGTGAATGAGTATCGCCCACGGAAGCATCCACATGTACTGCTCAGGGATTTGAAAATCAAACCGAAGTAAAAACACAAGCCACACTGAAGCCGCTATAATTCCCGCATCCAACATGACTAAACGTACGATCCGCATTTTCATCACTTCTTTCTCCCTAATTAACTAATTATTCGTTTATTCGTATGTTGTCTTATATGCGAGAATGAATTATCTATCTGCTGTCAGACCCGGTTGTAATTCAGACGGAAATGGCTTTATCCCTGGTTCATTCAGCGCTTCTATATAAATCGAGTCCATTTCACAAAGCACCGCAGGCAATCCATAGCGAATAATCCTGTCCTTATTCGCTTTCCCCATTGCTGCGGTCAAAGCTGCGTCCGCTCGCAGTTGAACCAGTGCTTTTGCCGTAGCAGCAATATCATCTACTGGAACCAACATGCCCGTTGACTCATGCTCAATCAAATCGCGAATGCCCCGAATATGTGTGCCGATCACGGGTTTACCTGCTGCCATCGCCTCCATAATCGCCCGGGGT
This sequence comes from Paenibacillus odorifer, assembly GCF_000758725.1. Taxonomy (NCBI): domain Bacteria; kingdom Bacillati; phylum Bacillota; class Bacilli; order Caryophanales; family Paenibacillaceae; genus Paenibacillus; species Paenibacillus odorifer. The sequence continues at coordinate 3,979,977 of NZ_CP009428.1, forward strand.
AACCCCTCGCGATAGGACACGAGTGCCGCAACATCACACGCTTGTAGCAAATCCGGTATATCTCTTCGAAACCCCAGAAAATGCACCTGATCCCTAACCCCTAACCGAGTAGCAAGTTCTATAAGAGTTTGCTCGAAAGGACCTGTACCTGCGAATGCTAGATGAATATCGCTTGCTTGATCACCCAAATGATGTAGTGCTTGGATCAACTGTTTTTGGTTCTTGTTAGCATTTAACTCAGCGACGCAGAGAACAACGAATGAAGGATTATCATTGTATCTCTTAGGTAAATCAAATAGCTGGCGACGACTTTCCCCCTTCATTTTTGCAACTTCATTATCCCTCTCACCGCTACCGTATACCTGAAGATCAAGCCCGACTCCACTCACATAAGTTACTTTTTTTCGCACAGGGAATTTTTGAGCGCGCTCATAATCTTCACTATTGATAGTGATCAGCACATCCGTCCAACGGGCCATCAAATACTCCAACGGATAATAAAGCATCCAGTTCAGAAGAGGAGCACCTTTAAAAAAATGAAAACCATGAGCTGTATACAATAGGCTGGGGACACCTGTTCTATGGGCTGCAATCCGTCCGAGAATCGAAGCCACTGGTGTATGTACATGGACGAACTGAAATTTTTCCGCTTGGAAGCTTTTAGTTAAGATCCGCAGAGCCGTCCAATTCTTCAACTGTAAAGGACTTCGTTGTATAGGTACATCGTGACATACAATTCCCCGCTGTTCCAAGCGCTGTCTGGCTTCGCCCGGCTGAGCGTAAGCATGGACTTCACACCCTTTTTGCTGCAATAACACCATGTAAGGTAAATGAAAACTCTCGAAATGCCCATATATGGAGGCTACAAAAGCAACCTTTGCTTGTAAGCCGCCCTCAGCTGGGATACTCCCGATGTCCTTACTTGAGCTTTTATTGAGGTTGCTCTGCTCGTTGTCGAAGCTTGCGCCCAGTTGGCCTTTCAACGTGTTGGGTTCGATAGGGCATCTCTCCTTTCAGGTTTTTGTCTGTTAACCGGATGCAAGCTCCGTTCATCGCCATCATGAACCACCAATACCGCTGGAATAACGCCTCAATGCCCATCGATAACCCAATCATCGCCGCATGGGACAGCAGCAATGCCATAATAATTGGTCTATGAATCGGATCTGCTGCACGATAAGAACGGATACCCACAATGAAGAACCAAATCATAAATCCGCCATATACAATCAAGCCCAATAAGCCGAATTCAGTCAAAAACCATATAGGGGTGTTGTGGATAATAATGCGCAGTTCGTAATTATAGGAACCAAGCCCAATGCCTAATAACGGACTTTGTGCGATCCAATCCACCGCTTTGTCAATGATGTCAAGACGCGACTGAATCTGCGAAGGTCTGCTGGACATAGACTCCAGTACATTTAGATAAGCGGTGCCTTTATACAGCAGCAGAGCTATAAAAGCCACCCCAAACCCCATACCGATCTTGATCAGTCTGGACGGTTTGGTAATCAGAAGTGTAAGTAATACTAGGAACAGACCAATCCAAGACGAGCGCGAGAAGGTCATTATAATGCCCCCGGCTAAGCTTATCGTCGCTAGTACGCTGACCCATCCCCGCAGCAGCTTTATCTTCTCCCCACTCGTCATGATATGAATGGCAAAAGCCGTCACCAGCAATCCCCCGTATGCATTGGGATCAATTAACATGCCGGACAACCGCCCGTCTTGCACCATGAACGGAACCTTTACTCCGCTGAAAAAAGCGAATAGGGCAACAACATTTAAGAGCAGCACACTGATCAGGAAAAATCGGAGCATTTTATATAACCGTTCCCAGCTATCTGCTGCTTGCACAAGCATGATGTAGGTCAACAAAAGGAGAATAAATCCAATATCTTTTTGCAGCAGGGCGTATTGAGTAATGAAGCCGTTGCGCCAAATGGATACAAAGGAAGCTAAAACAAAAATGAACAGCATGCCCCAATGCCATGAACTGAATATCCTCCGGTCCAATTTGAGATGGAATCCAGCGGCAAATAAACCTAACATTAAGAAGAGATCCGACGGGGCGATACGGAAGGCTCCCCCAAAATCAATCTGCGCCGGAAGGCATATGATGTACCCCATGACCGCAAACAGAAATAAATTGTGCATGGTGTAGGGCTTCCCTACAACAGATACAGATGTCATACAAGTCCCTACTTTCCTACTTTCCTATAAAACAAGAACTTATGCCGCCGCTTCCGATTGTTCCCGTTTTCTCACCTTTCCGATGACACGATACAGCACAACTACACTGCCAATCATCTGTACAAATAACGACGAACTAGCTCCCATCGCAGCACCTACTACCCCGTAATGAGGTACGAAGATCAGACAACACAAGCCATTAGTGAATGCTGTGCACAAAAACAATGGAATCTGGGCTTTGTACCTTCCGGTAGCCGTTATGGCGTACCACAGGTAGGATGAAATAAATACCAGCATGGTGGACGCCAGCAGCCAATGAAACAACCCTAACTCTCCTGCCACGTCTGAACTGAATAATACGGTTAACAGCTTGTGTCCAAACAACCACCCTATCAAACAAGCGACCGCACTAAAACCCAAACCCATCGCTATCATTCGGCTGAGTAAAGTGACAAACTCCTTGTGTCTCCCGCCTGCGTGCCACCTGGCAAGACGTGGTGTTATGGCTTCACCAAGTGCGGTGACGACAACATTGCAGGCAACAATCATATATGAGAGTGAAGCATAAATACCTAAGTCATGCTCCCCTTTAAAATAGGAAATCGCATATAATGGGATATTCGTATTTAACGACATCAACGCCAATACCAGGCCTAGCGGTGAACTGACGATCAGTAAACTCCATAGGCTTCTTTTGTTGAAGAGTGGCCTGAGAGAAGTGTATATTCTCGCTTTACGAGCATCATATCCAATCGTTATCGCTAACCATCCGATAATCATGACTAACAAGGCAAGAACAAGGCTCTGTGTAGGGATAAATACGAGGATGAAGATTAGAATGGAGAATAACCCTTTTGCCATTCTGGAGATTGAGATTTGATCTAATCTCTCCTCCTTTTGAACGATGCCTAATAAAATATCACTGATTGATTCAACGATTCTATACAGACCGATGAAGAAAATAACCAATACTGTATTCCAATCCAAACCACTTATTATGCAAAAACCTGCGGTAATCGTAAACGCAAGGGCGGTTGTTATCAGCCGTAAGCCCAGAAAGTCTCCAAAACTGTATTTCCCCGATGAATCAACGATTAATACGGAACGAAGATGTAGATGCGACAGCATAAAGATCGGAGCAGTAACTGCAAGCCCTAGCGAATATTGCCCCACGATTGCCGATGACCCGAATTTATTCAGCAGGATCACAATCACAAACTGAGCACCAGCGTAAGTGATATTCCCGAGCAAATAACGAAGAGAAGCAAATGACATAGACGTCAGACCATTCCTGAAGAAGAGGCCCACTCGGCAAAATCTTCACCACGAATCTTGGAACGCCTGCTCTTTTTCCGATAATTCAATACGGCTCCCAGCAAATGTGCTCCCTGCTGCTCTAACAAGTGCTTGGCAGAACTCGTGTGCTTTAAGAGCACTTTTCCGGATTTCACAACTAGCAATACCCCCTCAGTCATCGTTGCCAAAATAAGGGCATCCGAAAATGGCATTAATACAGAGGATGAGTCGATGACAATCGTATCAAAACGCACACTCAGCTCTGCGAACAATCGCTTCATCCCTTCAGAGCCTAGTAATTCAGCGGGATTTGGTGAAATCGGACCAGAGGTCAATACTGACAAACCATCTGCTTCCTCAATAGAAATAATGCAATCCTCTAAGCGGGTATGATCCACTAAGATACTGCTAAGCCCGATCCAATTAGGCAGATCAAATGCCTTATGCACCGTTGGCGTACGTAGATCCCCATCAATGAGAAGAACTGTCTTACCAGCTTCTGCCATGGCAATCGCCAGGTTTATGGCTACCGTTGATTTCCCTTCATCCGGAAGCGAGCTTGTGACTAATAAAGAGCGGATCTCTCCACCAACGCGGGTATAACGAATATTGGAGCGTATGCTTCGGAATTGATCTCCGCTAGATGACTTCGGTTGTTCCAGGCAATATAATTTTGGCGTTTTCTTCTTCATAACTGGTGGCTCCTTCTGCTGATTTGGTTTTCGCTTTATTCCGCCGTTTGCGTGGCTTTAATTTGCCCACGGTTCCCAGAAGCGGAAGCTGCAAATCAAGCTGAATATCTTTGGCACTTCTCACGGGTTTCTCCATCAATTCCCGGAGGATAGAGATTGCGATCCCGGTAATCAGCGACAATCCGAAGGCAACAGCCATATTGAAGACGGGCTTAGGTGAGACAGGATCAGAAGGAACCTTGGCACGGTCGAGAAATACAACATTCTCCACTCCCATAATCGATTGAATATTCGCATTAAAGGCCTCTCCGAAGCCATTCGCGATATCTGTTGCCCGTTGAGCTTTTGAATCAGTCACAATTACCGTTGTTACGAGTGACTCGCTATTGGTTCTTGTCTTAACATTTTTGAGTAACTCTTCTGCTGTCATTTTTAGCTGCAGCTTTCTGACGACCTCTTCCGCTATCCTGCTGCTTCGAATGATCTCCCCGTAAGTAGTGACCAGCTTTTGTCCGGCCATAATGTCATTAATTGCTTTCTGCTGCCTGTCCCCTTGAATAAGTATAGAAGCTGTCGCTTCGTATTTCGGCTGTAAAACGTAATAGCTAACACTACCAGCGAGCCCGACTGCAGCGATACATAATACAATAATGAACAGCAGCCTACGTTTTACTAGTTTCAAAATGCTGCCCAGTTCGAATTCCATCGATCATTTCTCCTAACTAGTTAATGTATTGTCGCCTCTTTAACAAGATTATTGTTGTATATTCATATTCTCTTTCTCTCAACATATGTCCAAGTCCGTACTTAAAATTTAAATGTCAAAATATTAAAGAGCTCATTTAGCTCACCTGTTAAAATCCAACAAAAAAAGGTATTCTCCAGCCAAATCTACTGGTAGAATACCTTACATATAGTCTATCTAGTTCAGGAATGTACAAGTGTAGTCAACACCATCAGGAGATATCTTTACGGTTCAGAACATGATTAACATTGCTTAACATGCCGGACAGGATACCCGCAATTGGGAATACTGCCCAATTGATGTCCCAGCGCCCATAGACAAAACCCGTGAACAGAAAAATCGCCGTCGCCAAAGGCCATAACACAGCCCCAACAACTCCAACAAATCGGTTCTCTTCCTGCTTCTCTGCAATGATTTTCGGCTCCTCCAGCAACTTCGTATAAGTACCCTGGATATTCCCGTAATAGATGAACAGAAACACCGCTACAGCCGCAATAAACAGAAAAGCAGCGACTCCATAGGGAGCATAGTCATCGTTGACATAGCTAGTGGTGAAGATAAAAGCCGGCGACAGCACACACAGGCAGACTCCTGTAATCAGAGAAAGACGGTAAGTCGGAGCATAAAGACTTTGGCTCCGTTGAAGCGCCATCTTTAGAGCGTAAGGCAGCTGAAAACCTTGCTCCAGACTCTTAAAGCGATCCAGCTTCATTCCGCTGTGTATAAACATCCCGACCGCGATAGCGACCAGCACGAACATTCCGACTAGCCCCAGCATAGAACCTTTATCACTCATAACAGCCTTATTTTCAAATATTGTATCCAGGGTGATCAAAAACGCCACTCCGCATGCGCAGAGAAAAACGCCGATACCCGTCCATAATCCAGCGCTTCGTCTGGCCGCCGCATAAGCGTAAACCTCTTCTTCCGTCAGCACCGGAATAGCCTGTTCCGGCGCAACTGGATCGATGCCAAGCTCCGCTGTCAGCTCTTCAATATTGCCGAATTCCGATATGACGATACCAATCGCCTCATTCTCCGACTTGCCAGCAAGCTTCAGCTCTAGGTACTTCTCCTCCATCCCGGATAGCAGCTCTTGCTTCAGATGTTCCAGTTCCTGAGTCTTTGGCAGACCCGCAAACATATTATCCAGATATACTATGATCGTCTCCATGCTCTATCACCACTCCTTGATAAATTGGTTTACAACTTGCTGCGTAACCTTCCATTCCTCACATTTTTCTCGGTAATAGGCGAGACCCAACGAGGTAATCCGGTAATACGTACGCCGCTTGCCAAGACTCTCATCCAGATAAAAGGATTCTATATACCCGTTTTTCTCCAGTCGGGTGAAGGCAGAATATAACGTTGTCTCCTTCATGACATATTTCTCCTGCGTTAACTGCCTGATATTTTTGGAAATCTCGTACCCGTAAGATTCCCCGTCCAGCAGCATGTAGAGGATCATCGTATCATTGTAGCCGCGTATAACATCACTGCTGATCAAGAATATCCCCCCATGATTACTTCATCTGTCGTAGTAGTTGCAGTATAGCATAATTACTACGACAGATGAAGTAGTTAATGGAAAAATAGGCCAAAATAATTTGAGGACCGAACCTTCTTTGATTAAATCCAATTGCTTTCTGCGCATGACGTAGCTTCCAATACGGAGTTACGTGTACGAAGGTTCATGCCAGTAGTGTGTTTGCAACGTCGATGGTGTTTACTAGTAGGTTGTTTGCGAGGACGGGGGTGTTTACCTCCCCTTACTTTGGCGGACGAGGTACTATCGGACTCAGTTGACCTTATTCGCAGAAATTCCCCACTTTTCTGATCCTATCGGACCTCAATGCACCTATTGGCGCACAAAACATCATATTTAGAACCCTTTCTAGGGAATAGCTGCACTGGAGTCCGAAACTACGCTGGAACTGCGAAAAACATACTAATAACACCATTGGGGTCCGTACCACAGTGGACAATTATGAGTCGGCGATGTGATTTAGAAGTCGATTGGTAATTTTGTTGATGTTGTTGTTGTAGATGTTGATGATGTTGGTGATGTTGATGTTGATGGTGATGGTGACGTTGATGTTGACGTTGACGTTGATGGTGATGTTGATGGTGACGTTGACGTTGATGTTGTTGTTGGTGTTGGTGTTGGTGATGTTAGTGATGTTGATGTAAATTCAAGCGAACGGAGTCAAAGTCAGCAAGTCAAAACACAAAACAGCGGTTCTCCCATATTGGGGAGAACCGCTGTTTTGTTGTTTTTTTATAATTAAAATAGTTAATCATTGCTAAGGAATACACCAGCTTGAATACGTTGACCCATTAATGTCGCGTACGGAGCATGCGTCCAACAAAATAAAGCATTTGTTTACGTGTGAAAAAACGTGACATTTGAGCTGAAATATAGTTTGTAAATCCTGGGACAGCAAACACTTTTTTAGCTTGAAGCGAACGAATAGCCACTTGAACCACATTTTCTGGAGTATCTCGTTTCCCGACCGAAGCTTCATCGGCTCCTACAACATTAAAAAATTCTGTTTCCGTAGACCCCGGACATAACGCAAGAAATTGTACGCCCCGTTTCCGATTTTCCTCCCATAGCGCTTGTGTAAATGATAATACAAAAGCTTTTGTCGCTCCATATACAGCCATATTAGGAAGAGGTTGAAATGCTGCTGTTGATGCAACGTTTATAATCACTCCGCTTTTTCTTTTTAACATCTCTGGCAAAAACAAATGGGTCAGATCTACAACCGCCAATACATTTAGCATCACTTCTTCATGTTGTCTCGAACCAGATAGTTGTTCAAAAAGCCCATGCGTAGCAAAACCTGCATTATTAATAAGAATATCAACGTTCAAGCCACGTTCTACACATTGTTGATAGAGCCTGTCAGGGGAACCTTCTTGAGATAAATCAGCAACTAGAACCTCCGCTTGAATTTGAAATTCTCGTTGTAATTTTCCCGCTAAAGCAATCAATTTATCTTCAGAACGGGCGACTAAAATTAAGTGACTTCCTTTGGCTGCAAGTTCTCGAGCAAACGCTTCACCTATACCCGAAGAAGCTCCGGTAATCAACGCCCATTTATTTTGAATTGTAATCATTGCTATCATCTCTCCCTTTAATGACCATCTAGAAACACTGTTTCAATATGAATCATTGTATCCAAGTGAGGTTGCGTTGTCAAATAAAGTTCTACACATTTAATTATTGGCTATTTCTCTTCTACATCAGTAAAATAAGGTTTAGAAATAACGGCTATCTAAAAAAAGCTAAAGTAAAGTTCTAAGGAAGTGAAACTACATGCAAAAATCGTCCGAAATATCTTCTATAGATGCTCAATCTGTTACAACCTACCCAAAAGCAAAACAACAGCATGCGGAAACATTAAGACTGAACATTATCGAAGCCGCTGCGGCCATCATGCATGAATCCGGACCCGAAGGTGTAACTATTCGCAAGGTTGCTGAAAAAATGGAATGTCCCACAAAGATCATTTATAACTTGTTTGGAAACAAGGAAGGTTTAGCGAAGGAGCTTTTTTTGCAAGGGTGTAAATTATTAGCTGCTGCCTTTCAAGCGGTTCCAAAACAAGATAATCTAAATTTATATCTTCGCGAACTTGGACAAGCTTATTGGGATTTCTCACGGAATCATACCAGCTATTATATGGTTATGTTCGGAGGGGCCTTTAGTGAATTCAAACCGGAGGAGAAAAGCTTACATGCTATCTTTACGGCACTACAACAAGTGATAGCCCTTATTACAGAAGCGATCGAACAAGGGTTTATTAATGAGAAAGACCCTCTCCTTGTTGTTAACCTGGTATGGGCGTCATTGCATGGCGTCATTCATCTGCATTTGGGTGGACATATTCAAAATGAGGAAACTGCTAAAATATTGTATGATAGATCGGTCTCCAATTTAATTCATACCTTCTTTAAAAAAGATAAGTAATTCTAAAAAGCCTCTTTGCAAGTCCCTCCTCAACAAATTTAAGCCGTAATCTTGGGATATCCTTTGATCACGGCTTTTTCAACATAATAAAAAACACAAAAAAACGGCATTTCTGCCGTTTCTTCATCTCTAATTATGTCCGGCGCATATATGCACGCACAGTAATAGGTGCAAAAATCGCAACAATCACAGCGGCTCCGATAAGTGAGATAGCGAAATCCCAGCCTACGGTTCCAGAGTTAGCAAGCTCACGGACAGCTGACACAAGATGCGAGATTGGATTTACTTTGACAAACCATTGCAGCCAGTTAGGCATCGTATCTACAGGCACGAAGGCGTTGGATAGAAACGTGAGTGGGAACAGCACAATCATTGATATCCCCTGTACGCTGGAAGCGGTTCGGGCAATCACACCAAAGAAAGCGAAAATCCAGCTAATCGACCAGGAGCAGACAATAACCAAAAGCGCAGCAATTGCGACATGCTCCAGACCGCCATCAGGTCGGTAACCCATAATATAGCCCATGACAAAAGTAAGCACAGTAGCGATCGTGTATCGAATCGTATCTGCCAACAAAGCTCCGGCTAATGGGGCTATTCGGGCAATCGGCAATGACTTAAAGCGGTCAAACACCCCTTTATCCATGTCTTCCCGCAGTTGGACACCAGTGACGATGGAGGTCGTAATTACAGTCTGCACTAGAATACCAGGAATAATAACGGGCAAATAGCTCACTACATCTCCTGATATGGCTCCACCAAAAATATAAGTAAACATTAGTGTGAAAATAATTGGCTGCAGCGTTACGTCGAACAATTGCTCAGGTGTGCGACGGATTTTCAATATCCCGCGATAAGCCATCGTTAACGAGTTACGAACAGATTGTTTGAAGCTCGTATGGTTTTTCAATTGTCGGGTCGCACCTGGACTAATAGTAGAAGTTCTCATACTCATGCTCTTGCTGCCTCCTTATTAATTGATTCTTGTGACGCTTGGGACGCCTCATCCGTAACTCCATGGCCAGTGATCGTCAAAAACACTTCATCAAGCGTCGGTTTCTGCACACTCATCTCCGCAAGTGGAATCCCCGCTTCGCGGAGTGCAATAAGCAAATCAGTGACTAAATCAGCGTTCGCCATCGGTGCAGTAATTTTCCCAGCCTCATTCGGCACAATAGACTGGATATGCAGCACATGTTCCACAATCCGGCGCGCTTGAGCGATATCTTTAAGATTTTGGACTTTTAAGTGCAGCGAGGTGGTGCCCACTGAAGCTTTTAGCTCATCCACGGTGCCTTCTGCAACGACATGGCCATGATCAATAACTGCAATGCGATCTGCCAGCTGATCGGCTTCTTCAAGATACTGTGTAGTTAACAGCACTGTTGATCCTGTGTTCACCAACCGACGAATGGTATCCCACATTTGCGAACGTGTCCGTGGGTCCAGGCCTGTTGTTGGTTCATCCAAAAAGATAAGCGGAGGCTGGGCAATCAGACTCGCTGCAAGATCCAGACGTCGGCGCATACCGCCAGAGAAATTTCGAAGTGGCCGTTTCGCCGCCTCCGTCAGACCAAACTCTTCTAACAACTCCGCTGCCTTTTGCCGCGCCTCTACCCGCCCTAACCCTAAAAGACGTGAAAAGATAATCAGATTCTCTGTAGCACTAAGTGACTCATCCACAGAAGCATATTGTCCCGTAACCCCTATCAATTGCCGAACAATCTGCGACTCCTTTACCACATCATGCCCGAAGATTCGCGCCGACCCCGCATCCGGACGAAGTAACGTAGCCAGCATCCGAATTACCGTCGTCTTTCCAGCCCCATTGGGACCAAGAACACCGTAAATTGTGCCTGCCTTAACGTTTAGATTTGCTTCATCAACTGCGCGATTGTCACCAAACGTTTTGACGAGCCCACGCGCTTCGACGGCCCAATCTCCAGGGTTGGGCTCAATTATTTTTTTGCGTTCATTTACCATTACAATTCCTCCAACGTTTTAGTTTGTATTGTGATGGTAACTCCCTTTTATAAACTGAATTTAAACAACACAAAAAACCGGGGAGCGCGATCTCACGCCTCCCGGTTTATCACTTCTCGTCTGAGTCAGCCTCAACATATTCTTTAAGCGCAAATAATTTATTAGCCCAATAACCTTCAAAAAAGGCAAGCCAATCTTGCAGCTCCAGCAAAGGTTCTGGCTGAAGCTTATACCGGGTCTCCCGTCCGACTTTCTGACTGCTAACAAGCTGCGCATCGGACAATACCTGTAAATGCTTATTAACAGCGGTTCGGCTGATCGGGTAGCAATCCGTAATAGATGCTATAGACATTTCCTTATTAGCGAGCAGCTTTAGCAGACTGCGGCGGGTAGGATCTGCTATCGCCTGAAATACATCATGTCCTGCTTCAGCAACCGGCATATTAAGCCTCGATATAAGCAGGAAGTTTTTCTTGGACGATTTTTTCCCAGCCGCTGTTCATAAAGCCGCGTACGATTGGATGTGGTTGTCCAAATTCAGTAACTTTTTCAGGGTCCCATCCAGAATGAATCAAGGTAAATTCAGTTTTCCCTTCGATTTCTTTCAGTTCAAAAGCAAGATGCCAATCCTTCCCCCAATTAAAACCAACACGATTCGGAGGATCAACTTCGGTTACTTTACAAGGAGAATCTCCGAATTGTCCAGCATGCAGGATGAATTCATGCCCAACAACAGGCTCGAATGTACTAGGCATCCACCAGGCTGCCATTCCTTCTGCCGTGGCAACAGCTTTCCAAACCTTTTCTATTGGCGTATCTAGTAAAATCGTTTGACGAATTTCTTGTAAGGGTTCTTGAGTTTGCATAATAAATAGCCTCCAGCATTCAATTAATATAACACCTTTTGGGTTCACTTTTGATTATAACACCTATAGGTGTTATGTCAATTTACAGAATTCCCTAATTCTCCGTTCGTTATTCAACGTCTCAATCCCTCAATAGTATCCTTACAGCTATAAAAAAGCCCCTCCCTCGGTCATCCCGAAGAAAGGGCCTTCCTATTTTATCAGCTCTATGATCAGTTTCTTGGCTTGACAGTTACTGTGATTTTCTTACTAGATGTCTCGCCTGATGCATTGACTAATACTGCGTAATATTCATATACACCTGGTGCTTTATCTTTAAGTTTCGTAACTGTCATCTGAGCCGCAGGGGTAGCCGTGTTTAGTGTCTGGGTGTCGATCACTTCTCCATTCTCATACAAACGGTACTCAGTACCATTGGTTCCCCACCACATATTCATCATAACGTCATAAGTTCCATCCCCGCTCCAGTTGTCGTGGGATACTATAGGCTTACCCGGTGTTGCATCGGTAACAGTAAGGATAAGCGGATCGCAGGTTGTCGAGCCGAAGCTGTTGACCAGCTCGCACGTGTACGTGTAGGTCCCATTTGATTTGCCCACAATATCCGTACTCATGGCTTGCGCATTCGGTGAGCTGTCCGTCAGCATCTGGTTACTGATCAGCACATCGTTTTCATAGAGCTTAAATTCGGTACCGTTGTTCCCCCACCAAAGATTCATGGTGACGGTATATCTGCCATCTCGAAGCCCGGTGTCGTGCCCATTATTGTCAGACAACACTGGCTTTCCAGGGGCTCCACCAGCAAGCGGAGTTGTATTCTGGAGCCATTGTGACCAACGGACTAGAACCTCTGCCTGCTCAGAAGTGAACACCTGATTGCTCTGGAGGTTCACTTCACTATTAAAAGCTTCCAGCAAGCTGTGAACTTCTGCGCCAGCATACTGCTCAGCTTTTTCTTTTGCGTTAGCCAGCTGCTGCAAAAGTGAGTTGGTTACGTTTTCTAAATCTGGAGCACCCGTCTCAGCTGCAAAAGTTTCGGTTAATGCCGACAAGCTGTCAAATGTCGCATATACACTAAACGAATGCTCTGCCAACCCGACATTGCCCGCCGCATCCTCGGCTTTCGCAGTTACACTATGAGTTCCCGGTTCCAGCGTATACGCCTTTACATCTGCGAGCGTTGAATCACATGGCGAATAAGTGATGCCTGATACAGTATCAGCTGCATTACAGGTGATGTTTAATGTCTGCTCTATGGTATAGGAAACCTCTCCGTTAATTACCACCTGTGGTGCGGTTCGATCAATCTTCACCACAGCAACCTTTTGCGGCTGTTCCACATTACCTTCCCGGTCAACGCTCCAATAAACTAACTTATGTGTTCCTTCATGGGACAAAATAACTGAATTCCCGGTTTGCTGCTCGCCATCGTTTACTGTGAAATAGGTTACCGCAACACCAGAGCCCGCATCTGTAGCTGTGAAGGTTACCAACGTATCCTTGTTAGTCCAACCTTGTGGCGCATCATCCATTGTCACCGGAGCTGTATGATCTGCCCCTTTTACTACACCATAAAAGCGTAATTCTGCCATGTTTCCAAACCAATTACTACTATTATAGATCCGGATATAACGATAGGCTTCTGCGTTACTAATACTTAAGGTCTGCCAATCCATCGTTTTTCCTGCAGGTGAGGAGATTGTCGTCCAGCTTGTATTATCATTCGACCCCTGAACCACAGTCCCATTGATTCGTGTAAAATAATTATCTTGCCTGGAAAGCACCTCTGCCTTGGACAGCTGGACCCTATTCCCTTCTTTAAAATCAAACGTTATAAATCCTCCATATCCACTGCCATTTACCCGAAAATCCGTAATTGAGCCTGCATTTCCATCGAATAATGATCCCGCAACATTCCTGAGATCAGTGGATGTTCTCCCACTGGAATCACTTAAATTAGTAATCGCAAGCACATTACTAATCAACTCGGTCTCATCGGGAATGTACAGAGATGAACCATCTGTAGTTGATGTTTTTTCCGGCCCCTCGATTCCCTCCTTTGTCTTGTATTTAATACTAAAGTTCACAGGTCCAGGTTGTACGTTATTGCCCATCACCGCTTCAGCCGTCCAATTGATCTTATCGACAGTAGCAATGGTTGCGACTTGACCCTGAATATTGACATTCACTTGGTTTATTGCATCACTTGCTTTAAAAGACAATTTCACCGTGTTCCCAGACACAATTCGTTTCTGGATACTTTGGTCGGAGCTAATGGACACCGCATCAAGCTTTGAATTGATTTTAACATCACCATACAAACGTAGTTCAGCCATGTTTCCATACCAGTTGTTTCCATTGGTGATGCGGATATAACGATAGGGTTCTGTGCTGTTAATCGTCAACGTCTGCCATTCCGGCGTATTCCAGGCTGCATTAGAGATCGTAGTCCACGTCACATTGTCGTTGGAGCCTTGCACCACTGTTCCATTAATTCTGCCCGCATAATTATCTTGCCTTCCGATTACTTCTACCCTAGACAGCAATGCCTGGCCGCCTTCTTTAAAGTCAAAGGTTAGATATGCACCATAACCACTGCCATTTAAACGAAAATCCGTGATAGAACCTAAATGATTATCAAATAAAACTTTTGCTGTTGCCAAAAGATCAGCCGGATTCCTTCCACTGGAATCGATTAGATTTGCTATCTCAAGCACATTAGCGACAAGCCCTGTCTGATCCGCAATGAATAAAGTAGAACCATCTGTTGTAAAAATAGTCTCTACTGCATCCTCTCCAGCTGCCGTTTTATAATTGATCTTAAATTTCACAGTACCTGACGGAACATTTTCATTCACCACAAGCTTAGCTGTCCAGTTGATATTGTCCACAGAACTGACTGCAACAGGTTGACCCTGTATATTGGCCGTGACATTATGGATCATTTCTGTAGACTTAAAGGATAATTGAATCGTATCCCCTGGAATAATCCGATTTTTTAAGCTTTGATCTGAGTGAATGGACACGGACTCTAATTGATTTACTGTCTCATACCGCTGGCCAAAGATTCTAAATTCAGCAATTTCCAGCATAGTACTCGAAGGCTTTATCATTTCCATTTTCAAAAATCGGAATTTTTCATGCTCCAGGCCTGCTTGAACCTCTAGTCTCTGCATCTCTTCAGTAACTGTTGTCAAACCGGGAGTTAAGCGGGTCCAATTTTCTTTGTCATTCGATCCGAACATTGCAACGCCGCCAATTCTCTCCGGAAAACTAGCTCTTACCTGAAGCTCAAAGCTTTCTGCTGATATTTGAAAATCCGGTCCTAAATCCATGTAATGCGCCCGATCCTGCGCTGTATAATACCCCACAAAACTATCATTTGTGTTGTCCAGCAGGTTCGGGACTGCATTACCAAAGGTTGAGCTGACAAACATATTCGTAAAATTAACACTTCCATCTTTCATTAAAGGCGTCAATTCTTTAAGACTTTGCACTGCAAGATTCAGGTCAAATAACTTCTGATAGAAGACCTCGTCAGTGACATTAGTAATTACATCCATTACCTCAGCATGCACTTGCTTATAGTGAGCTAACGTTGCCGAAATGTAAGGCACATCAGCATGATAAGGAGAAATGACGGCGTTGACGGCAGATTGCCGATCATTCGCTACTACAACAGTAACATCCTTGGTTGTAACCGAAGTTCCGTCTGAGGCACTCACTACAAAGGAATACGTTCCCGCATGTGCTCCAGACCAAGAGAAAACACCTGAAGTTTCATTGAACAGTGCGCCCTCAGGTAATTGATCCGCTTGATAGGCAACAACATCCGTTGCACCTGCGTCTGTCGCAGAGAAATCAAATTGAATTGCCGCTGTAGATCCCTCATAGGTAAATAAAGATACCGGTGCCTTCCCTGATGTAAATACTGGAGGGGTAAGCTGTGCCCCAGCTTTTAAATTAATATGGTCAATATCGACTGTTGTCCCATTTCCTTTCACATTAAAATAGACAAGATCGCTGAAGCCTTGGAACTCATTGAACGCATACTGAATATACCTCCATTGCCCCTTTGTATCAGGCAGCGTAACGGTATCGCCAAACACCTCCATGGTTGCTATGCCAGTAGTCCGAATCTTAAAAGCAATGGTTCGTTCGCCGCTGCTTGCACCCACATAAGCAATTTTACTGCCCTCATCTGTTGCGGTAATCTCAACGTAAGTAGTGTCTCCTTCTTGTTTTGTGGTGGAGTGACTATCAAGCTTCGTGTACCGGTCTTCTAGTTCTCTCAAATCTGGATTCGTTATCCCCTTCGGCAGATTGAGCGTACCCTCGCCCTCTGCTTCTTTAGGGATGTACAGCCAATAATCCCCGCCTCCATCCGGAGACTCCCAATAGAAAGGCAATCTCTTAGTAAACATCTCGCTAAAGTAAGGAGCTTCAACCTCCATATTTATTCCAGCTGTATATTTATAATAATAATAAAGGTCATAGACATTACCGCCAATTCTCCCCCTGTAACCGCCAGCCAAGTGTTTATAGATAATCGTTGGATTTCCATTTACATCTGTATGTGCCGCCACTGGAATCCATGGTGTATCATGGCCAATCATATACTGCGCAAAGTAGTCGGCAGCTTTTAAAATCCGTTGATCTAGAAATTCATACGGACCCACCGCATTTGGCGCACTAGAAACAGTCCCCTCTACCGGATCTACCTTTGTTTCCTGAGCCAATAATAAACGTGATAAAATCTCTACATTCGTTATATCCCCAGCGCCATGCGCCTGATCTCTGCCCATTTCAACATGCTGAACTACGGGAGGATTAACTTTTTCCCCTGTTACAATATTTGTATCAACCCATCTGAATAATGCTTTTATCGCGCCATTTTGCCCCTGATCGACAGCGGTTTTATTGACGGTAAACCATTCAACTCCCTCATTGTACCTATCTTTATTTCCTGTAAAAATATAACCTGACATAGCTCCAAGCAGCGGATAAAGATGCTGGTTCATAAAACGATCATTTGTGTGTTGGAACGTTTCAATAAGCGGATTAATAAGATTATTCGTAAAATCAGCGACATCTTGTTCCGTCCATTTCAGCTCTTCAGTTTGAGTACTTGTGTACCTTAAGATTTCCGCCGCAGTAACCATTCGATTAAGCGGAATTCCTGTATGAATATGTGCATCATTAAAATACACGTATTTCTCAGGGTCCATCTGTGACCAAATCCGGATAATATGCATGGCATTAGCTCTGTAAACCTCATCACCCGATATTACATACAATAGAGCTTGTGTATAAGCCTTCAACCCATCCGCTATAAATCTTGAATTAAAGCCTTGGCTATTAAAAGCATCGCTCGCTGGTTTCAACGGATTCGCACCACTCTGATTGTTGGAAGTGACCGTTCTTGAAGCTGCCGGAGAGAGAAGCATCTGATTATAATAAGTGATCCAGGGTTCTTTTTGCGCCCGTACCTGTGTCCTAATATTCTCAAGAATATCCTTGGTCAGGCCAACACCCGGATGTTTGAATCCGCTTTCATCTATAACCTCATTAATGGCAGGTTGGTAATCCGTAATTATCGACAGCTCTGTCGATTCTACTGCGGCTCCTTCTGCTGATAAAGGCACTAGCGTTACCAACAAACTTAAAGAAACTGTGATCCTAAAAATACGTTTAAGCGATTTTCCAAAAAGTAGCCCTCTAAGTGAATTCATTGTTCTCCTCCATTCATTTACATCCTCTGATTTAATGCAAATAAATACCGCTGGCAAATTCATTCACTACAAAATGTTTGTTATTCAGGTCGACAATAACCTCTCCATTAATCTGGAGATTATAAAAATAAATGTCCTTCACACCTCTTTCCTCGTCATAGCCGAATATACGGGAAGGATGGGTATTCTTCCCATTGTAGTGGATATCGCTAAATTCAATATTTTCGATACAGCGTCCTGGCACCGGATTATAGGTTTTATTCCACACCACGCGGACATCAAACAGCTGACCTAGTTCGAAATCCTCCACCCGGATATTTTTGAAAGTAACCTTACGAATGGTATTGTTGTCCCCTGCACAAATTGCCATAACGCCCCAATAATTTTCCTGCGGCTCGTGATGTTCAAGCACATCGATATTTTCGAACCAAATATTTTCTATAAAATCGCCATTATGTTGGTGATCACCATGAATACCGACATGTATGGCATGAGCGACGTCCGCCCAGAGTATGGAATCTTTAACCGTGATATGGCGTGTGTCTCCATAATACTCTCCACGACTGCCGTAAATGGCAATGCAATCATCAGAAGTTCTCAAGAACACATCATTAATATCCACATTTGAGCTAGCCATCATATCAATTCCATCACACCAGCCGCGTGTACTGAAAGCTTTGAAGTTATGAATGCGAATATGCTTAGACGCTCCGATATATATACTGTAATGCGGAGGATCAAGCGTGATGATCCCTTCGATCTCAATCTGTTCAGAATGCTGGATTTGAACGCCTCTTAAATAAGTGGTTTTCTCCATATCCGCCAAATACAGAACACCTCTGCCACGAACAACAACATTCTCAGCATGGTCAATCATTATGGATCCACAAAGGATCGCGCCTCCGGCAATATAAACGGTGGTCCCAGAAGGGATATGCAGCATTGGATTCTCGAATTGATGAAGCCCGGGCATAAAATATATCGTCTGACGCTCCCCGTTAGCCCTTTCTGACAAATGCTGAACTTGTTCTGCGATAGCCGCAAATTGATGTATTCCTGGTTGGACAAGCACTACATTATCATCGTCATGTCTAGGAGGGGCTGTCTCCAAGGGGTTGGCAAAAAGATGCAAGTTACTAAAACGTTCTCCATTGATTTCAATGGAAAGCTTACACGGGTGCTCCAATGTGAACAAAAGGGTATTCTCTTCGATTTGAAAGGAGATTTGGGATGCCAAAGGGCGAATAACCGCTTGTTCAATCTGTTGTTTTTTACAATGAACAGAGACCTCCACCGTGCCATCCATATCAAAATAAACCATCGATGTCGACCGAACCTGATGCATATCCACCTTTGCTTCAAAAACAAACAGAGATTGCCATACCCCACCAGGCTCTCTTACGCTTACTGTAAAATCGTCTTTCCCCAGGGCTTCATTCGGCTGCTCATAAATAATTAATTCGCTCATTTCAACCTCCGTTATCTTAGAATCAACTCTCTTAAGGGTTTAATAAATAGGCTGGAGCAAGCTTTTGCTCCAGCCTATCATCCAGTACTAATCAGCGGGCAACCGCTCTATTTACGATCCGCCAACACTTTATTTACTTCATCCGTTACTTCCTGACCTCCGGCTTTTAGCCAGCTATCCTTGAAATTATCAAAATCTTTACCCGTGTTCGCTTCTCCTGTAATCGCCTTGATAACAAACGTATCTTGTAACGTCTTCAGATTGCCCCAATACTTGGGTTTGCTTGTCAATACCGCTGGGCCTAGTACATCAAGCAATGGTGTAACACCTGGAGTGATCTTGTCTCTCAAATCTAGCAATTCTTGTTTTACCGTATGTTTTTCCATTGAAGTGTCTGTGGAGCTAAGTGGATTATAGAAATTGCCCGCTCCCATCTTCGGAGCACTAACCTCTTCATCCGCTTTTGGAATGGCAAGGTCCCCTTCCATATCATAGCTCACCCCCAATTGACCGAAACCTGTCAGCAGAAAACCTTCGGAATCCGTAGACACATATTCAAGAATTTCCATAATTTTATGGCGTTTTTTCTCATCCTTTTCGAGTTGAACACCGAACAATACTGGCGCCTGTCTTGCACCATACGCGAATGAATAAGCAACGCCATCTGGAGCTGTAAACGGCTTGCCAGGCACGAATATTTGACCTTTCTCTAGACCAGGTTTTGCGACAAACCCAGATTCTTTATAAAAATTGCCCCACTTCCCGTTATCCACCATACCCACTTTTTGATCAGCAAATTTAATATTGATTTCGTTATTGTCACTAGTTATGAATTCAGGATCAATCAGACCCGCTTTGTACCATTTGCTCAATAACGCCAATGCTGATCGTGTCTCTTCTGTAACGCCTCCATAAACTACGTTCCCGGAAGCATCCTTCTTGAATTGATAAGGGGAAACAGCATAGGCTGAGAACACACTTGTGAACAATTGTTCTGGAAGCTTGCCGCGGCCGATTAAGCCGTAAGTATCTTTCTTCCCATTTTTGTCCGGATCTTCATTAACAAATTTGGTGAGTACATCTTCAAGCTCTTCCAATGTCTTGGGTGGTTCTGAGTAGCCAATATTTTTCAGCCAGGCTTCATTATAGCCCGGAATAAATCCATCAAGACCACCTGGCCAAATTTTCGGGATCCCCCAGTTTTTTTCGTTGTATAAGCCTACGCCCCATGCCCCGGAATCAACGGAATCCAATGCTGCTGCATATTTCGGCATCAGGGATTCAATTTCAGCCTTATCAATTGTCGCAATGATCCCTTGATCTGCCCATTGCACCATATCCGTTTCGTTTGCATCGACCGGGAAGATATCAGGAATATCTCCAGAAGCTAGAAGCACCGAAAATTGTTCTTTCCAAGTTCCACGTTCCAATTTAATATTTTTGATTTTTACATTAAATTTCTTCTCTAGCTCGGTTTGCACATAGTTACCGTCTTCTTCTGGCGTATTAAAGTTGTTCGCCCAAATAATTTCAATCGGAGCTTCAGCTGCTGATGTCCCCCCTTGACCTTGATTCGTAGGCTTAGCTTCGTTAGTGCTATTATTCGCCGCATTCCCGCCACAACCACTCATGACAAGTGAAGCCGATAGGGCTATCGCAGCAATTTCCAACCATTTCTTGGATGTATGCCTCATATTCTTTTATTTCCTCCCTTTTCTTGTTCATCTATATATTTAGACAGCTCGCGGATATAGCGGACTGTTTAAACCATTCTGAGTCTTCTAACCCTTAAGTGATCCAACCATAATTCCTTTGACGAAGAAACGTTGCAGGAATGGATAGATCATTAATATAGGCAGCGCTGTAAACATAATAATAGCTGCTTTGACCATTTCAGGAGCCTGCTCATTAGTAGGAAGTGGTAACATCGGATCTCCTTCGGCTGAAATAACAAGCCGTCTTAAGAAGAGCTGCAGTACAATCTTTGATTGATCCTGCATATATAACATTGCATCAAACCAAGCGTTCCAGTGCCCTACTGCAGTCCATAGGGCTAATGTTGCTAGAACAGGCTTCGACAGCGGAACAACAATCGTAAATAAGATCCGCATATCATTAGCCCCATCTATTTTAGCTGAATCCTCCAGTTCCTCCGGTATACCCATAAAGAAATTTCGCAGGAGCAGAAGATTAAACGTGCTGAGCAGGCCGGGGACAATATAAACCCATAACGAATTTATAAGCCCCAGACTTTTGATTAGCAGATAGGTAGGGATAAGCCCGCCGCCAAAAAACATCGTTACAACAATGAACATTGTATAAAATCCCCGGTGCGGCAAATATTTGCGAGACAGCGGATATGCTCCCAGTGACAGAAACACCAGTGTCAGAGCCGTTCCTACAACTGTGCGAAAAACCGTATTCCCCATCGTTTGCCAGACCGTATCAGTTGTCAGTACACGCTTCCAAGCAAAGAAGGAAACTTCTTTAGGATAGAAATGAATTCCCGGCCGAAGGGCCTCCGCAGGTGTGCTAAATGATATAGAGAGCACATGCAAGAAGGGATAAATCATCGTAATACAAAGAATGATTACAAATAGGATTAGAAAGACTTGGAATACTTTTTCACCAGTGGATAGCTTCAATTGTAGTTACTCCTTCCTTACATTCATTCATTAATAAAGACCTTCCTGCCCCATTTTTTTCGTTATGAAGTTTGCAAATAACACCAGGATAAGACCCACCACATTTTTAAATAATCCAACAGCCGTCGTTAGACTGAACTGAAAGTTTTGCAGACCTATCCGGTACACATAAGTATCTAACGTATCCGCCACTCCATATACTGCTGGTGAATAAAGTGTTAAGACTTGATCGAAGCCAGCATCCAGCACACTCCCTACCCGAAGAATAAGCAGAATAGCAATCACCGGCAGGATCGAAGGAATGGTGATAAATAACGTTTGTTTCCAGCGATTGGCTCCGTCCAGAACTGCAGCTTCGTACATTTGGGAATCAATGCTTGCTAATGCAGCTAAGTATATAATCGTTCCCCAGCCGATTTCCTTCCATATTCCTGACATAACGAGCGTAAAGCGGAAATATTTCTCGCTGCCTAAAAAGTAAATGGGATCAAAGCCGAGCCACTGAATAATATAATTGACCACACCCGAATTCGGAGATAACAAAGTGATCAATATCCCTCCAATAACGATCCAGGATAAGAAATGGGGTAAATAGGATATCGTCTGTGCAACCTTCTTGAAGAAAGAAAACCTAAGTTCGTTAAATAACAGCGCCAATATAATCGGTGCAGGAAAACCAAAGATGATATGGTAAAAACTGATAATAAGCGTGTTCTTAATAATTTTCCAAAAGTCGGGTGAAGCTGTGAACAAATATTCGAAATGCTTAAAGCCGACCCAAGGACTTCCCCAAATTCCATCACGAATAAAATAATCTTTAAAAGCCAGTTGAATGCCATACATCGGGCCATAAGCAAATACGGTATACCAGATGATCACGGGAGCTAGTAATAAGAATAAATATTTGTTTTTTTTGTATTGGCGCCAAGTATGTGTCCACCTCGAGACTTTCGGCTTAAGATTCTCTCCCTGTTTTTGAATGCCAGCAGTGCTTGCCGGGTTCATAGTTGTTTTCTCCTTCCGAATACGATTTTGCGTTAAGACTGTGTCTGAACACCCCTTACGTTAGGGTATTGTAAGCGCTTTTTCTATTGTAAATTCATTAAAATCAGTAAATTATCTTCGTATTGGGGCTATAATTTTTCAAACAAAAGAAAAGACAATCGCGAGACGATTGCCTTTTCCACATGGATTAGAGAATTATGCACTTGAATGGCTCGAATGGTTTGCATTGCCTGCGTTCCTATACTGGACCGGTGTAACTCCGTAACGTGTTTTGAATTTGTTGTGAAAATATTGCGGGTTACGATAACCCACCTGAGCAGAAATCTCAGCCACGGACAGCTGCTTATTTTCTCTTAATAAATCAGCCGCCTTCTCCAACCGCACTCGGGTTACATATTCAGTGAATGATTCATTC
The DNA here is from genome assembly GCF_000758725.1 of Paenibacillus odorifer. NCBI lineage: Bacteria > Bacillati > Bacillota > Bacilli > Caryophanales > Paenibacillaceae > Paenibacillus > Paenibacillus odorifer. Next base: position 4,002,993 of record NZ_CP009428.1, read on the forward strand.
ATAACGGTTCCGAACAAGGTAGAAATATACGAGGGCGCCAACGAAGCAACCTCAGATAATTTATTTAGCGATAAATCCTCTTGAATATTATCATCGATAAAGATTTTTAATTTATGAATGATCTCCGTATGTGCGTGATTACCTGACTCTTGAATATAAGCTGTAATTTGTGCTGATAAATCACGAATGGAATCAAGTGTTTCGGCCAACGTTTCCTTTTTGAACTCATCGAACAGACTGGAAGGCGAAACGATTTGTTGCAGATCAAGCTCAATAATGGTCTGATACAGAACCGTAACCAACTGAAGCAAGCCTAACTCAACCGTCTCCAATTGGACATCACCTTTCTCCAGGACCCTCTGGAAATCGCCCATAAACCTGTTCATCGTAACGTCATTGCCTGCCTTTAATGCATTTTTATAAAGATCAAAAGAGAATAAGTGTGGCGTAACATCGTTGAGCGGGATATGTGAATACCGCACAATAGCTTCCGAACCATAGATAAACCGATAACGATAGGCATGTAAGGCATTTTGATACGAAAAGGGGATTTCTTCAGGTGCCTGAACCTTCGATCCAAGCGCTGCTCCAAAGTGTAGTTGCTCGGGTAACCCATTTTTTATAAGCTCCAGCTCCTTCAATAATAAAAGCTCCAGCTCTTCGGGATCCTTGTTCAACTCACTGAAATAGATAATCGCCGCTTCCTGCGTATTCAAGCTGACGAATTTATAAAAGCTATAGGCAGCATGCTGTTCATAAAAAGCCCTGAATTCCTCGCAATCTCCCTTGGTTATACGAATATAGCTAGTCATGTAATAACATTGCAAAGGTAAATAATCGTAGTAATCCGAGCCAACACCTGCACCTAATACCAGATTTTTTAGTTCATTCACTTTAGCTTTAGATTCTAAGGTTTCGATTTTTTGACCTAGCTTTGAGATTGTACTACCAATAATAGCAAACTCATTTTGCGAATAGTTTACGGTGCCTGGATGATAAAAGCTGCGAACATTGTTTACAAGCTTCTTCATAGGAACATATACACGTTTGGAGATCAAATAAGCGAATAGAAGCCCAATTAACAATACCAGGATACAGCTGATAAATATTTGACTCTTCAGCTGCTTTGATGAGGATACAAATGAATTCATAGGCCGTATTAATACGTATTTCCATTGATTATTCGAGGTTTGGTCATTTTTAAAAGACAACACATATTTGTCGCGTTTATTATAATGAATTTCCTTATTATTCCCCGCTGACTCCATCCATTGCTTAGCAGTCTTAAGCCCCTCTTCGACGTTCGAGCCCGTATGGATAATAGGGCTGCCCTTTTCATCAAAAGCATATAGCTTTTCCATCGGCGAGCTCATCGTGCTGGAAATCATTTTATTGATGTATTCTAAGCTAACGTCAATATACATGGTTCCGGTTGATGTTTTTGATAAAGCGCCATAGGGAAGGGCGATTGCGTAAGTCAACACCTCTTCTTTATCCGATAACGTTCTATAAGTCCAGCGGTTTAAGGCTGGTGTAACTGATGTTTTTAAGAAGGAAGCATCTGGAGAATTGTCCAGCTTCGAATAAAACTGGCTGTTATCGATGATATAATTACCTTTCTCGAAGTATGTGGATATTTTGTAAACGCCTTCATTAGTAAGCTTGAAAATTTCGAGATCCTTGCGAAAAGCTAATATTCTGCTCGTATTACCTTCCCATTCACTGTCCAGTAAATAATTCAGCATAGATTGATTCTCTAACGACAAGGTAGACACTGCTCGGTTGCGGATACTGTTTTCGTATTTTTGCAGCAGTGTATTTTCCACAAAATCACTTGAAGTCATCAGTCGTTGCTTGCTGTCTCTGGCAATCTCATCCACCATTAAGCGATTAGCCTGAACATACAGATAACTGCCCACAAGTCCGATTAAAACAACGGCTAATAATGTGAATGAAAAAATCAGATGGGTAAACAATGTGCCTCCATTTCTTAGTCTGCCGCCGATCTTCATCACAAGCCCCCCTTTAGTTCATAACCCTATCTCTGTAACTTTCTAAATTGAAAGCATTTATAATTAAAGATACTAAAATACACCAACTTTAGCCATTATAAAATCTTCTGTTTAAAGATAACGCATCTTATAAAACCGAAAAAAACAGGCTTCCCCGAAATTAATCGCTGGAAACCTGTTTATTAACCTATACGAGATAAAAGTAACTTCAATGCCCCCGCTCCCTTTTTAAATATTCCTTCACCCATGTAATCCATTCTAACCTGTGTGTATACACAAGGATTACAAAGCTCCCAAGCCATACCCATAGGATAGGAGCAGACCACTTACTGATGCACAAATAGACAAAAAGGAGCAGCATTCCGCTAACCACTTGCACACCATCCGAGACAAGTGAATTTCCTCTGCTTTTGTACCCGCTGCCGAGCACTTTCAACACTGCAAGGATGACCGCTAACGCTAAAGAGGCTTTGAATCCTGTCAATGCACTCCATACCCCAAAGGTTACGGCAATCGCCTTCCCTCCTTTTCCTTTAAGAAATGGAGAGAAGGCATGACCCGCAACAGGAGCTAAGGCAAGCGGAATAATGAAATAACCCTGACTATAATGGCTTCCCATTACCCATAAAAGAGGCAGATATCCTTTTAAAAAATCCAACAACACCCCAAAAATTCCGAATTTATACCCAGATGACTTCCAGAGATTCAAAGCCCCCGGATTACCGTCGCCTATGACCTTTAAATTATTTTTACGCGCTAACCCAAGCCAATAGGAAAACATAAGAGATCCCGACAAAAATAAACCCGCGACCCACAATATGATCATTAGTCCCTATGTCCTCCCACCTGGATATGCCTTCCTTTCCAGCTTACATGCCTCAGAAAAACGACCTGATATATCGAATAAAGCATAATCAAGATAAAGAAAAGAGTAGCAACCACGTGAAATACTGGAATGACGATGCCAAAAACCCCTACATATTTAATAAAATAAAAGAGCTGGAACATATAAAGGAGATAACCAAAAAGTAACGGCAATCCCCAAGAAGTATTCGCAAAAATAAACACAGTTTCTGAGATGATGAGCCCGACCACCCAAAGTGCAATTGGAATAATCGTCCGCGGGCTTAAGGTTGAGGTGCTTAAGACAGCCCCTTTACTGAAGCCTTCAATTTCACTTTTTATCCCCTTCGGATACATACGAAAAGATACTAAGCCATAACCGATAAAATTCCTAATGGGAACACCTGCCGCGATAAACTTCTCTCCTAAAGACAAATCATCCAGCACTTCAGATTTAATGCTTTGATGTCCATTAACTTTTTCATAATCCTGCCTTAAAGCTAGAATACACGAACCGTATAATCCTTTTTTGGCGTTATTCTTTTCAAAAATAGATGTGAATGTGAAGATCCCCAGCATATTCATAATTAAGGCAAGTTTCTCAAACAGCTTTTCTGTATGATGAAAAGGAACTACCGAAATGACACCTTTCGATAGCTCCCTTGCTTTTAATAATGAGGCCAGAGCGTTAGGCTTTAACCGGATATCTGCATCCAGAAAAGCAAAAATATCGCCCGAGGCTTGCAAATATCCATTCCATACTGCCCAGCTCTTGCCCGTCCATCCCTCAGGGAGACTGCTATTTGCAATAACCTTAACTCCATAGCTTTCGGCAATTTCCTTGGTCCGATCCTCCGAGAAGTCATCCACAACAATAATTTCATAGGGGGTAATGGTTTGGAGCTGGAGTGAGTCGAGCAGAAAACGCAAATTATATTCTTCATTCCTTGCGGGGATGATGATGGACAATTTCTCCGGTCCTTGAAAATATTCTTGATCAGCGGCCAATATATTCTTTCTAAACAATATAAAACCGGAGAGACATCCAACACCTATAATAATTAACAACCACATGTACAGCTCCCCCCTCCTATAGCTATATATATGAAGGGTTAGTCCGTAATATATTCAATTCAAATTTAACCGACATTTACTTTTGCTGAGTAATGATTAAGCTTTTCTGTACACAAGAGCATAACGATGGCAAAAAAAACGATCATCGCAGGAAAAATACCCAGCGTGAATTTCGAAGCTAATAAGCCGATAAAAGGCGGCATCAGCGTGGTGCCGGTATAAGCTGTTGCCATCTGAAAGCCCATAATTGACTGAGCATGTCTCTTCCCGAATCGTACAGGGGTTTCATGTAGCATACACGGAAAAATGGGGGCTAACCCTAAACCTATAATCATAAATCCTACAAGTGAAACTATAGTTGGAAGCGGCAATACTAACAGCACCGTACCGATTAAAGCAATGAGTTGACCATATCGAATTAGCTGTTTATTACTCATTTTAAAAGTAATGAAACCCGTCACCATTCTACCAAAGGTAATCCCTAGATAAAAAAACGATACCCATGTCGCTGCAGTTGATGCAGGAATATCTTTAATGTTTACAAGAAAGCTGCTCCCCCATAACCCCATACTCGTTTCTATGGCAGAATAAAATAAAAAGGTTAACATCGCTAGCTTCACCCCTCTTAATTTCCAAGGTTTTGTGTTCTCTCCGGCATGCTCTAGCTCCGGATGATTGAACTCGGGATCACTTTCAGCATTCGGGTGGTTATTACTCCCAGCCACTCTATCCCATAAAGGCAGTGTAACGAATAGAATAATGACTAAGCTCAATTGTATGTAAGCAACCGTAAGATAACCTTGCCGCCATAGACCTTCACCAGAGATAAAAGAGCCCATAATAATAGGACCCAGCGTGGCGCCCACTCCCCAGAAACAATGTAACCAACTCATATGATGGGCTTTATAGTGCGTAGCAACATAACTATTTAATCCGGCATCTACAGATCCCGCACCTAAACCGAGTGGAATCGCAGCAACAATTAACCACACTAACGAAGGTGACCATGCAAAACCAAGCAACGCTACAGCAGTCATGATGCAGCTAACAAGAGTCACTTTCCCCGTACCAAAACGTTTAAGGATAATGCCACTCATCAAACTGGACACTATTGTGCCTACTGCAATGACCATCGAAAGAATTCCAGCCGTACCTAATGAAGCATTTAAGTCCATTCTCATCACTGGCCAAGCGGATCCAAGCAATGAATCTGGCAAGCCTAAACTAATAAAGGCTAAATAAATAATAATAAGAAAAAAAGTTGCCATAGTTATCTCCTTAATTGTTCTCATCTATTTGTTGTGAAACTAATAATCCTAATCCAAGACTTTGTAATCCATTCAGATAATCACGCTTCAAGTTACTCACCGCTAACGCTGGAAGATGCTCCTTCGGAACGTATGTGGCACTTCGCTCAGCGATTTGATTAAGCATAGCTGGAGCTAATTCATCCTCACAAAAAATAATATAATGCGGATTCAAAATAGAAGTCATAGTAGCCACTAATCGACTAATCGCATCCACGCTTTGATTCGATTGCATATTTGATCCACCAGGATCTCCAGTTAATGCCTCTATGAAATTTCTATTGTCATACTGGGGCAAGAATTGAACTTCCCCTGAAAAAAACGTCTTTCCTCGCACAATTTCACCATTGACCGCGATCCCAGCTCCCGGACCATTTTTCCCTAAATACAGATACATTAGAGAAGTATTCTCTTTCAAATTTCGTTGCGTCATATAGCCGATTACAGCCGCATTCATATCATTTTCCACGATTGTCGGAATGGATAGTTGATCTTCTATGTGTTTTCTCAAATCTAAATTCTGATATTTCTCATAACCCGGAATCAGAAAAATCTGCCCATGATTCACCGCACCTGGAACTCCAATAGCCACAGAATGGATTTTAGGATTGGCCTTTTTTTCATCTTCAATAAGCGTGACCAGTTTACTAACATCTTCCTCAAGAATACTGGGCAAACTCCCTTCTTTGATTACCTCACCAATGCAATTATAGATGGTATAATTCGTTTCATTTTTTTCCAAAAAAATAGCCATACCTAACCGATAATTCGGATTGTAGGCATATCTTATTGCCCTTCTTCCACCACTTGACTCATCCAGACCGCTGACCGTTATTTCCCCTGCCTCTTCCATCTGCATTAGAAATTTACTTATCGTCGGGAAACTATATTGTAATTTATGGCTTAACTCTGCCTTCGTTGCTTTTCCTAGTTCTAATAATGCTGTTCGAATATTTCGGATAATTTCAGATTTCATTTGCAGTGAAGGAAGTCGTTTCTCACTCGCCATGGCTCTCCCACCTATAGTCATACTGACTTATTAAACGCATTTAATAAGTCAGTATGACTATAGCAGCAATTAGATCTATCGACAAGTTAATTCTTGAATGAAGACCCTTCAGTAGGGGGTAGATTGAATCAAGGAGGGAGCGTCGACACAGCAAAAAAGAGGGGTAGCCCCCTCTTAGTATTTTTGCATATTCCGTTTCTACTTATTGAAACTATCTACTCTTATTTCTCATCTAACCACAAAATCGCTGTAACGCCACGCGGATAATATTTACTGCCCGTGATCTCACCGGAAATAATCTGATCGCTCCAGCTCCAAATCGACAACTCCGGATGGGTAAGCCAAGCTACGTGAGCACGATCCGCTGCCGCTCCCCGTTCCTCCCATTCCAATCCCAGAATGCTGCGGGCGATGAACTGGGAGAGATAGATTTTGCTGAGCCAGCTATTGTTGCTAGTTGAGGAGATTTTCCAGCCTCCGTCTTCGAATAAGCATACTCCCGGCTGTAACACCGCATGCAGATGCTTGTCGAGTGCGCCAATATAGGCGGCGAACCGTCCATTACGATCAAGAGCTTCTTTGCAGCCTGTAAAGTAAGGGAACACAAGGCCTTCGATAGCCGGAATGATCTTAGAGTCATTGCCTTCTCCAATGACAGCCGGAATATACCCGTCTGCTGTAACACTTGCCACCATTGTTGCGGCGCATTTTTCAGCCTGATCACCTGCTGTTTTGGACTGTTCCGCACGCCCAAGCTCTGCAAATATTTTCTCCATAGCCAAGTAAGCAGCCCAGCATTTTCCTGCCAGATAAATATTGTTACGAGCCTGACCTAAAGACACATCCAGACTGTCATACGTAGTAATTTCTGCTCCGCCCATCGTACGTGAGCTATCAAGCCCCATGACACCATTTCTTTGTTCAGGATCTGGATGATCGCGATTTACCATGCTATTCAGGCATTTCTCCATAATACTGAGATTACGTTCCATCCAACCCCGGTCGCCTGTATGCTCTACATAAGTTGCTGCACTCAGCACCCAGTTAACCAATTGTTCATGTGTCATATGTGAGAAACAACCATCAATGCCATAGACCTCATAAGCAGAATATCCCGGACGTGAAACTACGTTGGCTACACCCATATCATGTGTGAAGCTAATTCCACCCGGATACTCTGTATCATCACCCGGGAAACGCACCGTATCTTCGTAGCTGAATCTTTCCACGAACATATCCAGTTCATTACGTACAGTCCAAGGATTCAAACGCAGCTCATAAAATAACTGATCGACGGTAAGATCGAAGGTATTCATCATCCGGTATTCGCCTTCGTTGACGATCCAAAATGGCTTATTCTTGTAGTCCAGCAATTGCGTGGAGCCATAATAACTACGAATCGCATGCGCTAACATAAAGGTTTGATCTGCGGATAGGTCATCATGAGTAAATCTATCGTTAGCTTGCTCCGCTTCTTGCTTAAGGATATCAAATCTGGATAATGCATATTCAGCCACTGCCTCTATATTGTTGAAATAATGATTGTAGTAATAAGAAGCATCAATTCCTGAGGTGACATAACCTGAACGGTGAAAACAGATAGCAAAGCGGTAAGTTTCTTTTACTCTGGCTGGAACATCCATGATCAAAGCACCGACTCGTCCCAGCCCAAAGGTCCAATTCTCCTGCAGCTCCTCCGTTAGAATATCCTCCATTGTGAAGTGCAGTGCGGACTTTGCAGTTCCTTTTTCCGCAGCAATTGCAATAAATCTTCCTTGGCCAACGCCAGTAATCTCCGATGATACATCATCCAGTCTTCTCATTCCGCTATACACATCTGTTCCCTGAAAACCAAAGAATGCACGGCGCGAGGTTGCGGATGAGGTGTTGTCCACTTCGAGTTCAATTAGCACTGCAGGCAGCAGTACATCCTTCATTTCTTCTATAGAGGCAGTTTCTGGATCGGGTACAGAACGAACGGGGGACAGAATCCGGAAGGTCAAATCACCCGAACTCCAGCTGTCTGTGGCTATATGAAAATCTCTAGAAATCTCACGCTCTTGAAAAGGGAACAGAATATTCTCCTTGTCAGGATTAGGATCCGGATTCTCGATATCATAGCGTTTGCTCTCGTCCTCTCCTCCGATCTCATGAAATGGCAGTGTGTCATATCCCTTCCCATCAGCACGTTCTAATCCTATGAATATATTTTGTCTAGGTGGTTTTCCAATCTCCAGATCGAAACCTCCACTAGCTCCTTTGAATCCTAAAGTGAAACTCGCAAATGCACCGATCGGTGAATGATGGGCATTAAAAAATTGATTATGCGACATTAATAATAACACTCCTTCCAGCATGGTCCCGGATACTACCGGGCTATATCTCCATGTTATCGATCTTTCCGGAAGTGCAACAGGGTTAAAGCCTTCTATTATTTGGGCAAATCAAACATCAACAAAAACCTATGTTATAATGAAGCCAAACTTTACAGTAAAAGAGGATTGAAATGATCTCGAATGATCCCGCTTTTCATAATTCTATTGATGGCCAGATGGCTCCAGACATTCAAGCGGCTTTCCATATCTTCGCCGCGCATTGGAGAAAAGTAAATCCGGATTGGCAATATCCCGTACACACTCATCCCATGTTTGAGATTAACGTTGTACTGCAGGGTGAGCAACATATGACGGTCGGCAATAAATCTTTTATCCAGCAAAGCGGTGATATTTTATTCATTCGTCCCGGTGTAGAACATAGCAGCCTCGGTTCGAATGCTAGTCGTGACATGACTTATTACTGCCTGCATTTTGATATTGATGATCTGATTTTACGGCGAGCATTATTAACAGCAGACGCTGTTAGTCTAAGTGGGAATACCCCGGAGCTGCGAGCCATTCGTTCCGCTCTAGATGTGATCATTAATTCTTCCATTCTGTCAGAGTCAAAGGACACACACAGAAATCGTCTGATTACATTGCATGCTTCGCTGCAACTTCTAACCGCGCTCAGCGGCTGGGTACTTTCGGAAATGCCCCTTCTGACAGATACTGAGGCTACGGAAAATACCGTCGCTCTAGCTAACGCGATCGAAGGACTGCTGCAAGAATCTGTCTCCACCGCTGCAAGCACAGGCGAAAGAGGCGGCGGTATTGAGCACATTGCGGCAAAGCTTGGATACAGTACAACTCACTGCAATCGTGTTTTTCACCAAATTTATGGCATGTCGCCAAGACAATATTTATCCCGCTTGATCATTCGTCACGCCAAACTGCTGCTAATGGATAATAACCTATCTGTCGAATCGGTCGCCCACCGGCTGGGGTACCGGGATGTGTCCCATTTCAGCAAGCAATTCAAACGCTGGACAGGTCTCCCGCCAATGGGCTACCGCCGTTTAACCGCGAATCCAAATACGCTTTAGTGATTGTTTCGCTTACAAAAAAAGGGATGTACCCCGCAGCCCACTAAGTGATTACAGGATATATCCCTTTTATGAATTAACCCTTCGTTGCACCAGACGCAATCCCCTTAACAAAATACTTCTGCAAAGCGATAAACACAATCAGCACAGGTACAACCGACATTGCTGTTCCTGCAAAAATCATATCCCAACGTGAGGAGAATTCTCCGATATAACGGTAAATTTCCACGACCATAGTTTTAGCCTGTCCTGAAGGCAATACCAGCATCGGCATCAGGAAATCATTCCAGATTCCAAGTCCGTTTAAGACCACCATACTGGCTGTGACGGGTCCTAGCAGCGGGAAAACAATTTTCCAGAATATCGCATAACGAGAACATCCGTCGATCTCCGCCGCTTCTTCAATTTCTCTAGGAATGCCTTTGACAAAGCTTGTATACAGCAGGCATCCAAACCCCACCGCACCGGCTACATAAATTAGAATTGGACCGGCAAGGCTGCCGTATAACCCCAGCATTCTAAGCTCTTTAAACAGAGGAATCATATACGCCTGAAAAGGGATCATCATTCCTGCTAAAAAGTAAACGAATATGAACCGAGTCCATCTGGCATTTCTGCGTTCAATTGCGTAGCCCGCCATCGGAATAATCAAGACCTGTGCCGCAATAGAAACTGCTGTCAAAATCAGACTATTCAGAATAGCCCGTGGAAACTCTGTTTCGGTTAACAGATATTTAAAGCTGTCCAGATAAAGGGTTTTCGGAAAAGCGATTGCATCCTTCATAATCTCTGCATTACTCTTGAAGGCTGACATTAAATTAAAGAAAATAGGAAAGAAAAAGATAATAGCCACTAATAATGTAACAATGAAAAGTGCGATTTGCCCAACTCTTTTGCGTGTCTGCATCGTCATCTTAGAGCTGCACCTCCCGCTTCTGGAGAACCTTCACTTGGAAGACTGTAATGATGAGTATGATTAAGAACAAGACCATCGCCAGTGCAGTACCAAAACCTTGTCTTAATTCACCAAACCCGACTTTATAAATAATATAAGTTAATGTCTCCGTCTCAAAGCCCGGACCACCATCGGTCATGACGGCAATCTGATCAAAAATCTTCAAGGCGCTGATCATCGATAATACCATACATACAGTCATTGACCCCGCAAGCAGCGGAAAGGTAATATGCCGGAACTGTTGCCAGCCCCCTGCCCCATCAATACTGGCCGCCTCATTTAATTCCTGCGGAATGCCTTGCAATCCAGCGAGGTAAATGATCATATAATAACCCGCGCCTTTCCAAACGGTAGACAAAATAATCGACAGCATCGCATATTTAGGATTGCCCAACCAATCCACAATCCAGCTTCCGAGTCCAACAGACTCCAGGATCTGATTAAATACACCAAAGTTGTAATTCAGGATCATCGCCCAGACGAAACCCATTACGATCCCACTAAGCAACGTAGGGAAATAAAATACACTTCTGAATAAATTCCGGAACCAGCGTACCTTATCGACCATCATAGCCATTGCAATTGCTGCAATATTCTCTAGAACAACAAGTGAAATGGTCATGATCATCGTATTTTTCAGTGCGTTATGCACCCTTGGACTATTCCAAATTTCCACAAAGTTAGCGAAGCCGATATACCTTACGTTTTCGCTAATGCCATCCCATGAGGTGAAGCTTAAATAGACACTCCCAACCGTTGGGACGATAACGAACAAGGTGTACAAAATAAATGATGGTAATATGAACAGCAGAGCGTAGGACTGCCATTTTTTCCTTTTCTTTTTCTGCTGCACAGTGCCTATCAATGACTTGTCAGCATTTACTGCGGATGTAGCCATGGCTACTCTCCCTCCCTTAAAGACCGCGCTTGTTAAAAAGAGAACCTCTGCAGCAGCAGAGGTTGCTCGATCAGGCGCTGCTCTTACATCTGATTAGCTTTCACTTGGTTGTCATACTCTGTATCCGCATCTTTCATGTACTTCGCTACATCTCCATCTTTTACCACGAGATCCTGCAACAGCTTGTAGTACCAGTTACGGAACTGTGGAGGGATTAGATTGTCTCCCCACCAGTTATTGATCGCCAAGGATTTCACTACATTCGGGTCAGCAATAAGATCCAAAGCCACTTGCATTTGTTCACTTGTGTCATAGGTTACTTTCTCTTTTGTTGAAGGAATCGCATTTATGGTTGCTAAATAGTTCGAATACTGTTCTGGGGCGAAGAAGAAACGGATAAAGTCTTTGATGGCTTCTGTTTTGTCTGCATCCTTAGCGGCTTCAGCCGATAAAGACCAGCCTGCAGGTGACGGAAGACCTATGACATTGATTTTCCCTTCACGGTCAGGAAGAGCATAGAAGCCAAATTCAAAGTTCGGGTCCGCTTCAGCGATTTGTGTAAACATCCACGTACCGGAGTACAATTGTGCTGCTTTGCCAGAAACAAGAATCGAAGCGGTCTGATTGTCGCCCGTGCTGAGCCAACCTTTATCTACATAATTCTTGAACAATTCTTTGAAGTCCGTTATGCCTTGAACTACATTAGCATCTGTGAAGCTGACCGTTTTAGCGGTACGTTTGGAATTCCAATCTGCATCTTTCGAGTAGACCTCATCAATCAGGAATTTGTTAACCCAGAAACCCATATGGAAAATATCTTTTCCACCTACTACAATCGGAGTAATGCCCGATGTTTTCAATTTCTCTTGGATGGCGATGAATTCGTCATAGGTTTTTGGAAGCTCGGTGATCCCTGCATCCGCATATGCTTTTTTGCTGTAGATAATCCCTTGGGGAGCGTTCACTTGCAGCGGTGCGTTCCACACCTTACCATCCACTTGTGGTGGGGCTTCGAACAAATCTAGCAGATCGGAAGGCAGCTCTACAATCTTACCCGCATCGGCAAAAACTTCTGTATCACGCATTTCCACCAGGTCCGGGAATTCACCCACAGCATCCTTTGTTTTAAGCCAATCAAGATAGGCAGCGGATGAAGTTTCGCTCAAATCTTTAATAGTGACATTCGGATTAGCTGCTGTAAACTTTTTGACCGTATCTGAGATTGCTTTTTTGGTGGCCGGATCTCCGGAGGCGTAACCTATCGTAAAGCTAACCTCTTTTTTGGTCTCTTGCGGTGTATTTGAAGGCGTTTCGGATGCTGGCGTATCGGTTGCCTTACTCCCTGCATTATTATTATTTCCACCGCAAGCAGTCAAAACTGTTGTAGTGGCGAGTAACAATACGGATAGTTTCATCATTGTTTTTTTGTACATATCATAATAGCCTCCCCTTTTAGTGAACCGTGGAAACTGAAGCAAGATGTGCGCATCATCTCTCGAAAGCGTTTCCGTTGCTAATAGAATAGCATTCCTTATAAATAGTTAGAATGAACTTTTTTAAGCGGGATATGCGGTGAATTTAAGAATAAGTAAAAAAAGAACGGAAGACCGCAGTCTTCCGTTCATCGTCCATCCTTTACGCATTCACCGAATCTGAGATTTTATAAGGGTCCTCTACAATCGGAAGCAACAATAGAATCGATGTCCCAATATGCTCCCGGCTGCTGATGGATAATCCGTATTCTGCACCGTACACTGTACGAATTCGTTCATGTACATTTTTTAGTCCAACATTTTTGCTAGGCGAACTAGGCTCTTCCAAGGTTTCAGCCAACTGCTGTACCTTTTCCTTGCTCATACCGATTCCATCATCATAGATCGTAACCAACAACATTTCATCTTTCTTTTCGATCGTCAATCCAACTGTCCCTCTGCCTTGACTGCGCAAGCCATGCTGGATAGCATTTTCAACTATCGGCTGAAGTGACAATTTCAGAATGTACCAGTTCAGATCCACTTCGGGTGAGAGATCGACTACAAGCTCAAATTTATTCTCATACCGCACAGAGATAATATAGAAATAATCCCGTAGATGCTCCAGCTCCTGTCGTATGCTTACCCTATCCTCTCCATAGTCGATTACATATTTCAACTGGTTAGAGAGCGATAAAATCATATCTGCGACCTCATCATTATCTTTATCCACCGCATTCATTCGAATGACTTCCAGGGTGTTGTATAAATAATGCGGACGAATCTGGCTTTTCAGAGCATTTAACTCCGTTTGCTTCTGCTTGATCTGGGCAACGTAAGCTTCATCGATATAGGCTTGTAAACGCTCGACCATTCGGTTAAAACCATGGCTAAGTCTACCCATTTCATCATTGCTGTTCACGACCATCTGGGTATCCAAATTACCGGATTCTACGATAGCCATTTGCTTAATTAAGTTCCGAATCGGAGCAGCCAGCCGCCTAGAGAACCAGACGCCCATGATGATCATTGCAATCGCACAAATAAACATCGCTATAAACACCGTCGTACGGGCTGAAAAAAGCTGATCGAATAAATTCGCCCGATGAATTCTGGCAGTCACCGTGCCTTTAAGAAAAGGAATCTCTTCACTGAGAACAATCATCTCCTCGTCCTTTTTAGCCCGAAAAGATTCTCCATTCGCTGACCTTGTCTCATTCGTGAAATATACATTTCCGTCGCCATCCAGCAGAAATAATTCATCCTGTCCCCCCAGATTTAATTCTCTGAAGAACTGATTAAATAACGAAACATCCACGTCCATAAACAAGGTCCCTACTATCTTGGGATCTTTGGTAACACGCCCAGAAATATCAATTAAAGTACGGCCGATAGTGAACACACTGCGCTTTGAACCTGTGTAATATTCTTCGGAATGGGTAGGGAAAATTGCCACTTGTGAAGGATTTGGAGCCATTTTAGTTAACCACTCTTGATAAGGCAGCAGATCAAAGTTGACCCCTCTGTTTTCTTTTTCCTGATAGTAGAGCTTATCGTCTGACTCCCTATGAAAATAAACACTGGTGATGTAGGAATCACTGTAGAGAACTGTTTTTAGAAAGGTTTCAATAGGAATCGTATTGATCTGCTCCAGCTCATTTACATTATAGGTTTGATTCTGTGAATAACTCTCGATAAAACCTTCATATCGTCCCGTATACATCAGCTTAGAGACCTCATTGTACTGATTGAAGGCAGAATTCAGATTATAGCTCATATATAGTACCATTTGCTGCAAATTACTTGTTGTGTAACGCTCGACATATCCGGAAAAAGTCTGCACAGAAATGTAACTAAGTGCAAAAAGCGGAATTAAGCCGACTAATAAAAAGGAAGCGGAGAATTTAACAAATATACTTTTGGATCTTCGGCCCCAGATAAACATGAATGAAGGCATCCCCTTTGCTATCCATCTGACTATTGGCTTTTGAAGGATTGCTTATATTCTTGTGGCAGCTTGCCATATTTCTTCTTAAACATATCGCTAAAATGCCGGGCATTGTTGTAGCCTACACTATCGGCAATCTCATAAACCATCATATCGCTTTGCAGCAATAAACGAAGGGCATGATTCATCCTCACCTCAGTGACATAATTCTTAAAGTTCTGTCCGGTATGTTTTTTGAAAAAGCTGCTGAAATAATAGGAATTCATAAACATCATCCCTGCCATAGATTCCAGTGTAATATTTTCTGGATAATGCTCCTCAATATAAGCCTTCACCTGGGAAAGCTGCTTCAGTTCCTTATTGCCCATGCGACTGGCAATTTGCCCAGACATTTTGCTCAAAAGCACACGGAAATCTTCCTCCACCTCTTGAAAGGTAGAATAATTAGCCAATCGTTCAAGAATCGGATTTGTATCCTGAAGTGAGGGCCCTGCCTCCACACCAAATTGAATAAGCTCCTGTTCAAGCTGCAAAAATGTATTGTATACGGTAGAAACGGCTTGGTTTCTATTTCCGTCTGCCATCTGCCGGATCGTCTGAAATAATCGCAGGCACTCCTGCTCAATTTGTTCTTTATGTTGTGATTTCATGGCAATCCCAAGGGCGGACTGGATTTCATGCAGCGGAGTTTGAATCAATGATTCACTCTCATACCTGCTCTCTTTAACAGAAATCACACGATTAGGCCCTGTAAAATATTTATAATTTAGCGCTTTCAAAGCTTGACGATAAGATTCATCAGCATCATCCATACCGTCAACAGGATTGCCTACTCCAAGGGTCACCTTTAATTTCAGAAAACTTGTGATTTTGTCATGTAGATCTAAGGCAATTCCCGCTGGTTCCTCAGCATGCTCATGCTGGAGCAGGATACAAAAACGTTCCCCTTTACGGAACATATAACTATTATCGCTTTGCTCCACGGTTTCTTTAATAATGTTAGACAGTGCAAAATCAATCAGCTTACGTTCGCGTTCTTCCCATCTGGAAGGCTGCCCCGACGATTCGTCCGTCTCTACCAAACAAATACTGACGTAGCGACTTAGCGCAATAATCCCCATATCAAGCAAGGTGTCTGCTGTCCCCTTATTGCCGTCCGTCAGCTTGTCGAGCAATTCTTCGATCGTTAATCTGCGGTTTCTCTGTTCATAATGGTTCAGCTTCTCTTTGTTGCGCTCGCCTTCTGTTTCTTGACGAATAAGGGAAACGGCTTTGCTCACAACCTGTTCCAGCTGGTTTTTGTTCACGGGCTTCACCAAATAATCCAGCGCACCATATTGCAGTGCTTGACGGGCATACGTAAACTCTTGATAAGCGCTTATAAAAATAACCTTCACTGCTCTGCCAGCTTCATGAATCTCGCGGATGATATCAATCCCTGTATATCCTGGCATGCTTATATCACTAATAATCAGATCAGGACCACAATCCTCGATCTGTTGTTTTAGCTCGATTCCATCACTGGCCTCTCCAACAATGGTGAGTCCAAGCTTCTCCCATGAAATCAGTTTTTTTAGGCCTCGCAAAATCACCGGTTCATCATCTGCGAGCAGTACCCGGATACTCTTCATTATGCAGTCCTCCTACCTTCGAGAAATCATCCCACAGCTGTCCAATCATCTTAATCTTATGATAACAGACAAACAATCTTTGGTGCAGCTTCAAGCGGATGAACTTTCTTAAGAAGAAACCGCAGTTTCTTAAGATTAATTTATCTAAGCTTAAAAAGGTGGTGGGCGTAACTGCGGGGAATGTTTGAACTTCCTCCGTTACTGCTCACCTGTTATTTTTATCTAAAGTTCAATAAAACAAACTATCCTCTACTTTAATATTGTTGAAATAGAAACAAAAAATCAATATAATTTGTTAATGTAAGAGCGCTGGGAGGACAGGCCATGAACAAAGAAGATCAGGTCATGATGGGTTTCAGGGACGTATATAACAAGATGGTTTGGCTTAATAAGGATAAGATGGAAGACAGTCTTAAGGGTTATAAACCTTCTGAAGTACATTGCATCGAATACATTGAAAAAAATGCAGAGTCCAACGTCACAAAACTTGCAGAGTCCTTTTATATGACTCGCGGTGCCATAAGTAAATTAACTAAGAAGCTCATCCAAAAGGGCCTCATCGAAAGCTACCAAAAATCGGATAACAAAAAAGAAATCTATTTTAAGCTTACTGAGCAAGGGAAAGTAATTTATAAAATCCATGAGGACCTGCACAAAGAGTTCCAAGAGCGGGATAAAGCCGTATTTGAGCAGGTAACTGAGGAGCAATTTGACAGTATGCTTAGCTTCGTAGAAAAGTATAGTAGGCATTTGGATGCAGAAATAAAGAAACAGGGTATAGATTTTAATCCGAATAAATTCGAATAATGAAAATGAAACTCCATGCAGCCGGGCTCTTATGAGTAAGGCTGCATTTTTATGTTCAATATTTTGTTGACACGGAAACAAAACCGTGATAAAAATGGTGATGTATCAAATTTGTTTCCAAGGAATCAAAACATCAACTTTTGAGGAGAGAATTTAATGTTCAAATTCAGATCACATAATAAACAGAACATAGATCAATCCGTAGATAAACACGCTCTAATCTTCGGTTTGATCTCTGTGTTTCTGTGCGGAATAGGCTTCAGTATCATCATGCCCGTTGTCCCCTTTTTAGTGCAGCCTTATATAAGCAATCCGGGAGAACAGGCTATAGTTGTCACACTGCTGACCTCTGTTTATGCAGTCTGCGTATTTTTTGCAGCCCCTGCACTTGGAGCTTTGAGTGACAAATACGGGCGTCGTCCATTACTTTTGGTATGCCTTTTAGGTTCCGCAATTGGGTACTTTGTTTTTGGGATAGGAGGAGCGTTATGGGTACTTTTTGTTGGACGCATAATAGAAGGTATAACAGGCGGAAGCATAGGTACTATCTTCGCCTATTTTGCTGATATCATTCCTCCAGAACAGAGAACTAAATACTTTGGCTGGGTGAGTGCGGTAGTAGGTGTAGGTACCGTCATTGGTCCAACGCTAGGCGGATTACTTGCCAAGTTTGGTTATTCTGTACCCATGTATTTTGGAGCCATAATAACCTTATTGAATGTTCTTTACGGATTCTTTTTTATGCCTGAGAGCCTTGACAAGAACAATAGACTGAAAGAAATTACCTTGGTAAGACTGAATCCATTTACACAGCTTGCAAGCATATTGTCCATAAAAAACTTAAAAAGGCTACTGGTCTCAGCATTCTTACTTTGGATACCCAACGGATCTTTACAGGCTGTTTTTTCACAATTCACAATGGATACTTTCAGCTGGAAGCCTGCACTAATCGGACTGATGTTTTCAATTATGGGCTTCCAAGACATCCTTTCACAGGGTTTCATCATGCCTAAGCTTTTGCTGAAACTTAGTGATAAACAGATCGCAATTCTTGGAATGGTTTCGGAGATTATAGGCTACAGTCTCATTGCGCTATCTGCTTTGTTCTCATACTATCCGCTTTTTATCGCTGGAATGTTTATATTTGGTTTTGGGGATTCGATTTTTGGGCCTTCATTCAATGGGATGCTCTCCAAGTCTGTCGATTCTAGTGAACAAGGAAGGATTCAAGGAGGTAGCCAATCTATTCAGGCTTTAGCCAGAATGATTGGACCTGTCATTGGAGGTCAAATTTATGTATCACTTGGTCATGCCGCACCCGCTTTTATGGGGATGATCCTGATAGCTGCGGCAATATCCGTTTTGTATAAGGATACGCGTGTAAATATGTAATCTTGCAATCTCATGTTACAATACAACCTGAACTTATATTTTTAGAAGGCGGTTGATACTGTTGATTTACATCATCAAATTTGTATACAGCTTTGTGCTTCCTCCCGGTCTGTTTATCGTGCTTCTGCTAGGTCTAGTCATTTGGTTATGGAAAAAAAACCGCCGGCCAGCACTAGTTCTACTCGGGGTTACACTATTAATGTATTTCTCCATGACACCCTTAGTCAGCGATGCGCTGATCGGCAGTCTAGAACGGAAATATCCGCAGCCGGATACTTTGCAAGGAGATGTCATCGTCGTACTCGGCGGGGGCGCCAGCTCTGGCACACCGGATATAGATGGCGAGGGCAATTTATACGGATCAGCAGCAAATCGCCTGCTTACTGCTGTTCGCCTCCATCGGCAGACAGGTCTGCCAATCTTATTTTCTGGCGGACAAGTATTCTCCGACAGTGGTAATGAAGCGGATATCGCGCAAAGACAACTACTGGGTCTCGGCATACCCGAAGAGGATATCCTGATCGAGAATCAATCCCTCAACACGGAGCAAAACGCTGTAAATACCGCAGCCATCCTGCAACAAACCGGACTTAAAAAACCTATACTAGTTACTTCAGGTTTTCATATGTCCCGAGCGATGTTGCACTTTAAGAATGCGGGGCTAACAGCGCAAGCCTATCCTACGGATTATATCGCCAGCGCTGATATTGCACTGCAGCCCGCCAAGTTCAGTCCCTCCCCAGGAGCGATCTCCACAACAGGGTTAGCATTGAAGGAATATTTAGGCCAGCTTGCTGCTCGGCTATTTGATTAGTTCTGTAAACTTCGCATGCACAACCTCAGCGAGTAACTGTGGGGCTACGTCCATTTGCTGGCCAATCTTCCCAGCGCTGACAGCCATCGTGTCCAGCCCTTCTGCACTGCTGTCAATGAACGTAGGGTACAGCTTTTTCATTCCAACAGGTGAACAACCACCGCGGATATAGCCTGTCCATTTCTGCAGATCCTTTACTGGTAGCATCTCAATTTTTTTCTCTCCGGCGGCTTTGGCCGCCTTTTTGAGATCCAGCTCTTCGGCAACCGGGATAACAAATACATAAAGATTCGCACCGCTATGAGCGACCAACGTTTTAAAAACCGTCTCTGCCGCCTTTCCAATCTTCTCAGCCACAGCCGTGCCATGGATGAGTCCATCTTCATTGTCATAAGCGAACACTTTATAGCCGATTTTTTTGGCATCCAGCATTCGCATTGCGTTGGTTTTGGTTACTTGCATTGTTGACCTACCTTTCAATATCCTCTATTCCTTAACTTTATGATCAAAGAGGCCCCAAAGCTAATATAGCTTTCAGGACCTCCTGTTGCTGCCGTGCCCATTAATCTCTGGGATAATTAACCTGCATGATATCCATAAAAGGAACTTTTATGATTTCTTCATGGTTACTGAGGTGTACTTTCCCGGTTCGCGAATCCATTTCCACGATCATGCCGCGTACCTCTTCTTCTTTTCCCCATACGGTCAATAAAATCTCAGAACCTTCTTGCTTAGCTTCAACTAACTGATTACCTAACTCCTCAAGCACAAATTCATCTCTTGTGGGCCGCTTGGCCACCTTTGCTTTTGCCACACTAATCCTCCAATAAGCTATTACGGATATTAAGTATATTAAATACTAAGTATGAATGCTCTCATTTATTATACCATGTTTCAGATTAAGGCTCGAACCCCTTCTGGCTCAAGAATAGCTCCTCTTCGGAAAAAACTTGCTGAAGTCCTTCATACACTCTGCGATAGGCTGCAGGATCATACCAATCTTCCAGTTGCAGCTCTTCATATAGGGAATAAATCCCTAATCTCCGTGTGCGTTTGCCGCCGCTGCCGTCGCCCATAAAATAGTCATCCACACAGACTCTATCCACCAAAGCCCTTAAGGTCGCTGGAAAAGCTGGACTGCTTGGCAGTACTGGCGCTATAGTAGCTTGAACAGGGATGCCAGCTTCACGTAGAAGCTGTAACGTCTTCAGTCTTGCCGCAATGGGTGGAGCGCTTGGTGTGAATTTTTGCCGAATATCTTCACGGTCTGTTTCTATAGTTATACTTACTCGAACCTTATCCTCTAAACGTATTAATAAATCTATATCTCTGCGAACCAGCGGACTACGGGTCTGCACGAATAGGAAATCGGGCGGGTCTTGTACCATAACCTCCAGTAAAGATCTCGTCACCTGTTCCTTGTGCTCTACCGGTTGATAGGGATCTGTGCTTGACGACATAAAAATAGAGACGGGACCTTTCGCCTTCGCTTTGTGCAGTTCTTTTTGTAAAATCACAGCCGCTTCTTGTTTAACATCTACCCACGTCCCCCACTCCTCTTTGCGGAACAGCGAGACAGGCATCTGGCGCACATAACAATAGGAACAGCCGTAAGTGCAGCCCGTATATGGATTTAAGGAATGACTGTAGCCTGACAGATAACCTGTTCCTTTATTCAGCAAGGTTTTTGGGGAGGTGTAATTGGACTCTATTTTCATATATCTGCTGTATACTCTCCTCTCTCCAATTGGAGTAGCTTGGTCTTCATATCCAAACCACCCCGGTATCCTGTTAATGTCCCATTCTTACCAATAACCCGGTGGCAGGGCACCGTAATCAGAATCGGATTCGCACCAATGGCAGTCCCTACCGCGCGCACCGCAGCTGGTTTTTGAATATGTGTAGCAATATCCGAATAGGACCAGGTTTGCCCATATGGAATTTCACATAACGCCTTCCATACCGCAAGCTGAAAAGGAGTACCCTGATAATCAAAAGGAATGCCGAAGCTCTGCCGGTTCCCTTGCAAATATTCACTAAGCTCCCTCACATAAGGCGCCATCTTCTCATCGTCCTGCACCAGTTCACTCCCCGGAAAACGACGTCTAACCCATTCACTTAATTCCTCAAAGGGTTGCTGCTGCGAACCCACATAACTTAACCCCTTCTCTGTGGCAGCAATATAAAAACTCCAGTCCTTATCGGTTAATAATGTCCAGTATAGAATAGCATTTGTTTTATTCTCCATGATTCGGTCCCTCCAAAATAAAATCAGAAGCCAACGTTACTTTCTGTTTGTTAAGCTGACGAAACTGTGTGGGCGTATACCCCGTTTTTTTCTTATATAAAGTAATAAAATATGACGTATTGGGCAGACCCACGCGTAATGCAATCTCAGCAACTGCCTGCTCTGTAGTAAGCAAATAATCAGATGCCTTAGCGATTCTCTTTTGCTGTATATAATCCACGGGAGTGATTCCTGTTACTTTTTTAAAGGTTCGATGTAAATGATAAGGACTGCCATGACATACCTCAGCTAACGTTTCAAGGGAGAGGGGGGCCATATAATTATGATCAATGTATTCCGTCATCACAGCTACCCATTCCTTATCAGGAAGACGCTCACCTGTCGGTTTACATCTTTTGCAAGGACGAAATCCGGCAGCCAGCGCTTGTTCAGCATTCTGAAAAACACACGCATTCTCCCGATTGGGTGCTTTGGATTTGCAAGAGGGTCGACAAAAAATTCCTGTAGTCTTCACCGCATAAAAAAATATGTCGTTATAAGCAACATCGTTTTGCAAAATAGCCTGCCATTGCTCCTCAGTCATTTGTTCCTCATCTTCAATCCTGTTCATCGCCTTCACCTCTAATGCAATTATACCCCTGAGCAGGCTCATCTGTACTCAATTTGGAATGGAAAAGCAAGATAGTGAAATCCAAAAGGGTGAGATTGCTCGTAATTACACTTTGTTTAGCGAATACGCACTACCTTTGTCAACCGTGCAGGGAGCCGCTGCTGGACAACGAATATTACTCATAACATGACTACGTGAACTGGAGGAATCGAAATGGATATTCTAAAAACAAAAGATGCCGCAGAGCTGATGTCAGTTAGTATAACAACAATTAAACGTTGGGCTGCCATGTTCCCTGATTTTTTTCCAAAAGACCGATTTGGCCATTATGTTTTCTCAGAGCAGCAAATCGACCTGCTCAATCATATTAAAGACCGTATTAATCACGGAGAAGCCTTGGAATGTATACAACTCACACTCACGAATGAGCAGCAAATTGCCACATCACAACAGGAAAATCCACTACAGCACACAGATGCTGAGCCTATGAAGGATATCTTGTCTCGTATCAACAATGTTGAACGTGCACTCGATCAAAAAGCCGACGAAGTAGTATTGATACAACTGCTACAGCAGCGTGAGGAGCTTGAGGATCTACGAATAATGATCAAGCAAATAGCGGCATCCATAGAACCGTTGCAAGTGTCTAACGGCAAACCGCTCACCTCTTATGAAAATTCCCAGTCCACTACCACTACCAGGCTAACGGCTCCGCCAAGAAAACGCGGCCTATTACGTTCTTTATTTTTCTTTTAAGCCTGAAATGTAAAAAAAGAACCTACTTCAGACAATCCCGAAGTAGATTCATATAAGTAAAAACATATTTAGGATCTCCCCCTGTCACCCTAAACGGTGGCGAGGGGTTTGCTTTTTCCTAACAATAAGCTCGATCCTCCGGAACATTCTACTCTTTATGCAATAAAGCTGCTCCTGCAATCCCCGGATGTGTCATTTCGTAAGGATCCAGAATCAGATTAAGCTCTTCTTCGGTTAGCACATTATATTTAATGCACAATTCCCGTACAGATTCCCCAGTCAAAATCGCCTCTCTAGCAATCCGCGATACCACTTCATACCCCAGATGCGGGTTCACAGCCGTAATGATTCCGACACTCCGCTCCACGTCCCGCTCAAGCTTTTCCTTATTGGCTTCAATCCCAGCCAGACAGAAGTCTGTGAAGACTTGGAAGGAATTGTTCATGATACTGATGGACTGAATGAGATTGAACACAAGCACAGGCTCCATAACATTCAGCTCCAGTTGACCCGCTTGGGAAGCCAGACAGATCGTATGATCGTTCCCTATGACTTGAAAAGCCACCTGATTGATGACCTCTGCCATAACCGGGTTAACTTTACCCGGCATAATTGAAGATCCAGGCTGGCGTGCAGGCAATGAAATCTCATTAAACCCAGTACGCGGACCGGAGGCCATCAATCGCAGATCATTAGCGATCTTGGACATGTTCATCATGCATACTTTTAGGGCAGCAGACACTTCTGTATATGCATCTGTATTTTGGGTGGCATCGACGAGATGATCTGCCGTTACGAGCGGCAATTCACTGATCTCAGCTAAGTGCTCTACAACCAATTCAATATAACGAGGATCAGCATTTAATCCTGTACCTACTGCTGTTGCCCCCATATTGACTTCATACAGATGATGGCGTGTATGTTCAATACGTTTGATATCTCTTTCCAGCACTCTGCGATAAGCCTCGAATTCTTGACCCAGACGAATCGGCACTGCATCTTGAAGATGTGTCCGGCCCATTTTTATCACAGGATCGAATTCATCCGCTTTTACCGCAAACACATCATGCATTCTGTGCATCGTTACAAGCAGCTGCTCCAGCAGTGAAAGTGTGGCAATATGAATTGCCGTCGGGAACGCATCATTTGTAGACTGCGCCATATTTACATGTGAATTGGGGCTTAAGTGACGATAGTCTCCTTTTTCATGGCCAAGCAGTTCTAAAGCACGGTTAGCAATAACCTCATTCGCATTCATATTTAACGAGGTACCCGCACCACCCTGAATAGGATCTACAATAAATTGCTCATGCCATTGACCCTCGATGATTTCTTCTGCTGCTTTCACTACAACCTCTCCAAGCCCTCCATAGAGACGGCCAACTTCCATATTTGCAAGCGCAGCGGCTTTTTTTACAATCCCCATCGCTTTGATTAACTCTTTGTGAACCCGATAGCCCGTAATAGGAAAGTTCTCGACTGCGCGTAGTGTCTGAATCCCATAATAAGCGTTCTTATCTACCTGTTTACTGCCTAGAAAGTCATTTTCTACACGAAATTCAGTTTCAATCACTGTTATATCCCTCGCATTCATTATGATTAGGTTTATTAGAAAATAAGTAAGCGCAATCATTTCTATCTCACTTAGATATTAACCTTTATTGTGACAAATGTCTCTCAGAAAAATAGGGTCTAATGTAATTAATTACTATTTAGTAACCTAACACCGCTATTCTAAAGGGAAATGTGCTTAGGGAGGATTGAATTACCAAATCGTTAGGTCTAGTTTATCCAGATAAATTGTCGCTCACCCCAATTATAAGTATTTTGGACAAAATCACGTTTACGGATACTTAGGTATCTATTGCGGGCTGTGCAATGGGGCATCACATCCTTTCATGTACCTCCTTATTAAAGAAGCCGGCCAAAAAGGCCGACTCGGATTACTATTTATCACAGCAATTGTGTATTTTTTATACTGAATAATGATCTAATGAGATCTGAATTCCATTAAGCTGAGCTTGCGGTAACTCTGACTCCCTACTAATACTCAGAACTAAGCTTTCACCATCCATGTTGATATAATTCGCTGCTAATACCTCTCCCACTTCGAAATTCCTTTCTTTATGAGCCATAGCTGCGGCAAAAGCCTCTAAACCAATAATACCACATTCGGCAGCTTTCTTAATGCCCAATGCTTCAACGATCACACCACCCGGCATCCCTGCGACTGATACCTCTATGAATCTGGACCGTTCCTGCAGCTGATAAGAGTGAGATAAATAAATAACAACATACGTCTCACCAACCTGCCCGTACAATGTGTTAGGCTCTTGTTTCCATTCCCCTTGGGGAAGTACACCGATGATCGTATTCTTTTCACCCTGGGGGATTGGGAATAGAGAAATGATGACATTCTTGTGATAGAGAACCTCCATATAACGGCTTTGATGGCGGGGATCTCCCTCATTGTAGCCTTGTCCCGGGTGGAAGAAATACAGCTGATTTGCGCCTCCCTCTCCACTCACAGGTAACGAAAAAGCCCAGCGAAGCTGCTCATTATCGAATTCCTCAACCCGCTCCCACATCCCGCCTGCTGCAAACTCTTCTGTAATATAAGCATAGGAATGAAGCAAAGGCTGCGGCTGTGGATCCGTTGGGACAACCTTCTGAGTAATCTTCCTTACTTCCACTGGTGACTGGTGATTCATGGCTGCGGCTAATATTTCATCGGATGCTTGATAGAATAATAAACCGGCATACTCCGTGCGCGGCATCATCTCAGGCAGCTGGAAATCTCCAAACTGAACATAATCATGAAGCACATTAGCATCGCCGGGAACATCATGCGGCCAGCCTCTAGAATGCGCACCAACCCAAGCGCCACGCAGATAGAATTCAGCTCGTACATTCCATAAATGGTCAAGCATTTCTTTAAGGCTTGTAGTAAGCTCCGTATCCTCAGGCGGGACAAGTTCCAACGCACAGGTGAATGCCTGCACCCAATGCCAAAACCACGGAAGACTGCCGTATTCCGGCATCCCTTTAGTACGAATATAAGCCAGTGTATCCTTCAGACTCTGCCGGCCATCCTCAAGCAATATTTCATCCGCAAACATGGTGCCAAAAATCAGCTTAGCAGCTGTATATTTAGCTTCATGATGCCCAAAAGTAACCACCGGCTTACGGTAGAAATCACTGCGATAAATATGTCCAAACGCTGTATTCAGAACTATGCGAAGTTGAGCGTTTAATGCTCCTCCGTATCTTTTGCAAAAATACGCCAGCAGGTTGCCCATAAGCTCCACTGGTAACTCATGCGGTGACGCATCTCGCGGCACTGGATTTAATCCGAGTGGCCAATGGCCGTATAACTCCGTGCCAGGCTGCCGGTTCTGAAGCATTAAGATCTCCAGCAGCACATCCTGTGCTTTCTGTTTCGCTTGCTCACGATCAAAAGGCAGCTCAAATGAATCATCAACAGCCGCTGCAAAAAGATACGAAGCATAATAAAAGTTATTTCGCACATCATCATGGAACCAGAGTCCACTTTCCAATAAAGAGCGTTGCTCCGCTTCCAGTGCTATATTAAAAATAATTTCTTGCTGACGTTCCTTATAAGTACTCTGGATATTTTTCAACCCCGGCATTACTTTTCAACCTCCATCATTTCAGTTTTATATCATCTTCCGGCATTCATGAAAATCGAGCATAATAGCTCTATTGTGCACACTTTCCGTTCATTTTGCAATTGGAAAAACCAATAAATAAACATAAATAAACGAAAGAGAAAAGATTAGTACTTGTAAAATGAACATAAATGGACTAAAGTGTACCTATACGAACGATAATATGTACACAAAGGAGATTGAACATTCAATGGAAAGACGTTTCGCATCCCATCCTAATGAAGTAAAACAATTTGACACTGAGCGCCTCCGTAAGGAATTCCACATTCCCGTTATTTTTGCACCAGATGAGCTAAAGCTTGTCCTAACCCATGAAGATCGTATGATCGTTGGTGGAGCTAATCCTGTAAAAGAAGAGGTTGCGCTTACTACTGACCTTAAAGAACTTGGGGTTACTTATTTCTTGGAACGCCGTGAACTGGGCATCATCAATGTCGGTGGTAAAGGCTCCGTGGTTGTAGATGGCACAGAATATGAAGTAGATTTCAAAGAATGTCTTTATGTAGGTCAAGGTTCTAAAGATGTAGTCTTCAAAAGTGCAGACGCTTCCAAACCTGCTAAATTCTATTTGAATTCTGCTCCTGCCCATCAGTCCTACCCTACTACCAAAACCACACTGGCCGATTCTGAATCCGGTGCGATGGGTGGTCTGGAGAACTCTAACGAGCGGACAATCCACCGCTTCATTCACACAAATGGTGTGCAAAGTGCCCAACTGGTTATGGGTATGACCCAACTGAAACCAGGCAGCATGTGGAACACAATGCCAGCACATACCCATCCACGCCGGATGGAAGCCTATTTCTATTTTGATCTTCCGGACGATTCCGTTGTATTCCACTTGATGGGAGAACCTGACGAAACCCGCCATATCGTAATGCATAACGAACAAGCGGTTATTTCTCCAAGCTGGTCCATCCACAGTGGTGTCGGCACTCATAACTATACTTTTATCTGGAGTATGGCTGGCGATAATAAAAGATATGATGATATGGACCCCGTATCCATGAAAGAATTACAATAGAGATAAATCAATTACGGAAAGATGAGGCAGGCGGATGAACCCGATACGACGACACGAGATGATTATGGAAGTTATGCTGAACCAAAAAGATGTAACGGTGAATGAACTGAGCGATAAGCTTCAGGTTACTGGAAAAACAATACGTGAGGATTTAAGTAGGCTGGAGGAACAAGGACTGATCGTACGTGTACATGGCGGAGCTGTGCTGGCACAAAGCGACCAGTTTGGTATTTTGCCCTCCAAGGACCCGCTGGATAAATACTCTGACGAGAAGACGGAGATTGCCTTGCGTGCGCTTGCTCATATTGAACCGGACGATATTATCGCTCTTGACGGCGGTAGCACCACGCTTGAAATTGCTCGGCGTCTGGACAATATGCCACTAACGGTAGTCACCAATGATGTATACATCATCAGCGAACTGGTTCCCAAAGATAACATCCGTCTGGTCGTTCCCGGTGGTTATCGTGTCCGTAATATGTTGGCTGGTCCTGAAGCCGTCTCCTATGTACAAAAGCTTAATATTCAAAAAGCATTCCTTTCTTCGACTGCTATTCATATAGAGCATGGACTCTCCATTTATACAGGAGATTTAATTGAGTTCAAGCAAGCCCTTGTATCTACAGCCCGTAAGGTATTCGCGGTTGTAGATCATCATAAATTCGGCCATACTGCACTGCGTACCTTCGCTTCCCTACAAGAAGTTGACGTGATCCTGACGGACAAAGGGCTCTCCCCCGAAACGGCAGAACAGTTCCGCAGTGCAGGCGTTACAATTGAATGCGGGTAAAAACCCGGAATAACAATCCATTTACAATAAAGGGGCGTAATTTATATGTCATCATTATTCAGCTTGGCAGGTAAAACAGCTATTGTAACAGGCGCAGCTCAAGGTCTTGGACAAGGAATCGCGCTTGCATTTGCAGAAGCCGGTGCAGATGTTGCATCAGTCTCCCTTAATTCGAGTGAAGAAACTGTAAATGCAGCAAAAGCTTTTGGAGTAAAAGCAGTTAGTATCGAATCTGACTTAAGTGATCATAGCAAGCTGCAAAGCACTTTTGACCAAGCGTTAGAGCTGACCGGACATGTTGACATTCTCGTAAACTGCGCCGGAATGATCCGCCGTGCACCGGCAAAAGATCATAGTGAAAAAGACTGGTTTGATGTAATCAATTTGAACCTGAACACAGTGTTCCTTCTGTCGCAAATTGCAGGCCGCCACTTCCTGGAAAGAGGATCCGGCAAAATCATTAACATCGCCTCCATGCTCTCCTATCAAGGCGGAATCAATGTCCCTGGTTACACTGCGAGTAAACACGGGGTTGCTGGTCTTACTAAAGCTTTTGCCAATGAATGGGCAGGCTCCGGTCTGAACATCAATGCAATTGCACCAGGTTATATGGCTACTGAAAATACCGCTCCAATCCGTGCCGACCAAAGTCGTTCGGACTCTATCTTAGACCGTATCCCTGCAGCACGTTGGGGAACGCCTGATGATGTTAAAGGTCCTGCCGTATTCTTGGCTTCCGCAGCATCTGACTACTTGAACGGTCACGTTCTTAATGTGGATGGCGGATGGATGGCTAGATAATCCATACAAAAATGGGTGTCCCATAGGGGCACCCATTTTTGTGTGTGGATATGAAGCACTATCGGACTCAACTGACTGTTCTGCACACGAAATAGCTAAAAGACTCAACTGAGCGATCTGCACATGCAGCACCTAAAGGACTCAGCTGACCGATCTCCATACGCAGCAGCTAAAGGACTCAACTGAACAATCTGCACATGCAGAAGCTAAAGGACTCAGCTGACCTTATACCCCGTTTTATCCGCTATTTGGATAGCTATCGGACCTCATAGCCGCTATTGGTGCAAAAAAAGCTAATTATAAGCTCCTTCCTGAGCAATAGCGACGCTGGAGTCCGAAAACCTGCTTAATAGGCGTTAAATTCGCAAATAGGGGCATCTGGGTCCGAAAATCTCAGTACCAGTGGTGGTTGATCCTTCTGCGTCATTTAAATAAGCTTGCAATGGAATTCACATCAAAATCACTAGTCATTCTAAAGTTTCCCGAACTGTATTTGTCCTTCTTATCAAGATCCGTCACATACAGGAAGTTAGTATCCGTAAGATTCATGCCAAACCTCAAGCTGTTATTCACAATAATACTTATCCAGTAGGTCTCCGTAGATTTGTCCAAAGCACTACTTCTTCTCAATTTTACATCTGAAAAAGCATAAATGATCTTTTCAATTTCCTTCGGATCTTCAATCACTACCTTTTCATCCACTGAGTATTTCTCAATCTCGATAGAGGTGATTTCTGTTTCGTCGATTTGATCCAACACTAAATTCTCAAATGAATTATAACTATGGTAGAGATTAATGATTACTGGGATTTCGATCAATAAAAAAATAAGTACGAGAAATACATAACGTTTCTTCATATTCATAATTATGAACACCCTATTTCTACAAACTCCTCTGGATGAGAGCGAATATATTCGCCAATTATTCTATGCGTATTTGGTGTCAGGTTCTTATATCGTTCGAATAACCCAGTAATTACTTCTAACAGCTGAGGGTCTCGATCCAAATCCGTGATGGCAGCATCCGCCCACTCTTTACCCAGTCGATGATTTCTTTCCTCGAGAAATGTCTTTGTTTCCTGAAGCAAAAGAATCATGGGTGAATCGTCAAAAAATCGTATGCCTCCTATCACCCCTGTCCAATACCCTGGCAGGTCTTGCATGTAGGAAATCCATGCATAATACTCCCCTTCGGAATTACAGCTGTGACCATATAGCACTCTGTACATACATAATGCTTGTTGCCCCTCTGTGAGCTTCGAGATCACTTCTGATTTGGTCGATGGCGATTTTCCGCGAATCAGCTGAAAGGTAGGCTCCATACAGGCCCATCCTAACCTTTCATCACTTAAAGTGTCCAAGTCTTCCTGCTTCATGGCTACTAAATTCATTTAACTCCTCCTTTGATTAACATCCAAAAATATACATATCTTTCTTAACGATGTCAATAAAAATCACTTAGGCACATGAAGCAATTCGATCGTTTTTATGATAGGCTTTAGGCAGTATATTTTTTCACAAAGGAGCTTTTCTATGCATAATGAGATACTTACTATATTTGATGAAGGCGGTCACCGAATCGGTACAGCTCCACGGGAAGAAGTACACCGGTTAGGACATTGGCACGAGACCTTCCACTGCTGGTTTATAAACAAAACCCAAGAAATCCCCTATATTTATTTACAGCTTCGTAGTGAGCAGAAACAAGATTATGCAGGATTGCTGGACATCACGGCCGCTGGACATTTGCTGACACACGAAACGGTAGAGGACGGGATTCGCGAAGTTCAAGAAGAACTCGGTTTGGAGCTAGCTTTTGATGAGCTGATTCCCTTAGGTACAATTCCTTACTGTATGATCAAAGAAAATCTAATCGATAAAGAACGAGCGCATGTTTTTGTTTATAACAATCCTTATCCACTGGACGATTTTAAGCTGCAAGAAGAAGAGGTCGCAGGAATTGTTATCACAAAGTTTGCGGACTTCCGAAGCTTTTGGCAGGGAGAAATACATAGTCTACAAATCAATGGTTTCAAAGTCGATTCAAACGGGCAGAAAATCAACATTCAACAGAGTGTGGATCGGACTCATTTTGTGCCTCATGAAGCAGCTTATTTCACTCGGATCATTGAGGGCATCGAAGCAATAATTCTAACATCAACCATCGTCACGGAGGACATATGATCATTAATCCTCAAACATCTACAGTGAATGGAATCCAATACAGCATTAGATCTGCTGCCTCAAAAGACGCTAAGATGTTGTCTGAATTAAGAGTACGTATCGATGGAGAGACTGAGAATTTAGATCGGGAACCAGGCGAAGCCTTTATTGACGAAGAAGGATTTGAACAGCTTATTCAAGCCGATTCAGAGAAAAATAATAACCTCTTTCTAGTCGCAGTAGTGGATGATCAAATCGTTGCGTTCTCCAGATGCGAAGGTTATCCCTTAAAAAGATTCGCTCATAAAGTAGAATTCGGAGTATGTGTGCTGCAGGAGTATTGGGGATATGGTATTGGAAAAAATCTTCTTGGCGAATCGATTGCCTGGGCTGACACTAACGGTATTCAAAAGATCACCCTAAATGTGCTGGAAACGAACACCAATGCTATTAAGCTTTATCAAAAGCTTGGCTTTGAAATCGAAGGGATTTTAAAGAAAGATAAACTTCTATCGGACGGCAAATTGTATAACACCATTATGATGGGAAGAGTTAAGAACTGATTCTATTCAAAAAAAAGGCAGAACCTGAAACTCAGGTCCTGCCTCTTTATTATACTAATGCTTTACGCTTCAACATCGCAAGTCCATTCACCGCTAGATTCAATAGGGCCGGAGCTGAAAGACCTGTTTCCAAGTCTGTGTATTCCGCTCCATCCAGCTCTACCGTTTGCGGACTGCCGCTGAAATTTTGCACAAAAACATAATCACTTTCGCCATCTGTGCGAAGTTGTGCAGTCACACCTGCTGGAAGCTCACTATCCATCGCACGGGTAATTCCTGCCTTAGATGTGATCGCTGCGTATAGCTCAACATAGAATGAAGTCTCTTTCACCCGGGTAGCAAGATGGTACGCATTTCCTTCACCGAAACGATTGACTGTAAGCGCTGGACGGCCTGCGTAGAAATCGTTGCGATAATGCCCCAAAGCCTCTGCACCTTCCAAATGAATCAGCTCAGCAATCTCATGCGCATCGTAGTCACCGCTTAGCTTAAGTTTATTACCTGCCTCCATTACTATCCCGTTCAGATCACGGCTGTGCAGCCCTTCTGTCTCCTCTGCCCAAATCCCCAGTGTTCTGCGCAGTGGACCAGGGAATCCTCCCAGATGACATAAATCCGTTTCGTTAACTACTCCTGACCAATAGGTTGCGAGGAATGTGCCGCCTTGCTCCACATATTTCTCAATTCGCTTTCCATTCTCTTCACTAATCAGATATAACATAGGTGCAACAACCAGCTTGTAGGCAGACAAATCATCTCCAGAGCCTATAATATCAACTGGAATGCCCAGCTCCCAAAGTGCACGATAATGCTGCAGCACCGTCTCCTCATAACGTAATCCGGAATTACGGATGCCTTGCGCATCCTTTATCGCCCAGCGGTTGTCCCAATCGAAAATAATCGCCGTCTGCGCCGGAGTGGACGTACCCACTACTTCCGTCATTCCCGCAAGCGTCTTTCCTACTTCCGCTACATCTTGGAATACTCGAGTCTCGGAATGGCCACTGTGGTCTACAACTGCACCATGGAACTTCTCACTTGATCCGCGGCTTTTGCGCCATTGGAAATACTGCACAGAATCCGAACCATGCGCTACCGCTTGCAAGGAAGACAGCTTGTGCATTCCGGGACGTTTTAGCTTACTGACCGATTGCCAGTTCGTAAGGGATGGCGTGCTTTCCATCAGCAAGAACGGTTTCTTTTTAAAAGAGCGCATTAAGTCGTAGTGCATCGCCGCCCATGCTGCCAATCTAGTATCGTCACCGTCTTCGGTATAATGCCAGTCTGGATAAGCGTCCCATGAGACCACATCCAAGATTTTGGCCAGCTCGCGGTAATCAATACCATCGATCATATGCATATTCGTCGTAATAGGCAGCTCTAGATTGTACGGACGAACCGTATTGATCTCGTGCTGGCAGAAGTCAATCGTCCGTTCACTAACAAAACGCCGCCAGTCAAGATTCAAGCCGTGTACTTGTGTCTCACCATGTGGAGCTGGGGATTCAATCTGTGACCATGAAGTATAGGTATGGCTCCAAAAAGTAGCCCACCAAGCATGATTCACCTCATCCAAACTGTTATTATATTTCACCTTCAGCCATTCTCTAAAAGCATCCTGGCAGAGCTCACAGTGACACTCCCCACCGAACTCATTCGAAATATGCCACCCGATAATGGCTGGATGCTGGCTGTACCGTTCCGCTAGCTTTGCATTCAGAATTGCAGTTTTCTCACGGTACACTGGTGAGGTAAAGCAATGGTTATGACGGAAGCCATGCAAATTGTGAACACGGTTACGCTCCACTCTTAAGACTTCTGGATATTTTTGCGACATCCATGCTGGGCGGGCACCACTTGGCGTTGCCAAGATAGCGTAAATCCCATTCTCTGCAAAAGAATCAAGTACACCATCCAACCATTCGAAAGTGAACACACCCTCTTCTGGTTCAAGAGATACCCACGAGAAAATGCCTACGGACATGACATTGCAGCCCGCCAGCTTCATTAATCGGATATCCTCACGCAATACTTCCGGATATTTCAGCCATTGTTCAGGATTATAATCAGCACCGTGCAGCATGACACCAGCTTTACTGCTTATCGGGGAATGTTTTTTATTCATTGTGTACGATCATCCTCTCAATTCTGCCCATTTATAGAATGGGACTATTCTCTGATGATAGGCTAGAAGCGTAAGCTATCTTATTCAGGAATCATCATTTATACTATTTATAATATAAGAAAAGTCATTTCAATCAGTAGGAATATAGTCTCGAAGTGATAGCACAAAATGAAGATGAGGTGATAAACCTGCTGCCTTTTTCTCTGATTGAATTACCACGCGACTCTGGAACGTTGCCCCTATCCCCCTACTCTGTAGGTCGTCATATCCAATTCCATCATGTGCGCCCAGCAGGATTTCCTGTGTATCAAATCTTTTTGATCCGGACTGGAACCGGGTTATTTCGTGATCTGGAAAGTGGCACAGAAATCATACTGGAACCGGGGATGGCTTTTGCCTTCCCGCCCGATCGAGGTCATGAATATTATCCTACCTCTCATGAACCGTGGCATGTTGGCTTTATCGGCTTTCAAGGCAGTCAAGCTCATGGATTGCTGGAAGCGCTTGAACTGCTCCCTTCTGTTCCTTATAGAACGGATCGTTTTGAACAATGCTGGGAAGAAATCGGCCAAATCTGGCATACGGTGAATTCTCCTGCCCCCAATCGGCAGGACGAGATGTGGATGCAGGAGTTGTCTATCACGCTCTATAGACTGCTCTTAATGCTGCGCCCTGCCAAGAGTTCAGAAGGCTCCGGTAATCGTCTAGCCTTCGAGTCGGTCCGAAATGAAGCCCTAACTACAGCCGTCGGGCTGATCAACGAGCATTACACAGAACCGCTTCTGATCTCCAATCTTGCAGCAGCAGTCGGCTACTCCGTGCAGCATTTCCAGCGTTTATTCGTGCAGGAATATGGGGTCACTCCGCATAAATATTTGCAGAATCTGCGGCTGGAGCGGGCGCTGCAATTAATGACGGAGGATGTGGAGATCCCCGTTCAAGATATTGCGCTTCAGCTGGGCATGGAGACTAATTATTTTATACGTGTCTTCCGAAAAAACTACGGCTGTACACCAGGCGTAATGAAAATACGTTTGCTACTAGGCGAGCAAATGAAGTAACGCTTCCAAGCCTAATGAAGATATTGTAAAATTAAGCAGATGATAGCTTGTGAATTGGGGGCACCACAGATGGCCTAACAGCTTGGAGTGGCACACCTCACGGCTTCGATGTATATATCAGCTCAGATCTTCAGGAATGGTCCGAACCCATTGCTGCCTTTCGTCCAGATCCTAATTTTTGGGCTGATCATCATTTCTGGGCACCAGAGGTTCACCGCTACAACGGAAAATATTATATGTTCGCTTCTTTTAAAAGACATGGGGTTCCACGGGGGACACAAATATTAAGCGCGGAAACACCTGAGGGTCCTTATCTCCCTATCAGCAATCATCCGATTACCCCTGCTTCTTGGGAGTGCCTTGACGGAACGTTATATGTAGATAAAGAAGACAAACCTTGGATGATCTTTTGCCGTGAATGGATTGAAGTGACGGATGGAGAAATGTATGCCGTTCGGCTGAAGGAGGATTTAAGCGCTAGTATTGGTGAACCCGTGCTGCTTTTCCAGGCTTCACAAGCTCCTTGGACGGTAGGTGGCAAAGAAGGGCAGTACGTAACTGACGGTCCTTTTATGCATCAGACTAGCAGTGGTGAGCTGCTTATGTTGTGGTC
This sequence comes from Paenibacillus odorifer, assembly GCF_000758725.1. Classification (NCBI taxonomy): domain Bacteria; kingdom Bacillati; phylum Bacillota; class Bacilli; order Caryophanales; family Paenibacillaceae; genus Paenibacillus; species Paenibacillus odorifer. Next base: position 4,039,019 of record NZ_CP009428.1, read on the forward strand.
TAGCAGTGGAGCCGGTGGTTATGCCATGGGTTTAGCCCGATCCATCAGCGGTGACATTAGTGGACCTTGGCAACATGATCCTGAGCCTCTTTATGCCAAAGATGGCGGACCTGGGATGTTGTTTCGTGATTTGACGGGCAGACTTATGCTGGCTATTCATGCCCCAAATCTCAACCCACAAGAACGGCCGCTGCTTATTGAGATCCAGGAAAGCTCCAGAACGATTTCGATAAAATCATTGTAATGTAGAACGGAGTAGAACCCTTGGAACAAAAGATTAAGTCCTTATTTAATGACCAGATTGTAAGTGCCGCCTGTACGAAATATGGTATCCCCATAGATGAGCTAACGTTCATTGGCGGATTTCAAAATTTTGTTTATGAATACCAACTTAGTAACCATCAATATATTCTAAGATTTACTCATAGCTCGCTACGTAGTAAGGATTTGTTGGCGGCTGAACTTGAATGGATTCTATACATAGCAGATCATGGCGTTTCAGTATCAAGACCCGTATGTTCTCTTCAGGGTAATTTAGTTGAGCAAATAGAGATCGGTGATTCGTGCTTTAGGGTATCTTCCTTTGAAAAAGCACAAGGGAAACGAATAGGTTACCCAGACTGCCTGAAAGATGTAGAGCTCTATGAGCAGTGTGGCATGATCACTGGACAAATGCACAGATTAGCAAAATCTTATAAACCACACACCAAAAGACATGCGTGGCATCAGAACTACTACCTGCAGAATGTAACCAGGTTTATTCCTTCATCCCAAAGTGGCGTTTTAGAAAGCTGTAAGGCGCTTATGGATCGGCTAAAGCATCTCGACGCTGATATAAATACCTATGGTCTCATCCATGGGGATATCAATGTAGGCAACTTTTTGGTCGACAATGGTAAGCTGACCTTGTTTGATTTTGATGAAGCTCAGTACAGCTGGTTTGTAGAAGATATCGCCATTCAACTGTATTATCTAGTCTACGTTTACGGGGATGATAGTATGGAGGACAGGCAGCTTCAATGTCAGCGTTTTATGGAGCACTTTCTAAAAGGCTACGTTAAAGAGAACAGTATTTCAGAAAATGAGCTGAAGCTAATTCCTCTTTTTCTTCGATTAAGAGAGATTATTGTTTATACAGGGATGTACCGGAGTTTTGATATGTCTAACCTAGATGATTGGACCAAAGATTATTTAACGCAGAGTAAGGCGAGAATTGAGAATGGTATTTCCATCATTGAGTCTTATTTCTGAACAAACATCCAAAGCGTTTCATATGATGTGTCTCTCTTACAAAACCCACAGCTATCACTGTGGGTTTTGTGTTCTCTAAACAAGTCCATTTTGCTTTTAAGAGGTTGATATGCCGTGACTCTATCCTAACTTGGACATATCGTATAAATGAGACTTTTCCCAAAAATGCATATGAGGGGTTGGTTAAATGAGTGCTGTACCTCACTACAAGGCGAACCAACAAGGTATTTCCATTATTACCTGTACCAATCGCCATAATTATTTAAACAACCTATTTCAAAATTACAGCAGACAAAAATATGCAAATAAAGAACTTATCATTATTATCAATAATAATAAAATTCCACTATCCCCCTACCTAACCTTAGCTAAAAAACACAAAAATATTAAGATATTTCGTAAACCTGAACATCAATCTCTCGGTTCATGCTTAAACTATGCCGTAACAAAATGCAAATATCATACCATCGCCAAATTTGATGACGACGATTATTATGCCCCTCATTATTTGACGGAAAGTAATCTGACCTTACAAAGAACTAAAGCTGATATCCTTGGAAAACGGGCTCACTATATGTATTTACTAGGTTCAAAGACTTTGATTCTTCGTTTTGCAAATGATGAACACCGGACGGTTACCCATCTCCCTGGCGCTACGCTCGTCTTCAAACGAAAAGTATTCGATCATGTGAAATTTCCTAATAAAAACGTAGGTGAGGATGATCTCTTTTGCAGCAGAAGCAGAAAGAAAGGTTATAAGGTTTATTCTGCGAGTAAAAATAACTTCGTTGCCATACGTAGAAAAAACTCTTCAAAACATACATGGATTATCAGTGATAGTACGTTAATAGCTAACCATAAGATCATCCGGAATATTAAAAACTACAGGAATTTTGTTGGACGCAGTCCAAAGATTCCGTTATGAAGTTAACTGCTGAATCTACTTCATCTGCTGTGTCTATTCTAACTTGTACGAAACGACTTGATTGTATTAAAACCATGTTTGATAACTATCAACGACAGAATTTCAAATCTAAAGAACTTATCGTGATCATAAATAATGATAGCTTGAGAATTGAAGATTATATACATGCTGCAAAAAAACATAAAAACGTACGGATCTATAAACTACCAGAATATCGTTCACTCGGGTTTTGTCTGAATTTTGGTGTGCACTTAGCGAATTATAGTTGTATCGCTAAATTTGATGACGACGATTATTACTCTGCCAACTATTTAACGGATAGTATGAACATCCTCCATAAAACTAAAGCTGATATCGTTGGAAAACGAGCTCACTATATGTATTTAAATGATAAGAAGCTACTTTTGCTTCGTTATCTTCATATGGAAAATAAACAGGTAACCAATGTTCAGGGTGCCACCCTACTCGTAAAACGAAATGTCTTCCAGCAGATTTCTTTTCCAGATTGGAATAAAGGTGAATGTGTTAAGTTTTGTGCGGATTGCGCTGCACAGGGCTTTAAGATTTATGCAGGAAATAAGTATAACTTCGCTGCGGTTCGTAGAAAAAACTCCAAAGATCACACATGGATCGTTAGTGACAAGAAACTTCTAGCTCAAAATGTTAAAGTTCTAAAGGTAAAAAACTTCAAAAAATACGTAACTCGAGGCTGATTTAATCAAACTCATTCTAGCAGTTGCGACTTAGTAACCCAATAAAAAGACTGGACAGCAATTAGCTAAGCGGCTATTCGCATCCAGTCTTTCATATTTTTAAAAAGTGTAATCGAAAAATTTCTCTGCATTCCTTAAACTAGCCCATATATCAGAGCTTTCTCCGCCTATATACCAATAAGCTACTCCAGCTAGTTTTTTAGTAACCGCTAAGTTGTATTTAGTTATTAATGAACGCCCATCCTCAATCCAAATCGTATGTTTTATAGCTTGTTTCGAGTAGCTCGCGACATATTGTCCCAGAGTAGAATTCCACACAGGTTTCGATGCATAGCTGCTGATGATCTGATTTTGCTCCGGAAGCGTAATATATTCAGAGGATAAAACCGTTCCCTTCTGGTTCAGTGTCCAATCCCGATTATATAAGGGCAATGCCAATATAACTTTTTGACTAGGTACAACTTTTAGGATTGTATTCACAGCCTTTTGATCATAAGAAAGCGAAGCATTGGACCCCGGAACTTGACTCCCGTCATAATGCTCATCATACCCCATCATCACCATGTAATTCACTTGCTTGCCTAGGGCAGCATAGTCAAAAGCTTCTGTCCAATCCGTTCCAAGATCAGGGGATACATCCATCGACAGAATAACATTGAGCGAATGCATTTTCTCGGCCAATAAAGTAATAAACGAAGTCAAATACACACGATCTTCGGCCGCTACATTTTCAAAATCTATATTTAGTCCATCTAATCCATATTTACTCACTAAAGCAGCTAATTGTTTGACTGCCGTATTCCTTGCGGTTGTACTCAACAGCATTTGATGCGTCGCTTCTTGATCCGATCGATTGCCAACCATCGCCCAGACTTGCCTTTTATTCTTTTTTGCCCAAGTTACCAGCGAGACATCTGTCGAATCCGTTACTGTCCCTGTTTTTCCAACATAATACCAACGTGGTGAGAGTGTGTTGACGTTCGATTGCAAAACATGATTCTCAAATTGTGACGTCGTGAGACCATACTGCCAGCCTATAACAATACGTTTGTCCGGATCACTTTCCAGCTCTGCCGCCCAGCTTGTATGTTGCAGCACCCGATCCATCAGCACTGCCGTCTCTTGCCTGGTTATCGGGTCCGTGGGTCGAAAATTTCCGCTATTATCGCCCTTCATTAATCCGCGATCATTAACCTTGGCTACAGCAGCACTTGCCCAGCTAGCAATTTGTTGCCGATCTTTAAAATTGGTTTGTGCGGTAGTTGCAGTGTTTGTTTGCTTTAGCGCTTTGGCTATCCACACAGCCGCTTCCTGCCGAGTAACTGCTTTTGCGGGTGCAAAAGTAGTTGCCGAAGTGCCGTTCGCCAGTTCAAGCTGAATTGCTGCCTGTATCCAGCCGTAATACCAAGCGCTTTTGGCTACGTCGGTATAAGGAGATACCGGACTCAACGCTGGATCAAGCTTCAACAGACGATCAAGAACTGTAATAAATTCAGCTCTAGTAATCGATTGAGTAGGTGAAAATTTAGTATTCGAGGTGCCAGTTAATATATTCCGGTTATATAAATCTATGATTTCTTTTTTTGCATAACTAGTGTTTATATCCTCAAAAGGAACCCCGTTATCGGCCGATATATGCTGAATAAATCCTCCGGCGTATAGCACGACAGCGAGGGTCATTATAGTAAATCTAGCAAATATATTCTTCACGGGTTAAGAGATTCCCCCTTGGTTATCAATCTTTGAATTATACCAAGGATACAATCCATAAACATCGCTAAAATATTGGTAGAGTACGATAGGATCAGCTCTTCGGATTATGCAAAAAGAGACTAAGAACCACACCACACAGCACCAAGCCCAATGAAACTAGGAACGTGTCGTGGAATCCTGCAACCATAGCCTCTAAAGGTAGCTTCTAATTTCCTTGACTCATTTGAGTAGCTATATTCGAAGTCAATAAGCCCGACATTATAGCGACAGCAAAGGAACCCACAATTTGTTGTGCAGAGGCAGTAAGTGGGGTCACACGGCTGATCAAATCCTTCGGAGCGGCCTTAAGCACATGTGTACCGAGCTGCATAGTAGTTAATCCTTGGCCAAGTCCCATAATGGCAAAATAACTGATCATAACGTATACACTTGTATCATTTTGTAAACGTGACAAAAGAAAGAGTCCGGTGGACAGCAGCACAAGTCCAGAGAACACAACGGGCCGAGCTCCATACTTATCAAATAATTTTCCTCCAATAATCATGCCAGCAAAGGATATTAAAGCTTGAGGAATAACTAAAAGTCCCGATTCAAAGGAAGAAAAACCTCTGACCTGCTGCAAAAAAATTGGAATTAACAGAATCGAACCAAATAAGGCGAACTGATTAATCCAGGTCAAAATCATACCTTTACTAAATTCTAGAGATCGAAAAGAGCGAAGTTCCAATAACGGTTCTTTTTGGCGCAATTCCACGAAAATAAACAAGGCTAAAGCAATGAAGCTGAACGCAAGAGATATAATCGTTATACGATCCCCCCAGCCATCCACTCCCCCTCTATGCACCCCAAATACCAAGCTGGAGAAAGCGAGTGGTGATAAAATCACACCCCAAATATCCAATTTAGCTTTATTCCCCTTCTCTATTACCGGAAGAAATTTCACTCCAACAATCATTGCAATAATACCAATGGGGACATTAATCAGAAAAATCCAGTGCCAGCTTGCATATTCCAACAGCCATCCTGACAGTACAGGACCAAGAACAGGCGCAATTAACATCGGTAGGCCAAGCAATCCCATGATTGAACCTCTTTTATCGGGAGGTGCGATTTTGAATGACATAGCCATACCAATTGGAGCAATCATCCCTCCGCCTAATCCCTGCAAAATACGAAAGATTATCAGCTCTGTTGTGGATTGTGCCATTGAGCATAATAAAGAACCTATGGTAAACAATACGATCGAAGCTAAAAAAACACGTTTGGCAGTAAACTTATCCGAGAACCATCCGGCCAATGGGATAATTACGGATAAAGCCAGCGTATAACCCGTGATGGCCCACTGTATTGTTTTTAGGCTGGCATCAAAGGTTTTTTCAAGCTGCGGGATCGCTACATTCATAATTGTACTGTCGAGCATAACCAGCAACATTCCTGTTATAAGTGCCAGTATTACGGGAAGTATTGCTTTTATAGAAAATTCTTTGGTGACTGGTTGGGATTGTTCCACTTGTAGATTACTCATGGGTCTATACACATCCTTTTTAATTTTTACTAATAAAATAGCTAACCGCTGCCTCCTTTTTAAAAAATCGCACCGTTAAACTAACAGTGTAAGATTAATATAGCACCCGTTTATTTGCTTGTAAATAAAAATATCTAACAGTGTAAGATAAACCGGTAATCTAACGATGGTAGACCAGCCATCCATCTTCGCTTATGATAAAAGAAGACAGTAACAGGAGGTCGTTTCGATGAGAATCAAAAATCTGCAAATCACTGAACAAGATATAATAAAAGCTTCTTGGGAGCTGCTAGATGATATCGGCATAGAGGCATTTAGTATGCGTAAATTAGCAGAACTATTAAATATACAAGCCGCCTCTCTCTATTGGCATTTTAAGAGTAAACAGAGTATTTTCCAGACACTGGCTAATGAGATCGCCAAAGAAGCCCTCGAAACTGCGAATCTCGAAGGTGATTGGCAAGAACAGCTTTTTCATTTTGCAGATCGAATCCGCGGGGTTTTACATAAGTATCCTTGCTCGGCTCAGCTGATGATGAGAACCTTGCCTTCTGAACCTAATTATCTATCTTTACTGAATACTTTGCTTCAGATCGTGGATCATCTTCCTTTAAGCGATAGTGACAAATTCTCCTTAATTGCTTGCGTGTTAAACTATGTAATCTCTTTCGAATTGGACAAATATGAGCAGGATCGAATTGACTTAGCCATGAAAAATGAACCTAATGGAGATGCTAGAGAGGTATTTAAACAATCGCTTGAGCACTTATCAGGGGATGGACCTAATGTTATAAAACGAATGTACGAAAACAATATCTTTAATGAAATTGGCTCCGATAAGATGTTCTATACAGGTCTAAAAATAATGGTGAGTGGAATTGAACAGTTAGCTAATGAGCGACAGTAGAGCTTAGGGGATTTTTCACGAAAATAAATCTTGGCACAAAAAAAGGGCATCCCAGCAGCCGATTTCGGCTTTTGGAATGCCCTTTTTTAAAGAGCCCGAAATAAAAGTTCTCCTTTGGACTGAATATATCTATACATCACTCCACATGCCACAAATATCACCACACCAATACCTAACATAACGAGATTACCATTTAGATCGGATAAAAGAAAACTCAAACCAAATGGAATCAGCAAGCTGATAAATCCTATAATCATCGCTACAAGGACCGAAGCACTTTGTTTAATTACTGAGACTTCGTTAGTCCACTCCAGTTTAGGAAGCTTCAAGTTAACGATCACACCTACCATTGCAGTAAGACAAGCGTATAGGACGGGGATTATTAGCAATAACAAGCTCTCCATCCAGCCTGTGCCCAGAGAAATCATTAGAAGCACACTACTAACAATCACAATCGGTACTGTAATGGTGAGATTCACTACGATTTTACTTAATAATATGGTTTTTGTCGGAACGGGGGCGCTTTTTAAAATCCAAATATGGTTACCTTCAAGCGAAATCGAACTCGATGTCGTACAGCTTAATGCAACAAAGAGGGAAACAAATAGTGGCGCCAATCTGCTTAGATAGTTAGAGAGTTCAGGTATCTCAATAATTTGTCCTAATTGCTCTGAGCTAACAAACAGTAAGGTAATCGCCATGACAAGTAACATAACCATACCGATACTCGTATTTAGCACATATATAGAAGAACTGAAATAGCGGCGCAGCTCTTTTTTATACAATGTGTAAAGCGGTGAAGAGACTGCAAGTGACCTCATTTGATACTTATTCTTTGAGTAAGAAGTCGTAAGGCCTGTGTGTATTGCTTTATATTTGCTGCCAAGAATAAGGGTAAACAACATAAAAGAAAGTAACGAAATCCCTATAAATAATAGTAAAGGAGCTACCTGATACGAGCAGACAGCATCTACATACATAACCGTCAAAGGATATAAGTTGAAGATTTGATCGGCAATTTGTGTGCTCATATCCGCAAGTAACTGCGGGTCATTCCCATTCATTTGGCCTGAACCCAAAATAATAACAATGATTACGGCAAAAGTCAGAATGAGACTTATTAAACGACTTCCTTTAAAACGTGAGGAAATCCAACTAATCAATGCCCCTATAATTGTTGCAGCAATGATCGGCACTAATGGGATAAATAGCAGCGTTATCATGAAAAATAAATAATATACTACTGCCGGATTTACCTTTATAGCATAAACTACACCTGCTGGCACCATCACCATCAATGAGAACAGTATATTCAGCACATAGAGCTGAACTACACGGCTTGCTACGATATGGCTCGTTTTGATAGGCAACGACATTACGAGATCGTAATCTTTGGAGCCAAATAATACCCCACTCGCCTTATAGATCGTTGTAAAAAATCCAATCAAGCAAGTAACAGCCATCATAATCGCAAGCAGCAGCTCTGGCCTGCCTATCTGTTCAAGGGTCTCTGCTATCATGAAGCTATATCCAAACGAAACTACTGCCATCATGACAATCCCTATTAAGATACCGATGCTCAGCAAAAGCATTTTTCGTCTTTCTTTCATATTCCTTGTATGCAAAGCTTTATTTAACCCAAACGATGAGATCAGCTGAATTTTCGTCAATCGCCAGATATTAATCATGTTTAATCAACTCCAAAAACACATCTTCAAGGCTGCTGTCACCCTTCACCTCTTCTGTTTTCCCATGAGTGATCAATTCACCCGCTTTGATAATGGCAATCTTATTGCAGAGCTTCTCGGCCACATCCAGTACATGCGTCGAAAAAAAGATCGCACTGCCTTGGCTGCAAATCTCCGCCATGATTCTCTTGAGCGTGTGTGCCGCTTTTGGATCAAGTCCCACAAAGGGTTCATCCAGAACGAGCAGCTTCGGTTTATGAATAAGCGCGGAGATAATCGCGAGTTTCTGTTTCATACCATGAGAATATGCGGAGATTAAATCCCCCAGATTAGAGGTAATCTCAAATTCATCGCTATACTTCTTTATCAATAACTCCCGATCCGCTTTCGATACACTAAAAAGATCACCAATAAAATTCAAGTACTGAATGCCCGTCAGATGATCGTATAGATCCGGATTATCTGGAATATATGCAGTAATCGCTTTGCAGGCTAAGGGATCTTTTTTAATGGAGTACCCACCAATCTCGATATCCCCCTCCTCAAAATCTAAAACTCCGACCACTGCTCGGATAGTTGTTGTTTTCCCCGCACCGTTATGACCGATAAAGCCATAGATGTCACCTTTTTCGACCACCAAATTCAGATCATTTACCGCCTTCTTGCCACCCTTGTAGCTCTTGGTAAAATGTTTGATTGTCAACATCTTGCCACTCCCCTTCCAATCTCATAACACTCTCGACAAGCCATATTTACTATAGTTTCGTCGTCTTCAATATACGTTTCTTATAATACGTTTAGCCCGTCCAGATAGTTCATTCATTCACAAATATTTTTATCGGAAATTCCCACCCTATAGCGCGCGAGGTGAATAGTAACCGGGTCCGTAAGGGTAAGCAATTTACTTTTGAACGCTAAACAGTCGACTTCGTTGGTGCCACGGTGTATAGGACCGAGGCGCCCTTATTTCACAAAATCATGCCTTTTTCCACTCCGTTCGGACTCAGATGCAGCTATTGTGCCATATCCACTGCATTTTGCTGCAAAATCAGCCGAATAAGTGCTATGCAGTCCGTTACTTTGAAATAAGGCGCCAAAAACACTATTTAGCTGCAATACGGTCCGCAAGGGTAAACTAACTACTTTGGAACGTTAAGCCAACTACTTTGGTGACGATGAGCTAACTACTTTAGGACGCTAAGCAAACGAATTTCTAAGCATTCTACTCCGGAACAGAAGCAATCTACCTTTGGCGATGGCTGCCATTCCTACGTATAGGACCGAGGCGCCCTTATTTCACAAAATCATGCCTTTTTCCACTCCGTTCGGACTCAGATGCAGCTATTGTGCCATATCCACTGCATTTTGCTGCAAAATCAGCCGAATAAGTGCTTTACAGTCCGTTACTTTGAAAAAAGGCGCCAAAAACACTATTTAGCTGCAATACGGTCCGCAAGGGTAAACAAACTACTTTGCTGACGATGTGATAGCTACTTTGGAACGCTAAGCAAATTACTTTGGGGATGGTGAGATAACTAACTTTGGAACGCTATCCAAACTACTTTGGGGACGATGAGTTAGCTCCTTTGGAACGTTAAGCAAATTACTTTGGGGACGCTAAGCTAACTACTTTGGAACGCTAAGCAATCGAATTTCTAAGCATTCTACTCTGGAACAGAAGCAATCTACTTTTGGCGGTTGCCGCCATTGCAACGTATTGGACCGAGGCGCCCTTATTTCACAAAATCATGCCTTTTTCCACTCCGTTCGGACTCAGATGCAGCTATTGTGCCATATCCGCTCCTTTTTGCTGCAAAATCAGCCGAATAAGTGCTATGCAGTCCGTTACTTTGAAAAAAGGCGCCAAAAACACTATTTAGCTGCAATACGGTCCGCAACAGTAAGGTAAGGTAAGGTAAGGTAAGGTAAGGTAAGGTAAGGTAAGGTAAGGTAAGGTAAGGTAAGGTAAGGTAAGGTAAGGTAAGGTAAGGTAAGGTAAGGTAAGGTAAGGTAAGGTAAGCCAAGCCAAGCTTAGCCAAACTAACTATCCACCCGACAAAAAGAGCATTCACCCCCAAATTCGGGATTGAATGCTCTTTTTTCTAAATGCAAAGTCTACGCTGATGCGAACTGACTGTTATATAATCTGGCGTAATATCCACCGCTGGCTAGGAGCTGGTCATGCGTACCACTCTCCACAATGTCTCCGTCCTTCATGAAAAGAATGAGATCCGATTCTCGAATCGTTGACAAACGGTGGGCAATTACAAAGCTGGTCCGGCCTGCGATCATTTTTAGAAAAGCCTTCTGAATCCGTACCTCAGTCAGCGTATCAATACTGCTGGTGGCTTCATCCAAAATGAGCATAGGTGGATCTACGAGCATCACTCGTGCTATGGTTAGCAGCTGCTTTTGTCCTTGCGACAAATTATCTCCTGAGCCACTGATCTTCGTATCATATCCCTCAGGCAGGCGTTTAATGAAGCTATGAGCATTAGCAGCCTTTGCAGCAGCGATGACCTCTTCTTCGGTAGCCTCAGGTTTGCCGTAGGCAATATTTTCTCTAATTGTGCCGCCAAACAGCCAAGTGTCCTGCAACACCATCCCGAAATTACGCCGCAGACTGTCCCGGGTAATCGTCTTGATATCCACGCCGTCAATCTTGATGGAACCCCTATCCACATCATAAAAACGCATAAGCAGATTTACCAGCGTTGTCTTCCCCGCTCCCGTCTGCCCTACAATTGCAACCCGGGTACCTGGTTTCACTTCCAGACTGAAATCATTAATCAGAGGACGTTCAGGATTATAAGCAAAGGATACTTTTTCAAAGGTAATCGTTCCTTGACTTGTATTCATAATTTTGGCGTCTGTTGCATCAGCTGGTTCTGGCGATAGGTCTAGAATGGCGAAAATTCGCTGCGCTGATGCTGTTGCCGATTGAAGCTGCGTAATCACACCTGTAATTTCATTAAACGGCTTAGCAAACAAGTTGGAGAAGATCAAAAAGCTGGACAAATCCCCTACCGTCACAAGCCCGCGAATCACCATAACACTTCCGATCATCGCGATAACAGAGAAGGTAATATTATTTACTAACCGTGTTGTCGGATTAGACAAAGAACCGTAAAATTGTGATTTCACGCCAGTCTGGTACAAAGTCTCGTTTCGTTCTTCAAACTGGGTCAGTGCACGGTCTTCATAATGATAAGCAGTGACCACTTTTTGTCCGCCGATCATTTCCTCCACGTATCCGTTGAGACCGCCCAGAATTTTAGCCTGCTCCTTAAACATCTTCTGGGAGCGCATCGTAATGAATCTTGCCACAAAAAATGTAACGGGTGCTGACAGAAGAACAACTAAGGTCATTAAAGGACTAATGTACAACATGAGTGCAATTGCCCCCACGATGGTGATGATCCCCGTGAGCAGTGTTGAGAAGCCTTGCAGCAGTCCATCAGAGACCGCATCCATGTCATTAACAAACCGGCTGATGCTGTCCCCTTGCGGGTGGTTATCATGAAATTTTAACGGCAAAACATTTAATTTATCAAAAAGCTCCCGCCGTAAGTCATATACAGTCCGGTAGGCAATTCGATTAGTCAGGTAGGTAAGAAGCCATCCGAAAAAGCTGCCGACAATATACACCCCTGCCAGAATCAAAAGCAGTCTAAGTACGGCGTCAAAATCAACCTCTCCCGGCCCGATCATAAAATCGATGGCGCTGCCGATAAGCAACGGGCCAATTAGACTGGCAATCACACTGAGTATTGCGCAGATTACTGCACCTATAGCTATTTTTTTATAATGCCCTGTGTATACAATAAGTCTTTTCCAAATGTTGTTTTTGTTCATTGGCCCGACTCCTCACTTGATAGCTGGGACAGGCAGATTTCTTTATACTCTTCACAACCCCGCATCAGCTCCTCATGGGTTCCGACACCGGCGATCCGCCCTTCCTCAAATACCATTATTTTATCCGCTTGTCTTACAGTGCTTACCCTCTGCGAGACAAGGAGCACGGTCATTTCCTGGCTGCTCTCTTTGAGAGCCTTACGAAGTGCCGCATCTGTGGAGAAATCCAGCGCACTGGAGGAGTCATCCAAAATAAGAATCGATGGCTTACCTACTACTGCACGAGCTATGGTTAAGCGCTGCTTTTGTCCACCGGATAAATTTAATCCCCCACGAGATACTTGCGTATTCAAGCCTTCGGGTAATTTACGTATAAACTCCTCCGCTTGAGCGATAGAGGCTGCCTGCATGATTTCTTCCTCAGTTGCATCTTCCTTGCCCCAACGTATATTCTCAGCGATTGTTCCTGTAAACAACACAGCTTTTTGCGGTACAATCCCTATTTTCTCACGAAGCTGGTGCAGCTTGTAATCTCTGACATCCACACCATCCACTTTCACTTCACCTTGCACCACATCATAAAAACGGGGGATCAAATTCACAAAAGTAGACTTACCTGAACCCGTACTGCCAATCAGGCCCACGGTCTCTCCGCGATTAATTACTAAAGATATATCCTCTAATGCCGATTCACCTGTCGTATTATACCCAAAGGATACGTGATCGAATTGTATAGCAGGGGCAGCAGGGTCAGGTTCTGCAATCAATGCATTTCCTTCCTCGGACACGGATACCTTAACACCAAGCACTTCATTCACACGATTCGCTGAGGATGAGGCTTTTGTAAAAATAATAACCAAGTTGGAGACTACTATCAGCGCCAGCAAGATCTGAGTGATGTAATTGATGAAGGCAATGATCTCCCCTTGAGACAATCGGCCCCCATCGATATGAATTCCGCCTACCCACAAAATAGCTATGATCGCCGCATTTACTACAAGTGTAGTCATCGGCCCAAGCAAAGCAGAAATCCGCGAAACCCGGATCGCTGTAGTAGTCAAATCATCGGATGAGGCATCAAAACGGTCTTTTTCTGTACGTCTTTTGGCAAAAGCACGAATCACTCGAATCCCCGATAAATTCTCACTCAGTACGAGCGCAAGGGCATCCAGCTTCTGCTGGTATTTTCGGTACAAAGGAGCACTGCGGGTGATAATAAAATATAAAATAATGCCGAAAACCGGTGTTGCCGCTATTAGAATCAGCGATAATCTAAAATCCAAAATCATGGACATTAGGATAGCCCCGATGCAGATAAACGGTGCACGAATAACTAGACGAATCAGCATGGCCACAGCAATTTGCAGCTGGTTTACGTCATTGGTAATCCGATTAATCAGTGTAGGCGTACCTAAGGTATCCAGTTCAGCATACGACAAGGATGTAATATGTCTAAACATCTTATTGCGTAGTGTCGTACCGAATCCCTGTGAAGCCCGGGCTGCATAGTATTGGCATACCATGGAGCAGCCGAAGCCAAGCAGTGACATCAGAACCATTAGGCCACCCATGCGGTAAACATAGGCGCTGTCATGATTGCCAACCCCGTTGTTGATGATCAATGCGACAATGGTAGGCAAAATCAGCTCCAGAATCGCTTCCATCAGTTTGAAGATCGGTCCAATGATCGCTTCTTTTTTGTACGGCTTTAAATATACTGCAATTTTGAACAAATTTATCCACACCCAACATAAGAAGTATTTAACCACTTGAAATATGTATAAGAACAGTTATGATTATGGCATATCTACTCACATATTAATAATATTGGATTCGTATCGCTCCCATACGATTAGCATATCTCAAGTTCGGAGGATTTTTATATGGATATTAGACAGCTTAAATATTTTATGGCGATAGCTGAGGAAGGACAGATCACATCTGCAGCCAAAAAACTGCAAATGGCCCAGCCTCCACTGAGCCAGCAGCTAAAGCTCCTGGAGGAAGAACTCGGTGTAAAGCTAGTGGAACGAGGTCCACGCAGCGTGCAGCTCACTGAAGCTGGAGCCATTTTGCGGGACCGTGCCCAACAAATTCTGGAGCTGGCAGATTCCACTGCCCGTGAGCTCACTGATTTTGTCAAAGGTTTAAAAGGAACCCTAGCCATTGGTACAGTTTCTTCCTCTGGAGCTACGTTGCTTCAAGATCGGCTATGTGAATTTCACAAAACCTATAAAGGTGTGAAGTTTGAGATTCATGAAGGAAATACCTTTAGAATCATTGACCTCTTGAATAAAGGCATTGTCGAAGTCGGGATTGTTAGGACACCCTTTAATGGTACAAATTTAGAATGTCTTTACACACAAGCTGAACCTATGATTGCCGTAATGACACCTGAGTATGACTGGAAAACGGATGAAAACTTTATTGAGATCGGTGAGCTAAAGGATAAGCCGCTTATTATCTACCGCCGTTTTGAGCAGCTTATCCGGGAAACATGTCTTGAGAACGGCTTTGATCCGCTGATTTTCTGTATGAATGATGATGCTAGAACAACACTGCTCTGGGCAAACGCTGGTCTTGGCATCGGAATCATCCCCAAATCCGCTTTCGAATTAACGAGTAATAGTAATTTGATCTATAAAGAAATTAGTAGTGAATCACTACGCACGCGGGTCGCCGCCGTCTGGATTAAGGATAAATACTTGTCATCATTGGCTTCAAAGTTTATTGAGAGTTTCAAGAATGGATAATACCAGCTCTATTTATTCACTTGCTGTTGAACGAGCCTATCCTCTTCTTCTTTAATACGGTTAATATCAATTCGTTCAAACAATAATTGTAAATCAGTAACCTGTTGGTAAGGGGGTACCGAGCAAGGCTGCCAATTCGGTAGTTCTAACGACAGGAACCCCCTGATCTTGTCACAAGAGAACGGCAGAAACGGATGTAACAAATTCGCTAGGTTCGCAATAATCTGCACACATGTGTATATTGCAGAATCACAAGAAACCTGATCCTCTTTTATCTGTATCCATGGTTTTTGCAGGTCGAAATACTGGTTTGCCTTGCGCACATAAGAAAAAATATACTCCAGCGCATCTTTTAGATTCCCAGCCTCAATAAGCCGCCCTGATTCGAGATACAAGAGGTCAATGTTGTCATTCCACCCCTTATCCAATTGCCCATTCGGCACTTTCCCTTCATAAAACTTATCTACAAAAGCCAATGAACGGTTCACAAAGTTACCAAATGCTCCAAGCAGCTCTCCATTATGGCTATAAATAAACTCTCTCCAGGAAAAATCCGTGTCCCGCTTCTCGGGTCCATTAGCAATTAAGAAATAACGAATAGAATCTGGCTGATACCGCTCTAAAATATCAGGTACCCAGACCGCCCAGTTTCGGCTAGTGGAGAACTTCTGCCCTTCAAGGGTTAAATATTCGCTAGATATAATCCTGTCCGGTAAATGCAGACCTCCAGCTCCTAATAACACAGCCGGCCATATTAAAGTGTGAAAAGGAATATTGTCTTTACCATGCACATAATAAGCAGTAATCTCCCCTTTTTCCTCTAACCAAAAATCCTCCCAGCTTCCTCCGGACTGTGCAGCCCACTGCTTACTGGCTGATAAATAACCACTTACCGCCTCAATCCAAACATAAATTTTTTTATCTTCAAATCCAGCCACAGGAACATCTACACCCCAAGACAAGTCTCTTGTTACCGCGCGGTCCTGCAGCTCTTCTTGTAAATAACGTTTGGTCAGTTTTATAGCGTTTTCTCTCCAAAATTGTGCTTCCTCTACATATTCCGTTAATTCAGACTGAAAATTAGATAAGCTAAGATAATAATGTTCTGTCGGCCTTTCTGATGGTGTATTACCACATAATTTGCAGACTCTGTCTAACAAATCGGCAGGATCTAGAATCGTAGAACAATAATCACATTGATCCCCTCGCGCCCGCTGGCCACATACCGGACAAGTCCCTTCCACATATCTGTCTGGCAAAAAGCGCTGATCCACCTCGCAGTAACATTGCGCAATGGTTTTTTTATATAAATGACCATTCTCTAGTAGCTTTGTAAACAACTCTTGCACGACCTTATGATGCTGCGGTTGATCCGTTCGAGTATATAGATCATAACTAAATCCCAGCTGTTTAAAACACTTCAGAAACTCCTCATGATATCTGCTTGCAAAAGCTCCGGGTGTAATCCCTTCATTCGCAGCCTGAACCGCTACGGGTGTGCCATGGCAATCACTGCCTGATACATATAATACGTTATCCCCTTTGGAGCGAAAATATCGTGCCAGCACATCCCCAGGCAACACACTTGATAATCTCCCAAGATGTAAAGATCCATTCGCATACGGCCAAGCGCCACCTATAAACACATTACTCATTAACCTTTTCCTCCTTTTTTTGACAACAAAAAAACTCCCATCCACAAAGGACGAGAGTTCTACTCACGTGTTACCACCTAATTTTATAAATGCCTCATGACATTTACCTCTTCAGGTACGACGTTAATTAACGTTTATACCCTAGCACTGTAACGGATGCAGGTTCCGGCGCAGCCTACAACCCATAAGGTTTCGATGCGCAGCTCTGAGACCATATTCCCAAGGGTTTTCTTTACTCCTTTTCAGCGACCGGAGCTCTCTGTTGAAAGAATTGCCGTGGTACTCTTTCTCTTCTTTGCTTTTACATATTCAAGTTAGAGAAAATAATAATCAATTTGTTGTTTATTGTCAATGTGAAAAATCAAGCTCACTGTAACTTTTCCAGTTAATCTCCGTCTTTTATATAAATACGTTACAAGGAGGTCCCTCAGTGAAAAAGGTAAATTTGCTTACACTCTCTGTTCTTTTACTAGCAGGGGTATGGGGTTGCTCCGATAATCAAGTCAATTCTGTACCTAAAAGTGAGCCCTATACTTCCAAAGAAGCCATCAGTAGAGGGGATATTGTTTCTTGGGAAAAAGTGTACAACCTCGATAAATTCGAGCAATTTATAACGAATCTCTCCAGCAAAAAAGCAGACAATATACGCGTTACAAGTTACACAGATGAAGGCGATCCTATATTTAAGGATTTGAAATTTGACGGTAACGTGATTAATTATAGCTATGATACCTCTAATGATGCATTCGGTGGAAGCAACACAGGAGTCAGAACCGATACCTGCTCCGAAGTGACGAGTAAAAAAAGCACACAAGGTGAAATTATCTATTCGATCAGCGGTTGCACAAATAATGACTCTGAAATTGATTACTACCTTTTTCGCACAACAAAATGAAATGCTGAAATAAAAAAGACCACCCAATCATAATACAATTGGATGGTCTCTGTACTTCATATTATTTCATGATTTTGCAAATATCATTGGTGAATTGAACAGGATCACTAACCTGTAGACCTTCGATCAACAGGGCTTGGTTGTACAGCAGGTTCGTGTATAAACCGAGCTTTTCTTTGTCGTTCTCTGCTGCCGCCTTCAAGGACTGGAATACTTCGTGATGGATGTTGATTTCAAGTACCTTATCCGCTTGCACCTCTTGGCCATTCGGCATCGATTTCAGAATTTTCTCCATCTCGATCGTCAGCTCACCTTCTGCAGAGAGACATACCGGATGAGTCTTTAAACGTTTGGAAGCTTTAACATTTTTCACTTTGCCGGACAGGATGTCCTTCATCGCTTCAAAAAGCTCCTTGTTTTCGTTCTCTTCCGCTTCCGTTGGCTTGTCCGCTTCGTCGGCTTCGATCCCCAGATCTCCGCTGGATACGGATTTAAATTCTTTTTCCTTATAAGACTGAATCATCTTGATCGCAAATTCATCAATATCATCAGTGAAGTAGAGAATTTCATACCCTTTATCCGATACAAGCTCGGTTTGCGGGAGCTTCTCGATTCTGTCGATCGACTCTCCGGAAGCATAGTAGATATACTTCTGATCTTCTGGCATTCTTGAGACGTATTCGTCCAGCGTAACCAGCTTCTTCTCCTTGGAGGAGTAGAACATCAACAAATCTTGAAGGGTGTCTTTGTGCATCCCATAATCGTTATAAACACCAAACTTAAGCTGTCTGCCAAAAGCATTATAGAACTGCTCATATTTCTCTCTTTCATCCTTCAGCAGGCTTTGCAGTTGGCTTTTCACTTTATTCTTAATGTTCTTAGCGATCAGAGTCAGCTGACGGTCATGCTGGAGCATCTCTCTGGAAATGTTCAAGGAAAGATCCTCTGAGTCCACCATACCTTTTACAAAACTGAAGTAATCAGGCAGCAGATCCGCACATTTGTTCATGATCAACACACCGTTGGAATAGAGCTCAAGACCTTTTTCATATTCCTTTGTGTAATAGTCAAACGGTGTATTTTCTGGGATGAACAAAATCGCATTGTACACTACAGCACCATCAGCACTGATATGAATATGTTTAAGCGGCTTATCGAAGCCGTAACGTTTCTCTGCATAGAAGTTATCGTAATCTTCTGTAGTCAGCTCGCTTTTGTTCTTGCGCCAGATTGGCACCATGCTGTTTACGGTTTGTTCTTGAACAACTTCTTCGAACTCATTCTCCGTGCCTTCTTTTGGCTTTTGTTCCTTCAAGTCCATTTTGATTGGGAAACGGATGAAGTCGGAGTATTTTTTAATGATGGATTTCAGGCGATATTCTTCCAAATATTCATCATATTGATCTTCTTCAGTATTCTCTTTAATCTTCAAAATCACATCAGTGCCGACAGAATCCTTCTCAACAGTCTCGATGGTATAGCCGTCAGCGCCCTTAGACTCCCATTTAAAGGCCTCGTCGCTGCCTAATGCCTTACTGATCACTATAACGTCATCAGCCACCATAAACGCAGCGTAGAAGCCCACTCCGAACTGTCCGATGATATTGTGGCCATCTTTAGCTTCGTTCTCTTTCTTAAAAGCAAGAGATCCACTCTTCGCGATTGTACCTAAGTTATTCTCCAGCTCCTCTTGTGTCATCCCGATACCTGTATCGGAAATCGTCAAGGTTCTGTTCGCCTTATCGGCGGTCACTTTAATATAATAATCCTCTTTATTGAAGACCAGGCCTTCATCAGCTAAGGCTTTGTAATAGATCTTATCAATCGCATCACTTGCATTGGAAATCAGTTCACGCAGGAAAATTTCCCGTTGAGTATAAATGGAGTTAATCATCATTTCCAGCAATCTTTTCGATTCGGCTTTAAACTCTTTTTTGGCCATGAATAAATAAATCTCCTTTCAAAATAACCTTATTATTCATCATTCCGTGATTAGCACTCTTCTTAGATGAGTGCTAATTCTTCTTTTTATATAACATAAACTGATTTTCAATGTCAAATTTTTTGGCTACTTTCATATGAAAATATAACCATTTACAATTCCCTTGCAATCCTATTGATTGTATGATTTAAATAGATTAGATACATAATTTCCAAATAAAGGTTTATCCATTTCGGATTTGGGAGGTCTTTAAATGAATGAACAAGCAATGTCCGCTTTAAATTCCACAATAAAAAGCCCCGTAAAGAACTTAATTGGCAGTGTATTCATTCCCGTACATGATATTGAAAAATCCCGTCGCTGGTATTGCCAAGTCCTGGGGCTTCCAGAGACAGATTGTAAGATCATGAACGGTCATTTATGCCCGCTGCCTATGCAGGGAAACACTGGAATCATACTGGATACCATGCCGTTGTGGGGCGGCTTAGAACCTGAAGGAACACCGCCCATTACAACACCAGCTTTTTTGTTACTGACCGATGATTTGCAAGCCTCTTTCAATTATGTGAAGGCTCTCGGTGTAGAGCTAGTAACTGAAATTCAAGATGAGCATTGGTTTGTTGTGAAAGATCCTGATGGGAATAAATTAATGATTTGCAAGCAACATTTGGATTAAAAATTGAAGCGGTTGTGATTTCCACTTCTTAGGGTGCATCAGAAGCTGCAGATCAAAGTGAATTTCGGGATGAATAAAGGACAGCTCCGCCAAGCTTCCTCGTTCAATTTCTTCCTCTGCCACGATTTTTGGTAACAAAGCAATTCCAAGGCCATTCATTACACAACGTTTGATGGCCTCCAGATTCGAAAGCTCAAAACCTATGCGGAATATGATCCCGTGCTCTTTTAACAAATTCTCGAACAGACTGCGGTAAATACAGCTTTCCTCCGAGACTATTAGCTCACAGTTATTCAGATCGTTTAGGGTTACCGTATCCATCTGGGCAAGCGGATGATGAATGGGGGCTATCAATACAAGCGGCTCATCTCTGACGATCGTACGCTCAAGGATGGAATCCGCAGTGGTGCGATCCAACATTAAGCCTAGATCTACTTCGCCATCTTTTATTTTGGCAAGAAGATTAGCTTCCTGCATCGTTTGCAGATGAATATCCAGCTTCGGAAATTTAGTCCTTAGCTGCTGCAGGTAAGGAGGTAAATAAAAGGCCGCTAAAGAATCTATCGTCCCAATAGTTATCGTTCCTCCGATTTGCTGGGCGATGGTTTCTTTTGAACGATCATACAAATCCAAAATCTCCACGAACAGCTTCAATAACTCTTCTCCTGGCGGGGTAAGCCGCAGCTGACGGCCATGCCTCTCTATTAAAGGTACTCCATATTCCTTCTCTATCTTCTGTATTTGCATCGTCACACTT
The DNA here is from genome assembly GCF_000758725.1 of Paenibacillus odorifer. NCBI lineage: Bacteria > Bacillati > Bacillota > Bacilli > Caryophanales > Paenibacillaceae > Paenibacillus > Paenibacillus odorifer. The sequence continues at coordinate 4,060,274 of NZ_CP009428.1, forward strand.
GATTGTGCATATCCCAATTCTTCAGCAGCTCGCGTAAAGCTCTGACGTTTAGCCACCTCGCGGAAGGTTCGTAAATAGGTTAAATCCATTACCTCACCCTAACATCAATATTTTTGATGATCCATATCATTTATTATAGCTAACGACGATGCTACTTTCCATGGTAAAGTGTATGTAGAGGAATTAAAATATTTTGGAGGCCGATAATTTATGCTTACAGAACAACAGATTTATGGAGTTTATGTCCCCGTGGTCACCCCGTTCAATGCTGCTGGTGAAGTTGATTTGGATTCGTATCAGCGTTATGTAAAGAACATTATTAACAACAGCATACAAGGTCTGGTCGTTAATGGAACCACCGGAGAATCGCCCACTGTAACCGTAAATGAAATGCAGCTTCTAGTAAACACTTCCCGTGAGCTTCTACAATCCACATCAATCCCCTTAGTAGTTGGTACAGGTACCAATGATACAGCCTCTACGGTTGCACGCACGGAAATTGCTGCAAACCTTGGTGCTGATTGTGCACTAGTAGTCGTACCTTATTATAGTCGTCCTTCACAAGAGGGTATCATTGCCCATTTCCGCAAAGCAGCAGAAGTAGGCATACCTATCATGGCTTATGATATTCCAAGTCGTACAGGTACCGCCATGACGGTAGATACTGCACGTACAATCCTAGAAATGAATAATGTTGTCGGTTTAAAAGACTGCTCAGGCAGTACAAAAATGGTTACAGAGTTAGTCCGTACAGGTGCTAAACCTGTGCTTGGCGGCGATGATTCCCTCTTTTATGAAATGCTTAGCTGCGGAGCAGCTGGGGGTATGCTCGCTACTGCCAACGTTTATCCGGCAGAATGCCTTCGTATCTTTGAAGCCTTTACATCTGGTCAAGTGGACTTCGCTAAAGAAAGCTTTGAACAACTACTGCCGATCATCCGCCTATTGTTCAAGGAATCGAATCCCGCTCCAATTAAATGGATGCTTAACCAAAACGGCCTACTATCCTCGGATACGCTTCGCCTCCCTATGACTTCCATCAGCACAGGACTTCAGCAAGAACTGAGCCCCTATGTTCAGGACAATACAATTGAAGCAACCGCATAAATGAAATAACAACAGCCGTTGTACAGTGAGGAACTGTTTAGCGGCTGTTTTTTGTTGTAAATCATCAGGACATAAAACATAAAAAACTGCACCTCCAAATGTTAGTTGTGTCTAACAATTGGGGTGCAGTTCAATTTACTCTGACGTTTTTTTATTTTGCTATAGAAACGATACGCATTCAAACTTACTTATCTGCTGCTCGTTTTTTGTCTTCCTTTTGTGAACCACTCGGACTTTGGCTTCAATGGAGGGTTAGACTTAGGTTTTGCTTTAGCTGGTTTGGATGCCGCTGATTTTGTTGCTGCCGGTTTTGTTGCCCCAGGTTTAGCAGTTGCTGGTTTGGAATTCGACGGTCTGGAAGACGATGGTCTCGAAGCTGCTGCTTTCGAACCTGACGGTTTCGCCGAACGATCTGTCTTCATTTGCGTTTTACGAGACATCGGATAAGGATGATCCTTAACTTCCGGAATCGATTTTCCAATCAATTTTTCAATATCTTTAAGGAAAGGAAGCTCTTCAGCTTCGCAAAAAGAAATTGCCGTTCCGCTCAATCCCGCTCTGCCTGTACGACCGATCCGGTGCACATAGGTTTCCGGAATGTTCGGTAAGTTGAAGTTAATTACGTGAGACAGCTCATCAATATCAATTCCCCGGGCAGCTATATCCGTAGCTACGAGAACACGAGTCGCACCGCTTTTAAAATTCCGCAAGGCGTTCTGGCGATCATTTTGAGATTTATTGCCGTGTATGGCTTGAGCAGCAATGTTCACTTTAGCCAGATCGCGGGTAACACGGTCTGCACCACGTTTGGTACGAGTAAACACCAAAGCTGAGACAATGGATTTATCCTGTAACAGCAGGTTCAATTGGTTTTGCTTATTTCCATTCTCTAATAAATAGATCGATTGATTGATTCTATCCGCAGTAGATGACACAGGTGTGATTTCTACCTTGACTGGATTCACAAGCAATGTTTTGATCAATTTAGAAATTTCAGTTGGCATCGTTGCCGAGAAAAACAGAGTTTGCTTCTTCGTAGGCATTTTGGCGATGATTCGTTTCACATCATGGATAAAGCCCATATCCAGCATCCGGTCAGCTTCATCCAGAACTAAAATTTGTACATATTGCAGATCTACACGTTTCTGATTGATCAGGTCGATAAGTCTACCAGGGGTAGCAATAAGAATATCGGCACCTTGATTCAGTGCACGTTCTTGCACTTTCTGTGACACACCGCCAACAATGGCAGCAGAGCGGATATCTGTATATTGGCTATACGCTTTTATGTTATCAGCAATTTGAATCGCTAGTTCTCTTGTCGGTGTTAAAATCAACGAGCGAATGCGTCGCACATTATTGGATTTGTTTGGGTTGGATTGTTCGCTTAACAATTGAATAATAGGCACGGAAAATGCAGCTGTTTTTCCTGTTCCCGTTTGCGCGCATCCAAGTAAATCTCTACCCGCTAATACAGCTGGAATCGACTGCTCCTGTATTGGTGTAGGTGATGTATAGTTTTCTTTGCTTAAAGCCTTCAAAATTGCAGGCACAATATTCAGTTCATTAAATGTCATTGGGTCTCCTTAATTTCTAATACATATATTCTTAACAATAAATCCTTTTGTCACGTCATAAACCATAATCATAACACAATAAGTTACATAATAATAGATTTTCTTTATCATCACACCAATTTTCATTAAAAATCCATTTCAGGATACTATTCGTTCTGCTCGTACAGAAATATTTTGCTAACCGTAAAATACTCCTCCTCAATTTATCCTGGGGCGTATCTTTTGTTGATCCTGTTGATCCTGTTGAGCAATCGGACTCAGACGCCCTTATTTTGAGGATTCATGGTTTTTGGCGATGCTATCGGACTCAGATGCACTTATTCACACCTTCGAAGCCCAATTCAGTACAAATATAAGGCAATAAGAGCTATGCGGTCCGATACCTTGGCAAAATAGATCAAAATGCTGAAATAGCTGCGATACAGTCCGATACGTACAAGCGGTCGGGTAAACCACGCAAACTTTACAGCACGCGGATCAGACACGCAATCCTTACAGCACGCAGATCAGACACGCAATCCTTACAGCACGCGGATCAGACACGCAATCCTTACAGCACGCGGATCAGACACGCAATCCTTACAGCACGCGGATCAGACACGCACAAAAAAGCGGAGGATTTCTCCCCCGCTTCTTATCTTTGCTATAACTATGATGACTATTCTACGATTTCAGCAGTATCGCCGTTGTTGGCACCTGCAGCGTTAGCTTCGTCAGTGTCAATATGCATATCCAGTTTAAAGCTGTCTGATACGCGTGCAATTACGTTCTCCAATACGAGACCACGATCGCCTCCGAGACGAACTTTAAGCAATTGCTTATCAGCAATGCCCCAAGCTTCAGCTTCAGAAGTATGGAAGTGAATGTGACGAGCGGCGATGATAACGCCTTGTTCCAATTCTACTTCGCCAGCAGGTCCTTTAAGCGTAATGCCAGGTGTTCCATCAATATTTCCAGATTCGCGAACTGGAGCTTTCACGCCAAGTGCGAAGGAGTCAGTACGGGAAATTTCTAATTGGGAAGCCGGACGAGCAGGTCCCAAAATTCTTACTTTGTCAAATTTACCTTTGCTGCCGATAACTGCTACTTGCTCATTTGCTGCAAACTGTCCTGGTTGAGAGAGGGGTTTGAACTCCGTTAGTTGATATCCTGGGCCAAACAAAGCCTCCACATGCTCTTGCGTAAGGTGAATATGTCTAGCCGACACACCTACGGGTACAGTCTTACTCATAGTAAAGTCACTCCTTGTATTTTCTCTAGTATCTGTACAAGCCATTAACCATTATACATCTTCTTAACCAAAAATAAAAAGCCCCACATCATAACGAGGGCCTTTTTTTCGACAATTCATACTTTTAGAACAGGATTGTCATGATTTAGACACCTGTGAAGGTAAGTTTGTACGCAAGTAGGAGACCGCATTCTCATATAACCAACCTTTAACGGAAGCTTCTGGATAGTAACGAAGCAGGTGCTCGGCAAGCTCAGGGTATTTTCCCGGATGTTCCATATTCTCTACCCAAGTGTCAATGCCGTCAAAGTCCGAACCAAACATCATATGTTTCTCCCCACCTAGACTACATACATGATCAATATGCTTTAACAAATCATCTATACGAGCTTTTCCATCATCACATACAAACCACGGATAAAAGGTCAGGCCCATTCTTCCGTCCATTGCAATTAATGCTTTAATCTGTTCATCATTTAAATTTCTAACATGCCCACAGATTGCTGCGGCGTTCGAATGGGAAGCTATAAACGGACGTGTGCTTAAGTCGGCTAGCTCCCAAAAACCTGCCTGAGACAAATGCGACACATCAAGCAGCATTCCACTGTCGTTGCACCATTCGATCAGCTTTCGCCCTTTTTCCGTAAATCCGCCGTTGCGCTGCTCCAATACTCCGTCCGCTGCCCAATTGGCATAATTCCATGTGATCCCCAAAAACCGCACGCCAAGCTCAAAGCAGAGCTGTGCATAAAATAGGTTCCCTTCTAGACCGTCTACACCCTCCAGAGAGAGCATTCCCCATGGTGATGCTCCAGCTGCTCGTTTACCTACCTCCTCCTTCCAACGCAGCCACTGAAGGCTCTCTGCGCCTAATATTTTTTGCCGGTACAAATCAATTTGTCCTAAAACATTCTCAAAGCTAGGTCTACCTCTACTTGCCGAAAGGTAGATCGCAAAAATCTGCAATTCTACACCGCCCGCTACCAACCGCTCTCCGGTAACATCCAACCGGGGATCATTCTTAAAATCCATATCCGGTGATGCTTGCATTTTACTCAGCACATCACAATGAAAATCCGCAACCTGTAGCTTATCGGTTCTCATCCCAAGCCCTCGCTTTCATGCAGCCCTATTCCAGATTCTATGCTTAAAAACGCCAGACTATATACCAAAAGCAAAAAACCTGTTTACATAAGTAAACAGGTTCATCGTTCTATGCTTCTATTATCTGGGTTCTACAATCAATTTAATCGCGGTTCGATCCTCTCCATCAATCACAATGTCTGTAAATGCCGGAATGCAGATCAAATCTACTCCGCTTGGTGCAACAAATCCCCGGGCAATGGCAACTGCTTTGACTGCTTGATTCAGTGCTCCAGCTCCAATAGCTTGTAATTCGGCCGATCCACGTTCACGAAGAACACCTGCTAAAGCGCCGGCGACGGAATTTGGATTGGATTTAGCTGATACTTTTAATACATCCATAGTAAGTACCTCCCCTGGGAAAATAATGGTGTTCTTCCACTACTTTAGATGTTATTCGCGAGAGAAGAAATAATTCCTTCTTTTTGCGGACTACTCTGGAGAAAATGGTACAATAGATACTCTTTTTCGATATAATAAATATCACACTTTACCCTTATTCGGCGAAATTACCCAGAAAATCACTTATCTTATCCTACTACTAGCTCATTACCCATTCATCTTCACGTAGCCGTATTTTCTCCAGACGGGTAGCCACGCCAGTATTCTCGTCTAATTCTGCAAATAAACCGTGAAGCTGCCATTTGCCTTCATCAACAACAAATCGTGCTGGAAGCTGTGTAGTGAACTTATAAAGTACTGCATCTCTTTCCATACCCAGAATCCCTTCGCTTGAACCAACCATACCCGCATCGGTCAAGTAAGCCGTTCCACCTGGCAAAATCACATCATCATTCGTCTGCACGTGAGTGTGGGTCCCAACTACAATTGATGCGCGACCATCCATGAAATAGCCCATGGCGATTTTTTCAGAGGTAACCTCTGCATGGAAATCAACGAGAATGCATTTATGATCTCTACGTAGCTCTTCCACAATTTCTTCACCCACACGGAAAGGGCAATCAATCGCAGGCAAAAATGTACGGCCTTGCAGGTTAACTATAGCCAGCTCTTTCCCGTTACCTTTAACAACCGTATATCCTCTTCCTGGTGTTCCTGGAGGAAAATTAGCAGGACGGATAATCCGGGCCTCATCGTCGATAAACTCGAAGATATCCTTGTTGTCCCATGTGTGATTACCCATGGTGATTCCGTGAACGCCCCAGTTAAAAAATTCATTTGCGATCGCTTTAGTAATCCCTCTACCGGCAGCAGAATTTTCACCGTTAACTATGATTATATGTGGTTGATATTTGCTTTTTAATGAGGGCAACATCTCCCGAAGTGCCTTCCTACCTACACTACCTACGATATCTCCAATGAATAGTACTTTAATGTTTCTCTCCTCCTAATCTTAACCTCTTCATCTAACGGATAAGTCTTCATATTTAAAAGAAAAAAGGCCCCGCTTAGGGGCCAATTTTCATCAAATATAAGAAAGTATAAGTTAAATCTTATCCTTTAACCTTATATTCCTAGCAGAAACATGTACCAGGAAACAATCATAAATATCGTTATTTCCGAAGTGTATGTTATCTACTTATTGCCTATTTAGCGTATTCAACAGCCCGTGTCTCACGAATAACGGTAACCTTGATATGTCCTGGATAATCCAGTTCACTTTCAATCATCTTCGTAATATCGCGAGCAAGACGGAATGCCTCTGCATCGTCAATCTTCTCTGGCTGTACCATCACGCGCACCTCACGGCCCGCTTGAATAGCAAATGATTTCTCAACGCCTTCGAATGACTCTGAGATTTCTTCCAGTTTCTCTAGACGTTTAATATACGTTTCCAGTGTTTCACGGCGAGCACCAGGTCTAGCAGCCGACAATGCGTCAGCGGCGCCAACCAACATAGCAATAACCGAGGTAGCTTCGCAGTCTCCATGATGAGATGCGATACTGTTGATAACAACCGGATGTTCCTTATATTTCTTCGCTAGTTCAACGCCGATCTCAACGTGCGAACCTTCCACTTCATGATCCAGCGCTTTGCCGATATCATGGAGTAATCCTGCACGTTTTGCAAGCACGATGTCTTCCCCAAGCTCACCGGCCATCAGTCCTGTTAAATAAGCAACCTCCATGGAGTGCTTCAATACATTTTGACCATAGCTTGTACGGAATTTCAGACGCCCCAGAATCTTGATCAAATCTGGATGCAAACCGTGAACGCCCACTTCGAAAGTAGCTTGCTCACCATATTCCCGAATCCGTTCGTCCACTTCTTTGCGGGATTTCTCCACCATCTCTTCAATACGAGCGGGGTGAATACGTCCATCAGCCACCAATTTCTCAAGTGCCGTACGGGCCACTTCACGGCGGATTGGATCAAATCCCGACAAAATAACTGCTTCCGGCGTATCATCAATAATGAGGTCGATACCTGTAAGAGTTTCCAACGCACGAATATTACGGCCTTCACGACCGATAATCCGACCCTTCATCTCTTCATTCGGCAACGTAACAACTGAAACCGTTGTTTCCGCCACGTGATCAGCTGCACAGCGTTGGATAGCGAGTGTAATGATTTCACGGGATTTCTTATCCGCTTCTTCTTTCGCCTGCTGTTCAATTTCTTTGATCATTTGTGCCGTTTCATGGCGAACTTCTTGCTCAACATTGCTAAGAATGATACTTCTTGCATCTTCGATGCTTAAATTGGAGATACGTTCCAATTCAGTGACTTGGTTTTTGTAAATAACATCAATTTGCTGTTGGGTTTCATCAATTCGTTTCTCTTTGTTAGCTACTTGTTCTTCTTTTCTTTCAAGCGATTCCATTTTTTTATCCAGAGATTCTTCCTTTTGCAGCAAACGTCTCTCTTGCCGTTGGATTTCATTCCGACGTTCACGAGTTTCTTTCTCAGCTTCAGTACGGATTCTATGGACTTCGTCCTTAGCTTCCAATACTGTTTCTTTCTTCAGCGCCTCAGCGTCCTTCTTCGCATTCTCAACGATGACAACGGCTTCTCTTTCTGCGCTTTGGATTTTAGCTTCTGCAAGGGATTTACGAATAAAATAACCGAACCCAAAGAATATTGCAGCTACAACGAGAACGATAATGACCCAGATCCATGATTCCAGCATCTGTTCACCTCCTCGTTGGTTCCTCTCCAAGGTATATCCCTGGGAATTGTGCAGTTGTTTAACTATCCGTTCATCACCATACAAAAAACCGGTAAACAACCGATTGCCATACTGCACATGCTGCACATGCACACTGCCCGCCTTATCCGGCGATTACATTTCATATGAGTTGTACGTGAACCGTTTAAAACAGTCTCCTTTTTGGGAAGGAAAAAGGATTCTAATTTTATGCCGATTCATGTTATATTTTATTATTTATAAAAAGACATTGTCAAGAGAGTCGATATACGCATTAATGTCAAGAGAATCAGTGATTCTAGTAAAACTCCTCATCTTCACCTTCATAATTGTCTTCCGCAAGTAAAGTATTGATCACTTGGCGAACCATATCGCCCGAGAATCCACGGCGCATAAGGAAGGCTCCAGTCTTTCTTCGCTTATCTGAAGCGTCTCCACGGATGAGATTCCATTTCTTGCGCCCTGTTTCGAGTGCACTCTCCAGCTCTTGTTCAGGAGTAATATTCTCCAAAGCTTCCGATATAAGGGTTTTGTCAATCCCCTTCTCACGTAGCTCTTGTCGAATCCACATCTTCCCTTTCCGCTGGTTCGCTATTCGTTGCTCCGCCCATTGCTTAGCATATAAAGGGTCATCAAGAAATCTTTCCTGCTGTAGCCGCTGCACCACTTCCGCAATAATAGTCTCTCCTATTTCCTTCTGGCGTAAACGGCGAGTCATTTCCATAGCGGTGCGTGGTTTACGTTCAAGATAACGGAGGCCTTCCACATAAGCTCGTTGACGCTCATCAGCTACAACAATTTCTTCCAAATCAGCCTTCATAAAAGAATTACCAGTAATCATTCGATATTTAATCATGACGTCCTCGTGCACAGTCATGTTATATGCTCCGAAATGTATGATATAACGGTGGTCAGATTTCTTTTGACGTTCTACTTTAGTGATCTCTAAGAGTTCTCCTTCAGGAAAATCAGATAACACCTGCTCATCTTGTTCTTCTGCTTCAAAATCCAGTTGTATTACCATAGTTGTTTGTCACCTCATAGCAATAGATCAGTTATCGTCTTACTTTCAATACTTGTTAAGAAAAGACACCCTGCAACAATCAATCACAGGGCGTCCTATTGTTTAATATACTATTCGATTTCGAGGAGCAATTTTTCTTCTTCCTCTTGCTCTGCAACAATCTCATCATTATTCGGCGCAGCAACAATAGTGGATAAATTACTTGCTTCACGGATCTTATTCTCAATAATAAGGGCAATATCCTGATGTTCCTTCAAAAACTGCTTAGCATTCTCACGACCTTGGCCGAGACGCTCGCCTTCGTAGGAATACCATGCACCACTCTTATTCACGATATCCATTTCAGTACCGATATCTACAAGACTTCCCTCTTTGGAAATCCCTTCACCATACATGATATCAACATCAGCCTGTTTAAATGGAGGGGCTACTTTATTCTTCACAATCTTGATCTTAGTACGGTTACCAACCACATCGTTCCCCATCTTGATGCTCTCTACGCGACGTACATCTAAACGTACAGAGGAGTAGAATTTCAATGCACGACCACCCGGAGTTGTCTCAGGGTTACCGAACATAACACCGATCTTCTCACGAAGCTGGTTGATAAAGATAGCAATCGTATTCGATTTGCTAATGGCACCAGAAAGCTTACGAAGTGCTTGAGACATCAAGCGAGCTTGCAGTCCGACGTGGGAATCACCCATATCGCCTTCAATTTCAGCCTTAGGTACCAAAGCAGCAACGGAGTCAACGACAATAATGTCAACGGCTCCACTACGAACAAGTGCTTCGGCGATTTCCAGCGCTTGTTCACCCGTATCTGGCTGAGAAAGCAGCAATTCATCGATATTTACGCCCAAGTTACGTGCATATTTCGGATCAAGCGCATGCTCGGCATCGATAAAAGCAGCTTGTCCGCCTTGTCTTTGCACTTCTGCAATAGCATGAAGAGCAACTGTTGTTTTACCTGAAGATTCCGGTCCATATACTTCAATAATACGTCCCTTTGGAAGTCCGCCTATACCTAACGCAATATCAAGTGCCAAAGATCCGCTAGGTACAACTTCCACTTGCATATGCGTGGATTCTCCCAGTTTCATTACCGAACCTTTACCAAATTGTTTTTCTATTTGACGAAGCGCCATATCAAGCGCTGCACGACGATCTGACAATCAGACCACTTCCTTCACTGTTTATAGTAATATAATAACGTGTTTTTAAGGTCTTGCCAAGCTTTTTTTCGAACATACATTCGTTTTTTTTGTCTTGGGCGTTATTTATCCCTTTTATTGTAAGCCTCCCTCCGGAGATAGAAGTTAATTAAATTCTCCACTTCACCGGACATCAACGACTTATGATCATGAGAAAGCATCGTGATCAAAATCTCTGCAAATATACAAAAAACCGCAGCAAAGAAATCTCAGTGCCACGGTTCTTCCGTATGTGTTTATTATAACTGGGCTAATCTCCCATTACAAGTCTGAACCCTCAAGAGGTGTCTCCACCTTGCGTTCCTCAAGTCTCCGCCAGAGACGATACAGCAAAGCCTTAACTGTTCGTAAGCGGATATTTTCCCGCGTACCTTTAAGATTAAGCTCATAAACCTCTGTCTTACGTCCCCGTTCAGCCAAGCCGATAAATACAAGTCCAACAGGCTTTCGTTCAGAATAACCCGGTCCAGCTACACCTGTAACAGATAAGCCGAAATCGCTGTCTGCAATCATTCTCACTTGGTCAGCCAACACCTCGGCAACTTCTCGGCTTACGGCTCCAGGGGCATTGGGTCCCTCCAAATAAGCACTTGGCACATTCAGCAGCTTTTTCTTTAAGTCATTTGAATAGCAGACGATTCCGCCGGCAAACATCGAAGCACTGCCTGGAATATTTGTTATACTCTCCATCAGCAAACCTCCGGTGCAGCTCTCTGCCGCACTTAAGGTCAGGCCGGCATCCGCCATCCAATCCACTATCAATTGCTCTAGCGGCACATCAATGTTCGCATACAAATGTTCCGGCAAAATCTCCTTGATTTGTTGTTCCAGTATCTCCAGCTTTTTTGTAGCTTCATGCTCAGAAGGGGCCTTTGTCGAAATACGAACAGTTACCTCTCCCTCTTTGGCATACGGAGCAATCGTTGGATCAGTCTGACTGCGAATCAGCTCAATGAGCTTGTCCTCCAGCAGTGATTCTCCGATGCCGGCAAATTTGAGCATTTTTGAATAAAGCGGTGTTTCGTTCGTCAAGGCGTGCTGCTGTAGCCACGGTACTGCTTTATCTACGAACATCGGTTTCATCTCACGAGGTGGACCTGGAAGCACAATATAATATTTCTTCTCATGCTCAAAAGCAATCCCAACCGCAAGACCGATTTCATTCGGCAACGGTGTAGTTCCTTCAATTATAAGTGCCTGTTTGCGGTTATTTTCGGTCATAACGATCTTACGATCATCAAAGAAACGTTGTACATGATCCATCGCCAAACGATCAATGTGGAGCGTTCTACCTAGCGATGCAGCCAGTGCGTCTTTAGTCAGATCATCCTCAGTGGGGCCAATTCCGCCTGTAAAGATAATAACGTCGGCCCGACTCTGAGCGATCTCGATGGCTTGCTGCAGGCGGCTGCTGTTATCACCGACAACAGTTTGAAAGTATACATCGATCCCGATGGCAGCTAGCTCTATAGACAAAAACTGGGCATTACTATTCACGATTTGACCGAGCAAAAGCTCTGTCCCTACTGCAATAATCTCCGCTTTCATACCTGGCTTTCGCCTCCTAGTTATAATGTAGGTACACTGCTTTTAGATTTCAAAAAAGGTAATAGGTGCTTCACCTATTACCTTTCCTTGTATGTCCAGCTTACATTCTTACGCATTATGCAGCTGTAGCAGATCCTTATTCTTCACAAAATAATCAATTCCAGAATAAATAGTGATCAGCGCTGCGGCCCAAATAGCAATATCGTCTACAGGAATACTGACAAATTGAAATGGGAAATTATTCAACAACAGCAGTGAGATCGCAACAATTTGTACAACCGTCTTTATCTTGCCCCATTTGCTGGCGGCAACCACTTTTCCCTCTAGCAATGCAATCTGGCGAAGTCCGGTGACTGCAAACTCACGACTGATGATTACAATAGCAATCCATGAATCGCATCTGCCCAGCTCCACAAGTGAAATCAGAACTGCAGATACCAGCAGTTTGTCCGCAAGTGGATCAAGGAGTTTACCGAGATTGGTGACCATATTATATTTCCTAGCAATGTAGCCGTCTATTCCATCCGTGCTGGCCGCAAGCAAAAAGATTACAGCTGCTACCAAATGATTAACAGATAGCTGAAACGAGCCCCAATGTATCGGTTCTGGATAAAAACTGAAATCCACCAGTAAAAAAAACATCATAATCGGGATCAGGCAAATACGAGCTAGCGTGATGCGGTTGGGCAAATTCACTGAAGTTTTCCTCCCCTAAATCGTTCATACAAATTGCCTAAATCAGGCTAATCCATTTCTACTTAAGCAAGTATATTATAGCAATAAATAGGTGTCAAAAAAACAGAAAGCACCCCGCGTTGTTAGTGCTAATAAGCACTGCGGGGCACAAAATTCTATTTCATGTTCATGAATTGTAGATCCAGCGGCAAATCAGCTTTACGCAAAATCTGAATAATCTGCTGCAAATCATCGCGGCTCTTGCCGGTTACACGAATTTGATCCCCTTGGATCTGGCTCTTCACCTTTAATTTTGAATCACGGATCAGAATATTAATCTTTTTCGCATTCTCCTGATCAATGCCTTGCTTAAGCCCTAAACGTTGACGTACAGATCCCAGGGAAGCCGGTTCTACTTTACCAAAGTCCAGATTCTTTAGGGTGATGCCTCTTTTCACCATCTTTGATTGTAAAATATCAATAACAGCGTTTAGCTTATATTCGTCTTCAGAGGCGATTATAAGTGCGTCTTTCTCCATCTTCAGACTGCTTTTGCTGTTCTTAAAATCAAAGCGGTTGTCGATCTCTTTCTCTGTTTGGTGAATAGCATTCGTTAACTCCTGCATATCCATTTTGGATACAATATCAAATGAACATTCTGAACTCATTAAACTCCACGTCCTTTATACAATTAGTCTGCTACTATTATAAGAGAATGGTACTATTAAGTCTAATTTTGGATAAATCATTATGTAGCTCACCCGACATAGAAAACAGCCCCACTAAGTGGAGCTTTTCCTTCGAGTGAGTTTGATTCAAAGGGTAGAAACACGTCTCCACCGGAAGTACGCCGTTGGAGACGTTCATTTCTACAGCTTCTATCTGCTTCGGACCGGATTACGAAACATATCCAGAATTCCTAGCACAATATGTGCAATACCGAATCCGAGAATTCCGTATCCCCAAGCACCTGGTGTCAAATAGTATCCGATGAGACTGACAACAACCCCAAGGCCAGCTACAATCCAGCTAACTGTCATAAGATGTACACCTCACTTTGGCTAAAACTGAAAACAGTCTTATGTTCTCCCTAAAGCCAAAGTCTATACATCCTATTTGTTATTCGCCTGTCCCTTCACTTTGGGTACCTTCACTTCCAGAACCGTCGTCAAGATTAAGCAGGAGACGTGAAGAAGTCTTCTCATCCGTGATTACTTGACCATTTACGGTAATCTCAGTTGCTGGGGAATACCCAGACTTAATATACATGCCCTCACTACCAAGAACGAAGCTCATAGTTTCTCCTGCAGCTGTATTTCCGAAGGAGAGTTTTTCACCTTTAGAGTTCTCGCCTTTGTAAACTTCAAGCCAGCTTACTCCGGATGCAACAATCTCAACCTTAACTTCGCTTCCGGCAGGAGCTGTGACCTTAAATTTCGTTGTTTTGCCTGACTTCCCATCTGGTGTAACCGTGATAGATTGAGGAGTCGGCGTTGGCGTCGGTGTTGGCGTAGGCTCCGTAGTTGGCTCTGTAGTTGCTTCAGCACCTGCCGAGGAAGTAGGCGCTACAACACCGCCTCCTGATGCGGGTGGAGAAGTTTGTGCTGTATTAGGATCCTGCACATTATTGGTGATATTTGTTTGATCAACTTGATCAGGGTCTGCTTTGTTTAAACTAGAAGCATAAATGTAAATCACTACAATAATCAATATAGGGAATGTCCACATTAGCACCGTTGGCAGCCATTTTGCATTCCGTTCGGTTTCGGGTCTACGGCTGCGCTTTTGAATCACCGTCTCCATGGTCGTGTCTGCGGGTGGTGCAGGTACGTTCCCATGCTCCTCGAGCAGTTCGTCAGGACTCATGCCTACTGCTTCTGCATACGTTTTGATAAACGCCCTCACATAAAAACTTCCTGGAAGCACCTTGTAGTCTCCAGACTCGATGGCTTCCAAATACTTTTTGCGAATTTTTGTTACTTCCTGGACATCGTCAAGACTCATCCCTTTTTGCAGACGTGCCTCTTTCAATTGCCGGCCCAGTTCCGACATACCATCACCTCCTGTAAGTTCTATGAATGTAAACTTCCTTAACCAGCTTTATAAATAAACATGCTCGGAAGTGTATTCTTCATTGTTTGTGTTCTATAAATCATCACTGTAGCTCGTCGTAAACGACTCGTACAAGATTTCTTCAGTTGGATTATTCCGCAGCTCAATAATAATATCAAAGTCATCATAACTGTACTCAGATTCGCGTACGAAAATATCTGGATGCTCTATAACCTTTGTGCTTGGCATGCTCATAACATTTTGTAATAAATTATAATGTTTCTCATTAGAGCGGATCGTACTAACTATACCATCAATAATAAATACATTATGTGGGTTCATCTCATCTTCAGCCAATTGACTCCGCACCGTCTGCCGCAACAGTGTGGACGAGACAAATGTCCAGCGTTTCATAGCACAGACACTGCCAGCTATAATGGATTCCGTCTTTCCTACACGGGGCATACCACGCAGTCCTACAACCTGATTCCCATCTTTTTTAAACAGCTCACCGAGAAAATCAACCAATAGACCTAACTCATCGCGGGTGAAACGAAACGTCTTCCGATCATCTGAATCCCGTTCAATATATCGCCCATGGCGCACAGCCAGCTTGTCCACGAGCCTAGGAGACCGCAGAGCTGAAACTGTAATATTATCAACTTTTTTGAGCATTTCGCCCATCAGCATAATTTTCTCATCATCATTGGTCTCCAGCAACATTCCGCGAGTTTTTCCTTCAACTCCATTAATCGTCAGAATGTTAACTTCCAGCATCCCTAACATTGAAGCGATATCACCAAGCAGACCGGGTCTGTTCTTGTGAATCTTGTATTCCATATACCACTGTTTATATTCCACTTGTACACCTCATAGATTCCTTTTCCCTACCCTTTGCCAATACAGCAAAAAAAGCTGCCCCGGCAAAGCGGTCTTTTACACGGGTCATGTTAATGATATATAAAATAAAAATGAAAGGCAAGGTCAGTCCTGTAATAATTGCAGAAAAGCTCCCACAGGGGGAGCTTTTCCGCAAGCTTAGGCGTTGTCTTTCGCCAACTTGACCATGAGTTTAGCAATCGTTTGCTTTTCTTCATCGTTGCCGACATCCCATAGCTCTTTGATCGCACGGTTTTGAGTGTTTGCTGGATCCACTTTTTCATCAAGGAATTCCCCGATTTCAAAAGCCAGCTTTGAGATTGTGTCTTGACTCATCCCAAGTTTCTCTGCCTGTACAACCCGTTTACCTAAGAATTTCTTCCAGGTGTCAAAATTTTTGATTACGCTATCGTCTTGTGTCATCTTAAATCCTCCTTCATGTTTACGGTCGAACACCTGCATACAGGCTGTAAGCCGCCTTACGAGAGATTAAAAAACAACACTTATAATATGTCTCAGACGATAGCTTCTTATGCTGGAGCTTTTCTCCAAGTTAAGCATTACGTAATCCAGCCACCGTTAGGGCTAATGATCTGCCCAGTAATATACCCGGATTCTGGCAGTGCCAAAAAGTAAATCAATGAGGAGATTTCGTTCGGAGTAGCCAAACGTCCCGCCGGAATCTCATCCTCCAGCATCCGGACCTCATCCTCCTGTAGGTTAGACAACATATTCGTATTAACCGCTCCTGGAGCTACCGCGTTCACAGTTACGCCAGAAGGTGCTAATTCTTTGGCTAACGCCTTAGTAAAAGCATTTACTCCGCCTTTACTGGCTGAATAAGCGACCTCACAAGAGGCTCCCGATATTCCCCACACGGAAGAAACGTTGATGATTCGGCCATAACGCTGGGATACCATGTACGGCATAAAAATCTGGCTGCACATAAAGGTACCTTTCAAGTTAATGGCCATAATATCGTCCCATTCCTCTTCGCTCACATCAGCGAGCATCCCGTAATGAGATTTACCGGCATTGTTAACAAGGATATCCGGCTGCATTCCATTGCTTTCAAGCTTCTCCGCCATTCGTACAATCTGACTGCGATCCTTCATATCCGCATTTACAGTCATTACCTTTGCTCCAAGGGCCATACAACGCCGAGCGACATCATTAGCAGCTTCATGTGAGTGCTTGTAGTGTATAACAATATTCATGCCCACAGAGGCAAACCGTTCTGCAATGGCGCCACCGATTCCCCCGCTGCCCCCTGTCACCAGAACTGTCATTTCTCCTA
Organism: Paenibacillus odorifer; assembly: GCF_000758725.1. NCBI lineage: Bacteria > Bacillati > Bacillota > Bacilli > Caryophanales > Paenibacillaceae > Paenibacillus > Paenibacillus odorifer. The sequence goes on from NZ_CP009428.1 coordinate 4,077,131, forward strand.
ATGGTTTGTTGCTCTCTCCCAAAAGCGCCATTTAAGGACTCACCACTAGTGAAACAGCGAGCTGCTCCCAATTTACATGGGCATGTAAACGCTCATTCACTTCAGCTAAAGTAATCGATTCGTAAATAGGCAGAACTTCAAACAGGTCACCACCGCGGAATTGGTAACGTGTAAATTCATGTGCGATACTTTCAGGGGAGTTCAGCATGCGCAAATATCCGCCTATTTTCTTTTTCCGTGCCCGCTCGAAATCCTTCTCAGCAAAGCCAGACTTTAAGATCTGATCCACTTCTTCTTTTATTCGTTTTAGAAGCAAATCAGGGTCCTTGGTATCTCCACCCATAGCTGAAAAAGCATATTGTTCTGAACTATTAAATTCATGGCCAAAGCTGTCTGAGATCAGTTCTTCATCATAGAGCTTTTGGTACAACGCTGTGCTGCTGCCAACCAGCAAATCAAGCATAAGCTTAGTGGCCAGATCACGCTTAAGCGCAGCTTCACCTGTAAGACCATCAACTTTTTCCTTAAATCCAAACATAATCTTAGGCATCGAAACGGCGAGTTTACTTTCCAAGCGCTTCGTAGCGACTTGTTCCGGCTCCTCTTCAAAAATACGCTTAATCTCACCTTGTTTACCATAAGATTTCCCCTGCTGATTGCTGCGAATCAAGGAGAATACCTTCTCCGGATCCACACCACCCACTACGAACAACAGCATATTGCTGGGATGATAAAAAGAATTGTAACAAGTGTACAGTGTTTCTTTCGTAATCGTACTAATCGACTCTATAGTTCCGGCAATATCAATCCGAACCGGATGTTTCGAATACATCGCCTCAATAAGGCCAAAGTACACACGCCAGTCTGGATTATCTGCATACATATTGATTTCTTGACCAATGATCCCTTTTTCCTTTTCTACATTCTCATCCGTAAAATAAGGTCGTTGCACAAAATCAACGAGTGTACTAAGGTTGGTCTCTATGTTTTCTGTTGCCGAGAAAAGATAAACCGTCTGATCGAAACTTGTAAAAGCGTTAGCTGAAGCTCCATTTGAGGCAAAAGTGGCAAAAATATCGCCTTCTGGCTCTTCAAACATTTTGTGCTCCAAAAAGTGAGCTATACCATCAGGAACAGTGGTCTCTTCTCCACCTGCGACATGAAAATGGTTATCTACAGAACCGTATTTAGTTGCAAATGTGGCGTAAGTTTTTTTGAATGTTGGTTTTGGCAATACATAAACCTGAAGCCCATTATCCATCACCTCATGATAAAGGGTCTCTTGAAGTCTGTCGTATTGAATCTGTTCCATCTCTATTCCTCCTTCCCTGTCAAGAAATAAATCGTATCCAGCTGAAAGGTCTCCGCTGCGGCTTTTACTTCCCCTGCACCGATTTGTTCCACCTCTTCTAGCAGCTGATCCGCTGTCCGTTCTTTTCCTGACAACTGGCGGTTGAAGTCGTAAGAGATCATCTCAAAAGCAGAATCCGGAATCTCGGAAAGCTGATTGCGGATCATGGCTTTGGTCTGGCTTAACTCCAGATCACTGATGTTGCCAGCTTTCATCTCTTCCAGTTGTTTCTCTATAATTTCAACAGCTTTGTTGTAATTTTGCGTTTCGATGCCTGATTGTATCGTTCCAATCCCCTTGTGACCGTCATAGCGTGAAGAAGCATAATATGCAAGACTGGCCTTCTCCCGTACATTGACGAAGAGTTTGGAGTGTGGATACCCTCCTAATATTCCGTTGTACATAAGTGCGGACGCATATGTATCGTCCTTATACGTAATTGATGTGCGCAGACCCATGTTCAACTTGCCCTGACTGACATCCAGCTTCTCCTCTACCGTCCTTACCTCGCTGACGGATACTGGGACAAACTTGGAACTATATAAGCCCACCTCCGACTGAATGCGTCCGAAGTGATGCTTTACAAGCTTTTCAACTTCCTCAGTAGTCGTATCTCCCACTACATAGAGATCCAAAATAGCTCCATCCAGCCATGAATTATAGGATTCGTACAAACTTTTTGGGGTAATCCGGTCCAAATCCGCTCTTTGACCCAGTGGATGAAGACGATAGGGCTCGTTACGGCACATTTCTTCGATACAGCGCTCCGCTGCATAACGAATCTTATCATTTACGATAGATTCCAGCTTCTTGCGCACTGTTTCACGCTCTGTTGCAACATAGGAAGGACGGAAGCTTCCATCCTCCACCAATGGACGGGTCAGGACTTCTCCTAGAAAAGCAAAGGATTGTTCAAGCAAGCTCTCCTGACTCTGCACGAAGGAGTCATTAATGGTGTCCATGCGAAACTGAACAATCTGATAATCGCCTCTTTTATAAATATCAAAACCAAATCCAGCGCCATACAGCTCCTCCAAACGCTCGCGGAATTGAGTAGTCTCTGGATAAGAAGCGGTACCTCTGCGGAGCACAAATGGAGCAAGTGCTGTAGGGGTGACCATATCCTCATTAAGTGGGACGCCGGCATAAAGTGAGATGGCGTAGGTCTTGAACGCCTTGGTAGGCATCACGTGAATACGCATACCTGCAACGTTGCCATGCTGAAATACATTATTAGTCAAGTCCAAAACTCCTTTACCGCGTGGATAGTTGCTCATTAACATGTTTATGAATTAATAACCATTCTAAACCATTCCAAAGTAAGGAAGCAACCGGATGCCTCTTCCCGGTTGCTCTCTGGATTTACTTCTTTACTTATCTACATACAGAAAATATGCTGGCCGATAGTCTTGACCTGTGGACGAGTCCAAATCCATTTGGAGGTCGCCGTTTTAGGGTTGAAATAATACAAACATCCACCCGAAGGGTCCCAGCCATTCAGCGCTTGCTGCACTGCTTTTCGTGCCTGCTCATTTGGCTCCAAATAAATCTGCCCGTCAGCTACAGCTGTAAAAGCTCCCGGCTGAAAAATAACGCCAGACGGTGTATTAGGAAAGCTCGGAGATTTTACCCGGTTCAAGATTACTGCAGCAACAGCAACTTGACCTTCGAAAGGTTCACCTCTTGATTCACCATAGACGGCATTAGCCATAATTTTGAGATCATTTTCTGATAATCCCATCGTATTCCCTGAAGACAGAGACGCTGAATCCGAATTATTGGTTGTATTTGTTTTGTTACCGGTGTTGTTGTTTGCTGTATTATTTCCGGTTGCTGAAGCCGACTCTGTCGGCTTCCAGTTCTTAGTTGCGTTATACAATTTCAACTTAGTCTTAGCGCCTACGATGCCATCAGACTTCATTCCAAACTTCCATTGAAACCACGTTACTGAATTTTTCGTTTTCGGACCAAACTGACTGTCTATTTTCCCTTCATAAAAGCCCAGATGTTTTAAACGTCCTTGCAACTCATAAACATCCTGACCAGAAGAACCTAGTTTAATCGGAGTCGTGCTGAAGGCAGGCAAGGCCTCTTCTTCAGGATGATTTAGTTCATGGACAAATGACGCAGCAGCACTTTGCTTGGTCTGTACTATGCCATTACCCTGGAGCAACATTCCTGCAAACGGTGCGGCAGCAAGTGCAAGGGTTAAAGAAGCAAAGATCCACAACTTATGTTTCTTCATAGGGGTTCGCTCTACCTTTCTTTTGTGAGTTCTGCATGAATGGCTAAAGTTATTATGACGACTGTCAGGACATCCTATGCATTACTAAAAAAGAAGTAATAGCATTTCATTGTAATTGAGAATGATTATCAACTATAATCGAAATAAGAAAACGTTGGAGTTGATATTAATCATGAATTTAAAGGACCACATGTTATTGTGGAACCACGCATTAATAGAAATTATTGATATACGCCATACTTTTCAACGATCAGGTGATCTGAATTCACATTATCAGCTGCCCTCAAGTGCATTCTTGTTGATCATAAACGGCAAGGCCGAAATACTAATTGACGAGGTCCCGCACGAGATCAGCAACTTTCATATCCTTCATGGTGGAAAAGGAATGAACATTCAATTTTTACGCATGGATGAACTACTGGAGTATTACTTAATTTTATATAAAGCAAACCTTTCACTCGCCTCACGCAACAATCTAAAAGCAATCATGGAACACAATAATCCCTTTAATCTCCAATATGGATTTACGCCTACTAGTCCACTGCCCTTATTTGATAAGATGGAGAACATGTTTACTGATTGGAGCAAAACAGGGATTTTGGATCGGCTGTATGTCAAAACACTTTTTTATCAATGGATTTATGAGATGCTTAGGCAGCTGCATACGCTGGAAACACAGTTAATTCAACCTGATCCGCTAGATCAAGCAATTCGCTATATGCAGACTTATTATAAGGAAACCTTCTCTCTTGAAAAATTAGCTAAAGCGGTAAACAGCAGCCCTAGAACATTATCCAGATTATTCAGAACACAGCTGCAGACTAGCCCTGCTCAGTACTTAATCAACATCCGCATGGAAAAATCGAAAATATTGCTCCTGAACACAGAGGCTAGCTTGCATGACATCGCAATTGCAGTAGGTTATCCTGATGGCTATTATCTAGGAAAAATGTTTAAAAAATATTACGGAATCTCCCCTGTCCGATACAAAAATAAAGTTATCACCCACTCCAGTTGGCGTGATATGCCATCTCAAGGTGCACAAATTGACATTGCCCGAACACAACCTCTCCGTTATATTGATTATGATAATCATTATCAATATAACGGAGAAGGGGAATTACCAATGTTTAGAAATGCCAAACCATCATTACTGCTCACCCTGTTATTATGCTTTACCATAGTGTTAAGCGCTTGTTCCACGGGAACCACAAATTCAAATGCATCAAGCAATGGGAAACCCACCCCCTCAGCAGAAACAAGTACAGGGGCAAATACAGACAAAGCTGCTGTCGAAGCACAAACCCGGATAATTTCCACAGTTAAAGGAGACATTGCCGTTCCCACTAGTCCACAAAGAGTTGTAGTTCTTTATTTGCTCGGTGATGTACTGGCTCTCGGCATTAAACCTATAGGTGTATCCGATGTATCCGAGGGTGCAGCATTTGAAGATGAGCTAAAAGATGTGCAAAAGCTTGGCACCTGGTTTGAGGCTAGCCCTGAAGCAATCCTTGCTCTTAATCCCGATCTTATCATTGTGCCGTCAGAGGAAACTTATGAAGCCCTTCACCAAATTGCGCCAACAGTCTTAGTTCCGTATGAAAAAATGTCAACAGAAGAACGGGTGTCCTTTATTGGACAAGTCGTAGGCAAAGAAGATCAAGCAAAAGAATTATTTACTGATTTCCATAAAAAAGTTGAGGTCAGCAAACAAAAGCTGCAAGAAGCTGGTATTCTTGATCACACAATATCCATCATGGAAGGTGGAAAAGACAACAGCATGGCTGTTGTGGCGAGCAAACAATTCGGACGTGGTTCACAAATCATTTATGAATATTTAGGCATGAAGGCGCCGGACATCATTCAACAGAAAATAGATACGGCGACTGGTGCGGATGGGGAATCCGTATCCTTTGAAGTCCTTGGCAAATACAGTGGTGACTATATCTTCCGCTCCTCTTATGATGGTATGGCTGATCTGACCCAAAACCCAATTTGGAACAATATCCCTGCCGTGAAAGAAGGCCGTTTGATGGAGATCGATTTTGGCTTAGGTTATTACAGTGATATCTATTCTCTAAATGTGCAACTGGATTATATTGTTGAAGCTTTGCTTGCTGCGCCAAGAGTCAAATAAGTACTCAAGATACAAAAAAAGAGATGGTCCACTTCATAAAGTGGCCATCTCTTTTACTGTCTATTGAAGGTTTCGACGGGCTTCTCCAGCTTAGGAGCTGATCTTGTTATGCTGATATTGCTCAAGTGACATCAGCACCTCACGCGGCTTACTGCCCTCATAAGGACCGATGACCCCACGAGCCTCCATAGAGTCAATCAACCGGGCTGCACGGGTATAACCGACCCGCATACGACGCTGCAGCAGCGACACTGAAGCCTGCTTAGCCTCTAGTACAATTTGTACGGCTTGCTCGTATAATTCATCCTGTGGCTCCTGATCCTCAGTGATTGTATCATCCACTTCAGGAACGATGGACTCATCGTATTCGGCTTCACCTTGACTGCTGACATATTGAACAATAGTCTCTACTTCTTGGTCACTCATAAAAGCTCCCTGTACACGAATAGGCTTAGATGCGCCCATTGGTAAGAACAACATATCACCTCGGCCTAACAACTTCTCTGCACCGGGCATATCCAGAATGGTACGTGAATCCACATTGGACGATACGCCAAAAGCGATCCGGGATGGAATATTAGCTTTAATTAAACCTGTGATGACATCTACTGAAGGACGTTGTGTAGCGATAATTAGATGAATCCCTGCCGCCCGCGCCATTTGTGCAAGTCGGCAAATCGCATCCTCAACATCATTGGCTGCAACCATCATCAAATCCGCAAGCTCGTCCACAATAACAACGATATACGGTAGAATAGCCGCTGGATTCTCAGCCATTAGCTTATTATAACCTTCCATATTCCGTGTTCCCGATTTGGAGAATAGCTCATAACGCTTCTCCATTTCGACTACGATCTTCTTCAAGGCTAGGCTTGCCCGCTTTGGATCTGTGACAACCGGAGCCAAAAGATGGGGAATTCCGTTATACACATTCAGCTCGACCATCTTAGGATCGACCATGAGGAATTTGACCTCATCAGGTTTAGCTTTGTATAAGATGCTTGTTATAATCCCGTTGATACAGACTGATTTACCGGAGCCAGTTGCACCGGCCACCAATAAATGGGGCATCTTAGCCAGATTGCCGATAATGGTCTGGCCGGAAATATCACGGCCAAAAGCAATCGATAATCTGGATTCAGCCTCCTGAAAAATCTGTGTTTCCATAACTTCGCGCATGGTAACAATAGACACTTCAGAGTTCGGAACTTCTATCCCGATCGCAGATTTACCCGGAATCGGTGCTTCCATCCGAATGTCTTTGGCTGCAAGTGCAAGGGCAATGTCATCCGTCAGATTTACAATACGGCTAACCTTAACCCCAATATCCGGTTGTATCTCATATCTTGTAACAGCTGGGCCTCTTACTACCTCCAGCACTTTAGCTCGTACCCCAAAGCTTTCAAGTGTTGCTTCTAATTTACGGGCTGTCTGCATATAATCATTCTGATCTCCAGCTTTGCCACCATTGTTAGGTTTGGCTAAAAGACGGAACGATGGCAGCTTATATGGCTTCGGTGGCGGTGGTGCTGGAGGAGCGGGAATAATCTCTCCATCTGGAGAAGCACCTAGCAGGCCTTCCAAGTCAATACTTACATTCTCCTCAGACTCATCCGTAGGCTGCTGCTTAACGGCATTAGCTCCGGCTACAGCAGGTTTAGCTGCTTCACCACGAGCTGCGGGTGAGAATTCACTCCACTCTTCCCGATCTTCTTCGTTTAAACCTTCTGAACGGATATGTTCAAAGAAATCTCGAATAATAGGCGTCACAGGTTCAATATCCAGATCCGCATCGTCAAAATCATGATCGATATCCTCTAATGGAATTACACGGCTATCTGGTGTTAATCCCGAAATAATCGGACCGCTCGAAGCACTTGTCACAATTGGACCCTGATCGTCATCCTCAGGATCTGCTTCCACCTGTGAACGCGTGGAACCTGAGAACCAGCCAGATATTTTTTTCAAAAGGACAGGTTGTTTGCGATTAGGCAGATACCGATCGTCTTCGTCTTCTTCATCCTCGTCATCATAGACAGGCTGCTTCACCTGCCGAGCTTTAGCTGGAGCAGCGGCTCTAGATGGTCTCGCCGCTACTGGGACCGCCTTCGGGCGATTTGCAGCATGGAGACGAATCCCCTCCACAAACTTAACCGAGCGCACTCGCAAAAGCGTAAAAATCTCCACATATGACAAGTTGGTAATTAGCATAAAGCTGATCGCCAGCATGACGATCATAAGCAGCTTAGCGCCCAGACTGCCAAAAAGCCATAACAGCGCTGCATACTCCAACCCGCCGATGTAACCTCCGCTTATATCCTTACCCAGCATATAGACATTGCTGTCGTTCGAGCCAGGTGAAAGTGATCCCGAAAGATCATTATGTATTTGTGTCATTACATTGCCAGGATGTAACAAAGACAACGGGCCAAGCTTCTGCTCCATTGCAGATATTGTGCTCATAAGGCACATAGACAACAGAAGCAGAAGCACGCCAGTATGCCTGCTGTTCCACGAGGAAGGCCATCTTCGATGGATCATAACCATAAGTCCATAAAAAATGCCGACAAGCGGCAACACAAAATAAAATCTCCCTAATAAGTAACCCGCCATACTTGAAAGTGAGCGCCCTACGGCTGCTTCACCAGACAGTGCAATGACGGAAATAGTTATTAATAAAATTCCATATATTTCATATTTTAAAACGCTGCCGAGCAGCGCTTTTTTCTTCTTCTTTTTTCGTTTAGCCACGCCAGCCACCCCCGGAACAACATTATACCATATAATGGCGTGGCGTACCTATGTTCTCTTTTGTCAGAAATTGAATCTTTATGTTATTGTAATTATCGAACCTGGAGAGAACGCCGGATCTAGATAACGGTTCAGTGGACAATCCAATAATCTCACGATCCGCGCACGCCCTTCCTCCATCGGTTCAACCTGCATCAGCATGCCCTGCACACTCACTTCTCGGGTTGTTGCATAATTGTTAAATGCCCCCTCCCACACCTGTTCCATTGCAACTACTGTGTACAGTGTCATTGCGTAATCCCTCCTGGAGTCGATGCAGAGAAATCCCCGCCAATCATTCGGTTGAGATGCGCTAGAGCCGCTCCGATCCCGCCGACCTCATCCATAAGGCCATATTTAACGGCATCCAAGCCCCCCACAGCCGTCCCGATATCACGATTGAGCTCACCTGTCTTAAACATGAGATCACGGAACTGTTCTTCAGAAATACGCGAATGGGAAGTCACAAATTTAACGACACGTTCCTGCATTTTCTCCATATACTCGAACGTTTGCGGCACTCCGATCACTAAACCATTCATACGAATCGGATGAATCGTCATCGTTGCACTTTCGGCAATGATCGAATAAGTGGAGGAAACTGCAATCGGCACCCCGATACTATGCCCGCCTCCAATGACCACGGTTACCGTTGGCTTGGAGAGGGATGCAATCATTTCCGCAATTGCTAATCCCGCTTCTACATCTCCACCTACCGTATTTAAAATGATAAGCAGACCTTTGATGTTTTTATTCTGCTCAGCAGCCACCAGCTGTGGAATGATATGCTCATACTTTGTTGTTTTGTTCTGTGGAGGCATTACAATATGTCCTTCAATCTGACCAATAATCGTTAAGCAAAAAATATCAGGCTCTCCACTTGGGATTACCGTTTGTCCAAGCTCCTTAATCGCTCCCATTGCAGTGGGCGGCATATTTTCATTAGGATTCGGATTAGTTTCTCCTGGGATAACTTCCTCATTTTTTGCTCCATTTGATCCTTCGATGTAGTTCATCTTCGCAGCTCTCCCTTGTCATATGCAGCTCTAGTCTGCTGTTGCCTTACTAACAATCCTTAGTATGACATTTCAGGGTGCTGCCTTATGCAATTTTCAGCTTATGAAGTAATTATGACATGCAAAAACCCCTTCTCCCAAGGAAACCGTCCAATATTTCCGGGGAAAAGGGGCTCAGCCCTAGCTATATATTCATTGAAGGAGAAACTCTCCTTACACTTCCATGATAATTGGCAAAATCATCGGTCTGCGGCGCGTTTGTTCATATAAGAAACGGCCCAGCGAATCTTTTACGCTTGTTTTAAGGGAAGCCCACTCATTTACTTTTTCACTCATCAGGCGTTGCAATGTACTGGATACAATTCGGTTAGCTTCGTCGAGCAGTCCTTCGGACTCCCGAACATAAACGAAACCACGTGAAATGATGTCAGGTCCAGAAACAATGGCACCATTCTGTTTGCTAAGTGTAACCACGACAACCAAGATACCGTCTTGAGACAGCAGCTTACGGTCACGCAATACAATGTTACCCACATCGCCTACACCTAGTCCGTCAATCAATACGTTACCAGCCGTTACTTTACCAGCTTTACGAGCGGCACCGCCTTGGATCTCAACAATTTCACCGATTTCAGTGATGAAAATGTTCTGTGGATCTACGCCAACGGATTCTGCCAGCAAAGCATGTTTGCGTTGCATGCGGAATTCACCGTGGATCGGAATGAAGAATTTCGGCTTCATGAGGTTGAGCATAAGCTTAAGTTCTTCTTGGCTACCGTGACCGGATACGTGAACGCCGGAGTTGGAACCGCTGTAAATCACATCAGCGCCAAGACGGAACAATTCATCGATGGTACGGCCTACATATTTCTCATTACCTGGTACAGGTGTTGCCGCAATAATAACGGTATCACCTGGCAGGATATCTACTTTACGATGACTGGAACGCGCCATACGTGTCAATGCAGACATTGGCTCGCCTTGGCTGCCTGTGCAAAGAACAACGACACGATTAGCTGCCATTCTATTCATTTCTTCTGGTTCGATCAGCATACCGTCAGGTACGTTCAGATACCCAAGCTCAGAAGCGATGGATACAACGTTAACCATACTACGGCCAATTACTGTAATCTTACGACCCGTGGATTCTGCTGCATTAACCACTTGCTGAATACGGTGCACATTGGAAGCAAAAGTTGCTACAACGACACGTTGCTCAGCTTTGCGGAAAATATCTTCCAGCACAATACCGACATTCTTCTCAGAAGGGGTAAAGCCTGGTTTCTCAGCATTCGTACTATCCGACAAAAGAGCAAGCACGCCCTTTTGGCCAATCTCTGCCATCCGATGCAGATTTGCAAATTGACCGTTGACTGGGGTGTGGTCAAATTTGAAATCGCCCGTATGAACAACATTTCCTTCCGGAGTCTCAATGCATACACCCACGGAATCAGGAATGCTGTGATTGGTTCTAAAGAAAGTTACCTTAAGTGAGTTCCCCAATTGAATTTCTGAATCTTCGTTGATCAGAATCCGTTTGGTGTCACCCAGCAGGTTCGCTTCCTTCAATTTGTTCTCTACAAGGCCTAAAGTTAATCTTGTTCCATAGACTGGAACATTCAAATTCTTCAGGACATAAGGCAGACCACCGATGTGATCCTCGTGTCCGTGAGTAAGCACAATACCTCTTACCTTGTCACGGTTCTCTGTCAAATACGAGATATCAGGAATTACGATGTCAATACCGAGCATATCCTCTTCCGGAAACTTGAGTCCCGAATCCACGACTACAATGTCAGCTCCGTATTGAATAACATACATGTTTTTCCCGATTTCTCCGACTCCGCCCAATGCGAAAATCGTCAATTTATCGTTGTTGTTTTTTTTGGACAAATGAATCTAACCCTCCTATGATGTTGGACGTCATACTTTTATTGGTAAATATCGAACTTCGATTATTTCAGCGGCGCTGAACACATTTCTTTCAAACAGCCAATAACTTCCAATCGACGAGGAAATTCCTGAAATCTGTAAAATGCGCAATGCGAAAGCTCCCGATTCCGGGCAGTAAAGTTCATATTGAAGCGGACAAACGCCGTCAAAATTCACCGTCGCGCCCCTCGCGCGAAGACATGTCATTTATTTAAACAGACTCATCTTGGGACCTATCCTGTCTCACAATGTATTACATTGACGGAAGATTACCGCATATTTAATTTTAACCGCACCCAGTCACTTAAGATCATTATACATGATTTTTTTGGCAAAAGACAAGTCATCCGCCTCGTATCCAAATTCTTTCCTTAAATTCGCCTCAATATTTCAGAAAAAAAATATAAATGCAAAAACCGGCTCCCCCAATAGAGTAGCCGGTTTAGAACGTTCATCATCAATGATTAATTCTTAGTGAAATAGTCCTTCAATAAAAGCCGCTTCCGCTTCCGTTGGCGAAATAAGTGGCAATCTGACTCCGCCCACAGGGATCCCCTTGAGTCCTAAAGCATATTTTACTGCTGATGGATTGGGCAGCGGTTGTGGGCATTCAAACATTCCTTTAAAAATCGGGAACAGCTGGCGATGAATCTCTCCAGCAAGCTGAACATTGCCGGAGGTATAAGCGTAAATCATTTCTGACATCTGCGCACCAACCACATGGCTAGATACACTTATAATTCCGTATCCACCAACAGCCAGACTGGCAAGACCCGAGGCATCATCACCTGTATATACACGGAAATCATCTGAACAAGCAGAGGCAATAAGTGTTACCTGATCCACAGACGCGCATTCTTTCGTAGCAATGATGTTCGGAATCTCAGCAAGTCGCAGGGTAGTGGCCACGCTCATACTTACACCTGTTCGACCTGGAACATTATATAGAATCACTGGTAATGAAGTCTCTGAAGCAATCGTGGAAAAATGCTGATAAAGACCTTCCTGATTCGGTTTATTATAATAAGGAACGACCAAAAGCACTCCATCTACACCTATTTTCTCTGCTTCCTTCGTCAGATGAATGGAATGTTTCGTGTTATTGCTGCCAGTTCCAGCAATAACTTTACAACGTCCATTCGCCTTTTCCAGCACAAAAGAAAACAGCTGCAGCTTTTCCTCATCGCTTAACGTAGGCGATTCCCCTGTCGTTCCGCAGACAACCAAAGCCTCTGATTTCTGTACCTCAATTAAATAATCGACAAGCTGTGAAGTTACATCCCAGTTGATTTCTCCATCCCCATCAAAAGGGGTTACCATGGCTGTTATTAATCTTCCGAAATCCACTTTGAATTCCTCCTTGTCAGCGGTGCAATTCAAACATAGCATGCAGCGAACGCAAGGACTGCACCATATCTTCTTTTTTCACAAGCACCCATATCGTTGTATTCGAATCTGCGGATTGTAGAATTTGAATGTTTTGCGAGCTAAGCGCCTCAACGATGCGCGCCATAATACCAGGCACACCGTTAATTCCTCCCCCGATAACAGAAACTTTGGCACAACCCGATAAACTCTTAGGTCGCAAACCCAGCTGTTGCAGAGCAGAAATAGCCTTCTCTGATTTGTCATCAAAAACCGTATAAAGAGCTTCCGTAGGTGTTACATTAATAAAATCAACGCTTATCCCGTTATCTGCCATACTCTTAAAGATTTGCAATTGCACTCCGGTTCCGTTACCGTCCGGGCATTCCACAGAAATCTGTGTAACATTGCTGACATAAGCAATCCCTGTAACGAATCGATCCACAATACCCCCTGCTTGGATATCGTTAAATCCTTCTGGATTCGTAACCAGCGTACCTTCAGCTTCTGAAAAGGTTGAACGAACACGAACTGGAATCTGTGCCTGCATAGCAATCTCAACCGCACGTGGATGAATGACTTTTGCTCCCTGATGAGCCATATTGCAAATTTCTGTATAACTAACGTAAGTTAATGGCTTAGCATCTTCAACGATCCGTGGATCAGCTGTAAGTATCCCGTTAACATCCGTATAAATATCCACCATATCAGCATGAAGAGCAGCACCAAGTGCTGTAGCAGAGGTATCACTACCGCCACGGCCTAAAGTTGTTAAATCACCCGCTTCAGTCTGGCCCTGGAACCCGGTAACAATAACCACTTTATCCTCACGCAGCTCACGGAGAATGCGTTCCGGACGTACATCCAGAATTCTGGCATTGCCATAGTTGCTGTCTGTCAGAAATCCTGCCTGAGCTCCCGTTAATACTGTAGAAGCGATACCTTCATTCTCCAACAGCCCACATAGAGTAGTAGCTGAAATAATTTCACCGCAGCACATCAGGAGATCTTTTTCCCGGTCAGGAAGTGCATCTCCGTTCTGCACGGCCCAATCCAGCAAAGTGTCTGTTGCGTAAGGCTCTCCGCGACGGCCCATGGCCGATACAACAATAACAAGACTGTAGCCACTTGCCAGCTCTCTTTTGACATTGCGGATTACGTGTTCTCTAGCTTGCGGTGTGGATAGCGATGTTCCTCCGAATTTTTGTACCAGAATACCCATGTATAATTCCCCCATTATTATCAAAGCAAACACACTAATCATTCGTGAAAAGATTACGGTACGTGAGCTTATTCGTTAAGTAAGTTGTTAAATGGCTGTACCGCCCTCGAACCTGAGGACGGTAGCAATATTGCTTATATTTTTTTGATAGCAATGAACTTAGCTGTTTCCACTACGTTATCTTGGCACTTCTCATTGCTCATTTGGTGCATCTCCCCTTTTATTGTCCACAACAAAATCAGCCGAGCTCTGTTAATTTTCTATGCTGAATGAAACCGTTCGATGATCATCGGCTGTAGTTGTTTACCTTGCAAAGCGGCATAGCAAGCTTCCGGGATAAGATCCATGCGTGCCACGAGCGAGTTAGGTTTACCCTCAGGGTTATCTTGACCGAATGGTACAAAATAAATATGTTTAGCCACCAGAAGCTTAGCAATATTTGCGGCATTTAGGCCCAATCCATCATTTGTAGATATCGCTAGAACTAGTGGACGTCCGTTGCGCATCTGCGATTTAGCTGCCATTAGCACGGGACTATCCGTCATGGCATTAGCCAGTTTACTCGTTGTATTTCCTGTGCAAGGTGCTATTGTCAGCACATCCAGCAGCTTGGAAGGACCCAGCGGCTCCGCTTCAACAATTGTAGAAATGATATCATTCCCTGTTATATCTTTCAACTGTTTTAACCAATTTTGCGATGTCCCAAAGCGGGTGTCTGTTCCTAGTACAGATGCTGAAACTATAGGTACTACGTTTGCTCCCCCGTCTACGAAGCGCTGAATTTGTGGCATTACCTCAGCAAAAGTGCAATGAGATCCAGTGATCGCATACCCTACTGTTTTTCCGTGCCAATCCATTTTATTCGTCCCCCTTGATTAAAGCCTCGTCCGAAATCGACTGTACCAGCGCATTTGCCATAATAATCCCAGCGCTTTTTGGAGCTACAATGCCAGGGAGTCCTGGAGCCAGCATCGCCTTAATCCCACGTTTTTCAGCATAACGAAAGTCACAACCGCCTGGTGCAGATGCCAGATCAATAATTACGCAATGCGGCGCAAGCCGCGAGAGCACCTGAGCGGTGATGATCATACTTGGTATCGTATTAAATATAAGATCCACATCCGGTACGTGAAGCAGCAGCTCACTGGTCATAAAAGGCTTCCAGCCCATTTCCTCAGCACGTGCATAATGTTCTTGTTTTCTGACACCAACCTTTACACTAGCCCCCAGTCCCTGTAGACTTCGAGCCATTGTAAATCCAGTTCTACCTAAACCAAGCACCATTGATTTCGAGCTGTGAATCGTAAAATCCGTGTTCTGAATGGCCATTACCAGCGCTCCCTCCGCTGTCGGGATAGAGTTGTAAATAGCCACATCATCACGATTAAGCAGTTCGATTAACTTTAGTGAGTGCTTGGTACACATCCCGCGCAAGTAACTTTTAGCCATACCGGTATACACTAAACAATCGGATGGCAGCGCAGTGAAATGCTCCTCCAGAATCGTTAAACGCTCAGAAGAAAATAGAGCACTAATATTTCCTTCATCATCACAGCCTACCGTAGGCAACACTAATACATCTGCATTACTTAGCAGCTCTACCGTCAATTGTTCCAGGCTCACCCCTGGGCTAGGGGTCTCCCACTTATCGAACCCGGCAGCGCTTACCGTCGCATCCAATTCCACACATTTCCGAATCACTTCAAGCTGTCTCGCGTCCCCGCCCAGGAACACGATCCTGACGCCAGTAAGCATAGGGATGACGCTCCTTTCAACATACACTATCGACTATAAAGCATCTTATGCTGGGCATAGTTAATGGGTGAAGAGCGGAAATGAAATCCCCGGCACGCATGGCTGATGGCTGATGAGCAGATGGCTTACGGCTGATGAGTTACGGACCGAGATGCAACTATTTGTGTATTTTTTGTCTTTTAGGAGGAGTTTCGGACTGGAGAGCTCTTATTCGACATAAACAGGTTCGATATCAGGTGTTTTTGATCCAATAGTGACACTGGGGTCCGAAAACAGCCGAATTAAGCAGAATTGTTGTAAATAAGAGCGCTGAGGTCCGATAGGGGCTTCGTTTTTAATTTGACAGTAGGGTTAGAGTTGTGGCAGAGCGCCAATGAAAATGCTGAGTTTATTCGATGGGGAAATCGGATGTAGTTGGAGTAGCAGATAGCACTTTATAAAATGCTATCTGCATAACAATCGAAGAAAATAATGTTTAATGATAATTAACTCTGCATAACAAAAAAAGCTCACGAATCATGCCTTGGGCATGAATTCGTAAGCTTTTTAAATGAATTATATCAACAATCTTATTTGCCAGTATGACCAAAGCCTCCGGCTCCGCGTTGTGTTTCGGACAACTCTTCCACTTCCACCAAATTAACCACTGGAACAGCTTGAAATACCATTTGGGCAATCCGCTCATTGCGAGCGATAGCAAACGGCTCCTGCCCCAGATTGATCAAGAGTACTTTGATCTCTCCGCGGTAATCAGCGTCTATAGTTCCAGGTGTATTTAAGCAGGTAATCCCGTGCTTCAAGGCCAGTCCACTACGCGGACGGATCTGCGCTTCAAGCCCCTCTGGCATAGCCAGTGAAATCCCTGTTGGAATTAAAGCACGCTCTCCTGGTGCAAGTACAATTTCACCCGCAACTGCAGCATAAAGATCATAACCGGAAGCTTGCTCCGACATTTTACAAGGAAGATTTACATCCTCGTTTCCAGTAAGTTTATTGATTTGTACGTAATAAGACAAGATCATCTCTCCTAACATTTGCAATAGCTTTATCTGATGAGCCTACCATCGCTAAAGAAAGCGGCTCCGCGAACATATGGTCCAGCACACTGTTGATATTGTCCATCGTCACTAGCTGAATTTTGGCGATCATATCGTCCAATGTATTATGTCTTCCGAGCATAAGTTCATTTTTTCCGATACGGTTCATTCGGCTGCTAGTGCTTTCGAGACTAAGAATGAGACTGCCTTTAAGCTGCTCCTTGCCTTTTCTCAGCTCATCTTCACTGAGGCCGTTAGTAGCAAGTTCGTACATCATTTCCTTGATTAACTCCATGACATCTTTTGTTTGCTTGGGCGCTGTACCAGCATAGACCGTAAACAGACCAGAATCTGCCTGGGAGCTGTGATAGGAATACACCGAATAAGCTAATCCGCGTTTTTCACGAATTTCCTGGAACATACGGGAGCTCATCCCTCCGCCTACGGCATTATTGATCAGCACCATAGCATATTGCAAGGGATCGCCAGAACGTACGCCAGGCAAGGAAAGACAGATGTGATTCTGCTCTGTTTTCTTGCGGTGAAATAAGAGTTCTCCATAGTAATCTGGTGGAGTCAGCGGCGCACTTGTACCATGATTATCAAAAGAACCAAAATGCTGTTCCAGCAGTTCGATCAATCCATCACTAATGTTGCCGGCTACACTTATAACCGTATTCTCAATCGTGTATTGTTCCTTCATGTACGCCCGAAGATCATCCGGCTTCATCTCCATCAGCCGTTCCTTCAAGCCAAGGATGGAATACGCTAGCGGATGGTCCTTGTAGGCAGCAGCACACATTAAATCATGTACAAGATCATCCGGCGTGTCTTCGCACATGGAGATTTCCTCAAGGATGACATTCTTTTCTTTCTCCAGCTCTTCAGCGTCCATCCGTGAACGGAAGAACATATCCGCTAATACATCTACAGCGATGGGCAGATGCTCATCCAGTACTTTAGCATAATAACATGTATATTCCTTTGAGGTAAACGCATTTACATTGCCCCCGATGGCGTCAAACTGCTCAGCAATATCCTTGGCGCTGTACCGATCCGTACCTTTAAAAAGCATATGTTCTACAAAATGGGATATCCCGTTGTTTCCAGGGTGTTCATTCCGAGAGCCTGTCTTTACCCAGATTCCGAAAGAAACGGACCGGCCAGTCGGGATTTTCTCCATTACCACTCGTAAACCATTGGATAACACTATTTTTTCCACTTCAAGTCCTCCTGGCAAATAGCCATGTTCTATCTAATTTAATTACACGTGCCTATAATCCTACCAGAAATACAGCTCTCACTCAACATTAGAGGGGATCAGCCGCTCTGCTGAGAGCGTTTGAGTAACTGTGCCTAACTGCAACCCTTTTGCTTTGATTCCACGTATCATGGCCCTCAGAGCTTTGGAGGATGAGGCTGTGGGATGCATTAAGACTAGAGTGCCTGGTTCCGCTTTGCTTGTGATTTTGGCAACTACAGATTCAGGAGAAGGATTACGCCAATCCACGGTATCCACGGTCCATAGTACGGTCTTGAGCCCTAAACTGCTGGCAATTTCTACTGTCTCCTGATCGAAATCACCAGAAGGGGGTGCGAACCATTTATTAGTGACTCCAAGCGATTCCTTTAACAGCTTTTGTGTCTTCTCAATTTCTACAGTAGCTCGCGCACGACTTAAAGTACTCATATTAGGGTGGGTATAAGCATGATTCTCCATCTCATGACCACGTTTTAGCATTTCTTTAGCCAGCTCCGGATTTTTACTCAGCCAGCTCCCATCCAGAAAAAACGTAACTTTAACGTTCTCTTCATCCAAAACATCCAACATTGGCACAATGTACTCATTTCCCCACGCCACATTAATCATCAACGATACCATCGGTTTGGCCGGATTCCCACGATATATGGGTTCAGCTCCCAGTTGATTCAGTGATATCTGTGGTTCAATCTGCCGATACACAAATTTTATAGGTTCTTTTGGCGCCAAAAGAGCATTCCGATATGTACTCTCTACATCAATCTCAAGTCCGTTATAACCCGGAATCGCCTTCCATACCCGATCAACCACGGCATTCACTGGAGGGGCATTAAGTTTGGCTGCGGCGGTCTCAATCCGTGTCCGAAGATCATTGTTCTCCGGCTTAGAAATATCCTTCCACACAGCTAGGTCATCCTGCGGCTTCAATTGCGCAAGCATGTCCTTTACCGGTCCCTGAGTGCTGCCAATTCCTATCACGATCGCAATACAAGCAACCACTAAAGCCACTTTTTCCGTCTTCATGACGACTTCCTCCCCGGCAGAAACGACTTGTAGTCCGTTCCACACGAATACAAAGACACTTTGTCCCAATCTATGAGACAAGAGAGGAATTTATGTCATAAGAACAGAGGCAAGAGGCGTGATAGTGATGCACTTTACTTTATTTCATATAAAAAAAGAGCCAGAACGCAATCGCTTCTGTCTCCTTTTATTATGCTATTAGGTACCTTAGAAAAGGTACCTCTACAATTGAAACTTAAGCTTTAGCTCCAGTTTCCGAAGTCAATACCGCTTTACGCGACAGGTTAACCCGGCCTTGTTGGTCGATTTCCGTAACTTTAACGGTAATTGTATCCCCGACAGCTACAACATCTTCAACCTTAGCTACGCGCTCAGTGGACAATTGGGAAATGTGTACCAATCCGTCTTTACCCGGAATTAGTTCAACAAATGCTCCGAATTTCTCAATACGTCTAACTGTACCCACATAGATTTCTCCGACTTGTACTTCACGCACTAGTCCTTCGATAATCGAACGTGCCTTTTGGATCATCTCTTCATCTGAAGAACCGATAAAGACACGGCCATCTTGTTCGATGTCGATTTTTACGCCGGTTTCTTCAATAATTTTATTGATAATCTTACCACCAGCACCGATAACATCACGGATTTTGTCCGGATTGATGTTGATAATAATGATTTTTGGAGCATATTTGGACAGATTAGGTCTTGGCGCAGAGATCGCTTCATTCATTTTGTCCAAGATGAACAGACGGCCTTCTTTAGCCTGCTGAAGTGCATCCTGAAGAATGTTGCGGTCGATACCGGCAATTTTAATGTCCATTTGAATAGCTGTAACACCTTCTGCTGTACCAGCTACCTTGAAGTCCATATCTCCGAGATGATCTTCCATACCTTGAATATCCGTCAGGATGGAGACATGCTCTCCGTCTTTGATCAGACCCATTGCTACTCCGGCTACCGGTGCTTTGATTGGCACACCAGCGTCCATCATAGCCAGAATGCTGGCACAGATACTTGCCTGGGAAGTAGAACCGTTAGATTCAATCGCTTCTGATACTAGACGAATCGTGTACGGGAATTCAGTTTCACTAGGTATAACCTTGGATAATGCACGTTCTCCAAGTGCTCCATGACCGATTTCACGGCGTCCTGGTGCTCTAAGCGGACGAGCTTCCCCTACGCTGAACGGCGGGAAGTTGTAATGGTGCATGAAACGTTTCGTTTCAGTAGGATCGATTCCGTCGAGAATTTGCACATCACCTAGTGCTCCAAGGGTACAAACGCTAAGGATTTGTGTTTGTCCACGTGTAAACAGACCGGAACCGTGTGTACGCGGTAACAGACTTGTATCACATTCAATCGGACGGATTTCATCAAGTTTACGTCCATCTGGACGAACCTTATCATGTGTGATTAGACGTCTTACTTCATCCTTCACGATATCATGTAGGACTTCTTTAACATCTTTCAGAAGCTCCGGTGCTTCTATGTACTTCTCTACGAAATACGCAACCGCTTCATCATTAACGACATCAATCGCTTCCTGACGCGCATGTTTTTCAGCTATTTTAACGGCTTCCACCAGACGAGCCTCAGCAAATGCACGGACCTCAGTATTCACGTCAGCATTCACTGTATGCAGCTTCACAGCCATTTTTTCTTTACCAGCCACTTTAACCAGTTCTTCAATGGTTGCAACGATCTTGCGGATTTCATCATGACCGAACATAATCGCTTCGAGCATCACATCTTCCGTCACTTCGTTCGCTTCTGCTTCAACCATCATGATTGCATCCTTCGTTCCAGCAACCACTACATAAACATCACTGATTGCTTGCTGAGACATATCCGGATTGATCACAAACTCTCCATTAATCCGACCTACAGCAACGCCGCCGATTGGTCCATCAAAAGGCACATCGGAAATACTAAGTGCAGCTGAAGTACCGATCATAGCAGCAATATCTGGTGCGCAGTCCTGATCCACACTCATTACCATGTTCAATACCTGAACATCGTTACGAAATCCTTCAGGGAACAGTGGTCTGATTGGACGGTCTGTCAAACGGCTTGACAGAATCGCTTTCTCACTCGGTCTACCTTCCCGTTTAATAAATCCGCCAGGAATTTTACCTACCGCATATAATCTTTCCTCATAGTTGACTGTAAGCGGGAAAAAATCCAGATCCTTAGGCTCTTTCGAAGCCGTAACGGTACATAATACCGAAGTATCCCCGTAACGCACCATAACAGCTGCATTTGCTTGTTTAGCCAGGCGGCCCGTTTCCAGCACAAGGCGTCTTCCACCCAGCTGCATTTCTACACGTTTTTCCATAAATACCTCCTTGAATAGTAGTAGACCCGCAGTCTAAAATAGCAGGTTCACATATCGATCTAAATGAATTGGAAAGGCTTGTCCCAAAGGGAGGCTACCTATTCTGTATGCATATAAGAAGAAACGGCTGGGCCTTACTGAAAAGTAAAGCCGCCGTTTTTGCGAATAATCTCATCGATCCTAATATTAAGTTTTCCCTAAATTTTCAAAAAGCAACCCAGCTGTCCCGCTGTCGCTCCGAGAAGGACATACGGTATACAACCAGGCTGCTTTAAGAGTAATCTTATGGAAAATTAACGACGCAATCCCAGTCTTTCGATCAGGGCGCTGTAACGTCTGATGTCTTTGTTTTTCAAATACGCCAGAAGTTTACGACGTTGTCCAACCATTTTCAACAATCCGCGACGGGAGTGATGATCTTTCTTGTGCGTACGCAAGTGGTCAGTCAAATTAACGATGTTCTCCGTTAGGATAGCAACTTGCACCTCAGGGGATCCAGTATCGGATTCGTGAGTTTTGTGCTCGTCGATCAATTGATGTTTACGTTCTTGAGTTAATGCCATCCTGTTCACCTCCTTCAATATAATCGCCACTAGCCTCGTCACCGTCGGTGAGAACGTGCAACCAAGCTAAGGTTATGATGCTGTAAGCCAGCAACGTTACTTAGTATAGCATCTCCATTAACAAAAGTAAACGGCTTGTCCGGGATGACTATAAATTATACTCCAGAATCTTCTTCGCGGTTTCTGCATCCTCGCCAATCTGAGTAATCAATGCCCCAATGGAGTCAAACTTCCGTTCTGGACGAATGTAAGATACCAATTCTACCTTAAGCTCTTGATCATACAGGTCACCCTCGAAGTCAAACAGATGTACCTCAAAGCTCGGAGTCAACACACCCTCATGAAAGGTTGGTTTAACGCCCACATTCATAACCCCGTACAGAACTTTATCCTTATAAAAGACTCGAACCGCATATACACCTTTGGTCGGAATGACAAAATGATCACTGAGCTTCAAATTGGCAGTTGGAAAACCAATTGTGCGGCCTCTCTTCTCACCATGCCCCACTTCACCACGCAGATGATAGCAACGTCCGAACCAGGAGTTTGCCAGTCCCAGATCTCCATTTTGGAGACTTTTGCGAATGCCGGAGCTGCTAACCTTTTCGCCTTCAAGCAGAAAAGGAGGAGCAACTTCCACATTCATAACACCTTCACCCAGCTTACGAAGCATCTCAACATCGCCTTCACCTTGGTAGCCAAAGCGAAAGTCAAAGCCAACAACTGCAGTTACAATATGTAGCGGCAAAAGCATAACAGAGACAAAATTCTGTGGACTAACCCGGGAAAGCTGCTCATTAAATTCAATAACATACAGGATATCTACACCCATGCTGGCAAGAATCTCTTGCTTTTCAAAGGGTGGCGTCAAGTACCCTTCATAATCCCCCTTACCCATAACATCTTTGGGATGAGGATGAAATGTAAGGACTGCAGCCGGCACACCTTGTTTACGGGCTAAGGCCACAGCGGATGTAATGACACTGGCATGTCCACGATGCAGGCCGTCAAACTGCCCTAGAGCAGCCACTTGAGGTTGTGCCCATTCGGCAGCAGTCTCCGGCGACATCGGATAGGTTAACGTTACGGTTCTCACGCTGTTTCTCACCTACAATTCACTTGGTAAAATTGATTTAAGCTTGTGCAAACACTTTTACTGGGGCAATAGCACCTGTCTCTTCCAGCTCATAAATGCCAAGAAACAATCCCTGAAGATCGTATAGCCGAATTTGACCTGCTGTCTTCACTTCTGGAGCAATGAACCGCGAAGACAAACGTTGACCCTGCAGTGCTGCCTTCTTCTTCTCATCCATAACGGTATGCTTAGGCAAATGCGAAATTGCCTCATCAGCAGCGATTAAATGATCTTCTAATGTTCCGGCTTCCTTGTGCGCGGCAATATCCTCAAGGGATAAACAATGGCTGGCAGAAATTCCTGCCGACATTGTTCTCTCCAGCTTCACCATTACACCCGGCAGTCCAAGCGCACGACCGATATCAACACAAAGTGTTCGAATATACGTGCCTTTGGAGCATAATACCCGGAAAGTGATGTCGGGATGATTACCTTCCCAAGTCATATCCGTCATTTCGATTTCATAAATCTCTACTTCACGACTTTTTCGTTCAACGGTCTTGCCTTCTCTAGCCAATTCATAAAGACGTTTGCCATCCACTTTCACCGCAGAGTACATGGGAGGAACCTGAGAAATTACACCTTTGAAAGAGGCAAGCACTGCAAGAATCTCTTCCTCAGATACATGAACCTCATCTACACTTTCCGTAATGGTTCCAGTTAAGTCTTCAGTATCACTGGACATCCCCAGTCTCAGTGTTGCCACATATTCTTTGGGCAGCTCCTGAATATACTCCACAACGCGAGTCGCACGTCCCAGACAAAGCGGCAATACACCAGTCACTTGGGGATCTAGTGTCCCCGTATGACCAATCCGTTTCATGCCGAGAATACGGCGTGCCTTGGCTACAACATCATGTGAAGTGAAGCCTGCCGGTTTATAAACCGCCAGAACACCTTCTAATTCACTCATAAATGACGTCTTACCTCCTCAAGCACCTGAGTTATTGCCTCTTCAAGCGTAGCTTCTATACGCGCACCTGCAGCACGGGTATGACCGCCGCCGCCAAACGTTTGCGCCAATGCAGCCACGTCTACTTTACCGGCAGAACGTAGGCTAACCTTGACCGCATGTTCATGAATAACTTTAAAAAGAATGCCTACTTCCACGCCCCGTATATTACGAGGGTAGTTTACGATTCCTTCCAAATCTTCATTAGCAGCAGCACATTCGATCATATGCTCGGGTGTAACATATAGCCAGGCAATATCCCCTTCAGGAGATAATTCCAGCGTATTTAAGGCTTTATTTAATATTTTAACCTGTGGCAGCGTCATTTCTTCAAGCAATGTCTCAGCGAGTTCAGGACCGTTAACTCCAAGGGATAATAGCTCAGATACAGCTGCCATTACTTTTGGTGATGTGTTGGTATAACGAAAACCACCGGTATCTGTTAACAGACCCGTATATATAGCTGTGGCGATATCAATATCCCATTCGATCTCGAATGTCTTCAGCAGGTCGAACAATATTTCCGCTGTCGCAGCTGCATCCGGTTTGATTAAATTAACGAATCCATAACCGTTATTTGTTGGATGGTGATCAATGTTCAGGATAAGAGCCTCATTCGCAAAATAGCGGTTTGTCAGCCCTACTCGCTGAAAATCCGCACAATCCACACAGATGACGTTGCTGTATTGACGGGGCGGTTCACTAGAGGCCATATTGATGATTTCATCCGAATGCCATAGGTATTCCATTCGCTTCGGGATCGGTCCTTCATTCAGCATAGTGTATTTTTTGCCCAGACATGAGAGAAGCCAGCCCACCGCAAGGGTGGAGCTGACTGCATCTCCGTCCGGCTGAACATGCGACACTACAAGGTAATCGTCGTGTTCCAGCAGAAACTCACGGGTCTGCTGGAGA
This sequence comes from Paenibacillus odorifer, assembly GCF_000758725.1. Taxonomy (NCBI): domain Bacteria; kingdom Bacillati; phylum Bacillota; class Bacilli; order Caryophanales; family Paenibacillaceae; genus Paenibacillus; species Paenibacillus odorifer. The sequence goes on from NZ_CP009428.1 coordinate 4,102,168, forward strand.
CTTTGTTCATAGCTCTGCATTCGCCGTCTCCTTTTTAAAGGTTGTTCAAAATAGCATAACGCTATTTTGAACCCCACTTTAATCACTTATTTCTAATCGTTCTTATGAAGCTCTCCAAGAAGCTTCTCAATATGACTGCCATAAGCGACAGATTCGTCGATCTTGAAGATCAGCTCCGGTGTATGCCGAAGGCGAATGGCCTTGCCAAGCTCTGAGCGAAGAAAACCATTGGCTTTCTCAATCGCTTTAAGCGAGTCTGCCTTCTGCTCTTCATCCCCGAACACGCTTAAGTATACCTTGGCTTGCGATAGATCGTTAGTCACATCTACGCCAGTTACAGTTACAAAACCGATTCGAGGGTCTTTCAGACCGCTTTGGATAAGTTGACTAAGCTCTTTCTTGATCTGCTCGCCCACTCGTCCTGCTCTAATTTTAGACATCTATATTCACCTCTTCGCTTAGCGCTCTACAGTTTCCATAAGAAACGCTTCGATAATGTCGCCCTCTTGGACGTCATTATAGCGTTCCAAAGTTATGCCACATTCATAACCTTGCGCCACTTCTTTGGCATCATCTTTGAAACGTTTCAAAGTATCAACCTTACCTGTGAACACTACGATTCCGCTACGGATCAAGCGCATTTCAGCATTACGGGTAATTTTACCAGAAGTAACCATACATCCTGCAATGGTACCCACTTTGCTGATTTTGAACACGCTGCGAACTTCAGCGTGACCGATAACATTCTCTTTATAGATAGGATCGAGCATACCTTTCATGGCACTTTCGATTTCTTCAATTACGTTGTAGATAATGTTGTGCAGACGAACATCTACTTTTTCTTGCTCAGCAGCTGCTTTGGTCTGTGCGTCTGGACGAACGTTAAAGCCGATAACGATAGCATTAGATGCTGCTGCAAGCGTAATATCGGATTCAGTAATCGCACCAGCACCGCTGTGAATGATCTTCACGCGTACGCCTTCCACTTCGATCTTAGCCAAGGATCCTTTAAGCGCCTCGACTGAACCTTGTACGTCAGCTTTGATAATCACGTTAAGGTCTTTGATCTCGCCATCTTTAATGTGCTGGAACAGATCATCCAAAGTTACACGGGTGTTCGTATTCAGCTCAGATTGACGTTGGGAAGTGGAACGTCTATCAGCAATCGCACGGGCTTTACGCTCGTCTTCGAATGCCATAAACGGATCGCCAGCTTGTGGCACCTCAGTCAAACCAGTAATTTCTACTGGAGTAGATGGTCCAGCTTCTTTAATCTTACGACCTTTATCATTGACCATCGCACGTACACGTCCGAAGCAGTTACCTGCTACAAAGGCATCGCCGACTTTCAACGTACCGTTCTGAACGAGTATACGAGCAACTGGTCCACGGGATTTATCAAGCTCAGCTTCTATAACAGTACCGCGTGCCCGTTTGTCAGGGTTCGCTTTGTACTCATTAACTTCAGCTACGAGCAGGATCATTTCCAGCAGTTCTTCCAAGTTAATACGTTGTTTCGCAGAGAGGTTAACGAAGATGGTATCTCCACCCCACTCTTCAGGAACAAGTTCATAACTTGTAAGCTCTTGCTTCACCTTATCAGGATCTGCGCCCGGCTTGTCGATTTTATTAACAGCGACAATAATCGGAAGTCCAGCAGCCTTAGCGTGTGCAATAGCTTCAACGGTCTGAGGCATAACACCGTCATCAGCAGCAACTACGATAATTGTCATATCCGTAACCTGTGCACCACGAGCACGCATAGCAGTAAATGCTTCGTGACCAGGTGTATCAAGGAACGTGATTTTCTTTTGATTAATTTCGACTTGATAAGCACCGATGTGCTGAGTGATTCCGCCGGCTTCGCCTAGAGTCACATTTGTCGAACGAATAGCATCAAGCAGTGTAGTTTTACCATGGTCAACGTGACCCATAATAGTAACTACTGGAGGACGAGTCTGAAGATCCTCTTCATTGTCATTCTCTTCCACTGTTTCGAAGCTGTCCTCATCAACAGGAATCTTCACTTCTACTTCTACGCCAAATTCAGCAGCGAGTAGCAAAATGGTGTCGATATCAAGTTCTTGGTTGATGGTAGCCATAACACCCATTGAAATCAGCTTTTTGATTACTTCAGAAGCATCCTTGTGAAGCAATTTCGCTGTTTCACCAACGGTCATGCTGCCACGAACGATGATTTTCTTAGGTGTGTTATCGATCTTCTCGCGGTGTACCATTGGTTGGTTCTTGCCACGACCATTCTTACCACCACGACCGCGGTAGTTACCACCTTTACCATCATCAAAACGTCTTTGATTATTATTCGGTCTGCCACCAGTTGTGTTCTTTTTAGGACCTCTGTCATCACCGCGTGTGAAACCTCCGCCTGTGCCAGATTGACCTTGTGGACGGCTGTCAGTGCGTGGTGCACTGTTTTGTCCTTGCGGACGGCTGCCACTTGTGTTGCTTCCTTGTGGACGGCTTCCACCAGTGTTGCTGCCTTGTGGGCGGCTACCACCAGTATTGCTGCCTTGCGGACGGCTGCCACTTGTGTTGCTTCCTTGTGGTCGGTTGCCGCCAGTATTACTGCCTTGCGGACGGCTGCCACCGGTATTGCTACCTTGTGGGCGATTGCCGCCGGTAGTGCTGCTTTGCGGGCGGCTGCTACTAGTACTGCTAGTACTGTTAGTACGTGGAGCACCGCTTTGTTGCGGACGTGCATTCTGCGTTGAACCTGTTTGTGTTCTGCGGGAATCTTGTCCGCTTTGGGGCCTTGGGGACGTCGTCGATTGGTTGTTGTTTTGGTTACTGTTCATACCTACCTGCTTTTCCTGTTGATTTTTGTTGGCATTCTGAGCACTTTGAGGTTCGGCTGTTACCGCACCGGTTGTTACCGGCCGGCTGCTGGTGCCGGTATCCCGCTTGGCTGCAGCGTTTGATTTGATATCCTTAAAGAACTGTTCAACTTTGTTCACGGATCCATTCTCCATGACACTCATATGATTATTCACGGGGACATTCAAACGCTTCAGAATAGTAATAATTTCTTTACTGCTCATGTTTAGTGACTTTGCGTATTCGTACACGCGCAATTTATCTTTGTTCTCTTCTTTAGTCAATAAATCCACCTCCGACAGTATCTCCGAGTTGCTTGGAGATCATTTCCGCGAATCCTTTATCCGTAATGGCCAGTACTACACGCTGGTCTTTACCAATACTTGCACCGAGTTCATCCCGGTGAAATGCGATTACTAGTGGAATATCGTAAGTTCCGCATTTATCACGGAACTTTTTTTGGGTATTATCTGAAGCGTCACCTGCCAGAACGACCAGCTTCGCCTCTGAAGACCGTACAGCTTTGAGTACAGCCTCGTCACCGGTGACTATCTTGCCTGCTCTCATGGCAAGCCCTAAATAAGAAAGCGCCTTACTCATTATCCTCACTATCCTTTGCTGCTAGGAACTGCTCTTCCACGGATGTAAACTCCCGGGCTAGCTGGGCGTAGATTTCAGGACTCACTTGACATTTCAATGCACGGTCAAGTGCTTTGTTCTTTTGTGCCAGCTGAAAGCATTCAAGCTTGCCGCATATGTAAGCACCACGGCCTGACTTCTTACCCGTCAGATCAATCAGCACTTCACCTTCAGGCGTTCTTACCACACGAATCAGCTCTTTTTTAGGCATCATCTCTTGGGTAGCAACGCATTTACGCAGCGGCACCTTTTTTTGTTTCATACCAAACGCCTCCCGTCAAGCAGGTTAATTAATCTATGGAGACGGAATCCTGATGCATTTCATCAATAGAAGATTTCGGTCTGCCGTATTCCTGCTCCGCTTGAGTTTCACTCTTGATATCAATTTTCCAGCCGGTAAGTTTAGCGGCAAGACGTGCATTTTGCCCTTTAATACCGATAGCCAGTGATAATTGATAGTCAGGAACGATAACTCTCGCCATCTTCTCCGCTTCAAAGACTTGAACTTCAAGAACCTTGGAAGGGCTTAGTGCATTCGCAACATATTCCTGCACCAGATCAGAATAACGGACGATATCGATCTTCTCACCGCGAAGCTCAGTAACGATGGTCTGAACGCGTGTGCCTCTTGGACCTACGCAAGAACCAACGGGATCTACTTCTGGATTGCGGGAATACACAGCAATCTTCGAGCGGAAGCCAGCTTCACGAGCTACAGAACGAATCTCAACTACACCGTCAAATATTTCAGGAACTTCAAGCTCGAACAGACGCTTCAGTAATCCAGGATGACTGCGGGAGAGCATAATCTGCGGACCTTTTGTTGTATTCTCAACTTTTGTGATATAAGCCTTGATGCGTTCGCTTTGTTTGAACTTTTCACCTGGCATCAATTCGCTAAGCGGAAGAACCGCTTCGATTTTACCAAGATCAATGTAAATGTTCCGCATATCTTGACGTTGAACTAGTCCAGTAACGATATCATCTTCTTTGTCGATAAAAGCATTATAGATAAGTCCACGCTCTGCTTCGCGAATCCGTTGAGTTACAACCTGCTTAGCAGTCTGTGCGGCAATACGTCCAAAATCACGCGGTGTCACTTCAAGCTCAGCGATATCTTCCAGCTGGAAATGCGGGTTAATTTCTCTGGCTGCCGGCAATGAGATTTCAGTCCTTGTATCCAGGACCTCCTCAACAATTAACTTGCGGGCAAACACTTTAATGACACCTGTATTGCGATTCATGTCAACACGCACGTTCTGTGCTGCATTGAAATTACGTTTATAACTAGAGATCAGCGCCGCTTCAATCGCTTCAAACAGCACATCTTTACTGATGCCTCTCTCCCTCTCCAGCTCATTCATTGCTTCAATAAACTCCATACTCATGAATTTCCGGCCCCCCTTTCAAGACGTTAAAAAATAATGGCCAATCTCGCACTTGCGACCTTGGCGTACGGTACTGCATGTTCTTTTTTGCCCGCGGAGATGAGCAGTTCCTCGTTCTCGAACGAGAGCAAACGACCTTCAAATTCTTTGAGTCCTTGAATCGGCTCATAAACAGTCACATACACGTCCTTACCTACCGCTTTAGCTACATCCGCAGCTTTTTTGAGAGGACGCTCTGCTCCCGGCGAGGAAACCTCAAGGAAATATGCCTCAGGAATAGGATCATTCTCATCTAACTTCTGACTGAAATATTCGCTAATGATCCCGCAGTCATCAATATCAATGCCGCCTTCTTTATCTACGAATATACGCAGAAACCAATTGGAGCCTTCCTTCACGTATTCAACGTCCACCAGTTCGAAACCATTGTCGTCGAGATAGGGCCCGAGCATCTGCTCTACCGTTTGTTTAATTTTAGATTTGGGTGTGCTCAAAAGAAAATTACCTCCACGAACTTGTCTTTTGCTATATACCAAAGATAAAGAGTGGGTTTCCCCACTCTTTACACAACGGACTTATCTCATTATTACCAAAGAAATTATACCATAGGGAAACTGGACTGACAAGTGCTAGCCCTTGACTCCCCCTTTGGAGCACTCTTTTCTAGCCATGAAATAAGTGTTGTTAAAGCCTTTAAAATAGGGAAAGTTGATTGCTTTCCGGTAAGCCGCGGAAGCAGCCCATGCCAGTCAGCAGCTCAATAACCGTCTTACTTGCCTTTGATTTCTGCTGGAAATCTTCAATAGACAGGAACTCTCCAGCATCTTTCGCAGCAGCTATGTTGATAGCAGCATTCTCACCAATTCCCGCTAATGCGGAAAACGGAGGAATCAAACTCTTGTCATCAACAATAAACTTATTCGCTTCTGAGCGGTAAAGATCAATGTTTTTGAATGTAAACCCACGTGCCGTCATCTCCAAAGCCATCTCAAGGACAGGCAACATAGCCTTTTCCTTAGGCAAAGCTTGAAATCCTTTTTGCTCAATTTCTACGATCTGACGGCTGATGGCTTCATACCCCTTACAGCACAATTCAATATCAAAATCTGCCGCACGTACAGAGAAATAAGTCGCATAATATTCAATAGGATGATACAGCTTGAAGTAGGCGGTACGTACTGCAGAAATTACGTATGCAGCAGCATGCGCCTTCGGGAACATGTATTGAATCTTTAGACAAGAATCAATATACCATTGTGGGACCTTGCACTTTTTCATTTCCTCGATCCATTCGTCAGACAAACCTTTACCTTTACGAACACTCTCGGTAATTTTAAAGGCCAAGCTCGCATCCATTCCCGCTTTATAAATTAAAAAGAGCATGATGTCATCACGACAACCGATAACGGTCTTAATGTTACAAGTGTTATTCTTTATAAGCTCTTGAGCGTTACCAAGCCAAACTCCAGTACCATGAGACAAACCTGATATTTGCAGTAAGTCAGCAAAGCTGGACGGCTTCGACTCAATAAGCATTTGACGTACGAACTTGGTACCCATTTCGGGCACACCATAGGTCGCAACCGGTGATCTGATTTCGTCAGGTCTTACTCCAAGTGCATCTGTAGAGTTAAACATGCTCATTACTTTCGGATCATTCATCGGGATAGAAGTTGGATCAACACCTGTCAAATCCTGAAGCATCCGCATCATCGTCGGATCATCATGACCCAGAATATCAAGCTTCAGCAAATTCGCGTCAAAAGCGTGATAATCAAAGTGTGTGGTCTTCCATTCAGCATTGACATCATCTGCCGGGAATTGTACTGGCGTAATATCTTCTACCTCCATATAGTCTGGAACAACGACTATACCACCCGGATGCTGTCCCGTACTACGTTTAACGCCTGTACAGCCAGCCGCCAGACGGCCAACTTCAGCTCCACGCCAACGTTTCTGGTGCAGTTCTTCGTATTTTTTTGCAAATCCGAAGGCTGTCTTCTCAGCTACGGTACCAATCGTTCCGGCACGGAATACATTTTTCTCACCAAACATTTCTTTGGTAAAGTTATGTGCATTCGGCTGATATTCCCCTGAGAAGTTCAAGTCGATATCGGGGACTTTATCCCCTTTAAATCCAAGGAAGGTCTCGAACGGAATATCCTGGCCTTCACCTTTGAGCTTCTGACCGCAATCCGGGCAGACTTTATCTGGTAAATCGAATCCGCTCCGCACACTACCGTCAAGGAACCATTCACTATGGCGACACTCGGGATCTAGGCAAATATAATGCGCAGGCAAAGGATTAACTTCTGAAATCCCAAGAAATGTAGCGACTACAGAAGAACCTACGGAACCCCGCGAGCCTACGAGATACCCATCCTGATTTGATTTTTTTACGAGACGTTCAGAAATCAAATAGTTGGCAGAGAACCCGTATTTAATAATCGGTGCAAGCTCTTTCTCCAAACGGGCAATAACTACTTCAGGCAGCTCTTCACCGTAAATGGATTTGGCTGTATTGTAGCAGGTCTCGCGAATTTCTTCGTCCGCCCCGTCAATAATTGGTGTAAATAGCTTATCTGGAAATAGCTCCAGTTCTTCAAAACGCTCCGCCAGCTCAACTGTATTTGTGACAACGACTTCCATCGCTTTTTCAGCACCGAGAAATTCGAATTCAGACAGCATTTCATCCGTTGTGCGGAAGTGTGCATCCGGTTTGCGTTGGTCTTTAAGCGGACTAAAGCCTGTGATCCCATTAATCGTAATATCACGATACAGCTTGTCCCGGGGTTCAAGATAATGCACATTCCCCGTTGCGATAACAGGTTTATTCAACTGTTCCCCTATTTCGCAAACCTTGCGGACTACATCGCGAAGCTCATCAGGGCCTGCTACAAAACCCTTGTCCACCAAGTGCATGTACATGGTCAATGGCTGAATCTCCAGCACATCATAAAAATGAGCAACCTCCATGGCTTCCTCAGTCGTTTTGTTGAGTACTGCTTCAAAAAACTCTCCACGTTCACAACCGGAAATGACTAGCAGTCCATCTCTATGCTCTTCCAGCTTGGATTTTGGAATACAAGGTACACGTTTGAAATATTCCGTATGTGACATGGAAATGAGCTTATAGAGATTTTTTTTGCCTATTTGATTAAGTGCATAAATATTACAGTGGAACGGTCTTGTGTTCGAAAGATCATTACCCACATAATCGTTTAGCCGATCAAGGCGGGTCATGCCCTTCATCTTTTCAGCATCTGCGAGCAATCCTGTTAATATACCGCCGAGTGCTATGGTATCATCAATCGCACGGTGATGGCTCTCCAGAAGAACTTTATATTTATCGGCTAATGTGTTCAGCCTGTGATTCTTCATGCTTGGATATAGTAAGCGAGCGAGCTCAAGCGTATCAAGAGATGGATTCGGAAGATCAGGTTCACCTATTTTACGTAACGAGGCCTGAATAAAACCCATATCAAATCTGGCGTTATGAGCTACAAGGATACTGTCACCCACAAATTCAACAAACTTACGCAGTACTGGTTCAAGATCAGGAGCATCCTTAACCATTTCATCCGTAATATTGGTCAATTGCTGAATATGATAAGGGATTTTCTCATGCGGATTAACAAAAGTAGAATAACGGTCTACTTCTTTGCCTTCGCACATTTTAATGGCCGCCAGCTCCGTAATATTATTGCGGGTAATCGATAAACCCGTGGTTTCTATATCAAACACTACATAGGTAGCTGTCTTCAAGTCCAAAGGCTGAGCATTCTCGACAATATTCACAGAGTCATTCACAACATTAGCTTCCACACCATAAATCATTTTTATCTTATGCTTATGAGCTGCATGGTTTGCATCAGGAAAAGCCTGAACGCCACCATGATCAGAAATAGCAATCGCAGGATGACCCCACTGGGCAGCTGTTTTGACATAGGTAGTGATCGGAGTGACCGCATCCATCGTACTCATCGTAGTGTGAAGGTGGAATTCCACCCGTTTCTTAGGAGCAGTATCTTTACGTGCAGGCGGTGCCTTAACTTCCGTTAAATCCGAAGGGATCATCACGAGCTCAGGAATCTGCATAAAACGGTCATATTCTACTTTCCCGCGTGCTCTTACCCATTTGCCATTAGCTAGCTGACTCATAACCTTCAGATCATCTTTAGTCTTCGCGAACATCTTCATTTGTAGAGAATCCGTAAAATCGGTCAGACTGAAAGTGAACAAGGTACTGCCATTGCGAAGCTCCTTACGATCCAGACCAAAAATGGTACCCTGAATTGTAATTTTCTTCTCTTCATCTTGAATTTCAAGAATCGGCACAGCCTGTTCCTTAATTTCATACCCCACTTGAAGCTTAATTACTTCATTAGGATCGCTATCATCAGCAGGAGCTTCTGTTTCCACAGCAGTCATCATCTGCTCAACAATCTCGCGTTGTTCTTGCTGAAGCTTTTGCTGAAATTCTTCGAATGCTTCAACATTATTATTTTCGTTCTCCGCCATTAGTAATTTAACTTTTAAGGAGAGACCGAAATACTTATCATAAAATTTAATAATTGCTCCATCGATGCCTTTTTTGCGAGCCAACTCCATAGAAGTGGAATCACTCATCGTCAGCATTAAAGTGTCATCTTTAAGCTCTTGGGTAGAACGTGTCAGCCAGCCATTAACCGATGGAATCTCCCGATGCACCCACTCCAAAAACAGTCCCCAATATTCTTGGACAAGCTCCGCTCTACTAACCTTCTCATCATATAGGAACAAAAAGCTTACTTTAGCTATATGCTGTAGCTTCTCCCGCATTCTAAGGCTAAATGTCCGATATACCTGTGCTGGAACCAGACTTTCTTTCGTAATAACGATTTGCCAGTCCCGGTTGCCGCGACTGATCTCAACACGTTCTATATACCCGTCTAAAAAGTAGGGATCCATGATTGCAGGCGGAATTTCACCCTGCTTCATCAAGAGCTCGAACCTTTTTCTTCTCTCCTGGTTTTGTTCCATGCTTTCCTCCCACCTTTAATAACCCAGTTAAAACTATCCATGATATACAGTGAAAGTACAATATGATAAGAAGAAACGATGTTGTCGCCTTTTAAAGACGATAACTGTTTCTCGTAAAAATATAAGGATAATTTATAGCGAATTCCTATAAATTCTTATATTTTAAAAAGCTTCTGGTTTCAAAAAGCATTGGGTTCTTACGGCCCGCCGACTCCTCTCTCCAGAAGCTAAATTAAAATACTACAAGACTGTTGATCGGTGCCTAAAGATTAATATGCCTTTGCAAAAACCACAGTATGCTTGGCTGGTTGGCCACAGCAAATGCAGACTTGCTTAGTCTCCGCTGGATCAAAAGGAATATTGCGGCTACCCGCACCTGTCTCTTCCTTAACTTTGGACTCGCATTCTTCGGAACCACACCATCCAGCTAGAGCAAATCCACGTTTTTCATCCATCGAAGCCTTCATTTCCTCCAAGGAATCCACAGAATAGAAGTGGTCCTCGCGGAATTTCAGGGCACGTTCGAACATTTCGTTGTGAACCTGTTCAAGCATTGTTTGAACCTCTTCTACGAGGTTTTCCTGTTGAATAACCTTCTTCTCACCGGTGACACGTGAGACGAGAACGCAGACGCCATTCTCCATGTCGCGTGGTCCAAGCTCCAAACGTACTGGCACTCCACGCATTTCATATTCATTAAACTTCCAGCCTGGAGTAACATCTGAACGATCATCCACACGTACACGAACGCCAGCATTCTTCAATTCCTTGAACAGCTCGTCCGTCCGCCCAATCACAGCTTCGCGGGTCTTAGGAGGTCCGATAGGAATCATAATAACTTGCGTTGGAGCTACCTTAGGCGGCAGAACAAGACCGCGGTCATCTCCATGTACCATAATCAAGGAGCCAATCAAGCGAGTGGTTGAGCCCCATGAAGTAGTGTGTACATACTCCAAATTATTGTCACGGCTTAAATATTGAATCTCAAAAGCTGTGGCAAACTTGGTGCCGAGGTAATGTGAAGTAGCAGCCTGAACAGCGCGTCCATCCTTCATCATCGCTTCAATAGAATACGTATCTACCGCACCGGCAAAACGCTCGGAAGGTGTCTTTTGTCCAGTAATAACCGGAATGGCAAGATAGGTCTCGACAAAATCACGGTAGTTATCCAGCATCCGCATAGTTTCTTCACGAGCTTCCGCTTCATTCTCATGCGCGGTATGCCCTTCTTGCCAAAGAAACTCAGTCGTGCGGATAAATGGTAATGTACGTTTCTCCCAACGAACCACGTTCGCCCATTGATTGATAAGTACAGGAAGGTCACGATAAGATTGAATCCATTTAGAGTACATGTGGCCGAACATGGTCTCTGAAGTAGGACGAACTGCGAGACGTTCCTCAAGTACGTCACCACCCGCTTCTGTTACCCATGGCAGCTCTGGATTAAAGCCTTCAATATGATCCTTTTCCTTCTGAAAGAAACTCTCTGGAATGAACACTGGAAAATAAGCGTTTCGATGCCCAGTTTCCTTGAGGCGACGGTTCATTTCCTCCTGAATATGCTCCCATATTTCATAGCCTTCTGGCTTAAATACAATACAGCCACGAACAGGAGAGTAATCCATCAAGTCTCCTTTTTTAATAACATCAATATACCAGCGTGAGAAATCCTCGCTTTGCGGCGTGATTTCCGTAACGAATTGTTTATCTTTAGCCATGTAATGGAATGCCTCCCGAAGAAAATTAGCCGCTGATCAAACGTAAAATATCATTATACGTAACAGCAATCATTAATAAAAATAGCAGTGCAAAACCTACAAAGTGAACCATGCCTTCATGACCCGGATCCACAGGTTTGCCACGCAGTGCCTCAACACCTAGGAATGCCAGACGGCTTCCATCGAGTGCCGGAATCGGCAAGAGGTTAAATATCCCCAGATATAGACTCAAAATAGCGGCCCAGTATGTAAGATACTGAATACCTTGTTGAGCAATTTGACCGGTTACCTCAAACGTACGAACCGGACCTCCAATATCATCCATATTGAATTTATTGATCAATTGTTTAAAGCCCAAAAAGATAGCTTCTGTCGTATCGACCATAGCTTTTCCTGAACCTGTTATCGTCTCGCCAAAACCAGCTTTACGAGTAGGTAGCTCAGGAGTGATGCCTATTTTACCGCCTTCTTGTCCTTCCATACTACGAGGAACTAGCTTAACGTTAAGGGTTTCTTCTCCCCGTTGCAGCGTCCAGTTCATTTCTTTACCTTTGGACTCCGAGGTCAAGCTAATCATTTTTTTGTAATCAGCACCGATTTTCTCACCATTGATGGAGACAATGATATCGCCCTTTTGGAGTCCTGCTTCTTGCGCCGGCATTCCTTCGGAGACGTCGCCAATCTTAACAAAAGTAGGATTTTCAACTTGAATCCCGACCATTTGCAAATGAATGGCGAAGAGTACAAAGGCTAACAGAAAGTTCATCACAGGACCCGCAACGATAGCCAACGCACGCTGACCCACGGTCTTGCTGCCGAATTGACGATCTTTAGGTGCAATTTGTGTCTGTTGCGTCCCTTTAATCATCATCGCTTGCGGATGAACATCATAAGTAGTAACTTCTCCGTCCACATCTAAGGTAATCTGCAATTTATCTTCGAGATCGGTACTCAGCGCCTCACCACGGATAACATTTCTACGGGTGTCTAGTGCATCCAGATAAATGTTTTTAACTTTATTGTCTTGTCCGAGCCTTACCGCAATGGTCTGTCCAGAACCAATCTCGACAATCTCAGGATCTTCACCAGCCATGCGGGCATAACCGCCAAAAGGCAGTAAGCGAAGAGTGAACTGAGTCTCATTCCGTTTATAAGAAAACAGTTTCGGACCGAAACCGATAGCAAATTCCCTCACGAGAATACCGGCGCGTTTGGCAAAATAATAGTGACCCCATTCGTGTACAGTCACAAGTACAAAAAACATGAGCACCGTTAAAAAAACGACCTGAACCATTTCCAAACGTATCATCCCCCTTTAGGTGTAAGACCGAAGTATGTCCTCTTAATTTATCATTATTCTCCGATCAGGCACAAGAGAATCAACTGTCCCAACCTATTTTTAGGGCAAAGTAAGTATTTCCAGTCAAGCAATAACGCCATCAGTGTTCCTTAAGGAGACGGTACGCGTTTACGCGAGAAATATAAGGATAATGTATAAAGTGAAACTTATACTTTCTTATATTTTTAAAAGGAGATCTTTCTACGTTCTACAGCGTAGCTGCCAGCTCTCGAACACGTCTATCACAGGATTCAATTTGTTCCAGATTCGGATTATGCTCGTTATTATGACAATCTAGCACTTCTCCGATAATCTCCTCAATACGCAGGAACGAGATCTCATGACTTAAGAATCGAGCAACTGCTATTTCGTTCGCAGCGTTGAAAGCAGTAGTCGCCGTTCCACCAGCTTTTCCGCAATCTATCGCTAGCTTCAGTGCAGGGTAACGTTCAAAGTCCATTTCACGGAAGGTCAAACGTCCTATCTCAGCTAACGACAAACGCTGTGCCGGAGATTCCCAACGATCTGGATAAGTAAGTGCATATTGAATCGGGACACGCATATCGGGATTGCCAAGCTGGGCAATAATACTGCTGTCACGGAATTCAACATAAGAGTGAATGATGCTCTCCGGGTGCAGCAGCACATTCACTTGTTCATACGGAAGACCGAATAACCAATGCGCTTCAATAACCTCTAAGCCCTTGTTCACCATTGTAGCAGAATCTATCGTTATTTTCGCGCCCATGCTCCAATTCGGATGACGAAGCGCATCTTCTACCGTCACATCCTTAAGCTGATCACGCGTAAAGTCACGGAATGAGCCGCCGGATGCTGTTAAAGTGATGTAGGCAATATCTGAGATATTCTCGCCATTGAGACATTGATAAATAGCTGAATGCTCACTATCAATCGGCAACAGCTTAACTCCCTTACGATTAGCAAGATCAGTGACCAAATGTCCGGCCGTTACTAATGTCTCCTTATTGGCGAGTCCAATATGTTTGCCGGCTTCAATTGCCGCTAGTGTTGATTGAAGCCCTACGCTTCCCATAACAGCCGTTACGACCATTTCGGCATCGCCGCCAGCCGCCACTTCAACAAGCCCTTCATTCCCGCTGTAAAGCTCTATACCAGAAGGTAGGCTGGATCTAATCTCATCTGCCAGCTCTTTCGTTGCCACAGAGACTCTACGCGGGTTAAAACGACGAACTTGTTCCAGTAATAATGCTGTATTTGTTCCGGCCGCCAAGCCATCTACTTCAAAAGAGTCTGGGTGCATTGCGATGACATCTAGAGTCTGAGTGCCGATCGAACCCGTCGAACCTAGAACACTTATTTTTTTCATAGTTATACTCTCTCTCCCTTCGTTTAATAGTAAGGCATAAGCATTACAATATGTACGAATGGAAATACGATAATCCAGCTGTCACATCGATCAAGAATACCGCCATGCCCTGGCAAAAGTGTACCTGAGTCTTTAATGCCATACGCACGTTTATAAGCTGACTGCACAAGATCTCCAAGCTGTCCTAATATCGCACAAGAAAGCCCAATAAGCAACGCTCGTCCTATCGTCAAGTGTTCAGGAGCAAGCAGCGCAAACACGATAGAAATAAGCATCGAGATCAGTACCCCGCCAACAGCACCTTCCACCGTTTTGTTAGGACTGATGGCCGGCCAGAGCTTGTTCTTGCCAAAGCTTCTGCCTACAAAATATGCCCCCGCATCACTGCCCCAAATGCAGAACAGGAGCAAAAAAGTCCAGAACAAACCATGTCCGTCATCCGATGCACGAGCCACGGCCATATAAGAGAAGCCCATTCCAATGTATACTATACCAGTAAACAGCAAGGCTGTTACTCGAATATCTAATTTATTTTTAGTAAAAACGGTGACCAGAAGGAACAATAACAGCAGAATCCAAATCCCTTGCTCCCAGGACAACGGCGCAGTAACACCAAGCAAATTCCATGGGATCATGAAGCTTAGAATAGCTGCGTAACCCAGAACAGTAGTACCGGAAAGCGTAGGAATACCTATCATTTTGACAAATTCATAAAAACCTATAAGAGCCATAGCAATAAGCAGAACCTGATACGGCCAGTTTCCCAGTACACATAACCCTAAAAATAATACTCCGGCAACAATTCCGGTAATCAATCGCTGCTTCAAAGGTTCCATCTCCTAACAAGCTACTTCAGTCCACCATAACGGCGTGTTCGTCGTTGATATTCAGCAACGGCCTGATGCAAATGCTCTTTGTCGAACTCAGGCCAGTACACATCAGTAAACCACAATTCACTATAGGCAATCTGCCATAACATAAAATTGCTAAGCCGAATTTCTCCACTTGTTCGTATCAACAAATCAGGATCGGGTAAACCAGCAGTTAATAGTCTGTTGTTAATCAACTCTGATGTAATTTCTTCTGGCGACAATATACCAGCTTGGATATCTTTCCCTAAACTGCGCATACAGCCTTCTATTTCATTGCGTCCACCATAGTTAAGAGCAAAATTTAAGATCAATCCAGTATTCTCTTTTGTTCGAGCTACCGCCTCTTCCATAGCCTTACGGGTATATGAAGGTAAAGCGTCAGCGTCACCCATCATGCGTACTTGAACATTCTTCTCGATTAGCTCATCAAGCTCAATCGCCAGAAACTCCCCAGGCAAACGCATCAAGTAATCGACTTCTTCTTTCGGGCGTATCCAGTTTTCTGTCGAGAACGCATACATCGTTAAGTATTTAATACCTAATTCGTCTGCAGCGATCGTAGCACGTTTGACAGCCTTCATGCCGTTTTGATGACCCATAACGCGCGGTAAGCCGCGCCGTTTAGCCCAGCGTCCATTACCATCCATAATCACAGCCACATGCCGGGGAATGTTATCCGGTGAAATCTCGACTGACTGTTGCCTGTCTTTACGGCTCAGCCACGCTTGAATCCGTTTGATCATTTCCGTTTCCTCCAAGCTCTTATCAGAAAGAGACAAACCCCACCATTAACGGAGGGGCCTTAAGTCTCTTGAATATCATTAAACTTCCATAATCTCTTTTTCTTTGGAGACAAGCACTTTGTCAACTTCGGCTATGAACTTATCCGTTGTTTTTTGAATGTCTTCCTGATGGCCACGGGACTCATCTTCAGAGATACCGTTTTTCTCCATCTTTTTAATATCATCGTTGGCATCACGGCGAATGTTGCGGATCGCTACTTTCGCTTCTTCACCAAACTTCTTAGTCAGCTTAACCAAGTCCGTCCGACGCTCTTCAGTCAGCGGAGGGATAGAAAGACGAATAATGGTGCCGTCATTGGCTGGCGTCAATCCGATATCGGATTTCATGATCGCCCGTTCAATATCAGACATCGATGTTTTGTCCCACGGCTGAATCAACAGTGTCCGGGAATCCGGAGTACTTATGTTGGCCAGCTGATTAATTGGAGTAGGTGCTCCGTAATATTCAACTTGAATACGATCGAGAAGCGATGTTGTTGCACGTCCTGCACGTAATGTTGCCAAGTCACGTTTCAGCGATGAAATCGCTTTGTCCATACGCTCTTCGGCATTTTTTTTGACCGATTGTGGCATTAATCTACACTCCCTTTAACAATCGTTCCGATCTTCTCACCGAGAACGACACGTTTGATATTGCCTTGTTCTGTAATGGCGAATACAATGAGCGGTATATTGTTATCCATGCATAAAGATGAAGCTGTTGAATCCATAACACCGAGGTTTTTATTCAGAACATCCATATAAGTAAGCTGTTCGAATTTCTCAGCTGTACTATCTTTGAACGGATCAGCAGAATATACTCCGTCAACCTTATTTTTCGCCATCAGAATAACTTCTGCTTCGATCTCTGCCGCTCTAAGTGCTGCAGTAGTATCTGTTGAGAAGAATGGGTTACCTGTGCCTGCTGCAAAAATAACAACCCGGCCCTTCTCCAAGTGGCGAATCGCACGACGACGAATATATGGTTCAGCAATTTGCTGCATCGAGATCGAAGTCTGCACTCTTGTTGGCACATCAATTTGCTCCAATGCGTCCTGAAGAGCAAGTGAGTTCATTACTGTTGCCAGCATGCCCATATAATCTGCAGTAGCGCGATCTATGCCGCTTGCGCTGCCCGCGATCCCGCGCCAAATGTTACCCCCGCCACAAACAATTGCAACCTGAACGCCAAGTTCTACAACTTCCTTGATCTGTTCAGCGATGGAAATAATCATGTCGGCATCAATACCATATCCGTTTTGTCCTGCCAAAGACTCTCCACTTACCTTAAGGACTACTCTCTTAAATACCGGCTGTTCCAAATGTATACCCTCACTTTCTGCAAAAGACGGAACACTACGTGTACGTGTTCCGCTCTTCTGATGCTTGCCTTTATTCAATTCTTCATATTTATGATGAAGCTATTATTGATTAACTTGTGCCATAACTTCTTCAACAAAGTTATCCACTTTCTTTTCCAAACCTTCGCCTAGTTCAAAACGAGCAAAACGACGGATCGAGATGTTTTCTCCGATGGTGCTGATTTTTTCATTCAACAATTGGGAGATTGTTTTGTCTGGGTCTTTAACGAAAGTTTGCTCAAGCAAGCAATATTCTTCGTAATATTTACCAATACGTCCTTCAACCATTTTTTCAATGATTTTCTCAGGCTTACCTTCGTTCAAAGCTTGAGCTTTCAGGATTTCTTTTTCTTTTTCAACATCTTCTTGTGGTACTTCTTCACGACGAACATAACGAGGGTTTGCTGCAGCGATTTGCATAGCGATATCGCGAGCAAATTCCTTGAAGGAATCTGTTTTACCAACAAAGTCAGTTTCGCAGTTGATTTCTACAAGTACACCAATGCGGCCGCCAGCGTGAATGTAAGATTCTACAACGCCTTCAGTAGCAATACGTCCTGCTTTGTTTGCTGCTGCGGACAGACCTTTTTCACGAAGCAATTCTGCTGCTTTAGTAATATCGTTATTAGCTTCTTCAAGCGCTTTTTTACAATCAAGCATACCAGCGCCTGTTCTTTCACGAAGTTCTTTTACTGCTTTTGCATCAACTGCCATTGTTTATTCCCTCCAGGTAATTGTCGTTTTCTTACATTATTCAAGGCCTTTATCCTAAAAAAAGGGCAGTGAGAGGTTATCCACCTGCCAACCACCCTTTTCATTTAAGTTCTTGTATGTGCTAGTCGCTACTTAAGCAGTAGTTGTGTCTTCGCCTTGGTGAGCTTCAACAACAGCGTCTGCCATTTTACCAGTCAACAATTTAACAGCGCGGATAGCGTCGTCGTTACCTGGAATTACGTAGTCGATTTCGTCTGGATCACAGTTAGTATCAACGATAGCTACGATTGGAATACCCAATTTGCGAGCTTCTGCAACTGCAATACGCTCTTTACGCGGGTCAATGATGAACAACGCGCTTGGAAGACCTTTCATGTTCTTGATACCGCCCAAGAATTTTTCAAGACGATCTTTCTCTTTGCGAAGAAGGATAACTTCTTTCTTAGGTAGTACTTCAAAAGTACCGTCTTCTTCCCAAGATTCCAATTTCTTCAAGCGATCAATACGCTTTTGGATAGTTTGGAAGTTAGTAAGCGTTCCGCCCAACCAACGTTGGTTAATGAAGAACATACCGGAACGTTCTGCTTCTTCTTTTACGGAATCTTGAGCTTGTTTCTTTGTTCCTACGAATAGGATTGTGCCGTTGTCACCAGCGACGCTTTTTACAAAGTTGTAAGCTTCCTCTACCTTTTTGACTGTTTTTTGCAAGTCAATAATGTAAATTCCGTTTCTTTCAGTGAAGATATAACGATCCATCTTTGGGTTCCAACGACGAGTCTGGTGACCGAAGTGTACCCCAGCTTCTAGAAGCTGTTTCATGGAGATTACTGCCATCTTCACACACCTCCTAAGTTTGGTTTATTGTGTGTCTCCTCCGCCATGCGTCATCTTTCAGCAAGACTTTCTTCTGAAGAAAGCACCCCTTGTCGAAATCAACCGGCGTGTGTTTTAACACCGTCAATTACTATACCATATTATCTCAGTGTATGCAACGATCACTTTAAAGTTATTAATTTCTCTATTATGGAGTCAATACTCTCTCCCTTATTAAAGCTATAAGAACCGGATTGAATTTTCGTATTAATCTTTCGTTTGTTTGCAGCCTCTAGAAAAGTAGACTTATCCTTAATGACGCCAGCCTTCGCTAAAATATCTGTTGTTGCGGTCAATGTGCTGCCAGATGGAATTCGAACAGAAACACTAGCATTTGCTGTGACTTTAGGCGTTACAGGTGCTACAGCGGTTGGAGCGGCACTAGCCTTTGGAGTGATCTTTGGCTGCTCAACCTTCCCGTCAGTAGGCGTAGATGGCTTGTTTGGCGCAATGGCTTTATCAGAGCTCTCAGGTACTGTAGGTGACACTACCGGCGTGGGGGAGGCTGCAGCAGCCGGCGCAGAGGGGCTGATGTTCTCCTTGCTTACTACTGTCGATCCCTCGGTCTCTGTGATTTCCTCTTTATTATCATTCTCAGCTTCCCCCGAGGCAGATTCTGCAGATTCATCGATGACTTTCATATTCAATTTTTCAGCACCCTGTAGAACTTGTTCTTTGGTAAGTGGAGCCGCTCCACCGGAGATCATTAACTGAAGTAATAAAGCGCCAGTAATTAGTCCTGTGCCTAGTCCGAACAAGAATGAACGGTTCTTAATCATACCGATTCCTCCTGTTTGGCAAGTTGCAGAATCAGTTGCACTTCCCCTCGCTGAAGTCCAGCCGTCTTGGCAATGGAGTCTATCGATTTGCCCTGCTCATGCAGTTCAAACAATCTTGGGTAACGTAATTTTATCGAACTAATAGGTTTCGCTTTCACATCTGGCGACACTGAACTCATCTCTGCTGGCAGAGACGTATCTTCGTTAACACCAACTTTAACCTTCGAACCTTGTTCAACCGTCACTGCAAGTTCTTTCAAACCCTTCTCTTCCTCGGCCACTCGTGCTTCTAGCTTTAAAGAGCTGTTCTGCAACTCTACCACTTGACTCTGTAATTCATTAACCTGTCCCTGCAGTAAATTATGATTAGTTTGCGATTGTTGTTTAATACTACTAACTAATTGTACCAGTTCCTCATTCTCGCGCTCTATGTCTGCCATATATAGCTCAAGCGCAGCCTCTGTTTCCTTGAGGCTTTGCTGATTAGCTTTTCCTTCCTTTACACGTGCGGGAAGTAAAAGGGCATAAAGAATAGCAGCGACACCTACTAGCACAATATAAACCCATGGTTGCAAGTGCCTTATCTCCTTTTACATTTCAGATGTAGATTCATGTGGATTCTTATTAAAGACTTAGATCAATGCGTTGGCCTTTGTAAGGATGCTCGGCATCACGGGTTGCAGGCGAGTTCGAGTGTTTATCTGAAGAAGAATTTCCACCTGAATGAGGATTGCCTTTTCCACCGCCATCCCGTAAAGCTGATTCAGAAGACTCATCCACTTCAGTGCTCCGCATGGCCAATTCCTGACTTTGTTTTACATTTTGCCCAGCCAATTGATGTTGGTCGATAGCAGGACGTTGCTGAGATTCATTCTGAAGCTTGCCCGCCTCCGTGGTGCGAGGCAAAGCAATTTGCAGTTCTACCGGTTTTAGGCTCATCTTAACCCTTCTCTCACAAGTAATGGCCGGCCGCAAATGCTGCCCGCCCGATTAATTGTACGGCGTTAAAGATATATCCCCATCACTGTAAATAAACACAACCCGCTCCGTAGCATCCTTAACAAATCGGGTATATCTGCTGATCATGATCTTTGAACCGCCATAAATGGTTTTGATAACCTCAACTCTCGCTCTACCTGTATCTTCTAACATTCTTTCTATCTCTAGCACTCGTTCTTTAATTCTTTTTTCTTCACGTTGATGGGATTGTTTAGTAGCATTTAATTTGACGCGAAGCGCCACTTTATCCGCAGGGAGCTGACCGTTAGTAGCCAATTGATTTAATAGATACAAAGCTTTAGAGGTTTTATCCTCGTTCTCCAGCAGCTGCCGCAACTCTTGACGAAGCTCGTTAATCTCATTTCTAAGCTCTGGAACCACGCCTACCTCAATCACAGTCGCAGTGGACATGGTGTTACCTATAGTTCGTGCTACAACTCTTTCTCCAGACTGAACGATTCCACCCACAATCAAACCTTTAGAGCCGTTACAGATAACATCTCTACCCGCACGTATATTGGAATGCATAATACTCTGAGAAACAATTACATCTTCCCCAGCGGTTACGTTTCCATCTTGAATAAAAGAAACCTTCACACTTTTCCCAGCAGTAACTTGGCCTTTGTTATATCCGATAATTCCACCAGTAATTTCAATGGAACCCCCAGAGATTAACTCTGCACCTTCAACGCCGCCTACAACCCGAATATCACCGGCAGACTTTACAGTGAAGCCTGAAAGGACATTCCCGCGTATGACGACTGTACCTACAAAATCAATATTTCCAGTGCTGTAATCCACATCACCATTCACTTCATATACAGGAAACACATTGATTTTCCCGTTATCAGTTAACGTTACCAGTCCATCAATCGCTGCATACATCGAAGTGCCGTCATTATCAATGAGTACATTTTTCCCGATTTTAAAATGAGCTTCCTTTCCAGCCTTGAAAGCAAGCTCATCACCAGTTACAGTCATCCCTAGCTTTCCAGGCTGGGCAGGGATAATTTTAGCTATTAACTTTCCTTTAAGCACATTACGAAGCCGGACCAAGTCCTTGTAGTCGACCTTACCATCCGCTTTCTCAAGCGGTTTGCGGTCCTCTTCCAGATCTACTGTAAGCATAACTCGTCCATCCGTGCCATGCACAGCAGGATAACCTGCAGCAATCGGAACTTTACTCCAAAAAAACTCCTCAGGATGACTACTAATACGTTCGACAACATCACTCTTGATACCGTAGCGAATATTGTGACTGTGCAGGAAGGCTTCCAGTTCTGTAGATGAGCAGGAAAAATTCTCATCCTTTTTGGAGAACTGCAAATACGCGATTCCTTTGTCCTCCGAAAAAGTTATACTCAAGTACTGATTCAAAGCATATTGACCGATCAAATTTTGCTCCCCCTTGTCACCGCTAACGGTTAATCGTTCTGCATAAGGAGATCACGGTTCTTCTCGAGCGTTCCCCTCAGCCGCAAAATAGCTTTGGAATGCAACTGCGAAATTCTTGAAGGAGATAACGACATGACCTCAGCAATCTCACTTAAAGATAAATCTTCATAATATAAAAGGGACACAACGGTCCTTTCTTTCACCGTTAATTTCTCAATACCTTTGGTGAGCGCTTCGCGCAAGTAGAATTCATTTACCTTGCTATCCGGATTCTTAGCTTTATCGTCCACCAGTATGGACATTCGGGTCTCTGATTCCTCTTCACGAATCGGGTCTTCCAGTGAGCAAAGTGACATCACAGCCACATCCTGCAACATATTTTGAAATTCCAGTTCACTAATATTAAGGTATTGGCTCATTTCCTCGTCACTAACTGACCTTAAGTGCTTCTGCTCCAGCTGCTGATAAGCGTCCTCGATTTTTTTAGCTTTTTCCCGAACGGATCTAGGTACCCAATCACTTTGGCGTAATGAATCTAATATCGCACCACGCACACGCCAGGACGCATAGGTCTGAAATTGCAATCCTCGTTTGTAGTCGAATTTCTCAATCGCATCAATTAGTCCCATAACCCCATTGCTGGCTAAATCATCTTTTGATACATTTTTTGGTAATCCCACAGCCAAACGACTGGATACATAATCAACAATATGGAGATAACTCTCTATCAGCTTCTTTTTGGCTTCAGGGTCTCTGTGTTCTTTCCACTGTTCCCATAGCTCGTCAGTTTCCAATTGAGAAGCTTTACGCTCGTTCAATAGCTTTCACCCTTCCCAAAGTTTAGTCAGCGAGCATTCGCGGCGAAATGTACCTTCCAATAAGATCACCGATTCCGCCTCAGCCCTCACTTATTCTTCTTTCAGGTGACGAACGGCCTTGGCCAATTCTTCAGGATCCTTCATCGAAACTAGCTTAGGAGGTGTAAGAGGCTTAAATCCCTCGCTATTTTCGTTTCCTTGTCCTGGCTTCGGTTTTAGTAGATTGATTAATTCTTCATCCTCATTAGGGGTGCTGATGTCCAGCTTCGCCCCAAGTTCTTCACCGCCAGTGTCCACTTCATCCGGAGGCGATGTTTGAATCATAATAAAACCCAATACCCATCTTAAGAGAAAAGCAAGCAGAAACCAGATGATAAATGCAATTAGGCTTCTTAATAAACTAGTACCCAATACATTGTTACTGTAGGTTACAAAAAAGGTAAATATGAAACCTACCAAACCCGACACCAAGTTTATCAAAATGTTTCCAATCATATTCATAATTATAGTTCCTTAGCGCCTTTTTGCACACTGCGAATAAACAATATACCAGTGTTGCAGGCTATTTCTATCGTACGGCCATAATTGCCGCCTGTGTCTTCTGCGATTAACGGAATTTTTAAATTTTCAAGTGCTAGTTTACAAGATTCAACATTACGAGGCCCGATCCTCATGGTGTCGCTCCCCCCGGCAAAGGCAAACATTTGTGAACCTCCGGCCATCTTGGCTACGATCCGGCTCCGAACCGCCCCAAGCTCTAGCAGACGGGATAAGAGCTCCGGCACTGCGGTATCTGCAAACTTAGCGATGTTTAACTGCCCTTCCCTAGCAATCTCAGATGATGGGAGCATCACATGCGCCATCCCTGCGAGCTTTTTTCCAGGGTCAAACAATGTTAATCCCACGCAGGAGCCAAGACCTGTGGTACGAATTAAACTATCTTGGCTGCCAACGTTAAGATCCGCCATCCCTACTTTAATAATGCTTTGTTCTTCAATCATTTTCAAAAGGAACTCCTAGCGATTTGAAGATTTTCGGGAATGATTCCGGATCGGGAATAAGGAAAAATTGCCCTTCAATTTCGTTTTTCCCCTCAAAGAAGGTAGTGTCGATCAACAATGCATCGTCCCCCATCTGCCCGAATTGCAGCAGACCGTAGCTAAGGATGGCGCCAGCCATGTCCATAGCAAGGGCCGGAACCGTTGGATACATAGAAAGTGAGGTGAAGTCTGCTAGAGAAGAAAGATACGAACCTGCCAAAATATTGCCAATTTCGCTTAGCGCAGAAAGTTCCATTTCTCCAAGCTCTTCATCACTCGACAGCTCAATGCCTGCAATACGACTAAGCAAGTTCATTGCCGCTTCTGGTGACAGAATGAAAAACAGGTTACCTGGAGCTTCACCCTCCACACGTAGAAACACCGCATATACTAGTTCTTCGGCTCCGCCAACTTTATCAGTAATTTCTTCAAAGTTAAGGAGCTGTACCTTAGGAACAGCCATATCTATCGGCTTGTTCAAGAGCTGTGATAATGCGGTGGCTGCATTTCCAGCTCCAATGTTCCCAACTTCCTTAAGCACATCCATTTTGAAATCCTTATAGTGCTTAAATAATTCCACAGGTTAGCCCTCTAGGCTTTCTAATTGAACGATTTCGCTTTTGTTAAGCACTTCTGACAAGTTGAGCATAATCAGTAAGCGCTCGTCTCCAATCTTGGCCACCCCATCCAAATACTTCGCCTTGATGCCGCCAACAACATCAGGAGGTGTATCAATAGAATCTCTGTTCAGATCTATAACATCATTTGCAGAGTCTACAATGAAGCCTACTTCCATTTCATTAACAGATACGATGATGATTCTTGTCTGATCGGTGTGTTCAGCCTCTTCGATGCCGAAACGGCCCCGTAAATCAATTACAGGAATAACAACACCACGTAAATTAATTACACCTTTGATAAATGAATAGGTCTTAGGTACACGAGTAATGGGCATCATGCGCTCAATAGTTTGTACCTTCTCAACTTCAATTCCATATTCCTCTACGCCTAATTTGAACACTATCACTTTAATATCTTCAGCCATGGAATGAACCTCCCTGTTCTATCCTAGTTATTTAATAAAAGCGTTGGGATCAATAATAAGTGCTACTTGACCATCACCAAGAATGGTTGCGCCAGATATTCCTTGTACATCAGGCAAATATTTACCCAGATTCTTAATCACAATCTCGTTCTGGCCAATAAAATCCTGTACCGCTAAGGCAACTAGCCTTTCTCCCTTACGCACAACCACGATCTCTGTTTCTTCTTCAGTACTCTCATCATAATCAGGCACCGAGAAGAGGCGGCTAAGAGAAACCAGTGGAATATGCGAATCACGGAATTCCACCATTTTATTGCCATGAATTGTACGGATCTGGGATTGCTTCACAATTCCGGTTTCCACTATGGAGGTCAAAGGAATGGCATACTTCTCAGAGCCTAAACGGATAAGCATTGCAGCAATGATAGATAGAGTAAGAGGCAGCTGCACTGAGAAATTAGTTCCTTTACCTGGAGACGAATAAATCGTTACATTGCCGCCTAAAGAAGATATCTTAGATTTCACTACATCCAGCCCTACCCCGCGGCCTGAAACATCAGAAATGACCTCTGCTGTACTGAAACCTGGTGCAAACAACAACTGAAAAGCTTCATCATCCGACATACTGGCTGCCTGCTCTTGTGTTATAACACCCTTCTTCACAGCAGATTTCAGAACCTTCTCTGGATAAATCCCTGTTCCATCTTCCTCGATCTCAATAAAGACGTGATTACCACTGTGGAAAGCCCGCAAATAGACCGTTCCGGTCTCCGACTTACCAGCAGCAACACGATCTGCAATAGATTCGATACCATGGTCAACTGCATTACGCAATAAATGCACCAGCGGATCACCGATTTCATCAATGACCGTACGGTCTAGCTCAGTTTCTGCTCCGGTGATGATAAGATCTACTTTTTTGTCTAGTGACTTGGCTAGATCACGAATCATACGTGGGAATCGGTTAAATACTGTATCTACTGGAACCATCCGCAGCTTCATTACAATATTCTGGAGATCTCCACTTACCCGGCCCATATGCTCAACCGTTTCCGTGAGATCACCGTTTTGAACCTCAGAAGCCAGCTGTTCCAAACGAACACGGTCGATAAGAAGTTCACTGAATAAATTCATCAACACGTCCAAACGTTCAATATCTACACGAATGGTACGTGACGGTGCCCCACCTGTTTTGTGAGTTGCAGGTTTGTTACCCTCTTCTTTGGTTGGCAGTGGTTTAGCGGCAGAAGCGGCAGGTACAGCTGCTGCTGGCGCCTCAGTAGTCGTGGCTGCCACTTCAGAGGCTGCTGCTGCTTCCTGACCCAGCTGTTGCAGAGAATCTTGATCCAATGCTACTGCCGATACCTTGTCAATCTCAGACAGATTTAGAATCATAGCCTGAATTTGATCAGCACTTTTTTGAGTTATGTAATAGAGAGAGAAGCTTTGATCAAATTTCTCTTGTTCAATATCCTGAACGGATGGGAAGGATTTAACCACTTCACCTGAACGCTCCAAAAGATCAAACACCATATATGCACGTACTGCCTTAAGCTGACAATCCTTGCGAATGGTTACGTCCACATATAATACTTGATGTCCTTCTTGAATCGACTGTTCTAGAACAGAAAATTGAAACTCATCTAAATGAATCGGGGTTTCAACCGCTTGTGCAGCAGGTCCTGAGACAGAAGCTGCCTCACCACCCGCAACAGGAATCTCTCCCCGGACTATAGCCTGTAAGGAGGAGACGATAGACGAAACATCCGCTTTACCCTCGCCTCCTCCCGTAATATCCTCAACCATAGACTCCAAGGCATCCAAACTTTTGAACAACGTATCAAAAATGAAATCCTGCATGCGCAGTTTGTTGTTGCGTACCAAATCAAGAACATTTTCCATTTGGTGTGTGAGTGAAGCCAAATCTTCAAAGCCCATAGTTGCTGCCATACCTTTTAAGGTATGTGCAGAGCGGAATATTACCTGCACAATACTAATGTCCTCAGGATTCGCTTCCAGCCCCATCATGCTCTCGTTCAATGACTGCAGATGATCGTTCGACTCATCAATAAACATGGATAAATATTGGTTCATGTCCATCAGTGAGCACCTCCCCTTTGAGTTCGCTTTTCTGTTATTTAACAGCTTGCACCAGCCTTGGAGCAATTTCTTGCAAAGGCAGTACGTGCTGGACGCACTGTAATTCCACCGCAGATCGCGGCATTCCATATACGACACAAGTTTCTTCGCTTTCAGCAAAGGTTGAGGTTACCCCAGAGTCGTATAAGGACTTCATCATTCTTGCCCCGTCACTACCCATCCCTGTCATTAGTAACAGATGACGTTCTAACGATGTGAGCGGCAGCAATGATTCAAATAAAACATCCACAGAAGGTCGATGGCCATTACGCGCCTCTTCCTTTGTGAGTACAACCGCATATTGCCCTCTAGAGGATGGGACAACTTGTAAATGATAGCCTCCAGGTGCTATATAAGCAGCTCCTTTTTGCAATATCATCCCCTGCTCAGCTTCAAGCACTTCTAACGGGCTGAAGGTATTCAGTCGCTGAGCTAGTGATTTGGTAAAGTTAGGCGGCATATGCTGCACGATAACAATAGGCGCTGGAAAATCCTCAGGAATCTTCTCCAGAAATACCTTTAAAGCACGTGGTCCACCTGTAGAGCACCCCACAGCAACCAACTTTTGTAGATCATTACTCCCATACTTCCGGACCTGAGGATTTGCAGGAGCGTCAGAAGACACTTCCACTTTAGGTTTAGGCAACGGTTTTAGTGGGGTAGCGTTATTCTCTACTCTTGACCTTGCATTACTCTTTTCTGATAAAGGTGGTGGAGTAGAGATTAATGGTTTGGCTGCTCTTTTAGGAACAGTATGATCTAACGGCTGCTTCACCCGCGGTTTTTTGGTCACTTCATTTTTGAGTGAAGCTTTAGGTTCTACCTTGGGTTTGCCGGGCATCACTCTCGGTACAGTTGGCGGTACGACTTCTACTGGCGGTATGTCTGGCAACTTAAATGCAGAAGCACGTGCTTCTCGCTGCTCCCGGGCCATCATAGCCTCTTTCATTTGTTCCCTTAAGGATTCTCCCACTCCCATGATATCCTGAGAGTTGGTAATCGAAGGTTTACGAATAAAATCAAAAGCGCCCCATTCCAGTGCAAGAATGGTTTCCTTCATACCCTCTTCATTGATCCCTGACAGCATAATCACTGGCAGAGGGTCTGAGGCCATTATTATTTTCAGCGCTTCCAGGCCGTTCATTTCTGGCATTTCTACATCCATAGTAACCAGATCTGGACGAAGCTCATTGATTTTTTCGATAGCCTCACGACCGTTTTTTGCTGTTGCCGTCACCTGAAAGTCAGCGTCATTTTCAATTAAATCGGAAATGATCTTGCGCATAAATGCCGAATCATCAACAACCAATACTTTATATGGCTTCATATCATTTCCACCTCTGTCCCAAATTCAGAACAACTATTTACTCCGCTTTAACCATTTATGGATAAAGCCTTTAATCCCTTGGACTTTTGTGGTCTTTTTAGAATCAATGGTCAAATAACTTAGGGCAAGCCGATGTATATCTTTTGCAGCAATACTGTTTGGAAAAGCCAATGTGAATGGCGTTTGCCTTTTGACAGCTTGCACTACATGGGCATCTGAGCTTATATGACCAAGATAAGAAATATCTAATTGCAAAAAACGACTGGCGGCCATTCGGATCTTATCGCTTGTCGCTATGGCTTCCCTTTCATCACCTGCCTGGTTCACAATCAATTTAAAGGAAGTCTCAGGATAGGAACGATTCACAACCTTCATTAATGCGTATGCATCTGTGATAGCTGTTGGTTCTGGTGTAGTAACCACTAGGCAATCGTCGGCAGAAGTTATAAACTTCATCGTTTCCTTAGATAATCCAGCACCAGTATCGAACAAAATATAATCCATGCTGTCCGCGATAAGTGTTATCTGATTTGTGAAATAATCAAGATCAGACTCTGAAAGCGTGAATAGCTCATCCATTCCAGAGCCACCTGCTATAAAAGGGAGCGAATTCGGACCGTATTGAATAATCTGCTCGATATCCGCTTCTCTTTTTAACAAATGATAAAGATTATATCTCGCCGATACGCCCATCAACACATCTATATTAGCCATGCCGATATCTGCATCGAACAGCAAAACCCGTTTGCCCATAGCCTTTAAAGTTAGAGCGAAGTTAAGTGTAAAATTCGACTTACCAACGCCCCCTTTACCACTACACACCGTAATGATCCTGGCGGATGATCCCCCTCTTACAGCTACTTTAGAATCCTGACTGGATACAAGCTGTCTTAAGGATTGTGCCTGATCCATCATGTTTCACCTGTTCCAAGAAGCAACTCACTCAGCTGTCCTTTGGTAGCCATAAGCAGGTCATCAGGAACATTTTGACCATCGGTCATATAAGACAAGGTAAGCGGGAAGTCATTCAGGACATTAAAGAGCGGGCCGTAACTCCCCGTCTCATCCAGCTTTGTGAAAATAACCTTATCCAGCCTATATCTGCCGAAATGCTCTGCAATAAGTTTCATATCACGGCTTTTCGAGGTCAGGCTAAGCACAAGATAGGTTTCACTTCTCAATTCCTTCGCAAGCAAGCTTTGCAGTTCTGCTACTAGCATATCATTGCGATAATTTCGGCCAGCTGTATCCATTAATACTAGATCACAACTCTCCAAGCGAAAGAGTGCTCTTTGCAAATCTCCTGGCGATTGGACAACCTCCAGTGGAACATTGAGGATAGCAGCGTAGGTTCGCAACTGTTCAACAGCTGAGATCCTATACGTATCGGAGGTGATAAAACCTACCTTGCGTCCGTGCTTAAATAGCTGTTCTGCCGCAAGCTTAGCTATGGTTGTGGTCTTTCCAACTCCAGTGGGTCCTGCAATATATACAATTTGAGTATCCCGGGCAATTCCATCAGCAATTCGTCCCGTCAGGAAACCATCAATCTGTTCTTTAAGAGATCCCATAAATTTCTCTGGTCCCCAAGTACGCCCTTCATCCACCCAACGTTCCGAGATGTTACTGATCCATTCCTCAACAAGCACAGCATCCATTTCTTGCTCTAATAAAAGATCCCGTAGCTCCTGCAGACTGTCTGGCAGTTCTCTTCCACCTGAGGATTGTCTGGCAATTCGCTCCATCCAGAGCTTCATATCTCTAATCTCACGAAGAACATCATTTTCGAGAGCAGTGGCAACCTCTGGCGATTGTTCTAATCCTAATGATTCATACAACGCTGATATAGAAGGTGCATCTTCCAGATTTAATTCAGGAAGTTTTTGCTCAGGTTCTGGCTCCGGATGCTTGGCTATCGATTCTTGTACATTGATAGCTTCCGATAAGGCTGCAGCAATCTCTGCAAACGTCCGTGACTCTTCTGGCTTTTCTAATGAAACAGAAGGTACGGAAGGTATAGAAGGTGTTGAAGGTGTAGTGGAAGCAGATGAAGCTTTTTGATAAGCCTGTGGTACTGCACTCCGTGGAATGTTCATCGCTGGCGCAGCCGGCTTTTTTGGAACATTATTCTTCTCTGCCTTTTCTACTGCTGCTACAACTTCTATTTTTTTCTTCTTAAATAACCCTAAAAATCCGCCGATTTTGATTTCCTTTGTACTTAAAATGACGGCCTCGCTCCCAAGCTCGTTGCGAATGGAAAGCATGGCGTCAGGCATCGAATCGACCACGTAACGCTTCACTCTCATAAATTCACCACTCCGACGCTTTGTATTTCAATGTTAGGCTCTAGCTCGCTATAAGACAGTACAGGAATATCCTGCATCGTTCGTTCAATCACCTGCCGCAAATACATACGAATGGTTGGTGATGTGAGCACTATTGGCTGTTGCCCTGTCTGCAGCAATCGATTAATCTGTTCACTTAACCGCTGATAGATCGTTTGTGTCGAAGTTGGATCTAGTGCCAAATAACTTCCCTGTTCAGATTGCTGCACACTCTCGGAAATTTTCTTTTCAAGATTAGGCCCCACCGTGATGACTTTCAGCGTCTCTCCTACTTGTGAGAATTGCTGGGTAATCTGTCTGGACAAGGACTGACGAACATATTCAGTGAGAATATCAGGATCCTTGGTGTATGTCCCATAATCCGCCAATGTCTCAAAAATCGTAACCAAATCTCTGATCGATATTTTTTCACGAAGCAGCTTAGCAAGAACCTTCTGCACATCCCCAATCGCCAATACGGAAGGAATAAGATCGTCGACGAGCACTGGATAATTATCCCTAAGGTTGTCCACCAGCATCTTAGTTTCTTGTCTTCCTATCAGCTCATGTCCATGACGTTTGATTAACTCCGTCAGATGTGTTGCGACAACAGATGGAGGGTCTACTACAGTATAGCCGGACAATTCAGCCCGCTCTTTAACCGATTCATCAATCCATAATGCTGGAAGCCCAAAGGATGGTTCGATGGTCTCAATACCGTTTATAGATTCATCATCATATCCTGGACTCATTGCAAGGTAATGATTAAGTAATAATTCACCACCGCCAACTGTATTTCCTTTAATTTTTATGACATATTCATTCGGTTTTAGTTGAATATTGTCGCGAATGCGAATAACAGGTACTACAAGACCCATTTCTAGGGCACATTGCCGTCGAATCATGATGATACGATCTAGCAGATCGCCTCCCTGACCTGTATCCGCCAAAGGAATAAGACCATAACCAAACTCGAATTCAATGGGATCAACTGACAGCAAATTAATGACACTTTCCGGACTTCGTACCTCTTCAATCTGCTTCTCTTCAACAAGTTGCTCTTCGGCAATCTGTTTCTTATTTAAATTTTGTCCCATACGGTAGGCTGCAAAAGCCAGCAATCCGGCCAATGGGAGCGTTGTAATCATATGTATGGGTGTAAAGAGTCCAAGAAAAGCTACCGTAACTGCGACAATATACAACAATTTCGGATAGGACAACAACTGTCCTGTCAGCTCTTCTGCAAGATTACCTTCCGAAGAAGCTCTAGTAACAATCAAGCCGGCTGCTGTCGAAATAAGCAAAGCTGGAATTTGACTGACAAGACCGTCCCCGATGGTCAATACAGAATAAGTGGATAACGCAGTAGCAAAGTCCATCCCGTGAACCATCATACCGATAATAAATCCACCGATGAGATTGATCAGCAAGATGATAATACTCGCAATCGCGTCTCCTTTAACGAATTTACTTGCACCGTCCATGGCTCCGAAAAAATCCGCTTCGCGTTCTACGTTACGCCGGCGCTCACGTGCCTGGGTTTCGTTAATCATGCCTGCGTTAAGATCGGCATCAATACTCATTTGTTTACCGGGCATCGCATCCAAGGTAAATCTAGCGCCTACCTCAGCTACGCGCTCTGAACCTTTGGTAATAACAATAAACTGTACTACTACCAAAATCAGAAACACGATAAATCCAACCGCAATCTGTCCGCCAGCGATCCAGCTACCGAAAGTAGATACCACTGAACCGGCATCTCCGTAAGTCAGGATCAGTTTTGTAGTCGAGATGTTAAGTGACAGACGAAAAAGTGTGGTTACTAGGAGCAGTGAAGGAAAAATTGAAAATTCGAGTGCATTTTTCGTATTCATAGCAACCAGAATGATAATTAATGCGATTGAGATGTTAATAACAAGCAAAACGTCCAATAGCCAGGACGGGATAGGCAGAATCATCATAAGCACGATCCCGATGATGCCTAGCAAAACTGTTAAATCTTTAGCTTTCAATGTCCTAACCCCCCCGCCTTATCTCCTCTTACCTTTAAGCTTATATACATATGCCAGCACTTCAGCCACAGCCTGGAACAGATCATTTGGAACGACATCTCCAATCTCTGCCCTTTGGAATAATGCCCGTGCCAGCGGTTTGTTTTCCATAGTCACGACGCCGTGCTCTTTAGCCAGCTCCCGGATGCGAAGTGCTACATAATCCTGACCCTTTGCTATAATCTGCGGCGCTTCCATCTTGGTACCGTCATATTTAAGCGCAACAGCAAAGTGCGTAGGATTCGTAATGATTACATCCGCATTTGGAACTTCCTGCATCATACGCTGCATGGCCATTCTACGTTGGCGTTCCCTGATCTTACCTTTGATTAGAGGGTCACCCTCCATTTTTTTGTATTCATCCTTGATATCCTGCTTGGACATTTTCAGGCTTTTTTCATGCTCGTACTTCTGATACATGTAGTCCAGAAAAGCCATAGCCAATAGGGCAGCCCCGATTTTCAAACCAAGACTCATCGTCAGCTTGGCCGCAAATTTAAAAATCCCCTCCGCACTGATATGCGACAGGGATGCAAAGTTCTTCTTTTCTCCCCATAAAGTGCTATATACCAGATAAGCAATAATTAGAAGCTTAAATATGGATTTCAGGAACTCGACAAACGAACGCATGGAGAAAATATTTTTGAACCCTTTTATCGGATTAAGCTTGCTGAATTTAGGGGTGATCCCCTCTCCCGTGGTCATAAAGCCCACCTGCGCCAGATTGCTTACCAGCGCCATAACAAAAACTATTCCAAGTAATGGAGCTAGCAAAATCAGTATTTGTAGTCCATATTGATTAAATAGCAGCGTTATATTCTCAGGAGTAACCTCCAGTGTCATTTGATTCTGAAATACATCCATATATAGCTTCATGAAGCGTTCTTTCATAAAACCACCAAACATCATCAAGCTAACTACTGCTGATAACAATACAACTGCACCGGATAGCTCAGCACTTTTGGCTACTTGACCCTTTTTACGAGCATCTTGCCGTTTCTTCGGGGTTGCTTTTTCCGTCTTTTCACCGGCGAATTGTTGAAGATCCAGTCTATACCGCTTCGTCTTAGGCATAATACGCTCCCCTTACGGTCACCTACGGACTCTTCCCCATGAGATTCAATAAATTCTCCATGGATTCGAACATGATATCGAAGAGATTCTGAAACAGCACAGCCAGACCAGGCATCAGCACTAAAAGCAGTGCAAGACCTATAATGATTTTGAGCGGAACCCCAATAACAAATACATTATATTGCGGAGCCGTTCTCGCCAAGAAAGCAAGGCCAACATCAGTCAGAAACAGCGCAGTTACTAAAGGAGCCGACATTTGAAAAGCGAGTACAAAGGACTGAGCAAATGTTCGAACCAGAAACTCTGATAAACTACCGTCAATCATGCCTAGAAATAAATCGTTATTCATAGGAACCCATTTATAACTGTACACAATAGCATCTAGCAGATGGTGATGACCATTCATGCTCAGAAACATTAGCAGGGCTATCATATATTTGAAATTACCAAGAATTGGTGCAGACGTTCCAGTCATAGGATCGATAACATTAGCAATACCGAAGCCAATCTGAATATCAATAAATGAACCTGCTGTCTGAATCGCCATAAACATCAAATATCCAACGAAACCTAGCAATAATCCTATTAATACCTCTCTGGCAATCAGCAAAATATAACTGAAATCCTGCGGGATCGTAAGCCCTGTTCCGTTAGCACTAAAGACAACCAATGCTACAAAAAAAGAAATGCCAATCTTAAAGGTTGTCGGGACTCCTTGTGAAGAAAATACAGGAACGACAACAAAAAAAGCGGTTATTCGACAAAAAATAAGCAAAAAGACGGGTAAACTTTGCAGTATGGTCTCCATGTTCATTGATTAACCAATATACATATAGAGATTACCCAAAATTTGGCTTGTAAAGTCAATCAGCTTCGTGATGATCCACGGACCAAATAGCAATAAAGCCAATAGCACTGCGACGATTTTGGGAACAAACGCTAGCGTCTGTTCCTGAATCTGTGTCGTAGCCTGAAAAATACTGATTATTAGCCCTACCACCAGACCAAGAATCAGCATGGGTGCGCTGACTTCCAGCACTAAATATACGGCTTGGCTTGCTAGCCCGATTATAAACTCCGTACTCATCCCTCATGCCTCCTCTTTAGGTCAGGTGTTAAAACTAAGAAGTAGTGATTTAATGACTAAGTACCAGCCGTCTACCAGTACGAAGAGCATTATTTTAAAAGGTAATGAAATCATAACCGGGGGAAGCATCATCATCCCCATGGCCATCAGTGTGCTCGCCACAACAATATCAATAATCAGGAATGGTATGAAAATTAAGAAGCCCATTGTAAAAGCCTTTTTCAATTCGCCAATTGCAAAAGCTGGCACCATCACCGTCAGTGGAATATCACTGTATGTAGCCGGTTTAGTAGATCCGGTATAACCGGTGTATTTCATAAATAACAGAAGATCTTTGGTGTTCGTCTGTTTAAACATAAATTCTTTCATCGGATCAGCAGCTTTATCAAAAGCCTCAGTTTGTGTGATTGTCCCCTTCATATACGGCTGCAACGCATTTTCATTCACTGTGGCCAGCGTTGGTGACATAATGAACAGGGTCAGAAACAGAGCAAGTCCTACCAGCACCTGGTTTGGAGGCATAGCCTGAGTACCCAGCGAGGTTCTCACAAAGCCTAATACGATTACAATTCTAGTAAAGCTAGTCATAAGAACCAGAAACGCCGGAGCAATACTCAGAACCGTTACAAGAAGAAGAATTGATATGGAACTGGTACCACTGCTTGAACCTTCATTACCGACCTGAATATTAACATTAGGTATAGGATCAGCATGTATCGGCGTCATCATAACCACACTGATAATACCGAACAGCAGAATAGCAAGAATTAGCTTCTTTTTCATATATTCCTCGACTCATCCTTAGTAACATCATCCCGAAGCAGCTCTTCCATTTTCTCTTTACGCTCTGGTGCAGAACGAAGCTTGGATTGCAGAGTCTCGTAAAAAGATGATGTTTCACTAAGTTCAATTTCCTGAGATGGAACCTCCCCACGCAGCTTTACCTTTACCTTGGCAATAAGCGGTGCGAGGAAATTATTCTGGTTAGAGGACTGATCCTCAAATGCCGCAATGATCAATGCTACCTCATCCGGATCGGTGACTTTATCCAAAATGGATATATTTTCACCAATCCCGATTAAGTAAAGACTGCTTCCCAGTTCGATAACCTGCATCGACTTATTAGGTCCAAGCCCTATTGCACCAAGCGTTCTTATAGAACGGTTGCTCATAAAGGTCTGATTACGTCGTCCAAGAAAACGAATCAGTACCACTATAAGTACAATGATTATCGCCAGGACAATAATAACTTTAAACAAATTCAGCAGGGTGTTACTGCTTCCGAGCGTTTCGGAATATAACATGACTTTATCCTACACGCCCAACGTTTTGTTAATAGCTTCGATAACCCGGTCAGCTTGGAAAGGCTTCACTATAAAGTCTTTAGCTCCTGCTTGGATTGCATCGATAACCATAGCCTGCTGGCCCATGGCTGAACACATAATAACCTTTGCAGCCGGATCTACTTTTTTGATTTCTTTCAGGGCGGCGATTCCGTCCATCTCAGGCATAGTAATATCCATCGTGATGAGGTCCGGACGCAGTTCCTTGAATTTTTCTATCGCTTGAGAACCGTCCTGAGCTTCGCCCACTACTTCAAATCCGTTTTTCGACAAAATGTCACGGATCATCATTCTCATAAATGCTGCATCGTCCACGATTAGAATTCGGTTAGCCATTTTTACAAAATCCTCCCTAAGTATGCTTATTGTAATTTCTGAATTCGGTCCCACTGGCTGACGATATCCGTAACGCGTACGCCAAAGTTTTCGTCGATAACAACGACTTCACCTTTGGCAATAAGCTTGTTGTTAACCAAAATATCTACAGGCTCACCTGCGAGCTTGTCCAGCTCAATAATTGAGCCTTGTGACATTTCTAAAATATCTTTGATCTGCTTCTGGGTCCTTCCTAATTCTACGGTTACTCTAAGCGGTATGTCCATCAATAAATTTAAATTATTTTCATCAATATGACCAAAGGCCCCACCATTCAGATTTGCAAATTGCACAGGCTGTACATTTACATTGCGATTTGCCTCAGAATTAAGCGGTGGTGTCTGTCCATATGGCATCCCTTGCGGTGGCATACCGTATGGTGGCATCCCAGGCATTCCGTACGCTGGCATACCCGCTGGAGGATAATAATACCCGCCTTCTGGCATCCCTGGATACGCTGGCATACCCTGCGGTGGATATGGTGGTTGCGTTCCTCCTGCGGGCTGTGAGGGCGCCTGTTGCACCGGAGGTGCTGGAGGTGGTGTCTCCGCAGAATTAGTCATAGCAGGTGTTTCAGCCATTGTGACCGCTGCCTCCTCCTCTGCCGGACTAACATCACCAAGTAGCATGGATACCATATCTTTTGCGAACTGAACAGGCAAGAGCTGCATAATAGTAGAATCTATCAAATCACCAATTTTAAGCCGGAACGAAATACGAATTAGGGTTTCATCGTCTGGCAGACTGCCTACTCCTTCTCCGCTGGACATATTCAAAATGTCGATACCCGGAGGCGAGATATTAACAAAACGATTAAAAATCGTAGACATCGATGTAGCAGAAGAACCCATCATTTGATTCATAGCTTCTTGCACAGCGCTAATATGAATTTCATTCAACTCTTCATCCTTAGGTTCGCCGGCACCGCCAAGCATCAGATCGGCAATGACCTGTGCATCCCTAATCTTAATAACAAGTGAGTTAATCCCTTGAAACCCATCCACATATTGAACGTGAACAGCTACATGCGGTTTAGGAAAAGCAATTTCAAACTCCCCGCGTGTAATGATCGAAACTTGAGGGGTTGTAATATCTACTTTTTTCCCTAGTAAAGTGGAAAGTGCTGTTGCTGCACTGCCAAACGTTATATTACCAATTTCGCCCAAAGCATCCTGTTCAAACGGTGTTAGATAGTCATCTACCGTTTTCTCCGTAGGAGCTAATGAGCCCTCCGCAGATTGTCTCAGAAGGGCGTCGATTTCTTCTTGGGATAAATAATCTTTACTCGTCAAATTCTTCAACTCCTTCATTGACAATTTCGTCTATTTGCACGGCTACCCGATCTTTAACCATTCCGGGACTTCCGATGAACTTAAGCTTCTCCCCTACCTTAATTGACAGTCCAGAATCTACGTTTCTGTTGAGAGAAATCACGTCACCGACACTAAGCCCTAGGAATTCAGATATGGATAAGCTCGATTCTCCAAGTTCAGCAACAATCGGCAGCTTCGCTTTATGAACTCTAGCTCTAATGGCCAGTAGCTCATCTTCATCCCGCGTCTTCTTCTCTGTCACAAACCATTGGTGAACAGAAAGTCTGGACATGATAGGCTCTAGAACGACATGCGGTATACAAAGATTGATCATGCCTGTTGTATCTCCAATTTTGGTACTTAGAGAGATTAATGCAATGGTCTCATTGGGCGATACAATCTGCATGAACTGCGGGTTCGTCTCAAGAGCTTCCATCCGCGGATGAATATCCAGCACCGTTTTCCAAGCCTCCTGCAGACTCTCAAAACATCTACTAAAGATACGCTCCATAATCGTTGTTTCGATCTCAGTTAGAGCATTAATCTTAGAAGGTGCAGTTCCAAAGCCCCCAAGCAACCTGTCCAGCATAGCAAAAGCAATGTTTGGATGAACTTCCATTACCATGCGGCCCTCTAAAGGTTCAGCTTCAAAAATGTTCAATATCGTCATTTTCGGTATGGAGCGAATAAATTCATCATAAGGGAGCTGCTCTACTTGAACGACATTAATCTGAACGAAGGTGCGCAATTGGGCTGAAAAATACGTTGTAAGATAACGGGCGAAATTGTCATGTATCCGTGTAAGACTGCGGATATGATCTTTGGAAAAGCGGACAGCCCGTTTAAAGTCATAAGAGCGGATTTTCTTCTGAGTTTCTTCCTTTTTAAGTTCATCGGCGTCCATCTCACCTGAAGAAAGTGCAGCAAGCAGAGCATCAATTTCGTTTTGTGATAGTACATCAACCAATTCAATCACCCCCCTATCAAAGAATTATCAGGAATAAAGCTACACAGAAGCCAAAAGGAATTTGGTGATTTCGATCTGAGTAATTTGGCCCTCAGTCAATGTCTTATTGATCAGATTAATAAGCTTACTGCTAAGCTGATCTTTTCCATTCGCTCCATTAAGGTCCTCAGGTTTGGTATCTGCAAGCGTCTTGATAATTATTGGTTTGATTTTGATCTCTTTTATTTTTTCGAATTCTTCCTTTGATTTCGCAGAACTCAGTTGGAAGGCGAAATCTACTTGAAGGATAAAATCGGGATCAGCAAGATTTGTTTTGATATCAATGATCTCTGCCGTCAATTCGACGATTTCATCTGCAGTTAAATGTTTTGTTTCCACATTTTGAACAGCAGCACTTACCTCGTTCGTATCTTTCGGAAAGATCCTGTCCAATAGTAAAAATGCGGCGACCACGATCAGAGTAATCGCTAGTAATATCGTGATGAGCCACGGCATCATCTTTTTCATGTTAGCTCCTCCATTGACTGGATTTTAATGGTGGCAGCATATGTGCCTATGTCCCTGTTATAATCCCGGATCTTCGTAATAACCTCATCGGCTTTTTCGAGAACGATCAGTCTTTTTCCGGTTACGAGCGTAATGTATGTATCCGGGCTTTCTTCTACCATTTCGACCAGTAGGGCATTGATCCACATCGGTGTTCCATTTAATCTTGTTACCGATATCATAACAGGCCTCCTAACAAAATAGGGGGAGGAGTAACTCCCCCACGACTCCGCATGAACCATTTAAGAAAATATAGAATTTATTGATTAAATTAACGCTTCAGGTTTACTACTTCCTGCAGCACTTCATCAGAAGTTGTGATGATACGGGAATTCGCCTGGAATCCACGCTGTGATACGATCATTTCTGTAAATTCATTGGTAAGATCCACATTGGACATTTCCAGCTGTCCAGAGATGATTGCCCCGGTGCCATCTTCTGTATTGTTCGCTGTAGTCGG
Organism: Paenibacillus odorifer; assembly: GCF_000758725.1. Taxonomy (NCBI): domain Bacteria; kingdom Bacillati; phylum Bacillota; class Bacilli; order Caryophanales; family Paenibacillaceae; genus Paenibacillus; species Paenibacillus odorifer. The sequence continues at coordinate 4,142,141 of NZ_CP009428.1, forward strand.
AACTAGTTCGCCTTCTGCATTCGCATTAAGTGTCATACGATACAGATTGCCTCCGATTTTCTCCAGACCAGATGGGTTAGTAACCTTGGCTACACCAATCTTCACCCCAGCTCCAGTCGTTCCATCTTCCATGGTCTGAACAATTGTTCCATCATTAGAGATAGAAAACGCCGTTACATCGTCACCTAATTGAATGATCCCACCGTCGGAATCTAAAACATGAAGTCCGTCAGCGGTAACAAGATTACGCGCAGCGTCAATGTGGAAATCTCCGGCGCGGGTCAAAAATGCAGTATCTTGATCCTCAGTAAGCTTAACCAGAAAAAAACCATCTCCATCGATACGTAAATCTGTTGGGTTGTTGGTGGTTTGAGCACTACCAGCCAAATGTAGGGTATCTATAGAAGCAATACTAACACCTAGTCCAACTTGTTTCGCATTTACCCCACCTTGACCATCCTCACCCGGTGCAGTAACACCAGAAACGGTTTGGCTCATAATATCCTTGAACATAACACGTCCGGATTTAAACCCGATAGTGTTGACGTTAGCAATATTATTACCGATTACATCAAGCTTAGTTTGAAAGCCTCTCATTCCTGAAACCCCTGAATACATTGATCTTAACATGTTTAATGTCCTCCCAGATTATAGAGTCCTAATAACTTTCCAAGTGAATTGGGACCGCGTCAGTCGGTCAGCGGCCGCCTCGGCTTTCCGTTAGGACCAGCCTATTATGAAATCACTATTGCACTATCGATTTGTGTAAATACATTATCTTTGATCGAGTTACCATCCATAGCAGTAACTACTGTGCGATTAGGAACGCTAACGATAAACGCCAAATCCTTCATTAATATCAAGGATTCTTTACTTCCTTTAGCAGCAGCTTTGTCCACAGCAGATGAAATTTGATCCAGCTGACCGCTACCAAGCTCTATCCCTCTTTGTTCTAGGCGCTTAGCAGCATGATTGCTGAATTTTAATAGTTTCTGTTGCAGCAAACTCTCAAAAGAAGCTTCCCCCGCCACAGACTGCTTAGGCAGCGAAGATCGTTGTAACGTTGTAGAATGCAGGGACGCAGGATACAGCTGGCCTATAGTAAGCCTGTCACTCATATGCTCGCCCCGCTTCCTCCGCTATTCTCCGGAGTATTACTATCTGTACCAGAACCGCTTTCTGGCGTTGCTGCGGCATTCTGAATTTGTGTAATATCGGTTAAAGCAATTCTGTCTTTTCCCACAACCGCATATTGAATACCATTGCTAACAACGATAGATTCAACATTACCTGTCTTAGGCAGCTTTGTGGCGGTGTCTGTCCAAGTAATATCTTTACCAATCAACCCGGATACAGATCCAAGGGACTGATTCATAGCATTAAGCTGAGTAGAGATATTCATCAATTGCTCCACGGATGTAAACTGGGCCATTTGCGCAATAAATTCTTTATCTTCCATCGGTTGCATCGGATCTTGATTTTGCAGCTGAGTAATCAAAATCTTCAAAAACTGATCCTTACCTAAAGTAGAATTACCCGTTGTCCGTGCACTAGAGTCGGGAGTTGTATAATTCCACTGATCTTTAGTAGAGACCGGAACTGTTGTCGCCATAACCACTCACCTCTCTTTCGTTTGTTATTAGAGTTAAGCCTTAGCAGAAAAAGATCCACCTTGGGACTGATCTTCTTGTCCCGCATTTGAAACCCAGTCCTTCCATTCACCATTCAGCTCTGCGGCAAGAACGGCATCACTGGCTTCCTCTCTGCTTTCTTTGGAACGTCTACCCTGCTGTCCACTTCCGGAATTAGGTTGGCGTCCTTCCTGCCCCCATTGCGAATTAAGTGGGGTATTATTTTGCGTAACTTCCAGCTTCTCCACTTGAAGACCCTGAGATTGCAATGCAGCGCGAAGCTGGTTCATTTGTTGCTCCAGCATATCTTTAGCACCGGTATGTTCAGTCATGAACTGGGCAACTAAATGACCATTTTGCATTGTGATCTTAACATCAACTTGTCCGAGATTTTCTGGAAAAAGGGATATAGTCGCTTCAGCGATCCCACCTTTTTGCACAATCTCTAATTTGCCTGTAATGAAACCTGTCATTTCTTGAGCAAATTGCTGAACCGGAACAGGCGCAGCTGGCACTTCAGCCTTCAGCGGTGCTGTAATTCCTCCGCGCAGAGATAACTGACCCGCAGTAACAACCTCATGATCCCCTTCGTTAGCTGTAATTCCTAGCGTGGAATCTAGAGTGGATTCTGTTGACTTCGTTTCCCCGGTTACACCTGTCTTGATTAACGGCGTGTTCGCAGTCTCTGCTTCAGCTTCTTGCACAGTTCCTGAGGTCACTGGCGAGCTGGCAACCGTATCATTTTTCACTACAACAGCTTCTCCGGAACGATTGCTCACATTCTGAAGTGTTTTATCCGTTGGATTATTTTTGCTTTCAGTGATAGCAGGCTGTTCTACGGAAGAAACAGAAGCAGCATTCACATTGCTTGTCTTTCCCTTCCCTTTATTAGTGTTAGAGGAGGACTCTTCTAAAAGCGCTGTGAAATTATTCAATAAACTGATTCCCTTAGCTGCTACTTCCTCATTGCCACTCACTGCAGCTTCCTGAATCATAGAAACTAAACTTTGCAGGTCGTCTTGAACTGCAAATCTCAATGTATCAGCATTCTGTGCCAATGGGGACAAGCTTCCAGCCACTTCTGCTTCCGTTGTAGCAGTGCCATCTTCTGCGGCATGGCTTCCAGATAAAAGTGCAGATACCTGAAGAATCCAAGCCTGTAAGGCTACCAACAGAGCAGGATCACTACTGATACTTTCATCCAGCTTCTCAACATCAGCAGCAAGTTTTTCAAGGAGATCACCCTTCTGAGTGTCTTGCCCTGCTTGCTCTTCTCCAGTCGGCTGCACTTCCTTTAACAGGCCTTGCAGCAAAGAAGCTAGATTTCCCAATAGGGGTTCAGCTGGAGTCGACGAGGTGTTGGCATTGCCTCCCATGGTTTGTACCAGGGTTTGAGCAAATGGTGCAGCTGTCGTTGTTGTGCCCGTTGTAGTCGATGTACTCCCATTTACTGCAGTTGTGTTTGCACTCACAAGCGATTGAACGACTAAACTCATTTATTTTTCACCTCCTTTCCCTATCTATTTAGCACCCATCAGACGATTAACAATTTTCGCAGTTTGCGCGCTATCATTTTTAGTCATTTCTCCCAAAATAGATGAACGAACACTATCACTTACGGTATTCATAATCGTCACAACCTTATCAGGGCTAATCTTGTACATTTCTCCTAGTAACGATGCTGCATTAGCAGGAGTCATTGAACTGAAGGTCTGATTCAACTTTTCCTTATCCAAATTCGTACTGGTTGTCGCAGTTGCTGTTGTACCGGCGTCTTTCTTCAATCTAGATTGAAGAGCTGCAATCGCCATGTCACTCGAAGATGTAGTTTCTTTTAACTTTATAGTTACATCTGCAGCTTTTTGCGGATCCATTTTTTCCAAAATCGCAGTTTTACTCGCTTTACTCATGACACTGAAGATCTGCACCATTTCTTCTGTAGTTAAATTCTCCATGATCGGTGCAGCCTTTGAAGCTTTCATGCCCGCATACAGCTTAGCCAAATCAGAAACCTGTTTCTGATAAGGATCCTCAGCTTCTTCTGTGCTTGCCTCTGCGGTTTCAGCTTCCTTCTTCATTCCTTCAATCTGTGACTCTAGCGCCTGAACCTTGGTATCCTGGGCAGTTTTTTCATCTGTAACCTTCTTCAGGTTTTCTTCCTGCTGGGCGAGCTGAGCTTTAAGCTCCTTAATCGTTGTCGCTGAGCTCACTTCCTGCTTTTTGCTTTCTTCCTTCGGTTTAGAAGGATCTGCAGGCGGATCAGGAACCCATTTTTCCAGGATAGGAATTTTATTCGCAACTTCAAGTACATTATTACGAATGTCCATATTAAAAAGCGTCAACAGTACTCCAAGCAGTACTAGCGTGAATATAATCGGTATCATTAAGAATAAGAACCGCTCAAATTTCCCCGCTGACCCTTCATTTTCAAGTTCCATATCATTATCAATATTAGCCACTAGCGGAAACCTCCCGGGTTAGAGGGATTTCATCGCGAAGCGGACGGTTGCCATCTCATCCAGTTCGTTTTGTTCCCGTAAAATCATACTTTGCTGAAACAATGTCTCAGCCTTGTCTTTTGCCTTCAACCATACTTTTTCATCTAAAACCTTAGTGCTTAACTGATCTTGTTTCTTCTGGACTTCTTGATGTGCACGGCTAATGTCCGTATGCTTACGGGCAATGCATTTATCCAGATATTCCACATACTCCTGCATTTCACGAATCTTAACCATAGGTGTCTTTTGCTCTGCGGCATTTTGTAAGGATAGCATGATAGCACTCCGCTGAAAGATGAGTTCATCCAGGCTTCTTTCCTGTGCCTGCAATTCTCCAAGCGCGCTTGAGAGCATCCATTCTGCCTGTGTCTTCTCATTGCCCTTCAAGTCAACGACTTTTTGAAAAGTATAATGAAACCTCATAATACCGAATCAACTCCTTGAGAACTGTGAAATTAAAGACTGTTGAACTTCAGCCAGCGTAACTTTTTCATTCACCTTTTGTTTGGTGAAATCCCATATACTGTCGATAAATTCCATCGACTCGTCGATTTGAGCATTAGAGCCTCTCTGATAAGCTCCAATATTAATCAAATCCTCTGAATCCTTGTAAACGGCCATAAGGCGCTTCACATTCTCCGCTGCTGCAATCTGTTCTTCTGGAGCAATATCCTTCATTACTCGACTTATGCTGGAAAGAACATCTATTGCTGGAAAGTGTCCTTTGTTAGCAATGTTTCGATTGAGTACGATATGTCCGTCAAGTATTCCTCTGACTGCATCTGCGATTGGCTCGTTCATGTCATCACCATCAACTAGTACCGTGTAGAAGGCTGTTATAGAGCCTGTAGGACCTGTACCAGCACGTTCCAGCAGTTTGGGTAAGCTTGCAAACACCGAAGGTGTATATCCCCGCATGGCTGGCGGCTCTCCAACTGCAAGTCCAACTTCACGTTGGGCCATAGCATAACGGGTGACCGAATCCATCATCAGCATTACATTAAGGCCGCGATCGCGGAAATACTCGGCAATCGTTGTAGCGATAAGCGCACCTTTTATGCGAATCAATGCAGGTTGGTCTGAGGTAGCAACAATTACTACGGATCGCTGCAAGCCCTCTGGTCCCAAATCTCGTTCAATGAAATCCAATACTTCTCTGCCACGCTCACCAATCAGAGCAATAACATTTACGTCAGCTGATGTATTCCGGGCAATCATCCCCATCAAAGTACTCTTGCCGACCCCCGAGCCAGCAAAAATACCGACCCGTTGTCCCTTGCCAATCGTTAGCAAACCGTCAATCGCTCTCACACCGATACTAATGGGCTCCTGCACCCGCGGTCTATTAAGTGGATTGGAAGGAATATTAAAGGTAGAGCTATGTGGCATTCGTGCTGGAATGAGAGAGCCATCAAGCGGCTGCCCCAGACCATCCAGTACTTTTCCTAATAATTCAGAACCTACTTGCACGCTAAGCGGCTTACCAGTGCCCACTACATCACAACCAGGTCCAATCGCCTGCAGTTCACCAAGTGGCATCAATAGTACCTTGTTATCACGGAAACCAACGACCTCAGCTTGCAGCGGTTTGTTTCCTTTAGAAGGGTAGATGTAGCATACATCACCTATACTTGCGTCAGGACCTTCCGATTCAACCATTAGACCGATTACCTGCGTCACTTTCCCATTGATCCTCACCGGATCGAGATTACGAAGTTGCTCCTTATAACGGTTGCTATTAAGCATCGTCTTCCCCATTTCTCTGCTCATCGGTGTCCAGCGCAATTCTTACCAGCTCTTTTTTGATCTCTGCGAGCTGAGTGTCGATTCGAGCATCTATGCTGCCAAAGGAAGAGCGGATAACACATCCTTGGTCTTTTACCGTTGAGTCGGGCAAGATTTGCAGTTCAGCCTGTGAATCAACAGCTAGTGATAATTCTTCCCGAGCAGCATTCACAAAAGCGAACTGCGCTGGGGATACACAAAGTGAGATCAAACCCTGTTCTCGCTTACGAGCCAGATTTTTGCGAATTAAGTCCATTGCGAATTGTGGTTCTATCGTTAATTGCTTGTCCACAATTTTTTCTGCAATATCACAGCTTAACTCTACTAAAAAAGGCTCCGCTTCCTGAATAATAACTTCTCTAGCTTTATAAGCCTCAGTCAAAACAGCACGCGCTTCTTCCATCATCTCTGCAATCTTATGCTTCATCTCTTCCTCAGCCTGAGAAACACCTTCCTCATAACCTTGCTGATGAGCTTCAGCTTTGATAGCTTCGATCAGATGTTCATCCTGCTCACGCCGTTGTTTCCACCACTCTTCAGCCTCCGCTTTCGAGGACTCTACAATCTGTTCCGCTTCAAGAGATGCATTCCGAACCTGCTCTTCAGCAAAATCCTGAGCGTCCTTAAGCATTTGCTTACGCGTCTCTTCTGCCTCTTCACGTGCGGGATCATGATAGTCAGTCTCGCTTAAAGTCTCCTCGGGAACGGGCTCCTCAGTTAGGCCCGCATATTGCCGGGCCTGTTCCAATCTTTTAAAGACATCAACCGGAACATACTGGGAGTGTTTGATCAGCTTAGACAATGATGTCATCTCCTCCGCCACGAGCGATGATAATTTCACCAGACTCTTCGAGTCTGCGGATCGTGCCTACAATACGAGTCTGTGCTTCTTCAACATCACGCAGCCGCACAGGACCCATGTATTCCATTTCTTCTCGGAACGTTTCTGCCATACGCTTGGACATATTTCTGAAAATAACATCCCGTACTTCTTCGCTGGCAACCTTGAGAGCAAGCTGTAGATCCGCATTATCAATATCACGAATAATGCGTTGGATCGAACGATTGTCCACATTGACAATATCTTCGAATACGAACATCCGTTTCTTGATCTCTTCGGCAAGTTCTGGATCTTGAATTTCGAGAGAATCCAGAATCGTACGTTCTGTCCCCCGGTCAACCCCATTCAAGATTTGTACAATCGATTCGATACCACCAGCATTTGTATAATCCTGAGTTACTGTAGCGGAAAGCTTCTGCTCCAGCACACGTTCAATTTGCGTAATTACCTCCGGAGAGGTGCTGTCCATAACAGCAATTCTTCTCGCCACCTCTGCCTGCTTCTCTTGAGGAAGCGAGGAGAGGATTGCGGCAGCTTGTTCAAATTGCAGATAAGACAATACAAGTGCAATAGTCTGTACATTTTCATTCTGGATAAAGTTGAGAATCTGATTAGGATCCGCTTTTCGTGCAAAATCGAAAGGTCTTACTTGCAATGTAGCAGTCAGACGATTAATGACCTCCATTGCTTTTGTTGACCCAAGCGCTTTCTCCAGAATTTCTTTAGCGTAGTTAATACCGCCTTGTGATATATATTCCTGGGCGAGGCATATCTGATGGAATTCAGACATGATCGACTCTTTTTCACTGCTGTCCACTTTGCGAACATTGGCAATTTCAAGAGTCAGCTGTTCAATTTCCTCGTCTCTTAAATGTTTGAAAATTTGCGCCGATACCTCGGGCCCTAGTGTGATAAGCAGGATCGCAGCTTTTTGACGGCCACTAAGTCCCTGCTGGCTAGCCTTTGCCATTAGTTCACCTCTGTTCGTCTGCAAGCCATGTACGCAGCAGATTTACGAATTCGTCTGGCTTCTTCTTGGCCAAACTTTCCAATTGCTTACGAACTTGACTTTCATTCGTCACGCTCTCCAAGTTAATAGAAGGAAATTCAGTAGGAACCTGCAATGGAATGTCTTCATCTTCCTCTTCCACAGTCTGTTTACGACTCCGGTAGATTAGATATCCTCCACCTGCTCCAACCAGCAATGCTGCTGCTCCGATAGCCCATATCATCCAAGAAGCGAGACCACCTTTAACGGTGTTGGCATCGGTGCCACCAAATTGTTGCGAGTAGACCGAAACCTTTTTGGTCAAATCAGCGTCTGTATATGTAGTACCTGAATCTGCAAGAGAAGCGCGAACAATATTCACCAAAATATTTTGAATTGCAGCTGATGTTGCATCATCTAAAGTTTTTTCTCCTGAAGGTGGTTCAACTGCAACATTTATGGTTAAGTCTTTAACAGTATACGGACTAGCAATAACATCTTTAGTAATTCGGTTAACTTCGTAGTTCCTCGTTTCAGAAGATTCCTCCGAGGTAGAAGTATCCGCACCCGCATCAGAAGGATAGCCCGTAACATCTTGAGAACCAGTGCCAGCCACTCCGCCAGTCGTGTTTCCTTGACCCGAATACGAATTACTAATTATCTGTGAACTGATCTCAATCCCCTTCATGTTCTCTGTATCCACAGGGGTAACAAGATCTTCCTTCCGGTTTTCCTTGTCAAAGTTCAACTTTGAGAACACAAGAACATCCACTTTATCAGGACCGGTAAGAGTGCTAAGGAATTGTTTCACATTTTTCTTTACTTCTTCTTCGAATTTTTTCTGAAGAGCGAAGTTTTCTTCAACTTGGTTTGTGACACCAGCCTGTCCACCTTTAGCTCTTGGCATTAATTCAATTTCATTATTTGCAATGGTAATGTTGTCAATTGGCAAATTGGGCACAGCAGTTTTCACAAGATTGAAATACCCGTCAATATTGTCTTGAGTAGGTCTAAATCCTGGATCAAATGAAAGCACAACGGATGCAGATGCCTGCTCCTGATCAGCCTGTGAGGCAAAAACTGTCTCTTTAGGCAAATTAATCAGCACTTTTGCATCTTTAATCCCTTGCATGCGTCTCATTAACTGTTCAACTTCACCGTTTAATGCATTATTGTACTTCACGTTAAACTCGCTATCTGTTGTACCAATCATCGATGAGTTTTCATCAAAGACTTTATATCCGATAGAACCACCTTGAACAATCCCCTGAGAACCGATATCCACCTTGACCCGAGCTGCTTCTGTACTTGGTACAGAAATACTCTTTCCATCTTGACTTAATCGGTATGAAACACCTGCTGAATCTAAGGCTTTCATTACTCCAGCCGAATCCGTACTGTCCAAATCTTGAAATGCTACTTCATATTCTGTTTTTGAAAGCTGCATGGTCATAACTACGATTATTATTAGAATGATAAACAATGTTGAAAAGAATAAAATCTTCTGTTTACCACTAAATCTGTTCCAATACAAGAGAACCTTCTCCCGATATTGGGCAAATCTTTCATTCACAGTGTCACCCCATCCGAAACTAAGCTAGGATTTATTATATTTGAGTTCTCATAATTTCTTGATAGGCTTCAATCACTTTGTTCCGGACTTGTGTAGTCAACTGTAAACTCAGTAGAGCCTGTTGGGAAGAAATCATCACTTCGTCAATGTTCACTTCTCCCAATACAAATTTATTACTCATATCCTTAGCTTGTTGTTCCTGATCAGCCACTTTATTGAGCGCATCCTCAAGATAAGAGCCAAAGCTCTCCATCGAATTAGCAGGAGTGGATGAAACTTCGGAAGATGTCGGTTTCATAGCAAGCTGCTGTACAGCCTGAACCCCATTAGATATATTCTGTATCAACTGTTTCCCCCCCTTAAGTTAATTAACATTCATTTATCTACCAATTTCGAGTGCCTTGCTTACCATAGCCTTGGATGCATTAAGCATCGTGACATTGGCATCATAAGAACGAGATGCAGATAACATATCAACCATTTCTTTGGTAATGTCTACGTTTGGCATATAGACATATCCTTCAGCATCCGCATCAGGATGGCTCGGATTGTATACCGGTTTCAATGGTGAAGTATCTTCTATGATCGACTGCACCTTAACCCCTTCATTGCTATTGTTCATTTTCGAATTTAGTATATTCGAGAATTTATTACTTTCGTTCGTTTCCAAAACAACCAACTTACGTCGGTAAGGAACAGCCTTGCCATCAACCACGGATGCTCTTGTAGTTTCAGCGTTGGCTACGTTGGAAGAAATTACATCCATCCGCAACCGTTGAGCCGTTAATGCAGATGCGCTGATCCCAAAACTACTACCAAAGTTCATACTCTCTTATCCTCCTTGAATTACGGCTCGCATCATCGAAATCTGGCTGTTAATCTGTTCAACATAAGAACTATACCTAAGCTGGTTCTCTGCGCTTAACGCCATTTCGCGATCTACATCCACATTATTGTCGTTATTGTTCATAGAGGTAGTTTCATCAGTATTCTCAACAGCAGCGGGAACAATTGTGTTGCTGCCAAATTGATAATGCCGGGTATCCGAAACTTTCGCTCTAAGTGTAGATTGGATTCCACTTTCCTGTTGTTGCAGGATACTTTCGAATGAAACATCAGAACGTTTGAAATTGGGCGTATCTTGATTAGCCACGTTATTTGCTAGAGCACTTTGTCGTTTATAGGCAGCATCAATGCCTCCCTGCAATCGTTGAAAACTGACACTATTCAGCAATCCCAAGACAATTCCTCCTTTCAAAGCTATCATAATGAAAAGAATTCCACAACTTCCATCAAAAAACCTGCTTGCTTTCGACAAATAAAGAAGAAAAATACTCAAAATTTACGGTATTCCGTCGAACGCTGTCGCAATGAATAACATTTAGCATTTTCACATACATTGATTTTCATTTAATTTGTATATTATTACAATAAGAAATAAGCCCTATCTTTTTAGAAAAGACAGGGCTTTTAGCACTTTATTACTATTTATTTACATTTTTAACTCATTATTTTCTTTTTAATTGCATGTTTTGACATATTTTTACGTTTTCACGACACCAATTTGTAATTTATCTAATCCGTTATGCCCAAATTCAAAATACATAGATTTTTTGTTTTTTTTGTCACTTTAAAGAATATACTGACTTAAATCACGATCCTGAGCTATACTTGCCAATTTCTCGCGCACATACTCCGGGGTAATAACCATTTTCTCCAAAGTCAGCTCAGGTGCTTCAAAAGAAAGATCCTCTAACAGCTTCTCCAAAATAGTATGAAGACGCCGTGCACCTATATTCTCCATATTTTGATTCACTGAAGCCGCTATTTTGGCAATCTCATGTATAGCATCCTTCTGGAATTCCACTTCTAAATTTTCTGTTTTAAGCAGATTCACATATTGTTTAGTTAAAGCATTCTCCGGTTCCGTCAAAATAGAAACGAAATCCTCTAACGTTAGACTGCTCAGCTCTACGCGAATCGGAAAACGACCTTGAAGTTCTGGAATCAAATCTGAAGGCTTAGCAATATGGAAAGCTCCGGCAGCCATAAAGAGTACATAGTCCGTCTTCACAGGACCGTATTTCGTCATAATGGTCGAGCCCTCTACAATCGGCAAAATATCCCGTTGCACACCTTCACGCGACACATCCGGTCCAGACCCTTTTCCCTGACTTGCTACTTTATCGATTTCATCGATAAAAATAATGCCTGATTGTTCAGCCCGAGTCACGGATTCCTGGATCACATCATCCATATCAATCAGCTTGGCCGCCTCATCCTGAATGAGTACCTTGCGCGCTTCGCGAATAGGAAGCTTACGTTTCTTCGTCCGCTTAGGCAGCAAACTGCCGAACATCTCTTGCATATTCATACCCATTTGGTCGTTACCTTGACCTGCAAACATATCCATCATAGTTGGCGCTGTATCCTCAACATCAATTTCAATGATGTCATCTTCCAGCTGACCAGCTAACAGCTTAAATCTAACCCCACGGCGGCGTTCACTTAAACTTCCATCCTGCTCAGTGTCTTCTTTAGAGTCCTCTTGTGCAGAATTCCCTCCAAAAATCATCTCGAAAGGATTCTTTTGTGATTTATTTTTGGAAGAAGAAGGGACCAATATAGAAACGATCCGCTCATTAGCCAGTTCTTCCGCACGATCCTTAACCTTCTCCGTACGCTCAAGCTTGACCATACGAATAGAAGTCTCTACCAGATCACGAACCATAGATTCCACATCTCGACCTACATAACCGACCTCAGTGAATTTAGTAGCCTCCACTTTGATGAACGGTGCATTAACAAGCTTTGCTAGACGCCGGGCGATCTCTGTCTTACCCACACCTGTAGGTCCGATCATCAGGATGTTCTTAGGGACGACTTCATCACGCAGTTCCTCTGCTAGCAGACTGCGCCGATACCGATTACGGAGCGCAACAGCTACCGATTTCTTGGCTTGCTTCTGACCTACGATATATTTATCCAATTCGGCTACAATTTGACGGGGTGTAAGCGATTGATTCACCATCGTGAATTCCTCCTTGTCTCTATGGCACTGAGTCTATAATTGTTCAACAATAATGTTGGAATTAGTGTACACACAAATTTCAGATGCTACCTGAAGCGATTCTCTAGCAATATCCGCAGCGGAAAGATTGGGTGCATGACGTTTGAGTGCTCGACCTGAAGCCAGCGCAAAATTACCACCGGAACCAATCGCAAGAACGTCATCATCCGGTTCGATAATTTCACCATTTCCGGAGATCAGGAGCATTCCTTCCTTATCCATAACAATCATCAAAGCTTCAAGCTTCCGAAGAATACGATCTTGACGCCAGTCCTTCGCTAATTCAACTGCAGCCCGTTGCAGGTTCCCATGATGCTCCTCCAGCTTGCCCTCGAATTTTTCGAATAGGGTAATAGCATCCGCAACGGACCCCGCAAAACCTGCTATTACTTGTCCTCTGTACAGGCGACGGACTTTTCTGGCCGTCGTCTTCATAATAACACTCTCTCCGAATGTAACCTGTCCATCACCTGCTATAGCTGCCTGTCCGTTATGTCTTACAGCACAAATTGTAGTCGCATGAAAGCTGGGTACCATGATTGTAAGTTGCCTCCTTAAGATGGGCTTTGTTCGCTATCGACAACCTCCGGCTCCGAATAAGCGAGTCCTGTACGGTTGGCATACTCGGCAAGACTGTCCAGAGCGCGATGAGCTAACATTTCATTCTTTTCCTTCTTATTGCGGATCTTCTTCTCTACCTTCGGCAACAGACCGAAATTGGCATTCATAGGCTGAAAATGCTCTGGATCGGCTGAAGTAATATAAGCTGGCATGCTGCCTAGAACAGTATCCTGCGGGAAGATCAGTCCTTCCTGTCCGAGTGCTGCCCGGGCAGCATTAATACCAGCTATGAGCCCGGAAGCAGCTGATTCAACATAACCTTCTACACCTGTCATCTGTCCAGCAAAAAAGAGTCTTTCCTTGCCTTTCATCTGATAGGTAGGGTGCAGAAGTTTAGGAGAATTAATAAATGTATTTCTGTGCATCACACCATAACGAACATATTCAGCATTCTCAAGACCTGGGATCAGCGAGAACACACGCTTTTGCTCGCCCCATTTCAAATGGGTCTGAAAACCAACAAGATTGTAAAGTGTGCCGGCAGCGTTATCCTGACGGAGTTGCACAACCGCGTAAGGAAGTTTACCTGTATGCGGATTGATAAGTCCTACTGGCTTCATTGGGCCAAATAACGCTGTTTGCTTGCCGCGTTTCATCATGATTTCGATAGGCATACAGCCCTCAAAGTATATTTCTTTCTCAAAATCTTTGAGTGCTGCTGTCTCAGCAGAAATCAACGCATCATAAAACACGTCGAACTCCTCTTCTGTCATCGGACAGTTCAGATAAGCCGCTTCACCTTTATCATAACGGGAAGCCAAATATACCTTGTTCATATCAATGGTGTCTTTCTCAACAATCGGTGCTGCTGCATCATAGAAGTAGAAATACTCTTCACCCAGCAGCCCTTTTATTTCAGCAGATAATGCCGGTGAAGTTAGTGGGCCCGTTGCAATAACAACAATCCCTTCCTCCGGTATATGCGTAAGTTCTTCATTTATGACTTCAACGAGCGGATGATTATGCAAAGTATGGGTGATCTCACCTGAGAATCCGTCACGATCTACGGCGAGTGCTCCTCCTGCGGGTACCGCGTGTCGGTCAGCAGCGCCTAATACAAGAGAGTTCAAACGCCGCATTTCTTCCTTCAATACACCTACAGCATTTCCTAATCCATTCGCACGCAAGGAGTTGCTGCATACCAGTTCAGCAAATTGATTCGTGTGATGGGCTGGTGTCTTTACTACGGGTCTCATCTCATATAATCTTACCGGTACTCCTAGTGATGCTATTTGCCAAGCGGCTTCGCTTCCTGCGAGACCCGCTCCAATTACTGTTACTTTTGCTGTATCTGACACTGTCTATTTTCCTCCCATAGAGACTATTAATCTGCTAATTCTTCTTCGTTGTCTAGAACCGCCTCTGTATGATCACAAGACGTACATTGTAGCTTGGTTCCTTGCTTATTACGTTTCTCAATCATCCAAGATCCACATGATGGACATGGTTTTATAGAAGGTCTATCCCATGAAACGAAATCACAACCAGGGTACTGATCGCAGCCATAGAAAACACGCCCTTTTTTGCTGCGTCGCTCCACAACCTTACCTTCATGACATTTAGGGCAAGTTACGCCAATATCCTTGATAATCGGTTTCGTGTTTCGGCAATCCGGAAAGCCAGAGCATGCTAGGAATTTCCCAAAGCGACCCAGCTTATACACGAGAGGTTTGCCGCATTTCTCACAGATCTCATCAGAGACTTCATCTTCAATCTCAATTTCTTTCATCTCTTCTTCCGCGAACACCAAACGCTTCTCAAACGATTCGTAAAACTCTGCAAGAACCTTTACCCAGTCTTCTGAGCCCTCTTCCACATGGTCAAGATCCCCTTCCATGTTCGCCGTGAACTCAACGTTTAGGATTTCCGGGAAAAATTGCTCCATCTGCTCTATAACAAGCTCGCCAAGTTCGGTTGGCATGAATTTTTTCTCTTCAATAGCCACATACCCACGCTTCTGGATGGTTTCCAGCGTTGGGGCATATGTACTTGGACGGCCTATACCCAGCTCCTCAAGCGTCTTTACAAGTCTTGCTTCCGTATATCGTGGAGGCGGTTGTGTAAAGTGCTGCTTAGGCTCGATCTCCTGCTTATTTAAAGCATCTCCCGCTTGAAGCGGCGGCAAATACTTGTCTTCATCTGTAGTTCCGTCATCGTTGCCTTCTACATAAACCTTCATGAACCCGGGGAATGAAACCTTCGAACCAACAGCTCTGAATGTAGCAGTACCTGCAGCAATATCGACCGAAAGCGTATCCAGCAGGGCAGAAGACATCTGACTTGATACGAACCGCTCCCACACTAGCTTGTAGAGACGGAATTGATCACGGCTCAAGAACTCTTTGACCATTTCAGGTTCGCGTAATGCCGAGGTAGGACGAATCGCTTCATGCGCTTCCTGTGCTCCAGCTGCCTTTTTAGAATACTGCCGTGGGGATTCTGGCAAGAACTTCTCACCATACTTAGCTGTTATAAGCTCTTTAGCTTCATCCTGAGCGGTGACAGAGAGACGCGTGGAGTCTGTACGCATATAAGTGATCAAACCTACGGTACCTTCTTTACCGAGTTCCACACCTTCGTATAGCTGCTGTGCAACAGACATTGTCTTAGCGGCACGGAATCCAAGCTTACGGGCTGCTTCCTGTTGTAGGGAGCTGGTGGTAAAAGGAGCCGAAGGATGACGTTGTCTTTCCTTCTCCTTCACATCACTCACCTTAAAAGATGCGTTCTTAATGGCTTCAAGAACCTCCTGAACATCACTTTCCTGGTTCAGTTCTTTTTTCACACCATTCAGCTTATGAAACTTAGCTTCAAAGACGGAATCCCGTATTCCAAGCTTGGCTGTTATGCTCCAATATTCGGTGGGTACAAAAGCGGAGATTTCATTCTCACGATCCATAATGATCTTCACGGCAACGGATTGTACACGTCCAGCAGATAAACCTTTTTTGACTTTCTTCCATAATAGAGGGCTAATCTTGTACCCTACCAGTCGATCCAGAATACGTCTAGCCTGCTGTGCATTCACGAGATCCATATTAATCTTACGCGGTGTCTTAAAAGCATCTTTTACCGCTTGTTTGGTGATCTCATTAAAAACAACTCTGCATTCTTGTGTATTATCTAAATCCAGCGCATGCGCCAAATGCCAAGCAATTGCTTCCCCTTCGCGGTCGGGGTCAGCTGCGAGATAAACTTTTTTAACTTTTTTACTAGCGTCTTTCAATTCCTTCAATATAGATCCTTTACCGCGGATAGTAATATATTTGGGACTGAAATCATTCTCCACCTCAACACCAATTTGACTCTTCGGTAGATCTCTAATATGTCCCATTGATGCCTTTACAATATATTTACTACCTAGATATTTGCCAATTGTCTTCGCTTTTGCAGGCGACTCGACAATAACTAATGCATCTGCCATAGACTCTTCCTCCTCGTTAACACTCGCACCTCTATATTAAATTACCTTATAAATAGCTCCTGGTAATTGTGTTACCGCTTTTTTTATGATTAAAGATAACAGAACTGAATGCAAATGTCCAAAATCCCATCCTGTTCTTACAAGCATATCGTCCAATATAAAAGGGCCTTGATGCAGTATATGGTATAGGTGAGACTCCTCATTTGTCAATTTCTTTTCAATCATAAAGTCGTCTGCTGTCTGTTCGGTAGTGCTATTATTCCCTGTTTTTATTACGTTTGTCGGCAAATAAGAAGTATATTCTTCTATAATATCTAATCCACTGGTTACCAGCTTTGCACCCTGTTTGATAAGCTCTAACGCCCCTCTGCTTTTAGGTGATGTAATAGGTCCTGGTACTGCGAAGACATCCCTTCCAGCTTCCAAGGCAGCATCGGCTGTAATAAGTGATCCACTGCGACTGTCAGCCTCCACGACCACTGTCCCCCGTGATAAACCTGCTATGATCCGATTACGCTGTGGAAATAATCCAGGATGACTTTTAGTTCCAAGAGGATACTCTGTGATGACAAGCCCTTTTTGAGAGATACGCCGCTCCAGCTCAATATTCTCAGTTGGATAGACTTTGTCCAACCCTGTTGCCACTACCGCTATCGTCCCTCCACCGCTTCTTAGCGCCGCTTCATGACAAATGCTATCGATCCCCCTCGCAAGTCCGCTAACCACCGTTAGACCTGCTGCACTAAGCTCCTCCGCGAGAATCTCCCCTACCTTTCGTCCATATGCTGTTGGCACACGAGTGCCAACCATCGCCACACTAGGAGTTGATAACAGTTCCAATCGACCTCGATAATAAAGGATCCACGGTGGCTGTGTCGTCTCCTTCAACAAAACAGGATAAGCCGCATCAAACACAGTTACCATCTTCACTGCACATTCTTCCATTAATAAGCGCCTTTTGGCGATCCACTCTAACGTATATATGGAAGCAAGATAATTCGACAGCTTTCTGTTCAATCCGATCGTTTCCCAATCTTTTGCACTACAGGAAAATGCTCGTTCTGACATTAAGCCGGCTCGGCGGATCTTGTCGATACTCTTCCAGCCAATCCCCTCCACTTCATTAAAACCAAACAGCAGATCTTTTTCTTCCATATAAGTTTACTCTCCTTTAATGGAAGGGTTAGCCTTCCCTATTTTGTAACATGAATTTGACGAATGCAATATTTTCTTTTAATTCAATATTTTTCTATGTTAAAAAAACAAAAAAAGCAACCTTTCATCCCTTGGATAGGAACAAAAGGTTGCTTACCTCTGAAATAATTATACACGAAAGAAGCCCACTCGCGTAGAGTGAATTCCTTCAATTATATAAAATAATTAATGCGTTGTAAATGCGCTAAGAATACCGCGTTCTTCAAGCACACTCACAAGCGTTGAGCCCATTTCGGCAGGTGTAGGAGCGACCTTGATTCCGCACGATTCAAGTACGGCAATTTTCTCACTCGCTGTTCCTTTGCCTCCGGAAATAATAGCACCCGCATGCCCCATACGTTTGCCAGGAGGGGCAGTAGCACCGCCAATAAACCCTACAACCGGCTTAGTCATATGCTCACGAATCCACTCTGCTGCTTCTTCCTCTGCGGTTCCGCCAATTTCACCAATCATGATGACTGCCTTTGTACCCGGATCCTCATTAAAAAGCTTCAGAATATCAATAAACTCCGAGCCTTTAACAGGGTCTCCGCCAATACCTACAGCTGAAGATTGCCCGATTCCACGCGTGGTCAGCTGATGAACAGCCTCATAGGTTAGAGTTCCGCTGCGCGAGACAACACCTACATACCCTGGCATATGAATATAACCCGGCATAATTCCTATTTTGCATTCCCCAGGAGTGATAACTCCCGGACAGTTGGGTCCGATCAATACAGTAGAGCGCCCCTCCATATAACGGGACACCTTTACCATATCAAGCACTGGAATCCCTTCGGTAATACAAATCACCAAGTCGAGTTCTGCGTCCACGGCTTCCATTATGGAGTCTGCTGCGAATGCTGGCGGTACATAGATTACACTAGCGGTTGCGCCTGTAGCCGCCTTAGCAGCTACAACAGTATCGAATACCGGAAGGCTAACCTCACTGCCATTTTCAAGCGTGATATTGACAGATGTTCCACCTTTACCCGGTGTTACCCCTCCAACCATCTGTGTTCCATAATCCAGCGCACCTTTAGTATGGAACAAACCCGTTGATCCTGTAATTCCCTGCGTGATAACTTTCGTATTTTTATCTACAAGAATGCTCATGCCTTAAGTCACATCCCTACTTATATTGTCAAATACGATAACTGGCTTCCTAAATCAGGCCATTATTGCACAAGAGACACAATCTTACGGGCACCGTCCGCCATAGAATCAGCAGCAACAATATTAAGTCCCGATCCAGCCAAAATCTGCTTGCCTAATCCAACATTTGTTCCCTCAAGACGCACAACCAGCGGTTTGGTCAAACCCAGTTGACTAGCCGCTTCTACAACACCGTTAGCGATAACATCACAGCGCATAATACCGCCGAAAATATTAACAAAAATCCCATTCACCTTTTCATCCGATAAAATGATTTTAAAGGCTTCTGTTACCTTCTCGGTCGTTGCACCGCCACCTACATCCAAGAAGTTGGCGGGTTCGCCCCCATAATACTTAATAATATCCATAGTCGCCATCGCGAGACCTGCACCGTTTACCATGCACCCAATATTGCCATCAAGCGCAATATAGCTAAGGTCATACTTCGAGGCTTCGATTTCCTTTAAATCCTCTTCATCCAAATCCCGCAGCTCTAGAATATCCTTATGACGGAACAAGGCATTGGAATCAAAATTCAGTTTGGCATCCAGTGCCATCACATTCCCATCCGCAGTCACTACCAATGGGTTAATTTCGGCAATAGAGCAATCTTTATCCACGAAAGCTAAATATAGCGCTTGCATGAATTTCACAGTTTTGCCTACCAGCTCATTGGGAATAGAGATGCTGTAAGCCAGCTTGCGCGCCTGGAAAGTCTGCAAACCCACTGCCGGATCAATGATCTCTTTAAAAATTTTCTCCGGATGTGTTGCAGCTACTTCTTCAATCTCAGTACCGCCTTCTTCAGAAGCCATCATGACCACTCGGCCAGTTCCTCTGTCAACTACGATACCAATGTAATACTCCTTAACAATTTGACAACCCTCTTCAATGAGCAGTCTTTTTACTACCTTACCCTCCGGTCCAGTCTGGTGAGTTACTAGAGTCTTTCCAAGAATCTCAGTTGCGTAACTACGCACCTCATCGATATTCTTAGCAACCTTTACTCCTCCAGCTTTACCGCGTCCACCTGCGTGAATCTGAGCTTTAACTACAACAACTGGTGTGCTCAGTGACTCTGCGGCTTCTACCGCTTCCTCCACTGTATAAGCTACTTTTCCATTCGGTACGGCTACACCGTACTTCTTAAGCACTTCTTTTCCCTGATACTCGTGGATATTCATAGCGGTAGCCTCCTAAAGTAGCGTGGTGACTAAACAGGCAGCCTGTCGTCATCTCGCTTTCCGTTTTGATTGCCGCGGGGTTAGGGATAGGCTGATGTTATACATGCAGCACTATTCCGGAACCAGCAGAAACTGATCTACCACTCGTAAAAAGAATGGCACTATTTCTGCAAGAGACATTGTGTAAATCTATAAGACTAAGCTTATATTTACCTATATGCCATACAAAGGAACCCAGAATAGTGTAACATGTTTTTAAAACGCTTACCTTAAATATATTCATGATTTGTACACATTTTTTCGCTTGATTTCATGCCGAAATGCGAACGATCGCATTGACTCCTTACTACGCTTACTTTTTACTATCTTGGATATTAGCTTCGTGAACACGATTCAATAAGTCTTTAAACTGATCAAGTAGCTCTATGGATTCATTATTAGTCAGTGTCGTTTCTTCCATCATTTTGCCGGGAATACACACGGCATCACTTTGGAGTGCCCAGCCTTGTTTCGTTAGTGAGATTAATACTTTTCGCTCATCCTGCATCGAGCGTTCACGTATAATCAGGCCTGCGGCTTGCAAGCGCTTCAATAGCGGAGTCAGCGTTCCTGAATCCAAAAATAACGCCTCACCAATCTCTTTCACTGTACATTGCTGCCGTTCCCATAACACAAGCATTACTAGGTATTGGGAGTAAGTTAAACCGATCTTATCCAAATACGGTTGGTACAGCTTTGTAATCTCACGCGAGCAAGCATAAATGGTAAAACAGAGCTGATTCTCGATCAGCAGCTCTGGGGTTGTAGTCATTTTCTGCATATCTTCTTCACTCATTTTCATATTTATTCACCCGCCTTATCTCTTTATTTTATCATAATTCACTCACACATCATAATAATAGCAAAAAATTAATTTGACTTTTATATTAATTGTGATAAATTAGATTGTACACAAACTAATTAATGAATAGGAGAGATTTATTATGATGACAATTCAACAAAAGATGTATGAAACAACAGTTAAAGCGGTTGGGGGAAGAAACGGTTATATAGAATCAGAAAGTCCTAAACTCAACCTTACGATCAGTACACCACGCGAAATGGGTGGTGCCGGTGGTGAAGGTACTAATCCTGAACAATTATTTGCAGCTGGCTACTCCGCTTGTTTTGACAGTGCCCTAAACATGGTTGCTCGACTTGGCAAAGTGAAGATTGAAGGCAGCGAAGTTACGGCTACTGTTAGCTTTGGTAAAGTTGAAGATGGCGGGTTCGGCATTGCGGTTAAGCTTGACGTGCTGGTTAAAGGCGTTGACAGAGAAACCGCAGCATCTTTGGTAGAAGCTGCCCATGGCGCATGTCCTTACTCCCGTGCTACTCGTGGCAATATCGAAGTAGAATTGAATGTACTGTAAGAAATTATAGAGAAAAATGTATGTGAAATTCACTAAACGATCTAACCTTCGTTTGAATACGTGGCATTTCGCATTCGAAGTAGCTAACGGACATAGTTGATCTTAAACGCAACTTAATCCCATATTTGGAATGCTATCGGACCTCATGGAAGCTATCGGAATGAAAATCACCCAATATAACCTTCTTCCGAAGGAATAGCGTCTCCAGAGTCCGAACCTACGCTCCAAGGGCTAAAAACTTGCAAATAACGTCCTCTAGGTCCGTTCCGTAAACATCAGAGGATAATAATGATTCGGCGGTGTTCGTAACTAACGGTCCATAATATAGAGCAGCGATTCTCCCATAACGGGAATCGCTGCTCTTTTATCTTTATTCCTCCGCTATTACCTGCCGATCCAGATTACGGTATTGCACAGCTTCCGCGAGATGTGCAGAAGAAATATCCTGTGCACCCTCTAGATCAGCTATGGTACGGGATAGCTTAATAATCCGATCATGCGCTCGCATGCTTAGACCTAAATCCTCCAAAATGTCATACAGCATTTGAGCACTCTCTCGGTTTAGGCTCGCATATTTCCGAAGGGAAGCACCGGAAAGTTCACTGTTCCATGAAATCGCAAGTCGTTTGTAACGTTTAGCTTGGATGGCCTGAGCAGCCAACACCTCCGCACGCATATCTGCTGACGATAAAACATGCCCCTGCCGATCCCATTCCTTCGGGCGGGGAACATCAACCTGTAAGTCGATCCGATCCAATAAAGGACCAGATATTTTTGCCCGATATTGGGCAATCCTGGCAGGACTACAGGTACAATTTTGCTGGGAGATACCGCTTCCAAAAAAGCCGCAGCTGCACGGATTCATCGATGCAGCGAGCATGAATTTGGCAGGAAAAGTAAAGGAAGCTCGGGCACGACTTATAGTAACCACCCCATCTTCGAGGGGCTGTCGCAGCACTTCAAGTACATTCCGGGAGAATTCTGGCAATTCATCCAGAAACAGAATACCTCGATGTGCAAGACTTACCTCACCTGGCTTGGGAATACCGCCCCCTCCAATTAATCCGGCAGAAGATATCGTGTGGTGTGGAGAACGAAATGGACGACTTCGCAGCAAACCGTTGTGTGCATCCTTCAAATTTCCAGCCGCACTAAAAATTTTGGTTACCTCAAGCGCCTCACTGTCCGACAATTGCGGAAGGATACTGGGAAGGCGTTTAATCAGCATCGTTTTGCCTGTGCCAGGTGGACCAATAAGCATAATATTATGCATCCCTGCAGCCGCGATAGTTAGTGCTCTTTTCACATGTTGCTGTCCAAGCACATCACTGTAATCATCCATTATTTCATTCGCTTCGGAAGAAGCAGCCTCAGAATCAGAATATATAGGGTTATATTTGAGATGCTCTACAGAAAGAACAAGCACCGGAGGTTGTTCTTTTGCCCCCGCCCCCATACTCACGGATACAGGAAAAGGAAGTAGTGATCCTTCAGATTCTTCTATAGGAACTAGCTTATCTATAATCGGACCAAAGCTGGCCACAGGTTCAGCAGCATTCACTAACGCTTGCAAATGGTTGAGGGTGTAAACATTCATGCCACTGATTAAAGCAGCTTCTGCCGCATTGCCCTGCGGGAGCAGAACGGCTTTAAACCCGCTTTTACGCGCTGCTTCAACCATCGGCAGCACACCCGATACCGGACGCAGACTGCCGTCGAGCGCAAGCTCTCCAATTAAAAGCATCTCTTGAGCTGAAGGCATAATCAACTGGCCACTAGTTATCAGTATGCCTAAAGCAATCGCTAGATCAAAAGCGGAACCTTCTTTACGCAGGTCAGCTGGGGCAAGATTGATCGTAATACGCTGCTGTGGATAGCGGTAACCGCAATTTTTAACGGCAGCCCTAACTCGTTCAACAGCCTCGCGAATTGCTGAATCTGGTAAGCCAATGATATTCGTCTGCGGCAATCCATTTGCAAGATCGATTTCCACACCAATCATTACCCCTTCAATCCCATACAGACACGCGCTAAACATTTTCCCATACATAATAAAAACACCTCATCTCCTGAAATACACCCTAATTTGGGGTGTCATAGCTTCAAGAAAAAAGGTGCTTCCTTATTTTCCAAATACATATTAGCTGTTAAGTACATTATAGAAGTTGTGTCCTAACGCAATCTGTGAGCAATTTATCTTTAGAATAAGAAATTCAAGTTTTACATAAAGGCGAAAGCGCATCTCTAAAGACCTACATCAATCTCCTTCTTTAACTACGACCGAGTCCCTAATCTGCTCAAAAGTCAACGGTTTATAGTTCCAATGCTCTACACAAATGTTAAAATGATTGTTTCCCTCATATTTTTGCCCATGAATATGGCCGTGCACATTTACGTAAGGCATATGTTTATTCATGTACATAGGCTCATGTGAGAGGAAAAAGAAATCCTTATAAATCAAAGGATATTCACTAACCTCATCAAAACCTGCCTCAAGCCACCAGCTTCGGCTGCGGCCGCGATCATGATTGCCAAGGATCAGGATTTTGTATCCATGCAGCCTGGCCACAATCGCACGAGTCGCCTCCTTATTTAAAAAAGAAAAGTCTCCCAAATGAAATACTTTATCGTCTGGATTCACTACCGAATTCCAACTTTCAATCATAACTTCATTCATTTGCTCTACATCGTTAAAGGGTCTGGATTCAAAATCAATGATCAACTTATGCCCAAAATGATGATCTGATGTAAAAAAAACCTTAGCCATGTGCACCCTCCTTTTAGTCCTATTCTAATGACAGTATGTATGAAAAAAGCTCCGACTACCCATAAACCCTAGGAAATTCGGAGCCCCGAGGACTTTTCCGCCTAATTTCTCACGAAATTATACGTATCATTCTATGTCATGAGGCGATGACGGAATACCTCTTTATTGTTAATGTTACTTTTCCCAGTCGCGCCGCTTACTCGAACGTTTATTAACATCACTCTGAATCAGTTCAGCTAAAGGAGGTGCCTCCTCATTGTCAATAAGCCAGCCACGCATCTCCTTGATCGCTTCCACCTGTCCATTGCCTTTGTCGCGCCATGTAAGCAGTTCAATAACTCTAATTACAAGCGCTAAGAGACTGCTATTGCTGTTTTGCGACTTTTCAGCCCGGATTTTTTGAAATAACGCTTCATTTTCCCAATCTATTAATATTTCCTCCGCTATAGTGGGCCGCATAACCGTGAAGGTCTTATTGCAATTATCGCAACAGACGACAGATATTGGCTCTGCTTTAAATTTCACTTCAATCTTCTGCTGGCAATATTGGCATGTAAAACTAACCTGCATTTCAGAAGGTTTATTCTTCACTAGACAGCCCTCCTCATGATGACATTAAAAAGTTACTCCTAATGTTTACCCATTTCTTTTGAGAAATGACCCACAGTGCGGAAGGTATGTAAAGACTTTTTTATCAGAACAGCAGTAAATTCATAAAGAATCGCATGAGAATATAGAGTTACTCTTAAAACGCCTCGCGAATATGACTAAGTGAAGCTAGGCTAAGATCGTCATTTAACAAGACGCTAATTACATCAAAAGAAACCCGCCGTTCCTCATAACCCTTCATATGCAAATAAACCTGTGTTGTATTCCGAACCTGGTTTATTTTGCGAGCATTCACCGATTCTTCTGGAGTTCCCTGAAGCAGCTCTCCACTGCGGCTACGAACTTCGACAACAACAATACAGTCTTCACGCTCCGCAATGATATCAAGCTCTCCAGTACGACAACGCCAATTCCGTTCCAATATCATATACCCGCTAGAAGATAGGTACTGCACAGCTCCGTTCTCTGCAGCAGTTCCTTTCTCTTTGCGGTTATAGTGTTTTCTTACATATGGCTCTTTCATTCTTGCCCCCGTTCACCAGCGGAACGATCGCTCTGATACACAAAGCTAAGGATTTCTGCCACCAGCTGATAGAGCTCAGACGGAATCTGTTGGTCCAGATCAAGCTTTGAAAGAACCTCCACGAGGGCTGCATCTTCCTGAACAGCAACCCCGCTCTCCTTAGCCTTTTGCAGAATAAGGTCTGCTATCGCGCCTTGTCCCTTGGCTACTACGACAGGAGCCTCGTTTTGTCCGGGACTATATTTGAGAGCGACCGCTTTTTTGAGCCCTTGTGAAATTGGCTGTACAGGCTCATTCATATACGGTAATCCACTCCTTTGTAAGCCTCAGGAACATAATCAACAAACTTATTAGTATTGGAACCAGCAAGCTCTTTAGGTAAATTCAATTCTGGCAAGGGTTCGGTTCTTAAACCTGATAATTGATAACCGATGGATTCTACTGCAGTTTTTATATCTTCACGCCGCGTCTCCAGCAGCTCAAGCACCCACGGATGATCATTATGAAGCTTAAGACTAACGATTCGATCTACAACCTGCACATCTACCAATGTCTGCCCTAGCTGCTTCATGTCCAAATCGAACCATAATCGACAGTTAGCTGCATCCAGCTCCCCTTTGCGGCCCCGCCTGGACTGGATATGGACCGATGCAGTTTCCTGCCCATCTGGACCTTGCAGCGGCAAGAACAGTGTAACCTGCGCGAAGGGAGCAGTCCGATCTGTATTCAGCAGCAGCTGTTGGCCTGTCAGCTGCTGCACTAGCCCGCTCGCGGCATCTTTTACCGCGGGCGGCACCTCGCTGCTGCTCATAAGCTGCAGCAGCACGCCCTTCAACGTGTCGGCAGCTTGCTCCCCGCCGACACTGCCTAGCGCGGCTGCAGCTGTCCCCGCTGCCACTCGCGCCGTCTCCGCGGCCGGCAAAGCGCCGCCGCGCACGGCCTGCTGCTCGTGCTCCGCACCGAGCAGCTTCAACACCCGCCCCACCCACGACTCCGCATCCGCGGGTGGGGCGGTGTCTGGCTGCACCGGCGAAGCCGCAGCAGCCGTGGTCTCCCCGCGCGGCGCTGCCGGCGCGGGGGCAGGATCTTGTCCCGCCGCGTCAGCGGGCGGGACGTTCGCGAGCTGCGGCATGCTGCCGCGCAGCTCGGTGAGCACGCTCTGCAGCTTCGCGAGCAGGGCAGCCCCGCTAGGCGCAGCAGCTTGGCTTGCTGCACCAGCTTGGTTTGCCGCAGCAGCTTGGCTATCTGCCCCAACTGATCCAGTGGCGCTTGTATTCGCGCCACTGACACTGCCCTGCGCTCTATCTTTATTTAGACTCATTTCATTGCCATGAGTTTCGCTCCCATTAGAACTATTTTGATTGTTTACAATCCCGTCCCCTTGCGTGTTAGCGGCACTACTCTGAGTCCCGGCAGCAATCGTAGAAGTTGTCTTCCCAGCCAAAGGTTCACCAGTATTTCCACTCTTCGAGAGCTGAACAACCTCACCAGCCTCTTCGGGCACCAGTGGCTTAGCAGTTACAATACCGGTTTCATTCTCAGGAGCTTCAGCTGTACTCGCAGCTGCACTTCCCGATATTTCTGATTTCACTGAATTCAAAGGAATTGCAGGTTCGTCAGAAATAACTCCGGCTCCCATTGCCCCTCCTGTTGCAGCAGCACTTCCGCTTGTAGTAGTAACACCAGTGCTACCTTCAGCAGGTTTACTTACAGGTTGTCCAGTCCCTTTAACCGCCACCTGGTCCATTTCCGCATCAGCATCACCTGCTGATACCGCTTCCCCGTTAATCACAGCGCCTGTACCTGTCGTTACAGGAGCATTCAGCTTTCCGGTTTGGGTACCCATTTCAGCTTTAGCTTCAGCTGTTGTTGTTTCTTCACCGGCGACTTGACCTGCCCAAATCATAATCTGTTCTTCGAGCGCTGACAAAAGCTGATGAAGCTGCGGACCAAAAACCGCCTGCTGCAATCCTTTCACACTTTCAGGGGTAACCGGCAGGCCCCGCTTTACAGAAATGACAGCTGCATCAAGCCACTCTGAGGTCGGCACGCCCGCAGGTTTCGCACTCATTACAGCATCCAGAATCGCCGCTGTCTCTTTGGTAAGTGGAATACCACCCGACTGCATCGCCAACACAATTTCCCGACCCGCTTTGGAGTCAGTAAGCCCAAGCGATTCCAACGCCTCGCCCATGTTTTGCGGGGTAGCTAACACCGTTTCGCCGAGGGAGACCGGCTTCAATACGGGCAATCCGCCTTCTCCGGGTGCTCCAACCTGCAAGTTCAGGGTCTCTCCTGGCAGTAGTGGTGTTTCCAACTCCGCACGAACAGGTGTACCTTGAATCTGCACAACGGCTTCTTTTCCCGAATCCGATACAGACAAAACAACACCACGTACAACTTGCCCTTCTTTTAATTCCAAAGACTTGGCCGCTCCCGGTTTATTATCCCCGAGCAATCCGCGGATCAATGTTCCGATATTCATACCGTTTCTCCTCCCTCCATTTTCTCTCTTCTTACTATATCGGTATTAATCCGACTTTTTTGAGCGGTGAATTTATCCAAGCTTAAGCGCCTTTGGCGTCTTTTATATTCTGATATTTCTAAAAAAGGGTTTGCTGTTCAGCAAGAATCTTCCCAATAAAGCTGCGCCGATGCATAGGTGTCGGACCTAACGCCGTAATTTGTTCCCTGTGAAGCTTGGTCGCATAACCTTTATGTATCGCAATCCCATAATCAGGGTATAATTCCTCCCACACCCCTTCACACAGTCTATCTCTTGTTACTTTAGCTATAATCGAAGCTGCCGCAATGGACTGGCTGTTAGCATCCCCTTTTATGATCGCCTGCTGCGGCAACGGAAGATCTACTTTTTCAGCATCGATTAACATATAGTCCGGGGTATGACTAAGACCTTCTACCGCTTTTTTCATCGCCAGACGAGAAGCCTGCTTAATATTAATTTCATCAATCATGCGGGAATCCACATAACCTACACCAATAGCTATCGCCTGCTCCATAATAATCTCGAATAAGGCATCTCTTTTTTTCGCTGTAAGCTTCTTAGAGTCGTTGACGCCATCAATAATAAGCCCTTCCGGCAAAATCACCGCTGCTGCAACAACATCCCCAAACAAACAACCTCTGCCTACTTCATCTACGCCGGCTATACGGCGATAAGACTGTTCCCAGCCCTCTTTTTCATAACTCAACATATCTATCGTACTCACGAATCTGTCACCGCCAATTATAATTTATTCTATAAACTACATAAGTCAGCTTACCATAGTAAAGCTCACATGGTCATGTACAAATAACCACTCCAATTTGATCCAAATCGGCAAAAAAAAGAGCCCCCGAAAAATTCCGGATGGCTCTTCCATACCCATTCATTTAAACGCCTTTAAGGTGTTTCCAGCGTAAAACGACCAAGCTTACCTGCCCGCAGCTCATGCAGCAAAGCACGTGAAGCTTTTTCCAGATCAACACGTCCACCGCTAATCAGACAACCGCGTTTGCGGCCCACGGCTTCCATAACTGCGACGATCTCATCAGGGTTCTCAAGATCCTCAGGAAGCTTCTCAATACCAAAGCGTTCTTGAAATCTGGAACCATAATCCTTCACCAAATACTTCACTGCATAAAAAGCAATGTCCTCAATGTTCAGGATTTCTTCTTTGATCGCACCCGTCACTGCCAAGCGGTAACCCACGTCTTGATCCTCAAACTTCGGCCATAAGATACCAGGAGTATCCAGAAGCTCCAGATTACCTCCTGTTTTAATCCACTGCTGGCCCTTAGTAACCCCCGGGCGGTCACCCGTAGCAGCGATACTCTTACCAGCCATTCGATTAATCAGCGTTGATTTACCGACGTTAGGAATACCGACGATCAATGCGCGCATAGCTCGTGGGTTCATTCCTCTTGCGATCTGCCGATCAATTTTTTCCTTCAGCAGCAGCTTGACCTGCTCCGGAATCTCCTTGACGCCTGTTCCAGTAGATGCATCCACAGGATGGGCAACATGCCCTTGTTCCTTAAAGTAAGCCAGCCACTTCCGAGTAATTTCCGGATCCGCCAGATCCGCTTTGTTCAAAATAATTAATCTCGGCTTGTCCCGCAAAATATCGTCAATCATCGGATTGCGGCTGGAAAGCGGCAGACGGGAATCGAGCAACTCTATAACAACATCAATCAGCTTCAGCTTATCCTCGATTTGCCGCCTAGCCTTCGTCATATGACCAGGAAACCAATGAATGGCCATTGCCGTCACCTCCTTTGACTTCTGTCAACTTAATGGTTAATCAGTGTAATATCTTTTATCGGCCAGAAGATTAAATCTGCACGACCCACAATATCACCCAGCGGCACATAGCCAATCATCCGGCTGTCTGTACTATCCGAGCGATTATCCCCCATAACGAAAATATGTCCTTCTGGTACAGTACCATCCGTGAATTTTTCATTTGGGAAATCTTTATTATTATACAGAGCGTTGTTACTATGCGCAGCATCAATAGCGCCTTGGATGTAAGTCTCGTTAACAACCTCACCGTTAACTGTAACTACATCTCCTTCTACTTTCACAGTATCTCCAGCCACACCAATTACACGTTTAATAAAATCTCTGCCTTCAGATGGCACGTGGAATACAATAACCTCACCCCGCTGCGGTGATCTTATATCGTATAAAATTTCATTAACGATAACACGTTCTCCCGTATGGAAATTAGGCTGCATGGAAGGTCCATCTACAATAAAAGGCTTGAATAAAAGCCAGCGAATCAGTATAACCAGAACTAAAGCAATCGCAATGGCCTTGACCCATTCCAGCACTTCATTTTTCTGTTTACGTGGGTTCTGCTCGCTTGATTCCAAAGTTTCGCTTTGTTCCTGCTGCATAGTTCACCGTCCTCTCTTAATACTACTCTTACTATACAACACAAAAAAACTCCTGCCAAAAACCCCTCCACAGAAACTCCTTCAGGAGGCCTTTTCGGAGAAGCTTATCCCCAAGCGTATATGTCACACGCATTGTATACCAAGCTAAAACGCCCTCAGCGTCCTTTTAAGGACGGTAAGCGTTTATGCGAGAAATTTAAGAATAATGTATAACGTAAAACTTATGCTTTTCTTATATTTTCAAAAAAAAATAAAGCGAAAGGGGCTTGAACTCAAGCCCCTCTCCTCTGTCACTATTCTAGCGACGAATTTCTTTAATTCTCGCTGCTTTACCACGTAGTTCACGAAGGTAATAAAGCTTAGCACGACGCACTTTACCACGACGAGCCACTTCGATTTTTTCGAGTTTAGGCGAGTTGATTGGGAATGTTCTTTCCACACCAACACCGTAAGAAATTTTACGAACCGTAAAAGTCTCACTGATTCCACCGCCACGACGTTTGATTACAACGCCTTCGAACAACTGGATACGCTCACGAGTTCCCTCGATAACTTTTACATGCACCTTCAAAGTGTCACCCGGACGAAAACTAGGGATATCTTTACGAAGTTGCTCTTGCGTAATAGCTTGTAGGATATTCATTAAGGACTTCCTCCTTCCGTACAGGTGTTCTTGCCTCTTCCGGAGAGATCTGAGCTCTCCCTCATTATCCGCAGCGGACCACCGTATTCCACACAACAGAGTTAATAATATCATAAAGGACGGGCTAATACAACTTATTTTTCTATTTTATAACGGCAACATATCTCTTTTTTTTGCCTTAGACTGGCAGTCTTTACACAAGCCGACCACGGTTCCGTTGTCTTGAGCATAGAAGATCAACTTTCCATTCTTCTTCTTGCAAGAAGAGCAAGGCTGCTCCCCTGGACTCTGTTTGGCTTTGCGATGACTGTCCATTGAGATCACATTACTGCTAGTGGTGCGCAAAGGATTGCTTGAGCTGCTTGTTTTCTTTTTCTGAGCTATATAATACACAACACCCAGCGCTAGCAAGGCAAGCAAAATAACTACATATTGCATCTGGCTCCCTCCGCTCTTCATGATTTAATTGAGGTAAGAAAATAAAAAGACCGCCCTGTGATGCAAGTAAGGCAACGGTCTATATCGTATTCGCAAACTAGCCCTAGCACATCTCACTTTAAAAAGCGCTTTTCAGTAGCTGCTGAAGATTATATATGAGAGCATCTTCGCTCTTTTTATATGTATCCTTACCCATTTTAATGTCAGCGTAAGATCTATATTACATTTTAGCACAATTGAAATTTGAAGTGTAGTGAACACTTTTTAAATACCTAGTCTTTGGTCCAGTATATTAACCCGTCTACAGCCGTTTTTACAATAAATCCCCGTAGGCTATACTTACAGAAGTACGTACATAACGTAGCGCTTAGGGAAAAACACATATACCCAAAAATAAGGAGGATTTTATTCAATGAAAAAGAGTAATACAACTAGCGTAATGGCAGCTGTAGCCGTCTTGTCCATCGTACTTCTGGCAGGATGCACAGAGTTACCGGGTAGGCAATCCGCTAATAACGAACTAGGAAAGAATATTACTGAAGATGTGCAGCAAAATATTGGTGAGGCTGTGAAGCAAGAGTTAGGTAAAGCCGCTGCAAGCGTGGAGCAAGCCGTTCAGGATACAGCTACCAAGGTGGTCGACGAAGTTAAAGCAAACAGCATTAGCAAAGAACTATCCTTATCAAAAGAGATCGGCTCTGCTTCAGTGCTTAGCATGAACAATGCAGTGGGAGAAATTGAAGTTACATCAACTACGGGTGATCAAATTAATGTAAGTGCAACAATCTTAGCTCATAACGGCTCTGCCCATAAAGCTGACCGTCAGAAAATCTTGGATGACGCTGAGATTTCAATAGACGTTAGTGGCGATACTTTGAAGGTATCTACAAATTCCAAATCAAATCCGAAGAAGGATTTATGGACTTGGGCTCAAGATAAATACGGCTATTCGGATTTTAGTATTAACTATACTATAGAGATCCCCACCAGTATGGATGAATATCAAATCACCAATAATGTCGGACAAATTCGTCTCCGCAATCTGGACGGAAACTACCGCATCGTCAGCAACGTTGGAGCTATTGATATCGAAGGAGCGAACATCACCGGTAAGTCCACTCTAGAGTCTAATACAGGAAGCATACGCATGGATATAGCCGGAATGAAGAGTGATAGCCGCCTTAAAGCGACAACAAATGTGGGTAGCCTCAATGCTGTTCTAGCCGATGGCGTGAAATGTAGCTTGGTGGCTAAAAGTGATCTAGGTCAGATCACCGGGGTTGAGGGTGGCAAACGTGATGTTAACGGAGGAGGTCCATTGTTGTCCTTAAGCTCTGATATAGGCGCAATTACAGTAGAGTAACCAACCACTAATAAACAGACCGTCCGGATGAGCGGACGGTCTGTTTTTGCATCATCATGATTAAATTAATGCAATAGCCAACAGCGTGAACAAGCTGAGAGTTAAAATATTGTCTGCAGCATAAGGGTAACCAAAAAATGCAGAAGTCTGCACAGGTCCATTTGATCCTGTTCTTAAGTAAACATTATATCTGTCCACATCTGTAATCACACCTTCATGCTGTCTGCCATCAGTAGTCAGGATACGTACCCTTCTATTCTTACAACGTAAGCAATTATAATAAGCCTCCACTAGTGTACTCCTCCTCATTCGTAATGATATACTCTATGGTGAGGAGTACAGGTCGGTAACGGCTAAGTTACATAGGTCATTTGTTTGCATCGATATTTACTTTCCGTTCTCTGCATTTTTTGTATTCCCAAAGGTTATATATAAGGAAAGACATATTTTCGGCTTGTTATCCGTACCATCCTATCCATTCAAGGAGGCCAATCGAATGAATGTAGCACGTAAACAGTTTATTAAGGAAGGCGTACTGCGTATTACCATCTTTATTATTTTATCATCGCTTACCTATACCGTTCGCAACTATGCATGGGCAGTTACTGTTCTCGTATGTTTTGCGCTTTACGCTCTACTTACAGGAGTATATCGCCTCTTTCGCAAAGAGTAGAATGCGCCTCCACGAATTTTTATAGTTAACCAAACACCCCCTTTCCAAAGAGTTTTTAATTTTCCTTGAAGAGGGGGTGTTTACATTCTGATCAGAGTCACAGGGTTTGACCTCTCTTAGTAGGAACAATAAAACCATTAGATGTAGTGAACTTTCGTTCGCTATACTCTAATGGTTTTATTGGACTTGCTTATTCATACTTAATTATTAATCTTATATGTTCAAGCTTTAAAGGGCGAATGGGAATTACGATTTGCGATTTGTATAATAATCGATAATATCATTCACGGTGCGGAGCGGCTCCGCTTCTTTGTGGATCGTGTCCACGCTAGGCTTGAATTCTTCACGCGTCTTCGTAGTCACTTCAGTTCATTCCTTTCAATAGTTAAGCTTGCTGCATCGTAAGCTGCATATAGTATTACGCCACCTCTATCTATTACCCCAAATAGAAGAGTTCAACGCACCTATGCTCATTTGTTTTGGAAATTACGCAAAAAAAATACGAGATTATAGCCCTTCTTATATTTAAGTAAACATAACAAAAACGCCTCCTTAACGTAAGATACGTTAAAAAGACGTAAAATATGCCTGTTTTATTAAAATTTTACTCCGGCTTGATTTCATTTTTCAGACGTTCCAGTGTTTTCTTGTCTTTCAACGTTAGTTCTGCACTTTCGAGCAAATCAGGTCTACGTTCAAATGTACGCTGTAACGCTTGCTCTCTTCGCCATACTTCGATGTTGGCATGATGGCCACTCAGCAACATATCTGGTACCTTCCAGCCCCGAAATTCAGCTGGCCGAGTGTAGTGGGGATATTCCAACAGCCCTGTACTGAACGAATCCGTGATCGCAGAGGTTTCATTTCCAAGCGCTCCTGGCTGTAGCCGAACTACTGAATCAATAACCGTCAGTGCCGGTAGTTCTCCACCCGTTAGCACGTAATCGCCAATCGACAGTTCATCTGTAACCAGATGCTCCCGTATCCGCTCATCGTAGCCCTCATAATGACCACATATAAAGATTAGATGCTGCTCTTGTGCCAGTTCCTCAGCAATCTTCTGATTATACGTCTTTCCTTGCGGGCACATAAGAATGATGCGCGGCTTCACAGAGTAAGGCGTCGGGACTGCAGATTCAGAACCATTCTCCAAAGGACTAGCCTCGATCCCCAATACATGTTCTACCGCTGCAAAGATCGGGTCAGGCTTCAGTACCATGCCCCCGCCCCCGCCATACGGTGTATCATCTACACTGTTATGCTTATTTCCTGAGAAATCACGAAAGTTCACAGCATTCAAAGATACAATCCCTTTTTCGCGTGCCTTACCAAGAATGCTTGTGCTAAATACGCCTTCGCACATCTCCGGAAAGAGCGTTAGCACATCAATTCTGATCATGGCAGTAGTCCTTCCATTAAGTGAACCGTAATTCGTTTGGCCTCAATGTCCACGTTCAGCACTACATCGTTAATTACAGGGATAAGGATGTCTTGCCCTTTAGCAGGCTTAACAACCCACACGTCATTTGCACCTGGCTGTAAAATTTCCGTAATTGTGCCAAGCGGTTCATTTCCAGCATCATCCGTATAAACTTCACAGCCAACGATTTGGTGGAAGTAGTATTCGTTCTCTGGCAGATCAACCAGATCATTACTTGGTACCTTAAGCAAACTTCCCTTATACTTTTCCACTTCGTTAATATTGGTATATCCCTTAAGCTTAACGATAAACATACCCTTATGCTCTCGAGCGGATTCTACAGTCACTTCAAATTTTGCACTGCCATCCGCAGGGATGACGAACAGCTTCTTGTCTTTAGCGAAACGAACCTCAGGAAAATCGGTATGGGATAATACTTTAATCTCCCCGCGAATTCCATGCGTATTCACAAGCCGGCCTACGGTTAATTCTTCCGTCATATAACCCTCTCCTTTACAAGCTTCATCTATATATTTGAACAAAAAGGAGCCGGGATATACTATCCCTAGCCCCTCATTGTACGCATTATTTAAGATAAAATATCTACAGTTACGCGTTTATCGCTCTTGACTGCTGCAGATGTGACTACTGTACGGAGCGCCTTGGCGATCCTGCCTTGCTTGCCGATGACCTTTCCTACATCATCTGGATGTACGGACAGCTCATAGACAATCAAGTGTTCTTTCTCCACAGCCCGTACCGTCACATCTTCTGGATGATCCACTAAAGCCTTAGCAATTACTCCAACTAATTCTTCCATAGAGGACCCTCGCAATCAGTCATTATTTCTGTTGCTTAAGCTCATGAAACTTCTTCATCACGCCTGCTTTGGAAAGCAAGTTGCGGACGGTATCAGATGCTTGCGCACCTGTTTGAAGCCATTTAAGAGCTTTTTCCTCATCGATCTTAACTACTGCCGGTTGTTCAATCGGATTATAATAACCGATTTCCTCGATAAAACGACCGTCACGAGGGGACCGGGAATCGGAAACCACTACACGATAGAAAGGCGCTTTATGCGCTCCCATTCTTTTTAGACGAATACGTACTGCCACGAAAAATCACCTCCTTATAATAGTTTCCAACATTAGTTGGACAGACATTCAAGATCATTTAAAAGGGAATTTCAGCCCTTTTCCACCACCAAGACCTTTAAGCTGCTTCATGGCATTTTTCTTGGAGGCTTTGCCGCCTCCGCCCATCATGCCGGAGAATTGCTTCATCATCTTACGCATCTCATCAAATTGTTTGATGAGGCGGTTGACCTCAGCGACTGAGGTTCCGCTGCCGGTTGCGATACGCTTGCGGCGGTTATGGTTAATGATCTCAGGCTGTTGCTTCTCCGCCTTAGTCATAGAATGAACTATGGCTTCAACGCGTCCCATTTGCTTATCGTCGACCTTTAAATCTTTAATGCCCTTGGCTTTGTTCATACCCGGAAGCATATCAAGAATTTGATCGATAGGGCCTAGCTTCTTCACCTGATCCATTTGCTCAAGGAAATCATCGAACGTAAACTCTGCATTACGCATCTTACGTTCCATTTCTTTAGCCTTGTCAGTATCAATGTTCGCCTGGGCTTTCTCAATCAGCGACAGCATGTCGCCCATACCCAGAATCCGCGAAGCCATACGTTCCGGATGGAACGGCTCCAGCGCGTCGATCTTCTCCCCTAAAGCGGCGAATTTGATCGGGCAACCGGTAACAGCTTTTACTGACAGTGCAGCACCACCACGGCTGTCGCCGTCGAGTTTCGTCAATACGACCCCTGTAAGCTCAAGCTGCTTATTAAAGCTCTCGGCTACATTCACGGCGTCTTGACCTGTCATAGCATCTACTACAAGAAGTACTTCATCAGGATTTACAACATTGTGAATCTGCTTGAGTTCTTCCATTAGTTCTTCATCAATATGCAGGCGGCCCGCAGTATCGATAATAACATAATCCAGTCCGTTATCCTTCGCATGTTGTACAGCTTGTCTGGAAATTTCTACCGGACTAGTCTGATCACCCAGCGAGAATACCGGAACCTTAATCTGTTCTCCCAGCACTTGCAGCTGCTTGATAGCAGCAGGCCGGTAAATATCTCCCGCAACCAGGAGCGGACGATGATTGCCCTTCTGTAACAGCTTAGCTAGCTTACCCGAAGTGGTTGTCTTACCAGCCCCTTGTAGACCCGCCATCATAATGACGGTCGGCGGCTTGTTCGACTTGGCCAGCTTCGCTTGGCTTCCGCCCATCAGCTCGGTTAGTTCCTTGTTGACGATGTCGATAATTACCATGCCAGGCGTAAAGCTGTCCATGACTTCCTTGCCGATGGACTTTTCTTTCACCTTAGCTACGAATTCTTTAACTACCTTGAAGTTAACATCGGCTTCCAGAAGGGCTAACCGCACTTCACGCATAGCTTCGTTTACGTCTTCTTCGGATACTTTACCTTTCCCGCGTAGCTTGCTGAACACATTCTGCAATCTTCCGGTTAAACCTTCAAACGCCATATGCAGATTTCTCCCTTCATGCTACTCTAACCTCTGCAAGCGATCCACGATCTCCGCGAACCGAAGTTTATATTGCTCAGGCAGCATCCCATTCTCCGGCAGTCTGCGCAGCTCTTCTAAATATTTAGTACGACTCTCATGTTTCACTAATAATCCAAGTTTTTCTTCATAATTCTCAAGGACTTGCTCAGCCCGCTTAATATGCTCATAAACAGCTTGGCGGCTGATTTCAAATTCAGCGGCGATTTCTCCCAAGGAAAAATCATCGTGAAAATAATATTTAAGAAACGTTTGCTGCTTATCTGTAAGCAGTCGTTCATAGAAGGCAAAAAGCAAATTGATACGATTCGTTTTCTCGAGCCTATTCTCCTGACTCATTAAGGACAACCCCTTCGTCAAGGAAAAACACTTTACACCTTCACAACGTCCCTTATGATACCTAAAAGAAAGAGAGATGTCAAGCACTTTTGCTTGTCATCTCTTTCTTTATTAAAAATCCATATTTTCCGCGATAAATCCGCTTGAAATTATTGGATTGGCAGTACATAAATCAATATGGCGAAGAAATGTGTGACACTGCCTGCAAGAACAAATACATGCCAGATCGCGTGATGGAACGGAAACCCTCTCCACACATAAAAAACTGTGCCTAGAGTATAAAGCACTCCGCCAGCCATCAGCAGAATCATACCACCGTCCGCTACAACTGCCGAAAGAGGATTCCAGGCGATAACAATCAGCCAACCCATAGCAATGTAGAATACCGTAGACATGAACAAAAACTTTTTAACAAAAAACGCTTTGAAGAAAACGCCAAATACTGCGATCCCCCAAATGACTCCAAATAAACTCCAGCCAAGTGTTCCCCGAATAGCTACTAGCAAAAAGGGAGTGTACGTGCCTGCGATAAACAGATAAATAGAGGAGTGATCGAAAAATTCGAACAAATCCTTCGCCTTGCCCTCTTTGAGACTATGCACAAGTGTTGAATTGAGATACAGAAGCAGCATTGTCGTTCCATAAATGGAGAAGCTGACCACATGCCATGCCGTTCCTTTCAGACTTGCAAAAACAACAAGCAGGACAAGTGCAGCGACGCTTAATACAGCTCCGATCCCGTGCGTAATCGCATTCGCGACTTCTTCTCTCCGGGTGTAGGTGTGAGTATTTGCCATATCCATATCCTTCCGTCTAAGCTTTCTTTCTATTATACCACGCGGACCTCACTGGATTACAGTTTGTAAATCTCCGTGTATTTCTCCTCCAAATAATCAGCCAGATAATCTGGACTGAGCGGCTCACCTGTTACTTGTTCGATAATTTGCGAAGGGGTCAGGCTTTTTCCGAAACGGTAGATTTTTTCTGTTAACCATTCTTTAATCGGCAAAAGATTTCCCGCAGCAATCAATTCATCGTAGTTCGGCAGCTCCTTGCGGAGTGTATTCAAGATTTGAGCGGCATACATATTTCCCAAAGAGTAGGATGCAAAATATCCGAAGTCTCCACCGGACCAGTGCACGTCCTGCAATACACCAAGCGCATCATTAGGCGGTGTAATACCTAAATATTCTTGATATTTAGCATTCCATACCTGAGGCAGATCTTTGACAGATAGACCTTCATTAAAAATAAGCTTTTCGATCTCGTAACGCACAATAATGTGCAGATTGTATGTAAGCTCATCTGCTTCAATTCGGATGAATGAATTTTCCACACTGTTAATAGCCCGGTAGAAATCCTCTACATCTACATTAGCAAGCTGCTCTGGGAAATGCTGCTGTAGATCACCGTAATAACGTTGCCAGAACGCACGGCTGCGGCCGATCATATTCTCCCATAGTCTCGACTGAGATTCATGAATCCCCATCGATGCGCCTTGAGCCAGTGGTGTTCCCACTAAATCTTGGCTGATATTTTGTTCGTAAAGCGCATGTCCACCTTCATGCAGTGAACTGAAAACGGCACTAGTCACGTTATCAAGTAAATAAGCGGTCGTAATACGAACGTCACCTGGATTCAGCCCTGTAGCAAAAGGATGCACACTCTCATCCAAGCGGCCTGCGTCGAAGTCATAGCCCATTTGCTTCAGAATAAAGTTACCAAACTTTTGTTGCTGCTCTTTAGGGAAAATCTGCTGCAAGAAGCTGGTATCAGGTTTATTAGGTGAAGCAGCGATAGCTTCCACTAACGGAACCAAGCGGCTGCGGAGGCGACTGAACACTTCATCCACCTTCTCTACCGTGAGATCAGGCTCATACATATCTAGTAGCGTATCGTAACGTGTGCCATTTACACCCCAATAATCGATGAACTCTTGTTTCAGAGCTACGATTTTGCTCAAATAAGGTTCAAATGTAGCGAAATCATTATTCTCCTTAGCTTCTTCCCAGATCGTTTGGGAATGAGCAGACAGGACAGCGTACTCTTCGAATCTTTTGGAAGGAATACTCTTACTGCGCTCATACTCTTTGCGGCAATCGTTGACGATCTTTTGTTGATTAGCTGTAAGCTGGCTCAACACTTCTGGACGGCTGAAAAATGCTGTAAAGTCACCCATCTCCTGTGAAATCTCAAGTCTGAACAATTCTCCACTCAGCATCCCAATCGTACCGGAACGAACTTCTACTCCCTTACGCGGTGCACCTGTGCGCAAATCCCAGTGCATTAATTCTATGGCCTCTGAATATCCACTAATTTTTGCCAATAACTCGCTGAATTGTTCCCATCGTTCCTTTACTTGTTGTTCCATTCTACTCCACCTGCTTTCTCTGTTTTACAGACTCCTCTTGATGATACTTTTTTGAATGAGTATAATCAACTTCAGAGATTACATCTCTAATTTTAAATATTTAATGAGTTACATAAGAAGCAGAGCATGCTTCGAACAAAAATCAAGGAGCGTGAACAGGGCTATGATGATTCAAGTTACACCTCTCGCAGAAAGGAAGTTGAAGGAAAGGCTTGGAGATCAGCCAGGATTTTTCAAGCTCTTTTATGATACGGTAGGCTGCGGGTGTGACGGAATTAATGTGTTACTGATTGTTTCAGAAGTGGAGCAAGGCGATTCTAGGATAGAGACGAATTCTCTTCCCTTTATCGTAAGCCGGCAACAGGAAATCTTTTATGAAGACAAGATGCGACTCGATGCAGAGGAACGTTTCTCTTCCTATAAGCTGGTCAGTGATTCTCAGATTTATGGCAACAATATCATGGTAAGAGATATGCGCAACGTAAGTACAATTCAAGGATTTTAAGGGAGGAAGCTAATATGAGCCACGTATCAGAAATTATTAACTTTAATAAAAGTTTTGTAGAGAATAAGGACTATGAAGCTTATTTAACCAGTCGTTATCCTGACAAAAAAATGCTGATCATCACCTGTATGGACACTAGACTCGTTGAATTATTGCCGAAAGCCATGAATTTCAAAAACGGTGATGTCAAAATTATCAAAAATGCTGGTGCGGTTATTTCTCAGCCTTTCGGTAGTGTTATGCGTAGTGTAATGGTAGCTCTATATGAACTAGATGCTGAAGAAGTAATCGTGGTTGGACACTATGAATGCGGTATGGCCTCCCTCAATGCGGACCATATGATCAATTCCATTAAAGAACGTGGCGTATCTGAAGAAGTGCTGTCTACACTGGAAAATTCCGGAATCAAACTTACAAAATGGCTGCGTGGGTTTGACAATGTCGAAGAAGGGGTAATTCAGACTGTGGACCTGATTAAACGTCATCCACTGCTTCCCCCTAATGTACCTATCCATGGCATGATCATCGATCCAGCAACCGGAGCGCTTGAGCTTGTCGCTGATGGGTATAAGTAACGAATGACGACTCTCTAACTGCTGTTTGCGTGGATCCTGGATCCACGCTTTTTTTGTGCATAAAAGTATAAATTATGATAAATAAAATTGAAACCTTGTGGGGCATGTCTGCGTATTACCGACCATACACAAAAATTCATGCTCACAGGAGGGTTTTCGTACTAAATGAAACCAATGAAACGCGTAATGATGATTCTAATGGCCTTCACTCTATTTTTTGCAGTGGCTGCTCCAGACTTTGCCGATGCACGTCGAGGTGGCGGCGGTTTCAAATCCGGCACTCGCAGCTATTCAACAACTCCAAAAAAATCAACAACAACAAATAACATCAAAAAAAGTGACAGCACTAAAAGCTCCACAGCAGGATCTGCTGCTAATACGAAACGTGGATTCTTCAGCGGCGGCAGCTTAATGAAGGGCATGATGATCGGTGGTTTGGCCGGATTATTATTCGGTGGAATGTTTGGTGGAATGGGAGCTTTTGGTGACTTCTTAGGCTTTGCCGTTAATATGCTAGCTATCTATGTACTGGTTATGCTCGTGATGTCCTTCTTCCGTCGTAGAAAAGAACGTCGCCGCTTAGAAGAACAGAATGGTCGTTACTAATGTCTACAATCGTTCTAAGCATGGATGAGATCATCAATGCCCTCTGTCTGCACATGGCGGAACGAAAGGCTGTTCGCCCAGAGGATGTTCAGGTAGAACTGAGCTGGGAAGAAGATACCGGTTACTCTGCAGAGGTTTGGGTACAGGGCCGCAGTCAATTTCTAGTGGAGTCCAATATGATTGAAGCGATCCTGCGTTACATGCTCAGCGAATATGGTGTTCGCGCCTATCGTGAAGATGTAAGACTGGACCTGGATGAGGAAATCACAGCGATTGTAAATACAGGGAACTAATGATAGTAAAAGGGACAACCCAAGGGGTTGTCCTTTTTGATATAACGCTATTCATAGAAATATTGCTTTACCGTCCCTACTCCATCTGCCACTTCAATTTCTGCATAAGCTCCATTAATAAAAGTAACCTGCGGCGGGACATGACCACAATCGATATCATAAACGATCGGTACCTTAAGCTCTTCAGAAAGTTCAGCATAGATATCCTCGGCAGTATAGTTATCCACAGGCCGATTAGCTGGACTTCTGCCAAACATAATCCCCGAACAATTCTCAAACCACCCTGCCAGCTTCATCTGCACTAAAGATCTGCGTAAATCCGCTGTGTTCAATTCACAATTTTCCAAATACCAAACTATAGGTTCGTCATGAATCATTTCTTGCTGAAAATGCTGGAGCTTTCCATAGGGCGTGCCGATTAAATGCCTAATTACATCTATACAACCACCCAACAGACGTCCTTTCATCGTTACAGCATCTGTAGTTAGAGACTTCCAATAGGTCTCCTCTGTCAAATGAAAAACGCATGGCGAAGGCACATCATGTTGCCATTCCCGCTGATATTTAAGAGATGAATGCTGGACAATGGACTCACCCACTG
This sequence comes from Paenibacillus odorifer, assembly GCF_000758725.1. Classification (NCBI taxonomy): domain Bacteria; kingdom Bacillati; phylum Bacillota; class Bacilli; order Caryophanales; family Paenibacillaceae; genus Paenibacillus; species Paenibacillus odorifer. The sequence goes on from NZ_CP009428.1 coordinate 4,184,742, forward strand.
GTGTCTCTAGAACCGCCTGCCAGAGGGCTGTAGTATCATCTGAATACTCTCCCCGTAAATCAATGAGATTCGCTCCGTGGGCAGTAGCCAGACCGGTTGTCAGCGTGACCGCAAGCAGCAAGACGCTTATATCTGAATATCCCACGATCCATTTGTCCTGCAAAGCATCAAAATCAATATATTCCAGAGCTTCAATTAACAATTCCCCGCCCCAAGGCGGAATAAGGGCATCGATTCCGTCATCATTGATCATCTCATTAAACTCATGACCACGAACATTGGCTGGTGCAGATTTAGCCTTATCTTGCTTCCATGCCGTTTCGCCGATAATGACATTAAATCCTTGCGACTTCAACCGGCTGGAGGCCAGTGTAAGAAGTTCTGCATTTTGAATGCCTACTCCAGATGAAGGTGCTGTAACGCCTATCGTCGCATTTTTTTTCAAAAAAGGGTATCTAATCATATGCCACCTCCCAGAGTTTGTACCCATTATATCCCTAAAGTGATAATGAGAACACCTCCTTCTAACACATACTTTACGCCTACAAAAAAAGGACCTGGCGGGATGCGTCAACGTATGACCACAAATCCTGCACATGTCCTTCTTCAATTAAACCCAAGCACTAGATTAAAGAGATAGCAAGCAGTTCAAACAACACAAGCGGTAAAATCACATTATTATTGTATGGGGGACCTGGATAAGGTCCTGGATATGGGCCAGGTCCCGGGCCCGGATGAGGATGATAAGGCTGATGAGGGTTGTAAAACCCGCGGGGCATTTGCCCATTAGCTGCAACATTCAGATACAAGTGTTTATTATCTACTCCGGCTATAACGCCTTCATGTACAAAGCCATCTATTGTCTGTACGTTCACCTTATGGTTAAGGTATGGCTTGCAAGATTGATGTAGGGAATCACGGACACCGTGCAGGTGCCGGATCACAGCAGGATCGGCCTGATAAATCACATTCTGTTGCTGCCCAGTGTTAAATGTCGACATGGATGTTCTGACCTCCGTAAATGGATTTGCTCCATTCTATGCAGAAGCCTAGATTACGGTGCCTATTAAATGGGCTATTCTTAGAATGGCAGAGCGACCTTCTCAACCTTAACATTTACGGAAACTAGAGACAGTCCCATCATATTTTCAACAGCATTTCTTACATTTTGCTGTAGCATATAGCAGACCTCTTGAATCACACATCCGTAATTAACTATGACCTGAAGATCGATGGCAACATCCACTTCTTTTACTTCAACGGACATTCCTTTTTTTACATTTTTACCGCTTAGACGTTTAGCCCAGTTGTCCGAGATACTGCTTCCTGACATGCCGGCAATACCCGGTGTGTCCAGAACCACTTGCCCGACGATCGAAGTCACCACATCATCTGAAATATGAATTAGTCCTTGCTCCGTTCCTTCATTCATAGAAATCCCTCCATAATGTTTTATTACCTTAAGAGATATCAGGACTCTCCTCTACCTCTATCTCTACCCGGCGTTGCTTGACAAACAAATAATAGGCCTTGGTCAAGACGATTTTAACAATCATATACAGCGGAATAATCAGCAATATCGCTATGATCCCGCCTAAATCACCGCCAACTAATACCAGGATAATCGTTGTCAGTGGATGAATATCGAGCTTTTTCCCAAAGATGTAGGGAGCGATTAAATTATCCTGTATCTGCTGCGCTACCAGAACAATGATGATGGACCAGACGGCTATAGACGGCGATTGAATGAATCCGATGATGAAAATAGGGATACTAGACAGTATCGCACCAATAAAAGGCACGAAGTTCATCACAACTGCGATTACAGTCAACAGCAATGCATATTGCAGGCCGATAATAAGGAAACCAATATACATCAGAACGCCTAAGGCTAAATTAACAAGCACCCGGCCCACGATAAAGCCACTAAGCGCACTGTCGATTTCAGTCATCATTGTAGTTCCTTCTTCACGATACTTCTTTGGGAAGAAACTTACAATCTTACGTCCGAATTTCCCACCTTCCTTAAGCATGTAGAATAACATAATCGGAAAGGTGAATAAAATGATCGCAAAATTCGAAACAAAAGAGAACAGTCCTGAAACGTAATTCGTTAACAGCGTAAACCCTTTATTCAAATAATCCGTCAATGTGGAGGCTGGATTCGCATCAGCAGGGATCAACGCAGACAGAAATTCATTATCTTCTAGTTTCAAAAGCTGTTGATTCAAGGAGGCAATGAGATTCGGCATATTATCGACGAAATTAACTAATTGTGTGCGAAGTGAAGGCCAAACACCGATAATAAAAGCAAACAGAAGCACTAAAATAACTACATATACGATGATAATCGCCAAAGAACGATTCAGCTTATATTTCTCCAAGGTATCGATCAGTGGCCGCAGCAGGTAATAAAAGAAACCCGCCAGCATTAAAGGCACTATAATGACACTGAACAAAGACAGGATCGGTGTGAATAAAAAATCTACGCGTGAGCCTAAAAATACAATGCCTAACACTAAAAGGATCGCTAGACAAACTCTGATGAAATTGTTCAGTTTAGCCATAGTTTCTCTCCCGTCTTCTGATTTGGATGTCTTCCAGCTCGTTATTTCGGAATCCGGATGGTGAACACCGTAGGTTCCTTCTTTCGGCGACTGAGATGAAGCGTACCCCCCATTTTCTCTGTATTTTTCATAGCTATCGAGAGACCTAGCCCTGTTCCTCCCGAAGCTGTCCGCGCTTTATCTCCCCGAACAAACGGATCAAACATTGTGGACCACAGCTCTTCTGGAATACCCACTCCAGTATCAGCGATTTCAATCGTGACTTCTTTCTCCAAAGGGATCACCTCCACACGCAAATGTGTACCTGGAGGATTATAGATCAGTGCATTGGAGATCAAATTATGAACCACACTCGAGAGCAGCTCCGCATCAAAGTTCAAGAACACATCCTCTTCGGGAACATTTAGATGCAAAACAAAGTTCTTTTGTTCAATCTCTCCGTAGGTATCTGCAATGATTTCACGAATAAATTCGCCCAGTTCTTGACGCTCCATTCGTAGCAAGAAATCCGGTGAATCTATTTTTAACAGCTCCAGCATGTTCTGAATCAGCTTAGTAACTTGTGAGGATTTATTATAAATATAGCTTAAATATCTTTTTTGGCGTTCTTCATCCTCGCCTCTACCCTCTACAAGCGCCTGTGCAAAGCCCTGTATACTCGTTATCGGCGTCTTCAGATCATGGGACAGATCAACCATCATCCGTTTCTTACTTTCCTCTGCCTGGCGTTTTTCTTTGGTCGTCTTTTCAATTACGTCTGCCATATAATTAAAAGTCTCTCCAATTTGCGAAAATTCCTTCTCTGCATATAAAGCGATTCGAGTATCATAATTCCCCTGAATCATCTGCTTCAGCCCAAGCGTGATGATACGCAGTGGTTTCCTGATTCGCCGCGCCACCCAATAACTGTACACGATAATTAGCAAAAGAATCATTCCCACACCCAAAAAGACGTAGTATGAAAGCGAATGATTAAAGTAGGCCACGAAGGGATCACTATTAATGGTGATGGTGATAGCTTCCCGCGGCAGCTTCAGCAGCAGCCACTCCGATTCGCTCTGAGCATTTAGCGTGGTCAACGAGTAAAAGTAAGCTTGATCTTCTCCATTTTCCAAACTTTTTAAAAGCTGGTTACTGGTATATTGGGTTACACCGTCTTTTTTTTCTCCAACAACCTTGGTGACCTTCATGTCTTGATCCAAGACCTCGATCCATCCCCCGCTACGCAGAAGACGTTTGGTTTCTATCCCATGCTCCAGATTATCTCGATAAGCACTAGCTTCCACCTTCAAATCAGGATCAGCGATTTTATTTTTTTCAAAAATATGGGTCACATCAAGATTAATAAACAAATAATATACAATCACGAGAAAAAACAAAATACAGATAAACAACAAAAAATCCAGCGTCAGCGATGATTGTAAAGGTCGTTGATCTCTATTGCTCCATAGGCGCTTCAATTTTGTATCCCAGCCCTCTAATAGTCTTTAAATATACTGGCTTTTTGGAGTCTTCCTCAATTTTTTCCCGGATATTGCTGATATGTACCATGATACTATTATCTTCGTACACATAGAAATCTTCCCACACGGCCTCATATATTTTTTTGCGTGTAAATACTCGTCCAGGCTGCTTCATCATTAGTTCCAAAATTTTGTACTCGGTAGAAGTAAGCACCACAGGTTCACCAGAACGATAGAGCAGACACTGGCTTTGATCCAGCATTAATTCACCTAATACAATCTGTTCAGCTTCTTTTTCCTCAACGACTTGCGCATCGAAATGATGTACACGCCGCAGCAGTGCTCCAACACGGGCTACTATTTCTAATGGATTAAACGGTTTGGAAATATAATCGTCGGCTCCTAGTTCAAGACCCAGAATCTTGTCATGATGTTCGCTTTTGGCGGATAAAAATAACACTGGAAAATGATGCACCTCGCGGATCTTTTTCAATAATTGCAGTCCATCCAGACCCGGCATCATAATATCTAGTATTGCCAAATCAACCTTATGGTTCTGCACCTGCGTTAAGGCTTCAGTCCCACTGTTCGCTTCCAAAATGTTGTACTCTTTCTCTAAATATAATCTTAGCAATTCCACAATTTCTGCTTCATCATCAGCGATCAATATTGTATACATGATAATCCCCCCATCTAACTATATTCTGTGATTATTAACAGAGCCTAAATACAATCTAAAGAATAGCTAAATTATCACATAGGAATAAAATAAAAATCGCACACGGGAAACCGTCCCATGTACGATCGTAATTTGTCTGGATTGTGAGGATCACTACTTTAAAAAGCTACGCCAATTCCGCCTTCCCCAGCATAGGTTCCCATTACCGGACCCATGCTTGAGAGTAAGACTTCTTTGAAGGGATGCTTTTGTAAAATGCGTTCTTTAATCTCGAGTGCCAGCTTCTCACAATTACTGTGTACAATAGCGATAACCGCTTTCTCGTAATCATGCTGCTTCTCATCCAAATGCGCAAGCAGACGATTCAGTGCTTTTGGAAGACCCCGGGTCTTCTCCACTACTTCTACAGTACCTTCTTCGCTGATTTTGAGCAGCAACTTTATATTGAGTACAGACGCTACGGCTCCCGAGAGCCGACTAAGACGTCCGCCTTTCATTACATTCTCCAGAGTGTCCAGCGTAAAATAAGCGTTAACTTCCTCTATCTGCTGAAGTACCTTTTCCTTGAGCTCTTGCAAGCTTGAACAAGTTAAGGACCACTGCGCCGCCAGGCCGACAATCAATGACAGCCCGCCTGAGAAGTTTTTGGAATCTATAACCTCTATTGCATTGGTATGTCCTTCATCCTTATACATTTCCATAGCAATCATAGCCGTCTGATAAGTGCTACTAATATTAGAGGACATACAAATGACCATAATGTCAGTTCCCTCCTCCACTTGCTTGAACTTCTCAAGGAATTCGTTGGGACTTGGACTAGCTGTGGTAGGCAGCTCCTTGGATTCGCGCATTTGAGCATAAAAGCTTTTCGTGTCCGTATCTGCCGGCATTAACTCATGCCCAAAATGAACCGGTAGGTGGATCACGGAAACATTATACTTCTCCATGTAGTCAAGGGGCAGGTCTGAACCGCTGTCTGTTATGATCTTGATTGCCATAATATAAGTACTCTCCTTTCAATATCAGTACTATTATAGCCACCATAAAATGAAATCTCCAGTAACCTTTATAACTTGAAAAATTCTTCGATCTGTGCTATGTCTTTCTTCCTTAACTTGTCCTTATATGATATGGTTTATGAATAAGCGTATAGAAATGGAGTGTATGTATGAGTAAGGGAAGAGTATGGAACAGAGGCAAACATGATGGTACAGGACTATCGAGAAAAAAAACCGTAGATCAAGAGGGTACAGCTTCTACTGAAACTGAATCCACAGAACCTTCGAAGGAACCTTCCAATTCAAGAATTGATACTGTAAAACCGATGAATCGCACGAATTGGGTGACCAGACCCACCCGAGTCATCAATAAAGATTCGAAAGACAAACGATAATTCATACATTCTGAGATTTGAGGACCCAGATAACGTTATTGGCAAATTCCCAGCCTTCTGAGCAGAGTTTCGGACTCCAGAGCCGTTATTCCGTTGAAAGAGATTCATATATGGTGTTTTTCGTGCCATTAGTGACTATGCGGTCCGTTAGCATCCCAAATCTGGAATAAAACTGCGTTTAGAGTCATCTGTGTCCGATAGTTATCTTTGTACATGCAAAAGTAATGAAATCCAGCGAACAACAAAAAGGGTTGTCCCAGTAGCCATTTCATCATTTCATGGCTTATGGAACAACCCTCTTCTACTTTCTACGCCATATATCCTAACTCCGCTTCATCTCTGGAGGGGGCTTCGCCAATTAACTGCTTCAATAGTTTTTTCATCATTACCGAAGCTTTTACTTTGGTATGAAGACACGGAGAAACCTCTATTACATAGTTTCCTTGTTTGATAGCTTCCTTCAATTCTTCCACAGTTGAGCAGGAGTCTTGCAGACGATTCACAACACTGCCATACTGCAAACACTGATGACTGTCACTGCCAGCAATCACAGGCACACCCAGCTTCTCAGCAAACGGCGTGATCAAGTTTTTATAAGTCTCCACCCCCTGCATGTAAATATCCTTAGCGTTGAAATCAAAAGCGTCTAATCGCTGAAGCAATGCCGGATCCAGTTGATGTAAAGGCGTAGAAGTTCGGAAGGGGTGGGCTCCGATTTTCCAAAGATTATGTTCGTCGGCCATATCAAGCAACTGCTTAAAAGGTATGAAATTCCCCTCCTGTGTATGCTCATCTAGTAAAGCGCGGACAGCTAGAACATTCTCCTTTAGTCCGATCAACAGGATATGACCTGTCTCCGCGATATCCACTTCCATGCCTGGAAACAGTTTAAGTCCGTTCACATCGTAATAATGCCCGTTATAGGGATAAGTCTGATCCAGCGCATCATACATCGCAAAGAAATTAGAAGTATTAAAATGCTCGGTCAATGCTATAGCCTGTAATCCATTTGCCTTGGCTTCGAACATCATCTCCGCAAAATATTCGGGGGAAAACGTAGATTTCTTAGATAATTTACCATGGGTATGCAGATCAATATTCATCATGTCTAATTCGTCTCCTTTGAGCTTGTAAGTTATGTTAATACACCAGTTCAGGGTAGAGATAACCAATACAGAATATCAAGATGACATAAGCAATGGATCCGGATAAAAAGTACCAGTCGGACCGCTTCATTTTCAAATAAGATAACTTGATCTTCTTCACTTTCTTATTATTAAGCCCGTAGCTAAATCCCCGAGTCTCAAGAGCTTCAATCGTTGTTCGAGAACGTTTAGCTGTGTTCAACATGAGCGGGTAAAATGCCAGAATCACGATTCGCAAATAATACGTTATTGTTCGCCAATAGAAAATTCCATGTTGAAGCGGTCGTTGCCCTCTCAATCTAAAGGAAAGTAGAATCTGATGGAATTCCTCCAGTAAAGTAGGCAAAATACGATAGCCATAAGATAAGCTGAACGCAAAGGTATCAGGGATTCCTAAAGACAGTAAGCCGTCACTAAGTCGTTCCGGATCAAGACTAGAGAAAACCGTTATACTCGCCAGCGAAATCACCGAAAGCTTAAGCGTCAGTGTCAGCATAGGCAGCAAGGATTCAATCCCCCCGCCGAAAAAGAGCGACAATATAAACATCCAGCCAATCTGGCTGATTAAGCCGAGACATAATATAAAAATAATATAAGGGCTGACCCGGGAGAGGACGGTCGTTAAAACCATAAGCACGAACATCCCTAACAGGATTGTCCGGTTATGTACAAACCAAGGCACGATGGCAAAAAAGAGATACCAGAGCAGCAGGGTTCGCGGGTCCAGCCTGCCCAGAAAAGTGCTGCTGCTGTTATATGCGGTTCCGAGTAACTCCAATTTGATTTGTTCTACAGATATACGGTCAAGTGCCCGTTTAACGGCTTCCATGGATTGCAGCTACCTCCTTCTTTTCCACTAAACTCACAAACTCTTCTAAGCTACTGCAAATTCTTGGGAGACCGAGCATACGACTTAGCTCCATCAATTGGGTCTGAGCCAGACCCGCACGCCGTAAAAGAAGCCCATCAGCGAAAATTTCATCCTTCGTTCCATCCGCGATTATCCGTCCTTGATGCATTACAATTATTCTGCTGGCCCATTCAGCGACAAGCTGCATATCATGAGTTGCGATGACTACCGTCTTCACATGATTACGAAGCGTCTCCAGCACATGTACCATTTCTTGTTTGGTCGAAATGTCCAGATTAGCTGTCGGTTCATCAAGCAGCATGATGGCGGGTTTAACCGCGGCACCAATCGCCAAGGATACCCGGCGCTGCTGCCCGCCACTTAGCAGTCGGGCATCCCGTTCAGCCAGCTCGCTTAAGCGAAACGCCTTTAGCATCTCATCCACTCTTTCATCCGTATCTGGTAATTTCCGCGCCTTCAGATAATAAGCGATTTCCTTACGCACAGAATCCTCGATAAACATTTCCTCCGGATTCTGGAATACGTAAGCTACCGTACCGGAGAGACGTTCAGGCGGCAACCCGTTCACCGTCATATCTTTAACCTTTACGGTTCCAGCTGTAGGTCTGACAATACCAGCAATCAGCTTCATTAATGAAGATTTACCTGCTCCGTTGTTGCCAATAAGAGCAATGGACTCTCCCTGCCGCAGTTCTAGCTGAATTCCATTCAGTACAGGATGCAGCACCTTATGAATCGTACGGTAAGAGAGGTGAACATTCTCCAGCTGAACGATAGAACTTTCTTCTTTTGCTGCTTTGGGGAGCTGCTCTTGAATTCGTCCGATTGGAAGTGTCTCCACATTAGCATCCTGACGAAGAATCATGCGGGTACTGCCTTCCTCAGCATTTAAGGGAAGCAGCTTTGTGTTCTGATCATCAGGCTGTAGCAGCCAAGCCGCCCGGGTCACATCCGGTGGGTAAATGCCCAGCTCTAGCAATTCTTCTACAGATGACAAAGCTTCACGAACAGGCTTCTGCCAGCGCATTTTACCCTGATCCATCAGGACAACATTTTTACAATAATCCGCAATGAATTCCGCATGATGCTCAATCACTACAATGGTCTTTCCATGCTCCTCATTTAAACGCTGCAAAATATCATAGATATGACGGGCATGCTGCGGATCAAGCTGGGCTACGGGTTCGTCGATCACCAGAATTTCCGGATCCATAGCTAGGGCTCCGGCCAGAGCGAGCAGATGTTTTTGCCCACCACTTAACTGCCAAATAAATTCATGCCTCAAATCACTAAGTCCGGTTAACGCCAGCGCACGCTCTCCCCGTTCCTTGTAATCCGTAAACCCATAATTCAGAGGTGTAAAAGACACATCATCAAGCACCGTCGGCCTTACCAATTGATTCTCGAAATCCTGATAAACATAACCGATACGTTTGGACAGCTCTGCTACACTTTTTCCATCCGCAGATTGGCCGCAAACTGTCACCTCTCCACTGAAATCACCAGTGTAATAATGAGGAATTAAGCCGTTAAAGCATTTGCAGAGAGTAGATTTCCCGGAGCCATTACTGCCGATGATCGCAATAAAATCTCCTTCTCCCAGTCGTAAGTCTACGTCTTGCAGTACTGGTTGTTCAGCTCCCGGATACGTAAAGTTAATTTTGTTCAATTCAAGAATTGTATTACGCATCTGCTTGACCCGCTTCCTGTCTTTTTCGTGCCGAACGCCGAAGCAGTGTAATAATCGCCGTTGCCGCTACTACAGCCGCTACCAACATACTGAGCCAAATCAAGGTCTTTTCATTCGATTCCGCTCCTGCAAGCTCAAAATCACCGAAGTTCCAGCCCGATTCCGATAACAATTCCGAACCCACCGCTACCATCACTAGAAAGGTTCCGGCAATGACCAGCTTAGGAGATAGCCATGCTCCTGTTGCATATTTCATATTCCGCTCACGTGGCTTCATGCCGATCAATGGTTCAATTTTTCCATATAAACGCGGAACCAGATACATAGTAGGAATCAGCGCGAACAAAATGCCGGAGAAGAGGACATCATTCAGGAACCCTACTCCCTCAATTACAACGATACTTTCTGCCAGCCCTTTAACAGCCTCTAGCTCTTCTACCCCTACCCATACCTTCACAATATCTATAACGGAGCTAAAAAACTGGTGAATCACCACGCCGGTAATCGCAGCCACTCCAACCTGTCTACGATTCTTCGGATCAGATACCATGCGGCCTGCGGTATACATCGCCAGTGAGAAGGTAATAAATTTCTCCAGCTCCCCTAAACCTCCAAATTGACCTAACATCAATTCCCCGAAGATTACCTCACCAACAGCTGCTCCGACCGCCGCATATAAGGGGTGAAACAACATACATAATGTCAAAGGAATGAAAGCGAAATATTCAATGGATAATTCAATCGGGCCCAGTTTGATCCCAGGCACTAGCTCGGTAAACATATTGGACAACCCGTAAAGCGACATCGACAGTACAAAAATCATCATTTTTTGAGACTGAGTCAGTGTGTAACGCGTTTTTATCGTGCTCATGAAATATTTGGCCTCCCAATAAGAATTTATCTTCATTATAAGAAGGCCATGTCATCACAGCTTTTTTCATTTGTTAAATGAGAGTAATATTTTTTTCAATATTTTTAACGTTGTAAAAATATTTACAACATATTCGCACGTTATATTCTATCTATCGCATCATCATAGGAGGATTGAGAGATTGTATAAAGATTGGAACCATCGCGCTTTTTCGCCTAATCAACGGATAATTGCCGACTTTATTCAGAAAAATGAGCAACGTGTGGTCTATATGACCGAACAAGAAATGGCAGACGAGCTGCATTTGAGCATTGCCTCCGTTTCACGGTTCTGGAAAGCTGCGGGGTATAAACATGCCAAAGATTTTAAAAACCGGCTCCGTTTCCGCTTTGAATCCACACCTTCTGTAAAAATGCGTGATGCCATGCAGCGATCAGACGATACCTCACTCCCTCAACTGCTGCTGGACAATTGTTCACATCATTTGCAAGAAACACGCCGCTATTTAAGTGACGATGTACTAAAGCGTGCAGTAGATGCAATATCAACAGCTCGGATTATTTATGTATACAGCCCTGGCCCTTGCGCCGGATTAGCAGAGCTAATGATCTATCGAATGGCGCGTTTTGGTCTTCAAATGAAAAAAATGGCCCCCAGCGGCCATGAGCTGCTAGAGACCTTAATGCATGCTGACAAACAAGATGTCTTGCTTGTCTTTGGATTTGTGCAAATACTGCCTGAGATTGAAGTCATACTGAACCATGCACGTGAAGTAAATTACCAGGTCATCCTGATCACAGATAGACTCGTCTACCCGCGATCGCAAGATGCAGATATCGTGCTTTATGCCGGGAGAGGTGAGGTTTGGGAGTTCCACTCCATGGTTGGCCCCACCTATATTATTGAGAATCTGATCCTTGGAGTGGGATTAGCGAACAGGGACAGTAGTCTAAGCAAGCTGGATAAATTGCAGCAATTGCGCGCGCAGTATGGGGGGAAGCTCCCGCGGAGTTAGGTTTAGATTTGATTGCAAGGTGAAGAGAAATTTAATTCATTCCTAAAGCTTCTTTAATTTGTGGGATAGATAAACCGTTTGCTTTCATTTCTTTGATCCAAAGAATGCGCGCGACGGTTTCTTCTCTTTTATATCTGCGTGTTAAGTTCTCCTCTGCCTGTTCAAAGGGCAGCATGCCTTCTTCTGTGTAATGTTTGAGTGTACTATAACGAGCATTTGTGATTCTTACTAATTCCCCTATCGATACATATTCTGACGCCATAATATTCTCCATGGATCGTTGTCTAGACATTGATAACCAACTCCTTTACAGCGGGCGCTTCGGAATAAGACGCACACCTTGAATTGGCACTTTCATCATTACAAAATGTGGGATCGCATCGTAGAGCAAATTATCAATTTTAAGGGTCGCAATTGATCCTCTCTCCAGCACCTTAACTTCATGACCATAGGACATTAATCTTGTAATAACTGCGTCTAACCTTTGATTAGAATTATCAAACCAAGACTCTGTTTCTATAAAGACAGCTCGTGATCGCTCTAGGGCAGGGAAGATAAGATTGAGACTACTGCCGATAAAGGTCTTCGCAAACTTTGTCTTCAATGCTAAAAAACGTTTGATGCCTAACTCAACTCCCTGGCGGATTTGTATAGGAAACAATGCCTTTGCCCATAAGTTACTTTGGTATAGATCATGTAATTTGATATTCACCTGTTCTAATTCGTTCAGCGAGAAGAAATCATGCATACATCCACTTTCACGAAGTAGCCATAGCATACAAATGACCTCATCCGTTACTGGACCCTCTTCCAAAATCTCAGCCCGCATATTCTCTGTAATGCTTGTGTACGCCTCCATATTGCTGCGATAGGCTCTAATTTCAACTTCAGCTGAATCAAAATACATGTCGCTCCCTATCAGGCTTGGTATATCTTCAAGCAAATTCATTGCTTGAAGATAATCTGAAATCGCGGTTTCGAACTTTTTTAAATGATGGTTAGACTTCCTCGAAGCCTTCTTTAACCACCAATTTAGGTCACCCTTCACCTCAGCACTATTATGAAGTAAGGATTGTAGAACAGTTTCTCTATAGAGTGTTGAATGAGATTGATCAAGTGCTTCCTTGTGCAAAGTTAACTTGTTCTCAGATTGTGTAAAACATCCCTCTAAGTAAAGCTCCAATATAACCGCTGCTGCCATGCAGCGCAAAGACACTTTCTTGACAGTAGTCATCTGAAGACTTCTCTGTGCATTAAGCGCAATCAATGAAAAACTTGGTACTAATTTAAGATCCATCATAACCATCCACCCCTATCCATTAATTCGTATTTACAGGATGATATTTATTCCGTATGGTGAGCGTTTGATTTACTTACTACTTACTACTTACTACTTACTACTTACTACTTATCACTTACAATACACCATCATTACAATAATTGTCAATGATCTGGAATAACGTAAAGAAAGCCCTGCCCTTAGCACCTGCATGAGCCAACAGATAGTTCTAAGCGCTATCCCAACAAAAAATAATCCGCAGCACAAACAAGCTCCTGTGATAATCACCGGAGCTTGTTCACGTTTAGGCTAAAACTTAGCCTAAAATTAGCGGATGCTCTTAGATACCGCTCAGGCCAGCAAGGTACGGGCTACCTGATCCACAATGTAATTAATACCTGTCGGTCCGTAGCAGCCGATCCATGTAGCGGCATCTACCGGGTATATATACGGCCGCTCATCGGAATCCAACATCCCTCGGACGCTTTGCTCTGTCGCAGATACCCCCTCCTGCATCATCTCGTTACTAAGTAAAAAATAATGGCTGGCATGCACAGCTGGCAGTCTATCAACTGTAATATGATAAGCCGTGTCGGAAGTGTCTGCGACAAATAGCGGAGCAGGCAGACCAAGATCACGGTACAGCACGGCACCTGTGCGATGGGAGGCAGTATGTACCCGTACCAGCGACTCACGCGGACGGATCAAGGCCACGCTCTGACCCGCCAGCGCCGTTGCAAGCTGCTCAGACAGCAATGCTGTTCGGCGCAGGTAATCCGCAATAATACGCTCCACCTCTGTCCGCTTGTCCGTCAATTCACCGAACAGGCTCAAAATCGTCTGCCAGCTCTCATTCCGTTGAAACATTAGGGTTGGCGCAATCCGGTTTAACCGTTCATAATGCTGGGCATGCACCTCAGTACAGACAATCAAATCCGGCCGCAGCCGTTCGACAGCTTGCAGGTCCGGGTACTCATAAGTTCCGAGCATTTCCGTTGTCTTAAGCCTTTCCCTGATATATTGGGGGAATTTTAACGCTGCACTGCCCGTTCCTACACTCCCTGCCGGAGATATCCCAAGCGCAAGCAAATGGTCTGCATATTGAACGTCGAGTACGGCGATACGCCTCGGAGAAGCGGTGACGCAATATTCGCCTCGCATATGACAAATTACCGGGCCTTGCAGCGACTCGTACGATGAGGCCAGGCGATCCGGCAGCCCAGAATATGCTGAGAGAGCACCGATCCCTGAAGCGGCAGTGCGCCTGTAGATCTGCGGGGGAACTCCATGATATTTCTTAAATGCCCTGCTAAAGTAATACATGTCGCGATAGCCCGTTTTTTCTGCAATTTCGCCGATGGGAGCATCCGTATGACGCAACATCCGCTCGGCACTCTCCATCCGCAGCTGGATTACATATTCCATCGGTCCTAGTAACTTCTCCTGTTTGAATCGCCGCTGTAACTGTCTTGTACTGCATCCGGCAAGCGCTGCCAGCTCCTTAAGCTCCAGCTCCTGACCATAATGCCCCGCTATATAGGCAGCGACAACATCCACCATATCCGCCTCTGTGCCTTTCTGACCACATTCATACTCCATAATAAGCTCGTAAAGCATTCCTTGCAGTAGCGCATTCGCATGGAAACGCTCCAGCCCTTCGCCCCGGCTCCATTTGGCTTCGATTTGTTCCGCAGTCTGATGCAGTTCAGCCTGGAGCACGGGACGGTGAACAAATGATGTGCGTAACGGGTGATTACGCTGCGGAAACAGAACATGGGCAGCCCCCAACATTGGAAAAGCCTTGTACATAATAACGGTATAATGAATGGATTCTGATCCAGCAGTCAAAGTAAATGCTGATCCCTTGACTGCGTGACAAGCGAAATAGGCCTGGATATGACAAATTTCGCCATTCATCACAAGCCTACCTTCCCCGCCGCCTGCCAGCAGCAACACATTGGCTGTTAATCCGGTTTCGCTCATAACGCCGCCGGGTGGCAAAGTACCGCTGCGCACATCAAGCATCTTGATCGTTGTATCACTCCATAAACTTGCCTGTTCTTTCAGCGGCATTTCTCTCATCTCCTGACAATAGCATCCTCTGTTAAACGGGCGCACTCGAATAGGATTACATGCTTTAGTGAAAGCGCGTCCGCAACATAAGTGAGTGCGTTGCTGTTGTCATTTTAATTGAGATTCATTCTCATTGTCAATTTTCGGACATTTTCCGCAATATTCCGCCGACATCCTGTAATAAAAACAGCAGGTGATACGCTTGTTTTTTGCAACCGGAGCCAGGTCATTGTTCTCTGTGAACCGGGTAAACGGATTGCGTCTTGCGCCGAACAATTGTCCGGGAGCTATCCGGGTCAGGAAGGCAAAATCGGCTTGCATTCGTTGCCTCTCTTGCCCAAATTCACCTGTTCCAGGAGAATACAATGGGGCAACGCGTACCATAATATTCTCCCAAAGTACTGCCATGGAGACGGGACCAATTGCAGCAAGCGTGTGCAGCATCGGCGCAAGACGTACCGCGAAAATTTCCTCTACGATCTCTTCTCGCCAGGCTTCCCTGTCTTCGGGTGCCGCCGTCGCTCGAAGCCCGTTCAGCGCAAGGAAAGGAAAACGCGTATCCCCTTTAAAAGCTGGGGAAGCCGGATGATAGAGGAAGCAGTTCTCCAGCGGGATGGAGACTTCCCGGTTATGAAGGGTCATAGCGGTCAGCATCGGCGCGATCCACAGATAACCGATCCGCTTGGCCAGCATGGAAGCGGCAACCTGCATATCAGGCGCACCGATATAACCTTTAAGCCAGCTTACATATTCGCGGCATGCAGCTTCTTCGTGCAACTGGCTAAGGGCAATTGTACGAACGTTGCCTTCAGGCGGTTCACCTACCCACAGACGGTATTCCTCCGCCATTTGCTTCCAGGTGGCAGACGACAGATAGTTGTCCATTTTAATGCGATCCCAACAGCGCTTCCGCGGTTTGATCTACAATAATATTGAGGGCAATTGGCCCATAATAAGCGATCCAGAGCGTTGAATTCACATTGTATACGCGGTTATTTTTAACGGCATCATGAGATTTCCAGACCGGACTGTTCGCCATTGCCTCTGCCTCTTTGGCAAACAATTCATCCGATAACAGGAAATAGTGATCTGCTCCAATATCAGCGATGGTCTCCATCGAAATTTCAACGGAGGTATCATCTTTGATCTCCTGAACGAATGCAGGGATATTCAATCCCAAATCCTCATAAAGAATGCTTCCGGTCCGATGTTCGGGACCGTGTACGCGAATACCTTCCGGTCTTGGGCGAATCAGAGCTACCGTTTCGTCGCCCAGCTTCGCCGACAGCTGCTCCCGCAGTCCGACGATTTTGTCCTCGTAGGCTTGACGCACTACCTTCGCCTCCGCCTGCTTGCCCGTTATCATACCGATGGTAGCCGATGTATCCCGCCAATCTTCATAGAAGTCGAGTACTATTGTGGGCGCAATTTTACTGACGCTGTCATACACCTGCTCCTGAAAATCGGTCATCAATATAAGATCCGGATTCATCGCTACAATAGCTTCAAGATTGGGCTCATCGCGTGTGCCCAGGACCTTCACATCACCCAATTGTTCACTTAAATATTCTGGAAACTTTGCATCTTTCGCTCCAGCTACAACGCTGCCTGCCGGATGCTCGCCTATCGCTAACAATTGATCGACGAATTTCACATCAAGCGCGGCGATGACCTTCGGCTTCTCAGTCAGCGTATATTCGCCCTTCATATGCGAGATGGTAACCGGGAAGGCTGCAGTCTGAGCCTGTGTCTCAGATGTAGGTGACGGCTCGGCTGAAGCAGATGGCAGTGCGGCAGTGCCCGCATTTGCACCCCCTCCAGTACCGCAAGCCGTTAGCACAAGTACCAGCGCCATCATCCATATCATTAATAGTCCTGCTTTTTGGGCAGCATCTACCTTTCTACCGGTTGCTTGCCTCTTCTTTGTTCTTTTCATGCTGACTCCCCCTTATGTATGATAATGATTTTCATTATCAGATCAATAAAGCGAGTATAATCTATCTTCATACTCTATTTCCATGTACTTTTGCGACATTGCAGCCGGATTAATGCGACATGCACACCATAGGAACGATTCAGGAGAACCGCGGCTGGCTACAAAAATTCCACACAAGCACCCAATTCCTCAATTCCAACAAATTTTTTTTGCTCCAGTTCTGCAATTATGCCAACACAGTCGATGGTAATATTGCTCAATTCAAGCTTTTCCTTCTCCAGAAACTGATCATCGAACAATCTGACTACTTCAGAAATGGTTCTCCCATTGCAGTCCCTGCTTCTTCCCAAATGAAAAAAGGCATCTTTGTATTACACAAAGATACCTTTTTTCATTAAAAGCTTACGGCTCAATCCCCCACACAAGCTGACCATTCATATACCCGGTGACCTGTTCATTGTTGATGAACTGACTGCTGGATGCCTTGAACGAATAATCATTAGCCTGGTTGTAATTGGACCAGTCGGTTTTGGAGAAACGGGTTTGAATTTCTGCGCTCTGACCTGGATTAAGTGTTCCAGCCGAACTCGTGAAACCAATTTCCAAAACATAATCGGCACTGGCAACAGGAGTCGCCAGCTTAACGAAATTGCCGGTTACATTCGCATTTCCGATGCTGGCCCAGTCGATCCAGAAACTCTGATCTTTCTCGCCATCAATCGTATAGTAATACCGGACCTTCACATCACTTAGTTGAATCGCTGAATCACCGGTATTGACAACTTTGATTTTGGGTGAAATCCCGTTGGTGGAAGCACTTGTGTTGCCATTAAAAGCTTGGACCGTCAAATCTCCAGTGGGTACTGGAACACTGCTATCCGCTACGTTCACTGTAAGAACAGCATTATTTCCTCCATTAAAATGAAAGGTTAGGGTATTCTGTCCCAGCGGCAGCGTGGAAAGATAGGATTTTTTCAGAACAACAGCAACGCTTGATGCCGTATAATCCTGACTCTCTAAAAGTGTGGAATTTCCATTTGTGATACTTGCAAGCTGGTGTCCATTTAAGGTAAGGGCTACGGAAATATCCTGGGCTAGATTCGCCGCTTTATCAAATGCAGCGCTCACGGGCGCAATGGATGCGCTTGGCGTGGAATCGACAATTTTCACTTTTAACACGGGATCTTGTCCTTTATTAAAATCAAAGATGATCGAATGCTCGCCAACCGGCAGTGTCGCCAGAAATGCTTTTTTGAGCAGCAGCGTATTTCCACTCAAGGTATAATCTTGAGTCTCTATTAATGTATTTGCGCCTGCCCGGAGAGCGGTTAACGTATTGCCGTTTGAATTCACGGTGATGGCTTTGTCATTCTGATTGGAGGCATTTTTATCAAATTCGACGTTTGCAGGTGTGATAGACGCACTTGGAATTGGATTGTTAACCTTCAAATCAGGCAGCTCATCGAGCGTGATTACATAATTGCTTTGGTACAGCGTTGTTAAGGTGGCCGGATAATTAAAGGCGGAACTCATGAGATGCTCACCATACCACGGTAAGAAATAGAGCCAGCCCGATTTTTCCTCTGTCAGATTTTGAACGCTTGGAACGGTGTCGTTCTCCGTCATGGCTACCATTTTCGTACCGCCGGTTAAATCAACAAGCTGATAGAAAATCGAGGTAATCGCGTCCTCATTGGGCACACCAGACAAACCGTCATAGCGGTTATAGATCGTGTTGTATTTATCATAGCCTACAATATCCACCTGATCATCGCCGGGATACCATGCGGGAGAAGTGCTGTACACGTAGCTGTTGTAGGTCCAGATCAAATTGTGCAGACCGTACGTTTCTGTAAGTTCAGTATAGAGCAGGTCCCACAACTGCTTGTACACCTCCGAGCCTGCCGAAGCCCACCAGAACCATGCACCTTCTCCATTCAATCCACCGTTGCCCTCCGCCTCATGGAAGGGTCTGAAGATAACCGGCACATTGTTATTTTGCAGAATCTGCAGTTGCTCCGCCAAATCCCCAATGGCCAGTTGTACATATTGGTATTCTTTCGTACCTGGAACTACCGCATTGGCTGTATTAAAATTGGTTTCTGTCGGCTTGTAGGTGGCTTTCTTCCAATCTACAAATTCCCCGAGCTGATAGGCGGTGAAATCTCGGGGCACAGTGATATGCCAGCTGTTTGTCGCGATCCCGCCCCGGTTATTCACCCAATCGATCATCCGGGCGGTCGTACCATCCTCCCATCCGTAAAGCGGATTGTAATTCATCAGATCAAATCCGCGGATCGCCGGATACTTTCCCGTTAAATTGTGAATCCAATCAAACTCCAGCTCGGAATTGCCGTCATTTCCGCCTCCGTAAATCTCCTGCTGGCCGGAGATCATATGATTGCCGTAAACCTCCGTTAAATAATTCATCAGAAGCTGAGTTTCCGGAGTCGCTTGAGTATCGCTGAGGACAGGTTGCACATCCAGGGGATCAAGATCGGCATAATCCACAGTGAAGGTATCAAAATAAGCGAAACCCCAGCCAGCCTTCAGTTGAATGGTGTTGCTGCCTTGATTCAGCTTGTGATAGCCAAAATCGAAATTCGACCATGTGGTCGTATAGGGCAACATATACGACCCCTTCGTAACGCCGTTAACGGCTAAAGATTGAAGCCTGCCGTCAGCACTGAGCTCCTGCATATAACGTGTGGAGATCGTATACATGCCGGTTTCTGGGACAGTCACTGTGAAGGAAATTGTACCGGAATTCTGCATCCAGACAAATCCGCTTCCAGAGTATCCGGGTTTGGGCTGTCCGTAAATTTGGGTCGTCACTTGAAGATCGGAGGTGAGCTGAGCGTTTTCGCTTTCAATTGTGAAAAGTGCGTTGTCTGCATGAACGGGCGGCGCTGTCATCAATCCAAGTAGCAGAGTAAATGCCAGCATCATTGTGATTGCCTTCTTGAGCAAATTTTTCATTTCCACCTTTCCTCCCTATGTTAAATATGGTAAATAAAAGTTCAATATGCCATCTCTTGGATGCGCTTTCATAGATAAGATAGCATATATTCCATATTTTGTAAATCTACCAAATTGAGAAAATTTCCACATGCAAAAAAACTCCCACCAATATTTATTAGGAGGAGTTAAATAACATTGATTCATACAAACAACTCATCAATGAGAGGTACGTGTGGGTCACTAACTAGCTATGCATAATAATAAAGCAGGAATGTAATCGCGCCTGACGATTTGAAATCTTCTACTGATAAAGTGAACCAATTCACTAGATTTTTTACGTATTGCAGCAGATATGGTGACTTTTCCTTGGCTAATCTATTGGGTACTCTGTGAGTTGTCATGAGGGCATCACCTCGTTTCGTGTGGGACTTGGGTAAAGTATTGTTTAGGGTTAGTTTACCCAAAAGGTGGGGGAAGGCGCAGGTAAAGGAAAAAAGTAACTCCATAGGTTTGGGGGTTACGAGTTTGTTGTATGTTAGCTTCCTTTTGGCGTTATTTCAAGTTTTAGTTACATTTTTGGAATGAAAAAAAAGCATCTACAGCACATTTAATGTAGATGCAACACAAAACTTCCGACAAACCAAAGCATGTAATTATTAATACATATGGCTTTATATTCTTCCTCCGTATCACTCAATTCGAATTTTTGTGACGTAAGCAAGCTTTCAATTTCATTTACTAGATCAATTGTCCTCAACCATAAATTTCTTTAATAACCAAAAAGATCCTAGTAACTATTCCCACTCGATCATCGCCGGCGGCTTCAACGTAATGTCGTACACCACGCGGTTGACGTTGTCGACTTCGTTGACGATGCGCACGCTGATCTTCTCCAGCACGTCCCACGGGATGCGCGCCCAATCGGCGGTCATGCCGTCGATCGATGTTACGACGCGGATACCTACGGTGTAGGAGTACGTACGTATTATAGAGTTAATTACTATTCATTCACCACGTTGTTCGGTATATCAATTGTAGCGGGTGAAATGACCAATTCCAATAGCAGATATCGCAAAAAGCTGGTTATGAGGATTTTCATAACGCAGCTTTTTGTTTAAGTATAATGTATTGATTCACCACGGTGACAACCAATTTTGTTGAGTTTTAATCGTTTTTGTAATTTCGAAATCATTAATCCGTTTACTCTTCTCATACGCATTTTCGAGATACGTATCTGGACTTGCGACAAAATCATCTTCAGTTACCAAGGAGATATACGAGCCATTTAGAGAATCTACACTTTGGCAATTCAGGCAAGCATATACGGGATTTTTTTGGTTTGTACGATTCTTGATGATAATCTCATATAACTTACTTTCATCAATGCTTCTTGACTTGCAGCCATCAGAATTTGTAACTGAACTAAGAATCCACCCATACCCACCAAAATAATAATCTTTTTGGATTACACCTACAATGCCATTACTTCTTGACGTTCTGTCTTCCCTAGTAATCTCCTTCAAAGAGTATTCAATCTCCCAGTCAATCCAGTTACTCTGCTTCATATTTGGAGAGATAACAACAATAGTTACCGAAGTATCAAAAATCATGCTCTTAAGATGATTTTTAATGGTTTCTGTCTTTCTGTCCGTCAAATTAGGTGAAGTACTGGTTTCACCTTGATAATAACGAGCATCTGTGCCAAGAGCCTTAATTATTCGATCTCTTGTATGTTGAGCTTCGCTGTACTTATAAGAAATGAATGTTTTACGTGCCATACATGAACCTCCCTCTTTATTGCCTTTTTCTTTTTTCAAGCATATTCACAATTTCAATTACAGTGTTAATCAATGCTTCGTCAGTCTGATTCACATCGCCCAGTAATTGATATTTATCTTCTAGCCCAGCCTGGGGAACATAGCGGCCAAAATCACTTATAACAGTCCCCCATATTTTTCTAGCAGTAAAGTCGGTCGCACCAATGGGAATGGGTATTGCGCCGTGATTCACGCTTATTTCGAACTCTTCAATTATGCCATTTGCTTCTATTACAGCACCTGATGAAGCATCAATTTTATTACCAAACATAAAAATGGAAATCCCAACGTTTTGAATCATGTTATTTCTGTGTTTAGTCCATAATTCCTTTATAGGGATTTGACCAGTCGTATTTTGAGGAAATGGTCTCGAAATCAGACGGTCTTCAACCCGCTGACTTCTCGTTTTATAGATTTCTTCCAACGCACCCGAGATTACACAACTGCCAACTCCGAGACCAAAACCAGTTACAATATTGTTCCCGTTTTGGATTATTTTTTTACTGAGGTTACTTGCGAACTCTAAGCAGCGCTGCTCTCCCCAATTTCCATAGTTAGAAGCACTACCGGATACGAATAAATTTCTTCTCTTATATTGCTGTTCCACTTCCTTGAGTATAGCCGTAATATCCTCATATTGACTTACTAGAAGCACTTTAATGCTGTATCTTTTCAGATCATTCACTTTTAACTTCTGCTTTATCTCAGCATATAAAAAATCCGATTCTTCCTTAAAATCATCTCGCTGCACTTGCTTCATAAAGCAGTAATGGGTGCGTTGATTCTGACCCAAAAGGATTCTTATGCGACTCAAAATATATTCCAAATTGGGATCATCAAAACTAAATCCAATAAACAACATTGTTTTTGAAACGAGGTCGCCTTGAAGAGCCGTAGTAAATAGCTGCCGCTTGTTGTTGTAATTTTCGTAATCATCTTTAGTTAAAACGGCTTCATGAGGTAATGAAATATCCCCATGCATTTTATAAATCTTGGCATCACTATTCGGTTTTGTTACCGCTAAGTTTTCCGTAGTTATTTTTGAGTCGATCCTTTTCCCTTCGGCTTTTAAGGCATCCTCGATCAGAGCATCATAATTGGTTGTCCAATATGTATCTATAGGCAGCCTTGATAATATCTTATGATTTTCGGTGATTTCGGCATCCTTTGTAAATTCGTCAATTAATGCTTGATTTATTTTCCCTCTGTTTCCACCATTCTCATTAACATGGTACTGCGCTACTGCTATAAGATCACTTTCTTTATCGATATTTAAATTGATTTCTTCAGCGATATCTCGAAGCAGATCCTTCCAGTTCACAAATCCCGCAGGTTTAGACAATCCTGCGCCAGCAAATACAGCCGCATTAGACTCCTCAATAGCAGTTTTAAACATTTTCTGAAACTCCGCTATTTCTTTGCTCACCAGTTCACCCTCCTCAAATTCAAGATTCAAACCAATTGGCTAAATGAATCCCTCGTGATTCCCCTTGTTTTATAACATACCAGTTGCCATCGTATGATTGTTCAATATAGTTGTAAATCCCATAGTATTCTCTCTCGTCCCACGTTCCTTCATTTTTCACGAGCGGAAGAATTGCAATTTTATTTAGACCCTTTACACCATCGGCTAACCCAAGCTCCCATGGTATCCAAATCGATCGAATACTCCCTGGTGTCGCCAGTAGTACAAATTTATTAGAGCGGTTGATTCTTTGTTTCAGCTTCTGAGCCGTCTCAGACGATGTTTGGCTAGGCATATTATGGTCAAGCCAATCAACATAAGTTCTTTGCCCGAATTGCGCCAAAAAACCTACTGCTTGTTTTACTTCCTGCTCGTCATCATGACGATGGGACAGAAATACCGTGTTTGACGTGCTGAATTGGTAATTTTCATTAAGAGACTTTTGAATCGACTGAGACATATTGTTCAACTTATTGAATGTTAGGTACGACATAGAAATTCTCCTCATTTCGATTGTGTTTATATTTATTCAAATGATATTGTTCATTGGAAAGTCATTACAATTCTATTATCGCTAATCACCTTATCTTTGAAAAGGGCAAAAGTATTACGACAACTAATTCATCTTCTCCCCAAGAATTTTCTCATTGAAACCGAGGGATACGTATTTTCTTTTTAAACTAAGTATGTCTTTGATGGTTCGTGTATACGCCGACAGTTCCAAAATTCACATCTCCTTGTAATCTAATACGTAATTCTCAATCGCTTTTAAATTAATTTGTTACTATAATGATAGCTCATTTGGGAGGGGAATTCCAGAAATTATTCCCAATTCCGACCCAAAAAAAGACCCCTGCAAGTAACTGGAGTCTCAACTTTATTAGCTCTATAGACCTTATTCAATCACTTTATCCGCATCCACCTGATTGCATCCCTCAATGCACATCATACCAATGAACTAGCTGATCTTCAACTTGAAGTGAACCTTGATCTCGTCCCGAAAAACATCGACTCTGCCGCTGATTATGTCGTGCAATATATTCGATTTCAGCAAACGACGCATAAACAACCTTCTTGAGCAGTCACTGTCACATCTCATTTCGTACCATCAATATTAGGCATTCCACATGTGAGGAGCATTTACGCTACTATTTGCAGATTGAGCATTGCCGCTCCCACCTTCAACTCGCCCCTCTGCTTTACCACACTATCGATGATCCAGTTCTAGGTTTCCTTGCTGAAGCGAATGAGCACCCGTCTGAATATATTACAGTTAAAACAGGAAAGTAACGTGGTGGGACAGCTCTACGAATCAAGATTCGACACAACACATCAAATATATGGATTTTTTTCCTGTTTTAAATTACTATAATACTAGGAAAATCAAATTGGGAGGTAGGACATGGCTAGATGTACAGCTCCAGTAAACGGACATCGCTCAGCAAGTGCCGCAGCCAACTGCCCAGCGTGCAGAGGGCGTTATGGCCGCTATGGTAGTGGTGGCGGCTACAATTCGTACTCGCCCTCATCTTACTCCTCGTCCTTGACAAGTGGAGGGGGTCGAAGCAGCGGCGGCGGTTCCGTCCGCAGTTCAAAACCACGCTGGTCAGGAGTAGGTTCGTCCATATTGTACACTTCTGAAGAAATTCGGTCATTAACACCAATCCGCAACAGCGTCGAAACTCTAGCAAAACAACCTGACCTTCGAGACGTCTTCCTTTGCCATGCATGGGATGACCGGAAGGGAGCCGCCAAGGAGTTGCACGATCTGCTTGAGTCACACGGTGTCTCCGTCTGGTTTAGCGAGAAAGACGTTAGCCTCGGTGTGCCGTTGCTTCGCGCTATCGACAAAGGCTTGGCCAACTCGCGAGTTGGAATTGTGCTTGTGACCCCTGCACTGCTACGCCGCCTCCCAGCAGAGGGCATCGCCGACAAAGAACTTTCGGCACTCCTGGCAGGTGATCGGCTCGTTCCGATTGTGCATGATACAACGTATGAAGCTCTCCGCGATGTCAGTCCCTTGCTCGGATCACGAAGCGGCTTGAACACTGCAGAAGAGCCAATGGCAGACGTCGCGGCCAAGCTCGCAGAGTTAGTCGCCCTTTAAGCTCTATTGATCTACCAAAGTTTGCTGTTCAGTTGGGGCTGTTAGGATGCTTTATCGCTTCTCGTTTACTTGGCAGACACCGTTGTACAAGGCTTAGTAAAGGAGACCTTGCATATAGCAAGGCCTCCTTTACTTTAGACTTGAGCAGTACTGTCACATCTCATTTCGTACCATCAATATTAGGCATTCCACATGTACCGTATGCGGGATGCGACCATGTTGCCGCGGCATTTGTTATAGCCGCTTTAGGTTGAATAGAATCACTATGAGCTGTCAGCATATGCAGACGGGGTAAGCGCAGCCATGCTAGTTGACAATGAATTTTGTGGCTTCGTTTCAGTCGATCTCACATGTAGAGTAAGATGCAATCTTACATAAAAACCCTCACATTATTCGGCAAATCCATCATAGAAACATTGTTTCTCATTGGCTCAAAAGTCACCATATAGCGAAGATTACGCTTTACTCTTGTTATTTCTACAAACCCTTCTTTCGTACAAACCCAACGCTGGAGAAACGGATGTACTCCTTCTTCAAAAGGACCAAAAATTTGCTCCATCCACATCATCTTTTTACCCTTCTTTTCCCACACCAATGGGTTCATAGTTGACGGATGCCAGCCCAACGACCGAAATACTGGGCTTGGAACCAAGAGAACCGTACTACTATAAGGAATTTTCTGCCCGTTAATACGATTAAACGTATAGAACAGATCTGGATTCGACTTTCTAGAGTTTACTACATTGTTGTAGAACAAAAACGATCTTCCGCTTGCCGTTGGCCTGCTAATATCCAAGCTTTCTGATAACCCGCAAGTAAAGTAGTACCCTTCGACGATGTTGAAATGGAACAGGGCTGCCCCGAGCAATTCCTGACCGTCCTGCATCCCTTTGCGGGCCTGCTTCATGAACTGTAAACAAGCATCCTCTGGATCAAATTTCGACATCGCCATTAACCCGAGTTTCAACCATCCAGTTGAACTCCTAAATGCACGTGGGGTATCTAAGAGCAGGAAGGGATCGTCACAAGGAAGGTAGGCCTGTACCTCGTTATAAAGAGAAGTTCGCTCCCAAGTTCCTTTCTCTATCCGTTTCTCTATGATATCTAACAACTTTTTTTCCGGATTGAAATTCGAATCTTCTGAAGCTTTCATCTCATCAAGCAACTCATTTACAAAGTCAGGAAATATACTGGCGATTTGATAAAAACGTTGGTTAAAGTGCCGGTCTTGGAAGGGTGGGTAATCAATAATAGGTACCCCTTTCCTCTCATTACCGTGAGTAAACCGTGAAATAAATGCTCCAAGTTTTTGAATCACCCACGGTTTAGATTTCCCACTTACAATACACTGCCCACGTACAAATGTCTCATTGATCACTTCTGCCTGTGTACTAATCTGTAATCCTCCACTGGATTTTAGCTCAGCCAACAAGGGTTTCATTGCTTCATAATATGATGGATACGTTACAGCAATACGCTCGAATATTATTAGTAGCCATCCCTGTCCGGAATTCTCTACATCCTCCCACCTTGAAATCAGATCATAAATAACTGTATGATCCCACTGTATAAATTGCCACAAACCCTGCAATACCGCTTCTATTTGATGTTCATTATTACTTGATAAATTCCTAAGCAGAATGTTCAGAGTGAACTGTCTCCATGACATCCGATTCAGTGGATGTGACGAGGAATAGATAGCTGATGTCATATCTACGTTCCAGTCAAGCCATTGCTTATATGTGTTCAAAATTCGAATAGTCGCCTCTTCAATTTCCTTAGCACCCAATTTCACTGCCCTTGCCTGAAGCATTTCTTCCAGCTTGACAATAAAATACGAAAGCTCCCTATTGTCAATACTTTCCGGTAAAAGTGAATCTAACACCCTCCATCTTGTCTTATCGTCCGTAGTGAAATCTATAATTGCAGAATAGAAGTCTTGAATATACTGATCATTTCTATGGTAACTTGCTACTGCATGAGTCTCTGCAAACTCGAACAAAATATTGGTATATTCCTTATTCCGATAAGAAGGCTCTGTACTTATTTTACGGACTAAGATCTCAGCATAATTAAAAGCTGCCACATGATCCATACTTCCACCATGAGGATTTAAATTATTGATTACTCGCTTAAAATCATCGAAAGCTTCTTCCGTAGATAATTTTCTGATCTTACGTTCGACGCGTTTCCAGGTGCTTTCCCAGTACGGGCGACGTTCTCTACTCGTTATAAACCATCGTTTCGGTCTGTTGTCACGATCTCGGTTATTATGAATGTCGAAATGATATGGAGTCGAGTGTTTCATGTAAGCGCCTAGACCCGAGTACCCTAGTCTATGAGCCGCTTTCAAAATGCATTTTCTCATATCTTCTATATATGCCCTACTGCTTCTTTCTCTCCAGCTCATCCCACCAACTGTTAGTATCCATAGGGCTACTAGGTCTTCTTCTGTAAAGAAAGTATTCCTTAGCACACGGATTAACACATCGAAAGTCGCTTTATATTTTGAAAAATCATCGACATCAAGCATGCCATTTTCATTAAGAACAGCCAAAAGTATCTCGACTCCATCCTTTTGCGCCGCAGCCATTACAACACTTACCGCATAATCGGCTACTAGGTTAGACTCACTATCGAGTTGTCTACATAGATCAAGTAGTAGCTTCCCTTGTCCTTTCCATAATGAAGGCTTCTCATTCAGCAGAATCTCTACCCATTGCACAACATGATTTAGGGATGATTGTCTTGCAGTTATGCCGAACCATTTCCTTGCAAACTGCTCCTTAAGATGCCGTGCTTTCTCCTGTAACTGATATTTTTCACCAAGTGCAGCTAGCTTCTCGACCCAATATGTTACTTTTTGGAGATTGTCATCCCAAATTATCCCTTTCTCATTCGTCCACCGTTGGAAAATGAGTTCCATCGATGTTTGATCCCCATGGCTATCTAAAAACTCCCAAATAAGTTCCATATCCAAATAAAAAATATCGCCCTCAATCATACTGTCCCTTACAACTGGGTATAACAATTTATCCAATGTCTTATCATTTCGAGATAAAAACATTGCCATGCGCATAAAGAAAGAACGAACTTCTATGTAACCGACTAAATGGTAATAGGCAGACTGATCCATGAAATAGAGGCGTTCCAACAAATAAAGAATCATCGTTATGTCTTGCTTGGAAAGTCTGTATCCTTCCTGCATTGAAAGACAATAGTAAGCTCCCATTCGATAGGTACTATGAAGTAAAAGACGAATCATTTCCGTAGTTCTCGGATCTCGGTCGTAGGAGAAATAAACTTGAATCGCTTCTTCAGCTTGCTGTTTTAAATCGGATTCTGGGTATGCCCATCCTCTAAGAAAACAAATACAAGAGTAGAGCTTTGCATCGGTTTCATAGTTCATCTTCTTATGCTCTAAAATGTCATATCCCTGTTCTACAACAGGACGAACGAAGCGCTCAGTCTCGAAATTCGCTATGGCACTATACATAGCCAGTTTAATTCGATGCTGGAAAGATGGAACAAGATGATCTGTTCTCTTTAGGATATAACGTAGCTCTGTCCATTTCTGCTCATCAACCATCCGTTCGATTAAAACTTCTCTTTTCTCTGGCACAAGATGCTGTAAATACCTCTTCAAGCATCTAAAAAATGAGAATCCGCTTCGGTCGAGTGATCCGTGAAGAAATCCGTCAGAATAAGCACTTGCCACTTGTTCTTCTAAACTGTTCCTTACCTCCTCTTTTTCAATTCTCCATTCGTAAATTAAAGTAATCCCTGCCAGTTCTCCCCATTCACGAATCAATTCAAGAAACCCCTTGCCCAAGTTATCACGATTGAAACTTGACTCAAAAACATAGTATTCCTCGAGAAGATCGATCAATTGAAAGGGGGTTACGTTATTTCGTTTGAACCACCGTTCCATGATTTGACGAGCACGGTCATACTCTCCGAGCTTTACTAGTCGTCGAACATCATTGAATACTTGATTTAACAGATGCATCTTCCATGTCTGGGGCGGCTTCATAATTCCTTCAGATGGTACGTAAGCAGGTACGCGTTGATCTTCCGAGACGAAATAATTCCGTTCATTTGCTTTTTCATACGATGTTAAAAGTTGTTGAACAGTACGAAGTGCCTCAAGCACTCCACCTGCATCATTCCAGTTTTTCCGCTTCTTAACTACGGCCAACATGTCCCTGCACTGTTCCTTGATTTCATCGATAGGTCTTCTTATCGTCCATGCTTCCATAATGAACGATGGATTGAAAATAGAGATGATCTCTTCTATACGTCCACTTTGTCTTAATAGGGAGAACAAATCAGCATGACGTGCGATCTTATAAGAGGGTTCAGCCACGTAAAAATCTGCAAGAGAACCTGCAATGTCCTCCAGAATACTATGGTGATTTCGAATATACCTCATGAAGTAGACTCGAACATCATTATGAAATAATACGAATTTCCCTCTGTCCTGCTCTACAACAAGCGGCTCCAAATCCTTTAACAGGTAATTCCAATCGGATTCCGTGAGTAACAGTTCCTTAAAGATCCCCTTTAGTGTCGCGCCATCTAGACGTTCGCTTGACAGTGAAAAATAGCTCGACAGTTTCTCGTTTAAGTATGCAATCTCGTGATTGACCTTTGTCTGGATTTTTTGTAACGCATGAATCCAAATATGATCATAGTAAGCATGAATACCATCATGCAACTTTCTCGCCCTTAGTCTTTCAATCAATTCTTCGACTGTCGTACAGCCTTTTGCTTCTCTAACCGCAAATACAGCGGCAAGCGTATTATCTACTGCATTTTCATGAATCACGTTTACTGCTGGCTCTATGAACTCCCCTGGAAAATCATGTGAGAGCATCTGGCGAATATCACTCTCTGTAACAACCGGCACTTCAAGATGAAGGACCTCAGAACTATCCTCCTTTAGCCACTGTGGGTAGGCCGGATATCCTTCCGGAGGCTGACCCGCCAGCAGAAAAAGCACACCACTAGGAACTTCTTCGGGATGAACCAGCCACAGAAGGAACGTATCCCCGTGCTTATGAGAGATGTATCCTGCTCTAGCTGCATGGTCAATTCCATCTACCGCTATAACAGTCGGTCTGTGGTTAATGTTCGACAGTTCCTGAGCCAGCCGTAATGTATGACTACGGATTTCATCTACCGTCAAATAATCACATCGAATTGGAACTTTATATTGGTAGAGTTTACCTGTAAATTTCACTCGAATCTGATCTATCAACGCCGTCCAGAAAACACGAGGATCCACAGTTCTGCCTGCATCGGGAGGGATTTCTTTTATTTCAGGCGTAATTGGCTTAAAAGCGTGATATCGAAGATTAATGATGGTTGGTGTTTCATAGGCCAATTGGCTAATTAGGCTACTCTTGCCGCTACCGGGGCTACCTTTCAAGAAAATAATACTATGTTTACGAGAACCAAGTTGTTCTATTAATCGTTCCATAAAAACTAACCGCGATTTAAAAAAAGGGACTGGGGGGCGAATTAGATGATCTCTGTCATCAACCTCTGCTTGCAAAGATAATCGACTATATACTTCCTCTGGGAAGACGAAATCCACCTTTCCATGTATCGAAGTTGTCCAAAATCGCAAACTAGCTGCGAGCTTTTCAAAGATTTCTCTTTGGAATGATGGTGAAGATACCCCAAATATTCGACCGATTTGTTCGTGCATCTGTGACTCAAGTTTTTCTAAATCGGGCCTGCTGAAACGTAATCGCAACTTTCTTAGGAAATCATATTTTTTTATGTCTGTTTCGAGCACACCCAGTTGTGTAAGAAGATCAGTCCACGCCGTGCTATATGTTGAATCGAAGCGGATACCAGAAAGGTTCCCTGCTTGTCTCAGCTCTTTTCTAAGTGCTTTCCAAAAGTCAGGGAGCGGAGGATAGGCTGAATCATCTGCTGTTCGTGACCAGTTCTTTCCCCCGCGCCTATTTGTGTAAAGTTCTGGGATGCAATTTGGAATTGTCTTTAAGCCTTCCTTCCACGCGAATGCCATGTCCTGAAGCAAGGAGGATGAACTTCCACCTGAGGGTCTGATAAGATCACTTAAGGTTAAATTATTTTCCGATCTCGTATGCTTAACTTGAATACAAAGTGAGCGACCATCCTTATATTTCACAACAACATCATCTAATTTATTTATCGTTCTGGCTTGAAAAGCGACCGCCTCAATACCCGAATCTGTGTCGAGCATTTTCAAAACATATTTGAGACCTACAAAAGCCTCATACCAGTAAGGATCATGTTCACCCGAGTTGTAGTTATTCAATATAGGAAACACCTCGTCAATGTTAAAATATATCTTTCAGCTAAATCCCGTGAATCATCATTTCCACATCTCATAACTTCATATTTCGTCATATAATTCCAATATCCTCCATGGAAATAGGAAATCCAAACTAAAACCAGATACTCGATTGAATTGTTACGTTTGCTAATACATCTTAATACGAACAAAATGCCCTCTCACAAAGGATTGGGCTTTTGATATAGGTAAATGTGGCTCAGAGATGTTATTTCTTAATAAGCGACACACAGCACTCCACATGTGTAGAGACAGTGGAAATGACCTCCAAAAGTACTCGATCTTATTTATAACAAACCGTCAACTCCACCCGATTCCCTTCCCTATCATACACAATCCGCTCCACTAGCTTCTTCAACGCCCGATTCTTCTCTTCACTTGTCACTGAACCGCTCCACAACTCCCTAAACTCACCTATCCGCTCATATATCTGCTCCACAGTCGGATAATTACCTTCATCTACTACAACCTTCCGTAAATTCTTCAACTCTTCCCCCAACTTCTGTATCTGCCTTGATCGAACAGCCTTTCGCTCTAAAAACACTTGCTTCGTTATCATGTCCTCTTCATACGATTCATACAGCTTGTCCAATGCCCGCTTCTGCTTTTTCAACTCCTGCTCTTTGACCTCAATGATCGTCTGCGTATCATTATAACGACTTCCATGCAATTCAATCTCCCGTAAAATGTTTGGGTCTACATGAATAATCCGATCATACAGAGCATTGAAAAAATCGGCATCCATTACTTTGCCACGCTGTTCACATTTGCTGCCATCTTTGTACTGGTGATAGCACAATGCACTCCAGTGCTACCCCTGCTTCTTGTTCTCACCCACTCGGAATCTCATCCGTGAACCGCACTTTTCACAATACAGCAAGCCTGACAAAGGAAAAATGTTACGCCTTGAATTGGGATTCAACATGCGATTCTTAAGCAGCCGCTCCATAATCGCTTCATGTTCTTCCGGCGTTTTCAGCTTTTCATGTGTTCCCATGACTTTAATCCGCTCTTCTTCGGGAACCAATTCCACCTGTCCACGTTTGGAACGGGTTTTACCATAAGTAATGTAACCCAAATGGATTTCGCTTGCCAGCAACCGTTGAACCGTAATATTTGACCAGCCCTTGCTCTTTCCATCCGGCTTAATGTTGTATGGCGTGGGTATCTTGTTATTCGTCAACCAAATGGCGATATGTCCCAAGTTTGTTCCATTAAGATATTTCTCTACAATCGCTCGGTAAATTGGACGCTTCGTCTCATCGACCAGTACCGACCTTGTGTTCTTATCATAATAGTTTGGAAACGGTGGCTTTCCATTTGTCCACATGCCTTTTTTCGCCCCAGCCTCTTTGCCCTACTTCATTCTTCGCTTAATCGTTTTATATTCTATTCGGGCAAAAATGGACATGAAATCAAAGGATACATCGTCATTGTCTATTTCCAGATCGTATATCTTGTTTGGTGTGATAATGACCGTTTCTGAGTTTAAAAACGGATCTTTTATGAGTGCCCAATCCTTATTTTCTCCACGCCCTAAACGGTCAATATCCATGACCACTACCCCATAATAAAGCTGGAATTCAACATGTCGAAGAAACTTCTGCATTTCCTTACGGGACTCGATCTTTTCACCTGAGGCCACTTTTTCATATAGCCTATAAGTCCAATTTCGATTCTCGACCAAGGTCAGAAGGGTATCCCTATGCTTCGAGAGAACGTCTTCAAACTTACCATCATCCCGTGATTTTCTTAAATAAACGGCTACGTGTTTAATTGTTTTACTTTCCATAATAGTTTCTACTCCAAACCTGTTAAATTTTTGCTGCCTTTCAAGTAGAATGTTGAGCATTTTTGATGACACATCATCGAATATGACAACTGTAAAATTTTGGAGGCGCAATTCATGAAGAAATGTGAATATGTAATCAAAGAAGTTAATGAGCCATCTGGCAAAGCGTTGCGGCAATTTCATGAGCATGTGACCGAAATATTAAGCCATACTGTCCAAGCTGAAGCCGAGAAGACATACCACTCCCCAAGTGAATCATTCTACGCAAGACAGTCAGAAAAATTAACAAAATAAAAACAAGCCGGAGCACATGACCAATCCATGCTCCGACTTGTTCTATTTCAGGTTATTTTGAATGAATTCCCGTTCCAACTTTTTCAGATACTTAAGCGAATTCTCGAAGGAATACAGGTACATGGAGCGAAGCATCCTCAGCTTTTCGACTGAGCCGTCCGCAATCACTTGCTTAATGGCCGGTGCAGAATCTTACTAAACATAATGTTTTATTTTTATAATCTAGGTCTTATAAACCACAGTCCCATTGTACTGTAACATGGTAGAAGATGTAGCACGATATTTCCATGATTCAACGCAAAAAACTTCTAATCAATACTGAGCCGCTGAAGCTTCTTTGAATAATTGATTCATACAAACAACTCATCAATGACAAGTCAAATATCCCTTACGGAGGGAAATTCTCTTATTTATTTATTTGTTTGTTTGTTTGTTTGTTTACTTAAATGCCTTAACTTCAAGCGTACCAAGGCTTCTTACAACTTAAAGTTTCGGAGCGGCTTTCCGTACCGTACCAAAACATGCCATAAGAGTTTTAATTCTTGAAGTACTTCTTTATCGGTTCCTCGGTCCCGCCATGCTGCAGGATCATGCTTTAAGTGCATAGCAGCAGATCCAATCATGCTCGCATCGATATAACCGTGAAGAGCAATACGCTCAGCCAAGGAAGGCATCGTAGGACCTCTAAAATCTGAAGGCACTTCGTCTACCCACATCGCGAATCCCATGTGCCAATAGAGTTGGATGGCATACTGTAAACATATTTGCTCCAGGACTTGCCCTGTTGGAGTGCCCTTGAATGAAGGATCGGCTACTAAAATTTCCACATCTTCCTTCAGACGGATGTTTCCATGAACTTGCACTTCAATATAGTGGTTAAGATTACGTTTAGCTTCACCCTTTGAAGGGTCTGTAAACGGCATTGTGAGGTTGACCCGAAGATGGTCGACTAATTTTTGTGATTGAAGATCTTTTTCCCCTAGAGCGGAATCTCTTAAGAAAATCTCCTCTAATAATGCCGCCATCATATCATCAAATTCTGCATATGTCCCTTTCTGTACAGGGTTTTGATGCGAATCCATATAGGTGTATGTACTGCGATAAGAAACCTCAGGGGATAGGAGGAAATAGCAGGAGCCAAAGCGCGGAGCTGGCCCATCCGAATGACGCATCAAATCAAGAGCGCCATATTTAGGGCGTTCGCTATTCGAAGCACCCTCTTGTTGGTATGCCCCTCCAAATAGTCTTTCCTCCCACAAATCACGTGGACCACCCGGATAGGCTGATACACTACCACTGGATAACATGGTCTCAAATTGGCTCTTGTACACGCCTTGCTCCAATAGCGCCTCTGCAACACTTTTCTTTACCGGATCTAGTCGATCTGGATGGAAATGTAGAGCAATCTTCGCATGTGACTTTATTTTGACCACAGCATCTTCAAACTCTTCCCGATCCACATTAGACATTTGAAGAATTTCATGGATGGTCTGAGCTGCTTCACTTTTTCTAGTTCGCGCGTAATTCGTAACATATTCTAGAGCCGATAATTGTGACTCCGATAGTTCCTCAGTGAACTGAGACTCTCTTATTTTATTGGCATTTGCATCGCCTTTCCACTCCATTGCTTATTCACTCCTTTCTAGACCCAGTATATAAGAAAAGAGACTTGATTTCTCCTCTCACTGTATCAAACGCTTCTTCACTTGAAAATTTCATATCCTTACAATCGCGGAATCCGATAACTTTACGTGGATCTGGAATGATATAAATTCAAGATCGAATGGTGATGGCTTGAACATCGTATGCGCGTTATGCGTAATCTTCCTTTTTCGCGGAGCAATCAACCCGATTAGCTCGTAAGGTGCTGTCAAATAGGGACTCAAAACAAATACCATTCAGTTAACCGTCAGTGTCACAACCACTCAACCATTATTAGAGCGTCTCAGCCAATTTCTGAATCTTTGAGTGGGAAATTAAATATACATTGCCTATAATGTCGATTTTGCTGTCCTTCACACGTACAGCACCATCTTTGTCTGCCGCCACATAAATATCCATTTTATTCGATAAAGGAAAACGCTCCTCAATCATCGCGGTGTTATCATGATCAAAATGAGCTTCAAAAGAAAAGTGATTAAGAGCCATACCTTCACAAACAGTGCATTCATCCACATATTCATCAGACATGTTCATCCCGCCAGCACTTGTTCCCATTACAACAGCATTGCTTTTTTTAATCAAATCCGATAATTCATATTCCGTCACAAGGTGCTTTTGGTCGCGAGCGGTTCCACCACATAAAAAAACGACAGAGGCATTTTGAATTAATCGCTGGGCATCTTCCTTCTGCGTACGGTCATCAATGAAATGATATTCATCAAAAAAAATGTTAGCCTGATTAAACCATGTCCTTTCAAAAACACTATCAATATTAACTTGTTCATCACTAAAATCAGACGATTCAGCGCTAATCATAACCAGCGATTTTCTGTCTGTTATATCCTCATGCAACACATTGACTAACTTCTCAGAAAAACCCTTATCATAAAACCAATCCAAGTAATAGTGAGTTTTCATCCGTAATTACCTCCATATGTAATATTTAAATTATCCATTATGTTTATCAAAATCCATAGTGCCAAGCAAGAGAAATTATCTTCATTCCTTTTATATCATGGATATCGTACCATATAATGGAATTCAATAAATCTTACAAATTGATTAAAACAAAAAAATGCCAGCATCATTAGTACCTTCGGTGAATAGCAAAAAGACTTACTCGAGGTATCGATCCCTTCAAGTAAGTCTTTATTTCTAAAGTTATAAAGATACTAGTCCCTTAAACGAAAACATACTCCCCATCACCAATCCGAATCGTCTTCTCTTTCAGCTCTAACGAATCCGTTTCAAAAACCACCTGCTTGAATTGGTTCTCGTCTCCTTGCACGAAAGCAAATGATCTATCGCCAATCTTAAGGCTGAAGGTATCATCCTCTGACTTCGTAACAGGCAGTCCGAATATGGTTCCCCAATGGTTGGCTGCAGCTTCAGGATCGGAGACATGAAATACAGCACGGACGATTTCGACTTCTCCCGCAGGATGAGGCTTAATGACTCCAGATGATGTTAATCTTTCCACTCGCTCTGTATCCGTTCCGCTCCATTGAATGATGAACGGATAGACCAGTCCCCCAAAGTCACCAGCAATGGTCATCATCCGCCACTCTATTAATCTGCCCTCGTTATCTAGACGCTTACCATCGATAATTGGAGATAATGATAAGCCTGCTGCTTCCAGGGAAGCCGCTACTTCTTCAATATCATCCGTCCGGATGACTACTCTACTTAGAACTTCATGTTCTGGTAAAAGTTCAACTGCATCTTTCACCACTAGATTATGTTCAGTTGCCTTTGCCAGCTCAAGATTCTCAATGCCCAGAAACTCGAGATAGGTTAGCCCAAAGTAACTTAAGGCATTATAGGTTCCCCAATCTTTATGAGAGCCTCCCTTAAAAGCAACCAATCCATGAGCTCCAAAGATCTCAACCGGTTTGGCCAAATCATTGACATAGTGAACTAAATGATCCCATTTCATCGTTGCCATGCTTACTTCACTCCCAGCTCAGTAGTACGTTTTACGGCTGCCAGAACACTTCTTTGCAGACCCGCTGCGAAATCACTGTTGTTTAATTCGTACAAGCCATGCATGCCGACACCGCCAGGTGAATTATTAATATCCAGCAGCTGTCGTGGATGCAGCCCTGTTTGTTGCAGCATTGCTACCGATCCCATCAGATTCTCCAGTGCAACCTTCCAGGCTTGCTCACGCGGCAGTCCGGCGAGTACACCTGCATCCACGAGAGATTCAATGAAATAATAGATATAGTTAGGACCCGCCACACCAAATCCAGTAAAAACATCCATTAACGCCTCATCCAGATATTGTACTTTTCCAAAGCCGAGTAAGAAATACTCCACTTGATCACGAGTAGCATATGCATTTAACGCTACACCACTATAGCCATATCCTGTATCGGTTAAAGTATTGGGGATAACCCGGATAATGGACCGTTCAGCTCCAAAATACCCAGCTAATTGATCATTTGTCACACCCGCCACAATCGATACGATTGCGGCAGAAGCTGTAGCGAATTGTTGTACATCTTGACCAAGTGTAGTTAAATCATCCTGTGGGCGAACTGCCACTACAATCACATCTGCTGTAGACAGGTTATGCTCTTGCGGACTCTCCGTATCTACACCGTATTTGGTATTCAAAAACTGCAGCCGCGCTTCATTAATATCCGATACACTAATTTGATTTACAGACAAGGTGTTATTCGCTATACATGCGCGGATGATCGCTTCCGCCATCTGTCCGCCACCAATAAAATGAATCTTTTCTTTGGTCACTCCGTTCACTTCCTTAATTAATTGTTGTCCCAAGCTTCAGGTAGAATGAAACCATCATATTTTTCTAATCCATGAATATATTCTTCAAACTCTTTGGATTCATAAGCAGCTTTCAAATCTTTAGCCCACTGTGAATTTTCATCCTTTTTATTAACCGATACGATAATTCTGTGTTCCATAGGTGTGTTTTCTATTTTCAAAGCATCCGTAATCTTTCTGTCCGAATTGGCAATATAATTACCGTTTACAACGCCATAATCAACATCTTGAAGGGAGACAAGGATTTGAGCGGGGTCCAGTATTTTAATATCAATATTATATTTATCCGGTTCCATACTATTAATATTGAAATCCGCTACGCCCGCCCCTTCTTTAATTTTGACCCAACCCAATTCTTCCAGAATACGTAGTGCACGCTCTTGGTTTACCGGATCGTTCGGAACAGCTACGGTTGTACCGTCTTTAACATCGTCTAGCGTGGTATGATTTACAGAATAAAGACCTTGTGGAGCACCTGGAACATAAGCAATTCCGACCATATCTGCATTGATTTCTTCGTTAATGGCCTCCATATAGGCTGTACTTTGGAATATACTTGCGTCAATGGAGCCTTCTTTCATTGCTGGATTGACCTGCATATTTTGCGAGAAGGTTTTAATGTCAACGGAATACCCTTGTTTCTCTAGAATCGGTAGAATCGATTGGCGGAATTGTTCCTCATAGGTTCCAACACCAAATCCAACGGTAAGCTTTTTCTTATCTCCAGAATCCCCCGCCTCTTTATTGCCACAAGCCGTCAACACTGCAAGAACACCTATCATCATCACTAACATTAACTTTTTCATACTTACTTCCCCTATTCCAATATAGATTTTTTAAATTGTGCCAACGCCTCATCCGTCACATTGAGTGGGATTGCGCAATTTGGAGATAGAATAAACGGCTGGTCTTTCATTAACTTTAATGCATCTTCAGCCTGCTGCTTGATTTGGGCAATATCGTTTACCGCAAACAACCCATGATCGACTCCCCCCACTTTAGTAGCTTTGAGATTTGCCTCTAACCCTGGATTCCCCTCGGCTATCGTATCCCAACTGATCCCGTCAATCCGATAATCGTTGAACTTCTCAGGCTGGGCGTAAGCTCCACAAGTATGAAGAATGTTTTTTCCATAGCTTGCTGCTTCTAACACAATAGAATCATAAGGTCTGGACAGCTCATCAAACATTGCTTCATCAAATAATCCTGGGTGAGCTGTGCCCGTCACTGCGTAGAACAAACCGTCAGAGCCCGCTTGCTGTAACTCTTGTACATAATCGGCTAAGGTTAAGGAAATCGCATGTAGCGCATGATGTGCTGCCGCTCGATGTTCTTTAAACAAGGATTCCAAAGTTACCGGGTGCTCAATACCAAACACCGTTTTAGTAACATAAGCAGAACGCCCTACAATAAATAGCAACACTGTTAAAGGTGAAAATACCGTTTGGATTAGCGGGGTGTCTGGTAACCCTTGGCGAATTTTTCTAACCGCATCTAAATGCTCTGCCAAAGGGGCTGACTGGACTGCCTTTTTAACATCGATATCCCACAGACTAGCCGCTGTTGGAATAGCCGTCGTTTGCTGTCTCGGAAATACGGTCTGATAATCCGTAAAATCGTATTGATTCCCCCAAGCTTCCGCCAGATAAGTCGCTCTTGGATTAATCTTGACCCAATCCCAATCATATTTTTTCGTAAAAGAAATCGTAGTTTCTGCTAAATCATCCGCAGTTTGTTCTTTGTCGATAAAATGGCGCCAACCACTTCCGATTGGACGATCCGCCCGTTCTCCTGATAATAATGCGTTAAAACGATCTTGCTTACTCCATTCACTCATCTGTCGAGTCCCTCCCAGAATATGTAGTAACTAGTAACGGCGAATTTTTCTTGCTAGCGTGTTGCCTAAAGATTGAATCCCTTGCACTAAAATAATGAGGATAATCACGGTGGCTACTACGACAACAGTGTCAAAGCGTTGGTATCCATATACGATCGCCAAGTCTCCCACGCCGCCTCCCCCTACCGTTCCAGCCATTGCAGTTGCACCTATCAGACCAATCGTCGCTGTTGTAAGAGACAGGATTAAGGATCCAACCGCCTCTGGCAATAAAAAGTACCAAATGACTTGAAAAGGAGTGGCTCCCATCGCCTCAGCGGCTTCAAGGATTCCCGGATTCACTTCAAGCAGTGAGTTCTCTACCAACCGCCCTATATAAGGTGCGATATAGATAATCAAGGGTACGATCGCTGCGCTTGTCCCAATTGAAGTATGAACAATCAATCGTGTGAAAGGCACAATCGCAACCAGTAAAATAATAAAAGGCAATGAGCGAATGATGTTGATAATCGGATTTAGTACGGCGTAAAGCGCTTTGTTCTCCAAAACCCCACCCGGACGAGTGATGACAAGCAATATCCCAAATGGGATCCCAATCAGGGAGCCAACAAACAAGGAGAACCCTACCATTTGAATTGTTTCTATAATCGCCTGCAGAAATTGATCACCTGTTACTGTGGTCGAAAACATTAGATTCTACCTCCTCTACACCGACTCCATTTCTTGTTAAGAAAGATAATGCATTGTTAATCTCTGCTGCCTCACCATCGAATTGAATGATCACTGTTCCCAGTGTTGTTTCTTGAATTTCCGTCGTATTCGCAAATAAAATATTGACCTTTATATCGCAGGAGCGAATCATTTCAAACAGGATAGGCTCGGAGGCACTTGCTCCCACAAAATTAAGCTTGTACAGCTGACTTCCGGGTTCTGTTTTGATAGATTTCCGCACGCTAGAGGTCATGCTATTTTGAATAACCGTCTTCACGAAATTTTGCGTGGTCAGATGTTTTGGACTTCCGAATACATCTAGAACACTTCCTTGCTCAATAATCCGGCCTTCTTCCATGACCGCTACCTTGTTACAAATCTCTTGAATCACGGACATTTCATGTGTAATGATCATCACGGTAATGTTGTATTCAGCATTGATTTTTTTTAATAGCTGTAAGATAGAATGTG
Source organism: Paenibacillus odorifer (assembly GCF_000758725.1). NCBI lineage: Bacteria > Bacillati > Bacillota > Bacilli > Caryophanales > Paenibacillaceae > Paenibacillus > Paenibacillus odorifer. The sequence goes on from NZ_CP009428.1 coordinate 4,225,983, forward strand.
TGGTCTGTGGATCTAAGGCAGAGGTCGCTTCGTCACATAAAAGGATAGACGGATTCGAGGCAAGCGCTCTGGCAATCCCGACACGTTGCTTCTGACCACCTGATAACTCACTCGGGTAACTCCCCGCTTTGTCACTTAATCCAACAAACTCTAGCAGCTCCATTACCCGTTGGCGGATTTCATTTTTATTCTTTTTTAGGAGAACTAGAGGGATCGCCACATTATCAAATACTTTTTTAGATTCTAATAGATTAAAATGTTGAAAAATCATTCCGATATTTTTCTTAGCGGTACGCAACTCTTTATCGTTGTATGTTCCCAAATCACGTCCAGCGACCATAACTTGTCCTTTGGTGGGTCTTTCCAAATAATTGACTAAACGAATTAATGTACTTTTCCCCGCACCGCTATAGCCGATAACCCCAAATATATCGCCTTTTTCGACCTTTAAATCAATCCCTTTAAGAGCATCAATAGTGGTCCCTTTCCGAGTGAACGATTTGTAAACATTCTTTAATTCAATCATTTCCATTCCCCTCAATCATATATAGGATTAAGCTTCCTCTTGCTGCTTCACCAGCGCTTGTTCTGCCAATAAAGCGAAGTACTTAGCAGCTGGTAATATCGCAGCTTCATCAACATCGAAACGAGGGTGATGTAAGGGATAGGCTGGACCTGATCCTATATTCACAAAAGCACCCGGTATCTGTTGTAAATAAAAAGAGAAATCTTCTCCACCCATCTGTGGAGGAATATCATGTACTTCATAGCCGAAATCTGAGGCGATCTTTTTGGTAAAGTCCGCCCATTCCCCATGATTTATCGTTGCGGGTGGACCTGGATACCAATGTAACTCTGCCTCTGCCCCAGCTCCCGCAGCAATCCCTTCGATAAGACGAGTCATTTGTATTGGAATATTGCGGCGAATCTCTTCATTGTAAGTTCGTACTGTACCTTCTAATTCGACTTTTTCCGGCAATACATTCCATGTGAAGCCTCCATTAATTCTGGTAACACTTAACACTACTGGTTCCGTGGTACTGTTTTGGCGACTTACGATGGTTTGTAGTGCGGTAATGATCTGAGCCGCAGTTACAATCGTATCCACACCTTTTTCAGGATAAGCAGCATGAGCGCCGACACCTTTTATTGTAATTTCAAACCGGTCAACACCGGCTGTTAAAGCTCCTGTTCTTGTTCCAAAAGCTCCTGTAGGCAAGTCAGGCGAATTATGGAGACCAAATATAGCCGCCACATCCTGGAGTCCTCCCGAGGCTAAGACACTTTCCGCCCCATGCCCTGTTTCTTCCGCGGGTTGAAACAATACTCTAACCTTTCCAGGTAATTCACTTTCACGAGCCTTTAATAATAATGCAGCACCTAAAATAGTAGCCGTGTGAAAATCGTGACCACAGGCATGCATCTTTCCTGGGATCTCTGAGGCAAAGGACAATTCAGTTTGTTCCTCTATGGGAAGTGCATCAATATCACAACGAATGGCCACTATGGGTCCGTGACCCTGCCCGATCTCTGCGATGAGTCCGGTTTGTAAAGGCAAGTCAAGGATGTGAATATTGGCTTGGGTCAGCCATTCCCGTAATTTTGTTGTGGTTTTAAACTCTTCATACGCTAATTCAGGCTCACGATGCAGGTTTCTGCGAACCTCTATTAATTGATTAGCTAAAGCTTGCTCAACCTCATTTAGTGGTTTCATAGGTGATGTACTCCCCTTTCGTTATGCTTCCAGCTTTTCTTCAATCCCTTTGATGCGATCAAGCGCAGTCGATAGACTGCTTAAAATATGATCTTGCATGGCTTTTTCAGCACCATCTTCATTTTTAGCAGCGATCATTTGTAAAATAAGATCATGTTCTTCATCCGCTTGTGTGTTCCAATCCCCATGCATAGAGACGAATCGACAATAACGAAGCGAATGATCTCTTAATTGATTCAGAACCTTCTCGAAGGTTTTTAGTTCGCTGATTTCTGATAAATAATCATGGAACTCAAATCCATATGTAACAAAATTTTGATTATCACCAAGCTGGAACGAGTGTTTCATTTTTGTAATCATCGTCGTTAAATTCACAATATCTTTCTCTGTGGCATGCTTAGCTGCACTTCTTGCAATATAGCCTTCAAGCATGCTGCGAATAAGAAATATTTCTTCAACCTCTTTAAGGGTTACTGAAGCTACCCGCAGTCTTCCATTTGGCTGTCGAACCAGAAAATCCTCGTTCTCCAATCTCTGTATCGCCTCTCTTAGAGGTGTGCGGCTGACTCCGAGCAAGGCCGCCAAATTTTCTTCATTTACAGGTTGATTCGGTTCAAACTCGCTATCAATAATTTTTTGTTTTAATTCATAGTAGGTATTGTCCTTTGATAACCTTCGTGATCGTATCGCCATTTCTATACTGCTCCTCATCGATAATCTATGGGGTCCGAACCCCAATAATATATTTGTATAATTGTATACAATTATTAGTTAAGGATTGATTAGTTAGTTACATTCCCTTCCATACCGTTCAAGCTTTTTTATACTATATTCCAATTATTCCACCTAGTCAAGTAGGAATTAAAAATCAATCTAATCCCCTCTTTTCAACACAAAAAAACCCTACAACCAACAAGGGTCGTAGAGCTATTTTTGAATAAATAAATTTCAGAATTAGAAGGAAATAATTCCCGAGGTATGCAGCAGCACTAGGAACACTAGGATCGGCGCCACATAACGGAGCATAAACAGCCAGACACGGAACCAGCGCGCTTGTAGTCCAGCAGCTTCCGCTGCACCTTTCCAGAAATAACCAGCAAAGATGGTAATCAGCAGACCTCCAAGCGGCAGCATAATGTTAGAGGTGATAAAATCCAGCCCATCAAATAGAGATTTGCCACCAATCGTTAGCTCCGGGAACATTCCCAGTGACATCGCTAAAGGAATACTAAGAAGGAAACAGATCAACGTCAAAATCCAAACCGAACGTTTCCGGCTCCAATTCCAGCGCTCCATTGTGAAGGATACAGGCACTTCAAGCAGCGATACAGCTGAGGTTAGAGCAGCAATCGCCAGCAAGATAAAGAACAAACCGCCGAAGAGCGCACCAAAAGGCATAGCCGAGAAAGCGGCTGGCAAAGCGATAAAAATCAGCGAAGGTCCCTGATCAGGAGCAATACCAAATGAGAACGTCGTCGGAAAAATAATCAAGCCTGCGATAAAAGCATATAACAAATCTCCCGCACCGATTGCGATGGCAGCGGTACCCAGCGATTGTTTTTTATCAACATAAGATCCGTATGTCAGGAGAATCCCCATCCCGAGCGATAATGAAAAGAAGGCATGTCCCAATGCAACTAGCGCAGATTCCGCTGTCAACACTGAAAAGTCCGGTTTTAGGAAAAAGGATACCCCTGCGGATGCACCCGGTAAGGTTACCGCGCGAATCATTAACACTACAAGGAGTACGACCATACCAGGAATTAATACTTTGTTAAATTTCTCAATCCCGCCTGATACACCAAGGATGACTACACCCGCCGTAATCAGAATGGCTATCCCCTGCCAAACGATTGGCATATATCCAGAGACAAACGAATTGAATTCGCCTGCATAATCAGTAGTGCTGAATAGTTGTCCATTAAAAGCAATCATCGAATAGTTCAGCGTCCAGCCAGCAACAATAATATAAAAGGAGAGAATTAGAAACGGCGCAAGCACCTGCAACATTCCAGCTGCAAACCAACTCTTCCCGCCTCCAGCCCGCATAAAAGAGGTCGCTGCGCTACCACGCCCGCTGCGTCCGATAGCCAGTTCTGCCAACAGCACCGGTAACCCTATCAGCACTAAACAGACGATGAAAAGAAGGAAAAAAGCTGCCCCCCCATTTTCTCCTGTAATATAAGGAAACTTCCACATATTCCCTAGCCCAACCGAGCTGCCGATGGCGGCAAAAATAAAGCCCGCGGAAGAGAAACGTTCCTCCTTCTCCGAGAGAAGATTTTTGTTACCCTTAATTTGATTCATTATAACGCCCCGTTTTCTTTTTTAGACCTCATTATAGCTTAAGTAACAAAGCACGTCATATGGAAATTTTCTGACTATTCTTATAACTACTCAAATTCTCTGTTTGTAAACGCTTATATTGTTTATTCAGTCACTGAATCTTACGAAGAATTATACTACTAACTCCCCTTTCTCATTATATCCACTAATGTCGTGCCTCATTGCTTCAATGAAACGAATTGTCTATATCCTGACGATATCTTTTAACAAAAAAGGCTCCCACTAAGGGAGCCTTTTCTAAACATTATTTGCGGACAGAGAGAATGAACCTCTCAAGCTTAGCTGTATCGGTTATGCTCCGATTACATTCCTGATTATCCAAACATACGTATTGACCCACAGCAGAAATATTATCCGGCGAAACGTTCACATTCTTGGTCTTAACATAAAAGAATGCAAGCTCTTGATGCCGATTGCAGAACATGCAGTACCCTTTTTTGTGCGTTGGTGTAATTCTACCCTCTATACCAATGAACTGTCCTTCGTACGGATAGATAATGAATAATTTATTACTGGCAATATCTATCCAACTCAAATACGTTATGTTGCGATAGTCGATGAGTTGTAGATCAGGTACTTTCAGTTTCTTATTCTTAGGGAATAGCTTCTGAATCTGCTTCAGCGTAATCGTCGGATATGACTCTAGGTATGGTTCTAATTCACTAAGATATCTCTGGAAATCTTCTGCAGTTTCGAAGGTCGATATTTGTTCCAGCATCTGCTTGTGATTCTCCATAAGAGAAGGAAATGCCTCAATAATGTTCGTAGCAGCACTATATCTTACAGTCTCCAAGACTCTGCGATCCGCAACGGTTCGCAGGGTATGCAGAACAAATTTCGTTTGTTTCTTAATTAAGTTATATTGATGGTTTCTAATAAATGGTGTACACATCGCTTTTCAGCCCCTTATTTATATTAAAAGTTCATAAGGTGCAAAGCCCATTTATAGAAACGATAAAATTAAGTTGGGCGATATATCCATCCATCGCACCTCACGCAAAGTATCGCCCTATATTAGGCTTTGCGTGAGGAACTTCTAGCTAATGGGCATTTCAACATTAGCACTGTACCACCTCCGAGCATATTTCATGCCAAAAGTATAGCACCGTATTTTAGAAGGCGCAATTCATCTCGGGTGTCTATTTTTCATGCCATACCTACAAAAAAAGGGAGCTACATGGACTAGTCCAGTAACTCCCTCTTTTTTGACTATTCTTTTACAGCGCCGACTACGATCCCTGTCACAAAATAACGTTGCAGGAATGGATAAACCAACAATATCGGTAGCGCACTTATGAAAATCTGTGAAGCCCGTATAGTCCGTTGAGACAAGTTAGCTACGGCTGACGGATCAAGCTTAGACATATCTGCCTGAACGATAATGGTCTGCATAAACGTCGCCAGCGGCAGCTTATCCGAATCTCTGATATAGATTATTCCGTCAAAATAAGAGTTCCAATGACCCACCATCATGAATAGAGAAACCGTTGCAATGACTGGTAAGGAGACTGGTAAATATATTTTCAAAAAGGTCTTAAAATGTCCTGCCCCATCAATAAAGGCTGCTTCCTCAAGGTCCTTAGGTACACCACGGAAGAAGTTCAGCAGCAAAATGATGTTAAATACGGCTACCAATCCAGGTAGGATAAGTGCCATCAAAGAATTCATCAGCCCGAGCTTTAGAATCAGGATATATCCCGGAATCAGACCCCCACTGAACAGCATGGTTACGACAAAATACCAAAGATAGATATTACGCGCCCGGAAAACTCTAGTTTCCTTAGAAAGAGCATAGGCTGCAACCGTATTTACTACCAGTGCAAGTGCTGTTCCTAGTATTGTCCGCTCTACCGACACCCACAGGGATGTAAGAAAATTAGTGTTGTTAAAAGTTTTTGCATAGGCCTCCAAAGTGAAGCCAATTGGCCAAAAGGTGACCAATCCAGCATTGGCTGGGGCGGACGCACTAAGAGATACCATGAGTAAGTGATACAATGGCAGCAAGCAGAGCACCGAAAGGATAGTTAGGAGCACATTGTTGAATATGCTAAATATTCGATATGGAAGGGTTTTATGGTACATTTGTTGTCATCCTTTCTAGAAAATTCTGTACCCTGCAAATCTATAGGCAAGTCGGTATGAAATAACGATTAGAATTAAACTAATTGCCGATTTAAAAAGATTAACTGCGGTCGCAAAGCTGAATTGTCCGCTCAGAAGACCTTCTCTGTACACAAAGGTATCAATGATATCCCCTTGTTGATAGATCAAAGGACTATATAGGTTAAATACCTGGTCAAAGTTGGCGTTTAATACATTGCCCAGTGCCAAGGTCGCAATTACAATAGCAATTGGAATAAGTGCTGGTATGGTAATATACATCGTTTGCTTCCAGCGACCTGCCCCATCCACTTCAGCAGCTTCATAAAGTGATGGATTAATGCCGGATAGCGCAGCTAGGAAAATGATCGTGTTGAAACCAAATTCTTTCCAAACATCACTGGCTATGATGGTAAATCGGAACCAGTTGCCGTCCCCTAGAAAAAAGATCGGTTTTATGCCGAAAACGGACGAAATAAACTGATTGACGATCCCTGTTTGTGCTAGGATATCGATCAGAATTCCTGAAAGGGTAACCCAAGACAAGAAATGCGGTAGATAGACGAGTGTTTGAATAGATCTTTTAAGACCCATATTCCTTACCTCATTGAGCAACAAGGCGAATATAAAAGGAATAATCAGGTTCAAAACAATTTTGGAGCAAGCAAAAAACAGTGTATTCCAAGTAATTTGCAGGAAATAATCGTTCTCCCACATGTACCTGAAATGCTTAAGTCCGACCCATTCGGAATCAAAAAATCCTAATGCAGGCTTATAATCCTGAAATGCCATGAGTATTCCTGACATGGGGATATAAGAAAAAATAAAAACCATAATTGCCGCCGGTAATACCATGAAGTGGAGCACCCATGGTTGTTTATAGCCTTTTTTTCTTTTTCTTTTTATACTTGGTTTATTTTCCAGGCCTACCTGCTGTATTGAATTAGCCTCCATAGCTCTCTCCTGTTCCCAAAAAAATATTTTGTGTGTGATGGGGATCTCTGCTATAAATAGTATCAGGCGTTTCTCAGGTTTGACTATATAACATTGTTAGGCTTGATATGGTTTTATTAGGACATCATCTGGAGGGTACATTTATGAATATTTGGAAGCGCTTTACATCCCTGAGAGAATTAACACAATCGCGGTTTAGTTTGTTTGCCAAAATAAACTGCCTGATCATACTCTTGTTCATCCCCATCATTATCATGTATACCTTTTCAAATAACGTCACCTACGATGTTGTGAGTAAAGAGCTGCAGGTGTCCAATACGAAGCAGCTCACTTTTCTGTCCAGTCAAATTGATTCACGTATTAATCAGATGATGGACTTCACCCTCATCCTTTCTAGAGATCCAAATGTCAGAGCCTTCAACGGATTAAACATTTGGGCTGATCGATATGATCAGATGCAAACCCGGTATGTCATTCAGGAAAAGATGGTGCTTCAATCCGGGGTTGCAGATATTTGGCCTGCCAGATATGCCGTACATTCACAGCAAAATAAAGATGTCATCTCCAACTACAATCGAGCATTTGGGTATGATGAGGATTACTTAAAAAGAAATATGAGTGGAAAATGGACGTATGGCGATCATAGCTTGGAATCTAAAGACGAGCTAAAATCCTTCTACTGGTTCTATACAGATTCCTTAGCTCAGCCGGGGATGTTGACGGGAAGCAACTTGGTGATTGAAGCCAGCTTCAGTTATGAGAATATTCAGAACATGCTGGATACGTACAAGGAAGGTGGACAAGGTGATCCTTTTCTCTATCATAAAGGGAACTCTCCGATTCTGAATCGCAGTGCGGACAAGCAGTTATCTGAAGAACTCATTCGTTACCTGGATAAACACTCACCTGAGAACACTACGCAGGATGTAGTCAAACTCAATGGCAAGAACTACCTGGTCAGCTCTGTGAAGTCCTCCTATTTGGATTGGAATTTAATAGATGTTGTCCCTCTATATCAAATCCTAAAACCCATTTCGCTCAGTCAGGATTTGTTCTATATCTCGATGATTTTGCTGTTTGTTATGGGAATTTCCGCTTCCATATTACTATACAGAAATGTTCAGTACCCTATCAAAAAGCTAATTAAAGGCTTACGGCGCGTGCAGCGTGGAGATTATTCTGTACGTCTTCATAACGAGGGCCGGAACGAGTTTTCGTTTCTATTCCATCGCTTTAATGATATGTCCCATCAAATTCAAGACCTGATAGAGAATGTGTTCAATGAGAAAATCCGTGCCCGCGAAGCTACACTTAAGCAGCTGCAGGCGCAAATCAATCCGCATTTCCTCTATAACTGCCTTGGTTATATTATCAATATGGCCCAGATGAAGGATGAGGACGCTGTTGTCTCAATGGCTTATAATTTAAGTGCTTACTATCGTTATACTACCCGAATGGAACGGGAAACCGCGTCACTGGATGAAGAAATCAAGCTGCTCGTCAACTATTTGGATATTCAAAAGCTGCGCAATGCCAGAATTGATTATCATATCGAAATCCCTGAGAACATGTTAAGCCAGTCTGTGCCACGTCTAATGCTTCAGCCTATTGTGGAGAACTCAGTCATTCACGGAGTGGCCAAATCGTATTCATCGGGTGAGATTAGCATTAGTGGTGAGATTTCGAACGGCTTCTGCAAGATTTATATTGATGACGACGGGCCTGGCTTGAATCCGGAGCAGTTAGAAGCTTTGAATCGTAAAATGCAGGAGCCATTGCAGGAAGAAATGGGCTGTGGGCTCTGGAATACGAATCAGCGGATCATGCACCTGTTCGGTAATCAATCCTGTCTAACCTTTAAACCATCCCCTCTTGGAGGTTTCCGAACAGAGATTATCTGGGAAATCCCTACTGAGGATGAATATTCTAAATTTAAGAATCATCAAGGAGAATAACAACATGCAAATGATTATAGTAGACGATGAAGCGCACTGGGTAGATAATCTTGCGATGACTAAACCCTGGCATACGCTAGGAATTGAACAGGTGCATAAAGCGTATTCGGCACGTGAGGCGCTACAAATTATCGATACCAACCCGATTGATATTGTGATCTCGGATATCCAAATGCCCGAAATGACGGGAATTGAATTAATAGAGCGGATAAGAAAACGTGATAAAAAGATTAAATGCATTATTTTATCAGGCCATTCGGAGTTCGATTATGCCAAAAAAGCACTCCAGCATAATGCAGTCGATTATTTGCTTAAGCCACCTACCGATGATGAAATCATCGGTGCAGTCAAAACTGCCATCGAGCAATTGAACACAGAATGGGAACTTATCAGTTCGCTTAAACGAACCCAGTTTACCCTACGGGAAAATCTGCCGCTTTTACGTGGTCAACTGCTGCTTGATGCCTTGCAAGGTCATCAATTTCAAGCTGGCGAATGGGAACGGAAGCTCGTAAATTATGATTTGCCCTTCCATTCTGGCGATTGCGCTTTGATGCTTGTACGCATGGAAGAAGAATTTAGCCATTATAACAATAATGATCAAACCTTAATTGAATATGCCATCATCAATATGGCTGAAGAGATTATGGGTGAATTTATGCAGGTCTGGGGCGTTAAAGAAGAACATGGATATCTTGTGTTTCTGCTTCAGCTTAAAGAGAAAGGATCCGACATCGGCAAAGAAACCATCCTAGAAAAGCTTTCTTTACAGCTTCAGTATAAGGTTAAGCAATTTCTGAAAGGTTCCCTGTCCATAGTAATCACCGAGTGGTTCCAGTTTCCCGAGAAGGTGTCGAGCCGTTTCCGTCAGGCTACAGCTTATTTCCGGCAGATCGTGGGAGACGAGCGCGAATTCGTAATGCGGGTCAGCGAATTTGAACCTTCCACCACCCAAGGACCTTTGGATGCCCTTTACACCCCGCCGACACTAATTCACCTGCTTGAAAGTGGGCATTGGGATGCTGCGGAAGAGAAACTACTCGCTGTCTGCGCGGAGCTGGATGAGAAATGGTCTGAATCGTGGGAGCATTGCATGGAGGCAGGTTTTTTAATCACTGCATCCTTCACGAATCTCGCACACCGAAATGGACATACTCTAGCTAACTTAGTGGGAGACGATCTCGGTTGGTTGCAAAGCGGTGAAGCGTTCTCGACCATCGGCAAACTTAGAAAATGGTCCCTCAGCATCCTGAGCAAATTGAAAGAAGGAACGTCTAACGAAATTAAGGACATCAGGTCTGAATATGTGAAAAAGATTCAAGATTTCACAGACAAAAACCTGCATTTAGATGTTTCATTACGGGTTCTGGCTGACCATGTAAACCTCCATCCGACTCATTTATCAAAAATTTATAAGATTGAAACGGGTGAAGGAATAAGCGATTATATCTCGCGCCTGCGCATGGATCGGGCCTGCCATAAGCTGAAAACCACTTCTAAAAAAGTCTATGAAATCAGCATGGAGATTGGCTATATGGACCCTGCTTATTTTATAAAAGTATTCAAACGACAGTTCGGAGTAACACCGCAGGAATATCGAGACAATAATAAATAGCATGATAGAGTCCTATCGAAACTAAAAATCTCATATAGATGCCATCCCCGACTAGTTGTTAAAGTTACACTTGTAAAGATCATACACAGTAGGGGGAATTAAAGAATGATCAAGTTCAAAAAAATGTGGTCGTTGTTAACGGTCACAGCACTTATCACACTCACAGCCTGTGGCAGTGGCGGCGGAAATAATGAAAACGCCAAACAAAACAATACCACATCGTCTGAGACTAGTTTATCTGAAGCAGATGCTGCTTTTGAAAAAGGTAAATACGATCCACCCATCGAGTTCAGTTCGGTATTGATGCCGAAGAAATATGTTCAAGGCGATACAAAAGAAAACAATGTTCACGATCGCTGGATGCTGGAAACACTGGGCATGAAGCATAAAGATACTTGGTATCCTGCCAATGACGATCAATACAGACAAAAGCTTCAGCTTGCCATTGCTTCTGGCGAAAAGCTGCCTGACTTCGTTTCTGTACCAACCAATGCAGTGTTGACCAATCAACTGATTGATTCCGGTCAGTTCATTGCTATCGATGAGTTGTTTGACAAGTATGCTAATAAAATTCTAAAAGATCATGCTGCAGCACACCCAGAACTTTGGTATCCATTCACAAAAGACGGTAAGAAATACAATATGCCGATCCTTGAATATACCGATAATGACGATACCCTTCTCTGGTTACGGGAAGATTGGATGGAAAAGCTGAACCTTCAAGCTCCAAAAACAATCGCCGATCTTGAGATCATTATGGACAAATTCAAGAACGAAAACCCTGACGGTCTAGCACCTAAAGATGTTTTCCCACTTGCGATTTCTTTGAAAAACAATACTAACACCTGGATGGGCCAACTAGACTGGTTATTCGGTGCTTACGGTACGATTGAAGAACAATGGAATAAAGATGCCGACGGCAATCTAGAATACGGTTCCATAAATCCTGGAGCTAAACAAGCCCTTGCTAAGCTTAGTGAGTGGATGGAAAAAGGTTATATTCACACAGACTCCGCACTTTGGGATGAAGGTAAATCTGCTGAAAGCTGGACAAAAGGCGCCGCAGGTATTCTACCAGGGGCAAACTGGGTTCCAGACTGGCCGGCTCCCGATCTTATGAAAAATGTACCTGGAGCGAAGATCAAAGCTTATCCGGTTCCAGCAGGTCCAGACGGACTCATCGGTACCAAATGGCAGAACTCTGGGGTAAACGCTAGTATCATGATTAACAAAGATGCTAAGCACCCTGAAGCGATTTTCTTATACTACAACTACTTGCTTGATAACTTAGCTAATCCAGCAGGTGGTAGTGAATTTGAATACGGCTTTGCTAAAGGCTACGATTGGGACATGATTGATGGAAAACCTACTAGTGATAAAGAGAAGATTAAAGACTTCTCTAATGAGTTTCCTTTCTTAACTGGGCCGGCTCGTATTCCTGATCTGTTCATGAAGACATTGGTTAAACTTGCTGATGGTGAAACACCTGTAACTCCTTATGAAAAACAAATGGCTGAGTTCCGTAAACCGGAAAACTGGGCCGCTGCAAAAGTTGTTATGTCGCAAATAGACATTCGTAGACAGAACTATTTCACTGGTGCTGCGACACCAACGATGGTATCCAAATGGAATCTGCTTCGTCAATCCGAAATGGAAACCTTCAACAAAATCATTTACGGCAAGCTTCCAGTAGATGCCTTTGACTCCTTTGTTTCCAACTGGAAAGCAAATGGTGGTGACCAAATCACCAAAGAAGTTAACGAATGGTTCAAATCTGTATCCACCAAATAGACTAAAGTAAATAAAAACAAGCCGGAGCGTGATCCTTTCGCTCCGGCTTGTTTTTTATGAATTTATCATTAACTTTCGCCCGCTAGAATCCCTTTCAAATACCCCGTCAACTCTTTTGCCGCTTGTTCATGAGCTAATGCTCCCGGATGACTTCTTGCCCCTATGGTCTCATCCGTCATATTTGGAAGCTGCAACACTGAAACCTGCTTGTCCCCTGTTTTCTTGCTATAAGCATCGACCGCTCGGTAGATCGCCGGCATCATGGGGATACCAAGCATCCCGTATGCCCATACGAGATGTGCATGTTGATTATTTTTTCTAAGCATCATCAGAAATTTCTCGACGGCATCGACAAAAGCTTGTATATCATCCTCATGATAGGTCCCGTCTTCATTTAAGCGTTGTTCATGGCTTTCCCCTGTTACCTCATCTTTCCATTCTGGCGAATGAAAAGCGCCCCCATCATTGGTTCCTAGATTAACTACCACAACATCTGGCTGCCAGGATTCAAAAGAATGTGCTTGAAAAGCTCCTAAAGCTTCGTTTTTTGCTCCAGTTAGAAGACCACAAACCTGTTCATAACCATCAGGGATATTACCGTGCGGATTATTATCCCAGCTAGTAAGGACGCCCCAGCCACTTTGAGAAATAACTCTATATTCTGCATTTAAAGCATCTGCCGTCATGCTAGTATAGTTGTTAATGGCACTAAACCACATTGGAATCCAGTCTTCTTCAGCCTTGGCACCTATACTTCCTTCTCCGGATGTTATACTGTCACCTATGAACTCTATCTTGTGGGGTTTGTCCGCAACGGGCAGAAATTCCCCATCCATCTTCACCGCATGTATCTGCAAAGAGCAGCCAGAGTCTCCACTCATTGCCTGCACATCTTTTACAATACGGACATTTTTCACAACACGATCATTCATGCCTCTAAATACACAAATCCAATACCGGCCTGCTACTAACATTTGTCTGCTTACAGGAACGGAGTTGATCAGGATGCTAATCCAAGGTTCATAAACATCATAATCTGCTTCTACTTCAAGCCATAGCTCAGAACTTTTAACATTTAATTCGACCGCACTGCCTGTCCAAAATAACGTTAGTGGAGAAAGTAAACCTGTTGTTCTGCCGTGAATTTTCAGATGTTCGATATCAGCTAATGTATGTACCTTTAAGTTTGTATTCTGCTTCATAAAATCCCTCCTGAATTACTACTAGAATCCTAATCTATACTTCTACTTCACTACTTCTTCAATACTATCTTATAATCCTTTTCCAAATAGCATATAGCATATAGCATATACTCTGCCTCTGGTACAATAGAATTAAATGAGGTCATGAACAAAGGTGGGATTGAAGTTGAAAGTTATACCTAACTGTATTACACTTGGCAGAATTATTTTGGCAATCATGCTGTTATTCTTCGAGCCCCTAAGTTCGCCCTTTCTTGCAATTTATATCCTTTGCGGAGTCACCGATCTGATAGATGGTCCAATTGCCCGAAAATCAGGCACAACAAGTCATCTCGGAGCAAAGCTGGATTCTGCTGCCGACACGATACTAATCGGGATCTGCTTATTTACTTTGTATCCGTTTCTGGGTCTTACACTCGAATTTATCTTATGGATCTTCTTGATCGCGGTCATCCGCATAACATCGATAGGGATCGCCCTCCGCAAATTCAAAACTTACGCAAGCATCCATACCTACGGCAATAAACTCACCGGGCTCCTCTTATTTATAACTCCTTTATGGCTTTCCCATAGTACCCACACCATTTGGACAACCATTGTCTGTATAATTGCAACCTTATCCGCCGTGGAAGAATTGATCATCCAAATCACATCCACTCAATTACAGCTGGACAGAAAAGGATGGTTTTACAACCATCCTAATCAGGAATAATGAAAGACACTGTAGTTCCCACCCCAGGAATACTTTGAATCTTCAAGCCTTGTCCATATAATTGTGTTAATCTCCGATCGGTATTAAGGAGACCAATTCCTTGATCCTTAAGACTTTTTGGCTGTAATAACTTGCTGACTTGAGCTTCATCCATTCCAATCCCCGTATCTGCAATGATAAAATGAATAGCCTCCGCATGTGTCTCAATATGAATACGCAAGATTCCACCTTTTGCCCGACTTAATATCCCATGCCGGACGGCGTTCTCCACCAGTGGCTGAATCGTTAGCGGAGGAATTAGAAGCTGGAGATTCGCGTCTACTTCCCATTCAACTTGCAGCCTCTCCTCAAAACGTTGCTGCTGGATATATACATAATTCTCGACCAGCTCCAGCTCTTGCGACAGCGAAACAAGTTTGCCTGCATTTAAGAAGTCAAAGCTGATCCGCAGATAAGTAGTGAACGCATCTGAAAGATCTTTCATTTTGACAGTGTCAAAATCACTCAAGGACATAATCGAATTTAATGTATTAAAGAGAAAATGTGGATGGATCTGCGCTTGTAAATAAGCAGCCTCCATTCTCAAACGATCATTGACTGCTTGCTTCATAGAAGTGAGCGACGATGCGCGATACTTCAATTCCATTGCATCTACTGGCTTAGTAACATAGTCATTTGCTCCAGCCAAGAAACCTGCGTAGACATCCTCCTGTTCACTGCGAGCGGTCAGTAGAATAATAGGAAGTTCATACATCGTGAACCGCTCGCGTATCAATCTTGTCAATTCATAACCAGACATGCCCGGCATCATCACATCAGCGATAACCAAATCGAACTGCTCATGATGCAACATATCCAGCGCCTCACGGGCTGAAGTCGTTGTATCAATCCGATAAGCTCCATCTGATAAAATATTTTGCAGAACTTTTAAATTGACCGAATCATCATCAACCGCCAGCACATGTATGATGTCAGCGTCTGTATCGAGCTTCGAGAGTGCCTCTACTTCCTTTGTATTATAGGTGGCAGCCACCATAGCTGATTTCTCAGCAGTTATCCACGTGCTGAATGGTGACAATGGATCCAAATCTTTTTCTGTATGAACATCTGGAATAGATGACTGCAGGCCCCCTTTGGCTACAGGTAATTTGAAGCTGAACTTACTTCCCTGACCCGGCTGCGATTGCAGCAATAATTCACTGCCATGCAGTTCGACCAGCTCCTTACAGATGCTAAGTCCCAGCCCAATGCCGCCTTGACCGTAAGCCCCTTGTTCATAGCGCATAAAAACACGCTTTTTCAAAGCTTCATCCATACCTACTCCTGTATCCGTAACATGTATCCATACATCCCCACCCACTTGTTCTGCGGCCAGTTCAACACTTCCCTGTTCGGTGTACTTTAGTGCGTTATGAACTAAATTAATCAGAATCTGCACCAATCGCTCCTCATCCGCATAAACACGAGGCAGTTTCTCATCTATAGACATTCGAAGCTCTACCTTCGTCCCACCGGTTAAGAAGCGTAACATATCCAGTACACCTTCAGCCAATGACCTCACTTGCAAGACCTTTATATTCATCACAATCCGCTTATCCTGCAATCGCACAACATCAAGCAAGTCATTCAGCATAAGCGACATCCGGCGACTGACCATAATTAGCAATTCCATGTCACGCTGGCTCTCTTCATCCAGCACATGTTTTTTTCTTGTTAACACACTTTGGGCAATATTCATAATCCCATGCAGTGGAGTGCGCAGCTCATGTGACGTATTGGCTAGAAAACGGTCCTTTAATTTATTGGATTCCGCCAATTGAGCGTTCAGTAACACATTTTGATGGGATTGATGAAAATATCTCCTAAACCAATAGGCGGAAAATGCGGCAAGGGCAGCAATTAAATCTACAGGATAAAACATAAATTGTGAGCTACTGGCATAGTAGACAGCCCCCCACAACATATTATTTAGTACTGCTAACACTGAAAACAATAAAAATAGAGCACCTTCAGCTCGTAAGGATACCATCTTCCAAAAATAATATACCGTCCAACACACTGGAACGTAATACAGGATCATGTAATACCCTTTTCCGATGATATATAACACTGCCTCTTCAGGACCTACAATAATAAATAAAGTAAAAATGAGAACTGACAGGATGTAACTATAAAACGCCTTGCCTTTCCGTCGATTCCCCAATAGTTCTCTTCCCATCAATAAAAGGAATAGACAAAACCCTATATACGAAAGAACCTTTAACCTCAACATCCAGGCAAAATCAACATGAAGAAACCGGAACAACAGTCCATTATGTTCAACCCCAATGGATACAGCCGCAGCGACCATCATGAGGAAAAAAATAATCAGCTCTGTTTTTCGTACATCCATCAGATAGATAATCAATAAATACAACCCATGTAGAAGAAGCATGACCCCTACGACTAACTGCAAGCCAATGGAATTCCAGTATATAGTGTCTACTTCATGTTGAATACCAAACTCCACGGACCGAATTATGCCCCCTTTTAGTGGAGACTCATAGTTTGACGTCCGAACAAACAGATCCAGATGCTTCTGATCTGTAGGTGTATAACTGATTAAGAATGCTTTCGTCACATAAACATGCTCTTCCTTCTCGTCAGATAACACACCAAACCGTGCGAGCACTGTTCCATTGATCTCCACTTCAGAAGAAGTATAGATGGACTGGAACCAAAAGCTTAGCGGCTCAGACAAGGGTTGATCTAGCAAAATACGCATATGATAAGTTCCGTATCCATATGCCTTTTTTTGCTCTGAAGGATTAAATGCGGTACTCCAGTTACCCGGCACCTGAAGCATTTGGCCTTTTAAAACGCTATCCACATTGGCGGCATTCACCCATTGTTGAGGATAAAACTCCCATTCTCCATCCAATGGAAAAGAGCTTAGTGATTCAAGGTCTACTCCCCGCAAATCGAGCACACCTTGCTCCACTACCGGGGCATTGGATAAAGTAAAATGATTGTACCAGCTCCAGCGTATTGCAATCAGCAGGCAGATGAATACTACTATGTACAACATATGACTTAACTTAATTTTATTCTCCGAAGTTCTCATAGACTCCTCATTCGTCAATAGTATTTAATAGTGCTATATCCCTATCTCCAACTTTGAGCAATACAGTATGATTATACTATATTAAGAGGCCTATAGACGTATGTAATCCTATGTTTAGAGGAAAAAAATCAACTATCCCATAGAGCAGATAGTTGATTCCTTCCTTAACGCTTCTTCTAATGTAGAGTTCGATGTGTTTAGATTTCTAGCAATGAGAATACTTTATCGAAACCTGCTTTGGAACGGGAAAATAATTCAGATGAACTGTGTGCGGAGGCTGGTGCCAGCACTTCTTGGGCGATAACGCCGGTATACCCGATCTTTGTAAGGCTTCCCAGGAAGCCTGTAAGATCAATAGCCCCTTCCCCTGGATACAATCGATCAAAATCAAGCAATTCTTCTATGGGCAGAGGTTTAGCATCATTGATATGGACATACGCGATTTGATGCGGTTGTAATTTCAGCAGATCCTCACTTGTTAATCCATTTGTATGCCAATGATAGGAATCCAGCAACAAGCCGATATTTCTCACTTGAATGGTGTCTATCCAGTTCAACGTATCATGCATCGTCCAGATCAGCGGATTTGCCCATTGTGTACGTAAGTGATGAGGGCCAACGAACTCTAAGGCTAGCGAAATACCATAAGCGCCTAATATTTCTGCACATAGTCTTAAACGTCTAGTGGCTGCAATCATAAACGGTGCGACCGGAAGATCAGTCGAAGGTAAAATATATGTGCAGCATGTGGTGCACTTTAAGTCAGCAGCGGCCTCAGCCATCTGGGTAAGCGATTTCAGACTCTCCCTAAAGCTATCCTCTGTCGTGCGCCAATCTACCTCTAAACCAAAAGATCCTAGCATGACGCCATGACTTTCCAACAATTGAACTGCCCCATCCTTGCCATATTGCTGTACCAACTCTAATGGATTGACGTCTATGGACCGAAACCCGAATTGGCTCGCAAGTCTGATGTATTCTTCATTGGAACTAATCTCACCCAAACCTGCTGTTGTTAATCCTCTTATCATCGTAGATCTCCCCCTTTATGACCAATCAAACAGTACATCATTGTTCTGGGTACCCATTCCAAGTCTAGCGCATTTGGCACTCGAATAAAACACCTCAAAGGACATGTCATTCCTTTCATTTTTCTTCAAAGATCCTTATACTTGCTTGAAGAAGCATTTCAAGGGAGAATGAAAAGTATGGACATAAAAAAATTGCAATACTTTATCGCAGTAGCAGAGGAACTGCATTTTAACCGTGCAGCAGAGAAGCTAAATATGACACAGCCTCCCTTAAGCCAGCAAATTCAAGCTCTGGAGAATGAAATTGGTGTGAAACTATTAGAACGGAACAAAAGACAAGTTCGTCTCACGCCAGCGGGGGCGGTATTTCTAGAAGAGGCTAAATCCATTTTATCTCAACTGGAACGCTCTATTAAAACAACACAATTAGTCGATCAAGGAATTATCGGACATTTGAACATTGGATTTATAGATTCTGCAGCTGGTGGAGTATTGGTTAATATGTTAAAAATGTTTCGGGAACGTTATCCACAAGTACAACTCAGATTACATGAGATGACGTCTGCTCAGCAGTGGCAGGCTTTACATGAAGGAACGATTCACATTGGATTTGTACGTTATACAGAGTCGGGCAAACATATCGACCATCGTCCCTTAGTCAATGAATCGCTTATTGCCGTTTTGCCAGAGCAGCATCACCTATCTCAATTACCGGTGTTATCCATTCGCTCTTTAGCTTTAGAGCCGTTTATATCGTTCCCGCGTCATTTAGGAGCTCCTTTTCATGACCTCATTATGAGCTTCTGCGCCCAACACGACATGTATCCGAATGTTGTACAGGAAGCCATTCAGATGTACACCATTGTAAATTTGGTAGCTGCTAATCTTGGAGTTTCCATTGTGCCCTCTTCAGTTGCTATTTTTCAGCGTGAAGGTGTCGCATTTCGTCCCTTTGAAGAAAGCACACCATCGATTCCCCTTTATGCCGCTTGGAGAACCGATTGCGATCGTGCCTCCTTATCCGCGTTACTAGAGATCATAGGACAAATGAGTTCAGAAGCTATTAATGGTGAATAATATAATATTCAGCCCGTTTTTCTAGGATCACGTTCAACGAGTCCTTCTAGCACCCTATCGATTTCCAACATCACTTCCCTATCCAGACGAACTCCCGCAGCTTTGGCATTTTCTATAACCTGCTCAGGCTTGGATGCCCCAATAATTGCAGAGGAGACTTGTGTATTTTGCAACACCCATGCTATAGCCAACTGCGGAAGCGTCAACCCAACTTCACTGGCGATGGAAGAGAGATTCGAGACCGCCTCAAGCACCTCAGTCCGAAGCCACTGACCCGCCAATTTATTCATAAATGGTGAGCCCGCAGCGGTTGAAGCACGAGAACCCTCTGGCAATGGTTGCCCTGGCATATATTTACCTGAAAGAATCCCTTGAGCAAGCGGTGACCAGACCACCTGTCCAATCCCTTCCCGCTCACAAGCTTGAACTACCTCCGTCTCCATCACGCGCCATAACATCGAATATTGAGGTTGACTAGCCACCAATGGCACCTTCAATTCCCTCGCCAAAATAGCACCTTCTGCTATCTGATCCGCCGTCCACTCACTTATCCCGACATAGAGAACCTTACCTTGACGCACCAGATCCGAAAAAGCCAAAAAGGTCTCTTCAAGGGATACTGTTGCGTCAAAGCGATGCGCATAATAGATATCAATATAATCGGTCTGTAATCTGTTCAGTGAAGCATGGCACGCCTCCATAATATGCTTGCGAGACAGACCTCTTGCGTTACGTCCCGTCCCTGTGGGATGGCACACCTTGGTACACAATTCGATATCAGCTCTGTGCACTCCTTTTAATGCTTGGCCCAGCACCATCTCAGCTTTCGTATCGGAATATACATCTGCAGTATCAAATGTTGTGATCCCTACATCCAATGCAGCGCGAACACAAGCATGGGCAGTATCATTGTCCACTTGAGCACCATGTGTAATCCAATTACCATAAGCAATCTCACTTAGATGTAAGCCACTAGTTCCTAATTTGCGATAGTTCATTTTATACCCTCCTTTAGATAACAATCTGATTGTAACAAAGAGATATTAATACGAGAAATACTCTTTAATATGCAGTTTAATTCAAAATAGATATTACTGAGACACTTAAAGATAATAAAAAAACACCCTTTAGGCGTTTTTTTCGGTAAATATTCTGTTTCGAAACTCTAACTTCGTCTATACTCCGGTGAGTATTAACCTCCAAGCTTTGTTACCGCACCACAACTAACAGTACAATAATTCCGAGCCAAAACAGCCAGCTTACTGGGTGACCGAAATTTAATCCCCAGCCGACTCCGAGCCTTTTCTTGACGATTAGGTTTGGATCTTTGCTATTGAAATAAATCATACCTAATAGCCATTTTTCATCATCATGGACAGGTCTGACATTGGAGCTATCGGCAGATCGCTCCAAGCGGCTTTCACCCTGACCAGCCCAGAACGTTAAGGCCAAGGCGTATAGGATGATAAGGGCTATTATGATTAGGATAATAGGGATAGCGAAATTCATGTTAAGCTGAGATATCATATTTAGTTGCACGACGGAAAACAGGATAACTATTAAGAAGCTTGCTGTAAGCATAAAATATGACCAAGTACGGCGGTAAGTTGCGTCTTGTCTGATGGAACGGTTAGGATCATTGGGTTGAACCTGCTGCTTCACTCTGCGAATACTCCAATTCTCAAATATGAACAAAAGTGTTATGAACACTTGCATGATCGTAGGCATAAACACAGAACTATAAGATTTAGCTGCATAGCCGTCTACGTTCCAACTGCTGTTGTAATGGATCGGAATCTGATCAGGAATCAGATCGTAGTTGCGTAGCACATTTACAATAGTAACAACAATAATTAAAACATGAATGAGGAACCATTTATTAGACAAGCCAATGTTTCTTTTCCGAAATCCAGTGTCCACTGCCATGATCGATGGTTCCAGAGCAATAGGCAGCATAGGTAGTAAACTTTTCATTTTGAAATAATAGCTAATGTTTATGACTAGGGAGATTACGACCATGGCGAGTGAATAAGTGACAATGATCCAACTTGGTTGCTTGGAATGTTCATCACCGTATATTAGACAGAGGATACAAATAATGAATAGGATGGTATGTAAGGTAGCACTAATCCTAGCATATGACTTCCGCATCTGGCGCAGAGGCTCACTATGGAATTGTACAGGGCTGACGGTGACCCCAAAACTAATCGTCTCTCTTGTTAAATAAGGCATGCTTACCATGAGTACAATGGCAGGTACAAATACTAAGATCATTACTATAACAGGCATTATCGTCATATCATTCGCCTCCTCTTATACATAAGTGTGTATTTGAAAACTCTATAACCCTTATAGCATAGGCGATTCATCACTATGCCTTTTTGCGTATGATTATCCTATTAACTTAGGATAGGTAATCGGCTTGAACATAAATTTTATTATAATCGATTTTAGTAACTATAGGGGTGAAATTAACAATTTATCCAGTTTTTTTGCTACGCAGAGCTCCTCATAAAGGACAGGTGTAACCAACAACATGAAAAGAAGGCAATGTTATTACTTTAGCTTCCAGAAAATCTCCTCCATTCAAAATAAGCAATACAATTTGATTATACTATTAAGTGGAAGAATAGTTCGATCTGCTTAAAGCACTTTACAATAAAAAAGCTTCCACCATACTCTGGTAGAAGCTTCTTATCGCAATTTAATCATTCAAAATTTCAATCATTTTTCTTGTCTTCGCTAGCTGCTCCACAGTAAAATCATGCTGAGCAGAAGCATATGCACTAAAGACAATATCGAGCACAAATAATTGCGCAAATCTTGAACTTGTTGCCGCACTGCGAAGCTGCGCTTCCGGCGCACGTGATGTAAATAAAGAAACATCAGCTAGCTGAGAAAGCTTGTTATTTCCAGGACGAGTGAGGCTGATTGTTTTTATCCCCTGTTCCTTAGCTCGTTTTAATAATTGAATAACCTCTCTCGTTTCACCGCTATACGAAATCCCCCAGAAGACAGCATTTTCTGATTTCGTAGCCATGGCTGCCGCCAATAAATGACGATCTGAAATCGCATATACATTTTTGCCTAGCCGAAGCCATTTTTGTGCTGCATCTTCTGCAATAATAAATGAGGCACCTATCCCATAAACATAAATTACTTCTGCCTGTTGTAACAGGTTCACTGCCTGCTCTATAGATTGCGCGTCCAGTTGACTGGCCGTATTCTGAAAGGTCAATATGGTGTTCGACAACATTTTATCAATGATAGAATGCACCGATTCATTCGATTCAACATCAAAGTAGCCAACATGCGGCGTGTTTTCTGCTTCCGCAGATAAACGGATTTTCAACGCGGGGAAACCGTCTATTCCTAGTGACCTGCAAAAACGAACAACCGCCGCACTGCTTGCATCCGCTTTCGTCGCTAATTCATGTATAGTCATATGCATCACTTCTTTAGCATTTGCAAGAATGTACTCAGCAACTTTTTTTTCGGATTCTGGCAGTTCATTTAATAATAGTTCAATTTGCGAAATCATACTCCCTACTACCAAGTCCTTATCTCCTCTGCTTAATCTATTTTCTTTATTGTAACAAAATAGAGGGGAGTAATCATTAAGTAGCAGATGTAAAGGAAAAACGGCTGCCTCCTTTTCTAACGTAGTCCAATAGAGGAATGTCTTCTTCTAAAACATGACCAACCACATTAACACCTTCATGTGCTGGCAGATCCGTTAATGTGATCTGTAACTCATGTTCATAGCGGCCATACAAATAATTATCAACCGTAATCGATCCTTTGAGTCGCTTGTTCGTATGCATAGGCGTAATATTTTTCGTCATTACAAATCGCGCTTCATCTGTTCGTGCAGTTTCAGAGCGAACCACATCACGAGCAGCGTCAAGGCGGTTTCGATGAACAATATCCCATAAGGCATAAGGCAGTTCCTTGGTTACTCGCAAAGGAATAATTCCTTCTTCATAGCTTTGAAATTGAAGCTGAGACCATTCTGAAAGTGTTAAGTCTCCCACAAAAATTTTGTCCACTGCACAATCCTTCTCTAATTCCAAGTAAGCTAGAAAAGAAGATTGATTCCGATGCTTCTCTAATGTGGGCAAACTTCCAAATAATGGTTTTCTCTTCAGCCCGTCTCCAGGAATAAAAGCCATGGTCGTAATACCTTCCGCTTGCAACCATCTGTTCTTCTCAATAAATGTTTCTTTATCAAGCCCGGTTTCCGGGCGGGGATAATAATTATGCCAAGCCTCAATGTTCCCAAGACAGATATGATGATCTTTTAATGTAGCTAAGAACTCTGGTGTTAATGTGCTCGCGTTTAAGGCAATTTTCATTTTTTGCGAGTAGGCAGCAATATCATGGGCGCTAAATCCAAAATCCAACCGCAAACCTGTAACACCAGATTCCAATAAAAAGGGAAAAGGAAATTTCTCCAATGCTTTCCCGGAAATATCTGCCATCAAGTCCATTTCTAATTGTTTGGCCGCGTTTGCGATTTCCAGCAATTTCTCCTTCAATAGTTCTATATCATCTTCTGGCATATGAAGGGAGGTGAATATTTCTGTACAACCAGCTTCCTTCATTTTTTTCATATAGTTCACGTTTTCTTCTAACGTCCGGTCCGCTACATAAATTGAAATCCCCAGCATTGAAATCACCTCAGTATTTCTGATCAGTTATTCCTGTTCTGCCATAGCCTCTTTTGGAGTACCGAATAAATAAGTAGCGATAAATCCACCAGCGTAAGCTGCAATTAACCCTAATACATATTTCAACCATAATCCATTAGCAATCAATGGAATCAATGCAACTCCAGATGGCCCAATAGCAATCGCTCCAACATTACCGAATAAACCAATGACCGCGCCCCCAATACCTCCGCCAATACAAGCTGTAATGAAAGGACGTCCTAACGGTAAAGTTACCCCATAAATCAATGGCTCACCGATTCCCAGAATACCAACTGGAAGCGCACCTTTAATCATGTTTGTTAATGATTTATTCTTTTTGCAACGAATCCATAAGGCAATGGATGCCCCTACTTGACCCGCACCAGCCATAGCAAGCATCGGAAGTAATAACGTCATCCCTGAACTATTGATCATCTCAATATGAATCGGCGTCAATACCTGATGCAGCCCTAACATAACAAGTGGTAAAAACGCTGTCCCTAATACAAAACCTGAGAATGCACCACCAACTTCTATCGTCCAGTTAATCGCTCCGATTAAGTTATTAGAAATAAATCCAGCGAATGGCATGATGAAAAATATAGTTATCAGGCCCACAACTAGCAAGGCTATTGTAGGTGTAACGATAATATCAATCGCATCCGGAATCACTTTACGCAAATATTTTTCAACGATTGATAAAATCCATACTGCGATTAGGACACCAATGACCCCGCCTTGCCCTGGTGTTAAAGGTGCGCCCGTAAATATATTATGAATGGGCAGTTCAGCTGTAACCCCTGTTAAAAGCGTTATCCCACCGATCACTCCGCCAAGAGCAGGAGTAGCTCCAAATTCTTTAGCTGCATTGATGCCGACATAAATCACTAAGTAACTAAAAATCGCATTTTTAATTACATTTAATATCGTCACATATTGCTGCCAAGTTGTGGCATCTAAGTTGCCTGCTGTAATATTGTTGGCTAGAATCGAGCCGATACCTGCAATTAAACCAGCTCCAACGAATGCAGGAATCAGGGGGATGAAAATATTACCTATTTTCCGCAAAAAGTTTTTGAAGGGTGTATCATTCTTCTTTTTAAGTTGTGCTTTCATTTCTGCGCCTTTAGCTTGTAATTGTTCAGCCGAAGCTGAACTTTTACCCTCTAAGACACTTTCTTCTAACACTTTACCAAATTCTTCGGCTACTTTGGTCACGACCCCTGGTCCGAGAATGATTTGATAGGTTTCGTCATCTACTACCCCTAGAACCC
Organism: Paenibacillus odorifer; assembly: GCF_000758725.1. Classification (NCBI taxonomy): domain Bacteria; kingdom Bacillati; phylum Bacillota; class Bacilli; order Caryophanales; family Paenibacillaceae; genus Paenibacillus; species Paenibacillus odorifer. The sequence goes on from NZ_CP009428.1 coordinate 4,251,548, forward strand.
CATCCATTTTTTTCAATTCCGCTTCAGCGATTTGACTGCGATCAACCACAGTTACACGAAGACGAGTCATGCAATGGGTATATTCGGATACATTTGAACTGCCACCAATAGCCCCTAATATTTTGACCGCTAAATCATGATATTTACTCATGTTTATACCCCCTTCTTACTTTCGTATTATTTTATTGCCTGACGGACAAACCCTTGTGATTCCTCCAAACGTTGTATAGCTTCTTCTTTAGAAAGCCCGGCAAGAATCATCACAATGGCAATTTTTGGTTTATGATCTGCTTTCTTCAGATAATCTTCTGCTGTTACAGCATCACAATCTGTCGCATCCATAACAATACGTTTAGCACGTTCTACAAGCTTTTCATTGGTTAACTGTACATCGACCATTAAATTTCCATATACTTTTCCCGTTCCAATCATCGAAGCTGTTGAAAGCATATTGCAAATTAATTTTTGAGAGCTTCCAGCTTTTAAACGTGTTGATCCTGTTAACACTTCCGGTCCGTTTACAACTTCAATCGCAATCTTGGCAACTTTACCAATCGCTGAATCTTTGTTGCAACTCACGGCTACAGTAGGTGTTCCAATAGAATTGGCATATTCTAATCCGCCTATAACATAAGGCGTGCGTCCGCTAGCGGCAATTCCTACGACAACATCTTTGGCGGTCAGCTTAATATCTTGTAAATCTTGCACTCCTAATTGTTCATTGTCCTCCGCACCTTCAACCGCTTTAATAAACGCTCTTTCTCCACCAGCAATTAGCCCAACGACCTCTTCAGGTGCTGTTCCAAATGTAGGTGGACATTCAACAGCATCTAGCAAGCCGATACGTCCACTCGTTCCAGCTCCCATGTAAATTAAGCGCCCACCCTCTTTAATCGCCATTGTAATTACTTCTACTGCTTTGGCAATTTGCGGAATCTCTTGTTTAACAGCTTGTGCAACCTTCTGATCTTCTTCATTCATCACTTCCAGAAGCTCAAGTGGTGTTAATTCATCCAAGTTCATTGTCTTCTTATTGCGAGTCTCTGTTGTCAAATGTTCTAACATGATTTTCATCATCATCCTTTTCCGTATATGAAATCGCTTTCTAATTGAAGGATAACATTTCTGAAATATTATTTCAACATTATTTTATTTCTATTAAAACAAAGTGTCAAAACTCTGAAACTATCTCTACTCAAAACAAACGTCTTCAATGCCTGAAAAATATTAAGCGGTATCATAAGTATGAAGCGTGGTTTTTTTGCGAAAAATTTCAAAAGTACTTTATAATGTAGATACTGTTATGTTATGGAGGGAAATAAATGGCAAGTCGTAAATGGGTATTAATCATAGACGATGAAGATGATTTAGCGCGTCTAATGAAGGCTGTTTTACATAAAGAAGGTGTTCCAGACGTTGTAACTGCCGGGACCGTTGCAGAGGGTTGGGACAAGTTCCAGGAGTATAATCCTGAGCTTATATTGCTAGATATTATGCTCCCAGATGGAGAAGGATATGACTTATGCAGAAAAATTCGGGAAACATCAAATGCACCCATCTTATTTATGTCTGCAAAAGACGAGGAAATTAATAAGCTGTTAGGACTGGCGATAGGTGGCGATGATTATATTACTAAACCGTTCAGTCCGAAAGAAGTCGCTTATCGGGTAAAGGCACAACTGAGAAGAGCTGGCTTTACAGAAGAAAAAAAGGCTCCGAAAAGCTTACAAGCTGGCCCCTTTGAGCTTAGTGCCAATGAGACAGAATTAAAAAAGAATGGCGAGGTCCTCGTGCTAACCGCCAAAGAAGTCGGTTTAATGAGCTGTTTTATGCATCATCCCAATCAGATTCTAAGCAAAGAAACCTTGTTTGGACAGGTATGGGGTGAAGATTTTTTTGGTTCCGATAATACAGTGATGGTACATATTCGGCGATTACGTGAAAAAATTGAGGCCGACCCTTCAAATCCTTCCTTTATTTTGACGGTTAAAGGGTTAGGTTATAAATTACATACCAAGGAGTGAGACTAGTTGAAATGGAAATTGACACTCCGCTTTTTAAGATCGGTTATGACTATTGTTGTGATCGTTGGTATTGTAAACGCGATTTTGTTCCTTTCCCTATTCTTTATAAAGGTAAATAATAATAACTTTGGCACTGAAGAAGCATCTGCAGAAACCTTTAGCCGAACCTTTTCACAATACGTAGAACTACAGGCTGGCAAACCTGTTGTGAACGAAGAAGGTCTCAAAAAACTACAAGAAATGAGCGCCTGGGTACAATTCTTGAATGACCAAGGGGAGCAAGCAGCAGCCTTTTATACCCCTGAAGAATTGAAAACAGAGTATTCTCCTATTGAAATTGTCCAAATGTATAAATATAAAGAATTAGATGCACGCACGACGGTTTTTGTCAGCGAAGCCCAAAATTTCAGTTACTTTTTAGGGATTAATAATCCTAAAATAGGCCGCTACGTAATGACCTATGACTACGCTAAAATTTTCAAAGATGTTAATGTTTTTCTTTCCATTTTTTTAATCGTTGATGTGCTTATTGTAATCATCATTGGATTTCTATTTGGGAAAAAGTTAACTGCACCCCTTCATACATTAATAGAGGGTATTCAACAGCTCAGGGAACGACGTTTTAAGAAAATGCCTACTCCCAAAGGTGTTTATGAAGATGTTTTTCGTAATATGAATGAACTATCTGAAAAGCTCGATCGGCATGAAGAGGAGCGTAAACGTCTCGATCAAATGCGTGAGGAATGGATTAGCAATGTTTCACATGACATGAAAACACCACTTGCTTCTATTCAAGGTTATGCAGAATTTATTAACGACAGTGCCACAGATTTAACAGCCCAAGAATTACAGGAATACACGTCAATTATCAAAAGTAAATCGATGTATATGAAAGATCTGTTAGATGACCTCAATTTAACAACACGTTTACGTAATCACCAGCTATCCCTGCAATTTGAAGAGGTGAATCTCGTTCAGTTTCTACGAGAAATGACGATTGAACTTTTAAATGACCCGACCTTTGGTGAACGGCAGATAGAGTTTGAGGCGAATGTGGCTAAAGCAATGCATAAAGTAGATAAAAAGTTACTAAAACGAGCGATCCTTAACTTGATCTACAACGCGCTGGTGCATAACGATGAAAATGTCGTGGTGAAGATTCGAGTGGATACAGGTCCCGAATGTCATACCCAAATTTCGATTTCTGATAATGGCCAGGGTATTCCGGCTAAAGATCTGGAACAGGTTTTCGAACGCTACTATCGGGGTACAAACACAACGAGCAAGCATGGAACTGGGTTAGGAATGGCCATCGCCAGAGATATTATTTGGGCTCATGAGGGGAAACTCGATTTGACGAGCGATGAAAATACCGGTACCACCATTACTATACTTTTATAATACAGATGACTTACTTACTCATTAGGCAGAGAAAAGGGCTGTTCTCCACTTACTTTATTGGAGACAGCCCTTCTTCAATTTATTAGTTTTTTAGTGCCTTTAGCGGAATATCCTCTAATTTCACTTCATCGTATGAGGAGACTTGATCACCTTTTTTTACATACATTTTCAAGTAGGCGCCTTTACGAAGATTTTTTTGTGCATTAAATTCCAGTGGAATTGTAGTACCTTTGGCATTTGTAGCCTCTAGTGTATAAGAATAAGAGGTCATGACCGAACCATCGCTCAGTTTATATTCATGGGGTTCCCCATCCTCAGTGATTTGTAAGTAGTAATTTTCGGCATTGAAGCGATTGAAATCAATCTTGGCTATAGCAAAGCCCCCTACAACTCCAATAACAAACAAAATACTCATAGTAATTAGAAATTTTTTCATCTCAATCATCCTTCTGTTCTATTATTTAGTGTGATAATACGATTGTAAGAAGCTACGGTTAAGAAATAATACAACCCGTAAATTACGGTATAAGCAATCATCCAGAGCAACACAGGTTTTGCTAAATCTATCATCAGTAGACTAGAGAATGCTTTTAAAGCCACTACACTATGCAATAACCCTACTACAAGCGGTACAACAAAGATAACGAATACCTGTGACGCAATTGATTTTCGCATTTCTTTTGCACTGACACCCATTTTATGCAGCATATTGTACTGTGATTTATCCTCTTCTGCCTCTGTTAAAACCTTAAAATAAATGATACTGCCTGTAGCAGCCAGAAATACTAGACCAAGGAAACTTCCGATAAACAGTAGAGACCCCACACCTTCCAAACTTGTTTGGTAATCTTGTGGACCACTTGAAAATAACGCTTCTTCAGGTAATTGGTTTGCAATTTTTTTAGATAAATCCACAGAAGCATCGTCTACCCCAAGAACACGATAGTGCAGCACTTCCCCATCATTTTGCAACACTTTATACTGATCCTCCGAGACTACCACGGTTATACCTGCTGTACCTACATTCAATACGCTTTGCGTTTTAAAGCTTTGGAATGTGAGAGGATGGCCGTTGCCTGTTGTTATAGTTTTCCCTGTATATATTGGTGAGAACCTTTTGTCATATCCGATATCTAAAATAACCGCGTAGCTGTCCTTTACATCTAATTTTTCTTTATGTTGTACATTTGCTAAGTTGTTGTATGTTTTTTCATCGATAACTGTATACCCTCTTTTATCAGAGCTATCGAACGAGGATGGCGCGTTTAATTCTTTCGTATGAAACGTAATGGATAGCGCTTCGATATTTTCATCGTATTTTGTAGCTGGCAGTACAGCACTTACTTGTTTATCCATTTCTGCATCTGTTGATTGATACATAAAGGTATTCGGATTAATCGTTTTTGCCGAGTCATTCGTATTGTAATACAGGCTATAGACCGCTCCACCGGCAGTTACTGTTGTAGCACTCAACACAGCAATCACAGTTAATGTACGTGCATTCCCACGGATACGATAGAGCAGTTTCGATATGGTTATTACATGAAGTCCTTTCCACAGCCACTTTTCATTTTTCTTAATCATTGCTAACACAAAGCCAGTCACACTGTGGAACAATAAAAATGTACCCACAATTACCGTTGTTAAAATAATTAATACGGTCATGAGAAATCCGATTTTTGCCCATACCTTAGAAGTGAACAGGTCCTGCATTGCAAGCCAATAGCCCAAGACAATAAGTAACACTCCAAGAACAGCTACTATCATAGATGGTTTAGGCGCCACTTCTCCCTTTTTGGAAGCATGAAATAAATCAATCAGCTTAAATTGATAGATCAAGCGGTAGCCTTGAAATGATGTCACTAAGAATATAACTAGAAATACGATAGCCGTGTTCATCGCTGCCGCCATTGAAAATGTAAAGGGTGCTACAACGTCATAACCCATTAAATGAATCAAAATCGTCATAAATCCTTTTGAACAAAGGAAGCCAAATACAATCCCTACTATTAAAGAGAATAATCCTAATAATAAATTTTCAAAAAAGAGCATAAAACCGATTTGACGATTACGTACCCTCAGCAACGCATACAGTGCGACTTCTTTTTTACGTTTTTTCATAAAAAATGAATTGGAATAAGCTATAAATATGAACACGAAAAAGATAAGAATGACTGCCGCGCCACTCATTAGGGAACCCAGTTTTTGGGATGAAGCCGTCTGTTCTGCTATCGTATCACTATATTTTAAGGTCACAAATGTAAAGTAAATGATGATACTAAACACCATCGATGCAATGTATAAAAAATATTGCGAGAAATTTCTGGCTATATTTTTTCTTGCTAGACTAAATAACGTCATCTACCTCACCCCCAATGGCCGCATGAACATCTAAGATCTCTTGGAAGAAGGCTTTGCGTGTCTGATCACGACGATAGATTTCTGTTGAAAACGAACCATCTTTGATGAAAATAATCCGGCGGCAGAAGCTTGCGGCAAAGGCATCATGGGTCACCATCATAATGGTCGAATTGTTATTTTCATTTAAAGTACTTAAGCTTTCCAATAAATCTGTTGCTGATTTGGAGTCAAGTGCACCTGTTGGTTCATCAGCCAAAATCAGTGCTGGCTCTGTCACGAGCGCTCTAGCCGCAGCGGTTCTTTGCTTTTGACCCCCAGAGATTTGGTAAGGATATTTCCCCAGTAAATCTTCAATCCCAAATACTTTAGAGATCTGAGTCACGAGGTGATTAATTTTCTTCGCTGGAATTTTAGCAATCGCCAGGGGAAGCAATATGTTCTCCTTTACCGTCAAGGAATCGAGTAAATTGTAATCTTGAAAGATGAACCCGAGATGTTCACGCCGGAAGTCTGACAAAGCTGCTTCCTTCAGATCATGAATACTCTTGTTCTTCATATATATCTTTCCTTCTGTTGGAGAATCTATGGTTGCTAACAAATTTAGCAAGGTTGATTTCCCCGCTCCGGAAGGTCCCATAATCCCTACAAACTCACCTTCATGAATGTCAAAAGACACGTTTTCCAACGCTGTGTAAGCAGCACTTAACTTCCCGTACACTTTTTTTACGTTTTCTACTTTTAATAATGGTTCCATTCATTTCACCTCATAATTTGCTGATACTTATACTATAGGCACCGAACCTTACAGCAAATTCATGCCAACCTTACAACAAGCTTAAATCTACAAAAAAAGGGATACCCTGTAGCCATTTAAGACTACGGAGTATCCCTTTGCTATTGAATAGCATTCATTTTTTTCTGGTTGTATATAATTCAGAAGCTTCATCAAAGTAAAAGCGGCGTTTTTGTTTGCCAAACACGACTAAGACAATATGGATGAACAACACGATCGTTAAAATAATGGAGGTCAATCCAGCACCTAGGGTTAAGAATATAGATGCCTTATAAAATGGAGAATCCATTGATATTTCCACATTATTCAAAATATTCGCAATGACTGTTATGAAGTACATTGCGTAAATGGCACCAAAGCGTTTAAATAATCGCTTGTTAGTTTCCACTCGACTTATTTTACTGTCATAGTGATAACGCATTATTTTCGTACCGATTGTCGATCCATTCCAAATCATCGGAATAATAAAAAAGGTTACAGAAAGTGTAATTGTGCTCGCAATAAATTCACTAACCATATTAACGTTGGTCATACTCAACACAACTTTAACTACTACGTTGCTGATAAATAGATCAATAATAACAGCCAGTAACACAGACATCCCTCTTACTTCATCAAGAGCTAATAATCTTTCTGCTTTCTCCTTAATTTTCTTTTTTGATGGGAATAACGCCAACACGGCTGGAGCAATAAAGAACCCCAGTACTCCGCCAGAAGTATTTAACAATAAATCATCCACATCAAAAATACGATAAGGGCAATTATAAATCCCGTAAATACCGGTTACCTGTGTTATCTCATAAAATAAAGTTAATAGGAACGTGAAGCCTGGAGCTTTCTTCCAATATTTTTTATCATGAAAAAAGTATCGCAGATAAACACCAAAAGGTAATAATAGCAAGAAATTAAAAAAAGCTTGATAGAATGAGGGTTGGCTAAATAACAGTCTATAAGTAGCTGGCTGTGATAACACGATGCCACTATTGCCAAAGGTGCCCACTATAAATTGAAATGGCATAAGTGAATAATGTTGTGTGCCCGGTTTTTGAAGAGAACAAGTATTACGTATTTCCGGCAACGGCAACAATACTAAAAATAACGCTGCTAGAAAGTAAAAGATAAACGAAAACGAAATTAACGTGGTAGAAAAGGGAAGGTAATTATATTTTCTATAGGTATAAATGAGCCATGGGATAAATAAGGCAAATGCTAAAACCACAAAAAAGATCGCTGCCACAAAGATCGGTTGAGTATATGCTGACATTTCTAGTTCACACCCCAAAATGATTTAGTATTCATATTAACCATAAAACTGATTCTAATTCAACTGGAGTTGGAACATTTTATCAAATTTAAGGATCCTGTAATGTTGGCATCAATTTAATGTAAGGTTCGCAACTTATACTAACTCCTAGGCAAATAAAAATATTTTCAAAGGAGCACTATTAATGAATCCCTCCATTTCGCAAAAAGAAAGAATCATTTCACTCGACATCATTCGCGGACTTGCTCTTTTCGGCATTCTGCTTATAAATGTTGGAGCCTTTAAAGTTATTATGGAAGGAGATCCCTTACCAGACTATAGTGGCATTAATGGAATCATCCATAGCTTGATAATCATCTTCGTACAAAAAAAGTTCTTTTCTATTTTTTCCTTTCTATTTGGTGTAGGTCTATACATTTTCGCCTCAAGAGCCGAAAGCCGGGGAGATAAACCCAGATGGCGTATGGCTAGACGTTTACTAATCCTTTTGCTGCTGGGAATCATTCATGTATTTATCTTTTGGGGAACCATTCTGCCCGCATACGCCATTATCGGATTGTTTCTGATCCCTTTTTATCACACAACGGTTTCTACACTTAAAAAATGGCTGATAGGTATGACATCCATTTACATCATTTCCTTGGTGGCAAAAATATTTCTACCCACTCTAGGGGTTATATCATCTATCCTTGATATTTTTTCTAATGATGCTATACAAATCTTTATTATGTTTTTAGCTGGTTTTTTAACCGCAAAGTCAGGTTGGCTGACACACATACAAGAATTGTCTAAACCAATTAGAGGAATTCAAATGGTATCATTTCTGTTGTTCATTGGTTTTTCACTATGGATTTGGAACGCTTCTCAAAGTGGGAACAGCAATGTAGATTCAGTTACGGGCTTAGGATCTCTCCCAACCACTTTGTTCTACTTAACAACATTATTTCTACTATTAGAAAATAAACAAATGGTGAAATTCCTGAAACCCATATCACGGGTGGGTCAAATGGCGTTTACAAATTATGTAGCACAAAGCATTATAGGGACGGCAATCATTTCAATGATAGGTCTCGAAGTCGTTTCACCGAAAGATATTCTCTACATCGCAGTTCTGATTTATTTTATTCAAATCATTTTTAGTACCATCTGGTTCAAGTTCTTTTCCATGGGACCCTTAGAAAAGCTTTGGCGCTTGATGACCTATGGAAAAAAGCCTGCAACAAAACGATAAAAACTTCACTTTCCTCCTCTTAATGCAAGTCGGAATTTATTTTCCCAACCCAAAAACCCCTTATAAAAAGGGGTTCTCAAGTTTAAGCGCTTTAACTTTTAGCCGACAGATCACAAAATGAACATTAAGAATCAGAGAATCAAGTCCAAAGCATCCTGCGAAATCCACACTTTATCTTTAATCATTACCGTCAGCACATTTAGTTTCGTTGTTTTGCCATCCTGTATGGCGATATTTTTATCTATAGGCAGCTTGAGAACTTGGCCTGCTTTTTTCACTACAACCACCGGATTATTCTTATCGGTCTTATCTAGGGTAATCGTAGCTCCTTTGGCCTTGAATTTATCACTGGATACGTACAGTGTATCCTGAAGCTGCGCCAGATTGAGTCCGGTCACTTCTTGAATATACTTATTCACATCCGTATTCTGGATTACACCGCTGTTCACGAAATCAGTCGGTTTAAAATTAGCCGGATGGTACGCGAATAAGCCAACTTCTTCCGATGTGTGATCATCCGTAGAGAAGGTTACACCTATTTTATCCCCCAAAATTTTACCGATGACCGGCGAAAGGTTATCCTGCATTCCCAATCTGACTTGATCTGCTTCTTCTTTGGTTAGATCACTAAGTCCATAATGATCTGCAAGGACCTTTTTAAAATTGCTCTCATTAATACTGCCTTCAATGTAATAACTGGTATGCTTCGCTTTCTTCAGCACGGAGATTAGGTCTTTGGTAGAATCATAGTTCGTCATATTGAGCCCGCCGGTAGCATGATCCGAAACCGATAAGACTGCTGTATTGCCATCTTTTTCTGCAAAGTCAACAGCGGCTTTAAAGGCTTTATCAAACGCTAAGGTCTCACTCATAATACCCACTGGATCGTTATCATGACCATACCAGTCAATCTGGCTTGCTTCGACCATCAGAATAAAACCGTTCTCGTTCTGCGACAACTTCTCTATCGCTACTTTGGTCATTTCAGCAAGGCTCGGTTGCTTTTGCGGGTTCAGGTCAAAATCAGCATCCAGTGCTTCGGGGTTGAAGAGACCCCAGATTTTATTCGTTTTAGAATTCATTAACCCTGCTTTATCCGTTACGTATTCATACCCATTTGATTTCAGAACTTTGGTTAAATCTTCTCCGTCCTTGCGGTTAATGTCTTCTTTGCCGGGTACCAAATACCCGGAACCACCCCCAAGTAGAACATCTACACCACTATAGACCATCTGTTCTGCAATAGACTGCGCATTGTCACGCGTGTATGCATGACTTAAAAATGTAGCCGGCGTCGCATCCGTTAATTCACAAGTGAATACCGTTCCTGTACTTTTCCCTGCCATTCTCGCTGCATCCATAAGGGTAGGCAGAGGTTTGTTCACGTCCTCTGGCTTAACTGCGCTTATGAAAGGCATCGTTATTCGGTCTGGAAGTATGGATACCGTCTCACTCTTAACCTTATGGCCTGTAGCATAAGCCGTAGCTCCCGCAGCGGAATCTGTGGTCAGTGAATCCGTAGAATATGTTCTCACCAGCCCGCTGAAATACTTATCCATCGCAAGCGCCTGCCCTCCCTGATACCATCTGGCCAAGTTCACATCGGATAAGCTCATCCCATCCGTAATAAACAGGATTACGTTTTTGACCGATTTGTTGGTAGGAGCATCAGAGTTATTGGCGCCATCGGCGTAGGTCGTTCCGTTGCCTGCTGCAAGCAGACTGCAAATCATAACTGTACTGCAAATTCTCCCGATAACCTTTTTGCGCATTTGAATCCTCCTCTAGCAGATTTTGTTAAGTACGTTACTAGTTTAAAGGAGGATTGTTTGCGGGAGCAGCACCTATTCTCTTATTTTATATTAAATTCTATGCATATTTTGTCTTGACCTGTGCTACTGATATTTGTAAAAAAGGGGCGCCCTAGGGCGCCCCCTTTGCATTATTATTGTCTTATTACGAGGACATCTCGAGGCGCTCTACCAGTTCTTTGAATTTGCGAAATTTCGGAGCTTGTAAGGATACGTCCTACCAATATCAACGAAGATGTGACATTGTTAAAGTTAAAATTATTCAAGTTCGCTACGTTTTGGCTGCCACGGAACACACGGAACGATCCCTGAAAGTTAATTCGCGAAAAAAGCACAAGCGTTACTTGAGAGCTTTCCACAACATTTCTGAGACGGAAACTCGAGAGAACGTTGTTAAACCGAAACGCTCCAAGATCACGAACCGCAACTCCTCCACGTCTGAATCGAATCCGACGATTGGTAAAATTAGTACCCGACCAAAGAGTAAGACGTATATCACTGTTAGCCAACTAAATCAACTCCTTTTCTGAGATTGATATAGTTTATTACTAACTTCAAAGAACGGTACAAGACAAATACAGTTGTACAAATGTTTGTTTTTCAGATTTCCCTATGGTGGTATTATCCAAATAACCGTATCGAGCCTCGGATATGTTAGCAATTGAAGTGATTTTTACAGTTATATTCGTCTAACTATTAGACACTTTCTTATACGTTAGGTGCGAATATGAAAAGAATAATTCAAGCATTCGGGTATTTAGGTAGTACAATTTTGGCTGCAGCTTTACTATCATGGATCTGCGTATTTTTGATTCACGGCTTACCTGGTGTCTATGCATGGATGGCACTTAAATTTTTCATCCCCATTCTAGGTTTCGTAGGACCCAACCCAAACCCTCTTGCCGATTCTGGCCGAAGGTCTGCCGTTATACTTTGACGGAACAAAAGTCACGCCAATGCGCAATGAATCATGATCTGGTAAAAAGTGAGGCTATCTTTCTGAGGAGTTCCGTAGGAGGAATGGACAGCTTCAACAACTAAAAAAAGGCGTTAACGGATGCCTAAGCCCCGTCAACGCCTCCTCTATCCTTTCATTGTATTCCTGCCTCTGCTGGAAGCGAGTTATTTCTTGTCCCCACTGCTTTAATAACGAAATTGTAGGCTTTAGCAGAATCTATGCCGTTTAATGTATAGCTGTAACTCGTCTGACCGCTTACCGTCGGTACATACACGCTCCAGTTTGTGCTGACTTTATCATTTTTCTCGTAAATCCGGTAACCTCGCACCGGCTCAGAACTATTTGCTGGCGCTTTCCAAGAAAGAACTGCACGGTTCCCTGACTGTCTTACTGCGCTTGGATTTTGGACAATGCCGGGTTTGACATCAGTCCGTTTAATACTGTAAGCATCATAGACGGCAAGGGGTTTATCTTTAACTGCTGTGTAGGATGTGAATTTCAGCACGTCGCTTGTAATGGAAACATCCACGAACATTTTCTTGTTGGGCTGATCGTTTTTTGCTGCAAAAAAAGTGTCTGCATCTGGATTAATAGCATAGAATTTCGAAGCTGCCGAGTTGCCCATTAGATATACGGTCCCTTTGGGATTCAGCACATTTCCTTGCTCATCGGTAATGACATTCTTAATCGGAACGTTGTTCAGCATTTGAAAAGACCTCATATACATATGGTCATGACCTTCAAAAACCATATCCACACCCAGCTCATCAAATACAGGAATCAGATATTTCCGGTAAAATTCTACCCGGTCGCTTTCTGCCGAAGCATTATCCCCTGAAGAATACGCTCCCTTATGCATCGAGACAAATTTCCACTTTTTATCGGTCTTTGCCACCTGATTCCGCATCCATTCCAATTGTTTGGTGAACTGAATATCCGCTTTGTATGGCTTGACCTCCCCTTCGTACTGGGAATTGATCTGCATAAACAGGGCATCGCCGTATTCGAAAGCATATACCGAACCGTCATGAGCACCCGTCCCGACATCTTTTGGAAGATTAAAATGGTTATAGAAGTTGTTATTCGGATAATCTTCTATCTCATGGTTGCCGATAATCGGTGCAAATGGCACATTGGCAAATTCCTTTTTCGGCACACCCAAGAACCACTGCCACAGCTGCTCCAGATCACCGTCATCCGTTAGATCCCCTGTAAGAAGAACAAACTTGGGATCTACCGTTTTCTCAATAGCTCTCTTAAAAGTATCCTGCCACAGATCAAAATTCGATTTACTTGAGCCTTGGGTGTCGGTTACATAGAGGAAATGGAAATCCTGATTATCCGCCTTGTCCGTGGTAAAAGAACCCGCCTCGCTCCAGCCGTCCGCATCACCGTTACCGGCCCGGTAGATATATTGGGTTCCAGGCTTAAGACCGCTTGCAATAACCTTGTGGCTGGCGAACTTTTTATACTTTTTAGAACTTCTGTCTCCTGATGTCATTAAGGTTTCAATAACTGTTGAGCTGCCCTCATAAGAAGCTGCCAGTTGTTCCGGAAACTCGCTTCCTCCCGCATTGGAGGCCTCCACTACTTGCACTACTGTACCTCTGACGGTTTCGGCTGTATACCAGTCAAAGGCGATACTTGTCTTTGGGTCCCCGTTAAAAGTCATGTTCAGCAGCGTTGGTGTTTTGATGCCGGTATCCGGAGACTTTGTCTTAAAGCTCCAGGTAATATCGTTCTCAGGTGTCCGGCCATCCGCAGTCCCCTTAACAAGCTCTTTAGGGACGGTCACGTTGTAAGTTTTGCCGGCAGTAAAATTAGGGTGGCTGACTCTGACTGTGTCTTGACCGAGGAGCGAAGCAGAAATGTTATTAAGAGGGAGATTGTTTTCCGTGATTACAACTTGATAACCACTGTCGAGACTGATCGCTTTGTTAAACTTCACTGTGATCTCTGCGTTAAGGGAAACATCTGCAGCCCCTGAAGCGGGAGTTTTGCTTACCTCAAGTGTGGGAGTGTCCCCAGGTTCGCCGCTGCTGCGTGTTCCTTTAATTATCACATCTTTGATTCTGCTTGAGCCTGAGCTGGACACCGTTCCCCCGCTTACACTTTTCGCAGAGTTTACCACCCAGCGGATATAGAGTACATCTTGATTGTTTGTTCCCGCAGGCAAAGCGAGGTTAGTTAATTTGCAGGAATTATTGGAACAATTAAAATTGTTCTGGGCTAAAACAAGGTTGCCGCCCGTAACATCTGTCCATTCCTGTTGATCTATACTGTATTGCACCTTAAAATCCCTGGGTCCTGTACTTGAAGAAGTTTGCTGTGAAGAGAGGAAGATACCTTCGAAACCTTTGGTAGAAAGCGTGGCAAGCCAGTATTTCAGGCCCGTTCCTTCATGCCACCCCTGGTTGCGTACGCTGTTCTCACCTAACTCATAGGTGTACGCATTCGTATTAGTTCCTACATCACGAATGGATGAAGCCGTCTGATATACCCCGCCTGTAGCCGGAAATACACCGTTCTCGCCTTTGTCTTTAAAAATCCACTGGGCAATCGTTTCCTGAACTGCAGTTGCTTCGCTTGCAAGATCTTCCTCATTTCCCTCTCTTCCTGCTGAGACAAACCCGGTCAACTCCATGGCAAGCAGCAAACCTATAACCATTAGACTGATTACCTTGTAAAATCTATTTTTGAGATAAGATTGGTTGTTATCCATTCAGCCCATCTCCCTCTTCCTTAATCTCACTTATCATCGAACCGCAGTCACCGAGAAGAACGGTGGTTCTACTGCCCTTACATTCCTGTTATTGGAGTTCCCAGTCGGTGACTTGAAGAATTGCCGAATCTGCACCTTTCAGGTCTGTCTCTCCCATGTTCAGCAAATTACTCCACTGCTTCACACGGTTCTTGCCGTTAGGCGGAGAGTTGTACTCATTAGTATCCACAATCTTGGTCCGTTCTTTATAAAATTTGGTCATGAAAGTCTTCTCATCCGTGCTACTTCCGGATTTACCCAAAAGCCCTTGAAGGGTCTCGGAGCCGCCGGTAGCTCCATGGTTCAGCGCTGCATCCACGAAGGAACCAATAGTTAATGCCGAGTTAAAACCGCGTTTGCGGGCCTGCTCCACACTGTATTTAATATAGATATTGTAGAACGTTTTCCACATAGCCTCTCTCCACTCGGGATCATCTTGCAAATTGCCGATTTTTCTACAGAAGCTCTCTTCGCTTTCATTGATCTCGAGGATCTTCCCTTTCATCGAACCCTTAACACCGATCCGGGCCAATGCACCTTTAACCGAAGGATTACTCGCGCCTTTAGCAGCGTCATATGCCTTGAACAGATCCGGACCGTCAGGACCGGTATCATTTGAGCCGCCTGTAGTTGCACCAAATATTCCAATCGTATACCCGCGGTCATCATCAATATCTTCACAATATCCGTAAAAATCGATCCAGTTCAGATCGTCCTGCTCCGGTTTGTTGACAAGCATCATAATATTGTTCCACTGCTCACCATCCAGTCCTGTGTTGTCACGCAAGAATTGAAGTGTTGCCGGTGAGAAGTTAGAATCAGGGTTCCCTGCCGCATAACTTTTCTGTTGAGATGTTTTGGACAGACAGCCATAAGAAAAAATCATTGAAAAACTGAGCAGAATCATCAATGAAAATTTCATCTTCTTGGAAACCTTACTCTTCGTTGAATTTAGCACCGCAATCTCTCCTTTAATTGAATAGTTTAAGCGCTTTAACTTTTAGCGGCAGTGAACCTTATCCCCAACCCATCTGAGCATGACAGCCCTCCTTTTACCAACACTTGGTAATTCAGTTCAAGCTTATCTCAAAAAGTTTGTCCAAACAGCACGTATTTTCTTGTATTTATTAATTTTTATACATATGTTGCTACAAACCATAGATTAAGTCTACAATCCTCTTAGGAGGTGCTGAATGAAGCCGGTATTTTATGAGTCTACTCTTTTTGACATCAGCCGCAAGAAACAGGTATACACCAGCATGCCTGCAAGACACTATCATGATGCATATGAGATTCTGTATTTAATATCCGGGGATTTTTATTATTTTATAGGGGACAGAACCTATCAGGTTGCGGGCGGAACACTGCTATTTATGGATATTCACGAAATGCACAAACTGGTCAATTCAGGCTGCAATATGTATGAGCGGGTAACACTCCTGTTTAAAAAAGAATTCCTGCAGCATTTCTGCACCGGCAGTCAATGTGAGGAACTGCTCGAATTGTTCAAAAGTGATTACCGCGCTTTGAAGATGACCGGGATGGATCAATATTTCATCGAACAGCTTTTTCAGAAAATGATCCAGGAGGGGAAGAAGCAAGCCCGCGGATATGAACAGTACCAACAAATATTATTGGTGGAGCTGCTCCTCTATCTTAATCGTAAACTATTTGACAGCCGCGTAGCTTCATTTGTAGAATCCAATCGTACACATAAGAAAGTCCTGGACATCGTTAATTATGTAAATCAACATTATATGGAACCGCTCAAGCTCTGTGAGATTTCACGGCAATTCGACATAAGCTCTTCCTACCTTTGCCGCACTTTTAAAGAATCCACCGGGTTCAGCTTCATTGAATATATCAATAATATCCGCATCAAAAAAGCGCGTGATTTGCTGGTTGGCTCTTCGTTTAATGTTACTGAAATTGCGGGAATGGTTGGGTTTGATAACACCTCCCATTTTGGACGAACCTTCAAATTAATAATGGGCATCTCGCCGCTCTGCTTCCGCAAACAATTTAAGTCTTAAAATCAAAATCACTGGAATACGTCAAGACATTTCATCAAGCCGGACAAATTGCAGGTTTCTTGCCTGTAGTTGGTTCAGAACTTCTTCTAAAGCTTGCAGCATAAAATAAGGAGCATGCCGGTCCGCGCCCGCAGTCTCACCGCTGTCGTGAAGTAAAACAACGGAGCCATCGGTGATTCCACCTAATAGAATGGCCTGCATCCGGGTTTGACAGGCCCGGATGTTCCAGTCGCCCGCCTTCAGGGACCATAAAACAATTCGATACTGCTTGTGCCGAAAGAAATCAAATAGATTGATTAATCCCCAGGGTGGACGGTAATGATTGGGTCTGATTCCGACAATAGACTCTATAATATCAGCGGAGCGATCCAGATGTTCTCGCCTAACAGTACTGGGCAGCATCAGCCAGTTAGATGTATGGCAATAATTATGGATGCCAATCTGATGGTCTTCCCGATCCATTCTTCTGATCAGATCTGGATACTGCTCCGCTCGCGATCCAAGCACGAAAAAAGTAGCCTTCACTTGATGTAACTTCAATAAATCCAGCAATTCCGGCGTATATTTCGGATGTGGCCCATCATCAAAAGTGAATGCCACCTGTTTTTTTACCGTTCCTTTGCGAAAGACACCAAAGCCGCTCACTCGCGTAATCAAACTTGGAATAAACATGTAAAGAGTAGCGGCACATAGTATTCCTCCTATCAGATATGTAAGTATGATTACACCTCCTTATAACAAGCCTAAGTCCTATCCAGAGTAGTTCTGTCCGGGTGAGAATCGATTTTTCAGTGAGGCGCGTGAATGGATCAGTAACATCGGGACCAGTTGCTCTGTTCGCCGATTGATTCTTTGTCTCCCTTCCGGATGCATGGTAGACAGCAGCAATCGAAGATAGATGGTGGTGATGCGTTCGAAAACGCCGGACTTTATATTTTGTTGTTCAAAACCAAGACCGTGTGTTAATCCCCGATGGAGCAGTGTAATCCCCAATAAAGCCTTGACCTGCCTGAACTCGGACTGCGATTCGAAGGCTTCATTGATTTGGTGCATTGATTTGCGCAGCATGCGAGCCGTTTGCAGTGCGGCACGATCCGATCCTTCGGACCGGATCAACTTCAGGATTCTTTCATTGTCGAGGTGGAGTTCTCCCACCCACTCTCCCTGATTGATGACCGTGGCGTCTTGGCATACAATAGGCTGTCCCCGGTGCTTTTTTAGCATCACGGTACATATTCCAAAGCGTGACTTATGCGATCCGCGAAAATGTGAAAGCAACGCAAAAGCTTTTTCCCACATCATCCAGACGGACTGCACCGTGTTTTTACGTATTTTGAAACCCAACTCATTCACCATCCTTAAAACGGTTATTGTCTCTCATTTCATCCATTGTACCTAACGGAACTTTCTTTTTTTCTAACGTCTACTTATATTTGACGCTATACACCGGAATTTCTCTGCGTGTATATCAAATTTCCATACAATTATTTTCATTAAGTCTAAATTTTTGGCATCCAACTACATAAAGAAAAACCCATGTCTCTTGGACATGAGTTTCGGAAGTTATCTTTTTGACTAAATCAATCTGGTTTCACTATCAATCCAAACTACCCAACTCCACCACATCTCCGCTAGTAGCCTTCACTGCAAAATCACAATCCAGCTTCCCGCACAGCACATACTTCTTCTGCCCAGGATTATACACATAGACGGGTGTTAATTCGAACCATCCCCTGAGCTTGTCATAAGCTTCGTCATGGCTCACAGCAATTTCCCCTTCGCTCTGGAACTCATCAAACGTATCGAGCATTAACTTGTTATCCATATAATCTATAACCTTATAATTTTTCGTATCGATAAACAGGAGGATCTTACGCTGAAAAATACGATTACTTGGCGCATTCCTCCTCAATGTCGCTTGAATATGTCCTCTTTCCCGATGTAAAGTCTTCAGAATCCATTGTCCGGATTCATCCGGATAGAGCTGGCTTAAACCAGCTTCGACTGCGGCTATACATTGGGCTTGTTCTACGTCTGTGATTGAAAATGAATCTGGATGCGGCTCACGTGCTACTGCCTGTTCGATTGTAACTACTTCTTGCAGACGGATCTCCGTCCTTGCGAACTGTTCCGTGTCCACTTGCTCCCAATGTATTACTTGATCAATATTCAGTCGTGCTCTCGTACCTGATATCATCTCAAATGGAATTGTGGTTGTTCCATCATTTGTAATGTAGATTTCTTCTATCCCATAGATCGGCAGGAGATGCTTCATCTCGTACACTGGATATTCGATAAGCTGTAGTTGTTTTTTCGCCAGTGGCTCTACCGCTTGAAGCGTGAGAGAATAATGCTCTTTGTGCACAAGGGAGCTAGAAGGAAACTGGCCATATACACTATAAAAAATAATCCTACCTTCCGCATCGAAGCGTAATTCCATTCGCCCGCCGGGGGAGATGGGGATACCGTCTATACATTCGGCAAAATGATATTCTCCTCTTTCTTCCTTCAATAGGTAGAATTGTTTACCATATTCAAGCCCTACTTCAGCTTCCATCCACTGAATAACGCCGTTTATTTCAATGTTTTGGAATGGTGTTCGATTTGCATAAGATTTCCCTCCAACAAAAATAACACTTTTATAGTTGCGGGATAGTAAGTCAAGCGTAATGACTGCAGTTCCTTCCGGATTATAATCCTCCTTCCATTCCTTAATGTGAGAAGGAAACCATTCCATACTAAGCAAATAGTCGGTTTCTCCCAGCATCGTAACTTCGCGATAAATTTCATTTGTATGTAAGTAGTAGTTGTCCAATCCATAGGTTTGCTGTGTAGCATTAACTAGTTCTTTGATTCGGAAATCCATATCAGTGCACCCCACAAAATTGATGCCTATATCATATCATTACTTAGCAATGATTATGAAGCGCAACGAATCATATCTGCTACATATTCTAAGAGCTTATGTAATGGGTTTTGCTGGTGTTCAGAAAATGATCAGTAGCTTGGGGTTTAATAATGCAGAGTGTATCAATCTATTGTACCAAGTCAGGGAAATTCACCCTACTGACTTACAACCTTGCCAGAATACTAAACATGTATAGTGAACACATATTTTAATGGAGGTATATCATCATGATTGACATCATCGACGGAAATGCGGCATTAATACATTTTTTTCCACTTCCGGCGCATCTTTATTCTAAGAATATTGCTTGTATTGTTGCTGTGGCTCATGAAGAAGAACGGGGTCCAAATTTAACAGGCCTCATAAACGCTTTATACTCAAAGGGATATACAGACCTTGATCATCTATTAAATTCCACATGGAAAAAACTATACCAAGTTCCGAGGTTGGGCCAGCAAAGACTGGTGCTTCTACTTAGTTTACTAGAACGAATTTCTGCAGATCCCAAGACCATAGAAAACTATACAACTGTCCCTCCTGTTACCATCCACAGTAAAAAGGAAATGAAAGAATTAACTTTAAAGAGGATCATTAAGAAGTATAACGAAACATCTGTAGAGGTATTAACTGAAGACAGCGAAAAAGAAGCTCGTTTAAAGAAAATTAAAGATAGACTCCGAGAAATGGGGATGATCGTATAAAAAAACCCCGCCAGTATAGTAAAGTGCACCCCTTAGAATAGACATTGGATAAACCCCTGGGTCAATCCGATTTCTATTCTAGGGGTGTGACTTTCAATTCATTTAGTAATCGCGCGCTGCATCGAACCAGCGTTGAGCCATCTCCTCTGTGATAGGCTGGCCAATCAGGTGGTCAGACTGGCTAAGTTGCCATACCGCTTCACCAAGATCTTCTCGTTCGGTGGTTTCGATGCCCTTAAGATTGTTGAAGCGCACGGTGAAAGCGGTAATGGCGGCCTCTGCTTCAGCAAAGCTATGGGCCTCGGACAAGGTTACCTGTGCAACGTTGTAAGCTTCATTAGCCAGCTTGGCTAGACGTTTAGTCCAGGAGGAGAATGGGCGGCCAAACTCGGTCGTCCACCACTCTGGCTTTCGTAATTGGCTCACTGAAGCATGGTCGGTCCAAGGACGGGTTTCAGCGCGAGTTTTCATTTGCTTTTTTAGATGCTTGCCAGCGCTCTCTTCCACATTGTAGGCGATAAATCTGTCAAGCAACGGCCACGCGTTCAAGGTCGGCAAATCCTCCAGATCAGGCATGAAGCGCAGCTCCAGATTCGTTAACTCGGTATGATGAGCCAATAGATTCAAATCGCAGAAGTTTCCCCACAAACTCAGTGATTTAAGGTTTGGGTACCGGTTTAGACACTCTAGCGAGATGGGCTGTCCCAGCGGTGCGTTATGTAGCGTCAAGCTCGTTACCTGGTGCAGCTCCCCCATATCGGGCAGCAAAAAAGGGGAATCATTCTTACGTCGGCCGGTGCGCGGTGCTAGTGTAAGAGAAGATGGCATATCACCTGTGGCCGAGAAGCGTGATAGATCGCCAGACACACTCAGGCGGAAAGGCTGCTTCGGAAGTATTAGGCTAAGGGACCTCCCGGATGGTTCCAACTTGACATGCAAGCCATGCAAATTGGACTGACTGGCGTCCGCCACCGTGTCTGCAGACAGGATCGGAGTCCATGTCATCTCTTCAATGGGACGTTTCTGTGCCCAGTCAAAGAAGCCTAAATCACTGCCTGTATAATGCAGAAATCTCGGCCAGGGAGAGCCGGCCGGTGTGGCAAAGACATCGAATACGGTCCAATCGATAGGCGCATCAGACGCGACATGAAGGTCAACCTTTTTCCCCAATTGCGACGGACCCATTGATAGACTGCCCACACCGGGCTTAAGGACAAGAGTATGACTACGTGGACCTGTCAGGTTGATAGGATAACTACCAACTTCTCTAACAGAACCAGCTGAAGGACCAGCTTGGCTATCATTTGGCATTTCTATCATCCTTTCCTCTAAAGCATATCAAGATCTAACTATTCACACCTGACTCTATCTTCTCAGTAATAAATTGTTTAAATCTTGTAAAATACCGCTCTGATGCTTCCCAGCGCCTAAGATCCAAATAGGGCATGTCCTGCTTGCCATATTGATCGGGCGGCTGATAATGCCGGGAAACATAAGTTCCATTGTCCAGTGTATAAAAATAATACGTTTCATCTGGAGTCCTGATTTCAATCCGACCATGTAGGAGGTCTCCGTCCTCGTCCGTATGCGTTTGACGGAAGCTGTAACATTTGGAGCCGTCCCAGAACCCGCCATTCTCCTCCACTTCCGAATTTAATTCCTGAATTACAGTGTGTTGCAAAATGTCTTGCACATACTGTACCTCAATGTTTGGTAAATAAAGCTCAGCCATATTAACGCAGGTCAGCAACATCGTCCAGCAATCGCTAATCTCTGCTAGTTGTTCCTGAGTCTCTTCTGTAATGTCCTCCCACTCAGACCCTTCTTCTATGGTTCTCTTCAACAAACCGACAGAATGATCTTGCTCCAGCCAAATATAATAGTGATGCCGGTTATCATTCATATAAACGCTAAGATCCCGCTCATCCCCATCAGCATCAATATGCTCCAGTTGAACTTTGAAAAAAACGTCTTGCTCGCGAAAATTAAAAGAAGGCTTGTCACTTGGCATTAAAATACACTGCGTCAACTTCAATATATTTTCTTCATTGATCGTGTTATGGGTGAAATATAAATGAACAGCTTGCTTGCTAGTGGGGGATTCATTTATTTTTTTTAGAGCAGAACGGCCTTCTTTAATTACGTTCACCAGTGTGCCAAAGGAAAAGTCCTCCTCATCCTCTTCCATATCCAAAAAAACTTCATCGATCAACACTTCATGAATGTCCACAGGAAGCTCCTGAAATACGCCGTCCCCCTCCCACACATTTACTAAGCAGGTGATCGATTTATGTCCGTCCACTTTGAAACTGTACTCGTCATCCTGAACTAAAACCGCAGCGCTGAGATCACCTTTAACAATCGTTTCCCCATGATTGTAGGAGCCGCATAATATTTCCTCAATAATCAGGTTGCCCGAAACATAAATCTCCTGACCGCCTACAGCTATATTTTTCGCACTCATATTACCGGTCACCAAAAGCCCTATGGCACCATCAGTTTCTTTATTATAAAGATTGTCTACAGTAAGATTCCCTTCTATAAAAATGATGATTACCTCTTTTTGTTGCGGGAAAGGTTGCTCCCAATCTAGATTAAGAGAAGGCAGCGTCAAATCCCCTTCATAGTAAGCGGCAAGTTGCTCGTCACTAAAATCTTGGTAAAACTTCGCCCACCAAGATCCTTCGGGAAATTTATCTGCTAGCTGGCTAATAGGAATGAATCGGAAAAGATTGCTCATACATTATTTTCCCTTCATTTTGAAATTTCCATTATTTCCTCACATGCCCCAAGGCTTACGCCCTGCTTAATCTCGACCATTTTATTAAATCCGAATATAGTAGACGGTTCCCGAAAGCGGATGCTTCTACTCCGCCGCTTCCGCCAACCATACTTGCATAGCCGAAGATTCTGCCCGATTCAAACGGAGGGCGATCTCAGTATTGATCTCATCCGGCGGCATGACTTCGACAAGGACGCATACTGACTCTCGCAGTTGATTCAAGGCAAACACACCTTCATCATCGAGCATTTTCATCGCCAGCTCCATGGCCTTCAGCCTCAAATCAAACTCACGATTTCCTTCGTCATTCTCAAGATCCGCAATGAAAGGACGCTCGGTAAATCGTTGTTTAACGTTATCGAAGTTCTCATCGCCGAAACAACAATAGGGCGAATCCGCATAAGACCATTTGATAAGTTCCGCAATCGTCGATGCCGGTGTGTCACTTTCCACTCCTTGCCTGGCTGCTTCCATCTCCAAAGCTTCCCACGACCAGGCGGAGATACTTGGCGCATGTCCCTCGCCAGTAGTGTATAGAGTACAGTAATAGTAACGTTCGCCATTTTCAAAAAGAGTGCGAAAAGACGTTCTAGCAGCATCGGCGATCTCTATCGCCAGCGTCTCTATTTCTTGCATCGGCTTCCTCCTTTCCGTTAGTGGATCCCCTCAGGCAGGATGTCTTCTATTAGCTCCAGCCTTCTACAAATGATATGGCGGCGCTTTTTCTACTACAAGGTTATCAGGATGAATATCAGTTGGCTCATAGTCATTCATACGGAGAAGGATATACTCAATCTCTTCTAATGGCATCTGCAATTTCTGGCTGACTTCATAAAGATCCATGTCTTGCGAAAGTAATTTCCGTGCTTGATTTAACTTTCCATTTAGCCAATTATTTTCGAGCATCCATTTTTTCACTAGGTCCAGTAGTTGATTTTGGGTTTTCTTATCTGCATGCTTATTATGTTTAGCAACTGACTCTGACAAATAGTTAAAAAGGTGAATACCTAATCCCTCACGTTGCTCATGCTTGGACATCCGTTGGTATTGCTCATAACTTATGCTGATATCTAATTCGAGGGTATGATCCCTGCTATCAAACCGTCTGGATGTTTTTCGACCATAACCTTCAGGTAAAACACGCAAAACAAAAAAGATATCATAGGGAAACTCCCATGTATTTGCTAATTCCTCTAAGGGCAGCAGTTCATCTCTCAATTGACCCACACACGTTCCATGTGTATCCAAAGTAAAAACTAGTTTCATGCCTACCTCCCTCTCCCATACGTAAGGAGCACCCAGATCAGCTGTTATTTTCTGAAATCGCTTCGCAGCCTTTCGACAAGAGCCACTGCTCCATATCGGCAAACGCCTGCCCCGTATCCTGTTCATAGAAGACGGCCACCTCTTGCTGGTAGGCATAATTCAATCGTACATAGCCTCCCAGCTGCCGGTAGAACAGGAAACAAGCATAGGCATTCTCATTAAACAAATCCGGCGGAAATTCATGTTGGCACAATCCAGCCAGTTCGGGTAGCGTAAGCTGGTCCTGCCCTTGTGGCAAACGCAAAAAGCGATGGCTACGAGTGCCCGTCCACGGTTCATAATAGACGCTCTCCCCTTGAATGATTCCATACACCTGACGATATATTTCGTCCAGCACCAAAGCGTACATCCCCTCGTCTTCCTGCTCCGGTGCCTGCAGGAAAATCGCCTTCACGTGCTCCGCATGCCGAGGTAGCCAGAGCAGCCCAGCTGTCTGTGGATACACTGCCAGAAAATCACCGTCAACCGTTGTACCTATAACGATACACTCCCCGATCTGTTGCTCAGTAATGGGGCTGTTTTCGTCATGCTCCCATAATCCGTACTCTGCAAAAGGTTTGAGCACCTCCGCATCCGGAAGCTGAACATTCAACCACCCTCTGTAAGTTCCTTCGCCGAATCGCCGCAAAAACCGGAGGTAGCCCGGTGGATAAACAGCGGCATCTTCCTTCGCAAGTGCTTGGTTTTGGTCATCAGACAGCGGTTTTGGCCGAGATACGATGTACATAAATACTCCTCCTGCTGCCCCCAACATGCAACTCTTCCAAATAAGAGAATTCTTTAAAATATTGCAGGTTGAGGAGCTTTTTTATCCAAGATAATACTGAAATTTTAGAGAGTGCAACATATCAATCCCCAATTTTTGAATTCTCCAGCTTGGCCAGTGCTTCGGTGTCATTTGCCCTGAACTATTTTCCACCCATCACAAGCCCATATTTATTGAAAATCCACGATTTGCTCAAATCTTGCATCGCACCATGGCTTATACGCACAGAAGGCTTTTGCTCCTTCATAGCATCTGCATCATGCGCCGAGAAGCGAAGCGGCCTTGTCATTTTTTTAATAGCACCCGTTATTTCATCGAAAAACGTATATGTTAATGGCTTATGGTCCCGAATATCCTCATAGATATAATACTTCCCTTTTTCATCTTCCAAATCTATTTGAAAGCCTTTAGGAAATGATAGCAAGATACACGGCAGTTCATCCTCTGCCCATTGTCCGTAATATGGAAAATAGACACCTTCATTTCTCGCGAAAAATCCAGAGCTTTCATTATCAGACGCAACAGAAATAGAATAAACAAAGAAAGGGAGACCCTCATTCCTTTTTTCTTCTGCCGTAAAATAATGATAAAAGGTCTTATACGCCTCATACACCTGATTCAGATCATGCTCTGTCTGGGCATAATTGGTTAGATGAAATTGCGCTTGCTTATGTTCAAAAAGCTTCAAAACGCTTTCAAACTCTTCCGGCCTTATGAAGAATCTAAGCTTATAAAATCCGCTGTTCTTTAATCTATCCATTTCTTTTCGCTCACCGCCATGTACTAAAATGTCATCTCAGCTGTCCTTAGCCATTTGCTCGTGTATTTTCAAAATTCATATTTCACAAATCGTTTTCTGAGAGTTTCTTCGTACGGGATCCACTCCCAATCACTCCATAAAGACATACTTACGAGTTCTGACAGCTTATCTACGGCTTGTCCCGGACTCGTTATGTCAATGAAGCCGTCAAAATCCTCATTACGGATATCCAACGCTTTTCGCAGGTAGTCATCATTGAGACGCTCTTCCCGGAGTTCTTCATATTCATCCCTCGTCCACTGTTCACAAAAGATCTTTTCGGCTTGAATGTCTCCATTCTCGAACAACGACAACTCGAATATTTCCTCATTCATATATCCGGCGGTCATCACTGGCTCCCCGATAAGCTGGGACAACGTTTTGCCGGCCTCCTTCACCGTACCCCATACAAAGTAATCGTGGAGCACGCTGATCCAGTTCTCGTTGCTTTTGCTTACGTACATGACAACTTTGCTCTCTGTAGCCTCATGATTGGACTTGCCTAATACTTTGGCATGCCCTTCGCTTAGCTCTCTTAATGCTTCGACAGTCTTCTCAAGGTTGTTCGACTTGATATGCAAATTTGCGAATGATCTTCCCACGAGATGGCCTCCTCTAATCGCTTTTTTTACTCAGCCGGATTCTATTTATATCCTATTGATCGGCTCTATGAATGTCTCATATTTCCATTATAGTGATCGCTTGTCCTGAGTCTACCTACTTTTCACCTGAATTTTGGAAATAACCTTCGCAAAGGAAGAGATATAACCTTGTCCGTTCAGCACAATCTCTAGCTCCTTCCCTCCTTCTCGCTTCGCTCACTCATTAAAAAAGGAGGGTATCCCTACGTCAATTTATGACGTTTGGGACACCCTCTGTCGAACTATTCCACATCCTTATTACAGCACTCTCCAACTTTCCGCTCAAAAATTTCCTGTCGTCCCTAATGGTACGGTTCAGCGCGCTGGCTGTAACGGCAAGTTCTGATTTTAACTTACCGTTGTTCGATCAATCCATACTTTGGGCAGTTACCGACTCGCTGCCTCCATGATCCAGTCGGTCAATTCGTTGATTTGTCTTTTCACGGCGATTGGGTCGCGGTACCAGGATTGGTTCTCCGTCCATAAAAATACCCGATTGTTGCGAATCGGCTCGAGCGTCCCCCAGATCGGATCAGCCTGCAGCGATTCCAAGCTGGCTTCTGTCGTCAGAATCAAATAATCACCCATGTACTCCGAAAGTTTCTCCAGCGAAAATTCATAGTAGGATTCTTTCAGCATAAATTCTGGAACCGTCGTCGGCGGTTTCAGCCCCATTATTTCATACATTAGCCGGCCGCCTCGTCCCGACTTCGGACCAAAAAGGCTCACGTTTCCATCGTACTCTTGCATAATTGAAAGCGTCTCTCCTTCGGGAACGGCTTGTTGGACTTTCTCCCGAATGTCTGCAATGTCCTTCTCGAATTGTTCGTTCCATTTCTCCGCTTCCTCGCGTTTATCCAGCAAGTCGCCGAAATACATCATTTCCTCCTGAATGGATGCAAACTGATTGTAAGGAACAGATACCGTAGGTGCGATCATCTGATATTTATCGACTACCTCAGGCTGTGGATTATGCGTTATGATTAAATCCGGATTGAGCTCCAGCAGCTTCTCTAATGAGTCACCTACATCCGTCACGACGTCCAGCATTCCCTCAAGATAAGGACTCGACATCAAGAACGATTCGGCTGCGATCGGCTGGACTTCCAGCGCAAGTACGGTGCCGAGATAAGAAATTGCCGCTACGCGCTGAGGATGTGCAGGAACCTCGACATCGCCGAAAGCAGTCTTAACTACCTTGATCTCCGAAGATGTCAAAACCTCTGACTCTTGGGTGACCATGGTTGGAGAAGCGCTGACGGCAACCTGGCTGTTCGTTGCGCCTCCGTTGTTCACCGCCCCACCACAAGCTGTTAACATCACGGTCAAACATAACAGCATCACTGCATAAAAACTTCTGGTTGCTCTAGTCATTTTATTCGCCCCATCCTGTTGAAATTGATAATCAATATCACTCACATAAAAAGGATAGCTTAATGACCGGCTTAGAACAACGGACGATTGTGACATATTCCTTGCATAATCTGAAACGAACTGGCCGTATCGTTTACGATATTGGCCTGGCGTCATGCCGACATACTTTTTGAACATGCGGCTGAAATAAATGAGGTCCGGATAACCGACATGTGATGCTATTTCCTGTTGCGTTGCTATCGTGCCGGCCAGCAGAGCCTTCGCATCTTCCATTCGGAAACGAATGACGTAGTCCAGCGGACTGAGCCCCGTCTGTTCTTTAAATTTTCGCGAAATGTATTGTTGGCTGTAATTCAATTGCCGAGCAAGCTCCTCAAACGAGATCGGCTGGCGGTAATTCCTGGACAAATGCCGAATAACTTGCTCCGATAAAGATGGCTCACCGGCTCCGAACAGACGCTCCCTCAGGACAGCGTGAACGAAGCGGATAAAGTCTCCCTTGGCCGACAGCCGGGTCAATCCGTCGTCAGAATTAAGCCAACCGTCGCGTATCGTTTGAAGCAGCTCGAGCATGGCCAGCGGTTCGCCAGGCGGGAACCCCCAGCTTTCCAGAAACGGGTCGGATTCCTCCATCATCATATGAAATTCGCGCGAGGCCGAAGCGGGGAGAGACGCTTTGTAGAGTACGATATATACATTCAGCGCTTCTCGGCTCCGAACCGTCACCAAAGAGCCTTTGCCGGCGTGCAGTACATGAAAACGATCGCACAGCCACACCTCATCATCAACCCACAACTCGCCTTGTCCTTGGAAAGCGAATATAAATGCGCTTGCTGGCAAACGGTATTGATTCAAATCGTTCTCGGTTCCGGCCTGCTTTAGCCTTACGTCCAGCACACTCATAATCACCTGGTTCCATATTTGTATAAGTTTCAGAACGTCCATAGCTGATTCGCAAACTCCCTTTAAATTCTCAAGAGATAATCATTCTCAATTGAATCATGTTTCTAAACACAATAACGAATACATCTAGCGCTGTCAATAAGGTATTGCCGAATGAGACGAGGATGCGAATAGCGAAGCATACGGTTATTTTGCCGGAGTCTAGCCCAAAAGCAAAAGACGCTAGTTCCGCAAACATACGTGCGGAACTAGCGTCTATCAATGAATCGTGAGGGCCCTTTCTTTGAACTCTCAATTATCTTAATCATTAGCATACTTTTATGTTGCCTGCTTAGTGAATGCCTGCTTAGTGAATGCCTGTCTCTTTCGTAAGGGAATTTTTGTAGGCTGCAATTTTGTCTTTCAACATCTTCTCTGTGGCTGTTAAGTTTCTGATTTGGCTCTGTATAGAGTTACTATGATTCTCAAGAAGGTTCAAGCGGGCTTGGGCCGTATGCTCTCCTTCTAAATATAACTGCGCATATTCTCTAATTTGTGAGATCGGCATTTGGGTTTGTTTCAACCTCATCACAAATCGCAGCCAAGCAAGATTGGAGTCATCATATATTCTTTCTCCATTCGCATTCCGTATCGGAGCAATAATCTTTTCCTTTTCATAATATCTCAGTGTATATGCGGTAATCCCTAGTAATTTGGCTACATCGCTGATCGTATACATACAAGCCCCCGAATCTATGTTGATTTTAAGAGTCCCCATAATTATAAAAAACATTTGACTTAGAGTAAACTCTAAGCTTTATGATTACATCGTTGTTGAAACACTAAATATTCTTGTAAAAACGGAGGAATTCACATGAAATATACTGTAGTTACAGGCGCCAGTTCAGGTATAGGTTATGAAACCGCTCTAGCCTTTGCGGCTCGCGGTAAAAACTTAATTGTTATAGCCCGCAGAAGGGAGCAACTGGAGGAGCTAAAATCTGAAATCAATCATAACTACCCCGATGTAGTTGTCGTTATTCGAGTGACTGACTTATCCGTTTCTAGTAATGCTTATAAGCTTTATGAGGATCTACAAGGGTTCGAAATCGAAACTTGGATCAACAATGCGGGATTTGGAAATTTCGCTTCAGTGGCCAAGCAAGATTTAGATAAAATTTCTGCAATGCTGCATCTGAACATTGAATCGTTGACGATCCTTTCCTCTCTATTCGTTCGTGATTACTCCAATGTTGAAGGAACACAATTAATCAACGTTTCATCCGGTGGCGGCTATACGATTGTGGGAAATGCCATTACGTACTGTGCGACTAAGTTCTATGTGAGTGCCTTTACTGAAGGACTCTCTCATGAGTTGAAGAGTCAAGGTGCACTTATGCAGGCTAAAGTGCTGGCACCTGCCGCAACAGAAACAGAATTCGCGAAGCTTTCTTTCGATGTCCCCGAATTCGAATATCATGGGACTGTGCCGAAATATCATACCGCGAAGGAAATGGCTGTATTCATGCTTGATCTGTATGACAACGATCATGTTGTGGGGATTGTTAATGGTTTGACGTACGAGTTCGAGTTGAGAGATACCCTCTATAATTATGTGGCGAGCACGCGATAAGTTCATCTCGTAATGGCAAGTTAAGAAGCATGATCATCCTTTACGGATCGCCGTGCTTCGACAATGATGTATCTCCTAAATCCCCTATCAAAAAAAGGCTGCCAATCCCTTATGGGCGGCAACCTTTGATTTTTACTCTACGACAACGCCAACATCGCGTTCATATCTTCCTCAGCAGTAGTAATTAGCTTCAATCCAAAAAGCTCTACCAACACATCCAGTACACCTGGCGAGATGAACTCGGGTGGCTTTGGTCCGATGCGGATGTCCTGAATGCCGAGACTGAACAAGCCTAGCAGAATGGCCACTGCTTTTTGCTCAAACCAAGACAGCACGATGCTGACAGGCAGCTCGTTCACCGTACACTCAAATGCCTCAGCCAGAGCCATGGCAATCTTCACTGTAGAACCGGAATTATTACATTGCCCAAGGTCAATGTAACGCGGAATACCGGTGTCTCCAACGGTGCCATAATCTACGTCATTAAAGCGGAACTTTCCGCAAGAAGTAGTTAAAATGACGGTATCGTTCGGTAAGGAAGTCGCCAACTCACGGTAGTAATTCCCGCCCGTACCTGGCGCATCACAGCCTGCAATGACGAAAAACCGGCGGATATGCCCGTCTTTGACTGCTTGAATGATCTCTGGTGCTAACCCGATTACAGTTTCATGATGATATCCGGTCGTGAGTACCAGATCTGACTCTACATCAGCCGCAGGTAGGGACAACGCTCGATTAATTAGTGGGGAGAAGTCGTCGCCCGTTATTTTCTCTACACCTTCCAGCCCCGCTACTTCATATGAGAAAAAGCGGTCTGCATAAGTGCCTTTAATCGGCATTACACAGTTTGTGGTAGCAAGAATTGCACCGGGAAACTGCTCAAACAATCTACGCTGATCATACCACGCTTTGCCGATGTTGCCTTTAAGATGCTTATACTTTTTGAGTGCAGGATATCCATGCGCAGGCAGCATTTCTGAGTGAGTATAAATGTTGATGCCTTTCCCCTCTGTCTGCCGCAGTAATTCCTCCAACGCATATAAATTATGTCCAGTCACAACAATACATTGACCTTCAATTTTGTTCTGACTGACTGTGATTGGTTGCGGAATGCCAAAGCGGTCCGTATGCGCACGATCCAGTACATCCATGATGCGCACCGCCGCATCTCCGACCTTCATCGCCATCTCCAAATGTTCCTGCGTATTAAAGTTGGAATTGGTCAACGTCATATACAAAGCTTCGTGGGTGATACGATCCACCTCGGGGTCGCTATATCCTAGCTGCCGGGCATGTGTCGCATAAGCTGCAATTCCTTTTAATGCAAAAATCATCGTATCTTGTAAACTCGCAATGGTTTCATTTTTGCCACATACCCCTACAACGGTGCATCCGCCATTCGGTGTCTGTTCACATTGGTAACAAAACATATCGTTATCCTCCATATCTAGATAATCATTCGTTACTTCCAACGTAACAGAACACCAAACCTTGAGTTGTGATTACACACACATTTTTTTAGATCAAGCAGATTTAAATGACCTTCTATTTATAACAATCATTAGTACAATAACGCCTAAACAAATGAAAATATTAATCTCAAAAACCAATTTGTACGCCTGCAACTGACTCCCTTGTCCTGTCCCTCCACTCATCACACCAAGTCCAAGTGCTGAGCCAAAGACCATCCCCGCATTTCTTGTTAAAGCAATTAATCCGCCAATCGAACCTACGTGTTCCCGAGGCGTCTGCTGCATAATAAAGCTATTATTAGGAGAGGCAATGAGCCCCATACCAAGGCCTATAAGAGATAGAATCGCCGCGATTCCATAAACCGGTATATGGTCTAAATACACCAGCAACAAGATAAACCCGCTTCCCATACAGCTCAGTCCCATAAGCATCAGACGATGAGAGCCATAACGGTCGGAACAGTAGCCTGCGAGAGGACCTGCAAACGCCAAGGCAATGGGATAAGCCGCCATAATATATCCTGTCGTAGATGACGAGAACGGAACCGCCGCCCCCATCAAATAAAATGGAATAAGGACAAGCAATGTATTAGACAGAATAAAAGAGGCACAGCTAACGATCAAGCCTCCCGCTACAGTTGGAATTTTCAAAGCTTGTAAGGGTAGAAAAGGATTCTTTTGCTTCCGTTCCCAGAATAGAAAAGTAATCAGTAACAAGAACCCCCCCACCAAACTTGTCATCGTCCACACGGACACCCAGCCCCATTTGCTCCCATTTGTTATTACGAGAAGAACCAAGGTGATGAATGCCATAAACAAGCTGGCCCCCACGAAGCTGATAGCACCCGGTTTGCGCTCTTGCACACGGTTGGGTATGTACCGATATGCCATAATTGTAGCCACAATCGCCACAGGAACATGGATTAAAAATAACCATTTCCAGCTCAGCCACTCTGCAATCAAACCTCCCGCTATAGGTCCCGTCATCCCGCCCAGTGCGACAGCTGTACTTAAAATTCCGAGTGCACGTCCTCTTTGCTCTTTCGGCATATGAATGGTGATGAGCGCAATATTAGTTGCTTGGAAAATCGCAGCTCCTACTCCCTGTATAACTCTGAGCGTTAGCAATATTGGTAAATTAGGTGAAAAAGCGACCAGGATGGAACCCACAGTAAAGATCACAAATCCAAGATTGTGAATCCGGCGAAAACCATAACGGTCGCCCAGTTTCCCCATAACAGGAAGAAGTGCCGTAATCACTAGCAGATACCCTGTTGTGATCCATAATCCCTTCCCAAGCTCTGTCTGAAAATAATCCACAATAAAAGGAAGCGACACATTCACAATTCCGGCTGTAAAATGGGAAATAAACGCCCCCATACAAATAGCCGCCATCATCCCCAGCCGCTGCCCGTGTCTGCTTTTAAACTCTATATCTTTTGCTGCTATCATGTTGATCCCGTCCCTACTCATATTGTTTAAGAATTACTAACAATTATAAGTAGATCCCTTGCAAGAACAATCCCATAAAGATGGGATGGAAATGGTTTAGGCGAATATGTCTATCAGAATAGGTGAGGAAAATCAGAGGTAATGCAAAACAGCAAAAAGCGGCACATTTAAGTGCCGCCTCTGAATTATTATCTATAAGAGTCATGCGTTGGGCGAAACAAATCTTCTTCGGAACTTCTGACCATAGAAAAATGTTCGACATTGTAGTGCCCATGTAATGTTTTATTGTGATGCTTGATGATTTGTTCTGCACTTAAAACATCATTGCCCGTTGTAGAATGACCATCTCCGACCAATGTAACATCCATGCCGCTAACCGTAGCCGTCCGAACCGCAGTATCGATGCAGTGTTGAGTTTTACATCCCATAATGACCACATGCTCAATCTGCTGATCTTTCAGATATTGTAGCAGTTCAGTTCCGTGAAAAGAATTCGTTGCCAGCTTATCAAAGATTTTGGCATTTACAGACCTATTGATTTCATTGTGCACTTGAAAGCCTGCACCTGTTCCTTCAGCGACATCAAGATCCCTAACAAACACAACTTCGACATTGGCTTCTTTTGCTTGTTCAATCACTTTATTAATATTCCGGATAAGCTGCTCTTTATTGAATACCGCACTTTCCTTTTCGTTTCCATCCATTAATTCTTGTTGTGCATCGATGATTAATAATACCTGATTCAAATGATTTTCCCCTTTCGAATGGTGGGGAACGCTAACACGCTTGATCAGTTAAACGTTTTCCCCATATAATTTTGCAAGCTGACATTGTTTTTCATAATATCTACCTCCCAATAAAAATGGTATATAAACTTTAATCTTATAATTTAAGACTTTTTTAGTTTACCATATTTTTAAAATGTACTCTCTAAAAACTTTGATCGCTACATCCATTGATACATCATAAAAATGGAGGAAATCAGATTAGTCAGCCCGTGCAGGACCCAACCTGGAATGATCGAACCGCCGGATAACTTCTCATTCAATATTCCGATACTCCAACCCACAAGACCCGTAAGAAGCATTACAACAGCAGAATTCAAAAATCCGGCACTACTGTATAACAGCACAGCATGTACGACACCAAATAATAAAGCTTGAGCACAGTTTCCAATTCCGAATCCGAATTTCGAACTTAACCGTTTTCCAATGAAGCCGCGGAACAGAATCTCTTCGGACAAGCTAGTCTGCAACCAAGAATAAATCAATGCCGGAATCAAACCTTTAAGACCTGTACCATAAAACTGTGAGCTGGCCAAAGTATTCCTATCCAGCATGTAGATTGCTGTAAGCATTCCCAGACTGGTGAATATAGTCATCGTAAGTATAAAACATAGTATGAACTGCTTCCTAGAAATCAATTGGGGTTTCTTCCAGCCAATCCACATGGCAAAGGATGATGTTGTTCTGCTTGTAAAAAACCAGTATGTATAGGGAATGATGCTGAATAAGATGAGCTGAAGGACTGCACTGATGAGCAA
Organism: Paenibacillus odorifer; assembly: GCF_000758725.1. NCBI lineage: Bacteria > Bacillati > Bacillota > Bacilli > Caryophanales > Paenibacillaceae > Paenibacillus > Paenibacillus odorifer. The sequence continues at coordinate 4,286,464 of NZ_CP009428.1, forward strand.
TGACAATGTCAACGGAATACCCTCCCTTTAATAAGAACAGCCTCAATATATCATGGACCGCTGCTTGCCCGCGGGAAGAGACCGTAACTTGCAGGTTAGGTGGAGTAGTTGGTTTCGGATTGCTACTCAGGCAGTGGTAATACCGCCAACATCATGAACTGCCCATTCTCATATCTGAAACTGACGCTTCCTTGAAGCTGTTGAACCGCATACTCAATGCTTTCGATTCCGAACCCTCTACTCCCAAAGTTCCGCTTGCTGGACAAAAAAGAGCCCTGCCCGTCCTCTGTAAGCAGAGATGCAGGATTCTTTAAAGAAATCACCAATAACCCTTCGGTATAAATTACTTCCAGCTCAATAACATTCTGCTCTGACTCTGGTAATCTCTGAACCCCTTCAATTGCATTATCTAATGCATTGCCTAGAATAATTGCAATATCAACCTCTTTGCCTGCAAGTGACAGGTCCTGCGGGATGCGAAAATGAGATTGCATTGTAACTTGATGTAGCTCAGCTTTTGCGAATTTCTCATTATAAATGGCATCAATAGCGATATTTCCAGAAGAAATAAACTTTTCTCCCGCCTCCTGTGTCGAAGCAACCTCTGCAATATATCGCTTGGCTTCTTCTAAAGCGCCTTCATCCAGCAGAGAATGAATAAGGATCAGCACATGATTCAGATCATGCCGCAAACGCTGTGCTTCCTGATTATCTTTCAGTTTACTCGTGTAATCCTTCACTTGCTGCTGAAGCACATGATTATGGAATTCGATCTGCATCCGTTTCATTAACTTTTGATATATAAACATTACAGCCACATTAATTACAAGAATACCAAGCAGAATGAACACAAAATCAAGCGGAATATTAAAAGGTTTATCACTGGAATATCTCAGATTCACAATAATAATAAGCAAAGAACCCGCCGAAACAAGATTCAACACAGCCCAATCCTGATTCGACAATAACGTAGTGGTGTCCACTTTGAATAACCGCAACAATAGCAGACATAACATGATGCTTAGCAAAATAACAAATAGGAAAGCAAAAGATAACCACCAAAAATTAGCTTCATTTATTCCACCGGTATTGAGCGGGATATGCTGAATCCCATACCATACCAGCATTTCAATAACAACCGTAAACACTGTATAGAAACTGCTAAAGAACAGCTTTTGTAGCACACTGCCGCGGAAATAAACAATAGTAATCAGACTATATACAATCAGGTGAAGGATGACCGAATCAACTAGAGATAAGCTAGCAGCAGTAAGCGATTTAACCATATAAAAGATAATAAGACAGCCTATAAATGACTTTTTGCTCCTGTTCAGGATTAGAAATTTCTTGAGAAAAATATAAAATGTGACCCCTTGCGGAACATATATAAGGATGAGCATAAATACACCAAAAAAGTAAGGACTAATCTCCCGGATGAAAGACATTTATCTTAAGAGCCTCTTTTCTATAAAGGCATGGTATGACCGTAAAGAATCAGAGCTTTTACTGCGGCTGACTGGAAGTTCCACCCCGTTCTTCAGCTGAATAAGTTCCTTGCTTAAAGAACGAACATGCAGCCAATTTACTAGGAATCCCGTATGTACGCGACAGAAATCATGTGATCCCAGCTGTCCTTCCAAATCTCCCAGTTTGCCATAATACGAGTAAGTCTCTTGTTCAGTATAAAGGACCAACTTTTTACCTCGTTCTACCGTGATATACATAATATCATCTACCCTTAAATTATAGCTCATATGATGGATTGAGAATGTCAGCACATTGTTTCTTTGCAAGCATTGCTGAATGGCTTTGACTGTGGCGGTCTGCAGTTCATGTTCATCAATAGGTTTCAGCAAATAGCGAAAGGGATGAACCGCAAAGCTTCTTCTCATATAACTTGTATGGCTGGTGACATAAATAATTAATACCCTGGCATCTTTGAGCCGGATCTTCTCTGCAACTTCTATACCGTTATACTCGGGCATCTCCATATCCAGATAAACTATATCGTATGCGGTAGACGTCATTGTCTGAAGCAGGGTTTGGCCTGATTCATAAATCTCAATAGAGGCGGTCATCCCTTGCAGGCTAGTCATCTGCTTCTTGAGTAATTCTTCCAACCGCGAGGCATCTTGCCTCTGATCGTCACAGATAGCAATGTTAAGATTCATATTATGTATCCCTCCAAGTGAACGTAATTCTATCATATTATAATTTGGAAAAATATGAAGAACCGACAAAAAGCCGATCCTCTCGGACCGGCCAATAAACTCTTTTCATAGGAAAGTTTTTACCCTAATCAATTCATCGGAATCGCGGACGCCAGCCGCCGAAACTGGATGAAAATAAACAGAGCGGTCAGCATCACCACAATTCCTGAACCGAGGAACCATAGCTGCACTCCGTATCGATCCACTACAGGTCCTGCCAACAGCAGTCCAATTGGCGAAGACAACATCATAATGCTGGTCACAAGTGAAATGACACGCCCAAGCATCTCGGGTTCAAAAGAACGCTGGATCATCGCCATGAAGGGACCATTGAAGAAGGGTGCCGCACTGCCCATGAAGAACGAGAGAATGGCAAAGATCACAAATGCATTCGGACCAATCAAACCACTGATCACACAGGTAAGACCGATGACTAGCAGACCTACGCTCATATAGCTAATGTCGCTCCATTTTGATGAGAACATCGACAATAGCAGACCACCTAAAATCATCCCGATGCTGAACACCGCTTCCACCAGGCTGGCACTGTATCCTCCACGGCCAAAATGAGACAAAGTCATATAAGGAAACAGTGTCGCCAGCGGCATAAATGCGATACTAAACACCGCAGTAGCCCCCGTAATCAACACAATGGGTTTCGCTTGAATGAGTGCGTTCCAACCCAAACGGAATTCTTGAACGAAAGACGGCGCAGCTGTAGCCTGCACTTTAGGCTGATGGATCTTCACCATGAACAGCATCAGATTCGCAATCAAAGCCCCGGCCACATCGAGTAGCAATACCGCCCCAAGCGAAGTTGCCGAGTAAACCGCTATCCCAAGTGCAGGACCAATTACATTCGAGAAAGAGAACACCATCTGCTGCCAGCCCGCGACTCTTGTCAATTCTTCTTCAGGTGCAATCAACGGAACAGCCGCCTGAAAAGCCGGGGCATGAAAGGCCGAAGCCGCCGAACGCAAGCTCAGAATGACATACACAAAACCAAGTCCCGGTTCCCCCCACATGAAATAAATACCTAATATCAGACTGAAAAGCGCTATTGCGCTATCAGCAATAATCATTGTTATTTTACGATTCCAACGATCCAGCCAAACCCCTACGAAAGGACCCAAGACCGCTTGCGGCAAAAACGCTGCCAACCCAGCAATCATCAGAACTGCCGCTGACCCTGTCGATTCCGTCAAGTGCCAGATCACCGCGAATTGAACCATCGAACTCGTGAGAATCGAGAAAATCTGTCCGCTAAAAATAAGGGCGAAGGCTTTTTTCCATTGTATTTGCATAAGGTCATCTCCTTTGATTAAAAACTTAGATAAACTCATTCCATGAGCATAGGCACACTGAAACAGGCACATCACAAATAAACTCATTTCCTTATCTCAAAAAAATGAATGAGTCCACTTGTCTTGCACCACGGACTACCATAAACGAATGGAATGGGTCACAAGGAGCACCTCCTGAAAAAATTATGTTCATTATAACATCGCAACTCCTCCATGAGCCAGTTCCAATTGATCATTTTGCGAAGAATTTGATCTATCTCTATCTTCCGAATAAATTCCTAAATAAGGGAGAAGATAAAAATCACACTTAACATCTAATTTATTTAAGGAGAATTGCATGCGGAAATTTTTTATCGCCAAGACGCCTCCGTCTAATCCTAAGGTGCCCCCTCAAATCGAAGCCGAAAATGAGCTTTCAATGAAGGATCTTTTTTCCCATGCTATCTCTGCGTCTCTCGAAGACAACTTGCAGATTATTAATGACTGTTTTGCCAATTGCTCAGACCTAAAGGTTATTCCATGGCATTATGGCCCGGATCTTAAGTATGAAGCCTCATCCGTCTATTTCAATACACTTACTAAGTCTGACCCTACAAATTATTTTAAAGATGTCTTGCAAAATATAGTTCCGCATGAGCTGGGGCCCACCTTGGACGTAACCGTTGAAGATGTCATCTCTTATTTTGAAAAAAATGGTGTTTCATCACCGCTGCTTGAATTAATGGACAATATCGGTCAAGCCATTAAGGGGATTCTTGATGGGAAAGTTGTCCTTTTCTTTACAGGTTGGCAAAAAGCCGTTGCCTATTATGCCTTTGATGTAGAACAGCGCCAAACCTCTGAGCCCATTTCAGAGCCTACTGTTCAAGGTCCCCACGTCAGCTTTATAGAAAGCTTAGAGCGTAATATAGGTGTTATTCGTAGTTTGCTAAAATCTACTAATCTTAAGTTCGAGTTCTTTACCTCTGGTAAGCAGGTTCAAAGAACGTTGTCCTATGGTTATCTGGATGGAGTGGTGAAACCAGAAGCATTAAATCAATTCAAACAACGTATAGCAAGTATTGATCAGGAAGAAATTCTTGACGTCTCCTATCTCGAAGAGTGGATCGGTGATTCTCTCTACTCACCATTTCCACAAGTCCGCTACACAGAACGACCGGATACAGCTATAACAGCTCTGCTAGACGGGAAGATTATTGCTATGGTTAACGGAAGTCCTTCCATTCTGATCTGTCCCGGGAATTTCATGGAGTTTTTTACGAATAGCGAAGATTATTACTACCGAACCATTTTTTCATCATTGATAAGATTGATTAGGGTCGCTGCCTTCATCATCGCCCTGCTGTTACCCAGTACCTATATTGCCTTATCCAACTTCCATTCCGAACTAATTCCCACGGTTCTGCTGCTTGCCATTCTAAACACACGCGAAGGAATCCCCTTTCCGGCTATGGTTGAAGCTTTGATCATGGAGTTTTTCTTTGAGCTTTTGAGAGAGGCGGGCATACGCTTACCCAGACCGATTGGATCGGCCGTCAGTATCGTTGGAGCATTGGTCATTGGACAAGCGGCTATTCAATCGCAGATTGCCTCTCCGGTCATGGTCATTGTCGTCGCTTTGACGGGCATTGCCTCATTTGCGCTACCTCAATACAATATGGCAATTGCGCTGCGGATTTTACGGTTTCCCTTAATGATTCTCGCGGCAACGTTCGGAGGACTTGGCATCATGGTCGGTTTTATTCTAATTTACCTCCATCTGGCTACCTTGCGCTCTTTAGGAGAACCGTATTTAGACTCGTTAGCTCCGCTAGATCTCAAAAGAGTACGTGATTCTATTTTTCTACTTCCGAGAAGACTGCTGCTTCATTCACCACGGAATCGACACCTATATAAAAAGACTTCAGGAAGGAAGTAGATATAGTGAAGCGACTTACTACCATACTAATTTCCCTTCTTGTACTCACTCTAACTAGCGGATGCTGGGATAATAAAGAATTGGACGAGTATGGGTATGTGCAGGCGGTCGCCATTGACCAAAGCGAAGACAATCGGATTGTGATCACGACACATTTCTATAATCCTTCCACCAAAATAGAAATGGGACAAGCAGGGGATCCAGCGTCGAAGGGAATTAATATTGTTACAAGTGGAGAAACCTTTTTTGAAGCAATAAGGGAGATCCCGGCAAAATTTGGTCGAAAAGCCAAATGGGATCATATGCGTGTCATATTAATCGGGGAGCAACTAGCCAGAACCTCGAACATCCGGGAGGTGCTTGATTTTTTCTCCAGAGATCAAGAACCGCGTGGTACCGTTCTTCCTCTCATCGCTGAGCAATCTGCGGCACCATTTTTAGATATCAACCCGTTTATCGAGCAGACCATTGGTCAACAGTATAAGAGAATGGAGACGAGCGGTGCTCTATATGCCGCAAAAACTTCCAAGATTCCTCTCTATGAGCTGGCTATACAAATGTGTAGCCCCTCCAATACTTCCATCATCCCTTACCTGCATAAGACCAGTTTGGATCATAAACCATTGATATCTGGGCTGGCTGTAATCCATGACGGGAAAATGATTGACATCCTAAAGGAAAAGGATACAGAAGCATTCATGATGCTGACGGATAGATATATCTATGGAGTACTAGAATTTCCTTGCCCGGATGAAACCGAAGAACCGCTGCGAAAAAAAGAAACGCTTGAAGTGCTTACCTTCAACAGTACGCTTACTCCAACCGTGAAAAATGGTTCTGTATCCGTCGGTGTAAAAATTGCTATTGAAGGGATGATCGGAGAATTACGTTGCTCACATATAAAAAACAATAAGGACATGAAGCTTTTTGAGCAGCGTGTCATAACTCAGGTTGAACAACAGGTTGAGCATGCAACCAAGTTTTTGAAAACAAAAAAGATCGACGCACTCGGAATTGGCAATCAGATTTACCGGAAAAATCCGCAGCTGTGGAAACAACTAGAGCCTCAATGGAAGGATACATTCGCCCAGACTCAGTTCGATATCAACGTTGATGTCAAAGTGTTAAGCACTGGAATGAACTCAGGTACAATATTCGGAACAAAGGAGAAGTAGCTATGGTGGGAAAAATAATCTGCGTCCTCTTATTAGCTTCCGCTATGCTAGCCCATGACATTCCAAGGTTTAGGCAAGCCTCCATCCGCGATCGAGTAGTTTATGGAGTATTATTACTACCCGTACTTTATCTCGGATTTATCTTTATTGCAGCTAAGCCATGGCCCAATTTAGACTCCATCTTCAATTTACTTACGGCTCCAGCTGAGCACATCGTCCATTGGATCAACCCAACCATTTCATAAGCTTAAAGAATGAGGAGGAACGTATGAATAAGCAAGAACGTGTTAGCTCGATCCAAATGTCCATGCTGTTTCTCTTCTTTATGACCGGTTCCTCAATCGTCATCGTCCCTGCATCATTAACTAACTTTGCCGGCAACGGAGCCTGGATATCCCTCTTAATCGCCTCGGCCATAGGAATGCTTCTGCTTTCCGGCATTCTATATTTGAACCGACGAGCGCCAGATCTTTCGCTTGTGGAACAAAGCCGCTCCGTACTTGGAAACGGACTGACCCTTGTCCTCCTAATTCCTTTCACTTGTGTGCTGTTTTGGAATGTCGCAGGAATTGTAATTGAGATCGGAACCTTTTTCAAAAGTACGATGTTAAAAGAAACGCCCACTTACGCGGTAAACACCATGTTTTTTATAACGATTGCGATGACAGCTCTAGCTGGAATCGAAGTGATTGCCCGTATGGCAGCCGTCCTAATGTCACTAATGTTCGGATTTATCATCTTAGTCTGGATACTCGTAGCAGGGTTGTATCATCCCGAATACCTACTGCCCATCATGCCTGATGGATTTAGGCCTATCCTAAGCGCTGCATATGTAGTCTATGGCTTTCCCTATTCCGAGCTTATCGTTTTTTCGATGATTTTACCGTTCGTGCGTAAAGAAGACAATTCTAAACTGGGAAAACAAATGTATCTTGCACTCATCATCAATGCCCTGACGTTAATTGCTTCTGTCATTAGCAGTATTATGGTACTGGGACCACTGTCCGGCAGCTTAAAATATTCATTATATCAGTTGGCGAGACTCATTTATTTTCAGGAAACCATTGAAAGAATCGAATCCGTGATTGGTTTTTCACTCATTATCGGCTTCTATTTCAAGGCTTCTATCCTGCTGCTTATTCTTATTAAAGTACTAAAGGAGCTTCTGAGATTGAAGGATGAACGTTTAATTGTTTTCCCTCTTGCTTTTGTTTGCCTGCTGTTATCTGTAACGACTTACACACAAGAGTCTGAGCTTGAGGAAATCGTGAATATTACATGGCCCTTGATCACTAACCTAGCTTACACCCTGCCATTTCTTCTGATTCTATTGGTCACTTTCATTCGTTATCATATAAAAAAACACAAAAAATAACCCGTTCTATACGGATTCAATATCCCCTATCTCATTTTGCAGACTTCAGAAAAGTAGGGATGCCCTACAGCCACTTTTAGCTTATTAGGACACCCCTGTTAAGTTTATTACTTTAATCGCACTAACCAATAAATTCTTGAACCCACTCGCTGTTATAGTAACCTATTCCAATTTCTGTGAAGCTGCTATTCAGGATGTTGGCACGATGGCCAGGACTGTTCATCCATTGGTTCATTACTTCTTCTGCACTCGACTGACCTTTGGCGATGTTTTCCCCTGCTGAATTGTATGAGATCCCGAAGGCTTTCATCATATCAAACGGAGATCCATACGTAGGAGACTGATGGTCAAAATAATTGTTGTCATACATATCCTGCGCTTTAGCCAAAGCCATTTTCGAAAGTTCGCTATTTAAACTAAGGGGCTTCAAGCCTGCATTCGTTCTTTCTTTATTCACCAGATCCAATACTTGCTGTACTAATTGGGATGTATTGGCGGATGGTTGTGGATTTGCAGACTTCTGCGGGACAGCAGAATGTTGCGGATTTGCAGAATATTGTGGTTTGGCCGACTGCTGCGGATACGTTGTTTGGTCTGTTGTGCCTCCTGTAGGTGGATTGGTGCGGATGAACCCATCCAGCCATTTCGTTACATCGCCAGGAACTTGTTTAGTCTTAATTGTTGAATTCCCTGCATTCTCCGTGGAAATGGAAGATGCTTGCGTTAAAGTTGACGTTGAAGTAGTTTTACGAGCATGATTGTCAACCTTCGTTTGTTGAGTAGTCATTTGGTTGTTGGCCGAGTTATTACCCGAACAAGCAGTAACGAGTAATAGCGCTACTATAACGATAAATGGTTTAATAAGAACCCCTCCTGATTTGGCAAAGTAGTGACTTAATCGAATAAAGTTTTTGTAAAGTACCACTGATTTATTCATCCCTAATTCAAAAATATAAAAAGCAAAAAAGTCCACCCGCAACATGGTTGCTGTGGACTTAATTTTAGTGGATATATTAGATTCGTTGATTTTGTTACACTTTTAGGAATTTATAGAATTTTTTACTAATTAGTGTTATGCTTTATTAAGATAATAAACTATAACATCACAAATTTTTTTGGACAAACAAGCTTATAGAAATGAGCAGGCGTTGTTAGGTAAACAGATACTTTTAGATTACTTAATGTAATGTGATTGCAAAATTATTACAAGGGGTGATCATGCTATGTTAGAAGGTATCTCGATAAAACAAGTCTCCATTTATTGTCCTGAAAGAGTGATTAACAACCAATATTTTATTGACCATTTTCAAAAGCAAGGCATAGATATTAAGCGGATTCTTAAAAAGACAGGCAGAAAAAACCGCCATGTTATTGAAGGAACGAAGGAGAACTCGTTGACGATGGCGATTAATGCCGCTCAACAAGCAATTGATACTGCTTCATTGAAATCCACAGATATAGACCTGATTCTTTTTTCCAGCTCAACTCCGGAATATCTATCACCAACGAATTCATTGCTTATTCACAAAGCTATCAAAGGTAAAGATGATATTCTTTGCTATGACTTGAATGGGAATTGTATAGGAATGTTTATTGCGGTTGAACAGGCTGCTCGTACTTTATACGATGATCCTGATAGAGATAGAGCGTTGGTTATCGGTTCGGATTTTTTAAATTTATGGGCTGATCCTTCACATCCAATAACATATTCAATTTTTGGCGATGCCGCCGTAGCCCTCATTTTAGAAAAAGACCATTCAGAGAGTGGATTAATTGACGTAAGGTATCTTTCGGACAGCCGTTTTACAGAAGAAATTGTGTACCCCGCTCAAGGATTGGCTAAGTCTTTGCGTGATGGGGCTGAACACCGCTACTTACACTGGGGGAGATTCAGCGGAATAGACAGTGTACGATTTGCGGAAACATCTATTGTTGAATTATTGAACAAACATCACCTAACATTCGAGGATATACAAGTTTTTTGCTTTTCACAATTTACATTGGCTAATATTAAATTACTTCAGGCTAAGCTGAACCTGGATCAGCATAAAATTATTTATGTAGCCGACGAATATGGCTATACTGGCACAAGCAGTCCCTTTCTGGCCTTATATTGTGCAATTGAACATGGTTTGATCAAACGTGGCGATAACTTGTTATTTTGGACATTGGGATCAGGTTATCAAGCCGGTTCAATGTTATGGCGTTATTGACATGAGGCTTCATTTATTCATCCTATCACTATCGAAACTCCACAATACACTAACAACAATCCCATCAGTATATTAAATTGACTTCTATATTTAGATATCATTTTTTTGAAAAGAGAACCACATAAACACCAACTAAAAGTGCCCATAAAACCTATGAGAGCTAAGACTATAGAGTAACTCAATAAACTAAAATAGGAAGAATGAGAGGTACGAATAAATGTAGATGTAACTGTGATTCCATATAATATCCCTTTTGGATTAATAAATTGTAAAAGCATACCCGCAATAAAGCTGTTGTGTTTATCGCCACTTCCATCATTTTCTTGATGTTTACTTGTAATAATTTTAAATGCTAAATAAAACATGTAGACTCCGCCTATCACAGCCATAATAGATTCAATCTTTGGGATAAGATTAATCAGAAGTATATTAAAATAGCAACATAACAATATGATCACGAAAAAACCTGTGCCCACTCCTAAACAGAATTTCATTGTTTTTCGTAAACCAAACTGGTTTGCAAAAGTCATTGCCATAATGTTATTGGGTCCCGGAGTAAAGCTAGCAACAAATGCATATAAAAACAAAGAAACAATCACTAACTCATTTCTCCCCTTCCCTTTTTGTATGTTATAATGTATTTATCGAACGTTATAACGTCCTCATGTGCGTTTTATTGTATATCTTGGTCGTTATAAAGTAAATAGGGAGTGGAGAATTACCGTGGAAGAGATAAATCAAATCATTGCGGAGAATATAAAAAAGATTAGAAGAAGTAAAGATTTAAGCCTGGAAAAGGTGGCAGAATTAACAGGAGTAAGCAAAACAATGATTGGTCAAATCGAAAGAGGCGAATCAACACCTACCATTACAACCATTTGGAAGATCGCTAATGGATTAAAAACTTCATTTTCTACGCTAATAGATTACCCAAAGCCTGACACAAGAGTGATATTAAGAAATGAAATTCAACCACTGCTTGAAGACAACGGAAAATATCGAGTGTATCCATCTTTCCCATTTGATGAAAGCAAACGATTTGAGGGTTATACAGTCGAGATAGACGAAGGTGGATACCTTGATGCCAATCCACATATGGAAGGAACTGAAGAATTAATCACTGTATTTGATGGTGAATTGTCTTTGCGTGTCAATGATAATGAATATCTATTAAAATCTGGTGATTCTATCACGTTTAACGCAGACAAACCCCATGTATATTATAATCCAGGAGAATCATTGACCCGTTTAAGCATGATCTTATACTATTCTAGTTAGCAAAAAAACCAAGGTTCTTAAACCTTGGGATCAAATCTTACTATGATAACCTGCGGAGACGCCACTCAGCCTCCCCATTATGAACCGTCCAGCATAAACTTATAAACCTTACCGTCTTGTACATATTCATTATTAAAAAGCAGGGCATCCCCTTCTCTTTTCAGGAACTTCAGGTTATCTCCAAAAAAAGGAAGGTCGTTTGTTTCGGCATATTTTTGCTGCTCTACGTCAAGAAGTGCCTTGTACAACAATGTTTTGGCACTTGTTTTGCGATCTATCATCATGAGGAAACCTTGTTGATTGGACCTAATCAGTAGAAAATCCTCGTCCATTCCTGGCGAATGACCATTCCATCCTTAATAATCATCGTATACCATTTATTTTTGATATGTGGTTCTCCGTAAACATCTGTTACGGTTAGATAGATTAGACCTTTCGGCGTCTTCTGAAAATCGAATTGAACAGCATCGAATAACTGCGAACCAAGGTTCGTTAGCAAGCGAGTTTGTCCTGCGGAATCTGTTAGATATAAACCCCCTGTTTACTTCCAATACGAACGGCTATTTTTTCCCCATCCAGTAAACTCCGCTCTTTGATGCGATTTATCCCATACAACCTTCAACCCTGCCGCTTCCCAGTGACTAGCTGATACATAAGTAATCCCATCCTTTACTAGTGCAGCGCTCGTACCTTTCCCGCCTCCATCCATAATGAAAGTAAAATAAGCGATCAAAGTCTCTCCTTCTATTAATCCTCTCAATCTGCCTCTTTTTCTCTCATTTCGTGGTTCCCCCAAGAATCTGTGAAAGTTTTCTCATATATTGATAGGGAGGTTGGCGCCAAACCTTAAACAAAATAATTGAAAGAAGGCAATTACAATGGCTTTAGGTTGTGATACAGCTACAAATGTAACAGCAGCAAGATTAACTACACTTAAAAATAATAAATTCACATTCGTTTGCCGATATTTGAATCGCGTCGAAGGATATCAGGATGGTCTCACCTCAGCTGAGATTACACGGATTTCAGATGGGGGATTATATATCATATCCCTTTATCAAATCAGCAAATCGCTCGATCATTTTACGAAAGCCAATGGTGTTAAAGATGCTGAAACGGCTGTAGGCTTAGCAAGTGATTTGGGACAAACCAGCAGCACTCCGATTTATTTTGCCATAGACCGCGATATGACCTCTACCGAAATCACAAACAATATAGTACCTTATTTTCAAGGCATAAAATCAGTGCTAGACAGCAGTACTAAAAATTCCAAAGGCTATAAAATGGGTATCTACGGATCACGAGCAGTCTGCTCTCATATTCGAGGCACTAATTCCGCCACAACACGTTACACCTTCATCGTAGATAATGACTGGCAGGGAACCTTCGATGATTGGAACCTGCGACAATATAATTTCAACACTGAGGTAGGAACGAGCACTGGCAAAATCAACGTAGACTATGTAGAGTCCTCCTCACATAGCGGTGGAGGCTGGAAAAAGTAATTTATTCCTCTTTTATCGGTGACGAGGCGTTATACTAAAGCAGATGATGATAGATTCAAATAAAGTCTCGTTATTAAAAAAATAGTAAAAAGACAACCAGGCATTGACTATCCGATTATTGGAGAAGCTCTGCCTGGTGTTTTTGGTTTGTAGCGGAAGTTTAAGCAGATAATGATAAATCGTAGCTATCCGACTTTAAGGTCTTCTTTGAGCAACCCTCGGGGATTAATCCATAGAATTTTCAAATGCCCAGCCGAATTACGATAGAGCATCCGTTTCGCACTGACAGCAGCTTGCGTTCCTCACTAACAGCAGCTGGCTTTCCACTATGTTCTCCCCCTATATTTTTATCGCTCTAACTTTATGCAACCTATGAGATAACTGCACTTTATACACTTATTTCGTCTGTAAAAGGCTAACTTCTCACTTTAACTGTATTCTATACAATTAAAATCACAGTTATCAGCTTTAGCGGCAAAAAACTAAAAAATAGGTGTACAAAATACAACTATCTTCAGGAGCGAGTTTTTCGAGCGAAAATAGCTGTACGAAATACAATTATAAGCCACTACATATTAAAATCGTCAGCCCACCATATAAAAAAGGGGCGGGATCTTTGTAGACCCCCCCCTGCTCCACTTGCTCCTATTTAGAATCGCCCAATTGATCATATGCTGGATCATACGTCCACTTCAGGCCATTGTCCTTACTCGACAGATAGATGGTACCTACAGTGTTGCCCTCTTTGCTGAGCAGAATAGGATACAATCCCTCTTTTCCATTAAAAATAGGTGAAAGCGGCGTTTTTTGATATTCATCAAAGGTTTCCGGCAGGGATACCACGAGCTTTTCCCATGACTTACCCTTATCTTTAGTCCAATAAATAACAGGCCCATTATCTTCATAATATCTGAACCCCAAGAATCCGATATCCTTGTTAGAAAACCCTGCCCCGGCTAAACTTTCCGCGTATAAATCGTTAGGATTTCCAAGCTCCGTCCATGTCTTCCCGCCGTCAGAGGTCTGATATACATAATTTAGCGAACGTCCCACACCTACAGAACCTCCGGAGACGATCCAACCATTTTGCTTGTCAGTAAACCCGATGAACTTGGCATCATAACCCTTAGCACCTTCAATGTTGTAGTTATTCCACGATTTCCCCATGTCATCGCTGATTAATACATGTAGAGGGGATTCTTTACCATCCGCAAATCCATATACAATTGCGGTTTTGTCCTCGGAGATATAAAATCCGGTATCCGCTCTCCCCATCCCCATTTCAGTTCCAGTCGTATCAAGTTTTAAAGGCGTTTGCGCTTGGATCTCCCCTTTCCGATAGGAGACAGAGACATTACCATCCTCGTCCATGGAATACGTATTCCCAGCGTCACGCACAACAACTTGTTCACCACTAGAGCTGTAGGAATAAATAGTACCTGGTTTGAGCGCCGTATCTGTAGATTGTCCGGTTAGGTTCGTACAGGCTGCTAGCACTGCAGTTATACCAACCACCATTAAGACCGCAAGAAATGCACCTACTCCATTTCGTTTTTCTTTCATATTTAAAATACTGCCGAATCGCTGCTTCATCGAGTGTTTTCCTCCTGCAAAATTCGTTGATAAAGCTACATGCCGAGTAGCATTACTTTGCATAACCGATAAAATAGCTTCGCAGTATTTCTTTCGATATGCTGCATTTTGCTTACGTACAACGGTGTCATCACAATAAATTTCAATTTCGCGGACAGCTTCGCGTGCCATGAACCAGACCAATGGATTAAACCAATGCACTGCCTGCACAATCAGTAGCAACAGCTTATATATGATGTCATGCCTTTTGTAATGGACCAGCTCATGTTTTAAGATAAACTCCAGCTCTTCCTCACTATATTGATCATGCGGCAAGAATAGTGTTGGCTTGTAAAAACCCATTAGCATCGGATTCGGAACTTTACTGCTTATCAGAACCGGAATGGCGGGTGTTACATGCATTTCTTTAGCGACTTGTTTGAGCTTGGAGAACATATCCTCTCTCTGAAGAGGGCTGCTCCAACGTAATACCTGTTTTCTGAAAAAGAAATAACTAAGCAAATGATACCCTAAAAAAAGCACAGCTCCAGTAACCCAGATGTACGCTAAGATATTAGTTATAGAAGGGATATGGCTTACATCCCCTGTCTGGACCGGCTGAGAGATTACTGACGTATCCGCCTGCAAATTCTGGGACACTGAGCTTTGAAAGACAGTTGCTATGGCCTGACCTTCGGGTAGCTGAATCGCCACAGGAGGATTGGTAAAGGAAAAGTTGAATGGCAACAATAATCGCAGGGTTAGGATCAACCATATCCAATAGCTCAACTTAGCCGAATAATGTTTTCTTAACAAGGGAGTTAATGTGATTAAGCCGATAATAACTAAACTTATGGTCACAGAGATAACCAGAAAATCTGTAAAAAGACCTGTTATCATCAGGATTCCTCCTTATCTACTCTATCGAGCAGTTCCCGCAACTCAGCAAGATCGCTTTTATCAATCGCCTTTCCGTTGTATAAGGACATTACCATATCCTGCACAGAGTTGCCAAAAAGCTTTTCAAGCGTCGACTTCCCTTCGCTCTCTTTATAATCTGTCTCAGAAATTGCAGCGAGATAACGGTTGCTCCGCCCTTCTTTTTCGCAAGATAGAAAGCCCTTTTCAACCAGCCGTGACAGCACTGTCATCAAAGTTGCAAGCGCCCACTTACGTTTATCCCCCAGTTGATTCAAAATGTAAGAGGAGCTAACCCAACTCTCGGCTCGCCAAATCACCAGCATAATTTCCAGTTCAGCATCTGGCAAGCGTTTGATTTTGATATTCATCCCTATTTCTCCTTGTTATACATTTGTGTAATACATTCATTATACAAACGTATAATTAAAAAGCAAGCACATTATTTCTAAAATATGTATACATTCTTAGACGTTTATTATTTTAATAAAGGTTTCACCAGTCCAGTAGCAAATAATAAATAGAACCCTAGGAACTTTTATAAGATTCCAACAATGAGATAACCAACGCACACTCAGCTGAAATTTATAACTATTTTGGAAACTAAGTGATTGGTCTGCATTATTCTTAAGTAAGGAGGGCAGGTTATGAAAAAATTTAGTATTCTATCATTTTCACTGATAATTTTACTGATTTTATTATTTGTATTAGTCAGACCCACGCAAAAGATCTTAAGTGTCAATCTTGTATCCGAAACAACAGAAATCACTTATACTGACCGTGAAAGCCTTCAAATCTTCGAAGATGCTATAAGAACTGTAAAAAAAGTACGCGGGTCTGTTGATGTCGGTCAACCAACTTATCGAATGACTGTTACTTACGCTAATTCAAAGGTGGCCGGATTCAGCCTTTATATGGATTTTAAAACGAAAGATGGTTTCCTGATTAAAGCTAGCAATAGCGAAAAGATGCTGGATTTAAGAAATAAGAATTCGGTTGAGCTAGCTGATCTGTTAAGTAAAGAAAAGGAAGATTAGAATTTGGAAACTCAATCTAAAAATAGGCATGGTTTCATACAAATGCAAAAATAAGCCACCCTTTAGTACTAACTAAGGATGGCTTGTTCGTAATTATATTATTTTCCTGCGCTTAAAATATACTGTCCCGCTCCGCTCAGAGCGCTGCAATTCTCTGCTGGATGCGTGGGAATAATGCAAAGGCATTCTCATAAAATACTTTCTCGTGGTGCTGCTCAGGCACAAGTCGGCGGACGAACTCCGCATACAGGTCTATAGGCGCGAGTGGCCAATCCGTACCGAACAGCATTTTCTCATAGTGATCAGAGTATACCAGCGCCCGGCGAAAATGATCCATAAACAGGGGTTCATTCATGAACCGCTCAAAATGAGGCCGATCACCAACAACGAGACCAGATAAATCGGCATAGACGTTCGGATTCTTGGCGACCACTTCGGCAGCATCCATCACCCATGGATCGCCTAAATGGCAGATCATAAAGTTCACGTCGCGCCGTTGGAACGCTAGTTCGTCCACGGTAAGCGGATGCGCATACTTAAGCAATCCATTCATCGAATACGTATCACCGGTATGAATAACCACAGGCGTGCCATACTTGGCCGCCAGCTCATAGATCGGCGAGTAGATTTTGTCATAAACGTAATGATGATAGTACCCGGCATAAAGCTTAATACCAGCTACCTCAGGAGCTTGCAGCCGTGCCTCAATTCGGTCCAGCTCATCCAAAGCATCCTTTCCTCCGAGCATATTCGGATTAATGCCCACGCATTCCATTAAGAATGGCGGCACACTATCTTCCAAGTCAAGCCCCATCGGATTGGGAGAGGCAGAGTCAGGAAAGGCACCCTTCGTCTGCTCCGTGACCCCCATTCCAATGCCGAGAACAACGTCGTTCTTGTCAAACTCCGCTTTGAGCCCAGCAGCTGTGTAATCAACTTTGGAGAGGTCCTGTGCTGTCTGATGAAAGCTATCGATGTCCGACAGATGTATGTGAATATCAATGATTGGCATTTATAGTCTCCTTTTTGTCAGAAGCACTAGCAAAGGTCACCTTCATAAGATTACGAATTACCTCTGGATCCAGAGCGAGCTCTCCCATGATCATGAAGGTCGGCTGTGTCCAAGCGGTTTCTCCGTTCAGAAGTAGTAGATGGTGATTCACACCATATGTGAATACCTTATTGTTCAGGTAAGACATAGCTCTCTGATTAGGATAACTATGCACCACATGCAGCATGTCTTTACGCGAAGTTGCACCGATTCGGATAAGCCCCTTGGATTCCAGATGGGCTTCGACCTTCCCGATAGGGAAGTTGCCTTCCTCTGGGAGCTCCATCCAGCCTTCCGAATAGATTGGTGAAGGCTTAAAGTAACTATCCTCGGATAGCGAATAATGCGGCAGCGTCATTCCACTTTCATTGGTTACTGAAATCAACACACAGAGCACAGGAATTCCGGGCAGCATGAGGTAATGCTGATTGATCGTGATCCCCCGGTTTGCTTCCTGCTTCTCCATCGAAGTGGTCAGTCTCAAACCCTTCCAGACGTTGCCGTGATCATCCATCTGCTCCGTCCAAGCTGCGCTTCTTGGCTCCTGCAACCGGCTAAATCCGCCTATTCCAGAAATACCCACACCGAGTCCACCATGCCAAGGATTCCACCAGGAGCGTGGTTCTGCTTTCGGAAAGGTGCTGTCCAACCACTCTTCTCCTCGGTGCTTCAAGGAATGCACAACACTGCCGAAATCAGGAGCAGCTGCAATAGATAGAACTCCGTTGGTCACTGTGTAAATGGGACCCGCAGGTCCTTCTTCTATCCCACAAACAACGCTTGTTTCCGTTTGTGGAAACCAGAGGCCTGTTCGCTCTTGAATGCGGTCCTCACCGCGATAGACGACCCGGACCTTACGGCCAGATTCGTTGTGTTCTGGTGATTCTGTATCCTCAGTAGAGAGCTCAAAACCTGCGGAGTGCAAATTTTGTCCTCTTTGCAACTCCATCTCAGCGACACTTCGCTCCTCTTCTCCATCAGCCTGTACATACAATTCAAGGCTTCCATCAAGCGGTGTCATCTTTCGTTCGATTAGCTCGGCATGAAGTGCCCCTGCCGCAAACGGATTTCCACCGCCGAGCGTTAGCTCAAGATGGTCATCCAACACCGGTATGACCGAATTCTGCTGTTTTAGGGCAAAGGCGCGAAATTCCGACCACTTAAGGAAGGTGTTAAGAGCAAACATCATAGTTTTTGTCCGTACGACATCTCCAGCGGAGATTCGGCCAAGATTATGCTCCAGCCCAAGCGGGTATTCCGGGCGAAGTAATTTTAGCGAAGGATCCCAGCAGATTCCGCATGTGACGTTCTCTTCCTTGCAGAACAACCAGTTCTCCGTAATTTGTGCACTGTCCCAAAGACTTGGATCGCCTGAGTAAGCATCGCCCATGTCCACGTATTGGCCCTGATATGGCAAGATAAGCTGTTTACCGAAAAAGCCGAAATTCGTCAACAGATACATGTCTTCTTCCAGGATGTCACTATTGGTATTGCAGACCTCGCTATAAAACTCAGCGATTCCGTTAGCAAATAGCTTAGCCACTCTTTTTATCTCAAGACCCGGAAATTCTTCCGACTCGTAAAGAGCTTCGAGCACCTGACTCTCCCCTTCAGAATAGATCTTTACTTCTTTGGCCTGTTTCTTAGAGAATTCTTCTGCGAATGGCTTGCCTAACTTCGGATGGGTCAACCAGAAATTATGGCTCGAGCCGGGATATTCAATCCACATTCCATTGTCGGTATTATTAAGATGAATGGAGTAGGCGCCATTTACAGCCACCCACTGATCCCCGTTTTCCCCGCCAAAGCGGCCATGCGTTCCCTTCATTAGAACGGATAGCTTGCTGATAAAGGTGACTGCCTTCTCTCCAACCGGAACGGCCGTTACCTCAATAGCCTGTGAATAAAGACCGTATGACTTTAGGGTAAAGGGTACTTGAATAGAAGCCTTACTCTTAGCTGGAACAGTAAAGCTTACTGTACGGTCCGCCCACATCAGGAATTCGTCTTCGGGCAAATCAAAAGAAAATTCTGCTTCTGCAGCAAAATTATTCTCCACATTAAGGTACAGTTCCGAAGGAAGACCCAGATATAGTTCCCGGTGTGGCAGCGCTATCTTCATTTTGAGTGGGAATTTAGGAGCAACGCCAATGCGGAATTCAGCACGCTTGCCACCGATGATCCACTTGCTCAAAACAACGGGGTGTGTCTTCTTATCGTTCTGCTCTTCCCGAACCGAATCAAGCTCAAAATCACCTTCCACGATAACCGTTTCACCTGGTGCTAGTGTTCGCGCAGCAGATAGAGCAAAACGGATATTTTTATCGTTCTGGCCTTCGATCTCAATGGCCAGCTCAGACGCCGAACGATTCTTGATGCGATAGCGAATCTTGTAGGTCGAACCGAACACAAGATCATGATCATCAATCTCCGTGGAGATTTCATAGTCTGGTGTATCAAGAGCGGTCAGACCGCGGCCAGTCTTCTCGAATTCCGTCCGCAAGGAGAGTTCTCCCTTTTGCCAAGTATAATCAAAGAAATCAAAGCCACGCTCCTGGCGGCCATCTGGCTGGATGGGAAGTTCACGGGTACTGTCTGCATACCAATCCAGTTCTTCAAAATAAGGAGCAAGTGCTTCCGTTTGCAATACAGTTGGAATGAAGTTCATCAGATGGACGTAATCTTCATTTTTCTCCCAAAAAAATCCGCATTTCTTATACATCGGTACGGCTTTCGTATTACCTGCCCAAGTGAACAGATCAAGACGTGGCCAGCCCGCTTCTATTGTTTGGCGAACAGCGTTCAGAATCAGATTGCGGCCAACCTTGTATCCGTGATAATCGGGCCGTACATTCAATAGCGGGACATACAATGCCCCTTCATCTTGACGGTAGTGGGCGAAGCTGCAGAAGCCGACTACCTCTTTGCCATCAACGGCAAGAAAGGCATTAAGATTGGACGAGATCTCCATCTCACGGCGCACACTGTCCTCAGTTCTCTGATTAGTGCCTCCGCCCCAGCTTTCGTTGCTGCGGTTCCACATTTCTGCGACCGCCCCAGCATAAGAAGAATCGTATTCGATAATGCGGATTTGTTCCGCTGTAGTTTTTACAGTCATGCTCTCATCTCCTTATTCCTCAAAAAAATATGAGTATGTATTCGCATAAAGTTATTGTGGATAAGCTCTCTACAACATATTGAAATAACTCCTACGAGTTCTTATTATACTATTAATTGGAAGCTCAATACGAGGTAAAAAACTCTTTCACCTTATTTTCTACATAAACTCACAGCCGGCAGAAAGCTACAAAAAAACTGCTCCTAAGAGCAGTTTGTTGATGTTAATCCACAGTCCCAACATTCTCCAAGTGTAATGAGCTTTCGGAGCTGACGCCTGCTTCCGTACTCAGAGTAGTAAGTGCTTGTTTTAGATCCTCTTTATTCACATAGACATACGGACTCTTCCAAAGAGATTCCACATGTAAGGAATTAATATGCTCTGGTTTAAGTTTAGGGAAGTTGAATAACCACTGCTGCAGATCTGCTTGAGGAATATCCGTCTTCACATTTTCACCAATGATATCCAATACATTTCCCCATTGGGACACGCCTTGGAAATTTCCTAGCTTATCCAGAATCTGCTTGATTACTTGCTGCTGCCGATCATTGCGCTGGAAATCGGAGGATTCAGCCGTTCCTTGATTCGATTTACGGTACCGTACAAAATCAAGAACTTGTTTGCCATCCAGCTTCTGCAAGCCTTTCTTTAAATCGATGTGTGTACCATCTGCCGTATCGGTATATTTCATATCCATATCGACATCTATAGTCAGTCCGCCAAGCAAATCCACGGTCTTCTGCAACACATCAAAATTCACCACAACCATGTGCTCAATCGGCAGACCGAGCAAATTACTGAAGAACTCTTTTGTATTTGGAATAGCCTCTGTTTTGTCTTTTATGTAATGATAAGCATAATAATAATTGGCTTTGCGGGAAGGCAACGATTTAGGTTTTAGCAACAAATCCCGTGGTAAAGATAAGAAACTCGTCGACTTCGTGTCCGGATTGAAGCTGACAAGCATCAGAACATCGGTATTCATTACTCCACCACCGCCATCCCGGCTATCTACCCCGGCTAGCAGAAAAATCATAGGTTCAACCGATACCGTCTCCTTTTTTTCCTCTGGAACAGCTGTGGGCTGGATGGTGACTGGAGCTGCCATACGCTGTATCGCATCATCCGTCTTTTTATATAAATACCCTGCATATACTCCAATCCCTATAATAGCTGCGCCTAAGACAAGACCAATGCTCGTCAGAATTTTACGGGTTGTTGTCCACTTGCGTTTGTTAGACATAATTTCCTCCACTCAGTTCCAATAGCTAATTCAATCAGTGCTTTCATCCTTATGAACTTTAACACTTAACACCATGCCAATCGCAATCATATTAGTTAGCAATGAGCTGCCTCCATAACTAATAAAAGGCAATGAAATCCCCGTCAGGGGCAGCAACCCAATATGCATCCCAAGATTAACGGAAACTTGAAAGATGAACATGGCGATAAACCCGGTGACAATATAGGTACCCGCACGGTCCCTACTATCCAGCGCAATAAAGATCATTCGGTACACGAGCAGTAAATAAAGCATCAGCAGCACGGATGAACCTATAAAACCGTATTTCCCCCCGATGACTACATAGATCGAATCGGAATACGCATATGGAATATATCCTTTTCGCAAAAAAATACCTTCACTGCCCGATAATCCTCCGGAGCCAATGGCTATCATTGCGTTTTTTACATGCCAAGATTTATCAGGATCGCTTTGCGGGTCCAAAAAAGCTTGGATTCGTGACAATTGATGGGGTTCGACAATCTTGGATAACAAGTCGAAGTTGGCATAATACAGCCATAGTATCGTGCCGATCGAAATAATCACAACACCAAGGATCAGAATCATATATAGAGCACGGATGTTACCAATCCACAGCATACTAAGTAATATGCCAGCAAAAACGAGCGCTGTACCCAAATCGGGCTGATCCATTATTAAAATGAAAGGAATTAAAAAAACGAAACAAACCGGTACTAAATCTTGAAAAAACCGCAGCTGCTGGCCCTCTCGTGTACCTAATAGATGAGCAATGAGCAGCACCGTACTTATTTTAGCCAGCTCGGAGGGCTGAAGCTGAAAGCTCCCAATGCTTAACCAACGCACGGCACCATTGAGATTTTCTCCAACCAGCTTGACTAGTACGAGTAAACCTATGCCCACGCCATAAAAGAGATACGCTAACCTGCCTAATAGAATCTTATAATCTACCAAAGCAATGAATAACATGGGTAGGCAAAATAAAGCAAATAAATACAAATAACTTATGTAAAGACCGTCTAACCGCGTATCCGTAGTCGCTTCATAAATAGCAACAGTACCCACGCCAACTAAGCAGGTGGTGAGAAAAAGTACGGATCTGTCCAGCTTTGCAATTTTGGTAGAGATGAGCATAAAACAACCTCTATTTAATTTCTGTAGTTTTCTTGTTGTGCTGAGCACTTTTACTTCTTTTTTTCACATTGAAGCGCTACGGATGACTAGATTGAATGATTACCTCAGATCAAATTTGCCCTGATACGCTTTCTTCGATAACAGCTTCAGTTTATCTTCACTTAGCGTATAGATATCCAGACCATTCCCAGCCTCACCCAATGACCAGCCCAGCGCGAGCTCCTTATGGCCATCTTCATCAACATCAAAGAATCCGGCATAATCTAGACCATACCCAAACCCCTCAACCTCGGAAATCTTCTGCCAAGCTTCATTTTCCTGCCTCAACAACATTGCTTTTATAGTATATCCTTTGTTTTTACTGTACTCATACACAACTACGGCTTCGTCAATTCCGTCTCCATCCATATCGCCAAAAGAGATGGCATTATCCTCTTGTCCCTTCATCGGAGTTATCAATTGAGCTTTGTCTGGAAGCCACTTAATAAATTCCTGGCTCGTTTTGTCTCGCTCCAGGCTTGCTTCTGATGATGGAGGTTTAATCAGCTCTCCGGGTGTTGCCGGGACTCCGCATCCTCCGAGCAAAAATAAAGTTGTAAACAGGGTACCAATTTTTATGAATTTGCCCGGCATTTGGATCATCGACTCCTCGCTTGTCCGCATATATAGTATTTTATCTTTGAAAGAGGTGAAAGTGGTTATGAAATAGTTAAATTTGAATTCTTATTCTATCGGTAAGTCAAATTGGACAATCGTTCCTTTGCCTAAAGTGCTGCTTATTCGCAGCTCTCCATGATGCAATTTAATGATCTGTTCCGAGATGGATAAACCCAAGCCACTGCCCGAAGCCTGTTGATCCCCTTTGTAGAATTTTTGCCGCACATTCTCTAAATCCGTCTCTGCGATACCTGAGCCTGTATCCTCTACAGAAATCACGACTTTCCCTGGAACCGTATGGGCGCTGATTAAAATCCGATCTGATGAACCAGTAAATTTGAGTGAATTATCAATGAGATTAATCATGACTTGCTTCACACGATTCTCGTCAGCTTGAATCACTGGCAGATGTTCTTCTATTTTCACTTCTAGTGAGATGCCTTGTCGGGTCGCTCTAGGGGTAAGTTGTCTGCCGATATGCTGCAGCAGTTCTGTTAGATCCACTGATGTGAAGTGAACGGCGATTCTTCCGTTATCCAACTTAGAGAAATCCAACAATTCATCCACCATATGAGTTAACCTGTCACTTTCGGATTCAATAATATCAAGCCCATCATAAAATAGAGGTTGATTACTCACCTCACTCGCCTTTAAGGTAATTGCCCAACCTTTGATCGAGGTCAAGGGTGTTCGCAGTTCATGGGATACGGAAGCGATAAAATCATTCTTAAGCTGTTCACTCTTGGAGATTCGGCTTGCCATCATATTTAACGTATCCGCCAATGAACCAAGCTCATCTTGATAGCGCTTATGCACTCTGATGCTGAAATCACCTTCGGTCATCTGGTCTGCTGCCTGCTTCAGATCTTTAATTGATCTGGTTATGGTCCAAGACAGCAATAATCCAAGTAAGGTGACAATGCCAATAACGATTATCCCCACCCCGATCAGTAAAACCGTAATATGTTTAACTGTATGTATAGTTTCCGTTAAGGACGTGATAAATCTGACTCCCCCCACTATGTTTCCATTAGCCTGCAAGGGATAAGATACCGCGTAAATTGCTTCCTCTGTGTTAGGGTCCGCACCTTTCCAACTGCCGGGCTGCCCTTTTATTGCTGCTTGTACATCTATGTACTCAGTCATAGTTAGATCGCCTTGAAGTCCATTTGAGTCCTGCAACAGCCAGCCTTCAACATTAATAATCTGCACCTGTGCATCAGAATGACTCGCAAAACCCTTCAGTAACCTATCCGATTGTTCCTCCAGATCCTGGTCCCCAAAGTATTGCTGAAAAAAAGAAGCCGATAGCTCTGCTTGATTCATCAAGGTTTCCTCTATGTTATGAAAATAATAATATCGCACAGATACATTAAGAATGATTTCAAGAATGAGCACAGTAAGACAAATGAGTATAAAATAGCTTCCTACTAATCTTTTCTGAATCCCCATTCTTCAACCATCCTTTCTAAAGCGGTAACCGAGCCCCCATACCGTCTCAAGCCAATGCGGATTAGAAGCATCAACCTCAATTTTCTCTCTTAACTTACGCACATGAACATCCACCGTTTTGGGATCTCCAATATAATCCTCTCCCCAGACAAGATTCATTAATTCATTTCTAGAGAGTGCTGTATCCGGATGCTCCAGAAAGGTTTTCATCAACTGAAATTCCTTCGGAGTTAATTCAATGCTGTCATCCTGCTTAAACATCTTGTTCGCGTTCAAATCCAGCCGGATCGGTCCAGCTTGAAGTATCGTTTTTTGCGGCTTTAGAGCGGATTCTGTACGGCGCAAAATAGCTTTAATACGTGCTACCAATTCTAATGGATTAAAAGGTTTAACAATGTAATCGTCAGCACCCATTTCAAGGCCATTGATTTTGTCCAAATCCTGTCCACGTGCGGTTAAGAAAATGATGATGACCCCAGCGTCTTTCTCTCTTAGCTTTCGGCATATTTCGAACCCATTAGAATCAGGCAACATGATATCCAGAACCATAACATCTGGACGGCTCACCTCAAAGCTCTGCAATGCTTCTTCTCCACAAGCAGCTTCACTAACCACAAACCCATTATTCGTTAAATTTATAGATATAAAACGTCTAATATTATCGTCATCTTCCACAATAAGCACATGATTGCGATCAACAGTATCCACGATTCCCACCCCTATTACCCAGAGTCTAAACAAGTAAAAAAACAAAAAAACTCTCCCGGTAAAGAGAGAGTCTTGTCTCGGATCCCTATAATTAAATCACAAGTGGATATTACTCTAAATCGCTATAGTTGTCAAAAATCTAATCCAGATACACAGCCTTGCCGGTCTGCGCCGATTCATAAATAGCTTCCAATATTTGCGAAACAACAAAAGCCTGTTCAGGAGTTACAACCGGGTCCTTATCCTGTTCAATCGCTTCAATCCACTTTCTTAATTCAATATCCGGAGCACTTTCAGCTTTTCCTTCATAATAGGCAACACCGCCTGCCCCAAGCTCAATTTTATTAGTGTACAGCTTGCTGAATTTCTCTCCGTTAATTCTAAGTCCGTCCTTCATATCTGCGCCTGCTTCCGTTCCACTTAAGCTGCATTTCGCTTCATGTACGTCTAGTGAATTCAGAGCCCAGCTCGCTTCCAGCATGATTGTTGCGCCATTCTCCATTACGACCATTCCAAAGGCTGAATCCTCCACGGTGAACTTTTTAGGGTCCCACGGTCCCCAGGCGTTGGCGGCTTCTTCTTTTTGTGAAAGTTCATGATATTTAGTGCCCAGCACAACTTTTGGTTTATAGTTATCCATCATCCAAAGGGTTAGATCCAGCGCATGGGTTCCGATATCGATAAGCGGACCGCCGCCTTGTTTCTCTTCATCAAGAAATACTCCCCAGGTCGGTACGGCTCTCCGTCTGATGGCATGTGCTTTTGCAAAATAAATATGACCAAGCTCTCCGGACTCACAAGCTTTTTTCAAATATAAGCTGTCTTCTCTGTACCGGTTGTCATATCCAATGGTCAGCTTCTTGCCTGTACGTTTCGCTGCTTCAACCATTCGTTTGGCATCTGCCGCCGTCTTAGCCATTGGTTTTTCGCACATCACATGTTTTCCGGCTTCTAGAGCAGCGATTGATATTTCCGCATGGACATCATTAGGCGTAAGCACATGAATAATATCAATGGATTGATCTTTTAATAGTTCAGTGTAATCCGTATAGACAGTAGCTTCATTATTTCCGTATTTCTCCGCTGCCTCATCAGCACGTTCTTTAATAATGTCACAGAAAGCCACGATCTCAACCTTACTTTGTCTGCTCAAGCTTGGAAGATGTTTGCCATTCGCAATACCACCACATCCAATAATCCCTACACGAAAAACCTTACTCATATCCTTCACCCTCACCTCTAATGGATTTGTTTGCTGTTTCGATAAGTTGCCGGTGTCATACCTAACCGCTTGCGGAAGACAATATGCAAATAGGTAGCATTGGTAAACCCTTCCGACTGTGCGATTTGTTCTATCGGATAATTGCTTTCTTCAAGCTTGCGGCAGACCGCTTGCAATCGAATATCCTCAAGCGCCCTACTGAATGATTGTTCTGCATTTACTTGCTTAAACACCCGCTGCAGCTGCCTTGAACTAATATTTAGCTTTTCCGCAACATTTTCTAAGGTAACCGTTCCTGAATAATTCGCTTCCATATATTGCATTGCGTATTGATACCGGTAAGTCAGCATATCTCTAACCGGCGCCTCCGTGCGGATCCCGCCTGAATCATACGCTCTAACGGCTTTTAGTAAAATACTGATCACAAGATGCTTAATTGAAGTATAATATCCGGTCAACTTCCCATCGCATGCTTCGTACGCTTCTCGAAAACACTTCATAGCCCCGTGATAGTCTTGTGCTGGAACCAAGGGTAAACACTTCAGCTTCTCCACACAGGTCTCAGCTTCCGCAACCTCCCAAAGATCAGCATCATCCCTGATCCTCTTCTTGATGTCAACATGCAGACATAGCTCTTCCATGGATTCATCAGCATCTGCCTCTTGACGATGCATAACACCTGGTCCGGTTAGATAGAACATTCCTTCTGAAAGAGGATATTTTTGATCCCCAAGAATGACTTCTCCCTTCCCGCGCGGAATGAAATGAAATTCAAATTCAGAATGATTATGGAACTCGACTACTCTGCCCGGTGGAAAAGATGTCAAATGAAATCTAAACACTGTAATCTCGTAATGTCCCCATAGAATCGTGATATCCAATCTTTCAAGCATGTCCTGCTTCTCAAACATCATCTCATAGGGAAAGCTGCTCAACGTTAAGTCCTCCCAATCGGAATTACACAGCCTTCTTTAGCCGAGCGGTTCGCCACCTCCATTAATCTGGTAAGCTCAACTGCCATTTCAACATTTTGAGTGGCAAGTGTATTATTTTGAATATGATCAACCCATTGATGGAAGGCGCTTTCACGATTGCTTTGCAGGGCTACTTCTTTCCAGCCTTCTTCTTTATCCGTGGATTTGTTCGTTCTAAGAAGAAGCTTATTCTCTGGTGTTCCGTAAAGCAGCGTTCCTTCAGTTCCATGCACCTCGATAGTAAACGGCGAATGACTATTCACGAAACCAGCCTCCACCACACCAATTGCTCCTGAATCCGTAAATAGTGTCACTACGGCATTATCTTCCACTTCTTTACCGGTTACATAACCAAAATTAGCACTTACCCCAGTCACATCTTGATCTAAGAAAAGCTTCGCCAAATACATGGGATGACAGCCAAGATCAATCAAAGCTCCGCCTCCACATTGCTCCAAGCTAAAGAAATGATCAGGAAGCCAGCTTTCCGTTGCTCCGTTATGGGATAAGCGAACTCTAACGTAAGTAATCTTGCCGAGCAGTTCCTGACTTAGAATCTCTTGAATAGTTAGTGTATAGCCGTCATTTAAACGAGGCAAGGAGACCGTTAGCTTCACTTTGTTCTCGTTAACTTCTGCGATAATTGCGTTAACTTCTTTTAACGTTGGGGCAATAACTTTTTCTGTGAAAATATGTTTGCCCGCCTTGGCTGCAGCCACGATTACGTCTCTATGCATATTCGTTGGTGCATCCACGATAACGGCATCTATATCCTCTTGCGCAAGCAGATCATCCAGTGATTCAAAAAAAGGAATATTCAAGCTTTCCGCAGCTTTGTTCCCACGCTCTACGTTTTCGTCCCAAACTGCAGCTAATACGGTATCTTCATGCTCCTGAGCTTGCTTGGTATAATCCCATGCATGCACATGCCAATAGCTGAGCTTACCAATTCTAATGGTCATTTACTTGTGCCTCCCGTATATATGTTATTCTGACATCTGCTATAAAAATAACACATAATAAACAGCTTTTTTAGTAGGAAAATGCGACAAAACATATATAATATTACGACACATAAAATCCGGAGTGAAATACGATCCAAAAAAAAGAAACCCTTGCTATGAAAGCTAAAGGTTTCTTTATACTTGGCTTAATGGGTAAGTGGCTTATTATATCCTTTGTCATCAAAGGGTTGCAATTTCTCGAACCACTTCTTTTTCAATAGTTTAAGCTCCCAGCGCACGTCGGTTACGTCTTCTGACTCCTTCTGCTCTAACACCTCATAGCTGAAGGCTTCTGCTCCAAGTTCCTTCCAGTCCTTTTGCAGCTCTGCATTCGCAAATCTGCCCATATCTAATTGCATCTGTATAGTCATCCATTTATTCTTCAGGTTGGGATAGCTGTCAACGAATATTTTCCCGCTTCTTTTGTTTGTAATTTGAATAGCACCCATGTACGTCTTGAGCTGCTTATATTGCTCCTGAAGTTCTTTACGTTTACTTTTGTCCATTATAATTTATGATTCTCCTTTCACAGGCCATTCTGCTAAATTTCAGTACCCCATTTCTTTCAATAAACGGGACAATACCGAAAGTCGTTCTCCGATCATTTCACCATCATCACTAAGCGCCTGAGCGAACAGCTTAATATCATTATCAATCATGGGATTATCTGCACATACAGATACACTCATTGCATCTCCCTGCAGTCCAATACGATCAATCATAGGGCTCTCGGGATCATACATTTTTGGAAAACGATAGGCCTCTTGAAAATACAAACTACTTCTGCAAATCAAAATTGCCAGGTCAAGCACTCTGTGCATTGGCAGCTCTTCGGACTGTCTCGACCATTTGTCCCCTGTATGTCTCCATACCTTTGCTGAGATGTCGACCTTTCCTCTATCGTTCCATTGTGCTAATCCTAGGGATAGACCTTTTGCATCTGTGTCCCCGGCGTAGCGGCCATCAACCTGCTCGTAATTTTCTGACACGACTACAGGTTTATGTTTTAGAGTTGTTGGAATTTTCATGTTAGTCACTCTCCATTTTATGATTTACTAATTTACTCATTTACTAAATTACTAATTCACTAAATCTAAGATTCATATTACCCGGCAAAAGATCATCTGTCAAACGACATTACACCCGTTTTATCCAACAAAACAAAAAATCCCTCTGCGCGCAGCAAAGGGACTGTTATTTTTATGAAAAATATATCTCTAGCTTAAATGATCACTCACATTACACAACCAAACCATATGTACGGAATCAGGTCCCCAATAGTCTTCCACTACTTTATAAGGTTTTCCAAATTTACGTTGCCACCTGACTTGTGCACGTTTATAACCGCTGTCCAGACAAAACCGCTCTACCCCTTGCTTTTGTAGAAATATCATCATTTCCTTAATTAAGGCTGAACCTACACCTTGACCCTGATAACTTGGCATGATGTATAGACTGCCCAATTCCCCTATTTCATCTAACTGATGATCCGTGCAGGTTTGAATATCTTCGCCACAAGCTCCAAAGGAAATCGTACCGACCACCTGCTCTTCTATTTTTGCAAGAAGGAAGTAAGGCTCCCCAGTCGTAGTATCCAGTGAAGTCATCACCATTTGCTTTTTATGATCTATTTCACTTTGGATATCGTCTTGTAAATGATCAAGCCCTTCTTTTTCAAAAGCATCTGGGATTGAAATTTCAAAAACAGAGCATGTGGATTCAAAATCATCTGGAGAAAGTGTGCTTATGGCCATTTGATTACTCTTATTCATTGATTCGTACACCTCTTCTATTCCCGGCCGGAATTCTTAAAAATCCTGCAATAATATACTATCAGCATTCAGACTGAAAGGTTTATATTCATAGAACTACTTTACTGGAGGTCATCATGAATATATTGTCCTTTCTGATCTATTGCGTTGTCGCTACATTTACACCCGGTCCTACCAATATTGTTATTCTTTCTTCCGTGCAACATTCCGGGGCTAAAAAATCAATGGGGTATGTATACGGATCCACGCTGGCTTTTGGCTTATTACTTATCCTTTCTACTCTGCTGAACCGTGTTCTAGTAGAAATCATCCCAAATATCCTGATCATTATGCAAGTCATTGGGAGTTTATATATGCTCTACCTTGCTTATAAAATCTTTAAAATGGGTTCAATGGAAGACCAGCCTGACCCCAATGCCAATTTCCGCTCAGGCGTGCTTATGCAGCTTGTGAATCCTAAAGTGCTAGTATTTACACTAACGGTCATTCCCAACTACGTAATGCCATTCTATACCTCTTCGCTTGCCTTGTTTATGTTTGTTATAATTATAACTGTGATCGGATTTTTTGCATTTACGACATGGGTTGTATTTGGGACAATCTTCAGAACATTTATGAAAAATCATCAAAAAGTTCTAAATACCGTGATGGCACTGTTTTTAGTATACTCAGCCATTATGATATCGGGAATCCTATAAAGTCGCGGAGGTTAAGAACGTGGAGAGATTTAACTATAAAAAGTCAGCAGAGATCCTGTCCTTATCCGCCAGCCTTACTGATTTCACCTATAAAAAACATTGCCATGAGGAATATGCACTCGGTGTGACCCTTCGTGGCATTCAGCAATATAATCTTGACGGTAGTTTGCAATCCTCACATAAAAATGGCGTAATGTTGTTTAATCCAGAACAAACACATGATGGCAATGCGTATGATAAAGGTGGCATTGATTATGTCATGCTTTATATTAAGCCAACCCTAATGCGAGAGATACTAGATAAAAAAGAACTCCGCTTCGCCACTCCTATCTTATACGATGACAAATTGGCGCAGTGCATATTAGCCCTAAACCATGCCATCCAGAATGGCAAAGAGGAGTCTTTGTGCAGTGAACTGTTATTCACTCTGGTTCATTTAGTATCTAATACTGAAATAGTTACCGATCGTAGAACGAATAATAAATTTCTCAAAAAAGCAAAGGAAATGATGTACTGCAGTTTAGACCATGTGCTGAAGCTGGACGATCTCTGCACAGAATTTGGTCTGTCCAAATATCAGTTTATTCGCGAGTTTAAGACACATACAGGAATATCGCCCTATCAATTTTTCTTAAATTGCAAGGTAGAGCGTGCCAAGCAGTCCATTGAGAGAACCAAGGATATCTATGCAGCTGTTGTAGATTGCGGATTTGTGGATCTAACTCATCTGAACAGGCATTTTAAGAGCGTGTTCGGAATAACCGCACATGAATATCGGTCACAGCTGTAAGATTTGCCCTCCTACCATTGTCCAGAGCACTTTAAATTCATCATCCATGAGGACCAGGTCAGCATCTAAGCCAGTGATTATCGTCCCCTTTTGTTGAAGTTCAAGAATATTAGCAGGTGTAGTTGAAGCCATTTGTACGGCATCTGTCAGCGAAATTCCAGTTTCGACAGTATAACGTAAGGCTTCATTCATGGTAACTGTACTGGAGGCCAGCGTGCCATCTTCCAATCGCGCTATGCCCCCAGATACCGTAACCTGATGTCCTCCAAATATATAGTTCCCATCCCCTAACCCCATTGCTTGTAACGCATCTGTGATCAAGACCATTCCTTCTGGTCCTTTCATGGTATGCATCAATCGGATAATTGCAGGATGCAGATGGACATTATCCACAATAGCTTGCAGGCTTACATGTTTCTCTTCGAAAGCGGCAACCACAATCCCCGGATCTCGATGATGGATCGGCCGCATGCCATTAAAACAATGCGTAACATGACTTGCCCCAGCGGCAAAAGCTTGTTTGGATTCCTCATATGTGGCATCCGAATGAGCAATTGCTATCACCACTCCCCGTTCCTTCAAAAAGGAAAGAAGCTCCATGCCTCCCGGCAGCTCAGGAGCAATCGTAACCATTTTAATGAGTGATCCAGCTTCTTGGAAAATGAGCTTCATTTCCTCTAAGTTAGGATGCCGCAGATACTTTTCATTTTGCATTCCTTTTCTCTTGGGGTTTAGATAAGGTCCCTCTAAGTGAATGCCTGCGATCTTTGCTCCCACTTCATGCCCAATTACACGTTTGACACTACGAATCATCTCTAAAAGATCTTCCATCGTAGAACTCACAGAGGTAGCCAGAAATGAGGTGCAACCAGATGCTGCGCAAGCCTTCGATACTTCTTGAATACTCTCTTCAGTACCGTCCATCATATCAAACCCGTTAGCACCATGAATATGCACATCTATCATTCCGGGCACTAACAAATGCCCTCCGCCATCAATCCGTTCATACTCACCCTCTGGGATAGAGGTATCTCCTGAGTCTATCCTCATCACTTTTCCTTCAGAAATCCATACATTGGCCGCTGAAACTATACTATTCTGAAGCACTACTTGTACATTTTGCAAAATATAAGTCATAAACGTTCTCCTCCATTTCGTTATCACTCTTGATTTCGAACCTCTTCAGCTTCATCTTGACACTCAATAACTGTGATGTTCTTCTGATCTAGAACTTCTCTGATCTCGATTGGAAGCTCTCGATTTGTAATTAAAATATCAATGAAGTCAAAGTCTAGCCGATAAAAGGATTTGGCATTAAATTTGGTGTGATCGGCTACTAAAATCACTTGATCAGATCTTCGAGCCATTTCTCTTTTTACCCGCGCATCTTCTTCATAAGGATAATAGAGCCCATCAGCACAGATCGCCGACGCTCCAATAAAGGCTTTATCCGCACGAATTTCACTAAGTTTATCGATAATGGAAGAACCATATAACAAGCGGTTTTTCACATTCAAGTAACCACCAAGTACATAAATTTGCAGATCCTCACGATGGGATAAAATCCCTACATTATCTATTGAATGCGTGACAACCGTAATATCCTGTGCACTAATTTGTTCAGCAACAAACTGTACAGTGGTCGATACGTCTAAAATCACAGTCTCACGATCTTGGATAAGCGCGGCTCCGATCTTCCCTATTCTCTGCTTACTCTCGGATTCATCGATCAAACGATCCTGGTAAGATAATAATTCTTTTTGCAATTCAGGTAACGCTAGACCGCCATGCGTCCGAACAACGACGCCCTCTTGTACTAACCTAACAATATCCCGTCGGGCAGTATCTCTTGAGACTTCAAATTGCGTACAGATATCTTGAACACTCATTGCTTGGTGTTGTTTCAAATATTCGAGTATTTTTAATAATCGTTCCTCTTGATACATAATGAAATTCACCTCCTAAAGTCATCATAAGTCATTTTATAAGTATTTACAAGCGTTTATGAGTATATGATTAAGCATATGTAAGTATTAATACGTAAAAAAAGACGAAAGCCAGATGAATGTGCATCCGCTAACGCCTTTTTAATTTTATTTTTTTAGGATTTACTTCACAATGTCACTTCACATTGCGGTTCCAGCTTTTTTGTATTTTTCGAATAAAAACAATCTGGCCCACATGATAAGCATTATGGGTTGTTACATTTCCGAGTACTTCCCACCATTTACTGTCTGGGAATCCTTGAACATCAGCTTCCAATTGTTCTTTCTTAATCAATTCCTGCCAATGTAAAAGAACCTCTAAAAGTTGTTTTTGCAACGCTTCGAACGTTTTCTCTTCTGCAACGACAAAGGTATTATTATTATCCACTGAAGGAACCGCATGAACACTGGCTTCTTTATACCTTGTTTGCCAAGTTTCATTCCAGTAAAGCAGATGCTGCACAATCTCAGCAATACTATTGCTTTCTTCCGTTACCTTCCAAAAAGCTTCTTCTTCACTTAAGTCTTTAACCGCCACTTCAAAGGGCACATACCAACTCGGATCATTTGCATTGGCCAGCAACTGGTTGGCTAGAACATCATAAGCATGAAACATTCTTCCTTCCCCCATTTTCCAGATAGATTATAAGCAATTTAAGTACCGCAGAATGTACGATATGGACATGCGGATTCCTCAGGAAGTGCCGAGTATTCCTCTTGTTCAGGGGAGTAGGCGTATGGGTTAGACAATGCTTGAAGTAACCTCTCCATCACATCGTAATCTTTCCGCTCTACCGCCGCCTCAAGCGCTTCTTCCACACGATGATTCCGCGGAATAATCGCAGGATTACTGGTACGCATCAGCTCCTGTGAAAAGGATTGTGATTCCTGCTGCCTGCTAAGGCGCGCCTGCCACAGCTCATTCCATTGCTTAAATTCAGGAGTGCCAAACAGATCAGCATCTTCCATTACGCCTAAAGTTAAAGACCGAAATGTATTAGTGTAGTCAGACCGATATTTTTGCATCAGTTCAAGGAGGGTATCAATCAGAGCAACATCCTCTAACTCTTCGTTAAAGATTCCCAGCTTCGCTCTCATTCCCGTTAGCCAATATTGATAGGACCGCTCCGAAAAATCTGAAATTGCCTCCTCAGCCAGCTTAATCGCCTGTGCCTGATCGTCAGCCAGCAATGGCAAGAGAGTCTCGGCAAATCTGGCGAGATTCCATGCGCCAATCCCGGGCTGATTATGGTAGGCATAACGACCTTGCTGGTCTATGGAACTAAATACTGTCTCAGGATTGTACACATCCATGAAGGCACATGGACCATAATCAATCGTTTCTCCGCTAAGGGCCATATTATCGGTATTCATCACTCCGTGAATAAAACCTACAAGCTGCCATTTGGCAATTAGCGCTGCTTGACGTTCCATTACTTCCCGAAGCAGAACAAGATATGGATTATCTTCCACAGGAGCTTCTGGATAATGTCTTTGCAATGTGTAATCAGCCAGAATACGCAGATCCTCCACAGTCCCCCATGCAGCAGCATATTGGAAAGTTCCAACACGCAAATGACTCGCCGCGATCCGGGTCAAAACAGCCCCCGGCTGTTCCGTTTCTCGAATTAGCGACTCCCCTGTAGCTACCACCGCCAAGCTGCGAGTCGTAGGAATCCCGAGTCCATGCATAGCTTCACTGATGATATATTCGCGTAACATCGGTCCAAGCGCTGCCCGGCCATCGCCACCACGAGAGTATGGGGTTCTTCCCGCACCCTTCAACTGAATATCTACACGATCACCTTGAGGGGTGATCTGTTCGCCCAGCAGCACTGCTCGACCGTCTCCCAACATGGTAAAATGTCCGAATTGATGTCCAGCATAAGCTTGCGCAAGCGACACGGTACCTTCAGGAACTTCGTTGCCGGCAAGAATCCCAAGACCCTCCTTGCTCTGTAGTGCTGTGCTATTCAGCCCTAGAGTAGCAGCCAATGGTTCATTAAAAATAATCAGTTCCGGTTTACGCACAGGCGTTGGCTTAATTCTTGTAAACATTGATTCCGGCAGATGAGTATAACCATTCGCAAAATTCCAGCCTATATCTATTTTCTCTGTCATATTATCTCCTTTTTATACCCTCAGTCTCTATGCCTTTATTAACTCAGAATAAGTTATGTTAAAATTTAATGCAAATCTTCTCGCAGACCTATGTTTTGCCGAAGTGTTACAAAGACCGCCCGGCTTCCTGCCATTTTATGCAGGGAACCGGGCGGTCTTAATTATGATGTTCTATCTTGTTTTCAACTTATTTGGAAGCTAATTCGCTCCGCCTTTGGAGAGCATAATATTGAGAATGGTCTTGTCAGTTTCCGCCAGCCCTTCCTGAACCAAACGCTCCATGTTGCGGATGGTATCTTCCACCTCTTCGAAAATCACACCATCCTTGGTTGTAGGAGCAATGTTGTTCATAGCCAGTGTGGCTGCCTGGATCGCCGTATTGGTGGAGGTGGAAATTTTCAGCGCACAGGTAGAATTCGCACCGTCACAGATCATCCCTGACAAAGAAGCTATCGTATTCTGTATCCCATGCTTGATCTGCTCAAGACTGCCGCCCATGAGATAAATGATCCCGCTATTTGCTCCTACTCCTCCTGCAATCCCTGAACCACATAATGGGGACAAACGCCCGATATAATGTTTGATGTGCACAGTGACCAGATTGCTCAGTGCAAGCGCCCGAGCTAGCATTTCTTCATCTTTGCCCAGCAATTCCGCCAGAGCTATAACGGGTAGTGTACAGGCGATGCCTTGATTACCGCTGCCCGCAGTTGTCATCACAGGCATTGCACTGCCATCCATTCGAGCATCTGAAGCCGCTGCAGTGGCCGCGATAATTCTGTTCGCTACATCATTGCCGAACAGATTCACCGCAGATTGCTGATTCATTTTCTTGCCTACTTGCAAGCCATAATCGCCTCGCAATCCCTCATCAGAGATCGCTTTGTTCATCCGCGCTCCTTCCAAGAGAAAGCTAAGCTCTGAAAAAGGAGCGTTACAGATAAACTCGAATATCTGGTCTACTGAGCCCGCATACTCTTCCGTGTCGGAAAGACTAGGCTTGCCACAGTCGGCTTTTGAATTCCGGGGTGTTATTTTCTCCCCGTCCAGAGCCAAATATTCTATATGGGTGTGCTCTCTGGCAATAATGGCAGTCGCCGTATGGTTCTGCGTAAACAACTGGGCTTCAATATATAATTTCTCAGGAGTGTCCTTTATCTCCACTTTTAGCAGCTTTCTATCCAGCAGGTCATTTGCCATCTTCAACTCAGCCTGTGTCAGACCTGACAGAATTTCCAGTTCCTTGTGAGAACGGCCGACCACCGCTCCAAGGGCTGCTGCGATGGGCAGGCCTGTCTGGCCTGTCCCGGGAATGCCCACTCCCATTGCATTTTTGATAATATTACCGCTGAGATGCAGCTGAATCCCCGTAATTTCTTCCTCGAGAAGCTCTGCCGCCAAGGAGACGGCATACGCAACTGCAATCGGCTCCGTACAGCCTTCTGCCGGTACGACTTCCTTGTGTAAAATTTCCAATAAGTTGCTCATGTATGCATTTCCCCCTTCTCTCTCCTGTTGGAGTTATTTATATATAGTAACTCAGAGAGAAGTTTCAGGGAATCCTTTTTCTTAGGAATCACTCCTTCATCCCCCTAATATAGTGTAGGAAAGAAAGGCGGGATGCACGTGAGTAAGAGGAATGAGCAAGGGCAAAGGGCGATCTTTCTAGCTGCAGTCTGCGGGCAGACCTATACACAATTTTCAAATATAGATGGAGTTTTCGTCATTCCATTAGATTATCAGCTATGTCATCCCATTGAAGCACAATCCTTCAATAATGTATGGGAACGTTTCGGCTTTATTTTGGAGTCTTCACAAGAGATTATTATTGCCTTTCGGGGAACCAGTACGACGACCAATTGGATATCCAACGTCCTCGCTTCACAGGAACGGTTCAAATATCTTAAAGAAGACTCTCTCACCCATCGTGGCTTCACCAACATTTATTCTTCAGCTCGGGATGGCATCTTCTCTACGCTCTCCAAGCTATCTCCCGACAAGACCTTATACATTACGGGCCACAGCCTCGGTGGAGCGCTCGCCACCTTATGTACCTTAGATATTGCGGCAAATACCTCTTACACCACACCTAACCTCTATACTTATGGTTCCCCACGGGTAGGCGATCTGGACTTCGTTAATATTTTCAAACAATATGTGCGGAAGAGTTACCGGTATGCCAATCTTTTTGATGTTGTAACCTACGCACCTCCACATGTCTATAAGCTCCCCAAACGGGAAAAAAAGTATTATTACAATCATGTCCACACTTTTAACTCACTGTCTTTCCAAAATGGATCTACAAGTGGTAATCACGTAATCAGCAGCTATTTCGCCGAGCTCTCCAAGCTCCAACCGGAATTCGCTCAAGAATTATGTATAACGAACCCTGGATTCTGTCCACTCGTGGCTACGAAAGCAGAAGTATAATGTGAACACAAAAAGGAGGTGCCCAACAAGCCATAAGCTGGCTGCCGAAACACCTCTTTTCTTCGTATGATTCGATGCCATCAGCAGTTACAAAGTCACTAACGGACTCCATTGACACTAACAGCAGTATATTTCCACTTTAAGAATTCCATCGGACTCCATGGCCACTATTGGCATAAAAAACACCTAATATAAGTCACTTTCTAACGAATAGCTGCACTGGAGTCCGAAACGCTGCCCAAAAGGCGATTATTCAGCAATTAACGTCATCTGGGTCCGAAGCCGGTACGAATGAAACTAGATCAGAATATAAAATAAACTAATACCACACCCAGGACTAACAGAATAAGTGAAACTATGTGCTGTTTCGTATGTTTTAGAAATTTCCAGTCGATGAACGACTGAAACCCTATTGCTACTACTATAACTACAATCCAAAACCATTTTATAACCGTACCCTCTGGGCCATCGGCAATTATTATCACAATCCCCGTAATTAATCCCACAAGTGCAAGTATAAGCTTCCCTTTTATATTAAGCTCATAACCGTCTTCAGGAAGTTTTTCTTTGTCCGGGCCAACAATCCATATCCTTAGAAATAGATTAGAAAAAGCAAGTATTATAAGTATAAGTCCAATTTTCACTTTCGTTCACCTCCACCCTTATATAGAATTCATTCGTATTTATTTCTGATCATTAGTTCTTTGATTTCTTTTAACTCATTTAATATTTCTTTTGATAGTTGCGTACTTCTAGAGTTATCGATGCCTACTTTAATCACAAATATTCCAAGCAACAAATAGATGATTAGCATTACGATGATCCCCAATTTACGTTCACTCCTCTTTTTTTGTATATTTCATTAAAGATATAGTTAGCATTAGATTAATATTATTCCCATGATACCATAATAAGGATATCTAATTAACACTCAGGAGCTTGCCGTTGGCTTGACAAATGATCAGTATATTCGATAAAATATATTATATCTTGATTGTCGAGATAATGGATTTCCAAGATTTTTTACAATGCGGGAACGCGATTAATCTTAACTGAAAAGAGGGAACACAATGGCAGTACTTATTCTATACGCTACAAAATCTGGAGCAACAGAACAATGTGCAAAAGTATTATCAGAAGAGCTACCTCAGAGCAAAATTTGCAATATAGAATTAGAGAAGCCAAATATCGAGGCATTTGATAGCATTATTTTAGGGGCAGGAGTAAGAGATGAAAAAATATATAAAGCCATTCGTGACTTTATCAAAAAAAATAAAGATGAGTTACTGACTAAGAAGATGGGCTACTACATTTGCAACGAGAAACCCAAGAAAACCGAAGAATTAATAGAGAAAAATTTCCCTGATGATCTGAAAGAAGCTGCGATTTGTATTGAATCTTTTGGAGGTTATAAGGCCTATAAGGCTCCAAAGGAAGGTACTAATCAGCTCAAAGGGATATTGGTAGATAAAATAAAAGAATTCTCACAAAATTTCAAATAAAAAATCCTGTTACCAAGACGAAAATCTTGATAACAGGATTCTTTTTTTATATACGTTTATTGCGCCTTGAGGGTCACTTCAAACTTCGCACCGACATCACCTACAAATACAATTTTGCCGTTGCTAGGAAGTTTGACTTGCTTAAGACCGCTAATGGTAAAGTAATTCACACATACACCATTCTCATCATAGACGGCAAAGGAACTCTTGGTTGGCAGCTCTACTGTCATTATCTTACCTGTTGCGGTTTCAGGAACTCCATACCATCTAGCATATCCATCTGATTGGATCGTTACCATAGATTGCGGGCCTGCATAAATCGGTTTAACCGCATCTTGATGTATAAATAATTGATTGCCAATCTTTAAATACTCCACACCCTTTTTCTCTTCAAAAATAAGATCCGCAAGATCGCGTCCAGCGATGGTTGGGATTTGCACG
The DNA here is from genome assembly GCF_000758725.1 of Paenibacillus odorifer. Lineage (NCBI taxonomy): Bacteria > Bacillati > Bacillota > Bacilli > Caryophanales > Paenibacillaceae > Paenibacillus > Paenibacillus odorifer. Next base: position 4,327,289 of record NZ_CP009428.1, read on the forward strand.
GTCATTTCTGCTTTATTAGGTCCAGTTATTTTATTCGAGCCCATATAACCAGGTGCGTCAGGGAACATAGCGATTCCAGCTACCGGCATACTCATGTAATATTGGGAGCTGTACTTCTCGCTGACATCAAAATACAATTTCCCTTGACGCTGCTGCCATGCAGTAATGACCTCTTGAGATAGGGCATTAGGTTCAAGCTTCTCAGCTGCATATTGGGTAACGGCAGTTTCACCAAGTCCTGGAATTACCCCATACCCTTGACTCCAAAGATAGATACGGCCATTGCTCTCCTTCACAAAGCTAACTTTACTTGTACCCTCGGCATCTAAAAATTCACCGTTCGAATTATATGAAAATTTCTGCGCTGGCATTGTAGGAGCTATAATCGAAGATATACTCAATTCCCCAGCTTTACTAACTTCTATCTTCATTAGTTGCGTAGAATCACCATAGACACCCGCATAGTTTACCAATTCTTGCGGCATATCCTCTTTGTTCGAAGCTTTAAAGGTAGGTGTAGCTTTCAGTTCCTTAATAACTCCCTTTTCCTGTAAGGCACTGAGTAAAATTTCGTTGGCAAGCATCTGGTCCGTTGTACTTGCTCCGCCAGAAGATATTACTGCTGCTGCCATCCGTTGTTCGGGCAATACAACTAATGAGGTATGATACAGACCCGTATCTCCCCCCTTTGTCAAAGCCTTGATTTCGTACTGGTTAAATGGATATAAGTTCACACTGTCCCAGCCTAATCCATAAGCTAACGAATTATCTGTTCCCTTAGGCCATATTCCACGCTTATATTCCTCTTGTTCCATCGCTTTCACAGACTTTTCTGACAAAATGCCAGTCGATTGGCCCGTAAAAATAGTTGCAAAGCGCACCAAGTCCTCTGCAGTGGAATAGATACCACCTGTTCCAATCACGTTAATGGTTTCTTTGGGTAAAGCTGCTGAGTAGGTAGCATTGTAGACACTAGCCAGCTGAGAAGAAGCTACAGAATCTACAGGCGTTTTCGTATGTTCAAGCCCTAGAGGTTCTGTGAAATTTTGATGAATGAATGTGGTAAAGTCCGTACCGCTGACCTTTTCAACAATCAACTCAGCCAGCGTAAATCCATCATTACAATATACTGAGTAGGCACCTGGATCGGCCTTCAGACGTTGTGTTGACAACGTTTCTAGTAAACTATCTTTTGCAATAGGATCAGAATCATTAAATAAGAAAGAATTGGATAAGTTGGAGCCAGCAAGACCTGAGGAATGATTCAACAGCATCCGTACAGTGATTTGCTTATAACGAGGATCTTCCATCGTAAAATTATTCAAATAAGATACGACTGAACCGTCCAAGTCTACTTTCCCTTGCTCAACAAGCTTCATAATAGAAGCTGTTGTATACATTTTACTCGTTGAGCCAATTCCATACATCGTTGTAGCGCTTGGTGCTGTCTTACTCTCCACATGACTATATCCAGATTGACCGCTCACAACGATATTATCGCCATCAATAAGAGCATATTGGAGACTAGTCGTTCCCAGCTTTTCCGTTAAGAATGCTGCCTTCTCTGCTGCCACCTTCTGAGTGTTCACATACGTTTGCCCTTTGCCGCTATCTGCTGCTAATGCACTCGTAGGGACATACATTACCAGTAGAAGCAAAGCAACTAATAGGGATGCCAAATTCTTCTTCATACATAACCTCCCGATATGAAATCGTCATCCTTTAAAGGATAATTTATCCATGGAGTAATGTAAAGGAAGTTTGCAATTTTGGGACCATGTATCTAATCTACTAATTCTACTTTATCTCCGATTCGAATTTGCCCAGTTTTGATTACTGAAGCATAAACTCCAAAATGCAAATCAAACTCTTTATGCAGTTTTTTCAAAAGTACTGGGTCCTTCTGGAGACTATCCGGATCCATCGTAATCACAACACATCTCTCGCAAAAACTATCTACCTGTAGCTGTGCATCCCCAATGTTGAGCCGGCGTCCAATCCAATCTCCTTCAAAAAGAGAATCATCATTCAGCGCAATAACAAAATTCCCGCGAAAGCGCCGTGGGTCCAAGGAATGCCCCCAGGTTGCCTCCAGTTTTTTTAAGCTGGCATCCGTAATGAGTAGAATACTAGCGCCATCCACGGATAGGAGCTGCGGATGTTCTAGCTGAGGATGTACAGCTTTTAGACCAGACATAGTGATTGGAGTTTTGGTTTGGCTTTGGATTTCTTCCAATAGATTATCATCCCATCCAAAGGTTCGCCCGTCTGATGCCGTTACATGGATTTGTCCATCTATAAATTGCGCTTGATAGGTAAGCATATTCGGAATATTTCTAGCGGTGATATATTTTCGCCAGCCCTCTTTTGACTCATCGTAAAAGGAGCAAAAACGGTCACCAAGCATTCCATACGGTTCAATCATACAGCTTTCTAAATTCTCACCCGCAAATGACTTGACCGGGTAACGATTAATTCCTTGAATTTCACCAACAACTGATAACATGATACAACGCCTCCACTTGTCTTAAAATGCAACGTATCTTCCCATTCTACCTGATTTTATTTAACTGTTGTATGAATATCTAATAACCCAGAAATTTTATATGTTTTATTGAGTTATATGTTTTATACTATGACTGTTGGATATATTGCATTTTGAGATAACACTCACTCCCCTATAAAGAAGAGAGGTAACCTGCTGTGCGGACAAATGATTTTCAAGGTTTTGACTTTGTTTTTACCCAAGCCGTGATGGGTATGGCCCTTATTTCGCTTGATGGAACGTTCCTAAAACTGAATTCAGCATTATGCGACCTCTTGGGGTATGATGAAAACGAGTTAACGACACCCTCTCCAACCGTCCGTACCCTTCTAGATCAGATTCATAAATTCATTTCATTAGGAAGCTCTCTTCCATCTACGAGTACTGATCCGCAGAGACTCGAATTAGATTATTTCCATCCAACCGGACACCGGTTATCTTTAAACGTCTCCATATCTATCCTTCCGGATGACAATGGTGAACCCATATTTTATCTTACTCAATTCGAGAATAAGACCCTGATCAGGGAGATGGAGACTCAGCTTCAGGTTGTGAAGACCCATCTACTTGAAAAAGAGAGCTCTTTTCTACAGCTGCTGGAGGAACTGCCTCAGCCCGTGCTTATCACTAGGGGAGGGATTGTTCTATATGCAAATTCGGCAGGTTTACAATTAATCCATGCAGAAAGCCTAGATCAAGTGCTTGGTCTATCGACTATGGATATTGTAGACTACTCTAATTATGAAATTCTCTCAGAACGAAGAAAGAAATTCAACACTGATAGAACAACAGGTTCTGTCTGCTACCTGATTAATTGTTTAAATAACCAGCAGAAATATGTGGATGGAATTACATTGCCAATCATTTATGAGGGAAACGAAGCGTACATTGGCATATTCAAAGATATATCCGAGCAAGTATTGGAAGATGAACGACTGATACAGTCCGAGAAATTATCTACAGCAGGACAGTTAGCCGCTGGAATCGCTCATGAAATACGGAATCCTCTTACAGCCATTAATGGCTTTATGAAGCTACTGCGCTCTTCCGAGCGGATGAATGATAAATATATTTCCATTATTGAGTCAGAATTGAAACGCATCGAGTTCATCGTCAACGAACTGCTTGTCTTATCTAAACCCCAAACCACTCATATTAGTAAACCAGTGGATTTATTGTCTTTGCTGGAACAAGTCACCACACTAATGAATGGACAAGCTGCCCTAAAAAATCTCAAGATCCTCCCTGTCTGTACTGATCAATCCATTTGGATTAATGGTGAGGCTTATCAGATGAAGCAGGTATTTATTAACTTACTTAAAAATGCGATGGAAGCAATGAATCATGGGGGAAACATCTATATTCATGTGCAAACCTATGACAGAGAAGCCCGAATCAGTGTGCAGGATGAAGGCTGTGGGATGACAGAGGAACAGATCAATGCCCTCGGCAAACCATTTTATACGACCAAAGAAACAGGAACAGGCTTAGGTTATATGATCACACAAAATATTATACATAATCATGGCGGAGCGATCTCTATAGAAAGTATTCTGGAGCAAGGAACAACTTTTACTGTGAGTATTCCAACGATCATTACACCTGAGGAACCTATCATGTAGAAGATGAGGTATCGCAACATCATGCAAGAATGCCCCTAATTTTCACATTATAATGGTTATACATAATTGGAAAAGAAGGTGCAGCAATGACTCGTGAAGTTCGAACAGTAGTTTTCGATCATGACTTAAAATTTGAGGCCTATCGATTCGAAGGTATTATGCAGAAGTTTCCCAACCATTTTCATGACTATTATGTCATAGGTTTTATTGAACAAGGAAAGAGACATCTGCTATGTAACCAAGAAGAGCATATTCTTAACAGCGGAGATGTGGTCATCTTTAATCCGGCGGATCCCCATGCCTGTGAACAGATAGACGGGAGAACGCTTGACTATCGCTGCATCAATATTCAGCCGGAAGTCATGCGTGAGTATGTGCTAGAAATTACCGGCATAGGCTACTTACCGCGGTTCACACACAACGTTCTCTACCAAAGTGAACTGTCGAACCCTTTACACGACCTGCACCAAATGATATTAGAGGATCAATCCGATTTTCAAAAAGAAGAATTGTTTCTATTTCTCCTGGAGCAGCTTCTGAGAGAATACACGGAGACAGAAACCCCCTATCCAGCTCAAGAGCCTACTTCTGAAATTAAAATCATTTGCGATTACATAGAGTTACATTATGCGCAGAACATTACGCTGAACCAGCTAAGTGAATTGAGCGGCTTAAGTAAATATCACTTGCTGCGTTTATTTACCAGACAGAAAGGAATATCACCTTACCGTTACTTGGAAACTATTCGCATCAACCACGCCAAAAAGCTTTTAGAACAAGGAATATTGCCAATAGAAGTGGCCTCTTTAACCGGATTCAGTGATCAGAGCCATTTCACAAATTTTTTCAAAAGACTCATAGGCTTAACCCCTAAGCAATATATGCGTATATTTGTTCAGCAAACGGGAGTAAAGTCATCAATGGAACTTACGAAATGATAAATCAACGCAAGATTAACACAGGACATCTGCTGGCATTACTTACGATTTTAATCTGGGGAACCACCTTTATCTCCACTAAAATACTGTTAAAAGACTTTACGCCTGTGGAAATTCTGTTCTTCCGTTTTCTTATTGGGTACTTTGTACTGTTACTGATCTATTCACGTCCAATCCGAACTACATCTTTTAAAGAGGAATTACTCTTTATCTCAGCAGGTCTTTGTGGGGTCACGTTATATTTTCTTATAGAAAATATTGCCCTAATCTATACCCTTGCATCCAATGTAGGTGTGATTGTCTCCATCGCTCCATTTTTCACGGCGGTGATCGCTCATTTCTTTTTAGAACAAGAGAAATTTCATAGGCAGTTTATTATAGGATTTTTGATAGCCTTGGCAGGAATTATATTAATTGGGCTGAACGGGAGTTTTCTTCTGCAGCTGAACCCCATCGGTGACTTGCTGGCATTGCTGGCACCTGTGGTTTGGGCAATTTATTCAGTGTTGATGAGAAAAATAAGCGTATTAAAGGTTCATACTATAGGGGCTACCCGCAGAGTATTTTTCTATGGTCTGCTGTTTATGCTGCCTACTCTGTTTCTGTTTGATTTTCAGCTAGGTCCGAGTAGATTTAAAGAAATTTCAAATGTAGCTCACCTGCTTTTCTTAGGTCTGGGTGCCTCGGCACTGTGTTTTTTGACTTGGAATAAAGCTGTAGGGATTCTAGGGGCTGTAAAAACAAGTGTATATATCTATATTGTTCCTGTAATTACAGTGGCAGCTTCCGCCCTTGTTCTGAATGAAAAGATCACCTGGGCAATCCTAACGGGAACTTTTTTAACGCTCACCGGTTCTTATATTTCCGAACGCAAACCTAAATAAACAAAATATCTTTAACATTTAATAAAAAGAAGCCCCAGCAGCGTGATGCATACTGGAGCTTCTTTAAGTTTCATTCCATACTCAGAACAACGAGACAGGAATAAGCTTTCTTCCTCCCTTGATCAGGGTTGATTCCAGCATGTCCCCTTTGACGCCTCCAAAATAAAGCTGCCAATACACGCCAAAACGCACGCTGACATCATTCTTGACAAGCTCCGGCGGCGTAACAATCAGCCATTGGAATTTGAGTGCCTTGGAAATTTCGAAGACGGGGTCAAGCACGTTATTGGAGACCATTTCTCCGAAAGGATTGTCATATAAAAAGACCGTCCAGCCTTTATTCTCACGATTCACCCGTTTATGCGTCATGATCATCATTGCGACCAGCAGCTGTACAGATTGACGTTGCCCCCCACTGCCGACAGCTTCATCCAGTGCGCCGCGATTAATAATCTCCCAGTCCGAATAATGATAATCTTCCGGTGCGGCGTAGAGGAAATAATTCTCCGTTACCGGTTTATACACCTGAAGAACTGGAAAGCGGTTCTGCAGCGCCGCATAGACAATTCGTCCGTCATTAATAACCTCTTTGATTACCAGTGCCGGCACTTGTTCTATCTTTGGATACTTTTTGAGCAATTCATTGATACATTGATTGAAGTAGTCACTCACCATCGGCTCTACCTCATCGCTTGTTCTTGGCACATTGATATTCTTGTAATTCAGACGTACCAGCGGGAAGGCATAATTATTCTCGTTATGAATAATCATCCGGCGTTCCATTCGCTTCATAATATCAATGATTTGTACCACACGTAGAGAAGCCCGGCCTACCCACATCTTGCGGGAGAGATCCATGCCTTCCTTATCGCTTTGAATGCTCTCGATCTGATCACGCGAACTGCGTAGCATGGAATCTAGGACTTGCAGTGCAATAGCGAAATTATCCCAATGGACCGTATTCAATCGATCTAGAATCTTGGTCTCCAGTTCGGAGTTCCGTTCATTTTTCGCAAGTTTTTCGGTTAATGAATTTTTCTCTTCCTTCACCTTTTTGGAGATTTCATCCTGTCTAATCCGGCTATCCTTGATGCGGAGAAGCCAGTCGGCTACTAGAGGCTCGCAGCTTTCTCTAACCCTCAGCGTTATTTCTTCTGGTACACTCCGTAGGTTGACGCGATCCTCAATATGCGCATTCATTATTTTGATTTGATTGGATAAAGTCTGGATGAGGACATCCATTCGATCCAAGGATCTTTTACACTGGTTAAGCATAAGCTCATTCGCTTGGCAGCGCTCCTGAATTTCTGTCTCCTTATCCTCTAGCGCCTCATTCCAAAGCTCCACGGCACGTTCATGTTTCTCCTTGATACCCTTCTCTACTTTGCGCAACTCTTTCTGCAAGTTCTCCAATTCAGTCTGGCAGCGGATGTAACCGTCGTGAACAATCTGATAGTCTTCCTCTAACGAAGTAGTATCCGTCTTTTGGCGATTTCTTGCAGCCATAATAGACTCGGACGTTTCCGTAGGTTCAGTCGCCTTCCGCCAATTCACATCTACTTGATTCAGGCTGGATTCAAGCTCAGCCAGATTCTCGCTTGCTGCCTTAATCTGTGCAGCTCTTGTCCGAACTTCCAGCTCATTTTCGGTAAGTGATTGCTGCAGGCTTTCAACGGTACTGAGCTGCTGCAAGAGAAGATTCTGCTCTACAGGATCTACAGGTATGACTTCTCCTTCATCAGAAAGCTGGCGATCTGTTGGGAAAACAATCTCAGGAAACCATCGTTGCAGTCTAGGGAACATCGCATATTCGGTTTCTCTCGTCCATTTATTGCGTTGTCCGCTCAAGCTTTCCATTTGCACCTTTAGGTGTTCAAGCTGCTGATCTTTACCTGCTAACTCTTTACTCACCAGATTCTTTCGTTCGATTATTTTTTGTTTTTCCTTATAATCTTGTTCCTGTTTCTTCGTCCGTTCAATCCAAGCTTGCAGAACCCCCGCTCTCTGCTCATGCTCCACACTTAGAGCTTTGTTCTCCGCGAGCTCCCGTCCGATCCGGGTAAGCGTCCCTTCGTTCTCATTCATCTCATTGCTCAGATTGATAATGCTCTGCTGAAGTTCAGCCTGCAGTTTAATAAGGGCCTCATGCTTGGTTGTAAGCGTCATGGTATTCTCGTTTTGGAATAAACGTTCATATTCCTGACGCACCGATTTTAACTTAGATAAATAAGCTTCAGAGTCCTGAAGGATCTGCTCCTGTTCTTTGAGCTTCCCCTGAATACTACTCTTCCAATCCTGGAAACGATCCGGCTGCAAGACCATTTGCGGCCCTTGATTCGCAAAAAGCATGAAGGATGCTTGATGCGAAGCTGCCATCTCTTCACGGATAAAGATCGGCACCGCTGATTTCAGCAAGGTGTCCTTCATCAGTTCCGGCTGAATTTTATCAGCTTCGCGCCGGGTCAAAATCAAACTATATGGAAGTAACGGATATTGCTCCAGTTCTTCCTCACGTTCAAGATACGGACGGTCATTTAAGTAGGAACTACCTAGCGTTGATTGAATCTTTAACGAATCGAGTGTATCTTTGACCGTCAGAATATCTGAATTGGGTAGCCAGTAGGATTGGTTCTGTAGTTCCACATCCATGAGCTGATTATAGTAATCCCTTCTGGAACGTTTAGTCTGTTGCTCTACTTCATCTATTTTTCGGATAAAACGTGCCGGGATAACATCTTGTTCTTCAAAAAGGCCAGTAGCTCCTAAACGATTATGCTCTTCATACATTTCCAGCAGTACAACGAGCTGTGACCATAATTGGGATTCTTTCTGAGTCTGTGACTCAAGCAGAACCCCAAGCTCGTCCGCTTCACGCTCATAAGAACGCCGTTTCTCACTCAGCTCAGCATGACTCTTATGCAGTGCCAGCTTCCGAATCTCTTCCTGCTTGTGCTGTTCTTCCAAGTCTCCAATGTCTTGAAGAATCGTTTTGGCCGCTGAGACCGTACGCTGCAGCGCAGCTGCCGGAGAATGGGCGGCATCCTGCCCATATTGGGCTGCGAATGCTCCGAGTTCTTCCGTATATTGCCGAATAGATAAGGTCAATTCATTGATCTGATTATCCAGCCCCGCCAGCTCTACCAAGAAACTTTCCCTTTCCTTGCGCAATTCCCTTTCTTCCGCCGTCAGGTCTTGCTGCGCTGTCTCAAACTCTCTAATCGTTTGCTGCCAGAGATTAAACACCACATCCCACTGTTTCCGCAGCTGTTCCTTGGCTGCCTGAATGACCTCTTGCCGTTCTTTCATCTCCAGAGAACCTTCGATAGCTTGAATTTCTTTTTGCCACTGCTCAATTTGCCGGGTATGGAGCAAACGTTTAGCCAGAAAATAAGCTACTTCAAGCTTCTTCTCTTGCGCTTTGGAATCCTCCAACCGACCACGCGCACGGCTCTGATCATCACTGAGCTTCTTAAACTCTTCTTGCTTCAGTTCCGTTTCTTCCTTGCTGCGTAAGTATTTAAGATTGTCTGTCTCAAAGCGCAGTTGCTTCGCATCCTGATAACGTCCAGCCAGTTCATCAGCAATCTTACTTCGCTCAACTTCTGCATTTCTCTGCTCTTCATAGATAACCGTATAGATTTGGCGTCCACGTAGTTCAGTTTCTTGTACTACGTTTTCCGCCTCCACGCCAAGTTTCACCAGCTCATAAAGCGGTGCAGCCATACCAAGAAACTCTGAATAGACCTGCTCCCGCTGTTCAAGCATCGGCAAGCGCTGAGCCACTGTTGCTGTATCGATAAACATCCGCTGCAGCGTATTGTCGTCTTCCTTTAATCCTTCATTCAGACTAGATCCGATTTCAGGAATAATCAGCTTTTCGAACAAGTTATGATTGGTGAAGGCATCATTCTTTTTAAAATAACCTTTGATACCGCCCTCTTCACCATTGATCCGCCGCATATTTCGCCACTCGGCGATATGGATATCCCGGATAGCCAGGAAGTCATAATATCTTTTCAAATCCGAGCTATGGCTGCCAAAAGGTACAATCTCCCCCCGCCGATCGCGTACAAATTGCTGGATCGTTTCAAAACTCGTAGGTTCAGCAGTCACTTCGTCAAATAACGGCAACGTTGATAGCGTAAGTTCAGCCGCTTCACCGTAATCTGTAAGTGCGTACAGCAAGTAATCCACTTTGATATCCTGCTGATCAAGCGAATTATGTGCCGTCATAGCGATTCCCGTAGTCATATACTCATTGCGCTCATTGTTGTCGAGATGCCATTCGATAGCTACGTGAAAAGTGTACGGTTTAAGTTGTTTTTTATGATTATGAAAAAAAGCCTCAACCTGGTTCTCACTGTCTTTGCCCCATGGTGTTTTGGGCATTAACAGCTGAAAAATGGATTGCAGCAGTACTCCCTTTCCACCGCCATTCATGAGCGTAATAAGCGTATTAGCGGGTCCCTCTTCGTTGCAGAGGTCCAGAATCATATCGTCGTATTTCTTGAGCATCTTCTCGTATTTAAGTCCTGTAATTCGTATGCGTTCAATCCGCGGCATAGGTAGCACCGTCTTTCTCAGCTAAAGTTCTTCCAATGAGGCTCTTTAATTCCTGGTATCGATCGACATCATGATATAAATAACGCATTCTCTCATACAGCTCTTCCCGAGGAAAGATACGCTTCTCTGTCTCAGAGATGAATACGAGCTTCTCCTCTTCCAGAAGTTTCATGCCTTCATGGATCAGTCCAATTCGTGAGCCTGCGCCTCTGGTCAGAAGATCGCTTTCTTCCTGACTCTTAGTCTGCATGTACAGACTGGTCCATACCTTAGACATCGCTTGGATATCAAGCTGCCACTGCTGGCTAAATCGCCCATCCTCATCCATCTGAATCCACGTCTGAAAGAGCGAGGACACCTGATCAGCAATTTGAATATAGGACATACTGTCCTGCCCCGACTTAAAATGAGTCTCATCCTGATCCATTTCGGCCAGAAAAACCAGAATAATAATATTGATAATATGTAAGTGTGTTTTACGCTCAACACGTGAATATTTGTTCTTTAACTGGGTGAAATTGGTTGCAAACACTGACCCCAGCGGATTAACTAGCAGATGGAGACGGTGCCCGGAATTCATCACCCGACAGCCCCCTTCTTTGGCAACATACTGAAGTGCATCATAAGTTCCTGCATCCTGAAGGCATTCTGCCGCTGCAGGGTCATCAAGAGGAATTACTTTTTTACGGAGCAATTCAAAAAATAGCCGCGAAGCTTGCTGTACCTGTTCTAATGTATAACTCATGTTAGTAACTTCTCACCTCTCCACAATCGTAATCATATATGGACTCATATCCAGACCAGGACACCGTACCCTTGAGGCTGGTTCTGGAGCAATGCTCGTCCGCAGCGTTTTGCCGCGTAAACTCTCCAACAGAAGATCTTCTGCAAGCACATATTGGATTAGCTGTTGGCATTCATCAGAAACGCCGCTACCACCTTCTGGTGCCTGTTCCTGCACTAAAAAATCTGTATGAAAAAACTGCACCCACAGATCAACAGCATCCGGTGTGTTTGCCCACCCTGTCAGTTCTTCGGCGGAAAAAGCGTCTGCAGTAAAGGTAAAGCTTCCCTGCTCAGCCAAGGCAGTAAAAACCGGCTTCCACAGATCCACTACTTTTGCCCATGGGATACCTTTAGGAATATATTGAACAGGCTCTGCGTCCACCTCATCTTCGAAATCATCCATCACTAAGTCAGGGATAAACCCTACCTCTTGTTCCTCCCAAGCCCAAGGAAGCGGATAAACGAAGTCCTGATTCGGAGCGAATAATCCGCTGAGCAGCAGTTCAAGACTGTCACCGCTTGGCAGACCCTCTTCTTTCACCCATTCCTCCCATACGTGAGTACGGAAGTTAAACCCGGCTGCTCCCCAGAATAATTCAGGAAAGTTCAATCTTAAATTGGTCTCCATCTCAAAAATATTCAACACTACCTCAGCCAGCTCATCGTGTACACGCCTAGAAAGCTCGACTCGTTCAGAGAGAATACGGATCTCATTGAAGTCGATTACGTCTTTCTCATCATTGGCCAGCCTGGCCAGAGAACGGTGAATACTATCAAAATGTTTGCGTTCCTCCTCGAACTGATGATGAATCTCTTCGAGTCGCTGATGCCGAGCCACTCCGAATTCACTAAAAATATGCTTCGGATTGCGGCGTAACGCATTGCGGTATTCTTGCTGTTGCTGGGTCATCTTACGGACACGGGAGATCAGTTCATTAACATCCTGAAGAGCCCGAGTTACGCGCCCATGTTTAATATGCATTTGAATCTCGAGCAGTTTGATGCTGATCTGAAATTCATCAATAATCTCATGGCTCATAAAAATAAGCTCCATTGCATATTCGGAGAGACGATAGATGGTTCTTCCATTCTCTTCCCAACTGCTGCGGGTCGCATCCTCGTCCACCGTGAAATACTTATATTTCTGCACGGACATTTGCCGGGTCACATCATCATAGAAAAGGGATTCGAAATCTCCACCATTCCCGCTCCACAATAAACCGTCCACGAGACGCTCTACGGATTCGGTAGTCCCAAGATTGGCGATATTAAAACGTTCCAGTGCAGTCCAAGTAAGTTCTATAATATCCTCTTTGGATCTTCTCTCATTCGATTCTAACTCCAGATAATAGACTTGCAGCAGAACGCTTAAAGATACCATTTCTTTGTAAGGTTGGATTTCGCCAAGGTTCATGCCAGCCCCCAAATTCCACAGGGGATTCAATCGTTTGTTTCGTTCGCCAAAATCCGACCAATTCATCTTTCTGCTAACCTCGCCATCACTTCATAATTTAAAATTTCCTGCGGAACTCTCCGGTCCTCTTCTCCCTGTACGGACAACGCCATACTTATTCTCGATCACCCTCACTAAAAGAAATAAAACCCCTATACATCCTGTATAGGGTTCTGAAACACGGGAATATATGTTTCTATTATAACAATCCTTCGAAGCTTATGCTATTTTTGTTAAACAAAATAATAGATTCTAGCCGGATGACAAAAGATCGCAGAATTACAGGGAGAAATCCCCTGATTTTTCTCTTGAAGCTTCATTAACCCTTATGGACTAAGCAAAAAAAGGCTGCCCCAAAAACCATGAATTGGCTGAATGAGACGGCCCTTTTTTATTAACTACTCAGCAACTCCTTGCGTAAACGCCATACAATACTGCTCAAGTGGGCTATTAGGTAGAGGAATGACTTTAACCGTACGGAAATGATAATGCTCATAAATGGGCAAGTTGCTCGGCGTCTGTGTCTCTAACGTGCATAATGTATTGTTCACACGACATTCCGCGAGCAGCGGTGTCATGATTTTTGATACATATCCTTGGCCTCGATATTGTTCTTGCACTGCAAGCATATCCAAATGTTTAACCTTCTGATCCCCAAACATTGATAACCATAAAGAACTCATACTACGCAAAATAGATAAACCACGTATAAATCCTCGCACCCCAATGATTCGGCAGATCGGTAATGACTTGATGATCGCAAGGACTATCTGTTTCATATACCTGACGTTCGAAATCAATGTCCCTGTCTGACGCTCCAAATGGAACACTAAAGCCACTGCTTCAAAGTTAGTAGAAGTCGTTAGTAAATCCGAATATGGATACAACATCTCAATGTAACGATGAAAAAAAATATTCAACACGCGTAATCTGGTTGATTCATCAGGCAAGATATGCTGATATAAAGGATCATTTTTAGCAAATGCTTCGGCCAGAACACTGGCTGCTCTCGGAATATCATGCTTCTGAATTTTTAGTAATGTACTACAAATAGTTCCACCTCATTTAATAGTCTTACGAATTAGTATAACTCGTCCAATTGAATATGGCACGATGGTTCTATTGTCATTTCTTTATTGAATACGATATGATTGAAAAGATTACAAAAATACTGGGAGGTAAAATGGAAGATATTATACTGTGGCTTAAATACTTGTTTCTAGGGTTTGTTCAAGGGGCAACTGAGCCAATCCCCGTCTCTTCGAGCGGCCATTTGATCATCGCACAGAAATTGCTAGGCTTAAAACAAAATGGGCTATCATTTGAAATCTTAACAAATACGGCTTCACTAATCGCGATTTGTTTTATTTTCCGTAAAGATATCGGAAGATTGATCACTGGATTCGTTCAATTTATTCTGACCCGCAAAGAGGAATATAAGTCAGATTTCCTGTTCTCTTTGTACATCATCATCGGTACCTTGCCTGCGGTAATCGTTGCTTTACTCTTCAAGGATCAGATTGAGGATATCTTCTCGTCAGTTCATACCGTATCCATCGCCTTGCTGGTTACGGGGGTAGCTTTATGGTTGATCCGTAACCTTCGCGGCCGTAAACAAGATGGTGACTTAAAAGCGAAGGATGCAGTTATAGTCGGACTTGCCCAAGCAGTCGCCCTTATTCCTGGGATAAGCCGCTCTGGTGCAACTGTCATCTCTTCCATCGCTGTGGGAATGAAGCAAGAAACTGCTTTACGCTTTTCTTTTATGCTTTATATTCCTGTCAGTTTGGGCGGACTTGTTATGGGCGCATCTGATATTGCCCACGATCCTAACCGCTCGCAGCTAGCAATTCCATACTTGATTGCATTTATTACTACACTTATCGTTACTTATTTCTCCATGCGCTGGTTTATGGGGATTATGGCTAAAGGTAATTTGAAGTATTTCTCTTATTACTGCTTCTTAGCTGGGATACTTCTCCTCATCTTTATGTAAGACATAACTTCAATTAAAAAACCTCATGACAATCTCTGAAATTACAGAGAGAGCCTGAGGTTTTTTTATACTATTTCAACATGGATATTACTTCATCGCTCGACCGGATCTTACCTATACGAGGGAAGATAGTTTTGCATACATAATCATGCTCTTCTTTTACCATCGCGGTCATAGCGTCTTCTACAAAAACTTGATGATAACCAAGCTGATAAGCTTCTCTTGCAGTAGTATCCACACCAATCGAGGTAGAAATACCACATAATACGATCGTATCTATTCCGCGGCGCCGTAACTGCAAATCAAGATCTGTACCGAAAAATGCCCCCCACTGACGTTTGGAAATCAGATGTGCATTTTTGATATTCGCTAATTCTGGCACGATGTTGTCCCAACCTTCTGGAAAGGTGACAGAATTCATTTGTAAATCAGTTTTAGGTTTAAGCATATCTTGCCCATCTAGCCATGACACCCTCACTAGAACAACAAATCCCCCTTTCTCCGTAAAGGATTGAGCTAATTTGCTGGCATTCTCAACCACCTGAGCACTTGTATTCGGCCCCTGCTTTGGACTGTGGACAATTCCTTGTTGCAGGTCGATCACGACTAGCGCCGTTTTACTTGCCTCAATACTTTCAGATGCTAAGCTTGTTAATTCTTCCATTGTCTTCTCTCCGATTACTATCAATTTTGTGTACATCTTAAAATAGACCCACTGTTAGTTTAATACAACAATTACCCTATATTACCCAATAGGTGTCCCATTAGGTAATTTAATATCTGGCTTCAAGAGAACCACATCCCCTTTATCCGGTATTCCTCCAAGAACTAATACTTCTGATAGGAAACCCGCTATATTTCGAGCAGGGAAGTTAACTACCCCAATGATTTGTTGCCCTACAATCTCTTCAGGCCTATATCGTTTAGTAATCTGTGCACTTGATGTTTTGCTTCCGATATCGGGTCCAAAATCAATTTGGAGTTTAATCGCAGGTATTTTTGCTTTTGCAAAAAACTCCGCTTTAATAATCGTTCCAACACGAACATCAAGTTTCAAAAAATCATCAATAGTTACCATTTCCCATCCCCCTATACATATTTCCGACTACTCATTTACTTATTTTGAATGTTGTACTTTAAAGATTTCGACCAAAAATACATTCCCATACCGAGTAAGGTTATTATGCCGCCTAAAAGCTGGAATAATGACATAGTTTCCCCTAATAATAGGTATGCAAGGACAATGGCAAGAACAGGCTCACCAATAATCCCAACCGAGACAGTAGTTGCTCCAATCGACTTTAACAAAAGGTTAAAGATGTATTGACCAAAAATAGTTGGAATTATTGCAAGAAGCAAAAAATAAATCCAATCTGATGAAGCATAATTAATTAATGAGACATTATTTATCAAATTGTACACGAGCATAACAGTACCACCAATAAAAAAGACGAAAATGCTGTATATATTTGCATTGATTTTGCCGCTTACTTTTTGCCCGGCCAACAGATAGACTGAAGCGCAGAATGTGCCAATTAACGATAAAGCATCGCCGATTAGTGCATCTTTCGAAACCCATATGTCTCCCCATGCAATAACAATCGAACCTAAAAGAGCAACAATCAGGCAAAAAACGGTTAGCAGGTTAACATGTTCTTTGAATAAAAAGTAAGACCCCATCATAACAAATAGCGGCTGTAACGATAAGATCACCATGGAGCTTGCAACTGAAGTATAGACCAATGATTCCATCCAGAATAAAAAGTGTAACCCTAGAAATAGGCCGGATAAAACAACGATGGCCCAATCTTTTTTATTCATCTCAGCAGAACGAGCCATTTTCCCAGATGTAAAACAGAGCATGATGATTACAGAAATAAACAATCTATACATCCCGGCCACTGAAGTAGGTGTATCTGATAGTTTAATCATGATTGAAGAGATAGAAACGGACAAAATACTGATAAATAACAGAATAAACGGATGAAATAGTATAGGCGGTTTATTTGAACTAACCATAGTTCCTCCAAAATGTGTGACAATCCCTGTGCACAGAATTGTATGATAAGTCTAGGCTGGATATAATAATATCACCGTCAGGGTCTATATTGTGCAACTATATCTTTAATTTATATAGAAATATCGTCAAATAAGGAGAATAAGCACTTTGAAAAGGCAATTGCACGAAGCCATTCAATTTCCTGATGATGCATTTCCATACATCATGTACACTCATACCAATTATGAATCTATTCCTAATGGCAGAGGGGTTAACGATCTACATTGGCACCAAGAACTACAAATTACTTTAGTGACCAAAGGGAAACTAACCATACAAGTCAACGGAATCAATTATGATTTAGAAGCAGGTCAGGCCATCTTTATTAATAAGAGCGTACTTCATATTGTTACGTACCTTAACCAAGAGGGTGAATATGTTAGTTTTAACTTCCCAGAGAAGTTACTCGCTTTTTATTCTGAAAGTGCAATGGAAAAAAAGTATGTACTTCCGTATACCAATTCATTCTTGTTAAGTTTAGAAATCAAAGGAGATAAGGACTGGCATAATCAAATCCTACAAATTCTTTGGGATATGAAAAAAGAATTTGAATCGAAAAAAAAATGGGGATGGGAGTACGAAGTTTCTATCAAAACTGTCCAGTTATGGTTAATCCTTATATCAAATTTTTCTCTATCCTCTGAGGAATCGTCTAAATATAACAGACTCCAGCAAGAGAGACTACAATTAATGCTTAGTTTTATTCACAAAAACTATTCTAATAATTTGACATTGAAGGAAATAGCAGACACAGCACATCTAAGTGTATCGGAGTGCACTCGAGGTTTTAAGAAAAGTATCCATATGACTCCGTATTTCTACTTAATTAAATATCGCATTAATAAAAGCTGTGATTTGTTAATAGCAACTGACTACACGATAACTGAAATCGCACAGCGAGTTGGTTTCAATAACGCCAATCACTTTATCCAGTCTTTTAAAAAACACTTAAACATAACTCCTAAGGAGTTCAGAAAAATTAGAAATGAACGAACTTAAAAAACAACAAAAGCAGAGTCGATCGCTTTGTCTGACTGCCTAGTGTTAGCGTAATTTCGATGTCCTTCGTAAATCTCGAATATATTTCCAAGACACAAGCTTAATGTTTTTATTTTCTATTAGTCTATGATTCGAAATCGACATAAACGATATTCCACTCTTTTCCAATAAAGTTACGTTTATATCTTCAACCTTTTCGTCCTGCATGAATTAGTGTTCAATTCTCCTATATGATAAACTTGCAAGAAGTTATCTGCTATTTATCTATTAATAAAGGAGCGGAAAAATGAGATGGGCAAAAAGAAAAAAACATTACCCGCCAATTTTGCCGAGCTGGTTAAAACGAATGATATGTCTGCCTTAAAAGAGGTATTTGAGCTATGCGAATGGGATGCCCGTGGGGGTTACAGCAAAGGTACCGCCCTCAGCTTCCGGCAAATACCGGATGAAATGGTTTCCTGGCTTGTGGAGCAGGGTGCTGACATCAACGCTGCCGACAACTATAAGCGTACCCCTCTTCATGCTCAGGCTGCAACCTGGTCCGGAAATGTCCCCTTACTCCTTGAGCTAGGTGCAGATATGGAAGCCCTGGATTACCAGAATGAGACACCGCTGCACTCAGCAGCTGCTTCTTACAAAACAAAAGTAGTGCGGGATCTGGTGGTACGCGGCGCAAATGTCCATGCAGAAAATAACCGAAAAAACACACCTCTCGCCAAAGGATTATTACAATGCCGGAATATCGATATAGTTCACATGGCAGAAATCTCGCGTATTATGCTAGATGCAGGAGCAGTAATCACGCCGGAGATGAAGGAATCCGTGCGGCGTATCGGCAAGGATTTTGAATTCGTCAGAACAAATTACAATAAAGATCGACTGGATGAAACGGCAAATGCTCTCCTGGAGCTGTACCGGCAATTTGATGTCGAGCCTATAGCGAAACTGGTGAGACATGATGGAATCTCTCCTATCAAGGTAACGGCAGCCGCATGGCCCGCACAGCACCAAGAGCTGTGGGATTTTCTCGTCCCTGCTTCAGGACACGCGATAACGGTGCAGGGTGAGGTTATCCGCATCACAGGGCGGGTGTCTCATGAAATCCTTAATAATGGCGGAGGAAACTGGGATGCCGATTACCGTAAAATGCTGGATGCACTGATGCGGCATTTTAGCACGGGGACGCCTTTAACGCCCGTCCTTCTTCAAGAGGCAGCTGCACTCGCCAAACGGTTCCGCAACATCGCTGGCAATGAGCAACCAGCCAGATTATGCGAGCTGGCGGTGCAATGGGTACTTGCCAATCCTCAGCCCATTTCTATGACACAACCCGATTATTCCCGTTAAGTCTATCCTGCTAAAGAAAACAAAGAAACGCCCCGAAGAAAAAAACTTCGGGGCGTCAATTTACATAAATTCTAGATCCAACAAGTTTTAAGGATAATGACGAGGAGAATGTAAAGCACAAGAATCGTACCCGTTGATGTCCAAGGATTAATACAAACTGGAGCCTTTTTTTGTTCTTGAACGCCCCCAACACAGTTATACCCCATTTAAATCCCTCCCTAATTATTTTATTTTAATTTCACAACAGCATATGACTATGTATCATCAAGTGATTGGGCATTAAACAACTTTACCGCTTGTATTTAATTCTATGATTCTATTCATTTTCTTTAACTTGACAAGCATCCATAACTTTATGCTAATATAGACAAATCAATAACGTTGATATATCATCTATTCTTCAATTAGGAGAGATCATATGGATTCAAGAGAACCTTTAGGTTTGGTCATTCGAGATTTGCATTTAGAAATAGCAAATTATTTAACAAAGTTACTTGCTCCTTTTCGACTTGCACCTGAACAGCATCTACTTATGGCTCTGATGCTTGAGAAAGAAGGTCTATCTCAGAACGAGATTGCTGCTAATCTTGGTAAGGACAAAGCCAGTGTTGCCAGAATGATCGCCAGCTTAGAGAGCAAAGGTTACATACGCAAAGTAACAAGTGCGCAAGATCGCCGAGCGGTAAATGTATATGTAACAGAAGAAGGACGGAAATTAGAGAATACTATAAATGAGGTGACGGTCAATTTAAACGAAATTATCGAGTCAGGATTATCTGCTTCAGATTACTCAACACTTAAGACTTTGTTAACTCGTGTGCAGGATAATGTAAGAGGTGCTTAGAGCATTTCTCTCCTCCTCATAGTTGATATATCATCTATCCAGCATAAATAATCCGAATCACAATTCTGAAAAGAGGTTCATCATAATCATGGAATCAACATCAACTGTTCAAGTTAAACGTCCCGCCCTTATGGCCTTCTCGCTTATGCTAGGTGCATTCGTCGGGCTATTTAGTGAAACCGCCTTAAACATGGCTTTTACAAATTTAATGGATGAATTTTCAATCAACGCCTCAACGGTTCAATGGCTAACCACAGGATATTTACTTGTATTAGGAATCCTCGTTCCAATATCCGCCCTATTAATGCAATGGTTTACCACTAGACAATTATTCACAGCTTCCTTGCTATTATCTATCGTCGGTACATTAATTGCTGCCCTCTCCCCTAATTTCAGCTCATTATTAATTGCACGTTTAGTGCAAGCCTTAGGGACAGGCTTATTGCTTCCATTAATGACCAATATTATTCTTATTATTTTCCCTGCACATAAACGCGGAACTGTCATGGGAATGATGGGGCTCGTTATTATGTGTGCACCGGCCCTTGGACCTACTCTATCTGGTTTAATTGTAGATCATTTTGGCTGGGAGTATATCTTTTGGATAAGCTTACCTTTATTGTTATTTACATTAGGTTTCGGATTAACATTCATCAAAAATGTAGCCAACATCACAAAACCTAAAATAGATATTTTATCCATCTTGCTTTCTACGCTTGGATTTGGTGGAATCGTCTTTGGTTTTAGTAACTTTGCTGATCATTCTTTGAGTGAAATCATTGTTTTGTTGCCTCTTATTATTGGTTTCATCAGCTTAATCTTGTTTGTATTACGGCAATTTAAATTGGAAACCCCAATGTTGAATTTACGGGTATTTAAATATCCCATGTTTACGATAGGTCTTATAATGCTCTTTTTAGGAATGATGATCATTTTATCTTCTGCAATTTTATTACCTTTATATTTAAAAGGAGGTTTATTGTTATCGGCCACAATGGCTGGTACTCTACTTCTTCCAGGCAGTGTTATTAACGGGGCTATGGCTCCAGTTACGGGTAGAGTATTCGATAAATACGGTCCGAAATTATTGCTGCCGCTTGGATTTTCCATCACAACCATTGCTGGTTTTCTATTTACAAGAAACTCAACTGAAACCAGTAGCCTAACCTTTATTTTAATACACTGCGCAATGTTTATCGGATTAGCAATGGTCATTATGCCCGCTCAAACCAATGGGTTAAATCAATTACCTGTGAAATACTATCCGGATGGGGCTGCTGTTATGAGTACACTTCAGCAAATTGCAGGTGCTCTTGGTACAACGTTCGCTGTTACGCTAATGTCTAGTGGACAAACACGATTCGCAAACACACATCCAACCGCTGCACAGCCTGAAATATTAACCGCTGGAATTACACATGCTTACTTATTTATCGCAGCAATTGCAGGTATAGGATTGATTATATCGTTATTTGTGAAGCGTATTCGAGTGTATTGATTTGTATGTTAAAAAGACAGTGGACATGAACTGCCCGCTGTCTTTTTTTTCAAGTATAATCCTAAGGCTTTAACTCATATGTTTTTCATAAAAAACTAATATTAAGTTGTCATTTATTTTTTTGGTTTCCCCCGTGCTTCTATACCCTAACTTTTCATATAAATAGCAATTCCTTTGCTCTTGTATAATACTATCCAGCTCCCATTTCTTTGATACTGACCCGATAAGTTTTATTTTCCTTTTTAACGATGCGGACACCACCCACAACAATATCAAAACTCTTAATCATGTAATAATCTGCAAAAGACTGATTAATTCGATCCCTTATTTGTTCCACAGATTCATTGGCTGGGCTGGTTTCATAATCTTTATATTTCTCCAGCAATGGCATAAAGGCTTTGACTTGCATTTCATGAATAAACGCTGCGTCACTCGCGTCTGCTTTACATATAGAAATCTCCATAAAGTTATACCCCTCCGAAAGTTAGTAAATATATAAGCTGTCAGATATTCTTTTTATCCTCCGATTTAGAGGAATCTCTAAAAGAGCCCAAGATACCCGTAAACAGCCCAATTAATCCAATAAAAACGCCTATCCCGCGGCCACCCTCATAGGCTAATATCACAACTACTCCAAACAATGTAATGTGAAGACCAAAAAGCTGAGTTTGTAGGACACTAGGCCGGATAAAATCTAATAATGCTCCTGCGTGAAACATTACAACAACTAGCACAATTAGAGCGGTTAAGATCCATAATCCTAAACTAATCATCCTTACCTCCATTAAGATTTATTATTCACTAGGCACTCCTGATTTGAAAAAAGACACTTGAGCCTCCCGGCTCCAGCGTCTCATCATGTGGATTTATGGTTTGTTTTTGGGAAGGATATAGAGCGTTCCGTCTTCTTTATATTCAGCATAGGCAATATCCTCAATGCAATTATAGCCCTGCTCTCTGACGCGTTCCTTAATCTGCTCCTTGTTCATCGCTCTGCCACGCATAGACTCTTCCAGTACCCTGCCTTTATCAATAACTGTAACGGAAAAAGCAGAAGATTGCTCATCTTCAGACTTGCGCATTACCGATAGAGAACCGTTCGTTTCGAGCAGAGCATACCGTACTTCACTTAGGGAAAAGATATTTTGTTGCCTCAGCATGAACAGCAGTTGGGTATACTCAATATCATATTTCTCCAACAAATCCTGATTCACTATGCCATCGTCAATTAGCAGCACTGTCCGGCCTTCCGCCATGTTCCCGAATTTCACAAAATGGGTAGTCACCTTTTCGAACAGATAAGATAATGCGGTCCAAATAAAAAGAGCAAACAGCAGATGCCAGATCTTCACCTCATCATCATATATCGTATTGCCGACAATTTCACTTAAAATCAATGAAGACAGAAAATCAAGTGGTGTCAATTGACTAAGCGTCTTGCGGCCGGTAATAAAGGTAATGATCCACAAACCAAAAAAGCTGATGACCAATTTGACGCCTATAGTTACAAATATCTCCATTGCTGCACCTCCAGATGGGACTCGCGCAGGCACGTTGCCCTTTTTACACGAAATCCATTCATGAAAGGTATTACACACTCCTAGTGGGGTATAAACAGCAAAAGATACTCTCTGCAACTTGCCTATGTTGGGATGGTTATAAGGAATGTTGTCCCTTTGCCTTTTTCACTATCGACTTCAATATTTCCTTTCACTTTATCGACGGTACTGTAGACCATAAGCATACCCAGCCCCGTCCCTTCTGCTTTAGTAGAATAATACGGTTTACCGAGTCGCGATATTTCATCTTTAGTCATGCCGACTCCGTTATCTTTGATACTGATCATAATATTTTGCTTTTTTTCAAATATATCGATAAATAGCGTTCCGCCATCGGTTTCCTTCATCGCTTCTATACCGTTTTTATATAAATTAATTAGACACTGCTGAATCTGGTTCCGGTCATAATTTTTATTTAAGGAATTATTAAAATTGAATTGAACATCTACTTTGTGCATGGTGGCATAAGGCATTATGATATTTTTAGTATATTCTGATTCTGCCTTCATATTGGAGTAAACCATGTTTTCAGATTGTGGCTTGGCAAAGGAGAGATAATCACTTACAATTTTTTCTGCTCGCTGTAGCTCTTGTAAAGACAACTCTACAAATCCCTTTTCCTCTGGCGTCATTGTTTTAGATTTATTTAATAGCTGCAAAAAACCACTAGTCACTGTAAGTGGATTTCTGATTTCATGGGATACACTTGCCGCTAGCTCGCTGACGACATTTAATCTTTCCGATTGGACAATCCGTTCCCGATTTTTAATATTAGATATAATTTTTTCAATCAAAATCATAATGACACTCATCACCCCAACATGAGTCGTCAAAGCATTTAATGAAAGAATCCAAAATTGCCTGTCTAAAGAATCCTGAACCAAACCTAAAATAAACAGATAAACCCCCATAATTAGCAAAGCAATCAGATTTGCCGCAATCACACGACCTTTCGATGGTAATTTTAAAAATCTGTTTTTATATAACGGCACCAAAATCAGAATCGCCGTCGCAAATAGAAACGAATAAAATACGCCATCTCCACCCACATAGAATCTGTACGCATTCAAAATAATATATAGAGGAAAAACATTCCTATATCCTCCAAAGAGTGCCACAATAATAAACGGAATGTACCTTAAATCAAAAATATAGCCAATTTCTAGTCTGATAGGTTTAGCGATACAGAGACTCATGGTCACTGCTGACATAAAAACGAGAATCAATCTATTGTAGGAATAGGCCCGATTCTCAAAAAATATCAGAAATGTTAATACTGGAAAAAGCAAAAACAAAAAATTCAAAAGTAGGGTTTCAAACAAGAGATGACTTCCTTTCAGCCTTTTGCTGCGTAAATGAATATATTCAAGGTTATATTAAGGGTTTTAGATAATTACCTAAGCTAACATTATAAGTCACAGTATTGACTATACACTAAGTATTTCTCAACCATTTTTCAAATAATCCCAAAAAATCATACTATAGAACCACAATTAGCAAAAAAATACAGACATCTGAAGTCTGTATGGGGTCATCAATTTTCGTATTCCTGAATATCCACATTATAAACTGTACCTTCGTAGTTTTTATGGCTGGAAATGAATCATTGAATTTGTTTTACACAGAAAACAGCCATCCCCTCAGGATGGCCGGTTTTTATTTCACTAAAAATCCGTTAACTGTGATATGGAGCGGCGCCTAATTTAACTTCGCTCGGATCTCCACTTTTGATCATAGCAATGGAGACAGCTATAAGCAATATTTTCCGATGAATAAATAAGTACTACAGCCTAAAAACAATTTGATCTCCTGTCTCATTGTTCTTGAAGGGTTTACCATATTTCCTGAACTCTAATGTAACGCCTGAAGGATCGTCAGAAAGCGGTGGAGAAATCACGTAATTATAAGAAGCTTGTCCGGTTGAACTTCCGCCATTCGTCATTCGACTATCATATTCTTCTCCTATAAACAGCTCGAAAAAGCTATGGCTATGAGAATTTGCTGGAAGCTCAGTTGTCATGTCCCAATCTATATTAAGGGTGACCACACTAGCATTACTGTATTGACGTATAGAGGTCAGTGTATAAAATAATTCATCTTTCTCAATTGATTTAAGAACTGCAATATGTTTTCTAAAATCAATTGGCTCAACCATCGGTTTAAAATGCTCTTCACTTAGCAATGTCCCAAATACCGCTTTCAAAAAATCCTCATAGAGCTCATAATTTTCTGCCCATTTAGAGATAGATTCAAACGGTGGGAATCCTGGATTATTATTCGAGATTTCCTTTCGTTGCTTGATCAATGCACATATTTGCTCGTCGATATCCTTAATTTGCAGATCGTAATGTTCAGTTGGTCGTACAAACGGCATCCTTTTCATTTTGAACCTCCTTTTTGCACAAATGCAAAAGAAATCTCAGCTTCACATACCAGCTCACTATTTACTGTTGCGATGCCTTTGCCTTTTACAATCTCACCTTTCATCCGATTGACTTCGAATTCGAGAAGAAGCTGATCCCCAGGCGTTACTTGGCGCTTAAAACGGGCATTATCAATGCCAACTAATAACCCTATCTTGCCCATCAGCTTTTCGTTTTTGCACATTGTGATTCCTCCTACCTGGGCTAATGCCTCCACAATTAAAACACCTGGCATTACAGGATGCTCAGGAAAATGGCCGCTAAAAAACGGTTCATTAATGGATACTTTTTTTATACCTACTGCTCTCTTGTTCTCCTCCAACTCTATAATTCTGTCCACTAAAATAAACGGATACCGATGAGGAATAAGTTCTACAATCTGCTGTATATTTAGCATAATTCCCGTCTTAGCCTCCTAAAATACTTTTTGGGTAATTTTAACACCAGAAGAGATTTTGTACTACTCAAAAATACCAAAGCAACTGGCTTATAACATCACTTCTGGAGAACCTAAAAAACAACGGCAGCCCTGAACTAGTAAATAAAGTCCACGACTGCCGCTTTTTATTGATCTACTGTATCCTGTTAGCTTAAGATTCAAACTCAATTAACAAACACCTGTGTCTTTCTCCCTGCTTCAATTCGTTCAGTGAATTTTCCGCCAGTGTATTCCTCTATTACCTTTTTCCAAAAGCGTTGTGCGGGCTCATTATTATCTTTTTGATAAACTTCCCATTGCCCCTTATGTAAATTAAAAATATCTTTTGCAACTAGTCTACCTAATCCTACTCTCCGATACTTTTTTATAATAAAAAACTCTGCAATGGAAAAGTATAAATCATCATCTCTATTTTTTAATTTGACTAAAACGAATCCAGCATTTTTCTCATTCAGAGTTAACAGATATGGGAAATTCGAGGCTTCTGTCCAGTAATCGTTGAGAGGATAATCATTAAATTTTCCGTTTTCTTCAAGGTGCAAATCCATATACTCGGAGAAATCATACATATAAAATTGCATTAGGTTGTTGAGGATTTCTTTTTCTTCAAGGGTCGCCCTTTTAATTTGATAGTTCATTTAATAATCATCCCATATCTATATTTTATCTAATTAGTAACGGAATCTTCTATTTTCTCGGATAAGTTTCTTCGCATCCTTTTGAAATAAAATGATTGTTGTTGTACGCTTCAATGGATTGATTCCCAATTACTTTGCAGTGATATGTTACCACTCAAGAATACTCTCTTTCAACTTTACAAATTTTTACTTTGTAATTTTGGTACCATTCTTTCTTACCTTTCTCCTGAGCAACTTTGTGAGATTGATGCTGTTTCCAGTTACTAATCGCCTCTAAGTTCTCCCAATAAGAAATCGTAATACCCGCTCCTGAAGAATTCCGGACACTTTCCACTCCTAAAAACCCTGGTTGCCCGGACGCAAGCTGCTCCATTTTTTCAGCCATAATGTTATATCCGTTATCCCCCTCCGTACGTTGACTTGAAAATATGACTGCATAATAAGATCCGTTTGATTCATGAACCATTCCGCTCAAACTCCCCTTTAATCGTAGATGTTTTTATATAAAACAGATTATACTATTATAATTAAGATAAAAATAATGAATATTAATTATTAGTTTAATGAATTTTTTTCATATATTATTGAGGAGAGAAATCATTATGAATCTTTTAAAATATCAGATTTTCAGTAAGGTAGTTGAGATTGGCACTGTGAAAATAGGTACTTTCTCTAGTGTATCGATCCAATGGATGCCCCAAATCATTAAACAATTTCAAAATCAGTTTCCACATATTGAAATAAAACTACTTGATGGTAACTACTCTGAAATAGAAGAATGGATTGCCGATGGAACCGCTGACTTGGGATTTGTAAATCTGCCTAGTAAGTATACTCCCCGAAATGATTCTGTCACATCTCCCCGACAATGTATGTTATCGCCCATTAGAAGGAGAGCATTATCGTTCTATTGGCATTGCAGCCGCCTCCATTAAAAATGCCTCTCCAGCGGCAAAAAAACTAATTGAATTCATAACAGAATGGATCACCCAACGTGCCCAACCCTCCGCATTACCGTGATTAATGATACGGCTCAACGCGCTGTCTGTAACGGCAAGCTTTAAGGTTATCCTTCGCAGAGTAGTCCTTTTTTGAATCTAGTATTAACGTCAGCGTCAGGGAAAAATGAACCTTGTCTATGTATCTTTTGCGTAATTCACTACTCCCGGAACACGAAAATTCGCATAACATAGAGAACAGCCTGCTGGCTGTTCTCTATCGCTGTCTGCTTTAGAAGCACGTGAACGAAGCGATCCGATTCAAATCAATACCAAAGTACGACCAGAAAAAACCGTTCCATCTGAACCCTGCAATAGAATTACGCCCGACGAATACTGGAAAGAACCAGAATTGCTCGCCGTTGTTCAGCCAAATGTATGTGTTGCGGAACAGGCAGCGTCTGATCCCGCCGGGATCAATGGCAAATGTGGTAGTCGACATTTGCGGCACGAATTGCGGTGGAGGAGCCGTCGGCGCTTGAACGCCTCCTGGTGCACCCCCCGGAAATTGTCCGGGGGTTCCCGGAAACCCTGGTCCCCCGGGTCCTCCAGGTCCTCCGGGTCCTCCCGGTATGCCAGGTCCGCCAGGTCCGCCAGGTCCGCCCGGGAATCCTGGAAATCCTCCGCCGGCTCCCGGTGTTGGAAAAAATCCCATATGTGATCGCTCCTTTCAATGAGTAGGCATAATCATCATATGCATTCGTGGAAAGGGCGCTTGGGCGCAATGGGCATTTTTTCAAAAAATGAAAATCAACAATAAGATCTAACATAGGCAATATCAAAAAACTAAACTTGCTCCTACTTATAGTACGGTTCAACGCATCATAAATAAACTAAGCCAATTACACTCATCAGCACCTGCTGAATTAATTCCTTCCACGTCACCTTGTTAAGTTTTCAACTTTAACGTTAAATCGTCACTGATTAGATGCAGAAGCTTGGTCAGCCTTCACACAATCAATAGCGACAACGAAGGCAATCATGAGCGTCTCCATCTCATCATTCAATATTTGAACCTTATAGCTATCACCCCAAGTGAACCACTCCTTGTTCACTTTACCGATGACTACACCATGCTGTAAAACCTGAAAATCCATGTCCCACCAGTTACCATGTACCTCAATGTCAGCCGCATCAATCGTATAACGTGCTTTAAAGAAAGAAAACTCCTTCTTAATCGTTAACACCTCTCGACCATCTACTTCAACAAAAAACTTTGGTAAAAAACTGAACACCTTTTTTGTAATTAGTGCGACTTCATCTCTTGTTGTATTCATAATAGAGAAAGTCTTGGGAATTTGCATAAAACTGCCCTCTACGTAATAGACATCTTGCTCCTGCTGATTCTTTACCGTGAATTTACCACTTAGACTGAATACCTTTTGTTTTATATAAAGTTGCTTCATTCTAAGCCTCCTATCGCTCCTTAGTTAACATCATTTTAGAGAAATGTTATAGTTGTTTTGTCATAATAAAGTCTATTTGTTCCTCATCACCCATATAAAAAGAATGAGTTCCTGTATGAACAAACTTCATTTTTTCATAAAAGCTAATGGCGTTCTTATTTTTTTCCCAAACCCCCAGCCAAATCTTCTCTTTATTACATTGTATCGCTATTTCTATAGCTTTATTTATTAGATATTGCCCAAGCCCCTGTTTATGAAATTTTTTCCTAATATAAATCCTCTCGATTTCAAGCGAATCATTGCCCATTACTTCAGATTGAGCATCCTCGGTGTTAACCTTTAAATACCCAGCGATTTCTTCATTAAAATAAATAAAATAGAATTCTGATGAGCTATCCGACAATTCTTTTTCTAATTGTTTTAAGTTAAATGCACTATCCAGGTAGGCCTTCATATTTTCAGGTGAATTTTGATTACTAAATGTCTCATTAAATGTTTCAACACTAATTCCTTGAAGTGAACCTAGATCTTCGACCGTGCACTTTTTTATATTGATAGCCATATTGTTTTCTCCTTTTAAAATATCAATTTACAAATAAACTCTTATTTTGAGCTCCATTTATATGGTGTTATGCAGATGTGACAGGAAAATAGTATACCATAATTGTTGTATCTGCAACAAAAAAACTAAGGATTTACCATTCATTCTACCTATTAGCGTATTGGGGTAATCAGTCTCTATACGGCAGTCAGAACTCCAAAAGGGGAAGCGAACGAGGTTTTGGGGATTCGATGATGGATGGCGGTTACTTTCGGACCCAGATGACGTTATTTGCGAACATTTCGGCTTTGGAGCAAGGTTTCGGACTCCAGTGCAGTTATTCCTCCGAAAAGGCTGCTTTTGGGGTATTTTTCAGGCCAATAGCGACTATGCGGTCCGTTAGAATTCCATAAGTGGGATATGACGCGTCTAAGGGTCATCTGAGTCCAATAGCTACTTCCGGGTGCGCAAAGTGATCGAAGAAAGTGTGACTTGGGAGTGTGATAGCGGAAGAGAACAAAATTTGAGGATTCGGTGATGAAGAATGTGAGCGAGGTTTGGGGTTGAATGATGGAGAATGTGAGCGAGGTTTGGGAAATCGGTGATAGCGGTAACAAACGAAGTATGAGAAATCGCGGATGGAGGAAGCGAACGACGTTTGGGGATTCGATGATGGATGACGGTTACTTTTCGGACCCAGATGACGTTATTTGCGAATATTTCGGCTTTGGAGCAAGGTTTCGGACTCCAGCGCAGTTATTCCGTCGAAAAGGCATCATTTGGGGTGTTTTTCAGGCCAATAGCGACTATGCGGTCCGTTAGGATTCCAAAAGTGGGATATGACGCGTCTAAGGGTCATCTGAGTCCGTTAGCCACTTCCGGACGCGCAAATGTGATCGAAGAAAGTGTGACTTGGGAGTGTGATAGCGGAAGAGAACAAAATTTAAGGATTCGGTGATGAAGAATGTGAGCGAGGTTTGGGAAATCGGTGATAGCGGTAACAAACGAAGTATGAGAAATCGCGGATGGAGGAAGCGAACGACGTTTGGGGATTCGATGATGGAAGACGGTTACTTTCGGACCCAGATGACGTTATTAGCGAATATTTCGCCTTTGGAGCAAGGTTTCGGACTCCAGCGCAGTTATTCCGTCGAAAAGGCATCATTTGGGGTGTTTTTCAGGCCAATAGCGACTATGCGGTCCGTTAGGATTCCAAAAGTGGGATATGACGCGTCTAAGGGTCATCTGAGTCCGTTAGCCACTTCCGGGTGCGCAAATGTGATCGAAGAAAGAGTAGTTTTTGGGGGATAGCGGAGGTGACAAAATTAGAGTGTTCGATGATGGAGAATGTGCGCGAGGTTTGGGAAATCGGTGATAGCAGCAAACGACGTTTCTGGATTTGCGGATGGAGGAAGCGAACGACGTTTCTGGATTCGCAGATGGAGGAAACGAGCGACGTTTGGGGGTTCGATGATGGAGCAAAAAAATGAGGTGCCCCAGCAGCCATTTTCGGCTTTTGGGACACCCATCCTCTCCGCTGTACGCATATAGCGCGGTATGGTGGACTGGTCAGAGCCCGGTTAAAGCCATCTCATAAATCTTTTTTTAGATAGTTTAATCTGATTACTTTCGGCCCATGCGGTTAATTCTTTCATTCCCTTGTATTCTTCGTCAAGAAAACTAAAACATAATCTATAGGGAGGAAATTTGTGATCTACAGGTTTAATGCCTATTACGGGTATGAAATAGCCCTTTACATAAATATTCTCAATTTGTTTCGCTTGAATTTCTTTGTTATCTACTAGTATAGAGTCTGGAAGAATCCGAACCTCAATGAACTTTCTAATCGTAATGATCCTATAGAGCAATATGATTACAACAATCAGACAGAAGGTCAACCATATATAACCAAAATAAAGTAATACTTTATACTCCATATTATTTCTGGCATTTAACAGTAGTATGCTACTTGAAAAAATCATAGAAAACAGAAGCGACATTAACGACGGACGACTCACCTTATAAGCTCCTATATTTTCCATAACCCCCTCACTTTCTCAGACTATTATAGCTTACTATATTTCATAAATTATGGATATGGCACCTCTTTTTAATCCACTGGAATCTCAATCACCTTGTTATATCCCTTCATATAATGTATTCCTTCTATCAGAATATTTTCAGGTTTCGTTTGTGTATCAAATAATAAGGTGCGTTCCTTCATGAGTTTACCGTTGTTTTTTTCTGACTCTTTTTGATTAATTGTTGTTTTTAAAGCCGTGTTTTCGCCAGCATTTTCTATAGACACACCATCCAGCATTACATCCTCATCTGTAGCAATAGTTACTTCAATCCCTTGAGCGGTATTGGACACATCCTTAATCCATAATTCTTTATCCCCCAGTAGAATCGGCTCATTACTATCAGCATTTAGAGGATACTTCTCTTCCAGCTTCTGATATCCAACAAACTCTTTAACAACCAGCTGCAATGAATGTAGTTCTTTTGGCAAGGTGTCATAACGAATATCAAATGATCTCCCACCCAGCGAGGTTTTAGTGCTACTGCCTAATATTTCTACAGGCTTTCCATTGGCAATTAATTGAATGCCTTCTAACCCTAATCTTATTCGATCGAAATTCTCGACATTCATACTCCCTTTAATCACAGTCATGGTTGGTGTGGCCGTGATCGATTTGAAGGTAATTGATCCTTTGTCGGCTTTGACCTTTTTATTAATCGACTGTTTGATCTGAGTCACCATCGCTTGATTTGGATTATAAGAAAACGTTATGCTCCCTTCACTCATCTGCCCTTTCTGTAGAGGTCCCCAGTAATGAAGTGTTAGTTTTTTCGAAAATGGGCTTACGCTATCAAATGTCATCGTGCCTTTTATTTCTGTATGTTCGTCATTGATTAAAGATACACCACTTCTTATGTTGGAATTCGTGAGAAACCCTTCTATTTTAGAAGGACTAAAATGATCTCCCGTCTCCTCTAGTCCCTTAGGATTGTTTAACGTGTAATACACAATAAATTGATTGGCATCTGCCATAATTCCGTTAATCTTAAGTTCTGTTCCATCTGCTAACGTCGTCTTTTTGTCTATGCTTTGTCCCATTCCTTGTTCATTGAGTTGTTGTAAAGTTCCCTCTAACACCTCATCAAAACCAAATAACTTTTTTCCATAATAAGCGAAGGCATTATAGCTGTTTCCAGAAACCACTATCACTAATAACATGACGACTGCAATCTTCCAGAGGGGGGAGCTTTTTCTTTTTATTCTTTTTGGGGGTGCCGAGTCTAAAGCATTTCTTAATCTCATTTCTAAACCCACAGGTGCAGTTATGGACTCTAAATTCCTCTTCTCATCCACTAATCGTTGTTCGACGTTATCGTTCATCAACATCACCTCTGTAATGATTTTTTAGCGTTTGTAATCCATTGTAGATTCTTGATTTAACAGTTCCGATCGAGACCTGTGTAATGTCAGCTATCGTTTGATAATCGAGATCATGAAAATACTTTAATTGAATTGCTTCTCTTTGCTGCTCGTTCACATGTAACAATAACGTCTGCATATCCATTTGCTGTTCACTTTTATGATAAGGATCGCCTGGTGCAACATGGACGCTTTCCATCTTATCATTGGAGCTCCAATCCTCTAATAACACCAGTTTGCTTCGCTTATGAAGCTGCCTTTTGCAGCCATTTACCAAAATCGTTTTACTCCAGCTGTAAAAAGACTCCTCTTTCTTAAGTTGATCAATCTTCTCGTATAACGTAACTATCATTTCCTCCATGGCATCCATTGCATCTTGCGCATTTCCCATATAGCTGTACGCAAGCCTATAAAAAACATCTTTTTCAGACATAATTAATTGCAGCAAAACTTCTTTATTTCCTTTTTTGGCTTTTTTCACCAATCGTATAACATCCATGCCTTCACCTCTCTCCCCTATATGAGTCAGGAGCACTGTAAAAAGTTCATCTTCATAAAAAATTTTTATATATCGCGAACTATTCAATCCACCTAAACTGTAATATTCAGGAAAATTTCACTCAGACATACCCAAATCTAGTTGATTTTAAACGCTTCAATGTAATAGAATGAACTAATCTAAAAAGAAAAGGATGGGCATAAGCAATGCCGTTTAAAGAACCTCGTACCCTCAGTAAAAGATCCCTGCTATTCTTCTCTCTCATTATGCTTGTAAAAAGCTATTTTGCCTGGTATTTTCTATTTGAAGATGGCCCTACTTGGACCACTTGGCTTAAAGAAATCCCTTTTGTACTTCTAGTCTTTTGCTTGATTGAATGGTTCGCTACGAAACGAAAAATTGCAATTTACATGCTTGTCAATGTGTTGATTACTACTCTATTTTTCTCATTAATTGTATATCATAATCATTTTGGCATCATTGCTACTTCGCAAGTATTAGATCAGGTCAAACAAGTGGGAGCCGTAAAGAAAAGTATATTTTCGGTCCTTCGTCCTCAATATATGCTTATCTTTGTGGATATCATTGTCATCAGCTTGGTGATGTTTAGAAAACAGAAAGCACTGGATTGGAAAAAAGCCATGTCGCGCAAAAGTAACCGTAAAGCGGTGGCAGTCCTGTTCTGTATTTCCATCATCATTTGTGCAATGAATATTTTTCCAAACCGTGCCAGTATGAACGAAACGATTAAAGCGGAGCAAATGGGCATTCTTAATTATGAAGCCTACTCTCTGCTAGCTGATCAAGAGGAAGAACAAATTGACGTCTCTGAGATTACGCAATCCACTATTGATAAAACCAAAGGAATTCAAGCGATCTCTAACCCGGTTTTATTTGGAGCCGCCAAAGGAAAAAATCTAATCATTCTGCAAATGGAGTCTTTCCAGAACTTCTTAATCAATCTAAAGATTGATGGACAAGAAATCACACCAAATATGAACAAGCTTGCGGCCAGCAGCTTCTACTTCCCGCGTTTCTACCAGCAGGTTGGACAAGGCAACACTTCTGACGCAGAGTTTATTGTGAACACTTCTTTTTATGTACCACCTGATGGTCCAGCTACCCAAATGTACGCTCCTAAAGAGCTTCCAAGCTTACCCAAGCTGCTGCAAGCACAAGGTTACGATACGGCAACATTCCATACGAACGAAGTCGACTTTTGGAACCGTGGTGAGCTTTATAGTGCTTTGGGATTCAATCGTTATTATGATAAAACTTACTTCGGGGAAGAAGACACAGTATTTTATGGCGCTTCTGATGAAGTTTTGTATGAAAAAACCGCTGCAGAGCTGGCAAGAATGGATCAGGATAACCAGCCCTTCTACTCCCATGTAATTTCGATGTCATCTCATAACCCGTTCTCCATCCCAGAGGATAAATACAAAATGACACTTCCAGTGCGATTCGAAGGAACGCTTGTTGGCGATTATATTCGGGCTCAGAATTATGCTGATTATGCGCTAGGACTTTTTATTGATGAGCTCAAACAAAACGGAGTGTGGGATAACAGCTTGATCGTATTGTACGGGGATCATCGTGGGCTGCCTATCTTCTCTCTAAAAGAGGATGATCATCTCCTACTGGAAGAGATTCTCGGCCATGAATATTCGGAACGTGAATTGATTAATATTCCGTTGATCATGTCAGCGACAGGGATTACAACACCTAGTGTAAAAGAACAGCTGGGCGGGCAAGTGGATATTTTACCTACCGTATCTAATTTATTGGGTGTCTCACTTACAGATCATATTCATTTCGGACAAGATCTCTTGAATCAATCAACATATAACTTACTTCCACAACGGTATTATTTGCCTACAGGATCTTTCGTAAATAACGAAGAGCTCTTCTTATCCGGCAGTGGCTTCGAGGATGGCCAGCATTATACTTTATCTGGTAACGGCGATCAACCTCTGCAATCCACAGAAGACGAATTCGAGCGTGCCTTACAGCTGCTCCATTTGTCAGACAGCTATGTTACACAGCTACCGGATAGAGTTATTGAAGAATAAGCTGCAATGTACAGCAAAAAAGACTGTGCTCGCCAAATCGGCGAGCGCAGTCTTTTTCTATAATGGTTATTATTTTGACTCTTTAACAACTAGTTTAAGCGGTGCCGCAATCAGCTTTTCTACGGTTTTGCCTTCTAATACATCCTTAGCGGCTTGAATGGCTAGCTGGCCAATTAATTCAGGCTGCTGAGCAACGGTTCCTGTTAATTTACCAGCTTCGATGGATTTAAGTGCATCTTCATTTCCATCAAAACCAATCACAGGGATATTCTTGCCTGAACTTTGAATGGCTTCAATGGCACCTAGCGCCATTTCATCATTATGAGCGAAAACTGCTTGTACGCCAGGATTTCCTTGTAGAAGGTTCTCCATAACGGTCAGGCCTTTCGTACGGTCGAAATCAGCCGTTTGCTTAGCAATGACATCTAGCTGGCTGTCCGCAATTTCATGGAATCCCTTACCGCGTTCCCGAGTCGCTGACGCTCCTGGGGATCCTTCTAGCTCGATGACCTTTGCACCTTTCCCAAGCTGCTCTACAATATATTCTCCCGCCATAGAGCCACCCTTTACATTGTCAGAGGCAACTAGAGCTTTGATATCCCCTTGATCTGCGGAACGGTCCAACGTAACGACGGGAATATTTAAACTGTTAGCTGTTTGCACTACCGTCGAGATCGCTGATGAATCTACAGGATTGATCAATAACGCATTCACACCTTTTTGCATCAAATCTTCGACGTCATTACTTTGTTTAGCAGAATCATTTTGGGCATCAATGACAAGGACTTCCAAGCCTTGCTTCTTAGCCTCGGCCAAAACACCATCTTTAACGGATACAAAGAAGGGGTTATTCAATGTAGATATGGATAATCCAATCTTCATATTCTCCATGCTTCCACCACTGCTAGGCTTAGCCCACTCTGGAGGCTCCAAGGAACATCCTGTCATGAGAATTAATAGTAAGGAAGTAAGAATCAAAGTTAACTTTTTCATGTTGGAATCCCCCTTATACGGCTTTCTTACGGTCTATGAGTACGGCAATGGCAATAACGATCCCTTTGACCACCATCTGGTAAAAAGAGGATACGCCGAGCAAGTTCAAACCATTGTTCAAAATCCCGATAATCAGTGCACCAATCAATGTGCCCACGATACGTCCACGACCACCAGTTAAGCTCGTACCGCCTAATACTACAGCTGCGATAGCATCCAGCTCATAGGATGTGCCTGCTGTGGGTTGTGCTGAGTTCAATCTGGAAGTCAGGATAGCTCCTGCCAATGCGGACAACATACCGGTCAATGAATAGATCATAATTTTAATGCGGTCTACTTTAATCCCTGAAATAATTGATGCTTTTTCATTACCACCAATGGCATAGGTTTTACGACCAAATGGAGTTTTGTGCAATACAACCCATAAGACTGCGAAGACGATGAGCATTGTTATAGCAGGTACAGGTATTCCCAGTAAATATCCACGACCAAACAATTGGAAGGTCATGCTGTCTCCAAGACCTGTGATTGGATTACCGTCTGTGTATACAAGAGTTAATCCCCGGAAAATCGTCATGGTCGCCAACGTAGCGATAAATGGTGCCATTTTACCTTTGGTAATCATGAGTCCATTGACCATCCCCATCACACCACCCGCTAAACAACCTACAATAATAGCTAAGACAGGATCCCAACCTGACAACATCAGGTTAGCTGTGAAGGCACTGGATAGGGCTAGAATAGAACCCACCGATAAATCGATACCACCCGTTAGAATAACAAAGGTCATCCCAAAAGCGATAAGCGCATTTATGGCAACTTGTCTAAGCAAGTTCAGGATATTAAGGGGCTCCATAAAGCTTGGGTTCAACACCGTAACGATAACAATTAGAATAATCAGCCCTAGTAATGGACCTAGCTTCTGTGTAATTTGCCCGATTTGAAAACCTTTATTTTCTCTCTCACCTTTGATAGTTGTCATTACTATTGCCCCCCTGTAGCTAACGTCATGATTTTTTCTTGCGTAGCTTCTAGTTGTGATAGCTCTCCACTAATTTCCCCTTCATGAACCACTACGATCCGGTCGCTCATTCCTAAAACTTCAGGAAGCTCTGACGATACCATGATAATGGCGACTCCACGTTCCGTTAATTCGTTCATGAGCTGGTAGATCTCCCGTTTAGCTCCTACGTCCACTCCACGGGTAGGTTCATCGAGGATAAGCACACTTAAGCCAATCCCAATCCATTTGGCGATGACCACTTTTTGTTGATTCCCCCCGGATAAATTCCGGACCAAAGTGGAGGAAGACTGTGTCTTGATGTGCAGCCGTTTGATAAGTATGTCTACAAATTCTTGTTCTTTTTTATCAATGATTACACCCTTAGGAGCGAAGCTATATAAATTTGTAAGGACCATATTGTCTCGAATAGAGAAATCAAGCACTAACCCTTCATCTTTCCGATCCTCCGTAACGAATCCTATCCCCACCTTCATCGCATCATTGGGATTTCGAATCGTGACCTTTTCTCCCCGTACCATAATCTCACCACGGTCTAACGATTCCAATCCGAATAAGGTTCTCATCATTTCTGTTCGTCCAGATCCCATTAATCCTGAGAAGCCTAAGATCTCACCAGAACGAACGGAGAAATTAACATCTTTAAATTGCCCTTTTTTCGTGGCATTTTTGACTTCAAGAACAACCTCTCCGGGTTTGGAGGTACGCTCAGGAAACCGGTCAGTTAATTCACGCCCTACCATCTTCCGAACTACATCATCGAAGTTAGTCTCTGGAATAGGCTTCGTGTCTACTGTTTTCCCATCTCGCATGACCGTTATTCGGTCACATATCGTAAAGATCTCTTCCATCCGGTGCGAAATATACACGATGGAGACGCCTTCCTTTTTAAGGGAAGTTATGACTTCGAACAATTTTTGGATTTCCCGTTCGGTTAATGCCGCTGTCGGTTCGTCCATGACGATAACTTTTGCATGAGTCATAAGCGCTTTTGCAATCTCAATCATCTGTTTCTCACCTACCGAACATTCCCCCGCCTCTTGATTTAAGGGAATCGTTACGGAGAGCTTGCGAAATTGTTCATTTGCTAACGCTTTCATCTCTTTCATATTTAAGATCCCTAGTTTGGAGGTTCGTTCCTTACCAATAAACAGATTATCTAGAACCGTCATATCCGGCCACACGTTCAGCTCCTGATGGATAAAAGCGATCCCATAACGTTCAGCCTCTTTGGGATTATTAAAGTATGTTTCCTGACCATCTATAGTAATGGTCCCTTGATCACGCTGATGCAGTCCAATCAGAATGTTCATCAGAGTAGACTTGCCTGCGCCATTTTCTCCCATTAGGGCATGAACTTCGCCATCCTTCAGTTCAAAATCCACACCCGTCAACACACGGTTAGCCCCAAAAGATTTATAAATATCTTTCATCGTAATGTGCATACGCTTTGAACCCCCTTTTTATCAAAAATAGACCCCGGCTTGTAAAATACAATTTGCATAAGGCTTAGCTTCCCCCGTACGAATGATGACCTTCGCATGCTGGGTTAACCATTTAAATTGTTCATGTGAAATCGCCTCTATAGGTATTTCCTTAAATTTGTCATTCAAGTATTCAGAGGTATCTTTATTTTTTTCAGCTAATTCCTCTGCTACGATAACTTTCTCAATGACCATATCCTCTGAAATGATTTCGACAAGCTCTTGGAAGCTGGGAACTCCCAATTTAAGTGCTAAATCAATCTTTGGAACACCAGGTGGAACGGGTAATCCAATATCAGCAATGACAATCGTATCGGTGTGGCCTAAATCAGTAAGCACTTTGGAAATATGACTGTTTAAGATTCCTTGTTTTTTCATAATTAAAGACTCACCTCCACCTCTACTCTTGTTGGCATGCCACCTTGGGCACCAAATTTTGTGACGGATAAAGAAGCCGCGCGATTGGCAAACTTTACACTAGTTCGAATAGACTTGCCTTCAGCTAGAGCAACAGCAAATGCCGCATTAAAAGTATCTCCTGCTCCAGTGGTATCTATAGCATTCACTTTATAGGTGGGAACTAAAACTTCCTGTTTACCATCGTAATAACGCACACCATTGCTGCCCTCGGTAATAAATAACTTATTGGGATATTTGCGTAAAGCTTCAGCAGTACTCATCTCAGGAAATAATATTGCACATTCATGTTCATTGGGTGTTAAATAGGTGGCATTGTTTATAATCGTTTCACTGATAGGACGAGCAGGTGCTGGGTTAAGCAACATAGGCACATTGAATTTGTGGCAAATCTCACTTACAAAAGACACCGTTTCTTCCGGAATTTCTTGTTGGATTAATACCATGTCAGAGCCTTTAATATTCTCAAGTGCCCGTTCAACCAAAGCAGGAGTAACTAAATCATTGGCTCCTTTTACAACGATAATGCTATTATCACCTTCCGCTAAAATGATGTGGGCTGTGCCACTTTCGGCATGTGTAACCGGTTCCACATTGGCGGTAAAAACGCGATTCTTTTTCAGATTATCCATGATAGCGGTACCATAGAAATCATCACCTACACAACCAACCATCGTAACTTCTGCTCCAAGACGGGCAGCAGCGACTGCTTGGTTCGCGCCCTTACCGCCCGGAACGGTGGAGAATTGTTCTCCAAGCACAGTCTCACCCGCGTGAGGTCGCTTATTCGAAGTCACTACTAAATCCATTGAACAGCTGCCAATTACACAAATCTTAGCCATTTTCATCAACCTTTCTCATGTTGTCATCTATTCTTTACTTCTTGTAGTTTCCCGCTCCACAAAGCTAACGGGTAGTTGAATAATCTTCTCTTCCACCTTATCTTGCTCAATTAGCTTAATAAGTAAACCCGCCGCTTCTCTACCCATATCATGTGCCGGCTGGCGAATGGTGGATAAAGCAGGTGACAACAAGCTGCTAAGCGGGATATCATCGAATCCGATGATTTGCAGATCCTGCGGCACTCTTTTACCTAAACGATGTGCTTCATGAATGACTGCCGTCGCGACAATATCATTACTGGCAATTACGCCATCTGTATCTATATATTTAGCAAATAACTCCACAGCCCATTGTTCTGCTACTGTATGGGAGAAGGATGAAGTTTGGATCACATTATAGCTGATTCCCATTTCATTAAGTACTTCAATCGCCCCAAGAAATCGATCTTGTGCAGGTTTGATATGCGCCGGTCCTTGTATGACTGTGATTTTTTTGCTTCCCCGTGCGATAATCTCTTGTGCTGCAAGACGTCCGCCCTTTTTGCCATCTGCGTATACGGAAGGGCTATCGTTAGAAGTACGGTCCAGAAATACGACCGGAATTTTCAAGTTAGAATAAACGTCGCTCTCAGGGAAGTTGGTTGACGATATCATGCCAATGACATTATTTTGGATAAAGGTTTGAATATAATCCATCTCTTTGTCCTCGTTCTCATCACTATTGCCAAAGATGATCCGATAACCTTGCTCCTGCATCCGATCCTCTATCCCCCGCGCTAACTGCGGGAAGAAGGGGTTGGTAATATCAGGCAAGAGCAGCCCGATTAATTTAGATTTCCGCTTGTACAATGATCTTGCAACCTCATTAGGGGTATAATTCATTTCTTTGATCGCTGCCTCAACCTTTTTGCGAGTATCGATATTCACATATCCAGATTCA
The DNA here is from genome assembly GCF_000758725.1 of Paenibacillus odorifer. Lineage (NCBI taxonomy): Bacteria > Bacillati > Bacillota > Bacilli > Caryophanales > Paenibacillaceae > Paenibacillus > Paenibacillus odorifer. Next base: position 4,368,537 of record NZ_CP009428.1, read on the forward strand.
TTTATAACCCGTGAGACTGTTGCTACCGAAACTCCAGCTATTTTTGCGACATCTTTGATCGTCATCATTCTTTAATTCATCCCCCAATGTGTAACCGGTTACATGTATTACATAAATTAGATTATCACATAACCTTTTCATTTACAAATCTTTTTTTTGATCATAAAGCTAACAAAAGATACCAATTATATATCGATATCTTTTGTTATTTGAATTTATTTATCTGCAAAGCGATTTAATAATTTTATTGTATTGAAGTGCATACCTTCATGGTAAAGTGTGAAATTTATGAATTCACCGATTGAATTTAAGGTTAATCCACTTCCTGTTGTAAGAGGGGTTACTTGCTCACTTAAGCGATTGTGAAAAGCTTCCTGGATCCGTTTGGGTTGCTCCGTAAACATCTCAAGTAAAACTTCAAGCGTTGGCGGTTCCTCATTCCACTCGGCTGGTTTAGTCCCTTTCGCAAATAAGCGTTCAAAGCTTGCCGGCAATTGCATAAGCTCCCTAGCAGAATGAAAGGCAAACTTCTCTTGCACCAAATAAATATGTCCCAAGTTCCAGCGGATATTGTTATTAAAACCTTCTGGAATACTATCTAAAATTTCCTCAGATAGTCCCTCGACAGCACGCACAGTAACACTACGCACAAACTTAAGTTGTTTGAATATGATTTGATCCATTATGACCCCTCCTAACTTTTATCCATAGTTTACCATAAGCTTATCTTTAATTTCCTAATATTATTTTAAACTTAATTGTTTCATAACGAGCGTAATAAACGACTGCATATAGCTTTCTTGAAGTTCCTTCTTTCTGTAACCCATCCATATCGAATGCTTGGAGACTACATTTTCTACTGCTACATTAGCTAATGTTCCCTGATCAAGATAAGGTTTCGCCAACAAAGCGGATACATAACTAATTCCATAACCGGCAATCACAGCTTGAATAACTTCATTCACTCCATTAAATTGAAGCCCAATCGTTGGTTGCTGTACACTTCTTTCTTCACACAACCGGACAAGCCGCTCTCTGGCTGCACTGCCCTCTTCTCTCATAATAAATGCTTCAGACATCACTTCTTCAAAGCTAACCTGCTGATTGGCAAAAGGGTGATGGGAAGAAACCACGAATACATACTCGTCCCTATATAACTCCCGATGTTCGAACACTCCTGTATTATGCGAAGGAAACTCCATATCACTGTAAATCGCCACGTCTGCTTCAAAATTATTCAATTTTTCCATGACTCCATGAGAATTAGTAGTAGTGATCTGAATGTTAACTTCCGGAAAAGATTGTTTAAATAATGACGCCCACCGGGGAATGAGGATGCTTGTCGCCAAATAATTACCTGCAATCCGCAGATTCCCCTCAGGAAATTTGTGATAGTCTTCAATGATTTGCTGGACTTGATCACCCATGGCAAAAAACTTCTCAAGAGGTTCGATTAACCTTTTTCCTAAAGGGGTGAGCACCATCCTCTTTCCTTTAATTTCAAATAACAAAATATGATTCTCCCGTTCAAACTTACGGATTTGCGCTGATATAGCGGGTTGACTGATATGCAAACGTTCAGAGGCTTTGGTCACACTACCTGTGATCGCAACGTAATAAAACAATTTTAATACATGATAGTTCATCGTGATCTCTTCCTCACTTCATAAAATAATATCTGTATTCGCCGCTTATCCTCAGTCATTTTACTATAACTATACATTATGGATGTTAACTATTATATATTGTTTATTTATATTTATTTCTTTTATACTTACAACTATTCATAAGGGAGGTTTTGTTAATGACAAAGACAGTATTATACTTAACCCGCCACGGGCAAACAGAATGGAATTTACAAAAACGAATGCAAGGGCATCAAAATTCTGCGCTTACAGCCTTGGGCGAACAGCAGGCCGAATGGTTAAGGGATCGTTTGCAAGTAGAAAACTTAGGCGCAATTTATTCTAGTACTAGTCCAAGAGCATTGCATACTGCGCAGATTTTACGGGGAAAGCGGAGTTTACCTATTCAACAGCAAGTTTCTTTAATGGAAATAAACATGGGGAGCTGGGAAGGAATGAATACGGATCAGATACAACTAGAATCCCCTTTACAATATTCCCATTTTTTCACCAGACCCGATCTATATATTCCTCTAACCTCAGGTGAGACTTATAAGCAGCTTGAAGGAAGAGTAGTGCCGACAATGGAGCGCATCATAAACGATAACGTAGGGCTAGAGGTGCTCATCGTCACCCATCGGATGACTTTAAAAGTCATTATGGCTTATTTTCTTAATAAATCATTGCAGGAAATAGGGGAGTTACCGGATATTCTCTCTACTGCATTATGTAAAGTAACCCTAACTGATAACAATACAACCATCGATCTGTATGGAGATACTTCACATTATCAATGACTATGTATTAAAAAAATAAAAAGGTAACTCCGATTAACGGGGCTACCTTTTTAGCGTTCAACATTAAATATCCACACTTTTGATTATAAAACTGCGTACCTTCATCCATTTGCCTGAAATGAATTCATCAATCGTTTTCGTCTTTGGTCTAACGCAAAAACGGTGTTTTGCCCCTTTATCAAAGCCCACAGCTTCAAAAATTAGGCTGTCCCCTATTTGCTCCTTGAAGAACACCTGCTTTAATCCCAACCTATTTAACATTTCAAGCTTTACGCTCTCAATATATGTGCGCGAATACTCCTTAGACATATGTGTTCCTCCTAGTAGTGGTAGTAATATTATAAGTCAATAGGAAGAAAATCAACAATAGTTCATATATTCATCATCCACAAAAAAACAACCAGGCAGCAATTCTCCGTTATTGGAGGTTCGCTGACTGGTGTTTTGGGTCTGTTGTGATTTGCTTGATAGGTTATGAGCTAAGCTTAATCATTCGTAGCTTTCGGATAACCACTCCGTTGTAGCGCACTATCTTGATATATCTGTAAGATAACTGCATTCTATACACTTATTCGATATCCACAAGGGCTAATTCTAACTTTAAGTGTATTCTATACAATTAAAAACTAGAGAAATAGCCTATAGAGTATTAAATCAGGAAAATAGATGTACAAAATACAGCTATTTTCATTGGCCGGGCGTTTTGAGCATTTTAGTTGTACAAAATACAGTTAAAACCATCTACTGTACACTTCAATGTTTCATACTCCATTACTTCATACTCCAATAATTCACTGCTTCAATACTCCATTACTTGTTACTTCAAAGCCGTTGGCTCTCATATGGTAACTAGATGGGGTGTAGTCCATTATGAGTCAGCCCATTCATTACTGATTCCTTTTGCCTATCCTATCCGGATAATTCTATCTATTTAGTCCTTCTACTTCTACCTAATCGAAATCATCACTAACTTATTTAACTTCAGTTGCCCCAGTCACTTTACCTTCAATCCCTGCAGTTGCTTTCATATCTTCGTTTGCGAAGTAAAGATTTCCATCAATAGTCGAAGTTTCATGCAGATTAAATCCGTTCGCATCTACATAAACATCACCTTTAATGGTTCCGCCTTGAACTCGTAAATTTTCACTTTGTACAGTTAACTTAGGTACAGTGAGTGTGTAATTGGCAGTAACTTTGTGATCAGCGTCTTGGGCATAAAGAGCAATCTTACGGTAGATGTCGCCGTCTGCGGCCCCTTTATCATGGAATTCGCCTTCAACAACAACATCTTGGGCAATGGTCACATCATTTAGAATGGCAATAATCCAGTTTCCATCTTTACTTACAGCCTTGGTAAACGCATCTGCTTGATTTACGATTGAAGCTGTAGTAACTGCATCCGTTTGCTCTGTTGCTGGAGTCGTAGTAGCCGCTGAATTAGTTGCATTATTATTATTCGCACCACAACCAGACAAGACTGCAACCGAGACGCCTGCTACTAACATCATTTTAAATAACTTCATTTTAAATCCTCCTTGTTTTTGATTATAAATTAATTATATATTAAAATTTTTAATAAAAAGGTGAAAATTTTCACAATATTGTGTCGTTATCTGAAGCGGTTTCACAAAGGTGATTAATTCCATACAAAAAGGACACTCCCAATAACTGCGGAAGTATCCTCATAGTCTTTATTACTATAATTTTTTAGATTAAATACCCTCTTGAAAAAGATATGGAACCATCATACTCTACACTTACTTTTTTAATGTTAGGTTTATGCAAAACATCAGCATAAAAATAATACAGCGGAAGGATGACCATTTGGTCAATGAGCATTTTTTCAGCTTTTGCATAAAGCTTGTTTCGTTCGCTAGTGTCTAATGTAAGCCTAGCTTGTTTAATATAACTATCATAAAGTGCACTGCTCCAGCCCGAATCATTATCGCTGCTCCAAGATGTGAAATAATCTAAAAAAGTCGATGGATCGTTATAGTCGGCTGCCCAAGCCGCTTTTGCCATTGTATAATTCTGCTTAAGACGATTATCAAGCAGATCTTCCCAGGGTTGAACCTCAAAGCCTACTGTAATGCCCAGATTTTTGTTCCAGCTGTTAATAACGGCTTCTGCAATTTCTTCATGCCCTTCATTTATAATAATCGAAAAACTAGGAAGCTGAGTTAAGCCCTCTTCCTTCAAACCTTCCTGAAGTAATTTCTTAGCCTGTATTACATCCTCTTTGAAATACCGTGTATCAATAATCTCTGATCTAAAATTCAACTTGGAACCACGAATACTCCGAGGAATAAAACCGTAAGCAGGTGTACCATAGCCGATAGATTCTCGGTTAGCTGCCATGGCTAATGCTTTACGTATCTTCAGATTTTTGAAAGGTGCTTTGCTTAGATTGTACTGATAATAATATGTAGAAGCATACGGCAAAGCATATAACTCCTGAGGGAATACAGAATTTAAAGAAGCCTTATCTATCAGCTCATCTTTTGCCCCTACCCAGTCAACTTCATTGTTTAAGTAGGCCATAGTTGGCGAAGGTGTTCCAGCTTTAGGCCGAAGTAGATGCACCTCTGAGAAACGAATTTCTTGCGCCGCATAATAGTTTGGATTTTTAATTAGATGAATCGAATTTTCATCCCACTGTTGCAGTTTAAAAGGGCCATTAGTAACCATAGTTTTAATATTGTACGCCCAATTCTTATCTGCTTTCGCGACTTGCGCATTAATTGGCATGTAAATACTTTCCGCGAGAAGCTGCGGGAAATGTGAAGTTTTTTCATTCAAAGTCACTTGGAGTGTATCGTTATTTAACGCTTTCACACCCACTTTCGAAGACTCCTTTAGCTTCCCTTTATGATAATTCTCTGCGTTAGCAATTATGAACATTTTGAATGCATAGCTATTCATAGACTGAGGTGCAAGCGCTTGTTTCCATGCATACTCAAAATCTGAAGCCTTAACCTGCTGCTGATTACTCCATTTTGCGCTCGGCCGCAAGGAGAACGTGTATGTTTTCCCATCCTTGGAGACTGTCCACGACTTGGCTATCCCGGGAACCGCCTCTCCCGCATCATTCAAACGCACCAATCCCTCAAATATCCCTTTAATGACCGTAGTCGTACTACTATCTGTGGAAGAGGCAGGATCTAGATCTACAGGAATATAATCAAAACCAATACGCAACACCTGTTTAGCCTGTACAGCAGATGCAGTGTTCCCTTCACTTACATTTAAACCTATTAGTAATACTAAAACAAAGAGAACATGGAGCAATTTTTTCATCGACACTCCCCCTATTTCTATTATTTTTATTAAATAGAATAACATGGAATCTATTGATTCCGATAGATTAATTTCACCGTAATTCTTCCATTTCTAGAACCTAGCAGGGTCATCTAACTGCACACTCACTTCCCATTGACGCTTTGGGATCAGAATGTTAATCTTTAGAAAATATCACAAGGATAAGGGAGCTATTTACTGGTGAAAAAGACAACCATGAAGGACATCGCACTTCGTGCCAATGTCTCCGTCGCAACAGTGAGCTATGTTCTGAATCGTGTCGGCAACCAAACCATTCCTGAGAAAACGCGCCAGCAGATTCTTCAGCTTGCCGAGGAACTACACTACATACCCAATCTGGCGGCACGTTCACTTGCGAATCAGAAAACAGGATTGGTAGGTGTGCTTGTTAACACCTCAGCCCATACACCACACTGGAAGCTCCATGCCCAGTTCTCATTTATACATGCCTTGGAACAACGGTTAACAAATGCTGGTTACCATACGCTGCTATATTCACTTGATGTTGATCAGCCTTCTTTGGATATTATCGTAGAAAGAAAGCTGGAGGCTGTATTTCTGATCGATGTGCGCGAGGAAGCCTTTTATTCGATCTCCAAGCATTTTGTAGAAGGAATTCCTTTGATTCTGATCGACAGCATGATTGAAGATAAACTCTTTAAGCAGGTCCTTTTCAACTATCGAGCAGCTCTGCAAAAGGTAAAACCACAGGACCTTTCACAGGTATGTTTAATTATGGAGAGCTTCAATAACTCTTTCCTCACCCGCTTTATTCAGGACAGTATTCCATTACCTGAAGAAGCGATATTCACCGTTGTCAATTTGGAGGAATTAAATACATTCTTACAGGAGGGGGACTATAAAGAGGCCATTGTCATTAATGAGTTTATTGGAAGTTACGTTGAAAAAAACGGGAGGTTCGAACAACTCTCTGTGCTTTGCACCTGCAATTGTCCGGAAATATTAGGCGATGACGTTCATAAATTCATTTTCACAGGGGATAAAGCGGCTACTGCATTTGAACTCATGGACAAATTATTGCATCATTCTGACTACTCCGCACAAGAAAATAATTGTTATTTTGTAGAATAATTTTTTTGTCTATTCACTTAAGCGTTTAAGTTGAAGGGAGCATAACTTATGCCTGATCCTGTATTAGTGAAACAAGTTCCCCCTGCTGTTCAAGCTCATCCCTCTCTTTGGGGAAATCGGAGATTCCTGCTGCTACTCAGTTCGTACTCCATTTCCTTATTCGGTAACACTTTTCATAGTATTGCTTTAAGTTTATGGGTACTGCAAACGACCGGCAGCGCCAAAATGATTGCCATCATCACGATAATCAATTTAGTGCTCAGTTCTTTACTTGGATCGATAGGGGGAACTTTTGCGGATAGGGTCAATCGTCGAACCCTCATGCTGATCACCGATCTGATAAGTTGCGGACTCGTAGTGACACTTGCTTTAGCCATTTCCCTGCCCTCTACATCGTTCATTATAGTCGCTATACTGACGGGTCTTACGACCGTTTCAGCTTTATTCCAGTCCCCGGCATACCAAGCTTCTATCACTACTGTTGTTGGTAAAGAACATCTACAAAAAGCGGTAGGATTGTTGAACTTGTCTGAAAACATCTGCCGGACTATTGGTTATTCAGCCGGTGGTATTTTCGTAGCGAGTTTTGGAGCAGCCGACGCTATTTTATTTGATGGAGTTACATTTTTCCTCTCCTTTCTGCTCGTTTTAGCAGTTCGCTCCCTTCCTTTGCCAACTCAATTAAATAACGCACCCAAGAAAGAACGGAAATTCACACAGGATCTGGTTGATGGAATTCGCTATATTTGGAGGTATCCTTTCGCACGCGCCGTTATGATTATGCTTCCTACCTTAACCTTATTTTTTGTCCCCTCCCTGATGTTGACGCAGGTTATGGCCGTCAAAGTGTGGGATTCCACTCCCTTTCAGTTTGGACTTATTGAAGCCTGTATTCCACTTGGTTATATGATCGGGTCCGGACTGATCTTGCTGCTTGGCTCCAAATTGAAAAACAGAGGTTTCCTTATTATGACTGGACTGCTATGTCTCGGTCCCCTGTACCTCCTGTTATCATTCGTCACTTCCGCTGCGATTGCCATTCCTATCATTCTTGTGATTGGCTTCATGTTCTCATTCTCCACGTTGCTGATTAATACAATCCTTAGGCTGGAAGTTTCAGAAGACATCCAGGGTAGGGTGTTCGGTGTATTAGGTTCTATCATGAGTGTAGCCCCATCCATTGGTCTTACTGCTGTCTCGTTCTTGTCTGATCTCTTCAGCCCTGGTCCTGTCATGGGTTCAATCGGAGTCTTACTGCTGCTGTTTGCCTTATCAACTATCACTAAATTAAAGGTAATTCGAAACTACAAGTAATTTCAGAATGTATCCTGTGTTCTTTATCGCCCTCTTTTTCTAATAACGCGTCTAAGATGAAGCTCAAACAGTAATAGAACAACCAGAAAAATCAATAACAGGAGACCCGCTATTCCAGTTAGAAACGGAAATAGGAGTGGGAAGAAAATACTAGGATAGGCCTTAGTAACATCTGAATAATACCCCATACCCATAAGGGAGGTACCGGAGAACTCGATTAGCTTGACACCTAAATGATTGTTGCTTCTTTGCGCATAGCTGAGAACCTCTTCGTCTACATCTCCGTTTTGTGCAATCGTGATGATTTTCCATTTTCTTGTTTCCATGGGTTGACTATCATCGGTCAGTCTTTGGACTATACTTACTTGTTCCTCACCAGTCTTTCGGTCCTTTACTGTGAGAATATCTATCCACGAAAAATATCTGCTGCCTCTGTCCCGATTGGATAGCCATATTTCATCAGGGGTGGAGATTTTTTGATCATTTAATAAGAACTGAACTTTGACAATATCACCAGGCGGGGCTTTCTCCTCTTCATCCCATGGAGTCATATCTGCTTTCCTGCCTGTTTTCACGTATATAGTTGAACAATGGGTTAAAAGAAATCGCCAGCAAAAATAGCGAGACGCCAGATATAACTATAAACTTCTTCATAAGTCCTCCTTTTTAACTTACAGTCAGTTTAAACTTTTGGCGTGAACCCCCATCCGGTCCATCGGGAACATATTCCTGCAAAGGACTAAATCCAAATTTCCGATAAAACTCCCTGGCAGGTTGGCCTGCTAAATGATCCTCACCAAAGGTAGTGACGGTTATCTAAATCTCCCAACCATAATAAACATTGTGGAATAAAATCTGCATAGTTCTGTAATGCATTAATCGTACGGATTACCTCACAAGTACCCAGCTCCCGTTCTGCGTCATCCGAGCTCTCCAGTCCTAGCGAACGTCTGATATTGTAAGCTAACCATTCTAATTTTCCCAAAAAGCCATAGTTGAGCACAACCTGCCAATCCGCATAAATCTCTCCGCCATGCTCCAGATAGCTGTTAATCAAATTTGAGAATGCCTTTTTGCTTAAATCTCCCGATTCAGAACCTGACCAATATAAAGCTACATCTATCAGCTCTACTGTCGGATGAATAGGTCCTGCTGCTTCCCAATCGATTATTATCGGAACTTTCTGCTCATCCCACAAGACATTTTTGGGGTCTAAATCCCGATGGCTGATAACATATTGATTCGTCAATAGACTCGCTGAAGAATGAATCAATGCCTCCCAATTCTCTATCTTATGCAGGTGATCTGCCAGCAAGCTTGACCATTCTGCACGCTGCTGCTCTCCTTTGAGAGCAAGCTCTTTCCAATTGGCAACTGCAGCATTAGACGCTATAAGCGTTTCAAAGTGATGATCATCCGTTCCCTGTGAGAAATCGATGATGTGGAGCTGCGCAAGAATTGCCCCAATCTTTTTACAACAATCTAAATCTATTTCACCTAAAGGTAATGCCTTCCCCTGAACCCATGGAAACAATAAATAAAATTGCCCCTCAACCTCGTGCATACTACTGCCATTAGATACGATTGCCGGAACAGCATGGATCCCCTTTTGATAAGCCAGATTCGCAACCATTTCAGAAAAAATATAATTAGACATGGCTGTATCTCGTTGCATAATTTGAGGATTTAAGGCCTTTACTGCGTATTGCGCTTTATCCGTTTGCAGGCGATACATTCTGTGCAAGAGTCCACCTGTTATCGGTTCAGGTTCATTCATCAACAGACCCAGATTATATTTGGCACAAAGTGTTGCGAATTTTAAATTATAGCTCATATTTTCCATGTTATGTATTCCTTTCCGTGTGAGTGAAGCCGTACTCATATAAAATGGTTCAAGTAAATTTAAAACATATTTTTATCTTTATGAAATATTATGTACTGTTCACTATGACATCCTGTGTAACCCTCGTGAACCAAAAATGAAAAGGAGGCTTCGTTAATGAGTAAGCGGTTACATCAATCAGGGTATCTTGTAATCATTTGGTTTTTAGTCTTTACCTTAGGGACGGCAGCTTTTGGCTCTCTTTCCTCTGTGTCGGCAGCAGCTGCCCGGCAAGCGGAAAAGCTAAATCGGGGACTAGTAGCAGTGAAGGTATCCAGCGGTGTATTTGTGAGCTGGCGGCTACTCGGAACAGAAGAACTGTCGGTTTCTTTTAATTTATACCGCAATGGCACAAAAGTAAACGTTACCCCAATCACGGACAGCACGAATTATCAGGATAACGCCGGCACAGCTTCGTCTAGCTATACAGTTCGAGCAATCGTTGGCGGTATTGAGCAATCTGATTCTCCAGCAGCAAATGTATGGGCCAACAATTATTTGGACGTTCCAATTCAGATTCCGGCTGGCGGCACTACGCCAGATGGCGTAAGTTATACCTATAGTGCCAATGATGCCAGCGTGGGTGACTTAGACGGTGACGGGGAATATGAAATCGTATTGAAGTGGGATCCTTCCAATTCCAAAGACAACTCGCAAAGTGGCTATACTGGCAACGTCTATCTGGATGCCTATAAGCTGAATGGAACTCGGCTATGGCGAATTGATCTGGGCAAAAATATTCGGGCTGGCGCACATTACACTCAATTTCTAGTCTATGATTTCAATGGTGATGGTAAAGCCGAAGTAGTCTGCAAAACAGCAGACGGTACGGTTGACGGAGTTGGCGTAACCATTGGAAACGCAAGTGCAGATTATCGCAATTCCAGTGGATATATCCTGACCGGACCTGAATATCTGAGTGTATTTTCCGGACAAACGGGGAAAGCCTTAACCACAATTGATTATGTTCCTGCCAGAGGAACGGTATCCAGTTGGGGTGACAATTACGGCAATCGAGTAGACCGCTTTTTAGCAGGAGTAGCCTATCTGGATGGAGTACATCCAAGCATCATTATGGCACGTGGTTATTATACACGCACAGTCGTTGTAGCTTTTGACTGGAATGGCAGTGCTTTGACTCGTAAATGGACCTTTGATAGCAATAGCTCCACCAATGCTGGAACCGCCGGTCAAGGTAATCATAGCTTAAGTGTAGCCGATGTGGATAACGATGGTAAGGATGAGATCATTTATGGTGCCTTAACCATTGATAATAACGGTGCGACCTTATACAATACAGGGCTGGGTCATGGAGACGCGCTGCATGTAGGCGATTTAAATCCGAACCGCCCCGGTCTCGAAGTTTTTAAAGTCATGGAAAATACTAGTTCTCCCTATGGCGCTGCGGTATGGGATGCTGCAAACGGGACGGTCTTATGGGGTGTATACACGGGAAAAGATACCGGCCGGGGGATGGCTGCCGATATTGATCCCAATTATCCCGGGGAAGAGGTATGGGCTCACGGTGTTGGCCTATACTCCATTACAGGCACCAAAATAAGCAGCACAATGCCTTCTGTGAATTTTGGAATCTGGTGGGATGGCGACTTGTCCCGCGAACTGCTGGATGGTGTCAAGATTGATAAATGGAACCCTGCAAGTAACTCCGTTACCAATTTATTAACCGGAGCGAGCGTAGCATCCAACAATAGTACCAAAGCAACGCCAAGCCTACAGGCCGACCTGCTTGGAGACTGGCGCGAAGAGGCTATCTGGAGAAAGTCCGATAACTCGGCTCTACGAATCTATACAACTACGAACATCACCACTAATAAAATATATACCTTAATGCATGATCCAGTATATCGGTTGAGCATTGCCTGGCAGAATACAGCTTACAATCAACCTCCGCACACAGGATTTTTCCTAGGCAACGGTATGCCCACTGTGTCTAAACCCAATATCTACGTAGTGCCGTAAGCTTTCTAAAGAATTAGTAAGTGAATAAAAAAGCAATTGCAGTTATCCGGATGTGCCGGGGCAATTGCTTTTTTGTTCGGTTTATATCAGCAATGATCGAGGTGCGTTAATAGTTTTTTTAATTGTTTAATGCCTTCGCATTGAGTGGTTATTATTGCATATAAAATAGGTTTTAGTGCTGGGCAGATATTAAACTGTAAAACGTTGTTTGACATTCGTACAGCGCTAGATCCCCAATCAGAATCCCAGCTTTAATAGCCAGGCCGCAAGCTTCTCCTCCCGCCTTTTCAATTCACCATCTACGCGATTATATTTTCCAAGCCGTTGCTCAGCTGCAATGCTGCCATCTAGCATATATAAGACACGCTCAGCTTGAGCAGCGACTTTAGCATCATGTGTGGCGATTATAAGCGTTGTTCCTGATTGATTAATATCTGCTAATATGTCCATGATTTCACTAGCTGCTTTTGAGTTAAGCGCCCCGGTTGGCTCATCGCCAAACAATATATCTGGCTGATTAATGAGTGCTCTGCAGATTGCTGCTCTTTGCAATTGTCCTCCTGACACCTGTGTAATATCACGTTCAGCCAGCGTAGCAATTCCTGTTTTGTTCATTAACTCGGCTGCTCTTTTATTGATAGTTCTACGGCTGCTGGTTCTCGCCCGATAAGCAGACAGGATGATATTGTCGCGGATATTCAAGTTTTTTAACAGATGCATTTGCTGAAAAATAAAGCCCATATGCTTTAAGCGCAGTCCGGCTAATTCGTTCTCTGAAACTCCGCTGATCTCCTGCCCTTTAAAAATAACACTTCCCGCTGTCAACTTATCCATCCCGCTGATCGTATACAGCAATGTTGATTTTCCTGAACCAGAAGGTCCCATGACAGCTATGAATTCCCCCTGTGACACCTGAAGCTGAACATCCTTTAATATCGACTGCGGAGTTCCTTGCCCTGTTGAATAACTTTTTTTTAACCCCTTCGTCTCTAATATGAACATTCTGCCACCTCCTATCATTCGACAATTAGTTTGGCTATACTGGATTTTCTCATTGAGATCGTGCTTGTTACGGTGGTGAGCGCTACAATCAGCATGAAAAGTAGCGGAAGAATAAGATAGGCTACCGCCGGATTGATTACAAACTGTATCTTAGAAGCACCCATAAAAGAGCCTAGCATTTGAGCAATTTTTTGCCCGAGAGTGTTAGCCGCAAAAGTACCAAGAATGACGCCCAGCCCTGATATTATCAGCATCCTTACCAGATACTGCCTACGAATATCTCCTAACGTAAAGCCAACACTTCTCAAAATAGCGGTTTGCGAAGAATCCTTGGCAAGCAGCATTTTCAGAAATAAAGAGGTAATCAATACCGAAATCGAAAATGCGATAACGATGGATAAGCCTGTAACTAGCTTCAATTGGCGAATTGTATTTCCTAATGTCTGAGCTAAATAGCTTTGCAGATGAGTGATTTTTGCTGGATAAAATAATTTGGTGTACTGATCCATTTTTGCCTGGACGGAAATTCCCGGGTTCACATCCAAAGCTACTACATACCAGAGAACCGTCTTCGGATCATATGACAATTGCGCTTTTGCGGTTCGGCCACCATTAGTTATATCCTGATAGATCCCGCTAACAGTCAATTTTTTTGCCACCCCAGCAACCTCTAAAAGAACGGTATCCCCCACCTTTTTATTCAGTTCCTTGGCGTTCAGGTCAGAAAGAGCGATCTCACTTGCACTGCTAGGAGTTCCTCCATGAACATACGAGAGCGGAAAAATAGTAAAGTCACCGGTTTCAACATTTAGCGATTCCCATACACCATCACTACCTAATACCTTAAATCTAGAAGTAATCAGTGGAGATAATTTAGAGATGTCCGGGTCATTTTCAAGCTTGGTTATCATCTCATTAAAACGCTTCTCTATTTGGTTCGATTGCTGCAAATCTATGCGAATATCACTCTGACCGACGCCCATATAAGAAACAAACCGGGGAGACTGAAGGGTATTCAATATATTCACTGGCACTAGAACGATAAACAAACTGATCACAAATACGAAGAACAATAATCCGTACATGGTGAAGCGCCCGTAAACATCTTTTACCCCGAGAAAAGCATTCACGTTAACAAATTTACGCTTACTAAGTGAAAATCTGCTTGTGTTAATCCTTGCTTCACCCCTCGTACCTGACCGTAAAGCTTCTACAACCGTGATGCGATTAAAGCGTCTAAGAATCATCCGGCAAAAGAATACAACAACTCCAAAGATCAAACCTACCGCCAGGACAGGAACAAAATATTGAAGGATACTGGCAGGAGCAACGCCCAAATACAAAGTAATATTGGCTGTAAACAAACGCACCACACCTAAAGACAGTAAATATCCACATACAGAGGCGACGGCTGCCATCACGATATATTTTGCTAAATAAATGCTGCGAATATCTTGCTGCGTGATCCCAATCGCTTTCATGACACCTATCTCTCTGTAATCCTCTTCCAAGGTAGCGATCATCGTAAATCTGAGACATAAAATAGCAATCAGCATCAGCAGAACACTTACCAAAATAATAACAACTGCGATAATCCCATCCGTCAGTGCATTCAGCGTTTTAAATAAAGGATAGTCAATAGAGGGGCCTTTATTGGGCAGATTTGAGGATTGATACTCATTGCGGAAATCATTGAGCTTGGATAGATCCGTAAGCTGAAATTCAATCAGGTATTCAGGTTCACCCAGCTTCTGTCTCAGCGCTATGAAGTCAGCAGTATTTACGACAAATCGTTTGGAGCTGACCATGGCTGGATTCATTTGGACATCCCTTACAAAATCAGTAATCACAAACTTTTTATCGAACTGTTCACCTAGAATGCTAACTACGTCGCCGATTTTCAAATTCTTTTGCTTCATATAATAAATGGGGACAGCGATTTCTCCTGCCGATACCTCAATCACCTTGTTCTCTAAATTCAGCAGCAAATCAAACGAAGGATTCTGCTCTACAAAGCCGATATCCATCACGCTGTTTGCTTCCGAGCCTTGGTTACTGCCTAGATAAACGTTAGATCCATCCAAGTTAAGCATCTCTACGGTTTGTTGATCTTTCACCAGTGGATTAGTAGTTGTAAAGCTCTCGATTGCTGAGCTGTCGATTTGTCCTGCGTGCATCTGCACGAAATGAGGGGCTTTGGATTTAATCAATAGCTGATTCAAGGACCCCGACAATTCCATAATCACTTGCGACGCAGAAGCAACAAGCAAAGCCGATAACATGATAAACACAAATAATCCGAAGGTAATGATTTTATTGCGTTGAAGGTCTCTTTTTACAATTCGTAGCAGCATTGACGGGCCTTCTCCTCTCTAATACGGAATTCAATTATTCATGTTCAAGGCAGCGAATTGATTTCATTCTGGGGATCACAAATGCCATAATAATGATGAGCAAACCAGAGATGATAAATAATAAGCCGATTCCCCGTCCTTCCCCTGTGCCTATCACCTTACCTACTGATGAAGTAAGCAGACCTCCCTCTCGCAAAAGAGGATTAAACACTTGATCAGCCAATATGCCAGCAAAAGCATACGCAGCCACATAACCGAGTTGTGATAAAATGCCAATGATCCCCCATGCCCGCCCCTGTGTGTCATTTGGGATATGGTTGCGAATCATAACGTCAGCACTGGTATTAACAAAAGGCAACGTTGCAAAAAATAAAAAGCCAGCAGCTGTAATAAAAGCAACATTCGTGGTCAGACCCACCAATGAATAAAACAGTCCGGCGAATCCTAGGCCGAGCGCTAATACTTTAATATATTTACGATCGATGCTAAAAACTCCAATAATCAGACTGCCGAGCAACATCCCTATAGCACTTACAGACACTACCGTGCCTAGAGTTTTCGTATCCGTAAAGGGTAGAAGCATAGGCGTATATAAGGTTTGGAGAAAACCCACATAAATAGTAACGACAGACA
This sequence comes from Paenibacillus odorifer, assembly GCF_000758725.1. Classification (NCBI taxonomy): domain Bacteria; kingdom Bacillati; phylum Bacillota; class Bacilli; order Caryophanales; family Paenibacillaceae; genus Paenibacillus; species Paenibacillus odorifer. The sequence goes on from NZ_CP009428.1 coordinate 4,384,534, forward strand.
AAATGATCGTAAGCTGCAGTACACCTTTCGTGTAAATAAGAGCATCCCAGCCCTCCTTCAAATCTTTTACAAACGACTGATTCGTTGGGACTCTGTGTTCAGTCTGTAGATTCCTGCGAACAGCCATCACTGCAAGAACTGTAACTAGAAAGGTTGAGATATCTATAAGCAGGATAGTTTTTATATCCATAAAGCTAAGCAAAATCCCGGCAAGGATAGGGGAAAGAAGATATTTTGAGGACGCAGCAAGCTGAACTAAACCACTAGCCTTGGCAAATTGCTCCTCTGTTAATAAATCTGTAATGGTAGCCTTGTAGGCAGGTTCAAGCAAGGATACAAAAATCGAACTAAACGTCACGCCTAGACAAATCTGCCATAAATGAGGTTCACCCAGCAGCATGATGATGAGAACATATACTAGTCCAAAAGCAGATAACAAATCCCCTGCTATCATCATCAATCGACGATCAAACCGATCCGCTAACACGCCGCCAAAAGGACTGAGCACAATGGAAGGGAGAAAAGCACATAAGGTTAAAAGTGCCACGCTAGAGGCAGTCTGCGTCATCTGGAACACATAAACCCCTAAGGTGAAAGCCGTCAACCCGCTGCCAATACTGGATATCCACTCCCCCATCCAAATGATCATAAAATTTCCGAAGGATTTGTTGTTCAGAATATTCCCTCTCCCCTACTCAAACATTTGAAACACATAGTCGAAGCTGCCCTTCTCCGCCCCCAGCGTAATTTCCATCGTATAGATAAAAGCTCTTATCTTCTGGATGATTTCCTCAGGCTGCCACTTGAATATACCTTCATCAAAAAGAAATTGAGAGGTGATCAATAGAAATTCCATCGTCTCCCGGGGATACGGATTGTGAAACAGTCCCTCCTCTATGCCCTGCTCAATGACCTCCGTCAAAACAGGAGTTAGCCGTAAAATGGTTTCCACCAAGCTTTTCTGGTGCAGCTGTGCATTATCAGCCTGATGGAACTGCTCAATCATTTGGCTTTTTCTGTCCGTATCCGGCTTTTGCGCCATAATGATTTGCAGCAGCTTTTCATGAACGGTCAGCTTAGGATCTGCAGCAATTTGCTTAGCGGTTGCTACACCAACATCAATAAATCGCAGCACTACAGCATCCATGACCTCTTCCTTCGATTTAAAATAATAGTAGAAGGTCCCCTTCGCAATACCTATAGCCTGCAAGACATCATTCACTGTCGTTTTGGTATACCCTTTCGTAAAAAACAGCATTTCTGCTGTATCCAATATTTCATTTCTACGTTCTTCCGCTTCTTTGGAAATTCTCATCTGAAACGTCCTCCATTCTACCGACCGACCGTCGGTCTATTCCAATTATATACAAATATCAGATCCTGTCAAGATTAATCCGGCATCACAAAAAGAGAGAATTCCAAAAGCTATGTTATAGCAGCTGGAACTCCCTCTTTTTTGGATAAACTGTTGGGTTTTACTGTTGGGTTTTACTGTTGGGTTTTACTGTTGGGTTTTAGTCTTACTGTTTACTGTTTACTGTTTGGTCTTATTGTTTATTGTTGGATTTTACTGTTTGGTTTTACTGTTGTGTTTTACTGCTGGTTTTTAGTCTTACTGTTTACTGTTTACTGTTTACTGTTTACTGTTTACTGTTTACTGTTTGGTCTTATTGTTTATTGTTGGATTTTACTGTTTGGTTTTACTGTTTGGTCTTCCGGCTGCGTCTTACTTTTAGCTTGCTCTTTGATCTGATCCGTTGAGCGAAACCTTTGCTCGTGTTGTAACACTAAACTTCGTTTGCTTATATCACATTTACACTTACGACATAGCCTATCGGACACAGCTGACCTTATATGCGGCATTATCCCCCATTTGGAATCCTAACGGACCGCATAGCCACTATTGACATGAAAAACACCACAAAAGACCCCTTCCTCAAGGAATAGCTGCACTGGAGTCCGAAAACCGGCTCAAAGGGCTATAAATTTGCAAATAGCGTCCTTTGGGTCCTTAAGCTACACGGGATAGGTATTCTATAGGTATTCAATAGGTATTAATTACCTAAGTACGGACTAAGTGGCTTCCGGCTGCAGATTTTGCCCCCAAACGGCTTCCCTGTATAGAATGCTGCTATTTCGCATGAGCTTCTGCAATCCCGTCTCAAAAAGATTATCTAATCCGCCGGATTGTACTAATGAAAATTTGCTGCCCAAGGAATAGGCTATATAATAATCCGCCCAACTGCTATAACGTTCTTGTAGCTGCCTTGCTGCTTCTATTTTGTATTCCCAGGCTTCTTCCTTCTTCAAATAATCCTCAACATAACCAATCCGGCTCAGATAAATTACCCAAGCTAACCCAAAAGCAGAAATGTCACCAGAAGGCAACTGATGTATTCCTTGTGCAACAACCTTCAGATTAACAAAATCCTCATGATCCTTATGTGCCTCAAGATATTTACTGCGTGAGGTTTCGGAAATTGTGGCTAAACGAGCATGTAAAGATCTATATTCTGCACGGTTGCCATCTTCTAAAAGCCAGCGAATTTGGCGATGAAAGGAGTTAGCATCCTCGATATTCCATCTTTCACAAGCATTTTTGATTAATCCTCTTTTGAAGAAGACATTACTGAAATCAAACTCATAAACCACATAGTATCTCCCTAAGAGACCACGTATGCAGGTAGAGGAAAGACAGCGGAAATACATTTCCAATCGTTTTCTTTGCTTAACATTGTATTCCTTCAGCATGTAGAGCCTCCTGATATTAGTTCGAGAATAAGTATGCTGTTTTGCAAATGTTCCTGATTTTCCATAGAATAATAAGAATGAACACCGCATTGACAAGCGGGGGAAGCTCAGAAACTGAAAAATAACATATGGTATATACCAAAATATAGAACCAGCTTAATTTCAGGAAAACCAATAGATAGAATAATATAGGCCCTATAATGTTCTTTCCAATGGTTACTAGCGAAGAGATACGAAGACGTTGTGGATACAGTTTTTTGTTCTTCAACATGGACTTATTCGCAAGGTAACGAAAATGAATGAACTCGTCCTTTTTAGGCTCATTAGTCTCCGTTTGTGTAAGAGCTTCCTCAATTTGAGAACATGCAATCTTACATTCCAGAATTAAACATTGCACATCTCTATTTCCAGCATCCTCTTGCAACAAATATTCACAATCCTTCATCGCTTCCTCATAACGCTGCAAATAGTAGAGAAGCCGCCCTCTTAATAAGTAACCGTCTCTTTCGTTAGGCCACATAGTGGTTACTCGGTCCAAGCACACCAGCGCTTCCATATAATCAGCAGTATCCAGACAATACTTAGCTCGCAATAATTGCAGATCCGGATCATTCTGAAACAGCTTATTTGCTTCGTCGAGGAGTTGGCCAGCTTCAGTATGTTTATCCTCCATCAGCATGAATTGAGCGGATTGCCTCAGATTTAGATAGTGTTCTATGTCGAACTCAAGAGACTCCTGCAAAAGGAAACACTCATAACGCATCTCCAAACTTCCGTCGACCTGCCCTAGTATGTACTCGACTAACTTATTATCATAACGTTGAAGAAATATTTCCTTGTCCTCACGAAAATGAAAAAATGAATCCAACGCCTCCCATACGGCATGAGGCAAATTCCGATGCTGATCAAGGAACAACATAAGCTTGTCCCTTAGCCGATCACGATGCTCTATACTCCACATGAAATCTTCATTCAAAAGTGAATGCCACGAAGCTTGTTTAATCCGGCGCGAGAAATCCGCATACAGTACCCTAATTTGTCTGTCAAAAATATCTGCTGGCTGTTCTTGAAGATCAGCATCAAGCTGAATGGGAAGAGGGCGAACCAGCGCCCACTCGTTTTCATGAGGTATAGAAGTTGCCCCTTCTGCTTTTTCCTCGCCTTCTTCCTCCTCAGCTTCATCTACTCGTATTACTTTTTCTGCTTGTATCACCATTTTTTCTATTTCTTTTGATATTGCTTCTGCTATTTCTTTCTTATCCTCACCTACCAATGAAGGGACAGTGCTTGCTATGCGCTGCCCGGAGCGGGCCCATTTCACAGCTGTATCATAAGCTTCTCTAAGCTGCTGATATCCTTCAGGGTCATCTTCAGGGTGATGCGATTTCAGTTTTTTGGCATAGGCCTTCTTGATGATCGCTAGTTCATCTGTGGGTTCAATCTCCAACATACTCCAGATTGTCATGTGAAGTATGACCACCCTTCAATTTCCGCCAATTGCTCATTGAAAGCTTGTGCCGCTTTTTCAATCACTTTCTCGTTCTGAGTATATAAAGCATCTTCGAATACTTTCAGACACTGTGCGATAAACTTCCGTTGGTCCCCAAGCACCTCTTCATATAAACGCTCACCTCTAGCAAGCAGAAGCCTGTTCTCGGTACGCTCACGCGGATGAATTTTGATACTCCGCAGTTCCAGTAAACGAGCTTCAATTTGCTTTTTCGTCATTGCACCAGCATTTTGCTCGATGATCATCTGATGCTTCTGACCTGTTGAAACTGTTGTAACCTCCACCTCAAGAATCCCATTCACATCATATGTATATCTGACATCAATACTTTCTTCTCCCCGAGGTGCTTGCGGAATCTGAAACTCCATTTCTCCCAGGAAAAGATTATTTTCAACGCGAGGACTCTCCCCCTGATACACATCCACACTTATGATCTTTTGATTATCTGCAGCTGTATATAGACGTTCTACCCGGCTAACAGGAATCGGAGTATTACGTTCAATGATCGGAAAGTAATGTCCAGATGACGTTTGTCCACTTGAACCTCTACGCAGAACACTGGTCCCTAATGTATAGGGGCAAACGTCCGTCAAAATCATTTCGTCCAGCGCTTGATCACGCTGCTTCAGGGCCACCTGAACCGCAGCTCCCAGTGCGACTGTCTCATCTGGGCTGATATTCGCATAAGGCATTTTCCCGAACATACGGCTGATAATTTGCTTAATCAGAGGCATTTTAGTCGCCCCCCCAATCATCACAATCCCATCCAGATCGGAAGGCTGCAAAGAAGCATCCCGCAATGCTCTTTCTATCGGCTGCCTTAGACGTATTAGTAACGGTTGCACCAATTGCTCAAGCTCTAAGCGATCTATAGTCAGCACGTATTCTTCCTCTTTAATAACTATCCGCATAGTCGCAGCAGACTCTGTACCAAGAATTCGTTTACTCTGCTCTGCCTGCTTATACAACATCGACCTCGTTATTGGTGTTAACGATTCCGCGTCCAGCTTATTCTTTTGGATAAAATAGGCCACTAGTATCTCCGTGAAATCTTCCCCGCCTAGATAGTTATCTCCGGCAATCGACTTAACATCCATTACCCCTTCGAAAAGCTCCAGAATTGACACATCAAAGGTTCCTCCACCCAGATCAAAAACAAGAAATGAAGTCTCCTGATTCTGATGCAGACCATAAGCGAGTGCTGCCGCCGTAGGTTCACTAATAAGCCGCTCTACTTGTAAACCGGCCAGCTCAGCCGCTTTCTTCGTTGCTTTCCGCTGAACATCATTGAAATAAGCCGGAACACTGATTATAGCTTTCGTTACGGACTCACCTAGATGATTTTCCGCATCCTCTTTCAGTGACCGCAGAACAAAAGAAGATAACTCTTCAGGAGTAAAAGTCATCGTACCTAGCGTGTATTTTTTTGCTGATCCCATAAAGCGCTTAAAAGTCGAGGCAGTTAACTGTGGATGTGTAATCAGTCGTTCTTGTGCGATTCTTCCAACTAATACTTCTCCCCCTGCATCTACACTAACAATCGAGGGTGTTACATGCTCCCCGAGTACATTGGGAATAATTACAGCCTGACTGCCGTCCCAATAAGCAGCAAGACTATAGGTCGTTCCTAAATCAATTCCGATTGTTCTCACTACTATGTCCACTCCTTTTATATACAATAATATACAAAGAAAAGAGTCCAAGAATCGAAATGTCACTAATTCAACATATTTACATCCAGAGCATAATAATGAAATTGCACTTCTGCAATAGACATAAAAAAGGTATCTCAAAAGCCACAATGGCTAATGGGATACCTTCATTTATTGGCGGAGGATATTTTTCTGTACATCATCTATAAAAAACAGTCTCATTCATTCTCTTGACGTCCTAACATCTGATCTATCTTCTCTTTTGCACCTTCCCATGAGGTCAATAATGGAAAAGCATATTGTTCACGGGCCCGCAAATTCCATGGATGCGGAATACAAAGCACTTTTCTTCCCCCCTGCAATGCCGGAACCAGGTTATGCACCCCGTCATCGATCAATAGATCGTAGTTAATAAGATTTTTTCGCTTACAGGTAAAGAAATTTTCAATCGGAATAAACGGCATATGCTTCTGCAGCCAGTTCCATTTTTCCACCACCGACTGGGGTTGGGCTGCCGTAACAATAATTACATCATAAGCGTTATGCAACTTCTCCATTTCTCCTACGACATGTTCGTCAAACAGTTCAAGCTCTTCATACAGACCGGGCCGCCCATAGAAAATCTCTTGTGTACAATCCGGATGACGTAAATGATCCGTATTCCAATCAAGCATTTCCTCATACCGCAGCAGATGCGTGGGAAAATCATTATTATTATGGTATATGGCTCGCTTCACTAGATGGCAAATTGTATCATCCATATCTACTGCAATTATTGGCTTCCTCATCTGCGCCTCCATTATTTTTTTAGATTACACTTTAATTATATACAATGAAAATACGGTTTTCGTCGAGAGTTAATTAAAATCCCGGTTAATGTTTATTAAATGCTTCTACGCATTTTTGGCAGATACAAGCTTTCCCTCTCAGTTCTTCCGGGATCTGTTCTTGCAATTCGAGTGGAATTTCTGTATGGAAACACCAACATTCATCGCTTTCAGCGCCACAACGATTCAATTCTTTACATAAAGGACAATGGCGTTCTTCAACCAGTATGTTCATCATATCCAAAATTTCTACTCCCCCAAAAATCACAAACTATTTTTCTTTGGAAAACCATATTAATAAAAAAATCCAACAAATGACAATACGTCAGTAAGTAAAACAAATACCCCCCCGAATAGGTTTCCGCCATAACTACTTCTGAAGATCCCTAGTTTAGCATAAGCCCAATTTCTCTATTATTCCTAGACTTGTGAACTCGGTTCACTTGCATTAAGATAGTGAACATTACGAACTCAAATGGGAGAATAACAGATGAATGATAAGAAGATGAGCTTTTTAGAGTGGGTTCGGGAAAGAAACAGTCTCGTATTTATCCGCTTCAAACCCCCACTGCAATATTTTCATGTGTACCTCCAACAGTATTATTTCACTCTTCCAAGTGCTATCTTTCCTTCTATTAAATCTTTTCTTATTTCATGCAAAGCTTTAACTCCTTCATTCGTAAGTGCGACCTGATTATAGTTTAATCCAACACCCATCCTTTGCCTATCATCCAGAAGGGATGCAAATCAGTGGTCGTTAGTATCTCTTCACCTATATGGATATTCCAGTATCTGGATTATTGGACCAGACCATATCACCAACTTGAACCTGTTCAATCGGCTTGGCACCTTCTTGGTTATTCACCAGTGTGCCAGGTGAGAAGCAATTACACGGGTTGAATTTATAGATTTGCCTGAATATCCGTGCTACAAGAATAAGTTTCTGTCCACGAACAAGATATAAAATGGAGTTGAGTCCATCAGGACCCGCCCCAAGGATTTTAATAATATTTCCTGTTAGATCATAGTGAAAACAAGGTGGGTCGTCAGAATTAATGCATACTTTTACTTCGTTGTCTATTAATTTTTTGATTGGATATTTATCCCACGACGGATATACTTCTAAGCTTATATTAGAAGCTGGACATAGAGTAAGTAATATTTTTTTATCTGCCAACCATTCTAATAACTTTTCGTCCTCTACAGCACGAACACCATGATCTATTCTATCAAATGGTATCGATTGGATGGCATCCCAAATACCTTCTGGACCAACTTCTTCACCAACATGACCCGTAATAAAGAATCCATTTTCTTTTGCAACAGCAAAAGCCTCAGCTTGCCGATGAGCCGGATGTCCAAGTTCTTGCATATCCATTCCCACAGCAATCAATGAAATCATATCTCTGTACTTCACTAACTCTTGAATATATTTACAGTTATCCTTAACTTGAGCTGTTCTATCGAGGTTTGCAATGAAACGTATATCAATATTATTAAACTTTTGTTTTACTAATTTTAAGCCTTTAGCAAAGCCATTCATAACAGTTTTTAGTGGAATTCCTCTACGTCCATAGCAAGCTGTGTAATCAAACATTGCTTCACGATAAATAATATTTTGTTCTACCATTTCACGAGCACACTCAAAGCCATGTCAGCGAAGTCATTTTCTGTTTGAATTGAAGAGATCGCTGTTAACATCACAGTAATAAATTCATTAGCAATAATTCTCAGAATACTATTTCGCTTTAATCCAAATATTTTTTCTTTTTCTGGCCAGGTTAAATTATCCATATTTCTATTTGAAAGAATCTCAAAAGCCCTTATGAAATAAGTTCTCTCTATTAATTCTTTGCTTGAATTCAAACCGTATTCACAACTACAGTCAGGACAAAGAAAATACTGTTTAGAATGCAGCAAGTGTGATAAGTACGCCCTGCAGAAGACGAAGCAAGGATGTTGGGAGTACTCTTGATACTAAAAGTGAATTAGGTTCATCGATATCTGGATGAAGAGAACTAACCACAATTACAGCGACTACGGGTACTGTTATTTTATAATCGGCTAACCCTAAGATCGAAATAGTAACTCCGGTACTTATGGCTAAGTGAGCTCTTCCCATCATAAGAATCAATAACCTTTCTTTAGCAAGGTAGTATGTGAATGATATCCACTAATTTTCTTGAATATTGACACTTTGGGAGACTACGAATGACTCTTCCCCCATATCTCTTGGTTAAGATCCTGTTATCTAGAATGATAAAAGCGCCTTGGCACTTCATGGATCGATTTAAACGCCCAATCCTTGCTGAAGCTTTACCATCATTTTAGGGAACATATAATCAAAGAAACTGCTGCGCTTGGCTTAGAGTAGCACAAACCTCGGAAATTTCAATCTTGGTTGTCATAAGCTTGAAGGCAAGTAATCCTCCTTGATCATCTCTCATCTTCTTTCCTACTTGAGCGTACACTTCATCAATTTGCTGGTGAAAAGTTTGACGAAGCTGAGCAAGCTCGACTTGATTTCCATGATCGAGTTCCGAAAATGCACTTCGTTTGAAGATTGCTTCGTCAAAAATGACGGCATCATATGCTGGAAGAGTACCATTCCCCGTCTTCATTCTCATTTTTAGATCATTAAAGAAGTAGGCGAAATTTGTGACAATTATATGGGAGGTATACATCTTTCCTTTCAGGTCTTCTAACATGCAGTTGCTTGGTTTAGTATTGGCTGGACAATTGGAAGCACTAATCTTTTTTCACACATTGTCTTCAACATCGAATCCTAGAGCCGCACGATCCCCAACCCGTTCTTGTTTCACCATCTTTGAAATTTCACGTACAAGTTTAGCTTCAGAATCATTACTGCGTAACTTTTCTTGCCAGAGAGCTTCTAATTTTGTATTACAAATATAATGATCTTTTTCTTTGACATGTTGGAACTTAAGTGATAACTTCTCCATCTTAAGAATGTTAACTACTCTTGGCAGCTCCACATTAACGATTTGATTCATTAAAGGGATCGTATGCGTACAGACAATAACTGTTTTCTTATTAACGACAGCCCATCGAGCTGCAGGAGTTAAATATCCAAATGATTTACCAGTCCCGGTGCCGGCTTCGCAGATTAAATGCTGTGAATTTTCTAAAGATTCGCCAACCTTTTTCGTAATCTTTATTTGGGGGGCTCGTGGGATATATCCATTTACTAACTTAGACAAATGCCCTTGAGCCCCGAAAGCCCGTTCAATAAATAATATATTGTAAATGCCTTTGTAGGAAGCTTGATAAATAAAATCTATGCTATCACTCTCATACTTATTTATTCATCTAAAATTTTGGAAGCATCTGATTCGTAAAAGTATTCATTTTGTCGATCTTTATACTCCTGCGGAATTTCCTTCCCCCAATATTTTGCATACGAATGTAATGTCCTCTTGTTCCCTCCACTTCCAGGTTTCCCAAAATAAAATTCGAGATAACTCTCGGGTTTGCTAATAGGATCAAAATCCCGATCACTAATATCTTCCACGATGGATTAGGCAACCCTCTAGCTTTTCTACTGACGGGTGGTCAAGTTATTCTTTTCCAGCGATTGAATTGCTTCAGGAGTTAGATATTATTGGAAGTCACATTCTTGGCGACAAAGCCTATGGCTCAGAAGCGATTCGGACTGGATTACGACTAAACAGGCCACTTACACCATTCCGCCTAAAACGAATAGTCAACATCCATGGAAGGTCGATTGGATCGGTAGAAAGAACTCCACTTGGTTGAATGCTTTTTCAATAAAATCAAACACTTTCGCCGTGTGGCCACTCGTTACGATAAGTTGGCTAAGTCAATCCTCGCGTTTATATACATAGCTTCCATTTTTAAATTGACTCAATGATAGTTTTCAGACACGCCCTAAATGACATTATTCAAAAAAAGTGGCGTAATGGCCTCCTCCTATGTAGGTGGGCTTAATAGTAGAGCCTTAATTCCGGTCAATGAAGATCACGGCATGATTCAAGCGGCTCAGCGGGGTACCCTTACACTAGAGAAGCTGGAAGCTATGACCTTTGGTCGAATTTGGCGGCCTGCTCGGATATGCACCAGTTATAGCAGTAAACGGCTTCAACTGCGCGAACTTCGTTAATCGTGGCGGACGAATCCCAGCTCCAATTCATAGCTTTAAGAATTAATTGAAACCTCAAACAGCAAGTCCCTATTTCACTTCACTTAGGAGACTTGCTGTTTTTTTGTGTTAGTTAGTCAGTCGTAGAAAAAAACTTTAGCTGAATGTAGAGGCATATCATTTGATATACCCCTTTATCCATCTTATTGCAATTAAATCAAACCGTTTCCATTCTATTTGAACTGGAACCAAGTTAAATTTGCAACTGTGGTTGAATCTGACTTAACAAAAGTAACATATACTGTATGGGTTCCTACAGCTGTCCCGGCATTAAGCGAGATATTCTTGACTGACCATGTCTGCCATCCGCCTGTGCTTTCTGCCGTCCAATAACCCAGCATAGTGCCTGTAGGGCTGTCCAAGTGGAATTCTATTCTTCCGCCGGAATTAGCGGATGCAACCTTCAAATCAATACTTGTTTTAGCTGTACTACCAAAATCTACATTTTTAAATGCTATATAGTCGCCATTACTCCCTCCACCAACATCCAGCCCACCATCAGTGCTTGCCTCATAGGAAATAACACCTGAACTAAGGTTATAGCCTTCCGCTTCAAATTTCAATGTGTTGAATTTTGGAGCTTCAGCATAGCTGTTAGTATCTGTTATTTTCAATTCTGTCAATGTAGTTGCCGCAACTCCACCGACGCGAACATTGTTTAATGTAACTCCGGAGACAGTAAATGTATCACTCCAACCCTTCATTACTGAAATTTCACCTAAAGCGCGTAAATTGATATTATTATAGACCACATTTTTTATCGGTCCGCTTTTTGCAGAAAGATCAAACCATCTGGAGTGAACACCGGATCTTGGCCAGAAGCCTTCTACATCTATATTGTCAAATATGATGTTTTGTGCTGGTGTAGTCCCATAAAGATGACCTACCGCTAAAGCGCGCCAGCACCTGTATACATAAGAGTTTTTAACAACAATGCCATCCTGAAGCTGTTTAACTCCATCTCCAACCTTAAATGCTCCACATCTGCTCCAAGCCAAAGCATCATCCACAACTACATTTGACTGGTTTTCAGGACTTCCCGGCCAGTTTGCAGCTATATCCGTAGTTGCTACATCCCATGTCTTAAATGAGTATGTGTCATCCTCCGATACTGCTACCGTGTGCTTTATTAGTACATTCTGGCTCTCTTGAATGTCTATTGCATCATTTTCATAATCAAGTTCATTGTTGTTGAAATGCTTTGTATTCTGGAATGTGACGTTATTGGATCTTGTAACTATGGTAGCCCAGCCCCCGCTGTCTCTTATTGTTATGCCGTCAACCGTGAAGTTGCTGCACTGCAAGGGTACAAGAATATTGTTCAAATAATTCTTTGTATTTCTCATATAATGGCCATTGCCGTCAATAGTCCCCCTGCCGTATATCTTAATATTGTTTGCATTTGTTTCGGTGTAAATAAACCATGTTCCATCCTTACCCAGAGAATTCTTATGAAAATGGGTAGTGTAATCGCTCGGATTTCCTGAACCCCTTATAACAGAACCACCCTCCAGATAAACCGAAACATTGCTTTTTAAAACAAGGTTTCCGCACTTATAAACACCGGCTGGAACGTATACTATACCGCCACCTGCTGCGTTAGCCGCATTTATGGCGTTTTGTATTGCAGTTGTAGCCATAGCGGCACCGGTACTGTCGGCACCGTATTGAGTTTTAACATTGTATATACCTGTACCGGATGAAGCCGGAACATTGGTTTCAAGAGCATCTGCCGCAATAACCAGATCTTTCAGATTATTGATTTTAACTATAAGATATGTTGGTGATGAAAGTGTAAATGTAAGTGTATTTCCGCTCTTTGTTGCAGTAATTCCCAAAGCTTTGGGAGAAATATTATAGGTATTGATTGTCTCGCTTGCTGTTATTGTGATTGTAGTAGTACCTGAAAAAGAGAAATTACAATAATTATAGTTTACAAATATCGCCGAAGTGTCGATTACCGGTATATTTGTAGAGTCTGCTGTTACCGTGTATTGACTGGTCGTGGTATAGATCGACGGTAATGGATAGCTTACAATTGTATCCGCCGCTCTTGCTGTCAAAGGAACGACAGCTAAAAGACTGGCGAGCATACAAACAATTAAGCTTAAAAATTTTACCTTTTTCAGCATAAATAAACACCTCTTTCATATTTTTAGGAAATACTCTGTCATCAGTGAATAATGATTTCACCAGTGATGCTCTATTACTCTTTTCATAAAATCGACATATTCCTGTTCAGCTTCGGAAGTGGCAGAGTAATACTAACCTTTTCTGCATCAGCAAAGTTTCCTTTTAAAATACGGTCCCGGTTTTGTTGCACCTTGTGCAGGATTTCTGCGTTGGTCGCTACTACTGAGCTATATTGTTGCATTTTATGGATAATCTACCCACGGTCGCTGTTGTTGATTTAGCATAGTTGCACTTCATGCACAAACTCCGCGCAAGCCGCTCCAATCATGGCACATGGTCCCACTGTTACTCCGCATTTCCGCCCTCAGCCTGCTTCCAATCTTATCTATGCTCCGGCTCCAGACAGAGTCGGAGCAGGTCGTCCACATGGGCCGTTGCCAGACATTCTACCGTATCCGCAGAGCCATAATAGATCTTGACCTCGCCGTTATCCTCCAGAATCATCCCTCCCGGAAAAATCACATGATTGCGGAAGCCCCCGCCAATCTCATAGTCTGTCTCCGGTGCCAGCAGCGGCTGCCTGCTCATGCCGATCACCTTGCGGGGGTCCTCCAGATCCAGCAGCATAATTCCGGCGGTATAGCGCTTCTTCCAGGTGTCCTCCCAACCATGCTTGCCTCTGGCCGGGTCCACATCCACCGCATGGAAGGTGGTCAGCCAGCCCTTATCCGTCCGGACCGGAGGTGCGGCCGGACCGACCTTGTCATTGGCAAACGGCACCTGCTCGACGGCGAGCAGTAGGCTGGAGTTGCCCCAATGCTTCAGGTCCGGCGACTCGGAGATCCAGGCATCGAAGCGGTCCCTGCCGCCGCGGCTGTATACCGTGAAGGGACGCTCCAGCCGGACATACTTGCCGCCGATCAACTCGGGAAACAGTACCATATTGCGCAGGTCCGGTGTAGACAGGCTGAGCACCTCGAAGTGTTCCAGATCATCGGTAACGGCAATTCCGCCGCGGATGCCATGGTGCGTATCCACGGCAAAACACATATAACAACGGCCGCCGATCACGGTCAGGCGCGGGTCGTAGGCGCGGATAATTTCCTCGTCATGCATTTTGAACACTGGCTTCGGGCCGGCGGTCCAGCTCAGCCCGTCGTCACTGTAAGCAATGCCGAGATCCGTGGTGTGGTGCGGCTCAAGCGTCTGATCGGCCAGTGAGCCGTAATCATTGCGGAAGATCATCACATATTTGCCGTTAAATTTCGTTACACCGGCATTGAATACCAGTGCGGTGGGGTAAGGAATCTTCGCTGCAGCCAGCACCGGATTGCCCGGATACCGCCGGATGAACGGGGCAGATTGCAGAATCGCCGGAACGTGTTGAGTCATGGGGTGTACCTCCTTGAATGTTAAAGATGGATTATGGGTTGCGCAGGGCCGGACCGCTACCCTTTGAGGGAACCGGCCGTCATCTGCATGAAGGATTTGTTGGCGAACAGATAGGCCACGAGAATCGGCAGAATGGACAAGCAGGCGCCCGCCATCATATAGTGGGTCTGGGAAGCGGCTGAAATCCCGTATTTCAGGTTCGCCAGCCCGACAGTCAGCGTCTGCAGCTCCGGCTTCGTCATCGTGAACACGAGCGGCAGCAAATATTCATTCCACGCGCCGCGGAAGGTGAACAGCGCACCTACGCCGAGTCCGGGTCCGAGCAGTGGCAGAATAATTCGCCAGAAGGTGCGGCCAGGGGAGCTGCCGTCCATCAGCGCCGCCTCATCCAGCTCACGGGGAATCCCCTTCATGAAGCTGGACAGAATGAAGAAGATCGAAGCATGGGCGGAGATCAGAATCAATATGACCCCCCACAGGCTGCTGTGCAGATGAAGCTTGACCATCAGATCAAACTGCGGACGCAGCACGACCGCCCCTACTGCCACGAACATAGTGAAGGATTGCAGGCCGATATACAATTTCTTGCCTGCAAAATCCATCCGGTCCACCACATAAGCCGCCATGGATGATACCAGCAGCGTGCCAACCACCGCCGCCAGAGAGACAATCAGGCTGTTCAGCGTATATCTGGAGAAATTCGCCTGCGCCCAGGCTTCGGCATAGTTCGAGAAGTGCCAGCTATCCGGCAGGAAGGTGGCTCCCGCAGTCAGTTCGGCATTTGTCTTGAAGGAGCCGAGAATGGTGATAACGACCGGAATCAGGGTGATAAAAGCAAATGCCAGCAAAAAAATCCACAGGATGATATTGCCCAGTATGGTTCTTAGTCTCATAATATCCTCTCTCCTCAATCGGTCTGATTCATACGTCTGGATGCGTAGAAATAAATGAGCGATATGATCCCGACGATGACCGCAGACACGAAGGCGACCGCACTGCCGTATCCGAACTCTTGGACCTGGACCGCCGCGCTGCCTCCGCCGACAGGGAAAAATAATTTGTACAAATACAGGAACATCACCTCTGTCTTGCCTACGGGGCCGCCTTCGGTCAGCACCATAATGCTCTCGTAGCCCTTCAAAGCTGTAATGATCGCCAGCATAATGACCATCTGCATGACAGGCCCGAGCATTGGCAGGGTGACATAGCGGAACTGCTGGATTCTGCCTGCTCCGTCCAGGGAAGAGGCCTCATAAACATCCTCCGGGATATTCTGCAGACCGGCGAGGAAGAGCAGCATGTAATTGCCGACCGCCCCCCAGGCTGCAACCAGAATGACGGTGAGCATGGCATATTTCGGCCCCAGCCAGTCCACACCGGAATCGGAAAGGCCCGAACGGATCAGAAACTGGTTGAGAATCCCGTTATACGAGTTAAAGATCGTGAAGAAGACTACGGCCATTACGGCAGTACTGATGACGGTCGGCATGAAGAAAATCCCCCGCAGCAGCTGTCTGCCCCGCAGCCCTCGATTCAATATGGCGGCCAGCAGCAGAGCCAGCGGAATGGTGATCAGCAACTTGCCGCCTGCATAGACAAACGTGTTACCCACCGACTCCCAGAACTGGGTATCCTTCAGGATGCGTCTGAAATTGGCCAGCCCGGTAAACCGGGCCGTTCCGAACCCTTTGTAATCATAGAACATATAGCGGAACGCCCAGGCAATCGGATAAATCCCGAGGACCAACGTGAGCAAGGCACTTGGAAAGATAAAGCTGTATGAAAATAAGGCTTGTTTTGTTTTGTTCATCTGGTTTCTTACGGCTCCTCTCCCTTGCGGCCAGAGCAGAGGGAGAGGAAAGCTGCTTCCCCATCCCTCTGCTTTGGCCTATATCTCTATCCCTAACCTTCCGTCTACTTGGCGAACTTGCCGCCCAGTGCGGCGGGGTCAAAGCCGGCATCCGGCTCGGCCTTCACGCCATCATTCGCAATCACGCTGTCCAGTGCAGTGTTATAGCGTTTGTTCAGATCGGCGATAATCGCCTTCAGATCGCCGCCGTTCAGCATATACTTGAAGAAGGCGTCATCCGATTTCATCCCTTCCGGTGCTACAGACGGATAGACCGGCCACACTCCATCGTGCTTGTTCGGCAGGAAGCCTTCAATGCCGTTCACATCCGGTGTCTTGGCTACTGCGCTGACGGATGGAACCATGGAGATGCCAAAGCCTTTTTCCTGATAATCCGTCAGCACCTGATCGCCGTACATGAACTCCATGAACTTCCAGGCTGCTCCTTTGTGCTCCGACTTCGAGCTCAGCGCCAGCCACTGGCCCCCGAGGAAGCCCGAAGCCCCCTTCACGGTGCCGTCGATGGTCGGAACCGGAGCGGCTGCCCAGTCAATCTTGGCCGGGAACTGATTCTTGTAGACGCCCGGCTCCGAGGAGTAGGACATATACATTCCGATTTTGCCCTCTGCAAACTGCGACCGCAGCGGATCAATATCCAGTGATTCCACACCCGGCAGCATGCTGCCGTTGTCCCGGATCTGCTTAAAGGCATTGATGATCGGCTCGAAGCCGCTGAAATCGTAGCGGGCCGTCTTGAAATCATACCCGAAGCCGCCGTAGCCGCTCATCTCCGCAATCACCCGCGCCGAACGCCCGAACGCGCTTCCGGGGCTTTTGAAGTTCTGGGCGAAGCCGTAAGCGCCATCCGCTTTACCGGCTTCCGTCAATTTTTTGGCGGTTTCCACCAGCTCCTGCAGGGTAGCCGGCGGATGCTCAACGCCTGCTTTGGCGAACAGATCCTTGTTGTATACAAGACGCATGGTTGTTCCATAATTCGGCAGACTGTAACGCTTGCCGTCGAATTCATTCAGATCCGGCATGGCCGGGAATTTCGTCTTCAGCTCATCGGTGAGGAACTCGTCAATAGGAGCGAGAAAGCCTTTTTTGTAGAAGGTCTGGATGGTATTCTCCTTCACCCGGATTACATCCGGCGCATCGGAGGTCTGGAAGGACAGATCGAGTGCGGTATCGAAGTCGTCGCCCTTGACGACCAGTTCCACCTCAATCCCGTCGGTATTGGTTGCGTTGAACTCGGCTACCTTGTCCTTCACGAAATCCGCATCATGACGGTCGCCGGTCCAGTAGCTGATTTTGGTCTTGTCCCCCGAGCCGCCTGTCTTCCCGTCTCCCTTACCTTCTGCAGCATTGCCGCCGTTACCGTTGCCGCAGGCTGTCAGGCCAAGTGCCAGGACCAGGCTCAGAGATGTTATTAGCATACGCTTCATCATTGGTAGTTCCCCCTTATATATCCCTGCTGTATTCGCTTACAACCTGATTATAGACGGATTGGCGCATCCGGATAAGGCGGGTAAGCCCACTTTAAGGGCAGATTTCTGCAGAAGCTTTATACAGTGAAGGGAGGCCACCTCCGCCCTGCGGACATGCCTCCCCTGCGCATTTTTATTCTTTTCCAAGATAATGCAGTTTGAACTCGGACGGGGTCATTCCGGTATATTTCTTAAACACCTCGCTGAAATAGCGCCTGTGCTCATACCCAAGATCCTGGGC
Source organism: Paenibacillus odorifer (assembly GCF_000758725.1). Classification (NCBI taxonomy): domain Bacteria; kingdom Bacillati; phylum Bacillota; class Bacilli; order Caryophanales; family Paenibacillaceae; genus Paenibacillus; species Paenibacillus odorifer. The sequence goes on from NZ_CP009428.1 coordinate 4,402,556, forward strand.
GATCTCCTGAACCTGCCGTCCGCTGATCAGCATCGCCTTGGCCTTCTCCATCTTCTCGTGCATCACATACTGCTGAAACGAAATCCCCTGCACCTTCTTGAACAGGTTGGAGAAATACCCCTGGCTGAGGTTAATCTGCTTCGCTACCTGCTCCAGCGACAGTCCCGTATCCAGATGGCTATCGATATAAGCGGCGGCCTGGCGGATAATCCGCGTGGACTCCAGGGAACGGGTCTCTGTAACCAGCGCACAGGCCTCCCGGCACAGCCCGGACAGCAGGTCCCGGATATCCTGCAGGGAAGGATGCACCTGGTTCTTCATGACGGCAATCCTGCGCTCCAGCGGCTCCACCTGCCCGTAGGGGAACTGCTCCAGCAGGACCCGGCAGATCCTGTAGCCCAGCTCATAGCCGACGCTTTCCACATAACGCGGCTCAGGCAAAAGCCCGCTGTCCAGCAGCTCCGCGAATAGCTGATCGAGCATCTGCAGGCTTTTGGCAGAATTGCCAGAACGCAGGGCGAACAGCAGCTCCTGCTCGGCGGCGGCGGAGTAGCTGTGAAGTGCGAGCGGTTTATTCTCGATATTGCTGTAAATATAGACCCCGTTGCCTCCGGTGTAGAAATGATAACCCAGCGCGCTAATCGCCTGCCTGTACGCTGCGCTCAGCTCCTGAATCGCCGCTGCGCCCAGCCCCACGCCAATGGAAAGCGTATGCCGGGAGAACCGGCTTACATTCGTGCAGCAGGCCTCCGTAACCAGCGCGGCCGTATCCGGGTCCGAGCCGTTCATGATGCAGACATACCGGTCTGTCGCCTCCCGGATGATGACGCCGCGGGTCCAGGCGGAAATCGTCTCTTCGAGAATATTGTGCAGGCTGAACCGCAGCAGCTCGACCTCCTGCACAGGCTGGCCGCTCAGTTTCTCCGTGAAATGATCGATTTCGGCGACAAACACGAAGAAATCATGCTGGTCCAGAGGGATATCGAGATAGGCCCAGCGGGAACGTGCATCCGATTCTGTCGTCTGGTGGTGCAGCAGGAAGATGAGATATTCCTGGCGGAGAATAGGCAGACTTTCTCTGATTTTGGCCTCCATCACAGCAAGTCTGGTGGTCTCCTGACGCTCCTCCCGGCACAACTCCCTGGCCTTCAGCACAGCCTGCATAATCTCGTCCAGCGAAAAGGGCTTCTTGACGAAATCAAGCGCCCCTAGTCGGATGGCTTCCTGGGCATAAGAGAACTCCGAGTAGGCGCTGAGGATAATAATCTTGCAGTCCGGAAGCACCTCCAGAATCGCCCGGGTCATCTGCAGGCCGTCCATTCTTGGCATTCGGATATCCGTCAGCACAATGTCCGGCCGGGTCTCGCGGATAATCTGCAGCCCCGCATCACCGTCAAGCGCCGTACCGACGACCTCAATACCGTGCTCCTGCCACGGCGGCTTGCGCGAGACCATCTCCACCACACTTTTAATATCGTCGATTACACATAACTTGAACCTTTCCTGCTCCAGCTCCCAGTCCATCCTTCATCTCTCCTCCCCTAACGGAATCCACAGATCTGTCCGTGATCCCTTACATGGTTCGCCGCCAACGTCCATACGTGCTTCGGCCCCGTAATACAGCGCCAGCCGATGCCTGATGTTGAACAGGGCATAACCTTTCCTCGACTGCGGAGCCCTGACCATCCCCTGCTTGACCCGTGCAGCATCAAGACCCCGCCCGTTGTCGGTAATGCAAATATGCAGCAGTTCCTGCTCCCGGCTGACCGTGATGTCGATCCGGCCGCCGGCGGTCCGGTCGCTGAACCCGTGCTGAATGCTGTTCTCCACCACCGGCTGCAGGATAATCTTGGGCAGCAGGCAGGACAGCAGGGCCTCGTCCTCAACAGTCACCGTGTATTCAAACAACCCTTCATAGCATTTCTGCTGAATGGCGAAATACTGCTGCATGTGGGACAGCTCATCCTCAAGGGGAATCAGATCCTTGCCGCCGCTGAGCCCGATCTGAAACATCTGCGACAACGACAGGATCATCTCATTCACATCATCATTCTCGCCCATGACCGATTTGCAATAAATGGTATTCAGAGTATTGTACAGAAAGTGCGGCTCCATCTGCGCCGTAAGTGCGCGGATCTCTGCATGACGCTTGTCCTCCTCCTTGGCCTTCACATCTGCAATCAGCACCTTAATCTCCGACATCATCCGGTTGAACTGATAGCCGACCTGGGCAACCTCATCCTCATAACGGCTCTCATAAACTACGCTTAGCTGGTTCTCCTCGACTCTGCGCATCAGCCGCCGCAGCTTGAACAGCGGCTTAAGCAGCACAGACGTCAGCTGATTGGAGATCAGCCAGGTGGCCAGCAGGAAGAATGCGATGACATAGAGGGTGATGCGCTGCACCCGCTGCAGCTTGCCCAGCAGCTGGTCCCTCGACTGCATGCCGGAGATGATCCAGTCCGGCGATGCCGCTGAGCCTGTATAATTAACCAGATACTCCTTCCCGCCATAGCTGTAGTTGTAATCCTTGGGACCGGCTGCTGTCCCGGCTCCGGCAAGCATCGGCTTCCAGGGGAACCTGCCTTGGAAGGGCCAGTGGGACTCCACCACCGCCTCGCCTTCCCCGCTCACCAGGTAATAATCCCATCCCGCTTGTTGTCCCCCTTTATTCAGCAGCTCATTTATCCGGCTCTCCCTGATATTGACCACAATAAATACATTGCTGATCGGTGTGTAAGGGTATTCATAAATTCCCCGGACCACGAAGGAGACCACCCGCTGGCTGCCCGTGAATAACCGGTCATAATGTCCTTTGGCCCAGTAGCCGCCCGGCTTCCCCTTGCTCAGACCATATAATTCCGAGTCGTAGAATGAATGGTCCTGCGCCCGGGTCTGCGTAGTGGAATAGAAATCGCCTATCGGGGTAACGATCAGTACATTCTCAATGATCGGCTGATTGAACGTTGCCTGGGAGAGCACATATTGCAGATCCGACAGATGCACATAGTAATTCGACACATCATGGCTGAACACATCGAGCATCATCTTGCGGTACGCATCGCTCAGCATCAGGGACTGCACGGACAGCGCCACATCATTCAGGCGGGAATCCAGCAGCTGTGCCGTCTTGCTTACGGTCTCCTGGCTGCCCGCGTAGGCATTGTCCTCGATCTCCTGCGCGGCAATCCAATACGAGAAGCTGCCCATTGCACTGATGGACAGCGTGATCAGCACGATGAACGAGAACAGAATTCTCTGCTTGATGGATATCCGGTAATACCTGCTGACGATCTGCCGCCGGATCTGTCGGCCATAGGCTGTGAATTTATTCATAGTTCCCCCTTCTTGAGCATGTGTTTGTATGTTTGTATGTTTGTATGTTCTTGTCACTTGTACCATACGGCTGCTCCAGCCCGGCGTCAAGACAGGGCATGACTATTTAGCTGATTCTGTCCCTTATTATCAATAGGCAGGGGGCCTCCGCTTAACATGGTGCGGATTCATTAATCATGGCTCAGGTTGACGGGAAGCTACGCGATTAAGTAATTATGCTTGTGACGGTCAGTCCATTCCGTTTGATGCCTTTCTGCGGCAAATGTTGAACGATCCAACAGTAGCAGAGCTCACTGATTTTGTTGCCTCATACGTAAAAAATAATACAATTAGCCAAACTGACGGTTTCAAGGGCGATTCTATGAAGCATGAAACAGAGATGGGGGGAACGTTGAGCGAAGTCCTGCCCCAACTGAATACTGGCGGCAACGCAGTGTTCACTTATTATGGCGGCAAGCAATCTGGTCCGCTTCATGTGGTATTCCATGTATAGGTCTGGGGACAATAAACTGCTTCCATTTGCTGCTTCGACACCTGGATGAATAAGGGCTGGGACCAGTTGTTGGCATTACGATTGCGGATGTAGAGCACTATTGAGACCAGGAACATTGACGGATTGATCGAACGACTGGCTGACGACTATGCGGCCCGTCTTCTGGATACCGGACATCGTCAATTTCAGCTAATCGGCTACTGTTTGGGAGGACTGATCGCGGTTGAAACAGCTGGTCGTTTGTTGGAGGCAGGGACTGGAGGTTGTAGACTTGGTGCTGGTAGACAGCCATCCTGTTTTTCATTCCATTGAAGATGAATTAGCAATGGAAGCGCTATTAGTACCGAACCTTAATATTTCACTGGAGCAGACCGGTTTTGTCGGAGTTGCCTCGGGACAACTTATTCGCGACCTACAGACAGTTTTTCTGTGAAAATAAGGGGAACTAGACGAATGGACGAATTTTAGTTTTTGGAGTCGGCCTTCTAAGTAAGCTTCTTTGTTTTTCAGCATGCTATAGGCTATGACCAGTAGGGTTCGTGCCATAGCAATTGGCGTTAGCATGAAAGAAGTACAAGAATGGCTAGGTCACAGTGTCTATTCCACCACAGCCAACATCTATGCTCACTTGGAATTCAGTTTTAAGGTCACTTCCGCAAACCGAATGAATGAAGTAATAAAAATAAAAATAGTCCACCAGATTTTTAATCTATTGAACTGCTCTTAGTAAAGGGCGAGAGGACTCGAACCTCCACGGTTTCCCACTCGATTTTGAGTCGCGACTGCTATTGAGAAGATAGCAGAAATTAAGTCCAAGAAGAGGAGTTTAAAGACCGCTAAAAATCCTTGTAGAATCAAGGTTTTTAGCGGTCTTTCTGGTCTTTTCCAAGCCCGTAAGGGTTCCCGGCATCTGGGCAAAATGAAGCTTTTTGGGACGTTGGAGAGAACTCGGGAAGAACTCAGAAAGAACAACAACAGAACGGCCCGCTCCCTACCATTGACAAAATAATGAAGCATCTGCGTAGGGCGTATCTGAAAACTATCATTGAGTCAATTTAAAAATGGAAGCTATGTATATAAACGCGAGGAATGACTTAGTCAACTTATCGTAACGAGTGGCCACACGGCGAAAGTGTTTGATTTTATTGAAAAAGCATTGAACCAAGTGGAGTTCTTTCTACCGATACCAATCGACCTTCCATGGATGTTGACTATTCGTTTTAGGCGGAATGGTGTAAGTGGCCTGTTTAGTCGTAATCCAGTTCCGAATCGCTTCTGAGCCATAGGCTTTGTCGCCAAGAATGTGACTTCCAATAATATCTAACTCCTGAAGCAATTCAATCGCTGGAAAAGAATAACTTGACCACCCGTCAGTAGAAAAGCTAGAGGGTTGCCTAATCCATCGACCATGGCATGAAGTTTGGTCGTCTTGCCGCCACGACTGACGCCGATGTGTTGGTTTACTTCGTGTCCATCTGCGTTTTTTTTTGCACCGGCACTGTGTCGGTGGGCTTTGACCGATGTAGAATCGATGCTCAAGTTTTTAAAATCGGGTTCGATGTGAAGGGCTTGGAAGATGGCGATAAGGAGTCCGGAGTCTCTCCATTTGCAGAAACGACTGTAGGCCGTTTTCCATGAACCATAACGTTCTTCCGGCAAGTCTCGCCATGCCGCACCACTTCGGGCAATCAAGGAAAGGCGTTAAACATCGTACGATTGCTTAATTTCGACGGTCTTCCTGTTTGATAGGGGGAACATGTCCTTTATTTGTTCCCACTGTTCATCGGTTATTTCGTACCGTCTTGGAATCATGCTTGTTTCTCCATTCGTTTTTCTCATATCATACCATAGGATTCTTTAGTTTTCAGACACGACCTAGATAAAGCGTAAGCAAGATTGTATGCAGTGGTCGTTTTGCCTGTACCGCCTTTCTGATTGGCAATGGTAATAACCGTCGTTTTGGACATTTCAATCCCCTCCCTGAAAACAGTAGGCTATTAAAATGAGTAAAAAAGATTTTATATCGTTCTCCTTTAACTGTTTCGCTTCTCTTCAAAGTCAGTCAAAACTGGCTCGGGAAGTTTGCGTTTCAAATGTGCCAGTATATGCTCAAAGCAATATACCAATGATTCGCGGTTTAAGTTCGGTATCCGTCCTAGCAACTCCCACTCGGCATTAGTCAGATTCTCTTTACACTTCAGGCATTTATGGTTTGAAACCGCAAATGATTGTATTGGAGCGGCTCCATCCTCCACTCCTGTAGGTGGTCCACTCTGTTGTAAATGTGCAAGCGCTGGGTTCCCTGCCCAGTCCTCAAGCTTGTAGGGGGCGAGATCCTTCCATCCCATCTCATAAGTATCAATCGCGTCGATGAAAGTTTCATTGACTGCCTGATCGACCGCTGTACGTATTAACTTGGGCTCGGCAGCAGGATCTCCATTCATAATCGATACTCCGTAGCCATCACGAGTATAGGGTCCAATACGGATCTGTACGATCGCCTTTACATAGCGATGTGGCACACTAATATCCAGCTACTTAATCTCCTTATCCCACTCACTGCCTGTTGCAGTCTCAATTCGATCTGTATAGACCTGATTGGGGATATAAACTCCCTTCTTATCTTTTCGGTGTGTTACTGTCCCTTCCGGAAAGCGCTGCTTCAGCGAAGCTATGATCTCCTGATAGTTATCCATCCTCTCATACCTTTCTATTAGTCATATTTTTTCATGATTTTAGAAAATCGTTCATAAACCTGGATGGCCATGTTTACTTCTATCCTACATAGTGACTTACTTGCTACCATGGAAGAAGTATATAATCCTTGCAGGTTTGATTGCTCCGAACCAATTCTTGAACCGCAAAATGCGGAATACGGAGCATATATCTTTACCTTAAATGCGCTGGCCATTAGATTCCGGGTGGCTAAAATCACACCCACTAAAGTCGGGCAATTTGTGACACTATGGGAGCGAATTGGAGATCATCCCATCCAACCCTATGACATCTCAGATCCTGCTGATCTCTTCGTTATAAGTACACGAAATGGGAATCACTTTGGCCAATTTATTTTTCCAAAAGCTGTACTAGGAGAACAAGATATTCTATCTGCTAAAGGTGAAGGTGGAAAAAGAGCTTTTCGAGTCTACCCGCCTTGGGACAATCCCACGAGTCGCCAAGCTCAAAAAACGCAAACATGGCAGTCGGAATATTTCTTGGATATCCCTGTAAATAAACCCGTAGACTACCTTCGTGCACAAGCACTTTACGGTTTACCTGTAAATCTTACGGTCTGACCTATCTCCTCCACATGTTCCTTATCGCCCTGCAAAATAAAATAATAGTATACATCATCTCCTATTTTCACTGCTTCGGGATATTTAATTATAAGCGCCGCTTGATGATTCCATTCCTCTCCTTGGTCAGTAGAAGGCATTATCAACTTTGCCTTCTCTTCCTCTTTTAACCCCTCTAATGTCAGTTCAGTGATTTGCGGATTGGAGCCATATGGTTTCAGCTGATGGGAGGCAATGATTTCAGCTACTTCATCTATTGATTGTCCCTCTCCAGACATAGCGGATAATTGAAAAAAACCATCCTCCCCCTGACCCTTCTCATCATCTGCTGAATCGACGACCCATTCCGTTGGATACTTCAAAGAGACTCCATAAGCATTGGAAGTAAAGGTTGCAAGCCCAGTTTGCGTAAGCAGCATACCGATTACAGTACCTGCAAGTGCAATAACCACGATAACCAACACCCAAAGCCACCGTTTTTTGTATACATTTGTTTTCACGATATCCCCCTAAATCAATAATTAGTTGACATGTACAATATTAGGAAATAAGATATAGACAAACATATGAGCAATCATTCATATGTATTGGTAAGGAGGAAATCATAATGAGCGATCTTAAAAATATCCTATCTCTACTTCTTTTCTTCATCTTCCTAATTTCTTATCTATTAAAGCTCCTAATACTTTACAAGAAAAACCACATTAAAGGAAACGTTCTGGCTAAAGGTGATAAACTATCTAAGATCCATTATACCGAGCTATTGGTAAAAACCTCTACTTTTTTATGGGGCGCAGCATGGTTTGTTTTTTCCGTAGCAGAGTCCTTTATGGTTACACTTGTAGGTAAACCGTTTGATATTCCTGTAATTCACTTTAGCGGTGTTGGTGTAGCTGCCCTCGGATGTTTTATTTTCATTCAAGCTATGATTGCTATGCGCACTTCATGGAGAGTTGGGATTGATAAGACTACTGTAACCAAACTCATCACACACGGTATTTATAAATATAGTAGAAACGCTGCATTTGTCGGGTTTGATCTCATGTTTCTGGGATTGTATCTGATGTACCCCAATCTGTTAACACTCCTAATATTCATTCTTAACATTGCCGCGATTCATTTACTAATTCTTCAAGAAGAGCAACATTTAAAGTCCGTATTCAGAGATGAATATATCCAATATTCCAATAATACACCTAGATATTTTCTATTTTAAAATCTTTTATCACAGCTCGGATAATTTATATTCGCTATATCATTTTACATTTTTTACAAGACAAGAAAACATTCTCTTAATGTAACTACTATAATATGAGACTGTAAACATACATTAGGAGGGAAATTATGAAATCACCGAAAAAGCATGGCGTCAAAACAGCAATTGTAGCGACAGCGGCAACGGCTCTTTTTGTATCCAGCATAGTCACTACTCATGCACCTAATCAAGCAGACGCAGCATCTTCGAACACAAGAAATGTAATTCTGTTTATTGGAGACGGAATGGGTGCTGCTCAGCGTGATGCCATCCGGCTTGCCACCGTAGGTGAAAAAGGAAATCTAGCAATGGATTCGATGCCATACGTTGGATTAATTCATACAAGCTCCACTGTCCCTGTTACAGATTCGGCTGCTTCTGCTTCAGCCTATGCCAGCGGTGTGAAAACTTATAATGGAGCTATCGGAATGGATGTCGATAAAAAAAGTGTTAAAACCATTATGGAATATGCTAAAGATGCCGGAAAATCAACAGGTGTCGTTACTACTAGTCAGATTACAGACGCGACTGGCGCCGCATTTGGTGCTCACGTCGAAGACCGCTCAAAGCAAAGTGATATCGCCCTCCAGCTTCTGACTAAGAGCAAGGTTGATGTTCTGCTTGGTGGGGGTGAGGATTTCTGGTACCCTGCAGGCAATCCCGGGAAATTCCCAGATGAACCCGCTGAAGATCCTTCAGAGAAAAGCAAAGGAACACAAGGTAACCTTGTTGATAAAGCTAAACAATTGGGCTACACCTATGTAACGAACAAAGCGGATATGCAAAAAGCTAAAGACGGCAAGCTACTGGGAATATTCGCAAACGAGGAAATGTTCCAGCAAAATCCTGAGGGTGAAGGGGATATTTATAATCCGGTGGTATCGCTGCCCGAGATGACTAAGAAAGCTATAGATACGCTAGCAACAAATAAAAAGGGATTTTTCCTTATGGTGGAAGAAGAAGGCACTGACGAATTTGCACACCAAAACAACGCTAAAATGACGATTAAATCAGGTCAAGAACTGGACAAATCCGTGCAAGTAGCCAAAGACTTCGCCAAAAAGAATCCAGATACACTGGTTCTAGTTCTTGCCGACCATGAGACCGGCGGATTTTCTATTGAAGCAGTTGACGCAGATGATGAGTCCGGTGACGGCATATCCAAAGAAGACGGTCCATTCGCCATCGCCAATTCCAAACACAATTTTGTAGTGGACTGGACGACCTCAGGCCATACTGCGGTTGATATTCCAATCACAGCTATGGGCAAAAATGCACAATTATTTACTGGAATCTACGAAAACACCGAAGTATTCACCAAGCTTATGCAAGCATCAGGTTTTAAAGGCAAAAAATAAAGGCGAACAATAAAAGACTAGCCAAATTAAGGAGGATGCCCCCTGCTCTCTATTGAGCAGGGGGCATCCTCACTTCTGATTACCTCGGTTGATATTAGCATCAATTAAAGCATTTTTGTGCTTGTTATCTTCTTCTTCTTCTTCTTCTGTTACAACTACGCTTTTCAAAAATAACGGACTGTTATTAGTAATCATCAAATTATACTCATTATCGTTTGCTACTTTTGTATCATACTTAAGTATTTCTTCACAGTCATAAGCTTGACTCTCCAATCTTATATTCTATTGTACCTCCTCATATTTTAAAAAATGATTGGTTCATAGGGTGCTAAACTGTTTCCTTATGCTTCTAATTTACGTGACAGCTCCTTAATTAACTCGATCTCTCGTAAAACCATACTTCGGGTGTAAAAATAGAGCTCCTCAGAGTAATCCATATCCTCACTATTGCCTACTACCTTGGATAATTGCTGTAAATGGTCCAGCTTTTCGTTCATATAAGTCTCTCTGTAATCAAGCAATCTTCTACGTGTCTCCTGATCCAAAAGCTCATAATAAGCAAGACGAATAGACCATTCATTATCAATTCGAATAGTCTCCAGCGTAAATTCTGTTAAGCAGGTGTTAAACCGCTCCTCACCCTCAGTAGTTATAGAATATACATAACGTTTAGGCCGGCGTTCCTGAATTTCCGTTTTTTTGATTACCCATTTTCGCTTTTCAAATAATTTCAGCTTTGGATAAAGCGAGTTATTGTTTACGATTTTATCATTGCCCATTACAAAAATAATGTTTTTTTTAATTTCATAACCATGTTTGGCCCCTTTCATTAATTGGGCCAGAATCAAAACTTCAATATCCATAATCATCCTCCGGGCTTCCGGAATACGTATCCGGTTCATCATTTTCTTATATTACCTCAATTACTACATTTCTGCCAAATCACTCGTGATTTTTTGCACATACTTTCACCCTACCCTTTCGCTAATATAGGTTAAAATAACCTATTTATTTTTAACCTATATGTAGAGAGGAAGTTATCATATGGAATTCACACATTTATTTAGCAAGGGCACAATCGGAAATATGGAGCTTAAGAACCGGGTCATTTTACCAGCGATGGGCACGAAAATGAATGCGCCGGGTGGATACGTCAGTGATCGTCTGATTGATTACCATGTAGCACGAGCTAAAGGCGGCAACGGCTTAAATACTGTAGAAGTAACAACTATTCACCCAACGGCGGCCTCCGATGATGCTCCTGCCCTTTATGATGATAAATTTATTCCAGGTATGGCTCAATTAGCATTAGCTATTCGAGAGGCAGGAGGCAAAAGCTGTCTACAGTTATGGCATGGAGGTAAAGTAACTCCCAACCTAATTCAGGTCTCCTCTTCACCTGTTCCATTTGAAGGCGTAAGTCATATACCACGTGAACTTGCGCATCATGAAGTCGGCGAGATGGTTCAAGCTTACGCAGATACAGCCTCACGTGCGAAGAAAGCCGGATTTGACAGCGTGGAATTCCATGCCGGCCATGGTTATTTGCCCCAACAATTTCTAAGTCCTGCAATGAATTTTCGTCAGGATGAATACGGCGGTTCTTGGGAGAATCGTTGCCGCTTCCCCTTGGCTTGTATCCGCGCTATCCGGGAAGCGGTTGGACCTGGGTTCCCTATCTTGATGAGAATTTCTGCAATTGAGGATCTACCGGGCGGACTTACGCTGGAAGATATGAAGCTCTTCTCGAAGCTCGCTGAAGAAGCTGGAATTGATGCTATTAATGTATCTCGTGGGGTCCCTGCTGGCGCTGCAATTAAATATGAAGTTCCGCCAATCGATTTACCTGTGGGCTTCAATGTAGATAACGCAGCACAAATTAAATCTGTGGTTAACATCCCTGTTATTGCCGTAGGCCGTATTAATGATCCAGCAATTGCAGACCGGATAATCGCGGAGGGTTTGGCTGATTTTGTAGCCATTGGGCGTGCGCAGCTGGCTGATCCGGAATTCTGCAATAAAGCTTTAGCCGGACGTGCAGACACCATCGTTAAATGTGTGGGTTGCGACCAAGGCTGCTTCGATGGATTCGTGAATCCTAATGTGCCATTTATCAGCTGTGTGTTTAATCCTGCAACCGGCCGTGAAAGTGAATATGAATTGCAGCAAACGAATATCCCCAAGAAAATACTTATTGCTGGTGGTGGCCCTGGTGGATTAGAAGCAGCTGTCACACTGAAACGACGTGGGCATCATCCAATATTATGCGAAAAAAATGACATTCTAGGCGGACAGCTTTATATTGCCGGCGCCGCACCACGTAAAGAGGAAATGGCTGCAGCCGCTCTGAATATGGGAGAAACCGCTAAACGTGAAGGTGTAGACATTCGATTGAATACAGAGGTTACACCTGAATTAATCCAAGAAATTGGTCCAGATGAGGTCATTCTTGCAATCGGATCTTCTCCTATTATTCCGCCTGTGGAAGGCGTCGACAGTTCACATGTGGTCAATTCACATGATGTGTTGTGGGGAACGGTTCATCCAGAAGGAAGAGTCGTTATTATCGGTGGCGGTTTAGTGGGGCTTGAGGTCGCAGAGCTGCTTGTAGAACGCGGACATCAAATCACTGTAGTTGAAATGCAAGCCGATGTTGCTAATGATCTAGGACTTTTGCGTAAAATCTGTGTCATGGAAAGTCTATATGGACATGGCGTTGAATTAATAACCAACAGCAAATGTATGGCGATTCAAGGGGATAGCGTAATTGTTGAAAAAGACGGCGAATCTCACAGCCTACCTGCTGATTATGTAGTAATCGCCGTAGGTTCACGCGCCCTCAACAAACAACCTCTTCAGGATTTCTTGGAGGAAAGCTCCATCCCTTATCATGTAATTGGCGATGCGGTGCAAGCGCGTAGAGCGCTTAATGCGATTTGGGAAGGCGCTGAATTAGCTAGACGAATCTAATTAAGCTAGCTATAAGATTTATGAAACAAACCCGGCAGGTCGCCCTGCCGGGTTATTTTTTACTCAGAGTGCATTCGTGAGCGGTTATCCGGTAATCGGTATCCATTCAACCATTCACCCATTATGCCGTTCTGTCGTTCGGACTCAGGAGGCGCTATTGAGCTAAAAGTAGTCTTTTTACGAATCTATCGGACCCAGATGCCGCTATTCCGCAAAAACAGGGGGCAAAAGTGGTGCTGCGACGGGAATAACTGCATTGGAGTCCGAAAAGCTCAGCAAATCAGCATTTAGGAGCTAATAAGTGCACTGGTGTCCGTTAGCGTTAAAGGTGCGCACAAAAGTATGGTAAGAAAGATGAAAACGGTGAGAATGATGATGAGAATAGTGAAATACTCATATCAATGAACCACTCACATTCATTTTGAGTATCGTCGGCAGCCCAATAAATGCCGCATATCGCTCAGCTTCTTTAAGTACCAACTTTTCCGTATCGCCCAGATCGGCAAAAGGATGGATCATAATCTCAATCCCCTTGGTCTTTAGGGTTCTTTTCCATGTACCCACAACCTGACCCTCCACAACAATCGTTGGAAGAAAAACACCATTATTCCCCGGAACTATCAAAGGAGCAACGTCGGGCTCTAGAACGGCACTTCGGTCTTTATAACCAAGAATGTACTCATCAAAACCCGGAAGCAGATGAACGCCCGAGTCCTCAGCAGTTGGCTCTAGCCGATCAGCAGACATCCAATACTCACTGCCATCAATAACCTCTGATTGCAGTTGACTTTTGGCCGCTTCCAATCCTCGTCTGGCATCTGTAAGGGTTATGCCTGCCCACCAAGCAAAATCTTGAACAGTTGCTAAACCATGTCCAGTGAAATATCTCCGAGCGAGTTCATACAATGACTCTTCGTAAGTAAGATCGCGAAAATGAGGCACCCATTCCTCTAGCAAAACAATCGTTTGCTGCTTACCATTCATCGGCCCGAAACAAATCAGCCCTTGGTACGCAACATTCCACAACATATGATAACCACGCTGGTTCCCTGTGTGAATACCTTCTTCTTCTATTAGCTGAAGTAAAAGAGCACGATCTAGCTGCTTTCCACCTTGTAAAGCATTAACTATAATATGTCTACAACGTTCTAGTGTCTGATCATCTAGCCCAAGCTCTGCATTTCGTCGCTTTGTTTGTCCCGTTAAACGCGGCACAGATAGCTGATGCATCCACTTTACATCTTCCGGTGGGACAAAATGAAGCGTACCACGCAGCGTCCAATTCAGAATCATCTTGCGATCAACGATAGCACACTCTATATCAGCTAAATTCGAAGATGGAGTACGTAATCCGATCGCCCACATCGCCTGCATGTAATCCTGCGCCTGTATTGCCCCTAATTCTTTAACGACCTGTTCAGGCTTGATTAGCTTGGAATCAACGATCTTCTGGTTATATAAACGCTGAGCAGCTATCATTTTATTCGTCACACTTTACCTCCTTAAGTGAACCTTATCAAACCATCGTCTAACCTTATAGGAATGATTTTAATATAATTTTTTCCAATCTCATAGTTTTTCTTATTTCTTAGCTATATTATTGGATAGGATGAAGTTTCGATTCAATCTCTTCCCGGCGTTCTTCCAGAAAAGAAGGTAAGGTCAAATTCTCGCCCAGCGCATCAAAAGATTCATCAATCTCAAACCCTGGACCATCTGTAGCAAGCTCAAAAAGAATATGGTTCGGATCACGGAAATACAAGGAATGGAAGTAATAACGATCAATGACCCCTGTGTTCTTGAACCCTGCAGCTGTGATTTTAGCAGCCCATGCGGTTAACTCTTCCAGATCCTTCACTCTTATAGCCACATGATGAATACTGCCTTTTCCCGGTCTTTCCCGGTCTTGATCATTAACTTCTTTGAGCTGAAGTTCAGTGTACAAGCCGCCTTTAGCTGTTTCATAAATATCCACCATTACCTTCGGGTCACCCATGGATGGCACTCTACGAACTTGTGTATAGCCTAAAATATCCTCCAAAACAGCCTTTGTACGGCTAGCCTCACGGACAGTCAATTCAACGGGACCCAAACCAACAATGGCATATTGTGGTGGAATATCATCAGTAATCCAAGGTTCTACCAGCTGAGTCACATTATCTTTTTCTGCGGACACCAGATGAACCGTTAATTCATCACTATCCTGAAAAGTAAGCGAATTGCGCTCCTCTATACTTACGATAGCTTCATGAGCGATTTCAAATGTATCTAATCTGTTAGCCCAATATACTAAGGCCTCATCGCTAGGAACGAGAAGAGAGATTGCAGAAATGCTGTTCGTTCCTTTCCGGGTCTGGCCTGCATTTGGCATTTCAAAAAAGGATACCTCGGTGCCTGGAGCGCCATTAGGGTTGCCATAGAATAAATGGTACATGGTTGGATCGTCCTGATTTACGGTTTTTTTGACAAGTCTTAGTCCCAGAACTTTTGTATAAAACCATAGGTTTTGTTTAGCGTCTTTAGTAATCATTGATACATGATGTTGTCCGGTTATTTGTTGTTGGCCCATTTTAATTTCCTCCTAATATGATTATGGTTTACTAGTAAACTGATGCTGAAAAAGGAAGCTTTATTCAGAATAAAGCTTTTACAATACTACTGAACTCCTCGTGGAATTCGATTCTCATTCTGGCTATGGCGGTGAATCTTCTTAAGCATGCTGTAAAATACCTTTTTCTCCTCGTCCGTCAGTGGATCGAATAACGAAGCTTGGAAATCCGATTGCAAAGGAAGAACTTTCTCGATAAGCGCCTGGCCCTTTTCAGTTAAAGAAATATACTTCACCTTCCAATCCTGCTTACGCTCAATCCATCCTTCTTTTTCTAATCTGCCAAGCATATGTGATACTCCACCTTTAGTAATGGTTAAATGCTCGGCAATATCCATCTGTGTCACAGGCTGATGTAATAGTATTTGTACTAACGCATCAAACTGGCTAACCGTTAAATCAAACTGCTTCAAGAACTCATTGGAAAGATCGTTACTATTGTCATAAACTCTTACCAGCCGCAGCCAGATCAACAAGCTTAGTTTGTTGTCTTCAGTGAATCCATTGTTTCGCATTATGCCACATCCATTGCTTTGGAATTGGATCTATTTGATTATCAGTTTACTAGTAATCTGATGTGGAGTCAAGTTTCGTATTAACTTAAGAAATAGAGAAGCACAGATAAACCATTACTAAACATGTGTGCACTTATTGGCACTAATATATTTTTTCTTTTCTCATATAGGTAGGCAAAGATTAATCCAGCAGTCATATAGGAGAAGATATTCCACATTTCGTTATAGTTACCCTGAAAAACCACGGCTCTATAGACATGCTGGAAGCCAAATAAAAAGGAAGATATCAGATAAGCCAGAAGACGACTCTTCCTGCGGATCGTGCTATAGATGGTAACCCGATATACTAATTCTTCAATCAAGGGGCCAATCCAGACCACATTCACTGTAAAAATAAATGGATACGAAGACAACATTGCCCGTAAATCCACCTCATTAACAGACTTTGTAATGGGATGAAAGATAGAAATTAGTGTGGGAATCAACATACTTCCGATGATAATAATCAAACAAAGTCCCCAAACCATCCATAACATATTACGGACCCAGTATTGTCTGAAATCATGGATAGCTTGTTTATAGAACCCCCTAAAACCTAAAATCACTCCTATGTAGATCAGACCATTCAACAGTAAGGCCATTCGATTTTGTTGTTCTGGCTGCCAAATAAAAACATGGTTAAGAATCTCCATAACCGGCCGGATCAAGAGAATGGAGAACAAGCCTAAAAAGTACATTACTGCTAATATAACGCCCATGATCAATTGCCTTTTACTTAATTTCTCATCAATCATTATAATCTAATCCCCCATGTAAAATTGTTAATAGACTGAATATCAACCATTTTAGCATTGGGAAATTTCATACGACTTAATGTAATCTTACATAGACCTTAAATTTTCCAGTTCAGCCCAATTATAATTTCAAACTGGTTATCCTGCGTATTCAGCTGAACAGTCCCTCCATGAGCAGTTATTATTTTCTGAACAATGAGTAGCCCTAATCCAGAACCTGCCGGGTTCAAGGCTGATGGTTGACCGTAATTAACAAAAGTAAGCTTGGCTCCATCACTCACCTTTTCCAGCACAACTTGAAACTTAGAACCTCGCTCCTGATAAGCGATGGCATTATAAAGCAGGTTTGAGAATACACGGTTCATTCTTTTTTTATCAAACTGTAGAATTATTTCTTCTGGCTCGATTACAAAATCAGGAATCAGACCCGCAGCCTCAAGCTCGGGCAACATATGTATCATTTCTTCTCTCAAATATTCTGAGAAATCATCTGTTGTAACATCCAAACGAAATTCGGGACTTTCCATTCTCGATAATTCAAACAAATCCTGAATCAATACATTGGCACGGATACTATTTTCGTATATTATTTTGGCAAATTCCAAATGTTCTATCCGACCGCTCACCTGTTCTTTTAGTTCAAGCTCTGCGTAACCCATAATACTTGTTAATGGATTTTTTAAATCATGGGATATATCCAATATTAGATTTTTTCGATTGATTTCACTCTGTTCTTTTAACGAGGTCTGGATCTGAATCACTTCTGCCATATGATTAAAAGCCTGCTCCAGTTGACTAAACTCCCGATTTCCGCCTACCTGTACTCTTGCTGAATAATCCCCATTCTTAACCTTTTCAACAGCAGCGGACAACTGGTCTAAGGGTTTAATGAAACTAACCGCTGTAATTCTCGCATAAATCATCGTGCTTAGAATCAAAATCAACAAATAACCTAACCCAATAAACCCAAGCATTTGAAGGGTATGATCCTGCATAGGTGAATCTGAATTCCAATGGAAACTGCCAATCATCTTCACTTGTATAGGTAAAAAGACGATCAGCCAAAAATGTTCCTGCTCATTATATTCAACAGTGATCATATCTTTGTTAGCTCCAGTATTCATTAGAAAATCCGTAAATTCTTTGACACTAATCTGCTTGGACGTAAATGGATTGTTGCCAATGGAGTGTATGACTTCGTAATTGGAATTCACAACCTGTAAACTGCCCCCGACATCATTAATAACACTAGTGTCAATTCTTTGATAGTCATTTTGCATAAGTTTAGCAGCCGTTAACTGATTATAAATAATGTCCTTAGATCCCAGCCTGTTCATGCTAAACAAAGCAACAATCACCAATATCGTGATAACCGTTGTTATAAGAAAGATCGCGATATAGTTTTTTAACAATTGATAGGATATATTATGTTTTTTCATCTTATTTACCTGGATTGTAGAATTTGTAACCTAGTCCACGCACTGTGACGATAAATTCGGGATGGTGTGGGTCCCGTTCAATCTTATTCCTTAGACGGCTGATGGTAACCATAATCGTATTATTATCACTATAGAAATCCTCTTCCCACGCCGCTGCATATAACTTTTTGGGCGTAAAAATTTGATTAGGACTCTGCATCAGACATTGTAATACCTTATATTCCTTGGCATTTAAAAGAACCGGACTTTCATTTATGTACAACATACATTCCTTTAAATTCAGCTTCAATTCTCTATGTTGGATTGTTTCTTCAGTTATCGATTGGCTAAGATCGTATACATTTCTTCGTCTCAGCTGCGCCTCAACCCTAGCCACAAGCTCTGAAGCACTAAATGGCTTCACCATATAATCGTCCGCTCCAAGACCTAAACCAACAACCTTATCAATTTCTTCACCGCGGGCAGTTAACAAGATAACCGGAATATGGCTTTTCTCTCTTATCTGTCGCAACAGATTAAGCCCATCAAGCTTGGGCATTACAATATCCAAAATGGCAAGATTTATTTCATGTTGATTAACAACCTCTAAAGCCTCAATGCCATCCTTGGCTTCGAATACTCGATAGGATCGATCTTCTAAATGTATTTTCACGAGTTTTCTTATATCAGTTTCATCTTCAGCAATTAGTATATTCATCGCTCAATTCCCCTAACTAATCTCAAATAGCTGAGTCTTTTCACTCAGTATAACTTGCCAAATACCACTTCGGTATATAAAGCCTAAAGAAAAGATCTGGAACATCATGATTAAAATACCCATGGATTCGGCCCGATGCGAACTCTGGACTCGTTAGTGCACACCAAGAAATGCGATTAAATTCCTCCCAAGGATCACCATAATCAAATCTATTAAAATCAATAATTCCAAGTTCCCTCGACTTCGTAATGATCATATTCCTACATGATAGTCGCCGTGTTGAAAAGTCTGCGACCGCCCCTCCAATAAGTAACGATTCGCCTCCACAAACTCAATGACCTGCTCTGCTCCCTTTAGAACAATGCCGAATGTTTGATATTTCGTGATGTACTTATCGATCTTCCACCCCAAACTGAAGAGGTCATTTCACAACCTCCTTTTAATCAAACCGCTTCACAAAATAGAAAAATTTTCTTATTTATTTCTTAGAAGATTATTTTATTCAATTGATGTTGGAACAATAATAGTGTATGATGCATAGTATAGATCGAATACTGTATGACACATAGTAAGTATAAGCGGCTTCGACGTCCTCTCAAGGACAACAAGCGTTTAAACCAAAAATATAAGAACAATTTATAAGAGATTATAAATCCTTATATTTTAAATAATGAGGTGGGTGAATGAGTACTTTATTAAATTCTTTAATCACAGAGCTTAGAAGAGGTACGTTAACGCTAGCCGTTTTAAGTCAATTACGAACACCCCAGTATGGATATTCGCTCGTTCAATTGTTGGAGGAATCCAGCATCATCATCGATCAAAGCACCTTATATCCATTACTTCGCCGATTAGAGAAACAGGAATTAGTGACGAGCAGCTGGGACACATCCGAGAGCAGACCCCGTAAGTATTATGTTCTAAGTGACTATGGCGTAGAGATTTTTTTACAGCTAAAGGAAGAATGGCTTAAGAATTCGAAAGAACTCTACGGCCTATTACAAGGGGAGGATGACCATGAAGCTAATTGAGATTTACATTCATGAAGTTACTCGGAGGTTACCGGAACAAAATCGGGAAGACATCGCATTAGAATTACGATCAACCATCGAGGATATGTTACCGGATGATTATGACGAAAAAGAGGTAAAGGCCGTCCTTGAAAAATTGGGCAATCCAGCTATTTTAGCTAGTGAGTACCGCGATCAGCCCATGTATCTCATCGGCCCACGCTATTTCGATTTATATGTTACGTTATTAAAAATGATTATACCAATCGCTGTAGTTGTTTCTTTAATCGCTCTGGTTGCTGATTACTTGATTGGCTACAGCGGCGATAAAACAGTTGCGGATATTGTTACTGCAGTTATAAGTACAGGAATTGGAACCTTCCTTGAAGTAGGAATCCAAGTCTTTTTTTGGATAACTGTTGTGTTCGCTATTATCGAACGGGCGGATAAAGGAAAGGAAGGGCATCCGCTTACTACAAAATTAAGGAAATGGACTCCTGATGATTTGAAGGATATCGCGCTTGTCCATAAGAAAAAAGCAATTACAAGCTTCGAAGTGTTCGGAAGTTTACTGTGGACTGCCATTTGGGCTACTGTTTATTTTAATGCTGAACACCTGATCAGAGTCTATAGAGGCGGTGAAGGCGCACTTAACTTCGTAGCCCCAGCTTTTAATCAGCATGTGTTACTTGATTATTGGCCTATTATTCTTATTGTGATCGGATTAGAAGTCGCATTAACTATATATAAATTAATCAAGAGACAATGGACTAGAGAATTAGCATTATGTAATACGGTCCTCGAGCTCATTGTACTTATTGTATTCGCTGTTATCCTTATAAATCCGAATGTATTTAACCAAGAATTCATTAACTACATGTCTAATTTATTAACTACTACAGCTAACCAATTTGAAACGGGGCTAGTAGGTGGAGGTATAGCAGTCTTGATTTTAGTTGCGGTCCTCAATATATATGAAGGCTTCCGCAAGGCTCGCCTCTAGTATTCGCAGAGCGGTGATTCTCCTGTTATTTGGAGAATTGCCGCTTTGTTTTCTGACTCGTTGAATGCCTGCTTAAAATGCTTCAACAGTATTGTCACCCTCTAAGAGTTACGGACCCAGATGACTTAATTTGCACATTTTCTGCCTTTGGAACAGGGCTTCGGACTCCAATGACGTTATTCCCTCGAAAGAGCTCCATATCGGGGTGTTTCAAGGCAATAGCGGCTATGCGGTCCGTTGGCATCCCAAACGTGCGATATTTCTGGGTTTAGTGTCATCTGTGTCCGATAGGTGTTTCGTATGTGCAAATGTTAGCGAAGAATACGAAAAAAAGGAGTTGTCCCATAAGCCATGAATGGCTGCTAGGACAACTCCTTCTGATTTAATTAAATAGTTCAAGCTCGATAACCGTATCCATCTCATCAGGTAACATCGCGCCTTTTAATGTAATAAACGCTCCACCGTCAACATCCGAATATTCCTCAGCCATCCACGGCGCCTCCACCTTTAGCTCGGTACCATCACGTAGTAATCTGGCCTTTTTAATCTTCCCTTTCAAGCCTTGGAAATAGATCGGGCCAATTCCACGGTCGTAAACGTGCGCATATAACTTATTGCCCTTTTGCGTATAACGTCCCCACTCTGGCTTAGGTAACAAAGACTTCCCGCATCCATAAATACTGTCTCCATTAAGGCGCATCCACTCCCCAACTTCGTCAAGGATAACCAGTGATTCCCGTGTCATTTCACCTTTAGCATCTGGTCCAACATTGAGGAGCAGGTTACCATTCTTACTGATACATTCGACCATCGTACGGATGACTTGCTTGGTTGATTTATAATTCTTATCCTCGGAATGATAACCCCAGTTGTCATTAAGGGTAATGCAGGCTTCCCAAGGGATGGATTGGCCGTTTACGTCAACAATGCCGCCAGGTGGAATGATCTGCTCGGGGGAGAAGAAATCTCCAGCATATTCCTCAGATTCTGCCGCACGAATATTGCCACCTAATCGATTGTCGATAATAATATCAGGTTGTATGGAACGAATCATCCGGATAAGCTCCGTCGCCTTCCACTTCTCCCCTGTCATATTATCGTAGGAGAAGTCAAACCACATAATGTCGATTTTACCGTAATTGGTGAGCAGTTCCTTTACTTGCCCATGCATATACTCCAAGTATCTATCGAAATCAATCGGCTTATCTTTAGCCGCTTCGTTATCCCGATCAGGATGTGCCTTATCTCCATATCCGGGATAATCCTCATGGTGCCAGTCTATGATAGAGTAATATAGACCTACTGCAATCCCTTCAGCCCGGAAAGCGTCTACATATTCCCGCACTAGATCACGCCCAGCGGGCGTATTAGTGGCTTTGAAATCAGTCAGCTTACTATCGAACAGACAGAACCCGTCATGATGTTTGGTCGTAAGAACAGCGTATTTCTGACCCGCAGCTTTTGCTGCACTTGCCCATTTCTTCGGATCATATCGAGAGGCGTCAAATTCATCGAAATACGTCATGTAATGCTCTCTACTCATCCGCTCGTTACCGCGTATCCATTCCCCTCTAGCAGGAATTGAATATAATCCCCAATGGATAAACATCCCGAACCTATCCTGTAAGAACCATTTCGTTCTTTCTTCTCTTGCACCCATCTCTCCAACTCCTCGTTAATGAAAGCTATAATCAATCTTTCACTCCACCTAAGCGGTATGAAATAATGCTGCGGCTCCAATTAAACCTACATCGTCTTTGAGAGCGGCAGGTTCAATTGTAAAAGTACCCTTATATGGATCCATGACAAATTGCTCCGTCTTCTCCACCAGTGCAGGGAATAACAAATCTCCAGCCTTACTCACGCCTCCACCGATCACGATCCGATCAGGATTGAACGTATGAACTGCATTGGCTAGACCTAGTGCCATATAATGAATACTGCGGTCAATAACCTCGACGGCCACGGCATCGTTAAGTGCCATGGCTTCAAATACGTGCCGCGAAGTAATTTTTTCTCCATTTATATTAGCCAGTTCCGTAATCATCGACGGTCTGCCCTCCATACTTCGCAGCGCCATATCCCGAATCGCTGTGCCCGAAGCGAAAACTTCCCAGCAGCCGAATCTTCCACAGCTACATTCCGTTCCGTTCGGGTCAATAATATTATGACCTAGTTCACCAGCAAATGAATTTTTGCCAAGAAGCAGCTTGCCGTCAATGACGATACCTGCTCCAATCCCTGTGCTAAAGGTAACATAAACCATGTTGTCTGCACCTTTGCCAGCTCCTCGGACATACTCACCCCAAGCCGCAGCGTTCGCATCATTCACTACCTTTACTTCAACGCCTAGCTCCGACTCCATCCAGTGCTTCAGCGGAACATTATCCCATTCCGGAAGATTGGTGCCGTGAATAACGATCCCGTCCTGGCTATTTACAGCTCCGGGAGAAGCCAGCCCCACTCCAGTGAGTGGTCGTCCTTCGGATACGGAGCGGATCATATCGATCATTCGCTGCACCACTTCTTTAGCGGTACGTGCCCCAGCCGTTTCCATCAGTTCCCGTTTCAACACGGTCCCCTTTGAATCGAACAATGCTGCGGCAATTTTTGTGCCTCCTAAATCGATTCCAACTACGTAGCTCTCAACCTTCTGCATAACCCATTCACCTTTTCACTATCTATTATTAGCCGTTAGAATGAATACTCTCTGCTAACGCCCGTAAGGCTGCTGGATCGATTGGCGACAAAGCGTCTTTATCATAACGAACAGCCGACCCAAAATGCACTTCTGTTACTCCAGTCTGATGTATAAATGAAGTAATACCTTCCGGCTTCAAACCGCTTCCAGCCAGTATACTTACCGTTTTACCTCTTGATTCCTCGACTAGCTTCCGCATAGCAGGAATAGCTTCTGGTGCCGGACCTGGCCCAGCAGAAGTGAGTACACGCGTAATTTGCGGATACTTACAAAGCGTTCGATAACCTTCTATTTGATCCTTCAACTCATCAAAAGCACGGTGGAAGGTTACTTGCAATCCATCGGTCAACGGCAATAATGTTTCAAGCGCTCGCTCGTCGATAGTCCCTTCCGGTGTTAACGCACCAATCACAATCCCCGCCGCTCCGCTGGCTGCAATTTGCTTTATCTCTGCTGCCATGGTCAAAATGTCATACTTTGAATAGCAAAAAGAACGGCTGTGCGGGCGAACCATAACAAACGCAGGAATGCTAACCGATTTAGCAACTTGTTGCACCAATCCTATCCCTGGTGTTAGACCGCCTTCCGTAATCGCAGTAATGAGCTCCAGGCGGTCAGCCCCGTTCGCTTCGGCTGTAAGAGCATCGTCCATACAGGTAGCGATGACTTCCAATCTCATAACTTTCCTCCACTCTTCCGTTGTTATTGTTGTGCCTGTTTCATGACATAATCAGCGAGCAATCGAGCACCATAGCCCGTTGCTCCAGCTTCTGAATACCCCACATCCTGCTTGTACTGAACCGTCCCAGCCATATCAATATGAACCCAGCTCAGCGATTCCGCTACAAAACGCCGTATAAAAAGCGCTGCTGTAATCGCACCTGCAAAAGGTGAAGTACTAACATTACGTAGATCAGCGTAATTGCTTCGAAGATCGACTTCATATTCATCCATAAGCGGCATGGGCCACAGTCGCTCACCATTGCGCTCACCGATTTCGACGAGGTTCTGCGTCATCTCTCCATCACCCCATATGCCGGCGATACCTAATCCTAGCGCTGCGCCAACATTTCCAGTAAGTGTTGCAATATCGATGACCTTAGTTGCCCCGATATTTGCTGCATGAATAAGCGCATCCGCGATAATAAGCCGCCCCTCGCCATCCGTATTTGCAACCTGAACCGTCAGCCCATTAGGATAGCGTATAACAGACGATGGCAGCATCGCTTCAGCATCTGGTACGTTATCAACAACTGGGATCAATACGGTCACATTTACATGAGCTTGATTCCGTACTAAAATATCCAGCGCCCCAATAACAGCTGCTGCACCACCCATATCCATACGTGCATCGCTGATATCACTTGCGGTCTTAACATTCATCCCACCTAAATCGAAGGTAACACCTTTACCCACCAATGCCAGCATTGGCAATTCAGGGTTACTCTCATAGCGAATTTCAACGAGGGCTGGGGAGTGTTTACTGCCTGCTCCAACCGCCAGCAACCCATTCATCTGTAGGTCAACCAGCTCCTGCCCCCGGTAAACATGAACTTTCACTGCTGCGTTATCACGCTCGAAATATTCGACCATCCATTCTGCGAACCGATCCGGATTTAGAGTCCCGGGCACCTCATTCACCAGATCGCGAGCAACCACTGCTCCTTCAGCGCGTATGCGGCCAGTACTTAGTACAACTTCCAGTTCAAGCTTAGTCAGCTCAGGCCAATCGGCTGTCTGGAGCAGCAAATCAACTGAATTGTCTATTTTAGTAACGCCACGATAGGTTTGGAAACGATATAATCCGAGAAGCCAGCCTTCAATCCATGCTTGCAGCTCATCCGCAGCGGAAATATCACTTTCTGCTGTCCTACGAACAAATGAAGCGAAATTCAGCCCTTCTCTTAGAGCTAAGCGGGCGGCAGATCCCGCTGCTCGACGAATTTTCTCAAGCGTAAGAGCCTTGCGTTTTCCCATTCCAACAGCTAACACATCGGACTCTTCCTCAGAACGAGCATATAACCATGTCACACTGCCACTCTGTTTGTGAGCTTCTCCCAGTCGAAGAGGAAAAGGCTCCTCTTCATAGGCTAAGTAGATAAGCATATCCGCCACATTAGCAGAATCGAACAAGATATTCATAGCTGTCCCTTCTTTTCCGTAAAGTGTACTCACATTTAAAATTATCGTTCTAGTTTCAACATTTCTTCATCAAACAGATGACAAGCGAGCTCATGACCTGGTTCAACTTCCCGGAATACAGGCACATGTTGCTTACAGATCTCCATACAGGAAGGGCATCTTGTATGAAAGCGACAGCCCGTCGGCGGATCAACGGGACTTGGAAGGTCACCTTTTAGAATAATGCGTTCCTTCTTCAAGCTTGGATCGGGCACGGGAACTGAAGATAGCAGCGCTTGGGTGTAAGGATGCAAGGGACGGTCATACAATGTATCCTTATCAGCCGTCTCCACAAGGGAACCCAGATACATGACCCCAATTCGATCACTAATATGCTCGACCACACTAAGATCATGAGAGATGAATAAATAGGTCAGGCCATATTCCTCCTGCAAGTCCTGTAACAGATTCAACACTTGGGACTGAATCGATACATCCAGTGCTGACACGGGTTCATCCGCCACGATTAGACTAGGGCGCACTGACAAAGCCCGGGCAATCCCAATCCGTTGCCGCTGTCCACCGCTGAACTCAAACGCAAATCGCTCAGCGTGCAAACTGTTCAATCCAACGGTCTCCAGCAGTTCGCAAGCTAGCTTATCCCGCTCTTTGGAGGACAGCTTTGTATGAATAAGCAGGGGTTCGGCGACAAGATCCTTCACCTTCATGCGTGGATTAAGTGAAGCGTAAGGGTCTTGAAACACCATCTGCATATCTTTGCGCAGAGGCCGCATTTGGTTATCTGAGATATGACTAATATTTTGCCCCTTAAACCACACTTCTCCATGATTGGGTTCCAGTAAGCGAGTCACTAGTCTGCCCGTAGTCGATTTCCCACAGCCACTTTCACCTACAAGGCTGAACGTTTCTCCTTTACGAATGGCGAATGAAATCCCATCAACGGCGTGCAAATATTTAGTCGTTCCGAAGAAGCCCTTCTTCACAGAAAACAACTTCTTCAAACCCTTAACTTCAATTAGTGGAGTCTCTTTCATAAACATCCCGCTCCTTCCGTGTCCTCCTGCTGTGTAAGCCAACAACGGCTTTTGCGCTCTAGTCCCTCAATCGGAAGTAGCTCAGGTTCGTGCGACAGACAACGCTCCATGGCAAAGTCGCAGCGAGGCGCAAACTTACAGCCGGCAGGCATTTGTGAAAGGTCTGGCACATTCCCTTTTATAGACTCCAAGCGATGTACATTCTGGCGCAGCTTAGGTACCGATTGAATCAATCCCTTGGTATACGGATGCTGCGGTCTGGCAAACAGCTCCTGAACAGAGGCTTCCTCCACCACACGACCTGCATACATAACAACAACCCGGTCACATAATTCGGCAACTACTCCAAGATCATGGGTAATGAGCAGCATTCCCATATCCTGTTCATCTTTCAACTGCTTCATCAGATCAAGAATTTGCGCTTGAATCGTTACATCGAGTGCGGTCGTGGGTTCATCGGCAATCAACAGCTTAGGATGACAAGACATGGCCATTGCAATCATGACCCGCTGTCTCATTCCGCCGGATAGTTGATGCGGATATTCATCGATTAATTCCTCTGCGCGAGGGATACCTACAAGCCGCAACATATGAATCGCATGCTCACGAGCCTTCTTGCGTCCATAACCCAAATGCAGTCTAATCGGCTCTGTTAATTGCAGCCCAATCCGCAGCACTGGATTAAGAGAGGTCATCGGCTCCTGAAAAATCATTGCCAGATCATTTCCCCGGATTTGGCGCATCTCCTTCTCAGAAATCTTCGTCAAATCCTTTCCTTCAAAACGCACAGAACCTTCAGAAATTCTACCCGGCGTATCTTTAAGCAACCGCATGATCGATAATGAGGTTACACTTTTGCCACAACCAGATTCACCAACCAGGCCTAGCACTTCACCTTTCTTAATGGCAAAGTCTACCCCCGCAACCGCAGTAATACTTCCATCGCCGCGTTTGAACTCCGTTTTCAGCCCTTGTACATCCAGCAAATGTTGAGTCATGTCTTGTCCCTCCTTAGTTTTTCATTTTGGGATCAAGAGCATCACGCAGTCCGTCCCCGACCAGGTTAAATGCAAGTACTGTTAAAAAGATGGCTATCCCCGGAAAATAAACAATATGTGGAGCAATACTTAAATAATCACGTCCCATACTTAACATTGCGCCCCAATCAGGCTCCGTTGTTTTTGCACCCATTCCGAGAAAGCTTAGTGATGCAGCGGCCAAGATCGCTCCGCCAATCTTCATGGATAGATTAACGATAATGCTGGGCACGGTCTCAGGAAAAATATGACGCCAAATAATCCGGCGATGCTTCGCTCCCATGGAACGAGCAGCTTCCACAAACAATGTTTCTTTCGCAGACAGCGTTACGCTCCGAATAATTCGGGCGAACGATGGAGTACCAAAGACTGCAACTGCGATAACAACATTGGATAGACCCGGACCGAGGATGGCGACGATCCCAATGGCAAGCAGCAAGTCAGGAAATGAAAATAGTACATCACTGCCACGCATAATAATCCGATCTAGCCAACCGCCATAATATCCACTTAACAGACCTAGGATGGTTCCAAGTACGCCTGCGATTAAGACGGAACTGAGACTGACAGCTAAGGTTAAGCGAGTACCATCAATCAAACGGCTTAGAATATCACGGCCATATTCGTCTGTCCCGGCCCAATGTGCAGCAGAAGGACCCGCCATAAGGGCATCGTAGTTTGGTTCATCAGGATTATACGGGGTCAGAAATGGCCCGAAAATTGCAATTAGGAATAGCAATATAATAAAAAATGCGGCCACAAGGGGCATCTTTTGTTTACTGAACTTACGTAAAAAAACACCCATACGGCCTTTTGTTTTCTCCGGGGCCAGTACCTCTCCGGGTAATGGAGATTTTGCTCCCATCACCGCCGAATTGTCACTCATGATATCCCTCCTGATCCTAAATTCACCCTATAAATCTATTGAAATTCTGCTTCTTAGTCGCATTAGCTACTGAGAAAACCTTATTTTCGGATTAAGTACGCCATACAATAAATCTACTAATAGATTGATAAGAATAAATTGTGTAGCAAACAGAAGCAGTAAGGCTTGAATGACTGTATAATCCCGGAACAAAATGGAGTCTACTAGCAGCCTGCCAAGACCCGGAATACTGAATACCGTCTCAACCATTACAGAGCCGCCGAGCAGGAACCCAAACTGAAGTCCAGCTACGGTAACCACCTGAATCAAAGAGTTGCGCAGCGCATGCCTGCCGATAACAACATACTCGCGTAAGCCTTTTGCACGTCCTGTACGGATATAATCCTCCCGAAGGGTCTCCAGCATAGATGACCTAGAATAACGGGCCAACATAGACATAATTCCCATCCCAAGTGTAATGGAAGGAAGAATATAGGACTTCCAGGAATCAACACCACCTGTTGGAAACCAACCAAGCTCTACCGAGAAAATTTGAATGAGTACCAAGCCTAACCAAAATCCAGGAATAGACATCCCTGAAATGGCTGTCAACGTCCCTAAATGATCTGGCCACCGATTGCGATAAACGGCTGAAACCACGCCAATTAGAAGACCAATAATTAGAGCCCAGGCCATACTGAGAAAAGTCAGCCACAACGTTGGCATTACTCTGCTTTCTAGCATGTCGGTAACCGGGATCCCTGAACGGATCGAATTGCCCAGATTCCCACTTAGCAGATCACCCATGTAGTTTATGTATTGCTTCCACAAAGGCAGATTGAGACCCAGCTGCTCCTGAATTCCACGAATCTCTTCAAGTGTGGCATCTTTACCGGCAATAAGTCGGGCTGGATCGCCTGGGATTAAGTGAATAAACAAAAAGACAAGCACCGATACAATGAACAACAGCGGAATAACCCCGAGGAGTCTTTGTAAAGCATATCTACCCAACTCATAAGCCCCCTTCAGTATCGACAAATGATTTAGTGAGGCCGCTTCCCACCATACTACAGAAGCGGCCTCGTTCATTTCTTGGGATATTAAACCTAACGTTTGTTTAGCATTATTTCACTTCTGCATTCAGAACATTAATGGAACCATCCGGGAAGACCTTAACTCCTTCCAGATACGATCTTTTGCCTGAGATGATTTGGTCGACGCCCATGAATGCCCATGGAGCATCTTCCCATATTGTTTTTTGAATATTGCCATAAATGGATTTAGCCGCTTCTGGATCAACAGATTTATTCGCCTCAGCGATCCACTTGTCTACATTTTCATTTTTATAATAAGCTGTATTTGAGCCAGCAGGCGGGAACATTTCACTACTGAACAACCCTCTGGTTGCACCATCTGCATCACCTGAAGACGGAGACCAGCTGACATACCACATTTGAATTTTTGCTTCTTCTGGCGTCTTAGCAGAGTTAATTTGGTCGGACAATGTGCCGCCTTCCATGGATTTCACGTCTACCTTAATCCCTACAAGTGCTAGCTGTTGCTGAATAAATTGCATACCCTTCATAGTTTCGGATTCATTTTCACCCCAAATTTCGGTTTCGAATCCATCAGGATATCCTGCCTCAGTAAGCAATTGTTTAGCTTTTTCAATGTCATAGTCATAACCTGTTTGTGGGGAATAGTATTGTGTTTTGGAAGACATCGTGGAATCAAGCTTAGCGCCAAGACCCGATTTCACAACTTTGATATAAGCTTCTTTATTGATAGCATAGTTAATGGCTTGACGAACCTTCACATCATCAAAAGGTTTTTTCATCGTATTTAACGTTACATAACGAACAATTGTCGAATCGATGGTATCTACAGTAATTCCTTCAAGACCTTCAACCTCAGATACTTGCTCCGTTGGCATTGGATAAATGAAATCTGCCTCGCCGGTCTTTAGCATGGCTATCCGTGATCCATTCTCTGGAACAGGTCTAAAGGTCACACTATCCACTTTTGGCAACCCAGCTTGCCAGTAGTCAGGGTTCTTAACGACAACCAAGCGGTCGCCTTGCACCCATTCTTTGAACTTAAATGGTCCCGTTCCTACAGGATTTTTCGAAATATCGGCGCCATTTTCTTCTAAAGCTTTCGGACTAATAATAGGTGCCATAGCTACTTTATTTAAAAATGCGTTGTACGGCTCGCTGAGTGTAATAACCACGGTTTTAGCATCAGGAGTCTCCACTTTCGCTACCTTTGCGAAGCTTTTGCGCAGTCTCAGATTGTTCTTCTCATCTTGAATACGGGCGATGTTTACTTTAACCGCTTCAGCATTAAAGTCAGTACCGTCTTGGAATTTAACATTCTCTTGCAGTGTGAACGTGTAGACCAACCCGTCTTCACTTATGGAATGGCTTGCGGCAAGAACAGGAACTACGTTCATATTCTCGTCAAAACCCATCAGACCTTCGTACATCGTTCTGGCAGCGCTGATTGAATGCGTATCGCTTGCGTTATGAGGGTCCAGCGTAATAAAGTTAGAATTGATGGCAATTACAATGTCTTTATCATTCTTTGTAGTTGGGGTGCTAGTTTCAGTTCCACCAGCAGTATTGCCTTTTTGTCCCTCGTTGCTCGCTTTGTTGCCGCACCCTGCAGTCACTACTACTGTAATAAGCAGCAGCATGAACATTGACCATACTTTTCCTTTTGCTTTCATTTTTTACACTCCCCTATTCAAACGATGTATTAGAAAAGCTTCTAGTCCGATTAATTACCAAACTTGAAGATTATTCTTGACCTTATGCTCTAGATCTCCCATTGAAATACAGCACGGCGTTCGCCGACCACAGTACCGCCATCATTAACAATCGTGTTAGGCACAAGTGCATATAAGCGATCAATTGTGTCTTGATTGCTGTAACCAATACGTTCTAGAATCGATGCGATAATACATGGCCAGACTTGTTCTGATCCGTCGGATACTTTCAGTGATATACCCATTCGTTCCTTACGGAGTCCGATACCGTATACCCCTTTTGCTCCACCTTTAGCTGTCAGATTGTCATCCTTCAGGAGCTCTGAGCATACAAATTTCGTGTCAGCAATCATAACCGGGTTATCGTTCATAAGTTTTGCAATGGCAGCGGCTGCCTTACGTATATCCGTATCCTCAATCAAATCGGGACACGCTAGCTTTAGATAGGAATAAGCGATTTTATGAAGCGGAAGTGCGAAGATAGGAAGTCCACAGCCATCAATACCTTGCGGGATGGACGCTTTGGGAACTTCAGCGATATAAGCCATCATCTCAAGAATCTCCTGTTGTACAGGATGGTTAGGATCGTAATAAGTGTCTATATCCCAACCCATATATTTGCTAAGGCCCATTAAACCTGCATGTTTGCCTGAGCAGTTATGAAAGATTTTACGAGTTGGCTCATTTGCCCGGTGACGTTCTGCTTTGGCTTCTTCATTCAGCGGGTATGTAGAGCAGCAATGAAGTGACTCTTCTTTTAATCCCATTTTCTGAAAAAGAGCTTCAAGCGCTTCAATATGGAAGGCTTCTCCCCGGTGTGAAGCGGTAAACAGCGAAGCTTCTTTACTTGTCAAACCATATACTTCATCGATCCGGCGTTTCATTACCGGCAAAGCTTGGAATGGCTTAGC
The DNA here is from genome assembly GCF_000758725.1 of Paenibacillus odorifer. Lineage (NCBI taxonomy): Bacteria > Bacillati > Bacillota > Bacilli > Caryophanales > Paenibacillaceae > Paenibacillus > Paenibacillus odorifer. The sequence goes on from NZ_CP009428.1 coordinate 4,434,787, forward strand.
AGCAGAGCGAAGATAAGTCATATGCTCCGGATCACCTGCTTTGTACAAAATGCTGCCCTTCTCATCAACTACACTAACTGCACCATAATGCACATTCTCCAGCAGGCCTCCACGATATTCTTCTACCAATGTTGTAAATCCCATCTGTACACCCTCCCTAGCAGTAGTTAATTTAATCTAAGGCAAAAAATCGATTCTGTGATAAAAGTCCCGATCCGATAATTACACCCTTCTCATTCAGCAACGAGCGATGAATCGTAAAGGAACCACGAAGCGGCTCCCATGTAAAGCGCGAGAGGTACAGCTGCTCAACTTCTTCGTATATATCCGGGAATTTGTCCACGAGTTCTCCACTTAAAATCACGCTGTCGGGGTTATACATGCATACGACATTATTAATGGTGATGGCCATATACATGAGTGCACGGTCGATCAAGTGAATCGCCCATTGTTCTCCTGCATGTTTTGCTGCGAATAACTCCTCAATCGTACGGATCGGGCGAATCCGATTAGCTTCAGATAATAAAGAACTGATATTTATATAGGTCTGTAAACAGCCCGCTTTGCCGCACTCACACATCATTCCGTTAGGATCCACTGTCGTATGCCCAATTTCACCCGCACTGTTCATCACCCCTCGATAAATCTCTCCCTCGAGAATCATCGCAGAACCCACGCCTTGACCGAAACCCAATAATGCCGTACGGCTGGAGCCGACTGCGGCTCCTTTAAGATGTTCAGCAAGAGCCCTTACTTTCAGCTCATTGTCCACAGCGATTTCAAAACCTGTCAGCTCTTTCAAGCGTTTGGCTAACGGCACATTTTTCCATCCTAGCTGAACAGAGAAGACAACAATTCCTTCTTCGTTATTCACAATGCCGGGAAGTCCAACGCCAATACCCACGATACGTGTTCTGTCAATCACATGCTGCTGGAACAATTGATCGATGGCATCCTTAATTCGTTCCAGCGTTCGATCTGGACTTTCGTCTGGTGTACGGGGAAATTGACTACTGCAGATAAGCTGTCCTTGTAAGTCCACAATTCCAATAGACATAAGACTGCGATCTAGTTCAACGCCAACCGATAATACAGAAGTGTCAATCATACCTATTAACGTTGATTTCCGACCTAATCCTGATGATACTTGCTCAGAGTCGAGTAAATATCCTTCCTCCGTCAACTCTCCGACGATTCGACTTACAGTCGTAGGGCTCATACCAGTCTGTTTAGCAATAGAAGCGCGAGAAATCGGTTGTTGATTTTTTATAATTTCGAAAACCGTTAAACGATTTTGTCGCTTCATGAAATCCTGATCGTGCTTTTTCACGGGCATTCTCCTAATTATTTTCTCCAGTGCATTAACTGGATTAATAAACCACAAAAACAAGAAAATATTTGCAAATAAAGCGCTGATAATGTATTGTTTGATTTAAATTTTAATTTAGTTTCTCCAGTGATGGGATTAATAATAAAGGGTCATGGTTTATGTGTCAATATAAATGACATATTTTTTATTTAAAAATAAATGTAAGCGGTTAACTAAAGATAACCAACACAAAAACCATTAAATATATAACACAGACATAACACACATACCCATGAATTAGCATTTAATTTGAATCTTGAACCTATTAATTGGGATAGAAAGACTGAAAGAAGTATTTTGTTTGGATTAATGTGAGGGGGTTGAATAAAAGATTGATAATGGGAGCTGGAGCAATCTGTAGATTGAAAATATACAAAACGATGTGTGAATCGAAAATACAATGGAGGTAACACTCGCATCAAAAGGAAGCTCTCTAAAGGGAGGTAACCTTTGATGCGAAGTGAGTTAGTTACATCGAGGGTGCTAAAAAATCATTGAAACTCAACGGTCTTAACGGCTGCGTCCTCTTGGATCATCGATAACAATTGCACTGGATTAAATGATTCAGGCAATCTTACAACGATTTCTACGTTTAATTCGGATTCTACACTGTTATTTTCAGCATGAAAACTTAGAACAGCAATTTTGTGTTCTTTAAGTAACTCTTGAATTCGGCCCATAGCGCCTTCTGTGTTAGCTAGACTTATAACGAGCTGTTGGGTTTTTGGTGCGGCCAGCCAGCTGTTACGACTGTGTAAGATCTTTTGCCCAAGTAAAATGATTATCGTTGCTCCTACGCCAAGAATATAAAGACCAGACCCTATGGCCATGCCCACTCCGGCTGTTGCCCAAATCCCTGCAGCAGTAGTGAGCCCTTTGACTGTGTGTCTTTGCATAAAAATCATCCCTGCTCCCAAAAAACCTACTCCGCTTACTACCTGAGCAGCTATCCGAGCGGGATCAAGAGAAAGATTAGGCCAATCCGCTTGGTCCTGAAACCCATATTTGGAGATGACCATCATGAGTGCAGCCCCTAAGGCTACAACAAAATGTGTTCTAACTCCAGCTTCTTTCATCCGGCTTTTGCGTTCATATCCAACTAATACGCCACAAATTCCCGCGCCAATTACACGAAGCAAATACTCAAACTCCATACCTTCACCTTCTTTCATCATGATATGTATGTTGGATTAGTACCACGTAGGATAAATTCGATAATCTATTTATTGTATCACAAACAAAAAACCATAATACGTCCTCTCGCATTATGGTTAACTTGCTTTTATTAATTTTACACTTCTTAGTTCGTATCGGAAGCTAACAAAGAGCAAATCTCCGCATCTACAAATCTACCTTTTTCAAAAAAAGATTCGCGTAACAACCCCTCATACTTAAAGCCCGCTTTCAAAAGCGACTTCTTGGAGGCAATATTAGCCGGATCATAAAACGCCTCAATTCGATGGAGCTTCATATGCTCAAAGCCATACGCAATAATAGCTGTCAGAACTTCCGTCATCACACCCTGCCACCAATAAAGTGGAGATAATTCATACCCAATCTCTGCTTTGAAATTTCTGTGCGCCCAGTTATGATATCCGCATGAACCAATCATTATATTATCCTCACGCCTGGCTATTCCCCAGCGAATGCTTTGTTTGCCTTTGAAACGTTCATCCCATCTTTCGATAAGGTTGATCGCTTGCTGTATATCGGTGAAGCTATCCAGATCATAATACTGGGTCACTTCATCTTTTGAAAAATAATCATATATTTCTTTAGCATCATCCAGTGTAATTCTTCTCAAAATAAAGCGGTCAGTTTCGAGCACCGGAAATACTTCAATGTTATCATTCATATTTTCCTTAAGTCTCCTCTCATTTCTCTAGTAGTACAGTTCGTCGTGGAAAGTGAAACTTCCTTTAGGATATAATGTATTTATAAACTAGTGATTTTTTTCACCTTGTAATCATTTGTTCATATTGCGTTCTTAATTGCTTGATACACTTCAATCATAACGATAACTACAAAGGAGATATTCTTATGAAAAAATTGTATTACACGTCTTTTTTCTATGCAATTCTTGGTTTGATAGCCGGAGTGGCCTATCGCGAAATTACTAAAATGAATGATTTCACAGGAGATACTATATTAGTTGCGCTTCACACCCACATTCTAATCTTAGGATTCTTTTTCTTTATTATTGCTATGATCTTAGATAAGTTATTTAATATCCATGAGGCTAAATCTTTTGGTGCATGGTACATTGTCTATAACATTGGTCTTCTAATCACGATTGGTGCAATGGCTACACGTGGAATGCTGCAAATTAACGGCAGTGATATTAGCTTCCTGCCCCATATTGCGGGGCTTGGTCACGCCATTGTTGGGGCTGGAATCATCTGGCTGCTTGTGCTACTCGGTAAACGAATTAAATAATATAGAAAGAGCCGCCAGGATCACTCCAGCGGCTCTTTTAAATATCCCCTGCTTTCCGTTACGGAGCAATCCCCCATACGAGAGCATCACTTTGATAAAGTGTCACTTTATCCCAGTTAGTATAAGCAGTTTTAGTAGCATCAAAGGAGTAGTCATTGGCTTCGTTAAAATTAGTCCAATCGGATTTATATATTCTGAGCTGAATATCTCCGGACTGGCCTCCAGCTGGAATGGAACCAGCTGCAGAAGTAAACGAAAGTTCAACGTAAGTGTCTGCATTCGTGCCTGTGTAGTCTGCAAAGGCGACTTGAATATTATTGTTGCCAACTTGTGCCCAGTCAATTGCGCTGTTTAACGTCTGATTACTATCTTTAGTGAAATAATAACGGATTTTAAGATCGCTTAAGTTCACTGCGGCTGTGCCGTTATTTTTAATATTAAAATAAGGTTTGATCTGATTGTCTGTCGCATTAGTATCTCCCGCCCGATACTGCAACGTCAGACTAGTTGCTGCCGGAACTTGTGGAACAGCACTCGCTTGTGCCGAATTCACACTCTCTCCCGCACTATTGGTTGCGCTTACAACATAGTAATAGGTTGTTCCGTTCGTTAAGCCCGTGTTGATGTAGCTCGTTGCCGTTAGCCCTGTTGCTACAGTGGTGTACGGTCCTCCGCTTGTGGTTGCACTTTTCACAGTGTAACTCGTCGCACCACTGGATGCGCTCCAGCTCAGGCTCACTTTCGCATCTCCTGCTGTCGCTACCAAGTTAGTTGGTGCCACTGGAACAGTTGCCACCGCTGCTGGGATCGCACTTGCTTGTCCCGAATTCACACTCTCTCCTACACTATTGTTTGCGCTTACAACATAGTAATAGGTTGTTCCGTTCGTTAGGCCCGTGTTGGTGTAGCTCGTTGCCGTTAGCCCTGTCGCTACAGTAGTGTACGGTCCTCCGCTTGTGGTTGCACTTTTCACAGTGTAACTAGTCGCTCCACTGGATGCGCTCCAGCTCAGGCTTACTTTCGCCTCACCTGCTGTCGCTACCAAATTGGTTGGTGCCGCGGGAACAGTCGCCACTGCTGCTGGAGTCGCACTCGCTTGTGTAGAATCCACACTCTCTCCCACACTATTGGTTGCGCTTACAACATAGTAATAAGTTGTTCCGTTCGTTAAGGCGGTGTTGGAGTAGCTCGTAGCTGTTAATCCTGTCGCTACTGTGGTATACGGCCCTCCGCTTGTGGTCGCTCGTTTTACCGTGTAACTAGTCGCACCACTGGATGCGCTCCAGCTCAGGCTTACCTTTGCATCTCCCGCTGTCGCTACCAAGTTAGTGGGTGCCTCTGGAACTACAGTGCCCCCTCCGTTGCTCAGAGGAATTACAGGGTAAGCATTCTGTACCAGCTGAACAAATTGATCATGGAACCAGTGACCTGATACAGGCGCATTAGGTAATGCACCGGTCAGTGTGCCGCTTGAGCTGGTATAAGTCGGATCACACATTCTGTCAAAGCCCTTGCCTTCATTATTTGGAATGGCACTGCTGGAACCATCAGATTCTCCCGGAGGTTTCACCCAGACAAATGCGTCCAAATGTGAGGCTGCATAACCTGCAGGGGCTGCTTGTGGAACTTCTCCAATTCCAGCGCCGCTGGCATTACACCAATTGCCGCGATGGAGACGTTTATCAATCCGACCGGAATCTGCATAAGCGTTAACGGTTGTTCCGCTTGCACTAGTCGGGCGATTAGGTCCACCCCACCCGTTACGGGAGGTATCAATAAGGAAGCCGATCGTGGAAGGCCAACCTTTTGCTACAAAACCTGAATACAAAGCTGCTGTGAAATCGGCTTCATCAAAATACGGATTCCATTCATAATAACTTGCGGAGCGAAGCTGCTGGCTGCCTATCGTAAGATTCGGATCTGGAAGATTAGGTTCTACTAGTGGAGTGGTATTGGCTGTATTCGTAATAAATCCATCGACACTAGCAAGTCCAGCTGTAGTGCCTGACACAACCGAAGTAAAGAGGTCGATAGCGGGGCCACGGTTAGTATCCCATCCGAGCCAGCCGGAGTGGCCAATATCCATGTAAGTATATACATTCGGAATGGCATGGAGAGCATTTAAAGTGTAACGCGTAGCATCACGGTAAATATTCGTGGAGTTAGCTTGAGCACACTGTGGTGTGCTGAGATTGGTGACTAGATTCGGAAGCGAGTCCGGCTCTACGATAGTCACTATACGAATGTCACTATATTTGGGCTTTGCAAAAATACTGGCGATTACGTCAACATAATCTGACTTATAGGTTGTAAGACCCGCAGCTGTCAGTGGCAGCTCGCCATTGGAGGCAAGAGCGTGGCAATCCCGCCCAGGCATGTCATAAATTACGAACGTGGCTGTAATCGGCGTATTGGGTTGCTTTTGCGCGAGTACGGCATCTAAAGTCTGTTCCAGACTTTTTCTACCTCCATTGTCCTCTCCGCCATAAATTGCAGCAATTCGATCCAGCCATACGGCTGTCGGATATTTTTTAATGGTCTCCATCTTGGAAACTAAAGTACTATCGGTAACCTGAGCAATAGAGGTATCAATCAGTGCGGCATAATCAGGATTCACATATGCTGTAGCTCCTACAAACGGATTGTCAACATGTGCCTCACTGGCATACGTGGTAGAAGGAGCATATCCGGTGATAACTAAAGCCATGATCGTAAGCAATAACAACATTTGCTTCCTTAGTGCTTTTGTCATTTATTATTCTCCTTTCGACAATTAAATAAATTCGTAAATAATTTATTAATAGCCACGCGATGCTACAATTGCAGTATTCACTCCTTTAAAGAATTGTCACCTCCTCTATGCCTTACCCGCACTCACCATCACCTCCTCTCAGTGGTAAAGATCAAACACGAGCCCAAATCCACCCCAACTATTTAACATAAATATAATTTTATTTAATTTATAGAAAATTATCCCTTTTCTTGAATACTACCATATCCTATTTTTAATTAGAAGATAGTAGATGAAATAAAAGTTTAATAATGAGACTAAAAGTATATTTGTTTATAAACTGGTAAATGATACAATGTGGATGTGATAAGGTATTTTGAATTTTAAGAACTTTTGATGTGCCGCTAACAAACCTTTAAGGAGTGAAAAAAATGTCTATCGATGTTTATCTTAATTTCAACGGGAATTGTCGTGACGCAGCAGAGTTTTACGCAGAGGTGTTTGGCACTGAACGTCCACAAATCATGACCTTTGGTGAAACACCACCCGATCCCAATTTCACTCTTCCTGAGGAAGCTAAAGATTTGGTTATGCACACCCGCTTGAATATCGAAGGCAGTAATGTAATGTTTTCTGATGTTTTTCCAGGCATGCCTTTTATCGAAGGAAACAATATTAGTCTTTCCGTAGTTAGTAAGGATTTAGATAACATAAAGAAATATTTCAATAAACTTCAAGAGGGCGGTAAAGTAGTTATGGAACTGCAAGAAACCTTCTGGAGCTCTTGTTATGGTAGTCTAAAAGATAAATTCGGCATTGATTGGCAATTCAATTATGATGACGGACGAATGAATATGTAAAAAAAACAACGAGTATGGAGTAACAAACCTCCTGCTCGTTGTTTTTTTGTCTTTTGCTTAGTCCATAATCAAATCGTAAACACTAACCTTCCGAATTCGCCGGGCAACAAGCATAGACACCGCATAAGCGACTACTAGAATGGCTGCACACAATAGCAATACTTGTGGCAAACTAACCGCCAGTTGGACGTTATAAATCCCTAAACTCGAGAGCAATAGTACAAACGCAGAGTCCGAGAAAAAATAACCGCCTATACTCCCCAAAGCTACTCCCACCACAATCACCGGAAACAGACTAAAGGTAATCTGCGTCATCAGATTAAAAGTGGTATAACCCATTCCTTTAAGAATGCCGAACTCACGCTTCCGCTTCAGAATCAAAGTCTTAATCACTAAATATAAAATCAGGCTTACTACTATAATCGTCACCACAGTGATGACTGCTGTCATAGAAGATACTGCGGCAGTGAATGTACTGAGCGTACTATCAACCGTTTCTCGAATGTTAGTAATGTTCCATTTTCCGGGGAAACGTGCTTCCAGATCCTTCACAAAAGCTTGCGCATCTCCCCCCTCTTTCAGATACACATTGATGGACAGAGGGGTGTACTCCGGTTGAAGTCTTCTCATTCCATCACCGGTCATACTCGCCACCATTCCAAGTTGGCTAATCTGCTGGCTTAAGCCAGTGACCAAATAATTCTCCGTCACACCATTAAAAGTGATAGGTACCTCGTCCCCTATTTCTGTATTTTCCAACTTTGCAATAACACCGGAAATCACAATTTCATTATCATAAATAGGCTCTCGCCCTTTGTATATGGTTTGTGTCTCCAGCTTGCTATAATCGTCAGATACCCGGAGCATAAAGCTGGTATTTTTAATCGAAGCGACCATGCTATCCAATACAGTCAACTTTTCAACCCCTGGCATGGCTTCTAATTCTGTAAACTTCCCCTGCTGTAGGTCACCGTTTTTCGGCAACAACAAAAAGTCGCTGCGTTCTATACCTACCAGTTTTATAACTGCTGAGGTGTCTCCCTTAAAGTTGAAATTCAATATAGAGCAAAAAATACTAGAAAAGGTTAATCCGGCAACGATCAATACGATCATCATATTCTGCTTCATTTGCCTTACTAAAGCTTTAAGGCTTAAGCTGAATTGCAGATTCATTCGGGATGTTTCGAGTGGAATTGGGTTCCGCTTAAAATTGTGAGTGAGGATTCCGCTCTGCAGAGCTGTAATCGGAGTAATGTTCCGAATTCGCCGGCTCGACAGATAGGTAACAAGTAGCACTAGTCCAGAGACAATAACCAAACTAAGTACTGCACTGACCCCTTCAAAGGATATTGGCCACAGAAGTCCGATTGAAGACGAAATCATATTTCCTACCAACGGCATAACAAACCCAGATAACCCACCTCCCGGTATAGCTGCGATGATTGACACTGAGGTGAACTGTAGCAGAAGCGCGTTTTTAATCTGCCATGAAGTATAACCGTTGGCTTTTAAAATACCGATATTCGTCAAATTGTCTTCAATATGTCCCAATATTTGAAACCTGATGACAATAAGCGAGATTAGAACCATAATCAGGGCAAATACGATCAGAATGGCCGCTAAAAGATTAACAAAAACACGGTTCCCTTGGAGACCAACCTCTGCCCGCATGACTTGAAATTGATCCGTACTTCCTAAGGCAAAAATCCGCTCACTTAGCATTTGTTCCAGCTTTACATCCTTTGAAGGATCGGTTAAATCTGCTGATAGAAAGCTGTACTGAGCTTCTGTTCCAAGACGTTTCTCCAACTGCTTATAACCTTCATCATTCAAAAATACTTTTAAAGCTCCATTAGTTAACGTCCCTAGCAACGGCTCCTCAATAAAGCCACCTATGGTATAAGAGAATGGCTTATTATCGTATACAAAAGAAAAGGTATCGCCAAGGTTATACCCCGATCCAACATGGAACAAATAAGGCAAATAGATCATATCCGCATCCTTAGATCCTAGCGGAGTCGTTGTCTTGAATAGTCCCTTGGTCCGCGGTGTATCCATGTTAAGAATTATAAAAGCTACCGTAGTGTCCGTTTGTCCGTACTTCATTTTAGCGTCTGCTAACAGAATTGCTGCTTCATTCTCCCAGGTTTCTGTATATGAATAACTATCCACAAGCTCCTCATACTCTTCTAGATGATCATCTTTTGGGAAAAATGCACTTATTTCTGGAGTCCTTAATTCAGTCATTTTTTCTTGCTGAAAAGAATTGAGCTTTAAACTGACCGTAAGGCCAATGTTCAGCAGCAGCACAGCTATCATGATCAAAATGAAGAGTGTAAGCGTGGCGCTTTTTCTTTTACGAATATTTGACCAAGCTAGTTTTCCTATTAGGCTGCTCATCCCTACCACCCCAATTCGGTTAGAAAGGACTGTACTTGCTGCTGCCGTTCAGGTCCGTTATCTTCACTATAAGGGGTAAGACGTAGATCACCAACGATGACTCCGTCCCGCAGATACAATATCCGATTACCACGCAACGCGGTTTTAAGATCATGTGTAACCATAATTATGCTTTGCCCTTGCCTATTCACCTCAGTGAGGACGCGCAATACACCTATTCCTGCTGAACTGTTTAACGCACCTGTCGGCTCATCAGCGAAAACCGCTTTTGGACTGTTGATCAATGCCCGGATAATACCCGCCCGCTGAGCTTCGCCACCTGAGATTTGCGCCGGAAACTTGCCCCAGACAGAGTCATCCAGACCTACATCTGAGAGTAGCTTTTTGGCTTTTTTCACAGCCCCTGCTCTATCCTTTTGTACAAGAAAAGCACTAGATAATACATTGTCGAGGACACTCATCGTATCCAGCAGATGAATCTGCTGAAACACGAACCCACAATTCTTCCGCCGGAATATCGCAAGCTGATCATTACTCATGGCTGTGATATCCTGACCTTCAAATAGAACCTCTCCAAGCGTTGGCTTATCCATACCCGAAATGGCATACAGCAGTGTTGATTTACCAGAACCAGAGCTGCCCATGATAATCGTGAAATCACCATGATATAAGGTCAGATCCAGATTTTTCAAAACATGCTGCTGAGTTCCTCCATGGGAGAAGGTTTTTCCAAGCTTATTAGTCTGCATCAGCACTTTATTATTCACTTCGCTCATGTTGAACACTCCATTTACATTCATGCTCATTAATTGCGCTAAAAGAAAATCATTGCTCTACGCGAAATATAATGGCTGCAATCACAAGCTCATTCGTAATTGCAACCTTATCGTACGTTAAATGTTCTTAACATGTCTTTGTGCAATCCTTAGCTAATTCTTAATTCTGTCCTGCTAAAGGAATTAGCAGTTTGACTGTAAATCCATCCTCCCGATTGGAGCACACAATGTCGCCTTGCATTTTTTGCATCATATAACGGGAAATGTACAGGCCTAGACCCGCACCATTCTGGCTCACGGCCAGACTGCCCCGAAAAAATTTATTAAATACTAAAGGCAGCTCCTCCTCCGGAACCCCGGGGCCATAATCCAGAATATCTACCTCCAGATAATGATCCGTAATCTCGAACCTAATATCAATAGGTGTGTCTATGTAGGCATATTTGTAGGAATTATTCACAACATTATCAATCACCTGCTGCAGCCGCAAGGAGTCCACCGTAATGATACAGTCAGGCACTGCTGCTGCTGAAATCCGTTCATAGAAATTTACATTATTTATAATTTGGATCAGCAGGTGGCTTTGCTCCTCCGTTAAGCTGACTTTAAGTTCATTTAGTTCCTCTAAGGTCGAATGGAACATATCGGTCACCAGACGATCAATCTGATCCGCTTTGGAATACAAAGTGTTAAGCTGTCTGCTGGTCTTCTCATCCCTTGCGCTTAATAACATCAGTTCCGTAATCGCCTTTAACGAAGCAACTGGTGTTTTAATATCATGACTGAGACTAGCAACCAGTTCCTTTTTACTTTTATTCGCCAAATATTCGCTGTGTCTAGCCGCTGCAAGCTCTTCCCGCATCATATCAAAGCTTTCGGTAAAAGCACCAAACAGATGATTACGATCCATCTCCAGCGGAACTTCCAGATCACCTCTCGCGATATGCTTCGCGAATAGCTGCATTTTGCGAAACGGACGGAGAACCGATCGATTCAGGAACCAAATATAGAGAATGCCTAGAACCGTAAGCAGTAGCAGCATCACAATAGAAACTTGTATAAATTGTTTTTTCATATGTATAAAAATCGCATGGTAATCATTATTAATAATCACCTTACCCACCATCTTATCCTGAACAAAAACGTCCACTAGAGTATCCCGATTGTTGATGGCTTCGTTAACGGTAACGGAAATCGCATTTCCCGTCTGATATTTAAGTACTCCCGCGGTATCGATAATGGCAAATTCATAAGGACCTTCCTTGTACAGGTTCGGATCAAGCTTGTCCCAGTTCTGTTCCGTGAGCTTCACAATGGTATTGATAGCCACTCTATCTGTTCCTGTCTCCTCCTGCAAATTAAGAATTAGGAATGTGAGCGTTAAACTTGCGGCAAATATAGTAAGTAGAAGAGCCAACAGCAGTTTTTTAGTCATAACTATTTGTCCTCAAAAGCATAACCGATGCCCCATACTGTACGGATGTACTGAGGATCATTAGGATTCTGCTCAATCTTCTCGCGTAGATGGCGAATATGTACATTTAAGGTGCCATCCCCCGCAAAAACATCTCCCCATACCTCTGTAAATAACTCCTCTTTGGGGATTACCCTATTTTTATGCTGAATCAAATAGCTGAGCAGTTTATATTCCATCGTTTTCAGCTTGAGAGCTACGCCATTAAGGCTTGCCCTCCTAAGTTCAGGGTCTATCTGGATAGATCCGGCTTGAAGGACCGCTGCCTCAGCTATAACTTCGTTATTGTGGCGTTTAAGCACTGCCTTCACTTTTGCGAGCAGCACTCTCAGGGTATACGGCTTATGAATATAGTCATCTCCTCCGATATCAAGAGCAATCAATACATCATCTTCACTGGAGCGGGCACTAATAAACAAGATAGGAATCCCCATCGTCTGACGCAGCTCTTTGCATAACTGGAAGCCGGATTCACCGCCTAAATTAATATCAAGCAGTAACATTGAGACTTGATGCTCACGCAAAAAGCTCCGGCAGGCAGCAGCGCTTGTAACAAACGCGGTTTGAACATCAAACAAATTAAAATATTCGCAGGTGCTCTCCGCAAGTTCAGTTTCATCATCAATAATTAAACAATCATATCTCATGGATTTCTCTCCGCTTCAACAGAATTTAGTATTATGTTAGAATATGCCTTTAAGGAGGGGTTACCTGTGGATAAACAATCCCAGCGTCTGGAGCAATATTTAGAAAAATACGAACAAAGCTGGCCACTGAGCGGCACAGTCTTAATAGCTCAGCATGGAGAAATCAAGCTACAAAAAGCATACGGATATGCGAATCTTGAACATCAGGTTCCGAACACTATAGATACCAAATTCCGGATCTGGTCATTAACCAAGTCATTCACTGGCATGGCAATTCTGATGCTAAAAGAACAAAAACGTCTGCGACTGGAAGATCCGATCCTTAAGTATCTTCCTGAACAGCATGCATTCGAGGGGATTACCGTCCTTCATCTGCTGGGACATACCTCGGGTATAGCCAACTACACTTCTCTACCCGAATATAATCAAAAATTAAATAAGCTGAAGCTGACTCCACTGGAGATGTTACAGCTATTTGTGAGTCAACCGCCTGCATTTATGCCTGGCACATCGTTTTCCTATAATAATTCAGGTTATTATTTATTAGGAATGATTATTGAGAAGATTACAGGCATGACATTTGAAGATTATATCACTACTTTTATATTACAGCCTCTTGGCATGGTAAATACAGGAGTTTATAACAATCAGCAAATCATTTCAAAATTAGCCTCACCTTATCATTCCTCATGGGGTGAGTATACTCAGGGTGAATACATAAATATGAGCTCTATCCTATCAGCGGGTGCTATGTATTCGACGGCTGCTGATCTTTTCCTGTGGGATCAAGCGTTATACTCCGATCAATTAGTATCCCACGATACTTTGGAGATGGCTTTTCATTCAAGTAATCTCAAATATCGTTTTGGTTGGTTTTTGGACGAACGTTATGATCGCAAAAGAATGTATCACGGCGGCGCTTATCGCGGCTTCCGAAGTGAAATGCACAGATATCCAGAAGAGCAGACGACCGTCATCATGTTGACCAATTATGATTGTGTCCCCATTACCAAGTTAACGGAATCTCTATCTGGATTAGTATTCGGTGAGCCTGCCGAGATGCCGATATTCCCGCAAGCCTTCCCACTTGATGATAGCATGTATGCTGAATATATGGGGACCTATGAGGGATTTGGCTGCAAAGCGAGCGTAGAGCGTAGGGGCCAGGACTATTATTTTGTCTGGAATGATGAAGAGGTTACACCGTTCTATCCTATCTCAGAAACAAGATTCCATCATACCAAGCATGACAGTGAATTTGAATTTAAACGGAATGAACAGGGTGAGCTTTCATTTCTGGGGATGAAAAAAAACAAACGAGTGCCGCATAAGCCATGAAATGGCTGCTGGGGCACCCGCCTTTTTTTTCAGCTAAAGCCTAAGCCTTGGCCAAAATAATAAATTGTGTGAGCATCACGATTACCGCTGAAGACACCCCCAGCGAATTAATGATTGTTAAAGCATTTGGATAACTTTCTTTCCGAAACTGTGAGAACAAAGATACCGTCCATAACACGCTGAAAAATAACGACGACAACCCAGATACAGCTTCACTATCAATTCGTCTGCTCCGGAGAAACAATCCGGCAAGGGTGGCGACAGTATAAACAATATATATTACTAGCTCTATCGATGTGATAACGATCGCCTCGCCGGCAGAGAACAAACGCATTAACAAGTATTGAAAACCTAAACAGATAAACACAAGCTGGTTAAAAGATAGTCTCTTCACTCTCATAGCTTAGCTCCTTTAGGATATATTTTCACAAAAAGATAACGCTTACATTGTACTAGTGATTGAATATATCTTCTGTGACTTTCCATACCCTGCCAAATATTAGTCAGATAATATCCTCACATACAAAAAAGGAAGTACACTTTGCGAAAAAGATCCGCAAGGCATACTTCCTTTTTTTACGATTCGATTGTAGATTTAGACGGAATGGGACATCTTAGTTCCAAAATAGAATGAACAGTGGATTTATAAGATGTTTTCTTAAAATTAGGAGGTCATTGCTGTGAGAAACAAACAATCCATTGTCTTCGTGACCATTCCATTATCCGAGATCAAGAAGTTCATCCTTATTGATATTGTTGCTGGATGGGTCTTTTATTTTGCTATAAAATTCCCCTTCCATTCCTTAATTGCCGCCTCTGCCGGAAGCATGTTTGGTCCTATCCTCATACGCCAATCCATGAAGTTAGTTCAAAATCGCGCCAAGGTTTAAGGTTTTAAGAACTGCTCAATCTGTTTTTTATGATGCTTATCATGTGGGATAAAACTTCTCAAGTACTTGCGAACGCTGAATTTTTTGCGATCTCCATCCTTATATTCCTGATTGAATTCATCTTCCGTTAAGCCTGCAGCTGCATCTAAGATTTTAGTTCTATAACGTACAAATTGTTCAATTAATGTTTGTTCAGATAATAATTTAGCATATTCTACAGCATTAGCATTAAACTCGTTAAAATCCAAATGCTTAGTTGTGATCGGTTCCCGGAGAATTATTTTCTTAATCGCACCTTCATAAAAATATTTATCCCATAACATGAGATGACAGATGATATCCTTTACAGTCCATTTACCAGCTGCAATAGGCTGATTCCAATGTTTGTCTGATACTTCCCCTAAAGATTCTACGAACGGGATGAGGGACTTAAATTCGAGTAACATTTGCTCATTTGTTTTTGCAGCCAGAGAGATCAACCTCCACATGAAAAATAAAATAATTCAGTCACAACATCTATGCTGCGTCATCCGCAGAAGCTGCGGCCAGATCCATATCGGTAGAGTCAGGATTCAGCCAAATCTCAATCAACTCATGGGTACGCTTCACATCATTTTCGTCAAGCATATAATACCATTGATCCTTCCGTCTGCCTTCACCCTGCAACATATGGCTTGTGATCTCAGGAGTACCCCCCTCGAGAATTACTCTTTTCGCCAAATCAAGAATAAAGTCTGACTTCATATTGGTTTGGAAATTACTGCCTGCTATTTCGATGATTTTCTGTATATTAAGGATATTATCTACTCTCTTCATCCGTTCAAGCGCAGATTTCAAAAAGATCCGCTGCCGCTCCGTTCGTTTAAAATCAGAATCCTCACGGTATCTTACATACATTAATGCTTCAGCGCCAGAATAAATCGGTTTGTTCGGTTCAATTCTTAATTTCTCATGATCCGGGCTCTTGTTCTCAATCACCTTGGTAATCGGAAGTTCAACACCCCCTAGAGCATCTGTAACGCCCACAAGACCGTTGAAATTAATAGTAGCGTAATATTCGATAGGCGCGTTTAATAAATTTTTAACGGTGTCTACACTCATCTGAGGACCGCCATAGGAATGTGCTGCATTAATCTTGGTTTCTTTCCTAGCTCCTTTAACATTTTCCGCTCCGATAATTTCTGCATAGGAATCACGAGGGATCGACACGAACAATACTTTATGATCAACTGGCCGAATCACAGTATATATAATCGAATCAGAAAGCCCGTTCTCTTTTCCCCGCTGATCAGTACCCAATAGGAGGATAGAAAATGGACGATCCTTATTATCCGTCGTGGGTTGGAATCCAGGAGCTTCAGCATTTTCATTATTTTTTAAAGGAACGTATGACCCATCAAGCGTGTGTTCAATAGTCGGAGCCACAACATTATTAAATCCGAAAATCAGCAGTTCTTTACGAAAAACATAAGATCCTAGCCCAGCAATAAGTACGATAGCAAGCGTAAATAGCCAGATCTTTTTTTTCTTGCTGGTCTTAGTTTTCTTCTTCACCTTTTTTTTCTCAATTCTACTTAAAGAAAATGAAGAAGCTGAATGGGTAATCTGTTTATTTTTCATTCGGATCCTTAACCCTTCCTGATGACGGATTCTACCAGCCGGTAATAGGGAATCATGTAGGTTGTCTCAAAGCCTAATCTATGCGCTAAGTTGAAAGAACCTTCGTTATCCAGACGACACGCCCACACCGGCTCAAGCTGATGTTCTAGACAGTATTCGATTAAGGCTGAACAGACAGCGTAGGCATAGCCCTTCCCCCGATGTGCTTCTGAGGTTTCTATGCCAATTTCCAGTTGATGCTCATTAACAAAACCCGAAAATGCCGTAGAGGCAATTTCCCCAGCATCAAGAATATTGAAGCCCAGCCCCTCAGCAAGAAATTGCTCTTCATTCCTCCAAAAATCCTTAGGATTGACACCTCCTGTTGCCGCCATAAACCGTTCTTTGTTCATTCGCACCACTTCAAGGTCTTGGTTAAGATAAGAAGCTTTCTGGTTCAGATATCTCTCGCGGTTAAAGCTGAAGTTGACCCTTGTATTTCTATGGAGCATTTCCTGTTCACTCCAATGAGCGATAACTTCCGGCCAACCTCCCGCTGGATCAGCCTGCAGCAACTCTTGATGATGCCGAATCATATTTTTATTGGTTATGTAATCAAAAAGGTCGCGCTTAAACTCTTCATTATCCGACTCTCCAATTAATAAAGACATTCCACAAGGGTGTGCAATGTAAAAAGCACGCGGGTTAACGATATCGTCAACATATACGCTGCCAGCAATGACTTGCTTCACCACTGACTCAGCAAACATCGTATTTATTTTCACATTTTCTAAAGGCTCAATTGCTTTGTAATAATCTTTACACTCTAGTCGTTTCATAATTTTCTCCTTAGATATCACGTAATGTTTTGATAGATAACCACCAGCTTGTGAGAATATTTTTTTACTGGATGACACCGTTACCTAAAATATCCCATTATTATAGACGATCTTCGGGTCGATAAGTTTCTATTTATAAGAAATTTGTGAGACAAAAAAAGACCATATCCTATCAAGGATTGGTCTACCCTATTTATTAATGATGATCTTAGGTTTTTTTCACAATCATATCGATCTCGCTCTTCAGTAAAAGATATCTGACGACACTTCTCATGATCGGAACTTTAGTCAACTTATGCTGATCTACATAACTTTTCATTTGATCTTTAGACAGCCCAAGCAAGCTTCCCGCTTCAGATACCGTCAATACTTCCTTGTTACTTGTAGCGTTAAAGGTTTTCTTAACTTTTAAATTCCAGTCTTCAAACACCTGCATTTACATCCGCCACCTTTCTATAAAAAAATCCCCAAACGATACGTTTGGGGATTCATTTTACTACTTACAGTTTTACAACATTCTCAGCTTGTTGACCACGATTGCCTTGAACTACGTTAAATTCTACACGTTGTCCTTCATCCAGGGACTTGAATCCGTCACCAGTAATTGCGCTGAAATGTACGAATACATCTTCTCCACCTTCAACCTCGATAAAACCAAAACCTTTGTCTGCGTTAAACCATTTCACTGTTCCTGTTTGCATAATATAATTACCACCTTATTTTTATTTACATGTTATTCTTATCCTCAAAAAATCTCTTACAAAATCTCTAAAAAAATAAAAATTCACATATGGTACAAGGTTATTAACGTCTAAAGAATAACCCTCTACGCTATGTGAATTCGCCAGGTAAATACTTTCGATAGATTGATTATAGCACAGCTAACACCAAATAGATACTCTTCTGCATTATGAACAAAATGGGAAGAAAGAAGGAGCTGTGTCATAAGTGATTCTACGAGTGGAGACTGACCTCCTCACTTTCAAAATCTTAAAATCAACAAAACAGCGATTCTTCTGTTCTCGAAGAATCGCTGTTCGGCGTTTTTTGGTCATTCGCGGTCTGCTTCAACTACACTTTCATTATCCTGCGGGGCTTTCGGACTCAGTTGACGTTATTTACATGTTTTTATCCTTTACAGCTAGAATTCGGACACCAGCGACGTTATTCCTTGGAAAGAGGCTCATATTAAGCATTTTTTGGGCCAATAGCTGCACTGGAGTCCGATAACATTCCAAATATCGGATAATCCTACGTTTAAGGACCACTGTGTCCCTTAGCAGGTTACTAAGCGTATTTTCCAGTGACTAAGCATGTGCTTTCGACACAGCAGTCATTTTCATAGCTTAGGGGATAGCCCTTTTTCTAAAATTTGAAAAGGGAATTTAAATTTTAAAATAGGACAATTTATCCAACAGGTCTTGCACCATTGAGCTAAGTGACTCCGACGAAGCTGAGATCTCTTCCATAGAAGCAAGCTGCTCCTCTGAGGCTGCTGCCACACTTTGGGAGTCAGATGAAGCTTCCGAAGCAAGATCGGCTAATTGTTTAACTGTAACTGAAATTTGCTCCGTACCCGCGGTCATCTGCTGTGCAGCTGCTGACACCTCTTGGATTTGATCAGTCACCTGCGTCATCTCTGTCAGAATCGAAGTAAATAAAAGATCACTATCAGATACACTTTGCACACCAAGAATTACTTTTTCATTGCCGACAGCCATTGCTTGTGAAGCTTGATTAGTATCTTGCACCACATCTTCAACCAAAGCAGTAACTTGTTCGGCAGCTTTTTTAGTCTGATCTGCCAGCATACGAATTTCTGAGGCCACTACAGCAAAACCTCGGCCATGTTCACCCACTCTGGACGCCTCAATAGCCGCATTTAGTGCCAACAGATTGGTCTGTTTACTTATGTTCGAAATCAGGCCTATAATCCCGCTGATCTGAGCAGATCGTTCGCCTAAACGTTCGATTGCCAGACTCGTCTCATCCACAGACAGCTTTAACTCTGACATTTGGTTCACTGCCATTTGAAGCTGCGCACTGCCCTTTTTCGTCTGATCGGTAACTTCATCTGCAGACGCAGACACCGATGACGAAGAGTCAGCGATCCGTTGCACTCCAACATTCAGCTCGCTCATCGCCATTGAAGAATCACCCGCATAATCACTCTGCAGCTGCGCTCCTTCGGCTACTCGTCCAATTGCCACAGCAATTTGTTCAGCAGCTTTCCCAGTCTGCTCAGCGTTAGCTGTCAGCTCTTCAGAGGTAGCTCCCACAGACATTGATAAATCAGCAACAAGTCCAAACATTTCTCGAAGCTTATGGGTCATATGATTAAAATGTGTAGCCATCTTGCCGAATTCATCATCATTTCGAACCTGCAGGGTTTGAGTCAAATCACCCTGAGACATCAGCTGCAATTTATCAGATAACAAGCGAAGCGGTTTAACTACCATCAACCATAGCTGAAGACCAACAATAACAGCTAAAATCAAAATACCAATAATCATAATGATAAAAAATTCTGTTTTGGCTTGTTCATAATCAGCCATGATTACATCCTTAGAAATCGCTGTCTGTGTGTACCAGACCTGGTCACTTCCAGGCATTGGTATCGGAACAAAAGTCCGCAGCACGTCTTCTCCCTTGGAATTTATCGTGTATCCCAGTGTGGCCTCCCCATTCTTCACACGCTTCCACAGTAATGTTTTATCTTCTGTATCACCGAACTCTTTGAGTACACTTTGAGGATCATTTGGATTGGCTGCATATTTGCCATTACCAGTGATTAAAGAAACATAACCTCCCAGAGGTTTATAGTTAACAGCTTCTTCCTGCAATTGGGTTAACGAAACATCGAACCCTACAGTCCCAAGAAATGCACCCGTTTTATCCAAAATCGGCAGCATGACCGAAATCATCTCTATTGCTCCACCAGTCGTCTCATAGGAATAGGGTTCAATATAGACCGGTTTTTTCTCTTTTTTAGGTAAAAGGTAATAATCACCTGCACCTTCTACATCGTAATTTTTTAAGGGTTCAACCTTAATTGCACCTTGATTTCTAAAGACATAAGGAATAAAACGCCCCGTACCATCATCATATGGCATCTTATTTATATTAGCCTGATCGTTCTGATCAAAAGCATTGGGTTCCCATAATATGCTCATCCCAAAAATTTCTGGTCTGTGCTCAAGCATAGTTTTCATTGTAGAAACAACATCTTCACGGTCCAAGGTTTGACGTTCTCTTGATTCAATCAGTACCTCAGCGAGCGCTTCACCCGTCGACTGAATGTCTATCATTCTATTCTGAATGGTCTCCGCATAACTTTTCCCTGCGATCTCTGCCTGAAGTTCACCGTTGGATATGCTCACACTACGCAGATTAGCCAGGTTTGCGACTAAACTAAAGAAAAAGATCACAATAATTACTAAACTTACCACCATAACAAACTTAAACGTTAAAGAAAGCCTTCGATACAATGCCATCTGAACAACTCCACTCTAGGATAATATATCTTTAATCGACAAAATACGACCTCTATTCAATAGGACTTATTACCTATAATTCAAAGGATGAAAATTTAAAATTCTATCCATTCCAAAAGTATGTTTAAATAAAAGTAGCCTAATCAAAAAAACATAATACAAAGGAGTTCATGCCGATGGAAATATCCTCTTTTTTGTTGCCAAAAGATCAAGTTGCCTATATCACTAACTCACTATCCATGCTGGAAGCCTTAGAACAATTAGAACAGCACCATTACACGGCTATCCCTATTATTGATAATGAAGGAAAATATGTAGGAACACTTTCGGAGGGTGATCTATTGTGGAAGCTGAAAAACACAGCAGACTTAACCTTTGACAATATAGGGGAAGTTCCAGTAAGCGACATCCAAAAGCATGTTCATAACGAAAGTGTTCTCATTAATGCAGAAATGGAAGATATGCTGACGCTCGCTGCGGATCAGAATTTCGTTCCTGTGATTGATAATGAGGGTGTATTTGTTGGAATTATTAGGAGAAAAGATATCATTGAATATTACACTCGCAACATTACGGATTAATAAAAAATGACCAATCTCCATTACGGAGACTGGTCATTTTATTTTTCATCAAAATTACAGTTCAGTCAGGATAATCGTTCCTTGTGGGGTAATCGCTAAAGTATGCTCATATTGTGCTGACAATCCGCCGTCAATGGTACGCGCAGTCCAACCATCCGCATCAATTTTTGTTCTGTAACTGCCTGTGTTCAGCATGGGCTCAATGGTAAATACCATCCCCTCTTTAAGACGAGGCCCTCTCCCTGCTGGACCATAGTGAGGCACTTCCGGAGCTTCATGCATTTCTGAACCGATCCCGTGGCCAATAAAATCACGTACTACAGAAAATCCGTTAGACTCTGCATAAACTTGGATGGCATGCGCAACATCCCCGATACGGTTGCCTGCAACCGCCTGCTCGATTCCACGGAATAACGATTCCTTAGTAGTGTCTAGAAGTTTGGTCGCCTGTTCACTAATATTGCCAATGCCGTAAGACCAGGCCGAATCTGCCAACCAGCCGTTTAAGTTAACAACCATGTCAATGGTTACGATATCCCCGTCTTTTAGCGGCTCTTTTTTCGGGAATCCGTGGCATATTACATCATTTACAGATGCACAGGTTGCGTACGGGTACCCATTATATCCTTTTTGCTCAGGAGTAGCTCCTTGAGACAATATAAATTTTTCTGCAAATTCATCAATTTCCCAGGTCGTAATACCAGGCTGCAAAATTTGCGCAATTTGACGATGACATTCAGCGAGAATTTTTCCCGCCGCACGCATTTTTTCGATCTCTTCCATCGTTTTCATGATAATCATAATATCGCCTCTTCTGTACAGAACTCATCGCTCTCGGGCAACGGTTCTTCTTTTGTATTTAGTTTACCCTTTATATTATGAAAGAAAATCGCGAGAAATCCAAATCATTAGTCAAAAAAAATTATATTTTCCTTCCTGAATCTAAAAATAACATCATTTTTTTATGATAATGTTAGATGAAAGACGAGTGCCTGATCAGCATTTCGTCTTATTTTCTAATAAAACATAAAGTTATTGTTATCGTTAAATTATTTATTATTCCTAAAAATTCCTTTATATGTTATATTCAGAATAACTGAGGAGGTGATACATGCCTGTAATTGAGTGCATTTACTGCAACCACCTGAAGGATACGCATAATCTAAGAAGCAACTCTATTTGATTAAGGAGGAAATGTTGATGAAATTCAGTAAGCATTTTTCGTTCCGGAAAATCAGTTTGTTAGTATTAATTAGTATCCTTACTCTTTCTATTTCCTTACCTCAACAGCAGGCAGCGGCAGCAAACACTTCTGTTAAGGGCTTTTATGTAAGCGGTACCACTTTGTATGATGCCACCGGCAGTCCTTTTGTAATGCGTGGGGTTAATCATGCACACACTTGGTACAAAAACGATCTGGCTACTGCAATACCGGCCATTGCAGCCACTGGCTCCAATACCGTCAGAATTGTACTTTCTAATGGCAGCAAGTGGTCTCTCGATACTTTAGCTGATGTCCAAAATATTCTTAAGCTTTGTGATCAGTATAAAATGATTGCCATGCTGGAAGTGCATGATGCTACTGGCTCAGACAACACATCTGATCTTAACGCTGCAGTCAACTATTGGATCAGCATCAAGGATGCTTTGATTGGTAAAGAAGATCGTGTCATTGTGAATATTGCTAATGAATGGTACGGTTCTTGGAACACTGCAACATGGGCCAGTGGTTACCAAGCGGCAATTCCGGCGTTAAGAAATGCGGGCATTAAGAACACTTTAGTTGTAGATGCAGCGGGATGGGGTCAATACCCACAATCCATTTTCACTAGTGGTCAGGCTGTATATAATTCAGATACCTTAAAAAATACTATTTTCTCGATTCATATGTACGAATATGCCGGAGGTAATGCTGCTACCGTTAAGAGCAATATCGACAGTGCCTTGGCCATTGGAGCCCCCGTGATTATCGGCGAATTCGGTGACAAGCACACGGGTGGAGATGTCGATGAAGCCACCATTATGAGCTACACTAAGGAAAAAAAGGTAGGATGGCTCGCCTGGTCCTGGTATGGTAATGGCGGAGGCGTCGAATATCTGGATCTAGCCAGCGGTCCAGCAGGAACACTCAGCAACTGGGGAAATACAGTCGTTAATGGAGCAAACGGAACCTTAGCAACCTCCGTGCTTAATAAAATTTATACAACGCCTGGTTACCAACCTGTGCCGGATGGTGGCACAACACCTACACCTACACCTACACCTACACCTACACCTACACCTACACCTACACCTACACCTACACCTACACCTACACCTACACCTACAGTAACACCTACACCAACACCAACACCAACGCCAACAGCTACGCCAACGCCAACGCCAACGCCAACAGCTACGCCAATGCCAACGCCAACAGCTACGCCAACAGCAACAGTAACACCTACAGCCACTCCTACCGGCTCGCCATCCAGTAATCTGGCACTTTACTACCGTGCAGCAGATACCAATGCTACAGATAACTCAATCAAACCTTACTTCAACATTTATAACAACGGAACAACGGCAGTCAATCTAAATGGACTGAAAATTCGTTATTACTTTACTAAAGATGGAAGCGCCTCCCTCAATGGTCTGATCGATTGGGCGCAGATCGGTGCTTCTAATATATCGGTTGCCCTTGGGTCCACTAGTGGAACGAACGCCGACTCTTATGTTGAGCTTACTTTCAACGCTAGCGCGGGCTCCATACCTGCCGGTGGACAGTCAGGAGAAATCCAATTACGAGTGCATAAAAGCGACTGGTCTAACTTCAATGAAGCAAATGACTATTCGTTCGACCCAACCAAAGTTTCCTTCAGCACTTGGAACAAAGTAACCTTGTATCAAAACGATGTACTGCTCTCCGGCATCGCTCCTTAAAAACATAAACCAGCGAGCCTCCCAAGATTGGAGACTTGCTGGTTTTTAAAATTAGATCTGTTGTAGCGCAGATGTTAGGATAATGCTTACTTATTGTAGCTCAAAAGATGACTGTTGTTAGATTTGTCAGTCAACAGTGATTTACTGCTGTTAGTCTGCTGCTGGATTAGTCTGCTGCTGGACTGTTACTACTTTGATGTTAGTTTACTATTGCTCGTCTATTGTTCCGCTAGTCGATTGCTGCTCTTTTGCTTGGCTATTCTGCGTACTACTCTACTGTTGCTCCTACTGATCTGATTTCACTCTTTCACACTATCTAATTCGACTCTTTCATTACTCTGACGTTAATCTACTATCGCTCATCTGCCGCTCATCTGCTGCTCATCTGCCGTTCTTTACTTTTTGAACACTCGGTTGTGGTTTTCGGACTCAGATGACGCTATTTGTGCGATTTAAGCCGTTTTGAGCAGTTTTCGGACTGGAGAGACTCTATTCCTCTGAAAAAGGCCTGTTCCTGCCTCTTTTCATCCCCATAACGGCGCTGGGGTCCGAATACTCTGCAATTAGGCAAAATTTCAGGAAATAAGGGCTCCTGAGTCCGTCACCTTGTTAGTCTACTGCCGCTCGTCGCGCTCATCTACTGCTCTGCTCATCTGC
This sequence comes from Paenibacillus odorifer, assembly GCF_000758725.1. Lineage (NCBI taxonomy): Bacteria > Bacillati > Bacillota > Bacilli > Caryophanales > Paenibacillaceae > Paenibacillus > Paenibacillus odorifer. Next base: position 4,459,800 of record NZ_CP009428.1, read on the forward strand.
CGCTCATGTGCTGTTCATCTGCCGTTCTTTACTTTTTGAACACTCGGTTGTGGTTTTCGGACTCAGATGACGCTATTTGTGCGATTTAAGCCGTTTTGAGCAGTTTTCGGACTGGAGAGACTCTATTCCTCTGAAAAAGGCCTGTTCCTGCCTCTTTTCATCCCCATAACGGCGCTGGGGTCCGAATACTCTGCAATTAGGCAAAATTTCAGGAAATAAGGGCTCCTGAGTCCGTCACCTTGTTAGTCTACTGCCGCTCGTCGCGCTCATCTACTGCTCTGCTCATCTGCCGCTCATGTGCTGTTCATCTGCCGTTCTTTACTTTTTGAACACTCGGTTGTGGTTTTCGGACTCAGATGACGCTATTTGTGCGATTTAAGCCGTTTTGAGCAGTTTTCGGACTGGAGAGACGCTATTCCTCTGAAAAAGGCCTATTTCGGCCTCTTTTCATCCCCATAACGGCGCTGGGGTCCGAATACTCTGCAATTAGGCAAGATTTCAGGAAATAAGGGCTCCTGAGTCCGTCACCTTGTTAGTCTACTGCCGCTCTACTATCGAACATCTACTGCTTATCTGCTACTCATCTACTACTCGTATGCGCTTATCTGCTGCTTATCTGCTGCTCATTTACTCTTGTCTACCGTCTTTACCTCTAGAGCATTTTGTGTACGACACGACACCCCGCGCATCTAACTACGCCCAAACCACAAAAATCCCGGCAGCCATCAACTGGCCCCGGGACATTTTTAAATCTACTTTCATTTAGTCATGGAAATTAAGTCCAGAGGTAACGGCTTTAACATAATCTGCACGGATCACGAAATCTCCAAAATGCTCACCTTGTTGACGTTCTTTGGCATATCGGTGAAGAATAGGTTCAAGCGTCTCTAGGATCTCCTTCTCATCTATGTTTTCTTTATACATTTTATTCAGGCGATCACCCGTAAAGCCTGCTCCTAAATACATATTATATCTGCCTGGAGCCTTGCCGATAAACGAGATTTCACCCAGCGCCGGTCTAGCACATCCATTAGGGCAGCCGGTCATTCGAATTACAATTTCCTCGTCGCGCAAACCAGCTTTATCTATAACAAGCTCCAGCTTATCTATCAACGAAGGCAGATAACGTTCCGCTTCAGCCATCGCAAGTCCGCAGGTTGGCAGTGCTACACAGGACATGGAGCTGCGCCGCAATGCAGAAAGATGTGCTCCATCTGTAAGTCCATGCTGTTTAGCCAGCTCAGCTACTTTTCGTTTTTTGGCAGTAGTGACGTTGGCAATCGTTAGATTCTGATTCGGCGTTAGCCGGAAATCTCCAGTATGGATTTTAGCAATCTCCCGCAAGCCAGTCATCAAGGTGTATCCTTCTTGGTCATGAATCCGTCCGCTTTGAATATAAAGTGTCAGATTCCATTTTCCATTGGTACCCTTCACCCAGCCGTAACGGTCTCCGTTGTGATCAAAATGATAATCATGTGCCGCTTCAAGCTGCCATCCGAGTCTTTCATGCAGTTCGTCAACGAACCATTCCAGACCGTGGCGGTCAATCGTATATTTGAACCGTGCATTTTTGCGGACAGAGCGATTGCCATAATCCCGCTGGATCGTTACGGTCTTTTCTGCCACATCAATCAACTGTTCGGGACGGCAAAAACCAATAATACGTCCCAACTGAGGATAAGTACTGGTATCCCCATGAGTCATCCCCATACCGCCGCCTACAGAAACGTTGAAGCCGACTAGCTTCTCATTTTCCAGAATAGCGATAAAACCCAGATCTTGCGAGAATACATCCACATCATTAGAAGGTGGCACCGCTAAGCCAATCTTGAATTTACGCGGTAAATATACCGGACCATAGATCGGTTCTACTTCCGCACGTTCGCCTAAGCTATCTACTACCTTTTCACCGTCTAGCCAAATCTCATGGTAGGCGGGAGTACGTGGGGATAAGTGATCACTTACTTTACGCGCCCATTCGTAGACCTCTGCATGCACCTCTGACTGGTAAGGATTCGGATTACTCATTACGTTACGGTTAACATCGCCGCAAGCTGCCAGCGTCGTCATCAGCGTATCATTAATGCTGCGAATGGTTTTCTTAAGATTCCATTTGAGTACCCCATGCATTTGAAACGCCTGTCTGGTAGTCAAACGTAAGGTCCCATTACCGTATTTTTGTGCCAAATCATCCATCACTAGCCACTGCTCTGGTGTCGCTACCCCGCCTGGGGCAACTACACGAAGCATGAACTGAAATGCAGGCTCCAGCTTTTGCCGTTCACGCTCATTGCGTAAATCCCGATCGTCCTGCATATAACTTCCGTGAAATTTCAGCAGCCGATTATCATCTTCCGGCAAGCCTCCGGTAATCGAATTGCTTAATGTCTCAACAAGCGCGCCCCGCAGATAGTTACTCTCTTGCTTAATGTGTTCAACATCACTTGGAGGCCCGCCGATCGGCTTAACCTTTTCATTGTTTGCCATTGTTGTTATCTCCCCCCGAAGTCATTCGATAACTTTCCTCTATCCATTAGTAAACATCACGTTGGTAGCGCTGCGCCTGCTGCATATTATCCAAATAAGCTGCTGCTTCTTCAGGACTCAGCCCACCCTCATGCTGGATGACAGTAATCAGAGCAGAATGAACATCATGTGCCATATGCTTCTCGTCACCGCAAATGTAAATATGAGCTCCCGCTTGCAGCCATTCGTAGACCTCGCGGCTCTTTTCCAGAATGCGATGCTGAACATATACTTTCTCTTCGGTATCACGGGAGAAAGCAACATCCAGCTTAGTTAACAAGCCGTCTTTTAGCATTCTCTGCCAGTCTGTCTGATAGAGGAAGTCCGTCACGAAATGCCGATCTCCGTAGAACAGCCATGATTTACCTTCCGCCCCAAGCTCGCCACGTTCCTCCAAGAAAGAGCGGAAGGGTGCAACGCCTGTCCCCGGTCCAATCATAATGATCGGCGCATCAGGATTTGTTGGAAGCTTAAAGTTAGGATTATGTTGAATGTAGATGGGCAACGTATCTCCCGGCTGGACTCTTTCAGCACAATGTACCGAGCAGACCCCATAACGCTCACGGCCATGTGCCTCATAACGTACAGCTCTAACCGTTAAATGAACCTCATCTGGATTAGCTTTATAGCTGCTAGCAATTGAATAGAGTCGTGCTGGAAGCTTGCGCAAAATAGTCACAAAGTTACTGGCTGAGCCTTCCCATGGAGAGAAGTCCTGAACCAAATCGAGCAGATCGCGGCCTTGAATATATTCCTTAAGCTGTTGCGCACGTTCTGGCGCCAATAAATCCTTTAGTTTGTTAGAAGAAGATAACTTCGCCGCTTGCTCAAGCAACGGTTTGGTTAATACAGTGATTTCATAGTGGTGAAGAAGTGCCTCACGTAAGGAACCTTCTTCCCCTTTTTTATTAAATGGAACAATATCATTAGGATTCCAGCCCATAGTATGAATAATAGCGTCTACCAATTCAGGATGATTCTCCGGGTAGACACCCAGCGCATCCCCTGGCTCAAATTGTATGTTAGAGCCTTCTAGTGATAGCTCCAAATGGCGGGTCTCCCGGTCGGAACCGCGTCCGTTCAGATTTAGATTTTCTAATACTTCCGCTTTAAAAGGATTGTTGCGGGTATACAAAGGCTCCTGAGAATCTGTGTCTTCCGCAGCTTGAACCGCTTTTGCCGCAATGGCCGGAGCATTTAAATGTGCATTTAAGGCACCAATCACGCCTTCAAACCATTCGGTAACCGAATCATCATAATCAAGATCACAATCCACACGCGGACTTAACCGCTTGCCGCCAAGTTCCTCAAGCCGCTGATCGAAGTCTTTGCCGGTCTGACAAAAGAATTCGTAAGAGGTATCCCCCAGTGCCAACACTGAGAACTTCAGATTCTCTAATTGAGGGGCTCTTTTGCTATAGAGAAATTCATGGAACATCCGTGCATTATCTGGCGGCTCGCCTTCACCGTGAGTACTGACCAGCAATAGGAGGTTCTCAACCTTCTTAAGTGCATTGGGCTTAAAGCTGTTCATCGCAGTGATCGTGACCTGAAATCCTTGCTCCTCCAGCTTGCGGGACAAGCTCCCAGCCAGCCGTTGGCAATTCCCTGTCTGGGACCCAAACAACACGGTCACTTCACGTGAAGCTACAGGTTGACTAACGGCACTACCTTCCGCATTTCCTATCGTATTTGATTGCACTGCTTGAACCCCGGCACCTGCCGATGGTGCAGTAGTAAGGCCCATGGCCGACAAATAACCGCTAAGCCATATTTGCTGTGTCTCCGTTAAGGATGGTAGAAGACGATTGAGTAGCTCGACTTGGCTCTCGTTAAAAGGACTGTTCGTTACCTGTAGTTGCAACAATATCCACCTCTCCTAAACATGAAATCTTCTGATGATCCGTACCTCATGAAATCAGGCTATCACAATAATTGTAAACGATCAATGATGTCGATTTAACCTAATAATTGTAATTTATTGAAAAAGTATCTATATAGTACGTAAAAACCGATCAAAACAGTATGATTTAACCTGTTTTGATCGGTTTCATTATAAAAAGTGATACTATTTATAAAATATTGTGATAAATAAAAGCTATAATTTTTGCTTACTTTCGGGAAATAACACCTCGCCGATCCCCGTCTTAATCTTCACTATCTCCTCAAGCGTATTCGATAGCTCGCCGGGCGGATAAGGTTTAGTTAAATATTTTTGAATTACATCGTTTAATTGATTCTTATCCGATTGATCCAGAGCAGAAGAAATAACGATAGGGATATTTTCAGTTCTTGGATCTTCTTTAAGCATTCGGATCAAATCCCAGCCATCCAGCTCTTCACCCAACATCAAATCTACCACTATCGCCACAAATGGTGTTTTCAAGGCCTGATCAAAAGCTTGCTGTGGATGGTAATGATGGGTAACACGGAAGCCCTTCCCTTTAAGCTCTTCTGATAAAAGCAACGAAAGACTGTAATCATCTTCAACGATCATTACATTAGGCTTGAGCTCTTTATCGGTGCTCCATTTATTAAGCTCATCCTGTTGCCGGCTCGCTTCCGCATGGAGGATAGGGAGGCAAAACCAGACGGTAGTGCCTTCTCCTTCTACGGAATCTATACCGATATTTCCCTTTTGCTTCTCAATGATCTCCTTACAGATAGCAAGTCCAAGTCCTGTTCCTCCAATTCTTTTAGAGGCGCTATTATCCACTCTTCTGAATTTTTGGAATAGCTGTCCTATTTGATCCTTAGGAATGCCAAGACCATTATCCTGGATACGTACAATAATCCTATCCGACTCGTTATGCAGCAGTACTTTAACTTCATTGTTATCAGGCGAGAACTTAATCGCATTACTTAACAGATTCGTCAGAACTTGGACAATCTTATCCTTGTCCACATCAACATCCGCATTCAAAGCCTCATCCACTAGGAGCACATGATGGGTACTGCTCAGTTTATATTGATCAATTACGCCTAATACAATTTCACTGAGATTCAAATGCTCCGTGATATATTGCTGCTTACCTGACTCCATTCTCTGCAAATCAAGAAAATCATTTATGAGCTCCGTCAGTCGTTTAGCTTCTTTATGAATCGTCTCCAGATATTTAAGCTGCTTCTCAGGCTTCATGGTCTTAGACAATAGCAGTTCTGTGAAACCAAGCACACTCGATAGCGGTGTTCTTAGCTCATGACTTACCGTACTGACAAGATCAGATTTCATAAGGTCCAGCTCATATTCTCTAGTGATATCTCTGTAGACAAACAATGTACCAATACGCAGCTCGCGACGGAATACAGGGATCGCATACACATCAATATGCTTCATCGATTCAGTTCCAATGGAGTATTGCATGCTGCTGGATTCCAGAGCATCCTCAGCAATCGCTTTTTCAAAAAACATCCGAAGTTCATGGTTCTCATTCGAGTGCTCGATGAAATAATCCATCCATTTCTGTCGGGGAATCAAAGTTCCTTCTGTCCACTCATAATTAAAAATGTTGCTCAACGCTTTATTCATCTGCAGGAGCATACCTTCTGTATTCACAAATTGTATGCCCTCGTTCACATTATTTACGATGTCCCGATTCAGCTTTCGTCCATGTTCAATCTCTTCATACATGAATAAACGTTCAATCGCCAGCGCTACGCGGTTCATCATCCCCTGAACCTCATTAATCTCTTCTTTGCTAAAGGAATGACCAATCCGGCTGCCACAGAACACTGCAAGAATCTCATCCTCTGCGTTCACAACAGTAGTGTAGAAGTCGTAAACATAGACCTCACTCGCAGAAATCCCTTGCTCTGGTTGTGTGGCCAAACGCTTGATTAGGTACGTTTTTTCCGCTTGCAAGCGATATAACATCTCATTGTTCTCATGATCAAGATAACGCTCCACATTCTCCTGCGGAATGCCTTTCACAGCTGCGATATTATCTTTCACAAGCAGGAAGAAACTCGAATCAAAGGCATACAAGCGATGCATAAACTCAATAAACTTATCAGCAAATTCATGCTTATCCAAGGTATAAGTAATATCATGATTCAGCTGATTATTAAGCTCAAGCATCATCTTGGTCTGTTCTGTATTTTTTAACGTTTCGGCTAGCTCCTGCTGTACGCTCTTCATTGAGGTGATATCGTTCGCAATAAGGATGTATTGATAAATCACACCCTCTTCATTCAGGTACGGCACAATCGTTAGTTGCAGCCAGATGGGCAATCCGTCTTTGGCTAGAATCTGCAGCTCATTGTTCCACACTCCGCCTGTATTTAATTTGTTAAAGATTTTCTGATAACCCTCGTCAGAGATATTATAAAGTTCAAATAACTTATAGGTGTAACCGATAATCTCAGACTTTTTATAGCGGGTATATCCACTTAAATTATCATTCGCGTAGGTAAAGACACCTTTAGCAGTAAGGATCCCGACCGCAGACGATTGATCCAAAGCTTTCATCATACTTTCAATTTCACTAAGCGAGCGTTGCAGCCTATATTGCTGATCCTGAAGTTCATCCTGCTGCGCATGCAGCTCTTCATTCTGCATCATTAATTCTTCTTCTTTATCTTGAATACTTCTAGCCATATTAAGAAAAGCATCATAAAGTCGGCCAATTTCATCTTGATTCTTAAGCTTGCCCAGAAGAATTTCTTCTCCTGCAGCCAGGGAATGGGTTGCCCCTTCCAGCTTCAGAATAGGATCTATAAGGTTCTTCAGAATCCGCCAGATCATAAAGGTGAAGATTAGCAGAATAATCGTGCTGAAAAAGAATGCGATAAAGGTAAATTCATTGGCACGTTTGATGTAATCCATAGCCATAGTATTTAATGCGGCATCGGATCGTTGCTTGTACTCTTTTGTATACATTAAAAAATCATTCACTGATTTCGTGTTGCCATCTGCGGATAGAGCTCTCAAAGACACATAATCGTCTGCCTCGACAAACCGAATCGCTTCAGGTAAAACTTTAGTTTTGTACTGAACATAAAATGCTTTCAAACCATCTCTAAACAAGGCTTCTTCCGGAGATAAATTGAGATTAGAATAGGTATCCAGAATCTTATCAAAGTTAACAAGTCCTAGGTTTAGGAGATCTAATTCATTGGCACTCTTAAGTGCGCTGAATCCCCTCGCTCGGAAAAAAACCTCATTTAATGCAGTCGCCAATTCGTTAATCGTGTCCGCCTTATTCTGCAGAACTTCACGGTCTCTACTTAATTTGTTCTGCTCATTATTTATGAAAAATAAAAATACAGATCCCATAATAATGATTAACGAAAAAACCAAGGCAATGATACGAAAATATCTATTTTTAATACTGTGATTAGAGCTGCTTCCCTTTGTCACTTAGGATCCCCTCCACAATCTGCAAGAGTTCCATCGGACTAAAAGGTTTTGGCATAAAATAACGTGCGCCTGCATCTACCGCTCGAAGACGATCTACATCTTGGGCTTTGGCTGTTAACATTAAAATAGCTGTAGCCTTCTTTTTCTCATCATCCAGTTGGCCTAGGACTTCAATCCCTGTCATTTCAGGCATCATATAATCCAATATCACCAAATCATAATGATCCTGTGACAATTTTGAAAGCGCCTCTAATCCGTTCTCGGCAGTATGGATCTCCACGTCTTCCAAATCTTCTAAGGTGTCTACAATTAACATTCGTAATACTTCTTCATCATCCACTACCATTACCTTTTGCATAGCTGCCTAATTCCCTCCGCTTTAGATCTCTCCTGGTGCTCACAACATATTCAGAAACCAATTAGAACAAAAATCTATGAGCCAACCGCTCTATTCTCGACAATAACTCAGGCATATGAACCGGTTTCACTACATAATCATCGGCACCCATCTGCAGGGCATGTACAATATCCGCCTGATTATTTCTTCCCGTCAGCATGATCACTAATATATTTACTTCCGGATACGTTTTGCGGATTCTTTCCAGAACTTCTACTCCATCCAGATCAGGCATCACACCATCCAGCAAAATAATATACTTCTCATCCACGGCATACCAATCCGATTGCAGGAAATCAAGCCCATTCGCATAGCTGCTAACCTTCACCTCAGCAATATTATCCGGCTCCCAAATGGCGAACTGACTGGTCACAATTCTACGAATTAGCGTATCATCATCTACAACAATCACATTCAGAACCGAATGCTTTTTAGTAGTGGATAAATGGTCCGAATAAAGCGTTGTCTGATTCCTTCCAGCATGCTTACTGGCATAAAGAGCCTGATCTGCTTCCTCAATCAATTTATCGGCTATATTCTCGGCATCTGTTACCTCAGAAATCCCGCTAGAGATGGTCACATGAAAGATTTCATTTTTCGCAAAAAAGTCAGTAGCCGCAAACCGCTCTTGAATACGCTGTATAACCAACATTGCAGATTCCGCATCCGTGTTAGGTAAGAACACTGCAAACTCTTCTCCCCCATAACGGCAAAAGGTATCCTCCAGACGGATGGAATTCTTCACAAGCTCGGAAAAGCCCTGCAGAACTTCGTCTCCGATTAGGTGACCATATGTATCATTAACGTTTTTAAAATAATCCAAATCAATCAGCGCTAACGAAAATACGCGGTTGGTCCGCTTAAAATCACCAATCAACTGCTTCATGACCTGATTAAAGTGTTTGCGATTGAATGCGCCGGTCAAATCATCCACGATGATGGACTCCTGCCATTCTCTCTTAAGCTGAAAGCGATTTTTGATCAATACCAGAAATAAATCAATATCTACAGGCTTCGGTAAAAAATCCATCACCCCCAGCGAATACGCATGCATTTGCGTCGCTTTGGAGTACTCCCCACTTATAATGATAATGGGAATTCGTTCTTTTTTAGCCTTGCCGATAATTTGGTTCAACACCTCAATCCCACTTTTATCCGGTAAAAGAATATCCAGCAGAATGAGATCTGGTTTCGTTTCATAAAAGATTTTGAGTCCCCGTTCAGCAGATAAGGCTATGCTTACATAGTAATTCTGCTTCTCCAATGACTCTTTCAGATAAGCAACTAACTCTACATCGTCGTCGATAAGAAGAATATCATTCTGCGTGAGCGTCTCAGCAGGTCCCTTTTTATCCAATGCTTTAACAGAGCTTGAAGCTGCCAATGAATGGACATTAAACAATGGAATCAGTGGATATAAATAATCCCCCCATTCCTCAACCGACCAACTCTTAAGACTGCTTTCCATGAAATAGGGCAGCGTATCCTCGGCAAATTGTTCGACATCTGGTAATCCGACAGTTCCAGCAGTGCCTTTTAAATTATGCAAAAAACGATAAATGTCCTTTTCCTTCACTTCCGCCTGTTCCGTCCATTCCTGGAGGGTCATCTTCGTTCTTTGCTCAACCATGTCTTTATATTTTTGTGTAGTCATATTTACTCCTTCAGACTATCATATCAAACTCTCAGTTCATCACATTTTTTATAGGCTGTCAAATGAATTTTCTATAATTTCAGCTGTCAAAATAAATATTTAATCAAACTGACAAAAAACCTTTGGTTGAAGCTTGTTTCATCATTTGCAATAATAGTTGGAATGGTTCATTCCGTATACACGGTGAAATCAATAAATACAAAGGGAGGCTGTATTCATGAAGGGAATTATTACTGTATTGGGAAAAGATAAAGTAGGGATTATTGCTAAAGTATGTACATATCTAGCCGAACACAATTTGAACATTCTGGATATTTCGCAGACGATCGTTCAGGATTATTTTAACATGATGATGATTGTAGACATTTCTAGCTCAACTAAAGCTTTTGAGAATATCGTAGAGGAATTACATTTGCTTGGCGAATCGATTGGCGTGGAAATCAAGCTTCAGCATGAGGATATTTTTAATATTATGCACCGAATCTAGGAGGATGGCTGACCATGATATCACTAGTGGAAGTACAAGAAACGAATAAGATGATTCGTGAAATGAATCTGGATGTGCGTACCATAACAATGGGGATCAGCCTCATGGATTGTGCCCACACGGATATGCGCACCTTTAATCAAAATGTATATGACAAAATCACCAGATCCGCTGAAAAGCTCGTAAAGACGGGTGAAGATCTGGAAAGACAATTTGGGGTTCCTATCGTTAACAAACGGATTTCTGTCACACCCATCGCTATTGCCGCTGGTGCGGTGAAGACAGATACCTATGTACCTGTTGCTGAAATCCTGGACAAGGCTGCAAAAGAGGTAGGCGTTAACTTTATTGGCGGCTTCTCTGCACTTGTACAAAAAGGTTGCACCAAAGGCGATCGTATTCTGATCGACAGTATTCCTGAAGCATTGGCAGTCACTGAAAGAGTCTGCTCCTCGGTCAATGTCGGTTCCTCCAGAAGTGGAATCAACATGGATGCTGTGAAATTAATGGGCGACATTATTATCCAAACTGCAGAACGCACCAAGGATCGGGATTCCATCGGCTGCGCCAAGCTGGTAGTCTTCTGTAATGCAGTCGAGGACAACCCTTTTATGGCCGGAGCATTTCACGGGGTTGGGGAGCGGGAATGTGTCATCAACGTTGGCGTCAGCGGTCCTGGTGTAATCAAACGTGCGCTTGAAGAGGTTCGAGGGCAGGATTTTGAAACCTTATGTGAAACCATTAAACGGACAGCCTTCAAAGTCACACGTGTCGGTCAGCTAGTTGCTCAAGAGGCTTCCAAACGGATGAATGTTCCTTTTGGGATTATCGATCTATCCTTAGCCCCTACTCCAGAAATCGGAGATTCCATTGCCGAAATCTTTCAAGTCATGGGTCTGGAGGAAGCTGGCGCACCGGGAACAACCGCTGCTCTGGCGATCCTAAATGACAATGTTAAAAAAGGTGGCGTGATGGCCTCCTCCTATGTAGGTGGCCTTAGTGGAGCCTTTATTCCAGTCAGTGAAGATCACGGCATGATTCAAGCCGTTCAGCGGGGTGCCCTTACACTAGAGAAACTGGAAGCTATGACCTGTGTTTGTTCCGTGGGACTGGATATGATAGCTATCCCAGGAAGCACCACCAAGGAGACCATTTCCGGTATCATCGCGGATGAAGCTGCAATTGGCATGGTGAATAACAAAACCACTGCGGTTCGCGTGATTCCAGTAATCGGCAAGGACGTAGGTGAAATGGTCGAATTTGGCGGCCTGCTCGGATATGCACCAGTCATGGCAGTGAACGGCTTCAACTGCGCGAACTTCATTAATCGTGGCGGACGAATCCCAGCTCCAATTCATAGCTTTAAGAATTAATAGAAACCTCAAACAGCAAGTCCCTATTTGTACTTAGGAGACTTGCTGTTTTTTATTAATCTGATGCTGAGAATGTTAGTTTACCTTGATTAAGCCCGTTGGATGCCAATATTAGGTGTTCCGCCAGTCAAATCGATAAATAATACATAATCATTTCCATCTGTGCCCTTCAGCACGAGACCAGTCTGACCTACAGCACCTACAGAAAAGTATCGAACTTGTTGCAGGCTGGTAGGAGCGCCTGGTGGCAATGTTGCTTGGTTCGTAGCGATCAACCGGGTTGCAGCTCTAATGGTGCCTGCCCCGCTAATTTCACCGGTTACCCCCAGATGACCAAGTATGGATTCACTGCCGTTCACATTTAGGCTTCCCATTATGGTCTGACTACCATTCAAATGCAGATTCGAATCGATAGTCTCATTTCCATTAACGTGCAGATCATTTTGAATGGTCTGACTTCCTGTAACTAGAACGTTATCGAAGGTTGGCAAGGCGATCATCCCTTTCAGGTTTTATAGCATATCTTATGTTAAACAAGCCAGCCCTGTCATAGATAGATATACAGCTTTCACTAAATCCGCTTTTTATCTTCAGGGCTCTGATTAATGGTCTTATACCTAAAGTCAAAATAACCCCCTACACATATAATGATTAGCAAGACTCGGTGCTAGAGCGGACGACTGGCTCCACAGAATACAGGAGGAATTATGAAGAAGACAGCTAATAGGCTCACTCCTGAAAGGCCTTCAAGTCACGAAGTCACCATCAGCCAAGTTAATCCATCGCAACACCATAACCTCATCCTTGAGATGAACTCTTATAGAGCAGAGCCGCTGCAACGGGAACTCAAGCAATTAAGAATATTGCTGCTGGTTCCTACAGAGGCCAGCGATAAAATGCCTAATGTACGACTTTTTAAAGATCAACTAAGGCATTTGGTCAAAGAAGTACTTGCTATTAAATTCCAGCATAATCTGGAGGAATATTTAGCCCATTTTCAACCTGATCTAATATTAGCTCTAGGATCGGAGACTCTATTTCCGGAGGAGAACCTCCCTGCTCTGAAAACTTCCAACGTTCCCAAAGCGGTATGGATGGCAGATGCAGCTTGTCTTACTCCAACAGAACGTAATCTGGCATTGTTATTCGATTATATTTTCACACAGAACATAGCTAATCTGATCTATTATCAGGGTTTATGGGGCAAGCATTCCAGTTATCTCCCATATGCTGCGGATACGGATCTCTATTATCCAAGACGTGTGGAGGACTGTTATCAGAGTGACGTACTCATTCTCGGCGATTTTCAAATCGATAGTGTGCTTTACACGTTGGCGTATTCAGACCTGCTTCAAGGCCTTAAGGTAATGATCGCCGGGCGTGGTTGGGACCCCCCCAGAAATTTCCTGGATATCACCCATAGTAAAGATATGTCCAGTTATTATAATGGAGCAAAAATCGTCATCAATTGCACTGGTTCTATGCAGCAGATTATGGAGGTCACCGCTTGCGGTGTATTTCAGTTAGTGGAGGATCATCCCCATCTTCATAATTACCGAATTGCAGAAGAAGATCTCATTCGTTTCCAGAACTTCAAAGAGCTCTCCGAAAGCTTTAAGCACTATTTTTCACATAGTGAAGAAAGGAGAATTTCTGCCTCTCGTGCTCTAAAGGAACTTAAATATAACCATTCTTATATCCAGCAAGGAAAGTTACTGCTGAGAAAAATATTCAAGGAACCATAGGGGGTGGCATGACTTGAGATGCATTGCTTTTGTATTGCCTCAGTTTCATCAGATCACAGAGAACGATTCCTGGTGGGGTGAGGGTTTTACAGAATGGACAAATGTCAGGAAGGCTGCAGCCCTTTATCCTGAACATGATCAGCCCAAGAAGCCATTAAATAATAACTACTATGATTTAACGGATCCTAAAGTGAAACAATGGCAGGCAGAGACTGCAAGGGCTCATGGCATTTACGGTTTTTGTTATTATCACTATTGGTTTAATGGCAGGCGACTACTGGAACAACCGGTTCAGCAGATTCTTGCGAGCAAAGAGCCTGACTTCCCCTTTTGCCTTTCTTGGGCTAACGAACCATGGACACGTAGCTGGGATGGCACCGAAGAGGATGTACTGATGCCACAGGAATACGGAGAAGAACGGGATTGGCGAATGCACTTTTTTGCGTTGCTGGAAGCCTTCAAAGATGATCGTTATATCCGGGTGGAAGATAAGCCTGTCTTTATCATTTATAGATCTGCTAGTATCCCGCGCTGTGAAGAAATGCTTCAATATTGGCGCGAATTGGCTCTGCAGAACGGACTTAAAGGACTTCATCTGGTCCGGACACTGGGCGGTTTCCCCCTACAGAAAGAGCAAGGATTCGATGCCAGTCTGGAATTCGAGCCGCATTACACATTCGCACATGGCGGGGTTAAGCATTTATGGAGCTCAAAACAGGTGGAGGATCAGAGGCATATCGTAATTGATTATGATGAGTTATGGGAATCCATGTTGGAACGGACACCCCATAGGGACGGAGAAATCATATATCCGGGAGCCTTTGTCAACTGGGATAACACACCACGGAAAGGCCCTGCCGGACAAAGCACCTTAGGTGCTAATCCTCAAAAATTCGGCCAATACCTTTCACGACAAATTGAGCGCGCCAAAAAAATGTTCAAAAGTGAATATATTTATATCAACGCCTGGAATGAATGGGCTGAAGGCGCCTATCTGGAACCGGATGAGCGTTATCAATATCAATACTTGCAAGCCGTTAAGGAAGCCCTACAATTTCATCACAAAGAAGATCCTTCTTAGCCGTAGCGCCAGAAGGATCTTTTTCATTTTATGTTATCTTTCCGATGACTGCACTCTGGCGCTTCTTGCACTCACCAATCTCCAGCCAGTTAATAAAGCAGCCACTAGACATATGGATGCCGAGGTTACAAACACTACATGCATACCCTCGATAAATAACTCTGGCCGGCCGGGAACTAACCCTGTCACTCTATAGCCGGCTTTACTGCTCATCACTTGAAAAAGAATTGTAGTAGCAATTGTAATGCCGACAACCATACCGACATTACGAACTAACGAATTGACACTACCCGCAGAACCAAGCTGTGTTCTTGGTACCTTAGACATAACAAGCGAGTTGTTCGGCGATTGAAACAGGCCACTTCCTATACCCAGCATAGCGATCCACACACCTACCAGCACAACAGAACTTCCTACATGAAGCTGTGCTAATCCGAACTGTGCAATAACCATGACCACCAGCCCCGCAAAAGTCAAAAATTCAGAGCCTATTTTATCCGATAGCGCACCACTCATTGGAGCCACGACTACCATACATATCGGCAACAACATTAACAAGAAGCCTGCATAGAATGGCGATAAATTAAGCATGTTCTGTGCATAAAACGGCGCGATAATATTGAAGCAGAAATTCGCTGTAAATACGAGAAAACCACATAATATACTTAAAGAAAACAACGGATTCTTAAATAATGACAGCTGCAACAACGGTTCTTTTCTACGAAGCTCCGTCCATATGAAAGCAATGAAGCTGACGACAGCAACAATTATTGATGTAACAATTAAGCTGTTACCATACCCTAGCTGTTGTCCTAGTAATAATCCTGCGAACAAAGTAATAATAAAAACAGCGAACAGTAAACTGCCCGGCACATCAATCGAAGATTTCACTCTCGTTAAATCCTTAGGCAATACCTTCCAGCCAAAAAATATAGCGATCAGACCAATAGGCACGTTAACCCAAAAGATATACTCCCAGCCTAAGGTGGAAACCATAATCCCGCCTAAACTTGGACCAGCTATACTTCCCAGAGACACGAATGTACCAATGAAACCAAGGGCTTTACCACGCTCCGTGGCAGGAAAGATATCCGTAACAATTCCCTGACTGTTCGCCATGGTCATCGAAGCACCCAAGGCTTGAATAACACGCGAAGCGATCAAGGCTGGTAAACTTACACTAAGCCCACACAGCATAGATCCAATAACAAATATAATGGTGCCAATCTTAAAGATTCGAATCTTTCCTACGATATCTCCAAGCTTGCCGAAGAAAAGTATCGCTGCACAGATCGCCATTAAATAACCTGTAGTTACCCATTCGATTTGCGCCATGGGCAACTTCAGTTGTTTGGATAGCTCAGGCAGAGCAATATTGACAATACTACCATCAAGGGTGGACATAAACGTAAATATATTCAGAACAATTAAAATCATCCAGCGCTTCTTCTGAATTTCTTTATCCTCCTGGTAGGTTGCACTTACAGAACTCATAACTAACACCTCATTAAATATTAATAATCACCGTTTAGTTGCGCACGCAACCAAACTCGCCATACCCAGTGTACAACAATTTAGTTGCGTGCGCAACGACTTTATTGTACACTTTATTTCAAGGCAAAAAATGAGCGAACTTATAACCCAAAGAGGTGTCTATATTGGCAAGAGAGCCTATCGGGAAGCTAATTTCCCATCTTCACCGTCAAAATCAAAAGAAACTGGTTAAGCAGTTTGTCCCTTATGGAATCGGTAGTGGTGGACAGCATAGCTTTCTTAAATTGATTCTTTCTCGGCCAGGCATTACTCAGGATCAGTTAACTGCCGAATTGAAGTTCGATAAAGCAACTACAGCACGTTCTGTGAAGCAATTAGAGAATTCGGGGTATATCGAGCGCAAAGACGATCCTAATGATCGACGCTCCCACCTTCTATATCCTACCCCGAAAGCCATCGATTTCTTCCCAGTTTTACAGTCCATCTTAGATGAATTTAATAAAAGCCTTGTGGGCCATTTAACCGATGAAGAAGTAGAGCAACTACATTTCCTGCTGCAAAAAATCAGTACAAACGAAGAATAGAACATAAGAAAAAGGATGTCCCAAAGCCACTCGGCTGTTGAGGCATCCCACTTTTACGTTTACTTTTGCTTTACAATTTCAGCAACTTCTTCCGTAATCTCTTCCCCGCCCATACTCTTCCATTTAGCTACAAACACATCAAAATCACTAAGCGGTGAATCACCCACAATAATATTTAAGAACGTCTCATTCTCCAGATTCTGCAGTTCCGGCCATTTGGTCTTCATAAGTCGGGTGTTCCCATAAAAGACCCCACGCACTCCCTCTATAGCAGTTGAGGTTAACACAGCTACTCCATATTTATACGCATTCGCTGCTTTCCAGCCTTCAAGATCTTTTTTGGGCTGCTCTGTTTCCGCTACCCATTGATCATAAATGAGCCGGGTATCAGAATTTAATGTATCCGGGTCTATCTTTCCGTGCAAAGCCTGCTGGATATCAGCATAATGTTTCTCAATCGCATCCCTATAATCTATCAAAAGATCGAACGGATAATAAGCACGCAGCTGAATGCCTGTCTGCGCAGAGAAATCACCCAGCTTTTTTACCTCCTCTTGATTAGGATCCTGTCTTCTTTCGAGTCTTGTAAACACGTTCAATTGCTTGATTACAGCCTCTGGATGTTCAAACCCTTTACGCACAACAAGATATCGATCTGTTACCGGAGCCAAATGAGCGACAAACTTACCGGAATCATCAACTGGAGCTGCATATGCTCTCCATTCTGCCTTCGTATCCAAAGCCACTGCCTCTGACAAAGGATAATAAGGCATCCACCAAGGACCAAAAAACATCCCTGATTTACCTGTAATAATAGGCTCCTGAGTTTCCTTATATAGTGCAAAGTCCGGATCCAGCAACCCGTGTTTATACCAATCAGCAAGTTTAGCAAGCGCTTGTTTGGTTTCTGGTGTAATGGAGCCATACACGATATTTCCGTTGTTATCCTTAATCCAATTCGTGGGGAAAGCATGAAATGCACTAAAAACAGCATCCAGACCATTAACTAATGGTTTAGTTCCATATACGATATTTTTGTAGCCGCTTAGACCGACGGTATCTCTTTTTCCATTCCCGTCAGGGTCTTTTTCAATAAAAGCTTTGGCAATTTTCTCGATGTCTTCAAAAGTTTGTGGAGGTCGCAGCTCCAGCTTCTCCAGCCAATCCTGACGTACCCAGAGCAGCACGGGAGAGTCTGCATCAATAGCTACATTCGGTAATCCATATAATTTACCGTCGCGGGAAGCGTCCTCTAATGCCTCTCCCTTTGTAGAATTGTACATATCCTTGATAAGTTCAGATCCATATATTTTATATGTCTCTGTCAAATCTTCAATCATGTCATTATCAATTAATTTCTTCAATTGATCCCGATCCACAACCATGGCATCAGGCAAATCGTTGCTATCAATGGCAAGCTGCACCTTTTGCGTAAAAGCATCCTCACCCTTCGCTTCCCAGGAGTGAACCACTTTGATATTCGTAATGCTCTCTAAATAACGGGTGATTGGATTGTTATCGTTGCTGTCACCTGTATTAAGTCGCGAGTCGGGAACCTTAAATCCCACCCGGATCACAATCGGATCCTCATATTTACTATAAGCGATAGAAGTATCTTCATCCCCTGCCTGAGGGCTTGCAACTGAATCTACAGTACTGATATTGTCACGACAAGATGTCATTCCAATGACCATAAACACTAGAAGGATAGATTTCCAAAATTTCATATTTGGTTTTTCCCCTCCGCACGGAATTCACTTGGTAATTTACCAATACGTTCTCTAAACAATCTGCTGAAATAACGATCATCCTCAAAACCGGACCGCGAAGCAATCTCACAGACGGGAAGTGTAGTCTCCAGCAGCAGTGATTTGGCAAGCTCCAGCCGCATTCCCCGTAAACATTCACCAAATGTCTCTCCGGCAAAACGAGCGAAACATTGGCTGAAATAACCACGGCTCATATTAATGACGGCTGCTACGTCGCTCTGATTGATTTTGTCACCTGCATGGCTCTGCATATAACGAACTGCGCGAATAAGACAAGACATAACCTCTTTAGTTAATCCAAGCTCCAGCATTCTTCGTCCCACATGATCAGAAAATCGCCGCAGCCAGTTCTTCCAATGACACCAGTTCAGATTATGGGAAATGTCCCTTTCCAGTTGAGCAGCATCTTCAGGCTTTAATAGTAAAGAACTCCAGCTTTGTATTAGAGAGTGTGCAAACGCCAGAAACTGATCAGAACGGGGTTTCTGCTGAAGTATGTTTGCTACAAATTTCTCCCACTCATTTCCATCAATTGTCCACTTCAAATTCTGTGCTTGCTCCAGCAGATTATCCGCCTCTTGTTTTGAATAGGGAGCCCCTGGTTCCTTCTTTATGTCTTCATATTTCAATGAGGTCAAATCCTCAGGTTCAGGATGATAAAATAGAATACGGCGTAATTTCGCAGTGAGCTGTTCCTCTAATTCCTGTAACGGTTGATCTCTCAATCCACTGATCAGCGCGGTCTGCCATCGTCCGGATAGCTGGATCTTTAGTTCACGTTTGCTCTCATCTATTGAGAAACGATGCAATAAGGGCGACATCCACATCTCATGAAAAGTAATAAGCGGATTATTTTTCACGCTGGACAGCTGAAATAATTCTTCTTCATTGCATTGATGATTTTGGGGCAAATACAGCAGAGCTTTATCAGCAGCCATACGTTTACTTTCCCCACGAACCAGAGCATCCCGAGTATTGTCCTCCCATTTAATGCGATCGACAAGACGTCTGATAGTATCATCCGCATTTTCCATCTCAAGCAGTGTTTTTACAATATAGTCAACGGCTCCTAAACGCATAGCCTCCTGAACATAGTCAAATTCATGATGACAAGTAAGGACAACACAGCGAATACCTGCGAAACGTTGTCTAACCATTTTAATGAGCTCGAAGCCTGAAATGCCTGGCATGGTCAAATCCACAAATAATAAATCTACTTCCTGCTGTTGAAGCAGCTCCAAAGCAGATTTACCATCACCTGCCTCCCCAACTATAACAATCCCTAAGGATGACCAGTCGATCAGGGATATGAAGCCTTTTCGCACGAGTCTCTCGTCATCGACAACTACAGCCTTAATCATCGAAGTCCTCCTTACCTTTCCTCGGAATCACAATGGATACAACCGTACCTTCTCCTGGCTTACTGAACATCTCTAGCTTCATTTGTTCTCCATAATAGGTTCTAAGCATCCGGTTCACATATGAAAAACCAATTCCAAGTCCCCGTTTTTTCGCTCCATCATCAGACAACAGCTGATCTAATGTATCTGCATCCATCCCAGCGCCGTTATCTTTTACACATAACTGAACTTCTCCTTCACCATGTTTCGTTATCTCAACATCTACCTTGCCATTATCGCTTAATCCATGATAAATCGAGTTCTCCACCAGAGGCTGAAGCAAAAATCTCGGGACTGCCACAGACAATACATCCTCATCAGCTTCAACGTTAAATTCAAATTCATAATCATAACGGATACGCTGCAGCTCCATATAATTTCGAATCGCTTCAATTTCCTCGCCAATGGTAACAATGATGCTTTGCTTGCCCAAATTATAATGCAGCACCTTTACAAGAAGAGTGACCAGCTTGTCGATCTCCTTCTGGCCGTTTAGCCGGGCCATCCACTGTACCGTATTTAAGGTATTATGCAAAAAATGAGGATTGATCTGGCTGAGCAACTTCTCAATCTCAAATTGGCTTTTCTGTTTCTCATTATGGGCAACCGCAACAATCAGCTCATTCACCTGTTTTTTCATCTGCTGAAAGTTGGTAAGCACGAAATCAAATTCTTCCACATTCGTATAGGCTACCGGAGCGGTAACATTTTCCGCCATTCGGTTGATTTCAAGGTTGACCTTACGCAACGGACCATAAATTTTCATCCAGATGATCCAAGCCAGAAATCCGGCAAAAAGAAGGGTGGAGAAGGCAAGTAAGATCATTTTATAAAACCAAGAATAAATTTCACTGTTGAATTCAGATTTTTTCACAACGGCAATAAGCTTCCAGCCCTGAGGACTCGCGTAACGAAACAGATGATATCCACTAAGCGTTTCATGAGTGAGATTAGAGTTGCTTCCCGCAGCTTTAATAATACTTAGCGGAAGTTTGCCATCGATCACTTTTGTACTATTACCTTGCTGATTGACCAGCAGATGATTTACTTTCATCCCGTAGGACTCCTGATTGAAGATTTTGCGAAACAAACTATAATTCGTCTCCAAATAAATATAAAGCTTATGCTGGCCCGGCACACGGACAATCCGCTGCTCCGAGAACACGAGATTATCACCAACAGCGTACATAGTGGGATGTGGTCCATAATAGTCAGCCCCGTTATATCGCATAAAAGACGGCAATGTACTGATATCAAAATTTCTGCGTGCGCTCATGTTGGTGAACAGAACGGGATCATCGCTGTCCGGCATAATGTAGGCTGTAAGTCCAATATAAGGGTTCGTAAAATTGACTAGATTGATCTTCTGGTTGATGGAATTCATCATTTGCGATTTGCGAAAAATTTGTTTTTCCTGAATAAATGAGGACATCTCCTGCACAATCTGCCCGTCCAGAGCAAACTGCTTGGAGGCAAAATCCATATTGTCGATGGCATTCTCCAGGCTTGAGGCTTCCTGTCTCAGACTAGCGCTGATCCCGTTGCCAATTTTACCTGAAAGGATGGAGTAAATAGAGGTGTAGGTTACGAATCCTACTAAGAGAAGCGGAAGTAGTGTTCCGATTACCAGATAGATAAATAAGGTATTGCGTAAGGATTTGACAGCTGGAGTATGACTCCGCAGGGGTACTCTTACCATCTGGATTATCCTCTTCTTTCTATCTGAAAGCGTTTTATATTAATGTGAGAATACCACATTTATCCTTAATTGAATAGAATAAGGCAGAACAGCCTCCACGCCGCCCCGCCTTATTTTATAGTTACTAGCCGTGTTTATTTAACGCTTTTACGGGCCTCGAACAATTCCTCAGCCTTTTTAATCGAGAAATCCATAACTTCGGAATAACCAAGACCATTTACCTTATCATGCATTTCTTTATTCAACTTATCATATTCCGCTTGATCTTTAGCAAAGACCATTTTCCAGGAAATCTGTTGAATAACCGTACCGATTTGTTTATTCTTTTGTTCCACTGTTTTATCCATGGTTAACGGCTCTTTGCCAGTGAAGCCTTGTGGTGCTACAGCCAATAGATTGTTTTTCTCAAAATACTCCTTAGGAGTCAGAACGCCCATTTTCGCTCTCCAGTCACTATCAAGCTTGGAAGGGTTACGTTCCAGGGTTGTTGTCCACAGATTATGATCGAATGGCTCACTATTCTCTGGATTCACCATCGCCGGAACCACAAACGAGAAGTTCATTTGATTGGAGCCATAGTAGTAGTCACCACCGCCGTATTCAGCAGGAACTTGAGTATTCTGTTGATCAGTATAAGCTTTCCAACCAAAATCAGTCACTGCAGGTTTGCCGTTTGCATCAATATCCCAAGTCAGACCTTGAGGTCCGTTAGGTACTGCTGTACCACTTCCTGCAGAAATCATTGCACCTTCCGGTGTGTACATCCAGTTAATGAATTCCATAATTCTAGCAGGTTCCTTAGCTTTTGCGCCGATTGCAATAATACCGTTACCACCGTAAACATTGAAGCCTGTGGAATACATCAATTCATCTTTGAACGGAACTAGCGCAAAACCTTTACCTTCGGCTGTTCTTTCTGGTGTATTGTAGTTAGCAGCTCCTAGCCATGGGAACCAAGAGAACAATAGACGACCATCTTTGTATTTCGCTACAACATCGTCGAATTTTTGCGTCATAGAGTCCGGATCAACCAGCCCCATTTGGTTAGCTTCAAAATACAGCTTGAGCGATTTCATGTACCAGCTATCTTCGGATAAAAAGTCATAATACTTTTCTTCATCTGCCTTAACATACACAGCAGTATCAGGAATTTCGTCATAGCCCATCATGTTTGCGAACTGTTTAGCCAATGTCATTTTATAGTTGCCATCCCAATCAGACCACATCGAGAAAGCATAGGTTTTTTTGCCTTGTTCGTTCTTAGGCTCGAGCTCTTGCATTTTTTTCAGCACAGGCAGATAATCTTCAATCTTTGTAATTTCTGGCGCTCCAATTTGTTGGTAA
Organism: Paenibacillus odorifer; assembly: GCF_000758725.1. NCBI lineage: Bacteria > Bacillati > Bacillota > Bacilli > Caryophanales > Paenibacillaceae > Paenibacillus > Paenibacillus odorifer. Next base: position 4,482,712 of record NZ_CP009428.1, read on the forward strand.
AGATCAAAGCGCAGGTCTGGACCCCAAGTCATATCTTTTCCTTCAGAAGGTCCGGATGGGTTAGAAGCTACGCTGTTCCCCATACCAAAGACTGATGATCCACCGCCAAAAGCTACCTTTGCTTTCTCAATAGCTTTTGGGAAAGTGCTAGAAATGTCTTTTCCGTATTTGTCCAAAAGACCGTCCTGTGTCCAGTCCAAGAGCAGCTTTCCTTTGATGGCATTTGGATAGTGGTTCTTGTCGTCACCGAAAATAATGATATCTCCAAGATCACCGGAAGCCATCATTGCAGAGATTTTGGTATCTCCACCAGTCAGGTTTGAAGCTACAATGTCCATTTCAATGTTGAACTTATCCTTGATGATTTTTGCAAACCATCCGGTCTGTGGACCGGCATAGTTAGCGGTTGTTGAGAATACAGTCAGCTTCAGCGGCTTGGAATGATCAAGCGCTCCGTCATCCGGTGCTGCTGTCTCCTCCGCCGGGGCATTTGTGGCAGCCGACGTAGGTTTCTCTGTGCTCGTGTTTTTGCCCGAATTAGCCGTATTATTCCCCCCGCCACATGCTGCAAGAACGAAGACCAGGATTACGGATAGCATGACAAGCGATGCTCTTCTTAATCTCATTGCTTTATACCCTCCCTTTCATCTCTTCACTTATAGTTCAACTCTGCTTATAGCAGAGGAAAACCCAGTTCTGGTCCAGAGCGGCCACCCATCAGCCTTTAACCGCACCAATCATAATTCCTTTGACGAAAAAGCGTTGGAAGAACGGATACACGATCAAAATCGGCAATACGACGATCATCGTTACAGTCATCCGCACAGAGGTTGGAGTCTGCATATTCGCTGCACTAGCGGCCATATCTGGCGAATTACGAATTAAGGCCGCGAGCGAGCTGGATTCGTTCAAATAACGCCATAATAAGAACTGGAGCGTAAAGTATTTCGTATCTGTCATTAGAAACGCCGTATCAATAAAGGCATTCCACTGATTCACCGCTGAGAAAATCGTAATCGTAGCCAAGATAGGTGTTGTAAGAGGAACAATGATACTCCAGAACACCCGGAAGTAACCTGCTCCATCCATTGACGCCGACTCCTCAAGTGAGGGCGGAATAGCCTCGACGAAGGTTTTGACCAAAATGATATTAAAAGGAGTAATAATGGTTGGCAAAATATAAGCCAGGTAGTTATTAGTCAGATGCAAGTTATGCATGGTGATATACCATGGGATCAGCCCTGCGCTGAAATACATCGTAACTACAACACTGCGGTACCAAATACTCCGGCCCCACATCTCCTTTTTGGTGAACAAGTACCCAAGGAATGCCGAAGACCCAACGGTGAGCAAAGTACCAACAACTGTTCTATAAATAGAGACTGTCGCCGCATGACCTAAACCACTGATTCTTAGAACCTTACTATAGTTATCAAAATGGATCTGCCTTGGATAAAATTTGATATACCCCGCTGCGCTAAGATCATTCGAACTGATCGTATTAATGAACAAATAGTAGAATGGATAAATGCATGACAGGGTGAACAATCCAAAGAGTGTGTAGATAATAATTTGAAAGATTAATTCTCCAGAAGTTAGTTTTTTCTTTCTCAAATGGGATCACCCCCGCCTTAAATGATAGATTCGTCACGCACCATCTTGGATAATGTGTTTGCCGCGAACAGTAGAATTACACTGACGACCGACTTCAGCATACTGACAGCTGTGGCAAACGGAAAGTTGTTAGCGAACGCAATATTGTATACATAAAGATCCAGCACTTCTATGGAATCTTTATTCATCGCATTTTGAAAGGCAAAGTACTGCTCCATCCCGTTATTGACTAGGTTACCTATGGAGAGCAGCAGTAGGACAAAGAAGGTTGGGACAAGACCCGGAATGGTAATATGCCAGATTTTACGGAACCGGCTTGCACCATCCACCTCAACGGCCTCGTACAATTCTTGATCAATGCCTGCGATTGCAGCAAGATAGAGAATGGCACCCCAGCCTAACGATTTCCACCAATACCAAATGATCATCGTGACCCAAATATTCGAGCTGGAGGCTAAAAAGTTATAACCTTCATCAACGATTCCAAGCTGCACTAAAATGTGCGTGATGACCCCGTTATCAACGGAGAACAACGAGAAAGCCAATGCATATACCAGAATCCAGCTGATAAAGTTCGGAATCGTGGTTAGCGTCTGCACCATCTTGCGATACCAGCCTGACTTAATCTCGGTCAGAAAAATCGCAAAGATCACTGGAAATATCGAGGTAATTAGTCCAAGTGAACTCATGGCAAGAGTGTTCTTCAGCACGCGCACAACCTCTGCGGTCTGTGTTGGATTGGATACAATCGTCTTGAACCATTTCAACCCGACATATGGCGTGTCAGACAACGGTATTCCGGGAATGAAATCATAAAATGCATAAATCCATCCGCTGATCGGCAGATAATAGAAAATAAAGGTGACAATAAGAAACGGAAAAGCCATGAAGAACAATTTATGTTTGTTCTTCATCTTCCAGCGGGATCGATGAACCGGATCGACGCTGGGAAGTAATTCACCAGAAGGTACCCCCATGTCGGAATCTCCTATACCCAGATTTTGATTACGTTTTCATAGTATCAGAACCATTATGTATGGCGAGATAGAACACAGAACGGCCTCACTGGAGAACCGTCTGATGCTTGTGAACCAAATTCGCATCTATTTCGACCATTTTCTACCTAATCACTGTGGGTCTAGTGATGTAGAGCCTACATGCCTTTTGGCTTATAAAAAGCGGCAGGATGACGGGAATTCCCCTCATCCTGCCGCTGAAAGAAATGGTTTCTAAGGGACGCTTGGGAGCTATGGGCAACTAGACCCTCCTCGTTCACTACATCAACTATGGTGCGTTTTGTCCTCTTCATCTGCTACATCAACTATGGTGCGCTTTGTCCTCTTCGTCCGCTACATCAACTATGGTGCGCTTTGTCCTCTTCGTCCGCTACATCAACTATGGTGCGCTTTGTCCTCTTCATCCGCTACATCAACTATGGTGCGCTTTGTCCTCTTCATCCGCTACATCAACTATGGTGCGCTTTGTCCTCTACATCCGTTATGGTCTTTCACACTTCATAGATCTCGCATCGGACCCAGATGCACTTATTTCCGGGATTCAGCGTTTTTCCTCGTGCTATTGGACTCAGGTGCAGCTATTCACACAAATATAGTTCAAATATGAGCAAATTCATGCCCATAAGAGCAATACAGTCCGAAACTACGGCAAAGTAGCTCAAAAATCAGCAATAGCGACTATACGGTCCGCAACACTCCACCCATCATTTTTTGGCACACTTCTATCTAGAATCCATCACATTTTCTTGTACTATCGGACTCATTCTAGAATCCATCACATTTTCTTGTACTATCGGACTCATTCTAGAATCCACCGCATTCCCTCATGCTATCGGACCCAGATGCACTTATTTCCGGGATTCAGCGTTTTTCCTCGTGCTATCGGACTCAGGTGCAGCTATTCACACAAATATAGTCCAAATATGAGCAAATTCATGCCCATAAGAACAATACAGTCCGAAACTACCGCAAAGTAGCTAAAAAATCAGCAATAGCGACTATACGGTCCGCAACACTCCACGCATCATTCTTAGGCGCACTTCTATCAAGAATCCATCACATTTGCTCAAGCTATCGGACTCATTCTTGAATCCATGACATTTGCTCATGCTATCGGACTCATTCTTGAATCCATCGCATTCCCTCATCTATCGGACTCAGATGCACTTATTTCCAGGATTCATCGCATTTACTCATCCTTCAACGCAGCTCCCTTACTTCGAGGGTTCATGCTCATTTGTACTCCCAACCACACATAAAAAAGCAGCCTCTCAAATGAGAAGCTGCTCCATCACTTTACAACCATAGTTTGTTTACACCAAATCACTGCATTCCGTATAATACGCACTATTTTCCGCTCATTATTCGAATGCCCAACGTCTTCCGCAAAACCTAATGCCCGGGCGTCTTAACTTCCCCCTCCGCGGAGGCATCCATTTTCTGACGCCCCATAAAAAAGGAAGCCAGCAAAGCTAATGCAGCTGGAATAACCGCCCAAGCGAAGGTGTTCGCAATGGAAGAGGAAAGTCCCTCTGTAATTTTGCTCAAAATTTCCGGTGGAATGAGTGCTCTAGTCTCAGGCGACAGCAGGGAATGCGGATCTTTAAAATCCATAGCCCCCACAGCCCCCGCAGAAGCAGCTCCTCCTCCATTTGCTGTGAGCAACTTAGTTAGACTGCCCGAGAAATAATGGCTTTGAATAATGCCAAATGTGGTAATTCCGATGGTCATGCCAAGCGAACGAATGAAATTTAGTGTTGCGCTGGCGGAGCCGCGTTGCTGCGCTGTCAGACCATGAATAGCTGCTGTGCTTAACACAGAGAAGGAAGCGCCGATGCCCAATCCGATTAAAATCATGTACAAGGTAACCAAGAGACGTGAAGCTTCCGGAGTAAGCGTTGCTACCAGTCCTGTGCCGATCACCAAAAGTACAAACGTAGGTATCAGCAGATTGCGGTAACTGGTTTTTGCCATCAGGAATCCTCCCGTTGTGGCGGTAATTACTGAGCCGACCATCATCGGCAGCAGGACAAGTCCTGAATTGGTAGCCGAACCCCCCAATACACCTTGAATAAAAATAGGAATGTATACGGAGGCCACGATAAATGCAGCACCGCTAAATAGCGCGCACAGAATGCTGACGGCGTACAGTCTTTTTTTGAATAAAGCAAAGGAAATGATCGGCTCTTTCGCTCTCGTCTCTACAAAAAGGAACACTGCCGCCAATATAGCAAAAGCTGCAAATAAGCCGAGGATCATCGATGAGCCCCAAGCGTACTCTTTTCCACCCAGCTCCAACGCAAACATTAAGCAGATGACAGAGCCCAGCAGTGTGCCCGCACCCAGCCAATCAATAGGTTGTTTAGAATGCTCGTGTGATTCTTTATAAAAGAATACGACCATCACAAAAGCCAACAGTCCAAGCGGCAAGTTAATATAAAATATCCACTGCCAAGCAATATGATCGGTGATATATGCGCCTAGCAATGGACCAAAAATACTTGATAATCCAAACACCGCACCAAATGCACCGCCCAGCTTGCCCCGTGTCTCCAGTGGTACGGCGTCGAACATTATGGCAAAAGCAATCGGCACTAGCGCGCCGCCTCCAATTCCCTGAACCGCCCGATAAGCAGCCAACTGAGTAATTGTATCTGCCGTCCCGCAAAGCGCCGAACCTGCCATAAATACAATAATCCCAAAAATAAAAAACTTTTTACGCCCATACATATCAGACAGCTTGCCAAAGATAGGCATCCCCGCCATCTCAGCTACAAGATAAGCTGATGTTACCCAGACAAATTTGTCCATACCGCCTAGTTCCCCAACAATATTGCCCATTGCTGTAGCAACGATGGTGCTGTCCATGGAGGCCATCAGTATTCCTAACAGCAGACCTGCGATAACAATGCCCAGATTGGGCGCTTTGGCAGCACTCATTTATTCCACTCCCCATTGTCAAAAGATCTATAACTATGTGTTACAACTTCACTTGATGCCTCACTATTGCATTCTTGTGAATCTCCAAAACACTACGGTATTCCACAGTATCAATCTCACAGTCCACACCGATGATTACCCGATCTCCTCTGACAATATTTGCTTTTGTATTATTCAGCTCTATCGTATCGCCTTCAATGAGCCCAGCCTCAAAAAGCACTTTAGGATTCTGCTTCATCAAATGCAGGAATTTTCCGGTCTTGCTTTTTTTGATCGTTAAAGCACTGCCTCCAACCTCTTTCGCTCTACTTATTCCATATAAATTGATCTCCAGTTGCTCCGCACTTAGCAGTCCTGCCACATTGAGAGCGCCCGAAATACGCAGATGTTCACCTTCACAATCACCATTGACCTCCAAATTACCATTAAGATGAATATCGTCGATTTTTACGGAGGTTGCTTTAATTTCACCCTGACCCCGCAAGGAATCCCCTTCAAGATTACCCAAAAGTGTCATCTCACCGGTTATTTTCATTTTGGTCATTAGCAGGTTTCCATCTACTCTGGCATTTCCAGTCAGGCTCAGCTTCTCACAATCTACATCACCTGCAAAATGACCTTCCCCAGTAACTTTAATGTCCCGAAAGAAGCCTCCCGCTGAGGTCGTTGTGCCTATTATTTTCAAATTACTCCGAGTTGTTTCTTCACTCACCGATCTTCTCCACCTTTCCAACCTTTGCTTCTGGATGTACTGTGATCTGATCACGATACTCTATCCGTTCGATAGTACAGCCTGGCCCTACAATCACAATATTGCCCCTGATAACATCCGCTATTGTATACTCTAAATCAATAAAATCTCCTTCAATAGTCCGAGCCCGCAGCTCCGATCTTAATTTAGGGATGATTCCACTTAACATTTTGCTCCAGACTCCACTATTCGTTTGCCGGATCACTAGACTCTCCACACCAATTTCATGCGCCTTTCCCTGCCCTTGCAGTTTGAAGTCTACATGTCCTGCACTAAGTAAACCTCCGACACTAAAGCTTCCTTCCCCCGCAAAATCCTCAAGCTCACAATCACCCTTGATATTCAGCATTCCATGAAGAGTGCAACTTTCTCCCCGAAAGCTCTCACCGACAGTAATCATTCCATCCACCTTTAGGGAGTTAAAACGCAAATGTCCCAGCACTTTCATCGTCCCATTGCATTCCGCTTCTTCCGCCGAGAGATCATTCTTCAAATTCATATGCCCATTTCCTTTAAAAATTCGCGTCACGATGGGTCCCGTTACTTTGCCTACACCATCGATTTGCACACTGTTATAAGTACCTCCTGCCCCCCCGCTGACTCCGTTTATAATCAGATCCGGCAGCTGTCGTTTATCCATTACAGTAACCCCCTATTCAACAAGCTTAAAAGCAAGCTTACCTTTCAATTGTTCTATTACATCTGCACTGAGTATTTTACTGACCAGCTTTACCCCTTCATCGAACCATAACTCCGCTGGTGCCTGAGCCAGAATAAAGGATGACACCCCCATTTTGCGGATAAAAAACAACTCCCAGCTTTCACTCTCAAGATTGGAGGCTTTATTCATTAAGGTTCGAAACAGGAGCTCTGCTTCCTCCATATTCATCTCCCCTGCACTAAGCAGGCGGTCTACAGCCAATAAATAAGTGAGCTGATCGAAGCTATATCCATTCTTGACACCAAGCCTCTCTCCAAATTTCCCCAGTGTCACTGACGAAACAATGTTACGTTCTATAATTTCCGCAGCAGATACACTTACTCTGTCAAAAGAAGCCTTATCTGACAGCTTATCAGCCATTTCATCCAAAGAAAGTCCATCTTTCATATTCACAATATTATCGATACGGGACAAGATCATGTCTTTTGGAAAAAAAGTCTCCTGTCCAGTAAACGTAGATTTACGGATAAACCATTCCTCTGGAATCAACTGCTTCCGCTTCCAGCGGTACAATTGCCCATAGGATATACCGGTTAATTCCAATAGCTGCTTCTTCGAGATCAAATCCTCTTCCATGCTTATCACTCCTTGAAGCCATCGTAACATAACACTGTTACGTTGTAAAACCAATAAAATAAACTCACCTCATACCTACCTACGCTAGTGACCATCGAGTCCTAACGTCTCCCCCAAAGATTTTAAAGCATACCTTAAGAGCAGACCTCCGTCTTGAGAAGGATTTAACGGTTATTCACTATTTTTCCCACAAAAAAAGACTGCCCCCGCCGCTTATAAATGGCAGCATGGAACAGCCTTCTCTTAGAATGATTTTTACGAACTGCTAATCTTACTGAACAAAAGTATAATGTGCTGAATCATATTGCGGGCCGGATTTCTCATAAGTGAACCAGTACTCAATACTGCTGCCAGCGCTTAATCCACTCACCGTCTGCTTCCATGTTCCTGAGTTATTAGTCATCCGGTAATTAAGCTGGGAACCACCGCTAATCTTGTAATGTACATCTACATAAAGAGCACTGGTTACAGGTGTAATATAGATACTCGCCTCTGTAGCAGAAAGTCTCGTTACCCCTGCTGTAAAGTCAGCCGTCACATGATCACCGCCTCCGCTGCCTCCAGTGGAATTAGTAGTAACTGTTGCGGTATTACTAGCGGAGGATAAATTACCTGCTGCATCCGTAGCTTTTACTGTAAACGTATAGGCTGTGCTTGGAGTAAGTCCACTAACAGTAGCTGTAGTTCCCCCCACAGTGGACACCTGCTGTGTTCCGCGATAAACAATATAACCTGTAACGCCAACATTATCGGTAGAAGCGGACCAGGTTAAGATAACTCCTGTATCCGTCTTACTGGTTACCGTTAGATTAGCGGGAGCGGTTGGCGCGGCTGCATCCCCAGTATTACCACCACCCGTCAAATATTGACCTGTGAATGGATTAAACCGGTGCAGGGACATTATTAACCAGCCTGTGCTGGAAACACAGTTTTGCTGCGCCATCACCCAATAACTGTTGCTGGACCCTTTCAGCGAGTAGGGAATACCCCCGAGCGAAGCACCGCTTGTGCCTTGTTTTTTAATAATCTCTGTATTAATGGCGTCTGCCTTTGAGGCATTGCCTTGCAGATAATAAGCGAGTGACATGAATGCGCTTCCTTCAAACCATACGTCAGCACCCGTATTGCCAATTTGATTTCCGTTATCGTCATACGCCGGCAATACTTCGTCTGTCCAGTCAAAATCGTATCCGGTGAGCGTATTCCCAGCATCATTGTAAGTAAGCGTCTGCTTGTAACGCGGATTTGCTAGTGTTCCCGGGGTGCCGGAGGCATTTTCCACATAGGTTAAGCTTGCGCCGTAGTTATGGGCCCCGGATACGCCTAAAGCTAACACTCCCCAAGGGTTCACGTCTAAAGGTATTTTGGGGTCGATCAGATTTGTATCGTTTTTCCAGCCCCCCTTGAAACGTTTGACAGTGTCATCCCACACATAATTATCCAGGAAGGTTTTGACTCCAGAAGCCGCACTGTTATAAGTGGCTGCCTTTGAGGAATCCACCGAAGCATAATACTGCAATACCCGGTAAATATCGATATTGTGCTCGGTTGAGCTCCAAGGCTCATCGGAATTACTCCAACCACTCCATCCTCCTGCAATACTGCCATTAGCCTTTTTATACTGTAAACTCCAATCGAGTGCTTTAAGTGCCATCGGACGATACCGTGTATCATTATATTGCTTCTCATAAGCCATAGCAGCCATTGCCATCCATACAACGGGTCCCACATGTTTACGGATTTCTTCTCCGAAGCCGTTGTTATACCAATAAGAATTCAGCCAGAAGCCGGAAGGATCTTGAATGTCCCGCATTTTGTTCAAAACCTGCTCTGCCCGCGTCCGTTCACCCTTTACAATAAAGGCGATAGCTGCAACCGCTTGATCATACGTGTATACAATCTGTTTGGGGTTGTTCGGTCCCCAGAAATCTTCAAAGCTATCTACCAGTCCCTCAAAAGCATACCCCGCTGTTGCATCCTGCTGGGCTTTCAACCAGATTAAAGCACGATTTGAAGCGTCACTTGCAGCATCTGCATTCGCTTTTCCACCAAAGGGTAGAGCTACCCCAAGCACCAGCAAACTTGTCATTAAGATCGAAAACAGCTTCCTCATCTTCATAACTTTCCTCCTCTTAATCATGATGAACTAGGCAATGAGAGTTCTTAGAAGCATAAAAACTAAAGCGTTTTCAAACAGCAACAACAGGGACTTTTGAATATTTCACCATGGTAATTGTCCTCATTTTCAGGCTTAGAAACCCGTTCGTCAACGATTTTATGTAAATTTTTAACTAAATGAGGCGAAACAACCAAAATTGCCATTTGAGAAACCATACGAAAGACCAGCATCTTTTTTATGAATTCATATTTATGAAGGCAAAACAAAAAGAGCAGACAGCTCCTTTATAAGGATTCTATCTGCTCTTTACTATTTATCTCTATACTATTCTGCTTTATCTTCGCCAGCAGTTTCAGCTGCAGCGGGTTCAGCAGTATCTTCTTCTGTTGGCTCTTGCGCTGCTGGAGGTGAAATACGGACAATCAAAGTGTCCTCAGGCGTTAATACTTCCCAGCCTTCATGCTTCGGCAAATCAGATACCAGCAATTGATCACCAATATCTAGTCCACTGATATCCACTTCAAAGGATGCAGCTATTTTATCTGGAAGTGTGCGAATATCCAGCTCATGCAATTCAATTTGTTGCACGCCGCCGCTCTTCACACCTACTGGTTCACCTGTAAAGTGGAACGCTACTTTTGTATCCAATTTGGCCTTCATATCAATCTGCTGAAAATCAATGTGCAGCAGTTGTTTAGAGATTGGCTGACGTTGGATTTCTTGAATAACCACGTTCTTTTTGCCCGAGTCTGGCAATTCCAAAGTAAGAACAGCCCGTGGGTTGCTGGCTAAAATACCTGAAATTGTCTTAGCATCCGCTGTAAAGGACTGGCTATCTGAACCTGCACCGTACACGACTACCGGTACAAAGCCTTTTCTGCGCTGTGAAGAAGTCGAGCCGGATCTTTCTGTCAAACGTACTGTTGTATTCACGATGATTCCTCCTAAGTAGGGATTTTATACTAGACCGATTAGATATGTACGCCTAACCTAACCACTCTCTAATTACCCCATTGACCTGGCTTTGAAACCTCTCAAGACTTTTGAGCCTAGGTAAAAATAAGGTCAAATTGTATTATTATACAATTCAACATTAATTATTCATGTCTTAGGAGTAAATCATTGCTATATTTGTGACAACTATCAAACTAAATGACAAGCTACAAAATGGTTACTGCCAACATCACGAAATACCGGGATTTCAGATCTGCAAACCTCTTGCGCAAAGGGACAACGGGTATGGAATTTACAGCCAGAAGGCGGGTTTACCGGACTCGGAATATCTCCCTTAAGTACAATCCTTTCCCTTTTCAGCTTTGGAATAGGAATCGGAACAGCCGACAGCAGCGCTTTGGTATACGGGTGGAGCGGATTCTTAAACAGTTCATCTCTTGATGCCGTCTCCATCATAGAGCCCAGGTACATGACACCGATTCTTGAACACAAATGCTCCACAACACTCAGGTCATGGGAGATGAACAAATACGTTAACCCTCGACTCTGCTGGAGCTTACTGAATAAATTAATAATCTGTGCTTGGATGGAAACATCCAGTGCTGAAACTGGTTCGTCTGCAATAATCAGCTCAGGATTCAAAACAAGCGCACGGGCGATCCCGATCCGCTGCCGCTGCCCCCCGGAGAATTCATGCGGAAAGCGATCAATATGATAAGAAGATAAACCGCAAGCCGCTAGCGCTTCAAGCACCAGATCTCGCACCTCGGACCTTGAGCATAAACCATGATCTAGTAAAGCTTCACCAATGGCATCACCTATACGAACCCGTGGGTTAAGAGAGCTATAAGGATCTTGGAAGATCAACTGCATTTGGGGTCTAATATTGCGCAATTCAGCGGGAGACAGGGAGTGAATGTCTATCCCTTTGAATTTGATCTCACCTGCCGTTTTATCCGTTAGCCGTAAAATCGTCCGTCCGACTGTACTTTTGCCGCTCCCAGATTCCCCTACAAGCCCAAACGTCTCCCCAGGTTGAAGTGTGATGCTAATATCATCAACAGCCTTCACATGCCCAACGGTTCGATTAAGCAGCCCCTTAGTAACAGGGAAATATTTCTTTAAATGATTGACCTCAAGCAGTGCCTCAGGCATGAACAACCGCCTCCTCATACAACCAGCAAGCTACCTTTTGTCTGCTAGCTACCTCTTTAAGCCGGGGCTGCTGGCTGACACATACAGGCATGCAATGCTCACAGCGGTCATGAAAATAACAAGAGGGCACCAGCTCAAGCGGATTTGGCACTTGACCTGGTATGGAATACAGCTCATCCTGTCGCTGATTGATTACCGGCTTCGATTTGAGCAGCCCTTTTGTATAGGGATGTTTGGGGTTGTTGAACAATTCAACAACCTCCCCCTCCTCCACAATCTTTCCGGAATACATAACAATCACATAATCGGCCATCTCTGCCACTACGCCAAGATCATGGGTGATTAGTAGAATGGACATGCCCGAGCTATCTTTAATTTCACGCAGCATATCCAGAATTTGCGCTTGAATCGTTACATCCAGCGCCGTAGTCGGTTCATCAGCAATCAAAAGTTTTGGACTGCAGGCAATGGCAATAGCAATCATGATCCGCTGCAGCATACCTCCACTTAATTCATGCGGGTAACTATCAGCAATTTGCTCTGGTCGTGATATGCCTACCTGCTTAATCAGTTCAATCGCCCGGATACGCGCCTGTTTCTTGTTCATCTTCAGATGTACAATCAGCGGCTCCATGATTTGCTCACCGATCTTGATTACAGGATTAAGGGAGGACATGGGCTCCTGAAAGATCATCGCGATCTCATTCCCGCGGATGGTCCGCAGTGTGTTTTTGTCCATTTTCAACAAATCCTCACCCTGAAAATCAATTTTCCCTTGGGCTACCTTGCCCCCTGGTTCCTCGACAAGTCCCATGATGGACATCGCAGTCACGCTTTTGCCGCAGCCTGATTCTCCAACGATACATACCGTCTCTCCCTCGCGAACACGGAAGCTTACATCATCAACGGCTTTCACTTTTCCTTCTTCCGTGAAGAAGTATGTACTTAGACCGTCTATATTCATTAAATCACTCATCTGAGGGTCACCTACCTCTTCTGTTTAGGATCAAGCACGTCCCGGAGTCCGTCTCCAAAGATATTGATCGCGATCACTGTCGCAAAAATCGATAACCCTGGTGGAATCCACAGCCACGGCCGATCCTGAAAGTCGATCATATTATTCGCAGCATCAATCATATTGCCCCAGGTTGGAGTTGGCGGCATAACACCTAGCCCAAAAAAGCTAAGAACCGATTCACTCAATATAGCGCCACCGATGTTAAGGGTAGCCATAACGATCAGCAACGGAACGATATTCGGCAGCAAATGATTAAATAATTTACGCCGATCACGGAGGCCTAATACTACCGCCGCCTGCATAAACTCACGTTCACGCAGGCTAAGCATTTGCCCCCGTACCATACGTGCCATACCCGGCCAGCTAACAATACTAAGCATCAGCATAACGATATACATCCGATAATCCGTTGGAATCTTCCACTCCGATAATAACGCACCAAAAATAAAGAGCAGTGGCAGACTCGGGACCGTCAATAAAAGATCCGCAATCCGCATAATGATTTGATCGGCAATACCGCGGTAATACCCAGCAATAGCCCCCAAAAGAGCACCGATAAACACCGAAAGAACCATTGATGCTAGTCCTACGGTCAGTGAAATGCGCCCCGCCTGCATTACCCGGGTCAGAATATCTCTGCCCAATGCATCAGTGCCCAGCCAATGCTTCATATTGGGTGCCTTGTTCATCATAGCCATATTAATTTTGTTATCCGTATAAGGTGAGAACAGCGGACCAATAAAACAAAGCGCAAACATAAAGATCACCACCACAAATCCGGATACCGCCAGCTTGTTCTTCAGCAACCTCCGCATGGATTGCCGGAATAAAGAGGATTTTCCTTTGGTGGTCTGCGGCTTCGCGATCCCAGCTACATTACTTTGAACTGCCACGTCAGCTTCCTCCTCTCTATAGCCGAACTCTAGGATCGGCAATCCGGTACAAAACATCCGAAAGCAACGTTCCTATGACGGTAAGTATGGCAATAAACATCGTAAAGCCCATCAGCAAAGGATAATCCCTTAGTCCGAAGGACTGCATATACAGTTGGCCAATCCCAGGCCAATTGAATATTTTCTCAATAATAAGTGATCCGCCAAATAGTGCTGGAAGCTCAAAACCAACCAGTGTAATTGCGGGCAGCAAGGCATTACGTAAGGCGTGTGTAAAGAGCACCTTGCGTTCTTTTAGGCCTTTGGCGCGTGCCGTACGGATATAATCCTGTTTTAAGACATCAATCATATTGCTGCGGAAATAACGGGTGAGCGAACCTAATCCCAGAAGGGTCATAACTACAACCGGAAGGGTCATATGCATTACGATCTCCTTAAAGTAAGCCAAACCCGTAGCATTACTACCCGTGGTGATTATTCCACCTGGAGGCAGCCACTTGAGATCGACGGCCAGGATTTTGATCAGGAATAAGCCTATAAAAAATGACGGCAGCGACATTGCTGCAAATATAGCGATCATCACTAGTGTATCGAACCAGGAATATTGCTTATAGGCAGAGATGACGCCAATAATGACCGCAATCACCCACGTTAGAAACGTAGATACGGCAGCCAGCAAAAAGGAATTCCAAATATAATCATTAAAAAGCTGCAGCACAGGCTTTTGTTGAGCTAAGGAATACCCGAAATCACCATGCAGCGCATTCTTCATCCAGATCCCATACCGTTCAAGCACAGGCTTGTTTAAGCCGTAGATTTCACGAAGCTCAGCTTTGCGTTCAGCGGTCAATTTAATATTTCCGGTTATGAAATCACCGGGAGTTGAAGCATACAGACAGAAGATCAATAATGATGCCGCAAATAAGATGATGACCATGTACAACAGTCTTTTCGATAAATAAGCGCTCATGACAGACTCCTTATGATTCGTCCCCTGCCCTTGAATCCAGTCAGGGCAGGGGACACTGGTTTATTTATTTCAGGCTCCAAGTTGGCAGACTGCCAGCAAGACCGATGAACGGGCTGACCGAGAGATTCTCAATACGTCCGTTATAGGCGTATACTGTCTTTTTATAACTTGTAAAAATAATAGGCAGTTCATCATTGAAAAGCTGATACAGCTCTTTATATACCGCTTTGCGTGCCTCAATATCAGTAGTGGCCAAGGCTTTGTTGTACAGCTCTAGGAATTTCGGATTGTCATAATCCGTGATTTCTCCATCGAAGAATTGCATGAACCCGTCAGACGGATCAGTCAACATGCTTGTGGAGAAGGATACGAGATCATAGTCCCCACCTTCTACTTTCGATACCAGTGAGTTAAAGTCTGCGAAAACCTCAGGCTGGAATTCGATACCCAGCGCTTCAAAATTCTCTTTAGCTACAGCGATGAAAATATCTGTGTTTTTGCTCTTCGAACCGAGGTAATGGATGCTCAGCGGTTTGCCATCTTTTTCACGGATCCCCCCCGCGCCTACCGTCCAGCCAGCTTCATCGAGCAATTGTTTTGCTTTTTCCGGATCATATTTGTAAGGATTAATACCTTCCTCAGTGTAAGACCAGGAAATCGGCGATGCCGGGATGTTGGCAATAGAACCTGCACCTTGTGCTGCATCCACATAAATACTCTGACGATCCAAACCGTACACAATAGCTTGACGTACAAGCTTATCCTTGAGCTGCTCATGCTTGAGGTTAACTTGCAAGTAACCATAGGTACTTGGAGTGTATGGAATAATATTCACAAAACCAAGTGCTTTCAGCTTCTCGATATTCTCGTCTGTCGCACTAAAGGAAGCGTAGTCCACTTCACCAGTTTCTACGAACTGCCATACGTCGCCTTCCGTAGTTTTGTAGATGAAATGCTCCGTCTTTGGTTTACCTTTGAAATAATTCTCATTCGCTACAAAACGCACTTCTTGACCTGGAATAAATTTTTCCAGCTTGTAAGGTCCATCGCCAAGTGGCTTCTCATGCAGCTTTTTAATGTATTCAAGATTTCCAATTTTATAGTCCTTGCCATAGTAAGCTTTCGATAGTACATTCGAGCCGAGCTGTACCAGCGCCGTTGCGTTTGGTTGCTCAAGGGTTGCTGAGATCGTCTGTGGATCAATTACTTTAATGCCCTCAACTGTAGGGGATGTACCTTCCTTATAGGCTTTGCCGCCTTTAACATTTAGCGATGGAAGCTGGGAGCTACCGTCATACGATTTGTCGTATTGGATCGTCCATGTAAATGCCACATCATCCGCTGTTAACGGTGAACCGTCGCTGAATTTCAAATCTTTTCTCAAGTGGAACGTGTATGTAAGCTGATCATCCGAAACATCCCAGCTCTCCGCAAGCTCCGGCGTTGGAACGCCTTTGTCATCAACAGTTACGAGAGAAGCGTATAGCAGTGAAGAGACATTGCCATCATAACCACTTTGTTGAAAATAAGGAGTGAACGCTCCGCTTGGGTCCGTAAGCCCAACGATAATGGTATCTGTACGTTTCTGGGCCACCGCTGGAAGTTTGGATAAATCCGTGGCAGTAAAAGGTTCGCTTAGAGCACCCGCAGGAACAATCTCTGGTGCAGTGGTTGCTTCCACATTGGTTGAATTGGAGCCTGCAGCCGCATTGTTTGCGGATGAGGATTCGTTATTACTGTTATTAGCGCAAGCAGAAAGTAACAGTGACCCCGTAAGCAGTAATGAAGTGATTACAATCGCATTTTTTCTCATGTACCTATCTCCCTTTTCTCTCTGATAGAATAATAACTATAATTCCTACCCGTTAAGTATGAATAACATCTGATGTTCATTATAGAAAGGTTTTCGAGTTCTGTAAAGAGAGAACTTCAAAAAAATTCTCCATAAACAGAATTAGGCGATAATTAAAACAAATAAAAAAGCCAAAACCCCTCTCTGCATAAGAGAAGCCCTGGCTTTCAGACGGTTATTTTTTTCAAAATCATTATTTCAAATACTCGAATAGCTGCTCGTTCATCCGATGAATACCTTCAAGACGCAGACTGTATCCGGTGACATTCTCTCCTTCAATATAGGCATGAAGCAAACCTGCACAACGAAGATTAAAAATATGATCATGCACAATCCCCTTCGAGATACCCGCATGCTTAACAATTTCGGTAAACGTCTTACGGCCATCACTAAGGGCTTGGAGGATTTTTAGCCGGCTTTTTTCACTCAGACTACGGATCGCTCTGTACATAAAAGGGGAGATTTCCTCATTCTCCATCGATATCCACGCCGCATAATGGCAGATCGTTAATTCCCCATAGCAATAGATAATATTAGCAGGCTGAAAATGATACTGTGGAATCAGTACGAGCTTCTTAAGCCCATCCGTAGGCATGAAGTAAAATCCGTTGGTCGTCTTGTTCACGAAATCCGCAGTGTCCAGTTCATTAAGCTCCGTGTTCTTCGAATCCGCATGCTGCTGCAGTTTGCTCAAAATCGCAGGATTGCATTGGCTAAAGTACTGGCGGTTCCACTCGGAAAGTAAAAATACTACGCGGTTACGGTAATCCTCCATATGGCTTGGAAATACCTTTACATATTTTGATAAGGTCTCATATAACTCACCAACCGATAACCGTTCAATCCAGTTCAACACACTGTCTACATCATCCTTAAATGGACAACAGTAAATGAGCAGATTCAACATTTTCCACTCATTGTTTAGTTCGGTTTCTTTCAGACGGGATAACAGCTCTTCACTGAGCGTGCTTTCAATTTCATTAGCCCACGCTACCCCTAAATCAATCTTCTTATAGGATTTTTTGCAGAGATAAGTATGTAAGCTGTTCAACAATTCATAAATCGATCCAAATTCAACCTCAACCTTGTATTCCACAATGATTCCTCCTGCTAGCGGTTCTTTTCAGTAGTGAGATATTCTCTTAATCTTATTGTATTATCCTGAGAATACGCAAGCTACTCTATAAACGGGAGTGTATAAAAATTCATTAGCTGCTGTTTCAGCACCGAATTTTCTGCATTGCACGCTGGTTTAGCTGTCATTTCCGCGAGCGTGGGCGCTATCGGACACAGCTGAGCTTGTGCTAATAGCGTCTGCTCGATCCGCTGGCTTCAGCGGGAGATCAGGACTCTGCGCTATCGGACATAGTTGACCTTATTCTAATAGCGTCTGCTCGATCCGCAGGCTTCAGCGGAAGATCAGGACTCAGCTCTATCGGACTCAGTTGACCTTGTGCTAATAGCGTCTGCTGGGTCCGCAGGCTTCAGCGGGAGATCAGGACTCAGCTCTATCGGACTCAGTTGACCTAATTCGCAGTATTATCTCCTTTTCAGCATGCTATCGAACTCCATAGGCACTATGGGCATTAAAAATACCTATTTCGTGCCTATTCCAAAGGATTAGCTGCTCTGGTGTCCGAAAATTTACTCAAACGGCTAAATATGTGCAAATAGCGTCTGCTGGGTCCGAAAGCATCAGTGGGAAATTAGAACTCTGGTCCGAAAGGTTCTACGGAGGATTAGTATCCTACGCTATCGGACACAGTTGACGTTATTCGTAGTATTATCCCATTTTTTGTGTGCGATCGGACTCCATAGGCTCTACGGGCATTAAAAATGCCTATTTCGCTCCTATTCCAAAGGAATAGCTGCACTGGGGTCCGAAAATTTGCTCAAACGGCTAAAAATGTGCAAATAGCGTCTGCTGAGTCCGAAAGCATCAGTGGGGAATTAGGACTCTGGTCAGTAAGCTTCTGCTGAGGATTAGGATCCTACGCTATCGGACACAGTTGACGTTATTCGCAGTATTATCCCATTTTTTGTGTGCGATCGGACTCCATAGGCGCTATGGGCATTAAAAATGCCTATTTCGTGCCTATTCATAAGGAATAGCTGCACTGGGGTCCGAAAATTTACTTAAACGGCTAAATATGTGCAAATAGCGTCTGCTGGGTCCGAAAGCATCAGTGGGAAATTAGAACTCTGGTCCGAAAGGTTCTACGGAGGATTAGTATCCTACGCTATCGGACACAGTTGACCTTATTCGCAGTATTATCCCCTTTTCAGCATGCTATCGGACTCCATAGGCGCTATTGGCATAAAAAACGCCAATTTAGTGCCTATTCCACAGGAATAGCTGCGCTGGTGTCCGAAAATTTACTTAAAAGGCTAAAAATATGCAAATAGCGTCAGCTGGGTCCGAAAGGTTCTGCGGATAGGAAAACCAAGGGTTACGGGGTTACGGGGTTACGGGGTTACGGCATTTCGGGGTTCCGGGGGTTCCGGGGGTTACGGGGGTTCCCAGCGTTCCCAGTTTTCAGCTTACCAAAACAAATACTTGAGGTTAGTTAACTCACACTTGCTCATATTCTGCTATAGCCAAGTTGCCCACATGGACAAAAATGCAGCTCAGCGATCCACGGGTAACAAGGAAAGCAACATTCAGCCCGAAGAACAATCAATCTGGTTCGTTCCTCGCTTTTTGCAATTCATGGTAGTAAAATATAGGCAATAACTAATTAGGAGTGAAGCCATAAGATGCAAATTCAAAATGAAAACGGACGTTTTTTTGTTGCTAATGACGGTAAGGACCTTGCCGAAATCACATACAGTTTGGATAAAGAAACCGGGGAATTGGTCATTGACCACACTCGTGTCTCCGAAGAACTGCGCGGGCAAGGTACTGGACAAGAGCTTGTACGTGCTGTTGTGGACAAGGCTCGGAATGAGAATTTAAAAATTGTACCCGTGTGCTCCTATGCTGCGCATCAATTTGAGAAGTACCCGGAGTACAAAGACGTGCTGAGCGGGAATACTGGCGGGAGAGCTTAAAACCTGCTCCCGTTTCCGCGAAGCTTTTTTAGTAACTATGCGAACTTATAATAGTTCAAATACACTTTAGGGGGAAACGGGTTTGACGTCTGCCGACACTTTTAAGAATATTGAGGAATTGCAACAACGCTGTGAGCAATATGAAGGAATCTCATTAAAACTGAATTGGGATATGCTCCGCCAGCCATCAAGCGCAGGTGATACGGAATGGCTTGTGACTTATGAGGACGAATTACTGGTCGGTTTCTTGGGACTCTATGGTTTTGGAAGCGATATGGAGGTCTGTGGCATGGTTCGGCCAGGCTACCGTCGACGCGGAATCTTCACCTCTCTGTGGAACCGAGCACAAAACATAATCAAACGCAATAAAGTCTCTACTCTTCTTCTAAATGCACCCGCCGCTTCTTCATCTGGAACTGCTTTCCTGCAAACCTTGCCTCTACAGTTCAATCACGCTGAATATCAAATGAAATGGGATGGCAATTCCATGGTTTCTTCTGATGTTAGCTCAGCAACAGGGACTGTGGTCTTACGGCCAGCTCGTGAAGAAGAGGCACACATTCTGGTCGAACTGGATTGTGGAGGTTTTGATATGAAGACAGAAGATGCTGCCGAGCAGTATGAGTTGCACAAACAGGAAGATATGCAAGAGAATATTATGATCGAGATGGACGGCAGGCCTGTTGGGAAAATGCGAGTGTGGACTGAAGATAATGAATCCTGGATCTATGGATTTACAGTCGACAAAAAGCTACGTGGGCTTGGCATTGGCCGCAGCGCCCTTCTTCAGACCATCGAACGAGAGCGCCAAAATTATAATGGTGTAAATCTGGAGGTCGCACTGGATAATCCCAATGCACTTAAGCTGTATGAGAGCTGCGGCTTTGTCATTCAGAATAAACAGGATTATTACCGATTTATCGGCTAATCCCCCGACCTAACTCTTGAGATTTTAATAAAGCAGTAACAATAAGACCTCCTTACTTGCTGGTGTTCTAACCTGCAGATAAGGAGGTCTATATTTATTATAGTAAATAATTCGCTTCGCCTCTCTCATTTCTACGATCGCTGCAGCTTAAGGAACCGTCAGCTAACACTTCACGCTCAAGAAATACGGATAACAAACGCACATAATCCAGTGACTCCATAAGCGAGATTGCCTCTCCAGCAAAGCAGTATTTACGTCCATCCAGCAGCGAGAAAACTTCCACGGTCTCCGCTGGCTCACCATAAGCATGATGGCAAAAAACATTGGCCATATGCATAAATCCAGTGATGATATCCTCATTGCCATTAACCATAAACTTCTGAATGTTCACGCTCCGGCCACTTTTTGAAGAGTTCCAAGCCAGTTGTGTAATCATCGATAACTCCAAATTCAACGCTGGAACTGGGACATGCCACTGTTCATATAACATCACTGGAATCTCCTGTAGATGATTGCTTGAAACGATACGCATAAGCTCATCAGCTACACTCGTTTTGATATCCCAATATTGCAAAAGGGAGGGAAAAGCATCTCCCCTAGGAGGCCACCGTCGCTCTAACAGAAATTGTATAGGTGTCTCTCTCCGCACTTCCGGCAGCAGACTATAGAAGTCATTAAGCGTATGCCCCACAGCATATTGAACCTGCTGGCGCCAGCGTGGGAGCCCCGTCGCTGGAGCTCCGCTAGCTAAATTCTCAGTCCCGCCCAGCATAATATGCTCCATGCGATAATCGTGCAGCCGTTTATACGGAGGGGTATGTACAGCCCTTGCTTTGTTAAACCAACTTCCCACTGGCCCCCCCATCTTAGGTTACCGCCATACAGGCTTCGATGAATTGACGTCCGAATTGACGGCAGGCTTCTTTTTCTACAGCATTAGGGCCATACTCAATCTTTAGGCTATCTTGCAAAATGACTGCTCCACGCGCCTTTAACTTCTCCTCGATAACATCCACTGCCCCACAATAAATGGCGTAGCCTGTATCCCCACTACCAAAAACTGCTGACTTCATGGCAGTCAAATCAAGTTCATCCATCTCCTCATAGAAATCAAGAGATTCATCGGGCAACTCTCCGTCACCCCAAGTATATGCCCCTAGCAGAACGCCTTCATATGATTTTATCTCAATCGCATTACATTCAGTGACCGACTTCAAAACAGCCTCACCGCCTGCTTGGCGTATTCCTTCTACAATCAATTCAGCCATTTCTTCAGTGTTGCCAGTTAAACTAGCATATGCCACAAGCACTTTAGCCATAAACTCCTGTTCCTCCCCTACTAACACCTTAAATTTAAATCATATACGCTTCACCTCATTCTATTTGATAATGATTATCATTGTCAATAAATAAAGTTAAAAAAACGCAAACTCCCCGTTATTACACACGGTTGAAGTTTGCGCACCGTCTCATTTTTCTTAAAAAGAAGCTTAATAAGCACCTTCCAGCAAGGTTATGTGATTCCCATCAGGATCACGAAAATTCATTTCTTTACCGCCATATTCCATCGTAACAGGTGGCTGACAATCCAGTCCCTTAGCTTTCAACTGCTCGTATGTCTCATCAAGATTATCACAGCCGAATACTAAATTAACAAAACCTGTCGTAAGATTTTCCCACTTTGCAGCATCCCAAATAATAATTCCCGGCTGTTTCTTGTCAAAACCAAGCTTTGCCCCGTCGAAATTACCGTAGCCTTCGAAAGGCATAGGAATTCCTAGTACCTCCGTATAAAATTTAGCTGACACCGCAGTATCTTTAGTGTAAATGTTAGTCCCTTCAAAAGACGAAATCATAACTTGTCCCCTCTCATTTTCATAATATGTCTCATTTCTTACATGGGTTTAGTCTAACAAGGTTAACACGCTTTGTATTGCAAAATTACGACATTCTTCGGCCTGCATAGACCAAGGCTTCAAGTGGGGTTCTTCCTGCATATTTTTTGAAATTATTGATAAAATGGGACTGGTGACTGTAACCATACGCGAAAATAAGATCCTGCATATTCTTTGTCTGCCCAGGTAAATGACACATCTCCCGCCATACATTCTGAAACCGCACGAGATCTGCTGTTTTTTTGGGCGATACACCTATATATTCTTGAAAAAGCCGTTCAAGTTGTCGTCTGCTTAAATTAGAACTGGTCTCCAAATCCTCTGCGGTCACAATCCCTTTTTGTTTAACCATAGTATAGACTGCGTTCATCATCCGATTGTTAGTCCGCCCTCTACGCTCAAGACGACGAAGCAGATAGGCTTCAGCGGCTGCAATCCTTTCGTCCATCGAGTTTACTTTCTCCAATAGATGACCAAGCTCTTTTTTAAAAGTGCCAAAATAATGTTCTACATCGACATGTGCATTCAAGACATTCCGCAGATGATCATCTGCAAAAAAATGAACCGCCCAGAAATGAAACCGGATACCAAAGGTTGAACTCCCCCCTGGCTTTCCGTCTGAAGAGACTTCAAATGGAGTGTCATTGATACCGGAGAAAAAAGTGTTTGTATTGCCTGATTCTCTATCCAAATCCCAAATAATATCCATACAGGTATCCGGAATTATTGTCTCCGTCTCAGGTTGTTGTATAGACTCCACATCTACAGAACCCCAAAAACAGCGAATAAACGGCTGCAAGGCATGGCTGGGCAGAAACTCACTAGTGTGGTTGGGTTTTGCAGTTATAGGGAAATACAGCGGTGAGAGATTGAACATAGCTTTAGTTCTCCGATCGTAAATAGGGTAAGAACTCTACTATCTGATCATACACAATCAAGTCTTGCAGCACCAGTTGAATAGCCGCATAAGCATGGGAATATTATACACCTCATTAGCATTGGACAAAATAATTGGTGAAGCTGGCTGAGGCGTAATTTGTTTGTAGCAATCAGGTGAAATGTTGTACAATAAAGGCTAAATGAATTTTTTTGAAGGATGGATTAAATCATGTATATAGCGAGCGATTGGAAAGACTATGAAGTAATTGATACAGGCGGTGGAGAGAAGCTCGAACGCTGGGGCGATATTATCTTGCGTCGTCCTGATCCACAGATTATTTGGCCTCTAAATAATGAGACCGCTAAATGGCGTGATGTGCACGGACATTATCACCGTTCCTCCGCTGGTGGCGGACAATGGGAAATGAAAAAAACCATTCCGGACGATTGGAAGATTAGCTATGGTAAATTAAAATTCCACTTACGTCCTACAAACTTCAAGCATACAGGACTATTCCCGGAACAAGCAGCCAACTGGAGCTGGATGATGGACAAGATTGCAGCGGCTAACCGTCCAATCTCAGTGCTGAATCTTTTTGCTTACACAGGTGGAGCTACTGTGGCAGCGGCGAGTGCCGGTGCGTCTGTCGTTCACGTAGATGCAGCCAAAGGTATGGTGCAGTGGGCGAAAGAAAACGTTCAGCTGTCTGGTCTTGGAGAACGTCCAGTCCGCTTTATCACGGATGATGTATTCAAGTTCGTACAACGTGAACAACGCCGCGGAAGTAAATATGATGCGATTATTATGGACCCTCCTTCTTACGGAAGAGGACCTGGTGGAGAAATGTGGAAGCTTGAATCAAGCTTGTATCCTTTCCTTGAGAGCTGTATGGAGATTATGAGCGACAACCCTTTGTTCATGCTCATTAATTCCTACACCACAGGAATTTCTCCAACTGTACTGCGCAACATGTTGTCCATGACCATGGGCAAACGTTATGGCGGAAAGCTTACCTCCGGCGAAATCGGTCTTCCGATCACCTCCTCCGGCATGAATCTGCCATGTGGTATCCTGGGTCGCTGGGAGGCGTAAGCCATGACACAGCATAGTTCCGGCAACAATGAGGCTGTAAGCGGCGGATCACAACGCTTTGAAGTGTTGTACGAAGACAACCATCTTCTGGGGATTGTAAAACCCGTGAATATTCCTGTTCAGGAGGATGCAACAGGCGATCCTGACCTGCTGAACCTGCTGAAAGAAGATGTGAAGGAACGTTTCAACAAACCCGGCAACGTCTATATCGGTCTGGTCCACCGTTTGGATCGACCGGTTGGGGGAGCAATGATTTTTGCCAAGACTTCCAAAGCGGCTTCAAGACTATCCGAGAGTGTCCGTACTCACGGCTTTCATAAGGTGTATTTAACAGTCGTGCATGGTAAACCGCCAGCCACTCGTGGCCGTCTTACAGATACGCTGCTTAAAGACGCAAAGAGTAACACCGTCACTGTGGTTCGAAAAGGAACTCCCGGCGGCAAGGAAGCAATTCTGGATTACACAGTTCTTGACAGTGCAGAAGGATACAGCCTGCTTAAGATTGATTTACTTACAGGCCGTTCCCACCAAATTCGGGTGCAGCTAAGTTCGATCGGCTGTCCATTATACGGTGATCAGAAGTACGGGGCTTCAGTGAACAGACCGGGGCAACAAATTGCGTTATGGTCAGCACTTGTAGGATTCCCTCACCCTGTTACTAAAGAAGAAGTGGAACTCATCTCTCTGCCCCCACAAACCCATCCTTGGGATCTGTGGCCGCGGGAAACACTAAAAAAAGGGCTGTTCTAAAGCAGCCGTTTCTAGGCATTGAAACGATCCCTGTTATTTAAAAACGAGGCAGTGATTCTCCGGTTAGTGGAGAATCACTGCCTCGTTTTTGGTTCTGCGTCTGCTACTTGAACAGACTATGGGAAGAGGGTCCACGCACGCTGAAGTGTTCTTCCTAGCTCCGCAGGATATGCTTAGTCCGATTATTCCAGCCGGGCATTGAATATCCCTTTGAGATTAAACATCCTTTCGAGATTAAACATTCCTTCCACCTTCCAGCCTGAACTTAGCTAACGGTCAACCGCTCTGTTTAGCAGTGGATCAGCGGTGGATCAGTAGTGGAACAGCAGTGGTTCAGCAGTGGTTCAGCAGTGGTTCAGCAGTGGATCCTAGATGGAATCTGAAATGAAAAGTAAGATAACTGCATTCTATACACTTATTCCGAATAAAAAAGCAGTAGATCGGATTTTAAGTGTACTTTTTACAATTAAAAATCAGGGAAACTGCAAAAAGAGAAGTAAATCAAGAAAATAGTTGTATAAAATACAGTTAAATTTCATCAATCGAGTAATTAGCAAATAATAGCTGTACAAAATACAACTAAAGCATCTAGATGCCTCTAATTGCTCTAAAACACTCTAAATGCTTCTACATACTCTAAATACTTCTAACACTCTAAATGCTTCTACATCCTCTAAATGCACTAGTGATACAGCAAAGCTATTTGCTTCAAGGTGTAGAACCCTCCGGTGTAGTTGTAACAACCATTTTGCCCATTAAGTAGAGCAGTAACTGTTGGTTATGAGAGGAGATCGGATCAAGCGCTTCCGCAAAAAAATCACTGCGGATCTTTAGACCACGTGCAGTTTCTTCCTTTCCAGTCTCCGTTATGCTCACCCATACAATCCGCCGGTCCGAAGCATCTCTTTCCCGCACAATAAGCTCATGCTTCTCCATCCGATCAAGTAACATCGTAACCGCTGCAGGACTGGTCGCCAAATGTGGAGCCAGATCAGAAGGCTTCATGGCGTCGCGTTCCTGAAGCAGTTCAAGTACAGTAAGTTGGGCATCCGTCAGCGTTGGAGCAAGATTACTGTCCATATGTAATTTATAATCTTTTAAAATCTTATGCCAAATTTTACTGAATTCAGAAGCATGCACACTTATTCCTTCCTTTCCTCGCGGTTCTATCCGGTATATCTACATTTTCGCGAAACAACTTCCATTTCCTGCAAAAGAAGAAAAAATAATTCTGCCGGACCTTCAGCATAAAAAAATAAAAAACGACGCTTAGTCAACCCTCCAAAAGAGCGGACTAAACGCCGTTATAAAATCACTTGTTAATCGCTAGTTTTAATGAACCGATGGGAAAAGATTTATGATCTCATCCTTTTTCTCCACAGCTACAATCTGTTTGCCTGTAGAACGACGCTCGCCCAGCGGCGCTGATTCAGAGGAGAACGTATGGTGGGCATTCTCACGAGTAACGGCATTCAGTTCTAATGGCTCCTTGCAATAGAAAGCCCCTGCTAACCTGCTGCCATTTGGACGTATTCGTTTGCCTTCCTTGAATTCGAAGGTTGGCATTCCTTTGCCACCACGGCTTTGTGATGGATAATCCACAAGTAATGAACGTTTCGCATAACCAATATCAGAAATAGCAAGGATTTCGCCTTCATCTTCGCTGACCCAGAAGCAGGAAATCACCTCGTCGCCCTCGCGCAGCTGAATTCCTCTTACACCAGATGCAACGCGACCCATAGGGTTAACCTCATTCTCATGGAATCGGATACTCATTCCCTCACGGGTAACCAGCACAATGTCCTTGTCATTCGTACTGGAAGCCACTGTAATGATCTCATCACCCTCGGCTACCTTACAGGCCGCTACAGCTCCAGAACGGCTTGTAGAGTATTCCTTGAGCTCTGTACGCTTCACCTGACCCCGACGGGTGACGAACACAAGACTTTGCTGCGGATCATCTAGATTATTAACCGGAATCACACTAACGATTCCATCTCCTTTAGACAATCCAATGACATTCACAATCGCTGTACCAGGCTCTTTCCATTTAAACTCCGGAATCTGGTGCACAGGAAGCAAGAAGTATTGCCCCTTGCGGGTAAATACCAGCAGACTGTCACGGGTATTCACATCCAGCAGCCTGACGATATGGTCACCTTCTTTGACGCCTGAGGTATGACGCTCCCCACCTGAACGGGTGAAGGAAAGCATACCAGTCCGCTTAATATAACCATCTGCTGAAAGAGCAACTAGCACATCCTCCGCGTTGACCAGCGCTTCAAGGCTAACCTTGAGCTCCTCTACTTCGCCTTGGATCAGAGAACGGCGATCAATGCCGTATTTGTCGCGAATCTCCAGCAGTTCCTTACGGATTACAGAAACTAGCTTTTTGTCGCTTTCCAAAATGCCGCGCAGATGTGTAATCTTTGCCATCATTTCATCTAACTCTTTCTGGAGTGAAGTGATCTCCAGATTGGTCAGACGATACAATTGCAAAGTAAGGATCGAATCGGCTTGGCGTTCACTGAAGCCGAACATCCATACGAGATTGTTCTGAGCATCCTGACGGTTTTTCGACGCTTTGATCGCAGCGATAACCTCATCCAGAATGTTCAGTGCTTTAACTAAGCCCTCTAAGACATGAGCACGGTCTTCTGCGCGTTCCAGATCGAACTGGGTGCGATGAGTCACAACTTCACGCTGATGCGCGATATAAGCTTCCAGGATGGCTTTTAGACCAAGCTGCTGAGGCGCTTTGTTAACAATAGCAACCATATTGAAGTTATAGGTAATTTGAAGATCGGTTTTTTTGAGCAGATAGGCCAACACGCCTTGAGCATCAGCCTCTTTTTTGAGTTCGACTACAATCCGCAATCCCTCACGGCCGCTCTCATCACGAACCTCGGCAATGCCATCGATCTTTTTCTCCAGCCGAATATTCTCCATGGAAGTAACCAGCCGTGATTTTACAATCTGGAATGGAACTTCCGTAATCACGATTTGCTGCTTGCCGCCCCGCATATTCTCAATCTCTGTCTTGGAGCGCAGGTAAATACGGCCTTTACCTGTGCGGTAAGCATCCATGATGCCGTCTCCGCCCATGATCGTGCCGCCTGTAGGGAAATCCGGACCTTTCATAAAGGTCATAATTTCTTCCAGCTCAATATTTGGCTTCTGCATCACTGCGATACAAGCGTCAATTACTTCACGCAGATTATGTGGCGGAATTTCAGTAGCAAAACCCGCAGAAATCCCACTCGTGCCATTTACGAGCAGATTCGGATACCGGGAAGGAACCACAACAGGCTCTTTGGCGGTATTGTCAAAGTTATCTTTAAACAAGACGGTCCGCTTCTCGATATCACGCATCATCTCCATTGCAATGGGAGACAGCCGTGCTTCTGTATAACGCATTGCCGCAGCTGGGTCATCGTCCATGGAGCCCCAGTTGCCGTGACCGTCAACTAGCACATGCCCCATCTTCCAAGGCTGTGCCATACGTACCATACCATCGTAAATAGAGGAGTCACCATGTGGATGGTAATTACCCATTACATCTCCGACGGTTTTGGCTGACTTGCGGTATGGCTTGTCAGGTGTGTTGCCGGAGTCGTACATCGCGTAAAGAATCCGGCGCTGCACGGGTTTAAGTCCATCACGGACATCGGGGATTGCCCGGTCCTGAATAATATATTTGGAATACCGACCAAAGCGGTCACCGACGACCTCTTCCAGAAATGCCGGCAAAAATTGTTCTGATAAACTACTCACTTTGCTCACCTTCTGTTCCTCAAACTGCCCGTTTTAAAATAGTGTGGTGATTCTCGGGTACTTCAGGGATTTTTGGAATTCCGGGCACTATCGCTCCTACAGTTCCAAAAATCTTCTAGGTCCCATAAATCACCAAACTCTTAGAAAATCGGGATTATCGTCACTTGCAGCACTGACATTACTCTACAATTTCGGTGAAATCGACATTTTCAACAATCCAGCGTTTACGTGGATCGACTTTGTCACCCATAAGTGTTGAAACACGGCGCTCCGCCTTAGCGGCATCCTCAATCTGTACCTGAAGCAGCGTACGCGACTCTGGATTCATCGTTGTCTCCCACAGCTGATCGGGGTTCATCTCACCCAACCCTTTATAACGCTGAAGCTCGAAGTTTTTGCCGAATTCCTTTAAGTAATTTTGCAGCTCTTCATCACTCCATGCATACCTTACGGTCTCCAGCTTACCCGTTTTGCGGGTCAACTTATAAAGTGGAGGCTGAGCGATAAAGACCTTGCCTGCATCTAATAAAGGCTTCATATAACGATAGAAAAATGTCAGCAGCAGCACCTGAATATGCGCTCCATCGGTATCGGCATCGGTCATAATGATAATTTTGGAATAATTGCTGTCTTCGACAGTGAAATCCGGACCAATTCCAGCACCTATCGTAGAAATAATTGCTTTATACTCGTCGTTCTTCAGGATGTCCAGCAGCTTAGCCTTCTCCGGATTCATCGGTTTACCTTTTAGCGGCAATATCGCTTGAATCTTAGAGTCACGGCCTTGCTTAGCCGAACCACCCGCGGAATCACCTTCCACGATGAACAGCTCCGTACGTGTAACGTCCTTTGATTGTGCAGGAGACAGCTTACCGCCAAGATTCGAGCTTTCGCTGCGTTTCTTGCCTGTGCGGATCTCATCGCGGGCTTTACGTGCCGCTTCCCGGGCTTTCGACGCTTGAATCGATTTCTTCAGCAGGCTCTGCGCAACTTGTGGATTTTCTTCCAAGAAACGCGCCATATTTTCAGAAACAATATAATCTACTGCACTACGGGCGGAAGCACTGCCAAGCTGATCCTTCGTCTGTCCAACAAATTCAACCTCGGACATTTTTACACTGATGACAGCCATCATGCCTTCCCGCAGATCATTACCTTCCAGGTTTTTATCCTTTTCTTTAAGCAATTGCGTGCGGCGGGCATATTCATTTAATACACGAGTGTACGCAGTTTTAAAGCCGGTCTCATGTGTGCCCCCGCTGCGAGTTGGAATGGAGTTTACGAAGGAAGCCAAGGTTTCTGTGTAGCCTCCGTTGTATTGAAGAGCTACTTCTACCTCGATATCATCCTTTTCTGCACTGAAATGAATAACATCATGGAGAACATCCTTACCTTCGTTGAGGAACTGCACAAATTGACTGGCTCCACCTTCATAAAAGAATTCATCCTGACGGTTGCTCCGCTCATCTTGCAGTGTAATACGCAGACCGGAATTCAGAAAAGCAATCTCCTGAACCCGCTCTGCCAGCGTGTCATAATTCAGAGCAATTCCATTTGGGAAGACACGAATATCTGGCTTGAAAGTAATTTTCGAACCAGTTTTATTGGTGTTACCCAAGATTTCAAGACCAGTTACAGGTTCGCCGACATGCTCTTTGCCCTTCTTGTCCACCCAGTACTCAAACCGCTGACGATGGATTTTGCCCTCACGATAAATTTCTACTTCGAGCCATTCAGACAAAGCGTTTGTGACAGAAGCCCCTACGCCATGCAAACCGCCTGATTTTTTATAACCCGATCCACCGAACTTACCGCCCGCATGCAAAATTGTAAATACAACTTGCGGTGTAGGTACCCCTGTCTTATGCATTCCAGTCGGGATCCCCCGTCCATTATCGCTAACGGTTACCGAGCCATCCTTGCGAAGCAGTATGTCAATCTTTGTACAATACTTGGCTAAATGCTCATCTACGGCATTATCTACGATTTCCCATACTAAATGATGTAGTCCTGAAGAACTCGTACTGCCGATATACATGCCAGGTCGTTTGCGTACTGCAACCAGACCCTCGAGCACTTGAATGTCGTCAGCATCGTATCCAGTACGGCCATTCTCGCCGTTATTAGAAACTTCAGCAAACATATCGATCTGTTCGAGCATTCATGCTCCTCCTTCTTTTCTCTATACTAAGAAGAAACGGCTTGGCCGTCCTTTTTGTTAAGAACGGTATCCGTTACTGCCAAAAACCTAAGGATAGAATATAACGTGAAATTATACTCTCCTATATTTCTAAGAAATGCAAACAAACGTTTTGGTCACTTTGTTCATTCTAATTCAAAATATCCCTTTTCGTAAAGACGGCGAATGAAATGATCACCGAAGCGGCTCCCCATACAGCCAGCACAGCCATGGAAAATGACAAGGACATCCCTTCAATGGGGGCGGGAGTACCAGACAAATAGCTGGTCAGTCCAAGATTTACCATAAATAAGTATTTCGCTGTTGTCCAGGCAGAGGCCATATTGGTCAGTATACTACCTGCAATCAGCGCGGCCATCATAACTACTATACTCGCGGCAGTACTGCGAACAAGCACCGAGATCATGAATGCGAGCAGTGCAACCACTACGCTGACGAACCAAATCAAACCACCTTGCATAAGCATATATTTCCACTGAGGCACTGCATGTACAGTAGACATATCTAGCGAATCACCACTGATTTTAAAGCCTGTGAAAACAGGAATGTTAAAGCCTTTAAAACCAAAGGCGAGACCAGAGATAAAGTAGCTGATTGCAAATGTGGAAAGTACGATAAGCGAGACAAACATTAGCAGTGCTGTCATTTTGCTAAAAAGCACCTTCCAGCGCTTGACCGGCCTAGTCAACAGCATTTTGATAGTTCCAGTTGTCCTTTCGGCCGAGACCAAATCTGAGGCCACCGCCATAATAAGCAACGGAATAAATAATGTAACCGAATTATCCATAAATTCACGGGTAAAGGTAACCCCGCTAGGTTCATTCGGATTAACGTCATGGTGAAGATAATACTGAAGCTGTTGTACAAATATTCGCCGATAAGTCTTCCATTCCTCTGGAATCCGGTCACTTCCCAGTGAATTTTGATTATCGATAATCTGCTGCTGGATCTCAAGCCGCCAATCGGAATTAAACTTCTCCCGGCTCCGTTCGGCTGAACGCATCTGTGCATAGGTGAACATAGGCACCAGTACAATCAGAATCAGCAGTATAACATAAAACCGTTTCTTTTTTATAATCTTCAAGCACTCATTACGGATTAGCGGAAGCAAGTTACTCAACATTCTCACCCTCCGTTAGTTTCAAGAATAGCTGTTCCAGTGTCGGATTAATTTTATGCACAGCCCTCACCTCGATTTCAGCAGTAACCATTACGGCCACAATCTCGGGGATCAGATCCTGATCCATGATCGTTATTAAAGAATTGGGGCCCATCCCTGCAATAATTGAGTCATCTAATGTGACGTCTTCTAGTTTCTGAATCTGAATATCTGAACGATCAGCCAGCATTTCCCGAGCCTCAGCAAAAGGCTCCAGCTCCCAAAGTACATACGGCGAATTACGAGCGATCAGCTCATCTACCGCACCAACAGCCAATACACGCCCTTTACTAATTATCGCTACACGGTCGCAAAGAAGTTGAATTTCGCTTAGCAAATGGCTCGATACGAACACCGCCAGCCCTTCATCCGCCAGCTTGCGAATGAATTCTCGCAGCTCCTTAATACCTTTAGGGTCAAGTCCATTCGTCGGCTCGTCCAAAATAAGCAACCGTGGACGTCCCAACAGTGCCTGCGCAATGCCTAATCGTTGTCTCATCCCAAGCGAGTATGTACTTACCTTATCATGTATCCGCTGATCTAATCGAACAATATCTACCACTTCGCTAATACGTTCATTGTCTACACCAGGCTGCATCCGGGCAAAATGCTGCAAATTCTCCCACCCGGTCAAATAGGTATATACCTCAGGATTCTCAACGATAGAGCCTACATATTGCAATGCTTTTTCCGGATTTCGGTTCACATTGTACCCACATACTGTAATCTTGCCCTCAGTAGGACGAATCAAATCCACAAGCATGCGGATCGTGGTCGTCTTCCCAGCGCCGTTAGGGCCGAGAAAGCCGAAAATCTCCCCTTTTCTCACATCGAAAGTAACATCATCTATTATCCATTTCCGTCCTATTTTTTTACGTACCCCGTCCACAGACAAGACGACTGTGCCGGAGTCTTCACTATTCGCTTTTGTCATATTTAATTTAGCTCCTTGTGACTGTCATTTTCTCGGTTTGTACTTGCTCAAAGGGCATTTACCTACATGATCTTACTGCAAAATTTAACACTCACCTATATACTACTGCACAGCCTGTATGAACCGTTCTCCGATTCGCTGATAGCCATCACCATTAGGATGAAAATGATCGGTGGATAGATACTTGTCCAAATGTCTGTTAAACAAGTCAAACGTAGGAACCAAGGTCATGTTGCTATGCTTATTAATAATATCCATTGCCGTATTATTCCACTTCGTTACCGCTTGATTGCCTGGTACCAGTAATTCTGGAATATCGCCAAAGGGATTATACAGCCCCATATAGTAAATTTGCGCATTTGGATTGATCTGTGAGATTTTATCGAGAATCTTCTCCAGTCTAGCTGCTGCCTCTGGCAGAGCGGCTAATAAAGACTCTGGAGTCAGCTCCTGCTCAGAGGTTGATGAAGTTGTGTTTCCTTGCTGCGCCCCATTATTCTCAAGAATATCCGAATCCTTAAACAGATCATTTCCTCCGACAGATAGCAAAACAACATTCGACATGCGCAAGGCATACTCCACACCATCTTCGTTCAGTTTGCTTAACAGCCCGGCAGTAGTCAACCCGTTAATCCCCATATTGCCTAAAAAGTCTACTGTGACACCTTTTGCAGATAAACCAGTAACCGTACGCTTAACAAACCCTTCTCCGGTGTTATCACCAGTCCCCTTGGTAAGCGAATCCCCGAGCGCAACAATTTTGAGGAGCTTGACAGTCTCCGTCACCGGTGCGGCTGTTTGCTGAGGCAAGCTGCTCTCGGTAACCTCTCCGACCGGATAGATAATATCTTTAACCGCATAAACTAAACCAACCATCAAAACTATAGTTGTTACTATGGAAATCAAGCTGACGCTGCGCCATGTCCATTTCGAATCCTTCAAAGCTATCCCTCCGTATGCCGTTCTATTATGTATTGTTCCACAATTTACAAAGATCTTAACTATGTTACATAAACATAATTCTTCCATACAAGTTTTGCAAATGTCTAGCAAAGAAATAAATCCCGCTGTTACAGTGTTTATGCCGAGGAGCGAGTGTGGACTTTTTTGAAAATAAAAAAATACTGGCTTTTTAATTAATGCCATTATATAATATTTCCCGTTGACTCTTTAGACATTACGGGTTATTAGCTTAGCTGGTAGAGCAGCCGACTCTTAATCGGCAGGTCGCAGGTTCGACCCCTGCATAACCCATAGAGCTAGACAGAAGAAGTAAGGACAAGTTCCTTGCTTCTTTTTTTGTTGCATTTTTGATCTTCACCACACAAAAAAAACCGCTCCCCGACTTACATCGGAGAACGATTTCTTCCTGAAGCATCTACTCGTATTATTTACCAATAAACTCTTGAACCCAGTAATTATTATCATAACCTACACCGATATAATTGAAGTTAGCATTCAAAATATTAGCGCGGTGACCTGGACTATTCATCCATGCCTTCATAACTTCTTCTGGTGTTTTTTGTCCCATTGCGATGTTCTCGCCTGCGGCTTTATAAGTGATGCCAAAGGATTTCATCATATCAAATGGTGAACCATACGTAGGTGAAGTATGTGAAAAATAGTTGTTCGAACGCATATCCGTAGCTTTTGTAGCGGCAACTTTGTGCAGGCTGTCCAATCCAGCTACAGGTGACAAACCAGCTGCTGCACGTTCTTTGTTTACCAGCGTTACGATTTGCTGAACATAGGTTCCTTTATTGCTCACAGCACCTGTTGTAGTTGTATTATCTGTCGGCTTAGTTACAGTAGTTGTGTCTGCTGGCTTTGTAACCGGTTTTGTAGTTGTAGTTGTGGTCGTGTTGTCTTTGTTTGGTACTGTTCCAGTTTGCGGCTTAGTTACCACGATTGTGCTATTCGAAAAAGGGAATCCCTCAAGATTAGCTTGTTTAAAATATTGTAATATTTGCTCATAACTTGTGCCTTTTATTGTTACTGTCGATTCATTCGATGCCGCATTTGCTTCCAATGGAAGAGAAATACTAAGTGCCATAACAGCTGCCACACTACCACCGATGATTGCTTTTAATGTCTTGTTCTTCAATCTGCCATCTCCTTTTTTCTTGCGTGTAATATATGCTTCTGCCTAGAGTGACCATCTACAAATGTTACAAAGTTGTAATTTGTTCCTCAGTCATTGTAGCATAAATCTCTCAAATGTGCGCTTCTAATTTTTTACATATAATAGTCTTGACTGTAAGATCTCTGATTCCTAGATACATTCGCTTTCTTTCGCTGTTTTCCTGCCTAAAAATACCAATTCATCTATTATTCGCGAAAGAAAGCACAAAAAAAGTCGCCCTCCCCGAAAGGACGGCAACTTCAGCAAACCTATGGATACCTGTCGATTAATGAAACGACTGCCAGAACTCGCCCTCCGTAGAGATCAATCCCATGATCTCCGCATAAGGAATCCGGAAGGTTGGAAAACCTGCAGAATACGGAGCGATCTCATAAGGTGCGAAATACAGATACAACGCTTCATTATCCACAAAGAAGGGCTGATCCGAGGTAATTCCTTTATACGTATCCGGAAAAACATATGAATATTGTGGATCGTTCTCGATCTGTTTGCCCACAATTTTACTGAGCTTCTCCACATATCTGCTGCCCGGCTTGAACAAATCTCCCAGCTTATAGAACCTGCCGCTGCGCAAATTAATATGCGGATAGATTTTGGTAGGCATTCCATGTGCTGCTCCAAAAGGAAAACGATAACCGGTCAGCTCCAGCACCAGCAGGTTTTTACGGAAGAAAGAGACTGAAAAATCACCATTATAACTAAAGTCCTGGGAAACCCCTCCACTCCCAACGTCTTCAGCAAGGGATAGCTTGCGCAGCTTATCGTTAACCTCTCGCGAAACTTCCGCACTGGCAATCCCTTCAACGACCGGATAATACACCAGATAATCCCTGTTCGGTTTGTATTTCTTCTCCACTACGGAATAGGGAGGTCTCAGCGGAATGACTCCATTTTGGCGCCAAACCTGCTTTCCCTGCCGATCATAATAAGATGTGCGTTGATCTACATCTGCTCTTATCAAACGTCCGCTAAGGGTGAGTGTTCCTGCACCTGGAATAACTGGAGGCTGGGCTGCCTTTTTTCCACTTCTATCGATAAAATAGGTATCTTTAGCATCAAATACAGACGCCAAGCCTTCCTGATAATTGTTCACGCCAAGCAGGGTGTGATTGCTCAGGACCGCTCCCGTTTCCGCATCTGCAATTACATAACGTGATCCGCGATAAGGCTGGCTGGGGAATACAGGCGTTCCTATGGCTACTCTGCCTTCACCTAGCTGCAATACTTCATAATATTTTGCCGGGATGATCATTTTCCCTTGTTTATCAATCAGCCCATAGGCGTTGCCATAATTCTCAGCGGTATTCACCACCGCACGTCCCTCTGAAAAAGGTAAAGCAGAGGTGAATTGCGGCTGAATAGCTACAGAACCATCCGTATTTAAATAGCCATATTTACCGTTTTCAGTCGCTTGATAGGCGAGTAAACCTTCTCCCGGACTTCCTACAAAAGGATGGTTGTAAGTATGCAGGATGTTCCCAGCCGGATCGATGAGCGCATACTCTCCTTCTTTGATTTTAACCAAAGCCACGCCGTTCATAAAATCATTGGCATCCACATAAATCGCGGGCAGCACCTCTTTACCTTTCGCGTCCACATATCCATATAGCGATTGGCCACCGGTTGTATTTTGTTTTGAAAATAGTGCACGCCCCTCATGTAATGAGTTCAGATAATCATACCGGGCGGACGTCACTTCTTTGCCTTTTTCATCAATAAAAGTGTACCCCTTGGCATCCGACACGACCGCGCGCTCTTCCGAAAAAGGCGCAATAAAGGAATAGATCGGCTTCACTCGTTCTCTTCCAGTGCTGTCAATGAGCCCGCTGCTATTTTTTCGCTGAACTACAGCAAGACCGTTCTTTTGAAAATCCTCAGCATATTCGTACCGAGGTTCAATCTGAACACGGCCTTCGTCATTAATATATCCCCAAAGTGTGCCCTCTTTGAGATTAAACGGCGCCGGATGCAGACCCGTGGTCCGCAGATCGTCCCCCACCCACTCCGGCAATAAGTATGGCGCCTCAAAAGGCTTATTAGAGTAATCTACACGATATAATCCCGCTTCTGCCGGAATCGTGACAAATAACTCCTCTTCCGTGCGTATGAAATCCTCATCCTGCTGAGTAATATATTCGTTCCAGCCAATGCCATCCCATTTCCATACATCCGCCTGTATCAGACCATTGTCATTCCCTTTCCCCAGCTCATTCAACCTAATCCTTAACATCCAGTCGCTCCCCTTTAACAAAGGCATTTGCCTATAGAATATGGGAGAACGTTGGTTTATGTGCTTTTTGATCTTTGGGGTTGGGGGGAGAGGAGCTTTGGTGGGGAATCCGCAGAGGGGGTAGGCGTATTCTAGGGCATTTTTGCCTCTCTTTCCTCCTCTGTATATCATTTCAGCTAATTCTGCGGGATTTGTACCTTTCATTCGCCTCACGTAGCTCGTTTCAGCCAATTCTGCGGGATTTTTACCGTTCTTTCACCCCACGTCGCTCGTTTTAGTCAATTCTGCGGGATTTTTACCGTTCATTCGCCACACGTAGCTCGTTTCAGCCCATTCTGCGGGATTTTTACCGTTCATTCGCCTCACATAGCTCGTTTCAGCCAATTCTACGGGATTTTTACCGTTCATTCGCCACACGTAGCTCGTTTCAGCCAATTCTACGGGATTTATACCGTTCTTTCTCCTCACATAGCTCAGGTCGGATAGATCTGCGGGATTTTTACCGTTCATTCGCCATACATAGCTCGTTTCAGCCAATTCTGCGGGATTTATACCGTTCTTTCGCCTCACGTAGCTCGTTTCAGCCAATTCTACGGGATTTATACCGTTCATTCGCCTCACATAGCTCGTTTCAGTCAATTCTGCGGGATTTATACCGTTCTTTCGTCCCACATAGCTCGGTTCAGCCAATCCTACGGGATTTATACCGTTCTTTTTCCTCACATAGCTCAGGGCGGCTAATTGTACGGGATTTATACCGTTCTTTCGTCCCACATAGCTCATTTCAGCCAATCCTACGGGATTTATACCGTTCTTTTTCCTCACATAGCTCAGGGCGGCTAATTGTACGGGATTTATACCGTTCTTTAGCCTCATGGTGCTTCTGTTCTGTTACTAATATTAGTTTGTTGATATTGTTGGGGAGCTATGATGAATATGATGTGTTTTCGTGGTGCTCCTGATGGCGATGGTCGTGTTATTGCTGCTGATATTGATTTGTGGGCGTGATTGCTGTGTTCATGCTGATAATATTGAGTGGAGTGTGATAGCCGTATTTGTGTTGATGACATTAATTGGTGATGGTAATGATGCTGTAGATGTTCCGTGGCGGTGAAGGTGCAACTATTGGGTGGAGTAAATCCTATTGGTGGAATATTAGATTTGATGGAGCAAGGGTGGCAATGTTGATTGAAGTTTGTGGTGGTAAATAATGTTGATGTTGATTTTAGAGTTGCTGGCGCTGTTTAGTTGTGGTTACATTTTCGCGGGTAGTTTTTGTGGTGTGTTTGTTTCATGTTGGTAGTAGCCATTGTTGATCTGTGTGTTGATGGTGTTGACGCTATTTGGTCGTGGTGGCATCTTAGTGGGTAGTTTTGGTGTTGTGTGTAGTTGGTAGTACTGTAGTTAGTGGTGTTTTGGTTGACAGTCCTGTGGTTGACAGTCCTGTGGTTGACAGTGCTGTGGTTGGCAGTACCGTAGTTAGTATTACTTTAGTTAGCAGCGCTGTAGTTAGCAGTGCTGCTAGTGGCATTATTGGTGTAATTGATATTATTGGTGTAGTTGATATTATTGGTGTAGTTGATATTATTGGCGTAGTTGATGGTGGTGCCAATGGTACTAGTGGGAGCGGAAGTGGTTTATCCCCAACTAATTAAACCAGTTTTTGTGGGTAGTTTTTCATACATAGTTATGGTGGGTAGTTTTCGTGCTCGTGCGTAGTTTTTCTATGCGAGGAGCAAGGGGGCGACGTTAAGTACTTGTGAATTGGTACTTGTGAATTGCTTTTTATGAATCGGTACTTTTAAATTGCATCTTATGAATTGGTACTTTAAATTGGTTCATATGAATTGCATCTTATGAATTGTTTCTTATGAATTGCTTAATCTCAGCAAACAAAATGGACAAACCAAAAAGCGTTTGCCATAAATAGCAAACGCTATGATCACCATACATCCAACACGCAACTATTTCTTCGAAGAATACTTCCGCATATCAAACGCGACGGCGGCGATGATGATCAGACCTTTGATAATCAACTGATAGTAAGGGCTGATGCCAATGAAGGTCAGGCCGTAGTTGATTAAGGTAAAGATAATAACACCGACCAGGACACCTGGCACCGTTCCGATACCACCGGTTGTAGACACCCCGCCCACTACACAAGCAGCAATCGCATCAAGCTCATACATGTTCCCGTAGTTATTGGTTGCGCCACCTGTTCTTGCAGCCTCTAGCACACCCGCCAGACCATAAAGGGCTCCAGCAATCGCATAGATGTAGATCAAGTTCTTGGAAACATCGATGCCAGATACTTTAGCTGCCTGTATGTTACCGCCGATAGCGTACATGTTCTTACCCAGCTTGGTTTTATTGAACACCACCCATACGATGGCGGCGACACCCAAGGCTATCAGCACAATATACGGGATTGAATATTGCCCCTTGCCAATAAACCCGGAACCGATTGTAGTGAAATCTGGACGCAGACCGCCAATCGGCTGCGATTGGTTCGGATCCATGTCAAA
This sequence comes from Paenibacillus odorifer, assembly GCF_000758725.1. Lineage (NCBI taxonomy): Bacteria > Bacillati > Bacillota > Bacilli > Caryophanales > Paenibacillaceae > Paenibacillus > Paenibacillus odorifer. The sequence goes on from NZ_CP009428.1 coordinate 4,522,852, forward strand.
GTACAAGGAATTCAAGCCGTAGACGATAACCATCGTACCCAGTGTTGCGATAAACGGCGGGACGTTCAGCTTGGAGACGACAATACCATTGACGAGTCCGCAGAGAAGACCAGCGATGATAGCTATAAGGATCGGAAGCCACACTTGCACCTGCGGCAGATCAGGAAAAAACCGCCGGGAATAATCCGGAATTTGCAGCATCGAAGCAGAGATTACCGCCGTAAAACCAACCACACGTCCAGCAGACAAGTCCGTCCCAGCTGTGATAAGGATGAAGGCAACACCAAGCGCGATGATAATCCGTGTTGACGATTGAATAAGAATGTCCCGTAAAGTATTTACAGAGATAAAGGCCGGCTCATATAAGGCAATACCCATAATCAGAATTACCAAGACAATATAAATGGCATTTTGAGTAATAAAAGATTGGGCTCTTTTAGCGTTCATTAGTAGTGTTCCTCCTTAAAGTTACGCGAAGAGTAATTCTCTTCGTAAACCAATCTAGTTTCGCCCAGCAAAACTATCATTGAAATCCTATCCTAATGCTGTGCAGCGAGCCGCATAACTTCGGTTTCCGTAGCTTGCCCGCCTTCTAGTATTCCGGTAAGCCTACCTTCCGACATGACCATTACACGGTCAGACATTCCGAGCAGCTCCGGCATTTCTGAGGAGATCATAATGATGCTTTTCCCTTGCTGCGCCAAGTCGGCAATAATCGAATAAATCTCGAATTTAGCCCCTACGTCGATACCGCGAGTCGGCTCGTCCAGAAGCAGGATTTCGGGCTCGGTTAGAAGCCATCTGGCGAGCAGCACCTTTTGCTGATTACCACCAGAAAGATTCATGATCAGCGTTTTGGTTGTTGGAGTTTTGGTCCGTAATTTTTCAATCATTTTATCGACTTCTTCTTTTTTCTTTTTTCCATCTAGTAAAAGTAGTAGTTTCTGGTATCGGTGCAGGTTAGCGATTGCGCCATTCTCATGAACAGACAAAACTGGAAAAATACCGGTGACACGCCGTTCCTCGGTAAGCAAGGCCATTCCGTGTTTCTTAGCATCCTTGGGAGATTGGATATGAATGCGCTTACCATCGATAGAAATCGTCCCCGATTTGATAGCCCTCAGGCCGAATAATGCTTCAATAACCTCTGTTCTCTGAGCGCCTACCAGACCACCAATCCCTAAAACCTCACCTCGTCTTAATTCAAAAGAAACATCTTTAAACGATCTTTCCTCAGGGGAGGTTAATCCTTCCACCTTCATATATACTTCGCCAGGCACGTTAAAGCGTTCTGGGAATCGATTGGTCAAGTCGCGGCCGACCATTTTGGAAATGATAAGATCTGTAGTCAATTCCGCCGCTGGCCAGGTTCCGATTTTTTTACCGTCCCGCATAATGGTAACCTCGTCAGAAATTTCGAGAATCTCTTCCATTTTGTGAGATATATAAATAATAGCTACGCCTCTACTCCTAAGATCCCGTATGATCCGAAATAAATGCTCCACCTCCACACTGGTCAGGGAGGAAGTAGGTTCATCCATTACAATAACGCGGGAGTGAAAAGAGACAGCCTTCGCAATTTCAATGGATTGGATTTTGGATACAGACAGCTTACCCACTAATGTCTCGGGATTCAGATCGATATCCAGATCTTTAAACAAATTCTCCGTGTCAGTGTACATTTTCTTATGGTCAATAAACTGAAAAGGTCCAATCCCTTTGGTTGGGAAACGTCCTAACCAGATATTCTCCATCACACTTCGGAACGGCACGGGATGCAGCTCCTGGTGAATCATGGATATCCCATTTTTCAAAGCGTCATTTGAGCTTCCGATAGAGGTCTTCTCACCCTCCAAAAAAATCTCACCGGCATCCGGTGAATAAATACCAAAGAGACATTTCATTAAAGTGGACTTACCCGCACCATTCTCGCCCATAAGGGCATGCACCGAACCTGGTCTGACCTTTAAACTAACTGCATCCAGCGCTTTGACGCCGGGGAATTCTTTAGTAATGTCATTCATTTCTAGCAAAAACTCAGCTTTTTCCATGTTGTTACGCCCCCTACGCTTTTTTCTTTTTTCATGAGAGGCACAGCGGTTTCATCCTGTTCCCTGCCTGAAAGAAATCCGAGGAGCGAATATCCGCTCCCCGTTGCTGCTATATGATCATGAATTCCATCTAGATTAGAGCGTTATTATTTGGCGTCATCGATATTATCTTTGGTGATCTTTTTATAGGAAATCCACACGTATTGGTTGTCTGTGATATCAAAGCCTACGTTATCTTTTGTAGGTGTTTCTCCTTTAGCAAGCAGAGCAGCAACTGTGATCGCAGCTTTACCTTGGTTGTTCGCATCATTCAGCACGGTACCAAGCATCGTTCCATCTTGCAGCGCTTGAATCGCAGGAGCAGTAGCATCTACACCTACTACCGGCATAAATTTATCACCCGTGAAGTAACCTGAAGCTTTCAGAGCTTCGATTGCACCGAGAGCCATATCGTCGTTGTTCGCAAGCACAGCTTCAATTTTGTCGCCATGGGAGCCAAGGAAGGCTGCCATTTTTTCTTGCCCTTTTACGCGGTCCCACATCGCAGTATCTTCAGCCAGCTTTTCTACCTTGATGCCGGCATCTTCAATTGCTTGGATGGAGTACGTAGTACGAAGCTCAGCGTCTTGGTGCCCCGGTTCGCCTTTTAGCATTACGTATTGGAGGACACCGTCGCCGTTTTTATCCGCTTCAGGATGTGCCTTCCAGTAGTCCACGATCAGTTGACCGGACATAGTTCCGGATTCTTCCGCTTTAGCGCCTACATAATAAACCTTATCCCATTTCTTCATATCTTCTGGCAGCGGCTCGCGGTTCAGGAAGACCACCGGAATATTTGCCGCTTTTGCTTTTTCGATAATAACGCCAGCCGCAGTACGGTCAACCGGATTGATCAGCATGCCTTTATATTTTTTGGTGATGAACAAGTCAACTTTGTCATTTTGTGTGGGTTGAGAATTTTGGCTATCTACGATATCTACAGTAGCAATGCCTTTGGCAGCAGTGTCGATTGCGTTACGAACACCCGTCATGAAGGTATCGTCAAATTTGTAAATGGCTACCCCTACTTTTGGCGTTTCAGTGGAAGAACCCGCATTTTCAGTTTTTGGAGCATTGGTAGCTTTACCACTGTCTGCATTATTGTTGCTATTGCCACAGCCTGCCAGAGCGGCACCCAGTATTGCGCTTGCTAAAAGAACGGAAGTGATTTTTTTCATTATTCATTGACCTCCTGTTTATACTTCTTTTTTTTGGTTTAACCCCGAATTCTCTCGGGCACATCCATATTATGCCTTAGGTGAAAACGGTTTCGAATATAAAATCCTACTCACTTTTATAAAAATTCTACTGAACCCAAAAAACGAATACCTCCCATTTTAAGGATGGCATTCGTCTTTTCAAAAATAACCCGTCCACTATCTGACGAAGGGAAATAACAATTTTTGATTCTCAGGCCACAGCATATTGTCCAAATCAATGAGTTTAGTGCCCGTATCGACACGTTCAGGAACATCCATTCCTTCGATTACCTCAACGGCATGTTTTACGGCTAAATACCCGTTACTAAAAGGATTTTGGATTACGGTCGCTTGAACCGTCCCCTCCTGCAGCAACTCCATCATTGACGGGGAGCTGTCGAACGCAACCATTTTAATATTATGCAGCCCTCGGCTCTGGATAGCTTTTGCCGCCCCTTGTGAAGCTGTCTCATTCAAGCTGGCGATCCCGCGAAGATTTGGATGTTTCAGCAGCATTAACCGTGTCAGCTCTTCAGCATCACTAATACTCGAAGTGGTATAAGAAATCTCTACTACCTGTATGTTCGGATATCGGGCAGCGTAATTTAAAAATCCCTTTTCCCGTTCCTCTGCATCTCTTGCACCATATTCAATGCCGTTTGAAGACTCCTGCTCCGCCCCCAAAGATGAATTTGTGAAGTTAATGATGCCGACCTCCCCGTATCCATTTAGCAGCTGAATGAGTCTTTCTGCAGACTTTTGTCCCGCTTCATAGCCGTTTGAACCCACATAGGCTCTTACTCTGGCCGAACCGACTTCTGCATCCACAGACAATACGGGAATCTTGGAATATGCCGCCCGATCGACTACTTGTGCAAGTCCCATGTAGCTACTGGCAGCTAAAATAATTACGTCCGCCTTCTCTTTAATGGAGTCTTCAACCATTCTGACCTGTTCCGCAATATCACTCTCCGCATTCGGAGCTTTGAACGTTAATTTCACATTAAATTCCTGTGCCGCGGCTTCTGCACCCAATCTAACTGTATTCCAATAGTCGCCTTTGTTCATTTTCACAATAAGATGAATATTGCGGGTTTTGTTCGTATTGATATAATTAGGTGCCGAATTAAAACAAGACGTGATCGTGGTCCATAACACCACACATACCAGCAGGGTTAGCCAAAAACGAACGATTTTCATACCGATGTCTCATCCTCCTCATGTCCAGGATTGCCCTCGCCTGCTGCGAGTGCCGGGAAGATAAGAGTAACCGTAGTGCCTTCTTCAATTTCACTTTCAAAAGAAAGACCATAATCACGCCCATAATACAGCTCAATACGCTCGTTAACATTTCTAACGCCTACCCCGGAGCCATGCATACTCTTACTGCCGCCAGTTAAAAGAACCTTCATAGTCTCCTCGGACATACCCAGTCCATTATCACGAATGCGGATGATGACAAGATCATCCTTCAGCTCCGCTTGGATCGAAATAAAACCTTCATCAGGCATCATTTCAATCCCGTGATACAGGGCATTCTCCACAATAGGTTGTAAAATTAGCTTAATAGTCTGACACTGCAGCACTTCATCCTGAGCCTCGATCTCGTAGCGGAACTTATTTTTGAACCGAAAGCTCTGAATCACAAGGTAATGACGAACATGATCAAGCTCTTCCTGCACGGTAATCATATTATTCCCTTTACTAAGGCTAATCCGGAAAAACTTCGATAAGGACTGAATCATCGTGACTACCTCCTCAGTCTTGCCGCGTTCAGCGAGCCGGATCACAGAATTCAGGGTATTGTACAGAAAGTGCGGATTGATCTGGGATTGCAGCACTTCAAGCTCACCTTTACGTTTGGTTTCCTGTTCATAAATAATCTGATCCATCAGTTGGCGGATACGTTGCAGCATAAGGTTAAACCGTTTGGACAGCTGTTCCACCTCATACGCCCCGCTGACATCTATTCGAGTGTTGAGATCCCCTTCGCCCACCTGCTGAAGCGTCCGTTCCAGCTTGCGGATAGGGCGGGCAATACGTGCAGACAAAAAGACGGATACAATAATTACGCATAAAATGACTACCGCTAAAAACCAGGATAAAAAAGTGTTTAGATCACGTTTGGTGGTTACAATCTCATCGTAATAAGCCACGCCCACGATCTTCCAGCCTGTCTGTTCCAGTGTCCTTACGGTGATAAAACGTTTTTCACCCGTAGACTCATCCAAATAGCTACGAAAAGCATATTCCAGTACTGGCTCCACATTCTCATATTTTAAACCAGCGTAAATCAGCTGCTGCTGGGGATGGTACACAATATTTCCTAGCTGATCGAGGATGTAAGCGTATCCTCTTTTGCCAAGCTTAACCTGCTTGCTCAGCTCATCAATGGTTCGAAAGTTAAAATCCATCAGCAGGATGCCGGTTTTTAAGACTCCGTTCTCCTTATATTGAATTAATTTGCTGATAGACACGACCCAGATATATTGACCTTTGAATAAATTCTGAATATGAGGTGCGGAATAGGAGAGCTCTGATGTTCTTTGCGCCGTCGTAAACCAGCTCTGAGTCTCCAGCTGTGTGTTGCTGCGCAGCTTCTGACCGGGTGTACCCACGACATATTTCCCCTGTGGTGTAAAAACAGCCGCCGAGACCAGATCCTCTCTGCTCCCCATTAACATAGCCATTCTTTCCGTCAATAAAGCGGAATCCACGGAAGGGCTATTCGTAATCTGCTCCTCCGCTGTCTCAAAAATATTGCGCATTCCCTTAACATAAAGACCCAGATTGTAATTCACTTGCTCAATGATCTGCTGCATATTCATATTGGCATTCTCTTCTGCGGTCTTGGCAAACTTGTTGTACAGCATAAGGCTGACAACGACAGCTACCAGCACGGCAACAGATGTAAAAGTGAGTGTAATCGTAACTTGAATGCTTCGGAGCTTGGAGGACAACCGACGTTTTCCGCCTTTGGGATGCTGCGGTCTTAGATGAAAGGAATAAGGTTTATCCTTCAGCATCTTTACCCTCCTCTGGAGCTGTTTTTATACTCTTTAGGAGATTGGCCATATTTTTTGCGGAAACAAAAGCTGAAATAGTTAGGATCGGCAAAACCTATTTTTTCTGCGATTTCAAAAGCTTTCAGCTCCGTGGACCGCAAAAGTTCCTTGGCTGCTTCTAACCTAATTTGCAAAAGATAACTAACGAACGTCATTTTCATTTCCTTCTTAAAAATACTGCTAAAATAACCGGTACTTATATGTAAATGCTGACAAACCTTGCCGATGGAAATATCAGATTCAACATAGTGGCTGCGTATATATTCTTTAGCTTCATCAATAAGCAGCTTATAGGAAGATTGACGTTCTAATGCAATCGTATCCATTAAACCGCTACAGACTGCAATAATCCATTGCTTGGCTTCGGCCATACTATTAAATTTATTAATGGCAGTTAGCGACGAAATGCCAGAACCAATATACTTTGCAGCCTCACTGCCGGATTCTTTAGCCACTCGCAGGATAGATGTAAAAATCTCCAGCAAAAAAATCTGATAATCCTGTGTAGACACCTGCTCTGCGTCAAGACCAGCAAATAACTCCTCAACAACCTCTTTAAGTTCTTGCACCGTACCTAGTTTAATCGTCCGGATTAAGGATTGCTGGGTTAGTTCATCATAGGTTAGCAGTGTGCTGGAACGTGACTCAACGTCCTCAATCCAGATCACCCGGTTATTGCCGAGAATAAGCCGATAATCTAATGCCTGCATGGCATCCCCAAATGAATTAAATAACAAAGCAGGCGATGAACAGACCGTTCCGGAGCCTGCCGTTACCGTCAGCTTCAGAAAACGCTGTACGTTCTGGCGGATTTCTTCAAGAAGCTCAAAAGTCTTTCCAGTGATATCAGTTTCTTCCCCTTCTTCATGGATTGTGAGCAATACGACCTCATCACGATGAATAAACACCCTTCCAAAACCATGCTTCGAGCATATTTCTTCAGCAATATTCAGCACAGCGAATAGCTGTAAATTCTTTTCACCAGTGTCTCGTAAAGAAATTTGCCTGCCTGCTGCACCCCCAGCCGATTCCCGCTCAGGACGAATATAATCCACACTAATTACCGAAGCCTGAAACCACCGTCCCGTTAATTTTATGCCATATTCAGAGCTTTTCTCAGCAATTTCATCCGTACGCAATCTACGCGAAATAAGGGACGATAAAAATTGCTCCCTTAACACAGGCAGACTTTTCCGGTAATGCTCACTGAGTACAAATACATTTTCTTTTTCTGCAATTTCAGCCTCGATAGTGGCTCTAACCTTAAGCAATACTTCAATTAATTCCTGCGAAGAGAACGGTTTCAAAATATACTCATCAATTTGCAATTTTATCGCCTTCTGAGCATATTCAAATTCATCATACCCAGTCAAAATGATAATCTTAGTGTTAGGATGATGACTACGAATCCATTCAGCCAGCTGAAGTCCATTCATAAAAGGCATTTGGATATCGGTAACTACCACATCCGGCAGCAAACGGTCTATGGCATCCGCAGCTTCCCGTCCATTCTCCGCCTGCTCAACAATCTCAAATCCGTAACGCTCCCAGTCAATCTGCCCGATAACGCCTTCCCTAACGTCTTCTTCATCTTCAGCAAGAACTAGCTTATACATGTCTCATCCCTCTTTGGAAACGTTTTAGATGTCATAAATTTTATTGTATATGATTCAAACCAATCCATCTATGGTTAAGTTATTTAAATAGTTTTAGGTATTAATATATTAAATACATATAAAAAAAGAGTTCCAGAGCAAAAAAAAACCATCCCGCCGTAGCTGGGATGGGGATGATCGGTAACCTATAAGTATTATAGCAACGCTTTGTTAAAGCGATAGCCTGCTGTCTTTTCGAAACCGATATGACGATAAAAAGCATGTGCCGGTGCGCGTTCTACGCGGTTGCCACTTCTGAGGAAAAGCTGACAGCAACCTTGCTCACGTGCCCATTCTTCTGCTGCGGCCACAAGTCTTTTACCGAGTCCGTTTCCTCTGAGTTCTTCTGATACGATAAGTGCAGTAATCTCTGTGATACAATCTGTCTGTTTGTAATACGAGCTTACCTGTCTAAGGCCGATCATACCCACAACTTCATTATTCAGCTCTGCTACAAGTGTGCATTGGAGATTGCTGTTCTCCATGCTTTCCAGTCTCTCTTTCATCACGCTTAGCGTTGTTGGATAGCCGAATTCCCGCAGAAGCGCTGTAACTCTCTCCAGATCATTCAAGCCGCATTTGCGAATTTCCAGTACAGGTGCCATGGTACTACTGTTCATCCTCATATACCTCCACTTTTAGCATAGACGCCGCCTGCTTGGCTATCGTCCGCGCGATTTCCACATCTTCCGCCGCACTTAACGCTACTGCCATCCGCCGACCAGGACGAACTTCCGGTTTACCAAATACGCGAACCTGAGTCCTGGGCAGTTCCAAAGCTCCTCCAATTCCGGTCACAGCAAAGGCTCGTCCTTCTCCATCAGCCTTCAGCGTAGCTGAGGCACCAGGTGTCAGCAATTGTATTGACTGGACAGGAAAACCAAGAATAGCTCTGACATGCACTGCAAATTGAGATAAATCCTGCGTCGCCATCGTGACCATCCCCGTATCATGGGGTCTAGGTGACACTTCACTGAACAATACGCCTCGATCTGTCAAAAAAAGTTCCACTCCAAAAATACCGAAACCTCCGAGCTGATCCGTTACTGCTTTTGCAATAGATTGCGCTTCTTCAAGCAGCTCTGGCTTCATAAAGTGAGGCTGCCAGGATTCCACGTAATCTCCATCCTTCTGAATATGTCCAATAGGTGGACAAAATACCGTTCCAGATACAGAACGCACCGTCAAAAGAGTAATCTCGCTCTCAAAAGTAACAAAAGCCTCCACGATAACTCGCGTTCCTTTAGCTCTCGCTCCATCCAAAGCAGTGTTCCAGCAGTTTTCTGCATCCTCAGGGCTTTTGCATACGCTCTGACCCTTGCCAGAAGAACTCATAATCGGCTTAATGACACAAGGAGTGCCTAGCTCGGCTATAGCTTGTTGCAGCTCTTCCAGACTATCCGCAAAACGGTAATCAGCGGTTGGCAGTCCAAGGTCTTCAGCCGCAAGACGACGAATCCCTTCTCTGTCCATGGTCAGCCGAGCCGCCCGCGCCGTCGGAACAACGAAAAAGCCTTCTTCTTCAAGCTCTTGAAGAGCATGAGTGGCAATTGCCTCAATCTCCGGAACAATGACATCCGGTTTCTCAGAGCGAATCAGCGCTTTCAGCGCCTCTGCATCCAGCATATCAATTACATGTGAACGATGAGCTACACCCATCGCCGGTGCATCGGTATAACGGTCTACAGCTACGGTCTCTACGCCAAGGCGTTGAGCTTCAATTATGACTTCCTTACCCAGTTCCCCGCTGCCCAGCAGCAACAGCTTGCGGCTTTGAGCTGAAAAAGGAGCTCCCCACATTGTCGATTCCAACCTCTTTCGGCAAATTGACTGTCTCGTTTTTATGAATTTCAGAAAACGTAACAGTTTCATTGTATATTTTCAGGCTTCTTTATTTTCATCCATCATACGCCAGATTGCAAGTGTTCTTCGACATTTTCCTACAAACTTCACAGAACTTTGTCGACTTTATCAACGAAAGTTTGTTCTAGACGTGATAATTGGTGGCTTATTTGGCCCCAATGATCTGCAGTCTCACCCCCTTTAAGGAGATCTAACATCGCTTTCTCTTGCTCCGCAAGCCCTTCTTGCAGGCTTTCGGCAGCAGATTTTAATTCTCTGCTGATATTCTCGACGTAATGAGCAATTAATTTTCCCTTCTGCACTGCCGCTGCAAGATTAACCGCTTCTTTCAAAAGCGGCTCTGCCGCACCTTTGACCAATTCCCGCCCAGTTCCCTCAAAGAAATAACGCGGGGATTTGAAATGGCCCCATAAAGCGGACCACTGCACAGGCTGAAGCTGGCATTCCAGATCCTTAGGAGATGGCCAAGCCTGCTCCTCATTCTCCATAAGATGAAATTCCTCCGTGGAAAAGAGTAGCTCTGTAGCTGCCGCTTCAGCAGCTTCATGAACAAGCCTGCGTCCCGTGCTCTCTAGCCGCAGCGTTGTTGCCCATAGCTCTTGCTCAAGCTCGCGCTGAGTAGTACGCATTAGTTCGGCACTACAGGCAGAGAAAATGGCTTTTAAATTCCCTGCATCCTCACGCAGTAAGGAGGGATGAAAAGATTCCTGAAAATTTCTATTGAAGGAGAAGCTAATCCGCTGGCACACATGATAGATCAGTTCTTCACTTTCGTGAATAAGATCTCTGCTAGGACGTTCCTCAGTCTCCAAAAGAGACAACCGCTTCATGGCGAACTGACGCCGTTCCTGCAGTTCTTTTAACCCGGCTTCACGCTCGCCCGCCGCCTTGGAAGCCAGATTCTGCCATTCCTCAGCCCGGCGCCGAACCGATGCGATACTCTCAGCAGCTGCGTTAAGTGAAAGCTGAGGAAGCTCATCACCAGCAAAGCTGGATAATGCTTGCTCAAATTCATTGAAGCGGGAGGTTCCATAAAGATCGTGATTATGTTGAGTTTTAGCTTCTAGAGCAAGCAAGCTGGACAAAGCATAGATTCTCGGAGACCGCAAACCTCCGGCACGCAGATTTTGAACGACATGTGCTTTAACCTCATCTAGTTCTTCTTCGCTTGAAGCGAGATCGGAGGCATTAATAATAAAGAACATTTTATCGAGAGCAAAGCTGTCTTTAATGCGGCCCAGCTGGGCCAAGAGGCCGCGATCCGACTTCGAAAAAGCGTGGTTATAATAGGTCACAAAACAGATCGCATCCGCATTTTTCATGTAACTAAAGGTTACGCCAGTGTGGCGTGCATGCAGTGAATCTGCTCCTGGTGTATCTACGAGCACAATCCCGCTCTCCGTCAAAGGACAGGCATAATAGAGGTCAATCCCCTGCACAAAGCAAGCTCGGGTCTCTTCCGCAACTAGGTTTCGATATTCTTCCAAATCAACGGTCCGCACCGTTCCTAGCAACGGCTCCGCTTCAGCCCAACCGGATGCTGCGGCTCTTAGAAATCCTGCATGCGGCAGCGCAGAGGGGTGGATTCCCCGTGTTGGCAGGCTCGCAAGTACTGCTGTCCACGTATCCTGTTGCGGCTCTCCAAGCTGCAGCACGCTAAAGGAATGGCAGATGTCATCCCAGAAATCGGCCATGCTCTTCATCGTTACAACCGCGCTGGCATGGCGGAAGTCTCCTTCCGGCGCCAATATGCGGTTAACTGCGGCCGTGGCAGGGTGTGGCGACACGGGCAGCACTTCTTCGCCGAGTAAAGCGTTGGCGAAGGAAGATTTGCCTGCGCTGAACGCACCGAACAGCGCAAGGGTAAAGCGGCCGCCGGCGAGATCCTCCGCCCGTGCGGCCAGACTGCGCGCCGCCGATGCCATCGCTGGCTCGCGGCGCAGCAGCTCTGCCGCAGCCGCCAGCGCGTCAGCGGCTGCCGAGAGCCGGCGGCGTCCGCCCGCCGGCGAAGCCGTTCCCGCCGCCCAGCTTGCGGCGGCGGCACTTCCAGCCGCGGCGCGTTCGCGCGGCTGGGTCTCCCGCGGTGCGGCGCTCTGCGCAGCCGCACGCAGGGTGACCTTCACCTCCGGCAGGATGCCGGGGGTGAGGGTCCGGCGCGGCGGCAGCAGCGCCGCTAGCTCGTGCGCGCGGGCGTCAGCCGCGCGGTCCAGGGCGGCTAGCGCGCGGGCAGCGCTCGCCTGCCGCGTAAGGGCCTGTTCGCGGCGCTGGAGTTCCGCGCGCTGCTCCTCGATAAGCGATGGCAGCTTCGCCAGCAGCTCATCGCCAACTAACAGCGCAGCGCGGCGGAATTGGCTCTTCAGATCTGCCGCAAGTGTGCGGCAGAAATTGAGCAGCGCCTCGCCGCTATACCCCGTTCCCGGCTTAACTGCAGCCGCCAGCCATTCCTGGCTCACCGCCGGGAACCCTTGCTTCAGAGTCGTCTCTACCTCCTCTGCCCACAGTCCGAGATTCTCCGCCCATTGACGTACCAGCTGAATCAGATGCCATTCCAGCTGTGCGGAAACCTCTCGGACCAGTAATCCTTGCCAAGCATCCAGTCGTTTGTCTTGTTCCTTCTCCCGCCGTCCGGCTGTAGAGAACAAACCTAAGCGGAAGCCTGGGCTGACACTCTCCACATAGCTCCCTGCCGCCTCTCTAACATCCGCAGGCATTAAGTTAGCATTATTGAGTAAGGCATCAAGATCACTTCGCAGGCTAGCTCGTGATTGCTGAGGCAGCTCCTCAAGCAGTGCCTTCTCTTCCTCCAGCGATTTCAGCTCTTCCATCACAACTGTAATCTCTGCACCCTCTAGCTCAGCTAAAAGAGTTTCCCGTTCCTCCTGCTGGTCTTCACGGAACGCGGTTAGCGAAGAATCTGCTGTATGATGAATGGAACGTGACAAGCTATATTGAAGCAATTGTTCCCTGTGCTCCAACAGCTCTGTTATAAGGTTCAGCAGATTATCCCAATGATTCAATGGGTGCTCTTTCATTTTGAGTGAGGTAAACAGAATCCCCGCACAATGAATCCCCCACTGCTCAAAAGCATTTTCAAGCTGGCGTTTATATTCTTCAATGGAAATTTCTTGTTCTCTGTGCTTGTCTATCTGATTAACAATAAGATAGAGCGGTTTGCCCCAGTCACTAAGATTTTTGGCAAATGCTAAATTATTCTCTGACTGTACATGGTTATAATCCATAACATAAAAGACGACATCAGCTAAATGCAGCGCGGAACGAGTGGCCGCCTGGTGGCCATCATCCGTCGAATCCACGCCAGGTGTATCCAATAGAACACCATGCTTCCCTAGAAGAGGAAACTCATTCCAGACTTCAATAGCGGAATATTCTCCGCCATTTCGACAATATTCCTGTAATCTTTCTGGTGTTGTCTCTACAGGGGTAGATTCATTTTCATTTCCCTCAACCCTTGGATAGATAAGCACTCGTGGAGCCCCGCTGCGAATAGAAACAATATTGGCACTAGTCGGCACAGGTCCGGAAGGTAACACTGAGCTACCGCATAAAAGATTAATCATGCTGGATTTCCCTGCCGAAAAATGCCCACAAAAAGCAAGGGTCAGTTCATTCCCACCCTCTTTATTTTGTAAATCTTCATATATTCGTTCAGCACTCTCATCGCCCCAGTGGCGCATTAAATCTTTCAGCTGGGAAAGCAGCGATGCTGTTTCACTTAATGTCTCTCTCTGAATTCTAACCCGTTCCGCTCCCACAGACATTCCACCTCCACAGTTACCTTTTAATCATGCACTGATCTTAATCCATTCATGAATACTGATTTAAGCTCTTTTTTATGCAAAACTTATATAGGTGCAATTTCTGAACTTTAGCGCGGAACATTTTTATAAATAATAATTACAGTTTATCACCAGTTTGACACAAATTAAATACACACTACTTACAAAATAACCTATCATCTCCTACGAAATGATAAAAAAAAAGAAGCGACGTTGTCGTCCTGTAAAGCCAACAGTCGTTTCTCGTAGAAATATAAAGATATTCAATAAAAAAAGGAGCCAGCCCCAAGGGCCGACTCCATTTCAGGTCACTTCTCAATTATGCAGTTTCCAAAACAGGCAACAGAATTTCGAATACTTTTCCGTGCTGCAGAATAGTCAATCCACGAGATTTGTCTCTCATTACGACAACCTCTGGTTTTACAGACATACGCTCCAGATAGTGCTCAGGCACGTCACCGGAATGACTGATCGTAATGCCCTCTACTTCTTGCTCTTCATTTTCTTCCAGCGGGCTTTCCACTACGCGGTCAAAAATATCCGAGAATACCTCAAAATTATCTGTGTATACAGAAATGCATTTCATCTCTATCCCATCCTCTTCTTCAACTCTAACTTTTAACTTTTTGGCGTATGATCTTTAGCTTTCCTGACGACAGCCGTTTTCATACGTTTTTTGCCCTCTCGACATACATCAAGGAGCGGACAAACCTGACATTTTGGATTCTGAGCCTTACAGTGATATCGTCCGAAAAAGATTAGCCGGTGATGCGTGAGCGTCCATTCATCACGTGGCACAGCCTTCATCAGCTTTTTCTCCACTTCCAGCACAGAATCTTTCCAGCCTGCCAATGCAAGTCGTTTAGCAACCCGCTCCACATGAGTGTCCACAGCAATGGCAGGAACTCCAAATGCGTTGGATACTACTACGTTAGCGGTTTTACGACCTACTCCTGGCAACGTTACAAGCAAGTCATGTGCCTCAGGCACTTCTCCGCCATACTGTTCTATGAGTATAGAGCACAGGCTTTGGATATGCTTAGCTTTGTTACGATATAAGCCGATGCGCCGGATATCCCCCTCCAATTCCTCCAGCGGCACAGAAATATAATCGATGGGGGCTTTGTACTTTTGGAACAGGTCCTCGGTCACTTTGTTCACCGTTGCATCCGTACATTGGGCTGACAGCAGCACCGCTATTGTCAATTCAAAAGCGTTACTGTGATTCAGCTCGCAATGTGCATCCGGAAACAAATCTCCAATCGTATCCAAAATGTGGCGGACGTCTGCAGCTTTCATAGTGTCCCCTCCACGGAGCAAAAACGCTCAGAAAATTCTATCGAGCGTCTCACCTCAAATGTTAGAAATATAAGCAAAGTATGTATTATAACGTATGGATTCATACATTTCAACACATACGATACTGGCATTATATTTCAAGTATTAACGCCTTGATTGTCCTAATAAGAACAGTAAGCGTTTAAGAGAGAAATATAAGACATACAGTATAAGAGCAATACTTATACTTTCTTATATTTCAAAAAAAACGTCTTGACGCAGGTAAAGCCCCCTGTGTCAAGACGGTGATTCACTCAGAAATCCACCATTGCAACTATTGTTTCACAATTTCAACCAAAATATCATTATTGAAATACATTATAATATTATCATTTTCTTTCAAAGATTGCACGGATAAAGTCGAATCTCCCTGATGAATATAAACATTAGCAGGAACAAAGAATTGATATTTATCGTTCAAATTAGGTCTCTTCGTCACCAATGAGTTTGTTGCACTCTCATAACGTGAGAATGTTCTACTGAGCTGAGACATAATACGAATCGTTGTAGATCCATCCGGATCCTTGCGAATCTCTACTCTGTCCCCTGCCGTCAAGTTGCTAAGAGCAGTCGTTGTCGAGCCGTCACGAATGATTTTGACTCCTCCACTTACCGCTAAGGTCTGTGCAGCTCCAGCATAATCCTTCACGACTACGCTATTCCCAGCGGCATCTACAGAACTTACCTGGCCTGTTGTGAGCTTAACTGCTTGAATAGCCAGCGGTGAGCTACCATCAAAAGTCACATTAAGATAATCTCCCGCTTTTAAATCCGTTAGCTTAATGCTCTCACCAGCTTCATTGGTCAACGGGATTGCCAAAGTATTAATATCACTGGTTCCCCCATTCCATTTGATGCCCAAACGGTTGGTTCCAGAATTCACGGTTGCCGCTTCAACTTGCAGCACAGTCTTCACTTTCAATACCGCTATCAGATCCTGACCTGTAGTCAGTGAAGCCGTTACATTGCTTCCAATAGGAATATCACTTAGGGAAGGACTAGTCTTACCAAAGAGATCAACAAGTTGCGGATAAGGCATCGTTAAACTTTGTCCATCATTAAGCTTCAAAACAAGAGTTTTCGACGTAGAATTAACAGCTGTTAAAGTTCCTTCGTACTTTGTGACAATTTCCAAAGACAAAGCCCGCTGTCCTATTGCCTTCAGATTAACTTTGCGGTTCTCGATAAGTTTCGCACCCATATTAGTTAAGTTAGGCAATGCACCTTCATAAATCAGCTTTGTTTTCTCATCCAACTGAACCACATGGGCTTTTTTGCTGCTGTCCATAACTGTAAGGAGCTGTGTTTTGCTATTATAATCCACAATTGTTGCTCCACTATACTGCTCAATTTGGCGGCTTAACACTTCAATTTTGGTGACTTGATCGCTACTGTTTAAGGTAACCTGAATCTTGTCCCCACCTACTGCATCAGCAATAAGATCATCAGCTACTGCTCCACTCATGTTCGGAATAACAATCGTCGGTTTAGTGCCAAGCAGTTTAACCTCACGATTTCCGTCTGCTTTTTTGTAAACAACTGTGGAACTAGTCAGCTCGGTAAGTACCCCCTCAACTGTCCGTTCAACACCTTCCGTCACTTCTACAGTGCGGATCACATTATCTTGAATCGTATATTTCACCGCATTACCTGTCTTCAAATCTGCAGGTTTCAGCACTGATGCTTGGGAGCTGAATAATGAAGTCCCATCTTCCCATTTAAAAGTTTCTACTGTACCCGCGGTATTTTTGAAAGTAATACTTTTGCCAGTAAGGTCTACACTTTGAATGGTGCCTGTTGTTGTTTTGTTAACGACCCCTGAAGTCACTTGAACCTTCACTACTTTATGCGAACCACTGTACGTTTCACGTTGCAGTGAAACTACACTATCTGTTACCAGCGAAGCAGGTTCAATTCCAGCTCCATTTACATCCACAAAGGAAGTAGTCTCATCGTAGTAGTATTCAGTGAACCCTGTTGGTGACTTTAACCAAAGCTTATTACCTGGAGCTACCATGGCGAAGTTTCCTGACAGAGTCTCTACTTGTTGTGTAGGGTCAGTCACTTCAACATAAGCCGCGTTATATGTCGCACCAATTACAGTAACCTTAGTGTAGGGTTGGACATCACTTAGATTGATTCTGCTTTCAGAAGCACTTGTGTAATAAGCAGTGCTTGCTCCCAGGGTATATGTAGAAGTCTTTCCGTTGTTATAGACGGATAGTTTCCCATCTGCTAATTGACTGATCGTTCCTGATACCGTGTTGTCGTATTCAACCGTATTGTGAGCTTCAGCGCGACTGAAAAAAGTCGCCAATTGCGCACGTGTTACAGCGCCTTGCGGATCAAAACGATTGCCATCAAGTCCATTGGCTAGGCCTAAATCAACGGCAACGTTGATGTAACCACGTTTGTTGGCAGACACTTTGGTATCATCTGCAAAGCCAGTTGGCTCACTAGCAGCCCCTGCTGCATCTGCGCTTTTTCCAAGGGAGCGGATTAACAGCTCCGCAATCCATTCCCGGGATGCTTTACGCTCTCCCCAAGAAGTCTTCAGATTATCTGGAGCCATTTCGGTTGCTTTATCGAGTAATCCTTGTTGAAAAGCCAACACAACATAATCCTTGTAATAATTCGTAACCTTAAAATCGGTAGGCAATGCTACCGCAGAAGAAGCATCCACTTTATCCTGCAACTTCATAAACCGCAGGGCCATAAGCACTGCTTCCTGTTGAGTTACAGAATCTCCAGGACGGAACAATCCATTATTCCCAACCACAATTCCTTGTGAAGCGAGTTTGTAAATATGTTTTTCAGCCCAGAAGCCTGTCTTCACATCGCTAAAAATCCCTACAGATTGAGTAGTGGTTGATGTCGGTGTAGTGGCAGCTGTGTCTGCAAACACTGCACTTGCACCACCAAAAACCATAACACCAGCCATAACAGCCGACACTGCTTTATTAGAATAAGCCTTCAATGGACGTTTTGACCTTTTTTGCGCGGACAATAGATTATTCCCCTCTCTATGACTCAAATAAATAGTATGTTTAAAAATTCGTCAGCTAGATGCCTAATTCCTTTGTTGCATGACCAATTAAGAATTATCTCTAGTCATAGGATGCAATAGGTCCACATGGCCCATCAGACTTTCTACCTTTTCACCATCAACTAAAACTTCGATACTCTTTACTTCCGCAAATTGAAAATAAGTTTTGGCAAGTGAAGTAATGGCAAAGGATTCTCCACCCGCACCAAGCTGAGCTTCATCTGGTTTATGAATATCCATTACGATTTGACCCTCTACGAATTTCAATGATTTCAGCTCAATTTTACCCCATAAAGGTACAAGATCTGTATTCTCATTACTTTGCAGTGCTTTGAACGTCTCTGTATATTTCTCAACATCGTCAGAGTAGTTAATCGTAGTCTTAGCAGGCACTAAATCCATAATTTGCGAATCTGTGTAATAAACTTCAATACTCTGGCTTTGCTTTTGTGTCTCATTTTCTACCGGCTTCGATGACGGCTGTGTTTCTGCATTAGTATTATCTGCTGTCGGTTGCGGAGTGCTAGCCACTTCGCTTTCCTGATCATCAGACGGAGCTGGGGTACTTTCTCCCGCACCACTTACAACGTTTGTAGTATCTTGCTCCACTCCATTAGCAGGAGCTGCAGTAGGCTTATCTCCACAGCCAGCAATCACTAGTAGAAGCAGCGCAGCAACCCCAACCATAGTCCATTTTTGTTTAAACATTAATAAACGCCTCCTCTAGATGAATACGGGCAGACAGGTACCGCAAAACCACTTCTTGCCTTTTTATAGATAAAAGCAGAAAGCTGACTTTGCGGCGCTCGTCTGCCACTGGTCTGTTATTTTATACCCAAATATTCCTTGATTCCACTCACTATTGAAGCAGCAACTTTGTTTTGTAATGCTTCCGTAAATAGCAATGTCTCATCCTTCTTATTGCTAAGGTATCCTACTTCAAGTAGAACAGCAGGCATTTTCGTTTCACGAATGACATGGAAATTCCCGTATCGTACACCGCGATCACTAAGCCCTGTAGCCTCAACTAGATACTTATGCATCACTTTCGCTAAGGCCTTACTGGCTTCCCGCTGATAATACGTTTCTGTCCCGCTTGCCGCAGAAGATGCGGAACTGTTGGCATGTACAGAAATGAATAGATCTGCTTTTAAATTATTAGCCATAGCCGCCCTATCCTTGAGCTCCAAGAATGTATCGTCACTGCGTGTCAGTACGACGTCGATATTACTTTCTTTTTTCAGCAATGCTGCTGTCTTAAGTACTATAGCTAAATTAAAATTCTTTTCGTATTTTCCTGTTACTCCTACTGCACCAGAATCTTTAGCTCCGTGCCCTGCATCCAGTACTACGAGCTTCTTGCCATCATTACCTGGCTGTGTTGAAGTATCATCCGTACTTTCTGCATTCAGGTCAATGATGACCAACTTAGAATCAGTTCCAGATACGCTGATGTTATAATTCTTAGGATAATTCAAATCAATTACAAAACGTACAGTATAAGGGTTGGAGCTATAAAGCGAATACCGTACGCCTGATACATCAGGATAATCCTTCACTTCCAGTTTGCCATTCAGATCAGGATCAAGAACTTGTCCCGTACCAAACAGATCTGAGAAAGTGGCATTAGGAAAATCAATAACTAACCGATCCGGCCCTGTCATTACACTTACTTTTGGCGCTGAATTACCTTCCATCGCAATGCTCAAACGATTCTCACTAAAGCTCAAACCATTTATCATGGTTAAATTCTTAGTAGGATCTACCGGCGGAACAACCTCAGATCCACCATTTCCAGAGTTTCCATCTGAACTTCCGTTTTCATTTGAGGATCCTGGGGTAATAAGGTACACGATCTTCTTTGCATTATCCCAAGTGACGGTGAGACCAAACTGCTCACTTATGAACCGTATAGGTACAAGTGTCGTATCACTCCGCAGGACAGGTGCAGTGGTAAGCTGTACTGTTTTGTCATCAACCGAAGCTGTCTTTTGATTAACAATAAGTTTGATGACCTTACCTTGCTGTTCAATCGTCACCGTTTTGCTTTTTTGATCCCAGCCCACGGTATAACCAAGACTCTCGGAGATCAATCTCAACGGTACCATGATAGTATCATTCACATTTTCAACCGGTACTTTTTGCCCTGCAGTAATCTCTTTGCCGTCCAGATAAATCTTGCTATTCGCGGCAGCAGCATGTCCATGCTCAGGCAAAACCAACACAAAGAGCAACAAAAACAACATCAAACTGAATTTCTTCATTCTTCACCTCTAAGAATCTAGTATTCGCCTGTGAATGGCGATCGTGGTGCCCTGTCTCCGTCAACCTCAGACCTCTATTAGACGCTGGTAATCTATAAAGGTTGCGAATATATTCCATAAAAATTGAGAAATCTCACCAACCTCAAATCTTAAAGCCCCAGATATTCCTTAATCCCGGCAACAATTTCTCTCGCTAATTTCTCTTGAAGCTGCTCACTATACATCGCCGACTCATTCCCTGAATTTGTAAGATATCCTACCTCCAGCAAGACTGCCGGCATAGTAGTTTCTCGTGTAACATGTAGGCTTTTCGTACGAATCCCGTTGTCTTTAAAACCAGTAGCGGCTAATAAATGCTTATGCATAATCTGAGCAAGAGGCAGACTATCACTGCGAGAATAATAGGTTTCACTGCCATTTATTTTATCTCTATTTGGATATCCAACATCTAGCGAATTCGCGTGCACTGAAATAAAGAGATTCGCTTTAGCAGCCTCCGCAATTTTCACGCGATCCTGAAGCCCCAAGGTAGCATCATCCGTTCGAGTAAAGACCACGTCAACTAATGCTTCCTGCGTTAATAGCGTTTGTACTTTGCGGATGACGGCCAGATTGAAGTCTTTTTCCAGCTTGCCTGTGAGACTGACAGCTCCAGATTGAGTTCCGCCATGCCCCGCATCTAGAACTACAATGGGTTTACCTAACGTTCCATTAGCCCCTGGGGTGTTGCCTCCGCTGCTAGTTACATTCAAATCAATCGTAACCAGCCCGGTGCTTTCATCCGTACTAAGCTGGTACGGTTGATTTCCAACCGTTTGAATTACGAATCTGACAGTGGACGGACTCACACTGAACAGTGCATAACGGATCTCAGAAACGAGCGGGTAGCCGGCAACGTCCAGCTTACCTTGTGGACCGCCAGTGGTGGTAACACCCGTAAGACTTCCAATGAAATCCGGATCGAACGCAGCACCCGGAAAATCTACGACGATTCGATCAGGGTTGCTCATTTTTGTAACGTTAGGCTTAGTAGCCCCCGACACAGCGATAATAAGTCGGTTCTCAGTGAATACTGCCCCGTTTACTAGAGGGCCTGTTGGAATTCCTGCTGTGCTTCCCGGTGCCGTAGTTGTTTGTGGAACTGGTGTCGGGCTGGGTGAAGTCACTACACTGCCAGCAGTTGTCCCGTTGTCACTTCCCGGCGTAGCACTTGGAGTTGGAGCAGGTGTATTAGTTGCTGTTGGATTGGTAGTATTCCTCTCAGGTGTCATTGCAGAATTGCTAACTTGTCCACCTGTCAAATAGACGGTTTTATCAACATTATCCCAGCCCACCTTTAAGCCGAACTGCTCGCTTACGAAACGAATTGGAACGAGTACTGTGCCGCCACTCTGCTTAGGAGCTGCATTTAAATCAAACGTCACCCCATCTGCATCAGCTGTTTTCCGTCCTACCGCCAGCTCAATGCTTTTACCATCCTGTTGAACGGTTACTTTCCGGGTCTGCTGCTCCCATAACACCTCGAATCCAAGATTCTCTACTACCACTCTGACCGGAATCATAACGCTACCATTTACGTTTTCGAGCTTAATTCCTTTTGGCAAAGCAAGTTCCTGATTGTCCATAATAATTCTGCCTGCGCTGCTACCAGCTGCGGCAGCTTCTTGTCCGGTGGATGATAATAATAATAATGGCAGTAACAAAAGCAGCAATATACGAAGCCCAGCTCTTCTCATTCTCATTTTCCGCTCCTTCTGCAAGTAATAGATCCTAGATAAGTATTTAGACGACAGAAATCACCAAATGTTTCCTTAATGACCAATGAATATATCGATTATAGCAAAAAAACTTCCATTTCCGACACCCGGAAATAGAAGTTTTGCGTATTTTTTGTAAAGTTTAAGAATCAGACCAGTTATATCCTCTTTTTAAGAGAATAGCTTTGCAGCATGACGCTCTTCATAAGCAGCAATTTCATCCGCATGTTGAAGGGTCAAACCGATATCATCCAAGCCTTGCAGCAGGAATTGACGACGGTGCTCATCCAGATCAAAGTTGATGCTCAGTCCGAATTCATCTTGTAAAGCGTTGTTCTCAAGATCAACTGTCAGCTTGTAGTCCTCATGCTCAGCTGTCCGTTTGAACAATTCATCCACTTGCTCTTCCGAAAGCTTAATCGGCAGAATGCCGTTCTTAAAGCAGTTATTGTAGAAGATATCCGCATAAGAAGGTGCAATTACAACTCTGAACCCGTAATCCATAATCGCCCATGGTGCATGCTCCCGAGAGGATCCACAACCAAAATTAGCGCGTGAGATCAGAACAGAAGCCCCTTGATAACGTGGTTTATTCATTTCGAAGGCTGGATTATCGTTACCTTCTTCATCAAAACGCCATTCATAGAACAAAAACTGTCCAAATCCCGTCCGTTCAATCCGTTTCAAAAACTGTTTCGGAATAATCGCATCCGTATCTACATTTACCCGGTCAACTGGTGCAACAATTCCTGTTAATTTTTTAAAAGCATCCATAGTTTTATCCTCCCGTGTTCTCTCTAGTTCTATGAGCTGACGGCTTCCGTCTTATAATTCCAATCACGTACATCAGTGAAACGACCTTTGATCGCAGCTGCGGCTGCCATAGCTGGAGATACCAGATGTGTACGTCCTCCGCGTCCTTGGCGTCCTTCAAAGTTACGGTTCGAGGTAGATGCACAGCGTTGTCCAGGCTGCAGAACATCCGGGTTCATGGCCAAGCACATGCTGCATCCCGCTTCACGCCATTCAAAGCCAGCTTCAGTAAAGACTTTATCAAGTCCTTCTTTCTCAGCCTGCATCTTAACACGGCCCGAGCCTGGAACAACAATGGCAGTAACCTTTTCAGAAACCTTATGACCTTTAGCTACCACTGCTGCAGCTCTCAAATCTTCGATCCGTCCGTTAGTGCAGGAACCAATAAATACATAATCAATCGGAATTTCAGAAATAGGTGTTCCAGGAGTCAAATCCATATATTCAAGCGCTTTTTCAGCAGCTTTACGTTCATTTTCAGTGGTGAAGTCAGCCGGATTCGGTACGCTGGAGTTGATGTCAGTACCCATGCCCGGGCTAGTCCCCCAGGTCACTTGTGGAATCAATGTTTCCACATCAAATTCAACAACCGTATCGTACTGAGCGCCCTCGTCGCTTACAAGACTCTTCCATGCTTCTACAGCAGCATCATAAGCCTCGCCTTGCGGTACGTATTGACGTCCACGCAGATAATTAAAAGTAGTTTCATCAGGGGCAATCAAGCCAGCTCTTGCTCCACCTTCGATCGACATATTGCAGACAGTCATACGTTCTTCCATCGACAATTCACGAATAGCTTCGCCTGTATACTCAATTACATAACCTGTGGCAAAATCAGTACCGTACTTAGCAATAACACCTAGGATCATATCTTTTGCTGTTACGCCAGGGTTACGTTTGCCTGTAAAGCGTACTTCCATTGTCTTAGCTTTGGATTGCTGCAAACATTGCGTAGCCATTACATGTTCAACTTCACTAGTTCCGATACCGAATGCCAGTGCGCCGAATGCACCATGCGTTGAGGTATGGCTGTCGCCGCAAACGATAGTTTTGCCAGGATGTGTCAAGCCGATTTCAGGACCCATTACGTGTACAACGCCTTGATCAATATCATTCAGATCGAACAGTCTTACACCAAAATCAGCACAGTTCTTAGAAAGGGTATCAATTTGTTGCTTGGAGATTGGATCTTTAATGTTAAAACGATCTTTAGTTGGTACGTTATGATCCATCGTTGCGAAGGTCAGCTCAGGACGGCGAACCTTCCGGTTGCTGAGACGAAGCCCTTCAAAAGCCTGTGGAGAAGTTACTTCATGAACCAAATGCAGATCAATATAAATAATGCTAGGTTTACCTTCCTCTTGATGAATAACGTGATTCTCCCAAATCTTCTCAAACATTGTCTTGTTGCTCATAATTTCACCTCATTAATAGAATCGTTCATTGGAAGAGAGCGTGGAGTCTCTCTTGAATGATCTAAATATAACACCCCTGTCTTTATAATTCCAAGATATGATATCTATAAAAGTGATAGCCTGAACCTATAAGCCGAGTTAGGGTATGTTGAGGCGCAATATGTAGGAGCGATGAGCAAGTGTGAGGTGTTGGTGCGATGCGCAAGCGTAGTGTGTAGAAGCGATACGCAAGTGTGATGTGTAGGTGCGATTCGCAAGCGTAGTGTGTAGAAGCGATGCGCAAGTGTGATGTGTAGGTGCGATGCACAAGCGTAGTGTCTAGAAGCGATGCGCAAGTGTGATGTGTAGGTGCGATGCGCAAGTGTGATGTGTAGGTGCGTTTAGTTGTATTTTGTACAGCTATATTCCTGTGAATCATTCGTTAATGAATATAGCTGCATTTTGTACAGCTATTTTCTTGAATTATCGCCTTATAGCTGGGAACTCTAGTTTTTAGTTGTATAGAATACACTTAAAACCAAAATGATCCCTTTTGCATACGAAATAGCTGTACAAAATACAGTTATTTCATAGATACTCTCAAGATCCGGCGCTAAAAATATACTGTTAGAGGATATCGGATACTTCGGTCAGTGTTGGAGGGTTAATCTCTTGAAATCAAGCCCGCAAATCCTGAGGAGCGATGAAGTGAAAGCTCTTTCGGGTTGCCTATACAAAACTATAATCCAATAGGATATACTTATAAGTAAATCATTTTCCTAAGGAGTTCATACATGGAACTGAGACAACTGCAGTATGTGCTGCAAATCGCAGCCGAAAAAAACTTCTCACGTGCAGCGGACAAGCTGCATATTGCCCAGCCCTCGCTCAGCCAGCAGCTTTCCAAACTGGAAAAAGAGCTCGGCGTAATGCTGTTTCAGCGTAATACCAGCTCAGTTGAGCTGACCTACGCAGGTTCTAAATTTGTTGAACAAGCCCAGATTATCATTGACGCAGTGGAGCTGCTGCGGCAAGAAATGTCCGACATATCAGAACTGCGTACTGGACGTGTAGTTGTGGGTAGTATGCCGATTACAGGTGCACATCTTCTGCCGCATGTACTTCCAGTTTTTAAACAAAATTATCCTGAGGTAGAAATAACGCTGCTCGAAGACTCGTCAATGAACCTAGAGAAGCTCACGGCAAGTGGCCAAACCGATTTAAGCCTGCTCTCCTTACCCCTCGAAATTCCTGCTTTAGCTTATGAAGAGCTTGGAGAGGAAAGAATTGATCTTGCCGTCCCTCCTGAACATCCGCTCGCTAAACGAATCCTAGATGGAACACGGACCTCACTTAAAGAGCTTAAGGACGAACCCTTTATCGTACTTAAGGAAGGTCAGGGCTTCCGCAAAATGACAGTGGAACTGTGCCGGAAAGCCGGATTCGAGCCACGAATCGTTTTTGAGAGCAATAATATGGAAACCGTCCAGTCCCTAGTGGCAACAGGCATGGGCGTGACTCTTGTTCCTCGTTTTATCGCTCGTGCACCGCGGAGTGAATTTGTTCCAGTCTACTTACCGCTCGCTGATCCAGTGCCTAGTCGTACGCTAGTTGTAGCATATCGACGCGGACGATATTTATCCAAGGCCGCAAAGGCTTTTGTAGAGACATTCAAATCAACAGTGTCTGAATTAACGGAAGAATAGAATATATACAAATAAAGTGCCCCAGTAACCATTCGCGTGGTTGTCGGGGCACTTTTTCAGGTAAACCTCTTTTAACAGTACTAGATTATTTACGCAAATTACGCTGTGTAATCAGGCGGTTCTGATCATCCGACACATGTGCTTTACTTGAATCAGCCAATCCCTTATCAACTGGAGCCCCGGTGTGCTCTTCCACAAATTCACGAGTCACACTATTCTGAAGCTCTGCTACTTCGTTTGAATCTTGATTCTGTCCCTGCTCGGCATTGTTGTCTTTAGTCAATTTAATCCACCTCCTGGTAACAGATTATAAGTTCTTTACCCCTTCTCTTTGAGGTTAAACATAATATTTAGAGCTTTCTGCATGAAGAAATATATCCTACGTTTTCCCTTTGCAATGCAACGAGCTCCATGGTATTCTATTGAAAATAAGTGAAACGTGCAGACGGGACCAGTAAGAATGAGTCTAACCGCGCCTAGAGAGTAGATTCCGACAGGCTGAAAGAATTTACCGCGGTTTTCGTTCCGAATCCTACCCCCGAGCGGCCTGTGTCTAACAGGACGGATCCTCCCGTTATGAGAATGAAGTCGGATGATCCCTCATCAATGAAGGTGGTACCGCGGAAGTTTATAAGCTTTCGTCCTTTGCTAAGTCTAAGGATGGGGGCTTTTTGTTGTTTTCAGGACTTAATAAACGAAGAGGATGTGGACAGAAATGACGACGCGAATCGTGGTCAAAATAGGCAGCAGCTCGCTGACCGGACCCGAGGGCGGTTTGAATCGTGAAGCAGTCTCCTTTTTTGCCTCAGAGATTGCCGAGTTGAAGAAAAACGGCTGTGAGGTGTTGTTAGTAACCTCTGGTGCGGTAGCCGCAGGCTTCCGCAGTATCGGTTATCCAGCACGTCCGAAGCTGCTGCATGAGAAGCAGGCCGCTGCGGCTGTTGGCCAGGTGCTGCTGATGCAAGCCTATCAGGAAGCTTTTGCCCAGCATGGAATTACTACCGCGCAAATATTGCTGACTCGCACCGATTTCTGCAGCCGCAGAGCCATGAATAACGCTATGATGACTGTAGAAGAGCTGCTTCGCCAAGGAGCGGTGCCCGTATTTAACGAAAATGACACTGTCTCCGTAGATGAACTGAAATTTGGCGATAACGATACCCTCTCTGCGCTAGTAGCCAACCTGTTAAAAGCCTCTAGATTACTTGTCTTAACCGACATGGATGGTTTATACAGTGGAGATCCCCGCAAGCATCCGGATGCTGTCCGCTATCAGTTCGTAGATGACATTACACCGGAGATATATGCTATTGCTGGTGGAGCTGGCTCTAGTGTTGGAACAGGCGGTATGCGATCAAAAATCGATGCGGCCAAGATCGCTACTCGGGGTGGTGTTCCTGTCTTTGTCGGAAGAGCCACCGAACCTGGAGATTTACAGCTTGCTGCAACAGGAGAAGGCAGGGGCACTTATTTTGCAACGAAGCTATCCTCTCTCCCCGTCAAAAAGCAATGGCTTGGCTTTATGTCTACCCCTCTCGGCTCCCTGTACGTGGACGAAGGGGCTGTAGAAGCTTTGCTTTATGGCGGTCACAGCCTGTTGCCTGTAGGCGTCAAACAGACAGAGGGTAGCTTTCACGCAGGAGATGTTGTAGAAGTACTTGGACCCGACTCCAAATTGCTTGGACGTGGGATTGTAAATTACGATGATGCTCAGCTGCGCAGCATTCAAGGTCTGCCAAGCCGTGAGATTGTACCAAAGCTGGGAGAAGTACACCGGCTTGAGGTCATTCACCGTGACGAATGGATTACACTGAGATAAACAATTTTTTTTCAATTCAAATATAGGGAGGAATCGTCATGAGTGAAGTAATTAATAAGAGTAAATTAGCCAAGGTGACTACAGGAGTTCTAGCAAGCTTAACAACTGGCCAGAAGAATGAAGCACTGCTGGTCATGGCCGATGCGCTTCGCCGCGAAGCTCCCGCCATTATCACCGCCAACGCGGAGGATTTGGAACGAGGAAGACTCAATGGAACTCCGGAATCCATGCTCGACCGGTTAGCGTTAGATGTGGACCGGATTAACAGCATTGCCGAAGGCCTGCAACAAATCGCTGTATTACCGGATCCTATCGGTGACACGCTAGAAAGCATTGAACGTCCTAACGGCCTCAACATCCAGAAGCTGCGTGTTCCGCTTGGTGTGATCGGCATCATCTACGAGGCACGTCCCAATGTAACTGTTGATGCTGCAGGTCTATGTCTCAAAACCGGCAACGCTGTTGTGTTGCGCGGGGGCTCCTCTGCCCTGTCCTCCAACCGTAAAATTGTCGAGGTTCTGCACAATGCTCTTGCTGAAACCTCAATGCCGCCTAACGCGCTTCAGCTGATTGAAGATCCTAATCGTTCTTCAGTAGATGAAATGCTAAAGCTGAACGGACTTTTAGATGTGATTATCCCGCGCGGAGGCAGCTCTCTTATTCAAAATGTAGTCCTTAACGCAACCGTTCCTGTAATTGAAACTGGAGCAGGCATCTGCCATACTTATCTCGACACAACTGCCTTGCCAGAAATGGCACGGGACATTAGTTTAAATGCCAAAGCTCAGCGCCCTTCGGTATGTAACTCTATGGAAACACTACTCGTTCATCAGGATTACGCGAGCAAATATCTGTTATCCTTAGCCGAAGCATTTCGTGAGGTTCATGTAGAACTTCGTGGCTGTCAACAAACCATCTCTCTTGTCCCATGGGTATTACCTGCAACCGTAGAAGACTATGCTACAGAATACAACGATTATATCCTTAATATTAGAATCGTCAGTGATTTGGAAGATGCTATGCAGCATATCGCGCAGTATGGTACGAAACATTCGGAATGTATCGTAACAGAAGATCAGGAGAACGCCACACGCTTTTTACAAGAAGTGGATGCTGCCGCTGTTTATCACAATGCCTCAACCCGCTTCACGGATGGCTTTGAATTTGGATTCGGTGCAGAGATTGGTATCAGTACCCAGAAACTCCACGCTCGTGGCCCGATGGGTCTGCCTGCTCTAACTTCAACCAAATATAAGATCTACGGAACGGGACAAATTCGGGGTTAGTATACACGTTTAAGTTTTCTATCACACAACTTTTAGGAGGATTTTAGCCATGTGTCAGCATCCATCAGTTCCACTCATGAATCATAATATTGTTTTTTATGGCGCAGGCTCCATGGCAGAAGCCATCGTTCGCGGGATGATTAGCCGCAATATCGTGAAGTCCGATAATGTCATCATGCTCAATCGCAGCAGCAGTGAACGTCTGGCAGAACTAAAAAGCCGTTATGGTGTAATAGGCACAAATGATCCCGAACAAAAAATAGAATACTTACGGAACGCACCAGTAATAGTACTGGCAATGAAACCTAAAGATGCTGCAGAATCCTTACGCGGACTAGGTCCAATTCTTTCTCCGGATCAGATCGTAGTTTCTGTCATTGCAGGTCTATCTATTCGCACCATGCAAGGTCTACTTGGCAAAGCACAGCCTATTGTTCGCACAATGCCTAACACTTCCAGTTCCATCGGTCTGGGTGCCACTGGTCTAGCCTTCTCCAAAGAAGTAGACGAAAGAGGCCGTCGCCTTGCTCTTAATATCTTTGAGGCTGTCGGGCTTACAACAGTCATTGATGAGGAACGTATGGAAACCTTGACCGGAATTTCAGGCAGCGGGCCTGCGTATATCTATTACATGATGGAAGCCATGATCGCCGCTGGTATCCGTGGTGGGCTGCCACTTGATCAAAGCACCGAATTAACTGTTCAAACAGTGCTGGGTGCTGCCCGAATGGTACAACAGACGGGAGAAGAACCCGCAGCACTCCGTAAGAAGGTTACTTCCCCTAACGGTTCAACACAAGCAGCTATAGAAGTGCTTGAACGAGGGGAATTCTTTGAAACTGTGATTGCTGCAGTTAACCGATGTGCCGAGCGCTCACGTGAAATGGGTGCTGCCCTAGAGAAAGAGCTTCGTTCTTAACCAAAAAAAGATCGCAGTCCATCCCCTCATCGGGTGGGAAGCGATCTTTTTTTTATCTTGTTACAACATTTCCATAATTATCTCTTACGATTACCTTTAGATTTACAGGAGCCGCAATGGTCACGTTCAATGCATTCCTGGAGTTATCGAATACTAGATGTCTAGGTATGTCTCCTAAAATGACGTAAAATGTGTCTCCGACTTGTTTAGTTTGCAACAGCCGCTTCTCTTGCTCTTGCTTGAGTTGCCCTTCTGCCGTGGAATAACTCCCAAATACATTCAACTCGTTCCCAGCCGTTCGATCAACCATAATTCCATAAGGTTCAGCAGCCTGGATTATAAGTGTGCCTACACCTGGAACATTCCCCTTCCATTCCGGCAAGGAATAATTCTCCTCCGTAGATGAGATCACATGTCTAAGTTCTTGTGTTAATCCTAAAGAGCTGACTCCTGCGAATACTAAACAGCACACTGCCAGAAATCCGACGAACAGAACACTTAGCACATCATAGTACATTTTCCCTTTACCACGGAACCATAAGGTGTAAATTACAATTTCTAAACCAAGTAAGATAAAAATGAGCGGCCACCAAGCAAGCGTTGTCTCGAACACATCCGCTCCTTTCCACTGAGAGACCATTATTAATGCCCCCAGAAATAAAAGGCTCAGTCCCATCGACAACGTACCTACACGCCAACTTCTAGATTTCCCTTCGTTCACTGGAAACTCGCTAGTTACCATGACTCCCGGCTCTACTTCTACTGGATTATTCAAGATTGACCCCCCGCCCCTTTTCTACTCTTATTATTCTTACTTCCAGTCATCAGCTTCACCCCACCACCAATCAATAACACGGAGACGACAATGGTCTTAAAATATTCATTTACGCGATATTCCAGCCGCCATTCTGGAAATCTGATATCGATGGCAGGAACTGCGACATTCACAACAATAAAGTATAATCCGAGACACATCAGGACTGCTCCGAGCCAGCCTTGATGATTTAAGAAACCTTCGATAACCGGCTTATCCTGCAAAGGTTCACGTCCATATCGGCTAACTAACTGTAAGCCATCGAATAAGCTATAGAACCAAATGACCGGGATAAGGAAAAAGAGCAATGTTAACCGCAATAGATCCATGACATAAATACTTCCTAAGAAAAGAAGCATGAGCTGGAGCCCTCTTTTTTGCAGTCCCAGATACATCTGTCCAGCACCAGGAAATGCGGATAGTAATGTCGCTAATACTTTGCTGCGTCGTCCTTCCTCACGTCCAGCCTCCATCTCTTCGAATAATGTGCGGTCAACAAGCATTTCTCCTGCTTGTTTACGATGGATCAACTGAACTGCATCAAACATGCAATACAGCCAAATTACTGGCAATACTCCAAACAGCAGCAAAAATGCATCACTCGAAGTAATTCCGGCCAAGAACAACATAACGGTCATGAATCCGAAAAAAGAAATCAGAAAGGATAGTCCACGCTGCATCAGCCCCATATGAAAATGACCCAATCCAGGAATGAAAGACAATAAGATGACATGCACACGTTCATTATCCTCCGTCTTTACGGGCATAGTAGAACTAAAATCCAGCATTGATCCATCAGGCGCTACAATTGGAGTGGGCATTTGCAGTAATTTAATTACCAGATGAATCATCGAAAGGATCCATAGAAGTAAGAATCCGATCACTCCCAATGCCAGAATTCCCTCATCCCCTTCAGCCATAGCGATTAAGAATGACATAAATAACACACCAAAGCTTAGCAAAAAATAAACAATCCCTTGTGGGCGTCTTCCCATATAATAATGACCTGCTCCAGGAATCATATTAAGAAAAAGACCCTTAATTTTATTACGCTGCTGTTGCATTGTTCATTTCTCCTCTCATTTCTGTCTTCCGTCCATAATCCGGCTCAACCATCCGCTGGTGGCTTGCATGAATTGTTCGCTATAAGATGGCGAATTATCTTTCTTAGGGACAATAAGCTCCATTTCACCCGTGAGTAACTTATCAAACATCCCGGAAGACATAATCAACAGCGTTAACGAAGCAGCAACGGCATAATGAAAGATTGTTTTTTCATACCAGCGATAACGCCGTGATCCTTCTTCTTTCCCCGCTACTTCTTCTATGACTACTGAAGATCTCACCGTAGCAACCCAATCTCCCATAACTCTCTCTGTAAAAGCAGACGAATTCTCCAATGAAGGCAGATCCTCCTTTAGCTCATCCAGCATCTCCATGTATGAAACAAATGTGTCTTCATCCTTGAGCAGCATTAGTTCCCATTCTTCTCGCTCTATACTATCTTCTTGCCCTTCAAGATAAGCTTTTGCCTGCTCGCGGCGAATTAGGTTTTCTCCACTCTTCATCATAGCCATTCGTCCTCCTTCCAATGTTTTCGCATCCATTGTCTCGCCCTATATAGTCTGGACTCCACCGTCTTCAGAGTAATTTCATTTTCAGCAGCAATTTGCTCATATTTTTTATTTTCCAGATAATAAGCCACCATAATTTCCCGATGACCCTCCGGTAAATTGTTGATCTCACCCGACAGACGATTCATCCGGTCACGACGGACAACAGTGGCTAGTACATCCTCCTCATTAGAAGGTGTCTGGCTCAGCACAAGCTCATAGTCAACAGGTAACTCTCGTAGCCGATCACGTTTACGTTTGGCATCAATAGCCTTATTTAAGGCGATCCGCGTAATCCATGATTTTAAGCCTTGATAACGGTAGTCAGGGAGAGATTTATACATCTGAAGAAAAGCTTCCTGAGCAGCGTCTTCAGCCCCTTTGGCTTCACGTAATACAGAATAGGTGATTTTGTATATATGCTGACTGTATGTATTTACAAACTGGCGAAACGCATCTTCGTCTCCTTGGCAAATCCGCTTGATTAATAGCTCTTCCTCAATGACTCTCCCCTCCTTCCCACAGCAATAGACGCTGAGATCTTCGCCTACCCCTGCACTTATCTAAAAAAATAAAAAAAGAACCGTACAGACTCTAGCAATAGCTAAAGCAATACGGTTCTCTCCTAAACGATCTATCTTCCACCATTGCGGAATTTTTGTGTATACGTCTTAACATCCTGAGCGTTCTTGACCCGGTTACGGGCCCATTCCAGCAATATCCGGTCGATATAACGAAAATGAACCTTCCCCGCAAATACGGATTCCTTGAGTGCTAATAGAATCAGCTCTTCAGGATATCGGTCTTGATCCACCCAGCTGGAAATCGTCTCACATTCCATTGGAGACAGCGGGCGCCCGAATTCCTTCTCGAAAATACTGAATAGATTCCGGCTCTCCTCTTTATCTCCAAGTGAAGAAGGAGATGTGGGGGGAGTTCCGAATCCTCCACCTGACGCAGCAGCCCGGGGAGCTGATGTTCCATATGCTCCCTTGTCCTTATCTTGCTCATTTTCTTGTACAGCTGTCGCAAGATAAGCACCTAGCTTTCCATATAGCCCTGAGAAATTGTAGCGTTCATAATGGATATCTCTTAGCTCATCGTTGTCTCCATCGATGCTAATGAAACCTTCCTTCATGAGCTTCTGCAATTCTCCGGCTAGAACGGAAATGCTACGACCAGTTACAACCTGAAGCTCCTCCAGAGAAGGGAACTCAATCCCTTCTACTTGCCTGAAGGAGAGCAGATGAATCAGCAGCATGGCTTCACTTCCGCTTAAATTCAGCTTCCGGTAATACTTCAGTAAAGCGTAAGGTATGACGGCCATTCCGTTCTCCAGACCGAAGGAGACGCCTTCGCTCCAGGTACTCCATGTCTTGCCGTCCATGTGCTTCCCCCTTTGTTCAAATCCTAAGAACTTATGGGTAGAGGCGGTACAGTGTACGTGGGAATGGAATAGTCTCACGTACATGGTCAAGACCACAGATCCAAGCTACAGTACGCTCAAGCCCAAGTCCAAAACCGGAGTGAGGTACAGATCCGTAAGTACGCAGATCCATGTACCATTTATAAGAATCCATCGAAAGATTGTGCTCTTTATAACGCTCTTCAAGCAGTGCAGGATCATCGATCCGCTGTGAACCCCCAATAATCTCTCCATAACCTTCAGGAGCGATCATATCAGCACACAGTACGACTTCAGGACGATTTGGATCCGGCTTCATGTAGAACGCTTTGAATGAAGCAGGATAATGAGTAATAAATACAGGTTTATCGTATGCTTCAGCGATTGCTGTTTCATGAGGTGCACCGAAATCATCACCCCAAGCAATATCTTCAAAGCCTTTATCATTCAAGAACTTGATCGCATCGTCATAAGTAATGCGTGGGAATGGTGCTTTGATATTCTCCAGCTTGGAAATATCGCGGCCTACCGCTTCCAACTCCGCACGGCAATTCTTCAATACGGATTGCACTACGAAGCTAATAAACTCTTCCTGAACCTTCAAGCTTTCTTCATGATCTGTGAAGGCCATTTCCGGCTCGATCATCCAGAACTCGATCAAGTGGCGACGAGTCTTAGATTTCTCCGCACGGAAGGTTGGTCCAAAGGAATATACACGGCCCAGTGCCATAGCTGCAGCTTCCATGTATAACTGTCCGCTTTGGGTCAGGTAAGCATCCTCATCGAAGTATTTCGTGTGGAACAAGTTAGTAGTTCCCTCTGCTGACGTTGGCGTCAGAATCGGAGGATCCACCTTTGTAAATCCGCTCTCGTTGAAGAACTGTTGAATTGCCCGGATAATCTCCGCACGAATAACCAGAACAGCCCGCTGCTTCGAGGCACGGAGCCAGAGGTGACGGTGATCCATCAAGAAATCAACGCCATGCTCTTTCGGAGTAATTGGATAATTCTCTGTAAGGTGCAGAAGTTCAATTCCGGTAACAGTCATTTCAAAACCGGATTGACTGCGAGGCTCCTCACGAATAATACCAGTCACATACAATGAGCTTTCCTGCGTGAGGCTCTTAGCTGCGTCCCATACCTCTTCAGGCACTTCTGATTTCACTACAACTCCCTGAATATAACCTGTACCATCGCGAAGCTGCAGGAACTGAATTTTACCACTGGAGCGCTTGTTGTTTACCCAACAACCGATAACAACACTTTCTCCAACATGTTCATTCACGTTCTTGATTACACTCTTGTTAGCCATGCCTTCAATCTCTCCTCTAATTTAGCCGTTAATTCCTTGCACAATACGGTTTGTATCACGTGCGATGACAAGTTCTTCGTTAGTCGGAACTACAAGCACCTGCACTTTGGAATCTACCGTAGAGATACGACGCGGGTCGCCGGAGCGAACTTTGTTAGCTTCAACATCCAACTCAATACCCAGGAACGTAAGGTTATTTAGCAGTTTCTCACGTAGCAATGAAGCATTTTCACCAACACCAGCAGTGAATACGATAGCATCTACACCGTTCATAGCAGCCGCATAAGAACCGATATACTTGCGCAAGCGGTACTCATACATTTCAAAAGCTAGCGTGGAATTAGGCTCACCTTTTTCCATACCCTCAATAATATCACGCATATCACTGCTTACGCCCGAAATTGCTAGGAGTCCACTATGTTTGTTCAACATGGAGTTAACTTCTCCTACGGACAATTCTTCCTTATTCATCACGTAAGGAACAATTGCTGGATCAAGATCACCACTGCGAGTCCCCATCATCAAACCTTCCAGAGGAGTCATACCCATGGAAGTATCCACAGACACTCCATCTTGAACTGCAGTTACGCTACCTCCGTTACCGATATGACAAGTAATGATCTTCAGATCTTCCAACGGACGCTCCAAGTACTCCGCAGCAGCTTTGCTTACGAAGTCGTGTGATGTACCGTGTGCGCCATACCGACGAACTTTATATTTATTGTACAGTACTCTAGGAATCGCGTACATATAAGCTTTTTCAGGCATTGTTTGGTGGAATGCAGTATCGAATACAACAACCTGCGGTACACCCGGCATATTTACTTCAGAAGCCGTAATCCCCATCATTGCTGCTGGGTTATGCAGTGGTGCAAGGTCAAACAATTGACGAATTTTAGTCTTGGCATCAGCGTCCACAAGTGCGGAAGCTTTGAAGAATTCACCACCATGTACTACACGGTGACCCACAGCATTGATTTCTTTAATGGATTCAATAACGCCATGCTCTTTATCCGTTAGGCAAGCTAGAACTTTACGAATCGCTGTGTTATGCTCCAAAATTTCACTTACTTCTGTTACTTCAGCTTTACCAGTAGGTTTATGGTTCAGAATGGAGGAATCCATCCCGATACGTTCCACCAAACCTTTAGCCAAAACGGATTCATCAGCCATATTGTACAATTGATATTTTAAAGAAGAACTACCGGAGTTAATTACTAGAATATTCATATACGGTCACCATCCTTGTCGTACTGGAAGAAGCCTTCGCCTGATTTCATACCCAATTGTCCTGCACGCACCATCTTCTTAAGGATCGTGGAAGGACGATATTTCAGCTCACCATATTCACGGAACATATTTTCAAGTGCAGCAAGAACCGAATCCAGACCGAATCTGTCAGCCATTTCAAGCGGTCCATATTGGAATTGATAACCAATACGCATAGCATCGTCAATATCCTGTGCGGAGGCAACGCCTTCTTGCAGCACGTGCATAGCTTCATTGATAAACAAGCAAATGAGGCGTGATGTTACAAATCCTGGGGATTCATAAATCATTACACCTTTTTTCTCAACAATTTCATCAACAAAGGATTTTGTATCTTCAAAAGTAGCATCTGAAGTTTTCAGACCGCGTACAATTTCAACAAGATCCACTTTAGCTACAGGGTATATGAAATGCATTCCGATCACGCGTTCCGGATACATTGTAGAACTTGCAAGTTCAGTCAAGCTAAGTGTTGACGTATTGCTGGCAAGAATAATGTGGTTTGGACATACTTGATCCAGTTGATTTAATATTTTTTTCTTTTCTTCTAAATCCTCAACGATTGTTTCGATAACCATGTCACAAGAGCTCAGCTCTGCGAAATGTGTCACTTTTTGAATGCGGCTAAGAATCAGCTTCTTCTCAGCTTGAGTGATCGCCCATTTCTCCAGTTGCTTATCTAGACTTGTCTCGATCATTTCGTAGGAGTAGTCCAGTTTCTCAGGGGTTTTCTCCACCAGCAATACATCCAGGCCCTTGGCTGCCAGCATTTCGGCAATCCCTTGTCCCATTGTGCCACCGCCGATGACACCAATTTTCTTGAAATTCATAAAAAAGTCTCCATCCTTTCAGGTATCTATACTTTTGTATTGTACCTTGTCTGTCGCAAAAATTTATAAAGCCCGACATATAATGATATCTTAGCATGCCTGAAAAGTAAAAAAAAATAACCAGCATAAATATTTATGCTGGTAAACGCACGCTGTCACGAAATTGACATCGAAATTGCTCTCCAGAGAGCACTTCTTCCTTCATTAAAATGTCAAGGGAGTAATCAAATACATTTCGTTGCTTTTCAAGGTGGTCGTGAGTACGCACCATCAATTCATCCAATATTTTACTGTTTTCCTTCATAAGCTCTTCGGTGGTAACCATTTCCAGCTTGGCGATACCCAACGAAGTTAATCCGGATTTCATCATGGTTTCGACAATATTCAGGGCTTGATCAAAATCGCCACGCGAACCAGTGCTTCGTCCGCCATAATACATTTCTTCTGCAGCCGCTCCACCAAGTGCGATCATAATCTGATCTTCGAGATAATCTTTGGTGTACAAATACTGCTCTTGCTGAGGATTGTGACGTACATAACCAAGGGCTTGCCCCCGCGGAGTCAGCGTAACCTGACTAACACTTCCCGGACGCAGCAGCTCTGCCATAATGGCATGTCCCAATTCGTGGATCGCCACCCGTTTTTTCTCTTCGTGGTTAGTTTCTCTGTCCGTTTTTTCCCCCATCATAACCTTGTCAATCGCCATCGACAGATGCCGCTGCTCAACCTCTGTCAATTCCTCACGCATCATATAAATTGCTGCCTCATTCATAACACTTTCGAGCTGAGCACCGGAAAAACCATAGGCTTCTTCGGAAATTTTGTCGAGGTTCACATTTACATGAAGCGGCTTATTTTTGGCATGCAATTCGAGAATCGATTTACGGCCTTTTTTATCAGGCATGTCGACTTGAATATGACGGTCAAACCGTCCAGGACGCAGCAATGCTGAATCAAGCATTTCTTTACGGTTAGTGGCTGCTACCAGCAGAATGCGCGGCGTTTCGTTGTTATAGATCCCGTCCATCTCGGTCAACAGCTGATTCAAGGTCTGATCATATTCTCGCTGCTGTCCGCCTTCACGCTTACCGCCAATTACGTCAATTTCATCTATGAAAATAATAGCGCTTTGCTTGTTTTCCTTAAGGGCGCGGGTACGGGCATCCTTAAACAAATCGCGAATACGGCCGGCACCGACACCTACGTACATTTCTACAAACTCACTGCCTGATGCTGCCACAAATACAGAGTTCGTATAATGTGCTGCTGCTCTAGCCATAAGGGTCTTACCTGTTCCTGGAGGGCCTGTAAGCAGAATCCCTTTCAAAGGCCGAATCCCGAATTTGCTGATTTCCTCATGCCGGATCAGAAAATCCAACGCTTCACGAAGCTCCTGCTTTGCATTGTCTTGCCCGCCAATTTCTTCAAAAGTAAGCTTTGAAGGTCCATCCTTCTTGCGTTTCTTCCCGGCACCTGCATTTACCGCAAGTCCGCCTCTTAAATGAGCAATGATAAGTAAAGCCGTGAGCATCCCAGCAGCAATTACAATCGGGAATATATTAATGCCTAGAAAAGCCATAAAAATAAACAAGACAGGAACAAATCCGATTAGAATTTCTTTAAGGTATTTAGGCATTATTCCATACCCCCAATGTCGCAGGTTTGCGCGGCAAAATAATAAATTTGCTTTCTTTTCCATTACTTAAGCTTACATAGACATTATTGTCGTCAATTTCTGTTGAGGCTATCACATTTTTATATTGCGGATATTGCGCTTTGAGTCCATCAAGTTCTGTGGGTATAAGTGTATATTTACGGCTCTCCATGGCTTCAGCTACAGAGAACATCGCTTTATCCCAGTATTCATCCAGCAGTTCACTGGAGTTCTGTTCTACATCAAGTTTCAGTGTACGTCCATCAATCATCGATTTTCCTTCTTTAGAGACGTACTGAACCAGTTCACGTAATTTCGTGCCTGGCTGGAGATCAAGTTTCAAAGTGACCTCATTGCGGTTAATACTGATATGAGAATCATTGACGCCCTCATATTGAGATACAATCTTCTGAAGTGGTTCCTGCATTGCAAACTGACGATACAAAAAGAAGCCACCAAACAATAGAGTAGCCGACAGTAGAGACGTTATCAGCACAGGTACAAGACGTAATTTCAAGAAACGTCCTCCTCTCAAAGATGACAAAATATAAAGCTCAGTATAATAATTTATAGCTACTTGAGAGCTCATCAGAGAGACTGAAGTCTCTTATTGCTGTTCTAATTACAAGTAGTAGTATATCACAGGTGTATATACTAATTTCAAAATAAATGTGAATATATTTAAAATTTAATTTTTTAAATATTTCCATCAATACCAAATATATTCCTCGTTTTCGACAAAACCGGCCTTGATTTTTAATCAATCGGCCTATTTTTGTATGTGAATTTAAGAGAATATTCGGTGATAACCACCCATTCAGTATATCACTTAGTATATCACTTTTGTACATCAAATAAATGTAAACAAGCGAACTTATAATAAGTTCGCTTGTTTACATTGCCACCCTTAATTTCCTTATGTTCGGCTTAACTTTTAGGTAAACTGTAACCTTCACCCATTCGGGACCCATCCGAAAACCGATAAAATTGATAATAATACCGACCGCTCTGTTTATAAAAAAGCTGCCAAGCATACTCTCCGTTATATACTCCCGGCAGCAAGCGTTCAATCGTTATGTCCGGAAGATCAGCTTTGATAATGCCGCGTATTTGGGCTTCTGAGGTTCCTTTACTTAGTTCCTCAGCAAACACTGCGTCGTCGCCTTCAGCAAATTTTCCATCTACCGTAAAGCGGACCCAGACCATAAGAGCAGTCCCGGCTTCATTTTTTCCTGTTAAAACCCAGTACACTGCATTTTCATCCCAAACCGATTTTTGTGCTTTGGTTACCTCTGTTAGACCCGCTCTGGTTTTGGCAACATCCTTGGCGATATCCCGCTCGTTCCATTGATCTTTCATAATATAGGCATAGAACTGGATAAGTCCAAACCCCAGGAGCAGAATCAGAACTGACCCCAGGAGGATCCATTTTTTCCTTTTCTTCAAGGTACAGCTCCCTTTCTAGTAATATATCTTTTTTGATTATATAACACACCCGCGTGTTTATCCAAAATTTCATAATTTTCTAGCTTTCCCAGCCTTAAAATGTACAAAAGGCCGCAACTTTTGCTAAAAGCAAAAAGTCGCAGCCTATTATTTATTCGTTATTCTCCAGACTTAACGCTTCAATAAACCTTCGAAGGCTTCTTGCGCTTTACGCCGGATAGCTTCCTCATCCAGGGTTAAGCATTGTCCATGCTTGATGACCTGTTTACCATTCACCCACACATGCTCAACATCCTTAGCGCTAGCAGAGTAAACTGCATGAGACAACAGATCTGTGTGTGGCAGCAAATGCGGCTGATCTATATCAATTGCAATGAAATCAGCTTTCATCCCAACAGCAAGTCTGCCTACATTATTTAAAAAGATGGACTGGGCGCCATATTCTGTAGCCATACGTAGAGCTTCTGGAGCTGGAACAGCCGTTGGATCACCGCTGACACCCTTATGAATGAGAGCTGCAAGCCGCATCTCTTCAAACATATCCAAGTTATTGTTGCTTGCCGCGCCATCCGTGCCAAGAGACACCTTCACACCAGCTTTTAGAAGATCAGTAACCCGAGCCACTCCGCTAGCCAGCTTCAAATTACTGCCCGGATTATGAGAGACACCCACATTATGGCGAGCCAAGATCTCAATCTCTTCATCATTTAAATGAACACCATGTGCAACTATCGAGGGACGTGTGAACATTCCAAGATTCTCTAAGTGAGCTACAGGACGCAACCCGTAATCCGCCACATTTTGTTCCACTTCACGTTTCGTTTCGGA
Organism: Paenibacillus odorifer; assembly: GCF_000758725.1. Lineage (NCBI taxonomy): Bacteria > Bacillati > Bacillota > Bacilli > Caryophanales > Paenibacillaceae > Paenibacillus > Paenibacillus odorifer. The sequence goes on from NZ_CP009428.1 coordinate 4,564,034, forward strand.
CATATGCGTATGCATCGGTAAATCCAGATCATGCGCTGCCTGCACGAACTTAACCAGGAAGTCCGGAGGGCAAGTATAAGGGGCGTGCGGTGAGATCATAGTAGTAATTCTACCGTCAGCCTTTCCATGCCAGTTACGGGCAAAAGAAATCGCTTCCGCAAGCTTGTGATTCTGTACATCCTCTGGACATAACCCGATCACACCACGCATCAATACGGAACGGATACCTGATAACTCAGCTACCTCAGCTACTCGGTCCATGTGATCATACATATCGAGGAAGGTCGTAGTTCCACCCTTCAGCATTTCCAATACAGATAAGGAGGTTCCCCAGTATACATCATCACCGGTGAACTTTTCCTCCATCGGCCACATTTTCTCCTGAAGCCACACTTGTAGCGCTAAATCATCTCCATATCCACGCAGCAAAGACATCGCCGCATGACCATGTGTGTTTACAAGTCCAGGCATGAACAGCAGACGGCTGCCATCAACCACTTGCACTCCAGCTTCCATCTGAGGCTCTTCTTTTCCTATGTAAGTGATTAAATCATCTTCAATAGTCATATATCCACTCAGAACCGGCTCATCCGTTCCCGGAGTCAGAAAATACCCGCCCTTAATTATCGTTTTATTGTTGTTCATGTTCGCTTTCTTCCTTTCCATCCCGCAAGTAATAAGCAAGACTTTGCAGATCAGTTGTAAAATCAGCTGCATGCACCCGGATATTCGGTGGTGTCTTCAGAATCACAGGGGCAAAGTTCAAAATTGCTTCAATCCCAGAAGAAATGAGAATATCTGCTACATTTTGAGCTTCTGAATCAGGTACGGTAATAATGGCAATGCGAATACCTTGCTCACGAATCGTGCTGCCTAGTTCATCCATCGGTTGCACAGTAAGGGAGTTGATCTTACGTCCAACCTTAGGAGCGTACGAATCAAATATAGCCGTGATTTTCATAGTATCTTTGAGATATGCATTGTAATTAGACAAGGCATGTCCGAGATTACCTGCCCCTACTAAAGCTACATTAAGCTGTTGATCCAGCTTCAGAATATGACGGATTTTCTCAATAAGATACGTTACATCATAGCCGATACCTTTTCTGCCGAAGTCACCAAAATACGCTAAATCCTTACGAATCTGTGCGGGATTAAGATCAAGCTTTTGTCCAAGTTCCTGAGAGGAAACTGTTAATATTTCGCGATTCTGGAGATCATTCAAAAAACGCAAATACACAGGTAGTCTGCGAACAACGGCTTCTGATATTTTATCCGATTTCATATTTTTCCTCCTAAAAATAGTAATGTTCTTGTGAAAATCCATATTCTAACGTATACCTCTCCTTATTAAGGGCGGTACTGTAACTTACCGCCCTTAAGGATAAGGAGGAGCTAAACTGAAGACGAGCATTTTAAGAAGCGCCGCCATCCTCTAGCCATTCCGCTATGCGGGGGACCATTTGATCAGTCAGCATATGCTCCATTTTGGGACCAGGCAATGAATAAAGGAAATACTTCCCGTAATGAGATTCAATAACCCTTGTATCATAAACAATAACTATTCCGCGATCCTGCGCCGTGCGAACCAGTCTTCCGAATCCCTGCTTAAAACGAATAACCGCTTGAGGAACAGACAATTTCATGAATGGATTCTTCTTCTGAGCCTGCAATAACTCCGACTTCGCTTCCGCCAACGGGTGATTCGGCGGTTGAAACGGAAGTCTCACGATGGCCAGGCAAGTCAGTGCTTCACCTGGAATATCTACACCTTCCCAGAAGCTGCTCGTCCCCAGCAGAACGGATGCTGCACTGTCCTGAAAGCGGCGGATCAGCTTGCTCCGGCTGCCACCTTCCACGCCTTGACCAAGCACCGTAATCTCTTGTGAGGCCAAAGCCTCTTTAAGCGGATCATATACCTGACGCAGCATTTTATAAGAAGTAAACAGAACCAGCATCCGCCCACGTGTTGTTTTGGCAGCTTCTGCTAACGACTGTACGAGTGTATCGACAAATCGAGCATCGCCCACACTGCCCTTCACACTAGGAAAATCACGCGGTATAACTAGCAGCGCCTGCTCGCGATACTTAAAGGGAGATGGAAGGAGTGAGGTCATTAGACGTCCCTCTTCCGCAGCTTCGTTAAGTCCGAGATTATCAATCATAAACTGAAAAGATTTATCTACAGACAGCGTCGCCGAGGTAAGCACGATGCTTTTTTTCTTATCGAAGAACAACTCTTTAAGCTGGCTGCTAACATCCACAGGGACGGCATACATCTGCAGTGATTTGCTGCGGTAATTTCCATTTGCCTCCAGCCAATATACTACATTATCGTCATTCAGCCCCATAAAGAATCTTACTTGCTCACGTATGGAAGCCAAATCCTTAAATAAACCGCTAATATCAGTAACAAGACTGTCTGCTGAGGATTGGCTTTCCTGGTCACGCATCTCATTAAGCATTTTATCACCCTTACGGATGATGGCGCTTAACGTCAGATTCATAGTGTTCTCAAGCGCAACTAATTCATCCCAATCCTTCGGCTTACGGGCAGGAAGCAAACGCATAACCAGTTGCCCCGCTTCCCCTGCTGCTGCATCACTGCGTTCCGGCAAAAGGCTGAACAGCTTGTCGCTGAGTGCATCCCAGGTTTCTTTGACGGTAAGCAGATCCGGGTAGATCCGATCGATGACTCCGCTCCATTCTGAAGCCTCTTCACTGCCTGACGACTGTAAGATCTGGCGCAGAGCAGGAAGCTGTCCGTTTCGGCTATCTTTATACAGTCGCGATAACGTGTGTGCCACAGTGAAATGCTTCATATGCATGCCAAGATGTTTACCAGCCACATCTTCTAAATGATGTGCTTCATCAATTACAAGATGCTCGTAAGCCGGAAGCAGCTGGTGCCCAGCTTTAACATCTGCGAATAGCTTGGAATGGTTCGTAATAACCACGTCAGCAATCCCAGCTTCATGCTTGGCCCTATGATAATAGCATTTGCGGAACCACGGGCAGGAACGGCCCAGACAGGAATCGGTATCGCTTGCCACCGTCTCCCAGAAATCACCGCCCCGGCCGCTTAAATTCAGCTCTTCATCATCCCCTGATTCACTTTGAGTGAGCCATACGATCATCTGAGCTGCAGTAAGCGCATCTTCCCTTGGGCTTATAAAGTCCTTTTTATTAATTTTATGCTCAAACTTACGCAGACACAAATAATGTCCTCTTCCCTTAAAAATAGCAGCTTTAAACGGAAAAGGAACTACCTGCGTTAACAAAGGGATATCCCGCTCGCGCAATTGATCCTGCAGATTAATGGTATGAGTGCTGACCATGACTTTTTCATTGGTGCGAACGCTTTGATAAATGGCAGGCAACAAATAACCGAGCGATTTACCGGTTCCTGTGCCCGCTTCGATCAGTAGGTGTTTGTCTTCGGCAAGTGCCGTCATCACCTCATTGATCATAATATCCTGAGCTTCCCGGCTTTCATACTGCGGTAATGTGTCTTTAAGTCGTTTGGTTACTTCGTCCATATAATCAGTAAAAGATAAATTCGCTAGCGGATTCTCAGCATGCTCATCTCTAGGTGGCGCTAACTCCGTCCAGTCTCCTACTGCAAGCGCTAATTGACGATAGAAAGTCAGATCACCTTCGGGCTGTAGCGTCTCCGCTTCCCGCTCTCGCAGCAGACCATCAAAGTACCAGCCCAGATCACTATCCTCTTCGGTAAACAGCTCACAGAGTCTCTGGATCGTAAGCAGCGGCAGCTCGTAGAGCTCCTCCAGACATTTCAACAGCACTAAAGCAGTCGCAAGTGCATCACTATCTGCCTGATGCGGACGATCATGTGTCACTCCAAAATGAGCACTGACAGAGCCTAGCTGATAAGATGTGAGCGAAGGAAAGCAAATTTTCAGAAAATCAATCGTATCCAAAATCCGCCCTTGAAATGGCAAATAACCACAACGATCTAAAGCATTTTGTAAAAAATGGAAGTCGAAAGCGACATTATGCCCTACAAGCACAACATCATCCAAGAGCGGAACTAGCTCCATCATCATCTCATCCAGCTCAGGCGCATCCTTCACATCATCATCGGTAATCCCCGTCAGACCTGTTATAAAAGGAGGAATCGGCGTTCCGGGCTTGACATAGGAACCATATACCCGGGAGATGGACCGGTCTTCTTCTATAATTGCAAGGCCAACCTGGATAATTTCACCCACGGATTGGGTTCCTGTTGTTTCAAAATCAAGCACGGCAAATTTCATTATAATTCTATTCCCTTTCAATTGAGACTCTTAATCAGCATAACAGAAGTTGCGAAAAAAGGCGATGCACACCACTGGTTCAGGGGATGCATCGCTTGAATAGAAATTTCCAAAACCGTTATTCTTTTACAAAAGGGAAACCAGCTGATTTCCAAAATGCAGCTTCCCTCCACGACGGCGGCATACCTCTAAGTTAACGTTTGGCTCCGGAAGCGCCGGGTCATGCTGCAAGGCAAGGTCAAACAATTCCTGCGCTTCATTAAAACGTTCCTGTGAGGCTCGTATGCAGCCTAAAGCATTATATACCATGGCTTTCAGCTTGGTCTCCCGTATCAAGCCCAGCATATGGTTCAGATGACTCCAAGCGGCTTCACCGTCACCTTCCTGCAGATAAGAGATGGCTAAATATAATCGAGCAGCCAAGCTATCCGGGTATTGCGCAATAACTTCTTTAAACTGATCAATACACTTTCCATACATCAGCAGCTTATAATATCCCTGACCTCTTACAAAGGAATCCATACACAGCTCTGGTGCTTCCTGTTCCGGCACTTCCTCTTCGACCACTGCTGTAAAATCCGCACTTTCGCGAAAGTGACTTAGCTTCTCAGCAAAAGCGAGCCATTCATCCATCACTTTATCGCTCAGTCTATGCAGCATATTATAATTGCATAAAAGCTCGTTCCGGCGGGCACCCTCCGCTGTAGGGTAATCTGTTACGATCTCCTGAAGCACCTTGTTCATTTCAGCAAACAAATGTTGAAACATGGGCTATCCCCCCTTACTGAAGATGAAATCAGTTCAGCTTGCCTGACTTCATTTTCTGCGAGATCGGGGTCTTTCATCCCTGCCATTCATTACATGGCGTAAGTCCATACATTAAGCGATTGTAGCATGCAATTCATGATCAGCCAGCTTCACTGGTTTGTTATTCTCATCCACGAATACCACCGTTGGCTTATGTGACTCCAGTTCTTCCGAGGACAACATCGCATACGAAATGATAATTACTGTATCGCCCGGCTGAACAAGACGAGCTGCGGCACCATTGAGACAGATCACTCCGCTTCCACGCGGTCCAGGAATTACATAGGTCTCCAGTCGCGAACCATTGTTGTTATCCACAATTTGAACTTTTTCATTCTCAAGAATGTCCGCGGCTTCCATCAAGCTCTCATCAATGGTAATACTGCCCACATAGTTCAAATTCGCTTCCGTTACTGTTGCGCGGTGAATTTTGGATTTCATCATATGTCTAAACAAGTGCAGCAACCTCCTTTGGAATAAATACATTATTATCAATCAAGCGTGTTCTGCCAAACTTCACGGCAAGCGCTATAATAATTTCCCCATCCACTTCTGATAAAAGAGCTTCATCCTCTAATCCTTCAAGATCAGGGAATGTTAGGATCTCCGCATAATCAATCACCGCTAGAGGAGAGCTGGAAATAACCGATGTCAACAATTCCCGCACTTCAGCAACGGTTCTTACTTTTCCTTCTTCAATAGACTGACGTGCTTCACGTAAGGAACGAGATAACACCAATGCCTGACTACGCTCCTCTGGAGACAAGAATACGTTACGTGAGCTGAGCGCAAGTCCATCCCCTTCACGAACGATCGGACAAGGGATAATTTCGACATTCATATTAAGATCGGACACCATTCGGCGAAGGACAGCAACTTGTTGAGCATCCTTCAGCCCAAAGAAAGCATAATCCGGCTGTACAATATTGAAGAATTTATTAACCACTGTGGTTACACCATCAAAATGCCCAGGGCGGGAAGCCCCACATAGCCGGGTAGTAAGCTCCGATACCGAGACAGTAGTCCGAGTAGGCTGCGGATACATTTCTTCCACACTGGGGATAAATACAATATCTACTCCCTCACGTTCAGCGAGTTCCAAATCACGACGCTCGTCACGCGGATAGGAATCATAATCCTCGTTTGGCCCGAATTGCAAAGGATTCACAAAAATGCTCATTACCACTGTGTTGCTCATTTCTCCAGCCCGGCGAAGCAGACTGGCATGTCCGTCATGCAAGTATCCCATCGTAGGAACGAACCCAATCGGGGCGTGCCCGCCTTGTCTCATATACTCCAAAGCTTCGCGCAGCTGCTCAATGCTTCTGACCACTCTCATTTATTTCCCTTCCTTTCTGGCAGCGCCATATAAAGATTCCAAGACTGTTTCATCTGCATTAAAAACGTGACCTTCATCTGGGAAGGAACGTTCCTTCACTTCCTTCACATACTGGCTGATGCCCTCACGGATCACATTACCCACATCCGCATAGGTTTTGACAAAACGTTTCTCACGATAAGGTGAGGCATAACGCAGCAAATCATGGAAAACCAATACCTGTCCATCACAGTAACGGCCTGCACCAATCCCAATGGTTGGGATGCTAAGCGCTTCAGAGATTGCATGGGCTACTTCTTCCGTTACCAGCTCCAAAACGATTGCAAAAGCACCTGCTGCCTCAAGCGCCTTAGCTTCATCCATCAGGCGTTGGGCATCCTTGGCGTCTTTGCCTTGAATCCGGTAGCCACCAATCATATTCACGGATTGAGGAGTAAGCCCGATGTGTCCCAGCACAGGGACTCCCGCAGCCACAACCGTAGCTACAGTCTCACAAATCTCAAGTCCACCTTCCATTTTGACGGCATGAGCCCGCCCTTCCTGCATCAATCTGCGCACACCCCGCAGGGTTTCATCTATACTCCCGTGATACGTCATAAATGGCATATCAGCCACGATAAATGTACTTTGTGCTCCTCGAGTTACCGAGCGGGTATGGTACACCATATCTTCAATCGTTACCGGTAAAGTTGTATTGTATCCAAGGACTACATTCCCAAGAGAGTCACCAACCAAAATAAGGTCGATACCTGCTTCTTCTGCAAGAACTGCAGATGGATAATCATAAGCGGTCAGCATGCTCAGTGGCACACCTTCTGCTTTCATTTTTTTCATTTTTACAATATTTAGTGCTTGTTTGTTTGTCATTTCTCTTTTCGTCCTCCTTTTTTAAGTAACCTGCCCGTAAAAATCGCAACAAAAAAACCTTTTAGCAATCATTTGCTAAAAAGGTCCGAAGGGCAAAAAAGAGTCACTTGCGATCGTCCCTTCTGTCTCGGTCCTTACGGCTCAGAGCAGAATCCAACGTAACCGTCAAACGCAGTTATGAAGGTACTTTCAGTAATAAAAAATATAAAAAGTTCTACAATTCAAGAGTACAGTTCGATAAACGATACCGCCTCCGACCCATAGTATATCAAAAAGAGCGCGGAATTACACGAAAAAAATATGACAAGGGATGATACCCCTGTCATATAAATAAATCTTATAAAAGTTCAATTTCACCTGAGCATACGTTAGAGATCTCTCCTGAGCTGTTTTTAAGCAGTAGACCACCTATTTCATCCAAACCCACTACCACACCTTCAGAACGCCCCTGAGGGCTGTTCAGTGCGATCTGGCGCCCCAAAGTCACAGACATGGACTCCCAAAGCTCCTTTATAGGTTTAAAACCTTGCTTCATGTACAGATTGTAATGCATATCCAGTTCGTCCAAAACCGCCCTTACCAGCTCAGAACGGTCAACTGGAGCACCCCCCCGCTCAATCCGAAGTGAAGTGGCGACCTCCTGCAGATGATCGGGATAATCTTCCTCTGTCATGTTCGCGGAAATGCCAATTCCAGCAATGCAATAATGAAGCTCCCCTTCTCTTAGAGAAGATTCGAGTAAAATTCCACAAATCTTACGACCGCCTGCGAGCAGATCATTCGGCCATTTGATGCCGGCATCTACACCGGTCACCCGTCGAATTGCCTTGCAGACGGCAACTCCAGCCAGCAATGTCAGCTGCGGAGTCTCCGACAAGGGTAATTGGGGCCGTAACACAATACTCATCCAAATGCCCTTGCCACGGGGAGAGAACCACTTTCTTCCCATTCGGCCTCGGGCACCCGTCTGTTCTTCTGCGATGACGGTTGTTCCTTCCGGCGCGCCGTTTTCCGCTAAAAACTTAGCTTCTTCTTGAGTGGACACCACAGATTCCAGCAACTGAACGTTGCCTATCCAATTCGAAGCGGAGGTCTCTCGCTTCAGCTCAGTTAGCGACAGCGCTTTATCATCGCTCATGTCCATCCATCCTTTTTGCTTCAAGCAGCAATAATTGTTTATCGTTAGGTAAATCACCTGAAGCGACCGCTTGCAGGAGTCCATTTAACATTTTGCCGAGCCATGGTCCCGGACGTTTGTCCAAAGACTCCAGCAGCTCATTGCCTGTAATCTCAAGCTCCGAAAGGCTGGTTAGCGGCATTTGCGCGATCCATTCTCTTGCCGCTTGTACATTTACAGCGGCAGGTGCGGTTGCAGCCTCTGGCGATTCCACGATGGAAAAGGCAGAAGAGGCCGCAGTGGGAAGAGTAGGTGCGGCTGCTGGCAGTATCGCCAGCAGCGAGAGCCACCCTTCGGCGGCTTCCACGCCGAAGGCCAGCACGGCGGCGATCCATTGCCGCCGCAGACCTTCCATGCCGCCCATATCCGGCGGCATGCCCTCTAGCGCAGCGGTCCAAGCTTCGCGGACCCGCAGCACCTGGACGACGCCGCTCCGCGTCGTCCCCGAGAACGTCCATGCCCGCAGCAGCACATCGGCCTCTTGGGCCGACTGCTTCAGGGCATGGAGGAGAAGCGCCCACCGCAGGCGGGCGCTCTCCAGTTCCCCGATCCCGGCCGTTAAGGCGGCAGCAGCCGCCATATCGGTTCCGGTCCAGGGGAACGGGGCTTTGCCGCGCGCCAGCAGCTCGCAGCGCGCTAGCATGCCTAGGCCGCGCAGAGGATGCGGCCCCTCGACGATGCGGTCCAGCTCCGCGCGGACACGCTCCACAGCAATATGCGCCAGCTTATCCCGCTGGCGCATCAGGCCCCTCCACGTGTTCTTCGCGATGGAGAAATCCAGCACCGATGCAAAACGAATGCAGCGAAGCATGCGAAGCGCATCTTCGTCAAACCGCTCCTCCGCATCGCCTACACAGCGAATCACCTGCAGCTGTAGATCCTTCTCACCTGCGAATGGATCAATAAGTTCCCCATTTAATCCACAGCAAATCGCGTTGATCGTGAAATCACGACGACGAAGATCCTCCTTCACATCGTTCACGAAAAAAACATGTTCAGGACGACGATGGTCTACATAACCACTTTCTGTCCGGTATGTCGTCACTTCAAACCCGCAACCATCCTGTATCACGGTGACCGTACCATGAGCTAATCCTGTTGGCACACTGCGCGCAAAGATAGCTATCACTTCCTCCGGCAGTGCTGAGGTTGTAATATCCATATCGTGCACTGGCCTACCTAATAGCTCATCGCGAATACATCCTCCAACCCAATAAGCCTCGTGGCCATTTTGGGTTAACTCGGAAATTACAATCTCCGCTGCAATTGCCATCGCAGAAGGTGCCATTGTCCATTCCATATGTGACTCCTTACCCCCGAACTGGGTCCAGTCCAAGTACCTTGCGCCCCAGCACCCGGTAATAAATATCTTCATATTGTTTCGTTATCGAATCCTTACAGAAATCTTTGCAGGCTGTTTGTAAACAAGCTTCTCTAAACTGTTGCACCATACGTTCATCCGACAGGAGCTTAACTGCATATTTAGCCATAGTCGTTGTATCGCCAATCGGTGCAAGGAATCCAGTCTTTCCATGCTCTATAAGCTCAGGAATGCCTCCGGTTTGCGAGCCAATCGTCGGTACGCCGCAAGCCATTGCTTCCAGAGCAACCAGACCAAAGCTTTCCTTCTCGGAAGGAAGCAGAAGCAGATCAGCTAAAGAGATCACCTGAGCGATTTCATCCTGCCTTCCCAGAAAACGAACTTTATCTTCCAGACCCATTTCGCTAATTTTGGCTTGAATTTTGGGAAGATCCGGACCTTCCCCTACAAGCAGCAGGCGGGAAGGCAGTTCACGATTCACTTTGGCAAAAACGTCAACAACATCGCTGACTCTTTTTACAGGACGGAAATTACTGATATGCATCAGAATCTTCTCATCAGGCGCTGCGAAATCTCCCCGCAGATCCGTTACATCACGCGGATAATAGACCCGATGATCCACGAAGTTATAAGTGAGATCAATGTCGCGGGTAATATCGAGGACATCCCTTGTTTCTCTAATAAGATCCTGAGAGACCGCCGTAACGGCATCACTTTCATTAATCCCCAGGCGAATCAAATCTTTAAGCGATTCATCCTGACCAAGCACCGTTATATCCGTGCCATGCAAAGTCGTTACAACCTTCATATCGTTCCCAAGCATTTGCTTTGCAAGGAAAGCACACACTGCGTGTGGCACTGCATAGTGAACATGGAGAAGATCCAGATTTTGCATTTTGGCAACCTGAGCCATCTTCGTAGCAAGCGCTAGATCGTACGGGGGATAGCGGAATACATAATAATCGTTTACTTCTACCTCATGGTAAAAAATATTTTTCTGAAACGTTCCCAACCGGAACGGGATACTATGTGTAATAAAATGAACTTCATGACCCTTCTCGGCCAAGAGTTTACCTAATTCAGTCGCAACTACGCCTGAACCGCCAAGAGACGGATAACAGGTAATTCCTATTTTCAGCATACGATCCATCTTCCTGTCTCCTTCTTCTCCAGTATTGATTCGTGTAATGAATCATCTATTGTTTGTCGGCCGCTTTCAAAAAAGCGAAGCGAACACCGTTTCTTTCAAAATCACAGGACTTTATTTCTCTAAGCTGTTCAAAAAAAGCTCTCAGGAGCGCAATGGCGTATTAATTCCAAGCACTCCTGGATCAATCATAATCAGCTTATTATATTATCATACAAACTTCGTTATATCCGTTCCTTAAGTAAACAATTCCACCGTATGAGGTACCTTGGTTGCAAACCCTTCTGCATAAGGAATCAGCCTGCGCTGGCCAAGCAGCATATCTCTCGAACGGACTCGTTCAATGTAGCCTTCCGTTAACGGTGTGGATACAGCATCCTCACCCGGAGGTTTGGTGAACTGGGAGCGATAGCAGGACAACGCCTGCTCCTTCAAGCCATATTGCTCAGTAACATCAACAATAAGATCGGTACGTCCTAAATCATTGATAAAATAGAAGTACAGCTGTGGAGCAGGAATTGCCGGCTTGTCCGGCATATATTTACGTAGCTTGGCATTAAAAACAGCCTCTTCCACCAGCTTGCTACAGGCGATATGATCGGGATGACGATCTTCCCAATAAGGAGCAAAAACTATCGTAGGAGAAAAGCGGCGAATTTCAGCAGTCACAGCCGCCACATGCTCTGCTGTAATAAAAAGCCCTCTATCTGGCAGACCCAGGTTTGTCCGCACGGATGCTCCGAGAAGGTCTGCAGCTTGCTGCGCTTCTTGCTTGCGAAGTTCTACTGTACCGTTCGATGACATTTCCGCGGCTGTTAAATCGCAAAGTCCCACCTTAAGTCCCGCAGCGGTATGTTTTGCAATTGTTCCTGCCATACCGATCTCCGCATCATCTGCATGCGCACCAAATACAAGAATGTCCAGCTTCATTCATCAACACCTGGTTTGTATTTATGAACCAGTGCACGCCAAGCAAAATCACCACGATCAATCGCCTTCACAAGAACCTCCGCTGTGGCAATATTCGTAGCTACTGGTATCCCGTATACGTCACATAGACGAAGTAGAGCTGAAATATCAGGTTCATGTGGCTGCGCCATTAATGGATCACGCATGAAAATAATAAGATCCAGTTCATCCTGTGCTACCATTGCACCGATTTGCTGATCTCCACCTAATGGACCAGACATGTAACGATGAATTTTTAAGTTAGTTACATCCATAATCCGTTGGCCAGTAGTCCCTGTAGAAAAAAGTTCATGACCTTCAAATACATGTTCATAAGCTAATACAAAATTTACGATTTCATCTTTTTTACGATCGTGGGCAATAAATGCGATCTTTAACATGGTGTTCTCTCCTGTCTATTCTATAAAGTGCTCGAATCCATAGATCAAGCCTGTATATCCCATTACCTTTTCAATACCCATCTTAACGCCTGGCATATATCCCGCACGCTCATAAGAATCATGGCGAATCTTCAAGGATTGTCCGAATCCGCCAAAAATCACTTCTTCTTGAGCAAACACACCAGGAAGACGGACACTATGTATCCGGAATCCGTTATAGTAACCACCACGGGCACCTTCAATGGTTTCTTCCTCTTTAGGATTACCTTGACGAAGTTCCTCACGAACTTCCGAAATCATCTCTGCGGTTTTGACCGCAGTTCCGGATGGAGCATCCAGTTTCTGGTCACCATGATACTCTATAATTTCCAGATGCGGGAAGTACTTTGAAGCTTGCGCCGCAAATTTCATCAATAGAATAGCCCCAATGGAGAAATTCGGAGCAATAAGTCCGCCTATCCCCTGTTCTTGACACTGCTTGTCCAGTTCCACCATCTGCTCCGGTGTGAATCCGGTTGTACCGATAACCGGACGCACTCCGTACTTAATAGCTAGCGCTGTATTCGTATACGCTGACTGTGGTGTAGTGAAATCCACAAGGACATCTCCGTTGCTTCCCGCGAGGGCGGCCTCAAGATCAGAAGTTACAATAACGCCTGAGTCTTCCAGACCTACCAGACGCCCTGCATCAATATCGCCCGAAGAACGATCTACTGCTGCTGCTAACTCCAGCTCTTCGTCCTGCAATACAAGTTTAACAACCTCTTTACCCATTCTTCCGCCTGCGCCGGATACAACGACCCTGATCTTGTTATTCATATTTTTTCCATCCTCGCTCTCACTAGTTATATAGTTATTGCATATACGATTGTATGGATTTCTGAAGGTCTCTCATCAATTCCCGCAAGCCAGAATCATCCGGATGTAACGAAATCACTTCTTTTAAGGCAGTCATAGCCTGTAAATGTTCATTCACTCGACTATGCGCGATAGCAAGCCATACATAAGCATCCCCATATAATGGATCAAGGGTAATCGCCTCTTTGAGCAGTGTAATCGGATGATAAGGGTTGCGAGTTTTGTTGTCTTCATCTTCTATCAACCGTTTGGCTTCCTGTACATGCATCATAGCCTGCAAATGCTGCAGATGCAGACTATACTCAGGTTTGCTGGTGTCCAGCTTTACAGCAGCCTGAGCATGAACTAAAGCTTTATCTAGCATACCACTGCGGGCATACGTTATGGAACAACGATATCTAACCTCGGCATCAGCAGGGCTTGCCGCAATTGCAGACTCGAAGCAAACAATAGCTTCGGCAAAGTCACTGCGCAATATCGAGCGGTAAGCCTCTCTTACATAATCCTTATGATCCATATACTCACCATCCTCACGGCTAAATCCCGTTCGTTTGGTACAGCATATGTTATAGAGGCCTAATCGGTGTCTTTCGGTGTCCAACGTCCCGCATCACGGGTATTAAATTTATGCATTACCTTATTATGCGCTTCCGTCAGGTCTATCCCGAGAGAATTTGCAAAACAAACGGTAATAAACAGAATATCTCCCAGTTCAAGTTCAATGGAATTCTCAGCTTCATCAGACTTCTTAGGCTTCTCACCGAACTCATGATTGACCTCTCTAGCCAGTTCTCCGACTTCCTCGGACATGCGGGCCAGCATAGAGAGTGGACTGAAGTACCCTTCCTTAAACTGCGATATATAAGCGTCTACTTCACGCTGTATGTCACCAAGACTTTTGTCCATAAAATGTAACTTCTCCCCCTCTGTATATCTTGCCTTCTGTTTGCCCCTATGTTATCGTAAAGACGTTTTGAAGACAATCTTTTTTGAATATTTTAACACACGCAAGAAAAGGTATACTTATTATAGGAAAAGAAAAACTGCCTACAAAAGGCCTAACGAGGGATTTCATGAATTCAAAAAAGGTAATTACAATCAGCAAGACAGTCGCTCCCATCTTGCTCGGAGCCGCAGTATATGCCTTCGGGCTACTGTATTTCATCATTCCAAATCAGTTGATGGAAGGCGGCGTAACCGGGATCACACTTCTCCTTAATTATGCCTTTAGTATTCCCATCTTTTTATCCACACTGCTGATCAACCTTCCTTTGTTTCTGCTGGGCTGGAAAGTCCTAGGCGGGCGGCAAATTGTGTATACAGGTGTAGGGATCGGGGCGTTGACCTTTTTCCTGTGGGTTTTCGAACGAATGATTACTGCGGGATGGATTATCCCCTTCAGTACCGAACACGACTTTATTCTTGCGGCACTGTACGCAGGAGTAACGCTTGGAACGGGGCTTGGGCTAGTATTCCGTTTTGGGGGTACAACAGGTGGTGTTGATATTGTCGCAAGAATTCTGGGACGGAATTTTGGCTGGAGCATGGGGCAGATTATTTTGGCCATCGACATTATTATTATTGGCTCTTCCATCCTCTACATTCCTAAAGAAAAAATACTTTACACACTTGTCGCAGTTTTCATCTCATCACGAGTTATAGATTTTATCCAAGAAGGTGCCTATGCCGCCAAGGCATTTACAATTATCAGTGATGATGCACCGCAAATTGCCGATCTGATTACAGCGGAAATGGATCGTGGTGTAACCCTCATCCCTGCCATTGGTGCTTATTCCAAGCAAGCTAAATATATGGTGTACTGTGTAGTCTCAAGGCAAGAAATTCGCCGGCTAAGTCTGCTGGTCAAATCCGTTGATCCACGCGCCTTCGTAATTATTAGCGATGTACACGACGTACATGGAGAAGGCTTTCGAGAAACCTAAATAAAAAGGAGTGTAGGCCATTTCAAGCCCACACTCCTTTTTGCTGTTTATAATTTCACCCTACGGAATCGGCTTCCAATTCTGATTCTGACCACGGTACTTGCGATAAGCTACATAGGCTAACGCAGCTATAATGAAGCTTGCTGCTAACCCTCCCCAAATCCCAAATTCTTGCGATGCCAGCGGCAAGGACAATGCGGGTTCATCCTTCTCTTTTCCGAACATCACTCTTACCGCATCCTGACCATAAGATACAATTTCAAGCAGGCGGGCACGTTCAACTTTTTGTGAGGACGAAGGAATGCCGGCCGCATATGAGAGCCAAGAATCAAAAGCACTCACAACTTCAGGCTGGCGGGAGACAATCACTGCCGGCCGGATGTTATCATACCTGCCCTGCAGTCTTTCCAGAGCTGTTTTCCAGCCCGCCAAATCATTTGCAACCGCACTTTGCTCCATCGCATTTAGATCCTCACGAATCAGCTTGTAGTACTGAAGCCAGATAGGCTGACGCGGATGATTAAGACTATTGGCAGCTAGACGTAGCTTGGCGGCTGCCGCTTCCCATTGCTGTGGATTTATTTTCGCGCCTGCCACGGTAGCCTTCAGGTCCATAATGACCCCTGACAACGCATTAATCCCCTCCACAGAGGTCATTCCCTCAAAGGATGTGGACACAAAGATCTTGGAGATCGCTTCGGTCTCCTGTCGGACCTTCATTACATCCCCTTCCAAAACATACCCATACAACGCCTCAGCGGCTTGTTCCAGCTGCTGTGCTCCAGTCTTTCCGCTCATTACTGCCAAACCGTTACCCGAACTAACGTCGGCGCTTTGCTTCGAAGCATTGCCAGACCCTTCGCCATCATCCCCTAGCGCTGCTGAAGCCTTTACAACATCCATACTGGTCAGTAGCCAGCAGAATACTAGCACAACCACTACATAATATCTCCCGCGGAGCATGAAACTCCCCTCCTACCCAAGAAGAAACGACGTTGTCGTCTTTTAAAGACGATATTCGTTTCTCGTAAAATTATAAGGATAAAGTATAGTATAAAACTTATACTTCTTATAATTCTAAATGTATGGCAGGGGGACAAGGGATAGAACTGCTTACTAACGTCTATTCTTGAACTGATAGATTGACTCTACCGGTCTTTGTCTTCTACTAAACAACCAAGCAGCTGCAACACTAAGCAGCGTAAGCGCCATAGTAAAGTACTGTACCTGAATTACATAATCGTTCAAAACAGAAGGTAACCACGGATAGATTCCGTAAGAATAATCCAGCATATCGTTGGCGAGTGTCCATAGTAAGGCTAATGGAATCATTTTGCGGAAAGAAAAAAACCTTGCATAAATCAACGCTTCAACTGCCATCCCCGTATGGGAGATTACCAGCATCCAATCTTTCCAAACCAAAACATCACCGTGATAACCCCCGGCAAAAATAATGCTCACTGCCCATATCCCGTACTTCACTGACGTAACGACCGCCAAAGCCTCAATAAGTTCCCTTACATTGTTTCCTGTGTAGCTTTTTGGAGGGAAGAGCATCAGCAACAGAGCTAAGGTAAAAAACAAACTTGCGGTTGGGCTATCCGGAACAAATGGAAGCAGCCAGTGTGGATAATTAGCCGCAGTGAACTCCAGTTGATTGCCATACCATATGTAGCCATAAATTGTACCCAGGAAATTTACGATAAATAACAACCAAATAATTCCCCGGTTCTTAAACAGTTTGTTAAACCAATGAACTGGCATACAGATTATTAACCTCCCCAAGTAGTGGCACTTTACATTTAGACATACAAAAACCTGACCGCATGCACGATCAGGTTGCGTTATCATTATTTTACTGTTCGCTTTTTTGTTTGGCAAGCCAGCCGGCCAAGGTATCGATATCCGCTTCTGACAGACCTGCTCCCAACGCGGTATCGTACATTTTTGGCATCTGCCCTTGACCCTCTTTTATAATAGTAAGGATTGCTTCTTTGTCATGAGTGTCCCCAACTCCGCGAAGCGAAGGTCCGCCTGCCCCTTTCAAATCCGCTGCGTGACAGGTGATACAAGTGGCTTGTTTGTAGAGCCCCATAGCTGGATCATCCTTGTCCACAATCGCTACTTCTTTTGCCTTAACGGCGCTGGAGGTTGGAAGACCTTTTGCCCTGTTCTCCGCCGCCTTTTCTTCCCGTTGAACATCTTCAGGAATCTGACCCGTTTCAGCCATTTCATGTTTATATTCAGTCCAGGCTGTATTGGTCAAATAAACAATTGCTGCTAGGGACAAGAACATCAAAGATGAAGCAATCGGCCTACGGTAAAAGCGACGCTCTCTACCCGTATCCAAAAAAGGAGCCAACAGAAGTGAACCAAAAGCCACACCAGTAACTCCTAGTGTACCCAGAACGATATAATCGCCCGAAGCATAAGGGAGCTTCAAATACTGATAGAGAAACAAGAAATACCAGTCAGGAATCGGGATAACCGTAGCACTAGCATTTGCTGGAAACCCTAGCGGAGCTGGCTCTGAAATAGTAAGTACTAATATTCCTACAAGTACAACGACTCCGACCATCCATTCCTTCAATAGAAAGTTAGGGATAAAGGCTTCCGATTTGCCGGGGTAAGCCGTGTAGTCCGGAGGTGTGATAAATCCGTTCCCTTTGCGAACTCTGGAATCACCGACATATACAACCTTTTCCTTAGAATTGTTTCCATGCGCCATCCGTATTCCTCCTCTCTCAGATTAACTTACAACGGTCCGGAAATCCCTTGTCTGCGGATCATAATAAAGTGTCCTACGAGCAGACTAAGAAGCACCGCTGGGAGGAAGAATACATGTAGTGCGAAAAACCGAGTTAAGGTTTCGGCGCCAACAATCGTTCCGCCTTGCATCAGTTCCTTCAGCACCGGCCCCATTACTGGAACAGAATTGGCTATTTCGAGAGTTACTTTTGTTGCGAAATAAGCTTTATTATCCCAAGGCAACAAGTAACCTGTTAAACCAAGTCCCAACATTACGAAGAAAATCAGCATTCCAACTACCCAGTTCATCTCACGCGGCGCTTTGTAAGAGCCTGTAAAGAAGACGCGCATCGTATGAAGGAACATCATAACAATTACTAGACTTGCACCCCAGTGATGCATCCCGCGGACAATCTGTCCAAATGCAACACTTGTCTGTAAATACTCAACACTAGCATAAGCATTAATAATGTCCGGAACATAATACATCGTTAAGAACATACCTGATAAAATCTGAATGACTGTAATAAAAAAGGTCAGTCCGCCAAAGCAATACACGAACGCAGAGAAATGATGGGCCGGATTAACATGCTCAGGAACCTCGTGATCGGCCACGTCTCTCCAAATTGGCGTAACATCCAGACGTTCGTCAATCCAGTTATAGACATTTTTAAACATCAGAACTACGCCTCCTCACGAGCTACTGTATTTGGCACAATGTCTCCCAAAAGCACCCACCCGTTATCGAATTTCGTTTTATACTGATCAAGCGGCTTAGGAGCAACCTCGAGATTTTTGCCAAGCTTTGTATAACGTGCACCATGGCAAGGGCAGTGATATTCGTCCGGATGAGCTTTATTGTTGTTCCACCCGACCGTACATCCCAAATGTTTACAAATCGGTGAAAGCGCATAAATATCACCCTTCGCGTCTTTCCGGATCCACGCAGTGAGTGTCGCTGTACTGTCGTACCATCCGTCCTTCTGTTTCAATTCAAAAGTAAATTCCTGGGGCTCTTCGGTGATTTTGCTTATCTCAGCAACCTTGATAAAATCTCCAGCACCCTTCTTATGTAATATCGGATCTACGACAAAACGGACCATTGGAAGAATTGTACCCGCCCCCATAAAAGCAGTGGCGCCACCAAGCGTGTAGGTCAAAAATTGCCTGCGCGACATCTCTTTACGGCTGGGTGGTTGTTCAGGCCATGTCTCCTGTTGTTCATTATGGCTGCTCATACTGTTATATAACCCCCTTCTCAAGATATAAGAAAGTATCTGTGGTGTCCGATCAGAGATGTCTCAATATAAATAATCCGTTTTCAAATCTTTTCAATGAAATACATCACATACCATTTGGATTCAACCTAATAATAGCTTAGGCTCCAAAACCCGTCAAGAATATTGTCTAATTTGTGACAGGCTAAAAAGCGGTTTCAACCTGTAATTGTTGATTTTCTGTCACATTTATAAGGAGTTCATCTCCGCCACATCTCTTGAATTTTGATACTAATTCCACTGTTATTCTTTCCTTCTGGAGAAGCCTCAATGATAGGCAGAGAGAGAACTAAATCGCTTTCATAAATTTGGCTTTCTTGGAGAGGTACATCCGCTGTCAACACCACAACATGCTGGAAACCACTGGATTTGACTTTTTGGCAAATCTCATTAATTAAATTCACATAACCCTCTCCAGCATACTGAATGGCTGGGTAAGTCACGATCCGCCCCTTGAACGGTATTTCCACCATATCCATGAAATTACGTAATCTTTCGAGTGCCTGAACGGTCTCAGGAGGACTCTCAAGTCCAGTTAATCCTGAAAAAGGTATGAGACATGTATCATAGAATTTTCGATTTTCTTCCCAAGTGTCCACTTCAAAATCGCTGAATTTCATTCCCATTCATCTCCCTATGTATAATTGTTAATCTTTTTGATCTTTCGCAGATCTTCCTGAAGTTATAGAACCCATTATATTGAAGGAGGAGGATGAACGTCCAGATTTAGATTTTTTATTTTCGTTCGTTTAAGCAAAGTGAGTAGATTATAAGCAAAAAAAGAAATGCGCTAAGCGCATTTCTTTATGCCAAACTTTTAAGTTCCTCAGTAAGATTTCGGAAAGCCATCTCATCTCCGGTAGCCAGCGCCGTGTCAATCTCACGGTGCAAGATGTCGGAGCGACGCTTTCGCAGCGCTTCATCCCACACCATTTCTGCCGCAAGTCCTAGCATCACTTCATACGTAGCCTTCATTTTGTCCATTCGATACACCTCCGCTGTTTAAGAGATCCTTTTTTCTTGTTATTTGATATTTTGATATCCATCAAGATGATTATGTTTTCGGTTTCAAGAGAAGCGGCACCTACTAAAGCATATTCATCAATCCTGTCTTCGTTCTACATATTTGCCCATTACGCTCAATACTTCCTCTATTGTACCCATCAGCAGCATTAACGGATTCCTACATCTGCGTATGTAATCCCCATAAGCCTTTTCGCATGCGCACCTCTACCGAAGATACTTAGGTACGGCTGTCTCTATCCCCCATGGCGTCATCATCACAGCGAGTCCACCAGAAGTCTCGCCCAATTTAAGCATCCCTAGGTGCACCATCATCCGTATTATTCGTTGCTCTAGAATAGAAGCAGCACTGTCATAATAAAACGGTTTAATTAGCCACCCCACACCATCCACTAAAGAAGGTACTGTCACCCAATTACCGGCGCTAATGCTTATCCAATACACAAGTGAAGGTAGATTTGGCACAGCCCCTTTATATAGTCTTAACCAAAAAGAGAATATCTGCATCAACGAATCACATTTTCCATCGTTTAACACAGCCTCACCGGTCGCAGTAAGCCTTAGCCGGAAGCCTTCCTCAGTGATCCAGCGGCGGTGACGAATATAGTCATACAAAAGCGCAAATCTTGGAGGATAATGCTCACATGCTCTCCCATAACCAAATCTCCAACCGCCTTTGCTAAGAAGCTCCTCCGGAATATGAAGCGCGTTCATCACACCTTGCTGGTACCGCCTATACATTGCCCCTTCCTGATTCAGTTCTGGCTCATTGTCCTTAATATATCTCAGCAGCATTACCAGATCACTGATCATTAATTCTCCTTCACTGCGATACATAACAGGTTCAGGGCTAGTTGCGATGCTCTCTTTGATATGTGCACTCATCGTCTCCCGAAAACGTTCTTTTAAATCTTTGGGTACCTGGTACAAATATCTGGTCTGCTGTGAGGAACCACTAAAAAGCCAGCCTCCACTTTTGAAACGAGAGACCATCTCCCGGAAACCTCCAGTTTTCCCTTCAGGTGCATCAAAGGACGCTTGCCTTGCCACGGCCAACAAATCCTCAAGACTAAAGTATGTGCGTTCATCAAAAAGCAATGTATTCAAAAACCGTAAATCCTCCGGTGCGCATTCCCGGATATGAGACTCCATAAAACTTCTGCTTCCAAGCATAATCAAAATACTTTGGATCAAGTCGTGTTTGGAATTCTGTTTGCATTCACACCGGTAGCGGCCCGCTATGGCGGTCAGCTGTCCAATATCTGCATAAGTAAGCATATCCGCCAGATTCATGTTTTATCGCCTCACCGTTTTACTACCATTATGGGGAATACTGCCTATTTTATTCCCTTTATTGCAAAAAAAATAACCCGAAGCCCGGGTTAATGCTGATTTTGCAGGATATGGCGAGTACAATTATATAAAATAGGATTCCATTCCCGCTCTTTCTTCTCCAGAATCGTCAAGGATAGATTGCCAATTCGTTCAGAATACTTATCCTTGTAAAGAGCAGTATACAGCTGAGCAAGAAATCCTCCATGGGATATGACGAGTATATTCCGATTGGGATGCAGTGCAGAAATATCTTCCATAAAAGCAAGAGCCCGAGCCTGAAGCTGTTCGTCGGTTTCTTGACCGAGGGAGAGCTGGCTCCATTCCTTACCCCACTTCTCTTCACGTTCTGCGGCAGTAAGCCCTTCTACCTGCCCATAAGCACGTTCCCGGATACGCTGATCAGGTTCTAATAGCGGAATTCCTAACTTGTCAGCAATAATCTTACCGGTCTCAGCAGCGCGGGAAAGATTACTAGTAACGCAGTAGTCCCAGCTGTACGGTTCCTGTAATAAGCGGTCAGCAAGCATTGCAGCTTGCATCCGTCCTTCATCATTAAGTGGAATATCACTTTGTCCCTGTATTTTCCCTATCGCGTTCCAGTCCGTCAATCCATGGCGTATCAAGCCGATTAGCATGTTGCCTCCCCCTTTTCAGCAAAGTATTTGTCTCTTAATGTAACATGGATGAAATAAAAAGTCTTCTTTTTATGAGTTTTACAATGCAAAAAGCCCCTCATTACATTAAGTAAAGGGACTCCTTCAATGTTCTGAATATTATAAACAACGGAAGCAAAGACATACGTCTAATAACCCTCTATGATCGGCGATAACGATTCAGCCTAGTTAATGAAAATACTGCAAAGCCTACACCTAACATCGATAACATCATCCAGTATTGAGGATGAGTGGGTCCCATACTTACAACAAGGGGTTCAATGATCCCACCTTCAGAGCCCAAGATTGGATACGTTGATTGCCATTCCATCGAGGATCCAGCGACACCTGTCTCCACAATTCCACTCTGAGCAACAACTGCATCACCTGGAGTTCTGAACATCGTAAAATAAAGAACGCTGGACAGAAATATTGCCAGAAAGCATGCGATCCATAAGCTAAGCCGATGGCGAACAATAGCAGAGGTCCCAGCAGATTTCCCGTCACCGGGCATCAACCATGGACTCTCTAAATAAATCCGCTCCATGACTTTAACATTTATGGCTTCAGCACGCTCTTCACTGATCTCTTCCCTCAAATCTTGCATAAGCAGGCTGCTCTCTTGCCATAGAGCCCATTCTGCAGCGCAGTAAGGACAAGTTTCAATATGTCTTTCAAGTAAAATCCGCCTAGGATGTGTGGGGGGAGCGTCCCACAAGAGCGGAATACATTCTTGCGCTTCCCTGCAATTCATTCGCCTTACACCCTCTCAACCTGCTCTTCAACTTCAGGCTCATTGAAATAGGATTCGAGTTGAAGCTTCACACTACTCCTGGCACGAAACAATAATGATTTCACTGAGCTTACACTCTGATCTAAAATTTCTGCGATTTCTTGATAGTCCATTTGATCATATTCACGTAGGATAAGTGCAGAGCGTTGTTTTTCGGGAAGATTATTTATCGCCTCACGGACCAAATTCATCCGTTCATTGCGCAATGCAGCCTGCTCGGGTGCAACTTCAAACGGTGCTACTGGTGTATATCCACTCTCTTCCAGAGATACATTACCGGCACGGTTCTTGCGAAGCTCACTTAGCACAGTGTTGCGGGCGATAGTGTACAGCCATGTTGAGAATGAAGCATCTACCTCTCGAAAGGAATGCAAGCTACGAAATGCCTTGTAGAAGGTCTCCGAACAAAGGTCCTCTGCGATAAGCTCCATATGTGAATTTCTAAGCATATGATATACAAATGCTAGTATTTTACGTTGATAACGACGCATTAATTCTGAATATAATTCTGTGTTTCCTTGTTTGATTTGCTGGATCAACTGGGAATCCGTCATGGTGAGATTGGCCCTCCTCGCCCTTGCACGTCTTTTCCCATCCGGTCCGTACTTATTATACCGGTTTGGGCTTTAAAAGTTGCGGTGTTACTGCAAATTTTTAGTTTTTTTATGAAATACACCTATGTATATTCAACTACCCGATAATTAAGGCATGATGTATATGAAGAAGACAAAAAGAAATAAGGCATACTTCTAATTTTACATAAATATAGAAACGAATCTAGAAACATACCTGCTCTATTGTACCACATATTCTCATAGGATGACATTAATAGACTTAAGATAGGTCCTCTCGCCAACAAGACCCGACATTGGATTTCTGACTTAGAATCCGGCTTTAAAAATAACACATTTATCAATTTTTAAAAACTGTTGACAAAATGTAAACGTATACATATAATAAAAGTACAGTATGGTTTCTCTCCACTCCTATCCAATACTTAACGGTTCCAATTTATTGTGAACTGTAGCCGCTTACTTTGTAAGCGGTCTTTTTTTGTCCTGAAAGCGCTCTACCTTTTTTTAGATGATCAATATCAGATTATTTTACTATAGCGAGCGAATTAGCTTCCACAAATCCCCACAATCATCTATTACCCCGTCTGCGTCCACTTGAAGAGGTATATGCTCATTACGTTTCCAAATGCCTTGCAGCCCTGCGTTACGGCTCGCTTGTACGTCATTCATTGGATGATCACCTACAAATATAGCCTCCTCTGCGCTCACCCCATTGGTATCCTTCCTTTTGCAAAAATAAAGGATTAAACCGGGGACGGTGATAAGCTTACGGGCAGGTTCGTTACATAGACGTCAGATTTTGTTTAGCTGCGTGTGTTATCCACCCTCTAATCCTAATCGTATGGAAAAGAGTCAAAATAAACAATATACTAGCTATAAAGTTATTTATTGAGGTGAATTTGAAATGGATGAAATCGATGAATCAAAACAACTGGTACTACAAATCGGCGGTGCCTTGAAAAAGTACAGAAAAGAAAAAAACATGAGCTTAGATGACTTAGCGGAATTAACAGGCGTAAGCAAACTTACTCTGGGGAATATCGAACGTGGCGAGACAAATCCAACTTTGGCGATAATATGGAAAATTTCAAAAGGCATATCTTTGCCCCTATTAGCTTTGTTCAAATCTGAAGACCCTGTTAGTCTGTATCGAGCAGGTGAAGGTCTCCGGTTTTCTAATGATCAAAAGAATTGGATCATTGAACCCGTCTTTAAAAACGTAAGCAACGATATTGAAATGTGTCGGGCTTACTTACAGCCAAATAGTTCGTATCACCCTGAAGGTCATCATGTGAATACAACTGAAATTGCGACAGTAATGACTGGTTCCATTGAAATTCGAGTCGATGGAGAAATGTACACATTGAATCAATATGATACGATCAGTTTTCGTGCAGACCGCCCTCACTCTTATACCAATCATACAAATAGCGAAACAGTGCTCCATATCTCCTTAAAATATGGTTTCTAAAAGTCGAAAATTTCACCTATAAAATGCAACTCAGTATACCATTCTATATGGAAACTCTGAGTTGTATTTTTTTAACTAATTTAAGCATTTCAAGATATAGGACAATCTCAATAAAGTAAACTTTAAAATACTTATTGTTAAATTTAATATATTATACTATACTTTCATTGTCCGCGCGGATATTAGTACGCATTAATTCTGGGAGGGAAAATGAAGAATGCCGAATAAAAAATTCGTACCATCATCTTTAGGGCTGCTACTACTCGGCATTATTATTATTGCCGCAAATTTACGTGCTCCCTTAACCTCGGTCGGTCCTTTAGTGGGTCTCATAAGGGATGACGTTCATATTTCCAATACTTTAGCAGGCTTGATCACAACGGTACCTTTACTTACCTTTGCTTTATTATCGCCTCTAGTACCAAAACTAGGACGTAGGTATGGAGTTGAACTTTTAATTTTGTTCGCTCTGATCTTTTTGACTGTTGGTATTGTAATACGTTCTTTATCTGGGGCTGCAAATCTGTATATTGGAACTGCAATTCTTGGATTTGCAATTGCCATTTGTAATGTATTAATGCCAAGTTTAATCAAACGTGATTTCCCTAATAAAATCGGTGCCATGACTGGTGTATTTGCAATTTCAATGAGTTTATCTGGAGCGATCGCATCGGGAATCAGTGTACCGCTAGCTGCAAACGCAGGTTTAAAATGGCAGGGTGCATTGGGAATTTGGGCGATCCTAAGCTTTATATCGATCCTCTGCTGGTTGCCTCAATTAAGAAAGCATACGAAGGAAACAGCCTCGACGAGTCAACAGATGGCCGGCAATGATGTGAATGTTTGGCGTTCCCCTCTTGCCTGGCAAGTAACCTTGTTTATGGGGATGCAGTCCATGATTTTCTATGTGCTAATCGCATGGTTGCCTGAAATTTTAAAACAGCAAGGCATTGACTCAAGCCAATCAGGATGGTACCTCTCAATAATGCAGTTAGCGCTGCTTCCATTTACCTTTATTGTCCCCGTTATTGCAGGGCGAATGTCAAATCAACGTTCGTTAGTGTTCATCACAACCATTTTGCTTTTGACGGGAACGCTCGGACTGCTTTACGGAAGCTCCAATATCATTCTGTTGTGGATTATCATACTCGGAATTGGTGGAGGCTGCGCCTTTAGCTTGTCCATGATGTTTTTCGGTTTACGTACTAAAAGTGCGCATCAAGCAGCGGAACTATCTGGTATGGCGCAATCGATCGGATATCTGCTTGCCGCAATTGGTCCTGCCCTTATAGGATATTTGCATGACACGACAAATAGTTGGAACCTGCCACTTTTCATACTGCTTGGCGCTTCGGTCTTACTCTTTATTGTCGGTCTAGGAGCAGCAAGAAATCGTTTTGTAGGTAGCCAAGCTAGTTACGAGGAAACAAACTCAAGTACCAGAGAATTTCTTGGAAGAAATACTGATCGAAATGAAGAAAGCGAGTTTGGGAACAGTTGCAACAAACCAAACCTAAATTAGAGTCTTCGGGTATTAATCCGGAAGCATTTTGCGGCACTCCTTTCTTTTCTTCGTTGATCCAATAAACATTTAGCTTGTACGAAGACGCTATCGGACACAGTTGACCTTAAATACAGCATTAATCCACATTTGGGATGCTAACGGACCGCATAGCAGCTATTGGCACGAAAAACACCCAATATAAGCCTCTTCATATGAAATAGTGTCAGTGGAGTCCGAAAGACTGCTTCAAAGGCAAAAAACGAGCAAATAACGTCATTAGGGTCCGTAAGTACTAGGTGGTACTTATACTGGTACTTATACTGGTACTTATAGTGATACCGATGGCGATGGCGATACCGATGACGATACTGACGGCGGCATGTTGAAGTAAGCAACCAACAAACCAACAAACAAAAAAAACAGCGATTCTCTATTCACATGAGAATCGCTGTTTTGCTGTTTATTACGATTTGAAAATGAACCCGAGCGAACCTTAATACTACACGTATACCGTATAATCATGATGCTGCAACAGGATCTTCGCCCGCTCCATATCGTTCTCCTGACGGAAAGAGAGACGCATAATCCCCGGAACATCTTCACGGCTTTCGATAATTTGTACGTTGCTAAGGTTAATTCCTTGATCCCCCAGCTCTGTAGCAATACGACCGATAATCCCCGGATGATCCGGTACATCAATATGTAGGTCAAATAAAGGTGCTATCATACCTTTACGCCGTTCAGGCAATTGACTACGGAAGCCATTGGCTTCATGAAATGCCTCTTCAATCCCTACACCATCTTCACTTTCCAGCAAACGAACAAAAGAAGAAACTTCCTCGTTCCAATCCTTCAACAAACGAAGCATCACTGAACGATTGTTTAACAAGATATCACGCCAAATAATTGGATCACTGGACGCAATCCGTGTAATATCCCGAAAGCCCCCTGCAGCTAACGTACTATACAAGGAGTCAGTATCATCATAAGCTTTAATCTGATTTACCAGCGCAACCGCAATAATATGTGGCAAATGACTAATGGCGCCTACAATCTCATCATGACGTTCTGGATTAAGGCGTACAATCTGCGCTCTAGTAAGGTGGAGTAAGGACTCCAACGCATGATAAGCCTCGTCTGGCACTCCCGGTGGAGGCGTTAATACGTAATAGGCATTCTCAAACAACAGCGATGAAGCTGCCTCAACACCTGAACGCTCTGATCCTGCCATAGGGTGACCGCCGATAAAATGTACTCCAGGAATATCCAAAGAGACCGCGCATGCGGCAATACTAGCTTTCGTACTTCCAACATCTGTAATGATGCAGCCGGGCTTGAGCGGCAATTTGCTTAACTGCTGCAAATAATCCTCTAGCATACCCACCGGCACACATAAAAAAATGAAATCGGCATCGATTGCCGCTTCCTCCACAGACAATGTGGCACTATCGACCACACCTCTGCTAATATACTTACTCGCGGATTCAGGACGGTGGGCGTGGCCAACGACGGTCAGGCCCTCCTTGCCTTTAAAGCAAAGGGCCAGTGAGCCTCCGATCAGACCGACACCGAATATTGCTATTTTTGTCGTCATGTTCTTTGAACTACCTGCCTTCTTTAGTCTTGACTTGCTGTTATTACTAGGCGCGTACTCCACTCTCTATAAGAGTTTGTTCCAGCGCGGTGATAAAAGCTGTATTCTGCTCAGCCGAGCCCACAGTAACCCGAATATAAGTCGGATAAACCTGATGACCCGCTCTTACGATGATTCCTTTACGCATCAAAGCATCAAAGACCTCTGTAGCAGGCTTACGAACATCTACCATGATGAAGTTCCCGTGTGCCGGGAAGGATTCTAGACCCAGACGTTTGAATTCACCTTGCAATTGGACAATACCCGCGCTATTAAGACGACGGCATTCCTGCACATAATCTTGGTCATTCAAAGCAGCAAGAGCTGCAGCTTGAGCAAGACGAGAGGTATTAAATGGCTCGCGTACCTTGTTGATCAACGAAATGATCTCAGGACTCGCAACACCGTATCCAATACGCAATGCAGCTAAGCCATAAATTTTGGAGAATGTGCGAAGCACAACCAAATTCTTGTAACGAGTCAGTAACTGGATGCCATTGGAGTATGAAAGATCTGTTACATACTCACAGTATGCCTCATCAAGGACAACCATTACATTGGAAGGCACAGCATCCAGGAAAGAAACCAAAGCTTCCTCTGGTACAATCGTACCTGTTGGGTTATTCGGATTACAGATCCAGATAACCTTAGTACGGTCTGTTATACGGGTCAGCATTCCATCCAGATCATGTGTCCCTTTTACAAGTGGCACCTCAATAGATACCGCACTTTCGATGTCTGCGTTACTCTTATACACGGAGAAGGTCTGGTCCGCCATGATGGTCTCATCACCTGGCAAGAAAAAGGCACGAGCAATAAGTGCAATAATCTCATCTGAGCCACAGCCAAAAATAATATTGTCGTTATTCACGCCAAGACGGCTGGAAAGTGCTGAAGTCAATTCAACGGCTGAGCCGTCCGGATAAAGATAAAGATTCTCAAGTTCTGCTAGAATTGCCTCTTTTGCACTCGGTGAAGCTCCATACGGGTTCTCATTGGATGCAAGCTTAATAACCTCACTTAAGCCAAGCTCCTTCTTGACTTCGTCTATAGGTTTCCCTGGTTTGTAGACAGGGAGATTAACTATATTCGGTTTTGGATTCATTGAATAGTCCTCGCTCTCCATAGTTGATTACTCCACTATACACAGGTCAGAATGACACTGTTATGGTCTTTTTAATTGTGCCACAAATTCTCGAATTTGCAACAGCCCCTCATTCCGCGTAGCAGGATGATCGAGCAACGGAATTACCTCTTCTATTTTGCGGACAATGGCACTCCCTACTACAACACCATCGCAAATCTGAGCAAAACGGGCAACCTGTTCGCCAGTAGAGATCCCAAATCCTACAGCCACTGGCAGATCCGTAGCTTGACGAACGGAAGCAATAAAGGCTTCTACATCCGCATGGAAAGAGGATCTTTCTCCAGTCACCCCTAATGAAGATACACAATAGATAAACCCGCTCGCACCGGATACAATCTTGGCAATACGTTCGCTTGAGGTGGGTGCAACTAAAGGAATGAGATTGACTCCAACTTCATCACTACGGCGCCGCATCTCCGCTGATTCTTCAACGGGAAGGTCCGGGATAATAAGTCCGCTAATTTCATGCTTGTTCAGATCAGCAAAAAACATATCAAGACCCATTTGCAGGATAGGATTGTAATAAGAAAACAAGATAAATGGCAAACTGCTGCCGGCTTCACGAGCCTTTAACGCGGTCTCCATGCAAGTGCGCAGGTGAACTTCACCCCGCAGTGCCCGGGCAGATGCTCGCTGAATTACAGGGCCGTCTGCAAGCGGATCAGAGTAAGGTACTCCCAGCTCCAGAATATCTGCACCTGCTGTCTCCAGTTCAGTAATGATGGCAAGAGTAGTCTCCAAATCTGGATCTCCAACAGTCAGAAAAGGAATCAATGCGGTCCGGTTCTCAGCTTTAAGCTTCCGGAATACCAAATCCATCCGGTTTGTAGTTTGGGTTGTCATTCAGTTCCCTTCCCTTCTGTATACGCCATAATGGATTCTACATCTTTGTCTCCCCGGCCTGACAGGCAGATGACAACAATATCATCCTTAGTAAGGGTTGGACACATTTTAACAACATGTGCTATCGCATGCGCCGATTCTAACGCTGGAATAATGCCTTCCGTTACGCATAGCAGCTTCAATGCATCTAGCGCCTCTGCATCTGTAATCGGTACATATTTTGCGCGTTCGATATCTTTTAGATAGGAGTGTTCAGGACCCACACCAGGATAATCCAGGCCTGCGGAGATGGAATGTGCTTCTGTTACTTGTCCATGCTCATCCTGCAGGAGATAACTCATCGAACCCTGGAATACGCCATGAGTTCCTTTACTCATTGTTGCCGCATGAAAAGGGGTATCAATGCCTTTACCAGCCGCCTCTACACCAATCATACCGACACTTTCATCCTCAACGAATGGATAGAACATACCGATGGCATTACTGCCACCGCCTACAGCAGCTACGAGCAGATCCGGCAGCCTTCCTTCAGCCTCCAGAATCTGGCGCCGTGTTTCATCCCCAATAACCCGCTGAAAGTTACGGACCATCATCGGATAAGGATGCGGTCCTACAGCTGAACCCAATATATAGAAGGTATCGTCTACATTGCTAACCCAGTAGCGAAGCGCTTCGTTGCCGGCATCTTTTAAAGTGCGCGATCCGGAAGTAACGGGAATCACTTCTGCACCAAGCAGCTTCATCCGGAATACATTAAGGGCCTGGCGGCGCGTATCCTCTTCCCCCATAAACACCTTACATTCCATACCTAGCAGAGCTGCAACTGTAGCTGTGGCTACACCATGTTGACCCGCGCCAGTCTCAGCGATTACCTTCGTTTTTCCCATCATTTTGGCCAAAATCCCTTGACCAATCGCGTTGTTAATCTTATGGGCACCTGTATGATTCAAATCTTCACGCTTCAAATATATTTTAGCTTCTCCCAGATGTTTGCTCAGACGTTCCGCATAATACAGCGGGGTCTCCCGTCCGGAATACTGCTTTAATAGATAATCTATTTCTTCCTGAAAAGCTGGATCTGCCGAAAACTTACGGTAGGCCTCCTCCAACTCAATCAATGCATTCATCAAAGTCTCGGGCACGAAGCGGCCTCCGAATGAACCGAAACGTCCATGCTGGTCCGGTACTTGTATCATGATTGCTTCACCCTTTCCACAAAAGCTGTCATTTTTTGAATATCCTTAATGCCGTCAGTCTCTACTCCACTCGATACGTCTACCCCATACGGGACATAGGTATCAAGCAATTCACCAACATTATCTGAATGAAGCCCTCCAGCCACAAACAAGGGCAAGCCATGTCGTACTGCAATTTCTTGGTACTCAGGTAATTTGTTCCATGCGAAGGTTCGGCCAGAGCCGCCGCTCTGCAATGGATCATAAGTATCTAATAAAACCGCATCTACTGCAGCTGCGTAATCTTCCAAGGTATATTCATTTTCAGCTTTATCCCGCTCTTGATCAGCAACGGACAGTGCCTTCCATACCTGAACCTGTGGATAAGCTTGGCGAACCTGCTGGCAAAAAGCCGGGCTCTCCTGTCCATGGAGCTGAATTACATCTAAATGCACCACAGACAACAATTCGTTCAACTCATCCAGCTCCGGATTAACAAAAACTCCTGCAGCCTTAGGAATTTCACCAGTCTTCCAATTTGGAAGTTCTGCAATCAGTTCGGCAGCACGCTCTATGGATACCTTCCGGCGGCTAGGTGCAAAAACAAATCCGATATAATCTAGTGGTAAGTGTAACATAGATTTTAGCACTTCAACGTCCTGAAGTCCACAGATTTTTACTAATGTCTCAGCCATGCCGGACACGGTCCTTTCCGTTAGGAAGCTCACCGAGCAAACCGTTAACCGCATCCTCTACGTTAGCTTGACGCATTAGATACTCCCCAACGAGCACTCCGTGAGCACCAGTAGTTCTTAGGTAGCCGATGTCTTTTGACCCGGAAATTCCACTTTCGCTGATCACTGGAACACCTTGCGGCACAAGAGCTGCCAGCTCGGCTGTTGTCTCCAAAGAGGTCTCGAAGGTACGTAGATTACGGTTATTAATTCCTAGCAGGACGTTAGGTTGGGTTATCTTTTCTGTGCTCAGTACAACCGCCAGTTCATTTCGGTCATGCACCTCAATCAAGATATCTAATCCAAGCCCTGAAGCTATATCTATAAAATGAGACAGTTGTGCCGGTGTCAAAATAGCGACGATCAACAACACGGCATCCGCTCCGAGAAGACGTGCTTCGTAGATTTGCTTCTCATCGATAATAAAATCTTTGCGAAGCAGCGGCAGATTTACAGCTTCCTTCACTTGCTGCAGATAAGCTGCGCTGCCCTGGAAATATTCTGTGTCCGTCAGAACAGATAAACAATCAGCGCCTCCAGCTTCATATCCTTTTGCAATGGAAACAGGATCAAAATCTTCACGGATCAACCCTTTGGAAGGAGAAGCCTTCTTCACCTCAGCGATCAAGCCCATATCTCTGTTCTTCCCTTGGGTCAGAGCCTTACGAAAGCCTCTTGTTGCCGGAAGAAGCGCAATATCACGCTCTGCTTGTGCCAACGAAAAGTTTTTACTGAGCAATTCAACCTCTTTAATCTTAGTCGCGACAATTTTATCAAGATACATAATTAAGTTCCTCCGTCATAGCTACAAGCTGATTAAGCTTGGATAATGCCTTGCCTGAATCCACTACATCTTTTGCTCTCTCTACGCCTCCGGCCATGGTATCTGCCAGACCAGCAACATATATACAGGCTCCGGCGTTAGCAAGAACGATATCGCGATAAGGATTAATCTGCCCTTGAAGGACCGAGGTAATAATCGCCGCATTTTCAGCTACATCTCCACCCAGCACAGCTTCCAGTGGATGTCTGTTAAGACCTAATGCCTCTGGCGTTACCTCATACGTGGTTACGGTGCCCTCTTTTAGCTCAGACACTAATGTAGGGGCCGAGATGCTGATTTCATCCAGACCATCCAAGCTGCTAACAACCATCGCACGCTTGGACCCCAGCTCCTTCAGTACATTAGCCACCGTCTCTGTCTTATTCCGATCATAAATCCCCAGCAGCTGACGGTCAGCACCCGCGGGATTCGTAAGCGGACCAAGCATATTAAAAATCGTCCGCACTCCAAGCTCTTTACGCGGTGCCGCCGCATGCCGCATCGAAGGATGATAGATTTGCGCGAATAAAAAACAAATGCCGATTCGATCCAAGCATTCCCGAGCCTGATCCGCATTCAGATGAATGTTGACGCCCAAAGCTTCAAGTACATCTGCACTTCCTGCTCTACCGGAAGCTGAGCGGTTGCCATGTTTGGCAACTCGTACAGAAGCCGCTGATGAAATAATCGCTGAGGCGGTAGAAATATTAAACTTATGGATGCCGGAACCGCCCGTACCACATGTATCTAGCAGACGCGCTTTTTCAGTAAGGACAGGTGTGCCGAAACCTCTCATGGCTTCCGCAAACCCCGTAATTTCCTCCACGGTCTCTCCCTTAATCCGTAAAGCGGTCAGCAGTGATCCGATTTGCGCCTGAGAAGCATCTCCCAGCATGATTGCACCCATTATATCCCGTGCTTCTCCACGTGTCAGACTTTTGCCTTCGATTAGTCCAGCGATTCCTGATTGTATCAATTTTGTTGCATCCATAATGTTCATCCTCCCAGCCTTAATGTAATCTTTTATATTAATCAAACCACCTGTTCAGGGGTATATGTGTACATGTAATCTTGATTGATGACTTGTTTCTCTTTTATCTCGGGTGGGAACATAGCCTCTGCCATACGAATAGCTTTTAGCATGCCCTTCGCTTTATTCACCGTCTCTTCATACTCTTTCTCCGGAACCGAGTCCCAAACGATACCCGCCCCAGCCTGCACATATGCTCTGCCCTTACGGAAGATGATTGTACGGATGGTGATACATGAATCCATATTTCCCGAGAATCCCAAATATCCAATCGCCCCCGCATAAGCACCACGGGCTTCTCGCTCCAATTCAGCAATAATCTCCATTGCCCGTAGCTTAGGTGCTCCTGAGACAGTACCGGCTGGCAGACAGGAGAGAAAGGCATCAAAGAAATCTTTATCCTCGCTAAGCGTGCCTGACACATTCGATACCATATGCATGACATGAGAGTATCTTTCAATTTCCATAAAGGAGTCGCATTTTACAGAACCAAATTTGGACACTCTTCCTAGATCATTACGACCTAGATCAACTAGCATCAAATGCTCTGCACGTTCTTTTTCATCCTCCAGCAGCTCCGCGGCGTAAGCACGATCCGAAGCTTCACTTTCACCTCTTGGTCTTGTTCCGGCAATCGGCCGTGTCTCCACACGGTTTCCATCTACCTTTACGAGCGCTTCCGGTGAGGTTCCAACAATAATCTCTTCATCCATTTTCAAATAATACATATATGGAGATGGGTTAAGCGTCCTGAGCATCCGGTATACATGCAGTGGAGAAACCTCCGTTTCAATATGCAGGCGCTGCGACAACACCACTTGAAAAATATCGCCAGCCCGAATGTATTCCTTCGCTTGTTCTACGTTGTTGATATATTGTTCTTTAGTCAGGTTGGAATGAATCTCACCCAGCTCAATATCCTGCGGAATGCTGCGGCGGTTCACATTTTCCTTTGGCCCTTCCTTTTGCAGCTCTTCGGCCATATCCTCAAGCTTACGACTTAAGCTTTCGTAATTAGATTTGATATCTGAGTCCGTATCACCGTCTTTAACATGCAGGTTGCCAACTAGGAGAATTTGTTGTTTCACATGATCAAAAACAATGATGCGATCACAGAACATAAACCGGATATCATCCATTTGGAGATCATCTACTGGATGCTCAGGCAGCTTCTCATAATATTGCAGCAGATCATATCCAAAAAATCCGATAGCTCCTCCAGTAAATGGCGGCATCTCATCCAGCTTAGGGCTACGGTATGAACGAAGCAGTGCTTTAAGCTCCTCAATCGGCTTTCCATGCAGCTGTTTTTTCTTACCGTCGATCTCTACGTTAATTGCACCCTTTTTTCCCGATATCATTAAAAAGGGATCGCTGCCGATGAACGAATACCGGGCCCATTGTTTGCCGCCCTCTACACTTTCTAGTAAGAACGCGCGGTCACGTTCAGCAAAACGTTGGAATAACCGGATAGGTGTTTCCATATCAGCCAGCAGCCGCTTCACAACAGGAATCAGATTATAATCCTGCGACAGCTTTACCACCTCTTGAACACTCGGATTCGTCATTTTCAGATGCCCCCTTAGTTATATAAATCTTTCCGAAACACAGAAAAACCCTCTACCAAAGTAGAGGGTTTGTGTAAGTAAGTATATGTTTTTGAGCAATGATCAGCATCGTTATGTTGTGCCTACAGACTTATCTCTAAATAAGATACATCACGGATGTGAAATAACACTCCAGTACATATCAAAATAAAGACTCTGCGTACACAAAAACTGCTAATCAGGCATAAACGTCTTCAGCGTCCTTATAAGGACGGTAAGCGTATATGCGTGAAATATAAGAATGTATAGAACAAAGCTTATACTTTCTTATATTCGCAAAAATTTCTTGCACTCTGCTCAACTATACTCATCTCAACTCAACTAAACTCTTCTATACTCGGCTAATTACACTATACATGATGACAAGGGTCATTGACAACCCACAACTCAAATTTAAGACTTACTCTGCGACAAATCCGGACGAAGCTTCTGAGCTTCATTCAGATATACATGGCGGATCTCACGCTGTGATTTATCCGTATTAAACTGCACCATTAACCGAATACACATCGGCAGACTGCCTTTAACAGGGATCTCCGTTGAACACATAAGTGGCACCATTTCCCAGCCCTCAATCTCACGAATGGCTCTTGCCGGAAAAGTAGCATCCAGATCATTGGTCATCGTAATCCATACATTGCTAATATCCTCAGCTATAACATCATTACGTTCTACGATCTCCCGCAGCAGCACAACGGTTTCACGCAAAATCTCTGTTTCTTCGTTATTAATCACGGTAGTTGCTCCGCGAATCCCTCGATTTACCACGGTTTCCCCTCCTTTTTAAGCTCTGCGAGAACCTCTCGCACAAGCGATTCCTGTACATCGTTTACAATGCTTACGGCTCCTATGGCATCAGGCACAATAAAAGTCATTCTGCCTTCTTTGAATTTCTTATCATGCATCATTGCTTCCATTAGCTCCTCTTCATCATATTCAGAAGGAAGCTGTATAGGCAATGAAAGTGCAGATAACATAGATACTGTATCCTCATAAATGGATCGATCATGTCCAAGCTTTACAGCCAGTAGCGCCGAACCCGCCATACCAATCGCAATCGCTTCACCGTGCAAAAATACGCCATATCCGCCAACCGCTTCAATAGCATGTCCGATCGTATGTCCTAAATTCAGAATCGCCCGAAGTCCATGCTCACGTTCATCGTTCGCTACGACATGAGCCTTGATTGCACAACCGCGCTCAAGGGCATAGCCGAGTGCTTCAGCATTCAGAGCAAGCAGCTCATCAGCATGTTCACGGCACCAATATGCGAATTCTTTGTCCATAATCAGACCATGCTTCACTACTTCAGCCAGGCCAGAAGAGACTTGGCGTGGCGGAAGCGTGCGAAGGGTATCCAAATCGTAAAGCACCAGCGAAGGTTGATAGAACGCACCAACCATATTTTTGGCTAGTGGATGATTGACAGCCACTTTGCCGCCTACGCTGCTGTCATGGGCTAGAATCGTCGTTGGAATTTGTAGAAATCCTATTCCGCGCATGTAGGTAGCTGCTACAAAACCAGCTAAATCACCAACAACCCCGCCACCTAAAGCCAACACCGCTGAGTTGCGATCCAGTCCCGCTTGAATCGCGGTCGTCATAACCTCTTCATACACGGTTAATGATTTGGATGCTTCCCCTGCCGGCATAATGTGGCTGACTACGGTATAGCCTTGCTGACGTAGAGCTTCTTCAAGCGACGGTAAATACAGTGGAGCTACTTCACTATCACTCACAACCAGTATTGGGCTGCGAGTGGACAGTCCAGCCTCAGCACAGTACTGGCCAATGTTCTGCAGCAGACCACTACCGATGTGAATTGGATAAGAACGATCTCCTAAATCTACATTGATCGTACGCATGATTAATAACTCTCCAATTGTGCAAGATAGTTTTCATAGTTCGCTTTAATTTCTTCGAGAGAATCCCCGCCGAATTTATCAAGAAAAGCTTTGGCAACTTCCCATGCCACTACGCTTTCCAGAACCACACATGCCGCTGGAACTGCACATGCATCCGAACGTTCTACTTGAGCTGTAAAAGGTTCTTTCGTATCGATATCTACACTTTGAAGTGGCTTATACAAGGTAGGAATAGGCTTCATAACACCACGAACCACTATCGGCATACCATTCGTCATCCCGCCTTCAAAACCGCCTAAACGATTGCTTGCGCGATAGTATCCTTTAGAAGCTTCATACATAATTTCATCATGGACTTGCGATCCACGCAATTTACCTGCTTCAAACCCAATGCCGATTTCAACGCCTTTGAAGGCATTAATCGACATCACTGCCCCAGCGATCGCCCCGTCCAGCTTCCGGTCTGACTGTACATAGCTGCCAAGTCCGATGGGCAGTCCTTCGACGATACATTCAACGATTCCACCGATGGAGTCGCCCTCTTCCTTGATTTGATCTATGTAAGCCTCCATTTTCTGTTCCGTTTCTTTGTCGACAACTCTGACAGAGGACTGTTCTGTGCGTTCAATCAGCTCATCGATAGGCAGATCATTAGCAGGTGCCTCAATTTCACCAATACGAATGACTTGACCTGCTACTTTCACACCAAAAGCTGCCAGCAGCTGTCTGGCTACAGCGCCACATGCAACTCTGGCTGCTGTTTCGCGGGCACTGGAGCGCTCCAGAACATTGCGAAGATCCGTATGATTGTACTTCAATCCACCATTCAAATCTGCATGTCCAGGACGCGGCCGATTTACCCGGCGTTTTTCTTCATCACTGCCTGGAATAGGTTCAATATTCATTATGTTCTTCCAGTGAGTCCAATCCTTGTTCTCTACTACCAAGGCTACCGGAGCACCTGTAGTATAGCCGTGACGTACTCCACCGACTATTTGTGCCGTATCTTTCTCAATCTGCATGCGGCGTCCACGTCCGTATCCCTTTTGTCGACGATGCAATTGAAAGTTAAGCTCTTCAAAATCCAAAGTTAAATTACTTGGCAATCCCTCAATAATAGCCGTTAGCTGGGGGCCGTGCGTTTCCCCCGCTGTTAAATAGCGTAAACTCATGATGTCTTCCCCCTTTTATACTTTTAAACTGTAAACCGCTAAAATCCTATGATCTTTGCTCATTATAGTATAGGGAATCCGCTTTGACAAGAAAGGGCTCTCCCTAGAAACACTCTATGTATATCGAAATAAAAAGCGCCATCCATACCCTTAAGAGTATGAATGGCGCTCCTCGGCTGGGTCCTCAGCTTGTTAGCTGCCGAGCCGCTGACTTGGTGGAGGGAATGTAGACTTACGCTCTTCCAGCTGCAGAAGGCGCTCCAATTGCATTTCTTCCACACCGAGAATTTGCCCGCACTCACGAACGGTGATAAAGCCTCGTTTGTACGCGGCAATGACCTTGCTTTTGTCCATCGGTTTAACTTTCCTTTCACTTAGCGTACAGATTCTACTATCCAGTATCACTGAACTTTTGCGAAAGTATACCTTTGAAGTTAATGGCGAAGGAGCAAAAAATATTTATTTTTTACGATAGAAAAAAGTTTCCGTCGATTCAAAACCGTATTGAGCCGGTGTAAAGATTTGCTCTGTGCTACCCACAAACAAATAACCACCCGGACGTAAGCTAGCCGAAAACTTATGATAGAGCTTGTTCTTCGCCTCTTCAGTAAAATAGATCATTACATTGCGACAAATAATAAGATCAAAACCTTCGTCGAACTTGTCCAAGAGCAGATTCTGTTTGCGGAAATCTATGTTTTTCTTAAGTGAATCGCTGACCTTGAAAACAGGGCCTTCCGGTGTAAAGTAACGTGCTGCCACGTCTTTCGGCACATCCTTTAAAGAACGTTCCAAATAAAGACCTTGCTTTGCTTTAGATAAAGCGCCATCATCAATGTCAGTGGCAAGAATGCCTGTCTGCGCCAATATATTCTTGTCCGACAAAATCATAGCCAGCGTGTAAGGCTCTTCGCCAGTGGAACACGCCGCGCTCCACAGCTTTAATTTGCGGCCTGACTGCTGGAGGTCAGGAAGGATAATATCCCGCAAAACTTCCCAGCGATTCGGATTCCGCCAGAACTCAGAGACATTGATCGTCATTCGATCTAAAAATTCATAAAATAAGTCCTTATTTTTCATCATCGCTGCAAAAAAATCACTGAAGGTATGATACCCATTCTTCATCCGAAGAGTCGTCAAACGCCGCTTCATCTGCGCTTCTTTATATTGAGCCAGATCAATTCCGGTGCTTTGTTTAACGTTGTGAATAAATCCGCTATAATCCGGATCTGTTGTTAATGCTGCAACATTACGATCAGACATGTTAATCCCCTGCCTCCCACCTGGACCTTACATCCAGACTGCGATGTCTTTGTTATACTGATTCAGTTCATCTGGAGCAAAGAAATTAGCAATTTCCCGTTCTGCACTTTCAGGCGAGTCTGATCCATGAATTAGATTAAGTGGTGTATGGCTGGCAAAGTCGCCACGAATCGTGCCTGGCAGAGCTTCTCCAACTTTTGTCTTGCCTATGAGTGTCCGGGATAACGTAACAACATCATCGCCTTCCCATACCATTGCAAACACTGGACCTGAAGTGATGAAAGAGACCAGCTCCGAAAAAAAGTCTTTGCCTGCATGCTCAGCATAATGTCTTTTCGCTTGATCCTCACTAACTGTAATCAGCTTAGCAGCGACCAATTTAAACCCCTTATCCTCAAAGCGGGTAACAATACGCCCTATTAATCCACGTTGAACTCCATCAGGCTTGACCATCAGATACGTCTTTTCCATAGAAGCACTCTCCATTTTCCCATTTGAAGGGTTGTTTTGACGCTATCTTAACAGAAACATTGCTTTCTGGAAACGTTTAATTTCAATCTCACCAGAAGATCAATAACTTCTTCCTGTTATAAAATAAGCAATATCACGCAGATTGCGCTTAGTCTTATTATTAGGCAATTGTTCCAGCGCCGCCAGCGCCTTGTCAATATAACGTGAAGCGAGCTCCTCAGAGCGGGCGATTCCGTCTCCGGAAAGTATAAGATCAATCGCACGTCCTACCGTGCTATGGCCCTCACGTATAGACTTCAGCTCCTCAAGCAATGACTCGCGCAGCCGCTCATCCTCAAGACTATAAATCACTGGAAGTGTAATGTTTCCTTGACGCATATCACTGCCCGGAGGTTTACCGATCTGTTTCTCTGTGCCTGAGAGATCCAGTAAATCATCACGAATCTGGAACGCCATACCCACGTTATATCCATAATTATAAAGCAGGCGAGCTACTTCTGGATCTGCCTCAGCAGCAAGTGCGCCGAGTTGGCAGCTAACTGCAATCAGCAGGGCTGTTTTGCGGCGGATACGCCGTAGATAATGACG
The DNA here is from genome assembly GCF_000758725.1 of Paenibacillus odorifer. Taxonomy (NCBI): domain Bacteria; kingdom Bacillati; phylum Bacillota; class Bacilli; order Caryophanales; family Paenibacillaceae; genus Paenibacillus; species Paenibacillus odorifer. Next base: position 4,604,849 of record NZ_CP009428.1, read on the forward strand.
TACACTTTGCTCACTGTTGAAAAAGTCACGAATCTGCTCCATCTCTCCGATCGACATTTCGATCATCGCCTTAGACAGAATTTGATGAATTCGTGGATTCTTCAGCTCCGTAGTCATAACCAGCGCTTTTGCATATATGTAGTCACCAGTGTACATGGCAATTTTATCGCCCCATTTTGCTTTCACGGTGAGTTCACCACGGCGCAATTCTGCATCGTCGATCACATCATCATGGACCAGTGAAGCGCTATGGATCAACTCTAACGGTATCGCCACCCGTTTCAGCTTTTCCAGATCATACTTACCGAATTTCCCGCCCATCAGGACAAATACGGGACGTAATCTTTTGCCGCCTGCCTTTAATAAATGCAGGGAGGTTTCTGTAAGCAGATCGTCATCCCCCTGTACACTACGGTACAGCTCTTTTTCAATCTGATCCATATCTCTGTTCAGTAATCCGAATATTTGCAGTCGTTTCATTCTTTCACCCGTGTCAACAGTTTATGGCTCCAAATCTCCATCTTCACTTCCTGCGGCAGCAGGCCCATCTCATAGGCATAGCGGAAATAGAGGTTCAAACCTTGCTGCTGCCTTTCTCCAAAATCATAACATAAATTGCGGAAGTACCCTTCCCAATAAGACTTTGTTCCTCCAATGTTAGAACAAGCTGCTTGTACAATAGGATCTAAATCTCTCAATCCCCGCATTTTACTCTCGGCAAAAGCCTCTGCAATCTCAGAAATAGCCTCCGGTTTGTCCTCAGCAGCCTTTCGGTTCACTGCCCAGACCGCAAAGGTCATCCCTAAGCCCGTCCATTTCTTCCAAACCTCAGCTAGATCTGTAACGATATAACCTTGATCCTGCCATGAGGCTTTAATAGCATTATCACCAATTAATAAGCAGGCATCCGCTTCATGCATCATGGCATCCAAATCAGGATTAGCGCTAATATATTCCGGTTTATTGCCAAAAGCTTTTTCCATTAAAATTTTCAGCAAATTTACCGAGGTTGCAGAAGTATTCGTAACAGCAATCTTACCGCTACCAATCTGAGCAAATGGCACCCTGGAAAAAAGGAATATTGATCTCACAGGACCGTCCGCGCTAACCGATAAATCAGGTAGTAGTAATAATTTGTCACTGGCCTCAGCATAAGCAAAAGAGGATAAAGCACCTACATGAATAGTTCCACGGCTCATCCCCTGATTAAGAATGGCAGGTACCTCACTCACCATCTCTGCAGGATATTTTAATGCAGAGGGATGAAAATTGTGAAATACCGGCCATGAGTTGGTATAGCTGATTTTGCCGATGATGGTGTGGCTGTTATTGTCCATCCTTTCAATCCCCCCATCTTCGAAATAAATTGTGTTCAATATTAAAGCTGTCAAGCACTTTGCCCACCATGAAATTAATCAGATCATCCATACTTTGCGGCCCGAAATAAAAAGCCGGCATTGCGGGAATCATCCGAACTCCCAGACGGGACAGCTTCAACATATTCTCTAGATGAATGGCATGCAGTGGAGTCTCACGAGGAACAAGCACCAGTGGGCGTCCTTCCTTGAGCATAACGTCAGCAGCACGTGTCATCAGATTATCAGAGGTCCCATTCGCTACCGCGGACAATGTTCCCATAGAGCAAGGCATAATAATCATCCCTTCCACACGAAACGAACCACTTGCAATGGATGCGCCGATATCCGCAACAGGATGATAAAGCAGAGAACCGGGATAGCCTTTGAACCTTTCGTTCAAAAAGCCCTCCCGGTCTGATGCGATATAGCCAAGTTCTTCTTTAAATACGCGCCAGCCCGCATTGCTAACTACCAAATGCACGGAGTAGCCTAGTGACAGCAAGGTTTCAGTTAGACGAACACCATATATCGCACCGCTTGCTCCTGTAATTCCAACCACGATGTTTTTCGGTTTAGTAAGCGTCATTAGTAGAACTGCACCACCAAGTCAATCAAAGTGAAAGAGAACACTACGATGCTCAATACGCCGTTCATAGTGAAAAAAGCAGTCTGCAGACGGCTCAGGTCACTCGGAGATACAATGTAATGCTCATAAAAGAGAATAATATATGCGATGATCATGCCTGCTACATACCACCAGCTTAAATCCGTCATAAACAGCAACGATACGAATCCAATCGCCGTGAGAATGTGAAATACGCGGGCAATAATGAGTGCACCTTGAACCCCGAACCGAACCGGAATGGACTTCAAGCCCTCTTTTAGATCAAACTCAACATCCTGACAAGAATAAATTACATCAAAACCTGCAGTCCAAAACACAATAGTGAAGTAAAATACCATTGAAGTCCAATTCACGCTACCGGTCACAGCTACCCAACCGCCTAAAGGTGCAAGCGCAATGGTCAGACCGAGGATAAGATGGCAAGCCCATGTAAAGCGCTTCGTAAATGAATAAATAACAAGAAGGAAAACTGCGATTGGCAAGAGCTTGGCCGACAAAGGATTCAGCTTAAAGGCTGCCCAAAAGAGTAAGAAAAACGAAATGCCGATAAAAATGACGACTTCACCGATCTTCAATAATCCTGCAGGAATAGCCCTTCCCGCTGTGCGAGGATTCTTAGCATCACTTATCCGGTCAATCAGTCGATTCAGCCCCATAGCAGCGCTCCGTGCCCCAAACATAGCCACTACGATCCAACCAATCTGGCTCCAGGAAGGTAGCGTGCCAGACATGACAACGGAACCAAGTAAAGCGCCCATAAAAGCAAAAGGTAAAGCAAATACCGTATGTTCAAACTTGATCATTTGTAAAAAGATACCGATTTTCTTAAACATTCCCGTTCTCCTTGAGCCCAATATGTAATGCCGCGATGCCTCCGGTCAAGGGGAAGGATTCCACTTTTTGCAGTCCGGTTTCACGGAAAATAGCAGCTAATTGCTCCCGGTCAGGGAACAGCGCCAGCGATTCTGGCAGCCATTTGTATTGCTCATACCTTTTAGCGAATAACTTGCCCAGCAATGGAAGTACACGCTGAAAATAAAAGAAATAGATACCTTTAAACGGTTGTTTCATCGGCTTGGAAAGCTCCAGGCAGACCACCATTCCTCCGGGTTTTACCACGCGTTTCATCTCGTTCAGCACTTGAACAAGATCCGGTACGTTGCGGAGTCCAAAACCAATCGTTGCATAATCGAATGCGTTGTCTTCAAAAGGCAACTCCATAGCATTGCCCTGTACGAGAGAGATCCGGTCCTGAAGCTTGCGCTCCTCCACCTTACGGCGCCCCACTTCAAGCATGCCAGCACTAAAGTCAAGTCCTATCACATTCCCTGTCTGTGTGGCTTCTGCCAAGGCAATGCTCCAATCGCAAGTGCCGCAGCATAAGTCTACAGCTGAATCCCCGCGCTTCATGCCCATCTTCTTCATCGTGAACTTGCGCCAAGCCTTATGGCGGCGAAAGCTTAAGATATCATTCATCAAATCATATTTACCTGCAATACTCTCAAACACCGAGTGCACAAACTGTTCCTTCGGCTTGCTGTTATCACCCACAGCAGTTGTAGTTTTGTCCATAGTCATCCACTAACCCTCCACGGCTGCTTGTCCTGAGACTTTCATCTGCAGGAGAATACGATCCAGCGCTATCTCAAGCTCTCTAAGCAGGCTTTCGTCTTTAACGCTTTGTAATAGTCCCTGAATCGACTGAATCGACTGATGGAGCTTGTCCGTCAGCAGAGAATCACATTTATATTTCATCTTCAGCATCTTCCAGTCCTTCTGATCAAGGTTCTGGTCTTGAAGCTGTTTGCGTTCTTCCTCTGTCGCTGACTCCAGCATCTTCCAGTAGCAATAACCATTGCTAGCATTCTCAAGGTTATCACAACGCTGAAGCTCTATGGCAACAGTTTCGCACTGACTGAATTCTGTCAATAACTTCTCCCACAACTCCACTAAGGAATTCTCGATCATGGGCGTAAAAGAAAGGAACAGCCGCATATTGAGCTGTACCATGTGCCGCAAGTATTGTTCAGCCGAAAGACGGATTCCTCTCATCTTCACATAGAGGTTCGCTTTCAAGACATTGAAATCAGCAATCGCCTTACTCAAGATTCCAACCATCTCAATTTGATCACTCTTTGCAAGCAGATGGTAAAACCAGCTACTGAAATAATCGCCAGCCAATACCTTTAATTGACGGGAACGCATAGGATCTCCACCGCGTCTATCATTCGAGCGGTCAATTACCTCATGTGTATCTAGTCCAAGTTGAATAAGTGCTGTTACGAGCGTATACAACTCACCAGCATTTCCTTTAACAGAAGATCCATGGTTTAGAAAAATATATAACAAATGACCCCGGCCATCAGAAAACGGTGGCAAATCCGTATGCTTCTGAATCATGTCGTAGTCGGTGTAGGGTTTTGCCAGTTGCGGTATGCAGTACGGTTTCATTTCAGCCTCCGAAGCCATTGACATTAATAATAATTCCTTTGTTCACAATCTTGTCTATTATATCACATGTTTTTTTGTCACGCACTGTGGTACGACTGAGTTTCTTTTATTCTTCTCAAGGATAAATGAACTGCTTCTTCCAGAGCTCAGTCTCACTAATACGGAAGCCCGTCTTGAGTCGCTCGGATATGGGGAGATTACCCGCAGACTGAAGTTCATTCTGGAGTTCAGCCGACCACTCCGTGCGTCTGATATCCCCTGCTAGCAGCAGCCGGCGGCTATCCAGCCATTTATCCATGACCACGATGCGCAGCAAAAGCTGATCCACATTCGAGGTTTCTTGAAAAGCAAAAGAAATAGCCTGCGCCATATTTCGATAAAGCTCCTGGGGTTCATGATCATTTCCGCTCACTTTTAAATCCAGTGACAGAACGTGATCCTCCCAGCCTACGCTATCAATGGATAAGGTCAATGGAAGTGCGCCAAGAACATCAACAAGATTATCGTTGTCTAGCACTGTGTTATGGCCGCCAGTAAAAGTCTCTACTGCACCATTGCGTTGCTGTAAGGTAGAATCCATATCTGCCACTTTGGGCAATATTACAGCAGAGGTTGCAGTCAAGAGTAATACGGCTCCGACCCACCAGGCCTTGTTCATGAACACGCCTCCTTATCCATAATTCCCACTCTTAGCTAATACGATCATTTATCTTTACTATATTTTGAAAAAAAGCAGGCTATGCCTGCTTTTCAGCTTTCACTTTCCAATTGTCCGTGCTTTGTCCATATTTCAGCCTTACCGCGAATCTTCATCGCTGAGGTATGATCAGTAAACTGGGCAATCAATACCTCGCCCTTATCCAGCTTCTCTGTATGATGAAAACGTGTATCTGTACCTCTGGTTAGCCCAATGACCTGAACGCCATTATCTTTAGCTTTAACCACAATATAGTCGCTGCCCGTTGGAAGCGGAGTAGTACCCGTATTTTTATCCATCATCACTCATCCTCCTCTAAACCTATTATACAGTTCATAGTATTTCAAAAAACAAATGCCGCCTTGGAGGGCGGCATAGTTGTTCTTAAAAGACTATGGGATAGGTATGTAGAAATCTTTATTTGATTCCGTCTTTCAGCGCCTTACCGGGTTTGAATGCCGGTACCTTGCTTGCAGGAATTTCGATTTCTTCACCAGTTTGCGGGTTACGGCCTTTACGTGCAGAACGCTCACGCACTTCAAAGTTTCCGAATCCAACCAGTTGTACTTTATCACCGCTTTGCAGTGCTTCTGTAATTGCTTCGAAAACCGCATCTACAGCTTTAGTAGCATCCTTCTTGGGAAGTTCAGTTGCTTCTGTAACTACGTTGATCAAATCTGATTTATTCATGTTTTCTCACCTCCCTGAGTAAATTCTCCGGTATCATACACTGTTTCCGTTTCAACGTAAAATATACGTGATAATCCCGTTTAAAACTTAACTTTGGCGCCCTTAGACCTTTAAGCGCAACAAACTTATAGTAATACAGCCCATCCATAAATTCAAGCTGTTACTCAAAAAAGGAGCAGAAATTATCATCTATCCGTGCATATTTATCTAAATTCGATCTAATTTGTTAGACCTATAGGAGCAGTTTAGGTCTTTATTTCATCAGAATAATTGAGTCAGATTCACCGTTATTATAGGAACTAGGAATCAAGTTTTAGGATATATACAAATAAAAAGAGCAGGATTTCTCCCACTCTTTGAATTTATTTATATTCAGCTTAGAGAATAATTGCAATAAGTCCGCCGGAACCCTCGTTAATAATGCGGCCAAGCGTTTCTTGCAGCTTGTAGCGTGCATTATCCGGCATCATAGCTATCTTGCCTTGAATGCCTTCTCTAACAATGGAGTGCAGGGAGCGGCCAAAAATATCGGATTCCCAAATCTTAATAGGATCATTCTCAAAGTCCTGCATCAGATAACGAACCAGCTCTTCGCTTTGCTTTTCCGTTCCGATGATTGGCGAGAATTCAGACTCCACATCCACCCGAATCATATGAATGGACGGTGCAGTAGCCTTTAAGCGAACCCCGAAGCGAGAGCCCTGACGTATCAGTTCTGGCTCGTCGAGCGCCATTTCGGCTAAGGATGGAGCCGCGATACCATAACCTGTAGTCTTGACCATTTCCAATGCTTCTGAGAATCGGTCGTATTCTCGTTTCGCATGCGAGAACTCCTGCATAAGCTGGAGCAAATGATCTTTACCGCGGATCTCAACCCCGACCACTTCCATCAGAACTTGATCGTACAGCTCTTCTGGAGCATACAGGTCGATCTCTGCTACGCCCTGACCCATGTTCATACCACTTAGGCCAGCTTTATCAATAAAGTCATATTCGGTGAACTGAGATACGAGGCGGTCAACATCCCGCAAGCGGCGAATGTCTTTTACCGTATCGCGAACGGAGTTCTCATAACTACTACGCAGCCAGTGGTTTTCTCCAAGCACCATAACCCAGCTTGGCAGGTTTACATTTACTTCATGCACTGGGAATTCATAAAGCACTTCCCGCAGCACACCAGTTACGTCATCTTCGCTCATGTTTGCGGCGCTTAGCGTCATAACTGGGATATCGTATTTGATGGCTAGCTCGTTTCGGAGCTGCTGCGCTTCCTCACTGCGTGGCCGGGTGGAGTTAATGACAAGCACAAATGGCTTACCCACTTCCTTCAGCTCTGCAATGACGCGCTCTTCAGAGTCCACGTACGAGTTCCGCGGAATTTCTGCAATCGTACCATCTGTTGTTACCACTACACCTAGCGTTGAATGCTCCTGAATAACCTTACGTGTCCCGATTTCTGCCGCTTCCTGAAAAGGAATAGGCTCTTCAAACCAAGGTGTAGAGATCATTCGTGGTCCATTTTCATCCTCGTAGCCTTTTGCACCTTCTACAGCGTAACCCACACAGTCTACCAGACGAACATTAACCTCAAGCCCTTCCGCAACCTTGATTTGGACTGCGTTGTTAGGCACAAACTTCGGTTCTGTCGTCATAATCGTTTTGCCTGCTGCGCTTTGCGGAAGCTCATCCACAGCTCTTACTCGATCAGCCTCATTCGTGATGTTTGGCAGGACAATTGTTTCCATGAAGCGCTTGATAAATGTCGATTTCCCCGTGCGAACCGCGCCGACGACGCCAAGATAAATGTCTCCGCCGGTACGCTCGGCAATGTCCTTGAAAATATCCACTTTTTCCAAAAGAGATCCCCTCCTCATATTACTCCGAAGAAAAAATGCCTGAAGAGCATCGACTTCGCGTTCCGCCGGTAATCTGACCCTTGCAGGACATCAACCGGACTTATCGTATGCCCGCCCGAAGCCTAGCTGCTTTCGACCGGGACGTACTTGCCCCGCGCTAAACTCCGAATGCTCGGACATGCATTTGGACTAGTATCATCATATGTATCCGGAACGAATTTATGACCCGTATTCGCGCATTTCCCAATGTAATTTCAAAAAAGTTAAGTCTGCGCGCCGCAAGGCGTCTGACGCCCGGAAGCTTACTCATCCATCTTATGAGCTAGGATTCTTTGATAGAACTATTTTTAGTGGATGCTGAGATTACAGGACTTGGTGTAAAAGGATATAAACAAAAAAACGCCTAATACCCCGGATAAAACCGAAGCTTAGACGCTCTTAAACTTTCACTCTAACTTGGAGGCTGCGGGATTGGCTGATTGTTAATCCATAGATACGGCAAAGACTTCACGGGAACGTAATATGAAGCTTCCTCCAGATCCAGTCGCAAGTCCTGATTCTTATCGTGCTCTCCACCCTTCTTATCGACGGCAGCCATGATATCAAAAACATAATCTACGTAGACAGTTCCATCCTTATCCAGGATAAAATCAAGAACTTGACCGGAATAGACACTAGTTAACGTTATAGAGCTTGTACCCGCCTGCTTATGATTAATGGTATACAATCCGGGATATAGCTCATCAAGCACAGGCAGGTTGCCGCCATGAGCTGATTTATAGCGGTTAACCTGTCGTTGCACGTCATTCACCTTTTGAACCGTAACAAGGTCCATCACCTTCACCACAGGATCAATTTCCTCATTCAAAATAAGAAAATAAGCACTTCCACCCTGCTCAAAGGCGGTAGCCGGTATATCATCCAAATATCCCTTATTATTCAGCTTCCCCAGGTCGATACGGAACTTCTCATACCTTGGAGTAGTTTCATCCGCATTAAGAATGGGCAGTACCCCTTCCTCCTGTTGATAATCATCAACGGCTGCTTGTATCCGTTTAACACTTTCCCGATAATTAACACTAGCCCGCTTCTCTTCACCTGGGTATAGACAGCCCGAAAGCGTAAGCGCGAGCGATACCATCCCTAGCAAAAGCTTGGCCCCTGCCTTCAGTTTCATTTTATATCCTATAAACTCCAACCGAGTCCCTCCCACGGTGACATTCTTACGCTACCACAGCTCATCTTCTTCCCCACGCCGCGCTGCTTCAAGCTTACGGCGCACCGCAGCCTTCAGTAGATCTTCCGGCACCTGAACGGTTACGTCGCTCCATACGGCAGCCTGACAGGCCAGACGCGTTCCTTCTTCTAAGGCCGATCCAAGCTTACGCCGCTCAATATCACCGGGAGGCCTTACTGCAGCAGCCTCTTCCTTCGCGACTGTAACCTTGCACATCAGACAGCCTGCTTTGCCTCCGCATCTAGTTGTTATTGGCACTCCTGCTTTACGAGCAGCCTCTAATAACGAAATGCCACGGTTCACAACAGCTTTACGGCCTTCTGGTTGAAATACAACGGTAACTCCTTTTTGAGATTTCATGATGTTACTTCCTTCCTCAACACTATGTAACTGCTTACATAATTGAAACAACTCCGCCCAATAGGCCTACTAACATGATGACAAAAGCAAGTATAGACAGTACAGCCTTAAGCAAGCCCTTGGTTTTGCTCCGAGCAAAAGTTATAAGAAATACTGATAATCCCATAATCAGCATCGCAATCAGGGATAACCACATTTTTGTCATCGGATCCATGGTCAAAGCCCCCATTCGCCTGTAATTTATTAGGGACTATTATATCATGACCTTATCCTTTTCTGTAAAAAAACATCATTTTTTATGTATTATTTTAAATAAAATGCGCTTTATGAGAATTATCATAAATATAAAAAAAAGCAAAAGACGACGGAATCATTCTTTGACCCGTTTTCTTTTGCTCACCCAACATAAAGCTATTTTTTAAGCATCATTTTCATTAAAGACTCCATTGTGCTGGAACCTGCGCCGCCTTTTTTAACGGCATTGATAATCTCCTGCACAGTAGCTTCACTGACCGGCACTTTCGCCATTGATGACACCTGCTTAATTAACTGGCGGAGCTGGGCTTCATTCTGCGTAGTTCCTGGCTTTACCGTACTGGCTAGCTTTTTGACGGCACTTTCCGTAATGTTCTTGCCCGCCTTTTTGTTAATGGCGTTCAATGCATCCTTGGAAAAATCTCTGCTCACTTTTCATCCCTCCTCCGTCAATCCCCATTACAACATATGAGAATTTGCGGAAAAAGGTGAACAGGATCAGGAATGCCACTGCTCCCAAGTTTCCTGGGAGATCGACTCAAGCTCAGGTTTACGATCACGCCCCATCAAGGCTTCAACCGCACTGCGTGGGCTTCTTCCTTGAAAGAGCACATGATAAATCTGATCCGTAATCGGCATCTGCACACCCAGTTTGAGCGAAATTGCATAAGCTGCTTCGGTAGTACGAATACCTTCGACTACCATCCCCATGGATTCCAGCACCTCGGCCAGCGGCTTACCTTGACCAAGCATGGACCCAGCGCGCCAGTTACGGCTGTGCTGACTAGTAGCTGTCACAACAAGATCGCCAATTCCGGCAAGTCCGGCAAAGGTCAAAGGATTGGCTCCAAGCTCAACTCCCACCCGAGAGATCTCAGCGAGTCCACGGGTTAAAAGCGCTGCTTTAGCATTGTCCCCATATCCAAGGCCATCGGATAGGCCTGCACCAAGGGCAATAATATTCTTAAGAGCACCGGCAAGCTCTACCCCAACCTGATCACGATTCGTATATACACGGAAATCGTTGTTGATGAACAATTCCTGCGCTTCGGCGCTACGTTTGTCATCAGGTGAAGCAACTACAACTGTTGTAGGGCACAGACGTACAACTTCCTCTGCATGACTTGGACCGGAGAGCACAACGATCTGCCCTTCGTCACAGCCCAGTTCCTCTGCAATTACGATAGACATCCGCTTATTGCTTTCCGACTCAAAGCCCTTCGTAGCATGGACACATAACATGTCATCCTTCCAGAATGGCTTCAGACTGCGAGCAACCTGCCGCATTCCTGAAGACGGAGCCACAATTACAACCGCCTTAGAACCGGACACTGCCGTTTCCATATCCGTAGTTGCAATAATGTTAGCTGGCAGAGCGATGCCAGGCAGATACTTATTATTCGTATGAGAGCCATTGATCTCGGCAGCTTGATCAGAGTTGCGTGTCCACAGATAAACTTCCGAGTGGTTTGCAGCCAGCACACTAGCCAGCGCAGTTCCCCAGCTCCCCGCTACAAGTACGGTAACTTTATCAGACAACACGATTCCCTCCTTTAACTTTTGAGCCTATCTTGTTCTCACGGCCTTCTACGATCTTTACAATATTCGTCCGGTGCCGCCAGAAGGCGAAGACCGCAATAATAATACTGGTCCAGAGCACAGGTTGTGTAAATCCTGTCAACAATAAAGCCACTGGTGTCAGTGCTACAAAAATTAATGAGCCAAGGGACACGTAACGTGTGATAAAGATAGACAGGATGGCGATGATACCGGCGAGCAGCGCTGGCCATAAACAAAGCGTAGCCATAACACCGATCGTAGTAGCAATGCCTTTCCCCCCACGAAAACGAAAATAGAGCGGCCAATTATGTCCGATGATGGCAGCGATTCCGCAAAGAGCCGGAACCCAGGTTCCCCATCCGCCGACCCAGGTTCCTAACCATACAGCGGCAACCCCTTTCAGCACATCCAGCAACAGCACTAATATTGCAGGACCTTTACCCAATACACGCAGTGTATTGGTAGCCCCCGCATTTCCGCTTCCGTATTGACGGATATCAATTCCCTTTAGCAACTTTGCAAGCAGTACACTAAAGCTGACAGAACCAAGCAAATAGCTTACAACGATAACCAGAAGTTCAAGCGCCACACTTCTTCTCCCCTAACCTTCGTTTTCGGATTTGCGCCGTGTAAAGAGACGGATTGGTGTTCCTTCGAAATTAAACGCTGCGCGAATTTTATTCTCCAGATAACGTTCATAGGAGAAGTGCATCAGCGATGGATCATTCACGAACACCACAATCGTAGGCGGCTTCACCGCAACCTGCGTTACGTAGTTAATACGCAAGCGACGGCCTTTGTCAGTTGGTGGAGGGTTAATCGCGATTGCATCAGATACAACGTCGTTCACCAAATGTGTAGTAATGCGCAGTGCGTGCTGTTGAGATACATGCTGTACAACAGGCAGCAGTTTTTGCAAACGCTGTTTGGTTAAGGCCGACAAAAAGACAACCGGTGCGTAACTCATAAACAAGAAATGGTCACGTATCTTAGTCTCAAAGTTTTGCATAGTCTTATCGTCTTTCACAATGGCATCCCATTTGTTCACAACAAAAATAGATGCTTTACCAGCTTCATGTGCATAACCAGCAATATGCTTGTCCTGATCGATGATGCCCTCTTCGCCGTTAATTACAACGAGGACCACATCAGCCCGTTCAATCGCACGCATAGCACGCATAACACTGTATTTCTCAATGTTCTCGTATACCTTGCCTTTTTTACGCATACCTGCCGTATCGATAAGCACATAACGTTGCCCATCACGTTCAAAAGGAGTATCGATAGCATCTCTTGTTGTCCCTGCAATATCACTGACGATAACACGTTCTTCGCCCAAAATCGCGTTGACCAAAGAGGATTTCCCTACATTCGGACGGCCAATCAAAGCTACACGAATGACATCCTCATCGTATTCATCATCTATTTTCTCAGGTAGGCGCTCAACTACAGCATCTAGCAAATCGCCGAGTCCGGTTCCGTGACTACCAGAAATTCCGATTGGATCGCCAAAACCAAGGCTATAGAACTCATAAATATCATCCGCACGCTTCATATTATCCACTTTGTTGATGGCAAGAACGACCGGTTTACCTGAACGGAACAGAATCTGAGCTACCTCTTCATCTGAATTCGTCACACCACTCTTTGCCTCACACATAAATACAATAACATCCGCTTCTTCAATCGCCAGCTCCGCTTGAACGCGGATTGATTTCAGAATTGTGTCTTCTCCATCAATTTCAATACCTCCGGTATCAATCACACTGAACGACTTACCGTTCCAATCTGAAATACCATAAATCCGGTCACGTGTAATCCCCGGTTTATCTTCTACAATAGCTAATCTATCGCCAATCAGCCGATTAAATATCGTCGATTTCCCGACGTTAGGCCTCCCAACGATTGCCACAACGGGTCTTGCCATATTCATTCCTCCTGTCATCCTTACGTTACTCATCATAGCAAAAAACATTTAAATTGGCTAACAATCATGTTAACTCTCATCAATCCTGCCGGTTCCGAAAAAAAGACAATCGGCGAACCCCCGTATCGAGGGCTCGCCGATTACTTTACCCGTATATTCAAAAGCTCGTTTAGGGATTAGTTATTACCCTTAAATTTGTCCAGCTTATCACCAAAACGTTCAGCAAGCGTAAAGCTAAGGCCTTCGTTGCTAAGGGAAACGTTAGGGTTGTTCAGAACTTCTTTAGGAGCTCTGTCTCTGCTATTGCTGCGTTCAGGTCTAGCAGATGGAGCTGGAGCTTCTTCAGTTTCTTTGATGCTCAGGCTAACACGTTTCTCGGATGGATTGAAGTCCAGAACTTTCACTTGAACTTCTTGTCCTTCTTTCAATACTTCGTGTGGAGTAGCGATGTGTTTGTGGGAGATTTGTGAGATGTGCACAAGACCTTCCACACCCGGAAGCAATTCTACGAACGCTCCGAAGTTCACAAGACGTTTTACAACGCCTGTTACAACATCACCGATGTTGATTTCGCCAGCAGCAGAGTCCCAAGGACCTGGAGCAGCAGCTTTGATGCTCAGGCTGATTTTTCCTTTTTCAGGATCAACCTTCAATACTTTAACACGTACTTTATCACCTTCAGATACTACATCAGAAGGTTTCTCTACGTGACTCCAAGCGATTTCAGATACGTGTACAAGACCGTCAACTCCGCCCACATCAACAAATGCGCCGAATTGAGTCAGACGTTGTACTGTACCTTCGATGATTTGGCCTTCAGATAGCTCAGCCATAATTTTCAGCTTGTTAGCTTCGAATTCTTCTTCAAGAACTTCTTTAGCAGACAAGATTACTTTGCTGTTCTCACGGTCAAGTTCTTTCACTTTAACGCGCAATGTACGGCCTTTGTAATCGCTGAAATCTTCAACGAAGTGACGCTCTACCATGGAAGCTGGGATAAATCCACGAGCTCCAACATCAGCTACGAGGCCGCCTTTAACAACGTCAGCCACAGTAACTTCGAAAGCTTCTTGGGAAGCGAAGTATTTCTCAAGATCTTCCCATGATTTTTCACTATCAACAGCACGTTTGGAAAGTACAAGGCTTTCCTTGTTGTCGTTGATGCTGACAACTTTACATTCTACTTCCTGTCCAACTTCTACTGCTGCAGAAGCGTTGTCCAGTTGTACTGCGGACAATTCGCGAATTGGAATCACACCGTCGTATTTATATCCAATGCTTACATAAGCTTGGTTATCTTCGATTTTGACGATTGTTCCTTTCACGGTATCGCCTTTTTTCAGAGAAATGATTTCCAAGTCAGCTTGGTTAGTCACTTCTTCTTCGTTAACGGCAGCAACTTCTTCTACAGCTCCGTTATTTTCTGTCACAGCGGAATCCACCGCTTCTACGGATTCATTCTTTTCCGCAGCTTCCTGATTTTTAATTTCTTCAGACATGTGATTAGCCTCCTCGATTCAAAACCCCATTTATTTAAACCTGCGTATAGCAGAGTTCAAAACAAGCAATGCTTGATATTGCCACTTACACTTGATGATAGTATGTTCCAAAAAATAGCGGCTATGCCGTTATTTAATCAAAACATTGAGCAAAATTTATTGCTCTGCTCATCCCTTAACTAGCACTTGGTTTACCTGTCTCTTTCATCTCACGGATGCGATCCATAATGACATCGGTAACAGCCTCGAGAGATTCGCTCCCCGCACCGGCAAATTGACTAAGGTCTACAGGAGCACCGTAGACAACGACCATGCGTCGAAAGGGTTTATACTGGCCGATAATAGCCGCTGGAATAACTGCTGCGCCACTTCGAAGTGCAAAGCTAGCAGCACCCTTCTTGGCCACTCCGGCATCAGAGTTACGCGTACCCTCCGGGAAGATACCCATGACATTACCATTACGAAGTGTGTTAAGGGCCGTTTTTATGGATTCTTTGCTTACGCCGCCACGTTTCACCGGAAAAGCACCCAATTTATTAATGAGCCAGCCAAGCACCGGAACCTCAAACAGTTCAGCCTTAGCCATATACTTTACCTGACGGTCCAGCTTAATTCCAATAGTCATTGGATCAAGCAGACTAATGTGGTTAGCGCAGAGCAGTACCCCGCCCTCCTTTGGCACATTTTCTTTCCCCACAATCTTAAGCGGGAAAAGGATTGCGTAAATCAAGCGAAGCAATCCAACACAAATTGCATAAATCATAAATGATTTCTCTCCCCGTCAACATGAGATCTACAGTGGGATACAATGGCCTCCACAACTTGATCGATATTCATTAAGGTCGTATCCAGAAGAATAGCATCCTCTGCACGGCGCAGCGGTGAAATCTCCCGTCCTTCATCCAGACGGTCCCGCTTTGCAATATCGTGTTCAAGCTGCTGAAGCGTCACCGATTCCGCGTCTCTCAGTTCCTTATAACGACGGAGAGCTCGTTCTTCCACACTTGCCGTCATAAAAATCTTTACCTCGGCATCCGGCAGCACGGTTGTACCGATATCGCGGCCATCCATTACCACGCCTTTGCGAAGCGCCATCTGACGCTGCAATTGACTCAGTCTGGATCTTACATCCTCGATCTTCGCATACTGCGACACAAGGCCGCTAACCTGAAGGCTCCGAATATGTGGGGTCACGTCTTCCCCATTAATCAGCACCTTCTGAATGTCTCGTTCCGGAATAAGTTCAATCACCATGTCGCGAACCTTCTCGTTCACTCGCTGCTGATCTTCCGGTTCAATGTCTTCTTGGATCATATACCAGGTGATTGCCCGGTACATTGCACCAGTATCAACATAGATATAAGACAACTTCTGGGCTACCAATCGGGCTACAGTGCTCTTGCCTGCCCCGGCAGGTCCGTCGATGGCGACGTTTATTCTGTCATAAGTATGTGTACCCTGCCTATCCAACGGGGCATTCCTCCTCAAACACTCTTTCATAAAAAAACATCTAGCGTTACGAAAACTATTCCTGCAATATCAAGGAGCACACATAAATTGTTATGCTTGATGATATTATCAAGAAAAAAGCAGGCATTGCCTGCGACTTATAAAATTATACCACAGTTTATACTTCAGTGCAAAATCAGACAGCTTAATAGAGCTGTTAAAAATGCTTATCTGTTGCGGAAATCAAACTGACGTTCGAAGCAATAACGGATAATTTTCTGGCGTTCCAAATCTGAAATAGCGACAAATTTCAACATGGCTAAAAGACGTCCATTCTCAAGCTTTTTAATGCGCACTACTTCACCTTCAAAATTGACATGCTCCGTGCTTCCGTTTCGATAAGGAACCAGTACCCAGCAGGACAATTTATTACCAACCTCCAGCTTAACCTGGTTATCCACCAAAAAGGAGATTCCTCCGCCACCAATATCATCTGTACGAACCAGGAACCGTTTGCCAAGGCTATCCTTCACAGCAAGCTCTAGATCAGCATTCACTCGAAAAAAGCTTCTTCTCTGGATCTTAAATATCGAATCTGTCTCCGGCTTTTGAATCCTGACCATACGAATTACATCTTCTTTAAAGCCCAGCACATAAGTATTAAAGTAATTTTTAATGCCACCCTCAGTTAAAAAATAGACCGAAAGCTCGTCCCCCATAAAGAGCCTTTTTAGACGACCATTGCTCTCCTGCATAGGAATTTCAATCAGAAATGCGTCTTCTTCCGTCTCTGCAATTCTTGATCTATATTCAACTTCTGCTTCAGCAGCGTCACTGGAAGCAACCTGTATGTATAGATATTCGTTAATTTTAGGATACAAAGATGTCACCGCCACATCAGTTTAGTAATTATCACTAAGCCTGATTATAGCATGGGAATATCAGCCAGTCAGATATATTTTATAGATATTGCAAAAAAAAGGGACGCACCCAACTGCTGGATGCGCCCTCCCTTTTATTTTGCCTCAGACCCCGAAGAAGGTCTGATTTCTTCCACAGACTCTTCAATTCCATCCTCAGCGTTAATATAAATACGATACTTTGAGCCATTGACCCCTCCACCGAACTCGTAAGTCAAGACCTCGACGGAATCATCATTTTTAATCCAGGACAAGCGATTGTATTGCTCCTTGAAATCAGAATTCAGAAATTTTCTCGCCTCAGCAAGAGTAAGCTTTGGTTTTGGAAGCTGACGGTTGTCCTTATGCTCTTTAACATATTCGCTGGCCTCAAAACCGATGGTATCACCTGTATCCAGCCCCATACGAATAGTCATTTTTTCAGGATAAATCAATACATCATTCTGTTTGGTCACAAAGGTCAAATTCCCGATATTATCATAACGATCAGCGCTGACTGCAGTCATATGGGGATATCCTTTTTTCTCAAGAAACTTCTCGGCTTTGGTAACTGCTTCTTTAATAGATACCTTGGCAGGTCCAATCTCACGGTTATCATAATAAGAGATCAGCAATCCGCCATTTTTTGTGAAATCCATACTGATGGTGTGCTTTTCATTCGAACCACTAACTGTTGCCGTATAGGATGGCCATTCGGTGTTCTTCCCATTTTCTTTAACATCGACTTTAGCGTTGGAGCCCGCATCCGCGAACTTCAATGCCTTACGTTTGATGTCTTCGGCAGTCACGGGGTTACCTCCGAGCATTTTGACGGAACGTTTATCGTAAATGCTTGCTACTGAAGGGCCCCAGTCTAGCTCAGGGTATGCGCCAACACGTTTATCCACCGTTTTGAAACCGTCAATAATCGTGTTGTCCTCCGCTTTATTTTCTGTTGCCAATGCCGTTTCAACATCCATCCAGCGCAGCCGGTTGCCAATGACTTTATTCTGTACCTCTTGCAAATCCTTAGAGATTTCTCCCGAGTTCTTATACAATGCTTTTAGATTACTCAATTCTCCATCTGTCAGAGGTTTTTTAGTGAAGTCACGAATCCCGGCTTTATAAGAAAAGTTGGAGATTTTGGACAGAAACTCCTCTGTTTTGCTAAATGGCAGCAAGGTCAGCGGCAGCTGATTAATCTCATTTTGGGCCTCACTGGTCATCCGCCACACATTGACGAGTCCTTTGCGGTGCATTCCGTTAGAAGCAGAATTAACCGCAAGCGTATTTCCAAGCTCACCATGAAGACGGTCCACATGATAGGACAAATCGTGAAAGGCGCGTTGATATTGGTTTTCCGCCTTAATTAGTATTGAATTCTTCTCCTGGTTCTCCTGATAACCCCACACAAGCGCACCAATCAGCAGCAGCGCGGTCAGCGGGAACATTACAGCACTTAATCTTTTGTACATAGGGCTACAAGACTCCTTTCGATAGCTTATTGGCGTTAGTTTGACAATAAACTAGGAGTCTTATGCACTGAAGTTGCTACACCATGTGACTATAACGTCCGCTCATGCTCTTTCTTCAATCTCAAAGCCACTGCTATTACTGCAAAGGCATTGTTTAAAGCCGGTTTGAATGATACCATGCTCTTTAATCCCTCTTAATATGTAGGTCTCACCGCACTGTTTGCAAACGATACGTACTTTTATACGCAAAAAAAGACACCTCTCTCCTCTCTGGAATTCCTTACTAGGAACTGCCCTTCGAATATAAGTGTGTCCATCTCGATTATAGGTTAACCTCTTCTTCACGTTTCAGAAAGCGGAAAGGAGAACGGCTGTTGGCCCTAGCTACCTTTCCCATACCTCCATACCATAGGATAGCCATCAGAGGCACAATAAACCATATCCAATAGTTAGCTGTCGTACTCAAAATAAAGTCATATATCCCATGCCACATCCATGGCAACAGTAGCGAAAAAACCAGAATTCTCCGGGTCTTAACACCTTTTGAGAACTTCGCCCTCCCCATATGGTAGCCCATGATCACACCAAACATAGCGTGTCCAGAAACCGGAAGAAGTGCTCTCAGAAACATTGATCCGATTGAAGCGTTGCTATACCAAGCGTACATTACATTTTCTATTGTTGCGAAGCCGAGCGAAATCGCCACAGCGTATAGTATCCCATCATATGGCTCGTCAAATTCGGTATGATTGTAAATCATATGGTAAAGCACAAACCACTTTAGACATTCTTCCACGCCAGCGGATATGAGAAACGACTCCACATACGGACCGCCATTTAGTCCCAGCATCAGCCCTCTCTGAATGATCATGACAGGAAACACAATCAGAAGGCCGAGCAAGAATACTTTAATGACTACATGAAGCGGTTCTTGATCATACTTGTCTTTCAGATAAAAAAAGGTCAACAGAGCAAGTCCCGGCGCCACTGCCGACGAAATAACCGATAACACGAGCACCGAATAACCTCCCTACACCCCTAAACCCTATTACTGCCGTTACACAGCAAGGTAGATGATAACTTTGATACAAGAATGACCGACATATCACCAACAACAAGACTAGGGCTGATCGGCCTAAACAATGGTCATCAGCCCCTAGATCTTGCCTAATTACTCCTGACGCTTAAAATGAGTGCACAATAACTGGACCGCATTCTCCGGCATCACTGTTTTCCCATATTCATCGAGAACAGCTTCTGTGACCGGTGAGGAATCTCCAAACTCAGCTAGTACGCCAACAAGACCTGACAACGCCGTTTCTTCAAATTCCTTTGGATCGAAATACAGATACCATTTATTGTTATAAGAATACAGTTTCCCCTGGGAAGTAATATTACCGATGAGCACATGGGCCGCTTCAACCAGAACCTCGAAATCGCGGAATGCATATACAATGGAGTCGCTTTGTTCAAGAGTAACTTCCATTTCATAAATCTCTTCTGGCAATTCTTCTTCCCCGGACGCACCGTACTGATGGTGATCATATTTTCCTCGGGTCACTATAACGACCATACCTTGCGCGGGCAATGCGAAAACTTCTACGGCAAGCGGACCCGTGGCATCAAAACCTAGTTCACTATATGCTTGATCCATCATCTCCGTAAACAGGTCATGAACCTTAGGAACTTCCTGCCACATGTCTTCCTTCTGGATGCCCCGCTCGCTCAGGTCGTCAAAAGTGAGGAAAATCCGTATCTTATCTTGACTTAATCGCTCTATTCTCATGACAGGATCCTCCTTTTGCAAGCTCATTTATTATAATGTATGATGAGTCCCGAGTAATGAGCCAAAAATGGTTACTATGTAAGTATGTTATCATTTTGCCGAGATAAATGCACGTAAATAAATATATAAAATCCTCTCTATTGAATAAACCATTTTCAGAGCCCTGAATAATAAAAAAGAATCATTCTGCGGAATATTTCATCCCCAAAATGATTCTGATGGAGTCCTTTACGGTTACAATCCCGGTATGGTTGTATGCGTTTCTTTAAGAATCTGCTCTACTTCGCTCTTCACTTCAGGATTGCTGCGAATGAATTCCTTTAACAATTTAAGATTGGATTCCTTCGACTTCACTGGTGATTCAGTCTTATGCTCAGTGGTTCCGCTACTTGAACCGTTACTTTGAGCATTACTGCTTGAAACAGCAGTGTTACCAAAACCAGTCGTGGCCATACCGATTATTTTTTCTTTTGCTTTATCTGCAGCTCCACTCATGGAACCACCCGATTGCCCTAGCGAAGACATTAAAGAATTCCGCTTTTTGGACATAATCATACTGGCTGCGGCGCCCATCAGCACCCCGCATAAAAATGACGAAGTATTCATATTTCCAGCCTCCTTGTATGGTAAAATCATGTTTAGTGTTCGCGGAAAGATTCCGGCTCATACAACCTAATAACAAGAAAGCGAGTTGAAAAAAGTGGGTAAAATGACATCAGTGCTCCTATTGGCTACCTTGTTGCTTACTGCCTGTGGCAACAGCGGTGCAAATGGAAATACAGCTAAGGAAACAAATGCCTCAAACAATCCGCCCACGGCGGCAGCTACACAAAGCGCAGAAACTACGGCGCCATCACCTGAAGCAACAGCAGATGGAGGTACTACAGGAAATAGTACTGCCAGTAAGGGCGAAGCATCCGCTGAAATTCCACTGCTGTACCATATGAACAAAAATTACGATATCGTCCCTAATGAGGAAGCTACAAATAAAAAAGTGGTTTTGCTCACCTTTGACGACGGTCCTAAAGATGCGGCAATGATTAACCCTTTGATGGATGTTCTGGACAAACATCAAGCTAAAGCCATCTTTTTCGTGAATGGTTATCGTGTTAAGGAGCATCCTGAGCTTCTGGAGTTAATACATAACCGCGGTGGAATTATCGGCAACCACAGCTGGGATCATATTGTATTGAAAGACAAGTCCTATACTGAGGTTAAAAAGCAAATCGAAGATGTTCAAAATATTGTCAAAGAAACGCTGGGAGAAGCTCCTCACTTTTTCCGTCCGCCACATGGTGCTGGCGGGGATGTTGGCAAGAAGGTCGCTGCCGAGAATGGAATGTTATACATGACCTGGTCTGTAGGCTCTCTTGACTGGGAAATGAAAGAAAAAGAAACGGGTAAGACAGAAAAATTGATCAGCAATGTTACCGATCAGCTGCATTCTGGCAGTAATATCCTGATGCATGAGCTACCATGGACCGTTGAAGGTCTGGATACCCTGCTCACTACACTTGAGGGCAAAGGATATAGCTTTGTTGATCCGCGCAGCATTGAGCTAAAAATGCGTTGATCTCATTATCCGTACATGTCCGATAATTGCTTCGTCAGTGCAAATGTTTCAAATCAAACGAAAAATAGAAGGGGGTTCCAAAAGCCATTTGCATGGCTTTGGACCCCCCTTTTTTTACGCTACCTATTTTTCTTACTGGAAAGAGTAAGCACTATTGGGTTGATTTACGCAGTGTCAGCACATGCATTTCAGCAGGACTGCCCCAGCGAATTGGCAGATGTGCTGTTCCAAACCCTCTGCTGATCAGCAGCAGCGCATTTTTTGCGGAACCGTCACCTCTTGGCCAACTAAACTTTCCAGCGTCATATTTATGATAGAAATGCTCAACATGTCTTTGACCCACAAACGGAAGGATCACCTGGCCCCCATGCGTATGACCTGCCAGAATCAGGTCCGCTGGCACACTTTGGCGCTTGGATAACCAAAGCGGATCATGTACAAGAATTATACGACAGGTATCTTCAGCAGAAGTGTTTGTGGTTAATTGCGGAAAAGGACGGTATGGAGTTTTGCCCCCATTTTTCGGAAAATCAATTCCGGTTAACCAAAGTTTAGCTCCCTCACGTTCAAAAGCCACATTTTCATCCATTAACAGTTTTGCACCACTGTCCTGAATAATCTCATCCACCCTTGTAATATTAGCCCGATAATCATGATTTCCATGCACTACATAGGTAGATGCAATAGAAGTAACTAGAGTCATATTATCGACAAGACGATTTAAAGGGCTATCTTTTTCCGTTAGATCTCCTCCCAGAAAGACAACATCTACTCCACCCTTTAATGGCATCAGAAGCGCGGACGGAAGGCGGCGGCGATGGATATCTGTTATAAACAAGATACGAAATCCATCGAACTCTTCAGGTAGCGAATCTAGCATTATTTCCTCGGTAATAATTCTGTTTCTAAACGCGTTGATCACCATGATTATAACAACAGCCGCAGCTATCAATAGAATGGCCAAGACCACTCCCCATGCCCATGTACTCACCATAATGTACTCAGCGGAGGCGCTCCTTCAATTCCCCACCAAAGCAGCCCTATTAGCAAAATAACAAAGATAAAAATCAAAGAGTTCACAAACATCTTGCTTAGACGAACTTTTTCTGAAGAATAAGTATCTGAACGAGAAGGAACAGATTCTTCGTCCTTCTCTTTACTTCCTGTGGAAGAGCGCTTTGCAGAACCTGCTGGGCGGCGAGCTTTTCTTGATAAAGTTGCCGTAGAGACCCGAGCGGTAGCATTTTTCTTTATAGGAGTAGACTTCTTTTCAGGAGTAGCCTTTTTTACAGCCTCCGAAGTCCGCTTCTCTTTTTTACTTTTGCCAGGATGTTTGCTTTCACTTTTGTGTTGTTTTTGTCGAGACTTTACCCGGCTTAATTCCTCACTCATGATTCCCTCCTATAGCGGATCACCAGACCTGAGATCAGGTCGATGAAGAAGTGACATAGTATAGGGGCCCAGAGGCTGCCCGATTGAATGTAAATATATCCAAGACCATAACTGCTTAAGAACACCCAGCCGGTAGGTACAAAGTGACGTAAATAACGGACATGAATAAGAGCAAATACTATACTCGTCCAATAAGGGCCAATGGAATATTGGATGGCACCGCGGAATAAGAGCTCCTCACATACCGATACAATTGCTGCTATGACGATAATATGCCACACAGGGCGATTTCGAAATAAAAGGTCGTTTATTCCACCATCATCCATGCTTTCCTCAGGGACAATATGTGTCAATAAATAGTCAACAATTAGCATTGCAGCAGCAAGTCCGAGGCCCCATGCCACAAAATGTACTTTTTCTGGAATAATTAATAGCTGAAAAGGATTTCTTTTCTGAAATAATATCCATATCAAACCGATAATTAATGTGAGCCCCTGAGTGATATAGAGATTGAGCAGCAGAAGACGGTCTGTCAACTGGCCTGGTTCTACCTTTTTAACCTTAATCTCGCCAAATTTGAATTTTTTCATCGTGACCTGCCTGTTCTTTATTTTTTTCGGGCAGCTCCGAGAGAGAAACCGTCCATAGTGTTGCTATCAATACATAATACATAGGATAATCCCCCCAGAAAAAGGAGCATTTATTATGAGCAAACGTAAGTCCCGCAATCAAATGTTATACACGCTAGTTTTTTTGTTTTTCCTAGTTTGCGCCTTCGCCGCATTTTTTACTGGCGTCAAGGTTGGCGCAGACAAAACTGAAGCCAAATATGACAATCAATCAAGTATGAATGGTTTAGTAGAATTCACGGGCTCTTATCAACAGCAGGATCTGGTTACTTTCTATCATAACGTATTTTTGCCCTATCGGGAATTCAAGCGGAATTGGAACATTCAAGTAGATAAGTTAGCGCGCAGCACAGATGCTCGTATGAATGCGGCAGTAATGAAGAATCTAAGTATTCTAGCAGACCAGCAATATAAGAGAGTTAATCAAGATTCTATTTTCACTAACTCTCCTCTATTACATCAGTCACAGGTCAATGTACTCAAAAGCTTAACTTTATTTTCTAAGGCCTCCGGCAAAGTCTCTACTAGTGCATCTGGTGCAGAGACCGCAAAGTTATTGAAAAATGATGAATTTACAACTGGCGCCGTGAAGTACGGTCTGTTAGCACAAAAGAACTTCTATGATTCTATGCTAAAATGGGGCTCTAAGACAAACCAGAAAATACCTTCTGCACCTGGCGAACTAAAAACGATGTCTTTCATTCAGTGGAAAAAAATGCCCCTTCTTTTGAAGAATGCTTCTATCGCTGACATGATGTTGAATCGCGGAATTTTTGCAGGTTATGATCCTCAGGACATCACTGCTAAAATAGACGATATGATTTACTCAGGCACTGCAAACTCATTAAATCTTTCGGATATCCAGTCCTCAGTAACCTTGTTGATTTCTACAGGTGCTGTGCAGGAACAGGATTTTATAAAATGGCGGGAACAGTATTATAACAGGGAGACACTCCCTCAGCTTCCGTTCTTTTTTGAATAGAACCAGTTATTGAATCATAACGAAAAATGAAGTTCACTTCAAGAAACGCTACTTGTAAAGCCTATTGACACAACTTGCATACCGTGTTACATTATGAAAAAATTAATCATTCAAAACCGATGATGGAACAAAGATCCTGGAAGTCTTCAGAGAGCCGGTGGTTGGTGCAAACCGGTGACGAACAGCTATCTTTAGCGCTCCTGAGATATTGTATCGAACCTTAAAGTAGGTACAATCGGATCAACTCCGTTAACAGTGTGGCCTATGCAGGCCAATGAGGCTGCTTCTTCCAAGTTGCAGTGAATTAGGGTGGTACCACGAAGATAACTCTCGTCCCTTACTACGGCAGTAGTATGGGGTTGGGAGTTTTTTTAATTCCCTAATCCCCCATAAATACTACCTTATGCCCAAAGTTACCGATTTCGCGGTACTCTTGCACGCTGTTTCTTTTGTGCGACACCGCGTTGATCTACTATTATTACATGTTTTTCTCTACTAGTTCGTGAACCTTCTGGTATTGTGGACTGCCCATCAGGGCGTCCTCGACATATAAAGCTTTTCAACTTTAAGGGGGATAAGAAACCATGTTTAAAGTATTAGTATCGGATCCAATCAGTGATTTGGGCATTCAGCAATTGATGGACGCAACAGATGTAGTTGTAGACAAAAAAACAGGTCTCAGTGAAGATGAGCTCGTTGCAATCATCGGTGAATATGATGGTCTACTCGTCCGCAGTCAAACTACAGTAACTGAAAAAATTATCGAAGCTGGAAAAAACTTAAAGGTCATTGGTCGTGCAGGTGTGGGTGTAGATAATATCAAGCTGGAAGCTGCTACTCAACGTGGGGTTGTTGTTATCAACGCTCCTGATGGAAATACCATTACAACTTGTGAGCATGCTTTTGCAATGATGATGGCACTGGCCCGTCACATTCCACAAGCTTATGCAAAAACAATTGGTGGAACCTGGGATAGAAAAACCTTCGTGGGTGTAGAGCTTCGCGGCAAAACTTTAGGTGTACTGGGAATGGGCAGAATCGGTAGCGAAGTGGCTAAACGTGCCAAAGCTTTCGGCATGGAAATCCTTGCTTTTGATCCTTTCTTAACTGCTGAGCGTGCTGAGAAACTGGAAGTAAAATTAGCTTCCGTTGACGATGTAGTCCGCGGAGCAGACTTCATTACTGTGCACACTCCACTTACTCCGGAAACACGCCATATGATTTCCCGCCCGCAATTTGAAGTGATGAAAAAGGGAATGCGCATCATCAACTGTGCCCGTGGTGGTGTAATTGATGAAATGGCGTTAGTAGAAGCTATTGATAGCGGTATTGTTGCTGGCGCTGCATTTGACGTATTCGAAAAAGAGCCGCCACAAGCAGATCACCCATTCTTGTCGCATCCAAAAATTATCGTGACTCCTCACTTGGGCGCTTCTACAATTGAAGCTCAGGAGAATGTAGCGATCGATGTATCGGAACAAGTACTGCATATTCTGCGTAATGAACCGTTCATCAATGCTGTAAATATTCCTCCAGTTGCTCCAAGCGTAATGAACAAACTCCAGCCTTACTTCACACTTGGTGAGAAGCTGGGCAGCTTTGTTACCCAAATTACAGATAGTGCTATTCGTGAAATCCATGTTGAGTATGCGGGTGATCTGTCAGATGTCGATACCCAACCACTTACTCGTTATATTGTGAAAGGCGTGCTCTCCCGCCACTTCGCTGAGGATGTTAACATCGTTAACTCCATGCACTTGGCAAAAACACGCGACGTTAATGTAGTAATAACTAAAGCTTCCAAAACTAAAGGGTTCACTAATCTGATTACCGTGACCCTTAAAACAGATCACGACCAAGAACGTCTCGTAGCCGGAACATTGCTGCAAGGTTATGGAGAAAGAATTGTTCAAGTGAACAAGTTCCCAGTTGATATCGCTCCTGAAGGACATCAAATCGTCGTATCCCATAACGACAAACCAGGGATTATCGGACTTGTGGGCACATTGCTGGGTGAAAATGATGTCAATATCGCCTCCATGCAAGTGGGACGTAAAATCGTTGGTGGCGAAGCAATCATGCTGCTGACCGTTGATAAAGCTGTACCTACTCATGTGCTTGTGAAGCTTGCTGGCCTGCCAGAAATCAACACTGCCGAAGAAATCATTCTTCTGTAAGCAATAAGATAGAAATCAAACAACAGAGCAGCGACTCTCCCCTTATAGGAGTTTCGCTGCTTTTGTTGTTGATCGTCGACCTATTTCGGCTTCATTTACAACACCGAATCGAGTTCCCCTGGAGACTTACGGACCCAGATGGCCTTATAAGCAATAACTTCACCTTTGAAGCAGTGTTTCGGACTCCAGTGCCGCTATTCCTCAAAAAGAGAGCTAAATCAGGTGTTTTGCCTATCAATAGCATCTATGGGGACCGATAGCGTCCTAAATATACGAAAATGCTGCATTTAAGATCAGCTCTGTCCTTTACTGCTTCGTACACAGAAATGGGATCAAACAGATCAAGTTTGCTGTTTAGACTAAGAATGCGGGAACAGTCCGCCCATCGATGTCGGTAAATCCATACTTTTCAGCGAGCTTAGCAACCTGCTGCGGTTGACCGGTCATAGACATAACCTCAGGATCGGTTGCGAGAGCAGCGGCTGCCCTACCGATATAGGTTGTGGATTCAGTCATCTGCAATTCTTCAACCTCATGCCAATGCTCCTCATCCGTGTTCATGCTCTCCAACACCGCCTCTGTCCTCATCCAGCCCGGAGTAAGAGGAATAACTGCAATGTTGTCCTCTTTAAGCTCAATCGATAACCCGTAGGCCATGCGCACAAGTGTATTTTTAGAAAGATCATAATAGAAGTTTCCGAGATATTTGTAATGATCCCAAAAGGTTGTGTGGATGATTAGACCGCCAGCTTTTGCCTCGCGCATTAAAGGTATGGCGTAATAATTTGTTACCAACTGTGCCCTCACACCCGCATTAAACATATTGTCCCAATGCGCTGTTGGAAGCTCCCAGAAAGACTTCTGCTCAATAAGTAAATCGTTGCCGCCCCATACATTGTTGACTAAAATATCAAGCCGCCCTTGCTCTGAAGCAATCTGGCGAATGACCGTCTCTGTCTCCTGATCTTTTGTATGATCACATCGTATGGCGCTGCCGGACCCTCCCTCCGCTTTTATTTCCCTAAGCACGTTATCAATGCTCCGCTTGCTTTGCCCTGTGCCAGAGGCCTCTGTCGTTCTGCCCGTAATATAAACGAATGCACCTTTCCTTGCCAGCTCCAATGCAATTCCTCTACCAGCACCTCTGCTGCCTCCGGTGACCAATGCTACTTTTCCTTTTAAAGTCATGTTCTCAATCCTTTCTACATTTGTTTTTCTCTAAATGTTCTATATTTAATCCTTACCTTATATAAGTATAATTCTTTAATATGACATCAACTGACATATATAATATAATAATTAATTAAGAACTGACTAACATTTATTAGGAGGAGGCATGTTCCCTTAATGAGAGCCGATCGTTTGTTATCCATCTTACTTTTGCTGCAAAATCGTGGAAAGATGACGTCCCGTGAGCTAGCCCAGACCTTAGAAGTGTCTGAACGAACTGTGTTTAGAGATATGGAAGCCTTATGTACAGCAGGAATACCGATTCTTGCCGAACGGGGACGCGAAGGGGGCTGGATGCTCACGGAAGGATACCGAACCTCGTTAACGGGTATGAAGCCCTCAGAGATTGCTACTCTGCTGCTGTCCGCAGACTCCTCGATTTTAAAAGATCTGGGTATACAAAACGACTTTTCTTCTGCCGTACTCAAGCTGGAGGCTGCTTCGCCATCTAGGACGAATAATCCAGCCAGTTACCTAAGCCAGCGCATCCATATTGATGGTGCCAGCTGGCACCCTTCCGACGAGACCTATCCGTTCCTATCTATCCTGCAGGAAGCTGTTTGGGAAGATCGTAAAGTAAAGATCACTTACCCACGGAATGACGAGACGAAGGAACGTTTTATTGAACCTCTTGGGTTAGTCGCAAAACGTGGAGTTTGGTATGTAGTGGCACGAACCGAGGATGAAATGCGGACTTTTCGCGTGTCAAGATTAATACAAGCTGAAGCAACTAATGAATCATTTGTCAGACCTGAGACTTTTGATTTAAAAAGCTACTGGGAACAGTCGACTTTAGCTTTTAAAGCAGCTCTGCCAAAATATGTAGTGAAATTAAAGGTGAATGAGTCTATTCTTAAAGAATTACAACGTGAAAGATATGTAACTATAACTTTAGTAGAACCCTCTGCTAATACTGGGTGGATGAACGTAGAGGCCGAGTTTAATACTATAGAATCTGCCTGTCGTATCGTACTCTCTTTTTCTCCTTCAGTTATTGTTTTAGCTCCTACCGAACTAGTAGGGATGGTAAAGTCTGCTATTAAAACAATTTCCACAATATATGAGGAATTTTGACATGAATTCTAAATATCTACTACTTAAAGAAGATTTATGACACTTCTCTATAGACCAATGACCTATAAATCCCCTATAATAACACCATTACATAAAATTTAATAAGGGGGACATTTTACCAATGAGCTGGATGCACAAACTTCCGTTAAAACAAAGAATTGTTGCCGGATGTTACCTCGTTGCCGCACTGTTTGCTATTCCTGTCTTAGTTACGTTAATGATTCTAGGTCAATTTCTCGTAGGAATTATACTAGTAGTTGTTCTTGCAGGTCTGACTTTACCTGTTGCTCGCTTCGTGGAGAGAACGCTTACATCATCTTTTGATGATATTGCTAATGTATCTCACAGTATTTCGAAGGGGGATTTCACTAGCAGAGCGGACGAAAATGGTTCAATGGGTGACGTAAGCCGCTCCTTTAACACAATGATTGATAAGCTCAAGAAGATTCTGACCGATGCATCGCAGATCACCCGTCAAGTAATGGATGCAAGCCGCGGAATCGAAGATAAGAACCAGAACCTGAAAATTGTTATGGCACAAGTAGCCTCTTCTTCTACCGAGCTCGCTCTTGGTGCAAATGAAATATCTACGGATATCGCTGATATGACAGAATCCATTAAAGACATTGAGACCAAAGTATCCAATTATACGAACTCCACCAAAGAAATGAACAGACGTTCAATACATACCTTAGAACTTGTTGAGCAAGGGCGCCAATCCGTAGATACACAGGCTGAAGGCATGCGTAAAAACATAGAGGCTACACAAAAAGTGGCTGATACTATTGAAGCTCTCTCACAAAATGCCCGCGGGATTACGATGATCACCAAGACCATCACAGAGATCGCTGAGCAGACCAACCTGCTGTCACTCAATGCCTCCATCGAAGCTGCTCGTGCCGGAGAGCATGGTCGGGGTTTTGCCGTTGTCGCTCAAGAGGTTCGCAAGCTTGCTGAGGAATCTACGGCTTCCACAAAAGAAGTATTCGGTTTGGTCCGCAGCATTGAGTCAGATATTAAACAAGCCATCGATAATATCGCCATCAATGAAGAGGTTGTGCAGGTTCAGAATGAAATGATCACTCAATCTGCCCATATTTTCGCACAAATTGTACAAAGCGTGCAGTACATTACCGAGCAAATCTCTTCATTCTCTGCGGAGAGTGATCTTATGCTAGAAAGTGCCTTGAAAATTTCCAGTGCAATTGAGAATATCTCAGCAATCACCGAAGAAACCGCTGCAGGCACTGAAGAGGTATCGGCGGCTATGAATGAACAGATTAATGCCCTGCAGTCTGTTGCAGAAGAAACGGAAAAAATGACCCAGGCCGTATTTAATCTGCAAAAAACCATTCATATCTTTAAATTCTAGTTCAAAACTATCAACTGCCACCTAAGCTGAGTCTTAGGTGGCAGTTTTTTTCGCGAGGCAAAACTTCATCTCTTGGACAAGACTTTCGTCAAATTTCGAGTTTTTTTAGCGGATTATGTTGACAAAAATTAATGAGGAATATATTGTAAAGGAAAATTATTCTTATCAACTATAAATTAATATTGGCAAAATCCTCGAAAGAGGATGACGCAAAACCATGGATCTACAGCCTCATTTTTTCGTTTGAGGCCATGATTGCCAGGTTGCAGAGGAACCAGGACGGCTGAACTATTGTTCAGTCTTAGCGGCGCCTTATGCCACCAACCTGTGCTTACTATAGAGCACAGGTTTTTACTTTTTGAGTATATTGATCTATCGTATCTATTCGGTAGATTAATAACTAATATATATCAAAAAACTTGTGAGGTGTTTCTTTTGAAGACAGTCGCAGATTACATGGCGGAAGCACTACGTAACCTAGGAGTCACCCATTCTTTTGGGATCATTGGCAAATCGATTTGTCCAATAGTTCTAAAGATGGTCGATTACGGTATTGAATTTATTCCCGGCAGACATGAAGCAAGCTCCGGATTCGAAGCAGCAGGGTATGCGCTGAAAACGGGTAACCTAGGCGTAGCATTTGGTACTTCTGGTCCTGGTGGAACTAACCTGCTCACAGCAGCAGCTCATGCGAAAGCTAACAACCTACCTGTCCTGTTTATTACTGGCCACCAATCCATTACAGAGCTTGGAATTCCTCAATGTCAGGACTCCACCTCTTTTCTGGCTGATTTAGCTGATATGTTCAGACCTGCCACCTTGTTCAGTAAATTGGTTGAACGTGGGGATCACTTTGGTACTATTTTTAATCATGCGATTTCTGTGGCCCTGGCCAAACGGGGTCCTGTTCATCTTTGTATTCCTTTTGATGTACAAACTGAAGTATTGGAAGAATGCAATATTGTAATCCCAGAAAGAGAGTCTCTAATTAGTCAAGCTAATATCGATAGAGTCATCGATGCTATTCAAGCTGCTAAGAATCCTTTGATTATTGCGGGTAAAGGAATTAACCGCTCCGGAGCACATAAAGAGCTTGTTCAACTCGCAGAAACTTTTAATATTCCTGTAGTAACATCTCCTGGTGGAAAAGGGGCTATAGTCTGGGATCACCCGCTCTATCATGGTCCTATTGGCGTTGGCGGTTCGACCCACGGGGATGATTTATTGAATAAAAGCGATCTGTTTATAGTGCTTGGATCACGTTTAAGTGATATGACCATCTGTAATCTTAAACGGGAGAATCATCCAGCAACTTTAATTCAATTTGATATTGATCCAAGCTTTGTCGGAAAAATCCTATTGTCCAAAACGATACCGGTCACTGGGGACCTGCGCGATAATTTGGTGCACTGCCTAAATCATATTGACCCAAGCACAATCACCAAACGCGAGGCTTTGGCCGATGCTGATTATTCAGAAGAGCTTCCAACCCTCAAGAATCTTTCACTGGCTTCAGTAATGAGCACTTTAAGTGATTTGATCCCTTATAATAATTCAATTTTCGTTGATGATGGAAGCCATGGATTCCACGCTGCAAAATGGTACAAGGTTAAGAAACCGGGCAGCTTTGTTTTTGATGCTTATTTTGCTTGCATGGGTAATTCGATCGGCATGGCTATTGGTGCAAAAGTTGCAGCTCCTGAAGAAACTGTCCTCTGCATTACAGGTGATGGTTGTTTCATGATGCTCGGCACTGAGATTAACACCGCTGTCTGCAAAGATATCCCTGTCATCTTTATCGTGGTCAATAATAAGCAACTAGATATGGCTCTTAAGGGTATGGAGAAAACCACAGGTCGTATCGATGGAACTCTATATGAAGTACCAATGGACGCCGTGAAATTCGCTGAATCTCTAGGTGCTAAAGGCTACAAATGTGAGACTGCGGATGAATTCACAGCTGCAATTAAAGATGCGGTAGCTCTAAACCATGTTGCCGTTATTGAACTACTAACAGACCGTGATGAAGTCCCTCCGACTGCACACCGTACTTTGAACCTAAACTAGGAGGCTAACCATGAAGGAAAATATCAACAGTGGTCTCAACCACTTCACGAATCTATCAGGAGACTATGGCGCAAAAGCACTAGCTCCAATTAAAGACCACTTCCCTGACTTGGCTGAATTTATTATGGGGAATGCCTATGGCGATATTTTTCAACGTAATACTATAGCCCCTGACTGGAAGGAAATCGCAGTCATTTCATCTTTAATTTCAATGGGTCAATTCGAACAGCTGGGTGTTCATTATGTTATGGCCCTTCGTGTTGGAGTCACCGTAGAACAGCTTAAAGGCATTCTATTACACTTAGTACCCGTTATAGGGGCACCTAGAATCATCACAGCTTTTAATATCCTGCTTGCAACCATAGAAGAAATCCAATAACCCAACAGTTCGACAACAATATACAAAATTCGACTTTATTATTGCATGCACTTGAAAAATATGCCTATAATAGAGTCGGAATATCCCAATACTTGCTGTATAGTGTCGAATTTTGACTTTTATAAAACAGCTAAGTGGATATATAAAGGGCTGGATATTGCAGTCGAACTGTTTTGGACAAATTCAATCTATGGGAGAGATTTAGGCATGGGAAGTTTCGTTTTGAAGACAGACACTGCAAATAAGGTTATTAACATTGAGTTGGATGGAACATTTTCTGAAGAAGATGGTCTAAAATCTATTCAAGCTTATCAACAAACTATCAATCCAATTACTCCAGCTGACTATGAACTAAAAATCGACTGCAGAAAGCTAAATGTAACTGCACCAGATGTGGTACCACTTTTAGAAAGCTGCTTTGTAATGTTTAAGAATGATGGTTTTGTAAAAGTAAATCTAACGCTAGAAAATAACCCGATCCTCAAAATGCAGCTTTCCCGTCTTGGCCGTAAAGCTGGACTCGATAACATCGAGATCATTTCTGCGGTTACAGTCTAGATCTTTTAATCTTAATATGTAGGCCACATTTTACTGCTTTCCTGGAGGCGTATTATGACCGGAATTCGTATTAAAGGCATTGATATCTATCATCCCAGCAATATAGTTGGTAACGACTTTTTCATTAAGCATTTTGACGAAAGAGGCATTGATATTAGAGGTCTATTATCCGCATTAGGTCGTAATGCACGGTATAGTATTAAGGATGCGGAGGAGAATTCCCTTACGATGGCTTTTGAGGCTGCCCGGAATGTTCTGGAGAAAAGTGGTCTCACAGGTGCCGATATCGACCTTATTGCCTATGCAAGTCAAACTCCTGAGTATATCTTTCCTACCAACTCATTAATGATTCACCGTTTGATCAAAGGCGCATCCCATACGATCTGCATTGACAGCAATGCTAATTGTGCGGGTATGACGGCTTCAGTGGAACAGGTTAGCCGTCAGATGCAAGCGAATCCTAGGATTAAACGAGCGTTGGTAATCGGCTCCGATTATGTTACCCCTCATGCCGATAAGAATGATCCAGTCTACTACGCTAACTTCGGTGATGCAGCGGCGGCAGTCATTCTTGAACAAGCTGAGGATGTAGTCGGTTTCATTGACTCTATCTACCAAACGGATCCTTGTGTTTGCGATAAATCCAAGTTCCCGTGCGCAGGCCTGGCTAAACTGGGTAAACAAGGTGTAGCGGCTGGAGAGTTTAATGTGAAGTTTATTCCTTTTGATGATTCCATTTGCATAGATGCTGCTTCTGAGTCTATTCGTACTCTACTATCTAACAACAATATCGCGCCTGAAGCCATTAAAGCAGCCTGCTTCTCACAGTTTTCATTGCCTAATATCTTAGAGATGTGTGAGAAAGTCGGTATTGATCGCAATGTAGCGGTATACATAGGGGATGAATTCGGATATACCTCTACCAGCAGCCCATTTATTGCTCTACATAAAGCTGTAACTACTGGAAAGATCGAACGTGGTGATAAAGTCCTGTTCTGGACAGTGGGCGCCGGTTGGCAAAATGTAGCATTTGTTATTGAATATTAGGAGCTATATAACAAAAAGCGGCAAGCTAGGGATTCACCTAAGCTTGTCGCTTTTTGTTATAAATATGAACGCAACATCAGGACTTACTTGCAAAGGTGAGCCCCTTTTCCGCAAGAGCACTCCGCAGTAGAACGATCGCCTTTGGCCCCAATCCATGTAGCTGCAGAAGCTCTGCCTCCGTAAGCTTGCTGAATTGTTGAAGCTGAACATATCCAGCCCCATGCAGGGCTCGAAGCGCCGGCTTAGATAGTCCGCCCGGCAGATCAGATTCGGTTCCGTTAATCATAGACATATACAGCCCCTTTATCACTGATATCCTTCATGCTTCTCCCAACCCATGGTACGCGCTACAGCGTCCTTCCAGGCGTTGTAACGACCTTCCCGCTCAGTTATACCCATCTCAGGCGAGAAGACCCACTCAGCCTTGTTGAAGCTCTCTAGCTGGGCACGTGTCCAGACTCCGGACGTTAATCCGGCCAGAAGCGCTGCACCTAGCGCTGTTGTCTCCGCATATGTGGTTCTAGTAACCTCACTGCCCAGGATATCAGACTGGAATTGCATCAGCAAATCGTTACGCACAGCTCCGCCATCCACACGAAGGCCGGTCAATGGCATGCCTGCGTCTTTTTCCATAGCTCCTATTACATCTCTAGATTGAAAGGCTAAGGACTCCAATGTAGCTCGTACCAGATGTCCTGAGGTAGTGCCTCTAGTAAGGCCAAATATGGCTCCACGGGCATACATATCCCAATAGGGTGCCCCCAGTCCGGTAAACGCAGGCACAACGATAACCCCTTCACTGTCCTCTACTTCCCGTGCTTTATCTTCTGAGCCTGATGGCTCCTCTATAAGACCAAGCCCCTCCTGCAGCCACTGAACGGCCGCTCCGGCCACGAACACACTGCCCTCGAGAGCATAATAGAGTTCATCTCCCATACCCCAAGCTACAGTGGTCAACAAGCCATGACTGGAGGCTACAGCTTCTGTGCCTGTGTTCATTAGAATAAAGCAGCCTGTACCATAGGTGTTTTTGGCACTGCCGGGTTCTAGACAAGTATGTCCAAACAATGCAGCCTGTTGATCTCCAAGTACAGAGCGAATTGGAATATCCGCCCCAAACCACTGTTTGTCTGCTATTCCAAATTCGCCGCCAGACATTCTTACTTCTGGCAGAATGGTACGCGGAATACGAAGCTCTTGCATTAGCTCTTCATCCCAGCACCGTTCATGAAGATTGAACAGCATCGTACGTGAGGCATTGGTAACATCAGTCGCATGTACAGCTCCGCAAGTAAGTCTCCAAATTAGCCAGCTGTCGATCGTACCTGCCAGAAGCTCCCCTCGATTCGCCCGCTCTCGGGCACCATCCACGTGATCCAGTATCCAGGAGATTTTGGTAGCTGAGAAATAAGCATCTACAACAAGGCCCGTCTTGCTCGCAATAACTTGCTCCAGCCCTTTACTTTTAAGTTCTTCACATTGCTCTGCAGTACGCCTGTCCTGCCACACGATCGCAGGGTATATCGGTTTGCCCGTTGTTTTATCCCAGATTAAAGCCGTTTCTCTCTGATTGGTTATTCCGATGGCAGAGATCTCCTCAACCGCTATGCCACCCCGCGCAATCGCGTCTCTTGCCGCTGCGAGCTGTGACTCCCAGATTTGCTCAGGGTCATGCTCTACCCAGCCTGGATGGGGGAAGGATTGCTTAACATCATATTGACCTTGTGAGACCCATTTAGCCTCCGTATCGAACAATATGGCTCGTGAGCTGGTAGTACCTTGGTCTAAAGATAAAATCATTCTATGCCCTCCCAAGCAAAACCTACAAGATATGTTCCACGATGAACAAGATTAATGTGTTTGTTTCAACAAAAAGCACCTCTGCTGTCAGAGGCGCTATCACACATTGTGTTTGGAATTACTGTTTTTCGACAGGAAGTCTTAGCGTAAAGGTTGTACTTTCGCCTAGTTTGCTTGAAGCGGAGATGGTCCCGTGATGCGACTCTACAATATTTTTAACAATCGCAAGCCCAAGTCCTGTTCCACCTGATTCTCCCCGTACACGCGCCTTATCAGCTTTGTAGAAGCGGTCGAATATATACGGCAGATCCTCTGGTGGAATTCCCACCCCTTCATCCTGAATTTTAATCTCAAGATAACGACGACCTTCTAATACACAAGTTCCTGTATGAACTGTGATTTTTTTGCCACCCTGTGTGTGGCGGAAAGCATTATCGAGTAAATTGGTTAGGACTTGTTCCAGTTTATCCTCATCCGCTGCCTTCAGAACAGCAATATCGCTCTGTTGCTGCAAGTGAAGATGGATATCGCGCTCTTTGGCACGTACAGAAAATTTACGGTAGACTCGTTCCAGCAGTTCATTCATGTCCACCTGAGCTTTCATCATATCCGTATGTCCGGCTTCCATTCGGGCAAGATCAAGCAAATCCTTAACCAGACGCCCCATACGCAGTGATTCGTCATGAATGACCTGGATCAGCTCACTGCTTTCTTCGGGGGATGAAGCCATCCCGTCCAATAAAGCCTCACTGTACCCTTGCATCATCGACAACGGAGTGCGTATTTCATGGGAGACGTTAGCAACGAAGTCTCTGCGCATCTTTTCCAGACGCACCTCTTCCGTCACATCCCGCAGTACAGCAACTACTCCCCGGATGCTGCCTTCAGAATATAATGGTGCCATATGAACAGACCAGACGCCCTGCCGCACATGTACATTGGAGCGGTCATCGCCACCTTGTTTCAGGGTGCTTAAAAATAAAGGACGCAGGGGAGGCGGAACACTGCTCTCAGACG
This sequence comes from Paenibacillus odorifer, assembly GCF_000758725.1. Classification (NCBI taxonomy): domain Bacteria; kingdom Bacillati; phylum Bacillota; class Bacilli; order Caryophanales; family Paenibacillaceae; genus Paenibacillus; species Paenibacillus odorifer. Next base: position 4,642,270 of record NZ_CP009428.1, read on the forward strand.
TTTCGGGATGGAGCTCAGCATCACTCGCATGTTCCCACTGCAAATCGCTCCAGCTCTCTAGCAGAGCTTGGCCGTGCGGATTGGTCAAAATAATCTGCCCTTCAATATCAAAGGTGATCACAGCATCGCTCATACTGCGCAGTACGCTAGATAAATGCCCCTTCTCATGATGCAGACTGCGAATATTCTCTTCAAGCTCCTCAGCCATATGGTTAAAGGAAGTCGCCAACTGGCCAATTTCATCACTTGTGACAAGCGTAAGCCTTGTTCCGTATTCTCCCCGGCGAATGTTATTCGCAGCTTCAATGACACGCTGCATCGGCTGAGTGATTTTGGTAAACAAAAATAACGCAAAAAATGTAGTCAAAGAAAATCCGATCATACAAGTATACATAAATAAACGTTTGATATCTCCGGAATTGGCAAAGTTACTGTCTATGTAGGGAAGCAAAAATAACCCCAAGGTAATAAGTACGACAGCGACCAGGCAGATGATCGTAACCCACAGTTTGCCGACAAGACTTCTCCAGAAGTTCACTTATTTAGGTACCTCTAGTTTGTAGCCTACGCCCCATACGGTCGTAATCATCGCTGCGGATTCCGGTGATACTTTATTCAGTTTTTCACGAAGGCGTTTTACGTGAGTATCTACAGTACGCAAATCTCCGAAAAATTCATAATTCCAGACATCCTTAAGCAGTTCTTCACGAGAAAATACTTTATCCGGCGAAATAGCCAAATAATGCAGAAGTTCATATTCTTTAGGTGTCAAACTCACTTCTTCACCACCAGCAGTCACACGGTGAGCATCATGCTCAATAATAAGATGAGTAAATACAATGTTATTGCTGGAATTGCTCTCCTTGGACAAGAAAGCAGTTGCCGAAGAACGGCGCATAATAGCCTTCACCCGGTAAATGACTTCACGTGGACTGAAGGGCTTCACAACGTAATCGTCTGCGCCCATCTCAAAGCCCTGAACACGGTTGATCTCTTCGCCTTTAGCTGTAAGCATTAACACCGGTGTTGACTTCACTCCTCTGAGTCTTGTCAGCACTTCCATCCCATCGATGCCAGGCAGCATAACATCCAGCAATATTAGACCGTAGTCATTTGCTGTTGCTTTACGAAGAGCGATTTCTCCGTCTTCCGCTTCATCGATTTCATAACCTTCTTTTTCAAGATACATCTTTAGCAGGCGGCGAATACGTTCCTCATCATCCACTACCAGAATTCTGTTTAAATGATCTGCCATTTCACTACAACCCCTTCATCAATACAGTAGAACGTAATCTTTAAACCATTGTGCAACGTTAACAGGTAAACTATGCTCAGTCCGTCCCCGCGTAAGAATGAAGTCCGGCGATGACTAAATTAACGCCAACCAGAGTAAACATTACGACCAGGAAGCCAAGCACAGCCAGCCAGGCAGATTTTCTTCCTTGCCATCCACGAGCCAAACGTAAATGAAGATAAGCGCTATAGAAGAGCCAAGTGACAAGCGCCCAGACTTCCTTAGGATCCCATCCCCAGAATCTTCCCCAAGCGATTTGCGCCCATATCATTGCAAAGATCAAAGCGCCTAATGTGAAAATAGGAAAGCCAATGGCTATCGCCCTATACGTAATCTCATCTAGATCGCCCTCATCAATTCCGTCCATCACTGGGTGTAAAGCAGTGCCCAGCGGTTTACGTACGATCAAGCGAAGAACTCCGTAGAGGATTAATCCGGAAAGGAGTGACCAAATTACAGTATTAAACTTCCGTCCAGCATTTACACCATTCATCCAAGATGGTGCCTCAAAGAGTGGTTCTTTTATGCCAAGAAACGACTGGAAGCTCTCAATTTCGCTATTGTGAGGTGCCACAATCGGCGGCATTCGATAACTCACTTTCTCTATTGTACTATTTTCCTGCCCGGGGCTGTCAATCGTAACGTTCGGACGGACAAAAACAGTTTCGTAGCCTGCTCCGCGGAATGCAAAAACAGAACCCAGAAACCCAATTATAACAATGATTGAAAAGAGAGTAAATTCGACCAGCCTCTGTTGCTTGCGATCCGCCTTCTCTTTACTGGAAAAATTGACTGTTCGCAGCAGATACATCAGTCCCGCCGCAAACCCTACTGCGAAGAAGGATTCACCTAGTGCAGCCAGTGTTACGTGAATCTTTAAATAGTTCGATTGAAGAGATGGAATCAGCGGCTGTACTTCCTGTGGAAATACTGCGGCATAAGCCATCACAATAATACTGATTGGAACTGCAAAGAGACCCAAGATTACCTTACGATAAATAGCGTACATCACAGTAAAGGCAACCATGACCATCATCGATAAAAAAGTCATGAACTCGTACATGTTGCTGACCGGAATATGCCCTGAGCCCGCCCAACGTGTAAAGAAATAAATAAGATGAAAGATAAGACCTATTGAAGAGAAAATAAAAGCAATTTTGCCCCAACGTGCGGTATGTTCCTCCGGCTTGCGGCCTGACCACTTGCGACCCATGATGGCGATAGTGAATAACATAAACGAACCGCTGTATAATAAAAATGCGGCAATAAAGACAGCGCTGCTGATGTCGAGCAAGCTCATGAAAGGCCTCCTCCATTATCTAATGATTTTTCATCGACTACCAGATCTACTTTTTCTAAAATAGAAACGATCTCACGGCGGAAACCGAACCAGTTCTTGTTCGTATGTCCTCCGAGGATAAGCTCCCCGTTAGCAACGGTAAGCCAGATACGTCTATGCTGCCAGTAGAAGCCAAGCACTAAACCCAGCATCACGATTGCTGCACCTAGCCATACAAACGGCATTGCACGATCAATACGTATATTCAAGTAAGTAGTCGATTCCGAAAAATCAACGTCGCTCATGTTGTCCACTTCAAGCTCAAGAAATCTATTGCTCCCGCCAAGCTTATCGTTAATGGCAGCCTGTTGAAACTGCGCCTTATCCACCTGTTTAGGAAAATAGAAATACTGCTGCCCTTCCGCCGGGAGATCCGGACCTTGTATCAGGAACAAAAAAGCAGGTGCATTCGGATAAGGTGATTTGGAAATCGGCTGTCCATCCTCATTTAGACCAAAATCCATATACTTTTCTTTCAAAGTTAAAGTATAAGGACCCGCCTGAATTGCCCGCGGAGGATTCTTCATGTCCAGCTTAAATTTGCCGAACGCCTCGCCAGTGGTGGAATTCTTAAGCTCAGGCTGTACCGAACGCAGCACCGGGGTCAGATCATAATCAAACTGATACGCTTTCAATCCTTTATAATCCAAAGGTGAATTTACTTGGATATCATGTTTCGTCACCTCGGATAGCTGTGGTTCCTTCGAAGGGTCTCCACAATCCGCGGTGCATTCATAAAGCACAGCTTGGGTCTGGAATAGCTTTGGAAGTATTTTTTTGCCTCGAAATTCCTCAGGCATCTCTTCCTCCGTATAAAACTCCACGGTGAATTTCTCATTTTTCAAATAATAGGTGGTGTCCGGAATCTGTGTGATCTCCCCTTGCGGGAAAGCAAGATGCTGATCCATGTTCAGTCCCGGCAATCCTCTTGCTAATACAGCAAGTAAAAAAATAATTAAGCCAATATGTATTACATAAGGTCCCCAGCGGCTGAAGCGATGTTTCTCTGCCAGCAGAGCTCCTCCATCCGTCTTCACGCGATAGCCCTTTTTACGCATTGGCTGAATTACCCGGGCTACCCAAGCTTCTGGTTCCTCTTGTACTTCAGTTACTAACACAGCTTTTTGCCGAGTTAAGAACTGACGATGTTTCCGAATCTTCTGCCTGGTTAAGGCCTTATAGAGCGGAAGTACTCGGTCCAAGCTACAGATCACAAGTGAAGCGCCGATCATTACGAGTAGAGTTACAAACCACCAGGATTCGTATGTATGTGAAAGTCCAAGTTTGTGATAAATATATCCGGCTGTTCCGTACTCTTGCTTGTAATAAATTGAGGCATCGATATTAAGAAAAGTACTCTCCTGCGGGAAAATCGTCCCTAACATAGAGCCTATAAGTGTCAACACGATCAGATAGATCGCTATTTTGACGGAAGAGAAAAAGTTCCACACCCGATCAATAATCCCCGGGTTAACGCGCTGAGAACGGCGAGCTACGCCATCGTAACGCATTTCCAAATTCTCGCCCCAGTCTGATTCTTTACCCAACGGCTTCCCGCATGCTTCGCATAAAACAGTGCCTACAGGGTTCTGGTGACCACATTCACATTTGGTATTGGTTATAAATGCCTCGCGTTCACTCATCAATCCACCAGCTTCCCAATTTGATCATCAAGTGAATTCAAATCAAGCTGGCCGATATGAATGTTGTCAATTTTACCCTTGGAATTAATGAATAAGGTAGTTGGCAGCGGAGAAATACCATAACTTCGTACAGCATCACGTCCAGTGTCCATCAAAATCGGAAAATCGATGTTTACTTGCTTCACAAAATTCTCGACAGTCATCCGGTCTTCGCCCACATTAATGCCTAAGACCACTACGTCCTTGTCCTTCCATTTCTCCCATTGCGCTTGGAGAGCCGGCATTTCTTTGACACAAGGTGCACACCAAGAGCCCCAGAAATTAAGCACAATAGTCTTGCCCTTATATTCGTCTAGGGTATGAGCCAGACCGTCAAGCCCAAGCAAATCAAAGGAAGGTGCTTTGCTCCCTTCCTCTGGTTTGCCGCTTCCCCCAAATACAGAGGAACCGATGGCATAACCGCCCACTATAACAATTAGAAACAGAATCACGATTTGAATTGGTTTTCTTGCTTTACCCACACGTAAAGCCCCCTTCTGTGACGCAACTCATACTTATGTTGTAAGGTGTGAACATCCTATGAACATTATAGCGAATTTCGTCACAGCTTTAGGGGGTTTAATTGTGAATATTCTGTGTCTTTATGACTCTTTACGTGGAGTTCTTTCTTTAAGCAATCCTGCTTTGGCAATTTGCTGCAAATGGTTAATTTCATCCTTGGTCAAATGACGGTAAGAGCCACGTTTGAGATTTTGCAGCATAATATCCCCGAATGAAATCCGCTTCAGACGGAGTACGGGGTGTGAAATCGCATCAAACATGCGTCGTACCTGACGGTTACGTCCCTCGTGAATCGTGATGCTGATAACCGCTTCCTTGTTTGCCTCATCAATATCTTTGTACTCTACTTCCGCAGGCGCTGTCATGCCATCTTCCAGCTTAATGCCAGCTTTCAGCTTGTCCAATGCAGTACCATGCGGTATACCCTTGACCGTAGCATGATACGTCTTAGGTACATGATGCTTCGGATGGGTTAGCAAGTTAGCAAAGTCCCCATCATTTGTCAGCAGCAGCAAACCTTCCGTATCGTAATCGAGCCGGCCTACAGGGTAAACCCGTTCAGTAATTCCTTTTAGGTAGTCAGTTACAACCTTACGACCCTTTGGATCGGAAGCGCTTGTGATAACTCCCTTAGGTTTGTTGAACATAATATAGATTTTGTTCTCGCCCCGGATCAGTCTACCGGAAACTTTAATAATATCTGTTGCGGGGTCCACCTTCGTGCCAAGCGTAGTTACGAGTTCCCCGTTGACTTCCACTTTACCGGCCAAAATCATTTCTTCACACTTACGTCTGGACGCCACACCGGCCTGCGCCAAAATTTTCTGTAATCTTTCCATATTCGACTAGTCACCTCAGATCAATGATAACCATCAGAGGGATAAATCACAAGTTCATTCCAAGGAAAAAATGCTCCTGGGCAGGAATTATTGTGGGGTTCGATGATTAAAGGGGAGATTTGGTAGCGTTCTACTAATTCTAAAACGAGTTTAGCCGTTGCAAAAAGCTGCTCCTGCCTTCCGGATATTGGAGGATCGCCCACTTCCTTACCAAAATCGCCTTCCAAACAAATATGAATATATTCCGGATCTGTCAGTAGCGGTGCTGCATAAATTGCGCCATCCACTCCTACCCAGAAGTCAAAACCTTTACCGTTAATGGATGTGCAGCTAGAATGATGCAAAATAAAACCTTTATAGTTCATTGCGGAATGCCCCCCTCCACATTGCTGCAATAGCATATGTTCAGGGGGGCAATGGGGTGACTATCCAAATAATAGCAGACACACAGCGATCGCAGCGACAAAGCCGACAACATCGGAGAACAGTCCAACCTTAAGCGCATAACGGCCATTCCGTACGCCTACAGCTCCAAAGTAAACGGTCAAAACATAAAGCGTAGTATCTGTGCTCCCCTGTATGGTGGAAGCAATCATACCAATTAAAGAATCCGGGCCATGCACACGGATTAGATCCGTAGTGTAAGCAAGCGACCCAGTCCCCGTAAGCGGCCGAAGAAGACCAAGCGGCAATACTTCTGCAGGAACACCCAGCCCCCGCAGGGCTGGGGATATGAAGCCCATAAAAAAGTCCAGCGCACCAGAAGCGCGAAAAACACTGATCGCAACCAGCATCCCCACAAGATGGGGAATAATCGCAATGGCCGTGCCAAACCCATCTTTCGCGCCTTCAACAAAGGATTCGTAGACTGGCACTTTGCGCGTAAAAGCATAGAGCGGGATGAACGTGATCATGACCGGAATCGCCCACGCCGATATGAGACTGATGAACTGGTACAAATCACGTTCACCCTTTCAATGAGGAATTAGGGAGTATTGTCTTCGTCAAAGGAGGAACCCCAGACTTTGCTGAAGGGGGCTTCGGCGGTTTGCGCAGTAAAGTCAGCCTTCGGAAAAACCGGTCTGCCGCAATCGCTGCAAGTGTCGCCACGGCCGTTGCTGCAAGTGTTGTACCTACTATGCCTGCGGGATCGGCTGAACCATAGTTTAACCGGATGGCAATCAGTGTGGCTGGGATAAGCGTAATGCTTGCTGTGTTAAGTGCTAGAAGAGTACACATGGCTGGTGTGGCGGTCTCTTTATCAGGGTTGAGCTTTTGCAGCTCCTGCATCGCCTTGATGCCCATTGGCGTTGCGGCATTGCCTAGTCCCAGCAGATTAGCACTCATATTAGAGAGAATATATCCAATGGCAGGATGCCCTTTCGGCACATCAGGAAATAAAAAAGCTACGACAGGGCCAAGCACCTTGGCAATCTTTTTAAGCAATCCTGCATCTTCTGCTATCTTCATGATTCCAAGCCAGAACACAAGCACACTGATTAAGCCAAAACTTACCGTTACCCCACTCTTGGCTCCGTCGAATACGGCGGCTGTAAACTCATCCATTCTGCCGTTAACGGCGGCGAACAGAAAACCGATGATGATCATTCCTAGCCAAATCCCGTTAATCATGGATACGCCTCCTTCTTCATTCATCAGCCCATTTTCTTATTTCGAACTCGCTCGCATTTCAAATAAAGCTTTCAGCGCACTACCCAGCGCCTGGAACCAATTATTTGCCGGATAAGCCTGTGCTAGAGTAGGACTGTACTTTTTCATATAAGCAGATTGCTCAGGAGGCAGGTTCTCAGGAGTATACACCGGCACGCGGCCTATTTCTTTCCCGCCCAGCTCCAGCACAAGCGCCCCTTGCAATCCAAAATTCGCTCGCGTAGCTTCGGCTGAAGCCGTTTCCTTCTGATTTAAAACAAGTTTCGTAATCACTCTATTTTGTTCACCTTGTCCAAGTGGATAAGCAAAGGTTTTGGAGGTTACAAAGTTATAGCCCGTCACGGCATCCCCACGTTCAATCAATGTTTTGAGCGGATAGTGATTAAACCCAAAGTTTAGCAGGGAAGCATGATCATTCCAGTCATCGCCATCATTTATAGTAACTGCGACAAGCTGCTGGCCGTTTCTGGTGGCAGAGCTGACAAGGCAGCGCAGAGCTTTTTTGGTATAACCTGTCTTTACACCGTCCGCTCCCTCGTATAAATACAGCATCTTATTTTTGTTTCTCCATTTGTAATCCCATTTCTCATTTGGATTGTCTGCAGTTTTCTCCTGCGTCTTCACAATTTCTTTAAATACAGGATTATGAAGAGCATAAGCGGTCAGAACAGCCAAGTCGTTGGCACTTGAATAATGCCCTTCAGCGTCAAGACCATGGGGATTAGCAAAATGAGTATGGGTTAGCCCTAGCTCCTCAGCCTTAGCGTTCATAAGGTATACAAAACCTTCCTCAGAACCACCGATATGCTCAGCGATCGCCGTTGCTGCATCATTCCCTGAGCGCAGCATCAGGCCATACAGCATATTTTCCAGCGTCATCTCTTCCCCCTGCTGCAAGTAAATAGAAGAGCCTTCTTTCGCATAGGCATTTTTTCCTACTTTGACTTTAGAGGCTAAATCACCATTCTCAATGGCGACGAGGGCGGTCATAATTTTGGTCAAGCTGGCAATAAGCATAGGCTCATCCCCACGGCTGCTGTACAAAATACGCCCGGATTCCACATCAATCAGTGCCGCTGCTCTTGCATGTGTAGAGATAGAGCTGTTCTCGGCCTGAATTGAAGATAGCGGCGCCAGAAGCAGCAGCGAAAGGCACAATATTAAGGCGAATGGCCATTTACGGGTTATTGTCTTCATGTTCATCCTCCGGCTTCTTATCGGATCTTAAGTAAAAGTGTTTATGTTGTACAAGTGTATGCGGACCAGCCTTAGGGTATGTCCACTCCTTGGGATGTTCCACACAAAATATCCCCACAACGTGAGGCCTTGCTTCGATATTTTCTCAGGTAATTTGCGGGAAACAAAATATCCTTTCTGATACGTCAAAAAAGGGACACCGCCTGATGTATGGCGATATCCCCGAGGCTATTTGTAGAATTATGTGTACCTAATGAGTTGAAGATTGAGATGTACTTGGATCGGTTTTAACAGGTGCTGCTGCTGGTGTGGCGGGTGTTGGCGGCGTTTGAGCTGCAGCATTGCTGGTTTGGAACATGGTTTGAATTTTGTCGATGAGCCCTGGTGTTGCGTCGATGATTTTTTCGAATAGGTGAGTTTGATTGTCCAGAGGGACAATATTCACTCCATCCTTACCTACCACTAAAAAAGCGATCGGTCGAATGGAGACGCCTCCCCCGCTACCTCCACCAAATGGAAGCATTTTGACTCCACCTTGGGAGCTTGAACCACTTATAGAATCTTCTACTCGATAATCACTACCACCAGCAGCAAATCCAAAGGCAACTTTACTGATAGGCAGGATGATGCTGCCGTCAGGGGTTTGTACCGGATCTCCGACAATGGTATTCACATCTACCATGCCCTTGATATTTTCCATCGCTGTTTGCATTAGGCCTTGAATAGGATGGTCGCTCATATTGTTTCCTCCTTTAATTGAGTACGATTTCTCTTTCTTCTACAGCGTATATCATCCCCACATCCGCCCATTTGTATGTAACTTTCATTTTAAACTTTCCCATGTGGCTCCTGACGCATCTGTTTCAGCAGATTTCTCCAATGGCCGAGCCCGCCTTTTTCACGCAAGACACGCCGAGATAGCCGCATTAAGGCATACAAAGTATAGCCGACTGACATTTTCCCCTTACAGACAAACTCCATTGCAAAACAAAGCTCATCTTCAAAAACAGGCTTAACAAAAATTCGAGGGTGCTGCTGCAATTTCACCCACTGTGAAATAAAACCAACAATACTCCACTTCAGGCCCCAAACCGCTCCCGATGCGGTCGCAGTATCTGCTGCATCACCAAGAGAGAAATCGGTGGACCAATCGAGCTTTGATATTTTGACATGAGCTACAGTCTCTTTTAACCATTCCTTCAACCCGCGTGTAGATTTTACAGCTTGGTTAACATTGTCGCGCCAGTGCATTACTCTTTCTTTATCGAATATCTCTTCTTTTACGGTATCTACACCTGTCGTCGCAGTCCCTGTCTCTTTAAACTTTCCCCACACACCCTGCTCCAATCCCTTAAAGACTAATTGGGGAAGTTCATAGTGAAGCTTTATCAGACCAAAAAGAGAGGTAACATCTAATTCGAGCAGGTCATTTTTTCCATGTTTATAACACCGTATGCGGAAATCGATAGATGAAGACAGGACCAGGATCAGGGCCAGTACAAGCAAAACGAGGGGAATTGCAAGCCATAACGTCACGTATTTACCTCCAAGAAACCTTAATAATGGGAACCTTTGGTTTAGTATGGCAATTTAAGCTGGAAAAAATTCGGGGTTTGCATAAAAAATATGAGCTTAAATAAAAATAGGGACTGTCCCAAACCACATAAATGGTTTAAGGGCAGTCCCTTCAATACAATTATTAGCGTTCTCGTACGAACTATGGCAGCTCGACATCCTCAAAAGTCATTTGAGTGTCCAGCTTATTGAACAATAGCTGTGTCTCTTCTTCCAAATTATCCGTGGACTCAAAGTTTGTCGGTTCCGGCAGATCCTTTAGACTGGCAAGACCAAAGCTCTCCAAGAAGGATTTAGTCGTCCCGTACAGAATTGGCCGGCCTACCGCTTCCGCACGACCAACCTCATGAATCAAATCCTTGTTATTCAGCGTATGAATTGCGCGTTCCGACTTCACACCCCGGATTTCTTCAATCTCCACCCGCGTAATCGGTTGGCGATAAGCCACGATTGCAAGAGTCTCTAAGGCGGCCTGAGACAAGGTTGATCTGGATGGTGAATAGGCCAGACGCTCAAAATAGTGGGCATGATCAGGCAATGTAGCCAGGCGATAATTCCCGGCAATTTGCACTACCTGTAAGCCCCGCTCCTGTGCTACATAATCTTCTTTCAGTTCCTCTAAGGCTCCAGCCGCAAGCTCTGGGCGCTGTTCCGTAATTTCAGCCACTTGGCGCACAGAGATTCCTTCATCCCCTGATAGAAACAGCAGACCCTCAATAATCGATTTCAGCGTTTTGTAATCCATTGAAGTGTTCTCCTCCTCTCCACTCCATTACGATGTCATCAAACAATTTCTCTTGGTAGCAAAAAATCGCCTTCATTTTCATCAGTTCCAGAATCGCAAGAAAAGTAACTACGATTTCGTGCCGTGCCATTTCATCGTGAAGCAGTGCCGAGAAATGCAACTTACCGCCTGTTCCTCTGCGCTGCAGCGCATCTGATACATCACGTATACGATCTTTTACCGATATTTCATCCCGGGTAATCCGCTGGTAAGAAGACCTTCTGGCAGCCTTACTTAGCGCTTTACGAAAAGCGGCTATTAAGTCTGAGGTATGTAGTCCTTTTAGCGTTTGATCAATCTCTTCTGGCACGAATGGACCCAAATCCTCAGGCTCCTTCGTAAAAATCAAGCTCCGCTCGCTCTCCATATCCATTAGATGTACAGCAATACTCTTGAACTTACGATACTCAATCAGTCGCTGAACAAGTTCAGCTCGTGGATCAAATTCATCCTCTTCGTAATATTCAAAATCATCGATCTCAATGACCGGTGGTTTGGGCAGCAATAGCTTGCTCTTTATAGATAAAAGGGTAGCGGCCATCACGAGAAATTCACTCGTAATATCCAATTCAAGCTCCTGCATGCTACGCAGGTATTCCATATACTGTTCGGTGATCTCGGCGACCGGAATGTCCTGGATGTCGATTTCCGCCTTATCAATTAAATGCAAGAGCAGATCCAGCGGACCTTCAAACGTCTCCAGCTTGTACAATACAGTCACGAAGCATCCTCCCGCCAAAAAAAGTAAAGTGCAGCGCCCGTCTGGACGCTACACAAGTAGAAAGGGCTCTTATAATCCATGCTTTCTTCTTATACTATAAATAAGCACGAATTCGACTGATTCGTCAATAGCTGACTTACTTAAACAGTTTGTTAAGATTCGCCATTTCAATCGCAGCAGTCGCAGCATCCCAACCTTTATTGCCTGCTTTAGTTCCTGAACGCTCGATGGCCTGTTCAATATTTTCAGTAGTAACTACGCCAAAAATGGTTGGCACGCCGGTCTTAAGATTGATAGCGGCTACCCCTTTGGCAACTTCATTACATACATAATCATAGTGTGTAGTGGAACCACGGATAACCGTTCCTAAGGTAATTACGGCGTCGTATTTGCCGCTTTCAGCCATTTTTTGCGCGATCAATGGAATTTCAAATACCCCTGGAACCCAAGCAACATCCACTTCATCATCACCGACACCATGGCGTTTAAAGGCATCGAGTGCACCTGACAAAAGCTTGCTGGTAATAAATTCATTAAAACGTCCTACAACAACTCCGTATTTTAACCCCTCAGAAACTAAGTGTCCTTCTAAATATTTCGGCATATCCATCATCTACCCTTCGTTTTTTATAATGTATGGTTAAGCTTTCGAATCCTCATTTTGTTCAATATCGTCAAAAGACAGCATATGTCCAAGCTTCGCTTGCTTCGTGTGGAGATAGTTGGTATTGTCCTTGTTCTCCGGCATTTGTATCGGCACGCGCTCAACGACTTCCAATCCATAACCCTCCAGCCCTTTGATCTTACGCGGGTTGTTCGTGAGCAGACGGATTTGGCGCACACCCAGATCCTTCAGAATCTGTGCTCCAATTCCATAGTCACGCAGATCTGCTGGAAAACCAAGCTTTAGATTCGCATCTACAGTGTCAAGTCCTTCCTCTTGCAGCTTGTAAGCCCGAAGCTTATTGATAAGGCCAATGCCTCTGCCTTCTTGGCGCATATAGAGCAACACGCCCCTGCCGGCAGTTTCGATCTGCCGCAGTGCAGCTTCAAATTGCGGGCCGCAATCGCAACGATGGGAGTGGAATACATCACCCGTCAGGCATTCGGAATGAACACGTACAAGTACTGGCTCATCGCCGGAAATATCTCCTTTTACCAAAGCTACATGCTCTTTATCATCGACTTCATTTGTATAAGCAATGGTCTGGAAATCCCCAAAATCGGTAGGAAGACGTACTGAAACCTCGCGAGTAACGAGTTGTTCTTTTTCATTGCGATAATGAATAAGATCCTTGATACTGATCAGCTTAAGATCATGCTTGCGGGCAATTTCGATTAGATCAGGTAAGCGGGCCATTGAGCCATCTTCCTTGATAATCTCGCAAATGACACTGGCTGGATAAGCGCCACACATCCGCGCTAGATCAACAGCAGCCTCCGTATGTCCGGAGCGGCGCAGAACGCCACCTTTTTTCGCAATCAGCGGGAACATATGCCCCGGTCTGCGGAAATCAGCAGGTTTCGCTTTTGGATCGATCATGGCCTTAACGGTCAAAGATCTTTCCCCCGCAGAGATCCCAGTGGTTGCATCAATATGGTCAACAGATACGGTAAAAGCCGTACCGTGATTATCGGTATTGTGGGTTACCATGGCTTGCAGTTCAAGTTCTGCCGCACGCTCCTGGGTAATAGGCATACAAACCAATCCACGTCCCTCAGTAATCATAAAATTGATGACCTCTGGTGTCGCCCGTTCAGCAAGGGCTATAAAATCCCCTTCATTCTCACGATCTTCATCATCCACTACAATGATGACTTTACCGCGCATTAAGTCATAAATCGCATCTTCAATCGGATCCAAGACACTTTCCTTTTTCGATTGCTCGCTCATGATCCTATCCTCCTAAAAGCTTTACGAAAGATTATTCCCTTCTTCGTAAGCAAACTCTTTATTTAAACAAACCCGTTCGCCGCCAAAAAATCATGACTAATCCCGGAGCGGCTCTCGCCTTCTTCATCTTGGGCGGCTGAGCCATAATGCAATAAATGATCTACATATTTGCCAAGTACGTCACACTCGATATTTACACTATCCCCGGCCCGTTTGTGCGTCAGAACTGTTTCCCCTAACGTATGCGGAATAATGGACACTGCCAGCGATGAGGCCGTAGTCTTCACTACAGTTAAACTAATGCCGTCGATTGTGATCGATCCCTTAGGGATAATATATTTAAATAGTGATTTACGATCCGGTGCAATCTCGAATACGACAGCATTTTGATCACGTTTTACACTCTTAATAATGCCAGTGCCATCAACATGTCCTTGAACAATATGTCCTCCAAAACGCCCGCCAGCTGCCATCGCTCGTTCCAGATTCATCCGGCTGCCGGGCTTCAGTTCCTTCAGGTTGCTATTCCGGTAGGTCTGCGGCATTACATCCACTGTAAAGGAATGATCGCCCAAAGTTGTCGCCGTGAGGCAAACCCCATTGACGGACACACTGTCACCGATTTTTAGATCATCCATGATGACCGAAGCGGCAATATTCAGCACCATCATTTCCCCACCGGCGGAGACACTGCGCAAAACACCAACCTCTTCAATTAATCCGGTGAACATGATATCCCTCCTAAAAAGCATTACTTCCTCAAATTCACTTCTTGCATAGCTTTTGTTAGCGTACCGGAGTACCGCTGATACATACATTATCTCCTAGCACTTTTACTTCCAATCCTTCAAGTGAGATCGCATCCTTCATCAGTTCTACACCCGGGAATACGAAAGTCCCTTTCGCTTCTGCACCACCACCGACAATTTTTGGAGCGAAGAAGAGAATCACACGATCCACTAGCCCGCTTTCCAGCATCGCACCGTTCAGCGTTCCCCCGCCTTCAAGCAAAATAGAGCCAATTTCCATTTCGCCAAGGGATATCATGGCCGCCTTCAGATCCACTCTTGGACCTGCTCCGCACACAACGATTTGAACACCTGCTTTCAGCAGTGCAGCCTTCTTAGCAGGATCTGCAGCATCGGTTGTTACAATAAGAGTAGGCGCTAGGCCATCACATACAACTGCCGAATCCAGAGGAATACGTAGCCCGGAATCAATGATGATCCGCGTCGGGTTAATGCCAGGCACTTCTGTTCTTGTTGTCAGAGAGGGATTATCAGCAATCACTGTATTCACACCGACCATGATGCCCTGATGCCGATGCCGCAGCGTATGTACGATCTCCCGCGCTTCCCCATTCGAAATCCATTTACTGTCACCAGATTTGGTAGCCAGATTGCCATCAAGAGTGCTAGCACTCTTCAGCGTAACAAAAGGTTGTTTTGTCAAAATATATTTGATAAAACGCTCATTCAATCGAAGCGCGCGATCACGCAGCAAACCAACTTCGACCTCAATCCCTTGGTCACGCAGCATTTGGATTCCTCTTCCTGCCACCTGAGGATTCGGGTCTTCACAAGCAACTACAACCCTAGCTACCCCTTCATCGATCAGCCTTTGGCTGCAAGGTGGAGTTTTTCCATAATGGCTGCACGGTTCTAGTGTGACATATGCGGTACTGCCCTGTGCCTGCCCAGCTGCCATATTCAAAGCGTGCACCTCGGCATGCCCCGTACCGCGCTGCAAATGAGTTCCGAGTCCAATCATTGCTCCATTCTTCACCACAACGCAGCCAACAACAGGGTTAATTCCCGTTTGCCCTTGGGCACGTTCTGCCATATCCAATGCTAGCGACATATAAAACTCATCATTCATGTTCTCCATCTCTTCCTCCTATCCACTGCTGTCTATTCTTAAGCTAAAAAAAACAGAAAAACCCATCTCATTCTCCAGGAGGAGTTCAAGATGGGTTATGCGAGAGTTAATCGGCAGTCCAAATAAAAGTGTGCTTAAATAGCCGTCAATCGACGGGTATTGTGAAATATCGCACATAATTATATGAAAACACTGCGATCCGCCAGTCCATTGCAGACAAGCGGTCAACCTCTCCTTCTTCCATCCAGACTATACTGTCGGTCCCGGAATTTCACCAGGTCCACCGTTCGCGTCAACAACGCGAGCCGGGTAGCGGACTGAGCACTGTAGATGAACTTAATAAGTTACTTCTACAACAGCATCACCGCCGGTAGGGAATTACACCCTGCCCTGAAGGATTGATCCTTTATTTAATTGAGGTTCAAGTTTTCCTTACTAACAAAATTATCACTTACACCAGCGAAATGCAAGTGCGTTTATTATATTTACTTAAAATTTGTAACTAGATTATAGATTGTACTGAGTTTATAAAAGGAAACCAAGAAGCGCCAGGGCAAGGACTCCTGGCGCTTCTTGGTTATATTTCATGATTACAAACCACGTTCTTGTTGTTTCAAAAGATCACGAATTTCCGTAAGCAGCACGATATCCTCTGCAGGTGCTGGAGTCTCCACCACTTCAACTTTAACGGCTTCTTTACGCTGAAATTTATTGGCCAGCTTGATAACCAGAAAAATGGAAAATGAAATAATAAAGAAATCCACAACCGATTGTAAAAATAGTCCATAAGGTATTTTCAGGTCCGTACTGACTTCAAGCACCCGATCCTTCAAATCTATCCCACCAGTAAGCAAACCTGCAATTGGCATAATAATGTCATTTACTAATGAAGTTACAATCTTTCCGAATGCAGCTCCAATAATGACCGCAACCGCTAAATCAAGAACATTTCCTTTCAAGGCAAAAGCTTTAAATTCCTTCCACATATTCCAAATTACCCCCAACATATTTAATTTGAAATTATTATAGCATAGTAGCTTCCTAAATTCTTAAGACTTGTTAAGAAACTATTAAGTTTCCCTTTACTTTTATCTGCCAGCGTTGTTAAGAAGTCTCCTGTTAAATAGGGTTTAAGCACTACAAGGAAGGAAGATTTCTATCATGACAACTCTTAAAAAAGATTCCAGAACTGCATGTTAGGGGCATGGCTGGGAATGTATTATCCACAGATCAAAACATGGATTGAGGCACAGCGATCAGAGCAAGCTAAAAAGAAAAAACAAACTGGCATAATGCTGTGGGCGATTTGGTCTTTTATTCCACTAATTTATGAGCTGCTATACAGTTCCTTTGCCTTCACCGGTCTTCAAATGAGGCTTCCAAACAAGAAAATGTTGTATACTTCTTATAGCAAGATTGCTTTACAAGCAAGAAAGGACGCTGAGAAATGCACAACGCAACGCTGCTATTGGTGGACGACGAAGCCGAGATTATTAAACTAATGCAGATCTATCTGGAGAACGAGGGCTACCGGCTGTTAACTGCCAGAGACGGGCTGGAAGCACTCGAAATTATCAATAGAGAGACTATAGACCTAATGGTTCTTGATATCATGATGCCTAATATGGACGGCATTGAGGCTTGTATTAAAATTCGTGAAACGCAAAAATTTCCGATCATCATGTTATCTGCTAAAGGGCAGGAACTTGATAAAATCACCGGACTTAGCGTAGGTGCAGATGATTATGTTACGAAACCTTTTAGTCCGCTGGAGTTAGTTGCCCGTGTTAAATCCCAGCTGCGCAGAACTCGAAATTACATGGCAGATCTAAACGCCAAACAGGATGAAATCATCATTGATGGCTTGGTTATTAATTCGGTTACGCATGAAGTTAGTGTGGATGATCAGCCAGTTAAACTTACCCCGCGAGAATTTGCGATTCTAGAGCTGCTCGCCCGTAATAGAGGACAAGTCCTAAGCATGGAGCAGATCTACGCCAAAGTATGGAAAGAACAATTCCTGGAAAGCACCAATACACTCATGGTGCATATTCGTAAAATCAGAGAAAAAATAGAAGAAGATCCGCGTAAACCACAATACTTAAAAACGGTATGGGGCGTTGGCTACAAACTGGAAAAAGGAGGTCCTTCTAGTTGAACTTTAAACGATTCGATACCCTATCCTGGAAAATAGTTGGCTTCAGCTTAACAAGCCTAGCACTCACCGCTTTAATCTTAATGGGCAGCTATTATGGCACTTCACTATTGCTGTGGTTAAATCCTTCGCGCTCCTTTTGGGGAGTCAGACTCATTCTCTGGGTGATCAATACTATTGGATCGACGCCAGTTGTAATTCTTATAGGGATTCCTTTATTTATTTTTTTCATCCTAAAACTGTCCAGAAATACAACTAAGAATCTTCATAACATTACGAGCGGAGTTCAGGCCATTGCGGATGGCAATTTGTCTTTCAAGGTGCCGGTATCAGGTACG
Organism: Paenibacillus odorifer; assembly: GCF_000758725.1. NCBI lineage: Bacteria > Bacillati > Bacillota > Bacilli > Caryophanales > Paenibacillaceae > Paenibacillus > Paenibacillus odorifer. Next base: position 4,660,159 of record NZ_CP009428.1, read on the forward strand.
GATGAACTCGGAAAGCTCGCTGAAAATATGAACACAATGGCTAGCAAGCTAAAATCTGCTATAGAGGAAGAACGAGCCGCTGCAAAAGCCAAAAATGACCTAATCACAGGTGTGTCCCATGACCTCCGAACCCCACTAACCTCTGTTCTCGGATTCCTTGAATATGTGGAGAGGGATCGTTATAAAAACGAGGTTGAGCTGCGTTATTATGTGAATATTGCCTATGAGAAATCTCTGACTCTTAAAAAGCTAATCGACGATTTATTTGAATACACACGCGTCAGCAGCAGCGGATTACCGCTAAATATTGAGCCTGTAGATCTCGGCAAGCTGCTCGAACAGCTGATTGAGGAATTTGCACCCGTACTGGAACAAGCAGATATGATCTACCGCATTCATACGGATACAGCTCCTCTGATCATCAACGGAGATGCGGACGAGCTGGTGCGATTGTATGAGAACCTATTTACCAATGCCGTAAGATACGGAAAGGAAGGAAAAATTCTAGACATTTCTGTTGTTAGAAAAGACGGTAGAATAGTTGCTGTATGTACGAATTATGGTACTCCTATCCCTGCATCCGACCTCCCCCACTTATTTAAACGCTTTTATCGTGTCGATAAATCCCGCTCCCGAGAGACAGGCGGAAGTGGCTTAGGGCTCGCCATAGCCAAGAGTATTGCAGAGCTTCACGGCGGAACCATTACAGCCAAAAGCACACGCAAACAAACTGAATTTGAAACCTCTTTCCCTGTGAGCGAATAATGCTTGCAGGGATTTTTTGTACAATCTCATCCATTAAGAAAATGATAAGATTTCATAACATAAAGCCTTAAGATCTCTGACTTATAGTGATTTCATACCAAATCTGCTATAAGTGAGGAATTCCTCTAATATTATTATCCATCTTATTTAACTATGCTAGGGGCCATTTCATTCATACCGCGACAGCTAAGCATCGCCGACCGCTACTGATCTTTAGCTTAAGCACGCCGAGAACACCGTTACTATGACTGTGGGCAGTGTCAAAGCACTCGTGAACGGGAAAGCTCTCACCATTGATGCTGCGCCGCTACTCCCAGGAGGAAAAGTTTTAGTCCCGGTACACTTAAGAATCAGCCATAAAATTTTCAAAAAAAGCACAAAAGCACCCGGCATTTATCATGCTGGGTGCTTTTGCATAAAATCTTAAATCACACTAATCTCAATCACTCCGTCTTACCCCTACGTCTAAATACTCGGTTCAAAACAAAGCCTATCGTTATCAACCCAATTCCCGACAGATACAGTGGCATTGGACTATTCTCACCTGTCTTCGGCAGCTGAGGAGCAACCGAAATGCTATTGTTCACCGTACCCTTTGGTACTTCTTCATCGGCGATATCAACTTCTCCTAAAGGAATTTCATCTTCGGTTATCTCTTGCTCAGGAATTCCCTCATCGGTTGATGTCGCGGATCCTAGATCGGCGGCAATTCCAGGACCAGCAGGAACAGCTGGATCATTAATAATTACCCCTGGTACGGGCGAACTTGTAGACGTGGGTACCACCGAACCTCCAGATGTGCTGCTTGTAGGGATTGGTGTAGGTGCAGCAGTCGCTTCTGGTGATGGAGAAACCGTCGGTTCTGGCGTTGTTGATGGTGCAGGTGTTACGGTTGGCTCTGGTGTTGTTGTTGGAGCATCGGTTGGCTCTGGTGTTGTTGTTGGAGCATCGGTTGGTTCTGGTGTTGCCGTAGGCGTTGGCTCCACTGCTTTTTGATTCGTAATCACCAGTTGAATCGCTGACGAGGAACGAATCTCCACTGGATGCTCGGATGTATCGAGCACGTAACCATTTGGAGCTGCTGTCTCCACCAATACATAGCTACCCAGCCATATTTTATTGAATGTAGCTGTACCCTCTGCATCTGTAGTTAGACTGTTAATCAATACACGTTCCGCTCCATTTAGTCGATACAATGCAAAAGTCGCATCACCAAGCGCTTTTAAGTTATCTGCAGCATCTAGCTTCTTAATATTGAGGGTGCCTCTAACCCCGCTGCCTGTGCCAGAACCGCTGGAGACCCCGACAATAATTTCTTTGGAGGTCTCTTTACTTATTTCGCTGCCGTTAAAACCACTGAAATGTACAGTATTTATTACTTTGTCTCCAGTGTTAGCCACAATCAGGGATTGATATTCGAGAATGTAAGCCCTGCTGATTTCCTTGGCAAAGCTTAACTCAAAGGATTGTTTTCCATCGGCATCCGTTGTAATAACTACGCTATAATCAATACCCTGAATCAATTCAGGGCCGCTTTTCGTGATATCTCCGTTCACAGCTACAGCCGTAGGATATAGATGGAATGAATTCTGCAGCAAAATTTGATTAGCACTAGGAGTATCTTTGATTAAAGCATCCTTTACAGTAGACTGCCCCCGGTTAATTTGCAGGCTCCAGTCGATTTTATCCCCGTTTTGTGTACCGTCCTTCAGCACATAATCCTCTCCAAAAGGAATTTTTACGGAGGCGGTCAAATCTTTGGAAACCATTTTTGTTCCATCATAGAGAGTAGCTTTATTATCAATAGTAGTGCCTATTATTTGCCCTTCAAGACTTGTGTTAAATTCAATGTAGAAAGCGGAGTTAATCTTTTCTGTAAAAATAACCTTTAATTCATTATCGCTATTTACGCTGTGGGTATATTTATTAGGATTCACTTCTGTACCCATGGTAGGGTCACCATTCTTTGCAATATTCATAGTGTAAACTTTAAGTGAACCAGGAACCAAGGTCTGGCCTGATTTTAAAATATCTGCAAGCGCCGGAGCTTCGAGGGTTTTGCCGTTATAATTGGCGCCTATCGTCCAAGTAATTTCTTTAGTTGAAGCATCGTAGGCTCCCCCTTTAAATCCATTGTTTTTCGCTTCAGGTCTAGGAATGAATAACCCTTCTGCTTCTATCGTGCGTAAGGCTTCAGTAGAGTCCATCCAGTCTAAGCGAACTTTGTTGTTGAAATTTTCAGTTTTAGCCCAAATCCAATCCTTGTTAAATTCTGTAGAATAGCTAATCGTGTAAAGTCCAGATATTGGTGAATTAAACACTACCTTGAAGCCTTTATTAGGCTCGACAGGTAAGTTGTATACTAGATTATAGTTATTCGGATTTAAAACATTTCCATTCAGATTTCTAATCACCAGTGATTCCGGAATAAACTTTAGGCCGCCAAATGGGAAGGATTCGGTAACTGCAACATGGCTCATCGGGTAATTGTCACTATTCAATGTGACCTTCCAGCCCAATGTTTTATTCTGATAATCTACGGTTGATAAAGTCTTATAAAGAATGGAAGACCGGATTAATCGGGTAGCCTGATTACTATACGTACTATCGGAGACTGTATTAGTTATGGTGACATCCTCAAACACGCGCTTTATCGCTTTTGTCTTATATTCGATTCGATATGGTGAAGTAACATCGTGTACAAATTGCAATACAAATCCAGCCTTATGAACGTCTGAGGTGGAAACAACCGTGTAGTCAACATCCTTTGTCAAAACATTGCCTAACGTTGCACCACCGGAAGAATCCAGCTGCACAGCATATACTTTTAATGAATCGGCTACCAGCTCTTGAGAATCATCGAACAAATCTGTTAACACAGCGTTTCCTTGCGGGATGTTCTTTTCACTGTAGTTATATTCAATTGCCCAGGAAATGATCTGCTTGCCCCCATCATAGCTTGTGGAATACTTTTTCAAGCTTCCTCCACGTTCTACACTCACTGTGGCAGAGGAGCTGGCAGGCTCTTGCCCATCTCCTGAAAAAGTTGCAGTATTGGTGAAGCTTAGCTGATGGTCATTAGTAATCCCTGTGGAATATACAATACGGTAAGCCTCTTTAATCACAGGCTCCGTAAAACGGACAATCAGTGACCCTCCGGAGAGCTCTGCAGAGTATTTGCTTGTGTCGAGCAATGCTCCTTCCGTTACTGAACCATCCAATTGAATGCTCAGTTGATACACGCTCACAGTGACTGGAGTATTTAATGATAAGCCTGAAGGGATGGGGTCCGTCACAATGGCATTCCCCACGGCTTCCAAAGACTTATTGACATCAACAGTCCATAATATTTGGTTCGCATTGAAGCCTTCGGGAATACCTCTCTTCTCTATGGTCGATCCAACACTTGGCTTAAAATTCACTGTCACTGTCTGAACGCCACCGCTCACGGGAAATAAAATATTCTGAATAGTACTGCCCGAGATTTTCTGTTTATCGAATTTAGTATTTAACCGCAGCGTTCCCTGCACGTCATCATGCATTTCTATGTAGTCATTAAAAGTCATTATCACTTCATGTGAATTTTGCCTGACTTCAAAGCTCCCTACATCTCCATCCTCAGAGACTAAGGGTCCGTTAAAATCATTAAATAGCTGGAACTGTTCCGGTAGCTGAAAAGTAAAAGTGTCGCCCTGCTTGTAATTATGATTTTTAGGAAGAGACCAATTATAATCCAAGGTAACATTAGCATCTTGTTCGTATACGCTATTCGTGACTGTGATTCCATCCGGCCCGTAAACAGCCATCGAAACACTGGTGATGATATTTCTTTCGTCATCAATCGCAGCCGCTTTTACTTGCGGAGCAAATCCGATGCCATAGGCATATTGTGCCACAAGCATCAAAATAATGACCATTACACTTATTTTTTTCTTAAACATGTTCTTTTTGCCTCCATTTTCTTGTTCTAATTGTTTTCCACCCCTGTTTGTTCAAAAGCTTCATATGTAATTCCGCACCCAGCGCCCCATCTTATGTTAATATAATGAAAAGTCTTCCTTATGTGGTGGATTTGACAGAACATATACATATATACCCAATTTATGGATATCTAGAATCAATATTATTAAAATTCTCAAACTTTATTTTTGATGGATGTTTTCACGTTCAAAGGAGGTTTGTCTATGCAGCTTTCATCTTTTTTTGATCGCCAGCACGCGGAGGATTTCATCATGTTCTCATCTTCGCATTGGGTTGCGCTGTCTATCATTACGTTAAGTTGTCTACTGCTCTATGGCTTACGGTTTGAAATTCGTGCAGATTCAAGACTTCGGCAAAGTGTGCGTTTGCTGCTAATCATTCTACTTGTAGTCTCAGAAGCCGGGCTGCAAATGTGGTACATCTCTCAGAACATCTGGCGCTCCAGCTCCTCATTACCGTTCGAGCTCTGTGGAATCACTCTACTGCTGTCTATTATCATGTTAATTTCACGCAGTCGAACCCTTTATTCCTTTCTCTACTTTGCCGGGATCGGCGGAGCATTTATTGCTTTGCTTACCCCTAACCTAGTTTATCCGTTCCCTCATTTCCGCTTTCTCCTGTTTTTTATAGCTCATGGTTCTATTATTCTGGCGTCTCTTTATATGACCTGGATTGAGGGCTACAAGCCGACTTGGAGATCGTTACTCATCACCATGCTTGGCCTCAATATTGTGGCTGCCTGCATCTGGACTGCTAATTACTTCCTAGGCTCAAACTACATGTTCCTATCCCAGAAGCCTAGCACCTATTCCGTATTGGATTATTTTGGACCTTATCCTTATTACCTGCTTGTTGAAGAGCTGTTTGCCTTCACTGTGTTTCTTGCCATGTATTTGATATTCTTCTGGCTGCCAGAACGGCGCAATTCGCGGCGTACACAGGTTAGGCGGATTCTTTAACAACACAAAAAAACCAGCCCCGATATTCGGAGACTGGCTTTTTAACTATTAAATCTTAAGCTTCGATGATTTCTACCGAAGTCATTTTGTCGCGTCCTTTGAAAGCATCAACAAGATCCATGCCTTCTACTACTTTACCAAACACAGTGTGTACTCCATCCAAGTGTGGTTGTGGAGCGTAGCAGATGTAGAACTGGCTTCCGCCTGTGTTCTTACCCGCATGTGCCATAGCAAGTGTTCCGCGTTCGTGTTTGTTTGGGTTAATTTCGCAGTTGATTGTGTATCCTGGACCGCCAGATCCAGTTCCGTTAGGGCATCCGCCTTGAGCAACGAAACCAGGGATAACACGGTGGAATGTTAATCCGTTGTAGAAACCTTCTTTTGCCAGCTTTTCAAAGTTGGCTACAGTGTTAGGTGCATCTTGATCGAACAAGTCCAGCAGCACTACGCCGCCATTTTCTAGAGTGATTTTCGCTTGCTTTGCCATATGTAAATGACCCCTTTCAAAATTAACAAATTTAGAATACCTCAATTATATTACTATGAAACCACGCACAAAGCAAAGCAAGCAGGAGACTTTCCTGCTTGCTCTGTATGCTGCTCAACCTTACCCACCTTACAGCAGCAGGCTATTACTTAGCAACAACTGTCTGTTTGGCGATACGCTCTGGAACAATATCGTTGGCAATAAGATCAGTATAGCTTTCACGACGCACTACAAGATCGCTTTGTCCGTTCTGTACGAATACTAAAGCCGGACGGCGAAGACGGTTATAGTTGCTGGCCATGGAGTAATTGTACGCACCTGTGCAGGCTACAGCCAACAAATCGCCGCTTTCAGCCTTCGGCAGCTCTACATCCCAGATCAACATATCTCCGCTCTCGCAGCATTTACCAGCGATGGAGACAGTCTCAGTTGCGTCTTCGTTAGCACGGTTAGCAAGCAATGCCTCGTATTTAGACTGATACAAAGCAGGGCGTGGATTGTCGGTCATTCCACCATCAACAGCAACGTACTTACGCACGCCAGGAATGTCCTTGTTAGATCCTACAGTGTACAATGTAGTACCTGCATCTCCAACAATACTACGGCCCGGCTCCACCCAAATTTCCGGCAAAGCACTATAAATTCCCGCAAAATGAGTCTTCACTGCATCCGTAATCGCTGCAACATATTCAGAAACATGTAGTGGGGTATCTCCCTCAACATAACGAATGCCGAAACCTCCGCCAAGATTGACTACACGGAAGTCCACTTCCAAGCCTTCTTTAACACTGCGGGCAAAAGTTGCCACACGCTCAACAGCCAGCTGGAAACCATCGGTTTCAAAGATCTGCGAACCAATATGGGAATGCACACCAAGCAGCGTGATATTCTTTTTGCTGATTGCTGCTTTCACTGCTTCATAGGCCGATCCATTACCGATATCAAAACCGAATTTGGAATCCGTCTGGCCAGTTGCGGTATATTCATGAGTATGCGCTTCTACACCTGGTGTCACCCGCAATAAGATGTTCACATTAACTTCTTTACGTGCGGCAATGGACTGCAAAAGGTTAAGCTCTACCAGATTATCGACTACAAAGCAGCCGATTTTGGCATCAATCGCCATTTCAATCTCTTCAGATGTCTTATTGTTGCCATGAAAATGAATACGTTCTGCCGGGAAGCCAGCTTGCAAAGCTGTATATAGTTCGCCGTCAGATACAACATCCAGTGACAAACCTTCTTCATCAGCCAAACGAACCATTGCCATTACTGAAAACGCCTTGCTTGCGTAAGCTACTTGGAAACCAAGGCCGGAGGCTTTAAAAGCATCCATATATTCCCGGCAACGTTGTCTAACCAATTGCTCGTCCAATATATATAGCGGGGTTCCATATTCCGCTTTCAATTCAGTTACATCACATCCGCCGATCTCCAAATGCCCAGCATCGTTAATGCGGCTAGTACCGTGTAGAAACATTCTTTAGTCCTCCAATTTCTGTGGAATATCAAGGTTCCACCCTGTCTTAGTGTATTCAGTATAACAGACAGTGGGAACTCCATTGAATGGACTAATTTGCAGTAGTTTTGTATTTTCCTACGATTGTTACTCATTCTCTTGAGATGGCGGCATTCTGGTATTGTCTCTGGTTTTGTTAAAAGACGGTCTTTCCTTCGAACTTAGGACCGGTTTACGCAATAGAATTTCACTCATTGCCTTTGCATTAAAGGGTATAAACGGCCACATATATGAGGAGTTATAGGACCGATGAGTGGTTAAGAAGATAGTCAGCAACGTCGTGCCAATCATAAAGCCTGGTACCTGGAACGCCGCTACGGCAATTAATAACACAAGCCTGACTATACGATTCGCCAGACCCAGCTCATAACTCGGAGTCGCGAACATACCGATTGAGGCTACCGCCATATATAGTACTACTTCGTTTACAAACAGACCGCTCTGCACCGCTATATCACCAATCAATATGGCTGCAATCAGACCCATCGCTGAGCCTAAAGGTGTTGGGGTATGCACGGCGGCCATCCGCAGTAAATCAACCCCAAGCTCTACAATCAGAAACTGAGCGAGAATAGGAATTCTCGCTGTCTTTTGCGGCCCGATAAAATCCAGCATAGCAGGCTTTAACTCAGGATGGATAACAAGCAGCATCCATAACGGGAGCAGGAACATGGAGGCGAAGATGCCGATGAAACGGACCCACCGCAGATATGTCCCCATAAAAGGAGTCTGGCGATTCTCCTCCGCATGCTGGCAAAGATCAAAAAAGGTGGTCGGAAGAACAATTACAATGGGCGAGGTATCCACGAATAATATGACCCGTCCCTCCAATAAATTGGAGGCAACAACGTCAGGGCGTTCAGAATAACGCACCATAGGATAAGGGTTCCACCCTCCGCCGATAATCGCTTCCTCCAATTGCTTATCCGCCAGTGGAATACCATCGATATCGATGCTGTTGATTTTATCGATGACAGACGTAACCTGTGTTTTATCAACGATATCATCGATGTAAGCCACACAGACATCTGTCCGTGTCCGCCGTCCCACTTGAAACATTTCAAGCTTCAGCCCCGGATCACGTATCCGTCTTCTTACAAGTGAAATATTACTAAGCAGGGTTTCTGTAAAACCATCACGCGCACCACGTACCACCCGATCAATCGAGGGTTCATCAGGACTTCGCATTGGGTAAGATCGAGTATCCATTAGGATAACTTTGTTCTCACCCTCAATAAATAGTGCGCTCATTCCTTTTAATACTTTATCGAAACATTCACTTAATACACTACCCTCTTCAACTTGAATATGAGGGATGTATTCGTTCATAAAGCTACCTAACACACCTGCGGACAAATTTTCTGAAGAAAGGTAGGTTAGTCGTTTCAGAATTTCATCCGTTACATCTTCGTTGGTGAATCCGCTTAAACAGAGTAAAGCTGTCTTATGTCCCCCAAAGGACATTTCTCTAAACGTCACATCAAAACTTGATCCCAGTCCCATCACTTCGGTCAGCGTGTTTTTTGTTTCTTGTAGAGAACCTGGGATATGATCATTGCCTTGCCAATAAATAACGGATTCCTTTAATGAGTTAGAATGCTCACTATCGCGTTTGTCTTGCAGCTTATTTTTCCCTTTGTTCTGAGTCTGCTGCTTCGCCTGCTTCTTCGAAGGCTTCGGTTGAGCTTGAGAACCCTCCCCGGTTCCGGTACCGTTATCTATGCCTCCTGCTGCCTGAGCATTCTGATCCTGTGCCTCATCATCTGATTCCGAATCCTCTGAATCCATACCAAATAACCTGGCAAAAAAACCTTTACTCGGCTCATTGGGCTCCTGATTGCCGAGCTCATCCGATGCTTCTGCATCCTGCTGCCCTGTTCCCTGCTCCGCAGTGGCATCTGCTGCATCCTGCTGCCCTGTTCCCTGCTCCGCAGTGGCTTCCGCATCCTGCTGCCCTGTTCCCTGCTCCGCAGTGGCTTCCGCATCTTGCTGCCCTGTTCCCTGCTCCGCAGTGGCTTCCGCATCCTGCTGCCCTGTTCCCTGCTCCGCAGTGGCATCTGCTGCATCCTGCTGCTCTGTTCCCTGCTCCGCAGTTGCATCTGCGTCTTGCAGCTCAGTGCCTAATTCAGCTGACGCCTCTGCATCCTCCTGGTCTTGGCTAGTTTCAGTTGTTGTAGAATTTTCCGCTGAATCTTCACTTTCCCCGATAGCTGAAGCTCCTACAGGTTCTGTGTGATCTGCAACTAGATCCGCTGCAGTTGTCTTCATTGCTGCAGCAGCTGCAGCATTATCTTCCAGATGATCGTCTTCCGGTGCAGAATCACCGCTGTGAATAAACTTGCTCATTTCCTAACCCCCTGTTTACTGTCGGTATACAAACCAGTCGAACAAAGAACCCGCGACCTTCCCACTCACCATCGCCATTAACAGACCGAATAGATAATGTGTCATATTCAAGCGTTTAGCGAGTATCGGCAGCACATTTAATACCTCGGTCAATGCTGCAGCGAGCATCCCGACAAAAATCCCATCAAATAGTCCTACACCAAGTTCAACTAGAGGACCTGAGGTAATTTTCCAATTCCAAAAATCACTAACAGTACCTACTAAAGATCCACCTACCATCGCGCCTTCGTACCAATGAACTTTATCGTAAGAAGAGGTTAATTGCGCCAGACGCGGCACCATATCGAGCACAACAAATAGAGCGATCACTCCGCCGCCTACAGCAATACCACCCGCAATGCCCAGCAGCAAATTTAGTCCCAGTGCTATGGGTGCCGTCATCTTCAGTCCTCCGTATTCTCAGATTGGTTTTCACTTCGGCGCCTCATCTTGCTGTATTCCTCATTGATGACATATTGGTCGATGTTCTTCTGATACAGATACATTTCCACTTCCAGCGGAGTAGGCTCCTCGTTCCACTTCTTTTTAAATAAATGGTTGAAAAAAATGACCATCCCAAACCCGATGCCCAGAGAATAAGCAATCTGAAATATATAGGGATGCTCATCCCGATGACCCGTTAGCATCTCCACAATTCGAATTTGTACCTCCAGCATATTTACATCAGCATGAAAGTTCATAATCGTCAGAGCAGACCCAAAGAAAAGCAGCAGCCACACTAAAACAAACATCGCCACCGAAGGTTTCCGTCTCTCCACCTGACTCTCAATCTGTACAATCGTCCTCCCTTCACCGATCGGTTCAATGTCTGCATTCGGTATAAGTTCATATATCCGGGGGATAACCATCAACAGATCAATCAAAATCAGATTGCCGTCACTTTGCTCCGGCTTCATTAAGAGAATTGTCTCCAACGACTCTTTCAGCTCAGGCTCCGCTATCAAAAAAGCAATATCACCCAATGTGACACCTTTACCCTTGGGAACCATCACCCGATTTTTAAGCTGTATATAGATGGTGGGAGCAGAATGTTGTTTCATCCGCATTCCTCCTAAAGGTTATGGTGAAGCTCAGGTCCAAGATAACGGTAGTATGGGAGTAAAGCCTTATTTTTACTCTTGCTGCTCTGAATCAATTTCCTGAAATACTGAAATGTTGCTTGTTTATAGGTATCAGGAAAGGCCAATCCTTCTTCTGGAAATTAAAAAGAAGACAGCTCAAGGTAATTAACCTTAAGCTGTCTTCTTGTTTCTGCCAATTCATCAGTTAGATCGCAAGTAATCCAACATACCGTGCCTGTTCAATTTCATCCAGAAACGAAATATCCATTCCATTGATAAATGTAGTTGTCATCATTGCTACTCCTTTACAGAACCAAGTGTCATCCCTTTAACAAAATATTTTTGCAGGAAAGGATATACGATCAAAATTGGAGCGGCTCCGATAAATATTTGCGCGGCTCTCACCGTCGTCTGCGAGATCAGCTCCATTTCCTTTGGATTGATGCTCATGGAGCTCATATCCCGTTGAATGATAACCGTCTGCAGGAATGTCGCCAGTGGAAATTGTTTGGAATTATTCAAATACAATAGTCCATCGAACCAGGAGTTCCAATGAAATACCATGCTGAACAAGGCAATCGTAGCGATCGACGGCAGAGAAATCGGCAAGTAAATACTGAACAACGTACGGAAATGTCCGGCTCCGTCTATTAGCGAGGCCTCCTCCAGATCTTTTGGAATACCACGGAAGAAGTTCAGCATCAGAATCACCAAGAACGTATTTACCGCACCTGGCAGAACAAGTACCCAGAAGGAATCCATCAAACCGATCTTTTGAATCACAATGTAAAATGGAATCAATCCACCGTTGAACACCATACTGAAAACGAACAACCAAGAGTAGACATTACGGCCCTTGAAGGCTGAGTTTTCTTTGGACAACGGATAGGCTGCCAGAAAAGTAATTAAAAGTGTAAGTCCAGTCCCGAGTATGGTTCTTTGAACAGATACCCAGATGGAGTGTAGAAAGATTGGATTGTTTATTGTCTTTTTATAAGCTTCCAGAGAGAACTGCTTTGGCCATAACCCTACCAAATTGGCATCCGCTGCCGACTTCGCGCTAAAGGATACAGCCAGCACGTGAATCAAAGGTACAATACACATCAGTGCGAGCAGGATTAGAAAGCAAGTATTAAACACGTTGAATATACGATAACCTCTTGTTTTGTAATACATAAGTTGTCTCCCTCTTCCTTTGGTAGATTAGAAAATGCGATATCCTGCCCACTTCTTAGCCAAACTGTACGAGACGAGAATTAGGATCATACTGATGGCCGACTTAAACAGTCCGATTGCCGTACCAAAGCCCATCTCACCATTCAGAATAGCCGTGCGGTACACGAAGGTATCAATAATATCGCCTTTCTGATAGACCAGTGGATTGTAGAGGTTAAAAATCTGGTCAAACCCTGCGTTTAATACATTTCCGAGAGCCAAGGTACCTACCACCACAACCATTGGCAATAGAGATGGCATTGTGATAAAACGTGTCTGCTTCCAGCGGTTAGCGCCGTCTATTTCAGCAGCTTCATATAATGATGGATTGATTCCTGCTAGAGCAGCTAAGAAAACGATCGTATTATAACCAAATTCCTTCCACACATCTGTGAGAATAACTGTGAACCGGAACCAGTTGTTGTCGCCTAAGAAAAAGATTGGTTTGAAGCCCATGCTGCCTAAGATCTGATTGACAAAACCATCTGTAGCAAGCAAATCCAGCAAGATCCCGCCGAGAATAACCCAAGATAAAAAGTGAGGCAAGTATACCAGTGTCTGAATAGTACGCTGTATGTATACCTTGCGAATCTCATTTAACAAAATGGCGAATACAAACGGTACAGCCAGATTGAAAATCATTTTTAGAACAGCAATAATCAATGTATTCCAAATGACCTGCATACTGTCATTACGTTCAAATAGATAACGGAAATTGTCCAATCCAACCCATGCCGAGCCTGAAATTTTCAGCCATGGCTTATAATCCTGAAATGCCATCACAATCCCGCCCATTGGAATAAAGCTGAAGATGATCAGGAATATCATCGCCGGCAATAACATCAAGTGAAAAGGCCATGTTTTTTTTAGTGTTCTCATCCTTGGTCCCCCATATCGTGTCAAGTTCTTCTGTAACCATACTCAAATTATAGCAACGCCCGAATTCCTCAAATAGCGAGCAAAACCAATATATATGGTACAAAAGCAATCTCTTTATCACATTGAAAAAAGAGGACTTCAAACGCAAACAGGGACCCTCCCTAAAGCCTAATGCTACGGCTGAAGAGATGGTCCCGTTTACTGCTTTTTACTAGTCAAACTTAATCCAAACCTTATTTTACGCTGTCATACCATTCGTTAACTTCTTTAGTGATTTGATCGCCACCACCTGATTTCCAGGTCGCTACAAAGGAATCAAATGCATCCAGCGGTTTGTTGCCATAGATGATTTCATTAAACGTTTGGTTCTCAATTTTGTTCAGATAGTCCATCTTCGATTTCATAGTTTCGGTCGTAGGACCTGTGAACATATTCTTAAAAGATTTATCCTCTTGCGCCAGCAGAACTTTTGCAGCCGCAGGGGTGTCTTTACCATAATTCACAGCTACGTCCTTCTCCAGACGGGTTGTTGGCTCTGCGCCATCTGCCAGGTTAAGGAGTGCTTTCATTTGGGCATCCGGGATCCGGGCACCGTCACGAACCAGCATATAACGAACACTATTCACATAACCGCCAGCAATTTTATCATTTTCAATCATCTTGCCGTTCGCGTCTAGCTCATAGTCGTATCCTGCAAAAAGACCGTTATCCAGTTCACTGCCTGGCGTTGGATTAGCAAAGTTATCGAACAGATAGTTTTGATAAGTAAAGAAGGCTTCTGGATTTTTCATTTTCGTGCTGATCAAAGTTACACCGTTAGTGAATTGTGTGCCATGACGCATAACCTTTCCATCCGGACCCGCTGGAATTTCAATTGGAGCCCATACTGCATCTGGAGAGTTCTTCACGGTATCCTGAAGCGGCCAGCCGCTCATCCAGTAAGGACCCGGGAGAATCCCTGCTGTACCTGCAACTGCTGGTTCGGCAGTTTTGTTCTCATCCCAAAGAGCTGCTTCCTGAGGAATATAACCTTTCGCCAACCATTCCTTCAGTTTTTCGAGCCCTTGCTTCATGCCAGCATTTACAGAGCCGTATTCTAATTTACCATCAGCATCTAGATTCCATTGCTGTGGCAAGGTTCCGTAAGCACCAAAGATCCAAGAAGGGTCGCCCATCCAAGTGTTCATCGTTGTTTTAAAGCCGATACTAAGTGGAGTTACCTTGTCTGGTGCCAAGCCATCAGGGTTCTGATTCTTGAACGCATCCATCACTTTTTCCAGCTCATCGATCGTCTTCGGTGCTTGCATATTCAGCTTATCCAGCCAATCTTGGCGGATCCACAGAATGTAATCATGGTTATATGCATAATCGAGAACAGGCAGACCCATTCTTTTTCCATCACGGCTGTATTGGTTCCAAACGTTAGGATCCTGTGCCATCGCTTCTTTCCATGTATCTGAAGCATATTTATCAAACAAAGTTCCTACATCAGCATACATGCCGGAATCGATCAAATCCTGTGCAATTGTGTTGTCGGCTGTACCGATGGTTACGACATCAGGCATGTCCTGACCTGAAGACATGGATAAACGCAGCTTCGTACCAAATGCGCCGTTCGTATCTGTGATGGACCAAAGGGACTTAATGTTGATGCCGAATTTTTCTTTAGCCCATTTTGTAGCCACGTTATTCTCAATGCTTTCACCGTTTTTGAATTTAAGCTCAGGGTCCACGCCCCATGCGGTTGTAAATGTCACCTCAGGATCGTATTTATCCTTGTAGGCGTTTTCAGAATTGGAAGCTGTATTTGCAGTCGCTTCACCAGCTGTTTTATCTCCAGCAGTGTCTTTACTATTAGCAGCGTTATTGCCTGAACAGCCCGCAAGGCTACCCGCCAAAAGCATGCTCATACACAGGAGCGGCAGCCATCTTTTTCTCTTCATCGCGCTCATTTTGTTCCCCCTTGGATTCCATAAGTGTTGGTTACAATTTAATTATAGGGAACGATTCTAAGCCCGAATACGTCATTTAAACAAGGTTTCTGCACCTTTCTCAACCTCTATCCGTCCCGGAATTCATTTGGTGTCATATGGTAGTGTTTTTTGAACATCTTACTGAAATATTGCGGATTTTGATATCCAAGCTCAGAGGTGATTTCATAGATTTTTTTATTCGTATTTTTAAGCAGATAAAGTGCCCGTTCCATCCGCATCCGAATAATATAGTCCCCAAGCCCTTCCCCAGTCTCAGCCTTATAAATCTTGGACAAGTAGACAGGATGCAAATATACATGATCGGCAATGGTTTTGACGGACAGCTCATGACCCGAATGGTTTCCTACCAGCTCATGGACCTGCTTGATAATATAACTTTTCGTATTCTGATCGCTTTCGGATAGCTCCTTCTGAAGCTTATCGAGCATATCAAACGCCCATTCTTTAAGCTTATCAAAAGAAACAATAATACTCTGCGTCAACAACGGATCTAAAGCGTATTGGTCAATCTTGGAGATGAACTGGCCACTCTTATGCGCTATATACATAAATGCATTCGTTATCGATAGAAAGACCTCGTACAGATGTTCACTAGAAAACCGTGCATTCTCCATATCCCGGAACACGTCAGCAATTTTTTGCCTTGCTGTATCCCATTGTTTGGATTCCAGCAGATGAATGAGTGTAGGTGGACGATAAAGACATTCGAGCGATTTGATGCTCATCGTCTCCTGATGCTGGCGATCATCCAAAAACAGCACGGAACTGGATTCATCATGTGCTGCCAAATACATCGAGCTAAGGCCGCTTCGATAGGCAGCCGTCATCCCCTCTGGAAAGGTGAACCACTCCGTTACAATCAGTGAAATCTCACCCTTGAGGTAATTGCTTACACTAATTTGGAAATTCGCGATCACCGCTTTTAGGACTTGCTGCCTTGCAGCTTCATAGTTAGCCATTTGCTCCAATCTCTGCTGAACTGCCGGCTTTAATTCAACAAGCAGAATCAAGCAATCATGCGGCGCTTTGCAGAACCAGACATGGAACTGCTCCTTAAAAAGCTCCTCGGCAATGTTACCGATCGCATATTCCATTAGAGAAACCGAATGGTGATCCATGGCGGCATAATGTTTACCAAGCTGAATCAGCAGCATCGCCGCTTCAGCGTCCGGCTGGAAGGAGATTTCATATTCCTTCAGCTTAATGGCCAGCGTCCGCTCGGACAGCACCCTGCCGAGAAGCAATTCGTGCATCAGATTAGCCCGCAAAACACTGTAATCGGCTTTGCGATTATACAGCAGCAAATGATATCTATCATGGGCTTCCCATTCATCTTTCAAAGATTCAATCGCACCGGATACGCTTTTGATAAACTCATCATCACTTACCGGCTTCAAAATATAATCAAATGCCTGCAGTTGAATAGCTTTTTTCGCATATTGAAAATCGGAATAACCCGTCAATAAAATGGACCGAATATTTGGCCATTTCTCGCCTACGGCTTCGATTAATTGCAGGCCAGTCATTCCTGGCATTGAAATATCAGTAACCATAATATCTATAGCCTGCTGTTCCATAATTTGCAGAGCTTCAGCACCCGATGCCGCTTGATGCACCTGCTTCACCCCGATTTCAGCCCATGGAATAGTACGGGCTAAACTTTCCGTAACATAGGGCTCATCATCAACTAACAACAGCTCTATCATTCTTTCCCCTCCTAGATGTCATTCCATTTCATTGTCTGTGTAGGGCAGCAACCACTGCAGTGTCACCTGTAACCCTCCGAGTGGAGAAGGCGAGATGCGCAAACCAGACGTCTCCCCAAAACGCAGCCGCATTCTCTGATGCACATTCCATAAACCGCAGCCCATTTCTTCATCCATCGCCCTGCTTAGTTTATTTTCCAGTTCTATAATTCCCTCTGGCGTCATTCCCTGACCATCGTCCTCAACCGTAAGCGTCATTTCTCTGCCTACACATGAACCCGTAATCCGCACCAGTCCCTCTTTGGCGATGGGCTCAATTCCATGTATAACCGCATTCTCCACCAGAGGCTGCAGTACGAGCGGCGGAAGCTCTCTTTTGCGCATTTGCGGTGGGATATTGATCTCATAACGAAGTCTGCTCATCCTCATCTTCTGGATCTCCAGATAATGATTCACAAATTCCACCTCTTCAGACAGCGCAACCAAATCACGTTCCTGACGAGTGGTGTATCTGTAATATCGGGACAAATTATGCGACATTCCAACGACCGCACCCATATTATCGAGCTTCGCCATACTTGTAATAAAGGAGAAGCAATTATAGAAAAAATGTGGATTAATCTGTGATTGAAGCTGCTTTAAGCGGGCTTCGCGAACGTGGATTTTCTCCATCAGCACATTCTCGATCAGCATCTGAATCTGTTCTACCATACTGTTAAACCGGCCGGACAGGAAGCTGAATTCATTCTTCCCTTTAATCTCCACTCGCGTAGAATAGTCCCCTTGCTTCAACCGTTGAAAGCCTCCAACCAATAACCTTATAGGTACCTGCACTTGAACATATAACAGATAAGCTACGAGACAGCTCATTAACAACAAAGCACTGATCGCAAAATAAAATAAACGATTAGAGGTCAGGATCGGATGTAAGATTTCAGTTAGCGGCATATAGTCGATCAAATACCAGCCCATTTTGTCCGAATAGACGATATTTACACTGTAGGATTCACCTTCTATTTTGACCGTGCGATTCTCACTAGGCTTCAGTTGGGTCTCTTCCAGCCTGTCTACCAATTCTTTGGCTAACACCTTGTCGGCACTGCGGTTAAAAATAAGTCCTGTTCCCTGCTTATAATAAAAAGGATCTCTTCTGCCATCACTCTTGAATTTATCCAGCATATCTTCTATGTTCCGGCTGTCGAACTCTACCTTCATAATCGTTTTGACTTTTTCCGGAGCGAATTCTGACATAAAAGGTGTAAAAGAGAACCACGAGAATACGAAGCGGTCACCCTCCTGCCCTTCAATCTTCTCCACATGCCAGCCCGACTTCACTTCCCGCTTCAGATCCTCATCTTCGTATAATTTCGCATCATTTTCAGATACCATACGGTGAATGGATGGGGAGTATAAATACAGCTTACTTTTCCAATTGGAGGAGCTTTCTTGAATGCTGATTTTGGTCTGAATCCGTTTGATCAGGTTTATCGTATCCAGATTCAAACGCCCTTTTTCCAGATAAGTATCCTTAAGGCTAAGGATATCAGGATCATGGATCAGCAGAATCGGCCACGAGGACAATAACTCCATATTACTTTCTACCTGATTCTGAAAAAAACTAAGCTGATTATTATTCGAAGTATTTAACTCCGTACGCAGCACATCCGTGGTCGTTTTATTGGAATAGAAGTAAAGGATGGTTATCGGGATCAGCATAATGACCATGATACTCACGATTTTGGTAAATAAATTATATCTATACACGTTCCTTCACTCTCCGGCTCAAATGTCATAGCCCCTATTGTACAAACAATCCCTACTTGCGAAAAGATAAATATCTAAAAAATGTGGTAAAGACAGGCCCTAACTGCCTTTTCGAGCACAGTTATTGCCTGTCTGCCTATTATTGCTGCAAAAGATTGAGTATGATGTAAGCTGCTTCAGCGCGTGTTGTATGGGCTTGCGGGCGGAAATTGCCATCTTCGAATCCATTGATAATCCCAGCCTGCGCAAGCGCTGTTATCCCTTCACTGGCATACATCGAGATCAGGTCTTTATCTTTAAAAGAAATAACGTTCACATCCGTCTGATCGTTCACTTTCTCCACCAACTTAAGCGCACGATACGAAATAGCTGCCATTTCTTCACGGGACAATTTATCATTCGGGCCAAAGGTGCCATCCGCATGTCCTTGTACAACACCCAATTTCCCAGCAGTAATCACAACAGAGCTATACCACGCATCAAGGTTCACATCTTTAAAACTGCCTGTTCCTCTTTCTGCTTTTAGCTCCAGCGCGGACAGCAGCATGCTGACAAATTCAGCGCGTGTAACCTCCCCTTGCGGATTAAAGATCCCGTTTCCTATTCCTTGCACGATCCCTTTAGCCGTCAAGGATTCAATCGCTAACGTGGCCCAATCTGCTGCTTTTAAATCTGTGTACCCCACCTCTGCGTACCCCGCAGCATAAATGCTGAAATGACTTGGATTAAACACAATCTGTTCCGCTGTTGGGTTGTACCGCACAGCTTTGATAACTTCGAGTTTTCCATCAGCAAGTATCGAATAAACAGCAATCCGCTGGCTCTGCTCCCCGAGCTTCAGCTTGTAGTGGAAGGCTACCGATATTGCTCCTTTTTTGAAAACATCGATAGAAGTCCCGTCTACTGACACATGGATGTTATAGGCCGGGTAGTCTTTTGCTCCAGTTGCCAATGGTGAAGGCAAGGTTGGCGTAGCTACCTGAACCAGTGAGAGCGTTAGTTCCTTAGCTCCCGTCTTTATAATTCCTGCACTAGCTTCCGTAGAAACCGTAACAGATGCCGCACCATATACAATTACTATTTGAGGATGTTTGCCCTGCTCTAGTATAGAACTCAACGGAAGATGAACGACTGCTCCCTTAAGCTCTCCCGTCGATGGCAGAACAGAAATAATCAGTTTTTCATCCGCCGGAAGCGTCGACAGCGCCTTATTGATATCCTCTATACTTAGCGTGATATCAGCTATGCCGGAAATTCCTGCTTGTGCCTTCACCTGAAGTTGTCCTGCCGCTGTATGTTCGACCACTGCTTTATTTGCTGAATTTACAACGCTTGAATCTCTGACCGTGATGACAGGATCAGGATTAACTCCTGTTCCGGGTTCCCCACCAGTGCCGGGATTCCCTCCCGTTCCGGGTTTCTCGCCAGTGCCAGGATTCCCTCCCGTTCCGGGTTCCTCACCAGTGCCGGGATTCCCTCCCGTTCCGGGTTCCCCGCCAGTGCCGGGATTCCCTCCCGTTCCGGGTTCCTCACCAGTGCCGGGATTCCCTTCCGTTCCGGGTTCCTCTTCGCCCCCCTCACCGGCCACCGGGGTTTTGAAGACATTTAATGAAGAGAGTGCATTCCCTGCAAAATCGAACATTGCCTGATTCTCCCAAGCATTTCCTTCGCCTACCTTCCAGCCTACACCTTGCACTGGAATCCAAGCTGGTTCCCAATAGAACAAGCCTGTTCCTTTACCATCGGGTACTTTGGACAATACATTCATTACTGTTTTGACCTCAGCCATTTGACCTGCAACCGTAGCTGGGAAGCCACTGCCGTCTAGCTGATCTTGGCGGGCGATGTTATTCTCAAAGTTGTCGCCGTCCTCCAGCGTGTAAGGATATGCGGTTTCCGTCACAATCACTTCTTTACCATATCGTTTAGAGATATCGTCCAAGTTAAACTGCAGGCTATCCATAGTTCCGCTCCAATACGGATAAAAGGACGCGCCGATCACGTCATAATCAAGATTCCGCTTCGTTAATTCGTCAAAGAACCAACGAAACATATCATTTTTGCCACCTTCAGCAAGATGGATCATAATTTTGATATCCTGATCTGCACCCTGGCTGTCTCTAACTCCCTTCATTCCGCTCTCCAGAAGCGGAACAACCTTCTCAAAAGCATTCTCTTGATCATAGGATTTGCCGTCAGGCCATAACAAGCCCCCATTAATCTCATTTCCGATTTGGACCATATCGGGTGAAGCTCCCTTTTCCTTTAGCTCATCCATAACATCTTTGGTATAGTCATATACCGCTTGCTTCAATTCATCATAGGAGTAATCCGCCCATGCTCCCGGCTTGTTTTGCTTTCCGGGATCAGCCCAGAAATCAGAGTAGTGGAAATCAAGCAACAGCTTAAAGCCTTTAGCTTTGACACGCTGCGCCATTTCCACAACATGCTCACGGTCATTATAGCCGCCAGCTTCCTGAGGATCATTCCATAAACGCAGCCGAATGTAATTTACACCCCGGCTTTTAAGAATATCCAGCAAATCCTTTTCTACTCCATTGTCGTAATACTTTCCACCGGCATCCTCAATCGCTTCCAGTGTAGAAATGTCTGCACCTTTTATGAACCCGGATTGCAGCACAAGCGGAGTAACCTGAATATCAGCTGTGGGTTGTAGGTCTGACCCTGCAACTTCCCCCATTACGCTGTAAGTTCCTTCAACCGCATACTCCGCTTCAGTAAGGTCATCCCAGGTTACAGGCAGCTGGTTGCTTGAACCATCTTCGTATATAGCAGTTACCGCTGATGGCAATAAAGCAGGCACATCCGTAATTGTGCTGACATTTATGCTCTCAAATCCGACAATAGGAGTGCTGCTGTCACCTACTACTGTTACCTTCGCGACTGGCTTCTGCACAGTACCAGAAATAGAACCGCTTACTGTAAATGTTCCGGGACGGGAATACTCTGCTGGTGGGATCACATCCCAAGCAACCTGAGCATCCTCCGTGTCAGAATTGCTATATACCACAGTTACAACACTTGGAAGCTCAGGGGCTTGCCCAATTTCCGTGTCCAACCGTACTGGCAGTACAGTTTGTATTTCACCCTGTGCCGGCTCATGCGGCGCGCTGTCTGCGGGAACACCCCAGACCTTCAGATCATTAATGGCTGCCCATTTTCCGCCGTTGATGCCGGTCAGGTTGACCCTTACATAAGAAACATTCCGCAGCTTGAAAGCATTGTACTGAGTTTGCTCTACACTGCTGCTCTGACTTTTGTCCACAACTGTTGTCCATACCTTATGATCACGTGATACTTCAATCGTATATTGATTAATGTAACTCCATGCATTCCAGATGACGGTTGCACCTGACAAGTCATATGCTCCTAGCAAATCAACTTCCAGCCAATGAGGAAAGCTCCCGTCATTCGCCGTCCAATGTGTGTTCCATTCATCGGAATCTACTGCGTTACCCGCTTCATACCCTGCAAGCTCACTATCGGATATAGCAGGCTTTCCTAGGGCAATATTCTCATCTCCTGCCGCTTGAGCAGACTGCCCAAACGTAAAAGGGGAAATAAGAAAGGTCAGAATCATAAATAATACAAATGATTTCTTCAATGTCTGCTTCCTCCTAAATAATTTAATCATGGATTATGTACTCAGCGGCACAGTCATTTTGTGCACTTCCTAATTGTAAACGCTTTATTAATTCTGCTATATGTTACGTTAGAAACATTTCAGCAGTTTTTGCAGTCGATTTGATCTAAGCAAGGAGTAAAATCACATACAAAAAAAGATGATCCGAAAGCCATACGGCTTCGAATCATCTTTATATAGGTAGAACCATTCCACTTCAATCTGCTCAGAGCGTTTGTGGTTTGGACTGTTGATTAGATAAAAAGAATAAAGCGACCCAGATCAAGGCAAATCCGAGAATCTGCGGGATAGTGACCAGCTGTTGGAACACAATCCAGTTGATGATTACTCCCGTCATAGGAAAGCTGAGTTCAGCCAATGTGGCGAAGGAAGCTTTGGTCGTGCTAAGTCCTTTGTAATACAACAACATACTAAGAAGTCCTGGCAGCAAAGCTTGCAGCAATAGATTAACCGCAATAGCTGCCGATGCACCAAACCCGCCATGAATCTGCCACGGGGCACCTTCTAGCGTAGTGATAACGAAAAGTAAAGGAAGCGCAAGGATAAAGCGCAGCGAAGTCACTGTCTCATATTTCATAGAACCGAGCAGATAACGTCCCATGACTGTCGATCCCCCCCACAGTGCAGCTGCTCCCAAGGCCATCAGACTGCTAACCCCAATAAAGTTATTCACATGTCCGAAAGGGATACTCCAGCCAAAGGTCAGCAGATAGGTTCCTACCAGTGCCAACACAATGAGTGGTCCGAAATTTTTAGGCAAACGTTCTTTAAGAATTAAAGCAGCGAGACCAATCGCGAATATCGGCTGAAGCTTTTGCAGTAACAGCACCGCATTCAAATCCCCACTGGAAAGTGCCATCGTAAATAGGATCGTCGCCCCGGCAGAACCTCCCCATGAAACAATCAATAAAGCACCAATCTGGCGAAATCCAATTCCTTTAAGCTCCGCCCGGTGACGCCAAAGAACAGGTGAAGCAGCCAAGAAAAGCACCACATGCTCCAGAAGAACAATTTGCGATGAGGTCAAAGATTTTAACAGGATGATACGAAAGAGCGGATCAACGCCCCATAATGCTGCACCAATCACAACGAGCCAAAATCCACTGCGTAGCGCTGGTGTACTGCCAACCTTAGTTGATGATGATGCTGTAACATTACTCATAATTTCATTCTCCTTGTCGATACAAACCCTCGATAAGAGACCAAAAACCCCCGAATTACCAAAAAGGTAAACTCGGGGGCATTATCAATAAAGACGTACAAGGATAGACTCCTAGCGTCTTTATCTTATGATCCTCTCCCATCCGGACTTTACCGTCGGCTCTGGATTTACACCAGATCAGTCACTTCTCTGCAAGCAGAACAAGTGAGTCGCGGGCTCAGTTCACTTTGAACATTACCGCCGGTCGGGAATTTCACCCTACCCCGAGAATCTTGTATTCCGTTGTTTTTTTCACAATCTCAGAATAAACCTCTTCTTGCCATTCGTCCAGTACTTTATGAAAATGTACACATTACTTTCATGTTTCGCAGCATTTTATTACATGTTTGTTCGTAATTGTTCTACTGCTTCATCCAAAAAACTTCTGTATAATGAAAATATGTTGATTTTTCCATAGTTTAGTAATCATGTCGAGGAGGTTGTTATGAAAGAAGCATTCTGGACGAAGTTATTGTTCTCCATCTTTGCCGTTGGAGGAATAGCTTTTTTAGGATTCATAGGTGCTATAATTACTGCGCTTTACGGAGGACTGCTGTTTTATACCCCACTTGTGGCAATCTTAGCGATCGTATTAACCATCTATGTTGTACTTATCATATTTAATGTGTTGTCACGAAAAACAAGCAATATTGTATTGTTATCTATCCTCGGACTTAGTCTGCTCGCGACCGCAGGATATGAGATCAAGCAAGCGTACGTCAACAGAATTGCCATGGTCGATGATCGGGAGGTTAATCTGCTACAATATGAACCCTTTGCTGAGAAGACCAAAGCAGTGAATCTGGATGAACCTTCTTCCTATCATATCGCTAGCAATCTTCCAAGATTGGACGGCGCAACCGCACTTTATCCACTGTATTCAGCTTTCGTTCAAACTACTTATCCTGAGGGTTATTATAATCCGTATGATTTTCAAACAAGTCAAGTAATTTGCAGCAGCACACCTGAAGCTTACAAGAGATTGATTGAAGGAGAAACCGATATTATATTTGTAGCGGCTCCGTCAATCGCACAACAAAAAGAAGCTAAGCGCAAAGGGGTCGAACTGAAGCTTACGCCGATCGGCCGCGAGGCCTTCGTATTTTTTGTAAACAAACGAAACGACGTAACCGGACTTTCCACCGCTCAACTTAAAGATATTTACGCAGGCAAGATCACAAATTGGAAAGATGTAGGCGGAGCTAATAACCGAATCCGTGCTTTTCAACGGCCTGAAGATAGTGGAAGCCAGACGATGTTGCAAAAGTTTATGAAGGACACTCCACTCATGAAGCCGCCTCAAGAAGACGTAGCGGATATTATGAGCGGTATCATTCAACAAACCTCCAGCTATCGAAACTATAAAAATGCACTGGGCTACAGCTTCTTATTTTACGCCTCAGAAATGAATCGGAACGGGGAAATAGCCCTGCTGGCCATCGATGGTATCCAACCAGACAAGAAAAGTATTCGTAGTGGACAGTACCCATTGGCAACAGAATTTTATGCAGTGACCGCGGGAAGCGACAACCCTAATATTCAACCCTTTCTGGATTGGATTCAATCTTCTCAAGGTCAGAAATTGGTAGAGAAAACAGGTTATACATCGTTAAAATAACATATCTCTAGCGAATGAGAGCTATCCCAAATGTTTGGGAAGGCTCTTTTTCTATTTTTATACCGAAAATTTTCCTTTTTATCGCTTGTAGAGCGCAACTTTTGGAAACTATTGTCGTTTATACTTTATACGAGCCTTAAACGGCATCAAAGGAAGAAAAAGTAAGAATTGCTAGAGACCAATAAACGGGGATGGTAGGGATTGCAGATGAAAAAGTTTGGTTTTTTGGCGTTACTGCTGCTTTTGTTGGTGCTGGTTCATCCAGGAACTGGTTATGCCGGCTCTACGGAAACACACATCAACCTAGACGGCAACGATCTTAAGATTTCCAAAGAAGCACAGGTACAAATTGTAAATGGCAGTGTAATGGTTCCTCTTCGCGTTGTTGCGGAACAGCTTGGTTATACCGTGAAATGGGATAATGTGGCCAAGACAGCGATCATTGAGCAAAAGGGAACTACTTTAAAACTGATCGTGGATAATACGATGGCAGAAGCTTCAGGGAAACAAGTCAAACTGGACAACCCTCCGTTTCTCAGTGGCAGCACAACCCTTGTTCCTTTAAGATTTGTTGGGGAACAGACAGGAACTACTGTCGGTTGGGACAATGTAACCAAAACCGTATATTTAACCTCTCCAGTGCCTGAGGTTGGGGGAAGCGATCCGGAAGTTACGGTTCCAGAACCCACTCCAACAGCACCTTCGGAGAACGGATCAACCGGGAATACAGCAACTGAAGGGAATAGCTCAGTGGCTGCAGTCACCAATCTTAGCTTCATCAATAACCAGTTGGTTATTGCAGTGAACGGCAGTATAAAACCTACCGTGTTCACTATGACAGACAAAGACCGAATTGTCGTGGATTTACCGAATACTGGCTTTGGAACCGACTTCCATCAGAATCTTTCCGTAGGAAAGAACCAAAGCGGACAGTTAACGGTTACCGACTATCCTAATGTCTCTGCCGTTCGCTATTCATTGTTCAGCAGTTCCCCATCGACCATTCGGATCGTCATTGATCTAAACAGCGCTAATAGCTACAGTCTGATCAATGCTAATGATGGACTTATTATTGTGGATCTTAATGGGACTAGCGTTACGCTTCCTGAAACCACCTTACCAGAAGTACCGGTTACAACTCCTCCACCTTCTACCGGCAACACAGACAAGAAGATAATCGTCATTGATGCAGGACATGGAGGGAAAGATCCAGGGAGTTCAAGTGTTAACAAGCTTAAAGAGAAAGATTTCACCTTGCCGACAGCACTGAAAATTGCAGAATTACTAAAGAAAGAACCAAATATCGAGGTTATACTCACGCGCAGTGGCGATACATACCCAACTCTACAGGACAGATCTAACCTCGCCAACAATGTAAAAGCCGATCTATTTATCTCTGTTCATGCCAATAGTATTCCGGCGGGCAGTAAAAGTAATCCTAGTGGCACAGAGACCTATTACACACGTAACGATAGCTTATTATTCGCTCAAACCGTTCACAAATACCTCGCAGTTGCTACAGGACTGCAGGACCGAGGGGTTCGTCAAGCTAACTATCATGTAACAAGAGAAACCAAAATGCCTGCAATATTATTAGAATGTGGTTACTTAAGCAATACCAAGGATGAAGCATTACTCTTTACCCCGGACATCCAGAATAAAATAGCCGAAGCAGTAGTTTTAGGAATCAAAGAATATTTAGGTCGTTAAAAAAATGGGTGTCCCATTAGCCATGCAGGCTGATAGGACACCCATCTTTTATTCGGTAGTTGTGTTCCAAACACTCATTCGTTCCCGCAGATTCGAGGTATGTAGCTCTAGCTGTATACCATCCGGATCTAGAAAATTGACCGTCCAGCCTATTCCCCGTTTGATTGGCCCTCTAATTATGGGCACATTCTGGGTTTGCAATACTTGGACGGCTTCCTCAAAATGTTCCTCTGCAATACTAAAAGCGATATGGTCTACCCCAACTACTTTATCTGCAATCGCCATATAATCAGGCTTTTCAAGAAGACATATCCAGGCACTTCCCCATTCCAGATAAGCATCAGTTTTACCTCTATGAACTAGCTGAAGGCCCAGAACTCCTGTGTAGAAATTCAGGGAATTCGCTAAATTACTGACATTTACGGTCACATGGTTAAAGCCTTCTACCTGCATCTTTATTCAGCCTCTCAATCTTCTTAAGCCAGCATAGTGACAATTCTTTTGCGTTTCTCTGACTCAGGATCATAAGCTACATGCGTATCTTCATCAAAGATCAAGGTAGCCCGTTCCTCCAGATTGTATTTCGGCCATAACCTCTCTGCTGTAGCCGGATTTCCTTGATGAGCGAAAGCAATCCAAGCATCATGCATAACTTCAGCCAACTTCTGCATCGTTGGATTAATTTCTGCCCTAAGATGGGTTAGATGAGATAGATTATTAAAGGCATAGACGATTTCTGCACTATGCACAGCTTTATTTAACAATGGATGACCTGGGATCGTGCCGTCAAAACGGTACATCCAGACAGGTGCATATTTCAGTTGGTTCTCTGCCAGGGACACCGAGGTTCCCCAGAAGTAAAGATCCGTTAGAATTTCGGCTTGTCCCTCCCATGAGGATGAATAATGGTTCGCAATCTCCTTCAGACTCCCAGTACCCATCATCTGCTCCAGCGCCTTGAGTGAATCGTCAAAGTCTGCCTCAGGCGATTCTTCTCTGAAGAACAAGTTGCCCTCATCACGATTGGTTCCGATCAATAGCGGAATACCCTGTGCCGATCCTTCTGCCACAGCCTGTGCAGGTTCTACAGGAAGTGTATCCCCATCAATGACAGGCTGAAATAACATACCTATTGAGCCACCTGTTAATTTTTTAGTCATTCTTGCGGCTGCATCGATAATTTGTTCAGAAGAAAATGTTTGCAGAAGACTGGCATCTCCATCTGGAGCAATCCCTAATTCAGCTAGTAGTGCAGCTGCAATGTACTTCCCCTGCTCGGAAGGCAGCGTCTGAGCAGCCCCGCTTTGCATAATCGCACCAGCGAACAACCCCTTCGCTGCTGGCATGGCCAAAAGGGCTGCGATACTCATACTCCCTGCTGACTCCCCGAATACAGTTACCCGCTGCGGGTCCCCACCAAAAGCAGCAATATTCAGCTTTACCCATTCCAGTGCGGCGATTTGATCCAATAAACCTTGATTAGAAGCAAGCCCATGGCCAAATGGAGACAAATTCATGAATCCAAATGGACCCAGCCGATAGTTAATGGTCACTAAGATTACTTTGCCGCGTTCAGCGAAGCTTGTGCCGTCAAACTGCGGCTGACTTCCAGCCCCGGTCACAAACGTCCCCCCGTGAATCCAGAACATAACCGGCAGGGGCTCATCATGAACTGCTGGCGCCCAAATATTTAAATACAGACAATCCTCGGAATGAAGCGGCGTCTTGCCACCGAACCGAGTACCTCTCGTATCCGCTGGCTGATGACTAACTGGACCAAATTCAGAAGCATCTCTAACCCCATCCCAGGCTTCTGGTGGCTGTGGTGCACGAAACCGAAGTTCTCCAACAGGTGGAGCTGCAAAAGGGACCCCACGCCAAATGTTCACATCGCCCTCCTGTATTCCTTGAAGCTTACCATAAGAGGTTACTGCTATTGGTGCTCCCATTACATTTCACCCTTCCACATTATTCCTTATTCTCTTCAATCTGTTTATATAAGCCGGATCGAAACCGGAACCATTCAAAAAGATGTGTAAATACCACCTTAAGTACCGCATAACCCGGAACTGCAAGGATAATCCCCAGAATTCCAAACATTTTACCTGCGAATATAATTACAAAAATAATGGTTATTGGATGAATCTTCAACGTCTTGCCCATGATCTGTGGTGAGATAAATTTCCCTTCAATCAGCTGAACAGCTGTCCACACGATAATCATCTTCAACAGCATAAATGGAGAAGTAACCATCGCAACAATTAAGGCAGGTGTAATCGCGATTGCCGGGCCCAGATAAGGAACAACTGCTGTACAAGCAGCAGCAATAGCCAGAACGAGAGAGTATTCCAAACCAATGATTAAATAGCCAATATAGAGCAGCAGACCAATACAGCAGCTGACAATAATTTGCCCGCGTATGTAAGAGGATACCTGACTGTTCATCTCCGACATGACCATACGAGTCTGCGGCTGCAGAGAAGTAGGTACAAACTTCAGAATATAATCCGGCAATTTTTTTCCATCGCGAAGCAAGTAGAACAAAATAAATGGCGTCGTTACAACCGCCAAGACAATCTCTGTAAGGGCTCCTACAAAGCTGCCAACACCCGTCAAGGCATTATTCAGAAAAGAACTGCCCCACGCCGTAATCTTAGATGTTATCTCACTAAGGTTCGTTCCGATACTATCTTGAACTTGCCCAAAGAACTCCGTTCCGGTCAGATCCATAAACCGTTCTTGAATTAATTCACTATACCTTGGAAAATTGTCGATCAAACCTGATAGCTGAGTCCGTATAATTGGAATGACCATAAACAAAACCAGCGTGATGAGACCAGCAATCAACAAATATAGGATGATTATTGCATATACACGTTTTATTCGGGATCTTTTCTCCATCCGATCTACCAACGGATTCAGCAAATAATAAGCTATACCTGCCAGTAATAATGGTGCGGCCACGGTGTGCAGCAATACTGATATCGGCTTAAAAATAAACGGTATTTTGGAGAATACCAGAATATTAATTCCAACCAGCAGCATAATGAGCAGCACTACTACAAATTTATTATTCAGAAAAAATTTTTTGAACTTCTCTGGCCACACCTGCAGCCTCTCCATCGTACCCTCTCCCCTATAAACCATCATATATACTGTGTTATTTCATTCACTTTTTAATAGCATAGTCAACGTTAGCCCTGCAAGTCAAATTTGATGTCCTTAATTAAGCACACAGTCCTATTACGAGTCTGGTTATAATCAAATCAATCATAATCCTCCCCTGTTTATAAATAAATAACCCTGCACGAGATATTCATCTGTACAGGGTTAGAAGCGCAGCTAAAAGGTACTTACAAGCCTTGCTATTTTTTCTTTTTCCCTTTAGCGCCCTTTTCATTTGAAGCAATCAATTGTCCATCATAGGTGTATAACAAGTGATCTTCAAGCTTCTCCCCCTGCAAATGTTTCCGCACTAATGATTTCGCCAGCTTAGGTGTAATCTCTTTGTACCACACACCTTCGGGATAAGCGATCACCACACAAGCATCTGAACATCTTCCATTACAACGGGTCACAGTCGTATGTATAAGACTTTGTGCGCCCTGCTTCTCAATCTCGTCTTCTATCGCTTCAGCTACCTCTTCACCTTTGTGTTTCTTGCAGCTGCTACCGTTACATATTAATAAGTGACTTACAGTTCCTTGTAAATTCCAGGTCGTCATGGATGACTTCAACCCCTTCTTATCAGCTAACCCTATTCCGTTCGTGGATTATTTTAAACACTATCATAAGCATCATTATAGTCAATAGTAAGAAAGACTGTTATACTATAAATGAGAATGATTATCAATGAAAAGAAGGGGATTACTACATGCAGATCCAATCTGACGGGATGCCTTATCCATCCCATCCTTTTTATATGCCCCTTCGGGTCATCAGCTTATCGGGAATAACCAACTACACAGCCTCAAACATTTCTTCTACTAATTCCAGCCTTATGATGATCTGGGATGGGAAAGGTTTTCTTGAAATAGACGGTAAGATACTCAAGGTCATGGCCGGAAGCTTAATAGCCCTTAGTAGTTCTTCTTTATTGAAGATGGAACCTGAATTACAGTTAAAGGGGATATGGATTGAGTATTCCTGTATACCCCAGAGTAAAAATGAGGACATTTTTATAAATGACAACTCCCCTGTCCACCATGCCTCCACTCGTTTGATAGCCTTGGCAGGTGAGCTTTACAGTGCCTGGATAGACGCTGATAAACAAAAGCCGTTTAGGGTCCAGCAGCTATTCACCCAGTTCATCGTGGAGCTTCATGGTGAACTGACATCCCATAAAGAAAGATCAAGCAGTTGGATGGAACGGGTGACTGAGTATATAGAAGCTCATTACAATGAAGATATCACGCGGGATCAAATGGCTGCTTTAGCTGAAGTGAGCCCCGAGCACTTTTCGCGAACCTTTCGCAAATCAATAGGTCTATCCTTCAGTGCTTATATTACACTACTAAGAATCCGTAAAGCCCAGCAACGAATCCTCACCAGTTCTCCTAATCTAACTACATTGGCACATGAGGTTGGTTACGAAGAGGGAACTTATTTGAGCCGAAAATTCAAGCAGCTTGTTGGCGTTTCACCTACAGCCTACCAGAATAAGAATAAACGGGTCGTTGCTCTGAACTATAATCACACCGCTAGCCTGCGAGTACTGGAAATCATGCCTCAACTCGGGGTTTATTCCGAATGGCAACATAGCTTGGAACAAGTTCCCGCTTCCAAACAGCTTCAAATGAGCGAAGGTAAATTTTCATTACTCTATGACTCAGTAGCTGCGGTAAAACCAGATGTCATTATCGGCTACAGTCTACCCGACAATAAGATTCTGACTCCTGTTGCTCCGGTTATCGAGCTGCCCTTTATGCAAATGAGTTGGCGAGAGCAATTTGCTCTGATTGCCGAGGTTGTGAATCGACGACAGCGTGCTGAACAGTGGCTAAGTCATTATGACAGACTTTGTCTTACCGCCAACGGGTTATTAAACCATGCTATAGGAATGGAGAGAGGTACGGCTATCGTGTGGGAGGTTAGCTCCCGATCCGCCTACTGTTTCAGTAGCAGCTTCGGCAGAAGTTGCCAAATTCTATACGGTGATCTTGGCTTCAAGCCCCCCTCCGTAATTATTGAAAAAGGGATCACAGATTCCGGGTACTTAGAGGCATCTATTGAGGATATCGT
Organism: Paenibacillus odorifer; assembly: GCF_000758725.1. NCBI lineage: Bacteria > Bacillati > Bacillota > Bacilli > Caryophanales > Paenibacillaceae > Paenibacillus > Paenibacillus odorifer. The sequence continues at coordinate 4,692,329 of NZ_CP009428.1, forward strand.
ATCGTTTCCTGCTGACCATATTATTATCACTAGCATCCCTTCATCATCTGAGGGAAGACAACGTTTTACTCGCCTACTACATTCTAAAGCTTGGAAGCAATTAGATGCAGTCCGAAACGGACGGGTATATATTCTGAACCAGGCTGATATGTTCTACGGATTTGACCCACTGTCCTCACAGGCACAGCTTCAAGAATTGCTACGGGTAATGACATCATAAATTTGCATAAGCTGAGATCATATCCGTCCATAGTAAATACCCGGTGAAGCTTGTAAAGTTCTTATTGAGAATGATAATCAATATACATAGGGGGAACAACAAATTGCATAATCCAGGAAAAAATAGCTCCAAACAAACCCATTGGCTTCTTTTTCCCTTCATGCTGGCATTAATTCTAGTCATATCAGCTTGCGGGAATTCCAATAATTCTGTAGGGAATACAGGCAGTAACACCAGCAACACATCATCGGCAACTGCAGTACCTACCGAAACTAGTCAACCAACAGAAACTACGGAAACAGCTGCTCTTAAAAAGGTCACTACTATAAATGGTGATATTGAAATCCCTGTTCAACCTAAAAGGATTGTCGCTGAGGAATATCTGGGCAGTCTGATTGCGCTAGATACCATTCCTGTTGGTGCTCCCGGATTAACACTGGAGAATATGTATTTTAAGGAGGCACTTACTGGAGTTGCAGACACTGGAACTTACGGCAAAATGTCACCTGAAAAAATCATCGCACTTAATCCTGATTTGATTATTTCTGGACAAGCTGAAAGCTATGAAGCACTAAGCAAAATTGCTCCAACCATCGTTGTGCCATATGGTGATCTGAAAGATGCTCATGCCGAATTAACCTATTTCGGAGAACTCCTTGGTAAGGAAGAGGCAGCCAAAAGCTGGCTTGCAGATTACGACAAACGGATAGCTGAAGCTAAAGCCAAAGTAGACAAAGTAATCCCTGCAGATGCAACATTTTCCATCATGGAAGACGGCGGAAAATCCATTTGGGCCTATGGCGATAACTTTGGCCGAGGCGGACAGCCTGTCTATCAGGCGCTGGGTCGTAAGCCCCCTACAGCTGTGGCCGCAGAAATTATGGAGAAGCAATGGGCGGAAATCTCTACAGAGGCACTCGCTAAATACGCAGGAGATTATATTATCTTAACTTCCAATAACCGTACAGAAGCTGATTACAAAGCTGATCCAATCTGGAGTAGCCTACCCGCTGTAAAAAATGGCCATCTATATGTATGGAAAGAAGAACGGTCCTGGTACTATGATCCAATTGCCGTGTTATCCCAGACCGAAGAACTGGCTGCTTGGCTTACACAATAAAATGCGCTTAAATTAGAATCCCCTACTGCTTCCAACAACGTTGGAGCAGTAGGGGATTTGTTATTTCTTTTGACTACAAAAACACTCAAGAGGTAATAATACATTTAGCCTAAGGTTAATCTAGCAAATGGAGTTGATCAATATGAAATTACTATTACTATATTTCATGCTTGCTTTTATGGGGTTGCTGATGGCAGTAATCATCGACCTTTTATCAGGAGAAAACCTCACCGCTTCAATGCGGACGATCTATGACTCCTTTGCAGCTACAAGCATACAGGAATCAATAACTATGCTCGTTTTTATCTCCTTACCTTTTGTTATTACAATTACATCCTCTATCCGAAATAGAAGCAATAAATCCATCAAATAAAATAAACTAACCTATGCTCCCTAATTTTCTGCGGATGTAATGAACGATGCACAAGAGAATAGGTACAGCGGCACAGAAATACGGCAAAATATATTTCAGAAATATCCTTCCTTCGTCCATATGTATCGGATAATTCGCTGAACTAATAAAAGCCCCGAACAAAACAACAATACCAACGGGAACGGCGAGCTTTCTGCTGTCTTGCACCTTGAATAGATCCGCGGTGACTACCATTGCAGCGTAGCAATATACTGACATTTTAAAAAAGACTCCAATGATTAAGGTTAAGAGCACAAGCGCGTCCAAACGTTGAATGAAATTGGCCAGGTTTACTAACGTTATCGTAGTGAACATCGGAAAATTGGCTCTACTGTAGATTTCTGTTCCTAGAACGGATATTTCGATGGCATGGGTAAAACTGAGTAATAATCCGCATAAAGTAATTGCGATGATTCCGGTTCTTTTTGCTACCTTGGTTTTTTTGATATGAGGTAAAATCGTAGTGAAACATACCATCTCCCCGAACGGAAATAGCCATATATTCAGATAGGCTGATTTCAATGCATTCTTCCAATCCGAGGCCTGTAACGGAAACAAGTTATCTAGTTTTACAAGTCCGGCGGCAATAACCAAAAAGCAACTGGTCAAGCCCAACAATATTATAATCAGCATATAAATCTCAGCCGCCCGCGCAAACACCTCAATCCCCTTATTTAAGATGTAAATTACCGCAACAACCATCATTGCATAAATGATGAACACGGGTGTTCTGTCGTAAGAAGCAGCTATTAACAACTCACCTGATTCATGCAGATTTCGGGAGCCATTGAAGAGAAGGATTGGAATATATGTTAAGCTTAACGGCCAGCCTATAACATTGCCCAGTATCTTTCTTGTATAACCGCTAATAATCATGCCCGGATATTGCCGGTATAAATAAACATAAATCAAATACAAAAGAAGTCCACCGGGCAAAGCTAACAGAATAGCAATCCAGACAGCATGGCCACTTTCAAGTCCAATCGGTACCACAAGGGCCGTTCCCAATTCAAACAAAAAAATCAAAGCAAATAATTGACTCGCGCTGATGGTTTCTTTTTTCATAAAGTGGCCTTCTCCCACCTTTCTCACTGAACACTTTCATTTTTCCTTTAACAATTTCGGCTCTAATCTCATTCCAACACTGCGAATATAGGCCTCTACAGAAACATCCACTTCCGCTTCCGCGAACACTGACTCCCAATCGTCCTTAACAGTCTCCCATGCTTTTGGATTTGTGCGCTTCAGTTCATTCCCGAAATTGAAAATATCGCATTTCATAGTTTGAGCAGCCTGTAAGGCTTGGGTTATTTCCTGTTTAGTTTTAAGAGCCACTTGTTGTTCCAACTGAACGATTACCTCTCTATCACTTAGCTCAATATAACTCTGTGCCTCACTAAGCGTCCCCTCTTCCACAACATTTACATGAATGACGGGTACTTTATTGCGGAGTTCAATCTTAATTTTTGTTTTTGAATAATTAATGTTAACGGCTATCGAATCTTTAACCTCATTTGAATCTACATTAATACTGGTTTCATTAATCTCGTTCTGTACCCATAGTGCCCCCCGAGCAAGAGGGCCATCCAGCCACCCCTGAAAAACCCCTTTTTTCAATACGCTAAGCCCGCTCATTGTGACAAGTGCTTTTACTTTAGTTTGCTCCATCCCGGATTTTTTAGTTCCTTCTTCAGCGTCTCCAAGAATTCTGGCTCCGGATATCACCACTGACCCTTCTCCACTGAGACCATTAATTAGCTCAAAAACATTGATATCCCGGCTTTCTCCATATATTCTAGCGGTATTTTTACTCTTTTTAATAATCCCAATTGCAGGCAGGCTTTCTACGGGAAGCAATAGTTTCAGAATAGAGGATGCTTCCGTATCTCTGGCTACAATAACATTCGTGTTGAGCCGCAGCTCATGGGACCTTTCAAAGATGTCAAAAATCCCATCAATACCGCTCTTCACTGTAGATTCGCCTAAAACTAATAGCTGCGTGTGTGCAAAAAACATCTGTCTTGCCGCCTTTTTTGAAGTCTTGCGAAAAGCGCCAAAGATCGTACGGTCCGTAGAAGAATAAATAGTGACCGTGGGTTGTCCGGTGCTAGCTCCTGCACTTGTGGCTGTTGAGGATGGATTCACAATCTGAAAAGTAACATGATATTCCTCTTTATTCGGCACCTTATCCACACCTATACCAGTCACAATGCCTAAATTGTTTAATTCCCGACTGTTCCAGCAGCTTGTCAGCAACATTAAGCAGCATATACAAATAAATGAACGCATCATCCATCCGACCTTCATTTGCCACTCCCCGGCTTCCCATCATTCACCTTAAGTCGAGTATTATTTTTTTGGCTAACAAGACGCGGCCGAGTTTTCATATATTTCAAGGGCACACGCAAGATCGAGTCCTTCTGATTCTCAGCGATAAAAGGACCAAATGGAGACATATACGGAAAACCCAACGATTTCAAGCTACACATATGAGCAACCAAAATAAAAGTAAAGATCGTTATTCCATAAAGCCCCATAAAGGCTGCGATAAACATAATGATGAAACGCAAGATACGTATGGAAAGAGCCATATTAAAAGCGGGAGTAGCAAAGCTGGATATTCCTGTAAGTGAAACTACAATAACCATTGCAGGAGAGACAATACCGGCTTGTACGGCTGCCTGTCCTAACACTAAGCCCCCAATGATCGACACAGTTTGGCCTATAGGGGATGGCATACGAATTCCTGCTTCACGTATAATCTCAAAGGTAAATTCCATCAGCATAGCCTCAATAAAAGCCGGAAATGGAACCCCCTCCCTTTGTGAAGCAAAATTAATAAGTAAGGCCGTTGGGATCATTTCTTGATGAAAGGTTAGAATTGCAATAAATAACGCTGGGCCAAATAACGAAATAACAAGGCAAATAAATCTCAATAATCGGATCAAAGTCGTGATATCATAACGCTGGTAATAATCTTCTACGGCATGTAAAAACATAAAAAAGGTTGTAGGTGCAATCAGCACAAACGGGGTCCCGTCCACAAAAATAGCAACTCGACCTTCTAAAAGATTTCCTGCAACACTGTCAGGACGTTCCGTATTATATAATGTTGGGAATGGAGAAAAGGGAGTATCTTCTAAAAATTGCTCAATGTATCCAGATTCCAGAATCCCGTCTATATCAATGCTTTGCAGCTTAGTTCTGAGCTCCTTTAAGGTATTATCATTGACGATTCCATGAATATACATAATAGATACATTCGTTTGCGTGACGTCACCTATCTTCATCGACTCCACCCAGAGATTAGGGCTTTTTATTTTCCTGCGCACCAGAGAGATATTCGTCCCAATAGATTCTGTGAAGCCTTCCTTGGAGCCACGAATGGCTACTTGAGTTGTAGCGTCCGATACCGCTCTAACCTCACCGCCGCTTGTATTCCCTCTGATAGCTGCCCTTATCCCGTTGACCCAAAGAATGGTATCACCAGAGAATAAAGCCTCAAAAAGCACATCCCAATCTTCAAGTGTCTGTTCTTCTCCGATCCCTCTCGCCACTTCTTTCATATACAAAAAGATATCTTCAGCGGATGTTACCACCGGGTTTTCTTCACTTAGCTTATCGAACGACATCGCATGCTCCACAAACTCGTTGACCATTAATTTTTCTATTAATCCCTCAATATATACAGCAGCTACCTCAACCTGTGTGGTAGTGGATTTAATTCTACGAATAACAATATCAGGGCTATGGCCAAGCCTTTCTTGAAGCTCTTTAAGATTATCGTCCAAAATAGTAGAGTTAAAGGGGTCCATCATTAACACCTCCTGCTCATACTATTTGTTCTACACCGCTTTTTTATGCAACAAATGGAATCTATAACCTCCCTTAACTTGGAATATAAATACGCAAAAGGGATGTCCTTGAGCTACTATAGCTCAGCGAACATCCCCTTTTACTCTTTTGAAATTAACTTATTGAAGAGACTTCAGCAACGTAACTATCTCATCCAGCTGCTTGTCCAGCGCATAAGCATCGGATAGATAATAAGTTTTTAGATCGTAGGTGAATACATGACCCGACTTGACAGCAGGTAGGTTCTGCCAGAAGACACTGTCCAGAATGTCCAGCTTATCCTGCTCCACACCACAGCTGAAGCCTTGGAAGATATAATCAGCTTCACCTAAGTACTCGGGCAACGCTTCAAGTGAGAGGGAAGCCCAGCCTTCTTTAAAGGCTGCCTCTTGGACAAGATCAGGTGCATGCAGCCCCAATCCGTTATATATAATCTCTCCACCGCGCCCATATGACGAACCGTATAAATACAGCTCTTTACCGGCAATTTCAAAGATCGCCACCTTTTTGTCAGCTGCGATCAGATCAGCCAATTCCGCTTTTTTCGCTTCCAGCTTCTGATTGAAATCCGCCACCCACTTTACAGCCTGCTGCTCCTTGTTCAAGATTTTCCCGATCTCGATCAATCGTTCCTTATAGTCGTATTTGCCCCAAGGAATAAAGACAGTCGGAGCAATCTTAGAGATTTGCTCATAGGTATCTTCCTGATAAGTGATAATCAAGTCCGGTTCGAGGCTCGTTATTTTCTCCAGGGACACCGTCATGTCATCGCCTACTACTTCTACACCTGTCAGCGCCTCTTTGAAATATGGATGGTTCAAGATGTCATTCCCGGCAACGGCAATGGGCGTCACGCCAAGCGTCAGAAGATCACCAATAAAGTCTTGTACCGGAATCACAACTCTTTGTGGATTGCGTGGGATCTGCACCGGGCCTTTGTCGCTTTCGTACGTCCAATACTCTGCATCAGCAGCCGGCTCCGTGCTGGCAACTACAGAATCATTAGTGCTTTTAGCCACTTCAGCCGACGTGCTAGCTGGAGCATTCCCCTGATTAGCAGCTTGTCCGCATGCGCTCAACAGCAGCACCAGCGTAAGCATAACAGCTATCATGCTTGTTTTTCCTAACGATATAATTCTGTACAATGTAAATCCCCCTTGAGACTTTATATTATTATGATATTGATAATCAATATCATTAAGATCTTTGTTTAATATACCGTCTCCGCGGGAAAACATATATACACGCTAATACATCAATTAAGCTATGGACGATTGTCAGCTTAATTTATGGCCGGTTAACAAATCTGTCTGTATTTCCAGCTGGCGTTCGAGCGCAAGCCCTTCGCTGCCCCAAAATTCCTCAAGCTTCAGGTAATATATGCATTCATTCCTGAATGCTGGAAGATTGCGCCAAACCGCGCTTTTACTAATGCGTTTACGTGTTCTCGACATCCAGTCCTCTTGTCCTGATACAACCACAAACATATGGTCAGCCGCGTATATTGGCAATTCCGACAGTGAGATGCATAAATGATCATTCCGCTCCAGAACATCTGACCTTACCTTGTCCGGTGGAGTTACCCCCAGCATTGGATACAGATTGTACACCCCTCGGGCTGTATAATTCCAGATATAAATACTGTTATCTTGCCTAATCTCATACACCGCTACCGTTTCACCAGATTCAATTAATGAGGACAAGCGCTGCTTGGCCAAATCTATTTTCAAATGATAGTGCCTTATCCATGCCTCTGCCCGCTCCTCTTCTCCCAGCAGTCTGCCGAATAAACGAATCTGTTCCAGGCGGTCCATTTTATCACACTCCACAGTAACTAGTGGACCCAACTTTTCCATGCATTTAAGCTGACGAGGGCTCAGATAGGTCGGTGCAATAACTAGATCGGCATCTAGCCCAGACCAGTCCGCTTCCGCCGGACATCCCTGCAACTCAAATGATCGCACACCCGCCAGTTCCGGCAGCAAAAGCAAGGAGTAGTTCATCACATCTTCTTCAACCGCGACAGGCTTCACTCCCAGCGCAAGTAAATCCCCTAAAAATTGTAACGCTACTATCCGCTTCGGTTTGGGACGTAAACGGAATTCTGTTGGGGTCATCCCGGTGACTTGCTTGAATTTGCGGCTCAGATATAGTCCATCTGTATAGCCTACTTTTTGCGAAATTTCCTGTATTGTTGCTTTGCTGGACATCAAGTGTTTTTTCGCTTTATTTACTCTTAAATGAGTTACATATTCGGTGAAGCTCCAACCCGTCTGCTTGCGAACCATACTGAGAAATAACGAGGATTGAAGCCCATCATTCGAGACATCATCTCCCGCGTAATCTCCCTTTGGAAATTCTGGTGGATATAAGAGAGCATTCTGAAATATGAACTATCCGTAATGTCTGCTTCAGCGTCAGCCTCTACGACCAGTTGATGTAGCTGATACAGCAAGGATTGAATTCTATCTGCCTGTGCTTCTAAATTATTGGCAGCAACATCTTCCAATTCGCTGAATAAGCGGGTTATTTTATTCGTCGTACGTATAGGTAAAATCCCATTGACCGGAAAAATTTCACGGCAAAGTCCATAGACCAATTCTTGCTCCGTGCTATTGCTTAGCCCATATACCTCATAGGAAATTGCTAGAACAGAGATAACAGTCTCTAATGGAGCATTAATTTGATAAGTCGCACCTGCGCTTAGAAAAAGAATTTCACCATTTTTCAGAGCTACTGTCTCTCCTTCTATGGTTATTTGAACGATAGCTTCTATTGGTGTCAGGAAGAGTGGGGACTGGGCAATCTGGGGTTTATTGATGTGACCGCCGCCGCATTGGCGTTTCCCTGCCTCTTTTAACAGATAAATTCTATGAACCGGGTTATTATTTGATAGCTTCATTCCTGCTCCCTTCCAGACTGCTAGACTTAATAACCCATAAAATAGAAAGCAAGCGTATAAGGGTTCTCTCCGCTCGAAATGGATAAGATCCCCTATACGCTTTATATAAAACTTCAGATTTTATGGTTTGAGAAGCCTCTATCCTTAGTGGTCGTCAACGACTCCAAGCGCTTTATTCTTCTCTTTGAACCGTTCATTGTGAGAAGATACGTAAGCGACTTTGGCCGCGGTCGGGTCAATGTACAGCTTTGCGCTATTAAGCGCCAGAGCCGCATCAGTGAAAGCGCCTGCGATCAAACGAACCTTGCTCGCATAATCCACAAAGTCACCTGCTGCGAATATACCCGGAAGATTGGTCTCCAGCTTATCAGTTACATTCGCACACCACTCGCCCATATCAAGGCCCCATTCTTTTAACGGACCAAAATCGCTCTTCAGACCATGATTCACAATGACAGCATCCACTTCAAACTGCTCTGTTTCACCTGTCTCTATATGGCTGATCGTAACCTGATCTATCGTTTCACCATTACTGCTGTGTAATTGGCTTACTGCATATGGCGCACGGACATTGACTGAGGATTCCTTCATCCGCACAATGTTTTTCTCATGTCCGCCAAACTGTTCGCGGCGATGCGCAATCGTCACACTTGCAGCGATGGGCTCCAATTCATTCGCCCAATCTACTGCGGAGTTGCCTCCACCGGAGATTAGCACTCTTTTACCGCGGAACGGCTCCAGCTCTTGAACGGTATAATGAAGATTCGTCACCTCATAACGATCTGCACCTTCAATTTCAAGCTTTGCCATCTGTAGAATTCCGTAACCAATTGCCAAAATGACTGTGCGGGTCCAATGTTGTTCCCCAGTAGAAGAGGTCAAGATGTACGTCCCATCTTCTTGTCTCTCTTGATTCATAATTTGCTGACCCAGCACAATAGTCGGATCGAAGGTTTGAGCTTGCTCCTTGAGCTGACCGATCAGTTGATGGCAAAGAGTTGGGGTTACGCCTCCTACATCCCAGATCATTTTTTCGGGATAAATAAGCATTCTTCCTCCGAGCTCATCCTTCGCTTCAATTAACTTTGTCTTCAAGTCTCTCATTCCACTATAAAAAGCTGTATACATCCCAGCAGGTCCGCCACCAATAATGGTTACATCGTATAATTCCAGTTGTTTATTCATCGTGTCCCTCCAAAATTATATTCTAGTGATCCCTTCAGCTACTTAAGCTCCAAACTGCGCTTCATGCAATCGGCTGTAAATTCCGGCAGTCTGCAGCAGTTCCTCATGCTTACCTTGTTCTGCGATGCCGCCTTCCGCAACGACAACAATACGGTCCGCATTTCTGATCGTTGCAAGGCGATGAGCAATAACAAGTGTTGTGCGTCCTTCAGACAACTCGGCGAGAGCCTCTTGTATAGCGGACTCCGTTTCAGTATCCAATGCAGAGGTTGCTTCGTCCAAAATGAGAATCGTCGGATTCTTCAAGAACATCCGGGCGATGGACAACCTCTGCTTCTGGCCGCCAGAAAGCTTGACGCCTCTCTCACCGATCATTGTATCCAGCCCAGCAGGCTGAGATTTGATCAGTTCTTCCAGCTGAGCGCGTCCCGCAGCCTCCCAGATTTCTTCATCGGAAGCTCCCAATCTGCCGTAAGCAATGTTCTCACGGATGGTTCCGTCAAACAGAAATACATCTTGTTGTACAATCCCGATATGGGAACGAAGTGATTCTAACGTCATGGAGCGAATATCTATTCCATCAATAGAGATGTTGCCTTCGCTTACATCGTAAAAGCGTGGCAGCAAGCTGCAAAGTGTTGTCTTACCAGCACCGGATGGACCCACAAGTGCAACCGTCTCTCCTGCCGAAATCGATAAGTTCACATTGGTTAGCACCTTTTCTTTATCACTATAAGCAAAAGCTACATCCTGGAAGGTTATATTCCCTGACAGATGAGACACTGGCTTAGCGTCTTTTGCGTCATCAACATCTGGCTCCGTCTCCAGCAGTTCAAGATAACGTTTGAAACCAGCGATCCCTTTAGGATAGGTCTCAATGACCGAGTTAATCTGTTGCAAAGGTCCTAAGAAGACATTAGACAACATCACAAAAGCAATAAATTCACCGTAAGTCATTTGCTTCTGGATTACAAAATAGGTTCCGCACACGAGTACGAATAATGAGACCAGTTTCATAAGCACAAAGCTAAAGGATGAATTCCAAGCCATAATTCGATAGGTCATAAGCTTCGTAATACGGAAGCGTTCGTTATTAACTGCAAAACGGGAAATTTCATGATTCTCATTAGCAAAAGCTTGCACAACACGGATCCCACTTACATTGTTTTCTACGCGTGCGTTATAGTCAGCAATGTCCGCGAACATGATGTGGAACGCTTTGGACATTTTGCGACTGAAGTACATGGATAAATAAATCATCAGCGGGACAATTACAAAGGTTAGAATAGCTAATTGCCAATTGATGCTAAGCATGATACCGAATACACCAAGCAGCGTCATCACTGCTATGAATAAATCTTCAGGACCATGGTGGGCAATCTCACCGATGTCCATCAGATCATTTGTCATCCGCGAGACCAAATGGCCTGTTTTGTTATTATCGAAGAAGTTGAAAGAGAGCTTCTGCACACGATCAAATAGCTTTTTTCTCATATCCGACTCGATATTGATCCCCAGCTTATGCCCCCAATAAGTAACGACAAAATGCATAAAGGCGCTGACGATATATATCCCCAGCAAACCGAGGCAAGAATAGAGAATCCATTTCCAATTCCCACTTGGCAGCATATCATCCACTACCCGGTTAACCGCCAGCGGGAAGACTAGTTCCAGCAGTGCAGCAGCAATAGCACAGGAGAAATCAAGAATAAACAATCCCTTATAGGGTCTATAGTAAGAAAAAAAACGACGCAACATTGTAAAAATTCGCTCCTTCCGGTGATTGACCATCCTCTTTCATCAAGATTTAGTACGGGCTAGCAAATACAAAAAGTATGGCGCTCCAATTACAGCAACAACAATTCCAGTGGGGATCTCAGATGGCTGTAAGATCCAGCGCCCAATGGTATCCGCTATAATAACTAGCAGTGAGCCGAGCAGCGCTGAGGTTGGCAGCATGAGCTGATGTTTGGGTCCAACTAGTCGTCTCGCCAAATGGGGGCCGACAAGGCCGACAAAGCCAATCCCACCACTCACAGCAACACTTGCCGCAGCTAGACCAACCGCAGCCGCAAGAAGCCGGAATTGTTCTTTCGTTACAGCAGCCCCAAGTCCTACAGCTGTCTGTTCACCCAAATTAAGGACGTTCATTACCCTTGCTTTATAGATGACATACGGCACGAGAATTACGATCCACGGTAGTAAAGAAAGTACAAACTTCCAGCTTGTGCCCCAAATACTTCCTGCAAGCCAAGTAGCCACAAACTGATACTTCTCCGGATCCAGCCGAAGAGTCAGCACGATCATCGCTGCACTCATTCCAGCTGCAACCGCTACACCGGTCAGCAACAGTCGCATGGGTTTTATTCCTTCATGCCGATTATAAGCTAAGACATAGATCAAGGCAGCAGTAATTCCCGCACCAACAAACGCCACCATAGGCAGCAGATACACCGGAGCCGCGGTTGCCGTCGGATAAAAAGATATTAACAGCATAACCATAATTCCTGCACCAGCGTTAATCCCTAAGATGCCGGGGTCGGCCAAAGCATTACGAAAGACGCCCTGCATCACAGCTCCGGATACAGCCAAACCTGCGCCTATCAGAACGGAGATCACAATACGCGGTAGCCGAAATTGAAACAAGATTAACTCTTGCTTATCCGTCCCTTTACCGAATAACGTATTAAGCAGCTCCATAGGTGTCAAACGTATGTATCCTGTATTCATACTAATAATAAAAGCAATAACAATCAGTACAGCTAAAATAATCATTATAACTAAGCCACGTTTATTTTTGGCGGCTTGGAAGGAATCGAATGAAGTTTTCTCTATCATTACAGTTCCCTCCTTTCTTTACGTGCAAGATAAAGGAAGAAAGGTACACCGATCAGTGCAATAATTGCTCCAAGCGGCGTTTCATTAGGGGGATTAATCATCCGTGCTGTTAAATCTGCAAATACTGCAAGCAGACTGCCAAGAATAGCTGAACATGGAATGATCCATCTGTAATCCACACCTACAAAAAAACGGGTCAAATGGGGAATAATTAGTCCAATGAACCCAACGGCTCCTACTACTGCAACTGATGATCCAGCCAGAATCAATACGATTAAAGTCCCTGCCAGCTTAACAAGCCCTGTGCGCTGGCCTAGCCCTTTAGCAACATCGTCACCTAGGCTGAGCATTGTAATCGATCGGGATATTACCATAGCCCCAATTAACGCTGCTCCTATCCAAGGGAACATGACTTTAAGCTGAATCCATTTCGTCCCAGCCACGCCTCCCGCATACCAGAAAGCCAAATCTTGCCCAATGTGAAAATATAAAGCTACCCCTTCACTCAGCGCTGACAGCAGTGCACTAAAAGCAGCACCTGCCAGCACCAGACGAGCAGGAGTCAGCCCTCCCTTGGCCAATGATCCGACCCCATACACAACCCCAGCCCCTACTCCGGCACCAATGAAGGAATATAGGATTAAATACATAAACGATAGATTCGGGAAAAATGCAAAACAAAGCGCCAGCGCAAATCCTGCGCCTGAGTTGATGCCCATCAAACCTGAATCTGCGAGTGGATTTCGGGTCATTCCCTGCATAATGGCACCCGCAACTGCAAAGCTGGCCCCTATCATGGCCCCGCCAAGTACACGGGGTAATCGTAATTCTCTAATAATCTGATGATCCATGATCTCCGGATCAAAGTGAAACACAGCTGCCCACACCACAGAAAGTTTAATATCAGCCGCTCCAAAGGAGACTGAAACAGCGATACCTAGTGCTAATAGTACCAGACCGCCAACCAAGATTAACGTGGCAGCCCAAGGACGTGAACGGAACTCTTGTATGGCTGACCCTTTATTAGGTCTAATCTTGGAAGATATCTGTTGATTCATGAATGCCACCCTATTTCTATGAAATTGATTCTCATTATCACTATGCTATTGTAAATGAGCCTTCCTAGGTTTGGCAATAGATAGATTTAATAGGAGGCATTTATTTTATTGCATTGACAGGAATTCTAGGATTTGATAAAGTTCAAATTGAAAATAATAATGATAATGATTCTCATTATTATTTGTTGGTACACATATATAGGGAGGTTTATCATGCTAAAAAGAAAGACCCTCTTCCCCATCCTGGCACTCATAATGTTATTGTCTGTATTTGTGACAGCTTGCGGGGGAACAAACAATGCTTCATCTAATAAACCAACAGAAACAACAGAAGCAACTACAGCACCGAGCACTGAGCCAACGACTGCTCCTGAGGCTTCAGCTGCTGAAATGCGTAGCTATGAAACCACTAAAGGTACTGTGCAAATACCTGTAAAACCACAGCGGATTATTACAGATTATTATGGTGGGGAGTTGCTCTCCGTAGGAGCAAATGTTGTAGGTGTCGAACCTAGTACCTTTGATAATCCCTTCTTGAAAGACCTGCTCACAAACACACAAGATGTCGGTGCTCCAGTTAACGCCGAGAAAGCTCTGGAACTTACACCTGATCTAATCGTCGTTATGTATGATGATAACTACGATGCTTTATCCAAAATTGCTCCAACCATTCATATTCCATACGGAACTGCTACAAATATCTATGAAACTGTTAAACTGTTCGGTGACATTGTAGGTGTGCCTGACAAAGCTGAACAATTTATTGCTGACTTTGAGAAAAAGGCTGCTGAAGGCCGCGAGAAGCTTAAAGGTGTCGTAAATGAAAATGATACTTTTGGAATCTATGAGCTGACTGATAAAGGTGAGCTATGGACCTTCGGAAATAATGCTGGCCGGGGTGGACAAGCCCTTTATAACGCACTGAAGCTAAAAATGCCTACTAAAAACAGCAACGACAACCAAACGTTGCAGCTGTCCATGGAGCTATTGCCAGAATATGCAGCTGACTACATGTTCCTCACCACTTATGATCCTGACAAAAAAGGAGATAAGCTGAAAGAACTGAAGGAATCTCCAGTTTGGAACGGACTTGATGCTGCGAAGAACGATCATCTATTCTACAATGATTTTGATACCTACTACCGCTATGATCCGATTGCGATTACCGCACAGATTGATCTGTTCGTAGATATGATTCTTGAACGCAACGGTAAGAAATAAACATAGGCACATACAAAAACACCCTACTTTAGGCACTGTCTAAAGTGGGGTGTTTGGCTATACATAATAAGCTTCTGTTAAATTTATATCATCTAGTATATTCATTATACTCATCGGTGTTATTTAATTTATTGTACATATACTCATCATTTTTAAGCTTATAGAGCTGTCCCATCCCCGCAAATACGAAAAACAGCACCAAAATTAATCCATACGCATAGGTGAATTCACCAATATAAAAGCAAGTGACTATCGCAACAAGGGTCAAGATCATTAATGCGACTGCAATTCTGGAAAAAATCTTTTTCAAATGGAATCCCCCCACGTTTTGTGCACCAATATTATCATATTTGGGATTAAATTGAAATCTCATTTTGTTCTATTAAGGGAATATCGAGTAGCTTAATATGTGCCAGCATATTGTGAGTGTATATTTTGGTGTATATACGATAAAAAAGGACTTGAAATAAAAGATATGCTCCGCCCACCAACAAACAAAACCACATCGGCTCCAGAGCTGTAGACATTTCAACCCTGGAAGAACTGACAACATAAAAAGAAGACAATGCAATACCTAATGCATAAGGGAGAAAAAACAGCACTTTTAAAGGGCCGCCTATAATACGAGCCACGTCCTTAGTAGTAATTCCAATCTTGTTCAGCTTCCTGAATTTGATCCGCTCACGCTCTAAATCGGTCTGAATACTGAAATGCAGCACTATCCCGGAGGCGCCGAAAAATATTAAACCAACAAATGAAATTACGAAGATTCCAAATCGGCCAGACTCCTGTAACTGTAGATAGTCACTTATTCTAGACTTCGTAGAAAATACGAGGGCCTCTTGCCGCTCATTGCCATACCAGGACTCTGTATTGTCTTTGTTATATTTGGCTAAAGCGGCATTTAACTTAGCATCTATATCCGCAGTTTTTTTCAAATCCTTAAAATTCAGGAGCTGAAGGATACCGATCCCTTTTCTATTTTCCGCTTTCAGCGCCATATAATCCTCTTCGTTTACAATGATATGAAGACCATTCATTAAATTCGGCACAGGGTTAAATACCATGTGAAATAGGATACCTTGTGAATACAGCGTATACTTCCCGGAAGCAAGCGTCAGGTCAAAGGTCGGCATTTCCGGTCTTTGATTCTTCCACTCTTCTCCTTGTGCAACTGTGGCCAGATTTAGAAAGTGATCTTTCTCCACATGATAATCAGAGCCGATTAATGCGTTTATATTCTGGTCCAGAAATATTTTAAAATTAAACAAGTCGATATACTCCAGCTTTTGGTGTGAAAGCAGCGGCGTAGCGCCATGATCCGTGATCTCACTTAGTATTTTTGGTGAGATGCTATTTTTTCCGAATACTTCTGAATAGGCAATATCATATGGATTGTTTGCAACCGGAATTTCCTCAGCATTCCAGGTCAAATAAAAAATAATCCCGCTTAGAGAAATCGTGATGAAGACGAGAAAGGTGATGAGAGAAAGCACTACTTTGGAGCGACCAAGGGTATAGATCAAATTGGAACTAAACAGCAGGTGCTTGTGATATGCTCTGCTTGATCGCGATATAAAAAGTTTCATCCAGTCCCCAAGTCCTGACAGCAGCAAATAAACGCCCAACATACTAATTCCCAGATTTATTAACATCATGCGAGCATCGGAAGGGTTGTAATGAGTGAGCATATTATAAACGGAGATTCCCAACAGTAAAACTCCGATGACTCCGGTGATTTTCCCATGAATCAGGTTGCGTTCTGCGGTTCTGGATTCTTTTAAAAGACGTAAAATGCTGTATCTCAAAGTGAATAGGAAATTGATTGCAATCACAACTATGTAAATCACCGCGAAGAATTTAATGGTATACAGATAACTATCCGGCGTCAGTATAAAAGCACTGTCCCCAATATTTACAAACAACGAAACAATGAAGAAAAAAATACCGGAGAAAACCGTCCCTGCACCTAAACCAGTGAGAATCGAGGCTAAAGCGATCATACTATTCTCGAACAAAATGATTTTGCGGATATTGTGGCTTGTCATTCCAAGTACCATTAATAGCCCGAAGTCGCTTTTTCTAAATTTCAAAAAGGCCATTTGCGCATATACAATAAACAGAACAGCAAACACTCTTATCACCAAAAAAGGAGCATATAAATTACCCGACACCATCCCATTCACTTGATAAGGGTCATTAAAATCAGGATTACTGTACAGCGAATAAAATGTAAAAAAGATCATGACTGTAAAGCTGCTGCATAAGAAAAACAACAAATATCTTCTAAGATTCGCCTTAAATATCTGAAATGCCATTCTCCTAAAGGTCATCTTCTCCCCCTCCAATAAAGGCCAGGTTCTCCAGAATCAGATCAAAAAATGCTCTGCGCTCTTTATTCTCTCTAGCAATCTCTAGTAGAGCCTTCCCATCTTTGATAAAAAGCACGCGATTACAATAGCTGGCCGCAAAAGGATCATGCGTGACCATCACTATCGTTGCTCCTTTTAGAGTGTTGAGCTTGGCGAAGGTCGCCATCACCGTACTCGAGGATTTGGAATCCAAATTCCCCGTCGGCTCGTCCGCAAAAATCACATCTGGATGATTAATAATCGCCCTGCTGATCGCCGCACGCTGCTGTTGCCCCCCTGAAACCATATAAGGATATTTGTCCTTCACCTCATCCAGATCAAATAGCGATAACGTCTCATCTGTCTTGGCATTGATATCTTCTACCTCTTGATCATCCAGCACCATGGGCACCATGATATTTTCCCGTAGGGTCAGACTATCCAGCAGATTGTAATCCTGAAAAACGAATCCCATACGCTGCCGGCGAAAAAGCGCAAGCTCGTTCTTGGACATCTCACTTATACTAGTCTCTGCAATTCTTACAACCCCACTATACTCCGTATCGATTCCGCTTAGTATATTTAAAAATGTCGTTTTTCCGCTCCCCGAGGGTCCCATAATCGCCACAAACTCGCCACTGTCCACAGTAAGACTAATCCCGTTCAGCGCTCGATACCGATTCGTTTTGCCTTTTCCTTTGTATTCTTTTGAGAGATTCTCTACTTGCAGTATGGACATCCTGGCACCTTCTCATTGATAGGTTTGGATTGAGTTACATTAAATGGAATTCAATCACTCGGTATTACTATAAAGCTAAGAAGGGCGTTCTTTTGTTAGATTGCTCACAGCGCAAAAAAAGCAGGATACCTCCTCTATAATTTCCGCTCCCGCAAAAAACAAAGGCAAAGAAAACCAGTAAAAGCAAGTCCTCCGATTGCTGCTAATGAGAAGGAAAACGCCCTTACATAATCCGCTAGATCTGCTTCCAAAAGAGAATGCTTTAGCGAAGCGGAGAATAAAATACCGATTAACGCCACTCCTAACGAATTCGCAAAATACATAAAGGTAGTGATCAAGCCTGAACCCGTGCCCGTGATCTTTGGGGGTACTGAACTAAGCGTGACGTTAACTAGGGGCGTAGTAGCCATTCCGAGACCGAAACCATATATCAATAATATTAGGATATTACGGGGGTCCAGCAGATTCGTAACGTCCACATTTAGCTCTAACATAAGCAGCAGGCTACAGCTACCCATCATCAGCGCTCCTATCTTAAGTACACTCATCCCCCATCTTTTGACCATTCGAGACGAGATTAAGGAAGTCAGAAAAAAGCCTATCCCTATAGGCAAGAAAACCATACTCGTATCTTGAACACTATAGTGCAAACCAAATTGCATATAATAGCTCAAAATAAAAAAGAAAGAGAACATACTTAGATAAAGGACAAGAACGGTTGCCAGACCTGCGCTAAATGTTCGATCTCTGAAAATAGACAGATCGACTAACGGTAACGCCCCCTGCTTTCCCTTTCGATTTTCAACCCAGATAAAAGTAAACAACACGAAAAGAGCTAACATTAGACAGCCAAAAATCCACAACGGCCACCCTTGTTTTTGTCCCTCTGACAACGGATAGATCAGCAGGAACAAACCGATCAGCAGAAGGAAGCTTCCAGTCCAATCAATACTGTGCGCCTGCTCAGCCCGTGTTTCAGGTACAATCGGCATTAACAGCAGGACGAGAAGTCCAAATGGCACATTGAAAAAAAACACCGTCCGCCAACCGAGATCGAACGGATTCCAATTCACAATAGTGCCTCCGAGGATGAATCCGAATGCAAATCCAAAACCAATCATGGCGCCGTAAATGCCGAAAACAAGCCCTTTTTCCTTTGGCAGAAAGCTGACCTGCAGCGTAGATAG
The DNA here is from genome assembly GCF_000758725.1 of Paenibacillus odorifer. Classification (NCBI taxonomy): domain Bacteria; kingdom Bacillati; phylum Bacillota; class Bacilli; order Caryophanales; family Paenibacillaceae; genus Paenibacillus; species Paenibacillus odorifer. The sequence goes on from NZ_CP009428.1 coordinate 4,711,417, forward strand.
AACCTGAGGTTGAATAAGCGCCGCAGCCAATCCCTGCACAATCCGAATAACAATCAGAAGAGCCGGATCTGAGGTCACTCCGCCCAATACTGCCATGACCGTAAACCCGCTTACCCCGATCAGCAACATCCGTTTCCTGCCGTATATATCTCCAAGCTTTCCACTAATAATCAACGCCACAGCTAATCCTAGCGAAAATCCGGTAACGATAAGCTGTGCTTCCGAAAAGCTTGCGTTCAAGCTATATTGCATAGATGGAAGCGCAACTTGAATCATATAAGTATTTAATGAAATAAGTAATGTTGGCAGTAAAATAACCCCCAGCGCATACCACCGGCGCGAATCTACTTGTTGTTGTTCCATTGTATAACCACCTTTTTATCTGCAATCTATGTAATTATTATCATTTAGAGTGGTCTTTTTCTCTACCTGTTAAGGGAGGTGCACTCCTTGATAAGGGAGCAAACACAAAAAAACCTCAAGCAGACAGAATATAACGTTCGATTCCGAACCCTATGTTCTAACACTTGAAGCTTTAAGCTTTCTGCATTTACAAATCTTCCTACAGCCTGTTTCGTTCCAAACTCTGTTGTTCGATACGTTTTAAGTATTCGCTTGGATTGCAGCCATAATGCTTACGAAAGGTCGTCGTGAAATTGCTGACATTGCTATATCCGACCGAAACAGCTGTTTTCCCTATATTCAAACCTTCAACCTCCATATACCAGAGCGCTTTCTCCATCCTTTTTATACGTACTAGCTCGAAGATCGTCATGCCAAATAATTCGCGGAAGCCTTTTTTCAGCTTGAATTCGTTGATACCTACCCGCTTAGCCAACTCACGTATAGATAACGGTTGTTCGAAATGGATTTGCACCAATTCATGTACCCGCTTCAGATTGGTAATATCATCGTGCCGCAGCGTCATACTATCGCTAATAGAACCGTAACCATCAGACTCACCAAACAAAGCAATAAATTCAAGGGCTTTGCTCTCCATATATAAACGTCTCAATGTTCCATGATAGGTACAGTGGATTATTTCGGAGACACATTTTCGGATTGCCGCAGTATCTGGATAACGATCAATATTGCCACGATGATGTCTAAGCCAGGTTTCCATTTGCTGTGTCTCCGATAAATCTCCGGCGTAATTCAGCAGTTCACTAGGAGCTAACCGTATTTCCAGCAATTGATTGGGGACACCTGCTTTTTTCTCTTCATACACCTGAACATCCTCTAGAAAAAGGACGTTGCCCATTTGTTTATCCGTGTAACTTTCCTTGCCGTTCCATTCGCAATAGATTTCTCCGCTTAGATTATAGCTTAGTTCAAACAACGGACAAGCTTCTTGAATGTAGAGCTTCATATCTTGTTCGTAAGTTATGTCCGTATACATAATCTCCATACCTGGACGAATCCGTGTACGGGTGACAGTTCCCTTACCAATATGTGAAGGAATAGTAAGCCGTTGTTCCCATTGGTTATGCTCAACATGCCCCTCTATCCGTTCTGTAAATTGATCAAAAAGATCATGAATTTCCATATTCAATATATTTAAAGTCATCGCAAACCTCTCCTTCTTCGCTCCTTGTATACGATGAGTTACATAATCTCTACTCTAGCTCCGTAAATGATAATTGTTATCACTTGAAAGTGTCAACCTGAAATACAAAAAAGCATTGGCGGATTTTATCCTGCCAACGCTTTTTCAGAAGTAAAATAAGACCGTTCAAACTGATGGAAATGTGTCCCTTCGGTATCTCAGCTCCCCCGTAACCTCCATAATCTTCGAGGCTAACAAATGCGAGGGCAGCTCGTAATCCACACAACCCAGCTTCGCCGCTGCTTCAGGCATTTCACTTTCAATAGAAGTTTCTTGCGATTCTACAAGCGTTGATTGGGCACCAGCATGTTTGGCAGCTAGCATCCCTTTAGCGCCATCATTTCCCATTCCGGTCATTAGGATTAAATGCTGCTGTAGACCAGTTAATGCAGATATAGACCCAAACAAGACATCGACCGAAGGACAGTGCCCATTCACTGCAGGCTTTTTCATAAGTTTTATTCTGAGATCTTGCCCCTCCTGAATGATGGTCATATGAAAATTACCTGGAGCGATATAGACGGTTCCCCCGAGCACCGATTGCTTGTCCTTGGCTTCCACCACCCGTACACTTGAGAACCGATTCAGTCGTTCCGCCAATGCTTTTGTGTACTTAGGCGGCATATGTTGCACAATTAGCAGGGGATACGGGAAGCTCGCTGGAAGTGAGGTAATTAAGATTTCTAATGCCTTCGGCCCTCCTACTCCACATCCAATTCCCACGATCTGCTCAATGACTTCTGTACATCCACTCTTATCGTTTTTTTGTTTCTCTTGTCGAGCTTTCACTTTGGAGATGTTTATATTGTTAAGAATAAGAGTTCTTAAAGGAATTTCAGCGGCTTTCTTAATTTTGAATAATAACTCATCTTTTATGCTGTATAGACCAGGTCCATAAGATTGAGCTGGCTTGGAGATGAAATCTACTGCACCATTTTGTAGAGCAGTAATGGTTGCAGTTATACCTTCCTTTGTAGCTGAGCTCAGGATAAGTATAGGTGTTGGCCGCTGTGACATTATGCTTGTGAGTGCTACCAAACCGTTCAATTCCGGCATTTCTATATCTATAGCCACGACATCGGGCCTGAGTTTTTGAACCATGCTGATCGCTTCGGATGCATTTCGAGCTACTCCAATGACCTCGAGGGTTGAGTCCTCCGAAATTAGGTTCGAGATCTGTTTACGCATGGTTACTGAAGCAGCTACAACGAGCACCTTTATTTTTTGCACTACTTCTCCTCTCCTATCAATGATAATACCCCTGACACTGTTTATTTAACTTTAAAAATTGATACCAGACTATTTAACTCTTCTGCTAGCTGAGCCAAAGCATTGGCCGTCGTTGCCGTTTCACTGCTGCTTGCCGCCATTTCTTCAGTTGCGGCGGATATGCTCTCAATTGAGAACATCACCTCAGATGATTGTGCCGCCTGTTCTTCACTGGCAGCCGCAATTTCTGTTACTTTATGAGCGGTATCGTTCACCATCGTAAGGATATGTTCAAAGGCTTCTCCATTTTTTTGTGAAAAAGCTACTCCTTCTACTACAGCATTTACACTATGCTGCGTATTCTTCTGCATTTCTTTGATAATGCCCGTGATTTGTTTCGTAGCCCCACTGCTCCGCTCAGCTAACTTTCTTACTTCATTCGCAACAACGGCAAAACCTCGACCTTGTTCACCTGCGCGGGCCGCTTCTATCGCTGCGTTCAGGGCTAGCAGATTTGTCTGTTGGGCAATATCTTCAATCACCGCAATAATCTCACCAATCTTATCGGAATCTTCCGCAAGTCTAGACATTTGAGTATCCAGTACTGCCATTCCTTGTACGGAGTTCTTAACCACGATCCCTCCATCTTGAGCTATACGCATCGTTTGATCTGAAAGCTCAGAGGCCTGTTCAGCACTCTGGGCTACTGAATTAATCGCCGCAGATAATTCTCGGAACAACTCATTCATCGTTTGTGCTGCACTAGCTTGACTCATACTTCCACTAGCTACTTCCTCTGTACTTGCTGAGATTTGCTGTGCAGCAGCTGAGACACTTTCCGCAGAAGAAGAAATGCCGCTCACAGTTCGTCTTAGGTTCAGAACCATTTCATTAACAGAATAAGCTAGCATTCCAATCTCGTCCTTAGATTCCAGATTCGACGTTTCGCTTAAATCACCATTAGCCACTTTACCTAGCAGGCGCATTACTTGATTTAGAGGCCGTGCTATGATCTGCGATATTAGAAGACCCAGACCAATACTGATGAGCAGCGCAACAATAGTAACGCTAAACGTAATCAAACGAGAGGACTGATAAAGGTCATTGGCATTAACAATCGAACCTTGAGCCTGCTTCATATTGATGTCTATTAAATTTTGCAGAAAGTCAGTCAGCTCTGTTGTAGCTGTTTGCAAATCACTTACAAGCAAAAAATTTGTATATTTCTCATTACTAATATTTGTATTATTTAATTCAATAGCCTCATCCAGGCTTGTGATATACCGTTTCCAGATCTCAGGATAATCCTTCATTATGGCTAATTCTTCAGCTCTCAACGCAGTCTTGCTATATTTACCCATGATCTCTTCAATACTTTGAACGTTTTTATGTATTTTATCTTCGTATTCTTTCTTTTCTGCCACTGTTTTAGCCATCGTGTTTATATCACGGATATTGATTCTATTTGTTAAAAATAGTTCATTCGCTTCTCCCAGATAAGCTATAGGTGTTAAGCGGTTTTCATACATGTCCACGATAGAGCGGTCCATCTTACTCAAATTCGTAATTCCATAGAATCCTACAAAGCACAATATTGCGGATACTAACAGAAATGCGGAGATTAACTTCACTGCTGTTCTTAAATTATAAAACCACTTCATTTTCTTCAGCCCCTCATTGGCGTTAGTCATTTTTTAGTAATTCTTAGGAACTATTTCATCATATACGGTAAGCAGATTAAGGTAACCGAAAAAAAATAGCGCGACCACGCAAAAATATTGCGTCATCCCGCAAAAAAAGCGCAGACCAAAAAATCCCGCCTCACAGAACCGTGAATGGGATTTTGATCTATTTGTTTGTTACGAATTTTCATAGTGAATTGTTGAAATCGGACTCCTTCAATATGCCCAGTCGTTTAGCTTTTATTGCCGCTTCAATTCTTGATTTCACATTTAGCTTCTGGAACAGACTCGTTAAACTGTATTCCAGCGATCGTTGACTCATAAGTACAATCTCTGCTATTTCCTTGTTGCTTTTTCCTTTTGCAATCTCTGTCAGCATTTCATACTCTTTTTTGCTTATCTTCGGGTTTGCTTGGTCAACATTAATCTCCATTCCTTTAGATGATACTTTTCTTAACTGTTTAACTAGGGTATGAGGCAAAATGACATCTCCCCTTAAAGCACAACGCACTGCTGCAACCAACTGCTCTCTATTGGTCGTTTTTGAAATAAACCCAAACAGACCCGATTCAATCATCAAGTTAAATTTGTTAGTAATTTCGTATCCGGTATAGATTAAGATAATCGCGTCTGCGTTTATTTTTAAGACTTCCTTCGCCAAATCAATCCCATTCCCATCAGCGATATGAAGATCAAACAACATCACGTCAAACGTATGGCTACCCACCATGTTAAGCGCCTCATGGGCTGAATTGGCTAGGGTAACCTTCATATCTCCCTCTTGTTCCAGTATCATCTTAGTCCCTTCCATGACAGAGGGATGGTCGTCCACTAACAAAATTTGAATCATGCCTAATACACCCCTATCCCCTTATTATGCCCCATGATTAATCTGCAGGTATGGATATAAAGACAGCTAATCCCTTATTCTCTGGCGAAAGAAATCGTATGGTCCCATCCATACTGCGAACCCTTTCTTTCATCCCATAAATCCCCATACTCTTAATAGAATCCTCTCCTAAAAGGCTCATTCCAATTCCGTTATCTTCATAATCCAAAAGCACCTGTTGCCCTTCACTAGCTAAGGAGATACGTACTTCTGTGGCACAGGAATGTTTAGCTGCATTAGCCAAAAGTTCCTGCACAATACGGTACAGACCTATTAGAATCTCGTCTTTTAACTTATGCCTGAAAGCGTTTGACTCAAAATATATCTGATAGTCGTTCCGCAACTGAGCAAATTCAAACAATGTCTCAAGTGAGGAAGCAAGCCCCTCATTGATTAATGCTGGTGGCCTAAGCTCATTGCAGATAATCCGCAGTTCATAGATAACATCGAGTAAACCTTCTGTGATCTGTTCTAACTGCTCCTTTAGTTCCCCCGTAACGGATTTATCACTTAAAAAATTATCAAGCTTACGATACCAGATGATCTGTTCTTGAAGTGCTGAATCATGTAAATCTTGAGCAAGCCGTTTGCGTTCATTCTCGGATAAATTAAACATAAAGCGTAGTAACCATGTCGGAGCTTGCTCGGAAGCCGCTAACTCAAGGTCCTTAGTTAGATCTTCTATGAGCAAAAAATTATCAAATAACACACTAACATAACGGGTAATCGTCTTCAGCCACACTCGAACAGAACTTATTTCTAATAAAATAGACTTCTCATTAATGGATAGAATATAGCTTTTTCTTCGGAACTCTCCGATCTTAAGTGAATAGCCCCGCTCTGTCTCAATAATCTCGCATATTTTATCATGGTTATCTTCAACTTCAACCATACAAATATTGGTAACCCGCAAGACTTCTCTAACTTCTTTTAGTAATCGTTGTTCCATGTGACTGATCTTCATCGCACCAAACAAATCTTGCGAGAATTGATCAAGACTCATCTGTAAGTTGAAATACCTTTCCTCGCTGTTCCGAATGATCTGCTCTGTAAGCTGTCTTTCCACCTCAATTTTTTTCCGATCACTGATATCCCTAAAGATAGAGATACATGCAACCTTACCCTTATATAGAATTGAGCTAGCTGTTACTTCTACATCGATAATAGATCCATCTGACCGCACGACCTTTTGTTCAATAGGAGCTAATATCCGATTGGGTCCATAATAGATTTCACGCATCCGATCTCTAGCCAGCGTTATATAGTCTGGGTGGGCCCAATTAAAAATAGAGGTGCCAATCAATTGATCCTCACTGCAAACTCCAAACAATCCTAAACAGGAAAAATTCACATAAAGGAATTTATATTCACTATGGAGTACTACCGCTTCAGGTGACATATCAATAAGCAGCCGATTGAGTTCCTCGCTTTCTCTAAGTTCACTCTCCATCTGGACCCTTTTTGTAATGTCTCTCGCTACAATCACAATACTAACTACTTCTCCATCCTCACCAAGAACAGGTGTACCCAAGCATTCCAGATCTATAATGTGACCTTTGATGTGAATAAACCGATTGTAAAACATCTTACATACTTTTGTCCGAAAAATATCCAAGATCTGTTCCCGCAACACTTCTTGTTCATCAGGATGAATATACTCCAAAATGGTTGTGTTCTTTATTGAACCAACAGGAAGACCAATAATTTTCTCACAAGAGGACGAAGCAATAATGAAGTTCCCTTGCTGATCCAGAACCCCAATCATATCCTCCATATTCTCTGTAATAAGCCTGTACTCCGCCTCCCGCTGAGCCAGCCGCTTTTCCACCTCCACAGATGCAGTGATATCTCTTGCGATAACAAAGGTACCCACAATTTGATTGTTTTCATGTACAGGGATGTTTTTCATCGACCAATGGTTAACTAATCCATTCTCGCGGACAGAAGTAACCGTGTAATGCTGCAGAACTCCGCCAACCGTTTTCTCAAAATAATCAGACATCATATGCGAATTCTCTGCACCAAATAAATTCACAATGGATAAGTTTTCTCCGAATCTATTAAAAGCTTCTCCAGTAATTTGATCTGCCGCTGGATTGATAGCTACAATGCTGCCCTGCAGATCCAATTCACACACGATATCTGGGTTATGGTCAAACAGGGATTTGTAGCGCTGCTCGCTTTTTAATAGAACCTCTTGCATCTGCTTTTTTTCCGTATGGTCGATTAAGATCCCATTGAGCCGTACCACTGCCCCTGTCTCATCCATACTGGGAATGATCCTGACTTGGACCCATCGGAGTTCACCGCTGGCATGGATGATCCGATATTCACTAAGATTGCTTATTCCTTGCCCCACTGTAGTTATAATCTCTTGAATTAAAGGCCGCTCTTCTTTAGGAGCAATTCTTAGCCAAAAGTCATCTTCCTTCGCCTGTTCTGGTGAATATCCCGTGATATTGAAAATGGCATCCGATATGAATAACATTTTCCGTGATACGTAATCGTAAGACCAAATCGCCACATCGATCGTAGCAAACATCTGCTGATACAGAGAAAAGCTATTCTCTAACTGGGCTTGAGCATTTTTTTGTTCCGTGATATCTATGATTACGCCATCTATTCTACAAACCTTATGCTCTTGATTAAAAACGGGCGTGCCTATACTTTGAACCCACTTCAGCGCTTTTGCAGGTAACTGCATACGATACTCAAGATTACATAGGTGACCAGAGTATAATTTATCTATATACGCATCAAACCGTTCAAGATCCTCACCGTACACATATTCACGTAAAAAATTGGGGTTATGCGGTAAAGCATGATCTGAACAGTCCACCCAATTCTCCAAAACATTCGACATTGTCAGCAAATTCGCTTCCATGTCAATAGACCATGAGGTCATATCCTTGTCACCAAGTGAATGCATATTGAGATTCCCTCCACATAAAAAGCCCCCCCTTTTCGGGGCGGCTTTTTCTTCCTATTCGCTATTTCACAAGCGTCTTTACATTTTAGCCATTATCTACTGAGCAATCTGCTCGCGGATATTCTGCAATATTTTCTTCTCCAGCCGGGATACCTGCACTTGAGAAATCCCAAGGCGACTAGCAACCTCTGACTGCGTTTGGTCACGGTAATATCGAAGATAAACAATCAGCCGTTCACGCTCGCTGAGACCTCCGATAGCCTCATTCAGTGCCAGCTTATCAAACCAGCGTTCCTGTGATTCGTCAGCGATTTGATCAATCAGTGTGATCGGGTCGCCATCATTCTCGAACACAGTCTCATGAATCGAGGTCGGTGGCTTGTTAGCTTCCTGAGCAAATACCACTTCTTCAGGGGTAACTCCCAGTGCCTCAGCAACTTCACCGATGGTAGGCAGACGGTCCAGCGTCTTAGACATTTCATCCTTCATCTTGCGGACCTTATTAGCCATCTCCTTAAGAGAACGGCTAACTTTCAAGGTTCCATCGTCGCGAAGGAAACGCTGAATCTCGCCAATGATCATCGGCACGGCATAAGTGGAGAATTTGACCTCATAGCTGAGGTCGAACTTATCAACGGACTTCAAGAGCCCGATGCAACCGATCTGGAACAAATCGTCAGGTTCATACCCGCGGTTCATAAACCGCTGCACTACCGACCAGACCAACCGGATATTGCAGCTAACTAGTGTGTCCCGGGCAAGATTATCTCCGGCCTGACTGAGCGCGATAAGACGTTTGACCTCCGCATCGTCCAAATAGGTCGGCGGAGCTTTTTTTGACTCTGCATCCATGGCTCCAACCCCTAATTGTATAAAGCTTTTTTCGAAACGATGGTTTTCTTCATTGAGATCGAAGTGCCGTGTCCCGGTTCACTAGTGACTTCAAATTCATCCATGAAATTCTCCATAATGGTAAAGCCCATGCCCGACCGCTCCAGCTCTGGCTTTGAGGTATATAGCGGCTGTTGTGCCAGCTCCAAATCCTCAATGCCCCGTCCCTGATCCTCAATGGTTAAATGTACCGTTTCGTTGTCCAGCGAAGCTGAAATAGTCACAATACCTTCCGGATCACTATCATACCCATGAATAATACAATTGGTGACCGCCTCCGACACGACTGTCTTCAGATCATTCAGCTCGTCCATTGTAGGATCAAGCCTAGAAACGAACGCCGCTACAACTACACGCGCGAATGATTCGTTCTCCGAGAGTGCAGCGAACTGCACGTTCATGAAGTTACCAGCCTTACCATTTGTCATAACGCAACCTCCAAATCCGAGAGTGCAGTACTCTCGTCGTCATATAGGGGCATGATCTTGAACAGGCCTGACATTTCCAGAAGTCGCTTCACAGGTGCCGTTGCATCACACACCACCATTTTGCCGCCTTTACTATGGATCAGTTTATACCTTCCCAGAATTACGCCGAGACCCGAACTGTCCATAAACTGCAGATGCTTAAGACTAAGGATCAAATGCGATACCTGACCCCGCATAATCGCTTCATCCATATCCATTCTTACAAAATCGGCGGCATGATGATCGAGTTCCCCAGATAAACGGACAATCAGCACACCCCTGTGATGCTCCATTTCCACATTAGAATTCATGCTTGCCACTCTCCTCTTCGTTGCTTTGAAAACTTGGCCTTAAGAGACAGTACCCATTCTCTTCAAGGACAAGGTTTCTACGTGGCAAATCAGGAATCCTGCCTCACGACAAAACTAGAAGAAAACCCCTATGAATCTACAAAGCACATGGGCGCAATCTACAAAAAAGCTCTTTTTAATCCATGCCGAACATCGAGCCTGTTGTACGTTTAAAGAGCTTCCACCAGCCTGCTTTTGCCACAGCTTCCCCTGCTTTAAGTTCATACTCTTTAATCACTTGGGTTCCTTGGTAGACAACCAGCTTGCCTATGGACTGGCCTTCAGCCACTGGTGCCTTCACGCTTTCTGGAAGTACTAGTTCGTGACGAATGCCTTCTTGCGTCACACCTTTTTTCAAAAGAACACTATACGTCTCTTTCGCCGTAATCGGCAGCTCGGACTTCACACCCTTCTCAATCTTAAGGGTACCAATAGCGTCCCCTTCTTTGTGAATAGTGTGGATCTTATATTGCGAAAAGAGATAGTCAAACATGCCCGACACTTCACTGTTACGTGTCTTCGTGTTCGGCTCACCCAGCACAACAGCAACAGCACGCAGACCGTCTCTTGCAGCCGTAGCGGATAAGCAGAATTTTGCTTCAGCGGTATATCCTGTTTTCAGTCCATCAGCGCCTGTATAGAAACGTACAAGCTTGTTCGTGTTTACCAACCAGAATGGTTTGGTGGAATCCTTACGCAGATAATCCTGATAGGAACCGGTATATTTGATAATTCTATCATGCTTTAAAAGCTCCCGGCTAATTACCGCAATATCGTAGGCTGAGGAATAGTGATTAGCAGCTGGAAGACCGTTGCAATTGGCAAAGTGGGTATCTTTCAGACCCAGCTCTTCCGCTCTTTTATTCATCAGATCGACAAAAGCGCTCTCCGAACCCGCTATTTTCTCTGCCATCGCCACAGATGCATCATTACCGGAGGCCATAGCGATGCCTTTGAGCATCTCATCCACCGACATTTCTTCACCAGGCTCCAGGAAAATTTGCGATCCGCCCATCGACGCGGCATATTCACTCGTGCGCACCTTATCCGTCAGTTGCAGTCTTCCTTCATCCAGTGCTTCCACCGTAAGCAGCATCGTCATAATCTTCGTAATACTTGCGGGAGGCAGCTTATCATGGCTGTTCTTTTCATAAATAATAGTGCCGGTGCCTGCATCCATCAAAATCGCAGAACGCGCACCAGGCGCAAGATCTACAGCGGCAGCATTACTGCCAGAATCCTTGCTTTTTTCCTCAGCATAAGCACCTGACATCGGTCCTAGAACCGACACAACGATACAGAGCACAAGCACAGCAAAACGCATTTTTCTCACAATGGTTCCCCTCCTGAACGTTAACCTTCATATCACAGGTACTGTGTTCCAGTTTCGTCAGAAAGGGTGGAAATTATTCCATTTCTAAGTAAATAACTATAATAATTTATCCCAAGAAGTAATGTTGTTGTCAATTAAAAAAAGCCCAGCAGTAGTTGCAGAGCATTTTTATTATAGGGGAGATCAAAAATTATTTCAAATTTTAAGTATTTCCAATTTTTTCGTATTCACTTTAAAGGAAAATGGAATATTTTAACGAATGCTATTTAAGAACTTAACTGCTTATAGAGGAGTGAATATACAGATGAACCACCTTGCAGATTGTATTGAAGCAGAAGCTACACAGAACAATTTCTCTGGTGTAGTGCTGGTACAACAACATGATAAAGAAGTCAGCAGCAGCTGTTACGGTTATGCCAATAAGTCGGATAAGCGCGAAAACAATATTCATACCCGGTTCGGCATTGCTTCCGGATGTAAAATATTTACCGCGATTGCTGTCTGCCAGCTGGTCGATCAGGGATTGATTTCTTTTGAAAGTAGACTAATAGATTATCTTAAAAAGGTAGAGTTCCCTCTCTTTAGTCCTGACATCACCATTCATCAGCTACTTACGCATAGCTCTGGTATTCCGGATTATTTTGATGAAACAATTATGGATGATTTCGAGGACCTGTGGAAGGCACGGCCTATGTACACCTTGCGACAGCTTGAGGATTTTGTGCCGATGTTCCGAACCCTTCCCATGATGTGGACCCCGGGCGAACGTTTCCACTACAACAATGCCGGCTATATCGTGCTAGGCCTTCTGGTGGAGGAACTGAGTGAAATGTCTTTTTCCGATTATGTAGAGCATCACATCTTTAAGCCTTGCGGAATGGAGCAATCCGGTTACTTCACGTTAGATGCCTTACCTGCCAACTGTGCACTAGGATACATAGAGGAAGAGAACGGGAACTGGAGAACCAACATCTACTCAATCCCGGTAAAAGGAGGCGCTGACGGTGGAGCTTTCGTCACTGCCCCCGACCTGCAGCTATTCTGGATCGGGTTAATGAACCATACATTATTGAGTCCAGTAATCACTTCATTATTGCTTACTCCCCATGTACATGTGGATGGCGAAGGCTATTATGGTTATGGTGTATGGATTACCCTCCGCGAAGAAAAAGTGTTCAAATTTCACATTATGGGCTATGATCCCGGTGTTTCCTTCCGGTCGGCTATTTATCCAGCTAGTGGCGAGACTGTGGTCGTATTATGTAATACAAGCAGCGGGGCTTCGCAGATTTTCAATAAGATCAATAATCAGTTATAAATATTGCACCATTGAGCAAAACGCAAAGCAGCGACCTTCCCGTTATGGGAGGATCGCTGCTTTGTTGTCTGTTTACGGCCATAGCCATGACAATATTTATATTACCTTGACTAGTACCGTGTTACCCCATCTTTAGTAACAAGTGCAAATACCAAAGGTTGGGCAGGAACAGGTTCAGAAGTGATACGGTAGGCTTCTAACACCTTACCTTCAGCTTCCTCAACTTTCTTCTCACTGGCATCGTTGATATGCAAGACTGCAAGCGTCTCGCCAATCTCTACAGCATCTCCAACCTTTTTGGAGAGTTGAATCCCCACAGCCAGATCGATTACAGATTCCTTAGTTTCACGTCCAGCTCCAAGCAGCATAGCCGCAACGCCAATTTCCTCGGCCTGAATACCTTCTATGAACCCCTTCGTTTTCGCCTTCACTTCAATGAATCGCTTAGCAGTAGGGAGCTTCTCCGGAGAATCAATTTGCGATACATCTCCACCTTGTGCCTTCACGATTTGTTTGAACTTCTCTAGCGCACTGCCATCTTCAATATGCGTCATAAGAATCGAACGTGCCTCCGCTTCATCCTTGGCTTTGCCGCCAAGAACAAGCATCTGGCTGCCCAGAATAAGACAGACCTCCTGTAGATCCTTTGGACCATGACCCTTCAAGGTCTCGATTCCTTCCTTAATTTCCAACGCATTTCCGATCCCGTAACCAAGCGGCTGGTCCATATCACTGATGATTGCAACGGTATTGCGACCCAGATGCGTTCCAATGTCAACCATCGCCTGAGCGAGTGCTATAGAATCATCCAGCGTCTTCATAAAAGCACCGCTGCCTGTTTTGACATCCAACACGATCGCATCCGCACCTGCTGCAATCTTCTTGCTCATCACAGAGCTTGCAATAAGGGGGATGGATTCAACTGTTGCAGTTACATCCCGAAGGGCATACAGCTTTTTGTCTGCGGGTGTAATGTTGCCCGACTGACCGATCACGGCAGCCCCGATCTCCCCTACTTGGTCAAAGAAACGCTCACGAGCCATCTCGATAGAGAAACCACTGATTGACTCCAGCTTATCGAGCGTGCCTCCAGTGTGCCCAAGTCCACGACCGGACATCTTCGCTACCGGTACTCCAGCAGAAGCTACCAAGGGTGCCAATACTACAGTTGTTTTATCGCCCACTCCGCCTGTGGAGTGTTTATCGACTTTAATACCTGCGATTGGGCTAAGATCTACTTGATCGCCGGACATCGCCATTTCCATCGTTAGATCGCCGGTTTCCCGCGCGTTCATGCCTTGAAAATAAACAGCCATTGCCCAAGCAGAGAGCTGATAATCAGGCACTTCACCTTTACTATAGCCCTGAATTAGAAAGGAAATTTCCTCACGACTCAGCTCTCCGCCATCTCTTTTTTTCTGAATAATATCGACAGCTCTCATATTACACCTGCACTTCACGGACAATTGCGCGAGCAAGTCCGATAAATTTTGGTCTAGTCAAATTAGTTACCTTCATTATCTGTTCAAACGTCAATGGCTCAAGTTCATTCACTTGTGTCATAGATTGGACCTCCCAAAAATTCAAAATGCAGTACCCGAAATTACATTTTCGGAATAAAGCCCAACACCAGCTTCAGGAAACGCTCACGCACACGGTCTGCAGTTTCCATAACCTCTTCATGGTTGAGAGGTTGATCCAGAATTCCCGCAGCCATGTTAGTAATACAGGAGATACCCAATACCTCGATACCTGCATGACGGGCAACAATGGTTTCCGACACAGTAGACATGCCCACAGCGTCAGCCCCTAGATGACGAAGCATTACGATTTCAGCAGGTGTTTCGTAGCAAGGTCCCAGCAGACCTGCATATACGCCTTCTTTGAATTCGAAATTCTGCTGCGCTGCCGTTTCCTTCGCTACCTTGATTAGGCGGCGACTATAAGCGGTTGACATATCCGGGAAGCGCACGCCCAGTGCAGGATCATTAGGTCCTATTAACGGGTTCCGACCCGTCATATTCAGATGATCCGTAAGGAGCATAAGATCGCCCGGCGTGAAATCTGTGTTCACTCCACCAGCAGCATTAGTTACTAATAGGCTGGCTATACCAAGTTCTTTCATAACCCGAACAGGGAATGCCGTTACCTCCGGTCCATATCCTTCATACATATGAAAGCGGCCCTTCATCATCACGACACGGCGTCCTTCAATCATACCGATCAGCAGTTCTCCCTCATGCCCTTCTACAGTGGACACAGGGAAGTGAGGAATCTCATCATATGGAATGCTGATTCCATCGGTGATCAGGTCTGCCAGCACACCGAGTCCTGAACCAAGGATCAATCCAATTTCCGGAGCCACCGGACATTTGTCTTTTATATAAATGGCTGCTTCTTGAATTTCTTTTTGAGTTAACATGCTATGGATGATCCTCCTTAATGAATGTTGTGGCGCAACCCACATCCTTTTATTGCAGTTTCGCTAAAAAGCTTGTCCCATACTGCGGCGCCTTCGCACCGAAATTATCAGCAATGGTTGCGGCAACATCCGAGAAGGTCTCACGAATACCTAAGCTATCTGGATGCTTAAGGCGTGGGCTGTAAATAAGCAGTGGCACATATTCACGAGTATGATCTGTTCCGCTATGGATTGGATCATTCCCATGATCTGCTGAAATAATCAACAGGTCATCTTCACCAAGCGTGGATAGAATTTCAGGCAGCGCCTGATCGAATACTTCCAGTGCATGACCATATCCTTCCGGATCGCGACGGTGTCCATATAAAGAGTCAAAATCCACCAGATTCGTGAACAGCAAGCCATTGAACGGTTGGCGAAGTTGCTCAATGGTGACTTCGATACCATGTTCATTGCTCTTCGTAGGGTAAGAAGCTGTAACCCCTTCACCTGTGAAAATATCGTTGATCTTTCCTACCGCGATAACATCTTTTCCGATATCAGCCAGCGCGTTCATTACCGTTGGTTCCGGTGGTTTCACGGCATAATCATGGCGATTTGAGGTCCGTACGAACTTTCCTGGTTCGCCAACATAAGGACGAGCAATAACGCGCCCTACGGAGAATTCAGGAGCCATAGTTAGCTCACGGGCGATTTTACACGCGCTGTATAGCTCTTCCAGTGGAATGATATCTTCATGTGCCGCAAGCTGGAATACACTGTCCGCAGAGGTGTACACAATCCAAGCTCCGGTCTTCATTTGCTCTTCGCCATATTCAACTAGAATTTCCGTACCGGAAGCTGGTTTATTACCGATCACTTTCCGGCCAGTTGCTGCTTCGAATTTTTCAATCAATTCTGCCGGAAATCCGTCCGGATACGTATTAAATGGAACCTCTATTTTCAGCCCCATCAGCTCCCAGTGCCCGGTCATCGTATCCTTACCTACAGATACTTCCTGCATCTTGCCATAATATCCTGTTGGTGAAGCTACAGGTTCAAGCGGCGGCAGCGGAGCAATATTAGCTAATCCTAACTGCTGTAGGTTAGGGAGTTTCAATCCGGGAACACGGTTCAAAATATGACCAAGCGTATGTGAACCCGCATCACCAAAATTCGCAGCATCTGGAGCTTCTCCGATACCTACACTATCCAGAACAATAAAACCAATTCGTTTAAATAAGGACATATTGTCTTCACTCCTTTTTTAATATAGATCGTTAGTTCATTCGTTTGCACCAACAAGAAGAAACGGCTGTACCTTCTCCCGGAAGTCAGATGCTTCCGTAGCTAGCGATACAATGTATCGCCTGTCAGGTATCCGTTTCTGCCAAAGGATAACCTGTGGAAAATTACCCATTCCCCAGTCTATCCTATAAGTATGATTCCATCATAACTATCTTACTCACAAAAAGCATCTTTGAAGCATGATCAGCGCGCTCTGGGATGATGGCTCTCATATACTTCCTTCATATTCTTACGGGCGATACCGTTATAAATCTGAGTCGTCGAAATATCAGCATGACCCAGCATTTGTTGTACGGAACGCAAATCTGCTCCACCTTCCAGTAAATGGGCGGCGAAGGAATGCCTAAGCGTATGCGGTGTAATATCCTGCTCAATGTTTGCTTCCCGTGCGTATTTTTTTATGATTTTCCAGAACCCCTGGCGGGTTAATCGCCCACCCAGGCTATTCAGGAACATGGCCGGCTCCTCCTGATGACCACGAAGCAGCTTGTCCCGCATAAGAGAAGTGTAAGCTGCTACACTCTCAGCAGCAATGGTTCCAATGGGAACCACTCGTTCCTTGCCCGAAGTCCCTGTACAGCGCGCAAACTTCATGTCCGTATGCACATCGTCTACGTTAAGAGAAATCAATTCAGAAACCTTTATTCCCGTTGCGTAGAGCAATTCCAGCATTGCCTTATCGCGCATCCCTTGTGCTGTACTCACATCTGGAGCAGCCAGCAGCCGCTCAACCTCCGAAACCGCAAGCACCATAGGTGGCTTCTTATCAGGCTTCATGGTTTCCATGTCCAGTGTTGGATCCTGCTCAATTAAACGTTCCTTCAACAAATAATGAAAAAAGGCCCGCAGGGACACCGCGTTTCTGTTGAGCGTTGCAGTGGCTCTTCCCGCTCCGCGTAAGGAGCCAAGATATAACATCACATGAGCTCTTCGGATTTCTTCAGGCTGTTCAGCCCCCCGCTCTTCAGCAAACTCTAGAAACTGCGATACATCCCTACCGTAAGATTCCAGTGTATTCGGGGACAAGCCTTTATCTCCGGACAAATAATGTAAAAAAGGCTGCAAGTGTGACTTCATTATTTCACGCTCCTGTCCTGGCGCAGCTACTCTTAGTGTCTTCCTGCAGCACATTCAGCATGAGGCTTCAGCAGATGTGTACACAACTCTTACTCTGCATAAATCCACCCTAGCTTTCTTCGACATTCTTCTCGCTTGTTCCTGCTTCCTGCGGAGCTTTCATTCTCCGAACCAGTAATAGAAACGTAAGCGCTGCCTTGCATCCAGACCATCATCACCAACCTCGGCGTGATCAAATGCCCGAACAGCAGTGCCTTCAGGAATTCCATAGTTCTCTATCGGACTAAGCCATTCCCCTAGCCAGCTCATAGCATAGTAGAGTAAATAGCTTAGAGCCACAAACATGATCATAAAATACAGCTTGCGCACTGTTTTGGACACAGAAACAATCATAAGGACGCCTCCTATTACATATAAATGAATTCTGCTCGTCCTTCATTTTATGCTCCAAAAAAGGCTGATATGTATGGCTCTAATAGACTAATCATTTAAAAAGCCCCCTCCGGTATAGGAACCGGGGAGGACTTGTGAAGTTAATTCTTAATATAAGATAACTTAGGATGGATTTCCGTCTGTATTGTTCTTATCAGTACAGCGGTAGCAAATCCCATGGAAATCAAGTCTATGATCAAGCACTGTGAAATTAAACTCTTTCTCCAGTCGCTCTTCCAGCGGACCGAGCCAATCCTCGCGAATCTCATCCATACTGCCGCATTGCACACAAATTAAGTGATGATGATGATGCTTCGCAGTATCTGTTCGCAAATCATACCGGGCTACACCGTCGCCGAAATTGATCTTTTCTACGACATGTAGCTCACTGAGAAGTTCGAGGGTACGATACACAGTCGCAAGACCGATCTCGGGAGCTTTCTCCTTCACGAGCATAAATACGTCTTCCGCGCTAAGATGATCTTCCTCATTCTCCAGCAGCACTCTTAAGGTCGCTTCCCGTTGGGGTGTAAGCTTGTATCCTTGGGATTGTAACTGTTGCTTAATCTTGTCTATCCGTGCTTCCACCTGTCTCCCTCCCCCTTGGATAATTACCGCACCGGTCTTCAAACCACTTCTTCCATTATAGGGGGTGTCGCTTTCAGAAGTCAAACGCTTTTACTGCACAGTCAAGGTCGTCACCGCTTGTACAAGTGAAGGCGTGACCCAACGCATCATGGTTGGTGTAACCCAGGTCTCAAAACATGAAATACCCAGGATCAAAAGCGCCATCACAAATGACAATATAGTGTACATGGTAAAAGGACGAGTCACTGGCGTCCGGCGTTGTCCCATCACCCGGCTGCGGATCATCTGCAAGGAAAAAGCTATCGCAGCTGCACTGCTAACCAGCAGCACAGGGATCAGCACCAGATTATGTGGAGCCACAGAAACTAACGCGAACAACATCCCATGCCAAGAATATTGACTGACCAAACAGCCAACCGTAAAACCGATCAGTACCCCTTTTAAAAAATCAAGAATCAAAATTCCCGGCAGCCCAATGACCGACAACCCAAGAATCCAGATCAGTCCGATCCATTTCAGATTCAAGGCTGCTATACTCCAGTACGAATCAGGTGCGGCTGGCAGACCTTGCTGATCAACCGTAACAAAGAAATTCCCCAGATAATCCCCCAGCTCCTGCTGCTGATCCATCGTAAGCGCACTAACGATAAGAGCTCCAAATACAACACCTACCAGAAATAATACGCCGACAAAAATATACAGAGGCGTCTGTTCCTTCATCATCAGCCGTAAATTACGCATTTGGGACGTTCCCCTTTCCGGTTACATGTTACACCATATGAGAAAACGTCCCGCGATATGACTTGTCCTTTAGGTAATGACTCTACTTTCTGGGCTGTACCACTTTACCGTACGTCCCGCCACCGCCTGCTGATAGCTCCAAAATGCCAGAGCGGGCCTGGACGATCATCGACGCCAGATCCGCACCTACAACGCTGGCAATTTCCGCTTCACCACAACCATGTAAAATGTTCATCTCAGTTCCAAATGCTTGCAGTAACGCGTTCATCTTCGCCTTCCCTAACCCCGGGATAAATTCAAGCGGAACCTGATAATGATAGGGTGGACGGTCAGCAGGCACTAACGGCGTCTTGCGGTCAGCAATATCTAGGATCCGGTCGAAGACACCTCTAACCAGCTTAAGACTGCCGCAATATTGGCAACGATCCGCGTTGACATAAGCCTCATCAATAATACTGCCGCAGCCCCCGCAATAGCTCCGGTGGTATTTGCCAAGCCGCGGATTAAGTCCGAAATTAGCACTTACCTTCCGCCCATCTTTATGTTCCAGTGCAAGCCGCAGTTCAGCGAACGAAGGCTGTGCCAGCTCCATCACATTATACTCACGCCCTAACTTACCCAGTGAATGCGCATCTGAGTTGGTTAGAAACGTGAAATCATCCAGTTCAGAGAGATATCCAGCCATTTCGGAATCTGCACTCAGCCCAAGTTCAACCGCAGCTATGCGGTCCAGATCAAAGATGTCCGCCATACGCTCGGCTGCACAGCCATACAAGCCCTTGTGAGGCGTGAAAATATGTGCAGGGATAAGAATGCCTCCCCGCCCGTAAATCTCATCCTGAAGCTCCCTAGCCGGAGCATACAGGCGCTGGGAACTTAGATTCACATTCCGCATATAGCGGCTCATCCACGCACTAAAGTCGGTCATGCGTTCCACGTCCGGCATGTAAGCGAGCACATGGCACTCTTTTCGCCCAGGCTCGCGGATTTCAATCTCTGTCCCCAGAATGATCGTAGTCCCTCGGTAAGCAATCCCTCCACCTTCAGCTAACGTCATCTCTCCAGATTCCAAAGAGCGCTGAATATCCCGCAGTACGCCAGGTGAATGACTGTCTATAATACCGATCATTTCTAGTCCCTTGCGCTCTGCAGCTTCTTTGGCAATGCCCGCAAAGGTAAGCTCGCGGCTGCCGCTAATTTTGACAGCCTGACCTTCCGACGTTCGTCCAATATGAACATGCAAATCGCAATAGAAACTCTTCAGTTCAGTTGTTAATTCCATTGGCCTGTCAGCGTGTATAGATGCCAAGCGTACACTGCCATCATCGTTTTTGCATCCGCGATGCGCCCGTCAGCCATATATTGATACGCTTCCTCCAAGGTAAGCTCCGAAACCTCTAGGAATTCGTCCTCGTCCAGTGACATGTCCCCTGGTTGAGCGTTAGTAGTCACATACAAATGAATAATCTCATCGGCGAAGCCGGGAGAAGTATAGAAGGATTTAAGCAATTTCAGATCTCCACTGTGAAATCCAGTCTCTTCCTGAAGTTCACGACCAGCCGCAACTAATGGATCTTCACCTTTATCCAGCTTCCCAGCCGGAATTTCTACCTCAGTGCGTTGCATGGGCTGACGGTATTGCTCTACAACAAGCATTTTGTTGTTGTTTAAAGCAAGCACCGCTACAGCGCCGGGATGCTTCACAACTTCACGTGTCGCAGTATTTCCATCAGGCAGTCTCACTGTGTCCACCTGCAAAGATATAATCTTCCCATCAAAAACAGGCTGTGTAGACAATGTCACTTCATCAAGCTCGGGTTTGCTGTGCAAATGTTGTTCTCCCATAAAGTTTCTGGTCTCCTTTTTCTCTATTGTGCATACGGTGTATTATAGCAAACTTAAAGGGAAAGAAGGAATTTCAGATGAACGAAATCTTCAGCCGTACAAGCTCATCCGCAGTTATGATGGTAGGTAAGCCGGAGGAAATAAAGGCCATCTTGGCTGGATGGATCCAGCAGTATGGGCGCGATATGCCCCTGGCATACATTCTTTCCCTGCACGATCAATCTACAATCCTTCCGTCCAAGGCAGGATGAATTCATCCTCTCCTTTGGGACTTAGCCATACATGTTCACACAACTATAGGGGTGTCTCAAAAGCCATGAAATGGCTGCTGGGGCACCCCAGTCTTTTTGCGTCCTCCCCGATTAGAGGGACTTTTGTGCTTACGATGCTGGTATTGGGCACAAGTTGTTTGATTAAGCGACTATCGCGCTTACGATGTTGATATCTAGCACAACTTGTTTGATTAGATCGCTATTGCGCCTATCTTTGTACGCTATCGGACTCAGTTGACCTTAAACACACGTTTTCCCCACTTTTGCTATGCTGTCGGACCCCAGTGACGCTATCAGCATGAAAAACACACTATGTGCACCTCTTCTTAAGGAATAGCTGCGCTGGTGTCCGAAACTCTGCTCAAATGGCGATAATTTTGCTTATAGCGTCATCTGGGTCCTTTAGCCTCAAGAGAGGGGGCGGACTTGACGCTATCTGTTGTGTCTCTGTGCTGTGTGATGTGTCTCTGTGCTATCGAATGTGACTCGTTGCTGTGTGATGTGTCTCGGCACTATGTGATGTGACTCGCGCTATCGGACTCAGTTGACCTTAAACACACGTTTTCCCCACTTTTGCTATGCTGTCGGACCCCAGTGCAGCTATCAGCACAAAAAACACACTATATACTCCTCTTTATAAGGATTAGCTGCGCTGGTGTCCGAAACTCTGCTCAAATGGCGATAATATTGCTTATAGCGTCATCTGGGTCCTTTAGCCTCAAGAGAGGGGGCGGACTTGACGCTATCGGACACAGCTGCCCTTAAACACACCTTTCTCGCACTTTTGCGATGCTATCGGACTCCATTGCCGCTATCAGCATGAAAAACACACTATATGCTCCTCTTCCTAAGGAATAGCTGCACTGGTGTCCGAAATTCTGCTCAAATGGCGATAATTTTGCTTATAGCGTCATCTGGGTCCTTTAGCCTCAAGAGAGGGTGGTGACTTGGCACTATCGCTCTCTGTACATCGATATGCCTATGGACCCCAGTGTAGCTACTGGCATGAAGACTTCATCGGAGCATTCCGAAAATTTCTACTTCGAGACTCGCCAAAAGCGGCGTTAGAGGTCGCATGACTTTTTTTGGATTTACCTTGATATTGCTACACTAAACTCCCCATAAAAAAATGCAGAGCAGCAATCCTCCGTTACGGTAAGATCGCTGCTCTGCTGTTTTATAAGGCGATTAGCCCTTTGCGCTCTCTTTTACAATATTCACAACGAGTTCAGCCACTTTAACGATATCTTCGGCTTTAATCCGTTCCTTGGTAGTATGGATATGTTCATAACCCACTGCAAGGTTAACAGTCGGAACATCTAGACCGTTGAATACATTAGCGTCACTACCTCCGCCAGAGTGGAACAGACGTGGAGTAAGCCCCATAGAAGTAATGGCCCGCTGTGCAAGCTGCACTACTGCATCATGCTCATTAAAGCTAAAAGCAGGGTAGATGATTTCACTGCGGAATTCGCATTCTGCGCCGTATTCCCGCACAGTTGTCTCGAGCGCTTCGCGCATCGAAGCGATTTGATCGCCAACCTTCTCCTGCACAATACTGCGTGCTTCTGCATCCAACTGAACGTGATCACACACTACATTCGTTGGGCCGCCGCCAGCGAACTTTCCAATATTCGCTGTGGTTTCATTATCAATACGACCCAGCTTCATGGCTGCAATCGCTTTGCTAGCGACTTGAATTGCGCTGATGCCGTCCTCAGGGTTCACGCCAGCATGAGCCGATTTCCCAAAGATTTGCATCGTGATTTTAGCCTGTGTCGGTGCTGCCACCGCAATCGCTCCAACTTCACCATTGGAATCAAGTGCAAAGCCGAAGTCAGCATCCAAGTTACTTGGATCCATCGAACGTGCGCCCAGCAATCCAGATTCTTCACCCGCTGTAATCACGAATTGAATCTGACCATGCGGAAGCTTTTGCTCTTGGATAACACGAATGGCTTCGAACAACGCAGCAAGCCCTGCTTTGTCATCGGCTCCAAGAATCGTAGTGCCATCACTTGTAATCCATCCATCTGAACCAAGTGTAGGCTTGATATTTTGTCCGGGAACAACCGTATCCATATGGCAAGTGAACAGAAGCTTTGGAGCAGCTCCTCCATTCTCAGCTGGCCAGGTAATGAATAGATTACCTGCTCCATGTCCGGTTCTTTCCTGGGAATCGTCTTCGAGCACTTCTAAACCCAGTGCGTTAAACTTACTCTTAAGGACATCGGCAATCTGCCGTTCATTTCTTGTTTCGCTATCAACTTGGACAAGTTCCATAAACTCCTGAATCAATCGGTCTTGTGAAATCACTGGACTTCCCTCTCTTTCGTGAATACGGTACAATGGTTGTACGGCATTACCATCTTCATGTTAATAACTTAAACTAAATCTAAAGGAGTTACCCATGCAACGTAATAAATGGTTCAAGATCTTCATCTACGTCATGTTGTTTGCCATGATTGCCTCTACGCTATTTATGGTTATCGAGCCGTTCCTTGCAGGTTAAACATTGCTCAGGAAGCATTAATAATAGCGGCTAGGAACACCTTGCCGCTATTTGGCCTGCACGTTTGTTCTTAATCAGCCTTTGCCATATCACAGAAAGTATCCATCAGCTCTTCATATGGAAAATGTTTCAAGAAATATGGGACCAGCTCTCTAGCCACCTCTTGAAGCTCAAATCGACGACCTGCACATTCCTCTAGAGAAGTTATTCCAAAATCGGTGATCCCGCATGGAATAATCCCTTGAAACCCGCGCGCCGCAATCCCCTCAGAAATGTTAAAAGCAAAACCATGACTGGTAATAAAACCTCTTCGAAATTTACTCTTATTAAACTTCACACCAATAGCACAGATCTTCTCATCGCCAACCCAGACTCCGGTATACTCCGGTTTACGATCTCCGACAATTCCGTAGGATGCCAAATAATCAATAATAACAGCCTCCAGACTGCGCAAGTACCCATGCAAATCCACTTTGCCATCCTCTCCGAGCTTAAGGATCGGATAACCTACAAGCTGACCTGGTCCGTGATATGTAATATCTCCTCCGCGATCGATTTCAAACAGCGCGATTCCTTTTTCTTCGAGCTGCTCTTGATCCAAGAGAAGATGTTCAGGATGATTTTGTGAACCGATAGTATAGGTAGGCGGATGCTGCAAAAGAATAAGTCGCTCCGGCTGCTCGCCAGAATCAATGGCATGCACACTTTCTTTTTGCAGCTCCCAGGCCGTCCCATACTCCATAATGGGGTCATATGAAATCTGCAGCTTACGAAAATCCGTATTTTTCATACCGTCAGGTCCCCTTTTCCAGTCTCCTGCCTGCACAGTTTGGCTAGTTATTCATTAATAGAGCTTAGTGTCCGGTGTATATCCTTCTATATTATCCTTGACGCGTTGCAAGAAACGGCCACAAATGACTCCGTCCAGAATCCGGTGATCCAGGGACAGACAAATATTAGCCATTGAGCGAACAGCAATCATATCATTGATGACCACAGGCTTTTTCACAATCGATTCAAAGGTCAGAATCGCTGCTTGTGGATAGTTAATGATTGGATAAGAAAGAATGGAGCCAAACGAGCCTGTATTATTTACAGTGAAAGTCCCTCCCTGCAAATCTTCCAGACTAAGTTTGCCTTCGCGTGTTTTTTGTGCCAATTCATCAATCTCACGAGCCAACCCAGCGACATTTTTCTGATCAGCCTTCTTAATCACAGGAGTGATAACCGAATCTTCTGTACCTACCGCTAACGAGATATTGATATCACGTTTGACAATAATTTTGTCTACAGCCCAGACAGAGTTCATAATCGGGTAATCCTTAATCGCACTCACAACAGCCTTCATCATGAAAGCCAGATAGGTTAGATTGATGCCTTCCTTGCGCTTGAATTCTTCCTTATGTTTATTGCGCAGCGCTACCAGATTAGTCACGTCCACCTCAATCATCGTCCAAGCATGTGGAATCTCCGAGACACTCTGGCGCATTCTTGTAGCAATTGTGTTTCGGATTGGTGTTACATCAATCAGATATTCCGAACTGCTTCCTCGTCCACCCTCAACCTCTATCGTTGGAATACGCGGAGATTCGCTCAAATGTAGCCCGGAATGGCGAAGAGGCTCTTCCGCTTTCTTCACTTCGGTTTGAACAAACTGTGGAGCTGGTGGTTGTGATACAGACGGGGCAGGCTGACTAGCAGGAGTTGAAGCTGCGGATGTAGCTCCACCTTTTTCTAAGAAGGTCAGCACATCTTTACGGGTAATTCTGCCACCCATACCTGTACCAGTAACCAACGATAGATCAATGTTATGCTCAGCAGCCAGTGTCTGTACTGCAGGAGAATAACGAGCACGCATCGAATCGCCAGCATTTGCAGTGGACTTCTGCCCTGCAACATCATTAGAAGCATTCGATGCAATTGTCGTCTGATTCGTACTTGGAGCAGCAGCAGAGGCAGCCACAGGCACGGCTATACGACAAATGACTTCGCCGACATTGACAACCTGGCCTTCTTCCGCTAATAGTTCACCCATAACTCCATCGATCGTTGAAGGTAATTCAGCATTTACTTTATCTGTAATAAGCTCACATATTGGTTCGTATTGCTCTACCGGATCGCCCGGTTTCTTCAGCCATTTGCCGATCGTCGCCGATACTAGCGATTCCGCCAGCTGCGGCATGATCACGTCAGTCAACTTTTGGTTGTCAGACATCTTTTCACTCCTTAAAAGTTTTACGAAGCATTGACTCTTAGAAAGACTACATAGTAAAACTTGCTTCGTAAGCATATTCTTAAAGTTTTACGAAGCTTCGTAAGCATCACCTGAGTTTTACGAAGCTTCGCATTCACTCAGCTATTTTAATATTGCGCCAGTCGAAGCATTTCCGCCTTCACTTTTTCTTTGCTAAGCATGAAGAACTTCTCCATTGGCGGGCTGATTGGCATCGCCGGAACATCGGGACCACAGAGACGGAAGATCGGTGCATCCAGCTCGAACAGACAATGCTCAGCGATAATGGCCGCCACTTCGCCGCCAATTCCGCCTGTTTTATTATCTTCATGCACAATCAATACCTTACCGGTCTGACGGGCAGCAGCAATAATCGCATCACGATCCAGCGGTTGCAAGGTACGCAGATCAAGAATATGTGCTGTAATTCCTTCCTCGCGTTCCAATTCTTCCGCAGCCTGCATAGCAAAATGCAGCGGAAGACTGTAGCCAATCACCGTAATATCCGTTCCCTCACGCAACAGATTAGCTTCGCCAATTGGAACGGTGTAATCCCCTTCCGGCACTTCTTCCTTGATCAGCTTGTAACACTTTTTGTTCTCAAAGAAAAGAACCGGATCAGGATCACGTACGGCTGCCTTCAACAAACCTTTAGCATCATAAGCGGAGTAAGGCGCTACAATCTTCAATCCAGGTGTACCAAAGAAAATCGATTCTGGACACTGTGAATGATACAAACCGCCGAACACCCCGCCGCCAATAGGGGCACGAATGACAACCGGGCAACTCCAATCGTTATTTGAACGATAACGGATTTTAGCCGCTTCACTAATGATTTGATTCGTCGCTGGAAGCATAAAGTCGGAGTATTGCATTTCAGCAATTGGTTTCATTCCGTACATAGCTGCTCCGACGGCTACACCAGCAATCGCTGATTCAGCGAGGGGTGTATCCATAACCCGCTCTTCGCCAAACTGTTCCTGTAGACCTTTAGTTGTGGTAAATACGCCGCCTTTGAGACCAACGTCCTCACCAAGCACGAACACGGAATCATCGCGCTCCATTTCTTCCTTCATCGCGAGCCTGATGGCATCGATATATTCCATTATAGCCATGGTTTATGCCCCTCCTTTGAGGTCGGAATCACTGTATACATGCAGCAGTGTGTCTTCCGGTTTCGGGAACGGAGCATTATCGGCATATTCGATAGCCGCTTTAAGCTCAAGATTGCATTCAGCAGCAAGATCTTGTTCTTGCTCGTCACTCCACAATCCCAGACCGATCAAGTAATTACGGAATCCTGCTACGCCGTCCTTCTTCCAGTTCTCATCAACCTCTTCTTTGGTCCGGTAAGCCAGATCATTATCTGAGGTGGAGTGTGGAGACAAACGGTACATCATCGCTTCAATCAGCGTAGGACCTTCACCCGCGAGGGCTCTTTCCCGCGCTTCCTTAACGACACGATAAACCTCAAGCGGATCGTTTCCGTCTACACGCACACCAGGAAATCCATAACCCAGCGCACGGTCGCTAACCTTGCCGCCTAACTGTTTATGAACAGGAACAGAGATTGCGTACTGATTGTTCTGGCACATGATAATAACCGGCAGCTTATTCACTCCGGCAAAGTTACAAGCTTCATGAAAATCCCCCTGATTGCTGGAACCTTCACCGAAGGTTACAAATGAGACGAATTTCTTCTTCTGCATTTTGGCCGCCAGAGCAAAGCCAACCGCATGAGGGACCTGCGTGGTTACAGGGCTTGACCCTGTCACAATACGCAGACGTTTGCTGCCAAAGTGACCTGGCATTTGCCGCCCACCACTGTTTGGGTCTTCTGCCTTTGCGAATACGGACAACATAAGTTCGCGTGTAGTCATACCCACTGAGAGCACGAAAGCATAATCGCGGTAATACGGTAAAAAATAATCATTTTGCCGGTCCAGCGCGAACGCCGCCGCCACCTGACCCGCCTCCTGGCCTATGCCGGAGACATGAAAGTTGATCTTGCCAGCGCGCTGAAGCAGCAGACTGCGCTCATCGTATTTACGAGCGAGCGACATATATCTGTACATATCGATGACCTGGCCGTCACTAAGTCCAAGCTGCTTATGTCTGTTAATCGTTTCTACAGTACCTTGGGATTCCATAAAGAGATACCTCCTTATTCATAAAGCCTGAAGTCTTACAGGAATTAAGACCAATTGTGCCCTGATCTTAAAACCTGGTACTAAGACTTGGCTTGAGTATATTATAATCCCTTTCTACCCAAAAAGAAAAGCTAAGAAAAACTAAAATCCAATAGATCTTCCATCCACAGCTAACATTGCTTCTCCGATAATCTCCGAAAGGGTAGGGTGAGCATGTATAGCTTCACCAATCTCCCAAGGTGTTGCATCCAGAAGCTGTGCCAAGGCCGCTTCTCCAATTAGATCCGTCACATGAGGACCAATCATCTGCACACCAAGAATATCTCCACTGCTACGATCGGCTACAACTTTGACAAATCCGTCCTTCTGGCCATATACAATTGCCTTACCAATGGCGGAAAATGGGAACTTGCCAATCACTACATCATGTCCAAGCTCTTTAGCTTCCTTCACGGTGTAGCCCACACTTGCTACCTCAGGCCGAGTATAGACACAACGTGGTACTAAATGTGTATGGTAAGGATGTAGCTTCTCACCAGATAGATGGTTAACCGCCATAATCCCTTCATGACTGGCTGCATGAGCCAATTGAAGCCCGCCGATGCAGTCACCAATCGCATAAATATGCGGTTCTGCCGTCTGCATACTAGCGTTTACAGCAATAATCCCTTTGTCAAAGCGAATATCTGTGTTTTCAAGACCAATATTCTCGATGTTGGCCACTCTGCCTACGGATACAAGCAATTTTTCTGCGGATAGGCTTTGACTTTGCTCTCCCTTACGGGCTTCGATCGAAATTCCATCCTCCGTTACCTGGCAGGTTGCAGCATCCACTGTAGTTTCAGTCAGTACCTTAACACCACGCTTTTTCAACAACCGTTGCAGTTCCTTAGCTATCTCTTCATCCTCTTGAGGCAGTAACTGACCTGCCGCTTCAACCACAGTCACCTGCACTCCAAAATCAGCCAGCATTGAAGCCCATTCGACACCAATTACACCGCCGCCCACAATAATGATAGAAGATGGCAGCTCTTCGAGCGTGAGCGCTTCATCACTGCTAAGAATCACTTTCCCGTCTGGTTCGAGACCAGGCAATACTCGTGGGCGTGAGCCCGTAGCGATAATAAGATGGCTGGAAACTACTGTTTCCATCTCCCCATCTTCCAGTTCCACAGCTACAGCACCGCTGCGCGGAGAAAAAATAGAAGGACCCGTTACGCGCCCTTTACCTTTGACAACTTGTATTTTATTTTTGCGCATCAAATATTGTACGCCTTGATGAAGTTGCTCAACTACAGCTTCTTTGCGTTTCTGTACCTTTGGGAATACCAGCTGTACACCGCTTGTCTCAATGCCATAGCTCTCACTCTCATTGATTTCAGCATATACCTCTGCACTACGGAGCAGTGATTTACTAGGAATGCAGCCCCGATGCAGACAGGTTCCTCCAAGTTTGTCCATTTCGATGACGACAACGGACTTTCCAAGCTGTGCAGCGCGAATAGCCGCCACATACCCTCCAGTACCTCCGCCAAGTATGGCCACGTCACATGAAATTGTCATGATATGTATCCTCCAGTCATTACACGTAAGTTCATTTTACTTAGTATATTGTACTCTCTTTTTGCTCTATTACAAAACTTATAAACGTCATATGCAAATGGACTTTTTCTTGCTAAAGCGTTATCATATGGGTGAATCTAAAGGGCTAAGAGGGGTAGGAGACACTTATGAAACTGTTAATTTCACGCTTCATTGCCATCCTTATTCTTGTGTTTCCGGGCTTAATAGCAATGAAGGGCTTCCTTATGATGAAGGATGATATTTTTGATTACATATCCATGCATGGTGATGATACCGTTGTGCCCCACTTTGCTTGGCTGCATTTCGGTGGTGGATTGCTGCTCTTCGCAGCTGGCATGACTTTCCTTGGTGGCTGGATTCTGGCTAGGGACCGTAAGAAGAATTACGTAGGTCCAAGGTTCAAGGAGAAGCAAAAGGCGAAACAAGCCGGAACGCAGGAAACGATCTCTTAAGATGCTATACTAAACTTAGAATCAGCATTTTCATCTCATCATTTGTTCATCTGATCATATGAATCTCGAATCGCACACAATCAAGCCTTATTACCCTGCTGATTGTAATTTGTACAATAGATTTCCCCACATTCAAACCCTCCCAGCTCACCCGATCTGGTGCTCGTTATCTATCACAAATAACATAAAGGCGAGAACTTCATGGACGCAATCTGCGCTCCCTGAAAATTCTCGCCTTTTTCTTAAATACCCGCCTTATCAAGCGCCTCTTTCCGCCGCCCCTGTACCAACTCACTGTACAGTCCGCTTTGCTTCAGCAGCTCTTCATGAGAGCCTTGCTGCAATAATCTGCCGCCCTGAAGCACAAGAATTCGATCAGCCGCACGAATCGTGCCAAGTCTATGAGCGATGACGAAGCTCGTTCGCCCTTTCATCAGCGCCTGCAGCCCTTCCTGAATCTTGATCTCGGTCACTGTATCAATACTGCTGGTTGCTTCATCAAGCACAAGCATAGAGGGGTTAGCAAGAATCGCTCTCGCAATGGAGAGCAGCTGCTTCTGCCCTTGGCTTATACCGCTGCCATCCGCCGAGAGCATCCGTTCATAACCTTCGGGCATTCGCATAATAAAAGAATGGGCATTGGCCAGCTTAGCCGCCTCTTCAACCTCTTCATCGGACGCATCCAGCCTCCCGTACCGGATGTTATCGCGGATACTCCCTTTGAACAAAAAGGAATCCTGCAATACAAAGGCCATATGACTTCTCAAGCTTTCCCGCCGAATCGAAGTGATATCTAAGCCATCCAGCGTGATTTTCCCCTGATTAGGATCATAAAAACGGGATAACAGCCCTATTAGCGTTGTTTTGCCTGCACCGGTAGGTCCAACTAAAGCGATCATCTCACCAGGCTTCGCTTCAAAGCTGATATCCTGCAGCGTGTTAGAACCTCCATCATAAGAAAAAGCTACATTTTCAAACTTCACCGCACCCTGTACAGTTTCAAGTGATATGGCTGCACCTTCATCTTTAGCCTCGGTCTCTTCGTCCAGCACTTCAAACACCCGTTCTGCCCCTGCCACCGCTGAAAGCAAGGTATTCCACTGATTCGCTAAATCATTAAGCGGACGAGTAAACTGGCGGGTATATTCAACGAATACGATGATCACACCCACTGTAATCGACCCACGGATCGCAAGCAGACCACCAATTCCTGCAACAATGGCGAAGCTGAGATTATTAAGACCATTCATAAGCTTGGGGATGAAACCAGAAATGGACTGCGCCCAGTAACCTGACAGCATAATTCGCTTGTTGCGTTCATGAAAACCGGAGATGACCCGTTCCTCTTGTGAAAAAGCCTTGATAATCCGTTGTCCGGATAAG
This sequence comes from Paenibacillus odorifer, assembly GCF_000758725.1. Classification (NCBI taxonomy): domain Bacteria; kingdom Bacillati; phylum Bacillota; class Bacilli; order Caryophanales; family Paenibacillaceae; genus Paenibacillus; species Paenibacillus odorifer. Next base: position 4,743,069 of record NZ_CP009428.1, read on the forward strand.
GTCTCCTCAATATAACCGTTAAGCTCCCCTACATTGCGCTGACGTTCTTTAAATAGTGGACCTGTACGGCGTGTAATCCAGCGCATGCCTAACAACATCAAAGGCACGACGAGGAATGTGAGCAGCGTCAACAAGGGACTAAGCCACAGCATAACCCCTACGGTTCCCAGCAAGGTTAAGACACTTGAAAATATCTGAATAGCCGAGCTATTCAACGTAGAGCTGACGTTCTCGATATCATTGGTAAGACGGCTCATAATTTCTCCCTGCTGTCTCCGATTAAAAAAGGAAATGGGCAGACGGTGTAAATGGGAGAATAGCTCCGTACGCATCCGTAATACAGTTTCTTGAGCAATTTCGATCATCCATATGTTTTGCAGCCAAGAAGTCAGAGAATAAAAAATGTACACACAAGCAAGGCTTGTCAGAAAAACAACCCATGAGCGCCCGCCGGTACCTTCCAGATAATTATCCACCGCTCTGCCAATCATGTATGGCCCCAGCAGCGCTAGCGCTGAGCTGAAGACAACCATGATCAGTACAAGAATAAGCTTGGCTTTACGCTCAGCTAGATAACTCCAGATCCGGATCAGCGTCCCTGACCAATCCTTCGCCTTTGCTTTGGGTTTGCCGCCAGATGCTGTCCCTAGACTTCGTCCCACGCCAAGTTCAAAGTTCGGTTTAGGATGACGAAAAGGTTCAATTAATGCTTTGAACATGCTGCTTCGCCTCCTCTACCTGTGATTCATAAATCTTGCGGTACAGCTCGGAGCTTGCCATAAGCTCCTTATGCGAGCCTTTGCCAATTAATCGTCCCTCATCCAGCAACAGGATCAAATCGGCTGATGCCGTTGAACTGATTTTCTGAGTAATCAAAAAGGTTGTACAGGAGATATCCTTTAGCGCCTCCAGCAAAAGCCCTTCCGTAACCGCATCAAGTGCACTGGTGCTGTCATCAAGGATCAACATAGCCGGTTTCCTAACAAGTGCGCGGGCAATCGTTAACCGCTGCTTTTGTCCGCCGGAGAGATTAACCCCTCGTTGACCAAGCATCGTGTCATAGCCATCCGGCAACCCTTTTACCGTCTCGTGAATTTGTGCAGCCGCCGCTGCTTGTTGGATTTGTTCCAGTGTGGCGTGTTCATTGCCCCATGCAATATTATTGCGGATTGATCCGCTGAAAAGCTGCAATTCCTGAGGCACATAACCTATCGATCTCCGCAGTCTGAAAATATCAATATCAGCACTTTTTTCACCGTCAATCCAAATGGTGCCGTCAGTCTCTTCATACAAGCGCGGAATCAGACTCACGAGTGAGGATTTTCCAGATCCGGTCGCCCCCATAATCGCTACTCGCTCACCAGCAGCTACTTCAAAATGAATGTCCTCCAGGACAGAGATATCACTATTAGGATACTTAAAGCAAACGCCTTCAAATTTAACGTGGCCCTGAATCGGTTCGCCTTGCAAAGTCCCGCCTTCATGAACTCCAGCTCCCGCTTCCATAACTTCTGAAACACGCTGAGAGGAGGCCCGAGCGCGGGAAAACGTTACAACAAGACCAGATATCGCTGATAGTGCTCCAATCGTTCGCAAGGAGTAATTAATAACAGCAACAGTCTGACCCAAAGTAGCATCCCCATTGGAAATGGCTATCCGTCCAAACCATAAAATCGCCAAAATCGCCGCATTCACAATAAGCATAACAAAAGGCATCGTCGTCTCAGTCAAACGCAAGGCAGACACCGTTGATCTCATCAAATTCCCGCTAAATACCGTGAAACGTTCAATCTCATACCCCATACGCACAAATACGCGGATCAAGCGAATACCCGTAAGATTCTCCTGAATCACGCCATTAACTCCGTCTAAACGCTGCTGGACCGTACGAAATAACAAGGAAGCTTTTCTCATAATCCAGTAGAGGAAAAAAATCAACAAAGGTAACGCCACCGTCAGCAGTAATCCCAGCTTCACATGAACAACTAACGCCATAATCACACTGCCTACCACAACAAGTGGCACCCGTGTCATAAAGCGCAAGCTCATAAAAATAGTATCCTGCAGCTGTGATACATCACCAGTCAGACGGGTAATCAGTGACGAGGTAGCAAAACGATTGAATACTTCATACGTAAAAGACTGTACCTTTTCGTACAATTTGTCCCTAAGATCGAACGCAAAGCTCTGACTTGCATGGGCAGCAAAAAAAGAACTGAGTACCCCGGCTGTAAACGCAACTACCGCGCTGCCGATCAATATACTGCCCCACAGCCATACTACAGAGGTATCTTTTTCTCGGATCCCTAAGTCAATGATTTTGGAAATGATCAAAGGCTGTGATAATTCTACCGTCAATTCAATGAGCATCATTACAAGGGCAGCTATTGCAGCTACCTTATATTTTTTGAGAAAAGAGAAAATCAAAGCCATTCGCATACCCTCTTTTTCTATTCGTACAGTGCATCCCTTAACCGAGTTGACATCGTGGAAGCCTGTCCAGTTTTCAGTATTGCTCGACGCAGTGCTTTATTACTCCGATTCAATTCCACCAAATCCGCCATCATTTCTTCCAGCAAGCTTTCAGTGTCACTGGATAAATCTCCATTCTGCTGCAAAAGAGCTAACCGTTCCTTATATTCATCTAATCTTTCAGTCACACTTATTACTTCCTTTCCCATCTCTTATTACCACTTATCATACCACATCCAATCAATCGCAATGTTTTCACTGGATACATCCGATCCGAATATGATACTCTAATAAGGTCGCATTTTTAAGATATGATCATTGTTTTTACGAAAGGATAGATGGAAGTGGCACAATTGTTTTTCAAATACGGAGCAATGAACAGTGGTAAATCTATTGAGATACTCAAGGTTGCACATAATTATGAAGAGCAGGGGAAATCGGTGCTTATTTTCACTCCATCCATAGACGACCGGGACGAGGTTGGTTTTATTTCTTCTCGTATTGGGCTTCGGAAACAAGCAATCCCCATCGATGAGAACACAGATATTTATAATATCGTCAGCAGTAACCAACCTAAACCACACTGTGTACTTATTGATGAATGTCAATTTCTAAGCAAGGAATGTATTCTCCAGCTAGTGCGTATCGTTGATGAGCTGGGTATTCCGGTAATGGCCTTCGGACTTAAAAATGATTTTCAGAATCAGTTATTTGAAGGCAGCAAATATATGCTGATCTACGCTGATAAAATTGAGGAAATGAAGACGATCTGCTGGTTCTGCGAGCGCAAAGCTACTATGGCTCTACGAGTAGAAAACGGCAAGCCCGTATATAGCGGCAAGCAAATCCAGATTGGTGGTAATGAAGCTTACTATCCGGTATGCCGCAAATGTCACAAGAATCCACCGCTATAGCCGTGTATAAAAAGCATCCCAAAGCCATAAAGGCTATTGGAATGCTTTTTTGATTAAGAAGATATTACCCTAAATATCTTTCTTTAAGAATATTCAAATGATGATGGTCATGTCCAATCATAATGCAGGCCTGAGCTCTCGCAGAAAGAGTAGCCTCGTTAACAGTTCCCTTCCGGATCCATGCTTCCTCCGGCAGAGTTTCCATTAGGAGTAATGTCGATTCTCGAACAAGATTGTAGTGGGCCAGCAACGCTTTTAAAGTGTGCGCTTCGAAATTGGCGGTAAGTACATAGTCTTTCTCTTCAAAACCCGGCAGTGGAGTCGTATCCCCTCTGGCGATGCACAATAAACGGTAGGACATGATTCTTCCGGTATCAGCCAGATGTCCGACCATTTCCTTGATACTCCATTTCTCCGGAGCGTAACGATAGTCCCCTTGTTCTTCCGTAAGATTCGAAATAAAAGTGCAAATCTCATCCGTCTGCTCTCTAAAAATAGTAATGATGTCTCCTTCAGCTGGCACTAAATCGACATATTTTGATAATTCTTCGAGATACTCACTGCTTTCTGGACGTCGATCCATGTCTAAACCCCTCTCATTTTGAATTTTTTTGAAAAAATAGGAGGAAAATTATACTGTAGTTGTTGTATTTTAGCTCATTTTATACGATACTTGCAATAATAGGGTTGGTTAAACTAGAAGTCATCGGGAGTGTCGGCATGCTAGATTTTATTCTTTTTATGATATTTTCAATACTTGAGACTTATGCGATGTTCTTTCTGGCTTTCAAAATTTTCAAAATTGACTTATATCATAAAGAGATGGTGTTTGCTAGTTTTATTATGGGCTTTTTTTCTTATACAATTAGGATCAACTATGGGATGTTTCCATTAGATATTTTCTCACAATATGCACTAATGTTTTGTTTTATGTGGATGTTATTCCGGATTCATCCCTTCTACGCTTCTATATTAACCGGGATGACCTATCAAGCATACTTGGTGATTCAGACCAGTCTTATGTATCTATTAAACTCTGTAATCATCATGCCTCTAAATATCTTGAACCCGATTACCAAAAACATGATCACAATGCAGGTTTTATCAGCATTAACCGCGATTCTCATTGGTATGTATGTAGGTCATAAACGTATTGGATATGACTTTGTACCTGATAAACCCGATGTAAAAATTAAACCAACGACTAATGAAAAAATATTATTCGCTCTTAATCTTCCTACAATAATTGTCGTTACTTCACTCAACTACTTTTTTGAATCTCGTTTCTTTTTCATAATCCCATTTCTCTATGGAATACTATTATGGGGATATCTATATTTCTCATACAAAAAGGACAGAAATAATTATGAATCATTTATCTCTTAAAATTGTTGAGTTCATTAAGAAAAGTAATCCAGAGCAAACGCATTCTATTGAAATCATGCATTATGCCCTTAGCATTATTCTGAATACTTTATTAATTATTATGACTTCATTATGCATTGGCGGGCTCACTGGACAGCTAAAAGAAACATTCTTAGCCTTATTCAGTTTCATACTCCTAAGAATGTCATCTGGTGGTGTGCATTTAAAATCCGCAAGGTCCTGCAATATTGTATCTATCTTTATCTGTTCACTTATCCCTCATATTACCTATCTAATACATAACCATTTGATTTGGATTAATCTTTTTTCTTTACTTGTAATGATCTTATGTGCTCCGAATCCTGATGTTAATGCTCAAATCCCCAAAGAATGGTATTTGGGTTTAAAGATCATTTCCATAATTCTGGTTTCTTTGAATTTTTGGATCCATTCGTCTGTCATTGGATTGGCATTTTTAGTTCAATCCTTTACAGTTATAATCCCATTACAAAGGAGGTCAATCAGATGAAAAAAACCTTAGCTCGTTATGCTTCTAACCTACTGGGTACTTCTGCTCAAGTTTTTACAAAAATTCTAAAACCAGCAGCTTACAGCCCTGAAATTCCAAAAGAACTGCGCAAGTAATTAAACAAGGATGGGGAAAAGATGCGTGTCTTACAGAAAGACGGTTCCTCTAGTGATATTCTAGAGGAAGATATATTGTATTTCTCGAATTATAAAAATACAATATTCGTCCATACGAAAGAAGGCGAATTTATTCTCCCCACCACGCTTTCCGATCTTTCCGTAGCGTATGAGGGTAAGGGATTCGAACGCCTTGACCGCAGCAATGTCGTCAATATCAACAACATAGAAGGCTATGATCCCGGGCGGAAGATTGTATGCTTTAATCAAGGTACGCAGTTCACTACTGTTTCGGAATCCAATGAACCTCGCCTTAAGAAGTATCTTGCTTCACAAAAGAAAAAACCGTCAGAATAAAATTCAGTTTTTAATAATCCCGGCATGTTCACACATGCCGGGATTATTTTATTAAAAATTGAAACTTTTTAGCATTTTCCTCAAAATCGCACATTATGCCATAATAATCCTCAAATGTAAAGATAAATTCGTAGGATGAATGACAGGAGACGGATCCTATTCCAAATGATACCATATAGATAAACCTATAATAAAAACAATTAATGATGGAGGATCATAATGAATTACTATTTTCATCCCTCTCCACGCCCCTCATCCCTGGAATCGATATCTGACGAGGATTTACTAAGAATCTATGAGCTAGCGGTTGATGCCCATGCATTACCGGATTTCATTGAAATTATTAAAGATATCATGAGAAGTAGAAATCTCATAGATTCTGAAAATATATAACATCCCCTTCCCCATTAAATTCACACTGACGCATGGTACACATTTTTCTCCAGCTTCAACCAACAATAAGCTCCTTAGGTCGCCTTAAGTTAAGTACATAAACATAAAAAAGGTAGAGCCTCCGCGGCCCTACCTTTTTTATATGCACATATGATGGTTAATCTCAGATAAAAATAATGCTCTATTCTGTAATTTCTGTTTTGAAAACATTCTCCAATTTGCCGCCGAGTCTTTTCTTCAAAGGAACTTTAATATCTCTGCCCAATTCTTTAAAGAAAGTTTCAACATCACATTTCACATTTTTTGCAGTTGCGATTACCGCACCATCACCAACAATGTTTTGATTCGCTTCAAGAGGAACATCAACTTCGATGTCATACTTTTTGGATAATGTCTTGATGTAACGTGCGAAGATCTCCAGCAATTCCTCGTTATTAAAATTCTCTATAGCGACTTTGCCCTTGCTGGTAAACTTCATGTTAATTTTCATTATTAATATCCCCTTTTCTGTCAAACCATTTTTAGTTGTTAGTTTATGGATCAAGATGAATAGATGGCTGCAAGAAAGGGCAACATTCATTCATTTTTGAGATCATTAGCAAAAGGCATACATTATTTATAAGCACCCTTTATTTGTTGTACTTTAAACTGAGTAAATTCTTTAAGTGCTTGTATGACCTGATCCTGTTCCTCTTCCTTCAGTTCATAAACGCACTCCCGTAGCCACTCGCCAAATAGAAAGGCTTGACGCCCTTTACGGGGGCTCTTTCTTAAGGAGTCGAGGTTACCCTCAAACTTATCGTTCAGGACATCGGTCAGATTGTATTTCTCAATCTTCTCTATTACCATTCCTGCCCCATATTCCGTTTCGTAAACTATAACTTCATTCGAATCAAAGGAAACGTACGATGTTTCTTTCCCTTCCTTCGCTCTGAATTCCTTAAGCTTGTTAAAGGCTGTCTCGTAGATATAATCTTGAGACTGTTTGAGCTGTGGCAGCTCATATCCTTGCTTCAAGGTCTTGATATATTCAATATCTGGCATATAATCTGCCAAATGGTACATCCGATTCTTCAGATCCGTTCCAAGCGCTTCAATGATCTTGTCCAGATTGTCTTTAAGCGGAATGCTCTCTCCACGTTCGATTTTGCTGAGCTGTGAGTAACTTATACCGCTCTTTTCTTCCAGTCCTCTTAAGGTTAACCCTCTCGTCTTTCTGATGTGCCGAATGAAATTACCCAGCTCATCGGGATAGTTCTCAAAATCATTCATGGGAGTCACCTCCCTACTATCATAACACAACATAACAATTTGTGTTGGCTAATAACAATTATTCCTTGTTTTTACTTGCCTCTGAAGAGCAATTCCCAGTATTCCACGCCCAATATAACCCTATCTTTACAAAATACCGGAAAAAGACTCAGCGCTCGTCTGTAAGGATTTGGAATATGCTCGATACTCGCCTCAGTTTTACTATACGCTTAAACCCCATCTGTATTCTGCATCTTATCTTCCGTTTACTGACTCAGTTTACTTACTTTACTCATCTAGCTCACCTTCTCAACTTGCTCACTTTACTCACTTGACTTACCTAGCTCACTTGGCTCACATAGCTCACCTTACTCACCTTACTCACCTTACTCACCTTACTCACCTTATTAACTCAATTCTACTTCATCGGACCGAGGAGACCTTATTAAGCTGATTTCTGCCATTCTGCTCAGCTATCGGACTCAAATGCAGCTATTCATTAAAATATATTACGATTCCGTGCAAAAGTATGACAATAAGAGCTATGGAGTCCGAAAAATTGGAAAAATAGACCAAAAAGTTCAAATAGCGGCAATACAGTCCGTTACGATCCCAAACCATCGAGGCTATCTGTTAAAACAAACTTTCTTGATAAAAGTAGCTCGTCCGAGCCAAACTTACCAAGTGTGCGTCGCTGTTGGCGCACTTTAGCTTTAGCGTACCTCAGTGAGCGTACTTTAGCTTTAGCACACCTCAGCGAGCGTGCCTCAGCTTTATTGTACCTTAGCGAGCGTGCCTTAGTTCTCTGTTCTCCATATACACTTACCTTTTGTGTCACACCCTTATTTTTACTTTTACTCCGCTTCCCCCTCAGTGTATTCATGCGTGCGTATCCTGCGTATATCCCACTAATCCAATTATCAAAAAAACAGCCAGTCCCTATAAACCTGAGACTGGCCATAATCATTACTCCATAACACTCAGCAGGTTGAGGATCATCTGTGCACTTTCAGCACGTGTTCCGTTTTGGTCCGGTGCAAATTGCCCTTCAGCACGTCCTTGCATCAAACCAAGTCTGTACACTTCACTGATTGCCTCTTGAGCCCACTGTGGAGCAAGACCAATATCATTGAATGCCGAAATGTTACGGCTAGCTACAGATACACTACTCTTGGTGTAAGCTTAAAGTCCATTGGGAACACCCGTAGCAAAACCGGGGATTTCATAGAAATCACCGTTGATCCCTGCGATCACTCGGTTTCCAGGCGAATCCGCATACATGGCCATTTCGGTAACGCCCTTCATACCGTATACCTTTCCATCCTTCGTACCTGCCCGCAGCTCCAAATTTCCTTGTTGCGGGTTGAACTCCACTGCATGTATCTTTTGTAAACCACGTTCATTCTGGAGATCTATCCAGGTATACATCGCCCCGGGTGCAAGCTCTGTTTGGCGAACATCAATAACGGTTCCGTAATCTGTTGCTGGTAAATATAAATCAGAAATGGAAGCGCGAACAATTGCTCCCGGTTGTAACAACGAAATCAACAAAACAAAGATAATAACAACATTAATTTGCCTAAGATACCATCTCACTATGTTGACATCCTCCCCACTTGGCTGTCCTAATATCGATCTGAGCTTGGACAACATCATAGGGTTAATATTAACTAGGAAGCGTAAAGGTTAGATAAAATTTACCAAGGCATACTGTTAACTTCGTCTAATCATTTCATCAAATTCATGCTTTAGCCTGTTGATAAATCTCCGGGCGGTCTGGGAGGTCTGTTTTGAAGCAGAGACAATAGCTCCTGAATATTTCGCACGGGTATCTGGTGATCGTAACTCGATGGTTTTCATGAAGGCTGGAGAACCCTCTGATATTTTCAGAAACGAATAATCCAGACCAATTGTGATGGCCAGTCCTTCTGCAACTGCATTCTCAATCGCCCGTGTGTTGTTACTTACAAAAAGCAAATTGATCGGCCCATAGCCAGATAAATATCGCTCTACATAGTCCTTAATGTAAGAATCATCGTATAAAACCAACGTCTGCCCCACTAACTGAGCAGGTGTAAGGATGGAATTCAGGGCAAGCGGTGAGTGAGGATGTACACCGACTACAATCTTTCCTTCCACTAACCGTTCAAACTTAACCCCTTTATATTTGTCAGGCATTCCCTCCGGCGAGACCATAAGTCCAATGTCCATTTCATCCTGCAGTACATTATCCAGAATTTCTTTAGGTCCCTTTTCAAAAATCTCTATTTTCACATTTGGAAAATCTGCCTTAAAGCTAGAGATTACCTTCACCATCAAATGCATGGGTCCAGGTATCATAGCAATTTTCAAATGACCACTTAACGTATCGCTGTAAATCTGTGCTTCTTCTTTTAATTCATTTACTTTCATCAGGACTTCATTTGCTTTGCTAATAATGGCATTTCCTTCTGCTGTGGGAACCGCCTTTTGCCCGCGCGAACGGATGAACAAAGTAACTCCCAGCTCAGCCTCCAGCATGGTAATGGACTGGCTCATTGCGGATAGAGTGATATGACGATTCTGAGCTGCTTTGGTTAAAGAACCAATCTTTGCGACTTCTACGATATTCTCGCACTGCTCCAAATTCATTTGAATCACCCCTTAAGTTAATCTTTACTTAATAACTATTAAATTTACTTAAATTTTAATTAATTTAGACAAGTGCTACAATGTAAATAAGTTAGTAAGTAACCATTTTTACTATATCAACTTTCATTTCTAGTATAACTATATTTCTCGAGGAGGAAACTCAAATGACAGACAAAAGAGTAGCCGTAATAACAGGTGGAGCCAGTGGAATCGGGAAACAAACCGCCATTAAATTTGCAAGTAAAGGTGATCAAGTTGTCGTTGCCGATTTCAATCAACAATTAGGTGAAGAAACGGTAGCACAAATTATTAAAGATGGTGGCGAAGCTATTTTCGTCAAAACTGACGTCTCAAAATACGAAGAAGTTGAAGCACTCGTTCAGAAAACTGTAGATACTTATGGAAGAATTGACGTAATGTTCAACAATGCCGGCATCGGCCGCGTCACTCCTGTACTAGACCAAGACCTTAAGGATTATCATAGTGTCATTAATGTCAATCAGCATGGCGTAGCCCATGGGATTATCGCTGCTGGTAAAAAAATGCGTGAGCTCGGCATTAAAGGTGTGATCATCAATACAGCTTCTGTATTTGGATTCCTAGCTTCCCCAGGTACATTCGCATATCACGCTTCCAAAGGTGCGGTCATTATGATGACTAAATCCGCAGCACTAGAACTTTCCGTCCATGGTATCCGCGTGCTTGCCGTTGCTCCAGGCGCTGTGGATACGCCAATTATCCAAGGATATAAAGATCAAGGAATGGTCGACCAAATGAAGAGTAAAGTAATGGGTAACAAATTAACATTGCCTGAACAAGTTGCAGACACTGTATACTTGCTCTCCTTACCAGAAGCTAGTGCAATTAACGGTAGTGTTGTAATGGCTGATGAAGGTTATGCTTCATTTAAATAAAATTTCGGGTGAAAAAAATCCAAGGCTTCCCACAGGGGAGGTCCTTGGATTTTTTTTTATAGTATTCAATAGATACACCTTACTCCCAAGTCCTCTGTTCATTAATCTCCAGCTTACGTTTAAAAGCCTGCTCCAGATCAATGCCAAGTTTATTGGCCAGATCAAAAATATTCCACACCACATCGTACATCTCGTATCCCAAGTTTTCTTTCCGCTCTGCATCTGGATGAAAAGATACGGACAAAACTTCTTTGGACAACTCCCCAACCTCAGTCATTAAGTACAGCATTCTCTGCTCAATGGTGCTGGTATCAAACCCTTTGATTTCACTGAACTCCTTAACATACTGTTGAAACTCTGCTGCATTCATTTCCTTACGCCTCGCTTTTTGGGTAAAAATCCCTATGTTCTATTGCTGCCTTAGGTTTAGATGGCTTGAATTGATTAATATTATACTACAAGGCAATTCGAGCAGTACTCATTTATGTTCTTTGCTTCCTCCCCTGCTTCATTAATAGCCGCCTCTACTTCTTATCTTCTGCAGAAACATCCGGAAAAAATGGCCGCCCTTCCGGATAGGTTAATTGATTCAGCTGATCGCCAACCCATGCTTCGCCGTCTTCGCCCATTTCTTTTTTCCAAATAGGCACGATTTCTTTAATCCGGTCAATCACATATTCATTCGCTTCGTAAGCGGCCTTACGGTGCGGCGAGGATACAGCGATCACAACGGCGATATCAGTGATTTCAAGTTTTCCTATCCTATGGGTTACAGCAACCATAGTATTTGGCCAACGCTCATTCACTTCCTGCCCGATTCGTTCCAATTGCGCTACAGCCATGAGCGGATAAGCTTCATATTCAAGATATAATGTCCGCTTACCCTGCGTGAACTCCCGTACAGTGCCTAGGAATAAGGTAATCGCTCCCGCTTCTCTACGCAGGACTTTATCAGATACCTCCGCTGGTGTGATCGGTCCGTCTGTAATTTCAAATAATGAACTGCCCATGTGATCACTCCCTTTCGATAGATGCAGCAAATCCTTATATTGCTCAGGTGTATCTACATCTACAGTGAAATCCTCATATATACCAGCACCAGCAAGGTCGCCCTTATCTACCCCTAACCAATGCATCGAATCTAATAATCCTGATAGCTGGTACTGTCGTGTTTCCAGTCTATCAATGATACTTGGCAAAATCAGGTGCGGCCGATATACCCCATGGAGCATCTGATGCTTACCGTTAATGATGGGAAGAACAGCATCATAGTCGCCTTCCTTGAACCGGGTGAGCATCCACGAAGCTGCAGGGGCTGAAATATTAGGACTATCGCATCCGACAACCCAAGCATAATCCGTTTCCACCCTGACAAAAGCGGCATGAAACCCGCTTAAGGGTCCATGCCCTTCATAGATGTCCGGTAGAAAAATGAGACCGGATGGAAGACAATCCTCATACAGGGATGCATCTTTCGTAACAATAATGATCTTGGAGCAAAGGGTACGCATCTCCTTCACCTGTCTAACAATAAAATGCTCCCCGTGATAGGTCAGGAGCGCTTTATTCCGACCCTTCATCCGGGAATTCTGTCCCCCTGCCAGTATTATTCCAGTCAGCACAATGTGCACCTCCTGTAAGGGAATCTCCTTCTCTTATGTCAGGGATTCCTATATTAGATTGAAGCAGCGACAAAGCCAGGTTGAGGACCTCCTGATCTATAAGAGCTTGATCCCTTAAAAGTAGTACAGGGGTAGTATTCTTGCTTACCACAGACGTTACACTTTTCATATTAGCGTCCTCCTCCCAGCTTAACCACATATAAATATTCGTTGCTTGACTTCGCAGATTTATCATTTCATTTACATTGCGGATCAAGGCGATTTTGGGATAATCTGCAGATTTGAACCCTTCAGCAATCAGCAGATCAACCTTACCATACATAGACTGTACGATTTCTTCTAATGAAGTCTCGGACTTCCGCATTATTCTTGTAGCCTCAGACGATGTCAGTACGGTTTCAATCGCACCGTGCAGCAGATGCCTGCTGCTGTCTGTACCCGGATCATCTAATTGAAAATGGTGAGCATCGTGTTTAGCAGACCCGACGCGTATACCTTGAGTAGATAGAGCTCGAATTAAACGGCAGGCAAGTGTTGTTTTTCCGCTATTCTTGTACCCGACAATTTGTAATACAGGAACCGGACCCTGTACTGTTGCATGATGAGATTCCATACTCACGATGTTTACTCCTTTTCTTAAAATGATTAGTGCTTCAAATCACCCGGGTCCCCTCAAGGAAAAACGTATAGTTAAAGAGTATGGCATCCTCGCATGCCATGATATTTCAGGGTAGGAGGATGTTTACTATGAAGAAGTATATCCCTAACCAGCACGGCGCCTGGGCGATGCTCGTCCTTCCCTTTCTGTTCGGGGTAGCCGCATCCCAGGGGCAACCGATACATATTCCGCTGTTTGCTTGCTGGCTTCTGATCTATTTGTTCAGTTTTCCTTTACTGCAGGGGGTGAAGACAGGAAGATTTAAACGCTATGCCCAGCCCTTGAAGGTATATGGAATTCTGCTACTCCCTTTGATCGTCTATCTGGTAGTAGCCGAACCTAAGTTGTTATGGTTTGTTCTACCGCTCGTGCCTTTGTTCGCTGTAAATCTCTATTATGCAAAAACTAAAAATGAACGTGCCCTGCTCAATGACATCTCGGCCATTTTGGCATTTTGCCTGATCATTTATCCGGTCTTCTACGTCGGTCAGGGAGAAAGCTGGCGGACAGCGACCGAGTTGTTCCTGCTGGCTGTCCTGTACTTTGTCGGAACCGCTTTGTATGTCAAAACCATCATCCGCGAACGAAATAATATTAGCTTCTATTACGGATCTGTTCTATATCACCTGCTGGTTGCAGCAGCCGGGCTGTTCCTGTTTCCATCTCTGCTTGTTCCGCTGCTCATCCTGCTTGTGCGGGCAGCTGTCCTGCCAAAGACGGGCATCACAGTAAAACGTACCGGAATCATCGAAATTGGCTTCTCCTTTATGTTATATGTGTCTGTGCTCGTGTTGTACTTCTAGTATACAGTTGTAAAAAACCAGAAAGCTCATCTGCCGGTAATCCGGGTAGAGGAGCTTCCTTGTTGTTGCGTTAGTCTATTCTGCGATCATTTCCGGATTGCTCGATCCTGGAGGTACAGTAAGGATACATTGCTCAGCCAAATATGATCTGCCATCCGGCTCGATCAACAGCTGAAATTGCATTCTGCTCTTTAACCTCCAATATAGGACATGCCGATCTTTGTTCTGTTCTTCACGGTTTGTTCTGTCCGCTCATCGGAGTAACGGTCTGTCCGCTGCTCCCATACATCCCTAATGGCTAGCAGCAGGCTTTGGTCACTCGCCCCGCTGCGGAGCATTTCCCTGAGATCAAAACCGTCTGATGCGAACAGGCAAGTGTACAATTTGCCGTCGGAAGACAGCCGGGCACGTGTACAGGAAGAGCAGAACGATTCAGATACGGAAGTAATAAAACCGACCTCGGTGCAGCTACCCTTGTGCCGGTACCTTTTGGCTACCTCGCCAAAATAATTATGGTCCTGTGCTTCCAGTTCAAATGAGCCTTGGAGGCGCTCCAGTATTTCCCGTTTGGTTACAACCTTCTCATAGCTCCAGCCGTTATCGTTGCCGGCATCCATAAACTCGATGAACCGCAAAGTTATATTCTTATCCTTGAAATAGGCAGCCATCGGTACAATCTCCGATTCGTTCACACCTCTTTGTACCACCATGTTTACTTTGACCTCAAACCCGGCTTCTACGGCATGATCAATATGATGCAGAATTAATCCAGACGTAAAGCCCCGTCCGTTCATTTTTCCAAACCGCTTATGCTCCAAAGCATCCAAGCTGACGTTCAGTCTGCGGAGTCCTGCAGCATACAGTGGCGCTGCCTGCGCACCGAGCAGTACCCCATTCGTCGTCAGTCCCATATCTTTTACACCGCCGATAGCACGGATTCCCGCAACAAGCTCAGGCAGATTACGCCGCATAAGCGGCTCGCCACCGGTCAACCGGATTTTGCTTACTCCAAGGGATACGAACAGCTTCGTCAGCCGGCAGATTTCCTCAAAGGTTAACAGCTCGCTTGCGGGGAGGAATGCATAATCATCACCGAACACTTCCTTCGGCATGCAGTAGGAACAGCGGAAATTGCACCGGTCTGTTACCGAAATCCGCAAATCATGGATAGGCCGTCGCAATTGATCCTGTAGTGGATGTGCATTCATGACTCTTATCTCCCTTCCGGTAGGCTTACAGTACCCATTTATCCGTACCTTCTTCAACACCCAGAAGCAGTACATCAACAAGATCACCTGCGGCGTAACCTCTTGTCCCGCCCGGCAGCACAATCAGCGAATTCCCGCGTGCGATGGAAGATACGGCATTAGATTTATTGAAACCGGCAGGACGCACCGAGGTGCGGTCATGAACAGCCCGGATAAACCGGGTGAACGGATTGGCCTTTGGGTAATCCTCTGCCAGTACCGCCGTCGTGCGCGGCAGATAAATTTTATCCGCTCCCATCATTTTGAGCAGGGCGGGTCTAACAAACAGCTCGAAGCCTGTGAAGCAGGCAGAAGGATTGCCGGACAGTCCGAACAAGTACTTATCCCCGGCAACCGCAACTGTGGTCACGCTGCCCGGACGCATCGCCACCTTGTTGAACAGCACATCAGCCCCGAGACGGTTATATATTTCCGGCAGGTAGTCATAATCACCGACGGACACACCTCCCGTTGTGATCAGGCAGTCTGTTTCTGTCATTGCCTTCCGCACCGTCAGCAGGCATGCTTCCAGTTGGTCTGCGGCTGTATCATACATCCGGTAAGGAATACCCATCCGGGCGAGCTGGGCTGCGATCATCGGTCCGTTACTGTTGCGGATTTTGCCGGGTGCAAGCTGTGCTGTCACCTCCAGCAGTTCGGTTCCCGTAGACAATATCCCTACTACCGGCCGCTTACCGACCTGAACATACCCATAACCGAATGTAGCCAGCAGCGCTACAATCCCGGGATGAATGAAGCTGCCGGCCGGAACGATCATTTCTCCTGACCGCATATCTTCACCCTTCAGGGACAGATTCTCCTGTGGCGCAAAAGCTTTACGGATTGTAAACGTATGACCTGCTGCTGTGGCCTGTTCAAACATAACTACAGCATCCGCTCCTGCCGGCAGCGCCGCTCCCGTCATCAGACGGACAGCTTCGCATGGCCCAATTGCAATCTGAGATACTGCCCCTGCGCCGATATGATCTACTACAGTAAAGCTGATCCTGTTATTACCGGAAGCACCGGCAGAATCTGCCGAAGAAATTGCATATCCGTCATAGGGTGATCGGGTAAAATGCGGAACATCATGGGTTGCCGTCAGCGGCTCCGCCAGGATCCGTCCATAGCTTTCAGCAAGTGGAATCCTTTCTGTACCTATGCGACATGCTCTTTCAGTTACCCGGAATACAGCTTCGGCAACGGTAACCGGAGTTCTGGTCTTTTCCACCTTCATCTGCTCCTAACTTAGTGCCGTACTAAAAAACGGTTCATCCGGTTATTTCTCCGTAATATCGCTGAATGTGCCTACATACCGGACATCTTCGCCGGTCTCATCCTTTACAGCGCTGATATTCAGCCACTGCAAATACTCTTCCCCGCCCTTGCGCTTGTTCCAGATTTCACCCTGCCACATCCCCTTCTCCCTGACTTCGCTCCACATTAAGCGGTAGAACTCCTTGGATTGGCGGCCTGACTTCAGAATGCTGGGCTGTCTGCCAAGAACTTCGTCTTCCGTATAGCCGGTGAGCTTCGTGAACGCCGGATTGACGGTCTTGATCAGACCGGAGACATCCGTAACCAGAATCCCCTGTCCGGTAGAATTGAACACTTCAGAGGTAAGCGCAAGCCGGTCCTGAAAATAGATCCACACTACCAGCACCAGACTGGCCAGCGCTACCTGAGAGAGCAGCATGAACCCGATGGAATATTGCCCTGTAGCCGAATAAATCACCGACAGCATAATGGGAGGGAAAAAACCGCCCAGACCGCCCATCATCGATACGATCCCGTTGGCGACACCCGCCTGCTTATTGAAGTACAGTGGGACTAATTTGAATATGACTCCGTTACCGATTCCCGCGCTGAACGCAATAGCAAGGCAACCTACTGTATATAAGCCCATGTCAGGCATAAATGCCAGGATGATTGCTGCAACCGTATAAATACTGAATGTGCCGGTAAGCAGAAACAAAGGCTGGAACTTGTCGGCAAGCCAGCCGCCTATCGGCCGGAAGAAGGTCGCAACGGCAATGAAGCCGGCTGTGCGCATCCCGGCATCCACTTTTTCCAGACCGAAGTTCGAAACTAGAAAGTTCGGCAGATAAATAGTGAAGGCAACGAAGGAGCCAAAGGTTATGAAATAGAACAAGGAGAAAAGCCAGAGCTTTTCATTTTTGGACACGCCCTTGATCTGTTCAATAATCGGCGTTTTGAGTTTAGGCTCATGACGATCCCCAAAGAAGAAATTTAATGCGATAAATACCAGTAACAGGATAAGATACATTTTAACCGCGGGTGCCCAGCCAATCTGTGCTGCCACAATCGGAGCCGAGAAGGTAGTGACAGCTGTTCCGATATTCCCGATCCCGTAGATTCCGTTGACCAGACCATGCTTATCTTTAGGGAAATACTTCGGCAAAGAGGTTACACCTACCGAAAAAACGGCTCCGCCGATTCCCAGGAACAAACCTCCGATAATTAAATGAGTGACCGAGGATGCTTCACTGATGAAATATACCGGAAACAAAAGCAGGATAAAGCTGAACATAAAAATAATGCGTGCTCCCAGAATGTTTGCATAATAGCCTAAAGGAATCCTTAGAATAGAGCCGAGCACCACCGGAATAGCCGTGACCATCGCTAGCCGCCCCGGAGGAATGCTGATATCCTCGGAAATAAAGGGCATCAGGGAAGAGATGATCACCCACACCATGAATCCAGTAATCAAGTTTAATGTTTGTAGCGGCAATTGCATTTTTTTAATCATTCGACTCACCTTTTCGCCGTTTATTCTCTTGATTATTCATACCAATACTTCCTGTACTCATTGTATCCGCCGATCCCCCGGCTCAGATATAGGGGAGTCCCCTTTCCCTGACAGGGGAAACCCTAAAAATAAAATAACCCCACATAGTGGGGCCTTGCTCCAGAACTTATTCACTCCTATCACAAATGAAACATAATACCTTATCTACTCTCTTAATAAGACCCAAAAAAGCCGCCCCAAGTAGGAGCAGCCTGTTCATTCTCACGTAATGAGCGTATTCAATTGCTGGCTTAACCGTTCTTTGTCTTTCGCACTCAGCTGATGCTCGGCCATCGGGTAAATGACAGTCTCTTCTTTGACAAAGTGTACCGTCAGAACCTCAAAAGCCTCCCCTGCATCCTTAACAGCTGCGCGGATATCCTCAAGCGGCAGCATATCTATATTGCCCTCTGTGTAATGCAGGAAATGCCCTATATATCCGTCAATCTCGCGGTGCTCCTCCTGGATGCCGACCAGTGGTCCTTGTTCAAAGCCGATATAACTGCCAAGCAGCGGAAAAAAAAACGTTTCTTCCTTCACAGTATGCTTCTTCAACGGACCAGTAAACTCCAGAATCGCCTTACGCAGCTTATGCAGCTGTGTCCTAGATTCTTCCAGAACGGGCTGATCGTGTTCAAACCAGAGTACAAGGGCATGCCATTCTTCCATCAGAAATGATAAATAGCGGTGTTCATTCTCAAGAATACGCATGGCGGGCATCGTAAACTTGAGCCCTGTATTTTCCGGCATCCTGCTAACCCTCCATTTGCAAATCAGAAATCCAGCATTTTTTTCCTTAAAGCATACTCGACCAGCTCCGGTCTGCTTTTAAGGTTTAACTTCTCCATAATTTTCGCTTTGTGGGCTTCCACCGTTTTTACCGAAATAAACAGCTTCTCTGCGATTTCCTTGTTCCCGTATCCCTTGGCGATAAGCGGCAGGATCTCCAGTTCACGTTTGGACAACAGCTCAAACAGATCCTCTGTACCGCCGGATTTGTCCTGCTTAATAAATTCACGGACCAGTGAGGTCGCCATCTTAGGATGGATATAAGTGCCGCCTTCATAAATGGTCCGGATGGCCAGCAAAAGCTCCTCGTCCGGAGCGCTTTTGAGAACATAACCGGAGGCCCCGTTCTTCAATACATGAAAAAGATATTCATCATCGTCATGCATCGTCAGAATTAGGATTTTGGTATCGGGATAATCCTCTTTAATCTTCCCGGTTGCAACCAGCCCACTTTCGCCCGGAGGCATGCTTAAATCCATAATCAGAATATCCGGCCGGAATTTGGCAACCATTATATAAGCTTCCCTCCCGTCTGCCGCCGCTCCGATCACTTCTATGTCATCCTGAAAATTGAGAATCATGGAGAATCCGCTCCGTACGATCGCATGGTCGTCTGCAATGACGATCTTCATCAGAAGCTCATTCCTTTCCTCGGGATAATCCTACTGGCACCTGTAAAATAATGGTTGTGCCCCTACCTATCCCTGAATCTACGGTGAAGGTGCCACCCACCAGCTCCGCCCGTTCCTGCATGCCAAAAAGACCAAGTCCGGTTCCATTGGGTTCGTCTCCCTGAATGAAGCCTGTTCCCTCATCCTTAATCAGAAGCCGCAGCACGCCGTCATTTTCTGTAAGAGATACTTTGACGCTGTCTACCTGGGCATACTTCAGGGCGTTCAACACAGCTTCCTGGCATACACGGTACATGACGGTTTCAATCTCACTCTCATACCGTTTCTCCAAAAGCCGGGACTCATATTCAATTATAAGTCCGTAGCTTTGTTCCATCCGCTTGAAGTGTGACCGGAATGCAGCCTCCAGCCCGAAATCATCAAGTGCAGCCGGCCTGAGCTCCACGGAAAGGTTGCGGATATCATTCAGAAGTCTTGTCATGGATACTTCGGTCTGCTTCACCTTCTTCAGCAGCTGTTCATCAGCTGTCATATATTTGAGCACACGCAGATCAATCACGGCACTCATCAGCTCTTGGGCAACGCTGTCATGCAGTTCACGGGATATCCGCTTGCGTTCATTCTCCTGCGCCTCAATGATATGCTTCATCATCTTGTTCTGGTAGAACTTCTCTTGTGTCGTGAACTGTCTGCTCAGATCCCTGAGCATAAACACTCTGATACCATTCTCGTCATCTATCGTGTGAAAGGTGGCGGCATAAGGGACAATCCCCTTATCTTTCGTCTCCAGATAGACTTGATAAGAGGTAAATTCCTCTGAGTCCGGTGTATGAAAGTAACAATTAAGGCATGTGCGGAGCTCCGTCTCACTAGTGTATCCCCGGCAGGTCCCGCATAGTGCCTCCGGATTTCCCTGATACAACTGCTTCAGGATATCCTGGTCAACGATGTTCTCGGCAGCCGGATTCATCGCCAGGGCTTTCCCTTGCCGGTCAAAAAAGAACATCGCCTCCGAGCTGTTCTCGAACAGCTTCGTCATGAGCAGGCTCCGCAGATCCATTCCGGGTGTCATCAACTGAGCAACAATTCCTTCCCGTTCAAGTCTCCAATCCCCTTACGTGCTACCCTGTCCAGGTCTCTCAGCATTTCAGCGGTTACCTGCCGTTCACCCCTGAAACCGCCTAGAAGCACGCCTGCGACGCGGGCATCATTCCACACCGGTACAGCACCAATACTGTTCAAATTCTCCATCTTAGTAATGGGATAATTAAACAAGGTATCAGGCTTCACATCTGTCTGCACAGAAGGGATTAAGAACGGTTTTCCGG
Source organism: Paenibacillus odorifer (assembly GCF_000758725.1). Lineage (NCBI taxonomy): Bacteria > Bacillati > Bacillota > Bacilli > Caryophanales > Paenibacillaceae > Paenibacillus > Paenibacillus odorifer. Next base: position 4,763,899 of record NZ_CP009428.1, read on the forward strand.
TCTTGAACACGATCCCTGCAATCCCTCTGCCGGATTGAAGTACAATCCGTTTGTAACGGTCATTAATGTTCCCTGAGGCGTATTTCCACCGGATTACATAGTCATATTCCGCAGGTTCAGCAAGAGCCAGCGACATGAAGTCATATCCTAGAGCTGCGCGGATCCGGTCAAGCTCGATTTGATAATCCACCTTATTGTTCATCGTTTTCTCTCCTCGATTAGAACAGGAAAAGAAGTCCACGCAACTCTTTCCGTTAATTCGATTTATTTCTTCTGTATAGGATATAACTTCTGCCTATATAATTCAACGGAACACTCCATACATGGACCAACCGGGTGAACGGCCAAAAGGCAAAGATGGCAAACCCCGACAAGATGTGAAGCTTGAAGGAAAACGGCACATCACTCATCAGTGTCGGGTCCGGACGGAACATGAACAGGCCGCGGAACCAGACAGAAATCGTATCGCGGTAGTCAAACTCAGGTTGTACGGCATTCGTTACAATGGTAGAGTACATCCCCATAAACACGATAAACAGGAGGAGTGAGTTGACTATCAGGTCCGATGCACTGCTGAGACGGCGGACATTCTTAAGCGTAAAGCGCCGCGAAGTCAGAATCAGCATCCCGAGCAGTGTGGCTGCACCGAAGATGCCCCCGATGTATACCGCGCCGATGTGGTAAAGATGATCACTTACGCCGATGGATTCCAGCCATGATTTCGGAACAGCGAGCCCGCCAATATGGCCCAGGATAACCGGCATAATTCCGAGGTGGAACAGAATGCTGCCGAATTTCAGTTGTTTCTTTTCAATAAATTCACTGGATTTGGCCGTCCAGTTAAACTGATCCTTACGATAACGAAAAATATGTCCGCCGATAAAGATCACCATACACATGTAGGGAAAAATGACCCATAAAAACTGACCCAGCATATTCATTGACTCAGGGCCTCCTGTTCAGCACAAGCTTTTAATGTTTCGCGCAATCCCTTGACCAGATGGAAATAGGGACTTTCATTTCGTTCCAGAGCCTTGAGCAGATGATACGTACCATCCTCAAGAATCGCTATCAGCATCCGGAAATTCTCCGGCGCTCCCGGGACTTCCAACCACTGCGCGGCATATAGAAATTCACACATAAGCGGCAAATAATCAGGTAGTTCTTCCTCCGGCATTTCCAGACCGAACATTTCGTACAGAAGCTTCAACTTGGCGAGCATTTGCCCCCGTTCCTTGGCCTCCTCAAATTTGAAATAGGTCATATACAAGGCGCAGTCCTTCTGAAAATCAAATGTAGCGGCATAACTCTCCTGAATCTCATCCAGACTGAAGCTCTGCATTTGCTTCCAATAGGTATGCACATGGGCATAACCCGGATGAGTGCTGTCAAACGCCTCTTCCAGAAAAGCCGGATGAAAGTCCAGCTTCTCCGGGTACATGAGCTGCAGGGCGAAATAACCGAAGGATTCCTTGTAATCATGCAGTTTGATCAGATCAATCACGCCAAATCCCCCCGTAGAAATTCTCTTCATACATTTCCTTGCCGGTCTTCATCGTGTCGCCGGCAGAGCTGGCAGGTCCGCAGCCGTCACAACCGGAGCCGGAGCCCATATCGCCCATCCCGTTTCCGAAACCGGTCGAGCCCTGGGCACGGTAAGGGTTCATGTGCTGCTCCTTGTGGGAGGTTGGGATCACGAAACGGTCTTCATATTTGGCAATCGCGAGCAGCCGGTACATTTCCTCTGTCTGCTGTGCTGTCATACCGACACGTTCAAGACGGCTAGCGTCAAACCCTTGGCCTGAGGATTTAGCGCGCATGTAGGAGCGCATCATGGCCATCCGCTGCAGGGCTTCTTTGACGGTCTCCGTATCGCCTGCGGTCAGCATGTTCGCCAGATACTGGATCGGTGTGCGCATCTCTTCGATAGCCGGGAAAATCATATCGGGATTCTTCAGCGAATCTTTACCTTCAAAATAATTCATGATCGGGCTAAGCGGCGGCACATACCACACCATAGGCAGTGTGCGGTATTCCGGGTGAAGCGGGAAGGCAAGCTTGTGCTCAATCGCCAGCTTATAGACCGGTGAGTTCTGGGCTGCCTCCAGCCAATCCTCAGAGATACCATCTTTTCTCGCCTGGGCAATGACTTCCGGATCATGCGGATTCATGAACAGATCACATTGTGCTTTGTACAAATCTTTCTCGTCCGGGATGGATGCGGCATCAAGAACCTTGTCGGCATCATACAGCAGAACCCCGAGATAGCGGATTCGGCCTGTACAGGTCTCGGAGCATACCGTAGGCAGTCCTGCTTCCACACGCGGGAAACAGAAGGTGCACTTCTCCGCTTTGTTGGTCTGCCAGTTGAAATACACTTTTTTATACGGACAGCCAGTCATGCAATATCTCCAGCCTCGGCAGGCTTCCTGGTCGACCAGAACAATCCCGTCTTCATCCCGTTTGTACATCGCACCTGAAGGGCAGGAGGCGACACAGCTTGGGTTGAGGCAGTGTTCACAGAGGCGCGGCAGATAGATCATGAACGATTTCTCGAAGTTGAATTTAATTTCTTCCTCGATCTTCTGGATATTCGGGTCAAGCGGGCCGGTTACATGCGCTCCCGCCAGATCATCCTCCCAGTTAGGTCCCCATTCCAGATCCATCTTCTCGCCTGTTACAGCAGAATGAGCCCGCGCCACCGGGGAATGCTTTTGCTCTCCTGCATTCGTCAGATGCTCATAATTGTAAGTCCACGGTTCATAATAATCCTTCATCTCCGGCATGTCGGGGTTGTAAAAGATTTTGCCGAGCGCAATCTTGGACAGCTTATTGCCGGATTTCAGCTCCAGCTTCCCCTTGCGCAGCTGCCAGCCGCCCTTGTAGAGCTCCTGGTCTTCCCAGCGTTTCGGATAACCAATCCCCGGTTTCGTTTCCACGTTATTGAACCACATATATTCCGCACCTTTACGGTTCGTCCAGGTCGTCTTGCAGGTCACGCTGCAGGTGTGGCAGCCGATGCATTTATCCAGATTCATTACCATTGCAACTTGCGCTTTAATTTTCAAGCCAGTTGACCTCCTTCATTTTGCGGACGGCTACGTAGACATCACGCTGGTTGCCGATCGGACCATAGTAGTTAAAACCGTAGCTGAGCTGTGCGTATCCGCCGACCATCTGGGTAGGCTTCAGATGAATCCGGGTAGGCGCATTGTGGCTTCCGCCGCGCGTATCCGTAATTTCAGAGCCCGGTACTTGAATGTGCTTGTCCTGGGCATGGTACATAAACATGGTGCCTCTCGGCATCCGGTGACTGACAACCGCGCGTGCAGTTACGACACCGTTACGGTTGTAGACTTCGAGCCAGTCATTATCCTCAATGTGATGTGCCGCAGCATCCTCATTATTGATCCACACGGTTGGACCGCCCCGGAACAACGTCAGCATGTGCTGGTTATCCTGATAGGTCGAATGGATATTCCATTTCCCGTGCGGTGTCAGATATCTCAGAACCAGAGAATCCTGTCCACCCTTCACTTCCTTGTCACGCGGCCCGAAGACCATCGGAGGCAACGTTGGCTTGTAAACCGGCAGCGCTTCGCCGAACTGCTGGAAGATTTCATGGTCAATGTAGAAATGCTGTCTTCCGGTCAGCGTCCGGAACGGAACGAGACGTTCAATGTTCGTGGTGAACGGTGAATAGCGCCGTCCCTGCTTGTTCGACCCGCTGAATACCGGTGTCGGAATGACTTCCCGCGGCTGTGCGGTGATGCTCTGGAACGTAATCTTTTCTGCGGCCCGGTCCGCCGAGATATCTCGCAGCTCTACTCCTGAATCCTTCTCCGCTGCAGCGTAAGCCTTCTGGGACACGCGCCCGTTGGTAGCCGAAGACAGGTGAAGAATCGTATCTGCGGCCTGGCGGGCAGTCTGCAGCTTCGGCAGTCCGTTTTTGATCGTTTCATCGAAATAAATACCGCTGAGCTTCTTCAATTCCTCATATTCTTCGGCGACAGAGAAGCTGATGCCGTGCGCGCCTGCTTTGCCGATTGCGAGGTTAGGTCCGAGTGAAATGTATTTGTCATGAATTTTAGTATAATCACGCTCTACAATAGTAAAGTTCGGCATTGTTTTGCCCGGGATAGCCGGAACTTCGCCTTTGGTCCAGTCTTTGACAAGACCCATCGGCTGTGAGATCTCGCTTACCGAATCATGGCCGAGCGGTGACATCACAACATCCTTATAAACGCCAGGCAGATGCGATTTTGCCATTTCGGAGAATACCTCAGCCAGCTGGCGGTAAATATCCCAATCTGACCGGGATTCCCACAGCGGGTTAACTGCCGGATTGAACGGATGAACAAACGGATGCATGTCAGTCGACGACAGATCTGTTTTCTCATACCAGGTTGCGGCCGGCAGCACGATATCTGCATAGAGGGGTGTTGTCGTCATCCGGAAATCCAGGGCAACCATCAGATCGAGCTTACCTTCGACATCCTCACGCCAGATAATCTCTTCCGGTTTCTGTTCTTCATTCGGCTCGGCCAGCAGACCGTCGGAAGCTCCGAGCAAATGCTTCATGAAGTATTCCTGCCCTTTGGCAGAGCTTGAAATCAGGTTCGAGCGCCAGATAAATAATGAACGGGGAAAGTTCTCCGGTGCGCCGGGATCTTCCACGGCAAACCGTGTTTTCCGTGATTTAATCTCTTCCACGGTGTGACTGATAATCTCGCTGTTAGTCTTCTTGCCTTGCTGTGCGGCTTCCTCGGCGAACAGAAGACTGTTCTTGTTGAATTGCGGGAAGGATGGCAGCCATCCGAGACGGGCAGCCAATACGTTATAGTCAGCCGGATGTTGGTAAGCTACATCCCCTCCAGTCGGCGATTTCAGTGAATCAGTGCCGCTCTCCTCATAACGCCATTGCTCTGTTGCGAAATAGAAGAACGAAGTCGCGTTCTGCTGACGTGCCGGACCCTGCCAGTCCTTGGCAAAAGCAACCGTTGACCAGCCTTCAATCGGACGGCATTTCTCCTGACCAACATAATGCGCCCAGCCGCCGCCGTTAACACCTTGGGAAGCGGTCAGCACCACTAGATTCAGAATGGAACGATAGATGGTATCGCTGTTGAACCAGTGATTAATCCCTGCGCCCATGATGATCATAGAGCGTCCACCCGTATCAATCGCATTCTGGGCAAATTCGCGGGCAATCTGAACTACGACACTCGCCTTTACCGTCGTAATCTTCTCTTGCCATGCCGGGGTGTAATAAGAGGATTGATCCTCATATCCCTTTGCGTTAAGCGGACTTTCTGTACGTGCGACGCCATACTGGCTCATCATCAGATCATAGACTGTGGCGGCATAACGTTCTGCACCGTCGGCAAGCCGTATTTTGCGGGCCGGAATCACCCGTCTGAAGGTGCCGTTGCCGGCATTATCGAAGTACGGGAACACGATTTCCGTCCACTCTTCTCCGTGGCCTTCGATGGTCAAGGCGGGTTCTACTTTACTGCCGTCTTCCCGCTCGAGGATCAGATTCCATTTCTTTCCTTCCTCCCAGCGCTGCCCCATGGTACCGTTCGGAACCATCATCTCACCAGCCACCTCGTCAAAGATTACCGGTTTCCAGTCTGAGTGCTGGGAGTTATCTCCAAGATCACTCGCCCGCAAGAAACGTCCGCCTTTAAGGGCATCCTCATGAGGGTCAAGCAGAATCAGGAAAGGCATATCTGTATATTGCTTCGCATAATTCAGGAACATCGGCTCCTGGCGTTCCTGGTAGAACTCTTGCAGGATGACATGCGTCATGGCCTGGGCAAGCGCAGCGTCCGACCCTGGATTCGGGGCCAGCCAGTTGTCGGCGAATTTGACGTTCTCTGCGAGATCCGGTGCCACCGACACGACTTTGGTTCCCTTATAGCGTACTTCAGTCATAAAGTGGGCATCCGGCGTCCGAGTTAGCGGTACGTTAGAGCCCCACATCATCAGGTAACCGGCGTTGTACCAATCCGAAGATTCTGGAACATCCGTCTGCTCGCCCCAAATTTGCGGGGAAGCCGGAGGAAGATCAGCATACCAGTCATAGAAACTGAGCATTTGACCGCCTAGTAGTGATATGAATCGCGCCCCCGATGCGTAGCTGACCATGGACATGGCCGGAATCGGTGTGAAGCCGGCGATGCGGTCGGGACCGTATTTCCGGATCGTGTAGATCAGCTGGGCCGAGATCAGCCGCAGCGCGTCGTCCCAGGCTACACGTATATGTCCACCTTTACCGCGCGCCTTCTTGTACTGGCTAGCCTTCTCGGGGTCTTCAACAATACTGGCCCAGGCATCGATGTAATTGTCATGCTCCTTCAACGCCGTTTGCCACAGCCGCCACAGTTTCCCTCTGATATACGGGTATTTCACGCGCAATGGACTATATTCGTACCACGAGAAGGTAGCTCCGCGGGGACAACCGCGCGGTTCAAACTCCGGCATATCCGGTCCGCAGGAAGGATAATCGATCTGCTGATTTTCCCAAGTAATGATTCCGTTCTTCACAAACACCTTCCAGCTGCAGGAGCCTGTACAGTTGACTCCGTGAGTGGTACGCACTACTTTATCGTGAGACCAGCGCTGGCGGTACATATTCTCCCAATCTCTATTTTTCTCTTCAAGAATGGACCAGTTTCCGGAATAGCTTTCAACCGGTTTAAAAAAGTTAAGTCCGAATTTCTTCTTCATCGATCCAGAACACTCCCTTCAAAATTTATTCAATTAATACCATTATGGATCTACCCGGCCGTGCTTCCCATTAGGGAAACACCTATTGAACCTCGGGAATTCCCTCGATCTGAATAAAAAGCAAAAAGCCTTTCCCACTGAGGAGAAAAGCTGTGTTCCTGCCGTTTACTTCCCGGGCAGAGGATCCCATTAGGGACTTCCCTCTTTTTGGTCCGGGGAATTCCTTAGCGGGAATTCCTCTGCAAATTCGTGTGCTATACTGGCAAGTGGAAACGGCTTTACCGTCCTTTTTTGAAGACGGTACCGTTTCAGCGAGAAGTAGAATGATCATTATCATATGAAACATATAGATTCTTATATTTTCGAAAAACGGGAGGATGAAGCAACATGCCAGGACCCTCACTACGCCAGTTGCATGCCCACCATGCCATTCATCAGGGCGGGCTCTCCGGCGCTGTAGCCAAGACCGAAGAAGTGGAAGAACTGCTGGAAGCGAAGGAATTTGAAGTGGCGCATCAGGCCGCCGAACATCTAATTGAGTACTGGGAGACGCGGATTATCAGCCATGCTGACGCGGAGGAAGACGGGTTCTACCAGGAAATGGCCGGGAGAAATCCTAACCTGCAAGACGCAGTTCTTGGGCTTACACGTGATCATGAATTATTGCGGATTATAGTAAAAGATGTCAAAGCATTGCTTGCGGAAGAAGGCCTCACTCCGGAGGTGCTTCACCAGTTCCACGCGCTGCTGGTTGTGAACGCGATTCATAGCCGGGATGAAGAACGTCTTCTGTTTGAGGAGGCGTGACCTCATTTCTAGCTTGCAGGATGGCACGCAAATCAGCTTTGTTAATCAGTAATTCTTGCAGCGTGTATTCGCCCAACAATGGAAGCGATGATTGGCGAACTGCCCAGGCTCGGGATGAAAGAAGAGCAAATTCATTATGAGTTTTTCGGACCGGCACTCCAATTGAACAACAATTTAATTATGAATCTATTCACCCAGCATCTAATTTTATTTATTAAAAAAAGCACACGGGCCTCCCTCGAAATCCTTAACGATTCGGGGGAGATCCGTGTGCTTTTTATCTGGAAAGCAGCCATTTATATAATACATTCGCATGATTATGTATTGGGTCTTTCGCGGCATATACCAACGTAACATCCTGTTTCAGCACCCGTTCACGGATTGTCGCTGCAAGTCTCACGCGCGTCGGATCTTCCTCCAGTTCCCGGATATAACGGTCACTAAATGCCGCAAAACGCTCCGGCATGTGGTCAAACCATTTGCGCAGCTCCGGGCTTGGAGCAATCTCCTTCATCCATTCGTCTAATGCCGCCTGCGGTTTCGTAATTCCGCGTGCCCACAGCCTGTCCACCAGTATCCGGTATCCGTCCTCCGGAGCCGCCGGCTCATAAATCCGCTTCAGACATATAGAGTACTGATGTTCATCTAAATTGCGGCAGGTATTCTCCAACATGTAGTCTCCCTCCTGGCATCCATACTGGAACGGACCGTTGTCCAATTGCTGTATCGAACGTGCGGTCAGCTATTCCAAAAGAGCGATTTCTTAGTACACTGAATATACCATGGAACAAATTTTCCTGCCAAGGACAGTAACTTGGAGGGAATGTGGTACCGTAAGCAGGTTGATTGCCGATTAAATCCTCTAATTTCTGAGCGGCACTAGTGCCAGGCACAAGAAGAGCAACATTGTTTGTACCTTCTAATACTTGTGAGATAATCCGTGGAAACGGTGAATCGATCGTTAAAATATTGAAAATATACTCAGATGGAATAGAAACTTGTTACATTGCTTCTGGAACGATTCACGAAACTTCTGCAACCAATACAAATATAATGTTATTGCTTCAGGTGGGATGATCTTTTACTATTCACATTATTTTTACATAAAAAATACTCCTTCATTGGTTTTCCAAACCCAATAAAGGAGTGAATCCGCTTATTTACCAGCCCCTATTTCAGCCACTCTACGATTCTGGAAATGACGGATATCCGGACGCTCCAATCCTAAATGTTCACGAAGAGTACTCCCCGTGTACTCAGTACGGAACAAGCCGCGTGCCTGCAAGATGGGCACAACATGATCCACAAATTCATCCAAGTTGCCCGGCAGTACTGGTGGCATAATATTAAATCCATCGCAGCCGTACTCTTCGAACCACAATTGCATTAAATCTGCCAATTGTTCATAGGTTCCAACAAACTGCATATGTCCTCGTGCGCCTAGCAGACGGCGGCCTAATTCTAATATCGATAATTTGTCCTTACGAGCCATATCCATAATCAGCTGAACCCGGCTTTTCATTCCATTTGATGCTTCTACTGGATCAGGAATCTCAGGCAGCTGTCCATCTACTGGGTATTCAGACAGGTCAAACCTCAACATACCAGACAACATACCAACAACAGCGGCAGGAGGAATCAACTCCTGCAGTTCTTTATATTTACTTTGGGCTTCCTCTTCGGTCGCTCCAATGATCGGAGACAAGCCCGGCATAATTTTTAAGCTGCCACGTTCACGGCCGTAATCTGCTAATTTGGAATTGACGCTTTCATAGAAGGCCTTAGCCGCTTCAAGCGACTGCTGTGCCGTAAAGATCACCTCTCCAAAACTAGCTGCAAACTCTTGTCCTGGACCAGAAGATCCGGCTTGAATAAGTACAGGATACCCTTGAGGTGAGCGAGGAACATTGAGGGTTCCTTTTGTAGAATACCACTCCCCTTTGTATTCCACTTCTTTGATCTTCTTCGCGTCAGCAAATTGTCCCTCTTCGCGGTTAACGATTAAAGAGTCATCCTCCCAGCTGTCCCAGAGAAGCGTCGCCACCTCAACAAATTCACGAGCCATTTTATACCGAAGTCCGTGCTCTGGATGCTCCGGCTTCCCATAGTTATAAGCTTCCACATCGAGCTGGGAGGTGACAATATTCCAACCTGCTCGGCCTTCACTAATATGATCTAAAGAAGCAAATTTGCGAGCCACATTATAAGGTTCGTTATACGTGGTCGATACGGTAGCCGTTAATCCGAGTTTTTCTGTTTCTGTCGAAAGGGCTGACAACAGCGTCAATGGGTCCAGCATACCCGAAGCAGCTTGATCCGCACCCATCACATACAACAAATCCGCCAAAAACATCATATCGAACTTTCCACGCTCTGCGGTTTTTGCCAATTCGCGATAAAATTTATAATTGAAGATCTTATCCGCTCCTGATTCCGGATGACGCCAGCCATAATGATGATGTCCTGAATAATAAATAAATGCACCTAAATGTAGCTGATCTTTTCTGGTTCCCATAATGACCCTGCCTTTCGAATTCTAGAGTTCGTTAACCTTTGAATGTATCACGCCAATGCAGCCATCTTTTCTCCAGCAATCGAATTGCAGAATCCGAAAGTTTTCCTATCACTGCAAAGATTGAAATTCCAACGAATACTATATCTGTTTGCGAATAAGCTCTGGCATCCTGAATCATATAGCCTATCCCCGCACTTGTTCCCATCATCTCCGCTACGACGAGTACAAGCCACGATGCACCAAGTGATAAGCGAATACCAAGTAGAATATTAGGCATTGCAGCCGGAATAATCATTTTGCTAAGCAGCTGCCATCTTGTGTATTGGAAAATATGGGATACTTCAACAAGCTTGATATCAACATCACGAATTCCTAGAAAAGTGTTCAGATAAACTGGGAAAAAAGCACCTAATGAAATCATTAGTATTTTAGAAAACTCACCCACACCAAACCACAAAATGAATAACGGAATAAGGGCAAGTAATGGAATCGTTCGAAGCATCTGTAAAGATGGATCCAGTGTACGCTCTACTAATTTCCCAAGTCCTGTAGATAAGCCAAGCAGCAGTCCAGTAGCAGATCCCAATAAAAAGCCAAGTCCTGCCCGATAGGCGCTAATCCCCAGATGTCGAAACAACTCACCGCTAGCTATTAAAGAAAAGAACTGCGTAATAATGGAGGATGGAGCAGGCAATGTCGTCGCAGAGACTAGATGGAGCGCAGCTGCCACTTCCCAAATCACCACTAGAGCTAGAGGTACAATCCAACCATGCAGTTTTTTTGGAATCCAGCTTAAACCATCGTCGTGACGCTCTATTTTATTACTGGATAGGTGATTGCTCATGATCCTTTATCTCCTCTATAACTGTCCTGCCATCTTAGCAATCTCGATTCCAACAGCTTTACTAATGAATCTGACAGTTTACCTACTACCGCAAACACGATGATCCCAACAAATACCACTGTGGTCAAAGAAAACGATCGCGCGTCATTGATTAGATAGCCAACACCTGAGCTAGAGCCCATCATTTCCGCTACGACAAGTCCAAGCCAAGCTATGCCTACAGACAAGCGGATACCTAAAAAGATGTTGGGCAGTGAGGCTGGAATAATTAACTTACTCACCATCTGCCATTTACTGAATTGCAGTACTCTCCCAACATCAAACAACTTGTTGTCCACCGAACGGATTCCTAGAAATGTGTTCACGTATAATGGGAAAAATGAACCTTTGGCAATCAACAATATTTTTGAGGTTTCACCGAATCCGAACCACAAAATAAATAGTGGAGCAATTGCTAAATGGGGCAGCGTGCGCAGCATTTGCAGCGACGGATCCAGCAAACGTTCTGTTTTGTATGAAAAGCCTACCCACAAACCAGCCGCTAAGCCAAGCCCTCCCCCAATTAAGAAACCAAGCAGTGCCCGCCAAGCAGATATGCCTAAATGTTTCGCCAGCTCACCGGACGCGGTCAAGCTAACCAATTCCCGCCATATTTCACTTGGCCTTGGCAGCAATATAGGATTTAACTTTCCCATCGCTCCGGCTATCTCCCAAATCAGGAGCAAAGCAATTGGTAAGATAAGTCCAAGCAATATATTCGTCGTTTGGATGGAAAGTCCACGCTTCTTTACTGGATTCTTTTTATGGATTAGTGGCGAGATCACAGCTTTTTCAGCACTGAATTGCATATAAACAACCTCTTTTCTACATCTGTGGTTTCATCCGTTACTTCAAAGGTTCCTTCAGTGCTGCTTCAATATATTGATTATCTGTTATTTTAGAAACTTCAATCTCTTTACGAATGTTCTTAATATTAAATTGAAAATTGGCTGTCTTCTGCAATTCTTCAACAACAGCATCACTAATTGGAATGTTGATCATCTGGGAACGTTCAAACGTACCTTCTATTACCGCTGCCGGAATGTTCCGCTCAGCCGCATATCTTTCAGTCGCTTCAGCGCGATTATCTGTCTCCCAAGCTATAGCTTTGTTGGTGACTTTTAAATAAAGCGTAACTAGTTCTGGATATTTCTCTGCGAACGCTGAACGGGAGATCACAAAAGAAGGAGATAAGACACCCAATTGCTCACCATCCGTCAAAACCTTCCCTTTACCGGTCAATGCATTTAGAGTAATATATGGATCCCATGTAGCCCATGCATCAACGCCACCGGTTTCAAATGCAGGTTGTGCTTCATCAGGCTGTAACTGGATAATCTCAAAATCTGCTTCTTTAAGACCTGATTCCTCAATACCGCGATAAAGGAAGTTGTAAGCATTGCTGCCTTTTGTAACAGCTATCTTCTTACCTTTCAAATCCTCCAGTTTCTGAGCAGTACTACTACTAGGTACAAGAAGAGCAACGTTATTCGTACCTTCTAATACTTGTGAGATAATCTTAATAGGAATGCCCGCAGCTTGGGCTGCGATCACCGGCATGTTACCAAGCGTCGCTATGTCCAACTTATTAGAAGCGATCGCCTCTGTCATTGGGGGTCCACTTTGAAATTCCGTCCATTCTACTTTGACGCCCAGCTTATCAAATTCTTGCTCATACCATTTTTCCTCACGGGCTTTACCAAACATTCCCCCGCTGCCCTGCACGCCAATTTTAATGGTCACACCTTCATATTTGTTCGCATCGTTCTTTCCCGCGCTCTTTTCATTCGATGCACAACCCGTTGCAAATACAGACAAAACAAGCATAACAAGTAGTGAATTACGAAATAATTTCATGGATCATTTCTCCCCTTTTTATAAAAAATGGACTCTCTTTATCTAGATACCAGCACCAACATCGATTGCCGGTTCTTCAACCTTCTCAAACTCACTCAGAACCAGTCGACGTAACTCTTGGAATGAAGTACTGGATCTTTTTCGCGGAAACGGTAAATCGATGGGAAGAATATTGCGAATATGTCCAGGTCGAGGATTCATAATGACTACCCGCTCACCCAAAAATACAGCTTCATCCAGATCATGAGTCACAAATAACATAGTCGTCTTATTACTCTGCCAAATATCAAGAAGTACCTCTTGCAGATGTGATCTAGTAAAAGCGTCTAGTGCGCCAAAAGGTTCATCGAGCAATAATACATCCGGATTACGGAGCAACGCCCTAGCAATAGATACTCGCTGGGCCATCCCGCCTGACAGCTCACGTGGATAGGATTTCTCAAAACCCTTTAATCGTACAAGTTCAATCAATTCATTTACTTTTTTGCGAACCTCTGGATTTTTAAGCGATAAATTTGCTGCAATATTATGCTCCACCGTCAACCACGGAAAAAGTCTTGGTTCTTGAAATATAAATCCCTTCTCAATACTCGGACCGTCGATCTGTTTGCCATTCAGTAGAACCGTGCCGCTATAGCTCGTATCCAGTCCTGCCACAATTTTTAGCAAGGTACTTTTTCCGCAGCCGCTGGGACCTATAATCGTAATCAACTCGCCTTTTTTCACCTTCAGCTGAATATTACTTAATGCGATAACATCACCTGCAGGCGCGGCGAATACTTTATTCAAATGTTCGATAACCAGTGTTTCCTCCGACACTCCATTCACCCTTTCCGATAAATATAAATTAAACTATACTCATGTATTTAATAGGTATTTAGAGCAAAAAAAAATGATGAGATCCTCTAAAGAACCTTATCCGATTATTCAACTAGGTTTAATTTACATCATCTTATCAGTGACATTCCTCACATGTCAAACATTATTTGCCAAATGAGTGTCTATTATGTGAAGTGGAGTTTTGTGTGAATGGCAGGGATTTATCTAATTGCAAGTAAAAAAAGCCGCACCAGTAATGGCGAGACTTTTCGTCATTATTCATTTATTATTCGCCGAGCTGCGTCTTGATCTGCGAAATTTCTATTTCCATGAACTCTACACGTTTATTCAACTCCGCGATATAGTTTCTTCTAGCCTCTAAGTCTGCTCCGCTTGTTAGGTCGGCCGCAGTAGTTTCCACCAGTTGGATCGCTTCTTTGAGAACTTGAACGCTTGATTCTGCCCCTGCTAATCTTTCCCGGAGTTTAGCCGCAGCAATACTTGCCTTTAGCGCTGCCTTCTCAGTCTCCTTACTCTCCACTATTATCGTTTTTCCTTCAACCGTCACCCCTGCTCCGGTCGCTTCGGACATCGCGCGTACAGGTACGTAGGCCGAGTTATTTACTACAATCGCATCTGCAATCTTCTTTCCGTGCCACAGCCAACCCAACTACTGGCCAGATGTAATCGAGCTATAATACGCTATCTGGGCAGGCGTGATCATATTGTTCTAAGTTGTATTTTAAAATTTCACAAGCAACTTTAATGCGAAATGATTGAAGTTGCTTGTAAACAGTGTTACTCTATCAACGGTAAACTCAAAATCTGTGCTCTTTAATACATCTTATAATAGTCACTATTTTTAGTTAAGAAAGGTAACACTATGATAAAAGTTGATAACTTATCCTTCGCATTCCCGCAAAAAGAACTATATAAAAACATTTCATTTACGCTTGAAGAGGCACAACATTGCGCTTTTATAGGAACAAGCGGCAGTGGTAAAAGTACACTGATCGATATACTAATGGATCCAGAAAAATATTTGTTCGAAGGCAAGCTAGAGATGGACCCAACCTGCAAAATTGGGTATGTAAGTCAGTTTTCGCAACTTGACAAATCTAAAGAAACAACAGTTTTTGAATATATAGGAGAAGAATTTATTAAGATACAAAATGAAATAACAGCTATCCTCACTGAAATGGAAACATCATCAGATATTGATTCATTACTCGAAAAGTATCAATTAGCTCTAGATGCCTTTGATTTAATGGATGGAAATGATTTTGAAAGCAATATTAATAAGAAACTAAATTTAGCCAACCTCTTGAAGCTAAAAGATGCTAGGGTATCCGACCTAAGTGGTGGGGAATTCAAGCTTATTCAAGTGATGAAGGAAATGCTGACTAGTCCAGACTTAATGATTATGGATGAGCCCGATGTATTTTTAGATTTTGAAAACCTAAATGCACTTAAAAATCTTATTAATGCTCACAAAGGAATATTGCTAGTGGTTACGCATAACCGTTATCTATTGAATCATTGTTTTAACAAAATTATACACCTTGAAAACATGGAGATCCAAGAGTTCGATGGGCGATATATTGAGTATAACTTCTCATTACTTCAGACGAAAATTGAGTTACAAGAAATCGCAGTCGCTGAACAAGAAGAGATAGAGAGATACGATAACATTATTGATAATCTTAGAGCGATCGCAACCTATAATTCAGAAGCCTCTAGAGGAAGAGCGTTAAAAGCTAGGGTTAAGTTTCAAGAAAGATTGGAAGCGCGAAAAATTAAAGCGCCATTCGTTGATATTAAGCAACCAAAAATCAGTTTTGGTGTGGACAATGAATTTGAAGAAGACATCACTGTTTTAAATGTGAATAATTATAGTGTTTCTTTTGATGAGTTGATTTTAGAAAATGTTAACTTTGAGATGAAACCTACAGATAAAGTAGCCCTTATCGGTCCAAACGGTACCGGGAAAACGACTTTACTCCGAGATATCTTTAAAAATAATCATGATTCAATTAAAATGAATTCTGATATTAAAGTGGCTTATCTTTCTCAGCTTCAAGACGAAGTGCTAAAGGATTCTAATACCATACTAGAAGACTTCATCGATGCCGGGTTTGCAACTTATGACGAGATTAGAGCACATCTTTCAAACTATGGCTTTGAAGGAGAAATTCTTAATCAAAAGATAGAATCTTTATCTGGTGGCGAAAAAAATATACTGCAATTGGCAAAAGTTTCTGCTAGCAAAGCAAACTTATTGCTTCTTGATGAACCGACAAGCCATTTAGACACCTATACACAAATCGCACTGGAGAAAGCCATTGAAGACTATAAAGGTGCGATACTCATGATTTCTCATGATTTCTATTCTGTAGTAAATGGGATGGATTATGTACTAATCATTGACGATAAGACGATTAGAAAAATGAGTATGCGAAAATTCAGAAAGATGATTTATACCAGTCATTTTGATAAAGATTATTTAGAAAATGAACAAAATAAAAAAGCAGTTGAAATGAAAATAGAATTAGCTTTAAAAGACAATAATTTTGAACTTGCAAAAGGTATGGTTGATGAGCTAGAAGAGCTGATTAAGTTGCTTTAAATTCCAACCCTCTGAATGAAATGATTACAAGAACGATGAAATAAAATGTTGGTGGAAAAGTATCCAAAAAAAAGACACTGATGAATAGATCTCAGTGTCTTTTTACTGCATTGATTTTATTGATAGCTCATGCCGCGGACACTCTGATTGATATAACTATAATGAAGTATCATGAGAAATTTTTATCAAAACAGTCTTTAGTCTCGCATTTAATTTTATACCATTGATAACCATAATCCGATAAGTTTGGTAGGATCAATAATTTGTTACCACAGCGGATACAATTATTTTCTGATAAATTGCCGTTCTTATAGTCAGCTAAGTAACCTTCTGCTAGTTCTACTTCCTTAATGATATTTTCTAGAGCAACATCGCTTATATCAAAAGGGGTCATATCTCCTCTATTTGCATGGATAGAGCGTGAAAAAGCTCCAAATCCACCAACCAGTTCGTGGTGATGCGTATTAATCCGTCCCCCACCTCTCTCAAATAATTTGATCATCGGTTCATATATATCTGGAAACTGCAATGCGATATTGTCGCGCGCATCAAGCAAAGAGCACCAGCGTAAATAATGTATACTTATTAATTTCATAAGCATAATATCAATTTTATTAAAATTCGGACACGTTTCTAAGAAACTGTCCCACTCATTTTCCTCCATCTTAAAACCTAATAACATATCCATTCCTATGTATATACTTGCTGCTTCCTTTGAGATAAACTGCAAAAACACGCCGACTCTACGGTAATACTCTGCAATCAAATTAGCATCTGCTTCATATTCACCCTTAGATCTTACTTCTTCGTATCTTTTTTTTGAAATTTCAATGTATAAATTCGCATCAATATTCCTAATTCTTTCAACACCTGATTCGTAATAATTCATGAAGATTCCTCCGACTTAACTCATAAATGTAGTTCTGTATCTGGATAGAAAATTAGTTTATCTAACCAGTTCGCCCGATTGTTCTATGTCCCTGCTTGAGTTTCACCATTTATAAGATGGCTAATCTTTAAATAAAAACAAAACCCAATAAACCAAAAAGGTTTATCGGGTGAGATGGAAAAAGTTTATCGGCTTCAAAACAAGTTTATCGGTTTTTATATACTGACTGTAAACACCTACCATCAACCTACAATCCCTTACCCCGCACTACCCCTAACCCTTTCAACTAACCTTATGTTCAATCCGCAGCTTGTCTGCTACCATGGCAATAAATTCCGAGTTAGTAGGCTTAGATTTGGAGATATTAATGGTGTAACCGAATAAATGGCTGATGGAGTCGATGTTCCCACGTGTCCAAGCCACTTCAATCGCATGGCGAATCGCCCGTTCTACGCGTGAAGGCGTGGTTTTGAACTTCTCAGCGATTGCTGGGTAGAGCGTCTTCGTAATCGCACCAAGGATCTCGATATTGTTATATACCATGGTGATCGCTTCACGCAGGTACTGATAGCCCTTGATATGCGCTGGGACACCGATTTCATGGATGATCGAGGTAATGTTAGCGTCGAGGTTCTTGCCCTTAGAGAGCGGCACTACATTCGATCTGGACGTCGACGAATAATTGTACATGTTGGAGGAAGAGCTCATGCTGCCTTGAGAGCCGACAAGCTGACGTACACGATTTGCCAGGACCTCCATATCGAACGGTTTCAAAATATAATAGGATGCACCAAGCTGTACAGCTCTTTGAGTGATGTTCTCCTGACCAAAAGCAGTCAGCATGATGATCTTCGGTTGAGGATTCAGATCCATATCACGTAGACGTTCCAATACACCTAGGCCGTCTAAATGCGGCATGATGATATCAAGAATAAGAACATCGGGAATTTTACGCGCTTCGCTAAGCATTTGAAGCACTTCTTCACCATTGTAGGCGATACCCGTTACGGTCATATCTTCTTGCTCAGAAATGTACTCGGAAAGCAAATTCGTAAATTCCCTGTTATCATCGGCCAACAACACTTCAATATTCTGCACTGGCTGCTTCCTCCTTAATTATATCTGCTATTCGAAAATAACATTTTTTTCTTGTCTCTTACGTTTTCGACATGGAGATCGAATTCCCTTCTGTCGAAAATTATTTTTCTTTATTTTTTTTCTGCGTTGGATTATAATTAAATATTTTATCTCAATGTTCGAGGTTCTTCGTAATCGTTCGACAAAAAATCTTAAGGCTAAACCGCCTTAAGATTTAATGAATACCTATTCTCCTGTTTGGTCACACCTGAATCTTGAAGCATCCATTCGATGAAGCACCCATAACCGGACTTAGGATCATTTACAAATACATGAGTTACCGCCCCTATGAGACGGCCATCCTGTACGATAGGACTTCCGCTCATGCCTTGAACGATACCGCCTGTCTTATCGATAAGACGTGGATCGGTGATTCGCAGCACCATTCCTTTAGTGGCTGGCGTTTGCTGATGTGCTACATGAATGATCTCAACCTTAAACCGCTCCACCTGCTGTCCGTCAACTACAGTTAGGATCTCAGCAGGACCTTCCTTGACTTGATCACTCATCGCCACGGGAATCGGTTCTTTGTAAAGACTGTGCTCGGGATTGGAGCTCATTTTACCGAAGATGCCGAAGTCAGTATTACTCTCCACATTTCCAAGCACTTGGCTTTCTTTCAAAAAATGCGCTCGTTTCTCGCCCGGATCGCCATCCTGGCTTTTGGATATGGAGGTTACACTGGACTGAACAATATGACCACTGCCTACAACAATTGGGGTACCGGTATTCATGTCTGTAATCACATGTCCCAAAGCTCCATATACACCTTGCTCGGGAGCATAAAAAGTTAATGTGCCGACACCCGCTGCTGAATCACGAATGTACAGGCCTAACCGCCACACTTTGTCATGAATGTCATACGCGGGCTTTAGCTTAGCTGTATGCTCTTTACCCCCGCGTTTGAAGACAATGGTCAAGGGGTTATTCGCTTTACCAGCACGATCCACCAGCTTGGCCACCTTGGACAACTCATCCAATTTCTCACCATTCATGGAGATCATCAGATCACCCGGCACTAAACCGCTGACCTCTCCTGGGGAAAGCTTAGATTTCTCTGATACTTCAATCAGATGATGACCAACAACCAAAACACCTGCTGATTTCACTTTCACACCGATCGTTTGACCTCCCGGGATCACCTTAAGCTCGGAATGAATTCCTTGTGCAGTCACCTTGGCTGGTTCACCATGCAGTGGTGCAGCAGAACTTAGATTTGTTCCCGTTATGCCCGATAAACTAAGAAAGAAGGCAAATAAAAGGCCTGGCATTAACTTCCTGAGGTTAGGCTTCAATGGCTGTCACGCTCCCTTTTGCTTCTTTCGCTTGACGAAAAAGGTGGTCGCCAATTGCGTACCTATAAGATAACCTTGCCCCCAGGCTTTTATTACTGTCAATCATTGCTCCGCTTAGCTTGTTGCAGCCTTACTTGCCTCGGCCAGATTAAGCATTTCCTGCGAGTGATGCAATGTTTTTTCGGTAATTTCTACGCCACCCAGCATCCGGGCCAGCTCCATTACACGTCCATCGTTTGTTAGGGATTCCACTTCAGTCATGGTTCTTCCATCCTCAACCTTTTTGCGGATTAAGTACTGATGGTCAGCCATACAAGCCACCTGCGGCAAGTGAGTAATGGAGAACACCTGACAGGTAGAGGATAGCTTAAACAGCTTATCTGCGATGGACTGAGCGGCTCTGCCGCTGACACCGGTATCCACTTCGTCAAAAATCAGAACTGGAATTGCATCATGGCGCGCAAAAATACTTTTCATTGCCAGCATAATACGCGACAGCTCACCACCAGAGGCGATTTTGCCAAGAGGTCTCAGGGGTTCGCCCGGGTTAGGGGATATCATAAATTCTGCGCTGTCTATCCCTTGTCTTGTGAGGCGAATACGCCGACCATTGTATTCCACTCCACGGGGGTCCTCCAGCGTGTCTAATTTGACCTGCAACGAGGTTCTTTCCATTTGAAGGTCTTTAAGCTCACCCTCCACTTGGGTGGCCAGATCAGCAGCACAAAGCTTGCGTGCTTCACTTAATTCCGTAGCTGCTTCCATTAATACAGACAGCAGCGAATCGCGCTTCGCCGTCAGTTTCTCCAGATATTCATCTTTATTCTCAAGCAAATCAGTTTCCCGGTGAATTTGTTCATAATAAGCCAAAATCTGTTCTACACTCTCTCCATATTTACGTCGGAGTCCAGTGATCAAATCCAGACGATTCTCGATTTCTTCAAGTCGCATCGGATTGAACTCGATATTTTCCCGGTAATCACGAAGCTGAAAAGCAGCATCCTCTAGCTGGTAATATGAGGACTGCAGCTGTTCGAGCACTGTTCGCAGACCCTTCTCATCGTAACGAACTGCATCCTCAAGTCTGGAAATGACATTACCGATCGATTCCAAGCCTTGTCTGTCGTAAAGCAGCTCATATGCACCCGATACGGAATCCATCATTTTCTCACTGTGGGATAGTTTGACCCGTTCTTCGGTAAGTAATTCATCTTCTCCCGGTTTTAATCCGGCGGATGAAATTTCTTCAAGCTGAAAACGATATAAGTCGAGCATTTGGTATGCCTTCTGGCTGGATTCCTGCAGCTCTCGCAGCTCTTTCTCCACCTTCGCGAAGGCAGAATACCTTTCCTGAAAAACTGCCTTTAGCGGACCAATAATCGGTTCTCCGTATGTATCCAGCAGTCCCAGATGCCGTTCCGCCTTCAGCAAGTTCTGGTGCTCATGCTGGCCGTGTATATTAACCAGCTGCTCGCCGATCTCGCGAAGCATGGTAAGATTGACCATCTGTCCATTTACACGTGATGTACTTTTACCTTGAGAGGTAAGCTCGCGTCGTATAATAAGATGCTCCTCGCGCTGGGCCTCAATGCCAAGACGCTCCAAAGTCTCCCAAACGGGATGACCGCTGGGAAGACTGAAGAGCGCCTCCATCTCCGCTTTTTCACAACCATAACGAATGGAATCCGCTGAACCGCGGCCTCCAACAATCAATCCAAGCGCATCAATAATAATGGATTTACCTGCCCCGGTCTCTCCCGTAAGCACGTGGAAGCCAGGATAAAAATGCACATCAACCGCCTCAACGACGGCAAGATTGCGTATAGACAAGGTTTCTAACACTAATAGAGCACCTCCGAGAAGATGACAGGCATCTGATTAATTATAATTAAGAAATATAACCCATGATTTGTGAAATTACAGTCTTACTGTCCTCAGGTAAACGGCAAATAATAAGGATTGTATCATCACCAGAAAGGGTTCCCATAATTTGCGGCCAGTCAATATTATCAATCAAAGCAGCGACAGAGTTAGCCGTACCTGGTAAACATTTCATCACCACAAGATTAGCCGAGGAATCGATCTGCACAAAATTATCCACAAGAACGCGCTTAAGCTTCTGAATGGGATTGTACCGTTGATCCGTTGGAAGTGAATATTTATATCTTCCATCATCCATGGGTACCTTGATGAGCAACAGCTCTTTTATATCTCGAGATACTGTGGCTTGAGTAACTTGAAAACCTGATTCACGCAAGGCTTCCACAAGCTCGTCCTGTGTCTCGATATCCTTTTGTGTAATAATTTCACGAATCTTAATATGTCGTTGTCCCTTCATTGTTGCCTCCTGGTATATAAAAAATATGGACTCAGTTTGATTCTCCATCGTCTTTGCCAAGCTTAATTACATGGATCGATGCTGTTGCTACATTAACATATAGAACGCCGCTGCATTCCGGATAGATCAGCAGGTAGGGAAGCAAGGTATCACGTAAGCCGCTGCCAGTGAAATCCAAAGGCTTGCGTGGTCTGGAAAGGATAACTAAATATAACGATCCTTCCTCTTTTGTCGCCACATAATCTATAAATAACCGGCTATACATCTGCGCCCCATTTACGTTGAAAGACAAGGGGATTTTTAATTTCCCTCCAACGACCTCATATCCTTCATCCTCAAGTATATCAATAGAGGGATGTGGAATAATCACTTTATTGAACGGAATCTGATCCTTCATAAAAGAACGCGGAGAACTCTGCAGCCATACATATACCCGATATATTATAAAAATCGATAATGCTACCCCAATAAACGCCATAACGACCTTGTCAGAGCTACCCGCCACTATCAATCACCTCGGTGATTTATTCGCGTGAAGCCCTGGTAAATCCTGCTTCTAAGCTGTTTTTTTACGAGCTTTCCGCATAATTGATATTATTCGCTAATTCAGCATTTTACAATTACAACGAGCACAGTAAATCCAAAAAAGATTCAAAATATAAAGACCCGGATTTTATACCGGGTCTTTATTTTAATAAATTCAATCCATTTGAGCAAATCTGCAAAACACCCCGCTGACCATTTGAGGTTGACGGGGTGTTCATAAAGCTCTAGCGGCGCGGGGAGTTTCCATGAGTAGAACTCACATTAAAAGTACTCGTAGCCTGCTTAATCACTTCATCAGCAAGGGAAGCGAAGTCCTCCACTGGAATGACTGCTGCAACAGCAGCTGCCGGCTGTACGGATACTTCTTCGCCTTCCACCACTTCTGGCGTCAGTCTCCAGTGAGCAAGAAACTCAATATTGCCTTCTCCGCCTGTAATTGGTGAAAAGGTTAATCCATGTAGACCGAATCCTAACTCTGCAGCCATAGTCAGTACATTAATCAATACCTCTTTATGGACCGCGGAATCACGAATCACACCTGATTTTCCAACCTTCTCACGCCCAGCCTCAAATTGCGGCTTGATGAGTGCAGCGATATCTGCTGGACGTTGCAGCAAGGCTTTGAGGGGTGGGAGAATTATTTTTAAGGATATAAAAGAAACATCAATACTGGCAAAGTCCGGAACAGGACCCTGCAAATCTGAAGGTGTCATATACCGGAAGTTCGTACGCTCCATGACGCTCACTCGCTCATCATTACGCAGTGACCAATCCAGCTGGTTATAGCCAACATCAATGGCATACACATGGCTTACACCATTCTGAAGCGCACAATCTGTGAAGCCGCCAGTGGAAGCACCAATGTCCAGCATGTTCCGTCCGGTAAGATCAATATTAAATTGGCGAAGAGCCTTCTCCAGCTTTAGGCCTCCACGACTGACATACGGATGCACAGAGCCTTTAACCTTAAGGGTAGACTCCCGCGAGACCTTCATGCCAGCTTTTTCAATACGTTCCTCATCCGCGAGCACCAACCCTGCCATAATAGCAGCTTTAGCTTTCTCCCGGCTTTCATAAAAACCTTGCTCCACAAGCAGTACATCAATCCGTTCTTTACGGTGTTCCATGGTCATCTCCCGATCGTTCAAGGGTTACTAATTTCCGGCTTCCACTTAGGAAGACGAAGTCGTTTTGTAATTATAAGCACTTAGAGCCATCATGGACTTGATACGTGCACATAACGCTTCTACGGTAAGGCCTGTTTGCTGACGTTGTTCTTTAATGGAGCCATGCTCCACGAAGATGTCGGGCACACCCATCAGATGTACACGAGCGTCATAAATTTCATGCTCCGCGTAGAATTCCAATACCGCACTGCCGAGACTTCCCGCTTGGCAAGCCTCTTCAATAACAACCATATTGGTTCCAGCATGAGCCAAATCAAGAAGCATGGAGTTATCAAGCGGCTTCAGGAAACGCGCATTCACAATACCCACCTGAATCCCTTCCCGCTTCAGCAAATCAGCGGCTTCTTCAGCCACTTGAACCATAGGACCACATGCCACCACAGCATATCCTTCTCCTGTACGCAGTCGTTCCCATGATCCTATAGGAAGGGTATGCAGTTCAGCATCCATTGCCACGCCTGTTCCGTTAATACGCGGATAGCGGTAAGCAATTGGACCGTCATTATATTCAAGTGCCGTCTTCATCATATGACGCAGCTCATTTTCGTCTTTCGGCATCATCATCACCATATTAGGGATATGGCGCATAAAAGCAACATCGTACACACCCTGATGAGTCTCACCATCCGCACCCACAAATCCAGCACGGTCAATGGCGAACATAACATTGGCGTTATGGCGGCAAATATCATGGACGATCTGATCATAGGCACGCTGCATGAAGGTAGAATACACGGCGTATACCGGCTTCATCCCTTCCATAGCCAAAGCTGCACACAGGGTTGCTGCATGCTGCTCGGCAATACCGACGTCAATCATGCGATCCGGAAATTCCTTCGCAAAAGGAAACAACCCTGAACCGCCTGGCATCGCAGGGGTAACTGCAATCAGGCGCGAATCTTCACGTCCCAGCTCAATCAGCGTACTGCCAAATACTTCGGTATACATTGGAGGACCTACAGCTTTAAGTGCCTGACCCGACTCAATTTTGTAAGGGGAAATGGCATGCGATTTATAGAAATCAGTCTCAGCCGGTTTGTAGCCCTTGCCTTTGGTCGTCAGCACATGCACAAGCACAGGACCCGCCACGTTATCTGCTTGATGGAAGGTGTCGATCATTTTCTCCAGATCATGTCCATCCACTGGCCCAAGATACGTAAAGCCAAGCTCTTCAAACAATACTCCGGGTACCATCATATATTTAAGACTGTTTTTTAACTGTTCAGCGGTTTTCGCTAATCGTCCACCGATGGCCGGAATCTTCTTAAGCAGCCCTTCAACCTCGTCTTTAGCACGCAAATAATGACGGTCCGAACGAATTTTGCTTAAATAATTGTGCATCGCCCCTACATTCGGAGCAATCGACATTTCATTATCGTTCAAAATAACCATCAGCTTACGCTTCTCATGGCCAATGTGGTTAAGCGCTTCAAAAGCCATCCCGCCGGTAAGCGCACCGTCACCAATCACGGCAATTACCTTGTTGTCTTCGCCTTTAAGATCACGAGCCATAGCCATCCCCATCGCTGCCGACAAAGAGGTGCTGCTATGTCCAGCTTCCCACACATCATGTTCGCTTTCAGAGCGCTTAACAAAGCCGCACAATCCCTGATATTTGCGCAGGGTATCAAAGCGATCTTGACGGCCGGTCAGTATTTTGTGGACATAGGCTTGGTGGCCAACGTCGTAGATCATTTTGTCACGAGGACTGTTGTAGCAATAATGTAAGGCCAGCGTGAGCTCCACCACCCCCAGATTAGAACCGAGGTGCCCGCCGGTTGCTGTAAGCTTCTCAATCAGAAATCGTCGAATTTCCTCTGCAAGAGTAGTTAATTCTTCGACTGACAGTGATTTCAGTTGTTGTGGATCATTTATTTGTGGAAGCAGCACGAATAGTTCCCCGCTTTCCTAGATGTTGTAAAATATATAAAAACCATTATAACACAAACGAAACGGCTGTCGAAATACAGCCGCTTCGAAAGTTCATACTTAGTGATCACGTGCCATTAAATAATCTGCAATTTCCAGCAGGCGCTGGTTGTCGTAAAAACCGCCATTCAGCACAGCATTTTGAGCTGCTTCTGTAAGCTGCTTCACCTCAGCACGAGATTCCTCTAACCCAATAAAATAAGGGTAGGTTACCTTCTGCTGTTTGATATCGCTGCCTGTTTTTTTACCAAGCTTGCCTTCATCTCCAACCAAATCAAGAATATCATCCTGAATTTGAAAAGCGAGTCCGATGCTTGTGCCAAAATCACGCAGAGCTTCAAGCTGCTTCTCTGTTGCCCCTGCGATACGTCCGCCGGCTAACAACGAAAAGATAATTAAATCTCCGGTTTTATGCAGATGAATATACTTCAGCTGTGCAAGATCTGTTAGTCCTTGCTCGCCTTCCATATCTGCTATCTGACCGCCGACCATGCCGCGTGGACCCGCCATTTCCGCCAGATCCTCCACTATGGATAAAACATTATCAGCAGGGATGCCAAATTTACGGGAGGCTTGTACCACACTGTAAAAAGCATGGGTCAAAAGCGCATCACCCGCAAGAATAGCTGACGCTTCACCAAAGACTTTATGATTCGTCAGCTTGCCGCGCCGATAATCATCATTATCCATGGCAGGCAGATCATCATGAATCAACGAGTAGGTATGTACCATCTCAATAGCAGCAGCAATAGGCAAGGCTGCTTCACGGCTGCCTCCCAGTGATTCACAAGCAGCGATCACAAGCAGCGGCCGGAGGCGTTTGCCCCCTGCCATTAGCGAATACTTCATCGCTTGCTGTAAATTTTCCGGAACCGTCCATGCTGCGGGAAGAATAGTCTCAAGCTCCTGTGAGAGCAAATCACTTATCGATGCGATGTAATCCTCCAG
Organism: Paenibacillus odorifer; assembly: GCF_000758725.1. Classification (NCBI taxonomy): domain Bacteria; kingdom Bacillati; phylum Bacillota; class Bacilli; order Caryophanales; family Paenibacillaceae; genus Paenibacillus; species Paenibacillus odorifer. Next base: position 4,790,407 of record NZ_CP009428.1, read on the forward strand.
CGGCTGCCGCATGCTTTCACTTGCGGACCTTCCCTCCAGATCATTCTCAAAGCGATTCATCGGCGTCCCCTTCCAGACGTGCACCAAACGGCTTTTTGCGCAGTTCTCCGTCCTCTTGGGTAATCATTTCGATCTTACGCTCTACTTGTTCCAGCTTGCTGCCGCAAAGCTGCGACAGCTTCATGCCCTGCTGAAATAAATCGATGGCCTTCTCCAGAGGAACGTCGCCGTGTTCAAGCTCACGAACGATTTCCTCCAGTCGGTCCATAGCGCCTTCAAAATCAAGTTCCGCTTCCTTCGTCATCGTCTTTGCCATCCTCCTTCATCCCCCATACTTGGCAGTTCAGCTGTCCGTCATTCATCTTTATCACCACAAGATCGCCAAGCTGCACTTCGGTCAGCGATTTGATTAAATGTTCTTCCGCCTCGTCATACACTAAGCTGTAGCCGCGCGACATTACTTTTAGCGGGCTCAGCGCATCCAGGTGACGAATCTCTGCCACATAGCGAGATCGCTTCTCCTGCAAACGAGCCTGCATAGCGCCCATTAACTCACGGCGCATGCTGTCCGTGCGCTGACGTGCTGCGGCAACACTGTCGCGCGGATGGAACCGCTGCAGACTGTGATGCAGCACCGCCTTACGCTCGCGGGAACGGCTGAGCCGTGCATCCGCTGAGCGCTGGAGCCGCTCACGCAGCATGTCCAACCGCTGCGTGTGCTGAATCAGCGTCCGGCGCGGGCCTGCCAGCGCCAGCGAGCGCTGCAGCACCGAGTGGCGCTCGCGTCCACGCTGGGCGCGTTGTTGCAGCGCTTGGCGCAGCCGCTGCTGCAGCTGGCGAAGCTGCGCAGCTAGCTCGCCGGCATGAGGCACGGCCAGCTCAGCGGCCGCTGTGGGCGTAGCCGCGCGGAGGTCGGCGGCGAAATCGGCAATCGTGAAATCGGTCTCGTGGCCGACGGCCGAGATGACCGGAATCCTTGATGCCGATATCGCTCGTGCGACTTCCTCCTCGTTGAACGCCCACAGCTCCTCCAGCGAACCGCCGCCGCGGCCGACGATAAGCACGTCGGCTTCACCCATGGCGTTCAGCGCGCCAATCGCCTTCACTATCGAAGGCGCAGCGCCTTTGCCTTGCACCAGTACGGGATAGATTACAATAGCTACCTGCGGAAACCGCCGCTGAAGCGTAATCACAATATCTCGTACAGCTGCTCCTGTTGGGGATGTAATCACACCAATACACTTCGGGAACCGCGGCAACGAACGCTTGCGAGCTTCTGCAAAAAGGCCTTCTTTTTCAAGCTTGCTCTTCAGCTGCTCATAGGCCAGATATAAACTGCCAATCCCATCAGGCTGCATATGTGTGGCATAGAACTGGTATTGCCCATCCCGTTCATAAACGGTCACATTACCTCTGGCAATTACCCGAGCGCCTTCTTTCGGAATAAAAGGCAGCCGCTGGTTATGAGAAGCGAACATAATCGCTTTAATGCGGCTGCTCTCGTCCTTAAGTGTGAAATACATATGCCCGCTGCCATGATGTGTAAAGTTGGAAATCTCTCCGCGAATCCACACATCCGAAAGTAAATTATCCGAGTCTAGCTTCATGCGGATATAACGGTTGAGTTCTTTTATCGAATAAACCTGCCGCTCTGCCGCCATGAATCTTACCCCTATTCCAGGCCGTGACGGCGTTTAGCCGCAATCAGCGTGTTGCTCATCAGCATTGTAATAGTCATCGGACCAACCCCGCCTGGAACAGGCGTGATGTATCCGGCAACTTCTTTTGCACTTTCATAATCAACGTCACCTGCGAGTTTACCGTTATCCAGACGGTTCATGCCCACATCGATGACAACAGCACCCGGCTTCACATAGGAAGCATCAATGAAATTAGCCCGTCCGATCGCTACAACCAAAATATCCGCTTGACGGCTAATCTCTTGCATATTAGCTGTACGGGAATGGCACATAGTTACGGTAGCATTTTCGCGTTGCAACAAGAGGGAAACTGGCTTTCCTACAATATTGCTACGACCAATTACAACGGCATGTTTACCTGCCATACCTGTTCCTGTACGTTTGATCAGTTCGATTACTCCTGCAGGAGTACATGGAAGAAGACTGTCGGCACCGATGACCAGGTTGCCTACATTGACAGGGTGAAAGCCGTCTACATCCTTTTCCACGGAGATTGCATCAATAACAGCCTTCTCCTCGATATGCTTAGGCAATGGGAGTTGAACCAGAATTCCGTCGATATCATCGCGTCCGTTTAGCTCTGCTACCAGTGCCAGAAGTTCTTCTTGAGAAGTGGATTCATCCAATTTATGCACTTCCGAATGGAATCCTAAGCTGATACAAGATTTCTCCTTATTGCGAACATAAACCTGAGATCCCGGGTCTTCACCTACTAGAATAACAGCCAAACCGGGCTTTACGCCGCGTTTCGCCAGTTCAGCAACCTCTTGGGCAATGCTAATACGAATTTCCTCGGATACTTGTTTACCACTGATGATTGCTGCTGTCATGTTAGTCTCTCCCCTTTTATATACTTTACTATGGTTTATAAATTAAGAATGGTCAGCTTTAATAGTATCTATCTCTTGGATCATCTTGCCGAGTACTCCGTTAACAAACTTCCCGGAATCATCCGTTCCAAAATGCTTGGCCAAATCGATCGCTTCATTCACCGCAACCTTCGCAGGCACATCATTAGCGAACACCATTTCATACGCTGCTAAACGTAGAATCTGACGATCCACACGTGACAGACGGCTCATTTGCCAGCCCTTCAGGTAATGTTCAAGTATATCGTCGATCGCTACCTTGTGCTCCCATACCCCATTCACATGCTCTACCACATAGTGTTTAAGCTGAATCTCGTCCGTGATTACACGTTCGGTTTCATTCTCTTCTGAAGCTTCCTCGAGCAGCATTTCTACGGCTTCCGCGCTTTCCACATCGTTCATTTCCATCTGATACAGGCTTTGGACAATAATCTCTCTAGCTATACGTCTTTTCATGTGTTCCTCCTAAAATCTTATATCGCATTAAAATATTCACTTGTACTGCAACAACGTCTACGACCTAAATATCGCTTCACACTTATTCATTCTTTCCCTAATCCTGTGAGGATTATTGCACAAAGCGAAGATACCTTCAGAGGAAGCTCGCAAATATACCTATCCCTTGTCGCAAAAAAACCGCAATGCCTTTCTTCCGGGGGCAACGGACAACACAAACTTACGGTTTCCTGCTCCGGGAAAAAGACTATCGCGGTTCACTTAAAGGGACGCCAGCGTCCGGATAATCGCGAAACCAACTCCTGCCATTGAAACAGGGGCGCTTGCGCGGTATCCTTTCTTTTGCCGAGCGTATATCCGATGAACACTACCAGTGCAAAGAACAGCATATCCCAAAAACCGCAAATTAAATAAATCAAACCCAGACCAATGCCGAAAGTCACTCCGGCGATTCTACCCCCGTGACTTTCCCATACTTCTTTCCAAGACATAAGGGAAACTCACCTCTATTCCACTCGACTTTTGAAGCTTGGAGACTGCGTGAGGTTAGCAATATATACAGACACATCAGCAACCGGAATGCCCGTTGTCTCCTGCACGAAATCATGCACCTGACGTTGTACTTCTGTCGTAAGCAGCGGTAATGAATGCTCACCGTCCACTACTGCACGAATTGTAATTTCAAGGCCAGCCTGAGAGACACGAATACGTGACTTGAGATCTCTGATTCCCTTCACTTTACCAGCAGCCTTAAGACTCAGATTCTCAATAGTTTCCATTGAAATCTGGATATCCCCATACTCTGTACGCTGATCGACCGAAGGCAATGAAGCGCGATCACGGCGCAGAGAGATGTAGAAAAATCGGATGCTCAGAAGGAACAAGACAACTGCTACTATTATTGCTGTAATATAAGCTGCTGGTCCATTCTCAATCTCCAAAGTTCTAGGAATCGCACCGCTTAAGAGGAGGATGGCAATAACAGATAGTATTCCGATACTTAAGCTGTAGACAAACAGCAAAAGTCTGTCCAAAATTTTTGCCACGAGTCTCATAACCTCCTTAAATTAGAGTAAACCCTCGACTTTGCTGTCGGGGGTTTATGGAAGAACGATGACTGCTATTTCACACGAAGAATCGTTTCAGCTTCTTCGTTCTTGTCTACAGTGTTGTTGTTCTTGAATTGCACATCATGAATATGCACATTCACTTCCACAACAGTCAGACCAGTCATAGTCTCGATGGAGCGCTTAACATTGCGTTGAATTTCAGCAGCCACTTCAGGAAGGCGATTGCCATATTCAATAATTACAGAAACATCCACCGCAGCTTCACGTTGTCCAACCTCTACTTTAACTCCTTTGGACAGATTCTTACGTCCAAGAAGTTCAACAATACCACCGGCGAAACCGCCGCTCATACCTGCTACACCTTTAACCTCAACGGTCGCCAGACCTGCAATAACCTCGATTACTTCAGGAGCAATCTGGATTTCACCGATTTCCGTCCGTTCGTATTCTGTCGGCAATGTACTCATTTTAGACTTCACACCTTTCAAGAAAGATTGTTCATGATTTCAAGCGTAAAGCACGTCTCTTATTAAACATACTATATCATTTGACGAACTTTATGACAAACAAACCGAAGTCGTCCTAAATTTCATACTCTTCAAGAAACTTAATGTCAAAGTTACCATCCAAAAATACAGGATGCTCCAACAGTTTCTGATGGAAAGGGATGGTAGTATGAATGCCTTCCACGGCGAATTCAGCCAAGGCGCGCTTCATCTTCGCAATCGCTTCCTGACGTGTAGGAGCCCATACAATCAGTTTTGCAATCATAGAATCATAGAAAGGGGAAATCGTATATCCTGGGTACGCCGCACTATCTACACGAACGCCAAGGCCTCCGGGTGGCAAATAAAAGCCGATTTTTCCTGGTGAAGGCATGAAATTACGCTCTGGATCTTCAGCATTTATACGGCATTCAATCGACCAGCCATTAATCACGATATCTTCCTGAGTGAATGACAGCGGATTGCCTTCTGCTACAGAAATCATTTCCTTAATCAAATCCACACCTGTAACCATTTCCGTTACTGGATGTTCGACCTGAATACGAGTATTCATCTCCATGAAGTAAAACTGTCCATCCGGTCCAAGCAGGAATTCAAGTGTTCCGGCTCCCGAATAATTCACGGCAAGCGCTGCTCGAACAGCTGCTTTACCCATTGCTTCACGAATTTCAGGTGTGAGCACTGAACAAGGTGCCTCTTCAATCAGCTTTTGGCGACGACGCTGCACGGAGCAGTCCCGTTCACCTAAGTGCACTACATTGCCATGTTTATCTGCAATAATCTGAATCTCCACATGCTTCATGCCTGTTAGGAATTTCTCCAGATATACACCAGCGTTACCAAACGCCTTTTGTGCTTCCTGTTGTGCAGCAGTGATCTGCTTCACCAAAGATTCCTCGTCCTCAGCAATCCGTATTCCCTTACCTCCGCCACCTGCAGTAGCCTTAACGATGATTGGGTAACCAATATCGCGGCCCAGCATGACAGCTTCCTCTACATCGCCTACAAGACCATCTGAGCCCGGGATAATCGGAACTCCAGCCAGTTTCATGGTTTCCTTCGCTACAGCCTTGTCACCCATACGGTTTATGGCATCTGGAGAAGGTCCTATGAAGATAATATTGCAAGATTCACAAATCTCTGCAAAATCCGCATTTTCAGCTAAAAATCCATAGCCAGGATGGATGGCATCACATTCCGTTAAGGTGGCTACACTCATAATATTTGTAAAGTTCAGATAGCTGTCCTTGGCCGGCATCGGACCGATGCAGTAAGCTTCATCAGCCAACCGGACATGCAGTGAATCCCGGTCGGGTTCCGAATAGACCGCGACGGTGGAAATGCCCAGTTCACGGCAGGCCCTAATAATGCGGACCGCGATTTCGCCGCGGTTGGCAATCAACACTTTTTGAATGTTCATGCGTTTCCTCCCAAAGTTTTGCGAAGCTTCCGCTCCTTAAGTAGTCTGCGGTATTTATTCCGGTTTAACCAAGAATAGTGGTTGACCATATTCTACAAGCTGACCGTTCTCAGCAAGTACAGACACGATTTCACCTTTGATCTCCGCTTCCAGCTCGTTCATCAGTTTCATCGCCTCGATAATGCAAACCGTTGATTTTTCACTTACACGGTCTCCAATATTAACAAACGAAGGCGTTTCCGGAGAAGCGGCACTATAAAAGGTCCCCACCATTGGAGACACAATTTTATGTAGTTTGCCTTCATCAGCTGCTTGTGGCTGCTGCGCTGGAGGAACTTCACCAACTACCGGATAGGATACTTGCGGTACGCTCTGCGGCTGCGGGGCAGGCGTAAAGGGATAGGCAGCATAAGGAGTCGCCTGTACTGCTGTTCCATCAGCTTCAGGGCGATCCGGTTTGCGAATTGCAAGCTTCATTCCTTCGCTTTCGATCTCCAACTCATGTACAGAGGAGGTCTGGTCCAGCAATTTAATCAATTCCTTAATTTCGCTCAACTTGAACATATATCAGTTCACTCCTTCAGCTTTCTCTCGAAGCCACTTCTTAAGCGGACAAGATAACTTTATGTATTATATCACAATCGGTAAAAATGGAAAGAGCCCGGGGCAACCCGAGCTCTTTCGTCATTTTTCTTTTAATTTTACAGCTTATTATTGCTCGGAAACGTATTGTACACTAATTTTATCTTGAGACACGCTCAGTTCCTTCATTACGAGATCCACGATACTAACGGCTTGCTTTACATCCAGTTTGTCGCTGAGAACGACTACTTTGTAGCTGTCTCCAGCTTCTTCCTTTACAATCGCTTCTCCATATTTTTGTTGAAGCTGTTCTTCGATACCGGTAATTTTGGATTCTTTTTCTTCAAGATTGAGAAGTTGTTCTTGAGCGACTGCGTTATCAGCAGGTGTTTTATCCATGTCATTAATCAAAGCAAGCAAGTCTTGTTGGTTCTTAAGATTCTTTTGCTCACGTTCATAAAGGTAGTTAGTGAACATGCTGCTCGCCGATACACTTTGAGAAGCTACTTCATCGAGAATTTCTTTGTCATTTTTGGCTGGAGTCTTGGTGGTTGTATTTGCGGCTGTATCTTTAGCAGATGTATCTGTTTTCGCGGCATCTTTAGCAGCAGTGTCGGTTGTTGCCTTCTCTGAGTCACTGCTATTTGCGGCAGCTTTACTGCTATCGTCCTTAGCAGCTGTAGTTGTACTGTCGTCCGTTTTAGCAGTAGTAGTGCTATCATCCGTTTTAGCGGTAGCAGCACTGTCATCCGTTTTGGCGGCAGTAGCGCTGTCGTCCGTAGTAGCGGCGCCAGTAGTGCTATCTACAACGCCTTCATCAGCAACAACATCGCCTTGACTAACAACTTCGTTCACAACAACACCTTTGTCACCAACCGTTGGCAACGCTGCACCTGCTGTGTCTTTCAGGGAATCAACCTGCATTGTGCCAGCCGTGTCTTTTGGAATCGAAGCACCTGAGTCTTCAGTGAATAAATAGTATGCAGAGAGGACCACCATCAAGCTGAGCATAGAAACCAACCATATCGTTTGTCTTTTGCCGTTCATTCCATATTCCTCCTAAAATTTAATCTAGTGGCTGCTTCGGAAGCACTCACTTATTGACTTTCTCCTGCTACTCTTGTTTGCGTGGTACTACTGAAATGCGCTGGATCGGGACGTTCAAGCCTTTTTCTATAGCCTGCTCGACGAGTCCACGAACAACCTTGTTCTCTGCCCCTTTGGCAACTACCAGTACGCCGCGTACCTGAGGTTTAATCCGCTTCGTCACAATGGGTGTTTCGTCCCCTGATTGCGAGTAGGTTACGATTTCGCCATCCCTCGTATATTGTGTCGTATGACGTTTCCCCCCACTGGCATCCGTCTCTTCACTAAGCTGCTGGGAGTCATTCATATTACGCACCACGACAATTTCTTCTGTAGACTCCACTGTAACCATGATATCGACCGTACCGACGCCAACGATTTTCTCCAAAATCTCCTTCATCCGGTTCTCCATCGCTAGTTCGATGCTGTCGAACGAATTGGTTGTTGTGGTTGGATCACTCTGCACCAACGCCGTTTGTGAGGACTGATTCAGCGGCGGCTCGCGCCCTGTATTCTCGTTATCAATCCTCTTCACATTGACGAAGGAATTGAATAGCATGATCGCTGCGCCCAGCAGACCCAGAATGATCAGCCAGCGAAAGGTATGGCTTCTCTTCGGACTGCCGGCCCCACCCCCAGCCCACTGCTCAAGCTTTTTCAGCCAATTGCCCACTCCCATCCCTCCTAAAAATTATAGTTATTTAGAAACTGCAAGCTCATGATTTGACGTTACTAGCCACGCTGCCATCCACCTGAATGACTTTGGGATCCAAATCCCACTTCAGTTCCAGCAGCTTTACAATGGACTCCATTTCACTCGAGGACGCGCTGTCTTCCGCCACAGTTCCGTTCACTGCTTTATTAGGTTCATCTGATGATGTTGCTTCACTCTCTACGTTATCTGCCGGATTAGCGCCAATTTTAACTTCTACAGGTGCTACAGGAGTGATTGTAATGGGTGCTGTAGTCGCTGTGCTGGAAGCTCCGGAAGTACCCGGGGAGTTAGCCGATGTCTGAGGCATAGAGACCTTTACATTAGAAATGACAGGGACGTCTTCGTTACCGGTGCCGCCAGACTTCCCCATGCCCAGCGTTACGGTGACATTAACCCCGCGTTTGCCGGTCTCGCTGATAATCTGCTCTTTCATCTGACCCGCCACCTCTTCGGCAGCGAGCTGCAGACTCTGTTCCTGACGGCCTTGTGCAAGCTTTTGCCCATCTGCCAGAATCTGTTCCAAGGATGGGTCTCCCTTCCCTCCGCCAGTGAACAAACCGCCTTCTTTCTCTTGCTGTCCCATAGCGACACTCAGTTCGGAGATTGCATCACCTTTCAGGAGAGAGACGATAGGGCTGAGCATCGTGAGCAGGATTAGGAGACTTAGCACCAATCTTGCATAACGCTCCATGGATTTGCTTGGGAGCAGCAATTCAACAAATGACGCCAACAGCACAACCAGGATGATCTCCCGCAGCCAATCGCCCAACCAGCTCATGGTTTCCCTCCTAAAGTTTTTGTTGCTTCACCTCATCATTACGGTCAAGTTACCCGCAGTCAGCATGATCGTAACCGCCATAAAAAACATTAAGGAAACAGCAGCCAAAGCAGCGAATACGTACACCATGCTTTTTCCAATCGTCTGGAGACAGACTACAATCGGTGTCTCTCCCAGCGGCTGCATCACAGCGGCGGCTATGTTGTAGATAAGGGCAAGCACCAGGATTTTGATTGCCGGAAAAGCACACAGGAACAATATGATAATGACACCCGATAAGCCGATCGCATTCTTCACCAGCAGTGAAGCTGAGATTACTGTGTCTGTGGCATCCGCGAACATTTTGCCGATGACCGGAACAAAATTCCCTGTAATATATTTAGCGGCCCGAATGGTGACCCCATCCGTTACT